>NZ_KZ559472.1:104312-400346 GCF_002850745.1 Nonomuraea indica
CCGCCACCGCGCCGGCGAAGGCGACGACGAGCGTCGCTCCGACGACGACCCGCCAGCCCGCAGGAGCCTGGTACCCCTGCTCCACGTAGGTCGCCGCGACACCGTCCAGGCTGTCTTCGAGCCGCTCGCGCTCGCTGTCGGAGGTGCGGTGGATGGCGGGATCGACGATCAGTTCCGCGGGCTCCAGGTGGTAGCCGAGATCCCGTACGACCTTCGCGGGCAGGAAGATGCCCTGCAGGTGAGGGGCGGCGGGTTCGGCGGCGATCGCCGGAATGGTCGTGGTGGCCGGGGACGACTCGCCGTTGCCGGACAGGTCGTACTCGATCGTCACCGTGTCGGCGTCCACGCCACCGGCCGCGAGGACCACGGCCGTGCCGTCATCCCAGGGGGTCGACGGGTCTGCCGTCAGGTAGTGGAGCAGCGCCCGGTCACCGATGATCTCGGACGGTGAGACCATCTCCAGGTCGGGCAGGTCCACGCCGTCCATGTCCGGGCGGAAGACGCCGTCTTGACGCTGCCGGAAGCTCTGGGCCACCGGAACCCCGGGCAGCGCACGCTCGACGGCCGCCCGCACGGCGACCGTGTCCTGCTCCTCGAACGCCGACACCACGAGGGCGCCGTGCCGGGCCTGGGGACCGTACTCCGACCTGTGCTGCGCGGTCAGGGCCACCGCGATGATCGTCACTGCCACCGCGACCGCCGTCGCGTTCATCGTCGTCGCCACCGCGGGAGCCGTCCGGGGCCGGTCGTCGGCCAGCTCACCGGCCGCCAGGCGCGCCGGCAGCGGCAGCCGTCCGGCCCACCGCGCGGGGACTCCCAGCACCCAGGAGGTGAACGGGCCCAGCCCGAGGAGGAGCAGGTGGCCGCCCAGCAAGGCCGCCGAAGTCGTCAGGAGGTATCCGGGGCCGTCATAGTAGGCGTCCTCGTGCGTTGACCACGCGCCGCACACCAGCGTCGCGACGCCGATCGCCGACAGCACCGATCCGCAGACCACATAGGACCGCTGCACACGGGTGCGGCGGCCACGCGGGCCGGAATGCGCCGCCAGCAGCACCGATCCGGCCGCGGACGCGACGGTGACGCTCAGCCCCAGGACGGGGACCGCGAACAAGATCGCGTCGAACATGGGCAGATGGTATGCCCACGGGCCGAGCGCGTCGACGGCTCACCGGCCCCGGCCCTGCTGCGGGAGGCCGGGCGGGCGGGTCACGCGGGGGAGGCGTCGAGGGCCACGCGCCCGAGCCGGCGCGCCCGCACGGCCAGCCACGCCGCGGCCCCCCAGGGGGCGAGGGCGACCGTGAGGCAGCCCACGGCGTACCAGAACCGCCAGGCGCCAGGCCCTGCCACCAGTTCCGCGGCCGCCCACTGCAGGAGGCCGGCGAGCACCGGCAGCACGAACAGGCCGACCCAGGCCGTCGCCACCAGCACCCCGGCGAGCCAGAGCCAGCGGAACCAGCGCCCCACGCGCAGGTCCCGCGGGTGGGCGGCGGCCAGCTCCGCCTCCTCCTCGGCGCCGAGCCGCCCGAAGGCCCGCCGACGCAGCAGCGACTGGACACGCCACAGGTCCTTGCAGCCCAGCGCGACGACCAGCACCCCGTAGAGGTCGGTACGCAGGAAGATCATGCACTGCCAGGCGATCTGGAACACCAGCACGTACGTCAGCGCCGGCAGGACGGCCCAGTCCGTCACCCACCGGAGCGCGAAGACGATCGCCAGCAGCAGCGAGTCGACGGCCAGGCCGGCCAGCAGCGGCCCGTAACGCTTGTGCCTCGGCACGGACCACAGCTGCGACAGGTCGGTCTCGAAGACCACGAACACCATCCGCCGGTCCACCCCGAACCGGGCCGGTACGCCGAGCGCGCGGGCCGCCAGCCAGTGCCAGCATTCGTGCAGCGCCGCCACGGCGAGGAACATCGGGTACAGCAGGACGGTGCTGAGACCCGCGTCGGCGAAGAAGACGTCGTTCCCCGGGTCGGGCCGCAGCGCGGGGACGAGCGCCAGAACCCCCACGTTGACCAGGGCGGCGAGGCCGTACACCGTCCAGGCGACCCGCCCGAACAGCGGCGCCGCCCGTTCCGGCCGGATCCCGAACAGCCAGCGCCGGCCCTGGACCGGCGCGGTCGCCACCGGGGCCCGCTCCCCCTCGTCGACGAACCCCAGCTCGCGCAGCGCCTCCACGAACGCGGGCACGTCCACGGGCTCGCCGGCGTACTCCTCGGCCCGCCTGGCCGCCTCCTCCACGGTGCTGCCGGCCTGCAGCGCGGTGATCACCACTCCGCCGACCGCGGGGAGGGCGACGAACGTGCCCGTCTCCGGGTCACCGACGAGCACCTCGTCGCCCTCGTCCACGAGGCTCAACGGGCGCAGCCGTACGGTCATGTGCCGCAGACCGGGCAGTCGGGTGTGGTGGCGAACGGCTGCCGCTCCGGCTGGAGGCCGTCGCGCAGGTCCAGCTTGACGTAGGCGCCGGCCGCGACCGGCGGCTCGAAACGCGTGAGGTAGCGCAGCGCCTCGTACGCCACCAGGGAGCCGATCTGCATGGCCAGCGGGCCGATCAGCGTGTTCGTCACCGTGATGGCGCCCCGGTTGCGCTCGAAGAAGCCCTCGGCCGACGCGTCGTCGAGACCGGCGCGGTTCTCCCAGTCGCACCGCACGCAGGCGCTGTTGCCCGGGTCGACGGAGTAGTACATCACCTGGGAGCGCGTCATGCCGCCCACCACGAGGGGCACGCGCGCGCGGACGGCCGCCTCGTTGACCCACAGGTGCGCCTCCGGGTGGCCGTCCAGTCCGCCCGCGACGAGATCGACTCCGTCGACGAGGTCCTTGAGGTCCTCCGGGCCGGTGATCCACCGGTCCACGCCGCGCACCTCGATGGACGGGTCGTACTCGCGCACCCATTCGGCCGCGCGCTCGACCTTGGAGCGCCCGATGTCGGCGTGCCGGTAGAGGAACTGCCTGGCGAAGTTGCGCGGCTCGACGTCGTCACGGTCGACGAGCGTCAGCCTGCCGACGCCCAGGCCGGCCAGCGACTGCACGAGTGACGAGCCTCCGCCGCCGACTCCCAGCACGAGCACGTGCGCGTCGCGCAACCGGCGCACGAACTCCGCCCGCGGCCGGTCGAGCCCGGAGTAGGAGCCGAAGAAGGCGAGGTTGGAGAAGTGCCGCTCGTCCGGCCCCGGCTCGCCCAGCGAGCGCTGCTCCTCGTACTCGACCAGGCCCAGCGAGTCCAGCACCTCCAGGGCGGCGGTCATGTCCGCTTCGGGCACCGACAGCGCGGTGGCCAGCGCCTCAGGAGTGCGCGGCTCCCGGCGCAGCTCCGCGAAGAGAGCGGCCACCTGGCCGTCCGGATCCCCCAGGGTGATCACTTCGCGGGGGTCGAACAGGACGAGCAGTTCGTCGCCCATCGACTCCCACAGGCATTCCTTCAGCACAACCCGCATCGCATCTCCTCAACCTGAAGGCGGGGACGGACATCCGCCCCCGCCTTCTGCCGCACCTGTGTGAACGGTGCTGGGTTTAGTGGGGGCCGTTGACCGTGGCCTTGATGGCCTCGACCTTGCGGATCTCGATCTTCATGACGTACCTCCCTTTCTGGATTGCGCGATCAACGATGCGCCGGGAGCGCCATACAATCGCCACACATGCACCACAGGTTTGGGTTACTCGGCCCGGTCCTCGTGCGACTGGACGACGGAGGCTACGCGCGGCTCAGCGGCAGACAGCGGTCGGTACTCGCCGTGCTGCTGCTGCACGCCAACACGCCGGTCACCCGCGGCCGGCTGGAGGCCGCGGTGTGGGACTCCCCGCCCGCCTCGGCGGTCGCCAACCTCCAGACCTACGTCGCGCAGCTCCGCCGGATCGAGCCGGTGGCCGGCCGCCTGGTCACCAGGGGCTCCGGCTACGTGCTGGAGGTCGCACCCGACGAGGTCGACCTGCTCGCCTTCCAGGACGAGGTGCGCCAGGCCCGGCTGGAGGCCGAGCCGGCCGCCCGCGCCGACCGGCTGCGCAGGGCGATCGACCTGTGGCGCGGGCGCGCCGCCGAGGACGCCCCGCTGTCCGCGGTGGCGAGCGCCCAACTCGCCGAGCTGGAGGACCAGCTCGACGAGGCGCGCTGTGAGTGGGCCGAGGCCGGGCTGGCGTCGGGCCGGCACGCCGACGTGGTCGGCGAGCTGCGCGCGATGCTCGCCGAGCATCCGATCCGGGAACGCGGGTGGGAGCTGCTCATCCTGGCGCTCTCCCGCGCGGGACGCCGGGCCGAGGCTCTGGCCGCCTACCGGCAGGCCCGCGCGGCCCTGGTCTCCGAGCTCGGCATCGAACCAGGCCCCGCCCTGCGCCGGCTCCAGTCGGACGTCCTGTCGGGAGAGCTGCCACCGCCTTCCCGGTCGATCTGCCAGCTGCCGGCCGACATCGGGGACTTCGTCGGCAGGGAAGCCGAGCTCGCCCGTCTCTCCGCCCTCTGCTCGCCCGGCGCGCCCGTGCCGCCCGTCGTGGTCATCACCGGCCCGCCCGGGGTGGGCAAGAGCACGCTGGCCCTGCACGCCGCCCACCGGTTCCGGCCGGCCTTCCCCGACGGGCAGCTCTACCTGCGGCTCGGCGTGCCCACGCCGCGCACTCCCGCCGCTCTGCTCGCCGAGCTGCTGCGGGCGCTGAACGCCCACGTCATCCCGGAGTCGGTCGAGGAACGGGCCACCCTCTACAGGTCGCTGGTCGCCGACCGGTCCATGCTCATCGTGCTGGAGGACGCGGCCGACGAGCAGCAGGTCGTCCCGCTGCTGCCGGGCACTCCGCGCTCCGCCGTCATCGTGACCAGCCGCGGGCCCCTTCCCGCGCTGCCGGGCGCGTCCGTCGTCCCGCTCGCGGTCCCCTCGCCCGAGGAGGCGCGCAGGCTCCTCGAAGGCATCGTGGGCGAGGCCCGGGTGCGGGCCGACCTGGACGCGGCGACGTCGATCCTGCACGCGTGCGGCCTGCTGCCGCTGGCCATCAGGGTCGCCGGGGCCCGCCTGGCCACCCGGCCCGGGTGGCCGCTGCGCGTCCTGGCCGACCGATTGTCCTCGGCCGGGGCGCTCGACGAGCTCTCCATCAGGGACCAGGACGTCCGCGCCCACTTCGCCGTCAGCTACGCCGCCCTGCCCGGCTCCGCCCGCCGGGCCTTCAGGCTGCTGGGCCTGGCCGGGCTGAGGAGCGCCGCCGAGTGGGCGGTGGCCGCCCTCATGGGCGGCTCGCTCCGCGAGGCGGAGCAGGCCCTGGAGAGGCTCACGCTCGCCGGTCTGGTCACCGCCGACGAGTCCGGCCAGAGTGGTCAGTCGCGTTACCGCATGCACGACCTGCTCGTCGCCTACGCCCGCGAACGGGCGTACGCCGAGGAGAGTCCCGCGGAGCGGCACGCGGCCGTGGCGCGGTTCACCGGCGAATGCCTGCTCCTGCTGCGCGAGGCGGCCCAGGAGTACCCGCCCCCGATGATCCCGCCCACCCCCTGGACCACGACGCGGAGGCTGACGGGCTCCCGGCGCGACTGGCTGCACGCCGAGCGCGCGACGCTGATCACCGCGGTCGGCCTCGCGGAACCGCGGACGGCCGCCGGGATCGCCCACCACCTCTCCCCGTTCCTCGTCGTCAACGGGTTCGCCGACGAGGCGATCGGCCTGCTCGAACAGGTCGCCCGTCGCTCACCGGACCAGCGGACCGCGCTGCTGACCGGGCTCGTCCTGGCCGACATCGCCCTCGAACACCGGCGGCTGAGCGACGCCCGCGCCATGCTGGAGGACCTCGCCCGCCGGTCGTCCACGGCGGCCGACCGGCACGCCGCCCTCTACGTGACGACCGGGTTCGGCATCTGCCACCTCCTCGAAGGCGACCCCGAGACCGCCCGCCCCCTCATCACCCGCGCCATCGCCGGCTTCCACGCCCGGGGAGACCCGGGCGGCCTGGTCAACGCCCTGATCACCGCCGCCGGCATCCGCATGACCACCGGGGAGCACGGGGAGGCGATCTCCGTGTGCCGTCGCGGTCTCGCGCTCATCGGTGAGCGGAGGTACGGCGACTACACCGTCCGGTTCCACCGCATCCTCGGCATCTCCCTGTACGAGATGGGCCGGACCGAGGAGGCCATCCACCACTACGAGGAGAGCATCGGGCTCAGCAGGGAACTCGGGTGGGGACCCGGAGAGCAGATCACGCTGCGCAGGCTGGGCGAGGCGTACGGCAGGCTCGGGCGTTTCGAGGAGGCGACCGCGGTGCTCGCCCGCTGCCGGGAGATGTTCGCCGCGACAGGCGACGCCTACGGCGAGGCGCTGACCGCCTACACCCTGGGCGAGGTGACCCTCGCCCAGGGCCGTCCGGACGAGGCACGGTCGTTCTTCGTCCGCTGCCACACCCTCACCGACGAGCCCGCTCTCAGGGCCAGGGCCCACGCGCACCTCACCGCCCTGTCCCACGCGGAGTGACCGCCGCGGAAGGTCGCTCGCGCCCGGCCCGCCGCGCGCTTGCGCGCGGCCCGCCGCGACGGCGGGCCGGGGCTCAGCCGCAGTGTTCGAAGGGGCTGGTGTAGGTGCTGCTGCCGACCGAGCCGCCCCACCTGACGCACTGTCCGGCGGCGGCGCGCTTCACCGGCCCCGCGTAGTAGCCGTAGCTGCCCGAGTCGGTCGTCCTGCTCTCCCCTTGCGGTTCCAGGAAGGCCGACACCGACGACGGCGAGCCGAGGTTCGTCGTCTTCAGCGTCACGACGCAGTTGGAGCCGTTGCCCGCGTTGTAGAGCAGGTAGGTGCTGCCGCCGACGAGGCCGGCCGAGTCGACGACCGCGTAACCGTCACCGCAGACCTCCTGGGGGGTGTAGGGGTTGCCGCTGCAGGCGTTGCTGCTCTTGACGGCCTTCTTCTGGCCCAGGGACACGGTCACGCCGTCCACGGTGGGGCTGGTGTCCATGGTGCCGCTGGAGGTCCGCTGCTCGTAGTGCAGGTGCGGGGCGGAGGAGCCGCCTGTCGAGCCGACGGTGCCGATCGTGGTGCCCTGGCCGACGCTCATGGAGCCGCCGGCCGACCTCACCATGGTCGCGAGGTGGGCGTAGCGGGTCCTGGTGCCGTCGCTGTGCCTGACCTCGACCCACTTGCCGTAGCTCGTGCTTCCCGCGTCGTGGAAGTACGCGGTGCCGGAGGCGGTGGCGCGCACCGTCTCGCCGTTGATGTCGTCGCCCCCGTAGTCCTGCCAGTCGAGGGCGCCCGACGGGCTGTGGCCGGGGCTCCAGTTGTTGGCGTAGAAGGTCTTCCCGCAGTTGAACGGGCTCTTGTGGGTGACGGCCAGGGCGCCGGCGGCCTCGGCGGAGGCGGCGTGGGGAAGCAGCGCCGCCGCGAGGGCGGCGACGAGGGAAAGGGTCGCGAACCTGAGGGTCATGGGCCGGACCGGCCTGCTGGTGGGGGGCATGCTCACCTCTTCGGGCAAGGGGGGGTACCCGGTTCCTTGATGTCGGCGAGCCCGTGGCGGCAGAGTTGCTTCGACGGCATGATGATCGGAATCGGTGGGAGAGAAGGGGCGCCGTCAGGGGACGTCTCGACATCTCACCGCCCGTGGACCGGGCGGATTGATCGTGAACATATATCTGAAATATGTCTTCATCAATGCCTGCCGGCCTGAAATATTCCGGCCTCGCTCGGCCTCGGTGTCCCGTAGGCGCCTCAGGTGCGGCGGAACGGCCGAACGGACCGGTCAGGAATCGAGAAGCGGCGAGCCTGCGGTCCTCCCTAGCGTCGTCGCCATGCCCCCGCATCGCATCACGCGCCCTCGAAGCGGCGGCCGCCACCGCCTCCGGCCTGGACACGTCGCTGTGAGCACCGGACACCGGTGAAAGGAGTTCTCCCATGTGTCACCCCTCGTGGGGCCGCGCACTCGCCACGGCGCAGCGCCTCAGCGACCTCGCGCGGCTGCGCCGCGTCCGCGACCGGATCGACCGCGAGTACGCGCAGCCCCTGGACGTCGAGGCGCTCGCCCGCGCCGCGAACATGTCTGCCGAGCACCTCAGCCGCGAGTTCCGGCGCGCGTACGGCGAGTCGCCACACGCCTATCTGATGACGCGGCGCATCGAGCGGGCGATGACGCTGCTGCACCACGGCGACAAGAACCCCCTCCCCGGCTGACCTGGCGCCACGAACGTGCGGAGGTCGTCACCCGGCGGGGGCGGGCCCTCGGTCCGCGTCGCGTTGCTGGAGGATGCGGCGCTGCACCTCGTCCCATGCGATGGGCAGCTGGTCAGCGGGCACCTGCCAGAAAAGAAACGTGGACTCCCGCATCACGGCACGTTTGCGACGCATGGTCGTCCTGTGCGGCTCGGTGGCGGCGTAGGCGTGCACGGCGGCCTTGTCGGTCCAGGCGGAAACGGTCCAGAAGGTCCGCTTGAGAAGCTCGGCCTTCAAGGCGACACCGAGAGCTCCTGGCGCTCGACGGGCCTGGCGCAGCAGCCTCATGGAGGCCATCAGGAATCCCGGCACCTGCCGCAGGGATCTGACCTCCAGACGGGAGGCCATGATCAGCGCTTCAGGCGCGACAGGGGTGTCGACATTGATCCAGGGCACAGTGGGCATCAGGTGGCCTCTCAGCAGTGGGGTACGGCGGGGTCACGGGAAGGGGGGCTCTACGGCTCCAGGACGAGCTTGCCGCGGACCTGGCCCGCCTCCAGCACCTCGTGCGCCTTCCCGGCCTCCTCCAGCGGGAAGGTCTGCTCGACGTGCGGGCGGAGCCGACCGGCGTCGACCAGCTCGGCCATGGCTTCCAGCGCGACGTAGTCGGGCTCGACCGACACTCCCGCGAAGCGCCGCCCCGCCGCCTCCACCCGCCCGGCGAGCTCGGCGTTCCAGTGCTCCATGATGCTGACGAGCACCCCACCGGGCTTGAGCACGGCCAGCGAGCGATCACCCTGCGCGTTGGAGTCGAGGACGACGTCCACGTCACGGACCGCCTCGGTGAAGTCGACGGCCTGGTAGTCGATCACCTCGTCGGCGCCGAGGGACCGGACGAACTCGTGCTTGCCCGCGCTGGCGAGGGCGATCACGTACGCCCCGCGGGCCTTGGCGATCTGCACGGCCAGGTGGCCGACCCCGCCCGCGGCCCGGTGGACGAGCACCCGGTCACCCTCGCCCACCTTCGCCGCGTCCACGAGTCCCTGCCAGGCGGTGAGTCCGGCCAGGGGCAGGGCCGCCGCGTGGACGTGGTCCAGAGCGGCGGGCTTGAGTGCCACCTGGCGGGAGGGCGTGGCGACGTACTCGGCGTACCCCGTCGCGGCACGGGGGAAGAACGGCATGCCGAACACCTCGTCGCCCACCTTGTACCTGGCGCCGGGGGCCGCCTCCTCCACGACGCCGGAAATGTCCCAGCCGACCCCGAACGGCGGCTCACCGAGCAGCGGGTAGGCGCCGGACCGCACGGCGGCGTCCACCGGGTTCAGAGCGCTGGCCCGCACCCGGACCAGGACCTCGCCGGACAGCGGCGTGGGCCGCTCGACCTCCACGACCTGCAGGACCTCCGGACCGCCGAAGGAATTCTGAATGACAGCACGCATGGGGGAACTCCCTGATAGTGAGGTGAACTGCGGTCAACCTTAGGAAGATCGGAAGGTCCGCAGAATGGCCTCCCGTCTTCGCCACATGTCCCAGCGTCTCGCTCCGCGGCGTCCTCAGGATCAGCGGTGCCCGCCGATCTCATCGACAGGCAGACCGCGGTTCCCGCCGCGCCGGTCGCTTCGGCTCAGCGGCCACCGGCTTGGCTCACCTGGGGCTTCACCGTCACACACGGAGCGAAACACCCAAAACTTGAGGTGCTCGTTTTCTTGTATTCATCGTGTTTAGGACAGTAGATTGGCGCCATGACCTCACCCAGGACTCCGACCGTCGCCGAGGAGCTGCGCGGGGCAGGCCTGCGGGTGACGGCCGCGCGCGCCGCACTGCTCGAGACCGTCCGGGACGGTGACCACCTCGATGTCGAGGCGATCGCCTCCGGGGTGCGGGATCGCGTCGGCCACATCTCCCTCCAGGCCGTGTACGAGGCCCTCAACGCGCTCACCGCCGCGGGACTCGTACGCCGCATCGAGCCGGCCGGCAGCCCCGCCCGGTTCGAGGGCCGCGTCGGCGACAACCACCACCACGTCGTGTGCCGGTCGTGCGGTGTGGTCGCCGACGTCGACTGCGCGGTCGGCGAGGCGCCCTGCCTGACCGCGGCCGACAGCCACGGTTTCTCGATCGACGAGGCCGAGGTCATCTACTGGGGTGTTTGCCCCGACTGTTCCACCGCCCGCACTTCCTGAGCACCGAGCACTGAGCACCGAGCACTGCCAGGTCCAGGCCTAGTCCAGAAGGATTCCCATGTCTGAGAACCATGATGCGATCGTCACAGACGCGAAGGCGGAGGACGGAGGTGGCTGCCCGGTCGCGCACGGGCGCGCCCCGCACCCGACCCAGGGCGGCGGCAACCGCCAGTGGTGGCCGGAGCGGCTGAACCTGAAGATCCTCGCCAAGAACCCCGCCGTGGCCAACCCCCTCGGCGAGGAGTTCGACTACGCCGAGGAGTTCAAGAGCCTCGACCTCGCGGCCGTGAAGCGGGACATCGCGGAGCTGCTCACGACCTCGCAGGACTGGTGGCCGGCCGACTTCGGCCACTACGGCCCGTTCATGGTCCGGATGGCCTGGCACAGCGCGGGCACCTACCGGATCAGCGACGGCCGCGGCGGCGCGGGGGCCGGCCAGCAGCGCTTCGCCCCCCTCAACAGCTGGCCGGACAACGCGAACCTCGACAAGGCCCGCCGCCTGCTGTGGCCGATCAAGAAGAAGTACGGCCGGAAGCTCTCGTGGGCCGACCTCATGATCCTGACCGGCAACGTCGCGCTGGAGTCGATGGGCTTCAAGACCTTCGGCTTCGCCGGCGGTCGCGCGGACGTCTGGGAGCCCGACGAGGACGTCTACTGGGGCCCCGAGAGCACCTGGCTCGGCGACGAGCGCTACACCGGCGACCGGGAGCTGGAGAACCCCCTCGGCGCCGTCCAGATGGGCCTCATCTACGTCAACCCGGAGGGTCCGAACGGCAACCCGGACCCGCTCGCCGCGGCCCGCGACATCCGTGAGACGTTCCGCCGGATGGCGATGAACGACGAGGAGACGGTCGCCCTGATCGCGGGCGGTCACACCTTCGGCAAGACCCACGGCGCCGGCCCGGCCGACCACGTCGGCCCGGACCCCGAGGCCGCCCCGATCGAGGAGCAGGGCCTCGGCTGGCGGAACACCTTCGGCACCGGCAAGGGCGGCGACACGATCACCAGCGGCCTCGAGGGCATCTGGACGAACACCCCGGTGACGTGGGACAACAGCTTCTTCGAGATCCTGTTCGGCTACGAGTGGGAGCTGTACAAGAGCCCCGCCGGGGCCCACCAGTGGCGGCCGAAGGACGGTGCCGGAGCGGGCACGGTCCCCGACGCGCACGACCCGTCGAAGAGCCACGTCCCGACGATGCTGACGACCGACCTCTCGCTCCGGTTCGACCCGATCTACGAGCCGATCTCCCGGCGCTTCCTCGAGAACCCCGACGAGTTCGCCGACGCCTTCGCCCGGGCGTGGTTCAAGCTGACCCACCGCGACATGGGCCCGGTCTCCCGCTACCTCGGCCCGGAGGTCCCGACCGAGACGCTGCTGTGGCAGGACCCGCTCCCCCCGGTGACGCACGAGCTCATCGACGCCGCGGACATCGCCGCGCTCAAGGGCCAGATCCTCGCCTCGGGCCTGTCGATCTCCCAGCTCGTGGCCACCGCGTGGGCGTCGGCCTCGTCCTTCCGCGGCAGCGACAAGCGCGGCGGCGCCAACGGCGCGCGCATCCGCCTCGAGCCGCAGAAGGGGTGGGAGGTCAACGACCCCGACAGGCTCGCGCTGGCGCTGGGCACCCTGGAGGGAGTCCAGAAGGCCTTCAACGCCGCCCAGACCGGCGGCAAGCAGGTCTCGCTCGCCGACGTCATCGTGCTCGGCGGGTGCGCGGCGGTCGAGCAGGCCGCCAAGGACGCCGGCTTCGACGTCGAGGTGCCCTTCACGCCGGGCCGCGTGGACGCGTCGCAGGAGCAGACCGACGTGGAGTCGTTCGCCGCAATGGAGCTGACCGCCGACGGGTTCCGCAACTACCTCGGCAAGGGCCACCGGCTCGCCGCCGAGTACCTGCTGATCGACCGGGCCAACCTGCTCAACCTGAGCGCTCCCGAGATGACGGTCCTGGTCGGTGGCCTCCGCGTCCTGAACGCCAACCACCAGCAGTCGCCGCTCGGCGTGCTCACCACCACCCCCGGGACCCTGACCAACGACTTCTTCGTCAACCTGCTCGACCTGGGCACGACGTGGAAGGCGACGTCCGAGGACGCGAACACGTTCGAGGGTCGCGACGCGGCCACCGGCGAGGTCAGGTGGACCGGCAGCCGTGTCGACCTCGTCTTCGGCTCGAACTCCGAGCTGCGCGCGCTCGCGGAGGTCTACGCGAGCGACGACGCCAAGGAGAAGTTCGTGAAGGACTTCGTCGCGGCGTGGGACAAGGTCATGAACCTCGACCGGTTCGACCTGGCCTGATCCCGAGGTCCGACCCTGACGTCCGGGCCGGCCGGCGCCGGCCCGGACGTTCGCGGGCCCACGGGCCCGGCCCGGTCACCTGACCGAGCCGGTCCAGATCTGCTGGGCGGCTGCGTAGACCGCCGCCAGCCGGCTGTCGAAGTACGGCGAGACGCTGGTGTCGTAGCGGAGGTCGCCGTCGGTGTCGGCGACGCCGATGGTGATGCCGTTCAGGTAGCCGACACGGCTGCCGGCGTCGTAGTGAGACAGCCAGGACGAGCCCAGGGAGCCCTCGGCGGTGAACCGGGAGTCGACGCCGACGGGCTGGTCGGCGGGCGGGCTGGTGAGCCTCATGGCGACCGTCGGGCCGCTGGACGATTCGACGGTCTCGCCCGTGTAGGGTCGCTTGCCGTCCGGGTGCGGGCCCGCCGGGTAACCGAAGACGTCGACCGTGGTGCCCACCGCCTGGCTCCAGGCCACGCCCTGACCGCCGACGTTGTCACCCAGCCTGCCGACATCGGCCGGCCCTCCGGAGGAGGGGACGACGCCGCCGTAGACGTTGACGAAGGCGTAGTCGCGGTCGTAGTCGGTGTACATGCGGAAGTCGTAGTCGGTGCTGGCCTGCTTGCCGACGTAGAGGCCCCACGGAGCCGTGCCCGCCGAGTAGCCGGGGACGAAGACCCACTTGTCGAGGGTGGCCTCGGTGCGCTGGGTGTCGTACACGCAGTGCCCCGCGGTGGCGACCAGGTTGCGGTAGGACGACTGCACCGCGGTGCCCGTGCACCAGTGCGGCCGGCCGTCGGCTCCGACGAAGAACACCTTGCCCGTGGTGGTGGGCGTCCTGTCGGTCGGCGACCCGGAAACACCCGGGAGCAGAGGCACGACGGTGCCGGGCTTGGTGTCGGTCGGGATCGGGGCGCCCGGGACCCGCTCGCCGACGACCACGGTCTGGACGTCGTACGGAGTGGCGTTCCTCAGGTTGGCTCCCCCGTCACCCAGCCAGAACGCCGCGACGTCACGAGCGGTCGCGTCGGTGACCAGAGCGTGGCTCACCACGGTGGAGGCCTGGGCCGGCTCCGCCACGAGGCCGGAGGTCAGCAGGCCGGCGGCCAGCACGGCCAACATGCGTTTCATTCGTCGTCTCCAGATCCGCTTACGCGTCGGTGGTCGAAGAGGGCAGATGATCATCCGCCCCGGTCACCAGTGATGCCACCCGGCGCGGTCGCCACAGGCCCGGTCGCGGCGATTCACAGCCAACTGTCAGGTGACGGCCGTCCGTGGGGCGGAGCCGGCGAGGCGCGCATGTCGTCTGACCTGCGGACCTCACGGAACGGCGCAGCTCGTGGCGGTTTTCGTGATCTTCGTAGCAGTGGGGAGCGTCGTCACCTAGCCTGGTCCGCGACCAAACGATCTTCAATCGGGGAGGTTCGACGATGATGAAGGCAGGCTTCAAGGCGTGGGCCGTGGCCTCGGGGGCCGCGCTCCTGCTGGTCGCCGGAGCGGGTAGCGCGAGCGCGGGCACGAGCACGCAGACCGCCGCCGCCGCCGACTGTTTCAAGAAGGTGGACAGCGGGCGGACGATCACCGGCAACCCCTGGGTCAAGGTGAAGAACGAGTGCGCCTGGACGTACGACGTCAAGGTCGTGTGGAAGTACGGGCCCGACAGCACCTGCAAGGAGCTCTCGCCGGGCGAGACGATCAGGAGCGAGTCCACTCCGCCCGCCAAGTACGACCGCGCGAAGATCTGCTAGGTCGCCGGGCGACGAAGACGGCCCCACCCCGCCCCGCGGCTCACGCCCCGGTCACTGATGTCCGCGTCGCACGGACGACGGCGGCGGCCGCGGTGGCCGCGGCGAGCACGGGCCGGGTGGAGCGCGAGGTCCGGCCGAGCATGAAGGCGCCCTCCAGCAGGCCGATGACGGACGTCGCGAGGTCGCGGGCGGCAGGTTCGGCGATGCCGCACGCCGTGTAGTAGGCGGCCAGGCCGTCGATCCAGCTGTCGAAGACCTCGGCGGCGGCCGTGCGCAGCGTCTCGTCGGTGCTGGCCACCTCCAGCGCGATGGTGGCGACGGGGCAGGGGTCGGCGTAGTCGAGTTCGCGCAGGGTCCGGGCGGCGGCGGTGAAGGCCTCCGCGGTGGCGAGCGCGGGGTCGGCCCGCGGGCCGGGCTCGGGGAAGAGGTCGGCGATGAGGCGCAGGTAGGCCGCGCCGGAGACTCTGATCACCTCCTCCCCGAGCTCCGCCTTGCCGGCCGGGAAGAAGTGGTAGACGGAGCCGTACGGCGCCCCGGCCTCCGCGACGATCTGCTTCATGCCGGTGGCGGCGTAGCCCTGACGCCTGAACAGTTCGGTCGCCGCCGTCACGATGCGGGCCCTGGTGTCCCCAGTCGTTCTCATGACGGGTAGTCTCCCACTAGATCGATCTATCTAGAAGGTGGGTCCATGCCCGACATCGAACTGTCCGCAGGCCGGATCGACTACACCGATACGGGAGGCCCCGGCGAGACCGTGGTGCTGGTGCCCGGCCTCGCCTTCGACGACTCCGTCTGGCATGCCGTGGTCGACGACCTGCGCGCCGACTTCCGGGTCGTCGTCCCGGTCCTGCCGATCGGCAGCCACCGTAGGGCGATGCGGCCCGAGGCCGACCTGTCGGCACACGGAGTCGCGGGCCTGCTCGCCGAGTTCATGGAACGGCTCGACCTCCGCGACGTCACGCTCGTCCAGAACGACGCGGGGACCGCCCAGCTGCTCGTGGGCGTGCGCGACGAGCGCATCGGCAGGCTGGTGCTCACGTCGTGCGAGGCGCTGGAGAACTACCCGCCCGGCATCCAGGGCCGGACCCTGCACGCGGCGAGCAGGATCCCCGGCGGGCTCTTCCTCCTGCTGCAGTCCTTCCGGGTGCCCTTCCTCGTACGGATGCCGAGCTCGCTTGGCGGGATGGCCAAGCGTCCCATCCCGTACGAGCTGGTGCGCCGCTGGTACGCCCCCCTGCTCACCGACCGCATGGTGCGCAGGGACTTCGCGAAGTTCTGCCGGAGCACCGAGAAGGACACCTACCTCCGTGCGGCCGGGCGGCTGCGGGAGTTCCGGGGGCCCGCGCTGGTCGCGTGGGGGGCCGAGGACCGCATGATGCCCCCGGAGACGGGACGGCGGCTGGCCGCGCTGCTGCCCCGGGGGGAGTTCGTGGAGATCCCCGGCTCGCGGACCCTCATCCCGCTCGACAACCCGCGTGGCCTGTGCGCGGAGCTGCGCCGCTTCATCAAGGAGACCGGCACCGACAGGGCCTGACGTGTCAGGAGGTCGGCAGGGGCGCGGTGCGGGACCGCTGGGCGGCCATCAGGTGGTCGACGAGCGCCAGCAGCACGTCGCGGCTCGCCGCCCGGTTGCGGGCGTCACAGAGCACCAGCGGCACCTGCGGATCCAGATCGAGCGCCTTGCGGATCTCCTCCTGGGACCGGTCCCTGACACCGTGGAAGCAGTTGACGCCCACGACGAACGGGATACCCCGGCTCTCGAAGAAGTCGATCGAGGCGAAGCTCACGTCCAGCCGGCGGGTGTCCACCAGGACGACCGCGCCCATGGCACCGTTGACGAGGTCGTTCCACATGAACCAGAACCGCTCCTGCCCGGGGGTGCCGAACAGGTAGAGCACGAGCTCGCTGTTGATCGTGATGCGGCCGAAGTCCAGCGCGACGGTGGTGGTGGCCTTTCCGCTCACCCCTTCCAGGTCGTCCACGCCGACGCTGGCATGGGTCAGGTACTCCTCGGTGCGGAGGGGGGCGACCTCGCTCACCGTGCCGACCAGGGTGGTCTTCCCGACGCCGAATCCACCGGCGATAAGGATCTTCACTGCCAGGGGCGCACCGTCCCCGTGATCAGAGCTTGCGTAGCCCATCCCGCACCGCCTCAAGGATTGTCATACTGGGGAAGCCGCCCGCCTGCGCGAACGCCAGGGGTGGCCGAGCCCGCATCTGACCGGTCTCGATCAGATCACCGATGAGGATCTTGGTCACTGACACCGGAAGGTTCAGGGCGGAGGCCACCTCGGCCACCGCCAGGGGCCGCCTGCACAGGCCGAGGATGGCGCGGTGTTCCGGCTGCATTCTCCGCAGGCCGTGCCCGATCTCCGAAGAGGCCTCGGAGATCGTCGTCACCAGGGTGATCAGCGTCAGGTCGTCCCGCTCGGAGGTGGTCCGTCCACCGGTGATCGTGTAAGGACGGACAAGGGACTCGTCGGCGTCACCGTCGTCGAAGCCCTCCGTCCAGTGCTTCATCCGTGTCTCCCCGCGTCGTCGGGCCGCGGCGTACGCGTGTCGGTTCCGAGCTTCTGGCCGACCTGCTGCACCAGGGTGTGCATCGCGACGGTCATCAGCTCGGCGTCGACCTCCTGGGACGCGACCACGGCCAGATGGGTGCCGCGACCGGCAGCCGTGACGAACAACCACAGATCGGCCATCTCGATGATGACCTGGTGGACCGGCCCGCCGTTGAAGAGCTGCCCCACGCCGCGAGCCAGGCTCTGCTGCCCGGTGGCGATCGCGGCGAGGCGCTCGGCGTCCGAGCGTTCGATGGTCCGGGACCGGCTGATCACCAGGCCGTCGTCGGACAGCACGATGGCGTGCCGGGTGCCCGCGACCTGGTTGACCAGACCGTCGAGGAGCCAGTCCAGGCCTGCGTCGGTGGCGGTGGTTCGCTGCGTCATCTTCAATCTTCCGTCGTAGGGGAACCGGGCTCGGGAGATCCGCTCGGCCGGGGCTGGGAAGCGTCGTCGGTCCGGCGTCTGCGGGACTGCCTCTGGAACGCGCCGATCGTGGCGCTGGATCGGCTGGGCCGGTCCCGTACGGCCCAGGTCTCCTGGTCCGCCAGTTCGTCCCGGTCGGCCGGAACCCTGAGCTCGGCGACCAGGTTGGCCTGGCGCACCCGCTGGGGCAGCGGCCGGCGGTCGGACGACGCGGGCGCCTCGTCCCGTTCCGATGGTCCGGCGGCGGGTGCTGTGACGGATGCCATCGCGCGTCCTCGGGAGCGGGTCGGCAGCTGCGTGTCCTCGTACGGCGGACGGTGGCCGGCCGGGTCGTCCTGCGGGAGCGGCTGCGGGCCGGTGGGGGCCGGAGCGGCCTCCTCGGGAAGCGCGGCCGGGGCCGGCACCGCGCGGGGGCGCTCCACCACCAGCTGTTCGGGAAGCAGCACGATGACCCGGGTGCCGCCGAAGGCGGACGGCCGCAGCTCCACCTGCAGGCCCAGGCCCGCGGAGAGCCGCGCGACCACGTACAGGCCGAACCGCACGTCGTCGGCGTGGGTCATCACGTCCAGCTGCGGCGGCGACTGCATCAGGGCGTTGGCGGCCGCGTACTGCTCGGGTTCCATGCCGAGGCCGCGGTCCTCGATCTCCACGGCGATGCCCCGGCTGACCGGCGCGGCCCGCACCTCGACCGGGGTCATCGGCTTGGAGAAGGAGGTGGCGTTCTCCATCAGCTCCGCCAGGACGTGGACCAGCGGCCCCACCCCGCGCTCGGCCACCCACGGCTCGCCCTCGACCTCGATCGAGATACGCCGGTAGTCCTGGACCTCGCCCTGCGCGGCGCGCAGCACGTCGAGCAGGCGCACCGGCTTGCGCCAGCGACGCTGCGGCTGACCGCCGCCGAGGATCACCAGGTTCTCCTCGTAACGGCGCAGCCGGGCGGTCAGGTGGTCCAGGTCGAACAGGCCCTCCAGCACCTCGGGGTCCTCGTGCTTGCGTTCCAGTTCGTCCAGCTTCTTCAGCTGGAGGCCGATGAGGATCTGGGTGCGGCGGGCGATGCGCTGCAGCATGCGCTGGAAGCCGCGGTGCTGGTCGGCCTGCCGTACGGCGGTGCGGACGGCGCTGCGGCTGGCCAGGTTGAGTGCCTGCCCCAGCTCGCCGAGCTCGTCAGGGGTCGGCTCGACCATGTGCACTTCCGCGTCCACGTCGACCTCCTCGCCGCGCCCCAGCCGGGCGACCACGTCGGGCAGCCGCTCCTGGAGTTCGAGCGCCTCCTGGCGCAGGTGGAGGATGCGCCGGCGGAGGATCGAGGTGAGGCGCCAGCTGGTGAAGATCACCAGGCCCAGGGCGAGCAGGCCCACGGTGCTGATGCTGATGAAGAGGATGAAGAGCACGTTCGCGTGGCCGTAGCCGATCCTGGAGACGTTCTCCAGCCGGACGCCGAGAAGTTCGACCAGTTGCTCGGTGGCCGTCTCCACGGAGGCGCGCCACGCCGGACCGACCTCGCGGAGCGCCACCCGGTCGCTCTCGGCGCCGACGCCGGAGGCGACCAGCCGGCCCTCCAGGGCGGTCAAGGTCTCCCACGCCTTGCTGGTCGGCAGCGTCCGGTACCGGCTCTCGTTCCCGGTGAGGCTGGGGATCACCCGGGACCGCAGGAGGTGCTTCCTGGTGCCGATGGCGTCGGCGACGAGGCCGTATTCGTCCCTCGTCAGGTAGCCCTTCTTCCAGCCGCGGGCCAGAACGGCGTCCTCGCGGCCGATCATGTCGACGGCCCAGAAGAGGTCGACCAGCGTCTGCGCCTTGGTGCTCACCTCGATGTGGTCGACCTGGGCGAGGGCGCCGAAGACGGCGAGGTCCGACTCGATGACGCCGCTGTAGTAGTCGAACGCCTTCTGCTCGCTGGCCCAACCGGCGTCCACCGCCTGGCGCTGCTGGTCGAGGAGGCCGAGGCCCCGTGCGGTCCTGGCGATGGCGTCGGTGAGCCCCTCCTGGGCGCCGGAGGGGTCAAGGGTCGCCAGCGGGCGGAAGGCGTTCACCGACCGGTCGGTCTCGGCCCGCTGCTTGGCGAGCTTGTCGCGGGCGGCGCCGCTCGAGGTGGCCTGCACCTCCGCGGTGAGCCGCCGCTCCCGATCGAGGCTGAAGAACAGGTCGGCCGCGGGCGCGCCGACGATCGTGGTGGCCAGGTCCATCTGGGCCTTCTCCGCCCGCCACGAGCTGGACAGCTGGAACATGCCCGAGGCCAGCAGCGGCGCGAAGGTGATGCTCGGCACGACCACCACGATGATCAGCACGGTGCGCAGGGGCAGGCGGCGCGCGCCGGCCAGTCGCCGCGGCCGCCCGCCGGTCGCCTCCGCTGACCCGTTCTCGTCGCCCACGGTTCCGTTTCGTCGTCGCCCGACCCTGCCCAATCCAGCCACGTGCAGGACACTCTCCTCATCCGTCGGTGCGCCCATGACGAAAATCGCCAAAGTAGGCGATTGGTGCCCGATAGTAGCGATACGGCAGTCACAGCCGGAAGTCCTCGCCTCCGCCGGGCCCCCGGGGCGCCCTCAGCCTGAACCGGCCGAGGCCGTCACGCCTTCCCGTTGGCCGCGCACCAGCCGGCCCACGTGGTGGCGCCCTTGCCCAGCTGCTTGTTGTAGAAGGAGGTCCAGGAGTTCTCGCTCGGGCCGGGCGCGGGGGGAGCGGCCTTGAAGAGCGGGTAGGCGGCGTCGACCTCCGCGCGCAGCCACGGCTCGATGTCCAGGTAGGACGGCAACGACCAGCTGCGGGCGTGGTAGGTGAGCTGCCCGCGGACGTCGGTCTCCGGCAGGCACATGAACGGCGCCCACGGGCTCGTCCTGGACCAGCTGATCTTGGTCTTCATCGCACCCTTGGGGACGGTGCCCGCGACCGTGCGGGCCGCCACCTCACGGTCGTCGACGTAGAAGTCGAACATCTCCTGAGCCGCGTAGACACCGTTCACCAGGCCGAACGACTCGCCCAACGCGGCCTTGAAATCCGTGCGAACCGGGATGTCGCTGGTCCACACCGTCTCGTCGTGCAGCTGCCGCAGCGGCGGACCGACGAAGGAGGGGGTGACGTTGAACGGGCCGAAGTTCACCATGTCGTTGTTGATGGGGACGACGGGGTACGTCCGGAGGTCGACCGGGTTCTTCCACTCCCGCACGATCTTGGTGGGGTCGGCGGGGTCGGTGTAGAAGACGATCTCGCGGGAGAGCTGGTAGAGCTGCGTGGTGCCCGGCACCCGGTACAGCCGACGGATGTTGTAGCCCTCGATGTTGAACAGCTTCTGCCCGTGGCGCAGCTGCGGGTCGTGCGCGTTGCCCTCGATGTTGGCGTAGACGGCGCCCGAGATCCGGAAGACCATGTCCCGCCCGTCCGGACGCCCGTTGGTCTGCAACGACAGCAGCGCAGCCTTGTCCGTGACCGTCCGGTAGACCGGCCCCGGATCCGTCGGGTCGTACACCTCATCGCTCGCCGCCGCACCGGGAACGGCGACGCACACCAACAGCGCGGCAAGGGCCGCGGACAGGGTCGAGACACGACGCTTGGACAAGACTGCTCCTGCGATGCCGAGGGGCGGAAAGGGACCGTTCCCGATCATCGCAGGCGCCCGCACCGGGCCTCAACCAGCCCCGGATCTTGACGAAGCCGGCCGTGGGCGAGCCCACGAGACGTACCTCGGATGGCTGGACCAGAACATCGGCCTCACTCCGCCGGAGGACCCCGACGAGTCGGTCCGCGCAGCCGACGGGGAGCGCAGGAGCAGACGACGCGTCGCCTGTCGCCTCACCACTGATGACGGCGGAACACGCACACGAAGAGAGGACGGTCCCCGGTCATCTTGTCGACCTTGAGCGTGTTGACGGTGTCGAGCCTCCACCCCTCGGCTTCGACCGCCTCGATGCCCCGGCCGAGCTTCTCGATCTCGCCGGAGAAGTTGACATGCCCGATCTCGCTGATGATCTGCGCGGTGAACACCGTACGCCCCTCGGCCGCGGCGGTGCGGGCACTGGTGGCCAAGACGTCGTTCGTGGTCTGCTTGAAGATCCCCACGCCAACTCCCCTCAGGAGCGCCGCGGCGACTCGGGCGGCGCCGCTTGCCCACTCGTTGTGTTGGACGCGCCGTCCGTCCGGAGAGTTGCGCCGATCCGGCGACAACTCCACCTGCCGCGCCCGGCGTCGCCACCTCGGCTTCGCGCCGGAGCGGGGAGCAGTACGAGCGCCAGGGAGAAGCGGCTGGTCCTCAGTGGTGTCGTGGATCCAACCCTTCTTTCATGAGCAAAGCTCATGTTACGGTCGTCGACACTATGAGGAACCGCTGGTTGTCGCCGATCGCCGTCGTGGTGCTGGCCGCCGTCATCGTGCTGGGAGCGGTGTTCGACCCGTCGGGGCTGGCCGCGCCGTACACGTGGACGGGCGCCGACTTGCTGCCCGTCGCCGGGCTCTGGCAGGTGGCTGCGCTGGTCGTGTACGTGCCGCTGCTGCTGGCGGGGGTCGGGGCGCTGGCGTGGATGATCGCGGGCAGGCACGCCCCGCTGCGTACGGCCCTGCTGGTATGGGGCGCGGTGGTGTGGTCGGCGATGGCGGCCAAGTTGGCGATGTCGCTGGTCATGGCCTTCGGCGACGTGGTCTACCTGGCGTGGTCGACCGGCTTCACCGGCGTCAAGGCGGCGGTCTTCGGCCTGCCGGTCCTGGCAGCCACCTGGCTCGTCCAGCTTCTGCACCGCCGCCCCGCCGCATCCCCCGTGAGCTCGGCCTCCCCGCCTTCCCCGGAGTCGGGCACTGGACCCGCTGCCGCCTCGGGAGCGCTCTTCCCGTCGGCGGGATGGGCTGCCGCGTGGGTGGCCCTGGGCTTGGGAGCCCTGGTCGGTCGGGCGTGGTGGGGCGGCTCCCCCGTCGGGTACGCCATCGGCGACTCCCCGCTGGCCCCGGCGCCCGAGGCGGGACCGCTGGGGTGCCTCGCCGCCGTCACCCTGCTGGGCGTGACGACCTGGGCGCTGAACCGCCGGCTCGGTGCCACCCGCTCGCCACGGGCCGTCGTGGCCGGGATCTCCGCGCTGGGAGCGGCCGCGACGCTGGGCCTGGTCCAGGTGGCCATCGGGCTCCCCGGCGACCTGACGGGCGGCGACACGTTCTGGGCGCCGGCGATCATGCTCCGCCTCGCCCCCGCCCTCTCCTTCGGCGCCCTCCTCGCCCTCGCTACGGCAGCCCTCGTCGCCCTCCTTCCCGCCCTCCTCCCGGCGCGCAGAACCGCCCTTCGCCCGGCGGGTAAGGGCGTCGCCTTCTCCACGCCGATACGGACGGCGGCTGTCGTGGCCGCGGCAGCGCTCGCCGTACCGCTCCTGCAGCCCGGCACCGCCACCGCGCCGTCACCCCGCACCGAGGGCCTGACGCTCTCGGCCGACCGCAGGATCGTCGACGCAGACGGCAACGAGGTGCTGCTGCGCGGCGTGAACGTCAACCAGCTCGAAGACTACTTCCAGCAATTTCCGGACAAGGCGGTGACGCGACCGCTCACCGAGGCCGACTTCGCCGGCATGGAGCAGATGGGCTTCAACGTCATCCGCCTCGCCGTGTCCTGGTCAGCCATGGAACCCCAGCCCGGCCGCTACGACCCGGCCTACCTCGCCAGGATATCCTGGGCTGTCGAGACCGCCGCCAAGCACGGCCTGCGCACGGTCATCGACATGCACCAGGATGCCTGGGGCAAGGGCGTCGACGCCGCCCCCGGCACCACATGCGCCGACGGATCGCCGATGCACGGCTGGGACGGCGCCCCCAGCTGGGCCGACCGCTTCGACGGCGCCCCCAAGTGCGAGTTCGCCGGACGCGACATCTCACCGGCCGTCGCCCGCGCCTTCACCAACTTCTACCAGGACAGGGACGGCATCCAGACCCGCCTGGTCGCCGCCTGGGGCATGCTGGCGGAGCGGTTCGCGAACGAGCCGATGGTCGCCGGATACGACCTGCTGAACGAGCCCGGCTTCGGCGAAGCCCCGCCGATCACCTCCGGCGTCCTGCTCGGTCGCTTCTACGACCGAGCGATCAAGGCCATCAGGGCAGCTGAGAAGCGCGGCTTCCCCCATCTGATCTTCTTCGAGCCGTCCGTGCTCTGGTCGGGCCTCGGCTTCGAGGCCTCGGTGCCGAAGGACTTCACCGACGACCGGCTGCTCGTCTTCGCCCCCCACCTCTACAACGAGTCGATCACCATCGACCAGGGCACCGGCCTCACCATCACGAGCATCGAGCGCGGCTTCGACCTGGCGAGCCGGGCGGCGGCATACTACGGGGCCGGACTCTGGTCAGGGGAATGGGGTTGGTTCGGCGACCCCGCCTCGGCCCCCATCAGGCGATACGCCGAACAAGAGGATCGGCACCGCATCGGCGGCGCGTTCTGGGTCTGGAAACAGTCCTGCGGCGACGCCCACGCCCGCGCCCAGGACAGGACCGGCGGCAACCTCATGATCGAGGACTGTGCCACCGGGAAGGATCTGCCCCCGCCCCCCGAATACGTCGCCGTGCTCTCGCGCCCCTACCCTCGCTCGGCCCCCGGCCGCCTGACCAGCCTCGCATCGGACCAGACGAGCCTCACGGCCCGGGGCGAAGGCCGCGGGTGCGGCCTCGACGTCTGGTTCCCCGGCGGCGCCCGGCCGGTCGTCAGCAGTACCGGAGTCACGGGCGTCGCCGCCCGGCGGACACCAGGCGGTTGGCGCATCACCGGCTGCACCCACGGCGCCTACGCCCTGACCGCGCACCGCTAGACGCCGCGGCAGGCCCGGCTACCGTCACGTTGACGGATTCGCCGCGAAGAGCATCGGCCTAATTTCGGTGTCACCTGGAAGAACACCGAAAGGGGCACGTCATGAAGGCGAAGCGGGTGGCGAGGATGGGCCTCGCGGCCGGGGCGGTGCTGGCGCTGTGCACGATCGCCGGCCCGGCACAGGCGGTCGAGGAGAACCGGGAAGGAGCGGGCTGCGCGGAGGCGCGGCCGGAGGTCACCTCCATCAGCGGCTGGGTGTCGCCCAACGCCTGCACCTTCATCAAACGACAGATCAGGTTCGGCAAGGTCACCACCCCCGACCGGGTAGGCGCCTACGTCGACCTCTGGTCCAAGGACGCGACGCTGTGGGAGCCCGCACCGGTGGGCACCCCGTTGCTCCAAGGTGAGGAGGCGATCAGAAAGGCGATCAGCGGAACGCTCAGCCTGATCCCCGACTTCCGCTACCGCGGCACGCGGATCGCCGTGAACGGTCCCGCCGTGATGTTCGAAGCGCACAACGAGGCCACGGTCAAGGGGCACGAGATCGCCTACTCCGCGGTGTACCGGGTCCAGCTGACCGACGGAGGCAAGGTCGTCCAGGGCCGCCGCTACTACGACCGGCACGCCTTGTTCCTGCCGCTCGCCCCCGAGCTGCCCGACCCGTTCGCCGACGTCGCCGACGGCGTCATCCCCGACCAGGGCCGCAAGCCCGTCCTCGACCCCGACGAGCTCGTCGCCCGCGCCGCGGCGTGGAACGACGAGGACGCGGAGGCCCTGGTGGAGCGGCTCACCGGCGCGCCACTGTCCGCCCCCGGCCTGAATAGCCCGCTGCGCACCACCCAGGGCAAGCTCGCCTACCTGAAAAGGTTCTTCGACCAGGTCAGCGACGTCCAGCTGCAGCCGGGTCAGGCTGTCAAGGTCAACGGCGCCACATACCTCGAGTGGCACGGCACGCTCCTGCCCGAGGGCCAGACCGACCCGGTCAGCTTCGGCATCGTCGAGCGGGTCGGCGACACCGGCGGCGTCTCGAGCGACTGGACCCTGACCTTCGACCGGCTACCGCTCGTCGCCGACGCGGCGAAGATCACCGAGCTGTACGGCAGGCTCAGGTGACGATGGCCGCCAGCTCCGCCCGCGAGGAGATCCCCAGCTTGGGGAAGGCCTTGTAGAGGTGGTAGCCGACGGTGCGCGGGCTCAGGTACAGCTGGGCCGCGATGTCGCGGTTGGACGCGCCGCCGGCGGCCAGTCGTACCACCTGCCTCTCCTGCGCGGTGAGGACGCTGAGCGGGTCGTCCGCCCGGCGCGGAGCCGCGGGAACGTCGCCGGTGGCGCGTAGTTCGGCGCGGGCCCGCTCGGCCCACAGCGCCATACCGAGCCGGTCGAAGGTCTCCAGGGCGGCGCGCAACTGGGTGCGGGCGGCGGCGCGCCTGCGCGCCCGCCGCAGCCACTCGCCGTGGAGCAGCTGCGTGCGGGCCTGCTCGTGCGGCTGCTCGCCCTGCTCGTGCACCCGGATGGCCTCCTCGTACAGTTCCCCGTCGTCCTCGACGAGGGCGCGGCAGCGCAGCCCGACCGCGTCGGCGGACGGCACGCCGGCGGCGGCGGACCACTCCAGGTAGTACGCCAGGGGCCCGCGCGCCCGCTCGGGTTCCCTGGCCCTGACCGCGGCTTCGACCCGGTCGGGGGCGCAGAGGACGGACACCGGCGCGTGGGCTGCCGCAATCCGCTCCAGGATCTGCAGCGACGCCTCCGGACGGCCCAGCGCGAGCTCCAACCGCCCGAGTCCGGCCACCGCGACCGCCTCGACCGTGCGGAGCCCGCGCGTTCCTGCCTGTTCCAGGGCGGCCTCGGCCGCCGCCCGGCAGCCCCGCTCGTCGCCCAGCTCGCCGCGCGCGAGGGCGAGCAGCGCCGTGAGCGCGACCGCTCCGTTTCGTTGCCCCAGGTCACCGACCATGGGGATGATCTCCTCCAGGGTGGCCGCCGCCTCGCGATACCTGCCGAGCAGCATCTGCGCCTGCAGCCGGGTCTCCACCGCGACGGTCAGCCAGCCGCCCATGTCGTGGGCCCTGCACTCGGCCTCGACGCGCGCCGCGGCCGCCTCGCCCTGACCGTAGCGCCCGATCGGCGCGCACAGCTGGGCCACGAAGAGCATGCCCGGCACCTGGAGCGCGGACAGGTCCGGAGCGAGCACCAGCTCCCGCATGAGCGTGACCGCGTCCGCCGGCTCGCCGTTGACCAGCGCGGCCAGCCCGAGGGCGCCGCCCACCAGCGGAGAGCCGACTTCGGGCAGCGCCCTGAGCAGCTTCGCCGCCTGCTCCGTCAGGGCCGGGTCTCCGGCGTACCACCCGCAGCGCACCGCCTCCACGAGCAGGTAGGCCGCCCGCTCGGCGTCCAGCGGGGCGACCCGCTGGACGCCGGCGAGGATGAGCTCGCCGGCCGCGGCCTGGCTGCCCTGCTCGAACTCCCGATGGGCGCGCACCTGGATCAGGTGGGCGAGGGCCAGGGGGTCCTGGATCTCCTCGCTGGCCCGGCCGGCCAGCGCGCCCGCCCGGACGGGCTGGCCCGCGTCGCTGGCCGCCACGGCCGCCGCGGCCAGCCGCACCGACCGCTTGACGGTGTCAGGGGTGAGCTCGGCGGCCCGCTCGTAGGCGGCGGCCATGGCCGCGTACCCCGAACGGGTGCGCGCCCGCTCCGCGGCCCGTTCCAGCTCGCGCGCCACGTCCTCGTCGGGCGTCGTCGTCGCCGCGGCCAGATGCCAGGCCCGGCGGTCGGCGTGCTCGCCGCCGTCGAGCACCTCCGCGAGCGCACGCCGTACGGCCAGCCGCGCGGTCAACGGCACGTTCTGGTAGGCGGCGGCCCGGATGAGCGGGTGCCTGAAGGCCACCGCGGCCCCGTTCACCGTGACGAGCTTGGCCTGCTCCGCCACTTCCAGGTCCACCAGCCGGGCGGAGAAGGACTCCGCGGCCCGCAGCACGATGCCCAGGTCGCCGGTGTCGTCGGCGGCGAGCACCGCGAGCAGGGTCTGAGCCGTGCCGGGCAACGCCCTGATCTGCCGCTGGAAGGCGTCCTGCACCCGGTTGGGGACCGGAATCGTGGTGAACGGGTTCAGCTGCCCGGCCTGCTGCTCCGCTGTGAGGGTGGACGGCAGCTCGATGAGCGCGAGGGGGTTGCCGCCCGCCTCGTCGAGGACGCGGTCACGCACCCTCGGCGCCAGATCCCTCGCCGACTCGGCCAGCAGCGCGACGGCGGCGTCGCGGTCCACACCGTCGAGCCACAGCTCGGGCAGCCCCTGCGGGTGGAACTCCTCCCTTCCGGCGAACACCAGCGCGATGCCCTCAGCGTCCAGCCGCCGCGCCACGAACACCAGCGCGTCGATGGACGCCCGGTCGAACCACTGGGCGTCGTCGACCAGGCAGAGCAGCGTCCCGTCGCCCGCGACCTCGGCCAGCAGGCTGAGCACCGCCAGCCCGACGTGGAACCGGTTCTCCGGAGCCGCCGCGCCCAGCCCCAGGGCGCCCCGCAGCGCCGCGGCCTGCGGCTCGGGCAGCGTGTCGATCCGGTCGAGCTCGGAACGCAGGAGCAGATGCAGGGCGGCATACGGCAGCTCCGCCTCGGACTCGATGCCGACCCCGTGCAGCACCCGCACGCCCGCCGCCCGCTCCGTCAGCCGGCCGAGCAACGCGGACTTCCCGATGCCCGGCTGCCCGCGCACCACCAGCACGCCACTGCGCCCGGACCGCGCGTCCGCCAGCAGCCGATCCAGCTGAGCCTGCTCCGCGTCCCGCCCGTGCAACATGGCCGAGAATCTACCGTCACGACGACAGATTCGGCGCGGCGCCGACCTGCGTACTTTCGTCGGTACACGGACGACAGCGTCCCACGACGTAAGGATCTGACCATGGCCGCCACCGCCACCGCGCCCACCACCGCCGCCGACACCGACGCCGCGACCAGGCTGCTGCGCTTCGCGCTCAAGCAGGACGCCATCGGGTCGGGCGCCAACGGCATCGTCTTCCTGGCCGTCGCAGCGGTCTTCGGCTCGATGTTCGGCCTGCCGGCCGCCTTCCTCGTGCCGGTCGGCGCCTTCCTCGTCGCCTTCGCCGCGGCCCTGCTCCTCCTTGCCGCCCGTCAGGTCGTGAACAGGGCGGCGGTGATCACGGTGATGGTGGTCAACGTGGCCTGGGTGGTGGCCAGCGCGGAGATGTTGATCGCCGGGTGGTTCCCGTTGACCGGTCTGGGCACCGCCTTCGTGATCGCCCAGGCGGCCGTGGTGGCGGGTTTCACCGGACTGCAGTTCGCTGGGCTCCGCCGGGTCTCGGCCGTGACGGCACGAGGGTGACGGCCACCGGCGGCACCGGTCACCGCCCCGACGACCGGGCCGGACCGGAGCGGCTCCTCACGTGCGGATCGACTTCCCTAGTCCTCCTCGGTGAACATGGTCTCGCGGCGCCTGCGGATGGTCGGGAGGACCGCGACGACGAGCGCCGCCACGGCCAGGGCCAGGAGCACCGCGGAGATCGGCCGGGTCAGGAAGACCGACGGGTCGCCGCGGGAGATGATGAGCGCCCGCCGCAGGTTCTCCTCGAGCAGGGGCCCGAGGACGAAGCCGAGCAGCAGCGGCGCCGGCTCGCAGCCGCACTTGATCAGGACGTAGCCCAGGATCCCGAAGAACGCGATCGCGTAGACGTCGTACGCGTTGAACCCCAGGGAGTAGGTGCCGATCGCGGCGAACAGGATGATCATCGGGAACAGCACCTGGTACGGGATGCGCAGCATGCGCACCCAGATGCCGATCAGCGGCAGGTTCAGCATCACGAGCAGCACGTTGCCGATCCACATCGACGCGATCAGGCCCCAGAACAGCGCCGGTTCGTCGGTGATGACGTTCGGGCCGGGGGTGATGCCGTGCACGATGAACGCGCCGACCATCAGTGCCATCACCGGGTGGGCGGGCAGTCCCAGCGTGAGCAGCGGGATGAACGACGTCTGCGCGGCGGCGTTGTTCGCCGACTCGGGGCCCGCGACGCCCTCGATCGCGCCGTGCCCGAACTCCTGTGGCCGCTTCGAGACGCGCTTCTCGACGGCGTACGAGGTGAACGAGGCCAGCACGTGGCCACCGCCGGGCAGGACACCGAGCGCGGCGCCGAGACCGGTGCCACGCAGGATCGGGCCGACGATCCTGCGCCGGTCCTCGCGGGTGGGCCACAGGTTGCGCACCTTGCTGACGACGGCCGTGCGCGTCTGTTCCTTCTCCAGGTTGCGCAGGATCTCGGCCACCCCGAACATGCCGACGGCGACCGACACGAAGTCGATGCCGCCGTACAGCTCACGCTGGTCGAACACGAACCGGGGCGTTCCGGTGTAGATGTCCTGGCCGACCGTGCCGAGCAGGACACCGAGCGCGATCATCGCCAGTGCCTTGAGCGCCGAGCCCCGCGCCAGCGTGATCGACACGATCAGGCCGAGCAGCACCAGCGAGAAGTACTCGGCCGGACCGAACGTCAGCGCGACGCGGGCCAGCGGCGGGGCGGCGACGGCCAGCGCGACGGTGGCCACCGTGCCCGCGATGAAAGAGCCGACCGCGGCGGTGGCCAGCGCCGCGCCGGCCCGGCCCCGCCTGGCCATCTCGTGCCCGTCCAGCGCGGTGACCGCCGCCGACGACTCACCGGGCAGATTGATCAGGATGGCGGTCGTCGAGCCGCCGTACTGGGCGCCGTAGTAGATGCCGGCCAGCATGATCAGCGCCGTCACCGGCTCGAAGTTGAACGTGATCGGCAGGAGCATCGCCACCGTCGCCGTCGGGCCGATGCCGGGCAGCACGCCGACCGCCGTCCCGAGCAGCACCCCCACGAAGCAGTAGACGACGTTCTGGACGAGGAACGCGGTCGAGAATCCCAGCGCGAGGTTGTCGAGAAGATCCATGTCCCGATCCGGATGCCCGCGTCAGAACCCCAGCCACGGACCCCATAGCGGGATCCGCAGTTGGAGGCCGACGACGAAGATGAGTGTGGCGGCCACGGTCAGCCCGGCGGCCACGGCCACGGCCGTGAGCGGCCGTACGCGCGAACTCGCCAGGGTGGTGAGCAGGGCGGTCACCGCCGACGTCGGTACGAATCCGAGGCCCCGGACGGTGAATCCGAAGAACATGACCGCGAGCACGATGACGGCGACCGCACGCCACGGGATCGGCCCGAAGGAGACCACCTCACCGGCGACGAGTCCCTTGATGACGATCGCCAGGCCCAGGGCGGCCACGGTCGCGCCGACCAGCAGAGGGAAGGCGCCGGGGCCCATCCGCAGTGGGGTGCCCAGCTCGTAGCCGAGCGACCCCACCACGAACGCGCCACCGATGAGGACGAAGATCCCCCCGGCGAGGACGTCCGGCAAGGACCGGCGGCGCTCCACCTCAGGAGGCCTTGACGCCGGCGTCGGCGATGACCTTCGCCCAGGTGCCGAGTTGCTCCTGGAGCTTGTCCCGGTGCGCCTGCGGGGTCGCGTCCTCGGCCGGGACCGGCGTGGTGCCGAGCTTGGCCATCTGGTCGACGACTGCTCGGTCGGCCAGCGCCGCCTTCAGCGCCTCGGACAGCTTCTGCACGACCTCCTGCGGCGTGCCGGCCGGGACGTAGAGTCCGTGCCACACGCTGACCTGCAGCTTGGGCAGCCCGGCCTCGGCCGTGGTGGGCACGTCGGGCAGGCTCTTCACCCGCTCCGGCGTGGTGACCGCGTACGCCTTCACCTCCCCCGCGGAGATCTGGCCGCTGGTGTTGGTCGTCTGGTCGCACATGAAGTCGACCTGGCCGCCGACGAGGTCGGTCAGCGCGGGACCGGTCCCCTCGTACGGGACCTCCTGGAGCTTGACCCCGGCGGCGGACTGGAACAGCAGGCCGCACAGGTGCGACGCGGCGCCGATGCCGGCGTTGGCCAGCGTGACCTTGCCGGCGTTCGCCTTCACGTGGGCCACGAGATCCTGCAGCGTCGCGGGCGCGAAGTCCTTGCGGGCGACGACCGTCATCGGTACCTCGGTGACGAGCCCGACCGTGCCGAAGTCCTCGAGCGGCTTGTAGCCCAGGTCCTTGTACAGGGCGGGCGCCGTCGACATGCCGATGTGGTGCATGAGCACCGTGTAGCCGTCGGGCTGGGCCCGCGCGACCTCACCGGCGCCGACCGTGCCGCCCGCGCCCTCGACGTTCTGGACGACGATCTTGGTGCCGAGCTTGGCGGCCATCGGCTCGGCGATCATGCGGGTGACGGTGTCCGTCGGGCCGCCCGCGCTGAACGGCACGACGAAGGTGATGTTCTTGTCCGGGTAACCACCGCCGGTGGCGCCTCCATTGCCGTTTCCGGCGCCGTTTCCGGAACAGGCGGCCATGAGCGAAACGACGCCGATCGCGGCCATCATTCGCGCGGCGACCCGGTGCCTGATGCTCGTTCTCATAACGCGGCCTCCTCGAATGCCGGCCTCGGTTTCGGCCGGCAGGGACGCGGATGGTGTCAGATCAATTCCAAGGAACGCGCCGGATGTCAGGACAATGCTGAGAACTCCAGGATGACACGAGCGTATATCTCGCCCGGACGATCTGCCGATACGGTGCCGCCGTCATCGATCCGGCCGGCCCGCCCTCTCTCGGGACTCCGGCACGCGATCAGAGAGCGCCTTGAATGCATGAGACGTGGAAAGGCGGCGCCGTGCCCCTCCGCCGCATGTCATCTGCGGGCCGCTGACATCTCCAGCTTCTTCCGCACCCGCTCCACCTCGGCCAGGCGGTGCTGGGAGCCGTAGAGAGCCAGCGCGTCCCGCCAGGCGGCCCTCGCCTCCGCGTCGTTCCCGATGGCGTGGTGGGTGTCGCCGAGGCCCACCAGCGTGTCGGCGCCCTGGAAGGCGTTGCCGGTGCCCTCCCGCAGGTCGAGACACTGCCCGTAGTACTCCAGCGCGCGCTCGTAGTCGCCCTGACGGAAGGCGAGCATGCCGAGGCTGTCCAGCGTGGCGGCCTCGCCGCCGCGGTCCTCGTGACGGCGGAAGAGCGTGAGGGCCTGCTCGCAGGCGACGCGCGCCGCCTCGTGCTCGCCGAGCTGCAGGCGGATCCAGCCCACGGCGCTGAGGGCGTTGGCCTCCCAGATGGGGTCGCCCACCTCGCGCTGCAGCCGCAGCGCGGCCCGCGCGTGGCCGAGCCCGCGCCGCGGTTGCCCGCGGACGCTCCACATCCACCCCATCGTGTGGTGCACCTGGGCCAGCCTGGACTGGTCCTGCGCCTTCTCGAACAGCTCCACTGCCTGGTCGAGATGGACGAGCGCCTCGTCGATCCGGGCGGCCGCCGCGTAGGCGTACCCCGTGTGCCAGTGGACGACGGCGGTGGTGTGCGGATCGCCCAGCCGGTCCGCGGCCGCCAGCGCGACCTGCCAGGAGTCGAGCCGTTCCCGGGTGTAGGAGCGGCGCAGCAAGAAGGTGTTCATGCCCCAGGCGAGCTGCCAGCCCGTCACGTCCATGCCCAGCCCGGGGGTGAGGAGCTGGGCGGCCAGCAAGCACGGCAGTTCGGCCTCGAACCAGGCCAGAGCGGCGGCCTCGTCCTCGAACATCGGGACCTCCCCTTGCCACGGAGCGGCCGCGATGGCGGGACGATGCGGGAAGAGCACCCGGTCCGCGGCACAGGCGGTGGCTGTGCAGGCCTCGAGCAGACGTGCCAGAGCCTGTTTCCGGACGTGCTCCGGCAGGTCCGCCTCGGCCCGTTCGGCGGCGTAGAGCCGGACGAGGTCGTGCATCCGGTACCGGCCCGGGGAGTGCTGGCGGATGAGGTTGGCGGTCTCCAGCGTGGTGATGAGGGCGCGAGTCTCGGCGGTCGGGAGCCCCACGAGTGCGGCCGCCGCCGGCAGTCCGGCATCGGGGCCGGGAGCCGTGCCCAGCAGGAGGAAGAGCCGGGCGGCCCGCGCATCCAACGCCGCGTACGAGGAGGAGAACACGGCACGCAGCCCGGCGCCCAGATCGCCGGTCTGCAGCGCGTCGAGCCTGGTCGCCGGGTCGCGCAGCTCCTGCGCGAGAACGGCCAGGGGAAAGCCGGGATGCGCGGTGGCCCGGGCGGCCAGGACTCCCAGCGCCAGCGGCAGGCCGCCGCTGTGCTCCAGCAACACGGCGACGGAGGCGGGATCCGCGGCCATCGTCTCCGGGCCGAAGTGGTGGGAGAGCATCCGGTGGGCCTCCTCGTCGGAGAAGGCGCCGACCTCCAGCAGTTGGGCGGAGTGGGTGGCGTTCAGGCTCACCAGCCGGTTGCGACTGGTCACCAGCACGGTGCAGCCCGGCCTGCCGGGGATGAGCGGCGTCACCTGGGCGCTGTCCCTGGCGTTGTCCAGGACGACGAGCAGCCGGCGGTCCGCGAGGACGGACCGGTACAGCGCAGCCTGCGCCTCCTGGTCCACGGGGATGACCTTGGGCGGCACACCCAGCGCTTCCAGGAAGTGGCGCAGCACGGTGCTCGGCGGCACCGGCTCCTCGGCGTTGTCGAACCCGCGGAGGTTCGCGTACAACTGTCCGTCCGGATAGCGGTCGCGACGGGCGTGCGCCCAGTGCAGCGCGAGCCAGGTCTTGCCGAGGCCGCCGGGCCCGCTGATCACGGCGACGCCGACGTTGTCCGCGCCGCAGATCAGCCGCCGGTCGAGCTCCCGCAGCTCAGAGCTCCTGTTCATGAACGACGCGGGCGGGGCGGGAAGCTGGCTGGGCACGGGCGGGAACCCCGCCGGCGCCGACCCGAGCGGGCCGTCCCGCCGCGGCGCCGATACGCGGGGAGCGTCCGGCTGCTGTGGCGGGAACGTGTCGGACCGGAGGATCCGCTGCTGCAGCTGCCGGAGCTCGTTCGTCGGCTCCACGCCCAGTTCGTCGACGATCCGGTCCCGAAACCGCCGGTACACCTCCAGCGCCTCGCCGCGCCGCCCGCTCCTGTGCAGCGCCTCCATGAGCCGGCCGTGGAGGCGTTCCCTCAGCGGGGCCTCGCCGGCCAGCGTGCGCGCCTCTGTGACGACATCGGAGATCCTGTCCAGCGCCAGAAGCACGGCCTGCCGCTCCTCCAGCGCGTCGAGCCTCAGCCCGTCCAGCCACTGGGCCTGCGCCTCGGCGAACGAGCCGCTGATCCCGCCGAGCGGGGCGCCCTGCCACCAGCTCAGCGCCTCGTCATAGCGCCCGAGCGCCTCCTCCGGGCGGCCCGCGGCCATGGCTTCACGGGCCAGCGCCACCTGGGACCGGAAGCAGGCGAGGTCGAGGCCGCCGGCGGTCAGCCTGAGAACGTAGCCCGGCCGCTGGGTGTGGATGACGTCGGCACCCACCGCGACGCAGCTACGGCGCACCTCGGAAATCAGCATCCTGACCCTGGACGCCGAGCCGCTGTGCCAGGGCCGATCCCAGACCGCCTCCGCCAGCCGCTGCGTCGAGACCACGCGATCGGCGTGCAACAGCAGCACCGCGAGAAGGGCTCCTTGCTTGCCGGAGAAGGTGACCCGCCCGGCACTCGCCTCCAGCTGAACGGGTCCAAGGAGGCGAAACAGTGTCGCCGGCGCGGCGCCGTCCCCATCTTTCATCAGCGGCCCCCTCCCGCCTCTGACAACGCACGAGTGTATCGGCGAGACGATCATCATGCTGGCGTTCGCGTCCCCCACCGCTCCAGCACTTCTCCGGCCCAAGAACCGGGACCCTGGGCAGAAAACAGGCGGAAATCAGGCACTTGATCCATAGGCTCGGACCGCAATTTCGTGGGACGTACCCCCATACCTGAAAAGGATTGGCGCATGAAGACTGCAATGAGGCGTATCTCTCTGGGAATGTCGACCACCATCGCCGCCGCCGCCATGGTCGCCGTCCTCGCCCCGGCGCCGGCCTCCGCGCAGGTGATCGTCAGGTGGTACCCGTACACCACCGCAGGTGCGAAGGCGTGCAACAGCGCCGCCAACGCCGCGGGTCCCGAGTACTACTGCACCGTGGTCACGGTCGGCTCCACCAAGATGTACGCCCTCGCCAGGCCCTAGCTCGTCAGCCGGGTCCTGCCGCGAGCCGCGCCGTAGCGGTCGGTGAGCCGCGGTGCGGCGGGCCGGCCACCGTCTCCCCCTGCGGAGGCGGTGGCCCTGTGCGGACCCGGTCATGCGACGGTGACCACTCCCGGGCTCGCCGACGGCATGACGATCAGGCGCGCGACCTCAGCCGCTGCCACCAGGAAGGCTTGATGACGCGGGCCGTGGTCCCGTACGGTGCCTCGCCCGTCACGACGTACGCGTAGAAGGCCGCAAGGTCGTGCCGGGTCCCGTCATGGATGCGCTTGGCGACCTTGTTGTGCGGGTAGCCGCGGAGACCTGCCGGGCTTTCGACTGCGGCACCGTTCTGGTCCGTGCAGTACACCCACGTCCAGTCACCGTTGCGGACGATCATCTCGCCCAGGTACGCCCCGGCCCCCATGATCACACTGTGCGCCACCTCGGCAGAAGGCCGCGAGGCGGCGAACTCCGCGCAGTAGTTGTCAAGGTGGTGGAGGAACGCCGGGTCCCAGTCGAAGGCGTAGCCGTCCTCGCGCGTGTGCTCCACGAAGAGGTCGGCCAGGAAGCGCATGTACTCGGCGGTCTCGGCGTCGCTCGGTGGCGGGTCCTGCCGTGCTTTCCGGCGCAGCATCCATCGACTCCTGTGTCTCGTCAGGGATCAGCTTTCCACGTCTGTCATGCCTCGGGATGGGCGAGGAACGGTTCGATGCGATCCTCGACGCCGCCGACGGCACCACCCACGGCACGAGCATCGTCCGGGTCGGGTGAGCCGGTGCGGTGAGGCCCGTACCTGCCGGCCCCATGGGGACGGGCCGGCAGGTACGCGTTCATCCCACGCTGCCCGTGTCCGCCGCCGTGTCGGGGCCGCGGCGCATCAGCAGGTGGCCGCGGCGGAATCGTTCGTCCTCCAGCGGCTCGCGCAACATCCGCCCCACCTCGACGAACTCCTCCTTGCGTGCCAGGTCGGCCAGGTCGTCGATCGGCCACCGGTAGGCGGGCGCGACCCTGTGGTCGAACTCCAGCACCGGACCGCCGTCGGATTCGAAGAAGCCGAGCAGGAGGTGACCACCCGGGGCCAGCACCCGGCGGAACTCGGCGAAGTACGGGGGCAGCTCCGGTGGCGGGACGTGGATGAAGGAGTACCAGGCGACCAGGCCGCCCAGCTCGCCGTCGGCCACGTCGAAGGCGCCCATCGAACCGACCTCGAAGCTCAGGCCGGGATGGTCCCTGCGGGCGATCTCGATCGCCGCGGGAGACAGATCGATGCCGAAGGCGTCCAGTCCGAGGTCACGCAGGTGTGCCGTCATGTACCCGGGACCGCAGCCGGCGTCGGCGACGGGCCGGGGCCCGGCGGCCCGTACGAGTTCGGCGAACACGGCGAGCATCGCGCGGTCCAGTGGCAGGCGGTCGAGCGAGTCTCGGACGACGTCGGCGTAGAGGTCGGCGACGGCGTCGTAGGCGTCCGCCGTCGCGGTCAGATAGGGGGAGGATTCGGCCACGGCGGACGACTGTAGCCCACCGGTCGGCACAAGTCGTCGATCATCGACCCGTCGGCGCGTCCTCTCCGTTCCCGTCGGCGGGCGGCAGGCAGACCACAAGCGCGCCCGCCGCGGCCTTGGCCTTGATCCGGGTGGTGGGCTCGCGTTCTCCGCCGTCGAGTTCGTACGTCAGCGGGATCCCGAACCGGGCCGACACCTTCCTGGCCCGGGTGACGCGGACGAACGGCGAGCCGTCGGAGCGTCCGAGGGCCATCCTGCCGATCACCCGCGCCCACTGGACCGGCCCCTTGGCGGTGGAGACGCCGACCTCCAGCCAGCCGTCGTCAGGCCGCGCGTCGTCGAAGGCGGCGACGCCGCCCGCGATCCTGCTCACGTTGCCCAGCAGCAGGCAGCTCGCCCGCCCGTCGAACCAGAGCGTCCCGTCAATCTTGATCTTCATCGGCACCAGCGGTCCCCCGACGTGCCGGACGGCCGCCCTGACGTAGCTGAGCTTCCCGAGCCGCTTCTTGGCCTGCCCGTCGGCGTCGGCGATCATGTCGGCCTCGAACCCGGCCCCCGCCATCACGGCGAAGTGCTCGCCGTTGAGCACCCCCAGGTCCAGCTTCTCCCGCCGTCCGTGGAAGCCGATCCGCACCGCCTCGTCGAGGTCGGCTGGGATGCCCAGGTTCGCGGCGAACAGGTTGGCCGTCCCCGCCGGGAGCACGGCCATCGGCACGCCGGAGTCGGCCATCTCGTCGGCGCAGCGCTGCACCATGCCGTCGCCACCCCAGACGAACACCAGGTCGGCGCCCCGCTCCAGCGCTCGGCGGACCTTCTTGGGCGCCTTCCTGCTCTTGGACACCTCGTACCAGTGCAGTTCGCTGACGCCTTCTTCGGCGATGAGCACGCGCAGTCTGTCCAGACCTGCGCCGAGATTCTTCTTCCGGTGCGCGACGACGGCCACAGTGGGGGACATGGGTGCACAGCTACCCCGAACGCCGCATTTCAGGCGGACGCGGCGATGCCGCCTGCCGGCCAGCACCGTGCTCCGGCCGCCCGGTCAACTCGTCCGGCGGCCCTGACACGCGGCGGCTCCATGCTCCTAAGCTGCGCGCCATGGACAACGGTGGAACGTATCTCCGAGTGGCGGACGTCACTGCGACGCTGGACACGGTGCTCACCACCCTGCGGGCCGCGGGCGCCGACCACGCCTACCGCCTGGGCGGCACGAGCGCGGCCCTCCTCCAGGGCGTTCACCTACCTGCCGGGGACATCGACCTGCTGGCGGCGCGGCGGGAGGACGTGGACGCGTTCGCTGCCGCGCTCGCCTCGTACCCCTGCCTTCATGCCGCCTCGTGGCTGCCGGAGTCCTCGCAGTACTTCACCAGGTACGAGGTGCGCGGCGTCAAGGTGGAGATGAGCACCGTCGAGAGGCAGGTCGACTCGGACGCGATGGAATGCGTCGGCCGCGGCCCGTGGCAGCACCACGTGTGGGTCGCGTGCGGCTCGCACCGGGTGCCCGCGGTTCGTCTGGAACTCCGGCTGGCGACCGAGCTCGTACGGAACCGGGCCGACCGCTACGAACCCCTCCTCGACCACCTGACCGCACACGAGTGCGATGCCGACCTGTTGCACCGGGCCATGCGGGACCAGGGCCTGTCAGCGGAACACCGGCGCCTGGTCTGGGACCGCCTCGGCCGCGCGGCTCCCCCTCCTTGAACACCGCGACGGCCCGGCGGCCGGACTTCGTCCGGGCCACCCCACCTGAGAGGCGAGGCCGACGATCACGGGAAATGTCAGCTGACATGGGGAGGCTTACGTCTCCCCCTGCGGTCCCCGCGAACGGACGTCTGCCGTGCCGACGCCACGTGCCCCTCCCATCCGGACCACCGGAACAAGGCGATGGCGCCGCCGACGAGGGTGGTGAACGCGCCCGCGAGAACGTTCAGCATGCCGAGGACCAGTTCGGCGTCCGGGTCCCCGGTCCCGGAAGGTCGTCCCTCGGCCCAGGTCGTCGTCGCCCACGCCTGCGTCGCGACGATCACGCCGAACGCGATCGTGACCGCAGCGAGAAGGTAGCCGGGAGGACGCGTCCAAGCCTTCCTCGCGACCAGCACGGTGCCCACCAGTAGCCCGAGAGGGACCGTGACGAGCTGGCCCAGGTCCAGGCCGACCAGGACCGCGACACGAATCTCCTCGACGTCGCCGCCACGCTGAGCCCACGACAACGGGATCACCATGACGCCGCCTGCGAGAAGGCCGACCGCCAGTAGTCGAAGTACCGCCACACGCGCCATGATCGTGGACGGCCCCGCCCCTGCGCCACACCTGTAGCCAGATGGCGCCCAGCCGGCGAACATCCCGGCGCCCTTGCGCCGCGCCGGATGCTTCCCCATCAGCTGCCGGGCAGTACGGCCTCGATGAGGAAGCGGTGGTTCCGAGCGGTGAACGCGCCCGCTGAGCGGATCCGCTCATGGAGGCTCCGCAGCGGCCGCCCATAGCGTTCGGGATCGAAGTCGCGAATCTGCCACGGGACGGTTCGCAGGTGGAAGACCACGGCCCCTATGTCATGGAAGACATAGGGGATCATCTCTTCCTGAGCGTCCACGACATCGAAACCGTGGTCGCGGAGGCGATCCACTGCGACGGCCAGCGTCCACGCCTCCGGATCGGGGGAAGGTGCGCCGAGGGCGACGTTCAGCTCCAGGTCGTTGCGGCTGCCGACCTGCTGGGTGAGAAGCCGGCCACCCGGGGCGAGGACCCGGGCTGTCTCGGCAGGGTTCAACGCGCCGTGCCTGTTGAGGACGAGATCGAAAGCGGCTTCGCTCAGGGGGACGGCATCCGCCGTACCACCGACCACAGCCGCACGGAGCGGTCGAAGCCGCGTGGCGGCGACGGGTACGTTGGGCGGCCACGCCTCCAACGCGACAGTGTGCCGCGGCAGCGGAGCCAGGGAAGCGAGGACTTCGCCGCCGCCGGTGTCGATGTCAAGCAGTCGCGGTGCCGCCGAGAGAAGCGCTGAGGCCCGCTCGGCGTATCGCCATGATGGGCTCCCGCCACTCGTTCGGTCCCGTAGCCGGCTGAAGTCCCATCCGCTCAGGGACGCGTGCAGGGCGTCTTCAACAAGATCGTCGTAGCTGGGCACCTGGCCACGCTAACGACGCCGAGGAATGCCGGCCACCGGGTCATGGCGGACAAGGACGCCCACCGGCGTTTCGGCAACCTCCGCACGCTACCGTCCGACCGGTTCCAGATCCGCGAGAGTGGACGAACCCGGATCACGGCAATCTCCCTGCACGCCACCCGCGACCCCGACCAGTGGATCGCCGACGCGCCCAGCGCCCGCGCACAGGCCGGACAACACCAGAGCTGGTGGCACGTTGATGGCACGAACGCCCCGTCCCGAGTCCCGCCAGGTTCGTCCCCCGGCCGTGCGGCCAAGACGCGACAGGCATGGCCCTACCAGCCGCCCATCCAGCAGTACAGCTGCTGCTCGTGCTCCTTCGCCCGGCGCGCGAGCCCCACGAGCTCCTCGATCAGAGGTAGCAGGTCCTGCGGGCCCGTGTCGCTGTAGATCTCGAACTCCTCGATCGTCGACCATTGAGCCGCCAGAGCCAGAAGACGGTCGTTCTCGACACCGGCCAAGGCGTCACGGACACGCCCCGCGAACTCGGCGACCACGGGCCCTTCGAGGTAGGGCGACCCCTCCGGGAGAGCGTCCGCCTCCTCCGGGCTCTGCGGTGCTCCTTCGGGAGGCGGGTACAGGAAGGTGAGGCCGACAAGGTCGACCGAGTACGGCTCACCGAGGATGAGCGCGACCAACTTGCAGAACTCGTACTCCGGGTCGACCTTCCCCGCGTCCACGGCGTCGAAGGCGGGCCCCTCGTCCGGCGTGTCGATGGCCCTCGGACACTCGGGGTGCACGATCGCGGCATCCCGATCCATGGCGCGGTAATACTCGTTGATGGCACCCACTCATGAGCTCCCGCAAAATGATCGACTGACCGTCAGGGTACGAGACGCACAACAGCGGCAACACGCCTTTCTGAAGCACCACGTCCTCAACGCGCCTGTCAGCATGGCCGCAGGATGGCATGGGGTTTCGAACCTGCGCATGCTCGTCCGACGGATCACCCGTCCGTGAACGTGACCCCACCGTCGACCCGCCCGAGGGGAAAGCGGGTCAGGGCCAGGGATTCCAGATGGAGTCCCGGAGCCGGAGCGCCCTCGCTGGAGACGATTGGTCGAGGAGGTGTGGATGCGTGACGAGGATAGGACGACCTTCGTCCTGCTGCGAGGACGTCAACCGGTCGCGGAGTTGGTGGTGGTCGCAGACGAGTTCCCTCAGCTGTACTGCGAGGTGAAACACTTGCAGGGCTTCGAAGAGGTGCGGTCCACCCTGGTGAGGGCTTGGGAAGCGGTCGAAGGCCGAGCGGGGATCTGGGCGATCGTGCGTATGAAGTTGCTGCGCTTGCGCCTGCGTCCCAGCTATGGCGGTCCGCTGATCAGCAACGTGGTGCTCATCCTCGATGGAGATCGGGCAGTGCTGCGGTATCGCTACGGGCCTATAGCCATGTGGCGCCTTCGGCGATGGAGGCGGAATATGGACGCAGACAGCTAACGGAAGATTCCTGCTCACGAGAGCGAAAAGGCCACTCCCGGATCATGGCAAATTTCCTTTGACCTGCGGTGGAGCCTAGCGGTTTCGAACCGCTGACATCCTGTTTCAAAGACGCATGCTGATCATGCCTGACCTGCGAATACGCAGTTCACCATGCTGATGGCATTTCCCGTGACTCGCCGCTGTTCCCTCTTGTTCCCACCCCATCGGGCACGGCATGGGCGCGGCTGACAGAATCTTCACATGATCACCGACGCGCTCGGCTTTCTTCAGTCTTGGTACACTTCCCACTGCGATGGCGACTGGGAGCATAGCTACGGCGTGACGATCGACACCCTGGACAACCCGGGATGGCGCCTGAAAATCGACCTTTTGAGTACGCCTCTCGCAGGCGCATTACTAGATCGCCTGGTGGTGGAACGCACTGAAGACGACTGGGTGCACGTCTGGAGTGATGGCACTCACTTCGAAGGAGCTTGCGGCCCTCTGAACCTCGGTGAGGTGCTGGAGCACTTTCGAGTCTTCGCTGGGCCGGCGAGTGCTCGGGGTGGCGAACATGTCTGATGATCTCGCATTGCCTACTGCCCTGGCGGAGGTGGCCGAGGTCGGCTTCGAGTGGGAATGGGACGAGGAAGCCGACGAGGCCCGCGACTGTGACTTCGAGCTATACCACCAGTTCGAGGCCCCCGACCGGACGGCGTCGTGGTTCCGCCTGTGGACCGGCAACGAAGAGGCCGACGGCAGCGAGTTCCGCTTCTTCGGCACGACGGGGGCGGGTGACTACACCGGCTTCTGGCTGGTACGGCCCGATGCGGCGATCACCGACCAGCCCGTCGTCTACATCGGTTCCGAGGGAGAGCGCGGTGTGATCGCCCGCGATCTCTGCGACCTCCTCTGGCTGTTCGCCGCCGGTCTGGGCCCTGCTGAGGCGTTCATGGACCCTGACTCCCCTGCACATCCGAACGAAGCCTTCCGTACCATCGCCGACCGACACGCACCCGGCCGCCGTCGTTCCCCCGCCCAGATCGTGGCTGCCGCACGAGCAGAGTTCCCGCATTTCTCAGATCTCATCGACACGATGTGCCGCTGAGCGGAACTCACTTGGCCTTCGAAGTCCGGGTTCGAAGATCCCACTATGATCAAGCCATGGGTGCCCAGGTCACACAGTTTCGGTTATATCGGTACACGTGCGCCGAAAAATGTCAGAATGAATTGCTGGTCCGGGTTAATCTGCCAAGCTACCCGAACTACGATCAGACAGCCGAAGACGCGGCGGAGGATTTCGCCGATTCCGCGGCCATTCACCTTCGGACCTGGTGGCAGCGCTGGCTATTGCCCCGTGAATGTCGCCGTGAACACGAGTCCCGGCTGATGAACGTCTTGCAATAGGCCGTCGCGGAAGAACTCGACGGCCCGGGCTTGAAAGAAATGTTGGTGTGGGTAACGGCGATCGATCGCGATCCGATCATCGGCGCGGCCTCTACGGAAGAAGAGTTCTGGCGCCAACTGAACGAGTACTACGGGCCGGATAACTACCCGCATCCGTGCGGGCAGGTTGTCTCCCAATCAGTCTATTTCCTGACCGAGCAGGACGGAGCAGGCGATCTCCCCGACGCCTGACACCCAAGCCCAACATCAGACTCCCGAGCGGGATCACGCGGGCGACCAAGGAACGCCCGCCATCGCTTCTACCCCGCCACCCCACACCGCGGCAACGCGGTCGGCACCCTCCGAGTGGACCGTCCACGACGCCTACATGACGCTACGCGCCGCACTCAGCAACGCCGTCCGCGAAGAGACCTGACCCGCAACGCCGCCGCCAACATCAAGATGCCGGTCCCCCGCAAGCGCAAGGTCAAGCCCTGGTCCGTCGAAGAGGCACGGACGTTCCTGGAGTCCGCGCGCAGCCGGGAAGACCCGATGTACCCGGCCTACGTCCTGGTGCTCCTCCTTGGCCTCCGCCTCGGCGAAGCGCTCGGGCTGCGCTGGGAAGACGTCGACCTCGACCGCGCCGAGATGACGATCGGCTGGCAACTCCAGCGAGTCACCGGCAAGCTGCTGCACCGCCGCACCAAGACCGACGCCTCCGACGCCACGCTCCCTTTCCCCGAGATCGTCACAACAGCGCTCCGTGCCCGTCAACGGGCACGCGACCTCGCCCGCGAAGCAGCAGGCGAGAACTGGCACGAGACCGGCCTCGTCTTCACCACCGCCAGCGGCCGACCGGTGGAGCCGTCCAACTTCCGCCGCAGCTTCGCAGGCGCCTGCGACAAAGCCGGAGTGCGTAAGGTGCACGTCCACGCAACCCGCAAGACCTGCGCGTCCTTGCTCGTCGCCCTCGACGTCCACCCGCGCGTCGCCATACAGATCCTGCGCCACTCACAGATCTCCGTGACCATGAACATCTACAGCGAAGTGTCCTCGGAGGAGACGTGTAGGGCACTCAAGCGCCTGGGAGATCATCTGGAGCAGTAGGAGCAACAGGATCAAAAGCTAAGGCCATCCCTTTTGGGGTGGCCTTCGTTGTCGATCAACGGATATCCGCCCCTCCGCTGCCGAACGGCTCGTAAGGTCAGCGCCATGGCTGACGTCATTATTTGGGTGAAGCCCTTCGAGGCCAAGAATCACGACCCAGACACCAAGGGACGCAGGGGCCTCTGCAGCTGGCACGAGATGACTTTGAGGCGAGGTCCATGTCCGAACAAGCCGTAGGCGAGCGTGAAGATCGGATACGCGGACGCGGGCTACGAACCGGTGCAGTCAGCCTGCGTCGAGGCCCTCAAGGAGATCTCACAGCGCTACGGCTTCCCGATCCCGCAGGAGCAAGGCGAACGTGTGGAGAACAGTTGATGCCGTAGCTGTATTTCGCTGCTGTACGAGAGCGAAAAGGCCACTTCCCGATCATGGGAAGTGGCCTTTGACCTGCGGTGGAGCCTAGCGGATTCGAACCGCTGACATCCTGCTTGCAAAGCAGGCGCTCTGCCAGCTGAGCTAAGGCCCCTTCGATCGAAGATAGCTTACCCGGCCGGAGCGGTTGTGTGGTGCGGGGTCATGTCGTCGCTGAGGACGAGGCTGGGGAAGTCGGCGATCGAGTCGAGGATGTGGGTGGCGCCGCCTTTGAGGAGGCGTTCGCGGCTGTGGACGCCGGTCATGACGCCGGCCACGACGGAGGCGCCGGAGCGGCGGCCGCAGAGCATGTCGCTCTCCGAGTCGCCGATCACGGCGACCTGGCGGACGTCCTCGATGCCGAGGCGGAGGACGGCGTGCAGGACCATGTCGGGCCAGGGGCGGCCGCGGCCGCCCGCGTCCTCGGGGGAGATGGCCAGGTCGATCTTGTCGTCCCAGCCGAGGACGCTCAGGACGCGGCTCAGGGTGGTGCGGCTGAAGCCGGTGATGAGGGCCAGCCGGATGCCGGAGCCGCGGAGTTTGTCGAGGACCTCGATGACTCCGGGCATGGCGACGAGGCCCGCGCGTTCGAGGGCGCCCTCGTAGGAGCGTTCGAACGTGAGGTTCGCCGCCTGGGCCTGGACCTCGTTGCCGGGGAAGATCCCCCGGAAGACATCGATCTTGGGACAGCCCCGGGACCGGTGCACGTGAACCATCGCACGCGCGTACGCTCCGGTCCCGGGGACTATGCCCTGCGTGGCGATCGCCTCAGCGAACGCGCGCTCGACCATGGCGATGTCACCGACTGTTGTGCCGGCCAGGTCCAGGCACGCCAGCTTGATGGGGACGACGTCACTCATCGCCTCGCCAGGCGGTCAGTTGTCGCTGCCGGTGGCCTCGGTCCACAGATCGAGCTCGGCGCGATCAGCCTGCACCTTGCGCCAGACAAGCAGCCCCCCGAGGGCGACCAGCGCCAGAACAAGCAGCTTCTTCACGGTGTGACCCCACTTCTCGACGGCCTCACCTGCCGGGGTGAGACCCAACGGTTGACATGCAGCCTAGCAAGGTATGGCTGCGGTCCTTGTGTTGCGCAAGAGTCAGATGTACGGAATGTGCAAAGCATGGTCAGGCAGTCGCAGGTGAGAGGTGGTATTCGCGGCGCCTCGCGGACTTCCTTCCGATGGCGGCCGGCGGGCCCCGGAGCCGGATCGATACCCTAGGTGGGTACGGTGTAGCCTGGGGTTCTCGGCGTGACCTGGAAGGAGAGCTTCATGAGCACCGCAACCTACACCGTCAAAGGCATGACCTGCGGCCATTGCGTGAGTTCCGTCAAGGAGGAGGTCTCGGAGGTAGCCGGGGTCACCTCGGTGGAGGTGGACCTCCCCACCGGGCTGCTCACCGTGGAGAGCGACGGACCGGTCCAGGAGGCCGACGTCGTGGCGGCGGTCGAGGAGGCGGGGTACGAGGTGGTCAGGTAGGGCCGGTACGAGGTGGTCAGGTAGGGCGGGCCCAGCGGACCGCGGGCGCCATGGCGGCCCCGGCCGCCATGAACACCACGCCGACCACCAGCCAGCCGGCGGCGCCCCACCCGATGATCACCGTGGTGAGCAGCGCCGGGCCCAGCGCCCTGGCCACGGCGGTTCCGCTGCCGAAGAATCCCTGGTACTGCCCCTGCCGGCCCTCCGGCGCTAGGCCGAAGGAGATCTCCCAGGATCCCGCGGCCAGCAGCATCTCGGCCAGCACCTGGGGCACCACCGCGGCCACGATGACGGCGCCGGCGAGCCAGGCGGGCACGCCGGCCGCCGACAGCGCGAACACCACGCAGGCCAGCAGCATGAGCGCACCCGCCCGGCGTACCGACCGGGCGGCGTCCGCCAGGCCGCGCACCCGCCGGGCGACGCGCACCTGGAACGCCAGGACCCCCGCCGTGTTCACCAGGAACAGCACGGAGACCAGCCAGGCCGGGGCCGGCGTGCGCAACGTGATCCAGAGCGGCACCACCACGCTGAGCAGCGGCATGTAGCAGAGCAGCACCGTGTTGATCAACGTCACCAGCGCGTACGGCCGGTCGCGCAGCACGGCGAGGCGCGGGCCCTTGGCGACCGGCGCGGGGGTCAGAGCCGGCAGCCTCAGCAGGACGAGGCCGGCGAGGAGGAAGCCGGCCACGTCCACGGCGAACACCGTCAGGTACGCCTCCCGGGTGCCGACGTGCAGCGCGAGCCCGCCCAGCCCGGCGCCCGCCGCGAGGCCGCCGTTCAGCGTGGACTGCAGGGCGGCGCGTACCCGGGTACGGCGGGCGGGTTCCACGAGAGCGGCGAGCAGGGCCTGCCGGGCGGCCGACAGGCCGGTCTGCGCGGCGCCGTACAGGCAGGCCACCACCACGAACATGCCGAACGACCGGACGAACACGAACGACCCGACCGCCGTGGCCGTGACGACGGCGAGCAGCACGGCGACGCCGCGCGGCCCGCGCCGGTCGGCGAGGTGACCCAGCGGCACGCCCGCGAACGCCCCCACGGCCCAGCCGAGCGTCAGCCCGAAGCCGATCTGCGCGGCCGACAGTCCGACGACGTGGGAGAAGTAGAGGGCCGAGGTGACGAGATAGGCCCCGTCGCCGACGGAGTTCGCGAGCTGGGCGAGGGTGAGCGTCCGTTCCGCCCGCGTCGCGACCCGAGCCGAACCGGCGGGTGCGGAGACACCGCCACCGGCGGACGCGGAGACACCGCCCCCAGCGGGCGCGGAGGCAACGCCATCCGCGGGCGCGGGACCGGGAGCGCCGTCCTCCGCGGTATGCGGGGCGGGCGTGGGAGCGCCGTGCCCGGTGGGGGCCGGGGCGGGCGTGGGAGCGCCGTGTCCGGTCCGGGCCGGGGTGGGCGCGGGCGTGTCGCCGGGTGCGCCGGTCAAGGGTCAGGCCTTGTACGACGCGGGGGTCATGCGGGTGGCGACTCCCATCCGGTTCCAGGCGTTGATGGTGGCGACGGCCACGATGAGCGCGGCGAGCTGGCCCTCGTCGAAGTGCTCCGCCGCCTCCTGCCAGATCTCGTCGGTGACGTCGTGGGTGGACAGCCTGGTGGCGGCCTCGGTGAAGGCCAGGGCGGCGCGTTCCTGGGGGGTGAAGAAGGGCGCCTCGCGCCACACGGACACGGCGTGCAGCCTGGCGTCGCTCTCGCCCGCCTGCTTGGCGTCGGAGCTGTGCATGTCCACGCAGTAGACACAGCCGTTGATCTGGCTGGCGCGCAGCCTGACGAGTTCGAGGAGGGGGGCGGGCAGCGTGCCCTCGGCGACGTAGCGGTCGAGGCCGGCCATGGCCCGGTAGGCGTCGGCGGCCAGGGCGCCGAGGTTGAGGCGTTCGGTCATGGCCCCCAACCTAGAAGCCCCGTTGTCCCGATATAAGCTCCAATTTCCGGCGAAATGATTGGGCCAAGCATGGACGTCCACGTGACCCTGTCCGGGCGCGGTGACCTGGCGGCACAGGTCTACCGGCAGCTGCTGGAGGCGATCCTCGACGGGCGGCTCCGGCCGGGCGAGCGGCTGCCGCCGACCCGGGAGCTGGCCCGGCGGCTGGAGATCTCCCGCAACACGGTCGCCGTCGCCTACGACCGGCTGGTGGCCGACGGGTTCCTGGTGGGGCGGGCGGGCGCGGGGACGTTCGTGGCGGCAGGACCGGTACGGGGCCGTGCGGCGCCGCGCGGGGTGGTGCAGCCGCGCGCCGTGTGGCGTTCGCTGCCCCCGGCGCAGCCGCCGGCGGCTCCGGCGGCGTACGACTTCCGGGTGGGCGTGCCGGACCCGCGGCTGTTCCCGATGGAGGCGTGGCGCCGGCTGGTGGCCCGGGAACTGCGGGTGAGCGCGGTGACCGGCGGGTACGGCGACCCGGCGGGGCACGAGGGCCTGCGCGAGGCGATCGCCCGGCACGTCGGCGTCAGCCGTTCGGTGCGGGCGGGCGCCGGCGACGTGCTCATCACGAGCGGCGCGCAGCAGGCGCTCGACCTGGTGGGACGGGTGCTGATCGAGCCGGGCGCCTGCGTGGCCGTCGAGGAGCCCGGCTACCCGCCGGCGCGGCTGCTGTTCCGCTCGCTCGGCGCGCGGGTGGCCGGGGTGCCGGTGGACGACGAGGGCATCGACGTCTCCGCCCTGCCGAACACCGCCCGGCTGGTGTACGTGACGCCGTCGCACCAGTTCCCGCTGGGCACGCCGATGTCGCCGGCGCGCCGGGCGGCGCTGCTCGCCTGGGCCGAGCGGCGCCAGGCGGTGATCATCGAGGACGACTACGACAGCGAGTTCCGCTTCGGCGACCGGCCGCTGGAGCCGCTGCAGAGCCTGGACCGGGCCGGCCGGGTGGTCTACGTCGGGTCGTTCTCGAAGACGCTGCTGCCGGCGTTGCGCCTGGGGTTCCTGGTGGCGCCGGCGTCGCTGGTGCCCGCGCTGAGCGCCGCCAAGCAGCTCACCGACTGGCACGGGGCGCTGCCGACGCAGGCGGCCCTGGCCAGGTTCATCGACGAGGGCCTGCTGTCGCGGCACATCAGGAGGGCCACCCGCGAGTACGCCGCCAGGCACGCCGTGATCACCGAGGCGGTCACGGCCGACGAGCGCCTGCGCCCGGTGCCCTCGGTCGCGGGCCTGCACCTGTGCGCGCGCCTGGCCGAAGGCGTGTCCGTACGGCCCGCGCCCGGCCTGGCGGTGGAGTCGCTCGCCGCGTACCACGACGGGCCCCCGGCGGGGAGCGGGCTGATCATCGGGTACGGCGCGATCCGGAAGGAGGCGATCCCCGCGGGGCTGCGGCTTCTGCTGGGGTCGCTACGGCTGGGGGTGCCGCCGGCCCCAGAAGCGTCTGGCGCGCTCGCCTGAGTCGACGGGGTCCTCGGGCGGCGAGGGCTGCTGCACGATGACGAGCGTGGCCTTGGCGTGGCGCGCGCAGTACATGCTGGTGGAGGGCAGCAGGAGGCGGCTGAGCAGCCCGCGCCTGCTGCGGCCGAGCACGAGGAGGTCGCCCTCCCTGGCCAGGTCCACGAGGTGGTAGCCGGGGTCGCCGACCTTGCCGACCACGACCGTGGCGAGGTCGGCGGGCATCCCGCCCGCCACGTCGTCGAACACGCCGGCGATGATCTCGTTGCAGCGCGCCTCCTCCCCCGCCCGCAGGGCGTTCTGCACGGGCAGCGCCTCGGGGAACGGGTGGACCGGCGCCCTGCTCACGTGCACGGCGACGAGCGGCATGCGGTGCAGCCTGGCGGCGCCGATGGCCCAGGCCAGGGCCCAGCGCGAGGCGGGGCTCTCGTCGACCCCGACGATCAGCCGCGCTCCGCCGGGCAGGTCACGTTCCACGGCACCCTCCTCACAGGGGTACTCGACCATAGTGCTCCTTGCCGCTGGTTACCTGAAGGTGGCAATTTGCGAACTTTGGGATCCCCGAAAGGGGCGACGCGCAGAGTCACCACTCTGCTGCCCGTCGCGGGCCACGGCAAGCCCAACCGCGGATCTTCAGACGAGCCCGAGGAGGCCTTCGAACAGGGTCTCGCGTTCGTCGCCGGAGAGCCGGTCGTAGGCCCGGGCGGCCCGGTGGTTGGTGTCGTCCTCGATGGCGTCGCGGAGCGGACCCGGCTGCAGGTCCACGATCGTGCCCGCGGTCAGGCCCGCCGCCGCCCAGGCCGCGGCGTGCGCGTCGGCCCGGTCGTAGCGCAGCGCGGCCACCCGGTTGAACAGCAGCACCCCCGCGGGCGTCCCCGCCGGCTCGTACGGTGGCGCCATCACCTCCAGGGCCGCCCCGGGATCGCTCCCGGCCCGGTCCAGGACCCTGCCGGTGAGGTCGGCGAGGGGTTCCAGGTCGTGGGCGGCCCAGACGCGCCGGGTGGCGTCGGCGTGCGCGGCGTACACGCCGTCGATGAACGCCATGCCCCTGGCCGTGAGGCGTAGCGTGCCCTCGCCGTCCACGGTCAGGGCGCCCTGCGCGACGTGTTCGTGGATCTCGGCGTCCAGCTCGGCGGCGCTGCCGTACCGGTGGACGGCGGACAGCGCGCGGCGGGTGATCGGGCGCAGCGGCAGGACATGGCGCAGGTCGAGCAGGAGTCCGGGGGTCAGGCCGACGGCTTCGGCGTGGGCGGTGACCGCTCGGCGGGCCACGGCGTGCACGTTCACGTGGACCGCGTTGACGACCGGAGCGATCGCTGCGGCATATGTCGACAGATCCTGAATTATCGGCATTGCGGGCCATTATGCCTGCGTTGTCGGTGACCCATAGCTGATCCGCAGCAATTCGTCAGTGACCCACTCCAGGGTTCTCTCGGGGCGACGTCAACCGGACGGGCCGGTCCGGTGTTCCCCCCTTCGTCGTCCCCTCCTCCCCCTTCCTGGAGTACCTCCATGTCACCGAGCCGCTGGTGGGCACTGCCCGTGGTGCTGGTCGCCGTCTTCATGACCACGTTGGACTTCTTCGTGGCCAACCTGGCGATCCCGTCGATCCGGGCGGGACTGGCGGCGAGCGGCTCCGAGGCGCAGCTCGTGATCGCTGCGTACGGGCTGGCGTACGCCGCGGGACTCGTGGTCTCGGGGCGGCTGGGCGATCTGTACGGGCCGCGCCGGATCTTCGTCGTGGGACTCGCCGCGTTCACGCTGGCCTCGGCGGCGTGCGGGGCCGCACCGTCGCCGGCGGCGCTGGTGGCGGCGCGGGCGGCGCAGGGGGTGGCCGCCGCGCTGCTCGCGCCGCAGGTCCTCACGCTGCTCGGCGCGCTGTACCGGGGCGCGGACCGGCCACGGGCCTTCGGCTGGTACGGCACAGCCGTGGGCCTCGCCGGGGTGGGCGGACAGGCCATCGGCGGGCTGCTGGTCGCGGCGGACCCGATGGGGCTGGGCTGGCGGGCCTGCTTCCTGGCGAACGTGCCCCTCGGCCTGGCCGCCCTGGCCCTGACACCGTGGCTGGTCCCGGTGCCGGCCGTGCCACGACGCGCCGACAGGCTGGACACGGCGGGGGCGGTGCTGGTCGCAGCCGGGCTGGTGGCGCTCGTGCTGCCCCTTGTCCAGGGGCGCGAGCAGGGCTGGCCGGCGTGGACGTGGCCGTGCCTGGCCGCCTCGGTGCCGCTGCTGGCCGTCTTCACCCGCCGGCAGCGGCGGCTGGCGGCGGGCGGGCAGCAGCCGCTGCTCGACCTCGGCGTCTTCGCGGCGAAGGGGTTCGCGTCGGGGCTCGCCGCCGTGGCGCTGCTGTTCGGCGGCTCGGCGGGCGTGTCGTTCGTGCTGGCGCTCTACCTGCAGGAGGGGCTGCGGCTGGGGCCGCTGGCCGCCGGGCTGGTGTGCACGGCGCTGAACGCCGGGTTCTTCGCCGCCTCCCTGCGCACCGCGTCGCTGGCGGGGCGGCTCGGGCACCGGTTGCCGCTGGCGGGGGCGGTGACGCTGGTGCTGGGGCTCGCGTCGCTGCACCACGCCGTCGGGGGCGTGGGCGCGGTGCCGTACCGGGTGGCGGGGGCGCTGCTCGTGACGGGCGCCGGGATGGGGCTGGTGATGTCGCCGCTGATCTCCGCCGTCCTGGCCCGCGTCCACCCCGGCAGGGCCGGAGCGGCGGCGGGCGTGCTGGGGACGGTGCAGGAGACCGGGGGCGTGCTGGGCGGCACGGTGACGGGGACGGTGCTGCTCGGCTCGCTGGACGCCGGTTGGCCGGCCGGCGCCCAGGCGGGGCTGACCGTGCCCGTCGTCTGCGCCCTGGGCGTGCTGGCCGTCCTCGCCCTGACCAAGCCGGGTCCCGCCCCCGCGCCGGCCTGCGCGTAGGTCCGCGACAATCGCGGAACCAAGTCTTCCGCGATGCTTCCTACCTTGGGGACATGGCAAACGACGGCGGCATCCGCCCCTTCCGCATCGACATCCCCCAGGCCGACCTGGACGACCTGAGGTCCCGCCTGACCGGCACACGCTGGCCCGCCCAGCCGGGTGCCGACGACTGGAGCCGCGGCGTCCCCACCGGCTACCTCAGGAAGCTGGCCGACTACTGGGCCACCGGCTTCGACTGGCGAGCGCGGGAGGCGGCGCTGAACGAGGTGCCGCAGTTCACGACGGTCATCGACGGGCAGACCATCCACTTCTTCCACGTGCGCTCCCCCGAACCCGGCGCGGTGCCGCTGCTCCTCACCCACGGCTGGCCCAGCTCGCCGGTGGAGTACCTGAAGCTCGTGGGCCCGCTGACCGATCCCGGCGCCCACGGCGGCGACCCCGCCGACGCCTTCCACCTGGTGATCCCCTCGCTGCCGGGCTACGGCTTCTCGAACCCGACCGGCCCCGGCGGCTTCGACCTCTTCGGCGTGGCGCGCGCCTGGGCGGAGCTGATGCGCCGGCTCGGTTACGAGCGGTACGCGGCCCACGGCACCGACGTCGGCTCCGGCGTGACCGGCATACTGCCGATGGTGGATCCGGGGCGGGTGCTCGGCACCCACCTGAGCGGCACGGTGGCGGCGCACCCGTTCGGCCCGGCGCTCGACCTGGACGGGCTGACGGGCGCCGACCGGGCGCGGGCCGAGCGCTTCAACGCGCTGCGCGAGGACGGCGTCGGCTACCTGATGATGCAGGCGACCCGGCCGCAGACCCTCGCCTACGGGCTGAACGACTCGCCGGTCGGGCAGCTCGCCTGGATCGTGGAGAAGTTCCAGGAGTGGACGGACCCCGCCGCCCCGCTGCCCGAGGACGCGGTCGATCTCGACCAGCTCCTGACCAACGTGAGCATCTACTGGTTCACCGGCTCGGGGGCGTCGACCGCGCACGCGGTCCACGAGGGGATGCGGGCCTGGCGCGCCTTCGCCGCCCAGCAGGGGCAACCGGCCGCCGACGCCGGACAGCCGCAGGGCGCGCCGACCGGGGTGGCCGTCTTCGCCGCGGACACCACGATCCGCTCGATCATGGACCCGGCCGGCTCCATCACGCACTGGTCGGAGTACGACCGGGGCGGCCACTTCGCCGCCATGGAGACGCCCGACCTGCTCGCCCGCGACATCCGCGCCTTCTTCCGCCCCCTGCGCTGACGCCCGGGCCGGCTGAGTCGCCCGGCCGATCGGCCGCCGGGCACGGGATTCGGGAGTCCGGCAGGAGGGGCGGCGCGAAGCGTGGGATGATGGCGGCACTGTGTCCGCGTCCGTGCCGTTCCGCCTGCTGCGCACCTCGGTGTTCGCCGTGGTGTGTCTCGCGCTGGGCCTGGGGGCGCACCTGTTCGGCGGGGGCACGGTGTCGGCGGACGTCCTGGCCGGGGGGCTGGTGGCGGCGTTCGCGGTGGCCTATCCCCTGTCGGGGCGCGAACGCTCGTTCGGCGCCGTCCTGTCGTTGCTGGGCGGGTTGCAGGTCGCCATGCACGTGGGGTTCTCGCTGGCGCACGCCGCCGCGCCGGTCGAGGCGCCGGCGCACGGCCACTCGGGGCTGGTGCCGGGGCTGGGCATGCTGGTGGCGCACCTGTGGGCGACCGGGCTGACAGCGCTGTGGCTGGCCCGGGGTGAGGCGCTGTTCTGGGCGGTGCTGCGGCGGCTGGCGGTGCGGCTGCTGGCGGTGTTCCGGCCTGTCGCCGCGTGGACGCCTTTCCTTCCCGCCCGTACGGCTGAGCCGCCCGCGCTGCGGTCGGCCGTGCTGCGCCACGTGGTCAGCAGGCGGGGACCGCCTGTGCTCGTCGATTTCGGCTGACATTTCCTGATTTCGACGACTGTGCCCGGACGGGTGGCTTCGGCGTGCCCGTACCCGGGTCGAAAGGCATCCCCATGTTCTCTCGCCCTGCCCTGACCCTGGCCGCCGTCCTCGCCCTCGGCGCGTGCGGCGCGCAGCCCACCCAGAACGCCGCCGCGCCCGCCTCGCAGGCGCCCACGGCCACCACGACCACCGGCGCCGCCCCCAGCGCCTCCGCCGGGGCCGCTCTCACCATCACCGACCCGTGGGTCAAGACCGTGAAGAAGGGCATGACCGCCGCGTTCGGCACCCTGGTCAACGACACCGACGCCGACATCGCGGTCGTCGCCGGCACCTCACCCCTGTCCCCGAAGGTCGAGCTGCACGAGGTCGTCGAGGCGGACGGCAAGATGGTCATGCGGCCCAAGGAGGGCGGCTTCGTCGTGCCGGCACGGGGCACCCACGAGCTGAAGCCCGGCGGCGACCACATCATGCTGATGGGCGTCACCGGCGAGGTGCAGCCGGGGGCCCGCATCCCGTTCACGCTCACGGTCAAGGACGGCGCGCCGCTGGAGTTCACCGCCGTGGGCAAGGACTTCGCCGGGGCGAAGGAGGACTACCAGCCCGGGGCCGGTCACTGATGGCGTCCGGGATCAGCAGGCGGGCGCTGCTGGCGGGCGGCGCCGCCGCCCTGCCGCTGGCGGGCGCGGGCGACCGTGCCTCCGCCACGGAGCACGCCGCCACGGCCCACAGCCCCGCCGTGGAGCGGTTCGACGGCGTCCACCAGGCGGGCATCGCCACGCCGCCGCAGGCCCACGCCGTCTTCCTCGGGCTCGACCTGAAGCCGGACAGCGGCAGGGACGCGATCACCCGGCTGATGCAGTTGCTCACCGACGACGCCCGCCGCCTCACCCAGGGGCGGCCGGCTCTCGCCGACACCGAGCCCGAGCTGGCCACCGACCCCGCCCGGCTGACCGTGACGTTCGGGTTCGGCCCCGGGCTGTTCAGGGCGGCCAAGGTGGACTCGCCGGTGGCGCCGCTGCCGTCGTTCTCCGTCGACAGGCTGGACGACCGGTGGAGCGGCGGCGACCTGCTGGTGCAGATCTGCGCCGACGACCCGGTCACCGTGGCCCACGCGCTGCGGATGGTCGTCAAGGACGCGCGGTCCTTCACCAGGGTCCGCTGGACCCAGCGCGGCTTCCGGCGACGGGCGGGCGCGGGCTCCACCGGTGAGACGCAGCGCAACCTGATGGGCCAGCTCGACGGCACGGTCAACCCGACGGACCTCGACCGGGCCGTGTGGATCGGGCAGGGACCCGAAGGGATGCGCGGCGGCACCACCATGGTGCTGCGCCGTATCCGGATGAACCTGGAGACCTGGGACGCCGCCGACCGGCCGGCCAGGGAGTTCACCATCGGCCGCCGCCTGGACACGGGTGCCCCGCTGACCGGGAGGGCCGAGCGTGACGAGCCCGACTTCGCCCGGCTCAACACGCTGGGCTTCCCCGTCATCCCCGAGTACGCCCACATCAGGCGGGCGCGGGTGGAGGATCCGGGGCAGCGCATCCTGCGAAGGCCGTACAACTACGACGACGGACTGACGGCCGGCGGGACGTCCGACTCGGGGCTGCTCTTCGCCTCCTACCAGGCGGACGTCGAGCGGCAGTTCGTCCCGGTGCAGCGCAGGATCGCCGACGGCGACCTGCTCAACGAGTGGATCACGCCGATCGGCTCGGCGGTCTTCGCCGTCCCGCCGGGCTGCGCGGCCGACGGCTGGATCGGCGACCGGCTGCTCGGCTGACAGTCAGGACCGGCGCCTTCGGCTCACCCGAACCGCCGGTCCGGCAGGCAGGCCGGCGGCCGGTCCGAGGGCGGCCAGACGTACGGGAGGTCGTCAGGCTCGGGGCCGAACAGGGGGGTGAAGAGGGGACCGTAGAAGTCGGGAGCCTTGCGCAGGAGGGCGGAGCGGTGGCTGCGGTGGAGGGCGGCGTCGCCGAGCCAGGGAGGCAGCTCGCCGGCCGCCGCCAGCGCGGGCTGGGTGCGGACGGTGTGCCGGTCGCAGCGGGCGGCCAGGTCGCGGGTGATGGTGTCGGCGCAGGTGTCGGTGCGGCCGGTGGAGCACCAGTGGTGGCACACGTCGAGGCCGTAGCGGGCCAGGGCCTCCTCGTAGCCCGCCCACATGCGGACGGCCGGGTGGTGGCGCCAGCCGTAGCCGGGGACGGTGAGGGCGCGCAGGATCTGCAGGGCCTCGACCCGCTGCTTGCCGAGGCGCAGCGGGTCGAGGGACTCGGCGCAGCGGGTGAAGTCGGGGAAGGGCAGGAATGTTTGCATCGGCTCGCCGTCTCGCCGTCGTGGGGCCGTCCGCCGGCAGGTCTCATCCGGGCCCTTCCCGCAGGCCGGGCCCGGATAACGTCCCTGCTCACGGACGCCGCGACCGTCAGGCGAGCAGGGCCGCGACGGCGGTGGCCGTGCTCGGGTGGCGGCTCAGCAGCTCGCCGGCCGCGCCGGAGGCGGGCGCCGCGCCGACGGCGCCCCAGCCCCCCTCGCAGCCGAGAAGCGCGGCGACGGCGTCGCACGCGGCCGGATGGGCGGCCAGCAGCGTGTTCGCCGGCCCGGCTGTCACGGGTCGCGCCGGGGCGGCCACCGTCGCCGGCCCGGCCGTCCAGGGCGGGGTCCAGGCGTCGAGGTCGGCCAGCGCGGCCGGGAACGTCCGGCCCGCCTCGCGCACCAGGACCGGCACCAGCTCCGCCGCCTCCTTGCGGAGGGTGGTGATGAGCTTGGGCAGCCAGGGCAGCAGCACGGAGTCGGGCAGCCGCGCGAACGCCTTGGAGATCACCTCCACCACGAACGGCCCCAGGGACGGCACCGACTCCAGCGCCTGCACGAAACCCGTGATGTAGAGCGGGAACGACGGGATGACGAGCGGGTTGGCGAGCAGGTCGTCGCAGCGGGCGCGCAGCTCGGCGAGCGGGAGCAGGCCGAGCTGCGAACGGGCCGCCCACAGCAGCGCCACCTTGGCGGGCGACTCGGGGTGCGACTGCTGGACGGCCAGCTCGAGCTGGGCCCGGTCGCAGCCGAGCGAGAGCGCCAGACTCTCCATCGAGAACAGGAACCCGAGCATGGCGCCCACCTGCCGGACCCCGGTGTCGTCGGCCACGAACGCGGACGGCAGCAGGGTGCAGTAGTGGGCGTAGCCGCCGGTCACGAACGCCTCGCACCAGCCGGGCAGCTCCGGCTCGGTGGCGCGGTAGTGGGCGAGCAGCCGCCGGATGCGGCGCAGCACCTCGGGCGCGTCGTCCACGCTCCGCTCGGCCGACAGCAGCTCCACGGCCCGCGCGCCCAGCTCGTCGGTGAACCGGCGGCTGCCGAGGAACAGGATCGAGTCCTCGACGGCCGACAGGGTGGTGGCCGCGGTCGCCTTCGGGTCCCAGACGGCGCGGCGCAGCCGCTGCTCCAGCACCTGCTCGACGGTGACGCCCTCGTAGCCCAGCTCGATGACGGCCCGCTGGTGCTGACCGATCGTCAGGTCCCAGCTCTCCTGGATGGAGCGCTCACCGAGCCGCCGCGACCCCATGATGGGCCGCACGGCCCCGTCGGGCAGCAGGTAGCGCAGCATCCACAGCAGCTGGGAGCAGGGCTGGAGGTGGGGGTCGGCGTCGAGGTTGAGCAACGCCCGCTGGACGGTGCGCTTGCTCAGGTCGAGGCCGAGCGGCTCGAGCCGGTCGTAGACGTCGCGGGCCAGCGGCGGCAGCGCGTCGTAGCCGACCTGGCCGATCCGGTCGCCGCCCAGCAGGATCTCGCACAGGTGGCGCACGTCGCGGCGGCCGGGGACGCTGTCCTTCTCGATGCAGGTGACGGCCGCGTCCTGGAAGTCGTACGGCGTGGGCCGGACCCGGTTGCGCATGCCGGCGAGCAGGATGGACGTCTCGTACACGGCGATGGCGTCGGCGGTGCTGGCCAGGTAGCCGTTGCGGCGGGCCAGCCGGACGATGTCCACGCACCAGCCGAGCAGCTCGGCCTCGTCGACGCCGTCCAGCTCGGGTGGGCTGGACAGGAAGCCCGTCAGCTTGTCGGTGACGGGCTGTGCCGCCGGGGCGGGCGGCGCGGCCTTGGCCTTCTTCTTGCGCGCGCCCTTCTGCCCGTCCAGCCGGTACGGCTGGACGCCGCCGCGTGAGACGGCCTTGGCCCAGGTGGCGGCGGCGATCGACACCGAGCCGGGAGCCAGCCCGAACTGGGCCTCGATGGCCGATTGGCTGGACGGGATGAGCCCGTACAGCCAGCGGGTGGCCGTGCGGGGGGTGATCTCGTAGTCCGTGCCGCCCGCCAGCCCGAACTCCTCGACCCGGCTGGCGGCGTGGAAGGCGCCGCACACGTACAGGCAGTCGGCGGGGTCGGCGCCGGTGGCGGCGAGGTGCTCGCGCATGCGGGTCCACATGTGGCGCTCGCGTTCCTCGTCGCGCGCCAGCCGGTCGCCCCGTTCGGGCGTCAGGCGGCGGAACAGGCTGCCGATCAGCACCATGACCTGGCGGTAGGTGTCGTAGTCGGCGCCGGCGAGCGGCTGCTCGACGTACTGGTCCCACCATTCGGACCAGTGGCGCACCTTGCCGTGGTGGAGCAGGTGCTCCTCCAGCTCGGCGAAGCGCGGGCGCAGGTCGCCGATCTCGATGCCGACGGCGTCGCCGTGCAGGCCGGCCTCCTCGCCGGCGGCGTGGCCGGCGGCGGCCTCCTCCTCGCGCGGCTGCCACTGGAAGACGTGGTCGGACGAGCGGTCGACCAGCACCAGCTCGACGTCCGGCGTCTCGAGGGCGTACGCGATGGCCTGGTACTCGGCCGACGCCTCCGTGATGGGCGCCACCACGCTGAGCGGCCCCCATCCGGCGGGGAAGCCGTCGAGGTCGGTCGCGAACGCCTGCAACGCCACCGGCAGGCGGCAGTTGCGCAGCTCGCCGAGCAGCGGCCCGAGGTCCTCGCACAGCTCCAGGTAGATGACCTTCGGCTGCTTGTCGCGCAGCCGCCTGGCCATGGCCAGGGCCGAGGCGGGCGAGTGGTGGCAGACCGGGAAGATCTCCAGCTCCTCGCGCAGCGCCCGGTCGACGTCGTCCACCAGGCCGGAGAGGATCTCCGGCACGGCGGCGGGGGCGTCGGCGAAGGCGTCCGCCGCGCCGAGGAGCTGTTCGCGCAGGGCGCCGAACGGGCTCATGACAGCGTCGAGATCGCCTGGCGGCCGCCTTCGAGGAAGTCGGGCCACTCGCCGCCGTCCTTCTTGCTGCGCGGCTCGACGACGCCGTGCCAGTACTTGTTGAGGATGGCCAGGTCCTCGGGGGTGCGCCGGGCCAGCGAGCCGATCAGGGAGCCGCCGAGGGTGTGGGCGGTCAGCGCGCGGTCGCCGAAGAACTGGCTGTGCAGGATGGCGTCCTCCAGCACGCCGATCTGCTCGGCGGTGGACAGCGCCGACTCCAGCCGCTCGTCGTCGCTGGAGGCCGAGGCGGAGGCGGCGCGCAGGTCGGCGAAGCTCTGCAGCAGGATGTCGAGCAGCGTCGGCGGGACGTCGAGCTCGATGCGGTGGCGGCGCAGCAGCTCGGTGGTGCGGAAGCGGACGATCTCCGCCTCGCTGCGCTTGTTCGTCACGACGGGGATGCGGACGAAGTTGAAGCGTCGCTTCAGGGCCGAGGACAGGTCGTTGACGCCGCGGTCACGGCTGTTGGCGGTGGCGATGATGGAGAAGCCGGGCTGGGCGAAGACGATGTTGTCGTCGTCGAGCTCGGGGATGGAGACGTACTTCTCCGACAGGATGGAGATGAGGGCGTCCTGCACGTCGCTGGTGGAGCGGGTCAGCTCCTCGAAGCGGCCGATCACGCCCTTCTCCATGGCCGTCATGATGGGCGAGGGGATCATCGACTGGCGCGACTGCCCCTTGGCGATCACCATGGAGACGTTCCACGAGTACTTGATGTGGTCCTCGGTGGTGCCGGCCGTGCCCTGGACGACCAGGGTGGAGTTGCGGCAGATGGCGGCGGCGAGCAGCTCGGCGAGCCAGCTCTTGCCGGTGCCCGGGTCGCCGATCAGCAGCAGGCCGCGGTCGGAGGCGAGGGTGACGATGCTGCGCTCGACGAAGCTGCGGTCACCGAACCACTTCTGCGGGATCTCCCGGTCGAGCCCGTCGGCACGCTCGGACCCGAGGATGAACAGCCGCACCATGCGGGGGCTGAGCCGCCACGAGAACGGCTTGGGGCCGTCGTCGATCGACTCCAGCCAGTCGAGCTCGTCGGCGTACTTCACCTCTGCGGGTGCGCGCAGCATCTCGGTCATTTCGCGGGTTCTCCTGGAGTGGTTAGGCGAGGAAGCTCTTGAGCTCGAACACGAGTTTGCGGATGTGGCCGGAGATCACGGGGGTGCCCAGGTCCTTCAGCTTCTGCCGGAACCAGGGGTCCACGCTGGCGTTGCCTGAACTGTTGACCGAGCCGACCGGGATGAACTTCACCCCTGAGCGGTGCACCGCCTCGAAGTCGGTGAGCAGCTCACGGTTGTCGTAGAAGTCGGAGATCCAGACCAGCACGGTGTTGCGCGGCTCGGCGATCTTGGGCCGGGCGAGCGCCATGGCGACGGTGCCGTCGGTGCCGCCGCCGAGCGTCGTGCGCAGCAGCACCTCGAACGGGTCGCTCACCCACGGGGTCAGGTCGAGCGCCCTGGTGTCGTAGGCGATCAGGTGCACGTCGACCTTGGGCAGGCCGGTGAAGATGGAGGCGAGGATGGTGCAGTTGACCATCGCGTCCACCATCGAGCCCGACTGGTCGACGACCACGATGAGCCGCTGCGGGGTGGTCTTGCGCGCCGTGTGCCGGTAGTAGAGGCGGTCGACGTAGAGCCGCTGGTCGTCGGCGTTCCAGTTGGTGAGGTTCTTCCAGATGGTGCGCTGGACGTCGAGGTTGCGGAAGACGCGTTTGGGCGGCACCGACCGGTCGAGCTTGCCGACGCTGGTCTTCTCGACCTGGGTGCGCAGCACCTCGGCGACCTCGTCGACGAACCGGCGGATCAGCGCCTTGGCGTTGGCCAGCGCGATGCCCGACAGGTTGGCCTTGTCGCGCAGGAGCTGCTCGATGAGCGACATGCTCGGGGTGAGCTGCCTGGCCAGGGCGGGGTCGGCGAGCACCTCACGCAGCCGCATGCGGCGCACGAGGTCGCCTTCGAGGCCGGCCAGGACGCCGCCCAGCTCGCTGTCGCCGGGCCGGCCGCGCAGCGCGCCGCGCTCGCAGCCGAGTGCCTCCTCGAACCAGCCGGCGTCCTGCTGCCAGCGGGCCAGGTCGGTCGCGGTGACGTTGCCGGAGCCGGTGGAGAAGACGTTGAGCAGGAGCTTGGAGACCAGAGCCGCCCGGCGCACCTCGTCGGCGCCGACCTCCGCCGGCCCCTGCCCGGTCTCCTCGCTCTCCTCCTCGGCGAGCAGGCCCTTCAGCTCGGCGCCCAGATCGGGGAAGCGCTGCACGAGGTTGTCGACGGACACGCCCGGGTCGAGCAGTGCGGGCGGCAGGCCCAGGTCGTCGACGACGGCGACGCTGGCCGCCTCCAGGGTGGGCTGCTCATCGGCGCTGAACAGCCGGGCCATGAGGCGCCAGTAGAGGACCTGGCGGCGGTTGGCGTCGGCGGAGACGGCGGGGCCCGTGCTCGGGTCGGTGCGGGAGTCGTCGGTCATTTGCGCAGCAGCCGTCCGGCTCGCTCCCGCAGCACGGCCACCACGTCACCGGCCTTGGCCTCGGCCTTGACCACCTTGGGGTCGGTGGGGCCGAGCGCCCAGTCGCCGGCGTGGGCGGTGACGGGCTTGCGCTTGACCGTCGCCTGCACGGCGAGCGGCTGCACCGACCAGCGGCCGGCGTCCCAGCGCACCAGGCCGATGCAGGCCGTGGAGGCCGCCACCAGCTCGGGGGTGAGCGGGCCGCACCGCGGCAGGCGGTCCAGCTCGACGGCGAGCGGGTGGCCGTCGAGGACCAGCGCCTCACCGTCGACCGTGTAGCCCTCCAGCAGGACGGGCTCGGCGATGCGCACCGGGTGGCGGTCGAGCGGCGTCACGGCGGGGGCGAGGGCGTCGGCGAGCTGCACGCGGGCCACGGCGAACGGGTCGGCCGGCTCGCCGGCCGCCGCCCGGTCGTCGTGCCACAGCAGGTCGCCGCTCGCGAGCAGCGGCATGCCGGTGAGGTCGAGGCTGCGGTGCTCGGCCAGCGCGCCGAGCAGGACGGGATGCGCCTGCAGCAGCCGCCACACGGCCGGGCCGGTGATGGTGTCGACCTTGGCGGCGGAGACGCTCGCGCGCACCAGCCGGGCGGCGCCTCCGCCGGCCGGCTCCAGGAGGCCGTGCACCTGCGCCTGGACGGCGGTGCCGTGCTCGTGCACGTCCACGCCGAGGACGAGCAGCCGGCCGGACACCTGCTCGGGGTCGGGATCGGCGGGCAGGCCCTGCGCCAGCAGGACGGCGCGGGCCCACAGGTCGGCCCAGCGGCGGGCCGGCACGCGGGGCGCCGTGGCGATCGGGCAGCACGCGGCCAGCTCGGCGGCCAGGCCGTCGAGCAGGACCGCGACGCGGCGCAGGCGGGGCTCGGCGAGCAGCGCCTCCACGGTCTGGCTGGAGGCGGAGACGAGGTCGTGGTCCACGCCGCGCCAGCCGGTGATGGCCAGCTCGTGCAGCCAGGAGCGGGCGGCGGCGAGCAGGTGGTCGGCGGCGGGCGCCGGGGCGGCCGCCGCCTCCCAGGCCGCCCTGGTGCGGCCGAGCGCGGTGTCGAGCCGGGCGAGGAGGGCGTCGTGCACGGCGCCGAGCAGGGCGGTGCGCGCCCCGGCCAGCGCGGTCAGGTGGTCTCCGGCGACGGACCCGGCGGTGATCTTGTCGACGGCCTCGCCGGCCCGGTCGCCCAGGGGGGAGGCGGACACCGCGCCGGCCAGGGCGGCCAGCGCGGCGGCCCGGTCGCCGCCGAGCCGGCCGAGCCCGTGGGTGAGCGCGTCGTCGAATCCGGTGACGAGGTCCAGCGTCTCGGTGACGCCCGGCGTCTCGCCGTCAAGCAGGGCGGACAGCTGCACGGCGAGCATCAGCGCGCCACCCCCGCCGGGAACCAGTGGAGCTCGGGCACCGGCGTGGTCGCGCCGGGCAGCTCCAGGTAGGTCAGGTGGCGCAGGAACCTGCTGAACACCATGGCCGCCGGCGTGCGCTCGACCCCGCCGCCGAGGGCGCCGATCAGGTCGCCGTCGTCTCCGACCTCGGCCCGCAGGTAGCCGGCGACCCGGTCGAGGCCGTACTGGATGACCGCCTCGTCCACGAGCAGGCGCAGGTGCTTGCACGGGGCGCCGTAAAGGCCGCCGCACGGGCGGTTGTTGTTGGTGCTGCAGTCATAGGTGTGGGTGCCGGCGGCGACGGACGAGACGTAGACCCGCCCGATGTCCGATCCGCTCGACACGACGCCCTGCAGCCGCCCGTCCGCCAGCTCGACGAAGGGCACCTTCGCCAGCTTGCGCGGCTGGACGGGCGACACGACCCGTGCCGTGCTGCGCTGCTCCCACGCGGGTGCGTCCGCGCTCACAACTCTCGACCTCCCCGGCCGGACGGCTCGCGGGACGCCGGAAAAAAGGAGGTGGCACCAACGCGAACGGCTGATCAATGAGTCGGTAATGTACCCCATCGCCCCGACAGAATCGGGGGCATCGACGATCTTGCCGACGCCGGCCGGACAGCGCGGGGAGCCGTGCGGGAAGGCCCGGACGCCCGAGGCCGAAGACCGCCTGACCGTCAGGGGGCCGAAGGCAGGCCGAGGGCGCGGCGCAGGAAGCCGAGCTGGTGCAGCAGGAGGTTCTCGGCCACCGACTCCTGCGACGGCAGGTGCGTGGTGCGGGACAGCGGCAGCACCTCGTGCGGGCGGCCCGCTTCCAGGAGCGCCTGCGAGAACCTCAGGGTGTGCGCCGGGACCACGTTGTCGTCGGCCAGGCCGTGGACGAGCAGCAGCGGGCGGGTGAGCGACGCGGCCTCCAGGATCGGGGAGCAGCGGTCGTACGCCTCCGGGTGCTCGTCGGGGTGGCCGAGGTGACGCTCGCGCCAGTGGGTGTCGTACAGGCGCTGGTCCATGACGGGCGCGCCGGCCACGGCGGCGTGGAAGACGTCGGGACGCCGGAGCACCGCGAGCGCGGCCAGGTAGCCGCCGAACGACCAGCCGCGGATGCCCACCCTGGCCAGGTCGAGCTCCGGACGGCGCGCCGCGGCCTCGCGCAGGCCGTCCACCTGGTCGGCCAGCACCGGGCCGGCCAGGTCGAGGTGGATCGCGCGTTCCCAGGCGGGGCCGCGGCCGGGGGTGCCGCGGCCGTCCACCGCGAGCACGGCGAAGCCCTCCTCGGCGAACCACTGCGAGACGTACGTCCACCACCCCTGCTCGGCGGTCACCTTGCGCAGGGCCGGACCGGCGTACGGGTCCATGAGCACCGGCAGCGGGCCGTGGCCGGGAGTGTGCCAGGACGGCAGGAACAGCGCGGCGCGCAGCGCGCGGGGGCCGAGCGTGAGCAGCTCCATACGGAGGTCGAGGACGGGACGTTCGGCGTACGAGGCGATCTCCACCGAACCGGCGCGGACCTTCGTGCCGGGCCGGGCCGGCGAGCGCGACTGGAGGATCGTGGTGCCGCCGCGGCCGGTGCCGGTGTGGACGCCGGGCTCGTCGCTCAGCCGCCGGACCCCGCCGGCCGGGTCGTAGGCCCACAGGTGGGCCTGCGTCGGCTCGTCGGAGGCGGTGAAGAGGACCGTCTCGCCGTCCACGGCGACGACCGCGTGCAGCTGGAGGCCAGGGGGAGTGACGGGGTCGCCGGCCACCAGGAGCCGGCGCGTGTCGTCCAGGTCGGCGCTGGTCAGCAGCCTGCCGGCCGCGTCGCGGGCGGGCAGCCCCGGGACCAGCTCCACCCAGGCGTCGTCGCGCTGCTCGGCCAGCACGCGGGTGGCGCCGGTGGCCGGATCGACGCCGAGGACGAGCAGGCGCCGCTGGTCGCGGCTCTGCACCGCGGCGTACGGCCCGGCGGCGTCCCAGCCGGCGCCGGTGAGGTACTCGAACGACGCGGCGTCCCAGTCGACCCGGACCGCCGGGGCGCCGGGTGCGGTGATCCACAGGCTGACCTCGGCGTTCGGGGTGCCGGCGGCGGGATAGGGGAAGCTCACCGGCGGGCGGGCCGGGTCGGACGGGTCGGCCAGGTGCCAGCGCCGCACCCGCGCCGTGTCCACCCGGGCGACCAGCAGCCGCCGCCCGTCGGGAGACCACCAGTAGCCGCGGTGGCGGCCCATCGACTCGGCGGCGACGTGCTCGGCGAGCCCGTACGTGACCTCGGGGCCGTCGGGCTCGGCCACCACCTCGTCCGTGACGCCGTCGGCGGTCACCACGCGCAGCGCGCCGCCGCTGACGTAGGCGACACGCCGGCCGGTCGGATCGGGGCGAGGGTCGAGCACCGGCCCGGCCGTGGGGATCAGGCGCACGGCCCCGTCGGCGGGCCGTACCGTCCACAGGCGGCCGGACAGGGTGAAGGCGAGCAGCTCGCAGGTGTCGTCGGCGGCGTGGCCGACGATGCCGGTGGACATCTCACCGGCGCGCAGGCGACGGGTCCGCTCCTCGGCCGGCAGTTCCTCCTCCGCCCCGGCCAGGAGGGCGAGCGGGTCGGCGAGCAGGCGTTCGCGGCCGGTGGCGACGTCCAGCGACCACAGGCAGGAGACGGGGTCGTCGCCGGCGCGGCTGCGCAGGAAGAAGACGGTCGCGCCGTCGGGAGAGAGGGTGAACGCGCCGGGCGCGCCGAGGGTGAAGCGCCGGGTGCGGGCGAGCTGGCGGGGAAGTGACGTGGTCAAGGCTGCTCCTTGGATGAAACGACTCCACCGAGCAGCGTGGCCGCCTCCGGTATCGGAGCGCGGCCTTGTCGAGGGACACTACAGCATCCGCGGCGCACCCGGCGCGCGCCACGGATGCCCGGCTCGTGTCACTCCTCGTCGGGGCGGGTCAGGTCCTCCACCGTCCGGCCGGACCGCGACAGTGCCTCTTCCATGGCGGCCTGGCCGGCGGTCTTCGGCTCGTCCCGGTCCTCGCCGGGCCCGGGCGTGTTCTCGTCGGGTGTGCTCATGAGGCGGTCGGTACCCCGCGTGGGCGGGTGAACACCTTGCGGCGCTCGCCGTACGGGAGCGCCGCCGTACGGGGAGCGCCGCCGACCGGCGTCGCGGGCCGACCGGTGTCGCGGGCCGACCGGTGTCGCGGGCCGACCGGTGTCGTGGGCGGGCGGCGGCGCCCTGGCCGGGTGCCGGTGGTGTCAGGACCAGGCGCCCGCTTCGGCGGCGCGGGCCGCGTAGGTCTCGAAGGCCAGCGGGTCCCGGCCGAGCACCCGGCGGACGCCGTCGACCGGTTCGGCGGTGTGGCCGGCACGGTGCAGGGCGAACAGGACGTTGAGCGCGTCGGCCGCGACCTCCGGGTACCCGGCGGCGAGCAGCTCGGCCCGGTACGCCTCGGGCGTCAGCTCCTCGTACCGGACGGCGCGGCCCGCCGCCCGGGCGATCGTCTCCACGGCCTCGGCGAAGGTCAGCCCGCGCGGGCCGGACAGCTCGTACACCTGCCCGGCGTGCCCGTCGCCGGTGAGGACGGCCGCCGCCACCTCGGCCACGTCCTCGACGTCGACGAAAGCCTCCGGCACGTCGCCGATGGGCAGCGCCAGCCGGCCCGACATCAGCGGCTGGTGCCACAGGTCCTCGTCGAAGTTCTGGTTGAAGTTGTTGGCCCGGAGGATCGTCCACTCCGCTCCCGAGCCGCGCACGGCCTCCTCGGCGGCCACCATGCCCTCGCCGAAACCGCCGCGGACGTGCTCGATGCCACGCCCGGACAGGACCGCGAACCGGCCCACGCCCGCCTCCACCGCCTGCTTGACGAAGTCGTTCACCGGCGCGGGGTCGTCCGGTGCCACGAGGTACACCGCCGAGGCGCCCGTCACGGCCGCCTGCCAGCTGTCCGGCCGGGTCCAGTCGAAGCGCGCCTCGCCCGTACGGGAGGCGGCCCGCACCGTCTCACCCGCCGCGCGCAGCCGCCGCACCAGCCGGCGGCCCGTCTTGCCCGTCGCCGCGAGGACCAGGATCTCGTTCGCATGTGTCGTCATGGCTTCGAGTCAACCGGCGGCCCGGCCGCGCGGCCATGGCCGTCCGTTCGCGCTCCATGTCCGATCGTCCGGGCACCGGCCGCCCAGGAACCGTCCGGAGACCGACCGTCCGGCGACCGGCCGACCGGAGACCGACCGACCGGAGACCGACCGACCGGAGACCGGCCGACCGGAGGGACCGCCCCGGCGTCCTGGGGTCGGCGGCTTTCGATGGGCCGGGAGGCGGCGCGCCTATCGTGGGGGCATGGACCCGTTCGACGATCTGTTGCGTGGTGTGCGGGCCGACGGCGCGATCTTCGGCCGGTCGGTGCTGACGCCGCCGTGGGCTCTGCGGTTCGCCGACGAGGCGTCGCTGACGCTGCTCGTGCTGCTGCGCGGCGAGGGCTGGATCGCCGGGGAGGCGGGCGGGGAGCCCCGGCGGCTGCGTACGGGTGAGGCGGCGATCGTGCGCGGGCCCGAGCCGTTCGTCTTCGCCACCGAGCCGCCCGGGGCGGGCTCGCCGGTGCGGGAGGTCCGCGCCGGCCGGACGCCAGGCGACGGCGGCGGACCTGGCGGCCACGGCACGGACCTGGTGGGACCCACCGTGCTGCTGGCCGGGGCCTACCACATGCGTGGACAGGTGCCGCGGCGGCTGCTCGGCGTGCTGCCGCCGCTGCTCCTCGTGCCGGACGAGCACGACTGCGCGTCCATGAACGACTACCTGGAGTCCCAGCTCATCGGGGCGCGGCCGGGCCGGCAGGTCGTGCTGGACCGGCTGCTCGACTGGCTGCTGGTGTGCACGCTGCGCGACTGGTTCGACCGGCCGGAGGCGGTGCGTCCGGGGTGGTACCACGCGCTGGGCGACGACGTGGTCGGCCCGGTGCTGCGGGCCATGCACCGGGCCCCCGACCGGCCGTGGACGCTCGCCTCGCTGGCCGCCGAGGCGGGGGTGTCACGCACCACGCTGGCCAAGCGGTTCGCCGAGCTGGTGGGCGAGCCGCCGCTCGCCTACCTGACGGAGTGGCGGATGGCGCTGGCCGCCGACATGCTGGCGGACTCGGCGGAGACGGTGGCGACGGTGGCGCGCCGGATGGGCTACGCCGACGCGTTCGGTTTCAGCTCGGCCTTCAAACGAGTCCAGGGGGTGAGCCCGAGCGAGTACCGGCGGCAGCGGGAAGGCCGGCCGGCGGCCCTGGGCTCCGGGCCGGAAGACGGGAGATCGGCCTCGGGCTGACGGCCGGCGGCGGAGGATCAAAGGCGGCGGCGATGGGTAGAGGGTGGGATGCCGCCCCGATCGCCACTGAAGGGGACCACGTACATGGTTGCCGCCGATCCCTCCGACACGTCGCCCAGGACGCTCCGGTCAGGTCGTACGGACCGGCTGGAGGAGGCACTGGAGACGCTGAGCCGCGCTTACACCGAGGCCGTCGCCGCCGTCACCTCGGCGACCGACCCGCAGGCCGTCTTCGCGGGCGCCGCCCGGGTGGGCGAGGTGCTGCGGGAGCTGGACGAGGACCTCGCCGCCAGACGGGCCAAGCTGTCCGCTGAGGTCCGGATGGGGCTGATCCAGTCGGCGGTGCGCTGATCGGCACGTTTTCGGGCGGCGCACCCAGGGGACACTGCATTCAGTGACAACTCGTCACTGTCCGTGATGCAGTGGGAAGTGCACCATGATCAAGGTAATACTCGTCCTCGGGGCCCTCGTCGCGGCCGCGACGGCGGTGACGTTCGGCGTCATGACGTTCCGCGAGGGCCCGCGACCGGCCCACGCGAGGGGGCGCCGCTCCTGACGGCGTCGCCCGGGAGGCGACCGCCAGGAGATCCACAGCCTTTCGATCACACCGGCACGGGCGCGCGGCTTTCGAGTATGGTGACGCTTGCGTGCCCGCGCGGATCTTCACGCGGGCGCCACGACGACTTCGGTGGACGGGTGTGATGGCAGGGCTTTCTCTCCAGTACCGAGCGCTAGAAGACGGCGAGGCCGCCGCCAACAGGCTGTCGAAGCACTTCAGGGAACTCGGGACCGGCTACCCGGCCGGCACCACGGCTTCCTCGATCTTCGGCGATCTCGACGACTCCTCCGCGCTGGCGGGACTCGTCAACGAGCTGGAGACCGAGGCGGGCGACGAGATGGGGGCGGCGCAGAGCAAGCTCTCCAGCGTCGGGTCCGCCCTGGACAAGGTGTGGACGTACGTCCGCAGAGCGGACACAGCGGACGTCTGATGGGTGTGAGTGAGGACCTCGCGACGTTACCCGGCGGCGGCGAGCTGGCCGGCATCCTGAAAAGCGTCAACGGCGATCCGGGCGCCATCCGCGGCATCGCGAAACGGTGGCGGGGCACGGCGAAGAGCGTCGGCGAGTACACCGGCACCCTGCGCAAAGCCGTCAAGGCCATCGACGCCGCCTGGGAGGGCGGCTCCGCCGACGACTTCGTGGGGCACATGGAGGGCTACCACACGGCCGGTGACGGGCTGCATGACGCGCTGACCAACTCCGCCACCGCTCTCGAGGCGGCGGCCACGGCGCTGGAGACGGCCGAGTCCGAGGTGCGCGGCCTGTGCAACGACGTCATCAGCCAGGCCAACGCCTTCCGCCTGAACAACCCCAAGGCGACGCAGAAACAGTTCGACGACGCCATGGCGCCGCTGGTGCGCCAGGCTGTCTCCGCCGCCAAGACCTATCTCAAGTCCGCGAACACGATGGTCGGCAACGCCAGGACGACGATCAGGTCCCAGCTCGACGGCAGGCGCAAGACCTTCGTGACCCTGACGCCACCGCAGGCCGGCCGCGACTGGCAGCCGACGCCCATCCCCGACTGGTCGAAGACCACGCTGGCGAGCACGAACGGCGGCGGCGGCCGCACCGGCGTCACCGCCGCGCCGGCCGGTTTCAGCGGCTACTCGGGCTCCGCACCCGCCGGCGGTCCCGGTGGCGACGGCGGCGCGCAGGCCATCCCGTACGTACAGGGCAACGGCACGGGCGCCGACATCATCGCGGCCGCCCGCAAGCACATCGGCAAGCCGTACATCTGGGGCGCCAACGGGCCGTCGGCCTTCGACTGCAGCGGCCTGGTCTACTACGCCCTGAACCAGGCGGGCATCGAGATCGGCGACACGACGGCGGCGGGCTACCAGAAGAGCGGCCAGCCCGTCACGGACCCGCAGCCGGGCGACATCGTCTTCTTCGGCCAGCCGGCCACCCACGTCGGCATCTACGTGGGCGATGGGCAGATGATCCACGCGCCGCGTCCGGGTGCCACCGTGACACAGGGCCAGGTGTCCGGCAACGCGCCGATCACATTCCGCCGCTTCACCTGACCCACCGTCCCACCCGACCCGCCGTCCCGCAGGACCCGTTCACCCGACCCGCCGTTTCACCCGACCAGCCGTCCGGTGCCGCCGGGGTCGCCTCCGGGGGCCGGCGCGCGGCCTTGCGCCTCGCCGTGGTGGCGGGCCTGCGGAAAGGCGCCCCGCCGCCTGTCCCCTGCCGGATACGCTCGAGTGAGGCCGCGTTCGACACGCGCCATAACCTTATTTCCCTACCAAATATGTGGGACAATCAGGTCATGAGTCGGGACGAGAACCGCCCGCGAGGCGCGGGCGCCGAGTCACCGCTGTCGGCGGCGATCCTGGCCGGCCGGTGGATCAGGTCCGCCGCGGTCGACGACGAGCGGGGCCGGTGGTGGCAGGCCAACCCGGATACGCGCGGCAGGTCCGCCGTCACCGCGGAGCCCTGGTCGCTGTACTCGGGGGCCGCCGGGATCGTGCTGTTCTTCCTGGAGCTGGCCACCGCGACCGGCCACGAGGCGTACCTCGACGACGCGCGGGCGGGCGCGCGCCGGCTGGCCGCGACCTGGCGGGAGCAGCACGACCTCTCCCTCTACCACGGCCTGACCGGCGTCATGATCGCACTGATGGAGGCCGGCTGGGCGCTCGGCGACGAGTCGTTCGAGGTCGAGGCACGGGCGATCGCGGACGCGATCGTCGCACGCGGGCGGGCGGCCGACGGCGGCATCGGCTGGTCGCCCGACCCGGCGCAGCGCGGCGACGGCGGCATCGTGCTCGGCCTGCTGCGCGCCGCCGCCCACCTGGGCGTGCCCGCCTACGAGGAGACCGCCGTGGAGGCGGGCCTGCGCATCGCGCGGCTGCCCGTGCCCGGCCATCGTTTCGGCGACTGCGCCGACCTGCCCGTCGACGCGGTCACGCCGGGCTTCCTGGCCGGTACGGCCGGCACGGCGTTCCTGCTCGCCCGCCTGTACGGTCTCACCGGCGAGCCGCTCTTCCTGCGGGCCGCGCGCAGCGGCGCCGACTTCGTACGCGAGGTCAGCACCGTCGCCGGCGGGTGCGCCGTCGTCCCGCACCACGTGCCGCAGGCGCGCACCCTGCACTACCTGGGCTTCTGCTCCGGTTCGGCCGGGGTCGCCCGGATGTTCTACGAACTGCACCAGGTGGCCGGCGATCCGGGCGACCGCGACTGGGTCGAACGGCTGGCCCGCGGCATCGTCCGGGCGGGCGTGCCGCACCGCAACAGCGAGGGCTTCTGGAACACCGCCTGCCAGTGCTGCGGCACCGCCGGCCTGATCGAGCTGTTCGTCGGCCTGTGGGCGGCCACCGGCCGTGAGAGCCACCTCGACTTCGCCCGGGTGCTGGCCGGGCACCTGACCGGCCGGGCCAGCGGCCACGACGGGCGGGGCTACCGCTGGTACCAGGCCTACCGGCGGCTGCGGCCCGAGGAGGTCAGCGCCGACACCGGCTACATGGTCGGCGCCGCCGGCATCGGTGCCGCGCTGCTCCACCTCGACGCCGCCGGCCAGGCCGACCGGCCCCGTCGCGTCATCCTGCTGCCCGACAACCCGTTCCCCGTCATCCCGCTGCCGACGTCGTCACCGCTCAGCCGGTAGCCGGGCGGGTTGCGCTGTCGCCCACCGGCGACCGAGGCTGGACGGGCGCCGTCACGCGGGCTTTCCGCCGGCGCCGTCACGCGGGCGTTCCCCTGGCGGCCGAACCGCACGGCGGGACGCCGCGTATCTCCCAGGAAGCGGCCGGTCCTGCGAGAGGCCGGCCCTCGGGTGGAAGGGGCCGACATGCTGGGAGTCTCCTGGCGATCGAGAAGGGTGAGCGTGGCGGTGGCCGGCGCCGCGCTGTGCCTGCCGCTGGCCGCGGGCTGCGCCACGGCGTCCGGCGAGTCCTCGCCCGCCGCGCGGACGACCACGGCCGTGGGTGCGGGAGGGACGGTCGGCTACCTGGAGGAGGACGTCCAGTTCTCCCTGCAGATGATCCCGCACCACCGGCAGACCATCGAGCTGGCCGAGCTGTCCGACGGCCGCACGTCCAACGCCTACGTCCGGCGGCTCAGCGAGGAGCTCATCGAGGACGAGCGGGCCGACATCACGCTGATGACGTCGTGGCTGACGTCCTGGAACGTGAGCCCGCCGCCGGAGCACGCGGCGGGGCACGACATGCCGGGGATGCTCGGCAAGACGCAGATCGCGGAGCTGAGGCGGCGTTCGGGAGCGCCGTTCGACCGCATGTGGCTGACCCTGCTGGCCAAGCACCTCGACAGCGGCGTGCAGATGGCCGAGGCGGTCCAGGGCAAGGGCATGCACGGCCCCACCGCCGAGCTCGCCGGAAAGATCATCACCAACCAGCGCGAGCTGATCGGCGAGATCGTCAAGCAGGTGGCATGACGTGCCGCAGCAGGGAGGTGTCCGTGACCCGGCCCCAGGCACGCGGTTCGGCCGCCTCGGGAGCGGGCCGGACTCCAGGCCCTCCGGCCGGGGTGACCAGGTAGGAGCCGCTTCCCGCGCGAGTGTGTGCCGGAGCATACGATATTGCCGCGCGAGTCCCCGAGGAGGCATGTGAATCTCGTCGATCGCGGTGACGGTTTTGCCGAGTTCTGGCGGGAGCGGCACCTGTGCACGCTGGCCACCGCCCGGCCCGACGGCCCCCCGCACGTGGTGCCGGTCGGCGCCACGCTGGACCTGGCCGCCGGCATCGCCCGCGTGATCACCTCCGGCACGTCGAAGAAGGCCCGGCTCGTCGCGGCGGCGGGGCCCGAAGGGGCGGAGGTGGCGCTCTGCCAGGTGGACGGGCGCAGATGGTCGACGCTGGAGGGCCGGGCCGTGCTGCGCGCGGGGGCCGACCAGGTCGCCGACGCCGAGCGCCGCTACGCCGGACGCTACCGCGAGCCCCGGCCGAACCCCTCGCGGGTGGTCCTGGAGATCCGGGTCACGCGCGTCCTGGGCAACGCGTGACCACCGACGTCGCCTAGAGTGATCACCGACGTGTCGAGGAGGCTGTCATGCGCGACCCCCTGAGCCCCGCGGTGAACCCGAACGTGCCCAGCGTCGCCCGGGTCTACGACTACCTGCTCGGCGGCAAGGACAACTTCGCCGCCGACCGGGCGGTGGGCGACCAGATCCTCGCGCTCAGCGCGCAGTCCCGGTGGGCGACGCTGGAGAACAGGTACGTCCTGGCCCGGGCGGTGCGTCACCTCGCCGCCGAGGCGGGCATCGACCAGTTCCTCGACCTCGGCTCCGGCCTGCCCACCCAGCGCAACGTCCACCAGGTCGCGCAGGAGGTCAACCGCGACGCCAGGGTGGTGTACGTCGACAACGACCCGATCGTGCTGGCGCACGGCCGCGCCCTGCTGGCCGAGAACGACCGGACCGCGGTCGTCCAGGCCGACATGCGCGACCCGGACGAGGTCCTCGCCCGCGACGAGGTCACCGCGCTCCTCGACCTGTCGCGTCCCGTCGGCGTCATCATGTGCGGGGTGTTGCACCACCTGGACGACGAGGAGGACCCGGCGGGCCTGGTCGCCTCCTACATGGCACGCGTGCCGTCAGGAAGCCGCGTGTTCGTCACCCACTTCGCCCGGTCGGGCCCGAACAGCGCCGAGGCCGAGCGCATCCTCATCGCGGGCATCGGCTCCGGCCGTTTCCGCACCGCCGCCGAGATCGAGGCCCTGTTCGGCGGCCTGGACCTGGTCGAGCCCGGCGTCGTCTTCGTGCCGCGCTGGCGTCCCGACGAGCCCCTCGGCGAGGAGCTCGAAGAGTGGCAGATGCTCCTCATGGGCGGCGTGGCGGTCAAGCCCTAGCGTCGCGGTCGGCCGGCGCGGCGCGAGCGGGCCAGGGCCAGGCCGCCGAGGACCACGGCGAGCAGCCCCACCGCCAGGGCCACGTAGCCGCCGACTATGCCGTAACCGGTGCCGGGACCGCCTTCGGCCGCGGCCACGACCAGCCCGCCGCCGACCGCGGCGGCCAGCCCCACCGCGAGCGCCACGAGCGCCCCTCGCCGCCCCGAGCCGGTGCCCGTACGACGGGATCGGGCCAGCGCCCACCCGCCGACGACCACGCCGGCGATCCCGACCAGCGCGGCCACCGCGGACCAGAGACGCCCGGAGGTCATGGCGTAGGCGCCGACGTCGGCCGGCTGGACCGAGGCGGCGGCGATCAGGTGGCGGACGGACATGAGACGCTCCTTCTGCTGCGACTTCTGTTACGGCTTCTGGTACGGCTTCTGGTACGGCTTCTGCTACGACATGTGACAGCTTCTGCTACGACGCGTGACGAGTTCCGCTGCGGCGGGACGTCGCCCGATCATGTCCGCCGGGCCCGTCGCCGGTCGTCGTGCGGGCGCAGGCAGTTCGTGCTGCCGCCGATGCCGTAACCGGCTGCCACGGGCGTCGCAGGAATTCCGTCGGTACCGCGGGCGCGGTAGGCGGCGGATGGTCCGTGTGCGGGATTCGCCCGCGTGAGCGTCCGGCTAGGGTGCACGCATGGCAAGGGGACGGATCGGTGTCGGGGACTGGGCGATCGCCGTCGGCGTGGCGACGGTCCTGCTGGTGACCGGGCTGTCCGGGCATCATCCCGTCACGGATCTCGGCCCGCTGGGCTACGCGCTGCTGCTGGCCGGCGCCCTGTCGCTGGCGGCGCACCGCCTGGCTCCGGTCGCGGTGCTGGCCGTGACCGGAGTGTCCGTGCTGGGCCACCAGGCCGTCGGCCTGGACGTGCCGGCCGTCGCGTACCTGGTCGCGGTGTACGCCACGGTCCGGGCCGGGCACCGCATCGTCGCGGTGGCGGGCTCGCTGGGCATGATCCTCGCTCTTCCGGTCGTGCTGCTGGCCTCCGCCCAGGACAGGCTCTTGGGGGAGGCGTTCACGCACAGCCGGGACATCCTCCAGGTGGCCTGGCTGGTCGCCGCCGGGGCGGCCGGGGAAGCGCTGCGGCAGGCCGAGCGCCGGGCCGACGAGGCCGAACGTACCCGGGAGGAGACCGCGCGGCGCCGCGCCGACGAGGAGCGGCTGCACATCGCGCGGGAGTTGCACGATTCGCTCACCCACCAGATCTCCGTCATCAAGGTGCAGGCCGAGGTCGCCGTCCACGTCGCCCGCAGGCGGGGCGAACAGGTGCCGGAGGCTCTGCTGGCGATCCGGGAGGCCGGTCGTGAGGCGGCCCGGGAGCTGCGCGCGACGCTGGAGGCGCTGCGCGACGACACCGGGAGCCCGCCGCATGGGGTCGAGCAGGTCCCGGCGCTGGTGGAACGCGCCCGGACGACCGGCCTGGACGCGACGCTGACGATCGGGGGCCACCGCGACGACGTGCCGGTCGCGGTGGACCGGACCGCTTACCGGATCGTTCAGGAGTCGCTGACCAACATCGCCCGGCACGCCGCCGCCACCACCGCGTCGGTCCGGATCGACTACCGTCCCGACGCCGTCGTCATCCGGGTCGACGACGACGGCAAGGCCAGACCGGACACCGCCCTGGTGCCCGGCGTCGGGCTGCTCGGGATGCGCGAACGGGTCACCGCGCTCGGCGGTCGCCTGCGGGCGGAACCACGCGGCGAGGGCGGCTTCACCGTCCAGGCCGAACTTCCCGTGGAGCGCCCGTCATGATCCGCGTCCTGCTGGCCGACGACCAGCCGCTCATCCGCAGCGGATTCCGCGCGCTCCTCGACCTCGAAAGCGACATCCAGGTGGTGGCCCAGGCCTCCAACGGCGCCGAGGCCCTCGCCCTGGCCCGCGAACACCTGCCCGACATCGCGCTCATCGACATCCAGATGCCCGTCGTGGACGGCATCGAGGCGACCCGGCGCATCGCCGCCGACCCAGCCCTGGCAGGGGTGCACGTCGTCATCCTGACCAACTACGGCCTGGACGAGTACGTGCTCAACGCGCTGCGCGCCGGCGCCGCCGGGTTCCTCGTCAAGGACATCGTGCCGGAGGACTTCCTGCACGCCGTACGCGTCGCCGCGCGCGGCGACGCCCTGCTCGCCCCGTCGATCACCCGGCAGCTGATCAACCGGTACGTCACCCAGTCGCCCGACATCGGCACCCGGGCGGTGCTGGAGGAGCTGACCAACCGCGAACGCGAGGCCGTCGCCCTGGTCGCGCGGGGCCTGTCCAACGACGAGATCGCCGCTCACATGGTGATCAGCCCGCTGACCGCGAAAACCCACGTCAACCGGGCCATGGCGAAGCTCCACGCCCGCGACCGCGCCCAGCTCGTGGTCATCGCCTACGAGTCCGGGCTGGTGAGCCCGCGCGACTCCTGACGCGTCACCAGCCGGAAGGAGGTCGCGTCACCGTTCGTCGACGGGCCCGCCCAGCCGGGCGACGTCGTCCACGGCGTCGCCGATCAGCTTGTCGGCCAGGTCCATCAGCGCCCGACCGGCCGCCAGCTCGTCGCCGATCTCCGGCACCGGGCGGTCGTGCGGGTTGCGCCGGGCGACCCCCACGCTCTCGTGCCACTTGCTGCCCAGGGCGTACAGGACGGCGCGCGCCTGCGTGCGCTCGTCGCCGTCGTCCTCGCTGATGTAGATCTGCACGGTCCACTGCTTGGCCTGCATGACTCCCCCTCGCTGCTCCCCTGACACCAGCATCCGCCGAGGGACGGGCCCTTGACCACCCCGGTGTGACGGACCGGCGGCCCGCCGAACCCGGAGAGGTGGACGGCGCCACCCGGGCCGTCCACGATCTCGTAGCCGCGCGCCGGCCCAGCCGCGTGGGCGGCTGCGGAGCCCGCGGCAAGGGTCGAAGGTCCCGGCTGCCGGGGACCTGAGCGGGTGCCGCCCCGCCCCCTGTCTCCCCTAACGTCATCCCGGGGAACCCCGGCCCCTGCCTCCGCCACCCGAAGGGAGTGCCTCGTGCCCTCACGGACCACGCCGCCTCCGCTCCCGGCGCCCTACGACAGGATGCTGTCGGCGTACGCCGCCGCGCTGGCCGGCTCCCGGCTGGCCGGGTCCAGCCGGGTCACGTACCTGTCCCGCACCCGGCGCTTCCTCGCCTGGACGGCCGGAACTGCGGCCGGCGACCCGCGCCCGCTCGCCGAGATGGCCGCGGCCGCGCGGACGGCCCGCGCCTACCGTCTCCACCTGGAGGGAGGCGGTTACGCCCGGGGCACGATCGCCAACCATCTCATCGCGATCGAGGACTTCTTCGCCCGCACGGGGCTCGGCTCGACCGGCCTGCGCCGGAGCTGACGAGCCGCCCCGGCTCCGGTGGAAAGGACTTTGGTCCCTGTTCCGGGCACCGCACCCGCCACCATCATGTTGGAGTGAACTCGACCTACATGGGCGGATCGTCGAGATGACGTCCCGCGATCTCGAAGAACTGTCAACGGCGGAGGCGCTGCGCCTGCTGGCCGGGGTGCCGATCGGCCGCATCGTGTTCACCCGGCACGCGCTCCCCGCGATCCGGCCGGTGAACTACCTCGTCGCCGACGGTCAGATCGTCATCCGGTCCAATCCGGGCACCGTGCTGAGCACGGAGGTGGCGCCGTCGGGCTCGGTGGTGGCGTTCGAGGCCGACGAACTGGACGCCGAACGCCGCCTGGGCTGGAGCGTGATCGTCACCGGCGTGGCCCGGCTGGTGGACGACCCGGAGGAGGCGGCGCGCTACAAGGCGAGGCTGCGCCCGTGGGTGGCGGGGGAGATGGACCAGGTGGTCCGCATCAGCCCCGAGATCGTCACAGGTTTCCGCCTGCGCCCCGCCTCACCCGCACTCACCTGACCCCCGCCGCCGCACCCCCCACCACGCTCGCTCACGCCCGGCGGCCGTCCCCGTCGGCGAGCAGCCAGGCCGCCGTGGCCGTCAGCGCCGCGCCCGATCCGGTCAGCAGCGTTCCAAGGCCGATGACCAGCGTCGTGACCTCCCACGCCTGGTAGGCGTTCAGCAGCGAGGCGCGCAGCATCTGACCGGTGAACGCGGTCTGCCGCAGCGCCGCGAGCTTCTCGTCCGTGCCCCCGGCGGCCATCAGGTCGGCGCTGACCTGGGCGTAGGTCCGGCCGCCCGTCGCCGTCCGCACGTTGCCCTCGATCATCTGCGCGTACCGGCGGGCCTCGGGCCCCGTCAGCACCTCCCTGCCCGCGTCGGCGTCGTGTCCCTTGTCCGGAAAGGTGATCGACTGCGCGCGCAGCTCGGCCTGGATCTCGGCCCGCCCCTTCCGGCCTCGGACCACCATGACCGGGCCCGCGGCCAGCATCGACGCACCGGCGGCACCCAGCAGCGCCACCGCCGTCCTCCGGACAACACTCATCTCCCACTCCTTCCGGCGGCCGCTCTTCGGGGCCGCTCTACGAGTCTTGGAGCAGCGGCCGCCCGGCGTGAGGGCCACTGGTCCCGGCGAAACGGCCCGAAGGTCCCGCGTGAGCGCACGGGAAGGCTCCGACGCGGCTGCCCGGCGACATGCGCTACTGAGCCGGTGCCCTTCGGGTAGTGGTCGTGGTGGGAGGCGAATGCATGATGGCTGGTCAGATCGTGGTGGGTGTGGACGGGTCCGCGCCGGCGACCGCTGCCGTGGAGTGGGCGGCGGCCGACGCCGGGAGACGCCGGCTCGGCCTGAGGCTGGTGCACGTGTGCGAGCAGTGGACGCCCGAACGGGGGGAGCCGGAGCACTGCGCCGGGGCGTTGGAGGCCGCCGCCGGCAGGGCGCGCACGCTCGCCCCGGGGGTGGACGTGGGCACCGAGATGCTGACGGGCCGGGTGATCAACACCCTGGTGGCGGCGTCGGCCGCGGCCGACAGCCTGGTCGTGGGGAGCCGGGGTCTCGGCGGGTTCGCCCAGCTGATCCTCGGCTCGACCAGCCTGGCCCTGGCCGGGCACGCCGCCGGGCCGGTGGTGATCGTACGCGAGGGGGAGATGGCCCGCCACGGGGAGATCGTGGTCGGCGACGACGGGTCGGAGCCCGCGAAGGCGGCCGTGGAGTACGCCGTCGAGCAGGCCCGCGCCCGCGACGCGCGACTGCGCGTGGTGTACGCCTGGCAGGCGCCGCTGCTGGCGCCGTACGCCGCCGCCTACAGCGTGCTGGACGACGAGGACTACCGGCAGGCGTCCCAGGCGGCGGCGCAGCGCGTGCTCGCCTGGCGGGAGCGGGCCCCGGACGTGTCGATCGCCGACGACCAGGTGTGCGACCATCCCGTCGCCGCGCTGATGAAGGCGGCGGCCACGGCGGACCTGGTGGTGGTCGGCGCACGCGGGCTCGGCGGGTTCGCCTCCACCGTGCTGGGGTCGGTCAGTCACGGCGTGCTGCACCACGTGACGTGCCCGGTCGCGGTGGTACGGCCGCGCTAGCACGTACGCACTCACCCGGCCGGCCGCCCGATACGCACGTACTCACCCGGCCGGCCGGCGGGCACGTACGCGCTCACCCGGCAGCGCTCACCCGGGAACGCTCACCTCTCCTCGTCCTCAGGCGGCGGACGGCCCGGTTCGCGGAACTCGGGCACCTCCGGCTCGGACGCGGCCGGCGTCGGGTTCAGCGCCTCCAGGGGAGTGTCGTCCCACGCGGCCCGCGCCGCCTCGGCGGTGCTCTCCACCGCCTCGATCGGCGGAGGCCTCTCCAGCAGGCCCAGCGTGTCCTGCCGGCCCCGGCCGCGGACGACGCCGTTGATCGCCTCGGCCATCTCGCGCCGGGTGTAGGCGCCCTCCGGCACTTCGTTGAGCTGCGCCAGCATGTCGGCGGTCAGGTGGACGTGGGCGGACGCGCAGGAGTAGACCTCGCGTACCGCGGCCCTGTCACGATCACGGTAGACCTCGTCGAGGACCTGCCGCATCTCCTCCAGCCAGACCTGGTCGGCCATCTCGTCCCCCTCCCAGCCGTTCGGACCGGTCACTGTCCCGTTCCGGCCTCATGATGCTCGACGGGGGAGTGCCGAAACCTGGCTCCGCGCCGTCGGTCCCGCCGGGCGGGTTCCTTCCCCAGCAGGTACGGGCTCGCCGGTGGCGCTGCCGGGAAGGGGATCGGCCCCTTGGCGCCGACCGTGACCGGCGGCGCCCATGACCTCGGCCCCGCCCTTTCGTGCTTCGTGCCGGGAAACCGGTGGAGGGATCGGATCCGCGTCTCGGGTAGTGTCGTTGCGCCCCGCCAACTTTCTCCCGACGGCACGGTGAGCCATCTTCTGCGAAACGACCGCGGCGTGCGACCACGGCCGCGTTCCGCCGACGTACCGGCCCCGGCCATGAGCGTCGCCCGGCGCTGGGCCGGCCGGATGTCCACAGGCTGGAGGCGAGCGCGAAGCCGGCACGGCTGGTTGGACCACACGGTGCGGGCCCTGGTCCGCTACGACAAGGCCGACGCCGGCCGGCTCTCGGCGGCCCTCACCTACTACTCCTTCTTCGCCACCTTCGCCCTGGCCCTGCTGGGGTTCGCGATCCTCAGCCGCATCCTCGACTACCCGCCGGCGCTGGCCGAGGTGCAGCGCTACCTGAGCGACACCTTCCCGCGCCTGGACGTCCAGGCGCTTCGCGACGCCGGCGGGACGGCCGGGCTGGTGGCCTGCGTGGCTCTGCCGCTGACGGGCCTGTTCTGGATGGACACCCTGCGCTCGGCGACCAGGGCGATCTGGCGGCTCGAGGAGTACCCGGGCAACTTCTTCCTGCGCCAGCTCATCGACCTGGGCGTGGTGGCCGGGCTCGGGCTGCTGCTCTCCCTGTCGCTCACCGTCGTCTTCGCCGCCGAGTCGGCCCTGACCTGGCTCGCGGTGCACACCGTGGGCGTGGACGCCACCCCCGCCCGGTGGGTGCTGTCAGCCGCGGCGTTCGTGCTCGGCATCGCCGTCAACACCCTGCTGGCCATGGCGCTGCTGACCGCGCCACCGCGGCTGCACCTGCCGCTGCGCCGGGTGATCGGCCCGGCGCTCGTCATCACGACCGGCCTGGAGATCCTCAAGACCCTGGGTCAGGCCGTGCTCAACCTCACCGCCGCCAACCCCGCCTACCAGGTCGTCACGGGAGCGGTGGCGATGCTGCTGTTCCTCAAGATGCTCAACCAGCTCATCCTGTTCGCCACCGCGCTGGCGGCCACCAGCCTCACCGGCGGCGTCACCGACCTGGCCACCCCGTCGAGCCGGCCACGTCCGGCCTCGACGAACGCCAGGTCATGATGGTGGTATACACGGGCGATGAACGAGCCGAATGCCGATGTGCTTCAACCTGCGATGCTCGAACGTCGAGTCGAGCCAAGCCGCTACGGGGGCGTGGTCCGGCCGGACAAGACCGTACGGTGGGCGAGGGACGAGCTCGATCAGGTCAGGCGGATGCGTGGGCGGTCCCCCGACGCGTGGCCCACGCCGACCGCCTTGCCCGAGTCGCTGGACCGGCTCGCCCAGCTGCTGACAGAGCTGGGATGGGACGACCTCGCCTGTCTGGCTCGCCGGGAAGAACTGGCGGTCTGTCGCACACTGTCCGCCGGCCGACCGGGCCTGTTCACCGACCGGGTCGTCCGTGCCCTGGTCGCGTTACGCGACAACCTCCTGGACTGCAAGCGGTACGAGGAAGCACTCGAGGTCGTCGAGGAGCTCCTGCGGCTGTCGGAGACCGACCGATCCGCGCGGGAAGAAGCCCCGCGGGCCCGCTACTGGCGGACGAAGTTCCTGACCAGGCTCGGCCGTGACCGCGAGGCGGTGGAGTCCGCGGCCGAGGCGGTGACCGAGATCCGCGAACGGCTCCAGCACGCCCGGGCCGCATCGGCCGGCGTCGAGCTCATCCACGCGTTGACGGCCTACGCGGACGGCCTGGACAGGACCGGCCGTGCCGCCGAGGCCGCCGAGGTGAGCGCCGAGATCACGGCGGCCTGGTGGCAACAGGACGACTGCACGTTCCAGTTCCTCGACGCGCTGGACCTGCGCAGCGAACGGCTCGTCCGCAGCGGGCAGCCCGAACAGGCGCACGCGTGCATCGTCGAGGGGATCGAGAAGATGCGGCGCCGCAAGCGCGAGACCTCCCAGGCAGAGGGCTGGCGCAGCCTCGGCGTCCGCCTGCTCGACCTGGGTGCGCCGGAAGCGGCGCTGACCGCCGTCGAGGAAGCGGTACAGCTCTACCGCCTCAGAGCGCGTGCTCGTCAGGAGGGGCACCGGCGGCTGGAGGCGGAGGACGACTGGGACGACGATCACCGCTTCTCCGAGGCCTACCTGCTGGAGCGGCGAAGCAAGGAGCTGAAGGCCACGCGGAAGGAGGTCCGTCGAGCCGAACGGGACCTGCGTGACGCCCTGCTCGCCTTGAGCGCCTGCCTGCGGCGGCTCGGCCGCGTCGACGAGGCTTCGGCGGCCGACGCCGAAGCCGCCACTCTTCCCGGTTAGGGTCGCTCCGAACGGCGACCTCCTGACGGACGGCGAGCCTGTCGTCCCTGATCGCTGTGACCGTCGGCGTCCTCTTGCGGCATTCTGGACCGAGCTCGGCGGCTCAGCCACGATGAGGGCATGACGAAGAACGGATCAACGCGGCCGCCGGCGGCTGCCGGGGGAGCAGGCTCACGCCCGAACTGGCCGGCCGTGAGCGCTCTTGCGGGGGCGATCGCCGCCCTGATCGCGCTGATCGCCTACCTGAGGCCGCCTGTCCCGCCCCACTCCAACACGACACTCCCCACCCCGGCCCCGCAGTCCTCGTCACCGGACCCGGGCAGCACCCCGTCCGCACCGCCGACCCCACTCCATCGCCCGAGTCCAGCACGCCCGAGCCACCGCCGCCAAGTTCCACGCGACCGGTTCCGGTTTCCCCCGCGCCGCTGCCGGCGATCCGTCCCGGCGGCTGCGACGAGGCGGCGGCGGCGCTGACCGCGTACCACCGGAACGCCGGGACCGTCCGCAGCAGCCAGGCAGCCGCGGCTCAGCAGACGTACCAGGACCTGATGGGCGCTGTCCTCGACGCGCAAGGAGTGGTGGGGGCGAAGATCAGCCGACTGGCCCGCGAGTTCCAGGAACTGAGCTTCCGCTTGTCCGGCATGGTCAACGCCGACCCCGAACAGGTGCTCGCGGATATCAACACCGACGCCGCGGAGCTCAGGAGGCTCTGCGAAGCCACCTGACCTGACGACACGTCACAACCGCACCGCCACTGTCGAGCGGGAGATCCACACGCACGAACGGGCCGTCACGGCACCCTCAACCGGGCGAAGAGCCGGCATTGTCGTCGGTCCATGCCAAGATCGGCCGTCATGGACATCGACGAGTTCTGGCACCTGATCGAGGAGTCCGCACGTGAAACCACCGGGAAGGTGGCACGCGCGCAATGGCTCCATGAGCGATTGGTGACCCGTCCAGCGGAGGACATCATCGATTACGCCTCATGGATGGAGGTCGCCCGACGCAGGGTGGACACACATCTGATGGGGGGCGCTGCGTCCGCCTTACACCTGGTGGGCGGTATGGACAGCGTCTGGTACTTCTACTCGTGGGTCATCAGCCTGGGCCGGGAGACCTTCGAACGGGTCACGAGCGACCCCGACACCCTCATGGACGTTCCAGAGATCCGCCGCTTCAACCTCATACAACGAGACCGCGCCCCGCGCACGGACGAGGACCTGCCGGAGTTCGAGGCGTTCGGCTACGTGGCAGGCATGGCGTGGGAGCAAGCGACAGGCAGGGACCGGGGCGCCCTTGACGCTGCCCTTGAGGCCCGCGGTCATGAGCTCCACGCCTTGCCCGATCCCACTGATGAGGAGTGGGATTCGGACGACGAGGAGGAGTCGGCACGCAGATTGCCCCGCACCAACCGCTACATCCGCGAGCTGTATGGCCGTGCCTAGATCACCGTTGCAGTACTCGCTGCAGTACGCGTCCGCCGGAACCCCTCACTGCCCGAAGGAGAACCGGAGCTGAGCGTTGATCAGGAAGTTGAGCCGGTGACGCAGACGACCGATCACGGCCTGTTCCGGAGCTTCCGCAGGTGTGAGCAGCGTCCAGCGCAGTGAGCACCCGCCATCATCGGCCGGCCGGAGGTCGTACCGGATCTCGTCATCGGGCCTTTCCGGCCACAGTGACGACCAGACCACGAGCTCCGGCTCCACCGCCCTCAGAATGCGTGGGCTGACTTCGTCGGGGTTCAGGTCCAGCCACTGCCGTCCGCCAGGTCGCCAGGGGTCGGTCAGGCTCTCCCACACGATGCGAGGGGGCGGCGGCTGCCTACGCTCTCGCGCACCCAGTTCGATCATTTCCGCAGTCTAGAAGGCAGCCGTCACACGGCCGTTGTCCACCAGGCACATGACCTCTGGACCTGCTGCGGCACAGATCAGCGTGACAGCCATCCTGCCCGCGCTTCCCCGCCACCCCGTCGTTGACCACCCTGACAGGCACGACCGCGACATCGACAGAAGTCAGTCTCAGGGCTTCGAGAGGATGGCCACATCCCGCCGACAGGGCAGACTCGAAACCATGACCCGGCACGGCATCGACCACAACAGGCTCAAGGTCACCTCCCGGCGGCAGATCGCCCACCTGCGCGCTCGACGCGCCCATGAACGTCAATGGCGCGACGTGCGCAAATTGGCCCGCCTCTATCGGCAGGTACGGCTCGCCGCGATCCTGATCGGCATCACCGCGACGATCGTCGTAGCCCTGCTGCGTACGTAGGACGTCCTGCCGCCGCGTCACATCGGGTCACGATGGAGATCTACACCCACATTGACGGCGCGAGCCAGGAGGACGCGATCGATAAGCTCGTGGGCCGTCCGCTGGTGGGGCTCCCAGACTCGAACCTGGGACCTCTGCCTTATCAGCACGATCGTTCACCGCGTCGTACGACTCCCGCCACGAAACCCCTGGTGTGGCGGACTGAATTCATGCGTGCTCGTTCGGCAGAGTTGCTGTCTTCGTTGCCGTCAACGTCCCCGGCCAGAACCCCGTGATCGCCTCTTACTTCCTCCCGTGCCAGGGCTTACGCCAGCCACTCGACCACTCGCCGTCACTCCGATTCCGCGATCATCCCGGAGCTGAGTCCCCACCGGAGGCTCACTCTTGCTTTAGTTTGCCGGCACGCCATGGATGATCCTTGTAGCGGAGAGCGTCAATCAGAAACCGGCTGTAACCGCTGGCCTGCACAACTTCGTCAATCTTCTCGGTGCGAGCATGCGGCGGTAACAGCTGCTGAATGAGGCGGGCGATCTGAGCGCGAGTCTGCTGGAGTTCGCCGGCCATGTAGCGCTCTTCTTCTCCTAGTCGGCGCAGCTCGGCATACCGCCCGTCGGTCTGTGTGCTGTCGGACATGCCGTCACTGTAAGGCCACGGTGGTTTGTCTCCTTGCGCGTGGCTCGCGCGAGACCGGCCACAGGCCGCATGCTCGCGTCTTTCCCGGCGAGGACTGAGAGGCATAGTCACTCACTTGGTCACCCAGAAGATCAAAAAGGCCACTTCCCGCGATGGGAAATGGCCTCTGAGCTGGGTGGGGCTACCAGGACTTGAACCTGGGACCTCTTCCTTATCAGGGAAGCGCTCTAACCGACTGAGCTATAGCCCCGCGCACACCGAACGTATCGCATCCCGCTCAGGGGCGCGAACCGGTTGCTCGGACGAGGAAAAGCTTACAGCCTTCCGGACCGTGCTTGCGCCGCACTCCGAGGGAATGCGGCGCAAGCTCGCGAATCCGGCCGCTACTCGGCCTCGCTGAAGGTCACCTCGACGCCGCCCACGAGGTCGGAGGCGACGTTGTAGATGACGGCCCCCAGCGTGGCGAGGGCCGTGATGAGCACCACGTTCACGGCGCCGATGAGCGCCGTGTAGCCCAGGATGCGGACCGGCTCGAACCAGGAGGCGATGTCGAGGGGCAGCGCCTGCTGCCCCTGCTCGCCCTTGCCGAGCTGGTTGACCAGGTCCACGAGCGAGTCGAACACGCCCAGAGCGGACAGCACGCCGTACAGGACGGCCACTGCCACGAACAGCACCACGAAGCAGACCAGTGACACCACGAAGCTGAACTTCATGGCCGACCACGGCTCGATGCGGCGCAGGACCAGATGGGCCTTGCGGGGGAGTCGGGCCCCCGACGAGTTGGAGCTCTTCTTCTTCGGCAGCTCGATCTTCGGGGGAGCCTCGGAGGTCAGGGAGGGGCGGATGCGGCCGCCGTCCTTGCCGTCCTTGGCTTCCTCCCTCGACGGGCCCTGCGAGGGAGGCGCCGGAGCGGCCGGCACGGGGTGCACGGCCGTGGCGTTGTCCTCGTCGGGCTTGTCGAAGATCTCCGTTTCGCTGGACTTCTTAGGCTGCTGCTTCCCGTTTTCCCGAGCCGCCTTGGTCCTGGCGCTGGCGCTGCCGCCCTGGGCGCTCATGACTTACTCTCCTCCCCCGTCTTCCTCGGTGTCCACCGCAGTCTCCATAGACTCGGCGTTGCGGGCGAGGGCCACCACACTGTCGCCATCGGCGAGATTCATCAATCGCACTCCCATGGTCTGGCGGCCGGACTGCTTGATCTCGCCGGCACTCGTCCGGATCACCCCACCGGCGGATGTGATCGCGAAGACCTCATCCTCTGGGTTGACCATGACGGCTCCGACCAGCTTGCCACGGGAACTCACGATTTTCGCAGTCAGCACGCCCTTACCGCCCCGACCTTGAACCGGATACTGCTCAACTGGGGTCCGCTTGGCGTACCCAGCCTTCGTGGCGATAAGCACATCTTGTCCGTCTGCGATCCTATTCATGGCGAGAAGTTCGTCGCCGTCCAAGAACCGCATTCCGATGACGCCGCTGGTCGCGCGGCCCATCGGGCGCAGCGCCTCGTCCGAGGCGGTGAACCGGATCGCCTGCGCCCCCTTGGAGACGAGCAGCAGATCGTCCTCCTCGGAGACGAGCCGGGCCCCGATGACCTCGTCGTCGTCACGCAGGTTGATCGCGATGAGACCGCCGGACCTGGGGGAGTCGTACTCCGACAGGCGGGTCTTCTTGACCAGACCGCTGCGGGTGGCGAGCACCAGGTAGGGGGCGACGTCGTAGTCGCGCAGGTCGAGGACCTCCATGACCGTCTCGTCGGGCTGCATCGCCAGCAGGTTGGCCAGGTGCATGCCGCGCGCGTCACGCCCCGAGTCGGGCAGTTCGTACGCCTTGACCCGGTAGACGCGGCCCTTGTTCGTGAAGAACAGCAGCCAGTGGTGGGTCGTGGTGACGAAGAAGTGGTCGACGATGTCGTCCTGGCGCAGCTGCGCCCCGCGCACGCCCTTGCCGCCGCGCTTCTGCGCCCGGTAGTGGTCGGTGCGGGTGCGCTTGGCGTAGCCGCCGCGCGTGATGGTGACGACGACGTCCTCTTCAGCGATGAGGTCCTCGATCGACATGTCGCCGTCGTAGGCGGTGATCTCGGTACGGCGGTCCTCGCCGTAGCGGTTGACCACCTCGGTCAGCTCGTCGCCGACGATCTGCCGCTGCCGGGACTCCGAGGACAGGATGTCCTGGTAGTCGGCGATCTGCGCCATGAGCTGGTCGTACTCGTCCTGGATCGCCTGGCGCTCCAGGGCGGCCAGCTTGCGCAGCTGCATGTCGAGGATGGCCTGCGCCTGCACCTCGTCGATGTCGAGCAACCCCATGAGGCCCTGCTGGGCCGCGGCGGCCGACTCGGAGGCGCGGATGAGGGCGATGACGTCGTCGAGCCGGTCGAGCGCCTTGAGCAGCGCGCGCAGGATGTGGGCGCGCTCCTCCGCCTTGCGCAGCAGGTAGCGCGTACGGCGGACGATGACCTCGATCTGGTGGGTCACGTAGTGCGAGATGAACTGGTCGAGCCGCAGCGTCCGCGGCACCCCGTCGACCAGGGCCAGCATGTTGGCGCCGAACGTGTCCTGGAGCTGGGTGTGCTTGTAGAGGTTGTTCAGCACGACCTTGGCGACGGCGTCGCGCTTGAGCACGATCACCAGGCGCTGGCCGACCCGGGAGGACGACTCCTCGCGCACGTCGGCGATGCCGGAGATCTTGCCCTGCTTGACCAGCTCGGCGATCTTGAGCGCGAGGTTGTCCGGGTTGACCTGGTAGGGCAGCTCGGTGACCACGAGGGCGTGGCGGCCCTTGTTGTCCTCCTCGACCTCGACGACCGCCCGCATCGTGATCGAGCCACGGCCCGTGCGGTAGGCGTCCTCGATGCCCCGGCGGCCCACGATCAGCGCGTGGGTGGGGAAGTCGGGGCCCTTGACCCGGGCCATGGCGGCCTCGAGGAGCTCCTCCTCGGTCGCCTCCGGGTGCTCCAGCGCCCACTTGACGGCCTCGGCCACCTCACGCAGGTTGTGCGGCGGGATGTTGGTGGCCATGCCGACGGCGATGCCGCCCGAGCCGTTGACCAGCAGGTTGGGGAAGCGCGCCGGCAGGACGACCGGCTCCTGGGAGCGCCCGTCGTAGTTGGGCTGGAAGTCGACGGTGTCCTTGTCGATGTCGCGCAGCATCTCCATGGCGATGGGCGCGAGCTTGCACTCGGTGTAGCGCATCGCCGCGGGCGCGTCGTTGCCGGGGGAGCCGAAGTTGCCCTGACCGTCCACCAGCGGATGGCGCAGCGACCAGGTCTGCGCCAGGCGCACCAGCGTGTCGTAGATCGACGTGTCGCCATGGGGGTGGTAGGACCCCATGACGTCACCGACGACGCGCGAGCACTTGAAGTAACCGCGGTCGGGACGGTAGCCGCCGTCGTACATCGCGTAGAGGACGCGGCGGTGCACCGGCTTGAGGCCGTCACGCACATCAGGCAGCGCACGCGAGACGATGACCGACATCGCGTAGTCCATGTAGCTGCGCTGCATCTCGGTCTGGATGTCGACCGGTTCGATGCGATCCGGCGACGGTGGAGGCGGAGTGTTCACTTCCGTCACGTGTGTAGATCCTTTTCTGATGTACGGCTGTCGCTACACGTCCAGGAAACGGACATCTCGCGCATTGCGGATGATGAAGGCCCTGCGTGCCTCGACGTCCTCACCCATCAGCACGCTGAACATCTCGTCGGCCTGGGCGGCGTCGTCGAGCGTGGCCTGCAGCAGGATGCGGGTGTCGGGGTTCATGGTGGTCTCCCACAGCTGGTTGGCGTTCATCTCGCCGAGACCCTTGAACCGCTGGACACCGTCGTGGGCGCGCGGGTCACGCTTGCCGCGGGCGATGCCCTCCTGGATGATCGCGTCACGCTCGCGGTCGGAGTAGGCGTAGGAGGCGTCCTCGCCCTTCCGGTCCCACTTGATCTTGTAGAGGGGCGGCTGCGAAAGGTAGACGTGGCCGCCCTCGATCAGCGGACGCATGAACCTGAACAGCAGCGTCAGCAGCAGCGTGGTGATGTGCTGGCCGTCGACGTCGGCGTCGGCCATGAGGATCAGCTTGTTGTAGCGCAGCTTGCCGATGTCGAACTCGTCGTGCACGCCGGTGCCGAGCGCCGTGATCAGCGACTGGACCTCGACGTTCTGCAGGACCTTGTCGACGCGGGCCTTCTCGACGTTGAGGATCTTGCCCCGGATGGGCAGGATCGCCTGGAACCGGGAGTCGCGCCCGCCCTTGGCCGAGCCGCCGGCCGAGTTGCCCTCGACGATGAACAGCTCGCACTTGTCGGGGTCGTTCCACTGACAGTCGGCCAGCTTGCCGGGCAGGCCGCTGCCCGACTCCAGCAGCGACTTGCGCCGCGTCAGGTCACGGGCCTGACGGGCGGCGAGGCGCGCCCTGGCGGCCTGCAGCGACTTGTTGATGATGTCCTTGGCCTCGCCGGGGTTGCGCTCGAACCAGGCGCGCAGATGGTCGTTGCAGGCCTTCTGCACGAACGACTTGGCCTCGGTGTTGCCCAGCTTGGTCTTGGTCTGCCCCTCGAACTGGGGGTCGGCCAGCTTGATCGACACGATCGCGGTCAGGCCCTCGCGGACGTCCTCACCGGAGAGGTTGTCGTCCTTGCCCTCCTTGAGGAACTTCTGCTCGCGCGCGTAGCGGTTGACGATCGAGGTCAGCGCAGCCCGGAAGCCCTCCTCGTGGGTGCCGCCCTCGGCCGTGTTGATCGTGTTGGCGAACGTGTAGACCGACTCGGTGTAGGAGTTGTTCCACTGCATGGCGATCTCGACCGAGATGCCGTCACCGTGCTCCTCGAAGTCGATGACCGACGCGTGGGCCGGCTCCTTCTTCGAGTTGAGATGGGTGACGAAGTCGGACAGGCCGCCCTCGTAGTGGTACTCGACCTTGACCGGCTCGCCGTTGACGTGGTCGGGCCGCTCGTCGGCCAGCGTGATCGTCAGGCCCTTGTTGAGGAAGGCCATCTCCTGGAACCGGCGCGAGAGCGTCTCGAAGTTCCAGGTGGTGGTCTCGAAGATCTCGGGGTCGGCCCAGAACGTGATCGAGGTGCCCGTCTCGTCGGTCTCCTCGCCCTGGGCGAGCGGCGCGGTGGGCTTGGAGTGCTCGTAGCGCTGACGCCAGTAGTGGCCGTTCTGCTTGACCTCCACGTCCATGGCGGTCGACAGCGCGTTGACCACGGCGGAGCCGACGCCGTGCAGGCCGCCGGAGACCGCGTAGGACTTGCTGTCGAACTTGCCGCCGGCGTGCAGCGTGGTGAGGACGACCTCGACGGCGGAGCGCTTCTCCACGGGGTGGATGCCCGTGGGGATGCCGCGCCCGTTGTCGACGACGCGCACGCCGTTGTCGGCGAGCAGCGTCACGTCGATGCGGTCGGCATGGCCGGCGAGGGCCTCGTCGACCGCGTTGTCCACGATCTCGTAGACGAGGTGGTGCAGACCGCGCTCACCGGTCGAGCCGATATACATACCCGGGCGCTTGCGAACCGCCTCAAGCCCTTCGAGTACGGTGATTGAGCTAGCGTCGTAGGACAAGTGCCAAATCCTCCTGCCGCGGACACGCGGCAGGGAGCGCGTGTGCCGGCTGCCCCTGCCGTGCCCGTCACCGTCGTGAGTGCCCCGTTGCGTGCGTCACCCAGGGGAGTCGGCGTCGCGCTGCGCGCCGGGGGTGACACGCAAGCGGACGTGTCCGGAATCCGGTTTCATTCTACCGGCTCTCAGGCGCCGTGGTGGCATTGAACGCGCCTGAAATGGCCTGTCGCTTGTTTTCCCCCCATGCGAGCCTTCCCCCACGCGGGTGGAGGGTCATCGCGTCTGCGGCTGTCTGATCGGTCCTCGTGCAGTGCGGCCGTCGGAAGCGTACGCCGCCCGACCGACAGAACGGCCCGCTCGGGAGGCGGCGAAACGGGATCCCGCCGCGTCCGGAATCGCGCCCTCGCCACGACGCCCGCGGCGTCCCCGGCCCGGCCCGGCGCCCATGGGGCGGCGGCGCGTGAGGATGGGCTCGTACGTGGGGCGCGAGCCGCCCCGGCACGGCCCGCGCCCGGCGCCCACCGCACAGGCCGTGAACGGCTCGGGCCGTCACCGCGCCTCGCCGTGCGAATCATCACCGCGCCTCGCCGTGCGGGCCATCACCGCTTCTCACCGTGCGGATCACCACCGCGCCTCGCCGTGCGGGCGGGCGCACGGGTCTCGCCGTGCGGGCGGGCGCTGGTCAGGTCCGGCGGCCACCGAGGTCCGCGGGCAGGGGCTGTGGCCTGCCGGGTGGGCGGGCGCACAGGTCGCTCCTGGGGCGTGCGGGTGGCACTCCGCGTGCTTGGGCGGCGCTCGACGGGTTCGTACGAGGGCTGCCGACAGCCGACCCGGGCCCGGAACGGCACGGGGATCAGCCGTAGGTGTCGCCGGGGCCCTTGCTGCCCCGCACCCGCAGGCCGCCCGAGCGGGGCCCGTGCTGGGGACCCCGCACCTTGACCCGGGTCACCGTGCCGTCGCCGAGCTCCTCGTTGAGGCGGCGGACGAGGGTGCGGGCGAGCAGGCGCACCTGCGTGGCCCACGCCGTGGAGTCGGCCGAGACGATCACCTCGCCGTCCTCGAACGTCTCCGGCTTGGTGTGGGCGGCCAGGTCGGGACCGACGATGTCGGCCCACCGGCCGAACACGCCGCCCACGGCCGCCGACCGCTGCCAGCCCCGGTCGGCCAGCAGGTCCATGATGGCGCGCCCGAACAGCTGGGGATCGCCGCCCTCACGACGCGGACCCGCCGCCCTGCGTCTCGGCTCGCGGCGGGGGAGCTGCCCGCGCCGGGCGGCGTCGGCCTTGGCCTGGGCGAGCTTCTCCCTGGCCATGGCCGCCCCGCGGGCCGTGGGGTTGTCGTCAGCGGACACGGGTCACTCTCCCCTCTGCGACGTCGAACCTGGCCCCGGCCAGCTCGGGGGGCACGTCGTCGGGCACGGCGGCGGTGATGAGCACCTGCTCGGCCGGCGCCACGATCTCGGCGAGGCGGCGTCGGCGCTGGCTGTCGAGCTCGGCGAAGACGTCGTCGAGGATGAGCACCGGGTCGCCGCCGTCGGCGCGCAGCAGGTCGTAGGCCGCGAGGCGCAACGCCAGGGCGAACGACCACGACTCACCGTGACTGGCGTAGCCACGGGCGGGCAGGTCGCCGAGGCCGAGGATCAGGTCGTCGCGGTGCGGGCCGACGAGCGTGACGCCACGTTCGAGCTCGGCCGAGCGCATCTCCAATAGCCGCTCGCGCAGACGTTCTTCAAGGGTTTTCCCCAAGTCTGTGGATAACGTCTGCGCATCGGAAGATCCCGTCTCACCGGGGGTTTCTTCCTCAGCCGTGTCCCCGCCTGTGGACAACGTGCTCCGATAGGCGAGGCTCGCGGGGGCGCTCGTGGGGGCCAGGGCGGCGTAGGCTCCGGCGACCAGCGGCCGCAGCGCCTCGACGAGATCGAGGCGGGCCCGCAACAGCTCGGCGCCGTGCCGCGCCAGATGGGCGTCCCAGACCTCCAGAGTGCTCGTCACGTCGCCCGCGCCCGCCGCCGCGAACCCGGAGTCACCCTCGGCCCTACGGGCGCTCCTGGAGCCTCTACGGGCCTGCGCGGCGGTGCGCAGCAGGGCGCTGCGTTGTTTGAGCACCCGGTCGTAGTCGGCCCGCACGCCGGCGAACCGCGGCGTCCTGGCCACCAGCAGGTCGTCGAGGAAGCGCCGCCGCTCCGACGGGTCGCCCTTGGCCAGCGACAGGTCCTCGGGGGCGAACAGGACCGTGCGCAGCAGGCCGATGACGTCGCGGGGCCGGGAGACGGGGGAGCGGTTGAGCCGCGCGCGGTTGGCCCGGCCGGGGTTGATCTCAAGCTCGACCAGGGCCCGCCGGTCGTCCCTGTGGACGGCGCAGCGCACGATCGCCCGGCTCGCGCCCTGCCGCACGAGCGGCGCGTCGGTCGCCACCCGGTGGCTGGACTGCGTCGCGACGTAGCCGAGGGCCTCGACCAGGTTGGTCTTGCCCTGGCCGTTGGGCCCCACGAACGCCGTGACACCCGGCTCCAGGCCGAGCTCCACGGAGGCGTAGGACCGGAAGTCGGTCAGCGACAGGTGGGCGACATGCACCCCACGAAGGTTAGTCGGCCACGCAGGTCACTGGCACAACCGGCGGGCCGCCTGTGGAAAACGAGACGGGTCCGCCGCCGGCTTGTGCACAACCGCGCCCGCGCCGGTGGCGTTCCCGTCCTCCACAACCCCGTCCGCAGGGGCTGTGGACACGCGAAGGGGGACGCGCGGCGCCGTCCCGGTGCTACTCGGCCTCGCGCGGCGGGGTGACGTCCGCGCCGGGGGAGTCGGCGCCCTTGGCCACGGAGCCCTCGGCCGCGGCCGTCGCGTGCCCGCCGAACTGGTTGCGCAGCGCCGCGACCACCTTCATCGCGGGCGAGTCGTCCTGGCGTGAGGCGAACCTGGCGTACAGCGCGGCGGTGATCACCGGCAGCGGGACGGCGTGGTCCACGGCCGCCTGGACGGTCCACCGGCCCTCGCCGGAGTCCTGGGCGTAGCCGCGCAGCCGCTCCAGGTGCTCGTCGTCGTCCAGCGCGCGCACCAGCAGGTCGAGCAGCCACGACCGGATCACCGTGCCGGTGCGCCAGCTGCTGAACGACCCCTTGACGTCCTTGACGACGTCGGAGGCCTCCAGCAGCTCCCAGCCCTCGGCGAAGGCCTGCATCATGCCGTACTCGATGCCGTTGTGGACCATCTTCGCGAAGTGCCCGGCGCCGACGTCGCCGGCGTGGACGAAGCCGTCCTCGCCCTCGGGCTTGAGCGTCTCGAAGATCGGCATCAGACGGTCCACGGTGGCCTTGTCGCCGCCGCACATGAGCGCGTAGCCGTTCTCCAGGCCCCAGACGCCGCCGCTCACCCCGCAGTCGACGAAGGAGATCCCCTTGTCGGCCAGCTCGGCGGCGTGCCGCTGGTCGTCCACGTAGTGCGAGTTTCCGCCGTCGACGACGACGTCACCCTCGCCCAGCAACCGCCCGAGCTCGTCAATCGTGTGCTGGGTGGGCTCGCCGGCCGGCACCATCACCCACACCGCGCGCGGCGTCTCCAGCCGTTCGACCAGCTCTTTCAGGCTGCCCACGTCGCTGAGCGCCGGGTCGCGGTCGTAGCCCACCACCTCGTGGCCGCCGCGGCGCAGCCGCTCGGCCATGTTGCCGCCCATCTTGCCGAGCCCGATCATGCCGATCTGCATGCTGATCTACCCCCTTGAGAGCTGCAAGGTGATCTACCCCCCTTGTCAGGGTTCCATCATCTCCGATGGCTTTTTCAGCCTGACAGACGGATCGGCATGATCAGGTAGCGGTAGTCAGGGGCTCCGCCGTCCTCCACAGGCTTGCCTCCGGTGAGGATGGCCGGCTTGGTGGAGGTCGTCATCTGCAGCCGGGCGACGTCGGAGTCGATGGCCCCCAGCCCTTCGAGCAGGAACTGGTGGTTGAAGGCGATGTTCATCTCCTCGCCGTCGTAGTCCACCGGCAGCACCTCGACGGCCTGCGCCTCGTCGCCGCTGCCGGCCTCGAGGACGACCTCACCGTTGCGGAACGCCAGCCGTACGGGGGTGTTGCGCTCGGCGACCAGGGCGACGCGCTTGACGGCCTCGACGAACGGGCCTGTGGACAGGTCGGCCCGGGCGGAGAACTCGGTGGGGAGCAGCGAGCGGTACTTGGGGAACTCGGGGTCGAGCAGCCGCGTGGTGGTGCGCCGCCCGGCGCTGGAGAAACCGATCATGCCTTCGCCGGTGCCTCCGACGGAGCTGAGGGCGATCTCCACCTCGGCTCCGGTCGAGCCGAGGGCCTTGGCCGTGTCGGCGAGCGTCTTGCCGGGGATCATGGCGACGGCCGAGAAGTCGGCCTGGCCGGGCTGCCAGCGCAGCTCGCGCACGGCCAGGCGGTAGCGGTCGGTCGCGGCGAGGGTGACCACGTCGCCCTCGATCTCCATGCGTACGCCGGTGAGCATGGGCAGCGTGTCGTCGCGGCCCGCGGCGACGGCGACCTGGCCGACGGCGGAGGCGAAGACGTCGCTGCCGACCCGTCCGGCGGCGGGCGGCATGGCGGGCAGCGACGGGTAGTCCTCCACGGGCATGGTCAGGAGGGTGAACCGGGCGCTGCCACAGGTGACGACCGCCTTGGCGCCCTCGACGACGACATCCACAGGCTGTGCGGGAAGCGCGCGCGTGATCTCGGCGAGCAGCTTGCCCGAGACGAGGACGACTCCGGGCTCGCCGGTGTGGAGCTCGAGCGTCACCTCGGCGGAGACCTCGTAGTCGAAGCCGGACAGCTTCAGCCGCTGCTCGTCGGTGACCTCCAGGCGCATGCCGGCGAGGACGGGCACGGACGGACGGGCGGGCAGGCTGCGTGCCGTCCATGCCACCGCCTCAGCGAGGACGTCTCGCTCGATTCGGAACATCACGGTCATCAGCCTCCTGAGCTCGTTGTCGATTCAAGTTTCGCCCCTCCCGAGCCTCGGGTCCGGGCGAACCCCTCTATGGGTCTTGAGTTCTTTGTAAGAGAGATAAGTGGTCATCACACTAGGTTCTGTGGATACTGTGGAAAACCTGTGTTTCCGCAGCTCAGACCGCCTGTTTTTATCCACTGCCCGTGTGGGTGACGCCTGGGGAGAACTTCGCCGCCTGGGGATGACGATCCGTTGCCCACAGGCCGTCCCCAGATCATGGGCCGTTCATCCACCGGTTATCCACTGGGTTTCAACAGGTTATCCACGGGGTAAACGCCCTCTCCGGCCGCCCTCTGACGACTGTGCACAGGGCATCCACAAGTCATCCACCGGATGTCCCCAGGTTGTCCGCAGGATGTCCCCACCTTTATCCCCAGGCCTTGTGGGCGAAATATCCGGGCATTGTGGGGCGCGAATCGGCCGTCCACGCGCGTTTCCCCTGGTCCACAGTGTTATCCACAGGCTGTGCATGACGGCTACGACCCGCGAGTTGTCTGCTTGATGCGCATTGTTAGCTCGTTGACCTGGTTGTACATCGACCTGCGCTCGGCGATGAGTGACCGGATCTTGCGCTCGGCGTGCATGACCGTCGTGTGGTCGCGTCCGCCGAACTGCTGGCCGATCTTCGGCAGTGACAGCTCGGTCAGCTCCCTCGCGAGGTACATCGCGATCTGCCGGGCGTTGACGAGCGCCCGGCTGCGCGAGCTGCCGCACAGGTCGTCGATGCTGATGCCGAAGTACTCGGCCGTCTTGGCCATGATCGTGGCGATCGTGATCTCCGCGCCCGACTCCGACGTGATCAGGTCCTTGAGCACGACCTCGGCGAGCTGCAGGTCGACGCCCTGCCTGTTGAGGCTGGCGAACGCCGTCACCCTGATCAGGGCGCCCTCCAGCTCGCGGATGTTGGTGGAGATGCGGCTGGCGATGTACTCGAGCACCTCGGGCGGCGCGGCCAGGCCCTCCTGGATGGCCTTCTTGCGCAGGATCGCGATGCGGGTCTCCAGCTCGGGCGGCTGGACGTCGGTGATCAACCCCCACTCGAACCGGTTGCGCAGCCGGTCCTCCAGCGTGATCAGCTGCTTGGGCGCGCGGTCGCTGGAGATGACGATCTGCTTGTTGGCGTTGTGGAGGGTGTTGAAGGTGTGGAAGAACTCCTCCTGCGTCTGCTCCTTGCCCTCCAGGAACTGGATGTCGTCCACGAGCAGGATGTCGATCGCGCGGTAGCGGCCGCGGAACCCGTCGGCCTTGTGGTCGCGGATGCTGTTGATGAAGTCGTTGGTGAACTCCTCGGAGCTCACGTATCTCACCCGTGCGCCGTCGTACAGACTCTGCGCGTAGTGCCCGATGGCATGCAGCAGGTGCGTCTTGCCCAACCCCGAGTCGCCGTAGATGAAGAGTGGGTTGTACGCCTTCGCGGGGGATTCGGCCACGGCCACGGCCGCCGCGTGCGCGAAGCGGTTGCTGGCCCCGATGACGAATGTCTCAAATGTGTACTTTTGGTTGAGACGTGCCGGTTCGCTCGGTTTATTGCTCTTGGCTTCCCACCGGTTCGGCGCCGACTCCGGCGCTTTCTCCACAGCCGGCTGGGCCTGTTCAAAAGAGAATCCGGGCTGTGGATATTCGGTGGACGACGGGCCCGGCTCCGCCTGTGGAGAGTAGAACTGCGGGGGCTCCGAAGCCTGGAAATGCTGGGGTGACGCGGGCTGTGCATAACGTGGCTGCTGCTCCGGACCCTGGGGATAACCTTGACCCACAGGCTGTGGATGAACATCCGGAGCGGGCTGCTCGGGGGCCGTCGTGTCGATCATCACGGCCAGCCGCATGGCCTTGCCGAGCTCCTGTGACAGCGCGTGGGCCACGAGCGGGCGCAGCTTGCCCTCGATGAGGTCCTTGAGGAAGTCGTTGGGGACGCCCAGCACGATCGTGTCGCCGGCCAGCGCGATCGGCCGGACCATGGACAGCCATGTGCGCTGCTGGATGGGCACGTTCTCGTTGAGGAAGTTGCCCAGCGCCCTCGACCAGACGGCGGCGAGGTCGACAGCGTTCATGGCGCGGCTCCCTTTCCCTTCTTTTCGCGGCCCCCCGCGATCGTTTATCCACACCGGGCACTGCCCGTGTGCCGATCGGCCCCGCCCGTCCACAGCGTGCTGCCGGGGCTTCGCCCCCACGGCATCCACAGGAGATCCACAGGATGTCCACAGCCCGGGGGTGGCCCCGAAGAGGCCGACAGTAGCCATGTGCACACCTGTGTACAAGACGTTGTCCACAGCCTAGTGGTAGCCGCGTGCACATACTGTGGACACGGCGGGGGCGGTGGAAAACCCGCATGTGGATACGTGGATAACCTCGCGGGCGGCCGGCCGGGACGGCGGGCGGGAAGTGCGCCGGTTTGACCTCGGCGGTGGTTGACCCGTAACGTACGACGGTCGGCTTGCCACGCGACGGCTATTTCGCGTGCCCTCGCTCCCCTGGCAGGCCAGCCATGTGTGTTGAAGCGCCCCCGTGGCGCACCATCAAGCCTGGAGCCCACCCGTGAGCAAGCGTACTTTCCAGCCGAACAACCGTCGCCGCGCGAAGACCCACGGCTTCCGGCTGCGGATGCGCACCCGGGCCGGTCGCGCCATCCTGGCCGCTCGTCGCCGCAAGGGCCGCGAGAAGCTGTCGGCCTGATCGCCCTGCGCCAGATAGCCCCGCCCGTCGGTGACATCCACCGGCGGGCAATAGGCGCATGAGGTGCAATTGCTGTGCTGTCCCGACATTCCCGCATGCGGCGCGGGGAGGAATTTCAGGCGGCCATCAAGCGCGGCAAACGCGCAGGCCGTCCCACTTTGGTGGCACATCTCAGCGTTTCCGGGGATGAGGCGCCACGGGTCGGATTCGTGGTCAGCCGGGCCGTAGGGGGCGCCGTGGTCCGCAACAAGGTCAAGCGTCGGCTTCGACACCTGATGCGAGACCGTCTCGACCGGCTGCCGCGAGGTAGCCTGCTTGTGGTACGCGCCAATCCACCGGCCGCGTCAGCGCGATCCGAGCACCTTGCCGCCGAGCTCGACCTCGCATTGGATCGTCTGCTGAGGCGGCGCGAGTCCGCGACGGATGGACACAGATGACGGAGCAGCCGCAGGGGATGCCGAGCCTCGCCGCTCGGGCACTCATCGTCCCCATCCGGTTCTACCGGGCGTTCATCAGCCCGATGCTCGGTCCACGCTGCCGGTTCTACCCGTCGTGCAGCGCCTACGGGCTCGAGGCGATCGCCGTACACGGAGCATTGCGCGGCACATGGCTGACTGCCCGGCGTATCGGGCGGTGCCACCCATTCCATCCCGGAGGTATAGACCCGGTGCCCCCACGCCCGGTTCGGTCCCACGAATTGCAAGGGAGATAGCTCGGTGGAGCTGTCCTGGCTCAGCTGGCTCTATGCAGCCGTCGCCCAAGTCATCATCTGGATCCATACCGGATTCAGCACGTTCCTGAACCCGGACGGCGGCCTGACCTGGGCGCTGACGATCATCACGCTGACCGTGTTCATGCGGGTGCTCATCTTCCCGCTGTTCCTCAAGCAGATGCGCTCGTCGCGGAAGATGCAGGAGCTCGCCCCCAAGGTCGCGGAGCTGCGCAAGCGCTACAAGAACGACAAGCAGCGCATGAACCAGGAGGTCATGGCGCTGTACCAGGGCGCGGGCGCCAACCCCCTCGGCGGGTGCCTGCCCATTCTGGCACAGTTCCCGATCTTCATCTCGATGTTCACCGTGCTGCAGGCGATGGCCAACGGCGAGCCCAAGTGGGGGATGACGCAGGAGCTCGTCGACAGCGCCCGCAAGGCCCACATCTTCGGCGCGCCGCTGCCGGCCAACTTCTTCATGTCGTCGGCCGACATCGAGGGCTTCGACGCCGGCGTCGTGCAGACGAAGGTCGTGCTCGCCATCTTCGTGGCCATCAGCTCGCTGACCACGTTCCTCACCGTCCGGCAGAGCGTCACGCGCTCCATGGCCCAGATGCCGGACAACCCCATGGCGCAGCAGCAGAAGATCCTCATGTACATCTCTCCGCTGTTCGCCTTCTTCAGCCTGAACTTCCCGCTCGGTCTGATCCTCTACTGGGTGACCACCAACGTGTGGACGCTCGGCCAGCAGCACTGGTTCTACAGCCGTCACCCGATGCCCGAGTTCGACGCCAAGGGCAACGTGGTCCCCGCCAAGCCCAAGCCCGGCCTGCTGGGCAAGATTCGCGGCACCACCCCCGAGGAGCAGGCGCCTCCCCCGCCGCCGGAGCCTAAGATCATCAGGCAGCAGCCCAGCCGCCAGCCCCGCAGCAAGCGCACCGGCAGCAAGAAGTCGTGAACACGAAGGAGAGGCCGGCCATGACCGAGGCCGAGCAGGACAAGGCTCCTGATCTCACCGCACTCGAGCAGGAGGGTGAGATCGCGGCCGACTACGTCGAGGGGCTTCTCGACATCGCCGACATCGACGGCGACATCGACATGGACGTCGAGGGCGACCGCGCGCTCGTCTCCGTCGTCGGCGTCAAGGGCAACGAACTGGTCGGGCCCGGTGGCGAGGTGCTGGAGGCCCTGCAGGAGCTGACCCGGCTGGCCGTCCACCGGCAGACGGGGGAGCGGTCGCGGCTCATGCTCGACGTCGCGGGTTATCGCGAACGGCGGCGCGCCGAGCTGACCAAGCTCGGCACCGAGGTCGCGGAGCAGGTCCGGGACAAGGGCGAACCCAAGTCGCTCAAGCCCATGACCCCCTTCGAGCGCAAGATCGTCCACGACGCGGTGGCCGCCGCCGGGCTCCGGAGCGAGTCCGAGGGTGAGGAGCCGCAGCGTTACGTGGTGGTCTTCCCCGCCTGACCACCTGCTCGGTACTCCCACGAACGGCCGTCAGCCCCGGTGCCCGGGACTGACGGCCGTTCGCGTACGACCCTTGAGGACCGGCGATGCCCGGCGTGCGATCCCTGTGACCGGCGGTGGCTGGCGTGCGATCCCTGGGGCCGCGTCGGCTCGCGGACGGCCCCAAGGACCGGCGGCGACCGGTGTGCGACCCCTGCGACGGACGGTGGTTCGCGTGCGACCTGGGACCGGCGGCGGCTCGCGTGCGGCCTCAGGGCCCAGGGGCGTTCGCGCACGACCTGGGACCGGTGGCGGCTCGCGTGCGGCCTCAGGGCCCAGCGGGCTTTCGCGCACGACCTCCGGCGCGGGCGTCGGTTGGCGTACGACCTCCGGCATGGGGCGTCGGTTGACGTACGGCTCTCAGGGCCGGCGTCGGCCGGCGTACGGCGATGGGGTCGGCGTCGGTTGGCGTGTGGCCGTCAACTTTGGCAGTCGTACGCGTACGGCACGAATGGGGAGGGTCGCGACGCCGCCGTACGCCCCCCACTCGGACAGCCGACCGCGGGTGTCCCGGCGGGAGCGGGAGTGCCCCGCCGGGCGGGGGCGGGGAGCCCCGGCGGTACGCGCGAGTGGGTGGCACCCGCTGGTCGTCCGGCGCGGTCCCACGCCCTAGCCTTGAGTGGGACACCGTCCCGGACCGCCCCCGGCGCGGCCCTTGACAGCCCGGCACCGGGGCCGCCCGGACACCGGTCAGTCAGCCTGTGCCGGCGAGCGTCATTCAGCGACCACGAACCCGAGAAAGGCCATCGACCAGTGAGCGAAGAGCTGCCTGCTCCGCCCGACATCGCCAGGGACGTCTTCACCGGCGAGGCGTGGGAGCGAGCGAACGCCTTCGCCGAGCTCCTGGCGGGAGCCGGGGTCGTCCGCGGACTGCTCGGCCCGCGGGAGGTGCCGCGCATCTGGGACCGCCACCTTCTCAACTGTGCCGTCGTCGCCGAGGCCGTTCCCCCGGACGTGCACCTCGTCGACATCGGCTCGGGTGCCGGTCTGCCCGGGCTCGTGCTGGCGATCGTCCGGCCGGATATCACGGTCACGCTGCTGGAGCCGCTGCTTCGCCGTACCGTATATCTGGAGGAGTGCGTGGACGCGCTCAAGCTGGACAACGTCGAGGTGCTGCGCGGCAGGGCGGAGGAGCTGGCCGGCAAGCGGGAGTTCGACGTCGCCAGCGCGCGTGCCGTCGCCCCGCTCGACCGGTTGCTGAAGTGGGCCATGCCGTTGCTCCGCGAGGGCGGCGAGCTGATCGCCATGAAGGGGGAACGCGCCGCGGAGGAGCTGGCCGAGGCCGGGCCCCAGCTACGGGCGAGCGGAGCCAAGACGGCCGAGCTTGTCACCGTCGGGCGCGGTAAGGTCGAGCCGCCCGCAACATTGGTTCGGGTGGTAGCGGGTCGCGCGCCGGAGACCGGTAGGCGGCGACGAAGGAGGTGACGGTTGTGCCAGTCGCGTCAAGCGGTCTTGGCTGGCCTGGCGAGCCTCCGTCCGAGAGTCCCTCGGGGGTCGGCTGGCCTGAAAAGGGCGTGTCGCGACGGCCACTTCCCGACCCCGGCATGCCTCTGGTTGAAAGGATGGCGATCGTGACCCAGACCCCACTGAACCCCGGCGATTCACCCCTGGTACGAGAGGCACTCAGCTCTGTGGTTTCACGTGAAACATCTGCGACTCAGGCGGCTGATCCGGCGGGGGAGACCTCCAGGGTCGTCGAGGGGGGCTGGCCGAGGCCGGCCAAGTGCAGAGTGATCGCCGTGGCCAACCAGAAGGGCGGCGTGGGCAAGACCACCACCTCCGTCAACATCGCCGCCGCCCTCTCGATGAACGGCCAGCGGGTGCTCGTTGTGGACCTCGACCCGCAGGGCAACGCTTCCACTGCGCTGGCCACCGAGCACCGTGGCGACGTGCCGGACGTCTACCAGGTGCTGGTCGACGATCTCCCCTTGGCGGACATCGTCAAGCAGGTGCCCGACATGCCGGGCCTCTACTGCGCACCGGCCACGATCGACCTGGCCGGTGCGGAGATCGAGCTGGTCTCGCTCGTCGCCCGCGAGGCGAGGCTGCGCCGGGCCCTCACCGCCTACAGCGCCGAGCTCGACTACATCATCATCGACTGCCCCCCGTCGCTCGGGCTGCTCACCGTGAACGCGCTGGTGGCGGCGGACGAGGTCATGATCCCCATCCAGTGCGAGTACTACGCGCTGGAGGGCCTCGGTCAGCTCCTGCGCAACGTCGATCTCATCAAGGTGCACCTCAACCCGACGCTTCGCCTGTCCACGATCGTCCTCACCATGTACGACGGTCGCACCCGGCTGGCGTCCCAGGTTGCCGAGGAGGTCCGAGCACATTTCGGTGAGACCGTGCTGAAGACGGTGATCCCACGCAGCGTCCGTCTGTCGGAGGCGCCCAGCTACGGGCAGTCGGTCATGACGTACGACCCGGGTTCGAGTGGCGCGATGGCGTACATGGACGCGGCCCGCGAAATCGCGCACCGCGCTCTCGTCTGAGGGAGACGGCCAGCCAGTCAGGTGGCTTCCGCTCAGGGGATGACCCCGGCTGGAGCGGACGGTCGTGACTGCCTGCTCCCACGGGCGAGGGCCGACTTCACCGCCACCACCGCCGATGATCAGATCCGCTCGGAAGGCGAGCGGACTTTTCGGCTCTGTGCTGTCGCGAGGCTCGCGTCCGCAGTGGACCGGGCGACCTGCTGTCAGCGCGTGCCCGCCACCGGATCTCCCGGTCGCGCAGCACTGCCAAGGCCTCGTCGACCCGCCGCGCGCGTCTCTGGCTTCTTCGCGCTGTCGATGGCGAGCAGCTGTTCGCGCTTGCGGCTGTGGGCCAGGCGGTCGTACGCGCGGCGCGGCCGGGGCGGATGGCTCACCTCGGAAGCGGGCGGGACGGGGTGTGCGGGGCCGTCGTGGTGTAAATCCGACACGCGCCCGTGTGGCGAGGCGGCACCCGGCTGCGTTCACGACGGTAACCTTCCCTGGAGTGACCGGAATCGGCCGGGTGGATGAGGAGACGCAGTGAGTCAGCAGCGGCGGGGATTGGGCAAGGGGCTCGGAGCACTCATCCCGACCGGTCCCACTGACGGCACGGGCTCGGCTGCCCCCGCCGAGGGGGCCACGGCGGAGACCGGCCCCAAGCCGATCGCCGGCGCGTACTTCAAGGAGATCCCGCTCGCCGCCATCGTGCCGAACCCGCGCCAGCCGCGTGACATCTTCGACGGTGAGCGCCTGGACGACCTCGCGGCCTCCATCCGCGAGGTGGGCCTGCTGCAGCCGATCGTGGTACGCCCCGTCGGTGGCGGCAGCTACGAGCTGATCATGGGGGAGCGGCGCTGGCGGGCGTGCAAGCAGGTCGGGCTCGACGCCGTTCCGGCGATCGTCCGCAACACCCAGGACGATGCCCTCCTCCTTGACGCCCTCATCGAGAACCTGCAGCGCGAGCAGCTCAACCCGCTGGAAGAGGCCGCCGCCTACCAGCAACTGCTGGACGACTTCCAGGCCACACACGACCAGCTCGCCAAGAAGGTCGGCCGCTCCCGGTCCCACATCACCAACACCCTCCGGTTGCTCAACCTCCCGCCCGAGGTTCAGACCTCCGTCGCCGCCGGCACCGTGAGCGCCGGTCACGCCCGCGCCATCCTCCGGCTGGACGACCCCGAAGAGCAGATCCAGCTCGCCAAGCGAATCGTCGCCGAGCTGCTGTCGGTCAGGGCCGTCGAGGAGATCGTCGCCCTCGGCAGCGCCCAGGCGGCGGCTGCCCCGAAGCCGCCCCGCGAACGCCGGCTCAACAGGCCGACCGCTCCCGGCCTCACCCATCTGGCGGACCGCCTGTCGGATCACTTCGAGACGAAGGTGAAGGTGGATCTGGGTCGGCGCAAGGGGCGGATCGTGGTCGAGTTCGCCACCATCGACGATCTCGAGCGCATCATCGGCACCATGGCGCCCGAGGCCGCCCGCGCCATGCGGGAGCGGGTGGAGTGACCGGCCGATGTTTCACGTGAAACCGCCGCGCCACGCCGGCCACGAGTGTTTCACGTGAAACATCGCCTGCGGAGGCGTCCGGCCGGGCCCTGTGGTTCAGTGCCCCCGCCGCCCGCCGCCCGCCGCCCGCCGCCCGCCGCCCGCCGCCCGCCGTCGGCTCTGCCCTCATCTCTGACCCGTGACCCGTGACCCGTGACCCGTGACCCGTGACCCGGGGCCGTGACCCGTGACCCGGTCATGCGCCGCCTGTCGCCTGTCGCCTGTCGTCGCTCGTTCGCCCGTAGTCCGTCGCCCGTCAGTTGGCTGGCCATCGCCGTCGGTGTGTTGTGCCTCGTTGTGGGACGGCGATGTTTCACGTGAAACCGTGCTCGGGCCAGTGTCAGGCGACGGCTTTGCGGAGGGCGTCCAGCAGGTCGTCCACCTCCTCTGGTGTCGTGTCGAAGGCAGTCATCCACCGGACCACGCAGGCGGCCTCGTCCCAGTAGTGGAAGAGGAAGCGTTCCTTGAGCGCGGCCGCCACGGCGGGCGGCAGGGCGACGAACACGGCGTTCGACTCGACGGGCTGGACGATCCGCGCGCCCGGCACGTCGGCGATACCCGCCGCCAGGCGCGCGGCCATGGCGTTGGCATGAGTGGCATTGCGTCTCCAGAGGTCGTCGGTGAGCAGTACGGTGAGCTGCGCCGAGATGAAGCGCATCTTCGAGGCCAGCTGGAGGGACTGCCTGCGCAGGAATGGCACGCCGGGCACGAGGGAGGCGTCCAGGACGACCACGGCCTCCGCGGCGAGCGCGCCGTTCTTGGTGCCGCCGAAGCTGAACACGTCCACGCCCACGTCCGTGGTGATCGCCCTCAGGTCACAGGACAGGTGCGCGGCAGCGTTGGCCAGGCGCGCGCCGTCCACGTGCAGCCGCATCCCGGAGCTGTGGGCCGCCTCGGCGAGGGCGGCCAGCTCGGCGGGGGAGTAGCAGGTTCCGAGCTCGGTCACCTGTGAGACCGAGACGACGCGAGGCTGTGACTCGTGGTGGACGCCCAGGACGCCACTGCGGCTGGTGATGTCGCCAGGCCGCAACTTCCCGTCAGCGGTGGGGACGGTGATGAGTTTGACGCCGAGCAGCCGCTCCGCCGCTCCGGTCTCGTGGGTGGCGATGTGTGCGCTGTCAGGGCAGATGACAGCGTCGTACCGGCCGAGCATGAGCGCCAGGCCGACCATGTTCGCCCCCGCTCCGTTGAGCACCGCGAAGCCTTCCGCCGCGTCCCCGAAGGCCTCCTTGGTTCGGCGCTCGAAGTCCGCCGTCCACCTGTCGTCCCCGTACGCCGGGGCGTCGCCGCGGTTGGCCGCCGTCATGGCGTCGAGGACGTCAGGGTGCACGCCGGCGTGGTTGTCGCTGGCGAAGCTCTTGGGGTACATGGAATCGGTCAGCACACGGCCAGGCTACTGAGCCGGCGTGCGAGCGCGGTCGTGGGCGTCCGGCGTTCTCGTACCGAGCCAAGCGGCGACGGAGGAGGCACGGGACGCCAGACGCGTGTGACGCAGGCCTACGCGTGAGGGCAGGCGCACGTGTGACGGGGCTACGCATGAAAGGGGGCCCGCGTATGACAGCGAGGCTGTGTGGGCGCGGGCCCGCGTATGACGGCGAAGTAGGGCCCAGGTGTGAAGGTGGGCTTCGCTCGCGGTGAGGGGCGTGGTCGGGGGAGGAGCGCGGGGCGTCAGTGGGTGGCGCGGGAGGCGGCGTTGCGGAGGAGGGCGCGGCAGACGTCGCCGAGGTCCTGGCCGGCAGACTCCACCGCCATCGGCAGCAGGCTCGTCTCAGTCATGCCCGGCGCCACGTTCACCTCCAGGAAGTGCGGCTGCCCGTCGGCGTCCACGATGAGGTCGGTGCGGGAGACGTCGCGCAACCCCAACGCGGTGTGCGCCTTCACCGCGGTCTCCGCGCAGGCGGCGGCGGTCTCGGGGGAGAGGCGGGCCGGTGCGAAGAACTCGGTGTGTCCGGCCGTGTAACGGGCGGCGTAGTCGTACACGCCCTCGTCGGGCACGATCTCGACGGCGGGCAGGGCGACCGGCCCGTTGCCGAGGTCGACGACGGAGACCGCCACCTCGACGCCTTCGACATACCGCTCGATCAGCGCCGTGTCGCCGTACGCGAAGCAGCCCACCATGGCGGCCGGCAGTTCCTCGGCGGTGCGGACGATGGAGGCGCCCAGCGCGGAGCCGCCCCGGGCCGGCTTGACGAACAGGGGAAGCCCGAGGCGCTCCACGATCCGCCCGAGCACCACGGTGGCCCCGAGGTCGTGGAAGGTCTCCTTGGGCAGCGTCACGGAACGCGGGGTGCGCAGGCCGACCGACCGCACCACCGCCTTGGCGGTGGGCTTGTCGAAGGCCACTCGGCAGGCGTCGGGGTCGGCGCCGACGTAGGGCACGTCGAGCAGCTCCAGCACCGACCGGATCGCTCCGTCCTCACCGGCGCCGCCATGGAGGGTGACGAACACGGCGTCCGGCGGGTCGGCCAGGATCGACGGCACGAGCGACGCGTCCGTGTCGCGGGTCTCCACGTCGATGCCCGCCGCCCGAAGCACCTCGCTCACCCGGCGGCCGGAGCGCAGGGACACCTCCCGCTCGTAGGAGAGACCCCCCGCCAGCACGAGCACGTGCCCCACATCGCTCATCACATCTCCTCAGCCGATCGAACGCTGTCCAACGGTACCGGCGTGCGGGGGCGAGGGTGTACGCCAGCCCTGCGTCAGGGGGTCGCGAGTCGAGCTCGGGCCGCCTGCCGCTCGGCGGTGTCGCGCGTCCGGCGGTGGCGTCGTCTGTCGTCCGGCGGTGTCGCGCGTCCGGCGGTGGCGGTCGCCTGCCGCTCGGCGGTCTCGCGCATTCGGCGGTAGTGGCGCCTGTCGCTTGAAGGCGCGGCGCGTCCGGCGGTAGTGGCGCCTGTCGCTCGAAGGCACGGCGCGTCGGTCCACTGGATGACGGTTCGCAGGATGATGGCCCGTCGCGCCGACGGGCCGGCGGTCGTCAGCCTTGTGCCGACGGGCCGGGCGGACGGCAGTGCAGGAGAGCGCCGGCGTCCGACCCGGACGGCCAGCTCCAACGCACGGCGTCCAACGCACGGCGTCCAGCGGACGGTGTCCAGCGGACGGTGTCCAACGCACGGTGTCCAGCGGACGTGGGCAACGCAGGCGGCCGGCGTTCCCTGAGGAGGGGACGCCGGCCGTTCTGGTGGAGATTGACGGTCAGGCCAGGTCGGGGCCCGGTGTGTCGACTCCGATGTGGCCACGCGTGCTGCCCGTGCCGAACGTGTCGCGGAGCTGGATCTCCTGCTCGATGACCCCGGCCAGCCGGCGCACGCCCTCGCGGATGCGGTCCGGCTCCGGGTAGCAGTAGGACAGCCGCATCTGCCGGGCCCCGCTCCCGTCGGAGAAGAACCCTGTGCCGGGCACGAACGCCACCCGCTCGGCCACCGCGCGCGGCAGGATGGCCTTGGAGTCGAGCCCCTCGGGCAGGGTGGCCCACACGAAGAACCCGCCACCCGGGCGGGTCCAGGTGACCTCGGGCGGCATGAGCGCGCCCAGGGCCTCCAGCATCGCGTCGCGGCGCTCGCGATAGAGCTCCCGGAACGTCTTGATCTGCTCCTGCCACGGCTGCGTGGCGAGGTACGCGCCCACGGCCAGCTGCGTGAAGGACGAGTGCGACAGCACGGCCGACTCCATGGCCAGCACGAGCTTGTCGCGGACGGCGTGCGGGGCCAGCGCCCACCCGACGCGGAACCCGGGAGCGAGCGTCTTGGAGAACGACCCCAGGTAGACGACGCCTTCGGGGTTGTCGGCCCGCAGGGCGCGCATCGGCTCGCCGTCGAAGCCGAGCAGCCCGTACGGGTTGTCCTCGACGATGAGCACCCCGGCGCGCTGGCAGATGTCGAGCACCTGCTGGCGGCGGGCGACGTTGAGCGTCACGCCGGCGGGGTTCTGGAAGGTCGGGATCGTGTAGAGGAACTTGATCGGCGCCCCGGCGGTCTCCAGGGCGTAGATGGTCTGGGCCAGGGACTCGGGCACGATGCCCTGGTCGTCCATGGCGATATGCACGACTTTGGCCTGATAGGCGGAGAAGGTGCCCAAGGCGCCCACGTAGGAGGGCCCCTCGGCCAGCACCACGTCACCGGGGTCGATGAAGATCCGGGTGATGAGGTCGAGCGCCTGCTGGGATCCCACCGTGACGACGACGTCGTTGGCCCCGGCGTTGATCCCCTCCATTCGCATGACCTCGCAGATCTGCTCGCGCAGGTGCGGATCACCCTGCCCTGAGCCGTACTGGAGCGCGACCGGGCCGCGCCTGGTCACCAGGTCGGAGACGAGCTCGCCGACCATGTCGAGGGGAAGGGCGGTGACGTACGGCATGCCGCCCGCGAGCGAGACCACCTCGGGCCTCGACGCGACGGCGAACAGAGCTCGGACCTCGGAGGCGACCATCCCGGTAGCTCGTGCGGCGTACCGATCGACGTAGGCGTCGATGCGCGACCCGTGGGTCGCGGGCGTCTGACCGTGATCCTGCTCATCCGTCACGGTCCACCTCCTAGGTGTCATGGAGACCTGGAATATCAGGTTACGCCAGTCGGACATGTCGCCCGTGACCGGGCTGGCGGCCGTGGTGCCCGCTGGCGGCGCCGTCACTGGGCTACGATGCCAGCTGGGGACGCGGTTTTCCCGCGCTTTTCGGGTCGACGATAGGGGCCGTAGTTGTCGCGCCGGCTGGTCAATATCACCCTGGACAACCTTGACGATCTTCCGCGCCGCTGCCGCCGGTGCGTCTTCTGGGAGCTCGACCCCGTCAACGGGGAGCGGGCCGTCCAGTCGGGCGACCCGGGCCTGGAGAAGGAGGCGTGGATCTCCGCCACGCTGCTCGAATGGGGGAGCTGCGGCAAGATCGTATACGTCGACGGGGTGCCGGCCGGGTTCGTCCTGTACGCGCCGCCGCTCTACACGCCGCGGTCGGTGGCGTTCCCGACCTCGCCGGTCAGCGCCGACGCGGTGCTGCTCATGACGGCCCACGTGATCCCGGAGTTCTCCGGCGGCGGCCTGGGGCGCATGCTCATCCAGGGGGTGGCCAAGGACCTCACGCGGCGCGGGGTCAAGGCGATCGAGGCGTTCGGGGACCTCAAGTGGGAGGAGCCGAGCTGCGTGGTGCCGGCCGAGTACCTCCTTTCGGTCGGGTTCAAGACCGTACGACCGCATCTGCGCTTCCCGCGGTTGCGGCTGGAGCTCAAGACGGCCGTGTCGTGGCGTGAGGTCGAGGTGGCCCTGGAACGCCTCCTGGGCTCCATGAGCCCCGAGCGCGCCCTGCGTCCCGTCTAGCCGTCCTGGGGCCGCGCGAGGTCACGGGCTCCAGACCATCGTCCGCTGGTGCGTCCGCCTGCCCTCGTGCCGGATGCCGGGGACCAGCGGTGTCGGGCCGTACGAGGTGAAGCCCATGCGGGCGAAGAACCGCACCGCCCGGGTGTTCTCGACCAGGGTCTGCAGGTGGCAGCCTGGCGACCCGGCCGTCCTCAGCCGGTCGAGCCAGCCACGCATCAGCGCGTCGGCGGCACCGGTGCCCCGTGCTTCGCGTGCGACGTTGATGTGCAGGTGCGCGGGCCATCGGGGGTCGTCGAAGTCTCCCGCGGTGGGCTCCTTCCTGAGCCCGGCCCACACCGCGTCGGCCAGGGCGCGGGCGAAGAAGGCCACCGGGCGGGCCCGGAACATCAGCCGGTGCCTCCTGATCGCCCGTTCCATGCGCTCGCTCTCGCGGGGGAACGCCGAGGTGTCGAGGCATCCCGCCAGGTAGCCGACCAGCGCCCCGTCGGCCACGGCGAGGAAGAGCGAATCTGGGGCCAGGTCCATGTACGGCTCCAGGTACACCGCCGCCTCCGACTCCACGTGCCCCCACAGCGACGCGGTCGGCGCTCCTTCGCCCGCGCGGGCGAACAGCTCACGCAACGCGGCGCGGTCGCTCTCCTCGAACGTCCGGATCTCCATCGACTCCCCTTACTGTGTATGATCTACTGTGTAGAACGTACAGTATTAGTGGGGAGTCCGATGACCGAGCTGCCGCCGGTGGTGGCACGGATGTGGGGGCGCGAGCCCGGGACGCGCCGGGGTCCGCGACCGCGCCTCGACCTGGCGACGATCACGGCCGCGGCGATCGAGATCGCCGACGCCGACGGGCTGGCCGGGGTCTCCATGAGCGGGGTCGCCGCCCGCGTGGGCGTCGCGCCGATGGCGCTGTACCGGTACGTCGGCAGCAAGGACGAGCTGCTGACCGTCATGGCCGACGGCGCCGTCCCGCCGCCGCCCGAGCGGGACGGCCGGTCCTGGCGCGACTACCTGGTCGCCTGGACCCGGGCGAACCGCGACCTGCTGCTGCGGCGCCCGTGGCTGCTGTCCCTGCCGGGCCTCGATCCGCCGATGGGGCCGCGGCGGCTGCGCTGGCTCGACCGGGCCCTGGACGCGCTCGGCGACACCCCGCTCGACGACGGCGAGAGGTTCAACGTCGTCACCGCCCTCACCGGGTACGCGCTGACCGACGCCACGCTCACGCACCGGATGAGCAGCGGCGGCCGGGGGCTCGACGACGCGGGGATCACCGGGGCCGCCGACTACGGCGAGGTGCTCGCCGAGGTGCTCGACCCGCAGGCCTATCCCGCGCTGACGGCCATGATGCGGGCCGGGCTGCTCCGGGAGTCCGAGGGGTGGACGGAGGACGCCGACTTCCGGTTCGGCCTCGATCTGCTGCTCGACGGCGTCGAGGCGCTGATCGCCCGGCGGGCGACCAACGCCGGCGCCTGAGCACGTCGGGCGACCAACGCCGGCGCCTGAGCACGTCGGGCGACCAGCCCCGGCGCTTGAGCGCGCCGGGCGGCGTCCGGACACGCGCAGAGCCCCCCGCGCGTACGCGGAGGGCTCTCGTGGACGCCTGGCGACTCAGGCCCGCTCGCTCACGGCCCGGTGCTCAGTGGTGGTCGCTCAGCCCGGCCGAACGAGCCCGGGTGAACGACCCCGGCCGAGCGGGCCCGGGTGAACGGGTCTAGATGATGCCGTCGAGCTCGCGCAGCAGCATCGCCTTCGGCTTGGCGCCGATGATCTGCTTGACGACCTCGCCGCCCTTGTAGACGTTCATCGTCGGGATCTGCAGGACGCCGTAGTCGCGCGGGACCTGAGGGTTCTCGTCGATGTTGAGCTTGACGATCTCCAGCTTGTCGCCGTGGTCGCGGGCGATCTCCTCGAGGATGGGCGCGACCTGACGGCACGGGCCGCACCACTCGGCCCAGAAGTCGACCAGAACGGGCTTGTCGCTCTTGAGGACCTCAGCCTCGAACGTGGCGTCGGTTACTGCCTTCACGGTGCGCTCCTAACTTTCCTGTGCGGCCAGCCAGCGCTCGGAGTCGAGCGACGCCGAGCAGCCGGTGCCGGCCGCGGTGATGGCCTGACGGTAGGTGTGGTCGACGACGTCGCCGGCGGCGAACACGCCCGGGATGTTGGTGGCGGTCGAGGGGGAGGTGACCTTGATGTAGCCCTCGTCGTCCAGCTCGATCTGCCCCTTGACCAGCTCGGTGCGCGGGTCGTGGCCGATCGCGAGGAACAGGGCGTCGGTGGCCAGCTCGCACTCCTCGCCCGACTTGACGTTGCGCAGCCTGACGGCCTCGACCCGGTTCTCGCCGAGGACGTCGACCACTTCGCTGTCCCAGACGAAGCGGATCTTGTCGTTGGCGAACGCCCGCTCCTGCATGATCTTGCTGGCCCGGAGCTCGTCACGCCGGTGCACCACGGTGACCATGCGCGCGAACCGGGTCAGGAAGGTGGCCTCCTCCATCGCCGTGTCGCCGCCGCCGACGACCACGATGTCCTTGTTGCGGAAGAAGAAGCCGTCACACGTGGCGCACCACGACACGCCGCGGCCGGAGAGCCGCTTCTCGTTCTCCAGGCCGAGCTCGCGGTAACCGGAGCCCATCGCCAGGATGACGGACTTGGCGTAGTAGGTGTCGGTGTAGGTCTTGACGACCTTGGGGTCGGCCGCGAGGTCCACCTCGACGACGTCGTCGGCGACCAGCTCGGCGCCGAAGCGCTCGGCCTGCTTGCGCAGGTTGTCCATCAGGTCGGGGCCCATGATGCCGTCGGGGAACCCGGGGAAGTTCTCCACGTCGGTGGTGTTCATCAGCGCACCACCCGCCGTGACGGAGCCCTCGAAGACCAGCGGCTTCAGCTCGGCGCGGGCGGAGTAGACGGCCGCGGTGTAGCCAGCGGGTCCGGACCCGATAATGATCACGTTACGAACGTCGCTCAACGCTCCCACGCTGCCTTCCTCGTCTGCTGTTGCCAGTGGCGTCAACAGATCCTAGGCCGCCGCCATTCCCTGCTCCCACCCGCGACACCGCCGCAAACCGAAAGAGCCCGCCGAAGCGGGCTCTGACGTGGGAGAACGATGCTACCAGCGGCCGATCGTCGGCTTGCGGAGGTTCTTGCAGCGGAACGGATCGACGATGTCGAGCCGGATCTTCTTGGCGTTCTCGCTCTTGCGCGAGGCCAGGATGACCGCCTCCTGGCCGTTGTACTGGCCCTGGTCCACCGCGAAGATGGTGAGCTTCGTCCGGCTGGACACCCGGTCCACGCACTTGGCCACCTGGGCGGCGTCCTCGGAGGCCCCCTTGAAGATGGGGGCCGGGCCGAAGAAGCCTTCGAGAGGCTGGCGCAGCTCGGCGTCGCTGTAGTTGTGGCCGCTGTCGGTCAGCGCGTACGGCCTGGCCCGCAGCGAGTCCTTGGCCGGCGTGGACGACTTGGCGGGCGTGGACGGCTGGGCGACGACCTGCCGCCCCGCGCCGTCCGTACCCGTGCCCGAAGCGAGCATCCCCGTCGAGACCACCGCCGTGCCGACCACGGCGGCAGCGGCGGCCGCGGCCACGGCGGGCATCGCCCACCGGCGCCGCCGGGACGCGCGCCGCTCGGTCAGCGCGGCCGGGACGATGGAGCCGTCGTCGGCCACCACCCCCAGGCGCACCGGCTCGGAGACCCGCTCGGCCGCGGGCTCCTCGACGGAGGGCTGCCCGGCGGCGGGCTCGGAAACGCGCCGGAACGCCGGCTCGTACACGGCCGCCGTCCGCTCCCACGGGGCGTCCCGCATGAGCTCGTCCCAGTCAGGTGTTTCCGCGAGGCCCACACCTCCCTTCCGGGACTCGGCCTCGGCGGCGAGCGCCTTGTCGATGCGCAGTGCGACCCCCATCGGCATGGCCGGGGTGGGAGTCGCCGCGAGCACCTCGCGAACCGCCGCAAGGTCGGCCAGGAGCTCCCCACATGGGTCGCATACCGCGAGATGGTCGCGGACCTGGCGGGCCTTGCCGGCGTCCAGGAGACCCTCGGCCAGATCGGCCAGGGTGTCCAGATCGTAGTGCGTATCACCCGTCACGAAGTTCTGCTCCCTTCGCGGATGAGACGCGAGTGAAGTCGGAACGGTTCCGTAGATGCGAAAGAATTGGGGCGAGTTTGGCTCTTCCCCGAGCGCAGCGGCTCTTCACCGTCCCGCTCGGCACCTGCAGCACCTGAGCTGCGTCTTCGACCGAATAACCCATCATGTCGACCAGGACGAGGGCGGCGCGCTGGTCGGCGGGCAGGAGTTTCAACGCGGCGGAGACCTCCATGGAGACTTCGCGCTCGCCCGTCTGGTCGGGCAGCGGCGTGTCGCGCTCGGCGGCCTCGATCAGCTCGTCGTCGGCGACCGGCCGGATGGACTTGCGGCGCATCCGGTCGAGGCAGGCGTTGACGACGATCCGGTGCAGCCAGGTGGTTACGGCCGCCTCACCCCGGAAGGTGGCGGCCTTGCGGTAGGCGGAGACGAAGGCGTCCTGCACGGCGTCGGCGGCCTCGTCGGGGTCGCCCAGCGTGCGCAGGGCGACGGCCCACATGCGGTCGCGGTGCCTCTTGACGATCTCGCTGAACGCGTGTGGATCCCCGTTGATGTGCGCGGTCAGCAGCTCGGCGTCGCTGACCGCCGGCCGTTCCGCGGATGAGGGTGTCTCGGGTGGGGAGTTCACAAGAGGGGTTCCTGAAATTATGCCGATCCGGGGGAGTGCACCACTACTTCATAGATGGTGCCACGGTACCCGTCCGAGTCGGCCGGAAGTTTCGTAAACCAGATCAAAACGTACTGGCCGCTTGCGGCTTCCTCGGGCGTCAGTGTGATCTTGCCAGAAGCGTCCTTGGCGCGGGCGACGGTTTTCAACGACGACAGCTCCGGCCTGTCGCCGACCTTGAGCTCGACCGTGGCCCCCGACGCCTTCGACAGCGTCGCCACCACGTCGCTGATCTGCATGGACTTGCCCATGTCGAGCATCAGGCCGACGCCGTCCTTGAGATTGCCGAACTCGGCGTTGGCGTAGGTGTCGGTCTTCCACAACGTGCTCGGCTTGCCGTCGAGGGTCAGCTCGGCGCCTTCGTTCTCCTCGTTGTCGCCGGGCGGGGGGTCGAAGGCCGCGGCCTTCTTCGGCTTGACCGCGTGCGGCGCCGCCTTGGGGGTGGCGGAGCCGGCCGTCGGCGAGGTCTGCGCCTCCGGCGTGTTCGGGCTGCCGAGGCTGCGCCCGATCGTCCAGGCGCCGACGCCCACCGCGGCGATGACGAGCAGCACCACGACGGTCATCAGCACCCGGTTGACCGTGCCGCCGTGCTGGACGGGCGCCGGTCGCTGCATGGTGGGGCGGGGCTGCGGAATCGCGGTGTGCCGGTCGGTGCCGGGCCCCTCGGAGGGGGACGCCGACGTCACCGAGGGCGGCGACGAGTGGTAGGGCAGCGGGATCGGCATGGGCCTGGCCACGCCCGCCAGCGACTCCGCGACTTCGGCCGGGCTGGCGAGCGCCGGCTGCCCCCTGCGCGACTCGGGCAGGCAGGCCCGCACGGTGACCGTGTCGAGATAGCTCGGCACCCCGGCGGTGACCTGGCGCGGGGTGCAGAAATGCCCGTCGTCCATGGGGGCGGCGGGCAGGCTGTCGTCCTCCTCGTCGCCGGGCCAGTGGCCGGTCAGCCCCGCGTAGAGGAGCCGGCCGAGGCCCTCGGCGTCGTCGAGCGCGGGCTGGTCGGTGGTGAGCCCGGACAGGGCGGCGTCGACGGCCACACCGAGCACCTTGACCGTGTTGCCGGTCGTCCAGATCAGATGGGACGGCCGCAGGCACAGGTGGTGGAGGTTGGCCTCGTGGGCGTGGGCGAGGGCCTCGGCCGCCTCGGCGACCAGCCCGGCGGCCCGCTCCGGGTCCAGCGGGCCGGAGGCCACCAGGTCGGCGAGCGTGTCACCGGTCACCCACTCGCTGACCACGTACGAGTGGTCGTCGTCCTCGGCCGCGTCGAACACCTGGGTCAGGCGCGGGTCGGTGAGCCGGCTGGCGGCCCGCGCGGCCGTGACGACCTCGTGGACGCGGGGGAAGTCGGGGGAGAAGGTGAGGACGGCGACGGGACGGGCGAGGATCTCGTCGATGGCCTTCCACAGGGTGGCGCCGTCGGACTCCGCGACGCGGTCTTCGAGCCGGAAGCGCTCGGCGAGACGGGTGCCGGGTTCGACCGCCGACGTGCTCACTGACTTACTCCGCTCGTGGGCGTGCTCATGACTCGTCTCACCTGCGTGGTGTCCCACGTAGGCACGCTATGCCGGGTGGATCCGCCCACGCCCCTCCTGCTTCCATTCGCGCGTGTGGGCACCATGCTAGTGCCGTGTCGGTTCCGCCCGTGTTCTTTACCGGCCTACCCGCCCGGCAACCGTCCCGACGATCGAGTTGACCTCCGGGATGCGCATCCGGTGGGCGACCCCCAGGTACAGCAGCATGCCGAGCCCGCCGCCGACCGCCAGGACGATCAGCGAGCTGACGAACCCGAGCCCGCCGAAGATCAGTTGTACCGCCCAGACCGAGGCCAGCGCCAGCGCGGCCGTGGGCAGCGCGGCGAGGTACATCCGGGTCAGCGCCCAGCCGATCTGCCAGCCGCCGAGCCCGCGGACGCGGCGGCTCGCCAGCCACCAGGCGCCCACAGCGCCGAGAGCATAGGCGACCGCGTAGGCGAAAGCCAGCCCCATCACGGTGTAGGCGAACGGCAGCAGCTGGTACATGATCCACATGAGCAGCGCGTTCACCGCCGTCGTGGCCGCTCCGATGTACACCGGGGTACGCGTGTCGCCGAAGGCGTAGAAGACCCGCAGCAGCAACTGGAAGATCGCGAACGGCACCAGCGCCAGGCCGTACACCTGGAGGACGTTGCCGATGTAGACGGCGTCCTGCACGGTGGTGACGCCGTGGGCGTAGATCGGCACGGTGATCGCCGGCCCGAGCACCATGAGCAGCAGCGACACCGGCACCATGATCGATGCGATCAGCCGCACGCTCGACCCGAACTCGCCGCGCACGTCGCCGAAGCGCTGCTCCGTCACCGCCCGGCTCATCCGCGGCAGCATGGCCGTGATCACCGAGACGCCGATGACGCCGTACGGGAGCTGGAAGAGCTGGAAGGCGAACGTGTACGGCGTGATGCCGTGGTTGGGCACCGCGTCACCCGCCGCGCTGGCCAGGTTGGTGGTCAGCATGAAGCCGAGCTGGGTGACGATCACGTAGCCGATCGTCCACACGCCGGCCTTGCCCATCTCGCCGAGCCGCGCGTTGCGCACGTCGAAGCGGGGGGTGAAGACGAACCCGGTCCGCTTCAGAGCGGCGACCAGGACGGCGGCCTGGGCCACGATGCCGGCGGTGGTGCCGAGGCCGAGCAGGGCGAGCTGGCCGTCGGTGACGCGGGAGACGTCGCCGTCCAGGTCGCCGGCCACCATCGCGAAGAGGAGCAGCACGCCGATGACCACGATGTTGTTGAGCACCGGCGCCCACATGGGCGCGGCGAAGCGGTCGCGGGTGTTGAGGATGGCTCCGGCGACCGCGCCGACGCCGAAGAACGCGAGCTGGGGCAGGATCAGCCTGGCCAGCAGCACCGCGACCTCGTACTTGCGGCTGCCCGGCTCCCAGCCGGTGGTGTAGAGGTCGATGAGCAGCGGGGCGGCGATCACCGCGAGCAGGGCGACGACGGCCAGCGCCACCGTGGAGAGCGTGAGCAGGCGCTGCTCGTAGGCCCGGCCGCCGTCGGGGTCCTCCTTCTGCGCCCGCACGATCATCGGCACCACGACGCTGCTGAGCACGCCGAGCAGGAGCAGGTCGAGGATGCTGTAGGGGATGGCGTAGGCCACGTTGTAGGCGTCGCCCAGCACGGCGGTGCCGACCGCGTACGCCAGCACCATGGTCCGCACGAAGCCGGTGACCCTCGACACCATGGTGCCCGCGGCCATGACGGCACTGGCCCGCAGCATGCGGCTCATACGGTCTCACTTTCCCGTGTCCTGGCGGCCCGCGCGAGCCGTCGCTGCGATCTGCGCCTGAGCACCCGCGTGACCACCGCGGCCAGCATCACCGTCAGCGCCGCCCCCACGATCACCAGGGCGATGCCGGTGTAGCCCGTGGTCCGGATGGTCAGTTTGACGGGCTTGCCGTACGCCTGGCCGTCGGACGTCCTGAGCTGCACGGTCACCGTGGCGTCTCCGCTGCCGCTCGGCGAGGCCGTCAGCGGGACCTGCAGGGTGCCGCTCTGCCCGTCGCCGCCGATCACCAGCCGGTTGGACGGCAGGCGCTCCACCCGCAGCAGCCGGGGGTTGTTGGAGGTGACCTCGACGTCGACCGTGACCTCGTCGGACATGGTGTTCTTGACACTGACGGGGACCACGCCGTTGGACCCCGCCAGGGTGAGGAGCCGGTCGGGGTCGGCTCCGGTGATCGACACCTTGTTCATGATGGCCTGCACCTTGCCGTCGACCGTACGGGTCACCGCGCGCCCGGCGCGCGTCTGGTTGCGCCAGGCCGACGAGGCCAGCCGCAGGACGGCGGCGTCGAAGGAGGACACCCGCTTGTCGGTCGTGATGAGCGAGGTGAGCTGCGCCTTCTCCCAGGCGGTCTTGATCGGGTCGAGGTACTTGCCGCCGAGCTCCTCCTTGCGGTCGGCGTCGGTGTAGGTCAGGCCGGCCCGCGGCGTCCGCGTCTTGGCGGGCTTGATCGAGTCGAGCGGGGTGAGGGTCAGCCACGGCAGGCTGCCCGCCGTCTTGAGCAGGGAGGAGACGAGCGTGGGGTTGGGGTCCCAGCGGCGTGACGGCGCCACCACGAGGGATCGCGGCCTCGTCTGGCCGGGCTCCGCCGCGATCGTCGCGGTCTCGGCGATGAAGCGCTGCCTGCTGAGCACCGTCGAGGTCGATCCGCCGGGCTCGAACGTGCGGCTCAGCCCGGCGTCGGCGACGAGCGCGGTGACGGGGCCGTTGACGGTGTCGAGCGTCGTGGCGGCGTCGGGGGTGACCGCGGGAATCGTGGCGGGCGTGCCGGCGGTGGCGGGCGTGGAGGTGGTGGTCGAGGTGGCGCTCTGGAGCGGCAGATTGGTCGCGTTGAGGAGCACCTTGCGCACCTGGGCGGAGCCCTTGCCCACGGCGAGCGCGTCGAGCGCGTCGGCGTCGATCAGGCCGTTCGGCGGCCAGTTGACGGACGTCTGCACGCCGGGCCTGAGCAGCTCGCTCGCCTTCTGGGCGCCGAGTTCGAGAGCCCTGCCGGTCAGCGCGTCGAGTCCCTGGTGCACGAGGCCGGTGACGTCGGGGTCGGCGTACGGCGTGGCCACGACCGGCGGCGCGGCCAGGGCCGAGCGCATGTCGGCCAGCCACTGCGCCGCCTCGGCGTTGGCGGGCCTGGTCTCCTCGCCGCTCTTGGCGGTGGCGACGCGGTAGCCCTTGACCATGGCGTTGACGTCGTCGAGCAGCGCCGGATCGACGAACCAGGTGACGGTCGGGGGCGCCGTCCTGGCGATGCGCGCCAGGTCGGCGAGCCGTCCCTTGCCGGTCAGCGCGGCGCCCAGCTTGTCGTCGGCGAAGGTGCCGTCGTCGGCGCGGTGCGGCTGGTCGATGACCGGCAGGACGACGGCCAGGCGGTTGCGCGGGAGCTTGGGCTGGGTCGGCGGCGCGTAGGTGAGGAGCGTGCGCTGCACCGCGAGCCGGGGCCAGCTCTGCTGCATGACCTCGACGGCGATGGGGTAGGCGCCGAACGAGGAGAGCAGCAACTGCGCCGGGGTGAGGGTGAACTCCCACGGCATGGAGGCTCCGGCGGCGAGCGTCGCGACGGACACGCTCGACTGGCTGGACACCTGGCCCGGGAGCGTCGCGTCGGTCTGGTCGGCGAGGTAGGTCTCGATCGCGGCCCGGTCGGGGAGCCGCTGGGACGAGTAGCGCAGCCGTACCGAAAGCTGGGAAAGGGCGGCGCCGGTGTCGTTGCGGATCGTGCCCGAGATTTTGATCACGTCGGCGCGGCTCTTGGCCCACTCGGGCGTGACGGCCGACACCGTGAGGCTGAGCCCCTGGCGGGCGCTCGCGGCGGTGCTCGTACGGGTCGTGGCGGCAGCCGTGCCAGGCGTCGTCGCGACCATGGGCGCGAGCAACGCGGTGGACAGAACGGCGAGCAGCGTGGCCTTCCGGATCACGCGTCCGCCCGGGCAGGAGTACGGCGCACGCCCGCAATGGTACGGGCTCAGTGCCGCGACGCGACCGCCACGCGGGGTCCTTCGGGGCGCGGGATCGTCAGGTCCACGGTCTTGCCGGGGAGGACGGACAGCAGGTCGAGGGCACGGATGCGGAGCGCGGTGTGTCGTTCGCCGGTGGCCGTGAAGATCGGCTCGGTGTCGGGCCGGAGGCGGTCGTCGATCAGGATCCTGAGCCCGGCGGGCAGCAGGAGCGGGCAGACCAGGCCGGCGGCGTAGTCGGTGGCGGCGTTGACCGTGAAGGCGGAGGCCGGGCGTACCCGGCGCACGCCCAGGAGTCCCCCCACGACGCCGGGCAGCGGCGGCGCCGCCACGGAGGAGACGACGGCGACGACCTCCTCCTCCATCCGCGTGGCGACCTCGAACGTCGTCACGGCCACGCACCTGCCGGGGGGTGCGGAGACGGCCCCGGGCAGTTCGTCCGCGCCTGTGATGGGACGGGGAAGGCGTACGATCTCATGGTGGACCTGGTGTGCGAGGAGCCAGCGGTGGATCGCGAGGGCGTCCTTCATAACACGCTCCTTCGTTCCTTGGCCCCCGACGGTCCTGTTGACCGACGGTAACCCGGACCTCAGGTGGCCCGGGGGATATGTTCCGGAATCGAAGGACCTACCCAGCTTGTCCGATTCAAATCTGACCGACAACCAGCAGCGGGCCATGACTGACCTGTTCCGAAAGATCGCCCCGGTGGCCGACGAGCTCGGCCGGCTCTTCGCCGACCACGGCCACGAGCTCGCCCTCGTCGGCGGCCCCGTGCGCGACATCCTCCTCGGCCGCGTCGGCAACGACCTCGACCTGACGACCGACGCCCACCCCGAGCGGGTCCTCGAACTCGTCCGCGACTGGGCCGACTCGGTGTGGACGATAGGCATCGACTTCGGCACGGTCGGGGTGCGCAAGGGAAGCTGGCAGATCGAGATCACCACCTACCGGAGCGAGTCCTACGACCCCAAGTCGCGCAAGCCCGAGGTGATGTACGGCGAGACGCTGGAGGCCGACCTGGAACGGCGCGACTTCGCGGTCAACGCGATGGCCGTGCGCCTGCCCGGACACGAGTTCGCCGACCCCTACGGCGGCCTGCAGGACCTCGCGGCCCGGCGGCTGCGCACGCCCGGCACCCCCGAGCAGTCCTTCGGCGACGACCCCCTCCGCATGCTGCGCGCCGCCCGGTTCGCCTCCCAGCTCGGGTTCTCGGTGGACCCGGCCGTGGTCGACGCGATGACCGCGATGGCCGAGCGCATCGAGATCGTCTCGGCCGAGCGCATCCGCGACGAGCTCGACAAGCTGGTCTGCGGCGCCAACCCCCGCGAGGGCCTGAGCCTGCTCGTCGACACCGGCCTGGCCGCCCACGTGCTGCCCGAGCTGCCCAAGCTGCGCCTGGAGATCGACGAGCACCACCGGCACAAGGACGTCTACGAGCACACCCTGACCGTGCTCGACCAGGCCATCGCCCAGGAGGAGGACGGCACCGCCGACCGGGTCCTGCGCTGGGCCGCGCTCATGCACGACATCGGCAAGCCCAAGACGCGGCGGCACGAGCCGGGCGGGCGCGTCTCCTTCCACCACCACGAGGTGGTCGGCGCCCAGATGACCAAGAAGCGCATGACGGAGCTGCGCTTCCCCAAGGACGTCGTGGCCGACGTGTCACGGCTGGTGGAGCTCCACCTGCGCTTCCACGGCTACGGCACGGGCGAGTGGACCGACAGCGCGGTGCGCCGCTACGTGCGCGACGCCGGCCACCTGCTCAGCCGCCTGCACAAGCTCACCCGGGCCGACTGCACGACCCGCAACAAGCGCAAGGCCGCCGCCCTGTCGCGCACGTACGACCAGCTGGAGCAGCGCATCGCCCGGCTGGCCGACGAGGAGGAGCTGGCCAAGATCCGGCCGGAGCTCGACGGCAACGACATCCAGCGGATCCTCGGCGTCGGGCCGGGCCCCGTCGTCGGCAAGGCGTACAAGTTCCTGCTCGACCTGCGCCTCGACAAGGGCGTCATCGGCAAGGAGGCCGCCACGGAGGCGCTGCTCGACTGGGCCCGCGACAACGGCGTCCCGGTCGCCTGACAGGCGGCCGGCGCCCCGATCCTCGGGCCCGGCGCCGCGAGTGCCCGGGAGGGCGGGTCAGGCCGAGGGCACCGAGGGCTTGGCGATCATCCGGTAGGCCAGCGCGGCCACCGGGTAGCCCACCGCGATGATCGCCACGGCCGGGTAGGACTTGCCGTCGGCCGGCAGGATCGCCGCCGCGACCGCCGCCGCGAGCACGTACATGCCGTTGAACAGCATGTCGTAGATCGAGAAGGCCCGGCCCAGGTAGGCGTCCTCGACGTCGCGCTGCACGGTGGTGTCGGCGCAGATCTTCACGCTCTGCCCGGCGACCCCCAGCACGAAGCCCGCCGCGGGCAGCCCCCACTCCTGGAACGGCATCACCAGCACGCCGGTCAGCACGCCGGCCGAGACGAGCGCCATCGGCACCCAGCGCTCGATCGTGAACCGCTCCGTGGCCCAGGGCGTCACGAGCACCGCGAGGAAGTAGCCGACCCCGGAGGTGGCCACCACCACGCCGATCCCGCGCAGCGCCGCGTCGGCGTCGCCGTCGGTGAAGTAGTAGCGGTAGAGGAGGATGCCCAGGGCCGTCGCCATGCCGTACAGGAACCGGTGCGCGGCCATCGCGCCCATCGTGGCGGCGGCGACACGGTGGCCGGCCAGGTGCCTGGCGCCGTCGAGCAGGCCGGCCACCACGTTGCGCACCGCCTCGCGGGCCTGCGGCCGGTCGGGGTCGTGGGACGGGCCGAGCAGCGAACGCTCCATCGTGCGGGCGATCAGCGCGCTCAGGCCGAACACCACGCCTGAGATGACGAGCAGCAGCGCCGTGCCCGAGTCGCCGCCGCCGAACACCTCGCGCAGCGCGAACCCGAGGCCCACCCCCACGAACGTCACCACCGTGCCCGAGGTCGGCGTGACCGCGTTGGCGGCCATCAACCGGTCGGCCGGCACCACGTGCGGCAGCGAGGCGCCCAGCGCGGCCAGGAAGAACCTGTTGACCCCCAGCACGCCGAGCGCGGCGCCGTAGAACAGCGCGTCGGGCGTGTCGGCCGCCACGAGCGCGGCGGCCACGAGCAGCAGCGTGCCGCGCACGACCGGCGCGATCACCAGGATCTGCCGCCGCGACCAGCGGTCGATGAACACCCCGACGAACGGGCCCAGCACGCTGTAGGGCAGCAGCAGCACGGCCAGCCCGGTCGCCACCGCGAGGGCGGTCGTCTGCTGCTCGGGGCTGAAGAACGCGAACCCCGTCACACCGAACTGGAAGATCCCGTCGGAGAACTGGGACACCAGCCGGGTGCCGAACAGCCGGCGGAAGTCCCGGCCTTGCAGGACAACGCGGAGATCGGCGACGAACGACACGCAGTCAGCCTAGCCGGGCGTCCGGGCGCGGGGCCCGCCCCGAGGCCGGCGCCGGGCGGGAACCGGGCAGGGGAGAGGTTGGCGCCGCAGGTTGCCGATCGGGGCCCTGAGCACCTACATGATCACGTACGCTTCGAAGCGTGACGTCTGATGAACTCGTGGTACTCGTCGACGACGACGGCCACGCGATCGGCACCGCGCCCAAGGCATCGGTGCACGGTCAGGAGACTCCGCTCCACCTGGCGTTCTCCAGCTATGTCTTCGACCGCGACGGGCGCGTCCTGCTGACCAGGCGGGCCGCCCACAAGGTCACCTGGCCCGGCGTGCTCACCAACAGCTGCTGCGGCCACCCGCTGCCCGGCGAGCCGCTCGACCACGCGGTCAGCCGCCGGCTCTCCTACGAGCTGGGCCTGCCGCCGGCTCCCACCGACCTGATCCTGCCGACCTTCGCCTACCGCGCGGTCATGGGCAACGGCATCGTCGAGCACGAGCTGTGCCCCGTCTACCGCGTCATCGTGGAGGCCCCGGCGGTGCCCAACCCGGAGGAGGTGGGGGAGGCGCTGTGGATGCCGTGGAAGGAGTTCGCCGACGGGGTGCTCAGCGGTGAGCTGGCCATCTCGCCGTGGTGCGCGGAGCAGGTGCCGCTCCTCGTGGCGCTGGGCCCCGACCCCATGGACTGGGCCCCGGCCCGGACGTCGGACCTGCCGCCGGCCGCCCGCGCCTGACCGGCACGCCGGACCGGCCCCCGGGGAGGGGGCCGGTCGCGGGAGGGAGCCGTCGCGGGCGGGAGCCGGTCAGCGCTCGACTTCGCCGCGGATGAACTTCTCCACGTACTCGCGGGCCTCGTCGTCGGAGTGCTGGACGGGCGGCGACTTCATGAAGTAGGACGACGCGCTGAGGATCGGGCCGCCGACGCCCCGGTCGAGGGCGATCTTGGCGGCGCGGACGGCGTCGATGATGATGCCGGCCGAGTTGGGCGAGTCCCACACCTCGAGCTTGTACTCCAGGTTGAGCGGGGTGTCGCCGAACGAGCGCCCCTCCAGGCGGACGTAGGCCCACTTGCGGTCGTCGAGCCACGGCACGTGGTCCGACGGGCCGATGTGCACGTCGGCCTTGCGCATCTCGTGCGGGATCTGCGAGGTGACCGACTGCGTCTTGGAGATCTTCTTCGACTGGAGGCGGGTGCGCTCCAGCATGTTCATGAAGTCCATGTTGCCGCCGAAGTTGAGCTGGTAGGTGCGCAGCAGCTCCACCCCGCGGTCCTCGAACAGCTTGGCCAGCACGCGGTGCGTGATCGTGGCGCCGACCTGCGACTTGATGTCGTCGCCGACGATCGGCACGCCGGCCTCGGTGAACTTCTCGGCCCACTCGGGGTCGGAGGCGATGAAGACCGGCAGCGCGTTGACGAACGCCACCTTGGCGTCGATGGCGCACTGGGCGTAGAAGCGGTCGGCCTCCTCCGAGCCCACCGGCAGGTAGGAGACGAGGACGTCGGCGCCGCTCTCGCGCAGCACCTTGACGACGTCGACGGGCTGCTCGTCGGACTCCTCGATGATCTCGCGGTAGTACTCGCCCAGACCGTCGAAGGTGTGTCCGCGCTGGACGGTCACCCCGGTCGGCGGCACATCGGTGATCTTGATGGTGTTGTTCTCGCTGGCGACGATCGCCTCCGAGAGGTCACGGCCGACCTTCTTGGCGTCCACGTCGAAGGCGGCGACGAACTCGACGTCCCCCACGTGGTAGTCACCGAACCGCACGTGCATCAGGCCCGGCACCCGTACGTCCGGGTCGGCGTCCTTGTAGTAGTGCACGCCCTGGACCAGCGACGCCGCGCAGTTGCCGACACCGACAATGGCCACGCGAACCGAACCCATCGCACTAGCTCCCTTACTCATCAGTTGACGTGGTCTCTTGCTCGGGCTCTTGCGAGGCCCGTCTCTCCGTCGCGATCAGCTCGTTCAGCCAACGCACCTCGCGTTCGACCGATTCGAGACCGTGACGCTGCAGCTCGAGCGTGTAGCTGTCGAGGCGCTCCCGGGTGCGCGCCAGCGCGGTGCGCACGCTGTCGAGCCGCTCTTCCAGACGGCTGCGGCGGCCTTCGAGGATGCGCAGGCGCACCTCTGCCTCCGTGTGCCTGAAGAACGCGAAGTGGACGCCGAAGCTCTCGTCCTCCCAGGCCGACGGCCCGGCCTGGGTGAGCAGCTCCTGCAGGCGCTCCTTGCCTTCGGCGGTCAGCTTGTAGACGATCTTCGATCGGCCGCCGACGATCGTCGTGGGAGCCGGCTGTTCCTCGGCGATGAGGCCCTGCGCGAGCAGGGACCGCAGACAGGGATACAGCGACCCGTACGAGAACGCGCGGAACATCCCCAGCAGGGCGTTGAGCCGTTTGCGCAGCTCGTAGCCGTGAAGCGGCGTCTCGTGCAACGACCCGAGCACGGCCAGCTCCAGCACTCTGCCCTGCCCGCTGGCCACGGGAACCGCCTCCTCTCGCGTCGATGTATCGCGCCGATACATCCTGAGGATACGTCCGCTCGCTATATCACCGCAATCAGCGACTTCACCGAGTCGTTGGGAGGACTGGGCAAAAAGCCGTAGTCTGGCGCTCATGTGGTCACAGAGAAAGGTGGTGGACGTCGGCCTCGCGAGGATCGCGACGGTCCGCATCCCGCGTGCCCGGCACGCGGACGTCTGTGACGCACAGCCCTTCCTTCCTGGGGGCCTTACCGGGGCATTTCCGGGGGTGGGTCTCGGGGCACGGCGCCCCGTCGGCACGCCGCACGCACGCCCCTGCCCCACGCGCGCACACGCGAACGCCCCGGACGCCGCCAATGTCCGCGGGCCACGGTCAGCACGCCATGCCGGTCCGGCAAAGGTCGCGTCAGAAGCCGTCAAGATGGTTCATGATTACGACGAGCACCGTGTGTGCGCCGTCGAGGTCTGCCAGGGTCGCTCCAGCGACCACCTGACGGTTTCGTTCGTCCTCGGCAACGGACCGCCGGACCTCGCCGGCCGAGTGTGAAGACCCGAGGACGGCGGGGCGTCTCACGCCCAATCCGCCGTGCTATCCGACGACGATGCGAGGACGTGTGAGTTACAGCAGCAGCGAGGGGACGGCCCGCCCGGGGAGGCGCCGTCGCTCCGGCTCATCCCGTTCCGTTCCCTACGGGGACGCACCGCAAACCGCCGACACCGGCTGGAGCCAGTCGGCCGGCCCGCCGCGTCGTCCGGAGGCCGCCTACGAGGAGACCGGCGCGATGGCCGCGCAGGCGTACGAGCCGGAGCCCGCCCCGCCCACCGCCCCGGCCCCGCCCACCGCCCCGGCCGCCGCGCCGGCCCCGCCCACCGGACGCCAGCGCCCCCAGCGGCGGCGCGGCGAGCAGGACCCGCGCGCCCGGGGCGAGCAGGAGACCGTGGTCAGCGAGATGCCGCGCCGGGCTCGCGGGCGCAACCCGGGCAGTGGCCCCGGCGGCCCCGCCGGCCCCGGCGGTCCCGACCGGCCGCGCGGCCGGGGAGGGAACGACGGCGACGGCGACAAGCCGAAGTGGCGCCGGTTCCTGCCGAGCTGGAAGCTCGTCGTGGCCGGTTTCGTGGTCTTCTCGGCCGGCATCTTCGGCATGATCGCCGTGGCCTACACCAACATGCAGGTGCCGACGCAGGACCAGGCCCAGGACTCCGTGGACGACCAGGGCAGCGTCATCTACTACGACAACAAGAAGGTGCTGGCCAAGCTGGGTGTGAAGCGCACCCTGGTGGAGTACAAGCAGATCCCCCGGCACGTCCAGGACGCGGTGGTCGCCGCCGAGAACGGCTCCTTCTGGGAGGACTCCGGCATCTCGTTCCCCGGCATGGTGCGGTCGGTGTGGAGCACGGTCTCCGGCACGCAGGTGCAGGGCGCCTCCACCATCACCCAGCAGATGGCCCGCAACTACTACGACGGGCTGTCCCAGGAGCGCACCGTCGAGCGCAAGATCAGGGAGATCTTCGTCGCGGTCAAGCTGAACAAGCAGCTGAGCAAAGATCAGATCCTCACCCAGTACCTCAACACCATCTACTTCGGCCGGGGCGCCAACGGCATCGGCGCGGCGGCCGAGGCCTTCTTCAAGAAGAAGGTGGAGAACCTCACGCCCGAGGAGGGCGCCTACCTCGCCGGTCGCATCCAGAACCCCGACGCCTTCGACCGGGCCGAGGCCAAGGGCGACCTGGGGCCCACGGAGTACCGCTACGACTACGTGCTCCGCGAGATGGCCAAGCTCGACCCCGCCAAGTACGGGAACCTGGCCGCCAAGTCGCCGACGGCCCCCAAGCTGAAGAAGGTCAGCAACCGCGACTACTTCGCCGGCCTGTCCGGCTACATGGTCGAGGCCGTGCTCAACGAGCTGAAGACCCGCGGGATCAGCCGCGAGGACATCGACAAGAACGGCTACAAGATCTACACCTCGCTGAACAAGCGACTCATGTTCGCCGCGAGGAACGCGGTGAACCAGCACACCAAGAGCATGAACCCGGAGATCCAGGTCACCCTGGCCGCCGTCGACCCGCGCACCGGCCGCATCCGCGCCTTCTACGGGGGCGACGACTACGCCAAGGACTCCTGGAACGACGCCTTCCTGTCGCGTAAGCAGGCGGCCTCGGCGTTCAAGCCGTACGTGCTGGCCGCGTGGCTCGACGCGGGCTACAGCCTGCGCAGCTACGTGCCGGCCAAGGGACCGGTCAAGCTGGAGGGCACCACCCCCATCGACAACGACCACGCCTCCAGGGCGTCGGCCGTCGACGTGCTCACCGCCACGGCCGACTCCATCAACACCGCGTACGCGAAGATGGGCGAGAAGGTCGGCCTCGACAAGGTGATCGACATCGCCGCCAAGGCCGGCCTCGACAAGAGCTGGCTGGAGAAGACCCGCAACAACCAGCACTACCTGCTCACCATCGGCTCCAGCGAGGTGACCGCGGTCGAGCAGGCCGGCGGCTACTCGATCTTCGCCAACGAGGGCAAGCACATCCCCAACCACCTCATCACCCGGATCGAGGACAAGAACGGCAAGCTCAAGTTCCCCGAGCTGAGGACGGCCACCAAGGTCATCTCGCCCGAGGCCGCCGCAGACGCCACAGCGGCCCTGCAGGCCGTGGTCAAGCAGGGCACCGGCACCGGCGCCGCGCTCTACGACCGGCCCGTCGCCGGCAAGACCGGCACGAACAACAACAACAAGGAAGCCTGGTTCGTCGGCTTCACCCCGCAGCTCTCGACCTCCGTCGGCATGTTCCGCCAGGAGTGCCGCACCAAGACCGGGAAGGTCGTGCAGCCGAAGAACGACATCTGCCCGGTGACCAGGGGCAAGAGCACCCGCTACAACGACCAGAACCCCTACAGCACGCCGTACGAGGTGCCGCTCGGCACCGGCTTCCAGGGCGGCAGCTACTCCGCGGCCATCTGGAAGACCTTCATGACCGAGGCGATGAGGAACGTGCCCGTCGAGCAGTTCCCCGAGCGGGTGGACTCCGGCGTCAACGAGGACCTCGCGCCCAAGCCGATCCCCACCCCGACGGCCACCAAGGACCCGCTCGACGAGGAGAACCTCGGGGAGGACTGCGAGATCGGCCCGTGCGACGACGGTGAGATCATCACGATCGACCCCAACGAGATGGGCACCATCACCGACGACGACGGCAGCGTGCTCGGCGGCGGCACCCTCGGCGGCGACGAGCACGTCTATCTCCAGTCGGCTCCGCCGACCGCGCCCACGCGGCGCGAAACCCGGTGAAGGCGGTTACGGAGGTGCGCCCGCCGCTGACCGCGCGGGTCGTGCCCTACCTGCCCCTGGGGCTGCTCGCAGCCCTGGGGGCGAGCCTCGCCTACGTCTTCCGGCTGCCCTGCCGGACGGGCGGCTGGAACGACCAGACCACCGTCTACACCAACTTCTGCTACACCGACATCTACCCGCTCTACTTCGACCGGCAGCTCGCGGTGGAGAACCCCTACTTCGCGCAGGTGCCGTTCGACAAGCACGTCGAGTACCCGGTGGTGCTCGGCGAGGTCATGCAGGCGTTCGCCTGGGTCGCCCGCCTGCTCAAGCCGGGCCCCCGCCCCCTGGTCGAGACGGCGCAGGCGACCCTGTTCTACGACGTCACCGTCGTCTTCCTCGGCCTCTGCCTGGTCGCCGGCGTGCTGCTGATGGCGGCGGTGGCCGGGCCGACCCGGCGCTGGGACGCCCTGTGGTACGCGCTGGCCCCCTCGGTGATCCTGGCCGCGTACATCAACTGGGACCTCGTCGCCGGCGCGCTGTCCATGGGCGTGCTGCTGGCCTGGGCGCGCAAGCGGCAGGTGCTGGCCGGCGTGCTGCTCGGGCTGGCGATCGCGACCAAGTTCTACCCGCTGATGTTCGTCGGGGCGCTGTTCCTGCTCACGTTGCGCACCGCGCGCTGGCGGCCGTTCCTCGTGACGATGGGCGCGGCCGCGGCCGCCTGGCTGGTGGTGAACGTCCCCTTCATGGTGTTCGCCTGGGACGGCTGGCGGCGGTTCTACGTGTTCTCGCAGGAACGCGGCGTCGACTGGGGCTCACCCTGGCTGTTCTTCCAGAACAAGGGCTGGCCGGTGCTCGGCGAGATGGACGTCAGCACGCTCGGCATGGCGTCGCTGATCGTGCTGTGCGCGGGCATCGCCGTGCTCACGCTGGTCGCCCCGCGCCGGCCGAGGCTCGCGCAGATCTGCTTCCTCGCGCTGGCGGCGTTCATGATGACGAACAAGGTGTGGTCACCTCAGTTCGTGCTCTGGCTGGTGCCGCTCGCCGTGCTGGCCAGGCCCAACTGGAAGCCGCTGGCGCTGTGGCAGGTCGCCGAGGTGTGGTACTTCTTCGCGATCTGGCTCTACCTGGTCGGCCAGTCGCCGCTCGACCGCGACGACCTGGGCATCGGTGACGACACCTACTTCACCGCCGTCTGGGGCCGGGTCATCACGATCGGCATCATGATGGCGTTCGTGGTCCGCGACATCCTGCGCCCGCACAAGGACGTCGTCCGGCAGGACGACGTCGACGACCAGGGCGGCGGCGTCTTCGACGGAGCCCCCGACCGGTTCACGCTGGTCACCGCCTCGCGGTGATCACCCGCTCGGCCGGCCGCGACGCCCTGTTGCTGTGGCTCGCCTCGCGGGCCGGGCTGCTGGTCGCGACGCTGCTCGGGGCCGCGCTGCACGACTACGTCGGCAGATGGAAGCAGTGGGACGCGGGGCTGTTCGTCACCATCGCCCAGTACGGCTACGACGGCGACCCCGCCGGGCCGCCCGATGCGGGGCTGCCCGCCTTCTTCCCCGGCTTCCCCATGATGCTGCGGCTGGCGCGCCTGGTGGTGCCCGACTGGACGGCGGCCGGGCTGGTCGTCTCGCTGGTGGCCGGGGCCGTCGCCATGGTGGCCCTGGCCCGGCTGGCCGAGTTCGAGGGCGCCTCCGGCTGGATCGCCGTGCTGGGGCTGCTGCTCTGCCCGACGGCCGTGTTCCTGGCCGCCGGATACAGCGAGTCGCTCTTCCTGGCGTTCGCGGTCCCCGCGTGGCTGGCCGCCCGGCAGGGCCGCTGGCCGCAGGCCGTGGTGCTCGCCGCCGGGGCCTCCTGCGTGCGGATCACGGGGCTGTTCCTGGCGGTCGCGCTGGTCGTGGAGTTCGTCGCCGGCCGGTCGCGGGGCGCCGTCGCCGGGCCGTCGTGGCGGCGGGCGCCGTGGCTGCTCGTACCGTTCCTGCCGCTGGTCGCGTACTCGGCCTACCATCACGCCCGGTCCGGCAACTGGTTCGCGTGGAAGGACGCCCAGGAGGCCGGGTGGGGGCGCGAACTGGTGTGGCCGTGGAAGTCCTGGAGCACGACCTGGAACGCGGCCCAGGGTGGCGGTGACTTCGCCGTGGCCTTCCGCATGGAGATCGCCGGAGCGGTCGTCGCCGTGCTGGTGCTGGTCTGGCTGGTGGCGCTGGGCCGGTGGAGCGAGGCCGTCTACACCGGGTCACAGGCCGCGGCGTTGATGACCTCGGCGTACTACCTGTCGATCCCGCGCTCGCTGCTGCTGTGGTTTCCGTTGTGGGTGGCGCTCGCCCGGCTGGCCACCGGGAGGCGGTGGGTGATCGTGGTGTACGGCATGGTGGCGGGGCCGCTCATGCTGCTGGGCACGCTGCGCTTCCTGAGCGGCGCCTGGGCCGGCTGATCTTCTTACCCACTTCCGGGGATCGGTAATCCAGGGAAGTTATCCACAGGCTGTGTGTTTTGCCTACAGGTTCTTCCGCAGGAAGGCGATGTCCTCGGCCTGCCCCTCGCCCGGCGTCTCCACCACGATCGGCGCCCCGGCCGTCCGGCACACCGCGAGGAGCAGCTCCGGGTCGATCCGCCCCTTGCCGAGGTTGGCGTGCCTGTCGGCGCCCGAGTCGAAGGCGTCACGCGAGTCGTTGCAGTGCACCAGGTCGATGCGTCCGGTGATCGCCTTGACCCGGTCGACCAGGTCGACCAGCTCCTCGCCGCCCGCGTGCGCGTGGCAGGTGTCGAGACAGAAGCCCACGTCGAACCCGTCGAGCGCGTCCCACAGGCGGGCGATGCGCTCCAGCTTGCGCGCCATCGCGTTGCCGCCGCCCGCGGTGTTCTCGATCAGCACCGGGATCGGGCACTCCAGCCGCTCGAACACCTTGCGCCAGTTGTCGAAGCCCGCCTGCGGGTCGTCGTTCTTGTTGACGTGGCCGCCGTGCACGATCAGGCCCTTGGCGCCGAGCCCGGCCGCCGCCTCCAGGTGCTGGGCGAGCAGCTTGCGGCTGGGGATCCTGATGCGGTTGTTGGTCGTCGCGACGTTGATCAGGTAGGGCGCGTGGATGTAGACGTCGACGCCCTCCACCGGCTTGGCCGGCAGCACGGGCTTGTCGTAGCCCTGGGGATCGCCGAGGAAGAACTGCACCACCTCGGCGCCGACCGCGGCGGCGTGGGCGGCGGGGTCGTCCTGGCCGACATGAGCTCCGATGGGCACCATGCACCGAGCCTATCCGTTTGGCGGGGCCGTACCCGGGCAGTCGCAGGGCACCCCCCGAACGAGGAGAACGAGAGATGTCCCGCTGGCGCGTGCGCTCCTTAGTCTTCCTGGTCTACGTCGCGATCGGCGTCTACGTGGCGTGGGTGTACGACTACATCACCCCGGCCGTCCTCAGGGACGTCGCCGAGGCGTTGCTCGCCGTCTTCCTGTGGTTCCTCGTCCTGCTGGGCGTGGACCTGAACATCGGCTGACGACCCGTGCGGTGGCTCGCAGGGGGCGGGCCACCGTACGGGTCGTCCCCGGCGACGGGCGCCGGGTGAGGTCAGGGCAGGAAGCCGCCGCGGGCGATGCCGAGCGCCACGCCGACGAACGCCGCCACCAGCCCGACGATGTTGACCGCGCGCTGCGCCGTGGTCGCCGAGACGTACTGGGAGTAGAGGCCGGTGCCGAAGCCGAGCGCGCCCGCCCACGACGCGACCACGTGACCGCCGGGGAAGAAGGTGGCGACGAACGCCACGAGGCCCAGGGAGAGTGTGGCCACCGCCAGGGTGTTCTCGACCGGGTGGGGTCGCCCGTCGGTGTTGAGCGTGGGCCTGAACCGCTCGTTTTCGGAAGGTTGAAGGATGTGTGGCACAACTATCACCCCCTTGTTTCTTGAGGCCTTCCCACCTGCGCACGGCTGGTAACCTGGTCAGGCTGCGCTGTGATGGGTGACCCGTCACCCCGGGGCCCGAAAGGGGCGCTCCGGGTCCAGCGTCAGCGTCCTCCTGTCACGGCAGAGCGTCGTGACCGCAAGAGTCCAGAGGAGGTTGGAGTCCCGCATGCGTCGTTACGAAGTAATGGTCATTCTGGACCCTTCGCTCGATGAGCGCACCGTCGCGCCGTCCCTCGACCAGTTCCTCACCGTGGTCCGCAACGACGGCGGCACCGTGGAGAAGGTCGACGTCTGGGGCCGTCGCCGTCTCGCCTACGACATCGACAAGAAGTCCGAGGGCATCTACGCCGTCATCGACCTGTCCGCGGAGCCCGCGACGGTCAAGGAGCTCGACCGCCAGATGAACCTCAACGAGGGCATCCTGCGCACCAAGGTTCTCCGCCCCGACGTGCACTAAGCAGTTCGTCACCCGGCTTTTTGTCGGGCGACGGCCGTACTCTGAGCCGTAACCAAAGCGAAGGCGTGCAGGAAGGCGAGCGCTGGCCATGGCAGCAGGCGACACCGTAATCACCATCGTCGGCAACCTTGTCGACGACCCGGAGCTGCGCTTCACCCCGACGGGGCAAGCGGTGGCCCGGTTCCGCATCGCGTCCACTCCGCGGTTCATGGACCGCCAGACCAATGAGTGGAAGGACGGCGAAAGCCTGTTCCTGACCTGCAACGTGTGGCGACAGGCGGCGGAGAACGCCGCCGAGAGCCTCCAGCGCGGCATGCGGGTCATCGTGCAGGGGCGGCTCAAGCAGAGGTCTTACGAGACCAAGGAAGGCGAGAAGCGCACGGTCTACGAGGTCGAGGTCGACGAGGTCGGCCCGTCCCTGCGCAACGCCACCGCCAAGGTCAACCGCACCTCCCGTCAGGGCGGCGGCGGTGGCGGCGGCTTCGGCGGCGGCCCCGCCGACGACCCGTGGGCGTCCGCGTCGCCCGCCCCGCCCCAGGGGGGCGGCGGCTTCGGCGGCGGCGGTGGCGGCTACCAGGGCGGCGGCGGCCAGCAGGGCGGCGGCTTCGGCGGCGGCAACGACTTCAGCGACGAACCGCCTTTCTAATTCCAGTTCACCAGCCCGAGTCCATTCCCGCTTGACGGCGGGGCTCTGAAAGGAGCACCACGATGGCTAAGCCGGCACTGCGCAAGCCCAAGAAGAAGGTTTGCCTGTTCTGCCACGACAAGATCTCCTACGTCGACTACAAGGACACGGCCCTGCTGCGGAAGTTCATCTCCGACCGTGGCAAGATCCGTGCGCGCCGGGTGACGGGCAACTGCACCCAGCACCAGCGCGACGTGGCGACCGCGATCAAGAACGCCCGTGAGGTGGCCCTGCTGCCTTACACGAGCACCGCGCGCTAAGGAGGTCTGTCGACATGAAGCTCATCCTCACCAACGAGGTCTCCGGCCTCGGCGCCCCCGGCGACGTCGTCGAGGTCAAGGACGGCTACGGCCGCAACTACCTCATCCCGCGCGGCTACGCCATGCGCTGGACGCGTGGCGCGGAGAAGCAGATCGAGTCCATCAAGAAGGCTCGTGACGCCCGCGAGATCCGCGACCTGGGCACGGCCAAGGAGGTCGCCGGCCAGCTCGGCGCCCTGCGCGTCCGGCTCACCACCCGGGCGGGCGACTCCGGCCGCCTGTTCGGCTCGGTCACCACGGGCGACATCGCCGACGCGGTCAAGGCCGCCGGTGGCCCCGCCCTCGACCGCCGCCGCATCGAGATCATCAACCCGATCAAGAGCGTCGGCTCGCACAAGGTCAGCGTCAAGCTGCACCCCGAGGTCTCGGCCTCGGTCGACGTCGAGGTCGTCGCCGGCTGACACCGGCACCGCCTGGCAAACGGCCTCCGTTCCCACCGAACGGGGGCCGTTTCCGTGTGCGGCGTGCGGCAGGCCGGTCTCGCTGCCCGCGGCGGCAGACGACCGGGAACCTGGCGTCCCCGGTCGTAGGGAGCGGCCATGACACGAGTCAAGATGGGTGGTATAGCCCCAGGTGGGGCGTATAGCCGATCGTGGCGGCCGTAGAATCAGGCTCGTTCTTCCCCGCGTTCCTTCTGGAGGCACCACCCATGGTCCGTCCCTCGACGCTGCTCGCGCTCGGCGCGCTGGCGGCGGCGGCCGTCGCGTGCGCACCCGCCGACAACACGGCGAGCCCCGCCGGCACCGCCAGCCCCGCCACGTCCACCGCGTGCGGCAAGGACCAGCTCAAGCTCGTCAACGCCGGCAAGCTGACGATCGGCACCGACAAGCCCGCCTTCGAGCCGTGGTTCAAGGACGACGACCCCGCCAACGGGCAGGGGTTCGAGAGCGCCGTGGCCTTCGCGGTGGCGGGGGAGCTGGGCTTCGACCGTGACGAGGTGCAGTGGACCACGGTCAAGTTCGACACGGCGTACGCCCCGGGGCCCAAGCAGTTCGACTTCGACATCAACCAGGTCTCCATCACCCCGAAGCGGGCGGAGGCGGTCGACTTCAGCAAGGGCTACTACACCGTCAAGCAGGCAGTGGTCGCGATCGACGGCGGCAAGTTCGCCGGCGCGAAGAGCCTCGCCGAGCTGAAGGACGCCAAGATCGGCGTGCAGGTCGGCACGACCTCGCTCGCCGCGGTCAAGGAGGTCATCAAGCCCTCCGCCGACCCCAACGTCTACAACGACCAGATCGACGCGGTCACCGCCCTGAAGAACAAGCAGGTGGACGCGATCGTCGTCGACCTGCCCACCGCCTTCTACGTGACCGCCGCGCAGGTCGAGAAGTCCAAGATCGTCGGCCAGTTCAGCGCGACGGGCGGCGCTCCGGAGGAGTTCGGGCTGGTCATGCAGAAGGGGAGCCCGCTGAAGTCCTGCGTCGACAAGGCCGTCGACGCGCTGAAGTCCAAGGGCGAGCTGGCCAAGATCGAGCAGCAGTGGCTCGGCTCGGCGGCCGGCGCGCCCGAGCTCGGCTAGCCGGTGCCGATGAGCGACATGCCCGCCGGCGTGGCCTGGGTCAAGAGCGACCGGCAGCGGGAGCGCGAGCGGGTCCGCAGGTCGCGGGCCCGCCGCTCGGCCTCGATCGCGACCGCCTCCACGTTCGTGTTCGCCGTGCTCGTCGCGGTGGTCGTGACCAACGCGCCGGGCTGGCCCCGGGTGCGGGAGAAGTTCTTCAACGGCGAGGTGTTCGCCGACGCGCTCCCCGACGTGGCGGCGGGCTTCCTGCTCAACATCAAGATCTTCCTGATCGCCGAGCCGTGCATCCTCGTCGTGGGCCTGCTGGTGGCGCTCGCCCGGGGCGTCAGGACGCCCGCCTTCTTCCCGATCCGGGCGCTGGCCACGCTCTACACCGACGTCTTCCGTGGCGTTCCGACGATCCTGGTGATCTTCCTCATCGGGTTCGGGCTGCCGGGGCTGAACCTGCAGGGCGTCCCCACCGACCTGGTCACCCTCGGCATCATCGCGCTCACGCTCTCCTACGGCGCGTACGTGGCCGAGGTGTTCCGGTCGGGCATCGACTCCATCCACCCCAGCCAGGTGGCCGCCAGCCGCTCCCTGGGCCTCAGCCACGCCAAGACCCTGCGCCACGTCGTCCTGCCCCAGGCCACCCGCCGGGTGGTTCCCCCGCTGCTGAACGACTTCGTCTCGCTGCAGAAGGACACCGCGCTGGTGGCCACGCTCGGCCCGCTGGAGGCGCTGCGCCAGGCGCAGATCCACGTCGCCGAGAGCTTCAACTACACGCCCTACCTGGTGGCGGCCCTGCTGTTCATCCTGCTCACCATCCCCATGGCCAGGTTCACCGACCACCTGGCCGAGCGCACCAGGAGGAGGCGGGGAGCATGAGCCTGCTGACCATCGACGGCGTGTGGAAGCACTTCCGCGGCAACAGCGTGCTGCGCGGCATCGACCTGGAGGTGCGCCCGCACGAGGTCGTCAGCCTGATCGGCGCGTCCGGCTCCGGCAAGTCCACGCTGCTGCGCTGCGTCAACCTGCTGGAGACCGTCGACGACGGGGTGATCCTGCTCGACGGCCGGGACATCACCGATCCGCGGGTGGACGTCGACGACGTGCGCAAGCGGCTCGGCATCGTGTTCCAGGCGTTCAACCTCTTCCCGCACATGACGGTGCTCGACAACGTCACGCTCGCGCCGCGCCGGGTGCACGGCGTGCCGCGGGCGCAGGCGGAGGAGCGGGCGCACGACCTGCTGACCAGGTTCGGGCTGGCGGCCAAGGCCCGTGCCTACCCCGACCAGCTCTCCGGCGGCCAGCAGCAGCGGGTGGCGATCGTCCGCGCGCTGGCCACCGAGCCGATGCTCATGCTGCTGGACGAGGTCACCTCCGCGCTCGACCCGGCGCTGGTGGCCGAGGTGCTGGAGATCATCAGAGAGCTCAAGCAGTCGGGCATGACGATGATCCTGACCACGCACGAGATGGGCTTCTGCCGCGACATCTCCGACACCGTGTGCTTCCTCGACGACGGGGTGGTGCTGGAGCAGGGCCCGCCGGAGAAGATCTTCGGTGATCCGGAGCACGCCCGTACCCGCGACTTCCTGCGCGTGGTGCTCGAAGCGCGCCGGCTCTAGCGTCGGTGCCGGCCCCGGCCCGGGGCCGGTTCGGGAGGCGGAGCCGGGCGCGGCGCGGCCAGCAGGCTGTGGCGCCGGCCGTACCCGAGGTAGACCACCAGGCCGAACACCATCCACAGGGCGAACCACACCCACGTGATGACGTGCAGGTTCACCATCAGCCAGAGCGTCGCGAGCAGCGACAGGCCGGGGAGCACCGGTGACAGCGGCACGCTGAAGCCGCGGTCGAGATGCGGCATCCGGTGACGCATCACGATCACCCCGGCCGCCACGAACACGAACGCGAACAACGCCCCCATGACGACGAGCTGCTCCAGCGTGAACACCGGCGCGAGCTCCGCCAGCAGGATCGCGATCCCGCCGATCACCAGCGTCACCCGCGACGGGGTGTGGTAGCGGCGGCTGATCGTCGCCAGCCTGCGCGGCATGAGCCCGTCGCGGGCCATCGAGAACATGACCCGGGTCTGCCCGACGAGCAGCACGAGGATCACCGTCGTCAGGCCCAGCACCGCGCCGATGTCGATGACGTGCACCATCCAGTCGACGCCCACGCCGCGGAAGGCGCTGGACAGCGGCGCGTCCACGGAGATCCGGGTGTACGGGATCATGCCCACCATGACCACGGCCACCGCGATGTAGATCACCGTGGCGAGGACGAGGCTGCGGATCATGCCCTTCGGCACCGCCCGGGGCGCGTTGACGGTCTCCTCGGCGGCGGTGGCCACGATGTCGAAGCCGATGTAGGCGAACGCGATGGCCGGAGCCGCGGCGAAGATGCCGAACCAGCCGAAGGCGTGGCTCTGCCCCACGAAGAGGTCGAGCACGGTCGTGGACGGCTCGGCCAGCGGCTTGGGGTCGGCGTGGAAGTCGTCGAAGTTGGCCGGGACGACGTGCACGGCGCCCACGACGATGACGGCGGCGATGGCCAGCAGCTTGGCCGCCACCATGACCCACAGCGCGCGCAGCCCGATCCGCGCGTTGAGCGCGACGACGCCGGTGAGCAGCACCAGGATGGACAGCACGAGCAGGCTCACGACCAGGTCGGGCGCGGGCAGGCGGACGCCGAAGTTGGCGATGGCCCGCACGGCCAGCTCGCCCCACGCCCGGGCGACGACGGCCGCGGCGAGCTGGAGTTCCAGGATCAGGGCCCAGCCGATGATCCACGCCCACACCTCGCCGAAGATCACGTACGTGAAGGTGTAGGCGCTGCCCGACGTCGGCATCGTGGACGACAGCTCGGCGTAGCACAGGCAGGCGAGCAGGGACGCGATGCCCGCGATCATGAAGGAGAGGATCACGCCGGGGCCCGCCATGGTGGCGGCCTGCCGGCCCGCGATGCTGAAGATGCCCGCGCCGATCGTCACGCCGAGGCCGAGCACCACGAGGTCGGCCGGCCGGTAGAGCTCGGCGAGACTGTGCCGGGCGCCCGTGCGCAGCCCTGTCGCCTCGCTCGGGGGAAGACGTCGGAGGATCGTGGACACCAGGCACTCTCCGCTTGTGGAATTCGCCCACAGTGCCTCACCACCCGTGCCACGGCAAGCACAGGACGGTTACGCCCCGGTCACCAGCCAGGCAGTGCCGGCGGCCCGCCGTACCAGTGTGATCAAACGTGCGAACATCCACAGGCCGAGCGCGCACCAAAGCGCAACGATGCCCAGATCGGCCGCCAGGAGAGCGGCCGGCAGGTAGGCGAGCGTCGTCCACACGCCCGCCCACGCGAGGTAGCGCTGGTCTCCCGCGCCGATGAGCACCCCGTCGAGCACGAACACCACGCCGCACAGCGGCTGGAGCAGAGCCACGGGCCACAGCACGGCCAGCAGCTGCTCCGTGACCTGCGCGTCCGCGTCGAACAGCCCCGGCAGCAGCGGCCTGGCGGCGACGACGAGCACGGCCAGCGCGACGCCCGACCAGACGCCCCAGCGCACCATGCGGCGGGTGGCCTCCCTGGTGGCCTCCGCGTCGCCCGCGCCGAGCGAGCGGCCGGTGATGGCCTGCCCGGCGATCGCGATGGCGTCCAGGGCGAGGGCCAGCAGCGTCCACACCTGCGTCGCGATGGCGTACGCGGCCAGCTCCGCCTCGCCCATCCTGGTGGCCACCACGGTGGCGACGACGAGGACGACCCGGAGGCAGAGGGTCCGGACGAGCAGCGCGACCCCGGCCGTGCCCGCCCGCCGGACCCCGGCCAGGTCGGGCAGCAGCCGCGTGCCGAGCCGTCGCGCCCCCTTGACGACCACGGCCACGTACACGACGGCGCCGAGCGTCTGCGCCAGCACCGTCCCCCAGGCGGACCCGGCGATGCCCCAGCCCATCCCGAGGACGAACCAGGCGTTCAGCAGCGCGTTGAGCGCGAACGAGCCGATCGCCACGACCAGCGGGGTCGCGGTGTCCTGCAGCCCGCGCAGCACGCCGGTGCCCGCCAGCACGACCAGCATGGCCGGCGCGCCGAGCAGGCTGATGCGCAGGTAGGTCACGGCCTCGGCGGCCTGGCCCGGCGGTGCGCCGAACATCCCGACGATGGCGGGGGCGGCGGGCCAGCAGACCACGACGAGCGCGATCCCGATGGCCAGCGCGAGCCAGATGCCGTCCACGCCGCCGCGCATGGCCTGTCCGTGGTTGCCGGCCCCGGTCTGTCTCGCCACGGAGGCCGTGGTGCCGTAGGCCAGGAAGACGCAGAGGTTGACCATCGTGGCCAGCACCGTGCCCGCCACGCCGAGCGCGCCCACGGCCGTGGTCCCGAGCCCGTGGCCGACGATCGCGTAGTCGGCCAGCAGGAACAGCGGCTCGGCGACGAGCGCGCCGAACGCGGGCACCGCAAGGCGGAGGATCTCCTTGTCCTGGCGTGTAATGGGCATTTGGCTATTATGCCCATTACTGGACATCTGGGGCCAACTTTCTTTTCTCCACAGCCGGTGGATGAAGTCGTGCCTGCTCAGAGGGGGTGCGGTGGATGATCTTCAGGGTTATCCACAGGTTTCGTCCACAGTGCTTTCACACCCTGGGGACAGTCATGCACAGGCTGTCCACAAGGTTATCCACAGGCCGCGTTGCCGACACCCGGCGAACCCGCGAAACTGTCAGCCGGGTCGACTACAAGTGGGGGTGGTGCGACCGCCGCAAGGTTGTCGAGGGGGCGCGGTGAGCATTGACGAAGAGACCAGTGCGGGTCCCGGCTTCGAGCGCACGCCGCCCAGCAACATCGAGGCGGAGCAGTCGGTCCTGGGCGGCATGCTGCTGTCCAAGGACGCGATCGCCGACGTCGTCGAGATCATCAAGGCCGACGACTTCTACCGGCCCGCCCACCAGATGATCTACGACGTCATCACCGACCTCTACGGCCGCGGCGAGCCCGCGGACGCCGTCACCGTCTTCGACGAGCTGCAGAAGCGCGGCGAGATGGCCCGGGTCGGCGGCGCCGCCTACCTCCACACCCTGACGGCCGTCGTCCCCACGGCGGCCAACGCCGGCTACTACGCCAAGATCGTCCGTGAGCAGGCCATCCTCCGCCGGCTCATCGAGGCCGGCACCCGCATCGTCTCCTTCGGCTACGGCGGCAACAACGAAGAGGTCGACGACCTCGTCGACCGCGCCCAGGCCGAGATCTACAAGGTCACCGAGCGCCGCACCTCCGAGGACTACGCCCCGCTGGCCGACATCATGCCCGGCGCCCTCGACGAGCTGGAGGCCATCGGCAGCCGCGGCGGCCAGATGGTCGGCGTCCCCACCGGCTTCCAGGACCTCGACCAGCTCACCAACGGCCTCCACGCCGGCCAGATGATCGTCGTCGCCGCCCGCCCGGCCATCGGCAAGGCGCTCGCGCTCGACACCCCCCTTCCCACGCCGGCGGGCTGGACGACCATGGGCGAGGTGCGGGTCGGCGACGAGCTCATCGGCGCCGACGGCAGGCCCACCCGCGTCGTCGCGGCCACCGAGGTCATGCACGGCCGGCCGTGCTACGAGGTGGAGTTCGACGACGGCACCGTGATCGTCGCCGACGCGCAGCACCAGTGGCGGGTCGCCGCGCCGGAGCACACCGCCACGACGGTCGCGCACGACGACGTGGTCACCACCGAGGAGATCGCCGCGGCGCTGCGGTGCGCCACGGGCGGCCGGCGCTCCGGCCACGCCGTCGCGGTCCCGGCGGCCTTCGAGCTCGACGAGCGCGACCTGCCGCTCTCGCCGTACGCGCTCGGTGTCTGGCTGGGTCGCGGGGAGACCTCCGCCCGCCCGGCCACGGTCGAGCCCGAGATCATCGCCGGCCTGGAGGACGAAGACCTCGGGGAGGGCGGCGTCGAGGGCGTCCTGCGCACCCTCGGCGTGCTCGGTGACAGGCACGTCCCACAGCCCTACCTGCGCGCGTCCAGGCGCCAGCGCCAGGACCTGCTGGCGGGCCTGCTCGACACCGGCGGTCACGTCGAGCGCTCCGGCCGGATCCGGTTCGCCGTGACCGGCCGGCGGCTCGCGTCCGACGTGCATGAGCTGATCCTCAGCCTCGGCCACAGGGCGACGATGAGCACCCGGCCGGTCGAGGGCCCGGCGGAGTCGCCCTCCACCTGCTACGAGATCAGTTTCACCACGGCGGAGCAGGTGTTCCGCCTGCCCTCCAAGGCGGAGCTGCAGGCGCGCACCGCGGACCCCGCCGCGTGCGTCCGTCACGTCGTGGACGTCCGCCCCGTCGAGTCGCGGCCGGTGCGCTGTGTCGAGGTGGACAACGCCGACCACCTCTACCTCGCGAGCAGAAGCTGCATCCCCACGCACAACAGCACCCTCGGGCTCGACTTCGCCCGGTCGGCCGCGATCAAGCACGGGATGACCACGGTCATCTTCTCGCTGGAGATGTCGCGCAACGAGATCACCATGCGTCTGCTGTCGGCCGAGGCGCGGGTGTCGCTGCAGTCGATGCGCTCCGGCATGATGAGCGACGACGACTGGACCCGGCTGGCGCGCCGGATGAGCGAGGTGGCCGAGGCGCCGCTGTTCATCGACGACTCGCCCAACATGTCGATGATGGAGATCCGGGCCAAGTGCCGGCGGCTCAAGCAGCGCAACGACCTGCGCTTCGTGGTCATCGACTACCTCCAGCTGATGAGCTCGCCGAAGAAGACCGAGAGCCGCCAGAACGAGGTCTCGGAGATCTCCCGAGCCATCAAGCTGCTCGCCAAGGAGCTCGAGGTCCCGGTCATCGCCATCTCCCAGCTCAACCGTGGCCCCGAGCAACGCACGGACAAACGCCCCCAGGTGAGCGACCTGCGTGAGTCGGGCTGCTTGACGGCGGATGCCCGGGTCCTGCGAGCCGACACGGGAGCCGAGGTGTCGATGGGCGAACTCCTGGAGTCGGGAGCGCGCGACATCCCCGTGTGGTCCCTGGACGCGAACCTGCGGCTCGTGCGGCGCACCATGACACATGTCTTCCCCAGCGGTACGAAAGAGGTCTTCAGGCTCCGGCTGGCCTCAGGCCGGGAGGTCAAGGCGACGGCCAACCACCCCTTCATGACCTACGACGGCTGGCGTCCCCTGGGAGAGATCGGCCCCGGCACCCGTCTTGCTGTTCCGCGGCATGTGCCGTCACCCAGGGACCCTCAGGAGTGGCCGGAGGAGGAGCTGATCCTCCTGGGGCACATGATCGGAGATGGTTCCTTCGTCAAGAACCAGCCGATTCGGTACGCGAGCAGGGACGAGGCGTGCCTGGAGGCGGTCACGAAGGCCGCTCTGCATTTCGGGATCAACGCGATCCGGGACGAGTATGCAGCCGCGCGGGTCACCACGCTGCGGCTACCCGCCCCTTACCGGCTCACCCACGGCAAGCGCAACCCCATCGCCGCCTGGCTCGATGACCTGGGGTTGTTCGGCCTTCGTAGTCACGAGAAATTCGTCCCTGAGCGGGTCTTCTCCTTGCCCAAGGAGCAGATCGCCCTCTTCCTGCGCCACCTGTGGGCGACCGACGGATGCGTCTGGTGGGACGACGATCTGGGCCAGTCACGCGTCTACTACAGCTCGACGAGTCGACGGCTGATCGAGGACGTCGCGCAACTGCTCCTCCGGTTCAATGTGATGACTCGCGTCAAGACGACGCAGAAGGGCGCCTACCGGCCGGGATATCAGCTGCACGTCTACGGCGCGGACAACCAGCTGCGGTTCCTGAGCAAGGTGGGCGTGCACGGTGCACGGGCCGAGCATGCCACGCGTTGCATCGCGGCTTTGCAGGCGGTCACGGGCAACACGAACCTCGACACGGTTCCGCGTGAGGTCTGGGACCGCGTACGTCACACGCTGGCGGAGAAGGGCATGACCCCCCGGGCATTCGCCGCCGAGTCGGGAACGCAGTTCTGTGGCAGCAGCCTGTGGAAGCATGCGCCCAGCCGTGAGCGCCTCGCCCGGGTGGCTGCGATCCTCGACGACGCCGGGCTGGAGATGCTGGCGACGAACGACGTCTTCTGGGACGAGGTGGCCTCCATCGAGAGCATGGGCCAGCAGCCGGTCTACGACGCCACGGTTCTGGACAGCCACAACTTCGTCGCCAACGGCATATCCGTGCACAACAGCATCGAGCAGGACGCCGACATGGTCATCCTGCTGCACCGGGAGGACGCCTACGAGCGGGAGTCGCCGCGGGCCGGTGAGGCCGACCTGATCGTGGCCAAGCACCGTAACGGTCCCACGGCGACCGTGACCGTGGCCTTCCAGGGCCACTACAGCCGCTTCGTCGACATGGCCCAGCACTAGTCCGCCGGGCCGGCTGCGGTCGATCGGATATTCACTCGCCTGTCAGGTCGTCCGGCGCGAAGATGCCTGGGTGTGACGCTTCATGAGAACGAAGTCCCCATCGACGAGGTGGTGGTCAGGTCGCTGCTGGCGGCGCAGTGCCCGGAGTGGGCCGGCCTGTCGTTGTCGCCGGCGGGCGCGGGCACGGACAACGTCATGTACCGGCTGGGTGACGACCTGCTCGTACGACTGCCGCGAACGGCCGACAACGCGCGGTCCGTACGGAAGGAGCAGGAATGGCTTCCCCGCCTGGCGCCGCTGCTCCCGCGTCCGGTCCCGGAGCCGATCCACACCGGTGCACCCACCCCCGCCTTCCCGCTCTCCTGGTCGGTCTACCGGTGGATCGACGGGCACGAAGCCCGGCGCGGCACCGTCCAGGACTGGGCCGCGTTCGGAGGCGACCTGGCGGAGTTCGTGCGCGAGCTCCACGGCGTCGACCTGATGGGAGCGGCCCGCGTGGGCGACCTCAGCTGGTACCGCGGCGGACACCTGCGGGAGTGCGAGCCATGGATCGGCGCCTGCTTCGAAGCCTGCCGGACCACCCTCGGCGCGAAGCTCGACGTCGAGACCCTGGAACGGCTGTGGAACGCCGCGCTCGCCCTGCCCGAGCCTCGCGGAGCGCATGTGTGGCTGCACGGGGACCTCAGACCCGCCAACCTCCTGGTGCGGGAGGGCAAGCTGCACGCGGTCATCGACTTCGGGAGCCTGTCAGTGGGTTTCCCCGACGCCGAGCACTCCACCGTCTGGGATCTGCCGCCCCAGGCACGACAGGCTTACTGGAGCGCCCTGGACCTTGACGAACTGACCTGGGCCCGCGCCAGGGCGTGGGCCATCGCGGTGGCCGTCAGCGGGATCTCGTACTACTGGCACACTTATCCCGCTTTCGTCGCCGAATGCCGAGCACGACTGCGAGCGATCCTCGATGACGTCGCAGCACGCTGAGCGGAGGCTGCGGGCGGCCGGAGACCAGAGTTCACCGGCCGCCGCGGGCGAGGCCGCCTCGGCGCCGTCACCGCAGGACAAGCCGCGGGTGGCGAGCAGGGCCCGGCTCGGCGGCCTCGGCCTGTCCTGAGCGCCGCACCGGACCTGCCCGGCCTGTCTTCGTCCACCGGGCTGCGCCGAACGCCGGATGCGCTCAGCCTGCCGCGCAAGGCCCGAGTGCCGCTCAGCGGACGATGCGGTCGCGCGCCCGGCGCAGGGCGGCCACGATCACCTCCTCGCGCTGGGGATCGAGGCGGACCATGGGGATGGAGCAGCTCAGCGCCTCGTTGGGGCCGGCTCCGAAGTCGAGGGCGACGGCGAAGCAGCGCAGGCCGATGGTCGACTCCTGCTCGTCCACGGCGTGGCCGCGGCGCCGGATCTCCTCCAGTTCGGCGCGGAACGCCGCCCGGTCGGTGATCGTGTGGACGGTCCGCGCCTCCAGGGTCTCCGGCAGGAGGGCGTCGACCTCCTCCCAGGGGCGTCCGGCGAGGATGGCCTTGCCGAGCCCGGTCGCCCAGCAGGGCAGGCGCCGGCCGGGACGGGAGACGACGGCGAGGGAGTGCCGGGAGATGTGGGTGGCCAGGTAGACGACCTCGGCGCCGTCGAGGCGGGCGAGGTGGATGGTCTCCCCGAGGTCGGCGTGCAGGGCGTCCATCACCGGCTGCACCCGCTTGACGACGTCGTCACGCTCGACGTACGACTCGCCGGCGCGCAGCGCGCGGATGCCCAGCCGGTAGCGGCCGGTCCCGTCGGTCTCGACCCAGCCCGTCTGCACCAGGGTGGTGAGCAGGGCGTAGCCGCTGGCGCGGGGCAGCCCTAAGGCGGTGGTCACCTCGCGGAGCGTGCACGGGTCCTTGGTCGCGCTGAGGTGTTCGAGAACGGCGATGGTTCGCTCGGCGGACTTCACGCTCCGGACACCGCCGGCCTCGACCGGGTCGGGGCCGGCCGACTGATCCGGGACGTATTGCACCAAATGTCACCTCTTGACGTCTGCGGAAACAGCGACTTAATGTCTCGGGCTACAAGCATAGACAGTGTCTCCATATGTAGACAAGAGGTTTCCGTTGATGTCCGCTGCCGTTTCGCGAGCCCCCTCCCTCTCCGGTCTGCTCGCGTTCCCCGTCACGCCGTTCACGGAGACGGGGGACCTGGATCTGCCCCGCTTCAAGGACCACCTCGGCGACATGCTCACCGCGAAGCCCGGCGCGATCTTCGTCGCCTGCGGCACCGGGGAGCTCGCCTCGCTGACCGCCGCCGAGCACGGCGACGTGGTCCGGGCCGCCGTCGAGCACGTCGCCGGGGCGACCCCGGTGTTCGCGGGAGTGGGCGGCGGCACGCGGACGGCCGTGGAGTTCGCCCGCGCGGCGCAGGCGGCCGGAGCCGACGGACTGCTGGCGCTCCCGCCGTACCTGCAGGTCGGCCCGCCGAGCGGGCTCGTCTCCCACTACCGGGAGGTGGCCGCGGCCACGGACCTCGACGTCATCCTCTACCAGCGCGGCACGGCGATCTTCTCGCCCGGCGCGGTGGCCGAGCTCGCCGAGATCAGCAACATCGTCGCCCTCAAGGACGGGTACGGCGACATGGAGCTGCTCCAGCGCATCCGCACCGCCACCGGCGGCCGGCTGGCCCTGCTCAACGGCATGCCGACTGCCGAGATCTTCGCCCGCGCCTACGCCGGCCTCGGCGCCCGCGCGTACTCCTCGGCGGTGCTGGCCTTCCTGCCCGAAGTCGCCGGCGCCTTCTTCACCGCGTTCGAGAACGGCGACGAGGCGACGCAGGACCTGCTGCTGCGCGAGTTCTACGCCCCGCTCGCCGAGCTGCGCGACACGACCCCCGGGTACGCCGTCGCCCTGGTCAAGGCCGGCCTGGAGATCCGCGGCCGCTCCGCCGGTCCCGTCCGCCCGCCGCTGGGCGACGTCGCTCCGGAGCACCGCGAGCGGCTCGCCCGCCTCATCGACCGTGGCCTCGCCGCCATCAGCGCGACACCGGTCGCCTAGCACGTGGCCTTTCCCGGCACCGGGAGCAGGCGATTTCGGAGGAATAATGATCAAAATCACGCGAGTGCCGAGCACCCCTCGCCGGCGGCAGGCGGCCTCCGCCTTGCTGGCGCTCGGCGCCATGCTGTCCGCCGGCGCGTGCTCGGTCGCCAACAGCGGCCCGGAGGCCCCGGGCGGCGGTGCGGCGGCGAACACCGTCCGCATCGTGCTCCCGGAGGAGCCGCCCACGCTGGAGCCGTGCGACGCGTCCCTCACCGCCACCGGACGCGTCACCCGGGCCAACATCACCGAGGCCCTCACCGAGCGTGACCCGAGCACCGGCAAGCTCCAGCCGGCGCTGGCGACCGAGTGGAAGCAGGACTCGCCCACCGAGTGGACCTTCACCCTGCGGCCGGGTGTGAAGTTCCACGACGGCACGGCCTTCGACGCCAAGGCGGCCGCCTTCTCCATCGACCGCACCGTCGGCTCCACGATCGACTGCAACGTCGACGGCTACGTCTTCGGCGGCATCGAGCTCACGGCCACGGCCGTGGACGACACGACGCTCAAGGTCAAGACGGCCAAGGCGGACCCGATCCTCCCGCTCCGGCTGTCGTTCGTCGAGATCGTCCCGACCACCACGAACAAGACCGGCAAGGTCCGCGAGCCCGTCGGCACCGGGCCGTACAAGATCGCGAAGTGGGACACCGGCCGCAGCCTGCGCCTGGAACGCTTCGCCGGCTACTGGGGCAAGGCCCCCGAGTTCGCCGCGGCCGAGTACGTCTGGCGTGCCGAGGGCAGCATCCGGGCGGCCATGGTCAAGAGCGACGAGGCGGACGTGGCCATCGGCCTCGCCCCCGAGGACGGCGCCGGCGACGCGGCCGTGCAGTACCCCAACAACGAGACCTCCTATCTGCGGATCGACGCCACCAAGGCGCCGCTGAACGACATCCGCGTCCGCCAGGCGATCAACTACGCCATCGACCGCAACGGCCTCGTCGCCTCCGTCTTCGCCGGGCTCGGCAAGCCGGCCGGCCAGCTCGTGCCCGAGGGCGTGACCGGGCACAGCACCGCCATCCAGGCCTGGCCGTTCGACATGGCGCAGGCCAAGAAGCTGGTCGCCGAGGCGAAGGCGGACGGCGTCCCCACCGACACCCCCATCAAGATCATCGGCCGGAACGGGATCTATCCCAAGGCCGCCGAGGCGATGGAGGTCGTGCAGAACGCCCTGATCGAGGCCGGGCTCAAGGTGGAGATCGAGATGCTCGACGTGAACGCCTGGCTGGAGTACCTGCTGCGCCCGTTCCCCAAGAACCTCGGTCCGACGCTGCTCCAGGCCCAGCACGGCAACCAGGCCGGTGACGCGGCCTTCACGATGGGCCAGATCTACGGCAGCAAGGGGGCGCAGAGCAGCTACGGCACCCCCGAGCTGGACGACTTGATCGGCAAGGCCGAGCAGGCCTCCGGCGAGGAGCGCCAGACGGCGTTCGCCGCGGCACTGGAGCACCAGAACAAGCAGGTCGTGCGGGACGCGGTCCTGGCGCACATGACCGGCATCCTCGCCCTGTCGCCGAAGGTCACCTACCAGCCCAACGCCGCCACGAACGACGAGATGCGCCTCGCCGACATGCACCCGGCCGGCTGAGAGGAACCAGTGTGCTGACCTTCCTGCGGCGTCGCATCACCTCCAGCGCGATTCCGCTGGTCGTGGTGATCCTCGGGGTGTTCGGCCTGGCGCGCCTCACCGGCGACCCGGCGAACCTCTACCTGCCCCTCAGCGCCACGCCGGAGATGCGCGCCGAGTTCGCCGCCCGGCACGGCTTCGACCAGCCCCTGTACGTCCAGTTCGTGGACTACCTGGCCCAGGTCGTCCGGCTGGACTTCGGCGAGTCGCTGCGGACGGCGGAGCCGGCGGCCGAGGCGGTGCTGCGGGCGTTCCCGGCCACGCTGCAACTGGCCGGCGCGACGATGATCCTGGCGACCCTCGGCGCGATCGTCGTCGGGAGCTGGGCGGCCTACCGGCCCAACTCGGCGGCCGACCGGATCGCCAGCTTCACCTCCACGACCGCGGCCAGCATGCCGGACTTCTGGTTCGCGATCATGGGCGTCCTGGTCTTCGCCGTGGCGCTCGGCTGGCTGCCCACCTCCGGCACGGTCGGCGCGCCGGCCTGGGTGCTGCCGGTGCTCACCCTGCTCATCCGGCCGTTCGGCGTGCTCGTGCAGGTGGTCCGCGGCGCCATGGTCAGCGCCCTGTCCGCGCCCTACATCAAGGTCGCCCGGAGCAAGGGCGCGGGAGAGGTGCGGGTGGTCTTCGGCCACGCGCTGCGCAACGCCGCCCCTCCCGCGCTCACCGTGGCCGGCGACCTCACGGTCGGCCTGGTCAACGGGGCCGTGGTCGTCGAGACCATCTTCGGCTGGCCGGGCATCGGCAAGCTGATGATCACCTCGATCCTGCAGCGGGACTTCGCGGTGCTGCAGGCCGCCGTCCTGGTGACCGCCATCACCATCTTCGCGCTCAACATCGTCATCGACGCCTGCTACGCGCTTCTGGACTCCCGGGTCCGCCAGGGCGTGACGACGTGACGAACGGAGATCTCATGTCCACTCAGGCCAAGGTCGAACGCCCCGCCGACACCCCCGCGGCGAGCCCGGCCGCCCGCCGGGCCACCTGGTGGCGGCTGCTGCTGCGGGACCGGTTCGCCTGCCTCGCGGTGCTGATCCTGCTGGTCGTGGCGGCCGGCGCCGTCCTCGGGCCGCTGCTGCTCGACGATCTGGCCACCCGGCAGAACCTGCGGGCGGTCAACCGGCCGCCCTTCAGCCTCGACGACGGCTGGGCGTTCGTGCTCGGCAGCGACTCGCTCGGCCGCAGCCTGCTGGCCAGGCTCGTCGTGGCGAGCGGCACGACGCTGTCCGTGGCGGTTCCGGCCGTCCTCATCTCCCTCGTCATCGGGTCGGTCTGGGGGATGTGGGCCGGATACCACCGAGGGTGGCGGGAGAGCATCTCGATGCGGATCGCCGACATCATCCTCAGCTTCCCGTCGCTGCTGCTGGCCGTGGTCGTGCTGTACGTCTTCTCGCCGAGCGCCGGGAACATCGTCCTCGTCCTCGCCATCGCGAGAATCCCCATCTACCTGCGTGCCGCGCGGGCCGAGTCGGCCGAGCTGCAGAGCCGGCTGTTCGTCGACGCGGCACGGACGTTCGGCACCGGAAGCTGGGCGATCATCGCCAGGCACGTGGCGCCGACCGTGCTCCCCACCCTGTTCACCGTCGCAACCCTGGACTTCTGTTTCGTGATGCTGACCGAGTCGTCACTGAGCTTCCTGGGAATCGGCATCCAGCCGCCGGACATGAGCTGGGGCCTGATGGTCGCCCAGGGCCGGCAGGTGCTGCAGAGCGCCTGGTGGATCGCCGTCTTCCCCGGCCTCGCCATCGTCGTGACCACCGTCTCGGCGACCGTGCTCGCCTCCTGGGCGCGCCTGGCGATGGACCCCGGCCAGCGGTGGCGGCTCACCCTCCCCCGCTCGCGGCGCAGTGACAAGGCCCTGGTCAAGGGGGTACGGGCATGACCGAGCGAGCCGAGACGAAGGTCGCGGCCGGCGCGTCCGGCCGGCCGGTGCTGGAGGTCGACGGGCTGGCGGTCGACATCCGGACCCCCGCCGGGACGGTCCGCGCCGTGCGCGAGGTCAGCTTCTCCGTCCGCTCCGGCGAGACGCTGGCGCTGCTGGGGGAGTCCGGCTGCGGCAAGAGCATGACCGCACAGGCCATCGCCGGCCTGCTCGACCCGGTGGCGCACGTCGCCGGCGGAGAGGTGCGCCTGGACGGGACCGACATCCTCAGCCTGCCGCCGGCCCGGCGCCGGAAGCTGGCCGGTCCCGGCCTGTCCATCGTCTTCCAGGACGCGTTGACCGCGCTGAACCCCGTGCAGACGGTCGGCGCCCAGCTCGCCGAGCCGTTCCGGATCCACGAGAAGCTGTCGCGCCGCGCCGCCAGGGAACGCGCCGTCGAGCTGATGGAACGGGTGGGCATCCCCGAGCCGCGCTCCCGCGTCGGGGCCTACCCGCACCAGTTCTCCGGCGGCATGCGCCAGCGGCTGCTCATCGCGCTGGCGGTGGCGCTGCACCCCAAGGTGCTGCTGGCGGACGAGCCCACCACCGCGCTGGACGTCACCGTGCAGGCGCAGATCATGGAACTGCTGCGCGAGCTGCGCACCGAGCAGCAGACGGCGCTGATCCTGATCACGCACGACCTCGCGGTCGTGGCCGAGCAGGCCGACCACGTGGCCGTCATGTACGCCGGATCGGTCGTCGAGACCGGGCGGGTGGCGGACGTGTTCGCCAGGCCCCGGCACCCGTACACGCGGGGGCTGCTCGACTCGGTGCCGGCGGAGGTGGCCCGCGGCGCCGCCCTGCGGTCCATCCCGGGCACCCCGCCGGAGCTGCACGCGGTGCCCTCGGGCTGCGCCTTCAGGACCCGCTGCGCGACGGCCGGCGACGTGTGCGCCGAGCGCCGCCCGCTCCTCGTCGAGTCCGGACCCGGACGCCTGTCCGCGTGTCACCACTGGAGGGAACTGGCCGATGACTGAGGCTGCCATGCCGGCGCTCGCGGCGGGGGAGACGGACGTCGCCCTGCTGGACGTGTCGGGGGTGACGAAGACCTTCCACGTGCCCCGCGGCGCCTCAGGCCGCAACCGCCTGCGCGCGCTGGACGGAGTCGACCTGCGCCTCGGGCACGGCGAGACGCTGGGACTGGTGGGCGAGTCCGGCTGCGGCAAGTCCACCCTCGCCCGGGTGCTGCTCATGCTGGAACGCCCGGACCAGGGCTCGGTCCGGTTCGAGGGCGTGGACCCGTTCGCGCTGCGCGGGAAGGAACTGCTCAGGTGGCGCCGCCGGGTGCAGATGGTGTTCCAGGATCCTTTCGCGTCGCTGAACGCCCGGCTGTGCGCCGAGGACATCGTGGGCGAGCCGTGGCGGACGCACCGTGACCTGGTGCCGGTGAAGGAGCGCGGCAGGCGGGTGGCCGAGCTCCTCGACATGGTGGGGCTGCGCGCGAGCGACGCGCGCCGCTACCCGCAGGAGCTCTCGGGAGGCCAGCGCCAGCGGCTCGGCATCGCCCGCGCGCTCGCCCTCGAACCGGACGTCATCGTCTGCGACGAGCCCGTGTCGGCGCTGGACCTCTCGGTGCAGGCGCAGGTGCTCAACCTGCTCACCGACCTGCAGGAGCGGCTCGGCGTGTCGTACGTGTTCATCTCGCACGACCTGTCCGTCGTCCGCCACGTCGCCGACCGGGTCTCGGTCATGTACCTGGGCAAGGTGGTCGAGACCGGGCCAACGCGGCAGGTGTTCGACCATCCGCGGCACCCGTACACGGCCGCGCTGATGTCCGCCGCGCCCGTGCTCGACGTCACCGGGGGAGCCCGCCGCGAGCGCATCCTGCTCAAGGGCGAGGTGCCCTCTCCGCTCGACCCGCCGTCGGGGTGCAGGTTCCGGACCCGCTGCTGGCGGGCCCAGGACGTCTGTGCCGAGGTCGTGCCGCCCCTGGAGTCGTCCGGCGACGAGCCGCTGCACGGCGCCGCGTGCCACTTCCCCCTCCAGGAGGTGCGAGGAGCCTAGGGCGCGTATCGAGTCGTGATCGACTGGTGATTCGGGTGAGGTCCTCACCCAGATCATTGAGGCGCGCAGGTGGAGGCCGGCGAGGTAGCCGTCCGGGTCGTGTCGTATCGGGTGCGACGCCTCGCCAAACCTTGAACCTGTTGAGCAGCCGCTCGACGGTGTTCCTCTCCTTGTGCTCGGGATACGGGCCGTAGTCGCCGATCGGCAGGTATGGCTCGATGAACTCCCACTCCGCGTCCGTCAGTTGCACTCGCGTCACGGAACAAGACCTGCCGGTCCACACGCGGTTGAACCGGCCGGTGCGCAGGGCGTCGGCGGGACTGAGCGGCAGGACAGGGGTCCCGGAGACGGGCCGGGGCTCGTTGAAGGGGCCGTACGCCTTCAGCAGGGACGCGCTCGGGACACGGCGCAGGCACGCCGCCACGTCCGCCTCCCCGTCGCAGCCGACCGCCTTGACCACGCGGTCGCTGTCGGCCTTCAATCGCCGGTGCCCCTCGTGCGCCCAGCGCCCGGATCTCCGCCGGGGCTCGAGTCGCGCGTCCGCGCGCGCTTCGTGACGATCCGACGCCCGCCACGGTGGTTACGCCAAGGTTATGACCGCCGGGCGAGGATCTGCGACCGTGAAAAGGATCAATCCACGTCGCCTAGTCTCGCTCTCGCTCGTGCTGGCGGTGACGACGGCGTCGCTTCCACTCGGCGCGGCGGAGGCCGCCGACGCCTCCATCGCCTGGAGCCCCTGCGCTCAGGACGCCACCGCTGAGTGCGGCACCCTGACCGTTCCCGTCGACTGGGACGACCGTGACGGGCCGACCATCGAACTCGCGCTGGCCAGGCGCAAGGCCACCGAACCCGCGGCCAGGATCGGCTCCCTCGTGATCAACCCCGGCGGTCCCGGCGTCTCCGGCGTGGACTACGCCCTCGCCGCGACGAACTACCTCAGTCCCGAGCTGACGAGGCGCTTCGACATCGTCGGCTTCGATCCGCGTGGCGTCGGCCGCAGTCACCCCGTCGTCTGCTCCTCCGCGCTGCTGCGCGAGATGCCGGGACCTGTCATGAAGAGCCAGGCCGACCTCGACGCCCGGCTCGCCTACAACAGGCGGCTCCGCCAGGACTGCAGGAACCGTACCGGCCCGCTGTTCGACCATGTCAGCACGCTGAGCGTGGTGCGCGACGTGGACGCGCTGCGCGCCGCGCTGGGCGACGACAGGCTGACCTACTACGGCGTCTCCTACGGCACGCTGATCGGCCAGCAGTACGCCGAGCGCTACCCGCGGCGGGTCAGGGCGGTGGCGCTGGACAGCAACTTCGACCACAGCCTCGGCACCGCCGCCTACCTCGAAACCGCGGCCGCCGGCGCCCAGCGGGCCTTCGAGCAGTTCACCGCCTGGTGTGCCCGCACGGCGAGCTGCGCCCTCCACGGCACGGACGTGCCCGCCTTCTGGGCACGCCTGCTGGCCAGGGCCGAGCGGGGCGAGCTGCACCAGCCTGGGCAGCCGGACACGCCGCTGACCGCCTATGACCTGATCGACTATGCGTTCGCCACCTTCTACGGCCCCAACTGGGCGGAACTGGCCCAGTGGCTCGTCGCCGTGGACCGCCGCGACGAGCAGCCCTCCGCCGCCGCCTCCCCGGAGACGGATCACTCCCAGGACGTGCGCCCGTTCCCGCGGCAGGTGTTCTGCTCGGACTTCCACCTGCCCGTCCGCGACCACCGGGAGTACGCCGCCCTGCTGCGCCGGCAGGCTGCCGTGGCCACAGACATGCGTTACAGCCCGGCCGCGCTCCACGCGGTCGCCGCCTGCCTGGGACGACCGGCACCCGTCCCCAACCCGCAGCATCGGCTGCAGGTGGACGGCACCCCGCCGATCCTGCTGGCCAACGCGCTCTACGATCCGACCACGGGACACCGTTGGGCAGCTGGCGTGGCCGCGCAGATCGGTGCCGAGGCCCGGCTCCTCACCTACGAGGGCTGGGGTCACGGCACGTACGGCCGCAGCGACTGCCTCACTGATGCGGTGGACCGCTATCTGGTCTCCCTCACCCCTCCGGCGAAGGACGCCCGCTGCGCCGCCGTGCCGCCGCCTGGCTAGAAGATTGATTTTTGGCTGCGGTCACGCAGCAGCAGGTGATCGAGAGGATCTGCGCTGGTGTGGCGCCCGCCGATGTGCTGGTTCAGTGCGCGCCCCGGGAGTTCGACGGGGTGCAGGTGCGGACGACCAAGGACGGAGCCGGCGGACTGAGCGGGGGGTGGGCGCTCCATCAGCGGATGGCACGCCGACTGGCCCGGGCTGGGTGGCACGTCGAGGCTGACTCTCACCAGGTGCTCGCCCGGCTGGAGCGCGTGGTCCCTGACCCACCGTATCCGCCTCCTGCAGGCGGCGCTGCGGGGGCGGCTGGCGGACTTCACGACCACGGCCGCCGATGCCGTCGCTGACGCGGCGCAGTCCGTGGTTGCCCACGTGCTCTACGGCTGGTGGAGGCTCGTCAGCCGCTCGGCGCGCGCGTTCTGGCGCCTCACCGACGGGTTCACGATCGAGGCGATGCCCGCTAGGCGGGCCGGCAGGCCTGGGGCGGGCAGACGCGGGTGTCCATGCGGCGGGCGCCCGGCCCCTCCTCGCCGAGGCGGTCGCGGGGGTTGGCCAGGGCGCACCGGTCGAGCGACAGGCACCCGCAGCCGATGCAGTCGGTCAGGTCGTCGCGCAACCGCTGCAGCTGCTCGATGCGGTCGTCCAGCTCGGCGCGCCAGGTGGCCGACAGCCGCGCCCAGTCGCCCCGCGTCGGCGTGCGCTCCTCCGGCAGCGTCGACAGGGCGTCCTTGATGGTCTTCAACGGGATGCCGAGCCGCTGGGCGAGCCGGATGAACGCCACCCGGCGCAGCGTGTCGCGGGTGTAGCGCCGCTGGTTGCCGGCGGTGCGGCGGCTGCTGATGAGGCCCTTGGCCTCGTAGAAGTGGAGCGCCGACACGGCCACTCCGCTGCGCTCGGCGAGCTGCCCGACGGTCAGCTCCCGGGTGTTCCACGCGGCCCTGGTCATAACCTCGACTCTACTTGAGGATCACTCGGCCGCTCGAAGAACGTCTCCAGCACCACGACCGTCTGCGTGCTGGTGACCCCCTCCACCTCGAACACCTGCCGCAGCACCTCCTGGACCTGGCGGGTGCCCGCCGTACGGACCTTGAGCAGGAGCGAGGCCGGGCCGGCGATGACGTGCGCCTCCTCGACGGCCGGGATCGCGGCGAGCCTGTCGGCCGCGTCGCCCATCCACGTGCTGCCGTCGACCAGCACGTACGCCACCACGTCGCGGCCGATCGCCGCCGGGTCCACCTCGATCGTGGTGCGCCTGATCACCCCGCGCTCGCGCAGCTTGCGCACCCGCTCGTGCGCGGCTCCGCCGGACAGCCCCACCTCCTTGCCGAGCGAGGCGTACGACCGGGTCGCGTCCTCCTGGAGCAGGCCGATCAACTTCCTGTCAATCTCGTCCATCGCCATATCGTATCCGGCGTTTACTGTGCTTGACCAAACAGCATCCTGTGCTGTTGGCTGCAGGCATGATGGACACCATCCCGACACGTTTCGAGGTGCTGGACGAGCGCTTCGCCGGGGTCGCCGGCGACGACGTCGTCGAGCGGCTCCACTTCGGCACCCGCTGGGCCGAGGGCCCGGTCTACTTCCCGGCCGGCCGGTTCCTGGTGTGGAGCGACATCCCCAACGACCGGATGCTGCGCTGGGACGAGCTGACCGGCGCCGTGGGCCCCTTCCGGCAGCCCGCCGGCTACGTCAACGGCAACACCCTCGACGGCCAGGGCCGCCTCGTCTCCTGCGAGCAGGGCAACCGGCGGGTCACCCGCACCGAGCACGACGGCTCCGTCACCGTGATCGCCGACCGGTGGCGGGGCAGGCGGCTCAACAGCCCCAACGACGCCGTGGTGCGCTCCGACGGCTCCGTCTGGTTCACCGACCCGTCCTACGGCATCACCAGCGACTACGAGGGGGTCAGGGCCGAGCCGGAGATCGACGGCTGCCACGTCTACCGCGCCGACCCGGTGACCGGCCGGGTCGAGATCGTCGCCGACGACTTCGAGCGGCCCAACGGCCTGGCGTTCTCCCTGGACGAGAGCCGCCTGTACGTGGCCGACACGCGGCGCAGGCACCTGCGGGTCTTCGACGTGGACGCGGGCGGCAAGCTGTCGGGCGGGGCGGTGCTCGCCGAGACGGAGGGCGGCAAGCCCGACGGGCTGCGTCTCGACGACGCCGGCCGCATCTGGGCGGCGGTCGGCCAGGCGGTGCACTGCCACGCCCCCGACGGCACCCTGATCGGCAGGCTGCACCTGCCCGACCACGTCGCCAACCTGGTCTTCGGCGGGCCCAAGCGCAACCGGCTGTTCATCGCGGCCTCGACCTCGCTCTACTCGCTCATGCTGAACGTGACGGGCGCCCGCCCGGTCTGGGCCTGATCACTCCCAGCGGAAGAACCGCACCGCAAGGACGCTGCACACCACGAGCCCGGCCCCCATGACGACCAGGTTCGCCGGCTCCGGCCACTGCCCGGCCCAGGTGGCGCGCAGCGCCTGCGCGAACGGCCCGGCCACCGAGTAGTCGCTGACCACCCGCAGCGCGTCCGGCATGACCTCGCGCGGGACCCACATGCCGGCCACGAACATCAGCGGGAACATCACCGACGTCCCGATGAGTGGCGCCGCCTTCCCCGAAGGCGCCAGGGCCGCGATCAGCAGCCCCATGGCCAGCAGCGCGGCGGCCCCGAGCAGGAACACCAGGACGAACCCGACCGGCAGCCGCGGCAGCGCCGTGCCCAGCACCAGCCGGCCGGCCACCACCAGCAGGACGACCGCCCCGACCCCCAGCACCAGGTTGATCACGAGCTGCGCCGCCAGCATCCGGCCGGGGTGCATCGGCGTGGTGGACATCCGCCTGAGCACCCCCTGCTCGCGGTAGGTGGCGAGGACGGCCGGCAGCACGGTGAACGCCAGGGTCAGCAGCGCGAGCAGCGTCATCATCGACGGCAGCTGCGTGTCGATCAGGCGCTCGCCGCCGAAGGCCGGATCCGGCTCCGACATCTGCGGGATGCTGCCGATGACCAGCAGCAGCGCCACCGGCAGCACGACGCTGAACACCACGGTCCCCACGTCCCGCAGGTGCAGCTTGGCCTCGACGAGGAGGATCTTCTTCACGAGAGCTTCCTTCCGGTGAGCGCGAGGAACGCGTCGTCCAGCGTCGCCTGCTCGATGCGCAGGTCGGCCGGGACGATGTGGTGTCCGGCCAGCGCCAGGGTGACGGAGGCGGCGAGGTCGCCGGTGCCGGAGACGGTGACGTGGTCGCCGCTCCGGGAGACCTCCCGCACCTGCGGCAGCGCGAGGAGCAGGGCGTCGTCCACGGGAGCCGACGGCCTGAACCGCACCCGCTGCTCGGCGTCCACGCGGGCGACGAGCCCGGCCGGGGTGTCGACGGCCACGACGCGACCCCGGTCGATGAGCGCGATCCGGTCGCAGAGCCGTTCGGCCTCCTCCATGAAGTGCGTGACGAGCACGATCGTCACGCCGGAGTCACGCACCTGCTCGACCAGCTCCCACGTGTCGCGGCGGGCCTGCGGGTCGAGGCCGGTGGTCAGCTCGTCCAGCACCGCCACGCGCGGCCGGCCCACCAGGGCCAGCGCGACCGACAGCCGCTGCCGCTGCCCGCCGGACAGCTTGGCGAACGCGGTGTCCCGCTTTTCGGCCAGCCCGACCCGCTCCATCAGCTCCCTCCAGTCGGCCGGGTCGGGATAGAAGGAGGCGTACAGGTCGAGCGCCTCCCACACCTTGATCTTCTCGGGCAGCGCGGCGCTCTGGAGCTGCACGCCGAGCACCCGGTGCAGCGCCTTGCGCTCGTGCCGCGGGTCCAATCCGGCCACCTGGACGGTGCCGCCGTCGGGGACGCGCAACCCCGCGACGCACTCGACGGTGGTCGTCTTGCCGGCGCCGTTCGGGCCGAGGATTCCGAAGATCTCCCCCTCGGCGACCTCGAACGACACGTCGTCCACCGCCACGTGGCCGGGGTAGCGTTTGTGGAGGTTCCTGACTTCGATCACCTTCATGCCATCGACGGTAGGAACGATGCCTTCTCCGGGGAATGCGGCTGGATGTCGGGCAAGGGTGTATCTAGGTGCAATGTCCGGGGCAGCCCGGCTCCCGCAGACTGGGAGGCATGCTGAGAAGGTACGGCCGGGTCCTGACCCTGCTCGGGCTGAGCGTCGTGCAGCTGGCCGTGACGCTGGTGGCCGCGACCTGCCTGCTGCTGTCGTTCGCGCTGGGCATGGTCTTCCTCTATCCGCCGCAGGTGCGGCTGGTGCGCGGGCTCGCGCAGGACGTCCGGCGGCGGGTCGCCACCTGGACCGGGATCTCGATCGACCCGCCGTACCTGCCGGAGCCGCCGCCTCCGCAGCCGGGGCCCGACGGCATGTACCTGTCCGAGCGGACGCTCTACCGAACGCCGCGCATCCCCGCCTGGAACGCCAGGTGGAAGTGGATGATGACCGATCCGGCTTCTTGGCGCGACTCGCTGTGGCTGCTGCTCGACCCGCTGATCAAGATCTGCCTGCTGCCGCTGCTGCTCGTCCTCCCCGGCCGCGGCCTGCGCGTGTACGCCCTGTGGTGCGAGCTGTTGCTCTCCCCCACCACGACCAGCCGGCTGGCCCGGCAGCTCACCCGGCTCAACCGGGTGCGCAACCTCGCGGCCGACTCCCAGGCCGCCGAGATGCGCCGCATCGAGCGTGACCTGCACGACGGCACCCAGGCGAGGCTGGTGGCGATCGGCATGACCCTCGGCGCCGTCGAGGAGCTGATCGACCGCGACCCCGCCTCGGCCCGGGCGCTGCTCGCCAAGGCCAGGGAGGCGTCCGCCGACACCCTGACGGAGCTGCGCCGGGTCATCCGCGGCATCCACCCGCCCGTGCTCGCCGAGCGCGGGCTCGCCGACGCCGTGCGGGCGCTCGCCATGGACAGCCCGCTCGGGGTGAGCGTGGAGGTGGACCTGCCGCATCGCCCGGAACCCCCGGTGGAGGCCGCGGTCTACTTCGCGGTCAGCGAGCTGCTGGCCAACGCCGCCCGGCACGGCGACGCCCGCACCGCGACGATCGACATCCGTGGCGACGACGCCGACCTGCGGGTGAGCGTGACCGACGACGGGTTCGGCGGCGCCGACCCGAGCAGGGGCAGCGGCCTGACCGGCATCGAACGCCGGCTCGCCGCCTTCGACGGCTTGATGGCGATCACCAGCCCGCCCGGCGGGCCGACCTCCGTGACCATGGTGCTGCCGCGCGCGCTGCCGCAGCACTGGGCGGGAAACCTGCCCACGATGCCGCGCTGGAAGGCCGCCCTGGTCGCCCTCCTCTGGCTGACGGCCTGGTGCCCCCTCTTTCCGCAGGGCATCGTCGCCGCCATCTTCAAGATCATCGACTTCGGGCACCGGTCGTGGTTCCTGGCGTTGTACCTGCCCGGACCCTGGCAGTGGCCGGCCATCCTGTTCATGATCGTTCTAGGGGTGGCCATGTACGTCCTGGCGATCACGATCCCCGCCGCCCACGCCAGGGAACGCTGGATGGTCCAGACGGCGCCGCCCCGTCTATGGTTCCGCCCATGAGCCGCGTACTCATCGCCGAGGACCTCTACCTGCTCCGCGACGGTCTGGTGCACCTGCTGCAGGCCCACGGCTTCACCGTCGTGGCGGCCGTGGAGAGCGGGCCCGAGCTGCTCGACGGGCTGGTCGAGCTGCGTCCCGACGTGTCCATCGTGGACGTGCGGCTGCCGCCCACGTTCACCGACGAGGGACTGCAGGCGGCGCTCGCCGCCCGCCGGCAGGTGCCGGGCCTGCCCGTCCTCGTGCTGTCGCAGCACGTCGAGCAGCTCTACGCCCGCGAGCTGCTGGCCGACGGCTCCGGCGGCATCGGCTACCTGCTCAAGGACCGGGTGCTCAACGCCGAGCAGTTCGTCGACGCCGTACGCCGGGTGGCCGGGGGCGGCACGGCCATGGACCCCGAGGTGATCGCCAAGCTGCTGGCCAGCAACGCCCGCCACGAGCCGCTCGCCGCCCTGACGCCCCGCGAGCGCGAGGTGCTGGAGGCCATGGCCGAGGGCCGGTCCAACGCCGCGATCTCCCAGCGCCTCTACCTCAGCGAGAGCGCGGTGGCCAAGCACACCGCCGGCATCTTCGCCAAGCTCGGCCTCGCCCCCTCCGACGACGACAACCGGCGGGTGCTGGCCGTCCTCGCCTACCTCAACAGTCGCTGACCGGAATGTCGGTGTCACCGGATACCTTCGGAGGAGTCGGGCGAGAGGAAGGGCCGATCAGGTGAAGATCCGGGTCAACCGCGATGTACTGGCTGACGCCGTGGCGTGGGCCGCCAGGGTTCTGCCCAGCCGTCCTGTGACACCCGTGCTGTCCGGGTTGCTGATCGAGGCGGGTGACGAGCTGGCCGTGTCCGCGTTCGACTACGACGTCTCGGCGCAGGCCCGGATCGACGCCGACGTCGCCGAGGCGGGCCGCGTCCTCGTCCCCGGCCGGCTGCTCGCCGAGATCAGCCGCAGCCTGCCCGGCGAGCACGTGGAGATCGTCACCGAGGGCGCCGAGGCCGTGCTGACCTGCGGCACGGCCGAGTTCGGGCTGGTCACCATGCCTGTCGAGGACTTCCCGACCATGCCGACGATGCCGCCGGGCGTCGGCGCGGTCGGCGGCGGGGTGTTCGCCTCCGCCGTGGGCCAGGTCGCCCCGGCCGCGAGCCGTGACGACACGCTGCCCATGCTCACCGGCATCCGGGTGGACATCGAGGGTGAGACGGTCACGATGGCCGCCACCGACCGCTACCGGATCGCCGCGCGCGAGTTCGCCTGGCGGCCCACCACGCCCGACGTCGCCGTCTCGGCCATGGTGCCCGCCCGGGTGCTGGTCGAGGTGGCCAAGTCGCTGCGCGGCGGCGAGGTGCTGGTCGCGATGGGCGACGGGGTGGCGGGGTTCGAGAGCGTCGGCCGCAGCACCACCGTGCGGCTGCTCGACGAGCAGTTCATCGACTACCGCACCCGGCTGACCGCCGACTGGTCCATCAGGGCCGACGTGCGGGTCGGGCCGTTCGTCGACGCGATCAGGCGGGTGGCGCTGGTGGCCGAGCGCAACACCGCGATCCGGCTGTCGTTCACGCAGGGCCAGGTGCTGATCCAGGCGGGCGGCGGCGACGTCGGCCGCGGGTCGGAGGTGGTCGAGTGCGAGCTGCGCGGTGACGACATCCAGATCGCCTTCCAGTCCCACTTCCTGCTCGACGGCCTCACCGGCATCGAGAGCGAGCTGGCCCGCATCAACATGGAGTCGTCCACCCGGCCGGCCCTGATCCAGGACGTGCCGGGCGACGCCGAGCCCGCCTTCCGCTACCTCGTCATGTCCCTGCGCCAGGGCAGCTGACGGGCCGGCCGTCCCCGGCGGTCAGCCGAGGTCCGAGCGGTGCCCGGCCACGAGCCTGAAGACCCGCTTGAACTCCGCGTACGCCTCCTCACCCACCGCCTCGGCGTGCCGCGCCTCGATCGCGGCCACGGCCGCGTCCGCCTTGACCATCTGGTCGAGCCCCTTGGCGGTCGGCATGATGAGCTTGGCGCGCCGGTCGGCCGGGTCCGGCCGGCGCTCCACGTAGCCCAGCGCGACCAGCTCGTCCACGAGGGTGCCGATGACCTGCTTGTGCTGGCCCGACTGGGCGGCCAGATCGGTGGCCCGGCTGCCTTCCTCGTCCAGGTAGGCCAGCACCGCGCCGTGCCGTGGCCTGAGGTCCGGATGCCCCTGCTCGGCCACGGTGGCGAACAGCTCCCGTTGCAGCCCGAACAACGTGCGGCCGGTCAGGACACCCAGATCGGGGTCCCGCAGCTTGCGCTCGCTCCTGCGCACGGTCACGCCTCCAATTAGTCACTAATCTTGATTGTCACTGATTCTTACTATATCGTCTGGGCATGACCACAACAGTGGAACTCACCCGGTTCCGCGTGCGCCCCGAGCATGCCGACCGGCTGCCGGCCGCCCGTTCCGGCATGCTCGCGGACTTCCGTGCCGACCGCTCCGGCTTCCTCGGGGCACGCCTGGTGCGCCTGCCCGGCGACGAGTGGCTCGACATCGTGGAATGGCGCTCGCCCGGCGACTTCGCCGCCTCCCGCGCCAAGGGCGCGAACCTGCCCGGCATCCGGGCCTTCTTCGACCTGATCGACGAACTGGTGTCCGCGGAAGAGGGCACCACGGACGAGAGCGAGAACCCGGCATGACCATCCTCGTCACCGGAGCGAACGGCACCGTCTCCGGCGCTGTCCTGCGGTCGCTGCCCACCAAGGACGACGTCCGCGTGCTGGTACGCGACCCCGGCAAGGCGCCGCCCGGATACGAGGTGGCCGTCGGCGACCTCGACGACCCGGCGACGCTCGGCGAGGCGTTCGCCGGCGTGGACACGCTCTGGCTGCTCACCGCCATGGGCCCGCAAGCGCCGCATGCCAGCATGAACGCCGTCTGGGCGGCCCGCGAAGCCGGCGTGCGGCACGTCGTCCGCCTGTCGGCCATCGGCGCGGCACACGACGCCCCCACACGCAACGGCCGGCTGCACGCCCTCTCCGACGCGGAGCTCCAGGCTTCCGGCCTGAACTGGACGATCATCCGCCCGGCGTTCTTCATGCAGAACCTCTTCGGCGCGCTGAACGGCAGCATCCTGTACGGCGCCACCGGACACGGCAGGCTCGGCCTCATCGACGTCAGGGACATCGGCGACTTCGCCGCCGAGCTCCTCACCAACCCCCGACCGCACACAGGCAAGGTCTACACCCTCACGGGCCCGGCCAGCATCTCCCTGGACGAGGCCGCCGCGGACCTGGAGGCGGTCTACGGCCGGCCGGTCACCTACCAGCCGCTGTCGCCTGACCAGGTCCACGCCGCCATGCTGGACGCCGGTGCCCCGGAGTGGATCGCCGCGGTCAGCGTCGAGTACGCCGTCGCCTACGCGCGTGGCTGGGGCGACTACACCACCCCCGACTTCGCCGCGGTCACGGGCCGCGCCCCGCGTTCGTTCCTCGACTTCGCCCGCGCCCACGCCGAGCACCTCGCCACCACCCCGTCCTGACCCGCCACCGCGCTCGGCGACCACGAACCGGACGCGACTGACCGGCGCCCCGGATGCCCTCGAATGCATGGGACCGTGAAGGGAGGGGCGGCTGCCGGATGCGGGGCCGTAGGGGGCGGTGATGGGGGAGGCCGGGGGCCGGCTGGACGCCGTTACGGCGGCCGGCCACCAGCCGGTCAGCGGGCGTCTTCCTGGAGGTCCGCAACCCCGTGCGGAGGGTGGCGGCCCAGCCGGCTGTGCCGTAAAGGAAGAAACAGACGCCCGCTACGCCTCGGTGAGGGCGATGAGGATGTGCTCCATGCACGCGTGGCTGGCGCGCTCGGCGGCGCTGGCGTCGCCGGCGGCGATGGCGCGGGCGATAGCGTCGTGCGGGATGTAGCTCTTGTTCAGCGACGTGCCGGCGGCCGTGATGCTGGCCCGGAGCGCGGCCGAGAAGTCCTCGAACAGGTCGATGAGCACGAGATTGTGCGTGGCGTGCGCGACGGCCATGTGGAAGGCGAGGTCGGCCTCGACGAAGTAGTCGGGGTCGTCGAGCTCCCAGGCCCGGTCACGCTCGGCGAGGGCGGCCTCGATGCGCTTGATGTCGTCGTCGGTGCGCCGGGCGGCGGCCAGGCGGGCCGACTCGACCTCCAGCGCGCGCCGCACCTCGAGGATCTCGAGCTGCTCCGCCTGCTTGAGCCGGCGGAGCATGGCCCCCGAAAGCTCGCTGGTGGCGCGGACGTAGGTGCCGTCACCCTGGCGGCACTCCAGCAGCCCGGCGTGCGTCAGCGCGCGCACGGCCTCGCGAACGGTGTTGCGGCCGACCCCGAGCTGCTCCGCGAGCACGGTCTCGGTCGGAATCTTGCCGTTCATCTGCCACGACCCTGAAGTGATCTGCTCCTTGAGCTGGTCGATCACCTGGTCCACGAGCGAAGCCCGCTGCGCCGTACGCAGACTCACAGTCCGCCTCCTCCGGGGAAACCAATCATCCTATGAGTCAATGACTGGTAGACCCTAATTATTCCAGACCGTTCAGCACAAATCTGGAACTTCCCCGGAGTCCTTCGTCAGCGGGAAACCGAGGCGTCCACCGTCAGGCCTGCCAGCGCGGAGCGCACTCCCGCCGCTTCCAGGGCCTTACGATACGCGCCGGTCTGGTGCGCCTGGTCACCGACCCGGCCGTAGAGGTCGCCCAGCTCGCGCCAGCAACGGGCCGCCTGCCTGTCGGCGCCGAACACCGGCCTGTCGAGCGTCTCCAGCAGCCCGCGGGCGGTGCCGAGATGCCGGCCGGCCTCGCCCCCGAGATCGAGCGCGACGGTCGCGAGGACCAGGTGGGCCTCCGCCGGAACCGTGCGCGGCGTGGCGTGCGCCAGGCTGAGCGCCGCCGTCGCCAGCTCGGCCGCCCGTGCCGGATCGGCCGCGCGGAGCCTGACGCGCGCGTGCGCGATGAGCGCCGCGCCGTGCTCGCCCGCGACGTCTGGCGTCGCGGCGAACGCCCTGACCGCCTCCCCCGCCAGGTGCTCGGCCTCGTCGAGCGGCGTGCCGGCCAGCATGGCCCAGTGCATGGCGATCCGGGCGAGCTGCAGTGCCAGCCTGGCGGACCGTCCCGCGGTGATGGCGTCGTCGGCCAGTCGTACGGCCAGCGCCGAGTCGTCGCCGGCCGCGGCGGCGGAGCTCGCCTGCCACAGGGTCCGGATCTCGGCGGAACGGTCCATAATCACCGGCACGCCGTTGGTGTCCAGCACCCGCTTGACGAACGCCGGGGCGGCGGTGCCCTCCTCCAGCTCGCCGCGGGCCTCGACGATCGCGGCGGCCAGGTCGATGGCGATCTCACCCTGTGTGATCGCCAGCTTGAGCGCCTGCTCCAGCGCGTGGGCGGCCAGGTCGCGGGCGCGCAGCCGGTCGCCGGCCCGCTGGTAGCAGCGGCTCAGCGCGACGGTCAGCGGCAGGTCGGCCAGCCGCTCGGGGTGCGCGGACGCCTCCCGGCGCAGCCGCTCGAACGCCTCGACCGCCTGGCCCAGCCGGCCCTGCGCCTCCAGGGCGCGGGCCCGGCCGAAGCGGGCGTGCGCCGTGAGCATGGCGTTCTCCTCGTCGGCGGCCTTCACGATCTCCGTGAAGCGCTCGGCGGCCACGGCCGGATCGCCGTGCTGAAGCTCCAGCTCGGCATGGCGCAGCCCGAGCTCGGTGTCGATGCGCTGCCGAGGCTCGATCCCGTGCAGGAGGAACTCGGTGGTGCACCCCAGGCGCTCGGCCAGGAGGCGGGCCACGACCGGAGTCGGGGTGCGCTTGCCCGACTCGATGAGTGAGACATAACTGTCAGACAGGTCGGGCCCGGCCAGTTGGGCCTGGGACATCCGCCTGTTCAGCCGCAGTCCGCGGACGCGGTCACCGATGGTTCCCTGACTCGGCATCTCATCTCTCAAGGCGGGGAAGGGTCAACAACACGCAATGATTGCATGAAGTAGCCGAATCTGGTATCCCCACGTGAAGAATTCGGCACGCGGAGATTAATCGTCGCCGCTGTCCTGGCTGGGGAAAAGCATCTGGCAGACCTCGAGGTAGAGGGTCTCGGGATACGGAATGTAGTCGACGTTGGACAGCGCCTGGTCTTGACCGGCCGATTCGAGGATGAACTCACCGTAGCCGAGCATGCGCCCGAGGAGAGATCGTTTGAAGCTCATGTCGGTGACCTTGGCCAGGGGCATCATCGCGACCTTGCGCGTGATCAGACCCGTGGTCAGCAACATGCGTTTCGAGGTCACCACAAAGTAGTCGACCGACCACTCCGCGACTTTCCATACAAAACGGATCAACAGCACCAGCCAGAGCCACCAGACGACCACGAGGGCCGTGCCGCCTCCGTTGTCGCCGAGGAACTTGCTGAGCAGTCCGGCGAGGATCAGGCCGCCGAAGACCTCGGCGACGGGACGGAGCAGCACGGCCGGGTGGCGCCGCACCATGATGACCTGTTGTTCGTCGGGGAGTAGGTAACGGTTGACCGACGACGGGGCGGAGTCCCCGTGGGTCACAAGTCTCATGCGAGGTTGTTCACGAACTGGGCCAGGGAGTCGGCCGCGTTGATCACGCTGTCGAAGGCCCCCTTGACCGCGGTGGCGGCGTCGGATGGTCGCGCCAGCAGGTAGTAGGCGGCGAATGCGATGCCGCCGTATGAGAGGACTTTTTTGACCTGCACTGTCTGCCTCCGAGATGTTACCTACTACACCCGCCGTCTACATTACCCACCCGGCGGCCCGGGTAAAGGTGTCTTCACGGCTTGGTCATGATCTTGCTTAACCGCGTTCGCTGGCGACCAGCGCCAGGACGTGAAGGTGCTTGCGCGCGATCCGCTCGACGAGACTGGGGTGGGCGTAGCCCGTGACCTCCAGCGCGCCGAAGTGCGCGGCCTCGACGCATCGCGTTACGGTGGTCGCTGAGTGGACGCCGGCGAACTCGTCGCGCAGCGCGGCCTCGACGTCCGCGTACGGACTCGGATCCGCCTCGGTGTGCTCGCTCACGAGAACACCCCGGTGATCGGAAAATCGCTCATCGCGCCCCCTCGCGCCCATGCGGAAGCTGCCTTCCTCTCTCTACGTACCCACACGACAACAGTATGTAACGAAGAGACCACTCCGTGTGACGGAAGGGGGATTTTCTCGGCCCGCCTTCGGGCGGGGCCGCGTCAGGAGCGCCTGTCGGGGCGCTTCAGCCGGAGGATCGGCTCAGACGACGCCGTAGAGCCTGTCGCCCGCGTCGCCCAGGCCGGGAACGATGTAGCCGTTCTCGTTCAGCCGCTCGTCCAGCGCCGCGGTCACCACGCGGATCGGCTTGCCCGACCCGGCGAACACCTCGTCCATGTGCGCCAGCCCCTCCGGGGCCGCGAGCAGGCAGATGGCCGTCACGTCCTGGGCGCCCCTGTCGAAGAGGAACTGTACGGCCGCGGCCAGCGTGCCGCCGGTGGCGAGCATGGGGTCCACCACGAAGCACTGCCGCCCGGACAGGTCCTCCGGCAGCCGGGTCGCGTACGTCTCCGCCTGCAGCGTGGACTCGTTGCGGATCATGCCGAGGAAGCCCACCTCCGCCGTGGGCAGCAGCCGGGTCATGCCGTCGAGCATGCCGAGACCCGCCCGCAGGATCGGCACCACCAGCGGGTACGGCCGCGCCATCCGGACGCCGTGCGCCTCGGCGACCGGCGTGCTGACGGTCACGTCGGTGGTGCGGACGTCGCGGGTCGCCTCGTAGGCCAGCAGCGTCACCAGCTCGTCGGCGAGCCTGCGGAAGGTGGGGGAGTCGGTCCGCACATCGCGCAGCGTGGTGAGCTTGTGGGCCACGAGCGGATGGTCGACGACGAGGGTTTCCATAAGGGACAACGCTATCTTGTGGGGGACGTACCGCCACGATGCGGCTCCGGTTTTGATCACAATTTGGTCGGAGCGGCACACGGCGGCGGGTCGCGTCTGGAACGATTGGAACTCGGAGAGGCCACGTCAGGTGGGGTGTGCGATGACAGACGAAGACGTGTTCGACTTCGCCGTCGTGGTCTATCGGGAGGACGAGTGCTGGGACGCGGAGATGCTCCCGATGGCGCTGACGTCCGACCTGCACGGTCTGATCAAGGCGCTCCGCCAGCAGCCGAGTGAGAGCGGCACCATCGGGCTCGTCGCCGTGGGCGACGAGTTCTTCGTGGCGCTGCGGGTCCTCGGCGAGCGGGTCGACGTCTTCCTGTCCGACATCGCGGCGTCCTGGGACTTCCCGCTGGCGAGGCAGGTCCTCGAATACCTCGACGTGCCGGTGCCCGACGAGGAGGAGATGGAGGAGATCCTCCAGGACGAGGAGCTGGCGCTGCCCGCGGGTGACCTGTCCATCTTCGCCGACCTGGGGCTCGACGAGATGGAGCTGGGCATCCTGTCCGGCGACATCGACCTGCTGCCCGAGGACGTGCTGTCCAGCATCGCCGCGCGGCTCGGCTTCTCCGAGCCGTTCGAGCGTGCCCTCGAATCGGCCTTCGGCTGACCCCTCTGGAGCAAGACACATGGCGGCCAACACCTTTTCCGCGGCATTCGTCAAGACCACCGACGGCTGGAGCGGTGCCGAGGTCGACCTGGGCGAGGCCGAGATCGTCGACGACCTCGGTGACGCCGTCACCGAGGCGCTCGGCCTGTCGGGCGACGAGATGGCGCTGCTCTGCGTCGAGGTGGAGGACGAATGGTTCGCCATCGTGCGCTACTTCGGCGAGGACGAGCCGCGGGTGTTCCTCTCCGACGCCCACGCCATCGCGCCCGACAGCCTCGGTGAGCTGTTCGCCGAGTTCGCGGGCGTGGTGCCCGACAAGGAGCGCACCAACACGCTCGGCGTACGGCCGGCGGGCGACTTCGAACTGCTCAGCGACCTGGGCATCAGCTCCGAGGAGCTGCTGGAGCTCAGCATGGAGGAGGGCGTGCTCCCGGCCGACGTGCTCTCGGTGATCGCCGAGCGGCTGTCGTTCGGCGACGAGCTCGACCGGTTGCGGTGACCCACGCCGAGGCGATGCGCCTGGCCCTGGCCGAGGCCGTCGCCGCGGGGGCCCGCGGCGAGGTTCCCGTCGGCGCGGTGGTGCTCGACCCGCTCGGCGAGGTGCTGGCGGCCGCGGGCAACAACCGCGAGGCCGGAGCCGACCCGACCGCGCACGCCGAGGTGCTGGCGCTCAGGGCGGCGGCCAGGGTGCGCGGGACGTGGCGGCTCGACGGCTGCACGCTCGTGGTCACCCTGGAGCCCTGCACGATGTGCGCGGGCGCGGCCGTGCTCGCCCGGGTGGCGCGGGTCGTGTACGGCGCGGTGGACGAGAAGGGCGGCGCCGTGGGCTCGCTGTGGGACGTCGTCAGGGACCGCCGGCTCAACCACCGCCCCGAGGTCCTCATGGGCGTGATGGCCGGAGAATGCTCGGCGGTGCTCAAGGAGTTCTTCGCCACTCGGCGGATCCGGTAAGCTCGTCGGCGGTGGTGTCGCCTAGTGGCCGAGGGCGCACGCCTCGAAAGCGTGTGATGGGGCAACTCATCCGTGGGTTCAAATCCCACCACCACCGCCCGCCGAAAGGGCCTGCGATCCGGTTGGATCGCAGGCCCTTTCGCATGTTCGGGGGAGGCCTTGCTCAGGCGGGCAGCTCCAGCACGCGGGCGTGCAGGATGGATCGCTGGTGGAGCGCGGCGCGCAGCGCCCGGTGCAGGCCGTCCTCGAGGTACATCTCGCCCTGCCACTGCACCACGTGCGGAAAGAGATCTCCGTAGAACGTGGAGTCGGCTGCGAGCAGGGAGTGCAGGTCCAGCATCGCCTTCGTGGTGATCAACGAGTCGAGCCGGACCTGCCGCGGCGGTATCCGGGCCCAGTCTCGATTGGTCAGACCATGGTCGGGATAGGGGCGTCCGTCGCCGACGAGCTTGAAGATCACCCCATTGATTTTAGGAGAGAAACGGCCTGCTTGTACTGTTCGCTGGAGTTAACCCAGCTCAGCGGTGTCGCAGCGGGCGGGCTGACCGGTCGTGTAGCCCTGCTTGAAGGCGTCGACGCGCTGCCGCGACGAGCCGTGGGTGAACGACTCGGGATCGACGCGGCCCCGCGTGCGCTGCTGGATGCGGTCGTCGCCGACCGCCGCCGCCGCGTCCACGGCCTGGGCGATGTCGGTGTCGGTGAACGGCTTGTCGTAGAAGCCGGTGTCCACGGCGTTCTTGGCCCACACGCCCGCGTAGCAGTCGGCCTGCAGCTCCGTCCCCACCGAGCCGCCGCGTTCGAGGGCGCCGACGAGGTTCTGCACGTGGTGGCCGTACTCGTGGGCGATCACGTACGCCTGGGCGAACGGGCCGCCCTGGGCGCCGAATCGGCTGTGGAGGTCGTCGAAGAAGCTGAGGTCCAGGTAGACGCGCTGGTCGGCGGGGCAGTAGAAGGGGCCGACCGAGGAGTCGGCCGCACCACAGGCGGTGCGCACGCCGCCGCTGTAGAGGACGGTCTTGGCCGGCCGGTAACCGGAGAGCGAGCCCTTCCAGTAGTCCTGGATGCTGTTGACCACGCCCACGACCCGGCACTTCTCCGACTGGTCGGCGTCCTTGCCGGTCCGGCACTGCTGGGCGAGGTTGGAGGTGGGCTGCTGCCGCACCGGCTGCTCTCCGCCGCTGCCGCCGTCGCCCAGGCCGTTCAGCAGGAGGACGACGACCGTGACGATCAGGCCGACGATGCCCCCGCCACCGATGACCATGCCGCCGGGGAACCTGCCGCCGCCACCGCCGCCGCTCCCGCCGGCGTCCTCCACCTGGGAGGCGTCGAGGTTGGCGTTGTCTCTGAAATCCATCGCCGAAGTCCCTTCTCCGAAGAGCCGCAGGACTGCTTCCCCGGGAAGGCGTGGAGATGCCAACGATCAGGCGCCCGCCGTCGGCGATGACGTGTCAGATAATCTTGCGAAATGACCGCAGGATTGATCGGGATCGCCCTCGTGTCGCTGGGCATGGTCCTCACCCCTGGCCCGAACATGATCTATCTGGTGTCCCGGTCGATCACCCAGGGCCGCCGCGCCGGCCTCGTCTCGCTCACGGGCGTGGCCCTGGGCTTCGCGATCTATCTGACCGCGACCTGCCTGGGCCTGACCGCGATCTTCGCGTACGTGCCCGCCGCGTACACGGCCCTGAAGCTGGCCGGGGCCGCCTACCTGCTGTGGCTCGCCTGGACCGCCGTGCGCCCCGGCGGCACGTCGGCCTTCGAGACGCGGGAGCTGCCGGCCGAGCCGCCGCGCAGGCTGTTCGCGATGGGGCTGTTCACCTGCCTGCTGAACCCCAAGATCGCCATCCTCTACCTCTCGCTGCTGCCGCAGTTCATCGACCCGGCCCTGGGCCACGTGCTGCTGCAGAGCCTGGCTCTCGGCTCGGTGCAGATCGTCATCGGCACCGTGGTGAACGGTCTCATCGCGGTCTCCGCCGGGGCACTGGCGGCGTTCCTGGCCCGCCGCCCGCTGTGGCTGCGGGTGCAGCGCTACTTCATGGGCACCGTCCTGGCCGGCATCGCCGTCCACCTCGCCACGGACCGGTCCAGGGCTCTCACGACGGCCTGACGGCCGGGTCGGGATCCCGTACGTCCGAGATCGCCGGGCCGGCGGCCGGGCGGCGGACGAGCTCGGGGACCAGGGTGAGCAGGCCGAGCGCGGCGAGCCCGCCGCCGAGCCAGAGCGGGGCGCGCAGCCCGGCGGTGTCGATGGCGAGCCCGCCGGCCGACGAGCCGATGATGACGCCGAGCGTGATGAACGACGAGTGCACGGTATTGACCAGCGGCCCGGCGTTGCCGGCGCGCTGGACCCGGGTGACCATGGCCGGGTTCATGGTGACGCCCACCAGGCCGACGCCGAGCATGAGGAGCACCGCCGGCACGCGCACATGGGCCAGCAGGGCGAAGCCGGTGAGGAAGACGGCGTTCAAGGCCAGGCCGCACGCCAGGACGCCGATGGTGTGCCGGTCCGCGAGCCGGCCGACGACGAGGTTGCCGGCCACGGTGGCGGCGCCGTACGCGACCAGCAGGAGCGGGACCGTCTCGGCGCCGAACCCGGTGAGGCGCGTCAGGATCGGGTTGAGGTAGCTGAAGGCGGAGAAGGTCGCTCCGATGATGAGCGTGCTGGTGGACAGCGCCAGCCACAGGCCCGGCCTGCGGAAGACGCCCAGGTGCGCGCGCAGGCCCCCGCCGTCGTCCGCCGAGCGCTCCAGCCGGGGCACGCCCCTGACCGTGGAGAGGGCGGCGAGAACGGTCAGCGCGCTGACGGCCCAGAACGCCGCCCGCCAGCCGAGCCGTTCGCCGACGAAGGTGGACAGCGGCAGCCCGAGCAGAGTGCCCACCATCAGCCCGTTCATGACCATGGCGATGGCCCGGCCGCGCACCTCGGGAGCCGTCAGGCGGACCGTGAGCGAGACGGCGACGCCGAAGAACGCCTGCGCGGCGACGCCGGTGACCACGCGGGCGACCAGCATCACGCCGTACGTGGGGGCGGTGGCCGCCAGCACGTTGCCCACGAGGAAGATCGCGAACAGCGTCATGAGGGCGGTCCTGGGACGCAGTCTCAGCAACGCGACCGTCATGAACGGCCCGCCGGCGGCCATGGCGACCGCGAAGGCGCTGATCAGGTAGCCGATCTGGGGGATCGTGGCATCGAGGCCAGCGGCGAGTTGGGGCATCAACCCGGCCACGGCGAACTCGCTGGTGACCATGGCGAAGATGCCGAGGGCCAGGACGTAGACGGCACGGGGCATGGAGGCGCTCCTCTCAGTTCTGGATCAATCGGTGCAAAATGGAGGCGCATGAAGGCGGCTCCCCCGGATCGGAGGGGTCAGCGGATCAGGGTGTCCAGGGCGGTGGCGGCGATGGCCTCCAGATCGGCGCGGCCTGCGCCGCCCTTGGCCGACACCCGGATGCCGGCGATCACGGCGTTGAGGTAGCGGGCGAGGGTGGCGGGGTCGCGGCCGGAGACGATGTCGCCGGCCCGGAGCCCCTCCTCGATCACCGCCTGGAGCGCGTCGAGCCGCCTGCGCAGGTCGCGATCCAGCAGCCGGGAGATCTCCTCGTCGTGCCCGGCGAGCTCCACGGTGGTGTTGACGCTCAGGCACCCGATGCTGGGGCCGTCACCCCGGCAGCGGAACTCGTCGTCGATGATCCGGGCGAGGAGCGCGCGGACGCGCTCGCCGGCCGGCCGTCCGACGTCGCCGAGGATCTCGGCCTGCGTGGCGGTCATGGCGTCGAGATAGCGGGCCAGCGCGCGCTTGAACAGCTCGTGTTTGCTGGTGAAGGCGTTGTAGACGCTGCTGCGGTCGAGGCCGGTGGCCTCGCACAGGTCGCGGGTGGACGTGCCTTCGTACCCGCCCGCCCAGAACGCGCGCATCGCCGCGTCCAGCACCCGCTCCTCGTCGAACGCCCGGGGTCTTCCCATGCGAGCAACGCTAACGGTTCTACACCAAACGATGCAAAATCTCGGCGTCGTGTCAGCGGCCGCGTCAGGGCGGAGACAGAGCGCTATCAGGGCGGCCGGCGATGGTGGACGCCATCGAGACACCTCGGGCGCCGGCAGGACCGCATCCCCCTTCGGCCCCGTTCAGTTGACCTTCTTAACAGATGTGAAGGAGCACGTGGACATGTCCGTCACCCTTGCCGACCAGGACAAGATCACCCTGTGGACCGCCGCGTGGGGCGCCGTGTCGCTGATGTCCGCCGCCGGGGCCGCCGGCTCCGCCCACAAGGCCGGCACCGAGGGCTCCACCGCTCTGACGTCCGCGACCGGCCTGGTCGGGCACGTGCTCGCCAGGAAGCCCAAGGGCGCGAAGCTGGAGGGCAAGTCCGTCGCCGCGCTCGCCGACCAGGTGCTGCCCGCCCTGACCGCGGCCATGAGCCTGCTGAGGCAGCAGGACCCGGCCGAAGCCGACAACTTCCGGCGCACCGTCCTCGTCGCCGTCCACGCGGCCACCCGGCCCCAGGAGGGCGAGCCCAGCCCCACCGTGGCCGAGATGGCCCGCAAGATCACTGAGACCCTCGACGTCGCTTCGGCCGCGCCCGGGACGGGCGAAGCGGACAACGGCGTGGCCGTGCCGGAGGCCGCTGCCGGGCAGGATCGCCCGGAGCTGCAGAAGATCATGCAGGAGATGGTCGATTCCGGTTTCGTCGGGGTGACGCTGCGCGTGCGCGACGAGCGGGGCGAGTGGGTCGGCAGCGCCGGCGTGGGTGAGCTCGGCGGGACCGAAGAGCCCCCGACGGACGGGCATTTCCGGATCGGCAGCAACACCAAGACCTTCACCGCGACCGTGGTGCTGCAACTGGTGGCCGAGGGCAGGATCGAGCTGGACACCCCGGTGGCCGGCTACCTGCCCGAGTTCGGGCTGGACCGGCGGATCACGGTGCGGATGCTGCTGCAACACACCAGCGGGGTGTTCAACTTCACCGGCGACCACTATCCCGAGTACGTGCCGGGGATCGTCTACCAGGGCCGGGAGTGGGTGGAGGGCCGGTTCACGACGTACCGGCCCGAAGAGCTGGTACGGCTGGCACTGTCCAAGCCGGCGCGGTTCGAGCCGGGCGCCGACTGGAGCTACTCCAACACCAACTACGTGCTGGCCCGGCTGGTGGTGGAGAGGGTCACCGGCCGCTCGCTGGGCGAGGAGATGCGGCGCCTGATCCTGGGGCCGCTCGGCCTGTCGGGCACGGTGGTGCCGGACACCTCGACGGACGTCCCCGCCCCGCACCCGCACGCCTACTACCGGTACGAGGAGGACGGCCAGGAGAAGGTGGCCGACGTCACCCGGCAGAACCCGTCCTGGATCTCGACCGGCGGCGACATGATCTCGACCACCGCCGACCTGGCCACGTTCATCGCCGCGCTGGTGGGCGGGAGGCTGCTGCCGGCCGGGCTGCTGGCCGAGATGTTCACGCCGGAGCCGAAGGCCGGCTACGGCCTGGGGGTGTTCGTGCAGGACACGCCGGGCGGCGGCAAGGTCATCACCCACAACGGCGGCATCACGGGCCACGCGGGGCTGATGTACAGCACGCCCGACGGCGGCAGGACACTCACCGCCTCGCTGAACTACGTCGACGACGCCGACCTGTCCATGGGCCAGGCGTTCCAGAAGGCGACGCAGCGGCTCGTCCAGGAGGTGTTCGGCGGCGGGCAGGCCGCGAACTGACGGGGGGCGAGCCGACTCCGGCCGGCTCGGGCGACGGGCCGGAGAAAGCCGGAAGGGGTGTGCCGTGATCATGGCACACCCCTTCGGAGCTGGCGGAGGATAGGGGATTTGAACCCCTGATAGGTTGCCCTATACACGCTTTCCAAGCGTGCGCCCTCGGCCACTAGGCGAATCCTCCGCCGACGAGCTTACCGGACTCGCAAGGGTGTACGGACCACGATGCGGGCCGTGCTTTTCGCCGGGCGACAGGGGAGCGAGCACTGCCGGATCCGGCTAGACTGTCCACGGACCCCTCGCGCGGCGTCATCCTGTGAACCTCCCCAGGGCCGGAAGGCAGCAAGGATAAGCGGGCTCTGGCGGGTGTGCGAGGGGTCTCTTCGTTGTGAGCCCCTCGCAGGCGGGATGGTCGCATGAGCCTTGCGCTTTACCGCAAATACCGCCCTGGGACCTTCGCGGAGGTCAAGGGCCAGGAGCACGTCACCGATCCGCTGCGGCAGGCGTTGCGTACGGGGCGCATCAACCACGCCTATCTCTTCAGCGGCCCGCGCGGCTGTGGCAAGACCTCCAGCGCCCGGATCCTGGCGCGTTCGCTCAACTGCGAGAAGGGCCCGACGCCCGACCCGTGCGGCGTGTGCGAGTCGTGTGTGGCGCTGGCTCCCACCGGCCCCGGCCACCTCGACGTCATCGAGATCGACGCGGCCTCGCACGGCGGTGTGGACGACGCGCGCGACCTGCGCGAACGGGCCTTCTTCGCCCCGGTCTCCGCCCGCTACAAGATCTACATCATCGACGAGGCGCACATGGTGACCCGTGAGGGTTTCAACGCGCTGCTCAAGCTCGTCGAGGAGCCCCCGCCGCACCTGAAGTTCATCTTCGCGACGACCGAGCCCGAGAAGGTCATCGGCACCATCAAGTCGCGCACCCACCACTACCCGTTCAGGCTGATGCCGCCGGCGACGCTGCGCGCGCTGCTGGAGGAGATCCTCCTCTCCGAGAGCGTCCCCTTCGAGCCGAACGCCCTGCCGCTCGTCGTCCGCGCCGGCGCCGGCTCGGCCCGCGACTCGCTGTCCATCCTCGACCAGCTCCTCGCGGGCGCCGACGACGACGGCATCACGTACGCCAAGGCCGTCTCGCTGCTCGGCTACACCGACGGCGACCTGCTCGACGAGGTGGTCGCCGCGTTCGCCGAGCGCGACGGCGCCCGGGTCTTCCACACGGTCAACCGGGTGATCGAGGGCGGTCACGACCCGCGCCGGTTCGCCTCCGACCTGCTGGAGCGCTTCCGTGACCTGGTGATCCTGGCCAACGTTCCGGAGGCGGCCGTCAGCGGGCTGCTCGACCGGCCGGCCGACGAACTGGAGCGCCTGGTGGGGCAGGCGGCCTCGATGGGCCCGGCCGAGCTGACCAGGGCCGCCGAGGTCTTCAACGCGGGCCTCACCGAGATGCGCGGCGCCACCTCTCCGCGGCTGCTTCTGGAGCTGATGTGCGCGCGCGTGCTGCTGCCGGGGGCCGCGCAGGGCGAGGAGGCGCTGCTGGCCCGGCTCGAACGGCTGGAGCGCGGCGGCGCCGTCGCGGCGATGGCCGCCCGTGCCTCGGGTGCCGGGCCCGCCGGTGTCCCGCCTCAGGCGCCCGCCCACCAGCCGCCCCCCGCGTCCGCCCACCAGCCGCCTCCCGCGTCCGCCCACCAGCCGCCTCCTGCGTCCGTGCCGCAGCCGTCCGGCGCCCGTGGCGGGCCCCAGGCGGGCGCGCCGTCCGCCGTGAACGGGGTCGCGGGGAGTGGTCAGGGGGCCGAGGGCACGCCGGCCGGGCGCGCCCCGGGTGACTCGGGCGGGCAGGACGACTGGCCGGATCCGGTGCGCCCCGGTGCGGCCGTGGCGGGCGGCCCGGCCGCCCACGCCCAGGGCGGCGCTGTTCAGGCCCAGGGCGGTCCCGCCCACGCGCAAGGCGGCGCGGCCCATGCTCAAGGGGGTCCCGCCGCGCACGCTCAGGACCGGCAGGGCTACGCGCGGGGCGGGGCCGCCGCCCAGGCCGTTCCCGCGCCGGGCCCGTCCGCGTCCGGCACGGGAACGGGGGCGATCCAGCAGCAGTGGCCCGCCGTGCTCGCCGCGCTCAAGCAGCGCAGCATCGTCGTCTGGGCCAACGTGAGCACCAACGCGCAGGTCGTGGGCGTCGAGGGCAACCTCGTGACGCTCGGGTTCACCCAGGTCGGCGCGATGAAGAACTTCACGGGCGGCGGCAAGGACGCCGTGGTGGCCACCGCGCTCAGCGACGTCCTGGGCGGCACCTGGCGGGTGGAGGCCGTGGTCGGCGGCTCACCCGTCCCCTCGGGTGGCCGGGGCTCTCAGGCGGGCCCGCCGCCGGGGCCCGCGCGACCCGCGCAGCAGCCGGCCCCGTCCCACCAGCCGGTCTCGTCCCCGCCCCAGCCGACCGGCGGCTCCGCGCCGCACACGCCGGCGGGGCCGACAGGCTCGCCCGGGTCGCCGTCCGGCGAGAGCGGCGCGCAGGAGCCGGGCCGACCGTCCGGCCGGGAGGCGGGCCGGCCGACCACCGACGAGTCGTGGCCCGACGCCCCCGACGACTTCGCCCCGGGCTCCCCGCCCACGCCCGACCCCACCCAGACCACGGGCGCCCTCGGCAGGGGCGCTGTCCCGACCGGCTCCGGCGCCGCTGCGGGAGGCGCGGCCGAAGCGGGCGCGACGGCTGCCGGAGTCGCCGCCGGCGCGGTGGCCGGTGCCGGCGTGGCCGCCGCCGGCGGGGTGGCCGCGGGTGCGACCAGTTCAGCCGTCGCCGCGGCGCGGTCGGCTGCCAAGGCGGCTGCCCAGGCCGGTCCGCGTGCCCCGGCACCCCGCAAGGGCGGCTCCGCCGGCTGGCCGGACGCCGTCCCCGGCCGCCGCCGGGTCTCCGACGCCGACGAGGTCGACCCGCTCAACGACGCCGACGCCGACGTGGACGAGCTGTCCGGCATGGCGCTCCTGCAGCGTGAGCTCGGCGCCCAGGTGATCGGCGAGATCGACCACACCTGACCGCTCCTGGCCGGCGCCGCGCCGATGCGCCGCCCGCCCGGTGGTCGCGCTGGTGTGGCAGCCGGCGCGTCATCGGTGTGGTGGTGGTCGCACCGGCGTGGTGCCGGCGCGTCATCGGTGTGGTGGTTGCCCCACTGGTGTGGTGCCGGTCCGCCGGTCAGGGAGCGGTGGTGGTTGCGCTGGCGTGGTTCCGTCCGCCGCCCGGCCGGTGGTGGTGCGCGGCGTGGCGCTGGTTCGCTGCTCGGGTGTGGTGGTGGTTGCGCCGGCATGGTGCCGGTCCGCCGGGACGATTTCGGTCCGCCGCCCGCCACGGGCCTGGTGTTCGTGCATCGGAGGTCCTGGCGGCGGTGCGGGTCAGTCGGCGAAGAGGCGGGCCTGGGCGGCGGCGGCGCGGTGGTCGGTGGAGGGGAGGGAGGCGGCGATGCGTTCGAGGACCTGGAAGTCGGCCCGGCCGTTGGAGGTCTGCGCGTAGGTCCACAGGTCGTCCGGAGAGCCGCGCAGCAGCAGGCAGGTACGCACCTGGACCTCCAGCTCATCGCGTTCGCGGCGGATCTCCGGCGACTCGGAGCGCGGCAGCAGCGGCCCCGGGTAGGCGTGGGCCAGCGCGGCCGGGTCGCCGGCCGTCAGCAGGCGGCGCACCTGCAGGAAGTCGGCTTCGACGGGCGAGGTGAGCCGGTACGGCTTGGCGCCGATCGTGCCGCGCAACTGGGTGCGCAGGCGGTGGATCTCGGCGCGGATGGTGACGGGGTTGCCGTCGTCGCCGTACAGGTGGACGGAGAGCTGTTCGGCGCTGAGCCCGCGCGGGTGGAGGGCGAGCAGGGCGAGGATCTCGGCGTGCCGGAGAGAAAGGGGCAGGCGGCGCTCGCCGAGGAAGGCCCTCGGCGGCCCCTCGCCGAGAAGGGCGAGCCGGAGCGTGGCGGGCGCGGCGGACGGCGTGGAGCGCAGCAGGTAGCCGTCCGCGAACGGCTCCAGCACCGCCACCCGGCCGTCGCGCAGCAGCATGCGCCCGCCGGATACGGGGAGGGGGACCCGATCGCCGGCCAGGCCGCCGGGGTCGCCGGCGAGGACCCGGCCGGTGGCGGAGAGCAGGATGCCGGGCCGCGTCCGCAGCGACTCGTAGCGGCGGCGCAGCCGGTCGTCGCGCTCGTACATGCGCAGGGCGAGTTGCGTCTCGGCGAGCCGGGCCGTGGCGCCGACGAGCGCCACGGTGGCCGGGTGGAGGGTGGGGGCCGTTCCGCTGACGTCGAGGCAGCCGAGCACCTCGCCGGAGTCGGGGTCGACGATCGGGGCGGCGCTGCACGACCAGACGTGCAGCACGTGGACGAGGTGCTCCTCGGAGTAGACGTGGACGGGCCGCAGCATCGCCAGGGCGGTGCCGATGCCGTTGGTGCCCATGCGGTCCTCGCCCCAGGCGTGGCCGTCGGCGAGCCCCACCCGGTCGGCGCGGCGCATGACGCCGCGGTCACCCTCGCGCCACAGGACGCGGCCCTCCCGGTCGGTGACCACCATGATGTGCTCGGCCTCGTCGACCGTCCGGCTGAGTGTCTGGGTGAGCAGCGGCAGCAGGGGCCGCAGCGCATGGGAGTCGCGGGCGTCCGCCAGGCCGGCGGCGCCGTACGCCAGGGGCGCGGCCCGGACGGCGGGGTCGATGCCCGCGTCCAGGGAACGCCGCCAGGAGGCGCTGATCAGCCGGCGCGGCCCCTCGGGCCGCGCCTCCCCGGTGGTGGCCGTCTCGTGGGCGCCGCGAAGGAGGCGGGAGTACGCGGCGAGATCGGCGTAACTCATCGGACACTCCAGGTAGTCGGACCGTATGGCGAGCATCCGTGCCGGAAGGGGTCCGCGCAAGTCGTTAGAGAGGATCGCTAAACGTGATTGAACGATAGCAACGTGTGTGCAACGTGGGCGTGGCTATGGTGTCCTTCGGCGTCGGCATGGTGCGGCCGCTCCGGTCGACGTTGTGGCCGGGTCTCGGACACTGGAGGGGGGCCGGGATCCGGCCGGCACACCAAGCCGGTCGAGGCCGGGAGGACCTGCCGGACGGGGGCGTCCCAGGGGTCGATCCCGTCCCGGGACGAAACACCAGCAGGCCCCAGTACATGACCAGGCTCAAACACCGTAGGCTCGTGGAGTCAAGAACGCGGAGCCACGAGGAGCGCACGACGGTGAACCCAGGGGATGTCAACCTGCAGCAGCTGCTGGAGCAGGCCCAGCTCATGCAGCAGCAGCTCGTGAGCGCCCAGCAGGAGCTCAACGACGCGCAGATCGAGGGCTCGGCCGGTGGCGGCCTGGTCACGGCCGTCGTCAACGGCTCGGGCGAGCTGCTCGAGCTCAAGATCGATCCGAGCGTGATCGATGCCGCCGACCCGCAGGACACGGCCGACACGATCGCCGACCTGGTGATCGCGGCGGTTCGCGACGCCGTGCGGGCCGCGGCCGACCTGCAGCAGGAGAAGCTCGGGCCGCTGGCCCAGGGGCTGGGTGGCGGCGGTCTCGGCCAGTTGCCAGGGTTCTAGACCATGTACGAAGGGGTCGTCCAGAACCTGATCGACGAGCTGGGCCTGCTGCCCGGTGTCGGTCCCAAGAGCGCGCAGCGGATCGCGTTCCACCTGCTGGCGGCCGACCCGGCCGACGTCAAACGGCTGGCGCACGCGCTGCTGGAGGTCAAGGAGAAGGTGCGCTTCTGCCGGGTCTGCGGCAACGTGGCCTCCGAGGAGGAGTGCCGCATCTGCCGTGACGCGCGCCGCGACACCCACGTGATCTGCGTGGTGGAGGAGCCGAAGGACGTCGTGGCGATCGAGAAGACGCGCGAGTTCCGCGGCACCTACCACGTGCTCGGGGGCGCGATCAGCCCGATCGACGGCGTCGGGCCCGACGACCTGCGCATCCGTGAGCTCATGACGCGGCTGGCCGACGGCCGTGTCACCGAGCTCATCCTCGCCACCGACCCCAACCTGGAGGGGGAGGCCACGGCGACCTATCTCGCCCGGCTGGTCAAGCCGATGGGCGTGAAAGTGACACGATTGGCCAGCGGTCTGCCTGTGGGCGGTGACCTCGAGTACGCCGACGAGGTGACCTTGGGCCGCGCTTTCGAAGGACGGAGGCTGCTGGATGTCTGACCAGTGGACCGCGCTGGCAGAAGAGATCGCCGGACACGCGCAGAACTATCTCGACGGGCTGACCAGGGTGGCGGGCGGCGAGGGCGGTGACGCCATCTGGTCGCTGCTGCTGGTGGAGGTCGCGCAGGTGAGCCTCGCGGGCGCCAAGCTGGGCGCGAACGAGGACGTGATCCTGTCGGGCAACTACGAGCCGCCGCTGAGCGAGGACCCCGACATCGACGGTGTGCGCACCGCGCTGGCCGAGCGGCTGGAGGCGGTCGACGACTACGCCGAGGTGTTCGACCCGTACAAGGACACGGGGGTCACGCCGTACCGGCTGTCCGACGACCTGACGGCGGTCGCGGCCGACCTCATCCACGGGCTGCGCCACTTCCAGGCGGGCCGGCCGCACGAGGCGCTGTGGTGGTGGCAGTACTCCTACTTCAACACCTGGGGCAACCACGCGGGTGCGGCGATGCGGGCGCTTCAGGCACTCGTGGCGCATTCGCGGCTGGACGTGGCGGAGGAGACCACGACGGTCTGATCGCGTCCCACATAGTGGTATGAGCCAGCAGTGTCATGAGAGGCCCCAAGTAGACTGGCAGCTCACAGTCCGAACCGGGAGACTCTCGTGGCGCTCGTTGTGCAAAAGTACGGTGGTTCGTCCGTCGCCGACGCGTCCTGCATCAAGCGGGTCGCGCAGCGGATCGTCGCGACGAAAAAAGCCGGCAACGACGTGGTCGTGATCGTCTCCGCGATGGGCGACACGACCGACGAGCTGCTCGACCTGGCCGAGCAGGTGTCGCCGCTGCCTCCGGGCCGCGAGCTCGACATGCTGCTGACCTCGGGTGAGCGCATCTCGATGGCGCTGCTGGCGATGGCGATCGCCAATCTCGGCCACGAGGCGCGCTCGTTCACCGGCTCGCAGGCCGGTGTGATCACCGACTCCACGCACGGCAAGGCGCGCATCATCGACGTGACGCCGAGCCGCATCCGTGAGGCGCTCGACCTCGGGAGCATCGCGATCGTGGCCGGGTTCCAGGGCGTCTCGCAGGACACCAAGGACATCACCACGCTGGGCCGGGGCGGTTCCGACACGACGGCGGTGGCGCTGGCGGCGGCTCTGGAGGCCGACGTCTGCGAGATCTACACCGACGTCGACGGCGTCTTCACCGCCGACCCGCGCATCGTGCCGGCCGCCCGCAAGATCCCCCGCATCTCCTACGACGAGATGATGGAGATGGCGGCCTGCGGCGCGAAGATCCTGCACCTGCGATGCGTCGAGTATGCTCGCCGATTCGACCTGCCGATTCACGTACGCAGCTCGTTCAGCACCAAGGAAGGCACGTGGGTCGTCTCCGACCCTTACACCGAAGGAACCGAGATGGAGCAGCCGATCATCTCCGGCGTCGCGCACGACCGGAGCGAGGCCAAGATCACCGTTGTCGGGGTCCCCGACAAGGTCGGAGAGGCTGCCGCGATCTTCAAAACTCTGGCGGACGCCGAGATCAACATTGACATGATCGTGCAGAACGTCTCGGCCGCGGCCACCGGCCGCACGGACATCTCCTTCACGCTGCCGACGGCTGACAGCTCGACCGCGCTCGCGGCGCTGAAGAAGATCCAGGGCGAGATCGGTTACGAGTCGCTGCTCTTCGACGACCAGATCGGCAAGGTGTCGCTGATCGGCGCGGGCATGCGCTCCCACCCCGGCGTCACGGCGACGTTCTTCGCCGCCCTCGCCGACGCGGGGGTCAACATCGAGATGATCTCCACCTCGGAGATCCGCATCTCGGTGATCGTCGGGCAGGACGGCGTCGACGCGGCCGTGGCGGCCGCGCACCGTGCCTTCGATCTCGACGCCGACCAGGTCGAAGCCGTGGTGTATGGAGGTTCCGGACGATGAGCAGGCCCAATCTCGCGCTGATCGGCGCCACCGGTGCCGTGGGCACCGTCATGCGTGACATCGTCTCCGGCCGCGCTGACGTCTGGGGCGAGATCCGCCTCGTGGCCTCGCCCCGCTCGGCGGGCAAGGTGCTGAAGGTGCGCGGCGAGGACGTCGTCGTGCAGGCGCTCGCGCCCGAGGTGTTCGACGGCATCGACATCGCCATCTTCGACGTGCCCGACGAGGTGTCGGCCGTGTGGGTGCCGATCGCCGCCGAACGCGGCGCGATCGCGATCGACAAGTCGGGCACGTTCCGCATGGACCCCGACGTGCCGCTGGTCGTGCCGGAGGTCAACCCGCTCGACGCGCGCCGCCGCCCGCGCAACATCATCTCCACGCCCAACTGCACGACGCTGTCGATGATGGCGGCGATGGGCGCGCTGCACGCCGAGTACACGCTCAAGGAGCTCGTCGTCGCCTCCTACCAGGCGGTGTCGGGCGCCGGCGTGGCCGGCTCGGCCCGGCTGTACGACGAGGTCGAGGCGCTCGCCGGTGACCGCTCCGTCGGCCAGGTGGCCGGTGACGTGCGCAAGGCGCTGGCCAACAAGCTGCCCGACGACTCGCCGTTCCCGGCGCCGATCGCGTTCAACGTGGTGCCGTGGGCGGGCTCGTACAAGGACGGCGGCTGGGCGTCCGAGGAGCTGAAGCTGCGCAACGAGTCGCGCAAGATCCTCGGCATCCCCGACCTGAAGGTCTCCGCGACCTGCGTCCGGGTGCCGGTCGTCACGACGCACTCGCTGGCCGTGCATGCCCGCTTCGAACGGGAGATCACCGTGGCCGACGCCCACCGGGTGCTCCAGGCCGCGCCGACGGTGGTGCTCATGGACGACCCGGCCAACGGCGTCTTCCCGACGCCGATCGACGTGGTGGGCACCGACCCGACCTACGTGGGCCGGGTCCGGCAGGCGGTCGACTTCCCCCACACGCTCGACCTGTTCGTGTGCGGCGACAACCTCCGCAAGGGTGCCGCGCTCAACGCCGCGGAGATCGCGGAGCTGGTCGCGGCCGAGCTGGCCGAGGGCTAGCACGTTTCGGGTCCCGCCGGGCCTGACGGTCCGGCGGGACTTCGCTGTGCGCGGCCGGTGGTCCGAGCCCGGGATGTCCGGGCACGCCTGGTCCGTGCGACGGCGGTTCCGACCACGGTGATTCCGGCCGCGCCTGCCCCGGCCCGGTGGTTCCGGGCCCAGTGGTTCCGGGCGCGGTGGTCATGGGCGCGGTGGTCATGGGCGCGCCTGCTTCGGGCACGGTGGTGCCGGGCGCGGTGGAGCCGGGTTTCGGGGTGGTGAAACGCGGCGGGGCGGGACCGGTACGGCGGAAGCCGCTACCTGAACATGATGTCCCAGTGGTCGGACTCGTCGGCGTAGACGGTGCCGGAGGGCGCGCGGTAGAGGCGGGCGCCGTCGCCGCGGACGCCGTGCGGTTCGCTGTGCTGGGCGATGTACCTGTCGATGCAGGCGTTGTGCGAGATGTCGAGCTTGTAGCCCTCGCCGTGGCTGAAGCGGCCGGGGGCGTGGCCGACCTCGGTGCCGCCGGTGACCATGATCGGGCAGTCGCTGGCGTGCTTGAGTGCGATGATCCGGGCGATGGTGCCCGTCCGGACGGAGTCCAGCGACGTGCAGGTGGGCACGTGCCGGTCGGTGCACCGGCCGCTGGACCGGTAGCGCAGGCCGGCGCCGAGCAGGTATGTCGCCGCGTGGTCGTGCGACATGCGCACGGTCGCGCTGCGGTGCTTGACGCGCCCGAGGTCGAGCAGGGGGAGCGTATGGTGGGCGGTCGCCGGACCGGCGCCCGCCCGCCTGCCGCCGGCCTTGCGGTGCCTGCCGTCGCCGTGCAGGTGGACGTGCCAGGGATCGGCGACGCCCCGGTGCCCGGCGGCGTGCCGGTCCTGCGCGACGCGCGGGTGCCGGAGGACGTACCGGTGGGAGACCTGGACGGGCTCCGCGAGGTGGTACGTCCGAGTGATTATTCGTGGCGTCGGCCGCAGCTCCCGGTCGGGTGCCATGGGAGCGGCCGAGGCGGCCGGCGCCAGCGCGATTATGGAGATCTCAATGCCGAGGAGCATGGCCACCAGGGGCCGAGCGGTTCCACGTATCCACATGTCGATGCCTTTTCGCGGAAATAGCCCTTCCGCCTGAAAACATCAATCCCATGCTTCACACCGGTTGACCCCCGTCCCAGGGCTATTTTTGCCCTGTGGCGGCGATCACCGTGCGGCTCCATGACCTAACGCCGTTTGAAGCCGTAAAGTGACGAACGTGTCCGAAGCCCGAAACCGAGGATCGGAGAGCACCAGAGAGGTCATCGTCGAGACGGCCTTGCGACTGTTCCGGGAGCGTGGCTTCGAGGCGACGACCATGCGCGCCATCGCCGCCGAGGCCGGGGTATCCGTGGGCAACGCCTACTACTACTTCGCGGGCAAGGAGGCGTTGATCCAGGCGTACTACGACCGCGCCCAGGCGGAGCACGAGGCCGCCTGCCGCGAGCTGCTCGCCAAGGAGACGTCGTTCGCCGCCCGGCTCAGCGGCGTGCTGCGTGAGTGGGTGCGTGTCTCCGAGCCGTACCACGAGTTCGCGGTGAAGTTCTTCAAGCACGCGGCCGAGCCGACCAACCCGCTCAGCCCGTTCAGCGCGCAGAGCTCGCCCGCGCGCGAGGCGTCGATCGCCATCTACCGGCAGGTGGTCGAGGGCTCCGCCGACCGGATGAACGCCGAGCTGCGCGAGGAGCTGCCCGAGCTGCTGTGGCTGCTGTCGATGGGCATGGTGCTGTTCTGGGTGCACGACACCTCGCCCGGCTGCGAGCGGACGCACCGGCTGATCGACGTCACGGTCCCGCTGGTGGACCGGCTGGTCGGCCTGTCGCACCTGCCGGGGCTGCGCGGGATCACCAAGGACTTCATCGCGGCGGTGCACGAGCTGCGCGCGTAGCGCCCCCCAACCTCCCATACCGTCCGGTTGGTATGGTCCCCGTACCGATGCCGAGACGGAGGCCGCATGACGCAGAACTGGGGCATGACGATCCCCTTCCAGGACCGCTCGCTCGCCCGCTCGCGCGAACTCGTCGAGCAACTGCCGGAGCTGGGGTACACCGACGTCTGGTCGGCCGAGGTCAGCGGCGTGGACGGCTTCGTGCCGCTGGCCCTGGCCGCGCAGTGGGCACCGGGGCTGCGGCTGGGCAGCGCGATCGTGCCCGTCTCGACGCGCGGGCCCGGCCTGCTGGCGATGTCGGCGGCCACGCTGGCCGACCTGGCTCCCGGCCGGTTCACGCTGGGGATCGGCTCGTCGTCGCCCGCGATCGTCGAGCGCTGGAACGCGGGCACGTTCACCAGGCCGTACGCGCGGACCCGCGACACGCTGCGCTTCCTGCGCAGGGCGCTGGCGGGCGAGAAGGTGTCGGAGAAGTACGAGACGTTCGAGGTCGACGGGTTCCGGCTGGAACGGGCGCCGGAGGTCCCCCCGAAGATCGTGCTGGCCGCGCTGCGCCCCCGGATGCTGCGCCTGGCGGCCGAGGAGGCGGACGGGGCGATCACCAACTGGCTGTCGCCGGACGACGTGCGCACGGTGCGGGCGGAGATCGGGCCGGACACGGAGCTGATCGCCCGCCTGTTCGTCTGCGTCAGCGAGGACGCCGAACGGGTGCGTGCGCTGGCCCGCCGCATGCTGGCGGCGTACCTGACCGTGCCGGTGTACGCGGCCTTCCACGACTGGCTCGGACGGGGCGAGGTGCTGCGGCCGATGCACGAGGCGTGGGCGGCCGGCGACCGGCAGGCGGCGCTGCGCGCCATCCCGGACGAGGTGGTGGACGCGCTGGTCGTCCACGGCGACGCGGCGGCCTGCCGGGCGAGGATCGGGGAGTACGTCGCCAACGGGCTCGACACGCCGGTGCTCGCGCCCGTGGCCGGCGGTGAGGTGCCGATCGCCGAGGCCGTCCGGGCGCTCGCTCCGGGCGCCTGAGAGCGACGTGCCGGCTCGGGGCGACGTGCCGGCTCGGGGCGACGTGCCGGCTCGGGCGACGTGCCGGCTCCGGACGACGTGCTGAAGGAGAGTGCAGGGTGGTGGGTGTGACCGGGTGAGGGGAGCGGGCGTGGACGACGTGCTGCGGATGGACGCGGTCGGGCAGGCGCGGGCCGTGCGTGACGGGCAGGTGTCGCCGCGCGAACTCGTGGAGGCGGCGATAGCCCGGATCGAGGCGCGCGACGGCGAGCTGAACGCGGTCGTCCACCGCAGGTTCGAGCGGGCGCTGGCCGAGGCGGACGACATCCCGGCGGGGGCGCCGTTCCGCGGCGTCCCGATCCTGCTCAAGGACCTCGGCTGGCGGCAGGCCGGCGAGCCGTACAGCGCGGGCTCCCACGTCCTCGACGGGCTGCGGGTCGAGCGCGACGGGTACGGCGTCGCCCGGCTGCGGGCGGCCGGGTTCGTGGTGCTGGGCCGGACCAACACCCCCGAGCTCGGCAGCACGGTCACCACCGAGCCGGTGGCCTTCGGGCCCACCCGCAACCCGTACGAGCCGGGCCACTCGCCGGGCGGGTCCAGCGGCGGTTCGGCGGCGGCGGTCGCGGCCGGGATGGCGGCCGTCGCCACGGCCAGCGACGGCGGCGGGTCCATCCGCATCCCCGCGTCGCTGTGCGGGCTGGTGGGGCTCAAGCCGACCAGGGGCCGGGTCAGCCTCGGCCCCGACGGGGGCGAGGGGTGGAGCGGCTTCTCCTGCCCCGGGTTCCTCACCCGGACCGTGCGCGACACGGCGGCGGCTCTCGACCTGGTCGCCGGGTTCCGGCCCGGCGACCCGTACGACGCGCCCGCGCTGCCGGGACCGCTGGCCGGCGAGGTGGGGGCGGATCCGGGACGGCTCCGCGTCGGGTTCGTCACCCGCCACCCGAGAGGCGATGTGCCCGAGGACCCCGAGGTCGTGGCGGCCGTGACGCGCGCCGCGGTACTGCTGGAGGCGCTCGGCCACGACGTGAGCCCGTCGTTCCCGGAGGCGCTCGGCGACGCGGCCTTCCCGCGCCGGTTCGGCGCGGTCGTGGCGAACAACATGGCCGCCGAGATCGACAACATCGGCTCCTGGCGCGGGCGTCCGGTCGCGCTGGAGGAGCTGGAGCCGCGCAACGCCGAGCTGGTGCGCGCCGGACGGGCGCACAGCGCGGCCGAGCACATCCGGGACGTCCAGTGGATCGACGCCTTCCGCAGGCGGATGGCCGCCTGGTGGGAGTCCGGGTACGACCTGCTGCTGGCGCCGTCGCTGGGCGTCGCGCCGTTCGAGCTGGGCTGGATCCCGCCGCACGACCTCAGCGTCGCGGGCGGGCGGACGGCGCACGTGGTGGCCTACACCTCGCCGGTGAACGCCACCGGCCAGCCGGCCGTCTCCCTGCCGTTGCACGTGTCGCGGTCGGGACTGCCGGTGGGCGTCCAGCTCGTGGCCGCCGCAGGCCGGGAGGACCTGCTCGTCCGCGTCGCCGCGCGGATCGAGGTGGCGCGGCCGTTCACCCATCCGGCCCTGGGCTGACCCGTGCGGAACCAACCGTTGACCGAACACGTTATGTCGTGAGAGGCGAGGGTATGGGGGTGGGCATGAAGGCGAAGGCAGCACGCGCGGCGGCGGCCTGGCGGACGTACCAGGACGTGACCAAGCCCGGCACGCCGGGACTGATGGCGCGGGTGCGGGCGATCCCGCGCCTGATCGGAGCCGTGATGCGCGGCGAGTACGGCGAGATGGGCAAGGGCAAGCTGGCCCTGATGGGGCTCGGCGTGGTCTACCTGGTCTCGCCGATCGACGTGGTGCCCGACTTCCTCGTCCTGATCGGCGTGGCCGACGACTTCGGGGTCTTCCTCTGGCTCCTGGGGTCGCTGCTGGGCGAGAGCGGGCGCTACCTCGACCACGAGCGCCGGGTCGTCCAGGGCAGCCTGGAGGGTTAGATCTCCTCCATCCGCAGCCACGCCCGCGAGGGCAGCGGGTGGCCGAAGAGGCGGGCGGCGTTGCCGTAGGCGACCCGGGCGATGTCGGCGGGCGGCAGCGCGCCGAGGTTGCGGGCCACCGCCTGCTGCGTGTCGGGCCAGGTCGAGTCGGAGTGCGGATAGCCGCTCTCCTGGAGCACATGGTCGAGGCCGACCGCCAGGCGCACGCCCGACAGGGCGTGGTCGTCGAGCGTGCCGAAGAAGAAGTTGCGGCGCAGCACCTCGCTGGGCTTGAGCCCGCCGTCCCACGTCGCGTCGCCCGCCACCGGGTGGTCGAGCGCGTAGTCGGCCCGCTCCGCCAGCAGCGGCAGCCAGCCCACCCCGCCCTCGACGATGAGGATGCGCAGGTTGGGGAAGCGCAGCGGCACGCCCGACCAGAGCCAGTCGGCGCAGGCGAACATGGCGCTCGTCGGGATCAGGGTGGTGATCGCCTCGATGGGCGTGTCGGGCGAGGGCACCGGCGCCCAGCTCGACGCGCCGGTGTGCAGGGCCACGACCGTGCCCGTCTCCTCGCAGGCGGCGAAGAACGGGTCCCAGTGGCCGCTGTGGATCGACGGCAGCCGCACCCGGGTCGGGAACTCGGGGAACACCACGGCCTTGAACCCGCGGGCGGCGTTGGCCCGGATCTCCTTGGCGGCGACGTCGGGGTCGGGCAGCCAGGGGAGTTGCAGCCCGATGATGCGCTCGGGATAGGTGCCGGCCCAGACCTCGATGTGCCAGTCGTTCCACGCCTTGACCAGGGCCAGCCCGAGGTCCTGGTCGCGGGTCCTGGCGAACGGCATGCCGGCCTGCCCGGCGAGCATGCCGGGGAAGCAGAGCGCGGCCCAGATGCCGGCCAGGTCCATGTCCTCGACGCGGGCCTCGATGTCGTGGCAGCCGGGGCGCATGTGCTCGAAGCGGATCGGCTCCAGGGTGCGCTGCTCGCGTGGCAGCCCGGCGCCCACGTCCATGGCCGCGCACGGGTAGGTCGCCCCGCCGTAGCGCCACACCTGGTGACCGGCCTCCGTCTCCACGACCTTGGGCGCGACGTCGGCGTATTTCTCCGGTAGCCGGCCCTCGAAGAGGTCCGGCGGCTCGATCAGGTGATCGTCGGCGGAGATGATCACATAGTCGCGCCGCCTCGGATCGGGGTCGGGGAGCAGCGGCGTAGTCACGCAGGTAACCGTACGACGGCGGGATAACGTCGAACAAGCTGCGACGTCTCCGTTGGATATCCCTGTGACGCAGATCCCCGTGGTCTTGCGGACCCGGGGTCGCCGGGAGGGGGATGGCGGGCGACCCCGGGCCATCGGGGTCCGCGGTGACGAGGATGCTGCTCGTGCGGACCCCGCCGCTTCCTACCCCATCGTGATCGATGTAGTCAGCCGGTGTGCGCGGACGTCTCCTCCGGCTCCCCGGCCTCACCGCCGTCCGGCCGAGCGGCCCCGGCCCGGCGGTCGGCCGCCTCGCGCCGGATCAGCAGGGCCCAGCCGCCGACGGCCACGCCGATGAACAGCCACCACTGCACGCCGTAGGCGAGGTTGAGCCCGCCTCCCGCGCCCACGTCGGGCGCCGGCACGGGCTCGGGCGCCGGGCCGCCGCCCGGCCGCTGCTCGGTGAGGTCGACGTAGCCGCCCAGCAGCTCGTACGGCAGGCGCTTGCCGATGGCGTCGAGGTCGATCAGCAGCACCTGACCGGCGGGCAGGCCCGGGCGCTCCCGGATGCCGCTCGACTCCTCGGTCTCGCTCAGCCGTAGCCGGCCGGTGACAGTTACCTGACCTGTGGGCGGCGGGGGCACCTCGGGCGGGGTGTCGGCGGTGGCGCCGGCCTTGACCCAGCCGCGGTTGACGAGCACGGCCCGCCCGTCGGCCAGCACCAGCGGCGTCAGCACGTAGAACCCGGGCCGGCCCTCCTGGGGCCTGCGGCGCACCAGCAGCCCCTGTGCGGCGTCGTAGCTGCCCGAGGCCGTCACGGCCCGGTAGCGGTCGTCCTCCTTGACCGCCGGCCCGGCCAGGCTCTCCACGGGCACCGGAGGGGCGGCCAGGTTGGCGGTGACCCGCTCGCTGTTGGCCGACCTCTCCTCGAAACGCCCGAACTGCCACTGCCCCAGCAGGACGAAGGCGGGGATCACGAGCAGGACCACGACATGCAGCGCGATCCAGCGGGGCGTGAGGAGGAACCGGTACACCCTTCCAGGGTAGGCACCGCACCAGGTGCTCCCTTACGCGCCTCCTGGACCTGCGGCGGTGCCGACGGCGTGATCAAATCGCAATCTGGTCGAAACCCTTACCAGGAAGCCGTTCATCGCGTACGGTCGGAAACCGTGACGTGAGCCTCTCCCCAGGCCTCGCGCAGACCCCCTGCCCGTCGAGAGGCCCTCGAAGAGCTCCATGACCGTGCTTGCCGCGCCCCCCGAGGGGCACGTGTTCGAGCTGCCCCGGCTCGCCGCCCTGGTGCGGCATGCCGTGCCGCGGGTCGTCGAGAGCATGATCCTGCCGGTCGCGGTCTTCTACGCGGGGCTGCTCGCCGCCGGGCCGGCGGGCGGCGTCGGCGCGGCCGTCGCCTGGGTGTACGGGGGAGTGCTGGTCAGGCTGGCCAGGGGGCGGCGGGTGCCCGGCGGGGTGCTGCTGGCCGCGCTCATGGTGACGGTACGGGCGGCGCTGGCGTTGCTGACGGGCAGCCCGCTGCTGTTCTTCCTGCAGCCGACGCTGGGCGTGTTCTGCGCCAGCGCGGCGTTCCTCGGGACGGCGCGGGTGCGCAGGCCGCTCGCGCGGCGGATGGCGGAGGACCTGGTGCCGCTGCCCGAGGACGTCATGGAGCGGCCGGTGATGCGGCGCTTCTTCGCGCGCCAGTCGCTGGCCTGGGGGTGCGCCCAGCTCGGCAACGCCACGCTGAGCCTGTGGCTGCTGCTCAGCCAGCCGATCGAGACGTACCTCGTCGTGCGGACGTCGGCGGTGGCCGTGCTGCTGACGGGTGCCGCGCTGCTGACCCTGGGTGACTTCCGGCGCTGCCTACGCGCTCTTCAGCGCGGAGCCTGAGCCGGGCAGGGCGGTCACTTCCTGGGGCCCGGCCACCTCGTGGCCCTCGGCGCACCGGAAGTGCTGCTCGATCGGCGCGCCGCAGTCGCGGTGGGTGAGCAGCACCGGAGGCCCGTCCTCGCCGGCCAGGTATCTGTCGCCCCAGTGCATGAGCGCGACCAGGAGGGGGTACAGGTCGCGCCCTTTGTCGGTGAGCCGGTACTCGTCGCGCTGGCGCTGGCCGGGCTCGCGGTAGGGCTCCTTGCGCAGCAGGCCCTCGTCCACCAGCCGGGCCAGGCGGGCGCTGAGCACCTGGCGGGGGGCGCCGGTGTTGGCCTGCATGTCGGCGAACCGGCGCACGCCGCTGAACGCCTCGCGGAGCACGAGGAACGTCCACTTCTCCCCGACGACGTTGAGGGTGCGCTCGATCGAGCAGTTGGTGACCCGGAAGGGCACGTTCATGAGCCCTATCATACCTGAGTTCGGTTGACAGACTCAGCCTGTCGGGGCAAGCTGAGTCCATGCAAGGAACTCAGATCCGGCCGGCCCGGTCCGACGACGACGAGCGCATCAGGTGCTTCCTGGCCGGACTGTCCCTGCACACGCGGACGCTGCGCTTCTTCACCGGGTTCAGCCGTCCGGCCGCGAGCCTGGTCCGCGCGCTCCTCGCCGTGGACGAGCGCCGCGACGTCCTGGTCGCCACACTCGACGGCGAGATCATCGGCCATGCCATGAGCTATCGCGGCGCCGCCGCCGACGTGGAGATCGCCGTGGTGGTGACCGACCGGTGGCAGGGTCACGGGCTCGGGCCGCGCCTGGTGGGCGCGCTCCTCCTCCGCGCCGCCCGGCGGGGCGCCACGACGGTCGGCATGGACGTCATGGGCGACAACCGGCGGGCCCTGAGCCTGGTCCGCCGCCTGTGGCCCGACGCCACGATGAGGGTCGTCTCCGGGACGGTGGAGGTGACCGCTATGATCGACCGGACGGCGCTATTTGCGGAACAACGTTCTGCTGCCTCACCATTGACAGTGTGAAGAGCGCCAGAAACGGACGTGACGGGCGGACCCGCATCATCGAGGGGGCCCTGCGCCGATTCAGCCAGGACGGGGTCTCGGCCACCACGCTGAGCGACCTCCGCAAGGAGAGCGGCGTCAGCGTCGGCAGCTTCTACCACCACTTCACCGGCAAGGACCACGTCTTCGGCGTGCTGTACGCCGAGATCCTCACGGCCTACCAGGAGGCGTTCCTCGCCGAGCTGGAGAGCCACGAGTCGGCCCGCGACGGGATCGAGGCCGTCGTCGCCCTGCACATGCGCTGGGCCGGCGAGCACCCCGAGCGCGCCAGGCTGCTGATCAGCGAGCGGCCGCCGCGCAAGCACGAGCCGGGCGGCGCCGAGGTGGCCGAGGCGCGCCGCGCGTTCTTCCGCCGGGTGTCCGACTGGTGGCGGCCGCACATGGACAACGGCCTGCTCCGGCAGGTGCACCCGACCATGTGCTACGTCCTGTGGCTCGGGCCCGCACAGGAGATGTGCCGCCTGTGGTTCGCCGGGGCGCACACGCCCACCGACGAGGAGATCAAGGGGCTGGGCGAGGCCGCCTGGCAGAGCCTCCGCCGGCACGCCGACTGACGGGGCGAACCGGGCGCGGTCGCGACGGCGGCTAGGCGAGCTGGCGGACGCGGCTGTGCACCCGCCAGCTCGCCTTGTCGAGGGAGATGTCGAGCCGCAGGTCGGCCCGGTGGCGGCGCAGGCCGGGCACGCGCACCCGGTCGTGGACGGCGAAGCGGCCCCGGCGCGTGTAGCCGAAGCCCAGCTCGCCGGGCAGCACCCGCACCTCGTCGTGGTTGCCGCAGCGCGGACAGGTCCACAGCACGAGGTCGAGGCCACGGTTGTAGGCCGAGCAGGCGCGGAAGTACTCGTCGGGCACGAACCGGGACTCACAGGCCAGGCACGGGATGAGCATGGGGCCGCTCCTCTTCGAACAGGTCCCGACGTCGAGAACACGTCCCTCGGACAGGGTCCATCAGAGATACCGCGGACCGGTTGCGAGCCGCTTACAGATCGCCAGGTTCATCGGTAACAGTACGATCACCGTAGGTATGGGATCATGCGCGGGCGTAAGCGGTGAAAGGATGGGTGCGTGGAAGGACTGCGCGATCACCTGCACGAAACCGGCTACACGGTGGACGGCGTCCGCGACCGGCTGGGCGACGTGGCGGCCTCCGCCCTGGCCCGCGAGGAACTGGTCCCGGCCCTGCGCGCCACGGCCGCGGGCGAGCCGCTCGACGCGCTGATCCGGTTGTGGTGGCTGGGCGTGGCCGTCCCCCGGGAGTGGCTGGACCCGGCCGTGCTGGAGTCGGGGCTGGTGACCGTGGCAGGCGAGCGGGTCACCGCCGACGTGCACCTCCAGCCGTGGGAGACGGGCGGCTACGTGGTCTCCGACCGCAAGGTGCGCCCCGGCGACCCGGCGCTGCGTCCCGACCACGTCGTGGGCGCGGGCGGCGCCTCGGCCAACCTCGCCCAGCTCGTCACCCGCCGCCCCGTCGAACGGGCGCTCGACCTCGGCACCGGTTGCGGCGTGCAGGTGCTCCACCTCGCGGGGCGGGCAGGGGAGATCGTGGCCACCGACCTCAACCCGCGCGCCGTCGAGCTGGCCCGGTTGAGCTGGGAGCTGTCGGGCGTGCGCGGGGTGGACGCCCGCGTCGGCTCCATGTTCGAGCCGGTCCGCGACGAGCTGTTCGATCTCGTCGTCGCCAACCCGCCGTTCGTCATCTCACCCGGCGGGCAGCTGACCTACCGCGAGACGGGCGAGGACGGCGACGCCTTCTGCCGCGACCTCGTCCGGCAGGCGCCCCGCCACCTCGCCCCCGGCGGCCAGGCCCACTTCCTGGCCAACTGGCTGCACGTCGAGGGCGAGGACTGGCGCGACCGCGTCGGCGGCTGGCTGGCCGACACCGGCTGCGACGCCTGGGTGGTCGAACGCGACGTGCAGGACCCCGCCGAGTACGTCGAGTTGTGGCTCAGGGACGCCGCCGAGCAGGGCACCCCCGGCTACGCCGAGCACTACGACCGCTGGCTGGCCTGGTTCGAGCAGCGCAAGGTGGAGGCGGTCGGCTTCGGCTGGATCACCCTGCGCAACTCCGGGACCCTCGACCCGGTGGTCCGCGTCGAGCGGCTCACCCACCAGGTCACGCTGCCCGTGGGCGACTACGTGGACGACGTGCTCGACTCTATCGCGGCCGCCCACCGCGTCGAGGACCTCGCGTCGGCCTGCCTGCGCACGGCCGACGGGCTGCTCGACGAGCGCATCGGCCTGCCCGGCGCCGAGGACCCGATGCGGATCGTGCTCCGTCAGACCACGGGCCTGCGCCGCAGCAGGGAGGTCGGCACGGTCGAGGCCGCGCTGGCCGGGGTGTGCGACGGCGAGCTGGCGCTCGGCCCGCTGCTCAACGTGATCGCCGAGCTGGTCGGCAACGGCGACATCCCGAACGCCGACGCGGTCCGCCCCCTCATCGCCGAGGGATACTTCCACCTGTGACCGGTGGCGCAATCGGCTGTTGATCCGACGTCAAGCCCTCCGGCGGATGCTGGGGACCACGACACGGACCCGGGGGGTTCGAGGCCCGTGTCAGAGCCCGGCCGGCCGTCGACGTGAGGCGGCTAGCCGTCACGTGGAGCAACCGGAAAACCGGGCCCCCTGGCGACGCGTGGCGGTCACGACGGCCGGCCGGGCAGCACCACCGCCGGGAGGCGCCGAGGACCGCAGAGGACAGCCTTGATCAACCATGTGTGGATGACACGTCTGGACGACGCGCTCTATTCAGGACTCGACGACCTGGGCGGCGTCGAGGAGGACCTCGAGGTCCCCGGCCTCGGGAGCACCGAGCCGGGAGAAGATGTCGAAGGCCTGGCGTAGGCAGTCGAGGCTGCGCGTGGTGCTGCCGAGCCCCTTGAGCGCCTTGCCGAGGACCGTCAGCGACAGCGCCTCGCCGTACGGGTGGCCGATGTTCCGCGACACCAGCAGAGCCTGCTCGGCGTGCCGGACGGCGTCGGCGTAGCGCTCGGCGGCGATGAACGTCTCCGCCAGCCGCGAGCACACCCGCTGCTCCCACACCCGCTGCTTGCCGGCCCGGAAGAAGGCCAGGCACTCGGCGTGGTGATGGACGGCCTCGGTGAGCCGGCCGACCCGCGACAGCACGATGCCGAGGTGGTAGCGGGCCCGCGCGGTGCCGGCGCCGCTGCCGAGCTCGGTGAAGATCTCCAGGCCCCGCTCGGCCGCGGCGACGGCGTCCGCGGGCCGGCCGAGGCCGAGATGGTCGCGGGCGGAGTAGCTGAGCACGAGCGCCTCGCCGGCGGGTATGCCGTGGTCGCGGTAGTGCCGCATGGCCGACTCGAACCACGACAGGGCCTCGGTGTGGCGGCGCTGCCTGCCCACGACCACGGCCAGCGCGTTCATCACCTCGCCGGTGACGACCTTCTCGCCGCGGGTCACCGACAGCTCGTGCACGATCCTGAACTGCTGCTCGGCCTCGGTCAGCCGGTTGCCCGCGAACAGCACCCGGCCCAGCACGTAGCGGGAGCGCAGCTCGCTGCCCTGGTCGCCGATGCCGCGGGCGGCGGCGAGCACGGCGCGGGTGGCGTGGTCGAACTCGCGCGTGTGGGTACCCGACTCCAGCAGCGGCTCCATGGCCACCAGCAGGTCGGCGGCCGGCAGGAGCTGGTCGGCCGTGGGGGAGGCCGCGGCGGCCTGGTTGATCGCCGCGAACAGCGAGTCGCCCTCGGCGATCAGCCAGGCGACGGCCTCGTCCGCGCCGCCGAAGCTGCGCCCGCTGCCGATCTCCACCAGGTTGTCCGCGATGGAGCTGCCCTCGTAGGCCAGCCGGTGGGCCGACTGGGCGGAGGAGAGGTAGTAGCCGAGCAGCCGCCGCAGCACCGGCGTGCGGGCCTGCGGCTGCTCGGTCTTGTCCATGGTGCGCCGGGCGAACAGCTTGAGCAGGTCGTGGAAGCGATAGCGGCCCGGCGCCGGAGCCTCCAGCAGGCTGGCGTCGACCAGCGACTCCAGCACGTCCTCGGCCTCGAACCCGTTCATCGCCAGCACGGCCGCGGCGGCGCCGGCGGAGATGTCGGGGCCGTTGGGCAGCGACAGCAGCCGGAACGCCCGCTGCTGGCCGGCGTCGAGCTGCCCGTAACCCAGCGCGAACGTCGCCTCCACCGCGAGGTTGCCCACCCGCAGCTCGTCGAGGCGGCGCTGCTCGTCGGCCAGCCGCGGCACCAGCGACTCCACCGTCCACGAGGGTCGCGCGGCCAGCCGGGCGGCCACGATCCGTACGGCCAGCGGCAGGAACCCGCACGCCGCCACCACGTCCATGGCGGCGCCGTGCTCGGCCGCCACCCGCTCCGGCCCGGCCACCGCCGCGAACAGCGACAGGGCCTCGTCGGGCTCCATCACGTCGAGGTCGATGAGCCTGGCCGAGGGCAGGTCGGCCAGCTTGACCCGGCTGGTGACGATCGCCGCGCAGCCTGGCGAGCCCGGCAGCAGGTGGCCCACCTGCGCGGCGTCACGGGCGTTGTCCAGCAGCACGAGGATGCGCCGGTCGGCGAGCAGCGACCGGAACAGCGCCGAGCGCTCGGCGAGCCGTTCGGGGATGACGTCGGGCGGGACGCCGAGCGCCCGCAGGAACGCCCGCAGCGCCGACTCGGGCGCGGTGGCCTCGTCGGTGTAGCCGCGCAGGTCGACGTAGAGCTGCCCGTCGGGGAACAGGTCGTCGGCGGCGTGGGCCACGTGCACGGCCAGCGTGGTCTTGCCGACGCCGCCGATCCCGCAGATGGCGACCACGGGCACGCCCTCCGCCGAGGACTGCGCCGACAGCAGCGCGCGCAGCCGTACGGCGATCTCCTTGCGCCCGGTGAAGTCGTTGACCGCGGCGGGGAGCTGCGCCGGGCGGGGCAGCTCGTGGACCGGCTCGTCCCCGCCCGCCGGCTCCGGTGCCGCCCCGGTGACCGTGACGGGCGCCACCGGGGCGGGGGCGGCCGGCGCGGGCGCGAGGGTGAGGGACGGATCGGCTGCCAGGATGCGCTGGTGCAGCGCCGACAGCTCGGGACCGGGCTCGATGCCCAGCTCCTCGATCAGCGCCTCGCGGGTCTCGGTGAACACGGCCAGCGCGTCGCCCTGCCGGCCGCACCGGTAGTAGGCGAGCATGAGCTGCGCCCGCAGCCGCTCGCGCAGCGGGTGCTCGGCGGTCAGCGCGATCAGCTCCGACACGACCGCGGCGTGCTCGCCGAGCTCGAGATCGACGTCCATGAGCGTCTCGACCACGCCGATCCGGCGCTCGACCAGCCGGTCGCGCTGGTGCTCGACGTACGGGCCGACGGTGCCCGTCAGCGGCTCGCCGTCGAACATGGCGAGCGCGGCCCGCAGCGCGGCGGCGGCCTCGGCGAGGTGGCCGGCCTTGCGCGCCGCCTCGGCGTCGTGGACGGCCCGCTCGAAGCGGGTCAGGTCGAGCGCCCCGTCGGTCAGGCGCAGCGCGTAACCGCGCCCGACGGAGGTGAGAATCTCGGGCCGGGAGCGGGCGGGCCGGTCGGGTTCGAGCACGGTGCGCAGCCGGGAGACGTACGTGCGCAGCGCGCCGAGCGCCCTCGGGGGCGCGTCCTCGCCCCACACCGCGTCGATGAGCTCCGTCGGGCTGACCGCCCGTCCCTCCCGCAGCAGGAGCATGCCCAGGATGGAACGCTGCAACGGGGTGCCCAGGTCGAGCTCCTCGCGATCACGCCACGCGCGCACGGGGCCGAGCACGGCGAAGCGCAGCCCGCCTTCGACGCTCTGACCAGCCATGCGGTATGTCTCCAGGGCAATGGAACGCTTTGTTACCAAATCATAGAACCTTCCCCGCCTCCCACATAGGCGCGAGACATTGCGTTAACCAAAGCGTTGATCGGGTGTCAATTGCGTGTTGAGCACCCGAGCGGATGCTGAAGGCGTCGGCAGGCATGGTCCCGGTCAGCGGGGGCGACCGTGCCCGCCCCAGCAATACAGGTGCGAAGTTCCCGGCGAAAACGGGAGGCCCCGCCCATTTTCCGGGCGGGGCCTCGACGGGTGTTTTCTACGCTGCCTCGACCGCCGCTTCCAGCGGCGCGAGTCTCGGCATGAGCCGTTCGCGGACGGCGGGCCATTCCGAATGCAGGATGGAGTAGAACGCCGTATCTCGGACGGTGTCGTCGGCGCCTCGGCTTTCCGCTCGCCGCACCCCGTCGAAGTGTGCGCCGAGGGCCTCGATGGCGGCCCGGGACCGGACGTTGCGTACGTCTGCCTTGAGCGTGATGCGGTGGACGTTCCACGTGTCGAAGGCGTGCGAGAGCAGCAGGTACTTGCTCTCCCGGTTGACACCCGTGCCCTGGGCCGAGGCGCCCAGCCAGGTGTAACCGATGTCGGCCACGGACGGGATCTCGCCCACCACACCCAGCGAGCCCGGAGGCCACGGCAGGGGGCCCTGCCAGTACTCCAGGTGCATGAGACGGGTGGCACCGACCAGACGGTCGGTGGCCAGCCACCGGATGGCGAAGGGCAACGTGCGGCCCTCCGCCTGCTCAGCCAGGGCGGCCTCCACATAGGAGACCATCTCGTCCCGACCGTTCGGGACGCGAGTGAAGGCATACGTGGAGCGGTCTTCACTCGCCGCGGCGACGAGGTCGTCGATCGCCGCGTGGCTGAGAGGTTCCAGGCGCACGAGGCGCCCGGACAAGGTGACAAGAGCGGGCATGAGCACATGATGAGGGCTGCCCGCCCCTGCTGTAACCAGGCGGCGTCAGGGAACTTTCGCGCCCTTGCGGCGCTTCGGTGTTCGCGCAGGTCAGCGCGATGTTTCGGGGGGTGCCGGCGGTCCGCCGGGGGAAGATTTCGCCTAACCGTGACACGCGGTCGGCACGAGCGCCGGGCGGAGTTCACGCGCGGCGCCCCGGCGCGTCGCCGACAGCTCTCCCAACCCCTTCGCCAGGTGGTCGAGACCGGCCGAGATCCACGGCAGGCGCAGCGGGTCGGGGCTGTCGAGCGCGGCCTGCCGCTCCTCGGTCGTCTCGCCGTACAGGAGGCTGACGGCGACCCGGACCCGGGCGGCGGACGGGTCGTCGCCGAAGGCGTGGCCAGGCAGGACGCCGATGCCGTGCCCGTCGAGCAGGATGCGGGTGATCTCGGCCGAGCCGCCGAGGCGGAGGTGGCCGAGGTCGGGGTAGAGGTAGAAGCCGCCCTGGGGGGCGAGCACGGAGGCGCCGATCTCGGTGAAGGCCGCGTGGGCGGCCCGCGCGACCGTGCCGTGCAGCCTGCGGCTGCGCTCGACGCGTTCGACCAGTTCGGGTGGTTCGGTGAAGGCGTACGCCGCGGCCTCCTGCACCGGCGCGGCGGGCGCGGACCAGATCTCGCTGGCCACCGCGAGCAGCCTGGCGCGCAACTCGTCTGCGCCGCCGGGCAGCCGGGCCACGCCGATGCGCCAGCCGCCCAGCGCGAGGCTCTTGCTGAGCCCGGTGGTGACGACGGTGCGCTCGGGGGCCAGCTCCGCGGGCGAGATGTACGGCGGAGCGGGGTGGTGCAGCAGGTCGCGGTAGATCTCGTCGGAGATGATGACGAGGTCCAGCTCGCGGGCGACGGCGGCCAGGCGGGCGATGGTGGCGGGCCTGGCGAGCCTGCCGGTGGGGTTGTCGGGCAGGGTGACGACCACGGACCTGACGGTCCGGCCCTGGGCGCGGGCGTGGAGCACGGCCGAGGCCAGCCGGTCGGGGTCGGGCGCGCCGCCCTCTCCGGCCGGCGGAGGGACCAGGATGGGGCGGGAGCCCACCAGATCGGCCTGGGCCGCGTAGCTGACCCAGCTCGGCACGGTCAGCACCACGTCACCGCCGAGGGCGAGCAGCAGGCCGTACAGGAGCGACTTGCTGCCGGGGCCGCTGACGACCTGGTCGGGGTCGGTGGGCAGGCCGCGACGGGCCCAGTAGCCCGCCGCCGCCTCGCGCAGCGCGGAGGCTCCGGCGACCGGCCCGTAGCCGTTGTTCCCGGACGCGGCGACGAGCCTGTCGCGCAGCGCCGGGTGGACGGGTAGTCCGGCCTCGCCGAAGGCCAGGTGGAGCACCCGTGCCCCGGCGCGTCGTCTTCGCTCGATCTCCTCGTTCGTCGCCAGCGTGGCGGAAAGCGTCACCGTCATGTTTGTCACGTTCCCAGGGTGGTTGGATGAAGGCATCAGGACAAGCGAGGCTTTTTGTGGGTAGGCATAAGGAAGTCCGATGCTCGATTTGCGGCGTTTGGTGTTGATCTGCGAATTCGCTCGGCGCGGCAGCATCGCCGCGACCGCCGAATCGCTCGGCTACAGTGCCTCCGCGGTCTCCCAGCAGCTCGTCGCGCTCGAACGCGAGGCCGGCACGGCCCTCATCGACCGGACGGCCCGCAGCGCCGAGCTGACCGATGCCGGTCGCCGCCTGGTCCTGCACGCCGAACGCATCCTTTCCATGGTCGAGGAGGCCGAGTCGGACCTCTCGGCGCACCGGGGCACGCCTGCCGGGCGGGTCGTCGTCACCGCCTTCCCCACAGCGGCCGTCGCATTCGCGCCCGCGCTCGCCCGGTCGCTGCGCCGCCACACCGAACTCACACTCCGCCTGCGGCAGAGCCGCTCGGGACGCGGGATGCGGGAGGTGCAGTCGGGCGAGGTGGACATCGCGCTCGTGGACGACTGGTACGGCCGCGCCCGCGACAGCGAGAACCTGCGGGTCTTCCCCCTGCTGCACGACCCCCTCGTGCTGGTGGTGCCGCGCAGGCACCGGCTGGCCGACACCGGCGTGCCGTTCGAGCTGGCCGAGCTGCGCGACGAGCCGTGGATGGCCACGCCGGACGGCGAGCCGTCGCGGCTGGCGGTGGACCGGCTGCTGGTGGACGTGGGCGGCACCAAGCCGCAACCGTGGGAGTTCGAGGGGCTGGGCACGATCCTGTCGCTGGTGGCCAAGGGGCTCGGGATCGCCGCCGTGCCGGCGCTGGCGCTCGCGGCGGGAGTCCGCGGGGTGGCGGTGCGGCAGTTCCCGGGCAACCCGGTGGGGCGCGAGGTGCACGCCGTCGCCCGGGGTTCGAGCGTGCACCGCCCCTCGGTCTCGGTCACCCTGCGGGCCATCCACGTGGCCGCCCGGTACATCGCCGCCGACCTCGAACCGCTCCGGCTCGCCGACCGCCGGCCGGGGCCCGCCGCTGACGAGCGCGATCCGGGCCCGGTACGGCCCGCGGACCGATAACGTCTGGGGCCATGCCGCCGACCTACGACATCGAGCACCTCCTGCTCGCGCAGCCCAGCACCCGCACCGTGGCGGGCGTCGACGAGGTGGGCCGCGGCGCCTGGGCTGGCCCGGTGACCGTCTGCGCGGTCGTCACCGACCTGACGGAGCCGCCCGCCGGGCTGACCGACTCCAAGCAGCTCACGCCCGCCAGACGCGAGACCGTGGCCGCCGAGCTGCTCCCGTGGGCCGCCGGCATCGGTTTCGGCGAGGCCACTCCTGCCGAGATCGACACCGTCGGCATGACCGAGGCGCTGCGCCGCGCCGCCCGCCGGGCGCTGGAGGCCCTGCCGGTCAGACCCGACGCGGTGATCCTCGACGGCTCCCACGACTACATCGGCGCTCCCTGGCCCGTACGCCTGGAGGTCAGGGGCGACGCGGCGAGCATCTCGGTGGCGGCGGCGTCGGTGCTGGCCAAGGTGCGGCGCGACGCCCAGCTGGCGGCGCTCGGCCACGAGGAGTACGGCTTCGCCGACAACGCCGGCTATCCGTCGCCGGCCCACCAGGAGGCCCTGGCCCGGCTCGGGCCCACCGAGCACCACCGCCTGTCGTGGTCCTACCTCGACGACCTGCCGCGCTGGCGGCACCTCAAGCGGCACCGCGATCCCTCGGTGACCGAGGGCCAGGTCAGCCTGTTCGGCTAGTCGGGGCAGACGAGCTGAATCTTGGGGAAGTAGGTGCGAAAGCGCCGGGCGTCGCGGGTCAGCAGACGGTAGGACCGGATGGCCGCGTGCGCGCCGATGTAGAAGTCGGGCAACGGCGCCCGCTTCTGACCACCCCGTCTCTTGTAGGCGTTGAACGCCTGTCCGGCCAGAAAGGCTGCCTCGTAGGGCAGATTCTCACGGCCGAACTCCTCGTGGGGCAGTGTCTCCTCCAGCTCTTCTATGCTCGGGAACCGGGGAGTGACCTCGGCGTAGATGATCGGATTGATGACGACGCGGCCCGTGTCGCTGGCTCGTTCGAGCTCCTTGCTGGACCAGTCGGCCCAGTGGGGATCTTCGGTGAAGATGTCGAGCAGCACGCACGAGTCGACCAGGGTGATCTCATCTGCGGAGTGGACGGCTCGAAGCATGACTCAAACCTCGCCCCACTCGTCGCCGCGCATCATCTTCATGATCTCATCGGTGGTCATCGTGCCTTTGCCCCGTCCGCGCATGTGCCTGACGAGGCGTTGACCGCGAGTGAGGCTGTCTTCCCGCCGCACGATCTGCAGAACGTGGCCGACCTCGATGACCTCCACCTCGTCGCCCTCGTGGAGGTTGTACTTGGCGCGCAGCGGCGCGGGGATGGTCACCTGGCCCTTGCTGTTGATCTTCATGTGGTCACCGGTTCGGGTTGTCATGTGTCACTTCTACAACCTGATACTAAGCACTGTCCTGACCTCGGAGAATCGGTCATTATCGGGTGGGTGCGAATCGGGATCTTTCTGGTCGCGGCCCAGTTTCCGGGCCGGGATCCGGGACGGGTGCTGGCCGACACCGTGGAGCTGGTCGTGGCGGCCGAGGAAGCGGGGTTCGACGACGCCTGGATCGCCGAGCACCACTTCATGTCGTACGGGGTGTGCCCGTCGGCGATCACGTTCGCGGCCGTGGCCGCCGGGCGGACGTCGCGGATCGGGCTCGGGACGGCGGTCAGCGTGCTGTCCACCTGGCATCCGGTCGCTCTGGCGGAGCAGGCCGCGATGCTGCACCACCTGTCGGGCGGGCGGTTCGCGCTGGGGGTCGGGCGGGGCGGGCCGTGGGTGGACCTGGAGGTGTTCGGCACGGGGCTGGAGCGGTTCGAGCGGGGCTTCGAGGAGTCGCTGGACGTGCTGGTGCGCGCTCTGTCGGAGGAGCGGGTGTCGGCCGGCGGGGAGTTCTTCGCGTTCCGCGAGGTGCCGATGGTGCCCGCGGCCACCATGCGGCCGGTCGTGGCGTGCACCTCTGAGGCGACGCTGACGCTGGCGGCCCGGCGCGGGCTGCCGATGCTGCTCGGCATGCACGTGGACGACCGCGAGAAGGCGGCGGCCGTGGCCGCGTACGAGCGGGTGCGGGACGAGCACGCGCGGGACGGGCGGGTGCGGGACGAGCACGGGCGGGACGGGCGGGTGCGGGACGGGGACGCGCGGGACGGGCGGTCGGTGGGCGGGGGCGGGCCGGGTGGGGGCGCGGTGGCCGGGGGCGCCGGGGCCGGGGTGGGGCACGTGGCGGCGGCCGTCGGGTTCGTGGCCGACTCCACGCGGCAGGCCGTCAGGGAGCTGACCGAGGCGATGCCGCGCTGGCTGGAGCCGGGCCTGGCGGGCTACCTGCCGGTGGACGGCCGGCCCCGCCCGCCCCGGGACGTCGGCGCGTACGTGGACTTCCTGACCCGCGTCCACCCGGTCGGGTCGCCCGCCCACTGCGCCGAGACGATCCTCGCCACCGCCGAGGCCACCGGACTGCGGCACCTGATCCTCATGGTCGAGGGCGCCGGCGACCATCGGCGCACCCTGGAGAACGTCCGCCGCCTCGGCGCCGAGGTGCTGCCCGCGGTGCGCGGGCGGCGGTGAACCGGGAGCCCCGGCCCGCCGCCGCCCGCGCCCGCTCAGCAGTCGACGAGCTCGGGCTGCTGGTTGAGGATCTGCGCGCGCGGCGTCACGAAGTCGCGCAACGCCTCGGTGGCCGCCGGGTCGAAGACGGCGACCCGGTGGCAGTTCTGGAAGGCGAGCCGGACTCCGAAGTGCCGTTCCAGCGCGCCGCGCATCGCGTCGCTGGCCAGGCAGCGCAGGAGCTGGCCGCGCGCCTCCTCCGACGGCGGCGGCACGTGGTTGTCGGCGAACTCGGCTCCACTGGAGTCACGCTGCTGGACCAGCTCGCTGATCACCGACCACGCGTACGGCAGGGAGTCGCGGACGCAGGCGACGAACGCCGCGTCGTCGATCTCGCCCGCCCTGGCCTGGTCGAGAAGATCGTTCGGAACGGTCAGCGACATGCTGTCTCCTCTCGAAGGGGATCTCACCGACGCTATGCGGCGCCGGCGTGGCGCTCCAGGTGTCTGGAGGGGGACACTCGTGTGGTCACGGGCCGTAGACGAACTCGGGGTCGATCTGGTCGCCCAGATCGAGACCCGTGCGCTCGTTGCCCCAGGCGCGCGCGTTGCGCAGGTGGAACTCCTCGGCCTGCCGGCCGAAGCGCACCCAGTCCTTCTCCTGGGCGTCCACCTCCTTGAGCAGCACGGCCAGCGCGTCGGAGTTGGCGGGCTCCAGGTCGTCGAGGGCGAACGGGCGGCCCTGCTCCATGGCCCGGACGGCGGCGGAGTGCTCCATCCAGGTGAGCAGGTCGTCGCCCGCGTGGGAACGGAGGAAGCCGACGTCCGCGTCGTCGTGCACCTTGTTGCCGACCACCGCGATCCGCACGCCGAACTCGGCGGCGTAGTCGAGATACTGCCGGTAGACGCTGACGCCCTGCCGGGTGGGCTCGGCCACGAGGACGGTCAGGTCGAAGCGGGTGAACAGGCCGGAGGCGAAGGAGTCGGCCCCGGCGGTCATGTCGACGACGACGTATTCGGACGGGCCGTCGACGAGGTGGTTGAGCAGCAGCTCCACCGCGCCGACCTTGGAGTGGTAGCAGGCCACGCCCAGGTCGTCCTCGCTGAACGGGCCGGTCGCCATGAGGCGGACGCCCTCCGGCGTGGTGACCGCGAACTCGCGGCCGCCGATGCGGGCGGCGGCGAGGTCGTCGAAGCTCAGCAGGCGCGAGCCCCGGCCCGGAGGCGTGGTCTTGACCATGGCCTCGGCCGAGGCGATGCGGGGGTTGTCACCGCGCAGATGATCCTTGATCGCGGTGAGATGGGAGCCCAGCGGCTCCGGCGGCTCGGTCACGCCGAGCACCAGGGCGAGGTGCTGGTTGATGTCGGCGTCCACGGCGACCACCCGGCCGCCCTGGCTCGCCACGTGTCTCGCGAACAGGGCCGACATCGTGGTCTTGCCGCTGCCGCCCTTGCCGACGAACGCCACCCTCACACGCGCTCCAAATGATTATGAAAACCGTTGTCGAACAGGTCGCTGGCAATCATGCCACACTCGGTCGGTGCGTGATGACGAATTGGCGGAGGCCGTGCGACTGCGTGAGGCGGGGAGCCGCGAGGAGGCCCGCGCCCTGCTCCTGGGCCTGTCCGAGCGGCATCCCGACGACGCCGAGATCGCCTACCAGACCGCGTGGGTGCACGACGCGCTCGGCCTGGAGGCCGAGGCCGTGCCCTTCTACGAGCGGGCGCTGGCCGGCACGGGGCTCACCGCCGCCGACCGGCTGGGCGCCTTCACGGGCCTCGGCAGCACGTTCCGGGTGCTGGGGCGCTACGACGAGGCGCTGGAGACGTTCCGGCGCGGGCTCGCCGAGTTCCCCGGCGACAAGGCGCTGCGCACGTTCATGGCGATGGCGCTCCACAACTCCGGGCAGTCCCGCGAGGCGGTCGGCACGCTGCTCAAGGTGCTGGCCGAGACCGAGGAGGTCGGCCGCTACCGCCGGGCCGTCGCCTACTACGCGGACCATCTCGACGAGACCGTCTGACCCTCGTCCCGGTGCCGCCGGACGCTACCCGCAGGCGGCGTCCAGGGCGACGGCCTGGTCGGCCTTCTGCGCGGGCGGGACGGTGGCCGCCCCGGTGCCCGGCGCGGCGCTGCGCGGCGTGCGGCGCTCCGGGCGGTCGGCGAGCGCCTCGGCCACCTTGTCCCTGATCAGGTCCCAGTCGGGGTAGGCGGTGTTGACCAGCGGCGGCACGAAGTTCAGGCTCCTGATCCTGGCGTCCTTGACCTTGTGGGCCAGGTCCACCAGCGGCGGCAGCAGGTCCTGCGGGATGTCGGTGGAGATGGCGCGCTTCGTCGCCGTGGCGAGCTGCTCGAAGCTGTTGATCACGGTGATCGGGTCGGCCTGCTTGGCCACGGCGTTGAGCAGGCACTTCTGCCGGCCCATGCGGACGTAGTCGTCGCTGTCGGTGCGCGAGCGGCCGTACCAGAGGGCCTCGGAGCCGCTGAGCCGGCGGGTGCCGGGGGCGAGCAGGCCCTCACGGTACCTGCCGTAGACGATCGGCTCCTTGATGGTGACCTTGACGCCGCCCATCGCGTCGATGATCTGCGCGAAGCCCCGCATGTCCACCAGCGCGTAGTAGCTCACCCGGAGCCCCAGGATGTCGCCGATCGTCTGCTTCAGCAGGGCCGGGCCGCGCTCGCCGCGCCGCACGCCCGGCACCACCTCGGGATGGTCCTCGGCGTACTGGAAGACCTCGTTGAGCAGCCCCGGCGTCTCGGGCCCCGCGCCGGCGAAGCCGCTCGGGAAGCGGTCGCGGGCCGGGCCGGTGGGCAACGGCACCCGCTGCAGGTTGCGCGGCAGGCCGAACAGGACCGCGGCGCCCGTCGCGGTGTCCACGCTGGCCACCGTCATGCTGTCGGTGCGCACCCCCGGCCGGCTCGGCGCCGAGTCGCCGCCGAGCAGCAGGAAGTTGATGCGGTCCGCCCCGTTCCACGGGTCCTGCGCCATGACCGGCGTGGAGTTGGTGAACAGCGCCTGCACCACGTCCCGCGACACGTACGCCATCCGGGCCGCGTACGCGGTGGGCGCCAGGACGAGCGCGCACAGCCCGGCCGCCACGATCGCGGTCAGGGCGCGACCCACGGTGTCGGAGGGCGCCGGCCGGACCAGGACGAACGAGCGGACGATCACCAGGGACCAGGCGAGCGCGACCAGCCCCAGCGCCACCGACAGCGCGGTCAGCCAGGCCGGCTGCACGGCCAGCGCCAGCAACTGCGGGCCGAACCCGGTGACGGCCGTGATGACCACCGCGAGCACGAGCACGTGGGCCGCCATCAGGGCGAGTCCGGTCCGGCGGCGGTCGGTGGCGAGGTGGGCCACGCCCCACAGCAGGGCCGAGCCCAGGGTCAAGGCGATGCTCGAGACGGGGTTGAAACCACGCTCCGTGCCTGTCATCCCTGGTCAACTCCCTGTTTCCGAGCACGACCATTTCAGGTTAGTAACGGTTTGTGGTCGATTGGGATTGAGTCAGGGAAGTGTCGCCCCAATTCCCGGGCAAGTCATGGTGGTGAGTGTGCGACGCGGTAACTACGGGTTCGACGCGCCCTGGGCCCTGGCGGGCCTCGTCCTCGGCGGCCTGGCGCTGCTGGGCCTGGCGGCGGTCTCCTTCGCCTTCGACGTGCCGGCCCCCGGCGTGGTCTTCCTGCTCGGCGGCCTCTACACGCTGGCCAGCGGCGCCAGCCACCTGTACACGACCCGCCGCGGCAAGTTCGCCGTCTGGGCGGACGAGCTCGACCGGCTCAAGGGGGACGAGCGGCTGCTCGACCTCGGCTGCGGCCGGGGCGCGGTGCTGCTGCTCGCCGCCGGGCGGCTGCCCGAGGGACGCGCGGTCGGCGTGGACGTGTGGCGATCGAGGGACCAGTCGGGGAACGCGGGACGCGTCACCCGGGCCAACGCGGCCGCCGAAGGGGTCTCCGCCGACCTGGTCACCGCGGACATGCGCGACCTGCCGTTCGGCGACGGGACCTTCGACGTGGTCGTCTCCAGCCTGGCGCTGCACCACCTGCACCGCGCCGAGGAGCGGGCGCGGGCCGTCCGCGAGGCGTACCGGGTGCTGCGTCCCGGCGGGCTGATCCTCGTCGCCGACCTGTGGCACACGGTCGCCTACGAGGACATCCTGCGCGACCTCGGCATGGCGGACGTGCGCAGGCGCGATCTCGGCTGGCGCTACTGGTACGGCGGACCGTGGGCGAACATGTCGATGCTGGAGGGAAAGAAGCCGGTCACGGGCTGAGAACGTTTGGCGGTCGCGGCCCGGGTACCTCGTTGCGCTCATGAGCGACGTGGAGACCGGCACCATCACCACCAAGGTGCCCGCCCGGCTGGACCGGCTGCCGTGGTCCCGCTGGCACTGGATGATCGTGATCGGGCTCGGGACCGTCTGGATCCTCGACGGGCTCGAAGTCACGATCGTGGGAAACCTCTCGGCCCAGCTGGCCAAGCCGGGCAGCGGCCTGGACATCACGCAGGAACAGGTGGCCGGTCTGGCCGCCGCCCTCTACGTGGCGGGGGCCTGCTCGGGGGCGCTGTTCTTCGGCTGGCTGACGGACAGGTTCGGGCGCAAGAAGCTGTTCCTCGTCACCCTGGTCGTCTACCTGTTCGCGACCCTGATGACGGCGTTGGCGTTCGACGCCTGGTGGTTCTTCCTGTTCAGGTTCCTCACCGGCTTCGGCATCGGCGGCGAGTACGCGGCCATCAACTCGGCGATCGACGAGCTGATCCCCAGCAGGCACCGGGGGCGGATCGACATCATCATCAACGGCAGCTACTGGCTCGGCGCGGCGGGCGGCGCGCTGCTGACCGTGCCGCTGCTCAACGACCTGCCGGTCTTCCTCGGCTGGCGCATCGCCTTCGGGCTCGGCGTGGTGCTGGGCGTCGCCATCCTGCTGGTCCGCAGGCACGTGCCGGAGAGCCCGCGCTGGATGTTCATCCACGGGCGCGACAGGGAGGCCGAGCAGCTCGTCACCGACATCGAACGCGAGATCGGCGGCGACCTGCCGGAGCCGAAGAGCTCGGTGACCATCCACCAGCGCAGGTCCATCGGCTTCGTCCGGATCGCGCACACGATGGTGGCGCTCTACCCCAGGCGCACCGTGCTCGGGCTCTCGCTGTTCATGGGGCAGGCGTTCCTCTACAACGCCATCACCTTCGGGTACGCGCAGATCCTGTCGACCTTCTACGGCATCGACACGCACACCGGCTACTACTTCGCCGTCATCGCGATCGGCAACTTCCTCGGCCCGTTGCTGCTGGGCAGGCTGTTCGACACCGTCGGCCGGGTGCCGATGATCTCGGCCACCTACATCGGGTCCGGTGCGCTGCTGCTCGGCACCGCCTGGCTGTTCGACCAGGGCATGCTGACCGCCGTCACGCTGACCGCCTGCTGGTGCGCGGTGCTCTTCGTCGCCTCGGCCGGGGCCAGCTCCGCCTACCTGACGGTGAGCGAGATCTTCCCGATGGAGACGCGGGCGATGGCCATCGCCTTCTTCTTCGCCGTCGGCACCGCGGCGGGCGGCATCGCCGGTCCGCTGATCTTCGCCGAACTCGTCTCGACCGGGGTGCCCGGCGACACGGCCCTGGCGTTCTCGATCGGCGCCGTCGTCATGATCGCCGGTGGGATCGTGGAGCTGTTCCTCGGCGTCAAGGCGGAGCAGAAGAGCCTGGAGGACATCGCCACCCCGCTCACAGCAGCCTCGGCAGACAAGGTCGCATGACGCGCAGCACCTGGGTGCTGTCGGACAGGTAGAGGTGGGGCACGTCCACGAAGACCCGCATCGGCCCGGGCGCCACCCCCAGCCGGTGCGCCATCCCCGCCTGGACGTCGGCCAGCGGCACGTAGTTCAGGTAGCTGGTGAACACGTTCTGCGAGCGGAACACCGCCGTCATGACCAGCGTGCCGTCACGCAGCCGGAACGCCAGCCCGCTCAGGCACGGCACCGCGTCGTACGGCTCGCCCGGCGTGGTCAGGGAGATCCACGCGCTCTTGCTGTACGGCTTGGCCCGGAGCAGGTCGGCAGCCCACCGGAGCTGCCCCTTGATCCGGGCTCCGTAGCTGTACTTGAACGGCGGCACGACCGTGTCCTGGGTGAACTTGCGGCAGTAGAGCGCGAGCCGGTCGGCGTCGCCGTACCTGCCGATGATGGGGTCGTCCCGGCTGACCTCGGTCATCTCGAACAGCACGGGCGGCCCCTCCATGACCGGGCCGCGGTCGTCGTCGCCGAGCGCGCCGGTCGTCCACACATGGCGCATCAGATGGATCCACGCCTCCCCACATGACGCCCACACCTCCGGGCCGGTCATTCATGTCTCCACGTTCGGGAACTGGTAGGGGTTGTGCGGCAGCCTGCGGCGCCTGGTCACGTTGCAGCGCACGTAGTAGACGGAGTAGTGCACGAGCGCGACCAGCAGGACGCCGGTCAGCAGCAGCGGGGCGTTGGGCTCCTGGCCGCTCAGGCCGGTGACGCCGACGGTCAGGTAGGCGGAGTTGACGACCGCCAGCACCATGACGTTGATCCCCGGCCAGGCGAGCGGCGCGTAGGTCTCGGGGAAACGCGGGTCCACCGGCAGGTTGGGCGACCAGGACAGCTCGTCCTTGAGCTGGGTGGCGTACAGCAGCCGGAAGTTGTTGATCGCCCGCGCGGTCCTGGCGCAGGCGTTGACCGCCTCGATCAGCCGGAGGAACGGCAACACGCTGAGCAGCCCGAACGCGGCCACCAGCGCGAACAGGTACCACGGCACGGTGTGCCAGGCGGCCAGGTGCTCCGGGTCCACCACCTTGGCGCTGGTGAGCGCGATGGTGGCCAGGAACGGTCCGGCGAGCAGGCTCATCGCGAGCCTGGTCATCTTCAGACGCTCGTCCTTGGCGGCGAGGTGGACGGCGTAGATGCCGGTGAAGTCGACTGCTGCGAGTTGCAGGAACTGGCTCGACGGCAGCCCTTCCTCCGGCGTCATGCGTGGGGGTGTCTTCCGCATGAGGCGCTCCTGTTGGGCCAGCTGCCTCCAGTATGAGCACACTTCGGGGCTCGTGTCGGGCATTTCTTCCATTCATTCCAACAAATGCCGACTCCTTGTCGTCAATGACCGTGTGCGAGGTTGCCACCGCCAGGCGGCGAGCAGGTCACCGGTTCCCCGGCGCATGTCCAGCGGCAGGTCGGCGACGTACCTGTTGACCCCGACACCGTGGCAGGTGCTAGTTCTACGGGGGTTGCCGACTGGAGGAGGAGACATGGGGATCGCCGCGCGGATCGACGGGCTGCTCAGCGACGGAGGGGCGCCCGGCCTGCACGGGCTCGTCGTCCTCAGGAGCGGGCGGGTGGAGCTGGAGAGATACGGGGCGGGGGAGGACTTCCGGCTGAACCGGTCCCTCGGGCACGTGGTGTTCGACGCGGACACGCTGCACGACGTCCGGTCGGTGACCAAGAGCGTGGTGGCCCTGCTGTACGGCATCGCGCTGGCCGAGGGAGCCGTGCCCGCGCCCCGGGAGAGGCTGCTGCCGTGCTTCCCGGAGTATCCGGATCTGGCGGCCGATCCGGCGCGGGCGGAGATCATGGTCGAGCACGCGCTGACCATGACCCTGGGGCTCGCGTGGGACGAGACGGCGCCCTACACCAGCACCGAGAACAGCGAGATCGCCATGGAGACCGCGCCCGACCGGCACCGCTACGTGCTGGAGCGGCCGGTGGTGACGGAGCCGGGGCTGCGATGGGTCTACTGCGGGGGCGCGGCGGCGCTGCTCGGCCGGTTGATCGCCAAGGGGGTGGGCCGGCCGCTGGCCGAGTACGCCCGGGAGAGGCTGTTCGGACCCGCCGGCATCTCCGCGTTCGAGTGGACGACGGGCGACGACGGGGTGGAGATGGCCGCGGCCGGGCTGCGGCTGACGCCGCGCGGGCTGGCGGCGCTGGGCACGCTGGTGCTCGACGGAGGAGGCGGGATCGTGCCGCGGGAGTGGGTGGCGGAGATGACCCGGCCCCGGGTCCGGATAGGCGACGACACGTCGTACGGCTACCAGTGGTACATCGGCGACGGGCCGCGCCGGTGGATCGCGGCGCACGGCAACGGCGGGCAGCGGATCTACCTGGAGCCCGAACGCGAGCTGGTGGTCGCGGTGACCGCAGGCGAGTACAACGCCGCGCAGCACAGCGCGGAAGCGGCGCTGCGGGCCGTGACCGGCGAGGTCACGACCGGCTGAACGGAGTCGTGAGCGGCTGGGCTGGAGGTTATGGGCGGCTGGACGGAGGTCGTGAGCGGCTGGGCCGGGAGGTCACGGCCGGGCCGGGTCGGGCGTCGTGACCGGCTGGTGGGTGGTGCCGTCGCGGGACGTCACGGGTGGGTGGGCGGCGGGGCGGGTGACGCGGCCGGTGGGGTGAGGGGGAGCCCGGACAGGGCGGTGCGGAAGGCGGCGACGGCCGCCCTGATCGCCGGGTGCCCCTCGTGCCCGCTGCGGAAGGCCGCCAGCGTGCGGCGGCTGAGTGCCAGCTCCGTGAGCGTCACCCCGGGCGGCGGTGCGAGGGCCGCCAGGCGCGGCACCAGCGCCACCCCCTGCCCGGCGGCGGCGAACGCCAGCACGGTGTCGAAGTCGTCGACGTGATGGCGTACCCGAGGCTCGAAGCCCGCCGCCTGGCAGGCGCGCACCGCCATGGTGTGGCACAGGGTCCCCGGCATGCTCATGATCCACGGGTCGTGGCGGGCGTCGCCGAGCGTCCTGCGGCCGGTGAGGTACATGGGCTCCGCGAACAGCGGCTCGGTGGCCAGCGAGGCGTCCGTCACCGGCGGCACGAAGTCGTACTCGTGGACCAGGGCGACGTCCAGCTCGCCCGCCCGCAGCGCGCCGGACACGTCGGCGGGGTCGATCTCGTGGACCATCGGCTCCAGCGCGGGATGGGCCCGCCCCAGCTCCGCGAGGGCGGCCGGCACCAGCACCCGCGCCGCCGTGGGGAAGGCGCCCAGTCGCAGCGGCCCCGCCGGCGCCCCGCGTACCGCGGCGAGCGCCGCCGCGGCCCGGTCGAGCTCGGCGAGGACCGCCTGCGCGTGTTCGACCAGGAGCCGGCCGGCGGGTGTCAGCGTGACGGTCCGGCCCGTGCGTTCGAGCAGGGGCACGCCCGCCTCCCGTTCGAGCGCGCTGAGCTGCTGGGACACCGCGGACGGGGTGAAGGTGACGGCCTCGGCGACGGCGGCGATCGTGCCGCGCCGGTCCAGCTCGCGCAGGAGGCTGAGCTTGCGAGGGTCGAGCATCAGTCCAGCTTAATCTCGACCACAGAAATTGGCGCTGGACCTTACGGGTGTGCCGGCCTCAGGCTCGAAGCATGCTGAACGGAATCCACGTACCGCTCGTCACCCCGTTCGACCCGGCCGGTGAGGTGGCGCTCGACGCGGTCGAGAAGCTCGCCGGGCACCTGCTCGACCAGGGGGCCGCCGGGCTGGTCGCGCTCGGCACCACGGGAGAGGTCGCGGCGCTGTCCGCCGCCGAGCGGGCCGGGGTGGTCGAGGTGTGCGCGCGGGTCTGCCGGGAGCGGGGCGTGCCGCTGACGGTCGGCGTCACCGGCAACGAGCCGCGTTCGGTGCTGGAGGCGCTGCGCGGGCTGCCGGACGGGGTCGCGGCGGCCCTGGTGACCGTGCCCTACTTCCTGCGGCCGGGCGAACGTGGCGTGGTGGCGTACTTCGAGGCGCTGGCAGCCGAGACGCCGGTGCCGCTGGTGATCTACCACATCCCCTACCGCACCGGGCAGCAGGTGAGTGCCGAGACGCTGCGCCACCTCGGGCGGCATCCGCGCATCGCCGGCGTGAAGTACGCGGCCGGCGGCATCGACCAGGACGCCGTGGACCTGCTCGGCGACCCGCCGGCCGACTTCGACGTGCTGGGCGGCGACGACGTGGTCGTCTCGCCGCTGCTCGCGCTGGGCGCCGCGGGCGCCATCCTCGCCTCGGCGCACCTGGCCACCGACCGGTTCGCCGAGCTGGTCGCCGCCTGGCGGGCGGGTGACACCGTACGGGCCAGGGACCTGGGGCACCGGCTGGCGCGGCTCTCGGCCACGCTGTTCGCCGAGCCGAACCCCGCGGTGGTCAAGGGCGTGCTGCACGCGCGTGGCCTGATCCCGACGCCGGACGTCCGGCTGCCGCTGCTGCCCGCCGGCGCGGAGTCGGTGGCGCGAGCCCTGTCGGAGTGCGACCTCGTGGCGGCGCGCCCAGACCGGTGACTCCTGGCCGGCGTGCTTCCTGACGAAGAACGGCAGCGCCGATCGCCCACGTCAGCGCCGTGAACGTCACCACGGACAGTGCCAGGCCGCGCGGAACCCCCGGCCGTCCGGCCGCGCCCGCAATGTTTTACGTGAAACATCGCGAATGGGGTTGACCTCAACCTTAGTTGAGGGTGAACGCTCTTTTCATGAGCGAAAGCATGATGAGAGCCGCGGCCTTCCGGACCTTCGGCGGGCCGGAGGTCCTGCAGGTGATGGAGCTGCCGGCACCGGTGGCCGGGCCGGGCGAGGTGCGGGTGCGGGTCCGGGCGGCCGGAGTGCAGCCCTTCGACGCGGCGGTGCGGGCGGGATGGACGCCGCCCGGCGTGACGGGCGACCTGCCGCGCATCCCGGGCAACGAGTTCGCGGGCGTGGTGGACCAGGTGGGCGAGGACGTCACCGGAGTGTCCCTGGGACAGGAGGTGCTCGGCTTCTCGCTGCTCAACAGTTATGCCGAGTACATCGTGGTGCCCGCGGGGGACGTGACGCCCAAGCCGGCGCGTGTTCCCTGGGAGGTGGCGGGCGCGCTGACGGCCGCGGTGCAGACGGCCGAGCTGGCGCTCGACGGGCTGGCCGTGAGCGCGGGCGACACGCTGCTCGTGCACGGGGCGGCGGGCGCGGTGGGCACGGCGGCGGTGCAGATCGCCCGCAGCCGTGGGGCCGTGGTGATCGGCACCGCCCGGGAGGAGAACCACGAGCATCTGCGCGAGCTGGGCGCGGTGCCCGTGGTGTACGGCGACGGGCTGGCCGACCGGGTGCGGGCCCTCGCGCCCGGAGGCGTGCACGCGGCGCTCGACGGCGCGGGCGGCGCGGCGCTGGACGTCTCGCTGGAGCTGGTCAAGGACCGCGACCGCATCGTCACGCTGGTCGAGCACGGCAAGGCGGCGGAGCTGGGAGTCCAGGTCGTGCGGGGTACACGGACGGCTGAGCGCCTCGGCCGCTACGCCGCCCTGTACGCCGAGGGACGGCTGAAGTTCCCCGTCCGCAGGACGTACCGGTTGGAGCAGGCGGCCGACGCGCACCGGGAGATCGAGACCGGCCACGGCCGGGGCAAGATCGTCCTTGTTGTCGGCTGACGGCGGGTCAGCGCGGGTGGAAGCCGCGGTAGACGGTCCGCCTGCGCCGCAGCACCGGCCATTCGCTGCCCCTGATGCCGGCCAGCACCAGCACCACGACCGCGATCGTCAGGACGCTGCCGATGAGAGCGCCCATGGCGACCATGAAGGCGATTTCCATGACGACTCCTTGGCCTAGTTGAAAGTTAAACTTGTAGGCCAGAACCACAACCCCTGTCGCCCTATTCCCCCACTCTACGCCGATCCGGCGGCCCCGTCCCCGTCCGTTCGCGGGGGTCGTCTCCGGCCGTTCGGGCAGACGGTCCTCGTGCGTTCACGGGGGTCCTCTTCGGCCGTTCGCGTAGACCGTGCTCGTGCGTTCGCGGGGGTCGTCTCCGGCCGTTCGCGGGGTCGCCGACGCGTCCTGGCGGCCGGTCCGGCCGGGCCGCCCGCCGGTCCGGTGCCGGGAGCGTCCTACCCCGACGCGGTCACCGGGCCGGCCTCGGGAGGGGCATCCCGGCGCCGTCACGGGGGTCAGGCGGGCGGAAGCGTCCACTCCGGTGCCGGCACGGCGGTCCGGCACCGGGAGCGTCCTGACCTGACGCGGTCTCGGGAGCGTCAGTCCCGGCGCGGGCACGGGGTCCGGTGCCGGCAGCGTTAGCCCCAGAGCCGGCGCGGGGCGCCTGCCGGGGGCGGGCCGTTCGATCGCGGGTGGGCGTCTCCGCCGGTCGCCGTGACCCCCGGTGGGTGGTCCGACGCCGTCGTGCGCGCCTCGGCCTCGTCAGTAGTGCCAGGGGAACGGCGACCAGTCGGGGGCCCGCTTCTCCAGGAACGAGTCGCGGCCCTCGGCGGCCTCGTCGGTCATGTACGCCAGCCGCGTCGCCTCCCCGGCGAACACCTGCTGCCCCACGAGCCCGTCGTCGATCATGTTGAACGCGAACTTCAGCATCCGCTGCGCCGTCGGCGACTTCCCGTTTATCTTGCGAGCCCATTCCAGGGCCGTCGCCTCCAGCTCGGCGTGCGGCACCACGGCGTTGACCATGCCCATGCGGTGGGCGTCGGCGGCCGTGTAGGTGTCGCCGAGGAAGAAGATCTCACGGGCGAACTTCTGGCCGACCTGCCGGGCGAGGTAGGCCGAGCCGAAACCGCCGTCGAAGCTGGCCACGTCGGCGTCGGTCTGCTTGAAGCGGGCGTGCTCCTCGCTGGCGAGCGTCAGATCGGCCACCACGTGCAGGCTGTGTCCGCCTCCCGCCGCCCAGCCGGGCACCACGCAGATGACCACCTTCGGCATGAACCTGATCAGCCGCTGCACCTCCAGGATGTGCAGCCGGCCGGTGGACGGGGTGCCGTCGGCGTACTGGTAGCCGTCCTTGCCCCTGATGCGCTGGTCGCCGCCGGAGCAGAACGCCCAGCCGCCGTCCTTCGGCGACGGTCCGTTGCCGGTGAGCAGCACGCACCCCACGTCGGTGGTCTGGCGGGCGTGGTCGAGCGCCCGGTAGAGCTCGTCGACGGTCTGCGGCCGGAAGGCGTTGCGCACCTCGGGGCGGTCGAACGCGATGCGGACCGTGCCCTGGTCGACCGCCCGGTGGTAGGTGATGTCGGTGAAGTCGAACCCGTCGACTTGCTGCCACGCCTTGGGATCGAACAGCTCGGAGACCATGGGGCCGAGCCTAACCGAACCGGCGCTAGGTGACCTCCGCGCGTAGCTCCGCCAGCAGCTCTCCCTGGTCGGAGAGCATGTCGGTGAGGATGCGCCGGGCGGTGCCGAGCAACTGCGTCAGCTCCGGCGTGGCCAGCGTGTAGACGACGGTGCTGCCCTCGCGGATGGCGGTCACGATCCCGGCTCGGCGCAGGACCGCGAGCTGCTGGGAGAGGCTGGACGCCTCGATGTCGATCTGGGCCAGGAGATCCCGGACGGGAAGCGGGCCTTCCTGCAGGAGCTCCAGCACTCGGATGCGAGCGGGGTGGCCGAGTGTGCGGAAGAAGTCGGCCTTGGCCTGGTAGACCTCCACGTGCATAGTGACAGACTAATCCAGTGCAGTTGCATAATTCTTCAAGTCGTAACGTTGTTGGCTAGGATGACAGCGGGGACTGAGGGAGTAGCCATGGGCCGAGGAAGAGCCAAGGCGAAGCAGACGAAGGTCGCTCGCCAGCTGAAGTACACCAGCCACACCATTGACTATGACCGGCTCCGCGAGGAGCTCGGGGCGGACTCGCGACGCGACGACATGCACCCCGCTACGTCGTCCGAGCAGGAGTCCGAGCCTGCGCGATGACGCGGGCCCGCTTCGCGGGCGACAGCGTCACGCCGGTGAGCCGCCTGGTCTCCGGGGCCTGATCCGTCACGGAGAGCTCCAGGCGGCGCAACACCTCGCGGATGATCACACGCATCTCCAGGAGGGCCAGCTGCGCGCCGACGCAGAAGCGTCGGCCGCCGCCGAACGGCATCCACGACCTGTGGGGCCCGCCGTCCAGGAAGCGCTCGGGCCTGAACTCCTCCGGCTCGGCGAACACCGCAGGGTCGTGGTGCACGAGCGGGATGCTGGGTCCTGCGTACCATCCGGCGGGCACCTCGTACGCGCCGAGGCGCAGCGGGGTGTCGAGCAGTCTCGGCGCCTCGTACACGACCGGCCGCAGCCGCAGCACCTCCTTGACCACGGCGTCGAGGTAGGGCTCGTCGTCGGGCAGCCGGTCGAGCACGTCCGGCGTGCGCAGCAGCCGTTCGAAGGCCCATGACAGGCCGGTGGCGGTCGTCTCGTGCCCGGCGAGCAGCATCGTGACGAGTTCGTCGCGGATCTCCTGGTCGCCCAGCCCGGTCTCCAGGAGCCGGGCCAGCACGTCGGTGCCGCCGGGCTCGGCGCGGCGGCGGGCGATCTCGTCGAAGAGGATCGCGTCCACGGCCGAACGCACCCTGAGGAAGCGCGCGTAGGGCGTGAACGGCACGCGCGCCATCCTGTCGCGCAGCCGGGGCGGCGTCATCGCGACGGACATGGTGGAGCCCTGCTCCATCAGGCGCTGCAGCAGAACCCGCAGCCGGTCGAGCCGTTCGGCGTCGCGGATGCCGAAGACCAGCCGCAGGATCACGTCGAGGGTGATCTCCTGCATGCGCTCGCGCAGGGTGAACGGCCGCCCGAGCGGCCAGGTGGCGATGCGCTCGGCGGCTATCCCGGTGATCTCGTCGTGGTAACCCGCCACCTGGCGGGCCCGTAGCGGCGGGTTGAGCAGCTTGCGGTGCTGCCACCACGGGTCGCCGTCGAGGGTCAGCACCGAGTGGACGCCGACCAGGGGCTCCAGGAAGTCGCGCCGGGCCTGGCCGGCCTTACCGCCGCCCTGATCGGTGCGGTAGACCTGGTCGGCCAGGTCGCCGGTGGCCACGTACACCTCGGGCGGGAAGCCGGCGAACCGCACCGTGAAGACCGGCCCGTACCTGCGGTGACATGTGGTGAGGAAGCCGATCGGGTCGCGCGTGAACCATGCCAGCTGCGCGACCGCGGGCAGCCTCGGTCCGGGAGGGAGCATGCTGTGCCTCCAGTCGGATTGATATATACGTACGTCATATACGCTCGTATACATCTGTAGCATGGTTCCGTGTCACGAACAACGCAAGGCGGCTATCGCGACAGGCTGCTCGCCGGAGCAGTGGCGTGCCTGCAGGAGAAGGGCTACGCCCGCACGACGGCACGCGACCTGGTGGCGGCGTCGGGCACCAACCTGGCCTCCATCGGCTACCACTTCGGCGGCAAGGACGCGCTGCTGAACGAGGCCATCGCCGCCTGTTTCGAGGCGTGGACCCGCCGGGTCGAGGAGACGATCTTCAGCCCGGCCCCGGGCACGCCGAGGGAGATGCTGGAGCGGGCCATGGTGGCGCTGGTGGACGTGTTCGAGGAGCTGCGGCCCGAGCTCGTCGTCTGCGTCGAGGGTTACCCGGCCGCCCTCCGTGAGAGCGCGCTGCGCGAGAGGATGGCGGCGGAGTACGCGCGGGCACGCGAGGCCGGCGTCGACATGGTCAGGCGGGCCTGCGCCGAGCTGGGCATCGAGCCGCCGATCCAGCCCGAGGCACTGGTGTCGGTGCTGATCGCCGTCTCCGACGGGCTGCTGCTGCAGTGGCTGCTCGACCCGGCGAGCACGCCCGACTCCCGGCAGGTCGTGGACGCGCTCGCCGCTCTGTCGTCGATGTTCGCGCTCTGACGGCCCCGCTCACCGGCTCAACGGGCCGTGTGGGCGAGGACGGCCTGGGCCAGCTCCTCGTACGCCTGGGGCGGGATCATGTGCCCCATCCCCTCGATCATGCGCAGCTCGGCGCCAGGGATCAGCTCCGCGATGATCGCGCTGTGGCCGGGCTTGGCCGGCTCGTGCGTGCCCTCGACGACCAGGGTGGGGGCCTTCACCCGGTGCAGCACCCCCTCCGGCTCGAAGTCCGGCTTGGCGGCGTAGGCGAGCCGGTGGTTGGCCAGCGCCGACAGGTCGCGGGCCCGCTCGTACACGCGCTCCTGCAGCTGCCGCTCGGCGTCCTCGTCGAACGGCAGGGCGGTGCCGTGCAGGACCCGCGCCTCCTCGATCATCCGCTCGATCTGTTCCCGGCGACCGGACGGCGGCGGGCTGGCGATCACCTTCCGGTAGTGGGCCACGAACTCCGGCGTGGGCGGCGGCAGGCTGCCCTCCGGCTGGGGCTCTCCCATGAGCGCCCGCATGAGCACCGCGCCTTCGTGCCCGCCGAGCGGCGACGAGCCGATCACGGTGAGGGTGCGCACCCGCTCGGGCCGCTCCACCGCGATGAGCTGGCCGAGCAGCCCGCCCGCCGAGTGGCACACCAGGTGGGCGCTGTCGAGGCCGTACGCGTCGAGGACCCGCAGCACGTCGTCCTTGATGTCCTCCCACGTGTACGGCTGCCGCTCGAAGTCGAACACGGACGACCGGCCGGTGTCGCGGTGGTCGTAGCGGATCACCCTGCGACCCCCGGCGGCCAGCCGGCCGACGAACTCGTCGGGCCACAGGATGCCCTGCGTCATGGAGCCCATCACCAGCAGGACGGGCGGGTGGGCCGGGTCGCCGAACTCCTCGGTGTAGAGCTGGACGCCGTCGATGTCGATCAGGTTCGTTTGCATGTCTCCACTCTGGCGTGCGGGGTCCCGTACGCCTTCCGTAGTCCTACTGGGCCCGTCCTACTGGGCTGTCACAGCAGCCGGGCCAGCTCGGTACGGGAGGTGATGCCGAGCTTCGGATAGATCTTGTACAGGTGGTACTCGACGGTCCGCGGGCTGAGGAAGAGCTGGGCCGCCACCTCCTTGCTCGACGCGCCGCCCGCCACCAGCCGGGCGATGCGCAGCTCCTGCGGGGTCAGCGCGGCCAGGACGCCGGCGTCCGGCCGGGCCGCCGACTCGCCCGCCGCCCGCAGCTCGCCGTGCGCCCGACGCGCCCACGGCTCCGCGCCGAGCCGCTGGAACGCCTCCATCGCCGCCCGCAGATGCGGCCGCGCCTGCCCCGGCCGCTGGGTGCGGCGCAGCCGCTCCCCGTACAGCAGGGCGGTGCGCGCCCCCTCGAACGGCTCGCCGTGCAGGCGCAACGCCTCCTCGAACAGCTCGTCGTCGCCGCCCACCAGGGCGCGGCAGCGGGCGAGCAGCGCCCGTGACTCGGCCGTGGCCGCGTTCGCCGACCACCGTTCCAGCCACGACACGGCCTCGCGCGCCGCGTCGAGCTCTCCCGCCGCCACGGCCGCCTCCACCCGGTCGGGCGTCGAACGCCACACCACGGTGGGATGCCCGGCCCCCGGGCCGGCGGTCGTGATCGCGGTGAACCGGTCGTGCGCCGCCGCGAACCTTCCCAGGCCCAGGTCCAGCATGGCCAGCGCGTACATCGCCACGCCCACGCGCAGCCCCGCCCGGTGCGGGATCGCGATGGCCAGCGCCTCGTCCGCGTGACGGCGGCACGCCTCCTCCTCGCCGCGCAGCGCCGCCACCACGGCGAGGTTGGCCAGGTGGGCGCCGACGGAGTTGGTGTAGCCGGCCTCGCGGGCCAGCGCCAGCCCCTCCTCGGCGATCGCGGCGCTCTCGGCGAGCCTGCCCTGGAAGCGTTCGGCCGCCGAGACGAACTCCAGCACGACGGGAAGCTGGCCCACCATGCCCGACATCCGCGCCACGCCGCCCGCCCGGCCGGTCAGCTCCGCCGACAGGTCGGCCTCGCCCAGGTAGCTGGCGGCGGCCGACGCCCACAGGAACTCGGCCGCCTCGGTCAGCTCCCCGGCGCGGTCGAGCGCGGCCCGCAGCAGCTCCGCCCCGCCGGGGTCGCCGCCGAGGACGGCCCCGATGCCCGCGATCGCGTCGCGCAGGAATCCTCTGGGGTGGGCCAGCGCCCGGCGGCCCAGCTCGACGATGGCGGGCACGTCGCCCACGTAGCTGGCCGCCTCGGAGGCGTCGGCCAGCATCTCCAGCGTGTCGCCGCGGCTCAGGATCCGCAGGGCCTCGGCGGCGTCGCCGGAGATGAGCTCGAACCTGCCCCGCAGCTGGGCGAGCTCCGCGAGCAGCCGCCCGCCCGTCACGGGCTCCCGGGCGGACTCGTGGCCAGAGGCGCCCGGCGGCGCGGGGGCGTCCGCCGGGGATGCCGGCCCGGCGGCGTCACGAGGGGGTCCCGTGAGCCGGCCGGCCAGGTCGCGGGCCTCCGCCAGGTGGGTCTGCGCCAGGCCGGGGCGACCGGCGAGCCAGGCCGCCGTGGCGGCGTCCTTGAGCCGTTCGGCGCGCAGGGCCGGCTCGGGCGTGAGCTCGGCGGCGCGCGCCAGGGCGGTGGCGGCGTCGCCGTACCCGCCGCGCGCCCGCGCCCGCACGGCGGAGGCGGCGAGCGCGGCGGCCACCGCCTCGTCCGGGGCGAGGCTCGCGGCGGCGAGATGCCAGGCCCGCCGGTCGCCCTCGACCAGCGTGGCCAGGGCGGCGTGCGCCTGCCTCGACCGCACCGAGCCGGCCACCCCGTGCACGGCCGACCGGACCAGCGGATGCCGGAACCGAACCGTCGCGCCCTCCACGGACACCAGCCCGGCCGTCTCCGCCTCCCGCAGCGCCTCCGCCACCCACCCGGTCACCCCGTCGCCGAGCACCGCCACGCCCGCGGGACCGCCGGAGGGCGCGGCCTGGACCGCCGCCGCGGGTGCGGCCGGTGCCGTACGCGTGCCCGGGGTCGCGCCGGTGAGGGTGGCGGCGGCGCGCAGGACGGTGGCGAGGTCGGCGTCCAGGGAGGCCACGAGCAGCACCAGCCGGGCCGGCTCGCTGAGGGACGACACCTGGTCGCCGAAGAGCTGCTCGCCTCCGGGCAGGGGGTCGGGCAGCGGGGCGCGGCCCGAGAGCTGGTCGGGCGTCAGCCGTGCCGTCGTCTCGCGGAGGATGAGCGGGTTGCCGCCGGACAGGGCGGCGAGGTGCGCCCGTACCGCCGGCGCGACCGCCGCCCGGGAGGCGAGCAGGTCGCCGGCGCTGCCCGCGTCCAGCCCGCCCACGCGCAGCTCGGGCAGCCCCTTCAGCGGCGTGTCTCCCCGTACGGCCAGCAGCAGCGCGATGCCCTCGGCGCGCAGCCGCCGGGCCGCGAACAGCAGCGTGTCCGCCGAGGCCCGGTCGAGCCACTGCACGTCGTCCACCAGGCACGCCAGCCCGCCGGGCACCGCCGCCTCGGTCAGCAGCGACAGCACCCCGGCCGACACCAGGAAACGGTCGGAGGTCGGCGCGGCCAGCCCGAGCGCGCCCGCGACGGCGTCGCGCTGCGGGCCGGGCAGCGCGTCGAGCAGGCCGGTCACCGGCTGCAGCAGCTGGTGCAGCGCCGCGAACGCCAGGTCGGCCTCGGGCTCCACGCCGCTCGCGCGCAGCACCCGCATGCCCCTGCCCGGCGGATCGGGTCGACCGGCGGTGGCGGCGGCCAGGTCGAGCAGGGCCGACTTGCCGACGCCCGCCTCGCCGCGCAGCACCAGGGCGCCGCCGGCTCCCGAGGCGGCCGAGGACAGCAGGTCGCCGATCGCGGCGGTCTCCGTGGCTCTCCCGTACAGCACGGGAGCCCACTGTATCGAGCGGGTTCGCGCCGGCGTCGGCTAGGAGGCGGCGCAGGTGTCGTGGGTGGCGTCGAAACCCTTGATGACCTCGGTGTCGCCACCGCGCAGCGGCTTCAGACCGGCCCAGTCGTCGCCGAGGACGAGCACCAGCCGGCTGGTGGCGGCCTGCGGGACGGCCGCCGGGGTGACGGTCAGCAGGTCCTTGGTGAGCGTGGGGACGTGGGTCTCGCCGTTCGGCGAGTAGTAGACCAGGGTCTTGGCGTGCGGCTTGCGCGTCGTGTCGCCGACCTTGGTGACGTGGTAGCCGCGCTGTTCGAGCAGGGCGGCCACCTGCGTGCCCAGCCCGGCCCGGAAGGTGCCGTTGCGCAGTTCGACCTGCACCCGCGAGCGGGGGACGGTGGCCTGGCCGCCCTTGACCTCGCCCGGGTCGCGGTCCTGGGAGATCAGCTCGAACAGCCGGTCGGCCTGCGGCTGGACCCATTCGACCCGGCCGGGGTGGGTCATGGAGTAGTGCCACGGGGTGGTGATGAAGCGGATGCGCCCGGCGTTCAGGCCGCGCAGGCTCAACGCCAGGTCCTTCATCACCCCGGCCGTGAGCCCCGGGTCGGTCGTGACCGCCCTGGTGCCCGCGTCGAGGAAGCCGAGCAGCCTGGCCGGGTCGGTGAGCGTCTCGCCGCTCATCACCTTCTTCACCATGGACGCGACGAACATCTGCTGCCGCTGGATGCGTCCGATGTCGGAGCCGTCGCCGAAGCTGTAGCGGGCCCGGACGTAGCCGAGGGCCTGCTCGCCGTTCAACGTCTGGCGCCCGGCCGGCAGGTGCAGCAGCGCCTTGGCGTCGTGCACCGGCTCGGGCAGGCAGACCTCGACGCCGCCGACGGCGTCCACCATGCTCGTGAATCCGCCGAAGTCCACCTTGACGAAGTGGTCGATGTGGATGCCGGTGAGCGTCTCGATGGTCTTCCAGGTGCAGGCGATGCCGCCGGAGTTGAAGGACTCGTTGATCATGCCGACGTGCGGCTGCTGGCCGGGCAGTCCGTCGCGGGCCGGGCAGGCGGGCAGCTGAACCATCGAGTCACGGGGGAAGCTGACCACCATCGCGTTGCCGCGGTCGGACGACAGGTGCGCGAGCATGATCGTGTCGGTGCGCTCGCCGGCGAGGCGGCCGTACCTGGAGTTCGGGCCGTCGCGCCGGTCGGAGCCGACGATCAGCACGTTGAGCGCGGTGCTCGCCACCTTGGCCGGGCGGGCCGCGCCGAGGTCGGCGCCGGTCACGTCGATGTGCCGCACGTTGCCGGTCAGCCGGGCGTAGACGACCACCACCGTGGCCGCGACCAGGAGGGCGAGGGCCGCCGTGGCCGCGACCAGCCACCGCGCCCAGCGCCGCGGCTCGCGGGGGCGCCGGTGAGCGGGCACGTGCCTGGGCGGCGCGTGGGTCAGCCCGCTTCTCACGTGCACTCCCAAGGGACGGGGCCGACGGCCCAGGGCCTCGCGGGGCATCGGCCGGTTGAACGGCCCCGAGTGTAGTGGCGTCGTGTGTACGGAGCGTGAGGATGGCGAGATGTCCCTTTGGTGCGGTGTCGGCCGCCGGCGCGGTGCCGGTCGTGCCCGCCGGCGGGCGGCGTGGCGGAACGTAGCCTGGATCGGGAGCCGAGTGAGGGGGCGTGCCGTGACCGACCGCAAGCCGCTGGGCACGAACTTCGAGTCGTGGATCGACCGGCAGATCCGCGAGGCGGAGGAGCGGGGCGAGTTCGACGACCTGCCGGGCAAGGGCAAGCCGCTGCCCGACCTCGACAAGCCGTATGACGAGATGTGGTGGATCAAACAGAAGCTGCGCAGCGAGGGGCTGTCCATGCCGCTGCCGCCGACGCTCCAGCTGCGCAAGGAGGTCGAGGAGGCTCTGGAGGAGGCGGCCGGGGCCCGGTCGGAGGGCGAGGTGCGGCGCATCCTCGGCGACGTCAACGACCTGATCCGCGAGGCGATCAGGACGGGTCTGTCCGGCCCGCCGCTCAACCTGGTGCCCTACGACGTGGAGAAGGTCGTGGAACGGTGGCGCGCCTCCCGCTAGCGCGCGTCCTCGCCCCCGGATTTCACTGCATCGACTGAATTGATACAGTTGCTGCACTGAAGTTCTCGGGAGGAGACGGCACATGGGAGCACTGGACGGGCGCGTCGCCCTCATCACCGGCGCGGGGCGCGGCATCGGCCGGGAGGAGGCGCTGCTGTTCGCCGCCGAGGGGGCGAGCGTGGTGGTCAACGATCCGGGCGTGGCAGCCGACGGTAGCGGCGGCGACGACGGCGTGGCCGCCGCCGTGGTGGCCGAGATCACCGCCCGCGGCGGCCGGGCCGTGGCCAGCACCGACAGCGTCGCCGACTGGGACGGCGCCCGCCGGATGGTGGACATGGCCGTCGAGACGTTCGGCGACCTGCACGTCGTCGTCAACAACGCCGCCATCGAACGCAACGCGCCCCTGGTCGCCATGACGCAGGCGGACTTCGACGACGTGCTGGCCGTCAAGCTCAAGGGCACGTTCGCGGTCAGCCACTGGGCCGCCCGCCACTGGCGGTCCCGGTTCGAGGCCGGCGCGCGCGCCGACCGGGCCGTCGTCAACACCGCCTCCGGCTCCGGCCTGCTCAACCCGCTGCCCACCCAGACGTCGTACGCGGCGGGCAACGCCGCCGTCGCCGCCATGACCATCGTCGGCGCCCTCGAACTGCGCAGGTACGGCGTGCGGGTCAACTGCGTCTCGCCGTCCATGGTGCGGACCCGGCTCACCGCGGGCGTGCCCGGCATCCAGGAGCCGCAGTCCGGCGGCTTCGACCCGCAGCACCCGGCCACCACCGCCCCCCTCGCCGCCTACCTGGCCACCGCCGGCTGCCCCCTCACCGGGCAGGTGCTGTCGATCCGCGGCGGCTCGGTGGCGGTCAACCACGGGTGGACGCGCGGCGCGCGGGCCGAGCAGGACGGCCTGTGGGAGGTGGCCGGGCTCGCCGAGGCGCTGCCCGGCCTGCCGATGGACGACCCGTTCGACAAGCTGGCCGAGGCGCTCGGCGGCGCGTTCGGCATCACCGATCGCGACCAGGTGCTGCGACTCGTGGACGACGCGCTGGACCGGTCCCTGAACGAGGCTCACACTCGGGGGCATGGATGACCGTGGAGACGAGCGCGCACCCGAGGCCCGACGCGACGGCGGGCCGGACGAGCGGCCGGACGGGCGACGGGACGGGCAACCGGACGAGCGGCCCGACGGGCAATCGGACGGGCCGCCGCACGGAGGGCGGCGGCACGTGGGCGCGCGCACCCCGCGCCGCGAGGACGCCCGGCTGCTCACCGGCCGCGGGAGATATGTGGGCAATGTCCGCCTGCCCGGCACGGCCCACGCCGTGGTGGTCCGCAGTCCCGTCGCCCACGGGCGGCTGACCCGCTGCGACACCAAGGCGGCCTGGACCGTCGAAGGGGTGCTCGACGTGATCACCCCGGCCGACGCCGAGGGGATGCGGCTGCCCTGCGTCACGCTCGGCGCCGGCCAGCTCCAGACCTCCTACCCGGTGCTGGAGGCGGCCATCCGCTACGCGGGCCAGCCGCTCGCCCTGGTCGTCGCCCGGACCCCCGAGGCCGCGGCGGACGCCGCCCGGCTGGTCGACCTGGACCTCGAGGAACTGCCCGCCGTCATCGGCGTGGAACGGGCCCTGGCGGACGGCGCGCCACTGCTCCACCCCGCCTGGGGCACCAACGTGGTCACCGACTCCGTCCTCGGCGACCCCGACTGCGAGGCGGCCATCGCCGGGGCCGAGCACGTCGTCGAGCTGGTCGTCTCCATCGGCCGGGCCTCGCCGCACCCGTTGGAGCCGCGCGGCGTCGTCGCCGCCTTCGCCGACGGCGAGCTGACGATCCACACGGCCACGCAGGCGCCGCACCACGTGCGCGACCACGCGGTCGAGGCGCTCGGGCTGACGCACGACCGGGTGCGGGTGGTCACCGGCGACGCCGGGGGCGGGTTCGGCGGCAAGGAGCACCTCTATCCGGACGAGGCGCTGGTCTGCCTGGCCGCGATGCGCCTGGGCGTCCCCGTGGCCTGGACGGAGTCGCCGGGCGACCGTCTGATCGCCACGCTGCCCGCCCGCGCCGCCGTGCACCGGGCGCGGCTGGCGCTGGACGGCGACGGGCGGTTCGTGGCGCTGCACGCCGACGTGGTCGGCGACCTCGGCGCGCACCCGTCCAACGTGGGCATCTCGCCGTTCGCGGTGACCGCCGTGACGCTGCCCGGCCCGTACCGGTTCGACCGGGCGGGGGCGCGGCTGCGCGGCGTCGTCACGACGACCACGCCGACCGGCTCCTACCGGGGGTTCGGCCAGCCGGAGGCCACCTTCACGCGGGAGCGGCTCATCGACGAGGCGGCGCGCCGGCTCGGGCTCGACCCGGTCGAGCTGCGGCTGCGCAACCTGCTCGGCCCGGACGAGCTGCCCTGCACCAGCCGCACCTGGCAGCCGTACGACTCCGGCGACTACCCGCGCGCCCTGCGCACGCTGCGCGACCTGGTCAGGCCGGTCACCAGGGACGACGGGCGGCGGCGCGGGATCGGCTTCTCCTGCCACGTCGAGTCGACCGGGCTCGGGCCGTCCATGGAGATGAAGGCCATGGGGATGCTGGCGGGCGGGTTCGAGACCGCGGTGCTGCGGATGGAGCCGGACGCCTCGGTCGTCGTCGCCTCCGGCGTCGCCGCGATCGGCCAGGGCATCGAGACGGCCCTCGCCCAGCTCGCCGCCGACCGGGTCGGGGTGGAGCTGGACCGGGTACGGGTCGTGCTGGGCGACACTGCGGCGACGCCGTACTCGTCCATCGGCTCGATCGCCAGCCGGTCGCTGGCGGTCGGCGGCGGGGCGCTCATCCAGGCGGCGGCCCGGCTGCGCGAGAAGATCCTGGCCATCGCCGCCCACCGGCTCGAAGCGGCGCCCGCCGACCTGGAGGTCGTCGACTCGGCCGTACGGGTGAAGGGCGACCCGCGCGCCTCGCTGACGCTGCGGGAGATCGCCACGTCGGCCTGGCGCGGCTGGGACCTGCCCGAGGGCGCCTCGCCCGGCCTGGAGGAACGGGTCACCTACGACCCCGCCTCCTCCACGTTCGCCTACGGCGCGCACGCGGCGGCCGTGGCCGTCGACCCGGAGACCGGGGCCGTGGAGGTGGAGGGCTACTGGGTGGTCAACGACGCCGGCGTCATGGTGAACCCGGCCATCGTCGAGGGCCAGCTCCGCGGCGGCGTCGCGCAGGGCATCGGCATGGCGCTGACCGAGGAGATCGTCTACACCGCCGACGGGCAGCCGGTCACCGACTACCTTCTGCCGACCACCCGCGAGGTCCCCGACATCCACGTCGTCACCCTGGAGACCGCCGCGCCCGGCAACCCGGGCGGCATGAAGGGCGTCGGAGAGGCCGGCACCATCGGTCCGCCCGCGGCCATCGGCAACGCCGTCGCCGCCGCCCTGCCGGAGATCGCCGGCCAGGTCACCCGCACGCCGCTGACGCCGGAGACCGTCTGGCGCCTGCTGAGGAATGCCGGCGGGCGGTCCGGGTAGCGGAAGGCGATGAGCACCGAGGATCTCGGAGCGTGGTTCCTCACTGCCGAGGAACGCGACAATCCGGCCACCCGGCTGCTGCCGTGGACGACGGGCAACCTCGTGACCCCGCTCGTCCACGGCGCCACCTACTTCGCCGAGCTGAACGCCTGCCTGGGCCGGCTCGGCCCGCGCGACCTGCTGCTGTTCGCCGACTGGCGTGGCGACCCCGACGAGCGGCTCGCCGACGACGGGCCCGGCGTGGCCCGTGCGATGGCGCAGGCCGCCCGCAGGGGAGCGCTGGTCAGAGGACTGATCTGGCGCTCCCACCTCGACGCGCTGCGCTTCAGCGCCGCCGAGAACAGGCATCTCGGCGAGGACATCGAGGCGGCGGGCGGGCAGGCGCTGCTCGACACCCGGGTCCGGTCCGGCGGCTCGCACCACCAGAAGTTCGTGGTGCTGCGCCACCGCCGCAACCCGGCCGCCGACGTCGCGTTCGTCGGCGGCATCGACCTGTGTCACAGCCGCCGCGACGACGCCCGGCACCTGGGCGACCCGCAGGTGGCACCGATGCCCGGCGTGTACGGCGAGCGGCCGCCCTGGCACGACGCGCAGGTGGCGATCCGCGGCCCCGCCGTCGCCGAGGTGGAGAAGGTCTTCCGCGAGCGCTGGGAGGACTCCGCCCCCGAGACCCGCCAGCCGTTCAGGCGGCTGCGCGACCACCTGGAACGGATGGACGACGAGCCGCCGCTGCCGCCGCAGGCGCCCGCACCCGACCCGGTCGGCACGCACGCCGTGCAGCTGCTGCGGACCTACCCGAGCCGGCGCAGCCCCTACCCGTTCGCGCCGCGCGGCGAGCGCAGCGTGGCCCGGGCGTACCACAAGGTGCTGGGCCGGGCCGGCAGTCTCGTCTACCTGGAGGACCAGTACCTGTGGTCGACCGAGGTGATCGAGCCGTTCGCCGAGGCGCTGGAGCGTGAGCCCGAGCTCCGCATGATCATCGTGGTGCCGCGCCATCCCGACCAGGACGGCTGGCTCGCCTCGCCGGCCAGCCTCATCGGCCGGGCCGAGGCCCTGGACCGGCTGCGCCGGGCGGGCGGCGACCGGGTGGGCGTCTACGACCTGGAGAACGAGGCGGGCACGCCCGTGTACGTGCACGCCAAGGTGTGCGTCGTGGACGACGTGTGGGCGACGGTCGGCTCCGACAACGTCAACCTGCGGTCGTGGACGTACGACTCCGAGCTGAGCTGCGCGGTCGTGGACGAGGAGCGCGACCCCCGCCCGCCCGCCGGCGGACGGGCCTTCGCCCGGCGGCTGCGGATCGCGCTCGCGGTCGAGCACCTGGGCCGCGACGCGGCGGACCACGGCGACGACCTGTGCGACCCGAAGGCCGCGTTCGAGGCGTTCGCACAGTGCGCCGCGCGGCTGGACGCCTGGCATCGCGGCGGCTGCCGTGGGGACCGGCCACGGGGACGGCTCCGGCAGCACATCAAGCCGGAGCTGGGGCGGCTGCGCAAGCTGCTGGCCCTGCCGCTGTACCGGATGGCCGTGGACCCGGACGGCCGCCCGGCCGACATGCGCCGGTCACGCCACTTCTGACCGGCCCCGCCGGGCCCTGTCACGTGGCCCGCCCTTGGCCGGACACGCCACGTGCGGCCGCCGGGCCGACGTCACGCGGTGGCGACCGTCTCGGCGCGGGCCAGCACCCGTTCCAGCTCGGCCGGCTCGGCCGCGCCGCCGCAGGCCAGGACGGTCCCGTCGCGGCCGGTCACCACGGCGTACGGCGGCCAGGGGATGTCGTTGCGGTCGAAGACGTCCGGGTCCACGACCACGGGCAGCCCGCCACCGCCGTACCCGTCGGCCGCGCTCACCAGGACGACCTCCATGCGCCCGGACAGCGCCGCGAACTCCGGCAGCATCGCACCGCACAGCCCGCACCCGGGCGCGACCAGCGCGTACAGCACCCGTTCGGCGCCGGGCTCCGGCGCGCCGGTCAGGGCGAAACGGGCACCGGGGCGCGGCCCGTGGGAGGGGCGTCGTCCTGGGAGCAGGCGCGGCGCCGCGAACACGACCGCGACCAGGCCCGCCGCCACTGGCGCCTGGACGGGCGCGAACGGGACCGGACCGGCCAGGCCCGCCGTCACGGCCAGCGCCAGCAGCAGGCCGGTACGCGCCAGCGTGCCCGGACCGACGAGGTCCCGGCCACCGAAGCAGCCGCAGTCCACGCTCATCCCGCGCCGCAGCACGGACACCATCGCCGTGAGGAACGCCGCGAACAGCAGCCCCGCCACCACGGCCGCCCACCGTCGCAGGTCCGGCCCGAGCGCGTCCGGCCCGAGCGCGTCCGACCCGAGCGCGTCCGGCCCGAGCGCGTCCGGCCCGAGCGCGTCCGGCGGGAGGAGGCTCGGCGCGAGGAGCAGCCCGGCGGCGGCCACCTCGGCCACGATCACCGCCACCGCCACCGGCCGGGACAGGCGGCCGGGCAGCAGTCGGTAACCGGCCACCGACGCGGCGAAGCCCCGCACGTCGCGCAGCTTGCCCAGCGCCGCCACCAGCAACACCGCCGCCACGGCGAGATACGCCGACTCCGCGACGATCACGGCACCCGCTGCCGGTAGGCCGAGGCCTGCAACTCGTACAGGTCGGCGTAGAGGCCCTCAAGGGCCATCAGCTCGTCGTGGGTGCCCTGCTCGGCGACGGCGCCGTGGTCGAGCACGTAGATGCGGTCGGCGTAGCGGACGCTCGCCAGCCGGTGTGTGATCAGCACGATCGTCCGGCCGTCGGCGTGGCCGCGGATCCGCTCGAACAGGGCGTGCTCGGCGCGGGCGTCAAGGGCGGAGGTCGGCTCGTCGAAGATGACCAACGCGGCGTCGCGGTAGAACCCGCGCGCCACGGCGATGCGCTGCCACTGGCCGCCCGACAGGTCGTGCCCGCCGCGGAAGCGGCGGTCGAGCAGCGCGTCGTAGCCGTCGGGCAGCCCGGCCACCACCTCGTCCGCACCCGCGGCGGCGCAGGCGGCGGCCAGCCGGTCGTCCTCCGGGGGACGGCCCATGACGATGTTCTCGCGGACGGTCAGCGGCCAGCGGGTGTGATCCTGGGCGATCACCGAGACGCTCCGGCGCAGCGTCTCGCCGTCGAACGCGCCGAGGTCGACGCCGTCCCAGCGGATCGCGCCCTGCTGCGGCCGGTAGAGCCCCGCCAGGAGCTTGGCCAGGGTGGTCTTGCCCGAGCCGTTCTCGCCGACCAGGGCGACGACCTCGCCTCTGCCGAGGGTCACGCTCACGTCCGTCAGCGCGGGCCGGTCGGCGCCGGGGTAGGTGAACGTGACGTGCTCGGCGTCCAGGCGGTGGAACGGCGCGGGCGCGCTCGCGGCGGCCGGGGGAGAGGCGGGGAGCCGTTGCCGGGCCAGGTCGCAGAAGGCCAGGTAGTCGCCGAAGTAGAGGCCGGCCTCGTAGAGCCGGTTCATGGTCTGGACGAGGGCGGTGAGCGACACCTGCCCGGTCCTGATGGCGAGCACCGCCGCGCCGGCCACCGACAGCGGGATGACGCCGACGGCCAGCAGGACGCCGAGCGTCACGTAAACGCCGGCCGTGGCGACGCCGGTCAGCAGGTCGCCGCCGGCCTTGGTGGCGGCCTGGCGGCGGGCCACGTCGAGCTGGACGTCCTGCTCCAGGTCGGCGACCTTGGCGTACTGGCCGAGCAGGTAGTCGCGCAGCGTGAACGCCCGCACCTCGGCGGCGGGCTGCCGCTCGGCCATGAGGTCCGACAGCATGAACTTGCGCCGCCGCGCCGCCGACAGCCGGTAGAACGCCCGGTAGCCCAGCCGGGCCGTGCGCACCGCCGCCCAGCCCGCCGGCACCGCGGTGACCAGCAGCAACGGCATGAGAACCGGGTGCAGCAGGCCGAGCGCCACCGCCGAGGCGAGCACGCCGACCGCCCCCGTGACGACCGCGATGGTGGTCTCGACCACGGTGGCGGTGTCGGGCACGCCGCTGTCGCGAGCCCTCCGCATCGCGTTGTGGAAGTCGTGGTCGTCGAACGCGGCCAGCTCCACCCGGGTGGTCAGCTCGAACAGGCGGGTCTCGGCCAGCCGTTCGACCTGGGGTTTCAGCCGGGCCTGGGCCCAGCCCGCGGCCGCCAGCAACCCGCCGCGCAGTCCGGTCGCCGCCGCCACGAACAGCAGTGAGGGCAGGGCGGCCCGGACGCGCTCAGGCGTGGGCCCGGCGGCGAGCAGCGAGGCGAGGACGTCGGAGGTGGCGACCAGTCCGAAGACGGTGAAGACGCCGGCCACCAGGTTGCCCGTCAGGGCCACGGCCGTGTCGCGGGGGCTCGCCTGCCACGCCATCCGCAGCGCCGCGGCCACCAGGGACGGCAGCCTGCGGGCGATCGTGCCGAGGGTGGCGGTCAGCAGGTGCTCGTCGTGGCTCTCCCAGTACGCGACCACGAGCCCCGACCTGTCGTCCGGGACGTCCGCCCGGCGTCCGCGCCACCAGAGCCTCATGCGCCGGGGCCTGCCCATGGTCGGCGGAACGGCCGAGATCCCCCTGTCACGCAGGTCAATCTAGAAGATCGAAGTCGTGCTGTAAAGGTGCATGTAAATGTATTTTGGCGATTATGGCTGCTCTCTGGACAGGCTTCCGGATATATGCACATAATGCGTCCGTTTGCTCGCGACGCGGGGATCGTGAGAGCGATTCGCGGTCGTGGGCAGGGCGCGGGAAAAGGTGCCTACCGGCGCCATCCCGAGGCTCAGGTCCCCACGTCGGCCGCCCATAGGCGACCAAGGAAGGAGCCCTTATGTCGGTCCTGGCCCTGGAACCCCGAGACGCCGGAGTCCTCGAGTACGAGGACCTCGCCGTCGACTTCGAAGGCGAGCTGGGCAAGCTGGCGCACGGCCCCCAGGCCTGCGTCAACACCTGCAAGCGCACGGTGTGCAGCCGCTTCCCCTGCTGCCCGTCCATCGTCTAGAAGCGCCGTCCGTAGCGCCTCGCCCCGTGTGGTGACGCGGGGTGAGGCCGTGCGCTGGAAAAGGCCACCGGCGCTGTCCGGTGGCCTTTTTCGCATGAGAGCCGATGCGCTGCGCTGTCAAGGGGTGACTGTGGAGAGAACCGTGCTGGACCGCCTTGCCCAATTTGCAGAGTCGAACACTAGGGAATTGTACGAGGACGACACGTGGATCAGCGTGCACGACCCTCGTACCGACATTCCGCCGCAAGGCTGGAAAATTCACATTTCAGCACGTCCCGGCACTCTCGCCGACACCCTTGACCGGGCACTGCCGATCCTGGCCGAGGCCGGGTGCGCGTTCAAGGTGGCCCGGTCGGCCGAGACGCTCATGGAGCTCAACACCGGCGACGTCGACGCCGCGGCCGTGGGCAAGGCCATGACCGTCTACCCGGAGCAGGACGCCGTGGTGGAGCTGGGACACGCCCTCGCCGACGCCCTGTCGGGACTGTCCGCGCCGCGTGTCGTCAGCGACCGGCGGGTACGGCCTGACGCGCCGGTCTACTACCGGTACGCCCCCTTCGCCCCGCAGTACCGGGTGGACGAGAACGGCGACTTCGAGCTGATCGTGATCGGACCGGACGGCGAGCAACTGGCGGGCGCGGCCGGGCCCGAGTTCACCTGCCCGCCCTGGGCCACCGACCCGTTCCGCCCCGGCACCGACGCCTCCCCGGAGCGGCGACAGCCGGAGCGGCGACAGCAGGAGGAGGAGGGCGGGACCGGCGGCGGCCGGATCGTCGGCGGCCGCTACCGCGTGACCTCCGGAGTCGTCCGGGGCCCGCGCGGCAACGTCTACCGCGCCACCGACGCCGCCGGCAGGCGGGTCGTCGTCAAGGAGGCCCGCGCCTACGTCGGGGAGAACGCCGAGGGCTGGGACCTGCGGATGTACCTCCGCAACGAGCTGCGCATCCTCCAGGCGCTGCGGGGCGTGACGGGCGTGCCCGAGCCGATCGACCACTTCCGGCACGGTGACGACGAGTTCCTCGTCATGACCGACGCGGGCAGCCGCGACCTCAACCGGGACGTCGCGGAGAACGGCCTGTTCACCGAGGAACCCGGCACCGGACGCGACCTCGGCGCGCTGGCCGCCCGGCTGCTGGAGGTGCTGGACGCGGTGCACGGGCGTGGCGTCGTCGTCAGAGACCTCTCGCCGAAGAACGTCGTCCTCGGCGACGACGGCCGGTGCACGCTCATCGACTTCGGCAACAGCAGGTACGACGGCCTGCAGCTGCCCGGCTGGAGCTACGGCTACAGCGTCCCCGGCCAGCAGACCGGCCGCGAGTCCGTGCCCGCCGACGACTACTTCTCGCTCGGCGCCACCCTGTTCTTCGCGGCCACCGGGATGAACCCGGTCATGATCGACCCCGATCCGGCCCGCAACGTCGAGCGCACGCTGATGTGCCTGGCCCGGATGTTCCCCAGCGGTGCCACGGGCGTGCCCGGCCTGCTGTCGGGCCTGCTGAGCCTGGACCCCGACGAGCGCGCCGAGGCCGCCGCCGAGATCCGCGCCACGTACGGAACCGTCCCCGCCGAGATCCGCGCCACTCACGAGGCCGTCCCCGTCGAGGGCGGCGCCACTCACGGGACCGTCCCCGCCGAGGGCGGGCGCGGCGGGGCACGCCGTCGCCGGTGGGCGCTTCCCGCGACGCCGAAGCTCACCGGCGACCTGCTGTCGCGGGCGCTCGACCACACCGTGCGCGAGTGCGTCGCCTTCGCCGAGCGGCTGATGGCCGCGCCCGAGGACGTCCGACGGGCGAGCCCGCCGGTCACCAACGTCTACGGCGGCTGCGCCGGCGTCGGGATGGAACTGCTGCACCACCCGGAGGCCAAGACCGTGGCCGGTGACCTGGCCCGCTGGACGGTCCGGGTGACGCCGCCCGCCAAGCTGCCGCCCTCGCTGTACTTCGGCCGGACCGGCACGGCGCTGTTCCTGACCGCCGCCCGCCTGACCACCGTGCCCGAGCTGACCGAGCCGGCGCCGGTCACCCTCGACGGTCCGCAGCGCGCCGACCAGGCGCACGGCGTCGCCGGGATCGGCTCGGGCCATCTGGCGCTGGCCGCCGTCGAGCCCGCCGCGAGCGCCCGGCACCTCGCGGTCGCCGCCGAGTGCGCCCGGCTGCTCGTCGCCGGCGACGTCAAGGACGCGGACGACACGGACGACAAGACACCCCCGCCGCCGGGCTCCGGCGTGTCCGTGGAGACGGCCTACGCCCACGGCGAGGCGGGCTGCGCCGACTTCCTGCTCTCCTACCACGAGGCCACCGGCGACCGGGCGGCCGGGGAGGCGGCCAGGGAACGGTTCGCTGCGCTCGCCGTACGGGCCGAGGCCCTGGTGGAAGAGCTGAACGGTCCGGACGCCCGCCCGATGGGGGCGTCCTGGTGCCAGGGCATGTCGGGCATCACGGGCGCGCTGGCGCACGCGGCCGGCGCGTACGGCGACGACGGCTACCTGCGGCTGGCCGAGCGGGGGGCACGGGCGTGCCTGACCGTCGCCCCGCAGGCGTGGGTGGTCTCCCAGTGCTGCGGGCTGGCGGGCATCGGCGAGGCTCTCATCGACCTCGCGATGCTCACCGGCGACGACGGCTACTGGCGCGGCGCCGAGGAGATCGCCGAGCTGATGCTCGTCCGGGCCGGCGGTGAGCCGTCGCGGCCGGTCTTCCCCGGCAACGACCTCGACAAGGCCGGCCACACCTGGAGCACCGGGGCCGCCGGTGTGCTGTCGTTCCTGCGCCGCCTCGACCGCCGCGCGGGGAGCCGCCTGTGGACGGCCGGCTGGCGGCTGCCCGGATGAGGCGGGCTCAGGAGCGTGTCGCCTGGTGCAGGCCGTGGATGGCGAGGACGTAGCCGTACACGCCGAACCCGACGACGATGCCGCGCGCCACCGGCGAGAGGTAGGAGTGGTGCCGGAACTCCTCTCGCCGGTGCACGTTCGAGATGTGCACCTCGACCACCGGCACCTCCGCGCCCTCGATCGCGTCGTGCAGCGCGACCGAGGTGTGCGTGTAGGCCCCGGCGTTGAACACCACGCCCACGCACCGGCCGGCCCTGTGCTCGACGCCGGCCTCATGGATCCAGTCGACGAGCTGCCCCTCGTGGTTGGACTGCCGGCACACGGCCTCAAGGCCCAGCCGCTCGGCCTCCTCGCGGCACAGCGCCTCCACGTCCGCCAGCGTGGCCGAACCGTAGACCTCGGGCCTGCGGGTGCCGAGGAGGTTGAGGTTGGGGCCGTTCAGGATGAGGACGGTCGGCATGCGGGCCTCGCTTCGCGCTGTCGTGCCTTGCGTTGACCGGTCCATCTTCCCGCCACGCCGGAAAACCGGTTGATCGCGCCGCGGAGTGTCTGTTCTACTCGCGGTGACGTCCCACGGATCGAGGAGGTAACGAGAATGAGGTCTCCCGTCATGTCCCAGCTCGTAATCTCCGTCTATCCGAAGGACATGACGCTTCGTGCGTACGCTCAACCTGGGGATCCTGGCGCATGTAGACGCCGGTAAGACCAGCCTGACCGAGCGGCTGCTGTTCGCCGCCGGTGTCATCGACGAGATCGGCAGCGTCGACGACGGCAGCACCCGGACCGACTCCCTCGCGCTGGAGCGCGAGCGCGGCATCACGATCAAGTCCGCCGTCGTCTCGTTCGCCGTCGGCGGCGTCACCGTCAACCTCATCGACACGCCCGGTCACCCCGACTTCATCGCCGAGGTCGAACGGGCGCTCGGCGTGCTCGACGGCGCCGTGCTCGTCGTCTCGGCCGTCGAGGGCGTGCAGCCGCAGACCCGCGTGCTGATGCGCACGCTGCGCCGGCTGCGCATTCCCACCCTCGTCTTCGTCAACAAGATCGACCGTGCCGGGGCGCGGGACGACGCCGTGCTGAAGACGATGGCCGAACGGCTGACCCCCTCCGTCGTCGCCATGGGCGCCGCCCGCGACCTCGGGACCCGCCAGGCCGCCTTCGTCCCGTACGGGCCGGACGATCCGGGCTTCACCGGACGGGTCGCGGAGGTGCTCGCCGAGCACGACGACGCCTTCCTGACCGCGTACGTCCATGACACGCGGGTCCCGTACGGCCGGCTGCGCGACGGGCTGGCGGAGCAGACGCGGCGGGCGCTGGCCCACCCGGTGTTCTTCGGCTCCGCCATCACCGGGGCCGGCGTGGACGCGCTCACCGCCGGGCTGACGGAGCTGCTGCCCACCGCCGGGGGCGACGCCGACGGCCCCGTCTCCGGCACCGTGTTCAAGGTCGAACGCGGCCCGGCCGGCGACAAGATCGCCTACGTCCGGATGTTCTCCGGCACCGTCCGCACCCGCGACACGGTGCGCTTCGGTCCCGGGCAGGCCCGCTCGGCCCGGGTGACCGGGATCAGCGTGTTCGAGCAGGGCTCGGACGTGCGCCGTGACGCGGTCGGCGCGGGGCGGATCGGCCGGCTGTGGGGCCTCGGCGAGGTCCGGATCGGCGACAGCGTCGGCGAACCGCCGCCGGGGCCCGGCCGTCACTTCGCCCCGCCCAGCCTGGAGACCGTCGTGGAGCCGCGCCGGCGGGCCGACCGGCCCGCGCTGCACGCGGCGCTCGGCCGGCTCGCCGAGCAGGACCCGCTGATCGACCTGCGCCAGGACGACGTGCGGCAGGAGATCTCCGTCTCGCTCTACGGCGAGGTGCAGAAGGAGGTCATCCAGGCGACCCTGGCCGAGGAGTTCGGGCTGGACGTCACCTTCCGCGAGACCACCACCATCTGCGTCGAGCGTCCCGCGGGCACTGGCGCGGCCGTGGAGGTGATGTACCAGGAGCCCAACCCGTTCCTCGCGACCGTCGGCCTGCGCGTCGAGCCGGCCCCGGCCGGGTCCGGCGTCGCCTACCGGCTGGAGGCCGAGCTGGGGTCCATGCCGTACGCGTTCATGAAGGTGGTCGAGGACACCGTGCGCGAGACCCTGCGCCAGGGCCTGCACGGCTGGGAGGTCGTCGACTGCGTGGTCACGCTCACGCACACCGGGTACGCGCCGCGGCAGAGCCACGCGCACGCCACGTTCGACAAGAGCATGTCGAGCACCGGCGCCGACTTCCGCGCCCTGACGCCCCTGGTGCTGGTGGAGGCGCTGCGGCGGGCCGGCACCGTCGTGTGCGAGCCCATGCACCGCTTCCGCCTGGAGGTGCCGGCGGAGCTGATCGGGACCGTGCTGCCGGCCCTGACCCGGCTCGGCGCCGTGCCGGACCGGGTGGAGCCGTCGGCCGTCGAGGGGCTGATCCCGGCGGCGCGGGTGCACGGGCTGGAGCAGCGACTGCCGTCGCTCACCAGCGGCGAGGGCATCCTGGAGAGCTCCTTCGACCACTACGAGCCGGTGCGCGGCACGCCGCCCGGCCGGCCGCGGACGGACCACAACCCGCTCGACCGCAAGGAATACCTCCTGCACGTCCAGCGGCGGGTGTAGCCGATGACCACCTCACCCAAGGAGCCGCGCCACGTCCTCCGGGGTCGTCGCCTGCTCCTCGGCGGTCGCCTGCTCCTCGGCCGTCACCTGGTTCCCGACCCGGCGGCGACGCAGGCGGGGCGGGGCCCAGGCCACCCCCTGCCTGCCTACCGCCGCGTGTCAGCGGCCGCGTCAGGGCGGCGACGGTCCGGTATCAGAGCGGGCGGCGATGGTTGATGCCGTGAGCGCGGGACCGGAGCGGGTCCCGCCAGGTCGACACGGTTGTGAGGAGTTTCATGATGACGAGGAACAACGGCTTCTCCGTGACGGGGCTGCGCCGGCTGCGTGAGGTGCTGGCCCGGCACGTCGAGTCGGGGAAGATCCCGGGGCTGGTCGCCCTGGTCAGCCGGGGCGGTCAGACGCACGTCGAGACGCTCGGGACGATGCGTCATGACGGTGGCGCGCCGATGCGCCGGGACACCATCTTCCGGATGGCCTCCACCTCCAAGCCGGTGTCGATCGCGGCGGCGATGGTGCTGCTGGACGAGTGCCGGCTGCGGCTGGACGACGTGGTGGATCCGTGGCTGCCCGAGCTGGCCGGCCGTCAGGTGCTCAGGCGGATCGACGCCCCGCTGGACGACACCGTGCCGGCGCGCCGGCCGATCACCGTCCGGGACGTGCTGACCTCGACCTTCGGGCTCGGCATGGACATGACGGCGCTCGGCACCCCGATCCTGAACGCGATCTTCGAGCGGGGGCTGACGCCGAACCTGCCGGTGGAGGTGCCCGAGCCGGACGAGTGGATGCGCCGCCTGGGCGAGCTGCCGCTGATGCACCAGCCCGGCGAGCACTGGCAGTACCAGATCAGCAGCGACCTCGTCGGCGTGCTGGTGGCCCGGGTCACCGGCCGGTCGTTCGAGGACTTCCTGCACGAGCGCGTCTTCGAGCCGCTGGGCATGACCGACACCGGTTTCCACGTGCCCGCCGACCGGATCGACCGGCTGCCGGACCTGTACGCCCCCGACCCTCAGACCGGCGAGTTCCTCGTCTGGGACGAGGCCAAGGGCGGCCGCTGGAGCAGCCCTCCGGCGTTCCAGGGCGGCGGCGGCGGGCTGGTCTCCACCGCCGACGACTATCACGCCTACTTCCGGATGCTGCTCAACGGCGGGCTGCACAACGGCAGGCGGATCCTGTCCCGGTCCGCCGTGGAACTGATGACCACCAACCGGCTCACGGCCGAGCAGAACGCCGCCCGCACCGCCCTGGCCACCGCCAACGTCCATCTCTCCTTCGGCCAGGGCCAGCAGGGCGGCTGGGGCCTGGGCATGGCGGTGCGCACCTACCGCGGCGACTACGCCCCCGTCGGCCAGTTCGGCTGGGACGGCGGCAGCGGCACCTCGGCCTACGCCGACCCGGCCAACCAGCTCACCGGCATCCTGCTCACCCAGGTCGGATACTCCGTCCCGAACCCGGCGCACCTGATGAGCGACTTCTGGACCACCCTCTACCAGGCCCTCGACGACTGACACCGAACCCGCCCCCGTCCGTCCCCTGATCCACCACAGACTCGAAGGAGCAGAAACCATGTCCGTCACCCTTTCCGAGCAGGACAAGCTGACGTTGCGGCTCGCCGGGTGGGGCGCCGTCTCGCTGATGTCCGCCGCCGGCGCCGCCGGCTCGGCCCACAAGGTCGGCGTCGAGGGCTCCGTCGCCCTCACCTCGGCGACCGGCCTGGTGGGGCACGTCCTCGCCAAGGCGCCCAAGGGCGTGAAGTACGGCAGGACCGTGGCCGAACTGGCCGACCAGGTGCTGCCGGCCCTGACCGCGGCCATGAGCCTGCTCAAGCAGCAGGACCCGGCCGAGGCCGACAACTTCCGCGGCACCGTCGTCGTCGCCGTCGAGGCGGCCGCCCGGACCCACCAGGGCGAGCCCGGCCCCACCATGGCCGAGATGGCCCGCAAGATCACCGAAGCGCTCGACGCCGCCTGACCGCACCCGCCGCCATGCGGCCGGGCGGCGACGCCGGCCGCAGGCACGGAAGGTCTTCGGGGAAGTCCGAGCCCGGTTCTCGCCGGGTGGCGCCGCGCGCGCACCATGCGCCGCGGCGGGCGGGTGGGCGGCACCACGAATACCCAGATGTCCAGAGATTTCCTGCTTTCCGGTCAGCATGAAAACCGTTATCGTTTGCCGGGGCGTCGTACGGCCGGAGGGAGACGAGGGTGCGGGGACGAGCGATGATCACGGCGGCGGTGGCGCTGGCAGGGCTGGCCATGGCGGCCTGCGGCGGCCCCGCCCCGGCCGGACCGGACGACGGTGTGCTCACTCTCGCCGCTCCCCGCGACCTCGTCGCCGGCCCGCAGGACCCCTACTACACCCACCAGACCCTGCGCGTGTGGGAGCCCCTGGTGACCGTGGACCAGCGGCTGCGCCCCGTCCCCGCCCTCGCCACCTCGTGGACCGGCGCCGACGGGGGCCGGCGCTGGACGTTCACGCTGCGCGAGGGGGTGAGGTTCAGCGACGGCACGCCGCTCACCGCCGAGGCCGTGGTCGCCAATGTCCGGCGGCTGCTGCGGCTCGCACCCCGGCAGTCCCCGTTCTTCAGCCTCGACGCCGGCATGGAGCTGGCGTACGGCCGGCTCTCCGACGTGCGGGCCGAGGGCGGGAAGGTGACGTTCGAGCTGGAGCGGCCGGTGGCCGACCTGCCGGGGCGGCTGGCCGGGTTCTTCAGCATGGTGCAGTCGCCCCGGGCGTTCACCCCGGCGGGTGACTTCGCGGGCGGCCCCGTCGGCACCGGGCCGTACGTCCTGACCGGCTGGGTCAAGGGGCAGCGGGCCGAGCTGGCCGCCAACCCCCACTTCCACGGCGCCGCGCCGGCGTACAAGAAGGTCGTCGTCAAGGTGATCCCCGACGCCAACGCCCGGGTGGCCGCGCTGCGGGCGGGCGAGGTCGACGGGCTGATCGACAAGGGCGCGCTGCTGCCCGGGCAGGTGGCGGCCGTCGGCGGCGGCGGTCACACGGTCGTGCGGACGCCCTCGGTGCTGACGCACTACCTCACCTTCAACGCCTCGCGGAAGCCCTTCGCCGATCCCCGCCTGCGCGAGGCCGTGGATCTCGCCGTCGACCGGCGGACGATCGCCGGCACGCTGCTCGCGGGCACGGCCCGGCCGGGCGCCGGTTTCCTGTCGCCCGTCTTCGGCGACCTGGCCGAGCCCTCCGTCGCCCCGGCGCACGACCCCGCCCGGGCGAGGGCGCTGGTCGAGGCGGCGGGGCGGCCCGCCGAGCCGGTCACCATCCTCGTCTCGTCGGGCGAGACCGGGCAGTTCCCCTACACCGACATCGCGGAGGTGCTCCGCGCCGCCTTCGCACGCGTCGGGCTGCCCGCGAAGGTGAGGGTGGCCGAGGCCACCAAAGCCGTCATGGAGGCGGGCGACTACGACCTCTTCCTCAGCGCGTACAGCGTGCCCAACGGCGACCCCGACTACCTGCTGCGCCGCTTCCTGCGGTCGGACGCGGCCTGGAACACCGAGCGCAGGCTCGGCTACCGCAGCGAGGAGTTCGACACGCTGGTGGACCGGGCGGCGGCGGAGGCGGACCCGGTCCGGAGACGGGAGCTGTACCACCGCGTCCAGCGGCTGCTCGCGGCCGACCGGCCGATGATCCCGCTCGCGTACCAGGACAATCCCATCGTGACGAGTGACAGGATCGGCGGTGTGGAACAGAACGTGGCGTACATCGTGGATCTGGCCAAGCTGACGCCGTTGCGGTGAGGTGGCTGCTGCGCCGCGCGGCGGAGACGGTGCTCGTCCTGCTGGCGCTGTCGGTGCTGGTCTTCTCGCTCGCCGCGCTGACGCCCGGAGATCCGGCCGAGGAGATCCTGCGCCGCGGCGGGCTGCAGCCGACGCCGGCCGCCGTCGCCGCCTTACGCGCCGAGCTTGGCCTCGACCGGCCGCTGCCCGCGCAGTACGCCGGGTGGCTGCTCGACGTGGTCCGCGGTGACCTCGGCCGCTCCTACGCCGACCGGTCGCCGGTGGGCGCCGAGATCATGGCGCGGGTCCCCGCGACGCTGCGGCTGGCGGGCGCGGCCGCGCTCGTCGCGGTCGGGCTCGCCCTGACGGTGTCGCTGTGGGCCGCGCTCCGGCCGCGCGGCGCGGTCGGCCGGGTGGTCGCGGTCGTGACGGTGGCGGTCGCCGGCGTCCCGCCGTACATCGTGGGGATCCTGCTGATCAGCGTGGTCGCGGTCGGGCTGCGCGCGCTGCCCACCGGCGGCGACGGGGCGCCGGAGGCCGTGGTGCTGCCCGCGCTGACCCTCGGCCTGGCGGGCGCGGCGACGCTGCTGCGGCTGCTGCGGGCGGACCTCGCGCAGGCGGTCGGGCAGCCGTTCGTCAAGTTGGCCGCCGCCAAGGGGCTGCCCGCCCGGCGCGCCGTCGTGGTGCACGCGCTCCGGCTGGCCGCGCCGAACGCCATCGCCGCGACGGGCGTGGTGCTGGCCGACCTCGCGGCCGGGGCCGTGGTGGTGGAGACGCTGTTCGCCTGGCCCGGCATCGGGCAGCTCGCGGTCTCGGCGATCAGGCAGCGGGACCTGCCCGTGGTCCAGGCGTACGTGCTGCTCACCGGGCTCGCCACCGTGCTGCTGCTGGCGCTGGCCGACCTCTGCCTGACGGCGGCCGACCCTCGGGTGCGCCGCCGGTGAGGGGCCGCGCGGGTCTCGTCCTGCTCGCCCTCGTGGTGGCGTGCTGCGGGCTCACGCCCCTGCTGTCGCCGTACGATCCGCACCTGCCCGACCCGGCGCGCGCCCTGCTGCCGCCCGGCGGGCGGCACTGGCTCGGCACCGACCAGCTCGGCCGCGACCTGCTGACGAGGACCGCCGTGGCGGGGCGGACCTCGCTGCTGTTCGCGCTCGCCGTCACCGGGATCACCACGGCGCTCGGCACGGTCCTCGGCGCGGCCGCCGGGCTGGCCGCGGGACCGTCCGACCGGCTGCTGAGGTTCGCCGCGACCGTGGCGCTCGCACTGCCGGGGCTCACGCCGGCGCTGGCGCTGGCGGGCGTGCTGCCGCCGGGGCCGGGCGCGGTGCTGGCCGCGCTGGTGCCGTTCGGCTGGGTGAGCTGCGCGCTCGTCGCCCACACCGCCACCCGCCGGGTGGCCGCGTCGGGGTACGTGCTCGCCGCGCGGGCCATGGGGGCGTCACCGCTGTACCTGCTGCGCCGGACGGTCCTGCCGCACATCGCCGGACCGGTGCTCACGGTCGCCACCGCCGACCTCGCCCGCACGCTGGTCGCCGTCACCTCGCTGAGCTTCCTCGGTCTCGGGCTGCCGCCGCCCGAGACCGACTGGGGCGGCATGGTGAGCGAGGCGGTGCCGCTGCTGGTCGCCTCCCCCCGGCCGGCGGTCGTGCCCGCGCTCGCCCTGGCCGTCACCGGTCTGGCCGTCGCGCTCGTGGTGGACTCCCGGGATCCCGCGTAGACCGCCGCCCGTACGGACCGCCCGCGTGGAGTGTCCGCATAGACCGGATGAAAGCGGGCAGAACTCGCGATGTGCCAGGAAGGGGATGGCTTGCTCGCTGGCCGGTGATCCGCCAGCTCAGGGGCGAGGACGGCAGGAGCGACGCCGCGCGGTCGGCCCGCACCGACGCGCTGCGCCCCCGCACCGAGGACGCCACGACGGTGGCCCGCTCGGTGTGCCCCTACTGCGCGGTCGGCTGCGGCCAGCTCGTCTACGTCCAGGACGGCAGGGTCACCCAGATCGAGGGCGACCCCGACTCGCCGATCTCCCGGGGGAGGCTGTGCCCGAAGGGGGCGGCCAGCAAGCAGCTCGTCACCCATCCGGGCCGCCGCACCGAGGTGCTCCACCGCAGGCCGTACGGCACCACCTGGGAGCGGCTCGACCTGGACACCGCGATGGAGATGATCGCCGACCGGGTGGTGCGCACCCGGCGGGAGACCTGGGAGCAGACCCACGAGGGCAGGGTCGTGCGCCGCACGCTGGGCATCGCCAGCCTGGGCGGGGCGACGCTCGACGACGAAGAGAACTACCTGATGAAGAAGCTCTACACAGCCCTCGGCGCGATCCAGGTCGAGAACCAGGCGCGTGTTTGACACTCCTCCACCGTCCCCGGTCTGGGGACCAGCTTCGGGCGTGGCGGCGCGACCACCTTCCAGCAGGACCTGGCAGGCGCGGACTGCATCGTCATCCAGGGCTCCAACATGGCCGAATGCCACCCCGTGGGCTTCCAGTGGGTCGTGGAGGCGAAGGAGCGCGGGGCCCGGGTCTTCCACGTGGACCCGCGCTTCACCCGCACCAGCGCCCTGGCCGACCGGCACCTGCCGATCCGCGCGGGCAGCGACATCGTGCTGCTCGGCGCGCTGATCAACCACGTGCTGACGAACGGGCTGGAGTTCCGCGAGTACGTGCTGGCCTACACGAACGCCGCCACGATCGTGTCCGAGGACTTCCGCGACACCGAGGACCTCGACGGCCTGTTCTCCGGCTGGGACCCCGAGACGGCCACGTACGACCCGAGGAGCTGGGCGTACGAGTCGACCGGCGAGCAGCCGCCGGCGGAGCGGGCGGAGGGCGGGCCCCTGCACGCCGAGGCGGCCGGCGCGCACGCCTACGGCGCGGGCGGGCCCGCCGCCCACCCCAACCCGCGCACCGACCCGACGCTCACCCACCCGCGCTGCGTCTACCAGATACTCAAGCGGCACTTCGCCCGCTACACCCCGGAGCTGGTCGAGCGGCTGTGCGGCATCCCGCGCGACGGCTTCGCCGAGCTGGCCGAGGCCGTCACCGCCAACTCCGGCCGCGAGCGGACCACCGCCTGGGTCTACTCGGTCGGCTGGACCCAGCACACCGTCGGCGCGCAGTACATCCGCTCGGCCTCGATCCTGCAGCTCCTCCTCGGCAACATGGGCCGCCCCGGCGGCGGCATCCTCGCCCTGCGCGGCCACGCCAGCATCCAGGGCTCGACCGACATCCCGACGCTGTTCAACATCCTGCCGGGCTACCTGGACATGCCGCACGCCGAGCGGCACGAGGGCCTGGACCAGTACCTGGAGCTGGAGGGCGGCGCGACGGGCTTCTGGGGCAACCGGCGCTCCTACCTGGTGAGCCTGCTCAAGGCGTGGTGGGGCGACGCCGCGACGGAGGCGAACGACTTCTGCTTCGGCCACCTGCCGCGCCTGACCGGTGACCACGGCCACTACACCACCGTGATGGGCCAGATCGACGGCACCGTGAAGGGCTACTTCGTGATCGGCGAGAACCCCGCCGTCGGTTCCTCCGGCGGCCGGGCGCAGCGCCTCGGCCTGGCCAACCTCGACTGGCTCGTCGTCCGTGACCTGACCCTGGTGGAGACGGCCACGTTCTGGCTGGACGGCCCCGAGCTGGAGACCGGTGAGCTGCGCACCGAGGAGATCGGCACCGAGGTGTTCTTCCTGCCCGCCGCCAGTCACGTGGAGAAGGAGGGCACGTTCACCAACACCCAGCGGCTGCTCCAGTGGCGGGAGAAGGCGCTCGACCCGCCCGGCGACTGCCGCAGCGAGCTGTGGTTCTACCACCGCCTCGGCAAGCTCGTCAGGCAGCGGATGACCGACGACGAGATCGACCGGCCGGTACGCGAGCTGACCTGGGACTACCCGGAGCACGGCCCGCACCGGGAGCCCTCCGCCGAGGCCGTGCTGCGCGAGATCAACGGGGTCGGCCCCGACGGACGGGCTCTGTCGTCGTCCACCCAGCTCCGCCCCGACGGGTCCACGGCGTGCGGCTGCTGGATCTACTGCGGCGTGTACGCCGACGAGGTCAACCAGGCCGCCCGCCGCCGCCCGGGCCGGGAGCAGAGCCCCGTGGCCCCCGAATGGGGCTGGGCGTGGCCGGCCAACCGGCGCATCCTCTACAACCGGGCCTCCGCCGACCCGGAGGGCCGCCCGTGGAGCGAGCGCAAGGCGTACGTGTGGTGGGACGCCGAGCGCGGCGAGTGGACCGGGCACGACGTGCCCGACTGCGAGCTCCGCAAGCCGCCGGACCACGTGCCGCCCGAGGGCGCCCGCGCCGAGGCCGCGCTCGCCGGGACCGACCCGTTCATCATGCAGTCCGACGGCAAGGGCTGGCTGTACGTGCCGGCCGGCCTCGCCGACGGCCCGCTGCCCGCCCACTACGAGCCGCACGAGTCTCCGGTCACCAACCCCCTGTACGCCCAGCAGGCCAACCCGGCCCGCCGGACCTACCACCGCCCCGAGAGCCCGTACAACGCGCCGGGGGGACGCTTCCCGTACGTGCTGACGACGTACCGGCTGACCGAGCACCACACGGCGGGCGCGATGAGCCGTCCGCTCGCCTACCTCGCCGAGCTGCAGCCGGAGCTGTTCTGCGAGGTGTCGCCGCAGCTCGCCGGGCACCTCGGGCTGACCAACGGCGACTGGGCGACGATCGTGACCAGCCGCGCCGTCGTGGAGGCCCGGGTGCTGGTGACCGGGCGGATGCGGCCGCTGCGCGTCGAGGGCAGGGTCGTCCACCAGGTGGGCCTGCCGTACCACTGGGGCTGGGGCGGAGACGGCCTGGTCACCGGCGACGTGGCCAACGACCTGCTGCCGCTCGTCCTCGATCCGAACGTCTACATCCAGGAGGGCAAGGCCATGACCTGTGACGTGCGGCCGGGGCGGCGGCCGAGGGGACGGGCGGCGCTCGACCTGCTGGAGATGTACCGCCATGGCTGAGCGGATGGGGTTCTTCACCGACACGAGCGTCTGCATCGGGTGCAAGGCGTGCGAGGTGGCCTGCAAGGAGTGGAACCAGCTCCCCGACGACGGCTTCGTCTTCGAGGCCACCTCCTACGACAACACCGGCATGCTGGGGGCGAGCACCTGGCGGCACGTCGCGTTCATCGAGCAGGCGCGGCCGGCGCCCGACGGCGACGACGGCGTCGAGCGCTGGCTGATGTCCTCCGACGTGTGCAAGCACTGCACGCACGCCGCCTGCCTGGACGTCTGCCCGACGGGGGCGCTGTTCAGGACCGAGTTCGACACGGTGGTGGTGCAGTCCGACATCTGCAACGGGTGCGGCTACTGCGTGCCCGCCTGCCCGTTCGGGGTGATCGACCGGCGGGAGGAGGACGGGCGGGCCTGGAAGTGCACGATGTGCTACGACCGGCAGCGCGGCGGGCTAGAACCGGCCTGCGCCAAGGCGTGCCCGACCGACTCGATCCAGTTCGGGCCGCTCGACGAGCTGCGCAGCCGGGCCGAGGAGCGGGTGGCCCGGCTGCGGGCCGACGGGCGCGAGGAGGCCCGCCTGTACGGCGAGAGCCCTTCGGACGGGGTCGGGGGAGCGGGGGCGTTCTTCCTGCTGCTGGACGAGCCCGAGGTGTACGGCCTGCCGCCGGACCCGGTGGTGACCACCCGGGACCTGCCGGCCCTGTGGCGCTGGGCGGGCGCGGCGGCCGTGTCGGCGGCGGGGGCCGTGGCGCTGGCGTTCCTGGGCCCGCGCGGGTGGGGCGGCTCGCGTGGACGGGGCCGGTGGGGCGGCTCCCGCGGCCTGCCGGGCTCGCACGGTGTGCTCGGCTCGCGTGGGGGAGGCGGGCGGTGACGCGGGAGCGGGCCGTGGTGCCGGAGGCGGAGTTCCGGTCCTACTACGGCCGTCCGGTGATCAAGCCGCCCATCTGGCACGAGCCCCACATGCCGACATATCTCTATCTGGGCGGGATGTCCGGAGTCTCGTCCATGATGGCCGTCATGGCCCGGCTGACCGGCCGCGACCGCCTGGCCGGCACCGCCCGCGTCGCCGCCGCCGCGGGGGCGGCCTTCGGAGCCGCCCTGCTCGCCGCCGAACTGGGCAGGCCCGAACGGTTCCTCAACATGCTGCGGATCTTCAAGCCCACCTCCCCGATGAGCGTCGGCTCATGGATCCTCGCCGCGCAGGGCGGCCTGTCGGCCGCGGCGCTGGTCGGTCCACTGGACGGCGCCTCGCCCGGCGGCCTGCCGGATGTGCTCCCGGGCGTCCGGACCGGTGGCCCGGACGGCCCGCTCGCCGGCGTCCTGCGGCCCCTCGGTGACGCGGCGCTGCTGGCCAGCGGCGTGACCGGGCCGCTGACCGCCACCTACACCGCCGTACTCGTCGCCGACACCGCCGTGCCCGCCTGGCACGAGGCGTACCGGGAGCTGCCGTTCCTGTTCGCGGGCAGCGCGATGGCCGCCGCCGGGGCGGTCTCGATGCTCGGCACCCCCCGGGCCCACGCCGGCCCCGCGCGGGCCGTGGCCGTGCTCGGAGCCGCCATGGAGACGGTCGCGGGCGAGGCCATGGAACGCCGGCTCGGCTTCCTCGGCGAGCCGTACCGGACGGGGCGGGCGGGCCGGCTCATGCGCACCGCCCGCGCCCTGACGGCGGGCGGCGGGCTGCTGGCGGTGGTCGCCGGACGCAGCCGCACCCTGACCGCGCTGTCCGGCCTCGCGCTCACCGCCGGCTCCCTGTGCACCCGCTTCGGCATCCTCGAAGCGGGCCGCGCCTCGGCCGCCGACCCCAAGTACACGGTCGTCCCCCAACGCCGGCGCCTCGACGCGGCCCGTGAGCGCCAGGACTCCTAGCCGGACCGCCCGCACACCGGGGACGCCGACGCGGCTCGGCCGGCGACCGGCGCGCGCCGCGGACCGGCGCGCGCCGCGGACCGGAGCGGGCAGGCGGGGGGTCAGGGCGTGGCCTGGCGGAGTTCCGCGGTGGCGGAGCGGTGGGCCTCGGTGACGCGGGCGAACATGTCCAGCAGCAGCGGCGCCTGTTCGGGCCCGTAGTGCAGGGCCAGAGCGTCCAGGTGCCGCCGTGAGGTCGCGCAGGCGGCGTGGTAGTCGTCCAGGCCGCCCTCGACCAGCTCCACGGTGATCGTGCGCCGGTCGCGTTCGCCCCGCACCCGGCGCACGTAGCCCGCCTTCTCCAGCCGGTCGATCAGCCGGGTGGCGGAGGCCGACGGCAGCCCGAGCTCCTCGGCGATCGCCCCCACGGCGAGCGGCCCGCGCGTCTCCAGCAGCATGGTGGCGGCGACGTCCGCCGGTTGCAGGCCGAGCCGGTCGGCGACCGCCTCGTTGTGCAGCACGATCGAGATCAGGAACTCGCGGAAGACCGCCTCGCCGGGATGCATGTGGGCCACTTTCCCAACCTACTCCCCGACGGAGTATCTTCGAAGTGAAGATACTCCGATATGGAGGAGATATGGATGTTCTCGTCATCGGCGCCGGCGTGGGCGGGCTCGCCGTGGCGCGCGTGCTGCTGGCCGCGGGCCACCGCGTGCGGGTCCACGAGCAGGCCCCCGGCCCCCGGACGGGCGGCAAGGCGGTGCTCGTCTGGAGCAACGGCAACGCCGTCCTGGCCGACATCGGCGTCAGCCTCGACGGCGTGGGAGCGCGCATCGACCGCATCGACGCGCTGACCTCCGACGGCCGGCTGCGCACCAGCATGGACATCGCCCACGCGGCCGGCCGCTACGGCTTCGTCACCAAGGCGATCGCCCGCCGTGACCTCCAGGAACGCCTGGCCGACGGGCTCCCCGACGGCCTCGTCCGCTACGGCGCGACCTGCCGGGCGGTGACCCAGGACCGGGGCCGGGTCACGGCGACCTTCAGTGACGGCTCGACCGACACGGGCGACCTGCTCATCGGGGCCGACGGCCACCACTCGGTCGTCCGGCGGCACCTGTGGGGCGAGAACACCGTCCAGCCGGCGACGTTCGGCACCTGGCAGGGACTCAGCCCGATCGACATCGACATCACCGACACCGCCCGCCACCTGATGATCTCGGGACGGGAGGGCGCGTGCGGCCTCATGCCGGCGGGCGGCGGGCTGCTGCAGTGGTGGTTCGACGTGCGCTGGTCGCCTGCCGACCCGCGGCCCGCCGCGCCGCTGGCCGAGCTGAGGAGACGGTTCGGGCACTGGGCGTCCCCCGTCCCCGAGGTGCTCGCCGCCGCCACCGAGGACGACCTCGAATTCTTCGGCCACCACTGGAACAAGGTCCGCCCGGTGGTGGGCGAGGGTCGCATCACCCTGATCGGCGACGCCGCCCACACCATGCCGCCCACCCTGGGGCAGGGCGCCAACCAGACCCTGGAGGACGCGTGGGTGCTCGGACGCGAGCTGGCCAAGGGCGGCGACGACCCGGCGGCACGGCTGCGCTCCTACGAGAAGGCCCGGTACCCGCACATCTCCCTGGTCTCCCGGCTGGCCAGGCGCAATCCCGCCAATTGGCGCACCCCGCCGGCCCTCGCCAGGCTGTTCCCCGAGACGCTCCAGACCACCATGCTCGCCCGCTTCAGCAACCGCCTCACCGAGCCCGCCCCGCCGTCCCCCTGACGACCGCGGGCGAGGTGACCGCGCTCAGTGTCGGGATTCCTTCGGACGGCGGGCGGCCAGGACGTAACCCAGCGCGATCATGCCGAGGCCGAGGAACAGGTGCAGCCAGTTGTCGGCCGCGTTGACCGGCACGAAGTTCACCGAGCTCGTGCGGTCGATCAGCATGCCGTAGAGCCACACCATGAGATACAGGACGCCTCCGGCCACGAGGTAGATCTGGGACCCGCGCCAGGAGCGGGCCGCCAGCACGCCGGCGGCACCGAAGAGAAGGTGAACGATGTTGTGCAGAACGGACACCTGGAACAGGCCCATCAACAGAGCGCCGGAGTGGGGCCCGGCGAACCGCATGCTCTCCTGACCAGCGGTGATCCCGGGGACGAAGCCCAGCACACCGACCAGGAGGAACACCGCCCCCACCACCGCCGCGGCGACCTGGACCGGTGTACGGAACGACCGGTTCGATGATCGCGCCATGAGTCCTCCCCCCATGGATGACCCGAACGCCGCTCCTACCCGCGGGCTCGTTCGGCACACCCACGGCGCGTACAAGACGCTGATGGAGCGCGGTGGTCACCGGCCATGCCGGCCGGTGCTGCCGGCGTCGCCCGGACGGCGTGCGGATGCATCGGGGACGGAGCAGGTCTTGGAGCCGGACCGTCCTGCCGCTTGCAGGTCGGCGTGCGTGTGGTGACTGCCGCGGACACCGGCCCGTCCGCGCGGCCCCGAACGCCGACTGATCGCCGGCCCGACGGGTAGGGCCATCGCGGGGCACCGGGCCCGTGCCGGAGAGGACACTGCGATCATGAGCCAGGGGCGGCGATCGGCGCGAACCCAGGGGGAAGGGGAGCGTGGCCGGTCAGTGGCGGCCGCCGCACTGGTCGGGGCGGCGGCGATGGCGGCGGTCGACGAGATCGTGTTCCACCAGGTGCTGGGCTGGCATCACTTCTTCGACCGCTCCACGCCGGCGATCGGCCTCCTGTCGGACGGGTTGCTGCACACCGCCGAGCTGCTGGCCCTGGTGGCGGGGTTCGTGATGTGGGCTGATCTACGCCGCCGCCGAGCGCTGTCGGCGGCGCACGCCTCGGCCGGCCTGCTGCTGGGGCTGGGCGGTTTCCAGCTGTTCGACGGCCTGGTCAACCACAAGGTGTTGTGGCTGCACCAGATCCGCTACGGCGTCCCGGACCTGCTGCCCTACGACGTGGCCTGGAACGGCGCCGGGCTGGTGCTGGTGGCGGCCGGGACGGTGCTGGCCGTCCGGGCTCGCCGCGTCGGCCGGCGCGCGCAGCCGGGCACGCGCACGGGGCCGGACGCCGGCCCGGACACGGATCAGGAGGAGATCCATCGGTGACGCCGGGACACGCTCACCAGGCCGGGCCGGAGGCGGCGCAGCTGCCGGCCCTCTGCCTGGTCGTCCTTGCTGCCGCGGTCTACCTGATGGCCGCGCATCGGTTGCGCCGCCGGGGCTCGGCCTGGTCGTGGACGTGGCAGGCATCCTTCATCACGGGCGCCGTACTGCTGGCGGTCGCTCTCACCCTGCCGGTGCCGGCCGGACCGTTCACCTCGCACATGAGCCGGCATCTGCTGGCCGGGATGGTCGCTCCCGTGCTGCTGGTGCTCGGGCGGCCCCTGCGGCTGGCACTGCGCGTGCTGCGGCCGAGCCGGGTGCGCCGCGCTGTGTTGGCGGTGGTTCATTCGCGCCCGGCCGGGTGGATGGTGAGCCCTGCCGTGGCGGTGGTGCTGGACATGGGAGGGCTCTGGCTGCTGTATCGCACGCCGCTGCTGGCGGCCAGCGGTCACCACGGGTGGCTGCACGCCGTCGTGCACATGCACGTGGTGGTCGCCGGGACGCTGTTCGCCTTCGCCGTCTGCCAGGTCGAGCCGGTGCGTCGGCGGTGGAGCCTGCCCTGGCGCGCGGGCGCACTCCTGGTCGGTGGGGCCGCGCATGCGGTGCTCGCCAAGACCCTGTACGCCACGCCGCCGCCGGGCACCGCCTTCGCCGCGCCGGATCTGCGGGCCGGCGCCCAGCTGATGTACTACGGCGGTGATGCGGTGGAGTTGGCGCTGGCCGCCGTCGTCGCCGCCCAGTGGTATGCCGTCACCGGCCGCGCCCACCGCCGTGCGTTCCGCCGTGCCCGTCGCCGGACGACGGCCGCCCCCGGCCCGGCGCCGGTGACCTGAGCCCTGCTCCGGGTGCCGCCGTCCTGAGCCGCTCTTCGATGTCCTCGATCACCGTGCATGACCGGGCGTCCGCGACACCCTCCTTTTTTTGGGGCAATTTCGCAAGCTTTGTCCGTTTGTCGGGAGGGTGCCCGGGGAGGGTTCCGCTCACCACGGAGGAGAACGATATGACCGAGCCACAGCAGCCGGAGATTCGGCGATCGGGCAAGGGCGGCACGAGCGACGAGGAAGTGGACGTCATCCCCGAATCGCCCAGTGCCAAGCCGTCTGGCGGGCCACACGGAACCGACAAAGGCGACAAGGGTGGCGGCGAGGGCGGCGGCGTGCCTCCGGACCAGCAGTCGCCGTACCCGTCCTGACCATGAGCGGACCGACGTGAGCACCGAGCCGGCCGAGCACGGAAGCAGCGAGGAGGCCTGCGGGACGCGCTGACCCCGACCGAGGAAGCGGCGCCCGCCGCGACACACCGGGTGCACGGCCGGACGCCAGGGCGGTGATTCCCGTCCGTCTCCGCCTATGTTCGAAGATATGGACCGACGCAGGCTGGTGCCCCGCACCGACGCCGTGCTCGCCGACCCGCGCCTGGTGGAGGCCGGCGGGCGGCTCGGTCGGCCGGTCGTCAAGGAGGCGGTGACGCGGGCCCAGGAACGGGCGCGGCGCGGCGAGATCGGCCCCGAGGAGGTGGCCGACGCGGCGGTGGCGGCCCTGCCGGCGCACGCGGCGAGCCTGCGCCCCGTCGTCAACGCGACGGGCGTGCTCGTCCACACCAACCTCGGCCGGGCTCCGCTGTCGGCGGCGGCCGTCGAGGCGATGGCCGCGGCCTCCGGGCCGGCCGACGTCGAGTTCGACCTGGTGACGGGCCGCCGGGCGATGCGGGGCCGGGGCGCGCTGGAGGCGCTCGCCGGTGCCGTGCCCGCGGCGGAGGACGTGCACGTCGTCAACAACAACGCCGCCGCGCTCGTCCTGGTCGCCACCGCGCTCGCCGCCGGGCGCGAGATCGTGATCAGCCGGGGCGAGCTGGTGGAGATCGGCGACGGGTTCCGCATTCCCGACCTGCTCACCTCCACCGGGGCGCGGCTGCGCGAGGTGGGCACCACCAACCGCACCTCCGCTCGCGACTATGCGGAGGCGGTGGGCCCCCAGACGGGGTTCGTGCTCAAGGTCCACCCGTCGAACTTCCGGATCGAGGGGTTCACCGGCTCCGCCGCGGTGCCCGAGCTGACCGGGCTCGGCGTGCCCGTCGTCGTGGACATCGGCTCGGGCCTGTGCGCCCGCGAGCCGATGCTGCCCGCCGAGCCCGACGCCACCACCATGATCGAGGCGGGGGCCGACCTGGTGACGGCCAGCGGCGACAAGCTGCTGGGCGGGCCGCAGGCCGGCCTGCTCCTCGGCCGCCGCGACCTGGTCGAACGCTGCCGGCGGCATCCGCTCGCCCGCGCGCTGCGGGTCGGCAAGCTCACCCTCGCCGCGCTGGAGGCGACGCTGCGCGGTCCCGTGCCGCCGGTCAGGCAGGCGCTGCACGCCGATCAGGCGGGGCTGGTGGAGCGCGCCGCGGCCGTGGCCGGCCGGCTGGCCGAGGCGGGGGTGGACGCGCGCGGGGTGCCGAGCGAGGCCGCGGTGGGCGGCGGCGGCGCGCCCGGCGTGACGCTGCCGAGCGCCGCCGTGAGCCTGCCCGACCGGTTCGCCGTCCCGCTGCGCGGCGGCGATCCGCCGGTCGTCGGCCGGATCGAGAGCGGCAGGCTGCTGCTCGACCTGCGCACGGTCCCGCCCGAGCGCGACGCCGACGTGGTCGGCGCGGTGCTGTCGGCCGCGGGGGTGCGGGGCTGATGCACGTCGTGGCCACCGCCGGTCACGTCGACCACGGCAAGTCCACCCTGGTACGGGCGCTCACCGGGATGGAGCCCGACCGGCTGGCCGAGGAACGGCGGCGCGGCCTGACCATCGAGCTGGGCTACGCCTGGACCGCTCTGCCGTCCGGGGAACGGCTCGCGTTCGTGGACGTGCCGGGGCACGAGCGCTTCCTCGGCACGATGCTGGCGGGGGTCGGGCCCGTGCCGGCCGTGCTGTTCGTGGTGGCGGCCGACGAGGGGTGGATGCCGCAGTCCGAGGAGCACCTGGTGGCCCTGGAGGCCCTCGGGGTGCGGCACTGCCTGCTGGCGGTGACGAGGTCGGACCTCGCCGACCCGGCCCCGGCGGTCGAGCAGGCCCGCGCCCGCCTGACCGCGGCCGGCCTCGGAACGGGGCCTGGAACGGGGCTCGGAACGGGGCTCGGAACGGGTTACGGAACGGGCCTCGAAACCGGTTTCGGAGCGGGCCCGGTAGCGAACCTCGGAGCGGGCGGCGGGGCGGGCGGGGTGGAGGCGGTCGTCGTGAGCGGGCGCACCGGACAGGGGCTGGGCGACCTGCGGAGGGCGTTGGACCGGCTCGTGGCCGGGCTGCCCCGGCCCGATCCGGCGGCGGCGGTGCGGCTGTGGATCGACCGGGCGTTCAGCGTGACCGGCAGCGGCACGGTGGTGACCGGCACGCTGCCCGCCGGCACGGTCTCGGTGGGCGACGAGTTGCTGCTCGACGGGGAGCCGGTGCGGATCAGGGCGCTGGAGTCGCTGAAGGAGCCGTGCGAGGCGGTGTCCGGGGTCGCCCGGGTGGCGGTCAACCTGCGCGGCCACGACCTGCCCGGCCGGGGCCAGGCGCTCGTCACGCCGGGCGGATGGACGAACACGGACGTGGTGGACGTGCGCGTCTCCCCCGTCGGGGCGCTGCGGGAGGAGGGCGCCGTGCTGCCGCGGCGGCTGACCGTGCACGTGGGGTCGGCGGCCGTGGTGGGCGAGGCGCGGCCGCTCGGCGGGCGCGTCGTGCGGTTGCGGCTGGCCCGCCCGGTGCCGCTCCACCTCGGCGACGTGCTGCTGCTGCGCGACCCCGGCCGCGCCCCTGGGCACGCTCCCGGCCGCGCTTCCGGGCGTGACCCCGGGCAGGACCGGTTCGAGGTGCGGGTGCTCGCCGGGGCGAGGGTCCTCGACGTCCGCCCGCCGGGCCTGCGCCGCCGCGGCGCCGCCGGGGAACGGGCGGCGCTGCTGGAGGCGGCCCTGCCGGAGCCCGCCGCGCCGGACGCGGCGTTCGCGCTGCGCCTCCACCGCCTGTTGCGCGCCCCCGACCTGTACGCCATGGGCGTCCACGTCCCCGAAACCTGCGCCACCCCACGAGCCCCGGCAGCCCCAGAAGCCGGTGCCACCCGTGGAGCCCCCGAAGTTCCCGAAGCCGCCGAAGCCCGGGAAGGCGCCGGAGCGGGCAGAGCGTCGGGGGAGGACGGTGCTGTGGAGGGGCGGCCGGTGTGCGGGGACTGGTACGCCGACCCCGGATACTGGGCGGAGCTGGGCGGGCGGCTGGTGGAGGCGGTGCGTCGGCACGCTGCCGCCCACCCCCTGGAGCCCGGCATGCCGGTCGAGGCGGCCCGCCACGAGCTGGGCCTGCCCGACCGGCGGCTGGTCACGGCCCTGGTACGGCCGCCGCTCACCGTCGCGGCCGGCCGGATCGTGCCCGGCCGGGTCGTGGCGGGGCGGATGGTGGCCGGGCCGGCGAGCCTGCCCGCGCCGGTCGCCCGGGCGGTGGACCTGCTGCGCCGGGAGCTGGCGGCGCGGCCCTTCCGGGCGCCGGAGGCGGACCGGCTGGCCGAGCTGGGGCTGGGCGCGCGCGAACTGGCCGCGGCCGTACGGGCCGGGAGCCTGCTGCGGGTGGGCGGCGGGATCGTGCTGCTGCCGGGGGCCGACGCGCGGGCGGCCGAGCTGCTGCGCCGGCTGCCGCAGCCGTTCACGGTCAGCCAGGCCAGGCGCGCGCTGGACACGAGCCGCCGGGTCGCCGTGCCGCTCCTCGAACACCTCGACAGGGCCGGTCTCACCGAGCGCCTGGACGAGTCGCACCGGCGTTGCAGATGATCGGCTCAGCGGCGGGATCCGGGCGTATATTCGGAGCTTGGGGGAGTTCGGACCATCGTCTTCGGGGGTTGCGATGGTTGAAGACCTACCGCGGCGACTCGTCGCGGAAGCCGTCGGAACGATGCTGCTGGTGGTCTTCGGCGCCGGCTCCGTCGTGGCCGCTCTGATCATGGGCAACGGCACGATCGACTACGCGGCTCTGGGGTTCATCTCGCTGTCGTTCGCCGTGGTCGTCGCGCTCGTCATCTACGCCTTCGGCTCCACCTCCGGCGCCCACATCAATCCGGCCGTCACGATCGCCCTCGCGGCGGGCCGCAGGTTCCCGTGGTCGGAGGTGCCGCTCTACATCGCGGCGCAGCTCGTCGGCGCGTTCGCCGGCGGCCTGCTCATCGTGGGCGGTTTCGGCCGGCGGGCGGTGGAGTTCGGCACCGGGCTCACCACCCTCGGTGAGGGCGTGAGCTACGGGCAGGGCATCCTGCTGGAGGCGCTGGGAACGTTCCTGCTGATGCTCACGATCATGGCGATGGCCGTGGACCGCCGGGCGCCGTCCGGGTGGGCGGGATGGATGATCGGCATGGCCGTCGCGGGTGAGATCTTCGTGATCGGCCCGATGACGGGCGGCGCGGTCAACCCGGCCCGTACCTTCGGCCCGTACCTGACGACCAGCGTGTTCGGCGGTGGCGCGCCATGGGCGCAGTACATCGTCTACGTCGCCGGGCCGGTCGCCGGCGCGGTGCTCGCCGTCCTCGTGTACGACCTGGTGGCACGGCCCGCGCGCGAGGTGCCCGAGGAGGCCGCCCAGGGCAGGGCCGGCGAGGTCGCCGGCGCCCGCGAGCCGGGCGGGGAGGCGACCGGGCAGGCCGCTGTCAAGGAGGTTCCGGCGGCCCGGAACCCGCAGGACGACCGGATCCGCGACCGCGTGGGGCACGGCGGCCGCCGCCGCCGGCGTCCCGGACATGGGAGGTGATCGTGACCACGTGACGACCCACCGTCCGTACCGCACACAAGGAAGCAGAGGGCATCGTCATGCCCGGTAACAGGGGCGTCTCCTACGAGGGGCCAGGCAAGGTCGAGGTACGCGAGACCGACTACCCCGACTACGAGCTCAAGGACGGCCCGGGTGTGAACCCGGCCAACGTGGGCCGCAAGCTGCCCCACGCGGCCATACTCAAGGCCGTCGCCACCAACATCTGCGGCAGCGACCAACATATGGTCCGCGGCCGCACCACGGCCCCGCAGGGCCTCATCCTCGGCCACGAGATCACCGGCGAGGTCGTCGACACCGGTCCCGACGTCGAGTACGTCAAGACCGGCGACCTGGTGTCCGTGCCGTTCAACATCGCCTGCGGCCGCTGCCGCAACTGCAAGGAGGGCAAGACCGGCGTCTGCGAGAACGTCAACCCGGACCGGCCCGGCTCCGCCTACGGCTACGTCGACATGGGCGGCTGGGTGGGCGGCCAGGCCGAGTACGTCCTCGTGCCGTACGCCGACTGGAACCTGCTGAAGTTCCCCGACAGGGACCGGGCGATGGAGAAGATCCTCGACCTGGCCATGCTGGCGGACATCTTCCCGACGGGGTACCACGGCTGCGTGAGCGCCGGCGTGCGGCCGGGCTCGACCGTCTACATCGCCGGGGCCGGACCGGTCGGGCTCGCCGCCGCGTGCTCGGCGTACCTGCTCGGCGCCGCCGTCGTCATCGTCGGCGACCTGAACAAGGAACGGCTGGACCAGGCGCACAGCTTCGGCTGCGAGACCGTCAACGTGGCCATGGGCGAGCCGAAGGACCAGATCGAGCAGATCCTCGGCGAGCCCGAGGTCGACTGCGCCGTGGACGCGGTCGGCTTCGAGGCCCGCGGCCACGGCAACGAGGCGGAGGTGGAGCGGCCCGCCACCGTGCTCAACACGCTGATGGACGTCACCCGGGCGGGCGGCGCGCTCGGCATCCCCGGCCTGTACGTGACCGGGGACCCCGGCGCGGCGGACGAGGCGGCCAAGCACGGCTCGCTGTCGATCCGGATCGGCCTCGGCTGGGCCAAGTCGCACAGCTTCGTCACCGGCCAGTGCCCCGTCATGAGGTACAACCGCCAGCTCATGCAGGCGATCCTGCACGACCGGGTGCAGATCGCCAGGGCGGTCAACGCCACGCCGATCTCGCTGGACGACGCCCCGCGCGGCTACCACGAGTTCGACGAGGGCGCGGCGCGCAAGTACGTGCTCGACCCGCACGGCATGCTCGCGTCCCGGTGACCGGCCGCGCTGTGAGCGCTGCGAGCGGTGCGAGCCGCCGCTCGCAGCCCCCTGGTGTGATCGCGGCGAGGACCCCGAGGGCAATCTCGACAGGTCGTGAGCGTCAGGTGAGCAGCGTGTGCGCCAGTCCGATGAGGGCGCCCGCGGCGATGTACCACGCGTTGTTGAGCCGGGTCCGCCACAGCAGCACGAGCGTCGCCAGCGCGATGCCGGCGGTCAGCGGATCGACCACGGCCGTCCGGCCGAGCTGGTAGGACACGCCGGCCATGAGGGCGAACGCGGCGGCGTTGACCCCGTCGAGCAGGGCGGAGGTCCACGCGGAGGAGCGCAGCCGGTCGGTGATCTTCGTGACCAGCCCGACGAACACGAACGACGGCAGGAAGATCGCGACCGTGGCCAGGAACGCCCCGGCGGGTCCGGCGATCACGTAGCCGATGAAGGTCGCCGTGGTGAAGACCGGCCCGGGGGTGACCTGCCCGATCGAGACGGCGTCGATGAGCTGCTGCTCGGTGAGCCAGCCGAGCCGGTCCACGAAGTCGCCGCGCAGGAAGGCCAGGAGGACGTACCCGCTGCCGTACAGCACGGCGCCGATCTTGAGCATGGTCAGGAAGAGCTGGGTGAGCTGGCCGCCGGTCGGGTCGCCGAGGCCCAGCAGCGGCACCGCGACCAGCCCGTGCGCGCCGCGCCCCGCGCGGCGGGCCAGCAGGGCGCCGCCCCCCAGCAGCCCGCCCGCCGCCAGCACGAGCAGCTCGTTCACCCCCAGCAGGTACGCGGCCAGCGCCCCGGCGGCCAGCAGCCCGAGCCAGACGTTCTTGACCACGGTGCGCAGCAGGCCGAGCAGCGCGTGCACGATGATCGCGATCACGGCCGGCACGACGCCGTAGAGGATGCCCTCGACCGCGGGAGTCTCACCGTAGGTAACGTACGCCCAGGCCAGGGCCGTGACGATGAGCGCGGCGGGCAGGATGAAGCAGATGCCGGCGGCCAGCAGGCCGCGCCGGCGGGCCCGGTCGTAGCCCAGGTGGATCGCGAGCTCGGTCGAGTTGGGGCCGGGGATCAGGTTGGTGGCGCCCATCAGGTCGACGAAGCGCTGGTCGGTGACCCAGCCGCGGCGGCGTACCAGCTCGTCGCGCATCATCGCGGTGTGCGCGGCCGGGCCGCCGAACGCGATCGTGCCGAGCTTGAGGAACAGCAGCGCCACCTCGCGCGCCGAGCCGGGGGATGACTGCTCGCTCACCTGTGAAGTCCTTCGCGTGACGGATGCCGGCCGAGGTCGGGTGCGCGGCGGTCCGGCCGGACCGCCCGGACCGCCCGGTGGCCGCTCAGCGGCTCGCGGGCGAGACCAGCCGGTAGCCGACGCCCCGAACCGTCTGGATCATCGTGTCATCCGTGTCGCCGAGCCGTGCGCGCAACCTCTTGACGTGCACGGCGATCGTGTTGGTGGCGACGTTGTCGGCCGAGGAGTGCCACACGTGCCGCATGATCTGCTCGCGGGTGACCGTCCGGTCGATGTTGCGCATGAGGTAGAGCAGGAGCTCGAACTCCCGCAGCGGTAGGTGCACGACCTCGCCGCCGACCCGCACCTGGTAGGCGCCGACGTCCAGCTCGACGTTGCCGATCACGAGCGCCCGGCCGGCGCCGGGCTCGCCGGACGCGGCGGCCTGCACGAGCGGCAGCAGCTCGTGCACCCGGTACGGCCGCGCCACGCACGCCGTCGCCCCCGCCGACAGCGCCTGCACGGCCAGTTCCGCGTGCCCGTCGCCGACGCCCAGCAGCACGGGCATCGTCCGGCTGGCGCGCAGCGCCCGGACGAAGTCGACCGGGCCGACGAGCGGGATGGTGGCGCTGACCAGCACCACGTCCGGCTGCAACGCCCCCGCCTGGAGCAGCGCCTGGGCGCCGTCGGCGACGCCGGTCACCTCGACGCCCTCGCGCCCCAGCGCGTCGGTGAGCTCCCGGACCCCCGTGGTGTCGGGATCGGCCACCAGCAACACGGGCGCACCCGGCGTCTGCCGGGCACGCGCCGGGCCCGCGCCGCCACGGGCGTCCTCGTCCCCCTCGAGTGTTGCCTGCGGGCGCATCACCCGGGTCCTCCTCTGCGACGTAGGGTCACCCGAAGCGTCCGGTGATGTAATCCTCGGTGCGCTTGTCGGACGGGTTGGTGAAGATGCGGCTGGTCTCGTCGAACTCGACCAGGCGGCCGTGCCGCACGCCGGCGTCGTCGACCTCGGCGGTGAAGAAGGCGGTCCGGTGCGAGACCCGGGCGGCCTGCTGCATGTTGTGGGTGACGATCACGATGGTGTAGTCGTGCGCCAGCTCCTGCATCAGGTCCTCGATCTTGGTGGTGGCGATCGGGTCGAGGGCCGAGCAGGGCTCGTCCATGAGGATGACCTCGGGCTTGACCGCGATGGCCCGCGCGATGCACAGACGCTGCTGCTGGCCGCCGGACAGCGACAGGGCGTTCTGCTTCAGCTTGCCCTTGACCTCGTCCCACAGCGCCGCCTTCGTCAGCGCCTCCTCGACGATGTCGTCCATCTTGCCCTTCACGCCGTTGACCTTGGGGCCGTAGGCGATGTTGTCGTAGATCGACTTGGGGAAGGGGTTGGGCTTCTGGAAGACCATGCCGATGCGCCGGCGCACCTCGATCGGGTCCACGTGGTCGCCGTACAGGTCCTCGCCGTGGTACTGGATCGTGCCGGCCGGCCGGGCGCCGGGGATGAGGTCGTTCATCCGGTTGAAGCAGCGCAGCACGGTGCTCTTGCCGCAGCCGGACGGCCCGATCATGGCGGTGATCTCACGGTTGCCGATGAGCATGTCGACGCCGCGCACGGCCTCGTAGTCGCCGTAGAAGACGCTGAGGTTCTTGACGGTGAAGACCGGGTCGAGGGACTCGATGGTGCGGGGCGCCTCAGGTCCGCGGACCGTGACGTTCGGCATGGAGGTTCCTATCTCAGTCATTTCTTCACCAGCGCTTCTGGTAGCGGTTACGGAGCCAGATGGCGACGGAGTTCATGAGCAGCAGGATCACCAGCAGCACCACGATCGCCGCCGCGGCCAGGACGTGGAAGCCTTCCCGCGACTGCGAGATCCAGTTGAAGATCTGGATCGGCAGCACGGTGTAGCTGGCGAAGATCCCGTCCGGGTTGAAGCGGATGAAGGACACCGCGCCCAGCATGAGCAGCGGGGCCGCCTCGCCGATCGCCCGCGACAGGGCGAGGATCGAGCCGGTCGCGATGCCGGGGATCGAGGCGGGCAGCACCTGGCGGGAGATCGTCTGCCACTGCGTCGCCCCCAACGCCAGCGAGCCCTCGCGGATGGAGGGCGGCACGGCGCGGAGCGCCTCGCGCGAGGCGATGATCACGATGGGCAGCACCAGCAGCCCGAGGGTCAGCGAGGCGGTGATCACGCTGAACCCGAGGCCCAGCGTGCGGGCGATGATGCCGAGGCCGAGGATGCCGTAGACGATCGACGGGATGCCCGCGAGGTTCTGGATGTTGAGCTCGATGACCCGGTTGTACCAGCGGGTCTTGTCGGCGTACTCCTCCAGGTAGATCGCCGCGGCGATGCCCGTCGGCAGGGTGAACAGCCCGGTCAGCGAGATGACCCAGAGCGTGCCCGTGATCGCCGACTGCGCGCCCGCGATGTCGGGGTTGCGGATCGACGGCATGTTCTCCCACAGGCGGGAGTCGAGCCGCGGCCAGCCCTCCACGAACACGTACGACAGCAGGGCCACCATGAAGATGAACGCGACCACCAGGCTGGCGATCAGCAGCGTCCTGAACAGGTGCTCCCTGACAGGGGTGCCCTTGCTCGCCAGTTGCACGGCGGAGCGCGGGGTCGAGAGAACCGCCACTACTCGTACACCTCCCGGAACCTGCGCACCAGCCGGACGCTGACGAAGTTCATCGCGAACGTCATCACGAAGAGCAGCGAACCGACCGCGAAGATGGTGTTGTACTCGGTGGTGCCGACCGGCACGTCACCGGATCCGGCCTGGGCGATGAACGCGGCCATGGTCTGCATCGCCTTGCCGACGTCCAGGGTGAAGTTCGGCTGGCCGCCGCCGGCGATGAACACGATCATCGTCTCGCCCACACCGCGTGAGATCGCGAGGATGACGGCCGCGACGATGCCGGAGAAGGCCGCGGGCAGCACCACGCGCAGCGATGTGGTCATCTTGGAGGCGCCCAGCGCGTACGAGCCCTCACGCAGCCCGTTCGGCACCGCCGCCATCGCGTCCTCCGACAGCGAGGCCACGATCGGGATGATCATGAAGCCGACGACGAGACCCGCGCACAGCGCGTTGAAGATCTCGATCTCGAACGGCATGATGCTCCGGAGCAGCGGGGTGACGAACGTCAGCGCGAAGAAGCCGAAGACCACGGTCGGGATGCCCGCCAGCACCTCCAGCATGGGCTTGAAGACCTTGCGCACCTTCGGCTTGGCGTACTCCGACAGGTAGATGGCGGCGCCCAGCCCGAGCGGCACGGCCACCACGATGGCGATGCCGGTCGTGATCAGCGTCGCGCTGACCAGGGGCAGCACGCCGTAGTGCGGCGGCTCGAACAGCGGTCCCCAACTGGTGGAGGTGAAGAACTCCACCGCGCTGATCTCGCCGAAGAAGCTGATCGTCGGTTCGAGGAGCGACACCACGATGCCGATGGTGGTGGCGACCGACAGCAGGGCGGCCACCATGAGGACCGCCTTGATGGCCTGCTCGCCGTAACGCGGGCGCGACCGCGCCAGGGACTGGGGAGTCCCGGGCACGGTCGCGTTGTGGGGGGCCGCCATGCTTACGCCTGCGACTTCAGGGTCGCGAGGTCGGCCTTGAGCTTGGCCTGCTGCTCGGAGTTGAGCGGGATGTACTTGGCGTCCGTCGCGATCTTGTTGTCGTTGCTGATGAAGTAGTCGAGGAACGCCGCGACCTCGGGCCGCTTGGCGGCGGCGGCCGACGGGTAGATGAACAGCGGCCGCGACAGCGGGGTGTAGGTGCCGTCCTGCGCGGTGGCCGCGCTCGGCGCGACGCAGCCCTTGCCGGAGTCGATCTCCACGGCCATCAGCTTGTCGGCGTTCTCCTCGAAGTAGGTGAAGCCGAAGTAGCCGAGGCCGCCCTTGGAACCCGTCACGCCCTGGACGATGACGTTGTCGTCCTCGCTGGGGCTGTAGTCCTTGCGGCTCGCGCCCTCCTCACCGTTGATCTCGTCGGTGAAGTAGTCGAACGTGCCGGAGTCGGTGCCCGGGCCGAACAGCTTCAGCGGCTCGTCCGGGAACTTGGCGTCCACCTGCTTCCAGCTCGTGATCTTGCCCTCGGCGCCGGGCTCCCACATCTTCTTGAGCTGGTCCGTGGTCAGGCACTTGGCCCAGGTGTTCTCCTTGTTGACCACGACGGTGAGCGCGTCGGTGGCGACGGTCAGCTCGGTGAACTTGATGCCCTTCGCCTCGCAGGCCGCCTTCTCCTCGTCCTTGATCGGGCGGGAGGCGTCGGCGATGTCCGTCTCGCCGTTGCAGAACTTCTCGAAGCCGCCACCGGTGCCGGAGGTGCCGACCGTCACGTTGACCTTCGGCTGCTCCTCGGAGAAGAACTCCGCGGCGGCGCTGGTCAGGGGGGCCACCGTGCTGGAGCCGTCGACCTTGACCTGGCCCGCGAGCTCGGCGGCGGCGCCGGTGCCCTGGGAAGCCGTCGCGGTGCCCTCCCCGGCCGACGTGGTGGTGTTGGTGCCGCCACAAGCGGCGGAAAGAGCCACAACGACGGCGGCCGTCGCCACGGCGCTGAGGCGGCGCTGTCCACTGGTCACGGGTGTGTTCCTTCTCCGTAGTGAGATCCGTTCTCGGTGCAATCTGATGAAAACGGCCGAAAGTGAACAGACGGCGAACAGGTCATGACGGCAGCTCGAAAGGGTGTGCCGAAGCGCGTGAATCTCTGTTAAGAAACCGGCTGACGGCTGTCCTGAGCAGGGATGTCCGGCCCTGGGAGCCGCCGGATCGGCGGCCCCGGCGAGCGGGCGCGCCTCAGCCGGACCGGCGGGCGGGCGGGGGCTCAGCCGGACCGGCAGGCGGACGGGGCCTCAGCCGGACCGGCAGGCGGGCGGGGGCCTCAGCCGCCCATGCGCAGGACGGCCGCGCCGGTGACGCGGTCGGCGGCCAGATCGGCGAGTGCCCGGTCCGCCTCCTCCAGCGCGTACGGCACGGTGGCCACCCGCACCGGATGGCGGGCGGCGTGCTCCAGCAGGGCCCGGCCGTCGGCCCGGGTGTTGGCCGTGACGCTGCGCAGCGTCCGCTCCTGGAACAGGTGCCGCTGGTAGGTCAGCGGCGGGATGTCGGTGAGATGGATGCCGGCGACGGCCAGCGTGCCACCCCGGTCCAGGGCCGCCAGCGCGACCGGCACCAGGTCGCCCACCGGCGCGAACAGGATGGCAGCGTCCAGCGGCTCGGGCGGCGTGCCGTAGGCGTCACCCGCCGACGCGGCCCCCAGCTCCAGCGCGAGCCGGCGCGCCTCGGCCGCCCGCGTCAGGACGTGCACGGTGGCGCCCTGCGCGATGGCCACCTGCGCGGTGAGGTGGGCCGACGCCCCGAACCCGTACACGCCCAGCCGACCGCCCGGCGGCAGTTCGGCCCGCAGCAGCGCCCGGTAGCCGATGATGCCCGCGCACAGCAGCGGCGCCAGCCACTCGGCCGGCTGGTCCTCGGGCAGCGGGTAGACGAAGTCCTCCGGTGCGGTCAGGTACTCGGCGTAGCCGCCGTCGGCGTCCCAGCCGGTGTAGCGGGAGTACGGGCACAGGTTCTCGGCGCCGCGCACGCAGTAGCGGCAGGCGCCGCAGGTGGAGCGCAGCCACGCGACCCCCACCCGCGCGCCCTCGGCGATCCGTCCCGCGCCCTCGGCCGACGGGCCGCGTGCCACGCCCGGCCCCGCGCCCTCGGCCGACGGGCCGCGTGCCACGACCGGCCCCGCGCCCTCGGCCGACGGGCCGCGTGCCACGACCCGCCCGACCACCTCGTGGCCGGGCACGGTGCCCGGGCGGCGCGGGGCCAGGTCGCCCTCGGCCAGGTGCAGGTCGGTGCGGCACACGGCGCACACCTCCACCCGGATCAGCACCTCGCCGGGACCGGGCTCCGGCACGGGGAGCCGCACCCGCTCCAGCGGCCGTGTCGCCATCGGGCCGGGCCGCCGCACCACCCACGCCGTCATCGTGTCCGCCACCTCCCCATGGTCACATGTCACCGTGAACCGCCCCCGCGCGGCGCACGTGTGGAGGGACATGACCTCACGCGTCCTTCTCGTCCTCGCGCTGCTGGCGGGCAGTCTGGTGATCACCGCGGGGCCGGCCGCGGCCTGCTCCTGCGCGCGGCTCACCCCGAGACAGCGGGTGGCCGAGGCGGCGGCCGTCTTCACCGCCACGGCCACCGAGGTGCGTCTGATCGAGCCGGTGGATCACGGAGGGAAGGTCACGGCCACCCTGCGTGCCGACCAGGTCTACAAGGGCGAGGTCGGACGGGTGGCCGAGGTGTCCACCCGGGCGCAGGGGCCGGCCTGCGGGTTCCCGTTCCGGACGGGCGAGCGCTACCTGATCTTCGCCGGTGCCGACGGGGACGCGCTGACCACCTCCAGCTGCTCGGGCAACCTGACCGTCCCGGCCGGTGACCGGCCGCTGCGGCTCGCCGGTGACGCTCACGGGATCACCCGTGGCCTGCTCGCGGCGCTCGGCACCCCCAGGCTGCCGCCGACCCACCCGCCCTTCACCTCGTGGAGTGCCGGCCCCGGCCGGCGGCCGTCGGCCGGCGGCCCGGCCGACGGTCCGCTGCTCCTCGGGCTCGCCGCCCTGGCGGCGGCGGGCCTCGTCGCCGGCCTCGTGTCGGCCCGCCGTAGGCGCTCGGCGGGCCGCTGAACGCGCGGACCCCGGGTGTCGGTCCCGCGTCAGTTCGCGCCCGTGGATACGTCATAGTTCGCCCCCGAATGCCCCTGACATCTTGACTGGGTAGGGAGTCAGGAAACGATGGAGAAATGGCTCTCTGGACACCGGACCCCACGTTCTATCCCTCCCCGCGCGACGCCGCCGCCGCGCCGGGCGAGCGATACGCCTACGTCGCGGCGTTCGACCGCCAGGCGGCCCGGCCGGACGCCATCGCCGTCCTGGACACCGATCCTGCCTCGCCCGGCTACGGCACCGTGGCGGGCTGGACCGAGCTGCCCAACACGGGCGACGAGCTGCACCACTTCGGCTGGAACGCCTGCAGCAGCGCCCTGTGCCCGTACGCCCCGCACCCGCACGTCGAGCGCCGCTACCTCGTCGTGCCCGGCATCCGCTCCTCGCGCATCCACATCCTCGACACCAAGGACCGGGTGAGCCCGGAGATCGTCAAGGTGGTCGAGGCCGAGGAACTGGCCCGCCGGGCCGGCTACTCCCGCCCGCACACCGTGCACTGCGGCCCCGAGGGCCTGTACGTCTCGGCGCTCGGCGGCGCCGACGGCCAGGACGGCCCAGGCGGGATCGCCATTCTCGACCACGAGTCGTTCGAGGTGCTCGGCCGGTGGGAGATGGACCGGGGGCCGCAGTACCTCTCCTACGACTTCTGGTGGCACATCAACCACGACGTGCTGGTCACCTCCGAGTGGGGCACCCCGTCCATGATCGAGAACGGTCTGGTGGGGGAGCTCCTGCTCGGCCGGAAGTACGGGCACCGGCTGCACTTCTGGGACCTGCGCAAGCGCCGCCACGTGCAGGAGGTGGACCTCGGCGACCAGTACCAGATGCCGCTCGAGCTGCGTCCCGCGCACGACCCCACCCGGACCTACGGCTTCGCCGGCGTCGTCATCAGCGTCGAGGACCTGTCGGCCTCGGTGTGGATCTGGTTCCACGAGGACGGCCGCTGGCAGGCGCGCAAGGTCGTCGACATCCCCGCCGAGCCGGCCGACCCCGCGGACCTGCCGGACCTGCTCAAGCCGTTCGGCGCGGTGCCGCCGCTGGTCACCGACATCGACCTGTCGGTGGACGACCAGCGGCTCTACGTCTCCTGCTGGGGCACCGGAGAGCTCAAGCAGTACGACGTGAGCGACCCGTTCAAACCCGTGGAGATAGGCTCCCTGCGGCTCGGCGGCATCGTCCGCGGCACGCCGCATCCCGCCGACGGCGGGCGGCTGCGCGGCGGGCCGCAGATGGTCGAGGTCAGCAGGGACGGCCGTCGGGTCTACGTGAGCAACTCCCTGTACGGCGCCTGGGACGACCAGTTCTACCCCGAAGGCGTCGGGGCCTGGCTGGCCAAGATCGACACGGAGCCGTTCGCCCTGGACGAGCGGTTCTTCCCGCACGGCGACGACTTCCGCGGCCTGCGTCCGCACCAGGTCAGGCTGCAGGGCGGCGACGCGTCGTCCGACTCCTACTGCTATCCATGACGATCGCCACGGCTCTCCTGCTGGGCGCCTTCCATGGCCTCAACCCGGCCATGGGCTGGCTGTTCGCCGTCGCCCGCGGTCTGCAGGAGCGCAGCAGGGACAAGCTGCTCGCGTCTCTGCCCGCCATCGCCGCCGGGCACCTGGGGTCCGTCGCGGTGGTCGCGGTCGTGGTCGGCGTCACCGGCTCGCTCACCACCGCGACCGCGCTCTCGATCGCGGGCGGTGCGGTGCTGGTGGGGTTCGGCCTGTGGCGGCTGCTGTCGAAGCGGCACTTCCGATGGGTGGGCATGCGGCTGTCCCTGCCGCAACTGGCGGGCTGGTCGTTCCTCATGTCGTCGGCGCACGGCGCCGGGCTGATGCTGATCCCGGTGTTCACCGGGCTGCGGCCGGCCGGGCCCGGCCAGGGCGGCGAGCATGCCGGTCACCTGGCGCACGCCGCCCAGTCGGTCACGGCCGGGCTGGGCGTCGCGGCGCTGCACACCGTGGGGATGCTCGTGGTCTCGGCCGTGGTGGCGCTCACCGTCTACGAGGTGGCCGGCCTGACGGTCCTTCGCCGGGCCTGGTTCAACGTGGACCGCATGTGGGCGGCCGCGCTCGTGGCAGCCGGGCTGTTCACGTTGTTCCAGGCCTGAGCGAGGCGTCGGGGGGCGCCGTCCGGTGGGGCGCCCCCGAACGGGTCAGACGTCCAGCTTCTCCTCGATGGAGCGGAGCTGGTGGCGGGCCATCGCCAGGTTGGCCCGGTTGCGGTCGAGGGCGAGGTAGAGGAACAGTCCCTTGCCGCCGCGCCCGCTGATCGGCCGGATGATGTGGTACTGCGTGCTGAGCGTGATCAGGATGTCCTCGATCGCGTCCTTGAGACCGAGGGAGTCCATCGTGCGCAGCTTGGCCTTGACCACCTCGGTGTTGCCGGCGCCCGCGACCTGCAGGTCCAGCTCCTTGGAGCCGCCGAGCGCGCCCAGGGTCATGCCGCTGCCGTGGTCCACGACCGCCGCGCCGAGCGCCCCGTCGATCGCCATCATCTCCTTGAGGGAGACGTCCATGCTGGCCATGCTTTCCTCCGTTTTCGTGATGGTCATCGGATTCGTGCTGCGATGGCGGCCACGGTGGCCGCCGTCTTGTGCCCCTCCAGCCGGAGCAGCCCGAGGTTCGTGCCGGGCCGGGCCAGGACTGTGAGGACGATCGTGGGGCCCGCCGTGTAGAACGCGGCGAACCCGGCGCTGCCCGAGATGAGCGTCTCCTGGAGATCGCCCCTGCCGGACAGGGAGAGCATGCGCCTGCTCATCGCGACCAGCGCGGCCGTCAGGGCGGCCGTCCGGTCGCCTTCGCGCGCGCCGAGATCGCAGGCCAGCGGCAGCCCGTCCACCGTGCAGGCGACGCTGCCGGTGATGTCGGGAGTGCGCTCGCGCAGGAGGACCATCTCCCTCAGCACCTCCTCCTTCAGCACCTCGTCGCGGAGCTCCACCGGCGGCCTCCTTCTCAGCGACAACCTCTGGGCGAACCTCATGCCAGCTCCTCCAGGGCCTTCTTCAGCCGCATCAGCAGCTCCAGGTCCGCTGGATCCGCCGTCACGGCCGGCCCGACGAGCCGGACGCCGGGCCCGGGGTCCGCCCTCGCCGCGGACCCCGGCCCGTGTTCCGGCCCCGGGGCGGGGCCCGGCTGGGACTCCTGGTAGGGGCGGGCGCGCGTGCCCCCCTCAGGCCCGCTCTTCGTCCGGGCCGCCTGCCGGGAGCGTTTCGGCAGCGCCGGGCGCTCCTCTCCGGACGGCGCCGGCGCCAGCAGCCCGGCCGCCGCCAGCTCCCGCACGGCCTGCAGGACCGAGTAGCCGGAGCGGCCCAGCCGCCGGGCGAGTTCGAGCGGCGTCAGCTCGTGGTCGGCGTGGGTGACGACCTCCCACTGGACCCGGCTGAGCGCCACGCCGTGCCCGGCCAGCCGGGGGACCGGCCGTACCGGTGCGGTGTCCACGTCGGCCGACGGCCAGATCAGCGCCAGGTGGGCCCGGCGGCGTGCGCACTCCCGCACCAGGCCCCGCACGTCGAAGTACCAGCAACCACCCAGCCAGTGCCGCTCGCCGGGCCGGAACTTCGGCCGCGTCCCCGCCGACGGCAGCAGGAAGAAGGCGGCGTCGAGGACGGCGCCCAGCACGCAGAACTGCAGCTCGCCCAGCGTGACGGGCCCCTCGGCGAGCAGCCGCTCGGTGCCGCCGTCGGTCTGGAGGCGGCGCAGCGCCGCCTCCGGCATCCGGCCGCGCGCCGACAGGATCCGCTCGACGCCGGGCGTCTGGGCGCACTCCATGTACGTCACCCGCCCCTCGTCGAGGAACACCGTCCCGGCCCGGCCGACCCGGAGCGCCCCCGTGGAGCGTTCCTTGGCCAGCCCGGCCAGCAGCGTGTCGAGAGCGGCCATGGCTCAGGCCAGCAACCGGGTCGAGATGTCCTGCAGGCGGAAGCGCGCGAGCGCCACGTTCGCCCGCTCGCGATCGAGCCGCACGTAGATGACGAGCGGCCCCTCGAAGGCGGTCTCCATCAGCCGGAGCAGGTGGTGACCGTGATCCGTGGTGACGAGCATGTCGTCGATGCGGACCGTGTCGCCGGGACACGAACGCGCCAGCCCGTCCATGGTGGCCCGGAGCGTCTCGGTCAGGGCGGCGGCGGAGCGCTCGGTGTCGACGCCGTCGGGCGCCCCGCTGGCCACGACCGCCACGCCGCTGGTCTGGTCCAGCAGCATCGCGTCCAACGCTCCCGGTATGGCCATGACCTCGGTCAGGCAGTCGTGCAGTCCCAGCACCCGTCCTCCCCTCGCCGCCGCCTCACGACGGAGACAGCGTAGGAGGGGCGAGAGGCGGCGCATCGGGAACGCGAGGCGGCAGTGAGGCAGCTTTACGGCCGGGGCGAAGAAAAACCCTCCTGCGGCGAACTTCTATCGGATTTACGGATATTTCTCGCAATAGCAGAATGAGAAATGTTCGCTTTCTGCCGCACCGGGTTCCGGCCTTCTGCCGCGCCGGTGCGGGAGCGCCCTACCGGGTCAGGGGCCGGTCGGTCGTGATGCGGTCCCACGCGGGGAGCGGCAGCACGATGACAGCCGCGGGGAACAGGCCGTGCTCCTCCTTGTCGATGTGCCGGTGCAGCAGCCGCAGCGCCTCCAGCACGGCGGCCCAGTCCGGCGCCGCCCGGTCGACGGCGAGCAGCACCCCATGGATGTCGGCGTGCTCGGCGCACAGCCGGTCCACCTCCTCGGTGAGCGCCCCGTCGGCGCGCAGCTCGGCGAACAGCCCGCTCTCCTCGGTGGCGGTGTGCGGGCCGAGCTGGGCCAGCAGTGCGTCGAGCAGCGCCAGCGACTCGTCGTGCCGCCCTTCGCCGATGGACCTGCGCAGCGAGCCGGCCAGTTCCTCGATCTCCACGTGCTCCTCGGACAGCTGTCCGATCAGCGGGAACTCCCGGCAACCGCAGTAGTTGCACATCCTGTGACCTCACCCTTTCGCGCCGTCCCCGCCAGCCTCGCGCGCCGGCGGGGACCGCGGCAGGGCCGGTCGCCCCTCGCCGCAGGGCCGTTGGTCCCTGGGTCAGGCCATCCGCGACGGTCCCTGGGTCAGGCCATCCGCGACAGGGTCGCGTAGTGCTCCGCGGTCAGCGCGACGTCGGCCGCGGCGACGTTCTCCTCCAGGTGGGCGACCGACGACGTGCCCGGGATGGGCAGCATGACGGGGGAGCGGCGCAGCAGCCACGCCAGCGCGAGCTGGGCCGGGGTGGCGCCGGTCTCCTGGGACAGCGCGGCCAGCGGGCCGCCGGGCTCGGCGAGCTGTCCCGTGGCGATGGGGAACCACGGGATGAACCCCATCCCCTCGGCCTCGCAGTGGTCGAGCACCGCCTCGGACTGCCGGTTGGTGAGGTTGTAGAGGTTCTGGACGGTGGCGATCTCCGCGTGCCTGCGGGCCTGCTCGATCTCCTCGACCGACACCTCCGACAGTCCGATGTGGCGGACCTTGCCCTCCTTCTGCAGCTCGGTGAAGACGCCGAGCTGGTCGGCGAGCGGCACGGCGGGGTCGACGCGGTGCAGCTGGAACAGGTCGAGGCGCTCCACGCCGAGGCGGCGCAGGCTCATCTCGGCCTCCTGGCGCAGGTACTCCGGACGTCCCACCGGCAGCCACTGGTTCGGGCCGGTGCGCACCAGGCCCGCCTTCGTGGCGATGACCAGGCCCTCGGGGTACGGGTGCAGCGCCTCCTTGATCAGCTCCTCGGACACGTACGGCCCGTAGGAGTCGGCGGTGTCGATGAAGTCGACGCCCAGCTCGACCGCGCGCCGCAGCACCCGGATCGCCTCGTCGTGGTCCCGCGGCGGCCCCCAGACTCCGGGACCCGTGATCTGCATGGCTCCGTACCCGAGCCGGTTGACCGTCAGCTCGCCGCCTATCGCGAACGTCATGGCGTGCTCCCTTCCCCCGCCAGCCACGTGCCCGTAACCGGACAAAACCAACCACATCACCCCGATCGAAGGCGTGCTGTGGACATTAGTGTGTGCCACACAGTAACGTGCGAGACGTGACCTCAGAAGAGCTGATCCTCACCCAGGCCCAGGAGCTGCGCCGCGGCACGGTCGTGCTGGCCTGCCTGGCCCTGCTGGAGGAGCCGCAGTACGGCTACGCGCTGCTCGAGACGCTCAACGACGCCGGGGTCACCGTCGACGGCAACACCCTCTACCCGTTGCTGCGCCGGCTGGAGAAGCAGGGCCTGCTCACCAGCGAGTGGAACACCGACGAGTCCCGCCCGCGGAAGTTCTACCGGGTCAGCCCGGAAGGCTCGCAGGTGCGCGCCCGCCTGGTGCGCGAGTGGCGCGACCTCGTCACCTCGATCTCACGACTGACCAAGGAAGCCTGATGACCCCCACCACGCTGACCGAGCGCTACGTGCACGAGGTCGTACGGCGGATCCCGGCCGACCAACGCGACGACGTCGCCGCCGAGCTGCGCGCCACGATCGCCGACACCATCGACGCGCGCGACCCGGACGGCCGGGGCGCGGCGGAGCGTGAGGTGCTCACCGAGATGGGCGACCCGATCCGGCTCGCCGCCCGCTACGCGGACCGGCCGCTCGCCCTCATCGGCCCCGACCTCTACCCGGCCTACATCCGGCTGCTCGGCGTCCTGCTGGCCGCCGTGCTCCCGGTCGTCACCGTGATCTCGGTGGTGGTGGACGTCCTCGACGGCGACAGCCTCGGGGCGGTGATCGGCGCCGCGCTCGGCACGGTGCTCACCGTCGGAGCCCAGTTCATCGCCTGGCTCACCCTGGTCTTCGCCCTGGCCGAGCGGTTCGGCAAGCGTCGTGGCGCGGCCCGCGGCGCCGGCTCCTGGACCCCCGACCAGCTCCCCGAGGCCGCCGACTCCGGCAGCCGGACCGCCGCCATCGGCGGTCTGGCGGTGGACGCGCTGATCCTCGGACTGATCGTCTGGCAGCACACCGCCAAGCCGTACGTGACCGACGGCGGCGAACGGCTGTCGGTGCTCGACCCGGCCCTGTGGACGGGGTGGATGTGGCCCGTCCTCGCCGGGCTCGCCGGCCTGGTCGTGCTCGGCGTGCTCCGGACGGCCACCGGCCGGTGGACCACCCCGCTGGTCGCCGCCTACGCGGCCGCCAACGCGCTGTTCGCCCTGCCCATGGCCTGGATCCTCCACAGCCGGCAGTTCTTCGACTCCGACTTCCTGGCCGACCTCGGCGGCCTGGTGGCGCCGGACGCCTTCTACACCGTCACGGCGCTGGGCGTGCTGGCCGTGAGCGCCCACGACGTGTACAAGCGCGTGCGCGAGTGGCGCGCCTGATCCCGGCCACGAGTGCCCGATCCCGGCCAGGCGTGCCGGATGCCGATCAGACCGGCGGGGACAGGCCCGGCACGCCGTCGGCGACGGTGAACGTGGCCGCGCTCCGGGCCGGGGCGCCGGGCGCGCTGACGTACGGCACGACCTTGAGATCCGCGGTGAGGGCGCCGGGGCGCACGTCCAGCAGGAGGTAGCCCCGGCGGCGCAGATGGAAGCGCAGGTGCGGATTGCCCGCCAGGAGGTGGTCACCGGCCGCGTCGGCGTCGTGCCCGTCGCCACCGCTGGTGACCGAGGTCACCGCGAACTCCGTCCCGGCGACGGGGGAGGCCGGGTCGTCGTAGTCGAGCGCGAGGTTCCCGGCCCAGTGCGCGTGCACGTCGCCGGTGAGCACCACGGCGTTGCGGACACCGGCCCGCAGCCAGCCGTCGGTGACGCGGGTGCGGCAGTCCGCGTAGCCGTCCCAGGCGTCCTGCCGCACCACCAGGCCGGGGCCGGGGTCGCGGTCCCGCCGGCCGAAGAAGACCTGCTGGCCGACGAGGTCCCAGCGGGCGCGGGAAGAGCGGAAGCCGTCCAGCAGCCAGCGTTCCTGCTCCGCGCCGATCATGCTGTGCCCGGCGGGGACGGGCACGGCGCAGGAGGCGTAGCCGTGGCCGCACGGGTGGGGGTCGCGGTGCTGCCGCGCGTCCAGGAGGTGGAAGGTGGCCAGGTCGCCCCAGTGCAGCCGCCGGTACACCCGCATGGCGGAGCCGTCCGGCCGGGCGCTCGGGCGCAGCGGCATGTGCTCGTAGTAGGCGCGGAAGGCGGCCGCCCGCCGCTCCGCCGGGACCAGGCCGGTCCAGTTGTTGGCCACCTCGTGGTCGTCCATGATCGCCAGCCAGGGCGCGGCGGCGTGTGCCGCCCGCAGGTCCGGGTCGGTCTTGTAGAGGGCGTGCCGCAGCCGGTACCCGGCCAGGGTGGTCGCCTCGGGGCCCTCGTGGGAACGCGCGTTGCCGCCGGGCTCCAGCACGTCGTCGGAGCCCTGCTCGTAGATGTAGTCGCCCAGGTGCAGCACCAGGTCGGGGCGTTCGCCGGCCAGCCTGGCGTAGGCGGTGAAGTACCCGTGCTGGTAGTTGGCGCACGAGGCCACCGCCAGGCGCAGCGGCCGGGCCGGCGAGCCGGGCGCGGGGGCGGTCACGGCACGCCCGACGGCCGACTCGTACGAGCCCGCCCGGAACCGGTACCAGTACTCGCTGTCCGGCCGCAGCCCGGTCACCTCGACGTGCACGCTGAACGCCCAGTCGGGCACCGCCTCCTGGGAGCCCTGGTGGACGACGCGGGTGCAGCCCGGATCGGTGGCCACCTGCCAGTGCACCGGCACCGCGGCGGCGGGCATCCCGCCGAGCCCGTCCTCGGCCAGCGGCACGGGCGCGAGCCGCGTCCACAGCACGAACCCGTCGGGGGACGGGTCGCCGCTGGCGACGCCGAGGGTGAACGGATCGGCCCGCCACGGCGACCTTGCCGCATAGGGCAGGCCGGCCGTCAGACCCAACGCCAGGAACCGCCGCCTGTCCAGCACACGAACGATGATCGCCCAGCGTGGGCAAGCTCTCGGTATGCGGACACTCCCGCCATGGTCACCACTCAGGGAGTCACGGCCCCTTTCGCTCTCTCCTCTCGTGAGAGTAGGGTTGATCACGGCCTGCCAGCGGGGTTCCGCTTCGCCGCGTGCTCACCCGCTGCAGGCCCATCAGCTCCACCGCCGCCTCGCCCGCCCTCGCCGCCGCCCGGCCACCCGCCCGGCCGTCCGTCCGTCCGGCCGTCCGTCCGGCCGTCCGTCCGGCCGGCCGTCCGTCCGGCGGGTGGCGGGACGGCGCGTGCCCGCACCGGCGTCCGGCCGAGGAGCCCACCCCGGCCGCGAGGTATCGTCACGGGAACGCCTTCAACGCCGGTGAGGAGGGCGAGAGCTGGCTGCGACGGGTGGAGGAGCGCGATGGCCGAAGGGCTGGTGCAGATCGGCGAGGTGGCCGAGCGGCTCGGGCTGTCGCTGCGCACGATCCGGCACTACGAGGAGGTCGGCCTGGTCGTCCCCGAGCGCACGCCCGGCGGGTTCCGCCTCTACGGCGAGACCCACATCGACCGGCTCGCCCTCGTCAAGCGGATGAAGCCGCTCGGCTTCAGCCTGGAGGAGATGCGCGACCTGCTCGGCATCATCGACCGGGTCGCGGCCGGCGACGACGACCCCACGCTCGCCGGGCGGCTGCACCTGTTCGAGCGGGCGGTGGCCGACCGTGCCGAGAGGCTGCGCGAGCAGCTCGCCATGGCCAGGGAGTTCGCCGAGCAACTCCGCCGCCGGCGCCTCGAAGCGAAAGCGCCCCGCGTACGGCCCTGACGGGTCAACCTCACGTCACGGGAGGTTCCAGCCGCCAGGCCCCTGCCCGCCCCGCCGTTTCCAGGAGGGTCATGGACCGCCCCCTCGCCGTAGACGCGGACGGCAACGCGCTGGTGGCCTTCCACCCGGCCGGTGAGCCCTTCCCGCGCGACGACGCCCCGACGCCGCTCGCCCTGGCCGCGCTCTGGCACGATGACTGGCTGCTGCTGGTCCTCAACCGGGAGCGGGCGTGCTGGGAACTTCCGGGCGGGCTGATCGACCCGGGAGAGACGCCCCGCCAGGCGGCCGTACGGGAGTTGCGTGAGGAGACGGGCCGCCATGTGGAGGACCTGACCTTCATCGGTCACGCCCGCTTCGTCCTCGGCGCCGAACGGCGGGCCGAGTACGCCGCGCTCTACGCCGCCCGCGTGACCGGAGCCGTGGCGGCCCACGACGGCTTCGTCCCCGGCGCGGAGATCGGCGCGGTCACCTGGTGGGACGGTGCGCGGCCGCTGCCCGGTCGCGTCCAGCCCCTGGACGTGACGCTGGCCCGGCTGGCCAGGCAGCATCTGGGCCGCTGACGGGGCGACCAGCAGCCGCCGGCCGCCACGGCCACCCCCGCCCCGTTCCACCTGGGTACGTTTGGCTCCATGTCTGGTGCTCTGTCCCCACCGTCCGAGACGCTCCGGCCGGGTCTCCACCGGCTCGGCTGGCTGGACGCGCTGCGCGGCGTCGGCGCGCTGGCCGTGGTGGGCGAGCACCTGTTCACCTGGGCCATGCCGTGGCTGAGGCCCACCCAGATCAACCTCGGCGTGTACGGCGTGCTCGTGTTCTTCCTCGTCAGCGGATACATCGTCCCCGCCTCTCTGGAGCGGGGCGGCGACCTGCGCGCCTTCTGGATCGGCCGCTTCTTCCGCCTCTACCCGCTCTACCTCGCCGTGCTGGCGCTGGTGCTGGCCCTGTCCTGGTGGATCCCGGTACGCCCGGAGGTGCCGCGGGACCCGTACGCGGCCGCCGCGCACGCCACGATGCTGCTCGACGTGGTCGGGGTGGGCGGCGTCCTCAACACCATGTGGACGTTGTCGTACGAGATGGTCTTCTACCTGATGGTCGCCGCGCTGTTCGCCGCCGGCGCGCACGCGGGCCGCGGCCTGATCGCGGTGCTGTTCGGGCTGGCCGCGGTCGTCACCGGCCTGACCGTGTCGGCCGCGCTGCTGACGGGCGGCGGGCCGGCGTGGGTCTCGCTCGCGGTGTTCACCGCCGGCCTGGCGTGCGTGCTCGCCGGGCGGCTGCGCACCGTCGCCTCCTGCGCGCTGGGGCTGATGGCCCTCGCCCTGCTGTTCCTGAGCGGCCGGGTGCCGTGGTTCGGGCTGGCCATGCTGGCCGTGATGTTCGCCGGGACCGCGATCCACCACTGGGAGCGGGGGACGGGCACGCTCCGGCCGGTGGCGCTCACCGCCCTCCTCGTGGCGGTCGCCCCGGTGTGGGCGATCAGCGCGGGCTGGTGGTGGGTGCGGCCCGACGTGTGGATCGGCACGATGCTCGCCGCAGCCGCCACCTTCGCGGCCGGCCTGGTGCTGCGCGAGCGGCGCATCCCCCGGCCGCTCACCTGGCTCGGCCTGGTCAGCTACTCGCTCTACCTCGTGCACCTGCCGATCCTGCTGGTCATGATGGAGGTCCTGGGCGAGCGCCGCTGGTCGCCCCTGCCGCACCAGATCGCCACGGGTGTCGGCTTCGTACTGGTGCTGCTGCCGGTCAGCGCCCTCACCCACCGCCTCATCGAACAGCCCATGCAACGCATCGGCCGCCGCCTCGTCCGCGACCGCCTGGGCCCAGGGCCCCGCTGATCAAGAATGGGGGTGTTGCCCGATACGTCACAATGCCTGGTGTGATTGTGGACCAGGCGATCTACTGCAACGGCGTGCGCGAGAGCATCAACGGTGACATCAGCGACGCGTTCGGCGACGCCCGTGCCCGGGGTGACTGCTTTCTCTGGATCGGCCTGCATGAGCCGACCCAGGAGGAGTTCGACCTGATCACGAGCGAGGTGAAACTGCATCCCCTGGCGGTCGAGGACGCCATCCACGCCCACCAGCGCCCCAAGCTGGAACGCTATGACGACACCCTGTTCGTGGTGCTGAAAACGCTGTTGTACGTGGACCAGAGCTCCGACATCGAGGTCGGCGAGATCAACCTGTTCCTCGGGCGCGACTTCGTCATCACGGTCCGCCACGGGCAGGCCAATGCGCTGGCCGGGGTGCGCCGGCGGATCGAGTCCGACCCCGACCTGATGGAGGCCGGGCCCGCCGGAGTCCTGTACGCGATCTGCGACCAGGTCGTCGACACCTACTCCCAGATCTCCCACGAGGTCGAGCACGACCTCATCGCCCTGGAACAGCGCGTCTTCAGCGGTGAGTACGCCGATGTGACCGAGGACATCTACTCGCTCAAGCGCGAGGTCCTGGAGTTCCGCGCCGCCCAGGATCCCCTGGTGCCGGTCCTGGAGGAGATCGTCAAAGGCCGGGTGGAGCTGTGCGCCGTCGCCCGTGACCAGTTCCGTGACGTGCTGGACCACCTGCTGCGCGTGGACGCGGCGGTCGACCAGCACAACGAACTGCTCACCAGCGCGCTGAGCGCCCATCTCGCCCTGGTGGGCCGGGAGCAGAGCGCGGCGGCCATGCAGCAGAACGCCGACATGCGCAAGATCTCCTCGTGGGCGGCCCTCATCGCCGTCCCCACCATGATCGCCGGCATCTACGGCATGAACTTCGACTACATGCCCGAGTTGCACTGGCTGCTCGGTTATCCCCTCAGCCTGATCGCCATGGTCGTCGCCGTGGTGATCGTCCACCGGCTGCTGCGCAGGAGCGGCTGGCTGTGAGCCCCTCTGGACGCTTCCCGCGCGGGCTCTCCCCGAGCAGGTTGCTGATGGCCGTGGTGATCGCCTGGATCGTGCTGCTGACCGTCATCATCCTGCTCGACCCCCACGGCTCCGCAGGCTGACCGGCACCGGACCGCCGCCTTGGCTTTTACTGCTTGCCATATACCCGTGGGGGGTATATGGTTCTGAACGAGCAACCGACATATGCGACATGTTCTGGAGTCGTCATGACCGAGCAGCAGCACCCCGACCACGCAGCACACCGCCCGGCGGAGCACCACGGTCACGACCACGCCGCACACACCCCTCACTCCACGCCGCACCACGGCACGGCCGCCCGGCCCGCCGAGCACGGCGACCATGGCGCGCACGGCGCCCACACCCCGCACGGCGCCCACACCCCGCACGGCGCCCACACCCCGCACGGCGAGCACGCCTCGCACGCCTCGCACGGCGAGCACGCCGCGGCGCAGCACGGGGCGCACGCGCACCACGGCGCGGGCTCGGCGAAGGTGTCCTGGCGGATGGCCGCGTCGGCGACGCTGCACTGCCTCACCGGATGCGCCATCGGCGAGGTCCTCGGCCTGGTGATCGCCACCGCGCTCGGCTGGGCCGCCGCCCCGTCTATCGCCCTGGCGGTCGCGCTCGCCTTCTTCTTCGGCTACCTGCTCACGCTGCTCCCCCTGCGCAGGGCCGGAGTCAGCTGGGGCGCCGCGATCAAGCTGGCCCTCGCCGCGGACACCGTGTCGATCATCGTGATGGAGGTCGTCGACAACGGCGTGATGCTCGCCATCCCCGGCGCCATGGACGCCGGACTGACCTCGGGGCTGTTCTGGGGCGCCCTGGCCTTCGCCCTGCTCGTCGCCTTCCTCGTGACCACACCCATCAACAAGTGGATCATCGGCAAGGGCAAGGGACACGCGGTCGTCCACGCCTACCACCACTGAAACCGCCGCCCCATACGCCCAGGGGGTACCAGTCGGGTCCCCTCCGTCGCGCACGGCCGCGCCTCACTGGCAGCCATCCCTAATTTGACATCCCTCTAATCAGCATGCCAAGCTGCATGCTACTTAGACAGACTTCAAACCAAGGGGCGCCTCGCCGCGTGGCCGACAGCCGACCCTGGAGGGAAGACCATGAGCAGTGGATGTTGCGGCCCGGCGGCCGCCCCCGCCGAGCAGGTGACCGCGCAGGCGTTCCCCGCCTCCCCGTGGCGGACGGGCGAACCTCCCGTCGTGGTGATCGGCGCCGGCCCGGTGGGGCTGGCCGCCGCCGCGCACCTGGCCGAACGTGGCCTGGACTTCGTCGTCCTGGAGGCGGGCGAGCGGGTGGCCGCCTCGGTCGCGCGGTGGGGGCACGTGCGGGTGTTCAGCCCGTGGAGGTACGACATCGACGCCGCCGCCCGCCGCCTGCTGGAGGCCGACGGCTGGAGCGCGCCCGACCCCGAGTGGCTGCCCACCGGCGCCGAGCTGATCTCGGACTATCTCGATCCCCTGGCCACCCTGTTCGGCGACAGGGTACGGCTCGGCGCCAAGGTGTCGGCGATCAGCCGTCTCGGCCATGACCGGGTCCGCACCCACGGCCGCGAGGACGTGCCGTTCCTGGTCCGTCTGGACGGCGGTGAGGAGCTGCAGGCCCGCGCGATCATCGACGCCTCCGGCACCTACGGCACGCCGAACGTCCTGGGCGCCGGCGGCCTGCCCGCGTACGGCGAGGCGGAGGCGGGGGAGCTGGTCGACCACGCCCTGCCCGACGTGCTCGGCGCCGACCGCGCGACCTACGAGGGCAAGCACACCCTGGTCGTGGGCGCCGGCCACTCGGCCGCCACCACCCTGCTCGCCCTCGCGCGGCTCGACGGCACCCGGATCACCTGGGCCGTCCGCGCGGGCAGCGCCGCCCGTACCTACGGAGGCGGCGCGGCCGACGCGCTGCCCGCCCGCGGCGCGCTCGGCACCCGGCTGCGGGCCCACGTGGACGCCGGCCGCATCCAGCTCCTCACCGGGTTCTTCACCCACTCCCTCACCCGGAGCGGCGAACGGATGACCGTGGTCAGCCGTGACCCGTCCGGCGCCGAGCAGTCGGTCACCGTGGATCGCGTCGTGGCCGCGACCGGCTACCGGCCGGACCACTCCATCGCCTCCGAACTCCGCCTGGACCTCGACCCGATCCTCGGATCCACCCGGCAGCTGGCACCGCTGATCGACCCGAACCGGCACTCCTGCGGCACCGTCCCCGCCCACGGCGTGGACGAGCTGTCCCACCCCGAGCCGGGTTACTATGCGGTCGGCGTCAAGAGCTACGGCCGCGCGCCGACGTTCCTGATGGCCACCGGCTACGAGCAGGTCCGCTCGGTCGTCGCCGCGGTCGCCGGAGACTGGGCGGCGGCCCGCGACGTCCGGCTCGACCTGCCGGAGACCGGCGTGTGCTCCTCCAGCCTCGCCGAGGCCCAGGAACGGCGCGTGGGCCTGGCCACCGGCGTCGGCGGCGGCCTGCTGGCCACCCCGCTGCCCCTGGCTACCGCCGGCGCCTCCGGTGAGGGCGGTAGCTGCTGCGGCTGAAAGGGATCGACATGGCGAACGGGCATCCCACCGCCGGCGAGCCGGAGTGACCTCCGGCGCCGGGACCGCCGCCCCGCGAAGCGGGGGCGGCGGTCGCTCGCGTCCCGGCCACGGCCGGCGGGTCGTCGCCGCGCTGGCCGTCACCCAGACCATCGGCTACGGCGTGCTCTACTACGCCTTCTCCGTCTTCCTGGCGCCGATGGCCCGCGACCTGCACGCCACCAAGGCCCAGGTCGCCGCCGCGCTCACCCTGTCGATCCTCATCGCCGCCCTCTGCGCCCCGCTGGTCGGCCGCCGGCTGGACGCCCGCGGCGGGCGCGGCATCATGACCGCCGGGTCGATCCTCGGCACGACCGCCGTGCTGGCCTGGTCACGGGTGGAGAGCCTGCCTCAGCTGTACGCGGTCTTCGTCGCCATCGGCGTCGCCTGCGCGATGGTGCTCTACGAGGCGGCCTTCGCCGTCATCGTCAGCTGGTTCGACGACTCTACGCGCGGCGGCCGGGCCGGAGCCCTGCTCGCGGTCACCCTCGTGGGCGGCTTCGCCTCCGCGATCTTCCTGCCGCTGACCGGCCTGCTGGTGGAGTGGCACGGCTGGCGCCAGGCCCTGGTCGTCCTGGCGCTCATCTACGGGGTGGCCGCGGTCCCCCTCCACGCGCTCGTCCTGCGCCGCCGTACCCACGCCAGGCACGAGCCCGCGGCGGCGGAGAGGCGCGCCGGCATCGTCAGGGCGGCCACCCGCAGGCGGCCGTTCTGGCTCCTGGTGATCGCCTTCACCGCCCACGCCGGAGCGATGGCCGCGATGGCGATGCTGCTCATCACCTACCTCGTCCACCTCGGGCACCCGCCCGTCCTGGCCGCCACCCTCGCCGGTCTGCTGGGGGTCCTGTCGGTCACCGGACGGCTGATCACCACCGGCCTGCAGGCCCGCATGCCCACCGCGCTCGCCGCCGCCATGATCTTCACCCTCCAGGGCGTCGCCGCCCTGCTCCTGCCGCTCGCCGGACGGACCGTGCCGGGCGCCGTCGGCGTCGTGCTGCTGTTCGGGCTGGGCTTCGGCATTGCCTCCATCACCCTGCCGCACCTGCTGGTGGGCCGGTACGGCACCGCCGCCTACGCCTCGTTGTCCGGACGTGTCGCCGCCTTCGCCGTCGCCGACAAGGCGCTCGCTCCGCTGGGAGCGTTCGCGCTCGCCCAGGTGGCCGGATACGGCTGGGTGATGGGTGTGGTGGCCGCGGCCTGCGTGATCGCCGCATTGGCCCTGGTGGCTTACCATCGCCTATGATTTAGACGGCTTTCGAAGCAGAGGGGTGCCGCATGACCGCCGTCACGATCCAGTGCTGCGCGCCGATCGCGCGCGAGCCGCTGTCCCGGAGTGACGCCGCCGAGCTCGCGGTCATGCTCAAGGCCGTCGCCGACCCGGTGCGGCTGCGCCTGCTGTCGATGATCGGCTCCCACCCGGGCGGCGAGGCGTGCGTGTGCGACCTGACCGAGACCTTCGACCTCACCGCCCCCACGATCTCCCACCACCTGAAGGTCCTGCGCACCGCGGGCCTGATCGACGGCGAGCGCCGCGGCACCTGGGTCTACTACCGGATCGTCCCCGAGGCGGTGAACAGGCTCGGCGCGTTGTTCGCCCCGCTGACCGAGCCCGCTCTCGCCTGACCTGCCCGGCCGACGTCCTCGCCGACGCCTCAACCGCCGCGTCTCCCCGCCGTCCGCGCATCGGAGAGCCCCGTCATCGGGTACGAGATTCATCGGGTACGAGACGCGTGACGCTGTGACAATGATCGCGTGACTGGCTCGAGAGATCGTGGTGGAGGAGGCTGAGGTGCCGGAGACGACCGTGGCCGAGGTGATGGCCGAGCTGGCCGCACTCGAGGACCCGAAGACTCGCGAGGTGAACGAGAAGCACGGTGACGATCACGGTGTGCACCTCAGCAGGCTGCGCGAGCTCGCGAAGCGGCTGAAGACCCAGCAGGAACTCGCGTGCCGGCTCTGGGAGACGGCCGACACCGCGGCGCGACTGCTGGCGATCCTGATCTGCCGCCCGAAGGCGTTCGAGCGTGACGAGCTGGACGTCATGGTGCGCGAGGCGCGCACCCCCAAGGTGCACGACTGGCTCGTGAACTACGTGGTCAAGAAGAGCCCGCACGCCGAGGAGCTGCGCCTGGCCTGGTCCGCCGACCCGGATCCGGTGGTCGCGAGTGCCGGCTGGGCGCTGACCACCGAACGCGTGGCCAAGAAGCCCGAGGGCCTCGACCTCGCAGGACTGCTCGACGTCATCGAGGCGGAGATGAAAGCCGCCCCGGATCGCCTGCAGTGGGCGATGAACCACTGCCTGGCGCAGATCGGGATCGAGCACGCCCAACACCGCGCCCGTGCGATCGACATCGGCGAACGGCTGGAGGTGCTCAAGGACTACCCGACTCCGCCCAACTGCACGTCCCCGTTCGCGCCCGTCTGGATCAACGAGATGGTGCGCCGATCGTCCCCCTCAGGCTCCACCGCGACTGGATGAGCTGCACAGACATGACCGGCATGAGGGCCTGGTCCTGCCAGCCAGGGCTGCTAGGCGTCAGTGTCGGCGGCCACGACCTCGGCGGCGTAGAACCCGCTCACCGCGCTCGCCGCCTTGACCTCCCTTCGCGAACCGTCGCCGGAAGCTCGTGTCGTCGGCCAGTTCGGGACGGATCAGCTTCACCGCGACCAGGCGGCGTCCCGGAGAGCGCCCCAGGAAGACCTGCCCCATCCCGCCCTGGCTCCTCGACCCGAAGCCCCCGTACGTTCTGATCCTGCCGGACGGCTTCGATCCGACGAACCCTGGCAGGGCAGGATAGGCGGCATGCCGAGGTATCCGACAGAGGAGACGAGGCAACACCTGCGCCGACGCCTGAACGATCACGCTCGGTCGCGCCGGCAGGTGGCCGGGATCGACGTGAGCTTCCGGGGCGAGTTCGCTCACATCGTGGCGCGCCTGCACGGCGGTGCGTACGCGCGGCTGTGCCGCCTGCGCTTCACTGGTTGTCCGGATGTCTGGGGCCTGGCCCTCTACCTTCCTGACGAGGGCCTGTACCAGGACAGCCTCCTGCCCGATGGCTCCTCCGCCGGCTCTCCCGAGGACGCCCTCGATCGCGCCTGTGCCTTCCAGTTCGCTGACCCGGATGTCCCGACACCGGTTCCCCCCGCCATTCCAAGGCCGGCGGACTGACGTGACCTCCAGGCGGCGGATGGGCGTGATCCCTTGACGCTCACCCTCGAACCTCCCTATCTTGGAATGGTCGTTCCAAGATAAGGAGGTGGCGGCGTGCCCGACGTCAGGCACTTCGACCCCGACGCGGTTCTGGACCAGGTCGTACGCCTGTTCTGGCAGCGCGGCGCCGAGACCACCGGCATCGCCGAGGTGGTGGCGGCGACCGGCCTCAGCCGTTCCAGCCTGTATGCCACCTTCGGCGGCAAAGGACAGCTCCAGGCAGCCGTGCTGCGCCGCTACCTGGAGCGGCAGTCACGGCCGGTGTTCGAGGCGCTGGCCGGCGATGTCCGGGGGGTGACGGCCATCGCCGCGTTCTTCGAACGGCTGGTGGCGGCGCGCTGCTCGGGCGAGCACGCCCGCTGGGGATGCCTGGTCACCAACACCCACGCCACCGCCGGCGGCCGGTCCGCCGAGATCCGGCAGGTCCTGGACGACCACCACGACGCGCTGCGGGCGGCGATGCGCGCCGCGCTGGAGGCGGCGCGCGCGGACGGCCAGCTCCGGCCCGGCCTGGATCTGGAGGCGGCTGCCGAGGCGCTGACCCTTCAGGCGTACGCGGTCAACCTGCGCTCCAGAGCCGGCGCCGAGGCGCCGGTCCTGCTGGCAGCCGTGCACGCCGTACTCGATGGTTTCACCACTCCCGAGGAGAGACGATGAGCGGTTTCCGCACCTACGACGAAAGCGACGCTCCCGAGGCGGCCCGGCCGATGCTGCAGGCGGCCAGGAAACGGATGGGGTTCGTGACGACCCTGGCCGGAGTGATGGCCGAATCTCCGGAGCTGCTGGCCGGCTACAACGCGCTGGCCGAGCAGTTCGGCAAGTCGTCCCTGCCAGGACCGGCCAAGCACGTGGTGTGGATCACCGCCAGCGTGGAGAACGGCTGCGAGTACTGCGTGGCCGCGCACTCCACGATGGCGTTGCGCGCACGCGTCCCGGCCGAGGTGGTCGAGGCCCTGCGGGCCGGCAAGCCCCTGCCGGACGAGGCGCTGGAGGCCGCCCGCCGGCTCACCCGCCTCATGGTCGCCCAGCGCGGCTGGGTGGACGACGCCGACGTCGAGGCGTTCCTGGCAGCCGGCTACACCCGGCGCCACGTGCTCGACATCGTGCTCGGGGTCGGGATGAAGACACTGTCGAACTACACCAACCACATCGCCCACACCCCGCTGGACCCGGCCTGGCAGGACCAGGAATGGACCCGCGACCAGGCGATCTGACTGCCCGATCGGCCCCGGCTCCGCGACGATGCTCCTCCAGCCCTACGATGCGTACCCGGCTGAGCGGAGGCGCTGCTCGCGCCGGCGTCAGGCCTGGTACTGGGGGTATCCGTAGCCGACGACCTGCGACTTCGGCCGGACACGCTGCTCGACCTTGCCGTTGCCGGTGTTGCCCTCGATCGTCGTGATCGTGCCGTCGCCGTTGTCCTTCTTGACCAGGCCCATGTGATCGATGCTGTCGATGCCTCCGCCGTTCCAGGAGAAGTACACGACGGCGCCCGGCTTGGGCGCGGCGCCCCAGCGCTTGTTGGCCCTGAACCACTTGGCCCAGGTGACGGTGTAGGCGTCCCAGCCGACCGTCGGGCGCAGGCCGGCCTTCTCGCCGACCCACGAGACGAACATCGCGCACCAGGGCGCGTTGGCGTAGGCGCGGATGCTGCCACCGTCGCGGGCGACGGTCTCCAGAGCGCGCCGCGATGACATGTACCACTCGTGGAAGGGGGTGCCACCGCCGGCGGCGTTCTCCTTCACGCCCACCTGGGACTCGGCGACCTGGATGAGTGACTGCGCGGTCAGCGTGGTAGGCCTCTGCGGAACAGCGGCCTTCGCGGGGGCCGGCTTAGCCGGGATCGGCCGCGCAGGGAGGGCCTTGGCAGGAACGGCGTTGGCTTCTGTAGTCGAGGCCCGTTCCTGCGTCGGGTGGTCGTCCGCGAAAGCGGCGCTGCCGGGTACCAGTACGCCGACGGCCACAGCCGCGGCGACGGCGAACTTCGGAAGTGCAGCGGACGTGTGGGCACGGTGTGGAACGTGCAGGGGCATGCTGAGATTGACTCCTTGCTTCCATGCCGCCTACCGGGTTAGCTGACGGGTTCGGGCGTGGAAGTGCCCTACGGAATGCCGTCTCGGACGGGCGTTCCGATTCACCCCAAGAAGGATTGGGTCCCCGGTTCCGCGATGATCGCGAATTCGGCGGCCGCGCCGCTCTGCAGATCGATTCCTGCAGATGAGGCACGGTCTCGGTAGTACGAGAGGCGGTGGTCCGGCTGTGGGGCACCGGGATGTCGCCTCGCGGGCCCCAAAGTAACGGAGACGTATATTGCGCGGCAAGCGCAGTTCTGTGCTCGTCCACTGAATGGGCTGCCTGACCTGCGGTTTAGTGGACCATTCTTTACCTTTGTGCAGGGTGCCACGATCGCGCTTATGATCCTCATCATTCACAAACGCCCCGTGTGTAACGACATGAAGGCCTCACCTCCTACGGCGCGTAGCACGAGACGAGCCCGGACCCACCGTGGTCGGACGAATCATGAAAGGCATCAAGGATCAACACGTACTGTCCATCGTCGTAGGACGGAAGTGCAGCCGTGATGCCGTGCCCCGAGGAATGTCGCCGTGGGCGCCCATCGCGCGCCTGGGCCATTTACCCCCACCCCACGGCGCGCCCGGATGGCGACGCTGATCGTCATCATCCTGTGGCCCCGCCGGTGGGCTGTCCCGGCGCCTGGCGGCGCCATGAATGGATATCGAATCGCCGTAGTCATGCCGGCGGAAGGCGGCCGCATCCTTGGACGGCACACCTGGTCGGTGCTCTACGATCGCCGGTAGAATTGAGGCGAGCTGCCCGGTTGGAGGTTTTCGCGTGGCGCGCAGTCTGGGGGAGCTGGAGGCGGTCATCATGGACCGCATGTGGTCTTACCGGCGTCCGGCCACAGTGCGCGACGTGCTGGAGGATCTGCGCGCGGAGCGGTCGATCGCCTACACGACCGTGATGACGGTGATGGACAAGCTCCACACCAAGGGTCTGCTCCGGCGGGAGCTGGTCGGCAAGGCGTACCTCTATCAGGCGGTCGCCTCCAAGGAGGCCTACACCGCGGACCTGATGCGCGACTCGCTGGCCAGAAGCGGCAACCAGGCCGCCACCCTGGTGCACTTCCTGGAGCGACTGACTCCGGAAGAGGCCGGTGCCCTGGAGGCGGCGCTCCAGGTGTTCCCGCCGAGGGGGCGCGCATGACGGCGGTGGCCGTGCTGGCGGCCTATCCGGTGGTCGCCGCGATCGTCCTGCCGCGGTTGCTGAGCGGGGGCGGATGGGCCGAGCGTGCGCCCAGGCTGGCGATCCTGCTGTGGCTCGCGGCGTGCGGTTCCGTCGTCGTCTCGGTCCTGCTGGCCGCCTTCGCGCTGGCGGTGCCCGCTTCGGTGATCGGCCACGGCCTTGCGGCGCTTTTCGCGGCGTGCGCCGCCTGGCTGACGCACGGGCCGGGCATGACGACGACCACCACCGGCATCGCCCTGGCCGTGGCGGGCGCCGTAGCGGCCCGGATCGTCTATCGCGCCGCGGTCGTCTTCACGCGTGCCCGTACGGAACGGCGCCGTCACGCGGAGATGCTGGCGTTGCTGGGGAGGCACGACGGGCTGCTGGACGCGATCGTCGTCGACTACGACGAACGGCTGGCCTACTGCCTTCCCGGCAGGCACGGCAAGGCGGTCATCACCACGGGAGCCCTGCGCAACCTGAGCCTCGAACAGGTCGCCGCCGTACTCGCCCACGAGCAGGCTCACCTGCGCGGACGCCACCACCTGGTCCTCGCCGTAGCGGAGACCCTGGCGACGGCGTTCCCCGGCGTGCCACTGTTCGAGCGGGCCAGAGCCGAACTGGCGCGACTCATCGAACTCCTTGCCGACGACGTGGCGGCCCGTCGGCACCCACGCGTCCTGATCGCGACCGCCCTGGTGGGGCTGGCCACCGGCCGTGCGCCCGCCTTCGCTCTGGGCGCGGGCGGCGACACCGCGCTGGCCCGCGTACGGCGCATGCTCAACCCGGAGAAGCCTCTCGCCCGCAGGCAGCGCCTGGCCGGGTCGTTCGCCATCGCCCTGCTGCTGGCGGGGCCGGCCGTGGTGGCGCTGCTGCCCGGGCTCAGCTCGTTCCTCGTGCACCACTGCCACAGGCTCCTCGGACTCTGATCGTCTACGGCGTTGCATAGTAGGGGCGGCTAGACTGCCCACGTCCTGCAGTCGACCGAGGTCTTCTCCATGCGCGCACTCCCTGCCCGGCTCCGAGCGGCGGCACTGTCGACCGGGGCGGCGATGCTGGTGACCGTGGCCGCCTGTGGCGGGCAGCCGCACGGCGTCGACGGCCCGGATCCTGGCATCGGTCACGTCCACGGCCTCGGCGTCGACCCCTCTGACGGAGCCGTTTATCTCGCCGGCCACTACGGCCTCTTCAAGCTCAAGGACGGCACGACCGCCGAACGCGTCGCCGGCCGCGTCCAGGACCACATGGGTTTCACGGTGGCCGGCCCCAGGACGTTCCTGGCCAGCGGGCACCCGGGCGAGTCGTCTCCGGACGCCGCTCCGCATCTCGGTCTGATCCGCAGCGACGACGCCGGGCGGACCTGGACGACGGTGTCCGAAGCGGGCACCGCTGACTTCCACGCGCTGCAACTCGCGGGTGGCGTGCTCTACGGCTTCGACAGCCAGTCCGGGCGGCTGCGTCGCAGCACCGACGGCGGGCGCACGTGGGCCGCAGGAGCCGAGGAGCAGGTGATCGACCTAGCCGCGAACGCCGCCCTCGCCACGAGCGTCTACGCCACCACCCCGCAAGGGCTGAAGGTCAGCGGAAGCGGCGGGACGGAGTTCGAGGAGGTGGCGGGCGCGCCCCGCCTCACCCACATCGAGCAACCTGCCGTGGACCTGTTGATCGGCACGGGAGAGGACGGCCGGCTCCACACCAGCCGCGACGGCGGCAGGACATGGCAGGACGGTGGCACGCTCCCCGGCCGGGCCGTGGCGTTCACCGCGGTCGACCCGCGGCGCCTGCTTGCCGCCACCGAGGATGGCACGGTCCTGGAGTCCAAGGACGGGGGCGAGAGCTTCACCGTGACCTTCAGGCCCGCGAGCGGTTGACCGGTCGGTGACGCCGCTCCGGTGGCTCCGGAGCGGCGTCACCTCATGCGTCCGGGCGCGTCAGTTGCCGGTGTAGCGGAAGATGTACAGGCCGTGGTCACGGTCGCTGGCGGCGACGTACTCCTGGCCGTCGTGCTCGAACACCTGCACGCCCCAGAAGTTGTTGCCTCCCTCGTCGATGAAGTGGCCCACCTCCTGGATCTCGCCGTCCACGATTCGCGTCACGCGGAAGCCCGCTGAGTAGTAGGAGAAGTAGGCGAGATCGGCCTGCTTGGCGGAGACGGCCACCTCGTGGACCGACAGGTCACCGTGGCCCTCCGCGAAGGCCGGGTCGTGCGCCTCGGGTACCGCGTAGGTGTCGAGCTCCTTCATCGTCTGCCGGTCGTACAGGTGCACGTAGCCCCAGCCGTCGAAGTACGAGGAGAAGGTCAGTGTGTCGCCGGCCGTGCCGAGCGGCACCTGCAGCTGGGCCGGGCCGGTGCCGGCGAGGCAGTCGGCGTTGCTGTACGGCTGGTCGAAGATGGCGAAGCCCTGGCCGCGGGGCGCGACTCCGAAGGTCGGGATGTCTCCTTGGACGTCCATGCCGAGGGCGGCGTCGCAGGCGTCGGTGCCGGTGCGGTTGAAGACGAGGATCGCGTCGTAGCCGCCGGCGGCCGTGACCTCGGCGACCTTCTCGGTGAACGTGCACACGCCGCGCTCCACCACGGCGATGTCCACGGCGTTCGGGTCACCCGCGGGAACGGCGGCGCCGCCGGGGCAGGCGAGGCCGGCGAACTTGGCCACGCCCGTCAGTGTCTGTCCGGGGGCGAGCTTGGTCGTGCCGCTGCCCTGGCCGGCGCTGATCGCGGTGCCGTCGGTGACGTTCGAGGTCTTCAACGCGTACGGCGAGAAGTCCTCGTCGGCGGCGAGGACGTACCTGTCGTCACGGGTGAACTCGGCCTGGTGGGCGTTGCCCTCCGGTCTGACGGTCAGCCCGCTCTCGGCCGCCTCGGGGTCGGGGTCGGCGAACGTGCTGTCGGCCAGCAGCGAGATGTTCAGCGGGTCGGTGACGTCGATCTGTACGTAGCCGCCGTCCCAGTACGACAGCAGCATGACCTGCCTGCCGTCGATCTCCTTCACCACCATGTCGTGCAGGAAGATCTCGTCGAGGCCGGGTTGCGTGATGCCGGGGAACTTCTCGTCGATGTCGTACTCTGCGATGACCTTGGGCTTCTTCGGGTTCGTGATGTCGAGGATGTCGACGTCGGCGCCTTCCTCGTTGTCCACGATGACGGCATAGGCCTTCTTGCCGGCGTCCCAGGCGAAGACGCTGTGGATCTCGTTGGCGTCCTTCTTGCCGGCGCCCGCCACGGTCTCGTCGCCCATGCCCACCGCGAGAGGCGTCGGGCGAGTCGGGTCGGTGACGTCGTAGATGTTCACGCCGCCGACCCCGGACTTACCCTTGCAGACCTCGTTGTTCGTGACGAGGATGTCGCCGGTGAAGGCCGGCGTGTCGACGCTGAGCGCCTGCACGCCCTCGCCGGGCGCGCTGCCCTCCTTCGCGACGATGAACGAGACTTCCTTCGGCTGGGCCGGGTTCTTGATGTCGACGACGTGGACGCCGTTGTACTTGCAGGTCGTGCCACCCCATGCGGCCAGGTAGGCATAGCCCTTGTGGACGCCGACGTCCGCGATCTTCTCGGGCTCGACGTTCTTCAGCGGGAGCTTGCTGACGAGCTCGACACCGGAACTCGACGCGGGAAGGTGGCCGTGGTCGCCGCCGTGCTGGTGGTGGTTGTGCGTGATCTTCGCGTGGTCTATCGCGCCGTCAGTGCTGGTCGCCCCGTCGTGTGCGGCGGCGGAGGGCACCAGGGCGGCCAGGCTCGTGCCCACGGCGATGACCGTGGCTGCCGCAAGGCGACCGGCTTTGTGTCCCATGAGGGATTCCTCCAGTGGTGGCAGAGGATGAAGTAAAGGGAACATAAAGCGAACCGGGGCCGGCGGGAAGAGCTCTACTACATCTCATAGGAGACTTAGAGGAAAGTGGTGCAGTCGTCCATCTTTGTGGTGATATGCGACCTTTGAGGCATTCGGCGGCACTCTATGACGTTGCCGCAGGCAGTAGCTCGTGTGGGCCCGTTCACCGACAGGCGGACAGGTTCTACCCCTGTGCCGTTCGCTCGGCGGGTTCAAGCCCGGCCAGGAGGTTGAAGGAGCCCGTCAGCAGGTTCAGGGCCACCAGGCCGGGGACTTCGGCGATGATGCGGTCGCTCCAGCCGTGCGCGCGGAGATCTGCGACGTCCTCGTCGGTGAGGGAGGACGGTTCGGCCAGCACGCGGACGGCCACGGCGATGAGCGCGGCTTCGCGGGAGTCTGCGGAAGTGCCCTGGCGGGCCAGGGCGATGTCGGTGTCGGTGAGTCCCGCCGCCCGGGCTGCCTGGGTGTGGGCGTCGAGGCAGAGGCCGCAGCCGATCCATTCCTGCACGGCGAGGGAGATCTTCTCGCTGAGGGCGCGGGGCAGTTTGGTCCGTCTCATGGCGCGTGAGAGGTCGAGGTAGCCCTGAAGCATCGCCGGTGAGTGTGCCATGGTGGCCACCATCTCGCCGGCACTCCCTCTCCTGCTGATGATGTCGTCCAGTAGCTCGCGTGACTTGGCGGGCGCGTCAACGGGGTCGAGTGCTGTCAGGCGTCGCATGTGTCCCCTCCTCGGGTCTACGGCGGCGATACTATACCCCAGCACCGTATATGAGCCCGAGGCGTGCTGGTAGCCCGGGATCCGGGGACGGGAACGCACCTGGCGGGCGTGGGGGTCGAGCGGGCTTCGGCCGCGGCGGCGACGGCGGCCGGCTTCACCGACCGCGGATGGATCTCCTACGGCCTTACCGAGGAAGCGGTCGCAACGATCGAATGAGGACTTGTAAAACCCCAGGGGGGTATGTTAGCTTCCTCGACGTCGGAGATACCCCCCTCGGGTATGAGCGAAGGAGAACTACATGTGCACG
>NZ_KZ559473.1:0-227676 GCF_002850745.1 Nonomuraea indica
TGGAAGCACGGTAACGTGTGGAGCTGACCGGTACTAATAGGCCGAGGACTTGACCACAAGGTTTTTGCTTGCGTCCACTAGGCAATTCTGAGACAGCAACTGGCAGCTTCGCTGCTTTTTGCGGGGTCTCGTAGGGTTACGGCGGTTATGGCGGGAAGGAAACACCCGGTTACATTCCGAACCCGGAAGTTAAGCTTCTCAGCGCCGATGGTACTGCACTCGGGAGGGTGTGGGAGAGTAGGTCACCGCCGGACAATCTTTGGAAATGGGGTCTCACCTTCGGGTGAGGCCCCATTTCTGTTTTCGGGGGTCGTCCCGCCCCGGGGCGGGACCGGTCGCGGCGGTCGGTATGGCCGTCAGTCCGAGGTCAGAAGTGGCTCGATGCGGTACGGGATCTGGGTCGAGAGAGCGATCGTGGTGTCCGTCCGTTGGATGGCCGGTGACGTCAGGATGTGGGCGATGATCTCCTGCAGATGCTCCGTGCTCCGGGCCACCACCCGGCAGAGCAGATCGTGCTGGCCGCTCGTGCCGTGGACCTCCAGGATCTGCGGCACCCGGTCCAGTGCTTGCACGGCCTCCGCCAGCCGGCCCTGCGCGATCTGCAGCCAGACGAACGCCATGATCGGATAGCCGGCCCGCGCGGGCGACACCGTCGGGCCGAAGTCCTCGATCACTCCGCGAGCCGTCAGTTTCTCCACACGAGCCTGGACCGTGCCTCGGGCGACGCCGAGCAGCCGGGCCAACTCGGTGAGGCCGATACGGGGATGCGCCCGCATGGTCACGAGCAATCGCGCGTCCAAGTCGTCCACCCGCAACTCCCGAAGACTGTGCGATTCGTCCAGAAAGTACCGCTGTAGCCGTACGGAACCAAGCGTATCGCCCAGGTGAAGTGGGCGCTCTTGCCAGGAGACGGGCGAATTGCTGTCATCTACGGCATGTTCGAGGAAGCGCAGTACTTCGCGCCCATCGCGGCGCAGGACGACGGCTCGGTGGTGGTTGAGCTGGCCGCGTCCCATCCGGGGTTCGCCGACCCGGTGTACCGGGCCCGGCGTAACGCCATCGCCGAACTGGCGGTGAACCACCGGCGGGGGGAGCCGATCCCGGCTGCCGAGTACACCGAGCAGGAGCACGAGATCTGGACCCTGGTGACCGGGGAACTGGCCGTCAAGCACGCCAAGTACGCCACGGCCGAGTACCTGGAGGGCGTGGAGCGGCTCGGGCTTCCGGAGACGCGCATTCCGCAGTTGGAGGAGGTCGGTGACCTGCTGGAGCCGCTGACGGGGTTCCGGTACCTGCCGGCGGCGGGGCTGGTGCCGTTGCGGGACTTCTACGGGGTGCTGGCCGACGGCTACTTCCACTCCACTCAGTACATCCGCCACCATTCCGTGCCGTTCTACACCCCCGAACCAGACGTCATCCACGAGGTGATCGGGCACGCCAACGGGCTCGCGCACGACCGGTACGCCGCGCTCTACCGCCTGGCCGGGGGTGCCGCGCGCAGGGTGGAGTCGGAGGAGGCGCTGGAGTTCGTGTCGAAGATCTTCTGGTTCACGCTCGAATTCGGCGTGATGCAGGAGGGCGCCGAGCTCAAGGCGTACGGGGCCGGGATCCTGTCCTCGTACGGGGAGATCGAGGAGTTTCGCGGCATGAGCATCCGGCCGCTCGACATCGGCGCGATGGGGACGACGGACTACGACATCACCAAATATCAGGATGTGTTGTTCCGGGCCGAATCACTTCAGCATCTTGAGGACGTCGTCGGCGGGTTCTGGGAGAACTGCGACGACGACTCCATCGCGAAACTGCTCGCCGACGCCTAGCGGGGGTTGCCGCTTTGTCGTGATAATTCAGCAATGGTGGCGGGGAAGGTGGCATGCGGGATGCTGGCGCTCGCCCTTCTCCTGCCGCTGACGTCGGTCTGTCCGGCTCCCCGGCCGGCCGGGGCCGCCAGGCCGCCTGAGGGAGCGCTCGAAGGGGCCTTCCGGCCTGGCGGGCTTCCCCGGGCCGGGTGGGAGGCCCGGGGACCCGAATCGCCGGTGGCGGATGTGCAGGTCTCCAGGAAGCCGGCGAGTGCGCGGCCGCCCGACGTGCCGGTTGTGGGTGTGCGGCCGCCCGACGTGCCGGTTGCGGGTGCGTGGCCGCCCGACGTGCCGGCTGTGGGTGCGTGGCCGCCCGGGGGGCCGGTCGCGGGTGCGCGGGTCTTCAAGCCGCTGGCGGCGGAGTGGCGGGCTGTCGCGCCGGCGTCGCGGCAGAGGTTCGTCGCCGAGCGTGAGCCGGAGCCCGTGCCGGTGAAGAGGATCGAGCGGCGGCTGACCGGCTTCCTCGCAGGACGGCCCGGCCCGGTCACCGCCATGGTGAAGGACCTCACGACCGGCCGCCTCTACCGGTACCACCGCGGCGAACGCCTCATCACGGCGAGCACCGCCAAGGTCCAGATCCTCATGGCGCTCCTGCTCGACACCCCCTGGCGTGAGCTTCCCGGGAGCGTCCGGCACGACGCCGATCTCATGATCCGCTACAGCGACAACCACGCCGCCGACCGCCTCTGGCTGCGCATCGGCGGCGCCCCCGGGTTCACGAAGGCGGGCCAGCGGTACGGTCTGCGCCACACCCGGGGCGTGCCCGGCGACTGTCTGGACCTCTACTGCTGGGGCATCACCGAAACGTCGGCCGAGGACCAGGTGCGGCTCATGGCGGCGCTCGTGTCGGGCCGCAGCCCGCTGCCGGCCGCCGACCGGGACAAGGTCCTCAAGCTCATGAGCGGGGTCGTCCGCGGGCAGGACTGGGGCATCAGCGCCGCCGCCTGCAAGGGGGACCGGGTGGCGCTGAAGAACGGCTGGCTCAGGCGGGTGTCGACCGGACGATGGGCCGTGGTGAGCGCCGGGCTCGTTCGAGGGGGCGGGCACGACTACGCGGTGGCCGTGTTGACGGAGGGAAGCGCCGAGGTGGGGCAGGGCATCGCGACGGTCGAGGGCGTCGCCACACGGATCATGAAGTCGTTCCGGGCGTGCACGAGGATTCGTTGAGGGCATCCGCGCGCGCCCCTCATCATGGGGATATGACGTATCGCGTGTGCCTGGTCTGCATGGGGAACATCTGCCGCTCGCCGATGGCCGAGGTGGTGCTGCGGCAGGTGCTGGAGCGCCACGGGCTGGGCCGCGAGGTGATCGTGGAGAGCGCGGGCACCGGCGGCTGGCACGCGGGCGCGCCGATGGACGAGCGCGCCCTGCGGACCCTGGCCGGCCGCGGCTACGACGGGTCGGCCCATCGGGCCAGGCAGTTCACCGAGGACTGGTTCGACCGCTACGACCTGGTGCTCGCCATGGACCGCGACAACCTGTCGTTCCTGCGGAGGATGGCGCCCGCGGCGGTCGAGGTGCGGCTGTTCAGGTCCTTCGACCCGGCGGCGCTCGACGGAGCCGAGGTGCCTGACCCCTACTACGGTGGCCAGGACGGCTTCGACGAGGTGCTGGAGCTGGTCGAGAGCGCCGCCGAAGGCGTCGCCAAGCACATCGCCGATGAGATCCGTTGACGACCTGGGCTCGTCGCACGGCCGGCGGTTGCAGCGGGCGGTGCTGGACGACGGGCGCGAGGTCTTCGTCAAGACAGGCGGCGCCCCGGAGGCGCTCAGGTCGGAGGCAGCCGGGCTGCGCTGGCTGGGCGAGGCGATCACGGTCCCCGAGGTGGTCGAGGTGGCCGACGACCGGCTCGTGCTGGCGTGGGTGCCGGCCGGGCGGCCCTCACCGGCCGCCGCCGAACGGTTCGGCCGCGAGCTGGCCCGTATGCATCGGGCCGGGGCGCCCGGCTTCGGAGCCCCGTGGCCGGGGTTCATCGCCGACCTGCCGATGGACAACACGTCCGCGAGCGACTGGCCGGAGTTCTACGCCACCCGCCGGATCCTGCCGTTCCTCCGGCAGGCGTCGCTGCCCGCCGAGGACGTACGGCTGATCGAGCGGGCCGTCGAGCGCCTGCCCGAGGTGGCAGGACCGCCGGAGCCGCCGGCCCGCGTCCACGGTGACCTGTGGAGCGGCAACGTGCTCTGGTCGGGCGGGACGGGCGTGCTCATCGACCCGGCGGCGCACGGCGGCCACCGGGAGACGGACCTGGCCATGCTGGCGCTGTTCGGCGTGCCCCACCAGGACCGGATCCTGGCGGCGTACCAGGAGGAGAGCCCGCTGGCCGACGGGTGGCGGGAGCGGGTGCCGCTGCACCAGCTGCACCCGCTGCTCGTGCACGTCGTCCTGTTCGGCGGGTCGTATCGCGACAGCCTGATGCGGGCCGTCAGTCGGGTGCTGTCCTCGGCGCGTTGAGCCGCTTGAGAACCTCCTCGTGCAGGGCGCCGTTGGTGCAGACCATGCTGCCGCCCTCCAGGCGGGGTACGCCCGCGAGGTCGGTCCAGACGCCGCCGGCCTCCTCGACGATCACGGTGAGCGCGGCCATGTCCCACGGTGAGAGCTCCGGCTCGGCCGACAGGTCCACCGAGCCCTCGGCGACCATCATGTGCGACCAGAAGTCGCCGTAGGCGCGGGTGCGCCAGCAGGAACGGCTGAGGGACAGGAAGTTGTCGAGCCTGCCGCTCTCCTCCCAGCCGCCGAAGCTGGAGTAGGAGAACGACGCGTCGCTCAGCTTGGCGACCGATGACACGCGCATGCGGGTGGCTTCGGCCGGGCCACGGCCGGTCCACGCGCCGCCTCCGGCCGCCGCCCACCACCGCCGGCCCAGTGCCGGGGCCGACACCACGCCGACGACGGCCTTGCCGTACTCCATGAGCGCGATCAGCGTCGCCCAGACGGGCACGCCGCGCACGTAGTTCTTGGTGCCGTCGATGGGGTCGACGATCCAGGTCCTGGCGCCGCCGCCGGTGTTGCCGAACTCCTCGCCCACGATCGCGTCCCTCGGCCGTTCGCGGCCCAGCGTCTCGCGGATCGCCTCCTCGACGGCGCGGTCGGCGTCGCTGACCGGCGTCAGGTCGGGCTTGGTCTCCACCTTGAGGTCGACCGCCTGGAACCGTCGCATCGTCAGGTCGTCGGCGGTGTCCGCCAGGAGGTGGGCGAGGCGCAGATCGTCGTCGTAACCCTGCTCGGAGTAACTGTGCACGGACAGCCACGCTACCGTGCCGGACGCGCCGGGCATCAGTAGGCCACGGGGCCTTTTCTGGTAGGTCCCTCTTTGGTTACTCGCCAGTAGCATGGTGGGCATGTCCTTCGACGCCGGAGCGCTTCTGCTCCAGACCGTGCCCTTCGCCCGCACCCTCGGCATCACCTTCGACCACGCCGCGGACGGCCGGGCCGTCTGCCGCCTGCCCGACCGTGCCGACCTGCACAACCACGTGGCGGGGCCGCACGCCGGGGCGCTGTTCACGCTGGCCGAGTCGGCCTCCGGAGCCGCCATGCTGTCGGCGCTCGGCGACCAGCTGTCGCGGGCCGTGCCGCTGGCCACCACCGCGACCGTCCACTACCGCAAACTCGCCATGGGAGAGGTCGTCGCGGAGGGGCGCCTGCTGGTCTCGCGTGACGAGGTGATCGCGGAGCTGGACGCGGGCCGGCGGCCGGAGTTCGACGTCGCCGTGGAGGTCCGCAACGGCGAGGGCGTCGTGGTCTGCTCGCTGACCGTGGGGTGGACCCTCCGCCCCAACCGCGGCTGAGCTCAGGTCGCCGGCTCGTCCGGGGCGCCCTCGCGGCTGGACAGCAGGCGGCGCAGCGACTCGAGCCGGGCGGGGCCGGCGTGGCCGTCCGCCACCCAGGCGTCGAGGGCGCAGCCCTCGCCGAGGTGGGTGCAGCCCTTGGGGCAGTGCACGGTGCCCTCGACCAGGTCGGGGAAGCCGGCCAGGACCGTCTCGACGGACACGTGCGCGAGGCCGAAGCTGCGCACGCCGGGCGTGTCGATGATCCAGCCGCCTTCCGGCAGCTCCAGGGCCACCGCCGACGTGGAGGTGTGGCGGCCCCGGCCGGTCACCGCGTTGACCTGCGACACGGCTCGGTTGGCGTCCGGCACCAGGGCGTTGACCAGGGTCGACTTGCCGACCCCGGAGTGGCCCACCAGCACGCTGACGTGCCCGCGCAGGTGGTCGCGCAGCTCGTCGAGCGCGCCGCCCTTGTGCACGACCACGTGCGGCACGCCGAGCGGCTCGTAGAGCGCGACCAGCGCGTCGGGCGGCGCCAGGTCGGACTTGGTCAGGCAGAGCAGCGGGTCGATGTCGGCGTCGAACGCCGCCACCAGGATGCGGTCGATCATGCGCGGGCGCGGCGGCGGGTCGGCGAGCGCGGTGACGATGACGAGCTGGTCGGCGTTGGCCACGACCGGGCGCTCGATGCCGTCGGTGTCGTCGGTGTCGTCGGCGGAACGCCGCAGCATCGACGTGCGCGGCTCCACGCGGACCACCCGGGCGAGCGTGTCGGGACGGCCCGAGACGTCGCCGACCAGCGCCACCCGGTCGCCCACCACGATGCCCTTGCGGCCGAGCTCCCTGGCCTTCATCGCGACGACCAGGCGGGCCTCCTGCCGCCGCCTGGCGGCCGAGCCCTTCTCCGGGTGGACCAGCGTCGTGTAGCGGCCCCGGTCCACGGCCACCACGAAGCCCTCGACCGCGTCGTCGTGGGCAGGGCGGATGCGGGTCCGCGGCCGCGAGCCCTTGCCCGGCCTGACCCGTACGTCGTCCTCGTCGTACTGCCGCTTCTTCAGCGGTCTGCTCCCCTGTGTCCGCGGCGCCACCGCGCCCCTCGCTCCGGCAGGCTCATCGTGTGCCCAGCATGGCGGCCCACATGCCGGTGAACTCCGGGAGCGTCTTACCCGTCGTCGTGATGTTCTCCACCTCGACGCCGGGGACGGCCAGGCCGATCACGGCGCCGGCCGTGGCCATGCGGTGGTCGTCGTAGCTGTGGAACAGGCCGCCGTGCAGCGGGCGCGGGCGGACGACGAGGCCGTCGGCGGTCTCCTCGGCGTCGCCGCCGAGCCGGTTGATCTCGGTGACGAGGGCGGCGAGGCGGTCGGTCTCGTGCCCGCGCAGGTGGGCGACGCCGCGGATGCGGCTGGGCGTGGCGGCGAGGGCGGCCAGCGCGACGATCGTCGGCGTCAGCTCGCCCACCTCGCGCAGGTCGGCGTCGATGCCGTCGATCCGTCCGGTGCCGGTGACCGTCAGGTCGCCGCAGCCCGACGCGGCGTCGGAGGCATCGAGGCGGACAGTGGCGCCCATGCCGGTGAGCAGGTCGCGCAGCGCGTCGCCCGGCTGGGTCGTCCGGTGCGGCCAGCCGGGGACGGTGACGCTGCCGCCGGTCACCATGGCGGCCGCCAGGAACGGGGCCGCGTTGGACAGGTCGGGTTCCACCGTCAGGTCGCGCGGGGCGACGGGGCCCGGCTCGACCCGCCACACGTCGGGCTCGCCGTCGTCGACCCGGACGCCCGCCGCCCTGAGCATCTGCACGGTCATCTCGATGTGCGGCTGGGACGGCACGGGCGGCCCGGAGTGGCGGATCGTGACGCCCTTGTCGAAGCGCGCGGCGGCGAGCAGCAGCCCCGAGACGAACTGCGACGAGCCGGAGGCGTCGATGGTGACCTCGCCGCCCGTGATCGGCCCGTGGATGGTGAACGGCAGCGCGTCGTTGTCGACGCGGGCGCCCAGCGCGCGCAGCCCGTCGAGGATGGGGCCCATGGGCCGCTTGCGGGCGTGCGGGTCGCCGTCGAACGACACCGGCCCGTCGGCCAGCGCGGCGACCGGCGGGACGAAGCGCATGACCGTGCCGGCCAGGCCCGCGTCGATGCTCGCGCCGCCCCTGACCGGGCCGGGGGTCACCAGCCAGTCCACGGAGGAGACCGTCTCGTTGGCCGGCTCCAGGCGCGTGCCGAGTGCCCGCAGCGCCGCCACCATCAGGTCGGCGTCGCGGCTGCGCAGCGCCCGGCGGACGGTGCCGGGGCCGTCGGCGAGCGCCGCGAGGACCAGGGCGCGGTTGGTCACCGACTTGGAGCCGGGCAGCGTGACGGACGCGGACACCGGGCCGGTCGCCGTCGGCGCGGGCCAGTGGGCGGCGGCCGCGCCGGTGGGTGCGGGGGTGCCGGCGGGCGCGGGCGTGCCGCCGGCTGCGGGTCCGGATGCGGGCGTGGGCTCGGTCGCGGGCATGGTCAAAGCCTACTTGCCTCGTGGTCCGGCCGGTTTCGCGCCGCTCGCGCGGGTGACCGTACGGCTTCGCGGCCGTTCGTACATGCGAGCGAAAGGCGTACGTGGCAGTGTGGTGTCATGTGCGGTAGATACGCCTCGGCGCGCAAGAAGCACGAGCTGCTGGAGGAGTTCCAGGTCGAGCTCGACGGCGACCCCGACAAGGAGCTGGGGCCCGACTACAACGTGGCGCCGACGAAGAACGTCTACGCCGTGCTCAGCCGGGTGCCCAAGGAGGCCGAGCGGGCGGTGCGGCAGCTGCGGATCGTGAAGTGGGGCCTGGTGCCGGCCTGGGCCAAGGACCCGTCGATCGGTTCCCGCATGATCAACGCCAGGATCGAGACGGTGGCCGAGAAACCGTCGTTCCGCCAGGCGTTCGCCAAGCGCCGGTGCCTGCTGCCTGCGGACGGCTACTTCGAGTGGATGCCGGTCGAGGGTGGCAAGGGCGATAAGTCCGGCAAGGGGGACAAAAAGAAGAAACAGCCTTACTTCATCCGGCCCGAGGATGGCGGGGTACTGGCGATGGCGGGCCTGTACGAGTTCTGGAAGGACCCGACGCGCGCCGACGACGACCCGCTCAAGTGGCTGGTCACCTGCACGGTCATCACCACCGACGCCGAGGACGACCTCGGTCGCATCCATGACCGGATGCCCATGATGATCGAGCGTGAGCGCTGGGCCGACTGGCTGGACCCCAAGCTCACCGACACCGAGGACGCCTCGCGGCTCCTGGTCCCGGCCGACACCGGGCGGTTGACGGCCGTGCCCGTCTCGACGGCGGTCAACAATGTCCGCAACAACGGGCCCGACCTCATCGAACCGCTCTCACCGGAAGAGGAAAGCGGACTTTTCTGATGTGTAAAAACAATGCCAAGCGGGCATCCGGTGAGGAAAGCGGTGGATCCGTTCATCGGGTTCCACCGCGCATCACCCCCTCATGAGCGCCGCGCGGGACATCCGGGGAGTCCTCGCGGCGGACTGTCCCTATGTCCCGGAGGTGCGGATTCGTGGATGCCACGTCCGCTCGTCAGCGTTTGGAGAAGATGCTCGCCGACCTCGACCGGTCGATCGGGGTGCTCCAGGGAGACCCCGTCGCCGTGCGCGATCGCTCCGCGGCCGACGCGGGGTCGGACCTGAGCGACGCCGACCGCGCCCAGGCCATGCTCACCGTCGCGACCGCGCACCGGCGGGCCGTGCTCGACGCGCTCAAGCGCCTGGACGAGGGCAGCTACGGCCGGTGCGTCGACTGCGCCCGGCCGGTGCCCGAGGGCCGGCTGGAGGCGCGGCCCGAGGCGGCGCGGTGCGTGCAGTGCCAGGGCAGGCGCGAACGGCGCCGCTGACCGCCGTCAGGAGACCTTGCGGGCGCTGGCGACCAGATGGATGCCGACCGTGTCGTCGTCGTCCGGGTGCGCCTCCAGCTCGGTGCGCACCAGCCAGTTGAGCGCCCGGGTGCCGGAGCCCAGCACATGGTCGACGGTGGACGGCGACAACACCGTGCGCGGCCGTACCCACTCGACCTCCAGCCCCGCGCCCATGAGGAGCTCGCGGAGCTGACCGCTGCTGAAGCAGCGCGTGATGCTGCCGTCGGGCCAGGGCACCAGCATGACCTCGCCCGTCTGCCGCAGGTGCTGCCACTGGCCCTGCTCGGCCAGGATCGCCATGCCCAGCACCAGCGAGTCGACGCAGACCAGAGTCCGCCCGCCCGGCCGCAGCACCCGCGCCACGTCGCTCATCGCCGACTCGGCCATCAGCTCGATCGACATCGCCCGCTCCTCGGCGAGCACCGCGTCGACGCTCTCGTCGGGCAGGAACGCCAGGTCGTCAGCCCGGACCGACCGCACCCGCTCAGCGTCGCGCAGCCGCGACTGCCCCTCGGCGGCCCGCCGCCAGTCGAGCACCTCGATCACCCGGTGGCCGGCTCTGGCGGCCTGACCGGACCAGCGGCCCCGGCCGCCGGACAGGTCGAGCACCACGGAGGGTTCGCCGGGTAGCCATCGGCTCAGTTGCTCCTCGACGACGGCTCGATAGAAGGTCCAGTACGGTCCGAGCGTCCCTGAGCCGTTCAGTTCCTCGGCCGGAATGGGCAGCACACGCGACTCCTGGGTTCCGGAAATGGCTACCAGCCGGTACGTATGGTTTTCCCCGCACCGGGTCGTTCGTCACCTTCTATCTTGCGGGAACAGACGAGGGGGCGGGCGTGTTGCGACGAGCATGCTCACATTGCTCGAACCTCTCCCCGGTGACCAGCCGGTGCTTGACGAGCGGGTATTCTCGCCTGAGTACGGTGTCCCGCCACGTTCGGCCACCGGTGATCTTAGGGGGGTGGGCCCGGTGCCCGCGACAGGCGCGGAGACTCTGCAACAGCGGAGCGAGCGGTTCGAGCGCGAAGCCATGCCCTACCTCGAGCAGCTCTACTCGGCCGCGCTCCGGATGACCCGGAACCCCGCCGACGCCGAGGACCTGCTGCAGGAGACGTTCGCCAAGGCGTTCGCCTCCTTCCACCAGTTCCAGATAGGCACCAACCTCAAGGCGTGGCTCTACCGCATCCTGACCAACACGTTCATCAACAGCTACCGCAAGAAGCAGCGCGAGCCCAAGCAGTCCGGCACCGAGGAGATCGAGGACTGGCAGCTCGCGCGGGCGGAGTCGCACACCTCGACCGGCCTGAAGTCCGCCGAGGTCGAGGCGCTGGAGCACCTGCCCGACGGTGACATCAAGGAGGCGCTGGCGGCGCTTCCCGAAGAGTTCAGGATCGCGGTCTACCTCGCCGATGTCGAAGGTTTCCCCTACAAGGAGATCGCCGAGATCATGGGCACCCCGATCGGCACGGTGATGTCGAGGCTCCACCGCGGCCGCAGGCAACTGCGCACGCACCTCGAGGACTACGCCCGCGAGCGTGGCCTGGTCCCGGCGGAGGGATCCAAATGAGCTGTGGAAAACCGCACGAGACGGACTGTCGTGAGGTGCTCGACAAGGTCTACGCCTATCTCGACGGCGAGCTCGAGGAGGGCGACTGCGTCGACATCCGGGTGCATCTCGACGAGTGCGGCCCGTGCCTGCAGGAGTACGACCTCGACAAGGTCATCAAGCAGCTCGTGGCCAAGCACTGCGGCTGCGACCCGCTCCCGGGTGACCTGAGGTCCAAGGTGCTCGCGCGCATCGCGCAGGTGAGGGCGGACCTGTCCGACTAGGATTCACCCATGCGCGTGCTCGTGACCGGGGGTGCCGGTTTCATCGGGTCCAATCTCGTCGACCGCCTGCTGGCCGAGGGCCATGACGTGGTGGCGGTGGACGACCTGTCCTCCGGCACCGGCGACAACCTCGCCCAGGCCGCCGCGAGCGACAGGTTCGCGCTGCGGGTGCTCGACATCTGCGACCCGTCGCTGGCCGACCTGGCCGCCGAGGTGCGTCCCGAGGTGATCTGCCACCTGGCGGCGCAGATCAGCGTGCGGCGGAGCGTCGCCGACCCGATGCGCGACGCGCGGGTCAACGTCGAGGGCACCGCGTCGGTGCTGACGGCGGCCCATCGCGGCGGCGCGCGCAAGGTGGTCTACGCCTCCTCCGTCGCCGTCTACGGCCGGCCGGCCACGATCCCGGTGCCCGGCGACGCGCCGGTCGACCCCCGCTCGCCGTACGCGGCCTCCAAGCTGAGCGGCGAGACCTACCTCGCCACGTTCCGCGCGCTCCACGGCATCGAATACACCACGCTGGTGCTCTCCAACGTCTACGGCCCGCGCCAGTCGCCCGAGGGCGAGGCCGGAGTGGTGGCGATCTTCACCGACGCGTTGCTCGGCGGCACGCCGACGGTGGTCCACGGCGACGGCACCCAGACCCGCGACTACGTCTACGTCGACGACGTTGTCGACGGCTTCGTCAGGGCCTGCGGCTCGCGGGGCGACGGGCGGCGCTTCAACCTCGGCACCGGCATCCAGACCACCGACCGCCGGCTCCACTCGCTCATCGCCGACGCGGCGGGCGGCCCGGACAAACCCGGCTTCGCCCAGCCCCGGCCGGGCGACCTGCCCGCGATGGCGGTCGATCCGGTGCCGGCCTTCGAAGGGCTCGACTGGGAGCCGCGCACCGACCTCGCCACCGGGCTCAAGCACACCGTCGAATGGGCCCGGAGTCGCCGCAGGTAGTGGCTTGATTACGCTTTGCTTGCGATTCGCGACTCCGCCGGTGCGGCGACGCCGTCTTCTGTAGCGTGAGCCGCAGACTTCGATGGGGAGGCACCGGATGTCCACAGTGATGCTCGCCCGGCTTTTCGCGGCCCTGACGCTGATCGCTCCTGTCGCGCTGCTGATGACCGGTGACGGAGGGCTCTTCCCGCCCGGGGTGTCCTGGACCTGACCGACCCGTGAGGGGCCGCAATGCGTGATCTGTCGTGGCCGGCGAGGGTCTACCTGCTGGCCGTCATCGGCGTGGCGGCGCTGATGCTCTGGCACGGCCTGTCCTCCCGCGCCGACCTGCTGGCGCCCGAGCGGGTCGGCACGCTGCTCGTGCTCATCCTGCTGTTCCTCGTCTGCGAGTCGATGCCGACGCTGCTCAACGTGGAGCAGTTCGCCGTGTCGGTCAGCTTCTCGGCCGCGCTCGCCGCCGTGGTGCTGATCGGGCCCGAGGGCACGGCGCTGGTCGGGTTCACCGCGGTGCTGAGCGTGCGGCCGGGGCTGCCTCTGGTCAAACGGCTGTTCAACGGCGCGCAGTTCGCGATCTGCGGCACCGTGGCCGGCTGGGTCTACCTCCACCTCGGCGGCAGGACCGGCGTGCCGGCCGCCAACGCGTTCGACGAGCTCATCGGTCCCTACGCCGCCGCGACCGCCGTCTTCGTGCCGCTGAACATCGTGCTCACCCTCACCATGATCCGCCTGGCGACCGGGTCGGGCACCATGGCGATGCCGGTGCGCGGCATGGTGCAGTTCTTGTTGTCCTACCTGGGTTACGGCACGTTCGGGCTGCTGGTGGCCGGGCTGTGGGCGACGGTGCAGTCCATCTCGGCGGTGCTCGTGCTGCTGCCGCTGTTCGTCGCGCGCTGGGCGTTCGGCCAGTACCACGCCCAGCAGCGCTCGTACGACGCCACGATCGCGGCCCTGTGCCAGGCGGTCGAGACCAAGGACTACTACACCCGGGGCCACTGCACCCGCGTCTCCAGGGCCTCCACGATGATCGCCGAGGAGATCGGCATGGGCCGGGAACGGCTGCGGGCCATCGGCTACGCCGGCATGCTGCACGACGTCGGCAAGCTGGGCGTGCCGACCAAGGTGCTGCAGAAGGAGGGGCCGCTCACCGAGGAGGAGTTCGCGGCCATCCAGCTCCACCCGATGCGCGGGCTGGAGATCGTGCGCGGCATCGACTTCCTCGACGAGGCCTACGCCGGCATCATGCACCACCACGAGCGTCACGACGGCAAGGGCTATCCCATGGGGCTGGCCGGTGACGAGATCCCGGAGTTCGCCCGGATCATCGCGGTGGCCGACGCCTTCGACTCGATGACCTCCGACCGGTCCTACCGCGGGGCGCGGCCGGTGGAGGTGGCCGTGCGGGAGCTGCACAAGGGCGCCGGCACCCAGTTCGACCCGGTCATGGTGACGGCGTTCGTCAAGGCGCTGCAACGCCGGCCGTGGCAGCCGCCCCGGCGCGTCGAGCCGCCGCCGCCCGAGGTCGACGAGACCCCCATCAAGGATCACGACGACCCCACGATGCCGATCGAAGTGGTGAGCGGGCCGTGACGCGGGCCTGGCAGGGGCTCGACTCGGGGCAGTTGCTGCTCATCTGCGGCGCCGGGCTGGTCGCCGTGGCCGGGGTGGCGCACACGGCCGCCACCGGCCTCGGCCACCCGGAGGTCGCGATCGGGTTCGGCGCGCTGATCGCCATCGGCGAGCTGGCCCGGCTGACCATGCCCGGCAACCGGGAGGTCGCGCCGATCGGCGCGGCCGCCGCGCTCGGCTACACGCTGCTGCTCGACCTCAGCAGCCAGCAGCTCCACCACTCGGCGCTGCAGGTGGTGGCGGTGATCGCGGTCGGCATGATCGCGGGAGCGCTGCCCCACCTGGCGGTCGGCCGGCCGCCGCGCCTCGACGCGATGGCGCGGCGGCTGCTCACCGGGGCGTTGCTCGCCTTCGCCTTCCGCCCGCTGGCCGACCCGCTCTACCAGCTCACCCAGGAGCCCACCCGCACCTGGTGGCCCGCCCTCGGCGTGATGGTGGTGCTGACCACGCTCGCGTCGCTCATCGACGTGCTGGTGGCCGCGATGCTGCGGGCCGAGCAGGTGCGCACCGCGTTCCGGGTGGCGGTGCGCGACGAGCTCAACATGGCCTTCCCGCTGGGCGCCGCGGTGGCCGCCTCCGGCGTGCTGCTCGCCCTGGCCACGCACAGCATGGACCTCGTGGCGCTGCTCGTCTTCGCCGCGCCGTTGCTGGTCACCCAGGTGGCCTTCCGCAAGTACGCCGGCATCCGGGCCACCTACCTGCAGACCGTACGGGCCCTTTCGCGGGTCACCGAGGTCGGCGGCTACGTCGAGCCCGGCCACTCGCGGCGGGTGAGCCGCCTGGCCGTGGCGGTGGGCCGGGAGCTCGGCATGGCGGAGCCGGAGCTGCTGGAGCTGGAGTACGCGGCGCTCATGCACGACATCGGCCAGCTCTCGCTGAGCGACCCCATCCCGGGCGGCGCGACCGTGCTGACCGACCCGCGGCAGGCCCGCCGCATCGCCGAGCTGGGCGCCGAGGTGATCAAGCAGACGGGGGTGCTCGACCGGGTGGCCGACGTGGTGCGGCACCAGTGCGACGTGATCGGCGACGATCCGCCGCTGTCGAGCCGCATCATCAAGGTGGCCAACGCCTACGACGACCTGGTGGGCGGCTCGACCGACCGCGACCGGGCCGGGGCCGCGCTCGAGCGGCTGCGCCTGGCCGCGGGCACCGCCTACGACCCGGCCGTCATCGAGGCGGCGGCTCGGGTGGTCGACCGGCTGCACGCCGTCAACCGGCTGTAGGAGGCCGACGGTCCGGCCCGCGTTCGTGGCGCCGTGGGCACTCCGGCTTCGTGCGGTTCCTGCGGACGGTCCGGCCCGCGTCCGTGGCGCCGTGGCGTCCCGCCTTTGTGCGGTTCCCACAGACAGCGCTGCGCGGATCGGTGGGTTCGGAGGAACGGGTGCGTCCCCGCGGCGGTCGTAGGGTGGCTGGCGTGCTCGATCGGACCCGTTCTGGTCGCCGGCCGAGGGGAGACCGGGCGCGGGTCACCGCACGCTCGGGCGCCGGATCGCGCGGATGGTGCGCGACGGCGCGTGAGGTCCGCTCACGTGGCATTGTTGGATCTCTTGGAAGAGGGGAGTCGCGGTGGCCGAGGTACGCGCCGAGATGGTGGCGAACGTGTGGCAGGTCGTCGTCAACGAGGGTGACACCGTCTCCGACGGCGACACGCTGGTCATCCTCGAGTCGATGAAGATGGAGATCCCGGTCCTGGCCGAGGACGACGGAGTGGTGGCTCAGCTGAAGGTGAGCGAGGGCGACGTGATCCAGGAGGGCGACCTCATCGCGGTCATCGAGTAGCGCGCTCGACGAACCTGGCCCGGTCGACCACCACCCGCTCGATCGTGCCGCGGCCGACCACCTGGTGCCGGTCGCGGGCCACGAACGTGAAGACGAGCCTCCTGCCGTCGACCTCGGTCAGCTCGGTGGTCACCTCGACGTGGGCGCCGACCGGGCTGGGGAGGAGGTGCTCCATCTCGACCCGGGTGCCGACCGACGTCTCGCCCGGTCCCAGATGGGCGCGCGTGGCCTCGACGCTGGCCTGCTCGGCGAGCGCCAGCAGGCGGGGCGTGGCCAGCACCGGCACGTCGCCGCTGCCGACCTCCTGGGCCGTGTCGGTGCGCTCGACCATGATGAGCACCTGCGAGCGGAGACTTGGAGCGAGCGTCATGACGCCAGCCTACTGGGATCGCTGCGGCGGGCCGGTGCGCGAGGCGGCCGCCCGAGCGGGAGTCGCACGACCGGGAACGCGGGATGCTGATCTCGTAAAACCCGGACAACTACTGGCATTTGGCTTCAGGATAGGGTTTGTACGGCTTATGGCATTGATGTGGTGAGTGAGGCGAGTGAGTCGTACACTCTCAAGATTCTGTGACCTCGGTGTTATCTCGCCGCGACACACGTCCGCTTTGTTGGAGAACCCTGGGGTGCGCGAGATAACCGAGGTAGGGGGGTAACGGGGGAGTCATGGTGGCCCAAGGGACGACGCTGGCGGGGCGATATCGCCTGGACACCCGCATCGGCGCCGGTGGCATGGGCGAGGTGTGGCGAGGCGAGGACATCGTCCTGGCCCGCACCGTCGCCGTCAAGGTGCTGCTCCCGGGCCGGATGGACGACCCGGGGTTCGTCGCGCGCTTCCAGGCCGAGGCCCGGGCGATGGCGACGATCAACCACGCCGGAGTGGTCGACGTCTACGACTACGGCGTGAGCGGCGACACCGTCTACTTAGTGATGAAGTTCGTCGACGGCGAGCCGCTCGACCGGCTGCTGGGCCGGCTGGGCAGGATCCCGCCGAAGGCCGCGATGGAGCTCATCGCGCAGGCCGCCGCGGCGTTGCAGGCGGTGCACGAGCAGGGGATCGTGCACCGCGACGTGAAGCCGGGCAACCTGATGGTGCAGCGTGACGGCACGCTGGTGCTCACCGACTTCGGCATCGCGCGCTCCGACCTCGCCAACCGGCTCACCGACGCCGGCATGGTGCTGGGCACCGCCGCCTACTGCGCGCCTGAGCAGGCCGAGGGCGCTCCGGTGACGCCGGCCGTCGACATCTACGCCCTGGGCGTGGTGGCCTACGAGTGCCTGGCGGGGCAGCGGCCGTTCGACGGCGACAGCGCGGTCACCATCGCGCTCAAGCACATCCGCGAGGCGCCGCCGCCGCTCCCCGCCGACATCCCCGCCCCGGTGCGGGCGCTGGTGGAGCAGGCGCTGTCCAAGGACCCGGCGCGGCGCTTCCCGACGGCCAAGGCCATGAGCGACACGGCCCGCCGGCTCGCGGCGGGCGAGTTGCCGCCCGCAGCCGGGCCGCCCCCAGCGGCGCCGTCCACGGGCGCCACGATGGCGGCGCCGCAGCAGCCGTACCCGCAGGGGCCGCAGCCCGGCGCCCACCAGCCGGGGGCCTACGAGACGGGCGCCCAGCAGTCCTACCAGACGGGCGCTCACCAGCAGTACCCCCAGCAGACCGGCGCTCACCAGCCGCATCCGCACCAGACGGGCGCTCACCAGCCGCACCCGCACCAGACCGGCGGGCACCAACCGCACCCGCACCAGACCGGCGGGCACCAACCGCACCCGCACCAGACCGGCGCTCACCCTGCCGCGTCCCAGGACACCCTGGTCGCCGGGGCAGGGCGGGGCGGCCGGGGGGCGGGCCGGACGCGTCGCAGGGGCGGCCTGATCGCGGGCATCGCCGCCGCGGTGGTGTTGGGTGCGGGCGCGGGAGCGGTGGCCGTGTCGAGCATGAACTCCCCCAAGGAGCCGGACGTCACCGTCACCACGACCAACGCGGCCCTGGAGCCCACACCCGGCAAGACGACCAAGACATCCAGGCCCAGACCCACGAAGACGCCCACGGCGACGCGTGAGCAGATCACGCCGACGCAGCGGTCGCAGCCGCCCACGGAGGAACCCACCAGGAAGCCGACGCCGAACAAGTCGCCGACGCCGACCACCAGCAAGTCGCCGTCCCCGACGCCGTCGGTCACCAAGCAGCCGAGGAAGGCCGTGCCGCACACGCTCGACATGCTCTTCCCGGAGGCCGAGCGGCTCATCACGCAGGCCGGCTTCACCGTGCGGACCGACGACCAGACGGGCGGCGCGTTCCCCGACCAGTGCCTGCGGGTCGTGGAGTCGATCCCGGGCGGCGGCTCGCTGCTGGAGCTGAAGAAGCCAGTCAAGCTGGTGCTCCTGGAAGCCGCCTCGTGCCCGGGGATGACGCCGACGCCGACGCCGACCTACACGGCCAACCGGCGGTAGGCCGGGCTCACACGCCCGTGGTGTTGCGGGGGTAGGCGATCTGGGGATCGGTCGCGATGTTCACCAGGTACGGGACGCCCGAGTCGAACGCCCGGCGCAGCGCCGGACCGATCTCCGACGGCTTGGTGACCAGCTCGCCACCGCCGCCGAGGGCGGTCACCACCTGGTCGTAGCGGCAGTTGGGCTGCAGCTCGGCGGCCACGTCGTAGCCGTAGAGCAGCTGCATGGGATGCTTCTCCAGCCCCCACATGCCGTTGTTGCCGCAGATCATCACCACCGGCAGGTTGTGCCGTACGAGCGTGTCGACGTCCATCAGCGAGAAGCCCGCCGCCCCGTCGCCCAGCAGCAGCACCACCTGCGAGGAGGGCCTGGCCAGCCGCGCCGCGATGGAGTAGCCGAGGCCGGTGCCGAGGCAGCCGTAGGGGCCCGGGTCGAGCCAGTTGCCCGGCCGCCTGGGCTCGACGTACTTGCCCGCGTAGGAGACGAAGTCGCCGCCGTCGCCGATGACCACGGCGTCGTCGTCGAGCACCCGGGCCAGCTCGCCGTAGATGCGCATCGGGTGGATGGGGTCGCTGTCGGCGGCCAGCAGGCCGGCGTCGCCCGCGATCGCCGCGGCGGCCGTCTCCGACAGCCGGGCCAGCCAGGCGGCGTGGCGGTCGGGCTTCACCCCGGCCTCGTCGCAGGCCGTGCCGAGGCTCCAGAACACCACGGACAGGTCGCCGGCGGCGGACGCGGCCGGCTGCATGTGCGTGGCGAGCTGCGACGGCGCGTCGGCGATGTGCACCACCTTGGCCAGCGGGGCGCCGTCCTTGCCGCCGAACCAGCCGTAGCCGAGGCGGAAGTCGAGCGGCGTGCCGATCACGATGACCAGGTCGGCCTGGCCGAGGGCGAGGCCGCGCGCCCGGGTGACGAGCAGCTCGTGACCGGCGGGCAGGATGCCGCGTCCCTGGCCGTTGGGGATGACGGGCAGCCGCCAGGTCTCGGCGAAGTCGCGGGCCGCCTCCTCGGCGCGGTCCATCCACACGTCCGACCCGAGGACCAGCACCGGACGCTCGGCCTCCGCGATCAGCCGGGCGATCGAGGCGAGGGCGTCGGGGTCGGGCTCCAGCGGCGACGGCGTCTGCGTCTCGACGTCGTGGATCGGTGAGGGGGAGAACAGGTGGTCCATGTAGACGTCGAGGAACACCGGGCCGCGGTGCGGCGCGAGGGCGGTGCGGAAGGCCAGCTCGACGTCCTGGCCCACCGACTCGGCGTCGCTCGCGGTGAAGGCCAGCTTGGTGATCGGTTCGAGCAGCGGGGGGTGGTCCATCTCCTGGAGCGCGCCGCTGCCCCAGCGTGACTGCGGGGCCCGGCCGCCGAGGATCACCACCGGGGAGCCGTTGAAGTGGGCCGTGGCGACGCCGCTGACGCCGTTGGTGATGCCGGGGCCCGCCGTGAGCACCGCCAGGCCAGGTCTTCTCGTCAGCCGCGCGGTCGCCTCGGCGGCGAACACCGCGCTCTGCTCGTGCCGTACGTCGAGGATGCGCATGCCCTCGTGCACGGCCCCGTCGTAGAGCGGGAAGACGTGGCCTCCCGACAGGGTGAACATGGTCTCGACGCCATAGGCCTTGGACACGGCGACGGCGGCGTCACCGGCGTGCTTCGCAGACTCCATGCCGGGAACTTACCAACGAGTCACACGAGTAAACAGCGGTTCCACGCCCGTGCTGGGCGGCTCGGCCCCGGCCGGGTCAGCCGCAGCAGACGCGGACGCGGCCGTCACCCGTCTCGGCGGTGATCTTCCTCGGCGAGCCGGGGTCGTGCCGCACGTCCATGTCCACGACGGTCGCGCTGGTCGTCACGTCGTACGACGTCCCGTCGTCGGGTACGACCACGCTCACCCCGCCGGATGCGCGGATCACCGCCCGGACATCCGTCGGCGGCTGCCGGAAGACCAGCTCCACGTCACCGGACCCCACTTCCACGTCGGTGCGCCCGCCGCCCAGTTCCATGGCCGCGACGTCGCCGGAGCCGCTCCTGACGTGCACGTCGCCGAGGGCGTCGGTCACGCGCACGTCACCGGAGACCGTGGTGACGCGCACCTTGCCCTGGACGCCGGCCACGTGCAGCGACGCGCCCACGGTCCTGGCCTCGATGATCGCCTCCGGTGGCACGAACAGCACGTAGCCGACGTCGCAGATGGGTCCGTCGCGCAGCCGGTCGGAGCAGCCGGCACCGAGCCGCAGGGTCCGCCCGTCCCACTCCTCGGTCACGTCGGGCCTGCGCTCGCTCCACCGCAGTCGCCGCTCCAGGACGAGCTCGCCCGCTTCGCCGGCCTGGACGAAGAGGGCGTGAACGCCCGGGCCGGCCTGCAGGTCCAGCACGGCCTGGTCGACGGTGATGGACCTGCGCGAGATCTCCGTCGGCGGATCGGCGTCGGCGACGCCGTGGTAGAGCCCCACGGTGGCCAGCGTCAGGGCGATCACCGTGGCCGCCGTGCCGAGGAGCAGCCAGAGTGCCCTCACGGCAGGCTCCTGACCTTGAGGAACCGCAGCACGGCGAGCACCCGCCGATGATCGCCCTCGGCGGGGGGAAGGTCGAGCTTGGTGAAGATGTTGCCGATGTGCTTGCCCACCGCGCCCTCGCTGAGCACCAGTTCCTGGCCGATGCCCGCGTTGGAGCGGCCCTCCGCCATCAGCTTGAGCACCTCGTGCTCGCGCGGGGTGAGCCGGTCGAGCGGGTCGCTGTGGCCGCGCAGCAGCAGTTGGGAGACGACCTCCGGGTCCAGCGCCGTCCCGCCGGCGGCCACCCGGCGCAGCGCGTCGATGAACTCCGCCACATCGGCCACCCGGTCCTTCAGCAGGTAGCCGACGCCGCCGCCGGTCGCGGAGGCGAGCAGCCGGGCCGCGTACCGCTCCTCGACGTACTGCGACAGCACCAGCACGGCCATGCCGGGCCACTGGCGGCGCAGCACCAGCGCCGCCCGCAGGCCCTCGTCGGAGTGCGTGGGAGGCATCCGCACGTCGGTGACCACCAGCTCCGGCCGGTGCTCCTCGGCCACGCGCAGCAGCCCCTCGGCGTCCGCCACGGCCGCCACCACGCGCATGCCGGCCGCCTCCAGCAGCCGGACCAGGCCCTCGCGCAGCAGGACCGAGTCCTCGGCGAGCACTACTCGCATGGCAGCTCCACTTCGATCGTCGTCGGGCCGCCGAACGGGCTGCTCAGCCGCAGCGTGCCGTCCACCGAGCCGATTCGCTGGGCGAGGCCGCGCAGCCCGGTGCCGCCGTCGAGGTCGGCGCCGCCGCGGCCGTCGTCGTGGACGGACACGCGCAGCCGGTCGCGCTCGCGCGTCACGCTCACCTCGGCCCTGGTGGCCGCCGCGTGTTTGGCGATGTTGGTCAGGGCTTCGGACACGATGAAGAAGGCCACCGCCTCTATGGTCGGGGAGGGGCGCCGGTCGAGGTCGACGCGGAGCCGTACGGGGAAGGGGGCGCGGGCGGCGACGCCGGACAGCGCCGCGTCGAGGCCCTGGTCGTTGAGCACGGCCGGGTGCAGGCCGCGGACGAAGTCGCGCAGCTCCTTGAGTGCCTGTTTGGCCTCCTCGTGCGCCTGCTCGATGGCCGCGCGGGCCGGTTCGGGCAGGTCGGTGAGCGTGGCGCGGGCCAGCCCGAGGTTCATCGCCAGCGACACCAGCCGCTGCTGGGCGCCGTCGTGCAGGTCGCGCTCGATGCGGCGCCGCTCGGCGTCGGCGGCGTCGATGACGCCGGCTCGGCTCTCGGTCAGCGTCTCGATGCGCCGGTCCAGCTCGTGGCGGCTCGGGCCGAGCAGCACGCGGGCGACCGCCAGGTCCAGGCTCGCGGTGGCCCGCGCCAGGATCGGGGCGAGCACGAGCAGAGCCGCACCGACGGTGACGTACGCGCCGGCCACGACGGGGTTGCGCAGGTCGATGGGGAACTCCAGCGGCGGCGGCTGCAGGTGCGGCTGCAGGAACGCCGTCAGCCCCACGAGAGCCCCCGCCCAGGCCAGCGCGACCGGGAGCGCGCACACGACGCTCACCAGCGGCGAGAGCAGGTGGTAGCCGGCCTGCCGCCAGGTCGCCGGGTGGCGCCAGGTGGCGGGCGCCGTCGTCGGCGGGATGCGCACGTCGAGGAAGGCGGCGAACCGCGACCGCTGGACCCCCGTCAGGACCGGCATGCCGCGGCGCAGCAGCGGCGGCACCACCACCATCACCAGCGTCAGCTCGAAGAACACCGCCGAGACCAGGACCCCGGTCATCAGGTGCGCCGTGTCGAGCCAGGCCCGTGCCGACCACGGGCGGGGGACTTTCATGGCCACCACGGTAATGAGCGGGGCGCGGCGCGCGACATGGGTCTGGTGTGCGGGTGGGGGGTGGGGCCAGCCCCACCCCAGCGGGGATCACTACAGCGGGGGCACCGACCAGCCCTTCTCGCGGAACAGCGGGGCGTGCTCCGGGTTGACGAACAGCCGGTCCTCGGGCGCCGGGACGCGGAGGTAGCTCTGCGGGTGCAGGAGCTCCCTGGCGTCGTCCGACAGGTCGAGGACGTAGCGGTCGGGGGCCCGGCGCTGCGCCAGGAAGCGCAGCTCGAACGGCAGGAGCGCCAGCGGAGCGGTGTGCTCCCACAGGCCGAGCCCGCCCGCCCGGGCCGCGCGGACGGCCTCCCTGGCGCGGCCGAGCGCGCCCGCCTCGCCCACCGCGCGGCCGGTGCCGGGCGCGGGCACCGCGTCGGCCACCCGCCCCTCCTGCCGGACGAACGGGTCGACGTTGGGCCAGATGAAGTACGGCACCACGTGGCCCGCGGCGAGCAGGCGCTCGTTGTAGGGGTCGGGGCGGGGCCTCTCGCGCTGCTCGCGGTTGACGTAGCAGAGCAGCCGGCCGTACCTGTCGAGGATCTCGTGCGCGAAGGCCAGCCTGAGCTTGAACGTGGCCTCGGTGTGTCCCTGCTCGGCGAGGTCGCCGGCGATCATGTCCTTGAGCGCCCGGGTGGCGGGGGCGGCGTGGCGGGCGTGGTTGGCGGCGGCGTCCGGCCCCAGCCGGGACAGCAGGTCGCGGTGCAGAGCGCTGCGCAGGACGAGCGGCGGGAAGCCTTCGGCGAACGGGTCGGTGAGGAACGTCGTCCACGCGGGATGCTCGATGGGGACGAATCCGCGCGGGAGGTCCGGGAGACCGGGGTTGCGAGGCAGCTCGAAGCTGACCTCCGGAGCGTCGACGCCGAGCAGGCGCACGCCGAAGTTGCCGTCGGCGGCGATGTTGATCGTGTCGCCGTCGTGCACGACCCTGTCCACCGGCTGCGCCACGCCGTTGCGGCGGGCCAGCAGGCCATGGCCGACCGTGATGCCGGGGACGGGTTGTTCGATCGCCTTTGCCATGCCTGCATCATCACCCCGGATCCGTCGTATGTCCCGATGATCCGAACCAAAGCGCAGTATGCGGCATCTCATCAGTTGTCGTTCATACGGGAGGTTCTGATGATTCAGCTGGGCATGGCGGTGGTGGCCGCCGCCGCGGTGCTGGGCGGCTCGGGAGGCCTGCCGAAGGGCACCCTGTTCATGGAGTCGCACCCGCCGGCGAAGTCGTGGGAGACCTACACCACGTCCGACTCGCTCAGGCGCCCGCTGAGCGTCAACCCGTGCAACCGCAGGAAGGCGTGGGACGGCGGGCGGGTGGCCGCCCGCACCATGGTGCACGCGTGGGAGAACCAGATGCGCGACGAGCAGCTCGTCGTCTACCGCGACACGGCCGAGGCCAGGAAGGCCGTGCGCGGGCTGCGGGCCGAGCTGGCGCGCTGCGCGGTGGTGGGCGGCGGGCACGACCGCTCCCGCTACTACGCCAAGCCGGTCGCGGTGGGCGACGAGGCGCTGAGGGTGGGCGGCCTGCATTTCGAGAACAGCACGAGGTCGGTCGTCATGCGGCGGGGCGCCGCCGTCTACGTCGTGGGGGAGACGGGACGGGTGTCGAAGGGCCTGCCCATGCCGTACTTCCGCGGCCTGGTCGAGCAGGCCGGCCGGATGGCCGCGAAGGTGTGCGGGCTGCCGCGCACCGGCTGCTGAGCCACACCTGACCGGCGCGCCCCGGGACGGGCGCGTCGTGCCGAGGCGGGGCGCGTCCACCGGGGGATCGTAGCGTCGTGCCGAGGCGGGGGCGCGTCCGCGGGGGACGGGCGCGCCTCGGGGGGACGGGTGTGCCCGCGGGGGCGGGCACGTCCACGTGATGGGCGCGCGGCTGTGCGCGGGGGCCGCAGCCGCGCGCCCCGCACGGCCGCGGGCGCGCGCTCCATGGCTTCCGGTCACACCGCTCCCGGTCACACCGGCAGCTCAAAGCTCCGTCTGAACGTGGCGAGGTCCAGGGAACCGCCCAGGGTGGCACCCAGTCCTGCGCGCGCGACGCCGGCGAACGCCTCGGCGCCGAGCGCGCCGCAACCCTCCGGCAGCACCCCGGCCAGCGGGCGTGCCGCCAGCATCTCCAGGTCGGCGACGTTGCTCCGCTCGGCCTCGCCGGGCTCTCGGGGCCAGGACCCGATCACCAGGCCGGCCAGGGACAGCCCGCGGTGTGCCAGTGCCTCCAGCGTGAGCGCCGTGTGGTTGAGCGTGCCCGATCCGGCCCGGACGACCACGAGGACCGGCGCGCCGAGCATCCGCGCCAGGCCGGCGAGTGTGCCGCCGTCCTCGTCGAAGCGCACCAGCAGCCCGCCCGTGCCCTCCACCAGCACCAGCCGGTGGGACTCGGCCAGTTCGCCGATCCGCTCGGCGGCCGCCGTCAGCGACACGGGCGGCAGACCGGCCGCCCGCGCGGCGGCCGCGGGGGAGAGCGGCGCGGGGTAGCGGGCCAGCTCGAACGTCGTCGGCACCCCGGCGAGCCGGATGACCTCGTCCAGGTCCCCCGGCTCGCCGGGGGCTCTGCCCGTCTGGGCGGGCTTCACCACGGCCACGCTCGATCCGCGCTGCCTGGCCAGCGCCGCCACGGCGGCGGTCACGACGGTCTTGCCGACGCCGGTGTCGGTGCCGGTGACGATGAGTACGCTCACCAGGCCAGCCTAGGACGGCGTGGCCCGCGTCCCGCGCCCGGCGCACGGGCCGGCGGTGAGAGCCGGAGTTCGCGGCGCCTGGCCGGCCCAGGGGGCTCGCGAGGGCCGCCTTCGAGGGCTCCCACGGCCCACAGGGCGGCCGTCGCGGTGGCCCGCCGTCGTCCGGTCAGCGGGCGTCTTCCTGGAGGCCCTCAGCCCCGTGCGGCGGGTGGCGGTGCCGGCGGCCGTGCCGTAAAGGATGGGTCAGGGGCGGCGCAGGCGCGTGACGAACTTGTAGCGGTCGCCGCGGTAGAGGGACTGGGCCCACTCGACCGGGTTGCCGTCGGCGTCGAAGGCGTGGCGGGTGAGCAGCAGCATGGGCAGGCCCACGTCCACGCCAAGCGCCTTGGCGTCGTACGGGGTGGCCAGGACCGTCTCGATGATCTCCTCGGCGTCCGTGAGCCGCACGTTGTAGGCGTTGTGCAGCGTCTCGTACAGCGACGAGTGCACCTCCAGCTCGCGGCGCAGCCGGGGGAAGCGGCGGGCCGACAGGTGGGTGGTGTCGATCGAGACCGGCTCGCCGTTGGCCAGCCTGAGCCGGTGGATGCGCAGCACCCGGCCGCCCGGGTTGATCGCCAGGCGGCGGGCCAGCGCCTCGTCGGCCGTGATGTAGCCGATCTCCAGGATCTTGGTGTCGGGCTCCAGGCCGGCGGTGCGCAGGTCGCCGATGTAGGAGGTGAGTTGCAGCACCTGGGCGACCTTCGGCTGGGCGACGAACGTGCCCTTGCCCTGGATGCGCAGCAGCCGCCCCTCCACGACCAGCTCGGTGAGCGCCTGCCGGACGGTGGTGCGGGACGTCTCGAACCGTACAGCCAGCGTCCGCTCCGGAGGCAGCGCGGAACCGGCGGGCAGGCTCTTGGTCAGCTCCAGCAGGCTCCGCTTCACGTCGTAGTACTTCGGTACGCGAGGGCCGTCGTCGGTCACGCTCTCACCTTCACTTCTGCCACGGCGGTGAGGGCGTGTCTGATCACCGCGAGATCATCGGAACTCAGATTGGCCCGAGCGGTCAACCGCAGGCAAGGCCGGCCTTCCGGCACCGAGGGCGGGCGGCGGCGACGCGCGCGTACCCCCGGCTCCGCACAGGTGGCGGCGGCGGCCCGCGCGGTCCCGGGCGGGCCGAGCACCACGGGCACGACCGCGCCCGCCGGCCCGCTCGTCCCCGGACCGGACGCGCGGACCGTGGCGGCCAGCGCACCCGCCCGGCGACGTGCGCGTCCAGGCAGCTCAGGCTGATGCTGAAGGATATCCACAGCGGCGGACGCGGCGACAACCGAGGCCGGTGCCGGAGCGGTGTCGTGGTCGGGCGGCCTGCCCGTGTCGGTCAACGTGTCCATCACCTCCGGCTCCCCGGCACTGCTCCGCCCCGAGATCCGGGGAACGTGGGCAGTGTGACGGTTCTCACAATGTGAGATGCCCCGATTGGTCCGGTTTTCTGCATGAGGCGGCGCCCTTCTTCACCGGCGAGGCCGAGCGAGCGGGCCGCGGCGGGCCGCGCGGCGTGGCCGCCCGCGTGCCGCGGACCGCCGGTCTGCCGTTCGATGGCGGCCCCGTGCGGCCCTGCCAGGGGATCCATGCGCGCCGTCAACCAGGGGGCCGGTTTGGCCGTTGAGGGGAGAACCACGCATGATGCACTCGTGCCCACACTCAGCGACCTCGTCGTCCGCCACACCTCACTCGACGCGGCGGACCTCGAATGGCTGCACTCACTGGTCTCCGACTGGCAGCTGCTCGCCGACCTGTCGTTCGCCGACCTCGTCCTGTGGGCGCCGCTGCTGCCGCCGTCGAAGGAGCCGGCGGGCGGCTGCGACATGGACCACGGCAGCGGGTGGATCGCCATCGCGCAGATGCGGCCCACCACCGGACCCACCGTCTACCACGACGACATCGTCGGCACGGTCGTCGCCCCGGGCGAGCGCCCGCTCATCGACACGGCCTGGAACGAGCGGCGGATCTGCCGCGAGGGCGACCCCGACTGGTCCACCGGCGTGCCCGTGCGCGAGGAGACCATCCCGGTGCGGCGTGCCCTGCCGGGCGGCGAGGGCCGCTTCCTCGCGGTCATCCAGCGCTCCACCAACCTGTCGTCCGCCCGCACCCCGTCCCGGCTGGAGCTGACCTACCTGCAGAGCGCCTCCGACCTGGCGCAGATGGTGGCCGAGGGCCGTTTCCCGTTCTCGGGCGAGGAGCCCATCCTGGTCCGCTCGCCGCGCGTGGGTGACGGCCTGCTAAGGCTCGACCGCGCCGGTCGGGTCACGTACGCCTCGCCGAACGCCCTGTCGGCCTACCGGCGGCTGGGGCTGCACGCCGACCTGGTGGGCGCCGAGCTGGGCCGCGTCACGGCGCAGCTGTGCTATTCCGACGAGCCGATCAACGAGGACCTCATGATCGTGGCCAGCGGGCGCGCGGCCAAGGAGACCGAGGTCGAGTCCGGCGGCACGATCGTCCAGCTCCGCGCCATCCCGCTGATCGTCGGCGGCGGGCGCATCGGCGCGCTGGTGCTCATCCGCGACGTGACCGAGCTGCGCCGCCGCGAGCGCGAGCTGATGACCAAGGACGCGACCATCCGCGAGATCCACCATCGCGTCAAGAACAACCTGCAGACCGTGGCGGCGCTGCTCAGGCTCCAGGCGCGGCGGCTGCGCGTGCCGGAGGGGCGCGAGGCGCTGGAGGAGGCCGTACGGCGGGTCGGCTCGATCGCGATCGTGCACGAGACGCTGTCCCACGCGCCCGAGGAGTTCGTCGACTTCGACGACATCGCCGACCGGGTGATCGCGATGGCCGGCGAGGTCTCGTCGGCCGAGGCGGCTGTCACGCCGCGGCGGGTGGGCGCCTTCGGGGTGCTGCCGTCGCTGATCGCCACGCCGCTGGCGATGGCGCTCACGGAGCTGCTGCAGAACGCCCTGCAGCACGGCCACCCGAAGCGGTTGCAGGTGGTGGTCCGGCCCGAGGCCGACCGGCTCAACGTGGTCGTCTGGGACGACGGCCAGGGGGTGCCGGACGACTTCGACCTCGACAGCACGACGAGTCTGGGCCTGCAGATCGTCCGCACGCTGGTGGTGGGGGAGCTGTCGGGCAAGCTCGCGATCGAGCGGCGCGAGGGCGGCGGGACGGAGGTCACGCTGTCGATCCCGCTGCCCGCCTCGTGAGGCAGCGGGCGCGTACGCGGGCGGGCGTGCGCCTGGGCCGCGTCAGGGGTCGCCACGGCCCGATCCAGCCGCGTGGGGGCGTGCCTGGCGCGGTTCGGGTCAGCCGAAGGGGTGGGACGCCGCGTCCGGCTGCCGGACGCGGGCGGTCCTGGTCGCTGTGGGGATCAACGGTTCTCGCCGGTCGGGTTCATCGAGTGGAACGGGCGAGTGGATCGGGCCGACGGGTAGGGCGGCCGGTCGAGCGGGGGTCAGGCGGAGGCGCGGGCGCGGGCGCGGGCCGTGCGGCGCTTGAGCGCGCGGCGCTCGTCCTCGCTCAGACCGCCCCAGACGCCGGCGTCCTGACCGGACTCCAGGGCCCACTTCAGGCAGGCGTCGACGGCCGGGCACGACCGGCAGACCTGCTTGGCCTCCTCGATCTGCATGAGGGCGGGGCCGGTGTTGCCGATCGGGAAGAACAGCTCGGGGTCCACGTCACGGCAGGCGGCTACATGGCGCCAGTCCATGCGTCACTCCTTAGTAGATGGAGCCTGTGTGCTCCGTGCGGCCACTACTTTGTGAAGAGTTTCACTAAGGCGTGCGTACAGTGACCCGGTCCCTGGTGGTGGACCGGGCTTGCTCGCCCGACGGGCGGAACGACCTCGGGTTATGGTCAAAGGTCCTACGTTCCGACGTCAGTCTTGAGCCTGTCAGCCACGCTGAGTGCACGCAAGGGGTCAGGCCGAAGTTTTGGTCGGAATAGATGTCGTATGCGTCACACCTGACCGAATGTAACAAGCTAGACCAGCACTCGTAACGCGTCCGGGATAGAGCGGAACGTCACCGACTCCCGCTCGCCCAGGTAGTCGCCGTCCAGCTCGAAGGCCACCGGCCGGCTCGCCGTGAGGGTGAACTCCTGCTCGTCGTGGAGCTGGACCAGGTGCCTGCCGGAGGGCAGGGCCTCACTCTCCGTGAGGATGTGCCTGATGAGCGGCACCAGCGCGAGCGGCCCCATCCGCTGGAGCCCGAGCAAGTCGAGTCCGGTCTCGAAGCTCGCCCACGGAGTGGGCCGGACCGGGCGCGGACCCACGTACGTCCACGGCGAGGTGTTGGTGATGATCGCCATGAAGACGCCGTCGGCCTTGGGGATGCCCGGGCCGGTGAGTGTCATGGCGGGGTGCCGCTTGTCGGTCAGCAGATAGTGGCGCAGCGCGGTGGTGACGTAGCGGGTGGGCGTCGCCTTGCGGCCCGCGCCGCGGAGCCCCTCGACGGCGCGGATGACCTCGGCGTCATACCCCATCCCCGCACAGAAGGTGAAATATCGGCTTTCGCTGCTCCAGCGGGCCTGGCCGAGCCCCACGGTCCTGTGCCGTCCCTCGCGCAGCGCCTCCAGCACCGCGCCGGTGGCTTCCACCGGGTCGTTCGGCAGGCCGAGGCCGCGGGCGAAGACGTTCGCGCTGCCGCCCGGGATGACGATCAGCGAGGGCCGTCCGGCAGCCGCGCCGCGGCCGGCCGACGCCGGCGCGGTGGTGCCGTCGTCGATCGGATTGAGCAGGCCGTTCACCGTCTCGTTGATCGTCCCGTCGCCGCCCAGCACGGCCACGACGTCGTATCCCTTGACCCGGGCGGTGGCGGCGAGCGTGGCCGCGTGGCCGCGGTAGCCCGTCTCCTCGACGGTCAGCTCCACGGCGGCGCCGAGCGCGCGGATCAGCACGTCCCGCGTACGGGAGTTCGTGGTCGTCGCCTTGGGGTTGACCAGGAGCATCGCGCGCATGGGGCCAGCGTATCCGTGATCGTTGTCTATCTTGTCGCCAGATTTCCGATTTTGCGGAGCCAGGGGAATGTCCGGCGGCCCGGCAGAGCCGTCGGCCTCCCCGACGTGGGTCCCGCGTGTCCCGGCCGGGGCGCCGACCGCGGTCGCGGGCGGATAGGGTGCGGGTTGTGTCGAAGCGCCCGCCCAGCTTGGTTGCCGCCGCCCTCGTCGTCGCCCTCGAAGGGCTGATCGCGCTGGGGCTCGGCGGCTATGGCATCCTCGAGACGCTGCGCGGGGCGGCCAGTGACCTCACCGCGGGCCTCGCGGCGGGGGCGTTCGGTCTGCTGGTCGGCGCGGGGCTGCTCTGGGTGGCCTGGGGCGGGCTGCTCAAGGTCGAACGCTGGGGGCGTGCTCCCGGCGTGCTGGCCCAGATCCTCCTGATCCCCGTCGCCGTCACGCTCATCCAGTCGCAGCAGGCGCTGCCGGGTGGCACGCTGCTCGTGATGGCCGTGGTGGGCCTCGCCGCACTGCTCGCACCGCCCACGACCCGCGCCCTCGTCGGCGAGGACTGACCACCGGACGGGACGTGACCGGCGGGATTGTGCTGTTCGCAGGACTCACGGCGCCGTACGCGCGCGGGGCTGTGCCGCTGCATTGCCGTACGAGAGGGGGCGCCGGGGTGGGGCAGGAGCTGTGCGGCGTCGAGCGTGCACGGGAAGAGGCGCGCCGGACGCGGGACGGACGGCCCGGAGTGACGGCCCGGAGTGACGGCACTGGAGCGACGGAGCCGGGCGGACGGTGCGGGACGGACGGCCGTGCGAGGCGACGGCCGTGTCCCCGCTAGTCGTCGGCGGTGAGGCCCTCGCGAAGCTGCGCCAGCGTGCGGGCGAGCAGCCGCGAGACGTGCATCTGTGAGATGCCCAGCTCGGTGGCGATCTGGGACTGGGTCATGTTGCCGAAGAAACGCAGCAGCAGGATGCGCTTCTCGCGCGGCGGCAGCCGTTCGAGGAGCGGCTTGAGCGACTCGCGGTACTCGACGCCTTCGAGTGACTCGTCCACGATGCCGAGCGAGTCGGACACGGCGGGGGCGTCGTCGTCGCCGGAGTCGGGCGCGTCGAGAGAGACGGTCGAGTAGGCGTTGGCCGACTCGAGGCCCTCCAGGACCTCTTCCTCGGTCATCTTCAGGTAGGCGGCCAGCTCGGCCACGGTCGGCGCGCGGCCCTCCCGCTGGGAGAGCTCGCTGATCGCCTTGGTCAGCGAGAGCTTCAGCTCCTGCAGGCGGCGCGGCACGCGGACCGCCCAGCCCTTGTCGCGGAAGTGCCGCTTGATCTCGCCCACGATGGTCGGCGTGGCGTAGGTGGAGAACTCCACGCCACGGTTGAGGTCGAACCGGTCGATCGACTTGATCAGCCCGATCGTGGCGACCTGGGTGAGGTCGTCGAGCCACTCACCCCGGTTGCGGAACCGGCGGGCGAGGTATTCGACCAGCGGAAGGTGAAGCTCGACCAGCTCGTCCCGGATGCGCTGGCGGCGCGGCTCCTCGGGGCCGAGCTCGGCCAGCTCGGCGAAGAGCATGCGGGCGCGGACCCTGTCGGGCACGGCGTGATCGCTGGTGGCCATGGCTCCAGTCCTTTCCGTCACGCCGGCCTCGCCGCGCCTCGGCGCTTACGCAGGACGATCGCCATACGGTCCGGAGAGTCGGTCACCGCTTCCACGTCGTCGGCCAGAGCGGTCAGGACCATCCAGGCGAAGTCGTCGCGCTTGGGCGCGGAGCTGCCGACCGTCACGACCTCGACCCTGACCTGCATCTCCAGCCCGGTCAGCTCGAACTCGGCGGTCAGGTCGGTGCCCGGCACGGCCTCGCCCAGGAGCATGGCGCACGCCTCGTCGACCGCGATCCGCAGATCCTCGATCTCGTCGAGCGTGAAGTCGAGCCTGGCCGCCAGCCCCGCCGTGGCCGTACGCAGCACGGACAGGTAAGCGCTCGCCGCGGGGAGCCTGATGCTCACCACGTCACGGATGCCGGCCTCGCCTTCCATGCGCGTCTCGGTTTCCTCGGTCACGTTCCTCCTCGCGTATATGACGCTGACTGCAACTTACCGCCCCTGAGCGGTGCTTGGACGAATCAGACTCGCCATCAACGGAAAAGGCTCTGTGCGGCCGGTCACCACACAGAGCCTTATGTGCCGTTTTACGCGGCCTTGGTCTCCCAGAAGATCTTGGAGATCTCGTCGATCTTGCCGAGGAGGTCCTCCGCCTTGGCGACGTCCACCGTGCCCTTGGCGCCCGCCGCGCCCGCGAGCTTGGTGGCGTCCCAGAACAGCTGGTGGAGCTGGGGGTAGGTCTCGAGGTGCGGCGGCTTGAAGTAGTCGGTCCACAGCACCCACAGGTGGTGCTTGACCAGCTCGGCTCGCTCCTCCTTGATGGTCAGCGCGCGGGCGCGGAAGACGGGGTCCTCGTTGGCCGCGTACTTCTCCATGATCGCCTTGACGGACTCGGCCTCGATCCGGGCCTGGGCGGGGTCGTAGACGCCGCAGGGCAGATCGCAGTGAGCCGAGGCGACATGCTTGGGTCGCAGCAGTCGTGCGAGCATCAGAAAGTCCTTCCTTGATGCTGAGTCAGCTTGGTCCAATTACCGACCTTACTCGTGCCGCAAGGCCCGCGGAGTTGGGGGTATCCGCCCATGAGAGTGCGTGTCGAGGGTGACTCGATGCGTCCCGCGCTGCTGCCGGGAGACTGGTTGCTCGTCCGGCGCGGCGCCCGGATCCGGCCGGGCGACATCGTGGTGGCGAGGCTGCCGGACGACCCCGACCGGCTGATCGTCAAGCGCGCCGGGTGGCGCGGCGCGGACGGGTGGTGGCTGGAGAGCGACAACCAGCGCGCCGCCGGGCGGCGCGACAGCTGGGACTTCGGCCCGGTCGGCGACGTGGTGGGCCGGGTCGTGCTGCGCTACTGGCCGCCGCGGCGCCGCGCCCGGTAGCCGTGGGCGCGGCGTCGCGCCGGGTCGAAGGGGCGGGGCTCAGCGGGGCGGGGCTCAGCGCGGCGGGCGGCGGCGGGCGCGGTAGGCGGCGACGTTGGCGCGGCTGGCGCAACGGGCCGAGCAGTAGCGGCGCGAACGGTTGGAGGAGGTGTCCAGGAACGCCTGCGAGCAGCGTGGCTCCCGGCACCGGCCGAGCCGGTCCGCGCCCAGCTCGGCCACCACCGCGGCCAGGCCCATCACGGCGCTCGCCGCCTCGTCCTCGGCCAGGTGCAGGTGCCAGGGGCGGCCGTCGTGGGCCGAGAGCCGGGGGTGCACCGGGTAGCGCGCGAGCAGGGCGTTGAGCAGCGCGGCCACGGCGTCCTCGTCGCCGGCCGAGGCGGCGGCGAAGACCTCGGCCAGTTCCTCGCGCAACCGGCGCAGGGCCGGCGGCGCGCCGGGGTCGTTGACGAGACGGACCGCCCACTCGGCGTAAGAGGTCAAGTCCACGATGGAGTATTACACAGTGTGACGGGGGAGGGGTCTGCGGGGCTGGTGGAGGTGACCCCCGGTGGCGGGGGAGGGGTGTGTGGGCGCTGGAAGAGATGAGGGCTGTGGCGGGGCGCTGGGGGGTGCGCCCCGCCGGGTGGTGCCCGCCGCGGGAGGGGTCCCGGGCGGTGGTCCTCAGCCCTCGGGGTGCAGGACGCGGCGCAGGAAGGCGCGGGTGCGCTCGTGCCGCGGCTCGCCGATGACCTGGGCGGGCGGCCCGTCCTCGACGACGACGCCGCCGTCCATGAACACGACCCGGTCGGCCACCTCCCGGGCGAAGCCCATCTCGTGGGTCACCACGAGCATGGTCATGCCCTCCTCGGCCAGCTTGCGCATGACGGCCAGCACGTCGCCCACCAGCTCCGGGTCGAGCGCCGACGTCGGCTCGTCGAACAGCATCAGGTCGGGGTTCATCGCCAGGGCCCTGGCGATGGCCACGCGCTGCTGCTGCCCGCCGGACAGCTGGGCGGGGAAGGAGTTCGCCTTGTCGCCGACGCCGACCCGTTCGAGGTTCTCGCGGGCGACCTTCTCGGCCTCCGCCCTGCCCCGCTTGAGCACGCGCCGCTGGGCGACCATGACGTTCTGCAGCGCGGTCATGTGCGGGAACAGGTTGAACTGCTGGAAGACCATGCCGATGCGGCGCCGTACGGCGTCGATGTCCACGTCGGGGTCGGTGACCTCGATGCCCTCGACCAGCACCTTGCCGCGGGTGGGCTGCTCCAGCAGGTTCACGCAGCGCAGCAGCGTGGACTTGCCCGAGCCGGACGGGCCGATGACGCACACCACCTGGCCGGCCTCGACGGTGCAGTCGATGCCCCGCAGCACCTCGTTCTTGCCGAAGTGCTTGTGCAGATCCTTGATCTCGATGGCCGGCGTCATCGGGCCCTCACCTTGCGCTTCTCCAGCCTGGCCGCCAGGTGGCCCAGCGGAACCGTGACGAGCAGGTACGTCACGCCGGCCACCATGATCGGCGTGGCGTTGGCGTACTGGGAGGCCAGGTCGTTGCCGAACTTGGCCAGCTCGACGTACTCGCCGGAGATGCCCAGGAAGAGCACCAGCGAGGAGTCCTTGAGCAGGGCGACGAACTGGTTGGTGGTCGGCGGGATGACGATCCTGATGGCCTGCGGGATGACCACGGTGATCTGCGCCCTGGCCGCCGACATGCCGAGTGAGCGGGCCGCCTCGGTCTGGCCCTTCGGCACCGCCTGCAGGCCCGCCCGGAACACCTCCGCCTGGTAGGCCGCGCCCACCAGGCCGAGGCCGAGGATGCCCTGCCCGTACGTGCCGCCGGGCACCGCGAAGCCGGGCAGCGCCAGCGGCAGGAAGGTGATCAGCAGGAAGATGAGCAGGGCCGGCAGGCCGCGGAAGATCTCGATGTAGAGGCCCGAGATCCACCGGTACGGCCGCACCGTGGACAGGCGCATGAGCGCGAGCAGCAGCCCCAGCAGGAACGCGAAGACGAACCCGCCGGTGGTGTAGATCAGCGTGTTCTTGAGCGCGATCGTGAACAGCTCGGGGAGGGCCTTCTCGGCCACGTCCGGCTTGGCGAAGTTCTGCGCCAGGCTGGGCCAGTCGGCGTACAGGACGACGCCGACGAGCACGGCCACCAGCACGACGTACTGGATCGCGCGGCTGATGCGTTGCTTCTTACGCGGGCTGAGCCGGGCCTTGCCCGGCTCAGCCGCCAATGACTGGTCCGTCATGGATCAGCTCAGCTCACCGGGCTTCTTGCCGAACCACTTCACGAAGACCTGCTCGTACGTGCCGTCGGACTTGGCGGCGGAGAGGGTCTCGTTGATGGTCTTGAGCAGGACCGGGTCGGCGTTCTTCTTCAGGCCGATGCCGTACTGCTCACCCGTGTCGAGGCTGGCGATCATCTCGAACTTCTCGGCGATCTCCGGCTTCTTCAGCCAGGTGAGCACCACCGGCAGGTCCTGGACGATCACGTCGGCCTGGCCGGCCTGCAGGGCCAGCAACTCCTTGGCGGAGTCGGCGTACTCGGTCGGGTTGAAACCCTGCTTCTTGACGTAGTCCAGGCCGGTGGTGCTGGCCTGGGCGCCGAGCTTGAGGTTCTTGGCCTTGATGTCCTCCAGTGACGTGGCGCCCGTGCCCTTCTTGGCCAGCAGCGCCTGCGTGGCGTCGAAGTACGGGTCGGAGAAGGTGATGTTCTGCTTGCGCTCGTCGGTGATCGTCATGCCGGCCGCCGCGACGTCGCACTTGTTGGTGGCCATCGCCGCGCCGCTCTTGATGACGGCGAAGTCGATGTCCACGATCTGCTGCTCCACGCCCAGCTTCTTGGCGACCAGGTCGACGATGTCGACGTCGAAGCCGACGATCTTGCCGCTGGCGTCCTTGAACTGGAACGGCTCGTAGGGGATGTTGGTGCAGGTCGTGAGCTTGCCGGGGTTCACCAGCTTGGCCTCGCCCGCAGCCGTCGCGCCGCCCGGGCTAGTCGTGGCGGCGGTGTCACCGCTGCCCGAACCACTGCCGCAGGCGGACAGTCCGAGGGCGGCGGCCAAGGCGAGCGCGCTGATGGTGTGGCCACGGCGGCTCTTGGACCAGAGGGCCATGTCGGGCCTCCTCAAGTGATATGTCATGAAAGTTGCGTTTTGTGAAGCCTAAGTCGCCGCATGCGACGATCCGTCATCGGGGATTTAACGATGCGTCAACGGAACAGCGTCGCCCCGGACACCGATCCCCGACAGTCGTCTCAGCATGTGGCACTATGGAGCGACGGGTGACCCCCGTAACCCCTCACGAGACGATCGGGAGGGGACCCTGGCGGCTACCGAAGCCAGGCCTCTCGCGCCGTCTGCCGAAGGTCTCCATCGTCCGTCCGATGCCTACTGGGGTCTCTCTGTGACTGCCACTCCTGCTCCCGCCTCTCTCGAATCCCTCGACCTCGACCCGGCCTTCGCCCTGCACCGCGGGGGCAAGCTGGAGGTCCGCTCCACCATTCCCGTCCGCGACGCGGACGACCTGTCTCTGGCCTACACCCCCGGGGTCGCCCGGGTGTGCACCGCCATCGCCGACACGCCGTCGCTGGTCAACGACTACACCTGGGTCTCCAACGTGGTCGCCGTCGTCTCCGACGGCACAGCGGTGCTCGGCCTCGGCGACATCGGCCCCGCCGCCGCGATGCCGGTGATGGAGGGCAAGGCGCTGCTGTTCAAGGAGTTCGCCGGAGTCGACGCCGTCCCCCTCTGCCTGGCCTGCACCGACGTCGACGCTCTGGTCGAGACCGTGGTCCGGCTCGCGCCCTCGTTCGGCGGCATCAACCTCGAGGACATCAGCGCCCCGCGCTGCTTCGAGGTGGAGGCCCGGCTGCGCGAGCTGCTCGACATCCCCGTCTTCCACGACGACCAGCACGGCACCGCCATCGTCACCCTGGCCGCCCTGACCAACGCGGCCCGCCTCACCGGCCGCTCGCTGGGCGACCTGCGCGCGGTCGTGGCCGGCGCCGGGGCCTCCGGCGTCGCCGTGACCCGCATCCTGCTGGAGGCCGGCATCGGCGACATCGCCGTGGCCGACTCCAAGGGCGTCATCTACCCGGGCCGCGACGGGCTCAACTCCGTCAAGGAGGCCCTGGCCCGCGACACGAACAAGGCCGGCCACACCGGCTCCACCGAGCAGGCGCTCGCGGGCGCCGACGTGTTCGTCGGCCTGTCGGGCTCGACGGTCGCGGAGGAGGCCATCGCCTCCATGGCCGACGACTCGATCGTCTTCGCGCTGTCCAACCCGACGCCGGAGGTGGCGCCGGCCGTGGCCGCCAGGCACGCCCGCGTCGTGGCGACCGGTCGCTCCGACTTCCCCAACCAGATCAACAACGTGCTGGCGTTCCCCGGCGTCTTCCGCGGCGCGCTCGACGTGCGGGCCACCACGATCACCGAGAACATGAAGGTCGCCGCCGCCACCGCGCTGGCCGACGTCGTGGGCGACGACCTGCGGGCCGACTACGTCATCCCCAGCCCGTTCGACGCCCGCGTCGCCCCGGCCGTCACCGCCGCCGTGGCCGCCCAGGCCCGGCGCGACGGGGTCGCCCGCATCCCCGGCTGACCGCCCCGCCTCTCCGCGCCCAGGAGCCCGTTCGAGTAAAGAGAAGTCTTGGGCTTCTCTTTACTCAGCGTGATATAACAGGAGCCTTCTGTAAGGATGCCGGCTCCGACTCCTGGCGAGGAGAGCGATGCGACGCGAGCCCAACCGACTGCTTCAGCTGCTCATCGCGGAGGCGGGTTTCTCCCACAAGGGGTTGGCCAGGCGGGTCAACGACCTGGGCGCCGCCCGCGGCGCCCCCGGCCTGAAGTACGACCACAGCTCCGTGCTGCGATGGATCGGCGGCCAGCGGCCCAGAGATCCGGTGCCGTCCCTCCTTACCGAGATTTTCGCCCTACGGCTCGGCAGACCGGTCACGCCTGAAGACCTCGGGATGCCGGCCATCGTCTCACCCCCCGATCTCGGGCAGGTGTTCACGCACACGTGGCAGGAGGGGGTCGCTACCGTGACAGCACTGTGGCGGGCCGATGTGGAGAGACGACGATTCCTGATCGACTCCACGTTATCGATAGGGGCAGGCTCCGTGGGAGCCATGCGCTGGCTGACGTCCCCGACGGACGGGCGCCTCGAAGGCGGCGGCTCACGACGGGTGGGCCGGGCGGACATCGCGGCCATCCGTGAGGTCACCCGTTCCTTCGGCGAGCTCGACAACCGCTTCGGCAGCGGCCGCGTCCGCGTGGCCGTGGTCGAGTACCTCGACACCGCAGTCTCGCCGCTTCTCAAGGACGGCTCGTACGGCGAGGGCACCGGCAGTGAGCTGGCCGCCGCCGCGGCCGAGCTGACCCGGCTGGCCGGGTGGATGGCCTACGACCTGGAACAGCACGGTCTGGCCCAGCGCTACCTGATCCAGGCGCTGCGGCTGGCCCGGGCGGCCGGTGACGACGCGCTCGGCGGCGAGATCCTCGCCGGCATGGCGCACCAGGCCGTCTACATGCGCCGACCGGCCCACGCCCTGGACCTGGCACGGGCCGCCCAGCTCTCGGCCGCGCGCTCGGGCGTGCGCACCCTGATGGCCTCCTGCCACGTGCTGGAGGCGCACGCGCACGCCGGGCTCGGCGACGCCCGTTCCTGCGCCGCCGCGCTGCACCAGGCCGAGCTGGCCTTCGACGGGCGCGCACCCGGGCAGGAGCCCGCCTGGCTGAGCTACTTCGACGAGGCCTACCTCGCGGCCAAGCTCGCGCACTGCTTCCGCGACCTCGGCGACGGGGTGCAGGCCGTCCGCTACGCGCGCCGCTCGCTCGACATGGACGGCCGCTACGTGCGCGGGCGGATGTTCAACCTGTCGCTGCTGGCCGCCGGGCTGACGCAGTGCGGGGAGCTGGAGGAGGCGTGCCGGGTGGCCGCCGAGGCGTTCGAGCTGGCGGGCGAGCTGCAGTCGGTCCGCTCCCGCTCGTACGCCGCCGACCTGCGCAGGCGGCTGGAGCCGTACAAGCGCGAGCCGGTGGTCACGGCCCTGCGCGAGCGCACCCGCGAGCTCGCGGCCGTGTGACGGCGGTCGTCCGAGGGCGGTCCTGTGACGCAGGCTGTCTGAGAGCGGTCGCGTGGTCGTGTGACGGCGGCCCTGTGACGGCGAGAGCCCGCCTCCGGCGCGGGCGCCGGGGACGGGCTCGTCAGCGTCAGCGGGTCAGCCGGGGAGCAGCTCGCCGTTCGGGCCGACGATCTTCTTGGTCTCCGCGAGGTTCGCCTTGGCGTAGACGTCGGCCACCTCGCCGTCGAAGTACGCCGAGGTGATGTGGTCGACGCGGTCGTTGCCGTCCTCGTCGACGAACAGGCTCGTCACGCCGTTGACGTAGCCGGTGCGCTTGTTGTTGTCGTACCTCACCAGCCACGGGCCGCCGTCGGCGCCCGGGGTCATCGAGCACTTGAGCACCTGGTGGGTCTCCACCCGGAAGGTGTTGATCTGGTACGTCTTCGTGCCGGTCTTGCCGGTGCACCACTTCGGGGTCAGGCCCGAGAACGGGCGGTCACCGTCGGGGTGCGGGGCGGACGGGTAGCCGAAGGCGATCACGCGCTGGTTCATCGGCTGGTTCCAGGCGATGCCCTGCCCGCCCACCACGTCACCGAGCCGGCCGGCGTCCTTGACGATCCCGATCATGTACTCGGCCATGTAGTACTCGCGGGTCGTGCCGGGCTTGACCCACTTCTGGACGTAGTAGCGGATGATGGAGTAGTTGCCCCGCTTGTCGTCGCTCTTGTCTCCGGGCCCCTTGTAGGCGTCGTACTCCGCCTTGGTGGCGGGCACGGTCTCCGGCTCGCCGAACTTGTAGCCGCTGCCCTTGCCGGTCTTGGCGTCCTTGTAGGCCTGCGCGCCGACCTCTTCCCGCTCCAGGACCGCGCCGGGGTAGTCGGGGCCGACCCTGTCGGCGGGCTTGTCCTCGCCCTCGCTGTAGCAGTCGCCGAGGTTGAGCAGGCACTTGCCGTACTCCTCGGCGGTGATCGGGCGCGGCTGGACCCACTTGTCGCCCGCCCACTTGTCGAACTCGGCCTTGGTGACCTTCTTCTGGCCCGCGAGACGGAAGCCGTTGTGCACCGCGACGAAGGCGAAGTCGCCGTCGTAGTCGTCGTAGGTGTCGAGGTCGTAGGCCGTGAAGGCGTAGGCGCCCACGTAGACGCCGAAGGGCGCCTTGCCCTGGTAGTAGCCGGGGACGAAGACCCACTTGCGGAAGACGTCCTTGCCGTGCTCGTACACGCAGTGGCCAGCGGTGGCGACCAGGTTGCGGTGGCGCGACTGGATGGAGGTGGCCGAGCACCAGCGCGGCTGACCGGCGCGGTCGAGGAAGAAGACCTTGCCGATCGTCTTCGGCAGGTTGACGTTCTTGCTCTTGGCGGACGGCGGGGTGGTGCCGGTGGGGGCGACCCCGCCGGGCTTGCCGTCACCGGCCTGCGTCTGCGGACGGACGAGCTTGGGGACGTCCTTGGCGTCGACCCGGTACTGCGTGGCCTTCTTCAGCGCGGCGCCGTTGGCGTCGAGCCAGAACTGGGCGTTGCTGTAGGCGTCGGCGGGCTTGGGAGCGAGGGGATCGCTGATCCAGCCGGGCTCTGCGGCAGCCGGCAGAGCGAGTGCGGTGGCGCCGAGGCTTGCTGCGGCGAGGGGGACGAGCAGGCGCTTCACTGAGGAACTCCACGAAGTTTACAACGGGCGTGTCGGAACCCTATCGATCTTCTGGACACTCCGGTAACCCCCGTCACAAAGCACCCAGAAAAGGCCGAAGGGCCCGGCTGGATGCCGAGCCCTTCGGGTGTTGTATGGGGTGAACGCCGACCGAGGTCGTCGTTCGGTCCGCCGGTACTACTTGATGAGCTTGCCGGACCACACGGCCGCAGCGGCCTTGTAGATCGACGCGGTCTCACCGTCGAAGATCGCGGAGGTGATCGTGTCGTAGCGCTTGTTGTTGTCGGTGTCGACGATGAGGCTGGTGACACCGGTGACGTAGCCAAGACGCTTGGCGTTGCTGTACCGGGTCAGCCAGGGGCCACCGTCGTAACCGGCGGTCACGGCGCAACGGAACGACTGGTGCTCCTCAACCCGGCGGGCCGGGATCTTGAGCACCTTCTCCTGGGTCTTGCCGTAGCACCACTTCGGCGTAACGCCGGTGTAGGGCTTGTTGCCGTCGGGGTGCGGGCCGAACGGGTAACCGAAGGTACGGACAGCGGTGCCGCCCTTCTGGTTCCACGCCACACCCTGGCCACCGACGTTGTCACCGAGGCGACCGGCGTCCTTGATCAGGTGACCGACGATGTAGAACTCGCCGACCCAGTAGAACTCCTTGGTGGTCGACTTGACCCACTTCTTGATGAAGTACTGCTGCTTGTGCCACGAGATCTCGGCGCCCTTGGCGTCCTTCTCGGCCCACAGCTTGCCCAGGAACTTGCCGTCAGCCTTCTCAGCGAGGAGTCGCTTGTACTCCTCCTGGCTGATGGAAGCCTTGCTCGCGTTGGTCGGGCCGACGAACTTGGCGTTGTTGTCGAGGCCGTCCGCAGCCTTGTTGTACTCAACCTCGGTGACCTCGGCGGCGGTCAGCTTGACGCCGTTCTTGCCCTCCGCGGTGTAGTACGCCAGAGCGTCCGCCGCGTCCTTCACGTCAGCCGGCTTGCCGACGGTCTCGGGGGCGGAGGTGGTGCTCTCCTTCTGGTACGGGCCGTTCTCGCCGTACTTGGAGACGCCGGCCGTGTACTCCTCGGCCGAGATCTCCTGCTTCTTGACGAACTTCTCGCCCTTGTAGGCGTCCCACTCGGACTTGGAGACCTTCTTCGGCGTGTAAGCCGCGCCACCGATGCCGTTGTACACGGTCACGAACGCGTAGTCGCGGTCGAAGTCCTCGTACACGTCGAAGTCGTAGTGCGTGAAGGCCTGCTTGCCCGCGTAGATGCCCCACGGAGCCTTGCCCTGGTAGTAACCCGGGACGAAGACCCAGTTGGAGACGACCTCGTCGTTGCCGGCGATGTCGTAGACGCAGTGCCCGGCCGTGGCGACCAGGTTGCGGTACTGCGACTGGATGGAGGTGCCGGAGCACCAGTAGGGCTTGCCGTCCTTCGCGACGAAGAACACCTTACCGATGGTCTTCGGGAAGTTGACGTTCTGCGTCTTGGCGACGACCTTCTTCTCTTCGCCGATCGGGACGACCTGACCCGGCTTGGTGTCGCTGCTGTAGCCGCCACCGCTCTGGATCTTGGAGACCTCGAGCGAGTCGGGGTTGAAGGCCACAGCCTGCTTCAGGGCCAGGTAGTTCGAGGCAGACCAGAACTCGACCGTCTCGACGGCCTTGGCCTCGGAGTTCAGAACGTCGCTGGAGACGTCGCTCTGCGCCTGGGCGGTACCGGCCAGGCCGGCGGCCAGGAGACCGGTGGCCAGAACGGCGCCACCGGCGGGGAGGAGGATGCGCTTCAAGGTGACTCCTTGCGCTGTCGTGGAACGCCTCTTGCGTCCCATGCGTCAGTAAAGGGATAGCCAGGAATCTACAGTGTCGATCTTGGGATCGGGTAGCTACTTCGCACAGAAAAGATCGGGTTTGCGGCCCGTGATCGTTCTGTGATGTTTAGGCGGCATATGCGGGTGACTTGCCGGAAGTGTCTGACGCACCCGTTTTCGCAGATCAACATAAGGAAGTTGTCAGTGTGACTTGCGGGGTGCGGCTGGCGTACGGGCGCAGCGGTCTCAGGGCATGTGATGCAGATCACATCGCTTGGATGGCACCGGATGGGCGCGCCGTGCGTCAAAACGCCTCACAGATCGCCGGAAACGCCTAAGGGCCCGGCGATCGCCGGGCCCTTCGTGAGTCAACGCGTCAACGATCGGCGCAACGCCGGTCGCGGTACGTCACTTAGATGATCTTGCCGGACCACACCTTCGCGGCGGCCTTGTAGACGCTCGCGGTCTCGCCGTCGAAGTACGGCGAGGAGATGTAGTCGACGCGGTCGTTGCCGTCCTGGTCGTTGAAGGTGCTGGTGACACCGTTCACGTAGCCGAGACGCTTGTTGTTGCTGTACTTGAGCAGCCAGGGGCCGCCGTCGGCGCCCTCGGTCATGGCGCACTTGAGCGCCACGTGCTCCTCGATCTTCTTGGCGGCCGAGCCGACGAGCTTCTTCGTGGTCTTGCCGTAGCACCACTTCGGCGTGACACCGGTGTAGGGCTTGTTGCCGTCGGGGTGCGGGGCGGCCGGGTAGCCGAACGCGCGGACGTACTTGCCCGTGGGCTGGTTCCATGCCACACCCTGACCGCCGACGTTGTCACCCAGGCGGCCGGCGTCCTTGAGGTTGTGGACGACGATGAAGTACTCGCCGACCCAGTAGATCTCCTTGGTGGTCGACTTGACCCACTTCTTGATGAAGAACTGCTGCTTGTACCAGGCCTTCTCGTTGCCGTTGGCGTCCTTGTCCGCCCAGAGCTTGCCGAGGTACTTGCCGTCGGCCTTCTCGGCGAGGAGCTTCTTGTACTCCTCCTGGCTGATGGCGACCTTGCTCGCGTTGGTCGGGCCGACGAACTTGGCGTTGTTGTCGAGGCCGTTCGGAGCCTTGTTGTAGTCGTGCTCCGTCACCTCGGTGGCGGTCAGCTTGACGCCGTTCTTGCCGGTGGCGGTGTAGTACTCGAGAGCCTGCTTCGCCGTCTTGACGTCGGCGGGCTTCCCGATGGTCTCCGGCGCGGAGGTGACGCTCTCCTTCTGGTACGGGCCGTTCTCGCCGTACTTGGAGACACCGGCCGTGTACTCGTCGGCCGAGATCTCCTGCTTCTTGACGAACTTCTCGCCCTTGTAGGCGTCCCACTCGGACTTGGAGACCTTCTTCGGCGTGTTGAGCGTGCCGCCGATGCCGTTGTAGACGGTGACGAACGCGTAGTCGCGGTCGTAGTCCTCGTAGACGTCGAAGTCGTAGTGGGTGAAGGCCTGCTTACCGACGTAGATGCCCCAGGGAGCCTTGCCCTGGTAGTAGCCGGGCACGAAGACCCACTTGGACATGACGTCCGTGTTGTGCGCGGTGTCGTACACGCAGTGGCCGGCGGTGGCCACCAGGTTGCGGTACTGCGCCTGGACGGAGGTGGCGGAGCACCACTTCTTCTCGCCCTTGGCGTTGACGAAGAACACCTTGCCGATGGTCTTCGGGAAGTTGACGTTCTGCGTCTTGACCGCGGGCTTCTTCTCCTGGCCGATCGGCGAGGCGGAGCCCGGCTTGGTGTCGGCGCTGTAGCCGCCCTTGCTCTGGAGCTTGGCGACGTCCTTGTTGTCCCAGATGTTGGACTGGGTCGCGGCCTTGAGAGCCGCGCCGTTGGACTCGGCCCAGAACTGGGCGATGGCCTTGGCGTCGGCCGCGCTCTTCGCCATCGGGTCGCTGGCGACGTCGCTGGCGGCCGTGGCGGTGCCGGCGAGGCCGGCGGCCAGAAGGCCGGTAGCCAGGAGGGCGCCACCGGCGGGGATGAGGATGCGCTTCAAGGGAACTGCTCCTTGGTCTGTCGTGGGTCGCAACGTGCGTCCCATGCGTCAGTAAAGGGATAGCAAGGAACATAGCGCGGTGATCTTCGCAGGTGGAAGCCGGTTTGCCCCATTCGGCATGCGGCCTTACCGCCGTGACCTTTCCGTTACCAGTCAGTGATCTTCGCTGACGGTGATCGGAGGAGCGCGTCTTCGCAGGGCATGCCGAAGGTCTCGAAAGCGGGTGTGACGGGTCCGTCGCACAAAGTGAGAGCGTGAATGTGACTCAGATCACAGGAACCAAATCCGGGGTCAACTCCGTCTAATGATGCTCCGGCCGCCTTAACGATCTTCGGCAGGGGGGTCTCGGCCCGTCCCGTACACAAAAAAGGGGGGGTCCGGCCGAAGCCGGAACCCCCCGCGGGACCGTGATCCCTACTTGTGCAGCTCGCCGTTCGGGCCGACGATCTTGCCGGACCAGACGTTCTTGGCCGAGTTGTAGACCGACGCGGTCTCACCGTCGAAGTACGGCGAGGTGATGTAGTCGATGCGGTCGTTGCCGTCCTGGTCGGCGAAGGTGCTGGTCACGCCGTTGACGTAGCCGAGACGCTTGCCGTTGCTGTAGTTGGCCAGCCAGGGGCCGCCGTCGTAGCCCGGGGTCACGGCGCACTTGAGGCCGATGTGCTCCTCGATCTTCAGCCAGGAGGCGCCCACGGCCTTGCCGGTGGTCTTGCCGTAGCAGGTCTTCGGCGTCACGCCGCTGTACGGCTTGTTGCCGTCGGGGTGCGGGGCGGCCGGGTAGCCGAACGCGCGCACGACCTTGCCCGTCGGCTGGTTCCACGAGACGCCCTGGCCGCCGACGTTGTCGCCGAGGCGGCCCACGTCCTTGGACAGCAGGATGTAGTTGCGTCCGCCCCAGCTGCGCTTGGGCCCGGTGAAGCGGTCGTAGTCCCTGCGGCTGACCTGCTTGACGCCGGTGAAGCCGATGCCGTTGTAGACGGTGACGAACGCGTAGTCGCGGTCGTAGTCCTCGTAGACGTCGAAGTCGTAGTGGGTGAAGGCCTGCTTGCCCACGTAGATGCCCCAGGGGGCCTTGCCCTGGTAGTAGCCGGGCACGAAGACCCACCGGTCGAGGACGTCACGGTTGCCGTCGGTGTCGTACACGCAGTGGCCGGCGGTGGCGACCAGGTTGCGGTAGTTGGACTGGACCGAGGTGGCCGAGCACCAGCGGTACTTGCCCGAGGCGTCGACGAAGAACACCTTGCCGGTCGTCTTCGGCATGTTCACGTTCTGGGCCCTGCTCATCGGCGCCTTCTCCTCGCCGATCGGCGCGGCGCTGCCCGGGCTGCCGTCGGGGGTGGCCCCGCCCTTGGAGACGACCTTCCGGACTTCCTTGGCGTCCCAGGTGTAGGCGGTGGCGGCGCGCAGGGCCGCGCCGTTCGACGCGAGCCAGAACGACGCGACGGAGGCGGCCTGCGCCGTGTTGCGGGCCATCGGGTCGGAGGCGATGTCGGCACGGGCCTGCACGCTGCCGGCCATGCCGCTGGCCAGGAGGCCGGTCGCCAGAACGGCGCCACCGGCCGGGACAAGGATTCGCTTCAAGGTAACTCCAGGCTTTGCCTTTGTGCTGACGCGGGGCGGATGCACCCCGTAAGCAGCAAACGGTCAGCCCGGAACCTACAGGTCTGGCCCTGGACCCGGAATTTACGGAAGATCAGGTGAAGCGGTCATCGGGCGGATGTGATCGTTCCGAGATCTGATCGTGCCTGATCACCTGGTGGTTGACAACGGTGCGTGTAACTTACGTCACATTTGTGGAGTCTTGAGTGTGGCGGCCCGCTGGTACACCTGGCCGGTGGCGACCGTGAAGGGCGGTGAGGACACCGCGTCGTAGCCGTCCTTGGCGTCGCGGTTCCAGGTGAGGCTGTTGATGCCGTTCAGCCCGCCGAGCTGCTGTACGGGCCGGTAGTCGATCAGCCAGGCGCCACCGCTCGCGCCGGCGCTGAAGTTGCACGGCTGCAGCTGCACCCCGAACTGGAGGTCCAGGCTGGGCGCCACGGTCTTCCTCGTGGTGCCGGCGCAGGTCCGCAGCGTGCGGCCGTTGAACGGTCGGGTGCCGTCGGGCTGCGGGCCCGCCGGGTAGCCGAAGGCGTGGATCGTGAGGCCGAGCCCCTTGCTGACGGCCAGGCCCTGCCCGCCGACGTTGTCCTGCAGCCGGCCGACGTCCTGGGTGGCGAGCTTGCCGTCCTTGTTCACCCAGGTGAAGCCGCGGTTCACGGTCACGAACGCGTAGTCGTAGTCGTAGTCGCCCTTGCCGGGCCAGTGCTCGTGCATGCTGATCGCCGAGCCCACGTAGATGCCGTCCGGCGCGGTCCCGTCCGGGCCCGGGTTGGGGACGAAGATCCAGTCCTGGGCGGCCTTGCCCTGGCGGGGGTCGTAGGCGCAGTGCGCGGCCGTCGCGACGACGGAGCGGTTGCCGGCCGCGACCGCGCTGGCCGAGCACCAGTACTCCTTGGCCCCGAACCGGAAGAAGACCTTGCCCATGGTCTTGGCGGCCGTGCCCTTGCGCGGGAGGGCGGGCGCCACGGCGAGGGACTTCCTCGACGGCGCCGCGGTGCTGATCCGGCCGCCCACGCTCCCCCCGGCGGCGGAGGTGGGCGCCGCCTGGGAGCCCGGCGTGGCGGGGCTGTAGCTGTCGGCCTCCTTGAGGCGCTCCGGCTTCCAGTAGTCGGCGACCCGCTGCACGTCCGCCGAGGTCTTGGTCAGCGTGACCGAGTACACGATCCCGGCGGCCGAGGCGGCGGCGTCGCCTCCGAAGGCAGGCAGCGTCAGCAGCGCGCTCAGCGCGGCTGCCGCCAGATGCCTGGCCCGGGGGATCATGAAAAGCCTTTCGTGGGGTGTAAGGGTGGATTCTTACAGATCTGTCCTATGTATTGCAGCTCGGGTGGGGGATTCGTTATCCGATCAAGCGTGACTTGTGTCCTATAAGACAGTCGTCAAGGCATCCATCCGCATAGGCGCAACTGATCCCTCGTGTCGGTCGTTGCCGCAGGTCAGCGCACCAGGAAAGGTGGTATCCATGCGTCGACTTCTCTGCTTGGCCGTCCTTTCCTGTACGGCTTTCAGCGCCGCTCCCGCCGTGGCTGACACGCACGCTCCCGGCAGGGGACTGAGGCTTTTCTTGATCACAGTCGGGGACAAGACCGGTGTGCTGTCGTGCACCCGGCGTGCCCGCACGCCCGCCTGCACCACTCTGGAGAGAGTGGGCGGCGATCCCGCGCAGCTCACCCGGCCGGACGGCACGGCGTGCACCATGGAGTACAACCCGGTGCACGTCAAGGCGATGGGCATCTGGGACGGCAAGCGGCACGACTACGACCGTACGTTCTCCAACGGCTGCGAGCTGGCCGCCTCGACCGGACCGGTCTTCCGGCTCTGATCCCACCCGGCAGCCCCGGTCCGCCTCCGCGCGGCCCGGGGCTGCCGCGTGTCCGGCAGAAGCACCACCCTGTTGCCGGAACATTGTTCTGCTTCAATGGCGGCATGGACCCCCGTACCCCCTGCCTCGTCGGCGTGGCCCAGCGCACCGTCCGTGACCAGCCCGGCCCCGAGCCGCTCGACCTCTGGGAGGAGGTCGCCCGCGAGGCCGCCCGCGACGCCCGGCTGCCCCTGACGCGGCTCGACTCGATCCAGCTCGTCCACACCGACTCCTGGCAGTACGACTCGCCCACCGGGCGGCTCGCCGAACGGCTCGGCGCCACGCCGCGCCACCAGGCCTACTCCCGTGTCAGCGGCACCGCGCCGCACCTGCTCATCGGGGAGGCCGCCGCCAGGATCGCCGCCGGCGACCTCGACGCGGCGCTGGTGGCCGGAGCCGAGGCGCTGGCCACGCGCAGGGCGTACCGGAAGGCGGGCGAGCGGGTGCCGTGGAGCCATCCGGCCGTCCCCAAGCCCCCCTACGGCTGGGAGCGGCCCCCGCACCCGGCCGAGCTGGCGCACGACCTGTTCCTGCCGGCGCACACGTACGCGATCATGGAGACGGCCCGGCGCGCCGCCCTCGGCTGGACCATCGAGCAGGAGATGGCCGACCGGGCGCGCATGCTGGCGCCGATGACCGAGGTGGCCGCCGCGAACCCGTACGCCTGGCGGCGCACCCCGCGCACGCCCGAGGAACTGGCGGCCGGGGGCAGGTTCGTCGGCTGGCCGTACACGCGCGACACCGTGGCCGTCCTGGAGGTCGACCAGGCGGCGGCCGTCGTCCTGGTGAGCACCGCCCTGGCCGACCGGCTTGGTGTGCCCGCCGACCGGCGGGTGCATCTGCGCGGATGGGCGTACGCCGAGGACACCTGGGAGGTGGCGGCCCGGCCCGCGCTCGGCGCCTCGCAGGCCATCGCGGGTGCCGCCACGGCGGCGTTCGGGCGGGCCGGGGTCACGCTCGACGACATGGGGGCGATCGACCTCTACAGCTGCTTCGCGATCGCGCTCCGGCAGGCCTGCGACGCGATCGGGCTCGACCCGTCCGATCCGCGTGGCCTCACGGTCACCGGCGGCCTGCCGTACGCGGGCGGGCCGGCCAGCGACTACGTGCTCCACTCGACCGCCACGATGGCCGGGGTGCTGCGCGAGCGGGGCGGTCACGGGCTGGTGACCGGTGTCGGCATGCACCTGACCAAGCACGCGTACGCCGTGTGGTCCACCGAGCCGGGCGACGGGCCGGTCGGCGCGCGGGGCGACGCCCGCCCGGTCTTCACGGCCGAACCCGTGCCGATCGTGCCCGCGTACGACGGGCCCGCCGTGGTGGCCGGGTACACCGTGGCGCACGACCGCGAGGGGACGGCCGAGCGGGGCATCCTCGTCGTGGACCTGCCCGGCGGCGGGCGGGCGCACGCCCAGGTGCCGGAGCCGGACCTCCTGGCCGAGGCCGAGTCGCGGGAGCTGGTGGGACAGCGGGTGCGGCTCTCCTCCGACGGCCGGGTCAACGTGGCGCGGTGGTGATACGCAAAACCCGTGCAAAGATTGTGACCGAGTGACTACTGTGAGCTCTTGACATTTTTATGTCATGAGCGGACGCTGGAGTCATGCGGAGGACCACGGTGCGGATCGACGAAGCACTCCTCAACGAGGCGAAGGCGTACGCGGCCCGAAACGGACGCAGTCTCACCTCAGTGATGGAGGACGCCTTGCGACAACTGCTCAACCGCTCCACGGAAACGGCCCGCCGCCCCCATGTGGAGCTCGTGACGTCGGACGCCCGGCTCAGACCCGGCATCGAGCTCACGCCCGAGTTCATCAAAGAGCTGATCGACCAGGAGGACATCGAGCGCTACGCCGGGACGGTGTCGGATGCTGCTGAGTGACGTCAATGTCCTCATCAACGCCTTCCGTCGGCGGGCTGACGATCATGAGGTCTGTCGGCGCCTGGTGGACGGCATGGTCAACGGAGACTCGGCCTACGCGGTGAGCGACTACGTGATCAATGGTGTCGTGCGGATTCTCAGCCACCCCTTCCTGCACGAGGATCCACCCACGATGGACGAGATCCTCGCCTTCGCCGGGCAGGTCCGCAATCAGCCCCACGCCATCGTCCTGGAGCCTAGTGAGCGGCATTGGCACATCTTCACCCGGTTGTGCCGCCAGACACAGGCCAGGAGCAAGCTCGTGCCCGACGCCTATCTCGCGGCGCTGGCCATCGAGCATGGTTGTGAATTCGTGACCTGTGACAAGGACTTCGGCAGGTTCGAGGGCTTGCGCTGGCGGTCACCGCTCAACTGAACTGAAGGCAGGGCGCATGCCACTCCACCGGGTGAGGTCGTCGTGGCCGATCAGTTCGATGTCATCGAGTCGGGCCGGCGCGGGCATCGGCGATGGATCGGCCTGGTCGTGGTGGCGGTGCTCGTCGCGGTCCCGGTGGTGGGCCTGGTCGTCAGCCGCGAGCCCGAGGCGCCGCCGCCGCGCGCGGCCGTGCCCGAACCGATCCGGTCGATGCGCACGCTCAGCAACGCGCCCAACGCCCTCTACCCCAAGCCGAGGGTCAAGGGGGACGACGAGATCGTCCGGGTGGTCTTCCCCGACGGCAGGCGGGGCGAGGTCCGTTACCCCGCCGGGCTGGAGCTCGACCGGCTCGGGGTGCGGCCGTTCCGGGGCGTCTGGATCGACGGGGCGTACCGCCGGCTCACGGCTCCCTACGGCGGCGAGGCGGAGGTGTCCAAAGGCGGCCCGCCGATCAGAAGCCTCACCTCCAACGTGCAGCTCTGGCCGCGCCAGCCGGGCAGCGGCGCGTACGGTCAGGTGCTGCTGTTCGCGTTCGGGCCGTGGCGGATGGCGCTGTACGACCGGTTCGACGGGCTGACGTTCGAGCAGCGGATGGCGGCGGCCGAGCGGCTGCGTGGCCGGGTGACGAAGGACGGCTACCTCGTGCTGTCCGGCGGCGGCCCGGTGCGCCTGGCCGAGCCGGGCGATGTCGCGCAGGGTGATCCGGTCGGCCCGCAACTGTGGTTCGGCAGCGTCGTGGGGGACATGGTGGCGGTCATCCCGCTGCCCGGCTGCGCCAAGGGCTCGCAGGTGCCGGAGATGATGGAGCGGGGCCGCCGCCCGGCCAGGGCCGCCTGCCACGACGGGGTGCAAGTCGCGGCGACCGGCGGGCGGGAGTTCGTCGAGCGGGCCGTCAAGGAGATCAGGATCACGCTGAAGTAGGGTGCGGCCATGTTCGCCGTAACCGCCACACAGACCGATCCCGACAACCCTCTGGCCGGGCTGACGCTCGGCGAACGTCCGGAACCGGAGGTCCCGGACGGCTGGACCACCGTCGCCGTACGGGCCACCGCGCTCAACCATCACGACCTGTGGACGCTCAAGGGAGTCGGCATCCGGCAGGACCGGCTGCCCATCGTGCTCGGCTGCGACGCGGCCGGCGTCGACGAGGACGGCAATGAGGTCATCGTGCACTCGGTGATCGGCAGCGGGGCCGACGAGACGCTCGATCCGAAGCGTTCGCTGCTGTCGGAGGTGTACGACGGCACCTTCGCCGAACGGGTCGCCGTGCCGCGCCGCAACCTGGTGCCCAAACCCGCCGCGCTGACGTTCGAGCAGGCGGCGTGCCTGCCGACGGCCTGGCTGACGGCGTACCGGATGCTCTTCGACAAGGCCGGGCTGCAGCCGGGCGCCACCGTCCTCGTGCAGGGGGCGGGCGGCGGGGTGGCGACCGCGCTGATCGCGCTCGGCCGGGCGGGCGGCTACCGCGTCTGGGCGACCAGCCGGTCGGCCGAGAAGCGCGAGCGGGCCCTGAAGCTCGGCGCGGACCGGGTGTTCGAGCCCGGCGCGCGGCTGCCCGAGCGGGTGGACGCGGTGATGGAGACGGTCGGGCAGGCCACCTGGGACCATTCGCTCAGGTCGCTCAGGCCCGGCGGGCGCGTCGTCGTCTCCGGCGCCACCAGCGGGGCGGTGCCGCCGGCCGACCTCAACCGGGTCTTCTTCCTGCAGCTGTCGGTGGTCGGTTCGACCATGGGCACCCGCGACCAGTTGCGGAGACTGGCAGTCTTCCTGGAGCAGACGGGGGTGCGTCCGGTCATCGACCGGACGCTGCCGCTCGCGCGGGCGCGCGACGGGTTCGCCGCGATGAGCGAGGGTGACGTCTTCGGGAAGATCGTCTTCACGGTCTGAGCGGGCTCAGGCGGACACGCGCCGCCGGGTGGTGACGAAGGCGAGGACGAGGACGGCGGTCAGGCCTCCGTCCCAGGCCGCCGTCTCCGCCGCCCCCGGGACGGCGGCGGTGGCCAGGTATGCCAGCGCCGTGACGGTCAGCGCGGCCTTGTTGGCGATCAGCAGCATCCACACCGTGGCGTGGGTGTCCGGGCGCCAGGCGAGGACGGCGAACAGGCCCGCACACAGGAACAGGCCGTACATGCGCCAGGTGTGCGCGATCAACGCCTCCGGGCCGGCGCCGGCCACCTCGCCGATCGCGCCGGCGCCCGCGGCGGCGGCGGTCAGCGCGGCCAGGACCAGCAGCCCCCGCCCCACCTGGAACCACCGGTTCGGCTGCGCGGTCGTGGCGGTGAGCGTTGCCATGGGGTCCTCCTCAAGAAATGTGCGACAAAGTGTCGCCTTTAGAGAAGCATGGCACACGCGGAGGCCTTAGGGCAACAAGATGTCGCCTTTAGGTGCCGTCCGTGCCGAGGAGTGTGTCGACGATCCGGTCGGCGTAGGCGGCGTCGATGGGTTCGGCGGTGACCAGCAGGCGCAGGAACAGCGGCGCGATGAGCCGTTCGATGAAGAAGTCCGGGTCGGTGCCGGCCGGCAGCTCGCCCCGCTCGATTCCGCGCCGCACGATGGCGCCGGCCAGCGCGAACCGCTTGCTCCAGAACGCCCGTCCGGCGACGGAGATCTCCGGCACCTGCCCCGCGTCGGAGACGAGCGTGCGGAGCAGGCTCTGCCCGTCCGGGGCGGAGATGTTGGCGACGATCGCGTGGGTGAGCAGGCGCAGGTCCTCGCGGAGCGAGCCGGTGTCGGGCATCGGCACCGCCTGTCCGGTCTGGGCGAGCAGCGCCTCGGCGACGAGTTCCTCCTTGGTGGCCCACCGCCGGTACAGCGTCGCCCGGTGCACCTGCGCGCGGGTGGCCACCTTGTCGAAGCTCAGCTTCGAGTAGCCCGACTCGACGAGTTCGTCGAGCACGGCGGTGAGGATCGCCTCGTTGACGCGTGCGCTGCGCCCGCCGGGGCGCGTGCGCCGCTCGGGGTCACCTCGACGGGATGGTGCTGCCATGACGGCTCCTCTCTTATGGCGACACCATGTTGCCACAGTGGGAGGGGGCGTGCGTCGAGGCTCGCGGCGGCGCCGGAATGCGGGCCCGGCCGCGGGCGGGGTGTCGCCGGCGCCTCCTCGCGCGGCACTGGTGGCCGGCGGTCGGTCGGCGTCGTCAGGCCGGATGGCGGCGACGGGCGGTAGGTGGATGGCAGGTCGGGGGGTGGCGGGCGGTGGGTCGACGGCGGGCCGGATGGTGGCGGCGGGCGGTGGGTCGACGGCGGGCCGGATGGTGGTGGCGGGCGGTGAGGCGGCGGGTCGGGGGGTGGGCGCGGGGCGAGGCGCTGCGCCGGGGAGCGGAGGCCGTACCGGATCACGGGCGGAGGGTGTCGCGGATGCGGTCGGACGCCTCGTCGAGGACGCCGCGGAGCTGGTCGAGGCGCTGCGGGGTGAGGCGGGACTCCGAGGCCTCCTCACGGACCCGGGCGACGAAGTCGGCCAGCAGGCCGCCCAGCTCGGCGTCGAGGTCGGCGGCCTGGCCGGGATGGGCGCCCGGCCCGCCGAGCGTGGACCAGATGTCGGCCCAGATCCTGCGCCACTCGCCGCTCAGCCGCTGGCTCTCGTCCTGCCACTGGTGGGCGTGGTCCCGCCACTGCCGGCGCTGCTGCTCCTTGAGCCGTTCGAAGTGCGCCTTCTGCCGCTCGCGCTGCCGTCCGGCGTCGGTCTCGGCTCCGACGCGGACGTCCTTGGCCATCCGGGTCAGCTCCTCGCGGAGCGACTTGACGGTGTCGCGGACGTCCTCCTTCACCTCGCGGGCGATGTCGCGCACCGAGGCGGAGATCTCCTGCTCCAGGTCGGCCAGCTCGTCGAGCCGGGCGTTCAGCTCCTCGCGGCCCTTGTCGGTGATGGAGAAGACCTTCTTGCCGTCGATCACCTCGTGGGTGACCAGCCCTTCCTCCTCCAGGCGGGCCAGGCGCGGGTAGATGGTGCCGGGGGAGGGGGAGTAGACGCCGAGGAAGCGGTCCTGCAGCAGCCGGATCACCTCGTAGCCGTGGCGCGGGCTCTCGTCCAGCAGCTTCAGCAGGTACAGCCGGAGCCGGCCGTGACCGAAGACAGGGCTCATGCGTTCTCCCCCTTGAGCAGCGTGACGTCACCGGAGACGGTGGTCGCCGCCAGCGAGGCCATGCCGCCACCCAGCCGGCCCGACAGCGACTTCGCGCCGGGACCGCTCTTGTCGGACAGCTTCTCGAACGTGCTCATCAGGCGTCCGGAGGTGGACCGGATGCTGACGTCCGTCTCCACGTCCTCCGGAAGCCTGACCAGGATGTCACCCGAGACGCTGTTGAGGGTGACGTGCCCCGTCGGTCTCAGGCTCAGGTCCGCGGTGATGCGGCCGGACACCGTGCCGGCCCGCAGGCGCCGGGGCACTCCTCCGGCCACGGTGAGGTCGCCGGAGACGCTCTGGAAGGACAGGTCGCCCTCCATGGCCCGGCTCTCGACCCCGCCCGAGACGGTGGTGGCGCTCACCTCCCCGCTCACCCCGTCGAGCACGATGTCGCCGGCGGCGCTCTTGACGCTGGTCATGTTCTCGAACCCGGCCACGACGGCCGAGGCGGAGACCACGCCGGCGTTGATCCGGCAGCCTTTCGGGACGGTGAGCGTGGCGACGGTCTCGCGGCGGGCGCTGCGCAGCCAGCTCAGCACGCCCTCCCAGGTGAGGTCCTTGTAGGCGACGCTGAGCCGCTGGGCCTCCTCGTCGTAGGAGACGATCAGCGGGGCGGAGTCGATGCTGGAGACCTCCAGCGACGGCGGGCCCTCGCTGGCCAGCACCGCCAGCCTGCCGGCCACGATGCGCACGTCGAGGGTGGTCACCGGCCCGAACGTCAGCTGCTCGGGTCGTTCGATCGTCCAGTGCCGCATGTCCCCGTCCCTTCGTCCCGGATCACCGTCACACAAGACACGATATGTCGTGAGTCGCGGAAACTCAAGATGTATCGCGTCTTGTCGTGTATCCCGGTCCCGTGAAAGGGCGGGAGGGGTGCTACTCGTCCTCGTCGTCGTCGAGACGGGCCAGCCACGTGGCCAGCCGCTCGACCGGGACCTCGAACTCCGGGTTGAGGTCGACGAACTCGCGCAACCGCTCGCCGAGCCAGAGGAGGCTGACCTCCTCCTCGCCCCGCCTCTCGACGAGTTCCTCGATCCCCCGGTCGGTGAAGTACATCGTGCTCCGTTTCGGTCATGCGTGCGTGCTGCCGGGTCACCGGCTTCCACGCCTCACTCTAGGCCGTCCGCCATATGGGAAGACCCCCGCGCGGCCGGGCCGGCGGGGGTCTTCGGGGGCCGTGATCAGCCGTAGATCTGGCCGAGGATCTCCTGCAGCTCGGCCTCGTGGGCGGCGTGCGAGCCGACCGCGGGCGAGCTGTTGGGGGTCCGCGAGACCCGGCGCAGCGAACGCCCGCCGAGCAGGCGCGGGTCCTCCGCGAGCTTGAGCGTCAGGTAGGGCCACGGGCCCATGTTGACCGGCTCGTCCTGGACCCAGACCAGCTCCGCCTGCGAGCCGTAGCGGGCCAGCTCGGCCGTGAGCTCGTCGGCCGGGAACGGGTAGAGCCGCTCCAGCCGGACGAGCGCGACGTCGTCGCGGCCCGTCTCGTCGCGCTTGGCCGCCAGGTCGTAGTAGATCTTGCCGGAGCTGAGGACCACCTTGGTGACCTTGCCCGGGTCGACCTTCGTGTCGGACAGCACCGGCTGGAAGGTGCCGGACACGAAGTCCTCGGCCCTGGACGTGGCCGCCTTGTGGCGCAGCAGCGACTTGGGCGTGAAGACCACCAGCGGGCGGTGCCGGCCGGACTCGACCTGCCAGCGCAGCAGGTGGAAGTAGTTGGCCGGGGTGGTGGGCTGCGCCACCGTCATGTTGTCGAGCGCGCAGACCTGCAGGAACCGCTCGATGCGGGCCGAGGAGTGGTCGGGACCCTGCCCCTCGTAGCCGTGCGGCAGCAGCAGCACGACGCCGGACTTCTGGCCCCACTTCTGCTCACCGGACGAGATGAACTCGTCGATGATCGTCTGTGCGCCGTTGACGAAGTCGCCGAACTGCGCCTCCCAGCAGACCAGGGCGTCGGGACGCACGACGCTGTAGCCGTACTCGAAGCCCAGCGCCGCGAACTCGCTGAGCAGCGAGTCGTAGACGTAGAACTTCGTGGTGCCCTGGTTGAAGGTCTTCAGCGGCGTGTGCTCGGCGCCCGTCATCCGGTCGACCAGCACCGCGTGGCGCTGCGTGAACGTGCCGCGCCGGGAGTCCTGGCCCACCAGGCGGACCGGGTGGCCGTCGATGAGCAGGGAGCCGAACGCGAGCGTCTCGCCCATCGCCCAGTCGATCGTGCCCTGCTCGACCATCTGGCCGCGCCGCTGCAGCACCGGCGCCAGGCGCGGATGCGGGGTGAAGCCCTCGGGCAGGTTGAGCTGGGTGTCGACGATCCGCTTGAGCGTCTCGTCGCTGATCGCGGTGGGCGTGTCGTCGTGCGACCACTTGACGACCTCGGTGGGCGGCACGCGCATCTCGCCCGCCTCGTGCGGCTTCTTGGCCGCCTCGCGGGTCTCGGTGAACGCCTGCTCCAGCTTGGCCTGGTAGTCGCGCAGCGCCTGCTCGGCCTCCTCGACCGTGATGTCGCCCCGGCCGATCAGCGCCTCGGTGTAGAGCTTGCGGGTCGAGCGCTTGGCGTCGATCAGGTCGTACATCAGCGGCTGGGTGAAGGCCGGGTTGTCGCCCTCGTTGTGGCCGCGGCGGCGGTAGCAGATGAGGTCGATGACGACGTCCTTGCGGAACGCCTGGCGGTACTCGTAGGCGAGCTGGCCCACGCGCACCACGGCCTCGGGGTCGTCGCCGTTGACGTGGAAGATCGGCGCCTGGATCATCCGGGCCACGTCGGTCGCGTAGACGCTCGACCGGGACGAGGCCGGCGAGGTGGTGAAGCCGACCTGGTTGTTGACCACCACGTGCACGGTGCCGCCGGTGCGGTAGCCACGCAGCTGCGACAGGTTGAGCGTCTCGGCCACGACGCCCTGGCCGGCGAAGGCCGCGTCGCCGTGGATGAGCACCGGCAGGACGGTGAAGCCCTCCTCGCCGCGCTCCAGCAGGTCCTGCTTGGCGCGGACGACGCCCTCGAGCACCGGGTCGACCGCCTCCAGATGGGAGGGGTTGGCCACGACCGAGGCGGTGATGGTCTTGCCGCTCGGCGCGGTGAACTCGCCGCTCGCGCCCAGGTGGTACTTCACGTCGCCGGAGCCGTGCGCCGTGCGCGGGTCGATGTTGCCCTCGAACTCGCCGAAGATCTGCGCGTAGGACTTGCCGACGATGTTGGCCAGCACGTTGAGCCGGCCGCGGTGGGCCATGCCGATGACGACCTCGTCGAGGCCCTCGTCGGCGGCGTCACTGATCACCGAGTCGAGCAGCGGGATCAGCGACTCGCCACCCTCCAGCGAGAACCGCTTCTGGCCGACGAACTTCGTCTGCAGGAACGTCTCGAACGCCTCGGCGGTGTTGAGCCGCGACAGGATGTTGAGCTGCTCGTCGCGCTCGGGCGAGGCGTGCGGCTTCTCCACCCGCGCCTGGATCCAGGCCCGCTCCTCGGGGTTCTGGATGTGCATGTACTCGATGCCGACGGTGCGGCAGTAGGAGTCGCGCAGCACGCCGAGGATCTCGCGCAGCTTCATCAGCGGCCGGCCGCCGAAGCCGCCGGTGGCGAACTCGCGCTCCAGGTCCCACAGGGTCAGGCCGTGGGACTGAATGTCGAGGTCGGGGTGCTTGCGCTGCTTGTACTCCAGCGGGTCGGTCTCGGCCATGAGGTGGCCGCGCACCCGGTAGGCGTGGATGAGCTCCAGCACCCGGGCCGACTTGGCCACGTCGTCGTCGTGGGAGGTCGAGATGTCCTGGACCCAGCGGACCGGCTCGTACGGGATCCGCAGCGCCTCGAAGATCTCGTCGTAGAAGCCGTCCTCGCCCAGCAGCAGCCGGTGGATCTGGCGCAGGAAGTCGCCGGACTGGGCGCCCTGGATGATCCGGTGGTCGTAGGTGCTGGTCAGCGTCATGACCTTGGAGACGGCCAGGCGGGACAGCGTGTCGGGCGAGGCGCCCTGGTATTCGGCCGGGTATTCCATCGCGCCGACGCCGATGATCGTGCCCTGGCCGGGCATGAGGCGCGGCACGGAATGGACGGTGCCGATCGTGCCAGGGTTGGTCAGCGAGATGGTGGTGCCGGCGAAGTCGTCGACGCCCAGCTTGCCGCCGCGCGCCTTGCGGACGACCTCCTCGTAGGCCATCCAGAACTGCCGGAAGTCCATCTGCTCGGCGCCCTTGATGGACGGCACGAGGAGCTGGCGCTCGCCGTTGCTCTTCTGGACGTCGATGGCCAGGCCGAAGCCGACGTGCTCGGGCTTGATCAGCGTGGGCTTGCCGTCGACCTCCGTGTAGGAGTAGTTCATCTCCGGCATGGCCTTCAGCGCCTTGACGATCGCGAAGCCGATCAGGTGCGTGAAGGAGACCTTGCCGCCGCGTCCCCGCTTCAGGTGATTGTTGATCACGATGCGGTTGTCGATCAGCAGCTTGGCCGGGATGGCCCGGACGCTGGTCGCGGTCGGCACCGACAGCGACAGGTCCATGTTGGCGGCCGTGCGCGCGGCGGCGCCGCGCAGCTTGACCTCCTCGGCGCCCTTGGGCACCGGTGCGGCAGGCTGCTTCGGCTTCGCGGCCTGCCCGTCGGCCGCCGCGGCCGGTGCCGCGGCGGGGGCCGGCGGCCGGCCGGCCTTCGGGGCCGCTGCGGCGGGAGAGGGCGCGGTCATCGTGCCGTTCGCCGCCTCCTTGGCGGGGGTGCGGCCCGGTCCATAGTCGGGGTTGTAGTCAGCGAAGAAGTTCCACCAGGCCTTGTCGACCGACTCGGGATCCTGGAGGTACTTCTGGTACAGCTCGTCGACAAGCCACTCGTTCTGGCCAAAGCTTGCCAGCGGGTTTGTCCGCGACGACTCAGACGACACGGCGGAAATCGCCCTCTTCCGCAGATCGGCGTTGATGTAAGAGAACCTGTCCAAGGTTACTCGTCTTGTTCGGCAACGCGCGCCGGGGTGGGCGTGCGACCTCCCTCGATCCTCTCAGGACTGTCCAAAGAGGTCACGACCCCCTAGTCAATCAGGGTCATCCGGTGACGTTGCTGTTTGGTATCAACACCGGACCTGGGGGTTTAGTTCCCGCCGGCCAGCAGTCGCGTGGTGATGCGAACCCCCGGCGCCAGCTCCGACAGCAGGTCGGCCAGCTCCTCCCCGGCGGCCTTGAGCTCCTCCATCGTCATCGGCTCCAGCCGTTCGAGGATGAACAGCGCGTTGACCGTCTCCTCGGTGATGCGGGTGCGGACGCACTGGCGCCAGTTCCACCTGCGGCAGGTGACGCCCACGTCGTCGCGCCAGATCACCTCGCCGGGCTCCGGGGCGCCGAGCGCCTCCTCGGAGGACTCGCCGCCCGCCGCCCGCACCAGCCGGGCGGGGCCGGAGTAGCGGTCGAGGTCCTCGCCGCCGATCGGCAGGGCGTGCTTGACGCTGATGACGTTGTAGGCGTCGACGACCTGGTTGATCTCCGGAAGCGGCAGGCGCCGGGTGAGGGCGTCGACCGAGGGCCGGGTGCGCGAGGGCTTGGCGCCGAACGCCCGGTAGGCGTCACGCCAGGCCTCGATCTTGGCGGGCTGCGCCTCGCGGGAGGCGGCGTCGGCGGCGTCGGCCAGCCAGGTCCGGGTGCGGCCGTCGGTGGGCCCGTTGCGCAGGCCGTGCGCCGTCATCAGCAGCACCGCGAAGTCGGGGCGCAGGGCGAAGATCGCGTCGTCCACCTGGATGTCGTCAAGCATGCGGTCAGTGTAGTGAGCCGCGGAAACCGCAAAATACACTTTGCAAAATTGTCTTTGCGACCTAGGTTGGGACGTATGGAGGAGTCCTACGACATCAGCGATCCGCGGGTGCTGAAGGTGGTGGCCCACCCGCTGCGGGTGCGGCTGCTCGGCCTGCTGCGCTCCGACGGCCCCGCGACGGCCAGCGAGCTCGGCCGCGCGGTCGGGGAGAGCTCCGGCTCGACCAGCTACCACCTGCGCGAGCTGGCCAAGTACGGCTTCATCGAGGAGGACCCCGACCGGCGTGACGGCAGGAAACGGCGCTGGCGGGCCCGGCACCGCTACACCTCGTGGGACAACCGGCGGATGCACGCCACCCCCGAGGGCCGCGAGGCGGTCGCCATCATGCAGGCCCGGCAGGTGGAGGTGCTGGTGCAGGCGATGCGGTCCTTCGACGAGACGGGCTGGCCGGCCGAGTGGCTCACGGTGGCGGGGATCAGCGACGACATGGTCCCGCTCCCGGTGGAGGGGCTGCGCGAGCTGAGCGCCCGGATGGGCGAGCTGGTGCACGAGGTGGCGGCCCGCTACGCCGGCCGCCCCGAGGCCGTGCTCGTCCAGGTCTGGCGCGCCGCCTACCCGCGCGAGCAGGTGATCGAGGCCGTCCGGCGCGAGGAGGAGGGGAGATGACCGCACGCTCGGCGTTGCGGCGCTACCTGCTCGTCTGCTTCCTGACCTGGCTCCCGATGGGGCTCATGCTCACCACGATGGTGCTGCTGATGGCCGAGCGGGGTCTCGGCCTCGCCGAGATCGGCCTGGTGTTCACGGTCTTCTCGCTCGTCACCGTCTCCCTGGAACTGCCCACGGGCGGGCTGGCCGACGTGGTCGGCCGCAGGGTGGTGCTGGCCGTGTCCGCCGGGTTCACCGTCGTCGCGCTCGCGCTCATGGCCGTGTCCACGACGTTCTGGGCGTTCCTGCTGACCGGGGTGCTCAAGGGGGTGGCCCGGGCGCTGTCCAGCGGCCCCGCCACCGCCTGGTACGTCGACACGCTGCACGACCTGGAGGGTCCCGGCGCCGACCTCAAGCCGGGGCTGGCCCGCGGCGGGGCGCTGGAGTCGGTGGCCCTGTGTGTGGGCGTGCTGGCGGGCGGGTTCGTGCCGCTCGTGGCACCGGCCCGCCTGGTGTTCCCGTTGGCGGTGCCGCCGATGCTGGGCGCCCTGGCGGCGGCGGTGCTGCTGGTCGTGGTGGTGCTCGCGCTGCCCGAGCCGTCCCACGCCCGCAGGTCGCCGGGCGAGATGCTGCGCGCCGTGCCCGCCACCGTGGCAGGGAGCGTGCGGCTGGCGGCGGGGCACGCGCTGCTGCGCCGCCTGCTGGTGTTCTACCTGGCCTCGGGCATGGTGCTGACCGCCGTCGAACTGCTGACCCCGGGCAGGCTGGCCCGGCTCTCCGGTACGGCGGAGCTGGGCAGCGCCGCGTACGCCGTCGTCGCGGCCCTCGGCTTCGCCGGCAGCGCGGCGGGCAGCGCGCTGGCCCCGCGGGTGGCCCGGCTGGCGGGCGGCTCGGCGCGCGGCGCGGCCGCGGGGGTGGTGCTGGCGGCGCTGTCCGTCGGCGCACTGGCGGCCACGGCCGGGCTCGGCGGCGCGGCGGGCCTGGCGAGCGCAGGAGCGGCCTACGTCGCGATGTTCACGGGGATCTCGGTGACCTTCGTGCTCTGCCTGGAGATGACCCACAACGCGGTGTCCGCCGCGCAGCGGACCACGGTGTCCTCGGCGGGCTCGCTGGCGCAGCAGGCGGGCGGCGCCGTGTCCAACCTGGGCCTCGGGCTGCTGGCCGCCCAGGCGGGCACGGCCGCGGCCTGGACGCTGGCGGCCGTGCTGGCGGGCGCGTCGGCGCTGGTGTTCGTCGGGGCGCCCGGGTGGGCGAGAGGCCGGGCGGCGCGCGACGGGGAGCGGCTCGCCGCGCCCTGAGAGGAGCGGAACACCGCCCCAATAGAACATCGTTCGGGAATTACGTGCACAATCGTGGTCATGGCGAAGTACGTGGTGACCCCGTCCAGCGAGACGCAGCACGCGGCGTGGCGGAGCGGCGCGATCCCGGAGGTGGAGCGGGTGCGGCCGGGGCTGTGGTCCATCCCGGTGCCCATTCCGGTCAACCCGCTCCGCTACGTCCTCGTCTACGCGCTGGAGCTGCCCGACGGGGTGGCCATCGTGGACGCGGGCTGGAACACCGACGAGGCCTACGACGCGCTCGCCGCCGGGCTGGGCGTCGCCGGGTACGCGCTCACCGACGTCAAGGGCGTGCTCGTCACCCACATCCACCCCGACCACTACGGCCTGGCGGGCCGCGTCCGGGAGGTGTCGGGCGCCTGGATCGCGCTGCACCCCGCCGACGCCGCGCTGGTGCACGACCGCTACGACGACGACGCCATCGACTCCCTCGTGCACAGGGAACGGATCCTGCTGGGCCGGGCCGGGGTGCCCGCCGAGACGCTGGACGAGCTGGCCGGCGCGTCGATGATGATCAGGCACCTGGTGGCGACCGCCAAGCCGGACCGGCTGGTCGAGGACGGCGACCGGCTCGACCTGCCCGGATGGGACCTGCGGGCCCTGTGGACCCCGGGTCACTCGCCCGGCCACCTGTGTTTCGTGTCGCCGTCGCGCAGGCTGCTCTTCTCCGGCGACCACGTCCTGGCCAAGATCACTCCGATCGTGGCGGTCCACCCGCAGTCGCGGCCCAACCCGCTGGCCGACTACCTCGACTCGCTGGCCGTGGTGGGCAAGCTCGACGTCGAGGAGGTGCTGCCGGCGCACGAATACCGGTTCGCGGACCTCGCGGGACGGGTCGGCCACGTGACGGCGCACCACGAGGAGCGGCTGGCGGAGATCGAGGCCGCGGTCGCCGCCGCCGGCGACGGGGTCACCTGCTGGGACGTGGCCACCCGGCTCACCTGGTCGCGGGCGTGGGAGACGTTCCCGCCCTTCATGCGCCGCGCGGCCACCAACGAGACGCTGGCGCACCTCGTCTGGCTGGCGGACCGGGGACGGGTGACCCGGGTGGCGGGCGAGCCGGACCTGTGGTTCCCGGGCCTGCCCTGACGATCGGCAGAACCACCGCCGCCGGGTTATGGTGCTCGTACCAGAACGTTGTTCTCCTGCGGTGGAGGTTCGATGCTTCGGTTCGACGACAGGGTCGCGATCATCACAGGGGCCGGGCACGGCCTCGGCAGGGCGCACGCCCTCCTGCTCGCCGAGCGGGGGGCCAAGGTCGTCGTCAACGACCTCGGCGGCGCGCTCGACGGCACCGGCGCCTCCGCCGGCCCGGCGGCCGAGGTGGTCGAGCTCATCACCAAGAACGGCGGCCAGGCGATCGCCAACGCCGACAACGTCGCCACCCCGGAGGGCGCCGGGGCGATCGTCCAGGCGGCGCTCGACGCGTTCGGCCGGGTCGACATCGTCGTCAACAACGCGGGCATCCTGCGCGACAGGTCGTTCGGCAAGATGACGGTCGAGGAGTTCGACGCCGTCCTGGCCGTGCACGTGCGCGGCTCCTACCTGGTCAGCCGGGCGGCCTATCCGCACATGAAGGAGGCCGGCTACGGCCGCATCGTCAACACCTCCAGCCCGGCGGGCCTGTTCGGCAACTTCGGCCAGGCCAACTACTCCACGGCCAAGATGGGCCTGGTCGGCCTGACCAAGACGCTCGGCATCGAGGGCGCGCGCAACGGCATCAAGGCCAACGCCATCGCCCCGGTCGCCTGGACGCGGATGACCGAGTCGCTGCTGCCGGCGGAGTTCGAGGCGAGGTTCACCCCCGAGCGGGTCAGCGCCCTGGTCGCCTACCTGGTGCACGAGTCGTGCGAGGCGAGCGGCGAGGTGTTCTCGGTCGGCGGTGGCCGGGTCGCGCGGGTGTTCGTGGCGGAGGGGCCGGGCTGGCGCTCCGACGAGCCGACCCCGGAGGACATCTCCGACAACTGGGCGGCGATCATGGCCGAGCAGCCGTACGTGCTCACGGCGGCCGACTCGATGAAGGCGATGCTCTAGCAGGCCCGCGGCCCGGGGAGCGGGGAGTCTCCCCGGGTCCTGCGCGTGGTGCCAGGGAGGATCCAGCCGACACCGGCGCGACAGACCGGCGGATGTCGGCAAGAAGCGACCTTTGTTCGCTCATCGGCGAAACCGGGGGAAGTTCGTACGTTTCCGGGTCTTGATTCGCCGGGAAACGGATCTTATCGTCGGCGGCATGACCCCCGCCCCGGGCTCGCCCGGCGACGTCCTCACCCTGATCGGTGCGGGTTCGGCGACGACCCGTTCGGATCTGGCGCGGCTCACCGGCCTGGCCAGGTCCACGATCTCCCAGCGCGTCGACGCGCTCATCGAGTGCGGCCTGGTGGAGGAGACCGAGAACGGCGAGTCCACCGGAGGTCGCCCGCCCCGCCAGCTCCGCCTGCACACCGACGGCCACGCGTTCGCCGGCGTCGATCTGGGCGCCACCCACTGCCGGGTCGTGCTGATGGACATGTCCGGCGGCGTCCTGGCCGAGTGCGAGGACCCGCTCCTCGTGGCCGAGGGGCCCGAGGTGGTCCTGGGCCACGTGGACGAGCGGCTCGACCGGCTGCTCGCCGAGACCGGCCGTCCCCGTGCGGCGCTGCGCGCGATCGGCATGGGGGTTCCCGGGCCGGTCGAGTTCGCGACGGGCCGGCCCAACAACCCGCCGATCATGCCCGGCTGGAACGACTACCCGATCCCCGAGCACTTCGCCGGCTGCGCCGTCCTCGTCGACAACGACGTCAACGTGATGGCCCTCGGCGAGCAGCGCAACGCCTTCCCCGGCGCCCGGCACCTGCTGTTCGTCAAGATCGGCACCGGCATCGGCTGCGGCATCGTCGCCGAGGGCAGGCTGCACCGCGGCGCGCAGGGCTCGGCCGGCGACATCGGCCACATCCGGGTGTCCGGCCACGAGGACGCCGGCTGCCGCTGCGGCAACAGCGCCTGCCTGGAGGCCGTCGCCGGGGGAGCGGCCGTCGCCCGCAGGCTCACCGAGCTGGGCACGCCCGCCGAGACCGGCGCCGACGTGGTCGCGCTGGTGCAGGCGGGCAACACCCAGGCGCTGCGCCTGGTCAGGGAGGCCGGCCGGCTCGTCGGCGAGGTGCTGGCCGGCCTGGTCAACTTCTTCAACCCCGAGGTCATCGTCATCGGCGGCGCCCTGTCACGGGTCCACGAGCACCTGCTCGCGGGCATCAAGGAGACCGTCTACCGCAGATCGCTGCCGCTGGCCACCCACCACCTGTCCATCGTGCCGAGCCGCACCGGGGTCAACGCCGCCGCTCTGGGCGCCGGGATCCTCGCGATCGAGCACTACCTGTCACCCGACAACGTCAACCGCCTCGTCACCGCCTGACTCGCAGGAGGCCCCGATGCTGGTCATGAGGGGAATCGTCAAGCAGTTCCCGGGCGTGCGCGCGCTCGACGGGGTGGACCTCGACGTCCAGGCCGGCGAGGTGCACTGCCTGCTCGGCCAGAACGGCGCCGGCAAGTCCACCCTCATCAAGGTGCTGGCCGGCGCGCACCGCCCCGACGAGGGCACCATCGAGCTGAACGGCGCCCATGTCAGCCCCGCCAGTCCCGTCGACGCGATCCGGCTCGGCATCGCCACCATCTACCAGGAGCTCGACCTCGTCGAGGGGCTGAGCGTCGCCGAGAACATCTTCCTCGGCCACGAACACGCCCGCCTCGGCTTCACCAACCGCGCCGCAGGCAACCGCGCCGCCCACGAGGTGCTGGCCCGCCTCGGCCACCCCGAGATCCGCCCCGCCACCGAGGTCGGCCGGCTCTCCCCGGCGGCCAAGCAGGTGGTCTCCATGGCCCGCGCCCTGTCGCACGACGCCCGGCTGATCGTCATGGACGAGCCGTCGGCCGCCCTCGCCCACGACGAGGTGGCCAACCTCTTCCGCATCATCCGCGAGCTGACCGCCCAGGGAGTCGCCGTCGTCTACATCTCCCACCGGCTGGAGGAGATCCGCGAGATCGGCGACCGCGTCACCGTGCTCAAGGACGGCCGGACGGTCGCGGTCGGCCTGCCCGCCCGCGACACCCCCACGAACAAGATCGTCTCGCTGATGACCGGCCGCAACGTCGAGTACGTCTTCCCGCCACGCGCCGCCCGCCCGCCCGGCGAGGAGGTGCTGCGCGTCGAGGACCTCACCTCGCCGGGCGCGTTCGCGGGCGTGTCGTTCACCGTGCGCGCGGGCGAGATCGTCGGCCTCGCCGGGCTCGTCGGCTCCGGCCGCTCGGAGATCCTGGAAGCGGTGTACGGGGCCCGGGACGCCGCCGGCCACGTCGTGCTCGGCGGCGAACCGCTGCACCCGGGCGGCCCGCTGCAGGCCGTACGGCGGGGCGACCTGCTCGGGGCCCTGCGCCGCGGCGGCGTGGTCCGGTCCGTGCGGCGCGGCATGGGGCTCGCCCCCGAGGAACGCAAGGCGCAGGCGCTGCTCCTCGACCAGAGCGTCACCGCCAACATCACCCTGGGCAACCTGCCGGAGTTCGCCAGGCTCGGCTGGCTGGACCGCGGCCGCGAGAAGGCCGAGGCGCGGCGGCTGGTGGAGGCGCTCGACATCCGGCCCCGCGACCCCGAACGCCCGGTCAAGACCCTGTCGGGCGGCAACCAGCAGAAGGCCGTGCTGGCCCGCTGGCTGCTCGGCGGACGCCGGCTGCTCCTGCTGGACGAGCCGACCAGGGGAGTGGACGTCGGCGCCCGGGCCGAGCTCTACGCGGTGATCCGCGGCCTGGCCGACCAGGGCATCGGCGTGCTGCTCGTCTCCAGCGAGGTGCCCGAGGTGCTCGGCCTGGCCGACCGCGTCCTGGTGCTGCGCGAGGGCTCGGTCATCCACGAGGGCGACGCGCAGGACCTCGACGAGCACCGCGTGCTCGACATGATCATGGATGGGAGAGCCGCCTGATGACAGACACGGGAAACACGTCCGCGGTCGTGGCGGGACCCGGCGCGCTACGCCGCTTCGGCGACATGCGCCACCTCGGCCTCCTCGTCGCGCTCGCGCTGCTCGTCCTGGTCGGCCTGGTCACCAGACCCGACAACTTCGCCACCGCCTCCAACCTCGTCAGCATCCTGTCGCTGGCCGCCACCATCGGCGTGATCACCGTCGGGGCCACGTTCGTCATCATCGGCGGCGGCATCGACCTGTCCGTCGGCGCCATCATGGCGCTGGCGTCCGTGTGGGCGACGACGGTCGCCACCCAGGAGTTCGGGCCGTTCGTGATGGCGGTCTGCGCCATCCTGGTCGGCACCGGCGCCGGGCTCGTCAACGGCCTGCTCATCGCGTACGGGCGGCTGGTGCCGTTCATCGCCACGCTCGCCATGCTGGTCGCGGCGCGCGGCCTCGCGCAGCGCATGTCCGACCGCAAGACTCAGCTCATCCAGACCGGCAACTCCGCCATCGTGGAGCTGTCCACCACCCGGGTGCTCGGCATCCCACTGCTCGTCTACATCTTCGCGCTCGTCGTCGTGCTCGGCTGGGTGCTGCTCAACCGCACCACGTTCGGCCGGCGCACGTACGCCGTCGGCGGCAACCCCGAGGCCGCCCGGCTGGCCGGCATCGACGTCCGCCGCCACACCATGCTGCTGTACGCCCTGTCCGGGCTGTGCTGCGGCATCGCGGCGATCCTCATCATGGCCCGCACCACGACGGGCTCCTCGACCCACGGCGACCTGTACGAGCTCGACGCCATCGCCGCCGTGATCATCGGCGGCACCCTGCTGACCGGCGGCCGCGGCACGATCATCGGCTCCATCCTCGGCCTGCTGATCTTCACTCTGATCACCAACCTCTTCATCCTCAACGGCCTCAACACGAGCGACCAACTGATCGCCAAGGGCCTGATCATCGTCGTCGCCGTCCTTCTCCAGCGGCGGAACCTGAAGGAGAGAGCACCATGACCGAGCACAAGGCGACCGGCATCCAGGCGAGCGACAGGGTGGCGCGCAGAGGGTTCCTCGTCGGCGGCGCCGCGCTGCTGGCGGCCGGCTGCACCAGCAACGAGCCGTCCACCGCGCCCGGCAGCGCGGCGCCCGCGCCCGCCCCCGCGGCGAGCGGCAACGACCAGCCCGGCACCAAGGTCGTCATCGGCTTCTCCGCGCCCGCCGCCGACCACGGCTGGATCGCGGCCATCGCCAAGAACGCCGAGGCCACCGCCAAGCAGTACACCGACGTCGAGTTCAAGCCGGTCGAGCCGACCAACGACATCAACCAGCAGATCTCCGCCGTCGAGTCGCTGATCGCCGCCAAGGTGGGCGCGCTGGTGATCCTGCCCAACGACGGCCAGCAGCTCAACCAGGTCGCCCGGCAGGCCACCGACGCCGGCATCCCGGTCGTCAACCTCGACCGGGTCTTCCCCGACAAGCTGGCCTACCGGACGTGGATCGGCGGCGACAACTACGGCATGGGCGTCGCCGCCGGGCACTTCATCGGCAAGCAGCTCAAGGACAAGGGCGTCACCAACCCGGTCATCGTCGAGATCCAGGGCATCGCCACCCTCCCGCTCACCCAGGACCGCAGCAAGGGCTTCGCCGACGCGCTCAAGACGTACGGCTTCAGCGTCACCGCCAAGCAGGACGCGAAGTTCACCGTCGAGACCGGCAACCAGGTGGCCGCGAGCCTCCTGCAGGCGCACAAGAAGATCGACGCGCTGTGGAACCACGACGACGACCAGGGCGTCGGCGTGCTCGCCGCCATCAAGGAGGCCGGGCGCAACGAGTTCGTCATGGTCGGCGGGGCCGGCTCGCTGAACGCCATGAAGGAGATCCAGTCGGGCTCCTCCGTGCTGCAGGCCACGGTCACCTACAGTCCCACGATGGCCTCTTCCGCGATCAAACTCGCCCGGCTGATCGCCCAGGGGAAGGGCATGAGTGACCTCGTGGAGAACCAAGTTCCGCAGTCCATCACGCTCGCTTCGGAGACCATTACCAAGGAGAACGTCGAGAAGTACCTGCCACTCGGGTTCGAGTCCTGATCGGGGGCTGCATGTCAGACAAGACCACCATCGGCGTGGGCATGGTCGGTTACGCGTTCATGGGCCGCGTCCACTCCCAGGCCTGGCGGAACGTGGGAGCCTTCTTCGACCTGCCGCTGGCACCGCGCATGGCGGTGCTGGCGGGCCGGTCGAAGGAACGCACGGCCGCCGCGGCGGCCCAGCTGGGCTGGGCCGACGTCGAGACGGACTGGAGGGAGCTGATACGGCGCGACGACGTGCAGATCGTCGACATCTGCACGCCCGGCGACAGCCACGCCGACATCGCCATCGCCGCACTCGACGCCGGCAAGCACGTCATCTGCGAGAAGCCGCTGGCCAACACCGTCGCCGAGGCCGAGGCCATGGTCCGCGCCGCCGCGTCCGCGCCCGGCAGGAACATGGTGGCGTTCAACTACCGCCGCGTGCCCGCCGTCGCGCTGGCCCGCCGCTACGTGGAGGAGGGCCGGCTCGGCGAGATCCGCCACGTCCGCGCCCAGTACCTGCAGGACTGGATCGTCGACCCGGACTTCCCGCTGGTGTGGCGGCTGCGCAAGGACAAGGCCGGATCCGGAGCGCTCGGCGACATCGGGGCGCACATCATCGACACCGCCCAGTTCGTCACCGGCCAGCACGTCGTGGGCGTCTCCGCCCTCACCGAGACGTTCGTCAAGGAACGGCCGCTGGCCGCCGACTCGGCCGGCCTCGCCGCCACCGGAGGGGCGGCCACCGGCCCCGTCACGGTGGACGACGCCGCGCTGTTCATCGGGCGGATGTCCGGCGGGGCGCTCGCCTCGTTCGAGGCCACCCGGTTCGCCACCGGCCGCAAGAACGCGCTGCGCATCGAGATCAACGGTTCGCGCGGCAGCCTCGCGTTCGACTTCGAGGCGATGAACGAGCTGTGGGTGAGCGAGGGCGACGGCGGGTTCACCCGGGTGCTCGTCACCGAGCCCGACCACCCGTACGTGGGCGCCTGGTGGCCGCCGGGACACGGCCTCGGCTACGAGCACACCTTCACCCACGAGATCAAGGACTTCCTGGAGGCCATCGCGCAGGGCAGTGATCCCGCGCCGTCGTTCGCCGACGGCCTGCGGGTGCAGCGCGTCCTGGCGGCCGTCGAGCAGAGCGCGGCTGACGCCAGCCGCTACACCGTCGTGGAGGACTGATGAGACCGGTCACGTTGTTCACCGGCCAGTGGGCCGACCTGCCCTTCGAGGAAGTGTGCCGGCTCGCCGCCGAATGGGGCTACGACGGCCTGGAGATCGCCTGCTCCGGCGACCACTTCGACGTGGCGCAGGCCGTCGCCGACCCGTCGTACGTGGAGCAGAAGCGCGCCCAGCTCGACAAGCACGGCCTGAAGGTGTGGACGATCTCCAACCACCTCGTCGGCCAGGCCGTGTGCGACCACCCGATCGACGAGCGGCACAAGGCCATCCTGCCGGCCCGCGTCTGGGGCTCCGGCGATCCGGAGTCGGTGCGGCAGGCGGCGGCCGAGGACATGAAGAACACCGCCCGCGCCGCCGCCCTGCTCGGCGTCGACACGGTCGTCGGGTTCACCGGCTCGTCCATCTGGCACACCGTCGCCATGTTCCCGCCGGTGCCCGCCTCCATGGTCGACGCCGGCTACCAGGACTTCGCCGACCGCTGGAACCCCATCCTCGACGTCTTCGACGAGGCGGGCGTACGGTTCGCGCTGGAGATCCACCCGAGCGAGATCGCCTACGACTACCACACCACGGTCCGCACGCTGGAGGCGATCGGGCGCCGGCCCGCGTTCGGCATCAACTGGGACCCGTCCCACATGGTGTGGCAGGACCTCGACCCGGTGGCGTTCATCCTCGACTTCGCCGACCGCATCTACCACGTGGACTGCAAGGACACCCGTGTCCGCGTCGGCGACGGCCGGCGCGGCCGCCTGTCCTCCCACCTTCCGTGGGCCGACATGCGGCGCGGCTGGGACTTCGTCTCGACCGGGCGCGGGGACGTGCCGTGGGAGGACTGCTTCCGGGCGCTCAACTCCATCGGGTACGCCGGGCCCATCTCGATCGAGTGGGAGGACGCGGGCATGGACCGGCTGGACGGGGCGCGGGAGGCGCTGGGCTACATCCGCGGGCTCAACGCCATCACGCCACCGGCCACGGCCTTCGACGCCGCCTTCTCCACGACGTAACCCGAGGCGGCGCGACCGGGACGGCCCGGGGCATGGTCGTCGCTCCGCTCGGGCCGTCCCGAGCGGGGCTCCGCCCGCATCCGGGATGGGCCCTCTCCGCGCGAACCCGCTGCCGGACGCCGCACTCCCTACGTGGAGCGGGCCTCGCCATCATGATCGACATGAGGATCGGCCGTCGGCAGATCCACCACGCGCCAGGCGGCAGATCCACCACGCCGTGTTCGGCAGATCCACCACGTACTGTGCGGCAGATCCACCACAGGGGCGCTCCAGTGGCTACCCTGAGCGGGTGGACACGGACGAACTCTCGCTGTTCCCACGCCGTGCAGAGGCCATGGCGATGGAGGCGCTCACTGACACACGAGTAGTGGTGATCAACGGTGCCAGGCAGGTCGGCAAGAGCACGCTCGCCCGAGCGATCCTGCGGAGCGTCGCAGGGGCCGGCGAGATCTATTTGGATCAAGCAGCCGTAAGGGCCGCAGCACGGCAGGATCCGGATGGGATCGTGCGTCATGACGGGCTTCTTCTCATAGATGAGATCCAGCGTGTCCCTGATCTTCTGCTCTCCATCAAGCGTGAAGTGGATGCCGACCCACGGCCAGGGCGCTTCCTGCTGACAGGGTCGGCCCGGCTCCTGGACCTCCGTGATCTTCCGGACGCGCTTCCCGGCAGGACAGAAACGATCGAGCTCTGGCCGCTCTCCCAGGGAGAGCTCGATCGAAGCGCCGATGGATTCGTGGACGCTGCGTTTCGGCATGGACCGGACATCACGATTCGCCGGCCTCGTCTACGGCGTTCCGACTATCTTGATCGCGCACTTCGAGGCGGCTATCCGGAGGCGGTACACCGTCCTTCGCATCGGAGAAGAGCCCGCTTCTTCGAGTCATACATCTCTGATCTGATCAATCGGGATGTGAAGCAAGTATCCGACATCGAACGCCCGGCCGACATGCGCCGTCTGCTCAATGTCCTTTGCGGCAGGATGGGGAGCCTGGTTGTCGTCGACAACATCGGTCAAGGTCTCGGGCTGCCTCGTAGCACCGTCAAGCGGTATATCGACCTCCTTGAGTTGGTGTATGTCATCAGACGTATACCGGCCTGGTCCTCCAACGTAACCACACGCGCTGTCGCGACGCCCAAACTCCTGGTCGTCGACTCCGGCCTCGGAGCGCATCTCGCAGGGTTCTCGCCATCCCGTGTCGCCGACGTCACGGCGCCTGTGGGACCCCTGCTGGAGAATTTCGTCCTTGGAGAACTGGCCCGCCAACTGACCTGGGCGGAGGAACCCGTGCGGCTGTATCACTATCGGGATCGCGACGGGGTCGAAGTCGACGGCATTCTGGAACGAGCGTCCGGCGAGGTCGTCGGTATAGAGGTCAAGGCGGCGGAGACCGTACGCGCCGATGATTTCAAGGGGCTTCGGCATCTGGCCCGCAGACTCGGTGATCGGTTCGTCGCGGGGTACGTCCTCTACGCCGGGCAGGAAAGTCTCCCCTTCGGTGACCGCATGCGTGCTCTCCCGCTGGCGGCACTGTGGGAAGCGACTGCCACCCCCTGATGCGCCCGGCGCCGCGGCGAAAGCCTCGGTCAACGCCTCGGGCGGGCGCCCGTCATGGGGTCGGCCGACGGCTCGCCGGGGGTCGCGGCGGTCCGGCCCGGACGGTGTTCGCCGTGGTGACGGCCCCCGGCCGCACGGAGCCGGGCCAGGCGGAAGCCGGCTGTCAGCGCGCCCGCCGCCGCCGCGACGGCCACGGTGATCGTCAGCGGGACGGCGAAGTAGGTGAGCTGCTCCCAGGTGACCGTCCTGCCGTTCATCAGGAACGAGATCAGGTCCGGGTACGCCGCCAGCACGGCCACGGGCAGCAGGGCGGGCACGAGGCGCGACCACGCCCGCCACCGCGGCCGACCGGCCCGCCGGGCCGCCCAGCGGCGCGACCGCAGCACCCCGAGCAGGCCCAGCCCTGCCGCGGCCGCCGTGACGGCCCCCAGCACCAGCTCGAACAGTTGCCTGCCACCGCCCGCCGGCTCCGGCGTCCTGCCCTCGCTCAGCTCGGCCAGGCCGGTGGCGATGTCGAAGGTGTCGTCGTGCAGGGCGGCGCTGTTCGTCATGACGGCGAAGCCGTAGCCCGTGGCGGGCACGACGAGTTGGACGGCGGTGTAGGTGAACAGGTTGCCCGAGTGCCCGAGCCGCCGGGTCTCGTCGTCGATGCCCCAGCCCATGCCGTACTCACGCACCTCGGACGGGGCGTGCATGACGGCCAGGCTCTCCGGGCGCACCAGCCGGCGGCCGTTGCCCGTCTGGGCGATCAGCCAGCGGCCCATGTCGGCGGCCGTGGTCACCACCCCGCCGCTGCCGCCGCCGTTGAGGAAGGCCGGCAGCTCCGGACGGGACCGCCAGAGGCCGAACACGGAGTTGTAGCCGTCGGCGGGCCGTACCTCCCGGTCGCTGACGGCGCTGGAGCGCATGCCGAGCGGGCCGAAGACCCGCTCGCGCAGGTAGTCGCCGAAGCCACGGCCGCTGACCACCTCGACGAGTCGCGCGGCGAGGTCGTAGTTGACGTTGCAGTACTCCCACCGGGTGCCGGGGTCGGCCCGGAGCGTGGCGGTGCCGAGCCGGCCGACGTACTCCCGCAGCGAGTCCGAGTCCTTCAGCGCGCCGATGTCGGTGGTGGTGTCGGACAGGCCGGAGGTCTGGTTCAGCAGGTGACGTACGGTGATCCGCCCGGCGCGGGGGTCGGCCATGCGCAGCTCCGGCAGGTGCTCGGTCACCGGGTCGTCCAGCGCGACCGCTCCCTTGTCCACCAGCGTCATCACGGCCATGGCGGTGAACGACTTGCTCAGTGAGGCCACCCGCATCGGGGTGTCGGCGGTGACCGGCCGGCCGTCGGAGTCGTGGCCGTAGCCTGCGGCGTGCACGACCCGGTTGCCGCGCGTCACGACGGCGGACAGTCCGGGCAGGCCGGTGCCGTCGAGGGCGCGGGTGAGGTAGGCGTCGACGGCGGCGGGGGTGAGGCCGCCAGCGCGCGGCGTCGTGGGCGGTGTGGCGGGGGACAGTCCGGTGGCGAGGGCCAGGGCGATGATCGTGGTCTTCACAGCGTGCTCCGTTTCGCGGGGACGCCGCCGAATCTAGGGATCAGGCGCCGCCGCGACATCGGATGATCGGCTGGTGAGGACCCTGACGAAAGGCAGGTCCTCGTGAGCGCGCGTCACTCGGGCTTCCGGCTGGAACCCCGCCCCGCCCCGCCCCGCCGGGCGGCGCGGACGGGACGGCGCCCGCCCGGCCGGCCGGTTCAGCGGGCCCGGTCGTAGACCAGGGCGATCTCGCCGAGCGTGCCCGTCTCCTGGTGAGTGAGCGTCCACGTCGAAGCGGGCAGGCCGTCGTCAACTCGTGTCGAGGAACAACCAGGGGCGGTCGGGTGGCCTCTCTCGTCCGACCCCGGGCCGGAGCCCGAGGTCTCGACGCTCAGGAAGCATCGATGAGGATGATCTGGCGGAGGACCTCACCGCCCTTGAGCGCGGCCACCGCGTCGTTCAGGTCCGACAGCTTGAGCCGGGCGCTGATCATGCTTTCGAGGTCGAGCTTGCCTGCCTTGTAGAGGTTGGCGAAGTACGGGAAGTCGCGCCGGACGTCCGCCTCGCCGTACAGGCTGGACAGCAGGTTCTTGCCCTCGAAGAGCAGGCTGAACGCCGAGATCGACACCATGTCGTCCATGGCGCCGGCGCCGACCACGATGACGTCGCCGCCCTGGCGGGTGAGCTGCCAGGCGCTCTGGATGGTGGCGGACTTGCCGACCACCTCGAAGCCGTAGTCGAACCCGGCCCCGCCGGTCAGCTCGTTCAGCGCCTCGGGGACCTGCTCGGGGGTGACGGCGTGGGTGGCGCCGACCTTCTTGGCCAGCGCGTGCTTGGACTCCAGCGGATCCACGGCGAGGATGGTCCGGGCGCCGGAGACGCGGGCGCCCTGGATGACCGACAGGCCGACGCCGCCGCAGCCGACGACGGCGACGGTCGAGCCCGGCCGGACGCGGGCGGTGTTGACGACGGCGCCCACGCCGGTGGTGATGCCGCACCCGATGAGCGCCGCCGCCTCCCACGGCACGTCCGCGTCGATCTTGATCGCGCCCTGCCAGGGGATGACGATCTCCTCGGCCCACGTGCCGCAGCCGGCCATGCCGAAGGCCGTGTTGTCGCCGCCGTAGCGGAAGTTGCCCTTGCTGAAGGACTCGATCATGAACTTCATGCACAGGTACGGCTGGCCGCCCACACAGAGGTCGCACTCCTGGCACGCGGGTCGCCAGTTGATGACGACGTGGTCGCCGGGCCGGAGGGCGGTGACGTGCTCGCCGACCTCCACCACCTCTCCGGCGCCCTCGTGTCCCGGCACGAGCGGCACGGGCTGCGGCAGCACGCCGGACATGGCCGACAGGTCCGAGTGGCAGACGCCGGTCGCCTTGATGCGCACCCGTACGTCGGTGGGACCGACGGGCGCCAGCGTGACGTCGTCACGGATGTCGAGCTTGTCGTCGCCTACTGCGTGCAGGAGCGCGGCGCGCATAGGGGGACCTCCTCCGGCTATTCCTCTAGGGAGAGTGCGGCTTTGGGGCACGATCGGACCGCGTGTCGGACGCGGTCGTGCATCTCGGGCGGTGGTTCGGGCAGCAGGACGTGGAGCTGGTCGTCGTCGTCCACGTCGAACACCTCGGGCGCGAGTCCCATGCAGACGGCATTGGCCTCGCAGACCAGATAGTCAACCTTGATCTTCATGTGAGCCTCCTGTGGTCCCATGACACCACTTTGCTGGGCTCGACGATGAATGCGACACGTTTTCGCCCGGTCTGCTCCACATAGGGCAGCAGGAGGTCGTCGGGCACGCCGGGGTTCATCCGGCGGGCCACCTGCATGCCGACGGCCATGACGTGCTCGGGCCGGTCCACCCGCTCGGCGGTGCCGTACACCATGATCCCGCGCAGCTCGGCGTAGTCGTCGCCGGCCTCGACGAGGCAGGTCACGCGCGGGTCGCGCTCCAGGTTGCGCGCCTTCTGCGCCTTGGCGTACGTCCAGAAGGTGACGCGGCCCTCGTCGAGCCCGTAGAACATGGTGACCAGATGAGGGGTGCCGTCGGGGTTGATGGTGGCCAGCTGCAGCTTGCGTGCCTCCTGCAGGAGGGCGGTCACGTCGTCGTCGGACATCGCGATGCGAGCGCGCTGGTTCACGCAGCCAAGTAGAACAGGTTGCAGATTGCCGGGCAAGGGGCCGCCGGAATGTTGTTCGGTTCCGTTAGGGTCGGCCCCATGACGAAGCCGTCCGACCCGCCGCCCCACCTGCCGTCCGACCTGCTGGCCGCCGCCGAGGGCGCCAAGGGCTTCATGCCGCCGAAGGAGGGGCTCGCCCTGTTCGAGACGGCCCTGCGGTACGGCGCGCGGGGCCCCATCTGCGAGATCGGCACCTACTGCGGCAAGTCGGCCATCTACCTGGGCGCCGCCGCCCGGCAGGCCGGGTCGGTGGTCGTCACCGTGGACCACCACCGCGGCTCGGAGGAGATCCAGCCGGGCTGGCCGCACCACGACCCGTCGCTGGTGGACCCGGCCACGGGCCGGATGGACTCGCTGCCGACGTTCCGCGCCACGATCGCCGCCGCCGGGCTGGAGGACGAGGTCGTCGCCGTCGTGGGCGCCTCCGACCGGGTGGCCCGGCTGTGGAACACGCCGCTCGCCATGCTGTTCATCGACGGCGGCCACTCGGAGGAGCCGGTGACGCGCGACTACGAGGGCTGGGCGCCGCACGTGATGGCGGGCGGGGCGCTGGTGTTCCACGACATCTACCCGGATCCGGCCGACGGCGGCCAGGCGCCCTACCGGGTCTACCTGCGGGCGTTGGCCTCGGGGGCGTTCGCCGAGGTGGCGGCCGAGGGTTCGCTGCGCGTGCTCGAACGGGTGGCGCCCGGCATCTGAGGGATCATCCCCCGGCGGGCCATCCAGGTCGCGCCGCGCACCACGAGCTCCTTGACCAGAGCGGCGGGCCGGCCGGTCAGCGCCATCGCGTGCGGCCGGTCGTCGGCGTGGACGAACTGGATCAGACCGTCGCGCCGCCCGAGGCTCACGCACTGGACCACGTACCGGAACCGCAAGGGGGAGGGCTCCCGGCCCCCGAGGCGGGCGATGATCGCGTCGGCCGCGTTGCGTCCGACGGGGAGCGCCGTCGCGCACGCCATGCGCAGCTCCCGCCCGCCCGGGCCGCGCACCGCTGCCGCGTCCCCGATCGCGTAGACGTCCGGATGGGAGATCGACCGCGCCGTCTCGTCCACCAGGACGCGGCCGTGGCCGTCCACGGCGAGCCCCGCCTCGCGGGCCAGCGTGGTGACCCGGAACCCCGTCGTCCACGCCACCGCGTCGGCGGGGACGTGCCGGCCGTCGGCCAGCCGCGCGCCCGAGGCGTCCACCTCGACGACCTTCGCCCCGGTCACCACCTCGACGCCCAGCCGGTCGAAGACCCGCCGCAGGTGCGCCCGGGCGCGGGGCGACCATTGGACGCCCGGTTCCTCGCTCGCCAGCAGCCGCACCCGCAGCGCCGGGTGGCACTCGGCCAGCTCGGTGGCGAGCTCGATCCCGGTGGCCCCCGCGCCCACCACGGCGAGCGTGCCGCCCGCGCCGATCCGCGCCACCCGGTCCCGCAGCCGGCCGGCGTCCTCGGCCCCGGCCACCGTGAAGGCGTGCCCGGCCGCCCCCGCCAGATCGGCGACGCTGCCCGCCGCGTACACGAGCGTGTCGTAGGCCATGGTCGTGGAGCCGAGACGCAGCTCGCGGCGATCGGGCGCGATGCCGGTCACCCTTCCCCGCACGAACCGGGCGCCGCGCAGGACGTCGGGCACGGCGGCCTCCGGGACGGCCTGCCCGGCCGCCACCTGGTGCAGCCGCACCCGTTCCACGAACGTCTCGGCGTCGCTGACCAGCGTCACCCGCGCCCGGCCGGGGGAGAGACGGCGGGCCAGCCGGTTGGCCGCCATGAGGCCCGCGTATCCGGCGCCGATGATCACGATCTGGTGCGTCACTGTACGTCCCCTTCCGGTCATGAAGTCACCTTCTGAACCGGCGAGCCCGGGCGATCCTGACAAGGGGGCGCCGTGAGCTCGGTCACACCTGCTGGAAACGGGTGAGCTTGTCGGGGTTCACCAGGATGCGCAGCGCGCTGACCCGGTCGCCGGTCACCTCCAGCGCCATCACCCCGTACACGCGCCCGCCCACGCTGCCCACCAGGGCGGGCAGGCCGTTGACCTCCGCGATGGTGATCTCCGTGCCGGGCTCCGGCCGGGACACCATGCCCGACAGGTAGCGGGCGACCCGGGCGGCGCCCCGGACCGGGTTGCGGGCCGCCGAGGACTTGCCGCCGCCGTCGGCCCATGACACCACGTCGGCCGTCAGCAGGCGCTCCAGCCCCGCGAGGTCACCGGCGCCGGCGGCGGCGAGGAAACGCTCGGCGACCCGGCGCGCGTGCTCCGGGGGCACGTCGAACCGGGTGCGCTCCCCGTCGAGGTGGGCGCGGGCCCGCCGGTAGAGCTGCTGGGAGCCGGCCTCGGTGATGTCCAGGACCTCCGCGATCTCCCGGTGGCCGTAACCGAACGCCTCGCGGAGCACGAACACCCCCCGCTCCGCCGGGGTCAGCCGTTCCAGCAGCACCAGCACCGCCAGGGAGACGGAATCGCGCTGTTCGGCGGTCTCCATCGGGCCGAGCGCGCCGTCGCCCGTGGGCACCGGCTCGGGCAGCCACATGCCCGCGTACGCCTCGCGCCGGGCCCGGGCCGAGGCCAGCCGGTTGAGACAGAGGTTCGTCAGGACCTTGGTCAGCCACGCGGCCGGGGTGACGACCGCGGCGTGGTCGGCGGCGTGCCAGCGCAGGTAGGCGTCCTGGATCGCGTCCTCCGCCTCGGCCGCGGAGCCGAGCAGCCGGTAGGCCAGCGCGAACAGCCGAGGCCGCTGCTCCTCGAACACGGCGGTCACGTCCTGGTCCGTCGCCACCCGGCCGATGATAGGAGACGGCCGGACCGGCCGGTCGTCGGAGGTCGCGAAGGCCGGCCGGTCGGCGGGTGGTCGTGGGGGACCGGCCGGTCGGCGGGTGGTTGGAGAGCCGGTCGGTCGGTGGGTGGGTGGGTGGTTGGGGTCGTCGGTCGGCCGGTCGGTCGGCGGAGTGGCCGGTCGGTCGGTGGGTGGGTGGTCGGGGTGGTCGGTCGGCCGGTTGGTCGGTGGGGTGGCCGGTCGGTCAGCGGCGGCGGCGGGACCAGGACCGCCGGGTGTCCGCCTGCCAGGCGCGGAAGTCGTCGTGCGTGCGCGGGTCGTGCCCGAGCGCCAGCAGCGCCCGGTCCGCCCAGGAGGCCGCCTCGTCGGCGGCGGCCCCGGCCAGCACCGGCGCGGCCCGTGCCACGTGCCCGGGCAGCGACCCGGCCTGGGCGCGGGCGGCGGCGGCGAACGCGCATCCCTGGGCCAGGTGGGCCCGGAAACCGTCGGCGCCCGCGTGCTCCGCCAGCCGCGCCAGCTCCGCCGGCTCCGCTCCGCCGATGTGCGTGGCGGCGAAGCCCACCCCGCTCCACAGGTCGGCCCGCCGCCCCGCCGGATAGCCGGCGATCGCGGCGGCCACGCCGTCGGGGGCGGCGCCGTCGTGATACCACAGCAGCCGGCCCAGGCCCTGGTCGAAGGTCGCGCAGTGGGCCCGGGTCAGCAGGTCGGGCATGGTTCGCTCGCCCACCATCCGGTCGGTCCCGTCGAGGCCGCGCTGGAACCCGTAGCCGTCCACGGCCAGCCAGCGCAGCAGCGGGTGGGCCCGGCTCGCACCCCGCAGCGGGCGCAGCCGCAGCAGCGCGTACCCGCGTCCCGCGCCGAGGTGGACGGCGTGGGAGTGGCGGCCGGCGGGGCCGTCCAGCAGGTCGCGCAGGCGGCGCCCCCGCGCCAGGGTGAGCAGGTCGAGCACCGTGCACGCGGCCCCGGCGCCCTCGTAGGCGAACGGCCGGCGGTCCGGCGGCAGTGCCTCGATCGTGCCGGGCTCACCGGCGAGCGCGGCGTTGAAGCCGGACACGTACGCGCGTTCGGCGGCCTCGATGGCCGCCTGCGCCGGGCCGGACCCGAGACGGAACCTGCGTCGCGCCAGATCGGCCTGGCCCGGATCCCGCGCCAGCAGCCGGCGCCACCCGCGAGCCGGTCGGCCCGGCCCGCGCATCCGGTCCATGTACGCTGATGTGCCCGTGTCGCCCACGCTTCCCCCGAAGACGCCCCGTACGGCCATCCTCGAAGCTAGTGAGCGGTCGCACGGGCGCGGCGGAGCCGCTCCGCCCTCCCCGGCAAAGAAGCCGCAAAACCGCTTGCGCGCGAGGGCTCAGGCGCGGGCCGGGGTGCAGCCGCACAGGCCGGGGTCGGAGGGCGGGACCGACGCGGCGGAGACGTCGCGGAACAGCCCCGAGCCTCCCGAAAGGCCCTGCAGCGCGTCGGCGGCCAGCACGACGGCGGCGGCCGTGTAGCCGGACCGCTCGTGCGGGAAGTGCCTGCGGTTGGCGAACTGCCAGCCCGTCCAGTAGGAGCCGTCCTCGTGCCGCAGGTGCTGCACGTCGGCGAACAGCCGCGCCGCGCGCTCGCGGTCGCCGAGCGCGTCGAGCGCCAGCACCAGCTCGCACGTCTCCGCCCCGGTCACCCACGGCTGGTCCGACACGCACCGGATGCCGAGCCCCGGCACGACGAACGTCGCCCACTCCCGCTCCAGCAGCTCGACCGCCTGCGCCCCGCGCACGGCGCCGCCGAGCACCGGGTAGTACCAGTCCATCGAGAAGCGGCTCTTGTCGGCGAACGCGTCGGGATGGGCCGCCAGCACGTGCGCCAGGCGGTCGGCGGCCAGCTCCCAGTGCGGCTGTGGATCTCCCAGGTGCTCGGCCAGCAGCACACCGCACCGCAGCCCCTGGTGGATCGACGAGCAGCCGGTCAGCAGCGCGTACGCCGCCGGCCTGCCCCGCGCGTCGCGCTCCCAGACGATCTCGCCGCGTCCGGTCTGCAGCCCGACTACGTAGTCGAGGGCCGCCTTCACCATCGGCCAGTGCCGTTCGGTGGTGTCGTGGTCGCCGGTGACGAGGTGGTGGTGCCACAGCCCGGCCGCGACGTAGGCGGCGTGGTTGGACTCGCCGCCCCGTTCGAGGGCGACGCCGCCGGCCACCTTCATCGGCCAGGAGCCGTCCTCACGCTGGTGCCGGGCCAGCCAGGCGTAGCCGCGCCGCACCGGCTCGGCCAGCCCGGCCACGGTCATCGCCATCAGGCACTCGATGTGGTTCCAGGCGTCGACGTGCCCCTCGGGCCACGGCACGCCGCCGTCGTCCTGCTGGATCGCCGCGATGCTCAAGGCCGTACGGACGACCTCCTCGCGGCCGATCACGCCGCGGGCTTCCTGACGTACAGCACCACGCTCTTGCCGATGAGCGGGTTGAGCAGCGCTTCGGCCACGCGGGTGGCGGCGGGGCGCTTCATGATGTCCCAGACGAGCAGCTCGTGGTAGGCCTTGGCGAGCGGGTGGTCGTCGTTGTTGACCCCGACGGCGCACTTGATCCACCAGTACGGGGCGTGCAGGCCGTGGGCGTGGTGGTGCGGCCCGATCACGAAGCCGGTCGCCTTGAGCTTGGCCGACAGCTCGGCCAGCGTGTAGATCCGCACGTGCCCGCCCGGCGCGGTGTGGTAGTCCTCGTCGAGCGCCCAGCAGATGCGTTCCGGCAGGAAGCTGGGCACCGTGACCGCGGCGGTGCCGCCGGGCTTGAGCACCCGGAAGATCTCCCGCATCGCGGACATGTCGTCGGGGATGTGCTCCAGCACCTCGGCCGCGATCACCCGGTCGAAGGAGCCGTCCTCGAACGGCATGTCCAGCGCCGTGCCCTGCACGGTCTCGCCGGTCGCGCCGTCCGGGACCTCGCCGGCCTTGTCCATCGCGGCGAACATGGCGGCCACACCGTCCAGCTCGCCCTGGTCCATGTCGAAGGCGACCACGTCCGCGCCGCGGCGCAGCACCTCGAAGGCGTGCCGGCCGCCGCCGCAGCCCAGGTCGAGCACGCGCACGCCGGGTCCGACGGGCAGCCGGGCGAAGTCCACCGTCAGCACTTGATCGGTCTCCTTGGGGGTCGGGCGGGGGTGTTCTCCGGTATTTCCGCTGATGTTCTCTCGGCGGGGTTCGCCCCGCGGGGGTGCTCCGCGGGGCTAGCGGCCGCGCCGGGCGGCGATGGCCTCGCGGTACGCCTCGACGGTGCGCTGGGCCACCACGCGCCAGGTGAAGCGTTCCATCACCCGGTCGTAGCCCGCTCTGCCGACCCGCTCGCGCTCCTCGGGCGAGTCGTGCAGCCGGCGCAGCACCGCGGCCAGCTCCTCCGGGTCGCCGGGCGTGACCTGGACGGCCGCGTCGCCGACGACCTCAGGCAGGGCGCCCGTCCGGCTGGCGACCAGCGGGGTGGCGCACGCCATGTGCTCGACGGCCGGCAGCGAGAAGCCCTCGTACAGCGACGGCACCACGGAGATCTCGGAGGTGGCGATGAGCTCGCCCAGCTCGTCGTCGGAGATGCCGTGCACGAAACGCACCCGCTCGCCCAGCGACAGCTCCTGGACGAGCTGCTCGGTCGGGCCGCCCGCGGTGGGCTTGCTCACGACGGTGAGGTGCACGTCGCGCTCGGTGGCCAGTTTGGCCACGGCCCGCAGCAGCGTGGCGACGCCCTTCATCGGCGAGTCGGCGCTGGCCACGGCCACGATCGAGCCCTTGCGGTGCGGCTTGTCCGGCCGGGGGTGGAAGTAGCGCGTGTCCACGCCGAGCGGGATCAGCCGCATGTTGGCCTGCGGCACGTTGAAGTCGCGGTGGATGTCGGCCAGCGACGACTCGCTGACCGTGAGGATGGGGCTGAGCCGGGGCGCGACCTTGGCCTGCATCTTCACGAAGCCGTACCAGCGGCGCATGGTGAGCTTCTTGGCGCCCGTGGCCGCCTCCAGCTCGATGCGGCGGTCCACGCTGATCGGGTGGTGGATGGTGCCGACCACGGGGAACAGCCTCTGGATGCCGAGCAGGCCGTAGCCGAGGGTCTGGTTGTCCTGGACGACGTCGAAGTCGCCGACGCGCTTCTTCAGCTCGCGGTAGGCGCGCAGGGTGAACGTCAACGGCTCGGGGAAGCCGGCCGTCCACATGGTGCCGACCTCGAGGAGGTCGATCCAGTCGCGGTACTCGCTCAGCTTCGGGGTCCGGAACGGGTCCTCGTCGCGGTAGAGGTCGAGGCTCGGCACCTCGTTGAGGATCACGCCCTCGTCGAGCTCCGGGTACGGCGGGCCGGAGAACACCTCGACGTGGTGGCCCAGCGCCACCAGTTCCCGGCTCAGATGGCGAAGGTAGACGCCCTGCCCTCCGCAGGTCGGCTTGCTGCGGTACGACAGCAGCGCGATCCGCAAGGTGTTGTCTGGGTCGCCCACGGACACCCCTTTCTCCGCCCGGTAGGCCCATGAGACGGGCGTGTACCGTGAAAGATGACCTTAATGCGAAAGGCTACCATCCGGTAGATTGCCGAGAATTGTTCCTCACCTCTGCCGCAGGCCGTGCCAACTGCGACGTTGGCGTGACCGAGCGTGATTCGGTAGAACGAGTTCTAGGTGGTCGTGGTGCTGGACCGGGAGGCAGGGCTGTACATTCCCTCCCAGCGGACGCGGTAGCGAGATGGAGGACCCCGTTGGCCAGGCGCGCGTTGATCACCGGCATCACCGGCCAGGACGGTTCCTATCTTGCCGAACACCTCCTCGCGCAAGGCTACGAGGTGTGGGGACTGGCGCGCGGGCAGGCCAACCCACGCGTGTCACGCATGCGCAAGCTGCTGGCGGACGTCCGGGTGGTGCGCGGCGACCTGCTCGACCAGGGCTCGCTCATCTCGGCCGTCGAACGGGTGCAGCCCGACGAGGTCTACAACCTCGGCGCCATCTCCTTCGTGCCGATGTCGTGGGAGCAGGCCGAGCTGACCGCCGAGGTCACCGGCATGGGCGTGCTGCGCATGCTGGAGGCCATCCGGGTCTGCTCGGGTGTGTCGCGGGGCGGCACGCCCAACGGCCAGATCCGCTTCTACCAGGCGTCGTCGTCGGAGATGTTCGGCCAGGTGACCGAGACGCCCCAGACGGAGAGCACCGCCTTCCACCCCCGCTCGCCGTACGGCGTGGCCAAGGCGTACGGGCACTTCCTCACCCAGAACTACCGCGAGTCCTACGGCATGTTCGCCGTCTCCGGCATCCTGTTCAACCACGAGTCGCCCCGGCGCGGCGCGGAGTTCGTCACCCGCAAGGTGTCGCTCGGCGTGGCCCGCATCAAGCTCGGGCTGGCCGACGAGCTGCGCCTGGGCAACCTGGAGGCGCGGCGCGACTGGGGGTTCGCCGGCGACTACGTGCGGGCCATGCATCTCATGCTGCGGGCGGACCGGCCCGAGGACTACGTGATCGGCACCGGTCACATGAAGTCGGTCAGGGAGCTGGTGGAGGCGGCGTTCGCCGCGGCGGGGCTCGACTGGGAGCGCCACGTCGTGACCGACCAGTCGCTGCACCGGCCGGCCGAGGTGGACCTGCTCTGCGCCGACCCGAAGAAGGCCCGGATGCAGCTCGGCTGGGAGCCGACGGTGTCGTTCGACGAGCTGGTGGCGATGATGGTCGAGTCGGACATCAGACTGCTGTCCGACGGAGGCGACCCCGACCAGGACAGCTCCTGGCCCTGACCCGCCGCCCGGGACCCCGGCCCGCCCCGATCTGACCGGCTCCGCTGTGGATACGCCCACCGTCATCCACAGAACTCCGTTCGGCGGCTCGCCGGGCCGTCGTGGCGCGTCACCCTGTGGCCGTGAACCCGATCCTCTCCCCGGCCACCCTGCTCGACCGGGCCCGGCGCGTCACCCGGGCGGTGCCGCAGGCCGTCGTCTGCCGCCAGACGGCCGCGCACGTGTGGGGCCTGCGCACGCTGAGCCAGGGCACGCCCGAGACCGACTGGCCCGTCGAGCTGATCGCGCCCGGCCACCTGGTGCTGCCCGGCTGCGTCACCCACCCGGCGACACCGGCCGCCGCCGACGTCACCGAGCACCGGGGCGTCCGCGTCACCACCGCCGAGCGCACGGCGCTCGACTGCGCCCGCTGGCTGCCGCGCCTGGAGGCGGTTGCCGCGCTCGACCAGTTCGCCCGGCGGGGCGTGGACCTGGAGACGCTGTGGCGCCGGGCGGCCTCCTGGCCCCTGCGCGACCTGGTGGCCCTGGCCGACCCGGGAGCGAGATCGCCGCGGGAGAGCTGGCTGCGCGTCATCCTCATGGACGGCGGGCTGCCGAGACCCGCCACCCAGATCCACGTGTCCCTCGGCGCGGACCGCTCCGCCTATCTCGACCTGGGCTGGCGGCCCTACCTCCTGGCCGTCGAATACGACGGCCAGGAGCACCACACCTCAGCCGCCGACCAGCGCCACGACGGCGCCCGCCGTGAGGAGCTGCGACGGCACGGCTGGCACGTCATCCCCGTCCGCAAGGACGTGATCCCCGGCCGGACGGCCGCCCTGCTGGAGCAGGTGGCCAACGCCCTCATCGCCCGCGGCTGGCGTCCCGGCCCCGCCCAGACGACCCGCATCCTGTCCAGGATCCGCGCTGCCCGCCGGGGCGGAGGCCACCGGTGAGCGCCGTCCCGTTCCGTGCCGCCCGCCGCGGCGGAGGCCACCTGAGCGCCGTCCCGCTCGGCGACGTCCGGGCGGAGCGCACGCCCCGCCTCGCGCGGTCAAGGAAGCAGCGGGGCGCCGCTCTTCCAGACCTGGGCGACCAGCGGGACGCCCGGACGGTAGGAGAGATGGATGGGGGAGGGGGCGTCCAGGAGGACGAGGTCGGCGCGGGCGCCGGGGGCCAGATGGCCCACGTCCGTGCGGCGCAGCGCCCGGGCGCCGCCCATCGTGGCGGCCCAGACGGCCTCGGCCGGGGTCATGTTCATGTCCCGGACCGCCAGGGCGATGCAGAACGGGATGTTCGTCGTGTAGCTGGAGCCGGGGTTGCAGTCGGCGGCCAGCGCCACGGTCGCGCCCGCGTCGAGCAGGCGGCGCGCGTCCGGATACGGCGAGCGGGTGGAGAATTCCGCGCCCGGCAACAGGGTCGCCACCGTCTCCCCGGCTGCCAGCGCCTCGACGTCGGCGTCGCTGAGGTGCGTCACGTGGTCGGCGGACGCCGCGCCCAGCTCGACGGCGATCGCCACGCCGGGGCCCGGCCCGAGCTGGCCGGCGTGCACCCTCGGGACGAGCCCGCGCTCCTTCCCGGCCGCCAGGATCGCCCGGGTCTGGTCGCCGTCGAACGCCCCCCGGTCGCAGAAGACGTCGATCCAGCGAGCGTGCGGCGCGCACGCGTCCAGCATCTCGCCGCACACCAGGTCGACGTAGGCGTCCGGCTTCCCGGCGTACTCCGGGGGCACCACGTGGGCGCCGAGGTAGGTCACCTCGTCGGCCTGCTCGGCGGCCAGGCGCAGGCTGCGGGCCTCGTCCTCGACGGTCAGCCCGTAGCCCGACTTGCACTCGACGGTCGTCGTGCCCGAGCGGAGCGCCTCGGCGACGAGCCGCCGGAGGTTGGCCCGCAACTCGTCGTCCGTGGCGGCGCGGGTCGCCGCGACGGTGGTGCGGATGCCGCCGGCGGTGTACGGCCGGCCGGACATGCGGGCCTCGAACTCGCGGGTGCGGTCACCGGCGAAGACGAGATGCGCGTGGCTGTCCACGAACCCCGGGATGACGGCCCTGCCCTCCGCGTCCACCCGCTCCCGCGCGGCCCCCTCGGGGATCCGCTGCCGGGGGCCGGCCCAGGTCACGACGCCATCCTCGACGACGAGCGCCGCGTCCTCCACCAGGCCGAGCATCCCCCGGCCCAGCGCGGGGTCGTTGGTGACGAGCGAGCCGATGTTGTCGATGAGGAGGGAGCCTCCGCTCATGAGCGTCCTCCGGTGGGATCGGGAGTGGTGGTGAGGGAGGCGATGGCCGCCGAGAGGGTGGCGGGGACGTCCTCGACCAGGAGGTGGCGGCCGTCCGACACGATGGGGCGGCCGCCGACGACCACCTCCCTCACGTCCGTCGCCGTCGCCGCGAACACGACCGACTCCAGCAGCGCGTCCGCGGGTGCGCCGGCCGTCCGGACCGAGTCGAGCCCGACGGTCACGAAGTCGGCCGGGGCGCCCACCTCCAGGCGGCCCGCCTCCGGCCAGCCGAGGCAGGCGTGGCCGTCCGAGGTGGCGGCCCGCAGCAGGTCGGCCGCGAGCCAGTGGCCGCGGTGCCGGGTGGCGAGTCGTTCGTCCAGCTCGACGCCACGCGCCTCCTCCAGCAGGTCCACGACCGCGTTGCTGTCGCTGCCGAGCGAGAGCGGGGAGCCCGCGTCGGCGAGCGACCGGGCCGGGCCGATCCCGTCGGCGAGGTCGCGCTCGGTGGTGGGGCACAGGCACACGGTGGTGCGCGACCCGCCGAGCAGGGCCATGTCCTGCTCGGTGAGGTGGGTGGCGTGCACGGCCGACGAGAGCGGGCCGAGCGCGCCGTGCTCGGCCAGCAGCGCCGCCGGGGTGCGCCCGTACGCGGCCAGGCAGGCCTCGTTCTCGGCGATCTGCTCGGACAGGTGGAAGTGCAGCGGCGCGCCCCGCTCGCGCGCCCAGTCCGCGACCGTGGCGAGCTGGCCGGCGGGGACGGCGCGGACGGAGTGGACGGCGGCTCCGACCCTGGCGTGCTCGCCCCCCTTCAACGCGGACGCCCGCGCGGCCCACGCGTCGGCGTCGCGGTCACCGAAGCGCAGTTGCGGCCCCTCCAGCGGCGCGCCGATCCCGCCGCGCAGGTAGCAGGTGTCGAGCAGGGTGATCCGCACCCCCGCGTCCGCGGCGGCGGCGATGAGCGCCTCGCCCATGGCGTTGGGGGAGGCGTACGGCCGGCCGCCGGCGTCGTGGTGCACGTAGTGGAACTCACCCACGCAGGTCACCCCGGCCAGGGCCATCTCGGCGTAGACCGCGCGGGCCAGGGCGTGGTAGCCGTCCGGGGTCAGCCGGGCGGCCACGGCGTACATCTGCTCGCGCCACGTCCAGAAGGTGCCGCGCTCGCGCTGGGTGCGCCCGCGCAGTGCCCGGTGGAAGGCGTGCGAATGGGCGTTGGCCAGGCCCGGCAGGGTCACGCCACGCAGGTGGACCGTGCCGGGCGGGGGTCCGGCGGCGGTCGTCGGGGGTGCCGACGTGCCCGGCGAGAGTGCGGCGGCCGCCCGCGGTGCCGTTGTGCCGGGCGGGGATGCCGCGGCTGCCCCAGGCAGTGCCGTCGTGCCGGGTGGGGGTGCGGCGGCGGTCCGTGGCGGTGCCGACGTGGCGGCGGGTGGGGTCGTGGGGGTGAGTGCGGTGATGCGGTCGCCGGTGACCTCGATGATCACTCCGGCGACCGTGGAGTCACCACCGAGCCAGGCGTGGTCGGCGTAGTAGCGGGTCACCGGCACGCCAGCTCCTCCAGCACCGTGGCCAGGGCCGTCACACCGGCGACGCAGTCGTCGACGCCGGCGTGTTCGGCGGGGCTGTGGCTCACCCCCGTGGGGTTGCGGACGAAGAGCATGGCGGTCGGCACCGACGCCGACAGGATGCCCGCGTCGTGCCCCGCCCCGGTGGGCAGGGCCGGTGCCCCGCCGAGCGCCGCCGCGATCCGGTCGCGCAGCTCGTCACCGAACCGGACGACCGGGGTGGTGGACTCGGCGACGACCTCGACGCGCACGCCGTGCCCCGCCGCCGCCGCGCGTGCCGCCTCGGTGATCTCGTCCACCATGGCACGGACCGTCCCGGCGTCGGGGGCGCGCCCGTCGAGCCAGGCGTCCACCCTGGACGGGATGGCGTTGGTGCCGTTGGGATCGACGCGGACCCTGCCGAACGTGGCCAGCGCGCCGAGCCGTTCGGCCGACTCCCGGGCGGCGAGCACGGTGGAGGCGAACGGCAGCATCGGGTCGTGCCGGTCGGCCAGGCGGGTGGTGCCCGCGTGGTTGGCCTCGCCGCGGAAGGTGCAACGCCAGCGGCCGTGCGGCCAGATGGCGCTCGCCACGCCGACGGGGGCGTCCAGGTCGGCGAGCCCGCGGCCCTGCTCGATGTGCAGCTCCACGAACGCGCCGATGCGGGAGAGCGCCTCCTCGTCGCGGCCCAGCGCGTCGGGGTCGGCGCCGGCCGCGCGCATCGCCTCGGCCAGGGTCACGCCGTCGGCGTCGCGCAGCTTCCGGGCGTCGGCGGGAGAAAGCACGCCGGTGAGCAGGCGGCTGCCGACGCAGGCCACGCCGAAGCGGGCGCCCTCCTCGTCGGCGAAGTTCACCACGGCCAGCGGGCGGGCCGGCGTGACACCGCGCTCGCGCAGCTCGTCCACGGCGAGGAACGCCGACACCACGCCGAGCGGCCCGTCGAAGGCGCCGCCGCCCGGCACGCTGTCCAGGTGGCTGCCGGTCACCACCGCGCCGGGCCCCGGCGTGCCCCACCAGGCCCACTGGTTGCCGTTGCGGTCGCGTTCGTACGTCAGGCCGCGCCGGGCCGCCTCCTCCTCGAACCAGCCGCGCAGGGCGAGGTCGACCGGAGTCCAGGCGAAGCGGCGGTACCCGTCGGCCCCGCCGCCGCCGATCCGGGCGAGCCCGGCCCAGATCCGCTCGAACCGGACCCTCAGGCCGGACGAAACGAGCCCAGCACGTGGCTCCGGTCCGATCGGTGCCGGTGCCGGTGCTTTCTGTCCCGCTGCGGTGTGTGGTGGCGCCGGTCGCTCCCGTCCCGCTGCGGTGTGTGGTGGCGCCGGTCGCTCTCGTCCCGCCGGCGTGCGGGGCGGTGCTGGTGGCTCCTGCGCCGGGGGCGGGGAGGGGTGGTTCTCGGCGGGGGCGGAGGAGGGCCGGTCGCCGGTGGTGCGGCCGGTCACCTGGGGGTTCCGTCCGCCATCGGGATCGGCACGCCGCGCTCGGCCGCGACCTCGGCGGCCCGGTCGTACCCGGCGTCCACGTGCCGGATCACCCCCATGCCGGGGTCGTTGGTCAGGACGCGCTCCAGCTTGCGGGCCGCCAGCTCGGTGCCGTCGGCCACGGCCACCTGACCGGCGTGGATGGACCGGCCGATGCCGACGCCGCCGCCGTGGTGGATCGACACCCACGACGCGCCTGAGGCGACGTTGACCATGGCGTTGAGCAGCGGCCAGTCGGCGATGGCGTCGGAGCCGTCCAGCATCGCCTCGGTCTCCCGGTACGGCGAGGCGACCGACCCGCAGTCGAGGTGGTCCCGGCCGATGACGATCGGGGCGCGCAGCTCGCCCGAGGCGACCATCTCGTTGAACCGGACGCCGGCCTTGTCGCGTTCGCCGTAGCCGAGCCAGCAGATGCGGGCGGGCAGCCCCTGGAAGGCGACGCGCTCGCCGGCCAGCCTGATCCAGCGGGCCAGCGACTCGTTCTCCGGGAACAGGTCGAGGATGGCCCGGTCGGTGGCCGCGATGTCGCGCGGGTCGCCGGACAGCGCCGCCCAGCGGAACGGTCCCCTGCCTTCGCAGAACAGCGGCCGGATGTACGCCGGGACGAACCCGGGGAAGTCGAACGCCCTGGTGTAGCCGGCCAGCTTGGCCTCACCGCGGATGGAGTTGCCGTAGTCGAAGACCTCGGCGCCCCGGTCCATGAAGCCCACCATGGCCTCGACGTGGCGGGCCATCGACTCGCGGGCGCGCTGGGTGAACCCGGCCGGGTCCTTGGCCGCCTCGTCGCGCATGTCCTCGAACGCCGTGCCGAGCGGCAGGTAGGACAGCGGGTCGTGCGCGGAGGTCTGGTCGGTGACCACGTCGATGGGGGCGTCCATGGCCAGCAGCCGGGGCAGCACGTCGGCGGCGTTGCCGAGCAGCCCGATGGACAGCGGCCGGCGGGCGTCGCGGGCCTCGACGGCCAGCCGCAGCGCCTCGTCCAGGGACGACGCCTGCACGTCGAGGTAGCGGTGCTCGATGCGGCGGGAGATGCGGGACGGGTCGCAGTCGACGCAGATGGCGACGCCGTCGTTCATGGTGACGGCCAGCGGCTGGGCGCCGCCCATGCCGCCGAGCCCGGCCGTGAGCGTGATCGTGCCGGCCAGCGAGCCGCCGAACCGCTTGGCGGCCACCGCGGCGAACGTCTCGTAGGTGCCCTGCAGGATGCCCTGGGTGCCGATGTAGATCCACGAGCCGGCGGTCATCTGGCCGTACATGGTCAGGCCGAGCGCCTCCAGGCGGCGGAACTCCTCCCAGGTGGCCCAGTCGCCCACCAGGTTGGAGTTGGCGAGCAGGACGCGGGGCGCCCACTCGTGGGTGCGCATGACGCCGACCGGCCGGCCCGACTGCACGAGCAGCGTCTCGTCCTGCTTGAGGCCCTGGAGGGTGCGGGCGATGGCGTCGAACGACGGCCAGTCGCGGGCCGCTTTGCCGGTGCCGCCGTAGACGACGAGCTTGTCCGGGTGTTCGGCCACCTCCGGGTCGAGGTTGTTGTGCAGCATCCGGTAGGCGGCCTCCTGCTGCCAGCCCTGGCAGGACAGCTCCGTGCCGCGGGGCGAGCGGATCACCCGCCGGACGTCGTCGCTCATCGCTTCTGGTCTCCTTGCCGTGTCGGTGGTGGCTGCGTGGTCATGGTCGTGGCCGTCATTCGGGCAGGAAGAGCCGCCGTTCGGCGGCGGTGTTCTCGAACTCCTCGATCGCCGCCTGCTCCTCGGTGGGCAGCGCGTAGACCATCGAGTGGACCAGGGCGGCGCACAGCACGCTGGGCGCGGCCTGGGAGTCGAAGGCGAACTGCGAGCTGACGGGCGCGGTGAGGACGACGTCGGCGTGCTCGGCGAGCGCGCCGACGGAGTGGTCGGTGACGAGCGCCACCCGCAGGCCGGCCCGCCGCGCCCAGATCAGCCCTTCGCGCAGTTCCCGGGGGTAGCGGGGCAGTCCGAACGCCAGCGTCCACGTCGCCCCGGCCTGGGCGGCCCGGCTCAGCCGGTCCTCCAGCGCCGAACCGGGCGTGTCGATCACCCGTACGTCGGGATGGGCCTTGGCGGCGAGGTAGCCGAAGAGGTGGGCGAGCGGCGCCGAGACGCGCAGCCCGACGACCGGCAGCGGCCGGGAGGCGGCGAGCCGGGCCGCGACCTCGCCCAGCCGGGTGGCGCCGAGGCCGTCGCGCAGCAGCTCAAGGTTGCGGATCTCGGAGTCGACCATGGCCTGGATGGGGTCGGGCGCCGGTCCGGCGTCCGGCTGGCGGCCGTCGCGCAGCGCGGCGCGCAGGTGGTCGCGGAACTCCGGGAAGCCGGTGAACCCGAGGGCGAAGGCGAACCGGGTCACCGACGGCTGGCTGATGCCGACCGCTTCGGCGATGTCCACGCTGGTCAGGAACACGGCCCGGTCGGGCCGGTCCAGGAGGTAGCGGGCGATCCGCCGCTGGGCCGGCGAGAGCCGGTGGCCCTCGACCAGCTCCCGCAGGCGGGCGGCCACCCGCGAGGCGTCGTCGGAGGCGACCGCCACGCCCGCGTCCACCGGTTCACTCACCGCTCGGTCCCTTTCCGTCCCGTCCCGGAGGTCATGCCCGCCGGGCCGCCGGTTCTCGCCCCTTGTTTGGTAAGCAGATATTCATGCAGAATCGTGTCTGAATATGGATATGTCAACAGCTGGGGTCATCACGCTGGACGGCGTCCGGCTGCGGCCCGCCGACGTCGCCCGCCTGGCCCGCCGTCCCGGCGTCGCGGTCCGCCTGCATCCGGAGGGGCTGGCGCGGGCGGCCGCGGCGCACCGGGCGGCCGGCGAGATCGCACGGCACCGGCCCGTCTACGGACGGACGACCGGCGTGGGCGCCAACCGCACCGCGAGCGTCGCCGACGGTGACCTGCACGGCCTGCGCCTGCTGCGCAGCCACGCGGGCGGCATCGGCGCGCTCGTCCCGGCCGAGCAGGTGCGCGCGATGCTCGCCGTACGGGCCAACCAGGTGCTCGGCGGTGGGGCGGGGCTGCAGCCGGCCTTCGCCGAGGCGCTGGCCGGGGCCCTCGCCACCGGGCACCTCCCGCGGGTGCACGAGGTCGGCGCCATCGGCACCGGAGACCTGACCGCCCTGGCCGAGACCGGGCTCACCCTCATCGGCGAGCTCGCGTGGACCGGCGGCCGGGGCGCGCCGCCCGTCCCCGTCACGCTGGAGCCGGGCGACGCGCTGGCGTTCATCAGCAGCAGCGCCCTGACGATCGGGCAGGCCGCGCTCGCCTGGGCCGACATCGCCGCCCTGCTGCGGGCCACGACCGTCGTCGCCGCCCTGTCCCTGCACGCCGTGGACGGCGGGAGCGAGCCGTACGACGAGGAGGTGCACGCCGCCCGGCCGCATCCCGGGAGCGTCGCGGTGGCCGCTGAGCTGCGCCGCCTGCTCGGCGGAGCCCGGCTGGGCGGCGCCCGCGTGCAGGACCCGTTCGGCTACCGGTGCTTCCCTCAGGTCCACGGGCCGACCGTGGAAGCGGCGGCGCGGGTCGAACAGGTGCTGGAGATCGAGGTCAACGCGGCGGCCGAGAACCCGCTCGTCCGTGCCGCCGGTGGCGGGAGCGTCCACCACCACGGCGGCTTCCACCAGGCCCCGCTCGGGCTCGCCCTCGACCACCTGCGCCTGGCGCTGCTGCAGACGGCCCAGCTGTCCGCGGCCCGGCTGGCGACGCTGGTGGAGCCGGCGTTCACCGGCCTGCGCCCGTTCCTCGCCGACGGGGCGCCGGCCGCTTCGGGGGTGATGATCCTGGAGTACGCGGCCAACTCGGCGCTGGCCGACCTGCGCGGCGTCGCCCACCCTGCCGCGCTCGGGCACGCCGTCCTGTCACGGGGCGTGGAGGAGCACGCCGGCTTCGCCGCGCAGGCGGCCCGCCAGACGCTGCGGGCCGCCGCGTCCTACCGCCTCGTGCTGGCCTGCGAGCTGGTGGCGGCCGTACGGGCGGTGCGGCAGCGCGACCAGCCGCCCGGCCCGGGGACGCCCGTGGGGGCGGCGTTCGCCACGGCGGCCGGCCGGCTCGATCCGCGGTCCGAGGACCGGCCGCTGTCGGCGGACGTCGAGAGCGCGGCCGCCCTCCTGGACGCCCTCGCCGCCATCTGACCCCGCCGCCTGACCCCGCCATCTGACCCCGCCGCCTGACCCCGCCGTCCGACCCCGCCGTCTGATTCCGCCGTCTGATTCCGCCGTCCGACCCCGCCGCGCTCGCGGCACGGCTGGGGTGGCTGGACGTGGGGTCGCCGTCGCGGAACGGGTGGTGGTCGCCGTCCGGCGCCGGGCTCGGGCGGGCGTCAGCGCAGGAGGACCGGCAGCTCCTTGATGCCGTTGATGAAGTTGGAGCGCAGCCGCCGGGCCTCGCCCGTCCGGCGCAGGCGCGGGTAGCGGCGGGCGAGCTGCTCGAACAGGACGCGCAGCTCCAGCTTGGCGAGGTGGTTGCCGAGGCAGAAGTGCGCGCCGCCGCCGCCGAAGCCGATCTGCGGGTTCGGGTCCCGGCCGATGTCGAAGACCTCCGCGTCCGGGAAGACGGAGGCGTCCCGGTTGGCCGAGGAGTAGAAGACGACGACCTTGTCGTCCTCCTTGATCTGCTTGCCGCCCAGTGTCAGGTCGCGGGTGGCCGTGCGGCGGAAGAGGTTGACCGGCGAGACCCAGCGGACGATCTCGTCGGCGGCGGTGCGGGCCAGCGACGGGTCGGCGACGAGGCGCTCCCACTGGTCGGGGTGCTCGAACAGGGCGAGCATGCCGCCGGAGGCCGCGTTGCGGGTGGTCTCGTTGCCGGCCACGACGAGCAGCAGGACGAACAGGTCGAACTCGCTCTCGCTGAGGGTCTCGCCGTTGTCGTCGGGCTGCAGGAGCTTGGTGACGATGTCGTCGCGGGGGTTCTCCCTGCGCAGCGCGGCGAGCTGGTTGGCGTAGGCGTACACCTCCATCGCCGGGTCGCCCTCGTCCTCGGAGGCGGGGGCGTAGTCGGGGTCCTGGGCGCCGATCATGCGGTTGGACCAGTTGAAGAGCTTGTCCCGGTCGGACACGGGGGCGCCGAGCAGCTCGCAGATGACGTACAGCGGCAGGGGCGCGGCCACCTCGGTGACGAAGTCGGCCTCGCCCGAGCACTTGTCGAGCAGGTCGTCGCAGATCTCGCGGATGTGCTGTTCGAGGGCGCCGATCGTGCGGGGCGTGAAGCCCCGGTTGACCAGGGATCGCCGCCGGGTGTGCTCGGGCGGGTCCTGGTTGAGCATCATCAGCCGCTGCAGCGCCCGCTGCTCCTCGGGCATCTCGTCGAACAGGGCGAGCTTGCGGTGCGAGGAGAACAGCTCGGAGTGCCGCGAGACGTGTACGACGTCGTCGTAGCGGGTGACCGCCCAGAACGCGGGCTCGCCCTCGTGCCGGTGGACGGGGTCGTTCTCGCGCAGCCAGCGCAGCTGTTCGTGAGGGGGACCGGAGTTCGCGTACTGGTCCTGGTCGACGAGGTCGATCCGCACAGCCATTCACCTCGAGGGGGTCGATCAAGCGCTTGGTTGAGAAGCCTTAGTGAACGTTGTTCTATTACGGCACATCCTGCCAGTCAATCGCCGCCCCGCGGCGGCGAATCGGTCATCGGATGTCCGGCCGTCACCGCGCGTGTGGAAGCGCCGGTCTCGCGGAGGCCGGGGCGCGCGGCGCCTCCGCTCGCCAACGAAGACCCATCCGATGACCTTGGGGCTCCACTGGGCCGCCGAGTGCTCCGCATCGGCTGGCATCGTCCGATGTCTGTTCTCGCAAGTTGGCAGATGAAGGGACAAATACGGTTTCTAAAGCATCACGGATCGGATGTGTGTCCGGTGCAGGTCTTGACATCTTCTCGCTGCGGCTACCAGCATCGGGCCTATAGACATCCGATGTATGAGCGAAGGACGCGGTGTGAAGCTGCTGCGAGTAGGACCTGTCGGGCAGGAGCGGCCGGTGGTGATGGACAGCGCCGGCAACCTGCGCGACATCGGAGAGCCGGAGATCGACGGGGCTTTCCTCGCTTCCGGGGGAGTGGCACGCGTCCGCCAGGCGCTCGAACGCGACGAGCTGCCGGTCGTCGACCCGGAGGGGCTGCGCATCGGCGCGCCCCTCGCCCGGCCGGGCAAGATCGTGTGCATCGGACTCAACTTCAGCGACCACGCGGCCGAGTCGGGCGCCGAGGTGCCGGCCGAGCCCGTCGTGTTCATGAAGGCCGCCGACACCATGGTCGGCCCGTACGACGAGGTGCTGGTGCCGCGGGGCAGCGTGAAGACCGACTGGGAGGTCGAGCTCGCCGTCGTCATCGGCAAGCGGGCCCGCTATCTCGGCAGCCGGGAGGAGGCCCTGGACGCCGTCGCTGGCTACGCCATCTCCAACGACGTCTCCGAGCGGGAGTTCCAGCTTGAGCGGGGCGGCCAGTGGGACAAGGGCAAGTCCTGCGAGACGTTCAACCCGTTCGGCCCCTGGCTCGTCACCGCCGACGAGATCGCCGACCCGCAGCGGCTGCCCATGCGGCTGTGGGTGAACGGCGAGCTGCGCCAGAACGGCGACAGCAAGAACATGATCTTCGATGTGGCGGAGATCGTCCGCTACCTCAGCCAGTTCATGGTGCTGGAGCCGGGCGACGTCATCAACACCGGCACGCCCGCGGGTGTCGCGCTCGGCCTCCCCGGCCGGCCGTACCTGCGCGCGGGCGACGTGATGGAGCTGGAGATCGAAGGGCTGGGCCGCCAGCGGCAGACGGTGGGGCAGGCATGACCGCCGCGAGGACCCCGTACCGGATCGTGGCGATGGAGACGCACGACGTGCGCTTCCCGACCTCACGAGAGCTCGACGGCTCCGACGCGATGAACCCCGATCCCGACTACTCCGCCGCCTACGTGGTGCTCAGAACCGACGACGGATTCTCCGGGCACGGGTTCGCGTTCACGATCGGGCGCGGCAACGACGTGCAGACCGCGGCCATCAGCGCGCTGGAGCCGTACGTCCTCGGCCGCGACGCCGAGGACCTGGGCGCGCTCTACAAGGAGATGGTGGACGACTCGCAGCTGCGCTGGCTGGGGCCGGAGAAGGGCGTCATGCACATGGCGATCTCCGCCGTGGTCAACGCCCTGTGGGACCTGCGCGCCAAGCGCGAGGGCAAGCCGGTCTGGCTGCTGCTGTCGGAGATGACGCCCGAGCAGATTGTCGGCCTCGTGGACTTCCGCTACCTCAGCGACGCGCTGACGCCGGAACAGGCGCTGGAGATCCTGCGCGCCGCCGAGCCCGGCAGGCGGGAGCGGATCGCCCGGCTCAAGGCGGAGGGCTACCCCGCCTACACCACCTCGCCAGGCTGGCTCGGCTACGACGACGACAAGCTCAGGCGGCTCTGCAAGGAGGCCCTCGACCAGGGCTTCGGCCAGATCAAGCTCAAGGTGGGCGCGGACCTCGACGACGACGTGCGTCGCCTCCGGGTGGCCCGCGAGGTGTGCGGTCCCGACTTCCCCATCGCGATCGACGCCAACCAGCGCTGGGACGTGGCCTCGGCCATCGCCTGGGTCAACGCGCTCAGCGAGTTCCGCCCGCACTGGGTGGAGGAGCCGACCAGCCCCGACGACGTGCTCGGCCACGCCGCCATCGCCGAGGGCATCAGGCCCGTCCCGGTCGCCACCGGCGAGCACGTGCAGAACCGCATCGTCTTCAAGCAGCTCCTGCAGGCCGGCGCGATCTCGTACCTGCAGATCGACTCCGCCCGCGTCGGCGGCGTCAACGAGAACATCGCCATCCTGCTGCTCGCCGCGAAGTTCGGCGTCCCGGTCTGCCCGCACGCCGGCGGCGTGGGGCTGTGCGAGCTGGTGCAGCACCTGTCGATGTTCGACTACGTGGCCGTCACCGGCTCCATGGACCACCGGGTGATCGAGTACGTCGACCACCTGCACGAACACTTCGTGAACCCCGTCGTCATCGAGCGCGGCAGGTACGTCGCGCCGAGCGCGCCGGGCTTCAGCGCCGAGATGCACCCCGAGTCGATCGCCGCCCACAGCTTCCCCGGCGGCGAGGTCTGGAAGGACGCATGAGTCTCACAGCGATCGTGACCGGCGGCGGTTCGGGCATCGGCCTGGCCACCGCGACCCTGCTGGCGCAGCGCGGCATGCGCGTGGCCTGCCTCGACCTCAACCCCCCGGCCGAGCCGTTCGTCGGGATCAAGGCGGACGTCACCGACGACGCCCAGGTCCGCGCGGCCGTCGCCGAGGCGGCCGACCGGCTCGGCGGCATCGACGTGCTCGTCAACAACGCCGGCATCGGGGCGCAGGGCACCGTCGAGGACAACCCGGACAGCGAATGGCAGCGGGTCTTCGACGTGAACGTCCTCGGCATGGTCCGGGTCACCCGCGCGGCCCTGCCGTACCTGAGGCGGTCCGAGCACGCCTCGATCGTCAACGTGTGCTCGATCGCGGCCACCGCCGGGCTGCCCAGGCGGGCCCTCTACAGCGCCACCAAGGGGGCGGTCCTGTCGCTGACGCTGGCCATGGCCGCCGACCACGTGCGCGAGGGCATCCGGGTCAACTGCGTCAACCCCGGAACCGCGGACACGCCCTGGGTAGGAAGGCTGCTGGACGCGGCCGACGACCCGGAGGCGGAGAGGCGGGCGCTCAACGCCAGGCAGCCGATGGGGCGGCTGGTCAGCGCGGAGGAGGTCGCCGCGGCGGTCGCCTACCTGGCGGGCCCGGAGGCCGGCGCGACCACGGGCACGGCGCTCGCGGTCGACGGCGGCATGCAAGGACTCCGGCTCCGGCCGGAGAACTGAACCAAGGCAAGATCAGGGCCGGCCTCACCCGGTCAGGCCCGCCCGAGGAAGGTAGCTCCCTACGATGAAGCTCGGCCCGGCGGTCGCAGGCGCGGCCCTCTTGGCGGTCGTCGCCGCGTGCGGCTCAAGCACACCCACAGCCAGCGACGGGAGCGGAGGCGGCAAGGTCGGCATCGACCACCCGCGTGCCGACTCCGACTTCTGGAACTCCTACATGAAGTACGTCCCGCAGATCGCCGGCGAGCTCAAGGTCGACCTGATGCCGGCCACCAACTCGCAGAACGACGTGACCAAGCTGGTCAACAACGTCCAGGCGCTGACCGGCCAGGGCGCCAAGGCCATCGTCATGGCCCCCCAGGACACGGGCGCGATCGCCAGCACGCTGCAGACGCTGGAGAACCGGAAGATCCCGGTCGTCTCCGTCGACACCCGGCCCGACAAGGGCAAGGTCTACATGGTCGTCCGGGCCGACAACAGGGCGTACGGGACCAAGGCCTGTGAGTTCCTCGGCGAGAAGCTGGGCGGCAAGGGCAAGGTCGTCGAGCTCATGGGCGCGCTCAGCTCCGTCAACGGGCGCGACCGGGCCGAGGCGTTCCGCGAGTGCATGAAGACGAAGTTCCCCGGGATCACGGTCTTCGAGGAGCCGACCGAGTGGGAGGGCAGCAAGGCCGCGTCCATGCTGCAGACCCGCCTGGAGCAGAACCCCGACGTGAAGGGCATCTACATGCACGCCGGCGGCGTCCACCTGGCGCCGACGCTGCAGGTGCTCAAGCAGAAGGGCCTGCTCGTCCCGCCGGACGACCCCAAGCACGTCGTCGTCGTGTCGAACGACGGCATCCCGCAGGAGTTCGAGGCGATCCGCAAGGGCGAGATCGACGCGACGGTGTCGCAGCCGGCCGACCTGTACGCCAGGTACGCGCTCTTCTACGCCAAGGCGGCGGTCGAGGGCAAGACCTTCAAGCCCGGGCCGACCGACCACGACAGCACGATCATCCAGCTTCCTAACGGCCTGGAGGACCAGCTCCCCGCCCCGCTGGTGACGAAGGACAACGTGGATGACAAGAACCTCTGGGGCAACCAGGTCAAGTGATGAACTATCACGTTGAAGCCCGGAACATCGTCAAGCGCTTCGGGCCGACCGTCGCGCTGAACGGCGCGGGCATCGCGATCGCCGAGGGCGAGACCCACGCCCTCGTCGGCCGCAACGGCGCGGGAAAGTCGACCCTGGTGTCGATCCTCACCGGTCTCCAGCGGCCCGACGAGGGCGAGGTGCGGTTCGCCGGCGAGCAGGCGCCCGCCCTCGCCGACCGCGACGCGTGGCGGCGGCGCGTCGCCTGCGTCTACCAGAAGTCGACCATCATCCCGGCCCTCACGGTCGCCGAGAACCTCTTCCTCAACCGGCAGACCGACCGAGGGATGATCAACTGGCGGGAGCTGAGGTCCAGGGCCCGCGAGCTGCTGGCCACCTACGAGGTGGACGTCGACGCCGACACGCCGGCCGGCGACCTCGGCGTCGAGCAGCGGCAGCTCGTGGAGATCGCCCGCGCGCTGTCCTTCGGCGCGCGCTTCATCATCCTCGACGAGCCGACGGCGCGGCTGGACGGCCCGGCCATCGACCGTCTGTTCACCCGCATGCGCGCCCTGCGCGAGCAGGGCGTGACGATGATGTACATCTCCCACCACCTGGACGAGGTGTACGAGATCTGCCAGAGCGTCACGGTGTTCCGCGACGCCCGGCACATCGTCACCAGGCCCGTCGCCGGGCTCCCGCATGACGAGCTGGTCTCCGCGATGACGGGTGAGGCGACCCTCGCCTACGAGCCGCGCGCCCGCACGGCCGGCGAGCGGGTCGTGCTGGCCGGCGCGAACCTGTCGCTGGCGGGCCGCTACCACGACGTCGACCTCGCCGTCCGGTCCGGTGAGGTGGTGGGCCTGGCCGGGTCCGCCAGCAGCGGCAAGGTCGGCCTCGCCGAGACCCTGGTGGGCCTGCGCAGGCCCGACTCGGGCACCGTGACCGTCAACGGCACCCAGGTCAAGCCGGGCGACGTGCCCGCCGCGCTGCGCGCCGGCCTCGGCTTCGTGCCCGAGGACCGCCACCACGAGGGCTTCGTCCCGCTGCTGTCGGTTGCGGAGAACGCCACGATCCCGATCGCGCGCAAGCTCGGCAGGTTCGGCGTCGTGTCGCCGGCCCGGCGTCGGGCCAAGGCGCGGCAGCTCATCGAGGATCTGCAGATCAAGACCGAAGGACCCGAGCAGCCCGTCGGCGACCTGTCCGGCGGCAACGCCCAGAAGGTGGTGTTCGCGCGGGCGCTGGTGGACGACCCGTCCGCGCTCGTCGTGATCAACCCGACGGCGGGTGTCGACGTCAAGGCCAAGCAGGCCCTGCTCGGCGCCGTCGAGGACGCCGTCGAACGCGGGGCGGGCGCCGTGGTCGTCTCCGACGAGCTGGACGACCTGCGCATCTGCGACCGGGTGCTGGTGATGTTCCACGGCCGCGTCGTGAAGGACGTGCCGCGCGGGTGGACCGACCACGAGCTCGTGGCCGTGATGGAAGGCATTGAACAGTGACGACACTGACTGCGCCCACCCCTCGGGTGCGGCTCGCCCGGTTCCGGGACCTGACCCTGGTGCCGGTGATCCTGCTCCTGCTCGTCGTGGGCGCGTTCCTGGACCCGACGTTCCTGACGACGGGCAACCTGACGAACGTGCTCCAGCAGCAGGCGGCGATCTCGCTCGTGGTGCTGGCCGAGGCGATGATCCTCATCTCCGGCAAGTTCGACCTGTCGCTGGAGTCGACGGTCGGCATGGCCCCCGCCATCGCGGTGATGCTGGTGGTCCCGGCCTCCGCCGGCGGGTTCGGGCTCGGGCTGCCCGGCATGCTGGTCATCCCGCTCTGCCTGCTCGTCGGAGCCGCCATCGGGGCGTTCAACGGATTCCTGATCATCAAGTTCCAGCTGTCGGCGTTCATCGTCACGCTGGCGATGCTGATCATCGTGCACGGCCTGCAGCTCGGCCCGACCGAGGGCAAGACGCTGTTCCAGCTCCCCGACTCGATCCTCTACCTGGGCAGCGCCATCTGGCTCGGCCTGCCGGCCTCGATCTGGATCGCGGCGGTGCTGTTCGCGGCGGGCATCGCCGGGCTGGCCTACTTCCGGGTGGGCCGCTCGCTGTACGCCATCGGCGGCAACGCCGACGCGGCCCGCGCGGCGGGCATCCGGGTGGACCGGGTGCTGTGGGGCGTGTTCATCCTGGGCGGCATGCTGGCCGCGCTGGCCGGCATCCTGGAGACCGGGCGGCTCGGCGCGATCGGCTCCAACCAGGGCGTCGGCTGGATCTTCATGGTGTTCGCCGCGGCGGTCATCGGCGGCGTCAGCATGGACGGCGGCAAGGGCACGATCCTCGGCGCGCTCACCGGCGTGCTGGTGATCGGCCTGGTGCAGAACCTGCTCACCCTCAAGGGCGTCTCCGGGTTCTGGCAGCCTGTCGTCTACGGCGCCATCATCCTGGTCGCCCTCATGATCAGCCGGATAGCCGGCGGGAAGGCACAGGATTGAGGACGCTCGACGACCTGCCCCGCCACGGGTTCGGCGCGGCTCCGATCGGCGGGCTGTACGAGGCGGTCGGCGAGGAGCAGGCCCGCGCCACGGTCGAGGCGGCATGGTCGCGCGGGGTCCGGCTGTTCGACACCGCGCCGCACTACGGGCTCGGCCTGTCGGAGCGCCGCCTCGGCGCCGCGCTCGCCGGCCGTACCGGGTACGTGCTGTCCACCAAGGTCGGCCGCCTGCTCCGGCCGGCCGGCCGGGGCGGGCGCGACGACCAGGGCTTCGACGTCCCGGCGGCGTACGAGCGGGTGTGGGACTTCTCGCGGGACGGCGTGCGGCGGTCGCTGGAGGAGTCCCTGGACCGGCTCGGGCTTCCGCGCGTGGACATCGCCCTCATCCACGACCCCGACGACCATCTGGAGGAGGCGCTCACCCAGGCGTACCCGGCGCTGGCCGAACTGCGCGAGGAGGGCGTCGTCCGGGCGATCGGCGTCGGCATGAACCAGTGGCGGGCGCCGCTGCGGTTCGTCGAGGAGACCGGCGTCGACGTGGTCATGCTGGCCGGCCGCTACACGCTGCTCGACCAGTCGGGCCTGCCGCTGCTCGACGCCTGCCTGGAGCGGGGCGTGCGGGTGCTGGCCGCCGGCGTCTTCAACAGCGGCCTGCTGGCCACGCCGCGGCCGTCGGGGACGTTCGACTACCGACCGGCGCCGCCCGCCGTCCTGGAGCGGGCCCGCCGCGTCGCCGCGGTGTGCGAGACGTACGGCGTGGCCCTCCCGCAGGCGGCGATGGCCTTCCCACTGCGCCACCCGGCGGTCGCCTCGATCGTCCTGGGAGCCCGGTCGCCGCAGGAGGTCGAGGCCAACGCCGCACTGTGGAGCCGGCCGGTGCCCGACGACCTGTGGCGAGAACTGGAGGCCGAGGGCTTGATCTAGAGTCTTGGAGATCCGTCCACCGCGCATACTGCAGTATGATTGCGTTATGGCGGAGACGACTCGTATCACGGTGACACTTCCCAGTGACCAGGTCACCGAGCTCAGGAAGCTCACTGACAACGTCTCCGGCTATGTGGCCGAAGCTGTGGCACGCCAGCTCCGGCACGAACTCCTGGGTGCAGACCTCCAGCGTCACCAGGAGGACCACGGGGAGTTTACCGACGAGGAACTGGCCGAGGCTCGCGCCAGGATCTTCGGGGCGGACTCTGGCGGTTCCGCGAGCGCGGCGTGATCGACCACGTCGGAACCGTCGTCCTGGACTCCCAAGGGCTCTCATCCTGGATCACGCAGGACCGCAAGGTTCTCGCCATGTTTCAGGTGTTCCATTCCATGGGCGCCGACTTCGTCATCGGTGCCAACACCATTGTGGAAGCCTGCCACACGCGAGTGGACATGGCTCGGCTCCGGTGGGTGCTCTCCCGGGTGAAGGTCGAGCCGGTGACCGAGAGAACGGCGAAGAGGTCCGCTGAGCTGCTCAAGGCCGCCGGGCTGCACGGCCACAAGTACGCGATCGACGCGACAGTCGCGGAGATGGCTCTGCGCCAGCGGGGGCCGGTGGCCATGCTGACCTCCGACGTGGACGGCATGGCTCGCTTGTGCGGTACCCGCGTGCGACTTATCGGCATCTGACGTGAAACGTCACCCGGGTGGCACCAAGACCCTGGCCACGTACATCTAGCCCTGGGCGTCTCCTCGCGGGCGGTCCCGGGTGGTCCGCTCGTAGAGGTAGCTCGCGATCCACAAACCCGGGATCACCTCGTGCTCGCGACGCGGCCGGAATCCCAGCCGCTCGTACAGCGTTCGCGCGGGCTTGTTGTCGCGCCCCGTGGACACGATGATCCGCCGCCCGCCCGCCCGGGCCATGACCTCCTCGACCAGCGCCCGCCCGATGCCGCGCCGGTGCTCCTCCGGATGCACGACGAGCCGGTTGACGTCCACCTCGTCCGGCGTCTCCTCCCAGGCCACGGCGCCCACCAGCCGCTCGCCGTCGAACGTGCCGAGCCAGGTCAGCGGCTCGCTCCGCAGCCCTTCCAGGCTCTCGTGCAGTGGTGGGATGCGGTCGTCGCCGATGAGCTCCGCCTCCACGGCGTATGCGGCGTGCTGCAGGGCGAGCAGCTCCGGGCCCAGGGAATCATGGGGACTGATGGTCGTGATGCGCACCCCAGAAGTATGGGCCCCGGAGGGAGGGCGGCGCCTGCCCTTTATCGCTCGGGCATCGCCTCGCGGCCCAGGTCCGCCTGGACGCTCGCCCTGACGCGCCGCCGTACGGCGAGGCCGAAGGCGGCGACCAGGAGTCCGGCGACCCCGGCCGCCACGAACGGGCCGGCGGGTCGCCACGCGTCGTACAGCAGCCCGCCCACCGCGGACAGGATCATGATGCCGGCGGCCCCGCAGAGTGTGTGCACGCCGAACGCCGTGCCGCGCACGTCCGCGGGCACCTGCTGGACCAGCAGCGGGCCCGCCGTGGTGATGCCGGCGATCTCCCCGACCCCGATCAGCACCGCGACGACGATCATGTCCGTCCCCAGCGGGTCGGTGACGAGCAGGGTGGACAGGTAGGCGCACGCGGCGACGAGCTGGGCGACGATCACCAGGTCCTGGCGCCGCATCCGGTCACCGAGCCAGCCGAACAGGGGGGCGCACGCCAGCGCGACCATCTGCGCCACGCCCACCACGGCCCCGGCCCTGGCCAGTGCCTCCGCGCCCGACATCCCGCGCTCGTTGACGGCGTGATCCGTGATCCACAGGCTCATGAACCCCACGACGATGGCCAGGTCGGCACGCGCCACGAAGGAGGCGGCGTACGACAGCGCGACCCCGGGGTCGCGTACCAGCACCAGGCCCTCGCGGACGAGGCGGGACAGCGGGACGTGCCCGTCCGCCGGGCCCGCCTTCGCCGGGGAGAGCGTCAGCCACAGCAGGCCGGCCACGACGAGGATGCCGCCCGCGATGATCAGGAAGGACGTCCGGGTCGCCGCCACCGCGTCCAAGCGACGGCCTGGACCTGGTCGAGCCCGGCCTGGTCAACCTGCACGAGTGGCGGATGGACGTCCCCGTGACCGAGCCGGTGCTGGGCGGGGTCGGCAACTACTTCATGTGCGGGGTCGGCCGGGTGCCGGAGCCGTCCGGCCGCTGACCTCGGCCGGGGAAAGGGCGGGCCGACGACGCGGGGCTAGCCGCGGGGCGGCCTGCGGGCGGGCGACGGGATGAGGAGCCACGCCCGCGACGGGCCCGGCTCGTACGGGGAGTCCAGGCGTTTGGCCACCACGCCGGGCAGACCCTGCTCGCGCGCCGCCCGCCGTACCGGGGCCGCCTGGCCCGGCCACGAGGGCGCGGTCTGCCAGCGGGCCGCCGACAGGTCGAGGGCTTCCAGGGCGGAGCGGCGGGCCGTGTACGGCTCGGCCACCAGCGAGCGGCCGTCGTCGTACAGCAGGTCGTAGCAGACCAGCACCTCCGCCCCGGCCAGGGTGACGACCTCTCCGTCCAGCACCACGCTGCGGCTGCCGAGGGAGGCCGCGAGCGGCCGCAGCCACGGATGGTCGCGCGCCGCGTCGGTCCGGCCGCCGTCCACCGGGACCAGCAGCCGGCGCCCGCCCCAGGCGAACTCGTAGGCGTAGTCGGCCTCCGCGCGCGGCGGCCGGACGCGCTCGACCGGAAGCATGGGCTCCAGCGGAGGGAACGGGTCCCTGGCCGGGGGGTCCATGCGGTGGATCATCCAGTTCTTGTCGTCGGTCCGGAACAGCACGAAACGGCCCGAGGCGCGAGAGCCGTGCAACACGACCTTCACCTCGCGGTCCGACCACTTCTCCGTCTCGTAGGTGCCGGTGTCCCAGACCGTCATGGTGCCGCCGCCGTACTCGCCCTGGGGGATCTCGCCCTGGAAGGTGAGGTACTCCATCGGGTGGTCCTCGGTGTGCACGGCCAGGTGGTTGACGGCCGGGTCGGCCGGCAGGCCCTTGGGGATGGCCCACGAGGCCAGCACGCCGTCGCGCTCCAGCCGCAGGTCCCAGTGCAGCGAACGGGCGTGGTGCTCCTGGATCACGTAGGCGTCGCCGCCGCGCGGCTCGGGCGGCTCGGCGGGTACGGGCTCGGGGGTACGGCTGGCGTCGCGTCTGCTGCGGTATCGCTCCAGTTTGTCGGCCACAGCGGCCTTCTACCCGTCGCCGGGGCCGCGTCCCGGCGACCAAAGTCGGCATTGCCGCTACTTTCGGCCGTCGAGCGGCCGCCGCGCCGAACACTAGGGTTGCGACGGCATGATCCATCCGATGGGTCGCGCCTGCATGGAGGCGCAGCCCCACACCGCCTCGGTCGGGGTGAGGCGGGGACGAAGGGAGACGAAACGATGCCATCCGGTGCGCCATCCCGGGGGGCGACGGTGCTCGGCCCGACGGCCGGACAGCGCGGACTCTGCTGGATCGGTTTCCCCCTCCTGGGCGCCGGAGCCGGTTGGCTGCTGAAGCTCCTGGTCGGCTGGGTGTCGTCGCTGCCGTGGACGCCTTTCGAGGGGCCGCTGCGACTGATCGGGTCGATCCCGCCGGCCCCGCTGACGATCGGCGCCGTCGCCGTCGGCGTCGTCGCCGGGCTGCTGCTCGCGTTGCTCGCCGAGCACTACTACGTGACGGTCACCGTCGACGACGACCGGGTCACCGTCGTCTGCCGCGACTCGCGGCAGGAGGTGCCGCGCGAGGCGGTCGCCGGCGTCTTCCACGACGCCAAGCAGCTCGTGCTGCTCGGCCACGACACGGGTGAGCTCGTCCGGCGGGGTGGCGACCTGCCCTCCGAGGAGCGGCTCGTCGCCGCCTTCCAGGCCCACGGCTATCCGTGGCTGGCGGACGGCGACCCGTACCAGGAGGACTTCCGGCGGTGGGTGGAGGGCCACCCCGACCTGTCCGCCGCCGCGCACGCGATCCTCAAAGCCCGCGCCCGCGCGGTCGAGAAGGGCGACGCGGACGACGCCGAGGAACTGCGGGTGGAGCTGGCGAAGCTGGGCGTCGTGGTCCGGGATGAGAAGAAGCGGCAGTACTGGCGGCGCGCGGGCACACCGGACGAGCTGGACGCCCCCGGCTCCCCCTGAAGCCGCCCGCCCCCACCGCCTCCGACCGCCACCCCACTGCGGTCGGCCCCCTCTTCTACGGCCGGTCGGCCCCCTCTTCTACGGTCGGTCGCCCCTCTCCGGCCACCCCTTTTACGGCCGGTCGCCCGCCTCCGACCGCCACTCCACTCCGGTCGGCCCCCTCTTCTACGGCTGGTCGCCCCTCTCTGGCCACCCCTCTTACGGCCGGTCGTCCGTCTCCGGCCCGGTGTCCGTGTTCGGTCGGGTGTCTGTTTCCGGCCCGGTACCCGTCGCCGGTCCGGCACCTGTTCCCGGCGTCAGAGGTCGGGCCAGGGGTTGGTCAGCGGTCAGGCCAGGGCCTTGCGGAGCCAGGACTCGACGCCGGCCACGTGCACGGTGGCCCACGAGCGGGCCACGTCGGCCTGACGGGCGGCGATGGCCTCGTAGATCGCGGTGTGCTGCTCGCGCGTCTTCTCCATCGCGCCCTCCTGGGTGAGCCCGCGCCAGATCCGCGCCCGGGTGGTCGGCCCCGACAGGCTCTCGATGAACGAGCACAGCACCGCGTTCCCCGAACCCTGGGCGATGCGGGCGTGGAACTCCAGGTCGTTGGCGACGAGCTCCTCAATCGTCGGGTCGCCGGGCAGCGACTCCAGGATCGTGCGCAGCTCCTCGATGTCGGCGTCGCTCATGAGCTTGGTGGCCATGGCCGTGGCGGCCGGCTCCAGGATGCGCCGTACCTCGAAGAACTGCAGGACGGTGTCGTCACGGTGCAGGTCGAGCACGAACGACATGGTGTCGAGCAGCAGCCTCGGCTCCAGGCTGGTCACGTAGGTGCCGTCGCCCTGCCGTACGTCCAGGACGTTGATCAGCGCCAGCGCGCGGACGGCCTCGCGCAGCGAGTTGCGTGACAGGCCCAGCCGCTCGGCCAGGTCGGCCTCCTTCGGCAGCCTGGCTCCGGGTGCCAGCTCACCGGAGAGGATCATGCTCTTGATCTTGTCGATGGCCGCGTCGGTGACCGCCACGCTTTTCTCCCTAAACATCGGATGTCTAGGATTCTATGGCCTCGAACCGTACGGCATCGAACCCGCCGACCCGCCGGATCCGGCCCCGGACCTCCAGGGCGCGCAGGTGGGCCGCGGCCTCGCCGGCGGCCATGCCGCGCAGCGCGGGGGCGAGATCGGCCCAGGGCCTGTTCCAGCTCATCAGGGAGGCGACCTCCCAGATGGTCAAGGGACGCCGGTGCTCGGCGAGGAGGGCGGCGAGGCGGTCGAGCCTGTCCTCATGGTGTCGCCGGATCGCCGCCGCCCGGGCCCTCGCGTCGGGAAAGACCCACTCGTGCGCGGGCAGGGCGTCGAGCGGCCCGAGCTCACCGACCCGGTCCAGCGAGTGCAGGAAGTCGCCGAGGGGGTCCACGTCACCCCGGTCGTAGGGATAGATGCCGACATGCGGCGTGATGTCGGGCAGGATGTGGTCGCCGGTGAACAGCCGGTCGGCGTCCTCCAGGTGCAGGCAGATGTGGCCCGGGGTGTGGCCGGGCGTGTGGACGGCGCGCAGCTTGCGGCCCGGCAGGTCCACCAGATCGCCGTCGGCCAGTTCCCGGTCGGGCTGAGCGGGCGGCGGCGGCCGCTCGTCGGACGCCACGTCCACCTCGGCGGGGCCCGCCCCCGCCCTGCGCAGCATCTCCGCCTGGAACCCCCGATGCTCGCCGTCCGAGAGGCCGCGCATGAGCCGCACCAGCGCCGCGTCGGCCTCGTGCATCGCGATCCAGCCGCCCGACACCTCCCGCACCTGGCCGGCGAGCCCGGCGTGGTCAGGGTGGAAGTGCGTCACGACCACGCCTCGCACCTCGGCCACGCCCACACCCACGGCCTCCAGCCCGTCGCGCAGCGCCGCCCAGGCGTCCGGATGGTTCCAGCCGGCATCGACCAGCACCGGTCCCCGGGGGGACTCCACGGCGTAGACGAGCGTGTAGCCGAGCGGATTGCCCGGGATGGGCACCGGCACGCTCCACACTCCGCCGCCGAGATCCCTGGGCCGCTGCTCCGCGTACGGCCTGCGCCGGCTGCTGGTCATGAAAGGGCCCCCGTGAGGTGCTCGTCGCTGTGCTGGATGGTCTCGGGCAAGGAGCGGGATGGTCTCGGGCGGGGATTGGTCGGTCTCGGGCAGTGTGCGGGGCGGTCTCGGGCCGGGGTTGGTCGGCTCGGGCAGTGTGCGGGGTTCTTGGGATTCGGGTGCTCTCCGGCAAGGGGTGGGGTGGTGTCGGGCGGGGGTTCCGGTGGTGTCGGGCGGCGGTTCGGTGGTCTCGGGGCAGGGGTGGGGGTTTCGGTAAGGGATGGAGTGTGGTTCGGGGGAGTGGCGGGTCCGCGGTGTGGGGTGCGCGGGTGGTCAGGAGAGGCGTTCCAGGATGGTGGCCGTGGCGAGCGCGCCGCCCGCGCACATCGTGACCAGGGCCGTCGTCGAGTCCGACCGTTCGAGCTCGTGCAGCGCCGTGGTGAGCAGCCGGGCACCGGTCGCCCCGACCGGGTGGCCGAGCGCGATGGCGCCGCCGTTGACGTTGACCCGGTCGAGGTCGGGCTCGTGCACGCTCGCCCAGGACAGCACGACCGAGGCGAACGCCTCGTTCACCTCGAAGCGGTCGATGTCGTCGATCGTCATCCCGGCCGCGCCGAGCACCCTGGCGGTCGCGTCCACCGGGCCGTCGAGGTGGTAGTACGGCTCGGCGCCCACGAGGGTCTGCGCCAGGATGCGCGCCCGGGGGCGTAGCCCGTGGGCCCGCGCCGCCCGTTCGCTCATCACGAGCACGGCGGCGGCACCGTCGGAGATCTGCGACGAGGTGCCGGCGGTGTGCAGGGCGCCTTCCTTGACCGGCTTCAGCCCGGCCAGCCCTTCGGCGGTCGTCTCGCGCAGGCCCTGGTCGCGCGTGACGTCGCCGACCGGAACGATCTCCCGCTCGAACCGCCCGTCGGCCCACGCCTTGGCAGCCAGTCGCTGCGACCGCACGCCGAACCAGTCGAGCCGCTCCCGGGTGAGCCCGCGCCGGGCCGCGATGCGTTCGGCCGCCGTGAACTGGTCGGGCAGGTCGATGCTCCAGTCGTCGGGGCGCGGGTTGGCCGGCAGCACGTTGCTGCCGAGCGGCGCGCGGCTCATCACCTCCACGCCGCACCCGATGCCCGCCTCGATCACCCCGGCGCTGATCAACGCTGCCGCCAGGTGGACGGCCTGCTGTGACGACCCGCACTGGGCGTCGACGGTGGTGACGCCCGTCTGGTGCGGCAGCCCCGCGTACAGCCAGGAGTGACGCCCGACGTGGCCGCCCTGCTCGCCGGCCTGGGTGACACATCCGGCGAACACCTGGCCGACGACCGCCGGGTCGATGCCGGAACGCCGGACGAGGCCGCCCAGCGCGGTGGCCAGCACCTGCTGGGGCTTGAGGCCGGCCAGCCAGCCGCCTCGCTTGCCGATGGGGGTGCGAACGGCCTCGACGATCACCGGTGTGCCCACAGTCGCCTCCAGAACTATGCTCCGGAGCAGAATGTAACTCGTTCTACTTTCCTGTGGAAGCCCGGGCGTGGGCCGGCAGCGTGCGCGGGAGCCCGAAGGTGTCGAAGAGGCTCAGGTCGAAGAACATCGCCACGTGGCTGACCCCCTCAGAGGTCAGGGTGAGGACCGGCAGCGCGAACGCGTGGTGGAGATCGCCCCGCAGGAGATACATGCCGAAGGCGGGCTGGCCGTTGGCCGCGGCCGGCACGAGGCGCAGGTCGCCGGGCCGCTGGGCCGGGCAGTTGGTCTCGATGAGGCGGCCGATCGTCTCCGCCCCCTGATACCAGGTCGGGTAGGGGGGCATCTCCCAGACCGCGTCCTTGGTGAACAGCTCCACGATCGCGGCCACGTCGTAGCTCTCGAAGGCGGCGACGTAGCGGTCGAGCTGCTCGCGCTGCTCCTGCGGCAGCGGCTCGACGGGGTCGTCGAGACTCGGTGACACCTCGCTGAGCTGGGCCCGCGCCCGCTGCAGCCCGCTGTTGACCGCCGCGGTCGTGGTCTGCAGCACCTCGGCCACCTCGGCGGCCCGCCACCTGAGCACGTCGCGCAGGATCAGGATCGCGCGCTGGCGCGGCGGCAGGTGCTGCAGGGCCGCGACGAGGGCGAGCCTGATGCTCTCGCGCGAGGTGACGATCTGGGCCGGATCGTCGGCGCCCGCGCCCACCAGGGTGTCGGGCACCGGCTCCAGCCACGGCACCTCGGGCCGCTCGGCCAGCGGCGCGGTGGCCTCGGCGCTCGGCGCGCCGAGCCCGGTGGGCAGCGGTCGCCGGCCCCGGCTGTCGATCGCCGTCAGACAGGCCGTGGTGGCGATCCGGTAGAGCCAGGTGCGCAGCGACGAGCGCCCCTCGAAACCGTCGTAGCCGCGCCAGGCGCGCAGATAGGTCTCCTGGACGGTGTCCTCGGCGTCGTGGACGGAGCCGAGCATGCGATAACAGTGCGCCAGCAACTCGCGCCGCAGCGGGTCGGCCAGCTTGAGGAAGTCCTCGGGCGACGGCTTGTCGGTCATACCCCCTGTATACGCGTCGCCACTGACAGAACCCGGCAGCGGCCCGGCCGGCGGGTGCGTCGCCGGTGGCCTGCGCGGACGCCCGTGACACCACGCCGCCGGCGAGCCGTCCGGCGAGCCTCGGGAGGAGTATCGGGGGACGCCGATCACAATCGCGTCCGCGGTGCGGCCCGCTCGCCCGACGCGCGTGCCCCGCCACACCGGCGAGCGGGCGGGCGGTACGTGGGTGACGGGCGAGCCTTCCGGTGGTGACGGGCGGACTGTACGGCGGCCGGCGCGCGGCTGAAGGCGGTGAGCAGCCGAGCCCTTCGACGGCGAGCGCGCGGGCCGTACATGGGTGACGGCGGGCCGTCCGGCGGCGATGGGCGGGCTGTGCGGGGTCAGAGGTCGGTGAGGAGGCGGGAGGCGGCGATCTCGATGCGGCGCTGGATCTGCTCGTAGGTGCGCCGGCCGCGCAGCATCTCGAGGAGTTCGTGCACCCAGATGCTGGACAGGGAGCCCGCCAGCGCCGTCTGCTCCTCGCTCGGTTGCTCCCGCGCCGCGCCGTCGGCGGAGACCCGCAGCAGCAGGCCGGTCATGCGGTCGCCGAACGGCGTCTCGACCTCGGCCAGGATGAGCGAGCGGATGAGCGCGTCGGCCAGCTCGGGCTCGCGCATGAGGCCGCGGGTGGCGCGCATGAGCACGTCGACCGCGCGGCCCGCCGCGCTGGACGCGCTCGGCGGCCTGCGCTCGATGCTGCTCTCCAGCAGGTCGATCTCCTCGCCCACCACCGCGACGACGAGGTCCATCTTGGACGGGAAGTAGCGGTAGAGGGTGCCGAGGGCGACGCCCGCCCGCTCGGCGACGGTGCGCATCTGCATCGCCTCGACGCCGCCGCGCGAGGCGAGGGCGGCCGCGGCCTGGACGATGCGCTTGCGGCGCTGGTGCTGGCTACGCGTACGGACGCTGTGCCCGCCGGGTGTGGGGTGGCTCTCCATGGTCCCCTCGGTGTCGCTGGGGGGCGCGGTGACGGCCGCGTGCGGAGTACGCATGAGAACACGTTATCTGATTTCGCGACGTCACGGCTTGTTACTCGTGGGTTAACAAAGTCTCCGTATAAGCCCATGTCTCCGGCGTTACACGCATATATCCGGAGTTGTCGTTCCAGGGGTCCTCTGGACAAAGATTAGAATGTGTTCTAGTTTGCGTCTCGGTTGACCGAGCGCTTGGTGGAGGGGTGGATGACCGCGGACACACTCGCCGCCCTGCTGCTCGCCCGCACCGGCGACGAGCGTCCCGGCCTCTACGCCGAGGAGCGGGTCTGGTCGTGGCACGAGCACGTCGAGGCGGCCCGCGGCGCCGCGGCCTGGCTCGACGCCCACGTCCCCGACCGGCCCCGGCACGTGGGCGTGCTCTGCGACAACGTCCCCGAGCTGCTCTTCCTCATCGGCGGGGCGGCGCTCAGCGGTCACGTGGTCGTCGCGCTGAACCCCACGCGCCCGCCCGCCGAGCTGGCCCGCGACGCCGCCGCCACGCACGTCACGCTGGTGCTCTTCGCCGACCCGTACGCCGAGACGGCCCGCGCGCTGGCCGCGGAGCTGGGGGTGGACTGCCTGCCCCTGGGCGAGGCCGCCGAGCCCGCCGCCGAGCCCGAGCCCGCCGCCAGGGCCGCCGAGCCCGCCGTCCGGACCGCCGAGACCACGCTCCGGGCCGCCGAGACCGCGCCCGGCGTCCGGGCCGTCGAGCCGGGCGACCTCGTGATGCTGATCTTCACGTCGGGCACCTCGGGCCGCCCCAGGGCCGTGCGGATCACCCAGCGGAAGCTCGCGATCCCCGGCCGCAGCCTGGCCGCGCTGCTCACGCCGGACGACGTCGTCCACTGCTCGATGCCGCTGTTCCACTCCGGCGCGCTGATGGCGGCCTACGCCCCCGCGCTCGCCTCGGGCGCGGCGCTGGTGCTGCGGCGGAGGTTCTCGGCCTCGGGGGTGCTCCCGGACGTCCGCCGGTACGGGTGCACGTACCTGCACTACGTCGGCAAGGCGCTCTCCTACGTGCTGGCCACCCCGCCACGCCCGGACGACGCCGCCAACCCGTTGCGGATCGCCTTCGGCAACGAGGGCGGGGCGACGGCCGTGCGCAGGTTCGGCGAGCGGTTCGGCTGCCGGGTGATCGACGCGTTCGGCTCCACGGAGACGGCGATCGCGCTGACCCCCGACCCGGCCGGGCCGCCGGGCAGCCTGGGCCGCCTGCCCGAGGGGGTGGAGATCCGCGACCCGGCGACCGGTGAGCGCTGCCCTCCGGCCCGGTTCGCGGACGGCCGGCTGGTCAACGCGGGCGAGGCGATCGGCGAGCTGGTCAACGTGACCGGGGCCGGCCTGTTCGACGGTTACTACGACGACCCGGAGGCGGACGCCGAGCGGGTCCGCGACGGGGCTTTCTGGTCCGGTGACCTCGCCTACGCCGACGCCGCCGGCCACGTGTTCTTCGCCGGGCGGGGCACCGAGCGGCTGCGGGTGGACGGGGAGAACCTGGCGGTCGCCCCGATCGAGGCGGTGCTGCGGGAGTTCGCCGGCGTGGTCGAGGCGGCGGTCTACCCGGTGCCGGACGCGGTGGCGGGGGACCAGGTCATGGCCGCCCTCGTCCTGACGGGTCCGTTCTCGCCGGCCGCCTTCGCCGCGTTCCTCGCGTCGCGCCGCGATCTCGGCGTCAAGGGCGTACCCCGATATATCCGTATCTGTCGGGCGTTGCCGCAGACCCCCTCGCACAAGGTCGTCAAACGCGACCTCGCCCGCGAGGCGTGGCGCACCGCCGACCCGGTCTGGCTGCGCACCGGCACCGGCTGGCGGCTCCTGGACGACGAGGACGTCGACGCGATCGAGGCCGGGTTCGCCGGCCACGGCCGGGCACACCTACTGGAGGAGTGATGGATTTCAGCCTGGACGAGACCCAGCAGGACCTTCGGAAACTGACCGCCGAGCTGCTCGCCGGGGACGCGGGCGAGGACCGGTTGCGGGAGGCGGGCCTGTTCGCCGTCTGCGCGCCCGAGGAGGCGGACGGCGCCGGGCTGGGCCCCGTCGAGATGGCGGTCGTGCTGCGCGAGGTGGGCGCCCGCGCCGCCGCCGTGCCCGCGCTGCCCGTCCTGGTGGGCTCGCTGTTCCTCAGCAGGTACGGCACCCGCCCCCCGCACCCGGAGGCCGCGCCCGCCCTGCGGGAGCCGGGCCGCGCCCTCGCCGACCCGCCCGTGACCCGGGCCGACCAGACGGCCGGAGGCTGGGTGCTCACCGGCCGCAAGACCCAGGTGCCGTGGCCCGGCGGCGGCCCGGCCCTCGTCACCGCGGACGCCGGTGTCTTCCTCGTCGAGCACCCGGAGACGAGCCCGGAGTTCACCTCCACCGGCGAGCCGGCCGTCACCGTCGTGCTCGACAGGACCCCGGCCGAGCGGGTGGCGGGCGCCGAGGCCGTCACCCCGGCACGCCAGATCCTCACCCTCGCCGTGGCCGCCCAGGCCAGTGGCGTGCTGGCCGGGGCCCTCCAGCTCACCACCGACTACGTCAAGGCCAGGAGGCAGTTCGGCCGGGCGCTGGCCGAGTTCCAGGCCGTCACCATGCAGATCGCCGACGTGTACGTGGCCGGCCGGGCGCTCGACGTCGCGATGTGGTCGGCAGCCTGGCGGCTCGGCGAGGGACTGCCGGTCGAGGAGGACCTGGCCGTCGCCGCCTTCCACGTGGGGGAGGCGTTCCGCGCCCTCTACACCTGCCAGCACCTGCACGGCGGGCTCGGCCTCGACGTGACCTACCCGCTGCACCGCTACTTCGCCCAGGCCAAGCACCTGTCACACCTGCTCGGCGGCCAGGACGCCCAGCTCGACCTGATCGGAGCGCTCGTCTGATGCTGATCGACCTGACGTCCGACCAGCGCAGGCTCCGCGACGAGCTGCGCGAGTACTTCCAGAACTGCCTCACCGCCGACGACCGCCGCAGGCTCGCCGAGGACCCGTTCGGCGAGGCGTACATGGAGCACTGCCGCCGGCTCGGCCGCGACCGCAAGCTCGGCCTCGGCTGGCCGAAGGAGTACGGCGGAGCGGGCTACGGCCCCCTGGAGCAGCAGATCTTCGCCAACGAGATCGCCCGGGCGAACGTCCCTTACCCGCTCATCACCCTGCAGACCGTCGGCCCCACGCTCATGCAGTACGGCACGAAGGAGCAGAAGGAGACGTTCCTGCCGCGCATCCTGGCCGGCGAGTGCCACTTCGCGATCGGCTACAGCGAACCCGAGGCCGGCACCGACCTGGCCGCGCTGCGCACCACCGCGGTGCTCGACGGCGACCACTACGTCGTCAACGGCCAGAAGATCTTCACCAGCGGCGCCCACCACGCCCAGTACATCTGGCTCGCCGCCCGCACCAACCCGCAGGCCAGGAAGCACAAGGGCATCACCATGATGATCGCCTCCACCGACGACCCCGGCTTCTCCTGGACGCCGATCGTCACCATGGACGGCCGCCACCACACCAACGCCACCTACTACAGCGACGTCCGGGTCCCGGTGGACATGGTCGTGGGCGAGGTGGACAAGGGCTGGGACCTGATCGTCAACCAGCTCAACCACGAACGCGTCACGCTCGGCCCGGCCGGGAACCTCGGCCACACCTACGACCGCTTCCTCGCCTGGGCGCGCCGCACCGGGATGGCCGAACAGCCCGACGTGCGGCGGGCACTCGGCCGGGTGCGCGCCTACTTCCGCACCAACGAGCTGCTCAACTGGCAGGTCGCCGCCACCATGGACCTCGGCTGGCTGGGCGCGCCGGACGCGTCGGCCACCAAGATCTACGGGTCGGAGCGCACCCAGGAGATCGGCCGGCTCGTCGGCGACATCCTGGCCCGCTACGGCGACCCGTCCGACCCGGAGACGGCCGAGCTGCTCGAACGCTTCGACCACGGCGTCAAGGGCGGGGTCGTGCTGACGTTCGGCGGCGGCGTGAACGAGGTGCAGCGCGAGCTGATCGCCATGCTCGGCCTGGGCCTGCCGAGGCCGCCCCGATGACCGGCGCCACGCCGGGCGCCACGCCCGGCCCGGATCCGGCCGACGACGAGCTGCGCGAGCTCGCCGCCAAGCAGGCGGCGCTCGGCGAGGTGCGCGGGACACCCGCCGCCGACCCGGTCAACGCCCCCATGATCAGGCACTGGCTCGACGCCATGGGCGACGCCAACCCGGCCTACCTCGACCGGGGCGTCGCCCCGCCCGCCATGGCCCAGGTGTGGACCATGCAGGGCGTCCGGCCACGCGGCAAGGTCAGCACCCCGGTGGACGACGTGCTCGCCGCGCTGGAGGCGCGCGGCTACACGGGCGTCGTGGCCACCAACTGCGAGCAGACCTACCACCGCTACGCGCGCCTCGGCGAACGGCTCACCCCGGCCACCCGCTTCGCCGGGCTGGCCGGGCCCAAGCGGACGGCGCTGGGCGAGGGGTACTTCGCCACCTGGAACGTCACCTGGTACGCGGACGGCGACGAGCCGGTGGCCGAGATGATGTTCCGGGTGCTCAAGTTCCGGCCCAGGACGCGGACCGGGACGGCCCCGGCCGGGCGGCGCGAGCCGTACCCGCTCAGACCGGCCGTCAACGGCGACACCGCCTTCTTCTGGGAGGGCGTCAGCCGTGGCGAGCTGCGGGTCCAGAGCTGCGCCGACTGCGGCCGGCTGCGTCACCCGCCCGGCCCGCTCTGCCCCCACTGCCGCTCGGCCGACCGGTCGTACGTCACGGCCTCCGGCGAGGGCACCGTCTACAGCTACGTCGTCCACCACCACCCGCCGGTGCCCGGCCGCCGGACGCCGTTCGTGGTGGCCGTGGTGGAACTGCCGGAAGGGGTGCGGATCGTGGGCAACGTCGTGGACTGCCCGCCCGAGGACGTGCGCGTCGGCCTGCCTGTACGCGTGACCTACCGGGCGATGGACGACGACCTGGTCCTTCCGCAGTGGACGCCCAGGGAGCCGCGATGAGGACCCTGACCGCGGACGACGTCGTGATCGGCGCGGCGCTCCCCGGGCTGACGATCGACCTCACGCCCACGCTGGTCGTCTCGACCGCCCTGGCCACCATGGACTTCACCCCGGTGCACCACGACGTCGAGATCGCCCGCGCCCAGGGCTCGACGGACATCTTCCTCAACATCCTCACCACGATGGGCCTGGTCGAGCGGTACGTCACCGACTGGACGGGCCCGGCCGCGCTCATCCGGCGCATCGACGTCAAGCTGGGCGTCCCGGCGTACGCGGGCGACCGGCTCAGCCTCAGCGGCGCCGTCGTCGGCCGCGAGGAGGAGGGGTTCCGGGCCGAGGTGCGCGGCAGGGTCAGCCTCGGCGACCACGCCACCGCCATGGTCACCTTCACGCTCCCCTGACGTACCCCTGCCCCGACGCACCCCGGAGGTGTATCCGCGTGTTGAAGTCGCAGGCCGCGATAGCCGGCATCGGCGCGACCGAGTTCAGCAAGGACTCCGGACGGTCGGAGCTGCGCCTCGCGGCCGAGGCCGTGTTCGCCGCGCTCGACGACGCCGGCCTGGACCCGGCCGAGGTCGACGGCATGGTGACCTTCACCCAGGACGCCAACCAGGAGATCGCCGTGGCCAGGGAGATCGGGGCCGGCGAGCTGACCTTCTTCTCCCGGGTCGAGTACGGCGGCGGCGCCGCCTGCGGGACCGTCGCGCACGCGGCGATGGCCGTGGCCACCGGGATGGCCCGCACGGTCGTCTGCTACCGGGCCTTCAACGAGCGCTCCGGCCGCAGGTTCGGCCAGCCCGACGCGCGGCTCGGCGGGCAGCCGACGTCGCAGGGGCTGGAGATGAGCTGGCACGTGCCGTTCGGGCTGATGACCCCGGCCGCCTGGGTCGCCATGTTCGCCCGGCGCTACATGCACGCCTACGGCGTGACGTCGGAGGACTTCGGCCGGGTCGCGGTCGCCATGCGCCGGCACGCCGCCACCAACCCCGCCGCCTGGTTCCACGGGCGGCCCCTCACCCTGGAGGAGCATCAGGCGTCCCGGTGGATCGTCGAGCCGCTGCACCTGTTCGACTGCTGCCAGGAGAGCGACGGGGCCGTCGCCCTGGTCGTCACCTCCGCCGAACGGGCCAGGGACCTGCGCAGGTCACCCGCCCTGATCACGGCCGCGGCGCAGGGGTCGGGGGAGGGGCAGATGATGATGACCAGCTACTACCGCGACGACATGAGCGGGCTGCCGGAGATGTCCGTGGTGGGCAGACGGTTGTGGGAGATGTCGGGGCTCGGCCCGGCCGACGTCCAGACGGCCATCCTGTACGACCACTTCACCCCGTTCGTCCTGGCGCAACTGGAGGAGCTCGGGTTCTGCGGCCGGGGGGAGGCGGCGGGGTTCGTCCGCGACGGCGGCATCGAGCTGGGCGGGCGCCTCCCGGTCAACCCGAACGGCGGCCAGCTCGGCGAGGCGTACATCCACGGCATGAACGGCATCGCCGAGGCGGTGCGCCAGGTCCGGGGCACCTCGGCCAACCAGGTGCCGGGCGTGCGCAACGTCCTGGTCACCGCGGGCACGGGCGTGCCGACCAGCGGCCTCGTCCTCTCGGCCGGGTGACGCCGGCCGTCAGAAGCCGAAGACGCTGGGCGTCGAGAAGAACACCGCCATCGCGATCGCCACGCAGACCAGGAACCCGATCGCCTCCCAGGCCCAGTCATGGTGCCGGTCCCGGCGCGGCCGCCTGCCCCGGGGGCCCGCCGCGCCGCCCTTGCGCGCCGGCCTGCCGGGCTCGGCGGAGCGCCCCGGCATCCGCCCGCCCGGCCGCCTGGCGGACCGCTCCCCGGTCCTGCCCCTGCTCTGCTCTCCGGACCTGTCCCCGGCCTGCTCTCCGGACCTGTCCCCGGCCCTCTCCCCGGCTTTCCTGGCGGACGGTCTCGTGGCCGACCTGGCCGCGCTCCTGCGCGCGGGCGCCTCGAACGCGCCGGCCCAGCGGTCCAGCGCGTCGGCCTTCCGCTCGTCCGCCCGGGCGGCTCCGGTCGCGTGGCCGTCCTGCTCGGCCTTCCCCTCGGGCGCGGCCTGCGGGGACGGCGCGACAGGGGCGGGCGAGAAGTACCGCGAGGGCGCGAGCCCCCTCGACGCCGTGCTCTCCCGGGATGCCGTCGGATCCGGTGTGGCCGCGAGGTCCTGGAAGGCCGTGCCGCCACGTGCGGCCGGGCCGCCCGGTGGCGCCGACAGGTCCTGCGGTCCGGTGGGGGCCGGCATGACCGGCATCCGGTAGACCGGCTCGGCGGCCCGCTGCGGGGGTGTGGCCTGCTCCCGCGGCGTGAACAGGCTTCCCGGCCGCGCGCGTCCGGCGTGGCCGGGGTCCGCGTGGGCCGCCACGTCGGTGACGGCGGGCAGCTCCAGCGTCTCGGGCTCGTCGTCCAGCACGTCGGCCGGGATCGGCCGCGGCAGGTAGAACGGCCGCTCGACCGGCGCCCGCCCGGTGGAGGAGCGGAACGCCCTCTCGCCGGCCGTCGCCGAGGGGCGGCCTTGCGCGGTCACGTCGCCGGGCGTGGCCGACGGGCGGCCCTGCGCCTGCGCGTCGCCGGGCGTGGCCGAGGGAGCGGGGAACGGCTGCCAGGCGCCCGTGGAGAACTCCTGCCACGACCACGACGACGTCCCGCTCCCGCCGGGGCGGCCCTTCGTGTCGGTGGGGGCCAGCGGGTCGCGCACCTTGGGCATCGGCGCGGTGGCGGCCTCGTGAGGTGCCCGGTGATCCGGCGCGGGCGGCGTCAGCAGGTCGGCCGGGAAGACGCCCGTGGTCGTCGCCGGGTCGCGCAGGTCGTTCAGCGGCAGCGGCCACTGGGGCGGCACCGGCCAGCGCGGCCTGACGAACAGCGGCGCGGCGGGGGCCGTACGGGACCCGGCGAAGTGGACGCGCAGCGCGGCGGGCGGCGACGGCCACGACAGGCGGCCGAGCACGTCACGCAGCGGCGCGACCTCCAGCGCCCCGTAGACGTCGGCCACCGAGCGGGGCGCCCGCCCCCTCGTGGCCGCCAGGGCCGCGCCGAGCAGCCGGCGGTAGCGCCGGGCGGCGTTCATCAGCAGTTCCTGCGCCGTGTCGGGCGCCACGTCGAGCGCCCAGGCCAGCTCGGCGCGGTCGAGCCCGCACACCTCCGACAGCACGAGCACCTCGCGCTGGTGCGGCCGCAGCTCGCGCAGGGCGCGCTCCACCAGGGCCGACGCGGGGTCGGTCAGCGGGTCGGCGGAGGGCGGCGCGTAGACGACGTCGCGCCTGCGGAGCTCGCGGCGGGCGTAGGCGTACAGCGCGGCGCGGGGCGGGGCGGACGCGGCGGCGCCGGTGAGGACGGTCGCCAGCACGTCCGCCGCGGCGCCCTGGTCACCGAGCTGGTCGGCGCAGTACGCGAACAGCCCGGCGGCGTGACGGTCGTAGAGCTCTGCGAGCGACTCGGCGCGCGAACGCTCACCGGTGAGCGGCTGGGTCACGGGGCCGTTCCTCTTGCTGGACGTGGTGCCGGGGGAGTGCGGGGGGCGGTGCCGGTGGGGCAGCTGAGACTGGAGGGTCTGACCGCCGGTGAGGCAATCATGCCAACTCCGGCAGTCCGCCGCAGCACGACATCCCGATTTGATCTGATTGAGGCCGTCGAACAGGCCGTTGTTGTGAACCGTTTAACCACGGGGGTGCGGCGACACGGCGGTCCATGCGGCCGTACTGTGGTCGTCCAGAGATCATGCGGCGGTCGTGGCACGGGGCCGCGACCCCTGCCCGTGAGCGAGAGGTCGCGCGTGATCACATTCGACGCTGTCACCAAACGCTATCCGGACGGCACGGTCGCCGTGGACGACCTCACTCTGGAGGCGCCCACGGGGGAGATCACGGTCTTCGTCGGTCCGTCGGGGTGCGGCAAGACCACGTCCCTCCGGATGATCAACCGGATGATCGACGCCACCGAGGGCAGCATCCTGCTCGACGGCAGGCCCGTACGCGAGATCGACCCGCCCACGCTGCGCCGCGGCATCGGGTACGTCATCCAGCAGGCCGGGCTGTTCCCGCACAAGAACATCGTGGACAACATCGCCACCGTCCCGCGGCTGCTCGGCTGGGACCGGCGCAAGGCGCGCGACCGGGCCATGCAGCTGCTCGAACGCGTCGGGCTGGAGCCGGGCATGGCCGAGCGCTACCCGTTCCAGCTGTCCGGCGGACAGCAGCAGCGTGTCGGCGTGGCCCGCGCGCTGGCCGCCGACCCTCCCGTGCTGCTCATGGACGAGCCGTTCAGCGCCGTGGACCCGGTCGTGCGTACGAGCCTGCAGGACGAGCTGCTCCGGCTCCAGGCCGAGCTGCACAAGACCATCGTGTTCGTCACCCACGACATCGACGAGGCGATCAAGCTGGGCGACCGGGTGGCCGTGCTGCGGGTCGGCGGCCGGCTGGCGCAGCTCGCCGACCCCGAGACGCTGCTGGCCCAGCCCGCCGACGACTTCGTCCGCGAGTTCCTCGGCCATGACCGGGGCATCCGCCGCCTGCAGTTCGTCCCCACCGACGGGCTGCCGCTGCGCTCCGGCCTCACCGTGCCCGAGGGGTACGACGGCGACCGGAGCGAGCCGTGGCTGCTCACGGTGACCCCCGACGGGCGGCCGGTCGGCTGGGTGCCCGGCGACGGCAAGGGCGGACCGGAGCCGTTCGGCACGTTCCGGCCGGGGCTCGACTCCATGCGCGCCGCCCTCGACGCGGCGCTGCTGTCGCCGTCGGGCTGCGCGGTCGCCGTGGACGACGACGGCAGGGTGCTGGGCGTGGCCACCCGGGACGACCTCGACGCGGCCCTGACCGGCGCGGTCGACGGCGGCCGGCCGCCCGCGAGACCGGAGCGCGGCCATGAATGACGGGCCGCCGACGATCTGGGAATGGGTGGCCCGCAACTGGGACACCGGCCGGGTCGGCAGCATCAAGGACCTGCTCGGCGACCACCTCGTCATGTCGCTGGTGCCGATCGTCGCCGGGCTGGTGCTCGCCCTGCCGCTGGGCCTGGCCAGCGTGCGCTGGCGCTGGCTCTACCAGCCGACGGCCGGCCTCTTCAACGTCATCTACGCGCTGCCGTCGCTGCCCGTCTTCATGCTGCTGATCTCGGTGACCGGCCTGTCGAAGACCACGGTGATCATCCCGCTGACGTTCTACGCGATGGCGGTGCTCATCCCGGCCGTGGTCGACGGGCTGGGGTCGGTGCCCGACCACGTGCGCCAGTCGGCCGTGGCCATGGGCTTCACGCCGCTGCGCCGCCTGGTGCGGGTCGAGCTGCCCATCGCCACACCGGTGGTCCTGGCCGGGCTGCGGGTGGTCGCCGTGTCCAGCATCAGCCTGGTCAGCGTCGGCGCGCTGATCGGCCAGGGCGGGCTCGGCATGCTGTTCACCCGGGCCTACCAGAACCCGTTCATGCCGCCCGTCGTCGTCGGCATCGTGCTGATCGTGGCGCTGGCGCTGGTCGCCGACGGTCTGCTGGTCCTCGCGCAGCGGTTGCTCACCCCGTGGGTACGGGCGAGGAGGGCCTCGTGACCTGGCTCGGCGACTTCTTCGGCGACCCGGCCAACTGGTCGGGCCCCGGCGGCATCCCCATGCGGCTGCTGGAGCACCTGGAGTTCTCGGTGCTGGCGCTGCTGCTGGCCGCGCTCGTCGCGATCCCGCTCGGGCTGCTGATCGGCCACACCGGCCGGGGCGGGCTGGTCGTGGTCGTCTCGGCCAACCTGTCCAGGGCGCTGCCCACGCTGGGCCTGCTGGTGATGTTCGTGCTGCTGCTCGGGACCGCCTCGATCTGGCCGGTGATCATCCCGCTGGTGCTGCTGTCCGTGCCGCCCATCCTGGTCAACACGTTCGAGGGCATCAGGGGCGTGGACCCCGAGCTGCGCGACGCCGCGTACGGGATGGGGCTGCGCGGCGGGCAGGTGCTCGGCCGGGTGCTCGTGCCGGTGGCGCTGCCGCTCATCCTGCTCGGCCTTCGCCTGTCGGCCATCCAGGTGGTCGCGACGACGACCGTCGCCGCCTACACCGGGCTGGGTGGGCTCGGCAGGTTCGTGATCGACGGGTTCGCCACGAAGGATTACGCGAGCGTGGTCGGCGGTTCCGTATTGATTGTGCTGTTCGCGCTCGTGGTGCAGCTCGGGTTCACGCTGGCGCAGCGGGTGACGGTCTCGCCCGGCGTGAGCCGGCGATTGAAGACGCGATAAGCGGCAAGAGAGGAAGTCGTGATGAGAGGTAAGTTCGGCACCGCCGCGGTGCTGCTGTCGGCGGCGCTGACCCTGACGGCCTGCGGCGGCGGAGGGGGCGGGGGCAATCCGCTCGACACGACCAGCGCCGCGCCCAGCGGGTCGGCCCCGGCCGGCGGCGGCGGCAAGGCCGTCATCGGGTCGTTCGACTTCGACGAGAGCGTGCTGCTCGGCTCGATCTACGCGCAGGCCCTGGAGGCCAAGGGCGTGCAGGTCGAGGAGAAGCCGCGCATCGGCAGTCGCGAGGTGGTCTACGACCAGGTCAAGAGCGGCGGGCTGACGATCGTGCCCGAGTACAACGGCAACCTGCTCGCCTTCGTCGACCTGAAGGCCACGGCCGCCACGACCGACGAGGTCAACGCGGCGCTGAAGGAGAAGCTGCCGCCCGAGCTGGAGGTGCTCGACTCCTCGCCCGCCGAGGACAAGGACACCCTGTCGGTGACCAAGGAGACGCAGACCAAGGACTCCCTCACCACGATGGAGGACCTGGCCAAGGTGTCGAAGAGCATGGTCGTCGGCGGCCCGCCGGAGTTCAAGAAGCGCTGGGAGGCCCGTTTCAAGGAGGTCTACGGGCTGGAGTTCAAGGAGTGGAAGCCCACCGGCCCGACCACGGCCGACGCGATCAAGGACGGCACCGTCCAGGTCGGCAACGTCTTCAGCACCGACCCCAAGATGGCCGCCAACGGCCTGGTGGCGCTGCAGGACCCGAAGAACATCTTCCCCGCCCAGAACGTCACGCCGCTGCTCAACAAGGCCGCGGCGAGTGACACGGTCAAGACCGTGCTCAACGACGTGTCCGCCAAGCTCACGACCCAGTCGCTGCTCGACATGATGCAGAAGATCTCCGTGAACAAGGACGAGCCCGCCACGGTGGCCAAGGAATGGCTGACCACGAACGGCCTGGGCTGACCGGCCCGGCGCGGGCCCGCCGCCACGCCGGGGGGCCCGGCCGTGCCTGAGGCAGCCGACGGCCTGTTCACCGAGGCCATGGCCCAGCTCGCCGCGGGCGTGGCGGTGATCACCGTACGGGACGATCGTGACGACCTGGGCGCCACCGTGTCGGCGCTCATGTCCGTCTCGCTGGAACCCCCGCTGGTCCTGGCCAGCCTGGCGAGTCGCGGCTACCTCTGCGAGGTGCTGCTGCGCCAGGACCGCTGGGCGGCCTCCCTGCTGTCGTCGGGCCAGGCCGCCGTCGCCAGCCGCTTCGCCACGGCCGGCCGGCCCAGCGCCCGCCTTCTCGTGGCGGGCACGCCCCACCATCGGGGGGAGCACTCGGGTGCGCTGGTCGTCGAGGGGGGAGTCGCGGCCCTGGAGGCCGAGACGGTCCAGGTGGTGCCCGCCGGCGACCACACGCTCTTCCTGGGCCGGGTGCTCGCGGTCGGCTATGTCACGCCGGGCATCCAGCCCCTCGTCCGCCTGCGCGGCCGGTATCGCTCCATGGGTCCGTGAGCCCCGGCCTTCAGGGCGACTGAAGCTTCGGCTAGGCTTCAGCTACCCTGAAGGATGGGGCGCGTCCCGGCGCGTCCCGGAGGAAGGACGACGCGATGGACGCCTACGGAGACCTGCCGTTCCCCTGGACATCTCTGACGCTGAAGGCGATGCGCCTGGCGCGGAGCATCGAGCATCCGGCGGTCTTCAACCACAGCATGCGCACCTATCTCTACGGCCGTTTCCTCGGCGAACGGCAGGGCCTGCTGCCCGGCCGCGACTACGACGACGAGCTGCTGTTCCTGGGCTGCGTGCTGCACGACGCCGGGCTCAGCGACCGCGGCGACGGCGACCAGCGCTTCGAGCTCGACGGCGCGGACCTCGCCGCCGAATGGCTCGCCGAGCAGGGCGTGCCGCCGGAGCGGACCGAGGTGGTGTGGGACGCGATCGCGCTGCACCTGTGCCGCGACATCGCCCTGCGCAAGCGGCCCGAGATCGCGCTGGTCACGGCCGGCGCCGGATACGACATCGGCGGGGACGGCCCCGCGCTGCCGCCCGGCTACGCCGACCGGATCCACGCCGTGCTGCCGCGCCTGCACGGCGCGGCCGTGCTCCACGACGCGATCGTCGGCCAGGCGCTCGCCAAGCCGCACAAGGCGCCGCCGTTCACCGTGCCCGGCGAGCTGGTCCGCCAGGCGACCGGGCAGAGCTGGCCCACCTGGCGGGACCTGGTGAACGACCCCGGCTGGAACGACTATGACGGCTACACCGGGACACTCAGCGGATCGTGTACCAGCCCGGCAGAGTGAGCGGGCCGGTGGCCGGCAGGCCGAGCTCGGCGGACAGGCGGGCCAGCGGCCCCCACGCGTCCAGCCGCACCCGGGCCAGCGCCGCCGCCTTGTCCTCGCTGGACTCCGCCGGGCGCAGCCGCTCCAGCGGGTTCAGCCGCGGGTAGACCCGCACCGGCGCGTCGTGGGCGAGGCCGGCGCGCTCACGGGCCAGCGTCAGCGCGTCCTCCAGGCCGCCCAGCTCGTCCACCAGGCCGCCCTCGCGGGCGTCGGCCCCGGTCCAGACCCGGCCGCGGGCCAGCTCGTGGGCGCGGTCACGGGTCAGCGAGCGGGCCTCGGCCACCTTGCCGACGAAGTCGTCGTAGATGCGGTCCAGCCAGGCGTTCACCCGTTCCCACTGCTCCGGCGAGAACGCGCGCGTGGTGGAGAACATCCCGGCGTTGGCGCCCTCGGCCACCAGCTCGGAGTTGACCCCGATCTTGTCCAGCAGCTCCGACACCACCGGCTTGCCGCCGAACACGCCGATCGACCCGGTCAGCGTGCCCGGCTGGGCGATGATGACGTCCGCGGCCATCGAGACGAAGTAGCCGCCCGAGGCCGCCAGGTCGCCCATCGACACGATCACCGGCTTGACCCTGCGGGTCAGCACGACCTCACGCCAGATGACGTCGGAGGCGACGTACGAGCCGCCGGGGCTGTCCACCCGGAACACCACGGCCTTGACGTGGTCGTCGCGCCGGGCGGCGCGCAGCGCGGCGGCGACCGTGTCGGAGCCCATCGCCCCGCCCCCGCCCAGCGGGCTGCGCCCGCTGCGGCCGGACCTGATCTGCCCGTTGCCGTGCACCAGCGCGATCCCGGCGGCCGTGGGGTTCGGCAACTTGCGCACGGCGGCGGCCTTCGCGTACCGGGAGACGAACAGCAGGTGAGCGTCGTCCCCGGCGGCCTGCTTGACCTCGTCGTACACCTCGTCGCGGTAGGCCAGCCGGTCGACCAGCCCGGCCTCCACGGCCTCGGCGCCGAGGAACGGGCCCCGGTCCACCAGCTCCCGCACCTTGGCCGGGTCGAGCCGGCGCCCCTCGGCGATGCCCGCGACGAACTGCTCCACGACCGACTCGACGATCCGCTCCATCGACTCGCGGTGCGGCTCGGTCATGTGGTCCTGGGTGAAGGTGTTGGCCGCGGTCTTGTACTCGTGGCGCTGGCCCATCTCGTAGCCGATGCCCAGCTTGGCCAGCGTGCCCTTGACGAAGCGCTGCTCCAGCGCCACGCCGGTCAGGCCCACGTCGCCGCTCGGCTGCAGGTAGACGCGCTCGAAGGCGCTGGCCAGGTAGTAGGGCACGGTGCCGTTGCCGAACTCGCCGAACGTCTCGGCGAAGGCGACGGTCAGCTTGCCCGACGCCCGGAATCTGGCCACGGCCTGGCGCAGCTCCTGCACCATGCCGAGCCCCAGCGGGTGGCCGCCGAGCTTGACGACCAGCGCCCTGACGCGGGAGTCGTCGCGGCCGCGCCGGAGACCGGCCAGCACGTCCGAAAGGCGAGGCTTGCGCATGGACAGCACCGCGGTGAGCGCGTCGCTCGGCGGTCCCTCGGTGAGCCCTTCGGTGAGATCGAGCTCCAGTACCAGCGGGGCGTTGCGCCGCTGGCGGATCCTGTCAACGGTTTCGAAGATCGCCTTGCCTGCGTCCATGAAATCCACCCTAAGCGACACATCTTGGACCGGCGCTGCGCTGTTCGAACCCCTGGGGAACGGCCGAGGGCCGGCCCCCTCACGAGAGCCGGCCCTCGGTACGCGCGGATCAACGGTTGACGTGCCGAGCCGATCGCCTTGCTGCCGGCGCCGAGGGAGTTCCCGACGGATCAGAGGCTTCTGGCGGCCCTCTTCAGCGCGGCGGTCGTCGCCTTGGAGCTCAGCCGCACCTTCTCCGCGCCGGTGAGCTTCGTGGTGCCGTTCGTCCCGTGCGCCCAGTTGAGCCAGCCCACGAGCAGCGCGGCGTCCAGCCGTTGCCTCGCCGTCCCGGTGGCCTTCAGCGTCCGGTAGGCCGTGCCCAGCGTCGAGGCGCGGGTCAGCTCCGGGAAGACCTTGCTGGCCTTCTGCACGAGCTTCAGATAGCAGGTGAGCGTCGCGTCGGGGATCGCGCCGCTGCTGCGGTGGATCTCCACGGCCCACTTCTGGGCCGTCAGGCGCTTGCCGACGGCGCCGCGGGTACAGACCGTCGCCGCCGGCTTCGGCGTGACGGTCACCGTGACCGTGACCGTGGGCAGCGGGACGGGGCTCGGCGGGGTGCCCGCGCCCGGATCCCCGGGCTGCGGGTCGCCGTCCGGGTCGTCCGGCGTGGGTGCGGGGCCGCTGCTGCCGGACGGGTCGGGCTCGGGATCGCGGCCGGGGCCGCCGGGGGCCGGGCTCTGGCTGATCCCCGGCTGCGGCGCCGACCCGGTCAGCGCCGCCAGCACGTCCAGCCGGGGCGTGGTCACCTGCGCGCCGCCGGCCTCGTACGCGTACGGCCGGCCGGCCGCCTTGAGCTTGTCCACCAGCTCCGTCACCTGGGCCTGCGGCGACTGCGCCCGCAGCAGCGCCAGCGCGCCGGCCACGTGCGGGGCCGCCATGGAGGTGCCGCTGTGCACCGCCGCGGCGTCGTCCGGCACCGCCGACTCGACGTCCACGCCCGGCGCGAACAGGTCGAGCAGCGGCCCCCGGTTGGAGAAGTCGGCGATGGCGTCGGCGTCGTCGTTCGCGCCGACCGCGACGGTCGAGGACAGGCAGGCGGGGAAGGCGACGCCCTCGTGGAACTCGTTGCCCGCCGCCACCACGGTCGCGGTCCCCTTGGCGAGCAGCGCCTCCACGGCCGGCCTGAAGGCCCGGCCCTCCTCGGTGTCGTCGCAGGAGGCGTCGTACAGCCCGCCGCCCAGGCTGAGATTGACGGCGGCGACCGGCCGCTGCAGCCCGGCCACGTGCTCCATGGCCAGGCGCAGCGACGACTCGTACGCCAGCAGGCACGACGCCTCGCCGCAGATCTCCTCGTCGTTCACCCGGCTGAACACCTGCACCGCGACGATCCCCGCCCCCGGCGCCACGCCGCCGTTGCCGGCGGCGATGCCCGCCACATGGCTGCCGTGCTCGCACAGGTTCACGCCGCCGGCGAGGCACTTGGCGGTCTCGGCGTCGGCGGCGCCGGCGCCGGTCTGCGTGGGCTGCCCGTTCGGGCAGAGCGACTCCACTCCGGGCTCCACGGCCGAGAAGCATGCCTCCTCCACGATCCGGCCGGCGAAGGCCGGGTGGTCGCGGTCGATCCCCGTGTCAAGGACGGCCACCGCCTGGCCGGTGCCGGTGAAGCCGCGGGCGTGCGCCTGGTCGGCGCCGATCAGCGTGAGGCTGGAGGCCAGCGACGGGGGATAGGCCCGGTCACGGTGGATGGACGTCACCCTCGGGTCGTCCGCCAGGGCGGCCAGCTCCTCCGCGGTGCCCTCCACGACCATGAACGGCTGCGTCCGGGGGCGCAGCACCACGTCGACGCTCTCCTCGGCCGCCTGGGCGGCCACGGGCGCGTGCTGGCCGGGGTCGGTGAGCTCGACGATGGCGCGCACCCGGCCCTCGTCCAGGGCCAGGCCGTCCTCCAGCTTCTCCGCCGCCCCTCCGGGACCCGGCGTCCCCTCGGGCTCCGCCTCTTGAGCTCCCGCGTCGCCCGTCTGCTCGGTCTCGGCTTCTCCGGTCTCCGCGGCCTCGGGCTGCGGCTCGCCGGCCGGGCCGGGATCCGGGGCGGAGGCCGGCGCGGGTGCGGGCGTCGGCGCCGGTGTCGCCGTCGTCGCGGGTACGGGCTCCGCGGCGAACGCCGGGACCGAGGGGGCTGTCACGAGCAGGGCCAGCACGACGGAGCACACCGTCAGGGGGCGAAGTCGCACGCGTCCTCCGAGAAGGGGGTGATCTTCGGAGTCTAGGAGGAATCACCCCGCGCGCACAGATCCGCGCCCCCTTTCTCAGCCAACTTTCATGCGACATTTCCCGGCTTGTCGGATTCGGGGATCTCGGTGGTCTCCGGGCGTTCCGCGAACAGCCAGACCGCGCCCAGCGGCGGCACCCGCAGCCGCGTCGAGTAGGGCAGCCCGTGGCGTGGTTCCTCGACCGCCTCCACCGATCCCATGTTGCCGACCCCGCTGCCCCAGTAGTCGTAGGCGTCGGTGTTGAGCACCTCGGCCCACTCCCCGCCGTACGGCAGCCCGAGCCGGTAGTCCTCGTGCGGCGCGCCGCTGAAGTTGACCACGCACGCCAGCGCCGAACCGTCGGCCGCGTAACGCACGAACGAGAACGTGTTGCCCGGCGCGTCGTCGGCGTCGATCCAGCGGAACCCCTCGGGGTCGGTGTCCCGCTCCCACAGGGCCGGCAGCTCCTTGTAGCGCCGGTTGAGGTCGCGGACGAGCTGCTGCACGCCCCGGTGGCCGTCGAACTCCAGCACCCACCAGTCGAGCCCGCGTTCCTCCGACCACTCCGACCCCTGGCCGAACTCGCCGCCCATGAACAGCAGCTGCTTGCCCGGATGCGCCCACATGAACGCCAGCAGCGCGCGCAGCTGCGCGAAGCGCTGCCACTCGTCGCCCGGCATCTTGCCCAGCAGCGAGCCCTTGCCGTGCACGACCTCGTCGTGCGACAGCGGCAGCACGTAGTTCTCGGAGTAGGCGTAGATGAGCGAGAACGTCATCTGGTGGTGGTGGTACTGCCGGAAGATCGGCTCGTGCTGGAGGTAGGCCAGCGTGTCGTGCATCCAGCCCATGTTCCACTTGAAGCCGAACCCGAGCCCGCCCAGGTGCACCGGCCGGGACACTCCCGGCCAGGCCGTCGACTCCTCGGCCACGGTCGAGATGCCCGGAGCCTCCCGGTAGACGACGGAGTTCATCTCCTTGAGGAACTCGACCGCGTCGAGGTTCTCCCGGCCACCGTAGACGTTGGGCGTCCACTCGCCCTCACGCCGCGAGTAGTCGAGGTAGAGCATCGAGGCGACCGCGTCCACGCGCAGCCCGTCGATGTGGAAGTCCTTCAGCCAGTAGACGGCGTTGGCCACCAGGAAGTTGCGCACCTCCCTGCGGCCGAAGTCGAAGACGTAGGTGCCCCAGTCGGGATGCTCGCCACGCGCCGGATCGGCGTGCTCGTACAGCGGGGTGCCGTCGAACCGGGCCAGCGCCCAGTCGTCCATGGGGAAGTGCGCCGGCACCCAGTCGAGCAGCACGCCGACGCCCGCCTGGTGCAGCCGGTCGACCAGGTGCCGGAACTCGTCCGGCGTGCCGAACCTGGCCGTCGGCGCGTAGTAGGAGGTCACCTGGTAGCCCCACGACCCGCCGAACGGGTGCTCGGCCACCGGGAGCAGCTCCACGTGCGTGAAGCCCAGGTCCACCACGTACTCCACGAGCTGCTCGGCCAGCTCCAGGTAGGACAGGCCGGGCCGCCACGACCCCAGGTGCACCTCGTAGACGCTCATCGGGGCCTGCTGCGGCGTCTTCGCGCGCCGGGCGGCCATCCACTCGTCGTCCTGCCAGGTGTAGGCGGACTGCTCGACGACCGAGGCCGTCTGCGGCGGCACCTCGGTCCGCCGCGCCATCGGGTCGGCCTTGTCACGCCACACCCCGTCGGCGCCGAGAATCTGGTACTTGTACCGCTCGCCCGGGCCGATGCCGGGGACGAACAGCTCCCACACCCCCGAGGCGCCGAGCGAGCGCATGGGGTGGGCGGTGCCGTCCCAGTGGTTGAAGTCGCCGACCACCCGGATGCCGCGCGCGTTCGGCGCCCACACGGCGAAGGCGGTGCCGTCGACGTCCTGGTGCCGCATCACCCGCGCGCCCAGCGCCTCCCACAGCCGCTCGTGCCGCCCCTCGCCGATGAGGTGCAGGTCCACCTCGCCCAGCGTGGGCCAGTGCCGGTACGGGTCGCGCACCTCGTGCGGCTCGCCGCCCGCGTACTGCACGCTGAGCGTGTAGTCGGGCACCTTGTCGAGCCCGGGGACCGTCACCTCGAAGACCCCGTGGGCCTGGTGTCTCATGTCGTGGGCGGTCCCGTCGTCCAGCAGCACCCGCACCCGCTCGGCGAGCGGGCGCAGGGCCCGGAACGTCATGCCTCCCGCGACGGGGTGCGCTCCCAGGATCGAGTGTGGATCATGGTGTGCCCCGCCCGCGAGGCGGTCGAGCTCTGTCCTCATCGGCATGCTCCCAACCCTGCCCTACGACGACCGTCCAACCCAGGCACTGCCCGCTTTCATTGCGACAATCACCGGAAGTTGTGAATATCACGTTTATGGCAGCCGGGCGATGAGGGTTCGGGTGGGATTCGTCCGGCTAGGGGGTGGGATTCTTCGCCGTCACGTCGCGCGGGGTGATCCGGAAGCCCTGCCAGTGGATCGGCATCGGGTCGGCGTCCTCGTCGCGGGCGACATGGTGGAAGCCGACGTTCACCCACAGCACCGGGTCGGTGAGCCGCTCCCGGCCGGCGTACTTGTCCACCGACCTGCGGCAGCGCGGCGACGGGTTCTGGGTGGCCAGCCGCTCGCACGCCCTGTACTGCGTGACGTAGAGGTCGGCCCTGGTGAACGCCTCGTCGGCGGGGCCGCGGTACTCGGCGCTGTCGGAGTTGTTGATCTCCCACGACATCGGATGCCGGTCGGCGTTGAGCGCCCGCGGGTCGACCACCCGCCACCAGCGCATCCGCTGGTTGACGGCGCGCGTCTCCCGGGTGAAGGGGGTGCGCCTCATCGTGCGCTTCTTCGTGCGGTCGCCGGAGAAGTCGTACTGCTCCACCACGTCCCGCGCGTCACCGTGGACGTCGAAGTCCATCCGCCAGAACACGTTGTGGCTGTGCGACTCCTCGAAATGACGGTGCCCGACGCCGATCGGCCAGCCGTGCCGGGGCGTGGTCACCGTGCCGGCCAGCGACCCCGTGGCGCCCAGCCGCGGGGTGATGGAGCCGTCGTCGCCGAAGACGAACTCGGAGACGTAGGTGTACCAGCCCACCTGGTAGGCGGCCAGCACCACCAGCTCGCGCCCCTGCCGCGATCTGCGCTCGGCGGGGTCGCCGTAGCCGTCCTTGAGGTGCGCGTGGCCGCGCGCCCGGTCGAGGACGCACACCTTCTCGGCGCGCCGCTCGCCGCCGGGGCAGTCGCCGCTGGTCAGCGCGAACGCGGCCTCGCCCAGCGAGCCGATGTCGTGGTAGCGCGGCTCGCCGCTGTCGTACGGGACGTGGATCTGCGCGAGCGCGGCGCTGCGCAGCACGCTGGTCGGGCTGCCGCCCCGCGGCGTGTAGACGACCTTGCGCAGGGTCAGCCCCTCGATCGTGCGCATCTCCCAGCACATCTGCCAGCGCGCGCCGTTCGGCAGCGTCTTGTCGATCAGGTACGGGGCGGCGCACGCGGCGGCGGCCGGCGCCGCGATCGTCACGGCGGGGGAGGCGTGCGACGCCGCGGCGACGAACGCCGCGAGGGCGAGTCGGAGGAACACGTCACCACTCCAGGGTGTGAACCTTCTTGGCGGACAGGTCGACGACGATGCGGCTGGTGTCGAGGAACGTGCCGTCGGGCAGCCGGACGAACAGGCGCAGGCACCGGTGCCTGGCGCAGGCCCCGCGCGGCGCGGAGTGGATCAGCCCGCGCAGCGCCAGGTCGGCCGCCGAGCCCAGCTCCCGGCCGGCGGCCCGGCGGTAGGCGCTCCTGACCCCGTCGCCGAACCTCGGATCACGCAGCAGCAGCTCGGCGGCGTGCGCCTCCTCCTGGCGGGACGGCGGCGGCTGCACCCCCCTGTCGGTGACCTCGCGGACGACCCGGCCCTGACCGAGGTCCACCGTGCGCACGGTCAGTTCGTCGCGGGCGTAGTCGTAGACGTACGCCTCGGCCCGCCGCGCCCCCTCGCCGTCCTTGGCGTCGTCGCGCTCGACGTAGAGCAACTGCGCCCGCCCGGCGGCCAGGTGGGAGCGCATCCCGGCGGTCGCCAGGGCGGCGGCGCGCCGGATCTCCTCGGTCGTGAGCGGGTCGGCGGGGCCGGGCGCGGCGGCGCGGGCGGCTCCGCCCGCTTGCGCCGCGCCCGCTCCGCCCGGCGCGCCGTCACCCGGCAGCAGCAGGACGCAGGCCGCGAGACCCGTGACCGCCACCGCTGAGGCCGCGAGCACCACCACTCGCCGCATGCCGCCTCCTTTACTCTTCGTTTGCGAACACCTGCGAAGAGTAACCGGACGGCGCTCGGCTGTCGGCGGAACGGCGATATTCGGCGGCCGTGTCCGGCATTGACCTCAAGCATCGTTGAGGTCATAGGTTCCCCGCATGAGCATCCGACGTGCGGGCAAACGCGAATGGACCGGCCTGGCCGTCCTCATCCTGCCCACCCTCCTGCTGTCCATCGACGTTTCCGTGCTGCACCTGGCCGTCCCCGCCCTGAGCGAGGACCTGCGGCCGAGCGGGACCCAGCTGTTGTGGATCAACGACATCTACGGGTTCCTCATCGCCGGATTCCTGATCACGATGGGAACCCTCGGCGACCGCATCGGCCGGCGCAGACTCCTGCTGATCGGCGCGGCGGCGTTCGGGGCGGCCTCCGTGCTGGCCGCCTACGCGCCGAGCGCCGAGTTGCTGATCGCCGCCCGGGCGCTGCTCGGCATCGCGGGCGCCACGCTGATGCCGTCGGTGCTGTCGTTGATCAGCAACATGTTCCACGATCCGGCCCAGCGCACGGTGGCGATCAGCCTGTGGATGACCGGGTTCACCGGCGGCATGGTGATCGGGCCGCTGGTCGGCGGAGTGCTGCTGGAGCACTTCTGGTGGGGGTCGGCGTTCCTGCTCGGCGCGCCGGTGATGGCGCTGCTGCTGGTGGCGGGGCCGCTGCTGCTGCCGGAGTACCGTGACCCGGGCGCCGGGCGGCTCGACCTGACCAGCGTCGGGCTGTCGGTGGCGGCCGCGCTGGCCACCATCTACGGGATCAAGGAGTTCGCGTCGGGCACGACCGGCTTCACCCCGGCGCTGTCCGTCGCGGCCGGGCTGGCGCTGGCCGTGCTGTTCGTCCGGCGGCAGCGGACGCTCGCCGACCCCCTGCTCGACCTGAAGCTGTTCGCCGAGCGCCGGTTCAGCGGCGCCCTGGGCTCGCTCATGCTGGTCATCCTCGTCGGCCCGGGAGTGGGACTGCTCGGCGGCCAGTACATGCAGCTCGTCGCCGGCCTGACACCTCTGCAGGCGGGCCTGTGGACGCTGCCGCCCGTCGCGGCGGTGCTCATCGGGTTCGTGGTGTCGCCGGCACTCGCCCGCCGCTTCCGGCCCGGGTACGTCGGCGCGGCCGGCCTGCTGGTGAGCGTGGCCGGGTTCGTGCTGCTGGCGCGGGTCGGCGCCGACTCCGGGCTCGGAACGCTGGTGGCCGGGCAGGTGCTCTTCTTCCTCGGCGGGTCGCCGCTGCTGGTGCTGGGCACCGACATGGTGGTGGGGGCGGCGCCGCCCGAGCGGTCGGGATCGGCGGCGGCCCTGTCGGAGACGGCGCAGGAGTTCGGCGGGGCGCTCGGGCTGGCGCTCTTCGGCAGCCTGGCCGCGGGCGTCTACCGGGCGCGGCTCGCCGTCCCGGACGGGCTGCCGGCCGACGCGGCGCAGGCGGCCCGCGACACGCTCGGCGGCGCGGCGGCGGTCGCCGCCGGACAGCCGGGGCCGGTCTCGGCGGAGCTGCTGTCGGCCGCCAGGGCCGCCTTCACCGAAGGACTCGTCGCGGTGGCCGTCGCCGGTGCCGTGGTGCTCGCGGTGGCGGCGGTCCTCTCGGCGGTCACCCTGCGTCAGGTCCCTCCCACCGGTCACACCCCGCCCGAGGACCGGCCCGCCGGCCTCCCCGCCCGGGAGGTGGCGACGGCCGGCACGGGACCGCACGAGCCGTCCAGGCCCGCGTCCTGACCGGCGGCCGTCCGGACCCGGATCAGCGGCCTGGCGCCGGCGACGGCACCGGCGGAGGCCGGGCACAGGCGGGTCAGACCCCGGCGGGGACGAGCGTGCCGAGCGGGGCGCCGGCCCCGTCGGCCCGGGCGGCGGCGAGCGCCTCCGCGCCCAGCGCCTCACGGACGACGGCGGTGATCCGGTCGACGTCACCCCGCTCCGCCGGCGGCAGCGGCGCGCCGACCGAGCGGCGCAGCGCGGCGGCCTTGCCGAGCAGCCGGCCGGCCTCCTCGTGCGCCCCGCCCAGCGCCCGGGCCCCCGCCAGGCCCTCCAGGGCCAGCGCGACGGCCCGGGGATCGCCGACCTGGCGGGCCGCCGCCAGCGCGTCGAGCTGGAACGCCAGGGCCGCGGCCGCGTCGCCGCGCTGCTCGGCGACGAAGCCCAGCTCGGCCAGGATCAGCGCCGCCCCCGGGGCGCCGGACACCTCCCGCACCCAGCCGATCCACTTGCGCAGGATCCGGTCGGCCCGGTCGAGCCGCCCCTGCCTGCGGGCGCCGAGCGCCAGCCCCATCTCGGCGAACTCCTCCGCGGGCCGGTTGGACTGCGACACGGCCAGCGCCCTGGCCCGCTCGTGGTAGTCGTCCGCCAGCGCGTGGTCGCCGGTCAGCATGGCGATCCGGCCCAGCCGTGACATCGCGTCGCAGACCGCGCCCCACAGCCCCAGCTCCTCGGCCATCCGCAGCCCGTCGCGGCGCAGCTCGGCGGCCCGCTCGTAGTCGCCGGTGATCTCGGCGAGCGTGCCGAGGTTCTCGGCGGAGCGCATCTCGCCCCACCGGTCGCCGACCTCGCGGAACAGGGCCAGGCCACGCTCGCCGTCGCGGCGCAGCGCCGCGAGGTCGCCGCGCATGCCGGCCCAGCTCGCCAGGACGCTCAGCGCGGCGGCCGTGCCCCACCGGTCGCCCAGCGCCTCGCACGCGGCCAGCGCCGACTCGACCAGCCCCAGGCTCACGGACAGGTCGGCGAAGCCGAACAGGGCGAAGCCGGCGAACCACCGCGCCCTGGCCCGGCGGAGCGGGTCGGGGACGGCCTCGAACAGGCCGGGGTCCACCGGGCGCAGCAGCCCGGACAGCAGGCTCAGCCCGTCGAGCCAGAGCCGCGCCTCGGCGTCGTCGCGGATCGACAGCGCCGCCTCCAGCGCCCGGCGGCCCTCGCTCAGCCTGCCGCGCAGCACCCAGTACCACGCCATCGCGTTGACCAGCCGCACCGCCTCGTCGGCCGCGCCCAGCCGGACGGCATGCTCGATCGCGGCCCGGACGTTGGCGCTCTCGGCGTCGAGCAGCGCGAGGTGGCGGCGTTGCCCGTGGCCGCGCAGGTGCGGCTCCGCCCGCTCGGCCAGCGCCGTGTAGTGCCGGACGTGGCGCAGCCGCAGCCCGTCCAGCTCGCCCGCCTCGGCCAGCCGTTCGACGCAGTAGGCGGCCACGGACTCCAGCAGCCGGTATCGGCCGTCGGCCGTCCGCACCACCAGCGACCGGTCGACCAGCCGGGTCAGCGGGCCCAGCACGTCGAGGCCGGGCTCGGCGCAGACGGCCTCGGCCGCGTCCAGCGTGCAGCCGCCGGCGTGCACGGCCAGCCGCCGCAGCACGAGCCGTTCCTCGTCCGTGAGCAGCTCCCAGCTCCAGTCGATCATGGCGCGCAGCGTCTGCTGCCGTGCCGGACCGCCGCGCCGACCGGCGGCGAGCACCCGGAACCGGTCGTCGAGGCGGTCGGCGAGCCCGCGCGGCGTCAGCGCCCGCATGCGGGTGGCGGCGAGTTCGAGGGCGAGTGGCAGCCCGTCCAGGCGGGCGCAGACCTCGGCGACCGCCTCCTCGTCGTCCAGCTCGACGCCCGCGCGGGCCCGCAGCAGCTCGGCGGCCGCCTCGGGGTCGAGCGGCGGCACCGTCCACAGCGTCTCGCCCGCGATCCGCAGCGGCTCCTGGCCGGTCGCCAGGATGCGCAGGCCGGGCGCGGCCCGCAGCAGCCGCTCGGCCAGCGCGGCGACCTGCTCGACCACGTGCTCGCAGTTGTCCAGCACGAGCAGCGTGTCACCGGTCGCCAGCACGGCGGCGAGCCGGTCGGTCGGCACGGAGGCGCGGGGATCGGTCGGCGCGGCGGTGAGCCGGTCGGTCGGCGCGGCGGCGAGCCGGTCGGGCGGGGTGGCCGGTACGTCGTCACGCAGCCCCAGCACCTTGGCCACGGCCTCCGCCACCTCGGACGGCGAGGCGGACGGCAGCTCGGCCAGCTCGACCAGCCACACGCCGCCGGGGAAGTCCCTGCCCGGATCGGCGGCGGCCTCCAGCGCCAGCCTGGTCTTGCCCACCCCACCCGGGCCCGCGAGCGTGACGAGCCGGTTGGCCGACAGGAGCCGCCGCACCCCGGCCACCGCGGCGTCCCGGCCGATCAGGGGGGTGAGCGGCGCGGGCAGGTTGGTGCGGGGCCGCACGGGCGGCCCGAGCGCGGGGTCCTGCTCCAGGATGGCCTGGTGCAGCGCGACCAGCTCGGGGCCGGGGTCCACGCCCAGCTCGGCGGCCAGCCGCTCGCGCAGGTCGGCGTAGCTCGCCAGCGCCTCGCTCTGCCGGCCCGCCTGGTACAGGGCGCGGAGCTGCGCGGCCCGCAGCCGCTCGCGCAGCGGATGCTCGGCGACCGGGCCGGCCAGCTCGGCGGCGAGCTGACCGTGCTCGCCCAGCGCGAGGCGGACCTCGGCCAGCTCCTCCAGGGCGGCCAGCCGCTGCTCGTCCAGCCGGGCGATCTCGGTGCGGGCGAACTCCTCGTCGGCGAAGTCGGCGTACGCGGGCCCGCGCCACAGCTCCAGCGCCTGGGTGAGCAGCGCGCGCCGGGCCCGCAGGTCCCCGCCGCGCCCGGCCTGGTCGAGCAGGGCACGGAACCGGCCGGCGTCGACGTCCTCGGGGGCGGCGTGCAGCAGGTAGCCGGGTGAGCGGAAGGCGACCAGCTCGCGGTCGCCGAGCGCCCGGCGCAGCTGCGACACCTTCACCCGCAGTGCGCCGGGCGCGTCGCCCGGCGGGTGCTCGCCCCACAGGTCGGCGATCAGCCGGTCGGCCGAGACGGGCGCGCCGCGGTGGACGAGCAGGTGGACGAGCAGGTCGGCCAGCAGCGCGCGGACCTTCGCCTCGGGCACCCGGACGGGCTCGCCTTCCGGCCCCCACACCGTCAAGGGGCCCAGCACCCCGAATCGCATCAGCCCCCCATAACCCTCTCCGAACCGAACCATAACCGCAGCCACCGACAGTGGACTCCGTCAACCCCGACAGCTAAGGAACGCTGAAATGTCGACTGATATCTCGATCATCGGCCTCGGCCTCATGGGCAGCGCTCTGGCCGGAGCCCTGCTCAAGGCGGGCCACCGGGTCACGGTGTGGAACCGTTCGGCCGCGAAGGCCGAGCCCCTGGCCGCCCAGGGGGCCGTCGTCGCCGCCACCGCGGCCGAGGCCGTGGGGGCGAGCCCGCTGGTGGTCGTCTGCGTGCTCGACTACGCCGCCACCCGGCAGACGCTGGAGGGCGCCGACCTGACGGGCCGCGTCGTGCTGAACCTCACCAACGGCCGCCCGGCCGAGGCCCGTGAGATGAGCGCGTGGGTGACCGGGCACGGCGGCGACTACCTGGACGGCGGCATCATGGCGGTGCCGCAGATGATCGGCGCGCCGGGCGCGCTCGTCCTCTACAGCGGCTCCAGGCCCGCCTTCGAGCGGTACGAGGACACTTTGGCCGTCCTGGCCGAGCCGCGCTACCTCGGCGCGGACCCCGGCCTCGCCCCGCTGTACGACCTGGCCATGCTCACCGGCATGTACGGCCAGTTCGCCGGCTTCCTGAGTGCGGCGGCCCTGATCGCCTCGGAGAAGCGGTCCGTGGCCGAGTTCACCGAGTCGCTGCTGGTGCCGTGGCTGCACGCGATGGCCGCCATCACGCCGCCCATGGGCGCGCAGATCGACGCGGGGGACCACGCGACCGACGTGTCCAACCTGGAGGTCAACCGGGTGGCCCTGACCACCCTGGACGCCGCGTTCCGGGACCAGGGCGTCACGTTCGACCTGCTGGCGCCCCTGAAGGCCGTCATGGAGCGGCGGGTCGCCCGCGGGCACGGCGACGAGGACATGTCCGGCCTGGCCGAGGAACTCCGCTGACCCGTCGCCCGGCCCGTCGCGCGGCCCGTCGGCCGGCCTGTCACAGGTCGTCGCGGCGGAAGGCGGCGAGCGGGATGCGGATCCAGGCCGGGCGGTTGCGGGCCTCGTAGACGACCTCGTACACCGCCTTGGACAGCTCGAACGCGCGCAGCAGGGCGGCGTCGCCCGCCGAGATCCTGCCGCCGCCCTCCACGTACCCGGCGAGGAACGCGGCGCGGTTGCGGGTCGCCCACTCCTCGGCGCGGTCCTCCAGGGAGGCCGCTTCGGGTTGGTCGGCCAGCAGGTGGCGGGCGGCGTAGTCGAACGAGCGCAGCATTCCCGCCACGTCGCGCAGCGGCGACGACAGGGCGCGGCGTTCGGCCAGCGGCTGGCCCGGCTCGCCCTCGAAGTCGAGCACCACCCAGTCGCCGGTCGTGCGCATCACCTGGCCGAGGTGGTAGTCGCCGTGCACCCGCTGCACGGGCACCTCTCCGGCCAGTTCCTCCACCCGGTGGTAGGCGGCCTCCATGGCGCCGACGTGCTCGCGCAGCTCGGGCACCTCGGCCACGGCCCCGTCCAGCTTGCGCCGGAACCCCTCCGCCATCCGCTTGACGTCGTGCGCCTCGACGACGTCGGTGGGGAAGGCGGCGGCCAGTTCCCGGTGCACGCGGGCGGTGGCGGCGCCGAGGCGGTGCGCCTCGGCGGCGAAGTCGCCGCCGGCGTCGCCCGCCGCGATGCCGGGCATCTGGTTGTAGAAGTCGCGGACGCTGGTCAGCGCGAGGTCCCAGCCGTCGGTGGAGTTGGACAGGAACTCCTGCATGATCGCCAGCGTGGTGGGCGTGCCGTCGAGGTCGGCTTCCATCCACCCGTACGGCTGGGCGATGTGCGGCGCGCCCCGCTCGGCCAGCGCGGTGACGATCTCCAGCTCGGGGTTGATCCCGGGGATGAGCCGGCGGAACAGCTTGCAGATGTAGGCGTCGCCGTACACGAGGGAGGTGTTGGACTGCTCGGCGCCCAGCACCATGCTGCGCGGCGAGGTGTCGATGGACACGCCGGGCAGGTGCCGGAAGCGCACCTCGCCCCAGCCGCAGTCCTCGGCCATGCAGTCGAGCAGCCGGCCCGTCAGCTCCGGGTCGTGGACGGCGTCGTAGACGTCCCACTCCGAGCGTGACGGGCCGCCGTCGAAGGCGTACGGGCCGTGCGGGCCGATCAGGGCGTGCTTCAGCTGCTCGGGCAGCTCGCCGCGCATGCCCAGCAGGAGCTGGTAGCGGTCGAGGGAGCCGCCCTGCCGCACCGACACGACGAGGTGGCGCAGGCCCGGGTCGCCGGCGTCGAGGGTGACGTCCGACTCGATCGACAGGGCGTCGATCGGGCGCCCCTTGCCGCCGAACCAACGCTGGCGGGCGATCCATGCGGCAAGGAGCTCGTCGAGCACGTCTTACTCCTCCTGGGTGCGCGGTGGCGGCAGGGTGAACCAGTAGAAACCATGCCCAGGAAGCGTCAAAAGATACGGAAGTTCGCCAATTGGCGGGAACGGGACCCCGCCCATCGTCTCGACAGGTGAGACGCCGACGAATCTCCGCAGATCAAGCTCCACCGGTTGCGGGAAGCGCGAGAGGTTGTTCACGCACAGCATGCGGTCGTCGCCCAGCTCACGGACGAAGGCCAGCACGCTCGGGTTGGAGGAGTTGAGCTCGGCGAACTCGCCCAGCCCGAACACCGGGTGCCGCTTGCGGATCTCGATCATGCGACGGGTCCAGTGGAGCAGCGAGCCCGCGTTCTTCTGCTGCGCCTCGACGTTGAGGCCCTGGTAGCCGTAGATCGGGTCCATGATCACCGGCAGGTAGAGCCGGCCCGGGTCGCAGTCGGAGAACCCGGCGTTGCGGTCGGGGTCCCACTGCATGGGGGTGCGCACGCCGTCGCGGTCACCGAGCCAGATGTTGTCGCCCATGCCGATCTCGTCGCCGTAGTAGAGCACCGGCGAGCCCGGCAGCGACAGCAGCAGCGCGGTGAACAGCTCGATCTGGTTGCGGTCGTTCTCCAGCAGCGGGGCCAGCCGCCGGCGGATGCCGACGTTGGCCCGCATCCGCGGGTCCTTGGCGTACTCGGCGTACATGTAGTCGCGTTCCTCGTCCGTCACCATCTCGAGCGTCAGCTCGTCGTGGTTGCGGAGGAAGATGCCCCACTGGCAGTGCTCCGGGATCTTGGGCGTCTGGGCCAGGATCTCGGAGATGGGGTAGCGCGACTCGCGGCGCACCGCCATGAAGATGCGCGGCATCAGCGGGAAGTGGAAGGCCATGTGGCACTCGTCGCCTCCGCCGACCGGGTCGCCGAAGTACTCCACCACGTCCGACGGCCACTGGTTGGCCTCGGCCAGCAGCACCCGGTCGGGGTAGAGGCGGTCCACCTCGGCCCGGACGCGCTTGAGGTACTCGTGCGTCCTGGGCAGGTTCTCGCAGTTGGTGCCCTCCTCCTCGAACAGGTAGGGCACCGCGTCCAGCCGGAAGCCGTCGATGCCCAGGTCGAGCCAGAAGCGCAGGACCTCCAGCATCGCGTCCTGGACGTCGGGGTTGTCGTAGTTGAGGTCGGGCTGGTGGTGGAAGAACCGGTGCCAGTAGTACTGGCCGCGCACCGGGTCGTAGGTCCAGTTGGACGTCTCGGTGTCGATGAAGATGATCCGCGCGTCGGAGTAGCCGGAGTCGTCGTCGGCCCAGACGTAGAAGTCGCCGAACGGGCCCTCCGGGTCGTGACGCGAGGCCTGGAACCAGGGATGGGCGTCGCTGGTGTGGTTCATCACCAGGTCGGCGATGACCCGCATGCCGCGCTTGTGCGCCTCGTCGACGAGCTTCACGAAGTCGCCCAGGTCGCCGAACTCGGGCAGGATCTTCATGAAGTCGGCGATGTCGTAGCCGCCGTCACGCAGCGGCGACTCGTACAGGGGCAGCAGCCACAGGCAGTCGACGCCGAGCCACTGCAGATAGTCGAGCTTGTCGATCAGGCCCTTGATGTCGCCGGTGCCGTCACCGTTGGAGTCGGAGAAGCCCCTGATCAGGACCTCGTAGAAGACGGCACGCTTGTACCAGTAGGGGTCGCGAGGCTTTTCCTCGTCGAAGGAGTTGGGTATGGGTGTGGAGCTCATGAGCCCTCCTTGGTCCGGCTCATGAGGGAGGCGCTAACACACACGTCGAAGACTCCCCGCTGAATTCTGATCTACCGTGGCGCGGCTCGGACGGTGAAGATGTGGGCAGGCTGGATATGGGGATCGAGGCGCACATAATTGCTCTGACGCCAACGATACGACTCCCCGGACAGTTCGTCGTCCACCACGAACTCCGCGTTCCAGTCGAGTCCGAGGGCCGGCATGTCGAGGTCGACCATGGCCTCGTGGGTGTGGTGCGGGTCGAGGTTGATGACCGCCAGGACCACGTCGCCCATGGCGTGCCGTCGTGTGGCCGTGTCGTAGGCGCCCGGGAGCCGCTTGGAGACGCAGACCATGTCCGGTTGGTCCACCCGGTGGAACCGTAGGTTACGCAATTCCTGCAGAGCCGGATGGGCTCTTCGGAACAAATTCAGCTGGGTGATGAACGGCGCGAGGCTGCGCCCTTCCCGCTCTGCTGATTCCCAATCACGCGGCCTGTACTGATATTTCTCACTATCGAGGTATTCCTCGCTTCCCGGGCGAACCGGGATATTTTCTCCGAGTTCGTAACCGGAATACACGCCCCACGTCGGCGACGCGATCGCGGCGAGCACGGCCCTGATCTTGAACGCCGGTATCCCGCCGTGCTGGAGATACTCGTGCAGGATGTCGGGCGTGTTGACGAACAGGTTGGGCCGCAGGAAGTGCGACGTCTCGTGGGCCAGCTCCGACAGGTAGCTCTCCACGTCGGACTTGGAGTTCTTCCACGTGTAGTACGTGTAGGACTGGTGATAGCCGATCTTGGCCAGCGTCTGCAGCATCGCCGGCCGGGTGAACGCCTCCGCCAGGAAGATCACGTCCGGGTCGGTGGCGTGGATGTCGGCCAGCATCCGCTCCCAGAAGGCCACCGGCTTGGTGTGCGGGTTGTCCACCCGGAAGATCCGCACCCCGTGGTCCATCCAGTGCCGGATGACCCGCTTGACCTCGGCGTAGAGGCCCTCCGGGTCCCGGTCGAAGTTGAGCGGGTAGATGTCCTGGTACTTCTTCGGCGGGTTCTCGGCGTAGGCGATCGAGCCGTCGGCCCGGATCGTGAACCACTCCGGGTGCTCCCTGACCCACGGATGGTCGGGGGAGCACTGCAACGCCAGGTCCAGCGCGACCTCCATGCCCAGCTCGCGGGCGCGACCGACGAACGCGTCGAAGTCGTCGATCGTGCCCAGATCGGGGTGGATCGCGTCGTGCCCGCCGTCCTCCGAGCCGATCGCCCACGGCGAGCCGGGGTCGTCGGCCTCCGGGCTGAGCGTGTTGTTGCGCCCTTTGCGGAAGGTGTGCCCGATCGGGTGGATCGGCGGCAGGTAGACGACGTCGAAGCCCATCCTGGCCACGGCGGGCAACCGCCTGGCCGCGGTCTGGAAGGTGCCCGACTTCGACACGCCGGCCCCGTCGACGACCGCCCCCTCCGACCGGGGGAAGAACTCGTACCACGAGCCGTACAGGGCGCGGCGCCGGCTGACCCGGATCTTCCGCGGCCGTGACCTGGTCACCAGGTCACGCAGCGGATGGGCCGCCAGCAACGCCGCGGTCTCGGGCAGCTGCACCACCGACAGCCGGGCCCGCGGGTCCCGGTCGCCGTCACGCAGCGTCGCCGCGACGGCCAGCAGCGCCGCCCGGTGCCCGCAGGCGCTCTCGGCGGAGCCGTCCTCCGGCTTGCCGGCCTGCCTGCCGACAGGCTTGGCGGCCTGCTTGGCGGATCGCGGCTGCGCGGGGATGTGTCCGTTCCTGGCCTGCGGCGTGGTGTGGCCGCCGGCCGCCGGGCAGTCGGCCTGCCGTACGGCGCGGGCGGCGCGCTCGAACAGCCGCGCGCCCTCCTCGCACATCATGTCGACGTCCATGCCGCGCGGGATCTTGATCTCGGCGTCGTGCAGCCACGTCGCGATCGGGTCGCTCCACGCCTCCACCCGGAAGAGCCAGTCGCCCTCGGCGGGCAGGCATACCTCGACCGCCCAGCGGTCGGTGCCGGGCGCGAGCTCACGCATCGGTTTCAGGCGACCACGCTGCCCGTCGGGCGCGGTGAGCACCACGCCCGCGGCCACGGCGTCGTGACCTTCTCGGAACACCGTCGCGGAGACCTCGAAGGTCTCGCCGGCGACGGCCTTGGCGGGCCACTGCCCGCAGTCGACGACAGGGTGGATGTCCGTGATGGGAATTCTTCCGATCATCGCATCTCAAGGTTGCGACGGCACGCTCGGTGCCGCCGGAGGCTTCCGTGGCAAGAACGATCCTTGCATGTAAATTGTGGGCAGCAGTGGATAGACCTCCCGTGTCCCCGGGAGAACTGACAATGGTGGAAGTTGCCCCAATAGTCTCTCTTCATGCTTCTTCCCGGAAGGGGTTTGAAAGCCGCTGCTGAGGGTGAGGGTCTGACAGGTCCCTCCTAGCCCGTAGGGTGCACGAACGTGAGAGCTATCCGCCGGTTTACCGTACGCACCGTCTTGCCCCGGGAGCTGAACGCACTCGGCGAGCTGGTTCACAACCTGCGCTGGTCCTGGCATCCCGAGACCACAGACCTCTTCGCCGAGGTCGATCCCCACCTGTGGCAACAGGTGGGGCACGACCCGGTGGCGCTGCTCGGCGCCGTCGACCCGGCCAGGCTGGGCGAGCTGGCCGTCGACCGGCGCTTCCTGCGCCGCCTCGCCGACGCGGCCGACGACCTGCGCGAGTACATGACCGCGCCCAAGTGGTACCAGACCCTCCCGGACGCCGCCCGGGCCATCGCCTACTTCTCCCCCGAGTACGGGATCGCCGCCCCGCTGCCGCAGTACTCCGGCGGCCTCGGCATCCTGGCCGGCGACCATCTCAAGGCCGCCAGTGACCTCGGCGTGCCGATCCTCGCGGTCGGCCTGCTCTACCGCCACGGCTACTTCACCCAGTCGCTCTCCCCGGAGGGCTGGCAGCTGGAGCACTACCCGTCGCTCGACGCGGGCGGGCTGCCGCTGGCGCTGCTGAAGGAGCAGGACGGCACCCCGGTCAACATCCGGGTCGGCCTGCCCGAGGGCCGCGCGCTGCACGCGCACATCTGGGTGGCTCAGGTGGGCCGGGTGCCGCTGCTGCTGCTCGACTCCGACGTGGCCGACAACGACACCGCCGCCCGCGACGTCACCGACCGCCTCTACGGCGGCGGCACCGACCACCGCCTGATGCAGGAGCTGCTGCTGGGCGTCGGCGGCGTGCGGGCCATCCGCGCCTACTGCCGCATCACCGGTCATCCCGAGCCGGAGGTGTTCCACACCAACGAGGGCCACGCCGGCTTCCTCGGCCTCGAACGCATCCGCGAGCTGACCGAGGCCCGCCTGTCGTTCGACGAGGCGCTCGAGGCCGTCCGGGCCGGCACCGTCTTCACCACGCACACGCCCGTGCCCGCCGGCATCGACCGTTTCCCCAAGGACATGATCGAGCGCCACTTCGGGGGCGACAACGCCTGGCCGACCGTGGAGGTCGAGCGCATTCTCGCGCTCGGCGCCGAGGAGGATCCGGGCCGGTTCAACATGGCGATCATGGGCATGCGGCTCGCCCAGCGCGTCAACGGCGTGTCGGAGCTGCACGGCCAGGTCAGCCGGGAGATGTTCAAGAGCCTGTGGCCCGGCTTCGACCTCGACGAGGTGCCGATCGGCTCCATCACCAACGGCGTGCACGCCCCCACCTGGGTCGGCCGCGAGCTGATGGAGCTGGCCGGACGGGAGCTGCCGTCCGTGATCGAGCGGGGACGCGGCTGGGACGGCGTGCAGAAGATCTCCGACGACGAGATCTGGGAGATCAGGGGCATCCTGCGGCGCCGCCTCGTCGAGGACGCCCGGGTCAGGCTGCGCCGGTCCTGGCGCGACCGCGGCGCCTCCGACGCCGAGCTCGGCTGGATCGACGAGGCCCTCGACCCCGAGGTGCTGACCATCGGCTTCGCCCGGCGGGTGCCCTCCTACAAGCGGCTCACGCTCATGCTGCGCGACCCGGACCGGCTCCGCAGCCTGCTGCTCGACCCGGTCAAGCCGGTCCAGATCGTCATCGCGGGCAAGGCGCACCCGGCCGACGAGGGCGGCAAGAAGCTGATCCAGCAGATCGTGAAGTTCGCCGACCAGGCCGACGTGCGGCACCGCATCGTCTTCCTGCCCGACTACGACATGGCGCTCGGCCGGCTGATGACGCAGGGCTGCGACGTCTGGCTGAACAACCCGCTGCGACCGCTGGAGGCGTCCGGCACCTCGGGCATGAAGTCGGCGCTGAACGGCGGGCTCAACCTGTCGATCCGCGACGGCTGGTGGGACGAGTGGTACGACGGCACCAACGGCTGGGCCATCCCCACGGCCGACGGCGTGCTCGACACCGACCGGCGCGACGAGCTCGAGGCCGGGGCGCTCTACGACCTGATCGAGCACGAGGTGTCCGACCGCTTCTACGACCGGGCCGGCGACGGGCTGCCGCGCCGCTGGCTGGAGATGGTCAAGCACACGCTGGTGTCGCTCGGCCCCAAGGTGCTGGCCGGCCGGATGCTGCGCGACTACGTGGTCGACCTCTACACGCCGGCCGCGCGGGCCGCCCGCGCCCTGTCGGCCGACTCCCACGCCGGGGCGAGGGCGTTCGCGGCCTGGCGGCTGCGGGTGGCCAAGGCGTGGCCCGGGGTGCGGGTGGAGCACGTCGAGGGCTCCGGCGTCGGCGACACCCCCGAGGTGGGCGCCGCGCTCGAACTGCGCGCCACCATCGCGCTCGGCGACCTCACGCCCGACGACGTGCTGGTCCAGGCCGCCTACGGCCGGGTCGGGCCGCACGACGAGCTGGAGCACCCGGCCTACCTCACGCTGACGCCCGCCGACGTGGACGACGACGGGCGCGCCCACTACACCGGCGTGGTGCCGCTCGACCGGACCGGACCGTTCGGCTACACCGTGCGCGTGGTGCCGCACCACCCGCTCGCCGCCTCGCCGGCCGAGCTGGGGCTGATCACCGTTCCCGAGGAGCCGGTCGGGATGACCAACGGCACGCTGCGCTGAGCCGGCGCGGGCCGGGGGCGCCGCCCTCGGCCCGCGCCCGGGCGCTTGACGGACCGGCATAATCGGGTCTGTGGACGACAGCGGGAACTCTTTGCGAGCCGACACCCTGGTGGCCACGGTCCGGGGTGTGCTGCCGTCGCTGACGCCGGCGGCCCAGACCGTCGCCCGCCTCATCCTGGAGGACCCGGCGACGGTGGCGCGCAGCACCATCACCGAGCTGTCGGCCGCCTCCGGCACCAGCGAGGCCACGATCGTGCGCACGGCCAGGCTGCTCGGCTTCGCCGGCTACCCGCAGTTGCGGCTGGCCCTGGCCGCCGCGGCGGCGCAGCCCGACCGCCTGGTGCCCGGCGACCTCGCCCCCGACGACCCGCTGTCGGAGGTGATCCTCAAGGTGGCGCGGGCCGAGTCCGAGGCGATCAACGACACGGTCGCCCAGCTCACCTCCGAACGGCTCGGCCTGGTGGTGGCCGCCGTCACCGCGGCGCGGCGGGTCGACGCCTACGGGGTGGGCGCCTCCGGCCTGGTGGCCGGCGACCTCGCCCAGAAACTGCTGCGCATCGGGCTGTCCAGCCACGCCTTCCAGGACGCGCACCTGGCGCTGACCAGCGCCGTCCTGCTCCGGCCCGGCGACGTCGCGGTCGGCATCAGCACGTCGGGCGAGACGCCCGACGTGCTGGAGCCGCTGGCGAGGGCCAAGGAGGCGGGCGCGACGACCGTCGCGATCACCAACAACCCCCGCTCCACCATCGCGGGGCTGGCCGAGCACGTGCTGATCTCGGCCGGGCGCGAGACGGAGTTCCGCCCCGGCGCCCTGGCCAGCCGCATCAGCCAGCTCCTGGTGGTCGACTGCCTGTTCGTCGGCGTCGCCCAGCGCACCTTCGACACCTCGCAGGAGGCGCTGCAGAGCACCAGGCGCGCCGTCGAGGACTACACCCGGCGGACGCCGCACGCTAGCCGGAGAAGCTGATCCGCACGTCGTCGGCCTTGACGAACATCACGCGGTGCCCGAACTGGATCCGCAGATACCTGGTCTGGCCCTTGACCACCCGGTGGTTCGCCGGGTCGAAGGTCACGGCACGGTAGTACTCCGCCGCGGCGGGCCCGGACAGGGTGTACTTCTCACCGGCCGAGAACGTGTACTGCAGCGGGGTGACCGCCTGGTACGGGATGTCCGCCGGGTAGGCCTCCTTCTCCGGGTACGCCCTGCCGTACACGGGGACCGTCGCCAGGCCCGGCCTGGGCGTCACCACCAGGCCCATGGACGGCACGGCGGTCGGCGCCGCGGCCGGGTTGTGGAACCACGCCTTCTGGCCGAGGTACCAGATGGCCGTCCAGTCGCCCTGCCGGTCGGCCACGGCGAACCGCTGGCCGGTGGTGGCGCGGGCGCTGTGGTCGTACACGCTGTAGAGCGACTCGCCCGTGGGGTGCTTGCCGATGTCCTTGACCAGCGGCGCGTCGGCGCGCGGCTCGGTGCGCAGCCAGACCGTGGAGGCGGGCAGCGGCGGGCAGGCCCGCTCCGGGTTCTTGCGGTCGCACCCGTAGAAGTACGGCTTGTTGGTGGCGAAGTCCGGCTTGATCATGATCGAGCCGGACCGGGGGCCGCCGAGCTGGTGCAGCGGGGCGCCCATCAGCTCGAAGTAGCGGGCCCAGTCCCAGAACGGGCCCGGGTCCTCGTGCATGCCCCTGACGGTGGTGGGCAGCGTGCCGGGCACGTTGTCGTGACCGATGATGTGCGCCCGGTCCAGCGGCACGCCGTGCCGGATCGCCAGGTAGCGGACCAGCCTGGCCGAGGAGCGGTACATCGCCTCGGTGTACCAGGTGCCGCCCTCGGCGAGGAAGCCCTCGTGCTCGATGCCGACGGACTTGGCGTTGACGTACCAGTTGCCGGCGTGCCAGCCGACGTCCTTGGTCTTGATCTGCTGGGCGATGTGGCCGTCGCCGGAACGCACCGAGTAGTGCCAGCTGCCGGGCCACTTCGGGTCCTGGTTCAGCTTGACCGACGGGCCCCAGTAGCCCTCCATGTCGTGGATGACGATGTAGTCGACCTTCTGGCTCTGCGGGCGGTTCGCCAGGTCGTAGTGGCCGTAGTCGTCAGGCGGCAGCTCCTGGTAGGCCGCGGGGATCCACTCGCAGGAGATGGTCGGCGGACACTCGACGCCGTCGCGGCGCGCCGGGCGCAGGCCGAGCTTCTCCAGCCACTTCTCGATCCGCTCCAGGCCGGGCACGGGCCGCAGGGTGACCCGGTGGCCGTCGTCGGTGACCCGGTCGGCGCCGGCCTCGATCGTGGCGAACACCTCGTCGGCGAACACCTTGGCCGCCTGCGCCTCCTCGGCGCCTGAGTACTTGGCGACCGCCCCGTACCACTCGCCGGGGTCGTCGCTCAGCGGCGCGCCGAGCGACTTCTGGTGGTCGGCGAGCAGGGCGGCGCCGCCCCGGATGTTGGCGGCCGGGTCGGTCCGCAGCTTCTCGTGGGTCTCGCCGGTGAGCCGGGCCGCCGCCTCCATGGTGCGCAGCGAGGCGGGGATCTCGGCGGGGGCGGGCGGCTCGGCGTGGGGGTCGAGGGGCCTGCTCTCGTCGCCCCTGGCGTCCTCCTCGCCCTCGCCGTGGTGGTTCGACCCGGTGTAGGCGGCGGCGTCGGTGAGGTGCATGGGGCCGAAGCCGGCGTCGTTGCTCGGCTGTCCGGCGTGCGCGTCCCAGCGCGACTCCAGGTAGGAGACGCCGAGCAGGACGCTCTCGGGGACGCCGTACTCCTCGGCCGCGGCGGCGAACGCCCGCTGCCGGTCGGTCGGTTCCTGTGCGGCCCGCGCCGCTGTGACGTTGGCTAACGGAAGGAGGGCGACCGCGGTGATCGCCAACACTCTGCGCATCTGGACGCTCCTGGGTACGGGGGGCGTTGGGGCAGTCCACAGCGTCTCAATATTTTCTTTCCCGAGCGATAGTCTGGAGAAGGATTTTTTCACCTCCTGGCCCGGAGGATGATCGGGACGCTCTTGTAGGGTTCCGGGCATGGGTGAGTTCGTACGCGTAGAGGTGGCCGACCAGATCGCCACGATCAGGCTTGATCGTCCGAAGATGAACGCCCTCAACGGCCGGATGCAGCAGGAGATCGGCGAGGCGGCCCGCACGGTCGACGCCGACCCCGGCGTGCACGCCGTCGTCGTCTACGGCGGCGAGCGCGTCTTCGCGGCGGGCGTGGACATCAAGGAGATGGTCGCCATGTCCTACGCCGAGATGTCCCGCCACTCCGGCCCGCTCCAGGACTGCTTCACCGCCGTGGCCCGCATCGGCAAGCCCGTGATCGCCGCGGTCACCGGCTACGCGCTGGGCGGCGGGTGCGAGCTGGCCCTGTGCGCCGACTTCCGCGTCGCGGGCGCGTCCGCCAAGCTCGGCCAGCCCGAGATCCAGCTCGGCCTCATCCCCGGCGCCGGCGGCACCCAGCGGCTGCCCCGCCTGGTCGGTCCGTCCCGCGCCAAGGACCTCATCTTCAGCGGCCGCCACGTCACGGCCGAGGAGGCCCTCGCCATCGGCCTGGTGGACCGGGTCGTGCCGGACGCCGACGTCTACACCGCCGCCCTGGAGTGGGCCGCCACCTTCACCGGCGGCCCCGCCCTCGCCCTGCGCGCGGCCAAGCAGGCGGTGGACCACGGAATGGAGACCGACCTCGACACGGGGCTGGAGATCGAGCGGCTGCAGTTCGCCGGGATGTTCGCCACGGAGGACGCCCGGACCGGCATGACCGCCTTCGCCGAGAAGGCCAAGCCCACCTTCACCGGCCGCTGACCCGCCGCACCGCGAGCGCCCACGCACGCCGGACGCTTCACCCGCGCACACCGGTCGCTTCGGCCGGCGCGAGCGCCCGCGCACGCCGGACGCTTCACCCGCACGCGCCGGTCGCTTCACCCGCACGCGCCGGTCGCTTCACCCGCACGCGCCGGTCGCTTCGGCCGCCGCGAGCGCCCGCGCACGCCGGTCGGTTCGCCCCCACGCGCCGGTCGGTTCGCCCCCACGCGGGTCGGGGCGGCGTCCGCGACTCGCGGAGGTGACAGGTGTCAGGTGACTTGTCGTGCTTCACCGAAGCATCGCCTTATGGCCGAGGATTTGGCACTATCGTGGCGTTTCATGATGCGCGTCCTGGTCCCCGCGCGGCTGCGTCAAGCCGTGCGCACGTGGTTCGATGCCCGCTACATCTCCATCGCCGACCACCGCCAAGACATCAGGGACGCGCTCTGGGAGGTCCAGACCCTTCGCCGCGAGATGGCGACCCTGCACGCCGAGGTCGAACGCCTCAGGAAGGCCCCCGCCCGGCCGCCGGCCGCTCCCGGGACCGGCGCCACCGGAGTCGACGCCGCCAAGGTGGAGGACGCCCACCGCCTGGCCCAGGAGACCGCCAAGGCCCTCGACGGCGTGCTGCAGAACGAGGTCCTCGTCTGGCAGGCCATCGACGACCTGCGGTCGCGCCTCACCCCCTCCGCGGCGGGAGAGCAACCGTGCGGGTGATCTGGAAGGAGGGCGAGCTGCTGTTCCGGCTCGACCCCGAGGACGAGATCACCGGGAAGGCGTCCGACGGCCATCCCGTCAAGCTGGCGACCAACACCTGTCACCTGTCCGGCGTACCCGGCGACGCCCACCCCGACCTGTTCGCCGTGGCCGCCTGGACGGTGGTCGCGCCCTGGACGCGCAGGCGGATCACCTTCGACCGGGCCGTCTCGGACCAGGTCGCCGCGGCGCTCCACGACGGGTGGGGCATCGAGGCCGGTCCCGTGGGCGCCGAGCCGCGCCCGGCGGGACCCGTCCTGGCGATCTCCTACAGCGGTGGCGCCGACTCCGTGGCGGCCGCCACCGTCTACCCGCAGGCGCCGCTCGTGCACTTCCAGCGCGTGGCGCACCCCCGCGTCCCCAACAGGTGGCCGCACTACCGCTCCGACGTCCTCGCCAGGCTCGCCCGCCAGACCGGCCGGGACGTCACTGTCGTCCAGTCCGATCTCGAATACACGCTGGCCGAGCCCCGTCCCGGCTACCCGGAGCACCAGGCCGTCGCCGCGGGCGCCCTGCTCATGGCCGACCGGCTCGGACTGGGCGGCCTCGGGTTCGGCTACGAGATGGGGTCACGCTGGCTCGGGGGCGGCCGCTATCTGCTGAGGTACACGCCCGACAACTTCCTGTGGGCGCCGCACGGCGCGTGGGGGCGGTTGTTCGCCGCCGCCGGCGTGCACATCGTGCTGCCCGTCGGCGGGGTGAGCGAGGCGGTCACCATGCGGCTGGCCATGAGCTCCGAGCTCAAGGACCAGGTCCGCTGGTGTCTGCGCGGCACGGACGGGCCGTGCCGCACCTGCGGCAAGTGCCTGTACAAGGAGCTCATCGTGGCCGCCGTCGAACGACGCCCCCTCGACACGCCCATCACCGCCGACCGGCCCGTCGCCCGCAAGTGGCTCAAGCCACCGCCCTACGGCGGCCAGGAGATGATCGAGTACGGCCTCGCCCGCGTGCCCGGCATCGAGAACACCCTCTTCGCCACGGCCTTGTCCCACCTGCGTCCCACCGAGGAGTCCACGAGCTGGCTCGACCGCTGCTACCCGCCGGCGATCGACGAGATCCCCGAACGGTGGCGGCAGCAGGCCGCGACGTTCATGGCCGAACACGTGGGCCACATGACCGAGGCGGAGGCACGCCGGGTGGAGACGTGGGGCTCCGCCGTGCGGAGAGGAGCGGACGCGTGAAGGTGTACCTGTCGGTCGACATGGAGGGCGTGACGGGGCTCACGGACCCCGAGGAGATGCACGCGGGCAAGCGTGGTTACGAGCGCGGATGCGAGCTGATGACCGCCGACGCCAACGCCGCCGTCCGGGGCGCCTACGAGGCGGGCGCCTCCGCGGTGCTGGTCAACGACGCCCACGGGTCCACCAAGAACCTCCGGATCGACCTCCTGGACCCGCGGGCCACCCTGATCCGCGGACCGGGGAAGGCCCAGCGCATGGCGCACGGGCTGGACGGGTCGTTCCAGGCCGCGGGGTTCGTGGGCTACCACGCCCGCGCCGGGGTCCCGCACGGCGTGCTCAACCACACGTGGATGGGCAAGGAGATCCAGAACGTCCACCTCAACGGCGACGTGTGCGGCGAGACCAGGCTGGTGGCGGCGTGCGCCGGGTTCCACGGCGTCCCGGTGGTGCTGGTGGCCGGCGACGAGGCCGTCGGTGAGGAGGCGCGCGACCTGCTCGGCGACGTCGAGACCGTGGCGGTCAAGAGGGGGATCGACAAGTTCTCGGCCGAACTGCTGCCACCGAGCGTCGCCCAGGAACGCATTCGTGAGGCGATGGCCAGGGCCCTCCACCGGTTGACCGACTTCACACCGTACCGGCTGGCTCCTCCGTACACGCTCGGTGTGGAGTGGAACTCGACTGCCATTGCCAGCGCTGTGGCGCTGGTTCCCGGTGTGAAGTCGGTGGGGCCGCGGCACACCGAGTTCACGACGGACGACTTCGCGCAGATCATGGCCCTGTTCGGCATCTTCGCCACGATCGGCGGCCAGATCGCCTGCGGCAGCGGCCCCTACGGCTGACCGGCTCCGCGTCGCCCGCTTGAGCGGGCACCCACGTCCGCGTCGCCTGTCCGGGCGGGCGCCCGTGTCCGCGTCGCCTGCCTGGGCGGGCACCCGCCGCGGCGTTGCCTGTCCGGGCGGGCATCCGTGGCCGCGTCGCCCGCCCGAGCGGGCACCGCCGGGCCGGGTCTGCTCGGGCCCCCGCCGGCGGGCCGCCCGCGGCTAGTGGTCGTCCAGGCCGCGGGCGCTCATGGCCTCGCCCATCGCGTCCGCGTGGCGGAGGACGCTGACCACCAGGGGCACCGCGAACGCCCGTACGCTCCAGGAGAGGCCGCGCGCCTGCTGGGCCTCGCGCACCCTGGTGGCGAGCGCCGAGATGACGGGCACGCTGCGGACGGCCAGGGACAGCACCAGAGACACCCGGAACGGGTCGACACCGAGCAGGCGCAGCGGGGCGAGGCAGCGCTCGAAGCAGGCCATCATGTCGGCGAACCGCGTGGTCAGCGTGACCAGCCCGGCCAGCGCGACCGCCAGCACGAGGCGGAGCGTGGCGGAGACCGCCCCGTGCAGGTCCACCAGCACGAACTGCATCACGAACAGCGCGACGGCGAACCAGCGCAGCGGCTTGACCTGCGCCCACGCCGCGCCCGGCCCGACCCCCGAAACGGCGTACAGCAGCACCACCAGCACGGTGGAACCGCCGAGCCACAGGGGCGAGCCGAGCAGGAACAGCGTCGTGCACAGCAGGGCCAGGCCGAGCAGCTTCGCGCCCGCCGGAAGCCGGTGCAGCGGCGAGTCGCCGGGCACGTAGACGCCGGTCACGACATGAGCTTGCGGTAGTGGCCGATCGCCGGCCCCGGAGTGGAGTCGGCGACCACGCGCCCCTGGTCGAGCACGATGACGCGGTCGAAGGAGTCCAGCAGGCCGAGGTCGTGGGTGACCACGACGACCGGCTGGGGCAGCTCCCGCAGCAGGTCGGCCACGAGCCGGGAGTGGCGCAGATCGAGCAGCGTCGTCGGCTCGTCCATGACGAGGAGCCGTGGTTCGAGCACCAGCACGGCGCACAGCGCCAGCAGTTGCTTCTGCCCGCCCGACAGCAGGTGGGCGGGGTGGTCGGCGTGCCGGTCGAGGCCGTACCTGGCCAGCACCTCGCGCACCCGCTCGTCCACCTCGGCCGGGGACAGCCCCTTGCGCCGCAGGGAGAGCGCGACGTCCTCCGCGACGGTCGGCATGACGATCTGCGCGTCCGGATCGGTGAACAGGAACCCCACGTCCCGCCGGATGCGGGCCGCGTGGCGGCGGGTGTCGTGGCCGAACACGGTCACGTCGCCCGAGGTGGGCAGGGCCAGCCCGTTGAGGAGGCGGGCGAGCGTGCTCTTGCCGGAGCCGTTCGCGCCGACGACGCCGATCCTGTGCTCCGACAGGGACAATGTCACGTCCGACAGCACGTCGCGCCCGGCGAGCCGGACGCCGACACCGTTGAACCGGATCATTCACACCACCTCGAACAGGGCCGCGACGCCCATGCCGCCGCCGACCGCCGCGGTCGCCAGCCCGAGGCTGCCCGGGGGAGCGCCGGAACGCACGAGCCTGCTGAACAGCCTGGTCACCACGACCGCACCGGTCGCGCCCCACGGGTGGCCGAGGGCGATCGCACCGCCGTCGGCGCAGACGCGGCCGAGGTCGGCCTCCAGCGCGTCCGTCACCGCGAGGACCTGCGCGGCGAACGCCTCCACGATCTCCACCGCCGCGAGGTCGTCCATGGTCGTCCCCGTACGGGCCAGCACCCGCCGTACGGCGGGCACCGGACCCCAGCCGGGCAGCGCCGGGTCGCATCCGGCGACGGCGCCCGCCAGCAGCCGGAGCCCCGGCATCCCGGCGCGCAGCGTTTCGGGCACGACGGCGACGGCGGCCGCGCCGTCGCTGATGGGCGAGGAGTTGCCCGCGGTGACCGTGCCGCCGGGCACGAAGGCGGCGGGCAGGCGCGCGAGCGTCCGCTCGCGCAGGACGCGGGGCCGCTGGTCGGCAAGCCTGCCGTCGATCTCGACCAGCTCCGGGCCGAAGCGGGCGGCGAGCGCTCTGGCGTGGCTGCGCAGGGCGTAGGCGTCCTGGCGTTCCCTCGACACGCCGCACGCGGTCGCCAGGGCCTCCGCGGCGGGGCCCATGTCGGGGTCGGCGTGGCCCGCGGGCGCGAAGGGCGCCCTCGGGTACGGCTCGGCGGCGCCGCGCATGGTTCGCAGCGGCGCGGTGGACGCGCTCTCCACGCCGCCCGCTATGACGAGGTCGGCGTCTCCCGCGCGGACGGCCTGCCCGGCCAGCAGGATCGCGGCCAGGCCGCTGCCGCACTGGCGGTCCACGGTGACGCCGGGCACGTCGTGGCCGAGGCCGGCGGCGAGCGCCGAGACGCGGGCGAGGTTGCCGCCGGGGCCCATGCAGTTGCCGAGCACGACGTCGTCGACCGCGAGGTGCGGCACCTCCCGCGCGACAGCCGCGATGACCGGCGCGGCGAGCCGGTCGGCCGTCAGGGATCTGTACGCATGGCCCGCGGTGCCGATGGGGGTGCGCAGCGCCGCGACGACGACAGGCTGCCGGTTCACGTTCAGACCAGCCGCCTCAGTCCGGCGCCGTCGCCGGCGAGCCGACCGGCCACCACGCCTCGGGCGGGCTTGCCCGTGGGGGTGCGCGGCAGATCGCCCACGGCGTACCAGCGTCTCGGCCGCTGCGCCGGGTCGAGCCCCTCGCGGGCCACCGCGTCGAGCGCCGCGCGCGCGGGCGGCGAGCCCTCCAGCACGGCGGTCACGACCGAGCCGAGCAGGGGGTGCGGCGAGCCGACGACGACGACGTCGGTGACACCGGGCACGCCGCGCAGCACCGCCTCGACGTCCTCGGGCACCACGGTCGCGCCCCCGGTCTGGATGGCGCCGTCACCGCGCCCGCGCAGCCGCAACGGTTCTCCCGGCAGGTACGGCTCGGCGCGGTCGCCGACGCTCGTCCAGCCGGCCCCGTCGGTCCTCAGCGGGCCGGCGGCCCCCGCCAGGTACCCCTGGGCCAGCCACGGCGACCGGGCCCACACCTCGCCGTCGCGCACCTGGATCTCCACCTTGGGAAAGGGGCGCAGGCCCGTGCCGTCGGCGTCGACGGCGACGAACGACATCTCGGTGGCGCCGTAGTAGGACACGACCCTGACGCCGGCCCGCGCGGCGGCGTCCCGCGTCTCAGGAGGCAGCGCGGCGCCGCCGACGACGGCGGTGCGCAGCCGGCCGCCGTCGTCCGCCAGGGCGTCGAGGACGGCGGGCAGCAGGTGCGGCACCAGGTGGACGACCGTCGCCCGGCGGAGGTCGTCGGCCGGCACGGCCGTGGCCCGGCGTCCCGGCAGGACGACCGTCGCGCCGGTGGCCAGCGCGTGGACGGCCGCGAAGGCGTACAGGGAGGACACCAGCGGGCCCGGCACCAGCACGACGTCGTCGGGGCCGATGCCGGTCAGCGCGCTCACGTGCGGGAAGGAGCCCGTCCACGACGAGCGGGTGCGCACCACGGCACGCGGCCGCCCGGTGCTGCCCGAGGTGAGGCACGCCCACGCCGGGTCGTCGCCGGCGGGCTCGCCCGTCGCCCACGCCGGGTCGTCGCCGGTAGGCTCGCCCGTCGCCCGCGCGCTCGCGGAGCGCGGGAGGGGCGCGTCGACGTGCCGGTCGACGGGGAGCGCGGGGATCACCCGCGCGCGCTGGTCCGCGTCGCACAGCAGCGGCGTGGCGCCGGCGAGGTCGGCGGCGAGCACGGCGACGAGCTGGTCGACCGGGTCGGACAGGGTGATCGCCACCAGGCCCCCGCCGTCGAGGGGCCTGGTGCTCACCTCGCGCCACAGCTCGGCGTAGGTGAGGGAGCCGGCGGGGCCGTGCAGCGCCGGGTGGTGAGGGCGTTCGGCGGCATGGCGCCGGACCAGGAGAGCGACGGGCATGCGCTGGCTCAGCCGGCCTTCACCCGCTCGCGATGGACGGTGGGGACGGCCGCGGGGTAGGCCCGCTGCGTGCCCCGCGCCACGATCGACGCGATCACCGCCTTGGCGACGTCGCCGGGCACGAACGCCAGGCTGAGGAGCGCGGCCTGACCGAGCGGCAGCCCGGTGACGGCGGCCTGGACCGGGATGCCGACCAGGTAGATCACGCCGACGCCGCCCGCGAGGCACGCCACGAGCAGGCGGACGCTGCCGGGGGACGCCCCGCCGCGCTCGACGATCCACCCGGTCAGGGCCGCTCCGGGGATCCACCCGAGGAGGAAGCCCACCGAGGGCCCGGTGAACACCCCGAGACCGCCGCGCCCGCCGGCGAGGAGCGGCAGGCCCGCGGCGACCAGCAGGATCAGCACGGCGACGGCGAGCGCGCCACGCCAGGAGCCGAGGATCGCGCCGGCCAGCATCACGCCGAACGTCTGCAGCGTGATGGGGACGGTGTTGCCGAAAACGTTCAGCGCCCCGGGCAGGCCGAGGACGGCGATCAGCGCGGCGAACACGCTGATCCGGGCGAGGTCCGCCGTGCGGAGGCCGCGGCGGTGGGGCCGTGTCTGCATCATGCGTCCGATCCCACACCAGGACGCCCTGATCCAAGCATGGAGGGTTCCTACAACGATTCCGATGCGGATCTGGGCGAACGGGACGTGACAGAGCGAGGATTTGTTCATGATCGTTAGTAGGGGTGCTGCGATGTCCGATCGTACGTCGTCACCGGCACCGGACGTCCCGTAGGGGGGCGACGGTGCGCGGGTATACGGTGCCCTCTGGTCGTCGTGGCCGAGGAGCGCGGGCGGGAACGCCGGCCGGGCTCCGGGGTGCTCGTGGGAGGTGGGCGTGGACGGGGCGGCGCTGACACGGCGGGGGCTGCTCGTCGGGATCGGGGCGGCCGGCGGCGCGGGGGCGATGTACGCCGCCATGGGCGCGCTCGGCCTGGCCCCGGACGAGCAGGACAAGAGCTTCACCCCGCCCCGGCCCGGCGACTTCTCGCTGCGGGGCCGGGCCGCCGCCAAGGTGGTCGTCCTCGGCGCCGGCGTCGCCGGCCTGACCGTGGCGTACGAGCTGGGCAAGGCCGGCTACGACTGCACGGTCCTGGAGGCCAGGGCCAGGGCCGGCGGCCGTAACCTCACGCTGCGCCGTGGTGACCGGCTGACCGAGCTGAACGGCCCGGCGCAGGACGTGCGGCTCGGCGAGGGGGTGTACTTCAACGCCGGCCCCGGCCGCATCGCCCCCTGGATGGTCACCCTCGACTACTGCCGTGAGCTGGGCATCCCCATCGAGACGTTCGTGAACAACAACGCGAGCGCGTACGTCCACACGAACGGCCGGACCGTCCGGGCCCGAACCGCCCGAGCCGACATGTACGGATATGTCGCGGAATTATTGGCCAAAGCGACGGATGTCGGCGCGCTCAACCGCACGCTCACCAAGGACGACCGCGAGCGGCTGCTGGAGTTCCTGCGCCGCTTCGGCGACCTCGGGCCCCGGCTCACCTACGAGGGCTCGCCGCGGCGCGGCTTCACGAGATACCCGGCGCTGGACGCCGGAGTCCCCGCCGAAGGCCCCGGCTCGCTGCACGAGGTCCTCGCCGCCGCCACCGGCCGGGCGATCACCACCGACTTCGGCCACGAGCAGGCCGCGCCCATGTTCCAGCCGGTCGGCGGCATGGACGCGATCGTGACCCGGCTCGCCGAGGCGGTGGGCGCCGGCCGCATCCGGACGGGCGCCCGCGTCACCGGGATCACCGACCGGGCCGACGGCGTGGAGGTCACCTGGACCGGCGGCGCCGTCAAGGCCGACTACTGCGTCGCCACCCTCCCGCCCCACCTCCTCGCCAAGATCCCGCACAACCTGGGGGCCCAGGTGACCTCGGCGCTGCGCACGCCCGTGCCCGTCGCCACCGGCAAGATCGGCCTGGAGTACGGCAGGCGCTGGTGGGAGCTGGAGGACCGGATCTACGGGGGCGTCACCGAGACCGACCTCGACATCACCCACATCTGGTACCCCTCGCACGACTACCACGCCGAACGCGGCGTGCTCGTCGGCTACTACAACACCGACCAGCACGCCGAGCTGTACGGCGCGCTCACCCCCGAGGGCCGCAGGCGCCGCGCCCTCACGCAGGGCCGCAAGATCCACGGCGACAGGTACGGCAAGGACCTGCTGTCTGCCGTCTCGATCGCCTGGGAGCGCCAGGAGCACATCCAGGGCGGCTGGGTGCGCTGGCCTGCCGTTGATTCGGCGTTCACTCTTCTGCAACGCCCCGCCGGAAGGGTCTACTTCGCGGGCGACTGGCTCACCCGTCTCATCGCCTGGCAGGCGGGGGCGATGGAGTCCGCCCGCGACGTCGTCACGCGGCTGCACCAACGGGTGCTGCAGTCGTCGTGACGCGCGCGGCCCGCTGGACCGGCGTAGGGTCCTTCGGGAGCGACCGAGGAGATGGGATGACGTTGCGCTGGACGCCCGCCACCGAGCGGGCCGATCTGCTGGCCGACCCGGTGGCGCGGGCGGTGACGACGCTCGGCGCCGGCGTCGAGGTGGCCGAGATAGACCCCGAGCTCGCCGACACGGCGGCGTTCTGCGAGCGCTACGGCGTCACGCTCGACGAGTCGGCCAACTGCGTGGTCGTCGCCGCCAAGCGGGGCGGCGAGACCCGCTACGCCGCCTGCATGGTGCTCGCGACGATGCGCGTCGACGTCAACGGCGTCGTGCGCAGGCACCTGGACGCGCGCAAGGCCAGCTTCGCGCCGATGGCGCAGGCGGTCGAGCTGACCGGCATGGAGTACGGCGGCATCACCCCGCTCGGCCTGCCGGCCGACTGGCCCGTCCTGGTCGACACGCACGTCGCCGAGCATCCCCGGGTGGTGATCGGCAGCGGCGTGCGCCGGTCCAAGCTCGCCGTGTCCGGAGCCACCCTCGCCGGCCTGAAGGGCGCGGAGGTGCTCGCGCTGGCGAACTGAGCCGGCGGCCCCGAGTCGCCGGCGTCCGCGACCGCCCGATCCGCGACCGCCCGATCCGCACCCGACGCGAACGTAGCCAATTCGAGACCGTGGGATGGGAAACCGATGGGGCTCAGCCGGACGTTGTACGAGTGGGAATGTGGCCTCGTGGTTCATCTCGTGGGCGGGGATTAAGCCGGTATGGTGCTTCATGCCATGAACGATGACCGACTTGGCCCTTACCGGCTGCTCAGGCGGCTGGGTGAGGGCGGTATGGGCGTGGTCCACCTCGCCGTCGACCCCCAGGGCCGGCAGGTGGCCGTCAAGGTCCTGCGCTCCGAGGTCGCCGGTGACGAGGTCGCCCGACGGCGCCTGTCCCGCGAGGTCGAGACCATGCGCCGGGTCCGTGGCAGGTACATCGCGGAGGTGCTCGACGCCGACGTCACCGGTCATCGCCCCTACATCGTGACCCGCTACGTCGCCGGGCGCGCGCTCGACGAGATCGTCAAGGACGAGGGCCCGCTGGAGCTGCCCGCGCTGGTCCGGATCGCGCACGGCGTGGCGTCCGCGCTGGCGGCCGTCCACGCGGGCGGCGTGATCCACCGCGACCTCAAGCCCGGCAACGTGCTGGTCGTCGACGGCGACCCGATCCTCATCGACTTCGGCATCGCGCAGGCGGTCGACGCCACGCGGCTGACCCAGACGGGCATGTTCATCGGCACGCCGGGCTTCCTCGCCCCGGAGATCATCGAGGGGCAGGAGGCCGGGCCGGAGGTCGACGTCCACGCCTGGGCCGGCACCCTGCTCTACGCCGCCACCGGCCAGCCGCCGTTCGGCAAGGGCACGCTGGAGATGATCTTCTACAACATCACCGCGGGCAAGGCCGAGATCGGCGCGGCGCCCGCGCCGCTGCAGCCACTGCTCAAGGCGGCCTTCCAGCGCAACCCGGCCAAGCGTCCCAAGGCCGCCGAGCTGGCCGAGCAGACCGCCCGCATGCTGCCCAGGTCGTACAGCGGGGTGCCGGACGAGATCTCCACCGTGCCGCGTCCCGACCTGCCGCCGCCCACGCCCGTCGACAGTCGGCCGGCGTACGAGATCTCGACGCCGCCCGTGACGCCCCGGCGGTCGCTCGACAGCCGGCAGGCGCCCTTCGCCCCCCACCAGAGCCTCGCGCACCCGAGCGGACCGCAACTCGGTGGCGCCCACCCGAACGGCCCGCACCCGAACGGCCCGCACCCGAACGCGGGCGGCCCGAACGCGAGCGGCCCGCATCCGAACGCGGGCGGCCCGAATGCGAGCGGCCCGCATCCGAACGCGAGCGGTCCGAACGCGAGCGGCCCGCATCCGAACGCAAGCGGTCCGAACGCGAGCGGCCCGTACCCCAGCGGCCCGCAGCACGGGCTCCCGCCGCAGCCGCACCCCGGGCCGGGGGAGCCGCCCGGCCGCCCCGCGGCCGGCCCCGGCGTGCCGCCGTACGGCTCAGGGCCGCACGCGCAGGGCGGTCCTGCGCCGGACCAGCCGTACGTCTCGCTGCTGCCCGGCCAGGGCGACCCGTGGCCCACCCGCCGCGTCACCCCCGAGGAGCTGCGCCGCATCCAGGAGGAGGGCACGCCCCCGCAGCCGTGGCAGCCGCCCCAGGCGGCCGACCCGGCCCCCTCGTACGAGCAGGCGCCGCCGTACGAGGGCGACGTGCCCACCCGGCGCGTCCGCCCCGACACGCCCGACTACGGCCGGCCGAGCGGGCCCGGATACTCCTCCGGACCCCACACGCCCGGCTACCCGCCGGCCCCGGGCGCGCAGCACGGCCCGGGTCCGGGGCAGCAGCGGCCCCACCAGCAGCAGCCGCCCCCCTACATCCCGGCCCAGCCCGCCTACCCGCCGGACCCCCAGACCAAGCGCGAGCCGTTCATCCCCGGCGCCCGGCCGGGCCAGGCGCTCCAGCGCTCCAAGGCCTACGGCGTGGCCGGCGCGATGCTGCTCGTCGTCATGGCCGCCGCGGCCGTCGTGGCCCCGGTCCTGGTGGCCGTGGTGGCCGTCCCCGCCGCGGTGCTGCTGCGCGCGGCCGACCTGGCCCAGCGCGACCTCACCGCCCGCCGCTCGACGGGGGCGGCGGCGCTCGACGTGGTCCTGGTGTTCGCCCATCCGAGGGCGCTGGCCAAGTCGGCGGGCATCACGCTCGCGCTGACCCTCTACGCGCTCATCCTCGGCCTGCCGGTGACGCTGCTGCTCACCGTGAGCGGCACCGACGCGTACAACGCGCTGGCCTGCGGCGCGGCGGTGGCCCTGCTGACCGTCTGCGCCGGTCCCGGGGTGGAGGGACCTGGCCGCCAGATGCGCAGAACGCTCTCATCCCTCGTACCCTCGAGAACAGCGGCGATGGTGCTGGCGGGAGTCCTCGCGGTGAGTGCCGCGCTCTCGGTGCTCCTCGCCTACTCCACGATCGGGGACGGTGGGAGGAGGGCCGTATGGGCTCCGCTGGACGTCGCACCTGTGGTGGAGCAGCTCAACGGACTGAAGGGGGACTCGGGGGGATGACGCGGGGACGGTGGCGATGAGCGCGGGTGATACCCGGGCGCCGGAGCGGATCGGTCCTTACCGGGTGGTGCGGAAGATCGGCGAGGGCGGCATGGGCGTCGTCCACCTCGGCGTCGACGCCGAGGGCCGCGAGGTGGCCATCAAGGTGCTCCACCGGCACGTGGCCGCCGATCTCAAGGCGCGCGACCGGCTGACCCGCGAGGTCGAGACGATGCGCCGGGTGCGCAGTCCGCACGTGGCCGAGGTGCTCGACGCCGAGTTGGTCGGCGGCGAGCCCTACGTGGTGACCCGGTTCGCGCCGGGGCGCACGCTTGAGGACGCCGTGCTGACCGACGGCACGCTCGCGGCTCGCGAGGTCATCAAGCTCGCCCAGGGGCTGTGCCAGGCGCTGGTGGCCATCCACGCCGCCGACGTGATCCACCGCGACTTCAAGCCGTCCAACGTCATGCTGGTCGACGGCGAGCCGCTGGTCATCGACTTCGGCATCGCCCATCTGGTCAACGCCACCCGGCTCACCCAGACGGGGATGTTCGTCGGCACGCCGGGCTACCTCGCGCCGGAGATCATCCGCGACACGGAGATCACCCAGGCGGCCGACGTGCACGCGCTGGCCTCGACGGTGTTCTTCGCCGCGGCGGGCACGCCGCCGTTCGGCACGGGCACGTTCGAGGCGGTCTGCTTCAACATCATGGAGGGCCGCGCCCAGCTCGACAAGGCGCCGGCCTGGCTGCGCGGCTGGCTCGCCCGCGCCCTGGACGTCGAGCCGTCGGCCCGGCCGAGCGCGCGCGAGCTGCTGCGCATGGCGCGCGCCCTCGACCCGGCGGTGACCACCTTCCACGAGACGCCGCCGGAGGCGCCGCCCAAGGGCACGACGAAGAAGCTGTCCACACGTACGAAGATGATGGACTCCTTCTCCGACCTGCTGCCGCCGGTCGAGTACGACCGGCCCGCACCGCGCAGGGAGGAGCCGCGCAGGGAGGAGCGCCGCGAGGAGCGCCGCGAGGAGCGGCCGCCCCCTTACGTCCCCGCGCCGATGCCGGCCAGGGCGGCGCCGCGCCCCGACCAGCGGGTGGCGGGCTATCCGGCACCGTCGGCCCACCGTCCGGTGACGGCCGCGCCCGCGCCGCCGGCCACGCGCGAGTCGCGGCGCGAGGCCGCCCGGCAGCGACCTTCCCCGCCGCCGTACACGCCGCCGGGCGAGCGTAGGCGCTACCTGGCCGGCAGCCGGCTCACCGGCGCGCTGCTGCTGGTCACGCTGGTCGCCCTGACGGTCATGATGCCCGTCACGGTCGGCGCCGTGGCCGTCGCCGTGGCGCTGGTGCTGCGGGTGGGCGAATACCTCTTCGGCGACCTGGTCAAACGGCGCCAGGTGCGCGGCTCCAGCGCGGCCGATCCGCTGCTCGTCCTCGTCGGCACCCCGTGGGCGCTGGTGAAGGCGTCGCTGGTGACACTGGTGCACCTGCCGCTGGCCGTGCTGTTCGGCGTGTGCGCCTGGGGGGTGCTGCGCTGGGGTGGCGGCATGAGCGTCAACCAGGCGGCCGCCTGGGCGGCGGGCGCGTTCTCGGCCGGCCTGTTCCTGCTGCCGGGGGGTGGCGCGCCGCGTCAGGCCGTCACCCGCACGCTCACCGGCGTGCTGCGCAGCCCCGGCGCCGCCACGGTGGCGCTGCTCGTCGTCGGCACGGCCGCGTTGTTCGCGGTGATGTTCGCGATGGGCCAGAACACGGTGTGGGCGCCGTGGCAGCCGCCCAACGAGGTGATCAAGGATCTGACGAGGAGCGCCCAGGACAGCGTGGTCGGGCTGATCACCGGGCTGGTCGGCTCCCTGCTCGAGTCCCTGGGGCTGAGCTTCTTCGCGCCCCGGCCCTGAGGCGCCGGGCCGGAGCCGCGCCCGCTGCCCGGCATCGGTCCCGAGCGGCCGGGTCCCGGCATCGGTCCCGAACGGCGGGGTCGCGGGGGAGTCCCGGAGCGCCTTCGGGGGGAAGGATGGGGTATGAGCGATCAGCTGGGCCCGTACCAGCTCCTGTCCCGGCTCGGATCCGGCGGGTTCGGCGAGGTGCACCTGGCGCTCGACCCGGAGGGCCGGACGGTCGCGGTCAAGGTGCTGCACCCGCACGTGGCGGCCGACGCCGGGGCGCTGGCCCGGCTGTCGCGCGAGGTGGAGACGATGCGCCGGGTGGGCGGCCCGCACGTGGCCGAGGTGCTCGACGCCTCGCTCGACGCCTCGGCGGACGGGGCCCGGCCCTATCTGGTGACCCGCTACGTCCAGGGCAGGCCGCTCAGCGCCGTGCCGGTGCCCGTGGCGGGCCTGCGCGAGCTGGCCGCCGGCCTGGCCGGCGCGCTGCTGGCCATCCACGAGGCCGGGGTGGTGCACCGCGATCTCAAACCGGCCAACGTGATGATGGCCGACGGGCTGCCGGTCGTCATCGACTTCGGCATCGCCAGCGCGCTCGACTCGCTGTCGGTGACGGCGTCGGGCGCGGTGGTGGGCACGCCCGGCTACCTGGCGCCCGAGGTGCTCGAGGGGCGCGGAGCGGGCATGGAGGCCGACGTGTTCTCGTTCGGCGCCACGCTGGCCTACGCGGCGACGGGCCGTCAGCCGTACGGGCAGGGGCCGGCCTCGGCGGTCGCCTACCGGGTGGTGCACCACGAGCCCGACCTGGCCGGCGTGCCCGGCTGGCTGGAGCCGCTGCTGCGTGACTGCCTGGCCACCGACCCGGCCGCGCGGCCCACGGCCGCGCGGATCTGCGAGCGGCTGGGCGTGGACCCGGGCGCGCCGGTTCCGCCGCCGCGCGGGCGCGTCGCGCGGTCGCGCGGCGGCGTGCACGAGCTGGACACCCGGCAGTGGCGGCCCGGCGACCGGGCGCGGCCGGGCTCGCCCGAGGAGGCCAGGGCACGGCGCCGGGAGAAGGTCCGCAGGCGCTGGGTGGTCGGGTCGGGGTTGTTCGTCTCGCTGCTGTCGGCGGCCGCCTGGGAGCCGCTGCCCGAGGTGGCGCTGTTCCTGCTGGCGGGGTACGCGCTGGCGGTCGTGGCCGACGCGGGCGTGGCCGTGTTCGCGCGCGCCCCGTACCTCCGCACCCGGGTGGTCGTCGATCTCGCGGGGATCGCCGGTGCGGCCGGGCTCTGCTTAGGGCTCAACGCGGCCTTCAGCACGTTCACGCTGGCGCTGTTCGCGGGGACGGCGCTGGTGGCGGGCATCGTCTTTCTGCTCTCGGCGTGAGGGCCCACGCGGATCCAGGACTGGAACAAAGTTCGGTAGGGTGGAGTGGGATACGATTTGCGGTAAAGCTACCCGTGGGTAACATGGCGGCGGAGGCCGGGGCGCAGCCCCGCGCACCCGCTGTCGGAGGCCCGCGGACCACCTGGCACTCTGGACAGCATGCAACCAGCGCCCGCCGCACCGTCGCGGCGGCGCACGCGAACACGGGAGGTCGGCCACCGGCCATGAACATCGTCGTCTGCGTGAAGCAGGTCCCTGACACGGCGACCGAGCGCAAGCTGCGGTCCGATGACAAGACGCTCGACCGCGACGCCGTGGACGGCGTGGTCAACGAGCTTGACGAGTACGCGGTCGAGGAGGCCCTGAAGCTCAAGGAGGCCCACGGCGGTGAGGTGACCGTCCTCACCATGGGCCCGGGCAAGGCCACCGAGACCATCCGCAAGGCGCTGGCCATGGGCGCCGACAAGGCGGTCCACCTCAGCGACGACGCGCTGCACGGCTCCGACGCGCTGTCCACCTCCTACGCGATGGCCCAGGCGCTGAAGAAGATCGGGTTCGACCTGGTCATCCTCGGCTCGGAGTCCACCGACGCGCGCACCGGCGTGCTGCCCGCGATGCTGGCCGAGCGGCTCGGCGCCCCGCAGCTCACCCTCGCCCGCAAGGTCGACGTCAACGGCTCCTCGATCACCATCGAGCGGCTCACCGACTACGGCTACGACCGGGTCGAGGCCACGCTGCCCGCCGTCGTCTCCGTGGTCGAGAAGATCAACGAGCCGCGCTACCCGTCCTTCAAGGGCATCATGGCGGCCAAGAAGAAGCCGGTCGAGACGCTGGGCATCGCCGACGCCGAGATCGCGGCCGACCAGGTGGGCCTCGGCGCGGCCTGGTCCGAGGTCGTCGAGTTCGCCCCGGCCCCGCCGCGCGCGGTCGGCACCATCGTCAAGGACGAGGGCGACGGCGGCGCGAAGGTCGCCGAGTTCCTCGCCTCCAAGAAGTTCATCTGAGAACGGGGGTTTTACTGATATGTCGGAGATTCTCGTTCTCGTCGAGCACGTCGACGGCGAGGTCAAGAAGGTCACGCTGGAGCTGCTGACCCTGGCCCGCTCGCTCGGCTCGCCCGCCGCCGTCTGGGCCGGCCCGGGCATCACCGCCGACGCCAAGGCCAGGCTGGCCGAGTACGGCGCCGACAAGATCTACGTCGCCGGCTCCGGCGACGTGGTCGACCACGTGGTCGCGCCCAAGGCGGAGCTGCTCGCCCAGCTCGTCGCCGACAAGTCGCCGGCCGCGGTGCTCGTGGTCGCCACGGCCGAGGGCAAGGAGGTCGCCGGCCGTCTCGCGGTCAAGACCGACTCCGGTGTCATCACCGACGCCGTCGGACTGCGCGAGGGCTTCGTGGCCGACCAGTCGATCTTCGGTGGCGGCGTCAACGTCCAGTCGCGGGTGCGCCGTGGCACGCCCATCGTCGCCGTACGGCCCAACTCGACGGCCCCCGAGGCCGCCGCCGGGGCCGGCGCGGAGGAGGAGGTGACCGTCTCCCTGAGCGACGGCGCCAGGGCCGCAAGGATCGTCGAGCGCGTCAAGCAGGAGAAGGGCGCCCGCCCCGAGCTGACCGAGGCCGCGATCGTGGTCTCCGGTGGCCGCGGCGTCGGCTCGGCCGAGAACTTCGCCATCATCGAGGCGCTGGCCGACTCGCTGGGCGGCGCCGTGGGCGCCTCCCGCGCCGCCACCGACGCCCAGTGGTACCCCCACCAGTTCCAGGTGGGCCAGACGGGCAAGACGGTGTCGCCGCAGCTCTACATCGCGGCGGGCATCTCCGGCGCCATCCAGCACCGGGCCGGCATGCAGACCGCGAAGAACATCGTCGCGATCAACAAGGACCCGGAGGCGCCGATCTTCGAGCTCGCCGACTACGGCGTCGTGGGTGACCTCAACCAGGTCGTCCCGCAGCTCACCGAGGAGATCAACAAGCGCAAGTAGCCTCCCGCACGGGAGGAAGAGGGCGCCGCACGTCTGTGCGGCGCCCTCTTTTTTGCATCTACGGCTTCCACCTGTAATATTCAACTTACAGGTGGAAGACGGATGTGAGGATGAGGTCCTGACCAGCGAAGAGTTGCTCGCCGTGCTCGCCGCGATCGGTCACCCGATCCGGCTGCGGGTCATCGCCGAGCTGGCCGCGGGCCAGGTGCACGTCAGCGAGCTGGCTCGGCGGCTCGGCGTGTCGCGCCCGCTGCTCTACATGCATCTCGAACGGCTGGAGAAGGCGGAGCTGGTCCACGGCCGGCTTGAGCTGTCGCCCGACGGCAAAGCACTGAAGTACTTCGAGCTGGCGCCGTTCCACCTCACCCTGACCCCCGACACCGTCCTCGCGGCCCTCCGCGCGGACCAGCAGGAGACCCGTCATGACTGACATCAAGTCGATCGTGCTCCCGATCGTGATCATCCTGATCATGGCGGGAGGCATCGCGGCCTGCGTGGCCCTGTACTTCCGGTTCGAGCGGCGGCGCGCCGAAGCTCTGGCCGCGGAGCTGGCCGGATACCGCGAGCTGGCCGAGCGGGCCGCCCAGCGGCAGGAGGAGGCCCACGCCCGCATCGCCGACCTGGCCGAACGCGTCGCGGCGGTGGAACGACTGCTGCGCAGCGTCGGCTGACGAAGAAGAAAGAGCCCCGGGAGCGAGCGGCAACTCGCCCCCGGAGCGACGGAAACCGCACGTCCACGCCTCGACGGCGTGCCTTCTACGCGTACGTGCCTCCAAGGGAAAGGAGAGCAGCTCATGCTGCTCGCACGCAAATCGTCCGGCCGGCGCGCGCTCGCCGGCCTGCTCGCCGCGCTGGCGCTGTGGCCGCCCGCCTCGGCGGCATCGGCGGCCACCGTCACCCCCACCCTCACCGCGACCGCCCCTGCTCCCGAGCCTGTCACGGCGGAGGCGGCGCGGGCGTTCCTCGACGAGCACGTGACCGCCCAGCTGGCCGAGCTCCGCATCCCCGGCGCCGCGGCCGCGGTGGTCACCGACGACGGCCACGTGGTCGCCCGGGGATACGGGGTGGCCGACGTGAAGTCGGGCCGGCCCGTCAGCGCCGAGCGGACCGTGTTCGCCCCCGCGTCCGTCGTCAAGCTGGTCACCGCCACCGCGGTGATGCAGCTCGTCGAGCGCGGCAGGATCGACCTCGACGCCGACGTCAACGACTACCTCACCGACTTCAAGGTGGCCGACGCCTATCCCGGCCGGCCGGTCACCACCGCCCACCTGCTCACCCACACGGCCGGCTTCGCCGCCGGCGACTACGGCACCGGGGCGGCGAGCCCCGAGCAGGCGCTCCCGCTGGGCGAGTACCTCGCCGGCCACCAGCCCCGGCGCATCCGCCCGCCCGGCACGCGGGCGGTGTACTCCAACTACGGCATGGGGCTCGCCGGGCACCTCGTGGAACTGCGCTCCGGGATGCCCTTCCACCGCTACGTGGCCGAGCACGTCTTCCGGCCGCTGGGGATGTCGCACAGCTCCGTGGCCCAGCCGGAGCCGCGGCACATCGCCGCCGCGCTCGCGCCGGGACACCGCCTGGCGGGCGACCGCCAGGTCCCGGTCACGGGCGCGCTGTACGGGCACATGCCACCGCACGGCGCGGGCTTCCGGTCCACCGCGACCGACATGGCCGCGTTCATGCGGGCCCACCTGACCGGCGGCGGCCCGATCCTGCGGCCGGAGAGCGTCCGGCTGATGCAGGGCCGGCGGTTCGGCAACGCCGAGGGCACCCCCGGCATGGGGTACGGCTTCCAGGAGTACAGCCGCAACGGCCGGCGTCTGGTGGTGCACCGGGGCAACATCCCCGGCTACTTCGCGATCCTGGCACTGGTGCCGGACCGGGGCATCGGGATCTACGCCTCCTACAACGGCAGCGGCGTCGGCGGCCCCGAATCCGTCTGGAAGCTCGTCAACGCCTTCGCCGACCGCTTCGCCCCCGCCGCACCGCCCGCCGCCACGCCGTCCGGGCCGCTGCCCGATCCGGCCAGGTATGCCGGGAACTACCGTCCGGCCCAGGCGGCCGACACCGACGACCTCGGCCGGCTCGCCGGGCTCACCGGAGCCGTCACCGTGTCGGCCGGCGGTGGCGGAACCCTCACCACCACGGGAGCGGTCACGCACGGGACCCCCGAGACGCGGCACTGGACGCAGGTCTCGCCCGGCCTGTTCCAGGAGAAGGGCGGCTACCGCCGGCTCTCCTTCGGCGAAGACGGGCTGCTCGCCGGCGAGAACCCGATCGGCCCGCTGGAACGGCTCTCCTGGCACCAGTCACCGCCCGTGCAGCTCGGCCTGCTCGGCGGCGCCCTCGCCGTGCTGCTGCTGTCCGCGCTGGGCTGGCCGGTGGCGTCCGCGGTCAGGCGCGTACGCGGCCGGACCGTGAAGGCACCCCGGCTCGCCGCGCTTCCCGGCTGGGCCACGGCGGTGCTCGCCGTGGCGTCCGCGGGCACCGTCGTCGCGACGTTCGCCGACCAGAGCAACCTGACGGCGTTCTTCCTCGGAGGCTCGCCCCTCCTGACGGCCGTTCACACGCTGCCCGTGCTGGCCGCCGTGACGACCTGCGCGACCCTGGCCGCCACCGCGCTGGCCTGGCGCCGGCGGTGGTGGAGCCTGGCCGGGCGGGTCCACCACACGGGTGTCGCCCTCGCCGCGGTGGCCTACCTGGCCGTGGCGGCCTCGTACAACCTGCTCGGCTGACGGCTCCGGGAAATCAGAGCCAGCCCATGTCGCGGGCGCGGCGGACGGCGGTGTGGCGGTTCTCGACCGCGAGCTTCGTCACCGCCGACGACAGGTAGTTGCGCACCGTGCCCTCCGACAGGCGCAGCTCGCGGGCGATGCGCGAGACCGGCGCGCCCGACGCGGCCGCGCGGAGGGTGTCGAGCTCGCGCGGCGTCAGCGGGCACTCCCGCATGGACAGGGCGTCAGCCGCCAGCTCCGGGTCGATGTAGCGGCCGCCTCCGTGGATCTGCCTGATCACCTGGGCGAGGGTGGCCGCCGGGTTGTCCTTGCCGACGAAGCCGCGCACGCCCGCCGCCATCGCCCGGCGCAGGTAGCCGGGCCGGCCGTACCCGGTCACGATCACCACCCGGCAGCTCGGCACGGTCTCCGCGATCCGTTCGGCGGCGGCCAGCCCGTCGAGACCGGGCATGTCGATGTCCAGCATGGCCACGTCCGGCCGCAGCTCGACGGCGAGGCGGACGGCCTCGTCGCCGCGGCCGGTCTCGGCCACGACCTCGATGCCCGGCTCGGTGCCGAGCAGCGCGGCGAACGCGCCGCGCACCAGGTGGTGGTCCTCCGCGAGCAGCAGCCTGATCACGCGGCCGCCCCGGCCAGCGGCACGGCGGCGCTGAGGCGGAACGTGCCGCCGCCCGCCTCGGTGGTCAGCGAGCCGCCCGCCTCCGACATCCGTTCGGCCAGACCGGTCAGCCCGTTGCCGCGCACCACCTTGGCGCCGCCGGGCCCGCCGTCGTTGACCATCTCCAGGATCACGCGGTCCTCCTCGATGTACACGCTGACCTCGCACCAGCTCGCGGTGCTGTGGCGCAGGACGTTCGTGACGGCCTCGCGGGCGACCCAGCCGAGCGGCACGTGCACGTGGCCGGGCAGGTCCTCGGGCAGCGCGGGCCGGTCGCAGCGGATGCCGGCCGCGCCCAGCACGGCGGCGACGCCGTCCAGCTCCGTGTCGAGCGACATCGCGCGGTAACCGCGGACGACCTCGCGCACCTCGTGGACGGCCGTGCGGGAGATCCGCTGGATCTCGGCCAGCTCGGCGCGCGCCGCGTCGGGAGTCGTACGGACCAGCCGCTCACCCAGCTCGGCCCGCAACGCGATGGCGTGCAGCGTGTGGCCGAGGGTGTCGTGCAGGTCGCGGGCGAAACGCAGCCGTTCCTCGTCCACGGCGCGCCGGGCCAGCTCGGCCCGGGCCTCCCGCAGGTCGTCCACCACGTGGCACAGCCAGGCCACGCCGTACGTCGTCGGAGCCATGAAGGGCATCGCGACGGCGCCGACCAGCAGGGCGAGCGGCAGCGGCATCCCGGAGGCGAGCATCACCAGCGTCGCGGCGACGGCCGCCGCGAGCGTGACGGCCCAGGTGACGGCGGCGCGGGCGAAGACGACCGAGGCCGCCGAGATGAAGGCCATCGGCAGGCCGAACCAGCTCGCCCCGGCGAACAGCGGGACGCCGTAGGAGATGACGGCCACCACGGCCAGGTCCAGATGGTGCCGCCAGGTCAGCCGGCGCAGGAACGCCGCCCACAGGACCCGCGCGTAGCAGACGGTCAGGAGGATGCCGAAGGACCCGGCCACCACCGTGACGGTCCACCCCGACCCCGTCTCCATCGCCACGCCGACGGCGGGCATGGCGAGCACCCCCGCCATGGACCCGGCGAACAGGGCCACCGCCACCCCGGCGATGACCCTGGTGCTGACCACGCGCGCCTTCATCGGCCCCCAGGTTACGGTCATGCCCGGCGCGGGTCCCATCGGAAGTAGCGGCGGGTGCACCACAGGCTCACGCCGATCCACAGCAGGGCGACGCCGAGGCCCGCGGCCGACGACTGGAACGCCTCCAGGAACCCCACCTCCGGGGCGCCGTCCCGGCCGAAGTCGCGGCCGAGGAAGGCGGTGCGCATCATGGTCACGACGGGGGTCAGCGGCAGCCGTTCGGCCACGCGCTGCCCCCACTCGGGCAGCTCCGACAGCGGCAGCATCATGCCCGAGCCGAACATGCAGACCAGCAGCACCGGCAGCGCCACGAGCTGCGCCACCTCGTAGTTCGGGATCAGCCCGGACGTGCCGATCGCCAGCGCGGCGAACACCGCCGCCCCCAGCACGAAGGCCAGCAGCATGAGGGGGATGTTGCGCGGCACCGGCGCCCCCACCACCGCGATCACGTAGGCCAGGATCACCCCGCCCTGCACCGCTCCGACGAGCGTCGCGTGCAGGATGTCACCCGCGAAGATGGCGCTGGTGGGCAGCGCGCTGCCGCGCAGCCGCTTGTACACGCGCTCCTCCCGCCGCACCACGATGCCCGTGGTGATCGTCATGTACGAGAACGGGAAGACCACCGCGATGGCGCCCACGGCGGCGAACACCGTCATCGGCACCCCGCTCACCGTGGCGCCGCCCTGCGCGTCGCCGCTCGTGTACGCGAACGCCATGAACAGCGGCAGCAGCAGCACGCTGAAGGCCAGCCCGCGCTGGCGCAGCAGCACCGTCTGGTTGAGGCGTGCCTGTGCCCACACCATCGACGCCCAGCTCGCGAACCCGTTCATGCCGCCACCTTCTCCGTCTCCGCGACCTCCAGGAAGATCTCCTCCAGCGACGGCCTGCGCACCTCCAGGCCGGCCAGCTCCAGCCCGCGCTGGTGCGCCCAGGTGAGCAGCACCCGCAGGTCCTCCTGCGGCCGGTCCGTCTCGACCGTGTACGCCTCGCCGTCCGCCCGGACCGAACGTCGCGTCGGCCCGGAGGCGTAGGGCAGCTCGCCCGGCCGCACGCCCGGCAGCCGGAACGCGATGCGGGTGCCCCGGCCGGCGAGGACGGCACCGAGCGTGCCCTCCGTGACGATCCGCCCGGCGTGCATGATGGCCAGGCGCCGCGCGAGCTGCTCGGCCTCGTCGAGGTAGTGGGTGGTGAGCAGGACGGTGACGCCTTCGGCCACCATCTCGCGCACCAGGGCCCACACGTTGCGGCGCGCCTCCGGGTCCAGGCCGGTGGTCGGCTCGTCGAGGAAGAGCACCTCGGGCCGGCCGAGGACGGCCAGGGCCAGGTCCAGGCGCCGCTTCTCGCCGCCGGACAGCTGTCCGACGCGGACCTGCTCGCGGTGCGTCAGCCCGACCCGGTCGAGCACGGCGCGGCGGTCCATGGCCCCCGGGGTCCAGCGGCGCCAGGCGTCCACGGTCTCGGCGACGGTCAGGTCCTTGTAGAAGCCGGCCTCCTGCAGGACGAGGCCCATCCGCCGGCGGACCGCGGCCCGCTCGGCCAGCGGGTCGTGGCCGAGCACGCGCACCTGTCCCTTGGTCGGCGCGCGGAAGCCCTCCAGCACGTCGAGCGTGGTGGTCTTGCCCGCGCCGTTCGTGCCGAGCAGGGCGTACAACTCGCCGCGGGCGACCTCGAAGCTGACGCCGCGGACCGCCTCGAAGTCCTCGTAGCGCTGGTGCAGGTCCCGCACCTCGATCGCTGTCGTGTTCACGCCCCTCACTGTGCCGGTGCGCGCCCCGTGCCCGGCAGTCGCGGATCTCAGCAACCGGCCGGGACGTGCGCGGAGCCGAGCCGTGACATTTGTCAGGGTCCGGCCGCCCGTCCGGCCGCCGTCAGGCGGCCGCGTGGGCGGGCTCGCGCTCGGCGGGCGGCAGGACGGTGATCCGGGCGGGCTCCTCGCGCGGCAGGAACCGGGCCGCCACGGCGATCAGCAGCCCCAGCACGACGGCGATGCCGAGCGCGGCGCGCAGCGACGTGGCGTCCGACAGGTAGCCGATCACCACGGGGCCCAGCAGCAGACCGGCGTAGCCCATGGCGCCCGCCTGGGCGATGGCCGGGCCGGGGTTGTCGGTGGCGGTGCCGGCGAGCGACAGCGTCATCGGCGAGATCGTCGCCACGCCGAGCCCGACGAAGAACATCGCGGACAGCGCCACCAGCGGTGCCGGAGCCGCCAGCACGACGCCGAAGAACCCGGCCGTGGCCAGCCCGGACACGGTCAGCATGCCGCGCACGCCGAAGCGGGAACGCAGCCGGTCACCGGAGAGCCTGGCGATCAGCATGCCCGCCTCGAACACCGGGTAGCCGAGTGCCGCGAGCGCCTCGGGAGCGCCCAGGGAGTCGCGCATGAACAGCCCGTTCCAGTCGGCGACCGTACCCTCGACCATGAACGCGAAGAACATCAGCGCGCCCAGCAGGTAGACGATCGGCGGCATGCGCCGGCGGGCCGTCGTCCCGCCCCGCGTGGCCGAGGGGGCCTCCGGCAGGTAGGCGCGGCCGATGACGACCATGAGCGGCAGCGAGACGAGGCCGACGAGGGCGACGTTGGCGGTGAACGACAGGCCGAGGGCGATGGACAGGCTGCCCAGCCCGCCGGCGGCGATGGCGCCGACGCACCAGCCCGCGTGCATGCCGTTCAGCAGCGGCCGGCCGTAGGCGCGCTCCACCGTGGAGCCCTGGGCGTTCATCGCGATGTCCACCACGCCGAACGCCATGCCGAAGAACGCCGCGGCCGCCAGCAGCAGCGGCAGGTTGGGCGCGAAGGCCACGCCGACCAGGCCGAGCGCCGTCGCCGGGCCGCCGACGCGCAGCAGGGTCTTGCTGCCCGTACGGGCCATGACGCGGCGCATGGACTGCATGGTGACCAGCGCGCCGAGACCCCAGATCAGCAGGATGGTCCCGACGGCGGACTCCGACAGGCCGAGCTTGTCGGTCAGGGCCGGGATGCGCACGGTCATCGTGCCCACCATCAGGCCGGCCACCACAAAGGTGAGGACCGCGCCGTAGCGGGCGGTCCGCAGGTCCTGCGTCATCGTTCGTACCTCTCGCAAGTCTTCAGACAGGGGTGTTCGGTGCGCGCGCCCGCCGGGCGGGCCCCGGGACGGCTGCGCGGCAGCCGGCGGGGCAGGGGGCGGCGGCCCGCGCGTGGGCGCGGGCTCGGCGGCGGGGGGTAGGGCGCGGGGACGGACGTCCCGATGGTGGAAAGCCCCTCGCGGGGGCGGGGGAACGCGGCGCCGGCCACCGCGGGCGCTCCCTGGGGGAGGCCGCGGCCGGTCGCCGGAGGCGGGCCTGTCGGCAGGCCGCGCGGTCACGGGCGCGACGTGGGCCCGCCCGCGGCCTTACGGCATGGCCTCCGGTTTCAGCAGCGCCATCAGTCGGGCCTCCAGGGCCACCAGGTCGGCCTCGGTGTTGAGCCCGGCGTCGTGGCTCGCCACGTCCCACAGGCCCTCACAGGCGAGCCGGACGATCTGGGCCGCCGTGGGGTCGGGCTCGTCGGCCAGCTCCTCGCGGTGCCAGCGCGTCATGGCCTCGCGCAGCGGGGCCAGCAGATAGAGGTTTCCCGAGGCGCCGGTGACCACGGCCCAGCGTCGCAGCCGGCCCGTGCGGACCGCGGCCAGCGTGGCCTTGAGGTAGCGCTCGGTGTAGGTCTGGCCCGGCTGGTCGACGAGGAGCTGGTCGAAGTCGGCGATGAGCCGCTCGACCATGCCCTTGATCAGGGATTCCTTGCTGTTGAAATGGTAGAGAAGGCCGCCCTTGCTCACGCCTGCCCGGTCGGCGACGGCGGAGAGGGTGAGCGCGGCGGAGCCCTGGTCGCAGAGCAGCTCCTCCGCGGCGTCCAGCAACTCGTCCCTTCTCATGCCCGCCACTATACCGTCCGGACGGTACAGTGGCAAACGAGATACCCTTACCGGGTGAGCAGACCGCCCGCCTATCTCGACCACGCGGCGACCACGCCCATGCTGCCCGAGGCGATCGAGGCCATGACGGAGCAACTGGGCAGGGTCGGCAACGCCTCGTCGCTGCACGCGGCGGGCCGGCGGGTGCGCAGGGTCGTGGAGGAGGCGCGCGAGACCGTCGCCGACGCGCTCGGCGCGCGGCCCAGCGAGGTGGTCTTCACCTCCGGCGGCACCGAGGCCGACAACCTCGCGGTCAAAGGACTCTACTGGGCGCGCGCCCCGCGCAGGCGCATCCTGATGAGCGCGGCCGAGCACCACGCCGCCCTCGACCCCGCCCAGTGGCTGGCCGACAGCCAGGGCGCGAAGGTCGAGCTCCTGCCGGTCGACGCGACCGGGCGCGTCCACCCCGACACGCTGCGCGCCGCCATCGCCGCCGACCCCGACGACGTCGCCCTGGTCAGCGTCATGTGGGCCAACAACGAGGTCGGCACCATCCAGCCCGTCCACGTGCTCGCGGCCATCGCCCACGACCACGGCATCCCGTTCCACACCGACGCGGTGCAGGCGGTCGGGCAGCTCCCGGTGTCGTTCGCCGACTCCGGCGCCGACGCGCTCGCCGTCACCGGCCACAAGATCGGCGGCCCGATGGGCGTCGGAGCGCTGCTGCTGGCCAGGGGGCTGACCCCGGTCTCGGTGCTGCACGGCGGCGGGCAGGAGCGCGACGTCCGCTCCGGCACGCTCGACGCGCCCGCCATCGCCGGCTTCGCCGCCGCGGTCCGCACCGCCGTCAAGGAGCAGCAGGAGCAGCGCCGCCGCCTGACCGAGCTGCGCGACGAGCTCATCGAACGCGTCCGGCAGGCGGTGCCCGACGTGGTGCTCAACGGCGACCCCGACCACCGGCTGCCCGGCAACGCCCACTTCTCCTTCCCCGGCTGCGAGGGCGACGCGCTGCTCATGCTGCTCGACGCCAAGGGCGTGGAGTGCTCGACCGGGTCGGCCTGTTCGGCCGGCGTGGCACAGCCGTCCCACGTGCTGCTCGCCATGGGCGCCGAGCCGGCGGCGGCCAGGGGGTCGCTGAGGTTCACGCTCGGCCACACCTCGACCCGTGACGACGTCGACCGCCTGATCGAGGTGCTGCCCGCCGCCGTCGAGCGGGCCCGCCGCGCCGGCCTGAGCTGAGCCGCGTCCGCGCGCCGGGTCAGCTGACGAACGGGACGACCGCGCTCCACGCCGGGTCAGCTGCCACGTCGACGCGCGCCCGGCCCTCCCGCCAGCCCGCCGCCAGCTCGCGCAGCCGCTCGGCGGCGTCACCGTCCGGGTCGGCGTACACGTGCACGATCCGATGGCCCTCGGCGCTCAGGTGCACGGCGAGCACGGCCGCGGCGGCCGGCTCGGCCAGCAGTCCCGCCAGCCGCTCGTCGAACGCGCCCAGCGCCTCCACCGACTCCCCGGCGGGCAGGCCGTCGTCGTCGCGGTGGGCGTACGGCAACGTCACCATGACATGCTGCTCGAACAGCGGGAAGTCGACCGGCCGCAGCGGATGCCTGACCGTCGCCACCAGCGGCGCGCCCGAGGCCGTCTGCCCCTCCAGCAGCGCCCACTGCTCCTCCGTGTAGCCGGAGGCCAGGTCGGCGACCACGGCGGGCAGGTGCACGGCCGCCACGCCGTCGATCGGCTCGTGCGTCACCGTCCTGATCTCGCCCACCCAGCGGGCCACCTCGTCCTCGCCCAGCACCCGGTCGAGCGCGAGCAGCGCCGCCTCCATCCGGTCGTCCTCGCCCAGCTCGCCGAAGACGGGGTGGTAGGCGGCCACGTCCACCCGGGTGGCGCCGAGCGGGGCGCGCAGCCCGAGCACGAGCTTGCCCACCGGCACCTCGACACCGCCCGCCTCGACCGTCAGCTCCTGCGCCCGGGCGTTGGCCTGACGGGACGGATGGAACTCCCACAGCAGGTCGCCCGTGGGCGCCGCCCGGGCCCAGCGGTGCGCCAGCGGGCGCAGCTCGGCGTCGCCCGCGGCCGTCACGACCAGCGCGTGCGCCGCCTCCCTGCCCGGAGCCAGCTCCCAGACCAGATCCGGGTGGACGGCCCGCACGGCCGGGCCCAGCTCGGCGGCCAGCCCCGCGGTGTCGTCCGCCGCCACCAGGGCGTCGATCCGGGGCCTCGCGCCCTCCCACCACGCCCAGAACGTGGCGATGCCGTCGTCTTCCACGTCGCCCTTGCGGCCGAACAGTCGCATAGCCGTGCATCCTTCCAGAAGAGCGGGGTGGAGCGTGCCCGGGCACCGCGCGAAGCGCACCCTCCATCGGACAGTACTCTGGAACGGTCATGGGACTGCGTGTGCTTGCCGCCATGTCGGGCGGCGTCGACTCAGCCGTGGCCGCTGCTCGCATCGCCGAGGCCGGTCACGACGTCACCGGTGTGCATCTCGCCCTGTCGGCCAACCCCCAATCCCACCGCACGGGAGCCCGGGGCTGCTGCACGGTCGAGGACTCACGCGACGCCCGCCGCGCCGCCGACGTGATCGGCATCCCGTTCTACATCTGGGACATGGCCGAGCGCTTCCAGCGCGACGTGATCGAGGACTTCGTCGCCGAGTACGCCGCGGGCCGCACGCCCAACCCGTGCCTGCGGTGCAACGAGAAGATCAAGTTCGCGGCGGTGCTCGACCGGGCGCTCGCGCTCGGGTTCGACGCCGTGGCGACCGGCCACCACGCCCGGCTCGTCGACGGTGTGCTGTCGCGCAGCGTCGACGCGGGCAAGGACCAGTCCTACGTGCTCGGCGTGCTCACCCGCGAGCAGCTCGGCCACGCCATGTTCCCGCTGGGCGACTCCACCAAGGCGCAGGTGCGCGAGGAGGCGGCCCGGCGCGGCCTGACCGTGGCCGACAAGCCCGACAGCCACGACATCTGCTTCATCGCCGACGGCGACACGCGCGGCTTCCTGGCCGAGCGGCTCGGCTCGGCCGAGGGGCCGATCGTCGACCAGGCGGGCGAGGTGGTCGGCAGCCACCAGGGGGCCCACGGGTTCACGGTGGGGCAGCGCAAGGGCCTGCGCATCGACCGGCCGGCCGCCGACGGCAGGCCGCGCTACGTGCTGTCGATCGAGCCCGTGTCCAACACGGTGACGGTCGGGCCGCGCGCCGCGCTGGAGGTCACCTCCATCACCTGCGGGCCGCCCGTCTGGAACGGCCCGTCCGTCCTCGACGACCTGACCGTCCAGCTGCGCGCGCACGGCGAGGTCTACGGCTGCCGCATCGAGGAGTCGGACGGCGGGCTGCGCATCGAGCTCGACCGGCCCGCGACCGGGGTGGCCCCCGGCCAGGCGGCGGTGCTCTACTCGGGCGCCACCGTGATCGGCTCCGCCACGATCGCACACGCCGCCTGAGTCACACGCCGCCTGGTACGCACGCCGCCCGACGCACGCCGCCCGACGCACGCCGCCTGGTACGCACGCCGCCCGACGCACGCCGCCCGACGCGCGCCGCCTGGCGCGCGCGCCGCTAGGTACGCACGCCGCCCGACGCGCGCCGCCTGGCGCGCTGGGGTCTCAGCCCAGCGTGACCGACTCGCCGGCGGCCAGCCTGCGCATGTCGGCGCCCTGCTCGTCCGACTCGTGCTTCAGCCAGCTGTCCACGATGGACAACCCGGCGTCGTTGAGCAACCCGTCGTGCGTCGAGTAGGCGCGGGCCGGACGGATGGTGCGCAGATACTCGACCATCTCCATGCCCTTCAGCCATGGGGCGTTGGTCGGCACCAGCAGCGTCGGCACCTCCACGTCGGGCACCGTCAGCGCGTCACCCGGGTAGAACACCTCCTCGTCGAGCAGGAACCCGACATTCTGGACGATCGGCATGTCAGGGTGGTTCTTCGCGTGCCACTCGCCGAACACCCGCACCGCGAACCCCGCCGCCGTGAAGTCGTCGCCGTGCCGCACCACCTGCACCTTGGCCGGGACGCCCGACAGCTCCCCGGCGACGCCCTCGCAGGTCCACACCTCCAGCTCCGGCGTGGCCGACCTCAGGCGCTCGACGTCGAGATGGTCGAAGTGCTGGTGCGTGACGAGCACCGCGTCGGCGCCGTCGAGCGCCTCCGCCTCGCTGAACGCGCCCGGGTCGATGACGAGGACCTTGCCGTCCTTCTCCAGCCGGACGCACGCGTGACCGTACTTGGTGAGCCTCATCTCCGAGAGCCTACGCTTGTCCCATGTTGACGTGGGAAGCCACCGGGGTCGGGTCGCATCCCGGCAAGGATCATCTGGAGGCGGCGCGGGTCGTCTTCGGCGAGGTGCCCGGCCTGCCGTACCTGCCCGAGCTGCCGGCGCGCGGCGTGGGCGCCGACATGGTCGGCCGGACGGCGGCGCTGCTGGTGGACCTGCCGGTGGAGGTGCAGCCGTCGGGATGGCGGCTCACCGACCGCCCGGGCCGCGATCACCGCAGGGCCGTCGACCATCTCAGGCGCGACCTCGACGGGCTGGAGGAGGCCGGGCACGCCTACGAGGGGCCGCTCAAGGTGCAGGTGTGCGGGCCGTGGACGCTCGCGGGCGCGGTCGAGCTGCGCCACGGCGACAAGATGCTGTCCGACCACGGCGCGGTGCGCGACCTGACCGCCTCCCTGGCGCAGGGCGTCGCCGACCACGTGGCGGAGGTGCGGCGGCGGCTGCCCGGCGTCACCGAGGTCGTGCTCCAGCTCGACGAGCCGGGCCTGCCGGGCGCGCTGGCGGGCACGGTGCCGACCGCGTCGGGGTTCGGGCGGCTGGCCGCCGTCGAGGAGTGGCGGGTGGAGGAGTCGCTGCGCGCCTTCCCCGACCCCGTCGTCCACTGCTGCGCGCCCGCCGTGCCGTACGCGCTGCTGCGCAGGGCCGGTGTGCGGGGCGTGTCGGTGGACGCCTCGCTCGTCAGGCGGCGCGACGAGGACTCCCTGGGCGAGGCGGTCGAGGCGGGCATGGCGCTGCTGCTCGGCGTGGTGCCGGGCACCGACACCCGGCTGCCCGGCCCCGACGTGGTCGCCAAGCCGGCGCTGGAGCTGTGGCGGCGGCTGGGCTTCCCGCCCGACCGGCTGTCCCGCCAGGTGGCGCTCACCCCGGCCTGCGGGCTCGCGGGGGCGTCGCCGGCGTACGCGAGGGCGGCGCTGGGCGCCTGCCGCAAGGCGGCCCAGGTGCTCAGGGAGGACCCGGAGGGCGAGAGGCGGGAGCGGTGACCGCACCCACCCGGGACGGCGGTCCCTGAAGGGTCCGTGGCGGTCTCTCCGAGAGCCCGTGGGGCTCTCCTGAGAGGCCGTGGCGGTCTCCTCCGGGACCGTGGCGCTCTCCTGAAGGGCCGTGGCGGTCTCCTCAGGGACCGTGGCGGTCTCCTGAGGGGCCGTGGGGAGTGTTTGCCGACGGGCTTGTGGCGAGGTGTTGCCGAGGGGGCTTTGGCGGGTCTTGTCTAGGGGTTGTGACGGTTTCGCCGAGGGGTCTGTGACGGTCCTGTTGAGGAACCCGTGGCGGTTCGCGGGTGGTCCGATGGGGATGACCTGGGCCGTTCTTGTCGGTGCCGGGCGATAGCGTTTCCTCAGGTCGGGAACGCGGCGAGAGCGAAGGAGGACTCGCGTGAGCGAGCCAAGCGCCGGGGGCGTGCCGGTGGCCGCGCTGAAGCGGCACGCGGAGCTGACGGAGCTGGTCGAGGAGGCGCGCTGGCGCTACTACGTGCTCGACCAGCCGACGGTCAGCGACGCCGAGTTCGACGGCTGGTTCAGGGAGCTGCTCGCCCTGGAGGAGGCGCACCCGTCGCTCCAGACGCCCGACTCGCCGACGCAGAAGGTCGGCGCGCCGGTCTCGGGCGACTTCGCCAAGGTGCGGCACCTCGCGCGCATGGAGAGCCTCGACAACGCCTTCGACGCCGCCGACATGGCCGCCTGGCAGGCCAGGGCCGAGCGGCTGGCCGAGGGCGACCCCGGCCCCTACCTCGTCGAGCTCAAGATCGACGGCCTGGCGGTGGCCCTCGTCTACCGTGACGGCAAGCTGGAGCGCGGAGCCACCCGGGGCGACGGCCGCACGGGCGACGACGTCACCGCCAACGTCCGCACGATCAAGGGCGTCCCGCACCGGTTGCACGGCGACGACGTGCCCAGCCTGGTCGAGGTGCGCGGCGAGGTCTACATCCCGGTCGACGACTTCACCAAGCTCAACGAGCAACTCGTCGAGCAGGGCAAGCCCCCGTTCGCCAACCCGCGCAACTCCGCCGCCGGCACCCTGCGCCAGAAGGACCCGCGCATCACCGCCCAGCGCCCGCTGCGCATGATCGTCCATGGTGTCGGCGTGTGGGAGGGCGCGACGGCGCCGCGCGCCCAGTCGGAGGTCTACGACCGGCTGCGCGCGTTCGGGCTGCCGGTCAGCGACCTCTACCAGGTGGTCCAGGGCCTCGACGAGGTCAACGCGTTCATCGAGCACTACCGCGTGCACCGGCACGACCCGCCCTACGAGATCGACGGCGTCGTCGTCAAGGTCGACGACTTCCGCACCCAGCGCGAGCTGGGCTCCACCTCGCGGGCGCCGCGCTGGGCGATCGCCTACAAATACCCGCCCGAAGAGGTCAACACCAAGCTGCTCGACATCCAGGTCGGCGTGGGCCGCACCGGCCGGGTCACGCCGTTCGCGGTGATGGAGCCCGTCGTGGTCGCCGGGTCCACGGTCGAGCGGGCCACGCTGCACAACGCCGCGATCGTCGTCAAGAAGGGCGTGCTGATCGGCGACACGGTCGTGCTGCGCAAGGCCGGCGACGTCATCCCCGAGATCGTCGGCCCGGTCACGGCGCTGCGCGACGGCTCCGAGCGGGAGTTCGTCATGCCCACCCACTGCCCCGAGTGCGGCACCGAGCTGGCCTACGAGAAGGAGGGCGACGCCGACCTGCGCTGCCCCAACGCCCGCGGCTGCCCGGCGCAGATCCGCGAGCGCATCTTCTTCGCCGCCCGTCGCACCGCCCTCGACATCACCGGCCTCGGCTACGTCGCGGCGACCGCGCTCACCCAGCCGCTCCCGCCGCAGCAGCCGGCCGTGCGCACCGAGGCCGACCTGTTCGACCTCACGCTGGAGCAGCTCATCCCCATCAGGTCGGTGGTGCGCGACAAGGACACCGGCCTGCCCAAGATCGACCCCAGGACGGGGGAGCAGAAGGTCGTCTCGTTCTTCTCCAACGTCAACGGCCAGCCGAGCCAGAACGCGCTGACGCTCCTCCAGGAGCTGGAGGAGGCCAAACAGAGGCCGCTCGCGCAGGTCCTCGTCGCCCTGTCCATCCGCCACATCGGGCCGCCCACCGCCCGTGTCCTCGCCGACCAGATGCGCTCGATGGACGCCATCATGAACGCCTCGGAGGAGGAGCTGGCCGCCATCGAGGGCATCGGCCCCCGGATGGCCGCCACCATCCGTGAGTGGTTCGCGGTCGACTGGCACCGCGAGATCATCGAGCGCTGGCGGGCGGCCGGGGTTCGCATGGAGGACGAGCCGGCCCCGGAGAAGGGGCCGCAGACCCTCCAGGGCCTCACCTTCGTCGTGACCGGCACCCTCGACGGCTACACCCGTGACAGCGCGGCCGAGGCCCTCACCAGCCGGGGCGGCAAGGTCGCGGGATCGGTGTCGAAGAAGACGTCGTTCGTGATCGTGGGGGAGAACGCCGGGTCCAAGTACGACAAGGCGGTCAGTCTGGGGGTCCCGATCCTCGACGAGCAGGGCTTCGAGGTTCTCCTCAAGGACGGCCCGGAGGCGGCGTCCGCGGTCGCCGTCGCCCCCGAGACCGAGTAACCACCCCCACCCAGGGCCGGACCGTCCGGGAGGAGTCCCGTCCCACCACGCGGAACGCCGCCACCGCACAGGCAGGCGCCGCGCGTGAGCACGGCGCGCGGTAGGGCCGCGCGTGGAGACGTTGCGCGTGGAGACGTTGCGCGTGGAGACGCTGCGCGTGGAGACGTTGCGCGTGGAGACGTTGCGCGTGGAGACGTTGCGCGTGGAGACGTTGCGCGTGGAGACGTTGCGGCCCGCACGCTCGACGCCGACCCCGGCGTGCACGCCGTCGTCGTCTACGGCGGCGCGTGCGGGCCGCATGGAGATGTTGCGCAGCAGGTGTGGTCCCGCGCGGGAGGTGCGCTCGCCGGATGCGTGGGCCGTGTTGAGGGGTGAGTTGGTGCGTGCCGTGGTGGGGGTGCGGCGGAGCGGGCCTCGCTCGGTGGCGAGCGGCGCGTGGGGTGTGTGATCGCGTTTATCGGGCAGGCGCCGTCCCGTCAGCGCTCATGTGTCTCACTGGAAGGCCTTTCATGACTGTCGAACAGCCTGCCGTCTGCCCGAGGTGCCAGGGCGTGACCGTGGCCCTGCACGCCAGTGCCTACACGCCCGCTCGCGCACGGCTGATCCTCGCCAACGGCTACTGTCGCGGCCACGGGTACGACGTCGAGCGCAGCCCCGGACACGACGGGCATGCCGAGGTCACCACGCTCCCCGTCCGCGGTCAGCGGCATCGGGAGGAGCGCACCGGGTCCGACCTCGACGTCTTCCGGGTCAGCCACGCCGAGGTGTGACGAAGGCCCTGTCCGCCGATGCGCACTGCGGTCCCAGTCCGCAAGGGTGAGGGCGGGCGGTCCCCGAGAACGCCTCCACGGCGCGGAGCGCGGGGCCACCCGGAGGGCGCCGTGGCGCTGTCGTTCTGCCTGCTGCTGGCGCCCCCAGTGGCAGGTCGCCCGTCCGCTGCCGCGGTCGGTGATCTGTCCGGTGCGCCTGCGGAGGACTGCGGGCGGCGGGACGTGGTGGGCGGAACCTTGTGGCCCAGCGGGACGAGCGGGGCCAGCGGAACGACCAGCGGGACGGATGCGGACCGGAGAGACGGATGCGGGCCGAAGAGACGGGCGGGCCGGAGAGACGGATGCGGGCCTGAGGGACGTTGTGGGTCGGCGAGACGCTGGGCACGGGGTGAACCCGACAGGTCCGGGACGCAGGGTGTGACACCGTGCCGGGGGCGGTGCCCGCCCTGTCCGGTACGCCGCAGGCCGGTGTCTGCCCGGCGTGGCTCCTCGGCGGGGCTTGCCGAGTTTCCCCGCGAGGGCAGCGAATGGGGCGAAAACCCGCCCAGTAGGCACAGAGCGTCGATATGCTGTCTACACAGTGTTGTTTCCGGGCATATGTCCGAAAGGAGAAGTCACAGAACGTACGCGGTTGGTTTCGCGAAGTGGGGTAAAGGTCGTACCCTCCCATAGTGACCTGATGGGGGTTCTGTTTACCGATGACTGACCCAACCGACACCCGCGACACAGGACCACGCGTCGGCACGCCGCTGTGGGCGTACCTCGCGGGAGTCTCCCTGATCGGCTTCACCGCGCTGGTGGCGGCCATGCTCGGGCTCGACCCGGTCCCGCTGGCGGAGCTCGCGCGCACGCCGCTGTTCTGGGTGCTGGCCGTGCTGGTCGTCCTCGGTGAGCTGCGCCCCGTCATGGTGTCGTCGGCCACGCAGGTGGGCGGCACCTACCCCTCGACGATGTTCACCTTCGCCGTGCTGCTGCACCTGGGGCTGCCCGTGGCGGTGCTGATGCAGACGGTCGCCGTCGTGCTCAACGGGGTGGTGACCCGCAAGGCGTGGCATCGGGTGCTGTTCAACACCGCCCAGTCGACGCTGGCGTTGACCTCGGCCGCCGCCGTGCTCGGCGTGTTCGGGATCGTGCCCGCCCCCGAGGCGCCGTGGGTGCCGTCGGGGAGCGACCTCCCGGCGATGGTGCTGGCCGGTGTCGCCTACTTCACCGTCCGGGCCATGCTGGTGTGCGGGGCGGTGGCGCTGCACGAGCGGCGCTCGATCACCCGGGTGCTCAGGGCGTCGCTGGGCCCGCAGAGCCTCGTCTACGCCGGACTGCTCGGACTCGCGCCGCTGGTCGTGGTCGCGATGAGCCGCGCCCCCGAACTCGTGCCGCTGTCCGTGGCTCCGCTGGCGGCCGTCTACTTCACGGCCACGCTGTCCATGCGCCGCGACCACCAGGCGATGCATGACGAGCTGACCGGCCTGCCCAACCGCAAGATGCTGATCGTCAGCACCGAGGAGGCGCTGGCGGAGGCCCGCCAGGAGGAGCGGGTCGGCCTGTTCCTGCTCGACCTCGACCGGTTCAAGGAGGTCAACGACACGCTCGGCCATCCGGTGGGCGACCGGCTGCTGCAGATGGTGGCGCACCGGCTCACCCACTCCGTGCGGCCCGGCGACGTCGTGGCGCGGCTCGGCGGTGACGAGTTCGCCGTGCTGCTGCCGTCCATCAGGGACGCCCACGCGGCCCGCGAGGTGGCGGCCAGGCTGCGGGCCGCCCTCACCGAGCCCGTACGCCTGGAGGGCATGACGTTCGACCTCGACGGCTCGGTCGGCATCGCGCTCTACCCCGACCACGCGCCCGACTTCGAGCTGCTGCTCCAGCGCGCCGACGTGGCCATGTACCTCGCGAAGGAGGGACGCACCGGGGTCGAGCTCTACCAGCCCGACAAGGACCGCAACTCTCCCGAACGCCTCAACCTGCTGGGCGACCTGCGCCGCGCCGTCGACAACGGCGAGCTGACGCTGCACTACCAGCCCAAGGTCTGCCTCACCGACGGCACGGTGCACGGGGTGGAGGCCCTGCTGCGCTGGCGCCACCCGGTGTACGGGCCGATCGCCCCGGCGGAGTTCATCCCGCTGGCCGAGCAGTCCTACCTGATGCGCCAGCTCACCGCGTACGTCATCGACGCCGCGCTGCAGCAGGCGGCCCACTGGTGGCGCACGGGCCTGCGGGTGCGGGTCTCGGTCAACGTCTCGGCCCGCGACCTGCTCGGCTCGGCCCTGCCCGAGCAGCTGGAGCTGGGCCTGGCCCGGTACGAGCTGCCCCCGGCGGCGATCCAGCTGGAGGTCACCGAGCGCATCCTCATGGGTGACCAGGCCTACCTCCACGAGACGATCAAGGCGCTGGCGGCGCTCGGGGTGCCGCTCGCCCTGGACGACTTCGGCACCGGCTACTCGTCGCTGATCCGGCTGCAGCGCCTGGCCGTCTCCGAGGTCAAGATCGACGCGTCGTTCGTCCGGCGGATGGCCGAGTCGGAGGACGACGCCCGGATCGTGCGCTCCATCGTCGACCTGGTCCGTTCTCTCGGCCTGCGCTCGGTCGCCGAGGGCGTCGAGTCCGACGAGGTCGCCCTGCGGCTGGCCGAGATGGGCTGCGACCTCGGCCAGGGCTGGCTGTTCGGCCGCCCCATGCCCCCGGCCGACGCCACGGCCTGGCTGCAGGAGCGCCACGCCGGTGCCGACGTCGAGTACGCCTACCACCCCGAGGTCACCCAGACGGCCTGAGGATCGAAGTACACTTCGTCGAAGTACACTTCGCTATCTTGGACGGCCTGTGATCCCCAAGCCCGACCGCGTCTTCGCCCGTGACTTCGAGTGGCGCCACCTGGCCAGGTTCGCCGCAGGAGTGGGGCACCACCCTCAGCTCGGAGTCGTCAGTGGACGGCGTCGCCAGGGCAAGACGTTCCTGGTTGAGGCGCTGGTCAGGGAGACCGGCGGGTTCTACTTCGGGGCGACGGAGGCCACGGAGACCGAGTCGCTGAGCCTCTACGCCGACGCGCTCGCCGAGCACGTGGGCGCTCCCGCGCCGTTCCGGTTCGGCAGTTGGGACGAGGCCGTCCGCCAGACGTTCGCCATCGGCGCCGAGCGCCGAGACCTCATGGTGATCGACGAGTTCCCCTACCTGAGCAAGGTGTCACCCGCGCTCCCGTCGATCATCCAGCGGGAGATCGACCGGGCGATCGCCCGGGATGCCCCCGTCTCCCTGCTGCTGTGCGGATCGGCGATGTCGGTGATGGGCCGCCTCCTGGCGGGGGGCGCGCCGCTGCGCGGGCGGGCGTCGCTGGAGCTGGTGGTGCGCCCGTTCGATCACCGGACGGCGGCGGACTACTGGCGGATCACGGACCCCCGGCTGGCGGTGCGCACCCACGCGGTTGTCGGCGGCACGCCCGCCTATCTGCGGTTCGTCGGCGGTGACACGCCGCAGGGGCTCGACGACTTCGACGCATGGGTCCAGCGGACCGTCCTCGACCCTGGGACGCCGCTGTTCCGTGAGGCCCGCTACCTCCTGGAGGAGGAGTCGGACGTACGGGACTCGGCTCTCTACCACTCCGTGCTGGCCGCCGTCGCCTCCGGCAACGGCACCCGGGGCGGGATCGCCGGATACATCGGACGCAAAGCCGCCGACATCGGCCATCACCTCAACGTGCTGGAGGACAGCCACCTGCTTCGGCGGGAACCCGACGTCTTTCGCCCGTCCCGTTCGGTCTACCGCGTGCGCGAGCCGCTGGTGACGTTCTACCAAGTCGTGATGCGCCCTCGTTGGGGGCTGCTGGAGAGCGGGCGGGCGGCGCCCGTCTGGACGGACTCGCAGGGACGTTTCCATGACCAGGTGGTGGGCCCGCACTTCGAGGAGTTGTGCCGCCAGTTCGCCCGGATCGAGGACGTGTTCGGCGAACTGCCGGGAGAGGTCGGGGCCGGCGTGGTCACCGATTCCGAGCGTCGCGAGCAGATCGAGGTGGACGTCGTGGTCTTCGCGCCCGCGATGCCCGGCGAGCCCCGGCGGGTGCTCTCGCTGGGGGAGGTGAAGTGGGGCAGGAGGATGGGCCCGCGGCACAGCGCGCGGCTCAGGCGGGCCAGGGAGGTGCTCGGGGCGAAGGGCTACGACGTGCGGGACACCGTGCTGGCGTGTTACAGCGGGGCGGGATTCGACGGTGCTCTTGCCTCGGAGCCGGACGTGCGGACCGTGGGGTTGGGGGAGCTGTACGGGTGACGGCGGTCTGTGGTGTGTTTCCAGGTGGTTAAGGGTTCGGAGGCGTTCGGCCGACGCCCCTAGGATGTGAGTGTCCAAACTTCATCCACGAAACGGGTTCAACGACTCATGTCCGCCATAACCCGCGACGAGGTCGCACACCTGGCCCGGTTGTCCAGGCTGGCGCTCACGGACGACGAGCTCGACCACTACGCCACGCAGCTCGATGCCATCATCGAGTCGGTCGCGAAAGTAGCCGAGGTCGCCGCCGAGGACGTGCCGCCGTCGTCGCACGCGCTCCCGCTGACCAATGTCTTCCGTGCCGACGAGGTGCGACAGTCTCTCACCCCTGAGCAGGCCCTCTCCGGCGCTCCCGCCGTCGAGGACGACCGCTTCCGGGTGCCGCGCATCCTGGGGGAGGAGGCATGAGTCTGATCCACAGGACGGCCGCGGAGCTCGCCGCGCTGATCGCCGGTGGCGAGGCGTCGGCCGTGGAGGTCGCCGAGGCGCACCTCGACCGCATGGCCGAGGTCGAGCCGAAGGTCAACGCGTTCCTGCACGTGGACCGCGAGGTCACGCTGGCGCAGGCCAGGTCCGTCGACGAGCGGCTGCGGGCCGGTGAGCGGCTCGGCCCGCTGGCCGGCGTGCCGATCGCGCACAAGGACATCTTCACCACGCTCGACATGCCGACCACGGCCGCGTCCAGGATTCTCGAAGGCTGGCGCCCGCCGTACGACGCGACGGTCACGCGCAGGCTGCGCGAGGCCGGGCTGGTGATCCTCGGCAAGACCAACCTCGACGAGTTCGCCATGGGCTCCTCCACGGAGAACTCCGCCTACGGCCCGACCCGCAACCCGTGGGACCTCGACCGGATTCCGGGCGGTTCGTCGGGCGGGTCCAGCGCCGCCGTGGCCGCGTACGAGGCGCCGCTGTCCACCGGCACCGACACGGGCGGCTCGATCCGCCAGCCGGCCGCCGTCACCGGCATCGTCGGCATGAAGCCGACCTACGGCGGTTCGTCCCGCTACGGGCTGATCGCGTTCGCCAGCTCGCTCGACACGCCGGGCCCGTTCGCCCGCAACGTGCTCGACGCGGCGCTGCTGCACGAGGCGTTCTCCGGGCACGACCCGCTCGACTCGACGTCGATCGACGCGCCGGTGCCCTCCGTGGTGGAGGCTGCCCGCCAGGCCGACGTGTCCGGCATGCGGATCGGCGTCGTCAAGGAGTTCGGCGGCGACGGCTACCAGCCCGGCGTGCTGGCCCGCTTCAACGAGGCCGTGGCGCTGCTGGAATCGCTCGGCGCGAAGGTCGTCGAGGTGTCGTGCCCGTCCTTCGTGACGGCGCTGCCCGCCTACTACCTGATCGCGCCGTCGGAGTGCTCGTCCAACCTGGCGCGCTTCGACGCCATGCGCTACGGCCTGCGCGTCGGCGACGACGGCACCCGCAGCGCCGAGGAGGTCATGGCGCTGACCCGGGCCGCCGGGTTCGGTCCCGAGGTCAAGCGGCGCATCATGCTCGGCACGTACGCGCTGTCGAGCGGCTACTACGACGCCTACTACGGCCAGGCCCAGAAGGTGCGCACGGTCATCTCGCGCGAGTTCGAGGCCGCCTTCCAGCAGGTGGACGTGCTGGTCTCCCCGACGACGCCGACCACGGCGTTCCCGATCGGCGAGCGGGCCGACGACCCGATGGCGATGTACCTCGCCGACCTGTGCACGATCCCGACCAACCTGGCGGGCAACGCGGCCATCTCGGTGCCGTGCGGCCTGGCCGACGAGGACGGGCTGCCGGTCGGCCTGCAGGTCATGGCGCCGGTGCTCGGCGACGACCGCTGCTACCGGGTCGGCGCGGCCGTCGAGAAGGCCCTGGAGAGCCGCTGGGGCGGCCCGCTGCTGAAGGAGGCTCCGGCACTGTGACCGACACCGGGACGACCACGAAGATGGCCTACGACGAGGCGCTCAGCCGGTTCGAGCCGGTCCTCGGCCTGGAGACGCACGTCGAGCTGGGCACCGCGTCCAAGATGTTCTGCGGCTGCCCGGCGGCGTTCGGCGCGCCGCCCAACACGCACGTCTGCCCGACCTGCCTGGCGCTGCCCGGCGCACTGCCGGTGGCCAACGCGCAGGCGATCGAGTCGACGATCCGCATCGGCCTGGCGCTCAACTGCTCCATCGCCGAATGGTGCCGCTTCGCCCGGAAGAACTACTTCTATCCGGACATGCCGAAGAACTACCAGATCTCCCAGTACGACGAGCCGCTCTGCTTCGACGGCTACATCGACATCGAGGTCGACGGCAAGAGCGTGCGCATCGAGATCGAGCGGGTGCACCTGGAGGAGGACACCGGCAAGTCCACCCACATGGGCGGCGCGACCGGCCGCATCCACGGCGCCGACTACTCGATCGTCGACTACAACCGGGCCGGCATCCCGCTGGTCGAGATCGTCACCAAGCCGATCCCCGGCACCGACCGGCTGGCGCCCGAGGTGGCCAAGGCGTACGTGACCGAGCTGCGCGAGATCATGCGCTCGCTGGGCGTCTCCGACGTGCGGATGGAGGAGGGCTCGCTGCGCTGCGACGTCAACGTGTCGCTGATGCCGCGCGGCTCTTCGGAGTGGGGCACCCGCACCGAGACCAAGAACGTCAACTCGCTGCGCAGCGTCGAGCGCGCGGTGCGCAGCGAGATCGAGCGGCAGGCGGCGATCCTCGCCGGCGGCGGCCGCATCGTGCAGGAGACCCGCCACTTCCACGAGGACACCGGCACCACCACGTCCGGCCGGTCCAAGGAGGAGGCGCAGGACTACCGCTACTTCCCCGAGCCCGACCTGGTGCCCATCGCGCCCGACCCGGCATGGGTCGCCGAGCTGAAGGCGGCCCTGCCGGAGCTGCCGTCGGTCAAGCGCAAGCGGCTGCAGGCCGAGTGGGGCCTGTCCGATCTGGACATGGCGGCGATGCACAACGCCGACGCGATCGACCTGGTCGAGGCGACGGTCGCGGCGGGCGCCCCGCCGGCCGACGCGCGCAAGTGGTGGATGGGCGAGCTGGCGCGCCGCGCCAACGAGTCCGGCGTCGCGCTGGCCGAGCTGCCCATCACGCCCGCCCAGATCGCCCGGGTCACCGAGCTGGTGGCGTCCGGGTCGCTCAACGACAAGCTGGCCCGCGAGGTGCTCGAAGGCGTGCTGGCCGGCGAGGGCTCGCCGGACGAGGTGGTGGAGCGGCGCGGCCTCAAGATCGTCAACGACGAGGGTGAGCTGTCGGCGATCGTCGACCAGGTCCTCGCCGACAACGCCGACGCGGCCGACAAGGTCCGCTCCGGCAAGATCGCGGCGGCCGGCGCCCTGGTGGGCGGCGTGATGAAGGCCAGCCGTGGCAAGGCGGACGCCGCCCGCGCCCGGGCCATGATCCTGGAGAAGCTCGGCGTCTCCGAATAGTCCGGAGCATCACACGGGAAGGCCCCGCCGGTCCTCGGACCGGCGGGGCCTTCGCGCATCCCAGCAGCCTCCCCTGGCGCAGTACGTCCCTGGTGCCCGGGAATCGGCGGGTTATTCCTTGCGAGCCGGTGCGAGTTCCCGCCGCTCGGCCAGCTTGCGCACCACGGGGGTGAGCAGCGCGCCGAGCGACAGCAGGAGCAGCACCGCGGCGATCGGGCTCCGCACCAGGACGGTGACGTCGCCCGCCCCGATGGCCAGCGCCCGGCGGAGCTGGATCTCCGCCATCGGCCCCAGGATCATGCCGATCACCGCAGGCGCGATGGGCAGCCCGAAGCGGCGCATCGCGAACCCGAGCAGGCCGAGCACGAACAGCACGACCAGGTCGACCGCCGTGCCGTTGAGCGCGTAGACGCCCAGCGCGGCGAACAGGATGATCCCGGCGTACAGGTAGGGCCGGGGCACGCGCAGCACCCGCGCCCAGAGCGGCGCCAGGGGCAGGTTCAGCACCAGCAGCATCGTGTTGCCGATGAACAGCGATGCGATCATGCCCCACACCAGCGCGGGGTTGTGGTCGAACAGCTGGGGGCCGGGCTGCAGCCCGTACTGCTGGAAGGCGGCCAGCAGGATCGCGGCCGTCGCCGAGGTGGGCAGGCCCAGCGTGAGCAGCGGGACGAGGGTGCCCGCCGCCGAGGCGTTGTTGGCGGCCTCGGGCCCCGCGACGCCCTCGATGGCGCCCTTGCCGTACTCCTCGCGGGAGACGCCGCGCGCCAGCTTCTTCTCCGTCGCGTACGACAGGAAGGTGGGGATCTCCGCGCCGCCGCCGGGCAGCGCGCCGAAGGGGAAGCCGAACGCGGTGCCGCGCAGCCACGGCTTCCACGAGCGCGCCCAGTCGGAGCGGCCCATCCAGGCCCGGCCCACGGGCACCACCTCGGGAGCCGCGTGACGCAGCCGCGAGGCCACGTACAGCGCCTCGCCGAGCGCGAACAGGCCCACCGCGACGATCACCACGTCGATGCCGTCGAGCAGCTGCGGGACGCCCAGCGTCAGCCGCGCCTGCCCGGTCTGCTGGTCGATCCCGATCAGCCCGATGACCAGGCCGAGCCCCAGCGAGGCCAGCCCGCGCACCAGCGAGCGCGACAGCACCGCCGACACGCCCACGAACGCCAGGACGGCCAGCGCGAAGTAGTCCTCGGGGCCGAAGCCGATCGCGAAGTCCACCACCAGCGGAGCGGCCACGACGAGCAGCGCCGTGGCGATGGTGCCGGCCACGAACGAGCCGATGGCCGCCGTGGCCAGCGCCTGCGCCGCTCTCCCGCGCCGGGCCATCTTGTTGCCCTCCAGCGCGGTGATCATCGAGGAGGACTCACCGGGCGTGTTGAGCAGGATCGACGTCGTCGACCCGCCGTACATGCCGCCGTAGTAGATGCCGGCGAACATGATGAACGCGCTGGCGGGCGGCACGGTGAACGTGATCGGCAGCAGCAGGGCCACCGTCATGGCCGGCCCGATGCCCGGCAGCACGCCGACGAGGGTGCCGAGGGTGACGCCGACCAGCGCGAACAGGAGGTTGACCGGCGTCAGCGCCGCCGCGAAACCCTCCATCAGCAGCTGGAACGAGCTCATGTCAGATCACCCCCTGCAGCGGGCCGCCCGGCAGGGTGACGCCCAGCCCCTTGACGAACAGCAGGTAGGTGACGATCCCGAGGACCACGCCGACCACCGCGGCGCGCACCCTGTGCTCGGCGCCCAGGACCACCGACAGCCCGAAGAACAGCAGGGACGCGCCGATGATCCACCCGACCGTGTTCAGCACCGCGGTGAACGCCAGGAAGATCCCGCTCACCAGGGCGACGCTGCGCCAGTCGGCGGGCATGTCGCCGTCGATGTCCTCGCTCTCCTCCGGGTCGCCCCGCCCGCCGCGCAGCACGTCCACCACGTAGAACACGCCCACGACGATCATCGCGCCGCCCACCAGGATCGGGAAGAACCGCGGTCCGATGCCGAGCTGTGAGGCGGCCGCCGACACGTCGAGGGTGCCCACGATGACGAACACGCCCAGCCCCAGCACGACGAGCGCCAGGATCAGTTCGGGCCGCCACCACCCGCGCCGCCCCCCTTCGGGCGCGGCGCCGGCGGCGGGAGCCTCCGGTACGGGTGTGTCAGGCGACATCAGGACACGAGGCCCATCTCGGCGATGATGCCCTTGACCCGTGCCTGCTCGGAGTTGAGGTAGTCGGCGAACTGCTGGCCGGTCTGGAACGAGTCGATCCAGCCGTTCTTGGCCACCGCGTCCTTCCACACCTGGGTGTCGTGCATCTTGGTGACCAGGTCGGTCAGCGACTTCTTGGCGGCGTCGTCGAGGCCGCCGGGGGCCACGAAGCCACGCCAGTTGGCCAGCTCGACGTCCAGGCCGCCCTCCTTGAGCGTGGGCGCGTCGAGGTCGGCCAGCCGCTGGCCCGAGGTGACGCCCAGGGCGCGCAGCTTGCCGGACTTGACGTGCTCGGCGAACTCACCGACGCCCGAGATGCCGATGGTGACCTTGTTGCCGAGCAGCGCGTTCAGCGCCTCCCCGCCGCCGGAGTGGGCGATGTAGTTGACCTGCTTGGGGTCCACGCCCGCGGCCTTGGCCATCAGGCCCGCCACGATGTGGTCGGTGCCGCCCGCCGAACCGCCCGCGACCGACACCTTCGCCGGGTCGGCCTTCCACGTGGTCACCAGGTCGGACAGCGACTTGAGCGGCGACTCGGCCGGGACCACGACGATCTCGTACTCCTCGGTCAGCTTGGCGATGGGCGTGGTGTCGCTGAGCGTGACCTTCGACTTGTTCTGCTCGATCGCGCCCACCATGACCAGGCCCATGGTCATCAGCAGGTTGCCGTTGCCCTTCTCGCCCGCGAGCTGGGCGAGGCCGATGGTGCCGCCGGCGCCGGGCACGTTGTAGACCTCGTACTTGCGGTTCGGGTCGGCGGCCTTGAGCGCCTGCTCGGCCACCCGGGACGTCTGGTCCCAGCCGCCGCCCGGCGAGGCCGGCGCCATGATGCGGAGCGTGCCGGTGCCACCGCCGCCTCCGCTGGTCGTGTTTTCGCCGCAGCCGGTCAGCGCGGCCAGTGAGATCGCCGCGAGCGCGGCGAGGATGCGCAGACGCATGTGCACTCCAAGGGGGGATTCACGTTATGGAATCTGGATGGTGAAGTCCGTCCCCGGCAGAGTCGAGCTTTCTCTGATAGTAGTCGTTTAGTTCGTTTTGGTCGCGATCCCGCTGTGACCTGCGACTGTTTCCATGGGGCAGATGAGACGGGTTCGTGACGCCTCCCTCGGCACCCAGCTGTTCGTGCTGCAGATGGTGATCGTGCTGCTCGCCGTGGGCGGCACCACCGGCGTGTGGGCCACTCGCACCCGCGACCAGCTCGACTCGCTGCACCAGCAGCGGGCGCTGGCCATCGCCCAGTCGATCGCGGGGCTCCCGCAGGTGCGCGCGGCCTTCGACACGCCCCGGCCGGAGACGGTGCTGCAGCCGCTCGCGCTGAGCGTGCAGCAGTCCACCGGCGCCGACTACGTCGTCATCGCCAACCGCGAGCAGACGCGCTACGCCCACCCCAACGTCGCGCTGATCGGCCGCAAGCTGTCCACCGACGGCACGTCGGTCCTCACCACCGGCAGGAGCTGGGTCGGCACCGAGACCGGCACGATCGGCACCACGGTCCGCGGCAAGGCGCCCGTCTTCGACGAGTACGGCGACGTCATCGGTCTCGTCTCGGTGGGCGTGCTGGAGGCCACCGTCGTCGGCCAGCTCGCGGGCGCGCTGCCGCCGCTGCTGTGGACGGCGCTGGCGGTGCTGCTGGCCGGGCTGGCGGCGGCGGCGCTGATCACCGCACGGGTGCGCAGGCAGACCTTCGGCCTGGAGCCGAGCGAGATCGCCGCGTTGCTGGAGCAGCGCGAGGGGGTGCTGCACGGCGTCAAGGAGGGCGTGCTCGCCCTCGACCTCACCGGCAGGGTGACGCTCGTCAACGACGCGGCCCGCGAGCTGCTCGGCGAAGTCGGCGAGGACCTGACGCGGATGCCGGTCTCCGACCGGATGCGCGACGTGCTCGGGGGCGCCGACCCCGGCGCGGACCGGATCGTCCTGCACGGCGACCGGGTGCTGGTGCTCAACCGCACGCCGGTCTCCGTGCGCGGCCAGCACCGCGGCTGGGTGGTGACGCTGCGCGACCGCACCGAGCTGGTACGGCTGGCGCGCGAGCTGGACGACACCAGCAGCGCGACCGAGGCGCTGCGCGCCCAGGCGCACGAGTTCGCCAACCGCATGCACACGGTCGTCGGTCTGCTGGAGCTGGGCGAGCACGAGGCGGCCATCGGGTTCATCACCCGCGGCACCGTCGGCGCCTACGCGGCCGATCTGCGCCAACGGGTGCAGGACCCGACGCTGGCCGCGCTGCTGCTGGCCAAGTCCGCCGAGGCGGCCGAGCGCGGCGCCCGGCTGGTGCTCGCCGACGACTGCGACGTGCCCGACGGCGTGCTCGGCGACCCGCAGGACGCCGTGCTGGTGGTGGGCAACCTGGTCGCCAACGCCATCGACGCGCTCGACGGCGCCGCCGGAACGATCGAGGTGTCCGTACGGGCCGGCGCCGACGGCCTGCGCGTGCGCGTGGGCGACTCCGGGCCGGGCATCACCCCCGACCTGGTGGAGGAGGTCTTCAGGGAGGGCTTCACGACCAAGGCGGCCCAGTCGGGGCCCCGCGGTCTGGGACTGGCCCTGACCCGCCAGGCGTGCCTGCGCCGGGGCGGCTGGGTCCGGGTGCGCAACGACGACGGCGCGGTGTTCACGGCCCTGCTGCCGCCGCCGGTCGAGGCGGCCGTGCGATGACGGAGATCCGCGTCCTCGTCGTGGACGACGACTTCATGGTGGCGCGCATCCACGGCGGCTACGTCGCCCGCGTCCCCGGCTTCGAGGTGGTCGCGACCGCCCACAGCGGGGCCGACGCGCTCGCCGCGGTCGCACGGCACCGGCCCGACCTCGTGCTGCTCGACATCTACCTTCCCGACATGTCGGGCCTGGAGGTGCTCAAGGCGCTGGACGACGTCGACGTGCTCGTGATCAGCGCCGCCCGCGACGTGCCCACGGTGCGGGAGGCGATGCGCCGCGGCGCGGTCAACTACCTGATCAAGCCGTTCACCGCGACCGCCCTGGCCGAGCGGCTCCAGCAGTACGCCGAGACCCGCAGGCAGCTCACCGCGATCGGCCCCGAGGCGCGCCAGGACGAGGTCGACCGGCTGTTCGGGACGCCCAGCCCGGCGTCCGCGCTGCCCAAGGGACTGTCGCCGGCCACCTGCTCGCTGGTCGCCGACACGCTGCGCGAGGCGGGCCGCGACCTGTCGGCCGCCGAGGCCGCCGAACTGGCCGGTCTGTCGAGGGTCAGCGCCCGCCGCTACCTGGAGTTTCTGTGTGTGACGGGCCGGGCCGAGCTGCGGCCGCGCTATGGCACCGCCGGCCGTCCCGAGCATCGCTACCGGTGGATAGGTTGACACACTTCCGTAGCCAGATTCCGTGACATAGACGGATGTGCGTGCCTTACTGTTGCCTGAGAATCAGGCAGCGGAACGGGAGGAGATTGAGGCGTGGGTAACGCCAAGCCGATCCAATCACCGACCGATCCCTTCGCGTCTGTGCCGTTACCCTCCTCGGGCACCACGAGCCGGAGGCCGCGCATCGAGGGCCTGCCACCCGGAGTCTCCCGCGACATCTTCGGCGGCCCGGACGGCTCGGCCCAGCCGCCGTCCGGCCCCGCTCCGGCGGGCCCTTCGGCGGCCGACGCGCCGGGCGGCCCTACCGCCGGCGGGCTCGGCGGCGGCGCGCTGCCGCCCGTCACGCCGCCCGCCCAGCCGTGGCCGGTCAGCCAGGGCAAGCCGGGGTCGTCCGCCCGCTCGGCGGCGTTCGGCGCGGTGGGAGGCGCGGCCGACGGCCCTGAGCGGTCGTCGGCGTTCGAGGACCCCGAGCCGCCCCGGCGCCGCCGCGTGCTGCCCGGTGTGCTCGTCCTGCTGGTGGTGCTGGCGTTGCTCGCCTACCTGGTGCCGGCCGTGATGATGTCGGGCGCGGTGCTGCGCGGCACCAGCGTGGCGGGCATCGACATCGGCGGCCTGACCGTGACGCAGGCGGCCGACAAGCTCCGCACCGAGCTGGCCGCCAAGGTCAACAAGCCCGTCACCGTCGAGATCTCCGGCCGCAAGGAGACCGTCCAGGCCGACGAGGCCGGGCTCGAGTTCGACGTCGTCGCCACCATCAGCGAGGCGCGCAGCGGCTTCCCCAGCCCCGTCGACGTGTGGCGGGGCCTCACCAGCACGACCGAGCTGCAGCCGAAGCTCGCCATCGACACCTCCCAGCTCGTCCGGACCGTCGAGGGGCTCGCCAAGAGCCACGACAAGGAGCCCCGCGAGGGCCGCGTGGTCTTCGAGGGGCTGCGCCCGGTGGTGACCGAGCCCGAGGACGGCGTGCTGCTCGACCGCGACGACGCCGTCCGCCGCATCACCGACGCCTTCCTCAACTCCCGCCCCACCGCGGTGCTCACGCTCCGGCCCGCCAAGGCCCGGACCACCCCCGAAGCCGTCGCCGAGGCCAGGGCCCAGGCCCAACGGGCCGTCGCCGCGCCCGTCACGCTCGCCATCGGCGCCAAACGGGCCACGCTGCCGCCCGCCACGCTCGCCGCCCACCTCAGCTTCGTCGCCGACGGCGAGGGCGGGCTCGTGCCCCGGTTCGACGCCGAGGCGGCGCTCGCCGCCGTCGAACGCGATCTCGTCGACGAGAGCCAGGCGCCGCGCGACGCCACCTACCAGATCGTCGACGGCAAGCCCCGGCTGGTCACCGCCCGCACGGGCCGCGGAGTCGACGGCAGGCGGCTGGCCCGCGACGTGGCCAGGGTGATCGGGCGGCAGGGCGACAGGGTCGTGCCCGTGCGGCTGTCGGTAGTCCGGCCCGAGGTCGCCACCGCCGAGGTGAGCAACCTCGGCATCAAGGAGAACGTCGGCGAGTTCACCACCACCTTCGAGTGCTGCCAGCCCCGTGCCACGAACATCCAGCGGATGGCCGCCCAGCTCGACGGCCATGTCGTCAGGCCGGGGGAGACGTTCTCTCTGAACGACACCGTGGGCGAGCGCACCCGCGAGGCCGGCTACGTCGAGGCCGGCCAGATCGTCGGCGGCCGGATGGTCGAGATCGTCGGCGGTGGCGTCTCGCAGTTCGCCACCACCCTCTACAACGCGGCCTACTTCGGCGGGTTCGAGGAGATCGAGCGCACGCCGATGGACTACTACGCCGCCCGCTACCCGGCCGGTCGCGACGCGGCGCTGCTCTACCCCGACCGTGACCTGAAGTGGCGCAACGACTCGGAGTACGGCGTGCTGATCAAGACGGCCTCCACCGGCACGTCGGTCACCGTCACGCTCTGGAGCACCCGGCGCTACGACAAGGTCGAGGCCGTGGAGTCCGAACGCCGGGCCCCCACGGCGTTCCGGCGCACGACCAGCAGCGCGCCCGGATGCATCCCCACCGCCGGGACCGCCGGCTTCACGATCGACGTCACCCGCGTGTTCTTCAAGGGCGGCGAAGAGGTCAAGCGGGACGCGAAGCAGACCACCAAGTACCGGCCGCAGGCCCAGGTGATCTGCGCGTCCACCAACGACCCGGGCTGATCGTCCGCCGAGCGCTGCCGTGCTCGCCGGCCTCCTGCCCGATGCCGATCAGCCGCCCCTCGCCCGCCGGGCGGAGGGGCGCGGAGCAGCCGGTGATCGTCCCCGTGACGCTCACGCGCGGCCGGGGGTGACCGCCAGGATCCTGTCGTCGCCGTCGCGGGGCGATCCCCGGCCGTCCTTGTTGCTGGTCGACACCCACACCGTGCCGTCCGGGGCGGCCGTCACGCCGCGCAGCCGGCCGTACGTGCCGGTGAAGTGGGCGACCGGCTCGCCCGGCGAGCCGTCCTCGCCCAGCGGGACCTGCCACAGGCGCGCGCCGCGCAGCGCGCCCATCCACAGCGAGCCGCCCGCGTACGCCAGCCCGGAGGGGGAGGCGTCGGAGGTGGCCCAGGTGACGACCGGGTTCACGTAGCGGGAGTCGTCCCCCCGGCCCTCGACCTCGGGCCAGCCGTAGTTGGCGCCCGGCAGGACGAGGTTGATCTCGTCCCACCGGTTCGCCCCGAACTCCGAGGCGTACAACCTGCCGGAGGCGTCCCAGGCGAGGCCCTGCACGTTGCGGTGGCCGAGGCTGTAGACGAGCGTGCCGAACGGGTTGCCGGGAGCGGGGGCGCCGTCCACGGTCATCCGCAGGATCTTGCCGGCCAGCGAGTCGCGCCGCTGGGCGAGGTCGCCGTCGCTGACCTCGCCGGTGCCGGCGTACAGGTGGCCGTCGGGGCCGAACTCCAGCCGGCCGCCGTTGTGGACGGCCCCCTTGGGGATGCCCCGGACGATCACCTTCGGCTCGCTCACGCCGCTCTCGCCGAGGCGGTAGCGGACGATGCGGTTGTCCTCGGCGGCGGTGTAGTACAGGAACACCTGGCCGTCCCTGGCCGCCACGCCCATCAGGCCGCCCTCGCCGTCGGGCTCCACGCCCTCGACGACGCCCAGCTCGGTCACCTGCCCGTCGGCGGCCACGCGCAGCAGCCTGGCCGTGTCGCGCTCGGTCACCAGCGCGTCACCGCCGGGCAGGAACTCCATCGCCCACGGCACGGCCAGGTCGCGGGCCACCGTCCTCGGCTCCCCGGGCGGAGCGGCGGCCGACACCGCCGCCGTCGGCGTCACCTGGCCGTCGCCTCCCGACGCCGTTCCGCCCGCGCCGGAGCAGGAGGTCAGAGCCGCCACCGCCATGATCGTCAAGAGCTTCCTCATGTGTCCCATACTTCCTCGCGCGTCATAAGGTTTCCGGCATGAAGATCTGGGTTGCCTCCGAGGCCGTCGCCGGGGCCCTGTCCGACCTGCCCGGCGTGGAGTGCGTCGTCCACGACGGCAAGGGCCCGGAGCCCGGCGGGGCCGAGGAGGTCGAGGTGTGGATCCCGCCGCTGCAGGGCGTGCCCGACGTGCCCGGCCTGCTGGCCAGGATGAGCGCGTTGCGGCTGCTGCAGACGGTGACGGCGGGCGTGGAGCCGTACCTGCCGCACCTGCCCGAGGGCGTCGTGCTGTGCAACGCCCGCGGCGTGCACGACGCGGGCACCGCCGAGTGGGCGGTCGGCGCGATGATCGCGGTGCTGCGGGAGTTCCCCGGCTTCGTGGACGCCCAGCGCAGGGGTGAGTGGACCTACCACCACACCGGCGTGCTGGCCGACGCCACCGTGCTCATCGTCGGCTACGGCTCCATCGGCGCCGCGCTCGAACGCCGGCTCGAAGGCTTCGAGGTGGAGGTCGTCCGGGTGGCGAGGAGCGCCCGCGACGGCGTGCACGCCATGACGGAGCTGCCCGGCCTGCTGCCCGCCGCCGACGTGGTGGTGCTGCTCGTGCCCGCCACCCCCGACACGGCCGGGATGGTCGACGCTGCCTTCCTCGCCCGCATGAAGGACGGCGCCGTGCTCGTCAACGCCGCCCGCGGCGGCGTGGTCGACACCGACGCGCTCGTCGCCGAGCTGCGGAGCGGCCGGCTGCGCGCCGCGCTGGACGTGACCGCGCCCGAGCCGCTGCCGCCCGGCCACCCCCTCTGGAGCGCTCCGGGGGTGTTCATCACCCCGCACGTGGCCGGCAGCACCCCCGCGTCGATCCGCCGCACGCTCCGGCTCGTCCGCTCCCAGGTGCTGCGTCACCTCGCCGGTGAGCCGCTGGAGAACGTGATCACCGACGCCTACTGAGGACGCGTACCTGAGAGGAATCCGGAACGTGGCTGGCCCGTGACCTTCGGTGCGTACGGTTGCTGGTACCAAGTGCTTCCTGACTCGCTGTCAAGTAAGTCCTGGGAGCAATTGGTCCGTGTGGTTATCAGATCGGTGACGACATCGGCGTTGTCACCCCCCGGACACCCGCGACCACGCACACTGGCGGTGTGGTCCGCCGAGCCCCGGCGGCCCCCGGGCAGAGTTCGAGACGGGATGGGCAACGACTGTGATCCGCTGGCGTGACCCTCGAGCACCGCTGACCGCCGCCGCGGCGGCCGGCGCCGCGGGGTTCGCGGCCGTGCTCGTGGCCGGCGGCCCGGCCAGGGGTGTCGCCGGCGCCATCGCCGGGGTCCTGGCCGCCGTCCTGGCGGCGGTCTCGCTGGCGACCGCCTCGTCCAGGCTGGCCGACGACCGCGCGCTGTCGACGGGCGCGCGCTGGATGGGCGGCGGCGCCCTGGTCTGGGCCGCGGGGGTCGTCCTGCGGCCGCTCGCCGAGAGCGCGAGCTTCGCCCTCAGCTTCGCCGACCTGGCGCTGCTGGTGGGCACCGTCCTGATGGGCGGCGGGGCACTCATCGCCTCCGGCCGCACGCTGCCGGGCATGGTCGTTTTACGGCTCGTCACCGACGCCTACCTGTGCGCGGCCTCGCTGTTCCTGATCGGCTGGGTGCTGGCCCTGCGGCACGTCTATCACCAGTCCGACCCGGCGACGTTCACGTTCACCATGCTGCCGCCGATGATCTCGCTGCTGGTGACCTGCGCCGCGATCCCGTCGGTGGTCAGGAGCCGGGCCACGGCGTGGCCGCTCGGCCCGGCCGGGCTCGGCGTCCTTCTCACCACCACGATGGCCGGCACCGCCGACGCGGTTGCCCGGCTCACCGAGACGGGCCAGCCGGTGTGGAGCGCCATCCCGGCGCCGCTGGCGTTCCTGCTGCTGGCCGCGGCCCCCTGGGCGCAACGGCCCCGCGACCCGGAGGCGGCGGCCGCGCAGCCCGCCGCGCCCGTCGTCGGCGTGCTGCTGGCGCTGGCTCCGCTGGGCCTGGTGGCGGTGGGCACGGTCACGCTGATCGTCCACCTGGCGGGCGGCCGCCCGGTCACCCCGGTCACCGGGGTCGTCCTGCTGGCCGGCTCCGCCGTGCTGCTGCTGCTCGTCCGGCTCACCGTGGTGGGCGGCGTCAACTCCCGGCTGCGCCGGCTCGTCTCACTCGCCGACCGGCAGCTGCGCGAGCTGGCCGAGAGCACCGGCGACGTGGTGCTGCTGGTCGACTACGAGGGCGTGGTCCGCGAGATCGGCCCCGGCGTCGAGGCGACCTACGGCTACCGTCCCGACGAGATCGTCGGTGGCACGATCTTCGACTACATCCACCCGGAGGACGTCCCCGGCATCCAGGCGGCGCTGGACGCGATGAGCCTCGACGACGAAGGATCCGACCCCGGCGCCTGCATGATCGCGTGCAGGGTACGCGCGGCCGACGGCACCTGGCGGCCCACCGAGTCGGTCGCCACCTGCAACCTGGGCGGCGAGGAGCTGCTGCTGGTCACCACCCGCGACGTGAGCGACGAGGAGGCGCTGCGCAACCAGGTCGCCCACCTGACCTTCCACGACGGCGTCACCGGCCTGCCCAACCGCGCCTACTTCGAGGAGCGCACCCGCGAGGTGCTCTCCGGCCGCACCGGCCACGTCGCGGTGATCTTCCTCGACCTCGACGGCTTCACCTCGGTCAACGACTCGGTCGGCCATGCCAGCGGCGACTACCTTCTCGGCCAGGCGGCCCGCCGGCTGCGCGGCGCCGTACGTCCGGACGACACGCTCGCCCGGTGGGGCGGCGACGAGTTCGCCGTGCTCGTGGAGACCGGCGGCGAGGCGCAGCTCGCCGTGGACCTCGCCGAGCGGCTGCTGCGGGAGGTCTCCCAGGAGCCGTTCCGGGTGGCCGACCGTGACGTGGCGCTGACCGCGAGCCTCGGCGTGGCCTTCGCCGAGGACGACATGCCGGCCGGCGACCTGATCCGCAACGCCGACGTCGCCATGGCACGGGCCAAGGCGCTCGGCGGACGCCGGGTCGAGGTGTTCGCCGCGCAGATGCACGCCGACGTGGTGCGCCGGCTGGAGCTGGCCGCCGACCTGCAGCGCGCGCTGATCGAGCACCAGTTCGCGATCGAGTACCAGCCGGTCGTCGACCTCGCCACCTCGCGGGTGACCGCGGTCGAGGCCCTGGTGCGGTGGTGGCGCGGCTCGGTCTACGTGCCGCCGGAGCAGTTCCTCGGCCTCGCCGAGGACACCGGGCTCATCGTGCCGCTCAGCGAGTGGATCCTGCGCGAGTCGTGCCGCGAGGTGGCCGCCTGGCGGGCCTCCTCCTGGGACATCGGGCTGTCGGTCAACCTGTCGGCCCGGCAGATCACCGCTCCCCGGTTCGTGGAGACCGTCGAGGAGGCGCTCGCCGAGAGCGGGCTGCCCGCCTCCGCGCTCACCCTCGAGGTCATCGAGGAGATGCTCGTCGAGGACGCCGAGGAGACGATCAAACGCCTGTCCCAGCTGCGCGCGCTGGGCGTGCGGCTGGCCATCGACGACTTCGGCACCGGCTACGCCTCGCTGGCGTTCCTGCGGCAGCTCCCGGTCGACCTGATCAAGATCGACCCGTCCTTCGTGTCCGGGCTGGGCCGCGACGACACGCTCAGCCTGCTCACCCGCACGATCGTGCGGCTCGGCCACGACCTCGGCCTCATCGTGGTGGCCGAGGGCATCGAGCGGCCGGAGCAGCTGGAGCTGCTGCGCGAGATGGGCTGCACCCGAGGGCAGGGCTTCCTGGTGGCGCGGCCCATGGCGGCCCGCGGAGTCGACTCCCTGATGCGCACAAGTCTCACGGTCTGAGACGGGTGTCCCACCAAGTTGACATCGGGGGCTGGGGAGCGGCTAAGGTGTGGCCATGCTTCGCAGTGAGATTCTCGTAGTACTTCGCCGGCGCGCGGGCCGATAGCGAAGCACTTCGACCTGCGCGCCGCCCCTGGTCCCGCCACACGGTGGGAAGGGGCATTTTTTATGTCCTCCAAGCGACAGCCACGCAAGGAACGAGCCGATGACCGAACGGATGACAGGTGCACAGGCCCTGGTCAGGGCGCTGGAGCACGTGGGAGTCGACACCGTGTTCGGGATCCCGGGCGGCGCCATCCTCCCGGCCTACGATCCCCTCTACGACTCGACCAAGGTCCGGCACGTGCTCGTACGGCACGAGCAGGGCGCGGGCCACGCGGCCGAGGGATACGCCCAGGCCACCGGCCGCGTCGGCGTGTGCATGGCGACCAGCGGCCCCGGCGCGACCAACCTGGTGACCCCGCTGGCCGACGCCTACATGGACTCCGTGCCGATCGTGGCGATCACGGGACAGGTGGCCAGCGCGTCGATCGGCACCGACGCCTTCCAGGAAGCCGACATCTCGGGCATCACCATGCCGATCACGAAGCACAACTTCCTGGTCACCGACCCGCTCGACATCCCGCGCACCATCATGGAGGCGTTCCACATCGCCTCGACCGGGCGGCCGGGGCCGGTGCTGGTCGACATCTCCAAGGACGCGTTGCAGGCCGACACCACCTTCTCCTGGCCGCCGGTCATGCAGCTGCCCGGCTACCGTCCGGTGACCAGGCCGCACTCCAAGCAGATCCGGGAGGCCGCCAAGCTCATCGCCGAGTCGCGGCGCCCGGTCCTCTACGTCGGCGGCGGCGTGCACAAGGCGGGGGCCTCCGACGACCTCCTGCGGCTGGCCGAGCTGACCGGCATCCCGGTCGTGACCACGCTGATGGCGCGCGGCACGTTCCCCGACAGCCACCGCCAGCACCTGGGCATGCCCGGCATGCACGGCAGCGTCGCCGCGGTCGGCGCGTTGCAGAAGGCCGACCTGCTCATCGGTCTGGGCGTGCGCTTCGACGACCGGGTCACCGGCCAGCTCTCGACGTTCGCTCCGCACGCCAAGGTGGTGCACGCCGACATCGACCCGGCCGAGATCTCCAAGAACCGCCACGCCGACGTGCCCATCGTGGGTGACTGCAAGGATGTCCTCGGCGACCTCATCACGGCGCTGGAGAACTCCGGCAGGCAGGGCGACTACACCGCCTGGTGGGCGCTGCTCGACGGCATCAAGGAGACCTACCCGCTCGGCTACGACGAGTTCGAGGACGGCTCGCTGGCGCCGCAGTACGTCATGGAGCGGCTGAGCGCCCTCGTCGGCCCCGACGCCTACTACGTGGCGGGCGTCGGCCAGCACCAGATGTGGGCCGCCCAGTTCGTCCAGTACGAGAACCCCGGCACGTTCATCAACTCCGGCGGGCTCGGCACCATGGGCTTCGCCGTCCCGGCCGCGATGGGCGCCAAGATGGGCCGGCCCGAGTCCACCGTGTGGGCCATCGACGGCGACGGCTGCTTCCAGATGACCAACCAGGAGCTGGCCACCTGCGCCCTCGAAGGTGTGCCGATCAAGGTGGCGGTCATCAACAACGGCAACCTCGGCATGGTCCGCCAGTGGCAGACCCTGTTCTACGACCAGCGTTACTCCAACACCGACCTGCAGACGACACGCCGGATCCCGGACTTCGTCAAGCTGGCGGAGGCCTATGGTTGTGTGGGCCTGCGCTGCGAGCGGCCGGAGGACGTCGACGCGACCATCCGCAAGGCCATGGAGATCACCGACGTGCCCGTGGTGGTCGACTTCGTGGTCCACCAGGACGCGATGGTCTGGCCCATGGTCGCGGCGGGCACCAGCAACGACGACATCAAGATCGCCCGTGACATGGCGCCGACGTGGGAGAGCGACGATGAGTAGGCACACGCTGTCCGTGCTCGTGGAGAACAAGCCGGGCGTCCTCGCCCGGGTGTCCGCGCTGTTCAGCCGGCGCGGCTTCAACATCGACTCGCTCGCCGTCGGGCAGACCGAGCACGACGACATCTCCCGGATGACGATCGTGGTGAGCGTCGAGGAGCTGCCGCTGGAGCAGGTCACCAAGCAGCTCAACAAGCTGGTGAACGTGCTCAAGATCGTCGAGCTCGACCCGTCGCAGTCGGTCCAGCGTGAGCTGATGCTGATCAAGGTCAAGGCCGACGCCGACAGCCGCTCGCACGTGCTGGAGCTCGTCCAGCTCTTCCGCGCCCGCTGCGTCGACGTGGCGGCCGACGCCGTGACCATCGAGGTCACCGGCACTCCCGACAAGCTCGAGGCCTTCGTCAAGGTGCTCGAGCCCTTCGGGATCAAGGAGCTCGTCCAATCGGGCATGGTGGCCATCGGCCGCGGCGCCCGTTCCATCACCGACCGGTCCCTCAGGGCACTGGACCGTACCGCCTGAAAGGTTTGACGCAAGTGACCGAGATCTACTACGACGACCAGGCCGATCTGTCGATCATCCAGGGGCGTCACGTGGCCGTGCTGGGGTACGGCAGCCAGGGCCACGCCCACGCGCTCTCCCTGCGTGACTCCGGCGTCGACGTGCGCGTCGGGCTTCCCGAGGGCTCCAAGAGCCGCGAGAAGGCCGAGAACGACGGCCTGCGCGTGCTCACCCCGTCGGAGGCGGTCGAGGAGGCCGACCTCACGATGATCCTCGCGCCGGACCACATCCAGCGCGACCTGTACGCCCAGCACGTGGCCCCCAACCTGGTCGAGGGCGACGCGCTGTTCTTCGGCCACGGCCTCAACATCCGCTACGGCCTCATCGAGGCGCCCGAGGGCGTCGACGTGTGCATGGTGGCCCCGAAGGGCCCCGGTCACCTCGTGCGCCGCCAGTTCGAGGCCGGCCGCGGCGTGCCCTGCCTCGTGGCCGTCGAGAAGAACGCCTCCGGCAAGGCCCTCGACCTGGCGCTGTCGTACGCCAAGGGCATCGGCGGCACCCGGGCCGGCGCGCTGAGGACGACCTTCACCGAGGAGACCGAGACCGACCTGTTCGGCGAGCAGGCCGTGCTGTGCGGCGGCGTGTCCGAGCTGATCAAGGCGGGCTTCCAGACGCTGATCGAGGCCGGCTACCAGCCGGAGGTCGCCTACTTCGAGTGCCTGCACGAGATGAAGCTCATCGTCGACCTGATGTACGAGGGCGGCATCTCCAAGATGTACTGGTCGGTGTCCGACACCGCCGAGTACGGCGGCTACACCCGCGGCCCGCGCGTCATCACCGACGAGACCCGTCAGGAGATGCGCCGCATCCTGGGCGAGATCCAGGACGGCACGTTCGCCCGCCAGCTCGTCGAGGAGTTCGACGGGGGCCAGAAGGAGTTCAGCCGCTACCGCGAGGAGCTGGCGGAGGACCCGATCGAGAAGACGGGCGCCAAGCTGCGTCCGATGATGAGCTGGCTCAAGGCCTGACACTCGCCGTCCGCCTGGTGGGGCCCCGTCCCACCAGGCGGTCCGCTCATTCGCCGTGCGTCGCGATCCGGCGGAACACGATCGTCGCGCGGAACCTGTCCGGCGCGTCGGGGTCGGGCTCGGCCTTGGCGCTGAGCACGTCGATCTCGGCGTCGCCGCCGTAGAAGCGCTGTGCCACGGGATAGGCCGCCCGCTGGATCTCGTCGGGCGTGCCGCCGGTGATGGTCACGTGCAGGTCGAAGGGAATGGGCCTCATCGGGTGTCTCCTTCTCTGGCACAGGCGCCGGCGATCCACCGTCCAGGCGAACCGTCGTCCGGGGAAACGGCCGCGCACACCGCAGGGCCGGCGGACGGGAGGACGCCATGCCATGTCTCCCGCGGGTACGTAGTGATCGCTTTCCCCGGGGGAGACGGATCATGCGGTCCGCTTCGCCGGGAACGAAACGACTCCCCAGGCCCGGCCTCGCCCGGATAGATTGCCGGACATGCGTGAAGTGATCACCGCGGACGGCCGGGTGCTCGCCGTCGAGGAGTGGGGCGCGCCCGACGGCACGCCGGTCTTCTACCTGCACGGCACCCCCGTCGGGCGGCTGGCCCGCCACCCCGACGACGCGCTGTTCACCGGGCTCGGCATCCGGCTGATCACGTTCGACCGGCCGGGGCTCGGCGGCTCCACACCCCGGCCCGGCCGGCGGGTGGCCGACGGCGCCGACGACGTCGCGGCGGTGGCCGACGCGCTCGGCCTCGACAGCTTCCCCGTCTACGGGGTGTCCGGCGGCGGCCCGCACGCGCTGGCGTTCGCCGCCCGCCATCCCGGCCGCGCCACCCGCGTGGCCTCGCTGGCCGCGCTCGCGCCGCGTGACGCCGACGGGCTCGACTGGACGGCCGGGATGATGGCGGGCAACGTCCGTACCGCCGAGGTCGCGCTGTGCGACCGGGAGGCCATGGCCGAGCATCTCGGCGCGCAGCCGTCCGCCCCGCCGCGGCTGCCCGACTCCGAGGCGGCCGTGCTGTCGCGGCCCGAGATCTCCGCCATGCTCGGCGCGGCCTTCGCCGATGCGCTGCGGCCCGGCATCGACGGGTGGGTCGACGACGCCCGCGCCCTGTTCGGCACGCCGTGGGGGTTCGACCCGGCCGACATCACCGTGCCCGTGCTGCTGTGGCACGGGGCGCTGGACCCGGTGGTCCCGGTGGCGCACGCTCACTGGCTGGCCGCCCGCATCCCCACCGCGACCCTCACCGTCCAGCCCGACGCCGGGCACGCCGGCCACTTCGACGCCACCCCGGCCACGCTGTCCTGGCTGCTGGAGGGCGGCCGCACCGCACTCTCGGGCCCACGGACCCAGGCCACCGCCTGATCCCTCCGCCCCCGCGATTCCTCCGCCGCCGCGATCCCTTCGCCGCCGCGATCCCTTCGCCGCCGCGATCCCTCCGCCCCCGCGCCCCGGACGTGCGGGTCCTCCTGCCGCCCGATGCACTCGCTGCGCCGCGTCCCGGAGGGCGGCGGCGTGCGCGACTCCCCGTAGCCGCCGGGGTGGCCGGCGTCGGTGGACACATCACCGCGTGCCGGCCGGGCGGCGGATGGGGCACCGGTGGGCGGCGTGCCGGTTCGGGCAGCAGATGACGCCTATCGTGACGAACCGGCCGCCGGTCAGCCACTCGCCCCACTGCACGTCGACCCCGCGCGGCAGCGCGTCCGCCGCGCCGTCGAGCCGGGCCCGCCGGCCCACCCGGTCCGGGTGCAGGAAGGCCTTGCGCACCCTGCCGTACCTGGTCGCCAGCCACTCCACGGCCTGGGCGGGCTCGTCGAACGTGGCGGCGATCCGGGAGGCGGGCCTGGCCAGCCAGTCGCCGGTCCGCATGGGCGGCAACGGTGACGCCGCGAAGTCCGGGGAGCCGGGGCGGCGCTCCTCCTCCCGCTCGAGCTCCTCGCCGTTGCCGAGCCAGGCGTAGGCATGCCAGTGCACGGGCCACCCCCTGCGACGGACCGCTGCACAGGGGTCATTCCCCGACCCGCCGGTGGTAAGTCGTCCGGCATGTGGGACGTGGGAGCGGGCCCGGACGGTCAGTGGGCGGCGAAGACCTGGGTCCAGTGCGGGCCCTTGGCGGCGTGGCCGACGCCGATGTGGGTGAAGGCGCAGTTCATGATGTTGGCGCGGTGGCCGGGGCTGTCGAGCCAGCCCTGGACGACCTGGGCGGCGGTCCGCTGTCCCATGGCGATGTTCTCGGCCCAGGTGCGGATCGGGGCGAAGCCCGCCGCCCCGACGCGGTCGCCGGGGTCGCGGCCGTCGGGGGAGTCGTGGTCGAAGAAGCCGCGGGCCGCCATGTCGGCGGAGTGCCGCTCGGCCGCGGTGCGCAGCTGGGGATCGTGGACGAGGGGGCGGCAGCCGTTCGCGGCCCGTGCCTGGTTGGTCAGCTTGACGACCGCCTCCTCGACGCCCGAGGCGCCGGTGGGGGAGGGGGTGGGATCGGTGCGGGTGGCGGTGCTCTTCGGCGGGGTGGGGGGCTCGCAGGACAGCTTCACCGGGCGGGACTTGGCGGTGACGGCGCCGTCGACGTCGATGGCGGTGACGTAGTAGTGGGCCGGGGTCCTGATGCACCGCACGCCGGTCACCACCTTGCCGTTGGCGACGAGCTGGGAGCCGCTCTTCAGCGTGCGGTCGGGACCGGGGAGGAGCTTGGTGAGCCGCACCCTGAGCCGGGTGCGGTCGTCGCAGCCGGTTCTGGAGGCCGCCGCCCGGATCGTGCCCTCGGCGATGACCGGCCTGGCGGCGGCGACGCGGCACGCTCGGCGGGTCGCCGCGGCGCCGTCGCGGGAGTCCGTGGGAAGGGCTGTGCGGGCGTCCGAGGGACCGGTGGCGCGGGCGTTCGAGGGGCCGGTGGCGCGGGCGTCCGAGGGTAGGGCGGCGCCTCCCGCCGCGGCCCCGGTTGCGGCGGGCGCCTCGTCGGGGGACGCCACCAGGGCGGCGGGCACCCATGCCGGGGCGCTGATCAGACCCACTGCCGTCAGACCGCCGAGACAGGCCAGAACCTGCAGTCGCCTGTGCAAGATGTGCTCCCTGGGGCTTGAGACACTACGTCGAACCCGCATTCTGGTGGGTACACAACGGACATGTCACGTCAATTCGGGCAATATCTGGAGCTCCAGGTTTCCGAATCGTGATCAAAATAGGGTCGATCTCGACGTATCGCAGCCGATCTGAGGGCGTCCGGGCATGGAACGGGCCCGGCCACCCATGGTGACCGGGCCCTCGCTAGGGAGGTGGCTCAGCAGTGCGCGGGCTTGAGCCAGGAGCATTCCAGTTCGGGGACGTCGGCGGGGGCCTGGCGGAGCTGCGGCAGCGCGTCCACCGTGCCGGTGCGGCTGAACCGGGCGAGACGGATGGCGATCTTGTCCTCGATGTCCTTGGGCGAGCCCGACAGATACTGGTTGAGCATCACGGAGAACACCAGCGGCTCGCCGTCGGCGCTGGTGACGTAGCCCGAGAGCGCGGTGACGCCGGTCAGCGAGCCGGTCTTGGCGCGGACGTTGCCGGCGGCGGGCGTGCCCCGCATCCGGTTGCGCAGCGTGCCGCCGACGAAGCGGTCGGCGTCGCCGGCGACGGGGAGCGAGTCGTACCAGGCCTGGAACCACGGCTTGCCGCGCACGGCGGTCAGCAACTGGGCGATCGAGGCGGGCGAGAACCCGTCGCGGCGCGAGAGCCCGGAGCCGTCGCGCATGTTCAGCACCTGGACGCCGTTGGCCCGGGCGAAGTCGGTGCTCACCTTGAGCCCGGCGGCCCAGGTGCCCTGGCCGGACACCTTGCGGCCCATCGCCTTGGTGAGGATCTCGGCGTGGATGTTGTTGCTCAGTTTCATGAACGGCACCAGCAACTCGCTCAGCGGCATCGACTCGCGCTCGGCCAGCTTCGCCGCCCCGGACGGGGCCGCGCCGGTGACCGTCGGGCCGAGCACCCGCACGCCGTGCTTGGTCAGCGCCTGGCGGAACAGCGCGGCGGCGTACGCGGTGGGGTCGTCGACGGCGACCCATTCCTGGTACGGCGTGGCCACGGTGCCGGTGATGACGACCGTGCGCGTGCCGTGCCGGCGCTCGATGAGCACGTTCGTGGACGCGCCGGTCGTGGCCTTGTTGACGATCTTCAGATAGTCGGTCTCGGGCGTGGTGGAGACCTTCACCTTGTCACCGTCGGCCGCCACCGAGACGATCACCGAGCCGGCGTCGTAGTCGCGGTCGGGGGAGGCGGTCAGCGCGGAGATGGGCGCCGCGTAGTAGGCCGTCTCGTCGTCCCAGGCCCAGTCGTTGCCGAGCCGTACCGAGTCGAACCAGGTGTCGTCGGTGACCAGCCTCCCGGCGACCGTCCTGATGCCCGCGTCGGCGACCTTGGCCGCCAGCGCGTCGTAGTCCTCGGCCAGCATGGTGGGGTCGCCGGTGCCGCGCAGCACCAGGTCGCCGGCGAGCACCGAGCCGGCCCTGCGCGCGGACGACAGCACGCTGGTGGTGAAGCGGTAGTCGAGGCCGAGCGTCTCGGCGGCCGCCGCGCCGGTGAACAGCTTGGTGTTGGAGGCGGGGATCATGAGCTTGCCGCCGTCGGTGCTGTAGAGCTCGTCGCCGTTCGCCGCGCTCCTGACGACCACGCCGGCGCGGGCGATCGTGAGCCGGGAGTCGCTGAGGATCTGGTTGATGTCCTGGGCCAGGTCGGCCACGCCGGGCGAGGGGTCGAGCGCGATGGCGGGGGAGGAGGGGCCGGACGCCCACGCGAGGGCCGCGACGAGCGTGCCCGCGAGGAGGGAGGCTGAGGTGCGCCGCATGGGATCTCCAAGGGACTGGGGGTCTCGCCTGGATCATGGGGGCAGCGCGCCCAGCGTGTAATACGCAAATATCCGTATTTTTGGCACCATCCACGCCGGGCCCGGCACTGCCAGGACCCGGCGCTGTGCGGCCGAGGGGGCGCGGCTGTCAGCCGGTCGGCTGGGGTGAGCTGACCAGGAACCCGCAGTCGCCGAACGAGATCTCGTCGCCCGACTTGATCCGGGCCGGACCGACCAGCCGCCAGCCGTTGAGCCGCGTGCCGTTGAGCGAGCCCAGATCGACGAGCATCCAGCCGCCGTCGTCCTCGCGCCGCAGCTCGGCGTGCACCCGCGAGACGGTCAGGTCGGACAGTACGAGGTCGCACGCGGACCCGCGGCCCACCACGTAGCGGGCCCGGTCGTCGTCGGGCAGGGCGAGGCGGGGCAGGCGCGGCCGTCGCCAGGCGGCGCGCAGGCTGGTGGTGAAGTCGGAGGCGGAGGCCACCACGTCGGTCAGCCGCTGCCGGAAGGACCTGCGGCGCGGCAGGTCGGCGACCAGCCGGTCGAGCTCGTCGCGGTTGCGGGCCCGCAGTGCCTGGTCGACGCGGCCGACGAACGTGTCGTGGGAGATCCGTCCTTCGGCGGCCCGGTCGCGGAGCTCGTCGATCGCGCGGTCACGTTCCCCATCGGACGCGCGGAACGGTGGATGCGTCGAGCTCATGCCCCGAGTATCGGCCTTTCCTGCGTTCTCTGTCCAGAAACCCCGAATCTACAGGCGGTTCAGCCGAAGTCCTTGCCTGGAGCATACTCAGTATGCATACTCAGTATTTATGTCGATCAGGCACGGGCTGCTCGCGCTCCTCAGCAAGGGGCCGCGATACGGCTATCAGCTCCGGGTGGAGTTCGAGGCGTCGACGGGGGCGACCTGGCCGCTCAACATCGGCCAGGTCTACACGACGCTCTCGCGGATGGAGCGCGACGGCCTGGTCGCCCCCGGTGGTGAGGACGACCAGGGGCGCGCCCTCTACACGATCACCGAGGCCGGCCGGCAGGAGGTGGAGCGATGGTTCAGCACCCCCGTCGCCCCCGCCGACCGGCCTCGGGACGAGCTGGCCATCAAGGTCGCCATGGCGGTCGCGGCCCGCGACGTGGACCTCCGCGCGGTCATCCACGCCCAGCGCACCGCCACCATGCGGTCGCTGCAGGAGCTGACCCGGGCCAAGCGGGCCGCGACCGACGGGCTCGCCGAGCGGCTCGTCCTCGATTCGATGATCTTCAAGGCCGAGGCGGAACAGCGCTGGCTGGACCACTGCGAGGCCGTTCTCAAGGAGAAGCACTCATGACTGTGGTGACGTTACGGGACGTGACCCGTACGCACGGGGACGTCCACGCGCTCAACGGGGTGAGCCTCGACGTCGCGCCGGGCGAACTGGTCGCGGTGATGGGCCCGTCGGGTTCGGGCAAGTCCACGCTGCTGAACGTGGCGGGCGGCCTCGACCGGCCGACCTCGGGCAGCGTGACGATCGGCGGCACCGACCTGGCCACGGTGAAGGACCTGGCCGCGCTGCGCCGCCGCGAGGTCGGCTACGTCTTCCAGGACCTCAACCTCATCCCGTCGCTCACGGCCGCCGAGAACGTGATGCTGCCCCGCGAGCTCGACGGCGTCCGCGCCGCCCGGGCGCGCGCCGAGGCGCTGTCCGTCCTGGCCGAGGTGCGGGCGGACCAGATCGCCGACCGCTTCCCCGAGGAGCTGTCCGGCGGCCAGCGCCAGCGGGTGGCGATCGCCCGCGCCCTCGTGGGCGAGCGGCGGCTGCTGCTGGCCGACGAGCCGACGGGCGCCCTCGACACGGCCACCGGCGACGAGATCCTCGAGCTGCTGCGCGACCGCTGCGACAGGGGCGCCGCGGTCCTGCTCGTCACCCACGAGCCGCGCTACGCCGGCTGGGCCGACCGGGTCGTCCACCTGCGCGACGGGGAGATCGTCGACGCGGGCGCCGTCCGCCTGGAGACCGCGCGATGAGCTCCTTCCGCGCCGCCCTGCGCATCGCCCGCCGGGACGCCCTCCGCGCGCGGGGCCGCACCGCCCTCATCATGGTGATGATCGGCCTGCCTGTGCTGGCCATCACGGCGCTGCTCACGCTGAACGCCACCACCGACGTGACCGTCCGCGAAGGGCTGCCCGCCCACCTGGGCGCGGTGGCCGAGGCGCGGGTGGTCACCCACGCCGAGCGCACCCCGGTTCGGCAGACCATGCACGGCGACCTCATGGAGCCCCCGGACCAGGGCGACGGCCCGCCGAGGCCGTGGACGGCCGGCGAGGTCGGTGCGCTGCTCGGCGGGCGCGTGATCCCCCACACCGTCGGGCAGGTGGAGATCCTGCTCCAGGACGGCTACGACCGGGTCGACGCGCTGGGCCTGGACCTGCGCGACCCGATGACCCGCGGCGTCCGTGTCCTGGCCGAGGGCAGGTTTCCCGCCTCGGCGCAGGAGGTCGCGGTCACGCCGGCGCTGCTCGACCGCGGAGTCCGCCTCGGCGACGTGCTGCGGATGACCCGGCAGGCGCGGCCGCTGCGGGTGGTGGGCGTCGTCGAGCACCCGGTGCGGCCGGGAATCCAGGAGATCGCGCTCCTGCCGGGTTCTGTCCCGCAGGACGGGCAGAACGGCCGCGGCGCCGGCTGGCTCGCCGACACCCCCGCCCCCGTCACCTCGGCGGACTCGCGCCGGCTGAACGCGGCCGGTCTCACGGTCATGTCCCGAGCCGTGCTGGAGGAGCGGACGGGGGACCGCTCGTTCTGGCCCTACAACGGCCGGGGCCTGGTCGAGCTCGCGGTCGGCGTCGTCCTCGTCGTCACCGAGACGGTCCTGCTCGCCGGGCCGGCGTTCGCTGTGGGATTGCGCAGGCGGCGCAGGGAGCTGGCCATGATCGCTGTGCAGGGGGGATCCGGCGCACACCTGCGGGCGATCGTGCTCGCAGAGGGGCTCGTCCTCGGCGGTGCGGCGGCCGTGCTGGGCACCGTGCTCGGCGTCGGCGCCGGGCCGCTGGCCCTGTCGGTCGCCGCCCGCGAACTGGACTGGCACCAAGGGCCGTTCGAGGTGCCATGGGGACCGGTTCTCGGCGTCGCCGTGCTCGGCGTGCTGAGCGGGCTGGTCGCCGCCGTGGTCCCGGCGATCCAGGCGGCCACGCAGCACCCCGCCCTGGTGCTCGCCGACCGGGAGCCCGGGCCCCGTCGCCGCGCCGGTCGCCTGCTGCCCGGCCTCGTCCTGCTGGCGCTCGGGCTCGGCGGCCTGGCCGCCACCCTGCACAGGAGCGTTCTGGCCGTCGTGACGGCCTCGGTGCTGGTGGTGTTCGGGCTCGTCGCGGTGACCCCGTGGCTGATCGGTGTCACCGCGCGGTTCGCCCATAGGCTGCCCCTGTCGTGGCGCCTGTCCGTGCGCGACGCCGCACGCCACCGGGTCCGTACGGCGTCCGCGGTGGCCGCGGTGATGGCCGCCACCATGGGGGCGGTCGCCGTGGGCATCGGCTACAGCAGCATGGCCACCGCCGGGGACGCGGCGCGGGTGGTGGAAGCTCCCGTGGGCAGCGTCTCGATCAGCGGGCACGGGGCGGACGACCAGGGCTGGGCGAGGCTCCGGACGGCGGTCGAACGGGCCATGCCGGGAGTGCCGCTGGTGCCGAGCCTGGAGGTCACCGATGCCCGGGGGGCGGCGCTGGGGATGACGGCCTTCCCCAGCCCGGAGCGCTGCCGGCGGGGATGCCAGGTCGTGGCCCCCGACTACTCCCTGCCGGTCGGCGACGAGCGGTTGCTCGCCTTCTTGCAGGGACGGCGGGACCCGCGGGCGGCCGCCGCGCTGCGGGCGGGGAAAGCGGTGGTCTTCGACGGCGAACTCGTCGAGGACGGGATGCTGAACGTGTCGGTCATGCCGTGGCAGGCTGGACCCAGCGGGCGGCGTGTCGCGCTGTTGCGTGTGCCGGCCGTGGTGGCCGAGGGGGCCGGTCGAGAGCAGGGCGGCGCGCTGCTTCCCGCGTCGGCCGTCCGGGACGCGGGCCTGCGTCTGGCCGAGCGGCGCGTATTCGCGCGGCACGTCCCCGACTCCACGGAACGCCTGGAGCGTGACCTCCGGGCGGTCCACGGCTCCGCGAGCCTGCGGCTGGTCCCGGAGAGCCGCTACGATTCCCTGACCGTCCTGTCGGCGGGCCTGGTCGCGGCGCTGGTCGTGGTGCTCGGCGGCACCCTCGCCGCCACCGGCCTGGCCGTGGCCGACATGCGCCGCGATCTGGACACCCTGTCGGCCGTGGGCGCCGCCCCCCTGACCCGCAGGCTCGTGGTGTCCGTGCAGGCCGGATATGTCGCGGGGCTCGGCACGGTGGTCGGCCTGGCCGGAGGCATCGTCACCGGGGTGGCGCTGACCTGGCCGTTGATCGCCGTGATGAGGCCTGCTCGCGGTGGCCGCGGCCTGTTCGACCCGGGGCCCACCGTGATCGACGTGCCCTGGCCCTATGTCGCCGCGATCGTGGCGGGCCTGCCGGTCCTGGCCGCCCTCGTGGCGGGGGTGTTCACCCGGACGCGGCTGGTGGTGGCGCGTCGGCTGGCCTGAGCCGGTACTTCAGCGTCATCAGCACCGACAGGAAGATGATGAGCGCCGGGACCGCGGCCTGCCCGATCAGGACCGCGGTCAGGGCGCTGTCCGGCTGCTCGACCGGCCGGTCGGGCTCCGACTCCAGGAAGCCGCCCAGCGACAGGATGGCGCCGAAGACGAGGGCGCCGAACGAGGCGACCCCGCTCTCGATCGCCGTCCACAGCCCGGTGAACACCCCGGCCCGCCGCTTGCCCGTCGCCTCGGCGTCCACCGCGATCACGTCCGCCAGCATCGAGAACTGCAGCAGCTGCACCCCGGCGTAGCCCATGCCCACCAGCAGCAGCATGACGTGGGCGTACCAGGCGCCGATGGCCGGGGTGGCCAGCGCCGCCAGCGTGCCCACGCCGAACATCAGCCCGGCCAGGATCATCGCGCCCCGCTTGTCGAGGCGCTTGGCCAGCCGGACCCAGACCGGCATCGTCAGCAGCATCGGCCCGACCAGCGCGGCGAAGAGCGTGCTCGTCGCCTTGGGGTCGCCCAGGGTGTAGGCGGCGAAGTACGGGGCGGCGGCCAGCATCATGCTGACGGCCGTCATCTGGGCGCAGCTGAGCGCCAGCAGCCACATGAACGCGGGATTGCCCCGGGCCGCGGTGATCTGGTCGCGCAGCCGGCCGCCGTCGGGCTCGGGGGCGCCCGTCATGGGGGCGCGGGCCGTACCGAAGAACGAGCCGAGCATCGAGGCGAGCAGCACCGCGGCGATCGTCGCCGCCATCAGCCGGTAGCTGCCCAGGGTCCCGCCGTCGCCCTCGCTGTTGACGATGGCCGGCGCGAGGATGCCGCTGATCACGGTGGCGGCGCCGATGAAGATCATCCGCCACTGCAGCAGGGAGGTGCGCTCGTGGTAGTCGGAGGTCATCTCGGCGGGCATCGCCTTGTACGGCACCTCGAACAGTGCGTATCCCGTGGCGGCGGCCATGAAGCAGGCCCCCACGTACAGCGCGGCCGGGACGCCCGTGAGCGGCGGCCCGGCGAAGACCAGGAAGAACGCGACCGGCAGCGTGCAGGCGCCCGCGAGCAGCCACGGCCGGCGTGGACCGAGCCGGGACGTCGTGCGGTCCGACCACCGGCCGACCAGCGGGTTGAGCACCAGGTCCCAGACCTTGGGCGCGGCGACCACCAGCCCGGCCAGCCAGGCGGGCACGGCCAGGAAGTTCGTCATGTAGTAGAGCAGCAGCAGTCCGGGCACCGCGCCGAAGGTCGCCGTGCAGAAGGACCCGACGCCGTAGCCGACACGAACACCCCGCGAGACCGCGGGCGCGCCGAGGGCCGGTGTGATCATGCCTCATCTAAACCCAGCGAGCCCTCGTCCGGTAGGCCCGGTTTCGTGCGACCCCGGACCTCCGCCGGTCTCACCGAGGAGGCGTACGGGCAGACCCTCGGCCTCCCCGTTCAGTCGGAGACCGCGGCGCACACCACGTGGGCGCCGATCTCGATCATCCGCCGCTCGCTGCGCGCGTCCGCCACCCGGGCCATGAGGATCGGCGCCTCGCTGGCCGCGAACTGCGGCAGCCGGGCGCGCACCAGCCGGTGCAGGTCGCGGACCACGTCCTCGGCGGCCGACATGTGCACCTTGACGTGCAACATGATCCCCGGCGCGCCCGACGCGGTGCTCGCCTCGGAGATCCACACGTGGTGCACCAGGGGGAAGTCCGCCAGCAGGTGCCCGATCGCGAGGCGCAGCGCCGGCAGGATCGGATGGGTGCAGCGCCGGTAGCCCGGATCGACCTGCTGCATGGGGCCCGACAGGTGCGGCCGCGGCGCCGGGATCCACGGCATCGCCGGCGCGTCCGGCGTGGGCGGCGCGACCTGGGCGAGCGCGGCCCCGCGCGAGACGGTGGCCATCGCGCCGGTGGCGTACGCGGCGGGGGCGGCGCCCGACAGCACCGGTGTGGGCCCGGTGCGGGTCGAGGTGAGGAAGCGCTGGAGGTCGTCGATGGGCACGGCCGCCGCCGCGGGCCCGGCCGCGTCGATCACGATCTCGCGCACGCCGGTGACGCGCCGGATGTCGAGGATGGTGTCAGCGTCGCAGGCCGACAGCGAATGGCTGCCCCGGTGCCTGGCGTAGGTCGCCGGTCCGGTGTATCCGAGCAGCACCCGGTCACCGGCCTGGGTCGTGCCCAGGACGACGGAGCGGTCGGGTCGCACGGCCACCAGGACTCCACCCTCGGCCAGGGCCGCAAGCAGGCGGTGCGGGGCGCCATGCTGTGCGAGCACGTCGGCAAGCGCAGGATTCCCGATGCTCATAGGACGAACCCTAGGTAGTCGGCCACGGCTTATCAGGCTAATGGCCAACAAATCCCTCGATCAAGACAAAGATGGACGCCGGGTGGATGACTTTGCGGGGTTGGGGGTAGGGCACGCCGTCTCACATTCCGGGTCCCTCGTGAACGCGTTCACAAGCGCGGATAGACTGCTGGGGATCCCGGGGGACTCGCCGACGCGTTCCCCAGCCCGCCGCACGCCTTAAGGATCCATCCCGTGACAAAGCCCGTCGTTCTGGTCGCAGAGGAGCTCTCCGAGGCTGGCCTCGCCGTCCTCGGCGCCGATTTCGAGGTCCGCCACACCGACGGCGCCGACCGTTCCCAGCTGCTGCCCGCGCTCGCCGACGTGGACGCGCTGATCGTCCGCTCCGCCACGCAGGTCGACGCGGAGGCCATCGCCGCCGCGCCGAAGCTGCGCGTGGTCGCCCGCGCCGGTGTCGGTCTCGACAACGTCGACGTCGAGGCGGCCACCAAGGCCGGCGTGATGGTCGTCAACGCGCCCACCTCCAACATCACCAGCGCCGCCGAGCAGACGCTCGCGCTCATCCTGGCCAGCGCCCGCAACACGGCCCAGGCCCACGCCGCGCTGAAGAACGGCGAGTGGAAGCGGTCCAAGTACACCGGAGTCGAGCTCGACGGCAAGGTCGTCGGCATCCTGGGCCTGGGCAAGATCGGCCAGCTCGTGGCGCAGCGCCTGCAGCCGTTCGGCGTCGAGCTGATCGCCTACGACCCCTACCTGCCGCCCGCCCGCGCCGCGCAGATGGGCGTCAAGCTCCTCTCCCTCGAGGAGGTCATCCGGCAGGCCGACTTCATCACCGTGCACCTGCCGAAGTCCAAGGAGACCCTCGGCCTCATCGGCGACAAGGAGCTGCACGAGGTCAAGCCGTCGGTGCGGATCATCAACGTCGCCCGCGGCGGCATCGTGGACGAGGGCGCCCTCTACACCGCGATCAAGGAGGGCCGCGTGGCGGGCGCGGGCCTCGACGTCTTCGCCAAGGAGCCGTGCACCGACAGCCCCCTGTTCGAGCTCGACCAGGTCGTGGCCACGCCGCACCTCGGCGCCTCCACCCACGAGGCCCAGGAGAAGGCGGGCACCCAGGTCGCGCGGAGCGTGAAGCTGGCCCTGGCGGGCGAGTTCGTGCCGGACGCGGTCAACGTCCAGGGTGGCGCGGTGGCCGAGGAGGTCAAGCCGGGCCTGCCGCTCGCCGAGAAGCTGGGCCGGGTCTTCACCGCGCTCGCCGGCGAGGTCGCCACCAAGCTCGACGTCGAGGTGCGCGGCGAGATCGCCGCCCACGACGTGCGGGTGATCGAGCTGGCCGCGCTCAAGGGCGTCTTCAACGACGTGGTCGAGGACTCCGTCACCTACGTCAACGCCCCGCTGCTGGCCAAGGAGCGCGGCGTCAACGTCGAGCTGGTGACCAGCTCCGACAGTCCTCTCTGGCGCAACGTGGTGACCGTGCGCGGCGTGCTCGCCGACGGCCGCCAGGTGTCGGTCTCCGGCACGCTCTCCGGCCCGCGGCAGATCACGAAGATCGTCGAGGTCAACGGCTATGAGATGGAGATCGAGCCGACTGAGCACCTGTGCTTCCTGACCTACGCCGACCGCCCCGGGATCGTGGGCGTCGTGGGCCACCTCCTCGGCGAGCACGGCATCAACATCGCCTCGATGCAGGTGGCGCGGGACGTCAAGGGCGGCAAGGCGCTCATCGCGCTGACCGTCGACTCGGCCATCCCGGCCGAGGTCGCCGAGCAGATCGTCTCCGAGATCGGCGCCGAGAGCGGCCGCACGGTCGACCTGGAGGATTGAGCCCGTAGGGGTGGATGCGGCTGCCGCCGGCTGGTCCGGCGGCAGCCGCCTTTTTGTCTCAAGATGCGAGATATTAGGACATCCAACGAGACAGTGCGTCTGTCACCAGGTACTGTTTCTTGCGATGCGCCAGGTTCTCGTACTCATTACCTGCCGCGGCGGGGCCTGTTAGGGCAGGTCGACCACCCGCCGCGGTGAGCGGCGTCGCGTCGGCCATCAGTCCCTTTTCGTCCGGTCCGTGACCCGGACCACGAGTTCAGGCCCGGTCGGGTCCGTGACCGGGGTCCGACTCTCCTCACCCGACGCTCCGCGAAACGAGATGAGCAGCGACATGTACGAGATGTATCCCTGGAACCGTGCCGACGAGCGCGACGACGAGGCCGCCGAGGCCCTGCAGACCGCCCTGGACCGCCGCGACAACGGCGGCGTGCCCGAGAGCCGGGGCCGCTAGCCCGGTAGTTCCGGACCGCTGGGCCGGAGGCCCGGAGCCGCCGGCCCCAGGATCAGGGACCGCTCGGTCGGGGGTCAGGGTCGCTGGTCCCCGAACTCCAGCCGGTAGAAGCAGGCCAGCCGCCGCACGGCCGGCACCCTGCCCGCCACCCGCACCAGGAGCCGGTAGGGTCCCGGCAGCCGGTCGTAGCCGTCGATGTCGAAGACGCTCAGCGCGTCCAGGCAGCGCAGCCTCGGGCTGATCGACAGCAGGGCGGCGGTCCCGTCGACGGCCCAGTGCATCGTGGCGCCCGCCCTGCGGACCGGCGGGTTGAGCCACTGCAGCCGCAGGCCGCGCGGGGTGAGCGCGTCGAAGATCAGCTGGCCGCTCGGGAACCCCTCGGCGATCCGCCGCAGCAGGGCCCGGCCGCCGTCGCGGTCGAGGTAGTAGAGCAGGCCCTCGGCGACGACCAGCACCGGCTTGTCCCGGGGGACGCGGTCGAGCCAGCCGCTGTCGGTGACCGACGCGCCGACCATCGTCTGCCGGGGACGCTCGGGGAACAACCGCCGGCGCAGCTCGATGACGTCGGGGTAGTCGACGTCGTACCAGTCGACGCCCGCGGGAGGGTCGAGCCGGTGGGCGCGCGTGTCGAGGCCGCAGCCCAGATGAAGCACGCTCGCCTCGGGGTGGCGGGCCAGGAACTCCCGGGCCCATCCGTCGAGGAACCGCGCCCGCAGGGCCACGGCGGCGGCGCTGCCCCGCGTCATCCCGGTGCGGCGGAAGTCGTGGTCGATCCGCCGGGCGACCTCCAGGGAGAGGGTGTCGGCGAGGATCGGGTGCGGCGCGCGGGCGTCGAGCGCCCTGCCGTACAGGGTGGCGAGGAGTGTGGCCTTCTCGGCGGTCAGCCGCACCTTGTCGGTTGCCATGCCCTCACGGTAGTACGCGTCACCGCACCCGTCCGGGTGACTACAGCGTGCTGGCGACCGGCATGGCCGGCGGGGGAGCCTGGCGCAGCTCGCGGATGTGCGCCCAGCGCTTGACGCCCTTCGGGTCGGGCCGGACGGCGCCCACGAAGGAGCTGCGGCGTCCCGCGTCCAGGCGCTCCTCCTTGACCACGTCGCCGGTGCGTGGCGCGTGGACCATGTGCCCGGGGCGGGAGATCATGCCCATGTGGCCGAGGCCGTGGAAGAAGACGAGGTCGCCGGGCTTGAGGTCCTTCCAGGCGATCTTCTTGGAGTAGGCGCCGTACTGGGCGGCGGCGACGCGGGGCAGTTCGATGCCCGCGGCCTGGTAGGCCCGGAGCGTGAGGCCGGAGCAGTCGTAGCCGCTCGGCCCGGTCCCGCCCCAGACGTAGGGGGTGCCCTGTTTGTCCAGGGCGTACCTGACGGCGATCTTCCAGGCGGGGAGCTGGATGTTCCGGGTTCTGGCGCGCTTGACGTCGGCGCCGGTGAGGGTGACGCCGCCGGGGTCCGGCGCCACGGCGGGGGAGGCCGTCGTGGGGGCGGCGGCCGCGGTGGGGGAGGCCGTCGTGGGGGCGGCGGCCGTGGCGGGCGCCGCAGCGGCGGCGGGAGAGGCGACCGCGAGCCCGGCGACGGTCACGGTGGCGGCGAGCACGGGAACGAGGGCGGGGGCGGGCAGGGCGATGGGCAGGGCGAAGCGCGGCACGAAGAGTCCTTCCACACGGCCGGCCGGGTTAGCTGACGGGCTCGGGCCTGGAAGTGGCCCTACGGCGCGCGGACGTGCCGATTCGCCCCAAGAGGGGAGTGGGTCCCCGGCTCCGCGCAACGGCTGCGCGGATTAGGCTTGAGGGACTCTAACGAAACGGTCAAAGCACCGCAATACGGGTAAAACGGATGTCCGATGCTTGAGATGATGTGTTCGTCAGCCGAGACGAGCCGGTAAGGTACGGCCATGGAGTCGCGCAACATACGCCTGGCAGTGATCCCCGGAGACGGCATCGGCACCGAGGTCGTCGCCGAAGGGCTCAAGGTGATCGAGGCCGTCGGCGCCAAGATCGAGGCCACCCACTACGACCTCGGCGCCGCCCGCTACCACCGCACCGGCGAGACGCTGCCCGACGCCGTCATGGAGGAGCTGCGCGGCTACGACGCGATCCTGCTCGGCGCCGTCGGCGACCCCAGCGTGCCGCCCGGCATCCTGGAGCGCGACCTCCTGCTCCGCCTGCGCTTCGCGTTCGACCACTACGTCAACCTGCGTCCGGTCAGGCTGTTCCCCGGCGTGGCGACCCCGCTGGCCGACACCCCGGCCGAGAGCATCGACATGGTCGTGGTGCGTGAGGGCACCGAGGGCCTCTACGCGGGCACCGGCGGCGTCATGCGGCGCGGCACGCCGTACGAGATCGCCACCCAGGAGTCGCTCAACACCGCCCACGGCGTCGAGCGCGTGGTCCGCTACGCGTTCGAGAAGGCGCGCTCGCGGCCCCGCAAGAAGCTGACGCTGGTCCACAAGACCAACGTGCTGACCTTCGCCGGCGACCTCTGGCAGCGCACGGTCGACCGCGTCGCCGAGGAGTTCCCCGACGTCAGCACCGACTACTGCCACATCGACGCGGCCTCGATGTTCTTCGTCACGCAGCCCGAGCGCTTCGACGTGGTCGTCACCGACAACCTCTTCGGCGACATCATCACCGACCTCGGCGCCGCCATCGCCGGCGGCATCGGCCTGGCGGCCAGCGGCAACATCAACCCCGAGCGCACGGCGCCCAGCATGTTCGAGCCGGTGCACGGCAGCGCGCCCGACATCGCCGGGCAGGGCAAGGCCGACCCCACCGCCACCATCCTCTCGGTCGCCATGCTCCTCGACCACCTCGGCCTGGAGGCCGAGGCCGCCCGCGTCGAGCAGGCCGTCGCCGACGACATCGTCGAGCGGCTGGGGGGGGGGGGGGGGCGCCCC
>NZ_KZ559473.1:227686-359885 GCF_002850745.1 Nonomuraea indica
CCGCGCGAGTATCGAGCTAGGGCCGCCTCAGCTCGACCAAGCGCCTGGCGGTCCGCACCGGACCTGCCAGGCGCTTTTCGCATGCCAGGGGCACAAAACGCACCCGTCACCCCTTGCCATCCCAAATGGCGAGACAATAGGAAGTACTGACCGCCGCCGAGCAGTCCAGGCCGGCACCGCGCCACAGCAGAGAGAAGGACGTCCGTCATGACCATCGCTCAGAAGCTCAGCTTCGACGTGCAGCTATCCGACCACGCTCGCACCGCGGCCGAGCGGGAGCAGGTGCTGGCGAGCCCCGGCTTCGGACAGACCTTCACCGACCACATGGTCGTCATCGACTACACCGACGGCCGCGGCTGGCACGACGCCAGGCTCGTGCCGTACGGACCGCTCAGCCTGGACCCGGCGACGTCGGTCCTGCACTACGCGCAGGAGCTGTTCGAGGGTCTCAAGGCCTACCGGCAGGTCAACGGCTCCATCGTGGCCTTCCGCCCGTACGCCAACGCGGCCCGGCTCAACCGCTCGGCCGCCCGCATGGCGATGCCCGAACTGCCGGAGGAGACGTTCGTCGAGTCGCTCGAACTGCTCGTCCAGACCGACCGGGAGTGGGTGCCGACCACCGAGGGGCACAGCCTCTACCTGCGGCCCTTCATCATCGCCACGCAGGTGGGCCTCGGCGTGAACTACCCCTCGCGCACCTACTCCTACCTCGTCATCGCCTCTCCTGCCGCCTCCTACTTCAGCGGCGGCGTCAAGCCGGTCTCGGTCTGGCTGTCGACCGAGTACACCCGCGCGGCCCCCGGCGGCACCGGCTTCGCCAAGTGCGGCGGCAACTACGCCGCCGCCTTCGTCGCCCAGCGCCAGGCCGTCGAGAACGGCTGCGACCAGGTCGTGTGGCTGGACGCCCAGGCGCACGAGTACGTCGAGGAGATGGGCGGGATGAACCTGTTCTTCGTCATCGGCGACAAGCTCGTCACCCCCTCGCTCACCGGGACGCTGCTGCCCGGCATCACCCGCGACTCGATCCTCACCCTCGCCGCCGACCTGGGCCTGGAGACGGAGGAGCGCCTCGTCTCGGTGGAGGAGTGGCAGGCCGGCTGTGAGTCGGGCGAGCTGAGCGAGGTCTTCGCCTGCGGCACGGCCGCGGTGGTCACGCCGGTGGGCTCCGTCAAGGGCGCGAACCGCGCCTGGACGATCGGCGACGGCACGCCCGGCCCGGTGACCATGCGCGTGCGCGAGGAACTGGTCGGCATCCAGTACGGCTCGCGCCCCGACCCGCACGGCTGGGTGCACAAGATCTGCTAGTCGCCGGCCTCGGCCGTGGGGCTCACTCGTCGACGAGCTTGCCGGTGTCGAGAGTGAGCTTCCACGGCTCCGGGAGATCCAGCGGCTCGCCTACGGCCACCTCGGTGTGGTGGAGGTAGGTTCCCCTGTCGTCGCAGGGGTGACTCATCAGACTCACCAGGTTCTTCAGCGGGTCCACCCGAAGGAAGAGCGGCACGCCCGCCAATGCGTAGGCGCCTGGCTTGAAGGTGTAGTCGTCGTGGACGCTGCTGGGAGAGACGACCTCCACGACGAGCAGGGTGTTGTCGCCGTGCACGGCGTCGTTGCCCCACATGCGGCGTTTGCGGGGGACGATGACGAGGTCGGGGACCAGCAGACCCTGCTGGGCCCCCAGGAAGAGCTTGATGTTGGTCCATGGGCGCCAGTCGTTGTCCATGAGGACCCGGGTGATCTGGAAGAGCAGGAGTGCGATGACGTCGTTGTGGGCTCCGGTGGGCACTTCTCTCACCACGATCCGCTCGTCGATGAGCTCCACACGGCGATCAGGCAGAACTTCGCAGACGGCCCGATACTGCTCCTCCGGTGTCGGAGCGCAGGTGGATTCGACGGTGGGACGTTCCAGAACCTTGGCCATGCTTTCATCATCCCCTCCTGGGCGATAAGCGCAACGTGCTTCGTGAGATACTCACGGTAACGATGCGCGTCAACGTTCGCCCAAGCTTTCGCAAACCCGTTCGCTAATTCTTGCGGATCATGGTCAACCCGTCGGCCAGCGGCAGCAGCACTGTCGTGACCCGGGGGTCGGCCGTCACCAGGTCGTTGAACTCGCGGATCGTCACCGTCGTCGCCGCCTCGTCCGCCGGGTCGGCGACGCGGCCCGACCACAGCGTGTTGTCGACCATGAGCAGCCCGCCCGGCCGCAGCCGCTCGACGAGCAGCTCGTAGTAGGCCGGGTAGCCCGGCTTGTCGGCGTCGAGGAAGGCGAGGTCGACGGGCTGGTCGAAGGCGGCGAGCGTGTCGGCGGCCGGCCCGAGGGTGAGCGTGATCCGGTCGGTGAGCCCGGCGCGCTCCCAGTAGCTCCGGGCGATCGCCGTCCACTCCTCGCTCACGTCGAAGCAGTGCAGCCGCCCGCCGGACAGCCCGCGGGCGATGCATACGGACGAGTAGCCGGTGAACGTCCCCACCTCCACCGCCACCTCGGGCGCCACCAACTGGGTGATCATGGTGAGGAAGCGGCCCTGGTCGGGGGAGATCTGCATCCCCGCGCTGTCACCGGTCGCGGCGAGCGTCTCGGCGGTGAGCTCCTCCAGCAGCGGGTCGGGCCGGGTGCAGTGGTCGAGGAGGTAGCGGGCGACGTCGGGGTGGAGTACGGAGGCCTTCATGGGGCCATTGTGCCGGGCGGCCACGACATTCGCGGTGACCGAGCCGCCCAGCCGACCCTTTGCACCCGGTTTCGGGTAGTGTCTCGGCCGATCAACGAGGTGAGGTCGGGGAATGAAGACGAGGTTGGCGGTGGCCGTGGTGGCCGCCTGCGCGGCGCTGGCCGTGATCGCCGCACTGGGGCTCACCGAGCCCGCGGGGTCGTCCCAGGGCGTCCGGCTGGTACGGCAGAGCGACGGCAGCATGGTGCTGGCCGACACCGGCGGCACGGCCCCCGTGCTCGACCTCTACGAGGACTACGACTGCCCGGTCTGCAAGGAGCTGCACGCACAGGTGGACGCGACGATCCAGCGCCTGGCCAGGGAGGGCAAGGTCAAGGTCGTCTTCCACCCGGTCACGATCTTCCGCGACGAGCCGATGCGCTCCAACTCCGTCCGGGCGGCCGCCGCCGCCCGCTGCGTGCCGGAGGCCAACTGGCTGGCCTTCCGCGACGAGCTGTACGGCATGCAGCCCGCCCCGCACGGCGTGGCCTCGGGCTTCACGGTGGAGGAGCTGGTCGCCGCCGCGAGGAAGGCGGGCGCGGCGGTCGACGACTGCGTGGCCTCGCAGACGTACGCCGAGGCCCACCTGCAGGAGAGCTCCAGGGTCCGCATCGACGGCACCCCCACGCTGGTGCTCGACGGGCGGGTGCTGGGCGGCGAGGCGTTCGATCCGAAGGCCCTGGAAGCGGCCATCGTCGGGGAGCCGGGCGTCACGGTGTGAGCCGGCCCGCGTCGATCCTTCGTCCCAGAGGATGAGACCGATGTGCCAGATCGTGGGTGGGTGTGGCAGACTGCCAGGCACCATGTTCTACGGTCTGCTCATTATCGGCAGGCGCGCTGGCTGACACAGGGACACCGCCAGCGCGCAGACCTCTCACGTCCGTGAGGGGTCTTTTTGTTTTCCAGGGCCTTGCAGGGAGAGACGACACCATGGCCGACGACCGCTTCCACGTCTACGACACGACGCTGCGTGACGGCGCACAGCAGGAGGGGCTCAACCTCACCGTCGCCGACAAGCTCGCCGTCGCGCGCCACCTGGACGGGCTGGGCGTCGGCTTCATCGAAGGGGGCTGGCCCGGCGCCAACCCCAAGGACACAGAGTTCTTCAGGCGCGCCCGAACAGAGCTCGACCTGAAGAATGCGCAGCTTGCCGCGTTCGGCGCAACCCGCCGGGCGGGCGTGAAGGCCGCCGACGACCCCTTGGTGGCCGCACTGCGCGAATCCGGCGCGCCGGTCGTGACTCTTGTCGCCAAGAGCCACGACCGGCACGTGGAGCTGGCCCTCCGCACGAGTCTCCAGGAAAACCTGGCGATGATCCGCGACACGGTTTCCCACCTTCGTGCGGAGGGACAGCGAGTCTTCCTCGACGCCGAGCACTTCTTCGACGGCTACCGGTCCAACCCAGCGTACGCGCTGGAGGTGCTCCGGACGGCGGCCGAGGCGGGCGCCGACGTCGTCGCCCTGTGCGACACCAACGGCGGCATGCTGCCGGACGAGCTGGCCGAGGTGGTGCACGCCGCCGCGCAGACCGGCACCCGGCTGGGCATCCACTGCCACGACGACACCGGCTGCGCCGTCGCCAACACGCTGGCCGCGGTCAAGGCGGGCGCCACGCACGTGCAGGGCTGCGCCAACGGCTACGGCGAGCGCTCCGGCAACGCCAACCTCTTCACCGTGGTCGCCAATCTGCAGCTCAAGCGCGGCTTCGACCTGGTCCCCCCGCAGGCCCTCGCCGACATGACCCGCATCGCCCATGCGATCACCGAGGTCACCAACGTCACCCCCAACTCCCACGCCCCCTACGTGGGCACCTCCGCCTTCGCGCACAAGGCCGGCCTGCACGCCAGCGCCATCAAGGTGGACCCCAACCTCTACCAGCACATCGACCCGGCCCAGGTCGGCAACGACATGCGCATGCTGGTCTCCGACATGGCCGGCCGGGCCTCGGTCGAGCTGAAGGGCCGCGAGCTGGGCTACGAGCTCACCCCGGAGAGCACGAAGACGCTGGTCGAGCGGGTCAAGGACCTGGAGTCCCGCGGCTTCACGTTCGAGGCCGCCGACGCCTCGTTCGAGCTGCTGCTGCGCGACACCGTGCACGGCGAGCGGCGCCGCCACTTCGAGGTCGAGTCGTGGCGCGTGATCGTCGAGCGGACGAAGGGCGGCGAGCTGGTCAGCGAGGCCACGGTCAAGCTGCACGCCAAGGGCGAGCGGATCGTCGCCACCGGCGAGGGCAACGGCCCGGTCAACGCCCTGGACCGCGCGGTGCGGCTGGCGCTGGAGAAGCTCTACCCCGAGCTGGCCCGGCTGGAGCTCGTCGACTACAAGGTGCGCATCCTGGAGGGCACCCACGGCACGGGCGCCATCACCCGCGTCCTCATCACCTCCAGCGACGACACGGCCGAGTGGGCCACGGTGGGCGTCGCCGAGAACATCATCGACGCCTCCTGGCAGGCGCTGGAGCAGGCGGTCACGTACGGCCTGCTGCGCGCGGGCCGCGAGACGTCCTGAGGCGCTAGAGCAGCCGGGCCGGGAAGGTGACGCCCTGGACCGTGACCTTCCCGCCCGAGCACGACACCTTCGGCTCGTCGGTGTCCGGCACGATCACCGTCAGCAGCGACTCGGCCGCCGGCGACACGACGACGCCGGTGGGCTCCTTCGACAGGTAGGTCGGCGACACCCAGCCGAGCCTGCCGCCGCGCTCCACCTGCTGCCCGCCCACCGGCTTGCAGTCGGGGGAGAGCTGGAGCAGCGTCACCTTGAGCTTGCCGTCGCTCAGCACGACCCGGCCGCCGCCGTTCGAGACGACCTTGTACGACGGCGCGAACCGCCACACGCTGCGCACCTTCCTGCCGCCCGAGGCGGTGTCGTGCACGGCCATCAGGTCCTCGCCGTGGTTGACCAGCACCGACCGGGTGCGGCTGACCCCGTAGGCCTTGTCGGTGAGGCGGAAGGCCTGCCGGCCGTCGCCGTGGGCGGTCTTGGTGAGCCTGCTGGAGGTGCGCGGCCGGAACCGCTGCCCGACGACGGTGGGCACGTTGTGCGCCTCGGGCGACATCGTCCAGTAGCGGTAGGCGCTCTTCTCGTAGGAGTGGAAGCCGGTGTCGACGAGGATGTCGCGGCCGTGCGCGTAGTAGGTGACGCCGAGGTGGTCCTCGTGGCCGTGGAACTTGGTCCCGGGGCCGAACCTGATCGAGTAGTACGCCGACTCGGGCTTGCCCCAGGCGGTGCGGCCGTAGACGTACCCGGCCCGGTAGACCTTGACCTCCTGCTTCGGCGTGCCGGTGTCCATCTTCGGCTCGGTCTCGGCGCTGCCGTCGCCGATGGGCACCATGTAGCCGTTGGGCTGTGTGGAGTGGGCGACGAACTCCTTGAGCGCCTCGGCGCGCCGGGAGATGTCGCCGGGCACCTTCCGCCCGCAGTCCTTCATGTTGGTCATCGCGACCTGGAGCCGGCCGTGGACGTAGACGGCGTAGCGCGGCGCCTGCTCCATGAGCGCGCCCTGCGCGTCGACGTCGAGCTTGACCGTGCCGGTGAGCCGTTTGACGGCCAGGCCCGTCCAGTCGCCGCGGCCGTAGCGGCAGCCGATGCTCATCAGCGCGATGTCCTGGTCGATGCCGTGGTTGTGGCCCTTCTTGTAGAGCCTCGGGTCGGCGAGCAGCCGCGCGTGCTCGGCCAGGCTGGCCTTCAGCCAGCCGTCCTTGACGTGCATGCTCAGGCAGACGAGCGCCTGCGAGCGCAGGGAGACGGGGTGGTCCTTCCACACGTACGCCGGGGTGCCGGGGGCGCCGCGCCGGTTGGCGGTCACCCAGTCCTCGGTGATCTCCTTGGCGCGGTCGAGGTAACGCTCCTCGCCGGTGTTCTCGTAGGCGACGACGAGCGTGCCCATCCAGCGCAGCGAGTGGAAGACGAACTCCCACGACCGGTTCCTGTACGGGCTCGCGTGCCAGTCGATCTTCTTGCCCAGCTTGAACGGCGGCAGCCCGACGAGGGAGATCTCCCCCTTCATGACGTCGTCCACGGTCGGTGTGCCGGGGATCCAGTCGCCCTGGCACTGGCTGGTCCGCTTGGGCGCCGCGGTGGTCAGCCGGGTGGACTGCGCCGTGGCCTGCGAGGCGGCCTGCGAGGCGGCCTGTACGGGGGTCCCCGGCATGCCGGTGGCGAGCATGAGGGCAAGGGGGATCGCGAGGCGGCGCACGCCGGTTCCTTCCGGATCAAGAAGCCAGATCAAAAAGATGGGGGCGGAACATGCTGTCCGAATCTGGATCAACCGGTCAAGTTGGCTGCCGGATCGTTAGCCGCCTGATGTGACACGTGGACATTTGTATCCTGGTTTGCCCGTATCGGGGCTGAGTCTGAGGGGTCGGGGAGGCCGACGGTGTCCACAGTGCGCGCACACGGGGTCTTCCTGCTGGCCCTGCTGGCCGGGGTGGCCCTTCGCGCCCTCGCCGTGCTCGGCTACCGCCCGGCGATCTGGTTCTGGGCCGACTCCTTCGCCTATCTCAACGCGGGTCTGGACCCGCGCCCGCTGGAGACGCGCACGTCGGGCTACTCGCTGTTCCTGTGGGCGCTGCGGCCGCTGTCCGGCATCGAGCCGGTCGTGATCGTGCAGCACCTGCTCGGCCTGGCCGTCGGCGTGCTGGTGTACGCCCTGCTGCGCCGCCGCCTGCCCGGCTGGGCGGCCACGCTGTTCGCGCTGCCGGTGCTGCTGGACGCCTTCCAGATCCAGCTCGAACACCTGATCATGGCGGACCTGCTGTTCGTCTTCCTCGTCATGGCGGCGGTCGCGCTGCTCATGTGGCGGCCGCCCACCCCCTGGACGGCCGCGGCGGCGGGCCTGCTGCTGGCCGCGGCCACCGTCACGAGGAGCATCGGCCTGCCGCTCATCGCCGTGGTGCTGGTCGCGCTGCTGCTGCGCCGCGCCCCGTGGCGGTCCCTCGTCGCGCTGGCCGTGGCGGGCGCGATCCCGCTCGCCGGCTACGCGGCGTGGTTCCACTCCGAGCACGGCACGTACGGGCTGAGCCGCGGCGGCACGTTCCTCTGGGCGCGGACGATGACGTTCGCCGACTGCCCGAGGATCGACCCCGACACGCCCGCGCTGTGCCCGGCCGAGCCGCTCGGGCGGCGCAAGGCCCCGCCGGAGTACATCTGGTCGGCCGACTCGCCGATCACCTCCGTCGAGGGCGGCTCGGCCCGGCGCGACGAGGTGGCCGGCGCCTTCGCCCGGCAGGCCATCCTGGCCCAGCCGCTCGACTTCCTGGCCGCCGGGCTGACCGACCTCGCGCACGTCTTCTCCTGGGAGCGCCGGGTCTACCCGGTCAAGGGGCCGCAGAGCGCCTACGTCTTCCCGGAGCGGCCGGCCCCGTTCAAGGACTCGATCGCCTCCGGCGGCCGCACCGCCGAGGAGATCACCACCGCCTACCAGGGCCGCTCCGGCGAGACGGTCATGGTGGAGCCGTACGCGGGCCTGATCCGCGGCTACCAGGAGTTCGGCTTCCTGCGCGGCCCGTTCCTCGCGGCGCTGCTGCTGCTCGGGCTGGCCGGGGTGGCGCTGCGGTGGCGCGAGCTGGGCGGCGAGGCGCTGCTGCCTTGGGCGGGCTCGATGACGCTGCTCGTGCTGCCGGTGCTCATCGCCGCCTTCGACCACCGCTACGTGCTGCCGGCCGTGCCGCTCGCGTGCCTGGCCGCCGGGCTGGCCGTCGCCCGCCGTACGGCCGGCACGCCCACGCGGCCGGCGCCCGAGCAGGTGGCCCAGCCCGTCCGCTAGGTTGGCCGGATCTTTTCGATAGGTGACCGCACGGCCGCTCCCGTGCGTAGGCGGTTGCCGACATGATGACGGTATGAAGCTGAACGACCTCGTGCTCCCCGACACCGCCGCCTGCCGCGCCGCCTACGAGGTGGCGGCCCGCTACCACTCGCCGTCCCTGCTCAACCACTCCATCAGGGCCTACGTGTGGGCCGCGGCCCACGCCCGGCTGCACGACATCGGCTTCGACGCGGAACTGCTGTACGTCTCGGCCATGCTGCACGACATCGGGCTGACCGCCGAGTTCGACAGCCACACCGCGCCCTTCGAGGAGGCCGGCGGGCACGTGGCCTGGGCCTTCTGCGCCGGCGCGGGCTGGTCGCCCGAGCGCAGGCAGCGCGCGTACGAGGTGATCGTCCGTCACATGTGGGCGGAGGTGCCGGTCGAGGAGGACCCCGAGGGGCACCTGCTGGAGCTGTCGACCGGCATGGACATCTCCGGCCGGCGCACCGACGAGATCCCCGCCGACCTGCGCGCGGAGGTGCTGGACCGGCACCCCCGGCTGGACATCGCCAAGGAGTTCGCCGCGTGCGTCGCCGAGCAGGGGGAGCGCAAGCCGTCGAGCCTGGCCGGCGACTTCGTCCGGTCGGGCATCGCCGAGCGGATCGCCGCCAACCCGCTCGACCGCCCCTAGCCCGCCGAGGCCCGCGCGCTTCTCACTGCTGCTTGGGGCCCGCGCTCTGGACGACCTCGAACGACCAGATCTCCGAGCCGGTGGCGGCCGGGCCGCGCCCGTGGCCGTGCCCCTGGCCCTCGCCCTGCGCCCCGCCGCGCCCGGCGTCGCCGGCGGCCTGGGCGTGGCCGCGTGCGAACGACTGCCCCTGCTGCCAGGCCTGGAAGTCCTCCTCGCTGCGCCAGCGCGTGTAGACGAGATAGCGGTCGGTGCCCTCGACCGGCTTGAGCAGCTCGAACCACTCGAACCCGTCGGACGACTCCACCATCCCGGCCCGGCCGGCGAACCGGCGCTCCAGCTCCTCCCGCATCTCGGCGGGCACCGTCAGCACATTGATCTTCACGACGGACAACGCGACCCCTCTCGCCACGGCCTCACCGCACCCCCTTGCGCGAACCGGTGCGAGCTCCAGGCTATCGCCGGGTACGCCGCCGGACCTCGCGGCCCGGCGGCGGCGATAGCCTTGTCAGGTGCGTATAGCGAGGTTCTCCACAGGCGAAGGCGTGTCGTTCGGCGTGGTCGAGGGCGGCCCGGGCGAGGAGTTCGTCTCCGCGATCTCCGGCCACCCGTTCGGGCAGGTGCAGTTCACCGGTGAACGCCACCCGCTGAGCCAGGTGAAGCTGCTCGCCCCGATGCTGCCCAGCAAGGTCGTGGCCATCGGGCGCAACTACGCCGAGCACGCCCGCGAGCTGGGCAACGACGTCCCCGACGAGCCGCTCATCTTCATGAAGCCGTCCACCAGCGTCATCGGCCACGGCGAGTCCATCGCCTACCCCACCACGCTGTCCCACCGGGTCGACTTCGAGGGCGAGCTGGCCGTGGTGATCGGCCGGCTGTGCCGCGAGGTGCCGGTCGAGCGGGTCAAGGACGTCGTCTTCGGCTACACGTGCGCCAACGACGTGACGGCGCGCGACCTGCAGAAGCGCGACGTGCAGTTCACCCGGGCCAAGGGCTTCGACACCTTCTGCCCGCTCGGCCCGTGGATCCGGACCGACCTCGACCCGGGCGACCTGGCCCTCACCACGACCGTCAACGGCGAGGTGCGCCAGAGCGGCCGCACCAGCCAGCTCGTCCACGACATCCCGGCCCTCGTGGCCTACGTCAGCGCGGTCATGACGCTGATCCCCGGTGACGTTATCCTGACCGGCACCCCGGCCGGCGTCGGCCCGATCGAGATCGGCGACGAGGTCAGCGTCGGCATCGAAGGCATCGGCACTCTCACGAACAAGGTGGTCGCTCGTGACTGAACTACGGGTGCGTTTCGCCCCGTCCCCCACCGGCATGTTCCACGTCGGCGGCGCCCGCACGGCGCTGTTCAACTGGGCGCTGGCCGAGCAGGCGGGCGGCAGGTTCGTGCTGCGCATCGAGGACACCGACGCCACCCGCAACCGGCCGGAGTGGACCGAGGGCATCATCTCGGCGCTCGACTGGATCGGCGTCAACGGGTCCAACCCGGCGTTCGAGGGCCCCTACTTCCAGTCGGCGTACGAGCCGCAGCACCGCGAGGCGGTCGCCAAGCTGCTCGCCGACGGCAAGGCCTACTACTGCGACTGCACCCGCGAGGCCCTGCAGGCCCGCACCGGTTCCGAGCACAAGGGCTACGACGGCCACTGCCGCGGCCGGGGCCTGACCGAGGGCGCGGTGCGCTTCCGCACCCCCGACGAGGGCGCGACCGTGGTCGACGACGTGATCCGGGGCCGGGTCGAGTTCCCCAACGACGCCCAGGAGGACTTCGTCATCGCCCGCACCGACGGCTCGCCGCTCTACGTGCTGGCCAACGCGGTCGACGACATCACCCAGGGCATCACCCACGTGGTGCGCGGCGAGGAGCACCTGGGCAACGCCGCCAAGCAGCAGCTGCTGTGGCCGGCGCTCGGCGCGACCCCGCCGGTCTGGGCCCATCTGCCGGTCATCGTCAACGAGCAGCGCAAGAAGCTGTCCAAGCGGCGTGACAAGGTGGCCCTGGAGGACTACCGCGCCGAGGGCTACCTCGCCGAGGCCATGGTCAACTACCTGATGCTGCTCGGCTGGGGGCCCGGCGACGACCGCGAGATCATGCCGTGGGCGGAGATGATGCCGCTTTTCCGGCTGGAGGACGTCAACAGCTCCAGCGCGTACTTCGACGAGAAGAAGCTGCGCGCGTTCAACGGCGAGTACATCCGGGCCCTGCCCGTCGACACCTTCGAGGAGCGCTGCGCGCCCTACCTGGAGGCCGACTGGGACCGCGAGACGTTCAGCAAGGTCGCCGGGCTGGCGCAGACGCGCATCGCGCTGCTGTCGGAGATCCGGCAGAACGTCGACTTCCTGTTCCTCGACGAGCCGGTGTTCGACCAGGCGTCCTGGGACAAGGCGATGAAGAACTCCCCGGTGGAGATCCTCACCGGCTTCCTTGAGCGGCTCGACACCGTGAGCTGGGACCCCGAGTCGCTGAAGGAGGCGCTGGAGGAGGTGGGCGCCGCCCACGGGCTCAAGCTGGGTAAGGCGCAGGCCCCGGTGCGGGTCGCGGTCACCGGCCGGACGGTGGGCCTGCCGCTGTTCGAGTCGATCGAGGTGCTCGGCCGCGAGCGGTCCCAGGACCGGATCCGCGCGGCGCTAGCGCGCCTGCGAGGCTGACGCACGCGCCGGCCGCCATCGACAGCCACACCCCGGTCACGCCGAGCGGGCCGCTCAGCACGTACGCCAGGGGAAGCTGCACGGCGAAGCCGGCCAGCGTGGCGGCGAGCAGGCGGCCGCCACGCCCGCTCGCCTGCAGCACCCCGCCCACGGCGATCAGCCCGCCGAACGGCACCAGATAGAGCGTCATCCAGCGCAGGAAGCCGACGGCCGGCGCCGGGTCGGCCGCGAAGAGCGCCGTGACGGGCCACGCCACGGCGTTCAGCGCGGCCGCCACCACCGCTCCGGCGCCCAGGCCCAGCCACAGCGGCGACCCGGTGGCCTCGCCCCGCGCGGTGCTGATCAGCGCCGCCTGCCGCAGGGCGTAGAAGACCATGACCCCGGCCAGCATGACCTTCTGCCCGATGCCGTAGCCGGCCAGCTCCGCCGTCCCGAACCCGGCCACGACGTCCACCATCGCCAGGCCCACGGCCGAGCGGGCCAGGAAGTCCCCCGACATGGGCAGCCCGGTCCGCACCATCTCCCCGGCCACACCGGCGCCCCCCGGTGCCCGCGGCTCGTCCCGCCGCAGGGCACGGGCCAGCGCGGCCACCGAGATCGCCAGCGTGACCGCGCGCGCCGCCACGGTGGCCAGCGCCGCTCCCTGGACGCCCAGGCCGAGCCCGTAGATGAACAGCGGGTCAAGCGCCACCACGAGCGCGTTGCAGACGAGCGCGTGCCGCATGGGCCGACGTGTGTCGCCCAGGCCCTTCAGCACGCCGTCCACCACGGTCTGCGCGAAGAAGACCGGCAGGCCGCCCAGCGAGATCAGGAAGAACTCGGCCGTGAGCCGCCACTCCTCGGTGAGCAGCGCGGCCAGCGGCTCGCGCAGCAGCACCGCCGGCACGGTGATCGCCACCGACAGGACGGCCCAGAGCAGCAGGCCGGCCCGCACCACGGGACGCAGCGGCTCGCGGCCGTCGCGGCGGCCCACCAGCACCGTGATCCCGGTCGGCACGGCCAGGAACAGTCCGTAGGCCAGGTATTCGGCGGTGGTGGCCACGGTCACCGCCGCGATGGCGGCCTCGCCGAGGCCGGACACCCACAGCAGGTCGATCAGGCCGACCGCGACCACCGCCGTGACCAGCTCCACGTAGACGGGCAGGGCCAGCCGGATCATGGCATACCTCGATTCGTAGTATCTCGATTAGAGGTATAACGGTACGATGCGCCCATGGCAAGCGGCGGTGACCTCGCCCTCACGATCCTGGGGTTCCTCAACGAGCGGCCGATGCACGGCTACGAGCTCAAGGCCCGCCTGGCGGGGCTGTCCGGCCACCTGCGCCCCGTCAGCGACGGCGCCCTCTACCCCGCCATCTCCCGGCTCGAGGCCGCCGGGCTGGTCCGGCGGCACGAGGAGACCGGCGCCGCCGCGGCCCGCAGACAGGTGCTGACCCTCACCTCCGAGGGCCGCGAGGAGCTGTTGCGGCGGCTGCGCGAGCCCGCCGACCTGCAGATCAGCGACCAGAGCAGGTTCTTCGTGCTCCTCGCGTTCCTGTCGGCGCTGTCCGACCCGGCCGACCGGGCACGGGTGCTGCGCCGCCGGCTCGCCTTCCTGGAGGCTCCGGCCGGCTTCTTCTACGAGGGCGGCAGGCCGGTCAGGGCGCGCGACGAGCCCGACCCGTACCGGCGCGGCATGCTGGTGATCGCCCGGGCGGCCAGCCAGGCCGAGCGCGCCTGGCTGGCCGAACGGATCGCCGAGCTGGAGCGTCCGCCACCGCCCCAGCCGCCGGATGACCGGAGATGACGGCCTTCCGGGCCCGGACGGGCCGGGCTAGACCAGGCCGCGCCGCTCCAGCAGCGGCTGGATCGACGGCTCGCGCCCGCGGAAGTCGCGGAAGGCCGCCAGCGGGTCGAGGCTGCCGCCCCGTGACAGCAGGGTCCGCCGGAAGTGGTCGCCGTTCTCGCGCTTCAGCCCGCCGTTCTCCTTGAACCACTCGACGCTCTCGGCGTCGAGCACCTCGCTCCAGATGTAGGAGTAGTAGCCGGCGCTGTAGCCGCCCGAGAAGATGTGGGCGAAGTAGTTGGTCCGGTAACGCGGCCGGACGACCGGGAAGGCGATCTGAGCGGCTTCCAGGGCCTTCTGCTCGAACGCCTCGGCGTCGTCCACCTCCTCGCCCGGGGCGAGCTTGTGCCAGGCCCAGTCGAGCAGCGTCGCGGCCAGATACTCGACGGTCATGAAGCCCTGGTTGAACTTCTCCGCCGCCTGCATCTTCTCGACCAGCTCGGCCGGCATCGGCTCGCCCGTCTCGTGGTGCCTGGCGTAGTTGGCCAGCACCTCGGGCCAGGTCGCCCACATCTCGTTGACCTGCGACGGGTACTCGACGAAGTCACGCGGCACGCTGGTGCCCGACACGCGAGGGAAGCGCACCTCGGAGAACAGGCCGTGCAGCGCGTGCCCGAACTCGTGGAAGGCCGTGGTCACCTCGTCGTAGGTGAGCAGCGTCGGGCCCGCGGCCGGCTTGGTGATGTTGAGGTTGTTCAGCACCACCGGCTTCTCGCCGAACAGCAACGACTGGTCCACCAGGTTGTTCATCCACGCGCCGCCGCGCTTGCCCGGCCGGGCGTACGGGTCGAGCGCGAACAGGCCGAGCGCGCTCCCGTCCTCGTTGAACACCTCGAAGACCCGCACGTCCTCGTGGTAGCCGCGCAGGTCCGGCCGCTCGGTGAACGTGATGCCGTACAGCCTGGTCGCGGCGTGGAAGATGCCGTCGCGGAAGACGCGGTCGAGCTCGAAGTACGGGCGCATCGCCGAGGCGTCGAAGTCGTAGCGCGCCTGACGCACCTTCTCGGCGTAGAACGACCAGTCCCACGGCTCGATCTCGAACCCGGCCTGCTCCGCCAGGGCCTCGGCCTCCTTGCGGGCGTTGCGCACCGCCGGGCCGACGAGCTGGCCCAGCATCTCCTCGACCGCCTCGACGGTCTTGGCCGTCTGGTCGGCGACCCGGTAGGCGGCGTGGTTGGGGAAGCCGAGCAGGCTCGCCCGCTCGGCCCGCAGCCCGGCCATCCGCACGGCCAGCCCGAAGTTCTGCGGCGCGCGCTCCACGCTCAGCGTGTAGAGCCTGCGGCGCACGTCACGGTCGGTGAGCTGGGCCAGACCGGGCTGGTTGGTGAAGTTCAGCAACGGCAGGACGTAGCGGCCGTCACGCTCCAGCGAGGCGATCCGGGCCTCGTCGAACCCGTCGAGCGCCTTGGCGTCCTCCACCACCAGGGCCGAGTCGTTCGCGGCCTTGAGCAGGTTCTGGGCGAACTCGGTGGACAGCCGCGACAGCTCCTCGTTCAGCTCCCGCAGCCGCGCCTGCTCCTCCTCCGACAGGTCGGCGCCCGCCCGGACGAAGTCGTCGCGGTACTTCTCCAGCAGCCACGCCTCTTCGGGGTCCTCGGTGGTCACCCGCCTGATGCGCTCCCACAGTGCCCGGTTCAGCCGGATGGCGTCGCTGTGGCGGGTCAGCTCGGGGGAGATCCGCTTCTCGATCTCCATGACGCCGTCCGTCGAGTCGGACGCCACGACGCTGAAGAACGCCGTGGCCGTGCGCTGCAGGAGGCGCCCGGACCGCTCCAGGGCGGCGATCGTGTTGTCGAAGGTGGGCGGCTCGGCATTCCCCGTGATCGCATCCACCTCGGCCAGCTGCTCGGCCATGCCCCGCTCGAAGGCGGGCAGGTAGTGCTCCTCGCGGATGTCCGCGAAGGGCGGCAGTTGGTAGGGCAGGCTGCTGGGGGCGAACAACGGGTTCTCGGCCAACGCTCGGGCTCCTCCACGTGGTGTTTTGTCCCCCACAGCTTGGCACGACCGGACCCGTGCCGGACGCTCCCGGCAATCGTTTTGGCCTTGGAGCCCAAGCTGGGCTATTCTTTCGGACGTCGCCGAACGCGCCCCCCGGGGCTCGGACCGGTGGGGTATGGTGTAATTGGCAGCACGACTGATTCTGGTTCAGTTAGTCTAGGTTCGAGTCCTGGTACCCCAGCAAGTAGCGGATGTCTCACAGAGGCGTCCGCTTTTCTGTTTCTCCACGAATTCCGGACCCGGCGGCCCTCCCCGCCCGCCGTGGAGACTCCCGCCGCGTACGGCAGCCGGCCCGCGCACCCGTACGGCTGTCAGCCCGCCCCGCCCGTACGGAGCCCGCGCGACCGTCATGGGGGCCGCGGCGTCCGCGCGCCCGTGGGATCGCCACCGGCGGGATCCGCTCGGCCGGCGACGGTTTGGTTGTGCTCCTCAGGGTGCGGTAGAGTTACACGCGTCGCCGGGGAGGCCCGGCGACGATCGCTTGTGGGACATGGTCCCGTCGTCTAGTGGCCCAGGACGCCGCCCTCTCAAGGCGGTAGCGCCGGTTCGAATCCGGTCGGGACTACCACAGTCACCACAAGCCATCGCGAAGGTCCCGTCGTCTAGTGGCCCAGGACGCCGCCCTCTCAAGGCGGTAGCGCCGGTTCGAATCCGGTCGGGACTACACAGCCTTCCTCCAACGCCCCGAGCGCCCAGCGCCGGGGCGTTTTCCGTATGCGGGATCCCCTGGGAAGTTCTGCGGAACGCCCACCACTATCTGTACACGAGTGCTAACGTCATGTGAGCGACCCGGCCCTGGCGCGATGCGATGGCGCGCGATCGCCGAACGGTTCCTGGAGGAGATCATGTCGTCCACTGCGTGGCCGGTCTACAGCCCCTTCGCTCGCGAGCACTTCGGCAAAGGGAAAGCCGAAGGGAAGGCCGAAGGGAAGGCCGAAGGGAAGGCCGAAGGGAAGGCCGAAGGTGAGGTCGAGGCGCTGCTCACCGTGCTGGACGTGCGGGGGCTGGCCGTGAGCGAGGAGGCCAGGGCTCGTATCACGGCCTGCACCGATCTGGCGCAGGTCCAGGAGTGGATCCGCCGGGCGGTCACCGCCGCGTCCCTTGACGACCTCTTCGACTGAGTCGCGACGGAGCGGGCGGGGGGCGTCGCCGTGCGGCGAAGGGCGCCAGGGCGGCGACGAGCTCGGCCGTCGACCGCCTGGCGCCCCGCCGCCTTCGTGTCTCAGGCCTGCGAACGAGCCTTGAAGAGAGCACGGCGGGCCGCCTTGGCGACCTGCTTGTCCGGGTGGACCTGCGAGATCAGGTCGAGCAGCTCCTCCACGTGCGCGTGCGGGATCTTCCAGATCACCTCGAGAAGCTCGTTGAGCAGCTCCGGCCCGATGTCGCGCAGGCTGCTCACGAACTCCGCCCGCCCCAGGCCGGCCGAGATGGTCCACATGTCGAGGATGAGCCAGTGCGTGTCGTCCTGGGTCGGCTCGGGCGCGCCCTCCACGCCGAGCTGGCTCAGATGGGTGGCCGCGTACGGCCGGAGCGACGACTGCTTGAGCGCCTCCTGCCAGGCCGGGACGGCCGCCTCGCCGAGCGTGCCCACCACGCTGGCCGCCTGCACCCGGATGAGGGCGTCGCTCTCGTCCTCGGCCGCCGCCTCCAGCAGCTCCTCGGCGGCCCGGCCCGGCTCGCGCAGCCGCATCCAGGCGGCGAACTCGGCGTCCGCCTCCTCCTCCGGCAGCTCCGCGCTGAGAGCCAGCAGCTCGTGTGCGCTCATCGATTCGATGGCGGGCCGGGCGTCCACCTCGATGTCGGCGTCGTCGACCAGGTGGACGACGCCTTCGGTGCCGAGCGGCGTCAGGGCGAGCGTGCCGCCGGTCGCCACGCCGTCGACGACCGTCGCGCCGTCGACGGTGATCATCCCGTAGCCGACGAGCCAGTCGATGACCGGTGTCAGCGGGTCGCCCGCGGCCTCCCAGGCGTCGGTGCCCAGCTCGTCGATGTCGGCGGCGGCCTCGGCCAGCTCCCGGCGCAGCCCGTCGAGCTCGCGCGTGCCGCCGGCCAGCAGCAGCCGGACCAGCAGTGCCCGGGTGAGCCCGGCCAGCGCCATGGTGAGGTCGTCGTCGGCCAGCTCCGGGTCGCCGTAGTCGACCGAGTGGAGGCCGAGCATCCAGGCTTCGAGCACGTCCTCGTCGTCGTCGAACGGCCACTCGGACGTGTCGTCCTGCACCGCCACCGTGTCGCCCTCGCCGGGCTCCAGGAACTCCAGGTCGACGGCGAGGTTCCAGATGTTCCACAGCATGGGGACGGCCTCGGCGAGCGGGCCGTCGGTCTGCGGCACCGGCAGCCCGATGGCCGTCAGCGCCTCCTCGACCTCCGCGTCGGACAGCAGCGTGTCCTCGCCCACCCGGCGCCCCGAGCCGACCCACAGGGCCAGGTCGCGGGCCTTGGCGATCAGCGGCACCTCGCGGGCGGCCGCGGCCAGCTCGACGTCGGGACGCAGCCGGATCGTCGGCAGGTCGGCCAGCTCGTCGGCGAACGGCTCGAAGTCTCCCAGATCGCCGGTCTCGTCCTCCTCGTCGTCGCCTTCGGCGTCGTCGAGGAGGTCCTCCATCAGCTCGACGAACTCGTCCTCGACGTCGTCGAGCTCGGCCTGCAGCTCGGCGAGCGAGTCGGAGCCCTTGGCCAGCCTGCCCGTCTGCGAGAGGAAGGTCAGGTAGGCGTCCACGGCCGGGAGCATGCCGTCAGCGGCGGAGTCGGGGTCCTCCACCACCTTGGGCATGCGGTCGAGCAGCAGGTTTCGCAGGTCGGCGCGCTTCCACGTGCCGAGATCCTGGGAGTAGGCGAGACGGTGCCACAGAGCTGCCGGCCCCACGAGCTCGGGGTCACTGTCGGGCGCGTTGGCGCGCGCCCACAAGATGAACTCTTCGAGCAGGGGTCGCAGCTCAGTGGCGGCTACCTCGATGCGATCTGTCACGCACTCAGGCTAGTGCGCCCGCGAGGCAGTCGGCTCCCCAAATACGCCGTTTGGCTGATCATGACGTGCGGCGCATCGATTCGGTGATGCGCTCGGCGGCCGCCATGACGGGCACCGCGTGGAGCCGGCCGGGCGCCCTGGTGAGCCGTTCGATGGGGCCCGACACCGACACGGCGGCGATCACCTTGCCGCCGGTGCCGCGGATCGGCGCCGACACGCTCGCCACGCCCTGCTCGCGCTCTCCCACGCTGTGCGCCCATCCCCGGCGTCGTACGGAGGCCAGGGTCGCCGCGGTGAACTTGGCCCCGCGCAAGCCCCGGTGCAGCCGGTCGGGCTCCTCCCAGGCCAGCAGGATCTGCGCCGCCGAACCCGCCGTCATGGGCAGCGCCGATCCCACCGGCACGGTGTCACGCAGTCCGCTGGCGCGTTCGGCCGCGGCCACGCAGACCCGCTCGTCACCCTGCCGGCGGTAAAGTTGCGCGCTCTCGCCGGTCAGGTCACGCAACTGCATCAGCACCGGCGCGGCGACGGCGAGCAGGCGGTCCTCGCCGGCGGCCGTGGACAACTCCGAAAGGCGGGGGCCGAGGACGAATCTGCCCTGTGTGTCACGGCTCACAATGCGGTGGTGCTCAAGGGCGACGGCCAGCCGATGCGCGGTGGGGCGGGCCAATCCGGTGGCCTGAACGAGTTGTGCCAGCGACGCCGGGCCGGCTTCGAGGGCGTTGAGCACCAGAACGGCCTTGTCGAGTACTCCGACTCCGCTAGAGTTGTCCATACACCGATACTGCCGTCTCGACATATGAGAAGGCAAGTCGGAGGCGTCACTGCGACAGCGGTGCATCGCACCAACAGGAGGAGATCATGGGCCGCACACTGGCGGAGAAGGTCTGGGAGCAGCACGTCGTGCGCCGCGCCGACGGCGAGCCCGACCTGCTCTATATCGACCTGCACCTCATCCACGAGGTGACCAGTCCGCAGGCGTTCGACGGGCTCCGGCTCGCCGGCCGCAAGGTGCGCAGGCCCGATCTCACCATCGCGACCGAGGACCACAACGTGCCGACCGTGCTCGGCCCCATCGCCGACCCGGTGTCCAAGACCCAGGTCGAGACGCTGCGCAAGAACGCCGCCGAGTTCGGCATCCGGCTGCACCCGATGGGCGACGCCGGGCAGGGCGTGGTGCACATCATCGGACCGCAGTTCGGTCTCACCCAGCCCGGCATGACCATCGTGTGCGGCGACTCCCACACCTCCACGCACGGCGCGTTCGGCGGCATCGCGTTCGGCATCGGCACCTCCGAGGTCGAGCACGTGCTGGCCACGCAGACGCTGCCGGCCTACCGGCCGAAGACGATGGCCATCGAGGTGTCGGGCGAGCTGCCCGTGGGCGTCACGGCCAAGGACCTGATCCTGGCCATCATCGCCAAGATCGGCACCGGTGGCGGCCAGGGCTACATCGTCGAGTACCGCGGCGAGGCCATCCGCAAGCTCTCCATGGAGGGCCGGATGACGGTGTGCAACATGTCGATCGAGGCGGGCGCCCGGGCCGGCATGATCGCCCCCGACGAGACCACGTTCGCCTATCTCCAGGGCCGGGCGCACGCGCCGTCCGGCGAGCTGTGGGACCAGGCCGTCGCCTACTGGAAGACGCTGCGCACCGACGACGACGCCGTCTTCGACAAGGTCGTCGAGATCGACGCCTCGACGCTCACCCCGTACGTCACCTGGGGCACCAACCCGGGCCAGGGCCTGCCGCTGGACGCGGCCGTGCCGGAGCCGGAGAGCTTCAGCGACCCGATCGAGCGCTCCGCCGCCGAGCGGGCCCTCGAGTACATGGGCCTGACCGCGGGCACGCCGCTGCGCGAGATCGAGGTCGACACGGTGTTCGTCGGCTCGTGCACCAACGGCCGCATCGAGGACCTGCGCTCGGCGGCCGAGATCCTGCGCGGCCGCAAGGTCAGGACCCGCACGCTCATCGTGCCGGGCTCGATGCTGGTCAAGCTGCAGGCCGAGCAGGAGGGGCTGCACGAGGTGTTCAAGGCGGCCGGAGCCGAGTGGCGGGAGGCCGGGTGCTCGATGTGCCTCGGCATGAACCCCGACACCCTGCAGCCGGGCGAGCGCAGCGCCTCCACCTCCAACCGCAACTTCGAGGGCCGCCAGGGCAAGGGTGGCCGCACCCACCTGGTGTCGCCGCAGGTCGCCGCCGCGACCGCCGTCACCGGCCGCCTCACCGCCCCCGCGGACCTCTAGCGCGGCCGGGTGCGGCGGCCCGGCCGCCGCCTCACCTGACGCGCTCTCGCATGCAGACCTCTAGGAGATCCCGACCATGGACGCTTTCACCACCCACACCGGTACGGCGGTGCCGCTGCGCCGCAGCAACGTGGACACCGACCAGATCATCCCGGCCGTCTGGCTCAAGCAGGTCAGCCGCACCGGCTTCGAGCGCGGCCTGTTCGCCGCCTGGCGCGAGGACCCCACGTTCGTGCTGAACGACCCGGCCTACCAGGGCGCCTCCATCCTCGTCTCCGGCCCCGACTTCGGCACCGGCTCCTCGCGCGAGCACGCGGTCTGGGCGCTGCAGCAGTACGGCTTCCGCGTGGTCGTCGCCGCGCGGTTCGGCGACATCTTCCGCAACAACTCCACCAAGATGGGCCTGCTGCCGGTCGTGCTGCCGGGCGAGAAGGTGGAGGCGCTGCAGGCCGCCGTCGAGGCCGACCCGTCGCTCCAGGTGACCGTCGACCTGGTCGGGCGCGAGGTCCGCTGGGCGGACGAGGCCGTCGGCTTCGAGATCGACGACTACACCCGCTGGCGCCTGATGGAGGGCCTCGACGACATCGGGCTGACCCTGCGTCACGCCGACGAGGTGGCGGCGTACGAGAATGGTCGGCAGCCATGGCTGCCGACCACCGTCTAGAAGACGCCTTCGAGGACGACGAGCTGGCGCGGCGGTTGCGTGAGGCGCACCGCCGCGTTCGCGCGCTGCCCAGCGCCGACAAAGCGCGATATGCCCGTAGATATCTGGCAATCTGCGACCTCGCGAAGCGCGATCCCGAGCGGGCCGCGGCCCGGCTGGAGGCATTCCTGGCCGGGCTGGACGGCGATCCCGACACGCCACGCGCAGCCGAAAGCACGCCGGGTGATTGAGTTCGCCCGCAATCAGGCTTAGTTTCGGGAGAGTAAGGGGTTTCTACGTCTTAGCTTCGTGAGCTGGAACCCCGAGCCGTAACGGGGGGAGCACAACGTATATGAACAAGCGAGAGCTCGTTGACGCCATCGTAGAGCGGATCGGCGACCGGCGCACGGCCACCGAAGCCGTCAACGCGATCATCGATGTCGTCCAGAAGACGGTAGCGAGCGGGGACAAGGTCTCGATCACGGGCTTCGGCGCGTTCGAGATGGTTCACAAGCCGGCTCGCTCGGCCAGGAACCCGTCGACAGGGGCGGAGATCAAGGTTCAGGAAAGCTGGGGGCCCAAGTTCCGTCCGGGCTCCGACTTCAAGGAACTGGTCAACGCCGGCGGCAAGAAGGCCGCGAAGAAGAAGTAACGCCAGCCCGTACGCCCGGCTCCGCACATCTGGGGAGCCGGGCGTCTGGCGTACCGGGGGTGATCGCTCCGGCCACCCCTCACCGTAGAGACCGTCACCCGCGCAGGCCGTCACCCGCGCAGGCCGTCACTCCGACGGCACGGGGAACGTCGAGAGCGTGACGTAGGTGATCTCATCGCCGCGCGTGACGAGGCGCACGCGCTGCCCCTGACGCAACAGCCGCAGCGGCCCCGCGTCGAAGGCGGGCGCGCCGAAGGCCAGCACCGTCCCGTCGTCGAGGAAGACCGTGCCGGAACGGGTGGTCTCGTCGAAGCTGCGCACCGTGGCCTGCACGCACACCAGCGTAGACCGTCTCACGGCTCCGGCCACAGCTCCTCCACCACGGCCGCGGTGTGCCGGCCCAGCCCGAGCGCCCGGGCGGCGCGCAGGTCGCCGGGGGTGTCCACGTCGCGCCGGACCGACTCGATGCCGGCCGGGCACACCTCCTTCGCGCCGCCGGCCAGGTGCTTGGCCCGCGACTCCCCGCCGAACCTCGGCGTGAAGGGCACGCCCGGCCGTACCCCGTAGAACGTCGTGCCGACGTCGAGCGCGTCGGGCACGAACGCCTGGTCGAAGTCGGCCGCCGCCGCCAGCGCGACCGCCAGCTCGGCCGGGCGCAGCGCGGGCAGGTCGGCCTGCAGCGCGCCCACCGGGGCGTCCGGCGCGAGCCGGACCGCGTGCGCGGCGCCCGTGCGCAGCGCGGTGTTGAGACCCCGGTCCGGGTCGGGCACCACGTCGGCGCCCAGCGCCGCGAGCGGCCCAGCGGCGGCCGGATCGGCCGTCACCACGATTACCCGTTCCACCAGGGGGCAGGAGAGCGCCGCCGAGACGGTGTCGCAGGCGACCGCCACGGCCAGCCGCGTGCGGTGCGGGCCCGTCGCGGCGGCCAGCCGGGTCTTCGCGGCGACCAGCGTCTTCACCGGGATGACCAGTGACCAGCGGTTGCTCATAGGGTTAAGCATCGCGCCTCGACATCCCCGGTGACCAACCGGGAGACTTGGGGCGCACACCGTTCGGCTTGGAGGAGAGCATGAGGCGCCTCACGCGACCATCGCGTTTCTGGGAGAGCCTGGCCGTGGTGATCGTGAAGCCGTTGTCGCTGCTCCTCGTCAAGAGGGACTGGCGGCACGGGGAGCGGATCCCCCGCGAGGGCGGCATCATCATCGTCGCCAACCACCTGTCGTGGACCGATCCGGTGCTGCTCGCGCACTTCCTGTACAACAACGGCCGCTGGCCGGTCGTGCTGGCCAAGTCGGCGCTGTTCAAGGTGCCCCTGCTGGGCCACGCGGTGCGCTCGCTGTGCGCCATCCCGGTCTACCGCGGCAGCGCCGACGCGGCCAGGTCGCTGCACGAGTCGGCGCAGCGGCTCAAGGACGGCGGGGCGATCCTCTTCTACCCCGAGGGCACCTGCACCCGCGACCCCGCCCTGTGGCCGATGGTCGGCAAGACCGGCGCGGCCAGGCTCGCGCTGGAGAGCGGCGCCCCGGTGATCCCGGTGGCCCACTGGGGGGCGCACGAACTGCTGCCGTACGGGGAGAAGCGGCCGCGGCTGTTCCCGCGCAAGACGTTCCGCGTGTCGGTGGGACCGCCGGTCGACCTGTCGGCGTACGCCGGCCGGCCGCCGCACGCGAGCGTGCTGCGCGAGGCGACCGGCGACATCATCGCGGCCATCACCGCGCAGCTCGCCGAGCTGCGCGGCGAGCAGGCGCCCGAGTCCCCCTACGACCCGGCCGGGCGGTGACCTGATGACCAAGGCCGCCGTGTTCGGCACCGGCTCGTGGGGCACCACGTTCGCCATGATCCTCGCGGAGGCGGGCACCCGCACCACGCTGTGGGGGCGCCGGCCGGAGCTGGTGGAGGCGATCGACCGCACCCACACCAACCTCGACTACCTGCCGGGCGTGGCGCTGCCCACGTCCCTGCGGGCCACGACCGATCCGGCCGAGGCGCTGGAGGGGGCCGACTTCGTCGTGCTGGCCGTGCCCTCGCAGTCGCTGCGGGCCAACCTGGCCGCCTGGCGCGAGCACATCCCGCGCGACGCGGTGCTGGTCAGCCTGATGAAGGGCATCGAGCTCGGCACCACCAAGCGGATGAGCGAGGTCATCCGCGAGGTGGCCGGCGTGCCCGAGGACCGGGTCGCGGTGGTCTCCGGGCCCAACCTCGCCAAGGAGATCGCCCAGCGCCAGCCTGCGGCGACGGTCGTGGCCTGCGTGGACGAGAGCGTGGCCGCCCGGCTGCAGGAGGCGTGCCACCTGCCGCCCTGGTTCCGGCCCTACACCAACCCCGACGTCGTGGGGGTCGAGCTGGGCGGCGCGGTCAAGAACGTCATCGCGCTGGCCGTCGGCGTCTCCGTGGGCATGGGCATGGGCGACAACGTCTCCGCCATGCTCATGACCAGAGGGCTGGCCGAGATCTCCCGGCTGGGTGCGGCACTCGGCGCCGATCCGCACACCTTCGCCGGGCTGGCCGGCATGGGGGACCTGGTGGCCACCTGCACCTCGCCGCTGTCGCGCAACCGTACGTTCGGCGAGCGCCTCGGCAGGGGCATGACGCTGACCGAGGTGATCGCCGCCACCCGGCAGACCGCCGAGGGCGTCAAGTCCTGCGAGTCCGTGCTGGAGCTGGCCAGGAAACACGACGTGGAGATGCCGATCACCGAGGTGGTCGTGGGCGTCGTGCACGACGGCATGTCGCCGGCGGAGGCGGGGATGCTGCTCATGTCGCGGTCGCCCAAACCCGAGCGCTACGGCGTGTGAGGGAAGGCGGCCGGACATGACAGACCTGACCCTTGCGGACACCACGCCCGGGCTTGACTCGCTGTAGAAGGGACACGCCGGTAGATTCGGACCTCATGAGCAAGCCACGCGTCGCCGTCGTTTTCGGTGGTCGCAACTCCGAGCACGCCGTGTCCCTGATGGGCGCGGGAAGCGTGCTGGAGGCGATCGACAAGAGCAAGTACGAGGTGATCCCCATCGGGATCGCCCAGGACGGCAGGTGGGTGCTCGCGGCGTCCGGCCAGCGCTTCGCCATCGAGGAGGGCGAGCTGCCCGAGGTCGACACGTCCGGCGCGGCGCTCGCGCTGCCCTCGGGCGAGGGCACGCTGGTCGCCTACGACGCGGGCAGCATCCCGGTCGAGCTGGGCTCGGTGGACGTGGTGTTCCCCGTCATGCACGGGCCGTTCGCCGAGGACGGCACCATCCAGGGACTCCTGGAGATGGCCGGGGTGCGCTACGTCGGCTCCGGCGTGCTGGCCAGCGCGGTCGGCATGGACAAGGCGTACATGAAGACCGTCATGGCGGCGGCCGGGCTGCCCGTCGGACGGCACGTGGTGGTACGCGACCGCGACTGGCGGCTGGACCGCGAACGGGTGCTCAAGGAGGCCGAGGGGCTGGGCTGGCCGGTGTTCGTCAAGCCGGCCCGCGCGGGGTCGTCACAGGGCATCTCCAAGGCGCACGACCGCGCGGCGCTGGAGGAGGCGGTCGAGGTCGCCCGCCGGCACGACCCCAAGGTGCTCATCGAGGCGGCGATCGCCGGGCGGGAGATCGAGTGCGCGGTGCTGGAGTCGTTCGACGACGAGCCGCCCGGCGCGTCGATGCCCGGCGAGGTGAAGATCGAGGGCGGGCAGGAGTTCTTCGACTTCGAGGCCAAGTACTTCCCCGACCAGATGTCGCTCACCGTCCCCGCCGACCTGCCGGCGGAGGTCGCGGAGCAGGTGCGGGCGATGGCGGTGCGGGCGTTCGAGGCGCTGGAGTGCGAGGGGCTGGCCCGGGTCGACTTCTTCTACACGCCCGAGGGGACGCTGGTCCTCAACGAGATCAACACGATGCCGGGGTTCACCTCGCTGTCGGTGGCGCCGCAGCTGTGGGCGGCGTCCGGGCTGTCCTACCCCGACCTGGTCGACCGGCTCGTCCAGCTCGCGTTGCGCCGGTCACCGGGGCTGCGCTGACACCTGGGCGATCGGGTCCGAGAGGTCGGCGAGCACCGCGCCGGCGGTGTGCGTGCCCGCGATGGTCACCTCCACGTAGAGGGGAGCCTGGATCGCGGTGTAGAGGGCCGGCTTGTCGGGGTCGGCGAACCAGCCCACCCCGTTGATCTCGTCCAACCGGTCGGTGGGCGCCATCCGGGGCGGCCGGGGCACGCCGCAGCGCAGCGCGATCTCCGCCTCGCCCCACACGGCGACGTACGGCGACTCGGGCGTGGACCTGGTGCGGTCCGCGCCGTCGAGCGTCCGCGGCAGCCGGGGCGCGAGCCGGTCACAGGCCGCAGCCGCCTCGCCCTGGGGGGCGGGCGGCTCCACATGAACGGCACCGCACCCGGCGAGCACGAGCAGGAGCAGCGGGACGGCAGCGGCACGCATGGGAAAGGGCTACCTTAAATGTGGACGATCGGGCACGTCAGGGTACGTGTGATCCCTTCGACGGCCTGAATCTGGGCGACGACGAGCTTGCCCAGCTCGTCGACGTTGTGGGCCTCAGCGCGGACGATGACGTCATAGGGTCCCGTGACGTCCTCCGCCTGTGTGACCCCCTGGATTCCGGAGATCTCGTGGGCCACGCTCGCGGCCTTGCCCACCTCGGTCTGAATAAGGATGTAGGCCTGCACCATTACGTCCTCCCGGGCGATTGGATCACGCCGAAGGGCCACCGTACCCTGAGAGCGTCAGGAGGTGTGTCATCAGAGTAGGAGATCTAGGCGAATTCGGAGCGGTGGGTCGGATTTCCGGACGTCTGCCCCAGGGAGCGGCTGTCCTGCTTGGCCCCGGCGACGACGCCGCCATGATCGACGCGCCCGACGGGCGTGTCGTGGTGTCAACGGACCTCTTGATTGAGGGTAGGCACTTTCGCCGCGATTGGTCCAGCGGCTACGACGTCGGACGCAAGGCGGCGGCCCAGAACCTCGCCGACGTGGCGGCCATGGGCGCCGTGCCGACCTGTCTCGTGGTCGGGCTGGGAATGCCCGCCGACCTGCCGGTCACCTGGCTCGACGCGTTGACCGACGGGTTCCGCGACGAGTGCGCCGAGGTGGGGGCGAGCGTGGCCGGAGGCGACGTCACCGGGTGCGACCTGGTGGTCCTCGGGGTGACCGCGCTGGGTGACCTGGGCGGCGGCGCGCCGGTGACCCGGTCGGGCGCCCGGCCTGGTCAGGTGGTGGCCGTGGCGGGGCGGCTGGGACACGCCGCCGCGGGGCTCGCGCTGCTGCAGGCGGGGCGGCAGGAGGACGTGCCGGCCTGGGAGGGCACGGCGCTGGCGGAGGCCGTGGCGGCGCACCGGCGCCCGCGTCCGCCGTACCCGTGCGGCCCGGAGGCGGCGCGGCTGGGCGCGGGCGCGATGCTGGACGTGAGTGACGGACTGCTCCAGGACCTCGGCCACGTCGCCAAGGCCAGCGGGGTGCGGATCGAACTGGACCCGGCGGCCTTCGCCGTGGGCGAGCCGGTGGCCGCCGCCGCGAAGGAACTCGGCGCCGATCCGCTCGACTGGGTGCTCACGGGCGGTGAGGATCACGCACTGGCCGCGACGTTCCCGCCGGACGTGGTGCTGCCGCCGTCGTGGCAGGTCGTGGGGCGGGTCGTGGCCGGAGAAGGGGTGCACGTACCGGGTCGGTCGCCGGTTCGAGGCGGTTGGGATCACTTTAAGTAGCACCTTGTCACGAAATGCGTGAAATTTTCCGGATATGAGGTTTGACTCATGGGATTGCTGTGACAAAGGCGTAGCGAAGGTGTTATGAAGATTGGCGGCCATCGGTAACCGGCAGAAAGGGCAGCCATGGGCCGCCACACAGGTGGAGCCGACGACGCGAACGAACGGGGGAACGGCAGATCCGACGACTCTCCGGAGGGGGACCTCGGGATCGACGCCGACCGCGCCGCGCAGTGGGCCGCCGTGCCGGACCCGTCCGCCAAGAGCTCCTTCTGGGACCGGGTGGACGAGCCGCGGGCCGACGCGCCCGGCTGGCCGGAGCTGCCCGACCGGGTGGAGGTGACCGGGCAGTGGGCGCCCATGCCCCAGCGTGACCCCGGTGAGGCGATCCGCCGGTCGCAGTCCGACCCGTTCGAGACGACCGGGGCCTTCGCGCCGCCGCCACGCGCGGACGGCGGCTCCGTGCCGCCGGCCGACCAGCCGTTCGAGACGACGGGCGCCTTCGCGCGGCCGCCGGAGTGGGACGCGCCCGCGCCGGGCGAGGCCCCCGACAGCACCCAGACCTTCGGCCCGCCCGTCTTCGACGCTCCCCGCCAAGCCGATCCCTTCGGCGGCGGCTCCGGCCCGTTCGCGGCCGCCGGACGGCCCGCCGCGCCCGAGCCGTCCGACACGCACGTCTTCGGGCCCTCCACGTCCGCGCAGGGCAGCGGCGCGCTCGGCGACGCCGGGCCGCAGGGTGGGGGCGTGTTCGGTGACGCCTCGCAGCAGGGGGGCGGCGCCTTCGGTGACGCCTCGCAGCGGGATGGCGGCGCGTTCGGCGACGGCGGAGCGCGGTCCGCGTTCGGCGACACCCGGCCGCAGGGGGCCGGGCCCGCCGGTGACGCCACGCAGGCGTTCGGCGCGCCCGGCGACCGCCAGGACCCCTCCGACGGGGGCGAGCGCACGCAGGCGCTCCAGGCCCCCGGCGGCCCGCCCGAGCCGGGCGACGTCAAGGTGTACGGCAGCCCCACGATGGTCGACGCCACGGCCCCCGAATGGTCCGAGCGCGACAACGGCTTCCTCGGCTCCGGCTGGTCGTCCGACGGGCCGGCGGAGGAGGAGCCGGCCGGACGCCGGCGCGGCCGACGCAAGCCGCCTCCCGGCGGTGACGACCTCGACAGGACGGACGTCTCGGGCGGCGGACGCAGAGGACGGCTCGCGCTGCTCTCCGTCGCCGCCGTGGTCGTCGTGCTCGGCGGCACCGTCGCCGGGGTGAAGCTGATGAGCGGCTCCGGCGGGGCCGAACAGTGCCAGGGCGCCACCTGCGCCGCCGTGCAGGGCACCAGCCAGCCCGGGCCGACGGCCGCCTCACCCGTCGACGAGGCCGAAGAACCGGTGGAGGAAGAGGCGGCCGAGGAGGACACCGAGGAGCCCACCGAGAACGCCAAGCCCTCCGACACCCCGACGCCGCGGGCCACGGCCACCGCTCCGGCGCCCCGGCGTACCAGCTCGCCCGAGCCGAAGCCGACCCGGACGAAGAAGGAGCAGGTCCGGCCGTCGGACGAGCCGTCGCCGCCGACCTTCGAGGAGACCAGCCCGAGCGAGACGCCGACCGACGAGGTCACGACGATCATCGATCCCGGCGGCAAGCCGACCGACGGCACGACCGCGGCCCCGCTGCCGACCGGCACCGTCACCCCGCCCCAGGGCGGCGGGCAGACGGTCAACGTCGACTTCGACGTCGTCCGCCAGCGCGTGACCGGCTACACGGCCCGGGTGGCCGTCGTCAACGCGTCCGCGCAGCCGCTGCGGTCGCCGACCCTGTCCCTGCCGGTCGAGGGGCGTGTGCTCGGCGTGAAGGGCGCCGAGTGGTCCCAGGACGGCGACCTGCTGATCATCGACGTGACCGGCTCGCTGGAGGCGGGCGGCTCGGCCGCGATCACCTTCACCGCGACGGGCAAGGGCGCCCAGCCTCCCAACTGCGGGCTGATCGGTGGGGAGTGCGCCGTCAGCTGAGCCGTCCGGCGGGCGTGGTTGGATGAGACCATGACCGCTGTGACCCCTCCCCGCGTGCTCACCGTCGCCGGCTCCGACTCCGGCGGCGGGGCGGGCATCCAGGCCGACCTCAAGACCATGCTCGCGCTCGGCGTGCACGGCATGAGCGTCATCGCCGCGGTGACGGCCCAGAACTCCCTGGGCGTCCAGGGCTACTGGGAGCTGCCGCCCGATGCGGTGCGCGCCCAGCTCGACTCCGTGCTGGGCGACATCGGCGCGCAGGCCGTCAAGACCGGCATGCTGGCCTCGCCCCAGCTCGTCGAGGTCGTGGCCGCCGTCCTGGGCGCGTACGAGGCGCCGGTGGTGGTCGACCCCGTGGGCGTGTCCAAGCACGGTGACCCGCTCCTCGCCCCGGAGGCCGTCGAGACGGTCAAGACGCGGCTGCTGCCCATCGCCACGGTCGTCACCCCCAACCTGTGGGAGGTCGAGCAGCTCACCGGCGTGAAGGTCGAGGACGAGTACGGCCTGCGCCGCGCCGCGGACGCCGTGCTGAAGCTGGGGCCGACGTGGGCACTGATCAAGGGCGGCCACCTGCCGGGTGAGCCGGTCGACCTGCTGACGGACGGCACGAGCGAGCACCGGTTCGCCGCCGAGCGGCTCGACAACCGCCACACCCACGGCACCGGCTGCACGCTCGCCTCGGCCGTCGCGTCGTACCTGGCGCTCGGCGAGGACGTGCCGGCCGCCGTGGGCAGGGCCAAGGAGTACGTGACGGGCGCGATCAGGCGAGGCTTCCCGCTGGGCGAGGGCATCGGCCCGGTGGACCACGCCTGGCGCTGGCGCTGAACCCGCCGGCCCGCCTGCCCCGCCGCACGCGGTGCGCGGCCGTACGGCGGCGCCTGGCCCGCCGCCGCGTCCGGCCGTCGACGCGGCACACCGGCGGTCACCCGTGTGGTGGCTGCCCCTCCGTCACGGTGTTGCCGCTCTGCCGGTCACACAAGTGTGGCGGGCCCTCGCCGGTCACGGGTGTTGCCGCTCTGCCGGTCAAGCAGGTGAGGTGCCTCGCCGGACGCACGCGTGGAGCCTCGCCTGTCACGAGTGCGGTGCCCTGCCGTCACGGTGGTGCGCTTCGCCCGGTCAGGGGCGCGCGAGGGGCGGAGGGCCGAGGCACGGCGAAGGCCCGCCGCCCGTGGGTCACGGGTGGCGGGCCTTCGCGGAAGTCGAACTAGCGGGTGACCTTACCCGCCTTGATGCACGAGGTGCAGACGTTGAGCTTCTTCGGCGTGCCGCCGACGACCGCGCGAACCGTCTGAATGTTGGGGTTCCAACGACGGCGGGTGCGGCGGTGGGAGTGGGACACGTTGTTGCCGAAGATCGGCCCCTTGCGGCAGACATCGCAGACGGCAGCCACGGTATCGCTCCTTTTTACAGTCGATGTAGCCCAGTCCGCTTGATGCTGTCGGGCGGAGGGCATGCCGGGACAACCGGCTAGCCAGACGAGGATATCCGATCCGCACCACCGGGGCGAACTCGAGCACTGGACTCGGACGGATGCGGAGATATTCTCCTGGTCTAAGGTAGCGCACCCGGGAGGTTCGAACGTCGCTCATGGAGGTCCTCGACCCGCCCGGAGTACGCCGCTGGATACGTCTGGCCGCCGACGCGCTGGGGCGGGCCCGCGCCGAGATCGACGCGCTCAACGTCTTCCCCGTCGCCGACGGCGACACCGGCACCAACCTCCATCTCACCCTGCTGTCCGCCGCCGAGGCCGTCGAGGCGCTGCCCGACGACGTGGAGGCGCGGGTGGTGTGGCAGACGCTCTCGTACGGCGCGCTGGTCGGCGCCCGGGGCAACTCCGGGGTCATCGTCAGCCAGGCGCTGCGCGGGCTCGCCGACGTCCTGAAGGACGGCCCCGACCTGCGCGCCGGGCTGGCCAGGGCGGCGTCGCTGGCCAGGGAGGCGGTGGCCCGGCCGGTCGAGGGCACGGTGCTGAGCGTGCTCGGCGCGGTGGCGCGGGCCGTGCAGGACTGTGACGGCGGGCTGGCGGAGGTCGCCCGGCGGGCGGCGGGCGCGGCGCGCTCGGCGTTGCGGCGCACCCCCGAGCAGCTCGACGTGCTGGCGCGCAGCGGCGTCGTGGACGCGGGCGGCGCCGGGCTCGCCATCATCCTGGAGTCCCTGGTGGCCGTGGTCACCGGCGCCACCAGCGAACGCTTCGAGGTGCCGGCGCCGACCGGCCGCGTGACGCCGATGAGCGAGTCGGGCGCCGGGTACGAGGTGATGTACCTGCTCGACGCCGACGACGCGGCCGTGGCGCGGCTGCGCCGGGAACTGGACGCGATGGGCGACTCGCTGGTCGTGGTGGGCGGCGACGGGCTGTGGAACGTGCACGTCCACGTGGACGAGGCCGGTCCGGCCGTCGAGGCGGCCCTGCGGGCGGGCCGCCCGCACCGCATCCGCATCACGTACCTGGCCGAACGGACCCATCGCGGCGGCGAGGGCAGGGGAGTGGTGGCGGTCGCGGCGGGCGACGGCATCGCGGCGCTGTTCGAGGAGTGCGGCGCGGTCGTCGTGCGGCGGGCGCCCGGCACCCGCCCCTCCCTGCCCGACATGCTGGCCGCGATCAGGAAGGCGGGCGGCGAGGTCGCCGTGCTCCCCAACGACGAGGGCGCCAGGGCGGTCGCGGTCGCGGCGGCGGAGATCGCCCGCGAGGACGGGGCCGTGGTCAGCGTGCTGCCGACCAGGGCCACCGTGCAGGGGCTCGCGGCGCTGGCCGTCCACGACCCGCTGCGCCGCTTCGACGACGACGTGGTCGCGATGACCGACGCGGCCGGGCACACCCGGCACGGGCACGTCGTGGTGGCCGACAGGGACGGCGTCACGAGCGCCGGGCCGTGCCGTCCCGGCGACGTGCTGGGGTTGATCGACGGCGACGTCGCGGTGATCGGCGGGCGGGTCGACGAGGTGACCGAGACGGTGGTCGACCGGATGCTGGCGGGCGGCGGAGAGCTGGTGACGCTGGTGACGGGGGTGGACGCGCCGGCGGAGCTGGCCGTACGGCTCGAACGCCACCTGGGCGGGACGCGGCCGGACGCCGACCTCGTGGTGTACGACGGCGAGCAGGGCGGCTACCCGGTGCTCATCGGCGTCGAGTGAGGCGAGACGCGCGGCGGGGGGACAGGGCGGTGCGCTCCGGCGTGAGCCGGGCGGTGCGCTCAGGCGGGGGGACGGTGCGGTGCGCTCAGGCGGGGGGACGGTGCGGTGCGCTCCGGTGTGAGCCGGGGCGGCGCGCGTGGTTCCTGTCGGTCACAGGCGGTAGAACATAGAGCCGTGAGCCGTTTCGACGAGCCGCTGACCAAGGCGCTCGACCCGAAGACCGCCAAGCTGCTGCACAGTGTGCTCGGCCTGGAGACGGTCGGCGACCTGCTGCGCCACTACCCACGCCGCTACGCCGAGCGCGGCGAGCTGACCTCGCTCGACGCCCTTGAGGTGGACGAGCACGTCACCGTGGTGGGCGAGGTCAGCAGGCTCATGCGCAAGCCCATGCGCAACCGCGGCGGCACCTGGCTGGAGGTCGAGGTCGTCGACGGCGCCCGCAACAAGATCTATCTGTCCTTCTTCGGCAAGGGCTCCCACGTGGCCGAGTCGCGGCTGAAGACCGGGCGGCGCGGCATGTTCGCCGGCAAGGTGGGCCTGTTCGGCTCGCGTTCCCACCCCCGCTGGCAGCTGTCGCATCCCGAGTTCGAGCTGTTCGAGGAGAGCGAGGCCAGCGCCGAGGAGTTCTCGGCCGCGCCGGTGCCGATCTATCCCGCGGGCAAGGACCTCACGCCGTGGGTGATCCGGCGGGCGGTCGGCGTGGTGCTCGACACGCTCGGGCCGCTGCACGACCCTCTCCCCGACGACCTGCGCAGGCGCCACGGCCTTCAGGACCTCGGCGAGGCGCTGGTCGCGATCCACCGGCCGAAGGACTTCGCCGACGTGCACCGCGCCAGGCAGCGGCTGAAGTTCGACGAGGCGTTCGTGCTCCAGGCCGTGCTGCTGCAGCGCAGGCAGGCGGCGGTCGCCTGGCCCGCCAAGGCGCGCCCGCGCCGCGCCGACGGGCTGCTGGCCGACTTCGACGCCCGCCTGCCGTTCGCGCTCACCGAGGGGCAGGCGCTCGTCGGCGAGGAGATCGCCGCCGACCTCGGCCGCGAGCACCCCATGCACCGGCTGCTGCAGGGCGAGGTGGGCGCGGGCAAGACCGTGGTCGCGCTGCGGGCGATGCTGCAGGTGGTCGACGCCGGCGGTCAGGCCGTGCTGCTGGCTCCCACCGAGGTGCTCGCCCAGCAGCACCACCGCTCGATCACCGCCATGCTGGGCGACCTGGCGCAGGGCGGCATGTTCGGCGGCACCGCCGTCACGCTGCTCACCGGCTCGATGGGGGCCGCCGCCCGCCGCGCCGCCCTGCTCGACGCGGCCTCCGGCACGGCCGGCATCGTGGTGGGCACCCACGCCCTGCTGCAGGAGCACGTCCAGTTCGCCGACCTGGGCCTCGTCGTGGTCGACGAGCAGCACCGCTTCGGCGTCGAGCAGCGCGACGCCCTGCGCGAGAAGGCCGGGGGCGGCCGGCCCCACGTGCTCGTCATGACCGCCACGCCGATCCCGCGCACGGTCGCCATGACCGTCTTCGGCGACCTGGAGGTCTCCACCCTGTCGCAACTCCCTTCCGGCCGTGCTCCGATCACCACCCACGTGGTTCCCGCCGCGGACAAGCCCCACTACCTGGAGCGCACGTGGGAGCGGGTGCGCGAGGAGGTGGGGCTCGGCCGGCAGGCCTACGTCGTCTGCCCCCGCATCGGCGACCTGGAGGGCGACGAGGGCGACCTGGGAGCGTCCGCCGACCAGCCGCCCGGTGACGACGAGCGCCGGCCGCCGCTGGCCGTCCTCGACGTCGCCGAGCTGCTGGGCGAGGGTCCGCTGCACGGCCTGCGTCTCGGCGTGCTGCACGGCAAGCTGCCGCCGGAGGAGAAGGACGCGGTCATGCGCGCGTTCACCAAGGGCGAGCTCGACGTGCTGGTGGCGACGACCGTGATCGAGGTCGGCGTCGACGTCCCCAACTCCTCCGTCATGGTCATCATGGACGCCGACCGGTTCGGCGTCTCCCAGCTCCACCAGCTTCGCGGCCGGGTCGGCCGGGGCGGGCTGCCCGGGCTGTGCCTGCTGGTGTCCGACTTCCCCGAGGGCACCCCGGCGCGGGCCCGCCTCGACGCGGTGGCCTCGACGCTCGACGGGTTCGAGCTGTCCCGGGTCGACCTGGAGCAGCGGCGCGAGGGCGACGTGCTCGGCGCCGCCCAGTCGGGCAAGCGGTCGTCGCTCAAGCTGCTGCAGCTGCTGCGTGACGAGGACGTGATCGAGGCCGCCCGGGAGGAGGCGGCGCGGCTGCTGGCCGACGATCCGGAGCTGGTGGCGTACGAGGGGCTGCGCGCCGAGATCGACCGGCTGCTGGCGGACGAGCGGGCCGAATACCTGGAGAAGACCTGACGCAGGTGGGCCGGGCGTGGCGGGGGTCGGCCTGTGGCCGGTGTGAAAAGGCGTTGGGCCCAGCCTTGGGGACGGCCTCCCCCCGAATGCCGTCCCCGGCTGGGCCCACCCCCCCGGGTCAGGTGCCGAGGGAACCGGCGTGCGGAAGGGCTCACGACCACGCCGGTCGGCCTTCTTATGGGTCACCTCGAAGGCCGCAGACTCATCATGCGTGGCAGGCCGGGCGTTGTGAATCACCCTTGCGCTGTCGAGGCCGACACTTGTCCACTCTTGACCTGCGTCGACATGCGGGACAATGGCCCTCATGACTCGGATCATCGCGGGCGTCGCGGGTGGACGCCGCCTGGTCGTGCCGCCGGGCCGCGGCACCAGGCCGACCAGTGACAGGGCGCGAGAAGGGATCTTCTTGACGCTCGACTCCCTGTACGGGCTGGCGGGCGCGCGGGTGATGGACCTGTACGCGGGTTCGGGGGCGGTCGGGCTGGAGGCGCTGTCGCGGGGGGCCGCCCATGCGCTGCTCGTCGAGTCGGATCCCAAGGCGGTCCGCACGATCAGGGCGAACGCCCGCTCGCTGGGGCTGGAGGGGGCCCAGGTGGTGGCGGACAAGGTGGAGCGCCTGCTGGCCAGGGGCCCCGGTGGCGACCGGCCCCACTCCCCGCCCGGTGCCGAGGGCATGGCGGACGAGGGCCGGAGCGGCGGGGACGGGGGGCCGTACGACATCGTGTTCGCCGATCCGCCCTATGCCGTCCCGGAGGAGGAGGTCGTCCGGGTGCTGGAGTCGCTGCGGGACCACGGGTGGCTGGTAGATGGCGGTTTGGTGGCGTTCGAACGGGAGACGCGGGGAAAGGCCCTGATGTGGCCTGAGGGCTACGTTGAGGAGAGGGTCCGTCGTTATGGCGAAGCGTCCGTTTGGTACGGTCGCGCCGCCGGGAACCCGTAGACCTGCCCGAAGAACTGGGAGGCGTCTTGCGCCGCGTTGTCTGCCCGGGGTCGTTCGACCCCATCACGAACGGTCACCTCGACATCATCGGCCGGGCCGCCCGGCTGTACGACGAGGTCACCGTGGCCGTGCTCATCAACCTGGAGAAGAGCAGCCTGTTCACGGTCGACGAGAGGATCGACATCCTGCACACCGTGACCAAGGAGTTCGCGAACGTCAAGGTGCGCAAGTTCCACGGCCTGCTGGTCGACTTCTGCAAGCAGAACGACATCCCGGCCATCGTCAAGGGCATCAGGGTCGTCAGCGACTTCGACTACGAGCTGCAGATGGCCCAGCTCAACTACCGCCTCTCGGGCGTGGAGACGCTGTTCATGCCGACGAACCCGGAATACTCGTTCCTGTCGTCCAGCCGGGTCAAGGAGATCGCGAAGTACGGCGGCGACGTGTCGGGCCTGGTGCCGGACCTCGTGCACAAGCTCCTCGCCGAGCGGCTCAGGGGCTGAGCGGCACCTGCTATCCTTTCATTTCGGCCTTGTACGACGGCGACTATTCCGCCATGCCTAGCGAGAGCAGGATGACTCAGCACCTCGACCCCCGCTCCCCTTGGGTGATCTCCACTCACGACCTGGGAAAGCGGCCGGGCACGATGCGGCGGTTGACCCTGACCCTCCCGGCCCCGGCGGATCTCGGCGTCGACATGATCGGCGTTCCCAAGGACGCCGAAGTCGAGCTGGACCTCCGGCTCGAAGCAGTGATGGAAGGCGTGCTCGTCTCGGGCACGGCGCAGGCCCCGCTCGCCGGGGAGTGCGCGCGGTGCCTCGATCCGGTGTCCTCGGACATCGAGGTCGATCTCCAGGAGCTGTTCTTCTACTCCGACGAGGACGCCTCGGAGGACGACTCGCTGCTCGACGGGGAGCTGCTCGACCTCGAGCCGACGTTCCGCGACGCGGTGGTGCTCGCACTGCCGTTGAGCCCCGTCTGCCGTGACGACTGCGAGGGGCTCTGCGTGGAGTGCGGGATCAAGCTGGCCGAGGCCGGCGCCGATCACCGGCACGAGAAGATCGACGCTCGATGGGCGTCGTTGCAAGGTCTGGTTACCGAGAACGATAACGATCAGGAGAAGTGACGTGGCCGTCCCGAAGCGAAAGATGTCGCGGAGCAACACCCGCGCCCGTCGCTCCCAGTGGAAGACGACTGCTGTCGCCCTGGTGAGCTGCCCGCAGTGCCGTTCGCCCAAGCAGCCGCACATCGCGTGCCCCACCTGCGGCACCTACAACCGCCGTCAGGTCGTCGAGCCGTCTGCCTGATCCCGCGTAGTTGACGTGTTGCCGACCGGGTGCCATTGTGCCCCGGTCGGCGTTAACGTCTAGATGCGTGCGGAAGCGGTTCGCCCGCGGTCGTGGTGGACGCCGGGGCTCAGTCCCCCCGACGCCCACCACGTTTTCGGGCATCTCCGCGGCCGTCGCGCCCTGTGAAGATGTCCGAGGAGGAAAGCCGTGGGCGCAGGTCCCAAGCCGGTGGCCGTGGAGGTCGCCAGGGAAGAGCTCGATCGGGTGCTGTCGGTCAGTCTCGACCCCGACATCCTGGAGCGGGCGCTCACGCACCGCTCGTACGCGTACGAGAACGGCGGCCTGCCGACCAACGAGCGCCTGGAGTTCCTGGGCGACTCGGTGCTGGGCCTGGTGGTCACCGACACTCTCTACCGCAACCACCCTGACCTGCCCGAGGGCCAGCTGGCCAAGCTGCGGGCCGCGGTGGTCAACATGCGGGCCCTGGCCGATGTGGCCAGGGGCCTCGGGCTGGGCCGCTTCCTGCGGCTGGGCCGGGGCGAGGAGGGCACCGGCGGTCGCGACAAGTCGTCGATCCTGGCCGACACGCTGGAGGCGCTGATCGGCGCCGTCTACGTCGACAAGGGCCTCGACGAGGCGTTCCGCGTGGTGCACCTGCTGTTCGACCCGCTGATCGTCCGCTCGGCCTCGCTCGGCGCCGGGCTCGACTGGAAGACCTCGCTGCAGGAGCTCACCGCCTCCGAGGCGCTCGGCGTGCCCGAATACCACGTCGAGGAGAGCGGCCCCGACCACGCCAAGTCGTTCACCGCCGAGGTGCGGGTGGGCGGCGAGCCCTACGGCTCGGGCAGCGGCCGCAGCAAGAAGGAGGCCGAGCAGCAGGCGGCCGAGGCGGCCTGGACCCGCATCCGGGCCCGCCGCGAGCAGCGCGAGAGCCAGCCGGCGGGCTGAGGTGCCTGAGCTGCCTGAGGTCGAGGTCGTCCGGCGGGGGTTGGCGCAGTGGGTGGCCGGCCGGGAGATCGTCTCGGCCGAGGTGCTGCACCCGCGGGCGGTGCGCCGTCATCTCGCGGGGGCCGACGACTTCGTCGCCCGGGTCAAGGGCCGGATCGTGATCTCCGCCGAACGTCGCGGCAAATACCTGTGGCTCCCGCTTTCGGGCGCCGAGGAGGCGCTGCTCGCCCATCTGGGGATGAGCGGCCAGCTGCTCGTGGTGGAGCCGGGCTCGCCCCCGGACAAGCACCTGCGCGTCCGGCTGGGCTTCGGCGACGGAGGTTCCGAGCTGCGGTTCGTCGACCAGCGGACGTTCGGCCATGTCATGCTCAGCCCGCTGCTCGACGGCGTTCCCTCGCCGATCGCGCACATCGCCCCCGACCCGTTCGAGGCGTCCTTCGACGACGACCGCTTCGCCGCCGCGCTGCGCCGCAGGCGGACCGAGGTCAAGCGGGCCCTCCTGGACCAGTCGCTGATCAGCGGCGTCGGCAACATCTACGCCGACGAGGCGCTCTGGCTGGCCAGGCTGCACTGGGCCCGCCCGACCCAGACGCTCACCCGGCCCAAGATCGCCGAGCTGCTGGCGGCCGTCCGCGAGGTGATGACCGCGGCCCTGCACCAGGGCGGCACGTCGTTCGACAGCCTCTACGTGAACGTCAACGGCGAGAGCGGCTACTTCGAGCGCTCCCTGGAGGTCTACGGCCGGCGCGACCGCCCCTGCTCGCGCTGCGGCACACCGATCATGCGCGAGGCGTTCATGAACCGCTCGTCGTTCTCCTGCCCGCGATGCCAGCGACGCCCGCGCTGACCAGGGCGAGACCCGCGCCGAGCCACAGCGCGGCGGAGACCGAGACGCCGTCCACCGCCAGCCCGCCGGTCAGCGCGCCGAACGCGATGGCCGCGTTGAAGACTGCGGTCAACATGGCCGTGCCGGCCTCGCCGCCGCCCGCCCTGACGAGCCAGATCTGCAGCGTCACCGACACGCCGCCGTAGGCGACGCCCCACAGCAGGAGCAGCGCGGCCGCCGCGCCGGGGCCCGCAGCACCCACCGGCGGCAGGGCGGCGGTGGCCGCGCCGATCAGCACGGCGAGGGTGACGAGCACGGCCGCGGGCCGTCGCGCCGCGCGGGCGCCGGCGGCGAAGTTGCCGAGGACGCCGGCCAGGCCGTACCCGAGCAGGATCGCGCCGACTCCCGCCGCGCCCGTGCCCGCCACCTGCTCCAGGAACGGCCGGACGTAGGTGTAGGCCGCGAAGTGGCCGGTCACCACGAGCGCCGTGACGATCAGGACGGTCCGGAGCGGGCCGGACCGCCACACCCGCCACAGGTCGGACACGCGGCCGGCCCGCTCGGCGGGCAGGGGCGGCAGCAGCCGGGCCAGCGCCACGCACGTGACCGCCGCCAGCAGCGCGACGGCGACGAACGCCGCCCGCCACCCGGCGGACGTGGAGACGAGCGTTCCGGCGGGCACGCCCAGCACGGACGCCACCGCGATCCCCGACGCGATCACCGCCGTCGCCCTGCCGACGAGGGGACCGGGCACCAGCCGTGCCGCCATGGCGAGCGCGAACGCCCAGAAGCCGCCGATGCTCACCCCGGTCAGCACCCGGGCCCCCAGCAGCACCGGGTGGACGGGTGCCACCGCGGCCAGCAGGTTGGCCGCCGCGAGCAGCGCCATCAGCCCGCACAGCACGGTCCGCCGGTCGAGGCGCCGCGCGCCGACCGTCAGCAGCGGCGCGGAGACGGCGGCGACCAGGCCGGGAGCGGTCATCGTGAGCCCGGCGACGCCCTCCGACACCTTCAGCTCGGTCCCGATCGAGGTGAGCAGCCCGACCGGCAGCATCTCGCTGGTGACGACGGTGAACGTGCCCACCGCGACCGTGGTCACGGCGAGCCAGGCGGCCCGGACGCCCTGGGGCGTGGTGCTGGTGGTGGTCCTGGTGATGGTCATGCTCATCAGCGTCGGGCTGTGGCGCGGAGGGAACAATGACGGGACGCTCAGGTTTGGTTTAGTGAGGCTAAGGGGTGACATGGAGTTCAGAGAGCTGGAGTGCTTCGTCGTCCTGAGCGAGGAGCTCCACTTCGCGCGGGCCGCCGAGCGGCTGTACCTGTCGCCGGGCCGGGTCAGCCAGCTCGTACGGGCCCTGGAGACGCGGATCGGGGCGCGGCTGTTCGAGCGGACGAGTAGGCGGGTGCGGCTCACGCCGCTGGGGGAGCGCTTCCTGGCCGACCTGAGGCCGGCCTACGACGGGCTGGCGCGTGCGGTGGACGGGGCCCGGTCGGCGGCTCGCGAGGTGACGGGAGTGCTGCGCGCCGGGTTCCTCGGGACGCCGACCGGCCTGGTCACCGGCGTCGTACGGGCGTTCGAGCGGCTGTATCCCTCGTGCGAGGTACGCCTGGCGGAGGTGCCGCTCGGCGACCCCTTCGGCAAGGTCCGTGCGGGCCTGGTGGACGTGGCCTTCACCCTGCTGCCGGTGGACGAGCCCGACCTGCGCACGAGCCCCGGGCTGAACGAGGTGCCGGTGCGGCTGGGGCTGTCCGCCCGGCATCCGCTGGCCCGCCGTTCGGCCGTCGGCGCCGAGGAACTGGCCGACCTGCCGCTGATCGGGCTGGACGGGCCGGCGCCGCGCCGCTGGCGTGAGCTGGTCGCCCCGTCCAGCACCCCGGCGGGCCGGCCCGTCTCCCTGGCAGGTACGGTCGCGACCAGCCAGGAGGGCATCACGCTGGTGGCCCTCGGCCGGGGCGGGATGCTGATGTGCACCCCGACGGCGGCCTACCACGAGCGGGACGACGTGACCTTCGTCCCCGTCACGGGGCTGCCCCCCTCGGTGCTCGGGCTGGTGTGGCTGCGCGCGGCCGAGACCGCCGCGGTGCGGGCCTTCGCCGAGGTGGCTGTGGCGCAGTCGGCGGGGGGTTCGCGGGCGGCGTGACAGGTGCTCGGGGACCGCGTGACAGGCGTCGGCGGGCCCCGGGCAGGCCGCGTGACAGGCGTGAGGAGAGGTGGAGCGTGGAGGACGTACGGCTGACCGCGTGGGTCAGGGGACACGTGCAAGGTGTCGGGTTCCGCTGGTGGACCAGGTCCAGGGCGCTGGAGCTGGGCCTGGAGGGCTGGGCGCGCAACATGGACGACGGCCGCGTCGAGGTGGTGGCCCAGGGGCCGCGTCAAGCGTGCGTCAAGCTGCTGGAGCAGCTGAGGGGTTGCGACACGCCGGGCAAAGTTGATGGAGTAGTGGAAAGGTGGAGCGAAGTCCGAGGTAGTTTGGGCGGTTTCAGGGAGCGGTAGCCGCTTTCGCTAAACCGCCCAAATGGGGTATAGTTGTGTGCCGGGAGTGCCCCCCGTGGGGCGCGGTGGTCCGCTCGACTTGACCGCCCACACTGCCGGTGCGACTCTTGTTAAGTACCACGCGCACCCCTCCCGCGGAAATAAGAAGTGCGCGAACCAGTCTGGTCACTCAGCGTGGAGGACCCTTTACCATGGCGAAGGCTCTATACGGCCACGTCGGTGGTCCTGACCCTCGGATGGTCTCCGAGATGCGTCGCTTGCAGCAGCGCATCCGTGACCTGGAGGCAGAACTCATCCGGCTTCAGGCCCAGAATGACGCTCTTGCGGCGCAGACCCGCGACGACGCACTCAGTCGCATGCAGGAGCGCGAGCCGGCACTCACCTGAGAGTGATCGGAACGCAAGATCAGGGACGTCTCGACGAGGCGTCCCTTGTTATTTGCCCTCTTCCCTCAGTCCTTTCCCGGCGTTTTGCCTGGCCGGCCGCCGAGGATGCCGCGGCGGCCAGCGCCCGGCGGTGATGACCAGTAGGCTTTTCCGGGTCCCGTCCGGGGACGCCGGGCACGTCACGAGTCGTCCAGGGAGAAGGGGGCCGGCGCTTGTATCTGAAGACCCTCACCCTGCGCGGCTTCAAGTCCTTCGCCTCGGCGACCGCCCTGCGTTTCGAGCCGGGCATCACCTGCGTCGTCGGCCCCAACGGCTCCGGCAAGTCCAACGTCGTCGACGCCCTCGCCTGGGTCATGGGCGAGCACAGCGCCAAGTCGCTGCGCGGCGGCAAGATGGAGGACGTCATCTTCGCCGGCACCTCGTCCAGGCCGCCGCTCGGCCGGGCCGAGGTGACGCTGACCATCGACAACACCGACGGCGCGCTGCCGATCGACTACACCGAGGTCACGATCAGCCGCCTGATGTTCAGGTCGGGCCAGAGCGAGTACGCCATCAACGGCGACACCTGCCGCCTGCTGGACATCCAGGAGCTGCTGTCCGACTCCGGCATCGGCCGTGAGATGCACGTCATCGTCGGCCAGGGACAGCTCGACGCCGTGCTGCACGCCGGCCCCGAGGACCGGCGGGCGTTCATCGAGGAGGCCGCCGGCGTCCTGAAGCATCGCAAGCGCAAGGAGAAGGCGCTGCGCAAGCTCGACGCGATGCAGGCCAACCTCGCCCGCGTCCAGGACCTCGCCACCGAGCTGCGCCGCCAGCTCAAGCCGCTCGGCCGCCAGGCCGAGATCGCCCGCAAGGCCGCCGTGATCCAGGCCGACCTGCGCGACGCCCGGCTGCGCCTGCTCGCCGACGACGTGTGCATCCTGCGCGACGTCCTCGAACGGGAGGCGGCCGACGAGGCGGCGATCCTGGCCCGGCGCAGCCAGGTGGAGACCGAGCTGGCCGAGGCCCAGCAGCGCGAGACCGCCCTGGAGAGCGCCGAGGCGGAGGCCCAGCCGCGGCTGAGCGCCGCCCAGGAGACCTACTTCCGGCTGTCCTCCCTGCGCGAACGCATCACCGGCCTGGAGCAGCTCGCCGCCGAACGCCATCGCCACGCCCTCGACGCCGCCGCCGTCGAACGCCGCGGACGCGACCCCGAGGACCTCGAACGCGAGGCCGCCGAGGTGCGCGAGCAGGAGCTCATCCGCAGGGCCGAGCTGGAGCAGGCCCAGGAGCTGCTGGAGGACGCCGTGCGGCGGCGTGCCGAGGAGGAGGAGGCGCTGGGCGCCGAGGAGCGGCGGCTGGCGCTGGCCGCGCGCGCCGCCGCCGACCGGCGCGAGGGCCTGGCCCGGCTGCGCGGCCAGGTCGACTCCGTACGCAGCAGGGCGCGTGCCGCCGAGGAGGAGATCGGCCGGCTCAGCCGGGCCGTCGCCGACGCGGCCGAACGCGAGCGGCGCGCCCTCGACGAGCTGGAGGCGCAGCGGCAGGAGGAGCCCGCCGCCGACCCGGCCCTGGCCGAGGAACTGGCCACGGCGCAGGAGCTGGTCGAGCAGGCCAAGGCCGTCGCCGACGAGGCCCGCGCCGCCGTCGAGGAGGCCAAGGCCGGTCTCGCGGCGCCCCGCGCGGCCCTCCAGGCGGCCTCGGCGGCCGTCGGCGCCGCCCGATCCGACGACCAGGAGGCCCAGCGGGCCGTGGCCGCTCTCAGGGCGCGTGCGGAGGCCCTGGAGCTGGGCCTGGCCCGCGGCGGCGACGGCGGGGCCAGCCTGCTGGAGGCCGGCCTCGACGGGGTGCTGGGGCCGCTCGCAGCCTCACTGCAGGTCACGCCGGGCGCCGAGCCGGCTGTCGCGGCGGTGCTCGGGCCGGTCGCCGAGGCGGTGGCCGTGGCCTCGCTCGGCGCAGCGGTCCAGGCCCTCGACCTGCTGCGGGCCAAGGAGGGAGGCCGGGCCACCCTCCTGGTCGCGGACGCGCCCGGCGCCGACGGCACGGGGGAGCGCGGGCCGGCACCCGAGGGCGGGGAGTGGGCCGCCGAGCTGGTGACCGTGCCCGGCCATCTGCGGGAGGCCGTCCGCCACGTGCTGGCCGGCGTCGTCGTCGTGGACGACCTCGACGCGGCACGCCGGGTGGCCGAGCGGCATCCCGGGCTGCGGGCCGTCACCCGGCAGGGTGACCTCGTCGGCCCCCACCTGGCCAGCGGCGGCTCCACGGGCGGCACCTCCGTGCTCCAGGTGCGGGCGGCGCTCGACGAGGCGATCGCCGACCTCGAGGAGGCCGAGGCCAGGGCCGTGCGCACCGCCCTGGCCCTGGAGGAGGCGTCGGCGGCCGAGCACGAGGCGCGCGCCGCGCTGGAGGCGGCCCAGGCGCGGGTGAGCGAGACGCAGACCGCCGCCGGCACCGCCCAGGCCGGGGTGAGCGCCGCGCAGAGCGGACTCGACCAGGTCAGGGCCCGGCAGCGGGAGGCCGACCAGCGGCACGCCGCCGTCGCCAGGCGGCTCGCCCAGTTCGAGGCCGCCGCCAAGGCCGCGCACGACGAGGCCGAACGCCTGGCCCGGAGCGTCGCCGCCGCAGAGGAGGCGCGGGCCGAGGGCCTGGAGGAGCTGGGGGAGCTGGAGGTCCGGCTGGCCGAGGCCGAGTACGCCCAGGAGCTGGAGACCGAGCCCACCACCGACGCCCGCGACGAGCTGGCCGCCGCCTGCCAGAGCGCACGGCAGCGCGAGGTGGAGGCCCGCCTGCAGGTGCGCACCGCCGAGGAGCGCGTCAAGGGCATCGAGGGCCGGGCCGACGGGCTGATCCGCGCCGCCCAGCGCGAACGCCAGGAGCGGGCCCAGGCCGCCGCCCAGCGTGCCCGGCGCCGGCGGCAGGCCGCCGTGGCCGAGGCCGTGAGCAACGGCGCCAAGCAGGTCCTCGCCACGCTCGCCGAGTCGGTGCGGCTCGCCGCGCGCGAGCGTGACGACGCCGACCTGGCCAGGGTGGCCGTCGACGCCGAGCTCAAGCAGGTCCGGGTCCGCGTGCGCGAGCTGGGGCAGGAGCTCGACAAGCTGGTCAACCGGGTGCACGGCAGCGAGATGGCCCGCACCGAGCAGCGGATGCGCCTGGAGCAGATGGAGCAGCGCGCGCTGGAGGAGTTCGGCGTGGCGGCCGAGACGCTGATCGCCGAGTACGGACCGCAGGCGCCCGTGCCGGGCGAGCCGCCCACGCCGTACGTGCGCGAGGAGCAGGAGAAGCGCGCCCGGGCCGCCGAGCGGCAGATGCAGCAGCTCGGCAAGGTCAACCCGCTGGCGCTGGAGGAGTTCGCGGCCCTGGAGGAGCGGCACGCGTTCCTCAACTCACAGCTGGAGGACCTGAAGAAGACCCGGCGCGACCTGCTGACGGTGGTCAAGGAGGTCGACGACCGGGTGGAGCAGATGTTCGCCTCCGCCTACGAGGACGTGGCGCGCGAGTTCGAGCAGATCTTCACCAGGGTGTTCCCCGGCGGTGAGGGACGGCTGGTGCTCACCGCTCCCGAGGACATGCTGACCACCGGCATCGAGGTGGAGGCCAGGCCGCCCGGCAAGAAGGTCAAGCGGCTGTCGCTGCTGTCGGGCGGCGAGCGGTCGCTGACCGCGGTGGCGTTCCTGGTCTCCATCTTCAAGGCGCGGCCCTCGCCGTTCTACGTCATGGACGAGGTCGAGGCGGCGCTCGACGACACCAACACGCAGCGGCTGCTGACGCTGTTCGAGGAGCTGCGGCAGAGCTCGCAGCTGATCGTCATCACGCACAACAAGCGGACGATGGAGATCGCCGACGCGCTGTACGGCGTGTCGATGCGCGGCGACGGCGTCACGCAGGTGGTCAGCCAGCGGCTGCGCGAGCGCGAACCCGCCTGATCAGCCACAAGAGCGCCCGTTCGGCGTGGCCCTGGGCCTGACCATGCCGGTTGATCTGGAAAACTGACATGTTGTGGATGGTTACCTCGGTGTCATCGTGATCGTGGCACTCGTCGCCCTGCTGGCGGCGGGTGGCCTCTTCCTGCTGTTGCGACCGGGCGGCAAGACCGCGCCGCCGCCGGTCAAGCCGCCCGAGACGGTGCCGCTTCCCGAGGAGAAGGAGAAGCGGCCGGCACCGGCGGGCGAGGAGGGCGAGGGCGCGACGACCACGGTCCCGCCGCCGGTCAAGCCGGCCGAGCCGGTCGTCGTCAAGCCCGAGCTGGAGGTGCCGCCGCCGTCCGCGGGCCGGATGGTGCGGCTGCGCTCGCGGCTGGCCCGCTCGCAGAGCTCACTCGGCCGCGGGCTGCTCGACCTGCTCTCGCGTGACCGGCTCGACGACGAGGTGTGGGACGAGATCGAGGAGCTGCTGCTCACGGCCGACGTCGGGGTCGCACCGACCCAGGCGATCGTGGAGGAGCTGCGCACCAGGGTCAAGGTGCTCGGCAGCCGCACGCCCGAGGAGGTGCGCGCCCTGCTCCGCGAGCAGCTGCTCGTGCAGATCAACCCCGGTCTCGACCGCACGCTCAACGTGGCCAGGCACGGCGAGCGGGCGGCGGTGGTGCTCGTCGTCGGCGTCAACGGCACCGGCAAGACGACGACCACCGGCAAGCTGGCCCGGGTGCTCGTCGGCGACGGCAAGAAGGTCGTGCTCGGCGCGGCCGACACCTTCCGCGCCGCCGCAGCCGACCAGCTCCAGACGTGGGGCGACCGCGTCGGCGCGGAGGTCGTGCGCGGGCCCGAGGGCGCCGACCCGGCGTCGGTGGCCTTCGACGCGACGGCCAAGGGCATCGAGGCCAAGGCCGACGTCGTCATCGTCGACACCGCCGGCCGGCTGCACACCAAGACCGGTCTGATGGACGAACTGGGCAAGGTCAAGCGCGTCATCGAGAAGCGGGCCACCGTCGACGAGGTGCTCCTCGTGCTCGACGCCACGACGGGGCAGAACGGCATGCGCCAGGCCCAGGTGTTCGCCGAGGTGGTCAACATCACCGGCATCGCGCTGACCAAGCTCGACGGCACGGCCAAGGGCGGCATCGTCATCTCGGTCCAGCGCGAGCTGGGGGTGCCGGTCAAGCTGGCCGGTCTCGGCGAGGGGCCCGATGATCTCGCGCCGTTCGACCCCGAGGTCTTCGTGGACGCCATCCTGGGCGACTAGATCCCGATTTCGGGCGTTGGAGCGCCCGTTTATCGGCCCTCTTCGTCAGGTGATGGGAAATACCTCTTACCGGGACAAGCCTTGATCGCCGGTATGGCGTGTGTTGACATGAACCGGTCATCTCCGAGATCGCTTTCGCGGCGGTCTCGTCATGCTTGAAGGTGAGAGGGTCCCGATGAAGAAGATCGTCGTTCACAAGCCCGGAACCGTGAAGCCCTCCGGGAGCGCCGCCCCGAGGCACGGCGTCTGACACGGCTCCGCACCGGCGTCCCGCACCGGGACGCCGGCGCGGCCGCGCAGGACACGGACCACGGGAGAAGGACGCATGGACACGATCGTTCTGGACGCCGACCGCAGGATCCACGGCCCGTACACGCTCGGGGCGGCGCTGCTGGGCCGGCTGGTTCCCGAGGCTCTGCGGCACCGGCCCGATCTGGTGGCGGCGCACGACATCGAGATCCGCGCCGCCGCGCCCGCGCTGGGCGTGCCGGCCCGCAGGCGGACGCTGGCCGACAGCCTGCCGAGAGCGCAGCGTATCCTCATCCCCGGCGCCCGCCGGACGCTCCGGATCGCCAACGGGCTGGCCGAGTTCGTCCGCGACCACCTCCAGCGCACCGGCCCGCTCACCGTCACGGCCGACAACCTCGACGAGGCGGACCCCACCGACACCGAACTCGTCGAGGTGCTGCGGCGGCGGCTCGACCCCGGGCTGCTGCGGATCGTCCCCGGCCGGGCCGCGCCGCGCACCGGCCCGCCGCGCGCCGACTTCGACCGCTTCCGCGACGAGGGGTTCCACCACGCCATGGCCGAGGCCGGCCTGGAGGCGCTGCGCGGGACGACGTACGCGGCGGCGCCCGAGCGGCGGCGGCTGCTCGTCCAGCGGGTGGCGGCGGCGCTGGAGGCCATCGAGCGCGAGGACGAGGCCCGCGCCCTGTACGACCGCGCCCGCCGTGACAGCACCGACCCGAAGCACCGCGCGACCGTCGCCTACGGCACCGCCATGATCCTGGTGCGCCACCACGACCACGCCCGACGTGACCCCGAGGAGGCGCTCGCCTGGATCAACGAGGCCGTCGCGCTCACCTCGCTGCTGCCCGACCGCCGCGAGCGCGCCTTCCACCTGGGCTTCGACCTCAACGGCAAGGCCCTCGTCGAGGTGCGCAGAGGGCGTATGGACGCGGCGCTCGCCCTGGTCGAGGAGGCTGTGGAGCTGGCCGAGCGCGATCTGCCCGGCGAGCACCCGATCCACCGGCTCGTGCTGTACGCCAACCGCGCCCAGCTCCTGGCCCAGGCCGGCCGCGTCGAGGAGGCGCTGGCCGACTACGCCGCCGCCATCGGCGCCGACCCCGGCTACCCCGACTACTACCTCGACCGCGGCGGCCTGCTGCACCGGCTGGGCAGGCACGCCGACGCGCTGGCCGACTTCGAGGCCGCCATCCGGCTCAGCCCGCCCTTCCCCGAGGCGTACTACGACCGGGCGGAGGTGCGCTACGCCACCGGGGATCTCGACGGCGCCCTCGCCGACCTCGGCCGCACCCTGGAGCTGGACCCGGGCTTCGTCCCCGCGTACGCGAACAGGTCGGGCCTGCTGGCGGCCGCCGGTGACCATGACGGCGCGCGGCGCGACGCCGAGCGCGGGCTGGCGCTCGCCCCCCGCGATCCGCATCTGAGGTGCGTGCTCGGCCAGGTGGAGGCCGCCGCCGGCCGGCGGGCGGAGGCGACGGCCGCCTTCGATTTGGCGCTGGAGCTCGACCCCGACCTGGTGGCGGCCTGGGCGAGCCGGGGGGCGCTGGCGTTCGACGCGGGCGACCTCGACGCCGCCCTCGGCGACCTGACACGGGCGCTCAAGCTCGACGAGTCGGCCGAGCTGCTGTTCAACCGGGCCCTGGTGCACCGGGCCGCCGGTCGCGCCCACGAGGCGAGGCAGGACCTGCTCAGGGCCGTCGAGCTGGCGCCCGACGACCCGGACGTCGCGCGGGCGCTGGCCGGGGGATAGGCGCCTCGGCACGGGGCCCCGTGCGGGCCGGTGCCGGTCAGGCGCTCACGGGCGGGAGCGGGGGCCGATCGGGACGACCAGCGGAGTCCCCGCCACCGGGTCGGGGATGACCTTGGCGTCCAGGTCGAACACCTCGCGCAGCAGGTCCTCCGTCAGCACGTCGTGCGGGTCGCCGGCGGCCACCACCTGGCCTTCCCGCATGGCCACCAGCCGGTCGGCGTAGCGGGCCGCGAGGTTGAGGTCGTGGAGCACCATGACGATGGTCCGGCTCGCCTCCCGGTGCAGTTGCCGCACCAGCTCCAGCACCTCCACCTGGTGCGCCAGGTCGAGGAACGTGGTCGGCTCGTCGAGCAGCAGCAGGTCGGTGCCCTGCGCCAGCGCCATCGAGATCCAGGCCCGCTGCCGCTGCCCGCCCGACAGCTCGTCCAGCGGCCGCTCGGCCAGGTCGGCCAGGCCGGTCATGTCCAGCGCCCGGCCCACGGCCGCCTCGTCGTCCGACGACCACTGCCGGTACCAGGTCTGGTGCGGGTGGCGGCCCCGGGCGACCAGGTCGGCGACCGTCAGCCCCTCGGGGGCGGTCGGGGCCTGGGGGAGCACGCCGAGCACCTTGGCCACCTCGCGGGTCGGCATCCGGTCGATGCGCTTGCCGTCGAGCAGCACCTCGCCGCCCTGCGGCTTGAGCAGCCGGCCGAGGGCGCGCAGCAGCGTGGACTTGCCGCAGCCGTTGGGGCCGATGATCGTGGTCACCGTGCCGGAGTGGACGCCGAGGTCGAGGTTCTCGACGACGGTCCGTTCGCCGTACCCGAGCGTGACGCCGGCCGCCTGAAGCCTCATTTTCTGGCCCTCCAGATCAGGTGAATCAGGTACGGGGCGCCGAGCACCGCGGTGACGATGCCCACGGGCAGTTCGAGGGGGGAGAACGCCGTGCGGGCGATCAGGTCGGCGCCGGCCGTCAGGACCGCGCCGATGACGGCCGACGACAGCAGCGGCGGCTGCGGACAGCGGGCCAGCCGCAGGGCGATCTGCGGCGCCGCCAGGGCGACGAACGCGATCGGGCCGGCCGAGGCGGTGGCCACGGCGGCCAGCAGGACCGCGGCGAAGATCATCAGAGCGCGGGAGAGGTTCATCCGCACGCCCAGCGCGGTGACCGTGTCGTCGCCGAACCGCAGCGCCGCCAGCGACCGGGTGCCGAGCAGCGTCAGCGGCACCAGCACGGCCAGGGCCAGGGCCACCGGCACGACGTGCTCCCAGCCGCGGCCGTTCAGCGAACCGCTGATCCACACCATCGCCCGGCCCGTGTCGTTGACGTCGCCGACGGTCAGCAGCCAGTACTTCACGTTGGTGAACACCGCGGCCACGCCGATGCCGACCAGGACCAGCCGGTAGCCGTCGAGGCCGCGCCGCCAGGCCAGCGCGTAGACGGTCACCGCGCCCACCAGGCCGCCGAGCAGGGCCAGCGCCGGGATGCCCACGGCCGAGAACAGGCCGCTGGCGCCGCCGTACGCGCTGCCGCTGAGCACGACGCCGGCCACGACCGCGACCGAGGCGCCGGTCGTGACGCCGAGGATCTCCGGGCTGGCCAGCGGGTTGCGCGCGATGGACTGGATGATCGCGCCGGACAGCGCGAGGGCGCCCCCGACCAGCGCCCCGGTCAGCGCGCGCGGCAGGCGGAGCTCCATGACCACGAAGTGGCCGGCGTCCGCCGGGTCGAACGTGGCCCGCACGACCTCCGCGAGGCTCATGTCGATGTCGCCGAGGCGCATGTTCAGGGCCATGAGCAGGCCGAGCAGCAGCAGCCCGGCCAGCGTGAGCACGGTGCCGCGCAGCCGTACCTGCCAGGACAGGCCGCCCACGCGCAGCGGGAAGGCGGTCATCACAGCCTCACCGGCTTCCGGCGGCGCACCAGCGCGACGAAGAAGGGCGCGCCGATCAGGGCCAGCACCACTCCGACCTCCAGTTCCCCCGGCGGGGCGACGACCCGGCCGATCACGTCGGCGAGCAGCAGCAGCGCGGCGCCGGCGAGCCCGGAGTAGGGCACCAGCCAGCGGTGGTCGGTGCCGGACAGCGGCCGCGTCAGGTGCGGCACGAGCAGCCCGACGAACGCCAGCGCCCCGCAGGCGGCCACCGAGGCGCCGGTGAGCAGCGTGACGGCGGTGACGCCGACGGCGCGGGTCAGCGCGATGTTCTGGCCCAGGCCGCGGGCCACGTCCTCGCCGAGCGACAGCGCGTTCAGGCCCGGCGTGTTGGCCATGGCCAGCACCAGCCCGGCCACGATGAACGGCAGCACCTGCCAGACCACGTCGGCCCCGCGGGCGGCGATCGAGCCGGCCTGCCAGAACCTGAAGACGTCCATGGCCTGCTCGTCCAGCAGCACGATGGCGGAGGTCAGCCCGTACAGGAAGGCGCTGACGGCGGTGCCGGCGAGCGCCAGCGTCACCGGAGTGGGACCGCCCCGGCCGCCGACCATGCCGAGCGCGAAGACTCCGACGCTGGCGAGCAGGGCGCCGGCCAGGCCGAACCAGATGTAGGCGAACAGGCTCTGCGCGCCGAGCAGGATGATCGAGGACACCATCGCGAAGGCCGCGCCCTGGGTGACGCCCAGCAGGCCCGGGTCGGCGAGGGGGTTGCGGGTGTGACCCTGCATGAGCGCGCCGGCCACGCCCAGCGCGAGGCCGGCCAGCACGCCGAGCGCCGTCCTCGGCAGGCGAAGGGAGCGGATGACGATGTCGTTCTCGGTGCCGGTCGGGTCCGTGAGCGCCCGCCAGGCGTCGGGGAGCGGGACGGACTTGGCGCCGATCGTGATGCTGAGCACCACCGCCAGCCCCAGGGCGGCGAGGAGGCCGGTGAGCACGAGGAACCGCCGGCGGCGGAGGTCGTGGAGGCGCGGCGCGACGGCTGTTGCGGTCACGTGTGTTCCTCCCAGCGTTTGCCCGATCCCCGTGAAGTATGTCAGCTTAGGCAGGGCTAACCTAAATAAGGGTCGCCTAAACTTTTACGAGGGAGAGGGATTCCGATGAGAGCGTTGCGCGCGTTCGCAGGCGCCGTGGCCCTGGTCGCGGGGCTGGCGGCCTGCGGCTCGACAGACTCCGCGGCCCCGGCGGCCACCGGTCAGGCCAGCCAGGGCGGAGCGCCGTTCCGCACCATCAAGCACGCCATGGGCGAGACGGTGATCCCGACCCAGCCCAAGCGCGTCGTGGCCCTCGACCAGAGCTTCGTCGACGCGGTCCTCACCCTCGAGACGCCGGTGGTCGGCTACACGACCTACCGGTCGATCGAGGACAAGCTCCCCGACTACCTGGGCACGGTCGCCGCCGAGCACGGCAAGGAGGCCACCCCGGTCGGCACCCTGGAGGAGCCGAGCCTGGAGAAGATCGCGGCACTCAAGCCCGACCTGATCGTCTCCGCCAAGGTCCGGCACGAGGCCCTCTACGACAAGCTCGCCAAGATCGCTCCGACGGTCTTCAGCGAGACGACCGGCGCCATCTGGAAGGAGAACCTCCGCCTCGTCGGCCAGGCGCTCGGCAAGGAGGACCTCGCCGACACCAGGCTCAAGGAGTTCGAGGAGCGCGCCGGCAAGATCGGCACGGCGATCAAGGAGAAGAAGGACGGCAAGCTGCCCACCATCTCCATCGTCCGGTTCGCCGGCGAGCCCACGGTCCGGCTGTACGTGGAGAAGTCGTACTCGGGCCTGGTCATGAAGGACGTCGGGTTCCCCCGGCCGGAGGGCCAGCCCACCGTCGCGGACTCGATCGTGGTGGACGTCAGCCAGGAGCGCATCGCCGACCTCGACGCCGACCACATCTTCGTCGCGACCTACCCCGACCCCACCAGCGAGGGGCCCAAGGCGAAGTTCGTCGGCAACCCGCTGTGGAACAAGCTCAAGGGCGAGAAGCACGAGGTGAACGACCAGACGTGGATGACCGCGGTCGGCATCCAGGGCGCCCACGCGATGCTCGACGACGTGGCCAAGATCTTCGAGGTGGACCCGGCGAAGGCCACCTCGTAGTCCTCCCCGAGACCGGCCTCCGAGCGGGCCTCGACGGGCGTCACCCGGGCAGGAAGGCACGCAGGTCGGCCAGGTGCGGGTGGACGTCGAGGCCCTGGGCGGCGAGCCAGGCCGGGTCGCAGTAGGTGCCCCGGTATCTCTCGCCGCCGTCGCAGATGAGGGTGACGACGCTGCCGCGCTCCCCGGCCTCGCGCATCTCCTTGATCAGCTCGACGCAGGCGGCGACGTTGGTGCCGGTGGACCCGCCGACGTCGCGGCCGGTCACCTCGCGCACCCAGTGCATGGCGGCGATGGACCGGGCGTCGGGCACGGCCACCATCCGGTCGATCACGGTCGGCTGGAACGACGGCTCCACCCGGGGGCGGCCGATGCCCTCGATGCGCGAGCCGCGGGCGGTGACCGAGGGGTCGCCGGAGACCCAGCTCGGGTAGAAGGCCGAACCCTCCGGATCGGCGACGGCCAGGCGCGTGGGGTGGCGGCGGTAGCGGAGGTAGCGGCCGATCGTGGAGGACGTGCCGCCGGTGCCGGCGCCGACGACGATCCAGGTGGGCACCGGATGCGGCTCCAGCGCCATCTGCGAGAAGATCGACTCGGCGATGTTGTTGTTGCCCCGCCAGTCCGTCGCCCGCTCGGCGTAGGTGAACTGGTCCATGAAGTGGCCGCCCGTCTCGGCGGCGAGCCGGTGCGACTCCTCGTAGATCGTGGTGGGGTCGTCGACCAGATGACACTTGCCGCCGTAGAACTCGATCAGGTGACACTTCTCCGGCGAGGTGGAGGCGGGCATCACCGCGATGAACGGCAGGCCGAGCAGCCTCGCGAAGTACGCCTCGCTCACCGCCGTCGACCCGCTGGACGCCTCGACGATCGTGGTGGTGGGACCGATCCAGCCGTTGGCCAGGCCGTACAGGAACAGGGAGCGGGCCAGCCGGTGCTTGAGTGAACCGGTGGGGTGCACCGACTCGTCTTTCAAGTAGAGGTTTACCCCCCACTGCGGGGGCAGCGGAAAGACATGCAGGTGCGTGTCACAGCTCCGGTTGGCGTCGGCCTCCACCTTGCGGATGGCCTCCGCCACCCAGTGACGCGTGCCGGTGTCATGACGATCGACAAAATCCATGGTCATACGCTATCTCATGTGACTCTTGCCACTTTTTCTGGCAAATCGGAAGGGCAGTGTTATGGTAATGAGACAAGTCCAGCCGTGGACGTGATAACGCACGCCGCGAGCCAGATGGACTCTTCACCTCTCTGACCAGGCGTAACCGCTAACGCCGCCCTTACGGGCGCGTTGCCATCATGGATCTACTATCGGCGGCCTGTGCCGGGATGGGGATACAGCGCTAGGGGGATATGACTTGATCACTATGACCGACGAGCAGCGTCAGGACTGGTTCGAGCGCGACGTCGTGCCCGTGACGTCGCAGCTTTTCGCCTCCGCGATGCGCCTGACCCGCAACACGGCCGACGCGGAGGATCTCGTCCAGGAGACGGTCGCCAAGGCCTACACCTCCTACCACCAGTTCCGCGAGGGCACCAACCTCAAGGCCTGGCTGCACCGTATCCTCACCAACAACTTCATCAACGACTACCGCAAGCGGCAGCGTTCTCCCAAACTGTCCGCCGCCGAGGACGTCGAGGACTGGCAGCTGCACGCGGCCGAGTCGCACTCCTCCACCGGCCTGAAGTCGGCCGAGATGGAGGCGCTCGACCGGCTGCCGGACAGTGTCGTGATGAACGCCCTCCGCTCGCTCCCCGAGGACTTCCGCGTCGCCGTCTACCTGGCGGACGTCGAGGGCTTCCCCTACAAGGAGATCGCCGAGCGCATGGGCACCCCGATCGGCACGGTGATGTCCCGTCTGCACCGTGGCCGCCGCCAGCTTCGCGGGATGCTCGAGTCGTACGCCCGCGAGGAGGGCGCCATCCGCGTCCCCGCGCAGAGCGCGGCCTGAGCCGCCGGTCTCATCCGGCGCTCAGGCGCATGTGCAGGCGGACGCGCAGCGTCCCCCGGTCGGCGCGCAACTCGACGTGGTCGCAGAGCTGCCTGCTGATCCAGAGCCCGTACCCCCGTGAGGCCTCGGGCTCCGGCGGCAGGTAGCCGGGCAGCGGGTCGTCCAGCGCGCCACCCGTGTCGGCGATCTCGCAGACCAGCTCCCTTCCGTTGACCCACATCCTGATCGTCCCGTGCCCGGCGCCGTGCTCGACGCTGTTGGCGGCGATCTCCGAGACTCCCAGCACCAGCGACGCGACCAGGTCGCGGTCCATCCCGGCCGCTCTGGCGTAGTCGCCGACCGCGTGCCTGAGCGCCTTCAGCTCGGGGGCGGTGAAGCGCAGCGACTCCACCCGCCCGCCCGGGTCCGGCAGCGGCGCGTGGTCGCCGTCGAGCACCAGCTCGTGCGGCCGGACGTACGCCCCGCTCGCCGCCTCGCCGTGCGGGCCGAGCACGAGGGGGTGGGTGCGCTCCACGTGCGCGAGCACCTCAGGGGGCACCCGGTGGCGGTCGTAGGGACACAGCAGCCACGCCGCCGTGTCGCGCAGTGCCACGTTGAGCACCGACTCGTAGCGGATCCACGCCCGCGTCTCCCGCTCGCCGCGGCCCGTCCAGATGGGCTCGCCCACGATGAGGGCCCGCCCCTCCGTCGCGTACTCGTGGTACGCGGCCAGCGTCCGCTGCGGATGGGTGTACCAGGAGGCCGCGATCCTGCCGTCGATCCGGCCCGCGTCGCGGCCGAGTGCCTCGGTCAGCAGGGCGAGCTTGGCCGTGCAGGTGACGACGAGCACCCGCCTGCCGTCGTCGAGGGCCTCGCGCACGCCCGGCAGCACCAGGGCGGTGAACCGCTCGTCGGAGTCGTACGGCAACGCGACATGCCGCGACGACTCGCCCTCGGGTGGGGGCCGGCCTGGGCGCACGGGCGAAAGGTAGCAAGCGCTTGCGTGTTATGCAACGGCTATGAGGGCCACCGCCCCGAGTGCGCAGGCCACGCCGGTGATCTGGATCGGGTGCAGCCGTTCGCCGAGCACCTGCCGGGCCAGCAGCAGCGTGCTGGCCGGGTAGAGGGAGACCAGCACGGCCACCAGGCTCAGCATGCCCTGGCGCTGGGCGAGCAGGTAGAGGACGTTGGCCGCCATGTCGAGCACGCCCGCCGCGATGATCACCCGCAGTGCCCCGCGACCGGGCCGCAGCGCCCGGCCGGTGGCGACGGCGACCAGCGCCACCAGCGTCACGGACGACAGCCGCGCGCCCACCAGCGGCCACAGGCCGGAGCCGTCCGGGGCCATGGCGAGCAGCACGAAGAAGCCGCCGAAGCCGGCCCCGGCCGCCAGCGCGACGAGCACCGAGCCGACCGAGCCACCCCTGGCGGCCGACCGGTCCTGGCTGACGAGCAGCACCGCGCCGAGCGCGAGCGCCACCCCGGCGAGCGCCGCCGGCTCCGGGCGGTCACCGGTCGCCAGCCCGAACAGCACGGGGAGCGCCGCCGAGGTCACCGCCGCGACGGGGGCGACCACCGACATGACGCCCGTGGCGAGCGCCCGGTAGAACAGCACCAGCCCGCCGGCCCCGGCCAGGCCCGCGCCGAGCCCCCACAGCAGCGCCTCGCCGGTGAGCGCGCCGGGCAGCAGCGGCAGCAGGGCGAGGACCAGCACCAGGCCGGCGACCTGCGACAGCGCCACGACCGGCAGCACCCGCGAGCGCCGGGTGGCCAGCCCGCCGAGGAAGTCGGCCGTTCCGTACACCAGCGCGCACGCCGTCGCCAGGACCACCGCAGTCACGTCGCCATCCGTTCGTAGTTCACTCGGTTGCACTCCTAGTACAACACATTAAGTTCAACTCAGTGCACACCGAGGTCACTACACTGTCCTCATGGAGGACCCGGAGACCATCACGCAGGCCATCGCCAACAACGTGCGGGCCCAGCGCTCGCACCGCGGGCTGACGCTCGACGCGCTGGCCGCCCGCTCCGGCGTCAGCCGCGGCATGCTGGTGCAGGTCGAGCAGGGCAGGACCAACCCGAGCGTCTCCACGCTCACCCGCATCGCCTCCGCCCTCGGCGTGACCGTCGCCAGGCTGGTCGAGGTGTCCGACGTCCCGGTGGTCAGGGTGGTCGAGCCGTCCGACGTGGTCACCTTCGAGCAGGGCGACGTGCAGGCGCGGCTGCTCGTCGGCGCCGAGTCGCCGATGATCCTGGAGCTGTGGGACTGGCGGATCCCGCCTGGCGAGCACCACGACGGCGACGCCCACCCGCCGGGCACCCGCGAGATGCTCACCGTGCTCACCGGCGAGCTGACCCTGACCGTGTACGGCCGCAGCCACCTGGTCACGGCCGGCGCGGCCGTGCTCTTCGCCGCCGACCGGCCGCACCGCTACGCCAACGCGGGCGAGGAGGACCTGCGGCTCATCATGGCCGTCGCCGAGCCGCGGGAGGCGCTCGACGCATGAGCCTCCGGCCGCCCGCGAGCGGTGACCGCCGGCACGGCGTGGGAGGCTTGGACCCATGGGTTTCAGCGGCTTCCCCGACGAGGCTTTCCTGTTCTACGAGGGCCTCGAGGCGGACAACTCCAAGACCTACTTCACCCGCCACAGGCACCTCTACGAGGAGGCCGTGCGCGCGCCCATGCTCGCCCTGGCGGAGGAGCTCGCCGGGGAGTTCGGGCCGGCCCACCTGTTCCGGCCGCACCGCGACGTCCGCTACGCCAAGGACAAGTCGCCGTACAAGACCCACCAGGGGGCCTTCGTCGAAGGGCAGCCCGGCATCGGGCTCTACGTCCAGATCGACGTCGACGGCCTCTGGGTCGCGGGCGGCCTCTACAGTCAGGCGCCCGACCAGATCGCCCGCTACCGCGCCGCCGTGGACGAGGACCTCACCGGCGAGCCCCTGGAGGCCGTGGTGACCGCGCTGAGGTCGGCGGGCTACGCCGTCGAGGGCGACCGGCTCAAGACCAGGCCGCGCGGCTTCGCCGACGACCACCCGCGCATCGAGCTGCTGCGCCACAGGTCCCTGTACGCCGGTCGCCGCTACGAGCCGGCGCCGTGGGTGCACACCGCGGAGGTGGCGCAGCGGGTGCGGGAGTGCTGGCACGCCTTCGAGCCGCTGGTCGGCTGGCTGTGCGCGCACGTACGGGGCAGCGAGCTGCCGCGCCGCTGACGCGGGGGAGGTTCCGACCGGCGGCGGAAGGGCGTGGAGGGGTCGTGACGGCGAGCGGGGAGCACACTGGCACCCGTGACGGCGTGGTCCGGCGGAGCGCCGGCGAGGCGCGGCGCGCGGACGCCCGGCCGTGGTGGCGGCGGGACCGGGCGGTGGTGGCCGTGATCACCGGCGTGGCGGCCGTCGGATACGCCGTGCTCTCGCTCGCCAAGCTCGCCGGCTTCCGGGCCGGCGCCTACGACCTGGTCATCTTCGACCAGGCGGTCCGGTCCTACGCGCGGTTCGGGCTGCCCGTGGCGATCGTCAAGGGCGTCCACAACGACTTCGGCCCGCACTTCTCCGTGCTGGGCGACCACTGGTCGCCGATCCTGGCCGTGCTCGCCCCCCTCTACTGGATCCACGACGGGCCCGAGACGCTGCTCGTCGCCCAGGCGGTGCTGCTGGCGGGGGCGGCGGTGCCGCTGTGGGTGTTCGCCCGGCGGGCGCTCGGCGGCTCGGCGGCGGCCCATCTGGTTGCGGTGGCGTACGTGCTGTCGTGGCCTGTCGTGGAGACGGCGGCGTTCGACTTCCACGAGGCCGCGTTCGCGCCGCTGCTGACCGCCTTGCTGCTCGAACGCCGGCAGGCGGGCCGGCGCGCGCACGTGGCGCTGGCCGCGCTGGCGCTGCTCTGCGTCAAGGAGGACATGGGACTGCTGGTGGCCGGGTTCGGCGTGGTGCTGGTGGGGCAGCGCGGCTGGCGGTCGCTGGGAGCGTCGTTCCTGGTGGGCGGGCTGGGGTTCACCTGGCTGGCGTCCCAGGTGCTGATCCCGCTGTTCGGCGGGCGGGCCGACTACTACTGGGCGTACGGCGCGCTGGGGGCCGACGCGCCGGCCGTCGTCCGCACCGCGCTGACCGACCCGCTCGCCGTGCTCGCCCAGCTCGGCACCCCGCCCGTGAAGCTGCTCACACTGGCGCTGCTGCTGGGCACCACGCTGCTGGCCGCGCTGCTCTCGCCGCTCATGCTCGCGGCGGTGCCGCTGCTGGCGGAGCGCATGCTGGCCAGCTCGTTCCCCAACTGGTGGGTTCCCGAGTACCACTACAACGCGTTCGTGATCGTCGTCGTCCTCGCGGCCGGGGTGGACGGGGTGCGGCGGCTGCGGGAGCGGCGGACACGTGAGCGGGGCGGGCCGGCAGCGGCCGGGCGGACGGTCACCGCGTGGGCGGCCGGGGCTGCGGCGTTCGCGGTCGTGACCGTGCCGTTCTTCTCGCTGTCCGACCTCGCCGACCCCGCGACCTACCGCCACGACGCCCGGCAGCGCGCCGCGGCCGAGGCCGTCGCCGTGGTGCCCGACCGCGCGCTCGTCGAGGCGGCCAACAACCTGGCGCCCGCGCTGTCCGGGCGCGGCACCGTGCTGCTGTGGGACCGCACGCCACGCTGGGCGCCGTGGGTGGTGGCCGACGTGGGACGCAGGACGTTCCCGTTCCGGGACGTGGCCGAGCAGCGGGCGCGCGTCCGGATGCTCGTCGAGCGCGGCTACCAGGTGAGATTCGAGCGCGAGGGGTACGTCGTGCTCACCGCGGGGCGCTCGTCAGATGGTCGTCGCCCCTGAGGATCCGCTCGACCGTCTGGCCGGCCGCCGAGGTGGCGGCCGTGGTGACGACCGCGATGACGATCGCCAGGAGCGGCGTGGCCAGGCTGCGCAGGCTGCGGATGTTGCGCACCCGCCCCCACGGCTCGCCCGCCAGGTACATCAGGCGCCACTCCCACGTCAGCCCCAGCCCGATGCACACCAGCGCCCCCTGGCCCCCGACGATGGCCACCGCCTGCACCTTGTCCATGACGCCGATGTCGGGTTCGACGAGCGTCGAGACGTACCCGGACAGCTCGGTGAGCAGCGCGGCGGCCATGAGGTGCAGCGCCTTGGTCATCGGCTGGGTGCCGCGCACCCGCGGGTAGAAGTAGCCGAACAGGAACCCGAAGGCCGGCAGCGTGAGCAGGTAGCGGGTGTCGAAGACGAAACTGCTCAGGTCCACGCCCGACGGCCAGCCGTACAGGAACGCGAACGGCAGGCTCAGCAGCAGCCCGACCACGAACCCGTACACGCCGTTGACCCACGGCGGGCAGCCGGCGGCCGTGGCGAAGGCCGTCTCGGGGTCGCGCCCGTGCAGCCGCAGCGCCTCCTCCAGGTCGTGGCGGCGGCTGTCGAACTCCGCCATCGACATCTCGCCCGCGCCGATCCGGCCCCGGCCGATGCGGTAGAGCTCCTGCTCCGAGACGAGCAGCAGCCGCTTGTGCAGGGCTTTCCTGACCAGTTCGCGATGCTCGTCGGCCGAGGAGGGCTCGACGATCGCCGGGTGCGGGGTCACGAGCAGCCACCGGACCGCGATCCAGGCGACGATCGAGGTGATTGACAGCAGCGGCAGCGGCACGTTGCTGCCGGCGATCGTGATGCTGCCCCGCGGCGTGAGGTACAGCACCATCAGGCAGACGATCATGGTGGCCTCGGCCGAGGAGTTGGTGATCGCCGAGACCGTGTCGCCGAGGCGCCGCAGCCGCAGCACCAGCAGTGCGAACCCGAGCAGCAGCAGCCCGATCAGCCCCCGCGTCAGCGGGTCCAGCACCAGGATGCCGATCTTCGGCGGCTCCGCCACGGACAGCGGCGGCAGGCTCCACGATCCGGCGTCCAGCCACTCCGTCGGCCAGCCCTGCACCATGAGGCTCGCCGCCACGGCGGCCAGCAGCCCTCCGTGCGTCCACTGCCGGGTGGCCACGGCCACGGCGGAGAACGGGATCAGCGCCCACGCCAGCGCCAGCACCAGCCGGACGCTGTCGGGCGGGTAGGCCCCGGTCAGTAGCGCCTTGGCCCACAGCGCCACCGCGAGCAGGGTCACCCCGGCCCCGGCCGCCAGGACGGCGAGCCGGACGATCACGGCGCGGACGCCCAGGTCGGCGCTGAACGCCACCGCCGCGCCGGCCGCCGAAAGCGCCGCCACCAGCGCGCCGACGACCAGGGTCCGGCCGGGCAGCTGCCCGTGCACCCACGACCAGGACAGCATCCCCACCGCCAGCAGGACGCCCAGCGCGGTCGCCCCCAGCAGCTCGCGCACCGTCCACGGGGGGCTCGTCGGCAGCGACCGCCCCGCGTGTCGTACGGCCAGCAGCGGCACCGCGACGAACAGGATCACGTACGCGACCGGTTTCCACTCCGTCGCCACGATCGTGACCAGGGTCGCCGGAGCGGCGAGCGCCAGGCCGACGGCGAGCTCGCGGTTCGGCACCCGCTCCCACCACGACAGGCCGAGCGCGCGCAGCAGCAGCGCCACCATCACCACGGCGGTCAGCACGCCGAGCGCGGTCTCCCACGAGAAGTCGTCCTCCCGCTGCACGTCGGGGAACCCGTGCCGCTCGTGGGCCAGCGTCACGTTCGCCGAGTGCGCGCCCGCCCGGAACTCCAGGCGGTCCGGCTCCTCGCGCGACGGCAGGATGCCCCAGGTGCGCAGCACGGTCCACTCGCCGGGAAGCAGCGTCACCATCCGCTCGCCGACGAGCGGCGGGCTGGTGGCGGGCGCCCCGAACGACAGCTCCAGCAGGCCGCCCGGCTCCAGCTGCCGCAGCAGCATCGCCCGGAACTCGACCGTGGTGCGCCCGTCGTCGGTGGTCAGCACGGGCGCCCGCCGCGTCGTCGGCGCGAGCACGGTCCCGCCCACCTTGAGCGGCCCGAACCCGTCGTCGGTGAACCGCTGGATGCCCGCGGGGAACCCGCTGCCCCGCCGCAGGGTCGCGGCCAGCGGGTCGTCGGCGTCCATCAGCAGCCGGTGGGTGATCGACACCTTCACCTGCCGCCGCCGCTCGTCCAGCCGCCCGTCGGGCACGCGGGCCAGGTCGGACTCCATGGCCCCGGTGACGGTCACCACGGTGGTGGCCTCCCGTTGGGGCGGCGCCTCGGGCCCTGAGGGGTTCGTGACCGGTTCCCACGGCTCGGGCGGCGCGACGACCGCCGGCCGCCGAGGTTCGCCCACGGGCCGTGCCGTCGCCGTGCACCACACGACGGCCCCCACCGAGAGCAGTGCCAGCCCGAACGCCAGGACGATCCGGAGGTACCCCACAGTGTGGATGATCCCTGCGAGGGCGCCGAGGTTCGCACTCGACCGGTAACAGTGTTGTCACGACGCCTGTCAAGATGTCCGCACTGGACGGGGTTTGGGTGGGTACGGGGATGCGCTGTCGTCCGTGCGGCGGCGATGGTAGGCGACCGTGGCGGTGGCCAGCGCGGCCCCCCAGATCGGCCAGAAGCATTCCGGCAGCCACGCCCCCCATTCGGCCATCACGAACCGGCCCGCGACGGTCCAGCGGATGTAGGTGAGCCCGGCCACCGTGACGATGATCGAGACTGCCCCGGCCGGGATGACCGCCAGCAGCGGCGGCACGCGCCTGCCGCGCAGCCCGAACATCCAGCGCGGGAACACCTCGCCCCACCGCTGGGTCAGCCCGAGGGTGAGCACGCCGCCGAACGCGCCGAAGGTCGCCAGATAGGCGCCGGCCAGCCAGAGGCCGTCCTCGCCCTCGGCCAGGAACTCCTCGCTCACGCCGAGCGGGATGCCCAGCGCCCACGCCCACCGGGTGGCGCAGTACACCAGAGGCACCGCGACCGCCACGTACACCGCGATACGCCCGCGCTCCGGCGTGAACCAGCTCCGGCGCTGCCGGTGGCGTGTGCGGGCCAGCGCGGCGGCGGCCAGCAGCAGGCCGCCCAGCACGCACACGAGCTGGTTCAGCACCGGCCACGGCCAGGCGTCGGCGAAGGTGGCGCCGCCCAGGCCCCAGCCGAAGACGGGGGCGACCAGCAACAGCGGCGTATAGGCGACACCCATCATCAGGCGGGAGTCGGGGATCACCAGGACCAGCAGCGCGGCGATCGGCCAAGCCAGGAACACGGGCGCGCGGTGGCTGCCGCTGCGCGTCAGCGCCAGCGCCGTCACAGCGGTGAGCAGCGAGAAGGCGGCGATCCACCAGCCGAAGCGCGGTGTCGTGCCGGCCAGGACGGACAACGCCCCATCGGGGTCGGGATCGGCGGCGCCCCAGGGGTAGCCGGGCGCCCCCAGCGCCCACGCGACGCCGAGCACGCCGTAGCCCAGCGCCCACAACGCCGCGGCATGGCCGTACCGGCCGGAAATGACGGTTCTCATGACCACCACGGTTCCGGGCGGCGGGTCTCCGGCCCAGATGCCGTTCGGCACCCCTTCCCGCCGGCGAACGTGCCGTTCGGCACCTGGGGGCGGACCTCACCCGGACGTATCGTTGCTCCGGTGAGCATGATCTGGTGGGTCGTCGCCCTGGTGTCGGTGTCGCTCCCCGTAGCGGCGGCGGTGACCGCCCTGGCCCGGCCGCGGCTCAGGCCGCGACTGCCCGCGCCGGCGTACGCGGCGGCGGCCGTGTCCGCGGCCGTCACCCTGGCCTTCGCCACCGGCACGGCGCGGCCCGTCCCGGGGGCCGAAGCGCTCGCGATGGCCGAGAGCGTCGCTCTGATGGCCCTGGCCGGCCTGGTGGTCCGCCACGTGCCGGCACGGCGGGCCGCGCCGGCGGCGCTGGCGGCGGGCCTGGCCTCGGCCGTCTGGCTGCTGCGCTTCTTCGTGCCCGCATCACCGCTCGAAGGAGTGGGAGCGGCCGCGTTCTGGGGGCTGGGCGCCCTGCTGGCCGCCGCGGTGGGCGCCCACCTGCGCGTTCTGGAGTCGCGGCAGGACCGCGCCCTGGCCGGCCTGCGCACCGACCTGCGGCTGCGGCTGGCCGCGGACCTGCACGACTTCGTCGCGCACGACATCAGCGAGATGGTGGCGCACGCCCAGGCGGGCAGAGCCGGGGGAGACCCGTCGCAGGCGCTCGAACGCGTCGAGGCCGCGGGCCAGCGGGCCCTGGCGATGCTCGACCGCACCCTGGACACGCTGCGCCACGACGGGTCCCGCACACCTCCCGGCGACCTGGACGGCATCCGCGAGGCGGCCGAGCGTTTCTCGGCCGCCGGCCCGGCCCGGGTCCACCTGCGCATGGAGCCGGGCGTGACGGCCACGGCGGACACCGCCGCACTCGCCTACCGCGTCGTGATCGAGGGACTCACCAACGTCCGGCGGCACGCCGGCGGAGCGCGGCGCGTCGAGCTGGACGTCGGAGCGGAGTCAGGGGCACTGCTGATCGCGCTGACCAACGACGGCGTGCGCCGCGCGCGCGGCGGCAGGCGCGGCGGGTCGGGATTGCCCGCCCTGACCGAGCTCGTCCGGGCGCAGGGCGGCGAACTGGCCGCGCGGCCCCTGCCCGGCGGGTGGCGGCTGACGGCCCGCCTGCCGCTGGCACAATCGCTGGAGTGGCCACCCGCATCCTCATCGCCGACGACCAGGAAGGCATCCGCAGTGCCTTCCGCATCATCCTCGACGCCCAGCCCGACATGACCGTCGTCGCCGAGGCCGCCGACGGCCGCACCGCCATCGACACCGCCACGGCGATCCGGCCCGACGTGGTGCTCGCCGACATCCGCATGCCGGGAGCCGACGGCATCGAGGTGGCCCGCGCCCTGGCCGGCACCGGCATCCACGTGGTGATCGTCACCACGTTCGGGCTCGACGAGTACGTGCACACCGCCCTGCGCCACGGCGCCTCCGGGTTCGTGCTGAAGCGGTCCGGCCCCGCCCTGCTCGTCGAGGCGGTCCGGGCCGCCATGAACGGCGACATGCTCATCAGCCCGCAACTGACCGTCCGGCTGCTGCGCGAGCGGGGCCTGCCGCGGCAGACGTCCGACGTCGTCCTGACCGAGCGCGAGGACGAGATCGTGCGGCTGCTCGCGGGAGGCAGGACCAACGCCGAGATCGCGGCCGAGCTCTTCCTCTCCCCGGGCACGGTCAAGAACCACGTCGCGGCCGTCCAGCGCAAGACCGGGGCGCGCAACCGGGTCGCCGTCGCGGCCTGGGCCTGGGCCACCGGCAGAGCCGAACCGTGACCGGGTGAACCGGTCCGGAAACGCCGGAAGCCGCCCCGGCCGTGCTGACGGCTCGGGGCGGCTCCGGCGGGTGCGCGGACCGGCGGCTCGGGTCAGGAGCGCTTGGCGCGGGCGGCCGTGCGGCCGCGGGTGGCGGCGTCGAGGACGACCTTGCGGATGCGCACCGCCTCGGGCGTGATCTCCACGCACTCGTCCTCGCGGATGAACTCCAGTGCCTGCTCCAGCGACAGGACGCGCGGCGGGATCACCTTCTCGGTCTCCTCGCTGGTGGAGGAGCGCATGTTGGTGAGCTTCTTCTCCTTGGTGATGTTGACGTCCATGTCGTCGGACCGGGAGTTCTCGCCGATGATCATGCCCTCGTACACCTCGGTGCCGGGGGAGACGAACAGGGTGCCGCGCTCCTGGAGGTTGAGCATGGCGAACGCGGTGACCGGGCCGGACCGGTCGGCCACCAGCGAGCCGTTGTTGCGGGTGCGCAGCTCGCCGAACCACGGCTCGTAGGAGTCGAAGACGTGGTGCACCAGGCCGGTGCCGCGCGTCTCGGTGAGGAACTCGGTGCGGAAGCCGATCAGGCCGCGCGCCGGCACCACGAACTCCATCCGGATCCAGCCCGTGCCGTGGTTGGTCATGTGCTCCATGCGGCCCTTGCGGACGGCGAGGAGCTGGGTGACCGCGCCCAGGTATTCCTCCGGGCAGTCGACCGTGAGGCGCTCGACCGGCTCGTGCACCTTGCCGTCGACCGTCTTGGTGACCACCTGCGGCTTGCCGACGGTCAGCTCGTAGCCCTCACGCCGCATCTGCTCGACCAGGATGGCCAGCGCCAGCTCGCCACGGCCCTGCACCTCCCACGCGTCGGGCCGGTCGGTGGGCAGCACGCGCAGCGAGACGTTGCCGACGAGCTCCTTGTCGAGACGGTCCTTGACCATGCGGGCGGTGACCTTGGAGCCCTTGACCTTGCCGACCAGCGGCGAGGTGTTGGTGCCGATGGTCATCGAGATGGCCGGCTCGTCGACGGTGATCAGCGGCAGCGGGCGCGGGTCGTCGGGGTCGGCCAGCGTCTCACCGATCATGATGTCGGGGATGCCGGCGATGGCGATGATGTCGCCGGGGCCGGCCTCCTCGGCGGGCTTGCGCTCCAGCGCCTCGGTCATGAGCAGCTCGGTGATCTTCACGCGCTGGATCGTGCCGTCGGTGCGGCACCAGCCCACCTGCTGCCCCTTGCGCAGCACACCCTGGTGGATGCGGCACAGCGCGATGCGGCCGAGGTAGGAGGAGGCGTCGAGGTTGGTGACGTGGGCCTGCAACGGCGCGGTGGGGTCGTAGGTCGGAGCCGGGATCGTCGACTTGATGATCTCGAACAGGGGCTCCAGGTCCTCCGCGTCGGGCATGCCGCCGTCCTCGGGCCGGTTGAGGGAGGCGCGGCCGGCCTTGGCCGAGGCGTAGACGATCGGGAAGTCGATCTGCTCCTCGGTGGCGTCGAGGTCCATGAACAGCTCGTAGACCTCGTCGACGACCTCCTTGATGCGGGCGTCGGGCCGGTCCACCTTGTTGATGCACAGGATCACCGGCATCTTCGCGGCCAGCGCCTTGCGCAGCACGAACCGGGTCTGCGGCAGCGGCCCCTCGGAGGCGTCGACCAGCAGCACGACGCCGTCGACCATCGACAGGCCGCGCTCGACCTCGCCGCCGAAGTCGGCGTGGCCGGGGGTGTCGATGATGTTGATGGTCATGCCGCCGTGCTGGACGGCGGTGTTCTTGGCGAGAATGGTGATGCCCTTCTCGCGCTCCAGGTCGTTGGAGTCCATGACCCGGTCGTCCACGTCCTGGTTGGCGCGGAAGGCCCCGGACTGCCAGAGCATGGCGTCGACCAGCGTGGTCTTGCCATGGTCGACGTGCGCGATGATCGCGATGTTCCGCAGGTCGTCGCGGCTGTTCAAAGGCATGATGACGTCTCGCTCTGTGTCGTGGGGGCCGCCGCGCGATGTCGCGGCGCCATCAAGTCTAGTTGATCCCTTCTGATGCCCTCGGCGTCCACCCGTTCCGGCGGCGCGGACGACCTCCGGGGGCCCGCGGAGGTCCCCGGAGGCCTGCGGAGGTCCGTGGGCGTCGCACGTACATATGCGGTTGCACATTTGTGCGCATGCCCGCGCGGCTCGGGGTCCCTACCTTGGCGACATGACCTGGACAGAGCTGGTGATGGGGGCGGCCCCGACGCGCGGCGACCAGCCCGCGGTGACCGACGTGCGCACCGGCGAGGTCCTCTCCCATGCGGCCTTCGCCCGGCGGGTCAGCCGGGCGGCCGCCGGGCTGCGCCGGCACGGTCTGCGCTACGGCGACCGGGTGCTCGTCGACGTGCCGCTCGGTGCCGGGTTCGCCGTGGCGGTGCACGCGGTGGCCTGGTCGGGCGGGGTGGCCGTGCTGGGCTCGCGGGGCGCCGCCCGCATGATGATCGTCCACCGCCGCCTCGCGCCCGCCGCCGAGGTGGAGCGGGTGTTCTCCCTGGAGCCGGTCCCGGGCGCGACGCCGTTCGCGGAGCTGGTGGGGGAGCAGACCGTGGAGTTCGGGCCGCTGGCCGGGCCCGCGCTCGGCGTGGACGGCGGGCGGGTCCTGCACCACGACGAGCTGGCTGACGACCTGCGCGCACTGTCCGCCCGCGTCGTCCTCGACAAGGACGACGTGGTGCTCACTGCGGTGAGCGACATCGTCAAGGGGTTGCGCGTGCTCGACCTGACCCTGATGTCGGGCGCGCACGCGGTGGTCGCCCAGGAGCCGACGCTGACGGGCTGCCGCGTGCTGGCCCACGAGCACGCCGCGACCGTCGCCGTCGCCCCGTTCGAGCTGGCGAGGCGGCTGGCCGGCGATCCGTCGCTGCGTGTCGTCGACGAAAGGGCGCTGGCCGGTTCGCTGGCCCTGTGAAAAGTGCGAGACTGTGGGAGAGTGTGATCCTTCCGCGACGCAGGGTGACCACATGCCGCAGCCCCCCAGGCACAACCTTCCGGCCGAGCCCAACCGCTTCGTCGGGCGGGACAGAGATCTCGACGAGCTGTGCGAGCTGCTCGCCGACACGCGCGTGGTGACACTGTGCGGAGTCGGCGGCATCGGCAAGACCCGCCTCGCCCTGCGCGTGGCCGCCCGGCTCGTGCCCGCTTATCCGGCGGGCGTCTGGCTGGTGGAGCTGGCCAGGATCGGCCACGCCGAGCAGATCGAGCGGGAGCTGGCCAGAGTCCTCGGCGTGCGCGAGGAGAGCGGCCGGCCGCTGCTCGACACCGTGGCCGCGCGGCTCGGTGACGCGCGCTGCCTGCTCGTCCTCGACAACTGCGAGCACCTGGTCGACCGGTGCGCCGAGGTGAGCGCCCGGCTGGTGGCGGCCTGCCGGCGGCTCGGCATCCTGGCCACCAGCAGGGAGCCGTTGCGCATCGCCGGCGAGCTGGTCTGGCGGGTGCCACCGCTCGACCTGCCCGAGCCCGGCCCGCCCCGTCCCGGCGCGCCGCTCGCGGAGGCGGTGCGGCTGTTCCTCGACCGGGCCGCCGCCGTCGGCACCCGGCTGGGGGAGGAGAGCCTCGCCGACACCGTGCGCCTCTGCCGGGCCCTCGACGGGCTGCCGCTCGCGCTGGAGCTTGCCGCGGCGCGCACGAGCATGCTCAGCCCCGGCCAGATCGCCGACCGCCTCGACGACCGTTTCTCCCTGCTGACCACGGGCGGCCGGACGGCGCCCGCCAGGCAGCGCACGCTGCTCGCGGCCGTCGAGTGGAGCCACGACCTGCTGCCGGCCCGCGAGCAGGTGCTGCTGCGCCGGCTGTCGGTGTTCGCCGGGGCGTTCGACCTCGACCTGGCCGAGCGGGTCTGCGCCGGCCCGCCCCTGGCCCCGGCGGAGATCGTCGAGCTGCTGGGCGGCCTCGTCGACAAGTCGCTGGTGCAGTGCGACGAGGACCGCAGGCGCTACCGGCTGCTGGAGACCATCAAACGGTTCGCGGCGGGGCGGCTGGCGGATGCGGGTGAGCTCGACGAGGTCCGCGACCGCCACCTGGGCGCCCTGTGCGAGCTGCAGCGCGGCCACTTCACCACCGAGCTGGTCGAGCCGCGCGTGCCGTGGCCGCGCCGGCTGGCCGCGCTGAGCGCCGGCCGCGCGCTGGTCGACGACCTGCGGGTGGCGCTCGACTGGGCGGTCGAGTCCCGCAACGTGCCGCTCGGGCTCCAGCTGTGCTTCCACAGCACGGGCCTGCTGCCGGTCGGCGGCCTGACGGAGATCGTGGGCTGGGCCGAGCGGCTGCTCGCGCTCGACCTGTCCGGCGTGCCCGGCTGGCAGGTCGCCCAGGCCAAGGCCTACCTCGCCTACGGGCTGGAGGCGCGCGACGAGCTCGAACGCGCGCTGCGGCTGGCCCGGGAGGCCATTGACGGGCTCGACGGCGCCGGCCCGTACGCGATGGGCGTGATGCACAGCCTGTTCGTGATGGTCCTGCTGCGCCTCGGGCGGCCGGAGGAGGCGCTGCTCCACGCCCAGCAGGGCCTGGAGCTGGCCGACGCCGGCGACGACCCGTGGAACCAGGCCTCCGGGCTGGCCGGGCTGTCGGCCGTGGCGCTCGTCCGGGGGCGGTTGCGCGAGGCCCAGCGGCACGGCGAGGAGGCCCTGCGGCGGGCCGGCGAGCACGGCCATCGGTGGATCATGGCGAGGGCGGCGACGCAGCTCGGCGCGGTGGCCGAGGCGCGCGGCGACCTCATGACCGCGATGTCCCACTACGAGACGGCCGTGCCGTGGCTGTGCGAGCTCGGCAGCGGCGTGGAGCTGGCCCGCTGCCTCGCGCGCGGCGGCAGGGTGGCGGCGATGCTGCACGAGTTCCCGGCGGCCAGGGAGCGCCTCGGCCGCAGCCTCGCGCTCAGCCGGTGCACCGGGCAGCGGCAGGGCGTGGCCCGGTGCCTGGTCGGGCTGTCGGTGCTGGCCGAGGCCGAGGGTGATCTCGAAGGCGCCGTGCTGACCGCCGCGGCGGCCGCGGGACTGCGGGAGGAGATCCGCCAGCACAGCGTGAGCAGCCGCACCGAGGGGCTGCTCGCCCGGGCCCGGGGCAAGCTCGGTGACGCCCGTACCGTCGCGCTCTGGGCGCGGGGCAGGGCGATGGCCCCCGACGAAGCCGCCCGCCACGTCCTCGACGGTGCCGTCACGGCCGGCCGGGAGGGTGCGGCGCCCGCCGGTGACGCCACGGTCCTGCCCGGCGCCGTCCCGCCCGCCCCGCAGGTGACGGGGGCCGCGGACGAGGTCCTGTCCCCGAGGGCCGCCCGATCGCCCTCCGGGGTGTCGGCGGTGGGGACGGTCGCCGCCGGGATGGTCGGCGCGGTCACGGCTCTCTCCGCCGCCGGTGCCGGTTCGCCGTTGACGGCTCGCGAGCAGGAGATCGCCGCGTTGCTGACCCGGGGGCTGTCCAACCGGGCCATCGCCGAGGAGCTCGTGATCAGTCCGGCGACGGTGGCGCGGCACATCGCCAACATCATGGACAAGCTGGGCCACACCTCCCGGGCACAGATCGCGGTGTGGGCGGCCGAGTACCTGAGGGTGTCTGCATAGGCATCTGCATATTCCGCCCCATGTCGGGATGAGACGTCCTGCCTACCGTGGGTGTATGGGTGAGCGCATCGTCATGGTCGACTCGGGCACGGGGCTGGGTCTCACCGAAGGGCAGCTCGACGCGCGGTCGGCCGCCGCGTCCCTGCAGTTGCGGCGCCGCGGGGTGCGGGCGGGCGATTCGGTGCTCGTCTGCCTGCCGGTGGGGCCCGACCTGCTGGTGGCGACCGACGCGGTGATCGCGGCGGGCGGCGTCGTCTGGCCGGTGCCGCCCGAGCTGGACGCTCCGGCCCTGCGCCGGCGCATCCTGGCCAGCCGCGCGCGGCTGATGATCTCCGATCTGCCGCACGCCGTGGACGCGGCCGACGGGTCGCGTGTCCGGATGGTGGTGGGCGTGGCCGACCTGGACGCCCCACACCCCGACGCGTGAGCGCACGTGGCGGCGTGGCCCGGCGTCCTGCCGGCGTGGCCCATGGCCGACCGTAGGCTCGGGGTATGCCGTTCGCGTCCAGTTTTCCCGTCATGCTCCGTACCGACGACGGCGTGCGCATCGACGCCGCGCACACCCCGCCTGCGCATCCCGGCCCTGACGGTGGTCCCGGCGCCGGCGGCACGGGGATCGTGGTGGCGCACGGGTTCACGGGATCGTGGCGCGAACGGACGGCGCGGCGGATCGTGCACGTGCTGAGCCGTTACGGCGGGGTGGTGGCGTTCGACTTCCGGGGGCACGGCCGGTCGGGCGGCGAGTCCACCGTGGGCGACCTGGAGATCCTCGACGTGGCCGCGGCCGTCAGGCACGCGCGGGTGGTCGGCTACTCCAGGATCGCGCTGGTCGGGTTCTCGATGGGCGCGGCGGTCGTCGTGCGGCACGCGGCGCTGCACCGGGGCGTCGACGCGGTCGTGGCGGTGAGCGGCCCGGCCCGCTGGTACTACCGGGGCACCAAGCCGATGCGCCAGGTGCACTGGGCCATCGAGCAGCCGGTCGGGCGGCTGGCGGCCCGGATGGCCAAGCGCACCCGGATCGCCCGCGGCCGGTGGGACCCGGTCCCGATGCCGCCGCGCGAAGCCGCCGGGCTCGTCTCGCCGGCGCCGTTGCTCGTCGTGCACGGCGACCGTGACGCCTTCTTCCCGCTGGAGCACGCGCACCAGCTCTACGCGGGCGCCCGCGAGCCCAAGGAGCTGTGGGTCGAGCCCGGGTACGGTCACGCGGAGACCGCGGCCACCCCCGACCTCATCCACCGCATCGGAAAGTGGATCACATCGAACCTTTCCTGAGTGAAATGCGTCTACCTAGGGCGGATGGAAGAAATCCGCCGGGAGAAGTCCTTGGGGAAGGGAACCGCCGCAGGTGGTTGCCGTAGGACATACTTCTCGTAGCGGAATCGTCGCTCACAGTGGCCCTCCTGCGGGAGGGTCGCTGGGGTGGCACCTAGCGTTGCGGGGGCGCGCTGGGTGCCATCCGCGGCGGGCGGGCTCCGGCGGCGTCGCCGGAGCCCCGCCCAGGCGGACCCGCCCGACTCGGTCCGGTCCGGTCAGCCCAGCCGGGCGATCGACTTGTACTCCAGGTAGCCGTTGAGCCCCTCGGGCCCGAGCTCGCGCCCGATGCCGCTGGCCTTGTAGCCGCCGAACGGCGCGTTGGACTCCAGCATGAAGCAGTTGACCCCGTAGGTGCCGGCGCGCACCTGCCGGGCCACCTCCATGCCGTGGTCGGCGTCGGCCGTCCAGACGGTGCCGGCCAGGCCGTAGTCGCTGTCGTTGGCGATGCGGACGGCGTCGGCCTCGTCGTCGTACGGGATCACGGCGAGCACCGGCCCGAAGATCTCCTCGCGGGCGATGCGCATGTCGTTGGAGACCCCGGCGAAGACGGTGGGGGCGACGTACCAGCCCTGCTCGTACGGCCGGTCGAGTCCGCCCACGACGACCTTGGCGCCCTCCTCCATGCCGATCCTGATGTAGCCCTCGACGCGCTCCTGCTGCCGCCGGGCGACCAGCGGGCCGATGCCGGTCCCGGGGTCGGCCGGGTCGCCGACGGGCTGGGAGGTGACCATGGCGGCGACGGCCTCCACCACCTCGTCGTAGCGGTTGCGGGAGGCGAGGATGCGGGTCTGCGCGACGCAGGCCTGGCCGTTGTTCATGAGGGAGGCGAGGGCCAGCATGCCCATGCTGGAGGCCAGGTCGGCGTCGTCGAGGACGATGGCCGCGGACTTGCCGCCCAGCTCCAGGCTGACCCGCTTGAGCTGCTCGCCGCAGATGGCGGCGATGCGCCGGCCGGCGGCGGTCGAGCCGGTGAAGGCCACCTTGTCCACGCCCGGGTGGGACACCAGATGCTCGCCCGCCTCGCGGCCCGCGGGCACGATGTTGAGCACGCCGGCCGGGATGCCGGCCTCCTGCGCCATCTCGGCCAGCAGGTACGCGTCGAGCGGTGTCTCGGGGGCGGGCTTGAGCACGATCGCGCAGCCGGCCAGCAGCGCGGGTGCGATCTTGGTCATCGCGACGAACTGGGGGACGTTCCACGGCACGATGGCCGCCACGACGCCGACCGGCTCGCGGCGCACGGTCGTCGGCCCGAACAGGCCGGGCCGCTGCTCCTCCTGCTGGAACGTCTTGCCCAGCTCGGCGTAGTACTGCAGCATGCCGAGCGGCTGCGGCGCCTGGGCGAGCTGGGAGAAGGTGATGGGGGAGCCCATCTCCTCGGTGATGAGCGCGGCCATCTCCTCCTGCCGGGCCGCGTAGAGTTCGGCCAGCCGGCCGATCACCGCCGCGCGTTCGGCGAACGTCATGCGCGGCCAGGGCCCGCGGTCGAACGCCTCGCGCGCCGCGGCCACGGCCCGGTCCATGTCGGCGGCCGTGCCGTCGGGCACGCGGCCCACGACCTGCTCGGTGTGCGGGGAGACGACGTCGATGGTTCCGGTGCCGGCCGGGGCCACCCATTCGCCCCCGATGTACAGCGTGTCGTGCTGGCGCATGTCGTGAGCCTCCTGCTTGACCGAATGCTTGCTTGCTTCCGTACAGCCTCAAGGCGACCGAACCATGTTCTGTGCACGCGCGCAAGAGGGGCACGGCGGGTGCCGTGCCCCTCCGCACCGCCCGATCGGGAGAGCGGGATCAGAAGGTCAGCGCGGGTCTCCGATCAGGTGGCGCATCGAGCGCAGCACCACGTCGGTCCGCATGGCCTGCGTGGTCAGGCTCTCCACGCCGAAGCCCAGGTAGACGGTGTCCTCGGTGGTGACGCCGCCGCCCTCCTCGAAGACCTGGTCCGTGCGGGACCAGTTGTTGATCGAAGGAGAGGTGCCCTCGGGCGGGCCCGAGACCGTCCAGCCACCGAGGTCGGACTCGAACGACGTCTGCTCGGCCGTGGCGCCGTCCAGCGTGAGCGTGAAGTCGTCGAGGAAGACGCCCGCGCCCTGGGTGCTCCAGTCGCTGATGTACGAGATCGACAGCTCGACCCGCTTGCCCGCGTACGGGGTCAGGTCGATCTTCCACTGCTGCCAGCCGGCGGAGTTGCCCGAGGCGGCGTGCCAAGCGCCGGAGGTGCCGGTGGGCTCGCAGGCCGGCCCCTGGTAGCGCTGGGTGAACGGGTGGATGACCCGCCAGCCCGCCCCGCCGCTCGGCGGGCCGCAACTGCTCCCGGTCTCCTGCGAGGTGTGACCGTTGGCGTCGGGGAGCATGGTCCAGTCGTCCTGGCCGGCCGTGCGGGCTTCCACGGCGAGGAAGTCCCACTCGGCCTCGGTGTCGTACGAGGTCCAGAACGACAGGTCGCCGCCGCTCCTGCCCGTCAGGTCGACGGTCTTGGTCAGCCGCTTCCACGAGACGTCGGCGATGCCGCTGTAGACGTCCCAGGCACCGGTGTGCGGGTCGAACGGGCCGCCCGGCCGTACCCACTTGACCGGAGCCGAGGCGGCGAACCGCGGGAACCGCTGCGGGGGCAGGATCGCCGAGGTGGCCACGAACGAGTTGGTGTGCGAGGGCGCGAGCGTGCCGGCGAAGCCGTCGAAGCGGCCGCCCACGCCCTTCAGCGCGAACGGCTGCCCGGTGCCGTGGTCGGTGCCCGCGTCGTCGAAGTGGACGTAGGCGCCCAGGTAGTACTGCTGGAAGTCGTTGAACACCGGGATGCACGGCGGGTCGGCAGGCTCGGTGCACTCCGGCCGCGCGGGCTGGTCGGGCTGGTAGTAGTACGCCCCGTTGGCGTTCTGCGCGAAGGAGGCGTACTTGCCGGCGTGCAGCAGCTTGCCGCCCTCGTTGAGGTAGTCGCGCACGGCCAGCTCGGTGTCGACGCCGGCCTTGGCCACGGTGCCGCCCACCTGGCCGGTGCTCCTCGGGATGATGTCGTCGCCCGTCTCCCAGACCACGGCCTTGTAGTGGCTGAGGACGCCGAGCGGGTGCGGTGCCTTACGTCCCATCTTGTCCATGTCGTACACGTCTGAGGTGTAGCCGGTCTCGCCGAGCGCCCTGACGTACTCGGCCGCGTACTTGGCCTCGGTGCCGCCCTGGACCGGGCTGATGCCGGTCACGTCCTCGGCGGCCAGCACGAGCACCTTGCCGCCGATGTCGTCGGCGACCTTGTAGGTGAAATCGGCGCTGCGCCTGCCCGATGCGGTGAACCACACCTTGACGCTGTCACCCGGTCCGGTGCCGGTGATCGTGCCGCGCATCCAGTGGTAGTAGCGGTTGTAGCCCTTGCCGTAACGCTCGCCGCCCTTCCACTCGCCGGTCCGCGCGACCTTGGTACGGCCGCCGTTGACCTGGTAGTGGAGCAGCACGGGGCCGAGCTTGCGCTTGGCGTTGACCTGCACCACCTGGTCCCTGCCGTGGCTGACCTCGAACGGGTCGAGCACGAAGTCCGGCGTCCTGTTGCCCAGGTGGCTGACCGGCTCGACCGGGTCGGCCGCGGACCGGGCGACGTCGAGGGCGAACGGGAGGTTCTTCTCGAACTCGGCCTGCACCAAGGCCTCGTCATCGGGGAAGACGAAGCCGCAGCCGTCGCAGCCCTCGTTCAGCTCCGGCGTCCACGACAGCGTGCCGTAGGCGTAGTGCGCCTGGTCGTTGGTGTCGCCGTTGGTCGTGTACAGCTCGGCGCCGAGGTCGGGGTCGAAGCCGGGCACGGCGGGCCGGTCGTCGGTGCCGGAGAGAGCCTCGTAGATCGGGTTGTCGGCGGTCTCCGTGGCGATCTGCACGCCGACCGGGTAGAGCAGCAGCGGCCCGTAGGAGTGGTAGTTCAGCTGCATCTCGAACCCGACGCGCCGGAGCAGCCCGTCCATGGCCCTGGTCTCCGGCTCGCTGGCCGGGCCGGTGCCGCGGTAGGTCTCGCTGCTGGGGATGGAGGAGGAGCCCTCCTCGTCGTAGTGGAAGTTCGTGGGGAAGTTGCGGTTGGGGTCCACGCCGTCGCCGGTGGTGATCTTCCCGTCGCCGTTGTTGTCGCGCAGGTTCTTGCGCCACAGGCGGTTGCCCTCGGTGAAGGTGAAGTCGTAGCCGTCGGGGTTGGCCACCGGCACGAACCACAGCTCGGTCCTGGTGAGCAGGTCCCGCAGCGACGCCTTGTTGGCCACCACATGCTTCAGCAGCCGCATGTCCACCTCGGTGGCGATCCACTCGCGGGCGTGCTGGGTGGCCGAGAAGAGCGTGGCCGGCTTGATGCCGTCGGGCAGTGCCCTGGCCAGCGTGCTGACCTTGACGGCCAGGATGTCCTGGCCCTTCAGCGACTTGCCGATGGACTGGAGCTTGACGACGTCCTTGTTCGCGGCGGCGATGGCCTTGAGCTGGTCGGCGATGCCGCCGGGCTCGGAGTAGGACTTCCAGACGGTGTAGCCGCCGGCGGCCTGCGTCCGGGCGGCCTCCAGCTGGGTCTGGCCGCGGGTGTTGCGTACGGGCTCGGGCCTGAGCCCGAGCTTGCGCAGTCCTTCCAGCTCGGCCCCGACCGCGGTCAGCTCGACGTGCTCCTTGCCGGATCTGACCTCCTGCTGGACGACGTCGTACCCCTTCTCCCTGAGAGTGTGGGCGGTGCCCGGCGAGGCGTCGAGCTCGTAGAGCTCGATCCGGTCGGCCGGCGCCGGCGGGTCGGTCACCGCCTGGGCTTCCACGGCTACGAGGGACGTGCCCAGGCCGAGGACGACGGCGAGGGCGAGGGCTGAGGTTCGCGACACGGTCTGCCCCTTCGCAGAGACGAGTTCGTCGCCATCTCAAACCGGCGCTCCGGCCGTGGCAAGGCCCAATCTTTATCTGGACCTTATGTCGCGAGAAATCGTGATATTGGTCGCAGGACGTACGGGTTGCCCTGTTCGGATGACAGCTATCAAGATCATCTTCTATAGTTGCGGACCGTCTATGAGGGGAGGGCGGACGTGAAAACGGGTCGTTTCGCCCTTTTTGTCGTCCTCCTTGTCGGGCTGTTCGTGCTCCCGTCGCCGCCGGCGGCCTCCGCCGACCCCAGCCCCGCCCAGCTGCGCAAGCTCACCCGGGACGCGGCCCGGCTCAACGAGCTCTACCGCGGCCAGATCCAGAGCCTGGAGGAGCTGCGCATCCAGGCCAAGCGCGCCCTGGACAACTCCGACGGCCTGCAGAAGCGGCTCGACGCCGCCAAGGCCGAGGTCCGCACCATCGCGCAGACCACCTACATCGCCGGCCCGATCGACGGCATGCAGCTCTTCTCCCTCAAGGTCGAGCCGCACGCGCTGCTGGGCCAGGCGGCGAACCTCGGCCACATGGCCGAGGAGCGCGTCCACAAGGTCAAGCGCGTCGAGAAGATGATCCAGGACGCCAGGCAGGCCAAGCTCGCCGCCAACGACAAGATCAAGAAGATGGAGCAGGAGGTCAGGACCCTCCAGGGCAAGCGCCGCGAGATGGAGCGGCTGCTCGCCAAGTACGGCTTCCAGCAGCCCGGCGGCGCCGAGGGCCTCACCCAGCGCATGATCTCGGTCCGCGCCGCGGTCATGCAGAACTTCCCCATGCCCCACGGCGTCGGCTGCCTGCGCCGCGGCGACCCCGGCGAGCACGGCAAGGGCCGCGCCTGCGACTTCATGATCTCCAGCGGCGGCACGGTGGCCGGTGGCGCCGACGCCGCGCGGGGCGACGCGCTGGCGGCGTGGCTGATCCAGAACGGGTCACGGCTCGGCGTGATGTACATCATCTGGAAGCAGCGCTACTACGACATCCGCTCCGGTGGCGGGTGGGACCCCATGTCCGACCGCGGAGGCCCCACCGCCAACCACTACGACCACGTCCACGTGTCGGTGTTCTAGGCTCCGGCCCGTCAGGCTCGTGCATGTGCGGGTCGTCCGTGCGCGTGCGAGGTGCGGGGCGCTCAGCGTGCGGCCAGGAAGTCCCTGAACCAGTGGTAGGACGCCTTCGGCGTGCGCCGCTGGGTGGCGAAGTCCACGTGGACGAGCCCGAAGCGCTGGTGGTAGCCCTCGGCCCACTCGAAGTTGTCCAGCAGCGACCAGACGAAGTAGCCGCGCACGTCCACGCCCTCGGCGCGGGCCCGGTCCACGGCGGCGATGTGGTCGCGCAGGAACGCGATCCGCTCCTGGTCGTCCACCACCCCCTCCGGGGTGAGCTCGTCCGGCTGGGAACAGCCGTTCTCGGTGACGTAGATCGGCGGGAGGGCCGCGCCGTAGCGGTCACGCAGGCCGGTGAGCAGCTCGCGCAGGCCGTCGGGGACGACCGGCCAGCCGAAGGCGGTGGTGGGGTGACCGGTGATGCCGACGTCGGCGAAGGGCAGGCCGGGTTCGGCGGGCGCGGCGATGCGCGTCGGGTTGTAGTAGTTGACGCCGAGGCCGTCCAGCGGGGCGGAGATCACGGCCAGGTCGCCGTCGCGGACGCCCAGCGCGTCGTCCGGCGCGTCGATGCCGTAGGCCGACAGGTCGGGATAGCGGCCGAGGAGCACCGGGTCGGCGAACAGCCTGTTGTGCAGGACGTCGTAGGCGTCGGCGGCGGCCACGTCCCGCGGGGCGTCGGAGGCGGGTCGGACGGGCGTGCAGTTGTTGGTGAGCAGGACTTCTGCGGCCCCCGCCGCGCGCAGCGCCCGCACGGCCAGGCCGTGGCCGAGGAGCTGGTGGTGGGCCACCGGCAGCGCGTCGAGCAGCAGCGCCTGTCCCGGCGCGTGGACGCCCATGCCGTACCCGAAGGCCATGTGGACGAACGGCTCGTTCAGCGTGATCCACATGCGCACCCGGTCGGCGAGCCGCTCGGCGACGACCGCCGCGTAGTCGGCGAACCAGCCGGCGACGTCGCGGTTCAGCCAGCCGCCGCGGTCCTGCAGCGCCTGCGGCAGGTCCCAGTGGAACAGCGTGGGCACCGGCGTGACGCCCGCGGCCAGCAGCCCGTCCACCAGCCGGTCGTAGAAGTCGAGCCCCTTGGGGTTCGGCGCGCCGGCGCCCTCGGGCAGGACGCGCGGCCAGGAGATCGAGAACCGGTAGGCGCCGGCGCCCAGGCCGGCCAGGAGCGCGACGTCCTCGCGCCACCGGTGGTAGTGGTCGCACGCCACGTCGCCGGTGTGCCCGTCGCGGACGCGGCCGGGTTCGTGCGCGAAGGTGTCCCAGACGGACGGCCCCCGGCCGTCCTCGCCGGCGGCGCCCTCGATCTGGTAGGCGGCCGTGGCCGTGCCCCACAGGAACATCGCATCTCCTCACTGACTATGAGTAGTGCTCATGTTATCTGACGGGATCGGAGCGGTCTTTACGCATCGGTAATAGGCCAGGATGGTGACATGACCAGTACCTTGCGGCGCCGCCCGGCTCAACGCCGCAGCGTCGAACGCGTCGAGCGGATGCTCGACGAGTGCGCCCGGCTTCTCGACGAGGTCGGGTACGAGGCGCTGACCACGAAGGAGGTGGCGCGCCGGGCGGAGGTGCCGATCGGCACCTTCTACCAGTTCTTCTCCGACAAGCAGGGGCTGGTGCGCGCCCTGGCGCTGCGCAACCTCGACGCGTTCCTGCAGCGGGTGACCGAGCGGATCGCCGCGGCCGACCCGGGCCACTGGACCGACCTCGTCGAGCTGGCCGTCGACGAGTTCGTCGCGATGAAGCGCAGCGTCCCCGGCTTCGCGGTGGTCGACTTCGGCGAGGTGCTGCCCACGCCCGGCGGGCCCGCGCTCGAAGGCACCAACCGGATGCTCGACGCCGCCCTGGAGAACAACGCGGTCGTGGCCGACCGGCTGCGGGCGCTCACGCTGGGCCTGCTGGACGCCCCCGCGGGCCCGGGCCTCGACCGGGCGCTGCTGGTGGCGGTGGAGGCCACCGACGCGGTGCTGAAGCTGGCCTTCCGCACGGACCCCGAGGGCGACCCGGCCATGATCGCCGAGTGCAAGCTCCTGGTCCGCCGCTACCTCGCCGGCCACCTGCCGTGACCCCCGGCCTCAGCAGGCCGCGTCGAGCCGCGCGCGCAGCTCGTCGTCCAGCTTGACCTCCGTCGCCGCGATGGCCTCGTCGAGCTGCTCCAGGCTCGACACGCCGACGATCGGCACGTGCCCGTCGGCCAGGATCCAGGCCAGCACCACCTGGTTCGCCGTCACCCCCAGCTCCGCCGCCACCTCCCGCAGCACGGCCAGCCGCCGCGTCGTGCCCGGGTGCTCGTAGGACTCCGGCAGCGGACGGTCCGCGCGCGTGTAACGGCCCGCCATCAGCGTGTTGTACGCCCACAGCGTCACGTCCGGCTCGCTGCGGACGTAGTCGAGCATCTCGTCCGAGGCGATCACGTGCCCCGACTCGGCGAGCCGGGTGAACGGGCGCGGGCGCAGGTAGCTGTGCCGGAGCTGGACGTGGGTGTAGGGCGCCCAGCCGCGCGCGGCGGAGACGGCGCGGGCGCGCTCCAGCCGCCAGGTGGGCACGTTGCTGGCGCCCACGCTCCTGACCTTGCCCTCCCGGACGAGCGCGTCGAAGGCGCCCAGGGTCTCCTCCAGGGGCACGGAACGGTCCTCGACGTGCGCCCAGTACACGTCGATCCGGTCGGTGCGCAGCCGCCGCAGGCTGTCCTCGGCGGCGCGGGCGACGGCGGCGGCGGACAGCCCCTCGGCCGATCCGAGTGTCCTGTCGCCGGGGACCGTGGGCCGGGCGCCCGTCTTCGTGCCGACCACCATGGCGTCGCGGTGGCCACGCGCGGCCAGCCAGGCGCCGATGGTCAGCTCGCTCTCGTCGCCGGAGCAGCCCTCGATCCAGAACGGGTAGTTGTTGGAGGTGTCCAGCATCGTGCCGCCCGCCTCGTGGAAGCGGTCGAGGATCGCGAAGGAGTCCCGCTCGCTGACGGTGGTGCCGAAGGGAATGGTGCCGAGTGCGATGTTCATGGAGGACCACTGTGGTCGCTGGAGTGAACTCCAGGTCAAGAGGGTTGACCTGGAGCCCGCTCCAGGTGGGATGCTCGGACCCGTGAGCGTGTACACACCCGCCGAGGTCGTCGAGGAGACCGGCTTCACCCTCGACACCCTGCGTTACTACGAGAAGATCGGCCTGCTGGAGCCCGTCGAGCGCAACGCCGCCGGGCAGCGCAGGTTCAGCGACAGCGACCTGAGCTGGCTGGGGCTGGTCCGCTGCCTCCGCGACACCGGCATGCCGATCGCCCAGATGCTCCGCTTCGCCGAGCTGGTGCGCGCGGGCGACCACACGATCCCCGACCGCATCAGGCTGCTGGAGGAGCACGACCGCCGCGTCCAGAGCCAGATCGCCAACCTCACGGCACGGCAGCGCGGGATCCACAACAAGATCTCCTACTACCGCAGCGTCCTGTAGCCCCGCCTTGGGGGTTCGGTTGTTAGTCAGGACGCATGGCCGGGCCCGGGACGAGACGGATGAACATCCCGCTGCGCCGCGTCTCCGTGACGTGCGCGGTGCTGCTGTTCGCGCTGCTGGCCCACCTCACCCACCTGCAGGCGTTCGGCCGGCGTGACCTGGTCGCCGACCACCGCAACGAGCGCGCCCTGCTCGCCAGGTACGCCCATCCGCGCGGCGACATCCTCACCTACGACGGCCGGGTCCTCGCCACCAGCGCCGAGACGGGCACGGGGCCGTACCGGCACCGCCGCGTCTACACCGGCGGCCGGACGTACGCGCCCGTGACGGGGCACTTCTCGCTGCGCCGGGCCACCGGCGTCGAGCGGGCCGCGCAGGCCGTGCTGTCCGGCACCGACCCGAAGATCAGGATGCGGGCGCTGGTCGGGGACGGCCCGCCCGCGGGCGCCGACGTGCGGCTCACCATCAGGCACCGCGTCCAGTGGGCCGCCTACCAGGGCCTCGCCCGCGCCGGCCGGCCGGGCGCCGCGGTGGCGATCGACCCGGCGACGGGCGCGATCCTCGCCCTGGCCAGCTACCCGTCCTACGATCCGGCCGGCTACACCGCGCAGGACGCGGCCGCCGTGGAGGCGGCCGACCGGGCGTTGCGCGGCGATCCGGCGCGTCCCCTGCTCAACCGGGCACTGCACGGCACCTACCCGCCGGGCCCGGCGTTCGAGGTCGTCACGACCGCCGCCGCGCTCGCCTCCGGGGAGTACACGATCGCCTCGCCGATCTCCGCCGGCGCGGGGCAGGTGGCGCCGCCGCCGAGCCGCCCGGACGGATCACCGGCCGGACCGGGCGAGCGGCCCTGCGGGAACGGCCGCCCCACGCTGGCGCACGCCTTCCGGCTGTCCTGCGGCGCCGCCTTCGCCGCCCTCGGGGCGCAGCTCGGCCAGGACCTGCTGCGCGACCAGGCGGAGGCGTTCGGGTTCAACGCGACCGACCTGGCCGTGCCGCTGCGCGTGGCGGCCAGCACCTTCCCGGCCGGGCTCGACCGGACGGGCACCGCCCTGTCGGCCGCCGGGCTGCACGACCGGGCCACCCCTTTGATGATCGCCATGCTCTCGGCGGCCGTGGCCAACGGGGGTGTGGCGATGCGGCCGTACCTCGTGCAGGAGGTGCGCCTGCCGGACGGGTCGATCATCGACCGCGCCGGTCCCGCGCCCTATCGGACCGCCGTGCCGCCCGCGCTGGCCGGGCAGCTCACCGTGCTCATGGCCACCGCCACCCGCCCCGGCCTCGCCCTGGAGGGGGTGGAGGTGGCCGCCAAGTCGAGCCCGACCGTCGTGACCGCCTTCGCCCCGGCGACGGCGCCGGAGGTGGCGGTGGGGGTCGTGCTCGAACAGGGTCCCGCCCGGGCCGCCCCCATCGCCCGCGCCATCCTCCAGGCCGCCCTGTCGTGAACCCGGCGCCGGGACGGCGGGCGCGCAAGCGGGTCCCCGTACGGAGACGGGTCCCCGTACGGGGGTGGGTCGCCTCACGGAGGCGGGTTCCGTACGGGGGTGGGTCCCCGTACGGGGGTGGGTCCCCTTACGGAGGCGAGTTCCGTACGGGGACGGGTTCCGTACGGGGGTGGGTTCCCGTACGGGGTGGGTCGCTCGTACGGGGGCGGGTCAGCGGTAGGCGGAGGACTGGAGGGTGTAGAGCTCGGCGTAGAGGCCGTTGAGGGACATCAGGGTGGCGTGGTCGCCCTCCTCGATGATCTTGCCGTGGTCGAGCACGTAGATGCGGTCGGCATAGCGGACGCTGGCCAGGCGGTGGGTGATGAGCAACACCGTGCGCCCGTCGGAGTGGCCGCGGATGCGTTCGAAGAGGGCGTGCTCGGCCCGCGCGTCGAGGGCGGCCGTGGGCTCGTCGCAGATCAGCAGGTCGGCGTCGCGGTGGAAGCCGCGGGCCACGGCGATGCGCTGCCACTGGCCGCCCGACAGCTCGTGGCCGTCCTTGAAGCGGCGGTCGAGCAGGGTGCGGTAGCCGTGCGGCAGCTCGGCGATCACCTCGTGCGCCCCGGCGACGGACGCCGCCGCGTGCAGGGCAGGCTCGCCCTTGCCGGTGCCCATCGTGATGTTGTAGCGGGCGGTGAGCGGCCAGCGGGTGTGGTCCTGGGCGATGACGGCGGTGCGCTCGCGGATCGCCTCGGGGGAGACCTCGCGCAGGTCGACGTCGTCCCACAGGACGCTGCCGCTGTCGGGCTCGTAGAGGCCGGCCAGGATCTTGGCGAGGGTGGTCTTGCCCGAGCCGTTCTCGCCGACGAAGGCGATCACCTCGCCGCGCTTGATCTCCATGGACACGCCGCGCAGCGCGGGCCCGTCGGCGCCGGGGTAGGTGAAGGCGGCGTCGACCACGCTGATCCGCTCGAAGCGCTCGGGCGGGGAGGCGGGGCGCGGGGCGGCCAGGCGGCGTTCGGCGTCGGAGCAGAAGTCGAGGAAGTCGGTGAAGTAGAGGCCGTCCTCGTAGAGGCGGTTGGTGGAGTGCAGCAGGTTGGCCAGCGACGACTGGCCGGACCGGATGGCGAGCACGGCGGTGCCCGCGACGGCGAGCGGGATCGCGCCGATCGCGAGCAGGATGCCGAGCGCCACGTAGACGACGGCGCTGCCGAGCCCGCCCAGCGCCTCGCCGACGAGCCGGGCGACCGTCTGACGCCTGGCCAGCCGGAGCATGACGTCCTGTTCGGCCCGCGCCACCGCGTCGTACATGCGCAGCAGGAAGCCGCGCATGGTGAAGGCGCGCACCTCCGCCGCCGGATCGCGGTCGGCCAGGAGGTCGGCGATGATCCACTTGCGGCGCATGGCCGGGATGAGGGAGTTCAGCGTGCCGTAGCGCATCCGTGCGCTGCGCACGGCGGCCCAGGCGTCGGGCAGCACGGCGAGCAGGAGCAGCGGCAGCAGGGCGGGGTGGAGCACGCCGAGCACCCCGGCCACGGCCGCGATGCCGACGAGGGCGGTCACCACGTCGACGGCGGAGCTGACCACGGAGTCGGCCATGGAGACGCCTCGGATCCGGGCCCGCTGGAGCGAGTCGTGGAACTCGGGGTCGTCGTAGGCGACCAGATCGACCCGGCTCGTCAGACCGTAGAGGCGCTCCTCGGCCTGGCGGGTGATCTGGGGCTCCAGGCGGGACTGCGCCCACCCGGCTCCGGCCTGCACGGCGGTGCCGAGCGCCGCCGCGGCGGCGACCAGGACGAGACTCGGCAGGGCCGCCCGCACCCGGTCGGGGGTCGGCCCGTCCTGGAACAGCGCTGTCAGGACGCCTGTGGTGGCCAGCAGCCCGAACGCCGTGAAGACGCCGCCCAGGAGGTTGAGGACGATGGTCGCCGCCGTGTCGCGCGGGCTGGCCCGCCACGCGAGGGTCAGGGCCTGGCGCACCAGGGAGGGCAGCCGCCGGGCGATGCTCAGGAAGCCCGCCTCGGTCATGGTGCCCATGTGGGCGTGCCAGTCGGACAGGGAGATCTCACCGATTTCGAGGGGCTCGTCGGCCATGCCTTTGAGTGTTCCCGGCCGGGCCGGCGATTCCTCCTCCAGATCAGGTGAGGCTGAGTTTGCGGAGCTGTTATCGCCGCATGCCTTGACGGTGAGGAGTGGCAAGTGGGTTGATGGCCGTACTGACAACGTTGTCAAAATCACCACTTCGGGGGTTCACGAAGGGATGGTGTGCGATGCGGTTGAAGGTGCGATCACGCTGGACGGCCGTCGCGGCGGCCGTGATGGCGGGTGTGCTGGGGCTGTCGGCCTGCGGAGGCGGCGACCGGGCGGCGCAGCCCACCCAGGGCGGCGGTGACGCGAAGAAGCAGGTCGAGGTGTTCTCCTGGTGGACGGGACCGGGTGAGGCCGACGGTCTGCAGGCGATGCGCAAGATCTTCGAGGAGCGCAACCCGTCCTACACGTTCTTCGACGCGGCGGTGGCCGGCGGCTCCGGTGACAAGGCCAAGGCGCTGTTGCAGTCGAAGCTGCAGGCCGGCACCCCGCCCGACACCTTCCAGGGGCACGCCGGCGCCGAGCTGCAGGGCTACATCAAGGCGGGCGACCTGGAGGAGCTCAACTCCCTCTACGACGAGCTGAAGCTCAGGGAGGTCCTCCCGGCCCAGCTCATCGAGCAGATCAGCGTGGAGGGCAAGATCTACTCGGTGCCGGTGAACATCCACCGGTCCAACGTCCTGTGGTTCAACCCCGCGGTGCTGAAGGAGGCCGGGGTCGCGGGCGCCCCGAAGACGCTGGAGGAGTTCGTCGCGGCGCTGGAGAAGGTCAAGGCCAAGGGCAGGATCCCGCTGTCCGTCGGCTCGGAGTGGACCGTCACCCACCTGCTGGAGAGCGTCCTGCTCGGCTCGCTCGGCACCGACGCCTACAACGCGCTGTTCAAGCCGGGCGCCGACTGGAACAGCCCGCAGGTGACCAGGGCGCTGGAGCAGTTCAAGACGATCCTGTCGTACGCGGGCGACCCGCAGGACGACTGGCAGCCGGCGGCCAAGCAGGTCGCCGACGGCGAGGCCGCCTTCAACGTCATGGGCGACTGGGCGTACGGCTACTTCCACAACCCGCCGGAGGGCGGCCTCGGCAAGCAGTCGAAGACCGACTTCGACTGGGCGCCCGCGCCCGGCACCGAGGGCACCTACCTGTGGTTGTCCGACAGCTTCACCCTGCCCAAGGGCGCCAAGAACCGCGACGGCGCGCTCGCCTGGCTCAAGGTCGCGGCGAGCAAGGAGGGCCAGGACGCCTTCAACCCGAAGAAGGGCTCCATCCCGGCCCGCAAGGACGCCGACCGGTCGCTCTACACCGACTACCTGGCCGACGCGCTGAAGGACTGGTCGGGCGACAAGCTCGCCGGCTCCATCCAGCACGGCGTGGCCGTGAACCAGCCGTGGCTGGCGGCCATCAACGAGGCCGTCGGCCTGTTCATCGGCACGAAGGACGTGCCCGCGCTGCAGAAGGCGCTGGCCGACGCCGCGCAGGCCCACGCCCAGTGACCGGGGCGCGGCAGGCGCCCGGCCGCGCCTGCCGCGCCCGCTTGGAGGAAATGCTCGTGAGGCGGGTACGCACCTGGCTGCCCGGCCTGCTCCTCGTCGCCCCGTCGATCGTGGCGATCGGCGTGTTCGTGTACGGCATGCTGGGCTGGAACTTCCGGCTGGCCATGACCGACAAGCACGACGAGGTGTCCGAGGGCAGGTTCGTCGGCCTGGAGAACTTCATCGGCCTCTGGGATCAGCCCAGATGGCACATATCAGTCAACCACGCGATCATGTTCACGATCGTCTTCGTGCTGGGCGCGCTGGTGCTCGGCTGGTTCCTCGCCTTCCTCATGGAGAAGGGGATCAGGGGCGAGGGCACGTTCCGGGCCATCTATCTCTTCCCGATGGCCATCTCGTTCGTCGCGACCGGCATCGTGTGGCGGTGGCTGATGAACTCGGGGATGGAGGAGCGGGCGGTCGGGTTCAACCGGCTGTTCGACGCGATCGGGCTGCCGCAGTGGCAGTGGTTCCGTGACCCGGACTGGGGGATGGCCGCCATGGCCCTCCCCGCCATCTGGCAGATGTCCGGATATGTCATGGCACTTTTCCTGGCGGGCTTCCGGGGGGTGCCCGAGGAGCTGCGTGAGGCCGCGCGGGTGGACGGCTGCACCGAGTGGGGCGTCTACCGGCACGTGGTGCTGCCCCTGCTGCGGCCGGTGACGCTCTCGGCGCTGATCATCCTGGGGCACATCTCGCTGAAGGTGTTCGACCTGATCGTCGCGGTGTCGGGCAAGCAGATCATCACCGACGTGCCCGCGGTGTTCATGTGGGTGGCGGTGTTCGACTCCCACGACCCGGCCAAGGGCGCCACCATCGCCTCGTACATCGTGCTCAGCGTGGCGGTCTTCGTCATCCCGTACCTGATCTGGTCCGTGCGCAAGGAGAGGCGGTCATGACGGCGGTCGCCGCCGGACGCCGCGGGGTGGCCACCGGGGCGCGGATCGGCGTGCTGCTGGTGTTCGTGGTCGTCTTCCTGGTCCCGATCTACGTCCTGCTGGTCACCAGCTTCAAGCCGCTCACCGAGGCCGACCCCGGCCAAGCGTGGAACCTGCCGGGCACCTGGACCGTCGAGGCGTGGCGGGTGGCCTGGGAGAAGCTGGCGCCCGGCCTGTGGAACAGCGTGCTGCTCGCGGTGCCCGGCTCGCTGCTGTCGTGCGCGCTCGGCTCCATGAACGGGTACGTGCTGTCGAAATGGCGCTTCCCGGGCGCCGACGTGATCTTCACGTTGTTCCTGTTCGGCATGTTCATCCCGTACCAGGGCGTGATGATCCCGCTGGTGCAGCTGCTGGTGGGGCTGAACGAGCTGACCGGGCTGCAGTTCTACGGCGCCGTTCCCGGCCTGGTGCTGGCGCACGTGGTCTACGGCATCCCGATCTGCACGCTGATCTTCCGCAACTACTACGTCACCATCCCCGGCGAGCTGATCGAGGCGTCACGGGTGGACGGCGCGGGCATGCTGCGCACCTACTGGTCGGTGGTGCTGCCGATCTCGGGGCCGGCGATCGCCGTGGTGATCATCTGGCAGTTCACGTCGCTGTGGAACGACTTCCTGTTCGCCGTCTTCCTGACCGGCCCGCAGAGCTGGCCCGCCACCGTGATGCTGAACAACATCGCCGGGGCCCAGGCCACGCCCTACAGCCAGCAGATGGCGGCGGCCATCCTGGCGTCGGTCCCGACGATGCTCATCTACGTGCTGCTGGGCCGCTTCTTCATGCGCGGCCTGATGGCGGGCGCGCTGAAGGGGTAGCCGTAGCAGGGTCGGGGTCAGCGGTTGGCCGGAGCGGGGTTGGCGCAGTGGGCGAGCGGCTCGCCGCGCAGGTAGCGGGCCACGTCCGCCGCGACGATCCGCGCCGCCTTGACCGCCGTCTCCTTGCTGGCCCCGGCCAGGTGTGGCGTCATCACCAGGTTCGGCGTCGTCAGCAGGCGCGACCCCGGGGGGATGGGCTCCTCCGGGAAGACGTCCAGCGCGGCGCCGAACAGGTGGCCGGAGTCGAGCGCGTCGCACAGCGCGTCGTAGTCCAGCAGCGCCCCTCTCGCGCAGTTGACCAGGACCGAGCCGCGCGGCATCAGCGCCAGCTGGGCGGCGCCGATCATCCCGGCGGTCTCGGGCGTGGCGCGGGCGTGCAGGGACACGAACCCGGACCGCGACAGCAGCTCGTCCAGCTCGACGGAGCCGGGCGTCTCGACGTACGGGTCGAAGACCAGCACCTCCGCCCCGAACCCCGCCAGCATGCGGGCCACCCGCCGGCCGATCGCGCCGTAGCCGACCAGGCCGACCGTGCCGCCCTCCAGCTCGGGGCCGACCATGTCATACCTGTAGTAGTCGCCGCGCCACACGCCGCCGGCCAGGTCGGCGTGGGTCTGCGGGATGCGGCGGGTGGCGGCGAGCAGCATGGCGACCGTGTGCTCGGCCGTGGCGACCGCGTTGCGGCCGGGGGCGAACGTGACCGCGACCCCGGCGTCGGTGGCGGCCTCCAGGTTGGCGTTGACGGGGCCGCCGCGGCTGACGCAGAAGAGCCGCAGGTCCGGCGACGCCTCCAGGACGCGCCGCGTCAGCGGCGCCATCTGCGTGACGCAGATCTCCACCCCGCGCAGCGCCTCGATCAGCTCGTCCTCCACGTCCGACGCCTCGTTCACCTCGCCGACGGGCCCGAACGGCACCACCGGCCACGGCAGCGTCAGCTCGCGGATGTCCAGCTCGCCCGGCGCCTCCTCGCGCAACGCGTCGATGAGCAGGCGGTTCCGCACGAAGTGATCTCCGGCGGCCAGTACGTGCACGGTCAAGAGACGGCTCCCATCGGGCTGTTGAACTGAAGGACCGCGACCTCGCCGTCGCGCAGGCGCAGCTCGGTGAGGGCGCAGTTGTCCAGGCGCGGGAACAACCGCCGGTACGAGCCCAGCGGCACGCCGATGAGCCGGCACAGGGCGAGCCTGATCGCGGTCGTGTGGGCGACGACGAGCACCCGCTCGCCGGGATGGGCGTCGCGGATGTCGTCCAGGGCGGCCGTGAAACGGGCGGCCGCCTCGTACGGGTCCTCCCCGCCGGGCAGTGGGTGGGCGGCCGGGTCGGCCTCGAAGGCGGCGCGCGCCTCGGGGAAGTGCTCGCGCATCTCGGCGGCGGTGAGCCCGTCGCCCTGGCCGAAGTCCAGCTCGCGCAGGCGCTCGTCCACCCGCAGCGGCACGTCAGCGGCCTTGGCGGCGGCCGCGGCGGTGATCTGGGCCCGGCTCAGCGTGGACGCCCAGACGGCGGACAGCCCGGCGGAGGCGGCCCAGACCGCGAGCTGCCGGGCCTGGGCGTGCCCGGCGGGGGTCAGCTCGATGTCGCTGAGCCCGGCGTAGCGGTTCTCGGCGTGCCAGACGGTCTCGCCGTGGCGGGCGAGCACGAGCCGGGTCATGGGGCGGTCCTTTCGAGGGAGGAGCGGGCGCGGGCGTGGGCGGCGGCGGGTCCGGGCAGCCAGCCACGGTCCTCCAGCTCGCCGACGAAACGCAGGTAGTGCTCGGTCAGGTCGCCGCCGCCGGGCTCGACGACCTCGCGGGTGCGGACCATCCGCGCCGTGATCTCGCGGCTCGCCTCGCGGGTCCGGCCGGGTCCCGCGTCGCGTGCGGCGGCGCCGACCGCCGCGAGCAGCGCCATGCCGAGGGCGGGTTCGGCGTTCTCGCGCAGCGTGACCGGCCGGCCGAGGACGCCGGCGCGCAGCCGGTTCCAGTACGCGCTGCGGGTCGCGCCGCCGGTGAGGATGACCTCGCCGTCCGCGGGCGCGCCGAGCAGGTCGAGGTAGTCGAAGCAGAGCCGCTCGACGTACGCGGCGCCGCGCAGGATCGCGGCGTAGCGGTCCACGTCGTCGTCCACCCCGCCGAGGGTGAAGCCCTCCGCGTCGGGCGCGGCGAACGGGAACCGCTCGCCGCGCGACACCAGCGGGTAGATGGTGGCGGACGGCGCGCGCCCCCCGCCCGGCCGCCCGCCGGACCGCTCGCCGAACCGCTCGGCGGCCAGCCGGCCGAGCGCGTCGAGGTCGCGGCCGGGCAGGTCGCGCGCCAGCACGCCGGCGCCCGTGCTGGACGCGCCGCCCGGCAGCCACGAGCCGTCCGGGGCCTTGTGCGAGTAGACGACGCCGAGGGGGTCGTGGACGAGCGTGCGGGTGACGCCCTTGAGGACGAGAGTCGTGCCCAGGACGGAGTTCCAGCTCCCGGGGGTGAGCGCGCCCGCGCCGAGCTGCGCTGCGCAGCCGTCGGTGGTCCCGGCGACCACGGGGGTGCCCGCCGGGATGCCGGTGGCGGCGGCCGCCTCGGCGCAGACCTCGCCGAGTACGCTGCCCGGCCGCACCACGGCGGGCAGCAGCGCGGCGGGAACGCCGAGCGTGTCGAGCACCTCGTCGGGCCAGCGCTCGTGGATCAGGTCCACGCCGGTCTTGAGCGCGTTGCTCAGGTCGGTCGCCACCTCCCGGCCGACCAGCCGCCGGTTGACGAAGTCGCTCTGGTGGGCGAGCCGCGCCCCCTCCGGCGCGTCCCGCAACAGCCACAGCAGCTTGGGCAGCGCCCAGGTGGCCTGCATCCGCCGGTAGCCGAGCGCCTCCCACACCGCAGCCCCGGCGGCGTTGACCCGCTCGACCTGGTCGGCGGCGCGCCGGTCGTCGTACATCAGGCCCGGTGTGAGCGGGCGCCCGTCGCGGTCGGCGAGCAGGATCGTGCCCGAGGTGGCGTCCACGGCCACCCCGCCGATCCGGCCGGGCGGCACGTCGCGCAGCGCCTCGCGGGTGGCGGCGGCCAGCTCGCGCCACCACTGCTCGGGGTCCTGCTCGTGCCGTGGCCCGTCGCGGCGGCTGGTCAGCGGCCGCCCCGCCGCGCCCAGCACCCGGCCGTCGTCGGCGACGGCCGTCGCCCGGACGCTCTGCGTGCCGAGGTCGACGCCGATCCACACGCTCATGGCCGGCTCCCGGCGCGCTCGCGCATCCCGGCGAGCAGCGGCCAGGTCCGCGCGGTGGTCTCGCGCAGGGCCAGGAAGTCGTCATAGGCCGTCCGGTACGGGCCGGGCTCGGGGTGCACGGCGTCGCGCAGCCGGACGTACTTGCCGGCGGCGGCCGCGAGGTCGGCCGCGGCGCCCGTGGCCACCAGGCCCACCAGGTGGGCGCCCCGCGCGCCCACCTCGGCGTCGGCCGAGCGGAGCACGGGCAGGCCGGTAACGTCGGCGATCATCCGCACCCACAGCTCGCTGGCCGAGCCGCCGCCGCACGCCCGCAGCTCGCGCGGGGGCACGGCGAAGGCGGCCAGGCAGTCCTGGATGACGAGCGTGAGCCCTTCGAGGACGGCGCGGGCGACGTGCTCGCGGCCGTGCTCGAACGACATGCCGAGGAAGGCGCCGCGGGCGAGCGGGTCGGAGAACGGCGCCCGCTCGCCGGCCGGGGAGAAGTACGGCTGGAACGCCAGCCCGGCCGCGCCCGGCGGGGCCGAGGCGGCCAGCTCGCCCAGCGCCTCGGGACCGGCCAGGCCGAGCAGGCGGCAGGCCCACTGGACCACCTCGACGCCGGCGAAGGTGGGGAAGGCCCGCAGGTAGCCGCCGGGCGCCGCGATCGTGATGCCCACCGGGTCGCCGTCGAGGTCCGGCTCGGCGACGAGCGTCTCGGTGCACAGGGTCGTGCCCAGGATGCCGCACGCCTGGCCGGGCCGGACGGCACCGGCGCCGATCGCCGTCGAGACGATGTCGTACGGGGCCAGCACGACCGGGGTGCCGGCCGGCAGGCCGAGCGCGGCGGCGGCGTCCGGGGTGAGCGGGGCGAGGCGGCGGGCGTCGCCGCGCGGCTCCGGCAGCAGCCGCGCCGCCCAGTCGAGGCCGAACAGGGCGAGCAGGTCCGGCGAGTACGCGCGGGCGCGCAGGTCCATGAACGGGGCAGAGGCGTCGGACTCGTCGGCGGCGATCTCGCCGGTGAGCCGGGAGAAGATCCAGCCTCCGCAGGTCAGCGCGGCGGCGGAGCGGTCGAGCCGGCCGGGGTCGTGCTCCTTCAGCCAGGTGAGGATCGCGTGCGGCAGCCCGGACGCGGCGGCCGAGCCGTTGACGCGGAAGGCCTGCTCGGCCAGGCCGGAGCGGTGCCAGGCGTCGACCGTGGCGGCGGCCCGGCCGTCGTTCCACAGGATGGCCGGGCCGGTGGGCTCGCCGGCCCCGTCGACCAGCCAGACGCCGTCGCCCTGGGCGGTGACCGCGACGAAGTCGGCGGGGCCGACCCGGGCGGCGACGTCGCGCACGGTGCGGGCGACCGCGTCCCAGACCGCGGCCATGTCCTGCTCGGCGTGGCCGGGCGCGGGCCTGGACACGCCGGTCTCGTGCCGGGCGAGCGCGATCTCCGCCCCCGTCTCGTCGTAGCCGACCGCCTTGATCATCGTGGTGCCGGCGTCGACGCAGATGGCCGCCATCAGGCCCGCCCGTGGGAGGTGCGCGACTTGCGCGCGACCGAGTCGACGACCACGGCGAGGAGCAGCACCACGCCCGTGACGACGAACCGGATGGAGGAGTCGAGGTTGAGCAGGGTCAGGCCGCTGGAGATGGACTGGATGACGATGATGCCGAGCAGCGCGCTGAACGCCGTGCCGCGCCCGCCGAACAGGCTCGTCCCGCCGATCACCGCGGCCGCGATGGCGTTGAGGTTGACGTCGCCGCCGCCGCTGCTCTGGTTGACCGCGGCCAGCCGGGCGGCGGCCAGGATGCCGCCCACGGCGGCGAAGGTGGAGCAGAGCACGAAGACGGAGGTGTAGACGGCCTTGACGTTGATGCCCGCCCGCCGTGCCGCCTCGACGTTGCCGCCGACGGCGTAGACGGACCGGCCCCACCTGGTGCGCGACAGCAGGTAGTGCATGACCAGCACCAGGCCGACGAACAGCACGAACATCCAGCCCACGCCGCGTGTCCGGCCGAGGTACCAGACCACGAACACCAGCACGGCCAGCAGCGCCGCGCTGCGCACGGCCAGCATGGTCACGCTGTTGGCCGACAGCCCCGCCTTGCGGCGCTCCCGCGCGTGGACGTACCCGCTGGCGAACAGTCCGGCCGCGGCGAGCACCGCGAGCGTGTACGACAGCCACGCCGGCACGAAGGCGAGCTGCGCGAAGTGCACCAGACCGGAGTCGAACGGCAGGTTGATCGAGCCGCGGGTGCGCAGCACGTAGAGCTGCAGTCCCAGGAAGGCGAGCAGCCCGGCGAGCGTGATGACGAAGCTGGGCACGCCGAACCGGTTGAACAGCTGCGCGTACAGCCAGCCGATCACCGCGCCCATGACGACGGCGGCGGTGATGGCCACCCAGATCGGCAGGCCCTGCAGCACGAACAGCACGCCAAGCACCGCCCCGGACAGGCCGCTGACCGACCCCACGGACAGGTCGATCTGCGCGACGAGCAGCACGCACACGATGCCGAGCGCGATGATGCCGACCGCGGCCGACTCCAGGGTGAGGTTCACCAGGTTGGCGCTGGACAGGAAGACCGGGTTGAGCGCCTGCAGCACGCTCCAGATGACGACGAGACCGACCGCGACGGGGATCACGCCGAGGTCGCCGCCGCGGGCGCGCTCGATCACGTCGGTGATCGCGCCGCGCACGCCGACGCGGGACTGCAGCCGCTCGTCCTGACGGTCGGTGGTGACCATGGTGTTCACGAGGAGAGCCCTTCCTTGTCCCGCGCCTGCCGCGCCTGGCTGCGCTCGTTCCGCTGGGACACGGCGTTGTCGGTGGCACCGGTGATCGCGGCGATGATGTCCTCGGTGGACACGTCGGCCACCGGGAACACCCCGTTGTTGCGCCCGAGCCTGAGCACCGCCACGGTGTCGGCCACGGCCTTCACGTCCGCCATGTTGTGGCTGATCATGATGACGCCGAGGCCATGCTCGCGGAGCCGTTCGACCAGGTTGAGCACCTCGGCGGTCTGCGCGACGCCGAGGGCGGCCGTGGGCTCGTCGAGGATGATGACCTTCGGCTCGCCGAGCAGCGACCTGGCGATCGCGACCGTCTGCCGCTGGCCGCCGGACAGCGACGCGACCGGCACCCGCACGCTGGGGATCTTCGCCGAGAGCTGGCGGAGCAGGTCCCACGAGCGGGTCTCCATCTCCACCTCGTTCAGGCGGAGCGGGCGGACCTCCTGGCCCAGGAACAGGTTCTGGATCACGTTGAGGTTCTCGCACAGCGCGAGGTCCTGGAAGACGGTGGCGATGCCGAGCCGGTGGGCCGCCGCCGGGGTCGGGATGGAGACCTCCTTCGCGTCGAAGCAGATCGTGCCCGAGTCCGGCGGATGCACCCCCGACAGGATCTTCACCAACGTCGACTTGCCGGCGCCGTTGTCGCCGACGACCGCCACGACGTGCCCGGCCGGCACGTCCAGGTCCACGTCGGTCAGCGCGGCCACGGCGCCGAAGTGCTTGCTGATGCCGCGCAGGGACAGGACGACGCCGTCCGTCCGCTGCTCGGCCGCTTGCTGGGTGGAGGTCAACGGGACTCCCGGGGTCTACTGGATGCCGAGCTCGGCGCAGCCCTTGGCGTACTCTCCCGTGCACGCCTCGGCGGCCTTCATGATCCCGCTCTCGAACAGCACCTCCTTGATGTTCTCCCTGGTCACGACCGTGGGGACGAACAACTCGGACGGGGTGTTGTAGAGCGTGGTCTTGCCGGCCGGCTTCTTGCCCTGCATGAACTCGTAGGCGATGTTCGCCGACGCCTCGGCCACGATCTTGATCGGCTTGGAGATGGTGTTGTACTGGTCGCCGGCGATGATGCGCTGGGCCGCCGCCAGCTCGGCGTCGTTGCCGGTCACCGGCGGCACCTTCACCCCGGCGGCCTTGAACGCGGCGATGGCGCCGCCGCCGGTGCCGTCGTTGGCCGCCACCACGCCCGCGATCTGGTCGCGGAAGCGGGTGATCTGGCCGCTCACCCAGGTCTGCGCCTTCTCCGGCTGCCAGTCGGGGGTGTCGTACTCGGCGAGCAGCTTGAAGCCGCTCGGGTCGATCGCGCTGTGGATGCCCTTCTTGATCAGACCGGCCGCGGCGTCCGTCGGGGAGCCGTTGACCTCCAGGAGCCCGCCCTCGGCGTTCTGCTCCTTGAGGTGGTCGACCAGCGACTGGGCGATCATCGCGCCGATCTTCTCGTTGTCGAACGAGACGTAGTAGTCGGCGGGCTTGTCCGGGATGGGCCGGTCGTAGGCGATGACCGGCACCTGCTGCGACTGGGCGGTCTGGACGATGGTGGCCGCGGCGGCGGAGTCGACGGGGTCGAGGACGATCGCCTTGACGCCCTGGGCGAGGGCCGAGTTGACCTGCTGCTGCTGCTTGGCGGCGTCGGAGTCGGCGTTCTGGTAGATGACCGTGCAGCTCGGGCAGAGCTGCTTCATCCTGGCCTCGAACAGGGGCTTGTCCTGAAGCTCGTACCTGGTCGAGGCGAGGTCGGGCATGAGGAAGGCCACCTTGGCGTTCTCCACGCCGCCGGCGGCCGGCGAGCCGGTGCCGCCGGCGCCCGAGTCCGTCCCGGAGCCGCATCCGGCCAGGGCCACGCTGGTGGCGACCGCCGCTGCGGCGAACGCCGAGGTCCGCTTCTTCGCACTTTTCACGGGTTGTTCCTCACCTTGCTGGGTCCTTGAGTTCCCCCAAGCGCCGCACCCCGAGCCGTCTCACACCCGGCGGTGCGTTGTGGTGCACTTCACGCTAGCGCGGGGTCGGAACCTTTGTCCAGCAAAAGTGTTCACAGTGTTCGGACATGGGTGACCTGCTGTTCGTCCGGGAAAGGTAGATCGCCGCAGCCGGGACCGGCCGGTCAGGCGACGGCGGCGAGCAGGCTCTCGGCCGTGAGCGCGTCGGTGACGAGCCGCTTGAAGTAGCCGCCCCGGGCGCCCGCGATGATCGAGACGACCTTCTCGGGGCCGACCGCGACCGCGATGGAGCACGGGATGTCGCGCAGCTCGTCCAGACCCGTCGCCACCAGCCGCTCGCTGCCCGGATAGCTCACCGGCCGGCCCTCGCGGTCGTAGAAGCGCGAGCACACGTCGCCCACGGCGCGGCGCAGGCTGTCGGCGTAGCGCGGCACGAAGGCGGGCACGATCTGCCGCATCAGCGGCGGCGACCCCACGCCGACGATCGCGCACTTGGCGTGCGCCCACAGGTCCATCACCTTGCGCACCGACGGCTCGTGCTGCAGGGAGTAGAACAGCTCGGGGCCGGGCAGGGCCGGCGCGTACAGGTAGGCGGGCACGCCGCCGACCCGCTCGGCGAGCAGCCGGGTGGTCTCGTTGGTCTGGAACCAGGGCTGCGGGTCCTCCTGCCCGCCCACGGCCGGCGCGATCGTGACGCCGGGGAAGTGGCCGAGGCTCTCGCGGGCGCACTCGTAGACCGTGCTGCCCGACGACACCAGCACGACGTCGCCCGGGACCAGCCCCACGCCGGCGAGCGCCCTGGCCAGGCCGGGCGCCAGCCACGGCCCCAGCGCCGGACCGCTCACCTTGGGCACCAGGTAGACCCGCTCCAGGCCCAGGGCCTCGGCCACGTCGGCGGCGAGCGGGCCCTCCTCCAGCGTGGAGGGGCGGTGCACCTTGATCTCGACGATGCCGTGCCTGCGCGCCTCGGTGAGCAGGCGGCTCACGGTGGCGCGGCTGACGCCCAGCCGTTTGGCGATGTCGGCCTGTGTGGCGTCCTCCAGGTAGTACTGCGAGGCGGCCGCGTACATCAGCTCCGGAGGGAACCTGGTCCCCTGGGGCTCAGGTGCGACGTCGGCGGGCTTCATGCGCGCGCCCTCTCCCTCATCCGTGAACAGGTGTGCGGAACCGATGCCCACCGACTATACCTCCGTGCCGTCGAGATCCAGGCTAGCGAGGTCCGCGCGCGCCCCCCTCACGGCAGGGCGCCCGCCACGAGGGCGTCGCCCAGCGGCGTGCGGGAGTAGCGGACGCTGCGCCCGGTGCGCGTCCCGGTGACCAGGCCCGCGCCGCGCAACGCCGCGAGGTGGCCGCCCGTGGTGCCGATGCTCTGCCCGAGCAGCGCGGCCAGGTGTGTCGTGGTGGCGGGCACGGCCAGCTCGGCCAGCACGCGCGCCCGGCCGCGGCCCAGCACGGCGGCCAGTGCCGTACCGCGCGGGGCCGGCGGTCCGGCCGCCACACCCCACGCCGGGTAGACCAGCGCGTACGGCCAGGCGTCCTCCAGGTAGGCGCCGACGGTGCCGCTGAACACCGACGGCACGAACAGCAGGCCCCGGCCGCCGAGCCGGCGCCACTCGTCCGGCGCGCCGGGGCGGTCGGTGTCGCCGCGCATGCGGATCGCGATGTGCCCGTCGTCGTGCCAGCTCACCTGCCGGCTCAGGTCCTCCAGGGCCGCGGCCCAGCCGTACGCCGCCAGCCGCCCCGCCCGGCGCGCCACGTCGCGTTCCAGCAGGGCGTGCAGGCGCGGCCACTCGCGGGAGACGATCTCCGTCCACAGCGCCTCCCATGCCTGGGCGAGCAGCCGCACGACGTCCGGGCCCAGCAGCAGCTCCCTGGCCCAGCCCGGGACGGGAGGCCGGCTCGCCAGCACCGAGGCGATCTCCGCGTGCGCCTGCTCCACCGGTGTCGCGCGCATCGTGGCCAGCTCCGTCTCGAACGGCACCCCCACCCCGGACGGCGGGGGCGCGACGAAGTCCACGTTGTCGCCCTTCACCCCGGTGATCGCCGCGGTGGCCCGCAGCGCGGGATGCGCGCGCTCCAGCCGGAGGTACGGTCCTCGCCACCGCTCGGCCCAGGCCCGGTGCGGGCCCGCCTCGATCCGGCCCGCGAGGACCCAGTGCGCGTGCATGGTCTCGATCAGCGGCGAGATGGCGAACCTGCTGGCCGCCACGTCCTGCGGCGTGACCTCAATCCGGAACACCTTTCGGTTATATCCGAAACGTTCGACTGGTTCGCGGGTGCTCCCCGAGCATCGGTCCTGTCCGGCAGACGGGATGGGGAGGGCGTGGCGTGAGCGAGCGAGGGGCCACCTTCGGCGAGGTGTTCGCCGTCCGGGAGTTCAGGGTCCTGTTCGGCAGCTTCGCGCTGATGATCGCCGGCGACTCCGTCAAGATGCTGGCCCTGTCGGTGCTGGTGTACGCGCAGACGGGCTCGCCCGGTCTGTCGGCCGCCGCGTACATGGCGGGCTGGCTGCCCTACATCGCCGGCGGGCTGTTCCTGCTGTCGCTGGCCGACCGGCTGCCGTCGCGGGCGTTGATGGTCGCCGGGGAACTGGTGCGGCTGGTCACCTGCCTGCTGCTGGCCTACGCGGGGCTGCCGGTGTGGGCGATGATCGGCCTGGTCCTGGTCACCGGACTGTTCTCGCCGGTGTTCGGCGCGGCGCGCACCGCGCTGCTGCCGGACGTGCTGCCCGGGGATGCCTTCGTGCTCGGCCGCTCCCTCATGGGCGTCACCTCGGCCGCGGCGCAGGTCGCGGGACTGGCCGTGGGCGGCGCCTTCCTGGCCGCGGTGGGGCCGGGCGGGGCGCTCGCGGTGACGGCCGGCCTGTCGGCGGTGGCCGCCGCGGTGCTCCGCCACGGCCTGCCGCGCCGGCCCGCGCGCGGCGTGGCCGGCGGGGCGGGCGGGCCGAGCGGCGCGCTGCGGGGGACGGTGGGGGAGACGCTGCGGGTCAACGGCCGGCTGCTGGCCGACCGGCGCGTACGCGGGCTGCTGCTGGCCTCCTGGTTGCCCGCCGCGTGCGTGGCCGGCGCCGAGGCGATGGTCGTGCCGTACCTGGGCGGGCAGGGGCAGGCCGGCCTGGTGCTGGCGATGGCGGCCGTGGGGATGGCGGCGGGGGAGTTCGCGGTGGGCAGGTTCGCCTCGCCCGCGTTGCGCGAGCGGCTGTCGCTGCCGCTGGCCGTGCTGCTGGGGCTGCCGTGGCCGGCCTTCGCCGCCGGGCCCGGCGTGGGCTGGGCGGCGGTGATCGCGGGGGTGGCGGCGGCGGGGCTGGCGTACCAGCTCGGGCTGCAGCGGCGGTTCGTGGACGCGGTGCCGGAGGAGGTGCGCGGGCAGGCGTTCGGGCTGCTGTCGGCGGGCCTGATGTCGGGGCAGGCGGCGGGGGCGGCCCTGGTGGGAGTCGTCGGCGAGCTGACCGGACCGGGGCCGGCGATCGCGCTCGCCGGTGGGACGGGCGTGGTGGTGGCCCTCGCCCTCGCCGGGGTGCTCCGCCCGGAGCGCCCGGCGCCGGTCAGGGAGGAAGCTCGCCCGAGCCGCGCCGGATGACGCGGACCGGCAGCCGCAGGTGCTCGGCCGGACCGGTGTCGCCCGACAGCCGGCGGAACAGCAGCTCGGCCGCGAGCCCGCCCATCGAGGTGGGGTCCTGCGCCACCACGGTCACCCCCGGGCGCAGCAGGTCGGCGAGCTCGAAGTCGTCGAACCCGACCAGCGCCATCCGCCTGCCCTCCAGCGCGCGCAGCGCGGTCATCGTGATCCTGCCGTTGCCGGTGAACAGCGCCGTCGGCGGGCTGTCCAGGGCGAGCATCCGGTCGAGGTCGGCGCGCACGTCCCGAGGGACGGGAGCGCGCATCGACACGAGACGCTCGTCGAACAGGCGGCCCAGCGCCGCGCGGTAGCCGTGCAGCCGCCGGGCGGCGGTGTGGATCGACGGCCGGTCGCCGAGGAAGGCGATCCGGCGATGGCCGTGGGCGAGCAGGTGCCGGGTGGCCAGCCGGGCGCCTCCGGCGTTGTCGCAGAGCACGGTGTCGACGTCCACGCCGGGGCCGGGCGGCCGGTCGACGAAGACGGCGGGCGTGCCCGCGTCCAGCTCCGGACGCAGGAAGGAGTGGTCCTCGCCGGCCGGCACGACGATCAGCCCGTCCACCCGGCGCGCGCAGAACGTGCGGATCAGCTCCCGCTCCCGGACCGGGTCCTCGTTGGACGACCCGCTGAGCAGCAGGCAGCCGTGCGCGGTGGTGACGTCCTCGACCGCGCGGCCGAGCACCGAGTAGAAGGGGTCGGCCAGGTCCTCGATGACCAGGCCGACGGTGGACGTCCGGCCCCGGCGCAGCACGCGCGCGCTCTCGTTGCGGCTGTAGCCCAGCCGCTCGATGGCCTCGCGCACCCGTTCGGCCGTGCCGGGGTGGACGCCGGGCTCGCCGTTCACCACTCGTGACACGGTCTTCAGCGCCACGCCGGCGGCCGAGGCGACGTCCTTCATCGTCGGTCTCACGCCTGGATCATGTCCCATGCCGCTCACATGGACAACGTTGTCACCCTTCCTCCCTGAGAGTACAGCTTGACGTCTTAGGGCATCTATGTTTTCTTAATGCCTCTAAGCAAACTTATGGATCGTAGGTGAGCGGGGTTCCTGCCGGGCCCTGGCACGCCGCGACCACGTCAGGGAGGATCTGCAGTGAAAGCGATCATCGTGGGCGGCGGGATCGGCGGGCTGACCGCGGCCGTCGCCCTCCACCAGCGCGGCTGGCAGGTGGAGGTGCTGGAACGCGCCCCCGAGTTCACCGAGGTCGGCGCCGGACTGGCCATCCAGCCCAACGGCCTGCGGGCCCTGGACGCCCTCGGCCTCGGCGACGGCCTGCGCGCCGGCTGCCCGGCCGGCCCGCCCGCGGGCATCCGCCGCACCGACGGCGGCTGGCTGGTCCGCAACGACGTCGACGACCTCCGGCGCCGCTTCGGCCCGTGGGTGACCGTGCACCGGGCCGCGCTCGTCGACCTGCTGCGCCGGGCCGTGCCCGCGCAGGTCCTGCGGCCGGGCACCGACGTGCGCGCCGTACGGCCCGACGGCACGGTCGTCCACAGCGGCGGCACCTCCACCGCGGACCTCGTGGTGGGCGCCGACGGCGTGCACAGCGTGACCCGGCGCTCGCTCTGGCCGCACCTGCCCGGGCCGCGCTACGTCGGATACACCACCTGGCGCCTCATCGCCCCGCCCCGGGCCGTCGAGGGGAGCGTGGAGACGTGGGGGAGAGGCGCCCGGTTCGGGCACGTGCCGATGCCGGACGGGCGCGTCTACTGCTACCTGATGGCCAACGCCCCCGCCGGTTCGCGCATCGGTCTGGACGAGCTGCGCCGGCGCTTCGCGGACTGGCACGACCCCATCCCCGCCCTGCTGGACTCCGCGGAGCGGGAGACGGTGCTGCAACACGACACCCACGAGCTGCCGGACCTGCCCTGCTACGTCTCGGGGAAGGCCGCCGTCCTCGGTGACGCCGCGCATGCCATGACCCCCAACCTGGGGCAGGGCGCCTGCCAGGCGATGGAGGACGCCGTCACGCTCGCCAAGGCCGTGGACACCCTCGGCGTCCCCGAGGGGCTGGCGGCCTACGACGGCGCCCGCAGGCCGCGGACCCAGCTGATCGCCCGCCGCTCCCGCCAGGCCGGCGCCCCGGCGCACTGGACGTCCGCGCTGCTGACCACCCTGCGCGACGCGGCCGTCCCCCTCGTGCCCCGCAAGGTGTTCGAGCGCTCGCTCACCCCCGCCTACACCTGGACGCCCTGACACCTCAGCCGGCCCGGCCGCCGCGCCCGGCGCGACGGCCGAGAGCCCCGACGCAGAAAGGCTTCTCATGCCCCTCCCGCGGACTCTGATCGTCCTGGTCGGAGCGGTCACCGCGAGCAGCGCCGTGCTGGCCGACCTCGTCATCCCCGATCTGGCGGCGCAGCACGCCTTCAACCCCGGCTGGCCGCCCCACGCCAAGTTCCACGACGCCCAGTACATGGTCATGACCGTGCTCCTCGGCCTCATCGGCCTGGCGCTCGCCCTGCGGCGAGGCGGGGGCGCGCGTGGCCGGCTGCTGTGCGCCACGGCGATCCTGGCCACTCCCTGGCTCGGCATGCTCGGCGCGCTGCTGTTCCCGGGCGCCGCCACCCACGACCCGGAGTTCGCCGGCCGGACCGTTTTCGTCCTCGCCTGCACGGGCAGGTCTTCATGGCGGTCGCCCTGCTCCTGGTCCTGCTGGGCGCGGCGGTCGCGGTGGCGCGCGGGCCCGTGGACCCTGGTGTCCGGCTCTGAGCGCATCCGCGCGGCGAATGCCGCTTTGTGACGCATGTTGCGGCGTCCACGGGGAATCCTGCTACCTTAGGTAAGGCTTACCTACGGCAACGGCGAAGGGGCTTCCGGCGTGGTGACCGACGTGCTCGACCGAGTGGCCGCGGAGCGTGGCGGCGTGATCGGGCTGGCGCCCGGGCTGACCGTCTCGCCGGACGACACCTGGACCTCGGCCGCCGACCTGTTGCGCGAGCCGTACGCGCTGCTGGGCGAGCTGGCCGACCAGACGGCCGCGCGCTGGAAGGCCCCGCGCCACGTCGGCGCGGCGCTGTTCTGGAAGACCTACGCCTACTGGCACACGATGCCGATGGCGCTCGGCTGGGCGCTCGACGCGCCGATCCCCCTCATGCCGCTGGACGACACCTACTTCAAGGTCTCCGAGGCCGGCGTGACCATCGCGGCCTCCCGGCTGGAGTGGGGCACCGGCGCCGCGGCCATCTCCCGGGCGCTGGCCGAGTCGCAGGCGCCCCTCGTCCGCGTCCTCGCCTCGCTGGCCAAGGTGGGTGAGCGGACGCTGTGGGGCTCGACCGCCGAGGCGCTGGCCCACCCGCTGACCGGCGTGGTGCCCGGCGACTTCATGGAGCTGCTGCGCCAGGTGGGCAAGCCCGTCGACGGGCTGATCGAGCCGCACGGCGACGGCTACTTCCGCAGGACGTGCTGCCTGTGGGTCACCCTGCCCGGGGCGGACGCCTGCGGAAGCTGCTGCGTGCTCAGGCCACGGCCTCGTCCCTAGCCGGCGGCCCAACCTGCGGAGCCTGCGGCTCCGGGTCGAGCGGGCGCAGCTCGTCCGCGTAGCTCACCGAGACGCGGCGCATCACGCCGGTGCCGTCGATGGAGTACTGGCCGAGCCGCCACAGCGGCGGCGAGTACGCGTGGATCGAGACGCTGCCGTGCACCGCGCCCGTCAGCCGGTGGATGTGGTCCGGCCCGAACGAGAACGACTGTCCCTCCGCCACCACCGTCTCCAGGTGCTCGCCGCCGATGCGCGGGTTGCACTCGAGCAGCGCGCCCCGCACCACGCGCACCGCGCCGGAGGAGACGTCGTGGTCGTGCCAGCCGGTGTCGTCCTCGGGACGCCAGCACAGCAGCCAGACGTCCACGTACGCGTCCCGGTGCAGCGAGGCGTAGTGGCGTCCGCCCTCCTCCGGGAAGGCCACGTGCTCGGCCCACTCCTGCGGGCGGGCGGCGAGATCGTCGACCAGGGCGCGCAGCTCGCGCCGGTCGAGCGTGCGCTCCGGGAGGTCGGCGCACAGGCTCTCGTCCTGGATGGGACGGCTGTGCTCGATGGTCGGCTGGGCGGCCTCGGTCACGTGAGTGTCTCCTTTCTACCGAGTAGACGACGGGGGTTGACGACCCGGATCGCGTGCGAGGCGGCCTCGCCGAGTCCGGGCTCGGGTGCGGTGGCGTAGGGGGCGTCGGAGCCGTTGACGACGACGTCGACGCCGAGCTCGCGGACGACCGCGTCGATCGCGCGCGGGCCGTAGGAGGAGGTCTCCACGTAGCAGTCCGGATCGACCCGGCCGCGGCCGGCGCCGCCTCTGGCGAGCAGCCGTTCGGTGTGCAGGGGCGCCAGCCCCGCGAGCAGCGCGAAGCACACGCGCAGCTTCGGGTGCCTGGGGCGGACGACGGCGTGGAAGTGGTACCAGGCCGCGTGCATCTGCTGCACGTACGGCACGAGGGCGGGCCACCACGGCGGCGCGGCCGGGTGCGCGGGGGCATGCGCCGGGCCGGGGTGGACGAAGAGCGGCAGGTCGCGCGCGGTGAGCACCTCCAGCAGCCGGTCGTCCGGATGGGCCGTCGCCGGGATCTGGAGCCCGGCGAAGCCCCGGTCGAGGTCCGCCGCGAGGCGGCCGGGGTCGGGCTCGCTGTGGCAGGTGGCGGCCCAGGCGCCGAACGGCTCGCCGAGGCCCAGCGCGCCCTCGTGGAAGGCGTCGATGACCGGCCACGCCTCCTCGGGCGGCAGGAACTCCACCCCGAGGGGGCTGGACAGGGACACCAGGGCCAGCTCCAGCCCGGTGGTGTCGCGGGACGCGTGGTCGGCCGGGTCCACCTCGTAGGGAGGTTCGCCGTCGAGCAGCAGCGTCCAGCCGTCCAGGCGGGGTGGCGTCCGCCGGGCACGCAGCGCCTCGACGAAGGCCGGGGTCCACACGTGCTGGTGCACGTCGATGGTCATGCGCGTCACCTCCCTGCATTTCCTACCGACTTTATAGGCAATGCTAGCGGATCTTCGAACCTGCCCTTGTGAAACGGTTCAGTGATGCGGTTCAGTGAACCGCTTCACCTGCCTGCGTGTCAATGCCGGGCCGAGCCGGTACGACGGCTTTCCCGAAAGTGTCGGCGTCACGCAATAGGCTGGGTCGATGCCCCGGAAGAGAGCGACGATCCGGGAAGTGGCCCGCGCTACAGGGCTGTCTCCCGCGGCCGTCTCCTACGCGCTGCGCGGAATGCAGGTCTCGGAGGAGACCATGGAGCGGGTCCGCGCCGCCGCAGCCGAGCTCGGCTACGAGGCCGACCCCATCGCCAGGGCGCTGGCCAGCGGGCGCACCGGCATGATCGGGTTGCTCTGCGGCTCCCTCGAGGACCTCTGGCAGCAGTCGCTCGCCGTCGGCATCAGCCGAGGGCTGAGGGAGAAGGACCGCTACGCCCTCATCCTCGACGCCGTCGGCGACCCGGCCCGCGAGCGCGCCCTCGCCCAGCAGCTACGCGACCAGCGGGTCGACGGCATGATCGTGCAGCCGCTCGACCCCGCCGCGGCGTTCTGGCCGGAGCTGTGCGAGTCGGTGCCCGTGGTCGCGATCGGCGACTCGCTGGCCGGCACCGCGGGCGAGGTCGTCTTCGACAACCGCCGCGGCGTCACGCTCGCGCTGGAGCACCTGCGTGGGCTCGGACACCGGCGCGTCTGCGTGCTCACCCCCACCCGGGCCAGCACCCCCGACCGTCCGGCCGACGTGCTCGTGACGGCCGAGGCCGACCGGCTCGGTCTCGACATCACGGTCGCCACCGCTCCCCACGGGCTCGCCGCCGCCACGAAGGTCGCCCACCACGTGCTGAGCGACGTCCGGCCGAGCGCCGTGTTCTGCTTCGCCGACTCCATCGCCTACGGCGTCTACGCGGCGGCGGCCGAGCTGGGGCTGTCCATCCCCGGCGACGTCTCCGTGATGGGCTACGACGACCACCCCATGTCGGGGCTGCTCACTCCGGGACTCACCACGGTCGACTGGGACATCGACGGCATCGTGCGGGCCGCGGTGCGCCTGGTGTCGGCGGCGGCCGACGGCGCGGTCCGCCGCCGCCGCGTCGTCCAGCAGCCCACCCTGCGCGAACGCGGCTCGGTCGCCGGCCCGCCCGGGGCGTGAGCGGTGCGAGGGCTCAGTCGCCGTCGGGGATGAACAACCCGAGCAGCCAGCTCACCACGCTGATGATGATCGCGCCCCAGAAGGCGGCCGGATAGAAGTCGTCGACGTGGAAGGGGATGTCGAGCTGCCCCGCGATCCAGCTGGTCAGCAGCAGCATGCCCGCGTTGATGACGAGCAGGAACAACCCGAGCGTGAGCACGATGATCGCGCAGCCGAGCGTCTTGACGATCGGCTTCACGATGGCGTTGATCAGGCCGAAGATCAGCGCGACGACGAGCAGCGTGCCCCAGTAGGTGGCGGAGTTCGCCGGTGCGGTGACCTCGATGCCATCGAGGAGCTGGACGGCTACCCACAGCGCGGCCGCGGCCGCGAGGGTTCTGATGATGAATCTCACGCTGGATGATCCTCCCACTGGGGCCTGGCGTTCGGATAGCCCACCCGGCGCGCCGCTCGCGCGTTCCCGGCCGTCCGTGCCGCCGAAGGGGGCGTTATCGGCTGGGCAACGAGGGAAAGAGGGGCCCGGGAGGCAAACGAGATGAGCACCGAGGGACTGGAGTCACTGCCCGCCGGCGAGCTGCACGACCGTGCGGTCCGCTACGCCGTTCGCCACGGGGACGTCGGCTTCCTGTGGAACCTGCTGAAGATCATCCCCGCGGCCGAGGCGGCGTCCGGGCACGAGACCGAGACGACCGCCGACCTCAGCCGGGTGTCGGCCCTGCTGAGCGACGCCCTCGCCGCGGGCGAGGGAGATCTCGGCGACGCCCTGCGGCCCGTCTACATCGACTACCTGTCCAGGCATCCGGACGCCTGACCCCCGGACCGGGCCTACCCGGCCAGGCGGTCCGCCGCCGTGTACACCGCGAAGCCCGGCGTGGCGACCTCCCTGCCGTCACGGCCGATGATCAGCGTCTGGTACGGCTCCGACTCGGCCAGCTCGGCGGCGAACCGCCTGGCCGCGACCGGTCCCATGGCGTACATGGCGGTGGCGTACGCGTCCGCGACCCCGAGGTCGGGCCCGGCCACCGTGACCGAGCCCGGCCAGGACCGGCGCCCGCCCGTCCGCGGGTCCAGCACCGGGGCGCGGCCCGAGGTGGCGAGGGCGAGGTCGTGCGCCGTGACCGTCCTGCGGACCAGCCCCGAGCGCGGATCGCGGACGGCGGTCCGCCACGGCCGGCCCGGCGCGGCCGAGCCGCGCAGCCTGATGTCGCCACCCGCGTCGAGGCGGTGGTCCACGGCGCCGGCGTTGGTCAGCGCACGGGACAGCCGCTCCAGGGCCCACCCCTTGATGTATCCGGACGGGTCGATGACGCCGTTGATCCGCGCCTCGAACCATCCGCCGGTGCGCTCGCTCAGCTCGTCGCAGCGGTGCAGCACCTCGACCAGCTCGGGGATCTGCTCGATGGTGCGCCCGCGGTTGAGCCGGCCGATCTGGCTGTCCTCGTGGACCGGGTTGAACGTCTCGTCCACCCACCGCAGCCAGGCGAAGGCGTCGTCGAGCAGCGGCGCCAGCTCCCGGCGGGGCAGCGCCGTGCGGATGTCCACGCTCACGGGCATGCCGCCGACCGTCTCGGCGCGGATGGTTCCGGGGAAAGTCGTCACCGTGCCTCCTTGTCCGCTGTCCACCGTCGCACAACGGCCGTAATGTCCCGCTAAGCCGCTCACCCGACAACAGGGGGGATGCCCGGCAGCCGCCGTACGGGCGGATGAGTAGGGTCTGGGTCATGGCGAACGTGCGTGTGGAGCGGACCGACGACGGCGGATTCAGGGCGACGAACGACCGGGGCGCCGAGGTGCGCATGGGCGGCGGCGACGAGGACGGCGTGTTCACGCCGGTCGAGCTGCTGCTGGCGGCGGTCGGCGGGTGCAACATCGTGACCGTGGAGCCGCTCACGGCCCAGCGCGGTCACCGGCTGGTGCGCCTGGCGATGACCGTGGCGGCGGACAAGGTCGAGCCCAACCTGCTCGGCCCGGTGACGATCACCTACGATGTCGAGCTGCCGTCGGAGGCGGCCGACCAGGTCTACCGGTCGGTCGCGCAGCGGGTGCATGACAAGTACTGCACGGTCAGTCGCACCCTTACGGAGGGCACGGAGGTCCGTTTGGAGCTTTCGTAGCCCGATTAGGCCGATATTCGACCCCGTTATGACGCGTCCGTTGCATTCGTCTCGGTAATGTCGAGGCAGGTCGGGAGCACAGCGACTGGCCTGCAGAGGCTTTTACCGAGGCGGACGCGGAGGGGGACCGTGGTCCGCAGTGCGGGACCGCCGGCGTTTTGGGGGAATCGCCGGCCTGGACCGCCTTCGATCGGGGCCGGGCAGCTTTGGGGGAACTGCCCGGCCCCGACTCATGTCCGGACCTGCGTAGGGTGCAGTTCGTGACAAAGCTCCTCATCGACTGTGATCCCGGCATCGACGACGCGCTCGCGCTCGCCCTGGCCGGCGGCTCCCCCTCCCTGGAGATCGTCGGGATCACCACCGTCGGCGGGAACGTCGATCTCGACCAGACGACGCGCAACGCCCTGGCGCTCCGGGAGTTCCTGCGGCTCGGCGACGTCCCGGTGTTCCCGGGCAGCGCCGGCGCGCTGCTGCGGCACACGGTCCGCGCCGCCCACGTGCACGGCTCCACCGGCCTCGGCGACGCCGTCCTGCCGCCGCCCACCCGCGTCGCCGGCGACGGCCACGCCGTGGACTTCATCGTCGACACCCTGCGCGCCGCGCCGGGCGAGATCACGCTCGCCGCCACCGGCCCGCTGACCAACATCGCCCTCGCCGTACGCAGGGAGCCGCGCATCGTCGAGTGGGCCCGCGACTTCGTCCTCATGGGCGGCACCTACACGCGCGGCAACCACAACCCGGCCGCCGAGTTCAACATGCTCGCCGACCCGGAGGCGGCCTCCATCGTCTTCGACGCCGGCTGGACCGTGACGATGCTCGGCCTCGACGTGACCCTGACCGCCCTGGTGACCGAAGGAATCCTGGAGCGGATGCGCCCGCTCGGCCGGCTGGCCGCCGACCTCCTGGTCCCGGCCGCCACCTCCTACGGCATGGTCACGGCCGAGGGCGGCCCGGCCGTCCACGACGCCTGCGCCGTCGCGTACGTGCTGGACCCGTCACTGTTCACCTGCGTGCCCGCGGTGGTGCACGTCGAGACGGCCGGTCTGTACACCTCGGGGATGACCGTGACCGACTTCGAACTGCGCGGCCGGCCGGCGAACGCCCTGGTGGCGACGGCCCTCCAGGTGGACCGGTTCTGGGATCTGGTGCTGGAGGCGTACGGGCGGGTGGCCTCCCGGCTCGGCTGAGTGTGCGAGTGGTGCGCGGCGGCTGCTACAGTTACACGTGTTGCAGGCGCCGCTAGCTCAGTTGGTCAGAGCAGCTGACTCTTAATCAGCGGGTCCGGGGTTCGAGTCCCTGGCGGCGCACCGCCCGAAAAACCCCAGGTCTTCGACCTGGGGTTTTTCGTGTCCGCTACCTTGCTCCCGTGCGTTGCGCCCCGCAGTCGGAGTGGCCTCAGGCGGCCTGCGCCCCCCGGGAGGCGGGCTGGGGTCTTTGCCCGGCGTCGCAGCCCCTGCAGGATGGGGGGATGGAGACGCTGTCGCGTTGGCCGCGGGGCACCTTAATGGCGAGCCTGGACGAGGAGGCGCGCGGCCGGCTGCTCGCCATCGGAGAGAGGCGTTACTACGAGCCGGGCGCCATCCTCATCCGGCAGGGCGACGAACGGTGGCAGGAGGTCTTCCTGCTGACGGCGCCGCGCGGGCATGGATCGGCGTGCGCCAAGGTGTCCGCCGCCCTGGAGGACGGCACGGAGGCCGTTCTGGGCATCAGGGTGTGCGGTGACCTGGTCGGAGAGATGGGGCTGGTGCGCCGGGCCGCCCGCTCGGCAACCGTGACGGCCTGCGCGCCGCTGTGGGCCTATCGCATTGGCGAACGATCGCTCCGAGCCTTCCTCCATGAACGCCCGGAGACCTGGGCTGCCATGCTCGGCATGATCGCCGATAGGCTGGAATGGGCGAATCGGCGGCGGCTGGACTTCGCAGGCTTCGAGGTGCCCGTGCGGGTGGCCCGGGTGCTCGTGGAACTGGCCGAACGGCACGGCCTGCTGGCGGAGGGCGGAATTGAACCGGGGGTGCCGCTCTCGCATGACGAACTGGGCCAGATGGTGGGAGCCCGGCAGGACGCGATCGGCAAGGCGCTGCGCGCGCTGAGACAGGCGGGGCTGATCGAGACGCACTACCGGCGCATCGTGATCGTCGATCTCGACGGCCTGCGCCGTTGCACGCAGACCGGCCGGATCAGCCAGTGACGAGCACGCACACGTTCCAGGCGACGGTGGTGGCGAGGGTGGCGCACGTCCACGGAACGGCCCGGCGGATGTGCCGGTGTTTGGCCTCCGCGATCCGCGAGAGCAGCCTGTTCAACTCCCACGCCTCGGCGAACTGGTCCTGGAGGTCGTCCGGGCGAGGGGTGACCACCGTGGCTCCGGAGATCGAGAAGCGGCTGGCTATGAGCGGAGCCGCCGTGGTCGGCCGGATGGCCGCCAGCAGGCGGTAACCCGAGACCATGAGGCCCACGACGTAGAGGCCGAGCAGGCAGGTGGCCAAGACGGGGGTGGGCATGGAGCGTTCGAGCATGGCGCCCGCGGCCGCGCCCTGCGCGGCCATGATGGTGATCCCGCCGATGTGCGCGGCGACGAGGGCGATCGCCTTGGTGTCGGCGTGCTGGACGAAGCCCTGGAACGAGGTCACCGCCGCCATCGCATTCACCACATCCTCTCTTGAGGGTTTTGTGGTGCCTCGTCCATTTAGCCCCCGAAGAATGTTCGGCATCATGGCCCCTTTGCTCGTGGGTGACTAGTCATATGGGATGACATCGCGCCGTTAGCGCGGTAGGTAAAAATACGCTTTAGCACTATTTTTGACTTGTCCCACGTGATGCCGTACTAATACGGGATCTCATCGCATTCTCTGACTCATACTCGTCTCCACTCGCGTAAGCGTGCGGGTGCGAGGACGGTGAGGGGACCATGGTCGACAGCAACACATACGGGCGTGCGCTGCTCGTCTCCAGCGACGTCAAGGGATACGGCAGCGGGACCGACAAGCGGCACGAGGCCGTTCAGCGGACGTTGGTGCAGGTCCAGGAGCAGGCTGCGAGTCAGGCGGGTCTACGGCGGATCGAGTGGGTGATCCAGCCGGGCGGCGACGGGGAGCTCGCCTGCCTGCCCGGCACCGAGCATGAGCCGGCGGTGGCCGGCGATTACGTCATGGCGCTGAATCAGGCGCTCGCCGCCCACAACGCCGGAGTCCCGGAAGAGGAGCGGGTGCGGCTCAGGGTGGCCCTGCATTACGGAGTCGCCTATCCGGCCGCGCACGGACTGGCCGGTCAGGCCGTGGTTGAGGTGAGTCGTTTGGTGAACTGGCCGCCGCTCAAGAGGGTCCTTGAGGTCAAAAACAGGGTGAACCTCGTTCTCATCCTCTCGGACCGCGTTTTCCGCGAAACAGTGCTCCAAGGGCACACGACTCACAAAACCGAACAATTCCTACCAGTACGCGTGCGGGAGAAGGAATTCTCCGGTGATGCATGGGTCTGGGCTCCTGGCGAGGACCTCAGCGACCTGGACTTCCTGCGGGACCCCGAGCCGCCGCGGCACCCCAACCTTCTGACCCCGCCCGGCGCCGCTCTGCCGCCGCGGTTCGACCAGAAGGCGGACGTCATCACTAACCTGAACGCCAACGTGGTGGACGCGCGCGGATCGGTCTTCGGCGTGACGAGGGAGCGGTCATGACCGACGCTGTCGGGCCCGAGCCCGAGCCCGAGCCCGACTCCGAGGACGACGAGACGGAAGACTCCGGCAGGGAGGTGCCCGACCAGGACAGCGAGGAAGAGCCCGACGAAGTCGATGACGGTGCCCTTCACCAGAGCGCGACCGTCATCAACAACTTCCTCGGTCACACCGACGCCTCCGGCTCGATCTTCGGCGTAGGCCGGCGTGCTGCCGTGCATGCGACGACCCGCGCCATCGAGGGGGCTGAGATCGATGCTCTGCTCCGCCGTTACGTCGAGCCCGAGGGCTTCCGCGACGCGCACGACACGTTGCTCCGCGATCACCTCGTCACGCTGGTGGGCCCTGAGGACATCGGCAAGCGGCTCGGCGCGATCGCGCTGCTGTCGCGCACGCCGCTCGCCGACCGGCGCATCACCGTGTTCTCACCCGCCAGGAGCCTGGTGGACCTGGCGACACAGACGATTTTCAAGCCGGGGCGCGCTTACCTCATCCACGACTGGAGTGCGGACGGCGTCGACGCGGCGATCAGCCGCTTCGAGCTGTCCCGGCTGTCGGAGAAGCTGGTTCGTGTCGGTGCGTACCTCGTCCTGACCCGCACCGGCACGCCGCGCAGGACCTCCAGGACGGAGTCGGCCTGGCGGGCGCCCGACCCGGGTGAGTTGTTCGACATCGCCGCCGGTCCCTCGCTGGCGGGCAGGACCGAGCAGGACATTGCGCCGGCGCGGGCGCGGGCGATCGAGCTGCGCAGCCCGGCGGAGATCATCGCCCTGGTGGAGCGGCTCGCGGCCGGGGACCGGTCCGTCGCCGACGTCCTGGCCGAGGACGAGGGGAGCGAGGTCGCCGACTGGTTCGACGACAAGCCGCGGCGGGAAGACCTGATGCTCGTCGCGGCGCTCTCGTTCGCCTACGGCGTCCCCGAGCGGGTCTTCGAGCAGGAACTGGCCCGCCTCTCCGTCATGCGGAGGGAGCACGACGGCGACCCGGCCGTGCCACCCGCCAGCGACGAGGAACCACAGACGCGGGCGGCCTGGCGCGACGGCCATCCCCTCGTGACCACCTGCGTGGAGGGAATCGGCGGCTCGCGGGAGCGCAGAGTGATCTTCCGTGGGGCCCGGCATCGTGAGCGGGTCATCGAAGAACTGGCGGCGAGGTACGGCTTCGGGCTCTGGGAGCCGTTGCGCGCCTGGATCCGCACGCTCGTACACGCCGACTTCGAGCTGCACATCCAGGCGGCGGCGGGCGTCGCGCTGCTCGCCCGCGTCGCCCTGCCGGAGGTCAACGAGGAGTTCCTGGACGGATGGGCCGACGGACAGGCGACCGAACGCCTGGCCGCCGCCAACGTGCTGTCCCTCATGTGCGCCGACGACACGCTGGCTCCTGAAGCCCTGAAGATGACGCTCAGCTGGGTGACCGACGCCGGTCAGAGCAGGGCGATGACCGCTGCCATCGCCCTCAGCGGCGGGCTGTCGGTCCGCTACCCCACCGACGCGCTCAACTGGCTCTGGCACCTGACCCTCCGCGGGCAGCGGATCAGTGACATGGCCCGTCGCTCGCTCGAGCTGCTGTTCCGGCAGGCGGGTGAGCGGGGCCACGAGGCCGTGACCGTGCTCCGCGTCCTGGTCCGGCTCGCGACAGCCGAGCTCGGCGTCACCGGGACACGCTCCACGCGGGTCGCTTTCGGCGCCGTGGTCGACACGCTCGCCGCCACCCGCCTGGACGGTGTCGAACCGCTGGCCGCGCATGTGCTGGCCACCCAGCCCGCGGCCGCCAAGCCCCTCGGCCGGCTGTGGGCGCTCGTGCTGCGCAGTTCCCACCACCGCGGCCAGGCCATCGAGTCGCTGCGGCGGGCCCTGGCCGCGCTCGACGGCGAGACGGCCGTGCTCCCGGCGGTCATGGAACTCGGAACGATCCTGTGGGCCGCCCTTCCGCCAGAGCATGACGCGCTGATCAGGGAATGCCTGCGGCACGCCCTGATCGATGGCGGCGACCCCCGGCTGGGCCGCCGGCTCGTACAGACCTTGCTGACCGCCGGGAACCGGCGGGCCCCCTCCCGACTGTGAAGGAGAACCGTGTCCCCCTATCCGATCCTCGCTGAGCGGGCCCTGCGTCCCGCTCAGCGCCGTTTTCTGCGCGGTGCTCGTCGCGATCCGGGCGAGCTGCCAGTACCGGAGCCGGGCAGCGTTCTGGTGTTCGAGGTGTCCGGCGGCTACCGGGCATTCACCGAGCGCCGCCACCTGATGGGGGCGGAGGACGAGGTCGCCAACGCCGTGTCCGTCAGTGTGGTCGACGTCCGGACCCGCTCCGTGCCGGTGTCGCTGGCGATCCCCTCGTCCGACCTGGCTCACGAGTTCCCGCTGGAGGCCACCTTCACCTGCGCCGTCATTCATCCGGAGAAGGTGGTCGAGCACCATGTGAATGCCGTCGAGGAACTCGCCAGGCACCTCATGGACAACGCGGACCTGCTGTCGGCCGGGCTCCGGCACCCGATCGAGGAGATCCACCTGCTGAGGCCGAAGCTGGCGGCCATGGTCAAGGCCTACGTGGAGATCATCCCACCGGATGTTCCGGGCCTGAAGGTCAAGCTCGCAGCGGTGGACGTGCGGATGCCGGACGACGTCAGGGGTCACGCCATGGAGCTCAAGACCATCAGGCGCAGGGGGCAGGCTCTCGAGTTGGCCGCCGCGATCGAGAACCAGGACGTCGACCGGCTCGTGACGATCCTCACCCAGGGGAGCACCGCCACCACCGCGCTGGGCCTCAGCCGGGGTCACGTGCACGTGGGAGAGGCCCTGGCCATGCAGCGCGAGGACGAGGAGCACCGCAAGAAGGAGCTGATCGACATGATCAAGTCCTTGCCTGCGGGCGCACTGGACTTCGTGCCGGTGGATGTCCGCGTCTACATCCAGGAACACGCGCGTCTGACGGTCGGGACGGAGGCGGCCGACCGGCTGTTCAGCACCGCAGCGCCGGTCGGGGACTGGCCGTCGCCGGGCGAGCTGGACCGGCCGCGGCCGCTGGACATCGAGGACGACGATGACTGAGACCAGGCGCCGCCCCGGCTCCAGGCTCGCCGGGGGCCGGTGGTTGCGGCGGGTGGCGGGAGCCGACGAGCGGCTGCTCGACCGGGTGCCCCACGAACGCATGCGTTACACCGGTCTGGGCGGCGTCGTCATCAGCACCTCGGTCATCGCCGGCCTGTCGATGTGGTTCTTCCTCAGCCAGATGCTGGGGGAGGCGCACATCCTGCTGCTGATCCCCGTCGCGATCTGGTCACTGACCGTGCTGAACCTGGACCGGTGGCTCATCAGTACGGTGAGCGTCATGTGGCAGCGCCGCCTGCTCATGCTGCTTCCCCGGCTGGCGGTGGCCACCGTACTCGGCCTGGTCATCGCCGAGCCGCTGGTGCTCAGGTTCTTCGAGACGGCCGTGGTCCAGCAGGTCAAGGACGAGCGGGAGGCAGCCAGGAGTACGCTCAAGGACACCCTCATCAGGTGCAACCCGACGCCGCCGCAGCGGCCGCCCGCCGGAGAGTGCGGCGCGGGGACGACCCTGCTCCGGGTCACTCCGGCGGAGCAGGTGGGCGAGCTGGCGAAGCTGGAGAGACGGCGCGACAGGCAGACGAAGGAGCTTCAGCGACTCAGCACCGAACACACCCGCCTCGCGCGGCTGGCCACGGCCGAATGTAACGGGACGCCCATGCCCAACGTCACCTCCGGTCTGGAGGGCTATGGTCCCCGCTGCCGCGAGGCGTACAAGACCGCGGCGGACTTCCGGCGCGATAGGGGCATCGCCGACAAGAGGACCGAACTCGACCAGCTCCGAGCCGACATCGCTGCCCGGCAGCGCAGCGTGACGGCGATGACCTCGGGATACTCCCACCAGGTGGCCGCGGCGATCGATGAGCGGGTCGCTGCCCTCCCCGCTGGATCGGCCTCCATCGGGCTCCTGGAACGCAAGAAGGCGCTGGACCGGCTCACCGGTGAGGACGCGTTCCTGTGGGGGTTCACCTGGCTGCTGCGGCTGCTGCTCCTGCTCATCGACTGCCTGCCCGTCCTGGTCAAGATCATGGGTGGGACGAGCGTCTACGACCGGCTGGTGGACGCCGAGAACCGGAAGGCGGAGCGCGTGCACCGCGAATGGGTCGAGACCGAGGAGGAAGGCGAGGTCGGCGAGCTGGAGCTGCGCCGGGCCGAGCGGGCGGAGGCACGGCACCGGCGGGCCGAGCAGCTCGAGCTGAGCAGGCGGCGCCACCAGGCTGAGATGCGCTCGCAGGTACGGCGGATGGTCAGCGATCGCACGAGCGAGCTGCTGCGTGACGAGGGGCAGAACACCGGGGTGAACGGCTCGCGGCTCGTGCCGTTCCAACACGCGCCCTGACACCGGGGAGGGCTGGGGCAGGCGCCCGTCACCACGTACGTGCGGGGCGCCTGCGACCCTCCAGGAATGTGCGGCCCACGGCGGCTAAGGGGCGATGCCGGCGGGGGTGGCGGCGTCTCTGATGGTGGTGCCGGTGTGGGCGAGGAAGACGTCCTCCAGGGTCGGCCTGGCGAACTGGACCGAGCTGATCGGGACGCCCAGCCCGGCGATCAGCCGGGGCAGGAAGGACTCGCCCTCCGGCACCGTGAACGTGAGCGCGTCGCCCTGCCGCGCCGCCTCCAGGCCGAACCGCTCGCGCAGCGCCGCCTCGGCGGCCCCGTCGTCGGCGGTGCGGATCCACAGCCGGTCCTCACCGACCGCGGACTTCAGCGCGTCCGGGGCGCCGATCACGGCGATGGCCCCGTGGTCCATGATCGCGACACGGTCGCAGTGCTCCGCCTCCTGCATGTAGTGCGTGGTGAGGAAGACGGTGATGCGCTCCCGCAGCCGCAGCTCGTGCACGTGGTCCCAGATCGCCGCCCGGGTCTGCGGGTCCAGCCCGATCGTGGGCTCGTCGAGGAAGAGGACACGCGGGGTGTGCAGCAGGCCGCGGACGATCTCCAGGCGGCGCCTCATGCCGCCCGAGAAGGTGGAGACCAGGTCGTCCCGGCGCTCCCACAGCCCGGCCAGCTCCAGCAGGCTGCCGATCCGCTCGGTCGCGGCGGCGCGCGGCACGCCGTACAGGTCGGCGTGGAAGCGGAGGTTCTGGACGGCGGTGAGGTACCCGTCGAGCGTGGACTCCTGGAACACCAGGCCGAGGGACCGGCGCACCCGGTCGCGCCGGGCGACCACGTCGTGGCCCGCCACCGACGCCCGCCCCGACGTGGGCGTGAGCAGCGTGCACAGCATGTTGATCGTGGTCGACTTGCCCGCGCCGTTGGGACCGAGGAAGCCGAAGACCTCGCCGTCCGCCACCTCGAAGTCGATGCCCCGCACGGCCTCGACGTCGCCGTAACGTTTGGTCAGGCGCTCGACGGCGATCGCCGGGCCGGTCACGGCGCGCCCGTCGGCCGGCGCGAGAAGAACGGCAGGAACGGCAGGTCTCCACCGGCATCGCCCGCCAGGGCGAGCAGCACGCCGGCGGACCCCGTGGCCAGGTCCGTGGACAGGCGGTAGCCGAGGTTGCCGGGGAAGAGCAGGTGGCCGCGATACTCGATGGCGTGCCAGGCCAGCACCTCGCGGTGGCGTTCCCAGCCCGGCCGGCCCAGCCGGGCGAGGGTGAGGAGCAGCCCCGTCTTGCCGCGGAACAGGTCGGACTGGACGGCGAGCCACGGCGTGCACGCGCGCAGCAGGCCGGGCAGGCTCTCCCGGACTCTGGCGTCGCCGGTGTGCGGCAGCAGCTCGTCGATCACCAGCGCGATGCCCGCGCTGCCGGTCTCCAGGTACGGCAGCAGCCGCGCGCCCGCCTCCTCGACCATGAGCGCGCCGTGCGAGCTGGTCACGCAGGCGTCGAGGTCCCGGTGCACCGCCCGGACGGCCGAGTCGAGCCAGGCCCGGTCGCCGGTGTGCTCGTACACGCGCAGCAGGAACAGCGCCACGCCCGACCAGCCGCGCATCAGCCCGGCGGGCGGCGCGGTCCCACCCCCGACGGCCCCGCCCCCGACGGCCCCGCCTCCGACCGTCGCGTCCGATACGGCGCGGGCCAGCCGCTCGGCGATGGCGAGCGCGGCACGGACCCGGTCCCGGTCGCCCCACCGCAGGCCCAGATGCAGGTACGCGCCGCCGATCCCGGCCAGCCCGGAGGCCAGCGAGACGCCCGCCCGGTCGGGCGGCGGGTGCCGCTGGAGCAGGCCGGCCGCCGCGTCGGCGTGCCCGAGGTGGTCGAGCGCGTAGGCGATGCCCGCGACGCCGTCGTAGAAGCCCGGACAGGGGAACTCCGCGCGCTCGGCGGCGCGCAGCAGCCACCGCTCGTGGTCCGGGTGGTGGCCGTGCCCGGTCACGTCCAGCGCCCACAGCACCCCCGCCGCGCCGTAGCCGAACGACAGGCCACCGGAGGTGAACTGCTGGACGTCACCGGGGAACAGCCGGTCCTCGCGTTCGGGGGTGGCGCAGGCGAGGATGCCCGCGGCGACCCTCTTCGACATCGCCGGCCAGTCGGGCAGCGGGTCCTCCGGCTCGCCGGAGCGGCCGTAGGTCCCGGCGTCGGCGGGCGCGGCCGGCTCCCGTAGGCCGGTCCCGGCCGGGGCCAGCTCCCGCAGGACGGTCTCCGCCCAGCCGGCCGGCACCGGGAAGTCCCGCGTGACGACCCGGACGAGCTGGTGGACCTTGCCGGGCTGAAGCGCGTGGATCTTGCTGAACGGCAGGAACATCGCCAGCATGACGGCGCTGAGCGCGTACCGGTCCAGCTCCGCCCCCTGCCTGCCCTTCCCGACGAACCCCATGGCCCCGAGCCCCGGCCGCCACCCCTCGCGCGCGGCGTCGAAGGCCAGCTCGAAGTCCACCAGGGCGGCCGTGCCCTCCGGCATGACCATGACGTTGCCCAGGTGCAGGTCGCCGAAGACCACGCCCCGGCCGTGCAGCTCGTCGAGGACGGCGGCCAGCGACTCGACGATCCGCAGGGCCTTGCGTGTGTAGGCGGCCAGGTCGTCCGGCTCCGGCTCGGCCATGGTCGCCCACGGGTGGTTCAGCGCGATCCAGACCGCGAGCGGGTCGCCCTCGACGTACTCCTGGACGAGGAAGTGGTGCCCGTCCAGGACGAACTCGTCGTACAGCGCGGGCACCCCCCGCACGCCCGCCAGCGCGCGCAGCGCCCGGCACTCGGCGCGCAGGCGCGCCGGGGCGTCGAGGTGGTTGTTGTCGATCGCGGTGTGCGGCCTCGCCTCCTTCAGCACCACCCGGAGGCCGTCGGTCTTCCGGGTCGCCACGTACACGCCGCCCGCGTTGGAGAAGTGCAGCGCCCGTTCCACCCGGTACGGCGGGGCGTGCGCGGTGGCGGCCCGGCGCGCCTCCAGGTGCGGCCGGAGCACCTCGGGGATCTCCACCCAGTCGGGTGGCGCGAACGAGGGCGTGCGCCGGTCGGGGACCAGCACCCCGTCCGGCCGCCGGATGCCCATCGTGATCCGGCCGTTCTCGTCCACGCACCGCATCCGGACGAAGCCGCCGAACCGCACGTACACGGGGCCGTCGCCGATGCGCAGATCACTGAGGATGTACGGGCCCCGCTCGCCCCTGGTCAGCTCCGCCAGGTCGGTGACGACGGCCGCGAAGCGCTCGGGCGGGGGATAGACCGTGATCAGCTTGCCGCTGGTGCCGCGCGGGGTGTACTTCGCGTTGAAGACCAGCAGCATGTTGCGGTCGATGAGGTGCTTGAACGGCACCTCGTGCTCGACGCAGTAGTCCCAGACGGCGGTGCAGAGCCGGTCGGCGTTCTCCAGCGTCGCCGAGACGTGGATCTTCCAGCCCTGCTCCGGCGAGGTGTGGCCCACGGGTTCGAGCGACTCCCAGACGGTGCGCCGCCTGCGGGTCCAGCCGTCGGGGACAGGCCGCGCGGAGACGCCGAAGGCCGCCTGCCCCAGGTGGCCGGCGCCGGCCGACCAGCGGGTGGCGTCCTCGTAGAACAGCGGGTCGGCCAGTGTGTAGTACTGCACCATGTCGTTCAAGCACTGCCTCCGCGTGTCACACGACGCCGGCGGGCGGCGCCGCGCCGGCCGCCAGGCTCCGGCGCAGCCGTTCGATGAGGTCGATCAGCGCCCACAGCGGGGGCGCGCCCGCGGCGTCCGCCCGCCGGGTCGTGGCGCTGATCGCGGGAAGGGTGGGCGCCACCACCACGTTGGGCCGCTCGGCCAGCGTGTCGAGGTGGGCGCGGACGGTGGGGTTGTCCAGCGCGCCCGGCGGCAGCGAGGGCGCGACGCCGATCGGCGCGGCCGTGCACTGCAGGGCCAGCAGCGAGGGCGTGTCGGCCAGGCCCAGCGCCAGCCTGGACACGTAGTTCAGGCAGGCCGGGTAGACGGCGACCGCTTCACTCCATTCGGCGAGGCGCACGTGGAGCGCTTCGGGACCGGGCTCGTCCGGCCAGCGGTCGGCGCTGACCTCGCCCCTGATCAGCACGCTGAGCGCCTCGCGGCTGACGAACCGTTCCGCGCTGCGCGTGAGGACCACCCGTACCTGGAGTTCCGGGTAGGAGGTGGTGAGCCAGGTGAGCCAGGACGGCAGGTGCATCGCGGCGATGGCGCCCGTGCCCACGATCAGCAGGCGCTCCGCGCCCAGCTCGGGGACGCGGCGGGGCTTCGTCACCTGGAGCTCCCGCTGGTGACGGCGCCGGGGCGCCCGCGGACGACGTGGTGGCGGCCCTCGCGACAGGACATCGGCCTTTCCCTCAGACATGGCGAATCAGTTCGCGACTGCTCGCCCGCTTGAATTCCGCATCCCGTGGCACGTTAGTTTCGGGGCGGGTGGCCGTCAATGATGGGGCGTCCGCCGGGGAACGGGACCGCGATTGTCCCGCCATTCCGTCGCTTTTTCTCCGCCGTTGTGCCGCCGTTTCGACGGTGTTCCGGCCGGTGCCGCCGTCTCGCCGGCGGGACGCCGGATCGCCCCGCCACGCTGCCGCGTTGCGTGCGAGGACATCGCTGCCTACCGTCACGGACATGCCCGCGGGACGGCGCGGGCACCGGCTCGGCATTTCCCCCCGCGTATCACCGAACAACGGCGGGAAGCCGTCCGCCGCGCTTTTTCCCTTTCCACGCGTGCGGAGGAAAACACATGCGGGTGCTCCTGGTCTCCTACGCCGAGAAGACGCATTTCCTCAGCATGGTGCCGTTGGGCTGGGCGTTGCGCACGGCCGGCCACGAGGTGCGGGTGGCGACCCAGCCCGAGCTGGCCGACGCCGTCGCCGACACGGGGCTCACCGTGGTCCCCGTGGGCCGCGACCACACCCTGTACCGCCACCGCGAGTGGGCGCGGCGGTTCGGCGAGGAGGAGGGGTCGGGGTTCTTCGACATGGGGGAGAGCTGGCCGGACGACCTGACGTGGCAGGACCTCACCTGGGGATACCGGGAGGTGGTGTCGTGGTGGTGGCGTACCGTCAACGGCCCGATGGTCGACGACCTGACCGACTTCTGCCTGCGCTGGGAGCCCGACCTGGTGCTCTGGGAGCCGGGGACGTTCGCCGGGGCGGTCGCGGCCCAGGCCTCGGGCGCCGCCCACGCGCGGGTGCTGTGGAGCGTGGACCTCTTCGGGTGGATGCGCGAGCGGTTCCTGCGCCTGCTGGCCGAGCAGCCGCCGGGTCGGCGGGAGGACGTGCTGGCCCGGTGGCTCGGCGCGCAGGCCGAGCGCCTCGGCGGCCGGTTCGAGGAGGAGCTGACCCGGGGCCACTTCACCGTCACCCACATGCCCGCCTCGCTGGGCCGGGCCGACGGCCTGCACTACGTCCCGATGCGGTACGTCCCGTACAACGGACGGGCCGTCGTCCCCGAGTGGCTGCGGCTGCCGCCCGAACGGCCGCGGGTCTGCCTCAGCCTGGGGCTGTCGGCGACCGAGCGGCTCGGCCGCTACGCCGTCTCCATGCAGGGACTGCTGGACGCGCTGGGCGACCTCGACGTCGAGGTCGTCGCCACCGTGCCGCCGCGGCAGCGGGCCGAACTGGCGAGCGTGCCGCCCAACACCCGGCTGGTCTCGTTCGTGCCGCTGCACGCGCTGATGCCCACCTGCTCCGCCGTGATCGACCACGGCGGGCCGGGAACCGTGTGCACGGCGGCGGTCCACGGGGTGCCGCAGCTCATCCTGCCGCGCCGGCTGCTCGACGACCGGCTGGTCGCCCGGGGGCTCGCCGACCAGGGCATGGCGCTGATGATCCCGAGTGACGACGTCACGGAGGAGACCACCCGCGACCACCTGCTGCGGCTCCTCGGGGAACCGGACCTGCGCCGGGGAGCGGAGCGGTTGAGGGACGAGATGACCGCCATGCCGGCGCCGAACGACGTCGTCGCGGAGCTGGAGCGGCTCACGGCCCTTCACCGCGGGGGCGGAGCCGCCCGCCCCGCCGACGGAGGTCCGTCGCGGCGACGCGCCGTCTCGTGACGGGCCGGGTCAGGCCCGTACGCCGAGGAGAAGCCCGCAGTCCCAGGGCGAGCCCTCGACGTGTACGGGCGACAGCCCGCACCGCGTGAACGCCGCCTCGTACTCCTCCCGGGTGAACAGCGTCAGCTCGAAGCTGTGCGACGAATGGCGCACCCCGGCCTCCGGGTGGGCGGCCATGCAGTGCACGTCGGTGCGGACCCTGCGGCCGGTGCGCACCGAGTGGGACATGCGGGCCAGTACGGGCTGACGGTCGTCGAACAGCTCGGCGGAGACGTGCCGGGCGTCGAACGTGTCGGGGGACCACCACGGCTCGACCACCACCACGCCGCCGCGGACCACGTGCGCCGCCATCCGTGCCAGGGCCGCGTCGAGTTCCTCGGCCGACTGCAGGTGGCCGACGGCGAACAGGCAGGAGACGGCGTCGTAGGTGCGGCCGAGGTCGAAGTCGCGGATGTCGCCCAGGTGCAGCGGCACACCGGGCAGCGACTCCTTCGCCACGGCCAGCATGTCCTGCGACAGGTCCATGCCCGCCACCTCGTCGAACGCCTCGGCGTAGAAGCGCAGGTGGTTGCCGGTGCCGCAGGCCACGTCGAGCAGCGAGGCGGCGCCGGGCGCGTGGCGCCGGATCCACCGGACGGCGTCGGCGGCCTCGCCCGCGTAGTCCTTGCCCCGGCCCAGGTAGACCCGGTTGTAGCTCTCCGCCAGCTCCGCTGGGTACATCTGCTCCTCGGCTTTCCCGGCCGGCGTCGGGCGGCCGTGTCCCGTCGCGCCTAGCGCCCGATCCCGCGGTAGGCGAAGCCCAGCTCCCGAAGCCGGCCGATCATGTCCCGCGAGTAGTAGGCCCGCCCGTCCACCACGACGCACGAAGGGGCCGCGGCGCGGCGGACCTCGGCGAAGTCCACGGCGTCGAACTCCTTGTGCCTGGCCAGCACGGCGACGCAGTCGGCGTCACGGACCGCCTCGGCCAGGGACTCCGCCTGGCCCGACCCGAAGGTCTTCTCGGTCTCCCCGGCCTCCACGAGCGGGTCGTACAGCCTGACCTGTGCCCCCGCCTGCCGCAGCGCGGCCACGACCGGCGCGACCGGGGTGGCCCGCAGGTCACCGGTGTCGTTCTTGAACGCCAGCCCCAGCACGGCGACCGTGGCCGTCTCGGGGCTCTTGCCCAGCTTGGCCAGTTCCTCGACGACGAGCCGCACGGTGAACCCGGGCATGGAGTCGTTGACCGTCCGGGCGACGGGGATCGTGCGCAGCTCGACGCCGAGCTCGCGGGCCGAGCGCCACAGCATCCACGGATCCTTGGTCAGGCACGAGCCGCCCACCCCGACGCTCGGCAGGAGGACGTTGACGCTGCCCTCGCCCTTGGGGATGGAGTTGGCCGCCGCGATGACCTCCAGCACGTCGACGCCGGACCTGGCGCAGACCTGGGCGAGCTCGTTGGCCAGGGCGATGTTGTGGTCGACCCACCAGTTGTTCGTCAGCTTGACCAGCTCCGCGGCCTCGATGGACCCGCAGGGCACCACGTCCACCCCGATGCTCTTCTGCCAGAACACCGCGGCGGCGTCGACGCTGTCCTGGCACCAGCCGCCGATGACGATGGGGAAGCGGCGCAACTCGCTCAGCGCGACGCCCTCGGACAGGCGTTCCGGGCAGAAGGCCAGGCCGAAGTCGGCGCCGCAGGACAGCCCGGAGCCCTGCAGCAGCGGCGCCACGAGCCCGCGTGTGGTGCCCACGGGGACGGTGCTCTTGAAGACCACGAGCTGGCCGGGCCTGATCCGCCGGGCCAGCTCCTCGCAGGCGCCGCGGAGCTGGGTGTCCACCAGGGTGCCGTCGGGCCGTACCGGGGTGCCGACCGCCACGATGACGATGTCGGTCGAGGACACGGCGTCGTAGTCGGTCGTGACGCTCAGGAGGGAGGAGGCGATTCCGCGGGCGAGCAGGTCGGGCAGGCCCGGTTCGCGGAACCGGCAGTGCCCGGCGGCCAGCTCCGCGACCAGGGTCTCGTCGTTGTCCACGCCGACCACGCGGATGCCCTGGTCGGTCAGGGTCGCGGCCACGCACGACCCGACGTAGCCCAGACCGATGACGGACACCGTGATGCTCTCCCAGTCCGGCAGGAAGCGCATGTCAGCCCCCGAATCTCGTCGCACGGGTGATGTGTCGGTTCATGTCACGCCTTCGTGATCGGTGTGCCCGCGGGGCGTCCGCGGGCGGGTGCGCCGCCGGATCAGGCGGGGGGAACGGCCTGGCCGTCCTGGGAGATGCGCAGCGCGACGAAGTCGGCCAGGTCGTCAAAGGTCTTGCCCTCGAACTGCTGCATGTCCTCCAGCAGGCGCACGTCGTAGATGTCCTCCAGCGTGAGGATGAGCTGCACGACCGAGAACGAGTCGAGGTCGTCCATCTTGCTGGGCTCGGGCAGCTCGAACTCGGGCTCGCTGGAGGTGAACATCAGGATCGTCATCGCCTGGACCTTGATCTGCGTGATCAGTTCGTTCCGCTCGATCTCGAGCATCTCCCTCATGTCCCCTTCGTCAGGTCTTCGCTTCTCGTCGCCGGGCCGTCAACGGCCGACCGGGCTCTTCACCAGGCGGTCGAGGAACCTGGTGCCGTACTTCTCCCACCGGTCGCGGTGGATCGACAGCACCCGCAGGCTGTGGGCCGTACCGAGATCGCGCAGCTGAGCGGGAGGCTCCGCCTCCTCTGTGATCATGGCGGGGAAGGCGGCCAGGGTGTCGAAGTTCCGTGGCGTGGCACAGAAGTAGATCTTGCCGATGGCCCAGGTGGCGAACGCGTGGTTCACCACGAGCATCGTCGCCTCCAGGCTGATGCCGAACTCGGTCCTCAGCGGGTCGGTGACCACGTCGACGCGCACCTGGCCGAGCTCCGTGTCGAGATGCGTCATCGAGGCGAAGCCGACCTTGTCCTCGGTGCCGGCCCGGACGATGAAGAACTGGGCGGCCGTCTGCGCCGGATCGTCCGTGCTGGTGGCCAGGAAGGCGTCCAGGTCGGGCAACCGGCCGAGCCCCTCGCGATCGAGGACCCGCCGCACCTCCGGCCCGGCGACCACCGGGTCGACCGGGACGAGCGACGTGCGCCGCGTCATGACATGGGGAATGAGCATGGTTCGCCGCCCCTTGTTGATTCGAACTCTGATTCAACGGGACCGGGATTTTCAGGCGTCACCCGGCAGGTGCCCGGATTCCCGAAGATACCGATCGATGGCGAGCTGGTAATAGCCCGGCCCGAAGTTCATGCCGGCCAGCTCCGGAATAATTCCGTGGAGCTTCTCCACGGAGAGGCAGTGGGCCGTCCCGAGCCCGGCGAAATCTCTTTCGGCGCTCACGTCGAGCCGCTTCTCGATATGGTCCACGATCAGCTCGACGCGCACGCAGTCGCCCGAGGCGACGTTCACGATCTCCTGCTCGATCCCGGTCTCCAGGAGCCTGTCGATGATCATCACGGCGTCGGACACGTGCAGCAGGTCACGGTAGGCGCCCTGGTAGACCCGCACCGACCCCGACAGGATCTGCGTGATCAGCGACGGGATCAGCCTGAACGGCGGCGCGTACGGGCCCAGCATGTAGCACAGCCGCAGGGTCAGGTGGCGGACGCCGGAGTCACGGATGAGCGCCTCCAGCCCCAGCTTGTGCCGGCCATACTGGGTCAGCGGGGCCATCGGCTGGTCCTCGCGCCCCCGGCAGTCGCGGCCGCCGCCGTAGATGCTGGCGGTCGAGAAGAAGACCAGCTTGTGGTCCTGCTTGCGGCAGTCGCGGATCGCCTGCTCGACCAGCGCCACCTCGCGAGCGTGCTCGGACTCCGGCAGGTCCTGGCGGGGCACGCCGGCGGCCAGCACGGTCACCCCGGGGTGCCGGTGGCCGAGCGGACGCAGGTGTTTCGCCAGGAAGCCGTTCCCGATGATCTCCACTGCCGCGAACCGCCTTTCAACCGGAAATGCACCTGCGAAGCCCGCGGTGCGGGCCTCGCCGTACGAGATGAGAACATGTCGCCGCGGAGTAATACAAAGCCGTGCTCGCGCCGCGCCGAGTAATGAATCCCGTCGGCGTCCCGCTGGCGGGACAGAAACATGCGGCGCCACGGGTGATAATGGGCGACCCCGTCGGACGGCGTCCGGGCGAAACGCGCCCGTGCGGTGACGGGGCCTCGGCGTTATTGTGCCGTCCGAAGGGCTGACGCACCACGATGACCGATCTCACCGAACGCGATGACGCCCTCGCCCGGCTGGAGTCGGTGCTCGCCGGCTGCCGGGCCGGCAGGGGCGGCCTGGTCTCGATCAGAGGCTTCGCCGGCAGCGGCAAGACCGCGCTGCTGCGCGAGTGGGCGGCGCGGGCACGGGCGGCCGGCTTCCTGACCCTGGGCGCCCTCGGGTCGCGGGCCGAGAACATGCTGCCGATGGGGCTGCTCGGCCAGCTCTTCCCCGCCCCGGCCGGGCCGGACGGCGACCTGCTCGGCCCGCTGCCGGCCCTGATGGACGAGGCCCTGTCCCTGACGTGGACCCTGCCCGTCCTCGGCTCGCCGGCGCAGTCCCGGCTGCTGCGCCGGCTGTGGTCGGCGATCGCCCGCCTGGCCGGGCGCCGGCCGATCCTGATCACCGTGGACGACGCGCACCACGGGGACGCGGCGTCGCTGCAGAGCCTGCTGTACGTCGCCCGCCGGGTGGAGCGGACACGCGTCGTCATCGCGCTGGCCGAACCGGCCAGGCCCCGGCGGCTGCTGGAGGCCATCGACATCGAGCTGCTCGGGCACCCGCACGGCCACCGGGTCGAGCTCTCCGCGCTGACCCGTGACGGGGTCGCGTCCCTGCTCCGCCGGCACGTGGCGGACGCCGGTGACGGGCTGGTGGCGGCGTGCTGGGAGCTGACCGGCGGCAATCCGGCGCTGGTGCGCGCCTTCGCCGAGGACGTCCGGACAGCCCGCGCCACCGGCCGTGACGCGCCCGGCGACCGGCCCGGTGATCGGTCCGGTGATCGGCCCGGCGACCGGTCCGGTGATCGGTCCGGTGATCGGTCCGGCGATCGAGCCGGGCGCCGTGACCCGTGCGACGACCGGTTCGGTGACCGGGACGGTGACCGGCCGAGGGTGGATGCCTATGCCGGGGCGGTGCTCGCCTGCCTGCACCGAGGCCGGCCCACAGGGTTGTGGGCCGGCCGGGCGGTCGCGGTCCTCGACGAGGACGGCCCGGACCATCTCCACCGGCTGCTCGGCATCGACCCGGCCTCGGCCGGCCTGGCGCTGGACGAACTCGACCGGATCGGCGTCCTGCGCGCCGGACGGTTCCGCGACCAGGAGGCGCGCCGGGCCGTACTCGGCGACATGGACCCGCGGGAACGCGCGGCCATGCACCGGCGGGCCGCCAAGCTGCTGCGCGACCATGGAGGATCCCGCACCGCGATCGCCAGGCACCTGGTGGCGGCCCTGCACGCGCCGGACCCGTGGGTGGTCCCGCTGCTCCAGGAGGCGGCGGCGCAGGCGCTGCTGGACGACGAGGCGGAGTTCGCCGTCGACTGCCTCAACCTGGCGGTACGGGCCTGCGCCGACGACGCGCAACGGGCGGAGACGACGCTCATGCTGGCCCGGGCCGGGTGGCGGCTCAATCCCGCCACCGCCGACCGGCACCTGACGATGCTGGCCGCGGCGCTTCGCGAGGGCAGCCTCCCCTGGCGCGAGGCGGGCGACGTGGTGCGCGCCCTGCTGTGGCACGGGCGGCTGCACGAGGCGGGGCAGACGCTGGCCTCGCTCGCCGACCAGGCCGGCGAGTCCGGCCTGACGGCGACGCGTGAGTGGCTGTCGAACGTGTGCCCCTCACTGCTGGCCGGCCTCCCACCGGCCGAACCAGCGCCGGACGCGAGCTCCCCTGCCATGGCGTCCCCCGGCCCCGCCGACCCTGCCACGGCGGATTCCGACCTCATCGGTCCTGCCGGCGCGGGTTCCCGCCTGGATGGCGGTGCCGGGGTGGGTTCCGGCTCCGTCGGTCGTGCGGTGGCGGGTTCCGGCCCCGCCGGTCGTGCCGGGGCGGGGTCCGGCCTGGTCGCCTCTGCCGTGGTGGCGCCCGGTCGCGTCGTCTCCGTCGCCGCGCGGGGGGAGGCGGTGGCCGAGGCGGAGAGGGTGTTGCGCGGGGCGCGCCTCGACGACGAGACGCTTCCGGCGGTGGAGGCGGCGCTGCTGGCGCTGATGTGCTCCGACGCCGCCGACCGGGCGGCCGTGTGGTGCGACCGCGCGATCGAGGAGGCGGCGAGGCGGCGGGCGCCGACGTGGCGCGCCCTGCTGACCGCGCTGCGGGCGGAGATCGCGGTCCGCCAGGGCCGGCTGCCCCTGGCGAAGCGGCACGCGAGCTGGGCGATCAGCCGTCTGCCGCCGCGGAGCTGGGGTGTGGCCGTCGGCATGCCGGTGGCCACGCTCGTCCAGGCGGCGACCGGCATGGGCAGCTACGACCTGGCCGCGCACCACCTCGGCCGGCCCGTCCCGGAGGCCCTGTTCCTGACGCGGTTCGGGCTGCACTACCTGGACGCGCGCGGCCACTACCACCTGGCGACGGGCAGGCCGCACGCCGCCCTCGACGACTTCCTGGCCTGCGGCGAGCTGATGAGCAGGTGGGGGACCGACCTGCCGGTGTTCCCGAGGTGGCGGCTCGGGGCTGCCGAGGCGCAGCTGCGGATCGGCCGCCGCGACCGCTGCCTCGAACTCCTGGAGGAGCAGCTCCGGGAGCCGGCGGCGGCCTCGGCCCGCGTACGGGGCACGGCGCTGCGGCTGCTGGCGGCGCTGGGGGACCCGGCGGAGCGGGTGCCGCTGCTGACGGAGGCGCTCACGCTGCTGGAGGGCTGCGGCGACCGCCTGGGCACGGCCCGTGTGCTGGCCGACCTCGGCCACGCCCACCAGGCGCTGGGCGGGCGGGCACGGGCCCGCCAGGCGCGGCGGCGGGCGCTGCGCCTGGCCACCGAGTGCCGGGCCGAACCGCTGCGGCGGGCGCTGGCGCTCAGCGAGGTGTCCCGCGACGGCGACGTCACCCCGTACCCTCCTGAGACGGCCTACGAGACCAGCCCGCTGCTCAGCGACGCCGAGCACCGGGTGGCGTCCCTGGCCGCCGAGGGATACCTGAACCGGGAGATCGCCGAGTCGCTCGGTGTCACGGTGAGCACCGTGGAGCAGCACCTCACCCGCATCTACCGGAAGCTCGACGTCAACGGCAGGGCAGGGCTGGCCGAGAGGCTGCACTCCCGGACCCCGCGCGCGTGACCGCCCGCCCCACCGGGCCTCGCGAGCCGGGCCTCGTGAACCGGGCCCCACGCAGGGCGTCGCGAGTCGGGGCCCACGCCGGGCGTCGCGAGCCGGGCGTCGCGAGTCGGGCGTCGCGAGTCGGGCCCCACGCAGGGCGTCGCGGGCCGGGTCTTGTGCGTCGGGGAGTCGCGGGTCGGGGCGCCGCGAGGCGAGTCCCACGAGTCGAAGGGAGGCGCGATGCGCGTCGTCGTCGCGACCATCGCGGAGAACGCCCACCTGCAGGGCATGGTGCCCGTCGGATGGGCGCTGCGCACCGCCGGCCACGAGGTGCGCGTCGCCAGCCAGCCCCGGCTGGCCGACGCCGTGGCCGGGAGCGGCCTGACCGCGGTGCCCGTGGGCAGGGACCACGATCTCTGGCGGGTGATGAACGCGTACCAGGTGGTCGACGGGCTGGGGGAGCGGGCGCCGCTCTTCGGCCGGGCAGGCCGCCCGGCCGAGGAGATCACCTGGGAGTACGTCAGGGACGGCTACCGCCAGGTGGTGCCCTGGTGGTGGCGGATGGTCAACGACCCCATGATCGACGACCTGGTCGCCTACTGCCGTGAGTGGCGGCCGGACCTGGTGATCTGGGGGCCGGTGACCTTCGCGGGAGCCGTCGCGGCCAAGGTGACCGGCGCCGCGCACGCCCGGCTGGTGTGGGGCGCCGACAAGTTCGCGCTCATGCGGGGCCACTTCCTGCGGCTGCGGGACGAGCAGCCGCCGGAGACGCGGGAGGACCCGCTGGCGGAGTGGCTGGGCGGGCGCCTGGCCCGGTACGGCGAGCGGTTCTCCGAGGACCTGGCCTGCGGCCAGCTCACCGTCGACTGCGTTCCCGGCTCGCTGCGGCCGGGCTTCGGCGCGGACGTCCCGCGCGTGCCGATGCGGTACGTGCCCTACAACGGCCGTTCGGTGGTCCCGGACTGGCTGCGACGGCCACCGGAGCGCCCGCGCGTGGCGCTGACCATGGGGATCTCGGCCGCGAGCCGGCAGGACGAGCGCATGGGGACGGGCCAGGCCCTGCTTGACGCCCTGTCCGGGCTGGACGTCGAAGTCGTCGCCACCCTCTCGGCCAAGCAGCAGGCCGAGCTGACGAGGGTCCCGGCCGACGTCCGTCTGGTCGGCTACGCGCCGCTGCACGCGCTCGCGCCGACCTGCGCCGCCGTCGTGCACCACGGCGGGTGGGGAACCCTGGCCACGCTGACGGCCTGCGGCGTGCCGCAACTCATGCTGCCCAACCCGCTCGACCAGCCTCTGCTCGCCCGGGCCGTCGCCCGTCAGGGCGCCGGGCTCGCGCTGGCCGAGGGCGAGACGACCGCCGCGCACGTGCGCGCCGGCCTCGAACGGCTGCTGGCCGGCCCCTCCTTCGCCGAGGCGGCCCGGCGGCTGCGCGCGGAGGCGCTGGCCATGCCCAGCCCGAACGAGGTGGTGCCGGAGCTGGAACGGCTCACCGAGGAGCGCCGGAGCCGGACGCCCGCCGGTGCTCCTCGGTGAGCTTCTCCAGCCGGGGGACGATGTCGTTCGGAGCCGGCATGGCGGCCATCTCCGCGCGCAGCCGGCCGGCGCCCTCGGCGAAGGACGGGTCGCCCAGCAGCCGTACGACCTGCTCGCGCACGCCGGCCGCGGTCACCTCGCCGCTGGGGACGGCCGCGCCGGCCCCGGCCCGGACGAGCCCGCGCGCGAGCAGCGGCTCGTCGAACCAGTCGTAGTGGAGGACGAGCTGCGGCACGCCGTACGCGGCGGTGGTGCAGACGGTGCCGGGACCACCCTGGTTGATGACCACCTGGCACGTCGGCGCGAGCGCGTGCAGCGGCACGTACTCGGCCAGCCGGGTGTTGCCCGGCACCCGCGTCAGCTCGGCCTGCTGTTTGGCCGAGAGGGTGGCGACGACCTCGACGTCCAGCCCGGACAGGGCGTCCAGGATGTCCTGGACCGGGACGGCGTACCGGCCGAGGCGCGTGGTCCACGAGCTGCCGAGGGTGAGGGCGACCCGGGGCCGTCGCGGCGGGACCCGCAGCCAGCCCGGCACCACGGCGCGGCCGTTGTAGGGCACGTACCGCATCGGCACGTACTCCACCGCACCCGTGCCCACCGCACCCGTGCCCACCCCGCTCGTGCCCACCCCGCTCGTGCCCACCCCGCTCGTGCCCACCCCGCTCGTGCCCCCCCCGCTCGTGCCCACCCCGCTCGTGCCCCCCCCGCTCGTGCCCACCCCGCTCGTGCCCCCCCCGCTCGTGCCCACCCCGCTCGTGCCCCCCCCGCTCGTGCCCACCCCGCTCGTGCCCCCCCCGCTCGTGCCCACCCCGCTCGTGCCCCCCCCGCTCGTGCCCACCCCGCTCGTGCCCACCCCGCTCGTGCCCACCCCGCTCGTGCCCGGCCCGTCCGGCTGCAGGCGTAGTGACGCCGGCAGGTAGTCGATCGTGGACTGCCCGCACACCACGTCCTCGGCGAACCGCTCGCCGAACCGGCCCAGATGCCCGCCCAGCCAGTCGGCCAGCACGTCCTCCCGCTCCCCGGCCGGCCGGCCCGCCATCAGCTCCAGGAACAACCCCCGCATCCGCGCGAACAGATCCACGCTCCACAGGAGGCGGACGTGCGCGGCCCCGCACGCCCGCGCCGCCACCGGAGCGGCGAACGTGG
>NZ_KZ559473.1:359960-387704 GCF_002850745.1 Nonomuraea indica
CCGCTCGCCGAACCGGCCCAGATGCCCGCCCAGCCAGTCGGCCAGCACGTCCTCCCGCTCCCCGGCCGGCCGGCCCGCCATCAGCTCCAGGAACAACCCCCGCATCCGCGCGAACAGATCCACGCTCCACAGGAGGCGGACGTGCGCGGCCCCGCACGCCCGCGCCGCCACCGGAGCGGCGAACGTGGTCGGCTCCCACACCACCAGATCCGGCCGCCACTCCCGGCAGAACGCCACCAGGTCACCCACCAGCGGCTCGTTGACCACCTTCCACCACCACGGCACCAGCCGCCGGAACCCGTCGCGCACGTACTCCCACGACACCCCGGCCGAGGCGTTCACCGTCATGTCGAAGCGCGGCCACCGCGCGTCCACGACGCGTTTCATGACCTGCCGGAACCGGTGGTCGTGGCCGACGGGCACCGCGGTCAGGCCGCTGCCGGCGATGGCGTCCACCAGTTCGGGCTGGCTGGCGACCCGGACCTCGTGCCCGGCCGTGCGCAGCGCCCAGGCGAGCGTCACGAGGCTGAAGAAATGCGACCTCTCCGCCTGCGTCGCGATGACGACGCGCATCCGGATGCTCCTTTCGGAAAGGGACGTGGCCGGCCTTTCAGGGGGCCGGTAGGGGTTGAGCGCGGGAGCCCGCTGCCTAGCATCGGAAAAAGACCGGCCAGTGCGGGAGGAAATATGAAGGGAATCGTTCTCGCGGGCGGCAGCGGAACGCGGCTGCATCCTGTCACCCTGCCGATGTCCAAGCAATTGTTACCGGTTTACGACAAGCCCATGGTCTACTATCCGTTGTCGGTTCTCATGCTGGCGGGAATCAGGGACGTCCTCGTCGTCTCGACCCCCGCCACCGTGCCCGCGCTGCGCGTCCTGCTGGGGGACGGCTCGGCGCTGGGCCTCGACATCTCCTACGCCGAGCAGCCGGAGCCGCGCGGCATCGCCGACGCGTTCCTGGTGGGCGAGCGCTTCGTGGACGGCGAGGAGTGCGCCCTCATCCTCGGCGACAACCTCTTCGACGGCCCTGACCTGCCCGGACTCCTGGCGGACGCGCGCCGGAGGGTGGACGGCTGCGTGCTGTTCGGCTACGAGGTCGACGACCCGCGGCGCTACGCCGTGGGCGAGCTGGACGAGCGGGGCAACCTGCTGTCGCTGGAGGAGAAGCCCGCGCGGCCCCGCTCGCGCCACGCCGTCACCGGCCTGTACCTCTACAACAAGGAGGTCGTCGACATCGCCAAGGAGGTGCGCCCGTCGGCGCGCGGCGAGCTGGAGATCACCGACGTCAACCGGGTCTACCTGGCCGAGGGAAAAGCGTCACTGGTCTCGATGGGCAGCGAATACCAATGGTGCGACACCGGGACCTGCGACTCGCTCCTGGCGGCGGCGGAGTATGTCCGTGAGGCCCAGCGGAGCAATGGCCGGCGGATAGCCTGCATCGAGGAGACGGCGCTCAGAATGGGTTTTGTGGACGCGGAGACGTGTTATAAAAGGGGCCTTGAGATGAGGCATTCGGAATATGGCAGATATGTCATGGACGTGGCCCGCTCATGGAGCGACTCCCGGCAGAGGTGAATCCATATGCGCGTCTTGGTGACCGGCGGTGCCGGGTTCATAGGGTCGAACTTCGTCCGCCGGGCCCTGTCGGGAGCCTATCCGGCGTTCGCCGGCGCCGACATCGTCGTGCTCGACAAGCTGACCTACGCCGGGACCAGGCAGAGCCTCGACCCGGTGGCGGACGACCCGCGCCTGACCTTCGCGCACGGCGACGTCTGCGACCCGGACATGGTCGACGGCCTGATGAAGGACGTGACCACGGTGGTGCACTGCGCCGCCGAGACGCACGTCGACCGGTCGATCCGTGACGGTTCCGCCTTCGTGACGACGAACGTCCTGGGGACGCACGTCGTGCTGGAGGCGGGGCTGCGCCATGGGGTCGACAAGGTCGTCGTGGTGTCGACGGACGAGGTGTACGGATCCATCGACACGGGCTCGTGGGGGGAGGACGAGCCGCTGCGGCCCAGCTCGCCGTACTCGGCCTCGAAAGCCGCCGGTGACATGCTCGCGCTGGCGTTCTTCCACACCCACGGGCTCCCGGTCTGCGTCACCAGGTGCTCCAACAACTACGGGCCCTACCAGTTCCCCGAGAAGCTCATCCCGCTGTTCATCACCGGCCTGCTGGACGGTGAGAAGCTTCCCGTCTACGGTGACGGGCGCAATGTGCGGGAGTGGACCCACGTCGACGACCACTGCCGTGGCGTCGCCCTCGTCGCGGAGCGGGGCCGTCCGGGCGAGGTGTACAACATCGGCAGCGGCACGGAGCTGACCAACCTCGACACCACCCGCCACCTCCTGGAGATCTGCGGAGCCGACTGGTCCGCGGTGCGCTTCGTCGACGACCGCAAGGGCCACGACCGGCGCTACTCCCTCGACAGCGCGAAGATCGGGACCGAGCTGGGGTACCGGGCCGAGGTGCCTTTCCCCGACGGCCTGCGAAGCACGGTCCGGTGGTACGCCGAGCACCGGAGCTGGTGGGAGCCCCTGAAACGGGAGCTGTTCGAACCGGTCGGCTCCTGAGCGAGCCGGTGGCCCGACGGAGGGCGTCCCGCCGGCGAGACGTTCCGGCGGCGCGAGCCGGACCAACCCCCATGGAGTGACACGTGACAGTCTTTGCCGAGCGGCGGCGCAACAGCGGGCTCGCCGACATCCTGCGCAGCGCCGGGTGGGAGGCGGTGCTGGACAAGTGCGACGCGGACGACGTCGACCGCATGCGGGCCAGCGTCGAGGTGCTCAGCACGGCGATCGCCGCCAAGGAGAAGGTCTACGGGATAACCCAGGGGTTCGGCGCGCTCGTGGACTTCGCCGCGTCCGAGTCCTCCGTCGAGCAGGGCGGCGGCCTGATCGCGCACCTCGGGACCGCGCAGGGCGAGCCGCTCTCGCCCGAGGTCTGCCGCCTGGTGGTCTGGCTGCGGCTGCGGAGCATGCGCCGGGGGCACTCGGCGGTGAGCCCCGAGTTCTGGCAGGTGCTCGCCGACCTGTGGAACCGCGGGTTCACCCCGGCGATCCCGCGCCACGGCACGGTGAGCGCCAGCGGCGACCTGCAGACGCTGGCCCAGGCCGCGCTCGCCTACGCCGGGCAGGGCGAGGCGTGGGTGCGCGACGTGGGCGGCCGCTGGTCCGCGCGCCCCGCGGCGGAGGCGCTGGCCGGGCTCGGCGCGCCGCCCGTCGAATGGCCCGCCCGCGAGGCGCTCGCCTTCGTGAACGGCACGAGCGTGGGCCTGGCGGTGAGCATCGTCAACCACCACGCCATCACCCTGCTGACCCGCGCGGTGGCCGCGCTGACCGGCCGGATCGTGCGCCTGCTGGGGGCCAACGCGGAGGCCTACCACGCGGGCCTCGGGCACGTGCGCGGGCAGCCGGGTCAGCTCACCGTCGCCCGCTGGGTGCGCGCCGAGCTGCCGGCCGGCTTCACGCGGGACACCTCGCGCCCGCTGCAGGAGCCCTACAGCCTCCGGTGCGCGCCGCAGGTCCTCGGCGCGGTGCTGGACCAGCTCCGGTCGGCCGAGGACGTGCTCGTCCGCGAGGCCATGGGCTGCACGGACAACCCCATCTGCTACGAGGGCGAGATCCTGCACGGCGGCAACTTCCACGCCATGCCCGTCGGTCTCTGCTCCGACCAGCTCGGGCTGTGCCTGCAGCAGGTCGCCTTCCTGGCCGAACGCCAGCTCGCCCTGCTGTGCGCGCCGACGACCAACGGCGGGCTGCCCCCGATGCTCACGCCCAGGCCCGGCAGCGGCAGCGGCCTGGCGGGTGTGCAGATCAGCGCGACGTCGTTCGTCTCCCGCATCCGCCAGCTCGTCTACCCGGCCTCGCTCACGGCCCTGCCCACGAACGGCACCAACCAGGACCACGTGCCGATGGCGCTCAACGGGGCCAACGGCGTGGCCGAGGCCGTGGAGCTGGCCTGGCTCGTCTGCGGGTCGCTGGCCGTCGGGGCTGCCCAGTACGCCGCGCTCGCGGGCCGCGACCTCGGGGAGACCGGGGCGCCCTGGGCGGAGCTGGGCGAGCTCTCCCCGCCTCTGGACCACGACCGGCCGCTCGCGGCCGAGGTGCGCGCCGCCCGCGACCTGATGACGCGGGCCGCCGGACAGTGGGTGCTGGAGGACGACCTCGGCGAGGCGGGGGAGGCCGGGCTGTGAACGGCGACAGCCGGGCCGTGGACGGCGACAGCCAGGCCGTGAACGGCGACCGCCGGGCCGTGGACGACGACCGCCGGGCCGTGACGTACGACGACATCGACACCGAGGCCACCTGGAACCTGCTCCGCGACACCCACCCGGTGATCGCTCCGCTGTCCGACGGGTCCGTCGACCGCGTGCTGAGGCTGGCCCGGCTGGAGCCCGGGGCGCGGGTGCTGGACGTCGGCTGCGGCCTGGGCGCGTGGCTGCTGCGCGCCCTGGAGCTCCACCCGGAGGCCACCGGGCACGGCATCGACGCCTGCGCCTCCCACGTCGAGGCGGCAGCCGCCGCGGCCGGCGGGCGGGGGCTGAACGGCCGCGCCACGTTCGAGGCCGCCGACGCGCTGCGGTTCGCGCCGGGGGAGAGGTACGACCTGGTGCTGTGCGTGGGGCTGTCGGACGCCTTCGGCGGGCTGCGCGACAACCTGGCGTGCCTGCGGCGGCTGGTCAGGCCGGACGGGCTCGTCCTCATCGGCGAGCCCTTCTGGGAGCGCGAGCCGCCCGAGGCCGCGCTGAAGGCGCTGGAGCTGCCCCGGCAGGCGTTCACCGACCTGCCCACGACCGTCGAACGGGTGGCCGCCGCCGGCTGGCTGCCCGTCCACGGCCATGTCAGCACGGTGCAGGAGTGGGACGACTTCCTGTGGGCCTGCGTCAGCGGCCTGACCCGGTGGGGCGTGACGGCCGGGGGCCACGACGGCAGGGAGATCCTCAGGTACGCGGCCGACTACCGCGAGGCCTGGTGGCGGGGTTACCGCGAGGTGATGGGCTTCGTCACGATGCTGCTTCGCCCGCTGCCGCCCTGGGCCGCCTCGCTGGCCGCCCGGCCGACGCGCTGGTGACCTTCGCCCGCCGGACCCGTCGCTAGCCGGTGGGGCGCCGGCGGGCGGCGAGCTGCTCCAGCACGCCGACCACGTCGTTGGGGGCCGGGAGGTCCAGCAGTCGCCGGCGCAGGCGCTCGGTGCCCAGCCGGACCTCCTCGTCGGCCAGCAGCGCCTCCAGCTCGGCCCGCACCCGCTCGCCCGTCGCACGGCCGCTGGGGATGGAGCGGGCCGCGCCCTCGCGGGTCACCTGCCGGGCCGTCAGCGGCTCGTCGAACGTCGGCCGGGGGATGATGAGCTGCGGCACCCCGTGGTGCAGGGTGGTGAGCACGGTGCCCGCGCCCCCGTGGTCGATCACCGCCGAGCAGGTGGGCACCAGCGCGTGCAGCGGCACGTACGAGACCAGGCGCGTGTTGCCGGGCACCCGCGGCAGGCGGCGCTGCTCCTCCTCGGGCAGCGTGACGACGATCTCGGCGTCGAGGCCGTCCAGCGCTTCCAGCAGGTCCCGCACGGACAGCACGTAGCCGCCCTGCCGCTCGGTCGCCGACGTCCCCAGCGTCAGGCAGATCCGCCGCCGCTCGGGCGGCCGGCGCAGCCACGCCGGCACCACGGCGCGGCCGTTGTAGGGGATGTACCGCACGGGCACGTACTCCACGCCGGTGCCGGGCAGGCGCATCTCGTCGGGCAGGCAGTCGAGGGTGAAGTGGCCGCTGGTCAGGTCCTCGGAGAAGGTCTCGCCGTGGCGGGCCGCGCAGGCGCGCAGCCAGCGGGCGAGCACGTCCTCGCCGTCGCCTCCCGGCCGCGCCTCCAGCAGCCGCAGGTAGCGGTGCCGGACGCGGGCGAAGACGTCCACCCCCCACAGGAACCGGGCGTGCACGGCGCCGCACGCCTTGGCCGCCACCGCGGCCGCGAACGTGCTGGGCTCCCAGATGACCAGGTCGGGCCGCCACGCGCGGCACAGGGCGGTGAGGTCGTCGAGCATCGGCTCGTTGACCATCCGCCACCACCAGGGCACGACCTGCCGGTAGCCGCGCTGCAGCGGCTCCCAGGCGATCTCGTCGTCGGGCAGCCCCGCCAGGTCGAACGGGGGCACGCTGTCGCGCAGCGGGTCGAAGAACCGGTGGGTGCGCATGACGCGCCAGAAGTCGTGGTCGCGGCCGACCGGGACCATGGTCAGGCCCGTGTCGGCCACGACGTCCGTCAGCCGTGGCTGGCTGGCCACCCGCACCTCGTGCCCGGCGGTGCGCAGGGCCCAGGCCAGCGGGACCATGCCGAGGAAGTTGGTGCGCTCGGCGACGGTGGCGATCAGGACGCGCACGGGCCGGCCTCCGCGCGGCGGGCCGGGCCGGTCACCAGGCCCACGCCTCGGGCGCCGGACCGCCGTTGCCGATCGGCGGGAACATCCTCTCCAGCTCCTCCAGGACGTCGTCGGCGAGCCGCAGCTCCAGGGACTCCACGGCGTCGTCGAGATGCGCGAGCGTGCGCGGTCCGATCACCGCCGAGGTGACGCCGGGCCGCGACAGCACCCAGGCCAGGGCGACGATCGCCGGCTCCATGCCGATCTCACGGCAGAACTTCTCGTACGCGGCGACGGTCTCACCGTGCTTGTCCAGCGCGACGATCGCCCGGCCCCTGGCCGTCTTGACGGCGGTGCCCTCCTCCAGCTTGCGCAGCGCGCCGCCGAGGAGGCCGCCGTGCAGCGGCGACCAGGCCAGCAGCCCGAGCCCGTAGGAGACCGCCGCCGGGATGAGCTCCATCTCCACGTGCCTGGTGATCAGGTTGTAGATGCACTGCTCCGACACCAGGCCGACGAGGTTGCGCCTCCTGGCCGCCTCCTGGCCCGCCGCGACGTGCCAGCCCGCGAAGTTGGACGAGCCCACGTAGCGCACCTTGCCCTGCTGGATGAGCAGCTCCATCGCCTGCCACACCTCCTCCCAGGAGGCGTGCCGGTCGACGTGGTGCATCTGGTAGAGGTCGATCCAGTCGGTACGCAGCCGGCGCAGGGAGTCGTCGCAGGCGGCCACGATGTGGCGGGCGGACAGGCCGCGGTCGTTGGGCCAGTCGCTCATGGGATTGAAGACCTTGGTGGCCAGCACGACCTTGCCGCGCCGCCCGCCGCCCTGGGCGAACCACTCACCGATGAGCTCCTCGGTCATCCCGCGGTGGACCTGCCAGCCGTAGTGATTGGCGGTGTCGACGAAGTTCAGCTCCCGGGCCAGTGCCTCGTCGAGGAGCCGGAAGCTCTCCGCCCTGGTCATGTTGATGCCGAGGTTCAACGTGCCCAGGCAGAGACGGCTTACCTCCAGCGCCGTCCGGCCGAGATGTGTGTGCTGCATCGTCCCTCTGTCCGTTGATTCCGCCGGGCCCACCCGGCGGACGGATGCGGGGGACCGTCGCCGATCCCCCGCACCGTCAATCATCAGCAGGTGATCGTGCTGTTGTTGCTCCCAGGCAGCTCGGCGTACTCGGGGGCCACCTCGAGCTCCTGGAGCTCAAGAATGTTGGACAGATCCATGTTCACACCTCCCTTCTCTTTTCGCGAGGGATTACCCGGGACGGCACCGGCCGCCGGCCGGTTCTCCCAGGTGGCATGAGAAAGGCGGCGAGCCTGTAGTCTTTATCGCTCCGCCGGCCTGAAGTTCCGGTGGCACGGCAATCGCCGAATGGCCGCCCGGTGGCAATGCGCCGTCCATTTCACTCGTTGGCGAACCTACGCGGACCGTCGTCGTCAATTCAAGAGCGACCGGCCGCCGGCCGCCCGCCGGCCGCGTCTCGCCAGCGGGACGGAAATGGCCGGTGATTTGACAGTGCGGGGCCGTCGCCCGCCCTATGGGAACGCCCGTCATCCGAAAGCGTGACGAATTTCCCGGCGGGACGGCTACGGGGCGCCGGATGCCCCGGTGGGACGGTGAGCTGTGGCGGTGCGGACGGTCGTCGAGGCGCCTGACTCCCGGCGCGGGGCGGGGCAGAGCCTGCGGGTGATCAGGGTGGTGCTCCAGCGGGACCTGATCCGCTTCGCACACGACGTGTCGCGGGCCGTGGCCATGTTCCTGCAGGCGGTCCTGTGGTTGTTCGTCGTCGGGGGCGGGTTCGGCGGGCTGATGCCCGCCGGCGCGGGCGGGATCAGGCTGGAGACCGCGATCTTCCCCGGTGTCGTCGCGATGACCGTGATCGTCACGTCGATCTCCTCGGCTTCCTCGGTGGTGTGGGACCGCGAGTTCGGCTTCCTGCGCGAGATGCTCGTCGCACCCGTGAGCCGGACGTCCATCGTGGCCGGCAAGGTGCTGTCGGGCACCCTGCTGTCGGCCGTCCAGGGGGCGGTGCTCCTCCTGCTGGCCGGGTTGGCGGGAGTGCCGTACCACCCGCTGCTGATGCTGGAGCTGCTCGCGCTGATGACGCTGGCGGCCTTCACCCTCTCGGCCTTCGGCATCATGATCGCGACTCGGGTGAAGGGACTGGAGTCCTATCTGGGGGTCTCGCAGCTGGCCGTCATGCCGCTGGTCTTCCTGTCCGGCGCGCTGTTCCCGGTGGGCAACCTGCCCGGCTGGCTGTCGGCGCTCTCCCTGGTCAACCCGCTGACGTACGCGGTCGACCCGATGCGGCAGGCCGTGTTCGCGTATGTCGACGCCCCCGCGAGCGTGCGGTTAATGTTCAACCCCGGGATCTCGTGGTTCGGCTGGACCGTCCCGGTGGCGCTGGAGATCGCCCTCGTCGGGGGAGCGGGCGCGCTGTTCGCGGGGCTCGCCGTCGCCCGCTTCAGGAAGGTCGGCTGACCTCGCCGCTCCCCGGTCTCAGGGCTTCCCGATGTCTCGCCAGCGGGACAAGGAGAACATGTCGTGATCTTTCCCTATCTGGATGCCGGTACCACGGCGCTGCGGCCCATCGATCCCCTCGACGGGGCCGCCGTCGACCGCTTCCTGTCCGGCCACGGGCTCGCGGAGGCGGTCAGCCGCGACGTCCTCACCGAGCTGTGGGCGTCCTCCCCCGATGAGGTCGTGGCCCAGTTCGAGGTCGTACCCCGCGACGGCGGCCCGCCGGCGGGGCTGAGCGGCCTGCAACGGCTCGACCTCAACGGCGGTCACGTCCAGGCCGGCGTTTTCGTGGACCCGGCGGCCGGCGCGGAGACGGGCGCCGCGGCCGCGGCGCTGACCGTCAACTACGCCTTCTCCAGCTGGAGCGTCCGCAAGGTGTACGTGTGGACGGTCGAGCAGGCCGTCGGCGAGCTGAGCGAGGTCTCCGGGATCGTGCGCCGGGAGGCCACGCTCAGGGAGTTCGTCTACGACGGCGGCGAGCTGCGTGACCTCAACATCTTCGCGGTCTACCGCGAGGCGTGGCAGAGCGCCGGGCCGGACCTGCTCCAGCGGCTCTCCCGGCCGCGCACCCCCTGCTAGGAACACGGCCATGCCGCACCCTCATCTCGAAACGATCAGGACGAGGCTCCGCCCGGCGGGCGAGGAGGACGTCCCCCGGCTCTACGACGTGCTCGCGCGGCTGGGGCTGCACAGCCTGCCGACCCCCTCCGCGTTCGCCGAGCAGCACCGCCAGGGGGCCGAGGCCCAGTTCGCGATCCACGTCCGGCCGTCCGACGACGTCATCGGCTTCAGCTCGCTGCAGCACCTCAACCGGGCCGGGCACATCCAGGTCGGCATCTTCACCGATCCCGCCCTGAGCAAGCTGGGCGCGGGCGCCGAGGCCATGATGCTGACCGTCAACTACGCCTTCGCGACCTGGGAGCACGTCCGCAAGGTGTACTTCTCGACGACGGAGGCGAGCCTGCGCGATCTCGGCCGCGGCATGAGCCTCGTGCCGCGCGAGGCGGTCATTCCCGAGCACCTGTTCTTCCAGGGGAGACTATGGGACGTGCACTTCTACGCGATCACCCGGGAGAGCTGGGAGGAGTCGGGCGCGCGGATCGTCGACCGGATGGTGCGCGGCTTGGAGCGCCGTGACGGGCAGCGCGCGTAGCCGCCGCGACGGCCCCTCCCGCGTACCCGGCCGCGGATCCGCCCCCGTAGCGGACCGCGGACCTGCTCCGCGAGCCGCCCGCGGATCCGTCCGGAGACGGCTTCCGGGGGTGCGGTCATGAGCCGGCGCCCGCTGCGGGTCGGGGTGCTGGGCTGCGCCGACATCGTCTGGCGCAGGGCGCTGCCCGCCATGGGACGCGTCGAGGAGGTCGAGGTCGTCGCCGTGGCCAGCCGCCAGCGCGCCAAGGCCGACAGATTCGCGGCGCGTTTCGGCGGGGAGTCGGTGCAGGGGTACGCCCGGCTGCTCGAACGCGACGACGTCGACGCGGTCTACGTCGCGCTCCCCACGGGCCTGCACCACCGGTGGACCCTGCGCGCGCTGGAGGTGGGCAAGCACGTCCTGGTGGAGAAGTCGTTCGCCACGAGCCTCGCCGAGACGGAGGAGATGCTGACGGCCGCGCGCCGCAACGGCCTGTGGGTGACCGAGAACTTCGCCTTCGTCCACCACCACCAGCACGGCGAGGTCCGCAAGCTGATCGCCGACGGCGCCATCGGCGAGCCGCACCTGTTCACCGGCGAGTTCGGCATCCCGCCGCGCAGCCCCGGCGACATCCGCTACCGCGCCGACCTCGGCGGCGGGGCCCTGCTGGACGTCGGCGCCTACCCGGTGCGCGCGGCGCAGCTGTTCCTGGGCTCCGGCGTGTCCGTGGTCGGCGCGACCCTGCTCGTGGACGGCGAGCGCGGCGTCGACCTCGGGGGCTCCGCGCTGCTCTGCTCGGAGGCGGGCGTCGCGGCCCAGCTGACGTTCAGCTTCCAGTCGTCGTACCGGTCGGCCTACTCCGTCTGGGGTGGCGCCGGCCGGATCACGCTCGAACGGGCCTTCTCCGTGCCGCCCACCCTGCGCACGGTCGTCCGGCTGGAGCGGGAGGGCGGCGTGGAGGAGTACGAGCTGCCGCCCGACGACCAGTTCGCCAACGCGATCCGGGCCTTCGCCAGGGCGGTCCGTGACGGCGCCGACCCGGCGGGCCACGGGGACGTGCTCCTCCAGCAGGCCGGCCTGCTGGAGGAGATCCGCAACCAAGCCCGCCGGTTCCCGGCCGTCCCGACGGCCGGCGTCCCGGACGGCCGCTGACCGCGACGGCCTGGACCCGGGCGGCGACCGGCCGGAAACCTCGCCCCCTGGAAACGGCTCCTTCCGGGAACCGCGCCCCTTGGAAATCGTGCTCTCCCGAAAATGGCGCTGACCGCCCACCGGAAGCCGATTTCCCTGGAAAAGCCCTGACCGAACACGGCGGCCGGCGCGGAACGCCCGCCATATTCACCGCCCCAGCCGGTGCGTTTCGCCGGGACCGCCGATCCTTGCCAATGACCAAAGGCTCCGCGAGAATATGGATCTCGCGAGCGGGCCGCCGGACGCATTCAATTTCCCGGGGCGCCCGGCGTCTCGAATTCCGTCGGCATCTCAGGTTCATCCGGGGTCTTCGATTATCGGGCGGTGAGCGCGTTGGCCTCTGTCGTTGTCACGGGCGGTTACGGATTCGTGGGGAGCCATCTGGTCGAACGGCTGAGGGACCGGGGCGACGACGTGACCGTGGTCGACAACGACCGCCCCGCACCCGACCACGACCTGAGCGGCGTGCGCCGCGTCGCCGGCGACATCCGCTCGCCGGCGGACCTGGCCGAGGTGATCACCGACGGCGTGGACGTCGTCTACCACCTGGCGGCGGTCGTCGGCGTCGACCGCTATCTGCGGCGGCCGCTCGACGTGGTCGACACCAACCTGATCGGCACCAGGCACGTCCTGGAGGCCGCCGACCAGGCCGGCGTCAAGGTCGTCTTCGCCAGCACGAGCGAGATCTTCGGCAGGAACCCCGCCGTGCCGTGGGCGGAGGACGCCGACCGGGTGCTCGGCAGCACCGCCACCGACCGGTGGAGCTACTCCTCCAGCAAGGCGCTGGCCGAACACCTCATCTTCGCCTTCATCCGGCAGCGCGGCCTGCGCGCCAGCATCGTGCGCTACTTCAACCTGTACGGCCCCCGCCAGCGGCCCGCCTTCCTCATCAGCCGCAGCCTGCACCGGGTGCTGCGCGGCCTGCCTCCCGTGGTCTACGACGACGGCGAGCAGACGCGCAGCTTCACCTTCGTCGACGACGCGGTCTCGGCCACGCTGGCCATCGGCGACAGCCCCAAGTCCGACGGCGAGTGCTTCAACGTCGGCAGCTCGGACGAGATCTCCATCCGCAGCGCCGTGGAGGCGCTGGTCGAGCTGACGGGCTCGGAGCTCGAGATCGCCTCCCTCGACACGCGCCGCCGCTACGGCGACACCTACCAGGATCTGAGCCGCCGTATCCCGGACACCGCCAAGGTGCGGGACCTGGTGGGCTGGCGGAGCACGACCGGCCTGCGCGACGGCCTGCGCCGGACGGTCGACTGGGCGCGGGCCAACCCGTGGTGGCTGGAGCGGGACGAGAGCGCCCCGGAGCCCGCCGGGGCCGGCACGGCGAGCGGACCGACGTGAACCAACCCAGATCCGAGGAGTGAGTGATGCCAGACACCTCCCAGTGCCGAGTCTGCTCCGGGACGGTCGAGCAGTTCTTCGACTTCGGGCGCCAGCCGCTGGCCGACGCGTTCGTGACCCCCGGCCGGGCCGAGGAGGAGTTCTTCTACCGGATGGCCGTGGGCGCCTGCCGGACCTGCACGATGGTGCAGCTCATGGAGGAGGTGCCGCGCCAGCACATGTTCCACGAGGACTACCCGTACGTCTCCTCCGGCTCCACCGTGATGCGGGCGCACTTCGAGAAGACCGCCGAGCGCCTGCTGGACACCGAGCTGACCGGGCCGGACCCGTTCGTCGTGGAGTTCGGCTGCAACGACGGCATCATGCTGAAGACGCTGGCCGACCGGGGAGTCCGTCACCTCGGCGTGGAGCCCTCGGGCGGGGTGGCCGACATGGCCGCCGCCAAGGGGATCCGGGTGCGCAAGACGTTCTTCGAGGAGTCCGTCGCGCGCGACATCGTCGCGGCCGACGGCCACGCCGACGTCATCTACGCGGCCAACACCTTCTCCCACATCGCCTACGTCGACGACATCTTCCGCGGCGTACGGGAGCTGCTGGCCCCGACCGGCGTGTTCGTCTTCGAGGACCCGTACTTCCTGGAGATCGTCGAGCGGACGTCGTTCGACCAGATCTACGACGAGCACTTCTACTTCTTCGCGGTCCGCTCCGTCCAGGAGATGGCGGCCCGGCACGGGCTCGAACTGGTGGACGTCGAACGGCTGCAGGTGCACGGCGGCGAGGTGCGCTACACGCTGGCGCACCCAGGGGCCCGCACTCCGTCGCCCGCGGTCGGCGAGCTGCTGGCGGAGGAGGAGGCGCGCAGGCTGACGCATCCGGACACGCTGCGCGGCTTCGGGGAGAGCGTCGACCGGACCCGCGAGCGGCTGCTCGCCCTGCTCCGGCAGATCCGCGACGAGGGCGGCAGGGTCGTCGGCTACGGCGCCACCGCCAAGAGCTCCACGGTCATCAACTACTGCGGCATCGGGCCGGACCTGGTCTCCTTCATCTGCGACACGACCCCGGCCAAGCAGGGCAAGCTCACGCCCGGCTCGCACATCCCGGTGCGTGAGCCCGGGGCGTTCGCCGACCCCTACCCCGACTACGCGCTGCTGTTCGCGTGGAACCACGCCGACGAGATCATGGCCAAGGAGCGGGAGTTCCGCCAGGCGGGCGGCCGGTGGATCCGCTACGTGCCGGAGGTGCGCGTCGACTGAGCCGCCCGGCCGCGCAGACGCTCGGTGAGGTCCTCGAGAAGGGGCACGACCTGGTTGGGAGTGGGCATCGACTCCATCTCCCGGCGCAGCCGCCGTGCCCCTTCGCCGAACGAGGGCTCGCGCAGCAGCCGCAGGACCAGCTCGCGCACCCGCTCGCCCGACGCCTCGGCCGGGTCGAGGGTCAGACCCGCGCCCGCCTCGGCCAGGCGGGCGGCCAGCAGCGGCTCGTCGAACATGTGGTGCGGGACGACGAGCTGGGGGACCCCGGCGAGCAGCGCCGTGCACACCGTGCCCGCGCCGCCATGGTTGATCATCGCGGCGCAGGTCGGCAGGAGGGCGTGCAGCGGCGTGTAGCCGACCAGCCGGACGTTGTCCGGCACCCGGTCGAGCCGGGCCCGCCGGTCGCGCGGAAGGGTGGCGACCACCTCGGCGTCCAGCCCGGCCAGCGCGTCGAGCAGGTCGGGCACGGACACCGCGTAGCTGCCGAGCCGGTCCGTCGCGGAGGTTCCCAGGCTCACGCAGACGCGGGGGCGCTCCGGCGGGGTGCGCAGCCACGCCGGCACGACGGCCCGCCCGTTGTAGGCCACGTAACGCATCGGCACGTGCCTCAGGTCGAGGTCCAGCCTCAGCGGACGGGGCAGGTAGTCGACGGTGAACTGGCCGCGGGTCATGTCCTCGGAGAACGCGGCGCCGTACCGTGACGCGCGCGCCCCCAGCCACCGCGCCAGCACGTCGTCGCGCTCGCCCTCGGGCAACGTCGCCATGGCGCGCAGGTAGTGCGCCCGCATCCGGGCGGTGAGGTCCAGCGCGAACGGCAGGCGGGCGTGGGCGGCGCCGCACGCCTCGGCCGCGATCGGCGCCGCGTAGGTGAGCGGCTCCCAGATGACGAGGTCCGGCTCCCAGTCGCGGCAGAAGCGCACCAGGTCGTCCATCATCGACTCGTTGATGACCTTCCACCACAGGGGCAGCAGCACGTCGCGGTAACCGCGCTGCAGGTGCGGCCAGGTCAGCACCTCGGCGCGGTCCTCCATCAGGTCGAACCCCGGCGCCTGGTCCGGCCCGATCCGGCGGGTCCACGCCAGCACGTGGGACAGCAGATGGTCCGAGCCCACCGGCACCGCGGTCAGCCCGGTGTCGGCGATGACGTCGGCGAGTTCGGGCTGGCTGGCGACGCGGACCTCGTGCCCGGCGGTCCGCAGCGCCCAGCCGAGCGGGGCCATGCCGATGAAGTGGGTCTTCTCGGCCCAGGTGGCGATCAGGACGCGCATGCGGGACCCTCCGTCACTCGCCGCGGGAGCTCTCCAGCGCCCTCCGGCTCAGGTAGTCGACCGCGTCCCCGTAGGTGTAGGGGTGCATGAACGCGCCGGCCCGCACGTCGCGATGGAACCGGGCCAGCGGGTGGGCGGCCGAGTAGGACGCGCCGCCGACCAGCGTCAGACAGTCGGCCACGATGGCCGGAGCCAGCTGGTTGACCATGAGCTTGGCCCGCTGGAACGGCGCCATCATGCGGTGCCCGCGCTCGTCCATGTCACCTTCGAGGTCCTGCCCGGCCTCCTCGATGTCGGCCAGGGCGGCGGCCACCGTGGAGCGCAGGGCGTACAGCCGGGCGTCGATCTCGGCGACCAGCGTCGAGAGGCCGCCGGCCGGCGGAGCGGGCCTGCGGGCCAGGGTGGCGACGGCGAGGTCGCGGGCGGCCTGCGCGACACCAGTGTAGATGCCGAGCATGTTGATCGAGCTGACGGTCTGGCCGGCGAGGGCCGCGGGCGGCTGGTCGTCGAGGGGGCCGCGCAGGAAGACGTCGTCGGCGGGGACGCGGCACCGGTCGAAGAGCACGTCCACGCTGCCGGACGCGCGCATGCCCAGGCCGTCCCAGTTGTCGAGGACGGTCAGGCCCGGCTCGTCGCGCGAGACCACGGGCGTGGCCAGGCGGACCCGCCCGTCCTCGCCCGTCAACCGCGCGAAGATCATGAAGTGGGTGGCGACGGGGGCGAGGCTGACCAGCGTCTTGCCGCCGGACAGCACCCAGCCGCCGCGGTCGTCCGGCGTGAGCGTGGTGACGACGCCGCCGCGCACGACGTCCTTCACCCCGGTGCTGATGACCGCCTCGCCCGCGCCCATGGCGCGCAGCAGTCGCTCGGCGAGGGGCCGGGCGGTGGCCGGGCCGTGCCGCCAGTCGTAGGTCAGCGTCAGTGCGCGGCTGAGCTGCATGTGCAGCGCCAGCGCCGTCGACGCGTCGGCCCGCGCCAGGGTCAGCAGGGCGAAGGTGACGTCGTGCAGGGAGGTCACGCCGAGACCGCCGAGTTCCTTGGGCACCGTCGCCCCGAGCACGCCGTCCTTGCGCAGGCCCGCGAAGACGTCCGTAGGGAACGTCCCGCGCCGGTCGTTGCCGGCCGCCGCCTCCCTGACGCCGGGAAGGTGGGCGGAGAGCAGGTCGTGCAGGACCCGGCCCTCGGCGGTGATCGGTTCGTGCAGCCTGCCCGTTTCCTGCTGGATTGCGGTCCTCGGTGACATGGCGTTCTCGGAGTCCTTCCCTTGCCCACTGTTCTTCCGGCCTGCGCGGCCATGTCGTGAGTACGGCCGGGCGGCGCGGCCGGTCGCGTGGGGACACGGATCACCGCCGAGCGCCTGCCGAGATGATCGACCGGCGGCCGGGTGAAACCGGCGGGCCGCCCGGTGGACATATTCTCTGCGCCGGAGACTAGCGAATGCGCAAGACGCGTACCAGCTATCGCGACGGGACCGGGAAATGTGGTGCGGCGGGCCCGTCATACGTTAAGAATGCGATACCGGCGCGAAGCGCGAGGCGGCTGTTCATCGCCCTCCCGGCGCCGCGTGCAATTTCCTTGACCGGCTCGTCCCGCGCAACTACGCCTGGGTGACGAGAAACTGCGAGTTTGTCCCGACGGCGGGACAGACCAGGTGCGGCGCCCACCATTGACCGGGCGCCGGAGGCCGGCCCGAACGGGCGTGAGCACGACTCCCGAAAGCGACGCGACATGACCATTTATGCCTGGGGCTATCTGCAGGAATACGAGCGGGAACGGGAAGACATCCTCGACGCCGTTGACAAGGTCTTCAAATCCGGTCAGCTCGTGTGGGGGCCGCACGTCACCGGCTTCGAACGCGAATTCGCCGCCTATCACGGGGTTCCGCACTGCGTGGCGGTCGACAACGGCACCAACGCCCTCGTGGTGGCCCTGCGGGCGCTCGGCATCGGGCCGGGCGACGAGGTGATCACGGTGTCCAACACCGCAGCGCCGACGGTCGTGGCCATCAGCATGGTGGGCGCGACACCGGTGTTCGTGGACATCCACCCGGACACCTACCTGATGGACGTCGGGCAGGTGGCCGCCGCCGTCACCGAGCGGACGCGCTGCCTGCTGCCCGTGCACCTGTACGGCCAGTGCGTGGAGATGGCGCCGCTGGAGGAGCTGGCCGCCCGGCACGACCTGGTGATCCTGGAGGACTGCGCGCAGGCGCACGGGGCCCGCCACCACGGGCGGATCGCCGGCTCCATGGGCAGGGCCGGAGCCTTCTCCTTCTACCCGACCAAGGTCCTGGGGGCGTACGGCCACGGGGGCGGCACGATCACGTCCGACGCGGAGCTCGACGCCGAGATGCGGCGCCTGCGCTACTACGGCATGGACGAGGAGCGCTACTACGTGGTGGCGCGCAACGGCATGAACAGCCGCCTCGACGAGGTGCACGCCGAGATCCTGCGCCGCAAGCTGGGCCGGCTCGACGACTACATCGCCGCCCGGCGCACCGCCGCCGCCGTCTACGCCGAGGCGCTCGCCGGCACGGACCTGGTGCTCCCGGCGCTGGCGCCCGGCAACGACCACGTCTACTACCTGTACGTGGTCCGCCACCCCCAGCGCGACAAGATCATCGAGCGGATGAGGAGCTTCGACATCTCGCTCAACATCAGCTACCCGTGGCCGGTCCACACCATGACCGGGTTCGCCCACCTGGGCGTCCCCAAGGGCGCGCTGCCGGTGACCGAGGCCCTGGCGGACGAGATCTTCTCGCTCCCGATGTACCCGTCCGTGCTGGGGACGGACCAGGAAAAGGTGATCGACGCCCTGCGCGAGACCCTCGCGACCCTCTGAGCCGTGAACAGCGCGAAGACGGCGACGACGGCGCCCGGGGCGGCCGAGACGTTCACGATCACGGCGGACGGCGGCGGCCGGCCGGTGACGTCCGACGAGCGGTTCCGCGAATGGTGGGCCGGCCTGCCCCGGTCGGACCGCTTCGAGGTGACGCCGGTCCCGTTCGGCGAGCTGACCCAGTGGCGCTTCGAGCCGGGCACGGGCAACCTCGTCCACGACAGCGGGCGCTTCTTCTCCATCGAGGGGGCGCGCGTCCTCGACGGGGACGAGGTCAGGACCCAGCCCATCATCAACCAGGCGGAGATCGGCATCCTCGGCATCCTGCTGAAGGAGTTCGACGGGGTCCCGCACTGCCTGATGCAGGCCAAGTTCGAACCGGGGAACGTCAACCTGCGCCAGCTGTCACCCACGGTGCAGGCGACGCGCAGCAACTACACGCGCGTGCACCGCGGCAACGACACCCCCTACGTGGAGTACTTCCGGGACGCCGGCCGCGACCGCGTTCCCGTCGACGTGCTCCAGTCCGAGCAGGGCGCCTGGTTCTGGCGCAAGCGCAACCGCAACATCGTGGTCCGGGCGGACGGCGACGTGCCGCCGCACGAGGACTTCTGCTGGCTGGCCCTCGACCAGCTCAGGCGGCTGCTCCGCGAGGACAACATGGTCAACATGGACGCCCGCACGGTGCTGGCCTGCATGCCGATCGGGCGGCCGCCCGTGTCCGTCGCGGCGGACCCGTTCCAGGAGGCGCTGCTGCGCTCGTACGAGCACGGCTCGTGGGGCCCCGACCCGGGCGCCCTGCACACGACGCAGGAGATCGTGAGCTGGTTCACCGAGGCGAAGAGCCGGTGCGAGTGGAACAGCCGCCTGGTCCCGCTGGCCGCCGTGGAGGGCTGGACCCGGACGGAGGACGAGATCGTCGACGACGCCCGCGAGGACTTCCGCATCATGGGCGTCCGGGTCAGCGCCCACAACCGGGAGGTCGCCCGGTGGACGCAGCCCCTGCTGGCCACCCGGGCGCCCGGCCTGGCCGTCTTCCTGGCGCGGGCGATCAACGGCGTGCTGCACCTCCTCGTCCAGGGCAAGCCCGAGGTGGGCCTGCTGGACGTGGTGGAGATGGCCCCCACCGTGCAGCTGCCGCCCAACGCCGACGCGGCCGCCGAGGCCGCCGCCGACCCCTTCGTGGCGGAGGTGGTCGCGGGGACGATCGGCCGGGTCCGGCACGACGTGCTGCTGTCGGAGGAGGGCGGCCGTTTCTACCACGCCCAGACCCGCTACCGGATCGTGGAGGTCGGGGACGACTTCCCGGTCGACGTCCCGCAGGACTTCTGCTGGATGACCGTACGCCAACTCATGGAGCTGCTGAGGCATGGCCACTACCTCAACATCCAGGCGCGCAGCCTGCTCGCGTGCGTGCACGCCCTGTGGTGAGACGCCGCCGCCCGCGGCGGGAGGGGCGGGGCCGTGCGCGTCGTGATCGCCACCCAGGCGGAGAAGACCCACTTCCTGGGCATGGTCCCGCTGGGGTGGGCGCTGCGCACGGCCGGGCACGAGGTCCGGGTCGCCAGCCAGCCGGAGCTGGCCGAGACGATCGCCGACAGCGGCCTGACGGCGGTGCCGGTCGGCCGCGACCATCTCTTCCCCTACCTGCTGCGCTCGGTCAAGAGCCTCGGCCTCGACGACGGGACCTCCTTCGACATGACGGCGGAGCCGTCGGCCGGGGTGTCGTGGGAGTACGTGCGCGACGGGTTCCGGCGGCTGGTGCCGTGGTGGTGGAAGGTGGTAAACGAGCCGCTGGTGGGTGACCTGGTGGCGTTCTGCCGGGAGTGGCGGCCGGATCTGGTGGTGTGGGAGCCGACCACGTTCGCCGCTCCCGTGGCGGCGCGGGCGTGCGGCGCCGCGCACGTCCGCCTCCTGTGGGGCATGGATCTGTTCGCGCGGATGCGGGGGTTGTTCCTGGAGCTGATGGCGGGCCGGCCGGCGGGGGAGCGGGAGGACGTGCTGGCCGACTGGCTGGGCGGGCATCTGGGCCGGTTCGGCGAGCGGTTCGCCGAGGACGTGGTGTGCGGGCAGTCCACGATCGACTGTCTGCCGGCGTCGCTGCGCCTGGAGGCGGGCGGAGTCGAGTACGTGCCGATGCGGTACGTGCCCTACAACGGCCGCGCCGTGGTGCCGGGCTGGCTGCGGGTCCCGCCGCGACGGCCCCGCGTCGCCCTCACCCTCGGCAGCGCCGCTCCCGAGCGCGTCGCCGGGCACCTGCTGTCGATCCAGGAACTGCTCACGGCCCTCGCCGGCCTGGACGTGGAGATCGTCGCCACTCTCACCACGGACCAGCGCGCCCGGCTGGCCGCGGTGCCGGACAACGTGCGGATCGTGGACTTCGTCCCGCTGCACGTGCTGCTCCCCACCTGCTCGGCGGTGGTGCACCACGGGGGAGCGGGCACGTACAGCACCGCCCTGCTCCACGGCGTGCCCCAGCTCGTCGTGCCGGATCTCATCCTGCCGCAGTACATGTTCGACGAGCCGCTGCTCGCCGACCGGCTCGCCCGCAGCGGGGCGGGGCTGCGGATCCCCGCCGCGGAGCTGAGCGGCCCTCGGGTGCGCGACGACCTCGCGAGGCTGCTGGGCGACCCGGCGTTCCGGCGGTCGGCCGATGCCCTGCGCGGCGAGATGCTCGCCATGCCGACCCCCAACGAGGTGGTCCAGCGCCTGGAGAAGCCGGCCGGATGAGCATGCCGGCGGGCCGCGCGGACCGGTGTCTCGCCGGCGAGACACCGGCGGGGCCCCCTCCAGCGGCGGAGGGGGCGCGATGCGCGTCGTGATCGCCGTCCAGGCCGAGCTGACCCACTTCCTGGGCATGGTCCCGCTGGGGTGGGCGCTGCGCACGGCCGGGCACGAGGTGCGCGTCGCCACCCAGCCGGAGCTGGCCGGCGCGGTGGCCGACTCAGGGCTCACCGCCGTCCCGGTCGGCCGCGACCATCTGGGGAGGCGGCTCATCGAACTCGCCGAGAGCCTGGGCCAGGAAGGCGATCCGGGCTTCGACCTGGCCGAGGACCGCCCCGAGAGGCTGACCTGGGAGTACGTGCGCGACGGCCACCGCGAGATCGTCCCCTGGTGGCTTCGCGTGATCAACGAGCCGCTGGTCGACGACCTCGTGGCGTTCTGCCGCGAATGGCGGCCCGACCTGGTGCTGTGGGAGCTCACCACGTTCGCCGGCGCCATCGCGGCGACGGCGTCGGGCGCGGCGCACGCCAGGTTCGTGTGGGGCCCCGACCTCCTCGCGCGGATGCGCGGCCACTACCTGAGGCTCATGAACGCCCAGCCGCCCGCCGAGCGGGAGGACCCCCTGGCCGGCTGGCTGGGCGAGCACGCCGCGCGGTACGGCGCGACGTTCACCGAGGACCTGGTCCTCGGCCAGGCGACCGTCGACCAGCTGCCCCCCTCGCTGCGGCTGGCGGGCGGACCCCGGCCGCTCGCCGTCCGCTACGTCCCGTACAACGGCCGCGCCGTGGTGCCGTCGTGGCTGCGCACCCCGCCCAGGCGGCCCCGGATCTGCCTCAGCTTCGGCCTGTCGTCGATCGGCCGGGCCGGCTACGAGGTTCCGGGTCAGGAGATCCTGGACGCCCTCGACGGGCTGGACGCCGAGTTCGTGGCGACCTTCTCCGAGCGGGAGCGGGCGGCCCTGCGCCGGGTGCCCGGCAACACGACGGTGGTGGGGCACGTGCCGCTGCACGCGCTGCTGCCCACCTGCTCGGCGATGGTCAACCACGGCGGGCCCGGCACGCTCCTCACCGGGCTGGCCCACGGGGTGCCCCAGCTCGTGCTGCCGAGCCTGTTCGACGCGCCGGCCCTCGCCGCGAGCCTCGCCGCGCGCGGTGCCGGTCTCGCCGTCCACGGCGCCGCCGTCACCGGGGCGGCGGTCCGCGACGGCGTCGAACGCCTGCTGGACGAGCCCGCGTTCACCGCCGGCGCGGGCCGCCTGCGCGAGGAGATGCGCGCCATGCCGTCACCGAACGCGCTCGTCGCGGAGCTGGAGGCGCTGGCCGCCGGGCGCGCCCCGATCAAGGCCGGCCACGTCCGGAGAGGAGAGGTGTGATGTACGCGGAACTGGAACCGGCGGACCTGCTGTCCGCGCTGCCCGGCGCCGCCGGCCCGGCCGAGGGGCCGTGGCTCGTCCGCTGGGACGCGGTGGCGGACAAGGCCGAGCGCCTGGTCATGGCAGCGCTCCCGCCGGTGGTGGAGCTGTCCACCTCGGGGAGCACGGGCGCCCGGCGGAGCTGGGCACGCACCCGCGAGCAGCTGTGGGCGGAGGCCGGCCTGCTCGCCGGGCTCCTCGCGCCGGACCGGCCGCAGGCGGTGCTGTCCTTCGCCCCGCCGCGCCACCTGTACGGCATCCTGGTCGGCGTGCTGGTGCCCGCCAGGCTGGGGCTGCCCGTGTGGTACCGGTCCCAGTACGGCCCGATGCCGCCGCAGGAGGCCGCCCGCCGGTGGGCGGTGATGGCGATCCCGTGGACGTTCTCCCTCATGCTGCAGCGCGGCTCGTGGACGCGGGCGGCCGAGCGGGTGAGCGTCCTGCACAGCACCGCGATGCTGCCCGCGACCGCGGGGGAGCTGGTCGCCGCGGCCGGCGCGGACCGGCTGACCGTCACCGAGATCTTCGGCTCCACGGAGACCGGCGGCGTGGCGACCCGCCGCTGGTCACCGGGCAACCCGCCGTGGGAGCTGTTCCCCGACGTGACCTTCGCGGAGCCGCGCGCGGCAGGGGAGGCGCCGCTGACGGTCCGCAGCCCGCGGCTCGCCCGCTCCGCCGGCGGCGAGCCGCTCACCACCTGGCAGCTGGACGACCACGTCGAGATCCTGGACGAGCGGCGGTTCCGCTTCGCCGGGCGCCGCAGCCGGCTCGTCAACGTCAACGGCCGCCGCATCAACCTCGACGAGCTGGAGATCTCCGTACGCGCCGCGCTGCCCTGCGCGGACCTGGCCCTGGTGCCCGTCCGGGACCCCGTCATCGGGGAGCACTTCGATCTGCTGCTCGTCCCCGGCGAGGCCGCCTCCGCTGCTAACGTCGATGTCCGCGCCGCGTTCGCCGAGATCGGGGTACGCCCGCGGCGGCTGCGCCTGGTGGACCGGATCGACCGGTCGGAGACGGGCAAGCTCCGCCGCGTGCGCGACGCGGACGACGCCGGCGAGCCGGCATGAGAGCCGATGCGGCGTCGCGGAACCCCGTACCGCCGGCTGCGCGTTCCGACAGTGAGACCCCACGCGACCGAAGGACTGATCAGGTGCCCCTCTTAGAGGTCACGGGACTTCGTAAGAGCTACGGCGGCCACGTGGCCGTCGACGGAGTGGACTTCCACATCGGTGAGGCAGAGACCTACGGCCTCCTCGGCCCCAACGGGGCGGGCAAGACGACCGCCATCTCGATGATCGTCGGCATCCTCGACCGTGACGCGGGAGAGGTCGTCGTCGACGGGCAGCCCCTGGACGTGACGAGCGTGAAGGCCAAGGCGCTGATCGGCTACGTGCCGCAGGAGCTGGCGCTCTACCGCGACCTCACCGCCCGCGAGAACCTGCGTTTCTTCGCCCGCCTGTACGGTCTCGGCGGCGGAGGGCTGAAGGCCCGGATCGAGGAGATCCTCGGCATCATCGGCCTGACCGACCGCGCCGACGAGAAGGTGGAGCAGTATTCGGGCGGCATGGCCCGCCGCCTGAACATCGGCATCGGGCTGATGAACCGGCCGAAGCTGCTCATCCTCGACGAGCCCACGGTGGGGGTCGACCCGCAGAGCCGCAACTCCATCCTGGAGAGCGTCCAGCGCCTGGCGGGCGAGGGCATGGCGGTGCTCTACACCACGCACTACATGGAGGAGGCCGAGCGCCTCTGCGACCGGGTGGGCATCATCGACCAGGGCCGGCTCCGGGCCGAGGGGACCCGGCGGGAGCTGGTCGGGCTGGTCGGCGAGACCGACCGGGTCACCATGCGGGCCGAGGGGGACCTGGCGCGGGCCGTCGAGGATCTGGAGAAGCTGCCGGACGTCCGGCGCGCCGAGAGCGGCGACTCCCAGATCGAGCTGCTCGTCCCCGACGCCAGGACGCACCTGCCGCGGATCCTGGAGACGGTCGCCGCGGCGGGGGCGGCGGTGCGCACGGTGGAGGTGCGCGAACCCGACCTGGAGACCGTCTTCCTGCACCTGACCGGCAAGGCGCTGAGGGACTGATGACGCGTGCGCGCAAGCATCACCATCCTGGCCAAGGACCTGCGGCAGCGAGCGCGTGACAGCACCCTGCTCGTCTTCGGCGTCGTTCTGCCGCTCGGCCTGGCGTTCATGTTCAACGTCATGCTGGGCGGCGGCGAGCAGCGCCGGCTCGACGCGACGTACGCCGTGGCCGACGGCGACCGGGGCGTGGCCGCGCGGCAGTTCGTCGAGCAGGCGCTCCGCCCGCTGGAGGCGAGCGGCGACGCCACGCTCCGGACCGCGGCCGACGCCGAGGAGGCCAGGAGGCTGGTCGAGCGGAAGACGGTGGACGCCGCCTTCGTGATCCCCGAGGGGTTCTCCGCGGCGCTGGAGCGCGGTGCGGCGACCCGGCTCCAGGTGATCGGCGGCGTCGACTCGGCCGTCGCCGTCCAGGTGGCCCGCGAGATCGCGCAGAGCTACGCCACCGAGCGCCGCGCCGTCCAGCTCGCCGTGGCCGTGGCCACGGCGGGCGGCGGGACCGTCCCCGACCGGGAGCTGGCGGAGCGGGCCGCGGCGGCGCCGGTGCCGGTGGGGGTGGCCCAGGACGAGGTCTCGCAGCGCAAGCAGCTCGACACCACGACGTACTACGCCGCCGGCATGGCGATGTTCTTCCTGTTCTTCGTCACGATGATGAGCGTCGCCGGCATCTTCGACGAGCGCCGCCAGGGCACCCTGGCGCGGCTGCTGGCCGCGCCGGTCTCTCGCCGGGCGGTCCTGCTGGGCAAGTCGCTCGGCGGCGTCCTGGTCGGCGTGCTCAGCATGGCCGTCCTCGTCGTGGTCTCCACGCTGGCTCTGGGAGCCGACTGGGGGCACCCGCTCGGGGTGGCCGCCCTCGCCGTGGCCGCCGTGCTGGCCGCGACGGGGATCACGGCGGCGGTCGCCACCTTCGCGCGCACCGCCGAGCAGGCGTCCAACCGGTTGTCCGTGATCGCCATGACGCTCGGCCTGTTCGGCGGCGCGCTGTTCCCCGTCGCCCAGCTCGAAGGGCTGTCGTCGGTGAGCATGCTGACGCCGCACCGCTGGTTCCTGGAGGGCCTCGGCGACCTGGCCGGCGGGTCGCTGCAGGTCGTCGTGGTGCCGGTCGCCGTCCTGCTGGGGTTCGCCGTGGCCGGCGGCGCGCTGGCGCTGTTCCGGCTGGGAAGGATGCTCAACTCGTGAAGATCCTCGTGATCGGCCTGCTCAACCTGCGCCGGCTCTTCCGGGACCGGTCGAACATCTTCTTCGTGATCGTCGTCCCGTTCCTGATGATCTTCATGATGGGGCTGATGTTCGGCGGCGGCCAGCCGCACCGCCTCGGCCTCGTGGGCGGCGACGGCGGGCCGCTGGCCGGGCGGCTCGCGACCGCGCTCGCCGGCCGCGAGGACGTCGAGGTCGTGCCCATGGCGACCGAGGACGAGGTGCGCACGGCGGTGGAGCGCGGCCGGGTCCAGGGCGGCGTGGTGATCCCGTCCACGTACGACGCCGACCAGCGGGCGGGCCGCCAGGTCCAGATCCGCTACATGATCCGCTCCAACGACATGCGGGCGCTGGACGTCGGCACCTGGGTGCGCTCGGCCGTCCCCAGGGAGGCCGCCCTGCTCCGCGCGGCCAGGTTCGGCGCCGCGGAGGGCACCACCACCTTCGACCAGGGGCTCCAGGTGGCGCAGCGGGCGCAGGTGCCCGGCGTTGAGGTGCAGGTCACCACGGCCGGCCGGTCCGTCTTCCCGGAGGGGTTCAGCCAGTTCGCGCTGTCCGCGCCGCCCCTGCTGCTCCTCTACACCTTCCTCACCTCGCTGACGGCCGCGATCGGGCTCGTCGAGACCCGCCTGACCGGCATCTCCGCACGCATGTACGCGACGCCGACGACGGCCTGGTCCATCGTCGCGGGCGAGACCATGGGCCGGCTGCTCATCGCGCTCTTCCAGGGCCTGCTGATCATGCTGGGGTCGGGGCTGCTGTTCCAGGTGCGCTGGGGGGACCCCCTGGCGGCGGCCGTCCTCCTCGCGGTCTTCTCCATGATCGGAGCAGGCGCCGCGATGGTGATGGCGTCGCTCTTCCGCACGCCGGGGGCGGCCATCTCGCTGGCGGCGATCCTCGGCATCGGGCTCGGGGCCCTGGGCGGGACGATGGTGCCCCTGGAGACGTTCTCCCCGACCATGCAGACCGTCGCGCACTTCACCCCGCACGCGTGGGGGTACGAGGCCTTCGTGACACTCGTCCGGCACGGCGGCGGCATCGCCGACGTCCTGCCCCAGCTCGGCGCGCTGACGGCGTTCGCCGCGGTGCTGCTCCCCCTCGGGGCGTGGCTGCAGCGGCGGGCGATCACCCGCTGAGCCGTCCCGCCGCCGGACGGGCGTCCACGTGCCATGCCACGCAGCCCTCGACGTCTCGGAGACCCATGCCTGAGAAGACCTCGTTCACCTCGGCCGACGGCACCGTCATCACCGCCGAGGTCGTCGGCGACGGGCCGGGGCTGGTGATCCTGCCCGGCACGCTGCAGAGCGCCCGCTCGATGCGCCGCCTGGCCGAGCACCTCGCCGACTCCCACACCGTCTTCGTCATCGACCGGCGTGGCCGGGGCGACAGCGGGCCGCAGGGCGACGACTACAGCTTCGACAGGGAGGCCGAGGACGTCATCGCCCTGCTGAGGAGGGAGGGCGCCTCCGCGCTGTTCGGCCACAGCTCCGGCGGGCTCGTCGCGCTGGAGACGGCGCTCCGCCACCCGGTGCGCAAGCTCGCCGTGTACGAGCCGCCCGTGTCGGTCGCCGACCCGACGGAGGACCCCTGGTACCCGGACTTCGAGCGGGCCCTCGCGGCCGGACGCAACGCCCTCGCGCTGTCCATCATGCTGAAGGGGCTGGAGGGGCTGGGCTCGGCCAGCCGCATGCCGCTGCCGTTCGTCAGGTTTATGGTCAGCGCGCTGACCTGGACCGAGGAGGGCCGGGAGATGGTGGCGCTGGTGCCCACGTTCCCGGCCGAATATCGTGAGGTCGAGCGCCTCGCCTACTCTCCGGTCCGCTACCGCGGCATCGGGGCGGACACGCTCGTCCTCGCGGGGTCCGGAGGCGCGCAGGAATACCGGGCCGGGGGCGAGTTCCTGGCCTCGGTCATCCCCCGGTCGCGCTACCTCGAACTCCGCGGGCTCGGTCACGGCGGCCCCGACCAGCAGGCGCCCGGCCAGGTCGCGGAGGTGCTGCGGGAGTTCATCGCCGCCGCGCCGGGCGCGCAGACCCGCGGCTGACGGCGCGGGCGCCGGCGAGGCGGCCGCGTCGTCGGCCCAGCTTGTGCCGGTTCGTGTCGCCGGTCCGGCTTGTGCCGGTTCGTGTCGCCGGTCCGGCTTGTGCCGGTTCGTGTCGCCGGTCCGGCTCGTGCCGGTTCGTGTCACTGGTTCGGCTCGTGCCGGTTCGTGTCGTCGGCCCGGCTCGTGCCGGTCGTGCCGCGCCGGTGCACGTCCATGTCGGTTCACGTCGCGAGGTGAGGTCATGCGGGTTCCTGACCTGTTCGTCGGTGGTCTCGGGGTTTTCGTGCCCGAGGTGGTGAGCGTGCGGGAGGCGGTGGACAAGGGGTGGTGTTCGGCCGAGGAGGCGGCGGTGCACGGGATGTCGGGCGCCGCGGTGGCGGGGGAGGTGCCG
>NZ_KZ559474.1:0-176028 GCF_002850745.1 Nonomuraea indica
CTGCAAGGCCATCGCTCTTCTGCAGAACTACGAAGTCGCCCGAGGATGAAAAGAGGTCAGTGCCCGTCCGGAACGCTGAGGCCGCGACGATCGCTGACTTCGGTCCCCGCGTCTCGGGCTGGGGCGGTCGCTGCCGCGGACCGACTCCGTCGGTCCTTGCCATCGGTCTTCTGGGGTGCTGTCCGTAGTCGTAGCCCTCGCCGAGCGCCGCCGAGGATGAGAAGCAGCCACCCGCGACGCGAGTCCGTACGGCACCAAGCACCAACCCTGCAGCTATCACGCCGCTACAGCCATCTACCGGGCGGCGCTCGACAGCAGGTCTACCCAGAGCGCCCAGGTTTCGCTCGTTGACACCGGGCTCGTCTCGTGGACCTGGTGGCCGTCGTCGAGCTGGATGTTCCTACGGATGAAGGCTTGACCGCCGCCAGCGCACAGCTCGTACACCGTGGCACGGCAGTCACAGGTCCAGGCGAGCGCTCGGGTCCTGCGATTGTGGAGGTCGGAAACACGCCACTCCAGACGCACGCGATCGCGCTGCGGCATGGCCACATGCGGACTGAGGCAACGGTCAAGGTCGGTTGAGAACGTCTCGGAGGGAGCCACGTCAGCGCTATAGTGCGCTGCCCATCGCCATGGCGCACAACAGCCTCCTGTCATGCTCGGGTGGTGGGTCGCCGCCGCGCTGGTCTGGTTGCTGCTCGGGCTGATGCAGCTGGCCGGCGCGGTGAAACTGCTCACTGGCGCGGTCAGTGACCATTCTCGTTTCCGCCTTGCTCGGTCATGCCCCGTGCCCGGATGATGCGGCACTGTAGTCGGTATTCACTGCGGCTCCGGGTCAAGGCAGCTTCTGGTTTCATGTACCTGGTCCTTCGGTGGGGGCCCGATGGACACGTCGCTTCCCCAGTCGGTGAAGTCGATCTCGGTCACGGCGGTCCTGGGTATGCCTTCCTCCGCCAGGGGATCGGTCGTGATGAGACGGACCCGGCGGGGAAGCTGGTCCGGCCCGACCCACAACTGCCACGAGACCTCTGCCGAGCGGGACCGCCTCAGCAGTTGCGCTGCCATAACGGGGTCGTCGCCTGGGGCCGGGATGCTGAACTCAGCCTGCGCGGCACTCCCGGAATGTACGACGGTGGCGACCGCGTCGATAACCCCGGCGGAGGAAGGAGCTGGAGCCGCAAGCCTCTGCAGCACCTTGGGCGACAAGACCGCACGTGCGTCGAGTGTCCCGAGGAGGCGCGCTGCCATCCCGCATCTGGGACTGCTGTGATGAAGCCAGGTCTTCCCGGCGGGAACGTCCTTCCGATCGGCTCGCTGCTCGTAGGTGCCGGAGTCGCCGATCGAAATCGCCCTGGTCGTCATATAGGACAGATCATCCGGGACGACGTTCTTCAACTCATCGGGGATGTTGGTCCGGTGATAGGTCGTGGTCAGATCGGAGGCAGCCGCACCGAGCCGCAGGAATCCGGTGGTGCGGCTCTCACTGTATTCGCCGATGTTGATCGGCACGATGTCGTCGTCCGCCGGAGGGGTAGATATCGCGTCGCCGTAGTCGAGACGGATGAGCTTGGTGACCTTCACCCCGGTCGAGCCTTTCGCCTGCTGGGCCACCGCCTCGGCGGGCGTCCGCGCCGCCATCACGCTCGGTCCGCCGCATCCGGCCGTCAGAGTGATCAAAACCAGCGCCGGCGCGATCCTAGACGAATGCACCCGGTGATCATAAGGGCCACGGGTGAGGGCCCTGCGTAGGCCACTCTGGTGGCGGTGGGCGCATCAGAGATAACGACGTGCGGTTGTGTGACACAGACCGTGACGCGGGCGTACGCGGTGGGCTGACGCCCACGGTCCCTGTCCGGCGCCCGTTCGGCAGAGAAACCTGTGAGGTCGGGACGCCGGGTTGCGTGGCTTGAACGTGCACTCGCCCAGGTCACGTCCACGCACCTGTCAGGCCGTCCGACCGGCAGGGCCTGCCGGTTGGACGGGCGCCCCGCTCGGGTCGGTGTCGCCTGCCGCGGAGGGCCTCTGCGATGAGGTTCGCCGCTGGGAGGGAGTGTTCACGGGCCGTCGGCTGGTGCGATGCCGGCTCGGCGTGACTTGGCCAGGTAGTAGAGGCCGATGCCCAGTCCGGTGGTCAGCAGGACGAGCCCGAGGGTGATCATGGCGATGATGGTGGGCCATTGGAGATGCTGCGGTAGGTGCAGGGCCAGGAACCACGATCGGGTGACCTGGCCGGTGGTCAGCATGAGCGCGGGCACGATGCCCTGGGCCACCAGGAGCACCCAGCACAGGGTCAGGCTCGCGACGACGTAGGCGCGCCGGCCCGCCGGGGCCAGCATGAGGCCGAGCTTCTCAACGCCCAGGTCGGGCTTGGGCAGGTGCGGCCGCGCCAGATCCAGGGCTGGGGCCGGTCGCCTCCGCCTGGGCGAGACGCCGGTGCGCAGGTGCAGGAGCAACTCGGGCGCGCTCGATTCGAGTCTGGTCGCGGCGAGGCGCCCCAGCAGCCAGGCCAGCGCGAGGCCGCCGGCCAGGCCCACGACCGGTCCCGCCCAGGCCGGCCCCAGCCGGACCGCGAAAAAGGCGGGGGCCGCGGTCGCGGCGGTGAGGATCAGCACCATCAGTACCTGGGCGAAGTCGGTGCCGTTCTCCAGCAGGTTGCCGCTTCTGCGGTGCGGGTCGGTCATGGGCACCGGACGCAGCACCGAGACCAGCACGGTCACGCCCGCGCCGCCGCCCAGCAGCGCGGGCACGAGCGCCGTTAGCCAGGGCCACAGGCCGAACTCGCCGGTGAGGGCGACCGCGGCGACGGTCAAGGCCAGCGTCGGCGGCGCGGTGACGAGCAGCCAGGCGAGCTGACGGCCGCGCACGTCGTGGCGCGCGGCGCCGGGGATCATCATCTTGCCCCATAGCTCGGTGCCGTCCTCGCCGTAGAGGTTGGCGGAGACGGCCGCGACCCACAGGGCGAAGAGCGCTCCGGTCCAGGGCAGGAGGATCGGCGCGCCGATGGCCAGCGGCAGCAGGCAGAACACCAGGGCGTAACACAGGGCGAAGACCAGGTAGTGAAACCGCAGCAGGTCCCGGGACCAGGTGCGCAGCTCCCGGGCGGCGACCGCCGTCACCGGGCCCGTGGCCCACCTTCCGGATGCCACCCGGACCGGGCGTCCGCTTGCGCGCCGGGTGGTCAGCCGCCGCTTCAGCAGGGCGGCCCAGCCGTACCAGCAGGCCACGCCGAGTCCGGCCAGCCCTGCCAGGGCGGTGGCCACCGTCGGCCACTGTCCCTGTCCGGCCGCCCGCACGGCCACCAGACCCCAGCCGGAGGGCAGCGCCGCCACCCAGGCGGAGAAGGGGGCGGGGAACCCAGTGCGCAGAGCGGCCTGCGCCAGGGGCGAGAGCACCCAGCTCGAATGCAGGGCGGCCAGGATGGCGGCGCTGACGAGAGCGGCCAGCGCCGCGCCCGCCTTGGACCGCATGACCTGGCCGAGCACCGCGGTGACCAGCCGGGAGGCGAGCACGCACACCACCAGCTGGAGGGCGACGGCGGCCACGCCGACCGTCGTGGCCGCCGCGCCGAACCCGGCCTTGACGGCCACCACCACGAGCGCCGAGAAGGCCACGAGCGTGACAAGGGGGGCGACACCGACGAACGCGGCCCCCGCCAGCCCGACCGCCAGGCGGCGTGGCGTGAACGACAGCAACGAGAAATGCTCGGGACGCAACGTCTCGTCGCCGCCGCCGAACAGCGCCGGGCCCAGCAGCCAGCCCGCCGTCCACAGGGCGAACCCCACTCCGAGCAGGTCGAACGGCAGCGACGCGATCGGGTGGTCGCGCCCCGCGAGCACGATCAGGCCCCCCGCGAGGGCGAGCCCGGTCAGCGCGCCGGTGATCATCTGGGCGGCGCGCCGACCGGTCATGGAGTGCCGTAGCACGGCCAGCTTCATCTGGATCAGGAGGACAGCCACGCCAGCTCACCCATCTCGGGGACCTGGCCGCCGACCAGGCTCACGAACCGCTCTTCCAGGCTCCGGCCCGCCCGCACGGCTTCCAGCGGGCCCGAGGCCACCACCCGGCCGGAGGCGATCACCGCCACGTGGTCGCACAACTGCTCGACCACGGCCATCACGTGGCTGGAGAACACCACCGAGCCGCCGGCGCGTACGAAACGCTTCAAGATCACTTTGATGGTGGCGGCCGAGACGGGGTCGACGGCCTCCAGCGGCTCGTCCAGCACCAGCAGCCTCGGCGCGTGCAGCAGTGCCGTGGCCAGACCGATCTTCTTGCGCATGCCGGTCGAATACGCCATCACCAAGGTGCGCTCGGCCTGGTCCAGTTCCAGGACCTCCAGCAGTTCGTCCGCCCGCCGCTCGACCTCCTCGACGTCCATGCCACGCAGCAGGCCGGTGAAGCGCAACAGTTCGCGGCCGGTCAGCCGTTCCGGCATGGACAACCCGTCGGGCAGCACGCCGATCAGTTGCTTGGCGCGCGCGGGGTCGGCCCACACGTCGAGGCCGAAGATCTCGGCCCGTCCGCCGTCGGGACGCAGCAGTCCCACGGCCATCGACAACGATGTCGTCTTGCCCGCTCCGTTGGGGCCGACCAGGCCGAAGAAGGACCCTCGCGGCACCTCCAGATCGATGTGGTCGACCACCGTCCTGCGGCCGAAGGTCTTGGTGAGAGCGGCGAGCCGAAGCGCCGCTTCTCTGCTTGATGGCCCCACAGTGCCCTCCTGTAACTGAACGGCACGTGCCGTGCCGTTCAGAGCATGCTGGAGGACGGCAGAGGTGTCAACACGGCACGTGCCGTTCCATTACGGTGGTGGGATGACCGACAAGCGCGGCAGCCGTGCCACCGACCGGACCGAAGCCATCATGCGGACCACTCTGGAGTTGGGTAAGGAGATCGGCTACGCCAAGCTCAGCATCGAAGCGGTCGCGGCCCGCGCCGGCGTCGGCAAGCACACGATCTACCGCCGCTGGTCGTCGAAGGGCGCCCTGTTCCTCGACTCACTCCTGTCGCTGAACAAGTCCGACCTGGACTACCCCGACACCGGCGACATCGTCGCCGACCTGCGCCGGCAGATCCACGCGGCCATCGAACTGCTGGACCGGCCACCCGTGGGCCCCCTGTATCGCGCGCTGATCGGCGAGGCCCTGCTCAACCCCCAGGTCGCCGCGGCGCTCAACGACCACTTCATCACCCCGCAGGCGGAGAAGACCCTCGCCCGGCTGAAGGTGGCCCGCGACCAGGGGCAACTGTCACCCGGCTTCGACCTGGACCTGGCGATGGACATCTTGTCGGGCCCGCTGTACTTCCGGGCTTTGATCGTCCAGGAGCCGCTGACGCACGAATACGTCGACCGCGTGATCGAAGCCCTCTTCACCGGGATGGAACCCAGGCCTTGATCACGGAGCCGGTCAGCGCGCTCCGCGCGTGCGTTCGACCCGGCCCTCGTGGGATGCGACGGAGTCGCTGGTCGCGGCTCGGGCCGGGCGCCGAGGCCGTACGGGAGGTGTGCCGAGGTGAAGGCGAGCGGCGCGCAGTGGGATCAGGGTTGGTATCCGATGTGGCGCAGGAGAGCCTGCAGCCGTTGCTCGACCTGCGCCGCCGTCACGTCCTGCTCATGCTGGAGGAGGACGAATCCGATGGAGCCGGTCAGGATGTCCTGAATGACACGAGGATCCGTGTGGGGCGGGAACGTTCCGGCGTCGATGGCCTGCCGCGCGGTCTCGGTCAGGGCGTCCAGACGTGGCCGCAGGTAGCGCTCGGTATAGGCGGACACCAACTGCGGGTAGTCCACCGAGGCGCCGATGACCCGGGCCATCAGCGCGCGGAAGCGGGGGCGGCTGAGAAGCTCGGCAATGGACGAGATCAGTTCGTCGATCGACTGCCCGGCCGGCGCGGTGTCCATGTCAGGGGCACGAGCGTGCTCCAAGGCGGCCATCAGGAGATCCTCCTTGGACCGCCAGCGCCGGTAGACCGTCAGTTTCGCCACACCGGCGCGTTGGGCGACCGCCTCGATGCTGGTGCCCGTCGCGCCGCGCTCGATCAGCAGGTCCAACGCCGCGTTCAGGATGGCGGCGTCGTTCTCCGGATCGCGGGGACGGCCGTGACGCTCTACGCCGGCCACAGCACCTGATTCAGCCATGCTGTCAGTTTGTCCGGTGCTGAACGTCCACGCCAACCGATGTGCCCGTCGGGGCGGACCAGCGCCACGTCGGGTGAGTCGGGCTCCAGCGGGGTGAGCGCCACGACCAGGTCGGCGCCCAGTTGTGCGGCGGCGGCCTGGGCGTGACGGGCGGCGACGTCCGGCTTGTCGGCGAGCACCACCCAGCGTCCGCGGATCGCGGCGTGGAGCATGGTCCGGTCGCCGTTGAGAAGGCGGCAGGGGAGGTCGGGCATCCGGTCGCCGGGATGCAGGCCGGGCATCCACCGGGGCGAGGTGGGGGCCAGCGGGCCGCCCCGGTAGCTGATCCCGAGCTGGGAGGCGGCCAGCCACAGCCGGCGCTGCACGGCGGGCAGGCGGACGAGCGGCAGGACCAGCTTGTCGCGGACCAGGCGTTTCCACGGGTGGTCGGGCAGCATGATGTCCACGGCGGTGCTGGTGGCGCGCAGGACGTTGCGGGCCAGCGGGCGCCGTTCGCCTTCGTAGGTGTCGAGCAGGCGGTGGTCGGCGCGGCCGTGGGCGACCAGGACCAACTTCCAGGCCAGGTTCTCCGCGTCGCCCAGCCCGGTGTTCTGCCCCTGCCCACCGGTGGGGCTCTGGATGTGCGCCGCGTCGCCCGCCAGCAGGATCCGGCCGCGGCGATAGGCGTCGGCGAGCCGGCGGTGGATGCGGAACTCCGAGGCCCAGCAGATGTCCGTCACCGTGTCGATGCCGACGCCGCTACGGCGGGAGAACTCACCCAGCACCCTGTCGGTGATCTCGCTCTCGGACAACTCGTCGGGCAGACCCGCCGGCGGTTCGGTGAACAAGCGCCAGGTGTCGTTGGGCAGCGCGGTCACGGAGAGCATGTGACCGGCCTCCATCCAGGTCGTGCTGCCGTTCTTGTCGAACGGCCACTGGGCCCGTACGTCGACCATCAACAGGCGTTCGAGAAGTTTGCGACCGGGGAAGCCGATTCCGGCGAGCTTGCGTACCGTGCTGTGCGCGCCGTCGCAGCCGATCAACCAGCGTGTATCGATGCGATGTCCGGTGCTGTCGGCTGTCTGGACGGTCGCGGCGACGCTCGCGGTGTCCTGCTCGGCGGCCACCAGCCGGGTACCCCACTCCACGCTGCCGCCCAGTTCGGCCAACCGGTGCCGCAACGCGCCTTCGACCTCCGCCTGCGAGATCAGCAGCGCCTGTTTCGGCTGGTCGGCGACTGCCTGGCCGACATGGAGGCGCAGCACGGTGCGCGGTCCTTCGTTGTAGGACATGTTGAGGGACGACTGGGAGCGCTGCGGCAGGTCACCGAGCGCGCCGATGCGCTCCAGCACTTCGACGCCGCGTGGTTGCAGGCCGAGGGCACGGGAGGTGGTGGCAGGGCCGGAAGCGGCGTCAATGACGCGGACGGGGACGTTGTGCAGTGCCAGGTGGATGGCGAGGGCCAGCCCGGTGGGGCCGGCGCCCACGATGAGTACCGTGTCGGTCATTTCATAAACGATACGGTACCGATTACTAAGTGGTGAGCGGAAATGACATGTGACAACGATCACCAAGGACGATGTGCGGGTGCAGGGCGGTGTCCTCGGATGCCTTCGGCCGTCAGCCGACCGCAGCCGGAGCGCTGATGCGGATTTGACCCTGACGTCGCGTCAGGGCTGACGATGAACCGCATGACCGACTACTACGAGGCGTTCGAGGTCAGCCCTGTCCCTCTGCCCGGGCCCGACGCGACGCCACCGGAGATCTACCGGGGCATCTACGGCATGCCGTTGTTCGTCCGCGTGCCGACGCCGGACCTCGCCGCATCCGTGGACTTCTGGACCCGCGGGCTCGGATTCATCGACCTGTTCACCGTCCCGGGCCAGGTGACGCACCTTCGACGGTGGGCGTTCCAGGACGTCCTGCTCGTCCCGGCCGACGCCCTGCCGGCCACGGCGACGGTGAGCATCGGCGTCAGTTGCGTGCTGAGCCAGGTTGACGAGATCGCGCAGGCGTGCGCCGCGCTGGTGCCCGGATGCACGACGGGACCGCGACAGACGCCATGGAACACTGTGGAACTGGAAGTCGTCACGCCGGAGAACGCTCGTGTGATCATGACCGCGGCTCGCCCCCTCGACCTCGACAGCGCCGAGGCACGCTACCTCGAGGCGAACGGTTTCACCCTGCCCAAGGGGTGAGACCGGGGATGTCAGACGCGCATGTCAGACTCGACGGCGTGACCGACACCGCGATGGACGACACCACAGGACCCGGCGGGCTGACCGTCGGGGCCGCGGCATCACACGTGGACGTCACCGTCCGTACCCTCCATCATTGGGACAGGATCGGGCTCGTCCGTCCGTCCGGGCGCACCTCCGCCGGATACCGGCTCTACTCCGCGGCCGACATCGCACGCATCCACCGGGTGCTCATCTACCGCGAGCTCGGTCTGTCGCTCGAGGACATCGGCGCACTTCTCGATGCTCCTGCGGCCGACATGACCGTGCCGCTGAGACAACAGCGCGCCCAACTCCTCGACCGCATCTCCCGCCTGCAGGCGATGGTCGACGCGGTCGATCGCATGATCGAAGCAGCGCGCGCCGGCATCCTGCTCTCCGCGGAGGAACAAGTCGCGATCTTCGGGCAGCGCTGGAAGCCGTCCCTGGTCGCGGGCGCCCGTGAGCGGTGGGGCGACACACCTCAATGGGCGCAGTACGCCGAGCGCGCCGCGGGCATGGCCGCCGAGGACTGGCGGCGGACAGCCGACACCATCACCACCCTCGAGCACGACCTGGCAGCGGCCAAGCGCGCCGGCGTCAGGCCAGGCAGCGCCGCCGCCAACGCCCTGGCGGAACGACACAGGGCCTCCATGGACGCCTACTTCACCTGCACCCTTTCGATGCAGGTATGCCTGGGAAGGAGCTACGCCGCCGATCCCGGGTTCACGGCCTACTACGACGCTGTCGAGCCGGGCCTGACCATCTGGCTCCGTGACATCATCGACGCCAACGCCCGCGATCGGGGCATCGACCCGGAGTCGGCGACCTGGACCTGACACTCATCAGATCGCCGCTACGGCCGTGACGGGCCGGCGGAGTCGATGGCTCTGCCTGTCTCGCTCATGCCGCGGCGACCGTCACTCGTAGAACGAGGCTGCAAGCATGAAGATGCCGTAGTCGGAGTCGTGCACCATCACCTCAATGCTTCGGCCGTCGGCCTTCTTGCCCACCCGTGCGACGCAGTCGCTGCAGGAAGTACTGGGCAGTGGCAGATCGCCCCAGCCGGCGGAACGAAACCTCTCCACGGTCTGGTTGGGGGGCACGGCAGGGTCCAGGTCGTACGATATCCATGCGCCGCCCTCTGGTTCGGAGTCGCAGGCGCTGCTCTCTTTGAGAGTCAACCGTACATCTGGGGTCAGAAGCGGCCCTACTTCCGCTGCCAGCCGCTTGCTGTCGAGCGCGTCCTTCTTGTAGCACTCCTCCTGTGCTTGCCGAAAGGCGGTGTCATCGTGATTTCCACAGCCGGAGACAATCACTACGGTGGCGGCCAGAATCAGCGTTGCGCGTAACTTCACCAGTGAGCCTCCGTGGGGCCCTGGCGCGAAGTGGGTCCATATGGATGAAGAGATGGACGCCATCACGCTGGGGACGCTTATGGACGTATTCGGCAAGATCTTAGATGTGTGAGCGTGGTGGCGCCGAGAAAGAGCTCGCCGCGTGCCTACGTGAACGGGTCCATGGAGGGGTGGTCTTTCACCCGGTCATGGATGCGGCGCAACCACGGCTGCCGGGCCACCGCCAGTCGCTCCAGCGTGCTGAGGAACACTCGCCCATCAGGACGGAAAGGACTGTACGGCAGCAGTGGGGGCGGATCATCACGGCGAACGACGGCAGGCATTCCGGACGCCGCCGGCACGAGCCGTCGGTCGTCGTGGAACGCCATGTACGTCCACACCCCCGCGGCCATCGGCACCACCGCTCCCGCGTCGCAGGGCCATACCCGGCCGGTCTGCGGATGCCGCGGCGCGAGGGCGATGTCCGTGATCGGGGTGGAGAGGCCGGGCCCGGCCAGGACGAGGTGGCGTTCCGGCGGCCCCGGAGGGAGCAGGCTGTCGATCGCCCGGCGAAACGCCTCGGCTACCGGCCCCTCGGGGACGGACACCCGCCTACCGCCCGAAGCCGCCAGCAGGTGGGCCAGCGCCACCGCGACCGCGGCCTCCCAGAGGGGGCTCCAGAAACCCCGCGGGTCAACGGGCGGCGTGGTCGGCAGCTCCGCCCAGTCCGTCACCCGCTGGACCGGGCCATCGACGGCGACGGGACGCACGGCTTCCGGCTCCAGCCACACCACCTGCCAGAACCCGCAGTCGTCGACGCGGGTCGCCACCGGGCACCCGCATTCCGCGCACGCCAGGTTGGGGCCGTACCGGCCGTCCCAGCCGCAACAGCAGCCGCCCAGCCGCTCCGGGACGAAGACGGTTCCGCGGACGTCACCGGGCGCGATCCCGATCCTGTTCGGGGGGCGCGACAGGTGGTACGTCAGCAGCCGGACGCCGCGGGCTTCCGGCTCGGGCTCCGACGGTTGCCAGGGCCGGCCGTCTCCGGGGTCCACCACGTACGTTCCCGGCTCCAGAAGGCTGGGGAGCAGGCCATGGCCGTACTTCTGGCCGGCGTGGTCGGGAAGCGCCACCCGCGACACCCTCGCGGTCATCACGGCGCCGCACCCCGCGCAGGCGAAAACGACCAAGCGGTCTCCTTCGTCGGAACGACGCGATCATGGTGGCACAACGTCCCGCCTTGTGGGGAGGCGTTCAGGATCGCCGCGTCGGAGGGCCCGCCGCCGGGCGGGCGGGCTGAGCGCGGCGGGCCGCAACCGCCCGCGCCGCCGTGGTGTTGGTTCTCTCGGACCAGCGCCGACAAAGGGGGGCATCATGCGTACGGAGGCACAGCCGGCAGGCGGGACCGGCGTCGACACCACGGTCGCCGTGGTCGGCGGCGGACCGGTCGGCACCCTCGTCGCACGGGAGCTCGCCCTGCTGCGCATCGACGTGACGGTGCTGGAGAAGCTGCCCGAGCCCGACGGCATCTCCAAGGCGAGCACCCTGCACGCGCGCACCGCGCAGACGCTGGACCGCCGCGGGCTGCTGGAGGCGGTGCAGCCGGGCCGGTACGTCGCCTCCCGGGACGCGGGGCGGCCGGTGCGCTTCCACTTCGCCTCCATCTTCGAGCTGGACCTGTCCCGCGTCGTCGACGAGGGGCCGGTCATCGTGGGCAGCCCGCAGGCCTTCGCCCAGGAGGTCTTCGCGGCGGACGCCGTACGGCTCGGCGCCCGGGTCCAGCGTGACGCGGAGCTCGTCGGGCTGGACGAGTACGACGACCACGTGCGGCTCCGCCTGCGCTCCACGTCCGGCGCCGAACGGACCCTCACGGCCCGCTGGGTGATAGGCGCGGACGGGGCGCGCAGCGCCGTGCGGAAGCTGAGCGGCATCCGGTTCCTGGGCGACGGGCCGACCGTCGCCGCGCTCATGGGCGAGGTGCGACTGCTGGATCCGGCCGGGGCGCCCGCCGGCTGGCAGCGCACCCCGCGCGGCTGGACCCTCCTGTGGGTCAACCCCTACGGGCCGAGCCGCGTGTGCACCTACGACTACCGGGGCCCTCACCCGGACCGGCACACACCTCCCACCCTGGAAGAGCTGCGCGACGAGGTGGAGCGCATCTCCGGGCGGCCCGTCCCGATGGACGACCCGGCCTGGATCTCCCGCTTCAGCGACGCCTCGCTCCAGGCGGAGCACTACCGCAAGGGCCGCATCCTGCTGGCCGGCGACGCCGCGCACGTCCACTTCCCGGCGGGCGGCCAGGGCGTGAACCTGGGCCTCCAGGACGCCGTCAACCTGGGCTGGAAGCTGGCCGCCGAGATCCGCGGCTGGGCGCCGGACGGGCTCCTCGACACGTACCACAGCGAGCGGCACCCGGTGGCGGCGGCCGTGCTGAACAACGTACGGGCCCAGGTCGCCCTCATGGACCCCGATCCGCGCACGGACGCCCTGCGTGAGCTGTTCGCCAGGCTGATGCGGTTCGACGAGGTCAACGCCTACCTGAGCACCATGATCACGGGCACTGGAGTGGTGTACCCGGTCGGTGCGCCCGCCGGCGACCCGCTGGCCGGGCGGATGGTGCCGAGCCTGCCGGTGAGGACGCCCGACGGCCTCACCACCCTGGCCGAGCTGCTGCATCAGGGCCGCCCCCTCCTGCTGGACCTGGCCGGGGACGCCGGATTGCGGGCCGTGGCGGGTCCCTGGGCCGACCGGGTGGACATCGTGACGGCCACTCCGGCCGGCGACGGTCGGCGCACGGAGGCGCTTCTCGTCCGCCCCGACGGCTACGCCGTGTGGTCGGCCCGGGGCGACAGCCATGACGCCGGCACCCTGCGGGCTGCCCTCACTCGCTGGTTCGGCCCGGAAACCTGGTGATCCGGCCGTCGCCGACCTCCCACCAGCCGCCGTCGGCGCTCGCGCCGCGCAGTCCGTCCAGGACGCCGGGGCCGGTCAGGGCGGGGACGCGCGGATCGCACAGCGACCCGAAGGCGTAGGTACGGGACGGCTCCCACGCGGTGCCGTGCCTCAGCCGTTGGGCGAGCCGGACGAAGCCGGGCACGGCCGCGGCGATCACCCACGCGTCCGGGGTCTGCGCGGTCATCCGGCGGGCCGCACGCAGCCATGAGGCCGCCGTCTCGGGCCAGTCGACCACCGCGAGGACCGTGCCGCCGCGCGCCTCCCACTCCGCGGCGAAGACGGCGGCGGACTCCGCGGACGCGGCGTCCCTGCTGTGGCCCACCACCACGGACGCGATCGGGGGCCGGGGGGCCGTCAGCAGCCCGGTGAGCGCGGCCAGTTCGGCCGCCGTGTGCGGGGTGGGTCGTGGCGGCTCCCGATCGGCCGGACCGGCGAGACGACCGGCCGGACCGGGGAGCGGCGGGCGGGTGGCATCGGCACGGGCATGCCGGTCATGGGGACGCATCGCACGTGCCTTCCGTCGTGTCGGGTCGGGTGGCGCCCTCGTGCCCGGCCTTCCAGCGCCGGTACGCTGCGGGCAGGCAAACCGAGCACGGCCGGTACCCGGCCGCGACGGCGGTGGCCTCGTCGGCGAAGAACACCCGATCTCGCTGGTATCCGCCACGGGCCAGGGCCCGCGCGGCGGAGGGGCAGTCCAGCCGGCCGTACAGCCGCCCGCCCCGGTGTCCGCCGAGGGTCCCCGGTACCGGGCTGCGGTACGGCAGCCCGGTGAGATCGAGCAGCGTGTACGTGCGCTTGGCCGCGGCCGTCACGACGCGTCGTGGAAGACCAGGCCGAGCGCGTGCCGCCGGCCGGAGTGGACGGTGCTCACGCCGTGCCGGACGGCGCCGGCGGACCAGCCACGTGTGGTCCGTACCGGCCGGTCGCGGGTGGTGAAGACGAGACCGTGCCCCTGGCGCAGCACGGCGGTGGTGCCACGCGACTGGGCCCGGGGCCGCTGTTCGACGAGCAGGAACTCGCCGCCGGTGTAGTCGGCGCCGTACTCGTCCAGGCCGATCACGACCTGGAGGGGGAAGACGAGATCACCGAAGACGTCGCGGTGCAGGGCGTTCCAGTCGCCCGTCTCGTAGCGGAGCAGGATCTGCGCGGAGCGGTTCTGTCCCGCCTCGTGACACATCGCCAGCCACTGGTGAAGGTCGTCCGGCCAGGGCGCCGGGCGGCCGAGCCGTGCGGCCCAGTCACGGGCGACGACCAGCAGATGCGGGTAGAGGGCCGCACGCAGTTCCGCGACCACCGGAGGCAGCTCATGGGTGAAGTAGCGGTACGTCCCGGACCCGAAGCGGTGGCGCGCCATGTCGACGGTGCCGCGGAACAGCTCCGTCCGCTCGTACAGGCCGGCGATCGCCCGGCAGGCGTCCGGGTCGAGCAGCCGAGGTGTCAGGGCACAGCCGTGCGCGTCAAGAGCCTCGACGAGCCCGGCCCAGTCGGCCTCGTCGACGCGCCTGCCGGCCTCGCCGGGCGTGATGTCAATGGTCATGTGTCCTCTCCGGAGTCAGACGGCGAGTGCCACGCCCTCGAAGGCGAGCAGGAGCCGCTTGCGTTCGAGGCCGCCGGCGTAGCCCGTCAGTGAGCCGTTCGCGCCGACGACCCGGTGACAGGGCCGCACGACGAGCAGGGGGTTGGCGCCGATGGCGGTACCGACGGTCCGGGCCGCGCCGCGCGGCTCACCGATCCTGGCCGCCACGTCGCCATAGGTGAGGGTGGTTCCGTACGGGATGGCGTCCAGCGCCTCCCAGACCCGCCGCTGGAAGGCGGAACCGGAGGGGACGTACCGGATGTCGAAGCGGGTCAGCGTGCCCGCGAAGTAGGCGGTCAGCTGCTCGACGATCGCGGTGAAGGCGTCGGGCTCCCGCGCCCAGCCGGGCCGTACGGTCGCTCCGCCCCTCTGGCCGGGGACGGAGCGAGCGCGGTGCCGCCCGGTGCGCCCGGGCTCCGCTCACCGGCCAGCAGCAGTTCGCCCAGCGGGCTGTCCATCGTCGTGCAGAGCGTCGTCATCGTCGTTCCTCGTCAGTTCGTCCCATACCCTCCCAACACCGCACGGCGACTTTCGGTTGCGGCCGTGCCCGCCGCTCGATCCCGATGCCGCGCTGACGGTCTCGCCCATGACCGGGCGAGGTCGGCCTATCGGGTCGCTGTCGTCGGTGCGGTGGAAGTGCGGTACTCGGCGAGGATCTCGGTCAGCGCGCGCCGTGCTTCCAGCGCCGGCCTGCCGGTGTCGCCCAGGGTGGAGGAGCAGGTGACCATCGTCTTCCAGAGGGCCCAGCCCCGCCCGCGCGCCCAGCTCGCATCGTCGACGGACAGTCGCTCGCGGAACGCCTGGCGGCCGTCGGCGGTCAGCAGGGTCCATGCGATCGCCAGGTCGCAGGCCGGGTCGCCGACGCCGCAGGTGCCGAAGTCGATGACGGCTGCCAGGCGCCCGTCTTCGAGCAGGAGATTGCCCTGGGCGAGGTCACCGTGGAACCAGCGGTCCACACCGTCCCAGCGCGCGCCCAGGGCGGTCTTCCAGATCTCCCGCGCCAGGCCGACGTCGACGTGGCCGTCGAGTTTCGCCAGCGCGCTCTCCAGCAGCCCCTCATAGGTGCGCAGCGTGGCGCCTCGGAACCAGTTGTGCTTCCCCGGCCGGGGGCCGTCGGCGGCGTCGACGTTCCGCAGGGCAGCGACGAAACCGGCCAGCTCCAGCGCGAATCCGACCGGATCGGCGATCCGGCCGGCGCTCGCGGGCTCGCCGTCAAGCCACTGGTAGATCGACCACGGGAAGGGGTAGCCCGCACCAGGCTCGCCCTTCGCCAGCGGGGCCGGGACGGGCAGCGGAAGCCGGGAGGCGAGAAGCGGAAGCCACCGGTGTTCCTTCTCGACCGCCAGGGCGTACTCGGACGCGCTGGGCAGACGCACCAGCATGCCGTCGCCGAGGCGGAAGGTCCAGTTGTCCCAGCCGCCGTCGGCCACGGGCTCGACCGGGAGGTCCGCCCACTGGGGGAACTGTCCGGCGACGAGCCGATGGGCCTGCTCCGCGTCCACCGTGATGCGCCGGGGCATCGGGCCGAGATCTGGTACGTCGCTCAACGAGGCTTCCCTGTCTGGTGAAAGCCGCCCGATAGGCGGTGGGCGTGAGACCGGTTCGTTGCGATGACGGGTCCTGAGGGGGCGGCGGTCCTGTGGGGGCGGGTCAGGTCGGGGTGGGGACCGGCCGGGCCTCCGCGCGGGCGATGCGCGCCTTGACGTCGCGGAAGTGCAGCCGCATCGCCTCCCGGGCGGCCCCGGGGTCCCGAGCGCGGAGCGCCGCCACGATCCGGCGGTGGTTGACGACGATCTCCGCCGTCCGCTCCTCCGGCGGGCCGAGCGTCGGCTCGACCTCGTGGTAGACGTCCCAGAACAGGCCGATCAGCTGCAGCACCAGCTCGTTGCCGCACGACTCGTACAGCAGCGCGTGGAACGCCCGATCGGCCTCCCGGTCCCGGTCCATGCCGTTGACCAGGGCCTCCAGCGCGGCGAGCCGGGGACCGCTGGTGCTCTGGGCCACCTGGCCGATCAGCTCGGTCTCGAGCAGCTCGCGGACCTCGACCAGATCGTGCAGCGCGCGGATCCCGCCGCCCGGCCCCGAACGCACCCGGAAGGCGAGCGACGGGGTCAGCACGTCGAGCGACGCGTGCCCGACGAACGTCCCATGACCGTGCCGGATCTCGACGATGCCCAACGCCCGCAGGGCCTGCACGGCCTCGCGGACGCTGTTGCGGCTCGCCCCGAGCAGCTCCATCAGCTGCACCTCGGTGGGCATCGGCGCGCCGGGGGCCAGTCCGCGCTCGTGGATCAGAGCGACGATGCGCTCCTGAAGCGACGCGCCGTCACGCGCCCGCATGCTGCCTCCAGGCTCGTCGAAGTCCTTGCCTCAGAACATCCCACCTCTGGGACCTCGGAGGCCAGCCGGGGCCGGAAATTTCACACCGCCGACATGGACGGGCCACCTGGCAGACGAGGCTTGGTCGCCCCTCGTTCAAGACGTAGGATGTCCCATGTATGGAGATCGGCTGGCGGGTCGGCATGAAGGAGCTGACGCCAAGGACGCTCGGCGGCCCCTGGGGCACGGTCCTGTTACCCGTCCCGGAGTGCCGCCGGTGATCCGCAGCGAGGTTCCCGCGGTCATCGGGATCAAGGTCGTGGTCCGGCGCGGCTGCCCGAGCTGTTCCCCGGGGAGTAGCGGGCGCCGGCGGGACGTGCCGGCGCCGGTCACCGTCAGGGCGATGACGCCCACCGGGGCCCCGGGGGCGCCATCGCCACGCGGTTCGCGTCCTCTCAGCCGACCTGGTCGAACGGCAGCCGCAGCCCGAGCCGCCCGCCGATCGGGAGGTTGTGCCGCCGGATCAGGTCGAGTTCGGTGCCGGTGAGGGCGCGCCGGTAGACGCGTACCTCGTCCAGCGTCCCGCGGAAGCGGTCCACGCCGTCCATCCGCTGTCCGATGTGGATGCCCCCGAGCCCGAACTCCTTGCCGAGGGTCAGCGAGCCGGCCGGCGCCTTCGCCGACGAGACCTGCGCGCCGTCCACCAGCAGCCGCAGCTCGCCGTCGACCCGCTGGAGCACCACGAAGTGCCACTGCCCGTCGTTGTACGCGCTCGGCGACTGCACGGTGACGTTGAACCGGTCGACGGACAGGACCGCCCGGATGCGGTTACTGGCCGGTTCGGCCCGCAGCCACAGCGCCGGCGGGTTGGTGCCCCGGTTCACCCGGTGGAACCAGAGGATGGCGTGCGCGCCGGTCTGCTCCGAGTACCTGATCCAGGAGGTCAGCGTGAAGTCCTTCGCGCCGAGGTCGATGGAGTCGTCGAACGCCACCTCCACCCGGTCGTCCACCCGGTCCAGGGCCAGCCCGTCGCCGAACCGCCCGCCGGTGGTCTGCGCGCCGCCGCGGACGTACGCCTCGTTGTGGTACGGCGAGGTGTCGGGCGTCGTCGGACCGGGCGCCGGGGGCGCGGGGATGCCCGGCGGGGTGCCGTTCGGCGTCTCCAGGTACGCCTCGTTGAACCGCGCGAACCGGATCTGCTCGTACGGGGTGACGGTGCCGCCCTCGTACATCAGGGCCGCCTCGTCTCCGTCCAGCCGCACCATGTCGGAGTACGCCGACGGCCCCCAGTGGAAGACCTTGCCCTCCTGCCAGGTCTCGAAGCGGTCGCCCTCGTCGGTGGACGACCGGATGCCCATGGCCTCCCGGGCGCTCGGGTGCATCGGCGAGGAGAAGAGGATGCGGTCGTCGCTGAACCGCAGCAGCGACGCCTGGACGTCGGTCGTCGCCAGCGCCGGCATGGTGCGGAACGGCGCGTCCCACGTCTCGCCGCCGTCGCTGCTCGTCGCGTACGCCCGGCTGCCCTCGTCGGTGCCGCGCTCGCGGGCGGAGGCGTAGATCCGCCCGTCGGTGAGCTCGACGACGGTGACCTCCTGGGCGATGATCGTGCCGTCGTCGTGGGACGTCTCGGCGCCGATGTTCCACGTCACGCCGCTGTCGTCGCTGTAGAGCAGGTGCGTGCCGTAGACGTGCGCGCCGACCCGGTCCCAGCTCTCGAAGTTCGCTCCGACGATCAGCCGGCCGGCGTGCGGGCCGCGCTTGAGCTGGATGCCGTGCATCGGGCCGGTGGCGTACCAGAAGTTCCACTCCGGGCGCTTGCCCTCGGTCATCTCCCTGGCGGCCGACCAGGTGGCCCCATGGTCGTCGCTGAACTGCACCCAGGGGTCGCGGTCGCAGCCGTTCGGGCACGGCTCCGCGCCGTTGTGGGTGCTCACCAGCACGACGCGGCCCGTACGCTCGTCGACGATCGGCACCGGGTTGCCGTGGGTCGTGCCGTTGCCCTCCGAGACCACCTGCAGCGGCCCCCACGTCCGCCCGCCGTCGGCGGAACGGCGCAGCACGAGGTCGATGTCCTCGTCGTCGCCGCAGTCCTTCACCCGCCCCTCGGCGAACGCCAGGAGCATGCCGTTCGCGGCCCGGACCACGGCGGGGATCCGGAAGCAGCCGTACCCGAAGTCGCCCTGCTTGTAGAGCACCTGCTCGTCCACGAACGGTGCGGCGCCGGCGGTCGCGCCGGCCTCCGGGGTCTCCGTCGGCGCCGCGTTCGCGGGCGCGCCGAACGTGCTGACGAGTAAGCCTGCGAGCACCAGCACGGCACCGGCACGGCGGCGGCGAGAGCGCCTGGTGCGGCGCTCCGGGGGATGACCAGCGTGCATGACCTGGCCCCTTCCTGACAGGAGGAGTTGATTGAGCGGAGATCCTACGTCCAACGTAGGATGTCTGCCAGTCCTCCCTTGGGCCTGGAGTCGTAGGGGCCGGTTCACCGCGTGGAGGGACGCGCTCCGGTCACCAGGGCGGCGAGAGGCGGGCCAGCCGGTTGCGCACGCCCTCGAAGTGGGCCTGCACCGCCGCGGTCGCCGCGCCGTGGTCGCCGGCCATGACCGCCGCCAGGATGTCGCGGTGCCGTCTGGCCACGTCCTCCGGCGTCTCGTCCGGCGTGCCGATCTCGTCGCGGAGCTGGTGGAAGACGTCCCAGAAGGCTCCGAGGAGCTGGCTGACCAGCGGGTTGCCGAGCGGGCGGTAGAGCAGGTCGTGGAAGAGCCGGTCCGTCTCGGGGGAGACCGCGCCGACCTGGGCCTCCGTCTCCATGCGGGCCATGACCTCGGCCACCGGCCCGAGGTCGGCCTCGCCGCCGAGGTCGATCAGGCGCAGGACCAGCCCGCTCTCCAGCATCTCCCGGATCTCGGTGAGGTGGGCGAGATGGTTGCGGCCGCCCTGCAGCGTGATGCGGCTGTGGAAGGCCAGCTCGTCGACCAGCCCGGCCAGGGACATGCGCCCGACGAACATGCCGAACCCGTGGCGGATCTCCACGATCCCGACCGCCTGAAGGGCTTTCAGCGCCTCCCGCACGGAGTTGCGGCTGATGGCCAGCTCCTCCATCAGCTCCGATTCGGTCGGCAGCGGGTCACCCGCGACCAGGCCACGCCTGAGAATCAGGTCCTTGACGCCCTCCTGGGCCTCCACGGCCCGGCTGAGCCGGGAGCGCGGGACAGTGGTCATGAAAAATCCCTCTCTGGTAGGCGCTTAGGTAACATTCCGGAAATCCCCTGTTGACCTCAAGCGGCTCTCGCCTCTAGCGTCCACGTTACGCACAAGATAGGACATGGGATGTCCCACGTTCTACCCCCAGGAGGCATCCGTGAGCTCTGACCTCAGCCGCCGCGACTTCCTGCGTCACAGCGGGGCAACGGGTGCGGCGGCGTTCATCGCGGCCACCCTCTCCGCCTGCTCGGGAGGCCCGGCCTCCACCGGCTCGGTCGGGGCGGGCTCGAACAAGGACCTGATCACCGCCGTCATCGGGTACGGCAACGACCAGAGCTGGGACCCCACCCAGACCGCCTCGGCCTTCGCCATGGCCGGCATCGCCCACGTCTACGAGGGCCTGCTCGACACCGACCCGATCACCCGGGAACCGTACCCGGCCCTGGCGACCGCGCTCCCGTCGGACCCGAACGCGACCACCTGGAGGTTCACCCTCCGCGACGGCGCCAAGTGGCACGACGGGCAGCCCGTCACCGCCGACGACGTCGTCTTCACCTACCAGCGGGTCCTCGACCCCCAGGCGAACGTCCTCGCCGGCAACTTCTTCCGAACCTGGCTCCAGGAGGTCAAGAAGGTCGACGACAAGACCGTCGAGCTGGTCTTCAAGTTCCCCTTCCCCGACGCCGCCCCCCGGCTCACCATCGCCAAGATCATGCCCAGGCACGTCTTCGGCCAGCCGGGCGCCTGGGACGCCGCCAAGGGCGGCAAGGCCGTCGGCTCCGGGCCGTACAAGCTGGTGCAGCACAACCCCAAGTCCAACACCACCTTCGAGGCGTTCGACGGCTACAACGGCCCCCGCCCGGCCGCGGCCAAGAAGATGAACTGGCTGAGCATCGTCGACGCCGCCGCCCGCGTCGCCAAGATCTCCGGCTCCTCCGCCGAGGCGCAGATCGCCGACAACATCCCGTACGCCAACGTGGACCGGCTCAAGCAGCAGGGCCTCACGGTGGAGGGCGGCGCCGGCATGAACCACCTGTTCCTGATGTTCAACACCGGCGCCAAGCCGTTCGACGACGTCCGCGTCCGCCAGGCGCTGCACTACGCGATCGACAAGAGGAAGCTCATCGACGTGGCGCTCAAGGGCCACGGCACCGCCTCCAGCTCGTTCCTCAACGAGGGCCACCCCGACCACCGGCGGGCCGCGGTCGTCTACGACCACGACCCGGACAAGGCCAAGGCGCTGCTCAAGGAGGCGGGCGTCAGCGGCCTGACGGTCAACCTCATGTCGGTGAACGTGAGCTGGCTCGTCGACTGCCTGCCCACCATCGCCGCCTCCTGGGAGGCCATCGGCGTCAAGACCACGCTGGAGCCACAGGACACGGCCGCGCTGTTCACCAAGATGGACCAGTTCCAGGATTACCAGGTGGTGGCGGCCGCCTCGAACCCCAACCAGTTCGGCATGGACGCCGACCTCATCCTGCGCTACAACTACGTCTCCGGCGGCCTGTGGATGAAGTACAGCCACTTCGAGGGCAGCAAGGACGCCAAGGCGCTGTTCGCCATGATGGACGAGGCGACCAAGGAGCCCGACAAGGCGAAGAAGGCCGAACTGGTGCGCAAGTACCTCGACGTGATCGCCGAGCAGGCCGTCGTCTACCCGGTGGTGCACACCGAGCTGATGACCGCCTGGGACCCGAAGAAGCTGACCGGGGTGCGCGCGCAGCCGTACCCGGGCATCAACCTGCTGCAGACCAAGCGCGTCTGAGCCGCCATGGTCCTCATCGCCCGCCTGCTCGTCCGGCGCGTGCTCATCTTGGTGCCGCTGCTGCTCGGGGTCGTCGCGTTCGTGTTCGTCGTGATGCGCTTCTCCGGCAACAAGCCGGAGTACGCCTACTTCCAGGGCGCGAACCCGACCCCCGAGCAGATCCGCCAGTTCCAGCTGGAGAACGGCCTGCTCGACCCGCTGCCGCTGCGCTACCTGCGCTTCGTCGCCGACCTCGTCCAGGGTGACATGGGCACCAGCGTGCTCACCCGCAAGCCGGTCATCGAGTCGGTGACGACGGCGCTGCCGCTGACGCTCCAGCTCACGTTCCTCGGCCTGGCCGTGGCCGTGGTGCTGGCGCTCGTCCTCGGCGTCACCGCCGCGCTGTTCCGCGACCGCTGGCCCGACCAGGTCATCCGCGTCGTCTCGCTGGTCGGCGTCGCGGCGCCCGCGTTCTGGCTGGCGCTGCTGATGGTCCAGTGGCTGGCGGTCGGCGAGGGCCTGTTCCCGACCGGCGGCTACATCAACCCGGCCGACTCCTTCACCGGCTGGCTGCGCTCGATGACGCTGCCCGCCCTGTCACTGTCGCTGCCGGTCGCCGCCCAGCTCACCCGCATCATCCGCACGTCCATGGTCGAGGAGCTGGACCGCGACTACGTCCGCACCGCGATCGGCAGCGGCCTGCCGCCCGTCGTCGTGGTCGGCCGCAACGTGCTGCGCAACGCCCTCATCAACCCGCTCACCGTGCTCGGCCTGCGCATCGGCTACCTCATCGGCGGCACCGTCGTCATCGAGCAGATCTACGGCCTGCCCGGCATGGGCCAGCTCATGATCAACGCGGTGCGCGACGGCGACCCGGCCGTGGTGCAGGGCGTGGTGCTGACGATCGCGGTCGGGTTCATGGTCGTCAACCTCGCCGTCGACATCCTCTACCTGCTCGTCAACCCCCGCCTGAGGAGCGCCGCATGAGACGTGCCCTGGGGGAGCGCCTGTCCAGGCCCGGCATCGGCTTCCGCCGGCTGCGCCCGCTGTCGTGGGCCGCCGTCGCCGTCATCGCGCTCGTCGTGCTCGCCGCGCTGCTCGCGCCGTGGATCGCGCCGCACTCGCCGTACGTGCAGGAGGCCACCGGCGGCGGCCCGTCCGCCGCCCACTGGATGGGGCTCGACAGCGCCAACCGCGACATCCTGTCCAGGCTCCTGTACGGCGCGCGCTGGTCGCTGCTCATCGGCCTCGGCGCGACCGCCCTCGCCCTGCTGGCCGGGGCGCTCGTCGGCGCCGTCGCGGCCACCTCCCGCCGCGCCGTGGACGAGACGCTCATGCGGGTGCTCGACGTCATCATGGCCTTCCCGGGGATCGCGCTGGCCGCGGTGCTGGTGGCCGTGTTCGGCGGCAGCGTCCCCGTGCTCGTCATGGCCATCGCCTTCCTCTACATGCCGTCCGTGGCGCGGGTCGTGCGGGCCAACGTCCTCGCCCAGTACGGCGAGGACTACGTCGCGGCCGAGCGCGTCATCGGCGCCCGCACCTCGCACATCCTGCTCCGGCACGTGGCCGTCAACTGCGCGGCGCCGGTGCTCGTGTTCTGCACGGTGATGGTCGCCGACGCCATCGTGCTGGAGGCCTCGTTGTCGTTCATCGGCGCCGGCGTCCGCCCGCCCGACCCGTCCTGGGGCAGCGTCATCGCCGACGGAAAGAACCTCGTCCTGCTCGGCGGCTGGTGGGCCACGGTCTTCCCCGGCCTGCTCATCCTCGTCACCGTGCTCGCCCTGAACATCCTGTCCGAGGGGGTCTCCGACGCCTGGGCCGCACCCGCGGCCCGGAAGGCCGTGCCCGTGGAGGACGACCCCGTGGAGCGCGCCGAGCCCGGCTCCGGCGAGGTCGTCGAGCTGCCCGGCCTCGCCGAGGCGGCCCGCCGGCTCGCCGAGCGTGCCCGGCCCCTGCCCGACGGCCCGCCGATCCTGTCGGTGGAGCGGCTGCGCATCGGCTTCGCGGAGGGCGTGGACATCGTCGACGGCGTCTCGTTCGACGTACGGCCCGGCGAGGTGCTCGGCCTGGTCGGCGAGTCGGGGTGCGGCAAGTCGCTGACCGCGCTGACGATCATGGGCCTGCAGCCCCGGGAGGCCCGCGTCAGCGGCCACGTCCGCTTCGACGGGCGGGACCTGCTCACCCTGCCGCGCAAGGACCGCCGCAGGCTGCTCGGCCACGACATGGCCATGATCTACCAGGACGCGCTGTCGTCCCTGAACCCCGCGATGACCGTCAACGCCCAGCTCAAGCAGGTCACCCGCCGGGGCGGCCGCCGCTCGCCGGCCGAGCTGCTGGAGCTCGTCGGTCTCGACGCCCGCCGCACCCTGTCGGCGTACCCGCACGAGCTGTCCGGCGGGCAGCGGCAACGGGTGCTCATCGCGATGGCGCTGTCGCGCGAGCCCCGGCTGATCGTCGCCGACGAGCCCACCACCGCGCTCGACGTGACCGTGCAGGCCCAGGTCATCGAGCTGCTGCTGCGGCTGCGCGAGGAGCTGGGGTTCGCGCTGATCCTCGTCTCCCACGACCTCGCGCTCGTGGCCGACGTCACCGACCGGGTCGTCGTCATGTACGGCGGGCAGATCGTCGAGACGGGCGCCACGGCGACGCTCGTGGGCGCGCCCGCCCACCACTACGCCCGGGGGCTGCTCGGCTCCGTGCTGTCGCTGGAGTCGGGAGCCGAGCGGCTCACCCAGATCCGCGGCGTCGTTCCGCCGCCCTCGGGGTTCCCCGCCGGATGCCGGTTCGCCGACCGGTGCCCGATGGCGACGGCCGAGTGCTGGACCGACGCGCCCGCGCTGGAGGGCGACGCGCACCGGCACGCGTACGCCTGCCACCACCCGGCGCCCGTCCTGCCGGCAGGTCTGGAGACCGCGGGGAGCGGCCGGCAGGGGAGTGAGGATCGTGCTTGAGCTCAGGGACGCCCACGTCGTCCACAAGGCGCGCACGGGCGGGCTGTTCTCCCGCGACCGCGTCCACGCCCTGACCGGCGCGGACCTGACCATCGCCCCCGGCGAGACCGTCGGCGTCGTGGGGGAGTCCGGCTGCGGCAAGTCCACCCTGGCCAGGGTCCTCGTCGGGCTGCAGCGGCCCACGTCGGGAACCGTGACCCTGCACGGCCGTGACCTGTGGGCCATGAAGGACGCCGAACGCCGCCACCTCGTCGGCACCAGCGTCGGCATGGTGTTCCAGGACCCGTCCACGGCGCTCAACCGCCGGCTGCCCGTCCGGCAGGTCCTGCGCGACCCTCTCGACGTGCACCGGCGCGGCACGCCCGCCGAGCGCGACGCCCGCGTCCGCGAGCTGCTCGGCCTCGTCGGGCTGCCCGCCTCCGTCGCCGACGCGCTGCCCGGCCAGCTGTCCGGCGGCCAGCGCCAGCGCGTCGCCGTCGCCCGCGCCCTCGCGCTGGAGCCCGCCCTGCTCGTCGCCGACGAGCCGACCAGCGCGCTGGACGTCTCGGTGCGCGCGCAGATCCTCAACCTGCTGCTCGGCCTCAAGGAACGGCTCGGCCTGGCCATGGTGTTCGTCTCTCACGACATCCAGACGGTCAGGCGGATGAGCGACCGGGTGGTCAGCATGTACCTGGGGCGGATCGTGGAGCAGGCGCCGGCCCGCGCCGTGCCCCTGCGGGCCCGGCACCCGTACACGCGGGCCCTGTTCTCGGCGACGCCCGGCCTGATCTCGCCCATCACCCCGATCCCGCTCACGGGCGCCGTGCCCTCGGCCACCCGGCCGCCCGGCGGCTGCCCGTTCCGCACCCGCTGCTGGCGCGCCGACGACACGTGCGCGGCGGCCTGGCCCGCCGCGACCGCCGACGGCGACGACCACCTCTTCCACTGCCACCACCCGGTGGCGGCGGGAGCGACCGACCTCGACCTGATCCAGGAGCGCTTGTGACGATGCCAGACCCCGCCGGACCCGCGCCGTCGACCCCCGGAGCCGGCGCATCGAGGGGCCTGACAGGGGTGATCCCCCCGGTGTGCACCCCGATGACCCCCGACCGCGAGGTGGACGCCCGGTCGCTCACCCGGCTCGTCGACCACCTGCTGGAAGGCGGCGTCGACGCGCTGTTCGTGCTGGGTTCGTCCTCCGAGGTGGCCTACCTGCCGGACGCCCACCGGCGAGTGGTGCTGGACACCGTCGTCGGCCACGTGGCCGGGCAGGTACCCGTGCTCGCCGGGGTGATCGACATGACGACGCCCCGCGTTCTCGACCACGCCAGGACCGCCGTCGAGGCGGGCGTGTCCGGCCTGGTCGCCACCGCGCCCTTCTACACGCGTACGCACCCGGAGGAGATCCGCACCCACTTCCGGCTCATCGCGGCCCGGACCGGGCTGCCGCTGTACGCCTACGACCTGCCGGTGTCGGTCCACACCAAGCTCCCGGCCGGCCTGCTGCTGGAACTGGCCGCCGAGGGGGTGCTGGCCGGGGTCAAGGACTCCAGCGGCGACGACGGCGGCCTCCGGGAGGTCATCCTGGGCCGTACGCCGGGCTTCAGCGTGCTGACGGGGTCGGAGGTGACGGTCGACTCGGCCCTGTGGATGGGCGCCGACGGCGTGGTGCCGGGCCTCGGGAACGTCGACCCCCACGGCTACGTCCGGCTGGCCGCCTGCGCGGGCCGCGGCGAGTGGGAGGCGGCCCGCCAGGAACAGGAACGGCTGGTCCGGCTCTTCGAGATCGTCCGGGTGGGAGGCTCGCGGATGGGCGGCAGCTCGTCGGGGCTCGGCGCCTTCAAGGCGGCGCTGTACCTGCGCGGCGTCATCGCCCACCCGGTCACGGCCTCGCCCCAGATCCCGTTGAACGACGACGAGATCGGCCGCGTCGGCAAACACCTGGCCGCGGCCGGCCTCCTCTAGAACGGAGGTCTCGACGGGCCCTCGGGGCGCCGGACGTGCCGCCTGCAGGGCGAGGTCTTCGGGGTCGGTGGCCTCGTCCGCCGCGTCGTCCATCGGGCAGGTGTCCGGCATCCCGACGATCTCGTCAGCACGTCGACGGCCGTCACGTGGCTCAGGCCGGCGGGACGTCCCACGTCACGGTGCGTGTCAGCGCCCCGTGGGCGCGGAAGGACCTGGCCCATCCGAGGGTCTCGAAGCGCCCGTTCTCGTTGTCGGGCTTGCCCGTCGCGATGTCCCTCGCCCCCTCGTTGAAGTTGTATCGGTCCTCGGCGTGAATGGTGATCTCCATGGTCGCCCGCCCGCCCTCGATCCGGACGTCGGCCGAGCCCCACGTGGTGAAGCTGCCCAGCGTCTTCTGCCAGTTCTCCGTCTCGGAGTCCGCGCCACTCACCCCGCCCGTCATCCGGAACTGGCTCTGGCCGGTCTCCTTGTGGAGGCGCATGGCCTCCGTCATCGCGTCCTCGACCGCGTAGTCGACGGACTGCCGGATGCCGTAGTCCTCCTCGTACGCACGCGCGAAATCGACCTCGAAATCGTCACCCGACCCGCTCATGTAGTGCTCGTACGCGGCGGTGCCGTCCTTCAGGTCCTCACGTTTCCACTGGCCGCCGCGCAACATCGCCCGCCACTTGTACCAGCTCTTGTAGTCGTCAAGAGTCGGCTTCGCACGGGGGTCGTAGGGGAAGTCGTGATCGTAGCCGATGGTCGGCGCCCCGTCACGACCGATCCGGTACGCCCGGTCGTCGGGATCGCTTCTCGGACGGTGGACGGGAGGCGGAGAGTGCTTGTCGGGCGCCTCTGCCCGCAGCACGGTCACGGCTCCGGTGGCAGCCAGCGCGGTCGTGCGCCCGAACGCCGTGCCGAGGCGCGAGCGCTTGGCCGCGGCGGCGAACTTCGGGGCCTTGGCCCCGAGCATCCGGCGCAGCCGGGTCTCCACGGCGCGAATCAGCTTCTGTCCGAAATACCGCTCGAACTTCTGCCGCAGCTTCGCGAGCGCCTTCTTGGCGAAAGCCCGCATGATCATGACCATTCCCCGGGCCTGGAGAGCGGCGAGTCCGCCGCTGATCACCGCCGACGCGGCCGCCCACACCAGGACGATCAGCACGTACGTCGCCAGCATCCTGAGGATGATCTTGACGATCTCGACGATCCTCGCGAACAGATCGTGACCGTCGGCAAGCGCGTGCAGGGAGGCCGCGAGGCTCTGCAGGTGCCCCTTCTGCTCCCCGTCATCGTGGTAGTCGGCCCAGAAGGTGTTGGCCTCGTCGATGTGGCCGCCGGAGTTCTTCGTGGAGGCGTACGTGACGGCACCGTGGGCGCCGGGATTCACCGTGTCCGTCAGCTTGGTGGCACAGAAGCGGTATGCGGCCCCGCACGTGCGGAGATGATCCTCGTCCTCCGGCGGCCATTCGACTTCGAGCAGCGAGAACGGGCCATGCAGAGCCGCCGGAAGCTCGACCGCCATCAGTCAGCCTCGACGCGGTCGTGTGCCCGCGGCTCACCGCCGAGGTCCCAGGACGACACCGGCCTCACTGTCCCGCTCCCACGTACGACGCAGACTATGTCGGCGCCACCCTACCGCATCATGATCATCGGAGGGTAGGTGCTCGTGGGGCGACGTTCCGGACGTGGTGCTTCGAGGACGGCGGACGCCCGTGGACGACGGCTGGCGGCCACGGATCAGAAGGTGACTTCGCTGACGTCGTGCTCGTCGCGGCCTCGGATCTGGGTGCACCGAGGGAGGTCTTCGATGCCGCCACCTGCGGGGATCATGCCCCAGAGGAAGGGGATCAGGTAGCGAGGAGGCTCTCCCAGGAGGACGGTCAGGTCGTCCTCGGTGATGGTGAGGACGAAGGGTGAGCCTGGTTGCCCGGGGTTCCAGCCCTGTTCGAGGGCTCGCCGGACGCACCCGGCGACGAGGAGGGGGCCGACCGCGATCGTCCGCTGTCCGAACCGGTTGTCCGGCCGGGCGCAGGGCAGTGACACCACCAGAACACGCCCCGGCTCCTCGACCCGCTCGACGGTGACGGTGAGGGGACTCCAGCCGTCGCTCTGCCGGTCGGTGGACCTGCGCCGGATCCGCCAGCGGAAGGCGGTGCCGTCGACGCTGATCGGCCGCGAGCCCTTCCTGGGCATCGCCACGGGCGCCTCCCTGCCGCTGCTCGGTTGCGTCGCTGTTCGGACGGGCGTAAGCGTAACCGCCGCTCATCCTCGTGATCGAGCCGTTTTCGCGGGCGACCCACGCGTACTCGCCCCGTGCCCGGTTCGCGGGTGCGGCGGATCCGCTTGACGCGTCACCGTGGGGCGGTTAAACGACAGTCATGACAACCGTCCTCGCGCGTCTGCGCGGCGCGCTCACCAACCTGGATCTGGGCGTCGTGCTCCTCGTCGCCGCCGCCGTGAGCGTGCTCGACCTGCTGGAGGTGCTCAAGGACGGCCAGTCCGACAAACTCATCCTGCCGGTGCTCGCCCTGCTCGCGTTCGTGTGGATCAGGGACCGCAGCAGGCAGGGGCGCATGGCCGATCAGGTCGCCGCCCTGGCGCGGACGACCGACGGCATGTGGCGGGTGCTGGCCAGCGGCGACTCCGTGAAGTCGCTCAGCGGGGCGGCCATCACCCGTGTCCTGGCCGAAGCGCGGGCGGGCAGCGACATGTGGCTGTTCAAGGGCGGCACCGGCACCTACATCAGGGCCGTCACCCTGCCCGAGTGCATCGAGCGGGCCAAGCGTGGCCGCAGCAGGCTGCGCTTCCTGCTGGAGCTGCTCGACCCCACCGACGAGGCGCTGTGCGCCTCCTACACCGAGCTGCACCGCAACCTGTCCCAGGACGGCTCGGAGGAGAAGGGGTGGACGTCGCTCGGCACACGCAAGGACGTGTACGCCACGATCCTGTCGGCCTGCTGGTACCACCAGCGCAACAGCCAGCTGCTGGATCTCAAGATCGGCCTGTCGAACACGATCTCGCTGTTCCGGTGCGACCTCACCTCGCACCACCTGGTGATCACCCAGCGCGGCCCCGAGTTCCCCGGCCTGGCGATCCCGCGTACCAGCCCGCACTACAACCCCTGGTACGTCGAACTGGAGAACAGCCTGAACCAGACCCGGCTGCTGCCCATCCACCGGGCGACGCCGCTGAGCGCCGCCCCCACCGTGGCCGAGACCCGGGATCTCTTCGTGGCGCTGGGCATCCCGCTCACCGACGAGTTCACCGACGCCGACGTGGCGGACATCGCCCGCGGCGCGCTCAACCGCGTCGACCCGTACCGGGGCCGGGTGCAGGTGCCCGTCCCGAGGACCGCGTCCGTCACCTGAGGGGCCGCAGGGGGAGGAGCCGGCCCGCTCGCCCGCCCGGGCGGTGCGGGCCAATCACTCACCATGAGTACCCCCGCGCCCGTGGGACCGGTGACCGTTCCCGAGGCCGTCCTGGCTCGCGCCGGAGGGGGCGCCGTCACCCCCATGTGGCGCAACACGCTGGCGCCGCCGGCACTCCTGCGGGGCGGATTACGGCAGGAGCGGGCGGAGGTGGGCGTAGGCCCAGCCGGCGAGCGTGGTCGGGGTGGTGGTGACCAGGTCACGCGGCTGCTCCGGCACCAGGTCGCGGGACCCGGCGGTCATGCCGACGATGCCCTCCACCGCCGAGGGCGGCAGCCCGGCGCCGAGCAGGGCGGCGCGTACGTCGTCGTCGGTGACGACCGCCAGCCGGATCGGGCGGCCGAGCGCGCCGGTGAGGATCTCGGCGACCTGGCGGAAGGTGAGATCCTGCGGGCCGTGCACGGCCTGCACCACCCGGCCCCGCCAGGCGTCGCTGAGCAGCCGGGCCGCGACGACGTCGCCGATGTCGCGCGGGTCCACCCAGGGCATGGGCCGGTCCGGGTCGCCTGCCGTGGTCAGCACCCCGGCGGCCAGCCCGTCGAGCTCCTGCTGCAGGTTGGTGAAGAAGTAGCCGCAGCGCAGGTGCAGCACGTCCGCGCCGGAGGCGTCGAACAGTTCCTCGATCGCGGCCAGGCCGTCGATGTGGCCGACGCCGTGCCGTTTCTCCGCGCCGATGCTGCTCAGCAGGACGAGCCGGGCGACGTCGCCGGCCTTGGCGGCCTCCGCGACGGCCGCGGCGGTGCGCCGCGAGGTCTCCACGGGCTCCTCCACCACGTGCGGAGTCGGGTCGACCCAGAACACGGTGTGCGCCCCGGCCGTCGCCTCGCGGACGAACGCGGCGTCGGTGAGGTCGCCCTGGCGGACCTCGACGCGTCCGCGCGTCTCGGCGTCCAGGCGCATCGGGTCGCGGACGAGCACGCGGGGGCGTACGCCCGCCTGCAGCAGCAGGCGGACCACACGTGACCCCACGTGCCCGGTCGGAGTGGTGACGGCGATGGTCATCTCGCATCCTTTCCCGCACGTCCCCGCGCGAGGTGTCGGCAGGTCTGCCCGCCCGCGCTCGCGGCGGGCGGGGCAAGATCGTAGTGTCGGCCACCGACAATCAGGCCGGCCGACAATCAGGCGACCGATGATCGGGGCCGACCGATGATCAGGCCGAATCGGGCCACCGATGATCGGGCCACCGGTGATCAGGCCGACCGATGATCGGGCCGCCGATGATCAGGCCGGCCGATGATCAGGTGGTGATCGGCCTCCGGGGGCCGCTCGGGCGCGCCGGTTCCGCCCGCAGGCGCCGGCTGGCCTCGGGCCGCTGCTCGTAGGAAGATCGCCGTATGGCTGCACGATCACGCGTCACCGTGGCGGGGCTGGTCCTGGTGGTGTCGGTCGCCGGCTGCGGCGACCAGGTGGCCGGCCGGGACCGGCTCCCTCCGGCCGGCGCGCCGGCCACCTCGGCCGGGCCCATGCCGACCGTGCCGGCGGACCACGTGTCGGCCCGGCCGGGCGGCCTGCGGGCGGGGTCGCTGGAGACGGCGCCGCCGGAGACCTCGCTGGCCACGCCGATGGCCACGGGGACGCCCCGGCCCGCGACGGGGCCGCCGCGGTTCTTCGTCGCCGCGCCGCCACCGTCGGGGCACCTGCCGGAGGGGTCGGAGACGGTCGTCCAGACCCCGGCGCGGGCGGCCGTGCACGACGCCGAGACCGGCGCCGTCGTGGCGGAGGTGCCGCTGCCGCCGGGTGTGCGATCGTCGTGGCACCAGGTGGCCGCCACGCCGGACAACCGGACGTTCGTGCTGGCCGGATGGACGGGGCCGCGCACACCTCTCCGGTTCTTCAGCGTCACCCTCGACGGTGACGGGCGGCCCGGAAGGCCGGTGCTCGTCCCGGTCGAGATCGACGCCGGGCACACGCCGAGCGCCGTCGCCCTCAGCGCGGACGCCACCAGGCTCGCCTTCGCCGGTCCGCTGCTCGGCGGCGGCGGGCAGGTCGGCGTCGTCGACCTCGCCACCGGCCGGCGTCGCGACTGGTGGTCGGTCGAGCACCCGCTGGTGACCGGCCTGGCCTGGGCGCCCGACGGGCGGCGGCTCGCCTGGACGGCCGGCCCGCAGGGGATCGGCGTCCTCGACCTCGCCCGGCCGGGCACGGACCTGATGGCGGCCACCGCCCTGGTCCCGCTTCCGGGCGAAGGCCTGCGCCTGATGGAGTCGGTCGCCTTCACCCCCGACGGCAGGGACCTGGTGTACGCCGCCGGGAACGTCGTCGAGCGGGTCCCGGCCGCCGGCGGCGGTGAGCCGCGGGTGCTCGCCCGGCCCGAGGTGCCGGCCGGCGCGTCGCTCAGCCTGCGGTTCAGCCTCGACGGGAGCGGCCGGCACCTGATCTTCGCGCACGGGGCCGAGGCGTTCCGCGTCGACCTCGCCGACGGCTCGACCACGCCGCTGCCGCTGGGGCGGTCGGGCGCGGGCGAGACGCCGCGTGTCGCCTGGTGACCCGCGGCCGGTGACGGTCAGACGCCGTGTGCCGTCGGGTGACGTTCGGCCGGGTCCGGGTGGAGCAGGACGGGCAGTGCGCTCCATCCGTGCGCGATGAAGGACGGGACGTGCGGCAGGCCGCCACCGTCCACGGCCAGGCGGAGGTCCGGGAAGCGGGCGAACAGCGCCGGCAGCGCGGCCAGCGCCTCCTGGCGGGCGAGCGGAGCCCCGATGCAGCGGTGCACGCCGATGCCGAAGGCCAGGTGCTCGGCCCGCTCCTGCGTGGCGTCGAACCGGTCCGCGTCCGGGCCGTGCTGGTCCGGGTCGTGCCCGGCGGCCAGGTAGCTGGTGATGATCGCGTCGCCCGCCTCGATCCGTACGCCGCCCACCTCGATCGGCTCGATCGCGAACCGCAGCGGCAGGTTGGCGATCGACGGCGCCCAGCGCAGCGTCTCCTCGACCACCGCCTCCCAGCCGATCTCGCCCGCGAGGACCCGCCGGAGCTGGTCCGGATGGGTGAGCAGGGCGTGCACGGCGTTGCCGATCAGGTTGACGGTCGTCTCGTGCCCGGCCGCGATGAGGAGCAGCAGGGTGTCGCGCAGCTCGTCGTCGCTGAGCGAGTCGCCGCTGTCGCGGACGTTGATCAGCTCCGTGGTCAGGTCGTCGCCCGGGTGCTCGCGCTTGTGGGCGACCAGGGCGGGCAGGACGGTGCCGATCTGGGCCGCCGTCGCCGCCGCCTGCTCCGGGGTGGCGGTCGTGTCCATGATGGCCTCCATCATCTGGGCCATCTCCGCCCGCATGCCCGTCGGGACGCCGAACAGCTCGCAGATCATCCGCATCGGCAGCGGGTGGGCGTACGCGGTGCGCAGGTCGACGACCTGGCCCGGCGGCACCGCGGCCATGGCGTCCAGCAGGTCGGCGACGATTCCTTCGACGACCGGCTGCATGGCCTTCGTACGGCGCGCGGTGAAACTCGGGGCGAGCAGCTTGCGCAGCCGCCGGTGCTCCTCGCCGTAGGCGCTGAGCATGTTGGACACGCCGATCCAGGTCATGATCCACGTCCAGCCCGGCGTCTCGAGCGCCTGCGGCAGCAGCCGCCAGTGCCGCTTGTCCTTGCTGACCATCGGGTCCAGGATGACCTGCTTGAGCAGGTCGTGCCGGGTGACGGCCCAGGCCGGGATGCCGCCGGGCAGCTCTACGAGGACCAGGGGGCCGAGGTCACGTAACCGGCGGACCTCACCGGGGAGGTCGGCTCCGAAGGGGTCGAGGACGACGGGGGCTGCACTGCCCAAGGGGATTCTCCTGGCTGGTCGGGGCGGATGGGGGTGAAGCGCACCGGAAGGTGCGCCAGCGACCGGTGGAACGGGCCGGGCCGCCACAGCAGTTCCTCGCGGGGCACGGTCAGTTCGAGGTCGCACAGGTGGGAGGTCAGGCGCTCGATCGCCGTCATGGCGATGAGCATGGCCGGGTCGCTGGCCGGGCAGCGGTGCGGCCCGGCGCCGAAGCCCAGGTAGGCGCCGCCGTCGGAGCGCAGCTCCTCGGGCACGGCGGTCGGCTCGGTGTTCGCCGCGGCGTAGGAGACGAGGACCAGCTCGGCCGGCTGGATCCACGTGCCGTGGAAGTGCACGGGCTGGCGCACGAAGTAGGGGCCGTAGTTGGCCATGGCGGGCTCGGCGCGCAGCGCCTCCAGCAGGGCGTCGTACGTGCTCAGGGCGCCGTTGGCGAGCGAGCTGTAGTAGCGGTCGTCGCTGACCATCCGGGAGAGCGCGTTGGAGATCAGGCTGGCCGTCGGCTCGTAGCTGGCGGCGATGACGAGCACCAGGTGGTGCAGCACCTCCTCGGTGCTCAGCCCGGCGGGATGGTGGAGGAACCAGGAGGTCAGGTCGTCGCCCGGACTGGCCGTCTTGGCCTGGATGAGCTCGCCGATGTAGCGGTAGAAGGCGTCGTGGCCGCGCGCGCCGACCTCCCCGTCCGCCTCCATCATGTCCGACAGGGCCTTGATCAGCGCGTCGCTGTCGGAGTCCGGCCGGCCGAGGAGCCGGTTGAAGATCCGCAAGGGGATGGCCCTGGCGAAGTCGGCGGCCAGGTCGGCCTCGCCCTTCGCGGCGAACCGGGCGATGAGCGCGTCACACACCTCGATCACCGTCTGGCGCAGCTTGTGCGGCTGGATCATGCTGAAGCAGTCGGTGATCACCTTGCGGTAGCGGGCGTGCTCCACGCCGTCGGAGTAGAGCGCGTTGGTCCGGTAGCCGAGCATGCCGACCATCGCCGCGGCCTCGGGGGTGCCGGGGAGGCGCGCCTGCCAGTCGGTGCCGTTCTTGCTCCAGACCCCGCCCGCGTTCGTGAGCACGTCCACGGCGGCCTGGTAGCCGATCACCAGGTGGGCCTCGATGCCGGGGGCGATCTCCACGGGCGCGACCGCGCCGTGCCGGTGGCGCAGCGCCGCGTAGACCGCCTGCGGGTCCCTGGCGAAGTCGGGCCCGTACAGCCGCCCGGCGTCGGGCAGGTAGCGCATGGTCATGACAGAACCAGTTCTCTGATGTGCTCCACCAGCGCGATCAGGGAGGCGCGGGCGGATGCGGGGTCGCGGGCGTCGCACACCAGCAGCGGTGTGCGCGGGTCCAGGTCCAGCGCCTGGCGCAGGGCCTCAGGAGGGTACTGGGGGGAGTCGGGGAAGTGGTTGACGGCCACCGCGTAGCGGATTCCGGCGTTCTCCACCAGGTCGAGGACGGCGAAGCTGTCGTCGATGCGGCGGGTGTCGGCCAGCACCAGCACGCCGAGCGCGCCGCGGACCAGCTCGTCCCACAGGACCTGGAACCGGGTCTGCCCCGGTGCGCCGAACAGGTAGAGCACCACGCCGGGCAGCGTGAGCCGGCCGAAGTCGATCGCGGTGGTCGTGGTGGTCTTCTCGTTCACTCCGGTGAGGTCGTCGACCAGCGTGCCCGCCTGGGTGAGCACTTCCTCGGTGTTGAGCGGCTCGATCTCCGACAGCGCGCCCACGATCGTCGTCTTGCCCACGCCGAACGGCCCGGCGATGACCAGTTTGACCGGGATGTGGTCGGCACTGATACGCCTGTCAGAGCGCGCGGAGGCCACTGAGCACCAACTCCAGGATCTCGATGTCGGGCAGGTCGGAGGGGGGCGGGTCGCGGGTGAGCAGTGTCCCGTTGCCCACCAGGCCGGCCACCAGCAGTCGCACCACGCAGTACGGCAGCCCCAGGTGCGCGGCGCATTCGTAGACCGAGAGCGGCTCGTCGCGCAGCAGGGCCAGCAGGTGCGACGCCGGCGGGTCCAGCCCGCCGGCGTCGGCGTCGGCGGCGATGGAGACCAGGGTGGTGCGCTCGACGCTGATGTGCTCGGGCACGCTCAACCTCGCGGCGGCCATGTAATCCGGGACGACCCGCCGCCGCTGCCGTCCGGAGGTCATGCCCGGGTGCCCGGTGTCCTGGCCGCGCTGGCCTCGTCGAGAGCCTTGATCAGCTTCTGCACCTGGAGCTGGACCTCGTAGGCCAGCGAGCCGACGTTCACCGACGAGGTGGCGGCCACGACGATCGCGGCGCGGTCGCCGGCCGGGGCGATGTAGTAGTAGCCGGTGTCCGCGGAGATGACGATGTCGACCACCTCGCCGTCGCCGCCGTTGCCGAGGCCGAGGCACAGGGCGCGGGCGGCGCCCAGCACGGAGCTCGTCATGGCGGCGGCGCGCTCACCGGTCTCGGCGTTGACGTCGGCCGAGCCGCCGAGGACCAGCCCGTCCCGGCTCAGCACCACGCCGCGGGCGACGCCGGGCAGGGCCAGCAGCGGCGACAGCACCCATGACACGTCGAGGGAGAGCGGGCGGCCCTTGGTGTGAACACGGCCGGAGGCGCTGTGAGCGTCCATGGAGCGTCAGTTCCCTTCGGTGTTGTCGTGCGGCTGGGCGGGAAGCGCTTCGCGGCGTCCGGCTTCGGCTCCGGCCTGGAAGTCGCCCCACCTCCGAGCGGCCTCCTCCGGGGTGGTCAGCGACCTGCTCCCGGAGCCGCCGGAGCTCCCCGATCCGCCCGAGCCGGCGGTCGGGCGGGGGCCGGAGGCGGATCGCCGGGACTGGCGGCGGCGCTGCGGGAGCGCCGCGAGCGCCTCCGCCGGGCCGGGCTGCTCCGACGCCGTCGCGGGTTCGGGCCGCAGGGAGGCGACGGGTTCGGGCCGCCGGGAGGCCTCCGGCCGCAGGGCGGTCACGGGTTCCGGCCGCAGGGGCCCGGCGGAGGGGGTCGCGGCCGGGACGGTCGGGGCCGGGAGGGTGGTGGTGGGGATCGCGGTGGTGACGGCGGCGGGGACGGTCGCGCGGACCGGCTCGGGTGCGAGCACCGACGGCCGGCTGTCCTCCGGCATCTCGACGAGCAGCGCGGCGGGGATGTTGACCACGGCCTGGACCCCGCCGAAGGCGCTCTTCTTGACCGTGACCTGCATGCCGTAGTGCGCGACCTGGCGGCCGATGGCGGCCCATCCGGTACGGGGCGGGTTGCCGAGATCGACCAGCCGGACGGGGTGACCGCCGCTCAGCAGGCGGGTCGCGCGGGCGTACTGCTCCTCGTTGAGACCCACGCCGGCGTCGTCGATGACGATGGCGGCCCCGTTGTTGGTCTCGTGCACGGCGATCGTCACCTTGAGGGTGCCGTGGGAGTGGTGAACCGCGTTGGCCAGCAGCTCGGAGGTGATGAACAGGATCGGCTCGGCCGCGCGGGCGGCGACCCCGATGCGGCGGCGCAGGTGGTTGGCCGGACCCTCGATGCGCTGCTCGAAGTTCTCGACGCGGGAGATGGCGCCCACCACCAGGTCCACCAGGTAGGTGTCGTCACGTGACAGGCCGGGCGTGGCACCGCAGGCGATGCCGGTGACCTGGACGCGGCGGATGATCAGCTCGTTGAACATGTCGAGCCCCAGCACCTCGCGCAGCAGCGCGGTGTGCTCGTCGCCGCTGTAGCGCTGCTGGATGCCGGCGAGCAGGTCCTGGGCGCGCAGCGCCTGGGTCTGCACGCGCGACATGGCGCCTCTGACGATCGCCTGGGCGGCCTCGTCGATGCGCTCGCCCTCCTCGCGGACGCCTCGGGCGACGGCGTCGAGGATGCCGCGGTGCAGCCGGTCGAGCTCGGTGCCGGCCAGGGCCGGGTTCTGCACGCCGGGCACGATCACGTGGGGGGCGCGCAGGTGGGACACCAGGGCCGGGATCCGCGTGGCCAGCAGGTGTTCGGTCTCGGCCCGCACCACGTCCTGCTGGGCGCGGGCCTCGATGAGCAGGTCGGCGGCCTCCTGCGCCTGGCGTTCGGCCTGGGCCAGCCGCTGGTCCCGGGCGCTGGTCTCGCGCGTCAGGTGCTCCTGGGCCTGGCGGGCGCGGACGAGCTGCCCGCGCGCCTCGGCGAGGTCGCGGCGTACGCGCAGGTGGGCGATCAGTACGCCCACGAGGGCGAGGACGGCGACACCGATCACGATCGGGACGCTGAAGGAGTCTGGCGGCATGACAATCCTGGGGTCGGAGGAGAACCGGCGGGCGGGTCGACCGGAGCGGAGCCCGCGCTAGCGAACCGGGCCGGCGTCCCGCCATGGCCTGCTGTGGCCGCGAGGGCGTCGCGCTCGCCGGCCCGCGCCGGCGGCACGGCTGCGCGCCTGCTGCGGCTCTGCCGGGGGCATGGCGGGGCCAAGGGACATGGGCATCCTCGGTCTCATGGGTGCAACGGCCGATCAGGAAAACCAGTATTCCCGTTACGTCACGATAGTCAACTGTAAGTAAGCTCGCCGCTGCGCTCGGGAACCTGTCCCCCCACGTAGATCATCGATTTTCTGTCAAGATTTCTGTCAGAGCGCGGCCGGGGTCAGGCCCAGCCGTCCGCCTTCAGGCGGACCCGCCGGGCCGTCTCCTCGGCCGACTGCCCGTCCGTGTCCACGAGCAGCGCCCCGTCGCGAGGAAGATCTTCGCGGGCCGCGCGCTCCGCGATCCGCCGCAGCGTGGCGGGCGGCAGCCCGCGCAGCTCGTCGCCCGGGATCACCGGCCCGAGCCCCCGCCCGCGCAGGAGCAGGCGCTCGGCCAGTGTGTCCCGGGAGGCGCGCAGCCGGCACACGGTCAGCGCCCCGGCCGCGAACAGGCCGGCCGCACCGTGGGGCACGTCGCCGGAGACGACCAGGCGACGAGCCCCGGCGCCGCGGTGGACCTCCCACAGCGCGGCCAGATTCGCCGTCCTGATCGCGTCGCCGTCGGCGCCGGGGCGCAGGAAGCCGATCTGCTGGAGGTCGACGTACGCGGCCGGGGCGCCCGTACGGATGAGGCGCCGGTAGATCTCGAAGGCGACCGTGGACTTGCCGACACCCGTGGGGCCGGTGATCCACAGGACGGGTGCGGGGTCCGGCGGCGCGACCCGTTCCCGTACGCCGACCGGCCGCGGATCCGGCAGGGCGCCCGCCCGGTCGAGAGCCGGACCCGGACCGGGCAGGCCGCCCGCCCGGTCGAGGACCTGCCGGGCCGCCTGCGGCACGGTGAGCCCGGTGGTGTCCACGCACGCGGCGGCGAGATCCGTGCGGTCGAGCGCGTCGGCGTCGGCGAGGGCCGCGTCCACCAGGCCGGGAAGCCAGCCGCGGCCGAGGAAGCGGCGCCGGAGCGCGTCCGGCTCGGCGCGCAGCCGGATCGGTGTCACGTCGGCGCCGGGGACGGCCGCCGTGTAGAGCGCCGCCTCGCCGGGGGTGTTCACGTACCCGGAGAGGACCAGGCAGCGGACCCCGGCGGCCGCGAGGTTCGGCCAGATCGCGCCGAGGGCGCGCGCCCGGAGCGCGTGCTCGCCCCCGGCCGGCACGGGGTGGACGAGGCTGATCTGGTCGGCGTCGAGGTAGGCCGCCCGGATGCCGGCCCTGGTCAGCCGGCCGAAGACCTCGAACCCGGTCGTGGACTTGCCGACGCCGGACGGGCCGCAGAGCCAGAGCAGGCGGGGGCGGCTGTCACTCACTCCCGCGACGGTAGCCGTGGGGGCGCTGGACGGCGAATGGTTAACCGGGCCGCGCTTGACAGAGCGCGACATGCGGCATGCAATATATTGCATGCCGGTACCGCAGGGCCGAGGGCTCGTCAACCGTTCGCTCCTTCGCGAGAACGCCTACCGGGCGATCCGGGACGCCATCGTCGACGGCACGCTGGCGCCCGGCGAGCGGCTCCACGACGGCGACCTGGTGGCCTGGCTGGGCGTCAGCCGCACGCCGGTCCGTGAGGCGCTGGCCCGCCTGGAGCAGGCCGGGCTCGTGCGCACCAAGCCGGGCCGCTACACGGTCGTCAGCCCGCTCGACGTCCGAGCCGCCCGCGACGCCCAGTCCGTCACCGCCGCCATGCACGAGCTGGCGGTCCGCGAGGCGGTGCCCCACCTGTCCGCCGCCGAGCTGGACGCCATGCGCGAGGCCAACGCCCGCTTCGCCGACGCGCTGCGCCGTGACGACGTCGACGCGGCCATCGCCGCCGACGACGACTTCCACGGCGTCCCGGTCACCGCCGCCGCCAACCACGCCGTCCGCGCCGTGCTGGAGCAGTTTACGCCGCTGCTGCGGCGCCTGGAACGGGTGCGGTTCTCCTCGCTGAGCGGCCGCGGCTCGGTCGCCCAGCACGAGCGGATCATCGCCCTGTGCGAGGCCGGCGACGCCGACGGCGCGGCGGCCGCCGCCCTCGCCAACTGGCAGACGCTGGTGCCGCTGCTCGAAGCCACGTTCCCCGACGGCGAGGACTCCTCGTCGCCGGCCTCGGCCATCTAAGGAGCCACGCATGTCCCTCGACGACTTCGAGCGGTACCCGCTGCTGTTCGGTCCCAGCCCCGTACACCCGCTCGACCGGCTGAGCGAGCACCTCGGCGGGGCGCGCATCTGGGCCAAGCGGGAGGACTGCAACAGCGGCCTCGCGTTCGGCGGCAACAAGACCCGCAAGCTGGAGTACCTGGTGCCGGACGCGCTCGCCCAGGGCGCGGACACCCTCGTCACCATCGGCGGGGTGCAGTCCAACCACACCCGGCAGGTCGCGGCGGTCGCGGCCAGGGCCGGGCTCAAGGCCGTCCTGGTGCAGGAGAGCTGGGTGGACTGGCCCGACGCCGTCAACGACAAGGTCGGCAACATCCTGCTCTCCCGGATCATGGGCGCCGACGTTCGGCTGGTCCAGGCGGGGTTCGGCATCGGCTTCAAGGAGAGCTGGCAGCAGGCGCTGGAGGACGTCCGGGCCGCCGGCGGCACCCCGTACGCCATCCCCGCCGGGGCGTCCGACCACCGGCTGGGCGGGCTCGGCTTCGCCGGCTGGGCGTACGAGGTGCGGCGGCAGGAGGCCGAGCTGGGCGTGTTCTTCGACACGATCGTGGTGTGCAGCGTCACCGGCAGCACCCACGCGGGCATGATCGCCGGCTTCGCGGGCCAGGACCGGCCGCGCCGGGTCATCGGCATCGACGCCTCCGCGAAGATCGACGAAACCCGCGCCCAGGTGGAGAAGATCGCCCGCAACACCGCCGAGCTGATCGGTCTCGGCCGTGAGCTGCGCGACGACGAGATCACCGTGCTGGAGGGCTGGGCCGGCGATCTCTACGGCATCCCCGTCCCGTCGACCCTGGACGCCATCCGGCTCACCGGCCGCCTCGAAGGCGTGATCCTCGACCCCGTGTACGAGGGCAAGTCCATGGCCGGGCTCATCGACCTCGTGCGCGACGGGGACATTCCACGCGACTCCAACGTCCTCTACGCCCACCTCGGCGGCCAGCCCGCGCTCAACGCCTACAGCGGCGTGTTCCGGTGACCTGTGGGGCGGAGCCGGCCCGTCGTGACCGGCGCCGCTCCCGCGACCAGCCCGCTCCGACGTACGAGCGGCCGCGCGGGGAGCCGGGTGGCGCTCAGTAGCGGCCGGGACGGACGATCATCATGACGACGACGATCGCCCACAGCAGGTTGTAGACGCCGGCGAGCATGCTCAGCGAGCGCAGCCGCGTGCCGTCGTCGGGCGAGTCGAGGGCCTCGCGCTGGCGCGGGCAGATGAGCAGGGCGAGGATCGCGCCGGCGGCGGCTGTGAGGATCATCGACAGGGTGATCCAGACCTCGCCCATCCGGCCCTGGCTGACGGCCAGGGCGATGCCCACGACGGGCACGATGACGCCGAAGAGTCCGTAACCGCGGCTGATGCGGTGCAGCGCGGCGGCCACGGCGCGGTTGCGCTCCTGGTCGGGGGCGGGTTCGGCGGGCGCCCCTCCCGCCGGTGCCGGCACCGGCGCGACGATCGGCGCGTACCGGGGGAACAGGCTCGTCGCGATCGCCGAGCCTCCGATGAACACGATGCCGGCGAGCACGTGCACGGACAGCAGCACACCTTCCACGGCTTCTTCCCTCCACCATCCTTCAGGTGGACTGAAGCCTAGCAGTGGCTTCAGTCAGTCTGAAGGCCGGGTGGCGCGGATCGACCGAACGCGGCCCGTACGGCGTCGCCGACCTGCCGCAGGATCGGGTCCGCTGCCGCGCCGAACAGCCGCTCGTCCACCTCCGCCGCCGCCCGCAGGGCCTGCTCCATCAGCTGCGCCCCCTGCGGCGTGATCTCCAGGCGGGAGGCGGAGCCGGCGCGGGCCGTGCAGTCGCGGACGAGCCCCGCGCCGGACAGCGCCTTGACCGCCGTGTGCACGCTCTGCACGGTGATCCCCGACATCCGCGCCAGGTCGCTGAACGACGCGCCGGGCACGCCGGAGATGTGCCCGAGCAGGCCGAACCGGCCGACCGTCAGCCCGAGCGGCGCCAGTGCCGCGCCGAGCTCCGACTCGATCCGGCGGGCCAGCGTGAGCAGCACGACCGACGGGCTGGTCACGGGCGGCTCGGGCCGGGTGTTCTCGATCGTCACCTTCCCAGTGTCCCGCGCCGGTGCGAACGAGCGAAGAAGGACGCCCCGCCAGCCGGTTCCTGGCGGCCCCGAGCGCACGGGCGGCGTCAGGTGAGCCGGACGGTGACCGTGACCGAGCGTCCCTCCTCGTCCGCCAGGCCGGTGAGGTGAAGCGTGAGCCGGGGGCCGGTGGTGGCGGCGGCGACCGCCTCGGGGCGGTCCAGGACCGCGGCCACCGGCCGGTCCCAGGTCACGGTCAGCTCGCCGAGATCGCGGCGGGGGTCGGCGACGCCGAGCGTGGCCGTGCCGTCGCCGTGCTCCCTGACCAGGACCGCGCAGGGCCCGGAAGCGGTCAGCGGGCCGGCGGAGCCGGCGTTCCAGAACGTGGCGGCGGTGATCCCCGGCACGGGCGCGTGGACGGCCTGCTGCCGGGCCGTGTTGGCGAGGATCCGGACCCGGCCGGGGTCGGCGGCGTGGGCGCGGGTGGCCTCCCGGCTCGCCCCGGGCAGGAGGACGTAGGCGTACCCGGCCGAGCGGGGGTCCGCGCCGTGGTCGAGCCAGAGCGTCACGTAGCCGCGGGTGGCCGGGCCGGCGCTGCGGTCCTCCCGGAGGGTGCGCAGCCGCTGCCCGTCCGGGACGACGTAGCCGCCGTGCCCCTCCAGGTGGGCCCAGCCGGCCGCGGCGTCCACGGTCAGGGCGGCGCGGGAGCGGCGGTTGTCCACGATCGTCTCCACCGGGACGCCGTCCGAGCAGGTGATCCCCGCCCCGAGGCACACCACCGCGTCGTCGAGGAAGAACCACGACTTGAACGCCTCCAGCGTGCTCTCCAGCCCCGCCAGGTGCTGGCCGACGACCGCGTACGTGCCGTCGGTGGCGCCGCCCACCCAGCGCCACGGCGTACGGGTGTCGCCCCACCCGGGCCCGGCGCCGTCGGGCAGCCGCTTGGTGGAGACGGTGGTGCCGGCCAGACGGTAGGGGTCCACGGTGGACCAGAACGCGTCGGAGTAGTGGTCGCCGTGCCCGCCGGCCCACCAGTAGAGCATCCCCGAGCCGGTGTGCCAGCCCCGCAGGTTCTCGCCGTTGCCGTGCTCGTAGTGGCCGATCCGGTCGGAGGCCATGCTGAGCGCCGCGCACCAGCCAGGCCGCCGGTGCACGGCGCGGGCGCTCATCGGCATCAGCGTGTGGCCGACGGGTTCGGGCGAGGCGGGGACGGCGTCGTCGGCGAGCACCGCGGACAGGCGGGCGTGGTAGGCCGGGTCGCCGCCGCCGGGCGGCCGGTACGTGCTGCGCACCGCCCACCCCTTGACCATGCCCTGCCAGCGGGCCCGCTCGGCGGCCGAGGCCGACTCCGCCAGCAGCAGGATCGCCGCGGCGATGGCCCGCCCGCGCCGGTGGTCCACGTACGACCCGCGGACGATCCCCCGCCCGCTGACCAGGTCCATGCAGAACCCGTCGCGGACGAACGGCGCGAACGACCGCTCCACCATGTCGAACACGACCTGCCTGGCCGGGTCGGTGACCTCCCACGGCGTGCCCCGCAGCACGGCGAGCAGCGTCGCCACGCCCGACAGCAGCACCGCGCCGTAGCCGCCCTGGTAGGGCACCGACGTGTGCTGGATGAACGACCCGTCGCGGTAGAACCCGTCGCCGTCGCGGACGTACGGGAAGACGGGCGACAGCGCCGAGGCGGCCAGCTCCGCCTTCCCGTGGTCGTCGCCGAGGGCGGCGCGCAGCAGTGTCACCGTGCACAGGTCCACCCGGTTGGCGCCCGTGCTGGTGCCCTCGTAGGCGTCGAGGCGGTCCTCGGGGACGAAGTGGTCGACGGCCTCCGCCAGCGCCGCGGCCTGACGGCGGGGCAGGTGCGGGCCGATCAGCAGGGCGGCGTCGAGGAGCGTCCTGGGGACGCCGATCTGCCAGTGCCACCAGTTGCCGGCCGGGTCGGCTCCCGCGGCGTACACGTGCCGCCGGTAGTGGTCGAGGCCGGCCGCGACCGCGGCGGCGAGCCGGGGGTCGCCGGTCAGGCCGGTGCCCGGCAGCGCGTAGGCGCGGGCCATGGCCCGTAATCGCTCGGGGGTCTCCTCGAAGGAGGGGAACGCCAGGCCTGGCCAGAGCGACGCGCCGGTGGGGCGCATGCCGTCGAGGTGCCGCGCCGCGGCCGCGCCCAGCCTCGCCGCGCGGGCGGAGGCGCCGGTCGGCGGGCCCAGGGTGACCTCCCGCCAGCGGGCGCGGACGAGGGAGAGGGACGTGTCCGGCGTGTGCGCGGCCTGTGCCGGCAGCAGCGCCCCGGCCAGGGCCGCTCCGCCGAGCAGAAGGAACAGCCGCCGGGAGTGTGCGCCCACATAGGGATTATCCGGCCGGCTCGCCGGAGCTCGGGCCGTCCGGGGAGGGGGTCCCTCTCCGGGGGGCTGGGACCCCGGAGAGGGAAGGGGATGGGACGCCGGGTCCGGGCGGTGTGCGGGCCGGAGCCCGGACCCGGCGTCCCGTCGGGGGCCTCAGGGTTCACGGAAGGGGTTCCTGGAGGGGGCCAGGGGTCCGTGAAGGGGTTCCAGGGGCTCGTGGCGAGCGCGTGCTCAGGACAGCTCCGCGCCGAGGGCGGCGACGGCGGGCAGCCGGGTCACGACGACCTCTTCCGGAGCCTGCACCGGGGCGGAGGCCGGCACCTCGAACCAGACCACCTTCCCGTGCGCGGTGCGATCGCCGCCCCAGCAGCAGGAGAGCATGTCGACGAGCTGGAGCCCCCGGCCGCCCTCGTCCTCCAGGCCGGCCAGGCGCAGCTGCGGCATCTCCGGGGCGTCGTCCTCGACCTCGCCGCGCAGCAGGCCGTCCTCCATCGACAGCGTCAGGCGGATCGTCCCGCGCGCGTGCTCCATCGCGTTGGCCACCAGCTCGCTGACGAGCAGTTCCACCACGTCGCTCTGGTCCGCGGCTCCCCAGCCGGCCAGTTCGTGCCGTGCCGCGTGCCGCGCCCTGCGCAGCGCGGAGGGGGTGCGAGGCAGCTGCCACGATGCCGTGCGGTCCGCCGGGCCGACGGTCATGGAGCCGAGCAACCTGTCCCAGAAGGCGTTCATGCCGCTGCGCTCCCGGTGCAGGCGGGGACGCTCCGCCCGTCGGGCAGCAGCTCGCCGCAGTCGTCGAAGCACACCACTCCGTTGCAGAGCAGCCCCCATCCCTGCTCGGGGTGGTAGGCCACGAGGCGCGCGCGCTCGCGGTCGGGCGCGTCCACGGACGGACATGGTGGCTGGTGCTGACACATGGTGTGGACCCTTGTTGACGCTGTCGACGGCCTTCAGTGCTCCAGGTCACCAGCGTGCCTGCGACCACCCCCGAGGGGGACGTGAGAAATCCGGATATGGGTACCTATTTCACCTACGTAGGTAGTCCTGCCACCACACCCCCGCAGGCGGGGTAACGGCCCGGCCACGGCACGCGCAAGACAGCGACAAAAGGGGCATACTCCTGTTCGAGCCGTCGGGGACGCCCGAGGCGGGGGAGAGCGGGGGAAGATGACCGGGTTCGCCGGGAGATCCCGGGTCACGGTCGCGCGGGCGGGCGCCACGGCCATGGCCGTGGTGTCCCCGGTGCTCGCGGTGGCCGCCGTCGTGGTCTTCGCCGGGCTGCCCGAGGAGTGGCAGCCGGGGCGGACGGTCAGCCCGCAGACGGCCGCCGCGCTGATGTTCCCCGCGGTGGGCGCGTTCCTGATCGCCCACCGGCCGCGGCTCAACATGGCCTGGCTGATGTGCGGGGGCGGGCTCGCGGCCGCCGTGAGCGACGTCACCCAGGCGCTGATGTTCCGGATGGCCGCCGACGGCGACTTACTCGCCGCCGGCTACCTGCGCCACGCGGCGCAGCTCGGCTGGGCGCTGTGCGGCCTGACGCTCACCATGCTGCTCCCGCTCTACTCGCCCGACGGGCGGCTGCCCTCGCGGCGCTGGCGGTGGGTCGTCGCCCTGGGCGTGACGGCCATCACGGCGCAGCTCCTGCGCGGGCTCCTCCGCGTGGACCCGCCCGCCGAGCACTACCCCTACCCGGCCGTCATCCCCAACCCGCTGCAGGTTCCCGCACTCGCGCCGTACGAGGACCTGCTCTTCACGGTCGCGTGGGCCGGCATCTACACCGCGATGGCGCTGTCGGCGCTGTCCCTGGCCGTGCGGATGCGGCACGCCGACCCGATCGGCCGGCGGCAGATCGCCTGGCCGCTGTTCGCGTTCGTCGGCTACATCGTCTTCCTCGTCGCGGCCGTGTGGGTGCCCGCGCTGCTGTGGGCGGCCTTCGTGTGGGCGGCGCTCATCCCCGTCGCGATGGCTTTCGCGGTGATGCGCTACCGGCTGTACGGCATCGACACGGTGATCAGCCGGACGTTCGTGGCCGCCGGGCTGCTGGCCGTGGTGAGCGCGGTCTACTTCGGAGCCGGCGCGGTGTCGAGCCTGCTGGTCTCCGGCTACGACCAGATCGCCGGCCTCGTCTCCGCCCTGTTCGCCGGAGCGTTCTTCCAGCCGCTGCGCCGCGCGCTCCAGCGGGCGGTGGACCGCATGCTGTACGGCAGCGTCGGCGATCCCCGCCTGCTCGCCGAACGCCTCACCCAGGCCGTGCGCCGCGCCGACCCGGCCGAGGCACTCACCTCGGTGGTGGGCGTGCTGCGCGACGGGCTCGCGGTCGAGGGCGTCGCGGTCGAGGTGGCCGACGGCGAACCGAGGTACGTCGAGAGCGGGCGGGGCGGCGCCGCGCCGCGCGAGGTCCCCCTGGTCTGGCACGGCGAGCGGGTCGGCCGGCTGCTCGTCGGGCAGCCGGGCCCGCGCCGCTTCCCCGCCGCCCACAACGAGCGGGTGCTGGCCACGCTCACGCCGCACGCGGCCGACGTCGCGCACGCCGTGCGCATGGCGGCCGATCTGCAACGTTCCAGGGAACGCATCCTCACCACGCGTGAGGAGGAACGCCGCCGCCTGCGCCGCGACCTGCACGACGGGCTCGGCCAGACCCTGTCGGCCATGGCCATGACCATCAACATCGCCCGCAGCAGGCTGAAGAAGTCACCCGACTCCGCCGACGCCCTGCTCCAGAGCCTGCGCTCGGGCATGGACGCGGTCGCGGCGGACATCCGCGAACTCGTGTACGGCCTGCGCCCGCCCGCCCTCGACGACCTCGGCCTGGAACGTGCCGTCCGGGAGCTGGCCGGGCAGTCGCCGCCCGGCACGGGGATCGAGGTCGAGGCGGAGGGCGAGCTGGCCGGGCTGCCGGCGGCCGTCGAGGTGGCCGTCTACCGCATCGCCCAGGAGGCGCTGACGAACATCCGCCGGCACGCCGACGCGACCCGCGCCCGCGTCCTCCTCCAGCGTCGGCCCGATGGGCTGCGCGTGCTGGTCGAGGACGACGGCCGCGGCCTGCCGGACGGGCACCGCGCGGGCGTGGGCCTCGGCTCGATGCGGGAGCGGGCCGCCGAACTGGGCGGGGTGTGCGTGGTCGGCGCCGCTCCGGGCGGGGGCACCCGGGTGGAGGTCACGTTGCCGCTGCCCACCGGCCGGGACGGCGGCCGCCTGGCGGACCTGGACCGGCTCGACCACCGCTGACCGGTCTCCGGGACGCGTGCCGTTCCACCCGCCGGCCCGCGTGCGACCGGAGTGAGGGCCGAATCACGCTCGGCAGCATTTGCGGATCTTGTGGCGAGAACTCCGGATCTCCTTAGAATCAGCCTCACCAGAGTGGCAGCGAGGGGAGACCGGGTGAGCGACCTGGATCGCCCGTTACCGGGGATCGACACCCGCGTACCGAGCGTCGCGCGCATGTACGACTACCACCTCGGCGGCAAGGACGACTTCCCGGCCGACCGTGAGGCCGCCGAGCGGATGATCGGGATCGGCCGCCGGATGGGCAACGACGCGCGGCGGATCGCCCGCGCCGACCGCGACTTCCTCGGCCGGGCCGTCCGCCTGCTCGCCCGGTCCGGCGTGCTGCAGTTCGTCGACATCGGGGCCGCCCGGCGACCGGACGGCGGTACGTCGAGCACCCTACGAGGTGGTATCCGAGGTCACACACCCCGTCCGGGAAGGCGCGCACCTGGCACATCACGCCAGCAGTACCACAGCACCGCACCTCTCATACGCGACGAACGGACATCTCCGATGCGCAGACCAGACAACGCTCGGGCCTTGACGGCCCTCGACGGTCCCCTCGGGAGACGGTGATGGAAGACGCCAACACCCGCTCCGCCTGGGACCGGGTCGACACCACCAAGCCGCACTCGGCCCGCGTGTGGGACTACCTGCTCGGCGGCAAGAACAACTACGCCGTGGACAAGGAGGCGGGCGACACGATCCTGCGGCTGTTCCCGGCCTTCGCCCAGGTGGCCCGGCTGCAGCGGCAGTTCCTCATCCGCGCCGTGCGCTTCCTGGCCGGGGAGGCGGGCATCCGCCAGTTCCTGGACATCGGCACCGGCCTGCCCACCGCCGGCAACACCCACGAGGTGGCCCAGTCGGTCGCCCCCGCATCACGCATCGTCTACGTCGACAACGACCCGCTCGTGCTCGTGCACGCGCGGGCGCTGCTCACCAGCACCCCCGAGGGGGCCACCGACTACATCGACGCCGACGTGCGCGACCCTGAACGCATCCTGGAGGGCGCGGCGGCGACCCTCGACCTCACCCGGCCTGTCGCCCTCACCATGCTGAGCATCGCCGGCCAGGTCTCCGACGCCGAGGACCCGAAGGGCATCGTCCAGCGGCTGCTCGCCCGCCTGCCGGCCGGCAGCTACCTCGCGCTCAGCGACGGCACCAACACCAACCCGGCGCTCGTCACGGCCGTGGAGAACTACAACGCCCGCGCGGCCTACCCCTACCACCTGCGCAGCCCCGAGGCCATCGCCTCCTTCTTCGACGGGCTGGAACTGGTGGAACCCGGCGTGGTCCCCACACCGCAGTGGCGTCCCGAACCCGGCGGCTGGGACCCGTCCGCCCAGGTGAGCGCGGTCTGCGGGGTGGCGGTGAAGCGCTGACGCGCGGGTTCCCCGGCCGGCGCGCCGCCGGGTGCCGGCAGAGCGTCGTTTTGCATGTCCTTGGCGGCCGTCCTGCCACTGTGGACCTGTGGAGACCTCGGGGGAGGAGCGCTGGTTCCAGGCGTTCCGCATGCAGGCGGCCCACATGGCCTTCCCGGACTGGAGCCCGCGTCCGGAGGAGTGGGTGAGCCTCTACACCTCCCTGGTCGGGCAGGAGGCCGCCGTCACCACGGAGATCGCCGTGTACCGGGGCAACCAGCGCCTCCGCCACCGCCACTACAGCGGTCAGGAGGCCAAGGACTTCTGGCTGGAGCTCATGCACCGCGTGTCCGGATGAGCCGCCGCGGATTTGTCGGAGGCCCTCTCTAAGGTCTGCGCTCATGAGTGATCAGCGGAGTGGTACGGCCTGGGACGCGGTGCGCGCGGCGATCGACGCCGAGGACGCGGCCGCGGTGGCGGCCCTGGTCGCCGGGTTCGGCGACAGCGAACGCCGTGAGGTGGCCCGCGAGCTGCCCGGCCACATCGCCGAGGTGCGCCGGACCGGCGAGGCCAGGGACGTCGAGCGGCGCGAGGCGATGCAGCGCGCCTGGGACGCCCGGGTGGCCGAATACCGGCGCAGGACCGGCGACGGGCACTCGCCCACCGACTACTACTGGGACCTGTGGGTCCACCACGAGACCTACGTGGGCAGCCGGTGGATCGAGCCCATGCGCGTCGCCGGGGCGGGCACGCTCGGCGGCGCGGCGGCGGTGGTGTCCTGGCTGCACCGGCGCGACTTCCAGCGCTGGACCGAGCCGGCCGACCTGGACGACGTGCCGCTGATCCTCCAGGTGATCGCCGCCCGGCCCGCCGCGTGGCAGGCCGACCTCGCCGTCCGCCTGGCGCTGCGGCTCCGCGCCCCGCGCCGGGGCGCCGGCCGTGCCGACCGCTCGCTCCGGCTGGCGCTGGAGGCGCTGCGCCGGACCGGGACCGAGCCGCCCCCGCACGACCCGCTGACGGTCGCCTGGGTGACCTCCTGGGACGCGCCGCCGCCCGCGGACCCGGCCATGGACCAGCCCCCCGGCCAGTCCGAGGACCAGCCCGCAGACCAGTCCGCGAGCCGGACCGCGTCCCCGATCGCGGGCCAGAGTCCGCCGCCCGCCGATCCGGCCGCGGACCCGCTGTTCGAGGCGATGCTGCCGCGCCTGTTCGACGCCGAAGGGGTGGGCAGGCTGCTGCGCGACGACCGCTCGCGGCCCGCCTGGCTGGCCCGCCTCACCCGCGACGGGCAGGTGAGCCGCCGGAGCCTGCTCGACGGCTGCGTCAGCCGCTTCCTGCGCGGCGGGACGGCCGCCGACCTGCGGTTCTTCGTCCGCCTCCACGACGAGCTCGACCCGGCGCCGGAGGAGGTGGCTCTCCGGCGCCGCGACTACCTGCGGCTGCTGCCCGCCGCCCCGCCCAACGTCGCCGAGCTCGCGCTCAAGCGGTTACGCGGGCTCGGCCCGCTCGACCCGGACGAGGCCGCCGAGGCCGTGGAGGGGCTCGTGTTCCGCGCCGAGGGCAAGCTGGCGCGCGCCGGGCTGATCTGGCTCGACCGGCTGGCCCGCGACCACCGGGGTGACCTCGACGGCTACGCCGGCGCGATGGGCGCGGCACTGGTCAGCGAGTCAGCTGAGGTCCGCGCCCGCGCGGCCCGGCTGGCCGTCAAGCACGCCGCGCGCTTCACCCCCGTGGGCGCCGAGCAGATCCGCGACGCGCTGCCGCTGATGCCGCCCGGCGAGGGTGTCGCCCTGGCGGAGGTCTTCGGCGGGGAGGCGGCGCCCGCCGAGCCGGAGCCCGAGGGCCCGTCCTGGACGCCCGTGCCCTTGCCGTCCGCGCCCGAGCCCGCCCGCGTGACGCCGCCGGTCCTCGGCCCCGCCGGGCTGCCGACCCACCGGCTGTCCGAACACCGGTGGCTGGTCGCCGAACGCTGGCTGGACGTGTTCGTCCGGCTGGCGGCGACGGACCGGGCCGCGCTCACCGAGGCGCTCGCCCCCGTCGCCGCGGTCTTCCCGGAGGAGCGCTACCTGTGGAGCCCGTGGTGGCACCAGAAGGAGTGGGCGGCGGCGATGGCCAAGGAACTGGCCGAGCCGGGCGCCGAGGCGAAGGCCGTCGCCGGGCACCCGGAGATCCCGCCGACGGCTCAGGAGAGGGTGCCCGACAGCGCCGCGCCGGGGCGGCTGGTCCCGCTGCGCCGTTTCGCGGAGGTGTACCAGGCGCTGGTGGACGGGACGCTGCCGCCCTACCTGCTGGCCACGCCCACCCACGCCAACGGCCGCCTGGACGCGGCCGAGCTGGTGGACCGGCTGGAGGGTTACGAGCGGGCGGGCGTCGAGGCGCTGCCCGTGGACCTGGAGCAGGCGCTGCTCCGGCTGCCGCGCGCGGTGCCGCCCGCCGTCGCCGAGCGCGCCGCCGCGCTGACCGGCACGGCCGGCCGGGCCGTCGCCCGGTGGATGACCGATCCGCCCGCCGAGCCGCGTGTCACGCTGCGTCTGGAGGAGAGGGGCAGCGACGTCTTCGTCGTCCCGGAGATCGTCGCCGGACCGATCAGGTCGGCGGTGCTGGACGAGGCGTTCGCCCACCGCCGCGGCGACGATGGGGCGGATGCGCTCAAGGCGCTCCTCTCGATCGTCCCCGGCCACCGCGAGCTCGTCGCCGCGCACGCCGTCCACCAGGTGCTCGCGGGCCACGGCTACGGCAAGCCCACCGCCGCCCTCCTGGCCGATCTGGCCGCCGCCGAAGGTCCCGGCGGTCCCGGCACGGCGCTGTTGGCCGCCCACTGCCTGTGCGTGGAGCCGGAGGAGACGCTGCGTCCGCTGCTGTGGCTGGCCGCGTCGGGCGGGCTGCCCGGAGCGGAGGTGGGTGCCCAGCTCGCCCTGTTGTTCCGCCACGACGAGGCGCGCAACTCCCGCGAGTACCGGACGTACTCCGTCGCGGAGGTGCTCGCGGTGCTGGAGCAGGCCGCCTGGTGCGGCGCCCACCGCGAGGTCTGGCAGATCATGTCCGGCCTGCTCGCCGGCTACCTGCCGGGGCCGGGGGAGAAGGCCACCGTCCTGCACACCCGGATGACGACGTTCGCCGTCCAGGTGGCCGCCTGGGCGGACGCGCGCGGCGAGCTGCCCCTGATCGCCGAGCTGGCCGCCCGGCGCCGTGAGAGCGGCCTGGTCCGCCAGGCTCGCCGCCTGCACGCCCGCCTCACCGGCTGACGGCCCGCCACCGGCCGAGCCCGCTCCCGGGCCGGGCCCGCTCTCCGGGTGACCCGGTCACCGCGTTCTGCGCCACGTGGTGACCGGGTCAGCCGGAGATACGTCCCCGGACGCCACCCGGTTCAGCAACGACCCAGCTCCCAGGGGTCGTGCGCGGAGAAGACCGACACACCGTGGGTGTGGGCCAGCGTCCGCAGCCTCGCCTGGTTGGCGATCCGCAGCTCGCCGTCCACCTGCGAGTCCACCTGCACGATGTCCATCAGCGGGTGCGAGACCGGGTCGTGGTCGAGCTCGCCGTGGTAGAAGTACGCGTCGCCGGCGTGCAGCAGCCAGCGGTCGCCCTCCTTGACGGCCACTCCGGCATGGCCCGCGGTGTGCCCGCCGAGCGGCACCAGCAGCAGGTCCGGCAGGCCGCGCAGCGGCCGAACGCCCTCCATGCCGAACCAGGTCTCCCCGGGGCCCTCGCCGTAGGTGACCCAGTGCGGGCCGTGTGCCCAGTGGCCCGGCCGGTAGCGGCGGCTCGGCGCCTCGGCCAGGGCCGCCTCCAGCTCGGCCGCCATGACGTGCACCCGCGCGCCGGGGAAGTCGGGCAGTCCGCCGCTGTGGTCGACGTCCAGGTGGGTGAGCACGATGTGGCGGACGTCCGCGGGGTCGTGGCCGAGCGCGGCGAGCTGCCGCACGGCCGTCTCCGCCGGCCGCAGCGCCGGGTCCACCAGCTCGACCCATTCGGGGTCGAGCAGCTCGGCCGGCCGAGTCACGTCGTCGAGGCCGAGACCGGTCTCCACCAGGACGAGGCCGGAGGCGGGCGTCTCGATGAGCAGGGCATGGCAGACCGCCCGTGCGGCGGGCAGGCCGGTGAGGGAGTCGATCTCGCGCATCGACCCGACGTTGAGGTGCTGGATCTTCATGCGCCTAGACTGCGACTTGAAGCGCGGTTCAAGTCAAGGAGGCGTTCGTGGACGACACGCTGCTCGACATCGGCGAGGTGGCGCGCGCATCCGGCCTGGCGCCCTCGGCGTTGCGGTTCTACGAGCGCAAGGGCCTCATCGCGCCGGTCGGCCGCAACGGCCTGCGCCGCGCCTACCTGCCCGGGACGCTCGACCGGCTGGCCCTGATCACCTGCGCGCGCGACGCGGGTTTCACGCTGGCCGAGATCGGCCGGTTCCTGGACGCCGGGCCGGATGACGCGGAGCTGCGCGCCCGGATGGCGGTCAAGGAGCGGGAGGTGGACGAGCTGGTGTCACGGCTCACCCGGCTGCGCGACAGCCTCCGGCACGTCCTGGTGTGCGACCACGACCCGCTCGTCGAGTGCCCCGAGTTCAAGCAGGCCGTGCGGCGGGTCAGCGTGCCGGAGTGACGCTCAGGCGGAGTTGACGTACTGCCGGGGACGCAGCGCGTGGGCGCGCAGCGCGGTCAGGGCCGCCAGGTGGCCGGTCGTGGACATCCGTACGGCGAGCTCGTCGCCGAACGCGAGCCCCAGCGCGGTGAGCTGCCCCACCAGGTGGTCCACCGGCTCGGCGACGTCGTCGAGGCCGGTGGCCGGATGCCAGCCCTCTCCGCCGACCACCTCGGCCACGCGTCGCCGCAGCTCCACGGGCGACATGAGGGTGCCGTCGGCGAGGAGCAGCAGCGCCGCCTCGCGGGCCGACACCTCGAACTCGTGCTCCCCCGGAGCAAGCAGCAGCCCGGTCACCGCCTCCCACATCGCCACCGGCGACAGCAGCAGCCGCCTGCCCTCGGAGGTGATCGTCAGCCGGGCTCCGTCGCGGCGCAGCGCGCCGAGCTCCCGCTCGGCCAGCTCGCGCAGTCGCAGCGCCTCCGGGGACGGCGCTAAGCGCAGCGGCAGGCTCTCGGAGGCCGCCAGGGACAGCAGCCGGTGCAGGGCGGGCACCTGCTGGGGCGGCACCGGCGCGTGCAGCCGCACCTCGTACGGCTGCGCCAGCTCCCGCCGGGCCGGGCCGCGGCCGAGCACCCAGCGGTTGAGCCGCTCGCCGTGGACCCGGTGCAGCCAGTTGTCGCCGCCGAGCTCGGCCCGCGGCTCGGTGAGCCAGCGCCGCGTCAGCGCGACCCGGTCGGAGTCGTCGCCGGCCAGGATCGCCAGCTCCAGCGCCGCCGAGCAGGCCACGTGCGCGCCCAGCTCCTCGGGCCCCATGATGGTGCTCCACTGCAGCTCGGGCACGTCGGGCGGCAGCACGCCGGTGGCCTCCAGTGCTGCCTGGTAGGCGAGGGTGCCGGCGTCCTCGCCCTCGGTCGCGTACGTGCGCAGGATCCGCAGCGTCGTCGCCGAGACGCACAACTCGGCGTAGCGCTCCAGCCCGCCGAGCCGGAGCAGCCGGCCGAGCGAACCGGCGAGCCGTTCGTGGTCGCCGCCGACCTTCAGCGGCAGGGTGTACCAGAGGAACTCGCAGACGTCGAGCTGGGTGACCGTCTCCAGCGGGTCGCCGCCGGTCAGCCATTCGACGGCGGTCCTGGCCTCCTCGGCGAACTCAGGCTCAGAGCGTTCCAGTTCGGCGAGGAGCGCGGCGACGTCCGGTGCACTCATGCCTCGAAGTTTGCCGTATCGGGCCCGGGCCTGACGATGCCCGAAACCGGCGCGTAGTGGGTCTTGCACAGTGATTGCCCTAGGAAAGCATGTGTTCAGCGGGATGTGGTCAGGATCAAATCCACTGTTTGTCGAACAGCATCCTGGCCTTCCACTCGGTGTAGGGGAGCAGCTCACCGGACAGGACCGGGTGCAGCCACCAGAAGTTGATCAGGGCCAGCAGCGCGAACGCTCCGACGACCGCCGCTCCGAGCGTACGCCGCATGCCCGCCGCCCCTCCGGCCGGGCCGATGAGCAGCCCCGCGCACAGCGTGAGCGCCAGCACCATGAACGGCACCATGGGGATCGCGTAGAACAGGAACATCGTCCGGTTGGAGGCGATGGCGAAGTAGAACCACGGCAGCCACGCCATCGCGTACGCCAGCAGCACCGCCCCGGCCCGCCAGTCGCGCGTGGCGACGTACCAGGCGATCAGGCCGGCCAGCGCGAGCAGCGCCCCGAACCAGATCACCGGCGTGCCGACGCCCAGCACCGCCTCCGAGCAGTCCTTGACCCCGCACGCGTCCTGCCTGCCCTGGTAGTAGAACGCCACGGGACGCAGCAGCAGCGGCCACTGCCACGGTTCGGACATGTAGGGGTGGGAGGTCTCCAGCCCGCTGTGGAAGGTGAAGACCTGCCACTGGTACTTCACCCACGACCGCACCGAGTCGAGGACGAAGTAGAACGGCCCCGCCGAGGTGGCCTGGGCCCAGTTGCGGCCGTAGCCGGTGGCGGAGGCGAACCAGCCGGTCCAGGTCGCCATGTAGGCGACGAACGGCGCGGCGGCGAACGCCAGCAGGCCGTTCGGCAGGTCCTTGGCGAAGGTCCCCGCGTACGGGTGCCGCACGCCGACCGCCCGCCGCGCGCCGAGATCCCACAGCAGCGACATGGCGGCGAACGCGACCGCGAACGCCAGCCCCGACCACTTGACCCCCATCGCCGCGCCGAGGCAGACGCCCGCGGCGATGCGCCAGGGCCGCAGCCCGAGGCTGGGCCCCTGGGGCGAGACGGGAGAGCTCTCGTACCACTCGACCAGCCGCTGCCGCGCCCTGTCGCGGTCGACCACCAGGCAGGCGAACGCGGCCAGCGCCCAGAACATGAGGAAGATGTCGAGCAGCGCCGTGCGCGACAGCACGAAGTGCAGGCCGTCGAGGGCGAGCAGCAGCCCGGCGAAGCAGCCGAGCAGCGTGGAGCGGGTCATCCGGCGGGCGACCCTGGCCAGGACGAGGATCGACAGCGTGCCGACGACCGCGGCGGCGAAGCGCCAGCCGAACGGGGTCATGCCGAACAGCCACTCGCCCGCGCCGATCATCCACTTGCCGAGCGGGGGGTGGACCACGTAGGAGGCGCACTTGTCGAGCGTCTGGTCGGTGCACTTCACCCAGATGTCGGTGTTGCCGGCCAGCAGCGCCTTGTCGGCGTCCTTGATCGTGACCCGCTCCACCAGCCACGTGATCAGGGAGAAGGCGTCCTTGGCGTAGTAGGTCTCGTCGAAGACGACCGCGCGGGGGTGTCCGAGGTTGACGAACCGCAGCACCCCGCCGAAGACCATCACCAGCAGCGGCCCGAGCCAGCCCCACAGCTCGCTCCCGCGCATCGGCGGAACCAGCCGGTCGCGCACCGAACGTGCACGGGGACTGCTCTCGTCGGCCTTCGGATCCTCGAAGGCCTGGTACGCGAAGTCGGTCACCGCCATTCGGCCATCGTACGGGCCGGAAGCCGAACGTTACGCGGAAACACTGCCCAATCGGGATGCCCTGCCACAATGGTCGGGTGAGAGCAGACGGCAGGTTGGTGCTGGCAGGAGCCCCCATAGGCCAGGCGGGCGACGTGTCCCCGCGGCTGCGCGAGGCGCTGCGCAGCGCCGACGTGGTGGCGGCCGAGGACACCAGGCGGCTGCGCCGGCTGGCCACCGAGCTGGGTGTCGAGATCGGCGGCCGGATCGTCAGCTACTACGACGCCAACGAGGCCGGCCGGGCCCGGGAGCTGGTCGAGACCCTCAAGGAGGGCCGCACGGTCGTCGTCATCACCGACGCCGGGATGCCGGGGGTGTCCGACCCCGGCTACCGCCTGACCCGGCTCGCCGTCGAGGAGGGCGTCACGGTCACGGCGCTGCCCGGCCCGAGCGCCGTCACCACCGCGCTGGCCGTCTCCGGCCTGCCCAGCGACCGCTTCTGCTTCGAGGGCTTCCCGCCGCGCAAGACCGGCGAGCGGGCCCGCCGCCTGGCGGCGCTGGCGGGCGAGGAGCGCACGATGGTGTTCTTCGAGGCGCCCCACCGGCTGGCCGACTCGCTGGCGGCGATGGCCGAGGCGTTCGGCGCGGACCGCCCGGCCGCCGTCTGCCGCGAGCTGACCAAGACCTACGAGGAGGTGCGCCGGGGCGGGCTCGGCGAGCTGGCCGCGTGGGCGGAGGCCGGGGTCAAGGGCGAGATCACCGTCGTGGTCGCCGGTCACGTCGCGGCCGACGTCCCGCCCGACCTGGACGGGCTGGTGGCCGAGGTGGAGCGGCGGGTGGCGGCCGGCGAGCTGCGCAAGACGGCCGTGGCCGACGTCGCCAAGGCCGCGGGGATGCAGCGGCGGGAGCTCTACGAGGCGGTTCACAGAGGATCTTCGACCCCGTAGGGTGCGCTTCGTGAAGAACTGGGGGGTTTCACCACACCGGCTGGTCCCGCCGTTCCAGGGGAGCGTTCTGTGGGGGTGGCTGGGGCCGCTGCTCGTGGCGGCCTTCGGGGGGATCTTCCGTTTCGTCCGGCTGGGGGAGCCGCACGCGGTCGTCTTCGACGAGACCTACTACGCCAAGGACGCCTACGCCCTGCTGCTGTTCGGCGTCGAGCGCCACACGCTCGGGGACGCCAAGAACCCCGTCGCCGACAAGCGCCTCATCACCGAGAACACCGACATCTGGAAGCAGTGCGCGGAGCCGGCGGACTGCGCGGCGTTCGTCTCTCACCCGCCGCTGGGCAAGTGGATGATCGGCGCGGGCGAGTGGCTGTTCGGCATGACCCCGTTCGGCTGGCGCTTCGCCGCCGCGGTCGTCGGCACGCTGTCGATCCTCGTCCTGGCCAGGGTCGCCCGCCGGATGACCCGCTCGACGCTGCTCGGCTGCCTGGCCGGGCTGCTGCTCGCCCTCGACGGCCTGCACCTGGTCCTGTCACGGACGGCGCTGCTCGACATCTTCCTCATGTTCTGGGTGCTGGCCGGGTTCGCCTGCCTGGTGGCCGACCGCGACTGGGCCCGGCTGCGGCTGGCCGGCCGCTGGACGCCCCGCTCGGAGTACGGCCCCCGGCTCGGGACGCGGCCGTGGCGGCTGGCCGCCGGGCTCTGCCTCGGGGCGGCGTGCGCGGTGAAGTGGTCGGGAATCTTCTTCCTGGTCGCCTTCGCGGTGCTCAGCCTGGTGTGGGACCTGGGCGCGCGGCGGGCCGCAGGCGCCCGCGAGCCGTACCGCGGGGCCCTCGCCCTCGACCTGCCGCCGGCGACGGCCGCGCTGGGGCTCGCCCCCGCCCTGGTGTTCGTCGGGTCGTGGACGAGCTGGTTCGTCGACGACGACGGCTGGGGCCGCAACTGGGAGCAGGCCACCGGTCACGGGCCGCTGTTCTTCGTCGCCGACTCGGCGCGGTCGTGGCTGAAGTACCAGCTGGACGTGCTCGGCTACCACACCGGGCTGACCGACTACCACCCGTACATGTCGGACCCGTGGTCGTGGCCGGCGCTGTTCAGGCCGGTCACCTTCCACTACGAGAGCGGGCCCGGGGCGTGTGGGGCGGCGAAGTGCTCGGAGACGGTGATCGGCGTCGGCACCCCCGCCCTGTGGCTCGCCGCGGCCCTGGCCCTGGTCGGACTGCTCGCGTGGTACGCCAGGACTCGCGACTGGCGGGCCGGAGCGGTGCTGCTCGGCTACGCGGCCGGCTGGCTGCCGTGGTTCTACTACGCGCTGTCCGACCAGCGGACCATGTACCTCTTCTACATGGTCCCCGTGGTGCCGTTCATGGTGCTGGCGGTCGTCCTCGTCGCCGGGGCGGCGCTGGGCCGGGCCGACGCGCCGCCGGGGCGCAGGGCGACCGGGGCGGCGGCCGTGGGGGCACTGGCCCTCGTCGTGCTGGTCAACTTCTGGTGGCTGTATCCGGTGCTGACGGCCGAGCAGCTCCCGCACGCCGACTGGTGGGCCCGGATGCTGCTGCGCTCCTGGGTCGAAAGCGCGCCCAAGTGAGGCGGCGCAGCGTGATGGCGGCCGCCATGCAGGCCAGCGGCACGGCCGGCAGGACGTAACGGTAGTCGAACTCGGCCGTGGCCGCCGGCGCCAGCAGCAGCCCGAACGCCGCCAGCCACGGCAGCGCCACCGGGCCGCCCAGCGTGCGCCAGCGCACCGCGACGCCGTACAGGCCGACCAGCAGGATGCCGCCGAGCAGCGGACCCTGCAGGTAGACCACCTTCTGGTAGCTGCTCATGATCTCCGCCCACGGCGCGACGATCCGCGTCTCGGGCGGGCCCTGCTCGTAGGAGAAGGCGTCGGTGTCGGTGCGGCCCTGGAAGGACGGCCAGTTGGGCAGCCGCTTGGGCCGGCCGTAGGAGTCGAGGTCGTAGTAGGGCCTGAACTGGTACATGTTGTAGGTCGCCTCGTCGGGGAACCTCGGCCGGCCCCACTTGAAGGCGCGCAGGAAGTCACGCGCCACGACCTGCAGGTAGTCGCTGGGCTGCGACAGGATCGCCCGCGTGGCGAAGGTGCTCGCCGCCTCGTTGGTGATCTCGGTGAACTTCTTGCCCGTGCCCCAGCGGTGCAGCACCTCGCCGGTGCCCGTGCCGCCGCCGCCCTGACCCCACAGGTACCACTGCGCGTACTCCTTGCGCTGCTCGACGGGGTCGGTGACGCACAGCAGCAGGAGCTCCAGCTCCTTGTACTTGTCGATGTTCATCTTGGTGCAGTCGGCGAAGATCGCCGTCCGCATGTACAGGATGAGCCCGTCGCTGTTGGTCATCGCGAACTTGCCGACGCTCGCCTTGAACCAGCTCATGTACGACACCGTCGGCACCGCGCAGGCCACGACCACGGCCACGACCGCCTTCCACCCCGTGCGCTTGACGACGAGGTAGACCACCACCAGCACGAGGATCGGCAGGCCGATCGACCGGGTCAGCGACGTCAGGGCCAGCAGCAGGCCGACCACCGCGCCGACCCGCCACGACATGCGCCGGTGCCACAGCACGAGCGTGACCACGCCCACGACCAGCAGCGTGAACATCGAGTCGGACATGATGAGCTGTTCGAGCTGGATCTGGTAGGCGTCGAACAGCACCGGCGCCGCCGCCAGCGTCGCCCCCCACTTCGGCAGCCCGAACCGGCGCCGCAGCAGCGCGTAGATCAGCACGGCCGTGGTCAGCCCCATCAGGTGCTGCGTGAACACCACCAGGGAGAAGCTGTGGAACGGCTGCAGGATCATCATCCAGAAGCCGTAGCCGCTGGGCCTGATCGGGTGTGGCCGTGGGTGGAGCGCCACCGAGACGTACTCGTAGGAGTCGTTGAACCACATCGCCGGCCCGTATCCGAGCATGGTGACGAGCCGCAGCACCCCGCCCAGGGCGAAGGCCACGGCGAACACCTGATGACGGCGCAGAAAGGCCAGCGCACGCGCCGTCCGGCCAGGGGCGGAGTGGTCCACAGGGGTAATCTCCGCGACGCTCACCATGCTGTAAAGAATGCCAGCCGTTTCTAGGACTTGCCGCGACCAAGTCTGGGCAGAGGGCATGATGGTGTGCTGGAAGTGTCCTAACTGAAGGGTTGAGACGTGGAACTGACGGTGGTCATGCCCTGCCTCAACGAGGCCGAGACCGTGGAAGTCTGTGTGCGCAAGGCCTTGGCTTGCATGGAGGAGCACGGCATCGAGGGCGAGGTCCTGATCGCCGACAACGGCAGCACGGACGGCTCGCAGCAGCTCGCCCGCGACGCCGGTGCCCGTGTGGTCCACGTCGACGAGAAGGGCTACGGCAACGCCCTCATGGGCGGCATCCGAGCGGCCCGCGGCAAGTACGTCATCATGGGCGACGCCGACGACTCCTACGACTTCACCGCGCTGCTGCCGTTCGTGGAGCAACTGCGCGACGGCGCCGACCTGGTGATGGGCAACCGCTTCAGGGGCGGCATCGCCCCGGGCGCCATGCCGCCGCTGCACCGCTACCTCGGCAACCCGGTGCTGTCGTTCGTCGGCCGGCTCTTCTTCCCCTCCGCCATCGGCGACTTCCACTGCGGCCTGCGCGGCTTCCGGCGCGACTCGATCCTGCGGCTCCACCTCCAGACCGGCGGCATGGAGTTCGCCTCGGAGATGGTCGTCCGCTCCACGCTGTCGGGGCTCGACGTGCGCGAGGTGCCCACCACCCTGTCGCCCGACGGCCGCTCCCGCCCGCCGCACCTGCGCTCCTGGCGTGACGGCTGGCGCCACCTGCGCTTCCTGCTCCTCTACAGCCCCAAGTGGCTGTTCTTCTATCCCGGCCTCGTGATGATGGTGCTGGGCATGGTCGCCGGCACCGCGCTGACCTTCGGCCCGGTGGAGATCGGCGAGCTGGCCTTCGACGTCGACACCCTCGTCGGCGCCTCCGCCGCGGTGGTGATCGGGTTCCAGGCGGTGCTGTTCGCGGTCTTCACCAAGGTCTACGCGGCCGAGGAGGGCTTCCTGCCGGAGTCGCCGCGCATCCGCAAGCTGATCGACATCGTGTCGCTGGAGAAGGGCCTCGTGGTCGGCGGCCTGCTGGCGCTGGCCGGTCTGGTCGGCCTGGTCATGTCACTGGTGCACTGGCAGGTGCGCAGCTTCGGCGAGCTCGACCCGCGCGAGTCGCTGCGCCTGGTGGTGCCGTCCGCGACGGCGCTCATCATCAGCTTCCAGACGATCTTCGCCTCGCTGTTCGTCAGCATCCTGGGCATCCGCCGCACCCGCGAGACCTCCGCCGACATCGCCGCCAAGGCCGCGGAGGAGGCCGCCGAGGCCGTCTCGCGCGAAGAGTCGCGGACGCTCTGATCTAATCCGTTCGAGGCGGGCGGCCGAGCGCCGTAGGCTTGGGGCTATGTCCCAGCACATCTTGACCGCCGTGGCGTGGCCGTACGCCAACGGCCCCCGCCACATCGGGCACGTCTCAGGGTTCGGCGTGCCGTCCGACGTCTTCAGCCGCTACCAGCGGATGGCGGGCAACAAGGTGCTGATGGTCTCCGGCACCGACGAGCACGGCACGCCCATCCAGGTGCAGGCCGACAAGGAAGGCGTCAGCGCCAAGGAGCTCGCCGACCGCTACAACCGGGTCATCGCCGAGGACCTGACCGGGCTGGGCCTGTCCTACGACCTGTTCACGCGGACGTCCACCCGCAACCACTACGCGGTCGCCCAGGAGATCTTCAAGGGCCTCCACGACAACGGCTACATCTTCCCCCGCACCACGATGGGGGCGATCTCGCCGTCCACCGGCCGCACCCTGCCCGACCGCTACATCGAGGGCACCTGCCCCATCTGCGGCTACGACGGCGCCCGCGGCGACCAGTGCGACAACTGCGGCAACCAGCTCGACCCGATCCAGCTGGTCAACCCCAAGAGCCGCATCAACGGCGAGACCCCGGTCTTCACCGAGACCGAGCACTTCATGCTCGACCTGCCCGCCTTCGCCGAGGTGCTCGGCTCCTACCTGCAGGGCAAGCAGGGCGAGTGGCGGCCCAACGTGCTCAAGTTCGCCCTCAACCTGCTCGGCGACCTGCAGCCGCGGGCCATCAGCCGCGACCTCGACTGGGGCGTGCCGATCCCGCTCGACGGCTGGCGCGACCAGCCCAACAAGCGGCTGTACGTGTGGTTCGACGCGGTCGTCGGCTACCTGTCGGCCTCCATCGAGTGGGCCAGGCGCTCCGGCGACCCCGACGCCTGGCGGCAGTGGTGGCAGAATCCCGACGCCCGCGGCTACTACTTCATGGGCAAGGACAACATCGTCTTCCACGCCGAGATCTGGCCGGCGATGCTGTTCGGCTACAACGGCCAGGGCGCGCGTGACGGGCGTCCGGGCTCGCTCGGCGCGCTCAACGTGCCGTCCGAGGTGGTCTCCAGCGAGTTCCTGACCATGGAGGGACGCAAGTTCTCCTCCTCCCGCCAGGTGGTCATCTACGTGCGCGACTTCCTGGCCCGCTACGACGCCGACGCGCTGCGCTACTACATCGCCGTGGCCGGCCCCGAGAACCAGGACACCGACTTCACCTGGCAGGAGTTCGTCAACCGCAACAACGGCGAGCTGGTCGCCGCGTGGGGCAACCTGGTCAACCGGTCCATCTCGATGGCGGCCAAGAACATCGGCGCGATCCCGGAGCCCGGCGACCTGACCGACGCCGACCGGGCCCTGCTGGAGCGCTCGCGCAACGCGTTCGGCCCGGTCGGCGCCGAGCTGACCCGTTCCCGCTTCAAGAACGCCATCACCGAGGCGTTCGACGTGGTCCGCGACGCCAACCGCTATCTCGCCGAGCAGGAGCCCTGGAAGCTCAAGGACGACCCGGAGCGCCAGAAGTCGATCCTGCACGTGGCGCTCCAGGTGGTCGACGACTGCAAGACGATGCTCACGCCGTTCCTGCCGGGCTCGTCCAACAAGGTTCACGCCATGCTCGGCGGCGAGGGCGTCTGGTCCGGCATGCCGGAGATGCGCGAGGTCGACGAGGACGGCGGCGAGTCCTACCCGGTGATCACCGGCTCGTACGACGGGGCCGCCCGCTGGGAGCACCGGCCGATCACCCCGGGCACCCCGCTGGCGCCGCCGGTGCCGCTGTTCAAGAAACTCGATCCCAAGGTCGTCGACGAGGAGCTGGCCCGGCTGGGTGAGTGACGTGTCCCTTCCCGCTCCCCCCGAGCCGCTCGCGGCTCCGGTGTTCGACAGCCACTGCCACCTCGACATCATGGTGGGCGAGCGGCCGGCGTCGTCGGGTGACCCGGTGGCGCTGGCCGCGCAGGCCGCCGCGGCGTCCGTGCGCGGCATCCTCGACGACGCCCGCGCCGTGGGCGTGACCGGGCTCGTCACCATCGGCTACGACCTGCCGTCGTCACGGTGGGGAGCCGAGGTGGCGGCCGCGCACGACCACGTCCACGCCGGGGTCGCCGTCCACCCCAACGAGGCGCACGCCGCCACGCCCGAGACGCTGGCCGAGATCGAGGCGCTGGCGCGGCGTCCGGAGGTGCGGGCCGTCGGCGAGACGGGGCTCGACTACTTCCGCGACTGGGCGAGCAGGGACGACCAGCACGCCAGCTTCCGGGCGCACGTCGAGATCGCCAAGCGCACCGGCAAGGCGCTGGTCATCCACGACCGTGACGCCCACGACGACGTGCTGAAGGTGCTGGCCGAGGAGGGGCCGCCGCCGGTGGTGGTGTTCCACAGCTTCTCGGGCGACGCCGAACTGGCCCGGAGGTGCGCCGACGCCGGCTACTTCATGTCGTTCTCCGGGCCGGTCACGTACAAGAACGCCGGCCACCTGCGCGCGGCGGCGCAGGTCGCGCCGGTGGAGCTCATGCTGGTCGAGACCGACGCCCCCTACCTGCCCCCGGTCCCGCACCGCGGCAGGCCCAACGCCCCCTACCTCATCCCGCTCACGCTGCGCTGCCTGGCGGAGGTCAAGGGCGTCCGGCCGGAGGAGCTGTGCGAGGCGATCAGCACCAACGGGGTAGCCGTCTTCGGCCAGTGGTGACCCGCCCGCGCTCGGCGGCGCGCCCTTCCCGGCCGGTCGCGGCCGTGGAGCACCGCCCCGCGCCGTCCGGACGGCGGTGCGGGCGGGTGGGAGCGCGGACGGTCAGTGGTGGTGGGGCCGGCGCGAACGGAACTTGTCCAAGAAGTGGCGAGCCTTCTGCTGGTTGTGCGGGTCCCGTGCCATCCGCTTGGCCTTCTCCACCGTCTGCCTGCCTTGCGGGCTACGCAGGTATGCGCGAAGTTTGTCCATGAGTGCCATGCCCGACCCCTACCCAGCACGCGGAAGCTAACCGCCCGCCCCCGGGGTCAGCCGCTGATCGACATGCCGAAGTCGGCGCCCTGCCGGGGCTGCAGTGCCCGCAGGTCACCGGAGTTGCGGGCGAGAACAGACACCTTCCCGTACGGCGCGGCGTCCGGCTGCCCGACGTACAGCTTGTTGCCGCTGAACGCCACCGCGTAGCCCGCCAGGTCACCGGGAGGCACGGCCGTCCGGTCCTCGGCGGCGTCGCGGAACGACACCAGGCGCACCCCTCCGCCGTACGGCGCGCCGATGGCCAGCCGCCCGTCGGAGGAGGCGGCCAGCGCGAAGCCGAACGCCTGCCCGCCGCCCTGCCGTACCGTCCTGACCGGGGTGAGGCCGGTGTCGAGGAGCTGCACGTAACCGGGACCGGGCGCGCCCACCGCGAGGCCGGTGCCCTCGGCGTAGGCGAGCGCGTAGCCGTACCTGTCGCCGGAGGCGCCCGTCGGGGAGTCCAGCTTCGTGCCCGACAGCCGTGCCTGCAGCACATCCTTGATCGACACGACCGAGCCTGAATCGATCTTTCCGGTGCCGATCTGGAGACCCGAGCCGTCGTCGTTCTCGTACGGCACGCCGACGATCAGCTCGTTGCCCGCGCCCATGGCCAGCGACCAGCCGAACTGGTCGCCCACCTCGCCGTTGCCGGGGACCCGCTCCGACTCCTGGCTGATCCGGCGCAGCGGCCCCTCGCCCTTGCGGACGTACACCGCGCCGGTGTCGGCCCGGCCGGACTCGTCCTCGTACGGGGCGCCGATGGTCACCAGGTCGCCCCTGGCGGCCAGCGACCAGCCGAAGTGGGCGTCGCGCTGCGGCGCGATGGCGGCGAGCTGCGCCGGGGGAGCGGTGTTCCCGCCGTAGACGACGTAGGCCGCGCCGGCGTCCCTGACGCCCCGCACGTCCGTGAACGGCGCCCCCACGACCAGGTCGGCGCAGGCGTCACCGTCGACCTTCGCCAGACGCACCGACCAGCCGAAACCGTCGCCGGCGGCCAGGCCGGGCACCGTGACGGGGATGACCTTGCCGCCGGACAGCACGTGCACGACCCCCGTGTCACCGTCCCCGGCGCCGTCACCTTGGTCGCCGGCGCCCTCTCCGCCGGCGCCTTGCTTGTCGGCATCTTGGCCGTCAGCTCTGTCTCCGTCGGCGCCCTGGCCTCCGGTGCCGAACGGGTCGCCGACGGCCACGTCCTCCAGCCCGTCGCCGTCGAAGTCGCCGGGACCGGCGCACGCCGCCCTCCCCGCGACCGGCCCGGCGGACGCCGCCTTCCCCGCGATCGGCCCGGCCGCTGCCGCTTCGCCGCCCGCGGTGGTCGCTCCGGTGGCCGTGGTGGTGGCGGTGGCGACCAGGAGCGCCACCAGAGCCGCGCGGATCATCCGAGCCTCACCTGAACCTCCTCGCCGCCCTGGCCCTCCAGCGTGAGCCGCAACGGCCTGCGGTACAGCGGCAGATCGAAGACCAAGACCCCGTCGAGCCGAGCCCCGGGCGCGATGGCGGCGGGCACGGTCACGGGGGCGGGCTCATGCCGGGCACCCCGGTCGTCCTGGAGCGACACGCGCGGGTCGCCGAGGTCGCGGCGCGCCCCTCCGGGGTTCACCACGGACCACCTGACCGTGCAGAGCTGGCCCTGGGACTGCTGCCTGCCCTCGTACTCCTTCAACCCGCACCGGGGGGCCGAGGGGATGATCAGTTGCGGGTCGTCGAAGGCCGGGCCGAGCGCGAACCTGCGGCCCAGGTCGTTCGGCTGTTGCGCGGCCGGTGAGACGGTCTGGGCGCCGGGCCCGGGCGTCCCGCCGCGACCGGAGGTGATGATCAGGGTGCCGGCGGTGACGGCGATCGCGAGGACCGCGGCGGCGGCCGCGATGAGCCACCGGGTCCCGCGCGTGCGCTGCGGCTGTGGCTGCGGCGGGATCGTGGGCAGCCCCTCACCAGGGCGATCGTGCTGGAGCCCGGCCATGTGCGGCTGCCGGCGCGCCGGCTCCTCCTCGGCGCGCGCCGGCTCCTCTCTCGGGGCGGGGACCGCCCGGTGTGCCGGCGCTTCGCCGATGGCCGGCTCCTCCCTCCGGGTGGGGATCGCCTGGCGTGCCGGCTCCTCCCGGGTGACGACATCCCTCCCGCGCACCGCATCCTCCCCGGCGACGAGGGTGGGGGACACGCGGGGGTCGGTCGCGTCCTCGGCGACCGGTATCGCCGGGTCGGCGGATCCCCCGGCCGGCCTTTCCGGATCGGTGGGCGCGGTCGCCGCCGACGCCTCCTGCCGCGCGGCGGCGCGTCCGGCGTCCCCACCGTCCGCCATCGTGTCGGCGGGCGGTGGCGTGGCGAAGGTGGCCGTGATGTCCGGTTCGTCCACCACGTTCGGTGGTGGCTCCCACTCGTCCATCAGCTCGGGCGCCACGAGCGTGGGCGGGTCCGCCGAGACCGTACGGGCCGGGGCCGCGCCCCCCACCAGCGCGATCACGAGATCCTGGGCGCTGGGCCGTTCGGCGGGGTCCATCGAGGTCGCCAGCCGTACCAGCTCGTCGAGTGGGGCGGGCAACTCGCCCAGGTCGGGCGTCGTGTGCAGCACCCGCGAGGCCATCGTGATCACGTCGCCGCGCCCGAAGGGGTGACGGCCGTTGCCCGCGTAGGCCACCAGGCACCCCCAGGCGAAGATGTCGGCCGCCGGGGTGACGGTCTCACCGCGTACCTGCTCGGGCGCCCACCAGCCCGGACTGCCGATCAGCTCCCCCGACAGCGTGAACCCGGTCTCCCGGTCGAGCGCGCGGGCGATGCCGAAGTCGATCACCCGTGGCCCGGACAGGGAGAGGATGACGTTGGCCGGCTTGAGGTCGCGATGGACGAGCCCCGCCACGTGGATCGCGGCCAGCGCGGCGGCGACCCCGAGCCCGACACCGTGCAGCGGCCCCGGGTCGAGCGCGCCGTACTGGGTGATCTGCCCCGACAGGGGGATGCCCGCGATGTACTCGGTCACCATGTACGGCCGGCCGTCGCCGGTGTTGCCGTTGTCGAGCACCTGAGCCGTGCAGAAGGACGCCACCCGGCGGGCGTTGTCGACCTCCGCGTGGAACCGCGCCGCGAACCCCTCCTGGTTGGCGAACTCGGCCCGGACCACCTTGACCGCCACGAAGCGCCCCGTGGGCGCCTTGGCCAGGAACACCGTGCCCATGCCGCCCTCGCCGAGACGGCCGAGTAATCGATACGGGCCGATCTCACGCAGATCCGTCGGGCGGAGCGGCGCGGCCCCTGTCGGCTCCATCGGGGACGTCCCTTCCTCTTCCACGCCATCCTCCCCTGTGGTCCCCCCGTACGCCATCGCAGGTTCTTCGATGCGGGAGACTGGTTGGATGATGAGGCTGTTGGGCCCGGCAGAAATACGTATTTTGGCGGACAAGCTAGATCTTCGTCCCACGAAAAAGCTAGGACAGAACTTCGTCATCGACGCGGGGACCGTCCGCCGCATCGTACGGGTCGCGGAGCTCTCGCCGGAAGACGTCGTGATCGAGGTGGGACCCGGGCTGGGTTCGCTGACCCTCGCGCTGCTGTCCTCGGCCCGCCACGTGGTCGCCGTGGAGATCGACCCGGTGCTGGCCGCGCAGTTGCCCGTGACGGTGGCCGAGCGCGGCCTCGGCGACCGGCTCACCGTGGTGGGGGCCGACGCGATGAGGATCTCTCCTGGTGACCTGGGCGGCCGCGAGCCGACGGCGCTGGTGGCCAACCTGCCCTACAACGTCGCGGTCCCGGTGGTGCTGCACCTGCTTGAGGCGCTGCCCTCGCTGCGCAAGGGCCTGGTCATGGTGCAGTCGGAGGTGGCCGACCGGCTGGCTGCCGGACCGGGCTCCAAGGTGTACGGGGTGCCGTCGGTCAAGGCCGCCTGGTACGCCGACGTGCGCCGGGCCGGGCCCGTCGGCCGTAGCGTCTTCTGGCCCGTCCCCAACGTCGACTCGGGGCTCGTCTCCCTCGTACGCCGCGAACCACCGGAGACCACCGCGTCGCGGGAGGAGGTGTTCGCGGTGATCGACGCGGCGTTCGCCCAGCGCCGCAAGACGCTCCGCGCGGCGCTGGCGTCGTGGGCCGGCAGCCCGGCACAGGCCGAGACGGCACTTCGGGCAGCGGGCGTCGACCCGTCGGCCCGAGGCGAGCAACTCGACGTGACGGCCTTCGCCCGCATCGCCGAACACCGCCCCGTCTCCGCTCCCGAGGACCACCCGCGGGGACGCCGTCTCTAGAAGGCGGCCTCCGAACACACCCGCCCCGGGCGGAGACGGCACAACCGGCCACATCCGCCCGCCCCACCGGCCAAGGAAGCACAGGCCAAGGAAGCGCGCGCCAAGGAAGCGCGCGCCAAGGAAGCGCGCGCCAAGGAAGCACAGGCCTCCACCCGCGACGTATCCCTGGACCGGTTCTTCCACAGCCCCAGCCCTCGCCCGCCCAGTTGTCCCCAGAACCACGCTCGGCCCCCCACGCGGCCGCCCCACCGGACGATCCTGGGCCTCCGCCCGTTCACCGGCACTTGGAGGCCCTCATGAGCACACACTCCGTCTCCCGGCTATGCCGCGCGTCCCTCACGATCGGCGGCGGGCTGCTCGCCGGTCTGACCACCCTCTCGGGCGCGGCCTCGGCAGCCGTGGACTCCCGCCGGCCGCCGCACACGGTCTCCGGCCCCTGCCACGGCACCCTCACCCTCCCTGCCGCGTACGCCCGGTTCCTCGCCCCTCGTCCCCTTTCGAGTGGGCAGAGCCTCGACGACCCCGTCGCGGCCACGTGGGCAGCTGAGCCCGTCCTCTTCACCGCCCGCCCCGTCTCGCGCCCGGTGACCAAGCGGCGACAAGCCCCACCCGTCCAGATCGTGCTGACGCTCCCTCCCGAACTCTGCGCCGCCCTCCACCCGTTCGAGGCCACCCGCACCCCAGCAGGCGTACGGGCCGTCACCCCCACCCTTGACCTCCACCTGCCGCCCCTCGGCGTCGAGGAGCTCGACGTCCCCCACCGAGATCCCAGCCCGGCGCTCACCGCGATCGGGCACCCCGCCACCCGATCCCCCCAACCACCCGACTCTGCCCAGACCACGCCCAAGAGCCGCCACCCCCGAACGTCCAAGACCCACACCCCCCGACCACCCCGAACGCCCAAGACCCGCACCCCCAACGGTCCCGGGACCCGGGCTGCCACGAGACCCGGGCCCGCCACGAGACCCGGAAGTGGGACCGCCACGAGGCCCGGGACGCGGCCCGCCACGAGGCCCGGGAACAAGGCTCCTGAGACACCGAAGACCAGGACTCCCGGCAAGACCTCGCCCACCTCCCAGGGCGATCTCGCGGCGGCCGCTGCCCTCGCGCGGCTCGGCACACCGTTCTCCTGGGGTGGCGGCTCCCCTTCGGGCCCCACCCGCGGCATCGGCAGAGGAGCGTCCACCACCGGGTTCGACTGCAGCGGCCTGACCCTCTACGCATGGTCCAGAGCCGGCGTGAAACTGGGCCACTACACAGGCACCCAGTTCCGGCAGGGCCGCCGCATCCCCCTGAGCGAGCTGCGCAGAGGCGACCTGGTCTTCTTCGGCGGCGGCGCCGGCGACCCCACCCACGTGGGCCTCTACCTGGGGGATGGAGTCATGGTCCACGCCCCCAAGACAGGCGACGTAGTCCGAAGAACGAGTTTCCTGACCTCCGCCTACTACCGCCCCCTCTACCGCGGCGCCGTCCGCCCCGGCTGACCCGGCCCTCCGGCACCCCGGCCCTCCGGCACCCCGCAGCACGACCCCCTCCCAGACCGCCGCCGAAGAGGAGATCCGGACCACAGACGCCGATCAGATGCGACACACCCATCCCGCTCCAACGCGGCACGAACCCCCAGGCGGCCGACGAAAGGAAAATCCCGGCCACAGGCGCCGATCAGGTGCGACACACCCCTCCGGCTCCAACCGTGGCACCTGCGACACAACCGGCCCACCGCCTCCCGACTTCTCCGAGAAGTGCGTGGTGGGGAAGCGTGCCCGTATAGCATCGGGTGTCCTCCCGCAGGCGATGAAAGTGACAGAAGATCAATGAGTTCGGTGACCGTACGGGTGCCAGCGAAGGTCAACGTGCAGCTGTCCGTGGGACCGCTCCGTGATGACGGCTACCACGACCTGGTCAATGTCTTCCACGCCGTCTCGGTCTTCGATGAGGTGGTCGCGAAGGAGTCCGACCACATCACCGTCTCGGTTGTCGGCGAGTGGGCCGACCAGGTCCCGGTCGACGACGGAAACCTCGCCATCCAGGCGGCCCGCGCGCTGGCCAAGCACGCCGGCCGCACGTACGGGGCGCACCTGGTCATCCACAAGTCCATCCCCGTGGCGGGCGGCATGGCCGGGGGCAGCGCCGACGCGGCGGGCGCCCTGGTCGCCTGCAACGAGCTGTGGGGCCTCGGCCTGCCGTTCGAGGACCTCATGGAGATCGCCGGCGACCTGGGCAGCGACGTGCCGTTCTCGCTGCTCGGCGGCACCGCCGTGGGCACGGGACGCGGTGAGCAGCTGAGCGAGCTGCCGACCACCGGCAGTTTCCACTGGGCGTTCGCAGTCGCACAGGGCGGCCTGTCCACCGCCGAGGTCTACGCGCAGTGCGACCGGCAGCGGGAGTCCGCAGGTGTGGAGGTGCCGTGGCCGCAGGTGGACGACGCGCTGCTGGAGGCTCTCAGCACCGGTGACGCCGCCACCCTCGGCGCCCGGCTCACCAACGACCTGCAGGCCGCCGCTCTCACTCTCCGGCCGGAGCTCGTCCGCACCCTCGACGCCGGCCGGGCCGAGGGCGCACTCGGCGCCATCGTCTCCGGCTCGGGCCCCACCTGCGCCTTCCTCGCCGCGGACGCCGACCACGCCCAGCGCCTGGCCGACGCCCTGTCCCAACTCCCCACCTGCCGCGCCGCTCTCGCGGCCCACGGCCCCGTCCCCGGCCCCCGCCCCTCCTGGTCCAGCCCCCGCCCCTGATCCCATAGGCGCCCTCTGATCCAACCGGCACCCTCATACCTGACCCGACCGGCGCCGTCACCCGTGGCCCGCCTGGCGCCCTCGCTCTTGACCCGACCGGCGCCGTCACCCGTGGCCCGCCTGGCGCCCTCGCTGCTGACCCGACCGGCGCTCTCGCCGTGTGACGCACCCTTCCCGGGGGCGCATCGGGCCGCTCTTCCAGGCCCAGGAGACGATCTCGACCCGGTTGCGGGCGCCGTACCCCCCCTGACCGCCGGAGCGGTCGGCGGCGGGGGTCCGGATGGTGCGGGCGGGCCGATACCCTGGTAGCGCCATGAATCTGGTCAATCTCGAATCCGTCTCCCATGCCTACGGGCCCAAGCCCCTGCTCAGCGATGTCTCCCTCGGGGTGGAGTCCGGGGAGCGGATCGGAGTCGTCGGGCGCAACGGTGGCGGCAAGACGACGCTGATGTCGGTGATCGCGGGGCAGCTGAAGCCTGACAGCGGCCGGGTGACCCACACCCGGGGCATGCGCGTCGGGTTCCTGTCACAGCTGGACGACCTCGACCCCGGGCTCCCCGTGCGAGAGCTGGTGCTCGCCGGCCGGGCGGAGCACGAGTGGGCCGGTGACCAGCGCGTCCGCGAGATCCTCGGCAACCTGATCGGCGACCTTGACCTCGACGCCAAGGCCGGTGACCTGTCCGGTGGCGAGCGTCGCCGGACCGCGCTGGCCCGGCTGCTCATCGACGAGCACGACCTGATCATGCTCGACGAGCCCACCAACCACCTCGACATCGAGGCCATCGCCTGGCTGGCGGGGCATCTGTCCACCAGGAAGAGCGCGCTCGTGGTGGTGACGCACGACCGGTGGTTCCTCGACGCGGTGTCCACGCGGACGTGGGAGGTCGTGGACGGCCGGGTCGAGCGCTACGAGGGCGGATACGCCGCGTATGTCCTGGCCAAGGCGGAGCGGGCGCGCATCGCCCAGGCCGCCGAGGAACGCCGCCAGAACCTCATGCGCAAGGAGATCGCCTGGCTCCGGCGCGGCCCGCCCGCCCGTACGTCCAAGCCGAAGTTCCGGATCGAGGCCGCCCAGGCCCTGATCGCGAACGAGCCGCCGCCCCGCGAGAGCGTCGAGCTGATGAAGTTCGCGACGGCGCGGCTGGGCAGGACCGTCTACGACCTGGAGGACGTCACCCTCCACGCGGGCGGCCCCGGCAGCGGGCCGCTGGTGCTCGACCACACCACCTGGCAGTTCGGGCCGGGCGACCGCATCGGCCTGATCGGCGTCAACGGGTCGGGCAAGTCGTCCGTGCTGCGCCTGCTCGCTGGCACGATCGCGCCCGACTCGGGGCGGGTGGTGCGGGGCCGGACCGTTCGCCTGGCGCACCTGTCGCAGGAACTGGCCGAGCTCGACCCGACCCGGCGCGTGCTGGAGACGGTCGAGGAGATCCGCAAGTACATCCAGGTCGGCAAGAAGGAGTGGTCCGCCTCCCAGCTGCTCGAACGCCTGGGGTTCAAGGGCGACGCGCAGTGGAAGGTGATCGGCGACCTGTCCGGCGGCGAGCGGCGGCGGTTGCAGCTGCTCAGGCTGCTCATGGACGACCCCAACGTGCTGCTGCTCGACGAGCCGACCAACGACCTCGACATCGAGACGCTGAACGAGCTCGAAGACCTGCTCGACGGCTGGCCCGGCACGCTGATCCTGGTGAGCCACGACCGCTACTTCCTGGAGCGCGTGACCGACCGTTCGGTGGCGCTGCTGGGTGACGGCAAGCTGTCCTTCCTGCCGGGCGGCGTGGACGAGTACCTCGAGCGCCGGGCGTCCGGCGCGGCGCTCACGGCCCGGATGGGCTCGGGCGCGTCCGGCGGCTCCGGCGCGTCCGGTGCTGCTGGTACGCCGGGCGCGTCCGGCGGCTCACGGCCGTCCGACCAGGCCCAGCCGCAGCCCGCCACCGGTCTGTCGGCCAAGGAGGAGCGGGAGCTGCGCAAGGAGCTCAACCGCCTGGAACGCCAGCTCGACAAGCTCGGCGAGCAGGAGACCCGCCTGCACGCCGCGATGGCGGAGGCGGCGAGCGACTACGCCCGGCTCGGCTCCCTCGACGCCGAGCTTCGCGAGGTTCTCGCCCAGAAGGACGCCGTCGAGGCCGAGTGGCTGGAGGTCGCCGACCGCCTGGGTGACTGACGGCCGTGACGCCGCCGTCCGGGTGGCGCCGAACACCGCCGGGGGCCAGGCTCAGGGCGGTCCTGGGTCCACGGCGGTCCTGGGTCCACGGCGGTCCGGGTCCTGGGCGGTCCCGGGCCCACGGCGGTCCGGGTCCTGGGCGGTCCCGGGCCCACGGCGGTCCGGGTCCTGGGCGGTCCCGGGCCCACGGCGGTCCCGGGTTCAGGTTGGTCCCGTTTCCAGGGCGGTCCCGGGTTCAGGACGGTCCCGGGCCCAGGGCGGCCCGGGATCTACGAGTCGAACGGTGTCAGCAGGGTGCGCAGGAGGCCGGCCAGGGTGCGCTGGTCGGCGGGGCCGAGGCCGGAGAGCAGGTCGTGCTCCCTGCGCAGCAGGTCGGCGAACGCCGCGTCGACGCGGGCCAGCCCCGTCTCGGTGAGCGTCACGAGGACGCCGCGCCGGTCCTCCGGGTCGGGGCGGCGGACCACCAGGCCGGCCTGGGCCAGGCGGTCGATGCGGTTGGTCATGGTGCCTGAGGTGACCAGGGTGGCGCGGAGCAGGGCTCCGGGGCTCAGCTCGTACGGCTTGCCGGCTCGCCGCAGCGCGGTGAGCACGTCGAATTCCCACGGCTCCAGGTCGTGCTCGGCGAAGGCGGCCCGCCGGGCCCGGTCAAGGTGCTTGGCCAGGCGCGACACCCGGGAGAGCACCTGCAGCGGCTCGACGTCCAGGTCCGGCCGCTCCGCCCGCCAGGCGGCGACGAGCCGGTCCACCTCGTCTCGGGCATCCTGCGTCATGCCCACGAGTGTACTGTCTTGACATCGAGATATATGTCTCGATATCAATAATCTACATGTCGAGAGATATCTGGGATCCCGCGACCTACGCCAGGTTCGCCGACGAACGGTCACGGCCGTTCCACGAACTGATCGCCAGAGTGGGGGCCGACAAACCTGATTATGTCGTGGACGCCGGCTGCGGCTCGGGGGAGCTCACCCTGGAGCTGGCCCGCCGCTGGCCGGGGGCGACGGTGGAAGGGTTCGACTCCTCACCTGCCATGATCGCCAAGGCCAGGGAGCTGCGCCTCACGCCGACCGCGCCCGCCGCGCCGACCGCGCCCGCCGCGCCGACCGGAGGGCCCGCCGCGCCGACCGGAGGGCCCGCCGCGCCGACCGGAGGGCCCGGCGGGTTGCCCAGGTTCACGGTGGCCGATGTGACCACGTGGCGGCCCGACCGGCGGGTGGACGTGTTCGTCTCCAACGCCGTGCTCCAGTGGGTCCCGTCCCATCGCGACGTCCTGGAGCACTGGGTCGACGCGCTGAACCCCGGCGGCTGGCTCGCCTTCCAGGTGCCCGGCAACTTCGACGCCCCCAGCCACCTGGCCATCCGCGAGCTGTGCGGTTCTCCGGCGTGGTCGGAGCGGCTGGGCGACTTCGACCGGGGCAGCCCCGTGGGGGAGCCGGGCGACTACCTGGACCAGCTCGCGACGGGCGGGTGCGCGGTGGAGGTCTGGGAGACCACCTACACCCACGTCCTGCGGGGCGAGCACGCGGTGCTCAACTGGATCTCCGGCACCGCCCTGCGCCCGATCTTCGACCGGCTGTCCGACGACGAGCGCGGCGGCTTCGTCGCCGACCTCTCCGAGCGGCTCGACCGGGCGTACCCGGCCAAGGAGTACGGCACGCCGTTCCCGTTCCGGCGGATCTTCGTCGTGGCGAGGAAGGGCGGCTGAGCGTGATCATCGCGTTGCACCACGTCCAGCTGGCGGCGCCGCCCGGCAGCGAGCCCGAGCTGAGAGAGTTCTACGAGGGGGTGCTCGGCCTGCGGGAGGTCCCCAAGCCGCCGGAGCTGGCCGAGCGCGGCGGCGCCTGGTTCCGTGGGGAGGGCGTGGAGGTGCACCTCGGCATCGAGGAGAACTTCAGACCGGCGCGGAAGGCGCACCCGGGGTTCCTCGTCGACGACCTGGACGAGTTGGTCGCGAAGCTGCCCGACGCGGTGCCCGACGACCTGCTCCCCGGCTACCGGCGCGTCTATGTGACCGACCCTGTCGGCAACAGGATCGAACTGCTGCAGGTTAGCTGACCCCACCAAATGGCAGTATGTCGGGTATAGGGCTACTTGTGAGGTGCAGTTGGGCATCGAGATCGAGGACAAGTTCGACGTCCCTCCCGACTACGTCGTTCCGGACCTGAGCCGGCTGGGCCGGGTGGCGGGGCCCAGGACCTACCAGCTCGTGGCCCTCTACTACGACACGCCCGACCTGCGACTCGCCGCCCGCGGCGTCACGCTCAGACGACGCCGCGGCGGTGACGACGCCGGCTGGCACCTCAAGCTGCCCAGGGCCAGGGGCGCCCGCCAGGAGATCACCCATCCGCTCACCCGCAGCGTGAAGCTGGTGCCCCAGGAGCTGTCCGAGCTGGTCAGAGCCTTCACCCGTGGCGCCGAGCTGCGGCCCGTGGCCGAGCTGGACACCCGCAGGAGCGTCACCGTCGTCCACGACGGCGACACCAGGCTGGTCGAGATCGCCGACGACCGGGTCAAGGGAACCGTGCTCGGCGGGCCGCCGAGGGTGGTCCGCTGGCGTGAGGTGGAGGCCGAACTCCTCGACGGCGACCGGGCGCTGCTGGCCAAGGTCGGCAAGCGCCTGCGCAAGGCCGGCGCCACCCCGGCGGAGGCGGCCAGCAAGCTCGCCAGGCTCCTCGCCCCGGCCTCCCCGCCGGCCGCTCCGGTCAGGCCGGGGAGCGCGGGTGAGGTGGTCGTCGGCTACCTGTCCGACCAGGTCGCCGCGCTGCTGTCGCAGGACCCCCGGGTACGGCGCACCGAGGAGGACGCCGTGCACCGGATGCGCGTCGCCGCTCGCAGGCTGCGCAGCGCGCTCAAGGCGTTCAAGAAGATCGTGACCGGTACCGCCCACGTTCAGGACGAGCTTCGCTGGCTGGGCACGGTGCTCGGTGAGGCGCGCGACCTGGAGGTGATGAGGGCCAGGTTCACCGGCCGGCTGGCCGGGCTCGCGCCCGAGCTGGTCGTCGGCCCGGTCCGCGACCGACTCGGCGGTGACCTGGGCGGGCGGCAGCAGCAGGCGTACGACCGGATCCGCGAGGCGCTGAGCGGCGAGCGCTACTACGCGCTGCTCGACGCGCTCGACGCGCTGGTGGCCGCGCCGGAGCTGACCGGGGCCGCCGCCAGGCCGGCGAGGAAGGAGCTCGTGCGCGCGGCGGACGCCAACTGGCGTCGCGTCACCCGGGCGTACGACACCGCCCAGGCCATCGGCGACCCCGAGCGCCGCGAGATCGCCATGCACGACGTCCGCAAGGCCGCCAAGCGCGCCCGCTACACCGCCGAGGCGCTGCGGCCCGCGCTCGGCTCGGACATGAAGAAGCTGGCCAAGCTCGCCGAGGCGGTGCAGGAGGTGCTCGGGGCGCACCAGGACGGCATGGTGGCGCAGCAGACGCTGGCCAGGGAGGCGGAGGCGGCCCGCCTGGCCGGCGAGGAGACGTTCACCTATGGGCTGCTGCTCGGTCTGGAACGCGCCGAGGCGGAGCAGGCGCACGCCCGCTTCCCCGAGGTCTGGGCCGCGACCCTGCGGGGCGTGGCGAAGATCCGCTAGGTGGTGTGCGTCTCGACGGCGGCCACCCGGTCCCCGGTCCGGTGCAGCACCGCGAACGCGCCCTTGTCCAGGTGCACCTCCGCGCCGCTCAGCGCCCGGATCAGGTCCGGCAGCACCTTGCCGTGGCTGCACACGACGGCGGGCCCGCGCAGCCCGGCCACCAGCTCCGGGGTCAGGACGGGGTCCTGGAGCTCCTCGCTGAGCAGCGGTTCGAGTCGGATGCCGTCGCTCCGGAACCGCTCCAGCGTCTGGACGCAGCGGCGGCTCGGCGAGCTGAGCAGCGTCCGCGGCCGGTAGGCGGGCAGCACCGCGGCCACGGTGGCCGCCTGGGCCACGCCGCCGGCGTCGAGGGGGCGCAGCGCGTCGTCGCCCCGCCACTCGTGCCGCGACCCGGCCGTGCCGTGCCGGAGGAGGACGAGGGGGACGGTGTCGAGCGGCCCGGCGAGCAGCGCGTTCGGCAGCACCGCGTCCCAGGCGTAGCTGAGCAGCGAGCGAGCCTCGTCCAGCGGCACCCAGCGCAGCTCGTCCACCTCCTCGCCGGGGACGAACGCGTCCTCCTCCACCACCCGGGCGGTCCAGTAGTCGACCCGCTTGCTGCCCCCACGGCTCGGGTAGTGGACGGACGGCAGGGCGCGGCCCAGCACCACGCCGAGGCCCGTCTCCTCGCGCACCTCCCGCACGGCCGCCGCGATCGGATGCTCCCCGAGCCGCAGCTTGCCCTTGGGGAAGGTCCAGTCCGCGTAGCGCGGCCGGTGGACGACGGCCACCTCGGGGGCGGACGGATCGCCCCGCCACACGACGGCTCCCGCGGCCCGCAGCGGGTCAGTCGTCAACGGTCCTCCAGCGGCGGGTGCTGATCAGGTGGCTCTGCAGGTCGAGGCCGGGGTGGCGGACCCAGGAGCCGTCGGAACCGAGCCACCAGGAGTTCGTCGACTCGGCCATGGCCAGATCCATCAGCTCGATCAGGTAGGCCTTGTGCTGCTGGGAGGTGACCTTGACCAGGGCCTCCACCCGCCGGTCCAGGTTGCGGCGCATGAGGTCGGCGCTGCCGATCCACACCTCCGGCCGCCGCCCCAGGCCGAACTCGTAGACCCGCGAGTGCTCCAGGAACCGCCCCAGCACCGACCGTACGCGGATGTTGTCCGACAGGTCGGGGATGCCGGGGCGCAGCGTGCACACGCCGCGCACCCACAGGTCCACCGGCACCCCCGCCCGCGACGCCCGGTAGAGCGCGTCGATGATCGGCTCGTCGACCAGGGAGTTGGTCTTGATGCGGATGCGGGCCGGCCGGCCCGCCTGCTGGTGGGCGATCTCCCGCTCGATCCGGGCCAGCAGCCCGCCGCGCAGTGAGTGCGGCGCGACCAGCAGCCGCCGGTAGGCCGAGTGGTTGGAGTAACCGGTCAGGTGGATGAACAGGTCGGTGACGTCCTCGCCGACCAGTGGGTCGGCGGTGAGCAGCCCGAAGTCCTCGTACTGCCGGGCGGTCTTCGGGTTGTAGTTGCCGGTGCCGATGTGGCAGTAGCGGCGCAGCTCCCCGGACGGCTCCTGCCGGACGACGAGGGCCAGCTTGCAGTGGGTCTTCAGCCCCACCACGCCGTAGACGACGTGGCAGCCGGCGCGCTCCAGCTTGCGGGCCCAGGAGATGTTGGCGTGCTCGTCGAAACGGGCCTTGATCTCCACCACGACGACGACCTGCTTGCCGGCCTCGGCGGCGTCGATGAGGGCGTCCACGATGGGGGAGTCGCCGCTGGTCCGGTAGAGGGTCTGCTTGATCGCCAGCACGCGCGGGTCGGCCGCGGCCACCTCGATGAAGTGCTGCACGCTGGTCGCGAACGAGTCGTACGGGTGGTGGAGCAGCACGTCGCGTTCGCGCAGCAGGCCGAAGATGTCGTCCTCGGCGTTGACCGCCTCGGCGGGCACGAACGGCCGGTAGCTGAGCTCGCCGCGGTCGAGGTCGGCGATGGCGTGCAGGCCTGTCAGGTCGAGCGGCCCGGCGATCCGGTAGATCTCGTGCGGAGCCACGCCCAGCTCGTCCACGAGCAGGTCCAGCACCTCGGGGGAGATGGTGTCCTCCACCTCCAGCCGGACGGGCGGCCCGAAGCGCCGCTTGAGCAGCTCCTTCTCCAGGGCCTGCATGAGGTTCTCGGTGATGTCCTCGTCGACGTCGAGGTCCTCGTTGCGGGTCACCCGGAAGACGTGGTGCTGGACGATCTCCATGCCCTTGAAGAGCTGCCCGAGGTGGGCGGCGATGACGTCCTCCAGCGGCACGAACCGCTGGCTGGACGCCTCCACGAACCGGGGGAGCTGGGAGGGCACCTTCACCCGGGCGAACACCGTGTGGTCGGTCGCCGGGTTGCGCACCACGACGGCCAGGTTGAGGCTGAGTCCCGAGATGTACGGGAAGGGGTGCGCGGGGTCCACCGCCAGCGGCGTCAGGACCGGCCTGATCCGCTCCCGGAAGAGCTTGCGCAGCTCGGTGCGCTCCTCGCGCCCCAGGTCCTCCCAGCGGACGATCTCGATGCCCTCGCCGGCGAGCTGGGGCAGGATCTGCTCGTGGAAGACCTCCGCGTGCCGCCGGGCCAGGGCGTCGGCGATGGTGGCGATGCGGGCCAGCTCCTCGCGCGGCTTGAGCCCGCTCTTGGTCCGCAGCAGCAGTCCGGTGGCCATCCGCCGCTTGAGTCCCGCCACCCGGACCCGGAAGAACTCGTCCAGGTTGCTGGCGAAGATGGCGAGGAAGCGCACCCGCTCCAGGAGGGGCAGCGAGGGGTCCTCGGCCAGTTGGAGGACACGCTCGTTGAAATGGAGCCAGCTCTCCTCGCGGTTGAGGAACCTCTCCTGAGGCAGGGGGAGGTCGCTTCCAACTTGCAGCACTTCGGCGGACATACAAGAAATATGCCCCATCAGATTGAACGGAACGTTAACTAAGCCGCAACGACTAATCCTGCTGGTCAGCCTGGCCCAGCCGGGCGGCCCGCTCCGCCAGGCGAGCCTCACGCTGGCGGATCTTCTCCTCCCGCTCGCGGGCCTTCTCGGCCTCCTTGAGCAGGCGTTCACGTTCCTTCTCGGCCTCCTTGAGCAGGCGCTCGCGCTCCTTGAGCTCGCGGACCCGAGCCTTCTCGGCCTCCCGCAGCTCGCGCAGGCGCGCCTTCTCGGCCTCGCGGAGCTCCTTCTCGCGGGCCTTGTCGAACTCGCGCAGCTCCTTCTCGCCGGTGCGCGGCCTGGCCACGCCGGAGGTGGGGATGCGGGTCATGGCGGTGATCGCCGGATGCGGGTTGAGACCCGTCAGGCCGTTCCAGGCGAGGTTGACGAGGTGGGCGGCGACCTCCTCGCGGGCCGGCTTTCGCACGTCGAGCCACCACTGCCCGGTCAGGGCCACCATGCCCACCAGCATCTGCGCGTACATGGGCGCCAGCTTGGGGTCGTAGCCGCGGGCGGCGAACTCGTCGGCGAGCACGTCCTCGACCTGGCTGGCGATCTCGCTGATCAGGCTCGCGAACGTGCCCGTGCCCGAGGCGGCGTGGGAGTCGCGCACGAGGATGCGGAAGCCCTCGCTGCTCTCCTCGATGTAGCGCAGCAGCGCCAGCGCCGCCCGTTCGAGCTTGACCAGGGAGTGGGAGGCGGCGAGGGCCTCGGTGATCATGCTGAGCAGCTTCTGCATCTCGCGGTCGACGACGACCGCGTAGACGCCCTCCTTGCCGCCGAAGTGCTCGTAGACCACGGGTTTGGACACCTGGGCCGTCGCCGCTATCTCCTCGATGGAGGTCCCGTCGAACCCCTTCTCGGCGAACAGCGTGCGGCTGATGAGGATCAGCTGCTCTCTTCGCTCTCGTCCGGACATGCGTCTGCGGGATCGGGGCTCGGTCACGGTCTCCATCATGACGGTGCCGGATGAAGGACCGGTCACCGCGAGGTCGGCATCAGGCAACCCGCTTCGCCGCCAGGCGCTCGGGGGTCGGCCAGCGCACATCATGGACCCATCCGAGGCGCTCGAAGATGCGGATGAGGCCGGCGCTGAGGTCGATCTGCCCCTTGAGCACGCCGTGGCGGGCGCAGGTGGGGTCGGAGTGGTGCAGGTTGTGCCACGACTCGCCGAAGGACGGGATGGCCAGCCACCAGACGTTGCGCGACTTGTCGCGCACCTGGAACTCCTCCTCGCCGAACACGTGGCAGATGGAGTTGATCGACCAGGTCACGTGGTGCAGCAGGCCGATGCGCACCAGTGAGCCCCAGAAGAACGCGGTCAGCGCGCCCTGCCAGGACCAGGTGAGGAGCCCGCCGAGGACGCCGGGCAGCAGGATCGAGGTGAGGGCCAGCGCCGGGAACCACTTGTGCAGCCTGACGACGTCCTCGTCCTTGCACAGGTCGGGGGCGTACTTCTCGCGGTTGGTCCGCTCGGCGTCGAACATCCAGCCCATGTGCGCGTAGAGCAGCCCCTTGGACATGGACTTGAAGCCCGGGCCGAAGCGCCACGGGGAGTGCGGGTCGCCCTCCTTGTCGGAGAACTTGTGGTGCTTGCGGTGGGTGGCCACCCAGTCGAGCACGGACATCTCCAGGGACAGGCTCCCCGCGATGCCGAGCGCGATCTTCAGCGGCCGCTTGGCCTTGAACGAGCCGTGCGTGAAGTAGCGGTGCAGCCCGACGGTCACGCCGAGTCCTGAGACGAGGTAGAAGACGGTCGCGATCGCGATGTCCGTCCAGCCGAGACCCCATCCCCAGGCGATGGGCACGGCGGCCGCGAACGCGACGAGGGGGAGGCCGACCACGAGCCCGAAGGTGACGAGCTCGGCCTTGGTGCGCGGTTCGGATTCGAAATCGGGCTTCGGTCCTGGTGTCGGACGTTCGGCGGTAACGGTCATGTGGTGCCTTCCTGACGTGTATGAGGACAAATGTCCGGGCTACGCCACCGTAACCTACGCCATCGTAAGTAAGGAAGGCCTAAGAGGCGAATAGGTGATACGTAACGGCCCGCCGACCTACGTGAGTGGGTTCCGTGGCTTGCGCCGTTCTGGCCCGTCTGTTATGGGTCGGCCCTACCCGGGCCTTCTGGGGGTAATCCTCCGGCCGTGACGTGACGGTGATCGGATGAGGCGGTATTGCGGACGCGCGACGCGGGCGGGCTCGGTATCGTAGGTGTGGGTCGGACGCCCTTGGTGTCCGATTAGTCCCGGATCGTCTAATCGGCAGGACAAGTGGTTTTGGTCCACTTTGTAGGGGTTCGAGTCCTCTTCCGGGAGCTTCGGGCGCGGCCTGCGCGGGACCCCCGGACGACGGGAGGTATCCTCGCGGTGTCGGGAGGGTAGCCGCACGATGTGCCGGCTGCGGCGGACCGCTGAACGCGGCCCACCGCAACGGTGTGGTAGCCGCACCCCAGATCCGTCCAGTCACAGGGAGCCTCAGTCCGTGAGTGTGCCGCGCCCGGCCGCCGTGATCGTCCTCGCCGCCGGCGAGGGCACCCGGATGAAGAGCCAGACCCCGAAAGTCCTGCACGAGGTGTGCGGTCGCGCGCTCGTCGACCACATGCTGCAGGCCGCCCGCGACCTCGGTCCCGAGCGGCTCATCGTCGTCATCGGCCACGCGCGCGAGCGCGTCGGCGCCCACCTCGAGCGAACCAGCCCCGACGCCCGCGCCGTCGTCCAGCGCGAGCAGCGCGGCACCGGTCATGCCGTCCGGACCGTGCTGGAGGAGGTCGGCACGATCGCCGGCACCGTCCTGGTCACCTACGGCGATGTGCCGCTGCTGCGCGCCGAGACCCTCGCCGAGCTGCTGGGCCGGCACGCCGCCGACGGCAACGCCGTCACCGTGCTGACCGCCGAGGTGCCCGACCCGACCGGGTACGGGCGCATCATCCGCGACTCCTCCGGCGCCGTCCTGAGGATCGTCGAGGAGAAGGACGCCACCCCCGAGCAGCGCGCCGTCAGGGAGATGAACTCCGGCATCTACGCCTTCGACGGCCTGCTCCTCGCCGACGCCGTCAAGCGCGTCTCCACCGACAACGCCCAGGGCGAGGAGTACCTCACCGACGTGCTCGCGATCCTGCGCGAGGACGGCCACCGCGTCGGCGCCCACATCGCAGCCGACTTCGCCGAGGTCGAGGGCGTCAACGACCGGGTGCAGCTCGCCCTGGCCCGCAAGGTGCTCAACCAGCGCCTGCTGGAGCGGCACATGCGCGCCGGCGTGACCATCGTCGACCCGGCCTCCACCTGGATCGACGTGGACGTGCGGATCGAGCCCGACACCGTCGTGCACCCCGCCACCCAGCTGCACGGCGCCACCGTCATCGAGACCGGTGCCGAGGTCGGCCCCGCCACCACCCTCACCGACACCCGGGTCGGCCCCGGAGCCGTGGTGCGCAACGCGGTCTGCGACCACGCCGTCGTGGGCCCCGGCGCCAGCGTCGGGCCGTACGCCTACCTGCGTCCGGGGACGGTGCTCGGCCGCGACGCCAAGGCCGGTACGTTCGTGGAGATGAAGAACACCCAGGTCGGCGACCGGTCCAAGGTGCCGCACCTGTCCTACGCGGGGGACGCCACGATCGGCGCCGACGCCAACATCGGCGCGTCGGTGATCTTCGTCAACTACGACGGCGTCGACAAGCATCGCAGCACCGTGGGCGACGGCGCGTTCGTCGGGTGCGACACCATGCTCGTCGGGCCGGTGAACGTCGGCGACGGCGCCTACACGGCGGCCGGCTCGGTGATCGACACCGACGTGCCCCCGGGCGCGATCGGCGTGGCCCGCGCGCGGCAGCGCAACATCGAGACGTGGGTGCTGCGCAGGCGCGCGGGCACCAAGTCGGCGGCGGCGGCCGAGCGGGCGCTGGCCGAGCGACACGCGGCGGAGCAACACCAGCATCGGGAGAACAGTTCATGACCAGCATCAAGCAGCCGGGCGAGAAGAACCTCATGCTCTTCTCCGGCCGGGCCTACCCCGAGCTGGCCGAGGAGGTCGCCCAGCACGTCGGCGTCTCCCTCACCCCCACCAAACTCGTCGACTTCGCCAACGGCGAGATCTACGCGCGTTACCTCGAGTCCGTACGAGGGTGCGACGCCTTCGTGATCCAGAGCCACACCCGGCCCATCAACCAGTGGATCATGGAGCAGCTCATCATGGTCGACGCGCTCAAGCGGGCCTCCGCCAAGCGCATCACCGTGGTCATGCCGTTCTTCGGCTACGCCCGGCAGGACAAGAAGGGCCGCGGACGCGAGCCGATCACGGCCCGGCTCATGGCCGACATGTTCAAGACCGCCGGCGCCGACCGGCTGATGTCCATCGACCTGCACACCTCGCAGATCCAGGGCTTCTTCGACGGCCCCGTCGACCACCTGTTCGCCATGCCGGTGCTGGAGAGCTACCTGAAGAACAAGCTCGACCTGGCCAGCACCACGGTCGTCTCGCCCGACACCGGGCGCGTGCGGCTGTCGGAGCGCTGGGCCGACACGCTCGGCACGCCCATGGCCTTCATCCACAAGCGGCGCGACCTCGACGTGGCCAACTCCGTGAAGGTCAGCGAGGTCGTCGGCAAGGTACGCGGACGCACCTGCGTGCTGATCGACGACATGATCGACACCGCGGGCACGATCTGCAAGGCCGCCGACGCCCTCTACGAGCAGGGCGCCACCAACGTGATCGTCGCCGCCACCCACGCCGTCTTCTCCGAGCCGGCCGTCGACCGGCTCAAGAACTCCCGCATCAGCGAGGTCATCGTCACCAACACGCTGCCGCTGCCCGAGACCAGCCGCTTCGACAAGCTGACGGTCCTGTCCATCGCGCCGCTGATCGCCCGCGCGATCACCGAGGTCTTCACCGACGGCTCGGTCACGAGCATGTTCGAGGGCGACACCTGAGCCGGCGGAGCCGGGCGCCTCGCCTGACGCGGAGCCCGGCCTGCCGGTAGGCGGTAGACTAGAACGGTTGCGCTCGTAACGCCTTCCGCTAGGGCGGGTGAGGGAGAGCGCCGCACCTTCGATCCCCGACGCATCCCTAGGAGATGTCATGTCCGAAGTACGCATCGCAGCCGAGCAGCGCACCACGTTCGGCAAGGGCGCCGCTCGCAAGATCCGGCGCGCCGACAAGGTCCCGGCCGTCCTCTACGGACACGGCATCGAGCCCAAGCACCTGACCCTGCCCGGCCACGAGGTGCTCCTCGCCCTGCGCACGCCCAACGTGCTGATCCGCCTCAAGGGCGAGGGCGTCGACGAGCTGGCCCTGCCCAAGGGCGTGCAGCGCGACCCGATCAAGGGCTTCGTCGAGCACGTCGACCTGCTCCTGGTCAAGCGCGGCGAGAAGGTCACCGTCGAGATCCCGGTCACCACCGTCGGCGACGTCCAGTCCGACGGCATGCTCGACCAGCAGCTCGTCGCCATCGCGGTCGAGGCCGAGGCCACCAACATCCCGACCGGTGTCGAGGTCGACGTCGAGGGCATGGAGATCGGCGCCGTGGTCACCGCCGGCGACCTCAAGCTGCCCGAGGGCGCCACGCTGTCCGCCGACGCCGACGCCGTGGTCCTGCACGTGATCAACAAGCAGACCGAGTCGCTCGCCGAGGAGGCCGCCGAGGGCGAGGCCGCCGAGGCCCCCGAGGCCGGCGAGGGCGAGAGCGCCGAGGCCGCCGCCGAGTAACGCTTCACCGACGGGGCAGCCGGCACGGTCGGCTGCCCCGTCGCCGTCCGAGGGGAACTCATGGACCGCTGGCTCATCGTCGGGTTGGGCAACCCGGGCTCCGAATACGCGGGCAACCGGCACAACGCCGGCTTCATGACGCTCGACGAGCTCGCCGCGCGGGCCGGGGGGCGGTTCAAGGCGCACAAGAGCCGCGCCGAGGTGCTGGAGACCCGCGCCGCGGTGCTGGCCAAGCCGCTCACCTTCATGAACCTGTCGGGTGGTCCCGTCAAGGCCCTCTCCGACTTCTACAAGATCGGCCCCGACCGGCTGGTCGTCGTGCACGACGAGCTCGACATCCCCTACGGCGCGCTGCGCGCCAAGCTGGGCGGCGGCGACAACGGCCACAACGGCCTCAAGTCGATCACCAAATCGCTCGGCACCCGCGACTACCTCCGCGTCCGCTTCGGCATCGGCCGCCCGCCCGGCCGCATGGACCCGGCCGCCTTCGTGCTGCGCGACTTCGCCACCGCCGAGCGCAAGGACCTGCCCTTCCTCGTGGACCGGGCCGCGGACGTGGTCGAGTCGCTGATGCAGCACGGCCTCGAAGCGACCCAGAACGAGTACCACCGGGCAGACCTTAAGATTTCCGGCCCTCCTCGCTGATCCCCGCATAGGTTCGTTCCAGCCTTCTCGCCACTGCGCAACGCTACGATCTGGTGACTGTCTGCTGATGTCCGGTCACGGGGAGGCGCGCGTTGAACGACGGCGAAGTGCTGATGACCGTCGTCGGCTCCGGGCCTGACCCCGCCTGGCGGGTCGGCCCACGTCTGCCGGCCTGGGTGCGGGCCTACCGCACGCGGGCCGTGGTGTCCGACTTTCTGGGCGCGGGGGTGGGGGCCGCGGCGGCCTTCCTGCTCAGGTTCGGCGGCCCTACCGCGTACGCGGCGCCGTACCTGCTGGTCAGCGCGGCGCTCCCGTGGGTGTGGATCGGCGCGGTGGCGCTCAACCGCGCCTACGAGCCGCGCATGATCGGCATCGGGTCCGAGGAGTTCCGCCGCGTTCTGCAGTGCGGGGTCGCGCTGATCGCCATCACCGCCATCGGCTCGTACGTCAGCAAGACCGACGTCGCCCGCGGCTACGTGGTGCTCGCCCTGCCGCTGGTCACCCTGCTCACCCTCGTGCTCCGGTACGGCCTGCGCCGCTCGCTGCACCGGCGGCGCGCCGGCGGGGCGTGCATGCGGCGGGTGGTGGCCGTGGGCCACGCCGCCTCGATCGCCGAACTGGTGCACCTGTTCCGCAAGGAACGCCACCACGGCATGGAGATCGTCGCCGCCTGCCTGCCCGGCGACGCGCCCGGCGAGAAGATCGCCGGCGTGCCGGTCGCCGGCGACTTCTGCGACGTGCCGCTGGTGGTCGGTCAGACCGGCGCCGACACCGTCGCCGTGCTGGCCTGTCCCGAGATGGACGGCGTGGCGCTGCGGCGGCTGGCCTGGCGGCTGGAACGCACCGACACCGAGCTGGTCGTCGCCCCCGCCCTGATGGAGGTGGCCGGGCCGCGCACCACCATCAGGCCCGCCGCCGGGCTGCCGCTGCTGCACGTCGAGCACCCCGAGCTGACCGGTGTCCGGCAGCTCGTCAAGAACGTCTTCGACCGGGTGGTGGCCGCCGCGCTGCTGGTGCTGCTGTCGCCGCTGCTCCTGGCCCTGGCCGTTGCGGTGCGCACCACCAGCCCGGGGCCGGCGCTGTTCCGGCAGACGCGGGTGGGCAAGGGCGGCACGCTGTTCACCATCGTGAAGTTCCGCACCATGCGGCGCGGCTCCGAGGAGGCGAAGATCACCCTGGTCAGCGACGGTGACGGCGTCCTGTTCAAGGTCCGCAACGATCCGCGGGTCACCCCGCTGGGGGCGTTCATGCGGCGCCATTCGCTCGACGAGCTGCCCCAGCTCATCAACGTGGTCCTCGGCCACATGTCGCTGGTGGGCCCCCGCCCGCCGCTGCCCGAGGAGGTCGCCCGCTACGGCGACGACGTGCGCAGGAGACTGCTCGTCCGGCCGGGTCTGACCGGACTGTGGCAGGTCAGCGGCAGGTCGGACCTGTCGTGGGAGGAATCGGTGCGGCTGGACCTGCGTTACGTGGAGAACTGGTCCCTCACGCTCGACCTCCAGATCCTGTGGAAGACTTGGTCGGCCGTCGCCCGCGGGCAAGGAGCTTACTGATGACGTTTCGTGACGACCACGCTCTCGCCGCCGGCCTGGCGTCCGAGGCCGGAGAGCGGCTGCTGGCCGTACGCGCGCGGGAGGGCTTCGCCGACGCGGCCGCCCTGCGCGCCGCCGGCGACCGCGAGTCCCACGTCTTCCTCATGGCGGCGCTGGCGCGGCTGCGGCCGAGTGACCGGGTGCTGTCGGAGGAGGCGACCAGGGAGGAGCGCCTCGACCCGCGCCGGCTCGAAGCCGACCGGGTGTGGATCATCGACCCGCTCGACGGCACGCGCGAGTTCTCCGAGGAGGGCAGGTCCGACTGGGCCGTGCACGTGGCCCTGTGGGAGGGCGGCGCGCTGAGCGCCGGAGCGGTCGCGCTGCCCGCCCAGGGGCGCACCCTCAACACGGCCGAGCCGCCCAAGCTGCCCGCCTACCAGGACGGGCGGTTCCGCATCGCGGTCAGCCGCACGCGGCCGCCCGAGTTCGTGCGCAACCTGGCCGACCTCGTCGGCGCCGAGCTGGTGCCCATCGGCTCGGCCGGCGCGAAGATCTCCGCGGTGCTCACCGGCGAGGTCGAGGCGTACGTCCACGCGGGCGGCCAGTACGAGTGGGACTCCGCCGCTCCGGTGGCCGTCGCGCAGGCCGCGGGAGCCCACGCGAGCAGGATCGACGGCGCGGCGCTGACCTACAACCAGGCTGACCCCTCACTACCGGATATCCTGGTTTCCCTACCCGAGTTGGCGACTACCCTGCTGGCCGGGATTCGCGACCTGCACCGCTGACCTGACCCGACTGCCGACCGACCCGCACCGCCCCAACGCCGGAGGAAGCTCCCATGCTCCAGCGCGACTACACGACGTCGCAGCTCGACGTGCTCGAAGCCGAAGCCATTCACATCATGCGCGAAGTGGCTGCGGAGTTCGAGCGCCCGTGTCTGCTCTTCTCCGGCGGCAAGGACTCCATCGTCATGCTGCGCATCGCCGAGAAGGCCTTCTGGCCCGCGGCGATCCCGTTCCCGCTGATGCACGTCGACACCGGCCACAACTTCGACGAGGTCATCGAGTTCCGCGACCGGCGCGCCGCCGAGCTCGGCGCGCGCCTCATCGTCGCGAGCGTCCAGGACTCCATCGACGCCGGGCGCGTGACCGAGGAGACCGGCCGGCGCGCCTCCCGCAACAGGCTGCAGACCACCACGCTGCTCGACGCGATCGAGGAGCACGAGTTCGACGCCGTCTTCGGCGGCGCCCGCCGCGACGAGGAGAAGGCCCGGGCCAAGGAGCGGGTGTTCTCCTTCCGCGACGACTTCGGCCAGTGGGACCCGAAGAACCAGCGCCCCGAGCTGTGGAACCTCTACAACGCCCGCATCCGCAAGGGCGAGCACATCCGGGTGTTCCCGCTGTCCAACTGGACCGAGCTGGACGTCTGGGACTACATCCGGCGCGAGGGCATCGAGATCCCGTCGATCTACTTCTCCCACACCCGCAAGGTGTTCGAGCGCGACGGCATGCTGCTGCCCGACTCCGAGGTGGTGCGGCGCGGCGACGACGAGCCGCTCTTCGAGGCCGTGGTGCGCTACCGCACGGTGGGTGACATGACCTGCACCGGCGCCGTGCAGTCCACGGCCGCCACCGTGGAGGAGATCATCGAGGAGATCGCGGCCACCCGGATCACGGAGCGGGGGGCCACCCGGGCCGACGACCGCTCCTCCGAGGCCGCCATGGAGGACCGCAAGCGGGAAGGCTACTTCTAGACCGATGGACATTCTGCGTTTCGCCACGGCCGGAAGCGTCGACGACGGCAAGTCCACCCTCATCGGGCGCCTGCTCTTCGACTCCAAGGCGATCTTCGAGGACCAGCTGGAAGCGGTCGAGCGCACCTCGCGCGACCGCGGCACCGAATACACCGACCTGTCGCTGCTGACCGACGGCCTGCGCGCCGAGCGTGAGCAGGGCATCACCATCGACGTGGCCTACCGCTACTTCGCGACGCCGCGGCGCAAGTTCATCATCGCCGACACGCCCGGCCACATCCAGTACACCCGCAACATGGTCACCGGCGCCTCCACCGCCGACCTGGCGATCATCCTGATCGACGCGCGCAAGGGCGTGCTGGAGCAGTCGCGCCGCCACGCGTTCCTGACCTCGCTGCTGCGGGTGCCGCACCTCGTGCTCGCCGTCAACAAGATGGACCTCGTCGACTACTCCGAGGAGCGGTTCGAGGAGATCCGCGAGGAGTTCACCGCGTTCGCCTCCAAGCTCAACGTGGCCGACCTGACCTTCATCCCGATCTCCGCGCTCAACGGCGACAACGTGGTGTCCCGGTCGGAGAACATGCCCTGGTACAACGGCTCGTCGCTGCTGCACCACCTGGAGAACGTGCACATCGCCTCCGACCGCAACCTGGTCGACGTGCGTTTCCCGGTCCAGTACGTCATCCGCCCGCAGAAGGCCACCGACCACGCCTTCCACGACTACCGCGGCTACGCCGGGCAGGTGGCGGGCGGCGTGCTCAAGCCCGGCGACGAGGTCGTCCACCTGCCTTCGGGCCTCGCCACCCGGATCGCCTCCATCGACACCTTCGACGGGCCGGTGGAGGAGGCGTTCCCGCCGATGTCGGTCACGCTGCGCTTCGAGGACGACATCGACATCTCCCGCGGCGACATGATCGCCCGGCCCAACAACCAACCGCAGGTGTCCCAGGACCTGGAGGCCATGGTCTGCTGGATGAGCGACGGGGCCAGGCTGGCGCCGCGCTCCAAGCTGGCCATCAAGCACACCACCCGCACGGCTCGCGCCCTGGTGCGCGACCTGCACTACCGGCTCGACGTCAACACGCTGCACCGCGACGAGGAGGCCACGTCGCTCGGCCTCAACGAGATCGGCCGCGTGTCGCTGCGGGTCACCCAGCCGTTGTTCGTCGACGACTACGCCCGCAACCGGCTCACCGGCGGTTTCATCCTCGTGGACGAGGCCACCAACGGCACGGTCGGCGCCGGCATGATCATCGAGGCGCACTGACGCGTCACGCCCCCGACGGCCCCCGCCCTCCGGCGGGGGCCGTCGGCGTTCGCGGGTAGATCCTTTGGCGTTCGAGTGACCGTACGGTTACGCTGAGCGCTAGGGTTATCACGTTACGTATCCACGATGTGAAAGCCCATTCCCCCGTGACTCACCCCTCGACAGCCGCCCGGGTGGTCTTCCTGGGCGGCCTTGGCCGGAGCGGCACCACGCTGCTCGAAAGGCTGCTGGGAGAGCTGCCCGGCGTGGCGCCCCTCGGCGAGGTGGTCCACCTGTGGGCGCGCGGCGTGCTCGGCGCGGAGCCGTGCGGCTGCGGCGAGCCGTTCCCCGCCTGCCCGTTCTGGCGCGAGGTGGGGGAGCGGGCGTTCGGCGGCTGGAGCGGGGCGCTCGCCACCCGCCTGCTCGACCTGCGGCAGCGCGTCGACCGCACGCGCAGGGTGCTGCGCATCCGGCACCCCGACCTGGCCACGTACGTGCGGGCCTACCGCCGCGTCTACGATGCGGCGGCCGCGACGGCCGGCGCCCGCGTCGTGATCGACTCCAGCAAGCACGCCTCCCTCGCCCACTGCCTGGCGGCGGGCGGAGTCCCCGTCCACGTGGTGCACGTCGTCCGCGACCCCCGGGCGGTCGCCCACTCCTGGCGGCGCACCGTCGCCCGCCCCGAGGACGGCCGTCCGATGACCCGCTGGGGTCCGGCCCGCACCGCCGTCCACTGGAGCGCCCAGAACCTCGCCCTCGACCTGCTCGCCCGACGCGGCGCCCAAGTGACCCGGCTGCGCTACGAAGACCTGGTCACCGACCCGCACCCCACCCTGGGGGCGCTCGCCCACCGGCTGGGCCTGCCGGCCGAGCTGCCCTTCGTCACCGGCTCGACGGCCCGCCTCACCAGGGCCCACACCGCTTCCGGCAACCCGATGCGGTTCACCGTCGGCCCGGTCGGGCTGGCGCTCGACGAGTCGTGGCGGTCCGGCCCGCACCGGGGGCTGGTCGCGGCCCTCACCTGGCCACTCCGGTGCAGGTACGGCTACCGCGGGGTGACGGCGTGACGCCTGGGAGGAGTCTCATGCAGCAGTCCGTCGGCGTGGTGATCCCCACGCGGGGCGACCGGCCCCACCACCTGCGCGCCGCGGTGGCGGCGGCGCTCGCCCAGGACCGGCCGGGCCGCCTGGACCTCGTCGTCGTCGCCGACGGGGCCGACCCGGCGACCGTCGCCGGGCAACTGGCCGGCCTGCGACCCGTCCGCGTGCTGCCCAACCAGCGGACCCCGGGGCTGCCCGGGGCGCGCAACACCGGCATCGCCGCGTGCGACACCGACCTCGTCGCCTTCTGCGACGACGACGACGAGTGGCTGCCCGGCAAGCTCGCCGCGCAGCTGGCCGCGCTCGACGGCGGGGCGGAGTTCGCGAGCTGCGGCATCGAGGTCGACTACGGCGGGCGCCGGGTGTCCCGCCTGGCCGGCGCCGGCGTGGTCACCGAGGACGACCTCGTCCGGTCGCGCATGGTCATGGTCCACTCGTCCACGTTCCTGTTCCGGCGCGGCACGCTGCTGGTCGACGAGAGCGCCCCCGGCGGCCAGAACGAAGACTGGGACCTGGCGCTGCGCGCCGCCCGGCGCCGGCCCATCGCCAACGTCGACCGTCCCCTCGTCCGGGTCCGGTGGGGCGCCTCCCACTACGCCACCCGGTGGGCCGACCGCATCGCCGGGCTCGAATGGATGCTCGACCGGCACCCCCGCCTGGCCGCCGACCCGCGCGGCGCGGCCCGCGTCTACGGCCAGCTCGCCTTCCACCATGCCGCCCTGGGGCGCCGGCGCGCGGCGCTGCGGTGGGCGGTGCGCGCCCTGTCCGCCCGGGCCGCCGAACCCCGCGTCCCCATCGCGCTCGCCGTCGCGGCCGGCCTCGTTCCGGCGCCCGCCGTCCTGGCCCTCCTGCACGGCCGGGGGCACGGCATTTGACCCGCCCACCCGACACCCCGCCCCCGCCGCACCCGACGGGCCCGACGCCCATGCCCGCCGACGGTTCGGCCCCCGCGCCCGCGGGAAGGACGACGCACCGTGCCGGGAAGGGCGCGACCGGCCCCGACACGCTGGGGGACGGCACGGAGTGCGGCTCCTTCCGGGCCCGCCTGAACTCCTCCAGGCACGCCCTCGGCGCGATCCAGCACGTCTCCAGCGTCATCCGCCCCACCGACGGGCCCAGCACCCCACGCGGCGACGCCCCCCCGGACGGGTCCGGCACTCCGCGTGGTGACGATTCCTCGGACGGGCCCGGCACCCCACGCGGTGACGGTCCCTCGGACGGGTCCGGCGCTCCGCGTCGTGACGGTTCCTCGGACGGGTCCGGCGCTCTGTGTGGTGGCGGTTCCCCGGACGGGTCCGGCGCCCCGCGTGGGGGTCGTCCCAGCGGCGTCGGCACCGCTCCTGGCCCTGCCGGTGGGCCTGCCCGGCCTGGCGGCGCAGCGGGGTCGCGCGGGCCGTTGTGGGCGCGGGTCCCGGCGACGCCGTCGCCCGGACGCGACGCCACCGCGTCCATCCGGCCACCCCGGACCGGCAGCGCCACCCCGAGGGCGTCCACACCTGGCGACCCCACGACCACGCCCCGGACGCGAAGCACGGCGGGGACCGAGGGCACAGGCCCGGCGGGGAGCCCACCCGAGGCCATGGCCACGCCGGTCCAGGTCTCGCCCGTGGAGAGCGCACCGGGTTCGCCCCGCACGAGTCCGCCGCGTCACGAGCTCCCGCTCAGCGGGACGACTCCCGCCGGGCCTGACACGGCGTCCTCGGATGCCGCCGGCCTGGCGGTCCCGGGCGGGCGGATCCCGGCGGGGCGGGTGGTCCTGGCGGGGATCGGGGTGGATCCGGTGACGGAGGCGGAGGTGGTCGAGCACGTCGCCGCCGAGCTCGACGCGGGGCGCGGCGGCCGTATCGTCACGCCCAACGTCGACATCTGCCGCGCCGCCGCCAGGGACGCGGCCCTGCGCGAGCTGGTCAACACCGCCGACCTCGTCGTCGCCGACGGCATGCCGCTGGTGTGGGCGTCGCGGCTGCTCGGCGACCCGCTGCCCGAACGGGTCACCGGGGCCGACCTCATCTGGTCGTTGAGCAAGCGCGCCGCGCGCCGCGGCTGGCCGGTCTACCTGCTGGGCGGGCCGCCGGGGGTGGCCGTGGCCGCCGCCCGCGAGCTGGCCAGCGTCTTCCCGCTGCTCAAGGTCGCCGGGGTGGAGTCGCCGCCGCACGCCTTCGACCGGACGGCCGCCGGGCGTGAGCGGGTGCTGCGCCGGGTGACGGCGGCCCGGCCGAAGGTGGTGTTCGTCGGGCTCGGGTTCCCGCGGCAGGACCAGCTCATCGCCTCGCTCTGCCGCCGCCTGCCGGACGCGTGGTTCGTCGGCTGCGGGGCGGCCATCGCCTTCGCCTCCGGCATGGTGCCGCGGGCGCCCGGCTGGATGCGGGACGCCGGGCTGGAGTGGGCGTTCCGGCTGGGCAGCGAGCCGGGCCGGCTGGCGCGCCGCTACCTGGTGGACGACCTGCCGTTCGCGGTCCGGCTGCTCACCGGTTGTCTGGTCGAACGCTGCCGGCGGTGAGCTCACGGATCCGGTCCACCTCGGCGGGCGTCAGCCCGCGGGCGGCCCCGTCCAGGGCCAGGCGCGAGTCCATCGGCCGGAACGCCGTCCGCGACAACCCCGACCAGGCGAATCCCCGGTCCCGGCCGGCGGGGCCCGAGCAGGCCCGGCGGACGCGCCGCTCCGCGGCGGCCGACCACGCCAGGTCCGCGTGGCCGTACAGGCGCCGGAAGCCGCGCACCGGGTCGGCCGCCAGGTCCTCGTAGCGGACGAGGTGGATGCCGGGAGTGCGGGCGAGGATGTCGTGCGTGACCCGCCACAGCGTGGCGGCCTTGAGCACGCGGTCCTGGGAGCCGACGAGGGCGCGCAGGCCGAGCAGCGCGGGGTGGTCGCGGACGAGGAGGGGCTGTTCGAGCAACTCGTGGAAGTAGACGGTCCAGCCCAGCCGCTGCCAGCTCGCCACGAACGACACCGGGTCGCGTTCGAGGGCGATCACGGTGCAGCCCAGCCGGGCGGCGAACCAGCCCGCCGACAGCACCGCGAAGGGGTCGTCGAGCAGCGCCCGCCGCCGGGTCAGCCGTCCCAGCGTGAAGGCGGTGCCGTAGCGGAGCAGCCGGGCCAGGTCGTACGGCGAGCGGTTGGCGCGCAGCTCCGGCAGGAACCGGTAACGCAGCGCGACCGTGTCACGGAAGGCCGGCAGCCAGCCGGCGGCGTTGTCGTCGCAGATGTACTGGAATCGGTGGGTGACGGTGGCGCGCAGGACACCGGGGCAGCGGCCGGGCGGATGCTGCGGGTTGAGCGGCTCGTTGACGTAGACGACCTCGCCGCCGGCGGCGAGCATCCTGCCGGTCCAGCTGGTGCCGCTCCTCGGCAGCCCCGTGACGAGGATCGGCCGCCGGGCCGCGGGGCTCACACCGCCGCCCACGTGCGGACGCGGAGCGCCGCCAGGCTGTGGCGGCCGAAGGGGCGCAGGCCGTAACGGCGGTGGAGCTGCCAGAGCGGCAGGGCGTTCTTCAACAGCACGCCGGCCGACCAGCCGAGGGCCGCTCCGAGCGCGCCGTGCGCCGGGACCAGCGCGAGATCGAGGGCGAGGGTGACGGCGACGGCGGTGACGAGGTTGCCCAGGCTCGCCGTGGTGTGCCCGGCGGCGGTCAGCACGACGTCGACCATGCCGCACGCCGTCGCGACCATCATCGTGGCCGCCAGCACCAGCGCCACCGTTGTCCCGTCGGCGTACTCGGGCCCGAACAGCCGCAGCGCCCACGGCGCGAGCAGGGCGTACCCGAGCCAGACCGGCCAGGTGGTCACCACCAGCCACGCCGTCGTCGCCTGGTACAGCTCGCGCGCCCGTTCCAGCTCCCCGTCGGCGAGCGCGCGGACCAGGCGCGGCTGGGCGGCGCGGGCGAGACCCTGGTTCGCGAGCTGGCCCACGACCTTGAAGCGGGTGGCGGCGGTGTAGACGGCGGCCTGCGCCGGGCCGCCCAGCACGGCCACGACCACGATGTCCAGCCGCTGGAACACCGCATGGACCGCCGCGGCCACCGACCGGGGAGCGGTGTGCCGCCACAGGTCGCGGCAGGTCCCCGGCAGGTACGGCGTGCGCGGCAGGCGGCCGCGCAGCGCCGCGGCGGCGAGGACGAGCACCGCCGCGTACGGCGCCGCCCAGGCGAGCCCCAGCCACGTCGGCGGCGAGACGCCCTCCGGAACCGGGGTCAGCAGCCAGGCGGCGGCCGTCACGAGCAGGAGCTGGGCGGCGGGCAGCAGCAGCCCGTCGAGGACCACGGTGGGCCGCATGGCGCCGAACCCGCGCGTGGCGGCGAGCAGCACGTCGGCGGCGACCATCACCGGGAGCGCCGGTGCGAGGAGGCCGAGGTGCGGGTGCAGGGCCGCGGCGGCGATCGTGGCCACCACCAGGCCCGGCACCAATCCCGCCCGGATATATCCAGACATGCCGCGATAGCCGTACGTCCGGGCCCGCGCGATGAAGTACACCAGCCCGTTCCCCGCGTCCAGCTTCGCCACCCCGGCCGCCATGAGCGCCAGCGCCGTGGCGGTGAAGAACGCCCCCGCCACCTCCAGGCTGAACGTCCGGGTCACCACCATCACCAGCGCGAACTGCGCCAGCGCGGTCACCACGGCCGCACCCGCCCCGGCCAGGCCGCCCCGCGCCACCCGCCCCACCCCCGTGGCCGTCCCGGCGCGGCTCAGCGCGGACCGGGCCGACACCGCGCGGGCCACGGCGGCACGGGTCAGCGTCGCCATGACGGGTCACCGTCCAGCCAGCGGGCCAGGCGCAGGTCGGCCGCCTCGAAGCGATCGCGCAGCCGCCGCCGCACCGTGCACGGCAGCCGCCCCGGCCGGCCCCGCCCGTTGTGCCGGTCGAACACCGGGTACCCCAGGTGCGGCACGCCCAGGAACTCCAGCACCCGGTCGTACACCCGCTCCGGATCGGCGAAGAAGGCGTGGCTGTCGAGCACGAGCATGCGGTCCCGGCCGAACAGCGGCTCCAGCCGGTCGAGCTGGTCGGCGTAGCGGCCGCGCGCCAGGTAGGCGTGGTGGCGGTGCGAGTGGTGCACCGCGTCCGGACCCGCGCGCAGGCTCTCCTCGGCCCCGGCCAGCCGCTCGGCCTCCAGCTCCACGGCCCGCTCGAAACTCGCCTCCGTCTCGAACCCCCTGGCCAGCTCGTGCGCGTGCGCCGAGCAGGCTCGCTCGACCGGATCACGGACCAGCACGACGAGCTTCACCCCGGGCAGGTCGACGGCGATGCGCTCCCCGGCCAGCGGATGGAACAGGTAGTAGGGCGACGACTCGAACGCCCGTGGCGCCGTCCCGTGCCGTCCGGCGAGCCGCGCGGCGGCCACCCGCAGCGGGAAGTGCCCCTGGTACCAGGGCAGGCCGCGCCCGTACGCGACGTCGAAGTAGTGGACGCCCTTGTGCCGGACCGGCTTGAGCAGCAGCGGATGCGCCGACAGCGCGCGGTAGAGCGAGGTGGTGCCGCACCGTTGCGCCCCGACGATGAGGAACGACGGCAGCACCCGCGCGAACGCGGTCGCCCTCCCGGCGCCGCGCGACATCGACAGCACGGCCTGCTTCGCGACGTTCACGTGATCAGCTCCTGATGGTCGACGAGCGGGTTGAGCCAGACCTCGGGCGGGCCGAGCGGGCTGTGCCCGTCGGCGGCGTGCCGGTCGGCCAGCGCGATCAGGTAGAGCAGCGCCGTGCGCCGCGCCCGCGCCGCTGACACGCCGTACGGCGCGAGCAGCCGGACCGCCTGCGCGAGGCAGGCCCGCGCGGCCGTCGGCGGGTCCATCCGGCGCAGCGCCCGCTGGAAGAAGTGGTGCACGGCGTCGAACCCGTAGGGCACGCCGACCGCGTAGCGCTCCCAGTCCCACACCAGCAGCCGCCCGTCGGCGCCGGGCGCGACGTTCCACGGGGACAGGTCGCCGTGCCAGGCGTCGCCCTGCTCGCCGCCGGTGCCGGCGATCTCGCGGACGGCCCGGGCGAGCAGCGCGTCCGGCACCCTCCGCCGCCCGGGGAGGCGGCGCGGCACGGGCAGTGGCGAGACGGCCAGCACCTCCAGGCCGCGCCACCGCCCGTGGTGCAGCACGGTGGGCGCGACGACCGTCTTCAGCGGCTGCCCGGCCAGCCTCTCCAGCGTCCGCGCCTCGTGGGCGACCAGCTCGCGGGCCCCGGCGGTGACGCCGACCTTGACGTACGCCAGCAGCCCGCCGTCCGCCCACGCCTCCAGGACCGGTTTGCGGTTGGCCCGCCGGGCGGGCCGTACGTGCAGGACGGCCCGCACCGGGGTCCCGAACACCTCGCCGAGGTGGGCGGCGATCGACCCGCCGGCCGGCAGCGTCACCCGAGGGCCCGCGTGCCACCACCGGCGCGGCGCGAGCCGGCGCGGCAGCAGCGGGTGCGGCAGCACGCTGTACGGCAGGTCCGGCCCGGTGCCGGGGTAGAGCAGCCGCACCGTCTCGTCGAGATAGCGCAGCCGCAGCGTCGCGTCGTTCACCTGGAGCGCCTCCGGTTCACGGGGAGTTCCTCCACAGCAGGGCGAAGGAGACGAGGTAGAGGATGAGCGGCGTGACCAGGCCGTCGTAGACGAACATGTAGAGCAGCACCAGGCCCATCACCAGCACGCCGGCCAGGCCGATCGGGCTGCGGTCGGCCCAGTGGCGCCGGATCGCGCCGAGGAAGAACGCCACGTACAGCAGAGCCCCGGTGAACCCCTGCGTGATGACCAGCAGCCAGAGCTGCCCGTCGCTGCCCAGCGGAGGATGGCCGCAGCCGGTGCACCACGAGGTCTTGCCGGTGGTGATCGTGCGGTGGTTGCCCATGGCGTTGCGGGTGTTGCCGAACCCGATGACCGGCGAGCGGGTCGCCGCCCTGAGCGTCGCCGACACGGTGAAGGCCCTGATGTCGTTGGAGTGCGGGTTGTCCAGCCGCTGCGCCACCAGTGCCGACAGCGGGCTGAGCGCGAACACCAGCGCCCCCGTCGCCGCCGCCGCGCACACCGCCGCCCTGGTCCGGCCGCCCACCCGGACGACGACGTAGAGCGCGGCGAGGCCGAGGCCGATCCACAGGCCCCGGTTCAGCGAGTAGACCACGGGGACGGCGGCCAGGCCGAGCAGCACCACGGCGAGGGCCCTGCGCAGCCGCCCGCCGTACACCCACCAGCCGACCACGAACCAGATCAGCAGCACCGACATGTTGCTGCCCCAGGCGTTCGCCCACTCGAACGGAGCCTCGGGGCGCGGCGAGGCGTAACCGAGGACCTTCTGCGTCTGAGCGGCGGTGGGGTGGATGAGGTTCTGGACGAACGGGTTGCCGCCGATCCAGTCGGGCAGCAGCGTCTCGACCGGCGAGGTGAACGAGAAGTCCGGTGCGAGCACGCCGAGCAGCCCGCCCGCCACCGTGGTGACGAACAGCGCGCCGAGCATCCGCACCAGCCGCAGCTGCGGCAGCTCCCGCTCGGTCAGGTTGCCCAGGTAGAGCACCACGACGAGCACCGACACGTACAGCGCCAGCCGCATGACGTAGCCGATGATCCGGCCCGCGCCCAGCTCGCCGTAGGTGTCGGGCGGCATCTCCGACAGCATCAGGGCGCTCAGCGCGTAACCGGCGAGCAGCAGCAGCCACAGCCCGAAACCGCGCGGCACCCGGACGGGCCGGCGCCGCCACAGGATGGCCGCCATCGGGACGGCCAGCAGGATCACCGACAGCCCGCCGAGGCCGAGCGCCCACCACACGGGGTAGCCGACGAGCAGCGCCGCGATGGGCCAGGCGGGCCCGACAAGGGCGGCGCGCCGCGTGTCCGGCCGGGCGGGTCCGGGCAGGACGGCCTGCCCGGCGCCGGGCCAGGCGGCTCCGGTCACGACGGTGTGCCGCGGGGCCGGCGGGACCGGCCGGCCACGGACGCCAGGCGGGGGTCGGTGCTCCGTTCGGGGCCCGCGACGAGTTTGCCCAGCGGGGTGTGCTGACGGGGCGGCACGGGGTCCGGGGCCGCGGACTCGCCCGCCGTGGCGACCACCCCGATGACGGGCACGTGGTGCCTGCGCAGGCGGCGGGCCGCCTCGGTGACCTGCTCGGCGGTCGCCACCCCGAGCCCGGCCGTCAGCACGGCGGCGTCGGCCCTGGTCAGGTCGCCCACGTCGGAGCCGTCGAGGACCGACAGCGGGGTCCGCGCGGCCAGCGTGCCCGCCACGAGGGAGACGCCATGCCCGGCGGGCACGCCCGTGACCAGCAGCCGCCGGCCCGGACAGGCCGCGATCACCGTGGAGGCCAGGTCGTGCAACGTGCGCGCGTCGCCGTGGCCGGGCAGCACGGCGAGGACGGGCAGACCGGTGAGGCGCTCCACGTCGGCCGGCGCGCGCAGCAGGGTGTCGAGCCGGTCGCGCACCTGGGCCGCCGCCGTCCCGGCGAGCAGCCCGAGCATGAGCCCCGTGCCGAGGTGCAGCGGCAGGCTGGGGGAGCTGGGCTCCCGCGGCGGGACGGCGTCGCTGATGACCGAGCCCGGCGTGACCGTGGTGGTCTTGAGCGCGTCGTACTTCAGCGTGAGGCTGGCGGCCTGGCGGACGAGCACGCTCTGCCGGTGCAGGGCGCGGGTGTGCTCGGCGCTGCCGCGCGGCAGCACGGCCAGCTCCTCGGTGACGGTGTCGAGGCCGGTGTCGACCTGCCGGAGCTTGGCGAGCATGGCCCGCTGCTGGAGCGCGAGGGCCGCCTGCGCGCCGGCGGCGCGGTTGGCGAGGTAGGCGGCGGCGTAGGCGCGCGACTGGGCGGCCGCCCCGCCGGGCGTCGCCGCGGTGACGGAGATCGTCAGCACCGCCGAGTTGGGCGGCACGGTCACCTCGACCGGCTCCAGCTCGGCGGCTCCGAGCAGCTTGGCGGCCCGCGCCGCGACGACGGCCGACTGGGCCACCTGCGCCTCGGTGTCGAGGTTGAGCGGCTCGCGCTGGCGGGCGGTGACCTGGTTGGTCTGCTCCTGGACGCCGACCGGCGCGACCAGCACCTGGGTGGTGGCGGTGTAGGCGGACGGCGTCAGCCACTGCGCCGCCAGCCCGGCCGCGCCACCGACCAGGACGAACCCGGCGAAGAGCACCCGGCGCCGGCGCAGCAGCGACAGGTGCTCCCCGAGATCGGTGCCGGACCGGCGGCCCGGGGAGTCCGGCGGCAGGCTCATGTGGCTCCCTGGAGTGTGTGCGTGGCGTCGCGACATGGCGACGCAGCGTCACGGCCGAGGTGTCCGCCCACTATAGGCGGGGTGGATCTCGCCATGGCCGAATACAGAAGATTTTCTGCCGTACGGGCCGCGATTCCGCCCTGCTTTATAACGATATTTATGGACAAATGATGGGGCTTGGTCAGGAGTCCTACCAGCGAGAACGCGCCCGAACGAGGGGAGCGGCATGGCATGGTTCAGGTTTGACGAACGGGCGTCCTCGAAAAAAGGGGGTAGGACGGTTTGCTGCGACCGGGCATTTCACGAAACAGGGCCGCGACGCTGGCCGCGCTGACGCTCGCCACGCTCACCGCGTGCTCGGGCGGCGGCGACGGCCGCCCACCGGCGTCCGCGCGGGAGGGGCGGCCGGCGCCCGCGACCCAGGCGGGGCCCGAGGCCCGCCCCGTCCAGGCGGCGCCGAGCGGCGCGCCCGCCTGCACGGTCACCGACAGGCTCATCCCGTCGTGCGGGGCCTGGTGGGGGCTGGCCCCGGAGGTCTTCACCGGCGTGCCCGTGGACGAGGCGCTGCGCGGGGCCGAGGCGAGGATGGGCTCGCGGGCCGACCTCGTGCACGTCTACCACCGGGGCAAGGAACTGTTCCCCACGGAGCGTGAGATCCGGCTGGCCCGCGACAGGCACGGGCCGCGGCTGCTGCTGGTCAACTGGAAGCCGTCGATGGAGCACACCTGGGCGGAGATCTCCGACGGCGCCGTGGACCGGCGCATCGACCGCCTGGCCGCGCACATCCGCCGGACGTTCCCCGAGCGGTTCTTCCTGACCATCCACCACGAGCCGGAGAACGACGTCGTCCCCGGGCCCGGCTCGGGCATGCAGGCGGCCGACTACGCCGCCATGTACCGCCACGTGGTGCTGCGGCTGCGGGAGAAGGGGGTGCGCAACGCCGTCACGGTGATGACGTACATGGGCGCGCCCAACTGGGCGGCCAAGCCGTGGTTCGGCGAGCTGTACCCGGGCGACGACGTGGTGGACTGGGTGGCGATGGACCCCTACGCCGACGGCCGGGTCCGTGACTTCGACGGCCTGGTCAACAAGACCCGCCCCGAGTACGCCCGCTGGCCGGGCTTCTACCGGTGGACGCAGCTCCACTTTCCCGGCAAGCCGGTCATGGTGGCGGAGTGGGGGGTGTTCGAGCGGCCCGGCGACCGGTCGTTCAAGCGGCGGTTCTTCGCGTCCGTACGCGCCCGGATGAGCGCGTACCCGCAGATCAAGGCGCTGGTCTACTTCGACTCGCCGCACGCGCCGCGTGGGGACACCAGGTTCGACACCGAGCCGGAGGCCCGGCGGGCATTCAGCGAGCTCGCGCGAGATCCGCGCTTTCGCTCGACTCGCGTGCCGCGGCCCTGACCTGCCAGAGCCGCCCGGCGACGGTGACGGCCACGGCGGCCAGCAGGATCCACAGGGTGACCGTGTTGTCCACGTCGAGCAGCTTGAGCGCCGAGGCGAGCAGCACGATCGCGAGCATCGCCCGGATGAGGCCGCCCGGCGCCCGGGAGGAGACGCGGGCGCCCAGGTAGACGCCGGGGATCGCGCCGAGCAGCAGCGACAGCGTGAGGTCGAGCTTGAAGTCGCCGAAGAGCAGGTGGCCCAGCGCCGCCGAGGTCACCAGGGGCACGGCCTGCACGAGGTCGGTGCCGACAAGCTCGTTGGCCTTGAGCATGGGATACAGCGCGACGAGCGCCACGATGATGAGCGAGCCCGAACCGACCGAGGAGATGCCGACGATCAGCCCGCCTACCGTACCGACCAGTAGGGTCGGGATGGGGCGTACGGCGACGTCGGCGGCCCGCGCCGTGCCGCCTCTCCCTCCGATCAGCGTCTTGGCGACCAGGCCCGCCACGGCCAGCAGCAGCGCCACGCCGAGCGCGTACTTCACGCCGTCGCCCACCGCGAACGCGCGGGCCACGAACACCCCGCAGAACGCCGCCGGCACCGACCCGGCGCACAGCCAGGCCACCAGCCTCAGGTTGACCGTGCCCCGGCGCAGGTGCACGACGCCGCCCACCGGCTTCATCACCGCGGAGGCGACCAGGTCGCTGGAGACCGCGGCGAGCGGCGGGACGTTGAAGAACAGCATCATCATCGGCGTCATGAGCGCGCCGCCGCCCATGCCCGTCAGGCCGACGACGATGGCCACGAGGAAGGAACCGATGATCAGGGGGACGTCCATCAACGGACCCAGCCGCCGCTCCGGAGGGCGCCCAGCACCTGCGTGACGGCCGCCTCGATCGAGATGTGCGTGGTGTCGATGACCAGGTCGGCGTCGTCCGGCTCCTCGTAGGGGTCGGAGACGCCGGTGAACTCGGGGATGAGCCCGGCGCGGGCCTTGGCGTACAGTCCCTTGCGGTCACGTCGCTCGCACTCCTCCAGCGGCGTGGCGACGTGGACCAGGAGGAAGTCGGCCCCGACCGACTCGACCATCTCGCGCACCTCGGCGCGGGTGGCCGCGTAGGGGGCGATGGGGGCGCAGATGGCCAGGCCGCCGTGACGGGCGGCCTCGGCGGCGACGAAGCCGATGCGCCGGATGTTGAGGTCGCGGTCGGCCTTGGAGAACGTCAGGCCCTTCGACAGCAGCGCGCGCACCACGTCGCCGTCCAGGTGGGTGACGGTCCGGGTGCCGAGCTCCAGCAGCGCGTCGCGCAGGCCGCGGGCGATCGTCGACTTGCCGGACCCGGACAGTCCGGTGAAGAACACCACGAGCCCCCTGCGGTGGGGCGGGCCGGGGATGCTGACCGGTTCGGGTCCCGCCAGGTGCTCGGCGGCGCCGTAGGCGGTGGCGACGTGCTCGCGCAGCTCCAGGTCGATCTCGGGCTCCTCGCGCGGGGCGAGGGGGACGGGCACCACCAGCGTGCCGGCGGGGAGCTGCTCCCTGGCCCGCAGCGCGGCCCGCACCACCGCCGGGCCGGACTCGCCGAAGGAGAGGGGCAGCAGCAGGATCACCGCGTCGAGCTCCTTGGCCGTCGCGGCGATCTCGGCCAGGTCGTCCAGCGGCCCCCGCATCGTGACGGCCAGCGCCGCGCGCCCGCCGAGCTCCTCGCGCACCTGCGCGGGGGTGCGGTGCAGGCGGGCGAACGGGCCGTGCTCCGGCGCGCCGAGCGGCCGCACCGGACCGGCGGCGAACCCGTCGTGGCCGCGCTCGGTCACGGTGAGCGCGGCCAGCGGCACCCCCTCGGGGTCGAGCAGCGTGACCTCGTCGCCGGGGGCGGCCTCGTCGGGCAGGCGCAGCGTCACGGGCGCCGGCCAGGGCGTGCCGTCGGCGAGCGTGCCGCGCTCGTGGACGGCGTGCAGGTCGTCGTGGCCGAGGAAGCCCGTCAGCGGGTGGAACGCTCCGGACAGCAGCAGCTCAAGGTCGGCCAGCTCCCGGGCGCCGGGGGTCCACTCCACGTTCCGCCATCCCAACTATTCCGATTGAATTGGTAGGAAACAAGTCTAGCGGCCGGCCGCCGCGGGTCGCTAGATGAGCCTGGCGAAGTGGTTCTGCGGCTTCCTGATGACCATGACGATCTCGTCGTGTGTCGAAGGGTAGCGCCCCCTGGTCAGCCGGTCGGCCAGCCGGACGGCCGTCCGGCCCACCCGGCACAGCGCCGGTCCGCTCGTGACCGTGCGGTCGTCGGTGATCAGCAGGCCGCGGCTGAGGCAGAAGGCGTGGATGCCGTCGTGCGAGGTGAGCGGTTCGTACACGGCGGGCAGCGGACCGGGCCGGCCCTCGGGGACCAGTCGGCGCCACAGCAGCCGGCGCAGCCACGACGGCGTCAGCCGCTCGCACAGCCCGTACGCCGACCCGCGGTCGCGCATGCGCAGCAGCACCAGCCCGCCCGGCCGCAGCGTCAGCAGCAGCCGGTCGAGGACCAGCTCCGCGTGCCGGATCCGCTCCAGCAGGAACGACACCTGCACCACGTCGACCGACCGGGGCGGCACCGGCATCGACCGCAGGTCGCCGAGGATGCACCGCTCCAGGTCGGCCCGCTCCTCGACCACGCTCCTGATCACCGGCAGGTCCTCGTCGACGCCCGTCATCCTGGTGTCGATCCGGTCCAGGGTCAGGGGCTCGTCGTGCGCGCACCCCGCCACCAGCACGTCGAGCCGCCGGCCGAGCTGCCCGGCCCACTGCTCGCGAACCCGCTCATGGAACAGGTCGCCTCGGTGGGCGACCGACCGCACTTCAGACATGTCACTTAGAGTAATCAGCTCGTGGCGTTACGTACGGGATTTGCCTGCTAGCGTCCTCGGCCGTGACCGTATATGTGGGAAACGCCGACCTGGACGCGGCCGAGGACGCCGGCTGGCTGCTCGGGCACTTCAAGGCCGGCGGCGACCCCCGCCACAGCACGGACGTCGAGATCAAATGGGGTGTCCACGCGGCCGGTGACGTGCGGGCCGCGTGGACCGCGGGGGAGACCCGCACCGCGCTGCTCGTGCTGATCAGCGGCCGCTTCCGCGTCGAGCTGCCCGGCCGTAGCGTGCTGCTGGAGCGGCGCGGCGACTACGTCGTGTGGGGCCGCGGGGTCGACCACTCCTGGCGCGCCGAGGAGGACTCGGTGGTGCTCACCGTGCGCTGGCCGTCCGTGCCCGGTTACGCGGTCCCGCCGAGCGCCCAGGAAGCCTCCCGGAGGCGCCGGAGGGCGCGGCCGGGAAGTACCCTTGATGGCTGAGACCCCCGCGACCCGACCCGGCCGGGGGTAGTCGTGTTGCCGTCGTGGGGCTGTGGGCGTATCTGATGAGTCTTTCCGGACTGCTGGACCTTGTTGCCGCCGACCCGAAGCTGGCCGCCGCCCTCGAAGAGGGCGGCGACGTCACGCTGGTGGCGCCCGCCGCGCTGCGGCCGTTCGGCGTCGCCGCGCTCGCCGGGCACGACCGGCGCACGGTGCTGGCCGTCACCGCGACCGGCCGCGAGGCCGAAGACCTGGCCGCCGCGCTCACCAGCCTGGTCGAGCCGTCCACGGTGGCGGTCTTCCCGGCCTGGGAGACGCTGCCGCACGAGCGGCTCTCGCCGCGCAGCGACACCGTCGGCCAGCGGCTGGCCGTGCTGCGGCGGCTGGCGCACCCCGTCAAGGGCGACCAAGCGGCCGGCCCGCTCGGCGTGGTCGTCGCGCCGGTGCGCGCCCTGCTGCAGCCGATCGTGCGGGGGCTCGGCGACCTGGAGCCGATCCGGCTGCGCGCCGGCGACGACGCCGATCTCGAGGAGGTCGTGGCACGGCTGGTCGACAACGGCTACCACCGGGTCGACATGGTGGAGAAGCGGGGCGAGGTCGCGGTGCGCGGCGGGCTGCTCGACGTCTTCCCGCCGACCGAGGAGCATCCGCTGCGACTGGAGTTCTGGGGCGACACGGTCGAGGAGATCCGCTGGTTCAAGGTGGCCGACCAGCGCTCGCTGGAGGCGGCCGACGGCGGCCTGTTCGCGCCGCCCTGTCGCGAGCTGCTGCTGACCGACGAGGTCCGGCGGCGGGCGCGGGAGCTCGCCGAGCAGCATCCGGCGCTGGCCGAGGTGCTCGACCAGCTCGCCGAGGGCGTCCCGGTGGAGGGCATGGAGGCGTTCGCGCCGGTGCTGGCCGGAGAGATGGACCTGCTGCTCGACCACCTGCCCGCCAGGTCCGCGGTGTTCGTCTGCGACCCCGAGCGGATCAGGGGCCGGGCCGAGGAGCTGGTGCGCACCTCCCAGGAGTTCCTGGAGGCGTCCTGGATCAACGCGGCGGCCGGCGGCGAGGCCCCGATCGACCTGGGCGCGGCCGCCTTCCGTACGCTCGACGAGATCCGCGACCACGCCGGCGTCCTCGGGCTGCCGTGGTGGTCGATGGCGCCGTTCGGCGCCGGGGTCGAGATCGACGCCCATGACTCCGAGGCCTACCGGGGCGACACCGCGCGGGCGCTCGCCGACGTCAAGGGCTGGCTTGCCGAGGACAAGGCGGTCGTGCTGCTCAGCGAGGGCCACGGCCCGGCCGAGCGCATGGTCGAGGTGCTCAAGGGCGTCGACGTCCCGGCCCGGCTGCGGGGCCACCTCGACACGCCGCCCGAGCCGAAGGTCGTGCACGTCACCACCGGCCTGCTGGAGCACGGCTTCGTCACGCCGGGCCTGGCCGTGCTCACCCACCTCGACCTGGTCGGCCAGAAGGCGTCCACCAAGGACATGCGCCGGTTGCCCTCGCGCCGACGCAACATGGTCGACCCGCTGCAGCTCAAGGTCGGCGACCACGTGGTGCACGAGCAGCACGGCGTCGGCCGCTACGTCGAGATGGTGCAGCGCACGGTCCAGGGCGCCACCCGCGAGTACCTCGTCATCGAGTACGCCAAGGGCGACCGCCTGTACGTGCCCACCGACCAGCTCGACGAGGTCACCCGCTACGTCGGCGGCGAGGCGCCCACGCTCAACCGGATGGGCGGCGCCGACTGGGCCAAGGCCAAGTCGCGGGCCAAGAAGGCGGTCAAGGAGATCGCCGGCGAGCTCATCCGCCTCTACTCCGCCCGGATGGCCTCGCCGGGTCACCCGTTCTCGCCCGACTCGCCGTGGCAGCGCGAGATGGAGGACGCGTTCCCCTACGCCGAGACCGGCGACCAGCTGGAGGCCATCGACGAGGTCAAGCGCGACATGGAGCGCCCCGTCCCGATGGACCGGCTGATCTGCGGCGACGTCGGCTACGGCAAGACCGAGATCGCCGTGCGCGCCGCCTTCAAGGCCGTGCAGGACGGCAAGCAGGTCGCCGTGCTGGTGCCGACCACGCTGCTCGTGCAGCAGCACATGTCCACCTTCACCGAGCGCTTCTCCAGCTTCCCGATCACGCTGAAGCCGGTCTCGCGCTTCCAGACCGACGCCGAGATCAAGGGCACCCTCGACGGGCTGCGCACCGGCGCCGTGGACGTGGTCATCGGCACCCACCGGCTGCTCAGCCCCGAGGTGCGGTTCAAGGACCTCGGCCTCATCATCATCGACGAGGAGCAGCGCTTCGGCGTCGAGCACAAGGAGGCCATGAAGCACCTGCGCACCCAGGTGGACGTGCTGGCCATGTCGGCCACGCCGATCCCGCGCACGCTGGAGATGGGCCTGACCGGCATCCGCGAGATGTCCACCATCCTCACCCCGCCGGAGGAGCGCCACCCGATCCTGACGTTCGTCGGGCCGTACGACGAGAAGCAGATCGCCGCCGCCATCAGGCGCGAGCTGATGCGCGACGGCCAGATCTTCTTCGTGCACAACCGGGTGGCCTCGATCAACCGGGTGGCCGCCCGCCTGCGTGAGCTGGTGCCCGAGGCCCGCGTCGCGGTCGCGCACGGGCAGATGAACGAGACGCAGCTCGAGAAGATCATGGTGGGCTTCTGGGAGCGCGAGTACGACCTGCTGGTGTGCACCACGATCGTGGAGTCGGGTCTCGACGTGCCCAACGCCAACACGCTGATCGTGGACCGCGCCGACAACTACGGCCTGTCCCAGCTCCACCAGCTGCGCGGCCGCGTCGGCCGGGGCCGGGAGCGGGGCTACGCCTACTTCCTCTACCCGCCGGAGAAGCCGCTGACCGAGACGGCCCACGAGCGGCTGGCGACCATCTCCCAGCACACGGAGATGGGCGCCGGCATGTACGTCGCGATGAAGGACCTGGAGATCCGCGGCGCCGGCAACGTGCTGGGCGCCGAGCAGTCGGGCTTCATCGCGGGCGTCGGCTTCGACCTGTACGTGCGGCTGATGGCCGAGGCGGTCAAGGAGCAGAAGGACAAGCTGTCGGGTGTCGAGACGCGTGAGGAGCAGCACGACGTCAAGGTCGAGCTGCCCATCAACGCGCACATCCCGCACGACTACGTGACCTCCGAGCGGCTGCGGCTGGAGGCGTACAAGCGGATCGCCGCCATCGCCACCGAGACCGACATCGGCGAGGTGCGCGACGAGCTCACCGACCGCTACGGCAAGCCCCCGGTCGAGGTGGACAACCTGCTGGAGGTGGCCCGCTTCCGCATCAAGGCGCGCCGGGCCGGGCTCACCGACGTCACCGTGCAGGGCCCGAACATCAAGTTCGGCCCGGCCAGGCTCAGGGAGTCGCAGCAGGTCAGGCTGGACCGGTTGTACAAGAAGGCCGTCTACAAGCAGGCCGCGGAGACGCTGCTCGTGCCCATGCCCAAGACCAAGCCGCTGGGCGGGCAGCCGCTGCGCGACCTCGACCTGCTCAAATGGTGCGGTGACCTGGTCGAGGCGATGTTCCTCGAGCCCGCACGGGTAAGCTAGCCGGGGTTTTTGTCGGAAAGGGACGCACGTGAAGTCGATTCGAGCGGCTGTGGCCGCTGCCGCCGTGGGTGCGAGCCTCGTCGCGCTGACCGCCTGTTCCTCCCCCATGGAGGCCGGCGCGGCGGCCGTCGTGGGCGGCGAGCGCATCTCGGCCAGTGACCTGAACAGGAACGTCCAGGAGTACGAGGCGGCGCTGAAGCGGGCCGGCATCCAGCCCGACCAGCTGCCCGCTCCCATCACCCAGTTCGTGCTGACGCGGATGGCCAACCAGAGCGCGTTCGAGCAGCTCGCCGCCAAGCACAACATCAAGGTGAGCGAGGCCGAGGTCGACAACGGGCTCAAGGACCCCGGCCAGTACCAGTCGCCCGAGATCAACCTGCTGGCCAAGGGCGTCTCGCCGGCCGACGCTCGCGCGTACCTGCGGGCCGAGCTGGGCGTGGTCAAGCTGCAGCGGCAGTTCGGCGGCCCCGAGGACCAGAACGCCCAGGCCAGGCTCCAGCAGGAGTTCGGCGCGATCAAGATGGTCTACAGCCCCCGCTACGGCCAGTTCACCAACGAGCAGGGCTTCGTCGACACCGGCCGCTTCGGCAAGCTGGTCCAGCAGAACCAGCAGCCGGCCCAGGGCTGACGGGGCCGATCCGTGCCGCTGATCGTCGTCACCACCTCCCCGCGGGTAGCGCCCGGCCTGCTCAGCCACCAGGCGTGGCGGGCGTTCGGGTCGGGCCGGGTGCTGACCGGCGCCGAGGACCATCCCCAGCTGCCCTACCTCGCGGAGGCCGGGGTCGAGGTGACGGTCGTGGAGCCCGACGCCGCGCGGCTGGCCCGCGAGGCGGTCGAGGGCACGGTGGTGTGGCTGGCCGACGGCCGCGGGTCCGACGAGGAGTTCATGCGCGCGCTCGGGCACGCGGCGATCGCGCTGGACGACCCGCCGGTCATCGAGGTCGTCCCCGGCTCGTACGACCTGCCGGGCGCCCGCGTGCTCGACCTGGTCGCCGTCATGGAGCGGCTGCGCGCCGAGTGCCCGTGGGACCGCGGGCAGACCCACGAGTCGCTCGTCCCGTACCTGCTCGAAGAGGCCTACGAGGTGCTCGAGACGATCGAGCAGGGCGACTACCCGGCGCTGCGCGAGGAACTCGGCGACCTGCTGCTGCAGGTGGTCTTCCACGCCAAGGTGGCCGAGGGCTTCGACATGGACGACGTGGCGGCCGGCATCGTCGACAAGCTCGTCCGGCGGCACCCGCACGTGTTCGGCTCGGTGCGGGCCGACAGCGCCGACGAGGTCAGCGACAACTGGGAGGCCATCAAGGCCGCCGAGCGGGCCGCCAAGGGCGAGCGGTCCTCCGCGCTCGACGGCGTGCCGCTGGGCCAGCCCGCCCTGTCGCTGGCCGCCCAGCTCCTGCGCCGCGCCGAACGGGCCGGTGCGCCGGAGAGCCTCGCCTCGACGGTCGGACAGGGGGTCGGCCGGGAGTTGTTCGACCTGGTGCGCCGCGCCCAGCGGGCCGGCGTGGACGCCGAGGCCGAGCTGCGCGCCGCCGCCCGCTCCTACCGGGAGCGCGTGCACGCCTGGGAGACGCACCAGGCCTGACCCGGCGCGCCGCTGGTACGCCTTGATCGGAAATGCCAGGATTGCCCCGGTCGACGGGGAGGTATCGATGGCGCGGGTGCGGGAGCTGCTCCGGGGAGAGCCGCGCGAGCTGGCGGGCTACCGGCTCGTGGGCCGCCTCGGCGACGGCGGCCAGGGCAGCGTCTACCTGGGCGAGGACCCGACCGGCCGGCGGGTGGCGGTCAAGGTGCTGCACGCGCGCCTGCTGGGCGACGAGCGCGCCAGGCGTCGCTTCCTGCGGGAGTGCGTGCTGGCGGGCAAGGTGGCCGCCTTCTGCACGGCCAGGGTGCTCGACTCCGGGCTCGTGGACGGCCGGCCGTACATCGTGAGCGAGTACGTGCCCGGCCCGTCGCTGCGCGAGCTGGTGTCCAGGGAGGGGCCCCGGCGGGGCGGCGGCCTGGAGCGGCTGGCCGTCGGCACGGTGGCCGCCCTCGTCGCGATCCACCGCGCCGGGATCGTGCACCGCGACTTCAAGCCCGGCAACGTCCTCATCGGCCCCGACGGGCCCCGGGTGATCGACTTCGGCATCGCCACGGCTGTGGAGGCGGGCACCAGCGGCAGCGCCGTGGTCGGCACGCCGGCCTACATGTCGCCGGAGCAGATCGCGGGCGAGCCTGCGACGGCCGCCTCCGACATGTTCGGCTGGGCCGCCACGATGGCGTACGCGGCGACCGGCCGCGCGCCGTTCGCCGGGGGGTCGATCCCGGCGGTCGTGCACCGCGTCCTCACCGCCGAACCCGACCTCTCACGGGTCGGCGAGCCGCTGCGCTCGCTGCTGGCCGCCTGCCTCGCCAAGGACCCCGCGGCCCGCCCGTCGGCGGCCGGTGTGCTGGACGCCCTCATGGACGGCGGCGGGAACCTCCTGGACCGGTACCAGCGTGGCCCACGGTACGAGCGTGGCGGCCGGTTCGAGGGCGGCGGCCGGTTCGAGGACCTCGAACGGTACGAGGATCTCGAACGGTACGAGGGCGGCGACGGCACGTACCCGGTCGAAGGCAGGGGAGCGGACGCGGGGCCGGGGCGGCGCCTGTCGCCCCGCGGGCGCGCGCTCGCCGCCGGAGGGGTGGCCGTGCTCCTGCTGGGCGGGGTGATGCTGGGACTGGCCTGGCGCACCGACGTCGGCGCTCCGGCGCCGCCCGGGACCGTCACCGAGCCGATCGTCCGGGTGGGGCGCTGACGGTGTCCGCGTGGACCCTGCGGTGGCCGGCGGCGGTACCGATAGGCTCTGAAGGCATATTGCCTTTTCGGACTTAGGAGCGCATCCCGTGGCTACCATCGAGGTCGTTTACGCTCGTGAGATCCTCGACTCCCGGGGCAACCCCACGGTCGAGGTCGAGGTGGTGCTCGACGACGGCAGCAGCGGCCGTGCGGCGGTGCCCAGCGGCGCCTCGACCGGCCAGTTCGAGGCCGTGGAACTTCGTGACGGCGACGAGCGCTACGGCGGCAAGGGCGTGGAGAAGGCCGTCCTGGCCGTCACCGACGAGATCTTCGACGAGATCCACGGGGTCGAGGCCGAGGACCAGCGGATCGTCGACCAGATCATGATCGACCTGGACGCGACGCCCAACAAGTCCAAGCTGGGCGCCAACGCGATCCTCGGCGTCTCGCTGGCCGTCGCCAAGGCCGCCGCCGACAGCGCCGACCTGCCGCTGTTCCGCTACCTCGGCGGGCCCAACGCCCACGTGCTGCCCGTGCCGATGATGAACATCCTCAACGGCGGCGCCCACGCCGACACCAACGTCGACATCCAGGAGTTCATGATCGCGCCGATCGGGGCGGCGACGTTCCGCGAGGCCGTGCGCATGGGCACCGAGGTCTACCACGCGCTGAAGAAGGTGCTGAAGGAGAAGGGCTACGCCACCGGTCTCGGCGACGAGGGCGGCTTCGCGCCCAACCTGCCGTCCAACCGCGACGCGCTCGACCTGATCCTCGTCGCCATCGAGCGGGCCGGCTACACGCCCGGCGAGGACGTCGCGCTGGCCCTCGACGTGGCCGCGACCGAGTTCCACAAGGACGGCGTCTACACGATCGACGGCAAGGGCCTGTCGGCGCAGGAGCTCATCGCCTTCTACGCCGACCTGGTCGACAACTACCCGCTGGTCTCCATCGAGGACCCGCTCGACGAGGAGGACTGGGAGGGCTGGAAGGCCATCACCGAGACGCTCGGCGACCGGGTGCAGCTCGTCGGCGACGACCTGTTCGTGACCAACCCCGAGCGGCTGGAGCGCGGCATCGGCAGCGGCACCGCCAACGCGCTGCTGGTCAAGGTCAACCAGATCGGCACCCTGACCGAGACGCTCGACGCCGTCGAGCTGGCCCACCGCAACGGCTACCGCTGCATGATGAGCCACCGTTCGGGCGAGACCGAGGACACGACCATCGCCGACCTGGCCGTGGCGGTCAACTGCGGCCAGATCAAGACGGGCGCGCCGGCCCGTTCGGACCGCGTGGCCAAGTACAACCAGCTGCTGCGCATCGAGGAGCTCCTCGACGACGCGGCCCGTTACGCCGGTCGCGCGGCTTTCCCGCGCTTCCGGCGGTAGTTTCCGGGTACGGGCCCGTGATCGCGACCGGTCGCGGGCCCGTACGGCCGGACCGGACGCACGGACCGGCCACGGACGGAGACGGGGCGCGCGGACCGGACACGGACGTGGACGGGGCGCGCGGACCGGACACGGACCGGGTGCCGGGACCGGGTGCCGGGACCGGGCGCACGGGTCGGACGGGGGCCGGACGCACGCACGAGGGGGGACGCGGAGCATGGCCAAGAGGCCGCAGCTGACCGGGAGGGCCGCCATCCTGGCGATCGTGGTGTGCGCGATCGCGATGAGCCTGGCCTATCCGGTGCGCGAGTACATCGCCCAGCGCCGCGCCATCGCGGAGCTGCAGGCGGAGAAGTCGCGGGTCGAGGCCGACCGGCGGGCTCTGGAGGCGCAGGCCCGGCAGGTGCGCGACCCCAACTGGATCAAGCGCATCGCCAAGGAGCGCCTGCACTACTGCGGCCCGGGCGAGAAGTGCTACGTGGTGATGGAGGCCGAGCCGGGCACGTCGCAGACGGCCGTCAGGCAGGCCGCGCCCGCGCCGCCGTGGTACCAGACGTTGTGGAAGTCCGTCGAGGCCGCCGACGCGGGCACCGGCCGCAAGGCGGGCACGGGGGAGAAGGAGACCGTTGGACAGCCCTGAGCCCAAGCCCGCCGAGGGCGTGCGGGACAGCGACGTGGAGGCGGTGCGGCGGCAGCTCGGCCGCCCGCCCCGAGGACTGCGCGGGGTGGCGCACCGCTGCCCGTGCGGCAACCCCGACGTGGTGGAGACCGCGCCGCGGCTGCCCGACGGCTCGCCGTTCCCCACCCTCTACTACCTGACCTGTCCCCGGGCGGCCTCGGCCATCGGCACGCTGGAGGGCTCCGGCCTGATGCGCGAGATGCAGGCCAGGCTCGCGGACGATCCCGAGCTGGCCGCGCGCTACCAGGCCGCCCACGACGACTACGTCGCCCGGCGCGACAAGGCGGCCGAGGACGCCGGCATGGAGCCGCTTCCGCGGGATATGCAGAGCACCGGGGGCATGCCGTCGCGGGTCAAGTGCCTGCACGCGCTCGTCGCGCACGAGCTGGCCGCCCCCGGGACCAACCCGTTCGGCCGGGAGGCGCTCGATGCCCTCCCCGATTGGTGGAGTGACGGACCATGCGTGTAGCCGCCGTCGACTGTGGCACCAACTCCGTACGACTGCTCGTCGCCGACATCCCGCACGACACGCTCACCGAGGTGGAGCGGCGGATGGAGATCGTACGGCTGGGGCAGGGCGTGGACGAGACCGGCCGGCTGTCGGCCGAGGCCGCGCAGCGCACCTTCGCCGCGATGCGCGGCTACCGCGAGCTGATCGACCGCCACGGCGCCAAGCGCACCAGAGTGGTGGCGACCAGCGCGACGCGTGACGCGGCCAACCGGCAGGAGTTCGTCGACGGGGTGCGCGAGATCTTCGGCGTCGAGCCGGAGGTGGTCAGCGGCGACGAGGAGGCGGAGCTGTCGTTCACGGGCGCGACCCGCGGGCTGCTCCACCTGTCGCCGGAGACCGAGCACCCCGAGGGTCCGATGGGGCCCTACCTCGTGGTGGACATCGGCGGCGGCTCCACCGAGTTCGTGCTCGGCTCGCGCCACGCCGAGCAGGCCCTCTCCGTCGACATCGGCTGCGTGCGGCTGACGGAGCGGCACCTGCGCGATGCCGGAGACCCGCCGTCGGCGGCGGCCCTGGAGGCCGTGGCCGCCGACATCGAGGCCGCGCTCGACAAGGTGACCGAGACGGTCGCCGTGGAGCGGGCGCACACGCTGGTCGGGCTGGCGGGATCGGTGACGACGGTGGCCGGCATCGCGCTCGGCCTGCCGGCCTACGACCGTGACCGGATCCACCACGCGCACATCACCGCCGAGGAGGTCCACGAGGTCACGCGGCGGCTGCTGACGATGACCCATGGTGAACGGGCCGGCATTCCGGTGATGCATCCGGGGCGGGTCGATGTCATCGGGGTGGGGGCCCTGATACTCGACACCGTCATGCGCCGCTTCGCGTTCTCGCAGGTCGTGGTCAGTGAGCACGACATCCTCGACGGAATTGCGTGGTCCATAGCCTAAAAAGCGCCGCTAAATCGGACATTTCACGTTCGGCATCGTGTTGAGTGTGCAATCAGTATTGTGCTTAGGTAAAGGGGCATTACGGGGGCTTTGCCATATTGCCGGACACGTATGGTGTCGGCGTGGCGACCGTTCCCGAGCGCGTCTTTTCCCTCACGGAATGGAGCACTCTCACCATGAAGTCATCATCACCGTTAGCGCGTCGGGCGGCGGCGTTCGGCGCCTCCGCCGCGATGCTGGCCGGCCTGATCGGGCTGGTCGCCACCCCGGCCCAGGCGGCCACCGCGGCCACGGCGTCCGCCTCGAAGGCCAAGCCCAAGGTCTCGGTGTCCACGCCGACGACCGCGGACCGCAGCTACGTGGGCGCCTGTCCGGCCAAGGTCTCGTTCTCGGCCAAGATCAAGGTCAAGCTCACCGGCAGGACCACGCTGGCCTACCGCTGGCTGCACGGTGACGGGTCCGCGAGCAAGGTCAAGACGATCAAGCTCAGCGGCAAGGGCACCAAGTACGTCAAGGTGTCGCAGTCCAACACCTTCGGCGAGGACGTCGAGGGCTGGGAGGCCCTGCAGGTCCTCAGCCCGCGCAAGGTGACCTCCAAGAGGAGCCACTTCTCGGTCACCTGCGCCGAGTCGAAGGTCATCGACGAGGACCAGCTCAGCAACCGGTTCCGGGTCTCCGCCCGCGCCTGGGCCAGCCCGAGCACCTACGTCGGGTCCTGCACCCCCGGGAACAAGGTCCACTTCGGCGGCGTGATCAAGGTCAACAAGCCGGCCTGGGTGAAGTACCGCTGGATCCTCAACGGCGAGGTCGTCGACTACGGCAAGACCAAGGTGTGGAGCAGCAAGCGGGTCGGCTTCGGCATCTCCCCCCGGGAGAGCCAGCGCGGCTACGCCAAGCTCGAGGTCCTGCGTCCGGGCCACGCCGTGTCCAACAGGGCCTACTACAAGGTCGTCTGCCAGGACGAGGCTCCGGCTCCCCGCGTGTCCGTCTCCGGCCTGGTGACGGCGACCAACCACGAGACCTGCGCGGTCAGCGCGCACGCGAACGTCAGCTCGACCGCCCGCGGCCGAGTCGAGTACGCGTGGAAGCTGAACGGCCGCACCGTCAAGACCGACGACGTCTGGTTCCGCCACGGCGGCACCCGTAACGTCCAGCTCGACGAGCAGGCGCTGAGTGGTTACGCCACCAAGGGCGGCCGGATCACGCTGACGGTCTCCGGGCCGCGCAACACCGACTCGATCACGCAGTCCTACGCCGCGTGCGAGGCGCCGAAGCCCAAGGTCTCGGTGTCCAGCGTGACGGTCGCGGGGCAGCGCAACGACATGTGCGCCGACAACCGGGGCCCGGGTGTGGACTTCCAGGCCACGCTCACCAGCACCGGCCCGGCCACGGTCAAGTACTACTGGGTCATCAACGGCAAGCGCGAGCACGAGACGCTCGAGCGCCAGGTGAACGGCAGCCTGAACGTGACCTGGGGCATCGGCGGCACCCACGGCGCCTCCGAGACCTCGGGCTCGGTCGCGCTGGTCGTCGTGAGCCCGAACGAGGCCGCCTCCGGCAGCACCACCTTCACGGCGACCTGCCCGCCGAAGGCCTGACCCCCGACGAGGGCTGACACGTCGGCCCGACCGGGATGAACGACCAGGCCGGATGGCGTCCCCGTGGCGCCATCCGGCTTTCTCGTTTGCCACTACTGCGTAAAGCGCAGTAGTGTGCATGCCGTGGATAGCAGCCAGCTCCTCAAGGGCGTGCTCGACCTGGCCGTCCTCGCGGTGCTCGACGAGCGCGACGGCTACGGCTACGACGTCGTCCGCAGGCTGAGGGAGGCGGGCCTGCACGACGTGGGCGACGCCTCGGTGTACGGGACGCTGCGCAGGCTGTTCAAGGCCGGCGCCCTCACCTCGTACGTGGTGGCCTCCGACGAGGGGCCCCATCGCAAGTACTACGGGCTGAACGAGGTCGGCAGGAGCATGTACGCCTCCTCCGCCCGGACCTGGACGTCTTTCGCGGCCACCATGGCATCCCTGCTCAAGGAGGGGCACAGTGACCCAGCACCTCGGTCCTGAGGCCGGCGACGGCCCCCTGGACACCCCGGCTCGCTACGCGCAGGCCGTGCGCACGGCCCTGGCCGGTCACCCCGACGCCGAGGAGCTGCTCGACGACCTCGACGACCACCTGGCGGAGATCGCGGCGGAGTCGGAGGTCCCGCTGGTGGAGCGGCTGGGGCCGCCGGCGGCGTACGCGGAGGAGCTCGTGGCCGCCTACGGGGGCCGGCCTGCGAGCCGCCAGAAACGCCGCCTGCGGCCCCTGGAGCGGTTGCGCGACCTCCATGTCAACCTGATGGGTAAGGGCCCTTACCGCGGCTTTGTGGGCTTCCTGCCGGAGCTGCGGCCGGGGTGGTGGGTGCTGCGTGGCTACCTGCTCGCCATGATCCTGGCCGGCTTCGCCGACGACCTGGTCGTGCCGGGCGACGCGCTGGGCTGGCTGCTGGTCGTCGCGTTCGCGGCGGCGTCGGTGTGGTGGGGCCGGTCCGCCCGGGGCCGCCTGGCGCTGCGGGGCGGGAACAGCCGATTGGCCGCCAGGCGAACCGGCGTCTGGCGATCGGACGGGCCGTTTCCGCTGTTCGATGTACTGGCGCAGGACAGTGAGTGGCGCACCGCCGATCGCCATCCGCCCAACGCCGATACTTCGTCACGAACACCACATGGGCATGGAGGTTTGTGGTGGACGATACGATCAGCCGGTGGAGTCGGGGAGGCGGGCCAGAGCGCAGGTTGCGCGACTGGACCTCAGTCCCGCCCAGGTTGCGGTGCTGGACGGTCAGGCGCACGCCGCCCGCGCGTTGTGGAACCTGCTGCACGAGTACTTCACCTTCCGGCAGGGCCGTTTTGCGTCCTTGAAGGAATGCGATGAGGCGATCCGGGCGGCCCGCAAGGAGATCGACTGGCTGGGGCGGCTCCCGGCTCAGGCCGCCCAGGCGGTGTTGAAGACCTACCGGCAGGCGTGGGCGAACTTCTTCAACCCCGGGCATCCCGCCGGACGGCCCGCGTTCAAGGCCCGGTTGCGGTCGAGGATGGCTGTCGATGTCCCCCAGGCCCGCGACTTGCAGATCAAGCGGGTCAACCGCCGGTGGGGCGCGGTCAACCTCCCGAAAGCGGGCCGGGCCCGTTTCCGGTGGACCAAGGACCTGCCCGGCGTCACCCTGGGCGGCCCTGCCGGGCGGATCACCGGAGCGCGGCTGGTCAAGGACGCATTCGGCTGGTCCATCGTGTTCCGCACCGATACCGTGGTTGCCTCGCCCGCCCGGCACGCCGGGCCCGAGGTGGGGATCGACCGGGGCGTCAAGGTCGCGCTGGCGTTGTCCGACGGCACCAGCCGCGAGCATGGGCCGTGGCTGTCGGCCGGCGAGCGGCAGCGGCTGCGCCGGTTGGAGAAGAAGGCGGCCCGGCAGAAAGAGGCCCGGCACAAAGCGGCGGGCGTGACGGAAAGATCGCGTGCCAAGCGGCTGATCCGTACCTATGACCAGATCAGACGGCTGCGCGCGATAGCCAAGCGCCGGGCCGTCGACTGGCAGCACCAGACCACCACCGAACTCGCGCGCACCTTCAGCGTGATCAAGGTGGAGGACTTGCGGATCACCAACATGATCCGTTCCGCGAAGGGCACCGTCGAGGTGCCCGGTAAGAACGTTGCGGCCAAAGCCGGGCTGAATCGGGCGATCAGCGAGCAAGCCTGGGGCCGGACCGTCACCCTGCTGGAATACAAGAGCTGGGATCGGGGCGGGCGGGTTGTGAAGGTCTGCGCGCCGGGAACCTCGCAGACCTGCCACCGGTGCGGGCGCCGCGAGGCGGCCAACCGGGAAACCCGAGCGGTGTTCGCCTGCAAGAACCCGGCCTGCGGCTGGATCGGCCACGCGGATACCAACGCGGCCATCAACATCGCAAACGCCGACGGAACGCCGGTGTCAGGACGTGGAGACCTCGGGGCTACCCGGTCTGCGAAGCGTCAACCCCCGCGCGCCGCTTGACCACGACGCGACGGGAGAATCTCGGGCCTTCACTTCAGGCCGGGGAGGAGTTCAAAACATCAAGCCGTACGCCAAGGACGGCACCCCGCTGACCGACGTCTACCTCTACGACCAGAACGGCCGGCCGCTCACCACCGACCCGGAGGCGCACGGCTACACGGTGAACCGGGCGTGCGGCGAGCCGATACTCAACCGCTACCCGCTACCCGCTGCCCCTGGTCGAGCACGCCTCGCCCGAGTCCGGCGGCACCCAGGGCCCGCCGTGCCCGACGGCCGACCCGGCGGCGACGGCCGGACCCTCGCAGGTGCCCGTGCCCACCGCCGTCGCCAGCGAGGCGCCGTCCCCAGAGTCGTCTCCGGAGACGTCTCCCGAGCTCTCGCCCGAGTCGTTCCGCGAGTCGCCCGGCAGGCCGTCTCCGAAGCCGTCCCGCTGACGGGTCGCAGGCCGGTGCCGGGCCGCGGATCGGGCACCATCGAAGGCATGAGCTTCGTTCCCCCCGGCACCGGCTGGCCCGAGGACCCGGCGACCGACGAGACGCCGGTCGCCCACGACCCCGCGGACGTGCGCCGCCTCGCGGCCACCAGTCACACCCTCGCGGAGCTCACCGCGCGGCAGTCGGTCTGCCGCGCCTGTCCCCGCCTGGTGGCCTGGCGCGAGGAGGTCGCCCAGGTGAGGCGGCGCGCGTTCGCGGACGAGACCTACTGGGGCCGCCCGGTCCCCGGCTGGGGCGACGAGCGCCCGCGCCTGCTCGTCGCGGGCCTCGCCCCGGCCGCCCACGGCGGCAACCGGACGGGCCGCATCTTCACCGGTGACCGCAGCGGCGACTGGCTGTTCGCCTCGCTGCACCGCTGCGGCCTGGCCGCCCAGGAGACCAGCACGCACGCCGGAGACGGGCAGCGGCTCGTCGGCGCCCGGATGGTGGCCTCGGTGCGCTGCGCGCCGCCCGCCAACAAGCCCGCCCCCGACGAGAAGGCGGCCTGCTTCCCGTGGCTGGCCCGCGAGGTCGCGCTGGTCGCCCCGTCGGTCCGGGTCGTCGTCGCGCTCGGGGGCTACGCCTGGCAGGCCCTGTGGCCGGCGTTGAGGGAGGCGGGATACGCCCTGCCGCGCAGCCGCCCGCCGTTCGGCCACGGCGCCGAGGTCGTCCTCTCGTACGGGGACACGCCCGTCACCCTGCTCGGCTGCTACCACCCGAGCCAGCAGAACACCTTCACCGGCCGGGTGACCGCCGCGATGCTCGACGACGTCTTCACCAGGGCGGCTCACCTCATGGTGTGATGAATCGCATTCATCACGCAGTGGAGTTCCATCCCGCCGGGACGTAAGCTTGTGAATGCTTTCACAAACGAGGATGGGCCTCAGATGAACAAGCGCATTGTGATCGTGGGCGGCGGCTACGTCGGCCTCTACACCGCACTCCGACTCCAGAAGACCCTCCGCCGCGAGCTGCGCGACGGCTCCGTCAGCATCACGATCATCGACCCCCAGTCCTACATGACCTACCAGCCGTTCCTCCCCGAGGCGGCCGCCGGCAACCTGTCACCTCGGCATCTCGTCGCGCCGCTGCGCCGGGTGCTGCCCAAGGTGGAGATCCTCAACGGCCACGTCACCAAGGTCCACCACGGCGAGCGGACCGTCACCTTCCAGCCGGCCGAGGGCGAGGAGCGCGAGCTCGCCTACGACGTTCTCGTCATGGCCGCGGGCTCGATCTCGCGCACGCTGCCGATCCCCGGCCTCACCGACATCGGCATCGGCTTCAAGACCGTGGGCGAGGCCATCGCGCTGCGCAACCGCGTCCTGCACCTGCTCGACGTGGCCGAGTCCACCGAGGACCCCGAGGTGCGCCGCCGCGCGCTGACGTTCGTGGTCGTGGGCGCCGGGTTCGCGGGCGTCGAGGCGCTGGCCGAGCTGGAGGACATGGCCAAGGACTCCACGCGCTACTACCGCAACATCGAGCCGTCCGACCTGCGCTGGGTGCTCGTCGAGGCCACCGACCGGGTGCTGCCCGAGGTCGGCCCGGAGATGGGCAAGTGGACGCTGGAGCAACTCCGCGAGCGCGGCATCGAGGTCAAGCTGGAGACGCGCCTGGAGTCCTGCGTCGGCGGCCACGTCGTGCTCTCCGACGGCACGGAGTTCGACGCCGACACCCTGGTCTGGACGGCCGGCGTCAAGCCCAGCACGATCGTCAACTCCACCGACCTGCCGCTCGACGAGCGCGGCCGGGTCAAGACCACGGCGGCGCTGACCGTCGCGGGCGTCAAGGGCGCCTTCGCCGCCGGTGACATCGCGGGCGTGCCCGACGTGACCAACCCGGGCCAGTACTGCGCGCCCAACGCGCAGCACGCGGTGCGCCAGGCCAAGGTGCTCGCCGACAACATCGTCCGCCACCTGCGCGGTGAGCAACTGGTCGACTACCGCCACAAGTATGTCGGATCGGTCGCCGGACTCGGCCTGCACCAGGGCGTGGCCAACGTCTACGGCGTCAAGCTTCGCGGATTCCCTGCGTGGTTCATGCACCGGACCTACCATCTGTCGCGGGTGCCGACGCTCAACCGGAAGGTCCGTGTCGTCGTCGACTGGACCCTCGCGCTGTTCTTCAAGCGGGAGACGATCTCGCTCGGCGAGGTCGAACACCCGCGTGACGGCTTCAGGGCCGCCGTGGCGACGACACGCCGCTAGCCCGGCTCTGTGGCGGCTCAGCAGCGCCCCGGTGCCCTCGCGCCGGGGCGTTCCGGTGCCCGCGATCTTCGGACGAGAGGGGATCCACGGGTGGGGCTCTCAGCGGTGACCGTGCTCGGCGTCGACCGGCCCGGCGTCATCGCCGCGGTCACCGGTTCGCTCGCCGGGTGCGGGGCGAACATCCAGGACTCGACGATGACGCTGCTCGGCGGGCACGTCGCGATGATGTTACTGGTGTCGGGCGACCTCAGCCCGGAGGACCTGCTGCGGCGGGTGAGCGCTCCCGACCTGGTGGTGACGGCCTCGGCCGTCGACGCGCGCCGGCACTTCGGCTCCCCGCCCACCGGGCGCGGCCACGTGCTGACCGTCCACGGGCCGGACCGGCCGGGCATCCTCGCCGCGATCAGCGCCGAGCTCGCCGGGGTCGGCGGCCACATCACCGGCATGAGCAGCCGGCTGACCGGCCGCCTGTACGTGCTGATCGCCGACGTGGAGCTGCCGGCCGAGGTGGACGTGGCGGGCCTGGCGGCCCGGCTCGCCGCCGTGGGCGCCGGTCTTGACAGCGAAATCACTTTGCGTCGTGTGGAAACTCACATGCTGTGAAGGCCCGGTGAAAACCGCGCGGGTACGCTCCGTTACCTGCAGTCGTCCGAGCAGGGAAAACGCGACGTACTACACATAAGCGGTTGCCAGAAACGCAAGATCCCGTCACCATCGAAGCCGATGCCTCCGAACCCCGGTCCTTTCAGCACCATCGGGACCAAGGGCGTTGTCCCTGGACAGAGTGCCAGGAGCCCTATCACTTCATCGCAGGCTTCACAGTTGTGACGCATGATGCGAAGTTGTGCTCCTCGGGAGCATGGTCCGTTTCGTATGATTGCGGCGCCCCCGTAGCCCAATGGCAGAGGCAAACCCCTTAAAAGGGTTGACGTGCGGGTTCGAATCCCGCCGGGGGCACGCACGTCCACCCTCGGAAATGGACCCTGTTTTCGACGCCGCTGACGCCGGGAACTTCCCTGGTGTCACGTTCGTTGTGCTCGCGATGACGTCTCGAACCTACATAGATCTGGGCGCGAGTTGACCTAGGCGGTGACCGGTCCAATAGGCTCGGCCACAGGAGGCAGCGATGGAGAGCAAGAACCCCGTTTTCAGCAGGTCGCGGCAGCAGTCCGGTGGTTGGGGAGCGCCCGCCCCCACGCCTGACCAGCTGCAGCGCATGTACGACAGCCCGTCGTACGCACCCCCGGCCCAGCCGGCATACCGGACGATGACGCTCGACGATGTCGTGGTCCGCGGGTTCATCACCCTCGGCGCGCTCGTCGCGGCCGCCGCCGCCGCGTGGTACTTCGAGGTCCCCATGGCGGTGGCCGTCGGCTCGGCCCTCGTCGCGCTGGTCCTCGGCCTGGTCGCGTCGTTCAAGCAGAGCACCAACCCCGCGCTCATCCTCGCCTACGCGGTCTTCGAGGGTGTGTTCCTGGGGGCGCTCAGCTCCCTGTTCCAGTCGATGTTCGGCAACAACATCGTGCTCCAGGCGGTGCTGGGCACGGCCTTCGCCTTCGGCGCGATGCTGACCGTCTACTCACTGCGGATCGTGCGGGTCACGTCCAAGATGGTCAAGTACGTGATGGGCGCCGCCATCGCGGCACTGGGCCTCGTCCTGGTCAACCTGATCCTCGGCTTCTTCGTCCCCGGTGGGCTCGGCCTGCGGACCGACTCCCCGATCGGCTGGGTCTTCAGCATCGCGATGATCCTGATCGGGTGCTTCTTCCTGCTCCTCGACTTCGACGCGATCGAGCAGGGCGTCAAGCAGGGCGCTCCGGAGAAGTTCGCCTGGCAGTGCGTCTTCGGGCTCACGCTCACCCTCGTGTGGATCTACATCGAGGTGCTGCGCTTCATCAGCTACTTCACCAGCAGCGACTGACCGGGCACGTCGCCCCGCTGCTGCGCAGGGCCCCGCCGACCCGGCGGGGCCCTTCTGCTTGCCGGGAGATCAACAGTTCGTAACGAATTGGTGGCGAGTTGGGGGTTGCGATTCCGGATGAGGTGTTGCAGTGTCAAGCAAAGGACCTTATTCCGTGGAGGTGCCCATGTCCTTGAACCACTCACCGGAGACGCAGACCAAACTGATCGCAAGGGTCCCGGCGATAACGGGACGCGAACTCCCCGAGTGGTTCCAAGCCATCGACAACGGCCCAAGCTTCCTGCGATGTGACGAGCGGGCCAACTGGCTCGCCGACGAGCACGGGCTGACCCACGGCTACGCCGCCGCGATCGTCCACGAGCACGAGCGGCACCGCCGCAACCGCATGGGCTTCATCTAGAGCCCGCCCTGCCCACGCGCCCGTGCTCCGGCACGGGCGCGTCATCATGGGGCCATGGATCTGGACAGAGCGAGAGAGTTCCTCCGCGGCAGCCACCACGCGGTCCTGCTGACCCGGCACGCCGACGGCCGGCCGCAGATGTCGCCGGTGGTGGTGGGCGTGGACGCGGAGGGGTTCCTGGTGGTCAGCAGCAGGGAGACGGCGGTCAAGACACGGAACGCCCGCCGCGACCCGCAGGTGTCCGTCTGCGCCTTCACGGACGCCTTCTTCGGCGACTGGGTGCAGGTGGACGGCACGGCGGAGGTCGTCGCGCTGCCCGAGGCGATGGACCACCTGGTCTCCTACTACCGCGACATCTCGGGCGAGCATCCCGACTGGGACGACTACCGGGCGGCCATGGTGCGCGAGCGCCGGGTCGTCATCCGCATCGCCCCGCACCGGGCCGGCCCCGACGTCCACGGCTGACCCCGCCGGCGCCGACCGGGCGCGGCACGTCCGCGCGGCGCCCGGTCAGGCGAACGTCAGCTGAGGCGCTCCAGGATCATCGCCATGCCCTGGCCGCCGCCCACGCACATGGTCTCCAGACCGATGGACTTGTCGTGGTGCTGGAGGCTGTTGATCAGCGTGGACGTGATGCGGGCCCCGGTCATGCCGAACGGGTGCCCCACGGCGATCGCCCCGCCGTTGACGTTCAGCCGGTCGAGGTCGATGCCCAGCTCCCGGTACGACGGGATGACCTGGGCGGCGAACGCCTCGTTGATCTCGACCAGGTCGACGTCCTCGATCGCCATCCCGGCCCGGGCGAGCGCCTGCCGGGAGGCCTCGACCGGGCCCAGCCCCATGATCTCGGGGGACAGGCCGGTGACTCCGGTGGAGACGATCCGGGCGAGCGGGGTGATGCCCAGCTCGGCCGCCCGCACGTCGCTCATCACGACGACGGCCGCGGCCCCGTCGTTGAGCGGGCAGCAGTTGCCGGCCGTGACCGTGCCGTCGGGGCGGAAGACGGGCTTGAGCCCGGCCACCGCCTCGTACGTCGTGCCGGCCCGGGGGCCGTCGTCCTGGCTCACCACCGTGCCGTCGGGCAGCGTCACCGGGGTGATGTCCTTCTGCCAGAAACCGTCGGCGATGGCCTTCTCGGCGAGGTTCTGCGAGCGCACGCCGAACTCGTCCTGCTCCTGGCGGCTGACGCCCCTGAGCCGGGCGACGTTCTCGGCGGTCTGGCCCATGGCGATGTAGACGTCGGGCAGCGTGTCGTCCTCGCGCGGGTCGTGCCAGTCACGGCCGCCCTCGGCGAACTGCTTGGTGCGGGCCACCGCCTCGTCGAAGGAGGGGTTCTGGGTCTCCGGCAGCGAGTCGGAGTTGCCCTTGGTGAACCGGGAGACCATCTCCACGCCGGCCGAGACGAACACGTCGCCCTCGCCCGCCTTGATGGCGTGGAAGGCCATCCGCGTGGTCTGCAGCGACGAGGAGCAGTAGCGGGTGATCGTGGTGCCCGGAACGCCGTCCAGGCCCAGCATCACCGACACCACGCGGGCCATGTTGAAGCCCTGCTCGCCGCCGGGCAGGCCGCAGCCCAGCATGATGTCGTCGATGGTCGTGGGGTCGAGCTGGGGCACCTTGTCCAGCGCGGCCCTGATCATCCGTACGGTCAGGTCGTCCGCGCGCAGCTCCTTGAGCGAACCCTTGAAGGCGCGCCCGATCGGCGATCGGGCGGTGGCGACGATGACTGCCTCGGGCATCTGCCCCTCCTCTGTCAGCACTTAACAGAACTATATTTCAGTGCTGCCCGGCCGTCCCGTCGCCCCGTCGCCACGTTGTCTCCGCGCTGTCGCCCGGCCCGCCACCCTCGGTCAGCCGTACATGCCCGGCGCCTCGGCCGTGCTGTCGTTGACGGCGTGGGCGCCCCCCTTCTCGTCACGCCACAGCCGCCAGCCGTCCTGGCTGCCGGTGAACCACGAGGGCGGCGTCGGCGAGCCCGCCACCCGCCGGCCCGTCGCCAGGTCGTACTCGCACACGGCGGCCACCGAGTAGAAGCCCGGCGCCTGTCCCTTCAGCGGGAGCGGCTTGGGGTCGGTCACGCAGAAGGACCAGCCGCGCTGCTCCTCCACGGGCACCGCCTGGCCGGTGGTCAGGTCGAACACCGATCCCTTGGCGGCGTGCTTGAGGAAGCCCAGCTTGTCCATGCGGTCGGGGAAGGCGAGCCACCACCCCGAACCGGGCACCGACGCGGCCGGGATCTGGCCGATCACCCGCCCGGTGCCGGAGTCGAGCCGGGCGAAGCCGCCATAGGCGCCCTGCTGGTCCACCGGCCGCACGACGGGGGCGAAGCCGGGGTTGCCGCTCGGGTAGACGCGCACAACCGAGGGCCGCATCCAGTTGACCGTGCCGTCGGCGATCTTGATGGAGAACAGGCCGAACGTGGTCAGCTTCTTCGTACGGGGATCGGTGTAGGGGGCGAGGTAGCCGACCAGATCGGAGCCGGCGGCGCCGAACGCCCAGCCGCCCGACAGGTCGATGCCGGGGCCGAGGGCCTGCTCGATGGGCTGCTGCCACTGCAGCTTGCCCGTCTTGAGCTCGTACGACTCGACGGTGGGCGAGGCCGCCAGACGCAGCATGAGCACCCGCTCGCCGTCGGACCACTCGACCTCGGCCAGGCCGGGCAGCTTCCACAGGAGCTTGCCGGTGGCCGGGTCGAGCACCACCACCCGCGCCGACGACAGCGCGGTGTGCTCCGACAGGCAGACGTACGGGCCGCAGCTCTGCGGGCCGAAGGTGGAGTGCGCCGGCCGGGTCCACAGCCGGCGGCCGGTGCGGGCGTCGCGGGCGACGACCGTGGCGTTCCAGCGGCCGGTCCTGGCCGGGTCGAGCGCCACGACGACGGCGCCCTTGCCGGGCGGCTCGGTCAGCGCGGGGGCCGAGACGCCCATGCCGGGCAGCCGGCCCGCCATCGTGGCCGGGTGCGCCCACAGCCGGCGGCCGGTGGCGAGGTCGAGGGCGACGGTCTCGAGCGTGCCGCCGGGCTTCATGGACGTGGCCGTGACGACCCCGCCCCCGGCGACCATCCTGCTGACGACGTTGACCTCGGAGTTGTGCCAGGCGGGGAAGGCGGCCGTGGCCGCGTCGCTGCCCGAGCAGCCGGTCAGCGTGGTGGTGAGCGCGGTGGTCAGCGCCAGCGCCGTGGCCAGGGCGGGGGCGGGTTTCGTGAGGGGCCGGAGCACGGTCAATCCACTCCAAACAGGACGAGGAGTGACGGCCTCGGAGCGGAGGGTGACCGGCGTCAGGCGTCGTTGAGCATCGGCCCCGGCCGCCGGCGGAACAACGTCACCCACCTGCCGTAGGGGCCCGTCGCCTGCCCCGCGACCCGGGTCGCGGAGACCTCGGTGCCGGACTCCTCCGCGGCCGCGGCCGCCGCAAGGTAAATCGGTTGCAGTCCTTCGCCACGCCCAGGACGCGGCTCGGGCCACAACCCCAACGCAGTGCATACAGAAGGTAGCACCGCGTAAGCGGCCTGTGCGTAACCTCGGTCAGATGGATGGAAACGATCCGGTCCGAACATCTCTGCGGGGTTTGTGTCGAATTCGGGCCCGAGAAGGTCGGCGAAGGCGACCGTCCGGCCGCCCGCGTCGACCACCGCGACCGTCTGGGCCGCGGCGAGCTGGCGGCTCCAGCGCCGGGTGACCCAGCGCAGCGGCTGGGCGATGGGCCGCACCGTGCCCAGGTCGGGACACGTGCCGACCACCACCTCCGCGCCCGCCTCGCGCAACCGGCGCACCGCCTTGACCAGGTGGCGCACCGCCGCCGCCGGCGGGGTCTGGGTGACCACGTCGTTCGCGCCGACGAAGATGACGGCCACGTCGGGCCGCATCGGCAGCGCCTGGTCCACCTGCTCGCCCAGCTCGGCCGAGGCCGCCCCCGACCGGCCGAGGACGCGCAGCCGCACCGGGCGCTCGGCGAGAGCCGCCAGGCCGTTGGCGATCAGCACGGCGGGCGTCCGGTCGGGCGCGCTCGCGCCCAGGCCGACGGAGGTGGAGTCGCCCAGCATGACCAGGGTCAGCGGCTCGCCGGGGAAGTCGCCGTACACGCCGTCGGACGGCGGGCCGTCGAGGCCGTGCGGCTGCCCGATCACCTTGCGGGCGACCAGGCTCTCGACGATGAGCAGCCCGTACGCCGTGGCCCCCAGGGCCGTCAGGCCGCCGCCGCCCAGCGCCGCCGCGATGGCGATCCTGCGGGCGGCGCGCGCCGCGCCCGGCGCCCAGACCATGCGATGCCCCCCTCGTGCGAACTCGGCGGTAGCGTTTGCTTGAAGAAACTAGCCGAGCGCCCGCCACCCCCATCGGCCCTCGGCGTCGAGCTAGCTGACCAAGCTTTGGCAAAGAAGGTGAACACCTCGGTGCGCGTACATGATTCCCTGGTCGAGCTCATGGGCAACACTCCGCTCGTCAGGCTGCACAAGGTTTCGGCGGAAGTGCCCGCCCAGGTGCTCGCCAAGGTCGAGTACTTCAACCCCGGCGGCTCGGTGAAGGACCGCATCGCCGTCCGCATGATCGAGGCGGCCGAGGCGTCCGGCAAGCTGCGCCCCGGCGGCGTCATCGTCGAGCCGACGTCCGGCAACACCGGGGTCGGCCTGGCCATCGTGGCCCAGCAGAAGGGCTACCGCTGCGTCTTCGTGGTGCCCGACAAGGTCGCCCAGGACAAGATCTCCGTGCTCCGCGCGTACGGCGCCGACGTGGTCGTCTGCCCGACCGCGGTGGCGCCCGACCACCCCGAGTCCTACTACTCGGTCTCCGACCGGCTGGCCCGGGAGATCCCCAACGCCTGGAAGCCCGACCAGTACTCCAACGTCGACAACCCCGAGTCCCACTACCACTCGACGGGGCCCGAGCTGTGGGAGCAGACTGAGGGCCGCATCACCCACTTCGTCGCGGGCATCGGCACCGGCGGCACGATCAGCGGCACCGGCCGCTACCTCAAGGAGGTCTCCGGCGGCCGGGTGAAGATCATCGGAGCCGACCCGGAGGGCTCGGTCTACTCGGGCGGCACCGGCAGGCCCTACCTGGTGGAGGGGGTCGGCGAGGACATCTGGCCGGCCACGTACGACACCACGATCTGCGACGAGATCATCGCGGTGTCCGACAAGGACTCCTTCACCATGACCCGCCGCCTCGCCCGCGAGGAGGGGCTGCTCGTGGGCGGCTCGTGCGGCATGGCCGTGGTGGCCGCGCTGCGGGTGGCGGCCCAGGCCGGGCCCGACGACGTGGTCGTGGTGCTGCTGCCCGACGGCGGCCGCGGCTACCTGTCGAAGATCTTCAACGACGACTGGATGGCCGACTACGGCTTCCTCACCGAGTCCTCCGAGGAGGGCCTGGTCGGCGACGTGCTGGCGCGCAAGGGCGCCGGGCTGCCCGAGTTCGTGCACGCCCACCCGCACGAGTCGGTCGGCACCGCCATCTCGATCATGCGCGAGTACTCGGTGTCGCAGCTCCCCGTGATGAAGGAGGAGCCGCCGGTCATGGCCGCCGAAGTGGTCGGCTCGATCGTCGAGCGTGACCTGCTGGAGGCGCTCTACCACGGCAAGCTGTCGTCCGACGACCCGATCGCCGACCACATGTCGCCGCCCCTGCCGACGATCGGCAGCGGCGAGCCGGTGGCCCGCGCGGTGGAGGCGCTGGAGAAGGCCGACGCGGCGGTGGTGCTGGAGGACGGCAAGCCCGCCGGGATGATCACCCGGCAGGACCTGCTCGGCTTCCTGGCCAACCACTAGCCCGGCCCGGACGGGAGCCCTCGATGACACGCTACGGAGCGCAGTTCGGCCCCGACATCACCTTCCTCGGGGTGGACCGGTGCGACCTGGACGACCCGGCGTCCTATGCCGGCGCCGACGTGGTCATCGTCGGCGCGCCGTTCGACGGCGGCACGTCGCACCGGCCCGGCGCGCGGTTCGGGCCGACGGCGATCCGCCAGACCTGCTACCTGCCGCAGGACGGCTCCCGCCCGCACCTGGCGCTGCGGGTCGACGCGCTGCGCGACATCCGCGTGGTCGACGCGGGCGACGTGGAGATGTACTCCGGCGACGTCGAACGCTCCATCGGCGCGCTGGAGGAGGCCGTCCACGCGGTGGCGTCGTCGGGCGCCGTGCCGCTGGTCCTGGGCGGCGACCACACGATCGCGCTGCCCGACGCGACGGGCGTGGCGCGCCACCACGGCTACGGCAACGTGTCGATGCTGCACTTCGACGCGCACGCCGACACCGGCCACATCGAGTTCGGCTCCCTGTACGGGCACGGCCAGCCGATGCGCAGGCTGATCGAGTCCGGCGCGCTGCGCGGTGACCGGTTCCTGCAGATCGGCCTGCGCGGCTACTGGCCGGGGCCGGAGACCCTCGCGTGGATGGCCGCCCAGGACATGCGGTCGTTCGAGATGACCGAGATCGGCAGGCGGGGCCTCGACGACTGCCTGGACGAGGCGTTCGCCCTCGCCACCGACGGGTGCGAGGGCGTCTTCCTGTCCGTCGACGTGGACGTCTGCGACCCCGGGCACGCCCCGGGCACCGGCACCCCGGAGCCCGGCGGGTTGTCCGCCCGCCAGCTCCTCGACTCGGTGCGCCGGATCTGCCTGGAGCTCCCGGTGGTCGGCATCGACATCGTGGAGGTCGCCCCGCCGTACGACCACGCCGACATCACCGCCTACCTGGCCAACCGGGTGGCCCTGGAGGCGCTGTCGGGCATCGCCGCCCGTCGCAAGGGCGTCACGCACGACCCGGCGGGGCCGCTGCTGGAGGGGCGGTGACGCGGGTCAGGGCTTCCTGATCGACTCGATCACCGTGCCGAGCCCCTCCTGGCCGCGCCCCTCGGCGTCGGCGCGCTCGAACAGCGCCTTGAGCGCGCCCGGCACGGTGGTCTCCAGCCCGGCGTCCGCGAGCGCGTGCACGGCGTGGCCCAGCCCGACGGCCTGCATGTGCAGGGTGTTGAGGTCACCCGGGTAGACCCCGGCCTCGAACTCCTCGGCCAGGATCTTGGCGAAGCCCATCGGGCCGTCGCCGCCGAGCCCGGCGAACGTCTCCTGGGCGTACGGCATGAACGTCGTCGGCTTGACCCCGGCGGTGCCGAGCAGCGCCACGGCGTGCATGTAGCTGGTGAGGCTGGACCAGAAGACCAGCAGCTGGGCCTGGTAGTAGAGCATCGCCAGGCCCTCGTCGGCGCCCATGTAGTGGACCTCCGACAGCGCCTTCAGCGTCTCGGCGTGCCGCTCCACGACCTCTTGAGGGCCGCTGTAGAAGGTGTAGGCGCCCGGCTGTCCGATGCCCGGCGGCGGCACCATGATCCCGCCGGTGACGAGCACGCCGCCCCGCCCGGCCACCCAGCGGGCCGCCGCGCGCAGCTCCTCGGGCGTGCCGGAGCTGAGGTTGACGACCACCTTGCCGTCGAGGCGCAGCTCGCCGAAGCTGTCGTACATCGCCTGGTAGCCGATCTGGCTGACCACCAGCAGCTCGCTCGGCCCGACGGGCGTGGCGGCGAGCGCGGCCCCCTTCGCCACGAGCGGCTCGGCCTTGCTCGCCGTGCGGTTCCACACGGTCACGTCATGTCCGGCCTTGAGGAACGTCTCGGCCATCGTCGCACCCATCGGCCCCAGGCCGATCACTGTCACATCCGTCATGGCTCCACCTTCCGGCCGGCCGCTACGGAAATTCTGCGGACCCGCTACGGGTTGGTCGTGGTGTGGTGCGATTCGGAGTGCTCGGCCCGCTGGAGGTGCGGACGGATGACGGAGATCCCGTCCCGGTCGGCGAGCCGAAGGTCCGCGCGCTGCTGGCCGACCTCCTCGCGCACGGGGGCGGCCCGGTCCCGGCCGACCGGCTGATCGACGACCTGTGGGGCGGACGGCCCTCGCGCAACCCCCTGGGCACCCTGCAGGCGCGCGTCTCCCAGCTCCGCCGCGCCCTCGGCGACCCCGCCCTGGTCGCGCACGGCCCGGCCGGCTACCGGCTGGCGGACCACTGGTCCGACGCCCGCCGCTTCGACGAGCTGCTCGCCCGGCGATCGGGCGACCCGCGCGAGCGGATGGCCCGGCTCGACGAGGCGCTGGCGCTGTGGCGCGGCCCCGCCTTCGCCGATTTCGCCGACGCCGACTTCGCCCGCGCCGAGCGGACGCGTCTGGAGCAGGCGCGGCTGGACGCCCTCGAAGAGCAGGCGGAGCTGCGGCTCGCGCTCGGCGAGGACGTCGACCTGGCCGGCCTCGTGGCGGCGCACCCGCTGCGCGAACGGCTGCACGGGCTCCACATGAAGGCCCTCTACCGGGGCGGCCGGCAGGGCGAGGCGCTGGCGGTCTACACCGCGCTGCGCGAGCGGCTGGCCGAGGAGCTGGGGGTGGACCCGTCGCCGGAGCTGGCCGCGCTGCACGCGGCCGTCCTGCGCCACGACCCCGGGCTCGCCGGCCGGCGCCCCGCGCCCGCCAACCTGCCCGCGGCCCTCAGCGCCCTCGTCGGGCGGCAGGAGGAGCTGGCCACGCTCCGCGAGCTGCTCGCCTCGGCGCGCCTGGTCACGCTCACGGGCCCGGGCGGCGTGGGCAAGACCAGCCTGGCCCTGGAGGCCGCCCGCGCGGCCCTGGACGGCTCCGGGGGCCCGGGGGAGGGGTTCCCCGACGGGGTGTGGCTCGTGGAACTGGCCGGGGGCTGCGAGGCGGCGCAGGCCGTGGCGGCCGTCCTGGGCGTCCGCGACGACGGGGCCGGCCCGTTGCCGCCGAGGCTGGCCGCCGCCCTGGCCGAGCGCCGCATGCTGCTCGTCCTCGACAACTGCGAGCACCTGGTCGAGGAGACGGCCGCGCTGGTCACCCCGCTGCTGCGGGCCGCCCCGCACCTGCGGGTGCTGGCCACCAGCCAGGAGCCGCTGGGCGTCACCGGCGAGCATGTGCTGCCCGTGGCCCCGCTGGCCGAGCCCGAGGCGGTCCGGCTGTTCACCACGCGGGCCGGGATCGGGGCGGACGAGCACGTCGCGACCGTCGTCCGCCGCCTGGACGGCATCCCGCTCGCCCTGGAGCTGGCCGCCACGCGGGTGCGCGCCCTCGGCGTGCGCGGGCTCGCCGAACGGCTCGACGACCGGTTCAGGCTGCTCAACGCCGGCGCGCGCGACGCCCCGCCCCGGCAGCGCACGCTCCGGGCGACGATCGACTGGAGCTGGGGCCTGCTCACCGACCCGGAGCGGGTCGTGCTGCGGCGGCTGGCCGCGCACGCCGACGGCTGCACGCTGGAGGCGGCCGAGGAGGTGTGCGCCGAGCCGGGTGTGGACGTCTTCGAGACGGTGGCCAGGCTGGTGGACCGGTCGCTGGTCGTGGTGGCGCCCGGGCCGAGATACCGGCTGCTGGAGTCGGTGGCCGCCTACTGCGCCGAACGGCTCGCCGAGGCCGGGGAGCAGGAGACGATCAGGGAACGGCACGCGCGCCACTACACCGAGCTGGCCGAACGGGCCGACCTGCGCGGCCCCGGCCAGCTCGCATGGCTGCGGCGGCTCGACGCCGAAGCCGCCAACCTGCGCCTCGCCCTGGCCGGTCCCGAGCCGCTGCGCCTGGCCAACGCCCTGGCCTGGTACTGGTACCTGCGCGGCAGGCTGGGGGAGGCGCGCAGGGCGCTGACGGCCGCCCTGGCCCACGGCGGGCCGCCGGCCGAGGCGGCCACGGCGTCGGTCTGGCTGGCCGGGATGACCGCGCTCACCGGCGAGCGGCCGCCGCTCGTCCACCACGCCGACCTCGACGAGCCGGGCCGCGCGCTGGCCGGCTGGTTCCTGACGCACGTCCGGTGGGCGTACGGCGACCACGAGGCGCACGAGGCGGCGGTGAACGGGGCGCTGACCGTGTTCGAGCGGCTGGGCGACCGGTGGGGGACCGCCGCGGCGCTGGCCCAGCGCGCCCGGCTCCGGCTCTTCCACGGCGACCTCGCGGCCATGCGGCGCGACGCCGAGCGCAGCCTCGCCCTGTTCACCGAGCTGGGCGACGCCTGGGGCCGGCTGGAGGCGATGGACAGCCTCGACCGGCTGGCCGAGATGCGCGGCGACTACGCCGAGGCGGCGCGGCTGCGCCAGGAGGAGCTCCGCCTGGCCGAACGGCTCGGCTTCGAGACGGCGTTCAAGCTGTCCGGCCTGGGCCGCACCGCGCTGCTGGCGGGCGACTACGTCACGGCCGACGACTACCACGAGCGGGCCCGCCGGCTGGCCGTGGCGCAGTCGTACAAGTCGGCGGAGGAGCACGCCGTGCTCGGTCTGGCCCTGAGCGCCCGGCGGCAGGGTGACACCGAGCGCGCCGAGGCGCTCCTGACGCCCTGGCTCGGCTGGCTGCGCGAGGTGCGCGGGACGTCCGGCATCGCGCTCGTCATGGCCGAGCTGGGCTTCGCCGCCGAGCAGCGGGGCGACGCCGCGACGGCGCTGGCCAGGCAGCGGGCGGGCCACGAGGCGGCGCTGGCCACCGGCGACCCGCGGGGCATCGCGCTGGCGCTGGAGGGGCTGGCCGGCGCGGTGTCGCTGGCGGGCGAGCACGCCGAGGCGGCCCGGCTGCTCGGCGCGGCGGCGGCGGTCCGGCGGGCGGTGGGCACGCCGCTGGCCGCCGGGGAGAGCTTCGACGTCGAGCGGATCACCGCCCGCGTTCGCGGCGCGATCGGCGAGGCCGCCTGGGAGCGGGCGTACGCCTCAGGCGAGCGGGAACTCGGCGACCACTTCCCAGGCGCCTTCGGGGGACGGGCCCGCGTACAGGCGGCCGCCGAGCGCCTCCACCCGCTCGGCCATCCCGACCAGCCCGAAACCGCCGCCCAGCCGTGACACCCGCGGGTCGGGCGCCGAGCCGTAGTTGCGCACCCGCAGCACCACCGACCGGTCGGACCGCCGCAGGGACGCCTCCACCCACGCCGTGCCCGGCGCGTGCTTGCGCACGTTGGTCAGCGACTCCTGCAGCACCCGGTGCAGCGTCGTCATCACCTCGGGGGGCGGGGTGGTGTCGTCGATGCCCTGCGCGATCTCGAAGGCCACGCGCGACCCGGTCTCCGCGAACCGCTCGGTCAGGTGGCGCAGGTCGGCCAGCGACGTGCCCGGCGTGCGGTCGGCCCGCTCCTCGGCCCGCAGCACGGTGACCAGGCGCCGCATCGAGGTGAGCGCGTCGCCGCCGGCGGTGGCGATCGCGTCGAGGGCGGGGACCACGGCCTCGGGCTTCAGCTCCGCCACCGTGCGGGCCGCCTGGGCCTGCACGACGATGCCGGTGATGTGGTGGGCCACCAGGTCGTGCAGCTCGCGGGCCAGTTCGAGGCGCTCGGCCCGCCGTACGGAGTGGACGGCCTCGTTGCGGCGCTCCTGCTGGAAACGCAGGTAGCCGCCGACGCCCGCGGCCATCGACCAGCCGGCGAACAGGATGAACGAGAAGGCCACGCCGTTGCCGTAGTAGTCGCGGCCGATCCCCTCGGCCATGAGGACCGCCAGCGCCGCGACGGCGAACCCGGCGGCGCGCCGTACCGGCTGGACGTGGCGCAGCGCGCCGATGGTGAGCACGAGCAGCGAGCCCGTCTCCGACGAGCCGGGCACCCCGTTCACGGAGGACAGCGCGAGGACCAGCGAGGTGGCGAGCGAGACCGCGAGCATGACCAGGAACCCCTGCACCCGGTAGCGACGCCGCAGCACCACGGCCACCATGCCCGCCACGCCCGCGACGGCCGCGCACCACTGCGGCCAGCCGAGGTTGGCCGCGATGGCCATGTCGACCAGCAGCATCATGCTCAGCCAGCCGAGCATGGCGATCTCGCTCAGCCTGCGGATCCAGTAGACGACGCGCTTGGACTCCCCCACGCGCCACAGCCTAGGCCGGAAGTCGTAAGGGCCGGATCGACCGATCGGCCGAGGGCTTCCGGTGCGGACCGGCCCTTCAGCGGAGGCGCGGGGCGGGGCCGCTCGCCGATGCTGGGAGACGTCGGAAGGGGAACGGCCATGGTGGTCATCGGATTCACGCTGCTGGGTGTCGGGCTGGTCGTCGGGCTGCTGCTCGCGCTGGCGGACCCCGTGCTGCTGTCGCGCATCAACGGGGAGCCGGCGGAGGGCGCCAGCGGGCGCCGCATCGACGCCCCCCGGGTGCGGGCGCCGCGCGAGGCCGCCGTGGCCGACGCCGTGGCCGGTGCCGGGGGGAGCACCGCGCGGAGCGCCGCCTCTGGCGCCGTGGTGCGGCTGGCGGACCGGGTCCGCGACGAGCGCCCCGCGCCCCGCGCCGCCTGAGCTGCGGAAACGTCCGGCCCGAAGAGATCCGGGCCCGTGCCGTTGACAGGGGGCACGGGCCCGGCGGGCGCGGTGGGAGACTCGCGCCCGGTCGGCCCGCGATCCGTTGGGGAACGGGTCGCGGGCCGCTTCCGTTACCGTGGCCGTATGACCAACGGTTTCGAAACCCTGGCGATCCACGCAGGTCAGGAGCCTGACCCGCTGACCGGCGCGGTAGTGCCGCCGATCTACGCCACGTCCACCTACAAGCAGGACGGTGTCGGCGGCCTGCGTTCCGGATACGAATACAGCCGCTCCGCCAACCCGACCCGCACCGCGCTCGAAGAGGCCCTCGCCGCCGTCGAGGGCGGCGCGCGCGGGCTGGCCTTCGCCTCCGGCCTCGCGGCCGAGGACACCCTGCTGCGCACCGTGTGCAAGCCGCAGGACCACGTCATCATCCCGAACGACGCCTACGGCGGCACCTACCGCCTGTTCTCCAAGGTGCACGCGCGCTGGGACCTGCACTACGACCCGGTGCCGCTCGGCGACCTCGACGCCGTGGCCGCGGCGATGACGCAGAAGACGAGGATCGTGTGGGTGGAGACGCCCACCAACCCGCTGCTCGGCGTCGCCGACATCGCCGCCCTGGCGCAGCTCGCCCACGACAACGGGGCGCTGCTGGTCGTCGACAACACCTTCGCCTCGCCGTACCTGCAGCAGCCGCTCGCGCTCGGCGCCGACGTGGTCGTGCACTCGACGACCAAGTACATCGGCGGCCACTCCGACGTGGTCGGCGGCGCCCTGGTGGCGGCCGACCGGGGGCTCGGCGACGAGCTGGCCTACCACCAGAACGCCATGGGCGCCGTGGCCGGGCCGTTCGACGCCTGGCTGACGCTGCGCGGGCTCAAGACCCTCGGCGTGCGGATGGACCGCCACTGCGACAACGCCGAGCGCGTCGTGGACCTGCTGCTGGCCCACCCCCGCGTGACCCAGGTGCTCTACCCGGGCCTCGCCGAGCACGCCGGGCACGAGGTGGCGGCCAAGCAGATGAAGAGGTTCGGGGGCATGGTGTCGTTCCGCGTGGCCGGGGGCGAGGCCGAGGCGGTCGCGGTGTGCGACCGCGCCGAGCTGTTCACGCTGGGCGAGTCGCTCGGCGGCGTCGAGTCGCTGATCGAGCACCCGGGCCGGATGACCCACGCCTCGGCGGCGGGCTCGCCGCTGGAGGTGCCGGCCGACCTGGTGCGCCTGTCGGTCGGCATCGAGACGGTCGACGACCTGCTCGCCGACCTCACCCGGGCGCTGGGCTGACCCCCCGTCAGCTCGGGAAGATCATGAGAGCGAGGATCACCAGCCAGATGACGGCCAGCAGTCCGCTGATGGCGGCGATCCTGCCGTTCTGCACCTTGGCGTCGTCGTTCGCGTTCTCGCTGGTGAGGGCGCGGACGGCGGCGCGCAGGTCGCGGTCGATGAGGAAGAGCAGCACGATGGCGACGATGAACAGCGTCATCGACGCGGTCATGTGCCACCTGCCCAGCAGGCCGCCGCCGAGGGTCACGCCCAGCGCGATGCCGAACACCAGCACGCCCAGCGAGCCGATGCTGTAGATGCGCGTCGTGCGCTGGATGTTCTGGAGGACGGCGACGTTCTTGGCGCGGATGGCGCGCGGCGCGGCCATGGTCACGGCGGTGAGAGGCCCGATCGTGAAGATCGCGAACCCGATGTGCAGCCAGAGAAGCAGGGACATGCCGCTGAGACTAGTCGGCGGCGATCTCGGCCGGGGACTCGACACTCTCCTTCCGCCGGGCGGCACAGTGCAGGACGAGCTCCGTGGCCGTCACGGCCACGATCATCAGCGCGATCAGAAGAATCATGGCAATCATGACAGTGCCTCCTTCCCCGTGCTGGACGTGAATATCGTCCGTAATGACTAGACGCTCTGGTCTCGGAATAAGTTCGGCGCGGGTATGGTTGTCAATCGTTCCGTTTTGCTTACCCGCGAGGCACAAGGGGGTGCCGTCCGTGGCCATCAGGCACGTCGAGCCGTATTCCGACGAGTGGCTGCAGCAGCCGGTCTGCTACGTGCGGCGCGTCGTGGACGTGCTCGGACCCGAGGTCGCCGACTGGTGGGAGGGCCCCTGCGATCCGCGTGACGCGACCGTCCTGCTGTCCGACGGCAGCGCGCTGGTGTGGGACGAGGAGAGCGGGTGGCGGCTCGGCCACTTCGTCTCCGGAGGACGCGGCCGGCACACCGAGCTGTCAGGCGTCCGCTACCTCGGCGGCGGGCTGCTGCCGCGGCCGGAGCGGGTGCCGCAGGCGCTGCGCGACGCCCGCGGCGGAGTGGGCTCCAGCACGGCCTTCCGGCCCTGCTACCGCTCCCACCGCAACTGCCGCGACGGCTTCGACGTCGCCCTCGACTTCTACGTCCGCCTGGTGGAAGCCCGAGCCTAGGCCCGGCCCCGTCCGCCTGGCGTGACCCGGGCCGCGTGAATCGGCCCCTTGGACCCGGCCGCGCGAAATCGGGCCGCGTGAGCCGGGCCGCGTGGTCAGCGGGCGCGGCGCAGCCGCAGGAAGTCGCTGACCACGTACTCGCCGAGCCTGTCGGCGCTGGGGGAGAAGACCCGGCCGCCGTTGCGGCGTGCCACCTCGTCCACGAAGTCCTTCAGCCGCTCGTCGGCAGCCAGCATGAAGACGTTGAGCGTCGCCCGCCGTCGCGTCATCTTGTCGACCTCGGCGAGCGTGAGCTCCAGCGTCTCGCGCGAGGGCGGCCACTCGAACGCCGACGTGCCGTTGCGCAGCAGGTGCGCCGTCGGCTCGCCGTCGGTCACGACCAGCACGACCGGCTCGAAGTCGGGGTGGCGGTCGAGGTGCCGGCCCGCGATCAGCAGGGCGTGGTGCAGGTTGGTGCCCTGGACCATGTCCCAGTCGAGGCCCGCCAGCTCGTCCGGCTGCAGCACCCGGGCGTAGTTGGAGAAGCCGATGATCTGCACGGCGTCCTGCGGGAACTTCGAGGCGACCAGCGCCTGCAGGGCCAGCGCCGTCTGCTTGGCCGCGGCCCAGGTGCCGCGCAGCGCCATCGAGTACGACAGGTCGACGAGCAGGCAGACGGCCGCGGCGCTGCGCCGCTCCGTCTCGGCCACCTCGAAGTCGTCCACCGACAGCCGCACCGCCGCCGACGCGGGCCCGGCCCGGCGCCCGTCCCGGCGCCCGGCGCCCTCGCCGTCCGGCCGCGAGCGGCGCAGGCCGCCGCCGCGCACGCCGTTGACCAGGGTGCGCACGACGTCGATGGGCTGCTCGTCGCCGAAGCGCCACGGCCGGGACGACCCGGTCAGCTCGCCGGCCGAGCCCGCGTCGCGCTGGTCGTGGTCGCCGCGCCGCCCCGCGTCGAGCGAGGCGAACACCCGGCGCAGCGCCGTCTCGCCCAGCCGCCGCACCGCCTTCGGGGTGAGCTCCAGCTTGCCGCGGCGGCGCAGGAGGTAGCCCTGCTCCTCCAGCTCCCGCTCGACGCGCCGCAGCGCCTCCAGGTCGTCCACGGCCGACCGGCCGAGCGCGCGGCGCACCGCCGCCTCGTCGATGTCGTCCAGCCGGGCGCCCGGGTAGTCCTGGCGGAGGGCCGACTCCAGCCGGGTCAGGTCGGCCAGTTCCTCCAGCGCGGTGACCGCGTCGCCCATGCCGAGCGGCTCCTCACCGGTGAGCCGCTCCGGCGTGGTCCATGCCAGGTCGGGGCGGCGGGCGACGAGCGCGTCGCCGAGGCGGCGCATCTGCTCCGACAGCCCGGCCTCGTCGAGGGTCTGGTTGATGAGGTTGCCCAGCTCCTCGCGCTGGCGCGGGGTCATCGAGGCCAGCATCCGCTGGGTGGCCGCGGCCCGGCGGGCCAGGATGTCGACCAGTTCGTCCAGGTTGCGCGGCCGCTCGGGGAACAGGTCGGCGTACTCGCCCATGAACGCGTCGAAGTCGGCTTGGGTGTGCTCCCCGCGGGCGTCCCTGTCGAGCATGTCGTTGAGGTCGGCCATCATCCGCCGGACCCGTTCCATGGCCTGGGGGTCGGGGTTGGCCAGCGCGTCGCGCAGCCCCTTGAACTGGCTGTCGAGCACCTCGCGCCGCAGCAGGTCGCGTAGCTCCTCGAAGGTGCGCCGGGCGGCGGCCGAGCGCCACTCGTAGCCGCTCAGCTCCTGGATGGCGCTCGCGGTGTCGTCGGGCAGCGCGTCCAGCTCGCTCTCGCGCAGCCGCGCCTCGTCGGACGGGTCGGGGAACAGCTCGGCCCGTTCCTGCCCGATCGCCTTGTCGAGCAGCGCCCTGGCCTGCTCCAGCGTGCCGTCGAGGCGGCCGCGCTCGCGCAGCTCGCGGCGCCTGCGGCGGACCTCGCGCAGCATCTCGTCGAGCCCGCTGCGCTCCTGGGCGCCCGGCAGGCCGCGCCTGAGCAGGTCGCGCAGGGCGTGCACGGGCGTGGAGCCGGACAGGATGGCGTCGCCCATCTCGTCCAGCGCCGCCCGCACGTCGTACGGAGGGGCGAGGGGATCGGGGCCGTCGTGGTACGCGCCATAGCGGTAGGCCATCACCTCACCACGCTAACCCGGAACGTCTCACCTTGGTCAGGTGCGATAGACGGTCACCCCGTCCAGGTCGTCCTTGGACAGGCGGCGCATGAGGTAGAGGCCCTCCATCGCGAACTCCAGCGCCGCGGCCGCGTGTCCGGGCGACTCCTCGCCCTCGCCCATGCCCAGCCGGGACATGATCTTGGACAGGCCCTCGACGGGCCCGATGCGGTGCAGCAGCTCGCCGGCCGGCACCAGCTCGCCCGACTCGACCTGGTTGCCCTGCGCGAACTTGTCGGTCAGCGGCGCGAGGTCCAGCCCGCCCAGCCGGCTCCGGAACGTCTCGGCGGTGGCCCGGCGCAGCAGATGGGCCAGGATCTCCGTCTCCCGGCCCTCCTCGCTCACCTCGAACTCCACCTTGCCGCGCAGGCTGTGCACCACGTTGGCCAGGTCGCACACCCGGGTGACGGCATGCTCCTCGCCGGTGACCGCCGCCCTGCGCACGGCCGAGGCCGCGGCCGTCTCGGCGGCGGCGATGGAGAAGCGCGCCGAGACGCCCGAACGGGCGTCCACCGATGTGGACTCGCGGACCAGCCGGGTGAACCGCGCGATGGTCTCGACCAGGTGCTCGGGGACGTCGGCCCCGATGTCGGGCATCGACTCCTGGCGGATCAGCGCCAGCTCGTCCTCGATCGTCGGCGGGTAGTGGGTGCGGATCTCGGCGCCGAAGCGGTCCTTCAGCGGCGTGATGATCCGGCCCCGGTTGGTGTAGTCCTCGGGGTTGGCGCTGGCGATGAGCAGGATGTCGAGCGGCAGGCGGAGGTTGTAGCCGCGCACCTGGATGTCGCGCTCCTCCAGCACGTTGAGCAGCGCCACCTGGATGCGCTCGGCGAGGTCGGGCAGCTCGTTGACGGAGAACACGCCGCGGTTGGTCCGCGGCACGAGCCCGTAGTGGACCGTCTCCGGGTCGCCGAGCGTGCGCCCCTCAGCGATCTTGATCGGGTCGACGTCGCCGATCAGGTCGCCGACGGAGGTGTCGGGCGTGGCGAGCTTCTCGCCGTAGCGCTCGTCGCGGTGTCTCCAGGCGACGGGCAGCTCGTCGTCCAGCTCCCGGGCCAGGGCGCGGCAGCGCGCGCAGACCGGCTCGTACGGGTGGTCGTTGATCTCGCATCCTTCGACCACCGGGGTCCACTCGTCGAGCAGGCCGGTGATCGTACGGATGAGCCGGGTCTTGCCCTGGCCGCGCTCACCGAGCAGGACCAGGTCGTGTCCGGCGAGCAGGGCCCGCTCCAGATGGGGCAGGACGGTGTCGTCGAAGCCCACGATGCCTGGAAAACGGGGCTCACCTGCTCGCAGCTTGGCCAGCAGGTTTTCGCGGACCTCTGCTTTCACGGTGCGATGAACGTGGCCGCTCTCTCGCAGCTCCCGGAGAATTAGAGGCTGATGCACGGGAACGAGACTACGTCTCCCGCGCCCGATGCGGCAGGGCAGTTTCGCATCCAGCCAGATTTCGGATCCTGACCCATTGTGTGACGGTTCGCGCGCGTGCTTGTTCCGTTAATGGGGAGAATCCGAGCCTGAGGGAACTTGGCAGCCGAGGGAGGCGGGACGCGTGGCCCTGATGACCAGCCGATTCGCAGACGGCCTCGCGGTGGGCTCCGACCTGGTCGAGGTGGCCGAACGGGCCGTGCGCCAGGCGCTGTCCAGGCTCGGCGGCGAGGCCGACCTGGTCTGCTTCTTCATCTGCGGCGACGACCCCGACGACGTCGCCCGGGCGGGTCAGCGTGCGATGCGGCTGGCGCCCGACGCCAACGTCATCGGGTGCAGCGCCACGGGAGTGATCGGCGACGGCCAGGGGGTGGAGCTCACCCCCGCCGTCAGCGCGTGGGCGGCCAGGCTCGGCGAGGCCAGGCTGACCACGTTCGCGCTGGAGACGCTGAACGCCGAGGACAAGTTCGTCGTCGTCGGCCTGCCCGAGCGCAGCCCCGACGACCACGTGGCCATCCTGCTGGCCGACCCCTACTCGTTCCCGACCGACGCGTTCGTCGAGCGGTCGGCGGAGGTCCTCGGCGAGCTGCCGCTCATCGGCGGGCTGGCCAACGGCATGCACGGCCGCGGCTCCGTCCGGCTCTTCGCCGACGGCGAGATCTACACCGAGGGTGCGATCGGCGTGCTGATCAGCGGAGCGGTCCGGGTCGGCACCGTGGTCAGCCAGGGCTGCCGCCCGATCGGGCCGTCCATGGTGGTCACCCGCGCCGAGGACAACCTGCTCCTGGAGCTCGCCGGCCAGCCGGCCCTGGCCCGGCTGGAGGACATCGTCAGCGACCTCGACGAGGACGACCGCGAGCTGGTCGCCTCCGGGCTGCAGATCGGCGTGGCGATCGACGAGTACGCCGAGCGCCACGAACGCGGCGACTTCCTGATCCGGGGCGTGATCGGCATCGACCCCGAACGCGAGGCGGTGGCCATCGGCGACGTCGTCGAGGTGGGTCGTACCGTCCGCTTCCAGGTGCGCGACGCCGCCACCGCCGACGAGGACCTGTACGACCTGCTGGACGCCCACCGCGAGGAGTTCGGCCGGGTGGACGGGGCGTTGCTGTTCTCCTGCAACGGCCGGGGGTCGGCCATGTTCGGCAGCGCCGACCACGACCCCGTCGCGTTGCGCGACACGCTGGGGCCCGTCGGCATGGCCGGCTTCTTCGCCGCGGGCGAGGTCGGGCCGGTGGGCGGCCACAACCACGTGCACGGCTTCACCGCCTCGGTGCTCGTCTTCTCCGCCACCACACCCCCCGGCGACTGACCCACCCCCGGCCTCCCACCCACGCCCGCCGGTCACCTGCCCACGCCCGCTGGTCACTCGCCCGTGCCCGCAGGTGGGCGTCCCCCGCGCCCGCTGGTCACCCCGCCCGCGCCCTGCCGCGCGCCCCGGCGGGGCGCTGTCACAGGTCGCCGCCCGCGCCTCTCCCGTCACGCGATGCACCTCCGCCGCCCTCGGCGTCAGGTGGCTTGGGCTGGGTGTGTAACGCCTTGGCGGGGTCGGTCCAAGCAGGGGTGAAGATCGACGAAGGGAGTACGGCCGGTGCGTCGCAAACAGGCGGAGATCGCCACCGACCCCGTGGCGTTCGAGGCCTTCTACCGGCGCCACGTCGACGCGGTCACGCGCTTCCTGGCCCGCCGGGTCGACGATCCGCACACGGTCGCCGACCTGGTGGCGGAGGTGTTCGTCGCGGTACTCGACTCGGCCCAGACCTACCGGTCCGGGCTCGGCAGCGAGATCGCGTGGCTGTACGGCGTGGCGCGCAACACGCTGTCGGCCGAGCGGCGGCGGGCGTTCAGGGAGTCGAGGCTGGCCGACCGGCTGAACGGGCGGCGGCTGCTCGACTCCGACGACCTCGTCCGGCTGGAGGAGCGGATCGACGCGGAGAGCCACGCTCGGCGGGCCTTCGAGGCCATGGCCGAGTTGCCGGAGGGAGAGCGGGCCGTGATCGAGTTGGTCGCCCTCGACCAGCTGACGGTCGCGGAGGCCGCACAGGCCCTCGGCATCCGGCAGGGGACCGCCAGGGTGAGGCTGCACCGTGCCCGCCGCGTGCTGCGGGCCGTGCCCTTCGTCATGGGAGGAACGACACGATGAGTTTCGAGGAGCGCCTGCTGATGGAACTGAAGACCGAAGTCGCCGCCCGTGGGGAGCGACGCCGCAGGACCACCGTCCGCCGCCTGTTCGCGGGGGCGGCGGTGGCCGGACTGGCCGCCGCCGCCGCCGTGGCGGTGCCGCTCCTGACGGGGACGGAGCGGCCCGCGTACGCGGTGAGTGAGAACGCCGACGGCACCATCCGGGTGCAGATCAAGGAGTTCAGGGACGCCGACAGGCTGGAGGGCGACCTGAAGCGCATGGGGATCACCGCCGACGTCAGCTACACCCCGCCGGGCAAGCGCTGCCAGTCGAACAGGGGGCGTGTTCTCGGAGGGGAGTCGGCCACCCCCGAGGAATGGGACAAGTCCCCGTCCGCCAAGGCAGTGCGGATGACCAGGCACGGGATCTACATCGACCCCGCGCACGTGGCCGCGGGGCAGACCGTGGTGATGGAGTTCGCCGAGAACGACGACCAGACATCCGACGAGCCGCAGGTGCGATGGCAGTTCGTCGGCCTGGTGATCGACGGGCCGGTCAAGCCCTGCGTGCTCGTCGACGACCCGCTCTGGTACGACGTGGGCGGCCCCGAGGGGCAGCCGCCGGCGGGCAGCTGACCTGTGCCGCCAGGGGCACGTGGCGCGTGCCCCTGGCGGGGGGGGGTCAGGCCGGGCGGCGGGGCTGGAAGAGCCAGGCGTCGAAGAGGGCGTCGAGCCGCTTGCCCGAGCGCTGCTCGGCCAGGGTGACGAACTGCTGGGTGGTGGCGTTGCCGTGCCTGTGCCGCTGCACCCACTCGCGCAGCAGCGCGAAGAACGTCCGGTCGCCGATCTCCTTGCGCAGGGCGTGCAGCGTCATGGCGCCCCGCTTGTAGACGGCGTCGTTGAAGAGGTCGTCGGGCCGGGCCCGCCCGGGCGGGTAGGTCCAGAAGGCGTCGGAGGCGGGCCGGGCGTGCAGGGCGGCGAAGTGGGCGTCGGCCGTGGTGCGGCCCCGGTGCTCCGACCACAGCCACTCGGCGTAGGTGGCGAAGCCCTCGTTGAGCCACAGGTCCTGCCAGCGCTGGATGGTGACGCTGTTGCCGAACCACTGGTGGGCGATCTCGTGGGCGATGATGCTCTCGTCGGGGGAGAAGCCGCCGTACATCGGTTTGGTCTGGGTCTCCAGCGCGTAGCCCGCCGAGTAGTCGTCGACCACGCCGCCGGTGGAGGCGAACGGGTAGGGGCCGAAGACCTCGCTCCAGTGGTCGGTGACCTCGCCGGAGACGGTGTAGAGCTTGTCCAGGGAGTCGCGGTAGGCCGGGTCGACGGCCGCGACGTTGGGCACGCCGCCGGCCGTCCTGCCCTCCCGCAGCTCGAACCTGCCGAGGGTGGCGGTGGCGAGGTAGGTCGCCATGGGGTGGCGCTCGCGCCAGCGGAACGTGGTCCTGCCGCCGCTGGTCGTCGGCTCGCCGACCGGCTCGCCGTTGGCCAGCGCGGTCAGCCCGCGCGGCACCGTGATCTCGAAGTCGAACGTGGCCTTGTCGGCCGGGTGGTCGTTGGCGGGGAACCACGTCTTGGCGCCGTTGGGCTCGGCGGCCACGAATGCGCCGTCGGCGGTCGGGATGAAGCCGAACGTGCCCAGGTTGCCCGAGTCGGTGATGGGCCGCGGCTCCCCGCCGTAGCCGACCTTGACGGTGAACCGGGCGCCGGAGGCGAGGGGGGTGGCGGGGACCACGGTCAGCTCGTCGCCCTGGCGGGAGAAGGCCGCCCCGGCGCCGTCGACCGACACCTCGGCGACCTGGAGCCCCGACAGGTCGAGGTTGAAGCGCGACAGCGGTTGCAGGGCCCTGGCCCGGATGGTGGTGACGCCGTCGAGGCGCTTGGCGGCGGGGGTGTAGCCGAGGGTGATGCCGTAGTGGGTGACGTCGTAGCCGCCGTTGCCGTCGAGCGGGAAGTCACGGTCGCCGATGCCCGCGGCCCCGGCGGAGGGGGGCCGGGTGGGCAGGACGGCCCCGTCGGTGGGCGAGCAACCCAGCAGGGTCAGGATCGCGGCCACCGGCGCGACCACGTGACGGATGGACCTCATGGAACGACGCTCCCCTTCCTTGGCGTGAGCATGAGCTTACGCTGAGTAAGGGGAGCGTGGGTCCACACGACAGCGGGGCGCTGGGCGTCACAGGTTGCCGCGGCGCTCCTGCTCCCGCTCGATGGCCTCGAACAGGGCCTTGAAGTTGCCCTTGCCGAACCCGAGCGAGCCGTGCCGCTCGATCAGCTCGAAGAACACCGTGGGCCGGTCCTGCACCGGCTTGGTGAAGATCTGCAGCAGGTAGCCGTCCTCGTCCCGGTCCACCAGGATCTTGCGCTTCTTCAGCTCCTCGATCGGCGCCCGCACCTGGCCGATGCGTGCCCGCAGCTCCGGGTCGTCGTAGTAGGAGTCGGGGGTGTCCAGGAACTCGACGCCGGCCGCCCGCATGTGGTCGACCGTGGTCAGGATGTCGTTGGTGGCCAGCGCGATGTGCTGCACGCCGGGCCCGCCGTAGAACTCGAGATACTCGTCGATCTGCGACTTCCTGCGGCTGATCGCCGGCTCGTTCAGCGGGAACTTGACCTTGCGGGTGCCGTCGGCGACGACCTTCGACATCAGCGCGGAGTACTCGGTGGCGATGTCGTCGCCGATGAACTCGGCCATGTTCGTGAAGCCCATCACCTTGCGGTAGAACTCCACCCACTCGTCCATCTTGCCGAGCTCGACGTTGCCCACGCAGTGGTCGACGGCCTGGAAGAGCCGCCCGTTCTTGACCGCCGGCGCCGGCACCAGCGGCTCGGCGGGCGCGTAGCCGGGCAGGTAGACGCCGCCGTAGTTGGACCGGTCGACGAGGGTGTGCCGCGTCTCGCCGTAGGTGGCGATCGCCGCGAGCACCACCTTGCCGTGCTCGTCCTCCAGCGTGTACGGCGCCGCCAGCCCCCGCGCCCCCTGGGCGACGGCGTGCTCGTAGGCGGCCTCCACGTCGGGCACCTCGAGGGCCAGGTCGATCACCCCGTCGCCGTGCTCGGCCACGTGCCGGGCGAGCGGGGTGCCCGGCCTGATCGAGGCCCGGAACTCGAACCGGGCGCCGCCGGAGGTCAGCACGTAGGCGACCTCGTCCCGGCTGCCGTTCTCCGGCCCGCGGTAGGCCACCAGCCTCATGCCGAAGGCCGTCGAGTAGTAGTGCGCCGCCTGCTTGGCGTTGCCTACGGCGAACACCACGGCGTCCATGCCGTTAACCGGAAAAACATCACTCATGACACCAAATCTCGTCTTTCCTGGACGAGCTGTGCAAGAGTTACCTTCAGGAGTGGACAATCTGCCCAATAGCCGACGTGAAATCCCGGAGTTCCTGTACACCATGACGATCGACGATCTGGACGCCCGCCTCATCGCCCTGCTGGCGGCCGAGCCGCGCCTGGGCGTGCTGGAGTGCTCGCGCCGCCTCGGGGTCGCCCGCGGCACCGTGCAGGCGCGCCTCGACCGCCTGCTCTCCCGGGGCGTGATCACCGGTTTCGGCCCCGACGTCTCGCCCGAGGCGCTCGGCTACGGTGTCACCGCGTTCGTCACGATGGAGATCCGGCAGGTGGCGGGGCACGACCCCGTTGCCGACGGCCTGGCGCGCATCCCCGAGGTGCTGGAGGCGCACACGATCACCGGCGGCAGCGACCTGCTCTGCCGGGTGGTGGCGCGCAGCAACGCCGATCTGCAGCGCGTCATCGACCAGATCGTGGACGTCCAGGGCGTGCTCAGGACCTCGTCCGTCATCGCCCTCGACACGCCTGTTCCGTACCGTGTGCTGCCCTTGGTCGCGGACGTCCCGCGACGTGCCCCTCGCTAGACGTATCCTCGCAGGAGGGGGCGAGCACCGTTATCAGTCGTTTACCCTTGCTATTCGCCCAGCATACGGGGGTATGACCAGGTGCGGAGCGGTGGTGGAAAGGGCATGCGGAAACGGAGGCTGCTCCGGCGGCTGTCGATCGCGGTCGGCGTGGGGATACTTCTGGGCGTCGTGCTGTTCGGCATCGCCTGGGCGATGACCCCCATCCCCGACAGCACCCAGAAGCAGGCGACCGCGCAGGGCTCGGTCATCTACTACCGCGACGGCAAGAGCGTGCTCGCCCGCCAGGGCGTCGACCGTCGCAACGTCGAACTGGCCAAGGTCCCCCGGCACGTGCGCGACGCCGTGATCGCCGCCGAGAACCGCTCCTTCTACCAGGACGCCGGCATCTCCATCAAGGGCACCGGCCGCGCGCTGTGGTCCACGATCACCGGCCAGCAGCTCCAGGGCGGCTCCACGATCACCCAGCAGCTCGTCCGCAACTACTACAGCGGCCTGAGCCAGGAGCGGACCCTCACCCGCAAGTTCAAAGAGATCATGATCGCGATCAAGGTCGACCAGTCCAAGACCAAGGACTGGGTGCTGGAGCAGTACCTGAACACCATCTACTTCGGTCGCGGAGCCAACGGCGTCCAGGCCGCCGCCCAGGCCTACTTCGGCAAGGACGTGGACAAGCTGACCGTCGCCGAGGGCGCCTACCTGGCCGCGGTGATCCAGCAGCCGAGCCGCTTCGCCGACCCCAAGGGCGCCGACCTGGCCGCCGCCCAGGCGCGCTGGCAGGCCGTCATCGACGCGATGGGCCAGACCGGGGCGCTGGACGCCCAGCAGGCGACCGCCCAGCGGTTCCCGAAGCTCGCCAAGGCCAAGAAGCCGTTCGTCCTCAAGGGCCAGGCCCAGTACATGCTCGACCAGGTCACCGCCGAGCTCAACCGGCGCGGCTACAGCGACGAGGACATCAACAGCGGCGGCCTGCGCGTCGTCACCACCTTCGACAAGAAGCTCATGAAGGCGGCCGGGCGCGCGGTCAAGAGCGTCCTGCCGGAGGCGACGCCGAAGAAGGTGCGCACCGGCCTGGCCGCCGTCGACCCCGCCACGGGCGAGGTCGTCGCCTTCTACGGGGGCGACCCGGAGCGCTCCGACTACGACAACGCCTTCTCCGCCAAGGTGCCGGCCGGCTCGACGTTCAAGCCGTACACGCTGGCCGCCGCGCTGGACAACGGCTACGACCTGTCCACCCGCGTCGACGGCAACTCGCCGATGCGGGTGGCCTCCGATCCCAAGCACCCCATCCCCAACGACAACGGCCGCTCGTACGGCCCGATCGACCTGGTGCAGGCCACCACCAACTCCGTCAACACGGCGTTCGTGGACCTCGGGCAGAAGGTCGGCCTGGACAAGGTCGCGGCCACCGCCGAGGCCGCCGGCATCCCCAGGCAACAGCTCCAGCCGCACCAGTCGGCCGCCTCCTTCCCGCTCGGCGTGGCCTCGGTGAGCGCCGTGCAGAACGCCTCCGGCTTCTCCACCCTGGCCAACGGCGGCGTCCACATGGAGGCGCACGTCGTCAAGTCGGTCACCGACGCCGACGGCAAGAAGGACGTCATCAAGCCCGCCGCCACCGAGGTGGTCGGCAAGCAGGCCGCCGCCGACGCCATCTACGCCATGCAGCAGGTCGTCGAGCACGGCACCGGCACGGCCGCCCGGCTCTACGACCGCCCGGTCGCCGGCAAGACGGGCACCACGGACGACTCGGCGTCGGTGTGGTTCAACGGCTTCACGCCGCAGCTCGCCGTCGCCGTGAACATGTTCCGCGACGACAACAAGACGGTCACCATCCCCGGCTACGGCGTGCAGTTCGGCGGCCAGCTGCCCGCCCAGATCTGGCGGGCGTTCATGACCGAGGCCATGAACGGCAAACCGGTCGAGGAGTTCCCGGAGCCGTCCGACCGCGGCTTCGGCGACCCCGACTACTCCGTGCCCGAACGGTACGACGAGGACGTCCCCGAGTGGCAGCCGTCGCGCCGGCCTGACGGCTGGCAGACCACCGGCCCGGAGGAGCCCGAGCCGTCGTTCAGCGAGCCGGCGCCCACCGGGCCGCCCGACGACGGGAGCGGCGCGCCCGAGGAGACGGTCGCGCCGCCCACGCAGGACCCGGCCGTGCCCAGCGACGAGACGGACCGCGGCGGCCCGCCCGACCAGGAGGAGACCCAGCCGTCACCGATCGGCTGACCGCACCCGCCCCAAGGACGCGCTCGGCGGTCAGGGGCCGGCCAGCTCGGCCCGGAGCTCCTCGACGGTCGTGACCGGTCGGCGGCAGGTGAAGCCCCGGCACACGTACGCGGCGGGCGCCCCGTCCACGAGCCCCCGCCCGTCCAGCAGCGGCGGCTGGTCGGCGACCGCCGCCTGCCAGTCGAGCGTGCCGTCCGGCCCCGGCATGGACCCGCCGGAGCCCTCCGCCGTGCCGGTGCCCGTGCTCGCGCCGGGGCCGACGCGGCCGAGGGCCACGACGAGGCCCGGCACGTCGGCGAGCAGCGCCTCGCGGTGCAGGGCGCGGGTGCGCGGGTCGTCCGGCGGGCCCACGACCGCCACCTCCACCGGCCCGTCGAGCGCGGCCCGCACCACGGCCAGCCCCCACCCGGCGAAGCGCGCGTGTCCGGGCGCCAGCACCGACACGGTGCCGAGCGCCGCGTGCGCCGCCTCCCGGTGCCGCGCCGAGCCGGTCAGCGCGGCGTACGCCAGCAGCGCGCCGGCGGCGGCGTACTGGCCGGACGGCGTGGCGTTGTCCGTGGGGTCCTGCGGCCGCTGGAACAGCCGCTCGGCGTCGTCGGCCGTGTCGTAGAAGCCGCCCACCCCGTCGGCGAACCGGTCGAGCACCGTGTCCAGCAGCGACCCGGCCAGGCGGAACCAGCGCGGCTCGCCGGTCACGCCGTAGAGGGCGATCAGGCCCTCGGCGACGTTCGCGTAGTCCTCCAGCACTCCGGCGTTCGGACCCGGCCGGCCGTCACGCGAGGTGCGCGCCAGCCTGCCGTCCAGCACGTGCACGTCGTCGAGCAGCACCGCGCAGGCGGTGGCCGCGTCGACCAGGTCGGGCCGCTCGAACACCACGCCGGCCTCGGCCAGCGCCGCGATGGCCAGGCCGTTCCAGGAGGCCACCACCTTGTCGTCGCGCCCCGGCCGGACGCGCAGCTCGCGCGCGGCCATCAGCCGGGCCCGCACGGAGGTCAGCCGCTCCGTGTCGGGAGGGTCCTCCAGCAGCCGCAGCACCGACGTGCCGTGCTCGAACGTGCCCGTCACGTCGAACACGATGCTCGCCCAGTCGCCGTCCTGCTCGCCCAGCACCTCGCGCAGCTCGTCGGGCGTCCAGACGTAGAACCTGCCCTCCTCGCCCTCGCTGTCGGCGTCGAGGGCCGAGGCGAAGCCGCCCTGCGGGGTGCGCATCTCGCGCAGCAGCCAGTCGGCGGTCTCCAGCGCTATCCGGCGGGCCGGCGGGCCGCCGCCCGCCTTCCACCAGTGCGTGTAGACGCGCAGCAGCAGCGCGTTGTCGTAGAGCATCTTCTCGAAGTGCGGCACGACCCAGGCCGCGTCGACGCTGTAGCGGGAGAACCCGCCGCCGAGCTGATCGTAGATCCCGCCGCGGGCCATCGCGTCGAGCGTCTTGCCGCTCATCTCCCGCTCGCCCGAGCGCAGCAGGAACTCCAGCACCATCGACGGCGGGAACTTCGGCGCCCCGCCGAAGCCGCCGTGCACCGGGTCGAACGTCTCGCGCAGGTTGTGCATGGCCCGGTCGAGCGTCTCGGCGTCGGGCAGCGGGCCGGTCGGCAGCGCGGTGTGCGTGTTGAGCGCCTCCACCAGCTTGGCGCCCTGCTTGAGCACGGCGTCGCGGTCACCGGTCCACGCCTGGTGCACGGCGGCCAGCAGCCGCTGGAAGTTCGGCCGCGGGAAGTACGTGCCGCAGTAGAACGGGTGGCCCTCCGGCGTGGCGAACACCGTCATCGGCCAGCCGCCCTGGTGCGTCATGGCCTGGGTGGCGCTCATGTAGACGGCGTCCACGTCGGGCCGCTCCTCGCGGTCCACCTTGACGTTGACGAAATGCTCGTTCATCAGCCTCGCGGTCTCGTCGTCCTCGAAGCTCTCGTGCGCCATGACATGGCACCAGTGACAGGCTGAGTAGCCCACGCTGATCAGCAGCGGCACGTCCCTGCGGCGTGCCTCGGCGAACGCCTCGTCGCCCCATGGATGCCAGTCGACGGGGTTGTCCGCGTGCTGCAGCAGATAGGGGCTCGTCGAGTCCTTCAAACGGTTCATCAAGACCTCCCCCTGCCCACACTACGGGTCGCGGGCGGCCCGTCCGCCCGGCCGGGGCCCTTCGGTGTCCTGTTCCGGGGGCGCGTGTGCGGCGGGGCGCAGGGGGCGTAGGTTACGGAGAGTGGATCTGGACTTCGTCTGCACGCACGCGGGCCGCCCGGCCGCGGCCCTGACCCGCAGGGACGTGGCCCGGGCGCTGCTCGCCGTGCCCTCCGGGGTGGCGCTGGTGGCCATCCCCGACCTGCGGCGCGCCCTGCTCGCCGCGGGCAACCCGTTGTCGGCGCCGTTCTGGGATTCGGCGCGGACCACGCTGAGCTCGATCGAGTCGGGGCTGGCCACGGTCGGCGACGTCCAGCGCTGGGTCGAGGCGACCGGGACCGAGCCGGTCCTCATGACTCCCGGCTACTTCGTGTGGCCGGAGGAGGACGAGCGCGGGCCGGTGGCCGCCGAGATGTACTCCCGGCTCGTGCGCCACCTGGAGGAGCGGGTCCGGGCCGGCGAGATCGACCCCGACGCGCTGGTCCGTGGCGACGCCGAGGCCCGCAACGGCTACGAGGAGCTGCAGGAGCAGTGGCTGAGCACGCCGCTCCCCGACGGCCGCGTGCCCGCCTTCGCCGTCAACGACGAGCAGGACGAGGAGCTGTTCGCCGTCTGGGACGAGGAGGAGGCGTTCGCGCTGTCGGAGCTGCGACGCATCCTCGCCGAGCTGCCCAAGCAGCCCGAGCTGCCCGCCGACGAGCTCGACCGGGCGGCGGCGCGGCTGCGCGTGCTGCTCGGCCAGCCCGGCTACCCGGCCAACGTGCTGAGGGCCTGCGCCGGGTTCGAGGAGCGGCCGATGCCCGACGACGACGGGGAGCTGTGGCTGTCGGTGGCCGCCGGCATCGCCGGCCCGGTCTCCGACCTGTCGGAGGACGGCGACACCCTGGAGGAGTTCGCCGACCTGGACGGCGAGCTGAGCCACGAGGACGACGTGCTCTCCAAGTTGTGCGCCATCCAGCACGCCGACTGGCTGGCCGCCGTGGCCGCGCTGGCCCGGCTCGGGCCGGGCGTGCTGGCCTCACCCGAACGGGTCGCCCGGCTGATCGCCGAGTCGGAGGACATCGACGTCGAGCTGGACTCCTCCATGGACCTCGACCTGGCCGCGGGCATGGGCGTGGACGAGGTGGAGGCGACCGAGCGGTTGTTCGTGCCGGTCGTCACCCTGTGGGGCCACCTCGGCATCGTGGACGAGGACGACGTGCTGACCCCGCTGGGATGGTGGGGGCTGCCCCGGGCGCTGGAGCTGGCCTGGTCACCGCGCGACTGAGCCGGCCCGCCTACTCGGGCCCGCCTACTCGGGCGCGGCTTCGAGCAGGTCCTGGTATTCGGGGTGGCGCTCGATGTAGGAGGCGACGTACGAGCAGAGCGGGACGACCCGCAGGCCGGTGTCGCGGCTGGCGTCGAGGGCGTGCCTGACCATCGTGCCGGCCAGCCCCTGTCCTTCGAAGTCGGCCGCCACCTCGGTGTGGGTGAAGGCGATCGTCGCGCCGCGCAGCCGGTAGTCGGCCAGCCCGGCCAGCTTGCCGTCCACGTGCACCTCGAAGCGACTGCGCTCGACGTTGTCGACCACGTCGACCGCCATCTAGCCGGCCTTCTTGTCGTGCGGGACCTTGTCCTGCGGGATGTCGGTTTCGCGCGGCACGCTGATCTTCCCCATCTGCTTGTTCATCGACTTGATGAGGAAGTACGTCGCCAGTCCGATGAGAGCGATGACGACGAAGCCGAGCAGGCCCGGGCTGACGTCACCGGCGGCGAGAACTGTCACCCCTCCAGTCTGCCACCGGGGGGCGATGCTCCCGCCGCCGGCAGGCGGCCGCGGCGGGAGCGGGCTGGCGGCCTCAGTGGCAGGCGGGGGAGACCTCGTCGGCGTGGATGCCGGCGAACAGGTCGTCCTCGGGAAGCTCGGTGTCGACGAGCGAGCGGGCCAGGTGGTAGTCCTCCGTCGGCCAGATCTCCTGCTGCAGCTCGCGGGGGCAGACGAACCAGAAGCCGTCGGGGTCGACCTGGGTGGCGTGCGCGAGCAGCGCCTGGTCACGCAGCTCGAAGTAGTCGGCGCACGGCACCCGCGTGGTCACCGGCCACTTGGCGGGCCGGTCCTCCCAGCGGGCGATCCAGTCGGAGTAGGGGGAGCCCATGCCCCGCGCGGTCATCGCCTCGTGCAGGGCCTCGAACCGCTCCTTGGTGAAGCCCATCTGGTAGTAGAGCTTCAGCGGCTGCCACGGGTCGCCGGTGCCGGGGTAGCGGTCGGGGTCGCCCGCGGCCTCGAAGGCCTCCACCGACACCCGGTTGGTCATGATGTGGTCGGGGTGCGGGTAGCCGCCGTCGTCGTCGTACGTGATGATCACGTGCGGCCTGAACTCACGCACAGCGGCCACCAGGGGCTCCGCGGCCACGTCAAGCTTCTGCAGGGCGAAGCAGCCCTCGGGCAGCTCCTCCTCCTCGCTCTCCGGCAGGCCGGAGTCGACGAAGCCCATGAACCTCTGCTGGACGCCGAGGATCTCGCGCGCCCGGTCCATCTCGGCCCTGCGCACCTCGGCGATGTTGGCGACGATGTCGGGCCGGTCCATCTTGGGGTTGAGAACGGAGCCCCGCTCACCACCCGTGAGCGTACAAACCAGCACCTCGACGCCTTCGCGAACGTAGCGCGCCATGGTGGCGGCGCCCTTGCTCGACTCGTCGTCGGGGTGTGCGTGGACTGCCATCAGCCTCAGCGGTGCACTCACGGGCTCGATGCTCCTAGGTCGGACGGTTCACTGGCCAACAGAGGTTAGTTTCTGCTGGGCGGTCGCGAGGGCGTGACCCGCGCGCGAGACAATTGTCTCGGATAACGCTGAGGGAGTGCAGGGAGATTCCGTCATGGCCACCAGAGATGTCGAGAACGGACCCGTTCTCGGCACACCCGACGACTACCCCGACCGTCCCACACGAGGCGGCCGTCTCGTCGTCCATGTCGTGATCGGCCTGCTGGTGGCCATCATCGCGGGTGGCTGGGGCTACGTGATGTGGTCGATGACCGGCTCCGGCACCGGGGCCACGGCCCAGGTGGTGTCGTTCAGCGTCACACCGGGCGAGGCCGAGGTCGTCTTCGAGGTGGCGAAGCCCGACGACCGCGCCGCCGTGTGCCGGGTGCGGGCGCTGGACCGGACCCAGGGGGAAGTGGGCGCCAAGGACGTAACAATCGCGGCCGGCGCGGGTAGTAAGAGGCTCAAGGAACGCCTGGCCACCAGCGGCGAGGCGGCTTCTGTCCACATCCAGTACTGCAATCTCGTATGATGAGACGTTTGGGGAAGCGTACCATCGGCTGAGTTGTTAGCCTTTCGCAATTCGACCGACACGCACCTCAAGTGTTCCAGGGCCCCTAGGCAAGCAAGGAGAACCCGTGGCCGACTCTCGCGATGAGAACGTCACATGGCTGACGCAGGAGGCGTACGACCGCTTGAAGGCGGAGTACGAGTATCTCTCGGGCCCAGGGCGCGTCGACATCGCCAAGAAGATCGAGGCCGCCCGTGAGGAGGGGGACCTCAGGGAGAACGGCGGCTACCACGCGGCCAAGGACGAGCAGGGCAAGATGGAGGCCCGGATCTTCCATCTGCGCCAGATCCTCGACAACGCGAAGGTGGGCGAGGCCCCCAAGACCGAGGGCATCGTCGGTCCCGGCATGACCGTGACGATCAGGTTCGTCGGCGACGACGACGAGGTGACCTTCCTGCTCGCCTCCCGCGAGGAGAGCGGAGCCCCGATCGACGTCTACTCGCCCAAGTCCCCGCTCGGGGCGGCCATCAACGGCAAGAAGATCGGCGAGAAGGCCACCTACAGCATGCCCAACGGCCGTCAGAACACGGTCGAGATCCTCGAGGCCGTCCCGTACATCGGCAACTGACCCCCGACGAGACGCACCGCCGGGCCCCGACGGGCCCGGCGGAACTCATGCGTGCCCCGGCAGGTTCGGAGCTCATGCGACCTTCGGCGATCCGTCAGGATCTCAGCTTCCTCATGCGCTCGCGCAGGCGGCGCGATCCTCGGTGGCTGGTGCCGTTCATCGTGGTGACGCTGGTGGCGGTGCTGACCGCCGACGTCCTGCTGCTCGCCCAGGCCGGGCAGCAGGAGGGGCGGCAGGGCGCCCAGCGCTACGGGCAGAGCGCGCGCGGGCCGCGCCCGGCCACGGGGCAGCGGCCGGCGACCACGCAGCCCCGCCCGTCCCCGGCGCAGACCCTCGTCGCCGAGGCCAAAGCCGTGCAGCCGGTCAGGCCGCTGGCGAAGCTGCGCAAACCCCACCTGTTCGTGGTGACGCGCAAGCCGTTCACCAGAGAGCTGCTGGAGAAGGTGGCCGCGCAGCGCGGGGTGACCGCGCTGGAGCTCGCCGACGCGGCCTCCATCATGCTCGACGACAAACGGGTGCAGACGCTGGGCGTCGACCCCTCGACGTTCCGCGCCTACACCCCCAAGGTGACCGCCGCCTCCGACCCGCTGTGGAGCAACATCGCCGCGGGTGACGTGGCGGTGTCCTTCGTGCTCGGCACCGACGGCGGGCTGCAGCTGCACAGCCGGGTCGCCGGCCCGGCCGGGCCGTTACGCATCGGCGCCTACGCCACCACCGGCTTCGGCGCGGTCGACGCCGTCGTCTCCAAGGAGACGGCCCGCTCCCTCGGCCTGCCGCGCGACAACGCGCTGATCGTCAGCGCCCCCAAGGCCGACTCGGTCAAACTGCGCGCCGCCCTGCTCAAAGTGCTGCCGAAGGGCACCCAGGTGGCCACGGTCAACCCGGTGCTGCGGCCCGTCCAGGCCAAGGCGCGTCCCTCCGCCGCCGGCGCGTACATGTCGGGCCAGCAGCTCACCGTGGCGCTGCGCGCGGCCGCCTCCAAGCTGGGGCGGCCCTACGTGTGGGGCGCCGAGGGTCCCGACACCTTCGACTGCTCCGGGCTGGTGCAGTGGGCCTTCGCCCAGGCGGGGGTGAGGGTGCCGCGGGTGACGCACCAGCAGTGGGTCGCCGGCCCGCAGGTGCCGCTCTCGCAGGCGCAGCCCGGCGACCTGCTCTTCTGGCGCAGCGATCCGACCAACCCCGGCTACATCTCCCACGTGGCCATCTACTGGGGTGACGGCAAGATGCTGCACGCGCCCCGCACCGGCGACGTGGTCAAGATCGCCCCGGTCCACACCCGCAACTTCGCCGGGGTGGTCCGCGTGAGCCCGCCCGTGGCGGCCCGCGTCAGGTAGTCCCGCTCTCGGCGTCTCGCCGGGCGCGTGCATTCGGCCTGTTGTCGTGTAATTCTGATTACATGGAAGCAGCACAGGTGCGCGCCTGGTTCGCCGGGCGACTTCCGGAGGGCTGGTTCACCGCCGCGCCGGAGATCGTTCAGGACCGCGAGGAGATCGCCGTGGTCGGCGTCCTGCCCGACCCGCCCGGCGAGGTGCCGGAGGAGGAGCGTCCCGCCCTGGTCGAGGGGATGGTGGCGCGCTTCCGTGAGGAGACCCGCGAACGGCGGGTCGAGATCGCCCGGGAGGCCGAGCGGAAGTTCCGGCAGAAGGTCTCGTGGGGTGTCGTCTGCGGCGGGCAGACAGTGATGTTCACCACACTGTCGGTGCCGGTGATGACGCGGCTGCGCCAGTCGGAGCGCCAGGTGCTCGACACGCTGGTCGCCGCGGGCGTGGCACGCAGCCGCAGCGACGCGCTGGCCTGGTGCGTGCGGTTGGTCGGCCGCAACACCGACACCTGGCTGGCCGAATTGCGTGACGCGCTGCGCCACGTCGACCGGGTCCGCGCCTCCGGCCCCGACCTCTGATCGCCGCGCGGGGCAGGGGAAATCGGGCGGGAAATGGTTTATACCAGTCGCCTCATTGGTTTAGACCAGAGGCTGTGGTTTATACCAGGGCCCGGAAGTGACAATTTTAAAACCGCTCCGCGTGGGTAGGCTGCTGCAATCGTCAAGGCCGCTGCCTGCGACGACGGGCGCCGCCGAAAGGTCTATGCCAATTGGCTTCGGCGCCGCTTCGTCGTTAATGATGACTGGGCCCTGAAGAGTGGAGGAGCCGTAGCCGTGTCCCTTTCCGTAGAAGTCCCGGCCCCGACGACCAATAGCGATTTGGTCGCGTGGGTGAACGAGATAGCGTCCCTTACCCAGCCCGATCGGATCGAGTGGTGCGACGGCTCGGAGGAGGAGTGGACGCGCCTGACCAACCTCCTCTGCGAGCAGGGCACGTTCACGCGGCTGGCCAAGCGGCCCAACAGCTTCTACGCCAAGTCCGACCCGAGCGACGTGGCCCGGGTCGAGGACCGCACCTTCATCTGCTCCGAGCGCGAGGAGGACGCGGGGCCGACCAACAACTGGATCGCCCCCGCGGAGATGCGGGCCACGTTCGGCGAGCTGTTCAAGGGCTGCATGCGCGGGCGGACCATGTACGTCGTGCCGTTCTGCATGGGGCCGCTCGGCGGCGAGATCTCGCAGCTCGGCGTGGAGATCACCGACTCGCCGTACGTCGCCGTGTCCATGCGCGTCATGACGCGCATGGGGGAGCGGGCGCTGCGGCTCATCGAGGAGCGCGGCGACTTCGTGCGCTGCGTGCACAGCGTCGGCGCGCCCCTGGAGCCCGGCCGGCAGGACGTGCCCTGGCCGTGCAACTCCACCAAGTACATCAGCCACTTCCCCGAGACGCGCGAGATCTGGTCGTACGGCTCCGGTTACGGCGGCAACGCGCTGCTCGGCAAGAAGTGCTACGCCCTGCGCATCGCCAGCACCATGGCCCGCGACGAGGGCTGGATGGCCGAGCACATGCTCATCCTCAAGCTCACGCCGCCGGACGGCGAGGCCCGCTACGTCGCCGCCGCCTTCCCGAGCGCGTGCGGCAAGACCAACCTCGCCATGCTCCAGCCGACGATCCCCGGCTGGAAGGTCGAGACCGTGGGCGACGACATCGCCTGGATGCGGTACGGCGAGGACGGCCGGCTCTACGCCATCAACCCCGAGGCGGGCTTCTTCGGCGTCGCGCCCGGCACCGGCGAGGTCACCAACGCCAACGCGGTCAGGACGCTCTGGGGCAACAGCATCTTCACCAACGTCGCGCTCACCGACGACGGCGACGTGTGGTGGGAGGGGCTCACCGACGAGCCCCCGGCGCACCTGACCGACTGGAAGGGGCGCTCCTGGACCCCTGACAGCGACGAGCCGGCGGCCCACCCGAACGCCCGCTTCACCACTCCCGCCGCCCAGTGCCCGACCATCGCACCCGAGTGGCAGGACCCCAAGGGCGTGCCCATCTCGGCGATCCTGTTCGGCGGCCGCCGCGCCAGCGCCGTGCCGCTCGTGACCGAGTCGCTGAGCTGGGAGCACGGCGTCTTCCTCGGAGCCAACGTCGCCTCCGAGAAGACCGCAGCCGCCGAGGGCAAGGTCGGCGAGCTGCGCTACGACCCGTTCGCCATGCTGCCGTTCTGCGGCTACAACATGGGCGACTACTTCGGGCACTGGCTGGAGATGGGCCGCCGTCAGGGGGCCAGGCCGCCGCGCATCTACTACGTCAACTGGTTCCGCAAGGACGCGGACGGGCGGTTCATCTGGCCGGGCTTCGGCGAGAACAGCCGCGTGCTCAAGTGGATCGTGCAGCGCCTCGACGGCGACGCCAAGGCCGTGCCCACCCCGATCGGGCTGGTGCCCGACACGCTCGACACCGAGGGGCTGAGCCTGTCGGAGGAGGACCTGCGCACGCTGCTCAGCGTCGATCCCGAGGTCTGGCGCCAGGAGGCCGAGCTGATCCGCTCGCACTTCGACACGTTCGGCTCCCACCTGCCCAAGGAGCTGTGGGACGAGTACAACGCGCTGCTGGACCGCCTGTCCTGACGGCGCCTTCCCGTGGCCGGTCCCGCCCTGCGCGGGGCCGGCCGCCTCGTGCCCGGGGACGGCAGGACTCTTGGGGGCTTTTGCGGGTTTAGCGAAGTTGGCGGCGGATATCCCACCGACGTGGGAGGACTACGTTGCGTCGATGGATCTTTCCTGACCGTCACGCCCGTCGCGTGCACGGACAGCGTGGGCGTGCCGTACGAGGTGACGCTCGAGCTCCGGCGCGACGGCACGCCGTACGGGACGGTGGGGGAGCGCTGTGGCTGGCTGCTGGCGCGGCTGGCGCGCGGCGTGGCCGAGGCGCGGTCCGGGCGTGGGGCGGCGGCGCGATGGCCCGATCCCGATGACAGGTTCCCCGACGAGGAGCCGGACAGCGAGCTGTTCGTGTTCCGCTACCGTACGAGGTCGAGCGTGGTGGGCGGCGGCGAGCTGCGTTGCCAGCTGCGGACGATCCCGCTCTGGGTGCCGCGGGCGGGGCGGCCCGGCCAGTGGCGGCTGACGCGCCGTGCCTTCGTGGAGGCGTGGGGGACGGGTGGCGTGGGCATGCGGGCGGTGCTCACGTCGGGAGAGCTGGCGGAGTTCGTGAGCGGGCTGGTGGACGAGGCCGAAGGATGCCTCGGCGGCCGGGGGCTGGCGCGAAATCCGGTTGAAGATCTCCCCAGGAATCCCGTTGAGGGGGCGGGCACAGGCGAAACGCGGTGATAATTGCCTGTTAGGTCATTCGGCCATTGGCACCGCACCACTGGGGAGGGACTCCGTGGGCCTGCGCGACCTGGTCTACCGGCTGTACGAGCGTCGGCTGGAGACCAAGCTGTCGAGGGACAGCATGCCCCGGCACGTCGGGGTCATCATCGACGGCAACCGCCGCTGGGCCCGTGCCATGGGCATGCGCGACGTCTCCAGCGGCCACCGCAAGGGCGCCGACAAGATCTCCGAGCTGCTCACCTGGTGCCGTGACACCGGCGTCGAGGTGGTCACGGTGTGGATGCTCTCCAACGACAACCTCAACCGGCCCCGCGAGGAGCTGGACCCCCTCCTGCGCATCATCGAGGACGTGACGCAGGAGCTGGTGGACCAGGGCTGGCGGATCAGCCCCGTCGGCGCGCTCGACCTCCTGCCCGACAGGACAGCCAATGTCCTGAAAAATGCGAAAGAAGCAACATCACACCGTCCGGGCCTGATTGTGAACGTTGCAGTTGGGTATGGAGGAAGACGTGAGATTGCCGATGCGGTGCGCTCACTCCTCCAGGAGCACGCCAGCAAGGGGGCGAGCATCGAGGACCTCGTCGAGGTTCTCGATGTCGAGCACATCGCGGAGCATCTCTACACTCGCGGTCAGCCCGACCCGGACCTTCTCATCCGGACGTCGGGCGAGCAGCGGCTGTCGGGCTTCATGCTCTGGCAGAGCGCTCACTCGGAGTTCTACTTCCACGAGGCCTACTGGCCTGACTTCCGCAGGGTCGACTTCCTGCGGGCGCTGCGCGACTATGCCGCGAGACACCGGCGTTACGGTTCCTGATGGGACATCTGGGTATCCAGTACGTAACGTTGGAAGTGTCCGGTCACAGGCCGGACACTCCGGAAAGGGCCCATCCTTGCGCCACGAACTGCCGAGGGGGGCCGGAACCCGGCGCCGACGGCACGTGACGGCCGAGGGCACGGGTCCGGTCCGATTCCCACCTCGTCTGCAGGGTGCCCGTTCCCGCGGGTGCCCGGGGGAGAACGTGTGGCAGTGTCCTCGAGCAACCCTTCCACCCAGCCCACCGAGCGCGAGCCGGGCAAGCGCACGTACGTGCTGGACACCTCGGTCCTGCTAGCCGACCCGGCGGCGATGACGCGCTTCGCGGAGCACGAGGTCGTCCTCCCGATCGTGGTCATCACCGAGCTGGAGGGAAAGCGGCACCATCCCGAACTCGGCTACTTCGCGCGCAAGGCCCTGCGCTACCTCGACGACCTGCGCGTGAGGTACGGCAGGCTGGACGAGCCGATGCCCACGGGGGACGGCACCATCAGGGTCGAGCTCAACCACAGCGACCCCTCCATCCTGCCCGTCGGCTTCCGCCTGGGCGACAACGACACCCGCATCCTGACCGTGGCCCGCGCACTGGCCGCGGAGGGCTGCGACGTGGTGCTGGTCTCCAAGGACCTGCCGATGCGGGTCAAGGCCGCCTCGATCGGGCTGGCGGCGGAGGAGTACCGCGCCGAGCTGGTCGTCGAGTCGGGCTGGACCGGGATGGCCGAGATGCAGGTCACCACCGAGGACGTCGAGACGCTCTTCGACAAGGGCACCGCCGACCTGGAGGAGGCCAGGGACCTGCCCACGCACACCGGTCTGCGGCTGCTGTCGAGCAAGGGCTCGGCGCTCGGCCGGGTGCTGCCCGACAAGTCGGTGCGGCTGGTGCGGGGCGACCGCGAGGTGTTCGGGCTGCACGGCCGCTCCGCCGAGCAGCGCATCGCGCTCGACCTGCTCATGGACCCGGAGATCGGCATCGTCTCGCTCGGCGGCCGGGCCGGCACCGGCAAGTCGGCGCTGGCGCTCTGCGCGGGCCTGGAGGCCGTGCTGGAGCGCCGCCAGCACCGCAAGGTCATCGTCTTCCGCCCCATCTACGCCGTGGGCGGGCAGGAGCTCGGCTACCTGCCCGGCACGGAGGGCGAGAAGATGGGGCCGTGGGGCCAGGCCGTCCACGACACGCTCGGCGCGGTGACCACGCCCGAGGTGATCGAGGAGGTCCTCGACCGGGGCATGCTGGAGGTCCTGCCGCTCACCCACATCCGGGGCCGCTCGCTGCACGACGCCTTCGTGATCGTGGACGAGGCCCAGTCGCTGGAGCGCGGCGTGCTGCTGACCGTGCTCAGCCGCATCGGCGCCAACTCCAGGGTGGTGCTCACCCACGACATCGCCCAGCGCGACAACCTGCGGGTCGGCCGGCACGACGGCGTCGTCGCGGTGGTCGAGAAGCTCAAGGGCCACCCGCTGTTCGCGCACGTCACGCTGACCAGGTCGGAGCGGTCGCCGATCGCCGCCCTGGTCACCGAGATGCTGGAGGACATCACCCTCTAGCTCACCTGAGATCTCCGCAGATGAACCGCCCCTCCGTCCTGGAGGGGCGGTTCTCGTACTGATGGACGATCTTGACCTGCTCGAAGGCGGCGTCCTGCTGGGCCGTGCAGACGATCTGGGCCTTGCCGAGCCTGGACAGCCGGCCCTGCCCCTTGACGAACACCGTCAACGTGGAGGTCCGCGGAAGCTGCACCTCATCGCGCTGCACGGGGTTGAGCGAGTCCTCGATGCCCTCGAACGTGAAGCCGCGCAGCGCGGTGTCACGGTCGCCGAGCGGCTGGCCGGAGGCCGCGAACAGGGCGGTGAGCAGGCTCTCGACCGTGTCCGACTCGACGTCGGCGGGCTCCAGCGCGAGCTGGCCGTTCTTCAGCAGGTAGATGGTCTTGGACGGCGGCGGCACCTCGACGGTCGGCGGCTTGGCCCGCTCCTGCACGTCGGTCGGCGCGATCCCGCACCCCGCCGCCGCCACAGCCGTCGCCACCGCCGTGACGAGCAGCGCCGCGCCCGAGCGCGTGGCTCCCAGGAGTCGCCGGCCGGTCATGCGCGGGGCAGCCAGACCGTGAAGAGCGTGCCGGGGTCCTGGGCACGCACCGAGACGGTGCCGCCGTGCAGGTGCACGTTGGCCCGCGCGATGGCCAGCCCCAGACCGCTGCCCTGGCTGCGGGCCCGCCCCGCCCCGGCCTTGTAGAACCGGTCGAAGACGTGCGGCAGCGCCTCCGGGGGGATGCCCTTGCCGTGGTCGCGTACCTTCACCTCCAGGCCGTTCTCCGTGCCGCGGGCGCTGACCTGCACCGGCGGTCCGCCGTGCTTGAGCGCGTTGCCGACGAGATTGGCCACGATCACGTCGAACCTCCTCGGGTCGAGGTTGGCGGCCAGGCCCTTCGGGGCGCTGACCCGTACCTCGCCGGACCAGCCGCGCACCTCCAGGCAGTCGTGGACGGCGTCGGCCACGTTCACCGTCTCCAGGTTGAGCGTGGCCGTGCCCGCGTCGAAGCGGCTGATCTCGATGAGGTGCTCGATCAGCTCCCGCAGGCGCTCGATCTCGCGGAGCACCAGCCGCACCGCCTCACCCGTGTCCGGGGGCAGCCGGTCGGCCTCCTCGTGCAGCATGTCGGCCACGGCCGTCATCGCGGTCACCGGCGTGCGCAGCTCGTGGGAGACGTCCGCCACGAACCTGCGTGACATGGCCTCCAGCGCGCGCAGCTCCGACACACTGAGCTCCAGGGCCGCCGCCGCGTCGTTGAACCTGGAGGTCAGCTCCGCCAGCTCGTCCTGCCCGTGCACCGGCAGGCGCGTGTCGAGCCTGCCCTCGCCGAGCGCCTGCGCGGCCGCGCTCAGCCGCCTCACCGGCAGCAGCACCTGCCGGGCCGACACCAGGGCGACGACCAGGGCGATCAGCACGACCGCCGTGCCGCCCTGGGTGAGCCGGGTCCTGAGCATGGACAGCTGGTTCTCCTCGGCGCGGAGCGGGAAGAAGACGAACGCCCGCAGCCCCGTGGCCTCGGCGTCCTTGCCGCTCTGGCGGTAGACCTCGGAGCCGACGATGAGCCACAGCTCGTTGTCGATCACCCTGCGCTGAGTGACGAGGTGCCCCTTGGCCCTGCCGTACAGCTCGTTCGGCACGTCGTCCATGGTCAGCGGGCCGTCGGAGTAGGTCAGGTCGCGATACTCCACCATGACGCTGCGGCCGGGCCCGTCGAGCGCCTGGGCCAGCGAGGCCAGCTCGGCGCTGCCCGGCGCCGCCTCGCCCGGCCGGAGCCGGCCGATGGGGAAGGTGATCCGGTCCAGCTCCCTCGTGACCACGCCGATGGCGTTGTCCTCGGCCCGCTGCACGAGGGCGGTCTTGGCGAGCTCGAAGCCGATCGTCGCCACCAGCACGGACGCCAGCACCCCGACCAGGGTGAAGGTGATGACCAGCCGCGCGCGCAGCCCGGTGGGGGGCCGCAGCACGGGCCGTGCTGCGAGCCGTGCTCGCATCACGGGGGGCTGAACCGGTAGCCGAACCCGCGGACGGTGTGGATGAACACGGGCTCGGCCGGCACCGGCTCGATCTTCGCGCGGACCCGCTGGACGCAGGCGTCGACCAGGCGCGAGTCGGCCACGTGGGTGTGGTCCCACACCTCGCGCAGCAGGTAGCGCCGGTTGAGCACCTGGCCGGGGTGGCGGACCAGCTCCAGCAGCAGCCGCAGCTCGGTGGGCGTCAGGTGGATCTCCTTGCCGGCCAGCGTCACCTTCAGCGCCCCCCGGTCGATCACGAGCTCGCCGAAGGTGATGCGGTCGGAGGTGGCCGACTCGGCCCGGCGCAGGATGGCGCGGATGCGGGCGTCCAGCACCCTGGGCTCGACGGGTTTGACCACATAGTCGTCGGCGCCCGCCTCCAGGCCGACGACCACGTCGAGGTCGTCACCGCGGGCGGTGAGCAGGATGACGGGGAGCTGGTCGAGCCGGCGGATGCGGCGGCACACCTCCACCCCGTCGATGCCGGGCAGCATCACGTCGAGGATGGCGATCTCCGGGCGGCGCGAGCGGATGTGCTCCAACGCCTCCTCGCCGGTCGCGTACGAGGTGAGCGAATGGCCCTGCCTGGTCAGCGCCAGCTCCAGAGCGGTGCGGACTGAGGGATCGTCTTCGACGAGGAGGATGCCGGCCACACGAACATTATTCGCCCCGGTCAGGCATGCTTCCGCCTAGTGTCATGAAACTGTGACAGCTCACTCACGCGACTACAAAGAACCCCGGTCACCCTGAAAGCGGTCCTCCCTTCGGTACGGGCGCCCGAAGGGTGGTCCTCGCGCCAGGATCCCGGTGCCGCCGGGGCCCACGGGAACTGTGAGGAAATTCACACCCGACGGGAAACGGCACGCCAAGCAGGCGATCACCATGAGAACACCAACCGAATGTCTCGTATCGGTTGCGGACCACCCCCCGGGACAGGGCAAGCTCATTGCTCGTGAGCCCAGGTCCGAAGGTGAGTGAGCGCCGCGCTTCCGCATCCCCCCGCTCGGCCCGCCGGCCGGCCCGCACACCGTCCCGGGTGAGGCCGAAGCGCGTGCTGGTCGTCGGCCTGTCCGCGGCGATCCTTCTCGGCGGCGGCGGCTTCACCGCCTACACCGCCATCCAGAACGCCAACACCCCGGTCAAGCCGGTGTTCGAGCTGGACGACATGGCAGCGATCGCCAGCGGCGACCTCTACACGCCCGACCCCGAGGCCGACGCGCTCAAGGCGGCGGCGGCCCAGGCGTACCGGGCCAAGAAGCTCAAGGACGGCCGCGCGGGCGGCGGCGGTCCCGGCGACTACTCCTGGGTCGAGGTCAAGGAGCGGGCGCCGGGCGGCGACGGCTTCCCGCCCGCCAACTTCCCGCCGGGCAGCGACCCCTCGCCGGGCAGCAACAAGGCCGTCGCCAAGGCGATGATGGGCTCCTTCGGCTTCGGCGCCGACCAGTGGGGCTGCCTGGAGAGCCTCTGGCACAAGGAGAGCGGCTGGAACGAGCGGGCGATGAACCGCTCCTCCGGCGCCTACGGCATCCCGCAGTCGCTGCCCGGCAGCAAGATGGCCTCCGCCGGCGCCGACTGGCAGACCAACGCCGCCACCCAGATCAAGTGGGGTCTCGGCTACATCAAGGGCCGCTACGGCTCGCCCTGCAGCGCCTGGGGCCACTCGCAGCGGGTCGGCTGGTACTGACGGTCTGGACGCCGATACCAGAGGGTCATCTTTCCCTCTGCAATCGGCAAGCCGCCGCGTCCCCTGACGGGGGTGGGCGCACGCTGGCCGCATGGGTGTGAAGGTCAGTGTGATCGTCGATGTCCACAATCCCGGTGATACGGCCGACGCGTGCCTGCGCTCCGTCCTGGAGCAGACGCTGCCCGCCGACGAGTACGAAGTGATCTTCGTGGACGACGGGTCCACCGACGGGATCGCCGAGCGGCTCGACACCGTCGCCGCCGTCCGCCGCAACGTCCGCGTCGTCCACCTGCCGCACACGGGCTCGCCGCTGCCCGGCCGCAACGTCGGCATCGCCGCAGCCCAGGGCGACTACGTCTACCTCATGGACCAGGGCGACCGGCTGGAACGCGACGCCCTGCAGCGGATGCACGACCGGGCGGTGGAGACCGACGCCGACGTGCTGGTCGGCCGGCTGGTGCGCGACTCCGGGCCGCCGGTCAGCGCCTTCCACCGCAGCCGGGGGCGCGCCGACATCCTGCGCGACCGGCTGTTCGCCCTGCTCACCCCGCACAAGCTCTACCGCCGCGCGTTCCTGCAGGAGCACGAGCTGAGCTTCGACGAGCCCGGCGGGCACATCGCCGAGCAGGCCTTCGTGGTGCGCGCCTACCTGCAGGCCAAGGTCGTCTCGATCCTCGCCGAGCACGTCTGCTGCCACCTCGGCGAGCGTCCCGAGCCGGCGGACGACCCCCGTACGGTCGTCGCCGAGCTGCGGGCGCTGCTGGACGACATCGACGCCCACATCGGCGAGGGGCGCCACCGCGACCGCATGTACGGCTACTGGTTCCGCTCCACCGTGCTCAGGCCGTTCCTGAGCAGCGGGTTCGCCGCCTCGTCGGCCGACCGGAGCGTGTACTTCCGGCTGCTGCGCGGCCTGGTGCTCGACCGGTTCCCCGAACGGCTGGACCGCTACCTGCCCGTCCAGCTCCGCGCCGTGGCCACGCTGCTGCGCGCCGGGCGGCTCGACCAGCTGGTCCTCCTGGCGAACTCGACGCGGCGGGCCGGCCTGCGCGCCGACCTGACCGAGGTCCGCTGGGACGCCCACGTGCTCGTGCTCGCGCTGACCGTCGAGGTGGTGGGGGGCGACGGCCGGCCCACCAGATTCCGCGCCGAGGGCGACCGCCTGTTCTGGATCCCGCCGCGCTCGCTCGACGCCGGCCTGCTGCCCGACGCCGTCACGGACGTCACCTCCGCCGTCGAACGGGCCCGCCTGGAGGTCTACGTCCGGCACGCGGACACGGGCGTCGTCCACTTCCTGCCCGTGGCCTACCGGGTGGAGCGCATCCAGGACGGGCGCCGCCACACCCGCGTGCAGCTCGTCGGCGAGGCCCGCGTGGACGTGACCGCCGCCGCGATGGGCGAGCCGCTGCTGCCGGGCCAGTGGGAGGTGCACGTCCGCATGTACGGCGGCGCGCACCAGGCTCGCAGCCGCGTGCGCCGGCCCGAGGGCCCGCTCAACTGCCTCGGCGTGCTGTCGCAGCGGCCCAGGTCCCGGCTGGTGCTGCCGTGCTGGACCGACACGGGCGAGCTGGGCCTGGCCGTCGAGCCGCGCTCGTTCCCCGAGTCGATCGCGCTGGTGTCGCCGGCGGTGACGGTCCGGCGGCAGGGCGGGCACCTGTACGTCGTGCTGCCCGTGCCGTACGTGCCGCCGAGCGGCGGGCCGCCGCTGGAGCTGGTGCTGCGCAGCGGCGCGCGAGGCGCCCGCGAGGTGTGCGCCCCGGCGCTGGTCGAGCCCGGCGTGCCAGGCGAGATCGCGGGGCAGCTCGTGGCCAAGGTGCCCGTCAAGCGGATGATGCCGGGCGCGGACGAGCTGGGGCCGGGCCTGTGGGCGGTGTCGCTGCGCACCGCCGAGGAGGAGGCCGGGCTCCGGTTCGCGCTGGAGTTCCGCCGGGGCAGGGCCGCGGTCCGGCCCGTCGCCGCCGTCACGCCCGCCCGCCGCTCGCCGCTCGGCCGCGACACGGCCCTGCACCGGCTCGGGCGGCGGCTGCCCGGAGCGCGGCACATCGTCCGGCTGGCCCGCGCCGGCAGGCACCGCTACCTGAAGGACGCCAGCGACGTGCAGCGGCCGAAGGAGGCCAAGAGCCCGCCCGTGCGGTGACCTCTCCGGCGACCGCACGGGCGGGCCCGGCCGTCACGCGCGGATCCGCTCCGCCAGGTCGCGGCCCTGCGTCTCCCGGGCGGCGAAGACCGCGATGAGGGTGAGCACGGCCGCCCCGCCCAGGTAGACGGAGATCGGCAGTCCGCTGCCGAACGCCTGCAGCAGCGCCACCGCGATGACCGGCGCCAGCGCCCCGGCGACGATCGCCGACAGCTGCGCGCCGATCGAGACCCCGGTGTAGCGCATCCTGGTGCCGAACAGCTCGGAGAAGAAGGCCGCCTGCGGGCCGTACATCATGCCGTGGAAGATCAGCCCCACGGTCACCGCCAGCGTGATCGCCAGGAAGTTGCCCGTGTCGACGAGCGGGAAGAACGCGAAGATCCACAGGCCCACGCCGGCCGCCCCGGCCAGGTAGATCGGGCGGCGGCCCACCCGGTCCGACAGCGCCCCCCACAGCGGGATCGTCGCGAAGTGGACGACCGAGCCGATGAGCACGGCGTTCAGCACGGTGGAGTTGTCGATGCCGCGGGCCTTGGCGTAGGTGATGACGAACACCGTGATCAGGTAGAAGGAGATGTTCTCCGCCAGCCGCGCGCCGATCGCGGTGAGCACGTCGCGCCAGTGGTGGCGCAGCACGCCGACGATCGGCGCCGTCTCCTCCGGCTCGGCCTGCTGGAAGACCGGAGACTCGGTGATGGTGAGCCTGATCCACAGCCCGATCAGCACCAGCACGCCGGACAGCAGGAACGGCACCCGCCAGCCCCAGCTCAGGAACGCCTCGTCCGACTGCCAGGCGGCGAGCACGGCCAGCACGCCGGTGGCCAGCAGGTTGCCGCCCGGAGCGCCCGCCTGCGGCCAGGAGGCCCAGAAGCCGCGCCTGCGCGCGTCGCCGTGCTCGGAGACGATCAGGACCGCGCCGCCCCACTCGCCGCCCAGCGCGAACCCCTGCACCAGCCGGAGCACCGTGAGCAGCAGCGGGGCCGCCGTGCCGATCGCGGCGTGCGTCGGCAGGCAGCCGATCAGGAACGTGGCGGCGCCCATCAACAGCAGGCTGACCACCAGCAGCGTCTTGCGGCCGAACCTGTCACCGAAGTGGCCGAAGACCAGGCCGCCGAGCGGCCGGGCGACGAACCCGACCGCGTAGGTGAGGAACGCGAGGAGGGTGCCGGTCAGGGGATCGGCCTCGGGGAAGAACAGCTTGTTGAACACCAGCGCGGCCGCCGAGCCGTAGAGGAAGAAGTCGTACCACTCGATGGTGGTGCCGATCAGGCTCGCACCGACGATCTTCTTGATGGAGGCGGTGCCGCCGGCCTTGTTGTGGGGAGCGTCCATGCCGTCACGCTAGGGAGTGACGGGCGTCACTCATATGGGGGCCGGGCCCACACTCTACGGAGTGGATGTGTGGCCGAGCCGGTGCAGGCGCAACGCCAGCTGGATCTCCAGGGCGCGCTCCGGCTCCGTCCAGCCGTCGCCCAGCAGCCGGGTGACGCGGTCGAGCCGCTGGGTGACGGTGTTGACGTGGATGTGCAGGGCCTCGGCCGTACGGGAGGGGGACGCGCCGGTGCCGAAGTAGGCGGCGAGCGTGTCGGCCAGCGCGGTGCCCCGGCGGGCGTCGTAGTCGATGACCGGGCCGAGCGCCGAATGCACGAAGCCGGGCACGTCGCGCTCCTCGCCGATCAGCAGGCCGACGAAGCCCAGCTCGGCGGCGTCGGCGCCGTCTCCGGCGCGACCGAGCGCGATGAGCGCCTCCGCGCAGCGCCGTGCCTCCCGGTGGGCCGTCGCCACGTCGGGCGACCGGCCGCCGGCGACCGCCGCCCCCGCGGTCGCGGCCGCGCCGAGCGAGGCGCTCAGCTCGGCCGCCACGCGGCGCGCCAGCTCGCCGGCGTGCTCGCCCGGCAGCAGCAGCACGACCTCGTCGGCCCGGCCGGCGGCCAGCCCGTGGCGGAGCGCCGCCTGCGACGACGCCCAGAACGCGGCCCGCTCGCGCTGCCCGTCGTGCCTGACCACCACCACGACGTGCGGGGCGCCCAGGTCCACGCCCAACCGGCGGGCCCGGTCGGCCAGCCCCGGAGTGCCGGGCCGGGCGATCAGGTCGTCGAGCAGCTCGCCACGTACCCGCCCCTCGGCCTCCGCGACGCTCCTGCGGAACAGCAGCAGCAGCGCGCAGACCAGCGCCGCCCGTTCCAGGATGCGCTCGTCGGCGTCGTCGCTGCGCAGGACCAGCGTGCACAGGGGCTCGCCGCCGACGTCCACCGACGCGATGCGCAGGTCGGCCCGGCGCACGGTACGGCCCAGCGCCCGGGACGCCTGCGCCGCCTCGAACACGCCCGCGTCCAGCTCTCCCACGCCGTTGTCCAGAGGACCGGTGATCGGCCTGCCGAGGTCGTCGAGCACGACCAGCGACCCGCCGAGCACGTCGGTCACCACGGCCGCCACGTCCTCGATGCCGCCGCCCCGCAGCACCAGCGAGGTCATCCGGTCGTGCGCCAGCGCGGCCCGCTCGACCGCCTCGGCGTGCGCCCTGGCCGTGCGGTGGGCGCTCGACAGCTCCTCCAGCGCGTTGCGGGTCTCCTGCAGCAGCCGGGCGTTGTCGATGGCGACCGCCGCGTGCGCCGCCAGGCTGGCCAGCAGCGACACCTCCTCCTGGTGGAACGGCCGGGCGCTGCGGTTGGCGGCGAACAGCACGCCGATCACCCGCTGGCCCAGCCGTAGCGGCACGCCCAGGATCGCGACGAGGCCCTCCTCCAGGACGGCCTCGTCGATGTCCTCCTTGTGGTGGAAGCGGGCGTCGGCGAAGTAGTCGGCCGTCGCGTACGGCACGGCCGTCTGCGCCACGAGCCCGCCGAGTCCGGCGCCCATGGCCAGCCGCAGGGCCCGGAACTTCGCCGAGATCGACCCGTCCGTGACCCGCATGTAGGTGTCGCCCCGCTCCGGGTCGTGCAGGGTGAGGTAGGCCGTGTCGGTGGCCAGGAGCTGCCTGGCGCGGTGCACGATCGCCTCCAGCACCGCGTCCAGGTCGCGCAGGGCCGCCAGGTCGCCGGCCGTGTCGTACAGCGCCGACAGCTCCGCCTCACGCCTGGCCCGCCGCCTGAGCAGCGCCCGCACCCGCAGCGCCTCGATCTTGGCGCGTTCGAGCTCCTCGATCGCGGCCGGATCGGCGCCCGCCGCCCTGGCCTCGATGATCGGCCCCTCGAACTCGACGGCCGACGCCTCCCGGGCCAGCAACTCCAGGAAACGCCTGGCCACTAGCGCGCCGTCCAGCCGCCGTCCACCGGCAGGGAGACGCCGGTGATGAACGAGCCGTGCGGCCCGCACAGATAGGCCGCCAGCTCGGCCACCTCCTCCGGCTCGATCAGCCGTTTGACCGCCGCGGGCCGCAGCATGATGTCCGTCACGACCTCGTCGGGGGCGATGCCGTGCGCCCTGGCCTGGTCGGCGATCTGCCCCGTGACGAGCGGCGTGCGCACGTAACCGGGGCAGACGCAGACGGAGGTCACCCCGTGGGCGGCGCCCTCCAGGGCCACCACCTTGGAGAAGCCTTCGAGCGCGTGCTTGGCCGTGATGTAGGCCGACTTGTACGGCGAGGCGCGCAGCCCGTGCACCGACGAGATGTTCACGAACCGGCCCCAGCCTCTGGCGTACATGCCGGGCAGCATCCGCCGGGCGATCAGGAACGGCGCCTCCACCATGACTCTCAGCATGCCCGCGAACACCTCGGGTGGGAACTCCTCGATGGGCGCGACGTGCTGGAACCCCGCGTTGTTGACCACGATGTCGGCGTCCGGCGGCAGGGCGCCGGCGAAGTCGGGGTCGCCCAGGTCGGCCACGACCGCGCTGCCGCCGATCTCGGCCGCCACCTTGCCGGCCGCCTCCGCGCTCCGGTCGACGACGACCACGGCCGCGCCGCCCGCGGCCAGCCGGCGGGCGCACGCGGCGCCGATGCCGCTGCCGCCTCCCGTCACCAGCGCGGTCCGCCCCATCAGCTCATCCGCCATGCCCTCGACCCTAAGCCGCCGGTGGGGGCGGGCAGCATGGCGGCGGACGACATAGATCGTTCCTCCGCTATGTGGGTGAGTGCGGCTGGTAGGGTTTGCGGCATGACCGCGTATCCGCTGCTGTGGTGGGCCGCCTCCTAGGCGGACCCGCAGCGCATACGCAACCCGGCCGCCTCGGCGAGGCGGCCGTCGGCATGTCCGGGAGCCCCCCGTCGAGACCTCGACACACGAAAGGGCGTCCTTGTGACCACCACCTGGCCTTCGCTGCTTTCCACCCTCCTCGACGGCGGTTCGCTCACCTCCCGGCAGGCCGCCTGGGCGATGGAGCGGATCCTGACCGACGCGGCCACGGACGCGCAGATCGCGGCGTTCGCCGTGGCCCTGCGCGCCAAGGGAGAGACCGTGGCCGAGGTGGCGGGTCTGGCCGACGGCATGCTGGCCCACTCCTCGGCCATCAGGATCCCGGGCGACACGGTCGACCTGGTCGGCACCGGCGGCGACCGCTCCGGCACCGTGAACATCTCCACCATGGGCGCCGTCGTGGCCGCCGCAGCCGGCGCCCGCGTCGTCAAGCACGGAGGCCGGGCCGCCACCTCCGCCTCCGGCGCGGCCGACGTGCTGGAACGGCTCGGCGTGCGCATCGACCTGCCGCCCGCCGCCGTCGCCCGGGTCGCGGAGGAGGTGGGCATCACGTTCTGCTTCGCCGCCGCCTTCCACCCGGGCTTCCGACGGGCCTCGGGGCCGCGCCGGGAGCTCGGCGTGCCCACGTTCTTCAACTTCCTCGGCCCGCTCACCAACCCGGCCCTGCCCTCCGCGCAGGCCGTCGGCGTCTCCGACGCGCGGATGGCGCCCGTCGTGGCCGGCGTGCTGGCCGAACGCGGGGGCTCGTCCCTCGTCTTCCGCGGTGACGACGGCCTGGACGAGCTCACCACCACGGGCCCGTCCACGGTCTGGGTGGTGCGGCGGGGCAGGGTCACCAGCACCCGCTTCGACCCGGCCGACCTCGGCCTGCCGCGCGTCCGCCCGGCCGACCTGCGCGGCGGGGACGCCGCCCGCAACGCGGCCGTGGCGCGGGCGGTGCTGGCGGGCGAGCCGGGGCCGGTGCGCGACATCGTCCTGCTGAACGCGGCGGCCGCGCTGGTGGCGGCCGACGGCGCCCCGCCCGCCGCCGGCCTCACCGAGGCGCTGGCGGCGGCGGTCAAGCGCGCGGCTGACGCGATCGACTCGGGTGCCGCCACGTCCCTCCTCGACCGCTGGGCCGCCGCCACCACCCGCCGGCCCTGACCCGCTCATCGGCTCCCAGGCGTCTCGTGAGCGTGAGCCGCCGGTCCGGCGGGCCGCTGAGGGGTCAGCGTTCGAGGACGACGGCGAGGCCCTGGCCGACGCCGATGCAGAGCGCGGCCAGGCCGGTGCCGGAGCCCGCCTCGGCGAGCTGGTGGGCGACGGCGCCGGTGATGCGGGCGCCGGACGCGCCCAGGGGGTGGCCGAGCGCGATGGCGCCGCCGCGCGGGTTGACGATCGCCGGGTCGAGGTCGGGCAGTTCGGCCAGGCAGCCGAGCACCTGGGCGGCGAACGCCTCGTTCAGCTCGGCCACGGCCAGGTCGCCGAAGCCGCGGCCCGCCTTCGCCAGCGCCTTGCGGCTCCCCCCC
>NZ_KZ559474.1:176070-281031 GCF_002850745.1 Nonomuraea indica
GGCTCGCGCCCGCCGAGCCCGGCCTCGTCGGTGAGCAGCAGCGCCGCCGCCCCGTCGTTGAGCGGCGAGGAGTTGCCCGCGGTGACCGTGCCGCCCGGCCGGAAGACCGGCTTGAGCCGGGCCAGCGCCTCCAGGGAGGCGTCCTCGCGGATGCCCTCGTCGCGTGACAGCTCGCCGACGGGGACGATCTCGCGGTCGAACGACGCCTTGGCCGCCTTCTGGTGGCTGGCCAGGGCGAAGGCGTCCTGCTCGGCGCGGGTGATGCCGTGCCTGTCGGCGATCAGCTCGGCTCCCTCGCCGAGCGGCACGGTGTGCTCCTCCGGCATCCGCGGGTTGACCAGCCGCCAGCCGAGCGTGGTGGAGACGAGCTCCTGCCCGCCGGCGGGGAAGGCCCGGTCGGGCTTGGGCAGCACCCACGGGGCGCGGGTCATCGACTCCACGCCGCCCGCGATCACCACCGAGGCGTCGCCCAGGGCGATCGACCGGTACGCCTGGACGACGGCCTCCATGCCGGAGCCGCACAGCCGGTTGACCGTCGCTCCGGGCGTGGTCACCGGCAGCCCGGCGAGCAGCGCCGCCATGCGGGCGACGTTGCGGTTCTCCTCGCCCGCGCCGTTGGCGTTGCCCAGGATCACCTCGTCGGCGTGGTCGAGTCCGGTCCGCTCGGCCAGCGCCCGGACGACGTGGGCGGCCAGGTCGTCGGGGCGCACGCCGGCGAGCGCCCCGCCGTACCGGCCGATCGGGGTCCTGACCGAGTCGACGATGTAGACGTCCTTCATGCGATCACCTTCGCTGCCGTACGGTCGCGCAGCTCGGCCACGCTCACGCCGGGCGCGGTCTCCACGAGCACCAGCCCGCCGGCGGTCACGTCGAGGACGCCGAGGTCGGTGATCACGCGGTGGACGCACGCCCTGCCGGTGAGCGGCAGCGAGCACTCTTCGACGATCTTGGGGGAGCCGTCCTTGGCCACGTGGTCCATGACGACGATCACCCGGCGGGCGCCGTGGACCAGGTCCATCGCGCCGCCCATCCCCTTGACCAGTTTGCCGGGGACCATCCAGTTGGCCAGGTCGCCGCGGGCCGAGACCTGCATGGCGCCGAGCACCGCCACGTCGATGTGGCCGCCGCGGATCATCCCGAACGACAGGGACGAGTCGAAGAAGGACGCTCCGGGCCGCACCGTGACGGTCTCCTTGCCCGCGTTGATCAGGTCGGGGTCGACCTCGTCCTCGGTCGGGTAGGGGCCGACGCCGAGGATGCCGTTCTCGGAGTGGAGCACCACGTCCACCTCCGGGGGCAGGAACGACGGGATGCGGGTGGGCAGCCCGATGCCGAGGTTGACGTGGTCGCCGTCGCGCAGCTCGGCCGCGGCCCTGGCGACCATCTCGTCCCGTGACCAGCTCATGACGTCGGCACCGTCCCCGGCGCCGCGGAGACCGTACGCCGTTCGACGCCCTTGTCGGCGGCCTGCTCGGGGGTGAGGACGACCACCCGCTGCACGAACACGCCGGGCAGGTGCACCTCGTCGGGGTCCAGCTCGGTCAGCTCCTCGACCTCGGCGATCGTGACCCGACCGGCCATCGCCGCCACGGGGTTGAAGTTGCGGCTCGCCTTGCCGAACACCAGGTTGCCGTGCCGGTCGCCGCGCGCCGCGCGCACCAGCGCGAAGTCGGTGGTGATGCCGCGCTCCAGGACGTACCGCACGCCGTCGAACTCGCGCACCTCCTTGGGCGGGGAGGCCACGGCGATCGACCCGTCGGGGGCGTGGCGCAGCGGCAGGCCGCCGTCGGCGACCGGGGTGCCGACGCCCGCGGGGGTGTAGAAGGCGGGGATGCCGCACCCTCCGGCGCGCAGCCGCTCGGCCAGGCTGCCCTGCGGGGTCAGCTCCACCTCCAGCTCGCCCGCGAGGTACTGCCGGGCGAACTCCTTGTTGTCGCCGATGTAGGAGGCGGTCACCCGGGCGATGCGCCGCGCGGCCAGCAGGACGCCGAGGCCGCCGTCGTCCACGCCGCAGTTGTTGGACACCACGCTGATGCCGGTGGCTCCCGCGTCGTAGAGGGCCCGGATCAGCACGCTGGGGATCCCGCTCAGGCCGAAGCCGCCGACCGCGAACGACGCGCCGTCCCACACGTCCGCCAGTGCCTCCTCGGCGGTGGCGATCACCTTGCTGGTCCGCACGGCACTCCAGGTGTTCGTATAGTGAACTTTAGTTCACTACTCTCGCCGAGTATGCGCGGAACGGACGTCGCCTGTCAAAGTGCTCCCATCGGGTGACGAGCGGACTCACGAGGAGGACGGATGGAGCCGGCCGGTGCCTTCGAACGCGGCCTGGACGTGCTGCGCGTCCTGTCGGCCGACCCCGGGCGCCGGATGCGGGCGACCGACCTCGTACGCGCGACCGGCCTGGCCAGATCCACGGTGGACCGCGTCGTCGCCACCCTGGCCACCCTCGGCCACCTGCGGGTCGAGGACCGCGACGTGCTTCTCGCCGGCCCGCTGATGGAGCTCGGCGAGGCCTACCTCGCCTGCGGCGGCCTCGCCGAGGCTCTCGGCCCGCACGCGGACGCCCTCGCCGAGGCCCTCGACGAGACGGTCACGCTGGCCGTCCCGGACGGCGACGGCGTCCGGCTCGTCGGCTCGTACGCCCGGCGGCGCACGATGGCCATCGCCTTCCGGGTCGGTGACCTGCTTCCGGCCGACCGTTGCGCGGCGGGACCGGCGCTGAGAGACGCGTCCGCGCCGTGGACCGAGGGCGACCAGCTCATGGAGCCGGGACTGATCGAGGTGGCGGCGCCGGTGCGCGACGGCGACGGCAGGACGGTCTGCGCGGTCAGCGTCGTCAGCCACACCAGCAGGCACCCTCTCGCCGGCCTGCGCGCCCACGCCCTGCCCCGCCTGCGCGAGACGGCCACCACGATGGAGGCCGCCCTGCCCGCCCCGCCGCCCCCGCCGCCCCCGCGCGGTGCGGTGGCAGGGGCCGTGGGCGGCGCCTACCGTGCCACCAAGGACGAGCTGGGCGCCGTGTACCTGCAGTCGCTGGCCCGCGGCCTGGCCGTGCTGGTGGCGCTCGGCTCGACGCGCGGCGGGCTGACGCTCGCCGGGGCGGCCCGGGTGACCGGCCTGCCCCGGGCCACCGTCCGGCGGGCGGTCGTCAGCCTGGAACGGCTGGGATACGCGGCCCCCGAGGCGAACCGGTTCGTGCTGCTGCCGAGGGTGCTGGAGCTGGGGTACGCCCACCTGTCCGCGCGGAGCCTCGGCGAGATCGTGCACCCCCACCTGGCCGACCTGGTGGCGCGCGTCCACGAGTCGGCGTCGGTCGCGACGCTCTCGGGTGACGACGTCGTCTACGTGGCCCGGGTGCCCACGCGGAGCATCATGAGCGTCGACATCACCGTCGGCACCCGGTTCCCCGCCTACGCCACCTCGATGGGCCGCGTCCTGCTCGCCGGTCTGCCCGACGGGCGGCTGTCCGGGATCGATCCGAAGCCGCTGACCAGCCGTACGGTCGCCTCGCCCGGCGAGCTGGCGGCGGCCGTACGGCGGGCGCGCGCCGACGGGTACGCCCTCGTGGACCAGGAGCTGGAGGAGGGCGTCCGGTCCATCGCCGTGCCCGTCCACGACCGGGCCGGCCGGGTCGTCGCGGCGGCGAACGTGGCCACGCACGCCGGCCGCGTCACCGCCGACGAGCTGGTGCGTGACGTCCTGCCCGTCCTCGCCGAGGCCGCCGCCGCGATGACGGCGGACCTGGCGTACATCCGCCGCCCACTCCCGTAGACCCTTCTCCCCACCCTTCGGAACTCCGGCGGTCACGGCCGCACGGCCGTCCGCTGCCGGCGGGCTGTCAGCCTCGGTCGCCCGTGGCGGGACGGGTCATGGCGAGGACGTCGAGGACGGCGTCGAGCTGGGCCTCGGTGATGGTGCCGTTCGCGACGTGGCCGCGCTCGACGACCACCTCGCGGATGGTCCTGCGCTCCGCCAGGGCCTGCTTGGCGATCCGCGCGGCCTCCTCGTAGCCCACGTACCGGTTGAGCGGGGTGACGATCGACGGCGACGACTCCGCGTACTCGCGCAGCCGCTCCTCGTTGGCCGTGATCCCCGCCACGCAGCGGTCGGCGAGCAGCCGCGACACGTTCGCCAGCAACCGGATGGACTCCAGGATGTTGCGGGCGATCACCGGAAGCTGCACGTTGAGCTCGAACGTGCCGGAGGCGCCGGCGAACGTGATCGCCGCGTCGTTGCCGATGACCTGCGCCGCGACCATGGCCGTGGCCTCCGGAACGACCGGGTTGACCTTGCCCGGCATGATCGACGAGCCGGGCTGCAGGTCGGGGAGGTTGATCTCGCCCAGCCCGGCCCGGGGCCCCGACCCCATCCAGCGCAAGTCGTTGGCGATCTTGGTGAGGGAGACGGCCACCACCTTGAGCTGCCCCGACAGCTCGACGATCGAGTCCTGGGCGCTCTGCGCCTCGAAGTGGTCCAGCGCCTCGGTGAACGGGATGCCGGTCGCCTCGCGCAGCTTGGCGATGGCCTTCTCGGCGAAGCCGGGCGGGGTGTTGATGCCGGTGCCGACGGCCGTGCCGCCCAGCGGGAGCTCCAGGACGTGGCCGAGCGCCGAGCGCACCCGCACCACCCCGTGCTCGATCTGCGAGGCGTAGCCGCCGAACTCCTGCCCCAGCGTGACCGGGGTGGCGTCCATCAGGTGCGTCCGGCCCGACTTCACCACCTGGTCGAACTGGATGGCCTTGGCCCGCAGCGCCGCCGCCAGGTGTTCGAGCGAGGGCAGCAGGTGGTAGGTCACCTCGGTCGCCGCCGCCACGTGGATCGAGGTCGGGAAAACGTCGTTGGACGACTGCGAGGCGTTGACGTGGTCGTTGGCGTGGACGGGACGGCCGAGCCGCTCCTGGGCGAGGTGCGCGATGACCTCGTTGGCGTTCATGTTGGACGAGGTGCCGGAGCCCGTCTGGAAGACGTCGATCGGGAAGTGGTCGTCGTGCTCGTTCTCGGCGACGTCGGCCGCGGCCTGCGCGATGGCCTCGGCCAGGTCCTTGTCGATGACGCCCAGCTCGGCGTTCACCTCGGCGGCCACCGCCTTGATCAGGCCCAGGGCCGCGATGTGCGACGGCTCCAGCGGCCGTCCTGAGATCGGGAAGTTCTCCACGGCCCGCTGGGTCTGCGCGCGCCACCGGGCACCGGCCGGAACGCGGACCTCACCCATCGAGTCTTGTTCGATGCGGAACTCGCTCATGCCCCCAGTCTGTCCCACGCGGTCCGACACACGGCGGCCCGGTCAGCCGGACGACGCCACCGCCACGATCACGATCGCCATGATCACGGCCACGGCGGCGGCCATGGCGAGGATGAGCAGGCCCCTGCGGTTGCCCGAGGGGCGCTGCTCGGGACCGGCGATCGCGAACAGGTCGGTGCCCAGGCCGTGGGAGTCGGGCCGCTCGGGCAGCGGCTCGTGCGGGGGCCGGGCGCCGTACGGGTGCTGCTGCGCGCCGGGCGGAAGCGTCCCGGGCGGGCCCTGGCGCGGCCCGGGACGGGTGCCCGGCTGCCCGGCCGGCGGCGCGGGCAGCGGGTAGACCTGCTGGCCGGGCGAGCCGATGGGGTTGCGGTGAACCTGCACCCGCCGCGTGGTCATGGAGCCCTCGTCGTGCGGGGTGTGGGCCGGCGGGGCGGGGGGCCGCTGCGGCGCTCCGGCGGCAGGAGGGGGAGGCATCGGGGACTTCGGCCGCATCACGCTGACGGTCCGCTCCGGGTCCCAGTCGTCGCCCTCGGGCGGCCCGGGCGCGCGGGCCGGCGGGGGACCGCCGGGGGCGTCGGCCGGGCGCGGCAGCGACGCCGCGCCGGGACGCGCGTGCGGGACCGTGCCGGGACCGCGCCGACCGGGGTCCGGTCCGGGCGGGGCCGTGCCCGGACCGCGCTGGGCGGGGTCGGATCCGGGCGGGGCCGTGCCGGGGCCGCGCCGGCCGGGGTCTGATCCGGGCGGGACCGTGTCGTGGCCCGCCGGAGCCGGCTGCCCAGGCGGGGCCGCGGCGGGACCCGGCCGGGCGGGAGCGGGTTCGTGCGGGCCGGAGTGGAGGGGGCGCGAGGGACCGGCGTACCGGCCGCCCGGCTCGCCCGCGCCGGGCCCGCCCGGCGCGGGTCCGCCCGGCACCGCGGGCGCGTGCGGTCCGGCGGCCCCGTGCGGCGACGCGCCGGGGGCCCCGTACGGCGACGCGCCGGGGACCGCGTGCGGTCCTTGGCCCGCGTGCGGCGACGCGCCGGGGGCCCCGTGCGGTCCTTGGCCCGCGTGCGGTCCTTGGCCCGCGTGCGGCGAGCCGGGCCTCGCCCGGGACGGCGCGGCGGGATCGGTGTGCCTGGCATCGGCCACGGACATCTCCTGTTCAGGCAGGGCCTCGCCCGTGATGACAGGCATCTCGCTGGTCGGCGTGTCGGCGACCATGCGCAGCATCGTCTCCGCCTGGGCCGCGCTCAGGCGCTGCTTGTGGTCCTTGTTCAACAGCCCGTTCAGCACCGGCCGGAGCTGCCCGGCCTGCGTGGGCGGGTCGGCGTTCTCGCTCAGCAGCGCCGACAGGGTCTCGGCGATCGAGGACCGCTCGAACGCCGGACGCCCCTCCACGGCGAAGTAGAGCGTCGCCCCGAGCGACCAGATGTCGGACTCGGGGCCGGTGTAGTCGCCCCGTGCCCGTTCGGGGGCGGTGTAGCCGGGAGAGCCGATCACCATGCCGGTCCTGGTGAGCCGGGAGTCGCCCTCGGCGCGGGCGATGCCGAAGTCGGTCAGCACCACGCGGCCGGTCTCGGTGATCAGCACGTTGGCGGGCTTGACGTCGCGGTGCGTGATGCCCTGCGCGTGCGCGGCGCGCAGCGCACCGAGCAGGTCGACGCCGATCTCGGCCACCAGCCGGGGCGGCAGCGGGCCCTCCTCGTCGATGACCTGCTCCAGCGAGCGCGCCTCGACCAGTTCCATGATGATCCACGGGCTGCCCTCGTGGATGAGCACGTCGTGGATGGCCGCCACGGACGGGTGGCTGATGCGGGCGGCCAGACGGCCCTCGCGCACCATGCGCTCGCGCAGTTCGCTCCGCTGCTCCTCGGTGAGGCCCGGGTCCTGGCGGATCTGCTTGACCGCCACCTCGCGCCCGAGAGCGCGGTCGTGAGCGCGCCACACGGTCCCCATCGTCCCCCGCCCGAGCGGTGAGATCAGCTCGTAGCGCTCCGCGAGCAGGCGAGTCTGGTGTTCCGGCATGAGAAGAAGATAGCGATTCTCGGTTGGGAAGTGCTTTACCCGCGCTTGCGAAGTTCGCGCGGCCAGAAGCGCCTGGGGAGGCACATCTTTATCAGCACGGCCTTCACCCGGGCGTAAACGGACAGGGCGGGGTGAGGTTCGACGCGCCTGCGGTGCACTCCCTCGCCGGGCCTGCGTTCCTGCCGCGGCGGCGGGACGGTCTGGGCCCGCGTGCCGCGCGGGGTGTCGGGAGTGCGGGCGGGGGTCGTGCCGTTGGACAGCGCCGCCGCCGTCGCCTCCGCCCGGTGCAGCCCGCGGTGGGCGGGTCTGCGGGTGAAGGACGGCGCTGAGATCATCGGCCCCGGGCGCGTGGACCTGCGGGGCGCGAGCGGCTCCTCCGCCGAGCCGCCGGCCGCCACGCGGGCCAGCATGAGCGAGGCCCGGACCGAGTCGAGCCTGGTCTGCGGATCGATGCGGAGCAGCGCGTCGAGGACCGGCGCGAGCGGTCCGGCCTTGGTCATCGGGATCGGCTCGCCGCTGGTGAGCGCCGCCAGCGCGGCCGCGGCGGTGCGGCGGCCGTGCAGGCCCCGGCCCTCGACGGCGGTGTAGAGGGTCGCGCCGAGCGACCACAGGTCGGCGGCCGGACTCGCCTTGGCGCCGAGCACGCGTTCTGGAGCGATGTAGCCGGCCGAGCCGAGCACGATGCCGGCCTGGGTGATGGAGACGTCGCCCTCCAGCGCCGCCAGCCCGAAGTCGGTGAGCACCGCCCGATCCTCCGTCACCAGCACGTTGCTGGGCTTCACGTCGCGGTGCAGGATGCCCTTGGCGTGGACGGCGCGCAGCGCGCCGAGGATCTGCCGGCCGATCTCGGCGACGCGGCGGGGATGGAGCGGTCCGTCCTGCTGGACGAGCTGCTCCAGGGATCTGGCCTGGAGCAGCTCCATCACGATCCACGGCCGGTCGTCCTCGGTGACGACGTCGAAGACGGTGATGACCGACGGGTGCGCGACCATCGCGGTCGCCCTGCCCTCGCGCTCGGTGCGCGCGCACAGCTCGGCGCGCAGCTCCTCGTCGAGCACGGCCGGCAGCCGGACCTCCTTGACCGCGACGTAGCGGTCGAGCAGCTCGTCGTACGCCCGCCACACGGTGCCCATGCCGCCGCGTCCGACCGGTTCGAGGAGCCGGTAGCGCGCGGCGAGAAGGTAACCGGAGGGCGCACGCATGCCTGGCAGCTTACCTATTCGTGTAAACCGACCAGTAGAGGCCGGGCCGATAAAATGTTGCGAATCTGAGTCAACCCGGCTGACTCGTCACGTCAGCGAAGCGGGCCGCCACGTCCGTCCAGTTCACCAGGTCCCAGAGTTTGTGCACATAGTCGGGGCGCACGTTGCGATACTGCAGGTAGTAAGCGTGTTCCCAGGCGTCGAAGACGAGCAGCGGCGTGGTGTTCGCGCCGACGTTGCCGTGGTGGTCGTAGACCTGCTCGACCATGAGGCGGCGGCCCAGCGGCTCCCAGGCCAGCACGCCCCATCCGGAGCCCTGCACGGACGCCGTCGCGGCGGTGAGCTGGTTCCGGAACGCCTCGAACGTGCCGAAGTGCTCGTCGATGGCGTCGGCGAGTGCCCCGTCGGGCCGGTCGCCGCCGTCGGGGGAGAGGTTCTGCCAGAAGATCGTGTGCAGCACGTGGCCGGACAGGTTGAAGGCGAAGGTCTTCTCCAGGCCGACGAGGTTGCCGAACTCGCCCCTGTCGCGGGCCTCGGCGAGCCGTTCCAGCGTGTCGTTGGCTCCCTTGACGTACGCGGCGTGGTGCTTGGCGTGATGGAGCTCCAGGATCTCGCCGGTGATGGCGGGCTCCAGGGCGGCGTAGTCGTAGGGCATGTCGGGAAGGGCGTACTGCCCCATGGGTCCTCCTTGGTGATCGCTACGCCTTGGGACATTATTGCAACTAGGTCGCAACTGCATCAGTCTTGCGACCTAGGACCCGGTTGGACAGGATGGCGAGGGTCAGCCGGGTCCCATCGGCGCGGGCGGTCCGCCCGCGCCGATGCCCGTTTTTGTATTACTCGTGCATCTTTGTGCTGTTCGCCGGATTTCGTGGCGCCGTTCTTCGTCGCGTACTGCGTCTCAATACGCGGACGACGAGGTTAAACGGGTGGCATGCTGGCGACAGACGTTACTGACAGGAACTCTGGGGTTCGTCAGCGAGTTGTAAGGGTTGCGTAAGGGGGCGCGGGCAGAGTGAAGGTGCGAAAAGCGGCAGCCTCCCGACCGGCCGGAAAGTGTCGGTGCCGGTCGGCACGATGGGGGTATGCGCCAGCGACCATGACGGCTGTGGCTGGAAGGACGTGGTGAGGATGCGCCAGACCCGGATTCGGCCCAGGCCGCCCCGCAGGCCGGGTGGCGCGTCGCTCGACCTTCGCACGCCGTCGGGGCGTCAGTTGCCCTTTTGAGACTCCCACCACCAGGAGCGCCAGCTGAGAGGTGCACGATGTGCAGACACGTTCCCCCTTGCCCCGCCGCCGACTCACCCGACCGCGAGGCCTCCCACGTGATCGCGGCCCATCCCGACCAGGGGTGGAGTCTGTTGTGCAACGGCATCGTGCTCTTCGACGACACCGGCCTGCTGCTCCCTGACGGCACCACGGTGGCCCCCCACCGCGCCCCCGTCGCCGTCTGACCCCGCGACGACCGCGCCCGCCGCCCTCCACCGGTCCGGCGGCCGCCCGCCCGATCCCGCGCCCTGCCCCCCCGTCAGGGGCCGGCGTCGTTCCCCGCGACGCCGCACCGCGCGACCACGGCACGACCGGACGGCCGGGTGCGCACGCGGGCCCCGGCCGTGACGTCCAGGCTGAGCGGCCGACGCCTCAGCGGCGCCCGATGCTCAGCACCGGCCCCGTGCGGTCGGTGAAGAAGTCGTCACCCTTGTCGTCCACCACGATGAACGCCGGGAAGTCCTCGACCTCGATCTTCCACACCGCCTCCATCCCCAGCTCCGGGTACTCCAGGACCTCCACCTTCTTGATGCAGTCCTGTGCCAGCCGCGCGGCGGGCCCGCCGATGGAGCCGAGGTAGAAGCCTCCGTACTTCTGGCAGGCGTCCGTCACCTGCTGCGACCGGTTGCCCTTGGCCAGCATGACCATCGAGCCGCCGGCCGCCTGGAAGCGCTCGACGTAGGAGTCCATGCGCCCGGCGGTCGTCGGGCCGAACGAGCCGGAGGCGTAGCCCTCGGGCGTCTTGGCCGGGCCGGCGTAGTAGACCGCGTGGTCCTTGAGGTACTGCGGCATCTCGCCGCCGTTGTCGAGCAGCTCGGCGATCTTGGCGTGCGCGATGTCACGGGCGACCACGAGCGGGCCGGTGAGGGACAGGCGCGTCTTGACGGGATACTTCGTCAGCTCGGCCAGGATCTCGGGCATGGGACGGTTGAGGTCGATCGTGACGACGTCCTCGGAGAGCTGCTCGGAGGTGGTCTCGGGCAGGAACCGGGCCGGGTCGGTCTCCAGCTGCTCCAGGAACACGCCCTCCGCCGTGATCTTCGCCAGCGCCTGGCGGTCGGCCGAGCAGGAGACGGCGATGGCCACCGGGCAGGAGGCGCCGTGACGGGGGAGCCGGATGACGCGGACGTCATGGCAGAAGTACTTGCCGCCGAACTGGGCGCCGATGCCGAGCTTCTGGGTCAGCTCGAAGACCTTGGCCTCCAGCTCCAGGTCACGGAAGCCGTGCCCGGAGGGTGAGCCCTCGGTGGGGATGGAGTCGAGGTAGCGGGCGCTGGCGTACTTGGCCGTCTTCAGGGCGTACTCGGCCGACGTGCCGCCGACGACGACCGCCAGGTGGTACGGCGGGCACGCCGCGGTGCCGAGGGAGCGGATCTTCTCCTCCAGGAAGGCCAGCATGCGCTTCTCGTTGAGCACCGCCTTGGTCTCCTGGTAGAGGAACGACTTGTTGGCCGACCCGCCGCCCTTGGCCATGAACAGCAGCTTGTACTCGTCGGCGTGGCCGTGGGGGTCCTCGGCGTACAGCTCGATCTGGGCCGGCAGGTTGCTGCCGGTGTTCTTCTCCTCCCACATGGTCAGCGGGGCCATCTGGGAGTAGCGCAGGTTGAGACGCGTGTAGGCGTCGTAGACGCCGCGCGAGACGTGCTCGGCGTCGCGCCCGTCGGTCAGCACGTGGCGGCCCCGCTTGCCCATGACGATGGCGGTGCCGGTGTCCTGGCACATCGGCAGCACGCCGCCGGCCGAGATGGAGGCGTTCTTCAGCAGGTCGAGCGCGACGAACCGGTCGTTCCCGCTCGACTCGGGGTCATCGATGATCTTGCGCAGCTGCGCCAGGTGCGACGAGCGCAGATAGTGGGAGATGTCGTGCACGGCCGTCTCGGTGAGCAGGCGCAGCGCCTCGGGCTCGACCTCCAGGAACGTGCGGCCCGCCGCCTCGACCTTCCGCACCCCCTCCGACGTGATCAGCCGATACGTGGTCTCGTCGGCGCCCAGCGGGAGAAGGTCGGTGTAGTCGAACTCGGCCATGCCCATCCTTTCGGTTTCCCAAAGGGTACGCCCCCGCGCCCGCGGGCCCGTACCGGCCGTCGGCCGGCGTGCCCACCAGGAACGTCGCGCTCTCCGCGCCCGCCACACCGTCGCCAGGAGAAATCCACACGGAAAGGGATGCTAGGAAGGCAATGGTTCCGGCGAACCGGCCGATCGCGTTGTGGTTGAGAGGACCGACATGGCCGAGCTGTACGTGCCGATAGATCACACGCGGGGCGGCATCGCGGGGCAGGTCGCCGCCGGGCTGCGCGAGGCCGTCCGCCGCGGGCGCCTGGAGCCGGGCCGCCGCCTGCCCGCGAGCCGCGACCTCGCCGCCGACCTGGGCGTGTCGCGCGGGGTGGTGGTGGAGGCCTACGAGCAGCTCGTGGCGGAGGGGTTCCTCGTCTCGCGCGTCGGGTCGGGCACCCACGTGGCGCCCGCCGCCGGGCGCGGCGCGGCCGCCTCCCCGCCGGCGCCGGCGCGGGCGGGCGGTGACGGGTCGTTCTACGGGCATCGCGCCACCTCGCCCGATCTCGGCCACTTCCCGAGGGAGCGCTGGCTCGCCTCGCTCAGGCACGCCGTGACGACCATCCCGTCCGACGCCTTCGACTACGGCGATCCGGGCGGCGTGCCCGAGCTCCGCGAGGAGCTGGCCGGCTACCTCAGGCGGGTGCGGGCCGCCGACGTCGACCCGGCCAACCTGGTGATCGTGGGCGGCGTGGCCCAGGGCCTCAGCCTGGTGCTCCGTGCTCTCGCCCAGCGGGCGGGCGGGCTGCCCCTGGCGGTGGAGGACCCGGGCAGCCACCGGCAGGCGCCCCTGCTGCGCCGCGCGGGCGCCCGCCTGCTGCCCGTCCCGGTCGACGGCGAGGGCATCGACGTGGCGGCCCTGCGGGACCGGCCGGCGCGGGCGGTGCTGGTCACCCCCGCCCACCAGTACCCGACGGGCGTCGTGCTCTCGCCGGGCAGGAGGGCGGCGCTCGTGGAGTGGGCCCAGGAGACCGGCGCGACCGTCCTGGAGGACGACTACGACGCCGAGTTCCGCTTCGACCGGGACCCGGTCGGCTGCCTGCAGGGCCTGGCGTCCGGCCACGTGGTCCTGTCGGGCAGCGTCAGCAAGGCCCTCGCGCCCGGCCTCCGGCTGGGCTGGGTGGCGGCGCCCGCCGAGCTGGGGGAGGCGGTGCGGCGGGCCAGGGGCGAGCTGGACCTCGGCTCCCCGGTGGTCGAGCAGTACGCGCTGGCCCACTTCCTGCGCACCGGCGGCTACGACAAGCACCTGCGCCAGATGCGCCGCGAGTACCGCCGCCGCAGGGACGCCCTGGTCGGCGCCCTGGCCGAGCACCTGCCGCAGATCCGGGTGCGCGGCATCGAGGCGGGCCTGCACGCCTACCTCGACCTGCCCGCCGGCTGGGACGAGAGCCGGACGGCCGACGCGGCGCGGGCCCTCGGCCTGGTCGTCGAGCCGGTCGGCCCCATGCGCCACGCGCCGGGCCGCCCCGCGGTGGTCGTCGGCTTCGCGCGGCTGCCGGCGCACCGCGCGGAGGAGGCCGTGGTCGGGCTAAAGGTCAGAATGTCAGGACAAAGTATTGACTGAGCGAGAGCGTCTCGCTTAGAAAGAAAGCCACCCCTTCGTTGGAGGCGTCGTGCGTGTCGGACTGCTGGGCCTGGGCCGGATCGGAGCGTTCCACGCGGCCACCCTGGCCGCCCACCCCCTGGTCGACGAGCTGGTCGTCGCCGACCCCGTGCGGACCTCGCCGCACGGCCGGCCGGGCGACCCGTTCGACGCCGACGCCGTGGTCATCGCCACCCCGACCAGCACCCACGCCGAGCTGCTCGTCGAAGCCTGCCGCAGGGGCGTGCCCGCGTTCTGCGAGAAGCCCGCGGCGGTCGGCGTCAAGGAGACGCTGGAGGTGCTCGCGGCCAGCCGCGGCAACCGGGTGCGGATCGGCTTCCAGCGCAGGTTCGACGCCGGATACGTGCGCGCGGCCGCCGCGCTGCGTGACGGCGAGCTGGGCGAGCTGCACCGCGTCCACCTCGTCACCGCCGACCCCGCGCCGCCTCCCGCCGCCTACATCCCGCTGTCCGGCGGCATCTACCGCGACTGCCACATCCACGACTTCGACATCCTGCGCTGGGTGACCGGCCGCGAGGTGGACTGGGTGCACGCGGCGGGCGCCAACCGGGGCGCCGGCTTCTTCCGCGAGTCGGGCGACGTGGACAACAGCGCCGCCCTGCTCGGCCTCGACGACGGCACCCTCGTCACGCTGCAGGGCTCCCGCTACAACGGCGGCGGCTACGACGTGCGCATGGAGCTGGCCGGCACCGAGGGCACGCAGGTGGTCGGCCTCGGCCCGCGCGCCCCGCTGCGCTCGGCCGAGGGCCTGCAGCCACCGGGAGAGCCGTGGCCCGACTTCGTGACCCGTTTCCAGCAGGCGTACGTGGACGAGATCGACGGCTTCCTGCGCGACGACCCGCGCCTGTGCTCGGTCGAGGAGGCGCTGGCCGCGCTGTACGTCGCCGAGGCCGCCGAGCTGTCGCGCCGCGAGGGCCGTCCCGTCCAGGTGGCGGAGGTGCGGGCATGAGGCTGGCCGGAGCGCCCATCTCCTGGGGCGTGTGCGAGGTCCCCGGCTGGGGCCACCAGCTCCCGCCGGAACGGGTGCTGGGCGAGATGCGCGAGCTGGGTCTCACCGCCACCGAGCTGGGCCCCGAAGGGTTCCTGACACCCGCGCTCATCGCGTCGTACGGGATGCGCGCCGTGGGCGCCTTCGTGCCCGTCGTCCTGCACGATCCCGGCCACGACCCGCTGCCCCGCATCCCGCCGGTCGAGGGCATGCTCGTGCTGGCCGCGGCCACCGGCCGGGACGGCTACGACGAGCGCCCCGACCTGGACGAGACCGGCTGGGCCACCCTGCTGGCCAACCTCGACCGGATCGCCGCCGAACACGGCCCGGACGTCGCGCTGCACCCGCATGTCGGCACCATGGTCGAGACCCGTGACGAGGTGAGCAGGGTGCTCGACGGCAGCACGGTCCCGCTCTGCCTGGACACCGGCCACCTGCTGATCGGCGGCACCGACCCGGCCGAGCTGGTGCGCCGGGCGGCCGGCCGGGTGTCGCACGTCCACCTCAAGGACGTCGACGCGCGGCTCGCCGCGCGCGTCTCCAGCGGGGAGCTGACCTACACGCAGGCCGTGCGCGCGGGCGTCTACCGCCCGCTCGGGCAGGGCGACGTGGACATCGCCGGCATCGTGGCCGGCCTCGACGCGAGCGGCTACCGGGGCTGGTACGTCATGGAGCAGGACGTCGTCCTCGCCGGCCCCGGCGACCGTCCCGCCGACGACGTCCGGCGCAGCCTCGCCTACCTGCGCTCCCTTGCCCAGCGACGCGCCTAGCGACACGCCCAGCGGCGCCCCCCCGCGCACCCCCGCGCACCCCGCGACGCACCCGGCGATGCACCCCGGCCGCGCCCGGCTGCTAGCCGCGCGCGGTGGCCCCGCCCCTGACCGCCGGCTCGAAGCCCCTGGCGAGCACCACGATGACCGCCGCCAGCACGAGCGGCGCCCCGAAGGCCACCCGCATGTCGGTGGCGTCCGCGATGCCGCCGACCAGCGCCGCCCCGACGATGAAGCCGACGTAGTTGAACAGGTTGACCCGCGCGACGGCCACGCCCGTGCCCGCCGGGTCCAGCCGCCCCGCGGCCGAGAACGACTGCGGGGCCACCACCGCCAGGCCCATCCCGGTCAGCCCGAACGCGACGACGGTCAGCGGCAGGTTCGGGGCGAGCACCACGCCGAGGAACCCCAGCGTCGCGATGGCGCCGCCGATCCGCACGATCGCGGCCGGCCCGTACCTGCGGACCGCGACGTCGCCGCCCAGCCGGATGACCAGCGTCGCCCCCTGGTAGGCGGCGTAGGCGAGCGGCACCACGGCCGGGCCCGCCGCCATGACGTCCTGCATGAAGACGGTGCTGAAGTTCGACACCGCGGCGTCGCCGACGTACAGGAAGGCCATCGCCAGGCAGAGCGGCATGATGGGCCGCCACGGCTGGCGGCCGGTGACCGGAAGCGTCGACTCGGTCTTCTCCTCCTGGAGCGTGCACAGCCTCGGGCCGGCGTACAGGGAGGCCGCCACCGCCAGCGCCATCGGCACTCCCATGATCACGACCAGGTCGAGCGAGGCCGCCCACGACGCCCACAGCGCCCCGGCCAGGCTGAACACGCTCCACATGCTGTGGAAGCCGTTGAGCACGGCCCGGCCGTACCTGCGCTCGACCGCCACGCCCTGCATGTTGATGCCCGCGTCCACCGCGCCCACCGCCAGGCCGAACAGCAGGAGCGCGACGAGGAGCACCGGCACGTCCGGGGCGACCCCCGCGAGCATGACCGCCGCCGCGACGACGGGCTGGGCGACCCGCAGCATGAGCTTGCTGCCCCTGCGATGGGCGAACGAGCCCGCCGCCAGGCTGCCCACCCCGGCGAAGACGGGCACGACGAGCAGCAGCAGCGTGAGCGAGCCCTCGTCGAGACGGTGCCTGTCCTGCAGGGTCGCGGTCTGGACGAGCAGGGTCGCGAACGACAGGCCCTGCACGGCGTAGGCGACGAACGTGGCGATGCGTGCCTGGCGGTCGCGGGGGGACGACACGGAGGCCTCCAGTGGGGGGGTGCAGAAAGGTGAGGCGCGGTCAGGTTAGTGCGTCGGCTGGTCCCCCCGCCAGGCGTCTAGCGTTCGGGTTCCACGGCCACGGCGGCGGGCACCGGCTGCCGCCCGGCGACCGGCTGCCTGCGGGCCGCGAACACCCCCAGCGCCACCAGGGCCGCCACCTCCGTCACCGCCAGCCCCCGCTCCACCAGCCCGAGCGGCATGACGCGATACCACGGCAGCCCGCTCTCCGCCCCCACCAGCACCATCGCGCCGATGCCGGCCACCCACAGCACCGAGCACACGCCCAGCCCGAAGGCCACCAGCGCGTCCCGGCGCCGCTCCGCGTGCCGCCACGGCCGGGCGATGACCACCGCCGCCAGCGGCAGGCTGAGGAACGCGACGAGGCTGCCCACCCGATGGATGTGGCCGTCCACGCTGGGCCCCACCGACCAGTCGTGCTTGGGAAAGTACGCCACCACGAACAGCCCGGCGCTCCACGCCATCAGCGCGACCGTGCCGAACACCCCGGCCAGCCGGGTGCGCGCCAGCGCGACGCCGATCGCCACCGACCCCGCCGCCAGCAGCGCCACGGCCACGCCGAACACCCACCCCTGCTCGCCCAGGCCGTGCTCGCTGATGGTCCGGCGCAACGGGTTCATCCGGTCCAGGCTGGCCAGGTCGAGCGCGGCGATCACCGCCGCGCCGGCGCCCACCGCGCCGAGTCCCCATCGCGCCGCCTGCTGCACGAGCGCCTCCCCTGATCGACGGTCCTCGGGGGAGGAACGGTCGCGCGACCCCGTGGATTCCGCTGACTGCGGCGAACGCCGGTTATCGTCGGAGGTGTGAACGAGCGCCAGAGTTCTTGGCTCCCCCGCCTGCAGGAGGCCGGTGAGCGGCTAGCCGAGGAGTGGATCAGCGCGCGCCGCCCGCGGTCCGACGCCCCGGCGCCCCGCGAGCTGCGCGCCTCCGACGACGACCGCGAGCGCATCGCCCAGGTGCTGCAGGCCGCCCACGCCGACGGCCGGCTCACCATGGAGGAGTTCGAGGAACGGCTCGGCACCGTCTACGCCGCCCGCACGCTCGGCGAGCTGGCCGAGGTGACGATCGACCTGCTCCCGGCCGAGCAGCAGCCGCTGAAGCTCGACGGCCGGCCGGTGTCGGCGTTCTTCAGGAAGGAGGAGCGCGACGGCCGCTGGGTGGTGCCGGCCGAGCTGGACGTCACCGCGATGTTCGGCGTGACCAAGCTCGACCTGCGCGACGCCATCCTGCAGAACCACCGCGTCGTCATCAACGCCACGCTCGTCTTCGGCGGGCTGGAGATCCACGTGCCCGAGGGCCTGGAGGTGGTGCGCGTCGCCAAGGGCCAGACCGTCCGGCTCACCAAGCAGCCGACGGAGCCGGACGCCCCGGTCGTCGAGGTGCGCACCACCAACTTCGTGGGCGACATCAAGGTCAAGGAGCCGCCCAGGCGCAGGCGCCGCCGCTGAGCGGCGGGCCGGACCCGGCGACGTCGCGGAGCTCAGCCCGCGGTGTCGAAGTTGATCGCGCTGTAGGCGCGCAGCTTCCACAGCTGGTGCTCGCTGTCCACCCGGCGGATCGTGCCCGAACGCCCCCGCATGACCAGCGAGCTCGTCATCGCCACGCCGCGGCTGAACCGCACACCCTGCATCAGCTCGCCCTGGGTGATGCCCGTCGCCGCGAAGAACACGTCGTCGGAGCGGACCAGGTCGTTCGTGGTGAGCACCTGGCTCAGGTCGTGGCCCGCCTCGATCGCCTTGGCGCGCTCGGCCTCGTCGCGCGGCCACAGCTTGCCCTGGATCACACCGCCCAGGCACTTGAGCGCGCACGCGGCCACGATGCCCTCGGGCGTGCCGCCGATGCCCAGCATGAGGTCGATGCCGGTGCCCTGCCGGGCCGCCATGATGGCGCCCGCCACGTCGCCGTCGGTGATGAACTTGATGCGCGCCCCCGTCTCCCGGATCTCCTTGACGAGCTGCTCGTGCCGGGGACGGTCGAGGATGACGACGGTGACGTCGGACGCCGAGCAGCCCTTGGCCCGGGCGACCGCGTTGATGTTGACGGCCACGGGCGCCTCGATGTCGACCACGTCGGCCGCCTCCGGGCCGGTCACCAGCTTCTCCATGTAGAACACCGCGGACGGGTCGTACATCGAGCCGCGCTCGCTCACCGCGATCACCGAGATCGCGTCGGGCATGCCGAGCGCGGTCAGCCGGGTGCCGTCGATGGGGTCGACCGCCACGTCGCACTCCGCGCCGGTGCCGTCACCGACCCGCTCGCCGTTGAACAGCATCGGCGCGTGGTCCTTCTCGCCCTCGCCGATGACCACCACGCCGTTCATGGAGACCGTGTTGATGAGCTGGCGCATCGCGTTCACCGCCGCGCCGTCGGCGCCGTTCTTGTCGCCCCTCCCCACCCAGCGGGCGGCGGACATCGCGGCCGCCTCGGTGACGCGGACGAGCTCGAGCGCGAGGTTGCGGTCGGGCGCGTGCTCGCCGGTGGCCAGCGCCGCGGGAACGGACGTCTGATCGGACATGGACAGGCCTCCTCCTGGACAAACTGCTTCGATGGTAGTTGCGTACCCTCGGCCACGGCGGTCATGGGTGCCGCGGGGCAGCGGCTAGGCGGCCCTGGCCTGCCGGCGGTAGCCGCCGGGGGGGACGCCGTACTCCCGTTTGAACGCCTTGGCGAGCGCGAACTCCGTGCTGTAGCCCGTCCGGGCTGCGACCGTGGTCAGCGGCACGTCGGAGTCACGCAGCAGCTTGGCCGCCAGCGTCAGGCGCCAGCGGGTCAGGTACGCCATGGGAGGCTCGCCGACCAGAGCGGTGAACCTCCTGGCGAAGGCGGCGCGCGACAGCCCGGACCGCGCGGCCAGCGCTTCGACCGTCCACGAGGCGGAGGGCGCCTCGTGGACGGCGGCCAGCGCCGGGGCGACCGCGGAGTCGCGCAGCGCGGCGGACCAGCCCTCGCCGTCGGCGGGCTGCTCGGCCAGCCAGGCGCGCAGGATGTACAGCAGCAGCGCGTCGATCAGCGCGGGCACGATGCCCTCCGAGCCGATACGCGGATTCTCCAGCTCCGCGCCGAGCAGCTCGACCGTGGCCCTCAGCTCGGCGTGGCGGCCGTGCCGGGTGGGCAGGTGGATCACCTCGGGGAGCTGCCGCACCAGCGGATGGGGCCTGACCATGTCGAGGTGGTAGTTGCCGCACAGCAGGCTCGTACGGCTGCCGTCGCCGCCGAGCACGACGGAGCCGATCGGCGGGGTCCTCGTGTAGCACTCCGGGGCCGGCACCTCGCCCGGCGTGCTGGGGTGGTCGGCCAGGACGAAGTGGGCGCCGCTGCGCAGGAACACCACGTCACCGGCGCCCATCGGGAGCGGCTCCAGGTGCGGGGCGTCCACGGGGACGAGCCAGCACGAGCCGTACAGCACCACGTGGAAGCCGGCGCCCGCCGCGGGCGGCAGCCGCAACCCCCACGGCGCGCGGCCGTCGGTGCGGACGGAGGTGGGATGCCTGGTCCGCATCGACGCCAGCGCTTCGGTAAGGAGGTCCATGTGCCGCTTTATACCGTCAGCACGAGCTTGCCGCGGACCTGGCCCGTCCCCAGCACCTCGTGCGCCTTCGCGGCCTCCTCCAGCGGGAAGACCTGCTCGACATGCGGGCGGATCGCTCCGGCGTCGACCAGCTCGGCGATGGCCGCCAGCGCCGCGTGGTCCGGCTCGACCGACACCCCCGCGAAGTCGAGGGAGGCGGGCTTGAGTGCCACCTGGCGGGAGGGCGCGGCCACGTACTCGGCGTACCCCGTCGCGGCACGGGGGAAGAACGGCATGCCGAACACCTCGTCGCCCACCTTGTACCTGGCGCCGGGGGCCGCCTCCTCCACGACGCCGGAAATGTCCCAGCCGACCCCGAACGGCGGCTCGCCGAGCAGCGGGTAGGCGCCGGACCGCACGGTGGCGTCCACCGGGTTCAGAGCGCTGGCCCGCACCCGGACCAGGACCTCGCCGGACAGCGGCGTCGGCCGGTCGGCCTCGACGACCTGCAGGACCTCGGGACCGCCGAAGGACTGCTGGATGACGGCGCGCATGAAAAGCTCCTCAGTGGTTGCCGGTTTCGCAGCACCCAACCTAGGAACGCCGGCCCACGCGCAGAATGGCCCGCCGTCTCCGCCGCATGTCCGTGCGTCTCGCCGCGCGGCATTCCCGGAACACGGCCAGGCACACCGTGAACGCCGTCGCGGCCGGGCCGCCCCGGATGGCGGTTGCCCATGTATCCCCGGACAGCGGAGGATAATGTGCCTGCCATGAGCAGCGATGTCGAACGGCCGGTCACCGCCCGCACCTCCGAGCGCGGCGCGGCGACCCGCGCCGCGCTACTCCAGGCGGCCCGGGAGGTCTTCGTCTCCAAGGGCTTCGCCGAGGCGGGCGTCACCGACGTGGTGAGCCGGGCCGACGCCAGCGTCGGCAGCCTCTACCACCACTTCTCCGGCAAGGCCGACCTCTACCTCACGCTGTTCGAGGAGTTCCAGGCCAAGCAGAGCCGGCGCACCAAGCAGGCCGTCCGCGAGGCTCGGGCCGAGGGCGAGAACGATCCGATGCGGGTCTTCCTCCGGGCCGCCCGCGCCTACCTCGACGGCTGCCTGGAGGACCGCGAGCTGGCCGCGCTGTTCCTGCGCGGCGACGGGCCGCCCGGCTTCGAGGTGGTCATGCGCGACCGGCTGCGCAAGTGGGCCGAGCTCAACGCCACCCTCTTCGAGAACGAGGACGCGCTCGTGGTCGTCGTCACCGGCGCGCTCGCGGCGGCGGTCAACGAGGTGGTCCGCACCGGCGACCGCAGGCTGGCCGACGACGTGCTCGCCATCATGGGCCGGATCCGTCCGGCCGCCTCGGCGACCGGTCCCGTCAGCGGGTAACCTCGCGAAGTGTGCGACGGTTCACCGATGGGTTCTACGGCTACGCGGTAGCCCTGTTCGTCTGTCTGGCGGCGGGGGGCTGCTTCCTGCTCGTCAACCAGGGCGGCGAGGAGCACATCCCCAGGCGCGACTACTCGATCACCGTCGCCAACTTCGGCCACACCGTGCCCTACCAGGTGTGGGCCCCCGCGAAGGACCCGGCCGGCTGGATCCCCAACAGCAACCGGATCGCCAAGGGCGACAACGGCGCGCAGGTGCTCTACCTGGGCTACGCCACGGCCGAGCGCGAGCACGTGATGTTCGTGCAGAGCGACGAGAAGCCCGCCGCCGAGTTCGCCAACCGCATGGCCAACTCCAACCAGGCCGTCGGCACCCAGCAGGTCGGCGGCCAGACGTGGGAGCGGCGCTTCCGCGAGGACAAGAAGCAGCGCTCGCTGGTGCGCGTGCTCCCCGACGTCACCCTGGTGATCACCGGCACGGCCGACTGGCCGGAGCTGGGCCAGTTCGCCGCGGTCCTGCAGCAGCGGCCCAAGGGCTGACCGCGCCCCCGCCCGGCGGGCCACGGCGACGCCCGCCGGCATCTGACCCTAGGCTGGGTGCCGTGGCAGACGACACCTCAGACAAGGCACCCTCGTACGAGCAGGCCCGGGAGGAGCTGACCGAGGTGGTGCGCCGCCTGGAGACGGGCGGGCTCACCCTGGAGCAGTCGATCGAGCTGTGGGAGCGCGGCGAGAAGCTGGCCGCCATCTGCGAGGAGTGGCTGCAGGGCGCCCGGGTCAAACTCGCCGCCGCGATGGCCCGGCGGGCCGACGCGGGCGCCGTACGCGACGACGACGCCCCCTTCTGAGCCGCCTGTCCTCAGGCGGGCAGCCGCTCCAGGACGACCACCGGGATGCGGCGGCTGGTCTTCGCCTCGTACTCGGCGAAGCCGGCGGCCTGTTCGACCATCCGGGCGTAGAGCCGGTCGCGCTCCTCGTCGTCGGCGAACGCCGCCTTCACCACGAACGTCTCCGTGCCGACCTCGGCCGTCGCCTCCGGGTTGGCACGCAGGTTGTGATACCAGGCCGGGTGGCGGTCGGAGCCCGCGTTCGAGGCGATGACGACGTACCGGTCGCCGTCCTTCAGGTACATCACGGGGGTGGTGGTGAGCTTGCCGCTCCGGGCGCCCGTGGTCGTGAGCAGCAGCAGCTGCGAGCCCTCGAACATCCCTCCGACCCGGCCGCCGTTGGCGCGGAACTCCTCGATGATCTGCTTGTTGAAGTCACTGGACATGCCGGGCTCCTTGTGCGCGGAAGTCTCCACCCGTCGGCCGGGTGGAGCCGTTTCCCCGCTACAACCGGGTCAGGAGGCGCGGGTGTTCCCGGAAGGGATCAGAGGTTCTCGGGAGGCCCGGCGTCCGGGTCGCGTGGCTCGGCGCGGACCGTGAGACGGTCGTCGGTCAGGCGGATCGTCAGCAGCGCTCCCGGCGGCACGTCCTTGGCGAGCCGCACCACCTCGCCCGAGAGGTCCTGCACGATGGCGTAGCCACGTTCGAGCGTCGCCGCCGGTGACAGCGACACGAGCCGGGCGCGCAGGTGCGTCAGAGAATCCTCGGCCCGGTCGAGGGAGCCCGTCAGCGAGCGCCGGGCCCGCTCGCGCAGCGCGTCGACCTGCTCGGCGCGGCGTTCGAGCTCGCGTACGGGGTCGGCGAGCGACGGCCGGGACCGGACGGACGTCAGCCACGACATCTCACGGTCGAGCCAGCCGCCCAGCACCCGCCGCCCCCGGTCGCGGAGCTGGCGCACCAGCGTGAGCTGCTCGCCCACGTCGGGGACGACCTTCTTGGCGGCGTCGGTCGGCGTGGAGGCGCGCACGTCGGCCACCAGGTCGAGCAGCGGGCTGTCCTGTTCGTGGCCGATCGCGCTCACCACCGGCGTGCGGCACCCGGCCACCGCGCGCACCAGCGTCTCGTCGGAGAACGGCAGCAGGTCCTCCAGGGAGCCGCCGCCGCGGGCGATGACGATCACGTCGACCGACGCGTCGGCGTCGAGCTTGCGCAACGCCTCGGTGACCTCGCCGACCGCGTACGGGCCCTGGACGGCGACCTCCTCCACCTTGAACCGCACGGCGGGCCAGCGGCGGCGGGAGTTCTCCAGGACGTCGCGCTCGGCAGCGGAGTCACGCCCGCAGATCAGCCCGACCGTCCCGGGCAGGAACGGCAGCCGCCGCTTGCGGTCGGTGTTGAACAGCCCCTCGGCGGCCAGCAACTGCCGCAGGCGCTCCAGCCGCGCCAGCAGCTCGCCGACGCCGACCGGGCGGATCTCCAGCGCGGTGAAGGCGAACGAGCCCCTGTTGACCCAGAAGTCCGGCTTGACGTGCACCACGACCCGCGCCCCGTCGGCGGGGCGCGGCACGGCGGCCTCGTAGACGCCGCGCGGAGCGGTGACCCGGGCCGAGACGTTGGCCACCGGGTCGCGCAGCGTGAGGAACACCGTGCCGCCGCGCGCGCTCAGGTCGGTGATCTGGCCCTCGACCCAGACCGTGCCCAGCTTGCCGATCCAGCCGCCCACCATCTGCAGGACCGTGCGGATCGGCAACGGGGACTCGGGTGTGGTCTTCGTGGTCATGCCCGAAGACTACGGTGCCCCGGGCGACTATTCCCCTGCCTGCAGCTTGGCGAGGCGGTTCTCGAACATCCGGACCACCTCGGGGCGCTTGGCCGTGGCCTGCTCGTAGGCGAGGAGGTCGGAGATCTGCTCGGCGGACTTGCCGCGCATGCGGGCGCGCAGGGAGGCCACGGTCAGGTCGCCGTACCCGGGCAGCGGCTCCACCAGACCGATCACCTCCGGCTTGGCCGCCGCCGGTGCGGTCTCCGCCTTCGGCTCGGGGGTCTCGGTCTCGGCGGTCGCCTTGGGCTTGGTCCCGGCCTTCGGCTTGGCGGCCGAGGTCCTGGCCCTGGCGGGCGTCCTCGGCTTCGCGGCCGCCTTCGCCGGGGTGACGGGCTGCTCGGCGAGCTCCTGGGCGGGCTCCTGCCCGGCCGTCTCCGTGACCGCCTTGGTGGTCGCCTTGGCGGCGGCCTCGAGGGGCGTATCGGGCGCCTTCGTCCCGGCGCCCTCGTCCGCGCCGACGACGGCCGCGGGCTCGGTGACGACGGGCTCGGCCTTCTTGGGCTCGGGCTCGACAGCGGGCTCGACAGCGGTGGGCTCGGCGGAGGTGGGCTCGGCGGAGGTGGGCTCGGTCGCGGCGGGCTTCGCGGCGGGGGAGAAGATGACCGGTTCCGGCTTGTCCTTCTCCGTGCCGTTCGGCTCGGACTTGCTCGACGGGCGCGGCGCGAAGATGACCGGCTCCCTGCGTGCGGGCCTGTCCTCGGCGGCCGTGACGGCGGCCTGGTCGTCGGCGGGACGGGAGTCGGCGTCATCGGCCTTGTCCTTGCCGCCCAGACCCTTGATGGAGTTCTTCATCCGGTCCACCAGCAGCATCGCCTGCCCGGCTGCGCTCAGTGTGCCCTGGACGACCATGAGGGGGAGTTCTTTGGCCTTCTCCTTGTCGGTGACGGTCTTGGCGATGTTGCGTATCACGTCGCTGAGGGACATGACGTCTCCCTGGGAGGTCAGTAGTGGACGGCCAGTGTGGCAAACGGCGGGCTCGGCCGCACGCACGGGCCTCGTGGCCGCTCCACGTAGCATAAGAACTATGGAGCCCCAGTCCCGCAACCGCCGAGTCCTCGTAGCCAAGCCACGTGGTTACTGTGCCGGAGTCGACCGAGCCGTCGTGGCGGTCGAGAAGGCGCTGGAGCAGTACGGCGCACCGATCTACGTGCGCAAGCAGATCGTGCACAACACCCACGTGGTCAAGACGCTGGAGGCCAAGGGTGCCGTCTTCGTCGAGGAGACCGAGGAGGTGCCCGAGGGCGAGATCGTCGTCTTCTCCGCGCACGGCGTCTCCCCGGCCGTGCACGGCGAGGCCAAGGAGCGGGGGCTGCGCACCATCGACGCCACCTGCCCGCTGGTGACCAAGGTGCACAACGAGGCCAAGCGGTTCGCCGCCCAGGACTACGACATCCTGCTCATCGGGCACGAGGGCCACGAGGAGGTCGAGGGGACCTCCGGCGAGGCCCCCGACCACATCCAGTTGGTCGACGGGCTCGACTCGGTGGACAGGGTCCGGGTGAAGGACCCGGGCAAGCTGGTGTGGCTGTCGCAGACCACGCTGTCGGTCGACGAGACCGAAGAGACCGTCGCGCGGCTCAAGGAGCGCTTCCCCACCCTCATCGACCCGCCCAGCGACGACATCTGCTACGCCACCCAGAACCGCCAGGTCGCGGTGAAGGAGATCGCCGCCGAGGCCGAGCTGGTCATCGTGGTCGGCTCCGACAACTCCTCCAACTCCAAGCGCCTGGTCGAGGTGGCCCTCGACCACGGCGCCGACGCCTCCTACCTGGTCGACAACGCCTCCTTCATCCAGGACGCCTGGCTGGAGGGCGTCACCACGGTCGGCGTGACGAGCGGCGCCTCGGTGCCGGAGGAGCTGGTGGAGGGCGTGCTGGCGCACCTGGCCGAGCGCGGGTTCGCCGACGTCGAGCAGGTCGAGTCGGTGCCGGAGAGCATGCGCTTCGCGCTGCCCCACGAGCTGCGCAAGGACCTGCGCGCCCCGGTCGCCTGACCGAGGGCAGGGACTGACCCGCCGCGGCGGGTCAGTCCTCGACGCGCGGGGTGCCGTAGACCTTGGGCTCGAAGTAGCCCTCCGGCTCGGGCACGTACGGCTGGCGCGGGCGCGGCACCTCCGCGCCCGCCTTCAGCTGCGTCCGCAGGTCGCGCACGTTGTCGCGCAGGCCGCGGCGCAGTGCGACGGCCAGCACCACGGCCGAGCCCGCGAACAGCCAGGGCGCGCCGGCGGACAGCGAGGTGTAGAGGCCGAGCGCCAGCGACTGCATGATCGACACCGACCCCAGCGCGCGGCCGGCCTCGACGAACATCGTCGCCGCGAAGAACACCAGCGGCGGCGTGACCACCAGCGACAGCAGCTCGCGCGGATTGACCAGCAGCACGCCGACCAGGCTCGCGGCCACGAACGCCGGACCCACCACGAACGCCAGGTCCAGCACGTCGGCCAGGACGTATCCGGCCAAGGTGGCGACCAGGGCGAGCGCGATGGCGCCACGCGCGGTCAGCCTGACCGCCGAACGCCTGCCTTTCCCACTCACCGGCCTCGCCCCCCTTACTGCGACCCGTTGGCCAACTTACCGCTGACCGGGGAAATCAGAGACGAGGTTTCCAGCAGTTCGGGTGAGGCCAGCGGCCGGGGCAGCCCGTCGAGCATCGCGGGGGAGTCGAGCTCGGCGTCCACGACGCCGAGATCGTGCATTTTGCGCGCGCTGACCAGCACGCGGCTCTCGAGTGATCCCACGGTCTTGTTGTACGCCTCGACGGCCCGGGTGAGCGACTTGCCCAGGGTCTCGACGTTCCTTCCCAGTGACGACAGCCGGTCGTACAGCTCCTTGCCCAGCTCGAAGACCGCCCGCGCGTTCTCGCTGAGCGCGGCCTGCTGCCAGGCGTAGTGGGCGGTGCGCAGCATGGTGACCAGCGTGGTCGGGGTGGCGATGTGCACCCGCCGGGTCAGCGCGTACTCCAGCAGCCCGGGGTCGCGCTCCAGCGCGGGCGCCAGGAACGCCTCACCGGGGATGAACAGCACCACGAACTCCGGTGAGGGGTTGAACCCCTGCCAGTAGGACTTGGCGGCCAGCCGGTCGATGTGCTCGCGGATGTGCCGGGCGTGCGCGTCGAGGCGTACGGAGGCCAGCGACTCGTCGGAGGCCTCGGCGGCCTCCAGGTAGGCGGCCAGCGACACCTTGGAGTCGACCACGATGTTCTTGCCGCCGGCCAGCCGCACCACCATGTCGGGCCGCATCGACCCCTCGCTGACCTGCTCGTCGAAGTCGCAGTGGCGCTGCATGCCGGCGATCTCGGCGACCCGGCGCAGTTGCAGCTCGCCCCACCGGCCGCGCGCCTCGGGCCGCTGCAGGGCGCGGACCAGGGCCGTGGTCTGCGAGCGCAGCTCCTGGCTGCTCTGCCGGACGAACTCCATCTGCTGGGCCAGCTCGGCGCGGGCGGCGCGCTGGCCGGCCTCGGTGTCGCGCAGCTGCGTCTCGACCCGGGTGAGCGCCTCCTTCAGCGGCTCGACCAGGTGCTCGACGGCCTGCCTGCGCTGGTCGAGGTCGCCCGTGGCCTCGGCACGGCTGGCGGCGAGCCTGGTCTCGGCCAGCTCCAGGAAGCGGATGTTGTTGACGTCGAGCGCCCGGGTGGACAGCGCCTGGAAGCGCTCGGCCAGCTGTTCCTCGACGTAGACGAGCTTGTCGGCCGCCGCCTTGGCCCGCGCGTCGGCCTCCGCCACCCGTACGGCCGCCCGGGTGCGGGCCAGCAGGAAACCGATGGCCAGTCCGACGGCGAGCCCGATGAGAAGCGAGACGACATCCACTCCAGCGATGATTGCAGGACATCGCCGCCGGATCCGCGAGACACGCCTGTGCGAGCCTTGACCGTCGCTTGTCCCCTCACTTGTCCCGCGGCTCGCCCCTGGGCTCGTCCCGAGGCCGGTCCGGCGCCGCCGCCGACCTGGCCGCTCCCCGTGAGCAAGTAAACTCGCTGGACGTGAGCGAGCGCAGCGGAGCAACGACCAGCAGCGGGCACAGGCTCGTGTGGCCGGCTAAGGAGCACGGGTGAGCCTTTCCATCGGCATCGTCGGCCTGCCCAACGTGGGCAAGTCCACGCTCTTCAACGCGCTGACCAAGACCGGCAACGCGCTGGCCGCCAACTACCCGTTCGCCACCATCGAGCCCAACGTCGGCATCGTGGGCGTTCCGGACGAGCGGCTGCCCAAGCTGGCCGAGATCTTCGGCTCGGCCCGCATCCTGCCCGCCAAGGTGGAGTTCGTCGACATCGCGGGCCTGGTCAAGGGCGCCTCCGAGGGGCAGGGGCGGGGCAACCAGTTCCTCGCCAACATCCGCGACACCGACGCCATCTGCCAGGTGATCCGGGTGTTCAGCGACCCCGACGTGACCCATGTCGACGGCGAGATCTCGCCGAAGCGGGACATCGAGACGATCAACACCGAGCTCATCATGGCCGACCTGCAGACGGTCGAGAAGGCCATCCCGCGCCTGCAGAAGGAGGCGCGCAACAACAAGGACAAGAAGGCCGCGCTGGAGGCCGCCGAGGGCGCGCTGAAGGTCCTGGAGACCGGAAAGACGATCTTCGAGAGTGGCCTCGACGGCGAGGAGCTGCGCGAGCTCCACCTGCTGACGGCCAAGCCCTTCCTCTACGTCTTCAACCTCGACGCCGACGAGCTGGCCGACGCCGAGCTGCGGCAGCGGCTCGCGGAGCTGGTGGCGCCGGCCGAGGCGGTCTTCCTCGACGCCAAGATCGAGTCCGAGCTGGTCGAGCTCGACGACGACGAGGCGCTGGAGCTGCTCCAGTCGGTGGGCCAGGAGGAGTCGGGCCTGTCGCAGCTCGCCCGGGTGGGCTTCGAGACGCTGGGCCTGCAGACCTACCTGACGGCCGGTCCCAAGGAGACCCGCGCCTGGACGATCCGCAAGGGCGCCACCGCGCCGGAGGCGGCCGGGGTGATCCACACCGACTTCCAGCGCGGCTTCATCAAGGCCGAGGTCGTCTCGTTCGACGACCTGGTGGAGGCGGGCTCGATCGCCAAGGCCCGCTCGCTGGGCAAGGCGCGGATCGAGGGCAAGGACTACGTCATGCGCGACGGCGACGTGGTGGAGTTCCGCTTCAACGTGTAGCGGGCGATGTGCCGGTGCGTCGCTGGTCCCGGCAGTTCGCGGGCGGACAGTTGATGGCGGGACTTGTGCGGCGTCAACCGCTTTGGGGGGCTGCGCGTCGAATCGTCACGGCGTCGACGCTGACTCGGGAGGGCCCTCATGATCCGTCGCATCATCCGGAAACGACGTCCCGCACCAACGCTCACGGGCATCAGCCTCGAGGAGGAGCTCGCCCTGCTGCGGGTCGAGCTCATGTACGGCCTGCGCGTCAACCGTGAGGAGTACCTGCGCAGGAAGGCGGACGAGCGCGAGCAGCTCGCGGCGCGGGTGCGCGACGGCGGCACCGCCACCCTGCTCGACGACCTGCGTCACGTCCTGGAGCGGACGGTGCCGAGCCGCGTGCCGCCGGCGCCGGTCGTGGATCTCCAGAGCCGGCGGCACTCGCAGTCCGCGAAGGGCCCCGAACCGGTCTGAGGGCCGACGGCGGCCCGCCGCCGGTGAGACGACACGCCGGAGGGGCCTTTATACCAAATGTGCAGTTCGCGACAGTCCCAACGCCATTCGGACAGGAACCTCTGGCTCCGCGGTTATGTCGCCGGGGATGTCTGACCTGGTCACGTGCCTATTCCGGGCGATGAGGACAACAGCCCGCGTTCCGTCGTTCCATGCGCACTCGGTTTGCTCCCAGACGGCGATGCCTGCAGCATGGGCGTGGCTTTCCTGGAACAATGGCGGAGACCGGATAGGGTGACTGCTTCACCACGGATCATGGGGATCGGCAACGGACGACACCGCGCCCTCCGGGGGGATGGGCGCGAGCGGAGGCGTGATGGCTCGTAGGTCAACCGTCCAGCACGGTCCTCGGATCGCTGGCGACCCCGAGCTTTCGGCACCCCCGGACCCGGCCGACTACGACCCGCAGCCGCCGCCCCGGCGGCGCGGTCGCTGGTCCGGCGGTGGGGGGCGCTGGCTCGTCTGGACGGGCCGCATCATTCTCTGGGCGCTTATCGTCGTTATTGTGGTTAATGGGGTTCGTGCACCTTTTGAGCGGTTTACGCAGGAAAATGCCCCTGCGTCGAATCAGGTGACCGCCGAGGGCGACGGATTCCCGACCGGGCGCGCCATGGCCTTCGCCGCGCAGTTCGCGGGCGTCTACCTGAATTTCAGCCCGGACGACGCCACGAGCCGGGCGGGCAAGCTGGCGGCCTTCCTCGCCGAGGGCATGGCCCCGCAGATCGGCTGGGACGGCAACGGCAAGTTCGCGGCCGTGGCCATCCAGCCCTACGACATCCGGACCACCGACGCGAACAACGCCGTCGTCTCCGTGGCCTTCCAGTCGGGGTCGCGCAGGCTGCTGCTGTCCGTCCCGATCTACTACTCAGGCGACGACACCGGCCGGTTCGCCGTCTCGGGCAGGCCCGCGATCCTGCCCGCCCCCTCGCCCGCCGAGGTGCCCCAGGCGGTCGAGCCCGAAGCCGACGACGTCGCGACGGCCGAGCTCAAGCCCCAGCTGGAGGGCTTCTTCCAGGAGTACGCCAAGGGCGACACCGCCGGGCTGCAGCGCTACCTCGCCGCCGGCAAGTCCCTGCCGAGCTTCGGCGGCGCGTTCGAGTTCGGCGGGCTCCAGGAGCTCGTGGTGCCTGTGGGGGGTGCCACCCGAGAGGTCGAGGCGGTGGTGGTGTGGATCGTGCCGGGGGCCTCGCCGTCGGCCGGGCCCGACGCAGCCGCCGAGGCGAGTGCGGCGTCCGCCCGCATCGAGCAGGCCTACCGCCTCACCGTCGAGAAGCAGGGCGACAAGTGGTACGTCAACGACATCCGCGGTGCCGGCCGGGCCGTTGGATAGACGCACGACCGCGCTGCTGATCGGCACCCCCCGGGAGGACAAGAAGTGATCGTGAAGACCCTGATGCTCGACCTGATCGCCATGACGCCGTCACCCGCACCGACGGGCGTCAACACCGAAGGACTCGCCGAGTTCCTGCGCGCGTTCTTCGCCCCGCTCTTCCTCGTCGTCGTCTCCGTGGTCGCGCTGTTCTTCCTCTTCACCCGCGAGATCACGCGTTTCGTGCAGTTCCTCATCCTGGCCGTGGCCATCGGTGTGATCTTCTACGTTCCCAACATCATCGAGGTGACCGCCAAGGCGATCGCGGGCGCGCTGGGCATCAAGTGAGGGTTGAGACCGCTCCACGGCGGTCATGAACGAGCGGGTGGAGAGGAGGACCGCGTGGACCTGCCCACGTACACGAACATCTGGCGCATCGAGAAGCGGCTCTACAAGCTGTACGACCTACGCCTGCCGATGCCGCTGCCCATCGTCTGGATCGGCGTGTTCGTCGGCGTGTTCGTGCCGTGGTCGCTCCTGCTGGTGCTGGTCGGGGTGCCGGTGCAGATGCCGTGGCACGTCCTGTTCCTCGTCCCGCCCGGGATCGTCACCTGGCTGTCCACCCGGCCCGTCATCGAGGGCAAGCGGCTCACCGAACTCCTGGAGTCCCAGCTGCGCTACCTCGGGCAGCCACGCGCCTGGTACCGCCTCGCGCCGTCCTCGGAGCCCGAGACGATCACCTTCGCCGGCCGGGTCTGGCACACCAGCCCCGCTCCCGTACGCGTGAAGAAGGCCCGCAAGGAGCGGGCCGCGCAGGACGCGAAGCAGCTCGCCAAGCAGGCCAGGAAGCAGCGCAGGCGGCAGGCGGAGCGGGCCGCGGGGCCGCGCGAGGTGCGCCCGGCCGTGGCGGCGGCGGCCGCCGCGGCGGCGCAGGCTCCGCTGGCGGAGCCGGCCACCGGGCGCGCGCTCGGCGCGGCTCCCCGCCGCGGCACCGCCCCCGCCCTCGGCTCCACGGACCCGGCCACACAGTCCACGTCGGCCACATCGGCCGCGTCGGCCACGTCGGCCACATCGGCCACATCGGCGGCAGGCGCCACGCGGCCCGCATCGGGCACACCGGCCGCGCCGGAGCGCGCCACCGCCGGGCGGGAGGTGACGGGACCGCTCCGATGGGGCGAGCTACCGCTGGTCAGCGCCCATGACAACCACCCGCCGACCACCGCCGCACCGAGTCATCGGCGCGCCGGCGTCGCGCCGGACGCGCGGGATTCCGCAGCTACCCCCGACGCCTCCGAAGGCTCCGAGACGCCGGCGGCCGGCCCCGACGCTCGTGGTTCCGCTGCCGAAAGCCAAGTCGCCTCCGAGACCGGGGATCTCGCCAAGAGCACAGCCGCCTCCGAGAGCCGGGCCGCTTCCGAGGGCCGGGCCGCTTCCGAGGGCCGGGCCGCTTCCGAGGGCCGGGCCGCTTCCGAGGGCCGGGCCGCTTCCGAGGGCCGGGCCGCCTCCGAGGGCCGGGCCGCTTCTGAGGGCGGGGCCGCTTCTGAGGGCGGGGCCGCTTCTGAGGGCGGGGCCGCTTCTGAGGGCCGGGCCGCTTCTGAGGGCCGGGCCGCTTCTGAGGGCCGGGCCGCTTCCGAGGGCCGGGCCGCTTCTGAGGGCGGGAGCGTCTCCGAGGCTCGGGGAGTCTCCGAGAACGGGGAAGTCTCCGGGAGGCGTGGCCCCGAGTCGGCCGGGGAGCGACGGCCCGCGGCGGGCAAGCCGATCGACACCGAGGCGTTGCGCCGGCTGCGCAGGCTCGCCGCCAGTGCCGATGCCCAGCAGCCCGCGCCGCGCCACGAGCTCCCCGCGCCCGCGACCCGGCACGCGCCGGAGCCGCCGCCGCCCGTGGTCCTGCCCGCCGTGTCCGTGGTCGCCCCGTCTCCGTCCGCGGACGACGCTTCCACGCCGGAGCCCCCGCGATACCCGTCGCCGGAGGCGCCCCACGACGGTGATGAGGTTTCCACAGGGCACGGGACGGTCTCCGGGGCGTCCCAGGATGGTGGCGAGGCCTCCGGGGGACCCGAGGCGGTCGCGGCGTCCCACGACGGTGGCGAGGCCGCCGGCGGCCAGGAGACGGCCACGGCGGTGGACGGTGACGAGGTCTCCGCAGGAGACGAGGCGGCGGCCGTGACGCACGATTCCGCCGCGATGGCGCGCATGCAGCACCGCAAGGGGCAGCCGCCGAGGCAGCACCCGTCGTCGACGGCCGGCACCGAGCAGGTGTGGCCGCCGCGCACCTCGACCGCCGGTTCCGGGCATCCCACCCCTGCGCCCGGTGGACCGGCCGAGGGCGAGGGCGCGACGGCGGCGGCACCGGACGATGAGCACGGCACCCGCCCCGCGGCGGACACCGTCACGCCCGCCGCTCCGGCAGCGCCCGCCGCTCCGGCAGCGCCCGCCGCTCCGGCAGCGGGCGCGACGCGTGGGCGGGCCGGGGCGGGGCGAGCGGCGGTGTCGCCGGTGCGTGCCCTGCCGTCCGAGGGGCGGCGGGAGGCACAGGGCCGGGTGCGGCGGGTCGAGTCCGTGGTGGGCCGCGACTCCGGCGGCTGGCGGCGCATCGCCCAGGTGGTCGTCGGCGGCGGCGGAGTGCGCACCGACGGGTCGGAGATCGACGAAGCCCGCGCCAGGGGCGTGTTCGGCGGCAGCCGCCGGATCGTCGTGCTCGGCTGTACGGGCGGCGCCGGGCAGAGCACGACGGCGCTCATGCTCGGCCACACGCTGGCCGGGCACCGCGACGACAAGGTGATCGCGGTGGACGCCAGCTCCGGCCGCCAGACGCTGACCAGCCGCATCGACCCCGAGACCCCCGAGACGCTGACCTCGTTGCTGTCGGGTCTCGACCGGGTCAGCGGCTACCTGTCGATGCGCGGCTACACCTCGCGCACACCGTCGGGGCTGGAGGTGATCGGGTCCGACAGCGACGCCGACGCCGAGCGGCGGCTGGCCGACCGCACGCTGCTGTCCGACCACCGCCTCGGCCAGGTCATGCACCTGCTCGACCGGCACTACAAGCTGGCCGTCGTCGACCCGGCCGCCGCGCTGGCCGCCCGGGTCCTGCCGTACGCCGACCAGCTCGTGCTCGTGGTCCCCGCCAGCGAGGAGGCGTCGGAGGCGGTCGCGATGACGTACGAGTGGCTCGACGGGCACGGCTGCGCCGACCTGCGCAGGCGGGCGGTGATGGTGGTCAACGGCGTGAGCAGGCGTTCGATGGCCGACGTCGAGCAGGCGGAGGCGGTGGCGCGGGGCAGGTGCCGGGCCATCGTACGGGTCCCCTGGGAGGACGACCTGGCGCCGGGTGGGGCCGAGGTCGTCGAGCCGGGCCAGTTGCGCGCGGCCGGCCGGCGGGCCTACCTCGCCCTCGCCGGCGTCGTGGTGGCGGGTTTCGCGGCGCAGACCGTCCGACCGAGCGAAGAGGAGATGGCGAGTGACCCCCCGGGCACGAGAATCGGTGAGCGATAGGTGAACACGCGAGCAGGGGCCAGTTCATGCGCTGAGGGGGCGGTATGAGCAGGGCGTCCCGGGCGCACCAGCGCCTGGCGGTCCGCTACTTCGACGACCGCATCCTGCTCACGGACACCAGCGCCTGGGCCTACTTCCGCCTGCCGACGGTCAGCTACGAGTTCGTCACGCCGGAGGAGCGCGAGGCGCTGGCCACCAACATCACGATCGCGCTGGCCGCCATCAGGATGCCCGACGCCGAGGTGCATCTCAGGGTCGCCCACCGCGCCTATCCGGCGGCCGAGTGGGCCATGGCGCTCAACGGCACCTCCGACGAGGGGCCGGGCTGGCGCGACTACCTGGAGGAGATGTACCGCCACGTCTGGACCAAGGACTTCTGGTCCAAGGAGGTCTATCTCGGGGTGCGTCTCGGCCCGCGCGGCCGGCAGATCGGCGGCGGCGTGCTGTCGCAGCTGTTCGGCTTCTACCAGCGCACCGAGAAGGTGCTCGGCATCGACGACGACCACGTGCCCGACGGTGAGATCAGCCGCTGGACCGAGCACGCCGAACGGCTGGGCCGGGCGCTGGCCTCCAGCGCCCTGTACGCCAGGCACGCCACCTCCGTCGAGGTGGCGTGGCTGTTCCAGCACGCGGCGGCCGGAGCGCTCGGCGACCCGCCGCCGTCGGCGAGCCCCAAGCGGCGCTGGGGCAGGGGCGAGATCGAGTCGCTGGTCGAGGGCGAGATCCACAACGGCAGGTCGCTGCTGCGCATCGTGCAGCCGCAGGGCGACTCCTATGTGGCGCACATGTCGTTCGCCCGCTTCCCCGACCTCATGCCGTTCCCGGACGGCGAGCCGTGGATGCACTTCGCCGACCAGCTCCCGTTCCCCGTGGAGATCTCGTCGCGGATGCGGCTCATCCCGCCGGTCAAGGCGTCCAAGGACGTCGCCCGCAAGCTGGCGCACGCCCGTGACATGGACATCCACATCCGCGAGGCCGGCGCGGAGGCGCCGCTCGCGCTGGCGGAGCAGATCGACGCCGCCCGCATGCTCGAACACGGCATCACCAAGGAACGCCTGCCCTTCGTCTACGGCTGGCACCGGCTGATGGTCTCGGCCCCCACCGAGGACATCTGCGTGCAGCGGGTCGAGGCGGTCGTCGAGCACTACCGCGACATGGGCATCGACGTGGTCAACTCGACCGGCGACCAGTTCTCGCTGTTCTGCGAGGCGCTGCCGGGCGAGAAGGTGCGGGTCAACGCCTACGCCCAGCGCCAACCGCTGCGCACGATCGCGGGCGGCATGGCCACGGCCACCGTCGACCTCGGCGACCGGCTCGGCGAGGGCAGCGAGGGCTGGCTCGGCCCGTACATCGGGGAGACCGTCGGGCGGGCGCGCAGCATCGTGCACTTCGACCCGCTGGTGGCGGCCACCCGCAACCGGCCGACGGCCATCGCGATCACCGGCGAGCCGGGCGGCGGCAAGACCACGCTGGCGCTGCTGATGATCTACCAGATGGCGCTGCGCGGCGTCACCGTCGCCGTGATCGACCCGAAGGGCGACGCCGAGTCGCTCGTGCGGCTCCTGGAGAAGCGGGGGCGCAAGGCCAGGATCATCCCGCTCGGGTCGGCCGCGCCCGGCCTGCTCGACCCGTTCTCGTTCGGCGACGACATCGCGGCCAAGAAGACCATGGCCACCGAGACGCTGCGGCTGCTGCTGCCGCGCATGTCGGAGGAGCGCGAGTCGGCGATGATCCAGGCGGTCGCCGCCGTCTCCAACAGCCCCGACCCGTCGCTGGGCAAGGTCGTCGAGCATCTCGAACAGTCGGAGGACGCCGCCTCCAAGAACCTCGGCGCGGTGCTCCGCTCCATGTCGGAGATGCACCTGGCCAGGCTCTGCTTCGACCCGTCGGGCGGCGAGCAGATCGACAGCGAGGGCTGGACGACGGTCTTCACGCTGGGCGGGCTGACGCTGCCCGACGTGGCGACCGGCCGTGACGACTACTCCTACGAGCAGCGGCTGTCGGTCGCGCTGCTCTACCTCGTCTCCCAGTTCGCCCGGCGGCTGATGAACGGCCTCGACCGGCGGGCGCCCAAGGCGATCTTCCTGGACGAGGCGTGGGCCATCACCTCCACGCCCGAGGGCGCCAAGCTGGTGCCGGAGGTCAGCCGGATGGGCCGCTCCCGCAACACCGCCCTCGTGCTGGTCTCGCAGAACGCGGGCGACCTGCTGAACGAGCAGGTCACCAACTGCCTGTCGTCGGTGTTCGCGTTCCGGTCCACCGAACGGGTGGAGGTGGAGCACGTCATGTCGCTGCTCGGGGTCGAGCCGTCGGAGGAGCACAAGGCGGTGCTGCGCTCGCTCGGCAACGGCGAGTGCGTCTTCCGCGACCTCGACGGCCGGGCGGGCCGCATCGCGGTGGACCTCATCTCCGAGGACCTGCTGCGCTGGCTTGACACCAATCCGACACACGACAAACCCGACGACAGCATGCATGATCTTCAAGGGGGAGTGGGCAGAGCGCAGGAGGTTCGGTCATGAAGATCCGGCTACCCAGGCGGCTCTCGCTCGTCCTGGCCCTCATGGTGGGCGTGCTCGCGGTGCCGCTCGTGGTGGGCGGCTTCTCGCCCGCCGCCGCCGGCCCGTGCGACCTGTCGCCGCAGCTCACCCCCGAGATCGTCGGCAGCGGCGTCGACGGCATGGTCGCGCCGCCGGCGCGCGAGGACGGCGCCCCGGCGCCCGCCACCAACTACGCCCAGTTCGGCATGAGCGGGCAGTTCTGGCACACCTACGACCTCGGCTGCTCCGACATCGTCGCCGTCATGGGCAACGGCTGGGCCAACATGGTCTTCCTGTGGGCCAAGGCGATCGACCGGGTCACGATCACCACCTACCAGGCCGCCGCGACCGAGGGGCCACTCCAGTCGATCAAGGACGTCGTCGACGACATCGTGACGAACCTGTCCGAGGCGATGTACTGGCCGTTCCTGCGCCCCATCGTCATCCTCGGCGCCATCTGGCTGGCCTGGTACGGCCTGATCCGCAAGCGGGCCACCACCACGGCCGAAGGCGTCATCTGGATGGTGCTCGCCGTCACGGTCGCCACCTGGTTCTTCAGCCGGCCCGGCGACTTCACCGGCCTGGGCAAGGTCGTCACCGACAAGACGGGCGAGGTGGTCAACTCCGCCTTCGCCGGCCTGCCCGGCGCGGGCGGCGCCTCCTGCCTGCCCGGCCCCGGCCAGACCGATCCCGAAGTGAAGGCCGGCGGCTACGGCCAGGTGGGCACGCCCGGCGTCGACCAGAACGCCGACGCCCTGTGGTCCACGCTGGTCTGCAAGCCGTGGCTGGTCGGGATGTTCGGCACCGCCGACCCCAACGCGGCCGTCGTGCGCGACTTCGGCCGGACCATGCTGGAGATCCAGTCGATCCCGGCGCCGCAGGCCGGTCAGGCGGCCGCTGACCCGGCGGCTCACCAGGCCAGGTACGCCGAGGTCGCCGAGAAGCTGAAGGGCGACCCGCGCTTCGCCATCTTCCAGGGCAAGGACTGGACCAGCCGGCTGGGCGTGGCCATCGGCGCGCTCATCGCCGCCCTGATCGCCGGCGTGCTCATCTTCCTGGTGGCGGTGTCGCTGCTGGTGCTCAAGGTGGGCTTCCTGCTGCTGCTGATCCTCGGGCCGGTGTTCCTGCTGATCGGCGTGCATCCGGGCAGCGGGCGGATCATCGCGATGCGCTGGGTGGAGATGCTGGTCGGCACCCTGCTCAGGCAGGCCGTGCTGGCGCTCGTGCTCGGCGTGCTCGTGTACGGCTACGCGCTGATCATCTCGACCGCCATGCCGTGGGGGCTGCAGATCCTCTTCATGGCGCTGCTGACGATCGCGGTGTTCTTCTACCGCAGGCCGTTCCAGCATCTGTTCGCCTCCATGAACGGCCACACGCTGACCACCCGCATGCTCGGCGAGGCGGCCAGCTCCCGGGTGCTGGAACGGTCGGCGGTCACGCTGCCGCCGGTGGCCTCGGCCCGGATCGGGCGCTGGGGCGTGCGCAAGGCGGAGCCGTTCATCCAGGCCGCGGCGACCGGAGCGGCGGCGGGCGGGGCCGCCTCCGCGGCCGTCGCGCAGGGCAGGGCGCGCGCCGAGGAGGGCGTCACCGCCGGCACGCAGGCGGGCACCCGGGTGCCGGCCACGCCGGCGCCGCTCAACACCGACCAGCAGGGCGGCAAGGCGGGCACCCGGCACACGCCGGCGCCGCGGCCGGGCGCGGCGCCGCCGCTCAACCTGAACGGCACGCCGACCCGCAACCGGGGCGCGGCCGCGGCCGGGGGTTCCCGGCTCGCGGGCGGCGTCTCACGGGCGGCCGGTGCGGGCGGGCCCTCCGGCGGCGGCTCGGCCGGCGTCTCGGGCGGTGCCTCAGGTGGCTCCGGCGGTTCGGGCGGGTCGGCCGGCTCCGGCGGTTCGGGCGCTTCGGGCGGCGCGGGCTGGTTCGGCGGCCGGTCGGGCGGCGGCTGGGCCCCGCGCGGCGGCACGGTCCGCTCCGGCGGATCCTCCCGGTCCGGCGGGTCCAGGCCCGGCGGCACCCGGTCGGGTGGAGGCATCTTCGGCGGTTCGGGCTCCGGCTCGGGCGGTTCGGGCGGGTCCCGGTCGGGCGGCGGGCTGTTCGGCGGGGGCTCCCGGTCCGGCGGCTCGGGGTCCGGCAGGCCGCGCTCGGGCGGGTCCGGCTCGACCGGCTCGATCGGTTCGACCGGTTCGGGCTGGGGCGGTGGCGGATCACGGTCGGGCGGCGGCGTCTTCGGCGGCTCCTCCCGCGGGGACGCGCCGTCGCGGTCCGCCGAGCCGCCGCCCCTGTGGCTGCCCAGCCGGCGAGGCAACGGCTCGGGCGGTGACGAGCCGCCGGTGCCGTTCTGGCTCAAGCCGAGCAGTCAGGACCGAGACTGACGATGTCCACGACGGGTGACAAGCGAGGGCTCGCCTTCGCCGCCATCGTGGTGGTGATCGCGGCCGTCGGCATCTACCTCACCATGTGGCCGAGCTCCGGCGACGACGACGGCGACGCCGGGAAGCCGGCGGCCGGCGCGACCTCGGCCGCGCCGCCGACGCCGCGCGGCACGCCCCTGGCGACCGCGAGCGGCGCGCCGTTCGACGTCTACTCCTACCTGCCGATGACGAAGGAGCAGCTCGCCGCGGCCGCCGACCTGGCCGAGCGGTTCACCGCCGCGTACGGGACGTTCCGCTACGACGAGGACCCCGCCGTCTACGCCGACCGGGTGAAGGTCTTCACCACGGCCGACTTCGGCAACGTGCTGGCCAGGACGCTCACCTCGCCCGGCAGTGTCGAGCAGAACCGTACCGACGAGGTGGTCTCCACGACCACCGCCCGGCTGAAGTCGATCAGGTCGGTCGAGAAGACGTCCGTCGTCTTCGTCGTCACCGGCACGCAGCAGATCGCCGCCAAGAGCGGCGCCAAGCAGCTCGCCGCCGACTACGCGGTCACGGTGAGCCAGATGGGCACCGACTGGCGGGTCTTCGACCTGCAGCCCGCCGGTGAGGGCCAGGACGGGGACAGCGAGGGGTGAACCTTTCCCGCACGCGCGTCGCCCTGCTGCTGGGCGCGGCCGGGGCGCTGCTGCTGGCGCTGGTCATCGTGTCGCCGGTGCTGTTAACGGGTGTCCCGTCGCTCGTCGGCGGCGGAGAGCAGCCCGACTGCTCCGGCGGCACCCGCGACGAGGAGGCCTCCGACCAGGCCGCCTCCGACATCCCGGCCGACTACCTGGATCTGTACAGGGAGCACGGCGAGAAGGTCGGCGTGCAGTGGAACATCCTGGCCGCCGTCGGCAAGCGCGAGACCGACCACGGCCGCTCCGACCTGCCGGGCGTCAAGAGCGGCACCAACTACGCGGGCGCGGCCGGGCCGATGCAGTTCCTGATCAGCACGTGGGGCGGCAAGGCGCGGATCGACGTGTCGTCGCGGTTCAACGGCTACGCCTCCGACGGCGACGGCGACGGCATCGGCGACGTCTACAACCCGGCCGACGCCATCCTCGGCGCCGCCAGGATGCTCAAGCGCAACGGGGCGCCGGAGAACGTCCGCCGGGCGCTGTTCGTCTACAACCGGGCCTGGTGGTACGTCGACCAGGTCGAGGCGATCGCCAAACGCTACGCCAAGTCCGGCGAGGTCCCGGTGCCGCCGCAGGCCGACGACTCGTGCGACGACCCGATCGTCGAGGCGGCGCCCAGCGACGTGGTCGCCAAGATCCTCACGTACGCGCTGGCCCAGCGGGGCAAGCCGTACCTGTGGGGCGGCACCGGGCCCGACGCGTTCGACTGCTCGGGCATCATCTACGCGGCCTACCGGGCCGCCGGGCTGTCGATCCCGCGCACCACGTTCGTGCAGTGGCCGTTCGGGGTGAAGATCGAGCAGGGCAGCGAGCAGCCGGGTGACCTGGTGTTCTTCAACTCCGGCCCGGGTACGTCGGCCGACAACCCCGGCCATGTGGGGATGGTCGTGTCCAAGGGGAAGATGATCGAGGCGAGATGCCGGCTGTGCGGGCCGATCAAGGTGACGGGGTACGAGACGAGGGGCAACATCGTGGGCTTCACCCGGCCGTTGCAGCACCCGGACGTGCAGGCGCAGCTCAAGAAGCTGCAGAGCGCGACGCTATGACCGTGGTCGTGGTGGCGGCGGCGATCGTCGCCCAGGGTGACCGGGTCCTCGCCGCGCAGCGGGCCGAGCCGCCGGCGCTGGCGGGCGGCTGGGAGTTCCCCGGAGGCAAGGTGGACCCGGGGGAGAGCGAGCACGAGGCGCTCGTCCGGGAGTGCCGCGAGGAGCTCGGGGTGGAGATCTCCGTGGGCGCCCGGATCGGCGGTGACTTCGCACTGGCCGACGGGTACGTGCTGCGGGTCTGGCTGGCCACGGTGGCGGCCGGCACGCCGGAGGCGAAGGAGCATCTGGCGCTGCGCTGGCTGGGGCCGGAGGAGTACTACGACGTGGCCTGGCTGGGCGCCGACCTGCCGGTCATGGAGGCCGTGGAGAGCGCGCTGCGACAGGGCTAGAGTGTCACTCTGTGTAACATTACGAGTGTCGAGAGTTATTTGTCGCCGCCGGGGGGAAGCGCGTGATCAGACGAGGCTGGGTCGTGGCGGGGACGATGGTGGCGGCGGGGGTGCCCGTCGTGCCCGCGACGGCGTCCGGGGTGGCGCCGGCGCTCGACCGGGTGGACGGTCCTGACGCGCCGGGGGCGTGGGTGCGGGCCGGGGACGAGGTGCGGTTCCGGGTCAGGCTGACGGGGCCGGCGCGTGCCGCCCGCCTCGCCCTGGCCGCCGGGCCGGCGCGGGCGCTGACCTCGGTGGCCTGTGCCCCGGCCGGTGACGGCGCCGAGGGGGAGACGGCGAGCGCGGCGGGGGAGTCTCCGGGGCTCACGTTCCGCTTCGTGGCGCCGGGCGGCGATGGCCGGCTGCCTTCCGCTCTCGTGCAGGACGGGGGCGCCGTTCCCGTGCAGGACGGCGGCGCTGTTTCCGTGCAGGACGGGGGCGCTGTTTCCATGCATGATGGCGTCACCGTTCCCGCGCAGGAGGGCGGTGCCGCGGAGACGTCCGCCGGGGCCGGGGCGGTGCCGCCCGGGGTCCGCTCCGCCCTGCGCAGGGCGTACGCGGCCGCCGAGTCCGCGAGGCCCGTGCGGGCCGGACGGGCGTCCGCGTGCGCGCTGGGCGACGTCCGCGCGTGGCGCGAGGTGGACGTACGGCTCGCGGCTCCGTACGGCGCGCGGGAGATCGTGCTCGCGGCCGTGGCACGGATGGGCGGCCAGGAGGACGGCGGCGTGACGGTGGTCAGCCGGGTGGTCGCCCTGCCTGTCGTCGGCTCGTCCGCCGGGCATCCGGCCGGGGGAACGGTGCCTGCGGGCGACGTGGCGGCTGGGAGCGGGGTGGCGGGTGACCTGACGGCCGGCGCTGCCGAGGGCGCGCCCGCCTGGAACGCGGACGCGGCGGGCACGATGACCGGCGACACGGCGGGCACGGACGCGAGCGCGGGCACAGGCGCGGCTACGGGCATGGATGCGGCTACGGGCATGGACGCGGGCGCCGACGCGGGTCTGAGCATGGACGCGGGCGTGAGTACGGGCGCGGATGCGGGCACCGATGCGGGTCTGAGCATGGACGCGGGCGTGGACCCGGAGGGTGTGGGCTCCGGTGTGGCCTCGCCGGAGTGGCGGGGGCGGGCCGAGAAGCACCGTAGTGCCTTCGCGTCGAGCGGCCAGGCCGTCCGCCTGCCTCGCGGGCGTGGAGAGTGGGCCGGGTCGTGGGACGCTGCGACCCCGGGCGCTGCGACCCTGGACGGTGCTTCGCGGGACGGTGCGACCCGGGACGGCGCGACCCTGGACGGTGCTTCGCGGGACGGTGCGACCCCGGACGGTGCGTCACGGGATGGTGCGACCCGGAACGGTGTGGCCTGGGGCGGTGGGGAGGTTCGGACCGCCGGGGCGGCGGCGGGCGATGGGGTGCATGGTCGTCAGATGGGGCATGGGGCGGCTGCCAGGTCGCTTGTGGAAGCTCCACCTCTGGGCGGCGCCGTCGTGCCGTTCCAGCCGTCCGGCCCCGCGGCCGGGCCGAGCTTCCCGGCCGCCACCCCCGCGCCCCTCGGCCCGCCGCCGCAGACGCCGGTCACCGGGAACGTGGACGGTGGCCTCGGTGCCCCCTTGCCGCGGCAACTGGCCATGTCTGCCGAGCGCCCGGAACGGTCCACGCCGGCGAACGTCCTGGCAGGGCCGCAGGGCGTCGCGGCGGCGGGGGGAGGCATCGCGGTGCTGCTCGGCGGCCTCTGGGGCGTTTCTCGGGCGCAGCAAGCCCGAATGCGGAAAAAGGTCCTGTAATTCCGTCTTTACTGTTCCTTTTACGCGACTAGTATTTCCTCTGACCAAGGTCTCGGAACGCGCGGAGGGCACAGGTGGCACGCACGCGAGCGACGGCCGTCTCCGCGATGGTGCTGGCCCTCGGCCTGACCGCCATCGGGTCCGCGCCCTTCGTGGGGCAGAGCGCGAGTGCCACGGTGGTGGCGCTGGACCCGGAGGTCCCGCCGTGCGAGGCGGACGAGGCCTGCGAGCCGACCGAGGTCACCGTCACCGTCACGACGACGCCCCCGGAGCCGACCGAAGACCCCGAGACCACGGTCACCCGCACGGTGACCCGGTCGGCCAAGCCCACCAAGACCGCCTCGCCCACCCCGACGAAGACGAAGACGAAGGCTCCCACCAGCGCCGCGCCGACCCCGCCGCCGGCGATCCCGAGCCAGAACCTCGACCCGATCCCGTCGCAGAGCGTCGAGGTGCCGCCCGCCACCCCGCCCGCGGAGGCGTCGCCGGAGGACAGCGTCTCGCTGCCCGCCGTGGCCGGCACGGAGACGCCGCTGACGCAGCCCAGCGGCAGCACCCCGGCGGAGGACCCCTCGTCGAGCGAGCCGGTGCAGCTCGAGGTGCGCAACGCGTCGCCGGAGTTCGACCAGCAGAGCCTGACCCGGCAGCTCAGCATCCCCGCGCTCATCCTGGTGCTGCTGGTGCTGTTCGCGGTGCTCATCTTCGAGGGACGGCTGCGCCGGATCGCCCACGCGGCGGCCGTGCGCAAGGCCGGGCCGCCGGTCGGCGGCCCCGATCCGGGCGGCGTGGGCCACGCGGCCGCCTCCGGCTATCCGGGCGTCGCCGGTCATCCCGCAGCACCTGGTCATCCCGGCGCGGCCGGCTATCCCGGCGGGGCCTATGCCGGCTTCCCCGGCCATCCGACGGGCCACGGCTATCCGGCCGGCCCCGGCTACACCGTCGGCTACCCCACGGCCGGTTACCCCGGCGGTCCGGCGTACGCGCCGATCATCAGCTTCGTGCCCGTCCAGACCTACCCCGGCGGGGAGGTCCAGTACAGCCCCGTCCACCAGGAGCCGCCCGCACCGGGCTTCGTGCCCGAGGAGCAGGCCGCGCCGCCCGCCGAGGCGGTCGTCCTGCACCCCGACGACTTCGACTCCTACAGCCACGAGCCCGAGCCCGCGGCGCCCGGGCGTCCGGAGGGGCAGCGGGGGTTCTTCGAGCCGCTGGTGCCGCCGGAGACGCCTCCGGCCGACATCCCGGCCGGAGGTGCGGCCCCGTACGAGGGCTCGCCCGAGCTCCCGGTGAGTGCGGCCTCGGGGGCCGAGACGGGCGACTCCGAGCCCTGGCAGGCGAGCGCCACGACCCACGACGCCGACAACCGGACCCGGCCCGAGCCTCTGCCCCCGTTCCCGCTGCCGGCCGCTGAGCAGACGACGGTCGCAGAGCAGAGGACGGCCGCTGAGCAGGCGACGCTCGTCGAGCATCTGCCGGGCGGCGAGCGGGTGTCCGGCGGCGAGCAGCGGCCCGGCGGCGAGCAGGCGCCGGGCGGCGGCGAGCAGCCCACGGTGATGCAGCCGCTGCCCGAGCAGGGCAAGGGCAGGCGCGGCTTCTGGCGCCGCGCCCGATGACGACCACGTGAACCCGACCGCTCACCGGCCCCCTGACATGCGACGGCCGCTCACCGGCCCTCTGGCAACCGGCCCCCTGACACGCGACGGCCGCTCACCGGCCCTCTGGCAACCGGCCCCCTGACACGCGACGGCCGCTCACCGGCCCTTTGACAACCGGCCCCCTGACACGCGACGGCCGGTGAACGCGGGCGCGTTCACCGGCCGGTGGGCGGCGGCTAGGACTTCGAGCGACGGAAGATCTTGTCGCCGAGCCAGACCAGCGGGTCGTACTTGCGGTCCACGACGCGTTCCTTCATCGGGATCAGCGCGTTGTCCGTGATCTTGATGTGTTCGGGGCAGACCTCGGTGCAGCACTTGGTGATGTTGCAGTAGCCGAGCCCGTGCTCCTGCTGGGCCGAGTCCTGCCGGTCCGCCACGTCGTACGGGTGCATGTCCAGCTCGGCGATCCGCATGAGGAAACGCGGCCCGGCGAACGCCGGCTTGTTCTCCTCGTGGTCACGGATCACGTGGCAGACGTTGTTGCACATGAAGCACTCGATGCACTTGCGGAACTCCTGGGACCGCTCGACGTCGACCTGCTGCATGCGGTACTCGCCGGGGCGCACCCCGTCGGGCGGCGTGAACGACGGGATCTCACGCGCCTTCTGGTAGTTGAAGGAGACGTCGGTGACCAGGTCCTTGATGACGGGGAAGGTCCGCATCGGGGTGACCGTGATCGTCTCGTCCTCCGCGAAGGTGGACATCCGGGTCATGCAGCCGAGCCGAGGCTTGCCGTTGATCTCCATGGAGCAGGAGCCGCACTTGCCGGCCTTGCAGTTCCAGCGGACCGCGAGGTCGGGCGCCTGGGTGGCCTGGAGGCGGTGGATGATGTCGAGGACGACCTCGCCCTCGTTCACCTCGACGGTGAAGTCCTCGAGCCTGCCCTCGCCGCCCTCGCCACGCCAGACCTTGAACTTTGCCTTGTAACTCATGACTTCGCCATCCCGTCGAACGCGGCCATCTCTTCGTCGGTGAGGTACTTGCTCAGCTCGTCGCGCTCGAAGAGCGTGATCAGGTCACCGCGCATCGACGGCTGCTCCTGCTCCGTGACGGTGACCGACGAGCCGTCGGCGGTGGAGCAGACGAGCAGCTTGCGGCGCCACTGCGGGTTCATGCCGGGGAAGTCGTCGCGGGTGTGACCGCCACGGCTCTCCTCGCGCAGCAGCGCGGCGCGGGCCACGCACTCCGAGACGAGGATCATGTTGCGCAGGTCGAGTGCCAGGTGCCAGCCGGGGTTGTAGATGCGCGACCCGGCCGCGCCGACGAGGCGGACGCGCTCCTTGAGCTTCTCGACGACCTCCAGCGCCTCCTGCACCTCCTCGGCCTTGCGGATGATGCCGACCAGCTCGTTCATGGTGCGCTGCAGCTCCTGGTGCACCTCGTACGGGTTCTCGCCCGAGCGCTCCAGCGGTGCCAGGGCCTCGGCGCGGGCCTCGTCCACGAGCTGGGGCGCCACCTTCGGCCGGGCGGGCAGCGAGTCGACGTAGGCGGCGGCGCCCGCGCCGGCGCGGCGGCCGAAGACCAGGAGGTCGGACAGGGAGTTGCCGCCGAGGCGGTTGGAGCCGTGCATGCCGCCGGAGACCTCGCCCGCGGCGAACAGGCCGGGCACGGCGGCGGCCCCGGTGTCGGCGTCGACCTCGACGCCGCCCATGATGTAGTGGCAGGTCGGGCCCACCTGCATGGGTTCGGCGGTGATGTCGACGTCGGCCAGCTCCTTGAACTGGTGGTACATCGACGGCAGCCGCCTCCTGATCTCCTCGGCCGGCAGCCGGGAGGACACGTCGAGGAAGACGCCGCCCTGCGGTGAGCCGCGCCCGGCCTTCACCTCGGCGTTGATGGCGCGGGCCACCTCGTCACGGGGCAGCAGCTCCGGCGGGCGGCGGTTGTTGGCCTGGTCGGTGTACCACCGGTCGGCCTCGTCCTCGGTGGTGGCGTACTTGTCCTTGAACACCTCGGGGATGTACTTGAACATGAAGCGCTCGCCGGCGGAGTTGCGCAGCACGCCGCCGTCGCCGCGGACCGACTCGGTGACGAGGATGCCGCGTACGGACGGCGGCCAGACCATCCCGGTCGGGTGGAACTGGATGAACTCCATGTTGATCAGGTTGGCCCCGGCGAGCAGCGCCAGGGCGTGCCCGTCACCGGTGTACTCCCACGAGTTGGAGGTCACCACGTACGACTTGCCGATGCCTCCGGTGGCCAGCACGACGGCCGGGGCGTCGAAGACGACGAGGTTGCCGGTCTCGCGCCAGTAGCCGAACGCGCCGGAGATGCGGTCGCCGTCCTTGAGCAGGCGGGTCACCGTGCACTCGGCGAAGACCTTGATGTAGGCCTCGTAGTCGCCGTGCTTGTCGTGGTCCTCCTGCTGCAGGGCCACCACGCGCTGCTGCAGGGTGCGGATCATCTCCAGGCCGGTGCGGTCGCCGACGTGCGCCAGGCGGGGGTACTCGTGCCCGCCGAAGTTGCGCTGGCTGATCTTGCCGTCCTTGGTGCGGTCGAACAGCGCGCCCCACGCCTCCAGCTCCCAGACCCGGTCGGGGGCCTCCTTGGCGTGCAGCTCGGCCATCCGCCAGTTGTTGAGGAACTTGCCGCCCCGCATGGTGTCGCGGAAGTGCACCATCCAGTTGTCGTCGGAGTTGACGTTGCCCATCGCGGCGGCGGCGCCGCCCTCGGCCATGACGGTGTGGGCCTTGCCGAACAGCGACTTGCAGACGATCGCCGTGCGCTTGCCCTGCTGGCGGGCCTCGATCGCGGCCCGCAGGCCCGCGCCGCCCGCTCCGATGACGACGACGTCGTATTCGTGACGCTCGATTTCCACTGAAGATTCCTTACGCGAACGGGAAGGCGATGACGCCCTTGGCGACCAGGCGGACGTAGAAGTCGGCGCCCATCACCGAGAACAGCGACGCCCACGCGAACTGCTGGTGCCGGGCGTTGAGCTTCGAGACCAACGTCCAGGCCTTGTAGCGCAGCGGGTGACGCGAGAAGTGGTTGAGCCGTCCGGCGGTGATGTGCCGGCAGGAGTGGCAGCCCAGCGTGTAGCACCAGATGAGGACGGCGTTGACCAGCAGGATCCAGGAGCCGAGGCCGAGCGGCGTGTGGACGAGCGCGAGGACCGCGTCGTAGCTGAGGACCGCGCCGATCAGGACGGCGGCGTAGAAGAAGTAGCGGTGGATGTTCTGCGCGATCAGCGGGAAGCGGGTCTCACCGGTGTACTTCCCGTGGGGCTCCTGCACGGCGCAGGCGGCCGGCGACAGCCAGAACGACCGGTAGTACGCCTTGCGGTAGTAGTAGCAGGTCAGCCGGAAGCCGCCCGGCAGGCCCAGGATGAGCAGTCCGGGCGGGAGCGCGTACCAGTCGCCGAAGGGCGCGAAGCCGAGGAAGCGCGCGCCCTCGGGACATGACGTCGCCAGGCAGGGCGACGAGAACGGGGCGATGTACTCCGAGCCCGGCACGTAGTAGCTGGAATCGAAGATCGCCCACACGCCGTAGACGAGGAAGGAGCTGAGCCCCAGGAAGGTCAGCAGCGGGGACAGCCACCATCGGTCCGTCCGCAACGTGCGCACCCTGATCTGCGCACGTTGCCTCCTGGCGGGTGTGTCGGGCGTCGTCTGGGTCATCGGGGACCTCTCCACCTCCCGCGGACCCTGCTCGCCTCGGGTCCGGGATATCTCGCTCGGTGCGCGTGCCGTGGGCCGTCATCTCCGCTCGGGCGCGCATTGGTGGGGGATACGTTACGACGCTCGCGCGGGCATTTGTGAGCAGGGTCACTCACTTTTTGGATGACCCGCTGTGATTCCTGTCACGTCGGCCCGTCAGAGCCGGTTCCCCTGGTTCGGCAACTTAACCACTGAGACGAAAAAATCATCAATCTGCCGGACAACTCGGATAAAAGCCTCGAAATCCACCGGCTTGGCGACATAGGCGTTGGCGTGCAGGCGATAACCCTGGAGGATGTCCTCCTCGGCCTCCGACGTCGTGAGGATCACCACCGGGATGGTGCGCAGGTCGGGATCGTCCTTCACCTCCCGCAGCACCTCCATGCCGTCCATCCGCGGCAGGTTGAGGTCGAGCAGGATCAGATCGGGCCGCGGCGCGTCCTTGTACGCCTCCTGGCGGAGCAGGAACGCCATCGCCTGCTCACCGTCGTTCACCACGTGCAGGCGGTTGCGCAGCTTGTTCAGCTCGAACGCCTCGCGCGTCAGCAGGATGTCACCCTGGTCGTCCTCGACCAGGAGCACCTCGATGGGACGCCATCCGATCATTCGTCGTCTCCGGCGGCGGGCAGGGTCCAGCGGAACGTCGTCCCCGGTCCCGCGGCGTCGCCGTCGAGCCAGAGCCGGCCCCCGTGATACTCCACGATCTTGCGGCAGAGCGCCAGCCCGATGCCGGTGCCCGGATAGACGTCACGCGGGTGGAGCCGCTGGAAGATGAGGAAGATGCGGTCGGCGTACCTGGGCTCCACCCCGATCCCGTTGTCGGAGCAGGCGAACTCCCACATGTCACCCACCCGCCCGGCCGTCAGGCGCACCCGCGGCGGCTCGTCGGAGCGGAACTTGATGGCGTTCTCCACGAGGTTCTGGAAGAGCTGGGTGAGCTGCAGCCGGTTGCCGGACACGCGGGGCAGCGGGTCCGCGGTGACGACCGCGCCGGTGTCCTCCACGGCCCCGGCCAGGTTGGCCAGCGCCGCCTCCAGCACCGCCCCCGTGTCGACGACCGTCCGCTCCCCGCCCACCCGGCCCACCCGGGAGAAGTCGAGCAGATCGTTGATGAGCGACTGCATCCGCTTGGCGCCGTCGACCGCGTAGTGGATGTACTGCCGGGCCCGGTCGTCCAGCCGGTCGCCGTAACGCTGCTCCAGCATCTGCGTGAAGCTGGCGACCTTGCGCAGCGGCTCCTGCAGGTCGTGGCTGGCCACGTAGGCGAACTGCTCCAGCTCGCCGTTGGACCTGCGCAGCTCGGCCGCCTGCTCCTCGGCCGTGCGCCAGGCCGTCACGATGCGCTCGCGCATGGAGTCGACGTGGCTCGCCAGCTCCGCCAGCTCCGCCGGCCGGGCGACGTTCGGGCGGTGGTCGAAGTCGCCGGCGGCGACCCGGCGCACCTGCTCGGTCAGCCGCGCGATCGGCTTGAGCACCACGTAGCGGACCGCGGCAGCGAGCACGACGGCCGCGACGATCACCACGAGCAGCAGGACGATCAGCGCCACGTACACCCGGTCGAGCAGCACCTCCACCTGAGGGCGGGGCCCGGCCTCGCGCACCTGCTCGATCAGCAGCGCGGTCAGCACGACCCCGGCCGTCAGCACCACGGTCGCGGCCACGCCGATGACGACGAACCAGCGGGCCATCGGCAGCCTGCCCAGCCCGTCGGGCGTCCTCGGCGGCGGCAGCGGGTTGATGGTCATGCGGGCCTCCTGCGGAGCAGAACCGCCGCGAGATCGTCGGTCAGTGTTCCCACGTGGCTGATGAGCCGGTCCAGGTCCACCCCGCCGTGCGCTCGTACGAGGCCGACCAGACCCTCCACACCGAGCTGCCGGTCGCCCTCGCCGACGACGGCCTCGATGAGGCCGTCGGTGTAGAGCAGCATCGCCCACTCCTCGCCCAGCGGCACGTCGATGGCCGGCCAGGCGGCGTCGTGGAAGATGCCGAGCGGCGGCCCCGACGGCGCGCCGCCGACCGCCTCCACCACGCCGTCGCGCACCAGCACCGGCGGCGGGTGGCCGACCACCCGCAGCGTGGCGCGACGCAGGTCGGGCGCGATCGTGACCGTGCAGAGCGTGGTGAAGATCTCCGGCGCGTCACGCTCGGCCCGCAGCAGCGTGTCGAGCGTGCGCAGCATCGGCTCGCCGGTGCGCCCGGCCAGCACCAGCGTGCGCCAGGCGATGCGCAGCGCCACGCCCAGCGCCGCCTCGTCGGGACCGTGCCCGCACACGTCGCCCACGACGACGTGCACCGCGCCGTCGGCGGTCTGCACCGTGTCCAGGAAGTCGCCCGCCAGCAGCGAGCCCTGGCTGCCCGGCAGGTAGCGGGTGGTGTGCTCGATCGCGTCCGTGCGCAGCATCGCGACCGGCAGCAGGCCGCTCTCCAGGCGGGCGTTCTCCTTGGCCGTCAGCTCGGCCTCGACCAGCCGGACATGGGCGAGGTCCGCCCGCTTGCGCTCCATCGCGTAGCGGATCGCCCGCGCCAGCAGCCGCGCGTCGACGTCCTGCTTGACCAGGTAGTCCTGCGCGCCCGCCTGCACCGCCGCCACGCCCACGTGCGCGTCGCGCAGCCCGGTCAGCACGAGCACGGCGGCGTGCGGCGCCAGGGCCAGCACCTCGCGCAGCGCCTCCAGCCCGCTCGCGTCGGGCAGCGACAGGTCGACCAGCACGCACTGGATCTCGCCGGTCAACCTGGCCCGGGCCTCGCGCAGGCTGCGCACCCAGGTGATCTTCGGCGGGGCCTCCGCCTGCCGGAGCAACTCCTCCACGAGGTAGGCGTCACCGTCGTCGTCCTCGATGAGCAGCAGCGTCAACGTCTCCGACAGGGTGGACGTCACCGGGACCCCCGGCGGAAACCACGTCTGTCGAAGCAGGACCCGCGGACGATGGCCCGGTGCAGCTGGGACAGCCCGCAGCGCAAAGCAACCATACCCACCTCTTCCTGACGGCGCTTATGTATCTTCCCGTGCTTCGCAAGGCTCGAATATGCGTACGCCGTACAAGATGCGGCCAAGTACGGATGCCGCCTGATCGCGATCGACCGAGGAGCCTGTCGTACAGGTCTTCGAACTCGGGTACCAGCGTCTGCCGCAACAGCGCAGATCGTGAAGCGTGCCTACAAGTACCGCTTCTATCCGACCATCGAGCAGGCGGATCAGCTTGCGCGGACGTTCGGCTGCGTGCGCCTCGTCTACAACAGGGCGTTGGAGGAGCGCACCCGCGCCTACGCGGCGGGCGGCGGACGGGTCTCCTACGTGCAGTCCTCGGCCGCGTTGACGGCGTGGAAGAAGACGCCGGAGCTGGCGTTCCTGGGCGAGGTGTCGTCGGTGCCGTTGCAGCAGGCGCTGCGCCACCTTCAGGCGGCGTTCGCGAACTTCTTCGCGCGTCGTGCCGGATATCCCGTGTTCAAGTCGCGTAAGAGGTCGTGGGCGAGCGCGGAGTACACCCGCTCGGCGTTCCGCTTCCGGGACGGGGAGTTGACCCTGGCGAAGATGGCCGCGCCGCTGCGCGTCGTGTGGTCGCGCCCGCTGCCGGAAGGTGCGGAGCCGTCCACGGTAACCGTGTCGAGGGACGCGGCCGGGCGCTGGTTCGTGTCCATCCTGGTGGGGGAGAAGATCAGCCCGCTGCCGCCGGTCGAGCGGTCGGTGGGCGTGGACGCGGGTCTTACGCGGTGGTAACCCCTTCCTCCGGGGAGCGGGGGAGGTCAATGTGCGATGAGCTCGACCCCTTGTGGAAGCGTTCCCTCCTGGCCGGCCTCGGCCACGAAGGACAGCAGCGTCGCCCGGAAGGCGCGTGCCGCCCTGGCCGGCTCCACGTCCCGGCGGTGCGCCAGGGCGATCGTCCTGTTCAGTCCGGGCGGCGCCAGCGGCGTCCCGACCAGGCCCGGCCGCCCGTCGAGCACCATCGACGGCACCACGGCCACGCCCAGCCCCGCCTCCACGAACCGCAGCACCGCGTCCATCTCGCCGCCCTGCACGGCCAGCGCCGGCTCGAACCCCGCCTGCCGGCACGCGGTCAGCGTCGCCTCCCGCACGTCGTAGCCCCGGCGGAACATCACCATCGGCCGGCCCCGCAGCTCCTCGATCCGGAGGTACGGCCGGCGCGGCTTCTGGTGGGACGGCGCGGCGACGACGAGGTTCTCGCGCAGGATCTCCTCCGTCACCAGCGCCGGGTCGTCGCCCTGCAACGGCATGATGATCAGCGACAGGTCGATCTGGCCCCGGGCCAGCGCCCTGACCAGGTCGCGCGAGCCGCCCTCCTCCACCAGCAGCTCGATGCCCGGATAGTCGCGGTGGAAGCGGGCCAGCGCGTCGGCCAGCAGGCCCGCGCACAGCGACGGCGTGGCGCCGAGCCGCACCCGGCCCCGGCGCAGCCCGGCCAGCTCGGCCACCTCCTGCCGGGCGGTGTCGGCGTCGGCCAGCATCCGGCGGGCGAGCGGCAGCAGCGCCTCCCCGGCGGCGGTCAGCGTGACGTTGCCGCGGGCGCGGGAGAACAGGGGCGCGCCGAGGTCGGTCTCCAGCGCCTTGATCTGCTTGCTGAGTGACGGCTGCGCCACCCTCATCCGCTCGGCCGCCTGGGTGAAGTGCCTGGTCTCCGCCACGGCGACGAAGTAGGCGAGCTGCTGCAACTGCATGTGATTTTCCTCGCACTGGCCGGAGGCGCCCCGCCACGCCAGCCGTACAAACCAGACATCATAGCCGAGGGCTATGGAAACCAGACCCGTGATGACTTGGACGGATCGTCGCCTGCTACCTAGCGTCAGACGGCGTGACTGCCACGATAGAGCGCGGCGCCGCCACCGCGCCTGTGAGAACCCCCAAGTCCGATCCACCCGCGAAGAAGCCGGGGTCCAAGCGGACCCGTGGCTTCCTGGCCTCGTCGAACGGCAAGAAGGCCGTCATGGCGGTGACAGGCGCCGTGATGGTCACGTTCCTGGTCCTCCACATGCTGGGCAACCTGAAGATCTTCCTGGGCCGCGACTCGTTCAACGAGTACGCCCACGCGCTGCGCGTCCTGGGCGCGCCGCTGCTGCCGTACCGGACCGTGCTCACCATCCTGGAGATCATCCTCGTGGTCTCGGTGGTGCTGCACATGTGGGCCGCGATCTCCCTGGCCCGGCGGGCCAGGAAGGCGCGGCCGGTCCGGTACGTGGCGAAGAAGTCGCAGGCGGGCGGCTACACCACGCACATCATGCGGTTCGGCGGCGTCACGATCCTGCTCTACGTGGTCTGGCACCTGCTCGACCTGACCTTCGGCGTGGTCAACCCCAAGGGCTTCGACTCCCTGCCCGCCGACCGGATGATGGCCGGGTTCGAGCCGTCGCGCTGGTGGGTGACCCTCGTCTACGTCGTGGCCGTCGTCATGGTCGGCCTGCACCTGCGGCACGGCGTCTGGAGCGCCTTCCAGACGCTCGGCTGGGCCAACCGCACCCGTTACAAGGCGCTGAAGGCGACCGCGGGGCTGCTGTCCGCGGCCCTCCTCGTCGGGTTCCTCGCCCCGCCGCTCGCCATCACCTTTGGAGTGCTCAAGTGAAGTACGTAGAGGGCGCCGAGATCCGCGACACCAAGGCCCCCGCCGGGCCCATCGAGGAGCGGTGGGAGAAGCGCAAGTTCAGCGCCAAGCTGGTCAACCCGGCCAACAAGCGCAAGCTGAACGTCATCGTGGTCGGCACCGGTCTGGCCGGTGGTTCAGCCGCCGCGACGCTCGGCGAGCTGGGCTACAACGTCAAGTCGTTCTGCTACCAGGACTCGCCCCGGCGCGCGCACTCCATCGCCGCGCAGGGCGGCATCAACGCCGCCAAGAACTACCGCGGCGACGGCGACTCCATCTACCGCCTGTTCTACGACACGGTGAAGGGCGGCGACTTCCGCGCCCGCGAGTCGAACGTCTACCGGCTGGCCCAGGTCTCGGTGAACATCATCGACCAGGCCGTGGCCCAGGGCGTGCCGTTCGCCCGCGAGTACGGCGGCCTGCTCGACACCCGCTCCTTCGGCGGCGCCCAGGTGTCGCGGACCTTCTACGCCCGCGGTCAGACGGGCCAGCAGCTCCTGCTCGGCGCCTACCAGGCGCTGGAGCGGCAGGTGGCGGCCGGGACCGTGGAGATGTTCACCCGGCACGAGATGCTCGACCTGATCGTCGCCGACGGCCGGGCCCGCGGCATCATCGTGCGTGACATGGTGACCGGCGAGATCGAGCGGCACGTCGCCGACGCGGTGGTGCTCGCCACCGGCGGCTACGGCAACGTGTTCTTCCTGTCGACGAACGCCAAGGGCTGCAACACCACGGCCATCTGGCGGGCGCACGAGCGCGGCGCCTACTTCGCCAACCCCTGCTACACGCAGATCCACCCCACCTGCATCCCGGTGTCGGGCGAGTACCAGTCGAAGCTGACGCTCATGTCGGAGTCGCTGCGCAACGACGGCCGCGTGTGGGTGCCGCTGCGCAAGGGCGACGACCGTGTGCCCGGCGACATCCCCGAGGACGAGCGCGACTACTACCTGGAGCGCATCTATCCGGCGTTCGGCAACCTGGTGCCGCGCGACATCGCCTCCCGGGCCGCCAAGAACGTCTGCGACGAGGGCCGCGGCGTCGGCCCCGGCGGGCTGGGCGTCTACCTCGACTTCCGCGACGCGATCAACCGGCTGGGCCGCGACGCCGTGGAGAAGAAGTACGGCAACCTCTTCGAGATGTACGAGCGCATCACCGGCGAGAACCCGTACGAGACGCCGATGCGCATCTACCCGGCGGTCCACTACACCATGGGCGGCCTGTGGGTGGACTACGACCTGCAGTCCACCATCCCCGGCCTGTTCGTGATCGGCGAAGCCAACTTCTCCGACCACGGCGCCAACCGCCTCGGCGCCTCCGCGCTCATGCAGGGCCTGGCCGACGGCTACTTCGTGCTGCCCACCACCATCGGCGACTACCTGGCGGCGGGCCCGTTCGGCGAGGTCGACGAGGAGGCCGTGGCGGAGGCCGAGATCAAGGTCCGGTCCAAGATCGAGCGGCTGCTGTCGGTGAACGGCACCCGCACGCCCGACTCCTTCCACCGCGAGCTGGGCCGGCTCATGTGGGACTACTGCGGCATGGAGCGCACCGAGGAGTCGCTGCGCAAGGCCCTGGAGCGCATCCCCGAGCTGCGCGCGGAGTTCTGGGAGAACGTCAAGGTCACCGGCACCGCGGAGGAGCTGAACCAGGTGCTGGAGAAGGCCGGCCGGGTCGCCGACTTCTTCGACCTGGCCGAGCTGATGTGCCTCGACGCCCTGGTGCGCACCGAGTCGTGCGGCGGCCACTTCCGGGCCGAGTCGCAGGACGCCGACGGTGAGGCGCTGCGCGACGACGAGAACTTCGCGCACGTGTCGGCGTGGGAGCACTCTCCCGAGGGCGTGCCCGTGCTGCACAAGGAACCGCTCGAGTACGAGTACGTCAAGATGACCCAGCGGAGCTACAAGTGAACCTGACCCTGAAGGTCTGGCGGCAGAGCGGCCCCACCGACTCCGGACGCATGGTGACGTACCGGGTGGAGGACGTGTCCCCGGACATGTCGTTCCTGGAGATGCTGGACGTCCTCAACGAGCGGCTGACCATCGAGGGCGACGACCCGATCGCCTTCGACCACGACTGCCGCGAGGGCATCTGCGGCATGTGCGGCATGGTCATCAACGGCGTCGCGCACGGCGAGCAGCGCGCCACCACGACCTGCCAGCTCCACATGCGCCATTTCGAGGACGGCGCCGTCATCACCATCGAGCCGTGGCGCGCCGCGCCGTTCCCGGTGGTGAAGGACCTGGTGGTGGACCGGTCGGCGTTCGACCGCATCATCCAGGCCGGCGGCTTCGTCTCGGTGCCCGCCGGCTCCGCGCCCGACGCGCACAGCATGCCGGTGCGCAAGGAGGACGCCGACGCGGCCTTCGACGCGGCCACCTGCATCGGCTGCGGCGCCTGCGTCGCGGCCTGCCCGAACGGCTCGGCCTCTCTCTTCACCGCCGCCAAGATCACCCACCTGAGCCTGCTGCCGCAGGGCCAGCCCGAGCGCCTCTCACGGGCCAAGGCCATGGTGGACCAGATGGACGCCGAGGGCTTCGGCGGCTGCACGAACACCGGCGAGTGCACCGCGGTCTGCCCCAAGGGCATCCCGCTGGACACGATCGCCCAGATGAACAGCGACTACCTGAAGGCCAACGCCAAGTAGGTCCTGGTGGTGCCGACGCGCCGTACGAGATCCGCCCATCTCGTACGGCGCCGCCGTGTGCGGGCCACTCGCCCGAGCTAGAGCCCGGACCAGGCGGCGGTGGTCTCCAGGCGGTGGCGCCAGAGCTTCTCGCCCTCGCCGCCGGGCTCCCAGCGGGAGGCGAAGTCGAGCAGGGCGCGGCAGCGCTCCAGCATGGCGGCGTGACGCTCCGGCCAGGACGGCACCGCGGCGCCGTACGCGTCGAAGAAGGACGGCAGCAGCGGCACGTGCTCCGGATGGTGCGTGCGCACGATCCACTCGCACCATGACAGGTCCTCGACCGGCGGGCCCGGGTGCGCCCACTCCCAGTCGAGGATCGCGACCGGCTCGAACGTCGCCGGGTCGAACAGCATGTTCTGCGGGCCGTAGTCGCCGTGCACGATGCCCAGCCGGTGGATGCCGGCCAGCGTCCGCCCGCAGGCGGCCAGCACCTCGGCGGCCCGCCCCTCGTCCAGGAGGTCCTGGCCGTGCGCGCCGGGCACGAACGCCGTGGTCACGCTCGTCCGGGTGACCTTGTGGACGGGCGGCACCGGGAGCCGTCCCTTCAGCCGGCGCAGGAACCTGCTCTCGGTCCGCAGCCGGAACGCCGCCTCGGGACCCTGATAACACTTGACGACCAGGGCGCCGTCGCCGACCGTGCTGTTGGTGTACCCGTGCCTCACAGCCACCGATTCTTCCGCACCCGGCCGCCCGGCGCGCCCCCTCGCCCCGCCTTGACACCAACGCCGCAGGACGACGGGCCTCGCGATGCGAAAATGGTTTGCTGGGCGCGATCGACGTTTGTCAACCTTGACAGGCTATGCGCTCCCTACCCGAGGCCGATCCCGGCCTGCCCGACATCCGCAGCCCGCTCCGCTACCTGTGGTGGAACGCGCGCATGCAGCTCCGCTCGCTCCTCGGCGGCATCGCCTTCGCGACCGCCTGGTGGGTGGCGCAGGCCCTGGTGCCGGCGGTCCTCGGCAAGGGCATCGACGCCCTCACCGCCAAGGACACCCGCGCCCTGCTTATCTGGTCGGCGATCCTCCTCGGGCTGGGCCTGGCGCAGGCCTACACCGGGATCATGCGGCACCGGATGGCGGTCTACAACTGGCTGGCCGCCGCTTACCGCACGGTCCAGGTGACCGCCAGGCAGGCCGCCCGGCTCGGCGCCACGCTGCCCAAGCGCCTGTCGACCGGCGAGGTCGTCAGCGTCGGCAACTCGGACATCGCGCACATCGGCAGCTCGATGGACATCCTGCTGCGCGGCACCGGGTCAATCGTGGCGATCGCCACGGTCACCGTCATCCTCATCTCCACCTCTCTGCCGCTCGGCCTCATGGTGCTCTTCGGCGTGCCGATCATGCTGGTGGCGGTGGGGCCGCTGCTACGGCCGCTGCACCGGCGTCAGAAGGCGCAGCGCGACCTCACCGGCGAGCTGTCCACCCGCTCCGCCGACATCGTGGCCGGGCTGCGGGTGCTGCGCGGCATCGGCGGCGAGCAGGTGTTCGCCGAGCGCTACCGTGAGGAGTCGCAGCGGGTCCGGCACGCCGGCGTCGGCATCTCCAGGGTCGAGTCGCTGCTGGAGGGCGCCCAGATCATCCTGCCGGGCCTGCTCGTCGCGGCCGTCACGGGAGTGGGCGCGTCGTTCGCCGTGGGCGGGCGGATCACGGCCGGGGAACTGGTGTCGTTCTACACCTACGCGGTGTTCCTGGTCGGTCCCATGCGCACCCTCACCGAGGCCGCCGACAAGCTGACCAAGGGGCACGTGGCCGCCCGGCGGGTGGTCCGCATCCTGGCCATCGAGCCCGAGGTGTCGGGCGGCACCGGCACCAGCGAGGGCGGCGTGCTGCGCGACAGCTTCAGCGGCGTCACCCTCCAGCCCGGCACCCTGACGGCGGTCGCCGCCGCCGCGCCCGACGACGCCATCGCCATCGCCGACCGGCTGGGCCGCTACACCGACGGCGACGTCGTCTTCGGCTCGGTCGACCTGGCCACGCTGCCCGTCGAGGAGGTCCGCTCGCGCATCCTGGTCGCCGACAACGGCGCCCGGCTGTTCACCGGCCGGCTCCGCGACGAGCTCGACGTCCGCGGCGGCGCCTCCGACGAGGAGATCACGCAGGCGCTGCACGCGGCCTGTGCCGAGGACATCGTCGACGCGCTGCCCGACGGGCTGGACGCCCAGGTGGCCGAGGCGGGCCGGGAGTTCTCCGGCGGGCAGCAGCAGCGGCTGCGGCTCGCCCGGGCGTTGCTGGCCGACCCGGAGGTGCTCATCCTGGTCGAGCCGACCAGCGCGGTCGACGCCCACAGCGAGGCCCGCATCGCCGACCGGCTCGCCAAGGCGCGGGCCGGCCGCACCACGCTGGTCTGCACGACCAGCCCGCTCGTGCTCGACCGCACCGACCACGTGGTCTACGTGGCGGACGGCCGGGTGCACGCCGAGGGCACGCACCGGGAGCTGCTCGGCTCCTCTCCCGCCTATGCCGCGACCGTGACCCGAGGGGAAGACTGACGATGGCCCGCGAGATCCTGCCGGTCGCAGACAGCGGACAGGTGCGCGCCTACGCGCGGCGGCTGACGCTGAAGTATCCGCGCCGGCTCGCCGTCGCCCTCGCCCTGCACGGGCTCGCGGCGGTGGCCGGGCTGGTCGTCCCGTGGCAGCTCGGCGGCCTGGTGCAGGATGTCAAGGACGGCGCCGCGGTGAACGTCACGCTGGTGGCGTTCGGCATCGGCGCCTTCCTGGTGCTCCAGGGCGTGCTGGTGCGCTACGCGGTGCTCGCCTCGGCCCGGCTCGGCGAGAAGGTGCTGGCCGAGCTGCGCGAGGAGTTCGTCGACCGGGTGCTCGCGCTGCCGCTGTCCACCGTGGAGCGGGCGGGCGCCGGCGACCTCATCACCCGCACCTCCCGCGACGTCGACTCGCTGTCGAGGACCGTACGGCACGCCGTCCCCGAGACGCTGATCGCGACCGTGACCTTCACCATCACCCTGGGCGCCGTGCTGCTCGTCAGCCCGCTGCTCATGCTGCCGATGCTGGTCGCGGCCCCGCTGCTGTGGCTGTCCACCCGCTGGTACCTCAGGCGGGCCCGTGACGGCTACCTGCGCGAGAACGCCGCCTACGCCGACATGACGGAGGGGCTCGCCGAGACCGTCGAGGGCGCCCGCGCCATCGAGGCGCTCGGCCTGCAGACGCGCCGCCGGGACCGGACCGACCGCGACATCGCCCGCTCGTTCGCCGCCGAGCGCTACACGCTCGGGCTGCGGACCAGGTGGTTCCCCACGGTCGAGCTGGGCTACGTGCTCCCGGTCGTCGCCACCCTGCTGGTCGGCGGGCTGTTCTACAGCGCCGACCTGGTGTCGCTGAAGCAGGTCACGGCCGCCGCCCTGTACGCCCAGCAGCTCATCGACCCGCTCGACCGGTTCCTCATGTGGATCGACGAGCTGCAGGTGGGCGGGGCGGCCATGGCCCGGTTGCTGGGCGTGGCCAACGTGCCCGACGACCGCGAGCCGTCTCCGGCGCGGCCCTCGGGTGAGCTGCTGGAGGCGTCCGGCGTCCGCTACGCCTACCGTGCCGGCCGCGACGTGCTGCACGGGGTGTCGCTGACCGTGCGGCCGGGGGAGCGGCTGGCCATGGTCGGCCCGTCCGGCGCGGGCAAGTCGACGCTGGGCAGGCTGCTGGCCGGCATCCACGGCCCGAGGGCCGGGTCCGTGTCCGTCGGCGGCGTGCCGCTGGTCGAGCTGCCGCTCGACGAGCTGCGCGGCCACGTCGCGCTGGTCACCCAGGAGCACCACGTGTTCAAGGGGACGCTCCGCGACAACATGATCATCGCCAGGCCGGGCGCCGGTGACCAGGCCGTGCGTGACGCGCTGGCCGCCGTCGACGCCCTCGACTGGGTGCTCGCCCTGCCCGACGGCCTCGACACGGTCGTCGGCTCCGGCGGGCTCGCCGTCTCGCCGGCCCAGGCGCAGCAGCTCGCGCTGGCCCGGCTGGTGCTGGCCGACCCGCACACCCTCGTGCTCGACGAGGCCACCTCGCTCATCGACCCGCGCGCCGCCCGCCACCTGGAGCGCTCGCTCGCCGCCGTGCTGGAGGGCCGTACGGTGATCGCCATCGCGCACCGCCTGTACACGGCGCACGACGCCGACCGGGTGGCAGTGGTGGAGGACGGCCGGATCAGCGAGCTGGGCTCGCACGAGGAGCTGGTGGCCGCGGGCGGCTCGTACGCGGCGCTGTGGAGCAGCTGGCACGGCACCCCCACTCGGCCCCCGGGCGGCACGGCCGGCTGAGACCGCCCGTGTCCGCCCCTCTTGCCGTCCCGGTCTGGCGTCGAACGGTCTCGGAGCGGATCGGCCCACGGCTACCCTTGGATCTTTCTTGTGCCGCGCCGGTCGTGCGCGCCTGAATATCACGCGGGGCTGACACGTCCTCCTCCGAAGCCGTGCCGGCCCGGGAGCTGTTCCGTCCCGACTCACTGGCCCCGCGTCGCGTCCGGCCCCGCCGAACCCAGGGCGGGGCCAGAACGCGCCTGCTAGTTGAGCGGCATCGAGACGGAGGAGTTCCACGCCTTCACGCCGGAAAGCCGGGTGAACAGGGAGTAGCACGGGCCGGAGGCGCTGATGACGCCCAACGCCCGCACCTGGGAGCTGCCGCTGATGCCGTTGTAGACGGCGCCGCCGGAGTCGCCGCCCTGGACGGTGGTGCAGTCATAGGCGCCGTCGCCGTTCTGGTCGGACTGGATCAGCGCCATGTGGCGCAGGTACATCCCCTGGACGTAGCCCTCCCAGTCGGAGTCGGTGATGATCAGCCGGCAGGTCTGCCCGGTGGTGCGGCCGCTGGTGCAGACCGAGGTGCCGTTCGTGGGGATCCCCCAGTGCACGCCCCCGACCAGCAGCTCCGAGCAGCTGCCCGACAGGTTGTCGCAGTTGTAGACGGCGTTGACGTACGAGGACCCCTGCAGCAGCGCGAAGTCGCCGTAGACGTCCTGGGTTCCGTCCGTCGGGGAGCCCAGGTCGCCGCCCATCGTGGTGGTGACCCTGGCGCCGAAGTAGTAGCTCGTCGAGGGCGGTGTCGCGCTGGTGAACGTGGCGGCCCACGCCCGGGGGTAGGTGGTCGCGCCGGGCACGCAGTGCGCCGCCGTGAGCATGTGGCGGATGCCGTCCTTCACCACGGGGAAGGAGGTGGAGCAGATGCCGCCGTGCCCGGTGTGCTGCGGGTTCCACAGGCGGATGCCGGCCCCCGCGCGGTGGGGAGCGGAGTCCCTGGACCGGTCGCGCTCGGTGAAACGCGCGTCGGGAGACTCCCGGAACACGACCGACTCGCCGAAGCGCCGCTTGAGGTCCACCCTCGCCTCGTCGGAGTCGGCGGTGGCATAGGCCACCGCCGTCCCGCGGCCGGGGTCGATGCCGACGCCCGTGATCTTGTCCTGGTACGTGCCTGCCCTGATGAGCTCGCCGATCTCGGCCTTGGTGCGCCGCGCGTCGGCCAGGCTGCGCTCGCCCTGCTCGACCTGGACGGACACGGGCCTGGCGCCGGCCGCTCTGGCCCCGTTGCCGCGCACGGCCGCCGAGCGCTGGTCGAAGTCCGGGCCCTTGGGCAGGACGACGGTGACCGCGTCGGGCCCGGTGATGCGGACGCCGGTGTACTGGTCGGGCGAGGACTCGATCAGCGCGTTGATCGCGTCGGCCGCGTCCTGGGCCTCGGGCGAGACCTGGCCGGGCGCGGGCGGGACGGGTTCGATCGCGGGCACGGGGGTGCCGGCGGACGCCGGGGCAGCGGTGCATGTCAGGAGCGCGAGCGTGGATAAGGAGACGGCAAGGGCTCTGGTGAGTTGCATGTGATCTCCGAGGCCGGGGAACCGTGAGGGCATGCCAAGGTAGCACCCAGGTGTATTACGGGCGGGGCTGAAATCAGCCTGCACTACCTACGGCACGCCGTGGACCGAGGCCGCCGTATGCACCTTTCTGTGCAGTCGGCAGCTTTACATGATCGCTAGTGTGGAGTCTTGAGCAATTCCGGTCAAGCCCCAAACTCGGTGGCGTCAGGAAAGCCGGGAACGCCGCAGGGCACACCTGTAGTGGCCCGGCGGACGCGGTCGCGCCCGGGAAAGCCCTGCCCCGCCGTTTCGGTGAGAACAGCCCGGCAAGTGAGCACTGGTGAGCAATCCCGACCTGATCTTCGCCCTCGGCGGCGCCGGCGCGCTGCTGGCCGCGTCGTTGCCCGCCGTGCTGCACCGGCTGCCCTTCTCCCTGCCGCTGGCCTGCCTGCTCGGCGGGATGGTGCTGTTCCTGCTCCCCTTCCCGGTGCTGGAACCTGATCCGGTCGCTCACCGTGCCGCGCTCGAGCACATCACCGAGATCTGCGTGGTCATCTCCCTGATGGGCGCCGGCCTGGCCCTCAACCGCAGGGTCGGTCTGCGCCGATGGTCCACGACCTGGCGTCTGCTCGGCTGGACCATGCCGCTGACGATCGTGGCCGTCGCCGGGGCCGCGAGCTGGCTGCTGGGCTGGCCGCTCGCGGCGGCCGTGCTGCTGGGGGCTGTGCTCGCGCCCACCGACCCGGTGCTGGCCTCCGACGTGCAGGTGGGGGAGCCCGTCGATGCCGAGAACGCCGACGACGAGGTCCGGTTCTCCCTCACCTCCGAAGCCGGGCTCAACGACGGTCTGGCGTTCCCCATCGTCTACGCCGCCATAGCTCTGGCCACCACCGGCGGAGCCGCCTGGATGGGTGAATGGGCGCTGATCGACGTGCTCTACCGGGTCTGCGCCGGAGTGCTGGGCGGGATGCTCATCGGCAAGCTGCTCGGCCGCCTGTTCTTCCACACCAGGAAGGCGAACCTGCGACTGGCCGAGCACCGCGACGGCTTCGTCGCCCTGGCGAGCACGTTCCTGGCCTACGGCCTGACCGAGCTCGTCCACGGCTACGGTTTCATCGCCGTCTTCGTCACCGCCTGCACGATCCGCAACGCCGAACGGAGCCACGGCTACAACGGCATCCTCCACGGCTTCATCGAACAGATCGAGCGGCTGCTCACCGCCTGGCTGCTCCTTCTGCTCGGCGGCTTCATAGCGGTCGGCGGCCTCGCCCCGCTGACCTGGCGCGGCGCCGTCGTCGCGCTCCTGCTGCTCCTGGTGATCCGGCCGGTGACGGGGTGGCTGGCGCAGGCCGGCGGCCCCGCCGGCCCCCGGGAACGGGCCGTCATCTCCGTCTTCGGGATCCGCGGCATCGGCTCGCTGTACTACCTGGCGTTCGCCCTCGGCGTGGCCGACTTCGGCGTGCCGCAGGAGGAGCTGTGGGCCGTGGTCGCCTTCGCGGTGCTGGCGTCGATCGTGCTGCACGGCATCACCGCCACGCCGGTCATGACCCGCCTCGACCGGCTGCGCGACACCCGGCGACCGTCGTGGCCGGGCAGCGTGACGTCCGACGGGCCGGCTCGCCCCACGGACTGACCTCCTGTGGTTTTCCACAGGAGAAGCGGATGGAGCACCGCATTCCGCCGCGACTCGGCGGTCCCTAGCGTTGATCACATGATGCAGACGGTGATGAACGTGCTGGTGGCGGCGGCGGTCGCGGCAGGAAGTCAGGGCGCGGGGGTCCGCCCCGAGCTGGAGAAGATCGTGGAGGGCAAGGGAGCGACGGCCGCTCTGGCGCGGGTCTCCGACGGCGACCGGACATGGTCCGGCGCCGTGGGAGTCCGCGACATCAGGACCGGCGGGCGCCCCTCGCCCGCCGGGTACTTCCGGATCGGCAGCGTCACCAAGACGTTCGTCGCGACCGTGGTGCTCCAGCTCGTGGACGAGGGCAAGGTGCGGCTCGACGACCCCATCGACCGGCACCTGCCGGACCTGGTCCCGGACGGGGAACGCATCACGGTCCGCGACCTTCTCGACCACACCAGCCACCTGTACGACTACATGAGCGAGCCGGGATACTCCACCAACCGGTGGCGCGGCGAGGCGCGGTTCCGCTCGTACCAGCCGCGCGAGCTGCTCGACGTGGCCTTCGCCAAGAAGCTGCCCGACGACGGCAGATGGCACTACTCCAACACCAACTACGTGGTGCTCGGCCTGCTGGTGGAGAAGCTCACGGGCCGGGCCTACGGCGAGGAGGTCAAACGCCGCGTCCTGCGACCGCTGGGCCTGCGCCACACCGTGGTGCCCGGCGATCGGGCGGGGCTGCCGACACCCCACGCCAAGGGGTACGAGCCGATGCCCGAGCTGGTGGACGCGACCCGGATGAACCCCTCGCTGGACTGGGCGGCCGGAGAGATGATCTCGACCACGGCGGATCTGGAGCGGTTCCTGTCCGCCCTGCTGGGCGGCAGGCTGACCAGCGCCGCGTCGCTGCGCGCCATGCGCACGACCGTCGAGACGGGGGCCGGATTCGGGTACGGGCTCGGCCTGCAGTCGTACACGCTGCCGTGCGGCAAGGTGTGGGGGCACAGCGGTGAGCTGATCGGGTACCTGACGTTCGCGTTCCGCTCCGACTCCGGCAAGTCGCTGGTCATGTCGATCAACCCGTCGACGCGCAACCCGTCGACGGAGGAGGTCATGGGCGTCGCCGTCAAGGCGTTCTGCGGGTCCGCAGACTGAGAGCAGGAGCCGCTCGGCGGCGAGGCCGGGCCGGTGCCGGGCGGCGACGGGGGACGGTGCAGGCGGGGCGGAGTGCCCGGCGGCGGGGAGGCCGCGGGGCGGATGTCCGGCGGCGGCGCGGAGGCCGCGGGGGGATGCCCGGTGGCGGCGGGGAGGCCGCGGCGGATGTCCGGTGGCGGCGGGGAGGCCGCGGCGGATGTCCGGTGGCGGCGGGGAGATCGCGGGGCGGGTGTCAGGTGACGCCGGTGAAGCGGACGTCGTGCGATGGGGCGTCGCCGGCGGCGAAGCGCAGCAACCGGCCACCCTCCTCGGCCACCTCCGTCTCCTCGGCGCCCGACAGCGGTGCGAACAGCCTCACCACCAGCGTCGCCACGCCCTTGGCCCGCCTGACGGTCCACAGCCCGCGCACGAACCCGTCCACGGTCAGCGCGGCGTCCACGACGATGTACGGCCGCTGCTCAGCCGTCATCAGGCGGGAGCGGTCGGCATGGCCGAGCACCACGTTGTCCAGCGCGGCCAGGAACCTCACGGGCGCCGGAGTGTCCGGATGCGGGCGCGGGGCGTCCGGCAGGTCCCACAGTTCGGCGCCGTCCTCGCCGCGGAACCTCCGCAGCGCCGGCCGCAGCCCCTCGACCACCTCACGCAGCCGGGTCATCCCGCTCCACGCCTGCACGTCCTTGACCGACGCCGGTCCGAACGCGGCCAGGTAACGCAGCACCAGGTCACCAGGCGAGGTCGTGGCCGGCAGTGGCTCGCCGAGCCAGTGGTGGGCCAGCGCGAACGGCGTCGTACCCCGCCTGCCCCACGTCCCGTCGGGCGGCGGGTGCACCACCGGCAGCAGTCCCTGCACCGAGCGGGCCAGCGCCACCGGGTCCCGGCCCGGCCAGCGTGCGGCCAGCGCCCGGCCCAGCTCGGGCCTGCTCAGCGTCCCGGCGCCGATGAGAGCCGAGGCGGTCCCGGCCAGCTCGGCCAGGTCCACCCCGGCCGTCGCCCGGCCGAACGCCCCCTTCTGCCAGCGTTCCAGCATCGGCTGCAGCAGCGGTCGCAACCACAGGTAGTCGGCGGCCGGCACAAGATGCTGGGTGCCCCGGAACAGCGTCGCCCGCACCACGCTCCGCTCGTACAGGAGCCGGGTCAGGTCGTCATGCCGGAACCCGGAGACGCGACTCCACAGCCCCACGTACGGCGGGTCGGGATCCTGCGCCTGCAGTCCGGTGAGCCGCTCGACCACGTCGAGCGCGGGCCCGTCCACTCGCCTCAGCAGCAGCTGGCGTTCCAGCGTGGCCCTGTTCAGGCTCCGGCGGGAGATGGTGTCCATGAGGTCCTCCGGTATCGGTTGCGGTCGTCGAGCCTTCAGCCATGCGAGCCGGTCGCGGGCACGGGGGCGGGCGCGCGCGGGGACCGCGTGGGCACGGGGGCTGCGGTGGGGATGGGAAGCGTGGGCACCGGGCTGGGGTGTTCACGGGGCTGGCGTGGGCGGGGAGCTCGAACGTTAAGGGGGAGCTCGAACGTTAAGGGGGAGCTCGAACGTTCATGGGACGGGGTGGGCAGGGGACTTCGCCGTCATGAGGGCGGGCACGGGGGCGGGTCGGCAGCGGCGGGTGGCCGGTTCTCTGGAGGGCCGGACGGCCAGGCGGCCCGGTGGAGACGGGCGGTGAGCGTGCGCAGGTGTTCGACGAGCTCGGGGGGCTCGTGCACCTCGAACTCGAAACCGAAGGCCGCCACCCACACCGCGAGATGGTCGAGGCTGTCGGAGCCGATCCGCAGCAGGCACGTCCGGTCGTCGATCGACTCGATCGCGCCGAGCGTGGGCGGCACCTCGTCGGCCACCTCCCTCGCCGAGCCGTGCATGGTCAGCACCGCCTGGTAGCGGTGCGGGCTGGTGGTGGTGGCGACGGTCAGGTAGTGAACCAGGTCATCTGCCGGCAACGGACGCGGCGTGAACCGGGGGCCGTTCGGGACGCGCAACGACATCCTGTCCACGCGGTAGGTCCGCCAGTCCGAGCGGCCGGTGTCCCAGCCGAGGAGATACCACCGCCGCCCGCGGCTCACCAGCCGGTACGGCTCCGCGTCCCGCTCGCCGGCCGAGCCGTCGTGCGTCACGTAGCCGAACCTCAGCCGCTCCCGGTCGCGCACCGCCGCCGCGATCGAGGTCAGCGTCGTGGCGTCCACCGTGGTCCCGCCCATCGGCACGGCGACCATGGCCGAGCTGAGGGCGGTGACCTGGTGACGCAGCCGCGACGGCAGCATCTGGTCGAGCTTGGCCAGCGCACGCACCGACGTCTCGGCGATCCCGGTGACCGCGCCGCCGGCCGCCGTACGCAGCCCGACCGCCACCGCGACCGCCTCCTCGTCGTCCAGCAGCAGCGGAGGCAGCGAGGCTCCCGCTCCGAGCTGGTAGCCGCCGCCCACGCCGCCGGTCGCCTCTATCGGGTAGCCCAGCAGCCGCAGCTTGTCGACGTCGCGCCGCACGGTCCGCGGGCTGACGGCCAGCCGTTCGGCCAGCTCCGGCCCCGACCAGTAGCGGTGCGCCTGCAGCAGGCCCAGCAGACGCAGCAGCCGGGCCGAGGTTTCCAGCACGACCCCAGCCTGCCAGCCCTCGCGGACAGGACCTGACCGCGAATGCTCCTACCGTCCTCCCCATGACATCCGAATCCCAGATCATCCTTGTCGCCGGTGCCACCGGGAACGTCGGCCGCCCGCTCGTCGAACAGCTTCTCGGCGAGGGGCACCGGGTTCGCGCCCTCACCCGCGACCCGGCGAAGGCGAACCTCCCCGCCGGTGCCGAGGCCGTCGCCGGCAACCTGGCCGACTCCTCCACCCTGGCCGCGGCCTTCGCCGGCGTCGGCGCCGCGCACCTCATCAGCTTCGACGGCGCGGACTTCACGCCGCTCACGAACGGGCCGGAGATCGTCGCCCTGGCCCGCGAGGCCGGCGTGCGCAAGGTCACCATTCTCAAGGGCGACGTGGGCAAGAGCCCGCTGGAGGAGGCCGTGGAGGCCGGCGGCCTGCAGTGGACCCACCTCGCACCGGTCGAGTTCATGTCCAACGCCCTGGAGTGGGCCGAGTCCGTACGGACCGAAGGGGTCGTGCGGGAGGCGTTCCCCGACGCGAGGAGCGCCATGATCCATGACGCGGACATCGCGGCGGTCGCCGCGGCGGCGCTCACCGGCGACGGCCACGCCGGCCAGGAGTACTGGCTGACGGGGCCGGAGGCGCTGACCCCGGCGGAGAAGGTCCGCACGATCAGCGAGGTCATCGGCCGCGAGGTGCGCTACGTGCCGCTCAGCACCGACGAGGTCGTCGAGCAGTGGCGGCAGGAGGGCTACTCCGACGAGGACGTCGCGTTCTTCCTCGCCATGCGGACCGACCCGCCGATCCCCGGAGACACCATCCTGCCGACCGTCGAGCAGGTCACCGGCCGCCCCGCCCGCACGTTCGCGCAGTGGGTCCGCGAGAACGCGGCGGCCTTCGGCGCCTGATCCGTCCCCGTGCCCGCCGACCCCATCCGGTCACCCAGGTCGGCGGGCCTGACGCCGGGCACCCGGCCGCCGCCCTCTCCCGACCTGTGCGGGGTCAGGTTGCCCAGGTCTGGTCGGGGGATGGGCGCCGGCCCGGACGGGCAGCTCAGCGCAGGGTGTGGAAGAACGTCCGCACGTCCTCGGCGAACAGCTCCGGCTGTTCCAGGGCGAAGAAGTGGCCGCCGGTCTCCTGCTGCGACCAGTGGACGATGGAGTGGTCCCGCTCGGCGTATGGCCGGACAGCGTACTCGTGTGACGCGGCCAGCAGCACGCCCGTCGGCACCGTGCCCCGCGCTCTGGGCATCCATGCGGCCGGGTCGTGGGTCTGCTCGTAGTACACCTGGGCCGAGGAGCCGGCCGTCCCGGTCAGCCAGTAGAGCGTGACATTGGCCAGGAAGCGGTCCCGGTCCACGGGGCCACCGGCCCAGCGGTGGAAGATCTCGGCGATCCAGGCGAGCAGACCGGCGGGCGAGTCGGTCAGGCCGTAGGCGAGGGTCTGCGGTGAACGCGACTGGATCGCCACGTATCCGGCGGTCGCCTCGTCCAGCCCTTCGACACGCCGCCGTTCCACGTCCGACAGGCGGGCGTCCTCCTCCTCGTCGCCGGCCGGGAACGACAGGACGGCGTTCAGGTGGATGCCCGCGACCCGCTCGGGGTCCAGGTGACCCATCTCCGGCGCGACGAACGCACCGGTGTCGCCGCCCTGTACCCCGTACCGCTCGTACCCGAGCAGCGTCATCAGGCGGACGAACGCGCCGGCGATGCGCCCGGCCGTCCAGCCCGGCTCAGCCAGCGGCGCGGAGAACGCGAACCCGGGGATCGACGGGATCACCAGGTGGAAGTCCTTGCGCAGCGGCTCGATGACGTCCAGGAACTCCAGGAACGAGCCGGGCCAGCCGTGCAGCAGCATCAGCGGCAACGCGTCGGGGTCGTCCGATCGGATGTGCGCGAAGTGGATGCGCTGGCCGTCGATGACGGTGGTGAACTGGGGCAGCGCGTTGAGCCGTCGCTCCTGCGTCCGCCAGTCGAAGTCCGAGCCCCAGTAGTCGGCCAGCTCCTTGACGTGCGCCACCGGCGTGCCGCGGCTCCATCCGACGCCGGGCAGCTCGGCCGGCCACCGGGTGGCGGCCAGCCGGGCGCGCAGGTCGTCGAGCTCCGACTGCGGTACGTCGATGCGGAAGGGTGCGGGGGTGGTGTCCTGTGCCATGCCGGAGACCCTAGGAACGATCGCGGTCACCCTCCGTCCGCGACCGGCTCCTCTCGGACTTTCCCTCATGGTGAGCCTTCGTCCGCGACCGGCTCCTCCCGGATCTTCTCTCGGGGTGAGCCTTCGTCCGCGACTGGCTCCTCCCGGATCTTCTCTGGGGGTGAGCCTTCGTCCGCGACCGGCTCCTTTCGAGGTTCACTACCGCGGCGCACCGGGAGACCGCTTGGATCTTGCGGGACTTGCGATTCACTCCCGTGCTCACATGCACGCCTGGCGGGTGAATGCCGGGTCACACGTGGGCGGGTCAGCAGGTGCTTGGCGTGGGGGGTAGCGAGCGGTCGGTGAGGTAGCGGTTGATGTGGGCGCGGGCGCAGGTGTTGGTGCCGTAGAGGGTGTGGCCGGGGCCTTCGTGGCGGACGACGGCGCTGCCGGGGACCTGCTGGATCACCCGCTGGACGGCATCGGACTCCCCCCAGGCCCCCGCGCCGAGCAGCGGGGGCAGGCCCTTGGGCAGCGGAGCGGGAGGGTTGGTGACCGGCACCGGCCAGCCGACGCAGCCGAGGGTGCCCGTCACCAAGGTGTTGGCGGTGCCGGAGTCGGGTGCGGCCCTGCGGAGGCGGGCGATCACGGCCTCCAGCTCCGAGCGGTCGGCCGGGCGCGGCCAGTCGGCGCACTCGGTGACTCCCGTCGCCTGGTCGGGGTAGCGCAGGCCGCGCCCGGGGACGAAGCCGGAGGCGTCTCCGGAGGCCGCTGCGCGGATGTCGGCGGCCAGCTCGGGCCACGCCTTGACGCCCTGGCGGGCGGCGGAGACGGCGAAGGCCTGCAGGTCGCGGCCGGTGTAGGCGATGCCCGCTCGCTTGGCGGGGACGGGCGCGCGCTCGGCTCGGGCGACCAGGCGGCGCCACTGCGCACGGACCGCGCGGCACTCGCCTTCACCGGCGCACCAGTCGAAGAACCTGTCGAGGGCCTCCTGGTTGCTCCTGGCCATCGCCACCAGCTCGCCGGAGAAGTCTGCGGTGCTGTGGCTCCAGGTGCCGTCGAGCACCATCGTGCGCACCTGGCCGGGGAAGAGGCGGGCGTAGGCCTGGCCGTAGAAGCCCGCGTAGGAGGCGCCGTAGTAGTTGAGCTTGGCGCCGCCGAGCGCCTTGCGGATGGCCTCCATGTCCCTGGCGTGGTCGGCCGAGCTCATGTGGGCGAACAACTCGGGGTCCTTGGCCCGGCAGGCCTCAGCGTAGCCGCGGTTGGCGTCGGACAACCGCCCGAAGTCGGCGTCGTCGGCGGGGAAGGCGGGCAGCGGGAGGCGGGTCCACGTGCAGGGCAGGCCGGTGCTGAGGCCGCCGAACTGCTCGCCGTAGCCGCGGGTGTCCCAGGTGACGATGTCCATGCGCCGCCGGAGGTCGGTCCACCAGCCCTGCGCCGCTGACTGGGTCATGGCGATGCCGGGAGCGCCGGGGCCGCCGTAGGCGACGAGCAGGGACCCCTCGGAGGTGCCGGTGGCCCGCAGGCGGCCCACCTTGAGCGTGATCCTGCGGCCGTCGGGTTTCTGCCAGTCGACCGGGACCTGGAGCTCGGCGCACTCCATGCCGATCTTGTCGGCGGGACACGAGCGCCAGTCGAGCGTGTCGGTCGTGCGGGCGGTGGCTTGCCGTGTGGCGGTCGTGCGTGCGGTGGCTTGTTGTGTGCCCGTCGTGCGTGTGGCGGCTTGATGTGTGCCGGTCGGGTGGGCGAGGGCGAGGGCGGGAGAGGTGCGGTGGGAGGGCTCCGGTGGGGGCGCGCCCGTGCCGGGGGCGGGCGCGCTCCCGCTCAGCAGGGTCAGCGCCACGGTGATCGAGGTGAGCATGCCGCAACGATCCCCGAAGCCAGGCTTCCGCCGCGTCAGCCCGTGGTCTGGTTCTGCCGGCGCCGCATCAGACCACGGGATGTCATCCCACCGCCCGGCGCGGCACCAGGACCGTGGCGCCGCGGTCACGCGGGCGCGCGCCGCCTGGCCACCTCGACGTCGCGCGGGCGCGGGCCGGTGCTCCGGCCGCGCCGCAGGACGACGCCGGCCAGGGTGCTGCCCCGGTGCGACCGGCTTGAGCACCCGGCCCCCGCCCTCCTGCGGCGCGGGCCGGGTGAACGGGACGTCACCCGCCCAGGGACCTCTTGAGGAAGTCGACCTGGAGCAGCAGCAGGTTCTCGGCCACGACCTCCTGCGGAGTCATGTGGGTGACCCCGGAGAGGGGGAGGACGCTGTGCTGGCGACCGGCCGCGAGAAGCGCGGACGACAGGCGCAGCGTGTGGGCCGCCACGACGTTGTCGTCGGCCAGCCCGTGGATGAGCAGCAGGGGCCGCTCCAGCTTGGCGGCGTCGCCGAAGAGCGAGGAGTTGTCGTACACGTCCGGCTGCTCGGCGGGATGACCCAGATAGCGCTCGGTGTAGCAGGTGTCGTACAGCCGCCAGTCGGTCACCGGAGCGCCCGCGATCGCGGCGTGGAACACGTCCGGCCTGCGCAGCACCGCCAGCGCCGCCAGGAACCCGCCGAACGACCACCCCCGGATGGCCACCCGGGTCAGGTCGAGGTCGTCGGGATACTGCTCGGCCACGCCCTGCAGAGCGTCGATCTGGTCCTCCAGCGCGGGGGTCGCCAGGTCGTTGAGCACGGCCCGCTCGAAGGCCGGGCCGCGCCCGGGAGTGCCGCGCCCGTCGGCCACGACGACGGCGAACCCCTGCTCGGCGAACCACTGGCTCTCCAGGTAGCCGCCGCGCCGGTTGAGCACCCGCTGCGCGTGCGGCCCGCCGTACGGGTCCATGAGGACGGGCAGCCGGCCCGAGCCGGGCTCGTACCAGCTGGGCAGCACCACGGCGGTGGCCAGCTCGCGCCGGCCGGAACGGCCGAGCGAGACCCGCAGGTCGAGACCGGGGCGCTCGGCCCGCGACGGGATCGGGATCGCCATGCCGTCGCGGCGCACCACGGTCGTGGAGACGCCCTCGACGTCGAGGTTCTGCTCGGTGAGGACGCCGACCCCGCCCGCCATCCGCCCCGAGAACACCCCGGACCGGGTCGAGACGGGCAGCAGCGAGTGGCCGTCCCACGTCCAGAGCTGGATCTCGGTGGGGTCGCCGCTCGCGCTGAACAGCACGCTGTCGTGGTCGACGTCGAGCACCGCCCGCACCTGCAGGGTGGGCGGCGTGACCGCCCGGTCGCCGACGAACAGCCGCCGGCCGCCCTCGGCCGTGGCCACCCACACCAGCGAGCCGTCGTCCAGGTGGGCCGGAACGCCGGTGACCACGTCCACCCAGGCCGGGTCGGTGTCCTCGCGCACCAGCGTGGAGACCCCCGTCGCAGGGTCCACCGTGAACAGCCGCAGCGCCTTCTGGTCGCGTGGCATGGTCACGATCGACAGCGCGTGGGAGTCCCAGGCGGCCGTGGTCAGGTACTCGTCGTCGTACGGCACCGCCACCCGGGATCCGTCGAGGCCCAGCACGAACAGCTCGGTGCGGGCGTTGGGCGTGCCGGCCGCGGGATAGCGCTGGGCCGTGGCCGGCCGGTCGGGGTTGGCCGGGTCGGCGATGTGCCAGACCTGCACCGGCGCCTCGTCGACCCGCTCCACCAGCAGCGCGTCGCCGGCGGGCGACCACCAGTGGCCGCGCATCCGGTCCATCTCCTCGGCGGCGATGAACTCCGCCAGGCCGTAGGTGACCGTCGGGGCCTCGGGCTCGGCCAGCGCGCGGTCCTCGCCCGAGGTGAGGTCCTGCACGCGCAGCGCCCCCTCGGTGACGTAGGCGACATGCCGCCCGTCGGGCGACAGGCGCGGGTCGATGACCGCGCCCGGTACGTCGAGCCGCCGGGTCCGCCCGCTCGCCAGCTCGGTCACGTAGAGGCCGCCCGACAGGGCGAAAGCGGCCGTGGTCACCCCGGTGTCGGTGCTGTAGGCCACCACGCCGCCCGCCTGCTCGCGGCTGCGCTCGCGCCGGGCCCGCTCCTCCGGCGGCAGGTCGTCTCCGTCGGCGTCGAGCGCTCGCGGGTCGACCACCTGGCGCTCGACGTGGGTCTCGGTGTCGAGCTCCCACAGGCAGGTGACCGGGTCGGTGCCGGAGCCGGTGCGGAGGAACACCACCCGGCCGCCGTCAGGAGAGATCGTGAACCCACGGGGAACCCCGAGGGTGAACCGGCGGGTCCGGGCCGACAGGCGCGGGAAGCTCTCACTCATGGGCCCAATCCTGCCAGGACCCGGCGGCGGGCTACGCTCTAGCCATGACCGACCGACGGCTGCTGCTCGTGCACGCCCACCCCGACGACGAGTCGATCGGCACGGGCGCGACCATGGCCAAGTACGCCGCCGAGGGCGCCCACGTCACGCTCGTGACCTGCACGCTCGGCGAGGAGGGGGAGGTCATCCCCGAGCGGCTCGCCCACCTGGCCGCCGACCGCGACGACGTCCTCGGCCCGTACCGCGTCGCCGAGCTGGCCGCGGCCTGCCGGGCGCTGGGCGTCGAGGACCACCGGTTCCTCGGCGGGCAGGGCCGCTGGCGCGACTCGGGGATGATGGGCGCCGCCACCAACGAGCGGCCGGACGCCTTCTGGCAGGCCGATCTGGACGAGGCCGCGGGCGAACTGGTCAAGGTCATCCGCGAGATCCGACCCCAGGTGCTCGTCACCTACGACAGCAACGGCTTCTACGGTCACCCCGACCACGTCCAGGCGCACCGCGTGTCGTGGCGGGCGTTCCGGCTGGCCGCCGACCCGGCGTTCGGCGAGGGCGAGCCGTGGCAGATCGCCAAGCTCTACCACACGGCCATGCCGAGGTCCGTGCTGCGCCGCAGCGAGGAGGCGCTGCGCTCGGCCGGCACCGGGTTCGTCGTCGAGAGCGTGGACGACATGCCGTTCGGCAGCCCCGACGAGGAGATCACCACCGAGATCGATGCCCGGCCGTGGGTGCGGGCCAAGCTCGACGCCATGCGGGCCCACGCCACGCAGATCACCGTACGGGAGCCGTGGTTCGCCCTGTCCAACGACATCGGCCAGGAGGCCGTGGGCGTGGAGCACTACGTGCTGGCCAGCGGCGTGCCCGGCCCGGCCGCGCCGGGGGCGCCGGTCGAGGCGGGCGGGCTGGGGGAGCCCCACAAGCGCGAGGGCGACCTGTTCGCCGGCATCCACTAACCTCGTTCGCCATGGAAGACCCCTCGCTCCCGGCCACCCAGCCCCCTGACGTCGAGCAGCGCGGACGGGGTGCCTCGGCGCTGGGTGGGGCCGCGTACGGCATGCTCTTCATGCTGGGGGTCGTCATGGGGATCGTGGGCGGGTTCACGCAGGCGGCGTGGGAAGTGGGTCCCGTTCCCGCCTCGGCGGTCGCCTGGGTGCTGGCGCTGTTCGCCGTGTGCCTCGGGGCCGGGAGACTGTTGCGGGCCAAGACCGGCGCGGTGGTGGCGGCGGCGGGGTGGCTGCTGGTGTCGATGCCGTTCACGATGGAGCTCTCCCAGGGCGACATCGTGATCGCGCAGGCTGCCGCCGGCTATGTGTACCTCTACGGCGGGATGGCCGCTCTGGTCGCGGCCATCCTTCTGGCGCCGTCCAGCGGATCGTGGCTGCTGCACGGGCATCTGCCGCGAAACCCGACGTAGAGTACTTTCGTGCACCATGCCTCCGTAAAGCGGCACATGGACCAGCGGGCCTATCGCAAAGTGGTCGGAAAGTTCGCCACCGGAGTGGTCGTCGTCACGACCCGGCTCGACGGCGTCGATCACGCCATGACGGTCAACTCCTTCACGTCGGTGTCGCTTGATCCGCTGCTGGTGCTGTTCTGCGCGGAGAAGCTGGCGAGGTTCCACGACGCCGTGCTGGAGGCCGGCGTGTGGGGCGTGTCGGTGCTGCCGGCGTCGATGGAGGACGCGTCCCGGTTCTTCGCCCATCGGGGCAGGCCTCTGGACGGGCAGCTCGCCTCCTGGGCGCACCACCGGTCGCCGGCGGGCGTGGCCCTGTTCGACGGGGCGATCGCGACGCTGGAGGCCAGCACGTCGGCGGTCCACGACGGGGGCGACCACTCGATCGTCGTCGGCGCCGTCACCGCCCTCGGCACCCCGTCCGACGGGGCTCCCCTCCTGTACTACGACAGCTCGTACGGGACCCTCTAGGCGGGTCCGGCGCGAGCCGGACGCCCCCGCCGCGCCGGGGCCGCCGGTGAGCAGGGCCGGGGTCGGGTGAGCAGGCCCGGGGTCGCTGGCGAGCAGGGCCGGGGTCGCCGGACGTCCAGCGGCTGTCCGGCGGAACTGTCGGTGCCGGGTCGTACCGTCATCGCATCGACGTGACCGTCACGAAACTCGTTCCACCGATGGGGAGATGATGCCGGACTTCGAGGAGTTCGAGGCCATGATCCGGCGGGCTTCCCCCGCCCACCACCCGGCCGAGCTCGCCGACGATCTGCTGACGTGGGCCACCGGTGTCCTGGACATCTGGATACGGCCCTGGCGTGAGGCCTTCGACTTCCTGCGCAAGCTGCCGGCCGACGATCGGCGGCGTCTGGCGAAAGCCCTGGTGGACCGATACCACTCCGCCGCCGCGGACTCCGCCGACCGGACGAACGCCCTGACCTTCCTCGGAGTCATCTCCCATGGCCTGCCGGAGGACGGGCTCTCCGGCGAACGGCTCAGGAAGCTCGACGCCCTGATCGGCCGGTATTCCTTCGGGTACGGCATGCGGTTCGTGAGTTTCGCCGAGGCCGAGCTGGCAGCCGGGCGGCAGCTGCCTCCCGCGGTCGCCGCCGCCTTCCGGCGGGCAGCCCTGGACCGCTTCTCGGACCACGACGTGTCCGCCGTGGCGAAGCGGCTCACCGAGCCGGTGCTCAACGTGGGCGAGGAGTGGGCGGAGCGGGCGCTCGCCGAGCTCCCGGGACTCGCCGCCCCGTGGCGGCGACTGCTGACGCATGCGACGACCGCCACCGCCGCCAAACCCACCGCCAGGTGGGAGAAGACGGGCCGCAAGCTGCTCGGCGAGACGGGGGCCGACACGGTGCGGGCGATCGTGCTGCCGTGGCTCAGCCTGGTCGGCCGTCCGCGGACCCTGCCCTTCAGGTCGGGCCCGGGCGAGCCCGACCACAACCACGCCTACGATCCCTTCAACGCCAACGCGCTGCGCGGGATCGCCTGGCTGCTGTCGTTCGTGCCCCCGCACCCGGACATCGCCCCCGCCGTCGGCGCGCTCGTCGAGACCTCGCTGCACACGGTCCCCACGCTCGGGCCGCGCAACCCCAAGGTCGCCGGCGCGGGCGTGCTCGCCCTCTCCCGGATCGATCATCACACGGCCGTGGACGAGCTGTCGCGGCTGGCCGCCGTGGTCACCCACAGGGGCATTCTCAAGCTGATCAACACCACGCCGGTCATCTGACGCCACACGGCCGCACCGGGCGGCCGGTGCGGTGGTCGTGTCCGGGGCCGGCGGGGTCCCGTCGCCGGCCCCGGACACGCGTCACTGCTGGGCCGGAGGCTCCGGCAGCGGGGTCTCGCCGGGCTGGGCGGTGCCGGTCGGGTCCACCGGGGGTTCCGGGAGCTCCGAGGGCGGCGCGTCGCCCGTGGGCGGCGGGCAGACCGGGACATCCGGCGGGGCCGGGGTCGGGGAGTCCGTCGGCGTCGTTCCCGGGGGAGGGACGTCCGTGGGGGCCGGGAGCGTCGGGGTCGGGGGAGGGACGTCCGTGGGGGCAGGGATCGTCGGGGTCGGGGGTGTGGGGGGCGGGGTGCCGTCCGGCGAGGTCTGGCCCAGAGCGGTTTGGGTCGTGGGCGCCGGAGTCGCCGAGCCGGCCATCGCGGGGTCGGGCGGGGTGGTGTCCCAGGGGGCGGGGGTGCCGGAGGGGACGGGCGTCTGGGGCGGGAGCGGCCGGCAGGTGACGGTGACCGTCGCGGCCGGGGGCGCCGGCGGGGTGAGCGTGACGGTGGCCTCGTGCGTCACCGTGGCCTGCTGGGTGACCGTCGCGGTGACCGTGGCCGGGTCCGCGGGGGCGGGAGTGGCGGTGACGGTGACCGTCGGCGCGGTGGCCTTGGGCGTGGCCGTCACGGTGCGGGTGGGCCACGGCAGCACCTTGGCGGTGATCCTGGGCTTGCCGCGCGTCTTGTAGGTGCCCTTGCCGAGCTTCCTGGTGACCTGCCCCGCGCCCGTGGTGACGGGAATCCGCGCGGTGGCGATTTTGCAGGAGGTGCCCTTGCACACCCGCTGCCTGACCGTGAAGCGCGCCGCGCCGTCGTAGGCGATGGAGACGTTCAGGTGCGAGACGCCGCCCTTCTTGACGACCTTCGCCTTGGCGGTGTACTTCCCGAGTTTGGGAGTGGGTGTCGAAGTCGGGGATGGGGTGGCGCTCCTGGCCACCACCACCCGGAGAGGGGGGTCGGTCAAACCTAAGGGATCTGCCGTCGACGTCTGGGTGATCGCGACTCCGCCGGCGCCGGCGAGGGCTATGGCGCCGACCAGCGCGCCCAGAGTGGTGAGTCTCATAATCCTGCTCTTTTTGGAGATTTCAGGACGACGATCATTATTCCGAGTTGTCAAGATTGGTCAAGGCTGAGACGCATGGATGGCAGGTACCGGTTCCGGAAGGTGGCGAACTATCTCAACCTCGCCACGCCCCTCGGCCTGCTGATCTCCGTGGCCGGCGGCGCCACCCGGCGGCCAGGGCCCGACGGCCTCGTGCTCGCCTGCGGTTACCGCCACCGCTTCCCCGTCGCGGGCGCCTTCACCGTCGGGAACGTCGTCCTCACCAGGGCCGACACCCTCGACGAGCGGCTGATCCGGCACGAGGCCAGGCACGCCACCCAGTGGGCGTGGTGCGCCGGGCTGCCCATGCTCCCGCTCTACCTGCTGTCCATGCTGGTGTCGGTGCTGCTGTGCGGACACCAGGCCTCGTACAACGTCTTCGAACGCCTGGCGGGGCTCGACGACGGCGGCTACCCCCACGCCCCCCTGTGGTGGCGAAGACGCAGGTAGCCGGGCCTGTGCGTGACTGATCCGTCACACAGGGCAGAGAGGCGTCCATGACGCACGAGACTCTCCCCCAGCCTCGGTGGCCCCGCGACTTCAAGGACCGGCTCACCGCGCCCCTTCCGGAGTTCCGCGAACTGTTCAACGTCACCTGGTACGGAGGTCTGCGTCCCGGTGCGGGGGACGCCGACCAGATACCGGTGCGGCGCGCCGGCGGGCTGCCGCGCCCGCCGGCCGGCGAGACCATGGTCACCTGGGTCGGCCACTCCACGTTCGTGCTGCAGGTGGACGGGCTGACGATCCTGACGGACCCCGTCTGGTCGCGGCGCATCCCGGGCGTGCGGCCCCGCCTGACGCCGCCCGGCGTCGCCTGGAGCGACCTGCCACGGATCGACGCCGTCGTGATCAGCCACAACCACTACGACCACCTGGACGCCCCCACGATCCGCAGGCTGCCCAGGGACACCCCGGTCCTCGTGCCGGCGCGGCTGCGGCGCTGGTTCACCCGGCGCGGATTCACCGAGGTCACCGAGCTGGACTGGTGGGAGACGGCCCGCGTCCGCGGCGTCACGTTCGACTTCGTGCCGGCGCACCACTGGAGCAAGCGAACCCCCTGGGACACCTGCAAGACGCTCTGGGGCGGTTGGGTGGTCGGCCGGTCGGTCTACTTCGCCGGCGACACCGGGTACGGCCCGCGGCTGGCCGAGATCGGCGAACGTTTCCCCGGGCTGGACCTGTCGCTGATGCCGGTCGGCGGGTACGAGCCGCACTGGCACACCAAGGCGGCGCACGTCGACCCGGCCGAGGCCGTGCGCGGCCACCTGGACGTGGGGGCCCGGCGGATGTCCACCATGCACTGGGGCACGTTCGTGCTGTCCGGCGAGCCGCTGCTCACGCCCGTACGGCAGGCACGGGAGGAATGGGCGGCAAGAGGGCTGCCCCGGGAGGACCTGTGGGACCTGGCGGTCGGCGAGTCGAGGGCGTTCATGCCGGCCGGCCGGCACACGGCGGCCGGACGGCGGCGGCCCCAGCCCGCCGCGGCCGGCGTCTCCCGTCGCCTCCACGGCGACCACCCGCACGGCCGGAGCCCTTTCGGCGGCCAGGTGCCGGCGGGACGGGAGGTGGCGGGACGGGAGGTGGCGGGACGGGAGGTGGCGACGCCCTGACCCGCCCGCACGCGGTCCGGGCCCGCGCCGCCCCGGGTCAGGGACGCAGGCGCAGGGTGTGCACGGCGGCCGCCTTGACCGATTCCGGCGTGGAGAGCATCGGCAGCAGCTCACCTCTCGCCCACAGCGCCGCCTGATCCCGGTAGTTGGCGTGGAAGGCGTGCCCGGACGCCCCGGTCAGGTTGATCCAGCCGGACTTGTCGAGGTCGCCCAGGTCCACGACCATCCGCATCGACGGCACGGCCGTGACCTCGTACCCCTTCTGCACGTTCCAGCCGGTCGCGTTGACCGCGTCCTTCCCGCCGGGCACGGACAGCGGCCCGCGGTTGAACAGCGCCTCGATCGGCGCGATGCCCGAGGTGCCGAGCGTGGCGTGGGTGAGCGTGAGCCGGTGCAGGTCGCCCCAGCGCCAGGCCCCGACCTCGTCGCCGAGCAGTTCCGACAGCTCCTGGTAGGCGCCGGCCATCGCCTGGCGGAGGATGTCGTCGCGCGTCTCCTTCAGGTTCCTCGTCGTGGTGTCGTCCCAGAACGGGTCGTCAGGCTGGTCGAGCAGCCGCCTGACCACCTCGTACCACCGGTCGCCGCCGGTCGCCCTCGCGCCCTCGGGCAGGTCGTCGTCGAAGGCCGCCCTGAGCAGATGCCGCCAGACCGCGTTGAAGTACGCCGCCGGGGCCGAGCCGGTGTCCTGCGATCCGTCCCAGCCTTTCAGCAGGTCCCTGGCCCGCATGCTCGGGCCCGCCAGCGTGACCTTCATGAGGGCGGGCACCAGGGTCGTGGCCAGGCCGTTGTGCGTGTCCTGCTGGATGCGGCCCATCACGGCCGCGTCCACCTTGTCCTTGTCGATCTCCTGCCGCAGCCGTTCGACGATGCGCTGCGAGCGGTACCCGTACGACCAGTCCTCAGTCAGCAGCGGCTGGTAGCGCCTGGGGTCGATCACGGCGTTGTTGGCCGTGACGACGAAGCCGTCGGCGGGGTTGGTCACGGTCGGGAGCTGGTCGTGGGGGATCGGGGCGGTGTTCCACTCGTACTCGCCCGTCCAGCCGGGAACCGGCCAGGTGCCGTCGCCCTTCTCCCGGATGGGGATGCGGCCGGGCGCCTGGTAGCCGATGTTGCCCTCGGTGTCGGCGTAGACGAGGTTCTGCGCCGGCACCTCGAACAGCTCGGCGGCGGCCCTGAACTCGTGCCAGTCCGTCGCCCCGTTCATCGCGAAGATCGCGTCGGCGGTCCTGCCGGGCATCAGCGCGGTCCACTGCAGCGCCACGGCGTTCGCGTCGCCGCCGGGCCGCGCGTCTCCCATCACCTCGTCGATCAGCGGCCCGTGCCGGGTGCTCCTGACCTTGTGGGTGACGGTGCCGCCGCCCGCCACCTTGATCTTCTCCTCCCGGGTCTCCAGCTTGAGCCGCTCGCCCTTGTACAGGTACGTCTCGCCCTCGACCTGCTCCAGGAAGAGGTCGGCCACGTCGGGCCCGAGGTTGGTGAAGCCCCAGGCGATCTTGTCGGTGTGCCCGATGACGACACCGGGGACGCCGGAGAAGGTGAATCCCGTGACGTCGTACGAGCACTGCTCGGTCAGCTTGCGGCAGTGCAGCCCCGCCTGGTACCAGACGGCCGGCATCGAGGCCGACAGGTGGGGGTCGTTGGCCAGCAGCGGCTTGCCGCTCTTGGTGTGCTCGCCGGAGACGACCCACGAGTTGGACCCGACACCGGCGCGGTCGGCGGTGCTCATCGTGCCGGGCAGCGCGTCGAGCGCCCTGGCCGCGCGGGCCAGCGCCTCGGTGCCCGCCGGGCCGGGTGCGGTGTCGTCCCGGCCGGCTCGTACGGCGTCTCCCGTGCGGCCGCCGGCCGTCGTGTCCGGGCCGTCCTGGATGCTCCGGGTGCTGGTTCGGGCGCCCTGCCGGGGGCTGCCCGCGTCCAGCCGGCCCCGGCTCTGGTCCTGGCCGTCCCGCGCCTCCGGCTGCCGGGGGGTGGCCCGCTGATCGAACCGGTCCCGCGCGATCGCGCCCTGGGTGACGATCGAGACGTGCCGGTCGTACGGGTATGCGGGGTAGAGCTGCTCCACCCGCTCGCGGGGCAACGTGGCGGCGATCAGCGCGCGGTCGATCTCGTCCTCGACGTTGGAGCGCAGGTCCCACGCCATGGCCTTGAGCCAGGCGACGGAGTCGAGCGCGGTCCAGGGCTCGGGCGTGTAGCCGCCGTTCTGGACCTTGAGCACGGAGTATTCGAGGCTCCGGTCGGAGGCGTTGGGGTTGGCGCGGAGCCAGGCGTTGACCCCTTTGGCGTACGAGTCGAGGTAGCGGCGGGTGCGGTCGGCCAGCTCGGGCAGCTCCTGCTCGGCCACCCGGCGCCAGCCCATGGTCCTGATGGCCTTGTCGCTGTCGAGCGTGGCCTTGCCGAACAGCTCGGACAGCCGTCCAGCGGTGACGTGGCGCCGGAAGTCCATCTCCCAGAACCGGTCCTGGGCGTGCACGAAGCCCTGGGCCGCGAAGAGGTCCTCGGCCGTGTCCGCGTAGATGTGCGGGATTCCCGATTTATCCCGATAAATCTCCACGTTCCCGGCTAAGCCGGGCAGGCGGATGGTGCCGTCCACCTGGGGGAACGACTTGCGCACCGTGTAGACGACGACGCCGCCGAGCACCAGCGCGAGAGCGAGGATCACGGTCAACACCCGCGCCGGCCAGCGCAGGGGCGACGGCATCCACGCGTACGGTCTCAACCTCACGAATCCTCCCATCTCGCGCGCCGGATCCTAAGTCTGACAGTTCGCGATCACTCCTCCGGCCCCTCGTTCACGGACCTCCTGTTACGGCACGGCCAAGCAGGCCGCCACCCGCCGCACGGGGCCGGGGGCCTCCAGGAAGACGCCCGCTGACCGGTCCGTGGCCGGCCGCCGTCACGGCGCCGCGCCGGCCGCCTGAGCGGTGAACCGACGGCCCGGAACGCCGGCTTCGGGGTGACAGCCGGACCGGCGGCCACGCGACTGGCCGGGACGGCGTCCAGCACGCGGGCGACCGGGGAGGCCAGGAGGACGGCCGGGGACGGAGCGTCCGGGAGGGAGGTCAGAGGGTGGGGGCGGGGGCGCGGCCGATCTCCGCGGACAGGTCGAGGGCGAGCACCTGGTCCAGGCGCAGGAACGACTCGAACTTCGCCCCCGCCGCCACCGAGTCGTCGCCGTCGAGGTCGCGCAGCGCCCGGAGGGCCGCCGGGGTGTCGAGGTCGTCGTCCAGGGCAGCCTCGACGCGCTCCACGTACCCCGACGACAGGGGCGCGCTGGGCGACTCGGCCCACCCGGCCACCCGCGCCCGCCAGCGCCGTACCTCGCGGTCGGCGTCCCGCAGCAGGTCCCAGGTGAGGTGCACCGGCTCCCGGTAGTGGTGCTCCAGGTACGCCAGCCGCACCGCGAGCGGATCCAGCCCCGCCTCGGTCACCTGCTCCGCCGACAGCGCCGGCCCGTCGAACCGGACCGGCCCGCCGGTCACCACGTGCCCGGTTTCGAGCAGCGGCTCGTCGCCGTGCGACGGCGCGTGACCGCCCGCCACGAGGATGTCCACGCGCGCCCCCAGCGACCGCCTGGCCGCGGCCTGGCACCGCACGCCGGCGGTAGGCGCGCCGCGCCCCCAGGGCGAGTCCCACGCGGGCTCGCCGCCGGACACGGCCCACAACACCGGATCGACGTCCCCACCGGGGGGAGCCCCCTGCGCCCCGGTCATGCCACCCTGGGCAATGCTCCCCGATCGCCCCTCACCACCGGCGAGCGCAGGGCCACCAGAGGGCGCCGCGTGACCAGATGGGGCCGCGGCACCGGGGGACGCCGCGGCACCGGGGGACGCCGCGGCACCGGGGGACGCTGCGGCACCGGGGGACGCTGCGGCACTGGGAGACGCTGCGGCACCGGAGGGCGCCGGGTGGTCGTCGGCGGGGGCGCCGAGGCGGACCGAGCCGTCCGGGGCCAGGTGAGCCCGGCCTCGCTCCACCAGCCCGGCGATCAGCTCGACCGCCGCCTCGGCCGCCTCGTCCGCCAGGGGCTCGTGCTCCGGCGGCCGCAGGTTCAGCGCGCCCGCCACCCGCCGGAAGGCGCCGAGAGCCGCGGGGTCGCCGCCGGGGAGCGGACCCCGGCAGGCCACCACACGCACCCGCCGGCTCTCCAGGAGCCTGCGGATCACGTCGGCCAGCACGTGGGGGCGCAGGTCGCCCAGATGCCCCGACGGCTCGGCGGACGCGGGGGTACAGGTGTGCAGCCGCACGGCCCTGCCGGGCGCGAGCTCCCCGGTGCGGCCGGTCAGCGCGTCGTGGATCCGCAACATCCTCCGAGCCTAACCAGCCGCGCGCCCCTCGACCGTCGCGGGGACGGGCCGGGTGCCCCGCTGCGGCTCTCCGGGATCGGCCGCGCGCCACTCAGCCCTCCGGAGCCGGACGGGTGCCGCTGCGGTTCCTCGGGATCGGCCGCGCGCCGCCGCAGCCCTCCGGGGCCGGACGGCTGCCGCTGCGGTTCCTCGGGATCGGCCGCGCCGCCGCAGCCCTCCGGGGCCGGACGGCTGCCGCCGCAGAAGCGGAGGGCGGCCGGGTGTGCCGCCGGTCAGCCGCCCAGGAAGCCCAGGATGTCGCGGTCTCCCCGCTCGCGGAGCCTGGCCAGCACCTCGTCGCGGGTGGCCGTGTCGGGCAGCCCGATGCGCGCCCCGATCAGCCGCAGCCCCTCCAGCTCGGAGTTCACCGGAGCCGTGTAGCCGATCAGGTAGAGGGCCCGGTTCAGCGGCGGGAGGCTGACCGGCGCGGCCGGCAGGTAGCGCGTCAGCAGCTCGCCGCCGTCGGACACGGTCAGGAACACATGGTCTCCCTCGCTCGCCTTGAAGTCGGCCAGCACGTTCCGGATCGACCCCATCGTGGGCTGGTTGTGCCAGCTGATCACCACGTCGCCCGACGGCGTGGACGCGGTGAGCTGCCCGCCCGGAGCCATCCCGAGGTAGGCGGCGAACCCGGTCGGCAGCGGCGACCCCGACCCGCGCAGGTGCTCGGCGTTGACGTCGACCCGGTGCCACCACCGGCCGTCGCGGCTGCGGAAGCTGCGCCGCGTCTCCGACACGTCCCTGCGCGGCTGGTACGGCTCGGCCTCGCCACCGGGGGAGGTGCCCGCCACGCGGATCCATCCTCGCTGGGTCCGCTCGAACCCCGGCCCGCCCGCGTACGCGCGGACGGAGCTCTCGCTGACGTCGTAGCGGGAGGTGAGGTTCGTGACGATCGTGCTGACCGACGCCTCTCCGCCCGCGCGCTCGATCTCCCGGGCGATCATCTCCCTGATGCCCAGGTACTCGTCGCCGCCCCACCGGGTCAGCCCGTACTTGTTGCGGTCGACCCGGCGGAACCGGTCGTCGGCGGTGAGCTGGTTGCGGATGCCGACGAGGCTGTAGTCCTCGCCGATGCGGTCCTGGATCTCCTCCGGCGACAGCGGCTGCCCGGACACCAGCAGCACCGCCTCGGTCTTCTCGTTGATGCTGCGCGGCCACGGCACCACGTGCTGGTCGAGGACCCGGATCTGCGGCACGGACGTGATCCACCGCTCGGCCACGTCCTCGCGGACGCCGAGCTGGCTGACCATGGTGACGGCCTCGGCGAGCGGCCGCGGCCCGTCGGCGAAGAGCTGGCGCGTCTTCTCCCGCAGTTCCTCGGCCCCGCCGGCGATCAGCCAGCCGTCGGCCTGCTCGTAGCCGGTCAGCAGCGTGCGGACGAACCGCCAGATGGGGATGCCGAGCGCCCGCAGCTCCGCGCGGTGCCAGGGCACGGCCGCGGCCAGGTCGTCGGCGGGCACGGTTGAGCCGAGCCGGCCGCGCAGCCACGCGACGTGCGCGACCAGCGGGACCGCCTCCGGGCCGCCCAGCCAGTTGTCCACGTACTCGCGAAGGTCGCGCTCGATCTGCCGGATGCGCTCCCGGGTCACCGAGAACCGCTGCGCCAGCTCGTCCAGCGTCGCGCGCCGGCCCGCGTAGAGGCGGTCGCGGGCGATGGCCCGCTGCCGGTCGTCCAGGGCGGCGAACACGGAGTCGATCAGCTCGGGCAGCGGCCGGTCGGGACGGGCGGGCACCGCCGGCACCTCGGCCGCGGGTTCCAGCAGCCGCTCGAACACTCCGCTGAACAGTTTCTGCACCACGTCCTTGCCCAGCATCTCCGGCGTCCGCTCGGCCTCGGCGGGGTCGGAGAAACGCAGCAGCGGCAGGATGTCGCCGAGCAGCAGGTGACCCCAGCACGTCACGGCGAGGTCGGCGAGGTGTCCCGCCACGGTCTGCGTGCCGACGATGGCACACGCGCGGTCGAGCGGGATCGCCTGCCACCAGGCATCCGGCAGCTGGGGCTCTTCCACGAGGGGCGCGACCTGACCCGGTGGGGTCCAGCGCATCGGTGGCGCCAGGTCGCTCAGGCTGAGGTTCATTGGAGTCCAACCGGCAATGGGACAGATATCCGCAGTTCAGACTATGTCGTCAGAATGACAGAAAAGGGCTTCCTCTTCCTGAATGGGATAGGTAAAGCAGTGAGCGGGCCCTGGTACAGGCCACGTACAGCATGCCGCGTTCGCGTTGCAGAGCTCGCGCGCGGGCGCCGGGCTCACCGGGCGGCGGCTGGGGCACCACCCCCTCCGACACTCCGACGAGCGCCACGCGCTCGAACTCGAGTCCCTTCAGGTTCGCGAACGTCGACACCCGGACCTCCGTCTCGCCCAGCGCCTGACGCGCGCCCCGTGCCAGCCGCGGGGTGCGGGCGCCCACGGCGATGTCGGCGGCGGGCACGCCCTCCTCCAGCCACGCGCGGACCGTGGCGGCCAGGCCGGCCAGCTCGGCCTCCGCCGAGTCGTAGCCCCGCACCACCGGCCGCTCGCCGTGCCGCGCGGCCCGCAGCCCGTGCAGCTCGGAGGCGCCCCTGACCAGCCCGTCCACCGGCCCGCCGCCGCGCAGCCGTACGGCGAAGGACAGCACCTCGGCCGGCAGCCGGTACGACACGCGCAGAGTGTGCTGCGCGACGGGGATGCCGAGCGCGCCGAGCGCCACCCGTGTCTCGGTGACGCGCTGGTGCGGGTCGCCGACCACGAACAGGTCGTCGTGCGCGTGCGGCGCCGCCGCCCGCAGCAGCCGCCACTGCGCCGGGCTGATGTCCTGCGCCTCGTCCACCACGATGTGGCGGTACGGCTTGCGCCGCGGGTCGACGTCGTCGAGCAGGTCGCCCGTCGCCCGCGACAGCAGCCGCAGCGCCTCGTCGGTCAGCTCGGCCAGCGTGCGCGCCCCCGGCCCGACCAGGGTGGGACGGCGGCCCTCCTCGTGGGCCACGATGCGCAGCGCCAGCCGTTCGCAGTTGTCCACCTCGACCCGCTTGCGGGTGGCCTCGTCGGGGATGAGCGTGTCGAGCCGGGCCGACAGGTCCTCGGCCAGGCTCTGGGAGAACGTCACCAGCAGGACCGGCCCGCTGCCGCGCGCGGCCAGGTGGGCGGCCCGGTGCAGGGCGACGAGCGTCTTGCCGGTGCCCGCGCCGCCGACCACGAGCACCGGGTGGTCGTAGCGGGCGGCCCGCGCCAGCCGGTGCTGCGTGGGGGACAGGAACGTGCACCACCCCGGCATGCCCAGCACCCGGTCCAGCTCGACCTTGTCGGCGACGAACGCCGCCCGGTCCGGGCTGCGCAGCAGCGCGGCGTGGAGGTCGCCGGTGTCGATCGGGCCCGGGTCCTCGTCGGTGGCGCGGCAGGTCTCCAGCTCCCGCCACGCGTCGTGCAGGGAGCCGCCGCCGGCCAGCACCGCGAGCGGGGCGTGCTGGGTGGGCGGCAGGAAGGGTTCGAGGGCCGCCACGTCGGCCTCGGTGGTGACGAGCCGGATGAGCCGCAGCGCCCGCACGTCGATGCCCAGCGCCAGCAGGTCACCGTCGCAGATCGGGTCGAACAGCCGCGAGGCGCCGGCCGACCGGCGCAGGGCGGGCTCGACGCGTTCAAGGGACTCGGCGTCCCACTCCTCGACCACGCCGATCACCGGGTTGACCCCGTAGCGGTGCCGGCGGGCGTGCGCCCAGGCCTGCGGGTCGGGCAGCACGGTGCGCAACCAGTAGACGTCACGCTGGCGCACCACGACACCGCGATGGCCGCCGGCCAGCCGTAAGGTCGCGACCCGAGCGTCCCTGGCGCCCCGCACCCGTTCGGGATGGGGGGCGCCCGCCACGCGCAGCAGGAAGCGGCGCAACGCGACAACGGCGTCCCTGCGCACCGGCGGGTCCAGTGCGCGGAGCTCCTCGGGGAGCTCGGGGCCGATCGCGAGCCGCGGCACGGCTCAGTCCAACAGGTCGAGCAGGTCGCGGTCTCCGCGCTCGCGGAGCCTGGCCAGCAGATCGGGCAGGCCGACCGGGCCCGCCATGCCGATCCGGGTGGCGATCACCCTGGCGGCCTGCTCGCGCGTGCCGCCCGGCGCGGTGTAGCCCACCAGCCGCAACGCCTTGGTGATCTTTTCGGCGCCCTGCGCGGCGACCGGCAGGTGCCTGGCCCGCAGCACGCCCTCGTCCGACAGCGTGAGGAACAGGTGGCCGCCCTCCTTGGCGCCGACGTCCACGAGCAGGCGCTCGACGGACTCCAGCACGGGCCTGCCGTGCCAGCTCATCGTCAGCTCCCCGGCGGCGCTGCGCACGGTCCGCGTCTCACCGGGCGAGAGCCCCAGGTAAGCGGCGAACCCCGTCGGCAGCGCGCACTCGCCGCCCGCCAGTTGCTCGGCCGTAACGTCCACCCGCAACCACCACCGTCCGTCGGGCTGCCGGAAGCAGCGCCGCGTCTGCGAGACGTCCTTGAGCGGCTGGTACGGCCTGCCGTGGCCCTCCTCCGACGCCGCGCCGTTCGACTCGGCCGCGACGCCCGCCGGCGCCGGTGAGCCGGCCGCGAACGGGTGGAAGCGCGACCCGGGCGCCGGACCGTCGGCCTGCGGCGCCGGGAACGGCGTGGCCACGGCCGGCGGAACCGCCGGCGGCACGGCGGGCGGGACCGGCGGCGGGATGGGCGGCTGGGGAGGGAAGGGGGAGAAGGCCGAGGGCGGGGGTGCCTCCTCGCGGGCCCCTCCGTCCGGCCTGTCGGGCAGGGTGGCCAGCACGAACTGCCAAGCCGGCACCTCCAGCGCCTTGATCTCCTTGCGGTGCCAGTCGGCCGCCTTGATCAGCCGCTCCTTGGGCGCGGCCGGGCCGATCGCGCGACGCAGCCCGTCGAGGTGCTCCCGGTAGGGGGCCGCCTCGTCGCTGGCCAGCCACCGGTCCAGCCGCTCGCGCAGCAGGGCCTCCGTCTCGGTGATCTCGGCCGGCGGCACGGCGAACAGCTTGGCGAGCTGGTCCACGGCGGACGGCTGATCGGTGAAGACGCGGTTCTGGGCCACGGCCCAGCTCTTGTCGTCGAGCCCGGCGAAGGCGGCCTCGATGAGCGCGGAAAGATCCGGCGCCACCGTCACCCCGCCCTCGGCCCCCGCGTCCTGCCCAGCGCGCGCGACCGGCGCGGGCTCGGCGTCCGCCGCGTGCCCGTCCGCGGCGACCGGCTCAAGACCGCCCTCCGCCGCAAGCTCGGAATCCGGTTCGTCCGCCTCCGCCACGTGCTCGGACACCGGTTCGTCCGCCACCGGCGCGGGCTCGGAGCCCGGTGCGTCCGCCTCCGCCGCGTGCTCGGGGTCCGGTGCGTCCGCCATCGGCGCGTGCTCGGACACCGGCTCGTCCACCACCGGCGCGGGCTCGGAGTCCGGTGCGTCGTCGGCCGTCGAGGCGGGGTCCGGTCCGGCGTCGGGCTCGGGCTTCGAAGCGCCCACGACCTCCCGCTCGTCGTCCTGAGTCGGCTCGGCCTCGTCGTCCTCGCCGTCGTCCACGCCCCTGTCGGCGTCGGCGGGCTCGGGCTCGTCCTCGCTCACGGGATCCCGGTCACCGGCGGCCTCGGCCCCGGCCTCGAGCGCGGCATCAGACTCCGCCGCCACCGCGGCTCGGGGCTCCGCCTCGGGTAGGCCCGCTTCCGCCCGCTCCTCGGGGGCGGCGGCCTCGGGTGCGGCGGCCTCGGGGGCCGCCTCCAGCGCCTCCGGTTCGGCCTCCTGAGCGGCCCTGTCCGCCTGCCCCTCCGGGGCGGCGGCCTCCGCCTCCGGCGCGGCGCCTTCGGCCGGCCCGCCCGGCCCGGCGTCCGCCGCCTCCGGCGCGACGGCAGGGGCGGGGTCAGGGGCAGGGCCAGGGCCAGGGCTGGGGGCGGCCTCGGCGGCGACCGTGCGCGGCTCGGCGTCCCCCTCGCCCCGAGCGGTCACGGCAGCGGCTACCGCGGCGTTCCCGGCGGCGTTCCCGGCAGGGGTCGCGGCGGGGAACGCCGCAACGGGTCCCGCGCTCGGCGCGGCGGCCGGCGCCAGCCGTGCCAGGACGGCGGAGAACAGCGTCGCGAGCACCGCACGCGCCTGGATGAACGGCTGGTCGACCAGTTCGCGGCTGGTCAGCGCCAGCAGCCCCGCCCACGAGCCGGCCCGGTCGAGCGCGATGGCGACGTGTGGCTCGTCCGCCTCGTCGGGGTCCAGCACGTGGAGGGCGGGCAGGACGTCGCCCACGGCGGCGGCCGGCCACTGCTCCAGCGCGATCTCCGTGAGCAGGTCGCCCAGCGCCTCCGGCCCGATGACCGCGAGCACGCGCGGCAGGGGCAGGCTGCGCCACCAGGCGTCCGGCAGGTCGGGTTGCCCGGTGAGCAGCGTGATCGTGGACGCGTCGCTCCACCGCAACGGTGGTACGAGGTCGCTCAGGCAGAAGTTCATCCCGTTCCGTTCACCAGCCCCTCACGCCCCCGTGTCGTCGTAAGGCTTCACTCAACGTGCGTACAGCGGTGCAGCCAAGGTCTCGCCGCCCACGGAACAGACCATAGTCTGGCAAAACTGCCCTACGCATCATGGACTACGTATCAACGCCGGACGGCGGCGAAGCGCAGGCGCACGTAGTCGGCCATCCAGCCGGTCTCCCTGCGCAGCGCGGGCGCGGCCAGTTCGTTGACCCGCTGGAGCAGCGGCAGCACGATCTCCGGCGGCAGGCCGGCCAGCACGGAGGAGGCGAACATCCGCACCCAGTCGGCCGCGCCGCCGGGGCACTCCTCGAGCGGGGTGGGCCGGTCGGAGTATTCGAGCAGCCGGACCACGAAACCCTCGCGTTCGAGCCGGTGGGCGTACTCGGCGGGGGTGGGGAAGTACCACGGCAGCTCGGGTTCGCGCAGGCCGTACTCGCGCCAGGCCGTCAGCATGGCGGCCGTCAGCTCGGCGCAGTTGCCCGACCCGCCCATCTCGGCGACGAACCGCCCGCCGGGCCGCAGCGCCTCGCGCACGTTGGCGATGACGGCGCCGGGGTCGCGGCTCATCCAGTGGAGCGCCGCGTTGGAGAAGACGGCGTCGTAGGCGTGGGCGACGGTGAAGTCGTGGCCGTCGCCGACGATGAAGTCGATGCCCGGGTGCTGGGCCAGCGCTTTCTCGATCATGGCGGGGGAGCCGTCGATGCCGAGCACCTCGGCTCCCCGGGCGGCGATCTGGGCGGTCAGGACCCCGGTGCCGCAGCCGAGGTCGAGCACCCGCTCGCCCGGTCGCGGGTCGAGCAGGTCGACGAGGGGAGCGCCCTGGGGGGTCACGTAGCCGAAACTGCCGTCGTAGGCGCGACTGCTCCACCGCTCCACGCTCGGTGCGTCATAGCGCAAGACGATCAGCTCACATTCGTCAGACATCGGGCCCCCGTGGCCGTGCTGTCCGTTCACTTTAGAGGCTGAGCGTCCCTACGACATACAAAGTCACATTCGGCCCATCAGCCGCTCTTCGCCCATTCTTTCTTGAGGTACGACTTGCCGGCGTCCACCTGGGGGATCGTCAGCAGGACGGGCGGGCCGGGAGCGGCGGGCAGCTTCGCGGTCTGCTCGGTGTCCAGGGTGCCGCGCATGAGCATGGCCTCGCCGCGGACGGGCCGCGCGTAGCCCTTCTGCAGGAGGTTCTGGCCCTCGTCGGAGAAGAGGAACTCCTGCCACAGCCGGGCCGCCGCCGGGTGCGGGGCGTCCTTGTTGATCGCCTGGAAGCGGTACTCGCCGAGCGGCGCGTCCTTCGGGATCGTGACCTTCCAGGAGCCCGGCTGCCGCGCGCCGCGCGCGGCGTTGAGGTGGTCCCAGCCCACGATGACGTTGGCCTTGGCCGGTTCGGTGAGCCGGCCGGTCTTGCGCAGCCTGGCGAAGAGCTGCACCCCGCGCCGCGGGTCCGGCGCGCCGTTGTGCAGGGAGGCCGCCATCACGCCGTCGAAGGCCGCCGCTGAGCGCAGCGGGTCGCCGTCGAGCGCGACGGTGTAGCCGGGCTTGAGCAGGTCGGCGAACGACGCCGGCGCGGGGACGGCGCGCGGGTCGTACCCGATCGACATGTAGCCGCCGTAGGCGGCGTACCAGGCGCCGGACGGGTCCTTGACGTTGTCGGGCAGGTCCGGCCACCCCTGCACCTTGTACGGGGCGAACCTGGCGGCGTTGGCCACGGCCACGTCGAGCGTGAGGTCGAACACGTCCGGCCTGAGCCGGCCGGCGACCTCGATCTGGCGCTGGCTGCTGGCGCCGGGCTCCAGCTCGTTGACCTTGATGTCGTACTTCTCGGCGAAGGCGTCGATGATCTCGCCGTAGTTGGCCCAGTCGCGGGGAAGCGCGATCACGGTGAGCGCGCCCTCGCTCCGGGCGGCCTCGGCGAGCCGTTCGAGGTCGCCGAAGCCCTCCTTCATGGACATCGCCTTGACGTTGACGGGCGGAAGCGGTTTGGCCTCCGTGGTGGACGCGCCGCATCCGGCGCTGACGAGGATGGCTGCCGCAGCGGCACAAATACGTACGGTCACGCGACGAATACTTACCGTCACATCCGCTGAGGTCGAGGAGGCGCGGCCGGAACGACCTTGGCCGCTACCAGCTCCTCCTCAACGATCTCCACTAGGGTGCCGTCCCTTTTACGCACCCGCAACACGCCGGACTCCCACGACTCCAGGATTCCGACGGCGTCACGGAACCCCCCGGGAACCCGTCTGCGCGTGGTGATCCGGGCGCCGACATCGGCCTGGGTGACGCTGACGGTGAGGCGAGCGGCCACGAGTTGGCCACCTCCGTTTCGGCCCGCTGGCAAGCACGGCAATACTAGGAGCTAGCAAACCGCGGTCAGAGTCATGCCATGGTGGCGAAGAGAAGGAGCTCGAGGTGACCTACGTCATCGCGCAGCCTTGCGTGGACGTCCTGGACAAGGCGTGCATCGAGGAATGCCCCGTCGACTGCATCTACGAGGGCGAGCGCATGCTTTACATTCACCCCGACGAGTGCGTGGACTGCGGCGCCTGTGAGCCTGTGTGCCCGGTCGAGGCGATTTTCTACGAGGACGACCTTCCCGAGCAGTGGAAGGACTTCTACAAGGCGAACGTGGACTTCTTCGAGGACCTGGGGTCGCCCGGCGGCGCCTCCAAGGTCGGCAAGATCGAGAAGGACCACCCCGTCGTGGCGGCGCTGCCTCCGCAGGGCGAGGGCCACTAGCCGCCGCGCCGGCGAGAGCGCCGCGGCGGTCCGCGACGGGCCGGCCGGGGCGGCTCAGCCGGTCCCCGAACGCACCGATCTGGAGATCCGTGAACACCCTGCCCGACTTCCCCTGGGACCGGCTGGAGCCGTACAAGGAGCGCGCCCGCGCGCACCCCGGCGGCATCGTCGACCTGTCGGTCGGCACCCCGGTCGACCCGGTGCCACGGATCGTCCAGGACGCCCTCGCCGGGGCGGCCGACAGTCCCGGCTACCCGATGACCCACGGCACGCGGGATCTCCGTGAGGCCGCCGCGGGCTGGCTGAGCCGCAGGCTCGGCGTGCGCGTCGACCAGCTCGACGTGCTGCCCGTCATCGGCACCAAGGAGTTCGTCGCCTGGCTGCCGACCTATCTGGGAGCCGCGCGCGTCGTCCATCCCGAGCTGGCCTACCCGACCTACGACGTGGGAGCCCGGCTGGCCGGGGCGTCGGCGCTGGCCTCCGACGGCCTGCTCGCGCTCGGTCCCGAACGGGCCGACCTCGTCTGGGTCAACTCCCCGGGCAATCCCACGGGCAAGGTGCTGCCGGCCGAGCACCTGCGCAAGGTGGTGGCCTGGGCCCGCGAGCGGGGCGCGATCGTCGCCTCCGACGAGTGCTACATCGAGCTGGGGTGGGAGGAGCGACCCGTCTCCATCCTGCACCCCGACGTCTGCGGCGGCTCCCACGAGGGGCTGCTCGCCGTCCACTCGCTGTCCAAGCGGTCCAACCTGGCCGGCTACCGGGCCGGGTTCGTGACCGGCGACCCGGCGCTCGTCAAGCGCCTGCTGGAGACGCGCAAGCACGCCGGCATGATGATGCCGGCGCCGGTGCAGGCCGCGATGGCGGCCGCGCTCGGCGACGACGCGCACGCCGAGGAGCAGCGCGAGCGCTACGCGGGCCGGCGGGCCCGGCTGCGTCCGGCGCTGGAGCGGGCGGGCTGGCGCATCGACCATTCGACAGCCGGCCTCTACTTCTGGGCGACCAACGGAGAAAAGTCCTGGGATCAGGTAGGCAAGCTCGCTGAAATCGGTATTTTGGTCGCGCCGGGAGATTTCTACGGACCAGCGGGCGACAGGCACATCCGCATCGCCGTGACGGCCACGGACGAACGCGTCGATGCGGCGGTGCGGCGCCTCCAGTAGGATCCCCCGTCAGACCGGCCCGCCCGCGCGGGCCGCACGAGCATAAGTGGATAAGGGCGTTTGCCGAGGCAGACCGCGAGTGGAGCGAGCTGATCTATGAGCATGACCGTCATGGTCGTCCTCGGGCTGAGCATCGCCACCGTCCTGCTGTTGCTGGGTGCCTTCCTCGCCACCCTGCGACAGGACAGGAAGGGCCGCGCGACCGCGACGCCGGTAGAGGCCGCGCCCGTCGAGCCCCCGCTGCCGGCGCCGGTGGGCGCGGTCGGCTACGCGGGCCACGACTACGCCGACCCCCGCACGATCAAGGTCGGCGACCGGATCCGGATACACGGCGGGCCGGCGAGCGTGCTCGGCGCCACGTACGTCTCGTGGCAGGGCCAGGAGTGGACCGAATACCTCCTGCGCGACGCCGCCCGCCGCTTCCAGTGGCTGTCGGTCGAGGTGCGCAAGGGGCTGGCCGAAGGCGAGCCGCCCCACCTGGAGGTGCTCCTGTGGACCGAGGTGCCCACCCAGGGCATGGTCCCCGCCAAGAGCATGCTCATCATGGAGGGCGTCGAGTTCTTCCCCATCGAACGAGGGACGGCGGCGTTCAGGGGCGAGGGCGAGACCGGCCTCCCCGAGCGGGGGCTGCTCGACTTCGCCGACTACCGCGCCTCCGACGGGCGGCTGCTGTCCTTCGAACGCATCCAGGGCCGCGGCTGGACGGCCAGCTACGCCCAGCCGCTCCCGCCGGGCTCCATCGACTTCGTCAGCCGCGCCCCGTAACCCCCGCGGGCTTCACCGGCCGCGCGCCCTGTCACCTCCGCCCGGCTTCCGCGCCCCATGACCCCCGCCCGGCCTCGCCGCCACCGTGTCCCTGACCGCGCCGTCTCGACGCGGACAGCGCCGGACCGATCGCCTGCCCTACGACAGCTCGACGCGGGCCACGCCGGACGAGTCGCCGCCCCGCCAGCCCTCGGTCCGCATGTCGTTGACCCAGGCGGCGCCGCCGTAGCCGACCCGGCTCAGGCCGTACTTCTGCGCGTGCGCCACCGACCAGGCGGCGATCAGCCACCCGCGCCGCCGGTTGGTGACGGCGGTGCTGCCGAGCGCCCGCGCGAGCTGGCGGCGCGCCTCGGCGGTCCTGGCCGGCGGCGCGCTCGGCCCTTCGGCGCCCTTCGCCCCTTCGGCCCCCTTCGCCTCGGCGGGCGGATACCAGCAGTGCACCGCCTGGGGGACGCGGCCGGTGAACGCCGCCGCGAGGGCCTCGGCCTGCGGCTCGTGCGGGGCGTAGGCGTAGCCGCCCGCCGACCGCTGCACCGCCTGCGCGGCCTCGGCCAGCGGCATCTTGCGGTAGTTCTTCACCTTGACCAGCGCCGCGAAGAACTTGTTCGTCGCGTAGACCGGGTCCATGAGCTGCTTGACCGTGCCCCAGCCCTGCGACGGGCGCTGCTGGAACACCCCGACGGAGTCGCGGTCGCCGTAGGAGAGGTTGCGCAGCTTCGACTCCTGCAGCGCCGTCGCGTAGGCGATGACCACGGCCCGCTCGGGCAGCCGCCGGCGCGCGGCGACGGCCGCGATGGTGGCGGAGATCCGCGCCTGCTCGATGTCCAGCTCGTCGGCGCCCTCGGGGGTGCGCACGCTGCAGTAGGCCTCCGGGACGGCCAGTGGTGTCGCCCTCTTGAGCAGGTGGTAGAGCCCCACGGAGACGCCCACCGCGAGCACCACGACGATGGCCGCGATGGTGATGACACCGCGGGAGAAGCGCAGCCGCACGCTGAAGAACCTACCCGGCCGGATAAGCTCACGGGCCATGAGTCAGCAGAGCACGACGTCGCCGCTGCCCCGGGCGGTCGACCGCCTGTGGGAGCGCCGCGCGGAGCTGTCGCCGGACGACACCGAGGCGCGCGCCGTCGTGGTGTCCGCGATCGACCTGCTCGACACCGGCAAGGCACGGGTCGCCGAGGTGGTCGGCGACGAGGTCGTGGTGGACGAGCGGGCCAAGCGGGCGATCCTGCTGTCCTTCAAGGTGCTCGGCATGATCCGCTCCCAGGTGGGAGACTTCCAGCACCACGATCGCCACCCGCTCAAGACCACCTTCGACGGCGTGCGGGTGGTGCCGGGCGCCATCGCGCGCTGGGGCTCCTACGCCGCCCCGGGCGTGGTGCTGATGCCGTCCTTCGTCAACATCGGCGCGTACGTCGGCGCCGGCACGATGGTCGACACCTGGGCCACGGTCGGTTCCTGCGCCCAGATCGGCCGCGACGTGCACCTGTCGGGCGGTGTGGGCATCGGCGGCGTGCTGGAGCCGCCGGGAGCCGTGCCGGTGGTGGTCGAGGACGACGCGCTGATCGGCAGCCGGGCGATGATCGTCGAGGGCGCCCGGGTGGGCCGCGGCGCCGTCGTGGGCGCGGGCACCGTCCTGTCGGCGACGATCCCCGTCGTGGACGTGCAGACGGGCGAGGAGCTGGGGCGGGGCCGGATTCCCGACTGGTGCGTGGCCGTGGGCGGCACCAGGCCCAAGGAGTTCCCCGGCGGCACGTTCGGCATGCCGTGCGTCCTGGTCATCAAGCGGCTGGAGCCGGGCCGGCGGCACGACAAGGCGGCACTCAACGAGGTGCTGCGCGAACACGGAGTGAACACCTGATGCTGGACCTGACCCAGGACGTGCGGACGCTGACCGCCGCCATCGTGGACATCGAGTCGGTGAGCGGCGCGGAGCGCCTGCTCGCCGACGAGGTGGCGCGGGCTCTCGGCGCGCTGCCCCACCTCACGATCGACCGGTCGGGCGAGACGGTGGTCGCCCGCACCACGTTCGGCCGGCCCGAACGCGTGCTGATCGCCGGTCACCTCGACACCGTGCCCGTCCACGGCAACCTGCCCAGCCGCGTCGAGGGCGACCTGCTGTACGGCTGCGGCACCTCCGACATGAAAGCGGGCGTCGCGGTCGCGCTGAAGCTGGCGGCCACGGTGCCCGCCCCCAACCGCGACGTCACGTACGTCTTCTACGACTGCGAGGAGATCGAGGCGGAGCGCAACGGGCTGACCCGCGTGGCCCGTGACCACGCCGACTGGCTGGCCGCCGACTTCGCGGTGCTCATGGAGCCGACCGACGGTGTCATCGAGGGCGGCTGCCAGGGCACGCTGCGCGCCGACGTGCTGGTCACCGGCAGGCGCGCGCACAGCGCGAGGTCGTGGTTCGGCGTCAACGCCATCCACGGCATCGAGCCGGTCCTGGCCCGGCTGAACGCCTACCAGGCGCGGCAGCCGGTGGTCGACGGGCTGCGCTACCACGAGGGGCTCAACGCCGTCGGCGTCCGGGGCGGCGTCGCCGGGAACGTGATCCCCGACTCCTGCGTGGTGACGGTCAACTACCGCTTCGCGCCCGACCTCAGCCTGGAGCAGGCGCGGGAGCACGTGCGCGAGGTGTTCGACGGCTTCGAGGTGAGCTTCACGGACGGGGCTCCGGCGGCCCGGCCGGGCCTGACCCACCCCGTGGCGGCGGCCTTCGCCGCGGCCGTGGGCGGCGAGCCCAGGGCCAAGCTGGGGTGGACCGACGTGGCCAGGTTCGCCGCGCTGGGAGTGCCGGCGGTCAACTACGGGCCGGGCGACCCCAACCTGGCACACCAGCAGGGGGAGTACGTCTCGCTGGCCAGGATCGTGGAGAGCGAGCGGGCGATGGTGGACTGGCTGACAAAGTGAAAGTGGCTTTCCTCGCCGGCCATTTGGCGGGGAAAGCCACTTTCAGTCCCGAGCAGCACCCTCGGCAGTTAGACGCAAGGGAGTCGAAATCCGGTTCCCTGCTTTTTCCAAGATTTTTTGCGGGCCTGTCACAGGCCGTCCACCAGGCATTACACCCGTACGTGTGTGCTCGAAACCTCCCGGGGAGGTCCGTACGCCCTCCCGCGCGGCCGGGGACCCGGCCCGTCCGAGGGGGACCGGAAACCCGCGAAGGGGGCTAGCGTGATCGGCATGGATAGGACACGTCGCGAACGCCGTCAGGGACAGGCCGTGGTGCGCGGCAGACTCGTGCCGGAGTCCACGCACGACCAGAGACTGCTCGACCGCCAGGGGCCGGCCGACTGGCTGCACATGGACCCGTGGCGGGTGATGCGCATCCAGGCGGAGTTCGTCGAGGGCTTCGGCCAGCTCGCCGAGCTCCCCCGCGCCGTCACCGTCTTCGGCTCGGCCCGCACCCCTGCGGGCACTGCCGAATACACCATGGGCGTGGCCCTCGGCCGCGCCATCGCCGAGGCCGGCTACGCCGTCATCACCGGCGGCGGGCCGGGCGTGATGGAGGCCGCCAACAAGGGCGCCCGCGAGGTCGACGGCGCGTGGTCGGTGGGCCTCGGCATCGAGCTGCCCTTCGAGCAGCGGATGAACGACTACGTGGACCTGGGCATCGAGTTCCGCTACTTCTTCGTGCGCAAGACCATGTTCGTCAAGTACTCGTGCGGCTTCATCGCCCTGCCCGGCGGCTTCGGCACGCTCGACGAGCTGTTCGAGGCGCTGACCCTGGTGCAGACGCAGAAGGTGACCTCGTTCCCCGTCGTGCTGCTGGGCACGGAGTTCTGGGGCGGCCTGATCGACTGGATCAAGCAGGCGCTCCTCGGCACCGGCAAGATCGCCGAGCGTGACCTCGACCTGATCACCGTCACCGACGACGTGGACGAGGCGGTGCGCGTCATCGTGGAGTCCGACCGGGCCCGCTCGCTGCGCCGTCAGGAGGAGGTGGAGGCGGTCGAGGGCCGGAGCGCCGAGCCGCAATAAGCTGACGTGTCGTGAACGTCTGTGTCTTTTGCGCATCCAGTCAGAAGATCGACCCCAAGTACCTCGACCTGGCGACGCAGGTGGGCGCCGAGCTGGCCGAGCGTGGCCACACGCTGGTCAGCGGCGGCGCCACCGTCTCCTGCATGGGCGCCGTCACGGCGGCGGCCCGCGCGGCGGGCGGCCGCACCATCGGCGTGATCCCGCAGGTCCTCGTGGACATCGAGATCGCCGACCACGCCTCCGACGAGCTGGTCGTCACCGCCGACATGCGCGAGCGCAAGGGTGTCATGGACGCCCGCTCCGACGCCTTCCTCGTCCTGCCGGGCGGCATCGGCACACTGGAGGAGCTGTTCGAGATCTGGACGTCGCGGGTCCTCGGCATCCACGACAAGCCGCTGGTCATCCTCGACCCGTGGGGCCTGTACGCCCCGCTGCGCGCCCTCGTGGAGTCCATGTACGACGCGGGTTTCACCCGGGCGAACGTCTTCGACGCCATCTCCTGGACGACGTCGGTGGAGGAGGCGCTCGACCACCTGGAGGGACGTGCCCCGCACCTGAGGCCCAGCGTGGAGGAGCTCGGCGAGGCCACCGGCTGACCCCCGGCCCGCGCAAAGCGCGGGACTCATGCCTCGAAGGTATGAGTACGATGCCAATGTGCTGGTCATACTCGCCATCGCCGCCCTCGCCATCCTGGCCTGCGTGGTCCTGGTCTCGCTGGGCAAAGGCGGTGAGCTGACCGAGTTCCCGCCGGACGTGCCCCCTCTCGACCTGCCCGAGGCGCAGCAGCTCACGGCCGTCGACTTCATGGCGCTGCGGCTGCCGGTCAACCTCGTCGGCTATCACACCCAGAGCGTCGACGAGACCCTGCGCCGGGCCGCCGGCGCCATCAGCGCCCGCGACACCAGGATCGCCGTCCTGGAGCAGCGGGTGGCGGAGCTGCTGGCGAGCAGGCTGCACGCGCGCCAGGAGGCCTACGCCGGGCCAGGCGCCGCCCTGCGCACCGACCACGAGCCGGAGGCGCCGGCGGCGCCGCTGGAGCTCCCCGAGCCCGGCCACCCCCTGGCCACCACTCCAGCGCCCCCGCCCCCCACGCCCGCCCCCGGCATGCCCGTCGAGCCCGTTCCGGACGCGCCCGTCGCCGAGATGCCCGTCGAGCACGCCCCCGACGCGCCCGCCCCCGAGACGTTCACGCCGGACGCGACGCGCACGGACGACCGGCAGGCGGCCGATGAGGCCGAGGAGGGCGAGCCTCATGCGCCGGACGAGGTCCGGGAGGGCGAGCATCGTGAGGCGGCTGAGCCCGTGCGGGCGGCGGCCGGCAAGGAAGGGGACGAGCGCCGGTGACCGACCTCATCCGCTGCTCCTGGACGGGCATGGCCGACCCGTCCTACATCGCGTACCACGACGAGGAGTGGGGCCGCCCGGTCCGTGGCGACGACGAGGTCTACGAACGCGTCACCCTGGAGGCGTTCCAGTCCGGCCTGTCGTGGCTGACGATCCTCCGCAAGCGCGAGAACTTCCGGGCCGCGTTCGACGGCTTCTCCATCGCCAAGGTGGCGGCGTACACCGAGCACGACGTGGAGCGGCTGCTGGCCGACCCCGGCATCGTGCGCAACCGCGCCAAGGTCGAGGCGGCCATCGGCAACGCCAGGGCGGCGCAGGACCTGCCCGTGGGCCTGTCGGAGCTGGTGTGGCGGTACGCCGACCCCGACGCTCCGGTGCCGAGGACCATGGCCGACGTGCCCGCCACCACGCCCGGCTCCGTGGCGCTGGCCAAGGAGCTGAAGCGGCACGGGTTCAGGTTCGTCGGCCCGACCACCGCCTACGCGCTCATGCAGGCCATCGGCCTGGTCAACGACCACATCGAGGGCTGTGTGGCCCGCGTCCGCCGGGGCTGAGCGCTCACCGGCCGACGAACACCGGCCGCTCCTTGGTCAGGAAGGCCCGGGTGGCCGCCCGGTGGTCGGCCGTGGCCGCGCACTGGTCCTGCAGCTCGGCCTCAAGGGCGAGGGCGTCGGGCAGCGTGTGGGTCGCGGCGTAGGCGAGGGCCCGCTTGGTGGCCGCGTACGCCAGGGTGGGGCCCTGAGCGAGCCGGGTCGCGAGTTCCTGGGCGGTCTTCAGCACGTCGTCGGCGGGCACCACGCGGGTGACGACCCCCAGCTCCAGCGCGCGGGCGGCGTCGAGCGGCTCGCCGAGCAGCAGCAGCTCGGTCGCCCTCCCGGGGCCGACGAGGCGCTGCAGGGTCCAGGAGGCGCCCGAGTCGGGCGCCAGCCCGATGCCGGCGAAGGCCAGCGCGAACCTGGCCTTCTCGGAGGCGACCCGCAGGTCGCAGGCGAAGGCCAGCGAGGCGCCCGCGCCCGCGGCGACGCCGTTGACGGCGGCGACCACCGGCTTGGGCATGGTGGTGATCAGCTCGACGATCGGGTTGTAGTGCAGCCGGACGGTGTCGGCGAGCCCGCGGCCCGCCTCCAGGTTGTCGGCGTGCTCACGCAGGTCCTGCCCGGCGCAGAAGGCGCGGCCCGACCCGGTCAGCAGCACCGCCCTGACCGCCGGGTCGCCGGCCGCCCGCCGCAGCGCGTCCAGCAGGGCGGACTTCAGCTCCGCCGTCAGCGAGTTCATCGCGTCGGGCCGGTCGAGCGTGATGGCGGCGACGGCGTCGGTCACGTCATAACGGATCACGGCAACTCCCTGTCGGCGTACACGGCGGAGCGCGGGAGGCGGGGCGCCCCCCGCGCGAAGTCGTACCCGGTCGTGGGTGGAGGCTGCGCGGGCAGCCGCCCCGGCCCGGTGCGCCCCGCTCGGTAAATTCTCCGTGCACTCTCGTCCAGCCTTCGCACGCCTGCCTGAGCGAGCCCCTGAACGGCGTTCAGAGACGCCCTCGACAGTCGCCGCGACGGCTCGGGCGACGTCCGCGCAACCGGGGCGCGGACGGCGGGAACGGCGATCTCCACGGGCTTTGCGCATCGCGCGGAAACGGCGGCCGGGGCCCGTCCGCGACGGGACGGCAGGGCGCCGCCATCGACGTCGGACCGGGTGGCGGGTGCGTGCACGCACCCCAGTTTGGTGCTCTACGGCACCCTCGACAACGCATTCTGGGAGGAGATCGTTACCCATGAGCGCTCTCGATGCGGGAGAATAGGACATCACAGATGACGTGAATGCGCCGCCCTCCCTGACGGGCGGTCTGAAAAATCGCGGGCCGCGGGAGCCCAAGGCAGGAAGGGATGCACGCATGGCGGCGATGAAGCCGCGGACCGGCGATGGTCCGCTCGAGGTCACCAAGGAAGGGCGCGGCATTGTCATGCGGGTCCCCCTGGAGGGTGGCGGCCGGCTTGTCGTGGAGATTTCCGCCGACGAGGCGAAGGCGCTCGGCGAGGCGTTGAAGAGCGTCGTCGGCTGAGAGCTCTCGACTGATCTGATCCACGACCCTGGCGTCCTTCCGCGCCAGGGTCGCTGTCCGTCGAAGGAGAGAATTCCGTGCCCATTGAGACCACTGCATCGGTGGTCGCCGACGTTCCCGCTGACGCAGAGCTGCTGGCCGTCCCCTACACCTCCGACCTGACGCCGGCGCTCGCGCTCGACCTCGCGGTGCCGGTGCCCGACCTGCTGGCGCACCACGAGGCCAAGGGGGAGGCGGGGGAGGTCTTCGAGGCCCCCGTGGCACGGGAGGGCGGTGTCGGCCGCGTCCTGCTGTACGGCGTCGGCGACGGCTCGCCCGGCTCGCTGCGCAAGGCGGCGGCGCTGCTGACGCGCCGCGCCAAGGGCCGCGCCGAGCTCACCGTGGTGACGCCCGAGGGTGACGCCGCCGCGTTCGCGGAGGCCGCGCTGCTGGCCGCCTACTCCTTCAGGATCGGCGCGCCGGGCAAGACGCCCGTCCGCGCGTTGCGGTTCGCCGGCGCCGACGAGCAGGCCGTACGGCGGGGCGAGCGCGTCGCCCAGGCCGTGGCGCTGGCCCGCGACCTGGCCAACACGCCGGCCTCGGTCAAGAACCCCGCCTGGCTGGCCGAGCGGGCGGCCGAGCAGGGCGTCCCGGTGCGGGTCTGGGACGAGGAGCAGCTGCAGGCCGACGGGTTCGGCGGCATCCTCGCGGTCGGCCGGGGCTCGGCCAGCCCGCCCCGCCTCATCCAGCTCTCCTACACCCCCGAGGGGCCCGCCACCCGGCACGTCGTGCTGGTGGGCAAGGGCATCACGTTCGACTCGGGCGGTCTGTCGCTCAAGCCGACCGACAACATGAAGACGCAGAAGACCGACATGGCGGGCGGCGCCGTCGTGATCGCCGTCGTCGGCGCGCTCGCCGCGCTGGGGGCGCCCGTCCGGGTCACCGGTCTGGTCGCCGCCGCCGAGAACATGCCTTCGGGCACGGCCCAGCGGCCCAGCGACGTCATCACCCACTACGGCGGCCGCACGGTCGAGGTGCTCAACACCGACGCCGAGGGCCGGCTGGTGCTGGCCGACGCGCTGGCCTACGCCGACGCCGAGCTCGACCCCGATGCGGTCGTCGACGTGGCCACCCTGACCGGCGCCATCACCGTCGCGCTCGGCCGCAGTGTCGGCGCCGTCTACGCCAACGACGACCTGCTGGCCGGGGAGCTCGTGGAGGCGGGGCAGGCCAGCGACGACCGGCTGTGGCGGATGCCGCTGATCGACGACTACGCGCCGGCGCTGGAGTCGTCGATCGCCGACCTGGCCAACGTCGAGCAGGGCTCCACGTTCGGCGCCGGGTCGATCACCGCGGCGCTGTTCCTGCGTGAGTTCGCGGGCAAGCGGCCGTGGGCGCACCTCGACATCGCGGGCGTCGGGCGCAGCACGGTCGACGAGGGCGTGCTCACCAAGGGCGCGACGGGCTTCGGCGTGCGCCTGCTGCTGGAGTGGCTGACCAGGGCGTGACCTGCGGCCGGGGTGACCTGCGACCGGGTGACCTGCTAGGCGGCGACCTCCGAGTGGCCTGCCGGTGACCTGCTAGGCGGCGACCTTGACGGCGGCGAGCAGGCCGTCGCCGAGGGGGATCAGCAGCGAGCGGAGGCGGTCGTCGGCCTGGACGAGCTTGCCCAGCTCACGCAGCGCGACCGTGTCGGGGTCGCGCTGGGCCGGATCGGCGACCCGGTGGTGCCACAGCGCGTTGTCGAAGGCCACGATGCCGCCGACGCGCAGCAGTCGCACGGCCTCGGCCAGGTAGTCGGCGTACTCCTGCTTGGCCCCGTCGGCGAAGACCATGTCGTAGCCGCCGTCGGACAGCCGGGGCAGCACGTCGAGAGCCCGGCCGGTGATGAGCCGCACCCGCCCGCCGGCGAAGCCGGCCTCCGCGAAGGCCTGCCGGGCCAGCCGCTGGGGGGGGGGGGGC
>NZ_KZ559474.1:281041-382421 GCF_002850745.1 Nonomuraea indica
GGCCTGCCGGGCCAGCCGCTGGTGCTCGGGCTCCACGTCCACGCTGGTCAGCGTGCCGTCCTGGCGCATGCCGCGGAGCAGCCAGAGGCCGGAGACGCCGCACCCCGTGCCGATCTCGACCACGGACTTGGCGTTGAGCGCCGAGGCGAGGAAGCAGAGCGCGGCCCCGCCTCCGGGAAGGATGGGCGGCGCGCCCATCTCCAGGCCGCGCCGGCGCGCCGCGTGCAGGATCTCATCCTCGTGATGGAACTGCTCCGCATAGGCCAGAGTGGCCTCCACCGGACTGGTCATCGGCCTCCTCCCCCCACTTTCGTGCGATTGGTCACCGATCGCAGCCTAGGGGAGACACGCCAGGACGGGAACTCAGGAGCACCTCGCGGCGTTGCAGGTTTAAACGGGCTTTGCCGGTCCGGAAGGCAGGCAGTGCGCATGAAGGGACGAAACCAGGCACTATGGCGGTAGCGGTGGTCCCAGAGAGAGGAGTTCTGGTGGACGAAAGCGACCACCAGGCCGATGCTCCCGTGTCCGACTGGACGCCTCCCACCTGGGAGGAAGTGGTGCGGACACACTCCGCCCGCGTTTATCGGCTGGCGTATCGCCTGACCGGCAACGTTCATGACGCCGAAGACCTCACCCAGGAGGTCTTCGTACGGGTCTTCAGGTCGCTGTCCAGTTACACGCCCGGCACGTTCGAGGGCTGGCTGCACCGGATCACGACCAACCTGTTCCTCGACATGGCCCGTCGCAAGCAGCGCATCCGCTTCGAGGGGCTCGCCGACGACGCCGCCGAGCGGCTGCGCGGTCGCGAGCCGTCGCCGGCGCAGGCGTTCGACGACGCCCACCTCGAGCCCGACATCCAGGCGGCGCTCGACGCGCTCGCCCCGGAGTTCCGGGCGGCCATCGTGCTGTGCGACATCGAGGGCCTGTCCTACGAGGAGATCGCGGCCACGCTCGGCGTCAAGCTGGGCACGGTCCGCAGCCGTATTCACCGTGGCCGGGCGCAGTTGCGCGAGGCGCTCGATCATCGGGCTCCCCGCAACTCACAACTCCCCCCGCCAGCATTCCCGTCCGGGACCCGTGGGGAGGAAGTCTGATATGTCGCATCTTGGAGAACGTGTATCCGCTCTGGTGGACGGCGAGCTCAATCACACCGAGCGTGATCGTGCTCTCGCCCACCTGGCCTTCTGCGCCGACTGCAGGCACGAGGTCGAGTCGATGCGGGCGCTGAAGTCGCGCCTGCGCTCGCTCGACGAACTTGCCATGCCGGCCGACCTGACCATGTCCTTGCTGCGCATGGCGGAGCCGGGCGGCCCGTTGCCCCCTCGGGAGCGGCCTTTCCCTACCCGGACGTTCGGTGGGGTGCCCCTTCCCGGGCCGCACAGCATCGCCCCTCCGGACAACCGGCCGCGCACCGTGATGGGTGGCGCTTCGGGCCCGGGCCGCGGCGCTAGGCGACGTGGCTCCTACGTGGCGGTCGGCGTGGTGTCCGCGGCCGTCGCCCTCGGCACCTTCTTCGCGGTCTCCGGCTCGGGCCAGAGCACGTCGCCCCCGCCGGTCGAGATGATCAAGCAGAATCCCCCGGTGAGCACTCCTCCCACCGCCACGCCCTGACCAGCGGTCCAGGCCTGGAATACTCGATGGCGTAGTCGATGGCGTCAGGGGCATACGATCTGGGATCGGTGTTTTGTCCGGGGTCCGCTCGCGTGTGGGCGATTCCTGACACATGCTTTTACGACTCTCGTATGCCTATCGCGCCAGGATTGCGGTGTCGAGCAAGGAGTGGTGAGACCTAGATGACCGACGAGACGCGCCCCGACGACGGACGCAGGCCGTCGGACTTCCCTGACGCGCAGGGGCGCCCGGAGTTCCGGCCCGCCGAGGAGCGGGCGGAGCGATCCGGCGAGCCGGGCGGTGAGCCGGCCGTGTCCGGCGGCTGGGCGGACCCGTCGCGACGTCCCGGTGACGCGTCGGTCCAGGGCGGCCATTCCGGCCCGCCCGACCAGTTCGGTCATCCCGGCCACTCCGGTCATCCTGACCAGGCCGGTCATCCTGACCAGGCCGGTCATCCTGACCAGGCCGGTCATCCTGACCAGGCCGGTCATCCTGACCAGGCCGGTCATCCCGGCCACTCCGATCGTCCCGACCAGCCCGGCCATCCCGGTGAGGCTCACCACGCCGGCCCCGCTCCGTACGGCTCCTGGAGCGACCAGTCCGGGCAAGGAGGCGGTGACAGGCCCGGCCCTCCGAGCGCCGACCAGGGCTCGGGCCCGTTCTTCGCCAGCCCCGACAGCACCCCGTACGGCGTGCCGCAGAGCGGTGAGACGGGTCCGGGGCACGACACCCGCGCCTACGAGAGCCCGTTCTTCGGCAGCTCGCCCGGCGCGCCGCCCTACGGCGGCGACATGCCGCCGCCTCCGAGCAGCGCCTTCGGGATGGGCCCCGGCTGGGCTCCGCCGCCCTCCGTCCCGCACGGCGGTCAGGCGGTCGCGGTCCGGCGCGGCCCGAGCACCGGCCTGCTGATCGTGCTGGCCGTCGTCATCGCGCTCGCCGCGTCCCTGTTCGGCAGCGTCGGCACCTACCTGCTCACCAGGTCGACCGGCGGCACCGACCCGTCCTACAGCCTCGGCCCGCCGCCCAACGGCAGCAGCAACCGGGCGCCCGACTCGGTGGCGGGCGTCGCCGCCCGCGTGCTGCCGAGCGTCGTGTCCCTGGAGGTCGGCAACGGCACGAGCGCCGACGGCGCGACCGGCTCCGGGTTCCTGATCAAGGACGGTTACGTGGTCACCAACAACCACGTCGTCGCCATGGCCGCCCGAGGCGGCGAGATCCGGATCCAGTTCCACAACCGCAAGACCACCACGGGCCGGATCGTCGGCCGCGACCCCGGCTCCGACCTCGCGGTCGTCAAGCCGGAGGAGACGTTCGGCACGCCGGAGATCACGCTCGGCAACTCCGACCAGGTGGTCGTCGGCGACCCGGTCATCGCGGTCGGCTCGCCGCTGGGCCTGTCGGGCACGGTCACGACGGGCATCGTCAGCTCGCTCAACCGTCCGGTCATCGCGGGCGACGAGAGCGGCACGTCCGAGGAGCCCGCCTACATCAGCGCCATCCAGACCGACGCCGCGATCAACCCGGGCAACTCCGGTGGCCCGCTGGTCAACGGCAAGGGTGAGGTCGTGGGGGTCAACTCCGCCATCGCCACGCTGAGCCGTTCGCTCAACAGCCAGAGCGGCAGCATCGGCCTCGGCTTCGCCATCCCGGTCAACCAAGCGCGTCGCGTCGCGCAGGAGCTGGTCACCGACGGCAAGGCCAAGCGGCCCAAGATCGGCATCGTGCTCGACCGCAACTACAAGGGCCAGGGCGTCCGCATCGCCTCCGAGCCCGCCGAGGGCCGCCAGCCGATCGACGCCAACGGTCCCGCGGCCAAGGCCGGCCTGAAGCCGGGTGACGTCATCCTGGAGATCGACGGCCTGCGGCTGCAGGACGGCAACGAGCTCATCGCGCTGATCCGCAGCAAGGCGCCGGGCGCCAAGATCAACGTCAAGTACGAGCGCGCCGGTCAGGAGCGCTCCGCGACCCTCACGGTGATGGCCGACGAGACCCCGAACCCGACCCCGTCCTGACCCTGGCGGGCCGCGGCGCCCGCCCGTCCCGGGTGGCGGGCCACCGTCCGTCCGTCCGGGTGGTGAGCCGGTGTCTGCCCGTCCGGGTGGTGGGCCGCGGTACGCCGTCCGGGTGGTGGGCCGGTGTCTGCCCGTCCGGGTGGTGGGCCGCGGTACGCCGGTCCCGGTGGTGGGCTGTCGGACGCGCTCGGATCACGGGGCCGGGCGGTTGGTACGTTGTTGTCCGACGTGGACGACCGACCAGCCCCCTGGAGCCTTTAGTCTGGGATGTGCCGGGGTTGTCCTCGGAGCAACGGACTGCGGTAGGAGCTCACGGTGTTCGGACTGGGCTGGCTGGAGATCGGAGCGCTGATCGTCATCGCGCTGCTCGTCTTCGGTCCGGAGAAGCTGCCCGAGGCGGCGTCGCAGGCTGGCAAGACGTTGCGCAACCTGCGCCGGATGGCCAACAACGCCCGTGATGACCTGCGTGCCGGGCTGCCTCCGGAGCTGTCCAACTTCGACCCCGCCGACCTCAATCCGCGCAACTTCGTCCGCAAGCACCTCCTGGACGACCTGGAGGACGACTGGAACGGCCAGCCGCGCCAGCTCGAACCGGTCACCGCGCCGCCCGTCCCCGATCCGGTGGACGAGCTGGGCTACGGCGAGCTCCCGCCGTACGACTCCGAGGCCACCTGACGGGCTGCCGGCACCTTCCGAACAGCAGCATGAACTGCCGGCGTCTCCGGGATCGGCCAGGACTTCGAGGAAGTGCGCCTGTGCCGTGCCGACCGGGTCAGGTGTTCCTGCGGCGCCGGTAGTAGGCGTAGGTGACGGCGGCGAGCAGGGGTCCCCACAGCAGTAGCGGGAGGTAGCAGAGGTAGTAGATCGCCGCCTGCCAGCCGCCTGCTTGGGTGGGGAAGTTGGCGGGAGTCGGCTCGCCTCGCAGGGTCACTCCGGCGAGCTCGGTGACGACGGCGGCTGTCCACAAGACCGTCAGGATCACGGCGCCGAGGGTCGCGGGGATGACGGCGGCCGGCGTCGGCACTCTGCGGCCACCCAGCCCGGGTACCCAGCGCGGGAATCGCTCTCCCCAGGCGGCGACCAGTCCGACGGCCGTGAACGCCAGCAGCTCCGACATGATCGTCAGCAGGATGATGTAGGCCCGCTCGCCGAGCTGGAGCCCGTCGCCGAACGCGAAAGGCAGTCGCCAGAGGCCGGCCGGCAGCACGGTGAACGGGATGACGTAGGCGGCGGTCCGCGCCCAGCGGGGAACCCCGGCCACCGGGGCATGCGCGGCTCTCCACATGCTGCGCAGCCGCCCGGTGGCCGCCGGCGCGTCCATGGCCGGTTCCGCTGTTCCGGTGGTCATGGCGGCCGGCAGCGGCGCGTCGAGGATCCGATCACTTCTCGTCATGCCGATCACGCTAGGAACAGCCGGACCCGGCCGCCTCCCCCTGGGGAGGGAGTGCGCCGGGCGGGCCGTCGGCTAACGTCGATCGTCGTGAGGTACCACATCGTTCTGGCCGTGCGGGCCGGGATCTACCAGCTGCTGGGCGCCGCGCTGCTGACTCCGGTCGCCGTGGTGCTCGGCCTGCCTATCCTGACCGAGTGGACGCCGGGGCGCGTGCTGGTGCTATGGGCGGCTTGCCTGCCGGCCTCCGTGCTGCTCGCCCTGACGCCGCTGATGCGGCGTCTGGAGGCGGCCGCGTTGTCGGAGCTGCTCGACGTCGAGGTGCCCAAGCGGGCGGACCGCGTCTACCTGGTGGTGCTGACCAGCCTGCACCTGTACGGCGGTGGCACGTTCGGAGCGGGCATGCTGGCGCTGACGCCCGGACTGGTGTCGCTGCCCGGACTGGCGCGGGCGGGGCTCGGCGAGCCTGCTGAAGTGCTCCTGATCGCCGCCACCGTGCTGACCGTGATGGTCGCCGCGGGACTCGGGCAGCGCTGGGCGGCGCGCCGGCTGCTGCGCACCGAGCCGTCACGCGTGATCGACGAACTCGGCCGCCGCCAGAGCCTCGCCCTGGAACTGCACGACTCCGTCGGCCACGCTCTCAGCGTCGTCCTCGTCCAGGCGATGGCCGCCCAGGCGGCACTGCAGCGCACCAAGACCGCGCTCGCCGTACAGTCGCTGGAGCACCTGACGGCCACCGCCCGCGACGCCCAGCAGGACCTGGACGTGCTGTTGAGCGTGCTCGACGACGGCGGCACCACCGAGACCCCCACCCTGGAGGCCCTCGACACGCTCACCCGCGGCCTCGACGTGCACATGAACGTCATCGAACACCTCGACAAGGTCCCGGCCGCAGCCTCGCGCACGGCCTTCGCCCTCGCGCGGGAGGCGCTCACCAACGCCCTGCGTCACGGGCGCGGCCCGGTCACGCTGAACGTCGCCGTGGGCGCCGACCTGGTCCTGACGGTGGACAACGCGGTCGCGGGCAGCCTCGGCGGACAGGGGCGCGGCCTGACCGGCATGCGTTTGCGGGCCCGCCTGGCCGGCGGCACGTGTACCTGGGAGGAGGCGGACGGGACGTGGCGCGTTCAGGCGAGGCTGCCGCTGTGATCCGGGTCGTCCTGGCCGACGACGAGAAGTTGATCCGTTCGGGCTGGACGACCATGCTGTCCCTGCACGACGACATCGAGGTGGTGGGCGAGGCGGGCGACGGCCGCGAAGCCGTCGAGGCCGGCACCGGCGCGGACGTCGTGCTGATGGACATCCGCATGCCCCGCATGGACGGTCTGGCCGCGACCCAGGAGCTGGCCCGCCGCTCCCCGGCGACGCGCGTCGTCGTGGTCACCACGTTCGAGAACGACCAACTGGTCTGGGGCGCGCTGCGCGCCGGCGCCGCGGGCTACGTGCTCAAACGCGCGCCCGCCGACGAACTGGTGGAGGCCGTCCGGCTGGTGCACTCACGCGACGCGCTGCTCTTCCCCGACGCGCTGCGCCGCATCGCATCCCCGCACGTCGGTACAGCCACGCCGCGCGTGCCGGTCGAGCTGACCCCCCGCGAACTGGACGTCCTGCGGCACATCGCGCTCGGACAGAACAACGCGGAAATCGCGGCGGCCCTGCACGTCACCAAGGAGACGGTCAAAACGCACGTCGGCAATGTCCTGGACAAGCTCGGCGCCCGCGACCGTACCCAGGCGGCCGTCCTGGCCTACGAACTCGGCCTCGTCTTCGCCGGTGTCGAACGGCGCCCCAGGAGTTTCGGGCCATGACAGGCGCCGTGGCCGATGACGCCACGGCCACGGCGCCTGCCGGAGGGCTAGCGGCGGTTGGGGGCCAGCCCGAGCTGCATGCCCTTCAGGCTGGACGCCCGCTTGCCGAGGGTGGCCGCGATCGAGCGCAGCTCGGCCGCCGCGGGCGAGTCGGGGTCGGTCAGGACGAGCGGCTTGCCCTCGTCGCCGCCCTCGCGCAGCCGCAGGTCGAGCGGCACCTGGCCGAGCAGCGGCACGCGGGCGCCGAGCGTGCGGGTGAGCGCGTCGGCCACGGTCTGGCCGCCGCCCTCGCCGAACACCGCGATGCGCTCGTCGCAGTGCGGGCAGGGAAGCCAGGCCATGTTCTCGATGACGCCCGCGATCTGCTGGTGCGTCTGCGCGGCGATCGAGCCGGCCCGCTCGGCCACTTCGGCGGCGGCCATCTGCGGCGTGGTGACGACGAGGAGCTCGGCCGACGGCAGGCGCTGGGCCACGGAGATGGCGATGTCGCCGGTGCCGGGCGGCAGGTCGAGCAGCAGGACGTCGAGGTCGCCCCAGTAGACGTCGGCGAGGAACTGGTGCAGCGCGCGGTCGAGCATGGGCCCGCGCCAGACCACGGGGGTGTTGCCCTCGGGCTTGAACATGCCGACCGAGATGACCTTGATGTCATGCGCCACCGGCGGCATGATCATGTCTTCGACCTTGGTGGGGCGTTCGGCGGCGCCGAGCATCCGCGGAACGCTGTGGCCGTAGATGTCGGCGTCGACGATGCCGACCTTGAGCCCGTTGGCGGCCATGGCGGCGGCCAGGTTGACCGTGACCGACGACTTGCCGACACCGCCCTTGCCGCTGGCCACCGCGAAGACGCGGGTCAGCGAGCCGGGCTGGTTGAACGGGATCTCCTTCTCCGGGCCCCGGTCGCCGCGGAGCTTGGTCTGCAACTCCTTGCGCTGCTCGGTGCTCATGACGTCGAGCTCCAGCTCGACGCCTGCGACACCGTCGAGCTTGGAGACGGCGGCGACCACGTCGCGGCGGATGGTGTCCTTCATCGGACAGCCGGCCACCGTCAGGTAGACGCCTACGCGGACGACGCCGTCCGGCGCGATGTCGACGCTCTTGACCATGCCGAGATCGGTGATCGGACGGCGGATCTCGGGGTCGATGACGGTGGCGAGGGCGGCCGTCACCTGCTGCTGGGTTGGTGCCATCGAAGTCTCGGCACGAAGGGAGTGCCGTCCCTCCTTAGTCGTCTGTGGGTGACCGGCGCGACACGTCGGCGAGGATGCCCCTCCATGGTATGAACCAGGGAAGCGACGGGGTTAATCCGTGCTTTCAGGTGTCCGCGCAACGTTCTCAGGTTACTCCGTGTCTCTTCTGGGCGACGAGGGCCGCACCGTCGACGTGCTCGCGCGGCCGGCCGAGGCGCCGGGGCGGCTCGACCTGCTGGACCCCGGTGAGCTCGGCGCCGGATCGGCGACCTGCTCGCCCGGCTCGACGTCAGGGCCGCTCCCTGAGCTCGTCCAGCAGCCGCTGGAGCTCGGAGCGCAGGTAGTCGCGGGTCGCCACCTCGCTCAGCGCCATCCGCAGCCCGGCGATCTCGCGGGTCAGATACTCGATCTCGGCCTGGTCGCGCTCGGCCCGCTCGCGGTCCTGCTCGTACTGGACGCGGTCGCGGTCGGCCTGCCTGTTCTGGGCGAGCAGGATGAGCGGCGCCGCGTACGACGCCTGCAGCGACAGCATGAGGGTGAGGAAGATGAACGGGTACGGATCGAAGGCCAGGGATCGGGGGGCCGCGACGTTCCAGGTCACCCACACCCCGACGAACACCGTCATGTAGACGATGAACCTGGCGGTGCCGAGGAAGCGCGCGATGCGCTCCGACAGGCGGCCGAACGCCTCGCGGTCGTAGTGCGGGCGCAGCGTCCGGCGCAGGTCGCGAGGCTGGTCGAGGCGTTCGGCGGTCACGGGTGCGCCCTTTCGCGCCAGTCCTCGGGCAGCATGTGGTCCAGCACGTCGTCCACGGTGACCGCGCCGACGAGCCGGCCCAGCTCGTCGACGACCGGCGCCGCCACCAGGTTGTAGCTGGCCAGGTAGAAGGCGACGTCGGGCAGCGTGAAGCCGGGCCTGATCGGGTCGATGGACGGGTCGAGCACGGCGCCGAGCAGGGTCGACGGCGGGTCGCGCAGCAGGCGCTGGAAGTGGGTCACGCCCAGGTACGCCCCGGTCGGCGTCTCGTTGGGGGGCCGGGTCACGTACACCTGGGCGGCGACGGCCGGCGTGAGGTCCTGGTGCCGGATGTGCGCGAGCGCCTCGGCCACCGTGGCGCTCGGCGGCAGGATCACGGGCTCGGTGGTCATCATGCCGCCGGCCGTGTCGTGCGGGTAGGTGAGCAGGCGCCGCACCGGAGCGGCCTCCCGCGGCTCCATCAGGGCCAGCAGCCGGGTGGCCTGCTCCTCGGGCAGGTCGTGCAGCAGGTCGGCGGCGTCGTCGGGACCCATCTCCTCCAGCACGTCGGCGGCCCGCTCGGGTTCGAGGGTGCCGAGGATGCCGATCTGGTCGCCCGGCGGCAGCTCTTCCAGCACGTCGGCGAGCCGGTCGTCGTCGAGGGCGCGGGCGATCTCGACGCGCCGCTTGCCGGGCAGCTCGTGCAGGGCGCTGGCCATGTCGGCCGGCCGCATCGACTCGAACGCCGCGATCAGCCCGGCCGCGCCCTGGTCCTTCTGCAGGACGTTGAACCCCGACACCTCGTTCCAGGCGGCGACTCTCGGCTCGCGCCGCCGCCTGCCCCGGTAGGCGGCGACCTTGGTGATCTCCCAGACCGACGGTTTGGTCTCCTCCATCGCCACGTCGTAGACGATCATCGGTTCGCCGTCGATGGTCACGGTGAGGTCGAGCATCTCGCCGATGACCAGCGTCTCGCTGGCGCGCTTCTCGAACCGGCGCACGTTGAGCTTCCCGGTGAAGACGACCGCGCCCGCCTCGATGCCGCGTACGCGGGTCATGGGCAGGAACACCCGGCGGCGCGGCTGAACCTCGACGACCATGCCGTGCACGCTGGGCGGCCGGGTGCCGCGCAGGCCGGCCACGACATCCCGGATGCGGCCGATAGGGTCGCCCGCGGGATCGAAGACCGAGGTCCCGGCCAGGCGGGCCACGAAGATCTTCATCTCTGCAGGCTAACAGCCATGTGGCATTGCGCCCGGGACCACCCTCGTGTCAGTATCAAATCCTGCTGACGGTAATTACGGATGGTGTTCTGATGCGATATGCGGGCCTGGCGATCGCCTTCGTCTCCGCGTGGTGTTTCGCGTTCTCCGGTCCCATGGCCAAGTACCTCATCGCCGCCGGGCTCGCCCCGATCGAGGCGGTGTGGGCCCGGATGGCGGGCGCGGGGCTGCTGCTCCTGGCCGTCCTGGCCGTGGCGAAGCCGTCGGCGCTGCGCATCCCGCGCTCGCGGCTGCCCTTCTTCGGCATGTACGCGGTCGTCGCCGTGGCCGGGGTGCAGGCCCTCTACTTCGTGGCGATCACGCGGCTGCCGGTGGGCATCGCACTGCTGCTGGAGTTCATGGCGCCGGTGATGGTGGTCGTCTGGGTGCGCTTCGTGCGCAGGATACGGCTGGCGCGGGCGGCGTTCGTCGGCGCGGTGCTCGCGGTCGTGGGGCTCGGCATCGTCGTGGAGGCCTGGCAGGGGCTGCGGCTGGACGCGCTCGGCCTGCTCCTCGGGCTGGCCGCCGGGGCGTGCTGTGCCGGATATTTCCTGATGAGCGATAGCTTCGGGGACGACGTGGACCCGCTGGGCCTCATCGCCTGGGGCATGCTCGGGGCCGCCGTCGTGCTCGTCCCGTTCGCCAGGCCGTGGAACATCCCGTGGGAGGCGTTCACCGTCTCGGCCACGCCGCAGGGCGGGGTCACGCTGCCGGTCGCCGGGGCGTACCTGTGGATGGTGGTGATCGCGACCGTGACGGCGTACATCCTGGGCGTGACCGCGGTGCGGCGCCTGTCGGCGGCGATCGGCGCGACGGTGGCGTCGCTGGAGGTCATCGGAGGCGCGGTGGTCGCCTGGGCGCTGCTGGGCGAGACGCTCGGCGGGTTCCAGATCCTCGGCGGCCTGCTGGTCCTGTCGGGCGCGCTGCTCGCCCAGACGGCCAGGACCGGGCCCAAGGCGGCCGCGCCGGTCGAGCACGAGCCGGTGGCCGTGTCGCCCTGACGGCCTCGGCCGGGCGTGCCGTCAGGCGGCCAGTGGCGTCGAGCGGTCACCGGCGTCACGCTGTCAGTGGCGTCAGGCGGTCACCGGCGTCACGCTGTCAGTGGCGTCAGGCGGTCACCGGCGTCAGGCGGATCACTGTGGACTCGCGGGCCCAGCGCTCCGCCAGGTGCTCGCTGTCGCGGGCGTTGAGCCGCTCCTTGGCCAGCACCGCCACCACCTCAGGCTCGGCGGCCTGGTCCACGACGGCGACCCGCGCGTCGAACTCCACCAGCAGGGCGCCGTTGTCCTTGCTGCGCAGGGTGACGCGCACCGTGTCGAGCGCGTCGAGGCCGGGCAGGTCCTGCTCCCCGCCGCCGGTCACCAGGTGGACGGCGCCGTCGTGCCAGACGTGCCAGGCCAGGCGGGGGCGGTCGAGGGTGACCCAGAGGACGCCGGACTTCTTGGCGCCCTCCTCGACGGCCGCGCGTGTGTCGCTCACGGCTCGACTGTAACCGCCCGTGCCGGCCCTGATAACCGGTGGCCGGACGGGCGGGGGGCCGCCTACAGTCACCTGCCGTGGACACCGGACTGGAGGATGGCGTGACGTACGGGATCATGGAGCCCGAAGAGGCGGGGACGGTGCGGCTGCGCGACGGGCGCGCGCTCGGCTGGGCGGCCTGGGGGCCCGCGGACGGGGCGCCGGTGCTGTTCTTCAGCGGGGCGGCGATGGGCCGCAGTCTCGGCTTCGGCGCGGACGTCCTCGGCCGCCTCGGAGTGCGGCTGGTCGCGGTGGAGCGGCCCGGCCTGGGGGTCTCCGACCCCGCTCCGGACCGCACGCTGCTGAGCTGGCCCGGCGACGTCCGCGAACTCGTCTCCGGGCTCGGCCTGGAGGGCGGGGTGCGGGTCGTCGGGTTCTCGCACGGGGCGCCGTTCGCGCTGGCCTGCGCCGCCGCCGGGGTCGTGACGGCCGCTGCCGTGGTGTCCGGCCTGGACGAGCTGACCCATCCCGGGCTGCCGGTGGACCCGGCGGTGGCCGGGCTGCTGGCAGCGGCCGCCGACGACCCGGAGGCGTTCGAGGCGACCTTCGCCCGCGACGGCGGCGCCGAGATGATGTGGGGCCTGGTCACCGGGACGAGCGGTGAACGTGACCTGGCCGTCTACACGGACCCCGCCTTCGAGCCCGCCTACCGCCGCTCGCTGGCCGAGGGCTTCGCGCAGGGTGCGGCCGGCTACGCGCGGGACCTGGTGCTCGCCTTCCGGCCGTGGCCGTTCCGGGTGGAGGACATCCGGGTGCCGGTCGTGCTCTGGTACGGCGGGCACGACCCGGGCACCGTCCACTCGCCCGACCACGGGGCCGTCCTGGCCCGTCGCATCCCCGGCGCGCGGCGGCACCTGCTGCCCGAGGAGGGCGGCTCGCTGCTGTGGACGCGCGCCGAGGGCGTCCTGGCCGCCCTGCTCGCCGCGTGACGGGCGCGCCGCGCGTCAGAGGGTGACGGGCAGCGCGAGCAGCCGCCAGGTGCCGGGGTCCGGGGCGCGCGGCGCCTCCGGGACGGCGAGCGCGAGGCCGGGGAAACGGCGCAGCAGGGCCGAGAGCGCGATCTCCGTCTGCACGCGGGCCGGCGCCGCCCCCAGGCAGAAGTGCGGGCCGTGGGCGAAGCCCAGGTGGCCCACCGCTCCCGGCTCCCGCGTGACGTCGAACCGGTCGGCGTCCGCGAACGCGCGGGGGTCGCGGTTGACGGCCGCGAGCGACACGGTCACCGTGTCCCCCCTGCGCACCGGGTGCCCGTACAGGTCGACGTCCTCGCGCGCGTGACGGGGGATCGTCAGCAGGTTAGGGCCGCACCAGCGGATCAGTTCCTCCACCGCCCGGGGCATGAGCGCCGGGTCCGCGCGCAGCGCGGCGAGCGCGTCCGGGTGGGCGAGCAGCACCTCCACGGCGTTGGCGACGAGGTGGGCGGGCGTCTGGCCGGCGAGGACGAGATGCCAGACCAGCGTGACCAGCTCGGTGTCGCCGAGCCGGTCGCCGTCCTCGTCGCGGACCCGGATGAGGTCGGACAGCAGGTCGTCGGCCGGTTCGCGGCGGCGGCGCGCGACCGCCTCCCTGGCCCCTTCGATGATGCCGGGGATGGCCGCGCCGAAGGCCGGGCCGGCACCGGTCACGATCATGGCGCCGTACTCCCGCCAGCGCGGCCTGTCGGGCTCGGGCACGCCGACCAGCTCGCAGACGACCTCCATCGGCAGCGGCTTGGCCACGTGTTCCAGCAGGTCCACCACGCCGTCCTCGGCGTGGCCCGGCAACGCGTCGAGGAGCCGCGCGACGATCGGCTCGACCACCTTCCGGAACGCGCCGGCGCGGCGCGCTGAGAACGCGGGCGCCACCAGCCTGCGCAGCCGCAGGTGCTCGGGCCCGTCCATCTCGGACATGGTGCGCAGGTACGGCAGGCAGTCCTCGGGCACGTCGGGACGCATGAAGCTGCCGGAGGTGATCTCGAACCTGGGGTCGCCCAGCACGGCCCGCGCGCCCTCGTGGCGCGTCAGCGCCCACATCGGGCTCATCCCCGGCACGACGACCCGCGCCAGCGGCGAAAGCTCGCGGGCGCGCCCGTAGGCGGTGAACGGGTCGCGGATCACGTCGAGGTCGGTGAGGTGGATCTCGGGGAGTGACATGGCTCAGATGATACGACAATCTGGATGGCGCTATCATCCGAATGCCGCGAGCATGCCGATGCGGATTCCCTCGGAGGGCGTGGCGGCGATGGTCTAGCGTGTGCCGCATGCGCTCACGACGTTCCGTTCTCGCGGTGCCCGGCAGCAACCCCCGCTTCCTGGAGAAGGCCCAGACCCTGCCGGTGGACGAGGTCTTCCTCGACCTGGAGGACTCCGTCGCGCCATCGGCCAAGCAGGAGGCCCGCGCCAACGTGGTGGCCGCGCTGCGCGAGGGCGACTGGACGGGCAAGACGCGCGTGGTCCGGGTCAACGACCTGACGACCCAGTGGACGTACCGCGACGTGATCGAGGTCGTGGAGCAGGCGGGCGACCGGCTCGACTGCGTGATGCTGCCCAAGGTGCAGGACAGCACCGAGGTCGTCTGGCTCGACACCCTGCTCACCCAGATCGAGAAGACGATGGGCTTCGAGGTCAGCCGCATCGGCATCGAGGCGCAGATCGAGAACGCCCGCGGGCTGGTCAACGTCGACACCATCGCCGGGTCGTCACGGCGACTGGAGACGCTGGTGTTCGGGCCGGCCGACTTCATGGCCTCGATCAACATGCGCACGATGGTCGTGGGGGAGCAGCCGCCCGGCTACACCGAGGGCGACGCCTACCACTACGTCCTCATGCGGCTGCTCATGGCGGCCAGGATGCACGACCTGCAGGTGATCGACGGGCCCTACCTGCAGATCCGGGACGTCGAAGGGTTCACCCGGGTGGCCAGGCGGGCCGCCGCGCTCGGCTTCGACGGCAAGTGGGTGCTGCACCCGGCGCAGGTGGACGCGGCCAACGAGGTGTTCTCGCCCAGCCAGGAGGACTACGACCACGCCGAGCTCGTCCTGGACGCCTACGAGTACGCCACGACGGTGCGGCGGCGCGGCGCGGTCATGCTCGGCGACGAGATGATCGACGAGGCGTCGCGCAAGATGGCGCTCGTCGTGGCCGCCAAGGGTCGCGCCGCCGGGCTGAAGCGCACCTCGACGTTCAGCCCGGAGGGCTAGAACGTCACCCCGATCGTGGTGAAGAACCAGAACGACGAGGTCAGCCAGAGCCCGACCAGGGCGGTGAACGCCAGGCCGCCGAGCACGGGCAGCGTCCAGCCCGGCGTGTCGCGCCTGGGCAGGGCCAGCATCTTCGCCGTGAACACCCCGTAGAAGAAGCAGCCGAGCAGCGAGTGGGCGAGCACCCGGGGCACGTCGTACTGCAGGCCCAGGGCGTACAGACAGTGGAAGGCGACGGGGATGGTGAGCACGAAGGCGAGCCGGCCCGACCAGCGGTGCACCCAGGGCGGGATGGCGACGCCGTACTTGCCCCACATCGACAGGGCGGACACCACCTGGACGAACGCGAGCACGAACGCGCCCGTCGTCAGCCACGACTTCATCGGCAGGGCGGCGGAGAAGCCCGCCGGGCCGACCGCGAACCCCGTGGGCGTGTGCAGCCGCCCGTACACGCCGAGGGCGACCATGGCCAGGCCGCCGGCCAGCAGGGGGACGAGCAGCGCGGTGAACCGGGTCCGGGAGGGTTCGTACATGAGGGAGGTCATCGCATCTCCTGGATGAAGCCGTCGACGTCCTGGGGGTAGAGGGTGGCGCCGTCCACGGACACGGGAGCGGTCGGCCGGTCGCCGTCCAGCTGGGGCACCCGCACCTGCGTCTCGTCCAGGACGGCGGCGCCGACCTGGGTGAAGCCGCCCTCGGGCCGCCGCAGCACGATCCAGCCGGCGCGCAGCCGGGCGCTCCTGATCTGCGCGGTGGCGCGGTACAGGCCCGACGGCTTCTTGACGGTGGCCGCGGTGAAGTTCCACTTCCTGCCGCCGAGCCTCAGCCAGCCGGTGGCCTTGCCGCCGCCCAGCGTCGCGCCGGCCGTCGCACCGCCGAAGCCCTCCAGCCCGACCTTGCCGCCGGTGGCGTCGCCCTTGAGCCACGCCTCCGTCCTGCCGTCGCAGAAGTAGCCGATGGCCTTGCCGCCGCGGACGGAGATCGCGATGAGGCCGCCGTTGCCCGGCACGCGGCCGGCGTAGTCGAGCTTGGTGCCGGCGGACGCCGACTCGCCGGACCGGGGGGTGGGGGACGGCTCGGCCGCGGGCGCGGTGGCCTCGGCTCCGTCGCCGGTCCCGTCCGGACCGCCGGTCCTCACGGCGTCGCCGGTCGTGTTCGTGTCGTCGGGCCGCGCCGCGGCGGTCGGGTCCGCCGCCGGTGCCGCGGTGACGCTGGCGACGCCCAGCCCGGCGGCGAGCACGGCTCCGGCAGCCAGCGTGACGATGGGTCCCAGCCTTGACATTGGATCCGCTCCCAGGGGTCGACGGGCTGACCCCCTGAGCATCCGCCTGAATCGGCCTGCCGTCTGTGAACTATTGCGCATCGGACGGCTCAGAATGGAGAAATGCAGGAGAACCAGGGACCGCACATCGGCCCCCACCAGCCCGCGGCGCCGATCCACCCCTACCCCTACCTGCCGCCCCAGCAGCCGTCCTGGTTCCTGCCCACGCCGTCCGGCGCCCGCTACGACCAGCTCGCCAGGACTTCCCGGGCCCGCCTGTGGCGCCAGCTCGTCGGCACGCTCGTCCTGGCCGCCGGGGGCGTCACGGTGGGCGTCGGCGTGGCCGTCGTCGGTGTGGTCGTGGCGGGGCTGACCGGTGTCCCGGTGACCGCCGGCTCCTCCGCCCAGGTGTTCGGCGATCCGGTGTTCGCGCTGGTGATGACGCTGCTGTCGCTCGCGCTGGTGCTGCCCCTGGCGTTCGGCACGGTGGCGCTCGTCCAGCAGCGCAGACCCGGGACCCTTTCGTCGGTCGCCGGGCGGCTGCGCTGGTCGTGGCTGCTGCAGTGCGCCGGGGTGGCGGTGCTCGCGCTGGCGCTCGGGCAGGGCGCGCAGGTCGTGGCGCTGGCGGTGACCGGCGCGGACGTCTCCGAGGTGTTCGGCTGGGCCGGCTGGGCGACCCTCCTGCCCGCTCTCGTGGTGGTCGTGCTCCTGGTCCCCTTCCAGGCGGCCGCCGAGGAGTACGTCTTCCGTGGCTGGCTGCTGCAGGCGTTCGGCGCGCACCTGAGCAACCCGGTGTGGGGCATCCTGATCGGCTCCGCCGCGTTCGCCTCGCTGCACGGCTACACGTGGGTGGGGCTGGTCGACGTGTTCAGCTTCGGTGCGCTCATGTGCTGGCTGGCCATCCGCACCGGGGGGCTGGAGGCCCCGATCGCGCTGCACGTGGTCAACAACGTGGTGGCGTTCGGGCTCAGCGCGGCGGCCGGGAAGCTGGAGGAGGCTCTGGCGCAGGGGGAGGTGCCGTGGCAGTCGCTCGCGGGCACGGCGGTACAACTTTCGGTCTTCGCGGTGGGCGTACTGTATCTCGCCAGAAAACGGTCGATCACCACGGTCTCTGCATGAAACGGGCGAGAGGTTCCGGAAATCTCGCTAGAGAGGTCTCGCCATTCCGGCTCCGGCATGCTGGTCTGGTTGTCGTGGGGGAGGCGAGGGACCGGTGGAGGTGATCTCCTCACTCGACACGCTCGACATGCTCGCAAGCTCGTACTAGGAGGTGCGCCGCGTGGCCTCCGGCCCCAGCGACCTACCACGGCGACCGCCGGGTGACGAAGATCCGCGTCGGGATGACGCGAACGCCTCAGCACAGGACACATCAGACCAGCACAGTTCAGATCGGTACAGGTCGGACCGGTACGGGTCGGATCGGCATGGTTCCGCCGGCGAGCCGCGGATCCGGCATTCCCCTCCGGGGCCCAGCGACGACCGGGCCAGGGGCTTACCGCTGGCCTCCCCCTGGGGCATGCCGCCGTTCTCCGCGCCCGTCCCCGAGGACGAGCCGCCGGAGTCGCCCAAGGGGCGCAGACCGTACACCTCGCCCGGCGACTCCACTCCGGCCGACCAGCCGCGCAGGCCCCGGCGGGTGGTGAACCGGCCGGACAAGCTGGTCGCGAGCGGACCACCCCGCCCCCAGCCGCCCGGCCCGCCCGTACCGTCCGGCCCGCCCGGCCCCTCCGGCGCCGAGGACGGGGCGCCGGAGCACGACAGGCCCGCCACCCCGTACCGCATGCCGCTGCCCGTGCCGGTGGTGGCGGACGCCGAGGCGCCCGAACGTCGCACCGGCGACCCCGGCCCGCGCGACCATACGGACCCGCGCGATCATCCCGGCGCTGGTGACCATGCCGGGCCTGGCGATCACCCCGATTTCCGCGAGCACCCCGGCCCAGAGGACCGGAGCGGCCCCGGCGAGCAGACCGGCCCCGCGGACCGCGACGGTGGCGAGGCGGGGGTGCGGCGCGTCGGACGGCCGCCCGCCGGGCGGCCCACCAGACCGGACCTGCTCGTCGCCACCGGCCCGGCGCGGCCCGCCGGAGCGGGCGGCCGGCACCATCGGGGGCCCGCTCCGGCGGCCCTGCGCCGGGTGAGCCCCGTACGGGGGCGGCGCAGCCCGGCCGCGCCCGTCGCCATCGTGCTCGCCCTCACCCTGGTCGTCGCCGCCGGCGTGCTCGTGTGGCGGTGGACCGATCCGGGCGTCCCCAGCCTGCGCCTGGCGGCCGGCACCGGCCGGTCGGGCGACGACCTGTTCACCGTCCCGTCGGCCGGTGACGGCTCCAACCAGAAGCTCAACGACATGGCCTCGGCCGGCCGCGTCGTGGTGGCCGTGGGCAGCGACACGACCATCCCCACGCCGCGCCCGCTGTTCCTGTACTCGCCCGACAGCGGCAGGACCTGGCAGCTCGGCCAGGTGACCGGCGCCACCACGTCGACCGTGCGGCGCGTCGTGGGCGGCGACGGGCTCTGGCTCGCCAGCGGGGGCGACGGGCTGGGCGGCGAGCGCGGCCTGTGGACCAGCGGTGACGGCTTCAGCTGGGCGGCCGTGGGCCAGGACGGGCTCGCGGCGTTCCGGCCCGGCGACGTGATCGCCGACATCGCCAGGACACGGTCGGGATTCGTGGCCGTGGGCCAGGCGCGGCTGCAGGACGGCAGCGCCGGCCCGGCGGCCTGGCACTCCGCCGACGGCCGGTCCTGGCAGCGGGTCGACACCCGCCAGCTGGCGGCGCTCCAGCTGGAGGCCGTCGTGGCGCAGGGCGACACGGTCGTCGCCGTGGCCCGGCCCGCGCAGGGCGACGGCTCGCGCGTCATCCGGTCGGCCGACGGCGGGCGCACCTGGCAGGCCACCGGGTTCCAGCTCCCCGAGGCGATCCCGCGGCCCGGATCGCTGGCCCTGGCGGGCAGGCAGTTCGTGCTGGTGCCGCTCCGCAAGCGCACGCCCGAGGGCGACGTACGCGTCTACTGCTCGCCGACCGGCGCGGAGTGGTCGCACTGCGGATCTCTCAGCGGCCTGCCCGGCCAGAGCCCCGGCGTCGAGTCGCTGATCACCCACGCGGGCGGCATCGCCGCGGTCAGCCAGGCCGACCTCGGCACGTACACCGTCCTGACCAGCCCCGACGGCCGCGCCTGGACGAAGCGGGCCGACCTCGGCGACCTGGCCGGCGCCACGCTGCGCGGGTTCGCCATCACCGAGTCCGGCACCCTGTTCGCGGGCGGCGACCGGGCCGCGGCGGACGTCGACAACCAGCTCGTCCTCGTGGCGGCCCCCCGGCGCGGCGACCCCTCCCGGGTACGGCTGGCCGACGTCGAGGGCCTGTCGCGGATCGCCAGGCAGACGACCCGGCTGGCCGCCCACGACGGCAGGTACGTGGCCGTCGGCACCGCGTCCGGCGACGCCGGCATCTGGACCAGCCTCAACTGGCAGAGCTGGACGTCGATGAGCCTCGGCGGCCCGCACCAGCAGATCCTCGACGGCGTCGCCCACGGCAGGCGCGGCTGGCTCGCGGTCGGCGCCACCCAGACGGCCGTCGGCGTCACCGAGCCGCTCCTGGTCTCCTCCGAGGACGGCCGCACCTGGAAACCCGTCGCCGCCTCCGGGGACCTGTCCCGCCGCCAGGACCACCCCCACCTCGACACCCGCCTCGTCGCGGCGGGACCGAAGGGCTACGTGCTCGCAGGGGAGGAACGCGACCCGTCGGGCACCGCCCGCGCGGCCCTGTGGTTCACCCCCGACCTGCGGAGATACACCCGCTCCAGGAAGCTGCCGCAGGGCGGCTCCGGCGTCCGCGTGCACGGCCTGGCCGCCACGCCCGGCGGCTACGTGGCCGTGGGCGGCGCGAGCACGGGCGACGAGGAGGGCGGCGTGGTCTGGCTGTCGCAGGACGGGCTCAACTGGAAGGCGCGGGCGCGGGTCACCCCGCCAGGCTCGTCCGGCGCGGTGCTCCGGCAGGTCGTCGCCCACCAGGACCGGCTCGTCGCCATCGGGTCGGCCCAGTCCGAGGGCTCGCGGCGGGTGTTCTCGGCCGTCTCCGAGGACGGGGGCGCCACCTGGCGCACCACCTGGCTCCCCGCCGACCGGGCGGCGGCCGTGTACGACCTGGCGGCGGCCGGCCAGGGCCTGGTGGCGGTCGGCTGGCACGGCACGCCCGGCGACGGCGACAGCGCCGCCTGGCTCTCGCGCGACGGCATGACCTGGGACCGTACGGACCTGACGGAGGACCGCCTGGCGGGGCCCGGCATGCAGTGGCTGGCGGCGGTCACCGTGGCCGGCTCCGAGGTGGTGGCGCTCGGCCGCAGCACCACCTACAGCGCCGACCACCTCATCCTGTGGACCTCCACCCTGAGCGCGGCCCGGTGACCGTTCACGGCCACACCCCCCACTCCGCCAGGACCTCGGCCAGGCCGGGCACCAGGGCCAGCCCCGCCACGTCCTGGCCGGAGCACCAGCGCACCTCGGCGGCGTCGTCCCCCGCGACCATCTCGCCCCCCGTCACGGAGGCGAGATAGTCGCGGATCACGTACGTCACCCCGTCCGGGCCCGGCCGCTCGACCGTGCCCGCGAGGGCGCCCGCCGTGACCCGCAGGCCCGTCTCCTCCAGCACCTCGCGTTCCAGCGCGGTGGCGTCCGTCTCGCCGGGCTCCACCCGGCCGCCCGGCACCGACCACAGGCCCGCGCCCGGGGCGTGACCACGCCGGACGAGCAGCAGCCGGCCCCGCCCGTCGGTGATCACCGCGCCCACACAATTTACGCGCACCTGACCAACATAACGAGGAGCTAACGGAATGCGGCCTTGACGGCACGCGGCCGGACGACGCACCGTGGGTAGCTGTGAAGGCGCCACCTACCTGCCCGCGGTGCTTCGGCTCCCTCCACGGGCCCAACGCATGGTCGAGCGCGTGGCGGTGTGACGCGCACGGCGACATCCTGCCGTTCCAGCCGCCTCGCCCGCCCTCCCTCGCGGCCGTCGAGACGCTCCGCAAGAACGCCGTGGTCCCCGTCTGGGTGCCCTGGCCGCTGCCCGCGGGCTGGCTGGTGACGGGGTTCGGCGAGGTGGGCGACGAGCGCACCGGAGACCGGGCCAGCGTGGTCGCCCTCTGCGGGCCCTCGATCAGCCATGGCCCGGCCGACGTGCTCATCGTCGCCGAGGAGCCGGGGGTGGGGCTCGGGGCGGCGCTCGCCGGGCTGAGCGGGCCGGACCCCGGTGAGGGGTTCGACGCGGGCCCGCCGAACGCCAAGATCGAGGTGCTGGGCCATCCGACGCCGCTGTGGTGCGTCGGCGGGCCCGACGACCGGGCCGTCTACGCCGGTGAGGCGCTCGGCAACTGGCTGTGGACGATCGTCTGGCCGGCCGAGGCGGGCTGCCTCGTCGCGCTCAGCGAGCTGGCCCTGCTGGACCTGCGCGACCACGACCTCGACCTGCCGTTCGGCGCCTTCTCCCCGCGCCTCGGCGGCTGATCCCGGTCGCCCGCACGTCCGCACGCCCAGGTCGTCGCGGGTCGCCGCGGTGATCGTCGTCGGGGTCAGCCCTTCAGCTCGGCGCGGCGGGAGCGAGCCAGTGCCAGCCGGCCGAGGCCCGCGCCGGCCAGCCCGAGCGCCAGGGCCACGATGCTCCCGAACACCCCGTTGCCGGTGCCGAGACCGCCGTCGGCGACAGCCAGGTTCACCGCGCCGTTGACCGCGCCGATCAGGCCCCCGGCCAGGGCCGCCATGGTCAGCATCCGGCCGCCGTCGCGGAGCCGGCGGGCGAGACGCAGCGACAGCCAGCCCGTGACCACGGCCGCCAGCGACACCAGTGCGGCCACACTGGCCCAGATCCGCTCGGGGGTCCCGAGGAAGGTGTCGACACCTTGGCCCGCGCATTCCGTCGGCGTCGTACAGATCGGCGCGGCGAGCGCGAACAGGACGGACATGAGGTGCTCCTCCACTTCCCACGACTGGACACCATGACTATGTCCGCCGGACCCGCCGCGGGTCATCCTGCCGATGGAGGCACTTCCGCCTGCCGCAGCCGCCGTACGAGCCGCGCGTCCTTGCTGCGTCCGCGGTAGGCGCGGGCGGGAATCGTCGCGCGACTGCGGCGTGACGGAATTCGCACTGCGAGCCGAACGGACTAGAGTTCGGAAGCGTGACAGCGCGTATCGAGCGAGTGGTGACCGAGGGCGTCGTCGACATCGACGGCACCGAGCACAAGGTCGAGAACAACACCTGGATCGTGGGCGACGACGACGAGGTGATCGTCATCGACCCGGCGCGTGACGCCGACAAGATCCTCGAGCAGGTGGGCGAGCGTGAGGTGCTCGCCGTCATCTGCACGCACGGCCTGCCCGACCACGTCGGCGCCGCCATCGAGGTGGCCGCCAGGGACGAGGCGGTGATCGCCCTGCACCCCAAGGACAAGCCCCTGTGGCGGGAGACCTGGGCGGAGACCTGGCCCGACATCGAGATGGAGGACGACGGCATCTTCGGCGTCGCCGACGTCCAGCTCGACGTCCTGGAGACGCCCGGCATCTCGCCCGGCGGCGTCTCGCTCTACTGCGAGGCGCTCGGGGCGGTGTTCACCGGCAAGTCCCTGCAGGCCGACGGGCCGGGCAAGATCGGCGGCGAATACCCGGCCCTGCCCGACCAGCTCACCTCCATCGGCGGGCGGCTGTTCACCCTGCCGGGCGAGACGCGGGTGCTGCCCGCCCACGGTGAGGAGGTCACGGTCGGCGACCTGGAGCCCCACTTCGACGACTGGGTCTCCGGCTCGCTGACCCGCAAGCCGGGCGAGGACGACGCGCCCGACGGGCCGCTCACCGACGGCACCCGCGCCGCGGGGATCAGGATCACGCCGGGCGACGCGTAGGTGTACGACCAGCTCCCGCTGGACGGGATGCCGCGGCGGCTCTACTCGTGCACGCCGTCGCGGTTGAACTCCTGGCTCGACTGCCGCCGCCGCTACCGGTTCACCTACCTCGACCGGCCCCAGCCCGCCAAGGGGCCGGCCTGGGCGCACAACAGCGTGGGCGCGAGCGTGCACAACGCGCTCGCCGCGTGGTGGCGCGAGCCGTACGACCGCCGGACCCCGCTCACGGCGGCCGTCCTGCTCACCAACGGCTGGATCACCGAGGGGTTCCGGGACGCCGAGCAGTCGGCGCAGTGGCTCGGCCGCGCCCGCGACTACGTGACCGGCTACACGGGCACGCTCGACCCGTCCGACGACCCGGTGGGTGTCGAGCGCACGGTCGCCACCCGCACCCGCGTCATCGCGGTGTCCGGCCGCATCGACCGGCTCGACCGGCGGGGCGACGAGCTGGTCGTGGTGGACTACAAGACCGGCCGCCGGCCGCTCACCTCCGACGACGCGCGCTCGTCACTCGCGCTGGCCGTCTACGCGATCGCCGCGTCGCGGATGATGCGCACCCCGTGCCACGCGGTGGAGCTGCACCACCTGCCGACCGGCGAGATCGTCGAATGGCGGCACACGGACGAGTCGCTGGGGCGGCACCTGCGGCGGGCCGAGGAGGTGGCGACGGAGGCGGCCACGGCCGACGAACGCTACCGCGAGGTCATGTCCGCGGCTCCCCGCCCCGGCGCGGCCTCGCGCCGGTCGCCCGCCGTCCCCGTGACACCGACCCGGCCTGCCTCTCCGGCGTCGCCCGGGTCGGCGGCCACGGTTCCGGCCGCGGGCCAGCATCCCGGGCTCGGACAGGCCGCCACCGAGCCGGTAGCCGCCGCCGGCTCCCCGAGGTCGGCCGCGTCCGCGTCCAGGTCCTCGCCCGGCACCCCGTACGCGCCGGCCACCCCGCCCGCCGCCCTGCCGCCCGAGCTCGACGAGATCTTCGCCCCAAACCCCGGTCCTCTCTGCTCCTGGTGCGACTTCCGCCGGCACTGCCCCGAGGGACGGACCGCCGCCCCCGAACGCCGCCCGTGGGACGGCCTGGCCGAGTAGGCGAGGTCAGCGGCCGGGCGGCTCGGGCCAGCGGCGCGGGTCGCGCAGGCCGCGCAGCCCCCTGCTCACGTCGTAACCCGCCGCGCCCAGCCGTTCGCGAGAGGCCCGCAGCATCGTCCGGGTCGCCGGCATGAACGCCCGGTCGTGCGCCGGCTCCGGCAGCGAGTTGGCCGCCAGCCGGAACGCCCGCAGCGCCGCCGTCACCACCGGTCGCGGCACCTCGGGCAGCAGCCCGTACATCCGGCGCGCCCAGCTCGGCAGCGTGTAGTAGCACAGCGCCCCGAACGGCACGTACGCGGGCAGACCGGCCGACAGCCACCGCAGCCGCCGCGGCAGCCGTGGCCACAGCAGGAACCGCACCGCGGCCACGGCCTCCTCCGTGACCCGCAGCTCGGCGCGGACGTGCGCGAAGTAGGCGGCCAGCTCGGCGCGCGAGCCCGGCACGTCGTCACGATGGAGTCCCACGTAGGTGGCGCTGCGGCGCTGCTCGTCGAGGTAGCGGTCGGCCTGGCGCCCGGTGAGGCCGAGCCCGCCCCGCCGGGCCACCTCCAGGTAGGACGACACCTCCGCGCAGTGCACCCACAGCAGCAGCTCGGGCTCGTCCACGCGGTGGGTCCTGCCGGTGTCGGGGTCGCTGACCCGCAGCCGCCGGTGGATGCCGCGCACCCGCCTGCCGATCTCGTCGGCCTCCTCCGGACTGCCGAACGTCACCCGGCCCACGAAGTCGGCGGTCCGGCGCAGCCGGCCGAACGGGTCGTCCTGGAACGTGGAGTTCTGCCAGACGCCGCGCATGGCGAGCGGGTGCAGGGCCTGCAGCATGAGGCCGCGGACACCGCCCACCCACATGGTGCGGTCGAGGTGCACCTGCCAGGTCACGGTGTGCGGCGGCCGCACCACGATGTCGTCGACGCTCGCCGGCACGGAGTGATCGCTCACCCGCCGCCGGGCCTGCTGTCCACGAGGCGGCCCTCGGCAGTGTTCCAGAACCTCACCAGCGCCGCCGCCGTCGTCTCGGGCGCCTCCACGGCCGGTGAGTGGGCGGCCCCCGGCACGACCACGCTCTCGGCGCCCAGCGCCGCGGCCATCTCCGACTGCGTCTCGGGCGGCCAGCCGTCGTCGTGCTCGCCGTACAGGACGAGCGTCGGCACCTCGATCTGGCGGAGCTCGTCGGTGCGGTCGTGCATGGTGAGGATCTGCTCGGCCATGCAGGCCAGCGCCGTGGGGGAGTTGGCGAGCAGCCGCTTGCGAAGGAACGCCAGGATGTCGTCGGGCACCCCCGCGCTGAGCGCCTGCGGCTCGAACCTGGAGTGCCAGACCTCCTCCAGGCCCAGCTCGGGCACCTCCCGCATGAGGGTGCGGCTGTGCTGCGCCCGTGCGCCGACGATCGCGGCGGGGCCCGAGCCCATCAGCGTGAACGACGCGAACCTCGTCCGCCCGTCGATGACCGCCTCGCGGGCGACCAGCCCGCCGAAGGAGTGCCCGACGAGGTGGACGGGCTCGCCGCCGCCCATCGCCTGGGCCAGCACGTCGATGTCGGCGCCCAGCGCCGCGCAGGTGTAGGCGCCGGGGTCGTCGGGGCCCGGCGTCTCGTACTGGCCGCGCAGGTCGACCGCGAGCACCCGGCGGCCGGATTGGGCCAGGGTCTGCAGGATCGCGATGAAGTCTTCTTTGCTGCCCGTCAGGCCCGGCACCAGCAGCGCGGGCCAGCGCTCCACCACGCCGCTCCCCGGGAGCGCCTCCAGGGCCGCGAAGCTGCCCTGGGGCGTCTCGATCTTCTGGGGCGCGACGCCGGGTGGCAGGGTCAGGAATCGCGGCGTGCTCACGTGGGGCAACAATACCCCGAGGTCAGCGGCTCGACACCGGCGAGCCCGGGACGCCGGTGCGATTCACGGGAGTCGTGGCGTATGCGCGAACGGGGAATTCGGCCCGCCACCTCGGTGGATGACGTCGCGCCGTATCCGGACCCGACGGGGCGGACGCGCGTCCCCCGGGACGCCGAAAGGCGCGCACCCCGGGGGTGCGCGCCTTCCATGGACCTCCAGGCGTCAGCCGGCGCGACGGCGGTTGCCGCCGGCGCCGCGCGCCTGGCGGCGCTGCTGCTTGCGCTCGGTGGCGGCGGACGGCGCGATGTCGTCGTCGTCCGTGGCCAGGTCGGGCGACTGGAAGATCACCGTGAACGGACTCGGCGGGATGATCCGCTCCGGCTCCCTGCGGGCCGGCGGCGGCGGGGTGGACAGGAAGCTCGGCTCCGGAACGGCGGGCGCGGCCGGACTCTCGGCCACGGGCTGCGCCACGGGGTCGGCGAGGGGCCGGGCGACCGGCTCCGGCTCCCGTGCCTCCACGGGCGCGTCCTGAGTCACGGGCGCGTCCTGGGCGGGTGCCCGGCGGGTGCGGCGGCGGGGCTCGGCGGCCTTGGCCACCTCGTCTGTCGTGATGATCGCGGGTGTCTCCTCGTTCGGGCGCGAATGGCTGTCCACGGGCTCGACCTCCGGCGTCTCCACGGGCGCGGCGCCCTCCTGCGTGAGCTTGCCGCCACGGGTGCGGCGGCGCTGGCGCGGCGTGCGCGCGGGACGCTCCTCCCGCTCCTCCCGCTCGTCACGCCGCCGGCCCCGCACGCGCGACCGGCCGGTCTCGCCCAGGTCCTCGATGCGCTCGGCCGACAGGCCCGCCCGCGAACGGGCGGCGTGCGGCAGGACGCCCTTGGTGCCCTCGGGGATGCCCAGCTCGGTGTAGACGTGCGGCGAGGTGGAGTAGGTCTCCTCCGGCTCGGCGAAGTCGAGCCCCAGCATCTGATTGATCATCTTCCAGCGGGTCAGCTCCTCCCACTCGACGAAGGTGACCGAGATGCCCGTGCGTCCCGCCCGGCCGGTGCGGCCGATGCGGTGCACGTAGGTCTTGTCGTCGGTGGGGCAGTCGTAGTTGACCACGTGGGTGACGTCGTCGATGTCGATGCCGCGGGCCGCCACGTCGGTGGCGACCAGCACGTCGATCTTGCCGTTGCGGAAGGCGCGCAGCGCCTGCTCGCGCTGGCCCTGGCCGAGGTCGCCGTGGACCGCCGCGACGGCGAAGCCGCGGGTGTCGAGCTGCTCGGAGACCATGTCGCAGGCGCGCTTGGTCTCGCAGAAGACCATGGTCAGCCCACGGCCCTCGGCCTGCAGCAGCCGGGCCAGAATCTCGATCTTGTCCATCCGGTGAGCCCGCCAGACGATCTGGCGGACCTGCGGGGTGGTCTCGCCCTCGCCGCTGTCGTGCTCGGCCCGCACGTGCGTGGGACGGTTGAGGTACTTGCGCGACAGCCCCACGATCTCGCCCGGCATGGTGGCCGAGAAGAGCATGGTCTGGCGCTGCTCGGGGATCAGCTTGAAGATCCGCTCGATGTCGGGCAGGAAGCCGAGGTCGAGCATCCGGTCGGCCTCGTCGAGCACGAGCGAGGTGACCTGGCTCAGGTCGAGGTGCTTCTGCTTGACCAGGTCGAGCAGCCGGCCGGGAGTGCCGACGATCACGTCGACCCCGGCCTTGAGCGCCTCGATCTGCGGCTCGTACGCCCGCCCGCCGTAGACGGTCAGCACCCGGGAGCCGAGCTTGCCGGCCGCGGTGACCAGGTCCTCGCTGACCTGGACGGCCAGCTCGCGGGTGGGCACGACGACGAGGCCGCGCGGCTTCTTGCGGTTCTTGCGCGGCTTGCCGATGCTCTGGAGCATCGCGATGCCGAACGCGTAGGTCTTACCGGTGCCCGTGCGGGCCTGCCCGATCAGGTCCTGGCCGCTCAGTGCGAGCGGTAGCGCCATCTCCTGGATCGGGAACGGTGTGGTGATGCCCTCGGTCTCGAGGGCATCGGCGATCTCTGGTATGACTCCGAGGTCTCGGAAAGTCGTCAGCGTGGCCTGCCTCAGTCTCAAATGAAGGCGGGCCTGCCGGGACCGGACGGGCGGAAAACCATCCCCTGTCAGGGTCCTCGCGGTAGAGCCAGCCCTCTCGTGTCATCAGCGACCGCAGACCCGGGGAAGCGGGGGGTTATCGGGGAAATCCCCCGGAATAACACAGGGCGGTCGCACTTTCACAGAGCAGTGTACTCGATACCACAACGCTGGCCGAGCTTCTGGATGTTCCCGTAGATTCTCGCGAAGTACGCTGCCTTCCATGAAGGACTCTCCTGGTGTGGTCGACCTGCTCGGCGTGCTGGCCTACGCCGAGCTCAGCGCCTTCGCGCGGCTGACGGACGACGCCGCGGCGCTGGCCCCGTCGCTGGCCGACCGGGCCGCGCTCAGCGAGCTGGCGGTGGCCGAGTACGGGCACTTCCGCCTGCTGCGCGACCAGCTCGCCGAGCTGGGCGCGGACCCGGAGCGGGCCATGGCGCCGTTCGTGGAGCCGCTGGACGCCTGGCACGCCCAGACCGCCCCGTCCGACTGGCTGGAGGCCCTCGTCAAGGCGTACGTGGGGGAGGGCATCGCGTTCGACTTCTACCGGGAGGCGGCCAGGCGGCTCGATCCGCCGATCGCCAAGCTCGTCGACGTCGTGTCGGCCGACGAGGGCCGCTCGCAGTTCGCGGTGGAACGGGTGCGGGCCGCGCTGAAGGCGGACCCGGCGGCATCGGGACGGCTGGCGCTGTGGGCGCGGCGACTCGTCGGCGAGGCGCTCAGCCAGGGCCAGCGGGTCGCCGCGGCCCGGCCGGAGCTGGCCCGCATGCTCGTGGAGGCCGGAGCGGACGACCAGGCGGAGGTCTCGCGGATGTTCGCCCGGCTGACGGAGGAGCACGGCAAGCGGATGGCCGCCCTCGGTCTCTGACCGGCGCCCGGAAAGACGGGGAGAGCGACCGGCGCCCGGCAGGACGGGGAGGGCGAACGGCGGCCGGGGGAGGGGGCGGCGGTGGCCGCGCCCCCTCACGCCTCGGACGTCAGAGGGTGCCGCCGAAGCCGACCGGCCTCGGCTCGTCCTCGCCGATCTCCACGAAGCCGAGCGAGGCGACCGGCACGAGCACGCGCCTGCCCTTGACGTCGGTGATGGAGAACACGCCCCGCTCGGCGGCCAGGGCGTTGCGGATCTCCTCTTCCACCTGCTCGGCCGACATCTCGGTCTCGACGACGAGCTCGCGGTGAACGGACCGCACACCGATCTTGACTTCCATCGTGCTCCCTTTCGTGCCTGTGATCGCGCCGCTGCGAGCCGTCGCTCGATGGGGGCCGGCCATGTCCCATCGTCGCCCCTCGGCGGGCGCGAAAGGGCAACTGATCGCGACCAGCGAACGGGTTACGCCGTACGCGGAAAACCGCTGATGCCGCGCCAGGCGAGGCGGGCCATGAGCTGCTCGGCCGCGTCCTTCGGGATCGAGCCGTGGGTGGTCACCCAGTAGCGGGCGCTCACCTCGGCCATGCCGACCAGCCCGACCCCGAGCAGGTGGGCCTCGTCGCTGGTGCACCCGGTGTCCTCCTGGATCACCGCGCTCACCATCTCGGCGCACTCCTGCAGGGACCGCTCCACCCGCTGCCGCACCGGCGCGACGTTGCGCAGGTCGGACTCGAAGACGAGACGGAAGGCCTCGCCCTGGGTCGAGACGAAGTCGAAGAACGCGCTGAACGTCGCCTGCACCCGCAGTTTGTTCTCGGTGGTGGACGCGAGGGCCTCGCGGCAGCGGTTGACCATGTCGTCGACGTGCAGGTCGAGCAGCGCGAGATAGAGCTCCAGCTTGCCGGGGAAGTGCTGGTAGAGCACCGGCTTGCTGACGCCCGCGCGGTCGGCGATCTCGTCCATGGCCGCCGCGTGGTAGCCGTTCTCGACGAACACTTCCTGGGCCGCGCTCAGCAGCTGCCTGCGGCGGGCGAGTCGGGGCAGCCGGGTGCCCCGGGGCTTGGCGTCCGGGGTTGCGGTCACGCGGTCTCCCATGGGTCTCTCAGTGCGCTTGGTGCGCACATCTTACGGGCAGGTCAACGACCCTCACCGGTAGTCGTCGTCATCCAGGTCGACCACGCGGTCCTGCTCGGCGGCGTCGGCGGGGTCCGCCTCCAGGGGGACGGACGTCCGCGGGCGACGCTGGTCGTCGTCGCTGGTCCGCCGCTGCTGCTCGGCGGCGTCTCCCTCGGGGGCCTCGATCGGCAGTTCGCCCTCCTCGTACGTGAGGTCGTCGCCACGCGGGTCCATCTCCGACATATGCGGTCTCCTTGTAGACGCGGACGGGACCAGACTACGCCCGGCGGAAAAGATCGCCGTGTTCCTCGATCCGGGAGAGTACGTCCGGGGCGGTGAAGACGAGATCCTCGGGCCGCTCGCAGTCCTCGACCTCCTCCCACAGCAGCGGGGTCGAGGCCGTGGGGTGCCAGCCGGCCCGCAGGGAGTAGGGGGCGACGGTGGTCTTGGCCGGGTTGTTCTGGCTCCAGTCGATGAACACCTTGCCCGGCCGTGCCTTCTTGGCCATCACGCTGACGACCTGGTCGGGGTGCCGGCGCTCCAGGAGCCGGGCCAGCCGCCTGGCGTACGCGGAGGGCTCCTCGCGGCAGTCCCAGCCGGCGTACAGCTGCATGCCCTTGTTGCCGCTGGTCTTGGGCAGCGCGGGGAGCCCCTCGGCGTCGAGCACCTCGCGCAGCGTGAGCGCCACCCGGCAGCACTCGACGACGGTGGCGGGCGGCCCCGGGTCGAGGTCGAAGACCAGCGTGTCGGGCGGCAGCGCCTCGCCGTCGGCGGAGACCCGCCACTGCGGCACGTGCAGCTCCAGCGCGGCCAGGTTGGCGTAGTAGACCAGCGTCGGCAGGTCGTCGACGACGGCGAAGTCGATGGTCTCGCGGTCCTTGGTGCTGCCCGGGGCGGGGAGCCGGACCGTCCTGACCCAGTCGGGGGTGTGCCGGGGGGCGTTCTTCTCGAAGAAGAACATGCCGTCGACGCCGTCGGGGTAGCGCTTGACGGTCAGCGGCCTGCCCCGCAGGTGCGGCAGCAGCACGGGCGCGACCCGGCTGTAGTAGTCGATCACCTCGGCCTTGGCGAACCCCGCCTCCGGGTACAGCACCTTGCCCAGGTTGGTCAGGACGAGGTCGCGGCCCTCGACCCGGACCGGGACCTTCTCGCTCGCCTGCTTCAACGGGTGCCTCCGCGGGGATCCTGTCGCGGCGCTGACCGCTCCGCACGGCCGGCATCGGTTCGATCGGGTATGGCATCGGGTGTGGCTTCCCTTGCCCCATTCCGGGTATGTGCCCAGGCGAGCCGCCCGCCACCGCTGATGAGGAGTGCACATGCGCAGCATCTGGAAAGGTGCGATCTCCTTCGGGCTGGTCACGATCCCGGTCAAGCTGTTCTCCGCGACCGAGCAGAAGGACGTCACCTTCCACCAGGTCCACCGTGAGGACGGCGGCCGCATCCGCTACAAGCGCGTGTGCACCGTCGACGGCGAAGAGGTGCCCTACTCCGACATCGCCAAGGGCTACGAGCTGGCCACCGGCGAGATCGTCGTGCTCACCGACGAGGATTTCGAGGACCTGCCGCTGTCCACCTCGCGCCGGATCGACGTCCTCCAGTTCGCCCCGGCCGACCAGATCGACCCCATCTACTTCGCCAAGTCCTACTACCTCGAACCCGACGGGCAGGGCGCCAAGCCGTACGTGCTCCTGCGCGACGCGCTGGAGAGCTCGGGCCAGGTGGCGGTGGTCAAGGTGGCGCTGCGTCAGCGGGAGTCGCTGGCGACGCTGCGGGTGCGCGACGGGGTGTTCGTCCTGGAGACCATGCTCTGGCCGGACGAGATCCGCACGCCCGACTTCGAGTTCCTGGAGGAGGACATCGAGGTACGGCCGCAGGAGCTGAAGATGGCCGAGTCGCTGATCACCACCATGGAGGCGGACTTCGACCCGGCGGCGTACCACGACGCCTACCGCGAGGCCCTGCAGCAGGTGATCGAGGCCAAGGTGGCGGGCAAGGAGGTCGTCGCGCCGCCGGAGACCGAGGAGGAGGGCGGCCCGGCGGTGGACCTCATGGCCGCGCTGCGCGCCAGCGTCGAGGCGGCCAAGCGGGAGCGCGAGGGCGGTCCCGCCAAGGGCAGGAAGCCGGCCCGGACGTCCAAGACCGCCAAGGAGGCCGCGGAGAAGGAGGAGAAGGCCGCGCCCAAGCGCAAGGCCCGCAAGTCCGCCTGAGCGCGCGGGTGCCATCAGCCGGTCCGGCGGGTGGTCCGGCACGCGCGGAGCCGCAGGACGCCCACGGCGGCCACCACGGTGAGCAGGCCGGACACGAACGGGACGGCGGGCTGGTCGTAGTCGGGCACGTAGGCGACGGTGACGTTGAGCATGGCGTGCGTCAGGATCGCCGCCGACACCCCGCCGGTGGCGTTGCGCAGGCCGACCATGATCATGCGGGCCGCGACCGTTCCCAGGAACCAGCCGCCGATCCAGGCCGCGCCATGACCGACCTGCAGGAGGGGGACCAGGTGCCACCCGCCCCAGAAGGTCCCGAGAAGCAGCCCGGTCCCCACGGTGCCGAACCGGCGCAGCATCGGATCGCAGGCGTAAGCGGTCCAGCCCAGTTCCTCGCACGCGGCCGCCACCAGCGCAGCGGCGAACAGCAGCGGCAGGACCGCGAGCGGCGTCGCAGGGGCCGATCCCACCCCACCGGCGAGCCGGTCCAGGGTCCACGTGAGAGCCCCGATGACGACGGGCAGCAGCGCCGCCGCGACATACCAGCGGGCCCGTCCCGCGGGCCGGTCGACGACGCGGGACAACAGGGCCGTGACGGCGGCCCGGCCGCCCGCACGGTGGGCCAGGATCGCGGCGGCCAGCCCGGGCAGCACGAACATGATCGCGCTCGCCGGCAGCTCGACCGCGCCGACGCGAACGGCGGGAGACACGGCGCCCAGGACGTAGAACGGCACCGACAACGCGGTGACGAGCACCAGGAAGCGTGCCGGGTGCCCGGTGCGGTCGCGCGCCGGAGTGCCGGTCGCCGGGATCTTCACGGGTTCACCGCCTCGCGTTGAGACACGATATCCCAAGTACCATATGCTGGCCGCATGACGGGAGAGACACCGGGGAGCGGTCTGGCCCGGCGCCGCAGGCGGCTGTCCGACGACGAGACCGCGCGGCGGATGCTCGCCGCGGCGGCCACCAGGGTCGAGGCGGCCGGGCTGACGGTGAGCCTGGAGCACATCAGCTTCGAGGAGATCATTCGTGACGCCGGCGTCGCCCGCAGCGCCGCCTACCGCCGCTGGCCGTACAAGGACCTGTTCTTCGGTGACCTGCTGCGCGAGCTCGCCCGAGGCGCCGTCCCGGCCATCACCGACCCGAATCCCGGCGCGGTGGGAGCCGTGGCCCGCACGCTGCTCGCCTCGCTCGGCTGGGCCCGCACGCCCGGGCTGCGCCGCGCACTGGCCGGAGAGGTGCTGCGCGAGAGCGCGCTGGGCGAGTTCGAGGTCTTCCATCGGTCGTCGGCCTGGCGCACCTACCTCGCACTGCAGGCCACCTTCCGCGGCCTGCCCGACGGCGCCCTGCGCGCCGAGGTCCAGCGGTCGTTCGCCGAGTCCGAAGGCTCACTGGTCGCGGGCGTGGCGACCGCCTACGCCCGGATGGCGGGCGTGATCGGCCTGCGGCCGCGTGCCGGCGTCACCTACGAGACGGTGGCGCGGGCGGCCGTCGCCACCCTGCGCGGACTCGTCCTGATGGCACCCGCCAACCAGGAGATCACCGACCGGCGATTCCGGGCCAATCCGTTCGGAGCACCCGAGCCCGCCGAATGGTCGGAGCCCGCGCTGGCGATCGCGTCGGTGGTGCTCGGCCTGGTGGAGGCCGACCCCGACGTCGAATGGACCGACGAGCACGAGCGCTCCGTCGCGGCGATGCTCCGGAGCGGGCGGTGGGCGGCGGGCTGAGAGTCGAGCACGTCCGTACCGGGCGCGGCCGCCCGGTCCTCGACCGGGCGGCCGCTCGACGCGGACTTCCTGCGATTACTGGGGGATGGGCGCGACGGTGACGGTGGGCCGCGGGCGCGACACGGCGATGGCGTCGGCCTCGGCCTCGTTGTCGTTGTCGTTCTCGTTGTTGTTGTGGATGTTGACGTGCACCTTCACCCGCTGACGGCCGCTGCGGCCGTGGTGACGCCCGCCGCCCCAGCCGCCGCAGTACCGGTGCCAGCCCCAGCCGCCGCCGCAGCCGCCGAAGGTGTGGTCGGCCGAGGCGGTGGTGGTCGTGGTGGCGGAGGCGGTCGTGGTGGCCGCGCCGAGGGCGATCGAGCCGCCGGTCATGGCGGTGGCGGCCACGAGACCCGCGATCGCGTGCTTGTACCTGGACATGGAAGTGCTCCTCGAAGGACGTGGTGAGTGAATGCGCTGTCCGGTCCGTGACCGGGTTCTGGGACATGCGAATGCCTGTGCCCGCAGTGGCGCCGCTCGCCTCGGCAGGCGGCGCCACCTCGCGGACACAGGCATGAGACCGTGAGCTCGGAGGCTCGCTTCCGCCCGCTCGGGCGGCCGGCCGGTGAGGCGCCCCGGCGGGGCGCCTCAGGTCAGTTGGCGCCGGTGAGGCCGTTCGGCAGGTTCACCGCGATGGCGTCGGCGTCCGCCTCGTTGTCGTTGTCGTTCTCGTTGTTGTTGTGGATGTTGACGTGCACCTTCACCCGCTGACGGCCGTGGCGGCCGCCGTGGTGACGCCAGCCGCCCCAGCCGCCGCAGCGGCGCCAGCCCCAGCCGCCGCCGCAGCCGCCGAAGGTGTGGTCGGCCGAGGCGGTGGTGGTCGTGGTGGCGGAGGCCGCCGTGGTGGCCGCGCCGAGCGCGACGACCCCACCGGTCATGGCGGTGGCGGCGGCGAGGCCGGCGATGGCGTGCTTGAACAGACCCATGGGAAATCCCCCAAAGAATGGTGTTCGGATGTGCCATCCGCGAGCTTGGTCCCCGTCGCGGAATGGCGCTATGGAAAGCGCTCCGGCCACAGGCCGCCGGAGGCGCCGAATTTTCTGGAAGAAACTCCGGTCCAGAGCCGGTCGTGCTTTCTTTCGAGCCGGGCGCCCGAGTTGGTGCGGGGGGTCGTCGTTCGTCTCGGAAACGACGACCCCGGCGAACTCCGGCACCCGGTGCGTGAGCCGGTGGCTCACCTCGGCCGGTCGGTGTGCCTACGGCTGGCCGCCCGGCCGACCCGGCGCTCCAGGGGAGCGCCCTCCACTTCAGCGACCGAGGTCGTTGCCCAGGCCGCGCAGACCGTTCAGCGCAACGGCGTCGGCGTCGGCGTCGTTGTCGTTGTCGTTGTGGTTGTTGTTGTGGATGTTGATGAACACCCTGACCTTCTGGCGGCCGTGACGGCCGCCGTGGTGACGCCAGCCGCCCCAGCACCGCCAGCCGCGCCAGCAGCCCATGCTGAAGTCGCTCGCGGTGGTGGTGACGGTGGTGGCGCCCGCGGCGGTCGCGGTGGTGGCCGCGCCGAGGGCGACGACCCCGCCGGTCATGGCGGTGGCCAGAGAGAGACCTGCGATTGCGCTCTTGAACGTGGGCATTGAGTTCCCCCCTAAAGGATCGACTGCCCTGGTTCTTCGGCATTCTCCGCTACGAATGGAAAATGTCGTGGATGGCGATCAAATGCGTCATCCGTGGCTTTTCATTTCCGGCGGCGCGGCGCGGCAAACGAGAATCGTGGCGTTTTGCTATAGAGTAACGCTCTCATTGCTCTCATTAAGCATTTATGAAATGAATTGACGGGATATGTCCGTTTTGTCCTCCCCTCTTGAGCCTCCGGGTGGCCCGAATAAGTCGCGCCGAGTCCCAATAAAGGCGGTTAAGTCGCATATGTCCGTTAATGGTAGGGTCTGGCCGGGTGGTTATCGTGGAGTGAGTGAGGAGGAGCGCATGACCGCTGAGCCGATCCCGCACTGGCCAGGACGCATGGTGGGTTCGGTGCACGTCAGGTCCACTCCCGGGGGAGCGCCGGAGCAGGCGGTCTTCGTGCACGGGCTGGCCGGGGCCGCCACCAACTGGACCGACCTCATGGACGAGCTCAAGGACGACGTCACCGGCCACGCCATCGACCTGCCGGGGGCGGGCTTCTCCCCGGCGCCGGCCGACGGCGACTACAGCGTCGCCGCACACGCCCGTGCCGTCATCGGCCTCATGGAGGAGACCGGCCCGGCCCACCTGTTCGGCAACTCGCTCGGCGGCGCCGTGTCCGTCCGGGTGGCAGCGCAGCGGCCCGACCTCGTGCGCTCGCTCACCCTCGTCTCGCCCGCGCTGCCCGACCTGCTGCCGCGGTACGGGCCCGCCCGCGTGGCCGCCGCGGCCATGCCCCGCCTGGGGGAGTGGGTGGCCGACCGGCTCCGGCTCGTCCCCGCCGAGCAGCGCATCACGGCCTCGTTCGCGATGGTCTGGGCCGACATGGGCCTGGTCCACCCCGCACGGCTGCACGACGCCGTCGAGGAGCTGCGCCGCCGCGACGACCTCCCCCACGCGGGCGCCGCCATGATCGGCTCCGCCCGGGGCATCGTCGCGGAGTACTTCCGGCGCGGCGAGGACAACCTGTGGCGCCAGGCCGCCCGGGTCCGGGCGCCGACGCTGATCATCCACGGCCGGCACGACCGGCTCGTCCGCCCCGCCATGGCCGCCAAGGCCGGACGCGCGTTCCCCCAGGTGCGACTGGTGCTGCTGCCGCGGGCGGGGCATGTGGCGATGATGGAGATGCCCGGAGTCGTGGCCGCGGAGGCCCGCCGTCTCATAGGTGAGACGCGATTGGGGAATGCCCCACTCGGCAGCTAGGTTTCATCAGGAGATGGGTCCCCCTGAAACGGGAGCGTAGACAGTGTCCTTGCCACCGCTGGTCGAGCCGGCCGCCGAGCTGACCGTTGACGAAGTGCGCCGCTACTCGCGCCACCTGATCATCCCCGATGTCGGGATGGCCGGGCAGAAGCGGCTGAAGAACGCCAAGGTGCTCTGCGTGGGCGCCGGCGGCCTGGGCTCGCCCGCGCTGCTGTACCTCGCGGCGGCCGGCGTCGGGACGCTCGGCATCATCGACTTCGACGTCGTCGACGAGTCCAACCTGCAGCGCCAGGTCATCCACGGCCAGTCCGACGTCGGCCGGCCCAAGGCCGAGAGCGCCGCGGCGTCCGTCCGCGAGATCAACCCGCTGATCGACGTCGTCGTCCACAACACGGTGCTGACCACCGAGAACGTGATGGAGATCTTCTCCGGCTACGACCTCATCGTCGACGGCACCGACAACTTCGCCACCCGCTACATGGTCAACGACGCGGCCGTGCTGCTGGGCAAGCCGTACGTGTGGGGCTCGATCTACCGCTTCGACGGCCAGGCGAGCGTGTTCTGGGCCGAGCACGGGCCCTGCTACCGCTGCCTCTACCCCGAGCCGCCGCCTCCCGGCATGGTCCCCTCCTGCGCCGAGGGCGGCGTGCTGGGCGTGCTGTGCGCCTCCGTCGGCTCCATCCAGGTCAACGAGGCCATCAAGCTCCTGACCGGCATCGGCGACCCGCTGGTCGGGCGGTTGATGATCTACGACGCCCTGGAGATGAAGTACCGCGACGTCAAGGTCCGCAAGGACCCCGAGTGCGTCCTGTGCGGTAAGAACCCGACGGTCACCGAGCTGCTCGAGGACTACGAGGCCTTCTGCGGCGCCATCTCCGACGAGGCCGCCCAGGCCGCGTCGGGCTCCACGATCACCGCGCTGGAGCTCAAGGCCATGCAGGACAACGGCGAGGACATCTTCCTCGTCGACGTCCGCGAGCCGAACGAGTACGAGATCGTGTCGATCCCGGGCGCCACGCTGATCCCCAAGGGCGAGTTCCTCAACGGCTCGGCCCTGGAGAAGCTGCCGCAGGACAAGCGCATCGTGCTGCACTGCAAGTCGGGCGCGCGTTCGGCCGAGGCGCTGGCCATCGTCAAGAACGCCGGCTTCGCCGACGCCGTCCACGTCGGCGGAGGCGTGCTGAGCTGGGTCAAGAGCGTCGACCCGAGCCTGCCGTCCTACTGAGTCCGGTTTCGTCGGTCGTTCCGGTTTCCACGGATGACACGGGGCGGCCGCATTAAGGTCGATGCCGTGGACCTCGCCCGCCCCTGCTGGCCCGCCCTGGTGGTGACCACCGCGCTGACGCTCGTCTGCGCGGTGGCCGCCTGGGCCGCGGCGGGCGCGGCGGGCGCCGAGCTGACCAGGGGCCCCACCCGGGCCGAGCTGCACACCGCCGCCAAGCGTGAGGTGGCCGAGCGCTGGCGGGCGTGGCCCGCCGGGAGCATCTTCCCCGCCAGGCTGCCCTACTCCGCGGAGCAGGGCGGCAGGGAGCACGCCACCCGGATCGGCATCTCGCCGCGCACCGACTGCGCCGCCTCGGTCGACGCCGGGGCGTCCGGCGCGCTGCGCGCGGCCGGCTGCCGTGCCGTGCTGCGCGCCACCTACATCGACGAGCTGCGGGGCGTGCTCGTCACGGTCGGCGTCGTGGCGCTGCCCGACGAGCTGGCCGCCGCGCGGGCCAAGGCGGCCTTCCCCGCCGGTGGCGCCCCGGTGCCCGGCCTGCGCCCGCTGGCCTTCCCCGGCACCGTCTCCCATCGCTTCACCCCGCCCGTGCGGCAGGCGGCCTCCGTGCGCCAGGCCGGGCCGTACGTCGTGCTGACCACGGCCGGGCAGGTGGACGGGCGGCCCGCGCGGGCCGTCGCCGACCAGCGACCGGCCATCTTCGCCTTCGCGGCCGAGATCTCCGAGCGCATCCTGGTGTCGCTGACCACGCCGCGGGTGCCCGACTGCGCCTCGAAGGAGTGGCGGTGCTGAGCCGGACGAGCCTGGCCGTGGCCGCCGTGACCGTGACCGCCGTGAGCGGTTCGGGGGTGGTGCTGACCGCCGGGGCGCCGCCCGCCCTGGCCGACGACGTGCGCGGCGTGCAGCAGCCGGTCCTCGACACGCTGGAGCTGCCCAGGGCGTGGCGCACCAGCAAGGGGGCCGGAGTGACCGTGGCGGTGCTCGACTCGGGCGTCGATCCGGAGCACCGCGACCTGGCCGGTTCGGTCACGGTGGGGCGCGACTTCACCGCTGGGGCCAACCCGCCCGGTGTGCCCCCGCACCGCCTGCACGGCACGTACATGGCCTCGCTGATCGCGGGGCACGGGCACGGGCCCGGCGGCAGGCGGGGCGTCATCGGCGTGGCGCCCGAGGCCGAGGTGCTGTCGGTACGGGTGATCCTGGAGGACGAGGAGCCGGGGTTCGTCCGGTTCAACACGGCCCGCCGCTTCGAGAACGTGGTGGCCAGGGGCATCCGCTACGCGGTCGACCGGGGCGCCGATGTGATCAACATGTCGATCTCCAAGGAACTGGCCACCAAGGAGGAGCGCGCCGCGGTGCGCTACGCCATCTCGCGGGGCGTCGTGCTGGTCGCCGCGGCGGGCAACGAGGGGGCCGGCGAGGAGCGGGCGGGCAGGGCGGCGCGCGCCGGGTTCGACCCGTACTCCTATCCGGCGGCCTTCCCGGGCGTGGTCTCGGTGGGGGCGACGGACCGGAGGCTGCGGCGGGCGACGTTCTCCAACGGCAACGCCTCGGTCCTGCTGGCCGCCCCCGGCGTCGACATCATGGGGGCGGGACCCGGCGACGCCTACTGGGTGGGCCAGGGCACCTCGCAGGCGACCGCGCTGGTGTCCGGCGTCGCCGCACTGATAAAAGCGAAATATCCGGATATGTCGCCACCGTTGGTGGCGCAGGCCCTCACCGCCGGCGCGACCGACCGGCCACCGGGCGGCTACGACACCGGCACCGGCTTCGGCGTGGTGAACGCCGCCCGCGCCCTCGCCGAGGCCCGCCGCCTGGCCCGGCACAGCGAGACCGCCACCGGCGACCCGGCCCAGGACCCGGCCGCGCCGATCGGGGCGGGCTCCCGCGGGCCGATCACCGTCGTCGTCCGTGACCGCACCGCGGTCCAGGTCTACGGCACGATCGCCGCGGCGGCCACCGCCGGCGCGCTGACCTCGCTGGTGTCGATGTACGTCCTGGTCAGACGGATACGGCGGGCACCCAGCTCCCATGAGGCATGATCCGCGCATCGAGGGGGACGACATAGACACGAGGACGAGCCGGGAACGAGGCGGTGGTGAAGGCACGTAGGACGACCTCAGGGCTGCCACGCGCCGGGGGGACCACGCCGGGACGGACGAACCCGCTCGGCACCCCAGCCGGGCGCCGCACGCGCGTGCCCGTCTGGCCGGCGGCCTCGCCCCGCCGCGTCACCGAGGCCCGGCGGCTGGCCGAGGAGGCGGAGCTCCGGCAGGGCGTGCGCTACCGCCGCTGGTTCGTGGCGCTCGTCGGCGGCGTGCTGGCCATGTCGGCCGTCGTCGTGCTGCTCGGCACCGTCGGGCTGTCCGCCGAGACCCGATCCCGCCCGCTCACCCCCGGCGAGCAGCACCGCTACCAGCAGGAGGAGATCGCGCGGCGCTGGCAGGCGTGGCCGGCGTCCGGCGTGTTCCCCGAAGAGGTGAAGTACCTCGGGCTCGGCCGCGCCCAGCAGTACGCCCGGCGCGTCGGCATCGCCCCCGCGGCCGAGTGCCGCGACGCCGTGGACGCCTCCGTGGCCGGCCCCCTCGACGAGCACGGCTGCGTCACCATGCTGCGCGCCACCTACGTCGACCAGACGGCCACGTTCGTCTTCACGGTCGGCGTGGCGGTGCTGGAGGACGAGGAGTCGCGGGTGGCCGCGGGCGAGGCGCTCACCCAGGACGACCGGGTCGGCGTGCTGCCCGTCGCCTTCCGCGGCACGGCCACCGAGCGGTTCGGCGCCGAGCAGCGCCAGCGCACCGGCTGGGTGGGCGCCGGGCCGTACATCGTCTTCTCCACGGGCGGCTACGCCGACGGCCGTACCAGGGCGGCGATCCCGCCGGAGGAGACCCTGCACAGCGAGCTGTGGCCGACGGCCCGGTCGATCGGCAACCAGATCGCCTACTTCCTCGCGGACCCGCCCAAGGTGCCGCCCTGCACCCAGGGGAACGTGTGCTGACCCTCGTACGCGCGCTGACCGCCGCCGCGCTCGCCCTCCAGGCGCCCGCCGCCGCGGCGCCCGCGCCGATCCGGGAGCAGCAGCAGTGGGTGCTGGACGCGCTCAACGTCGAGCAGGCGTGGACCGTGACCAAGGGAAGGGGCGTCACCGTCGCCGTGATCGACAGCCTGGTCGACACGCGCGTCAAGGAACTGCGCGGCCGGGTGACCACCGCACCCGACATGAGCGCGCCCGGGGTGCAGCGCGAGGCCCGGCCGGGCCGCCACGGCACGGCCATGGCGGCGCTCATCGCCGGGTCCGGCGCCGGTGAGGGGCTGGTCGGCGTCGCCCCCGAGGCGCGGGTGCTGTCGATCCCGCTGGCCGTGGCCGAGGACCCCGACCTGGGCACCATCGACCCCGAGCCCGACCACCCGGCCGGGCGGGAGAGCCCGCTGGCGCGGGCCCTGCGCTATGCCGTCAACCACGGCGCCAAGGTCGTCAGCATGTCGATCGGGAGCTACGGCCCGCACCGGTCGGAGCGGGAGGCCGTCTCGTACGCGCTGGGCAAGGGCGTCGTGCTGGTCGCCGCCGTCGGGAACGACGGGCAGAGCGGCTACACGAAGATGAACGGCACCTCCTACTGGAGCTTCCCCGCCGGCTACCCCGGCGTCATCGGCGTGGCCGCGGTGGACAAGCAGGGCAGGCAGGCGCCGTTCAGCAGCGACAACCTGTCCGTGCTCGTCGCCGCGCCCGGCGTGGACGTGCCCGTCGTCAGACGGGCGGGCGGCTACGAGCTGTCCCGCGGCACCAGCCCGGCCGGCGCGCTCGTCGCCGGGGTGGCCGCCCTGGTCAAGGCGCGTCACCCAAGCCTGCGTCCCGAACAGGTCGCCCAGGCGCTGGCGGCCGGGGCCAGAGGCCGCCCGGGGGCGGGGTACGACGACAAGACCGGGTTCGGGGTGGTCGACGCGGGCGCCGCGCTCGACGCGGCCCAGCGGTTCGCCGCCGTCAAGCCGGTCGGCGGGGTGCCCGACGACACGCACTTCGGAGCCGGCGAGGACTCGCCGGTGCCGTCGCAGCCGGGCGCCGAGCCGTGGCGGCTGCTGCTGTACGGCGGCGGCGTGCTGGCGGCGTTGGTGACTTTCAGCGGCGCCGTCGTCGTGCTCAATCAGCGCAGAGGGTGAAAGATCCGCTATCGTCCGGCGTCATGGGATACGAGCTGCGCGTGGTCAGGCAGGCGCCGATCGCCTTCGCCGACCTCGCGAAGGCGATCGTGCCGGCCGGGTTCGAGCTGGACGAGTCGTACGAGATCGTCGCCAGGCACGGCGGCGCGGCGCACACCGTCGGACGGTGGCGCGAGCAGGTGGTGGGGGAGCCCGGCTCCGACTGGCAGGTGGCGCAGCTCGTCCGGCTGGCCGCGGTGCTCGGCGCCCGGCTGGTCGGCGAGGACGGCGAGAGCTACGCCGTCCGTGACGGCGTCGTCGAGGTGTGGACCGGCGGCAGCGCGATGGAGATCGGCAAGTTCGACGAGATCATCGAGGCGGGTCCCGCCGCGTGGACGGCCTGAACCCCTTCGCCGAGCGCGTGCTCGACGTGGTGGAGCGCATCCCGCCGGGACGGGTGCTCGCCTACGGGGACATCGCCGAATACCTCGGCGAGGGCGGGCCGCGGCAGGTCGGGCGGGTGATGTCCCTCTGGGGCGGCGCGGTGCCGTGGTGGCGGGTGGTGCACGCCGACGGCTCCGGCGCGAGCCCCGAGCACCGCGAGGAGTGCCTGGCCCGCTGGCGCGAGGAGGGCACCCCGGTGCGGGGCGACCGGGCCGACATGCGGCGGGCGCGCTGGGACGGGCGGGACGACCGGCCTTCAGCGGATTCACAGAAACGTGATTGACCTGCCGATTCCCCCCATGTGGGGATCTGTGCCACCCGACTCCCCTTAGCATGGGCGCAAGAGAATGACGGCGGAAAGGCGGTGCCCCCCGATGGCCACCGGCGTCACAGCCCAGAGCCCGGGCGGCGAATCCGCCGCCGACCGTCTGAAGGCGGTCCAGGATCTGTGTGACCGCGGCGAGCCGCTCGAGGCGGTCATGCGCGCGGTCGGTCCAGGCGGCCGCGACCCGGCGTTCGACGCCGAGGTGCTCAGCGGGCCGCTCGGCTCGCGGATGGACCTCGCCGTCAAACGCGGTCCCGCCCGCAGGCGTGAGCTCCTCACGCTCATCCGCCCCTACCTCGCGGCCGTCGACCCGGCCGTGAAGCGGGAGCTGCCCGTCGCCCGGCGGGTCATCTGCCACCTCATCGAGACGCGGCCCGACGACGAGCTGGCCGACGGCGACACCCTGGCCAAGGTCGTCGCCGCCGCGGCCGAGCCGTCCAAGCGGATCCGCAAGGGCCTGCGCTGGTACGCCGACCTGCCGTTCCAGGACGAGCTGCCGCCCGCCCTGTTCAGGCTGCGGCGCGCCGACATGGTGCCCGTCACCCACATCGACGACATCCAGTGGGTCGACGGCAGGCTGCGCATCACCGGCTTCGCCTACCTCGCCGGGCTCTCGGTCCGCAGCCGCCGGTTCAACCGGGCGACCGTGGTGCTGCGCGGACCGCGCTGGCTGCCGCCCGTACGGCTGCGCACCCGGCGGGTGCTCGCGCCCGAGGCCACCCACGGGGCCCGCGAGCCGGGCTGCAACTACGACTGGTCCGGCTTCACCGCCGACCTGAGCCCGCGGGCGCTGCGCTGGCGCGGCGCGGTGCGCGGGGTCGTCTCGGCGGTCCGGCGCCGGATGCGGCACCGCCCGGCCGTCCACGACACGACGACGTGGCGTGCCGAAATCGTCTTCTGGAGCCGCGGCGCCCGGGCCACCGGCCTGCTGCGCGGCTCGTCCATCGGCCGGCCCGAGCGGCCCGCCGGGCTCCGGCTGCGGCCCGGCTGGTGGGTCCGCCCGGTGTGGACGTCCGACCGCGCCCTGCAGGTGGTGCTCCAGCCCAACCGGGCCGAGCTGCGTTCCGCCACGATCGCCGACGAACGCCTCGAACTCCGGATCTTCCTGTCCGGCCGTACCGTGACCAAGGGGCACGCGCGGCTCGGCGGGCACCGGATGGCGGCCGAGTTCACGCCCGTCAGCGGCGGCACCGAGGTCGTCGTCGGCCTCGCCGTGTCGGCCCTGCTGCAGGAGAAGGACGGCCGGCGGCTGTGGGTGGAGCCCAAGGGCGACCCGGCGGCGTCCGTCATGCTGGGCGACTCGGGAGAGACCAGGGCCGTCTCCGGAGATCGCGAGATCACCGTGCTCGGCGACCGCCGCGATCGGGTCATCGTCTCCGCCCACCGCATCCGCCCGGCGATCACCTCGGCCGTCTGGGAGGGCTCGACGCTGGTCCTGCGCGGCAGCTACCCCGACGCGGCGGGTCCGCGCACGGTCTCGCTGCGGCACCGCTCGGGCCTGATGTACGGCCTGCCGATGGAGCGCGACGGCGAGACGTTCACCGTCCGGCTCACGCCGTCGGCGATGGACCGCTTCGGCGAGAGCGTGCCGCTGGCCTCCGGCACCTGGAACCTGTCCCTGCGCCATCCCTCGGGCGAGATCGTCCCGCTGCGCATGGACCACGCCGCGCTCCCGGGCCTCGACGAGGACCCCCGCTCGTTCGGCGGGCGCGCCTACCGGATCGTGTCCACCCGCTTCGACGTGCCCGTGGTCACCGTCGAGGAGGAGCGGCCCGCCGACGAGAAGGGCGTGGCCGGCACGCACGTGCTGCGGCGGGTCTTCTACCCGGCCCAGCGCACCGAGCCGCTCACCGACGCCACCGTCTACGTCGTCAACGACGGCCGGCTCTACGCCGACAGCGTCCGCGCCGTCTACGAGGAGCGGCTGCGGCGCGGCGACGACCGCGAGCACATCTGGATCGTCAAGGACGGCGCGTTCGTCCCGCCGCACGGTGCGACCGTGGTGCGGGCGGGCAGCCGCGAGCACCACGCCGCCCTGGCCAGGTCCCGCTACATCGTGACCAACTCCTTCCTGCCCGTCTGGTTCCGCTCGCGCGAGGACCAGGTGGTGCTGCAGACGTGGAACGGCACCCCGGCCAAGCACATCGGCAACGACCAGGCCCACATGCAGCGCGATCCCCGGCCGCCGGTCTGGCACCGGCAGGCCACCGAGGTGCGCGGCTGGGACGTGCTGCTGTCGCAGTCGCCGTGGGCCACGCCGGTGCTGCGCAAGGCGTTCGGCTACCAGGGCGAGGTGCTAGAGAGCGGGCTGCCGCGCAACGACGTGCTCACCTCGCCCGACCGCGACCGGCTGGCCGCGGCGGTGCGGGAGCGGCTGGGGCTGGTCGAGGGCAAGCGGGTCGTGCTGTACGCGCCGACGTGGCGCGACTACGACCGCAAGAACGCCATGGTGAAGCTCGACCTGGCCAAGGCGCGGGTCGAGCTGGGGGCCGACCACGAACTGCTGGTACGGGCGCACCCGATGCAGGCCATGCCCGCCGTTCCCGACATCGCCCACGACGTAACGACTTATCCCGACATGGCCGAGTTGCTGCTGGTGGCCGACGTGCTGGTCACCGACTACTCCTCCGTCATGTTCGACTTCGCGGCCACCGGGCGTCCCATGGTCTTCTACGCCTACGACCTGCCGAAGTACTCCACCAAGCGCGGCCTGTACGTCGACCTGCCGGAGATCGCCCCCGGCCCGGTGCTGTCCACGTCGGCCGACGTCATCGACGCCCTGCGCTCGATCGACGAGGTCGCCCAGGCGCACGCCGACCGCTACGACGCCTTCCGCGCCACCTTCGCTCCGCGCGACGACGGCAAGGCCACGGCCCGCGTCGTCGACCACATCTGGAAGTAGCGGCCCGCCCGGCGGAGGACACCCGCCGGGCGACGGCGGCCATCGCGGGCCGGTCACGACTCCGGTTCCGCCATCCGGCCTGTCCAGGTGGGGATGTGCTGCCCGAGACGGTCGCGAAAGGGTCAAAAGGCCGGTATCAGGCATGAAACGCCCTCCAGCGCGGGGATAAGGAGACGGAGAGCAGCTCGGCCCGGAGGAGGGAACATGACCACCGCCCAGCCGCGTCCGTCCGCCACCACCCGGACGGCGGCAGGTCCCGCCCGCGAGCTCACGCTGGAGCTGCCGATGGTCACCGTCCGGATCCACCCTCCGGAGCTCCGGCTGCCCAGGCCACGCGTCGCGATGCCGCGCGTCAACCGGCAGGAGGTCGGGCACGCGGTGGACGTCGCCAGGTCCCTGCTGCCGCCGCCCGAGAGGGTGGCGTACTACGGGGCGCTGGGCGCGCTCGCGGTGGCGGGCGTGATCGAGTGGCCGGTCGCGGCGGCGATCGGGGCGGGGACGGTGATCGCGCAGCGGGCCCGGTCGAAGGAGTCGGCGGAGTTCTCGGCCGGTCCGCGACAGGCGCCCGCGTCGGCCCGTGCCGGCACCCCCGCACTGGAGCCGACGGAGAGAGACGGCGCGGTGCCCGCGGCCGACTCCGGTGACGCGGGTGACGCCGTCCGCCCCCAGGCCGCCGAGCGCGACGCCGGGGCGAGGGCTTCGCGCGGCAAGAAGACCGGCAAGGCGGAGACCTAGCCCGCTCTTTCCCGGCCGACCAGAGCGAGACCCCCGCCGGTCCGTTCCCGGCCGACCGGACAGGAACTCCCCAGCCCTTCCGGTTCCGGTCCACCCGAGAAGACGCCCCCCGGCCCGTCACCACCGCCATCGAGGGGAGCGCACATGCGGTTGCCCGGCATCCGCTTCGCCACCGGCACGCTGCTGACCATGCTCCCCGACCCGGTACGCGACCTGCTTCCCCGCCCGCGCCTGGTGCGGGAGTGCGCCGGAGGCGTCCGCATCGAGTTGCGCGCCCTCGGCGGCCCGGGCACCGAACGCGCCGCCCGTGCCCTGGAGAAGCGGCTGCTGGCCGCCGGGGCCGACCGGGCGGAGGTCAACGGGGCGCTCGGCTGCGTCTTCGTCGGCCGCGACGCCGCGGGGGAGGCGGACACGGCGGACGGGTTCGACGAGGGATCCGTGGCCGCGTTCGTGGCGGTGGTGGAGGAACTCGACCGCGTCGCCGCGGCGGACGGACCCCCCGCCACCGACAGCACGCCCGCCGACGAGGAGGACGGGTCCTGCGCCGAGAAGGGGAGCGACGGGGGAAGGCTGTTCGACGGGGTGGAGCAGCAGGCCCGTGCCGCCGTCAGCCTCGGCCTGCACCTGGTCGGCGTGGGGGTCGCGCTGGCCGGTCAGGTCGCCCGCGTCCCGAAGCTGCCGCCCGTCGTACCCGCGATCACCGGGCTGGTGGAGCACACCCCGCGGGTGCGGCGGGAGATCGAGGAACGCCTCGGCCGGCAGACGGCCGAGGCGCTGCTGGCCTCCACCCGCGTCGTCACCCATGCGCTGGCCCTGCGCCCGGTCGCGCTGCTCATCGACTCGGCCGCCGCGGCGGGCCGGTACCTCGACGCCCGCGCCGGCCGTCGTGCCTGGGAGTCACGGGAGGAGGAGCTGGCCGCCGCGCCGGGTGCGTACCGGCACATCCGGATGGCGGTGACGCCGCGCCCGGTCAGGCTGCCGCGCGGCCCCGTCGAGCGGTACGCGGACGCGGCGAGTCCCGCCGCGCTCGCCGCGCAGGGTCTCACGGCCGTCGTCGGCGCCGACCGCCGGCGGGCGCTGCCGGTGCTGGTCGCCGCCACGCCCCGGGCGGCGCGGCTGGGCAGGGAGGCGTTCACCGGCGCCGTCGTCCGCGCGTTGGCCGGACGCGGCACGATCGTGCTGGATCACCACGCGCTGCACCGGATGGACCGCGTCGACACGGTCGTCCTCGACGCCGGCGTGCTGACGACGGGCCGGTGGGCGGTCCACGGCGTCGTCCCCCTGGATCCGGGCGTGGACCGGGACGAGCTGCATGTCCGCCTGTACTCCCTCCTCGACCTCACGGACCCCGGCGCGCGCCGCGAGCGCGACGGCTGGACGGCCGAGCCCGTCACCTCCGACGCGCGGGCCGTCACCTTGGCGGGGCGGGCCGTCGCGGCGCGGCGGGGCCGGGCGCCGGACGCGCGGGCCGGTGCGCCGGAGGCGACGGGACGGGCCGACGTGGCCGGGTGGCGGCGGCAGGGGGTCCGGCCGGTCATGGTGGCCCGGCACGGGACGGCGGTGGCGCTGGTGGGTCTGGCGCCCGAACCGGCGCCCCTCGCCGCGGCGGTGGCCGCCGCGCCGGGGGACGCCTGCGCGGTGGTGCTGGCCGGAGGAGACGCCGGGCTGGCCGGGCGGCTCGGCGTCGAGCGGACCGTGCCGGGCGGCGCGCGGCTGGCGGCTTCGGTACGGGCCCTGCAGGCCGAGGGACACGGGGTGGCGGTGGTCACCCGACGCTGGCGGCGCGCTCTGGTCCAGGCCGACCTGGCCATCGGCGTCCTGACCGGACAGGAGCCGGGCGTAACTAGGCCGGGTGTAACCGGGCCGGGTGTAACCGGGCCGGGCGGAGGTTGGCCAGGCGGGGGCGGGCCGGGTGTGACCGGGTTGCCGGGCGCCGGGCCGGGCGCCGGTGAGGGCGGGGCCGGGTTGCCGGGCACCGGTGAGGGCGCGGCCGGGTCGCAGGGCGCCGGGCGTGTGCCGTGGGACGCCGACGTGATCGGCGGGTTCGACGGGGCGCACCTGCTGCTGAGCTGCCTCCCGCACGCCCGCAGGGCCGCCAGGCGCGGTGTCCGGGTCGCCGCCACAGGGGCGGTCGTCGGGGCGGGGCTGGCGGCCGTCGGGCCGGCCCGGAACGCCCTGCGGCGGGCACATCTCGCCGCCGACTGCACGTCCGTGGCCGCGCTGGCGGCCGGGGCGTGGACGGGCCGCCGTGCCGCCCGGCAGGCGCCGCCGATCCCGGCCGACCACACGCCGTGGCACGCCATGCCGGTCCAGGACGTCCTGGACCGGCTGCGCACCTCGCCGCACGGCCTGACCGAGACGCAGGCCCACCACCGCAGGACGACGGGCTCCCCCGCCGAACCCACCGCACCGGGTCGAGGCGTGGCGGGCCGTGCGGACGGAGCGCCGCGGTCGCGCGGGGGCGCGGTGAGCCGGGCGGCGCAGGGGGCCGGGTCGCTGGCCCGTGCCTGCGTGAGCGAGCTGGCCAACCCGCTCACCCCCGTCCTCGCCGCCGGCGCGGGCATGTCGGCCGCGGTCGGCTCGGTGCTGGACGCGGGGCTGATCGCCGGTGTGATGGCAGCGGGCGCCCTGCTCGGCGGAGCCCAGCGGCGGGGCGCCGACCGGGCCCTGCACCGCCTGACCCGCGTCACCGCCCCGCCGGTACGGCTGCGCAGGCCCGCCGGCGCGATGACCGCCGTGCCCGACGACCTGGTGCCCGGTGACGTGGTGGAGCTGCGCGCCGGCGACGCCGTACCGGCCGACTGCAGGCTGATCGAGGCGGCGGGCCTGGAGGTCGACGAGTCGGCGCTCACCGGGGAGTCGCAGCTCGTCGTCAAGACGGCGGCGCCCACGGCGGCGGCGGCCATCGCCGACCGCGCCTCGATGGTCTATCGGGGGACGACGGTCGCGGCCGGGCACGGGCTCGCCGCGGTGGTGGCCGTCGGCGAGTCGACCGAGTGGGGCCGGACCGCGCGCCTGGCGGCGGCCGGGCCGCCGCCGAGCGGGGTGGAGCTGAGGCTGCGGGCGCTGAGCCGCCGGATCCTGCCGGCGTCCATCGGTTCGGGCGTGCTGCTCATGCTGATCGAGCTGCTGCGCGGCACGCCGGTGGCGGCGGCCGTCGCGCCGGCGGTGAGCCTGGCGGTGGCGGCGGTGCCGGAGGGGCTCCCGTTCGTGGCGACCGTGGCGGAGCTGGCGTCCGCCAAGCGGCTGTCGGCCCGCGACGCGCTGGTGCGCAACCCGTCCACCATCGAGGCGCTCGGCCGGGTGGACGTGCTCTGCTTCGACAAGACCGGAACCCTCACCGAGGGCCGCATCACGCTCGCCCGGGTGTCGGACGGGCGGACGGACAGGCCGGTGGGGGAGCTCACGCCGGAGCTGGAGGCGGTCGTCGCCGCCGCGCTGCGTGCCTGCCCCCGCCACGAGGACGGGCGCGCCGTCCCCCACCCCACCGATCGCGCCGTCGTGGCGGGAGCCCGGGGCCTGGGCGTGACGCAGGAGGGCTGGCGGCGGACCGACGAGCTGCCCTTCGAGCCGGCGCGCGGCTACCACGCCGTACTGGGCCTGGCCAACGGCAGGTGCCTGCTGAGCGTCAAGGGCGCTCCGGAGGCGGTGCTGACCCACTGCGCGGGCGTGGCGCGGGGGACGGGCACGGACCCGCTGGACGACGGCGTCAGGCGCGAGCTGGCGAAGGAGGTGGACCGTCTGGCCCGGCAGGGGCACCGGGTGCTCGCGGTCGCCGAGCGCGAGGCTTCCAGCCGCGCCGACCTGGAGGAGTCCCGGATCGACCGGCTGCGCCTCCTCGGGTTCCTCTGCCTGGCGGACCCGGTGCGTCCCACCGCCAAGCGCAGCGTCGAGGGCCTGATGCGCGCCGGCGTCCGCGTCGTCATGATCACCGGTGACCATCCGAGCACGGCCGAGGCCATCGCCGCCGAGATCAACGCCCTGAACGGCCGGCGGGTGATGACGGGCCCCGAACTCGACCGGCTGGACGACGACGCGCTGGCCGAGGTGCTGCCCGAGGTGGCGGTCTTCGCCCGCGTGACCCCCGGGCACAAGGCGCGGATCGTCGCCGGCCTGCGCCGGGCGGGCAGGGTGGTGGCCGTCACGGGCGACGGCGCCAACGACGTCCCGGCGATCCGGCTCGCCGACGTGGGGGTGGCCCTCGGACCGCAGGCCACCCCCGCCGCGCGAGCCGCCGCCGACATCGTGGTGACCGACGACCGCATCGAGACGATCATCGACGCGATCGTGGAGGGCCGGGCCATGTGGGGGTCGGTCCGCGACGCGCTCGGCATGCTGCTGGGCGGCAACATCGGCGAGATCGCCTTCACGCTCGGCTCCAGCCTGCTGACCGGCCGAAGCGCGCTGAACGCCCGCCAGCTCCTGCTCGTCAACCTGCTCACCGACATGCTGCCCGCGATGGCGGTGGCCGTGCGCGCGCCGGGCGCGTCCAGCCCGGAGAGGCTGCTGGCCGAGGGTCCCGAGGCGTCGCTGGGGGCCGCGCTCAGCCGCGACATCCGCCTGCGGGCGGTCACCAGCGCGGGGGCGGCAGGAGCGGCATGGCTGCTGGCCCGCATGACGGGCACCCGCGCCAGGGCCGACACGGTGGGGCTGGTCGGCCTGGTGGGGGCGCAGCTCCTGCAGACGCTCGCGGTGGGCGGCCGGGACCGGCTGGTGCTGCTGGCCGCCCTGTCGTCGCTGGCCGTGCTGGCCGCCGCCGTGTCCGTGCCGGGTCTGAGCGGCCTGTTCGGCTGTCGCCCGATCGGCCCCGTCGGCTGGGGGATCGGGCTCGGCTGCGCCGCCGTCGCGGTCCTCGTCGCGGGTCTGGTGGAACGGGCGGCGTCGGCCAGGGTTCACCGCCCGGTCAGGTAGGCCGTACCCAAGTCGCCACTTTTATGGTGAAATCTGCCACTAAAGCCTTACTCTCCCCCTAGAGGTGCTTAATGTCCGGATTCATGGCTTCCGTGCTCGCGAAGGCGGCGTTCATGCTCCTGGAGGCGCTCGTGAAGCGCCTGCTCCACGCCCTTTTCGTCGCGGTGCTGCGGCGAGCCGCCTGAGCCGCCCGGATCCGGCCCGAGACGCCCGCACCCGCCCCGGCCTGCGGCGTGTCGGCGGGACATCGGCCCGCCGCGCCGCTACGGTAGGCGGATCTCGCGGGAAGACCGGTCAACACGGCACGATCTACCCCTGTGGTCTGGTGGAATCTAGTGCTGTGAGTGGTCAGACCTGGCGGCTGGTGCGGCGCGGGGACACGGGACGCGTCGAGCCCCCTGTGCTCGATGAGCATCAGCGTGCCGTGGTCGCGCACCCCGGCGGCCCGCTGCTCGTGCTCGCCGGGCCGGGCACCGGCAAGACCACGACCATCGTCGAGTCGGTCGTCGACCGCATCGAGCACCGCGGCGTCGATCCGGAGCGGGTCCTCATCCTCACCTACAGCCGCAAGGCCGCCGGCGAGCTGCGCGAACGGGTGACCGCACGGCTGCGCCGCACCACCAGGACCCCGCTCGCCCTCACCTTCCACAGCTACGCGTACGCGCTGCTGCGCCGCGAGGCGGTGCTCGCCGGCGAGGCGCCGCCGCGTCTGCTCACCGGACCGGAGCAGCTCCTGGAGATCCGGCGGCTGCTGCACGGCGAGCTGGAGGACGGAGCCCGGGAGTGGCCCGAGTCGCTGCGCGAGGCGCTCAAGACCCGCGGGTTCGCCGAGGAGCTGCGCGACTTCCTGTCCCGCGCCGCCGAGCGCGGCCTCGACGGGGAGCGGCTCGAAGAGCTCGGCAGGCGCCACGGCCGCGCCGACTGGGTGGCCGCGGGCCGCTTCTCCACCCGCTACCAGCGGCGCTTCGACCTCGACCCCGAGCCGGCGCTCGACTACGCCGAGCTGATCAGGGCGGCGGCCGGGCTGCTCGCGGACCCCGACGTGCGCCGCCGGGAGCGAGCGGCGCACGACGCCGTCTTCGTCGACGAGTACCAGGACACCGACCCGGCCCAGGAGTTCCTGCTGCAGCAGCTCGCGGGCGACGGCCGCGACCTCGTCGCGGTGGGCGACCCCGACCAGTCGATCTACGGCTTCCGCGGGGCCGACGTGCGCGGGATCCTGAAGTTCCCCGAACGGTTCCGCACGCTCGACGGCCGCGACGCCCCCGTCCTGGCCCTGCGCGTCTGCCGCCGGAGCGGCGCCGACCTCCTGGAGGCCTCGCGCCGCCTCGCCGCCCGCCTGCCCGCCGCGCCCCTGCCCACCGCCACCGCCACCGCCCCACCCGCGCCCCTGCCCACCGCCACCGCCACCGCCCCACCCGCGCCCCTGCCCACCGCCACCGCCACCGCCCCACCCGCGCCCCTGCCCACCGCCACCGCCACCGCCCCACCCGCGCCCCTGCCCACCGCCACCGCCACCGCCCCACCCGCGCCCGGCGCGTCCGTGCGGCGCCCGTTCGGGCACCGTGACCTGCTGAGCCTGCCCGAGATCGACCCCGGCGAGACGCGGGTGCTGCTCGCCGACAGCACGAGCCAGGAGGCTGCGGTCGTGGCCGACGCGCTGCGCCGCGCCCACCTCATCGACGGGGTGCCGTGGCACCGGATGGCCGTGCTCGTGCGCTCGGCGTCCAGGCAGGTCCCGCTGCTGCGGCGGGCCCTGGTCAGCGCGGGCGTGCCCACCATGGTGGCCGGCGACGAGGTGCCGATCGCGCAGGAGCCCGGCGTCCGCCCCCTGCTGACGATGCTCCGGGTCGCCCTCGACCCCGGGGCGCTGGACGAGGGCGTGGCCGAGGAACTGCTCACCGGCCCCCTCGGCGGCACCGACATGATCGGCGTGCGTCGCCTGCGCCGCGCCCTGAAGATCGCCGAGAACGAGGCCGTGCCGGACGACCACGAGGCCCGGCGCGCGTCCGGCGAGCTGATGGTCGCCGCGCTCCGCGACGCCCGCGAGCTGACCCGCGTCGAGCCGCACATCGCGCTGCCCGCCGAACGGGTCGGCAAGCTGCTCGCCACCGCCGTCGAGGCGGTGCGGGCCCAGGGCAGCGCCGAGGACATCCTGTGGGCCGTCTGGCAGGCGAGCGGCCTGGCCGAGCGGTGGACCGACCTGAGCCTGTCCGGCGGCGCCAGGGGCGCGCAGGCCGACCGCGACCTCGACGCCGTGGTGGCGCTGTTCGACCAGGCGGCCAGGTTCGTGGACCGGATGCCCAAGGCGGGGCCCGAGGTGTTCCTCGACGACCTCGCCTCCCAGGAGATCCCGGGCGACACGCTGGCCGAGCGGGCCCCCGACGGCGACGCGGTCCGCGTGCTGACCGCCCACCGGTCCAAGGGCCTGGAGTGGGACGTGGTCGTGGTCGCGGGCGTCCAGGAGGGCGTCTGGCCCGACCTGCGGCTGCGCGGCTCGATGCTGGGCGTCGAGGACCTGGTCGAACTCGTCGAGGGGGCCGACCCCAGCGCGGCGTCCCTGTCCTCCAAGCTGCTCGCCGAGGAGCGCAGGCTGTTCTACGTGGCCGCCACGCGGGCCAGGCGCCGGCTCGTCGTCACCGCCGTCGGCGGCGAGGACACCGACGAGCGGCCGTCCAGGTTCCTCACCGAGCTGATGCCGGGCGCTGTCGAGACGGCCACGGTCGACGACCGGGCGCGCTGGCTCACCATGTCGGCGCTGGTCGCCGACCTCAGGAGCGCCGTCACCGACCCCACCAGGCCGGCCAGGGTCAGGCGCACGGCGGCCAGGCACCTCGCCCGGCTCGCCGCCGCGGGCGTCCAGGGCGCCCACCCCAACGAGTGGTACGCCCTGACCCCGATGACCGACGACCGCCCGCTGAGCTGGCCGGACGACACGGTCAGCATCTCGCCGTCGGCCGTGGAGAGCTTCACCAAGTGCGGCCTGCGCTGGCTGCTGGAGACGGCCGTCGGCGCCGGCGGCACCAGTTCGGCCCAGGGACTCGGCACGATCATCCACGCGCTCGCCGTGCTCGCCGCCACCGACCTGCCCAGCGAGGACCTGCTCGGCAGGCGCCTGGACGAGATCTGGAACGAGCTCGACTTCGGCGGCGTCTGGTTCAACCGCAAGCAACGCCAGGTCGCCGAGCAGATGATCGCCAAGTTCGTGCGCTGGCACAAGGAGAACCCCCGCGAGCTGGTCGCCCTGGAGGAGGGCTTCACCGCCATGGTGGGCGACGGCGTGCAGATCAAGGGCCGCGTCGACCGGGTCGAGCGCGACTCCGAGGGCCGCGCCGTGATCATCGACCTCAAGACCGGCGGCTCCAAGCCCAGGGCGGGCGAGCTGGACCGCCACCCCCAGCTCGGCGTCTACCAGCTCGCGGCCGTGCTCGGCGCGTTCGCCCGGCACGGCATGACCGAGCCGGGCGGCGCCGCCCTCGTCCAGCTCGGTAAGGCGGCCGGCCGCAACGACGCGCTGGAGCAGCGCCAGGGCGCCCTCGCCGACGACCCGAACCCCGGCTGGGCTCGCGACCTCGTCGACACGGTCGCGATCGGCATGTCCGGCCCCTTCTTCCAGGCCAAGGCCAACGACGGCTGCCGCACCTGCGCCGCAAAGGCGAGCTGCCCGGTCAACGACAGCGGGGGCCAGGTGTGCTGACCCCCGCCGACCTGGCCGGCAAGCTCGGCATCCTGCCGCCCACCCCCGAGCAGGCCGACGTCATCCAGTCGCCCCTCGAACCCATGGTCGTCATGGCCGGCGCCGGCTCAGGCAAGAGCGAGACCATGGCCGGCCGGGTCGTCTGGCTGGTGGCGCGCGGCCTGGTCCGGCCGGCGAACGTGCTCGGCCTGACGTTCACCCGCAAGGCGGCCGCCGAGCTGGCCAACCGCGTCCGCGAGCGGCTCACCGGCCTCGCCGAGGCCGGCCTGGTCGAGCCGGAGCTGCTCGACGACGAGCCGACAGTCTCCACCTACCACGCCTACGCCGCCCGCCTGGTCACCGACCACGCGCTGCGCGAGGCGCTGGAGCCGACCATGCGCCTGGTCACCCCCGCGGTGTCGTGGCAGCTCGCCTCCCGGGTGGTGGCCGGGTACGACGGGCCGATGGACCGCGTCGAGCTGGGCCCGCCGTCGGTCACCGCGGCCGTGCTCGAGCTCGCCGGCGAGCTGTCGGAGCACCTGCGCACCGCCGCCGACGTGCGCCGGGTGGGCGAGTGGCTGGACGGCCTGCACGGGCGGCTCACCGGCCGCACCACGCTCGCCCAGCGCCGCCCGCTCACCGTCCAGGCGGCCAGGGAGGAGCTGCTGCCGCTGGTGGAGGCGTACGAACGGCTGAAGCGCGCCCGCGAGGTCATCGACTACGGCGACCAGATGGCTCTCGCCGCGCGGATCGCCGCGGGCCACAAGGAGGTCGGCGAGATCGAGCGGTCGCGCTTCTCCGTGGTGCTGCTCGACGAGTACCAGGACACCAGCCACGCCCAGCTCGTGCTGCTGAAGAGCCTGTACGGCAACGGCCACCCGGTCACCGCCGTGGGCGACCCCTGCCAGTCGATCTACGGCTGGCGCGGCGCCTCGGCCGGCAACCTGCGCCGCTTCCCCACCGACTTCCGGACCCGCGCCGGCGACCCGGCGCCGGTGCGGCAGCTCAGCGTCAGCTTCCGCAACGGCGACCGGGTCCTCGACGTGGCCGCCCGCGTGCAGCTCCCGCTGCGCATGGAGGCCCGCGAGGTGCCCGTGCTCGTTCCCGGGCCCAACCGGGTGGACCGGGGCCGTGTCACCTGCGCCTTCCACGAGACGGCCGAGGACGAGGCGCGCTGGATCGCCGACGGCCTGGCCAGGATGCTCGGCCAGGAGGTGGCGCCCGACGGCCTGCCCTGGGGCGAGGGCGAACGCAAGAAGACACCCGCGCTGCAGCCCCAGGACGTCGCGATCCTGGCGCGCAAGCGGTCGCAGTTCCCGGCCCTGCGCAGGGCGCTGGAGGAGCGCGACATCCCGGTCGAGGTGGTGGGCCTGGGCGGCCTGCTCACCGTGCCCGAGGTGAGCGACATCGTGGCCACCCTGCGCGTGCTCTACGACCCGACGGCCGGCGACGCCCTGGCCCGGCTGCTGGCCGGCCCGCGCTGGCGGATCGGACCGGCCGATCTGCGGGTGCTCGGTGAGTACGCCAGGGAGCTGACCCGCGAGGCCCGCGAGAGCCGCCACGAGCGCGACCCGCTCGACCAGGTGGTCGCCGACCTCGCCGAGGAGCGCGGCAGCCTGGTCGACGCGCTCGACGAGCTGCCCGACCGGCAGGAGTGGCTGGAGGCGTTCTCGCCGCTGGCCCGCACCCGGCTGGTCAGCCTGGCGTACGAGCTGCGCCAGCTCCGCGCGCACACCGCCCAGCCGCTCCCCGACCTGATCACCGAGGTGGAGCGGCGGCTGGGCCTCGACATCGAGGTGGCGGCGCGCGGCGGCACGGTCAGCGCGTTCGCGGCCCGGGCCGACCTCGACGCGTTCCTCGACGCGGCCTCCCGCTTCGCCGGCGACTCCGAGGACCCGACGCTCGGGGCGTTCCTCGCCTACCTGCAGGCGGCCGAGAGCGAGGAGTTCGGGCTGGAGGCCGGCCGGGTCGGTGAGAGCAACAGCGTCAAGCTCATGACCGTGCACGCCTCCAAGGGCCTGGAGTGGCCCGTCGTGGTCGTGCCGGGCCTGTCGCAGCTCATCAGCTCCAAGGGCACGATCGCCACCGGCAGCATGTTCCCGGCCACGCCGGTGACCAACAGCCGCTGGACCGACAACCCGCGCAAGCTGCCCTACCCGCTGCGCGGCGACGTCGCCGACCTGCCGCGGCTGACGGGGCTGACCAAGGAGGAGCTGGCCGCGTTCGACGAGAGCTGCCGTGAACGCGACCTGATGGAGGAACGGCGACTGGCGTACGTGGCGGTCACCCGGGCCCACTACCACCTCATCGCCTCCGGCTTCCGCTGGGGCAGCGCGTCCAGGCCGCTGGAGCCGTCCGACTTCCTGCTGGAGATCCGCGACAGCGCCGACAAGGTGGCCTTCTGGGCGCCCGAGCCGCGCGAGGGGGAGACCAACCCGCTGCTGGCCGAGCCCGCCGAGGCCGTCTGGCCGGTCACGCCCGAGGGGCTGCGCTACGAGTCGGTCCTCGACGGCGCCCGCCTGGTCGAGGACGCGCTGGCGGGCACCCTGGCCGCCGCCGCCGACGACGAGCCGGTGCGCGCGTTCGAGGAGGAGCGCATCCGCGCCTGGGAGCGTGACACCGACCTGCTGCTGCGCGAGCGCGAGCAGCACCGGCGGCGCACCGGCACGATCGTCGAGCTGCCGTCGAAGCTGACCGTGTCGTCGCTGGTCACGCTGGCCGCCGACGCCCGCGAGCTGGCCCGCAGGATCCGCCGCCCGGTCCCGGTCAAGCCGGCTCCGCTGGCGCGCCGCGGCACCTCCTTCCACAAGTGGCTGGAGACGCGCTGGGACCAGCAGCGGCTGCTCGACGACTTCGACCTCGACCTCGTCGACGAGATCGAGGAGGCCGACGTGCGGCTCGCGGAGCTGCAGGAACGCTTCGAGGAGAGCGAATGGGCCGAACGCCGGCCGCTCGACCTGGAGGTCCCGTTCGAGACCATGATCGCCGACCGGCTGGTGCGCGGCCGGATGGACGCGGTCTTCGAGCTGCCCGGCGGCCGCTACGAGGTCGTCGACTGGAAGACCGGCGAGCCGCCCACGGGCAAGGCCGCGCGGGCCGCCTCCGTGCAGCTGGCCGCCTACCGGCTGGCCTGGTCGCACCTGGCGGGCGTGCCGCTCGACCGCGTCAGCGCCGCCTTCCACTACGTGCGCGCCAACCGGACCGTCCGCCCCGTGGACCTGCTCGACGCCGACGGCCTGGTGGCGCTCGTCGAGTCGGTGCCGGTGAACCAGGCGCCGGTCACCCCCGCAGGTGGTGGAAGCTCGGACGGGGGTGCATGAGGAACTCGTGGTGGGAGATGTTCCAGGCGTAGGCGCCGGCCATCGCGAAGACCACCGTGTCCCCCACCCGCACCGAGGTCACGACGTCACGGGCGAAGACGTCCTTGGGGGTGCACAGCTGCCCGACGAGCGTGACCGGCTCGTCCGCCACCCCCGGCCCGTCACCCGTCGGCAGCACCGCGAACGGCTGGTCGTGCCCCTTGGCGACCGGCGTGCGCAGATGGTGGGTACCACCCAGGAGGATCGCGAACGCCGCGCCGCGCACCCGCTTCACGTCCACCACCCGGGTCACGTACGAGCCGCAGTAGGCCGTCAGCGCCCGCCCCGGCTCGATCCGCACCCGCTGCCCCGGGCGGCGCAGCCGGGCCAGGCCCCGGCCGTATCCGGCCCAGTCGAAGACGTCGTCCGGCGCCGTGTAGGACACGGCCATGCCGCCGCCCAGGTTGACCTCGTCGTGCGGGGTGTCCAGCAGCCGCTCGGCCAGGCGGAGCAGGGCGGGCGCGTCCAGGCCGCTCGCCAGGTGCGCGTGCAGGCCGCGCAACCGCACCCGCGCGGTGAAGAGCGGCAGGCACTCGGCCACCCCCGCCTCGTCCATGCCGAACGGGCCGCTCATCGTCAGCGCCGCCCCCTCGACCGGCAGACCCGGGTTGATCCGCAGCAGCACGTCGGCCTCCAGGCCGGTGGCCAGCAGGCGCCGCAGCTCGTTCGGCGACTCGACGTGGACGCGGTGGTGCGGCAGGCGCAGCTCCGCGTCGGTCTTGCCGGGCCCCGCCAGGGCCAGCCGCCCGCCGGGGAACAGCGCCGTCACGTGGGCGTGCTCGCCGGCCGACGACACCTCGAACCCGTCCACGTACGGCTCCAGCACCCGAAGCAGCTCCGGGTCCGGGTTGGCCTTGACCGCGTAGTACAGCTCGACCTCCGGCAGCGCCCGTCGCACCGCGGCGGCGTGGGCGTCCAGGGCGGCCAGGTCGTACAGGTAGGCGGGCACGTCGCCGAGCCGCGGGGCCGCGTCCCGCACGGTGGGCGTGATCATGCGAGGGGGTTCGCGATCGGCACGTAGCCGGCCGCCCGGTCGGCGGCGCGGGCCCAGCGCACCCCCAGGTTCGCCTTGGCGGGCAGCGGCGCTCCGGCCAGCAGGTCCGAGAGCGGCTCCGGCCGGCCGAGCTCGCCGGCCTGCCGGTCCAGGATGTCGCGGGCGGCCCGCCACAGCTCGCGCAGCACCTCGTCGCCGCCGGGCGCCGCCACCGTGGCCGCGATCTCGGTGAGGTGGTTGACGAGCAGGCAGTAGACCACCCGGGCCCAGCCGCGTTCGGCGTCGTACGTCATCGCCCGCGCCACCCGCTCCGGCACCCCGGCGAGGTCGTGCCGGCCGGCGACCAGCTTGGTGCCCTCCAGGTCGCGGAAGACCGCCTCGCGCGGCATGCCGTCGCCGTCCAGGCCGATCAGGACGTTCTGCAGGTGGGGCTCCAGGATCACGCCGTGCGCGAAGAACAGCTCCAGCACGGGCGGCGCCACCGCCGACACGTACGCGCTCCACCAGCCGAGCGGGTCACGCCGGGCGGCACCGTCGGCGGCCAGCGCGCCCGCCAGGACCGGCACGACGCCGGGGGAGCACACCGACCACGGGCTCTCACGGACGATCACCCCCAGCCCCTCCAGCAGCCGCGTCCCGAGGCGCGCCGAGCGGTAGCCCGGCTCGGCCAGCCACCGCGTGCCGGGGAACCTGCTCGCCACCTCCTTGACCACCGGCCCGAGCCGCGCCGTCAGCTCCACCGCTCCGGCCAGCTCGTACCAGGCGTTCTTGCGCACGCAGTTGGTGATCCGCACGTCCAGGCTGAACTTCAGGCACACCCCCGCCGTCGGCGCGTACACCGTGCGCACCGACGACGTCGGCGCCACCGGCGGCCCGTCGCCCAGATCGACCAGCTCGTCGCCCAGCGCCGGGCGCAGCAGGTCGAGCTGCCACGGATGCGCGGGCAGCAGCCGGTAGCCCGGCGGCGCCTCACCCAGCAGGTCCAGGGCTGACGCGTCGCCCTCCTCGGCCAGCACGTCGGCGCGCACCCCGAGCAGCCGCACGGGGAACTCGGCGTGCGCCTCCGGCGCGTAGCGCAGCCAGCGGTCACCACCACGCGCCTTCGGGCTGGGATGGAACGGGTGCCCGAACACCAGGGCCTGCTCCGAGGCCAGCCACGGGTCGGCCGGCGGCGCCGCTGCGGCCCGCGCCCGGAGGATCGCCGCCACCGCCTCCCTGCTGGCGGCCACCTGCCCGGCGAACTCCTCGTTGCCGCCCGCCGCGGACAGCTCCAGCTCCACCAGCCGGACCAGCTCGTCCGACGTCAGCGGGCGCCACAAGCCGGCCTCCAGCCGCTCCGGCGGCCCGTCGAGGCGCAGCGCCGCGCCGCCACGCGTACGCGCCCGCAGCAGCACGCCGCCCACCCGCAGCAGCACGTACGGCGGCGCCGGCCACACCAGCCCGCGCGGCCCGGCCACCTCCCGCACGCAGCAGCGGAGCAGGGCCGCCAGCGTCGCCTCCTCAGCCGGCGACCCCGGCGCGTCGAGGACCAGACCGTGCATTCAAGCTCTCCTCAGGTAGTTGGGCCCGCTGGTGCCGTAGAACTTGTTGACGTCCCGCGCGCCTGTCCGCTCCTTGGCCACCAGCGTCCCGGCGGTGATCATCGACTTGCCGGTGAGCCGGGCCGCCTCCAGCGTCCTGGCCCGCAGCAGCCTGGCCATCGGGTCGTCGCCGTACTCGTCCAGGGCCTCGGCCAGCGTGGCGCGCACCAGGGCGGCGGCCTGGCGGTACGGCAGCGCGCCGAACGCCACCGCCGCGGCGGCCAGGTGCAGGGTGATGGTCACGAACACGTCGGCCAGCGCGTGCGGGTCGTCGGTCAGCATCCGCTCGTCGGCGAAGGCCGGCACCTCGATCCCGGCCGCGGCCAGCCTCGCGGGGGAGGCGAGCAGGCCGTCGTTGTCCTTGATCAGGAGCCTCATGGTCCCGTCGTGGAAGACCAGCGCGAGGTTCTGCTGGTGGGCCTCCAGCGCCACGCCGTACCTGACGAACAGCCGCACGTTCCACCGCAGCAGCACGCGCAGGTAGCCGGCCAGCACGCCGCCCGGCTCACCGCCCGGCACTGGGTCAACGCCCGGCACGTCGCCCAGCCCGCGGAGCACCCCGGGGGCGTTCAGCGCGGCCACCGGCACGATGACGCCCTCCGGCAGCCGTCGCACCATCCACGCCAGGTACTCGTGCCCGGCGTGCGCGTACGTCTGCTCACCGGCCACCAGCACGCCGGGATCGGCGAGCCGGCGCAGCAGCGACTCGGCGCGGGCGCCGTCCTCCAGCGTGCCCGGCCTGATCGACCGGCGGTTGCGCGCCCCCAGCGTGCTGGTCGGCAGCGGAAGTTTCAGGTGCGCGCGCGGGGTCACCTCCACGGTCCGCATCGACAGCGTCGGCCGTACTGTCACGCGGGTCGCGTCCAGCAGCCGTACCCCGTCGATCCCCGCCACCTCCCCGGCGGCCAGCGGATGCACCGGGAACAGCGTCTCGTCCGCGCCCACCGCCAGGTCGGGCGGCGCGACGTCGGCCGGCAGCTCGGCCGAGCCCGCACGCAGCATCGCGCGCGGCACGGCGGCCCACCGCAGCTCGAACGACGGCGCGAACTCCGGCGCGTAGGCCAGCAGCTCGCCCTCCGTCAGGCCCAGCCGGGCACGGGCCGTCGGGTACACCGGATGGTCGGCGAACGCGGCCAGCGTCTCGTACGAGGGCCCGCCGGCGAGCACCGCCGCCGCCCGGTCGTCGTGCAGTTCCCAGGCGCGCAACGCCTGCGCGCACTCCTCACCGAAGGCCGCCACCCCTTCGGCGTCGGCCGGATCGGCCACCTCGGCCAGGGTGGCGAGCACCTCGCGCAACGCCAGCCGTTCGCCCGTGGCCACCACGAAGTCCTGGAACAGCCCGCCCGGCGCCAGCCGCACCGTCCGGCCGCCGGCCAGCACCAGCCCGACCCCGTCGCGGCCGCGGCTGACCCGGTCCGACAGCCGGCCGTAGTCCTCGCGCAGCAGCGCGTCCAGCACCCGCGCCGCGAGGTACGCCTCCCGAGGACTCATCCGATCACCCAGGGTCTGGCCGCCCGGTAGCCGGCGACGGCCGCCTCCACCCGGTCGCGGTCGGGCCCCACCGCGCGGATCACGCCCAGGTAGTCGCGGTTGGTGTGGGTCCGCTCCACCACCTCGCCCACCGCGCGCAGCGGCCGGTGCCACAGCCGCACGCCGTCCCGCGTCACCGCCTCCGCCGCCGGGGCCTCGGTGATCGTGCCGGAGCGGTCGGCGACCAGGCTCACCGCGCTGCCGTGCCCCGCCGCGCCGGGCACGTCGGGCACCGGCTCGCCGAGGTGCGCCAGCAGGATCCACTCGAACAACGGCACCCCGAGCAGGTCGGCCAGGAGGAAGTCGCAGTGGTCGCCGATCACCCGGTAGTTCACCTCCACGATCCGCGGCCCGGCCGGCGTCAGCACGTACTCGGTGTGGCACGCCCCGAACCCCACGCCGAGCGCCGCCAGCGCGGCCAGCACGTGGTCGTGCGGCCCGTCCGGCGACCAGTCGAGCCGCTCCTCCACGAAGTGCGGCAGCGGGCCCAGCGTGGTCGCGAACCCGCCCAGCACCCGCGTCGCCGACGCGTCGCCCAGCGTCTCCAGCGTGCGCAGCGGTCCCTCCAGGTACTCCTCCACGACCAGCGCCTCGCCGGGCCGCCGCCGCCTGATCCCGGCCACCGCCCGGGGCAGGTCCTCCTCGACCAGCACGACGTCCTCGCTGGCCACCCCTTCGCGCGGCTTGACCACCACCGGGTACGGGACGCCGTCCGGCACCGGGTCGCCGGGCGCCAGCCGTACCGACCAGACCCGCTCGACCCCGGCCTCGGCCAGGGCCCGGCGGGTCAGGAACTTGTTCTTGGCCGCCAGGCAGGCCCGCCAGTCCTTGCCCGGGAGCCCGAAGTAGTCCGCCGCGAGCGCGGTCTCCACCTGCAGGTGGTCGGAGTTGGAGAAGATCGCGGCGGGCCGGCCGAGGGAGGCGACCGTGTCGATGAGCGCGCGCGGGTCGCGCACGTCGCAGCCGACGGCGCCGGGATGCCGCTCCGGCCGGTCGGTGAGGATCGTGACCTCGCAGCCCAGCGCGCGGGCGGCCGGAAGGAACCCGTCGGTCACCGAGTCGGTCGGTTTGAGCGCGGTCAGGTACAGCCGCAACGCGTGGCACCCCCGAAGCATGATCAGGTTAGGCTTACCTAACCATGTGATCCTAGCCCGTTCGCGATCACCCCCGGGCCAGGACGCGGCAATCCGTCCCTGGTCCCGCGCGAACTCCGGGGCCATAGGATGACATGGGATTCGGGGAAGGGTGGGCGCGTGCGCACGAGGGCGGAAGAGCAACTCATGGGGCCGCTGCTCCTGGCGCGCGGGACGATCGACCGGTCCGCGGCGCTGCGCGCCGACGCCGACTGGCTCCAGCGGGCCTGGGCGGCGCCCACCACCCGCGCCCTCGTCATCCACGAGGGCCGGACACTCGTCAGGCGGGTCGGCGACGAGGTGCGCGCGGAGCTGTTCGGCACCGCCGAGGCGCCACCCGGCGAGCGCTACCTTCTCGGCGTGGAGGGCGAGGTGGCCTACTTCGCCGTGGCAGCCCCGCTGCCCGTGCCCACGCCGGGCGAGGCCGACCCGGGCGCCAACGGGCGCGTCACGGTCCCCATGAGCCTGCACGACGCCCCCGAGGACGTCACCGTCGCCGCGGGGCTGCGCCAGGTCGGCGGCCTGCTCGGCGACCGCGACGCCGGCCTGCTCGTCTACGCGGTGGCGCTGGAGGCCTGGCACGCCACCCACGAGTTCTGCCCCCGCTGCGGCGCACGCACCGAGGTCCGGGCCGGCGGCCACATCCGGGTCTGTCCGATCGACGCCAGCCAGCACTTCCCGCGCGTCGACCCGGCCGTCATCATGCTCGTCCGCGACCAGGACGACCGCTGCCTGCTCGCCCGCGGCCCCCAGTGGCCGCAGGGCCGCATGTCGATCCTGGCCGGCTTCGTCGAGCCCGGCGAGTCGCTGGAGCACGCGGTGATCAGGGAGGTGGCCGAGGAGGTCGGCGTCGCCGTCACCAACCCGCGCTATCTCGGCAGCCAGCCGTGGCCCTTCCCGCGCAGCCTCATGCTCGGCTTCTTCGCCGACGCCGTCACCACCACCATCGTCCCCGACGCCGACGAGATCGCCGAGGCCCGCTGGTTCTCCCGCGCCGACCTCACCGCCGCCCTCGCCTCCGGCGACGTGCGCCTGCCACCCCCGGTCTCCATCGCCCGCCGCCTCATCGAGACCTGGTACGGCGCCCCTCTCACCGGCGACTGGTGACCCCTCACACAGCCCTCGGTGCCGTGAACGAGGCGTGGAGGCCCGGAAAACCGCACCACCCGAAACCGCCCGAATTCCTGGTTTGCGAATGCACTGGAAAACACGCCGGCGGTTCTCGGAATGGTTATGGGCGACACATATCGCCGGGCATCAACAGAGAAAGAAAGAAAAGCAAAACACTAACCTTGTCAAGGTCGCAGGGCGCGCAGAAAGTGAGGGTGACCAGGAGGAATCCATGACCGATGGAGGAACGGTGGACCGACCCGTCAGCGGGCCCCGGCGCGTCCGGCCGATGATCCGGCGCATGTTGTCCATGGCTCTGGGAATTGCCGCAGTGGCGTTTCTCGCCGCGCCGCCGGCCACCGCGCTGGCGCTGCCCGCGCCGAAGGACTTCGTCTCGTACCTCGATCTCGAGTGCTTCAGGACCGACCCGTACCAGCCGCCGGCCGTCGGTCTGGCGCTGCGGCACCTCAACCCGGTCCTCGACGGTCTGCCGCCCGAGCAGGTCACCCTGGGCGCGCGTGAGCAGTTGTGCGTGCCCGTCGCCAAGAACAACGTGATCCCGCCGCCGGGCGTGCTGGACTTCGTCAGGTTCGTCGACCTGGCCTGTTACCGGGTCGTCACCCCGGCGTCGGGCAAGGCGCTGGGGCTCGCCCATCTCAATCCGGTGCTGCAGGACCTGCCGCGCACGGAGGTCGTGCTGGGCCGGGCGGAGCAGCTGTGCGTGCCGGTCGCCAAGAACGGTGTGGCGCCGCCCGCCGAGGTGATGCAGCTGGTGCGGCACCTCGATCTGCTGTGCTACGGGATCACCCCGAACGCGCCGATGAACCGGGCGCTCAACCTCAGGCAGCTCAACCCGGTGCTGACGGGGCAGATCCCCGCAGCGACGGTGCGGGTGACCGATGCCCGCCAGCTGTGCGTGCCGATGCACAAGGGCGGCGACGTCATCCCGCCCGAGGTGGTGCGAGTGGTGCGTTGGGCGGATCTGGAGAAGTTCGACGTGGTGGCCGCGCCGATGGCGCCGGTGACGTTGAGCCTGCGGCACCTGAACCCGGTGCTGGGCGCGCTGCCGCTGGAGCGGGCGACGCTCACGGCCGCGGTTCAGCTGGGTGTGCCGGTGGCGAAGAACGGCCAGTTCCCGCCGGGGTGACTCCGGTGGCGCAGGTTGCCGGCCGGGCGTTCGGGGGCGCCCGGCCGGTGGCCGGAGCGGGACCGCGGTCAGCGTCCCTTCACGGCTGTGTCGCCGTGGGTGGGACGACCGGCAGTATGACGGCGGACGGGCGGGTGGGGGTGTGGTGGAGTTGCTGGTCGGCCGTGCGCATGGTGATCGCGGTGGCAGGTGGCTGGCCGGTGCCCAGGTTGCGGTCCCAGCGGGGATAGGCCCCGCTGGTGACCTGCACGCGGATGTGATGGCCGCGTTCGAACCGGTGGGCGACGGGCGCCAGTTCGATCTCCACCATCTCGTCGATCGGCTGGTCGGCGATCAGACGCCGCAGTGCGTCCGACACGTGCGTGATCGCGCCGGCGGGGGCCACGTCGCTGATGCGCACGTAGAAGTCCGTGTGAGCGAGGCTGGAGGTGACGTGCAGCTCGGCGGAGGGGATGCCGATGACCTCCAGGTCGGCCGGTAACGGATCGCTCGTGTAGGTGAGGACGTCGTCGCGCCTGGCCAGGACACCGTCACCGGTCTTGCGGGGGATGCCGATGAGGCGTGACATGCCGGCCACGGCGGGGGTCGGGTCCGCGGGGTCGAAGCGGTAACGGTCGGGTGTGGACTGCGCGGGCAGGCCGGGGGCCAGGCCGCCGTCGGGGTGGAGGTGGAGGCGCTGCGGTCGTGCTTCGGCGGGCGGATAGACCTCCAGGTCGCGCCACTCCCGCGCGCCTGTGACGTAGAGCCGCACCGGCGCCTGGCGCAGTTGTCGCCGATCGTTCAGCAGGTGGGCGCGCAGCCAGGTGATGCTTTCCCGCAGGGTGGTCAGTGACAGTTCGGCGTCCCAGTGCTGCCATGGTCCGATGGTCAGGTACGGCTCGCGTCCCGCCTGCTGCAGCGCGCGGTAGTCGCGGACCAGGCCCGGGAGCGCGATGTCGTCCCATCCGCTGATCAGGTGGTTGGGGGCGGTCACCTGCGCCACCGTCGTGCTGTGATCGGCGCGCGCCCACCACGGGTCGTCGGCGTGGGGGTGGTCGATCCAGTCGCGCCAGTGCGGTGCCGTGGCGCCGATGGCGATGGTGTCCGCTTCGGTCAGCGGGAGCCGACGGGCGGCCTGTGCCCTCTTCTTCCCGCCGCGTGCCACGGTGGACAGGTAGGCGACGACCGGCTTCTCCTGGTTGGCGACCATGGTGATCCAGCCGAGGCACAGTTCGAGGGCCAGGGCGCCGCCGGGATAGAGGAGGTCGTAGGCGTTGGATCCGATCAGTGAGGTGGTCATGGCCTGCAGCTCGGGTCCGGCCTCGGCGGCGATGGCCCACTGCGTGTAGCCGTTGTAGCTCTGCCCGAAGGTGCCCAGCTTCCCGGTGGACCACGGCTGGTCGCGCAGCCAGGCGAGGACGGCCCGGCCGTCGTCGCGTTCGGAGACGAACGGGGTGAGCGCTCCTCCGGAGCCGCAGGTTCCCCGGCCGCTGACGATCACGACGTGGAAGCCGCGTTCGGCGATCAGGCGGCCGATGAAGCCGCCCTTGGTCCGGTCGGTGTAGACGGAGCGGATCAGGATGGTCGGCCGGTTGCCGAGCCCTTGGGGCGCGTAGTGGTCGGCCAGCAGCACGATGCCGTCCGGAGTCGGGATGCGCAGGTCCTTCTCGACGGTGACGTCTGTGGTCTCGGCCGGCGCCAACCTCGCCTTGCGCGCCATGATCGTGGCGGCGATGTTCATGACAGGTGCCTCTCTCGGATGCTGATCCGACGTGACGTGGCTCGTGGCCGGGGGCTTGCCGAGCCGGGGGCCAGGTCCTTCACGGCCGGCCCTTCCTGACGTTGTCCATGGCCGACAGGACTGTTTCGTCGGCGAACACGCCCTTGGTGAGGATCTCGACGGCCGTCCGGGAGATACGCAGCGCGGCGTTGGTCTCGGCCGGATCCGTCACGCCGAGCACCCTGGACACGTGCTCGTGCAGCAGGAGGGGCGCGAGCAGCCAGCTGACGTAGAGGGCCGCCCGGGTGTGCGGATCTTCTGTGTGGTGGACCCATCCTTCGGCGGTGCCACGGCCGAGCCACCCCTCGCTGACCTCGACCATCTCGTCGAACAGCGTGGAGGCCTCGGGTGAGCCGTCGAGGAAGGCGCGGGCGAGATAGCGTCTGAGCTCGGGCGCGTCGAGCGTCGCCGCGAGCTTCGCGGTGTCGCCCAGGTCGGCCGCGCCGCCGTCGCCGCGCAGAACCTCCACGAGGTGGGCGTCGCAGGCCTTGCGCAGCCCTTCCTTGGAGTCGAAGTGGTGCAGGACCAGGGCGGGGGAAACCCCTGCTTGCGCGGCGATGGCGCGCACGCTGACCCGGTTGACGCCCTCGCGGCCGAACAGGTCGATCGCGGCGTCTCTGATCCGTGCACGAGCAGTGAGATCTGCTGAACGCATGAACAGCATACTAACCGAACGTTCAGCTTCGCTGCCAACGCCTGCGGAGCGGCAGGCCGGCGTCGCGTCCGTCGTCGGCGGCAGGGCCGGCACCATGCCGCCCTGCCGAGCCGTCCTCACCGGACGGCCGTATCGCCTCGCAGGAGGGCCGTTCCCAACGGGGTGATCGTGTGCATGACGGCCCCGCCGATCCGGATCGTCGAGATCAGGCCGGCGTTGCGCAACACGGTGGCGTGCTGGCTGGCCGAGGCGAGCGAGATCCCCACCCGCTCCGCCAGGGCGGTGGTCGTCGCCGGATCGCGTAACGCGGCCATGACCGCCGCTCGGGTCCGGCCCAGCAGGGGGCCCAGGGCGTCCGCTGAACACGACGGGCGGTCCGCGTGGCCCATGGGATACACCAGCGTGACCGGCCCGTCGGCCGGGTACCCGAGCATCGGCGCCGGGGCGAAGTACGACGGAACGAGCAGCAGTCCCCGCCCGCACAGCGGCACCTCGTACGAGGAGCGCGACGGGATGCGCAGCACGGGAGGATCCCAGTGCCAGCCGACGTTCAGCGTGGCGAGCAGGGCGTCGACTCCGCCGCGGAGCAGGGTCTCGGTCCGCAGCGAGCGGTCGGCGGCCGCGCCGGCCTGCACCTCGGACCACAAGGGGGCCAGCGACGAGGTGAAGTAGCCCCGCATGTCGTCGGTGAGCCGCTGTCGTGCCGCGACGGTCCCCGACAGCAGGTCCAGCAAGGAGCGACTCGGACGGCCGAAGAAGGGCAGCGGGCTCAGATCCACGGCGAGTTGTTCGACGGGAGTCTGCCTGATCCGCTCGAGCCCGCCGTCGAAATCGTGAGCGTCCGGCTGCAGCAGGAAGTCGGGCACGAACCCGTCAGCACGGACCAGCTCCGACAGCAGGCCGGCCCGGGCCTCCAGGCCGCCCTTCCTCCGCTCCTGCAGGTGCCGCGCCCCAGGCGGCCGCCACCGTCTCCCACCGCCGGGGGCGATGCGGGACAGCCGCACGCTGAGGGCCGCCTCGTACACGGCGCTCGGCCCCGGAGCCACCGTGATGCGGCGCAGATCCGTCTCGGCGAACACTATGCGGAACACACCACATGATCTTCACACGACCGGGCTCTCGTTTCCAGGGCCCGCCTGGCGCCGTCGGCCCAGGGCGCCCTCCCGGTGACAGGAGGAAGCGCCGGTCAGGGAGTCCGCGCCAGTCCTGGCAGGCGGCTGACGTGGGCCTTTCGGGCTGGGCTGAAAGGCGTTGGAACCTCGTGCCGATCATGACACGGTTTTCTCCGGCGGCCATCGAGAAAGGGCCGCCGCAACCGCGATCCAGCGAACCAGCTCCGATGAAAGGCAGTGTGCATGCGCGTTCTGTCCGCTGTTACCTTCTCCGCCGCGGTCCTGGCGGCACTGGCGAGCCCCGCGCTGACCGGCGCCGCTTCCGCCAGTCCGGCCCCGCCCTACAACTGCTGGTCCAACACCACGGAGTCGGGCGGTGAGGGTGGGTGCACCGCCGGCTACGGCTATGCGCGGGTCGCGGTGGTGTGCGCCAACGATTTCGACAAGCGGACCACCGTCTACGGCCCCTGGGAGTCGGTCACGCCGAGCGGCGGATATACGAGCTTCCGGGACTGCCCGTCCACCTACCCCTACCCGGTGAGCGCGAGCGTGCAGAAGAAGGCCCTCTAGCGGACACCTGAGCACAGGCCGGCCCCCGCCGCCCTGGAGGCGGTGGGGGCCGAAGCCCGGCTCAGGAGGCGCCGAGCAGCGCCTTGACCTCGCGGGCCGACGGGTTTGTGCGGACCACCCGTCCGCCCGGCGTCTCGATCACCACCGTCGGCACCACCTGGTTGCCGTTGTTGACGCTCATCACGAACTCCGCCGCGGCCGGGTCGCGCTCGATGTCGACGTCCCGGTAGCTGATGCCCTCGCGGGTGAGCTGCGACTTCAACCGCTTGCAGGGACCGCACCACGTGGTGCTGTAGACCGTGAGCGCCATGGCGGGACATCCTTCCAGACCGGACAGACAGGCGCTCGGTTCAACACCGGACAAGGCTCGGGTCATTCCTGGGCAATGCGCTCGGCGATCCACTGCTGTACGGCCTCCAGCACGGCCGGGTCGCGGTAGAGCGGCGCGCTGTGCGCGGTGCCCGCGACCGTGAGGACCGTCACCGGGACGCCCACCTGGCCGAGCATCTGCTTGAGCGGCTGGCTCTGCACCGGTGGCACGAACTCGTCCTGCGAGTGGACGGTCAGCATCGGGGCGTCCTTGGGGCTGGCGTGCCAGGCGACCTCCATGCTCGCCCACACCCGCGAGCACTTGCCCTTGGGGGTGCAGCCGCCGGCCAGCTTGACGGCCGACGCGCGCAGCTTGCGCTTGTAGGCGTCCTTGGTGGCCAGCCCGTCGGAGTAGGCCCGCAGCGGAGAGATGATCGGGGAGAGCCCGACGACGCCCCTCAGCCCGGCGATGCCGTTGCCGTACGTGCCGACCGAGGCGGCGATGTGGCCGCCCGCGGAGAAGCCCACCACGACGAAGTTCTTCGGGTCGAACGCCCAGCGCGCCGCGTGCTTCTTGGCCAGCGCGATGGCGGCCAGCACGTCGGTGCGCTGCGCCGGCCAGGCGGCCTGGCCGGACAGCCGGTAGTTGAGGTTGAAGACCGTGTAGCCCTGCTCGGCGTAGCCGCGGGCGATCGAGGTCATGTACTTCTTGTCACCGCTGGACCACCAGCCGCCGTGGACGAGGAACACGCCGGGCCGGTCGGTGCCGTCGGGGGTCCAGGAGACGTCCATCTCCTGGCGCCGGTGGGAGCCGTAGGAGATCGTCTCGGACGACAGGCCGGTGTTGTAGGGGTCGGTGGTGTCCGTGACGACCGGAGGCGGAGTGGGGTTCCGCACCGCCTGAGCAGCCGACGGTGTGAGCGCGACGGCAGCGAGCGCGAGCGCGCCGACGAAAACCGCAGTACGCACGGCCTCCCTTTCCCCCATGCACATGGTCGGCCCCATTGTGAGGGAAGAGACCAGTTCTTTGCATCTCGATGACGATGAACGGACGACGGGCGGCATGTTGCCAGAATGGAGACCTCTACCGCCACCGGCTGGGAGGATTGACAGGTGAGCAGCGTGGACGACGTCCTGTCCGGCCTGGATCCGGAGCAGCGAGAGGTGGCCGAGGCCGTGCGCGGCCCGGTCTGCGTTCTCGCTGGTGCGGGCACCGGCAAGACGCGGGCGATCACGCATCGCATCGCGTACGCGGTGCGCAGCGGCGTCGTCGACGCGCCCAGCGTGCTCGCCGTGACATTCACCACACGGGCGGCGGGGGAGCTCAGGCAGCGGCTGCGGGCGCTGGGCGCGCCGGGGGTGCAGGCGCGCACGTTCCACGCGGCGGCGCTGCGCCAGCTCACCTACTTCTGGCCGCGCGTGATCGGCGGCGAGGCGCCGTCGGTGATCGAGTCGAAGCTGCCCGTCCTGGCCGAGGCCTGCCGGCGGCTGCGCAGGAGCTCCGAAAGGTCGGAGCTGCGCGACATCGCCGCCGAGGTCGAGTGGGCCAAGGTCACCCAGATCGGGCCCGAGGACTACGTCGCCGCGGCGGCCAAGCACCACCGCAACCCTCCCGCGCCCCCCGAGGAGGTGGCCCGGGTCTACGAGGCGTACGAGCGGATCAGGCGTGAGCGGCACCTGGTCGACTTCGAGACCATCCTGGAGCTGACCGCCGCGGTGATGACCGAGCACCAGGAGGTCGCGGCGCAGATCCGCCAGCAGTACCGCTACTTCGTCGTCGACGAGTACCAAGACGTCAACCCGCTGCAGAAGCTGCTGCTCGACACCTGGCTCGGCGGGCGCGACGACGTGTGCGTGGTCGGCGACCCCAACCAGACGATCTACTCCTTCACCGGCGCCACCCCGCGTTACCTGACGGGCTTCTCCGTCGAGCACCCCGACGCCAAGGTGATCAAGCTGGTGCGCGACTACCGGTCCACCCCGCAGGTGGTGGATCTGGCCAACCTCGTCATCGCCAAGGGCCGCTCACCGCACCGCCTGGAGCTCGTGGCCCAGCGTCCCGACGGCCCCAGGCCTGCTTTCCACGAGTACGACGACGAGCCGGCCGAGGCCGCCGGGGTGGCCCGCGCGATCCGGAAGCTGCTCGACCAGCACGTGCCCTCGCGCGAGATCGCGGTGCTGTTCCGCACCAACGCCCAGTCCGAGGCGTACGAGGAGGCTCTGTCCAAGGCCGAGATCCCCTACGTGCTGCGCGGCGCCGAGCGCTTCTTCGACCGGCCGGAGGTGCGCCAGGCTGTCGTGCTGCTGCGCGGCGCGGCCCGTTCGGTCTCCGGCGAGCCGCTGGCCTCGGAGGTGCACCACATCCTCGCCGGGATCGGCCTGACCCCCGCGCCGCCGGGCGGTGGCCGGGCGCGTGAGAAGTGGGAGTCGCTGAAGGCGCTGGCCGACCTGGCCGAGGACATGGCGGCCGAGGGCGCCGACCTGCCGGGGTTCGTGACGGAGCTCGAACGCCGGGCGGCCGAGCAGCACGCCCCGCCCGTCGAGGGCGTCACGCTGGCCTCCCTGCACGCCGCCAAGGGCCTGGAGTGGGACGCCGTCTTCCTCGTGGGTCTGACCGACGGCATGATCCCGATCATCTTCGCCGAGACCCCGGAGCAGATCGAGGAGGAACGCCGCCTCCTCTACGTGGGCGTCACCCGGGCCCGCCGGCACCTGTCGCTGTCGTGGGCCCTGTCCCGCGCTCCCGGCGGGCGTCGCAGCCGCCGCCCGTCCCGCTTCCTCGACGGGCTCACCGGCCGCGTCGCCTCGGCGCCCCGGACCGTCACGGCGACGCGTGAGCGCCGCCAGGTGGCGGCGCCGGTGAGCTGCCGGATCTGCGCGAAGACGCTGGTGACGGCGGCCGAGCAGAAGCTGGGCCGGTGCGCCTCCTGCCCGGCCGACTACGACGAGGCGCTGCTGGAGAGCCTGAAAGCGTGGCGCACGGCCACCGCCAAGGAGGCCAAGATCCCGCCGTACGTCGTCTTCACGGACGTGACGTTGCAGGCCATCGCCGAGCGGGCGCCGACGAGCGAGCAGGAGCTGCTGTCGATCGCCGGGATCGGCCGCGTCAAGCTCGACCGCTACGGCGAGGCCGTCCTGTCCCTGTGTCGCTCCGCGGGCTCCTGACACGCCCTCTGACGTCCACCCTGCCTGCCGACAGGCGAGTCCCATTTGGTAGGAGATAGGCGGCAAGTCCAGACTTGCCGTACGACGCCAGGCCATCGCAGGAGGGGACCCCGTGAACGAGGCGCTGAAGGAGCTGCTCGATCTGCTCGACCTCGAGCAGATCGAGCTCGACATCTTCCGGGGCCGTAGCCCTGAGGAGCGCATCCAGCGCGTCTTCGGTGGTCAGGTGGCCGCCCAGGCGCTCGTCGCGGCCGGCCGGACCGTGCCGGACGACCGGAGCGTGCACTCGCTGCACGCCTACTTCATCAGGCCGGGCGACCCGTCCATCCCCATCGTCTACAACGTGGAGCGGGTGCGCGACGGCCGGTCGTTCACCACCCGCAGGGTGGTCGCCATCCAGCACGGCAAGGCGATCTTCACGATGTCGGCGTCGTTCCACATCTTCGAGGAGGGAGTGGAGCACCAGGCGTCGGTGATGCCGGAGGTGCCCCCCGCCGAGACGCTGGCGACGTTCCGGGAGCGGATGCAGGGGCTGGTGGGCGACGCCCCCGAGTTCAGGGACTGGCTGGCCAAGCCGCGGCCCGTGGACGCCCGCTACGCCTCGCCGCTGACCTGGGAGGCGCACCGTGACCCCGAGCTGCGCAGCGCCAGGACGAACGTGTGGTTCCGCTATGACGCCGAGCTGCCCGACGACCCGCTGCTGCACGTGGTGCTCGCCGCCTACGCCTCGGACTTCACGCTGGTCGACACGGTCCTGCTCGCGCACGGCATGGCGTGGGGCGCCTCCGACATCATCGGGGCCTCGCTCGACCATGCGATGTGGTTCCACCGGCCGTTCAGGACAGATGACTGGCTCCTGTACGCACAGGAGTCTCCCTGGGCGGGGGGTGCCCGGGGGCTCGCCCGCGGTGAGATGTTCACTGCGTCGGGTGACCTCGTCGTCTCCGTCGTGCAGGAGGCCATGATCCGTGTCACGAAGCCGTGAAATCGCAGGTAGAAAATAGGTTGCTCGTTCGCGCGTTCCCGGTTTAGGGTCATGGTCAAGCGAGTCGGACGGTCCTGTTCGACGATCCCCAGGTGGAGGTGAGCCCCAGTGATCAGCATCAAGATGTCGGCCACGCAGTGGCTCGTTTCCGCATGCCGTGACGTGGTGAGGCTTGCTGATGGCCCCGCCAAGCTGCGGCAGGAGAAGTCTGCCCGCAACCAGGCCGCCGCCCCCCTCTACGCCCACTTCGGTGCCGGCGTTCCGGGTGCGCCGGCTCTCGTCCCGGGCGCAGCAGTGCCGACCCAGCAGATCACCAAGGGTGGAATGCGCGGTCCGCAACCCTGGAGGGATGCTCCGGTCATAACCTGACCGGCACACAGAGCAGCCTCCAGGCCGCGGATCCGCACACAGGATCCGCGGCCTTCTTGTTTGTCCGTGATCCCCGACCACCTATGAGGTGCACGACCAAGATCAAAAACCGATCAAAGGAGAAACAGATGGGGGCCAAGACGATCATGGACCTGATCGACGAAGCCAAGATCCCCTGTCGTACCGACCCTGACCTGTGGTTCGCCGAGTCTCCGGACGACGTCGAGTTCGCCAAGGCGCTGTGCGGTGACTGCCCGATCCAGAAGGCCTGCCTGGCCCGCGCGCTCGAGCGTGAGGAGCCGTGGGGCGTCTGGGGCGGGGAGCTGATCCTGCGGGGCACCATCGTCCCCCGCAAGAGGCCCCGCGGCCGTCCCCGCAAGCAGCCGGTCGCTGCCTGACCCGAAGAGCACAACGCACCGACACCAGAAAGCAGACAGTCAGATGAGCACCATCTCCACGAGGACCCTCGAAATGCCGCATATGTACCATGACTTGATCAATGACCGAATACAAACGCTCCACCGCGAGGCCGAGGAGCAGCGCCTGGTATCCCGCATCCGACGTGTGCAGCGGGCACGGCGCAAGGCCCAGCAGGCGAACGACCGCCTGAGCCGAATCCTCCGCGAGGAGTTCTGACGGGGGAGGTCCTGCCGCCGGCGCAGGATCTCCCCGTGGACTTCACCTGATCGACGGCCAAGGGCCGGGCGCGACCACCGCGCCCGGCCCTTGGCCGCTTTCCGGCGGCACGGACGGCCGCTTCTGTCGGCACGGGCTGCCGGCATGACGGCATGATCGTCGGTGCCGTCGCTGACCTGGCCTGACGCCCGTCTAAGCTGTGGACACCCTGCTTCCGGCGAAAGGCCGCCCGTGACCCCGTATCCGACGCAACGCCTGGCTTTCCGTGAGATGACCGTCGACGACCTCGACGACATGGCCGCCCTGCTGGGCGATCCCGTGGTCATGCGCCACTACCCCCGCACCATGACCCGTGACGAGGCGCTGCGCTGGATCGAGGCCAGCCGGCGCTCCTACCGCGAGCACGGCTACGGGCTCTGGCTGATCGTCAGCCGCGACACGGGGGAGTTCGTCGGCAACTGCGGGCTGACCAGGCAGACCGTGGAAGGCGAGGTCTTCACCGAGATCGGCTACCTCGTCCGGGCGGACCTCCAGGGCCGCGGCTACGCGACCGAGGCCGCCCTGGCCTGCCGCGACCACGCCAAGGAGGTGCTCGGCATCGAGCACCTCATCGCGATCATCAACCCGGACAACGTGCCGTCCCAGCGGGTCGCGGCGAAGCTCGGCCTCACGCTGGAGCGCATGGCCGAGTACAACGGCGTCCAGCAGCGGATCTACTCCATGCGCTGGTGACCGTCAGAAGTACCTCGGGGTGAGGTCGGTCGTCGGCCACGTCTTCACGGTGCCGATGGCCCGGCCGAGGATGGGGTCGATCGAGTCGAAGTCGGGCGTCCCCTCCTCCTCGCGCCGATTGAAGATCGCGCAGTAGCTCACGCCGTTCTGTACCCGCGCGAGGAAGCTGAACGTGCCCGGCATTCCGCCGTTGTGCCAGGTGTTGAGCCCGCCCACGTTGTTGGTGCGCACGTTCCAGCCGAAGCCGTACCAGGAGCCGCCGGCGGTCACGCCCGTCTCCGGCTTGGCGAACACCCGGCTGATCGACGTGGAGTTGAGCACCGTGCCGGCCTTGTCGAAGACGAAGCCCCACTTGACCATGTCGACGGCCGAGGCGAGCCAGCCGCCGTTCGCGTCCTGGTTGGGCATGTTGAAGCCGCCGTAGGGGTACGGCACGACGGTGCCCGACTGGTCCACGACGCTCTTGTTGGTGTACTTCGAGGCGTACGGCACCTCGGTGGAGAACGCCTCGGTGCGCAGGCTGCGCCCGAGCCGCATCCGGGTGATGCCGACGGGGGCGAGCAGCGTCTGCCTGACGTACGACTCGTAGCTCATGCCCGAGACCTTCTCGATGATCCGGCCGAGCAGCATGTAGCCGTAGTTGCTGTAGGCGAACTTCGAGCCGGGGTCGAAGTCGAGCGGGCGGGCGGTGACGTACTTCATGATGTCGGCGTGGTCGATCGGCAGCGGCACGCCGAGCGACGCCGCGATCGTGTGGTCGTCCCAGAGCGGGTCCCTCGTCACGCTCCGGTCCCAGCCCGCGGTGTGCTGGAGCAGCCGCCACACGGTGACGTTCGCCAGCCGCGGATCCGCGGTCGCCGACAGCCCGAGCAGGGAGGTGACCTTGGCGCCCAGGCTCAGCTTGCCGTCCTGGGCGAGCCGGGCGATCGCGGCTCCGGTGATGTTCTTGCTGAGGCTCGCGATCCGGAACAGCGACGTCGGCTGCACCCGGGCGAGGATGCCCGACCTGGAGTAGAACCCGTAACCGCGGGCCAGCAGGATCTTGCCGTTCTTGGCGACCGCGAGCTGGGCGCAGGAGATGTCGCGTTCGGTGATGAACGTCTTCATCGCCTGGTCGAACCCGGCCATCGAGCTGGGCACCACTCCGGTGGTGAGCACCTCGGCAGATCGGGCCTGCGCGGGCCGGGCGCCGAGCGCCAGCGCCGGCACGGCCGCCGCACTCGCCTGGAGGAGCCGGCGCCTGCTCAACATGGTGGTCACATTTCCCCCAATAGTCACAAACGTATCTGCAGTGGTCCTTACTACCACAGCGGTTCCGGCTGTGATCACTGGTCGGGGGAGACAGAGGGGCGGGGCTGACCGTCCTTACGCCCCGGGCGACCGGGGCACCACGAACGGCCGCAGCAGGCCGGGCACCACCTCTTCGGCGAAAGCGAGCCCCTGCCCGACGCGGACGTCCTTGACGCGGTGGGTGCCGGCGGACGAGGCCGCGGCGAGCGTCATCAGCCCCCGGCGGCGCTGCGCCGGTGACCTGCTGACCGTCCATCCGATGACCGCGTCCGCGCGCAACGCCGTCGTCCTGCGCCTGAGCGCGCCGTGGCGGGTGAGCAGGTAGCGGCCGGCCGTACCGTGACCGAGGCTGCGGTAGGCGTCGGCCGACAGCAGCAACGCGACGAGGAGACAGGCGGGGGCGAGCAACCACAGCCCGTCCGGAAGCCGGCCCGTCCACAGCCCGAGCCCGGCCAGCGGCACGGCCGGCACCGCCACCGCCCAGACGGCGCGCGACAGCCGCAGGCGCAGCGCGGCCGGCGGGTGCGGGCGCAGCGCGGCCGCCAGCACGGGCGCACCGAGCACCCGCGCGGCCACCCGCAGCGCCGCCCGCCGGGGCGCGGGCGGCAGCAGCGCGGCGGAGGTGCGCTCCTCGTCGTCGTCGGGGTCCACGCCGGCCACCAGCGCGCTCAGGCGGGCACCGCCACCCCATCGCAGCGGGAGCGGCTCGGCCAGCTGGACGCCGCGCAGCCGGCTGTCCTGGAGCGACAGGGATCGCGTGCCGAGCAGGCCGCGCCGGATCCGGTAGGTGCCGTCGGCCTCGCGCGTCAGCCGGAACCGCCACCACACCTCCACATGGAGCAGCAGCGCCCCCGTGAACCCGATGGCCAGCACGATGGCGAGGGCCATCCCGGCCGCCACCGGCCAGGAGAGCCGGGACACCCCGCTCCAGACCTCCCTCAGGAACCCGACCCCGGCGGCCTCGATGCCGAACATCTCCAGCACGCGGAAGAACGCGCCGAACGGCGCCAGCCCGATGAGCGGTGTCCAACTGCTCAGCAGGGCGTAACCGATCCAGGCGGGACGCGCCGTCACCAGGTCCGAGTCCGCGGATGTCCCGCCTGCCCGGCCCAGCAGCAGGCGCAGCCGCTCGGCCTGAGACCGGGAGACCGCGTCCAGACGGAGATCCGCCTCCTGCCCGCCGGTGCCGATGCGCACCACGGTCACGCCGAGCAGGCGGTGCACCGGCCCGGCCGTCAGATCGACGGCGCGCACCCGGTCGCGCGGCACCGAGCGGTCCCGGCGGAACAGCAGCCCGGACCGGACCTCGATCCGCTCACCGGTGATCCGGTATCTCAGGGTGGCGTGGCGCAGCAAGCCGCGTGCGGCGATCCCGGCCAGGACGATCAGCAGGCCGGCGACCGGGAAGAGCGTCCGCGGGCCCGGTCCGAGGGTGACCACGGCGGCGGCGGCGGGGATCGACGGGCCGGCCAGCCAGCTCAGGCTGACCGCGACCGTACGCGCGTCGAGCCGTTCCCAGGCGGCCTCGCGCCGGTTCACGTGGCGTCCCCGGGTACGGCCTGCGCTCTGGCAGTCAGCTGCTCCACGAGCGCGGCGGCCAGGTGACGGTCAAGCCCATGAATCTTGATCGATCCCGCGGCCGAGGCCGTGGTGACCTTCACCCCGGACAGGCTGAAGATCTGCTGCAGCGGGCCCCGTACGGTGTCGACGGTCTGGATGCGCGACATCGGCGCCACCCGCCACTTCAGCCACAACCAGCCCGAGGCGGCATAGACCGCCTCCTCGGTGACCTCCCAGCGATGGACCCGGTACCGCCGGGCCGGCATGAGCAGCGCGTAGACCGCCCCCGGGAGCGCGACGATCAGCAGTGCCCCCAACAGCCACGACCGGGCGGGCGCGATGAGCGCGGCCAGTGATCCCAGGACGAGCACCGGCGGCAGCACCCAGGCCAGCGCCTGGACCGCCCACCAGCGGATCGCGCGGCGGTCGACGGAGTGCCGCGGGGGACGCAGTTCCCATTCCATCAGTTGTCCTTACGCGTGGCGCGGTCGAACAGGGCGGCCAGTTCGCGCGCATAGGTGTCGAAGTCGAGGTCGTCGTAGGAGGCCATCAGGATGAGCACGCCGTCGACCGCCTGCTTGACGGCCACGGCCAGCACGCGGGTGGAGAACTCGCCGAACTCTCCCGTGGCCTGGCCGAGCTGCAGGATCTGCTCGACATCGCTCATCTCGGCCTCGTTGTCCCGCACGCCGAGCCGCTGGCGGCCATCCTCGGTGCGGAAGTTCGTCCAGATGTCCAGCAGGGCCAGCATGTGTCGTCGGTGGGTGCGGTAGAACTCCACACTCGCCTCGATGTAGGCGCGCAACATCCCCGCGGCCGTGGCCTGTGCCTCGATCCGGGGGCGAACGAAGGCGTCTCCGAGGGCGAAGGCCTCCTGGACGATCTGCTGGACGAGCTCGTCCTTGCTGTCGAAGTGGTACGAGATGACGCCCTTGCTGATCCCGGCGCGCTCGGCGATGCGGGCGAGGGACGCCTGGGCGTAACCCGTATCGGCGATGACGTCGATCGCGCATTGGACGATCTGGGCCCGGCGTGCCGTCTCGATGAACGAGCGATCCTGGCCGTCCGCCTTGTTTTTTGACCGCATGGCCAAAAGATAACACGAGCGGTCAGCATCTGCGGTGGGGACATGATCAGGCTGCGCCGCCGCCGGCGGACGCGGTGAAGGGGGCCCGGACATGCGAAACGCCCTCCAGGAAGATCCTGGAGGGCGTTTCGCTTTGGTAGCGGGGACAGGATTTGAACCTGCGACCTCTGGGTTATGAGCCCAGCGAGCTACCGAACTGCTCCACCCCGCGTCGGTGTGTGTCACCAGACTATCAAGGACTCCGAGTGCTCCGGACGCCATCCAGGACTTCGGACGGCCGGCACGCCGTCCGCGGGCCACTCGCCGCCGGTCTCGTGGGGGCGCCGGGAAAACCACGAAGGCCCGGAGGAGATCCTCCGGGCCTTCGACGTGGTAGCGGGGGCAGGATTTGAACCTGCGACCTCTGGGTTATGAGCCCAGCGAGCTACCGAACTGCTCCACCCCGCGTCGGTGTGTGCCTAAAGGCTATAGGGAACGCGGGGTGGAGGCAAATCACGGCGACTATGTCCCTCCGCCCGACGTCGACGTGGGCGACGGCGACGGTGACGGTGTCCCGTCGGACGGAGCCGTCGTCGTGGGGGAGGGCGACGGCGACGGTGACGGGCTGGTGGTGGGCGCCGGCTGCGCGCCGAGGCCCTGCAGCGCCCGCAGGGCGTCGTCCAGGCGCTTCTGGGCCTTGCCGTACTCCTCCCAGTTGGGCGGGTTGGCCTTGAGGGCGTTCTGGGCGTCCTCGTAGGCCTTCTGGGCGTTGCCGATGGCCTGGCTCAGCGCCGTGCTCTGCTGGTTGGGCTGCGCCTGCTGGTTGGGCTGGGCCTGCGGCTGGGTGGCCTGCTGGTTCTCGAAGACCTGCGCCAGGGCGTCCTCGAGCTTGTCGCCCGAGCCGACCTTGTTGCCGAACGCCACCAGCACCCGCCTGAGGATCGGGTAGGGCTCCTGGCCGGTGCCGGCCCGGGTCTGCACGTAGACGGGCTCGATGTAGATGAGGCCGCCCGCGTAGGGCAGCGTCAGCAGGTTGCCGTAGCGGACGTTGGCCTGGCCGAGGCCCAGTGGGCCCAACTCGCCGGAGAACTTGTTCTGGAAGTTGTTCTGCGCCTGGCCGGGGCCCGGGATGGCGGTGTTGGACGGCATGCGCAGGATGCGCAGCTTGCCGTAGTCGTCACCCACGGTGGACCCGGCCGACATGAACGCCGCCAGGTTGGGACCCTCACGCGGCACGAACGTCGTCGTCAGCGAGAACGACGGCTTGGCGTTGCCCACCGGCATCGTGGCGGTCAGGTAGTACGGCGGCTGCTTGACCTGCTGGTTGCCCTGCGACGGGTCGCTGGGGACGTTCCAGAAGTCCTGGCCGCTGTAGAAGGCCGCCGCGTTGGTGATGTGGTAGCGCGACAGCGTGTGGCGCTGCACCTTGAACAGGTCCTCGGGGTAGCGCACGTGCGCCTGCAGCTCGGCGCCCATCTCCGCGGCCGGCCGGATCGTGCCCGGCAGGGCCCGGCTCCAGGTCTTGAGCACCGGGTCGTTGTCGTCCCAGGCGTAGAGCGTGACCGTGCCGTCGTAGGCGTCGACCGTGGCCTTCACCGAGTTGCGGATGTAGTTGATCTTGTCGCGTGGCTGCTGGGCGACCACGCGGCGGTCGGTGGCGAGGTCGCGGGTCATGTCGCCCAGGCTCTCGCTCTGCGCGTACGGGTACTCGTTGGAGGTGGTGTAGCCGTCGACGATCCAGGTGACGCGCCCGTCGACGATGGCCGGGTAGGGGTTGCCGTCGAGGGTGAGGAACGGCGCCACCTTCTCGATCCGCTCGCGCGGGTTGCGCACGTACAGGATCTTGGAGTTGTCGTTGATGTCACCCGACAGCAGGATGTTCTTCTCGCCGTACTTGGCCGCGTAGACCAGCCGGTTGACGAACGAACCGACCGGGACGCCGCCCTTGCCGGTGTAGGTGGTGTTCTTCTGCCCGGTGCCGCCGGTCTCCGGGTAGTCGAGCTCCTGCGGGTTGTTGGGGTTGCCGCCGGCGATGACGTACTCGTTGCCCGCGGGGCTCTCGCCGAAGTAGACGCGCGACTCGGTCAGCTTGGTCGAGGTCGCCAGCGGGCCGGTGACCGGCATGTCCTTGGCGTCGTAGTCGGGCAGCCCGCCCGAGTCGACCTTGTTGCCCGGCGCGGCCACGAAACCGTAGCCGTGCGTGTAGACCAGCGCCCGGTTGATCCAGTTGTCCTGACCCTGCGGCGGCCCGGTCAGCTCGCGGACGCCCACCACGTGGTCGACCAGCTTGCCGCCGTCGTTGTAGCGGTCGACGTCGAGCTGCTCGGAAAAGCCGTAGAAACCGCGGATGCGCTGCGTCTGCTCGAACGTCGACGACACCAGCGCCGGGTCGAGCAGCCGGACGCCGGTCACCGAGGCGTCGCCGTCGGTCTTGACCTTGGTCGGGTCGGCCTCGGCCTTGTACTCGACGATCTCGGTCTTGTCGACGCCGTACGCCTCACGGGTGGCCTTGATGTTGCGGTCGATGTAGGCGGCTTCCTTCAGCTGCTGGTTGGGCTTGACCTGGAACTGCTCGACCAGCGCCGGGTAGACGCCGCCGATCAGCACGGCCGACAGCACCAGCAGGCCGAACGACACGCCGGGCAGCATGCCGCCCGGCCGCACGACACCCGCGAAGAACAGGGCGGCGCAGATCAGCGCGATGATCGCCAGGATGCTCTTGGCCGGCAGCACGGCGTTGACGTCGGTGTAGGACGCGCCGTTGACGAAGCCGCGGTCGGAGAAGACCAGCCCGAAGCGGTCGACGTAGTAGGCGACCGCCTTCAGCAGCACGAACACCCCGAGCAGCACCGACAGGTGGGCCCGCGCGGCCCGCGAGGCGTGCACGCCCGGCGACTGCAGCCGGAACCCGCCGTACAGGTAGTGCGTGATCGTCGCCAGCAGGATCGAGATGATCACGGCGGTGAACAGGAAGTTCAGCACCATCCGGATGAACGGATAGTCGAACATGAAGAACGAGATGTCCATGCCGAACTCGGCGTCCGTCTTGCCGAACGGCTGGCCGTTGGCGAACTGCAACCAGGTCTTCCACTGCCCGGCGAACGACGAGCCCGCGAACAGCGCGAGCATGCCCATGCCGACAATGAAGATCAGCTTGCGGTGCGGGTCCAGCGCCATCCGGTAGCGGTCGGCGCCGCTGCCCCCGCCGAACATGGCGGGCCCGAACATCGGCCGCATGCGGAAGGCCAGCAGCATGTTGCCACCCGCGATGCCGACCATCAACGCCGCCCCGACGAGGAACAGCACGATCTGGGTCAGCAGCATCGTCGAGAAGACCGAGGTGTAGTCGACCGAGTCGAACCACAGGTAATCGGTGTAGATGCCGGAGAAAAGGAAGAACAATGCCACGATCGCGACCACCGCGATCGCGACAGGCAGAAGCAGTCTCGGCCGACGGGGCAAGCGCATCGCCCTGCCGGCTCCTGGGGTCCGGAAGCTCAAGGCCAACCCCTCGTCGTGATGAACAAACGGTCCGTGTCTGGCAACCTACACCGCTGTGCCAGCCCTACGACTAACGTACGACGGCCGGGGCGGGTTCCGGGCCGCGGTCAGCTCGTGCAGGACGGCACGCGGCCCTTGCCGGTGCGCAGCGCGTCGAGCGCGGCCACGGTCTCGTGCAGCGTCTCGGCCCTGACGAGGCGCAGCCCCGCCGGGGCCGACCTCAGGGCCTCGGCGCAGTTGTCGGCCGGGGTCAGGAACACGGTGGCGCCGGACTTGCGCGCGCCCACCATCTTCTGGGCGATGCCGCCGATCGGGCCGACGGCGCCGGAGGGATCGATCGTGCCGGTGCCGGCGATCTTCATGCCGCCGGTCAGCTCGCCGGGGGTGAGCTTGTCGAGGATGCCGAGCGAGAAGATCAGCCCGGCGCTCGGCCCGCCCACGTCGCCGACGTTGATGTCGACGTCGAACGGGAACTTGTAGGACGCCTGCATGGCCATGCCCACGACCGACGTGCCCTCCTTGCCCGCCACCGTCGGGACGGCGACCTCGAGCTGCTGCTTGCCCCTGGTCACGCTGAACGTGAGGCTCGTGCCCGGCTTGACCGCCTTGACGGCGGCGGCGACGCTGTCGACGTCGCCGGCCGGCCTGCCGTCGACCGCGGTGACCTCGTCGCCCTTCAGCAGCTTGCCGTGGGCGGGCCGGCCGGTCTCGGTGGACACCACCGACACCACGGTCCGGTAGGGGATCTTCAGCTCGGACAGCGCGGCGGCGGTCGCGAAGTCCTGGGAGTTGGTCATCTCGACCGTGTTCTCCTCCTCGACCTCCTTCTGCGACCGGGTGTCGGGGAAGATCGTCTCCTCGGGCACCACCGCGATGTCGGGATCGATCCAGCCGCGCAGCGCGGTCAGCAGGTCGATGCGGCTGCTCGGCCCGCCCTGGTAGGCGACCGTCACCAGGCTCAGCGCGCCGCTCGTCGGAAAGGTCTGCCGGCCGGAGATGGTGATCACGGGCTTCTTGTCGACCTGGCCGAGCGTGTTCTCCGTCGGGCCGGGACTGAGCACCACGTACGGCACCTTCATCAGCGCGCCGACGATGCCGAGCGAGAGCACGAGGAAGCTCGCAACCAGCAGGGTCAAGGCGCGTCGTGACATGGGAACGAGCTTAGGCGCAGGCGCCGACCCACTCGGACGACCCGTCGGCGAACACCTGGTGCTTCCAGATCGGCACCTCGGCCTTGAGATCGTCGATCAGCGTGCGGGAGGCCCTGAACGCCTCGTCACGGTGCGGGCAGGCCACCGCGACGATCACCGCGATGTCGCCCAGCTCCAGGTCACCAACCCGGTGCACGGCCGCCAGCCCGGTCACGGGGAAGCCCGCCGCCACCTTCTCGGCCACCCGGCGCAGCTCGTCGGTCGCCGAGGGGTGCGCGGAGTAGGAGAGCCTGGTCACGGGCTTGCCGTGGTCCTGCTCGCGCACGGTGCCCACGAAGATCGCGGTGCCGCCCGCGGCGTGATCGCCGACGGCGGACAGCACCTCCTCCACGGACAGCGGAGTGTCACGTATGCCGAGCAGCCGGATGACGTCCACGACCAGAGCCTACCGAGTCGCTGTCACTGGCGGCGCTTGCGGCGTACCTGACGCACGATCGCGGCCGTGCCGATGACGGCGACGGTCGCGCCCGCGGCGGTCAGCGTGGCCTCCTTGACCGGCAGGCGCCTGCCGACCACGGTCGTCGCCTTCTCCCGCAGCTCCAGGAGCTGCCCGAACGCCGCCTCGTTGGTCCAGGCGGGCTTCCAGCCCGCCTCGCGCAGGCTCGTGCAGTCGACCACCCACGGATACACGACGTAGTGCAGGTCGGTCGCCGGCGCCGGCGTGATGCCCAGCCGGTGCAGGCGCTGCGCCGTGCCGAACGTCAGCCCGGCGGGCAGCTCGAAGCGCCGCAGCCCCGACATCTCCTCGACCTGCTCCTGCTCCAGCCAGCCGTCGCAGCCCACCGCGACCACGCCGCCGACCACGCCCCGCGCGGCCAGCTCCAGCGCCGACAGCAGGTCGTCGACGTGGCAGAACTGCCAGCGCGGCGAGCACCCCTTGACCGTCAGCAGCCGCGGCGACTCGAAGTGGCGGGTGATCACCGTGTCGACGCCCGGTCCCACGACGGCGGCCGGGCGCAGCACGGTCACCTCCAGTCCCGGATGGCTGCGCAGCGACCGGCGCGCCAACGCCTCGATCTCCAGATGGTCGCCCACCACGCCGGTGTCCGGCTCGGCCGCCACGGGGGCGTCCTCCGGCAGCGGCACCTCGTTCTCCGCCGCGGCGCCGTACACCATCGCGCTCGTGAGGAGCACCACCCGGCGCACCCGCGCCGCGGCGCTGGCGGTCAGGACCGTCTGCGCGGCTCTCAGGTTGTACGCCCGGCGCTCGCGCGGGTCGGAGTCGACCGCGTAGTCACCCGCCAGGTGAACCACGACGTCGATGTCGGAGATCCGGTTCGCCAAGAGCGGATCGCGAACGTCGATCACTCTCCAGGTGGCCTCCTGGACGTCGCCGCGTTCCTCGTCAATGGCCACCACTCTGCGGAAATCCGCGGAGGTTACGAGCCTTGCGAGCAACGCGCGGCCGAGGCCCGAGGCCGCGCCCGTGACGGCGACAACAGGTTGGCGCGGGCGTTTCGAGGTAGGCACCAGGTCCTCACTTTGCACTGATCCGCCGTGGGACGACTAACGTGGCGGATGTGGACTCCTCCATCCTGCACGAGGTAACGCGGTGACTGACCTGCCAGGTCGCGAAAACGACCCCAACGAAAACCCGTTCGCCATGTTCGGCAACCCCGAGCAGATGGCTCAGGCGATGCGCCAGTTCGCCGACATGCTGTCGGCTCCGCAGGGCTCCGGCCCTGTCAACTGGGACATGGCCAAGAACATCGCCCGGCACGCCGTCGTCGCCGAGGGCGACCCCAGCGTCATGGAGGGTGAGCGCCGCCAGATCGTCGAGGCGCTGCGCCTGGCCGACCTGTGGCTCGACGAGGCCACCGCGCTGCCCAGCGGCGTCGCCACACCCCAGGCGTGGAGCCGGTCCGAGTGGATCGAGAACACGGTGCCCGTGTGGCGCACGCTGTGCGAGCCGATCGCCCAGCGCATGGTCGACACCATGGGCGGCGCGCTCGGCGGCGCCGGCCTGCCTGCCGAGGCGCAGCAGATGGCCGGGCCGCTCATGGGCATGCTCAAGCAGATGGGCGGCATGATGGTCGGCCAGCAGATCGGCCAGGCCCTCGGCTCACTCGCCCGCGAGGTGATCGGCACCACCGACATCGGCCTGCCCCTGTCCGGCACGGCGGCGCTGCTGCCCGGCGGCATCGCCTCCTTCAGCCAGGGGCTGGAGCTGCCCGCCGACGAGATCCGTCTCTACCTCGCGCTGCGCGAGGCCGCCCACCACCGGCTGTTCCAGCACGTGCCGTGGCTGCGCTCCCACCTGCTCGGCGCCGTCGAGGAGTACGCCCGCGGCATCACGGTCGACACCTCCGCCCTGGAGGAGCAGATCCGCGGGCTCGACATCAGCAACCCCCAGGCGATCCAGGAGGCGCTCAGCGGCGGAGCCCTGCTCAAGCCCGAGGAGACCGAGCGGCAGAAGGCCGCCCTGGCCCGCCTGGAGACGACGCTCGCGCTGGTCGAGGGCTGGGTGGCCACCGTCGTCGGCCAGGCGGCCGACGGCAAGCTGCCGTCCGCGGGCGCCCTGGCCGAGACCGTGCGCCGCCGCCGCGCGACGGGCGGCCCCGCCGAGCTGACCTTCGGCACGCTCGTCGGCCTGGAGCTGCGGCCACGCAGGCTGCGCGAGGCGGCCGCCCTCTGGCAGAGCGTCAAGGACGCGCGCGGCGTCGACGGGCGCGACGCGCTGTGGGGCCACCCCGACCTCATGCCGACGGCGGACGACCTCGACGACCCCGACGCGTTCGTCCGCGGCGACTCGACGTGGGACATCTCACAGCTCGACGCCGAGCCCGGCACCCCGGGGCAGGACGACGAGGGCGACAAGAGTTGAGCCTGCACCGCGACGCGGTGGCCGTACTGTCCCGGTGGACGGCGCCCACCGCGCAGGAGGAGCTGCTGCGCGCCGAGTTCCTCGACCACCTGCGCGCGCACGACGACGCGATGCTGCGCGAGTGCGTCCCCGGCCACCTGACGGCGACCACGGCCGTGCTGTCGCACGACGGCACGCGGGTGCTGCTCACGCTGCACCCCAAGGCCGGCATGTGGCTGCCGATGGGCGGGCACTGCGAGCCCGCCGACTCCTCCCTCGCCGCCGTCGCGTTGCGCGAGGCCACCGAGGAGTCGGGGATAGCCGGACTGGAGCTGCTGCCCGGGCCGCTGGCGCTCGACCGCCACCAGGTCTGGTGCCACCCGCCGCACAGCTGGCACCTCGACGTCGAGTACGCCGCCGTGGCGCCCGCCGGCGCCGAGGCCGTGATCAGCGACGAGTCGCTCGACCTGCGCTGGTTCCCCGTGGACGAGGTGCCCGAGCCGTCCGACGAGGCCACCCGCCGCCTGGCCGCGCGAGGCAGGCAAGCGCTCATGTCAGGTTCACACGCCCCTGGCTAGGGCTCCGTACCGTTCCCCAGGGAGGCACGTGAGCGTCTCGGCCGAGAGCCCCGTCGGCGGCACCATCGTGACCCCCGTACGCCGCGGCGGGCGCGCCGGGGCGGCGCTGACCTGGACGGCCGTCACTCCCTTCGCGGTCTGGGCGGTGGCCCGGGTGGCGGGGCTCGAACGCGGCTCGATCCCCACGCAGCTCATGGCCGCCACGCCGTACGCGGCAGCGGGCTCCCTGATCCCGCTGCTGATCGCCACGCTCGGCCGCAGGCGGGTGGCGGCGGCGATCGCGCTGCTCACCACGGCCGCGCTCGGCTTCGGCGTGCTGCCCCGGGTGCTCGGCACGGCCGACGCCGCCGGAGGCCGGCCGCTCCGGGTGCTGACGATCAACCTGCTGGTCGGCAAGGCCGACGCCTACCAGGTCGTGGAGCTGGTACGCCGCCTCGACCCCGACGTGCTGAGCACCCAGGAGCTCACCTTCGGCGCCGTCGGCGTGCTCGACGCGCTGGGGCTGAAGACCCTGATGCCGCACCGGCTGCTGGAGCCCGAGCCGGACGCCTCCGGCAGCGGCCTGTACGCCAAGCACCCCCTCCAGCCGTTGACCGGCGTCGTCCCGCAGTCCGGGCGCAACATGCCGGCAGCCCGGCTGGCGCTGCCCGGCGGGCCCGTCGAGATCGTGGACGTGCACCCGCACCCGCCGGTGGGGCCTGCCGTCGCCGCCTGGCAGCAGGCGCTGGACACCCTGCCGCCGGCGTCCGCCGACACCGTGCGCATCCTGGCCGGCGACTTCAACGCCACGCTCGACCACGTGCCGCTGCGCCGGGTGCTGGCGCGCGGCTACAAGGACGCGGCCGACCAGGTGGGCGCCGCTCATCCCGACCTGGCCGGCCAACCGGTGGCTGCCGCCGATCATCACGATCGACCACGTGCTGGTGGACCGGCGGGTGGGCGTCAGGGACGTGAGCGTGCACACCGTGCCGGGCACCGACCACCGGGCGGTGTTCGCCGAACTGACCGTGCCCTGACCCCTGCCCGGCGCCGGTGCGGTGTCCTGCGCTCGCGTTCAGCCGAGCAGGGCGCGGGTGCTGTCCCATCCCTCCAGACCGGGGTCGAGCAGGCCGAGGTCGTCCCTGCCGCGCAGGCGGTGCCAGCCGGGCACCGTGGCCACCATCCGCCTGCCCGGCGCCTGCGCGCGCAGGTCGGCCACCGGATCGGGCGCGTCGAGGTCAGGCTCCGCCCACCCGGGCATCGGCAGCCGGCAGGCCAGGGCCACGGCCCCGCCCCGCTCGTCCGGGCACACGCTGATCTCGGCCCGGCCCAGCTCCCGGAACAGCTTGCCGACCAGCAACGGCGGCAGGTCAGGGGCGTCGCCGCTCACCACGACGGCCTGCTCGCCCTTGAGCCGCCGGACGACGCTCGCCAGTGGCTCGTCCTCGTCGATGGCGACGACCTCCGTGCCCGGCCAGACGATCTTGTCGAGGCCCGCGACGCTGGTCACCAGGAGGGGCGTCACGAGGTCCAACCCGGCGACGACCTCGTAGGTGTCCTCGGCCACCGCCTCCAGCCAGGTGCGCGGCTCGACGCCGTCAGGGGCCGCCGCCGCCATGCTGTGCCGTACGAGGACCGCCGCGGCGCGCGTCAACACTCCTCCGGCGCGGTGTGGGCGGCGGCCGAGAAGCCCTCCAGGAATCCGCGTGCCCGCTCGGCCTTCGGATACTGCTCCACGAGCGCCCAGAACTCCGGTCCGTGACTCGGCACCAGCAGATGCACCAGCTCGTGGATGATGACGTAGTTGATCACCCATTCGGGTAGGCCCTTGAGCCGGGTCGAGATCCGGATGGTGGCGTTGTCCGGAGTGCACGAGCCCCACCGGTGCTGCTGGTTGTCGACCCAGCGCACGCTCGCCGGCACCGCCCTGCCGTCGAGGAACTTCGCCGACAGCTCCCTCGCGCGTTCGAGCAGGCCCTCGTCCGTCGGCCGCCGCCGGCTCTCCTTGGCGGCCAGCCGGTCGAGCATCCGGCTCACCCATTCGTCCGCGTCTTCGCCGCTGAGCCAGGCGGGCAGGAGCACGATGGTCTTGTCGCCGTCGCGGTAGGCGGAGACCGTACGCCGGCGACGAGAACTGCGACGGACCTCGACTGTCTCGGGGGGCACATATGCACGTTAGCCGACCCTCGCGGATTTCCACAGAGGTAAGGAGGTTGTTTCTGCTGGTCAGATGATTAAGACGGGGTGAATTTGGGCATGCGCCTTTCCCGATGCGCGGCCGGACCGTTGATCATGTGGGCGGACGCGCCGGCGGACGTCGCGGCCGGCGTCCTCGGAGGCGGCGCGGGTTCGCGCTGCGGACGGCGATTGTCGGGGTTCTCCGGCGATATCCACGGCGGCGCCGAGGTTCCGGCAATAGGGCCGCTATCCGCGCCGAATTATTGACCAACCTTTTACGGGCGAGGCCGCCTCCGGACGGGAACGAGGCCCTGCCCGACACCCGCCTCCGGACGGGAACGGGGCCCTGTCCGACACCCGCCTCCGGACGGGAACGGGGCCCTGTCCGACACCCGCCTCCGGACGGAAACGGGGCCCTGCCCGGCACCCGCTCCGTCGCCCTGTCCACAGGCCCGCCCGCGCCCTCGACCGGTTGTCCACAGCGCCGCCCGAACCCGCACCTGCACCTGGCCCCGCGTGCGAGCCTGGCGCGCATGAGGCCACGTGTCACCCCCGCGCTGCGACGGATCCTCCGCGACGAGCACACCCTGCAACTCGGCGTCCACCCCGCCAGGGCGGTCCTGCTGACCGGACTCACCGATCCCGTCCGGCAGTGGATCGGCGGGCTCGACGGCAGCAGAGACCTGCGCCAGGTGCTGCGCGCGGCGGCCGCCGCCGGGCTGGAGGAGGCCAGGGCCACGGCCCTGCTCGACGGGCTCACCGCCAGGGGAGCGGTCCACGACGTCACGGCCACCCCGCGGATCCTGCCGGGGCTCTCGCTGGCCGAGCACGACCGGCTGGAGCCCGACATCGACGCGCTCGACCTCGCCGCCACCGGCCCCACCGGAGGGCTGGCGGCCCTGCGGCAGCGGATGCAGGCGAGGGTGCGCGTCTATGGAGCCGCCCGGGTGGGCGCCCAGATCGTCACGCTCCTGGCGTCATGCGGCGTGGGGGAGATCCGGGTGGTCGATCCCGCCCCGGTCCGTCCCCGCGACCTCACGCCCGGGGGCCTGACCTGGCAGGAGATCGGCCTGACGAGACAGGAGGGCGCGGCTACGGCTGCCCGCAGACTCACCTCCGGCGACCCCCCACCCGGCCCCGCGCCGAAGCCCGCGCCCGCACCCCGGCCCCCGGCGCGCACGCCACCCGCCCGTGCCGCACTGCCTGCCGGAGCCGCACAGCCTGCCGGAGCCGCTCCGGCCCGGATCGCGCCGGACGAGAAGCACGCTGGAAACAGGGAGTGTGCGGAGCAAGCGGAGCACGTGGAGCACGCGGAGCAAGGGGAACAATGGCAGCAAGAGGAGCAGACGAAGCAGGCGGTGAGGAGCACGGCACCGCGACGGCGGGAGGGTGGCCGGGGGACGGGCCCGGTCGTGTCACCTCCCGCGCCTCCGGGCACCCCGTCCGTACGCGTGATCGCAGGCGCCCCCCACCTCGGCGACGGCACGCACCGCCCCGACCTCGTCGTCCTCGCCCCGGTCGGCCCCCTTGACCGCGTGCTCGTCAACGAGCTGATGGAGCTCGGCATCCCCCACCTGCTCGCCTCGGCCTTCGAGGGGCACGGATCGGTCGGCCCCCTCGTCCTGCCCGGCCGCACGGCCTGCCTCCATTGCCTCGATCTGACCAGGCGTGACGGCGATCCGGCCTGGCCTGTCGTCACCGCCCTGCTCGGGGGCTACCCGCCCGGTGAGATCGCCTGTGACGCCACCCTCGCGACGCTGGTGGCCGCCACCGCGGTGGGGCACGCTCTTGCCTGTCTGGACGGCCACGAGCCCGCTGTGACCAACAGCACATTCGACGTCACGCCTGACTGGGGCTGGGAAAGGAGCCCTTGGCACCCTCATCCCGAATGTCGTTGTATGCGAAACAATCCTTAATCGCTAAGAATGGTTCGTGTCGCCCGCCGGCGATCAGACCTGATCCGGTGACGACCACGAAAGGGGGAGCGGCTTCTCGATGAGAGGTCGCGCAACAGTGTGAGCGATCTTCCACGTCGCGCCGTCACGCGCTCGGCAAAGCTGGCCACCCTTCCGCTCGGGTTCGCCGGTCGTGCAGCTCTGGGGCTGGGCAAGCGGATCGGGGGCAAGCCCGCGGAGACGGTCGCTCTGGAGATCCAGCAGCGCACGGCCGACCAGATCTTCAAGGTGCTCGGCGAGCTCAAGGGCGGCGCCATGAAGCTCGGCCAGGCACTGTCGATCTTCGAGGCGGGGCTGCCCGCGGAGATCGTCGGCCCCTACCGTGCGACGCTGACCAGGCTGCAGGAGGCGGCGCCCCCGATGCCGGCCACCACCGTGCACCGGGTGCTGGCCGAGCAGCTGGGTGACGACTGGCGGGAGAACTTCATCTCCTTCGACGACCGCCCCACCGCGGCCGCCTCCATCGGCCAGGTCCACCGAGCCGTCTGGCACGACGGCAGGGACGTCGCCGTCAAGATCCAGTATCCGGGGGCGGGCAAGGCGCTGCTCGGCGACTTCGCCCAGCTCGCCAGGCTCGGCAAGATGTTCGGCGTGCTTCTGCCCGGCCTCGACATCAAGGCCGTCCTCGCCGAGCTGCGTGAGCGCGTCGCCGAGGAGCTCGACTACTTCCGCGAGGCGGAGGCCCAGCACGCCTTCGCCCGCGAGTTCATGGACGACCCCGACTTCCACGTGCCCGACGTGATCGCCGCCAACGAGATGGTGCTGGTCACCGAGTGGATGGACGGCACCCCGCTGTCCCGGGTCATCACCGGCGGCACCAAGGACCAACGAGACCGGATGGGCCTGCTGTTCGTCCGCTTTCTCTTCTGCTCCCCGGCGCGGGTCGGCATGCTGCACGCCGACCCCCACCCGGGCAACTTCCGCATGCTCGACAACGGCAAGCTGGGCATCCTCGACTTCGGCGCCGTCAACCGGCTTCCCGAGGGCTATCCCAAGGCGTTCGGCCAGCTCACCCGCATCTTCAACCAGGGCGACATGGAGACCGTCGTGACCGGCCTGCGGCAGGAGGGCTTCATCCGCCCCGGCATCGAGGTCGACCACGACGCCCTGCGCGCCTTCCTGGCCCCGTACGTCGAGCCCACGGCCGTGGAGGAGTTCACCTTCAGCCGCGAGTGGCTCCAGGCCCAGGTGTCCAGCGTCACCGACCTGCGTCCCACCAACGTGGTGCGCCAGCTCAACCTGCCCACCTCCTACGTGCTGATCCACCGCGTGCACGCCGCGGGCGTCGGCGTCCTCTGCCAGCTCAACGCCACGGCCCGGTTCCGTGACGAGGCGATCCGCTGGGTCCCCGGATTCGCCGACGATCCCGACGACGAGCCCCTCCCCATCGGCTGACCGGCCCCCACCCCGCCTGTCCCGGCTGCTCCGCGGCGGGGTGGGTGCCAGTCACACGGCAGGTGGCGGACCGGAGGCGCGTGCCGCGGGGTTCACCGGACGGGTTCGCCGCCGCGGGGTTCACCGGACGGGTTCGCCGCCCCCGGCCGTGGCACGCACCTCTTCCGCACCCGTACGGACCTCGCCGCCCGAGGCGCGACGGGCGGCCCGGCGGGAGAGCAGGTAGTACAGCCCGCCCGCCACCAGGCTCCCCGACAGCCACGAGAAGTCGGTGCCGTTCAGGGCCCGGGCGATGGGCCCCTGCGTCGCGGGCACCATGCCGAACTGCCAGCTCCACGCCGCCACCAGCCCCGCGCCCAGCGCCACCAGCGCACGGCGGTTCACCGGGCCGTACGGCGAGGCGCCGTCGTCGTACAGGGACGGCAGATGCACCCGCCCCCTCCGGAGCACGAAGAAGTCGACCAGCACGATGCTCGCCCACGGGCTGATCCACACCAGGATCGACACCATCCAGTGGTCGAAGGCCTGGGCGAAGCTGTCGGCCTGGACGAACACGGCCAGCACCACCGACGCCACCACCCCGGCGATCAGGGTCAGCTTCCACCGGGCGATCCGGATGCCCACGGACAGGGCGGCGAGCGAGCAGGAGTAGAGGTTCAGGATGTTCGTGGCGACCGGCCCATGCATGATCAGCAGCAGGACGGGGACGGCCATCACCCCGAACAGCCCGGTCACCAGGCTCGACGGGTCGTCCGGCCCACCGGCGCCGGCCAGGTACGCGCCCAGGGCGGCGAGCCACACGGTCGGCACGTACATGCCGAGCGCGGTGGACCAGAACACCGACCTGCCGGGGGTGCCGACGCGGATGAAACGGCTGTAGTCGGCGGAGTAGGGCAGCCAGCTGATCCCCCAGCCGATGCCGATCGCGGTGAGCAACTGGGTGACGGCGGTGAACTTCGAGCCGGGCGTCAGCGCGGTGGCGGTCGTCCAGTCCGTGCCGGTCTGCGACACCGCGAGCACCGTCATCACGGCCATGAGCAGCACGGTGGCCGGGACGGTGTACTTCTCGAACGTGCGGATGGCGTAGAAGCCGTAAAGGGCCAGGACCAGCTGCACGGCCATGATGAGCCCGGCCACCAGGTACTTCAGCCCGAGCCCGCCGTGGACGCCCATCTGCGCGAGGATCGCCAGCACCAGGTCCAGCACGACCCAGGTGTTGACCCCGACCCACCCCATCGTGAGCAGGCCCTGGACGATGCCGGGGACGATCGCGCCCCGGCGGCCGAAGGCGGCCCGGCCGAGGACCATCTGGTTGACGCCGGTACGGTGCCCCATCAGGTTGAACAGGCCGAACACGGCGCATCCGACGAGATTGCCGAGGGCGATGACGGTGATGGTCTCCAGGACGCTGAGGCCGAGGGTGACGCCGAGGGCGCCGAGCACCCAGTTGATCGGCGCGATGTTGGCACCCGCCCAGATCCAGAACTGCTGCCACGGGGTGGAGTCACGCGCCGCCGCCGGGATGGGTTCGATGCCGTGGTCGTCGAACCGCACGGCCTCCGAGTCTCCGGCCGGGACGGTGGTTGGGGTGGGTGACATGTCGCCTCCTCGTGTGGTGATGGGCACCACGAAAACACCGGCCCGACCCCGATGGAGAGTGGAGATACATCTAGCGATTCCGCTGCAGCATGTCTAGATTCACACCATGTTCACCCTCAACGCCCTGGTGGCCGACACCTCGCTGCAGCTTCGCGTCCTGGTGCCCGGCAGCCCGGGCGCGCTGGACGAGCCGGTGGCCTGGGTGCACAACACCGAGCTGCCCGACCCCTCGGCGTACGTCAGGGAGAAGGAGCTCGTCCTGACCAACGGGCTGTGGACCGCCCAGGTGACGGCCGCCGAGTTCGTCGCGAACGTGAAACGCGCCAGGGCCGCGGGAATCGTGTTCGGCCTGCGGCGGGAGACGCCGCGCACGCCGCCGGACCTCGTCCGGGCCTGCACGGAGGCCGAGCTGCCCCTGCTGGAGATCGCGCAGGCGGTGCCCTTCACCGCGATCTCCCACTCGGTCTCCTCGCTCTACGCCGAGCAGCGCCAGCACGACCTCATCGGCATGGTGCGCCGCGGCGACGCGCTCGCCACGGCGATCTCCCGCGGAGCCGGCGCGTCCGGGGTGCTGCGCGTGCTGACGAAGGACCACGACCTGCCGCTCGCGGTGGTCGACCGGATGGGCCGGCTGCTCGCGACGACGGGCGCACGGCTCGACGACGGGCAGCTGCGGACCGTGGCGGCCGGAATCGCCCGGCACCCTCCGGCGCTGGAGCTCGACCTGGGCACAAGCCTGGCGGCCCTGTACCCCGTGGGCGCGGTGGGCGACATCGACGCGGCGCTCATCTGCCTGCGCCCGCTGTCCGGCCTGACCCCGGCCGAGCACGAGGCGTTGGAACAGGCCGCCAGGTTCCTCAGCCTGGAGGTGGCCAAGCAACAGGCCGTCCAGGCCATCGAGATGCGGTTCGCCGGCGAGCTGCTGGAGATGGTGCTGTCCGGCGGACGCGCGGCGGAGGTGGCCGGGCGGCTGCGGACGTTCGGCGTGGACCCGGAGCAGCCGCTGGCGGTGTGCTCGATCGCCCTCGCCGCGGAGGAGGCGGCCACGCCCCACGGGCTCGCCCAGGTGATCGGCGACTTCCTCGCCGCCGAGGGGGTGCTCGCCGTCGTGGCGGGCGGCACCCAGGACGTCGTCACCGTGCTCAACTGGCGCCGGCCGCAGCCGGAACTGTCCGTGCTGGCGGAACGGCTGGTCAAGGCCGTGGACAAGCGGTTTCCCGGACGGCGTCCCGTCGTCGGGCTCGGCGGGCTGGCCCCGCACTCGGGCGAGCTGCGCCGCCCTCTCATGCAGTCACGGGAGGCCTGCCGGGTCCTGCGCCGCACCCGCACCGGGCCAGCCGTACGCGGCTTCGCCGAGCTGGGCACGCACCGGCTCCTGCTCGGGCTCGTCGACCCGGACACCCTGCGCGCGTTCTCCCGCGATCTGCTGGGGCCCCTGCGCGAGCACGACGCCCGGCGCGGCGGCGACCTCGAGCCGACGCTGCGTGCCTTCCTCGATCACGACGGGCAGTGGGCGACGACGGCCGCCGCCCTGCACATCCACGTCAACACCCTGCGCAACCGGCTCGCCAAGGCGGCCGAGCTGACCGGCCGGGACGTCAGCCGCACCGAGGACCGGGTGGACCTGTTCCTCGCGCTGGCCATCGACGCCATGACCTGACCCGCCACCGGCCGTCAGACGGGGTAGACCTCCGGGTCGGCGTCGGGGGGCTGCGGACTGCGGGTCGGCAGGGCGGCATCGGCGGCGGCGTCCCCGGCCACGTCCCGGCACCGGGCGAACCGGACGTCCCCGCACTCGAGCGCGTACTCGACGAACCGGCGCAACGCCTCGGCCCGCCCGGGGCGGCCCGACAGGAAGGGATGCGCGCACAGGTTGAACAGGCACCTGTAGCGGCGCATCCCGTCCAGCTCGGACCGCCACAGCTCCAGCACTTTCGCCGGTGACTCGATGACCGAGCCGATGTGCGGTTCCGGCAGGTAGGCGTACTGCTCCCAGTCGTCGAGCGACCAGTGGACGGGCAGCTCGACGATGTCGCCCGACCGCGTCGCGACCCGGTAGGGACGGTCGTCGCCCATCAGCGAGGAGTCGTAGCGCAGGCCGTGCTCGGCGACCAGGTCAGCCGTCTGCCACGACGCCTCCCACAGCGCCGCCCGGTGCCCCGAGATCTCGATGCCCTGGCCGGCGAAGACGGCCAGGGCGCGCTCGAAGTCCGCGCGTTCCTCCTCCGGGGTCATCGACGTGGGCGGGCGGTGACTGTAGGAGTGGTGGGCCACCTCGTGCCCGCGCTCGACGATCGACGCGGCCAGGCCGGGCCGCCGCTCGGCCACCCAGCCCGGCACGAAGAACGTGGCCGGGACGCCGAGGTCGTCCAGCATCGCGAGGATGCGCGGCAGTCCCACCTCCGGCCCGTACGCCTGGTGCGACATGGTGCTCGCGTGCCGGGCGTAGTGGCGGCCCTGGGCGAGGATCGGCGTCTCCGCGTCGACGTCGAACGTCAGCGTCACGACGGCCGCGGCACCATGGTGCCAGTTGTCGGTCATACCGCCACCTGCCTTCCGGCTCAGACCCGCGCCGCCTGCCGCCACCGGCGGGCGTTGCCCAGTGTGGCCATGGGCTGCAGCATCATATGGTCGAACTCCTCCAGCGGCAGCCCCTGGGCCAGCCGGCGGGGCAGGTCGGGGTTGGCCAGCGCGCCCCGTCCCACGGACACCAGGTCGGCGTGGCCGTCCGACAGCACCTGCGCGGCCTGGCCGAGGTCGTGCATGCCGCCGTTCGCGATGACGGGAAGGCCGGTCACCTGGCGGGCCAGGCCGGTGATCGTGACGCCGCCGTCGAGGCGCGCGGTCTCGATCCAGTCGCGTCCCTCGCTGGCGATGTGCAGGTAGCTCGCGCCGGCCTCGGCCAGGGCCGCGAAGATGACCTTCGCGTCGTGGGCGCCGCCCGGCCACCGGTGGACGAAGTCGTTCACCTTGGTCTGCGAGAGCCGGATGCCGACGCAGAAGTCCGCGCCCAGCTCGGCCCGGATGGCGGCCACCACCTCGGCGGCCAGGCGGACCCGGCTCGCCACGGGGCCTCCGTAGGAGTCCTCGCGCAGGTTGGTGTAGTCGGTGAGGAACTGGTCCACCAGGTAGCCGTTGGCGCCGTGCACCTCGACACCGTCGAAGCCCGCCTCCCGAGCCCGCACCGCCGACCGCACGAAACCGTCCACGGCCGTCTCGATGTCGGCCAGGGTCATGGCCCGAGGCGTCGGCCACCCTCCGCTGCCGCCGTACTCGGGCATCTTCACCCCGAGCGGAGGAACGGCCGACGGGCCCACCGTGTCGTCGCGGTAGCGGTTGCCCTGGGACAGGGCGCCGGCGTGCATCAGCTGCAGGACGATCCGCGACCCGGCGGAGTGCACCTGCTCGGTGATCCGCCGCCAGCCCGCCACGTGCCCGTCGGACACGATGCCCGGCTGGTTGAGGTAGCCCTGGCTGTAGAGGGTGTCGGTGTACGTGCCCTCGGTGATCAGCAGGCCGAAGCCGCCGCGGGCGTAGGCGGCGTAGTAGTCGGTCATCTCGGCGGAGGGGGTGCCGTCGGGCATGGCCGAGATGCGGGTCATGGGCGCGACCGCGAATCGGTTGGCCAGCGTGAGCCGCCCGAGGCGCTCGGGCCGCAGGGCGGGGTGGGCGGTGATGTCGTGGGTCATGGGAGTTCGCTCCTCGCATTCATGGTGCAGGTCAGGCCAGGACGTCGATCGCGAGCGGGGTCGGGTCGCCGCTGTTGATGTCCACGAGGTCCTGCGGGCAGGCGGACACGACGACCACGCAGTCCGTCTCCGCCCGGAACGTGATCGCGTCCCCCGGCCGGCTGGCCGCGGGCAGCCAGCGGAGCATCCCGTCCCCCTCCACGGGGATGCGCATGAACACGTTCACCGGCTGCGGGGTGAACGGGACGGACAGGCCCATGTCGGCGAGTGCCCGGTGGAGGTTGTCCGCGCACGAGGCGTGGAAGCCCTCGGCGCCCAGCGCGGCGTACCGTGCCGGGTCGCAGGCCGGGATCAGCATGTCGTGCCAGCCGGGGGAGGTGTCGGAGAGCAGGGTGAGGATCGGCCGCCGGCGGTCGGTCACGAACCGCTGCCCCACCGAGGGGAAGAGCCGGTCCGTGGCGCCGCGGGTGTGGGCGGCGCTCAGGTGCTCCGTCGTGGTCGCGGCGTCGTCGGCGACGAACGCGAAGACGTCACCCACCTGGCCGCCCTCCAGATCGACGACGCTCACCCGCTGCCCGGCGGCCACGCGCACGGCACGGCCTTCGCGAGCGGGGACGACCGTGCGCCTCTCCGTGGTCATGGATGTCATGGCGTCAGACAACCATCGCGAATGCCCCCGCGCCTATGGACGATCAACTAGTCAGTATCGGTTTGACTGGATATATCTCCAAGATCAGCGCGTGTTCGTGCGGGCTCTTCTACGTTCGCCTCATGGAGTCGCATCGCGCCGCCCGGGACGAACCCTTCGCTCTCGCGAGGTGGGGCGTGATCCTCCTCACCGGCGTGTGGAGCGTGCTGGCGCTCAACTGGGCAGTGGCTCCGGGCTCCGGATGGCTGTTGTCCGGCGGTGTGCTCCTGGGCGGGTGGCTCGTCATCGCGACGGTCTGGCTGGGCACGGTGGTCGCCGTGGCGCCGCGACGGCTGACGGCCGTCGTCGTCGTGCCGCCGCTCGCGGTGATCGCCACGATCTCCCTCATCGTGGCCGGCATCCCGAGGTACGCCGGATTCGTCGTCCACGAGGCCGAACTCGCCGCCTATGCCCGGTCGATCAGCGCGGGTACGGTCTCCGGCGGCGAACGGCGCATCGGCCCCTTCACCGTCCGAGACCCGAAGCGGCTGGCCGGCGGCGCCCGCTTCACCCTGGCGGACGGCGGCGGCATCCTCCTGGAGGAGGGGTACGCCTTCCTGCCGCACGGCGACACCGGAGACCTCGACGTCACCACCTCGGTCCACCTCTTCGGCCCCTGGCACCACTGGACGATCGACTACGACTGATCCCGTGGACCCGGCCGAACTCGGGGCTCAGGCCTTGCCGAACATCACGGCCGTCTTCCGCACGGCCCAGCCGGTCAGGAAGACGCCGAACACCGTCTCCCCGGCCCGCAGCCAGAGGGGAGTGGCCCCGTCCGCGTACATCACGATGCCCAGCCACATCACGCCGAATACGCCTACAAGGACGATTGCCGCCCAGTTCAACCCCCGCTGCCACATACGCGGAGTCTCGCACCTGGCGCTCCAAGGCGGGGTATGAGCAGAGTTGTCATCAGGTCACCGTCCGTGACTTTCCGGCGGAACGGCGCAGTGGACCGCAACGGACCTCAACCGGGCCGCAGAGGGTCTCAGTGGGAGAGCCTGCGGCCCGTCCCGACGCATCGGCGCAGCCGTAGGCCCCTGGCCCGGCCGGCGGACGAACCCTGCTCCAGGCAGGCGAGCAGCGCCGCGGCCGTGCGCGCGTCGGCCAGGATGCGGCTGACGGTCTCGCCGTCGCCCGGAAGCTGACCGTGCTCACCGAGCTCGTGCTTGACGAAGGCCAGCGGATCCGGAGCCCCGTCGGCCTCCGCCGCCACCGACGCGCGGGCGGCGGTGAGCAGGCGCAGGTAGTAGGTGCTCAGCATGGCCTCTCGCATGCGCGCCTGCTCCAGGTCGTCGATCAGAGTGCGGGCGACGCGCAGCAGGTCGGCAGCGTGAGTCGTCTCGTCGCTGAGGAAAGCACGGATGTCGTCGAACTCCGAGCGGGACATTGCGGACACCTCCGAGGTACGCAGACTGCTGCGTACCTACGTGGTACCCGGGAGCGATTGCGGACGGCTTGCTGTCGGCTTGCTGTCGGCCCAGGTGGGAGCGCCAGGTTTGGGGAACACGTGAGCAGGGAAGAACCTCCTGATTACCCGTGTGGCTCAAAGCAGCCTCCCAGGACTGCTAGAGTTGCTGCTGCAGGGCGGCCGGAGGCCACAGGGTCTCGGAGATGCCCGGCACAATCCTTCTCTTTCGAGCCTGACTGAGCGATTCGCATTCGCTCCGGCGGGTTGGTAAGTTAGACGGGTTGCCCCGGAGACGGGGCGGAGTTCGATTCTTGGAAGTCGATCCGGTTCGAGTCAATTTGACACGG
>NZ_KZ559475.1:0-30185 GCF_002850745.1 Nonomuraea indica
CTCACGACACCACGCCTGTCACCAGGCCAAACTCTTACACCACTCCCGTGGACGCAGCCCTCGGCCGTCGACGACCACACCCGCATCGCCTACAGCGAGATCCACCCGGACGAGAAAGCCGCCACCTGCGCTGCCTTCCTGCGCCGGGCGGCGGCCCCTCACAACGTCCTGCACACCTACAACCACCACTGCCACACCGCACTCGGCGGCCAACCACCATCAGCCGCGTCAACAACGCTGCGGGTCAATACGGCTAGAAGCATTCCCTGTTGAGACGGCGCACGATCTTCAAACCTGCCCTCTTGGCCGAGCTGTCCCACATTCTGTCGGTTTGTGCCTGGATCGCGTCGCGGAGGCGTCGGGGGGAGGAGCCCGGGTCGGAGCCGGCGTACCGCCTCATCCAGGCCCGACCCGCGGACACCGCCGACCTGCAGGAGTCCGCTGCGGTCACGCCATGCGATGTCTGGGCCCGGTCAGTCGCCTGAGCGGCGGTCATCGGCAGGGCGGCGAGCGCCGCGACCACCAGCGCGGTGCCCAGGACACCGGCGCGTCGAACGTTCATGTCGCATCCCTTGACGAGTCTTTCATGATCGATTTTCGAGATCGGCGGAAGTGTAGCCTGAAGCCGAGGGCCCCGAGTGCGCGCCCGCGTACTGTGACGAACATCGCCATCATGGGTACCCTGGCCGTTCACCGGCGCTCGGGCCGATGCGGCGCGTCCCGCGATCGACAGGTTCGACGGGTTCGACGGGATCGACGGCGCAGGCGCAGTGGAGTGGCCCCTCACTGCTCGCCAAGGGGCGGGGTGTGCTTGGCGGCGAGCAGGGCGAGGATCCCGATGACCGTCAGAAGTGCGCCACCGGACACGGGCTGCATGATGGCCATCGGCACGCCGGCCAGCAGCAGGTAGCCGCCTATCTGGGCAGGCATACGACCGGTCGCCTTGACGGCCCAGCGGGCGAACGTGCCGAAGGCCAGGAAACCGATTCCCGCCATGAGGAACCAGAGTGTCGCCATGCGTTGAGCGTTGTCCGGGACAGTGTCGTCACCCACCGTGTTGACGAAGCCGTGGCCGACGATGCCGGTCCAGTCGGCGACGGTGAAGGCGACGACGAAGTGCAGCGCGGCCGCGCCGACCGCCAGTCGGGGGACCCAGCGATTGAGGATGGATTCGCGTGTGGACCCGCGCTCGGCACGGCGCCCTCGAAGTGCCCGGGCCCTGTCGGCCGGTGCGGACATGGGAGCCCCTCTCTGCTTCTCCAGAAATACGGAACTGTAGTTACGATACTGTAGTTCCATATACTGCTTCCATGTCAGCACATCGGCAAGGGCGGCCTCGTGACAGGCGGATAGATCACCTCGTCTTGGAGGCGGTGCGGCAGTTGCTGGCCGAAACGGGCTACGAGCGGCTCACCGTCGATGCCGTCGCGGCACGCGCCGGGATAGGCAAGGCGGCCATCTACCGGCGATATGCCTCGAAGGTGGAGTTGGCCTTCGCGGCCTCTGTGCACGACGACGACCTACCGCCCCCCGCCGACACCGGATCGCTGCACGATGATCTGCTGGCGATCGCCCGTCGTGTCCATGCGCGGATGAACGCCCCCGCCGCCCGCCAGATAGGCCCGGCGGTCATCGCAGAGCTGGCCCGGAGCGCGGAGTTGACAGAGAAGTTCCAGCAGGGCCCCCTGGCCGCCGAACGCGAGCTCTACGCGAAGGTCCTGGACCGCGCCGCCGCTCGCGGGGAGATCGCTCGTCCCATCGACCCCGCAGTTGTCCACCTGCTGGTCAGCGGCCCGATCTTCTTCGCGGTGTTCGGCTACCGCGTGCCGGTGGACGACGCGGTGCTGGAAACGATCGTGACGACGGTCACCGCCGGCCTCCGCCCATGACGTCACCGCCGTACAGCACCTCTTTGCTGTCGCGACGGGAGGCGACGATGCCGCCGCGGCGGAGCGGGGCGAGGCACCAACAACCCTTGAGCGACGCCGCCGCATGGGACTGGAAGCGTGCGGCTTCATGGGCAGGCGCCGGAGCTGTAGGCGGCGTCAGCCGCCACTTACCGGCGGCGCATCACCGAACGCCGGGCCAGCTGCGCCACGCTGGTCGGCCGCGGGATCGCCCGCGGCGACCTGCCATCCGACACGGACGTCGACCTGTTCATGGACGCCCTCGCCGGAGCCGTCTTCTACCGGCGGCTCGTCACCGGCCTCCCCATCGACGACAGCCTCCCCAACAGGCTCCTACGCATCCTCGGCCTGTGAGGCGGAGACCCCGGTTCCCCTGCCGCCGGTCCGGACGCTGTGCCGTGATCGCGGCCATGACCGAATTTACGAACGACGGCGCGCACGCCGTGGAGGAGTTGTAGGTGTCAGCTATGAAGATCATCCCAGAGGTCGGCGCGCCGGCGTCGCGGAAAGCCTCTGCACGAGGTCACCGCCCATCCCCAGCATGTCGGTCCCTGGGCGCCAAGCGCCTGGCCGCGTTCTGCGCGGTTGCCGTCCTGGGCGCCGGGTGCACCGCCGCACCACCCCCAGGCGCACCCGCACCGACCGCCGCCTTCTCCAGCGTCTTCCCGGCAACCCCCGAACCCTCTCCAGTCCGTGCGGCCCGGGGCCGGGGCTGGCGGCTCGAGCACGTCGGTGATCAGCGCGGAATCCGGCTGAACGCGGTCGTGGCCAGCGGTCCGCGCGACGTGTGGGCGCTCGGCGGCCCGGCCGAAGGCACCGGCCAACTGGTGCTCCTGCACTTCGACGGCCGGCATTGGCGAGAGCGCCCCGCGCCCGAGGTGACGTGGGACTCCAAAGATTACGAGAGGTTTCCCGCGCTGGTGGCGACCGGACCTCGCGACGCGTGGATCTTCGCCGCCGCCGATCTGGCCGCGCACCACTGGGACGGCGAGCGCTGGAGCCGGGTTCCTCTACCGGACATGGACTACGACCCGGGTGAGCGGGCCGGTGCCACCGCCCTCGCGCCCGACGACGCGTGGCTGGTGGTGGGAGATCACGCCGCGCACTGGGACGGGCGGGCCTGGACGGTCATGCGCCTGCCCGCCTGGGCGACATCGGTGTCGGCATCGGCGCCCGACCAGGTGTGGGCGGTCGGCGGCACGAGCCAGCCGCTCGCGGACGGGAATTCCGGCTCGCAGGCGGCGACGATGCGCTGGGACGGCCGGTCATGGCAGCTGGTCCCCACGCCCGAGGACCGCACGCCGAGCAAGGAGATCAACCACGAGGGCCGGCCGGACGGCAGCATCCCGTCGATCATGTTCACCCAGGTCGTCGTCCACGGTCCTGGCAACGTGTGGGCGATCGGCACCCGCAAGGTATTCGACTACGAGGACGGCAGACGCATTACCACGATCATCCTGCATTGGGACGGCAATGCCTGGTCGTGGATGCTGGACTCGGAGGAGGTCAGCGCGGTCGGCTCCGACGGCGCCGACGGCGTCATCGTGGTCGGCTGGGAGGCCGAGGATGGCGGCTTGATCGGGACCGTCCGGGTCGCGCCCGACGGCAACCGGACCGGGCTACCGCCGATGACGGGGGCGAACCGCAGGCGCGAGGTCGACGTCTCGGCGGTGAGCGCGGTGCCCGGAACGAGGACGGTCTACGCGGTCGGTCGCGCCTATGGCAAGAAGTACGGCCCCATGATCGCCCGCTACCGCTGAGTTCCACCCGCGTGACAGTCGGCCGATCCACCACCCATGACCTCGATGCCGGCGGCCACATCGATCAAGCGCCACGCCGGCTGACTTCGCCGGCCAGTACTTCCCTCCGCAGACCAAGCGCTGTTCATGGGGACGGGCAGGTGTCAGAAGACCCCGACAGGGCGAAGCCGCCGGGGTCTCGGTGCGCAGGTGACGGCCTGATGTGCATCATGCCCGTCGGGTTCGGGTTCTCATCGACCTCCGGGGGTCAGTTCCCGTACTGCTTGGTGTCCGGGTGCTCGATGAGCAGGACATGAGCGGTCTTGTCGGCAACGGGACGGTGCCGCATTCCCCTCGGAACGACGAACAGTTCGCCCGCCCTCAGCACCACCGGGTCCTGCCCCTCCAAGTGGATCTCGAAGCTGCCGTCCCAGCACAAGAACAGCTCGTCCTCATCGTGGTAGTGCCACGGGAACTCGCCCTCCAACCGAGCCAGGCGAACGACAGTGGTGTCGTTCACCATCGCCAGATTGTGCTGTTGGAAGGGCCCTGGGAGCGCGTCGATGGCTTCAGCCACCGAGACCGCGGCAAGATGACGCGAAGCTTCGTGTTGTGTGGTCATGACACGATCCTTGTCCGCACAGTGGCCTGATGACAGAGCCAATACCCGATAATTGGTCCTCTGGCTGGACCAATGACGGTCGCCTGCCGTTGGTCACGGGCGAGGTGGCAGGGCCGGTGGGTTCACAGCATGAGCGAGCGTACGGTCTCCACCGTGTCGGCGTCCTCGGCCCGCTTGTCCGGCCGGTAGCGCAGCACGCGAGCGAACCGCAGCGCCATGCCCCCCGGATAGCGCGGCGAGCGCTGCACCCCGTCGAAGGCGATCTCCACCACCAGCTCGGGCCGCACCGTGACCGTCCACGCGTCGGTCGGCCCGTCGGCCAGCTCCAGGAACCGCTCGGTCTGCCAGGCCAGCAGCTCGTCCGTCAGCCCCTTGAACGTCTTGCCCAGCATGACGAAGCCGCCGCCCTCGGGGTCGCGGGCGCCGAGGTGGAGGTTGGACAGCTTGCCCTCGCGCCGCCCGTGACCCCACTCGGCCGCCAGGACGACCAGGTCGAGCGTGTGCCGCGGCTTGACCTTCACCCAGCCGGCCCCCCTGCGGCCCGCCGCGTAAGGGGAGGACAGCGACTTGACGACCAGCCCCTCGTGCCCTGCCTTGACCACGTCGGTGAAGAACCTCTCCGCCTCGGTCACGTCGTCGGTGACCAGGCGCGGCGTGAGCAGCTCCGGGGGGACCGTGTCGCCGAGGACCCGCTGCCGCTCCGCGTAGGGCAGGTCGAGCAGGTCGGCCCCGCCGGCCCGCAGCGCGTCGAAGAAGAAGACGCTCAAAGGTGTCCGCTCCCGCAGCCGCGCCACGTCGAGCTTGCTGCTCACCCGGCTCGCCGTCACCTGGAACGGGTGCGGCCGCCCGTCGGGGCGCAGCGCGATCACCTCGCCGTCGAGGACGAGATCGCCGGAGGGCAGGCCCAGCACGGCCTCCACCAGCTCCGGCACCTGGGAGGTGATCTCGTCGAGGGTGCGGGTGAAGACCCGGACGGTGTCGCCCGCGCGGTGCGCCTGCACCCGGATGCCGTCGAGCTTCCACTCCAGCGCGGCGGGGACGCCCGCCTTGTCGAGCGCGGCGGCGACGTTGGGCGCGCTGCCGGCCAGCATGGGCGAGACCGCCCGGCCCACCTCCAGCGTGAACGCCCGCAGTGCCGTCACCCCGCCCGCGAGCGCGGCGGCGCCCACCGCGGGCAGCCAGCCGCGCAGCGTCAGCGCCCGCCGCACGTCGGCCGCCGGCGCGCCTGACGCCTTCGCGACGGCCTCGATCATCACCCCGTCGAGCGCGCCCTGGCGGAGCTCGCCGCTGAGCAGCCGCAGCATGAACGCCTGCTCCTGACGGGTCAGACCGGCGAACAGCTCGCCGACCAGCGCCCGGCGCGCCGCCTGCGAGCCCTGCCCGGCGACGGCTTTGATCGCGGTCAGCCGCGCGTCCACCTCGGTCAGCGTGGCCGTGGCGGCCAGCTTGGGCTGCGGCAGGTCCTGAAGGGTGCGCCAGCCGACGCCGATCTGGCGCTGTGGCAGGTCACCGGAGAGGTAGGCGATGGCGATCTCCGCCTCGCCGGCGCCCACCCGGCCGAGCAGCTCGGCCAGGTGGCCGATCTTGCCCAGGCGGGCCGGAGTGCGCGTCACCGCCTCGGAGACCCGGACGACCTCGATCAGTAGCACACCGCCTATGGTGCCCCAAGACGCCGACATTTCCCCACCTGGAGCCGGCTCGGGCGGGAAAGGCGGGGCCGCGGAGGACCCCGCCCGGACCGGCGCTAGCGGACGCCCAGCAGGTCGACGACGAAGATGAGCGTCTCACCGGGCTTGATGGCGGCCCCGGCGCCCCTGTTGCCGTAACCGAGGTGGGGCGGGATGACCAGCTTGCGCCGGCCTCCGACCTTCATGCCGGCGACGCCGCGGTCCCAGCCGGCGATGACGCGGCCGCCGCCCAGCGGGAACTCGAACGCCTGGCCGCGGTTCCACGACGCGTCGAACTCCTCCCCGCTGGAGAACGCGACGCCCACGTAGTGAACGCTGACGTGGTGGCCGGGCTTGGCCTCCGGGCCGTCACCCACCACGAGGTCGACGATCTCCAGATCGGCGGGCGGGTTGCCCTCCGGGAAGTCGATTTCCGGCTTCTCGAGTGCCACGAAGTGCTCCTGTTGACGATGACTGTGAACCTGACGACTCTATGCGTTCGGGACAGGGCCGTCGTTCGTGGCGGCCCTTTCTCCCGACGGGATCCTGCTCACCGGGCGCGTCGCCGTGGTCACCGGCGCCGGCCGGTGCCTGGCGCGGTTCGTGACCGGCACGACGGTGCACGTCGACGGCGGCATCCACGCCGCGGGCGGCTGGCGTCGCATCGGTCAGCCCGAAGATCGATCGAGGGCTTCCGTCAACCCGCGCGCGCCTGGAGTGTCTCTGTAGCGTGATGGAACCAGCGACCATGGCGCGGCCGTCGTTCGCCGAGCTGTTCGCAGCCCAGTACCAGCCCCTGGTACGGCTGGCGGGCCTGCTCGGGGCGGACGATCCCGAGGACATCGCTCAGGAGGCGTTCGCCCGGCTGCACACGAGACGGTTACGCGACGACGGGGCGGCTCTGGGCTACCTGCGCGCGACCGTCTGCAATCTCGCCCGCAACCGCCTGCGCCACCTCAGGCTGGTCCGGCTGCGCCGGCCCGACCCGCCCGAGCACGTGCGCAGCAGCGAGCACGCGGTGATCGTCGCCGAGGAGCACCGGGAGCTGCTGCGCGCCCTGGACCGGCTGCCGCGCCGCCAGCGTGAGGCGGTCGTGCTGCGCTACTGGCTGGACCTGTCCGAACGCGAGATCGCCGACGCCATGGGCATCTCGCCCGGTTCGGTGAAGACCCATGCCAGCAGGGCCCTGGCGGCTCTGGGCAAGGCCCTGCAGGAGGAGGACGCGTGAACGACCTGGAACGGCGGCTGCGTGCCGCGCTCGAAGCACGCGCCCAGACCATCGAGGCGAGCCCGCACGCCTGGCAGCGCCTCCAGCGGCGCACGCGGCGCCGATCGCCCGCCCGCTGGCTGCTGCTCGCCCTTCCGGCGGCGCTGGTGGCGGTGTTCGTGCCGATCCTGCTGAGCGGGGGGCTCGGCCGGAACAGCGCGGCCGACCCGGACGAGCTCTACCGGCGGCTGATGCGCGACCGGACCCCGGCCGGGGAGACGGTCACGCTGGACGGGCCGTCGCACGGTGGAGCTGTGCGGCTCTGGTTCGCGCGGGGCGACCAGGGCCAGCCCGAGTTCTGCCGGATCGTCGAACGCGGCCGGCAAGAGCCGTACGGCTACTGCCATCCCCTGCGGTACTCCGGACACAGCGGGGTCCTGGGCTGGTACGAGGGGACCACCCGCGCCGACGCGGCGGCAGCCCACGCCTACTACGGGCTGGCCACCGCCAACGTGGCGCAGGCCACGGCCGTGCTGGAGGGAGGCCGTACGGTGCCGGCGCGGCTGCACCGGCCGAAGGGGCTGGACGTGGTGCTGTGGACGCTGGAGCTCGCGGCGGGGGAGCGGGTGTCCCGGGTGGAGGTCGCCGACGCGGGGGGCAGGCGGTCGACGGTGCTTCCCGGCGGGGTCGCGCGGTCGAAGAACCGGGGCGCGCCCACGGGGGCGGCGCGCGAGCTGCCGGACGGGATCACGGCGCGGCTGTACGGGCGGGACGAGATCTCCTGGTTCCGTCACGGGTTGGAGGTGGGCGCCGTCCCGCTCGCCGCCAACCGCCTGCCGGAGGCTCTCGGCGCCGAACCGGTCGATGTGCGGGCGTCGCGGGACGGGGCGCTGCTGTACGGCGTCACCCGCGAGGACGTCGCCAGGTTCGAGCTGACGGTCGCGGGCGCCCCGATCGTCGTCCGGCCGACCGCCCGTCCGTGGGGTCTCCGCCTCGGGGTCTACGCCGCCACGCTGCCGGACGCGTCCTTCTTCCGCATGGGCGGCCAGGTGGCCGCCTTCGACGCCGCGGGTGAGGAGCTCTGGCGCAAGCGGATTCCCCCCTCGTGGCAGGAGCACGCGGCGCCCGGCAGGCGGCTCGGCGAGGCCTTCACGGTCCCCGGCACGGAGGACTTCACGGGCGGCCCCGTGCGCCTGTGGTTCGAGGAGCGCCGTGGGCGGGTGCGCGAGCTGTGCCACAGCGGCGGCGCCACACCCGAGGGCGACCTGCACCGGGGATGCGGCGAAGCCGAGCTGGGCCCCGACTCGTTCACCTACGACAGGGTCGTCCGCCACCTGCCGCTGCCCGGCAGCACCATCGCCTTCGGCCCGGCCCGCGCCGGCTGGGTGTCGGTCGACGCCGTGACCGCGGACGGCCGCCGCATCCCCGGCACGATCGTGCGGCCCGAGGGCGCGCCGAACGCCGCGTGGCTGGTGCGCCACCCGAGCTCCGAGCGCGTGGCGGCCTACGCCTTCACCGTACGGGGCAGCCGGCTGGAGGAGGTACACCCCACGGACCCCAGCGCGTGCTGGGACGCGACCGAGTCGGCGGCCGCCGGTCATGCGCTGCCCGGCGGGCTCACCGCCCGGCTCCATCCCGGCGCGTGCCTCAAGTGGTGGAAGGACGGCAAGCAGCAGCCCGGCGCCTCCCAGCCCCTGCCCGGCACCACGCTGAGCTCCAGGCTCACGGCCGGGCGCCCGGTCGAGGTGTTCCTTCCCGGGGAGCGGACCTTCTACGGTTTCGCCCTGCGGGGCACGGCCAGGGTCGTGATCACCCTGAAGGGCGGCGGCAGGGTCTCCGCCGACGCCGCGCCGGACCCGTGGGGGCAGGGCGTGGCCCTCTTCGGCGGTCAGGGGCCGGGGCCCGTCCAACAGGGCGAGAAGATCACCGGGTACGCGGCCGGCGGCGACGTCCTGTGGACGTACCGGCTGCCGGGCTGACCGCCGGGCGGGACGGGTCACCCGTCCCGCCCGCGCGGCCTCACCAGCTCTGGTGCAGCGGCATGCCCTCGGCGTAGCCGGACGAGCCCTGGATGCCGATCACGGCGCGGTCGTGGAACTCCTCCAGGGTGGTGGCCCCGGCGTAGGTGCACGCCGACCGCAGGCCGGCCACGATGGCGTCGATCTGGTCCTCCACGCTCGGCCGGCGCGGGTCGAGGTACATGCGCGAGGTCGAGATGCCCTCCTCGAACAGCGCCTTCCTGGCCCGTTCGAACGCGCTGTCCTCGGCCGTGCGCAGCCGGACCGCGCGGGCCGAGGCCATGCCGAAGTTCTCCTTGTAGCGGCGGCCGTCGGCGTCGGTGCGGGTGTCGCCGGGCGACTCGTACGTCCCGGCGAACCAGGAGCCGATCATCACGTTGGCCGCGCCGGCCGCCAGCGCGAGGGCGACGTCGCGCGGGTGGCGCACGCCGCCGTCGGCCCACACGTGCCGGCCGAGCCGCCGGGCCTCGGCCGAGCACTCCAGCACGGCGGAGAACTGCGGCCGGCCCACGCCGGTCATCATCCGCGTGGTGCACATGGCGCCCGGCCCGACGCCGACCTTGAGGATGTCGGCGCCGGCGTCCACCAGGTCGCGCACGCCCCCGGCCGTCACCACGTTGCCGGCCGCGACCGGCACCGACGGGTCGAGCGCCTTCACGGCGCGCAGCGCGCTGATCATCTTGTCCTGGTGGCCGTGGGCGGTGTCGACGACCAGGCAGTCGATCCCGGCGTCCAGCAGATCCTCGGCCTTGGCGGCGACGTCGCCGTTGACGCCCACGGCGGCGGCGATGCGCAGCCTGCCGCCGGCGTCGATCGCCGGCCGGTAGAGCGTGGCGCGCAGCGCCCCCGTACGGGTGAGGATGCCCACGAGGCGGCCCTCGGCGTCCACGATGGGCGCCAGCCGGTGCCGGCCCTCGTGCAGCCGGTCGAACGCCGCGCGCGGTTCGAGCCCGGCGGGCAGCGTCAGCAGTTCGCTCGACATCACCTGCGACAGCTGGGTGTACATGTCGACGCCCTCGCAGTCGGCCTCGGTCACCACGCCGACCGGCCGGTTGTCCCAGTCGACGACGATGACGGCGCCGTGCGCGCGCTTGGGCAGCAGGTGCAGCGCCTCGCCGACGGTCTCGTGCGGCGTGAGCGTGAGCGGCGTGTCGTGGATGAGGTCGCGTTCCTTCACCCACTTGACCACGTCGGCGACCACGTCGATGGGGATGTCCTGGGGGATCACGGCGATGCCGCCACGACGCGCCACCGTCTCGGCCATGCGGCGGCCGGCGACGGCGGTCATGTTGGCCACCACGATGGGGATGGTGGTGCCCGTGCCGTCGCGCGTCGACAGGTCGACGGACAGGCGGGAACCGACCGAGGAACGCGACGGGACCATGAAGACGTCGCTGTAGGTCAGGTCGTGATGCGGCTGGAGGCCGTTGAGAAACTCCACGTTCGTCCATCTTATGTGGTGACAGGTTCATCATGGGTTTTCCCCTTTTGGCGGGGGCTTATGATCTGCCGGGACAGTCAAGGGGGATGGAGGGCCTGTGGAGATCACAGACCGCGATGAACTGACCGTCGTCGGGTTCGTCGTCCGCACCACGAACGTCGACGAGCTGGACCCCGCGCGGGCGAGGCTTCCGGCGCTGTGGCAGCGGGCGGGGGCGCCCGGGGCGTTCGCGCACGTGCCGGGACGGATCGACGAGCACCTGTACGCGGTGCTCACCGACTACGAGAGCGACCACCACGGCGCCTACACGCAGATCGTGGGCATCGGCGTGCGCACGGCGCCGCGCCTGCCGGAGGGGATGGTGGCCGTGCGCGTGCCCGCCGCCAAGGCCCTGCGGGTGGCGGCCCGCGGCCCGATGCCGCAGGCGATCGTGGAGGCGTGGCAGCAGGTGTGGAAGCACACCGAGTCGGGCGGCACGCCGCCGCGGGCGTTCACCACGGACCTGGAGGTGCACCACCCCGACGGGGTGGATCTCTACGTCGCCGTCTGATCACCGCGTTTCCGGGCCGCGCTTCCGGGCCGCGCTTCCGGGCCGCGCACCGGCGTGCCGCCGTCAGGGCGTCGTGGCCGGCCCGAGCGCGGCCGCCGCCGCCTCGACCGCCGTGTCCTTGACCTGCTCCAGCGGCAGGTGGGCGTACTCGACGGTGCAGTCGGACATCCCGCCGAGCGCCACCGTCGCCCGGATCTGCTGGGCGGCCGAGATCTCGGGACCGAACAGCAACGCGGTGAGCCGCCGCCGCCAGTCGAACATCCGCTCCGTCAGGTCCAGATCGGCCAGCGTCGACAGGTCGCGCACCACCATGACGGTCACCTCCCGGTGCCGCCACATCAGCTCGAAGTAGTCCTCCAGCAGCAGCCGCCGCCCGGCCGCGTCGTGCGCCGGCGTCTTCTCGCGCGCGGCGACGAACCGCTCCAGGTCGTCCACCATCGGCTGGACGATGCTGCGCACCAGGTCCTCGCGTGAGGCGAAGTGGTAGTAGAGCGCGGGCTTGGTGAGGCCGAGGCGGTCGGAGATCTGGCGCAGGCTGGTCTCGCGCACGCCCTGCGCCGCGAACAGCTCGCGCGCCACGGCCTGGATGCGCGCCCGGGTGTCACTCTGCCTCGCCATGCCGACAGGTTATCCCTTACCTATCGTTAAGTAAGTCCTTGTGGTCGCGCCTGCCGCCGACTTACCATCCGTTAAGTAAGGAGGCAGGCATGCACGTACTGATCTCCGGCGCCAGCGTCGCCGGACCCGCACTCGCGTACTGGCTCGTCCGGTACGGCTTCGACGTGACGGTGGTGGAGCGCGCCCCCGCGCTGCGCAAGGCCGGCGGACACGCCGTGGACCTCTTCCGGCCCGCCATGGACATCGTCGAACGGATGGGCCTGCTCGGTCCCGTCACGGCCCGCCGGACCGGCACCGACCGGCTGACCATGTTCGTGCCGGGCCGCCCCCGCCCCGTGGAACTGGAGACGCGCCGGATCGTCGCGGCGATCTCCGACCGGCACGTCGAGATCATGCGCGACGACCTCAGCGAGATCCTCTACGACGCCACCCGCGACGACGTCGAGTACGTCTTCGCCGACTCCGTCGCCGCCATCGGACAGGACGGCGAGGTACGGTTCGACAGCGGGCGGACCCGCGGCTACGACCTGGTGATCGGCGCGGACGGCCTGCACTCGAACGTCCGCCGCCTCGTCTTCGGCCCCGAGTCCCGCTTCGCCACCTGGATCGGCGCCTACCTGGCCGTCGCCTCCGTGCCCAACCACCTGCGCCTCGACGGCCGCATGGAGGGCCTGCTGGACGTCGACCGGCTGGTGGCCGCGTACGGCGCGGCCGGCCTGGCCGACGCGCGGGCCCTGTTCCTGTTCAGGACCCCGGAGCCGCTCGACCACCACCACCGCGACACGGCGCGGCAGAAGGAACTGCTGCGCGAGCACTTCGCCGGTCTGGGCTGGGAGACGGCCCGCCTGCTGGACGAGGCCGACCGTGCCCAGGCCTTCTACTTCGACTCGATCACCCAGCTCCGCCTGGACACCTGGTCGCGCGGGCGGGTGAGCCTGGTCGGCGATGCCGGGTACTGCCCGGGGCCCGCCGTCGGCGGCAGCACCAGCCTGGCCGTCGTCGGCGCGTACGTGCTGGCCGGCGAACTGGCCCTGGCGGGCGGCGACCACGAGCGGGCCTTCCCCGCCTACGAGGCGGAGCTCGGCGACTACGTGCGGCGCAGCCGCGCCTTCGCGCTGGCCGCCGCCCGGCGCCTGGTTCCGCGGTCCCGGCTCGACCTGTGGGGGCTGGCGCAGGCGGTGCGGCTGCTCGGCGTCCTGCCCACCGCCGTCACGCGGGCGGCGAGCAGGTTCGGCGGCGGCGGGACGCGCCTGCACGACTCGTTCCGCCCGAAGGACTACCCGTCGCTCCTGCGATCCGCGTCAGGCCAGCACGCCCTGGGCGCGGAGCTTGGCGGCGACCTCGGCTGACAGGCCCCACGCGGACAGGTCGTCCAGCCTGGTGGCCGGGGCGAGCCCGGCGGCGGGCGCGCCGAGCAGGCGCGGCGCCGGGCGCGGCTGGGTGACGCCGCCGACCTCGACGAACGTGCCGCGCGCCACGTTGTGCGGGTGCCGCGCCGCCTCGGTCATCGACAGCACGGGCGCGACGCACGCGTCGGAGCCCTCGAACACCGCCTCCCACTCGGCCCGCGTCCGCGACCGGAACGCCTCCGCCAGGCGGGCCCGCAGCGCCGGCCACTGCTCGCGGTCGGCGCGGTCGGGCAGGTCGCTCAGCCCCATGCGGGAGACCATCGCGTCCCAGAACTGCGGCTCCAGCGGGCCCACCGCCAGGTGGAGCCCGTCGGCCGTCTCGTAGGTGTCGTACATCGGCGCGCCGGTGTCGAGCAGGTTGGTGCCGCGTGGCCCCCAGAATCCGCTCTGCACCCCGTGCGCGAACATCGCGAACAGCAGGGCCGATCCGTCGACCATGGCCGCGTCGATCACCCGCCCGCGGCCGGTCCGCTCCCGCTCGATCAGGGCGAGCAGCACGCCGTAGGCCAGCATGAGGCCGCCGCCGGCGAAGTCGCCCAGGATGTTGATCGGCGGCGTCGGCGGCTCGCCCGCGCGGCCCAGCAGCGACAGCACGCCGGAGACGGCGATGTAGTCGATGTCGTGCCCCGCGGTCGCCGCCAGCGGGCCGTCCTGTCCCCATCCGGTCATCCGGCCGTAGACCAGCCGCGGGTTCGCCGCGTGCAGGTCCTCGGGCCCGATGCCGAGCCGCTCGGCGACGCCCGGCCGGAACACCTCGATGACCACGTCGGCGTGCGCGGCCAGCTCCTTGAAGGCCGCCACGCCCTCCGGCGTCTTCAGGTCGAGGCCGACCGTGCGCTTGCCGCGGTCCAGCACGTCGGTGCGCGGCCGGTCGGAGACGGCGGAGACGCGGTCCACCCGCAGCACCTCGGCGCCGTGGTCGGCGAGCATCATGCCCGCGAACGGCCCCGGCGCGAGCCCGGCGAGCTCCAGCACCCGCACCCCGGCGAGGGGGCCCTGGGGGGTTCCGGTCATGGATCTCTCCTCACGTGCGAGCCGTCGGCGCCGCCCCCAGTAGAACAACATTCGGTGAACTGTGGCAAGCCGCCTTCCCGACGACCCCGCGAACCAAGGTCATGTATGGGAAACTTGCCCACTGATCGGGTGGTCTACAGGGGTAGGACATGGTTTCGGAAAGCACGCCGCTGATCGCCGGGCGTTACGAGTTACTCCGCGAGCTGGGGCGCGGCGGCATGGGGGTGGTCTGGGAAGGCCGCGACACGCTGCTCAACCGGCAGATCGCGATCAAGGAAGTGCTGCTGCCCGACGGGCTGCCACGCGCGGACCAGGAGCGCCTGCTCCTGCGGACCGCCCGTGAGGCCAGGACGGCCGCCAAGCTCAACCATCCGTCGGTCGTCGCCGTCTACGACGTGGTGGAGGCGGACGGCCGTCCCTGGATCATCATGGAGCTGGTGCGCCATCCCTCCGTGGAGGAGGTCGTCGCCACGACCGGCGCGCTGCCCATCCGGCAGGCGGCCGACGTCGGCAGGCAGGTGCTGTCCGCGCTGCGCGCCGCCCACCAGGCCGGCATCCTGCACCGCGACGTCAAGCCGAGCAACATCCTGCTCTCCGACGAGGGCAGGGTGGTGCTCACCGACTTCGGCATCGCCACGGCCGAGGGCGACTCCTCGCTCACCAGCACCGGTATGGTCACCGGGTCGCCGAGCTTCCTGGCGCCCGAACGGGTGCGCGCCGCCGAGGCCGGGCCCGCCTCCGACCTGTGGTCGCTCGGCGCCACCCTGTTCGCCACGCTGGTGGGCGTCTCGCCGTTCGAGCGCGGCGAGGCGATGGCCACGCTGAACGCCCTGCTCAACGAGGAGCCGGACTACCGCCGGATCCCCCCGGTGATGCATCCGGTGCTCAAGGGCCTGCTGCGCAAGGAGCCGGAGGACCGGCTCAGCGCGGAGGAGGCCGACCGGCTGCTCGCCGAGATCGTCGCCTCCCGGCCGGCCATCAGCGACCTGGACGTGGACGAGCCGAGGCCCGCACGCGGCAGGGGGCGCACCCTCGTCGCCGCCGCCGCGGCGGCGGTGCTCATGCTCGCCGGCGGCACGTTCGCCTACTTCGAGCTGACCCCGCCCGCCGAAGGCACCTCGGGCGTCGCCACGCGCGCCGCAGCCAGCAGCCCGCTGCCCGGCACACCGGCGCCCTCCACCGCCGCGCCGACCCCGTCGTCCGCCGTCACCCCGTCGGCCACGCCGACGCCGAGCGCCCAGGCGCCGGCCGTACGGGCGTGGAAGTCGCGCGACGGCTGGTCCATCGCCCGCCCCGCCACCTGGCGCGGCGCCCGCAGCGAGGCCTACACCGAGTGGACGCGGCGCGGCGGCCGGGGCCACCTCGGCGTGCGGGCCGTCTACGTCGCCCGTGACCCGTACCAGCTCCTGCGCGACGCCGAGGACGAGCTGCGACGCGCCGCGCCGGACCTGCGCGTGGTCGGCCGCAGGGCGGTCACGCACCAGGGGGCCAAGGCCGTCGAGTGGGAGTTCGCCTACACGGCCGGTCAGGGCCTCGCGCCATGGGCCCGGCAGGGGGAGCGCTACCGGGAGGTGCGCCGCGTGGTGGCCGCCGACGACGCCGCCTACGTCCTGTCGTGGACCATGCCCGAGCCCCAGTGGGCCCGCGCCAAGAGCCTGATGCGGCAGGTGATCACCAGTTTCACCGTGGGCGCATGACGCCCTGGACGCTCCTCGCCCTGCCGCCGCTGCCCGAGGAGGCGGTGCGCGGCCTGCTGGCCCCGCTCGGCGACCGCGTCGAGGTCCGGGTGCCCGCCGCGCGGGACCGGGCGGCGCTGCTCGCCGCGCTCCCGTCGGCCGAGATCGTCCTCGGCGACTGGACGGGCCTGCTCGCGCTCGACGCCGAAGCCGTCGCGGCCGCGCCGCGGCTGGCGTTCGTCCAGCAGCCGTCGGTCGGCGTGGACGGTCACGACCTCGCGGCGCTCGCCGCCGCCGGGGTGCCGCTGGCCAACACCGCCGGCGTCAGCGCCACCGCGGTGTCGGAGTGGTGCCTGGCCGCCGCGCTGTCGCTGGCGCGGCGGCTGCCCGCCGCCGACGCCGCCGTCCGCGCGGGCGGCTGGCCCCAGCTCGACCTGCGCCCCCGCGAGCTGAGCGGACTCGGCGTGGGCGTCGTCGGCTTCGGGCCGATCGGCGCGGCCTGCGCCCGGCTGTTCCGCGCTCTCGGCTGCCGGGTGTCCTACTGGACGCGCACCCCTCGCGAGGAGCCCGGCTACCTGGACCTGGAGGAGCTGGTCGCGGGCTCCGACGTGCTCGTCGTGGTGATCGCGCTGGCGCCCGGGACCCGCGGCCTCGTCGACCCGAGGCGGATGAAGCGCGGCGCCCTGCTCGTCAACGCCGCCCGCGGCGGCGTGGTGGACCAGGCGGCGCTGGTCGCCGCGCTGCGCGACGGGCACCTCGGCGGCGCCGCGCTCGACGTCTTCGAGACCGAGCCGCCGCCCGCCGGCGACCCGCTGCTGCACCTGCCCGGCGTGCTGCTGTCGCCGCACGTCGCCGGTGTGACGCCGGAGGCGACCGGACGCCTCGTCGAGGCCACGCTGGCCAACCTGGAGGCGGCTCTCGACGGACGCCCGGTGGCCGACGTGTGTAATGGCGTTTCGCCACGTATTGAACGCAGATTTCCGGATATGTCGGCCATTTAGCCGTTCACCTGGCACGATGAACAGTTTTCGTGTCTTTAACGACCCCGGTCTGTTCGATGTTGTCGCAGGGAGATACTTTCTTACGGACGATCTCTACCGGCTCAAGGGGGTGCGTTGCGGTGACGACGACGATGTCGACACACCGACGGGCAGTAGAGCAGATCAAGCGGTCCTACGCGGAGATCCCCGGCGGCGCCGCGCCCCGGCTCGCCAAGGCCACGTCCAACCTCTTCAGGTTCCGTGACCAGAGCCGCACCGCCAAGCTGTCGGCCAGGGACCTCGACGAGGTCATCAGCGTGGACCCGGTGACGATGACAGCCGAGGTCCAGGGCATGACGACCTACGAGCACCTGGTCGACGCCACGCTGCCGCACGGCCTCATGCCCTACGTCGTGCCCCAGCTCAAGACCATCACCCTGGGCGGCGCCGTCACCGGCCTCGGCATCGAGTCGAGCAGCTTCCGCGACGGCCTGCCGCACGAGTCGGTCGAGGAGCTGGAGATCCTCACCGGCGACGGGCGCGTCGTCGTGGCCCGCGACGACAACGAGCACCGCGACCTGTTCCGCGCCTTCCCCAACTCCTACGGCACGCTCGGCTACGCCCTGCGCATCAGGATCAAGCTGAGGCCGGTCCAGCCGTACGTCAGGCTCACCCACATCCCGTTCTCCGACGCCGGCAAGTGCATGCTGGCCATGCAGGAGATCTGCGAGCGCATGGAGCACGACGGGGAGCGGGTCGACTTCGTCGACGGCGTGTTCTTCGGCCCGCAGGAGATGTACGTGACGGTCGGCCGCTTCGCCGAGCGGGCCCCCTACGTCTCCGACTACACCGGCATGCGGATCTACTACCAGTCGATCAGGAGGCGGCACCGCGACTGGCTGACGGTCCGCGACTACCTGTGGCGCTGGGACACCGACTGGTTCTGGTGCTCGCGCGCCTTCGGCGTGCAGCAGCCCGTGGTGCGCTCGCTCATGCCGCGCCGCTGGATGCGCTCCGACGTCTACCGCAAACTGGTGGCGCTCGACCGCAGGTTCGGCGTGACGGCGCGGGCCGACCGCTGGGCCGGCCGGCCCGTGCAGGAGTCGGTCATCCAGGACGTCGAGGTCCCGGTCGAGCGGGGAGCGGAGTTCCTGGAGTTCTTCCACGACAAGGTCGGCATGACGCCGGTGTGGATGTGCCCGCTGCGGTCGTCCTCCGACTGGCCGCTCTATCCCCTCGAACCGGGCCGGCTGTACGTCAACTTCGGGTTCTGGGGCATGGTGCCGCTTCCCCGGGGCCGGTTCGACGGCTACTACAACCGGCTCATCGAGGACACCGTCCACGAGCTCGACGGGCACAAGTCCCTCTACTCCACCTCCTTCTACGCCCGAGAGCAGTTCTGGCGCCTCTACAACGGTGACGGTTACTGGCCGGTCAAACGGGAATATGATCCCGACGGGCGCCTGCTGGACCTGTACGACAAGTGTGTGCGGGGAAGGTGAGCAGATGCTGGCATCCATCTTCGAGAAGATCGTCGGCCCCGAGGCGAACATCGCCTTCCAGGCCTACGACGGCAGCAAAGCGGGGCCCGACGGGGCGGAGGTCACCCTGGAGGTGAAGTCCCCCATCGCGGTCGCCTACCTCGCCCAGGCCCCGGGCGAGCTCGGTCTGGCCAGGGCGTACGTGGCAGGGCACATCGACGTCCACGGCGATCTCTACACCCTGCTCGACCGCATGTGGAACATCACCACCAACGACCTGACGGCGGCCGGGAAGCTCGCCGCGATCCGGTCGCTCGGCCTCAAGCCGCTGCTCATGCGGGTCCCGCCGCCCCCGCAGGAGGTGCGGCGCGGCGCGCTGGCCAGGCTCGGCTCCCGCCACGCCAAGCGGCGTGACGCCGAGGCCATCCACCACCACTACGACGTCTCCAACCGCTTCTACGAGTGGGTGCTCGGCCCGTCCATGGCCTACACCTGCGCGGTCTTCCCCTCCGAGGACGCGACGCTGGAGGAGGCCCAGGAGGCCAAGTTCGACCTGGTGGCGCGCAAGCTCGGCCTCAAGCCCGGCATGCGGCTGCTCGACGTGGGCTGCGGCTGGGGCGGCATGGCCCTGCACGCGGCCCGGCACTACGGCGTCAAGGTGCTCGGCGTGACCCTCAGCAGGCAGCAGGCCGAGTGGGCGCAGCGCGCCATCGCCGACGCCGGGCTGCAGGACCTCGCCGAGGTCCGCCACATGGACTACCGCGACGTCACCGAGACCGGTTTCGACGCGGTCAGCTCCATCGGCCTGACCGAGCACATCGGCAAGGACAACCTGGCGTCCTACTTCTCCTTCCTGTACGGCAAGCTCAAGCCGGGCGGGCGGCTGCTCAACCACTGCATCACCCGGCCGACCGGCATCGAGAAGACCTTCAACAAGGGCGGCTTCATCAACCGCTACGTCTTCCCCGACGGCGAGCTGGAGTCGGTCGGCCACCTGATCAGGCGGATGGAGGACACCGGGTTCGAGATCCGCCACGAGGAGAACCTCCGCGAGCACTACGCCAGGACGCTGCGCCACTGGTGCGACAACCTCGACGCCCACTGGACCGAGGCGGTCCAGGAGGTCGGCATGGGCACCGCCCGGGTGTGGGCCCTCTACATGGCCGGCTGCATCGTCGGCTTCGAGCGCAACAAGGTGCAGCTCCACCAGGTGCTCGCGGTCAAGCTCGACGAGGCCGGCCGTTCCGGCGTCCCCCTGCGCCCGGCCCGCGACTGGCCCTGATCCGTCACCCGGCTCCGGCGGCGGCGCCGCCGGAGCCCCGGGTCCCCGCCTTGGCGCCGCCGGAGCGCGGAGTCCCCGCCGCCGCGCCGGCCGCTCGGCGCGGGCGGGCGTCAGCCCTGACGGGCGCCGATCAGCTCGTCGGTGGCCTCGGTGTAGGCCGTGGCGGCCCGGCGGAAGTAGTCGAACAGCGTGGCCAGCTCGTCGTCCGAGTAGCTCCCCAGCAGCTCGCCGATCCGCCGCCTGGTGCCGGCCAGCACCTCGTCCAGGCCCGCCAGCTGTCCGGTGGCCTCCACGATCACCTTGCGACGGTCGGCGGGGTCGGGCACCCGGCGGACGTGCCCGGCCTTCTCCAGCCGGTCGATGAGCCGGGTCGTCGCCCCGGTGGTCAGCCCCGTGCGCACGGCCAGCTCGCCCGAGGTCAGCGGCCCTGACAGGTCGAGCAGGTTGAGCGTGTAGTAGTCGGTGGCGTTGAGCCCCGCGGCCTCGGCGGTGGCCAGGCTGTTGAGCACCATCGCGCTCAGGTACCGGCGGAAGACCTCGGTCGGCGGCGTTGACATCCGAATTCCTCTTCTCTAATCTAATATCTGCAAGGAAGCAGATAATTCCTCAGAGCAGATACTGTTCTGGGTAAGCTACCAGAGGAGTGCTCATGACCATCTCCCAGCCCGCCGAGAAGGCCGTCCGCGAGCTCTTCGCCGACATGCGCGACGCCTGGGACCGCGGTGACGGCGACGCCTACGGTGCCTGCTTCACCGAGGACGCCACCTACACGACCTTCGTCGGCACCGTCTACCACGGCCGGGCCGACATCGCCGCCGGGCACCGGGCGCTGTTCGGCGCGTTCCTCAAGGGCACCCGCATGTACGAGCGGATCGACGACATCCGCTTCCTCGGCCCCGACACGGCCGTCGTGGTGTGCAGGGGAGAGGTGGCCAAGAAGCGGCCCCGCGAGCTGGGCAAGGTGCAGACCTACACGCTCGTCCGCGAGGCCGGCGGCCGCTGGCGCGTCGCGGCCTTCCACAACACCAAGCGCAGGAGCCTGATGGAGGCCGTCTCCTTCAGGCTCCTGCCCGCCAGCCGGCCCCGGGCCGCGGCCCCCGGCGCTAGCGCAGCTCGCGCTTGAGGATCTTGCCGGTCGCCGTCATCGGCAGCGTGTCACGGAACTCCACGATCCGCGGGTACTTGTAGGCCGCCATGTTCTCCCGGCACCAGGCGATCAGCTCCTCCTCGGTGATCGCCGAGCCGGGGGTGCGGATGACGTACGCCTTGACCTCCTCGCCGTGCGAGTCGTGCGGCACGCCCACGACGGCGGCGAGCGAGACGTCCTCGTGCGTCATGAGCACCTCCTCCAGCTCGCGCGGGTAGACGTTGAACCCACCACGGATGATCATGTCCTTGGCCCGGTCGACGATCGCGTAGTAGCCGTCCGCGTCGCGGGTGGCGATGTCGCCGGTGCGGAACCAGCCATCGCGCATGACCTCCGCCGTGGCCTCGGGCCGGTTGTAGTAGCCCTTCATGATGTTGTGGCCGCGGATCGCGATCTCGCCCGGCCCCTCGCCCTCGACCGTCTTCCAGTCGCCGTCGATCAGCCTCATCTCCACGCCCCAGATGGGGGTGCCGATCGTCCCGGGCTTGGCGGGCCGGCCCGGCTTGTTGAAGCTGGCCACCGGCGAGGTCTCCGACAGGCCGTACCCCTCCAGGATGCCGACGCCGAAGGTGCGCTCGAAGTCCTTGAGCACCTCCACCGGGGAGGACGCGCCGCCCGCCACCGCCACCTTCAGCGAGGCCGGCACCTCGCCGCCCTCGGCGTGGACCTTCGTCAGCAGGCCCCAGTACATGGTCGGCACCCCGGCGAAGAACGTGACCCCCTCCTTGCGCATCAGCGTCAGGGCGTCGCCCGGCTCGAAGCGCGGCATCAGCACGACGGCTGCGCCCCGGCGGAAGCCGGTGTTCATGATGACCGTCTGCCCGAAGGAGTGGAACAGCGGCAGCACCGCCATGAACACGTCGCCGTCCGGGGCCGAGGGGAACATCTCATCGCAGACCACGACGTTCATCAGCATGTTCTGGTGGCTCAGCTCGGCGCCCTTCGGCTGGCCCGTGGTGCCGGAGGTGTAGAGGATCACGGCGGTGTCCTCGGCCGAGGTCTGCACCGTCTCGAACTCCGACGGCATCCCGCCGAGCGCGGCCCAGATCGACTCGCCGTACTCCGACTCCGTGGCCAGCGGCGTGGCGGGCAGCACGAAGAAGTGCTCGCAGCCCTCGGCCGCCTCGAAGCCGGCCCGGCCCCGCTCGCCCAGCGGCAGCTCCGGCGTGCCCTCGAAGCAGAACAGCGCCTTGGCGTCGCAGTCGTCGAGGTGGTAGGCGATCTCGCGGCTCTGCAGCAGCACGTTCAGCGGCACGACGGTCGCGCCGGCCTTGAGGATGCCGAAGTAGACGAACGGGAAGTACGGCAGGTTGGGGCAGGCCAGCGCGACCTTGTCGCCCTTGCCGATGCCGCGCGAGACGAGCAGGTTGGCCACCTGGGACGCCACAGTGTCGATCATGGAGTACGGCAGCCGCATGTCCCCGAAGACCACGGCTGTGCCGTCGGGATTGTCACGGGCGCTGTCCTCCAGGACGACAGACAGGTTGAGCATGGACGCCTTCCTCCCTTTTCGCAGCTTGGGCGCTATCCTCGCAGCGCACCCTACCGGCCGGTACGTGACGTGGGCCACACCCGGTTATGGACGAGCCTGCCCGGCTGGAGTAAGCAGGTACCACGTCGCTCATCCCTGGAGGAGTCATGGAACACGACTACGTGATCGTCGGCGCGGGGTCGGCCGGCTGCGTGCTGGCCAACCGGCTGTCGGCCGATCCCGGGGTGTCGGTGGCGCTGGTCGAGGCGGGCGGCCGCGACGACAAGCTGGAGATCCGCATGCCCGCGGGGTTCGCCAAGCTGTTCAAGACCGCCTACGACTGGAACTACACGACGGCCAAGCAGCCCGAGATGTCCGGCCGGGAGCTCTACTGGCCGAGGGGCCGGGTGGTGGGCGGCTCGTCGTCCATCAACGCCCAGATGTGGGTGCGCGGCCACCGGCTCGACTACGACCAGTGGGACGTGCCCGGCTGGTCCTACGACGAGGTGCTGCCGTACTTCAAGCGAGCCGAACGCCGGGTCGGCAGCAACCGCGGCGGCGTGTACGGCGAGGCCGGCCCGCTGTACGTCTCCGAGCTGCGCAGCCCCAACATCACCACGGCCGCCTTCCTGCGCGCCTGCGCCGAGCTGGGCCTGCGCCGGCTGGACGAGCTCAACGGCCCCTCCAACGAGGGCTACAGCCCGACCCCCGTCAACCAGAACCGCGGCCGCAGGTGGAGCGCCGCCGACGCCTACCTGCGTCCCGCGCTCAAGCGGTCCAACCTCACGGTGATCACCGGCGCGACCGTGGACCGGGTCGTCTTCGACGGCACGCGCGCCACCGGCATCGAGCACAGCGGAGGTGCCCAGATCAGGGCCAGGCGCGAGGTGATCCTGGCGGCGGGCGCCATCGGCTCGCCCCACCTGCTCATGCGCTCCGGAGTGGGCGCGGCGGACGAACTCCGCGACGCCGGCGTCACGCTCGTGCGCGAGCTGCCGGAGGTCGGCAAGAACCTGCAGGACCATCTCTCCTCCGGGGTGTTCGTCCAGTGCCGGCAGCCGGTGACGCTGACCAAGGCCGAGTCGATCGCGAACCTGCTGCGCTACATCGTGCTGCGCTCCGGCATGCTCACCACGAATGTGGGCGAGGCGGTCGCCTTCGTGCGGACCTCCGAGCAGGAGCCCGCGCCCGACATCGAGCTGATCTTCGCGCCCGGCCCGTTCATCGACCACGGGCTCACCCCGCCGACCGGCCACGGCCTGACCGTCGGCGTGATCCTGCTGCAGCCGGAGAGCCGCGGCCGGGTCGGTCTCAACGGCCGCGACGTGGTGATCGACCCGGCCTACCTGTCGCGGGAGGCCGACGTCCGGCGGCTGGTCGCCGGGCTGAAGACGGCCAGGCAGATCTTCGCCACCGCCGCCATGAAGCCGTACGCGGGTGGGCCGATGCCCCCCTACCAGGGGCAGGAGAACGACGACGAGCTGGCCCAGTGGGTGCGCGAGCGCGGCGAGACCCTCTACCACCCGGTCGGCACCTGCCGGATGGGCGCCGACGCGGAGTCGGTGGTGGACCCCGAGCTGCGGGTGCGAGGCGTCGAAGGGCTGCGGGTCGTCGACGTGTCGGTCATGCCGACGCCGAATCGCGGGCACACCCACGCGCCTGCCATCATGATCGGGGAGAAGGGCGCGGACCTGATCCTGGGCGGCGGGGGGCACGGGCGCCCTTGACGTAAATGATCACTTGCAGAAGGGTGGTCGTTCATGACGCTCTACGCCGATCTGGAGATGTCGCAGCTCACCTTCTGGGGGCTGCCGCAAGCCGCCCGCATGGAGGCGTTCCGGCGCCTGCGGCAGCTCGACCGGCCGGTGTTCGTGCCGGAGCAGGCCGTGCCCTTCATCAAGGCGGGCCCGGGCTACTACGCGCTCGTCCGGCACGCCGACGTCCTGGAGGCCAGCCGCAACGCCGAGGTCTTCAGCAGCGAGCCGTGCGCCAACAGCATCCCCGACATGCCCCGCTGGCTCGCCGTCTACTTCGGTTCCATGATCAACATGGACGATCCGGGGCACGCCAGGCTGCGCCGGATCGTCTCGCGGGCGTTCACCCCGCGCGTCCTGGCCAAGATGGAGGCCGATCTGGCCGCGGCCGCCGCCGAGATCGTGGACCGGGCGATCGAGGAGGGGCCGCAGGACTTCGTCACCCAGATTGCCGCCCGGCTCCCGGTCCGCGTCATCTGCGACATGATGGGCATCCCGCCCGACCGCCACGACTACGTGCTGCGCCGGACCAACGTGATCCTCGGCAACGTCGATCCCGAGTACACCGGCATCGGGGTCGAGCTCACCCGCCTCAACACGGCCCGCGGCCTGGTCAGGCTGCTGCGCGCCGGCCGCCAGCTCAGCCGGCTGGCCGCGCGGCTGGGCAAGGAGCGCCGCCTGCGGCCGACCGGCGACCTGGTCAGCCTGCTGGTCAACGGCGAGGAGCGGCTCACCTCCCAGGAGCTCGGCTCGTTCTTCATCCTGCTCGTCGTGGCGGGCAGCGAGACGACCCGCAACGCCATCTCCCACGGGCTCAAGCTCTTCACCGACCATCCGGCCCAGCGCCGTCTGCTGATGGACAACTTCGAGGGGCTCATCGGCAAGGCCTGCGACGAGATCATCCGCTACTCCACCCCGGTGATCCAGTTCCGCCGCACGGTCACGCGCGAGCACGAGATGAACGGCATGACCTACCGCGAGGGCGACAAGGTGCTGCTGTTCTACAACTCCGCCAACCGCGACGAGTCGGTCTTCACCGACCCCGACGTCTTCGACATCACCCGCGACCCCAACCCGCACGTCGGCTTCGGCGGGCCCGGCCCGCACCACTGCCTCGGCGCCCACCTGGCCCGCAGGGAGATGACCGTGATGTTCCGCGAGCTGTTCACCCGGCTGCCGGGCATCAAGGCCGTGGGCGAGCCCGACTACCTGCTGTCCAACTTCATCAACGGCGTCAAGCACCTGCGCTACACGTTCTGATCTCCGCTGCGAACCGCCCGGCCCGGTCCGGCCCGGGTGCTAGGTTACGCAGCCATGGAGATCAGGACTATCCACGCTAATGGTGTGGAGTTCGCGTATCTGGCCGTAGGGGAGGGGCCGCTGGCTCTGTGCCTGCACGGCTTCCCCGACACGGCGCACACCTGGCGCCACCTGATGCCCGAGCTCGCCGAGCGCGGCTACCGCGCCGTCGCGCCGTTCACCCGCGGGTACGCGCCGACGGAGATCCCCGCCGACGGCGCCTACGAGGGCGCCGCGCTGGTGGCGGACGTGCTCGCGCTGCACGAGGAACTCGGCGGCGACGGGGACGCGGTCATCGTCGGCCACGACTGGGGGGCCTTCCCCGTCTACGCCACGGCCGGCCGGTTCCGGCGGGCGGTGGCCATGGCCCTGCCGCCCGCCGGTGCGCTGCTGCCCGGACTCCTGGAGTACGAGCAGCTCAAGCGGTCGTTCTACGTGTTCCTGTTCCAGACCTCCCTGGCCGAGATGGCCGCCTCGGCGCCCGGCTTCCTGGAGGGCCTGTGGCGTGACTGGTCGCCCGGCTACGACGCCCGCCAGGACATCGAGTTCGTCCGGCGCAGCATCGGCCGGCCCGCGAACCTGGCGGCGGCGATCGGCTACTACCGCGCCATGCTCGGCACCACGCCGCCGTCCGGCCGCCACCCGGAGCCGGACCCCGCGTCCACCGGGCCGGTCCTCTACCTGCACGGCGAGCAGGACGGCTGCCTCGCTCCCGGCCTGGCCGAGGGCGTCCTCGACCACCTGCCCGACGGGTCCCGCGCCGAGCGGGTGGCCGGGGCGGGCCACTTCCTGCACCTGGAACGGCCCGAGGAGGTCAATCGGCTGGTGCTCGACTGGCTCGGCCCGGCCCGCTGACCCTCCTGCGGAGCACCGCGATCACCGGCCGCCGGCCGGACAGGCTCACCTCCAGCGCCTCCTCGACCCGGAACCCGCGCCACGCGGGCGCCGGCCCGTGGAGCAGGGCCACCGCCAGGCCGTCGTCGGCCAGCACCCGCCGTACCTCGCGCCGCAGCGCGTCGCCGTCGGCGGCGAGCCGTCCCGCCGCGGGCACCTGCCGCCCCCACGGCGGGTTCACCAGCACCCGGTCGGCCACGCCGGCGGGCAGCGGCAACCGCCCCGCGTCGGCCAGCATCCACCCGAACCCGCCCCGGCCGGCCGGGGCGGTGCGGGCGCCGGGCGCCCCGGAGGGACGGCCGGCGCGGGCCGCGTTGGCGGCGGCGGTTTGCAGCGCGGCGGGATCGACGTCGACGCCCAGCAGCCGGGCGCGCGGCGCCAGAGCGTGCGCCTCGACGAGCGTCGTCCCGGCTCCGCAGCACGGGTCCAGCACGGTGACCGGTGGCGCCACGTCCTGGAGGGCGGCGAGCCGGGCCATGGCGGCGGCCAGCGGCGGGTGCAGCGTCCCGCGCACCGACCCCAGCTTGTACGGCCTGCGATGCGTCGGCCGGGCGGCGGCGCGCACCGCGATCACCGCCTGGTCGTCCTCGATCGTGACCCGCCAGGCCAACGCCCCGGCCGGCGGCACCCGGCCGTCACGTCGGGTGTGGTAGCGCAGCCCGAGCGGCCCGGCGAGCGCCGCGCCGACCGCGTCCTCGACGTCGAAGCGGGTGTACGAGCGCCGCCCCACGAAGGTGGCCGACACCTCGAACCCCGCCCCCGGCCCGCTGTCGCTCGCCCCGCCCACGACCCACCGCAGCCTCAGCAGGTGCTCGACGTCGAGGGCGCGGGCCGCCGCGGCCAGGCGCCGCAGGCAGGCCCGCTCGGGACCGATCCCGTCGACGACCGCCGCCGCCAGCAGCACGTCGTCGGCCGTACGCAGCCCCAGGAGGCCGGGACCCGGCGAACTCGTCTCGAACCACACCTCGCGGTGCCGGATCCACCGCACCTCGCCGCCCGACGACGAGATCTCCGCAGCCACCAGGGGCTCGATGCCACGCACCGCCCTGGCCACGGCAAACGTCAACACGTGTCCTTCTCCCACGTCGCGACCCGGGACGGCGGCCGGCCGTCCCGCATCACCGGCGGTGGGGTGGTCCTCGGCCCCGCCGGCGGATCGCTAACGCAAGAAGAAGAAGGTCACGGGCGGCACCCTAGCGCTCGGCGACGCAGGGGCGCCATCGGTTTTCGCATCACGTACGTACGCCGTACGTCATAACCATTGACGGGGAAGGGTCCTTCTCCGAATGATGGCCTCATGAGCGCCGTCGACTTCGATCTGTCCGAGAGCGTCTTCTGGGCCAGGCCCATGGCCGAGCGGGAGGAGGCGTTCGACCGGCTGCGCGCGCTGGACAGGCCTGCCTTCTTCGAGGAGATGGAGGTCTCCTTCGCCCCGAAGGGGCCCGGCTACTACGCGCTGGTCAAGCATGCCGACATCGTCGAGGCCAGCCGCAACCCCGAGGTCTTCTGCTCGGGCGACGGCGGCGCGACGAACATCCCCGACATGCCGGCGGAGTTCGCCGAGTACTTCGGCTCCATGATCAACATGGACGACCCTCGCCACGCCCGCCTGCGCCGGATCGTCTCAAGAGCCTTCACTCCCAAGATGGTCAAGCAGTTCGAGGCCGACGTGGAGACGGCCGCCGCGAAGATCGTGGACGACCTGCTCGCCCAGGGCCCCGGCGGCGACTTCGTCACCGACGTGGCCGCCCGGCTCCCTCTGAAGATCATCTGCGACATGATGGGCATCCCGGAGAGCGACTACCGGTTCGTCTTCGACCGCTCCAACATCATCCTCGGCGGCTTCGACCCCGAGTACACCGGCGGAGACATGAACACCGTCGCCGAGCGCCTGCTCACGGCCGGGATGGAGCTCCAGCAACTCGTCCAGGACCTGGCCGCCTACCGCGCCGAGCACCCCACCGGCGACCTGACGTCCTCGCTGGTCAACGCCAACATCGACGGCGAGCGGCTGACCATGCAGGAGCTCGGCTCGTTCTTCATCCTGCTCGTGGTCGCGGGCAACGAGACGACCCGCAACGCCATCTCGCACGGGCTGCGCCTGCTCACCGAGAACCCCGACCAGCGCGCGCTGTGGCTGCGGGACATCGACGGACACGCGCCCCGCGCCGTGGAGGAGATCGTCCGGCTCGCCTCACCGGTGAACTTCATGCGGCGCAAGGTCACCCGGGACTTCGAGATGAACGGCAACCTGTACCCCAAGGGCCACAAGGTCGTGCTGTTCTACTGGGCGGCCAACCGCGACCCCGAGGTGTTCGACGACCCCCACCGGTTCGACGTCACCCGCGACCCCAACCCGCACGTCGGCTTCGGCGGGCCGGGGCCGCACTTCTGCCTGGGCGCCCACCTGGCCCGGCGCGAGATCACGCTGATGTTCCGCGAGCTGCTGCGGCGCGTGCCCCGGATCGAGGGCGGCTGGCCCGACCGCCTCCACAGCAGCTTCATCAACGGCATCAAGCACATGGAGTGCACGTTCTAGCGGCCTACGGGTTCGCCGCCGCCTTGAGCTGCCGGACGACCGTGTTGACGTCCGGCAGCAGCTCCTTGGACGTGGACGGGATCGTGATGTAGACGATCGCCGGGACGTCGGCGCCGGTGTTGACGGCAGCTGTGACGATGGTCGCCCGCTGCGTGGCCGACGTCAGCGAGTACGCGATGAGCTGGCCGCCGGCCGCGCCGACCTTCAGGGGCTGCTGGGCGATCTTGCGCACCTTGTTGTCCGCCGGGAAGAACTTCTTGCGCGCGTTCACCACGACCGCCTTGATCACCGGCTCCAGGTCGGTCTTGGAGGTGTAGAAGGACGCCATCCGCTCCGGCAGCGGGCCGGTCATGATCTGGGCGTAGACGCCGGGGCCCGTCTGGACGTACTGGCGGGTGGTGAAGCCGTACGTGCCCTGCACGGTCGGCCGCTGGTCGAGCTGCCAGGTGCCGCCCAGGCGCGGCACGGTGACGCGCGCCTGCGGGTCCTGGACCACGCCGATGACCGGGGCGGCCCTGCCCGGGTACCTCGGCAGCGGCCGGGTCGCGGTGGCGCGCCTCGAGGGGGCGGGGCCGGACGAGGTCTTGGCCGGGGGCGTGGCGGCGGTGGCCTTGGGCTCCTCGCCGGCCAGCGGGCCCGCCAGGAACGCCCAGCCGAGCGCCGCCACCAGCGCGATCGCCACCGATCCCGCCAGGGCGTAGATCCAGATGGGCCGGCCCTGCTCCTCCTCCAGTTGCTCGTGCTCGCCCATGGCCTCGTAGTTGTCTCCGAAGACGGTGTTCCAGAGCTCCTGCTGGCGCTCCGGCGGCGGGGTGCGCGAGCCGCTGATCTGACCGGCGGTCACGAACGGCCGGTCAGGGTCGGACGGGTCGCGGCTCAGGTTCGCCCCCGGCCTGGCGGGGTCGGGGGGCTGGCCGTCCCCGGCCGGCGCGGCGTGCCCGGAGGTGGGCCCGGAGGTGGGCCCGGAGGCGTGCTCGGGGCCGCCGGCCACGCGCTCGTCGCCCGGGTGGGCCCGGCCGCGCGGCACGGCCCGCTCGTCGAGCGGAGTGCCGGCACCGTGCCGGATCTCCGGCGCGGCTCCCGGTCCCGGCCCGTAGGGGTCCTGCGGCATGCCGTCCGGGCTCCCGCCGTACGGGCCCTGCGGCACGCCTTCGTGGCTCGCGCCGTACTGGCCCTGTGACCGGCCCTGTGACGGGTCCTGGTACGGGCTCTGCGACGGGTCCTGGTACGGGCTCTGTGCGGGGTCCAGGGGCCGGCCCTGTGACGGGTCCTGGCGCGGGGCGCCCTCGGCCGGTGGTCCGTACGTGGCCGTGCGCTCCATCGGGTCGGCGGCGGGCTGGGCGTCGGCTCGCGGCCAGGGAGCGGGAGAGCTGAGGTTGGACCACGCGCCCGTCGACGGCCTGGCCTCCTGCCAGGCCGGGACCGGAGCCTGCTGGGCGGTCGGCGGGGCCTCGGCGGGCGCCTGCGGGC
>NZ_KZ559475.1:30195-176192 GCF_002850745.1 Nonomuraea indica
CGGGCGCCTGCGGCCAGGAGGGGTGCGAGGACGAACCGGACCGGCCGGACGACCGCCCCGAGGACGGCGGCGACGGCTGCCCCGAGGACTCGGGCGAGGACCGGTGCGCGGACTGTGGTGTGGACGAGGCGACCGTGACGTCCGGCCAGGACGGCTGTGCGGGCGGTTCGGGCCACGATGTGGGAACGTCCTGGCGACCGTTCTCGGGCCAGGACGTGGGAACCTCGCGCCGGGGAGCCTCTCGCGGAGGCACCTCGGGCCAGGACGGTGGGGGGTGCGGTGCTCCGGAATGCTCCGTTGCCATGGCTCCCGTACCTCCTGGTGGTGTTATGTCCTCGTTTGGCGCATGGCGCATGATCTCATGGGATTTTCCAGGAGACTCAGCGCGTTCCGCAGCGAAACGAGCGAAGCCGTAGGGATCCGTCGGCGGGTCCTGCAGGGGCAGGCCGGCAACGGATCCGTCGTACTCCGCCCGAGATCTCACGGGGTTGAGGGTAATCTAATGGGACATATGAGGTCACAACGGATAGATCACCATCGGGTATCGCGTGACCTGAAGTGCCTATTGTGCCGCTCCGCCTGCTTCGAGTATCGGCATTCCCTTGAAGAGGTGCGCTAGGCTTGACCTATGCGTGCCGCGACCCTGCTTCTTAGCGGGCCGCGACGGCCCTAGGTCTCGCCGTCGCGGCTGCCCCTCGTCCTGCGCACGAGGGGTTTTCTTATGGGTCCGAGTCGAGCCAGAAGGACAATCGCCGTGAGTGAGTACGATCCGCAGGCGCTGCAGGCCAAGTGGCGGCAGCGATGGGAGGAGCTGGACCCGTTCCGGGCGGGGGAGGACCCCACCGACCCCCGGGAACGGCGCTACATGCTCGACATGTTCCCCTATCCCTCCGGTGACCTCCACATGGGGCACGGCGAGGTCTTCGCGATCGGCGACGTCGTCGCGCGCTACTGGTTCCAGCGCGGCTACAACGTGCTGCACCCCATCGGCTGGGACTCCTTCGGCCTGCCCGCCGAGAACGCCGCCATCAAGCGCAACGCGCACCCGGCCGAGTGGACCTACGCCAACATCGAGACCCAGGCGCACTCCTTCAAGCGCTACGGCATCTCCTTCGACTGGTCGCGCCGCCTGCACACCAGCGACGCCGACTACTACCGGTGGAACCAGTGGCTGTTCAACCGGTTCTTCGAGCGGGGCCTGGCCTACCGCAAGGGCGGCCTGGTCAACTGGTGCCCCAACGACCAGACGGTGCTGGCCAACGAGCAGGTCGTGGCCGGCAGGTGCGAGCGCTGCGGCGCCGACGTCATCCGCCGCGAGCTGACGCAGTGGTACTTCAAGATCACTGACTACGCCCAGCGGCTGCTGGACGACATGAGCCAGCTGGAGGGCGGCTGGCCCGAGCGCGTGCTGACCATGCAGCGCAACTGGATCGGCCGCTCCGAGGGCGCCGACGTGCTGTTCGAGATCGAGGGGCGCGAGGAGCCCGTCCACGTCTACACCACGCGCCCCGACACGCTGTTCGGCGCGACGTTCTTCGTGGTGGCCGTCGACGCCCCGCTGGCCGACGAGATCGTCACCGAGGAGCAGCGCGAGGCGTTCGAGGCCTACCGCGCCGAGGTCGCCAAGCTGAGCGACATCGAGCGGCTGTCCACCGACAAGGAGAAGACCGGCGTCTTCCTGGGCCGCTACGCGATCAACCCGGTCAACGGCGAGCGCATCCCGGTCTGGGCCGCCGACTACGTGCTGTCCGACTACGGCCACGGCGCCATCATGGCGGTGCCCGCGCACGACCAGCGCGACCTCGACTTCGCGCTGAAGTTCGGGCTGCCGGTCAAGGTCGTCGTGCACACCGGCCTGGCCGACCCGGGCGAGACGGGCGAGGCCACACCCGGCGAGGGCACCCTGGTCAACTCCGGGCCGCTCGACGGGCTGACCAAGGTCGAGGCCATCCGCAGGATCATCGAGATCCTGGAGGCCGACGGCAAGGGCACCGCCTCGGTCAACTTCCGGCTGCGCGACTGGCTGCTGTCCCGCCAGCGGTTCTGGGGCACGCCGATCCCGATCATCCACTGCCTCGACTGCGGCGAGGTGCCCGTCCCCGACGACCAGCTGCCCGTCACGCTGCCCGACCTGCGCGGCGAGGCGCTGGCCCCGAAGGGCATCTCCCCGCTGGCCGGCGCGACCGACTGGGTCAACGTCGAGTGCCCCAAGTGCGGCGGTCCCGCCATGCGCGACACCGACACGATGGACACCTTCGTCGACTCGTCCTGGTACTACCTGCGCTACTGCTCGCCCGGCTACACCGACGGCCCGTTCGACGTCGAGCAGGTGCGCAAGTGGGGTCCGATCAACCAGTACGTCGGCGGTGTCGAGCACGCCGTGCTGCATCTGCTGTACTCCCGCTTCTTCACCAAGGTCCTGCACGACATGGGCATGGTCGACTTCACCGAGCCGTTCCTGCGCCTGCTCAACCAGGGCCAGGTGATCAACGGCGGCAAGGCCATGTCCAAGTCCCTGGGCAACGGCGTCGACCTGGGCCAGCAGATCGACGCCTACGGCGTCGACGCGGTCCGGCTGACCATGGTCTTCGCCGGGCCGCCGGAGGACGACATCGACTGGGCCGACGTCTCGCCGGCCGCGTCGCAGAAGTTCCTGGCCCGCGCCTTCCGCGTGATGGACGAGGTGAGCAGCGCGCCGGGCGTCCCGTTCGACGGCGGTGACCTGGAGCTGCGCAAGGTCACCCACCGCACGATCGACGAGGTCACCCGGCTGGTCGAGTCGCACCGCTTCAACGTCGCGGTGGCGCGCATGATGGAGCTGACCTCCGCCGCCCGCAAGGCCATCGACGCCGGACCCGGCGCCGCCGACCCCGCCGTGCGCGAGGCCGCCGAGGCGCTGGCCGTCATGCTCTCGCTGGTCGCCCCCTACACGGCCGAGGAGGGCTGGGAGCGGCTGGGCCACACCGGCTCGGTGGCGCACGCCGGCTGGCCGGTCGCCGACCCCGCCCTGCTGGTGCAGGAGTCGGTCACCTGCGTCGTCCAGGTGGCCGGCAAGGTCCGCGACCGCCTGGAGGTGCCGCCCTCCATCACGGAGGACGACCTGCGAGCCCTGGCCCTCGCCTCGGAGAAGATCAAGCCCTACCTGTCGGGCGAGCCGCGCAAGGTCATCGTGCGGGTGCCCAAGCTGGTCAACATCGTCCCCTGACGACCCGTCGGCCGCGCGGCGCACCCGCACCGCGCGGCCCGCCGTGGGAAGCGTTCCCGGCCGCTACAGCTCGCGCAGCGCCGGCAGCAGCTCCTTGCCCGCCCAGTCGAAGAACGGCTCCTGCCGGTCGTGCCCGATCTGTACGAGCGCGAGGTGGGTGTGGCCCGCCTCGACGTACGCGCGCACCGCCTCCACCACCGCGCCGACGTCGTCGCCGCACGGCACGCTGGAGGCGACGTCCTCCGGCCGGACGGTCTGGGTGGCGGCGGCGAAGTTCACCGGTCCCGGCAGCTCCGCCATGACCTTCCAGCCGGACGTCGCCCACCGCCACAACCGGTGGGCCCGCCGCCTGGCGGCGTCGGCGTCGGTGTCGTACGACACGGCGAGCTGGCCGTACACCGGCTTGCCCGAGCCGCCCTCGGCGCGGAACCGCTCGACCGCCTCGGGCGCCGGCTCGTTGGAGATCAGCAGATCGCCGTACTCCGCCGCGACGCGCACCGACTGCGGACCGGAGGCGGCCACGCCGATCGGGACCGGCTCCTCCGGCAGGTCCCACAGCTTGGCCGAGTCGAGGTCGAAGAACTCGCCCTGGTAGGTGACGTAGTCGCCCTCGAACAGCTCTCGGATGATCTGCAGCGCCTCCCGGAACATCCGGTGCCGGGTGTCCGCGGGCGGCCAGCCCTCGCCGATGACGTGCTCGTTCAGGTTCTCGCCCGCGCCGAGGCCGAGCGTGAACCGCCCGCCGCTCAGCACGCCCATGGTGGCGGCCTTCTGCGCGACGACGGCCGGGTGGTAGCGCATGGTCGGGCAGGTGACGTACGTCATCAGCGGCAGCCGCTCGGTGGCCTGCGCCACCGCGCCGAGCACGGACCACGCGTACGCGGAGTGCCCCTGCTCCTCCAGCCACGGGAAGTAGTGATCGGAGATGACCGCGAAGTCGAAGCCGGTCCGCTCGGCCGTGACGGCGTCCTCGACGAGCTGACGCACCGGCGTCTGCTCACACATCAAGGTGTATCCGATTTGTACCATGATGGGCGGCTACCCGGCAGAGGTCCGGACTAGCGTGGCGAGGCCGCTCAGCGGTGGAGCAGCTCGTCCAGCACCAGGCCGAGCCCGATGCCGAGCAGCCAGACGTCCTTGGCCAGGCCGAGCCCCTGCTGCGACGGTCGCAGGCTGCCCTCCTCCCGCATGCCCGGCGTCTTGAGGTACAGGCCGAGCAGCCCGCCCGCGAACCCGGTCAGCGCGGCGCCGACCGGCAGCGACGGCACCGCCGGGACGAGGAGCGCCACCCCCAGCGCGATCTCGGCTTTCGACAGCAGCCGGGTGAAGGCCTCGGGCTCCAGTTTCCGCAGGAACGGGTACGTGCCGGCGGCCATGCCGTGCACGCCCTGCGCGGTCTCCCGGTCGGCCGTGGTCTTGGACAGCCCCGAGCTCAGGAAGAAGGCGCCGGCGGCCACGCGCGGTGGCATCTGGTGCGCCTGGGCGAACATCCTCATGATCCCTCGCAGTGTGCTCTGGTGAGCTTTCACCCCTGCCCAGGCGCCCCGTGCCCATCCCCGGCCGTCCCCCAGGGCAGGACAAATTTATGCCCGGTCACGATCGACGGCATTAGTGTTCACCTGTGACTACTGGCGCATACCTGAGATATCCGCATCTGCACGGTGATCTGGTCACCTTCGTCGCCGACGACGACGTCTGGCTGGCCCCGCTGTCGGGAGGCAGGGCTTGGCGGTTCACCGCCGACCGCGTCCCCGTGTCGTACCCGAGATTCTCACCCGACGGCGCCCGCCTGGCGTGGACCAGTCACCGCGAGGGGGCGCCGGAGGTGTTCGCCGCCGAGGTCGACGGTCCCGAAGGCGATCGGCTCACCCACTGGGGCAACGCGATGACGGGGACCCGAGGGTGGACCGCCGACGGCGACGTGCTGGCGGTCACCTCCTTCGGCCAGGGCGGGCGCAGCCGGATGTGGGCGTACGCGGTCCCGCTCGACGGAGGACCGGCCGCGCGCCTGCCGTACGGCTGGGTCAGCGAGGCCGCGACCAGCGGCGACAAGGTCGCGACCGTCTCCGCCGTGTGGCGCGAGCCGTCGCAGTGGAAGCGCTACCGGGGCGGCACGGCCGGCAAGATCTGGGTGGACGCCGAGGGGGACGGCGCGTTCACCCGGCTGTTCGCCGACAACGCGGCGCAGCACTGGTCCGTCATGTGGGTGGGGGAGCGGCTGGCGTTCCTCGCCGACACCGACGGCGCAGGGAACGTCTACTCGTCCCTGCCCGACGGCTCCGACCTGCGGCGGCACACCTCTCACGACGCGTTCTACGCCCGCCACGCCTCGACCGACGGACGGCGGGTGGTCTACAGCCACGCCGGCGACCTGTGGCTGCTCGACGGCCTGGACGCCGAGCCGTACAAGCTGGACATCACGCTCAGCGGCCCGCGGCCGGCCCGCGCCCGGCGTCCGGCGCCGGCCCGCGTCGGCGGCTTCTCGCCGGACGCGACCGGACGGGCGAGCGCGGTCGAGATCCGCGGGACCGCCCACTGGGTGACCCACCGTGACGGGCCCGCCGGCACGCTGCGGGCCCAGCCGGGTGTCCGCGTACGGCTCCCGCGCGTGCTCGGCGGCGACGGGCAGGCCGTCTGGGTGTCCGACGCCTCCGGCGAGGACGGGCTGGAGATCGGCACGCCCGGCGGAGAGATCCGCACCCTGGCCGCCGGCGAACTGGGCCGGGTGCTGGACCTGGCCGCGGCGCCCGACGCCAAGCACGTGGCCGTGGCCACCCACGACGGGCGGCTGCTGCTCGTCGACGTCGAGTCCGGGCAGAGCAGGGAGCTCGACCGGACCGCGCACGGCGACATCAGCGGGCTGACGTTCTCCCCGGACTCCGCCTGGCTGGCCTGGGTGCACCCGCACCAGATGCCGCTGTCGCAGATCAGGATGGGCCGCGTCGACGGCACGTCGGTCATCGACGTGACTCCGGTGCGCTTCTCCGACTACGACCCCGTCTTCACCCGGGACGGCAGGCATCTGGCGTTCCTGTCGGTGCGGACGTTCGACCCGGTGTACGACGCGCACGTGTTCGACCTGGCCTTCCCCTCGGGGTGCCGGCCGTACCTGGTGCCCCTGCAGGCGACGACGCCCTCCCCCTTCGACCCGAGCCTGCAGGGCCGCGGCTTCAACGGCGAGGATGACAAGCCCAGCAAGGACGACAAGCCGGGCAAGGATGACGCGCCGCCGCGGACGGAGGTCGACCCGGACGGGCTCGCCTCCCGCGTCGTGCCGGTGCCCGTGCCCGCCGGCCGCTACGACAACCTGCGCACCGCCAAGGACGCGCTGCTCTGGCTGCGGCTCCCGCTGACCGGCCAGCTCGGCGACGGCACCGAGAGCACGGGCGAGGTCGTGCTCGAACGCTACGACCTCAAGAAGCGCAGCAAGGTCGAGCTCGGCACGGAACTGCGGGCGTTCGAGGTGAGCGGCGACGGCACCCGGCTCGTCCTCAACGGCAAGAACGGCCTGCAGACGCGTTCGGCCGGCGAGAGCGAGGAGGTCGTGACCGTCGACCTCGACCGGGTGTCGGTCCAGCTCGACCCGGTCGCCGAATGGCGGCAGGGCTACCTGGAGGCCGGCCGTCTCATGCGCGACCACTTCTGGCGGGCCGACATGAACGGCGTCGACTGGCAGGGCGCGCTCGACCGCTACCTGCCTCTGGTGGACCGGATCGGCGCCTACTCCGAGCTGATCGACCTGCTCTGGGAGGTGCAGGGCGAGCTGGGCACCTCCCACGCCTACGCCCGTCCCAGCGGTGTGCCGGCCGACCCGCGCCGCCGCCAGGGCCTCCTCGGCGCCGACTTGGCCCGCGACGACGACGGCACGTGGCGGGTGACGCGCATCCTGCCGGGCGAGACGTCCGACCACGACGCCCGCTCGCCGCTCCTCGCGCCCGGCGTCGCCGTACGCGAGGGCGACGCGATCATCGCGGTCGGCGGGCGGCCCGTCGACCCCGTCCGGGGCCCGCTCCCGCTGCTGGCCGGCACCGCCGGGCGGCCCACCGAGATCACGGTACGGCCCGCCTCCGGCGGCGACCCGCGCCGCGTCGTCGTCACCCCCATCGACGACGAGACGACGCTGCGCTACCACGACTGGGTGGAGGGCCGCCGGGCGTTCGTCCGGGAGGCGTCGGGCGGCCGCCTCGGCTACCTGCACGTGCCCGACATGGTGGCCTCCGGCTGGGCGCAGTTCCACCGCGACCTGCGGACCGAGATGGCCCGCGAAGGGCTCGTCGTGGACGTCCGCGAGAACGGCGGAGGTCACACCTCGGAGCTGGTCCTGGAGAAGCTGTCGCGCCGGGTCACCGGCTGGGCGCACGCCCGCGGCTACGAGCCTACCCGCTACCCCGACGACTCTCCGCGCGGACCCATCGTGGCGGTCACCGACGAGTTCGCCGGGTCGGACGGCGACATTGTCAGCGCCGGCATCAAGAACCGCGCCCTCGGCCCGCTCGTCGGCACCCGGACGTGGGGCGGCGTGATCGGCATCGACTCGCGCTACTCGCTGGTGGACGGCACGGTCGTGACCCAGCCCCGCTACTCGTTCTGGCTGGAGGGGCCGGGGTGGGGCGTGGAGAACCACGGCGTGGACCCGGACGTGGAGGTCGTCGTCACGCCGCAGGACCGGGTGGCCGGGCGTGACCCGCAGCTGGAGAAGGCGGTCGAGCTGGCGCTGGCCGCCCTGGCGGAACGCCCGGCGGCGACCCCGCCCGCCCTGCCCCCACTCCCGTAACGCCCGGGGTCGGTGAGCCCCGGCCGGCTCCCGCAGCCTGCGCCGCTCGACGGACCGGCGGCGCAGCACGTCGGTGGCGCGGTCGCGGGCCACGGTCATGAGCCGGCCGCCCGGGTTGGCCGGCACGCCGTCCCCGGGCCACCGCGCCCGTCGGAGACGAGAAGCTCGCCGTCGCGGACACGGATCGTGGTCGTCGCGGACGTCGGCGCCAGCGCGTCACCGTCCAGCCGCCGGCCTCGGGCGTCGTTGTCGGCCACCCACGTCTCGACGTCGTCCGTCAGGTCGGTGTCCGGTTCGCTGTCGGTGCGGACGAACATCATGTACTTCACGCTTCGCTCCTCGGTGTCGAGCTCTCACCAGCATGACGAACACGTCCCCCCGACCCGGACACCCGAGGAGTGAAGAACCCGGACGGCCCGTCAGTCGCGGCCCCGGCCCGTCAGCGCGTCACGGATGCGGTCCACCAGACCGGTGCCGGGCCCGAGAAGCTTGTTGCCGGGCGGAGTGTCGGGCGCTGACGGGTGCGGCCGGGTCGGCGCCATCTTCTTCGCCCGCTGCACCTTGGCGCCCAGCTCGGTGAGCTCCTCCGCGGAGGAGGCGGCCCGCAGCCGCGGGAAGAGGTCGTTCTCCTCGTCCTGGATGTGATGGCGGATCTGCCGCATCAGCGACTCCATCGTGGGCCAGAAGTCGGCGTCGCCCGGCTCCAGGGCCTCCAGCCGCTTCATGGTCTCCTCGGCCTCGGCGTGCTCGGCGATCTCGTGATCGGCTTCCTTGTCCCCGCCGGGCACGCGCTCGCGGACCGCGGGATACAGATACTGCTCCTCGGCCACCGAGTGGCGGACCAGCTCGATGACGACCTGCTCCGCCAGGGTCTTGGGCCGCTCACCGATGGCGCCGACCATGGTCTCCAGCTCGGAGAACATCTGCTCGACCTCACGGTGGTCGGTCATCAGGACCTCGATCACGTCCTGCTGCTGCTCAGCCATGTCCCATCCCTTCCTCGGCCGATGCCGGGCCCCGTCGCCGGGGTACGGCCTGTCGGCATCTGCTTTCCGCACAGGAAGGGTGAAAACCAGGACACCACCTGCGGCAGGCCGCCCCGGCCGATCCGCCCGCCACACCACCGCCCCCCGAGCCGCCAACTCACCCAGCCACCCACCGACCGCGCACCCCACTCCGCCGCCCGTGACGTCCGGCGTCGTGACGTCCGGCGTCGTGACGTCCGGCGTCGTGATGCGCGGTGTCGTGATGCGCGGTGTCGTGATGCGCGGTGTCGTGATGCGCGGTGTCGTGATGCGCGGTGTCGTGATGCGCGGTGTCGTGATGCGCGGTGTCGTGATGCGCGACCTCGAGACGTACGGTGTCGTGACGCGCGATCACGTGACGCGCGATCTCGTGACGGGCGGCGTCCTGACGCGGGTTCTTGCGACGGGCGGCGTCGTGGCGTGCGGTCTTGGGAGGCGCGGTGTCGCGGCTCACGGCCAGAGGCGGTCCAGGATCTCGGTGAGGATCTCTTCGGTGGTCGCGAAGTTGAGCCGTACGTGGTGCTCCCCGCCGGGACCGAAGGCGGCACCGTCGCTCAGCAGGACCTTGGCCTCCCGCTCCAGCACCTCGGCCATCCCCGGCCTGCCGTAGTCGAGCCAGGCCAGATAGGTCGCCTGCGGCATCCGGTAGCGGACCGTCGCCGGCACCCGGGCGGCGATCATCTTGCGGTTGCGGTCGAGCAGGGCTCTGGTCTCTTCCAGCCAGGCGTCGCCGTGCCGCCAGGCAGCGACGGTCGCCTCCACGCCGAACAGGTTGGCCGAGCCGAACACGAACGGTGGCTGCGCGTCGAGCGCCTTCCGCAGCGCCGGCATGCCGACGTGGGCGACCGAGCACCGGATGCCGCCCAGGTTGAACGCCTTCGTGGCGGAGGTGAGCGTGACCGTCCGCTCGGGCAGGAGGGTCGCGAACGGGATGTGCTCGTGCGGCGCGTACGTCAGGTCGGCGTGGATCTCGTCGGCGATCACCAGCAGGTCGTGCCGCTCGGCGTGTTCGGCCAGCTCTTCGAGCTCCTGCCGGGTGAGCACGCGACCCGTGGGGTTGTGCGGGTTGACCAGCAGCAGCACGCGGCACCCCGACAGGTCGGGCACCTCGAACCGCCACGAGTCGCCGTCGGGGCGGAACTGGACGGGCCGCAGCGGGCGTTCCATGACCTCCAGCGTGGTCAGGAACGGATGATAGGTGGGGGTGTGGACCGCCACGCCGTCGCCGGGCCGTGTCCAGACGTGCAGGAGCACCTGGAGTGCCTGGTTGACGTCGGTGTAGGCGCGCACGTCCTCCGGCGCGGGCCGCCAGCCGTAGCGGGTGGCCATGCGTTCGGCGAACGCCTCGGCCAGGGGACCGCCCTGAGGGGCGTCGAGCCAGTTCGGATAGCCGAGGTCACCTTCGGCCCGGCGCCTGAGCGCATCTATGACCGCGGGTGCGGTGGGCAGGTCCATGTCGGCCACCCAGGCCGGGATCACCCCGAGGCCGGGTTTGGCCCACTTCAATCCGTCGCGACTGGCTTTGAGGCTATCTAGGTGCTTGGCGTCGATCACAACTTCAGTCTAGATACGTCCCTTTCTCCCGCTCTTGGCCGCGGGTGACGGTGGCACGAGCGGTGAAACGACGCGGATCGTCAAGCGGTGCACGCCCGGCTTGGCGGTGGGTGAGCCGGGCACCACCGGGCGTCAGCCGTACCGGACGGACGGGCGACCGCCTCGCGCGAGCGAAGCGGGCGCCTCCAGAACGCGGTCAGCCGGCGACGCGGTGCCCCCACGGCCGGTTGCCCGGGCGCACGCGACGACCGGCCGGTGGGGTGACCGGTGGGTCAGAGGCGTCGCAGCACCGCCACCACCTTGCCGAGGACGCTGGCCTCGTCGCCGGGGATCGGTTCGTAGTTGGGGTTGTGCGGGACCAGCCAGACGTGACCGTCCTTGCGCTTGAACGTCTTGACGGTGGCCTCGCCGTCGATCATGGCGGCCACGATGTCGCCGCTCTCCGCGACCGGCTGCTGGCGGACGACGACCCAGTCGCCGTCGGCGATGGCGGCCTCGATCATCGAGTCGCCGGTGACCTGCAGGAGGAAGAGTGTGCCTTCGCCGACGAGCTGCTTGGGCAGGGCGAAGACGTCCTCGACGCTCTCCTCGGCGAGGATCGGGCCACCGGCGGCGATCCGGCCGACGAGCGGCACGTAGGCGGCCGTGGGCCGGTTGACCGTGGACTCCTCGTTGGCGGCGTCGGGGTCGACCCAGAGCACGGGCTCGCCGGGCAGGCGCACCTCCAGGGCGCGCGGCCGGTGCGGGTCGCGGCGCAGGTAGCCCTTGCGCTGCAAGGCCGTCAACTGGTGCGACACGCTGGACGTGCTCGTCAGCTGCACCGCCTCACCGATCTCGCGCATGGACGGCGGATATCCGCGCTGCTGGACCGAGTCGCGGATCACCTCGAGAATCTTGCGCTGCCTGGGCGTCAGACCCAGGGAGTCGCGCCGGCGCACCGCGAGGTCGGTGACCCCGTTCGCGTCATCTCGCTCGCTCATGCTCTCCTCCTAGCCCGCCGGGTCGCCGCAACCGGCGCACCTCCCGGTCCGTGGTCTTCATGTCGCACACAGCGACCGTATCTCTGTTGAAGATCATCTTCAAACAATTGTTCGAGTCTTCCTCGAAATTGTCGCCAGTGTGGTGTACAACATCGTACGGGAGTTCGATCGACACCGTGTTCGATTTGCTGATCATTATCGGGGCTTTTTCTCGGGCTGCGACGGTGTGGGAGGTCAATCGTGCGAAAGGCCCCAGCCACTGACCCGACCGACGACGACATCGGGCGGCGAGCCCGGTTCCCGGCGCTGGCCAGCGCCGTTCCGGTCCCGCGAGGGCCGGGTCCGAAACACGGGCGCACCATGCGCCGGGTTGTTCGTGTGACGAGTCCGCCCGACACGACGTTCGCGGGTGGATGTGATGTCGAGGCGTGATGCGACGTTCTCTGCGAGTTGCGGCGTTCTGTATGAGTTGCGGCCATTGGGCGGGTGGCCGGGTCCGGCGGGAGGCGGGTGTTTCGCGGCCTTAAGTCATTTTCCTGGACAAGCTGCTCGCCTGCCCGGCCCTCGACGGTGCGAGGGTGCGACTGACGTCCGTACGTGACGCCGTTCCGGCCCGGTGCGGCCGGAAGGACGGGGGGTGAGCGCGGCCGACGCGGGATGGGTTTTCGGGCGGGCCATTTCGAGGGGTGGGGTTCAGATGCGGGAGGACAGGCCGCGGCGCGGCGGCATGTCATCGGACGGGGCCAGGTTGCCGAAAAGGGGAGCCGGTCTCTCGCGGAGACAGGGCCGGACGGCCGGTCTCGAGGCGAACGGGCGGCCAGGGAGTCGGCGTGGTGCCGTGGAGGACGTGCGCGGTGCCTCGCGAGCTTCCGGGCCTGATGGTGGCTCGCCCGTGCGTGGCCCGCAGGCCGGCACGGCCCAGCACTCTGCCGGTGCGCCAGCGGGCGGGGGCCGCGCCACGGCAGGTCGGCGGCCATGGCTCTGGCTCGTGCCGCCGCCGCGGGGCGGGGCGGACTCCGACGACTTCCGACCCGGCGTCTCCAGCGGTTCTCCCCGGCCGGGTTCGGGCCTGCGGGAGCCGGACGGGCGGGGTGCGGAGTCCCGGGAGGCTGCCGGGTGGGGCGGCGACTCTGGGGAGGTGGCCGGGTGGAGCGGGGAGTCTCTGGAAGCTGCCGGATGTGGTGGGAGCGTGGACGTCGTGCCGTCGGCTCCAAGGTCGGGAGGTGCGGCACCGACGGTCGGTGAGGCGCGGTCCTTCACCGGCTCCGGTCAGCAGGGGCGGGGGGCCGTGCCACGGGGGGAGCAGGTGAGCGACAGAGTGCCGCCCGTCCGCGGGGTGCGAGCGGTCGCCCGGCAGGAACACCGTGAACGTCCTGCCGTGACGCCGGCGCGAAGGAGTGGGGATGCCGGATCGCCAGGGCGGCGGAGCGGAGGGACGCCGGGGCGGGGGAGTGGGGATGCCGGGACGCCGGGGAGCGGGGGTGCCGGGACGCCGGGGAGCGGGGATGCCGGGACGCCGGGGAGCGGGGATGCCGGGACGCCGGGGCAGCGGGGTGTGAGCCCTGTCCCGCCTGGCTGGAAGGGGCGGACGGATGGTTCGCCGGCCCGGGGGGTGCCGGGCACCGGGCGCGAGGCTGGGCAGGAGCCGCAGCGCGGGAGCGGTCGTGGCAGGGCGGTCGAGGCCGGGTGGCCGGAGGAGGAGAGTCGCGTCCGTGAGGCGGCTGCTCGCGGGGGCCGCGCCGTCCCTCCCCGTGGCGAAGTGCGGCCGGGTGAGGGGAGAGAGCCGGTCCAGGCGGCGGAGGCCGTGGAGTCCGGTGGCGGTGACGGACGGGGTGGGAGGCGCAGGCACCTCTCCGTGGTGCCGGGTGGCGGAGGTGGTGCCGTCGCGCGGAGGACGGGTGCCGGGTCGCCCGCGGGGATGCGGCGTGGTCTGCGTACGTCGCCGGGAGGACAGCTGCGCGGGCGGGAGGTTTTGACCGGGGGGCAGCGTGGTGAGCAGGCGGTGTCGCCTGGAAGGCGGCGCCGCACGGTGCCGCCGCGAGGGCGGCGGGGGCCGGCGGGGCCGGCCGGAGGGTTGCCCGGCGGGCGGGCGGTGCCCGGAAGGGTGCGTGGGAGGGACGTACCGCCACCCGTGCGCCTGACGCGGCGGGGACGTGCGGCGGTGATGCTCTGCATGCTGTTGCTGTCGCTCGGCGGGTTCTGGCTGGGCACGAGGGCCGCCGGTCATGCGGACGTCCGTCCCGCGACGGGGCCGACAGCGGTCGAGCCGGGGCATCGCGCCGAGCGGACGCCGTTCGCGCCGGTGAGCCGGGTTCCTGAGGCGCGTTCTCACGTGGCCTGAGACCCGGGTACGGGGTGGAGGTTCGGCGCAGGACGTCGTGGTCGCTCCCATGTCCGTTTCGGGGCTCCGGCCGGGTGCGGCGGCGTCAGAGGCGCGGCCGGGCGGGCGCACGGCCCGCACCGGCCCGCGCCTCCAAGACGTTCGGCGGTGTAGGTGCTGGGTGACCCGGTGGCGCACACCTGCAGGGCGCGCGGGCGGTGAAGGCCTTCGGTGTCGTCGGGCGGCGCAAGCCTGCGGGCTGGTTGGGCAGCGCAAGCCTGGGGGTCGGGGCGGGTGGTGCAAGCCTGCGGGGTGGTTCGGTGGCGGGCCTTGGAGGAGGGGCGGGGCGTGTTCGCCTCGGGGTCACTCCTGGAGGGCCGTGTGGCTGAGCACCTCCTCCGACAGCCGCTGGTCCAGGGCCGACGGCAGGGTGTGGCCCATGCCTTCGATGACGACCAGCCGGGCACCGGGGATGGCGGCGGCGGTGGCCTCGCCGTGTGCCGGAGGGAACATCGGGTCCTCCGTGCCGTGCAGGACCAGGGCGGGCGCGGTGACGGCGGCCAGGTCGCCGGCGCGGTCGGAGTCGGAGGCCCCGGCGAGTGAGTGGTTGAGGGCGGCCTGCGGGTCGCGCGCCCGCTCGTACGCCCGTCTCTCCATCGCGCGGTACTCGTCCGGGAGGAAGGGGAGCACCTCGCCGTGCAGGACGCGCCACAGTGGCAGCCGGGCGGTGAGGTACTCCTCCACGCTCGCTCCGGGGGAGGGGAGGGACGTGGTGAGGACTGTGAGCAGTTCGGAGGTGGGCGGAGGGAGGTGGCCGGGCAGCGGCGGCAGGTCCGCGAGGGCACGCTGGACGGCCCCGGCCGTGTCCGTGCCCAGGGGCGTGGAGGAGATGCTGGTCAGGGTGCGTACGCGGCGCGGGTCGGTGACGGCGAGCCGCTGGGCGATGATGCCGCCCAGGGACACGCCGACCAGGTGGGCCTCGGCGACGCCGAACGCGTCCAGGACGTGGAGCGCGTCGGAGGCCAGGTCGGCGACGGCGTAGGGGTGGGCGGCGAAGTCGACGGTGGAGGAGAGCCCGGTGTCGCGGTGGTCGTAGCGGATGACGCGGCGGCCACCGGCGGTCAGACGCCGGACGAAGCCGTCGTTCCACTGGATGCCCTGCGCCCCGGCGCCCATCACCAGGAGCACGGCCGGGTGCTCCGGGTCGCCGAACTCCTCCGCCCACAGGTGGAGATCGCCTGCGACGCGTACGGTGCGCTCGCGGCCATGGAGGGGGACGTCTGCACGAGTATTTTCCTGCATGGTCGTTCAAGATAATGGGGGCGGGGAGCTCGCCGCCATCGCTTTACGGGGAGCGCCGAGTTGGAGGTCCCGGGTCCCGCCGGGCACTCTGATCCTCATGGCGGGAGTCAAGGGGCAGGTGCAGAAGCGGGGGGTGGAGCGACGTCGGGCCATGGTCGACGCCGCGATCACGTTGTTCGCCCGTCAGGGTGTGCGGGGGACCGGAGTCGCCGCCGTCGCCGAGCGTGCCGGGGTCACCCCGTCCGCGCTCATCCACCACTTCGGCAGCAAGGACGGGCTCGTCCGGGCCGTGCTGGAGGAGGCCGACCGGCGCGCTCTCGAACGGCTGGAGGCCACGCCCGACGCCGAGCCGACGCTGAGCCAGGCGTTCGACTGGTTCGTCCGGGACGCGCTGCACACCGCCGCCGCCGAACGCGAGCTGGCCGCCCTGCGCACCACGCTCGTCGCCGAGAACCTGGAGCCCGGCTCCCTGCTCCACGCCTGGTTCCGGGACCGGGGGCGGGCGCTGCGTGACCGGCTGACCGACCTGTTCGCCCGTGCCGCGGCCGACGGTTCGGCGCGCGCCGACCTCGACCCGGCGACGCTGGCCGCGGAGACGGCCGCGTTCCTGGAGGGGGTGCACCTGCTGTGGCTGCTGGACCCCGACCGGGTGGACCTCGTCGCCGTGCACCGCGGCTACTTCCAGGGGCTGGCCGCCCGGCTGGATCCTGGGGGCGACGCGGTGCCGGGGCACCCCGCCGGTTGAGGCGCGCGCCGCCGGCCGGGCGCCTGGGGCGGCAGTGGCCCCAGCTGGTGTGGTGGTGGCGCGCCGCCCCGGTTCGGATGGTGCCGCGATGCGGTGGTGTGCTCGGGAACGGGCGGGTCAGGATGCCTCGGAAGGGGGTGGAAGGCGCATCCCGGGGCGACACGCCGGGATCTCGGGGCGGTGGCCGCACTGATCAGCGACTTTCTCGGGGAGGGTCCGGCCAACTTGCGTTCATGGTCGCTCGCTTCTACGGTTGGACCACAACATCTAGTAGTTACACCGATGTAGTTCACCACACCTTGTGTTTCCGTGACCGCCCCATGGGGAGCCTTGGGGCGTGCGCAAGCGTCCCGTGACGGGGGATTCGCGTCTGTGGTGACCGCCGGCCAAGGAGGCGAAACGCGTGCATTGTCCGTTCTGTCGCCATCCTGACACCAGGGTCATCGACAGCCGCTCGACGGACGACGGCGCCGCCATCCGGCGTCGCCGCACCTGCCCCGAATGCGGCCGCAGGTTCACCACCCAGGAGACCGTACTCCTCATGGTGAGCAAGCGCAGCGGCGTGACGGAGCCGTTCTCGCGGGACAAGGTGGTCGCAGGCGTGCGCCGGGCCTGTCAGGGCAGGCCGGTCGGTGAGGACTCACTGGCCCAGCTCGGCCAGCGGGTCGAGGAGGCCATCCGGGCCAAGGGCGCGGCGGAGATCCCCTCCAACGAGGTGGGGCTGGCGATCCTCGGGCCGTTGCGGGAGCTGGACGAGGTCGCCTACCTGCGGTTCGCATCGGTATATCGCGGTTTCGAGAGCCTGGCGGACTTCGAGGCCGAGATCGAACAGTTGAAGGCGGAGAAGGGGGAGTCATGACGGAGACGACCAGCGGTTCGGTCGCGCGCGGTGGCAGTGGAGGCAAGCGCCCGCGCAAGGGGCTGAAGATGAAGCGGATCTTCACCAAGCCCGGTGTGCACCCGTATGACGAGATCACATGGGAGCGCCGCGACGTCGTCATGACCAACTGGCGCGACGGCTCGGTCAACTTCGAGCAGCGGGGCGTCGAGTTCCCCGAGTTCTGGTCGGTGAACGCGGCCAACATCGTGACGACCAAGTACTTCCGCGGCGCGGTCGGCACGCCGCAGCGTGAGTGGAGCCTGAAGCAGCTGGTCGACCGGGTCGTCGGCGTCTACACCCGTACGGCCGTCGAACACGGCTACTTCGCGGGCGACGAGGACGCCGAGATCTTCGACCATGAGCTGAAGTACGCCCTGGTGCACCAGATCTTCGCCTTCAACTCGCCGGTCTGGTTCAACGTGGGCACCCAGTCGCCGCAGCAGGTCAGCGCCTGCTTCATCCTCTCGGTGGACGACCAGATGGAGTCGATCCTCGAGTGGTACAAGGAAGAGGGTGTGATCTTCAAGGGCGGGTCGGGCTCCGGCGTCAACCTGTCGCGCATCCGCTCGTCCAAGGAGCTCCTGTCCAGCGGCGGCACGGCCAGCGGCCCGGTGTCGTTCATGCGCGGCGCCGACGCCAGCGCGGGCACCATCAAGTCCGGTGGCGCCACCCGCAGGGCCGCCAAGATGGTCGTGCTCGACGTCGACCACCCCGACATCGAGGAGTTCATCGAGACCAAGGCGCGCGAGGAGGACAAGGTCCGCGCGCTGCGCGACGCCGGGTTCGACATGGACCTGGGCGGCAAGGACATCGTCTCGGTGCAGTACCAGAACGCCAACAACTCGGTCCGCGTCTCCGACGAGTTCATGCGCGCGGTCGAGAAGGGCGAACGGTTCGGCCTGCGTGCCCGCCTCACCGGCGAGGTGATCGAGACGGTGGACGCGCGCGACCTGTTCCGCAAGATGGCCAAGGCGGCCTGGGAGTGCGCCGACCCGGGTGTCCAGTACGACGACACGATCAACGACTGGCACACCACGCCGGAGACCGGCCGGATCACCGCCAGCAACCCGTGCTCCGAGTACGTGCACCTCGACAACTCCTCCTGCAACCTGGCCAGCATCAACCTGCTGAAGTTCCTGAAGGACGACAACACCTTCGACATCGCGAACTTCGTCAAGCTCACCGAGCTGATCATCACCGCGATGGACGTGTCGATCACGTTCGCCGACTTCCCGACGGAGAAGATCGGCGAGACGACCCGCGCCTACCGGCAGCTCGGCATCGGCTACGCCAACCTGGGCGCGCTGCTCATGGCCACCGGCCACGCCTACGACTCCGACGGCGGCCGGGCCGTGGCCGGTGCCATCACCTCGCTGATGACCGGCGTGTCCTACCGGCGCAGCGCCGAGCTGGCCGGGGCGGTCGGCCCGTACGACGGCTACGCCCGCAACGCCGAGCCGCACAAGCGGGTCATGCGCAAGCACGCGGCGGCCAACGACAACCTGCGCACCATCGGCTCGATGGACACCAAGATCCACAACGAGGCGTCGCGCCAGTGGTCGGAGTGCCTCAAGCTGGGCGAGAAGAACGGCTACCGCAACGCGCAGGCGTCGCTGCTCGCTCCGACGGGCACCATCGGCCTGATGATGGACTGCGACACCACCGGCATCGAGCCCGACCTGGCGCTGGTCAAGTTCAAGAAGCTCGTGGGCGGCGGCTCGATGCAGATCGTCAACCAGACCATCCCGCGCGCGCTCAAGCAGCTCGGCTACCAGCAGGAGCAGATCGAGGCCATCGTCGAGTACATCGCCGAGCACGGCCACGTCGTCGACGCGCCGGGGCTGCGCCAGGAGCACTACGAGGTGTTCGACTGCGCCATGGGCGAGCGGGCCATCGCCCCGATGGGCCACGTGCGCATGATGGCCGCCACCCAGCCGTTCCTGTCGGGCGCCATCTCCAAGACCGTCAACCTGCCCGAGTCGGCCACGATCGACGACATCGAGCAGGTCTACATGGAGGGCTGGCGTCTCGGCCTGAAGGCGCTGGCCGTCTACCGCGACAACTGCAAGGTCGGCCAGCCGCTGTCGGCCGGCGGCAAGAAGGACGAGCCCAAGGACGCCAAGCCGGCCGAGCCCGAGGTCAAGGTCATCGAGGTCAACCGCCCGACCCGGCGCCGGATGCCCAACCAGCGCCCGAGCACGACCACCCGGTTCACGGTCGGCGGCGCCAAGGGCTACATGACGGCCTCCTCCTACCCCGACGACGGGCTGGGCGAGGTCTTCCTGAAGATGTCCAAGCAGGGCTCGACGCTCGCGGGCGTCATGGACGCCTTCTCGGTGGCGATCTCCATCGGCCTCCAGTACGGGGTGCCGCTGGAGACGTACATGAGCAAGTTCGTCAACATGCGCTTCGAGCCGGCCGGGATGACCGACGACCCGGACATCCGGATGGCCACCTCGGTGATGGACTACATCTTCCGGCGGCTGGCGCTCGACCACCTGCCGTACGAGGAGCGGGCCGCCCTCGGCATCTTCTCGGCGGCCGAGCGCGCGGCGCAGCAGCGCGGCGAGGACCCGGCCGCCCTGCAGGAGACCGTTGACCGGGAGGCGCTCGCACAGTCGGCGCCGATCGAGGAGAAGCCCGAGCCGCAGCGCGCGGCCAAGGAGCTGACGCTGGAGAGCCACCAGCGCTTCACGGCCGACGCGCCGCTCTGCATGACGTGCGGCACGAAGATGCGCCCGGCCGGCAGCTGCTACGTCTGCGAGGGCTGCGGCTCGACCAGCGGCTGCAGCTAGCCCCGCGACGCCCGGCCTGACCGGCCGGGCGTGACCACGCCCGCCGGCGAGGGGGATCCGGACCATGGTTCCGGGTCCCCCTCGCCGCTGTCGCGTGACTCCTGGCTCTCAGAGTGGGCCGGCATCCTGCCAGCCGGCTTCCGCGGGCCCAGGATGACGCGCGGTGCATGCCTGATGCGGAGAGTCGGCCGCTAGAGGAGGGCGGCGGCCGCCCCGGTGCTCGCGACGATGTCGAGGTGGCCCCAGCGGATGGGCCAGGAGAAGCGGCGGTCCACGGTCCACGCGAGGACGGCGTCCAGCTCGTCCAGGCGGTCCCCGTCGGCGATCACCAGCGCCGCGGCGGGGCCGACGGCGGGGTCGGCGATGGCGCACCACGTGGAGTCCGCCAGCGGGAAAGCCTGCGCCCGGAACATCCCGCGCAGGCTCGCGAACTCGTCGTCGAGCACGCTCCGCCCGCTGTCGAAGGAGCGGCCGAACGTGAAGTCGCCCAGGACGGCACCGGAGAAGGCGGCGACGAAGCGGAGCGTCCGCGCGCCGATCAGCGCGAGCACGCCGTCAGCGCCCCACAGCACCGCCTGCGTTCCCTCGGGCGTCCCGAGGGAGCCGACCCTGGCCGGTACGTCGCCCAGCGACCACACCTCCACCCGCCCGTCGGCCGTCAGGCACGCGCCGAACTCCCCCGCCGGCTCCCAGGCCCACGGGCGCTGCTGGCCGTCGTAGAAGTACTCGCCGATGCGCTTTGTGCTGGTGATGGGCAGGTGGTACTCGTGGTAGCCGTGCTCGTCGTACACGTCGACGCCGCCGCCGTCCTTCACCACGACAGCCAGCCGGGCCCCAGCCCCGCGCATGCCCCAGTGCAGCGACCCTTCGGCCTGGTCCGCAGAGTCGCCCACCGGCAGCCCGGTGCCGGCGTCGAACACCGTCAGCCGGGACGGGCGTCCCGGCCGCAGCGCCGCGGCACGCCGGTCGTCCGGGCTCCATTCGACGGGGCCGATGGTGAGCGCCAGCCAGCGCATCCGTCCGTCCGGGAGATCCAGCACGGCGGCCCAGGGGCCGTCATGACCGAGCAGCCGCCCGCCGTCACGGGCCCAGCGCACCCGGCGGAAGGCGAACTCGTCGTTCTTGAGCTGTTCCTTCGCCTCGTCCGGCAGCGGCTCGGTCAGCATGCCGGGCTCGGGGCCCACGTTGTGGAGGCGGTAGTGGTCGTAGCGGACCTCGCCCTGGTCCAGCGCCGCGACGCAGCCCATCACCTCGTGCTCGCTGCCCATCGTGACATAGGCGCGCCGGCCGTCCGGGGCCAGGGCGAAGGTGGCCGCGGAGTCCTTCCCGTCCGTCACGTCCGCGGACCCGTACGGGTTGGTACGCGCGCCGAACGGGTCCCACACGCCCACGCTGTTCGTGCGGCACGCCAGCGCCACCCGCGTGCCGTCCGCCGACCACTGCACCGTGTCCCGGTGACCGGGCCAGCCGACGCCGTGCGGGATGTCGATCCCGTTGACGAGACGCCCTGTGGCCATCTCCCAGACCTGCAGGGGGCCGGTCCCGTCGTAGTCGTCCTGCGAGGTGCCCCGGCCCGTGGCGAGGTAACGGCCGCATGGGCTGAGCGCGTAGTCCTGGAAGTCACCGCCGAACGTGGTGTAGGGGTGGCGGAGCCGCGCACCGCGCTCGCGCAGGCGCGCGGTGGCCAGCCGGTGCGCCTCGGTGACACCGTGCCGTTCTTCGACGGTGGCCAGCAGGGCGCGGAGCGGCGGCAGATCCCGTTCCGGTTCGAACGCCGACCAGTCGGCGTCCTGCAGCAGAGCGAGCAGTGCCTCCGGGTCGTCCCGCACCGCTTCCAGGGCGGTGTGCCCAGGGAAGGCGCGGGAGGCGCCGGCCCGCCTTCGCCGGACGGCCAGCAGCGCCAGCAGCTCCTCCGCCGCCAGCACCGGCACGCCCAGCCGCTCCGCCTCCAGGACGCGCTCGTTCGGATAGGTGCCGTCGTCCCCGTCGAACACGGCGTCCACCGAACGCGACACCTCATCCACCACCTCCGCCCCGGCGCCCTGAAGCCGCATCTTCAGCCTCGCGGCCGACTCGGTGCGGTACCTGCCCGCCAGGACCACGGTTCTGCCTTGAAGATCCATAGCTGGGAAGGATATGGAGACCTGGCCGACGGGTGAAGGGCCGGCCGAGCTCGGCGGACCTTGACCGGTTGCGACTAGCCGGCGACGAAGAACTCCAGGAGTTCCGGCGCCAGCGACCGGGCCGCCACGGCGTGGGGCTGGCCGTCGAGGACGCGATGGGTCGCATCGGGCACCGCGGCGGCGACCGCCCGGCCCGCGTCGCGCATCCATCGTGGGCTGTCCGCGCCGTTCAGCACGAGGGTGGGCAGGCTGATGGCGGCGAGCAGCTCCGTGGGCAGGGCGTTGCCCGGACCCATGATCGCGGCTTCGTAGGCGAGCGTGTGGGCGAGCGCCTCCAGCCCGGGCCAGGAGGGGCCGGCGCGCATGGCGGTCACCGCGTCGGCCGGAACCTCGGCGGCCGCCACCATGAACAGCTCGACCGCGTCCCCGCGCCGGCCCCGCCGCACCAGGCCCTCCAGCGTCGCCGCGAAGCCGGCGGGCAGGCTCGGCGCGCAGGCGCCGACGTGGTACGGGGGCTCCCACAGGGCGAGCTTGGCGACGGCCGGGTCCCGCGCGGCGGCGGCCAGCGCCAGCGCGGCACCGGACGACCCGCCGAAGAGCATCACAGGCCCGCCGGGGGGCGCCTCCGCTCTGCCGGGGGGCGCCTCCGGTCTGCCGGGGGGCGCCTCCGGTCCGCCGGGCGGCTCACGCCCCGGCGGGCCCGGCGATGCCCGCGGGGTCACCGGGTCGCCCGCGGCCGCCAGGGCGACGACAGCCGCGAGGTCCTCGATCTCCCGCTCGGCGGTGTGGGGCGGGGTGTCGCCACTGCCGCCCCGGCCGCGACGGTCGTAGTTGTAGACCGTGAACCACGGCGACAGCGCGACCGCCACCTCCCGCAGGGTCGGGTGGTCCCTGCCGGTGAACGCGCCGTGCACGAGCACCAGGGGCGGCCCGGCGCCGGACCGGTGGAAGGCGATGCGGGTGCCGTCGGCCGAGGTCACCTCCCCGGCCACGAGGGTGTCCATGACGTCAGCTCGCCGGGGGCACCAGGCACAGGGCCGACCACTGGTGGCCGTCGGGGTCGGCGAAGCCGCGCTGGTAGCGCATGCCGTCGTTCAGCGGCTCGCCCACGGGCGTGGCGCCGGCGGCGAGGGCCTGGTCGGCCAGCTCGTCCACCTCCTGCGGGCTGTCGAGGCCCAGGACGAGGATCACCTCGGTGCTCTTGCCCGGGTCGGCGACCTCCGCCCGCGCGTACGAGGCGAACGTCGGCTGGGCGAGCAGCATGACCTGGGTCCGCTCGCTGATGACCACGGAGGCCATGTCGTCGGTCGCCCCGTAGAACGGGAACCCGAGCGCGGTGAAGAACGCCTTGGACCTGGCGAGGTCGGACACCGGCAGGTTGACGAACAGCGTGGCGGACCGGGGGGCGGGCTGGGTGTCGGCCATCGGGTGGCTCCTCTTCCGGAGTGGGGGATGCGTACCCCTTCAGTGTGCTGACCGGCGCCCCGCCGGGCTTGTCGTCCCGTGCCGCCCGCTTGACGATCCGCGCCAGGCGTCAGAGCCGGGCGCGGCGGTACTCGACGGGCGGCATCCCGTACGCCTGTCGGAACACGCGGCTGAAGTGGGCCGCATCGGGCAGGCCCCAGCGCGCGCCGACGCCGCCCACGGGCAGGTCACGCAGGGCGGGGTCGGCGAGGTCGCGGCGGCAGCGCTCCAGGCGGCGGTGCCGGATCCAGGCTGCCACGGTGCTGCCGCGCGCCTCGAACAGCCGGTGGAGCTGGCGCGGCGAGACGTGGCAGGCGGCCGCGACGGTGCGGGGGCTGAGCTCGGGGTCGGAGAGGTTCGCCTCGATGAAGGCGTCCACGCGTAAGGACAGCGTCCGCGTCCGCGACTCCTCGGGCAGGGCGCCGGACCGCTCGGCCCGCTCGGCTATGACGGTGGCGAGCAGGTCCATGACGACGGTGGACAGCCGGGCGGCGCTGCCGGGCGAGTAGGTGTCGAGGTCGAGGGTCACCCGGCGCAGCAGCGGCGCGGCCAGCGCGGCGGTGCCGTCGTCCGTGGCGATCGGCTCCGCGGTGAGGCGGGCGACGGACTCGTACGGCAGCGGCAGCGCCTCGCGGGGCAGGCTGAACACCGCGAGGTCCACGCCGGCGGTGTAGCCGAGCTGGTAGGGCCGGGCGAAGTCGTAGAGGGTGAACTCGCCGGGACGCAGCCGGGTGGACCGGCCGTCCTGCTCGACCACGGGTCCGCCGGCCAGCGCCAGCACCATCCGGTAGAGCTCGCCGCCGCCCCGGCGGATCAGGCCGGGGGTGCGGTGGACGCTGTGCGGCGTGGAGGTGCGCACCCTGCCGACGCCGACAGGTCCGAGCAGCCCCGCGTCGATCTCGCCGCGCAGCGGCGCGTCGGGGTCGATGCGGATGTCGAGCGGGCCGAGCGTGTCGCACACGATGCCCCGCCAGGCCTCGTGGCGCCCGGCGGGCGGCACGTCGTCGGTGCGGATCAGGACGGCCATCTCGTCGCCCTCCGGTCGGCTGGTTGCCCGCCATCGTAGCCCCGCCCCCCACCCCCCCCTACCCCGCGCTGGCCTGCCTCGGGCTGCTGGCCGGGCTGTACCCGGCGCTGCGCGCCGCCCGCATGGAGCCCGGTCGAGGCGTTGCGCTGAGAGCCGCTCAGCGGGTGATCTCGGCCGGGACCCGGGTGCCGTACAGCCGCGTCACCCGCAACCTGATCACCATGCGGCGGTCGGCGACCGTCCGCCGCAGGTACGCCGTCTCCTCAGCCGTGTCGCGGGGCTCCGGCCGCAGGAGCAGCAGCTCCCTGCCCACCTCGTCGCCCGGCTCGGCGCTCACCGGGGACAGCTCCGCCAGGCCCTCGGCCACCGCGAACGCCGCGAAGTCGTCGCTGGCCACGTAGAGGGCGCCACGCGGGTCGTCGTGCAGCCGGTTCACCTTCAGCCGGTCGGCGGTCGTGGAGATCCGGACCACCCGCTGCGCCGGGTCCCAGGCGTACCGGACCGTGGACACGTGCGGACGGCCGGCGCCGGAGCCGGTCGCCAGCGCGCCGAACCGCTGGCTGCTCAGCAGATCCGACAGTTGCGCGGCACCGAGAGACGCAGGCTCCAGTCCGTGGCTTTCGTCCGGCATGGGTGAATTTCCTCCCTCTTTACGGGCACTGTACCGGCGTTCCGCAGAAACGCACGGGTGGATCAGGGCCCGCAAGCGGCCGTCAAGCGTCCGTAGACACCGCGGATCCATAGTGGGAGGTCCACCGAGAAAGGCGTGACGATGACGGTCCACCTCCGGTCGGCGCTGCCGATCCACCGGCCCAGCAAGGCCCTGCTGATCGGCCTGGTGACCTCCAGTCTGGTGGCCGTGGTCGTGCTGGGCATCTTCATGAAGGGCGGCGGGCCCGTCGGCTTCGGCCTGTCGCTGCTGCTGGCCGTCGCCCCGCTGCCCGTGCTGCTCGCCGCCGTGCTCTCGCTCGACCGGCTGGAGCCCGAGCCGCGCCTGCACCTGGCGTTCGCGTTCGCGTGGGGGGCGGGCGTGGCGGTCGTGCTGGCGATCGGGCTCACCCTGGCCGGCCAGGCGCTGTTCGCCCGGGCCGGGTACGGCTCACAGGTGGTCGACGCGGTGGGCACCGTGTTCCTGGCGCCGGTGATCGAGGAGGCGCTCAAGGGGTCGGCTTTACTGCTGCTCCTGCGCCGCAGGCGGGAGATCGACGGGCTCACCGACGGCATCGTCTACGCCTCCCTGGCCGGGCTCGGCTTCGCGGCCGTGGAGAACGTCGGCTACTACCTCAGCGCGTACACGCAGGCCGGGATGGACGCGACCCTGCAGCTCTTCGTGATCCGCGGGATCGTCGACCCGCTCGGTCACCCCGTCTACACCTCGATGATCGGCCTCGGCGTCGCCTACGCGCTCACCCGGCGCGGCCCCGCCCGGCTGGCCGCGATCCCGCTCGGCTACCTCGCGGCGGTCGTCCTGCACGGGCTGTGGAACGGCGGCGCCTCGATGCAGTCGCTGTCCTGGCTCGGTGGCGCGTACCTCGTCATCATGGCGGCGCTGGTGCTGCTCGTCGTGGTGACCGTGCGCGAGCGCCGCCAGCTCGTCGCCCGGATGGGCGCCTACCTGCCCTGGTACCAGTCGACCGGCCTGGTCACGCAGCAGGACATCACGATGCTCACCTCGCTGCCCGCCCGCCGCAGCGCCCGCAGGTGGGCCCGGCGCGCGGGCCTCGGCCGGGCGATGGGCGACTACCAGCAGGCGGCGACCGAGCTGACGCTGCTCCACCTGCGGGCCGAGCGCGAGGGAGTCGATCCCGACCGGTTCGCCGCCGAACGCGACGCGCTGCTCGACGTCATGGCCCGCGTCCGCCGCTGGTAGCCGCCCCGGCACCCCGCCGGAGGCCGGGCCCGCCCGCCTGACAGGATGGGCCCGACTTCGAAGGGAGATCGTATGAGCTGGGTGGAGATCGGGTCCGAATGCGAGCTGCGCGAACTGCTGGGGGAGGTCATGCCACGCGCGGCCGCCAAGGAACGGCCCCGCCTGCACGAGCGCGACCGGCAGTGGCTCGCGGCCTCGCCGTTCTGCCTGATCGCCACCTCCGACGCGGAGGGCAACTGCGACGTCTCGCCCAAGGGCGACCCCGCCGGCTTCACCCACGTCATCGACGACACCACGATCGCCATCCCCGACCGGCCCGGCAACCGCCGGGCCGACGGCTTCCGCAACGTCCTGCGCAACCCGCACGTCGGCCTGCTGTTCCTGATCCCGGGCCGCAACGAGACCCTGCGCGTCAACGGCCGCGCCCGGTTGCTGCGCGACGCCCCCTTCTTCGACGACATGGTGGTCAAGGGCCACCGCCCCCGCCTCGCGCTCGTCGTGGAGATCGACGAGATCTTCTTCCACTGCGCCAAGGCGTTCATGCGCTCCTCGCTGTGGCGGCCCGAGCGGTGGGGCCCCGACCCCCTGCCGTCGCACGCGGCGCTGCTCAAGGAGGTGCAGCGGGTCGAGGAGCCGATCGAGCAGCTGGAGGAGTACTACGGCGAGTCCTACGCCGAGCGGCTGTACGGCTGAGCCGTGACACGCGACGGCCCGCGCTCCCCGGGAGGGGGCGCGGGCCATCGGTCGCTAGGCCGCGGGAGTGGGCCCGCCGGGAAACCGGATGACGTTGCGGCCGGTGTAGGCGCGCAGGTCGACGACCTTGGGATCGGGGGGTGCGGGCCTGCGGCGCCCGGCGGAACGGATGTCGCGCACCTTGTGCCTGACGACGTGCGGTGACAGCACCGCCAGCCTCTTCATGGAGCCCCCCCGTGATGTTGCTGTTACCAAATCTATCTACAGAAACATCTGTAAGGCCAGTGTAAGAAGAGACTCGGCGGGGAATTCCGCGGTGGGCTCGTTACGCTCCCGCCGGCGGCTGGCGGGTGGGGACCGCGATCCGGTTCCAGAGGTTGATCATCGCGATCGCCACGACGAGCGCGGCGAGCTGCTCCTCGTCGTAGTGCGCCGCGGCCTCCGCCCACACCTCGTCGGGCACGGCCACCCGGTCGGCCAGCCTGGTCGCCTCCTCCGCCAGCGCCAGCGCGGCCCGCTCGGCCGGGGTGTAGCAGGTCGCCTCCCGCCAGGCGGCCACCGACCAGATCCGCTGGTCGGCCTCGCCGCTGCGCTGCAGGTCGCGGCTGTGCATGTCCACGCAGAACGCGCAGCCGTTGATCTGGCTGACCCGCAGCTTGAGCAGCTCCATCGTGCCGTGCGGCACGCTGCTGCGGGCCAGGAGGTCCTCCACGGCGAGGAAGGACCTGTACGCCTCGGGGGCCAGCTTCACCACGTCGAGCCGTGCGCTCATCGTCGAACCTCCATGGGTCGGAATGTCGTACCGAACCAAGGACGGGGCAGCGCCGCGGGATGTGACAGCTCGGGCGGGAGGATGTCGTTAACCCTGGCAGTTGCCCCAGGAGGTGCGCCCGCCCCACGCCGTGATCCGGTTGTCCGGGTCGCGGGTCCAGCCCTCGTACTGCACGCACTTCCAGCTGCCGTCGAGGTGACCGGTCTCGGCGTAGTAGCGGTAGCGCTGCACGTCCTCCGACCTGCCGCCGCCCTTGACCACGAGCCTCGCGCCGGTGACGGTGCGCTCGCCGGCCCACCGGGTCTTGATCGCGGCCACGCAGTTCTTGCCGCTGCGCTTGCTGTACATCAGGTAGACGTGCCCGTATACCGTGCCCTTGCGCGTCTTCATCGCCCGGTGGCCGTCCTTGACGCGGGTGAAGCCCTTGCCGCAGACCTGCTCCGGGGTGTGGCGGGCGGCGGCGACGGCGGCTTCCGCCGCGGTGGCCGGGGCGGCGGCGAGGGCGGTGGCCGGGGTGGCGGCGACCCCTGCGGCGGCCAGGGCGGCCGCGATGAGCGTACGGGTGAGCACGGTGCTCCCTTCGTCGGATGGCATCGTCGATCTTTACCATGGCTAGGCGATCATGTGAGGAGATTTAGTGAAATTTCGGGGCACTCCGCTCATCCTGGTCTGCGGTGCGTGGGGCGTGTTCTGGGGCGCCTGGTCCGCGCTGCTGCCGGCCGTCAAGGATCAGCTCGGCGCCTCGACACCCGAACTGGGACTCGCGCTGACCGCCGTCCCCGTGGGGGCGATCCCGGCGATGGCGCTGACCGGACGGCTGGCCCGGGGCAGGGAGCGCGAGGCCCTGCTCATCGTCACGGTGCTGTTCGCCGCCGGGGTCGCGGCGATCGGCTGGACCCGCTCCCCGGCGGCGTTCGCGGTGACGTTGCTGCTGCTCGGGGCCGCCAGCGGGGCGCTGGACGTGGCTCTCAACCTGGCCACCGGGCGGGCCGAGCGGGAGAGCGGCCGCCGGCTGTTCCAGCCGGTGCACGCGGCCTTCCCCGTCGCCGTCATCGCCGCGGCCCCCGCCACCGGGCTGGCCCGCCAGCTCGGGCTCGGCACGGAGGCGGTGCTGGCGACCGTCGCCCTGCTGGTGGTCGCCGCCGCGGCCGGCCTGCTGCGGCTGCCGATGGGCCGCGGGCCCGCCGCCGGCGGGCACCGCGAAGGACGACGCCGGTGGTCGCACGCGGCGGTGCTCGGCGGGCTGGCAGCCTGCGTGCTGATCATCGAGAACGCGGTGGAGCAGTGGTCGGTGCTGCTGCTGGAGGAGCATCGGGCGGCCTCGGCCGTGCTGGCGGGCGCGGCGCCGGCCGTGTACATGGCGGCGCTGACGGCGGGCCGGCTGATCGTCCAGGCCCTGCCCCCCGTACCCGTGCGCGCCCTGTCCCTCGTCGCCGGCCTGGGCGGCGGGGTGGGCATCGCCCTGGCGGGCTGGGGCGGGCCGGGCGGCCCCGGCTTCGGCCTCGGCGCGGGCGCGGGGCCGGTGGCGGTCTCCCTGGCGGGCTTCGCCCTCACCGGCCTCGCCCTGGGCCCCGTGGTGCCGGCGCTGCTCAGCCACGCCGCCGCCGACGACCCGAGCGGCACGCTCGTGTCGGCCGTCTCCGCCATCTCCTACACGGCCTTCGTCGCCAGCCCGCTCCTCGTCGGCGCGCTGGCCGCCTGGCACGGTCTGCCCGCCGCGCTGGCCATGCTCTCCCTGCTGGCCCTGCCACTGCTGGCCCGCGCGCTGCGGCCCTGACCGGACCGGTGCTCCTGGCCCGAACATGGACATCCGTTGGGGCAACACAGGCCTGGGATCGGGTATGGCACCGGCGAACCCGCAGCCCGAGGAGATCACGATGGCCGTCTGCGAGACCTGTGGCAACGACTACGACATGTCGTTCGAAGTGCACGCTCAGGGCGCGGTGCACACCTTCGACTCCTTCCAGTGCGCGATCCAGGCGATGGCGCCCATCTGCGAGCACTGCGGCGCCAAGCTCATCGGGCACGGCGTCCAGTCGGGCGAGCACTGGTACTGCTGCGCCCACTGCGCCCGCCAGGAAGGCAGCGAGGGCATCGTCGACCGCGTCGCGGCCGGAGTGGCGGGCTGACGGTCAGCCCGCCTCCTGCTCACCGGCCAGCCGGTCGCGGGCCCACGCCAGCGCCGCGTCCGGGTCCACCGTCCCCAGCACCGCCAGCCCGCCGGGCCCGGGGCTGCGCACCAGGTCGGCCAGCGACACGGTCGGCACGACGCTGGCCAGGCCCACGCAGCGCTCGGCGATCCGCGCGGCGTGCTCCGCCCAGAACCCGTGCAGGATCTCGGTGGCGCCCTTCTCCGGAGCGCCCCGCTCGCGCTGGTCCACGACCACCGCGAAGCGCCTGCCCTCGCCGTCGGAGCGCGCCAGCGCCTCCACGAGGCCCTCGCGCAGCTCGGTCGCGTCCTGGACGGTGAGCCTGCCGTCCTGCCGGGCCCGGACGAGCGGCCAGTCGGCGAAGTCGACCAGATTTCTCATGGTTCTCCCTCTCAGGAATCCTGGGTGGCGCGGGAGCGCCACAGCAGCCAGACGAAGTACGGGGTGCCGATCAGCGCGGTGACCAGGCCCGCCGGCACCTGGGCGGGTGCGATGACGGTCCGGCCCAGCGTGTCGGCCAGGCTGACCAGCAGCGCTCCGAGCAGCGCGGCGAGCGGCAGGACCCGGGCGTGGGCGGCCCCGGCGAGGGCGCGGGCCGCGTGCGGGGCGACCAGGCCGACGAAGCCGACGACGCCGACGGCGGAGACGGCCGTGGCGGTCAGCAGCACCGCGCCGCCGAGCGCCGCCAGCCGTACCGGCTCCAGCGGGACGCCCAGGACGCGGGGCGCGTCCTCGTCGAGGGCCAGCAGGTCCAGGTCGCGGCGCAGCCAGGCCAGCAGCGGGACGGCGACGAGCAGCGCCAGCGTGACAGGGACGAGCTGCGCCGGCACCCGGCCGTAGGTGGAGCCGGACAGCCAGGTGAGGGCCTTGGCGGTGTTCCACGGATCGGAGCGCGCGATGATCAGCACGGTGATGGAGGTGGCCGCCGCCTGCACGGCGACGCCGACCAGCACGAGCCGGTCCGAGCTGAGCCCGCCCCGCCAGGACAGCCCGTACACCAGCGCGAACGCCGCAAGGGCGCCGGCCCCGGCCGCGGCCGACATGAGCCAGATCCCGGCCAGCGGCGCGACCGTGAGCAGCGTGATCGCGCCGACGCCGGCGCCGGCGGTCACGCCCAGCACCCCCGGCTCGGCCAGCGGGTTGCGGCACACGGCCTGGACGGCCGTGCCCGCGACGGCGAGCGCGGCCCCGGCGAGCACGGCCGCGAGGACGCGCGGGTAGCGCTGGTCGAGCACGTACGTGAGCGCCCGCCCGGTGCGCCCCTGCAGCCAGTTGGCCAGGTCGCCGGTGAGCAGCCAGGTGTCGCCGCCGAGCATGCCGAGGACGATCGCGCCGGCCGACAGCGCCGCGCACAGCGTCAGCAGGATCGCGAACCCGCCGCGCGACCGGCCGGCGACGGTGCGCACCGAGGGGGGCCGCCGGGCCGGACCCGCGTCGCGGTGGCGGCGGGCCAGCCACACCATCGCCGCCGCGCCGAACACGGTGGTCATCACCCCCGGCGGCACCTCGACGCCGGCCTGACCGCCGAGCGCCGCGCGCAACGCGATGTCGGCGCACAGCACGATCAGCACGCCGGCCAGGGCCGACAGCGGCAGCAGCACCCGGTGCCGCCGCAGGCCGAGCGAGGTGGCGGGCAGCGACCGGACGACCACCGGCGCGCACAGCCCGACGAAGCCGATCGGCCCCGCGACGGTCACCGCGGCGGCCGAGGCCAGCACCGCGAGCAGGGTCGCCCACAGACGCAGCCGCCGCACGTTCACGCCGAGCACCGAGGCGGTGTCGTCGCCCAGGCCGAGGATGTCCAGCCGCGGCCCCGCCAGCATCGCCGCCAGCAGCACCAGCGCGATCACCGGGCCGAGCTGGGTGACGGCCGTGAGGTCGGTGTGGGTGAGGGCACCGCTGCCCCAGGCGAACAGCCCGGCCGTCTCCTCCTCGAAGAGGATCATGAGCAGGTTCGTCAGCGCGCTGAACGCCAGTGCCGCGGCGGAGCCGGCCAGGATGAGCCGGGTCGTGCCCGTCCGGCCGCCCGCCGACAGCGCCAGCACCAGCCCGGCCGCCGCGAGCCCGCCGAGGAACGCCAGCCCGCCCGACATCGGCAACGGCAGCACCAGCCCGAACGCCGCCGCGGCGACCACCGCGAGGTAGGCGCCCGAGCTGACGGCCAGCGTGTCGGGCGCGGCCATCGGGTTGCGCGCGATCGACTGCAGCAGCGCTCCCGCCACGCCCAGTGCCACGCCGACGGCCACTCCGGCCAGCAGCCGGGGCAGCCGGGAGGCGACCAGGACCCGGGCCGCCTCCTGGTCCTCGCCGCCGAGCGCGAGCCCGAGCAGGTCGAGCGCCCCGATCGACGAGGTTCCCTGCGTGAGGTGGACCGCCGCGACCAGGACGGTGACCGCGACGGCGACCGCGAGGACCCCGGCGGTCCCGGCCCGCCGCAGCGGGGTGAGCGGGGGCGCCGGGGTCAGCAACGGAGTGCTCAAGCGGTGTACGCCTTCACCAGGGCCTCGGCGTACTGGGCGCACGACAGCGGGCCGCCGAAGGTCCAGATGCCACCGGGCAGCTTGGTGACCTGCCGCTTCTGCACGAACGGCAGCGACTTCCAGATCGCGTTGGAGGCCAGGCCGTCGGCGAAGACGTCGTCGCCGTCGGAGGCGTTGTAGAAGAAACGGGTGGCGGGGTCCTTGAGCGGGGTGAGGCCCTCCACGTCGGTGGTGCCCAGTCCCCAGGCGGGATCGACCTTGCCGGTCCAGGCGTTCTTCAGCCCGATCTGCTCGGCGACGTCGGAGACCAGCGACCCCTTGCCGAACATGCGGATGGAGATCGTGCTGCCCTCCTTCCAACCGTCGGCCATCGCGAACGGCTTGCCGGCCGCGCCGGCGGCGGCGAGCTTCTGCCTGGCGTCGGCCAGGGTGGCGTCGAGATCGGCGAGCAGCTTGCCGGCCTCCGCGGTCCTGCCGACGGCCGTGGCGATCATCGTGAGGTCGTCGCGCATGCGCCGCATGTTGCCGCTCGCGTCCGAGCCCCTGGCCACGAGGACCGGGACGATCTTCTCCAGCTGGGCCACCAGCGGCGAGTCGCGCGTCTCCTCCATGACGATCAGGTCGGGCTGGAGGGCGGCGATGGAGTCGACGCTCGGCTCCTGCCGGGTGCCGACGTCCTTGACGGAGGCGTCCAGCTCGGCGGCGGTGACCCAGGTGCCGTAACCCTTGACGTCGGCGACGCCGACCGGCATGACGCCGAGGCCCACCAGCATCTCGACCTCGCCCCACTCCAGGGCGACGACCTTCGTGGCCGGGCGGTCGAGGGTGACCTGCTTGCCGCGGCCGTCGGTCACCGTGATCGGGCCGGCGGCGGCTCCGGCGGGGCTGCCGGCGGCGGCGGCGGGCTGCGCGGTGGGGGTCTCGGTGGTGCCGCAGGCGGCCAGGGCCAGCACGGCGATCAGGCCGGTGAGGGCGCGGCGGAGGAGGGGCATGGTGGTTCCTGTCATGTTCGTGCGGGAGGTGCGGTCCTGGGGGCGGGCCGGCGGCCGCCGATCGGGCCGCGCGGGGTGCCGGGCGCGTCGGTCAGGGGACTACGGCCTCGGTGATCGCCGGCTGGGGGATGGCGGCCTCGGTGATCGCGGGGACGATCGCCGGCTGGGGGATCGCGGGCTTCGTGGGCTTCGCGCGGGTGGGCTCGGTGTGGCGGCCGATCGGCCGCGTGCGCACCACGCCCGTCCGGGGGTCCCGCGTCACCTCGATGCGGATGCCGTACGTGCTCGTGAGCAGGCTCTCCGTGAGGACCTCGGCGGGCGCGCCGTCGGCGTGGACGCGTCCCCGGCAGAGCAGCACCACCTGGTCGGCGATCTCGGCCGCCTGGTTGAGGTCGTGCAGCACCACGCCGACCGCCACGTCGTGCAGGTCGGCCAGGTCGCGCACGAGCTCCAGCAGCTCCACCTGGTAGCGCAGGTCGAGGAACGTGGTCGGCTCGTCCAGGAGCAGCACGCCGGTGTCCTGCGCCAGGCAGGTGGCCAGCCACACGCGCTGCAGCTCGCCGCCGGACAGCTCGTCCACGGGCCGTCCGGCCATCGGCGCGACGCCGGTCAGCTCCATCGCCCTGGTGATCGCCGCCGCGCCGTCCGGGTCACCGGCCCGCCACCGGCCCCGGTACGGGTGCCGGCCGTAGCCGACGACGTCCCGCACGCGCACGCCGCCCGGTGTCGGGCGGCTCTGGGCGAGCAGGGTCACCCGCCTGGCGAAGTCGCGCGGCGCCAGGTCCAGCGCGGAGACGCCGTCCTCCAGCGTCACCGTGCCGGTCTCGGGCCGGTGCAGCCGGGCCAGGGCGCGCAGCAGGGTGGACTTGCCGCTGCCGTTCGGCCCGACGAGCGCCGTCACCTGGCCGGGGCGCAGGGTGATGCGGCCGTCCTCGACCACGGCGGCCCCGTGGTAGCCCAGGCGGAGGCCCACGCCGCGCAGGGAGATCCTCTCGGTCACGTTGCTTAGGTTAGGCTAACCTTTGTGTCCGAGCAATATGTCGGAATAAGTGCTCTTCGTCACCAAGATGCGCTCCGCCGCCCCCGGCGACCCCCGCCCTCAACGGTCGGCGGCCTGTAACGGTCGGTGGCCCTCAACGGGCAGCGGGCCTCAACCGTCCTGCGAACTTCAACCGTCCTGCGAACCTCGCCGGCCGCGCTCGGCGAACCAGTCCGGCATCATGCTCCTGCTCATCTCCCAGCCGTTCTGCACGTCCTTGATGTTGCGGTAGCCCATGAAGGGGAGTTGGACCTCCTTGAACGGGATCTCGTCCAGCACCCCTTCGGACGCGCGCAGGCGGTGATTGCCGTCGACCACGAACATCCTGTCTTCGTGATGCACCACGAAGATGGGGCGGCCCTTCCACCCTTCACTTCTCATGCTCTCCCTGATCTTCGCTATCTGCTCCTGGCCCCACGGCGACACGGGCGGATCGGTCGGCTCGAAGTCGTACGGGGAGGCGTTCCCGGCGCTCGGCGGCGGCGTCGCCCTGGCGGGAACCGGCGGCGCCTCATTCGCGGCGACGGCCGGCGTCTCCTCCGCGGCGGCGGGTGGCGCGTCCTTCGCCGGGCCGGATGGTGGGTCCTTGGGGGCACTCGGCGCGGGAACTTCCCTGGCGACGCCCGGCGGCGGCACTTCCCCGGCGACCTGGCGCGCCGGCTCGTGGGCACCGGATGGGGCGCCGGATGGGGCGCCGGACGCGGTGCCGGACGCGGTCGTGCGCGGCGTGTCCGGAGCCGCCGGCTTCGGGGCGGCCGGTGCCGTGGTCGCCCGCGCCTGCGCGGTGGTCCGGCGCGCGGCGCCGGCGGAGCGGGGACCCCGGGCCTTGAGAATACGACGCAGGCGGGTCTCCACGCCGCGGACGACCGCGTGGGCGAGGAGCTGTTCGAGCCGCCGCCGGAAGGCGGTCATGGCGCGCTGGGCGACGCGGCGCAGCCCGGCGATCACCGTCCGGGCGCTGAGCGCGGCGGTTCCCCCGCTGACCACGGCGGCGATCGCGGCCCACACCAGAGCGGCGGCCACGAGGCCCGCCAGCACGAGCAGGAACCGTTTGGCCACCGCGACGAGGCGGGCGGCCACGTCGTGCACGTCGGCGAGGGCGTTCAGGACGGTGGTGAGGCTGGACAGGTGCCCGGAGTCGTCGCCCTCGTGGTGGTAGTCGGCCCAGAACGCGGTGACGTCGTCGATGGCGTCTCCCGAGTTGTTCGCCCCGGCGTGCCCGATGGCGTGGTGGGCGGCGGGGATGATCTCCGTGGCGAGCGCGTGGGCGAAGGCCCGGTAGGCCACGGCGCACGTGCGCAGCACTCCCTCGTGCTGAGTCAGCCACGGTACGCCCAGCATCCCGAAGGCGGTCTCCACGCTGGGCGGGAGCATCAGGGCCTGCTCGTCCCCGGCCGGCCGCTCCAGAGCCGCGGGGGCCGCGCGGCCCCCGGCCGGCGCGCGGCCGGCCGGGCCCGCCTCCCCGTCGAGGGCCGGTAAGGAGGTCGCGCCCGCGGCCGCGTTCCCGACACCCGCCGACGCGAGGACGGCGGCCAGGGCGGACTGGCGGGCGGCGGCGTGCAGACCGGCCATCGTCCCAAGACCCGCGCCGCTCGCCGCGAGGTTGTCGTGCAGGTGACGGCAGGCCGTGCCGAGCGACTCGTTGACCCGGTCCATGACCATGCTGATGGCGCCGACTCCCCAGGGCGAGCGCGCCCCACCGGCGGTGACCGCCAGGAGCGCCTCGGTGTGCCGCCCGAACAGCTCTGTCGCGTCCCGCAGATCGCGCGCGGCCCTGATCAACGACGCCTCATGGATTCTCATGTCGGATCCCACCGGCACATCATCGGGGAGGAGAGCTCGGCCACGCACGTATGCGGTCGAAAAAGCGGAAATATCCGGCGCAACTTGTCGGCGCTGACCGCTACGCTCCCGAAGGATTCATCGAGCAGGAGGCGCGGAGTGCGGACCAGGGCTGTGGGACGGTGGCTGCCGGGATTCGTGGCACTCGCCGCGATCTGGGGCAACAGCTTCTTCTTCATCAAGGTGGCCGTGGGCTCCCTCCATCCGCTGCAGGTGTCGTTCGGGCGGATGGCGGTCGGAGCGCTCACCCTGCTGGTGGCGCTCGCGATCGGCCGCAGAGCTCTCCCGCGCGACCCCCGCCTGTGGGGACACTTCCAGATCGCCTCCGTGGTGCTCACCACGCTCCCCTTCACCCTCTTCGCGTACGGCGAGCAGTACGTCTCCTCGGTCGTCGCCTCCATCTGGAACGCCACCACGCCTCTGTGCACCCTGGCCTTCACCCTGCTCCTGCGCACCGAGAAGGCCACTCGGAGCCGTGTGGCCGGGCTGGGGCTGGGGTTCGCGGGCGTCATGGTGGTGCTGGGCGTGTGGCAGCCGCTGGGCGGCGGCCAGCTCGCCGGCAGCCTGGCCTGCTTCGCCGCGGCGATGTGCTACGGCGTGGGCGGCGCCTACCTGGGCCGGTTCGTCACCGGGCGGCGCAGCGAGCCGGCGGTGGTGCTGGCGACCGGGCAGCTGCTGAGCGGCACGGCGCAGCTCGCGGTGGTGACGCTGCTCGCCGGGGTGCCGCTGGTGGACACCAGCGCCCCGGCCGCCGTCTGGTGGAGCATGCTGGCGCTCGGCGGGCTCGGCACCGGGCTGGCGTACCTGCTGCTCTACTGGGTGCAGGTGCGGGCGGGGGTGACGACGACGTCCACGGTGACCTATCTGCTGCCGGTGTTCGCGGCGCTCTCCGGCGTGCTGGTGCTGGGGGAGACGCTGACGTGGAACCAGCCGGTGGGCGCCGTCGTCATCCTGGCCGCCATCGCACTCACGCAGGGCCTGCCGTTCCGGCGCGCGAGCGCGGCGGTGCCGGTGGATGACAAGGTGCCAGCCAACAGCGACTAGGCTCTCCGCCCGCCGTGCCGCCCGCCGTGCCGCCCGCCGGTCTGGGCGCCGGTTCCGTCGGGCCCGTCCGTGTCGCCTGCCGTGTACCCCGCCGTGTACCCCGCCGGTCCGTCGGCGCGCCCGTCAGCGCCGCCCTGACCCGGCATGCCGGACCGGGCCCATGACCCTGTTGTCCGGCGTCCTGCCCAGCCGCCGTCCGGGCTCAACCCCCTGAGGCGGGCCGGCGGGTGCGCGGCTGGGGCTTCCTGCGGCCGGCCACCAGCGTGTCGCCGGGCGCGGCGGAGGGAGCGGGCTCGTCTCCCTTCACGGGCTCGTCGCCCTTCACGGGTCCGGCGTCCACGCCCTGGACGGGTTCGGCGTCCACGACAGGGTGCGGCGCCGTGTCCTCCATGCGATCCGCCAGCTCGTCCGACGAGGCCGCGCCCCTTCGGGCGGCTCCGGGCCGCCCTCCCTGCGCCGCGGCCCGGCCGGTGGGTTCACCGTCCGGTGCCGGGCCGTCCGGGCCCGGCTTCTCATCGGAGACGACACCCACGGCGGTGCCGTCCGTCGTCCTTCGCTCGCCCGCTCCCCGGCCGGCCGGCTCCGCGGCCACCACCCCGCCCGTCGTGCCGCCTGTGGCCCCGCCCGTCGTGCCGCCCGTCGCGTACGGGGAGGCGCCGCGCCGCGTGGGGGCGCCGGACCCGGTCGGGGCGGGCTCGTCGGGATCGCGCAGGGAGGCGATCACCTGGTCGGCCTCCGAGTCGGCGGCGAACTCGCTGGCCGCCGCCGACTCCCTGCGCCGGATCACCACCATGTGGTCCACCGACACGCGCCCGGCTCCGACCACGGCGAGCAGCAGTGCCGCGACGCCGAGCAGGACGAGCTCGTTCAGGCTGATCGGGTTGAGCGGCGGCGCCACCACGAAGACCGCCAGCGACTCGGCGAACAGCAGCAGCCCCACCACCGGCACGATCAGCCCCGCGATCAGCAGCGCCCCGCCGATCAGCTCGGCCAGCATCGTCACGGTCGCCCAGGCCCGCGGCGCCGGCGCGCCCTGCGCCAGGAAGTCGGCGCCCGTGGCGTTGAGGCCCTCCTCCAGCTTGTGCCAGCCGTTGGCGAAGGCGATGCCGCCGACGCCGAGGCGGGCGACTAACGCGGCGATGTCACGCAGGGCCTGTTTCACGGTAGATGTCTGCCCGGAGCGGGCCATGGCACACCTCAATCACGGCGCAGCAGCACGGCCACGGCGACGGCGGTCAGGCTGAGCAGGACGACGCTCACGACCACGGTGGTGTGCAGGGCGTTGACGAAGGCCCACCGGGCCGCGGACAGCAGCGCGTCGCCGGTGCTGCCGCCCATCTCGCTCGCCACGTGCGCGGCGCCGGCGAGCGACTGCCGGGCCTGGTCCATGCCGCCCTCGGGCACGCCGGGCACGGCTCCCAGAGCGGGCGCGTAGACGATGGTGGTGATCGTGCCGAGGACGGCGACTCCCAGCCCGGCGCCCAGCTCGTACGCGGTCTCCTCGATGGCGGCCGCGCCACCCGCCTGCGACTCCGGGCAGGCGGCCATGATGGTGTCGGACGCGGCGAGCAACGCCACCTGGACCCCGAACCCGATGCCCACGAAGCAGACCGCGAGCATCACCGGGTGCCCTTCCACGCCCCAGCCCAGCGTCGGGGTCAGGGAGAGCGCGACCAGCCCGAGCCCGCCGCTCATGGTGCCCCGCAGCCCGAGGCGCGGCAGGATGTGCGCGGCGGCCAGTCCGCCGGCGACGGCCGACAGGACGAGCGGCAGCATCCGCACCGCGGCGCGCAGCGGGCTGTCGCCGAGCACGAGCTGGAGATACTGCGCCAGCATGAGCTGCAGACCCACCAGCGCGAACACGCCGAGCAGCACCCCGGCCACACCGGTCGTGAACCCCCGGCTCCTGAACAGGCCGACCTCCAGCAGCGGCGTCGCCAGCCGCGTCTGCCTGCGGACGAACCAGACCAGCAGCAGCACGCCGCCCGCGAAGACCGCCAGCGCGGCGCCGGGCGGCATCAGGCTGCCCGAGCCGGCCTCCTTGAGCCCGAATGCCAGGGCCAGGATGCCCAGCACGGACAGCACCGCGCTCAGTCCGTCCCAGCTGTGCCCGGCGCGCCCGCGCGAGTCGGGGAGCAGCCGGACGGCGGCGGGCAGCAGCACGAGCAGGATCGGCACGTTGACGAGGAACACCGCGCCCCACCAGATGCCCACCAGCACCCCGCCGACCAGCGGCCCGACGGCGGCGCCGGCGGCGGCGACCGCGCTCCAGACGCCCAGCGCGATGGCCCGCTCCCGGCGGTCGGTGAAGACCTGGCGGATCAGCGACAGCGTGGCCGGCATGATCATGGCGCCGCCCACGCCGAGCAGCGCCCGGGACAGGATGAGGGCGAGCGGGGTGGGGGAGAAGGCGGCGGCGGCCGAGGCCACCCCGAAGAGTACGAAGCCGGCCAGCACCAGCCGTTTTCGCCCGTACCGGTCGCCCAGCGCGCCGAACATGATCAGCAGCGGCGCCACGACGAGCGAGTAGACGTCGATGATCCACAGGAGCTGCACCGCCGAGGGCTCCAGCGCCGCGGTGAGCGCGGGCACGGCGATGTGCAGGACGGTGGCGTCCACGGTGATCAGCAGGAGGCTCAGGCAGAGCACGAGGAGGATCGCCCAGCGGTTGTGCTGCGGCTGCCGAGCCGTCCGCCTGATGGCGGGCGCGGCATTCGTGACGGTCATGGGCCTCCTTGCGGGCCTGTCCGGTCACGACGGTCCCGCACGTGCTGGTGCTCGCCGCCGCCGCGGAACCCGCCGGCTCGTGCCTCGCTCTCCGCTCTCGGGCTCTCCGGCTCCGGCCTGCGTGGCAGCTTAGGCCATGGCATGCACTTGGTATAGCGGTATCGACGCATCCAAAGGTCCCCACCCGTACCTCTCTAGAGAGATACAGCCCTATGTCGGGATCTGTTCAAGGTTCACCCACCGGCCGACGATGGGCAGCGTGGGGATAGCTCGAAATAGTAGCAAAAGCGACGAAAATGCGGACAAATCCTCACGTGACTGGTGTGGGGAGGCCGCCGCCCGCCTCCACGCCGAACGGCCCGAGGACGCGCTGACCGCCGCCCGCGCCGCCGCCGGCCTCGACCCGGCGGGGGAGTGGCCGCACCGCCTCACCGGACTCGCCCTCGAACGGCTCGGCCGCGACCGCGACGCCCTCCCACCGGCCCGGCAGGCGGTCCGGCTGGCGCCCGGCTCCTGGGCCGCCAGGCTGGGGCTGGCCACGGTGCTCAGCCACCTGCCCGGCCACTGGGACGAAGCCGCCGGCCAGGCCGCGCTGGCCCGCAGATACGCCCCCGGACACCCCGACCCCCTCGTCCTGGAAGGCGACCTGGCCCTGCTGCGCGGCGCGCACGGCCGCGCCGAGGCCGCCTACCGGGCCGCCCTCCGCCTCGACCCCGGCCACCTCCAGGCCCACGTCAACCTCGGCCTCGCGCTGCTGCGCTGGGACCCGCCGCACGTTACGGGCAGCTCGGGGACGGGCGGCGCTGAGAAGGGCGGTGCCGGGACAGGTGGTGTCGAGCGAGGCGGCGTCGGGGCGGCTGGTCCCAGAACGGGTGGTGTCGAGCGAGGCGGTGCGCGGGCGGCTGGTGTCGAGATGGGTGGTGTCGAGGGAGGCGGCGTCGGGGCGGCTGGCGCGGGGGTGCGGGTGGCGCGGCGGAACGTGGGCGTCGCGCTGTGGATTCTCGTCGGCCGCACCTGGTCCGTCCTCGCCGCGCTCACGGCCGTCGCGCTGGTGGCCGGACCGCGGGCCGCCCCCGTCGCGATGGCCGCCGGGGTCCTCGCCGCCGTCGCGCCGTACCCCCTGCTGCGCGCCTCCTGCCGCGCCCACCGCGGCTGCCCCTGGCACACCGCCGCGGCCGTGCTCCTCGTGCTCGCCGCCGCCGGCTGCGCGGCCGGCGGCGCGCTCGGGGCCGCCTGGGCGTGGTGGGCCGGACCCGGCGCGCTGGCGGCCGTGGCGGCGCTGCTCGCGCTTCTGTCGGCGCGCGCCTGGTGGCGTGGCGCGCCGGGCCCGTGGCGGTCCTCCCTGCTGCGGTGCGACCTGCCCGCCGGCACCGACCCGTCCGTGCCGTTGCACCCCCGCGTACGGCGGGCGTTCGCGTACGCCAGGACCGCCGTGCTGTCGTTCGGCGACGCGCTCGGCCCCCGGATGGTGGGAGCGGCCACCTCGGTGGGGCCGTCCGGCGACCTGAGGGTGGTCGTCGGGGACGAGGCGTGGGAGGCGGTGGAGGCGGACCCGCGGGTGGCGGTGTTCGCCGCCGACCCGGACCGCGGGCGGCGCTGGGTGGAGGTGCGCGGCATCGCCGTCGCCGGACCGGGCGCCCTGCGCGTCACCCCCGAACAGGTGCTGGTGGGAGAGTTCCCGGGACGGCATCAGCGCCTCCAGCGCGGCACCCGGCGTTAGACGGGCCCCCGCCGCGGGGAGTTCCAGAGCCCCGGCCGTCACCGTCACCTGGCGTGTCAGGTCCGCCCAATCGGCGGTCCGGTGCGGTATAACCGGGGTCGGACCGGGGAGGCGTGATGCGGGAGTCCGGCAGGACCCAGGCCGCGGGGCGGGCCGCGGCGAGGGATCTGTTCGAGAGGGTGCGGCTGCGCTACTTCGGCCTTCCCCCGGCCGTCCGGAGGGTGCTGTACGCCGCGGTGCTCATCGGCTCCGTGGGCCTGGCGGCCGCGCTCGGCTGGGACCTGTGGCAGACGTTCCTCGTCACGCTCGTCGCGCTCGGGTTCGCGGCGCTCACGCTGCGCTTCCCGCGCGCCGCCGCCACCGCTCTGGTGGTCGCGGCCTGGGCCGCGCTGGTGCCGGTGCTCGGCGTCCTGTTCCCCGCGCGCTCGCTCGCTCCGACGCTACTGCTGGTGCTCGCCGTCCCCGTCGCCGCCTGCGCCCATCTGATCCGGTGGGTCGCGCCGTGGCTGACGGCGCTGCTCGCCCTCGTCCCCGCCGGGCTGCTGGCCGCCGCGGTGTCGCCCGTCTCCGACGGCATCGCCGTCTGGGTCGCGTACGGCGCCGCCGCCGCCGTGCTGCTCTACCGTTTCGTGCTGGCCCGCCGGGCCAGGGCCGAGCTGACCACGCGCGAGCAGGAGCAACTGCGCGTTCGCGTGCGCGAGGGCAGGCCCGGGACGCAGGCCGACAAGGCCGCGGCGCCGCCTGCCATCTCGGTCGAGGAGGCGCTGGGCGAGCTGGAGAGCATGATCGGCCTGGCGCCGGTCAAGGAGCAGGTCCGGTCGATCGCCGCCTCCATCGAGGCGTCACGGCTGCGCGCCGAGGCGGGCTACACCGCCGGACGGCCGACCCGCCACTTCGTGTTCGTCGGCCCGCCGGGCACCGGCAAGACGAGCGTCGCCCGCACCCTCGCCAAGATCTTCTACGCGTTCGGCCTGCTGGAGACCCCGTACGTGGTGGAGGCGCAGCGGGCCGACCTGGTGGGCGAGTTCCTCGGCGCGACCGCCATCAAGACGAACGAGCTGGTGGACCGGGCGCTCGGCGGCGTGCTGTTCATCGACGAGGCGTACGGGCTGGTCAACTCCTCCGACGGGCAGCCCGACCGGTTCGGCGCCGAGGCCGTGCAGACGCTGCTCAAACGGGCCGAGGACGACCGCGACCGGCTGATCATCATCCTGGCGGGCTACGAGCAGGAGATGTCCTCCTTCCTCGCCTCCAACCCGGGTCTGGCCAGCAGGTTCGCCACCCGGGTGCGTTTCCCCAGCTACTCACCGGCCGAGCTGGCCGAGATCACCGGGCTGCTGCAGCACCGCCGCGGTGACAGGATGGCGCCCGACGCCAGGGCCGCGCTGCTCGGCCTGTTCGAGGACGTGCAGCGCCGCGGGCTGGTCGACGAGCTGGGCAACGCGCGCTTCGTCCGCAGCCTGGTGGAGGCCGCCGCGCAGGCCCGCGACGTCCGGGTGGTGGGCGCGGGCGGCACGCCGACCACCGAGGACCTGGTCACCACGACCACGCCCGACGTGACCAAGGCGTTCGACGAGCTGACCGCCCGCTTCCGCGGTTACGAGGCCACGCCCACCCTGGAGGAGGCGCTCGCCGACCTCGACCGCATGGCCGGGCTCGCTCCCGTCAAACGCCAGGTCCACGCCATCGCCGCACAGTTGCAGGTGGCCCGGATGCGCCAGGAGCGCGGCCTGCCCACGCCGCCGCAGACGCGCCACTTCGTGTTCGTCGGCCCGCCCGGCACCGGCAAGACCACCGTCGCCCGCGTGGTCGGCCGCGTCTTCGCCGCGCTCGGCCTGCTCGCCCGGCCCGACGTGGTGGAGGCGCAGCGGGCCGACCTGGTCGGCCAGCACCTGGGCGCGACCGCCATCAAGACGAACGAGCTGGTGGACCGGGCGCTCGGCGGCGTCCTGTTCATCGACGAGGCCTACAGCCTGGTCAACCCCGGCTACTCCGGTGGCGACGCGTTCGGCGCCGAGGCCGTGCAGACCCTGCTCAAACGGGCCGAGGACGACCGCGACCGGCTCGTCATCGTGCTGGCGGGCTACCAGCGCGAGATGGACGCCTTCCTCGCCACCAACCCCGGCCTGGCCAGCCGGTTCAACCAGCGGGTGGCCTTCCCCAGCTACACCCCGGGCGAGCTGTCGGAGATCGCCGTGCTGCTGGCGGACAAGGCGGGCGACCGCTTCGACGAGGCGGCGCTGCGCGACCTGGACGAGGTCTTCACCTGGGTCTGCGAGGAACGGCTGATCGACGGGCTGGGCAACGGCCGCTTCGCCCGCTCGCTGTTCGAACGCGCGGCCATGCGCCGCGACGTGCGGCTGGCCGCGCTGGCCGCACGGGGCGGCTCCGCCACCTCGGCCGAGCTGACCACGATCACCAGCGACGACGTGCGCACCGCGGTGGACGAACTCTCCGGACGTTGAGTCCGCACTTGCGTGCACCCTCCCCCGCGCATGGTGTAGCTATATGACTACGCACCGTGCGCGGGAGGGGGGACGATGGCGGGGTTCCTGGCCCGCAGGCTGCTCAACTCCCTCGTGCTCGTCGCCGTCGCCGCGAGCCTCGCCTACCTGCTGGCCGCCGCCGCACTCGACCCGCGCTCCAACTACGCCGACCGCACGCCCAGGCCGCCGGCCGCGGTGGTCGACGCCCAGCTCACCGCGCTCAACCTCAACGACCGCACCCCGCTGATCCAGCGCTACGCGACCTGGGCGGCCGGGGTGCTGCACGGCGACTTCGGCAGGAGCGTGACGGGCTCGCCCGTCGGCGACGACCTCAGGCGGCGGGCCGGGGTGACGTTCCGGCTGGTGCTGCTCGGCCTGGTCTTCGGCAGCCTGGCCGGCGTGGCCGCCGGCGCGCTGGCCGCGATCGGCCAGTACGGCTGGTTCGACCGGCTGTCGGCCGGCCTGTCGTTCGTGGTGCTCGCCGTGCCCGTGGTCGTGCTGGCCAACATGCTCATCCTGGCCGGCACCTGGGCCAACGAGCGCCTCTTGGGCCACCAGGTCTTCCTGGTCAGCGGCGAGTACAGCGACGGGCTCGACGCCGGGTTCTGGGGTCGGGCGGTCGACCGGCTGCAGCACCTGCTGCTGCCCACGGTGTCGCTGTCGCTCGGGCTGGTCGCGGTGTTCAGCCGCTACCAGCGCAACATGATGCTCGACGTGCTCGGCGCCGACTACGTCCGTACCGCCAGGGCCAAGGGGCTCAGCCGGCGCGCCGCGCTCGTCCGGCACGCGTTGCGCACCGCGCTGATCCCGGTCGTGACCTACTTCGCGTTCACCTTCGGCGTCCTGCTCACCGGCGCCACCTTCACCGAGAAGATCTTCGGCTGGCACGGCCTCGGTGAGCAGCTCATCGACTCGATCTTCACCAACGACGTCAACACGGTCGCCGCCGTCTCCGTTCTCGCCGCGGTCGCGGTCCTGTGCGCGTCGCTGGCCGCCGACCTGCTGCACGCCGCGCTGGATCCGCGGGTGAGGGCCGGATGACGCTGTCGGAGGAGCAGTTCGCCGAGGACCTGACCGGCGGGCCCGAGCGCCGGCCGCCCTCCAGGAGCCGGGTGGTGGCCCGGCGCTTCCTGGCCGCCCCGCGCGGGCGCGCCGGCCTGACCCTGCTCGGCCTGCTCTTCCTGCTCGCGTTCGCGGGCCCGCTGGTGAGCCCGTGGTCCTACACCGACCGCGACTTCACCGCGTTCCTGCAGCCGCCGTCGGCCGCCCACTGGCTCGGCACCCTGCAGACCGGGGCCGACGTCTTCGCGGTGACGCTGCGCGGCATGCAGAAGTCCCTCGTCGTCGGCCTGCTCGCGGCGCTGGTGTCCACCGCGCTGGCCGCCCTGGTCGGCGCCTTCGCCGGCTACTTCCTCGGCTGGACCGACCGGACGCTGACCTGGCTCACCGACCTGCTGCTGGTGCTGCCCGCGTTCCTCGTCCTGGCCGTCATGTCGCCGCTGTTCGGGTCGGGGGCGTGGGTGCTGTTCGTGGTCATGCTGGCGCTGTTCCTGTGGATGGTCACCTCGAAGATCGTCCGCGGGATGACGGTCTCGCTGAAGCGGCGCGAGTTCGTCCAGGCCGCCCGGTTCATGGGCGTCCCACCGGTCACGATCATCTTCCGGCACGTGTTGCCCAACCTGTCGTCGCTGCTCATCGTCGACGCCACCCTCAACGTGAGCGCGGCGATCCTCACCGAGACGTCCCTTTCCTACTTCGGGTTCGGCATCCAGCCGCCCGACGTGTCGTTCGGCACGCTGATCGCCGGCGGCGCCAGGACGGCCGTCTACGCGCCGTGGACCTTCTGGTTCGTCGCCGGGCTGCTGGTCGTCACCGTGCTCGCGGTCAACCTCGTCGGCGACGCCCTGCGCGACGCGTTCGACCCGTCCGCCACGAGGACGCGATGACCCCCGAGCCCGCCACCCCGCCCCTCCCGACGGCGCCCGTCCTCCAGGTGCGCGACCTCGACGTCCGGTTCGGCGACGTGCACGCCGTACGCGGGGTCGGCTACGAGGTGCGCCGGGGCGAGGTCCTCGGCATCGTCGGCGAGTCCGGCTCCGGCAAGTCCGTCAGCTCGGCCGCCGTGATGGGGCTGCTGCCGCGCGGCGCCCGGGTCACCGGTTCGGTGCGGCTGCACGGCAGGGAGCTGATCGGCGCCCGCGACAGGGAACTGGACGCGCTGCGCGGCCGGACCATGTCGATGGTCTTCCAGGACCCCATGTCGGCCCTCACCCCCGTCTACCGGGTGGGCGACCAGATCGCCGAGGCCGTCCGCGTCCACCAGCGGGTCACCAAGGAACAGGCGCTGGTCAGGGCCGTCGCGCTGCTCGACCTCGTCGGCATCCCCCACCCGGCGCAGCGGGCGCTGGCCTTCCCGCACGAGTTCTCCGGCGGCATGCGGCAGCGCGTCGTGATCGCCATGGCCATCGCCAACGACCCCGACGTGATCATCTGTGACGAGCCGACGACCGCGCTCGACGTCACCGTCCAGGCGCAGATCCTGGAAGTGCTGAAGACGGCGCAGCGCGAGACCGGCGCCGCGATCGTCATGATCACCCATGATCTGGGCGTGGTGGCCGGGTTCGCCGACCGGGTGATGGTCATGTACGCGGGCCGCCCGGTCGAGGTGGGCGGCGTGGACGACGTCTACTACCGGCCGCGCATGCCGTACACGGTGGGGCTGCTCGGGGCGGTTCCGCGGATCGACCGTGACGGGCGACGGCCGCTGACGCCGATCGAGGGGAGCCCGCCCGCGCCCGCCGCGCTGCCGCCGGGCTGCTCGTTCGCGCCGCGCTGCGCGCTGCGGGCACCGGCCTGCGACGAGGCGGAGCCGCCACTGTTCGACGTCGGCCCCGGCCACCGGGCCGCCTGCCTCCGGTGGGAGGAGACGGGGCCGCCCTCGGCCGCCGCCCCCGGCGTGGCCGGCGTCCCGGCCACGCGCGTCCGGCCCGAGGAGCCGGTGCTGCGGGTGGAAGGGCTGGTCAAGCACTACCCGCTGCTGAAGGGCACGCTGTTCAGGCGCCGGATCGGCACCGTGCAGGCGGTGGCGGGCGTCAGCTTCGACCTGCGCCGGGGCGAGACGCTCGGCCTGGTCGGCGAGTCCGGCTGCGGCAAGACGACGACGCTCATGGAGATCCTCGAGCTGGCCGCGCCGCAGCAGGGCCGCATCGTCGTGCTCGGCCGCGACACCGCCGGCCTCGGAGCGGCCGGGCGCAAGGCGGTCAGGCGCGACATGCAGGTGGTCTTCCAGGACCCGCTGGCCTCGCTCGACCCGCGCATGACCGTCCACGACATCATCGCCGAGCCGCTGCGCACCCACGGCGCGGGTCACCCGGCCCGGCGCGTGCGCGAGCTGCTCGACCTGGTGGGCCTGGCTCCGGCGCACGCCGAGCGCCACCCGCAGGACTTCTCGGGCGGCCAGCGGCAGCGCATCGGCATCGCCCGCGCACTGGCGCTGGAGCCGCGGCTGCTCGTGCTGGACGAGCCGGTGTCCGCGCTCGACGTGTCGGTCCGGGCCGGGGTGATCAACCTGCTGGCCGAGCTGAAGTCCCGGCTCGGCCTGTCCTACCTGTTCGTGGCGCACGACCTGGCGGTGGTGCGCCACATCGCCGACCGGGTGGCCGTCATGTACCTCGGCCGCATCGCCGAGATCGGGGCCGTGGACGCGGTCTACGACGCGCCCGCCCACCCGTACACGCGGGCGTTGCTGTCGGCCATCCCGCTGCCCGACCCGGCCCGCGAGCGCACCCGCGCCCGGATCCTGCTCGAAGGCGACCTCCCGAGCCCGGCGCACCCGCCGTCGGGCTGCCGCTTCCGCACCCGGTGCCCGAAGTTCCGTTCGGAGCTGACCGACGACGAGCGGGCCCGGTGCGTCGGCGACGAGCCCGTCGTGCGGCCGCTCGCGGGCCCCGCCGGCGGGCGCGGCGCCAACCACGGTGGCGATGACCACGGTGGCGATGACCACGGTGGCGATGACCACGGTGGTCATGACCATGGCGTCGCCTGCCATCACGCGCGGCGGCTCGACGTCCTCTAGACCAGGAAGGTCGCTTCTCATGAGAGCAACACGACTCGCCACCGCGCTGCTGGTGGCGGTGACGGTGACCGGACCGCTGGCCGGCTGCGGCGGCCGGAGCGATCCGGGCGGCGCGCCCGGCGACGACGGCGGCCTGGCCGTCAAGGCGTACGACATCAACCCGCAGCCGCGCGAGAAGGTCAAGGACGGCGGCACGCTGCGCTGGGGCGTCAACGAGTTCCCCGCCCAGTGGAACCGCAACCACGTCGACGGCAACCTCGCCGTCGCCGCGATGGTGACCAACGCGCTGCTGCCGTCGCCGTTCCTGTCCGACGAGACGGCGGAGATCACGCCCAACCCCGACTACCTCCTCGGCGCCGAGGTCACCCGCCACCAGCCCAAGCAGGTGGTCACCTACCGGCTCAACCCGAAGGCCAGATGGTCGGACGGCAAGCCGATCACCTGGGCCGACTACGAGGCGCAGTGGCGGGCGCTCAACGGCGAGGACCCCGCCTTCCACATCGTGTCGTCCACCGGCTACCAGGACATCGAGAAGGTGGCCAGGGGCCGCGACGACCACGAGGTGGTGGTGACCTTCGCCCGGCCGTTCGGCGACTGGCAGTCACTGTTCGGGCCGCTGCTGCCCGCCTCGGCCAACCGGACGCCGGAGGCGTTCAACACCGCGTGGCTCAACCGCATCCCGGTGACGGCCGGGCCGTTCCGGTTCAAGGCGTTCGACCAGACGGCCAAGACCATCACGCTGGTGCGCGACGAGCGGTGGTGGGGCGAACGGGCCAAGCTCGACCAGATCGTCTACCGTGCCTCCGAGCAGGACTCGCTGATCGGCGCGTTCGGCAACGGGGAGCTGGACATCGCCGACATCGGCCCCTCCGCGCCCGACTACGCCCGCGCCCGCTCCACTCCCGACGCCCAGGTGCGCCAGGCGGCCGGCCCCGACTTCCGGCACCTGACCGTCAACGGCTCCAGCGACCTGCTGCGTGACGTGCGGGTGCGCCGGGCGCTCCAGCTCGGCATCGACCGGCAGGCCATCGCCCGCTCCGACCTGCAGGGCCTCGACTGGCCCACCACGCCGCTGAACAACCACTTCTTCATGAACACCCAGGACGGCTACCAGGACAACGCCGGCGACCTCGGGCGATACGACCCCGAGCGGGCCCGGAAGCTGCTGGACGAGGCCGGCTGGAAGCTCGCCGGCGCCGTCCGCCAGCAGGCCGGCAAGCCGCTGGCCCTGCGGTTCGTGGTGCCGTCGGGCGTGCAGGTCAGCAAGTCGGAGGCCGAGCTGACGCAGGCCATGCTGGAGCAGATCGGCGTCAAGGTCACCATCCAGGCGGTCCCCGGCGACGACTTCTTCACCAAGTACGTCATCCCCGGCAACTTCGACATCACGGCCTTCGCGTACATCGGCACCCCGTTCCCGGTGTCGAGCAGCTACGGCATCTACGTCAACAGCCCCGACGGCACCACGTGGAACGCCAACTTCGGCCGTACCGGCTCCAAAGCCATCGACGACGCGATGAACAAGGCGGCCAGGAGCCTCGACCCCGCGCGGGCGCGGGAGGCCGCCAACGCGGCCGACCGGCTCATCTGGCAGGAGGTCAACGTGCTGCCGCTCTACCAGCGGCCGCAGAACGTCGCCGCCCGCGCGACGCTGGCCAACGTCGGCGCCCGCGGCTTCTACGACCTGCGGTACGAGGACATCGGCTTCACCGCCTGACCTGCCTCCCGGACTGTCGGCCGGGTCCGGTAGAAGAGGACGGTGACCCTTTCCCTGACCTGGCCGCAGATCCTGACCTGGCGGCTGACCCGGCAGTTCGTGACCGGCCCCGGCGGTCCCGGCGCGGTGGCCGTCGCCCGCCGGCTGTGCGGCGTGCAGACCCAGGTGGCCTCCTCGGCCCAGCTCGCCGTGGCGCTCAGGAGCGCCCGGCCGGCGGCCGGTGAGATCGACACGGCGCTGTGGGCCGATCGCACGCTGGTCAAGACGTGGGTCATGCGCGGCACGCTGCACCTCGTCCCCTCCGACGAGCTGCCCGCCTACTGCTCGGCCCTGTCCACGCTGCGCTTCTGGGAGAAGGGCTCCTGGCAGCGCGGCCACGGCGTCACCGCCGCCCAGATCGGCGCCGTCATCGAGGCCGTGCCGCACGTCCTGGGGGAGGGGGCGCTGACCCGTGAGGAGCTCGTCGACGCCGTCGTCGAGGTCACGGGCGAGGCCCACCTGCGCGAGGCGCTCACCTCCGGCTGGGGCGCGCTGCTCAAGCCGCTCAGCCGGCTGGGCGAGCTGTGCTACGGGCCGCCGCGCGACGGCAAGGTGACGTTCACCGCGCCCCGCCGCTGGCTGCCCGGCTGGCCCGCCGAGCCGCCGCCCCAGGAAGAGGCGGGGGTCGCGCTGGCGCGCGCCTTCCTCGGCGCCCACGGTCCGGCGACGCCCGAGATGTTCGACGCGTGGCTGTTCGGCGGGGTGGCGCGCAAGGCCGTGCTCAGGGCGTGGTTCCGCGACCTCGCGCCCGAGCTGGCCGAGGTGCGCGCCTCCGACGGCCGATCGCTGCTCGCCCTGGCCGAGCACCTCGACGAGCTCGCCGCCGTCCGGCCGGGTGGCGAGGTCCACCTGCTGCCCGGCTTCGACCCCTACATCCTGGGCGCGCCCCGCGGCCTGGAGCCGCTCGTCCCGGCCGCGGTCAAGGCGCGGGTCAGCCGCCAGGCGGGCTGGATCTCACCGGTCGTCCTGCACGACGGCCGGGTCACCGGCGTCTGGGAGCCGAAGGACGGCCGGGCCGTCGTGGAGCTGTTCGAGCCGGTGCCGCAGCCCGCGCTGGACGCGGCGGTCGCCAGGATCGAGGCCCTGCTGGCGTCGCGCGACCAGGGGAGCGACCGCTGAGCCCGCCCGGCGGTCACGGGCGATCGGCCGCGTCCGCCGACGTCGCCCGCGGCGGGGCGCCGCCACCGGCCGCCACCGGCCGCCACCCGCCAGCGGCCGCCCGCCACCCGCCACAGGCCACCCGCCGCCACAGCCGAGCAACCAGGAGACCCTCGCCCATGTCCCGTCCTTTCGCCCAGGTCGACGTCTTCACCGACGTCCCCTACCTCGGCAACCCGCTCGCCGTCGTCCTCGACGGCCAGGGGCTGACCACGGCGCAGATGCAGCGCTTCGCCCACTGGACCAACCTGTCCGAGACCACGTTCCTGCTGCCGCCGTCCGACCCGGCCGCCGACTACCAGGTGCGCATCTTCACCGGCTCCGGCGAGCTGCCGTTCGCAGGCCACCCCACGCTCGGCACCTGCCACGCCTGGCTGGAGGCCGGTGGCGTCCCGGCGACCCCCGGTGAGATCGTGCAGCAGTGCGGGGCCGGGCTGGTGCGGGTGCGCCGGACCGGCGACGGTCTCGCCTTCGCCGCCCCGCCGCTGCTGCGGTCGGGGCCGGTGGACGAGCCGCTGGCGGGCCACATCGCCGGCCTGCTCGGCATCGGCCGCGACGAGATCGTCGATTTGGAGTGGGCCGACAACGGGCCCGGCTGGGTGGCGGTGCTGCTCCGCGACGCCGAGGCGGTGCTCGCGCTGCGGCCCGGCCGCGTCGATCTCGACCTCGGCGTGGTGGGCCCCCACCCGCCCGGCTCGCCCCAGGCGTTCGAACTGCGCGCCTTCTGCCCGTCCGAGGCCGGCACCGTCGAGGACCCCGTCACGGGCAGCCTCAACGCCTCCGTCGCCCAGTGGCTGCTGCGCACCGGCCGCGCCACCGCTCCCTACGTGGCCGCCCAGGGCACCGCGCTCGGGCGGGCCGGACGCGTCCACGTCTCCACCGACGGCGGCGACGTGTGGATCGGCGGCTCGTGCGTCACCTGCGTCACCGGGCGGGTCGAGCTGTGAGCGGCCCGCGACAGCCGCCCGCGCCCCGGAGGCGATCGGCGTCACCTCCCGGCGGACGTCATCAGCGGGCGCATGCGAGCGACTACATGACCGCCGGTCATGCGAACGGCTGGAGGACCACGCCCGCCTCCAGCAGCCCGTCACGCACGGCCCGCGCCAGCCGTACCGCGCCGGGCGTGTCGCCGTGCACGCACATCGACCGCGCCGCCATCGTCACGGCCGTGCCCTCGACCGACGTGACCAGCCCGTCCACGGCCATGCGCACCGCGCGCTCCGTCACCGTGCGCTCGTCGTGGATCACCGCGTCCGGCTCGCGGCGCGGCACCAGCGTGCCCGCGGACGTGTACGCCCGGTCGGCGAACGCCTCGGTCACCGTGGGCACCCCCGCTGCCGCCGCGATGGCGTGGACCACCGACACCGGCAGCGTGAGGACCGGCAGCGACGAGTCGTAGTCGGCCACGGCGTCGATCAGCGCCGCCGCCTGCTCCTCGTCGTGGCAGACCCGGTTGTACAGCGCGCCGTGCGGCTTGACGTACGACACCCGCCCGCCCATCGCCCGCGCGATGCCGTCGACCGCCGCGAGCTGGTAGAGCACCTCGGCGCACAGCTCCTCGGGCTCCAGGAGCACCTCGCGCCGCCCGAAGTGGGCCAGGTCGCGATAGGACACCTGCGCCCCGATCGACACCCCCCGGTCCACGGCCGCCGCGCAGGTGCGCCGGATGGTCACCGGGTCGCCGGCGTGGAACCCGCAGGCCACGTTGGCGCTCGTGACGATGTCGAGCAGCGCGAGGTCGTCACCGAGCCGCCAGATGCCGAAGCCTTCGCCGAGGTCGGCGTTCAGGTCCATCACCATGGATCCCATCATCGCGCGCCCGGCCGCGGCGGCGCGACGGACAACGCCCGAGTCGCCGTGCCGGCCGCGCCGCTCCCGTCGTGGAGGGCGGACCGGGTCAGGCCGCGCCCCGACGGGCCTGCCGTATTAGGAGCCGGTGCTCGGCCACGACGGGCGGCCACGGAACGGGACCCTAGATCCCGTCGGGGATGTCGGCGATGTCGTCCAGGGCGGCGGCCAGCTCGTCGGGGTCGTCGCCGATGCGCTCGGCGATCTCGATGAGCACGTGCAGCACGTCGTGGCGGTCGTGGCCCAGGTCGAGCAGTCGCTGCGCCGCCTCCCACAGCTGCGGCGGGTCACCCTCCCACAGCCGGGTGGCGATCTCCTCGTGCCAGGCCAGGTGCTCCTCGTCGACCGGGCCGACATGGTCGATCTCCAGCAGCGTGCGCCGGTCGGCCTCGTCGGCCGGGTTGAGGTCGTCGAGGGTGACGCCGTTGTGCACGCCCTGCAGGAACGGGAACGCGAACACCCGCCTGGCCAGCGCCGACAGGTCTCCGTCGGGCAGCAGCCGCTCCAGCAGCGGCAGGTCGAGCCCGAACGAGGTCGGATCGCGGTAGGCCTCGGGGAACTTGCCGATCGCCTCCCACACGGCGTCCAGCGTGGCCTTCAGGCCGGGCTCGGGCAGGCCGGTGCGCACCGCCGCGAACCGCACCCACGCCGCCAGCACGTGCGGCATGGCCTCCTGCTCGGCCGTGCTCAGCATGACCTTGCGCGGCAGCCAGTCGAGCAGGAAGGTCTCGCACTTGGTCGGGCTGACCCGCAGCGGCCGGCTGAAGTCCTGCTCGCAGCCGTAGTCGATGATGTGGTCGGCGCAGCGCGAGGCCGCCGACGGGTCGGACAGGTGCTCGGCCGCGTCGGAGGCCAGGAACTCCGCAGCCAGCATGGCGCGCCGCTCGCGGCTGTAGGGCGCCTCGATGTGCAGCGGCGCCGGTCGCTTGCGGCCCGGCGGCAGCGCCTTGAGCCGGGCTCGGGCGAAGGCGTGGTAGGCGCTGTAGCTCTCGCTGACCGGCGGCGGGGTCTTCGGCTCGCCGGTGGCCTTCATCGCCGACTCCAGCAGCGCCCTGGCCTGCTGGGGCTCGATCTCCTCGAACAGCAGCATGGGGTTGCCCGCCGCCTCGGCGCGGGCCTTCTCGAGCAGCTTGTCCACGTGGGAGGAGACCCAGGCGTCGCGCGCCATGCCCGACATGTTGTGGTCGACGACCATGACCAGCGCGTGCGGCTCGCGCACCGGCCCGACCGGCTCGGGACGCGCCTGCTCGCCCTCACCGAAGCGGTAGGCGAACGTGCAGATGACGGTGTCCTGGTCGCCGTAGGCGTCGCGGGAGACGTAGCAGCCGGTGGGCTTGACCGCGCCGACCCGGTCGGCCCAGCCAGGCCTGGCCACGCCCGACTCCATCATCGCCAGCGCCGCGCCCTCCGCCTTGGCGCCCTGGCGCGCCGTGCCGAGGTAGGCCAGGCAGATGAGCAGCGTCAGCGACGCCGGCGTGCCGGCCTTGGCCGCGTAGTCGACCAGCCCCTCGCCGAGCACCTGCTCGACGTCGCCGCCCCGGACCCTCCGACCCCACCAGGCGCCGATCATGTCGGATACCATCAACTCCGCGTCAAGGGGGCTGCGTACGGCGAGCAGCTCGCGTGCCGCCTGCACCATTTCCTTGAACACTTCGTCCGGTGGAGTGCTCTCCCTGGGATCTCGTCGGTGTCGGCGCACGCCCTCACTCTCTCGCATTCCAGGCGCAAACGGTGCGTAGAACGCGGCCCGGTGACCTCGATGTTATCGGGGAGACCGGGGCGGCGGGGCGGAGTTGACGATCGCGAGCAGGTGCTCGCGCGCGATGCGTTCGACGATCTCCGGTGTCGCCGAGATCCCGAGGTGCTGCGCGCAGGCGCACACGTCGGCGACGCAGCGGTCGATCGTGTCCACGGGCACGGTCAGGAACTCCTCGGCCAGCCTGAGACTGACCGGCTCCCTGAGGAAGCGAGTGGCCAGAGCGAGCATAGGTGTCAGATTCCTCTGGATGCCCAGGGGCAAACCCCTAGGAACGGAAGCAGGGCGACTTGCGCTCCCATTCCACCTTTTCTCGGGCCCGTGTCAAGCCTCCACTACGCCTGTGTTCGCTTCTCGGCAACTCCTTTCGTGCGAAGCTGTTCCCATGCGCATCCAGCTCGCCCAGCGGACGGAGGCCGACGACCTGCTCGGCCGCAGTCCGCTCGCCCTCCTCGTCGGCATGCTGCTCGACCAGCAGATCCCGATGGAGCAGGCGTTCACCGGGCCCTACACGATCTCCCAGCGGCTGGGGCACGACCTCACCGCCGAGGAGATCGCCTCCCACGACCCCGAGGCGTTCGCCGCGTTGCTGGCCGAGAAACCCGCCGTGCACCGCTACCCCTCCTCGATGGCCGCCAGGGTCCAGCAGCTGGCCGCCTACCTCGTCGAACACTACGAGGGCCGTCCCGAGCGCGTCTGGACCGAGGCCGCCGACGGCAAAGATCTTCTCCGCAGGCTTCAGGCGCTTCCTGGTTACGGCAAGCAGAAAGCCCAGATATTTTTGGCATTGCTCGGCAAGCAACTGGGCGTCCGGCCGCCAGGATGGCGCGAGGCGGCGGGGCCGTACGGCGAGGAGGGATCCTTCCGATCGGTGGCCGATGTGGTCGACGCCGACACGCTGGGTCGCGTACGGGCCGCCAAACAGGACGCCAAGCGGGCGGCCAAGGCCAAGTAGCCTGATCTTGCTGCGCAACGTGGAGCGACTTTGACAGGATGCGTTGATGGTATGGCTGCCGGGACTTCCGTCCGCGCATGCCCATCGCCGATGATGTACAGCAGGATCCGGTCGCCCGGAGCCGCGCTACGCCGATACACAGTTATGGAGATGTGCCGCGTGGGAGACCCTGGCACGCGACGGAGGTGCCGAGCATGAGCGCCGAGACCTCCGTTCCCCGTCCCCGGGAGTCGGATGTGGACATCTCAGACTCCGCCCTGTTCAAGGGCCTGCTTTCCGAGGCGCAGTTCGCCTTCGCCTTCCTCGAGCCCGACGGCCGCCTCCAGCGGGCCAACGACGTGTTCAGCGACGTCGTCGGCGTGCCCGCCGACCGGCTGGCCGGCCGCGCCCCGGCCGAGGCCCTCGCGGCCGACCTGGCGCAGGTCGTCACCCACGCGGTGCAGGGCGTCGTCGAGAGCGACGCGCCGGTCACCGAGAGCCGGGTACGGGTGCGCACGCCCGAGGGCGAGACCCGCCACTGGTCGCTGTCGTTCTCGCCGGTCCACGACGACGCGGGCGAGCTGCGGGCCGTGGCGCTCATCGGCATGGACGTGACCGAGAGCCGCCAGACCGAGGAGGACCTGCGCCGCAGCGAGGAGCGCTACCGCTCGCTGGTCGAGGCGCAGTCGCAGCTGGTCTGGATCACCTCGCCCACCGGCACCGTGGTCGAGGACGCGCCGCAGTGGCGCGCCATCACCGGCCAGGGCCTGGAGGAGTACCTCGCGCACGGCTGGCTCGACGTGGTGCACCCGGAGGAGCGCCAGCAGACCGAGGAGGCCTGGAAGGAGGCGCTGCGCGGCCGCACCATGTTCGAGTGGAACTACCGGGTGCGCACCCGCGCCAGCGGCTACCGCCACTTCGAGGTGCGCGCCGTGCCCATCATCCGGCACGGCCGGGTGGTCGAGTGGGTGGGCGCCAACACCGACGTCACGCCGCAGCGCGAGGCCGAGGAGATGCGCGGCAGGCTGACCGACCAGCTCGGCGCCGCGGCCCTGCGCACGGCCCGCCTGCAGGGCGCCACCGCGATGCTGGCCGAGGCCCTCACGGTCGAGCAGGTGGTGCAGGTCATCATCGACGTGGGCCGCACCGCGCTGGCCGCCGACCGTTCGGCGGTCGCGCTGCTCGACACCGACCGGGCCGCGCTCAAGCTGGTCAACGGCGAGGGCGTCCCCGAGGCGTCCGGCACGACCGGCGAGGAGATCCCGCTCTCCCACTCCAGCGTGATGACCATGGCCGTCAACAGCCGGCGGCCGGTGTTCGCCGAGTCGCCCGAGAGCCTGAAGTCGCAGCTGCTGGAGGCGGGCGGCGACGAGCGGGTGCTCGCCAACTACCTCAGCAACAGCGACGAGCGCGCCTGGGTGGGCCTGCCGCTGCTGGCCGCGGGCCGGGCCCTCGGCGCGCTGCGCTTCTCGTTCACCCGGCCGCAGAAGATCTCCCAGGAGGACGGCGTCTTCCTGGAGGCGCTGGCCGGGCAGTGCGCGCTCGCCGTCGAGCGGGCGACGCTGTTCGAGCGCGAGCACCGCACCGCCGAGACGCTGCAGCGCAGCCTGCTGCCCGACCGCCTGCCGGTGATCAAGGGCTTGGAGCTGGCTCAGCGCTTCCGCTCCGGCAGCCGTCACGTGCAGGTCGGCGGCGACTGGTACGACGCCTTCGTGCTGCAGGACGGCCGGGTCGCGGCCGTCGTCGGCGACGTCATGGGCAAGGGCGTCAAGGCCGCTGCGGGCATGGGCCGCATCCGCAACGCCATGCGGGCGCTGGCCCTGACCAACCCGCCGCCCGCGGCCGTGCTGACCGGTCTCGACCGGGTCTTCGACGCCACGGAGGAAGAAGAGCAGGTCACCACCCTGGCCTACATGGTCGTCGAGCCCGTCACCGGCGAGGGCACGCTCGCGCTCGCCGGTCACCCGCCGCCCGTGCTCGTCTCACCTCAGGGCACGGCCGTGCTGTGCGACGCGCAGCCCGGCACGCCGCTGGGCTGGCCGACCAGCCGCCGGCAGTTCAGGTTCGTGGTGCCGCCCGGCCACACCGCGGTGCTCTACTCCGACGGTCTGGTGGAGAACCGCAAGCGCGGCCTGGACGCGGGACTCGCGGAGATTTGCAGTGTTGTGACCGAAGCGCCGCCCGAGGTCGTGAGAAGTCCGCACATGCTGCTGGACTTCCTGGTTGACCGGATGTTGTCGGGATATGAACAAGATGATGACGTTACCGCCCTGGCCATTCACGTGCCGCCCGCCACGAAGAGTGACTGAATGAAACAGTCATAAGGGTTGCTTTCGGGTATCAGTGGCGCGCTTACGTACGCACTACTGTCTGGGTCGGCCTAGGGTGGAGGTCAACCGCCGGGAGGTGGCCGTATGGAGCGCGAGGTCGTGCCACAATGCTGGGCAGGTCCGTCGCGGTCCGCACGGCCTCACCGATCTCCGAGAGAGGCATCAGCCCCCCAGCGGGCATCTGGGTCCATTGTCGCCACGCGTTCGTTCGAGAGGTGTTCGTGTCGCCTGCAAGTTCGACTCGCTCGAAGCCACAAGAGCTGAACGAGCCCGTCATTCAGCGACTGCTCGAGCGTGGGCGCTCGCAGGGTTTCCTCGAGTCCGAGGATGTCCGCCAGGCCTTCGAGGAGGCGGACATCCCCATGTCGCACGCCGCCGCGTTCTTGCGGAACCTCAGCAAAGAGGGCGTGACCGTGGTGGTGACCGCCGCGGATTCGGCTGCGCCGAAGAAGTCTCGTGGTCCAGCAAAGCGCCGCACTGCCGCCCCCGTCAAGACCAAGGCCGCAGCGGCCGCCAAGGAGCAGAAGCCCGAGACCGTGACCGCGGTCGTGGGCACCGCCGAGGCCGAGCCCGCTGCCAAGAAGCCGGTCCCCGCCAAGAAGGCCGCCCCGGCGGCCAAGAAGGCGGCGCCGCCCGCCAAGAAGGCCAAGCCCGAAGCCGCTGGGCCTGCCGAGACCAAGCCGAAGCCCGTCGACGGCGTGGACGACGACGAGGACATCGAGCTCGACGGTGACGTGGAGCTGGAGGACCTCGAGGACATCGCCATCGACGACGACGAGATCGTCGCCGAGGCCGAGTCGGAGTCCGACGACGACTCCGACTCCGACGACGAGCCCAAGGCCGCCGACGTGGCCGCCACCGTCGCGACCCAGAAGAGCGAGGACGAGGTCCTCATCCTGTCCGACGACGACGATGACGCCCCGGTCGCGCAGGTCGCCGCCGCCGGTGCCACCGCCGACCCGGTCAAGGACTACCTCAAGCAGATCGGCAAGGTTCCCCTGCTCAACGCCGAGCAGGAGGTCGAGCTGGCCAAGCGCATCGAGGCGGGCCTGTTCGCCGAGGAGCAGCTCGGCAGCCCCGAGGCCGAGAGCCTGCCGGTCGACGTCCGCGCCGAGCTGGAGTGGATCGCCGAGGACGGCCGCCGCGCCAAGAACCACCTCCTGGAGGCCAACCTCCGTCTGGTGGTCTCGCTGGCCAAGCGCTACACCGGCCGCGGCATGCTGTTCCTGGACCTGATCCAGGAGGGCAACCTCGGCCTGATCCGCGCGGTCGAGAAGTTCGACTACACCAAGGGCTACAAGTTCTCCACCTACGCCACGTGGTGGATCCGGCAGGCGATCACCCGCGCCATGGCCGACCAGGCGCGGACCATCCGCATCCCGGTCCACATGGTCGAAGTGATCAACAAGCTGGCCCGGGTTCAGCGGCAGATGCTGCAGGACCTCGGCCGCGAGCCCACGCCCGAGGAGCTGGCCCGCGAGCTGGACATGACGCCCGAGAAGGTCGTCGAGGTCCAGAAGTACGGTCGCGAGCCCATCTCGCTGCACACCCCCCTCGGCGAGGAGGGCGACAGCGAGTTCGGCGACCTCATCGAGGACTCCGAGGCCATCGTCCCGGCCGACGCCGTCAGCTTCACGTTGCTGCAGGAGCAGCTGCACTCCGTTCTCGACACGCTGTCGGAGCGCGAGGCGGGCGTCGTGTCGATGCGGTTCGGCCTCACCGACGGGCAGCCCAAGACGCTCGACGAGATCGGCAAGGTCTACGGGGTGACGCGTGAGCGCATCCGGCAGATCGAGTCGAAGACGATGTCCAAGCTGCGCCACCCGTCCCGGTCCCAGGTGCTGCGCGACTACCTCGACTGACCGTCCCGCACGACGCCCGAGCCCCGCCCTGCCGCGCAGCGCGGGGCTCTCGCGTTCCCGATCCTCCCCACGCCCTTGCCGCCCTGAAGCTGGTGGACGGCGGGCCCGGACAGCACGCCGGGGCCGGCGTGGCGGCCGCGGGCCCGAGGGCATGCCCGCTTGATCGGAAAGCTCACCGGGAGAGCCGGGCAGGTGGTGCTGTCCGGGCCGTCAGGGCGTCGTCCGGGGCGGGACGGTGCTCACAGGCGGATGTCGAGCGTCCACGGGCGGGTGGGCCGGGCAGGGGCCGACAGGTCTACGACGTAGCCCAGCGCGTCCAGGGTCTTGGCCAGCTCGGCGGGGGAGGCGGGGTCGGCGCCGGACTCCAGGAGCGCTCTGGCGACCTGGCCGCGGGTGGCCTTGGCCATGTGGCTGACCACCTTGCCGTCCTTGAACACCCGTACCGCCACCGACCGGTCGCCCGGCTGCCAGGCCCCCGCGTACGTGGCCGACCGCAGGTCGACCACCAGCCCCGGGAGCGGATCGAGCTGCTTCGTCACCAGCGGGCGCCAGAAGGCGGCCAGCCCGCCGAGCGGAGGCAGGTTGACGCCCATGGACAGCCGGTACGGCGGCACGCGGTCGGTGATCCGCAGCACGCCCCACAGCCCCGAGAAGACCAGCACCGACTCCTCGGCCCGCCGCCTGGCCTCGCCGTCCAGGGTGCCGAGGCCGAGGTTGTCGTACAGGACGCCGGTGTAAAGCTCGGCCGCGGGCAGCGTGGCGGCCGTCTGGAGCACCAGGTTTTTGGCGAGCTCGCCGGCCAGGCCCGGGCTCAGCCCCAGCACCTCCAGGGCGTCACGCCGCCGGGACGCTTTGGCGAGCGCGGTGCGCACCCGCTTGCGCGGCCGGTCGAGCGCCGGGAAGGAGAGATCGCCCAGGGGAGGGCCACCGCCTTCGGACGCCTTGCCCTCGGACGGCGGCAACAGAATCAGCACGGCCCCATTGTCCCAGGCCAGCCCGCCGCGTCGGCCACGGCCTCCCGTCCGCGCGGCCCGCTCCCCGCGCGACGGAGCGGGGTGGCTAGGCTCCTGTGGGTGAACGTCGACCTCCTCGTCCACGAGGCCTGGCCCGCGTACGAGCAGCGGCGGCACGGCGGCTGGATCCTCCGGTACGCGGGCGGGGTCACCAAGCGGGCCAACTCGGTCCTCGCGCTGGACGTCCCCGCCGACCTGGACGCGGCCATCGGCGTCGCCGAGGACTTCTACGCCTCCCGAGGCCGGCGCTGCGTGTTCGCGGTGGGGGCCGCCCCGGAGCTGGACGCCGCGCTGGAGGCCAGGGGATACGCTCTCGTCGACCCCACCGTCGTCATGACGGGCCCCGGCGGGTCGCCGGAGCCCGAGCACGAGGTGCGCGTCGAGGACCGTCCGTGGCCCGCGTGGCTGCGGGCGTGGTGGTCCGTGGACGGCCGCTACGGCAGCGGGCTGGAGGAGGCCGAGCGCATCTGCACCGGCGTGCCCGCCTGGTACGCCGCCGTGGAGGAGGACGGCGTGCCACTGGCGGTGGGGCGCGGTGTGCCGCAGGGGGACACCCTGGGCGTCTACTGCATGGCGACCCTGCCGCGGGCGCGCCGCCGCGGGCTGGCCCGCAGCGTTCTGCGCGCTCTCGTGCGTCAAGGCGGGACCCGCTCGGCCTACCTCGTCACCACCACGTCCAACGTGGCCGCGCAGGCGTTGTACAGGAGTGAGGGCTTCGAGATCCGGGGCGGCTACCACTACCGGATCCGCTGACCCGGCCGGCCGCGTCTCGGCCCCTCGGGCGGGAAGGCCGAACGCGGGACGAGAACGCGGGACGAGAGCCGAACACGGGACGAGAGCCGAGTCCGGGACGAGAGCCGAACGCGCGGCGGAGCCGAACCCGGGCGGGCGGAATGTCGAAGGTGGGTGGGAATGCTGAACGGCGGTCACGGGCATGCCGCGACCGCCGTTCGACGCTTGTGCGATATGTGGTTATCTCATCACGACCAGCGCGGTGTCAGCGCTCGTCGTTGCGGGCAATGGAAGGGGTTTCGCTGAGCCGAGCCGACTCGTCCAGGATGTCGGCGCCCTTTTCGCGCAGTGCCGCGATGTGCTGACGCCCGTGGTGGGCGCAGAACAGCAGCTCCCCACCCACGGGCAGGGTCGCGCGAATGTAGGCCTGGGCGCCGCAACGGTCGCAGCGGTCGAGGGCCGTCAGCGGCTTAACGGGGGCGAGAGCTCCAGTCACGTATCGCCTTTCGGGTCACCCCCGCCGAAGCGAGGATCTGGCGTCAGTCACTTGGAACAACATCTAACCGGACGTGGACGTTCCCAACCGCCCCCTCGCTACGCCGAGAGCGGAATGTGTCCGAAAGTAATGACGGACAGCCGCCCGGTAACGGCAAACGTGACGGCATGGCAAGCTTGTACGCGCGCGCAGGGGAAGAACGGTAAGCTACGCACTGGTGTTCGATGCTAGACCAGAGGAGCTGGAGTGACGCTAGTCGAGGCGGGTTACACGGCTCGTCACCTGTCGGTGCTTGAGGGCCTCGAAGCGGTCCGCAAGCGGCCCGGCATGTACATCGGGTCCACCGACAGCCGCGGGCTCATGCACTGCCTCTGGGAGATCGTGGACAACGGCGTCGACGAGGCGCTGGCGGGCCACTGCGACCGCATCGAGGTCGAGCTGTACGCCGACGGGTCCATCGAGGTGCGCGACAACGGCCGGGGCATCCCGGTCGACGTCGAGCCCAAGAGCGGTCTGGCCGGTGTCGAGCTCGTCTACACCAAGCTCCACGCGGGCGGCAAGTTCGGCGGCGGCTCCTACGGCGCGTCCGGCGGCCTGCACGGCGTCGGCGCCTCCGTGGTCAACGCCCTGTCGGCGCGCCTCGACGTGGAGGTCGACCGCGACGGGCGGGTGCACGAGATCAGCTTCCGCCGCGGCGTTCCCGGCGTGTTCGACGGCGACGGGCCGACCGCGAAGTTCCGCAAGAAGTCGGGGCTGCGCGAGGGCGGCAAGCTGGCCGCCGACGTCACGGGCACCCGTGTCCGCTTCTGGGCCGACAAGCAGATCTTCCTGCCCGACGCCGAGGTGTCGCTCGACGAGATCCACGTCCGGCTGCGCCAGACCGCCTTCCTGGTGCCCGGCCTCACCCTCGTGGTCGTCGACAGCAGGCACGAGGAGCGCGTCACGGAGGAGTTCCGCTTCGACGGCGGCATCTCCGAGTTCACCGACTTCCTCGCCCGCGACGAGGCCGTCTGCGACGTGCTGCGCCTGCAGGGCGTCGGCCACTTCCACGAGACCGTGCCCATCCTCGACGACCAGGGTCACATGACCCCCACCGAGGTGCAGCGCGAGCTGACCGTCGACGTGGCGGTGCGCTGGGGCAAGGGCTACGAGTCCACCGTCCGCTCGTTCGTCAACGTCATCTCCACCCCCAAGGGCGGCACCCACCTGACGGGCTTCGAACGCGGGCTGGTCCGCACGATCAACGAGCAGCTGCGCGAGACCCGCCTGCTCAAGAACGGCGACGACCCGGTCACCAAGGAGGACATCCACGAGGGCCTGACCGCCGTGGTGACCGTCCGGGTGCCCGAGCCGCAGTTCGAGGGCCAGACCAAGGAGGTGCTCGGCACCTCCGCGGCGACCCGCATCGTCTCCCACGTGGTCAGCCGCGAGCTCAAGGAGCTGTTCGCCAACCCGCCGCGCGGCTTCAAGCAGCCGCTGCGCGCCGTGCTGGAGAAGATCGTCGCCGCCGCCAAGGCACGCATCGCCGCCCGCGAGCACCGCGACAACCAGCGCCGCAAGAGCGCCCTCGAAAACTCCGCGTTGCCGGCCAAGCTCGTCGACTGCCGAAGCGACGACGTCGACCGCAGCGAGCTGTTCATCGTGGAGGGTGACTCGGCGCTCGGCACGGCCAAGCTGGCCCGCGACTCGGAGTTCCAGGCGTTGCTGCCGATCCGCGGCAAGATCCTCAACGTCCAGAAGGCGTCGATGAGCGACATGCTCAAGAACGCCGAGTGCGCCGCCATCATCCAGGTGGTGGGGGCCGGGTCCGGCCGCTCGTTCGACATCGACGCCGCCCGCTACGGCAAGGTCATCCTCATGGCCGACGCCGACGTCGACGGCGCCCACATCCGGTGCCTGCTCTTAACGCTGTTCCACCGCTACATGCGGCCCATGGTCGAGGCCGGCCGCGTCTTCGCCGCCGTCCCGCCGCTGCACCGCATCGAGCTCACCAACCCGGGCCGGGGCAAGGAGAAGTACATCTACTGCTACTCCGACGCCGAGCTGCAGCGGGTGCTGCGCGACCTGGAACGGCGGGGCAAGCGCTGGAAGGACCCGGTGCAGCGCTACAAGGGTCTGGGTGAGATGGACGCCGACCAGCTGGCCGAGACCACCATGGATCCGCGTCACCGCATCCTGCGTCGCGTGCGCATCGAGGACGCCGAGGGGGCGGAGAGCATCTTCAGCCTGCTGATGGGCAGCGAAGTGGCGCCGCGCCGCGAGTTCATCGTCAACAGCGCCGCCGAGGTGGACCGCGACCACATCGACGCCTGACGACGATGCCGTGACGAGCGCCTCCAGGCGTGACGCCTGTCGCCCGGCGCGGTGATCGTGTCGGCACCGGGGCGCGGGCGTCCGCCACGGCGGTCCCGGTGTCGTCTCCTGGCGTCTCTCGGCGTGGGTGCGGTGCCTGAGGGGCGCGCCCCTGTCCCCGGGCCGTGTCCTCTGTGCGGCGGTGAGGGGCTGCGTCGCGGCCTGACGTTGTGGGCTGTGTCCCGGTCTGATGTTGTGGATCGCGTCCCGGTCTGGCTTTGTGGGCTGCGTTCCCTCGGTCTGTGGCTCCCCCGTGACGGTGCAGGACCGCATTCCTGGGCTGTGGCTGCCGTGTGACGGTGTCGGGCCGCGTTCCCTGGCTGTAGCTCCCGGGTGACGGGGGTTCCTGGCCTCGCTCCGGTGGGGCGTGCCTGAGCCTGTCAGGCAGCGGTGCCGGTCGCCGAGGGGCCGTCGGTGAGGAGTCCGGCGCGGAGGCGTAGGAGCAGGTCGTCGTCCACGCCGAGCACGTCCGCCGCGTAGCCCCGGACGGACCCGTGGCGGGACGTCAGGTCGGCGAGGAACAGCCGCATGACCTCCGCCGGCGCCCGCCCGTACCCGGGCCAGCGCAGCACCCGCGACGGATGGGCGGCCCGCCAGTCGGCCACCAGCCGTTCCGTGGCCAGCTCGGTCAGCGCGAAGTCCTCGACGATCTGCTCCTCCGACACCCCGGCCAGCGACAGGACCAGGGCGGCCAGGATCCCGGTGCGGTCCTTGCCCGACGCGCAGTGGAACACCAGCGGACCGTCGCCGGCGGCGATGACCTCCAGCGCCTGCCGCAGCTCGCCGGCCCCGTCCGCGGCGACCTCGGCGTACCGGTCGGCGAGATGACGCCACGGGTCGACGTCCGGGTCGATCTCCGCCTGGTCGTAGGGCCGGTGCTCGACGCTCAGGTTCATGTACGCCATCCCCGCGCACTCCGGCACCCGGCCCTTGGCCGCGATCTCCCACGGGTAGCGCAGGTCGATCACCCTACGCACACCGAGCGTGAGAAAGCGGTCCCAGTCGTCGCCCGCCAGCTTGGCCAGTGAATCGGACCGGTAGAGCCGCCCCCACCGCACCGCCCGGCCGTCGCCGGCGAGGTAGCCGCCCAGATCGCGAAAGTTGTGCAGGCGGCTGAACGCGATGTGTCTCTCCACTTGGGACACCCTACGGGCTCCGCACGCAGCGGTCCGAATCCTGCCAGCCCCTTCCGGCGGGGCCCTGCTTGGCTGGTGCGCATCCACCCACTGACGCGCGCCACCCACTGACGCGCGCCACCCACTGACGCGCGCCACTCCCTGACGCGCGCCACCCCCGAGCCCGCCTACCCACCGACCCGCCGAACGAGGAACCATGCCGAGCCCCACGACGATGACCCGTCCCACACGCGCCGGCTGGCCGGCCGTGGTGTCGCTGACCCTGGGCATCTTCACCATTGTCACCAGCGAGATCCTGCCGATCGGCCTGCTGACGTCCATCGGCGCCGACTTCGGCGTCTCCGACGGCACGGCCGGCCTGACGATGGCCATGCCGGGGATCGTCGCCGCCGTCGCCGCCCCCGTCGTCACCGTCACCACCGCCCGCCTCGACCGCCGCCTCATGCTGGGCGTCCTCATGGCGGTGCTCGCCGTGGCCGACCTGCTGGCGGCCGTCGCGCCCGCCTACGGGGTCATGCTGGTGTCCCGGGTGCTCGTGGGCCTCGTCATCGGCGGGTTCTGGTCCATCGGGGCGGGGCTGACCGCCCGCCTGGTGCCGCCGCGCTCGGTCGGCGCGGCCACCACGCTGATCTTCTCCGCGGTCCCGCTCGGGTCGGTGCTCGGCGTGCCCGCCGGCACCTTCATCGGCCACCTGGCCGGCTGGCGGGCGGCCTTCGTCGTGCTGGGCGTCATGTCGCTGCTCGTGCTGGCCGCCCTGCTGGTGCTGGTGCCATCGCTGCCCGCCGTCCGGGCCACCCGCCTCGACGTGCTGCGCGGCCTGCTGCGCGAGCGGGGTGTGCGCGTCGGGTTGCTGGCCACGTTCCTCGTCGTGCTGGCGCACTTCGGCACCTACACCTACGTCACCCCTCTCCTGCAGCAGGTCACCCGGGTCGGCCCGGCCGCGGTCAGCTCGTTCCTGCTGGCGTACGGCGTCGCCGGGATCGCCGGGAACTTCCTGGCCGGCGCGGTCATCGCGCGCAGCCTGCGGACCGCGTTCGCCGGCGCCGGCGCGCTGATCGCGGCTGCCACGCTCCTGCTGCCCGTCGTGGGCACCGCGGCCGTGGGGGCGCTCGCGCTGCTGCTGGTGTGGGGCCTGGCCTACGGGGCGGTGCCGGTCTGCTCGCAGACGTGGTTCGCCCGGACGGCGCCGCACGCGCCGGAGGCGGCCACGGTCGTGTTCACCTCGTCGTTCCAGGCGACGTTCGCGCTGGGCGCGTTCGCCGGCGGGGTCGTCGTCGACGCGGCGTCCGTCTCGGCCGTCATGGTGTGCGGCGGCGTGGTCGCCGCGGTCATGGCGGTGTCCCTGTGGACCCTCGGCGGGCGAGGACACGGCACGGGTTGACCTCAAGGGCGCTTGAGGCAGCACCCTCGAAGGGTCGAACCGACGTCGAACCCGGAGCACCCCATGCACGCTGTCGTCCTGCGTACCTTCGGCCCTGCCGAGAACCTCCACTACGAGACCGTCCCCGACCCCGTGCCCGGCCCGGGGGAGGTGCGCATCGCCGTCAAGGCGGCGGGTGTGCACCTGGTGGAGACGATGATGCGGGCGGGCCTGGGCGGGGACTCCCTGCCGCCGCTGCCCGAACTGCCGTCGATCCTCGGGGGCGAGGTGGCGGGCAGGGTGGACGCGGTGGGCCAGGAGGTGGACCCGTCCTGGACAGGGCGGGACGTCGTGACCTCGGCCGGCCGGCCCGGAGGGTACGCCGAGCTGGCCGTGGCCGACGTGACGTCGCTGCACCCGCTGCCCGGCGCGCTCCCGTACGAGACGGCCGTCGCCATGATCGTCACCGGGGCCACGGCGCTGCGGTTCCTCGACGTGGCCCGGCTCACGGCCACCGACGTCGTCCTGGTCACCTCGGCCGCGGGCGGGATCGGGCGGCTGCTCGTGCAGGACGCCCGCAACCTCGGAGCGACCGTGATCGGCGCGGCGGGTGGCCCGGCCAAGGTGGCGGCCGTGGCCGGGCTCGGCGCGGACCTCGCCGTGGACTACGACCAGCCCGGCTGGGACAAGGCCGTCGCCGAATGGCTGGACGGCCGCCCGCTCACGGCGGTGCTCGACGGGGTCGGCGGCGACAGGGCGCGGGAGGCGTTCGGGCTCATCGGCCGCGGCGGCCGGTACCTGACCATCGGCAACGCCTCCCGGCAGGACTTCCGGCCCGACCCCGCGACGCTGGCCGACCGCGACGTCACCGCGGTCAACGCCCTGCTGCACCTGCTGGGCAGGCCGGAGGAGCGTCCGGAGTCCGAGGTGCGGGCGCTCGCGGCGGCGGCCGAAGGCAGGCTCGTGCCCGTCGTGCAGACGTTCCCGCTGTCGAGGGCGGCCGCCGCGCACGCCGCCCTCGAAAGCAGGCGCACCACAGGCAAGGTCGTCCTCGTCCCCTGAGGGCGACGACGCGACGCCGGTGGCGGGTGTCTAGAGCGCCACCGGCAGCAACCGGCCCGTGTGCACGTCGTAGATGGCGCCGCCGATCGGCATGTCCTTCGGCAGGAACGGGCTCGTACGGATGCGCGTGAGGTCGTGGCGGAGCGCCGCGTCCTGGTCGGGCACCGTGTGGAACTCCAGGCTACGGGTGTCGACCCCGCGCAACTGGGTGAGGTCGTGGACGTCGGCGTCGGTGACCTTCGCCATGCCGCAGTCGGTGTGCGGCATGACCAGCACCCGCTCCACGCCCAGCAGGTAGACGGCCAGGACGAGAGTACGCAGGACGTCGTCGGTCACCCGCGCGCCGGCGTTGCGCAGGATCTTGGCGTCGCCCGATTGCAGGCCGAGCAGGCCGAGGGGGTCGATGCGGGAATCCATGCAGGTCACCACGGCGAGGCCGCGACCTGCGCGGCCGGTGAGGCCGGAGTAGGCGAAATCCTTGGCGAAATCCGCGTTGGCGGCTAGAACGTCGTCGAACGCACTCATGGCAGAGATACTCCCGCATGCCCGTTTCGTGGAAGTTGCCGGGGTGGCGACAGGCGGCACTTCGCCAACGTCCCACGATCAGCACTGACGATGCGTGATGATAGCGTCACCCAGTGTACGTGATCGAAGAAGGTTGTCGTGAGTAGGTCCGAATCGCTCGCCGCGTATCTCCGCGCCCAGGCCCGGCGCCGTCTCGACCGTGTGGAGTCCAACGACGGCGGACGCAACGCCCGCACCGCTCTGGCCCTGCTCGACGCCGCGCTCTACGCCGACGGGCTCGCGGACGACGACGCGCTCATCCTCATGCTCGAGGAGGCGGGCTGTTTCGGCCCGCAGGGCGGCGACGGCTTCGACCCGGGGCCCGAAGGCGCCCGGCTCATCCGCGACTGGCAGGGCGCCGAGCCGTACGAGCTGCTGCTCGCGCTGCCCGGCGCCATGACCGCCTCCGCGTAGCGGCGCCGGGCCTCAGGCCGGGGCGTTGCCGGGCTTCCACTTGATGCCGCAGCCGATCGACGGCCGCTGGTCGGCGCTGACCGGCTCGCCCGCCAGCACGGCGTCGATGGCGGCACGCAGGGAGGCCCCCGTGACCGGGATGTCGTTGCCGGGCCGCGAGTCGTCGAACTGTCCTCGGTAGACCAGCCGCAGCTCCCCGTCGTACAGGAAGAAGTCGGGCGTGCAGGCGGCGCGGTAGGCCTTGGCCGTCTCCTGCGTCTCGTCGAGCAGGTACGGGAAGGTGAAGCCCGCCCGGGCGACCTGCTCGGCCAGGTGTGTGGCGTCGTCGTCGGGGTACGTGACGCTGTCGTTGCTGCAGATGGCGACGACCGACAGCCGGGAGCCGTAGCCGGTGGCCAGGGCGCCCAGGGCCGTCTCGATGTGCCGGACGTACGGACAGTGGTTCGACAGGAAGGTCACCAGCGTGGCGGGAGAGCCTTTGAAGTCGTCGAGCGCGACGCTGCCGCCGTTGACGGCGGTCAGGTCGAAGGCGGGCGCGGGTGTGCCGAGCGGGACCATGAACGAGTTGGCAGCCATGCTCCCATTGTGGTCGGTCGGCGCGGAAGACCGTATGCGGAGGTACAGCCGGTGAAAGGCATCGCGGAATACCACTCGACCGTCCTCGACTGCGCCGACCCGCGCGAGCTGGGCAGGTTCTACGCCAGGTTGCTCGGGTGGAGCACCGTGTCCGACGAGGACGACTGGGTGTCGGTGAGCGACGGCGGCTCGTCCAAGCTGGCGTTCCAGAAGGTGGACGACTACCGGCCACCGGTCTGGCCGCGCTCGGAGCGGCCCCAGCAGGTCCACCTCGACCTGCTGGTCGACGACATGGAGCAGGCGGAGAAGGCGGCGCTGGAGATCGGCGCGACCAAGCACGAACACCAGCCGAGCGAGGACGACGAGTTCCGCGTCTTCCTCGACCCGGCCGGTCATCCGTTCTGCCTCTGCCGGCGGTAGCCGCCCCGGACCGGTGCGGGCCGCCACCTGTGCGGGCCGCCACCTGTGCGGACCGCCCCTGACCTGTGCGGACCGCCCCAGACCTGTGCGGGCCGCCGGACCTGTGCGGACCGCCCCTGACCCGTGCGGGCCGCCGGACCTGTGCGGACCGGCCCGGGGAGGGCCGGTCCGCACGCGCGTCCTCAGCGGGCTGCCCGCGTCAGGAGGTCCACCGCCTTCCTGAGGTGACCGGCGGCCAGCTCGTGGTCGGCTGCGGCCTGCAGGTCGGGACGCTTCCCGGCGGCCTGCGCCACGTCCCTGGCGACCGAGACGAGCGTGTCGCCCTGGGCGAAGGTGTCCGTCCGCGACCTGTCCAGCAGCGTCGCCGCCGCCGCGACCGCCCCGAGCACCACCCGCGGCTCGCGTACCGCGCCACCGGCGCTCCAGTTGCGTTCCGGCAGCGCGGCCGTCAGCGCGACCGCCGCCGCCTTCGACGCGGCGTCGCCGCGCGCCAGCCGGTCCCTGAGCGCCTGGAGGCGGTCACGGCCGGGATCGGTCCGCAGACCCCATCCGTACGGGAACAGCGGATCGTACGCCGTGTCGCCCACGTTGATCGGCACCTGCGCGGGCGTGCGGAACCAGGTGAACGGCAACCGCCCCGTGTACGGCACGGCCCCGAACAGCGGGTCGGCCACGCCGGCGCCCTCGGTGCCCGGCAGCCACGACGCCACCACGGCCGGCACCCGCGACAGGTCGCCCAGGTGCAGGGGCCGCCCCGACACGACCAGCACGACGCACTTCATGGCGCCGCACACCCGGTCGATCGCGGTCCGGTCGGCGGCCGTCAGGTCGAGGGTGCGCCCCGCCCGGCCGACGTCGCCGAAACCCTCCGCGTACGGCGTCTCCCCGACGACCACCACGCCCACGTCGTGCCCGGCCGGCGGGGCCGAGGCGTCCGGCGAGTGGGTGACGGCGGCGGCGCGTGAGCGGATCGCCGACAGGATCGTGGTGCCCGGTGTGATCGGCCCGGAGGAGCCCTGCCAGGTGATCGTCCAGCCGCCCGACTGGTTGCCGATGTCGTCGGCGTTCGACCCGGCCACGTACACCTTCGCGTCGCGCCGCAACGGCAGCAGGCCGCCCTCGTTCTTCAGCAGCACCTGCGACCTGGCCACCGCCGTACGGGCCACCTCGCGGTGCGCGGGCGAGCCGACGTCGGCGAGGCGCGACCGGTCGGCGTACGGCCGTTCAAACAGGCCCAGCCGGAACTTCTGCGTGAGGATCCGCGCCACCGCGTCGTCCACCCGCGCCATCGGCACCCGTCCGGCCTCCACCTCGCCCTTGAGCGTCCGGACGAACTCCGGATAGGCGTACGGGACCATGATCATGTCGAGCCCGGCGTTGACCGCGGTGCGCACGTCGCTCGGATAGTCGCCGGGGATCTGGTCGATGGCCTGCCAGTCGCTGATCACGAAGCCGGTGAAGCCGAGCCGGCCCTTGAGCACGTCGGTGATCAGCTCGCGGTGGGCGTGCATCTTGGTCGGCCCCTGGCCGAAGTCGACGCTGGAGAACGACGGCATCACCGTGCCGACGCCGCGCCTGACCGCCTCGGCGAAGGGCGCGAGGTGGATCGCCTCCAGCGTCTGCCGGTCGACCTCGGTGACGCCCTGGTCGATGGTGTAGTCGGCGGTCGTGGACGAGCCGTACGTCGTGCCGCCGTCGCCGACGTAGTGCTTGGCGGTGGCGAGCACGCCGTGCTCCTGCAGCCCGTCGACGATCGCGGCCATCCGGGTCACCAGCGCCGGGTCCTCGCTGAACGACTCGTAGACGCGGCCCCAGCGGTCGTCGCGCGACACGCACAGGCACGGCGAGAAGTTCCACGGGACGCCCGTGGCCTTGACCTCGCGGGCGGTCACCTCACCCACCCGCTCCACCAGGCCCGGATCGCGGGCGGCGCCGAGACCGATGTTGTGCGGGAAGATCGCGGCGCCGACCACGTTGTTGTGGCCGTGCACCGCGTCCACGCCGTAGACGAGCGGGATCTGCAGCCTGGTCCGGCGGGCGCGCATCTGGTAGCCGTCGACCATGTCGGCCCAGGCCACCGGGGTGTTCGGGGTGGGAGTGGAGCCGCCGCCCGACAGCAGGGAGCCGAGCAGGTGGGTGGCGATGTCGTTCGGGGTGGCGAGCGCGCCGCGCTCGGCCTGCGTCATCTGGCCGACCTTCTCGTCGAGGGTCATCCGGCCGAGCAGGTCGGCGACGCGCTGCCGGACCGGCCTGCGCGCGTCGAGGTACGGCAGCCCGTGCGCGTCGATCACGACGGCCGGGGGCTCCGCAGGCGGCCGCGTGCCCGTGCCGGACAGCTCGATCGGGATCGTCTCGGCCGTCTCCGCGTGGCGGTCGCCCAGCGTCCTGACCGTGAACGTCCGTGCCGAGCCCGAGGCCGTGCCCGCCGGGAACGTCAGCGTGCCCTCGGCCGGCGCGTAGTCCTCGCCGGGGGTGGCCGTGCCGGTGCCGGTGCGGTAGCCGACGGCCAGGTCGGCGGGCAGCGGGGCGCCGGTGGCCGTGGTGACCGACACGCTCACCCGGACCTCGGCCTTCTCGCCCGTGGTGTAGACGGGGCGGTCCGTGGCCAGCCGTACGGGGCGCGGGGGAGCGGTGCCGTAGACCTGCACCTCGTCCCAGACCAGGATGCCGGAGGCGACCGGCAACCGCATCGAGTAGCCCCACATGGCGGTCAGGTCGAGCGTGCCGTCGGCCGGCGCGCCGCCCGGCTGGTAGTCGGCGCGGCGCACGAAGCCGGCGAACGGCGTCCTCACCTGCCGCCAGCCCGCGGTGTCGTCGGTGAACGACGACTCGAACAGCTCCGCGGCGCCCGCCCCGGTGCCGCCGTCCTTCACCTCGAAGAAGATCTTCTGTCCCGAGCCGGTGCCCTTGACCCAGAACGCGAACCCCTCGTACGGGGACCAGTCCTGGGGCGCGGCCAGGTCGTGGGACCAGCCGCCCCACTGGGCCACGTCGTAGACGGACGTGAGCACGCGGTTCCCGGCGGGGGCTCCGGGCCGGTCGGCGTCGGGCCCCAGCGTGAGCGTCGGGGTGGAGGGGCCGTCGTTGCCCCACGCGGCCACGCCTGGCGGCAGGGTGTCGGCCTCGAAGTCGGTGATGGTGAGATCGGCCTGGAACGTGGCGTGGACGGGTGGTGCGACGAGGAGCGAGGCCAGCAGCGCGACGGCCGCGCCCAGAGGGGCTGTTAATCGGAACACGGGACCTCCCGGTCGGAGAGAGCGCTCTCTCCGATGAGATCGGGAGTCGGGGGCATTTCATAACATCTCCCCCTGCGGCGGGCAGTGCCCGATCCCTGACGGGCCGCGCGGCTGATCTTGACAGGGCTTGTCGTCACCCCGAATACTCGGCTCCGCCCCGGAGGCCCGGTGGGACGCGGTCACGGCCGGCGGAGCGGTCCGCTCCTCGGGCCTGCGCCGCCGTGGCAGGTGCTGCGGGCCGCCGGACGGCGAACCGGCGTGAGGTGGCCCCCGTGGCAGGGGGGCCACCTCACGGGTGACCGGGATGACGGCGCCGCGGTCAGAACAGTCGTGGCTCGACGGCGGTCGTGGAGGCCGCGGTCAGAACAGCGGTGGTTCGTCGGCGGTCGTGGGCGTCTCGCCGGCTCGCGTGTCGTGCCCGCTCTGGAAGCCCGGCGCGGTGCCGCTCTGGCCGTCCGCGTTCTCCTGGCCGGCGGGGGCGTCCTGGGACGAGGCGCCGGAGGCGGCCAGGGAGCCGCCGACGGCGCCGATGGTGTGGGTGAGGCGGACTCCGGAGCCGTCACGACGGCCGATCTCGTCGGGCAGCGGCACCGGCTTGCCCACCACCGAGACCGCCTTGGCCGGGGCCGGGCCGGCCCAGGCCAGCAGCAGCACGTCCTCGCCCTTGAGGAACCGCTGGGCGCGCACCCCGCCCGTGGCCCGGCCCTTGGCCGGGAACTCCGCGTAGTCGGACACCTTGCCGCCGCCCACCTGGGTGCCGGCCAGGGCCGTCGAGGAGCCGGCGACCGTCACCACCTGCGCGGGCCGCGACGGGTCGACCGCGCCGAACCAGATCACCCGGGCGGCACCGTCGAGCCGGATGCCCGCCATGCCGCCCGCCGGCCGCCCCTGCGGGCGCACCAGCGCGGCATGGTAGCGCAGCAGCTGCGCGTCGGAGGTGATGAACACCAGGTCGTGCGCCTCGGACTCCAGCTCGACCGCGCCCACCACCGTGTCGCCGTCCTTGAGGGTGATCACCTCGAAGTCGTCGCGGTTGGGCGGATAGTCGGGCACCACCCGCTTGACCACGCCCTGCGCGGTGCCGAGGGCGAGGCCCGGGCCGTCGGGGTCGAGGCCGCCGAGACCGACGACCTTCTCGTCGGGCCCGAGCGCCACGAACTCCGACACGGGGTGCCCCCCCGACAGCGACGGCGGGTTGGCCGACGGCGGCAGGATCGGCAGGTCGACCACCTGGACCCGGATCAGCCGCCCCAGGGACGTCACCACCCCGACCTCACCGCGGGCGCTGGTGCGCACCGCGGCGACGAGCACGTCGTGCGCCGATCGGTCGCCGTCGCCCGCCAGCGGGGAGGCGTCGGTAGTGCGGGCCAGCAGGCCCGTGGACGACAGGAGGGCGAGGCACGGCTCGTCGGCCACCTGGAGCTCCACCGTGGCGGTGCGGGCGACGCCGGACGACTCCAGCAGCACCGTGCGGCGCGGCGTGCCGTACTTCTTGGCCACGTCGGCCAGCTCGCCCGAGACCACCTGGCGCAGCCGCGTCTCGGACGACAGGATGCCGGTCAGGTCGGCGATCTCGTCGGTGAGCTGCTGCTTCTCCCGGTCGAGCTCCAGCTTGTCGTAGCGGGTCAGCCGGCGCAGCGGCGTGTCGAGGATGTAGGCGGCCTGGATGTCGGTCAGGTCGAACACGTCCATCAGGCGGGTGCGCGCCTCGGCGGAGTCGTCGGAGGAACGGATGACCTGGATGACCTCGTCGATGTTGAGCAGCGCGATGATGAGGCCGTCGACGAGGTGCAGGCGCTCCTCCCGCTTGCGGCGGCGGAACTCCGACCGGCGGCGCACCACCTCGAGGCGGTGGTCGACGTAGACGCGCAGCAGCTCGCGCAGCCCCAGCGTGCGCGGCTCGCCGTCGACGAGCGCCACGTTGTTGATGCCGAACGTCTCCTCCATCGGCGTCAGCCGGTAGAGCTCCTCCAGCACCGCCTCGGGGATGAAGCCGTTCTTGATCTCGATGACCAGGCGCAGGCCCTTGTGCCGGTCGGTGAGGTCCTTGAGGTCGGCGATGCCCTGCAGCTTCTTGGAGTTGACCAGCTCCTTGATCTTGGCGACGACCCGCTCGGGGCCGACGTTGTAGGGCAGCTCGGTGACGACGATGCCCTTGCGGCGCGGCGTGATCTGCTCGACCACGCACTTGGCGCGCATCCGGAACGTGCCGCGCCCGGACTCGTAGGCGTCGCGGATGCCCTGCAGGCCGATGATCGTGCCGCCGGTCGGCAGGTCGGGGCCCGGCACGAACCGCATGAGCTCGTCGAGCGTGGCCTCGGGCTTCTTGATCAGGTGGCGGGCGGCGGCGACGACCTCGGTGAGGTTGTGCGGCGCCATATTGGTGGCCATGCCGACGGCGATGCCGGTGGTGCCGTTGACCAGGAGATTGGGGAACGCCGACGGCATGACCGTGGGCTCGGTCTCCTGGCCGTCGTAGTTGGGCTTGAAGTCGACGGTGTCCTCGTCGAGCGACTCGACCATGAGCATCGCGGCCGGTGCCAGCCTGGCCTCGGTGTAGCGCATGGCGGCCGGCAGGTCGTCGGGGGAGCCGAAGTTGCCGTGGCCGTCGACGAGGGGCAGCCGCATGGAGAACGGCTGCGCCAGCCGGACGAGGGCGTCGTAGATGGCGCTGTCGCCGTGCGGGTGCAGCTTGCCCATGACGTCGCCGACGACGCGGGAGGACTTGACGTGACCCCGGTCGGGTCGCAGGCCCATCTCGCTCATCGAGTAGAGGATGCGCCGCTGCACGGGCTTGAGGCCGTCGCGCGCGTCGGGCAGGGCGCGCTGGTAGATCACCGAGTAGGCGTACTCGAGGAAGCTCGTGCGCATCTCGGAGGAGACGTCGATGTCGACGATCCGCTCCTCGAAGTCCTCGGGCGGGGGTGCAGTCGTGCGTCGGGCCATCTTGTGCTGCGCGGCTGCCTCGGCCGTCGGGTGGCGCCGAGGGGAAGCGCATCCTCCTTTGCTCTGTGCGGTAACCGTAGCCGTCGGCTCGCTGGAGAAGCGTCAGATCGGCGTGTGCGAGGTCAACGTAACCTACCTGTGGCATGACCATGATGCCCCTCGGCCATGAGGACGGGCCCCGGCGAGGAGCGCATGACGACGTCGCGCACGGCGCCGATGTCTCGCATGCTACTGGATCCCGCCTCCTTATGGCACACGTGTTCGACTGCCGGTCGATCCTCTTGACCAAGCAATTGCTTGGGCGTTACGTTCCGGGAAGAGAGAACTCCCGGCCCCGGAGGCGTCATGATCGAGTTCCATCCTGTGACCAAGCACATCGGCGCCGAGGTGACCGGTGTCGACCTGCGCAAGCCGCTGTCCCAGGAAGAGGTCGCGACCCTGCGGGCGGGCTGGCTGAGACACCTGGTGCTGTTCTTCCGCGACCAGCCGATCGACGACGAGCAGCACCTGCAGTTCGCCCTGAACTTCGGCACGCTCAACCACCCGGCGTTCAAGAAGGACGCCGCCACCCCCATCCACGTGCTCGACCAGACCGACCCCAAGGGCGAGGGCGGCGACGAGTGGCACAGCGACAACACCTTCGAACCGGTGCCGCCCATGGGGTCGCTGCTGCGGTGCGTGCAGCTGCCGAGCGTCGGCGGCGACACCCTGTGGGCCAACACCTACCTCGCGTACGAGACGCTCTCCCCGTCGATCCAGCGGCTGTGCGACGAGCTCACCGCCGTCCACGACATCACCAACTCGATGAGGAAGGCCATCGCCAAGGGGCACCCGTTCGACCTGGAGGAGGTCCAGGCGGCCTGGCCGCCGATCGAGCGGCCGGTCGTCCGGGTGCACCCCGAGACGGGACGCAAGGCGCTGTTCGTCAACCGCTCCTCGACCACGCGGCTCGTCGGGCTCACCGACCGCGAGAACGAGGCGCTGCTGCCGCTGCTGATCGACCACATCCGCTCGCCGGAGTATCAGGTGCGGCTGCGCTGGCGCCCCGGGACGCTGGCGTTCTGGGACAACCGGCCCACCCAGCACTACGCGGTCGCCGACTACACCGAGCGCCGGCGGATGCACCGGGTCACGATCAACGCGTTCCCGGAGCACGCCGACCGGTAGCTCACAGCCGGGCGGCCCACCCGGTGAAGGCCGGGGCGAGCTCGGGGAGGAGTCAGTCGTCGGCTCTGCCGGGCGTGGCGGGGTGGCGCGCGGCTACCCGGTGCCGAAGTGTCGGGGAAACCTGGTAACAAGGAGGGCATGACTGAAGCCCCCGACGTGGCGATGCTCCGCGAAGAGGCCGAGGAGCGGCTGCGGGCGCTCGCCGGAGACCACGCCAGGCTGCGCGACGACCAGTGGGCCGCCATCCGGGCGCTCGTGGTCGACCGCCGCCGGGTGCTCGTGGTGCAGCGCACCGGATGGGGCAAGTCAGCCGTCTACTTCGTGGCGACGGCCCTGCTCCGCGAGCTGGGTGAGGGCCCCACCGTCATCGTCTCGCCGCTGCTGGCGCTCATGCGCAACCAGATCTCGGCGGCCGAGCGGGCCGGCATCCGCGCCGTCACGATCAACTCCGCCAACCCGGAGGCGTGGGAGGAGATCTACGGCCAGGTCGCCGACGGCATGGTCGACGTGCTGCTGGTCAGCCCCGAGCGGCTCAACAACCCCGACTTCCGCGACAACGTGCTGCCCGAGCTGGCCGAGAGCGCCGGGCTGGTCGTCGTCGACGAGGCCCACTGCATCTCCGACTGGGGCCACGACTTCCGCCCCGACTACCGCCGGCTGGCCACGCTGTTCGAGGAGCTGCCGCCCGGCATCCCCGTCCTGGCCACCACGGCCACGGCCAACGCCCGTGTCACCCGCGACGTCGCCGAGCAGCTCCAGCCGCCCGCCGGCCATCCCGACGCCACCGACACACTCGTGCTGCGCGGCCCGCTGGAGCGCGACAGCCTGCACCTCGGCGTCGTCCGCCTGCCGACGGCCGAGCAGCGGCTGGCGTGGCTGTCCCAGACGCTGCACGAGCTGCCCGGCTCCGGCATCGTCTACACCCTCACCGTGGCGGCGGCGCACGAGATCGCCGCCCACCTGCGCGAGCAGGGCCACGAGGTCGTCGCCTACTCCGGGCAGAGCGACCCGGCCGAGCGGCTGGCCGCCGAGGAGGCGCTGCTCGACAACAAGATCAAGGCGCTGGTGGCGACGAGCGCGCTCGGCATGGGGTTCGACAAGCCCGATCTCGGGTTCGTCGTGCACGTGGGCGCCCCGCAGTCGCCCGTCGCCTACTACCAGCAGGTCGGCCGAGCCGGGCGCGGGGTCGAACGAGCCGAGGTCATCCTGCTGCCGGGCGCCGAGGACCGCGACATCTGGGCCTACTTCACCTCCCTGGCCTTCCCGCCGGAGCCGGTCGTCCGCGCCACGCTCCAGGCGCTGGAGGAGCACGGCACCCTGTCCACCCAGGCGCTGGAGACGCGGGTCGACCTGAGCCGCAGCCGGCTGGAGATGATGCTCAAGGTCCTCGACGTCGAGGGCGCGGTGCGCCGCGTCAAGGGCGGCTGGCAGGCCACCGGCGAGCCGTGGGCCTACGACTCCGAGCGCTACTCCCGCATCGCCGCCGAGCGGCGCGCCGAGCAGGAGGCCATGCTCGGCTACCTCACCACCACCGAGTGCCGGGAGCAGTATCTCCGCGCCCGCCTCGACGACGACGCGGCGCGGCCGTGCGGCCGCTGCGACAACTGCACCGGCCGGCACCGCTCGGCCGACATCGCCGCGCCCGCCGTGGAGAGCGCCCGCCGCAGCCTGACCCGGCCGGGCGTCACGGTCGAGGCGCGCCGTCAGTGGCCCACCGGGCTGTCCGACCTGTCCGGCCGGATCAAGCCCGAGCTCGGCGCGGAGCCGGGCCGGGCGCTCGGGCGGCTGACCGACATCGGCTGGGGCAACCGGCTGCGCGAGCTGTTCGCCGCAGCGGACGGGCCGATCGCCGACGACATGTTCAAGGCGGTGATCCAGGTGCTGTCGGCGTGGGAGTGGGGCGAGCGTCCCGTCGCCGTGGTCAACGTCCCTTCGGCGACCCGGCCGGTGCTGGTGCGCAGCTTCGCCGAGCGGCTCGCCCAGGTGGGGCGCTTGACCTACCTCGGCGAGCTGGGCTACCGGGCGGGGCCGCCCGGGCAGCAGTTCAACAGCGCCAAGCGGGTGCAGGCCGTCCGGGCGACGCTCGCCATGCCCAAGGAGCTCGGCGCGGCCGTGGCGCAGTGCGGCGGCCCGGTGCTGCTGGTGGACGACCGGATCGACACCGGCTGGACGATGACGCTGGCCGCGGCGCTGATCCGCCACGCGGGCGCACCCGCCGTCCTGCCCCTGGCCCTGGCCACGACCTCCTGACAGCCGTCGCCGTCCGACGAGGAGTGAGGGGGCGTGCCACCCTGTGGCCCGCCGCCGGCAGGGTGCCCGCTCGCTGAACCGTCCCTTCGCGTCCCTTCGCGTCCCCGCGAGTGACCCGCCGGTGACCGCCAGTGTCCCTGCCTGTGTCCTGCCTGCGTGGCGGTTCTCGCGGCGCAGGAGGTGGTCGTGCGGCGGTGAAGGCGGTCGTGGAGCAGCGGAGGTGGTCGCGGAGCGGTGGAGGCGGTCGCGGAGCCGGTGGAGGTGGCGGCCACGCCGGCGCCGGACGACGGGGCCGGTGGGCGCGGCGGCGGCACCTGGCGTCGAGGCGGCGTGAGCGCCGTCCACGTCCGCGTCAGAGCCGCGGGCGCGCGCCCAGGTGCACGATCGCCTTGGCGGCCAGGCGGCACCCGGCGGCCAGCGACTCGGCCGGCGGCTTGCCCTCCAGCCACGACGGCAGGAATCCCGCGCAGAACGCGTCACCCGCCCCCGTGCCGTCGACGATGCGGTCGACGGGCTCGGCCGGGGCCCGCGTCGGCTCGCCGCGGCCGTTGCCGTACCACAGCGCGCCCTCGGCGTTCATCTTGATGACGACCTGCGGGAACCACGCCGTCAGCACCTTGGCCGCCGCCTCGGGGTCGTCGCGGCCGGTCAGCACCTTGGCCTGGTCGGCGTTGGCGAACAGCAGCTTGGCGCCGCTCGTCCACTCCAGGAACGGCTCGGCCCCGGTGCGGTCGAGCGGGGCCGACGAGGCGCAGTCGACCGAGATCGACATGCCGGAGCGGTGGGCCATGTCGAGCGCGGCGAGCCCGGCGTCACGGGAACCCTCGTTGATCAGCGTGTAGCCCGACAGGTGCAGGTGGCCGCCGCCGTTGAACAGGTCGCGCGGCAGGTCCTCCGGGGACAGCGCGGCGTTGGCGCCGGGGTCGGACAGCATCGTGCGCTCGCCCTTGTGCGTGACGAGCACGACGCAGGTGCCGGTCGGACGCTCGGGGTCCATGACGAGCCGCGCGTCGACGCCGTAGCCCATCAGCTCCATGTCGCGGTTGCGCCCGGTGATGTCGGCGCCCCTGCGCCCGATGAAGGCCACCTCGGCCCCCTCGACGGCCAGCCAGGAGGCGATGTTGGCCCCCGAGCCGCCCCCGTGCATGGTCACGACCGCCGGGGTGTCGCTCGCCCTGGCGAGGGCATAACGGGCGCGCGCGACCGCGTCGGTCATGAGATCGCCCACCACGACGACCCGCGTCATGATGTCACCACCTTGCTTGCCTTCAGAACGACCTGGCCACGGCAGAACGCCACCGCAAAACTAACAGCTTCCGGACTGCTCGTGGGGCGGACCGCGGACACCGGTCGGCAGTCGATGCACAAGCGTTGCCCAACAGGCCCTGGCGTCCTGCGATACGGGACGCGGGGCTACCCTCGGGTCTGTGGACGCCGAGTCTGTGGAGGACCGGAACGTGGATGCCCCGAACACGGATGCGCCTGACACGGACGCGCCTGACACGGACGCCCGGTACCCCGCCCATTGGGAGGCCGACGTCGTCCTGGCCGACGGCGGCACCGCGCACGTACGCCCGATCAGGCCCGCCGACGCCGACCGGCTGCGTTCCTTCTACTCCCGCCTGTCCGCCGAGTCGATCTACTTCCGGTTCTTCGGGCCCCGGCCGCGGCTGTCGGACAAGGAGGTGGCCTGGTTCACCACCGTCGACTACACCGACAGGGTGGCGCTGATCGCCACGATCGGCACCGAGATGGTCGCCGTGATCCGCTACGACAGGGTGGAGCCGGGCGAGGCGGAGGTGGCGTTCCTGGTGGAGGACGCCCACCAGGGCAGGGGAGTGGCGTCCGTGCTGCTGGAGCACCTGGCCGCCACGGCCCGTGAGCGGGGCATCGAGAGGTTCGCCGCCGACGTGCTGCCGGCCAACATGAAGATGATGGGCGTGCTGCGTCAGGCCGGCTACACCGCCGAGAGCAGCTTCGCCGACGGCGTGGTCCGGATGACGCTCGACCTCACGCCGACCGAGACCTCCACCGAGGTCACCATCGCCCGCGAGCACCGCGCCGAGGCGAGGTCCATCGCGAGGCTGCTCACGCCGGGCTCGGTGGCGGTCATCGGCGCCTCGCGCGAGCCCGGCGGCGTCGGGCAGACCGTGCTGCGCAACCTGCTGGCCGCCGACTTCACCGGCCCCGTCTACCCGGTGCACCGCGAGGTGCGCGCCGTCGCCGGCGTGCGCGCGCACCCGAGCGTGTCGGCCATCGACGACGAGGTGGATCTCGCCGTGGTGGCCGTGCCCGCCGAAGGCGTCGCCGACGTGGTCAAGGAGTGCGCCGAGAAGGGCGTGCACGGGCTGGTCGTGGTGTCGTCCGGGTTCGGCGAGACGGGCGACGAGGGACGCGCCCGGCAGGACGAGCTGGCCCGCATCGCCCGCGCCTACGGGCTGCGCGTGGTCGGCCCCAACTGCCTCGGCATCGCCAACACCGATCCCGCGGTCCGGCTCAACGCCACCCTGGCCGCCACCGTGCCGCACCGCGGCAGGGTGGGGTTCTTCAGCCAGTCGGGTGCCCTCGGCACGGCGCTGCTGCAACGGGTGGCGCAGCGCGGCATGGGCATCTCGTCGTTCGTCTCCGCCGGCAACCGGGCCGACGTGTCGGGCAACGACCTCCTGCAGTACTGGGAGGAGGACGCCGCCACCGAGGTGATCCTGCTCTACCTGGAGTCCCTGGGCAACCCGCGCAAGTTCGCGCGCCTGGCCAGGCGCATCGCCCGCAGCAAGCCGATCGTCGTGGTCAAGAGCGGCGGCACCCCCTCCGGCCACTCGGCGCGCGAGCTGGGCCTGCCCGACTCGGCGATCAGCTCCCTGTTCGCGCAGGCGGGCCTGATCCGGGTGGACGATCTCATCCAGCTCTTCGACGTGGGCCAGCTCCTGGCCTACCAGCCGCTGCCCGCCGGGCCCCGCGTCGGCCTGGTCACCAACTCCGACGCCCTCGGACTGCTCGCCGCCGGGTTCTGCGTCTCCGCCGGGCTGTCGCCCCGCCCGCCCGCCAACCTCGGCGCCTCCGCCGGGGCCGCCGAGTTCGGCGCGGCGCTGGCCGATCAGCTCGCCTCCGACGAGGTCGACTCCGTGGTCGTGATCTACATGCCGCCCATCCCGGGCGGTCCGGAGGAGGTGGCCGCCGAGCTGCTCCGGGTGTCGCAGGGGTCGGCCAAGCCCGTGCTGGCCACGTTCGAGGGGCATCTCGGCATGCATCCGGCGCTCCGCACGGGCACGACGCCCGAGCGGGGCTCCATCCCGTCGTACGCCGCGCCGGAGGAGGCCGTCCGGGCGCTGGCGCACGTGGTGCGCTACGCCACCTGGCGGGCTCGCCCCGCCCCGCCGCCGCCCGCGCTCGACGACATCGACCCCGCGCGCGCCCGCGAGCTGGTCGCACTGGCGCTCGGCGACGAGGGCCCCGCCACCGCCCCCGGCACGTTCGCCGAGCCGGGGCCGCCGGTCGAGGTGGACGCCACCGACCTGCTGTCCTGCTACGGGCTCAGCGTGTGGCCGGCCGAGGTGGTGCGCTCGCCGGAGGAGGCGGTCGAGGCCGCCGAACGGCTGGGCTGGCCCGTGGTGCTGAAGGTGGCCGACCCCGAGGCCTCCCGCCGCGCCGGCACCGTACGGCTGGGCCTGTCCGGGCCCGACAGCGTCCGGCACGCCTACGCCGAGTTCGCGGCCCAGCTCGGCGCGGACACCGAGCTGGCCGTGCAGCGGATGGCGCCGCAGCCGGCCGTGCCGACCGTGGTCGGCGTGGCCGACGATCCGGGGTTCGGGCCGGTCGTGTCGTTCGGGCTGGGCGAGGTGACGGCTCGCCTGCTGCTCGACCAGGGTTACCGGCTGGCGCCGCTCACCCACGAGGACGCCGCCGAGCTGGTGCGCTCGGTACGGGCGGCGCCGCTGCTGTTCGGCGAGTACGGCTACCCGCCCGTCGCCGTCGACGCCCTGGAGGACCTCCTGGTGCGCGTGGGCCGCCTGGCCGGGGACCTGCCGGAGCTGGCCCGGCTGAACCTCGACCAGGTCCTCGTGGGTGAGTCCGGCGTCATCGTGCTCGGTGCCAGGGCGCGCCTGCGCACCCCTGCCGGGCCGCGGCTGGACGCGGGCCCGCGCCGGCTCGCCTGACCCCGTACGTACAGGATCAGACCGTTATAGAGCGTTATGCACGGCGGGTGAGGGCGCAGCGCGCTCCTGGCAGGATGGACCCATGAGGGAAACCCGAGTCTCAGCCGCGGGACTGCGCGAAGCGATCGAGCGCAGCGGCTACTACCCCGACCTCGTCACCGATGCGGTCGAATCCGCGCTGGGCAAGGAGGCCGTGGCCGCGTTCGTGGTGCACCACGAGGCCACCTTCGATCCCGCCATGGAGGTGCGCCGGCACGTCACGGTGCTGGTGCTGACCCCGTCGAGGCTGCTGGTGTGCCACACCGACGAGCATCCGGCCGTCGAGGGCGTCTCCGCCTCCCACGCCTCGACCACCACCGAGGCGGTCCGCCTGAGCCGGGTCCAGTCGGTCGCGGTCACCCGCGTCGTGCCCGACCCCGCCTCCTACGCGCCGGGCTCGCCGCCCACCGAGGTCACGCTCACGATCGGCTGGGGCGCCATCTCCCACATCGACCTGGAGCCCGCCACCTGCGGCGACGACAACTGCGAGGCCGACCACGGCTACACGGGCGCGATCACGGCCGACGACCTGTCGCTGCGCGTCAGCGAGGCGGCCGACGGTCCCGAGGCGGTCGGCCACGTGCTTGCCTTCGCCAAGGCCCTGTCCGCGGCCACCGCCCACGTCACCGGCTAGCTCGTTCCCGCGGAGAGGAGCAGGCCGGCCGCGGAAGCCCCACAGGCCGAGGTCCACCTGCCCGGCCGGTGACATTCCACTCCGTGGCCGGTGAGCCGCGGCCACGCGCGTCCACGCCGATAAGCTCGGGGAATGGTGGACACCGCGCCCCTGATCCCGGCCTACGGCGGAGCGTCGCTGGCCGACCTGCCCCGATCGCTGCTGGCCGCCCTCGGCCTCGACGACCCCAACCCCCTCGGCGTCCTGCCCGCCGAGAGCGTCTGCGTCTTCCTCGTGGACGGGCTCGGCGCCGCGCTGCTGCGCGCCCACCCCGACACGGCCCCCTTCCTGACGGCCGTCGGCGGACGGACGTTGACGGCGGGCTTCCCGGCCACCACCGCCACGAGCCTGTGCTCGCTCGGCACCGGGATCCCGCCGGGCGAGCACGGCATGCTCGGACTGATGCTGGCCGTCCCCGGCACCGGCCGGCTGCTCAACTGCCTCAGATGGACGATGCCCGACGGGTTCGCCGTGACCCCCGAGGAGTGGCAGCCCGCCCCCACCGTCTTCCAGCGGGCCGGCCAGGCCGGGATCTCCGCGAGCTACGTCGGCCCCGCCGCGTTCAAGGGCACCGGGCTGACCGAGGCCGTCTACCGGGGCGTGCGCCACCTCGCCGCCGACACGGTGGACGAGCGCGTCGAGGCGGCACGCCAGGCGCTGCTGGAGCCTCCCGCGTACGTGACCGTCTACTACGGCGACCTCGACGCGGTCGGGCACATGTGCGGATGGGGCGGCGAGGAGTGGCTGCGGCAGCTCGCGATCGTCGACCGGATGGCCGAACGGCTGGCCGAGGCGCTGCCCGCCGGCTGCGCCCTCTTCGTCACCGCCGACCACGGCATGGTCAACGTCACCGCCAAGCTCGACGCCCAGAGCGACCCGGCCCTCGCGGCCGGTGTGGCCCTCCTCGGCGGCGAGGGGCGGGCCCGGCACGTCTACGCCGAGGAGGGCGCGGCCGCCGACGTGCTCGCCGCCTGGCGCGAGACCCTCGACAGCCGGGCCTGGGTGGTGTCCCGGCAGGAAGCGGTCGAGTCCGGCTGGTTCGGCCCCCGCGTACGGGCCGGCTGGCTGCCGCGCATTGGCGACGTGCTGGCGGTGCCCTACACCGATCTGGCCATCACCGCCCCCGGCGTGCACCGCCTCGAAGCGGAGTTCGTCGGCTACCACGGCTCGATGACCGCCGCCGAGCAGCACGTGCCCCTGCTGGAGGTGAGCACCCGTTGACGTCCCGACTGGAGGAACCTGTCTTGAGCCCACTGATCACCCCTGCCGGCCTCGCCGCGCTCCACGGCGCGAGCGTCCTCGACGTCCGCTGGCGTCTCGGCGGCCCGGCCGGCGTCGACCTCTACCGCGAGGGGCACCTGCCGGGCGCCGTCTTCTGCGACGTCGACGCCGACCTCGCCGCCGCGCCCGGCAGCGCCGGCCGGCACCCGCTGCCGTCCGCCGAGCACTTCCAGCGGGCGGTGCGGCGGCTCGGCGTGGACGACGGCCGGCCCGTCGTGGTGTACGACGACGCGGGCTCCACCACCGCCGCCCGCGCCTGGTGGACGCTGCGCTACTTCGGCCACCAGGACGTGCGGGTCCTCGACGGCGGGCTGCCCGCCTGGGTCGAGGCGGGCCTGCCGACCGACAAGGACCCGGTCGAGGTCGCGCCGGGCGACTTCACGGCCAGGCCCGGCGGGATGCCGATGCTCACCGCCGAGCAGGCCGCGGCCCTGGCCGGCGACGGCGTCCTGCTGGACGCCCGCGCGGCTGAGCGTTACCGGGGCGAGGTGGAGCCCGTCGACCCGGTGGCCGGGCACATCCCGGGCGCCGTCAGCGCGCCGACCACCGGCAACGTGGGGCCCGACGGCAGGTTCCTGCCCCCGGAGCAGCTGCGGGCCCGCTTCGCGGAGCTCGGCGTGCGCGAGGGCGTGGCGGCCGGGGCCTACTGCGGCTCGGGCGTGACCGCCGCCCACCAGGTGCTCGCCCTCGAACTCGCCGGGCTGCCCGCCGCCCTCTACGTCGGCTCGTGGTCGCACTGGGTGGCCGACCCGGCGAGGCCCGTCGCCACCGGCTGATCCCCGGCACCGAAGCACGCGAACCCCACCACCCCCGTCTCGGCGGCGGCCGCCGCCAGCGCCGAGGCGGGGGAGCGGCCGCCGGCCAGCAGTCCGTGGAACGCCGTCATCACGGCGAGCGCGTCGGCGTCGCGCACCGGCACCAGCCCGGCGACCACGCACCTGGCGCCTTTGGCCAGGAACGTTCCCGCCAGGCCGAGCGGCGCCCCCTCCGCCGGCGTGCGCGCCATGCCCGAGTCGCACGCCGACAGCACCACCAGCCGGGCCGCTGCCGCCACCTCCAGCAGGTCGTACGCCATGAGCGGCCCGTCCTCCAGCGTGATGGCCGACAGCAGCGGGCTGCGCGCGTGGAACACCCCGTGCGCGGCCAGGTGCAGCACGTCGGCCCCGGCGAGCGCCCGCAGCACCGCGCCGGTCCTGGCCGGCACCTCGCGCCCGCCGGGATGCAGGCGGAGCACCCGGCGGACCTCCTCCCGGGCGTGCGCCAGCCCCGGCCCGGCGGCGGCGGCCACCGCGGGCCGCCCCGCCCCGGCGGTGCGCGTGGCGGCGCCGGTGGGTGTGCGCCGGGAGGCCGCGAGCCAGGCCGCCGCGCTCGCGGCCACGCTCACCGGACGGCCCGCCAGGCCCGGCAGCGCCGCCCAGGGCAGCGTGTACAGCGCCCCGGTCGGCACGACCACCACCGGCCGCCCGTCCACGTCGCGCTCCAGAGGCCGCAACAGCAGCCGTTCCACCTCCTCGGCCGCGACGCGCACCAGCCCGCCGCCCACTCCGGGTGCCGCGCCGTCCGGGAAGGCGCCGTCGCGCAGGTTGTGCCTGCGCAGCGCGTAGCGCAGCCGGATGACCGCCTCGATGATCGCCTCCATCGGGCCCAGCGGCCGCAGCGCGACCCCACGGCCGGTCACGACCAGGGCCAGCAGCGACGACTCCTGCGCCACGAACTCCACCACCACCGTCCCGCGCAGAGCCTCCCGCAACCGGCCGGCCTCGACCGGTCCGCGCGCGTCCGCCGGGCCCGCGAGCGCCCGCCAGCGTTCCGCCCAGGCGAACACCTCTTCGGCATCGCCCTCCCGCACCGCCAGCCGCAGCCCGAAGCTCGCCAGCCGCGCCCCCGCCCGCGCCGCGTGCGCCCGCAGCGCCGGGTCGTCGAACGCCCCCACCGAGCCGCCCACCTCGGCGAGCCCGCGCCGCACCGCGCATAGGGCCGCGCCGTGGTCGCCGCGCATCGCGGCCTCCAGCGCGCGGGCGTGCTGCCGCACCGGTCCCGGCACCTTGGACGTCCTCACGGTCGCGGTCGGCTGCTCGCCGTCCGGCCGGGTGAGCCGGGCGAGCTGGCCGGCGGCCGTCCGCTCGTCGCCCAGCGTCAGCGCGATCTCGGCCGCCTCCAGGCGCAGCGCCGCGGCGGCGGTGCGGTGGGCGGCGTGTTCGTCCAGCTCATCGGCGCAGCACAGCACCTCCGCCAGCAGCGCAGGGGTGGGGCCGTCGAGGGCGAGCCGCGCCCGCAGCGCCACCTCCCGAGCCGGAGGCAGCCACGACCGCCGGCCCTGGAGCTCCAGCTCCTGGGACGCCCGTTCGGCCACGGCCAGCGCCCGCCGGGCGTCTCCGGTGAGCAGCTCCGCCTGGGCCAGCTTCAGCCGCGCGTCGGCCAGCGCCACCTGCGCGCCCGACGCCTCCAGCTCGGGTACGGCACGGCTCAGCAGCTCCCTGGCCTCGCCCGCCAGGTGGGCGGCCAGCAGGGCGGCGGCGAAGTCGGCCCGCATCGTCGCCAGCCGCTCGGGGTAGCCGAACAGGGTGTCCTCCGCCGCCCGGTAGTGCCCGAACGCTCCCGCGACGTCGCCTCGTCGTACGGCGAGGAACGGCAGGTTGGCGGCGGCCAGCCGGGACAGGTGGTCGAGCCCGGCGCCGCGGGCGATGCGCAGGCACGCGGCCACGTCACGGGTGGCGGCGTCCCAGACGCCCCGGTAGGCCTGCACCAGCCCGCGGTTGAGCAGCCCACCGGCCAGGAACCTGCGGTCGTCGAGCGTGCCCGGAGCGTCGGCGAGGGTGGCCACCGCGCGGTCGCACGCGGCGACGGCCTCCACGTAGCGGCCCAGGTGGGCCAGGGCCACGGCCCGCTGGGTGTCGAGCTTGGCGCGGTCCAGCGACGACAGGTGCGGCCGGGCCAGGGCGGCGAGGCTGAGCGCCTGTACCGGGTGGCCGCGCTCGGTCCGTACGGTCACCAGGGAGAGCCGGGCCTGGGCGAGCCGGGCCCGTGGGGCGCCGCGGGAGGCGATGGCGCGGCGCAGGTGGTCCTCGGCCGCCTGGAGGTCGCCCAGTTCGCGGGCGGCCAGCGCCATCGCCCGCAGCGCCACGACCACGGCCTCCACGGCCCCGGCGGCCTCGGCCGCGGCGAGCACGGCGCGGCCCGCGTGGAGCGCCTGCCAGGGGTCCACGACGGCCTGCGACACCGCCGCCTCGGCCGCGTCCACCAGCGGCTCCACGGATCGCGGCCCGCCGTGGTCAGGGTCGGTCGGCCGGCCACCGCGGGGGTCGCCGGTCTCGGATGGGTCGGTTCGCAGGCCGCCGTGGGGGTCGCCGGTCTCGGATGGGTCGGTTCGCAGGCCGCCGTGGGGGTCGCTGTCCTCGGGCGGGTCTCCTGGCCGGCCGCCGTGGGGGTGGCCGGTCTCGGGTGAGGCGTCCCGCCGCCGTGACGTGGGGTGGAGTGCGTCAGGAACAGCCTGGTGGAGCGTTCCCGTCTCCTCGGGCGGCGGATGGCGGGGCGATGCGGGGGGTTCGTGGAGTGCGGTCAAGGGTGGGGGTGCGGACCTCTCGGACGGGCCGCCGACGCCGGCGACGAGGGCGGGAGACAGGCGGCGGGCGCGGGCCGGTGCGGCGCCGCACAGACGGCGCCGCACCGGTTCCGCACCCGGTCAGGGGCGGATACGCACCCACCTGGTCTGGACGGGCGCGTGACCCGGCCGGTGGCAGACCACGCTGAGCCAGCCCGGAGGCAGACCCGTGGCCGCGAACTGGCCGGTGGCGGGCAGACGCCTGGTCAGCGTCAGGTGGGGGGTCCGGACATCGACGTGGCTGCCCTCACCCGGGGGCGGGATCACCTGCCCCGCGACGTCGATGAGCCCGTCGCCGACCGTCACCTCCAGGTCGAAGGTGAGGCCGGAGGCGACGAACCGGACCATGTGGCAGCCGTCCGAGCCCCGCACCTCTGCGGAGACGGGAAGCTCGGCGGGCGCGGCGGTGACCGCTTGGGGGACCCTGAGCCCGTAGGCGTCGCGTGCGGCGGCGGACACGTGCCCGGGGATCGGGTCGTTCCCGGCGGCCAACCGCAGAGCCGCCAGGAAATAGTCTTCGTTGATCATTGCACCGTCTCCTGTAGTGAGATCAGGGTGCGCAGTTTTTCCAGGCACCGCGTCCGGGTGGGGCCCACGCTGCCAATGGGCACTCCCAGGCGCAGTGCGACTTGCTGGTATCCAACATCTGCCGCGACCAGCTGGAGCAGTGTGCGACAAGGTTCGTCCAGGGAGGAGACCGTCTTCCAGAGCAGGCGGCTGCTGTCGGCCTCCAGGACGGCCGCCGCCGGGTCGGGCTCACGCACCAGGTCGAAGCGCGGGGCGAAGGTGAGGTCCTTTCTGGAGATGAGCATGGCTTCGCGGCGCGTGGTCGTCGCGAGCCACGCGCCCACCCCTGCGGGGTCCCTGATGGTGTGGAGATGCTCGAGCAGACGCAGCCACGCTCCTTGGACAGCGTCCGCGGCATCGGTTTCGTTCAGCCCACAGGCCCGCGCGACGGCCCACATGCGGGGTCCGAAGCGGGTCTCGAGCTCGTCCCAGGCCGTCTGGTCGTCGTCGGCCGCGGCTTCGAGCAACTCCTTGGGATCGCGTGGCTCCCGCATGCGGCCTCCTTCGCCCAGTGCCTCACGATGTTGCCTCATCGTGATGGACCGAGGACTGAGCGTAAACTCTACAGACTCGCCGGGACCAGAGCTCCGAGATCGCGAATTTGCCGCGCCTCCCCGGGATCCAGCAGCATCCTGGCCGCCTCCTGCGGCGGCCGGTCCCTGGCCGCGTCGGCGACGGCCCCCGCCACCAGCGCCGCCGCGAACGACGTGCCGCTCCACGCCGCGTAGCCGCCGAACTCCCCGCCCTCCAGGTAGGTGCTGGTCAGCCACTCTCCCCGGGCGCAGGCGTCGACCCAGGGGCCGTAGGAGGAGAACGGCGCCCGGCGCTCCTGTGCGGCGTCGACCGCGCCCACGCCCACCACGCCCGGCAGCGCCGCCGGCCAGAAGGGCCGTTCGCCGGCGGTGTTGCCCGCGCAGGCGACCGTCACCGTGTCGGGGAACGCGCTGAGCGCGTCGGCCAGCAGGGGTGGCGGCCGGTCGTCGAAGGTGTGACAGCCGAACGACAGGTTGAGCACGTGCGGCGGCCGCTCGCGCAGCCGGTTGAGCGCCCGGATCACGTGCGCCTCGTCGCCGACGCCGTCGCCGTTGAGCACCCGGCACGACGTCAGCGTCACGCCCGGCGCCTGCCTCAGGATCAGCCCGGCGATGAACGTGCCGTGCCCCGCCTGGGCGCCCTCGGTGGAGTCGGCGTCGTCACGGCCCAGGGCGCCGTACCACTCGCTGCCCGTCCACCAGGGGTGCTTGCCGACGCCGGTGTCGAGCAGGCTCACGACGACCGGTGAACGCGCCCGCCCCGGCCGGTAGGAGAGCGGGCGGACGGGGAACGGCCGGGACGCCGGCCCGCCGAAGAACAGCGGCTGCCCCACCACGACATGGTTGGGCGAGGCCCGGAACCCGTGCTCGCGGAGCTCGCCGGCGACCTCCCACGGGTCCGCTCCGGACGTCAGGTGGATCACGCAGACGCCGTCGCTCTCGGACACCGCCCGGGTCCAGCGCGCCACGACCGACACCGCGCCGCGGTCGGCCAGCACCTGACCTGGCCGGATGAGCGACCCGCCGGCGGATTGGATGTCCATGAGGCGTTATCTATCCGCGCGTGGGCCGCTGTCACCCGCCCACGCCGCAACAACTTGGTATGGGCCCCCTCTGGTGCCGGATTGCGACCGACGGTAGTCTCTCCCTAGTCACTTGTGATCATCCCAGGACGAGGCCGTTGGGGAAGGCGCACCTCGTACCGAAACGGGAGGTCCGGTGTCTGCTCGTGGCGTGCTGTACGTCCACTCGGCTCAGCCCGCGCTGTGCCCTCATATCGAATGGGCGGTCGCGGGTGTCCTTGGCGTGCCCGTGGACCTGACGTGGACGCCACAACCTGCCGCGCCCAACGTCGTACGGGCTCAGGCGGAGTGGGAGGGCCGCCCGGGCATCGCGGCGGCCATCGCGTCCTCCCTCATGGGCTGGCAGCGCATCAGGTTCGAGATCACCGAGGACGCCTCGCCGGGCGTCGACGGGTCCCGCCACGCCTACACGCCGACGCTCGGCGCCTTCAGCGCGGTCATCGGCGCCGCCGGCGACATCATGATCCCCGAGGACCGGCTCCGGTCCGTGATGCTGATGGCCGCCCAGGGGCGCTGCGAGCTCGAAGAGGAGCTCGACCGGATGCTGGGCAAGCCGTGGGACGAGGAGCTGGAGCCGTTCCGCTACGCGGGCGACGGCGCTCCGGTGCGCTGGCTGCACGCCGCCGTCTGACACGCCCGCGGCGAACCCTCCCACCGCGACCGGCACCCGCGCGCGATCGGGCTCTCCCCGCGCAGCTGGGTTTTCCACGCGACCGGCTTCCCCACGCGACCGGCTTCCCCACGCGATCGGCTCTCCTGCGCGATCGGTTTCCCACGCGATCGGCTCTCCTGCGCGATCGGTTTCCCGCGCGATCGGCTCTCCTGCGCGATCGGTTTCCCGCGCGATCGGCTCTCCTGCGCGATCGGCTTTCCCAGCGCGATCGGCTCTCCCGCGATGTCCTCCCGCCGCGACGCCCTCCCTTCCGCGCCTGCCGCTCCCCGGAGCGGCTCCGGACCGCGAACGGCCCCGCACCGGTCACCGGTGCGGGGCCGTTCGGCCGTTCTACGGACGCGGGGCCGCTAGAGAGGGATGTTGCCGTGCGCGCCCCTGGCCGGCGTGGCCTGGGCGAGCACCCTGGCGATCGCGCCGCGTGTCTCCCCGGGCTGGACGACCTCGTCGATCACACCGATCTCCTGCGCGCGGGCCAGGCCGCCGGCGAGCTTCTCGTGCTCCCGGGCCAGGCGCTGCTCCAGCTCGGCCCGCTCCTCCTCCGGGGCGGCCGCCAGCTCGCGCCGCTTGAGCACGCGTACCGCGGCCACGGACCCCATGACCGCGACCTCCGTCGTCGGCCAGGCGAAGACCCTGGTCGCGCCGAGCGCGCGGGAGTTCATCGCGACGTAGGCCCCGCCGTAGGCCTTGCGGGTGACCAGCGTGACCCGTGGCACCGACGCCTCGGCGAACGCGTGCAGCAGCTTGGCGCCGCGCCGCACCACGCCGTCGTGCTCCTGGCCGACGCCCGGCAGGTAGCCCGGCACGTCCACGAGGACCACCAGCGGCACCCCGAACGCGTCGCACATGCGCACGAACCGGGCGGCCTTCTCGGCGGAGGTGGCGTCGAGGCAGCCGCCGAGCCGCAACGGGTTGTTGGCGATCACGCCGACCGTCCGGCCGCCGAGGCGGCCGAGGGTGGTGACGATGTTGGGCGCCCACTTGGGGTGCAGCTCGACGCCCTGCTCGTCGAGCAGGCCGTTGACCAGCGGCTTGACGTCGTAGGCGCGGCGTGCCGACTCGGGCAGCAGGCTGGAGAAGTCGACCTCCGCCACGTCGGGGACGCGCACCCGGCCCTGGTGGCCGAGGAGCACGGCGAGCCGGCGCGCGGTGAGCAGCGCGTCGGCCTCGGTCCTGGTGACGACGTGCACGACGCCGCTGCGCTTGCTGTGCGGCTCGGGGCCGCCCAGCGCGGCGCTGTCGACGTCCTCGCCGGTGACGCTGCGGACCACGTCGGGGCCGGTGACGAAGATGCGGCCGGATTCGGCCAGGATCACCAGGTCGGTGAGCGCCGGGCCGTAGGCGGCGCCGCCGGCGGCCGCGCCGACGACCACGGAGAGCTGCGGGACGACGCCGGAGGCCTTGGTCATGGCGGCGAAGACCCGGCCGACGGCGTGCAGCGACTCGACGCCTTCGGCGAGTCGCGCACCGCCGGAGTGCCAGATCCCGATGATCGGCACCCGTTCGCGGACGGCCACGTCGTAGGCGTGCACGATGTGCTCGCAGCCCTCGCTGCCCATCGCGCCGCCCTGGAAGCGGGCGTCACTGCAGAACGCGACGACGGGCACACCCTCGACGCGGCCCATGGCGGCGAGCGCGCCGCTCTTGTCCTGGGGAGTGATCAGCCGCAGCGAGTCGTCGTCGAGCAGCGCGGTCAGGCGGACGACCGGATCACGGGGGTCGGCGGGCTCGACGCCGGAGCCCGCCGGCGCCGCCCGGTTGTCGAGCACGGGCGTCAGGCCCCCTTGAAGACGACTGCCACGTTGTGCCCGCCGAAGCCGAACGAGTTGTTGAGCGCGGCGACGTCGCCGTCGGGCAGCCGGCGGTTGTCCCCGTGGACCAGGTCCACCTCGATGCCGTCATCGGGGTTGTCGAGGTTGATGGTCGCCGGCACGATCCGGTCGTACAGCGCCTTGATCGTGAAGACGGACTCGATGCCGCCCGCGCCGCCCAGCAGGTGACCCGTCATCGACTTGGTCGAGGTGACGAGCGGGTGGGTGCCGATGGCCTTGGCGACCGCCTGCACCTCGATGACGTCCCCGGCGGGGGTCGAGGTGGCGTGCGCGTTGACGTGCTTGACGTCGAGCCCGGTGAGGCCGGCGTCGGTGAGCGCCTGGGTCATCGCCATGATGACGCCGCGGCCCTCGGGCTCCGGCTGGGTGATGTGGTGGGAGTCGGCGGAGTAGCCGACGCCGGCGGCGTAGGCGTAGATCCTGGCGCCGCGCGCCCGGGCGTGCTCCTCGGACTCCAGCACGACGATGCCGGCGCCCTCACCGAGCACGAACCCGTCGCGGTCGCGGTCCCACGGCCGCGAGGCCCCGGCGGGGTCGTCGTTGCGGGTGGACATGGCCCGCGCGGCGGCGAAGGCCGCGACGTTGAGCCCGTGGATCGCGGCCTCGGTGCCGCCCGCCACGACCACGTCGGCGCGGCCGGCCCTGATCATGTCCATCGCGTAGCCGATGGCCTCCGCGCCGGAGGCGCAGGCGGACACCGTCGCGTGCACGCCCGCCTGGGCGCCCCGGTCGAGGCCGATCCAGGCGGCCGGGCCGTTGGGCATGAGCATCGGCACGGTGAAGGGCGACAGGCGGTTCCAGCCGCGCTCCTTGTAGGTGTCGTAGGCCGACAGCGTGGTGTTGATGCCGCCGATGCCGCTGGACACCACGACGCCGAGCCGCTCGGGCGCCACCTCGGGGGCGCCCGCGTCCTGCCAGGCCTCGCGGGCCGCGACCATCGCGAACTGCTCGCTGCGGTCGAGCCGGCGCGCCTCCGGCCTGGGAAGCACCTCGGCCGGGTCGACGGCGGCCGTCCCCGCGAACTTCACGGGGACGGTGTCGACCCAGTCCTCGGTGATCGTCTTGATGCCCGACTGACCGGCGAGGAGCGCCGACCAGGTCGAGGTGACGTCTCCACCGACGGGCGTCGTCGCGCCAAGCCCGGTGACGACGACACGTACCCGGTTCGCACTCACGTTTTCGCGCTCCTTGTCGATCTGAGGGTCGTTCGGCGGTCCGGCCCGCGAGGGGCCCGGGCCGCTAGTTCTTGATGAAGTTGAGGACGTCCTGGACCGTCTTGAGGTTCTTCAGCTGGTCGTCGGGAATCTCGACGCCGAACTCGTCCTGGGCGGCCACGGCGATCTCGACCATGGACAGCGAGTCGATGTCGAGGTCGTCCACGAAGCTCTTGTCCGGGGTCACCTCGCCGGCCGGAATGCCGGTGATCTCGTTGATGATCTTGCCGAGGCCCGCGAGGATCTCCTGCTCGGTGGCAGCCATGTCGTTGGTTCTCCTTCGGTTTCTGCTGGTTCGGTACGGCTCACGCCGTACGAGCTGAGGGTGCGGCGTGAGCCGTACCGGATCCTACGGAATCTCGATCACTTGGCCCGCGTAGGTCAGGCCGGCGCCGAAGCCCAGGGCGAGCACGAGGTCGCCCGAGCGGACCTCGCCGCGCTCCAGCATGCGCGACAGCGCGAGCGGGATGGACGCGGCGGAGGTGTTGCCGGCGGTGACGATGTCACGCGCGATGACGGCGTTGTCGGCGCCGAGCTTGCGCGCGATGGCTTCGATGATGCGCAGGTTGGCCTGGTGCGGCACGAACGCGGCCAGCTGTGACGGGTCGACGCCGGCACGTTCGCAGGCCTCCTTGGCCACCGGGTGCAGCGCGGTGGTGGCCCAGCGGAAGACGGTCTGGCCCTCCTGGTGCAGGAAGCTGTCGCGGTCGTTGATGATGATCGCGTCAGACCTGTCGCCGGCGCTGCCCCACACGACCGGGCCGATCCCCGGCGTGTCGGACGCGGTGACCACGGCGGCGCCCGCGCCGTCGGCGAAGATCACAGCGGTCGCCCGGTCGGTCCAGTCGATCCACTGCGACAGCTTCTCCGACCCGATGACGAGCACGTTGCGCGCGGCACCGCCGCGGACGGCGGCGCTGGCGGTGGCGAGCGCGTAGCAGAACCCGGCACAGGCGGCGTTGACGTCGAACGCGCCGGGGGACTGGATGCCGAGGCGGTGCGCGACGACGGCGGCGGCGTTGGGGATCTGGCTCTCCAGCGTGCAGGTCGCCACGATCACCAGGTCGACGTCGGCGGCCGACAGCCCGCTCGCCGCCAGCGCCTTGCCGCCGGCCTGCACGGCCATGTCCTCGACCGTCTCGCCCTCCGGGGCGATGCGGCGCTCCTTGATGCCGACCCGCGACTGGATCCACTCGTCGTTGGTGTCCATGGTCTTGGCCAGGTCGTCGTTGGTGACGATGGTGGCCGGCTGGTAGTGGCCGAAGGCCAGCACCTTCGCGCCGGAGGCGACGTCGGGAATCCTCACTTGGTCAGCTCCCTGGCAGCGTCGAGGTCGTCGGGGGTCTTCAGCGCGACGGTGGCCACGCCCCGCAGCCCGCGCTTGGCCAGGCCGGTCAGGGTGCCGCCGGGCAGCAGCTCGATGATCGCGGTGACGCCCCGGTCGGCCATGGCGGCCATGCACAGGTCCCACCGGACGGGGCTGCTGACCTGCCCGACCAGCCGCTGGAGGAGGTCGGCTCCGCTGGTCACGGCCTCGCCGTCGGCGTTGGACAGCAGCGTGACCGCGGGGTCGGCGGGTGTGACGGCGGCGGCCGCCTCGCGCAGATGCGCGACGGCCGGGGCCATGTGGGCCGTGTGGAAGGCGCCCGCCACGGACAGCGGTATGAGCCGGGCGCGCGCCGGGGCGTCGTCCTTGAACGCGGCGAGCTGCTCCAGGGTGCCGCCGGCGACGATCTGGCCGGCGCCGTTGATGTTGGCGGGGGTCAGGCCGTGGCGCTCCACGGCGGCCAGCACGTCGGCCTCGACGCCGCCCAGCACCGCGGTCATGCCGGTCTCGGCGACGGCGGCCGCCTTGGCCATGGCCTGGGCACGCTCCCTGACGAGGCTCAGCGCCTGCTCGGCGGTCAGCGCCCCGGACAGCGCGGCGGCGGCGAACTCGCCCACGCTGTGCCCGGCCAGCACGCCCGGCGTGACGCCGAGCGCCTCGGCCGAGGCGAGCGCGGCGGCCACCAGCAGCGGCTGGGCCACGGCCGTGTCGCGGATCTCGTCGGCGCCCGCGGTGGTGCCGTAGGCGATCAGGTCGAGGCCGGTGACCTCGGACCAGCCGGCGAGCCGGTCGGCGAAGCCGGGCACCTCGAGCCAGGGCGTCAGGAAACCTGGAGTCTGGGCGCCTTGGCCCGGCGCGACGATTGCAAGCACGAAATCAACCCTGCCCTGTAGAGGTCCGACACGCGGATAAGGAAGCGTACGAACTTTGTCCAAGGTCTTTTGTAGGTTCTCCACAGTGGTTCGGTGGACTACGTGAGCGACCGCCACGACGCGGCCGATTCGGCGAGCCGGCCGAGGATGAGCCCGACCTGCAGCGTGAAGGCGGAGCGGCCCTCGGTCGGCTGGTAGCCGGTCAGCTCGGTGATCTTCTTCAGGCGGTAGCGGACCGTGTTCGGGTGGACGAACAGCAGCCGGGCCGTGGCCTCCAGCGAGGTGCCCTGCTCCAGGTAGGTGGCCAGCGTGTCGAGCAGCGGCGTGCCGGCCAGCGGCAGGTAGACGTTCTCGACGAGCTGCTCCCTGGCGTCCTCGTCGCCGTCCAGCGCCCGCTCGGCCAGCAGGTCGTCGGCGTGCACGGGACGTGGCGCGTCGGGCCAGCCGGCCGACGCCTTCAGTCCCGCCAGGGCGGCCCTGGCGGAACGGGCGGCGGCGTGCAGGTCGGGCACCTCGGGGCCGATGACGATGGGCCCCGGCCCGAAGCGCGCCACGACCTGCCGCGCGGCGTGCTGGACGCTGTCGGCGCCGCCCACGATCACGATGAGCCGGTCGGCCTGCACCCCGGCGAGCAGGTCCATGCCGATGCGCCGGCCCTTCTCGCGCAGCCCGTCGATCACCGCGCGCGGGTCGTCGTCGGGGGCGTGGCCGGCGATCACGACCACGGGGGCGGAGGTCCAGCCGAGCGCCGCCGCCCACGAGTGGAGGCCGTCGTCCACCTCGCCCCGCACCAGCGCGTCCACGATGAGGGCCTCCAGCCGGGAGTCCCAGGAGCCGCGCGCCTCGGCCTCGCGCGCGTAGACCTGCGCGGCGGCGAAGGCCACGTCACGGGTGTAGCGCAGCATGGCCTGCTGGAGCTGGTCCTCGCCGCCCGGCGCGGCCAGCTCGTCCGTCTGCGCCTCCACCACCTCCACCACGATCCGGACGATGTCCACGGTCTGCTGGAGCGAGATGGAGCGCTTGAGCTCGCGCGGCGCCGTGCCGAAGAACTCGATGCTGGGCGTCGGCCGGTCCTCGCCCGCGTGCTGGAACCACTCGACGAAGGCCGCGATGCCCGCCTGGGCCACCAGGCCCACCCATGAGCGGTCCTCGGCGCTGAGCGCGCGGAACCAGGGCAGCTGGTCGTCCATGCGGGCCATCGCCGCCGTGCCGAGCGAGCCCATGGCCCGCTCCAGCCTGCGTGTGGTGTCCTCCCGGGTCCGGTCTGTCACGCCTCTAGCCTGCCAGGTCCCGCAGGTGACCGGTCCCGCAGGCCACGCGGAGCGCGCCCGCGCCCGTACCGAACGGGCCGCTCCGGACACGTACGGCGGCGCGATCGTACGGCTGCGCTGGTGCTCAGATGACGGCGACGGCGGTGATCAGGCCGATCGCCAGGTGGGTGACGGCGAGCAGCCGCGCGCCCGGCTGCAGCTCCGGCTCCTTGACCAGCTCGCGCACCGAGATGCCGACCACCTTGTCGAAGGCGAGCATCGCGACCGTCTGCACGACGATGCCGACCAGGCCGAACACCGCGGTGCCCGCCAGGCCCTCGGCCAGCCTGCCGCCCGACGACCAGATCGACGCCGCCACGATGAGCCCCACGGCGGCCAGCGCCGAGGTGGCCAGCAGCGTCGCGTTGGGGTTGCGCTCGCTGCGGATGATCGAGCTGAGCTTGCCCGGGGTGGCCAGATCGATCACGTAGAAGCCGATGATCATCAGGATCACGCCGACGGCGGCGTACGCGGCGATGGCACCCGAGCCGCGCAGAAGGGTTTCCAGCAGGGTCATGGTCGCTCGATTCGGTGAGGTACGAAGGAGGAAGTGTCGTCGGTGATGAGTCCGGAGGTCTCTCTGATGCCCAGCCCGGCCGGCTCGTCGGCGACCATCCACGCGCCGAGCACGGGGCGCTGGCCGTCGAAGTCAGGCAGCGCGTCGAACGCCTGGTGGACGTACCCCTCCCGGCCGTAGGAGCCGGGCGTCTCCTGGCCGCCGTCCGGGGTGACGATCCGCATCGAGGCGCCCTCCCGGCCCAGCAGCGGCTTGGCGATGTAGGAGGTCAGGTCGCGGGGCCCGTCGAGGTAGGCGGGCAGCAGGTTCGGGTGCCCGGGATACAGCTCCCACAGGATCGCCAGCAGCGCCTTGTTGGACAGCAGTGCCTTCCACAGCGGCTCGATCCAGGTCGCGTGCCGCACGGCGTGCCGTCCGAACGGGTCGGCGAGCATCCACTCCCACGGGTAGAGCTTGAACACCGAGCGGATCATCCGCTCCTCCACGTCGACGAAGCGACGGTTGAGGGAGTCCCAGCCGATGTCCTCCATGGCGATGGCGACCGTGTGCAGCCCCGCCTGGTCGGCGGTCTCCTGCAGGTAGGCCAGCGTCATCGCCTCCTCGCCCGTCTCGTCCATGTTGGTCCAGGAGAAGTGGGTGGGGCCGGGCGGCAGCGTCATCGCCGACCAGCGGTCGATGAGCCGCTCGTGGACGGAGTTCCACTGGTCGTCGTCGGGGTGGGTGTCCTTCAGCCAGAACCACTGGACGACCGACGACTCCAGCAGCGAGGTCGGCGTGTCGGCGTTGTACTCCAGCAGCTTGGCCGGGCCCGTGCCGTCGTAGCGCAGGTCGAAGCGGCCGTACAGGTGGGGGTCGCGGCGCTCCCACGACCGGGCGACGTCCTCGGCGGCCCACTCCGGGATGGCGAACTCGGCGAAGCGGCCGGTCTCGACGACGTGTCCGGCGGCGCGCAGGCACATCTCGTGCAGCTCCTCGACCTGCGCCTCCAGCGCATCCACCTCGTCCATGGAGAACACGTAATGGACGGACTCGTCCCAGTAGGGGCGGCTCAGTCCCTCGGGATGGGCGGCCCGGTGGTAGGCCAGCCCCTGACTCTCGATGATCTTTTCCCAGCCGGGCCGGGGCGCCCCGCGCTCGCGTCGCACCCGTCAGCCCCCGCTGCTGGACTTGCTGCCGAAGCCGCCGCGCTGGATCGACTTGCCGCTGCGGGAGTTGATCTCCACGTCGGAGGGGCGGAGGGTGGTGCCCTTGCCCACGCGGGTGCCGACCCGGTTGCCGCCGTAGTACCAGGTGTAGGCGCCGTGAGAGCCGCGGTAGAAGGCGGTGTGGCCCCCGTCGTCGTCGCAGTATTCGTCGTCCACGACCTCGTAGGTGCCGTCGGGCAGCTGCATCTCCAGGTTGACGCAGTCGGCCTCGACCTCGTCGTCCTGGACGGCCGAGCAGAACCCCACCACCATGAGCGACACCACGCCGATGACCGACAGCGTGATGATCTTGGAGGATTTGCCGGAGGGCTTCTGCTGCTGACCGGAAGGTTTGGGTTGCGCCATCAAGCTCCTGCTCTCATTGGCCGAACAGCATATCGGTGACGTTCCTGCCGCATCAATCTGCAAAAAGGACGAACGCCGAGGGGGTAGGAGTTCCCCATGACGCCCGACGAAGCGCTGCGCGAGATCGCCTTCCTGCTGGAGCGCGCGGGGGAGCCGACCTACCGCGTGCGCGCCTTCCGTCGCGCCTCCGCCGTGGTCGGCGACCTGCCGCCCGGCGAGCTGGAACGGCTCGCCGGCTCCGGCGGACTGCCCGGCCTGCCCGGCATCGGCAAGGTCACCGCCCTGGTGATCAGCGAGGCGCTCGCCGGGCAGGTGCCCACCTACCTGCGCCGGCTGCGCGACACCGCCGGCGCCGACCTGGACGAGGAGACGGCCGCGCTGCGCACCGCGCTCCGCGGCGACCTGCACAGCCACTCCGACTGGTCCGACGGCGGCTCGCCGATCGAGGAGATGGCCGAGACGGCCCGCGCGCTCGGCCACGACTACTGGGCGCTGACCGACCACTCGCCGCGCCTGACCGTCGCCCGCGGACTGCCGCCCGACCGGCTGCGCCGCCAGCTCGACGAGGTGGCCCGGCTCAACGAGCACCTCGCCCCGTTCAGGATCCTGACCGGCATCGAGGTCGACATCAACCCCGACGGCACGCTCGACCAGGAGCCCGCGCTGCTGCGCCGGCTCGACGTCGTCGTGGCCAGCGTCCACTCCAAGCTGCGCATGGAGCGCGAGGAGATGACCCGCCGCATGGTGACCGCGATCGCCGACCCCGACGTCGACGTGCTCGGCCACTGCACCGGGCGTGTCGTACGCGGCGACGGCAGGCGGGGCGGGCGGCGGCCCGAGTCGGAGTTCGACGCCGAGGTGGTCTTCGAGGCGTGCCGCCGCTTCGGCGTGGCCGTGGAGGTCAACTCCCGGCCCGACCGGCTCGACCCGCCCAAGCGGCTGCTGCGGCTGGCGTACGAGACGGGGTGCCACTTCGCGATCGACTCCGACGCGCACGCGCCGGGGCAGCTCGACTGGCAGCGGTTCGGCTGCGAACGGGTGGCGCTGTGCGGGATCCCGGCGGAGCGCGTCGTCAACACCTGGCCCCTCGCCGACCTCCTCGCCTGGACCGCCCGCCGCTGACGCCCCGGGACACGGGGCCGGAGGAAGCCCCGGCGCACCGCCCTCGCCGCCGGGGCGCGGGCCTCCGCGAGTGAGGTCGATGAATCTTCCACCCGGCTCTGGGGGGACGGTCTGCCGGTTCTGGCGCTGGGCGCGGGCGGTCTAACGGTGAGCTGTGGGGTCCGGGGCGGACGGTCTGCGGTGGGCACCGGGGTGCGGAGCGGCCGGTCCATGGCGGGCGCCGGTGTCCGGGGCGGCCGTCCTGGCGGGTGTCGGTGTCCGGGAGGCCGGTCCGTGGCGGGCTCTGGTGTCGGCGCGTGGCCGCGGGGGAGGGCGCAGGGGAGATCGGCGAAGCGGTGGGCGGGAGAGGGCGAGTGGCGAACTGGCGAGGCGGTCAGACAGGGGTGGCGCGGTGGTGACGGGCCGGTGGCCCTGGCCGGGCGGGGCGCGCGATTGTCGGTGGCCGAGCGTACCGTCCGGACTGTGAACCGTACCGACCGGCTGTACGCGCTCGTCGAGGACCTCCGCGCGATCTCCCCACGCTGCCGCTCCGCGCGCGAGCTCGCCGAGCGGTTCGAGGTGAGCGTCCGCACCATCGAGCGCGACATCGTCGCGCTGCAGGAGTCGGGAGTGCCGATCTACGCCGAGCCTGGGCGCAGGGGCGGCTACGCCCTCGACAAGCGGATGTCGCTCCCGCCGCTCAACTTCACCCCCGCGGAGGCGGTGGCGATCGCCGTGGCGCTCAGCCGGGCGGGCGACCAGCCGTTCGGCAGGCAGGCGCGCAGCGCGTTACGCAAGGTGGTGGCGGCCATGCCGGGCCGGGAGGGCGAGCTGGCCAGGGAGCTGGCGCGCAGGGTCCAGCTGATCGCCGAGCCGGGCGGCGCCGCGCGGCCGCTGGGCGCCGAGGGCGTGCAGCGCGCGATCGAGGAGGCGCTGCTGCGCCGCCGGGTGCTCAAGCTCGACTACGCCGACGCCAAGGGGGCGCTCACCTCGCGCGAGGTGGAGCCGGGGGTGTTCCTGGGCGGGCGGGGCGGCTTCTGGTATCTCGTGGCCTGGTGCCGCCTGCGCGGCGACGTGCGCGTCTTCCGGCTCGATCGCATCGCCGGCGCGGCGGTCACCGAGGAGCGCTGTCCCGACCGGCCCGTCGAGAGGTTCGCCACGGACGCCCCCGAGTTGATCGTCCAGGGGGCTGTCCTTGATTGAGCACATTTGTTCCACAAGTCAAGAGGAAACACCGACATAGGGTTGTCGCCTCGCCGTTGGATCGTTGTCCTGTTCGAGAAAGTGAGGAAACGATGAACAACACGGTGACCTGGTTCGAGGTGGCGACGGCCGACCCTGAGAGCGCCGAGCGCTTCTTCGGCGGGTTGTTCGGCTGGACCTTCGTCCGCGACGAGGGCCCGCTCGACTATCGGCTGATCGGGCACCCCGGTGGCGAGGGCCCGGTGGGTGGCCTGTTCAACACCCGGGGTGAGTTCCCCGACCACGCGGTCTTCCACGTGCATGTGGCCGACGTCGAGGAGACCTGCCGCCAGACGGAGGAGCTCGGCGGCAAGGTCGTCATGAAAGTCATCGACGACGGCGCCGGCACCGACTTCGCCTACCTTCGCGACACGTCGGGCAGCCTTTTCGGAATCTTCCACCGGAGGTCCTGACCGGGGTGGGGCCCGCGCCGGCGCCTTCCCCGCCGGCCGGGGTCCCGCCCGCACGGGTTCGATGACGGACCCGTGCACCGGGCCGCGTCACCCGCGGCCCCCGTCCTGGACTCGCCGCCGACCGCCGAGCGGCGGCGCGTCCAGGTTCCGGCCCCGAAATCTCGGGGCCGATGTTCCGCCCCCGAGCCCCGGCGCCGATATCCCGGTCCCGGACCACAGTCCCGGAACCACGTTTCCGGGCGCGTGGGAAGGGCGACCGCTTGTCCAGTGCCGTGGGCCCGGGTCCGGTGGTCGTGTGGGTCCGGTGGTCCCGTGGGGTCAGGCGGGCGTGCAGGTGCTGCATGTCGAGCGTACGCACCGGCCGGTCGCCCGCCCAAGTGGTCGTGTGGGGTCGGTCGTCCGTGACAGCACCGGCGGGTGGGCGGGGGCGTCAGAGGGCGGCCTTCTCCAGCCAACGGTCCAGGAAGGCGCGGTCGCCGTGAACGGTGAGAGTGTCGGCGAAGCGCCGGCCGTACACCATCAGGAGCAGATCCTTGGCCGGGCCGCGGACCGCGACGTCGGCCTTGTCATGCCCGTGGACGCAGGTGAGCGCCCCGTCGGCGCCCTGGGTGAGAGTCCATTCGCCCGTGATGCCCGACTGCGTGCCCTCACCGGGTGAGACGTCGCCGCCGAAGCCGCCGCGAGGAGGGCCCGCCTCCGTGGGGTGGTCGTGCGGGCCGGGGTCGGTCGCGTGCAGGTGGAGGGTGGCGCCCGCCGCGTCCAGCTCCGCCAGCCGGTGGGTGACCCATCGGGCGTACGGCAGGTTGGTGAGCAGCTCGTCGATCGCGTCGAGAGCCACGGCCGGGGGCACGTCCGGTTCGACGCCGAGGGCGAGCTCGGCGTCGATGCGGTGCACCAGCGCCTCGTAGGCCATCCGGCGGGTCCACCACGCGGCCGAGCGGCCGTGGCCCCACGTCCACACCGGCAGGTCAGGGTCGGTCGAGCGGAGCGTGGCCAGCAGGCTGCCGGCGCCGTCCGCGAGCCAGGCGGGATCGCCGCTCTGGCCCTCGGCGAGCCCGTTGGGCACCTCGCGCGACCAGATCCGCTCCTGGAGACGGTGCCGGAAAATGTGGATCACCCACCGGTGCGTGGAGCCCACGTGGGTGACCAGGTCGGAGAGCGTCCAGCCGGGGCACGTGGGCACCGGCGTGCCGGGATCGGCCCCGGCGAGCAACTCGGCCAGGCGAGCGGTCTCGTCGCGGATGCGGATCAGATGAGTCTCGGCGGGGCCGGCCGAGGGCGAGATGTCGGTGGGTCTGCTGTCGGCGCTCACCTGATCGACATTAGGCCACGCCACCGACCGCGTCACGCGGCCGATCGCGTCATGCGCCGACCGCCTCGCGCGGCCGATCGCGCCATGTCGCCGGTCCCGGGGCGCGTGGCCCCGGGACCGGTGCGGACGGCGGTCAGGCGGCCGGGCAGCTCGCGTTGCGGCCCGGCACCTTGCCGTCGAGCAGGTAGCCATCGACGGCCCGCCGGATGCAGGCGCTGCCCGAGGAGTAGGCGCCGTGCCCCTCGCCCTCGTAGGTGACGAGCGTGGCGGTCTTGAGCTGCCTGGTCAGCCTGGGCGCCCACTGGTACGGCGTGGCGGGGTCGCCCTTGCCGCCGACGACCACGATCGGGGCGGACCCGGTGGCGTCCACCTCCTTGGCCTCGTTGCTGCCGCGGGCCGGCCAGATGCTGCAGAGCCCGCCCGAACCCTCGCTGCCGAACAGCGGCGAGATGCGCAGCGCGGCCTGCCAGGTGCCCTCCAGCTGCGCCTCGCCGGGCCGTTCGGCGGTGTCGACGCAGGTGATCGCCGGGAAGCTGGACATCTGCGTGGAGTAGGTGCCGTCGGGGTTGCGGCCGGTGTAGGAGTCGGCCAGGTACATCAGGGTCTCGCCCCGGCCCTTGATCGCCTGGCTGAGCGCCTTCTCCAGGAACGGCCACGACAGCTCGGAGTAGAGCGCGGCGGCCACGCCGGTGGAGGCCAGGCCCTGGGTGAGCTGGCGGCCGGTGACCGGCAGCGGCTTCTTGACCAGCCGGTTCATCAGGCGGTCGACGCCGGCGTTGGCGGCCTGCGTGGTCCTGCCGATCTCACAGCCCTCCTTGACGCACCAGCGCAGGAAGCTGCGGTAGGCGTCCTGGAACCCGCGCGTCTGGGCCAGGGTGCGCTCGCGGAAGGTGACCGTGGGGTCGAGCGGGGCGTCGAGCACCATGCGGCCCACGTTCTTGGGGAACATGGTGGCGTAGACGGCCCCGAGGTGCGTGCCGTACGACATGCCGAGGTAGTTGAGCTTCGCGTCGCCCAGCGCGGCGCGCAGCCGGTCCATGTCGCGGGCGGCGTTGACGGTGCCCACGTACGGCAGGACCCGGCCGGAGTCGCGCTGGCACAGCCGGGCGAACTCGCGGTTGGCCGCCGTGCTGGCCGCGCGCGTGCGCCGGTTGGCGGGCAGCGTGTTGAGCGACAGCCACCGGTCCATGTCGGCGCCGGTGCCGCAGCGCACGCCGGCGCTGCGTTCCACGCCACGTGGGTCGAAGCTGATCAGGTCGTAGCGGGCGCGCAGCGTCGCGAACGACTTGGCGGCCTGGTCCAGGGTGTCGACGCCCGAGCCGCCGGGGCCGCCGAAGTTGAACACCAGCGAGCCCAGCCGCCGGCTCGGGTCCGTGGCCGCCACCTTGATCAACGCGAGCTGGAGCGTGCCGGCGTCGGGGTTGGCGTAGTCGAGCGGCACGGCCAGCTTCGCGCAGCGGACGTTCGGGTCCTGCCGGGCGGGCGGCTGGCCGTCAGGCCGCTTGATGTCCGTGCAGGGGCCCCAGGCGATGGGTGGGACGGTGCCCTTGGGATCGGTGTCGGGCTTCGCCGTGCCGGCGCAGGCCATGGCGGACACGCTCAGCGTGACAACGGCAAGGACATGACGCATGAAACTTCCCCCTAGATGTTTCCGGGGGAAGTAGTGCCCACAATACGTGAGATCGCGCCAAGAGGGTTGTGGCGGCACGTACCGCGCCGTGGTTCTTTTACGCGGAAAGGGTGCCCCCCCGCGAGCCTCGCGGCGGGCACCCTGATCCGTGTGCCTGTCAGACGCCCATCGACTGGGTGTCGTTGCTCTCGGCGCCACCGGCCTCGGTCACGCCGTTCTTGAGGTGGTAGCGGGCGATCGCCTCGCGCAGCACCTCGCCGTCGAGCTCGCCCCGCTTGACCAGGCTGGTGAGCACGGCCAGCGTGATCGACGCGGCATCGACGTGGAAGTGGCGGCGCAGCGCCGAACGGGTGTCGGACAGGCCGAACCCGTCGGTGCCGAGCGACGACCAGTCACCCGGAACCCACTGGGCGATCTGGTCCTGGACGGCCTTCATGTAGTCGCTGACGCCCACGAACGGGCCCTGCGCCTGCGAGAGCGCCTGGGTCACGAACGGGACGCGCTTCTCGGCGTCGGGGTTGAGGAGGTTGTGCTCGTCGCACGCCAGCGCCTCGCGCCGCAGCTCCGTCCAGGAGGTCGCCGACCACACCGCGGCCGACACGCCCCAGTCCTCGGCCAGCATCCGCTGGGCCTCCATCGCCCACGGCCCGGCCACGCCGGAGGCCAGGATGTTGGCCTTCGGGCCCTGCGTCGCGGGGCCTTCGGCGAACTTGTACAGGCCCTTGAGCAGGCTCTGCACGTCGAGGTCGGCCGGCTGCGGCGGCTGCTGGTAGGGCTCGTTGTAGACGGTGAGGTAGTAGAAGACGTCCTCGGGCTGGTCGCCGTACATCCGGCGCAGACCGTCCTTGACGATGTGCGCGATCTCGAACGCCCACGACGGGTCGTAGGACACCGCCGCCGGGTTGGTCGAGGCGATGAGCGGCGTGTGGCCGTCCTCGTGCTGCAGGCCCTCGCCGTTGAGCGTGGTGCGGCCGGCGGTGGCGCCCAGCAGGAAGCCGCGGCCCATCTGGTCGCCCATCTGCCACATCGAGTCGCCGGTGCGCTGCCAGCCGAACATCGAGTAGAAGATGTAGATCGGGATCATGTGCTCGCCGTGCGTGGCGTACGAGGTGCCCGCCGCGATCGCCGAGGCCATCGAGCCCGACTCGCTGATGCCCTCGTGCAGGATCTGGCCCTCGGTCGACTCCTTGTACGACAGCAGCAGCTCCCTGTCGACGGCCTCGTACGTCTGGCCGTGCGGAGAGTAGATCTTGGCCGTCGGGAACATCGCGTCGAGGCCGAAGGTCCGGGCCTCGTCGGGGATGATCGGCACGAACCGGTGGCCGATCTCCTTGTCGCGCATGAGGTCCTTCAGCAGGCGCACGAACGCCATCGTGGTGGCGACCTGCTGCTTGCCCGAGCCCTTGCCGAACTGGTCGTAGACCGAGTCGGCGGGGAGCTTGACCGGCTTGGCGCGCACGACGCGCTTGGGCAGCACGCCGCCGAGGGCCGCGCGGCGCTCCTTCATGTACTGGATCTCGGCGTCGTTCTCGCCCGGGTGGTAGTAGGGCGGCAGGTCACCTTCGAGCGCGGAGTCGGGGATCGGCAGGTAGAGCCGGTCGCGGAACTCCTTCAGCTCGGCCTTGGTGAGCTTCTTCATCTGGTGCGTGGCGTTGCGGGCCTCGAAGTCCTTGCCCAGGGTCCAGCCCTTGATGGTCTGGGCGAGGATGACGGTCGGCTGGCCGACGTGCTCGCGGGCCGCCTTGAACGCCGCGTAGACCTTGTGGTAGTCGTGACCGCCGCGCGACAGCTTGCGGATGTCGTCGTCGCTGAGGTGCTCGACCATCTTGCGCAGGCGCGGGTCGCCACCGAAGAAGTTGTCGCGGATGTAGCCGCCCGATTCGACCGAGTAGGTCTGGAACTGCCCGTCGGGCGTGGTGTTCATCTGGTTGACCAGGACACCGTCGACGTCGGCCGCCAGCAGCGGGTCCCAGTCGCGGCCCCAGACGACCTTGATGACGTTCCAGCCGGCGCCCCGGAAGTAGGACTCCAGCTCCTGGATGATCTTGCCGTTGCCGCGGACCGGGCCGTCGAGCCGCTGCAGGTTGCAGTTGATGACGAACGTGAGGTTGTCGAGCTCCTCACGGGCGGCCAGGCCGATCGCGCCGAGCGACTCGGGCTCGTCCATCTCGCCGTCGCCGAGGAACGCCCAGACGTGGCTGCGGCTGGTGTCCTTGATCTGGCGGTTGAGCAGGTAGCGGTTGAACCGCGCCTGGTAGATCGCGCCGATCGGGCCGAGGCCCATGGAGACGGTCGGGAACTCCCAGAAGTCGGGCATCAACCGCGGGTGCGGGTAGGAGGGCAGGCCGTGGAAGCCGTGCGACAGCTCCTGCCGGAACGCGTCGAGCTGCGCCTCGTTGAGGCGGCCCTCCAGGTAGGCGCGCGCGTAGATGCCGGGAGCGGCGTGGCCCTGGAAGAAGACCTGGTCGCCCGACTCGCCGTGGTCCTTGCCGCGGAAGAAGTGGTTGAAGCCCACCTCGTAGAGCGACGCGGCGGAGGCGTAGGTCGCGATGTGACCGCCGACGTTCGTCCGGGCGTTCGCGCGGGACACCATGACCGCGGCGTTCCAGCGGATGTAGGCGCGGATGCGCCGCTCGACGTGCTCGTCGCCCGGGAACCACGGCTCCCGCTCCGGCGGGATCGTGTTGATGTAGTCGGTGCTGCGCAGGCCCGGCACGCCGACCTGGTGCTCGCGGGCCCGCTCCAGCATGCGCAGCATGAGGTAGCGGGCTCTGGTGCGGCCTTCGGTCTTGACGACGTTGTCGAGAGACTCGAGCCACTCGTTGGTCTCACTGGGATCGACATCAGGCAGCTGGCTGGGTAGGCCGTCGCTGATGATCGAGAAACGCTGGCGTCCGGAAGCCACTGGGTCTCGCCTTCCGAGGATGACTGATGTCTGGTCTGGTCGCCTTCCATCCTGGTCGCTGGTCGTAGAAAGTGCATCTCTACTGACCGGTAACCAAGACGTCCCCGCTGGCAGGGCGGCTAGTGGTGGCCTAGACCACCGATGGTAGGACGAATCCGAGGCCAAGGTTACATTGGGCCGTCAATTTAACAAGTCCGGAAAACCTTGGAAATTTCGCCCTCATGTCTGGAGTATCCCCCGGAGGAGAACAGCCGTCACCAGCGGGGGACTCAGGGCGTCGCGCGAGTCTAGCCGGACGCCTTCCGTGACCTTTTTCCGGGGCGTCCCACCGCAGGCCGGGGCCCTTTCCCGGCCGGTGGCCGCCGCCGGCCCGGGCGGCCGCCGGCCATGCCCCCGCCGGTGCCGGGCACGGCGCGCGTGACGGAAGCGCCGGGATCGGCGTCGTCCGGGCGTGTCGGCCCCGACCGTAACGGTTGGGTCAGGATTCGCCTCTCTCTTCGGACGGGCTCGGGCGGCCTCTTTTCGCGGGGCGCGGGGCGTACGAATGTGGAGGTATGAATGCGACGGTAGGCGACCGGCTCCTCGTCCACGGCAACACCGTGGGCGAACGGGACCGGAGCGGGGTCATCCTCGAGGTGCAGGGCCCCAACGGCGGCCCGCCCTACATCGTGCGGTTCGACGACGGGCACACCGGGCTGGTCTTTCCCGGTCCGGACGCCGTCGTCGTGCCTCAGTAGAATTCTCGTGTGAGATCCCAGATCATTTCCGTGGCCACGGGTTCACGCGAGACGGTGCACGACATCACCGCGGAGTGCGCCGCGTTCGCGGAAGAGCAGGGCCGGGACGGGCTGCTGCACGTCTTCGTCCCTCACGCGACGGCCGGCGTGGTCCTCATGGAGCTGGGATCGGGCAGCGACGACGACCTGCTCGCCGCGCTGCGCGACCTCCTGCCCGCCGACGACCGGTGGCGGCATGCCCACGGCTCCCGCGGGCACGGCCGCTCGCACGTCATGCCGGCGATGATCCCGCCGTACGCCACCGTCCCCGTGTTAGGCGGCCGGCTCGCGCTGGGCACATGGCAGTCGATCGCGCTCGTCGACCTGAATGTCGACAACGCGCAACGCCGGATTCGCCTGTCGTTTCTGGCCGATTGACATCGGTGGACCACGGCCGTACCCGTGGCGACCGTTGACGACTGAGGGTCACAGCGTGTGGACTGTCCCGAAGCGATAACCGCACAAGCGGGGCCACTCAAGCAGGAGGGATAAACGTGAGCGCGACCGCGGGTCAGGCGCAGGGCGAGCGCGGCCTGGCCGAACGACTCGGCCTCAAGCCGGGTCAGGTGGTGCAGGAGATCGGTTGGGACGAGGACGTCGACGACGAGCTTCGCGACTCCATCGAGGACCTGACCGGCAACGAGCTGTTGGACGAGGAGACCGACGACGTCGTCGACGTGGTGCTGCTCTGGTGGCGTGACGGCGACGGAGATCTCTTCGACGTCCTGAGCGATGCCATGCGTGCACTCGCCGACGGCGGCCAGATCTGGTTGCTCACTCCGAAGGCCGGACGCGAGGGCCATGTGGAGCCGAGCGACATCGGGGAGGATGCCGCGACCGCGGGTCTCTCGCAGACCAGCAGCATCTCCGCGGCCCCCGACTGGTCGGGGACCAGGCTCGTGACGCCCAAGGGCCGGCGTTAGGGAGCTCGAGCGGCGACCGTAGGGCAGGATGTACGTCCGTGATGACGCATCCGGTCGCGGTGGGCGCCCAGGCTCCGGACTTCGAGCTTCAGGACCAGCACGGCACTCCGATGAGGCTGTCGGACCTTCGGGGCAGGAAGGTCGTGCTGGTCTTCTATCCGCTTGCCTTCAGCGGGGTGTGCCAGAGCGAGCTTGCCGCTCTGCGTGACCTCTCCGCCGACGCGCAGGTGCTGGCCGTGTCCGTCGACTCGGTCTTCGCCCAGCGTGCCTGGGCCGATCGGGAGGGTTACGCGTTCCCGCTGCTCTCCGATTTCTGGCCACACGGACAGGTCGCGCGGGCGTACGGTGTCTTCGATGAGGAGAGGGGCCACGCTCGCCGGGGTACCTTCGTCATCGACGGCGAGGGCGTGATCCGCTGGTCGGTGGTCAGTCCGATCGGGCAGGCACGCGACGTCGCCGCCTACATCCAGGCACTCGCCGACATCGCCTAGACGGAGGGACAGCATGCCCTGCTACCGCTGCGGGGCCCGGCAGACGGACCCCGTCCGTGGCGCCAGCCCGTGGAAGCGCGGCGTGCGCCAGGAGTCCCAGGTTCTCATCTGCCCGGACTGCCAGCGTCTGCACGACCTCGACCTCGACGCCTGCGGCGCCTGCGGCTCCACGGCGCTGATCTGCCGGCTGGGCGAGGTCGAGTGCCGTTCCTGCGGCGCGGTCCGGATGGCGCGGGCACGCGAGTTCGCCTGCTCGGCGCCGCCGCCCGGGCTGTCGGCCGAGGTCGAGGCCGCGCTCGACCGGGTGCTCGGCCGTACCTGACCCGGGCTTTCCGGACATGTACTGAGCTGCGCTATCGTCTCGTACCGTGTCCGCATCTAGTTCGTTCGTCGTGGCGCTCGACGTCGGTGGCACGTCCATGAAGGGCGGCCTGGTCGACGACACCGGCGCGGTGCTGCTGAGCGAGCGACGCCCCACCCCCCGTGAGCAGGGCCCCGAAGCGGTCGTCGCCGCCATCCGCGACTTCATCGGCCACCTCGCCGCCTCCGGCGACGGGCACCCGGCGGGCGTCGGCTTGGCCGTGCCCGGCCTGGTCTCGGCGGACACCGCGCTCTACGCCGCGAACCTCGGCTGGAAGAACGTCCCCGCGATCGACTTCACCCCGCTCGACGTGCCCGTCATGCTGGGCCACGACGTCCGCACCGGCGGGCTGGCCGAGAGCGTCCTCGGCGCCGGGCGCGGTGTGCCCGACTTCCTGTTCCTGCCCATCGGCACGGGCATCGCCGGAGCGATGATCGTTCACGGCGAGCCGTACGGCGGCGCCTCCGGCTGGGGCGGCGAGATCGGCCACATCCCGGTCTTCCCCGACGGCGAGCAGTGCGCGTGCGGCCAGTTCGGCTGCCTGGAGACGTACGCCTCGGCGGCCTCCGTCGGCCGGCGTTACAGCCTCCGCTCGGGCCAGGAAGGCGTACGGGCCGAGCAGGTGGTCGCCTCCGACGACCCGATGGCCATCGAGGTGTGGGACGAGGCGGTCGAGGCCCTGTCGCTGGCGCTGGCCACGTACACGCTGCTGCTCGACCCGTCCATGATCGTGCTGGGTGGAGGACTGGCCGAGGCCGGCCCCGCCCTCCTGGACCCCGTCCGCACCCGCCTCGTCAAGCGCCTCACCTTCCGCGACGCCCCACCCCTGCACCCGGCCGCCCTCGGCGTGGACGCCGGCATGCTCGGCGCGGCCCTCCTGGGCTGGCGCGCCGCCGGCCGTCCCGACCTGGGACCGGGGTGGACGGTGGATGTGCGATCGGAGCCGTTGGTGTCGTAAGGTGTAGTGCCGATCAGGGGCGGTTAGCTCAGCGGTAGAGCACTCGCCTTACAAGCGAGGGGTCACTGGTTCGAACCCAGTACCGCCCACCTGCGAGAAGAGCCCCGTTTCCGATCATGGAAACGGGGCTTCGTGCCATTAGCGTGCCATTAGCTTTGTTGGATCTTCGCGTTCATGGCGTCGGCGATCCTGCGGTCGGCCTCTGCGGTGCTGTGCTGGTAGATCAGTGCGGCGCGGACGGAGTCGTGTCCCATCCGCTGCATGAGGTCTTTGAGGCTCGCGCCTGAGCTGGCGGCGATCGTGTTGCCAGTGTGTCTGAGGTCATGGAAGTGCAGGCCCGGGAAGCCGATCTTCCTTGTGCTCTCGTCCCATTTGGCTGCGCGCCGGAAGTTGCTGCGGCGGAGGATGCCGCATCGTGAGCCGGTGAAGATCAGGGCGTCGGGTTCTGGGGCTGTGTACTGGTCGAGGTGGTCACGGAGCGCTGGCGTGATCGCTTCCGGGATGGCGACGGTACGGACTCCGGCGCGGGACTTGGGTGGACCGACGAGGAGTTCGCCGGTGTCGAGTTCGACGTGCTGTTGCCGAACACTGCGGTCCGGGCTGCGAGGTCCAGGTCCATCCGGCGCAGGGCCGCGACTTCGCCCCAGCGCAGGCTGGCGAAGGTGGCGAGAAGGACGAGGGATCGGAGGCGCGCCGGCATGAGGTCGGCCAGCTCGAACACCTTGGCCACGGTCAGGACCGGCCGTTCTTCCGGTTTCTCCTCGCCGGCGCCCCGGATGCGGCACGGGTTGCGCGGGATGATCTGGTCGTCGGCCGCCGTCATGAGCACCGCCCGCAGGAAGCGGTACGCCTTGGCGACCTCGGACGAGCCGACGCCGTTGCCGAGCAGCAGGACGCGCCATTCGCGGACCGTGGCGGTGTCGAGCTTGCCGATGGGCATGCCGCCTAGATGAGGGCGGATGTAGCGCTTGAGCAGGCCCTTGTAGATCTCGACCGTGCGTGGGCGGAGGTTCGTGCGTTCGGCGATCCACTTGTCGGCGTAGTCGCCGAGCTTGACCTTGGAGCGCTGAGGTCGGTCCAGTCGCCCGTGATCATCTTGGCCTCGATCAGGGAGAGCGCCTTTTCGGCGTCGCGCTCGCGTGCGTACGTGTTCTCGCCGAGACGGATCTTGCCGTCAGGGCCGGAGTAGCGGATCTGGAATCTGCCGGACGGGAGCTGGCGGATGCTGCCGAAGCGCCGCTTGCCTGGTTTGTTGGGCATCAGGCAGCCCTCCCAAGGTCGGTTGCCGAAAGATCTTGCCCGTCTGCTTGGGCTTGGAGCTGTGCCATGTGGGTTTGCCAGCGTTGCCGTTCGGCGACCGAGCGGAGCAGGCGCATGGCCAGCGGTGGCATGTTGGAGTCGCCGGCGGGGATGGGCTTCCAGATGTAGCGGTGCGGGTCGGCCGGTTGGTCGGGTTGGCCGAGAGCTTCCAGGACCCAGGTGCGGCGGTCCTGCTTGTGTTCGGCGAGTGTCTTGTTGGACCACTTGCGGGAGACCAGGACGCGGCGGCCGGCGTAGCCGAGGTGGTCGGGCTTGTGGGCCTTGCTGCGACAGCGGCCCGGGAGCATGCCCGGCTTGGCGCCCTTGGGCTGGATGCTGAAGCGGAGCCAGTTCGGGCAGGCGGGGGAGCAGGGCTCGAAGCGCAGGGCCTCGACCAGGCGGGCAGCGTGTTGGCGCTGGGCGGAGTTGCCGGTGTCGAGGGTGTCGCCGAGGCTCTTGGTCAGGTACTTGGACAGGTAGCGGATGCACTGGTCGGCGTCCGGGGTGCCGGCGAGTACGCCCTTGACGTCGATCTGGTTGCCGAAGCGGATGACGTGCAGGGGCTTGGCGTTCTCGTCGGTGTCGAGCTGGTCGAGGGCTTCGTTCCACGTGGGCAACACCTCACCAGTGGTGGGGTTGAGGTAGCCGGCCCCGTCCTCCCAGACGGGCATGTGGGCGCCCTCGAAAACGACGGTGTTGGCGGTGGCCACCACACCTGGTGGTAGGTCGCGGCGGCGATCTGCTTAACCTCCGCCCTGGGGAGCGTTCCGCGGATCGCCATGTGCAGGTGCGGGGCCAGTCGCTTCTGGGATTCCACGGTGGCGAAGTACTGCACGTAGCCAGCCACCCGGCGGAGGTTCTACACGAAGCGATCGACCAGCTTGGAGAAGTGGAGCGCGTCGCGGGCCGCTCGCGCGTAGTCGTAGGTCTTTGGATCGACCGGGACGCCGTCGCGGACCTTGCCGTAGGAAGGGAGCGTCAGGGTGACGAACAGCGACGGCCGGCAGACCTTGCCGTCCGAGGACTCGAACGTCCGCCCGAGCGTCGTCGCCGTCATCCTGCGCTTGGGCAGGTTGGGCGCGTCCTGCCGCCGCCTGGTCGAACGGGTGCGCTTGGGCGCCGTACGGCCGAGAACACTGCCACGCATGCCCGCCTCGTTGATCTCGGCGTCCACTCCCTCGATGGCAGCGTCCCAGTCGGCGACGTCCTCACCGAGGGCGGCGGCCTGGTCGCGGCGGGCTTGGAGGTCGGCGCGGAACTCGACCAGCCACCGCTGTTCGTCCGTGGGGTCGTCCGGTGTGATGGCCGGCTCCTGGTCGAGGTGCCAGCCCTCGCGGCACTGGGCCATGCGGAGCTGCCGGTTGCGCTTGGCGCACGGCGGGCACTTGGCGTCCAAGGTGGCGCCGCACGGGACGTCCACGATCTCCCAGCGGCCGGTGTGGATGTCGAGCCGCTTGAGTGGGACGGGCTGGATGCACACGCCGTACTGCTTGGCGACCTCCACGGCCACCTCACGGGCTATCGGCATGGCCTGCCGGATGGCGCGGGGTAGGGAGCGATCGGTCATGCTGCCCTCCCGTCGTCGGTAGTCACGTGGGCGCACTGGCCGCATTCGCGGCACTCGATCAGGGTGCGGGCCGGGTCGAGCCAGAGAGCGTTGATGGTGTGGCAGACGGAGCAGCGCAGCCCGTCGAGGAGGTGGGCCAGCGTCATGCGGCCTCGCCTCGCTCGGTGAACACGGCGACCATCTCGCGGATGTCGGTGTCGGAGACGTAGGCGGCGCGGACGCGGACGGGTTCGGGGGAGGTCTCCAATCGCATGTACGCCGCTCCCGCGCCCAGCTCGGGGACGGGTGAGATGTGGTCGGCCAGAGCGCCCCGGCCGCGGGCGCCGTCGCCGAGGACCATGTCCACCTGTTCGGACTCGTCCAAGCGGAGGGCGATCTTGTCGGGGAACAGGTTGCGGATGTTCATGACCTCCTTGCGCGGATCCTGAAGCGCGGCCATAACCCCGACACCCACGGAGCGGCCTTGCGTCGCCAGGGTGGCCAGAGCAGCCGAGATGCGCTGGCGGAGCTGCTTGTCGGGCTGGTAGGCGGTCAGGAACGCCACCTCGTCAACGAGCACCAGGACGAACGGGTCCTCCACGGTCGGCGTGTGGGAGCGCTGGACGCCGGAGAAGCGGGCCGCCCGCTTCTGCATCACCGAGACGGCCTCGTCCAGCAGGTCGGCGCAGTCGGCCGGGTCGGCGGCATACCGGCCCTGGAACAGCTCACGGCCGAAGGACAGCTCCATCAGCTTGGGGTCCAGCGCCCAGATCTCGACCAGCCCGGCGCGCATGGCAGGGAGAAGCCCGCGGATGGTGTCCCACAAGAACGAGCCCTTGCCGGCCCCGGTTGCCCCGGCGATCAGGATGTGCGTGCCGTGGACCTTGAGCTTCAAGGGCCGACCGTCTTCCTGCTTGCCGATCTCGACCGGCCCCACCGACGGCTCGTCCGGGATGGGAAGCGCGGGGATCGGGTCCGCGAGTGGATCGCTGCGCGGGAAGGTCAGCAGCAGCCGGCCGCCTTTGACGAGCGCGACTCGGCAGGAGACGGCACCGAAACCTTGGGCGAGGTTGTCGGTGCGGTCGGTCCAGTCCTTGACGGCCTGCCCGTCGAGCATCCGCACGGTGACGCGGTCGGCCCAGCCGTCACACTGCACCTTGACGAGACGGGGCATGTAAGCCAGGCCGTTGATGCGCTTGGCCAGCCCGGAGACGTCCATGACGGCCTGCCAGTGACGGCGATAGACCGACATAAGCCGCCACCAGGCCAGCAGCCGCCAGCCGATGAGCCGGGCGAACGAATCGCGGGCGATGAAGGCCCAGCAGAGCAACGCCAGGACGACGAGCCCGAGCGCCGAGACAGCGAGCGGCCAGCCGTCCAGGACCCAGAGGGCAGCGAGCGTGACCGGTACGGCGCAGGCAACCGGGTGGCGCCACAGCGTACGTACCAGCGCGGCCAGAAAACGCCAGCCGTAGATGAGCAGGGTGATCAGAGCAGGGGTCTTGAGAACGGCCGGGCGGAAGACGACGGCCGTGTCGGGCGTGGTGGCGACGAGGTTGCGTGCCTCGTCGCCAGGCAGCCGCTTGAACATATGCTTGGAACCTCTCGTGAGTGAGATCAGGGAGAAGATCGGGGGCCGCCGGAAGTTGCCGCTTCTGGCGGCCCCGCCCTACGTGTCAGGCCGCCGTCTGGTCGGTGGCCTTGCCGGCGGCCAACTGCTGCTTCGCGTGACCGGGCAGGTGGTAGGTGTGGGAGGTATCGGTCCTGGTGTGGAAGGCGCGCTCCATCGACCAGGCGAAGCGGGCGGCCTCGTGGGCGAGTTGGCGGGCGAACTCCACGTCCTCACCGGTCACGGGACCATTGGTGGTGACCAGCACCGAGGTGGCGCCGAAGTCGAGCGCCAGCACCGGCTCACGGTGCCCGTAGGGGTGGCGGAGCGTGCGGACGGTGTGTCCGGTGGCCAGCCGGATCACGCTGCGACGCGGGGTGCGGCGGCGGGTCATCAGTTGGCGTCCTTTCCGGCCGGGGCCTTCACGGGAGCGGGCGGGGTGGTGGTGCGGGGTGCGTGCATCTCGCGGACCTTGATCGAGTAGGCGAGACGGCCGGCGGCGTTGACGTACGGGGTGATGGACATGCCGTCGAACTCGACCGGCGTGAACGGCAGGCCCGGCATGGGCTGCGGTGGTACCGGCTGCACCGGGGCGAGGATCTTGACCGCGACGGTCTTCTGGGCGGGCTTGAGGGTCGGGTCCCCGTCCATGACCGCGACCTGCCAGACCAGCTCTTGGGTCTGCTTGTCGCGGGCCTGCACGAACCGGCCGCCGGCGGAGGCGTCGAAGTCCTTGACGGGCTCGACCTCGCCGACGATGTAGCAGCCATGCGGGAAGACCATGGCGAAGGTGACGGGGATGGGGCCTTGCAGAGCCATACGGCTCTCCTTTCCTGAGTGTCTGTCACTTGACCTATCAAGTGATGCTCCGAGAGTAAGCCGCTTAAACTTGCTACGTCAAGTGACCCTGGCGAAGTGACGAACCTCTTACCGATCCGGTAGACACACACCTAGCCGATCAAGGAGGAACCACGCGGTGTACGTCAGGTACCAAAGCCCCACGCCGAACGCGCGCGGCGTCCATCCCGGCGTGTTCGGCCTGATCAACGCGCTTGCCAAACACGGACGACTTTCATCCGAGGAAGAGCGGTTCAGGGTCGACAGCCATGCCTGGTACCACGCAAACCTGATCGACCCCAGCGACGTGGACCCGCGCATCTACAACCGCGATCTCAACCCGCAGGCCACCGCATGGTTCAAGACGTCGGCCGGCCACCTCATCGAACGCCTCACCGGGTACCTGGAAATCCTCACCACCCACCAGGTGGCATGCGTGCGCGTCGAAGCTGCCGACCCAGGCAACGTCATCTACGAGGACCCGCACCAGGTCGTCGTCGTGCCCTACCGAACCGGATAGGCGTCTTCCAGCTCGTGACGGTCCGCCGGAAGCAGTACCTCTACCACGACCAGCGGCCGGCCGGAGGCGTCCCGGACCGCGCCGAAGACAGCCAGCAGGGGCACGTTCTTGGGCATGCCGAGCTGCTTGGCCTCGGCGGCGGTGGGCATGCGGGCAGTGATCTGCTCCACGATGTGATCGAACCGGACGCCCTTGCGGGACCGCAGATGCTGCCGGATGCCCTGAGGCAACGGCTCACCGCTGGTCAGGTCGGTACCCTCCGACAGTTCCAGAGGCAGCCACAGCGACACCAGCTCGCTCGGCTCGCCCTCGCGGACGACCAGGCGCCGGCGCAGGAACGCCTTGCCCTTGGGCTCGGCCTCCAGTAGCACCGCGACGCGGTTGGGCAGCGCCACGGCGGCGGCCTCGACCAGTTCGCCGGGCGCGTCGGTCTCCGGGCTGGTCAGGTACGCCTGCCCGGGGCGGTTGGACTCCACCGTCGCCATGGCAGGACGGCCCCGCACGAAGCGACCCTTGCCCTGCTGCGATTCGATCCAGCCTTGCTCACGCAGCACCCGCAGCGCGGCGACCACGGTGGGCCGGGAGACGCTGAACTCTTGGATGAGCTGGTGCTCGCTGGGGAGCATGGAGCCGGGCGGGTAGGTTCCCGACTCGATACGCCGTTGAAGGGCCTGCACAAGCTGCGCATACTTCGGCGGCACGGACTCTAGCGACATTTTGACCGTCCAGCACCCGACAGGTTGTTTTACCAAGTTTGAGCGTATCCTGGCCGAGCCCGCTCGTCCACACCAATCCACAGGCCCGAAGCAGAAAGGCCCGGCAGACGGTCGACGGAGGGCGCGGGGGCGACCCTCCCAGGGCGTGGACTCGACCGCCCGCCGGGCAGAGGAAGACGCGACGAGACAGGGAAAGATCCACCCGTCCCCCTCCAGAAACGGGAGCCGTCACCGCCCCGCCGCGCCCGCCTGCTACTTGGCGACGTAGGCCGCCAAGACGTCCGCCGCTCCCTCCACGTCATCCACCGGATGCCGCCTCTCCGCGTGCTGCCACGAGTAGTACGCGCCGCCGTACCCGACGAACACCCACACTGGCAGCCCCGGCTCCGGCCGATGCACCATCAACGCGCTGTTGTTGTCGCGCAGCTCGGCGTTGACACCACGCGTCGCCAGCCGATCGCGCAGGCGGATCAGTGCGTTCGCCTCCTCCAGCTGTCCGAGGCCAGCCATGGCCGCCTGCATGACGGAGTTCATTTCCCGCTCCCTTCGGCCCGGCCGCTTCCGAGGCAGTCGAGACACCGCCGTTCCCCCCTTGGACTCTCGTCGTCATCGCTGTTGCCGATGAGGAGTGCGCGGCGTGAGTCGCGCAGCTTGATTCCGCGTCCCCGGCATGCGGGGCAGGGCGTGGTCTCGCTGGTCTCGTCTGGCCGGGTCACCGTCGCCATCTCCTCGATTCATCCGGCGTTCCCTCTGCCGGGAGGCCGCTTCACGTACCGTGTTGGTTGATGGCAAGTCCACCGTCAAAAGGAGTTACGCAGGACCCCCGAACGGCTCCCCTCTAATCCCCCTCTTGAGCCCCCAGCCGGGAGGAAGGCCCATAGATGCCCGAGAACATTCCCAATGTCCAACTACGCGCTTGGCGCAACGAACACCAGCTCACCCGCGCGGAAATGGCCGACCGAATCAACAGCACACAAATCGGCATTTCGGAACGCCTCACCTGCGACGAGGAGCGCATCCGACGCTGGGAAGCCGGTGAAGTGCGCTGGCCACGCTCGCCATACCGGCTGGCACTGATGCAGTTGACCGGGTTGCAGCCGGAGGCATTGGGGTTCTCGCAGAACAAGCAGTCGGGCAGCCGCCTCATCGAAGCATCGGCCATCCTGCCGATGGACGCCCTACGGGCCGAGGCCGACCTGTACGGCACCATGGAACTCGCCCAGCAGCTCCAAGCATCCGACGTTGGAACCGGCACCTTGGAAGCGCTCGCCGAGGCCGTCGATCTTCTCTGCCGTGCCTACCCGGTCGTGCCGGCCGCGACGCTACGAGATCGCACACAGAAGCGCCTCGCCCAAATCAACCGGCTGCTTGCTGGGCGGCGCCTCTCCCTTGACCAGCACCGCGAGCTGCTGGTCATCACAGGCTGGCTGACTGCCTTGCTCGGCTGCGTGCACTACGACCTGGGAGAGCGAGAGGAAGCCGAGACCGCCCGCCGAGCCGCCTTCGAGATGGGCCGCCAGGTCGGACACGGCGAACTCATGGGGTGGGCACACGAGATGTCAGCCTGGTTCGCCCTGGTCGAAGGCCGCTACGAAGATGTGGTGACGGCCGCCCGTATGGGCCAGGCCGTCGCCGGCCAGACCAGCGCCATGGTCCAACTCACCTTGCAAGAAGCCCGCGGCCTCGCACGCATTGGCGACCGCCGCGAGGCAGATCGCGCACTGACCCGCGGCGCCGACGTCCTCGGCCGCCTGCCCATGCCCGATAACCCCGATCACCACTTCGTGTTCGACCACGCCAAATGGGTCTTCTACGCAGCCACCTGCTACACCTGGCTCGCCGACGACGCCCGCGCCGAGGAACACGCTCGTGAGACGATCCAGATGCACACCAGGCCTGACGGCACGTCCAACGCCCCCATGCGAGTCGCCGACGCCCGCATAGATCTCGGCATCGTCCATGCTCGCCGTGGAGACCTGGACGCCGCCGTGGCCGAAGGTGTGGTTGCGCTTGACATCGACCGGCGATCACTTACGGACTTGGTTAATCGCGCTGCGGATCTCGACCGCGTACTGCGCCAGAATTATCCACGCGAGATTTTGGCTGAGCAATTCCATGAACGGTTTCTACAGGCTCGACGTGCACTCGATTATCGACGCCCTGATCTTCTGCCTTAAATCGACTATGGCTCGCCTCTAGGAGAGGGCTAAACTATCATGTTGCCGTGATGCTGATGGCTCGACCGTCACTGAAGATCAGTGAGCAAATATATCTCTTATGCCTTTGAGTTCGAGCTGAACCTGTATTGGTAAAAAGGCCATGCATTTTCTATAAACCTGCGATAGGCCCTTGGTGTCTAGGTGTGAGCCCAGCACCTTCCACAAGTCAAGTAGATGTCGCACGTCTTGAACGGCGTATTCGAGCTGCTCTGCGCTTAGAGAGGGTGTGAGCCAGTTACTCGTTTGCTGCGACTTGTCGATTGTGATCCCTAGATGTCGTTTAAGTAGGGGCTTTAGGCTGTGTTGAGACCTCTCGATTTCGGGCTCTATCAGGCGCGAAGCCACCTTTGTGCATATTATGGTCTGAGGGTGCGCGGTCCAATGCCATACGAGGAACCGCAGGTCAAAGGGGGCGTGGTGGAAGACTTTGGCAATGGCCTCATCTTCCAATATCTCAATAAAGGTCTTGGGGGGGGTTTGGGGTATCTTTAACACAATGGCGCCGATGGCGGGAGAATATAGCTGTATGGTGGCTATTCTTTCGCTCCTCCAGTCTAGGCCGGAGGTCTCGATGTCGCAGGCTACTATGCCTGTATGGCGTAGTACTGGAACAATGCCAGGTGGCACATCTCCCTCTAGAATGACGGCTTGTGTCAACATGAGTCCTCCTAGTTTGCCAGCTTGCTCTGCTCCTCTATCGCCTTCAGTTCCTCGCGTACGAACTGATAAAGGCTTCCCCCGTCGCGGCATACGAGTGTGGGGACTTGGGACCGCTTTCGGCTGTGCGAATAGAGGGTAAGGATTGCTGTTTTGTCGAAGCGATAGCAACTGAAGACGACATCTCCAGTCCGATAATATACTTCGATCTTGGCGCCGCCTGGCTTCTGTAGCTTGGCGAACTCCCGTCGGCTCTCTTTTATGGCCGCAACTAGGTCTGAGTATTCCATAGAGAAGCGGTCGGCTAGATGTTTGATAGTTTCCGAATCGGCAGGGTCGGGCAGATAGATGCGAATTCGAGCGTCCGATCGATTGGACAGACTGGTTAGTCGGGATATTTGAGCGTTTCGCCATGTGCGTCCATACGCAACAAAGACGTCCAGCTTGCGAACGTTTCGGAAGAGGTCCTCCCAGTCAGGGTCTTCCACGTAGTTCGTACCTATGCGTACGAGCCCGGCCGCCTCAACCTCGGTTGCTGATCTCGCAGTCTCCAGGATCTCCCGAGAGAACGCACGTCTCCCCCATAGATCCCAAACGAGCGCAAGGCCGACAGAAACGATGAAGGCAGAACCCAGATTGTTAAGAAGGGCCTTTGCACCCTCCCATGGAAGGTTGAGGCCGCCGAAGTAGAGCATGACTAGCCCCACAACGGCCACCAGGACCGCTATAAGTACGGTCTTGGTCGTGGTGAGCTGCCGGTAAGGCTTGTCGCTAGATGACCTCTTGATGACGGCCTCCGTCTCCATGGTCAGCACGGTATGCTTCGCGACTGACATTTTTGGCCTCGGTCCCCCGAGGACTGCCTGTAGCGAACTTGGCACTCCCGGCATACTGCGGCAACCTACTTCTAGAGGTAGATCCCATACGTTGCCGAATTGTGCTTATGAGGATCAAGGGCGGCGCTCCGCGCCGCCGGCGCGGCCCTGCGCTCGGCCGCACGCTGCGCGTGCGGCCTGGGGGCCGTTCTCGCGCGCGGCCGTGCTCGGGCCGCGCTGGGCACGGGGTATACCGGCCGATCCTCGCAGCGGATAGCTTCGCAAGGTGGATGATGATCTCTCAGGCAGGCCAGTGACCGACGTCGAGATCGCTCTCGGGGTCGGTCTCATGGTGTTGATCCTCCTGCTGCCCACCATCATCTGGCTTGCCATGGTGTTGCTGCGCCGCCGTAGATAGAGCCTCCGGCGGGGGCCTCGGCTCCGGGATGATCGCGACGAACGCTCGGGTGGTCAGTGGCGGGCGTGGCCGATCTTCCCTTCTGCCTCGTCCCAGGCGGAGCCCAGCAGACCAAGGGCCACGGGTCAAGGGTGGAGCTCCCCACTGGAAGAACGACCCTTGACCCGTGGCCCTTGGCCCGCTGCCTTCCAGGTGGGACGAGGCAGACGGGAAGATCGGGTGGGGGAGGCGTGTACGTCCGTACGGGCGTGCCATACGCGTGCCATTCACCGGCCCTGGTGCGATGAGGAAGCCCTGATCAGGCGGCATGATGACGTGGGGGAGAAGCATGATCGCCGTGCCATTAGCGTGCCATTAGGTCCGGTGGGAGCCTGGCGGGTGGCGGTGATCGCGTTGCAGTGGCCCAGGTCGGGCGGCGTGACGGGCGGATCTTGGCTCCTTACAAGCGAGGGGTCACTGATTCGAACCCAGTACCGCCCACCTCGTAGAACAGCCCCGTTTCCGACCATGGAAACGGGGCTTCGTGTCGTCTCTGCTGGGATGGCGTCCGTACGGACTTCGGCGCGGGAGTTGGGTGGGCCGGAGTCCTGCGAGGCCGGTGGTTCCGAGGCTGTGGGACGGTGAGCGCGGTTCGGCGGCCCGGGCGTGGAGAAGGTCCGCGGGTCGGGAGGTCGTCGAGGGCGCAGCTCCTGTCCACCCCCTTTGGGACAAGATTCATGGTTTTGGGACAAGATCCACAAATGCCGATCTTTCTAGATCAACAAGCTGTAGCGTGGGGCCATCCGTACGGGCGGCGCGTGCGCCGCCCATTGAGGAACGACGATGTCATGCGACAGAAAGCCGCACGTTTCGGCGTGACACTGGCCATGGCCGGCACTCTCGCCGCCGGTGCCCTCGCCGCCGCTCCGGCCGGCGCCACGACGACGGCCGGCACCACGGCTTCGGCCAGTGCCACGGCCGCGGGCTGGTTCCCGTACCAGGGCTTCCGGACGCTGACGAACTGCGTCAAGGCGGGGACGGCCAAGCTCGTCATGGAGAACTACAAGGAGTACGACTGCCGCTGGGACAGCCCGTACTACATGCTCTGGCTGAGGAAGTAGTCGCGGGCGGGCGCGGTCAGGAGTTCCGATCGGTGGGCCGGCATACAAGAGCTGGGCGCCGTACTCGGTCGCGCCCGACCTCGATGCCGAGTGTCTGAGGCTCGCATGCGGAGGTCGAACCCCGGTGACCGGAGCCGGTCCGCGGATGTCCGGGCTCTCTCTTCGCGCTCGTGCACTGCCGCTCGGCCCGTTCAGGCTTTCCCCCGGGCCGGTGCGGCCGGCCTCATCGTGGGATGTGGCGAACCCGGCTGGGGTGGCGCCGGGAACAGGGCACGGAAGTTGTGGACCAGCGGGTTCGGGTCGCCCGTGCGCCAGGTCACGTCCAGCGTGACCACCCGGGTCGGCGGTGCGAGCGGGCGGAACACCACGTCGCCGTGCCGCAGCCGAGCCACCGACTCGGGCACGATGGACACGCCCGTCCCCGCCGCCACCAACCCCACGATGGTCTGCATCTGCACGGCCTCCTGCACGATCGTCGGCTCGAACCCCGCCGCCAGGGCGACGGAGGTGATCCGGTCGTACAGAGCGGGTCCGTGCCGCCTCGGGAACATGACGAACGGCTCTCCGGCGAGGGCGGCGACCGGGAGCGTCCCCCGCGTGGCGAGCGGGTGGTCGGCCGGCAGGGCGGCGAGGAGCAGTTCGCGGGCCACGGTGCGCGTGGTGAGCACCTCTGCGGCGGGGCCGGCGAGCGGAGCATGCAGGAGGCCCACGTCGAGCAGCCCCTGCCGGAGTTCCTCGGCCTGTTGCGCGGTCGGCAGCTCGCGCAGCTCGACCTGGACGCCCGGATAGCGGCTGCGGAAGCGGCGCAGCACCCTCGGCAGCGTGATGTTCGTGGCCGACCCCACGAACCCGACCACCAGCCGGCCCGCCTCTCCTCTGCCCACCCGGCGGGCCGATTCGGTGGCGAGGGCCGCGTGGGCCAGGCTCATGCGGGCCTCGGCGACGAAGGCCTCTCCCGCCGGGGTGAGGCGTACCTGCCTGGTCGTGCGCTCGAACAGGCGCACGCCCAGCTCCTCCTCCAGCTTGCCGATCTGCTGGCTGAACGGCGGTTGACGCACGCCCTCCCGGAGCGCGGCCCGGCCGAAGTTCAGCTCCTCGGCGAGCGCCACCGCGTAGCGCAGCTGTCGCAGATTCATATGTCATCGATATTAATCGACTCCCATATCGCTCTGATCGGCCCGTAATCGACGGTGACGGCGAGGGTGGGTTCATGATGAAGTCGACGATTGCCGGGCTTGCTCTCCTGGGTGCGCTTCACCACGGTTGGGAGGACTTCAGGACGGAGCGGCCCCTGTACGTGTCGGGGACGGTGACGGAGGTCCGGTGGGGTAACCCGCACCCGGAGGTGCGGCTGCGGGTGACGTCCCCCGTACGGCTGCCGTCCGGGTTGGCCGAGCGTCCCATTCCGGCCGAGTTGGAGGAGCTCGGAGGACGGGACGTGCTGCGGCGCACCCAGGCGTACGACGGCCAGGACGACGAGGTGGTCCTGATCCTCGCCCCGGTGGAACGGCTGACGGCCTGGGGTATGGCGGACCGGGTGGCTCGAGGCGAGCGGCTCGAGGCGGTGGGGTACCTCCATCGGGAGCATGCGGCGGAGTTCCGGCCGGAGCTCCTGGTCAGGCAGGACGGGCGGGCGATCAGGCAGCGCTCGGTGTCTCTTCCGCAAGGCGCTCTTCCGACATCGTCCGGCTCCGGGACGCGACCCGCGGCCGGCGACCACGGCGACGGCGCCGTGACGACCGGCTCGGACATCGGCGGCGGTGGTGTGCCGGTGCCCTGGCTCGTCGCGGGTGTCCTCCTCGTGGCCGCCGGTGCCGCGGTGGTGGCGGTGCGGATCAGGAGGAAGAGCGGCGACGGCGTATGAGGTCGCACGTCCTCGGCGACATGGACGTGCTCCTGTGGCTGGAGGGAACCTGGGTCGCGGAGTTCGTCAGGGTGACCCCATGGGTGTACTCCTCCTTGGAGATCGTGCACCTGCTGGGGCTGGCGCTGCTGGTCGGCCCTGCCGCGCTGTTCGACCTGCGGCTGCTCGGCGTGGGACGGGACGGGATCTCGGTGGCGACGGCGGCGCGGCGGCTGCTGCCGGTGGCCCGCGCCGGGTTCGCCGCCGCGGCGGTGTCCGGGACGGCGATGTTCGTGTCGGGCGCCAGGGAGATCGCGGGCACCGGCGCCGCGCCGGTCAAGTTGATCCTGCTCGTGGTGGCCGGGCTGAACGTCGCGGTGTTCCACCTCGGCGTCTATCGCCGCGTGGGCGTGTGGGACGGCCGCCGCCGCGCACCGGTGGCGGCCAGGGCCGCGGGCGCGGTGTCGCTCGTCGCCTGGGCGGGGGTCGTGGCGTGCGGGCGGCTGATCGCCTACACCTGACCGGTGCGCAACGCGATGCTCGGTCACCGGCGGGGAGAGGCTCGGGCGAGCGGCTCGTCACGAGTCCAGGCTGTCGCGGCTCGTCAGGCGTGCGCCAGTGATGCCGGGCTCGCCGGGCGCAGTGAAAAGGGGAGCCGGTGCGGGGGGCTCCGGAAGGGTGTTCTGCGCGATCTCGGGGTGTGTCGTGCCGGACGGCCGCCCGCGGTGCCCCGCCGTCCCCCTGGATCAAGCCGTGGCGGCCCGCGGTGCCTCCACGACGAAGCACATGACGGCGAGGCGGAAGCCGGCGGTGGTGAAGGCGCCGGTCATCGCGTGCAACGGCCTGCGCCAGAAGGTCATCGGGAAGGACCGGCCGCCGAACGTCCATGCGTCGGTGTAGCTGGCGGTGGCGAAATAGCTGGGCCGAGGGTCCTGGATCACGTAGTCCACGAAAGGGTGCTGCACCGACGCGATCAGCCGGCCGCCGGGCCTGAGCACCCGCCGCATCTCGGCCAGTGTCGGCCCCCAGTCCTCCAGGTAGTGCAGCAGCAGCGACGCGACCACGTCGTCGAACGCGCCGTCGGCGAACGGCAGGGGGTCGGCCGGGGCGGGGCGCAGGCGTCTGGTCAGGCCGAGTGTGACGCGGCCCGCTCGCGGGCGAGCGTCGTGCGATGTGGGGGCGCGTGGAGGAGCATGGCTAGTCTCGCCTCCATGGACAGGCCTTCCGTTCGCCGTCTTCCCCGCGGCAGGCACGCGTTGCCCCCCGAACGGGTGGCCCGAGCGCAACGCGACCGGTTGATGACGGCCATGGCCGAGGTGATGAGCGAGAAGGGATACGTGAAGACCTCGGTCGAGGACGTGCTCAAGCGTGCCGTCATCTCCCGGCAGAGCTACTACCAGCACTTCACCTCCAAGCTGGACTGCTTCATGGCCGCCTTCCAGCGGTCCACGGCGCTGCTGGAGCGGCAGATCGTCGAGGCCGCGGCCGGTGCCGGAGGGCCGGTGGAGCGTTTCGACCGGGCCGTCACCTGTTTCCTGGAGACGCTGGTGAGTGATCCCGCCACCGCCCGCCTCTGCGTGACCGAGGTGTACGCGGCCGGGCCGGAGGCGCTGGAGCACCGCATGGCGTTCCAGCAACGCCTGGGGGATCACGTCGCCGACATCCTGGAAGCCGGCACCGAGGCCGGCCGCTTCACCTGCCGGCTGATCGTCGCGGCGACCGCGACCATGGTCTCCGGGCCGCTGCTCCAGGGTGACCATGACGCCCTGCGCTCCCTCGGGCCCCGCCTGGTCGCCCATGTCCGCGATCTGAAGGCCGCCGGACTGCTCTGACGATTGCCTGGATTTTCGGGCCCTGTCAAAAATACACTCATGTCTGTTTGACGCGCGAAGATCGGAAGGACTGTATGAGTCAGGCAGCGGACGTACCGGGAAGCGAGCTCGGGGACCGCCCCGCGACGTACCCCACCCTGCTTCGCGGGCAGCTCACGGGATGTCCGGCCGTCGTCTCCGCCCTGCTCGGCGCCGGGCCGACGTTACCCGGCGCACGGACCTACCGGAGCCCGGACGTCATGACCGGTTGGGGGTATCGTGTCCGCGTTGTTCGCCCCGCGGCCTGAGGACCCGCGCGCGATCGGGCCGTACCGCATCGACGGCCGCATCGGCGCGGGTGGCCAGGGCACCGTGTACGCGGGTCGCGCCGCCGACGGCGTCCTCGTCGCGGTCAAACTCCTGCACCCGCACCTGGTCTCCGACGACCGGGCACGGGCGCGTTTCCTCAGCGAGGTCGAGACGGCCAAACGCGTGGCTCCGTTCTGTACGGCCCAGATCCTCGATTCGGGTTACGCGGGAAGGAGTCCCTACATCGTCAGTGAGTTCGTGAACGGGCCATCGCTGCAGGAGTCGGTGAGGGAGAGCGGCCCGCGCGGCGCCGCGGCGCTGCAGCGTCTGGCGATCAACACCGCGACGGCACTGGCGGCGATCCACGCCGGTGGCGTGGTGCACCGCGACTTCAAGCCGGGCAACGTGCTGCTCGGCCCGGACGGGCCGGTGGTCATCGACTTCGGCATCTCCCGCGCGCTCGACCTGAGCCAGTCGGTCGTGACCAGCCAGCCCATCGGCAGCCCTGCCTACATGGCGCCCGAGCAGGTCGCCGGGGAGCACGTGGGTCCCGCCGCGGACATGTTCGCCTGGGCCGCGACCATGATCTACGCGGCGACCGGCCGGCTGGCGTTCGGCGGCGACTCGATTCCCGCCATCCTGCAGCTGATCCTGCGAGGCGAGCCGGATCTGGGCCATGTCGAGAGCCGGCTGCGCCGGGTGTTGCGCGAGTGCCTGGCCAAGGAGCCGGCGCGGCGACCGAGCGCCGCCCAGGTGGTCGAACGGCTCCGGGCGCTGCCCGCCCCCTCCTGGCAGGCGGTCCCGGCCGGCTCGACCCGCAGGGCGCGCGTGCTGGGAGTGAGTTCGGCGTCCGTGGCCCTGCTCACCCTCACGGCGATCGGCTACCACCTCACCACACCCGGCACGCCATCGCAGTCAGCGACGTCTCCGCAACCGATCACGGCGACATCCGCGGTGGCCTCCACGTTCACGGCCGCCGGCTCGCCGTCGCCGGACGCCGCCAGGCCCGGGTCGATCACCAGGACGGCGGCGAGTGAGAAGACCGGGCGCGTACGGACCGACGCCCCGTCCCCGCCCCCCGCCTCTCGCAGGTCCGCGTCACCCACTCGCCGGGCCGAACCGACGACGAGCAGCCGCTCCCCGCGTACACCGGAAACGACCACGAGGGAGCCCACCACTCGGTCTCCGTCGCCGGTCAGGCAGAGCACGAGCCGCCCGGCCGTCGAGCCTTCGACGGGTACGGTCACCTGGAGCGACGCCCACGCGTACTGCAAGGCGCAAGGCCACTTCATGGCCGGCGGAACCTGGAACGCCATGAGATGCCAGGGCTCCGACGTGGCGGTCACGCCGACGACGCTCTGCAGGTGGAAGTACCCCGGCTACGCCAACGCCGTGGGCGAGCAGCCGCCCAGCGGGTACTCCCAGCAGGCGACCTGCAGACTGTCCTGATGCCGGAGGCCGCCCCCTGGTTCCAGATCCGGTCGTTCGATGGCATGCCGGGGGAGGGCGCTGTACCGTGCGGTGGAGGAGGTCCGGCGCTTCATGGCAGACGAGCAGCTGACGACGATCGGCAGATGTCACGTGTGCAAGCGCACCTTCGCTTTCGTGCCCGACGCCGTCACGACGGTGATGATCGACCCTGAGACCGGTCTGCCCCCGGGCTTCACCGTGCTCGGCACCTTCCGCGAGCCGACGCCGGAAGCCGTCGCCAGGTCGGTGAGGGAGCCCGTCTGCCCCGCGTGTGTGGACAGGGCGGAGCGGTTCCGGAAGCTCGCGGCCCCGCCGGCCCCGCGGCTCGACACCTGGTGGAGAGGCGATTCCTGATCGGACGGGGCGCCGTCGCGGCGTGTCGCGATCGTCAGCAGGCCGTACGAGAGCGGATCGCCGGCCGCTCCGCGTCCCTCAGGGGTGCGCCCACTATTTGGTCGATTCGTGACTGATCGTGCACTCGGGGAAGGTCGTTCTGCCACACACCACTCCTGCTACTCTATGTGACTGATTGATGGCATACGGTGGCAATGGGGGCTCTCGTGAAGGTCGCATGCGTGGGTGGCGGACCCGCCAGCCTGTACTTCTCCATCCTGATGAAGCGGGTCGACCCGTCCCATGACATCACCGTCTACGAGCGCAACCCGGCGGGCTCCACGTACGGCTGGGGCGTCACCTACTCCAGCGAGCTGTTCGGCTATCTCCAGGGCGCCGATCCCGAGTCCGCACGCGCCATCCGCGAGAACTCGGCCTGCTGGAACAGCTGGGTCGTGCACGTGCGCGACCGGATGACGGCGACGGTGGAGCACGGGGTCGAGGGGTTCGGCATCGGCCGGCATCGGCTGCTCGACCTCCTCGCCGAGCGGGCCCGTTCGCTCGGGGTGCGCCTGGAGTTCGAGCGCGAGATCGGCGGTGCGGAGGAGGTGGCGGACGCCGACGTCGTCGTCGCCGGTGACGGAGTCAACAGCGTGCTGCGTGAGCGGCACGCCGGCCGTTTCGGCTCCGAGATCGAGGTCGGGCGCAACGTCTACATCTGGCTCGGCACCACCAAGGTCTTCGACGCCTTCACCTTCGCGTTCGTGGCGACGGAGCACGGCTGGATCTGGTGTTACGGCTACAAGTACAGCGGGGACCACAGCACCTGCGTCATCGAGTGCTCCCCCGAGACCTGGAAGGGGCTCGGGTTCCACACGGCGAACGAGGCCGACTGCCTGGGCGTCCTGGAGAAGCTCTTCGCCGACGTGCTCGACCGGCACCCGCTGATCGGCCGGGCGCAGCCCGACGGCAGCGCGCACTGGCTCAACTTCCGCACTCTGACCAACCGGACGTGGCACCACGGCAACCTCGTCCTGCTGGGCGACGCGGCCCACACCACCCACTACTCCATCGGCGCGGGCACCGCTCTCGCCCTGGCGGACGCCGCCTTCCTGGTCGAGGCGCTGCACGGCGACGCGCGGCTGGAGAAGGCCCTCGCCCGCTACGAGCGGGGCCGCATGTCAGTGATCCGGTCGGCTCAGCGCGCGGCCCGCAACAGCGCCCACTGGTTCGAGAACCTCCCGCGCTACATCGACCTCCCGCCGGAGCAACTGATGGCGCTGCTCGACCAGCGGCAGTCCGCACTGCTTCCGCGCATCCCACCGCGGCTGTACTACCGGCTCGACCAGGTGTCCGAGGGTCTGGAGCCGCTGCGCCGGGTCACGCGCATGCTGGGCTCGAAGATCGCCCGCGAGCCGCACTCCGCGGCCACGTGCGACCACCACCCGGCACCGACGCCTCAGGCCGGGACCGGCACGGACTCGCCGCCGTCGTCCTGAGGGCGCGCCGCGGTGGCGGTCAGGCGGGCTTGCGGGCGACCAGGGCGATGGCGATCAGGTGGTCGCGCCGGGTCCGGAACGTGCGGCGCATGGCGAGCACCCTGCCGCGGGCGCCGGGACGGGTGAGCAGGTTGCCGGCGAACCGGGCGGCGCCCCGCAGCCCCTCGTCGGCGATCACCCGTCGGGCTCGCAGCAGGGCCATGGGCGCGACGGCCGTGTGCTCCACGACGAACCCGTGGCATTCGAGGAGGGCCCGCCACCCGGCGACGGTCTGGGGGCGCGCGTTCACCCTGATGGAGCGGGCGAGGTCGCGCCGGATGTCCGTCTGGACCAGTTCGGGCAGCGTGCCGGGGGTGAGCGCCAGCTCGTGGATCACGTACCGCCCGCAGGGGCGCAACAGGCGCGCGGCCTCGGCGACGATGGCGTGCTTGGCCAGGTTGCCCTGCATGGTGAGCATGGCCTCGGCCACGACGACGTCCGCCGACGCGTCGGGCAGGCCCGTGTCCGCGGCGTCGGCCAGGACGGCGGTGCCGTGGCCGGCGACGACGCGGCCGGTCGCGTTCACCGCCCACGGGTCGCTGTCGACGCCGACATATGAGCGGGGCCTCCGGTCGAGGATCTCCCGAGCGGTCCGGCCGGGTCCGGGCGCCAGTTCCACCACGTCGGCCCCGGCCACACCGGCCCGCGCGAGGAGGACCGCGGTGAGCTCGGCCCCGCCCGGACGGAGGACGCGTTTGCCCAGGCCCGCCAGCACCAGGTGGCCCGGGGCGTCGGGCCGGTCGGCCGGCGCGGTCCGGGTGTCATGCCGCTCGGGCGGGACGTAGCCGGGCGACCGGCTCATCGTCCACCGCCCCCGTCGGGTCCGGCGGCCTCGTGCCCGGTCGAGGCGAGCTTGCTGATCCTGATGCGCCAGGCGGCGGGCCCCTTGTCGAGGTACTCCCAGCCGTAGCCGCCCGGATGCTCCAGGTCGAACTCCTGCCGCAGGTGTCTCGGATCGTGGTTGTTGATCAGCACGAAGGACTCGCCGACGGCGAGGTCGTCGAAGGCGGCGAAGATCCTGGGGTGCTTGTCGGGCTTGCGCAGGGGACGTACGTCGAGCTGTTGCTCCTGGTCGGGCATGGTGCTCCTCTCGGTCGCGCTATTTATACAACCATATCTTGTGTAAACTATGCTCCATGAGGAACGTGGACGACGAGGCGGGGGGCGGCAGCGGATCCGCGGCGCCGGTCACCGGCCGGCGGCGGCTCGTCCTGACGGCGCTGCACGACTCCGCCACACCGCTCGGGGTGACGGACCTCGCCGAGCGGCTCGCGATCCATCCCAACACGGTGCGTTTCCACCTCGATGCCCTGGTCGAGAGCGGCCGGGTCGAGCGGGTGCACGCCGCACCGGCCGGTCCGGGGCGACCGCCGCTGGTGTTCCGGGCCAGGCCGGGCATGGACCCCGCAGGGCCGCGCAGCTACCGGCTGCTGGCCCAGATCCTGGCCGGCCATGTGGCCGCCGGGCCGGAGCCCGCCGCCAGGGCGGCCGAGGCCGGGCGGGCCTGGGGCGGCTTCCTGGTCGACCGGCCGGCGACGCCCGGCGCGCCCACCCGGGAGGAGTCCGTGGACCGGCTGGTCCGCCTGCTCGACGACCTCGGGTTCGCGCCCGAGGAACGGCCGGGCGGCGACCAGGGGCGCATCGGGCTGCGGCACTGCCCGTTCCTCGAACTCGTCGACACGCAGGGCGCGGTGATCTGCCCCCTGCACCTCGGACTCATGCAGGGCGCGATGACGGCGCTCGGCGCCCCGGTGACGGTGGACCGGCTCGACCCCTTCGCCGAGCCCGACCTGTGCCTGGCACACCTCGCGACCGCGGGCGGAGACACCATGACCGGCCATCAGGACCGGTCCTGACCGAAAGGCGCCACCATGCAGCACATCTCCCTGGACGCCCTGGTGGACGAGCACCTGACCGCCGCGCGGCAGGCCGCGAGCGGGCGCAGTGCGCGTACCGTCCACGGCGGGCAGGAGCACTCCCTGCGCCAGACGCTGCTCGCGCTCGCCGCCGGACGCGGCCTGGACGAGCACGAGAGCCCCGGCGAGGCGACCCTGCAGGTGCTGCGCGGCCGCGTACGCCTCGCGACCCGCCAGAACGCCTGGGAGGGGGCGGCGGGCGACTATGTCGTGATCCCGGCCGAACGGCACAGCCTGACCGCGGTCGACGACTCCGCCGTGCTGCTCACCGTGGCGGTCCGGCCCGCGGCGGGCTGACCGCCGGCCGGGACGTGGAAGGCGGCCGGCGCGGTCAGGATCTACGGAAGGCGGCGGGCGCGGTCAGGATCTACGGAAGGCGGCCGGCGCGATCAGGATCTACGGACGGCCCGGCCGGCGGCGCCCGAGCGTCGGGGTGCTCGCCCGTTCCTCAAGATCGACGGGCCTGGACGTGGACCAGGGGAGACGCGGCCACGGTCTCGACGTGGAAGCCCTCGGCCGTGACGGCCGGGGGGACCTTGACGGCGATCTCGGCGGCCTTCGCCTCGCCGGGCGCCTGCCAGAACAGGTGGAGCCTGCCGCCGGGGGCGAGCCAGCGGCTGATCAGCCCCAGCTCGCGAGCCGGTGACCGGACCCAGAACAGGTTGACGTTGACGGCGAAGACCCGGTCGAAGGCGCCGTCCTCGAACGCGGCGTCCTCCAGGGCGGTCGTGTGCAGCACCGCCGTGCCGGCGGCGACCGCCGCCGCGTTGCGCTCCTTCGCGGCGGCCGTCGCCGTGTGCGAGCGGTCGATGGCCGTGATCGTTCCGCCGGCCAGCCGTTCGCAGACGAGGGCGACGGCGGCGCCGCGGCCACAGCCGATCTCGAGGACGCGGTCGGCGGGCCCGAGGCCCATCATCTCCACCGCCCGCACCAGGCGGTCAGGGGTCGCTGCGGCAGGCATGATCCCAAACTAGCAGCGGTGGCGGCCGGAGGCAGGCGCGGTCACGGCCTTGTCACCGGGTCCGGGGCCGGTGGCGTGAGCCGCGGCGCGCGGCCGCGATCTCCTGGAGAGCAGGCGGGCCGCTGCGGGCTGGCCGAGCAGGATGCCGAGGACGACCAGGACGAGCCCGGCGAGCTGCTGCGGCGTGAGCGTCTCGCCGGCGAGCGCGGTGCCGAGCAGGACGCCGGTCAGCGGGTTGAGCAGGCCGATGAGCCCCACCGTCCCCGCACTGAGATGCCGCAGCCCCTGGAACCAGGCGGCACAAGCGAGGGCCGTCGCGACGACCGTCAGGTAGCCGAAGCCGAGCAGCGTGGGCCCGTCCAGGGGCGGCGGCGGCCCCTCCACGGCGACGGCGACCGGGACCAGCACGGCCCCGCCGGCGACGAGCTGCCACGAGGTGAGCGAGAACACGTCGATCCCCTGACTCCACCGCTTGGCCAGCACGTAGCCGAGGGACGACATGACCATGGCGAGGACCGAGGCCAGCACGCCGGCCGCGTCGACGGCGGCCGTGCCGTCGAGGAGCAGGAGGCAGACTCCGCCGATGCCGACGCACGCGCCGGCCAGGTGCGTCACCCGCGGCCGTTCGGCGAGCGCCGCCCAGGCGAACAGCATCATCACGACCGGTGAGGTCGCCATGACCGTCGAGGCGATGCTCGTCGGGAGCGTCTGCGCCGCCAGGTAGACCAGGGCGAAGAACGCGCCCATGTTGAGCGTGCCGAGCACGAGCGACTTCCACCACCACGAGCCGCGCGGCAGCTTCCTGGCCACGAGGAGCAGGAGCAGGCCCGCGGGCAGCGCGCGGATGGCGGCGCCGTAGAGCGGATGGTCGGGCGGCAGGAACCGGTGGGTGACGAGATAGGTGGAGCCCCAGGCCACCGGGGCGATCGCGGTGACGGCCGCCCACCGGAGATTAGCTTCCATGGAAGCTAATATAGCTTCCATGGAAGATATAGTGGCGGGGTGAGCGAAAACCTCGACCATGTGGCCCGGATCCAGCGGGCGTGGGCGCGTGAGCGGCCCGACGTGGACGTGAGCCCGCAAGGCGTGATCGGACGGTTGCACCGGCTGGCCGATCACCTGACCGCGCGGCTGTGCGTCGTCTACCGCCGTTACGGGCTGGGGGAGGGCGACTTCGACGTGCTCGCCGCCCTGCGCCGCGCCGGCGAGCCGTTCGAGCGCGCGCCCGGCGAGCTGGCCTCGCACACCATGGTCACGACGGGGGCCATGACCAAGCGCGTGGACCGGCTCGAACAGGCCGGGCTCGTCACCCGCCGCCGCAGCGCGCGGGACGGCCGGGGGCGGGTCGTGGCCCTCACCCCGGCGGGCAGGGAGCTGATCGACCAGGCGTTCACCGAGCACATGCGCAACGAGCGCCGGCTGCTCGACTGCCTGACGCCGGAGCAGGCCGGCCAGCTGGAGTCGCTGCTCACCGCCTGGCTGGCCTGCTTCGAGACGCCTCACGAGACGCCTCACGAGACGCCTCACGAGACGCCTCGGGAAGCGCGTCCCCGTGCGGGGTGACGGGGCAGGAGGGCGGGCGCCGCGGTGAGCGTGAGGTGGTCCGTACGGGGGCGGCCGTGGACCACGCACCGGATCTCCACCGCTTCTCCACGGAGGCTGCACGGCGGTGTGCTTCGCTGAGTTCATGATCGATAACAGAGCTCCGGACCCCGTCGCCTACCTGGACCAGGTCGCCGCCAGCGCGCCGGGGCAGGGATTCAAACAGCGGGTGCTCCGCCTGATGGAGCTGAGTCCCGGGCACACCGTCGTGGACATCGGCTGCGGCCCGGGCACCGACCTCGGCGCGATGGCGGCCGCCGTGGCGCCGGGCGGCACGGTCGTCGGCGTCGACCGGGACCCCATGATGGTCGAGGTGGCCAGGAGCCGGCTGGCGGGGACGGCCGGCGTGCGGGTCCGGCACGGCGACGCGCACGCGTTGCCGCTGGCGGACGGCATCGCCGACCGGGCCCGTACCGACCGCGTGCTCCAGCACGTGGACGACCCGGCGCGGGCGCTCGCCGAGGTGCGGCGGATGCTCCGGCCGGGAGGGCGCGCCCTGCTCGCCGAACCCGACTGGGACGGCCTGCTGATCGACTCGGCCGAGCCTGAGCTGAGCCGCCGGCTGACGCGTTTCATCGCCACGGAGATCGTCCGCAACGCGACCGTCGGCCGGAGCCTGGCCCGGCTGTGCGCCGGCGTCGGGCTCGCCGTGCGGTCCGTCGAGACGCACACGCCGGTGCTCCGCGACTTCGGCACCGCCGACCGGCTGCTCGGGCTGCGGCGCAACGTGCGCCGGGCCGTCCGGGCGGGTCACCTCGACGGCGGAGCCGAGGAGTGGATCGAGGCCGTCGCCGCGCGGCCGTTCCTGGCCACGTTCATGATGTTCCTGGTCACGGCCGAGGTGGCGTGAAGTGCAATGACCGTGTCATTGACGCCATGGCCGCACCCTGATCAGCATGAAGGACATGGCCAGGCGGATCGTGATCGTGGTCTTCGACGGGTTCCAGCTCTTCGACATGGCGGGGCCCGCCGACGTGTTCGCGCTGGACTCCATGTTCGCGGGCGGCGACGGCTACCGGGTCGAGCTCGCCGCCGTACGCGCGGGTGAGGTCACCGCGCAGAACGGCGTCACGATCGCCGTGCGGACACCGCTCGGCCGGATCGGCGGCGACGTCGACACGCTGATGGTGGTGGGAGGCTTCTCCACCGGCGAGTGGATGCGCGACCGGGAGCTGGTGGAGGGCGTCCACCGGCTGGCCGGTACGGCGCGCCGCGTCACCTCCGTCTGCAGCGGCGCGCTCATCCTGGCCGAGGCGGGGCTGCTCGACGGGCGGCGGGCCACCACCCACTGGCTGGCCTCCGACGTGCTCCGCGACCGCTACCCGGCCGTCGAGGTGGACGCCGACCCCATCTACATCAGGGACGGCGACACCTGGACCTCCGCCGGGGTCAGCGCGGGCGTGGACCTGGCGCTGGCTCTCGTCGCCGAGGACCACGGCCACGAGCTGGCCCGGCGGGTCGCCTGCTGTCTCGTCGTGTACCTGCACCGGCCCGGCGGGCAGAGCCAGTTCAGCGCCCCGATGAGGGTGGCCGCGCCACGCAGCGAACCGTTGCGGGAGCTGCAGGCGTACATCGACGCCCACCCGGCCGCCGACCTGCGCGTGCCCGCGCTGGCCAGGCGGGCGGGGATGAGCGAGCGGCACTTCTCGCGCGTCTTCACCGACCAGACCGGTCTCCCGCCCGGCCGGTACGTCGAACGGGCCCGAGCCGACACGGCCCGGCGGCTGCTGGAGACCACCGACCACCCGCTCGACCGGGTGGCCAGGGAGTCGGGCCTCGGCCGGCCGGAGACCCTCTACCGCGTCTTCCGCCGCACCTGGCGCGTCTCACCCGGTGACTACCGTCGCCGGTTCCGAACGAAGGAGGCCTGATCATGCACGTCGCGATTCCCCTCTATCCGGACTTCACCGCGCTCGACGCCGTCGGACCGTACACGGTGCTCGCCTTCGCGCCCGGCGTGACGGTCACGTTCGTCGCCGGCGAGGCCGGGCCGGTCACCGACGACCAGGGCACGCTCACGCTGACGGCCACCGCCGGCTACGCCGACCTGCCCCGGCCGGACGTGATCGTGGTGCCCGGCGGGATAGGCACCTTCGCCGCGCTGGAGGACCGGGCGCTGGTCGACTGGATCAGGACGGCCCACGAGCACGCCCGGTGGACCACCTCCGTGTGCAGCGGCGCGCTGCTGCTGGGAGCGGCCGGCCTGCTCGGCGGGCTGAAGGCCACGACGCACTGGGCGATCCTCGACCACCTGTCCCGCTACGGAGCCGAGCCGGTCGGCGAGCGGGTGGTGACGCAGGGCCGGATCGTGACGGCCGCCGGCGTGTCGGCCGGCATCGACATGGCCCTCACCCTGCTCGCCGCGGCGAGCGACGAGGAGACGGCGCGGGCCGTCCAGCTCGCCATCGAGTACGACCCGCGGCCGCCGTTCCCCATGGACCGGACACTGGCCGAGAAGGCCATCGGCCTTCTCGGCTAGCGCCCCGTGCTGATCAGCGCGGGAAAGGTGCCGGGAGCCTCCCCGCGGGTAGGGGAGGCTCGGAAGCGAGGAGGTGGGCGCCGTGAACGACAAGCACTGGGACGTGCAGATCGACATCACCGAGGACGACGACGTCACGACGGCGCGGGCCGTCCTGACCATGCCCGAGCAGTCGCGGCTCATGGGCCACGGCGAGGCGCACCGTAACCCGGTCGACCCGCCGGCGGCGGCGATCGGCGACGAGCTGGCCGCCGCGCGGGCCCTGGACGACCTGACCCAGCAGCTGCTCAGCGTGGCCAACCAGGACGTGGTGCGCAACGCCAGGTCGCGGACGCCGATGCCGCCCGCCTGAGGCCGGCGGGCGGCGGTGCCCGTACGCTGGAACGCGTGATCCGACCAGCGACTCCCGCCGACGTGCCCGCCATCCTGCAGCTCATCCGTGACCTCGCGACGTACGAGAAGTCGGCGCACGAGGTCCGCGCCGACGAGGCGCAGTTGCGTGCCGCCCTGTTCGGCCCTGAGCCCGCCGTCTTCGCCCACGTGGCGGTGGACACGCTGGAGGGGGACACGCTGGAGGGGGACACGCTGGAGGGGGACACGGGCGAGGTGGTGGGCTTCGCCTTGTGGTTCCTCAACTTCTCCACCTGGCGTGGCACCCACGGGATCTATCTGGAGGACCTGTACGTGCGCCCGGACCGGCGCGGCGGCGGCCACGGCCGGGCGCTGCTCGCCGAGCTGGCCTGCATCTGCGTCGAGCGCGGCTACCAGCGGCTCGAATGGTCGGTGCTCGACTGGAACGAGCCCGCCATCGGCTTCTACCGGGCGGTGGGGGCGGCGCCGATGTCGGAGTGGACCGTGTTCCGGCTGACCGACGAGCCGCTGCTGCGGATGGCGGAGGGGGCCGCGCGCCACTGAGGCCCGGACGCGGTTCGCCGCGGGCCGCCTCGGCGGTCCCGCGGCGAACCGCTACGTGCGCTACACGCCGGTGTGCGAGCGCTGCGTCATCCCGCTCGACGCGCGGTCGAACATCTCGGACTCCGTGCGCCCGGTCTCCATCTCGCGCATCTCCTCGGGCCGCGACTGCATCTCCTCCAGCCGCAGCGCGACGCCCAGGGCGTAGAACGTGGGCGCCCACTCGCCGACGAAGATCCCCCAGCGGTCGGCCCTGTCGAGGCCCGCGCGCTCCGCCGTGGTCGACATGACCCACGAGGCGAAGGCCAGACCGATCGAGGCCGTTCCGGCCATGTACGCGTGATGGGACCTGATGCCCATCTTGTGCAGCATTCTGATCATGATTCCCCCCTTGATGAGGTGCTGTTACCCCGGGGGCGCGGAGCGGTAACGCGAGGTTGTCCCGCTTTGCCCGGTCTTGAGGCTGCCGGTGGAGGGGGCCGCGCACCGGGACGCCAGCACCTCCAGCACCTCCAGCAGCTCGGGCGGGCCGTCCACCGAGAAGTCGGCGTCCAGCATCAGGATGTGCAGCGCCAGCCGCAGCGGCGTGTCACCGCCCGCGTGCACCACGCACGTACGCTCGTCGACGGTCTCCACCAGCACCGAGTCGGGCACCATGGCCAGCACCGCCGGCGCGGGCGCCGCCACCGTCACCTTCGCCCGGTAACGCGACAGCGCGGTGTCCACCCCGCGCGGCACCACCTCCGGCGGCGGCTCGGCCCGGGGGGCGAACCGCGGCCCGTGCGGCGGCCGCGGCGTGAGCCGGTCCACCCGGAAGGTCCGCCAGTCCCGCCGTGCCACGTCCCAGGCGATCAGATACCAGCGCCGCCCGGTGTGCACGAGCCGGTACGGCTCCACGTCGCGGGCCTGCTCCGAGCCGTCATGGGTGCGGTAACCGAAGCGCAGCCGGTGCCGGTCGCGGCAGGCCGCCGCGATGGTCGCCAGGACGTCGGCCGTCACCGTCGGACCCTCCCGCGCCAGCGACACGGTGTGGTCGTGGACGGCGCTGACCTGGTGCCGCAGCCGTGACGGCAGCACCTGCTCCAGCTTCGCCAGGGCCCGCACCGAGCTCTCCCTGATGCCCTCGACACCGCCGCCGGCGGCCGTGCGCAGGCCGACGGCCACCGCCACGGCCTCCTCGTCGTCGAGCAGCAGCGGCGGCAGCTTGGCGCCCGCGCCCAGCCGGTAGCCGCCCGCCACGCCGGGCGCGGCGTGCACGGGATAGCCGAGGCCGCGCAGCTTGTCGATGTCGTAGCGGACCGTGCGCGGGCTCACCCGGAGCCGTTCGGCCAGCTCGGCGCCGGTCCAGGACGGGCGGGTCTGCAGCAGCGACAGCAGCTTCAGCAGCCGCGCCGAGGTTTCCAACATGTCCCGCATTATCCAGGCAAGGGGTTTGCCACATGGGGTGAGACGGTTCCCTCATGAGCGAAGAGATCCGCCCCTTCACGATCGACATCCCCCAGGCCGACCTCGACGACCTGCGCGAGCGCCTCTCCCGCACGCGTCTGCCGCGCCAGCTCCCCGGTGCCGGCTGGGAGCGCGGCGTCCCCGCCGGGCACCTGGCCGAGCTGATCGACCACTGGGCCACGGCGTACGACTGGCGGGCCCACGAGGCCGAACTGAACGCCCACCCGCAGTTCGTCACCACGATCGACGGCCAGGACATCCACTTCCTGCACGTCCGCTCGCCCGAGCCGGACGCCACGCCGCTGGTCCTCACCCACGGCTGGCCCGGTTCGGTGGTCGAGTTCCTCGACGTCATCGGCCCCCTGTCGGATCCGCGGGCGCACGGCGGCGACCCGGCCGACGCCTTCCACCTGGTCATCCCGTCGCTGCCCGGCTTCGGGTTCTCCGCGCCCCTGGCCGAGGGCGGCTGGACGCTCGGGCGGATCGCCCGCGCCTGGGCGGAGCTGATGGCGCGGCTCGGCTACGCACGCTACGGCGCCCAGGGCGGCGACTGGGGGTCCGGCGTCTCCCGCGAACTGGGCCGCATCGACGCCGAGCACGTGATCGGCGTGCACGTGAACTACCTGCTCACCTTCCCCTCCGGCCGGCCGGGTGAGCTGGACGGGCTCGGGGGCGACGACCTGAAGCGGCTGGAGGCGCTGGACAGGTTCCGGGGGGAGCTGGGCGGATACATGGCGATCCAGACCACCCGCCCGCAGACGCCGGCCTTCGGGCTGGCCGACTCACCCGCCGGGCAGCTCGCGTGGATCGCCGAGAAGTTCCAGGAGTGGACCGAGCACGGCGTCGACCGCGACCGGATGCTGACCAACGTCTCGCTCTACTGGCTGACGAACACCGCCGACTCGGCGGCCCAGATCTACTGGGAGTTCGCCCACGCCTGGAGCATGCCGGAGCGGTCGCCGACGCCGACGGGGGTCGCCGTCTTCCCGTACGACATCGCCCCGCCGGTGCGGAGGCTGGCCGAGCGGACGGACCGCATCACGCACTGGACGGAGTTCGGGCACGGCGGCCACTTCGCCGCGATGGAGCAGCCGGAGGCGCTCGTCGGCGACGTGCGCGCGTTCTTCCGCTCCCTGCGCTGACCCGCGCTCAGGGCCCGGGGTCGGGGGCGCTCGTGGCGCGGAAACCGCCGGCCCGGTGCGAGCCGTCGCAGAACGGCTTGACCGACGACAGGCCGCACCGGCACAGGGCGACCGTGGACCGGCCCGGGTCGATCGGTGTGCCGTCCTGAGCCACCAGCCGGAACGGGCCCCGCAGGAGCAGCGGCCCGTCCTCGCACGGCGTCACCGTCACCGCGTCGTCACCATCGGTGTGCACCGCTGCCTCCTGCCCGTGGCGCCGGAGGGGAAACTCCCACCGTGACCTTCACAGGTGTTGCGAGATCGTTCAGTGGTCTGATCGTGACCGGCCCGCGACCAACCCCCCGGGGTGCCGCCGTAACGTCCTCACGGTGCCCGATATGGACGCGAATGTGAGCATCGATCCCGCCGCCTTGCCGCAGCCCGAGCCGGCCCCGTTGCCACAGCGTGAGGAAGCCGAGCGTTGCGCCAGCGTCGAGTCCGGACGGCGCTGCGTCCTACCGCCCGGTCACCCCAGCGCGCACGTCTACCCGCCGGCCGAGGCCGCCCCCTAGCCGTCCGGGCGGGAACCTCGCGGCGCCGGCCGGTGTACCTCCACCGGAGGTGCGCATGAAGAGACTCGTGATCGTCCCGCTCGTCCTCGCCGTGCAGGTGGCCATGCTGGTCCCCGGGATCGGACCGGCCGCGGCGGCCGGCAACTGGGCGGTGACCTATCTTGACCCGGTGCCGGAGCGGCTCGCGCCCGGCACGCCGTACACGCTGGGGTACTGGGTGCTCCAGCACGGCACCCACCCCTACGAGGGCGACGACCTGGGCCGGACCGGCCTGCGCCTCGTCGGGGGAAGCGGGCGGGTGCTGGAGTTCCACGGGACGGCGCTGCCCGAGGCAGGCCACTACGCCACCGCCGTGGTCGTGCCCGAGGGACTATGGCGGGTGCAGGGCGTGCAGGGGCGGTTCGCGCCGCACGAGGTGGGGACGCTGCGCGTGCCGGGCGGGCTGACCGTCCACCCGCTGGAGCCGGGGCTCGCGGAGTCGATCCGGTCCGGCGCGCACCGTTACTGGGGGGCGGTCCGGCCGCCCGGGTTCCCCGCCGGCGTGACGGGCCCGGCCTCCGCACCGAGCACGCCCGACGGGGCGACGGGATCCGCGTCCGTGCCGGGCGCGTCGGCGTCCGTGCCGGGCACGTCCGCATCGGCGCCGGACGCGGCGACGCGGGCCTCGGGCGTCAGGCCGGGCGCGTCGGCGTCCGCGACGGGGGCGGCGGGCGCGGGTCCGGTCGCGGGTCCGGCGGGCGGGCCGGGTGCGCCGGGGGAGTCCGGGGTCCCGGTGTACGGGCTGGCGCTCGCCGCCGCGGGCGGGGCCCTGCTCGCGCTGCTCGTGCCCGCCGCCCTGCGCCGCACCGGCCGCGGCCCCCGCGACCGGCCGTCCGCGGAGGACCGGCCGGGTGACGGTGGGGCCGAGACGTTGTCCTCCCACGGGCGGGCATGACGTTGTCCTCCCACGGGCGGGCGTGACGCTGCCCGCGCGCGGGCGTGACGCTGGCCGCGCGGGGAGGGTGGCGCCGTCCGTGGGGGCGGGCGTGACGCTGTCCGCGCGGGGGCGGGCGTCGGTCAGGGGGCGAGCCGAGGACCGGGTGCCGGGGTGGACACGTCTTCGTACGCGGCTGGACAGGATCTTGTCAGGGTGGCGGGGGTCTGAGAGATTGCGCGGGGTACTCACGACCATTCGTCACGGAGGTCACGCGTGTCACAATTACGCCCCGCCCTCGTCGCCGTCGCCCTCACCCTGACGATCGCGACTCCGGCCCAGGCGGCGACGGACCCCGTCGTCACCGTCGAGAACGGGCGCACCCAGCCCGTCTTCTCCTACGCGGACGCCGTCCGCGAGCACGTGTACGTCGAGTCGAGCGTCGACAGCGACGCCGACGGCAAGGCGGACAGGGTGCGCGTCGACGTCATCAGGCCCAAGGAGTCCGGTCCCGGGCTCAAGGTCCCGGTCATCATCGACGAGAGCCCGTACTACGACAACTCCGGACGTGGCAACGAGGGCGAGCGGAAGGTGTACGACGCCGCCGGAAATGTCACGAAATTCCCCCTCTTCTACGACAACTACTTCGTGCCGCGCGGCTACGCCGTCCTCAACGTCGACATGCTCGGCACCACCAGATCGGACGGCTGCCCCGACATCGGGGGCAAGGCCGACGTGCTCGGCGGCAAGGCCGTCATCGACTGGCTGAACGGCCGGGCCAAGGCCTACCGCGCCGACGGCACCCCGGCCGTGGCCGACTGGACCACGGGCAAGGCCGCGATGATCGGCAAGTCGTACGACGGCACGCTCGCCAACGCCGTGGCCGCCACCGGCGTCGAGGGCCTCGAGACGATCGTGCCCATCGCGGCGATCAGCTCCTGGTACAAGTACCAGCGCTCCAACGGCGTGATCTACAACTACGACTACGCCTCCTGGCTGGCCAACTACATCGACACCGACCCCGAGGCCAAGTGCCAGGCCGTCCGCGACAGGATGGACGCCGAGGACGGCGACGACACCGGCGACTACAACGCGTTCTGGGCCGAGCGCGACTACATCTCCGGCCTGCTGGGCGACGCCTCGAAGGTGCGGGCCAGCGTGTTCGTCGTGCACACCAGCAACGACCTGAACGTCAAGCCGGACAACTTCTCCACCTGGTGGCAGGCGCTGGCCGAGCGGAACGTCCCGCGCAAGATCTGGGTCGGCCAGTACCACCACGTGGACCCGTTCGACTTCGAGGGCCGCAGGGGCGTCTGGGTGGACACGCTGCACCGCTGGTTCGACCACTGGCTGCACGGCGTGCGCAACGGCATCATGACCGAGCCGCGCGCCGACGTGCAGGTGGGGCCCACACAGTGGATCCGGCAGCGTGACTGGCCGGCGCCGTTCGCGGCCAAGGTGGCGCTGCGTCCGGCCGCCGACGGCTCCCTCGGGCTCGACCGGGCCGCCAAGGGCGCGACCGCGACGTTCGCGGACGTGGCCATGGAGGAGGAGGACATGATCGCCGACGTGGGGACGGCCAAGCCGGGCCGCGTGGCGTTCACGACCGGCCCGTTGCCCCTCAGCCTGCGCCTGTCCGGCACGCCCACGGCCGAGCTGCGGGTCAAGCTCGACAAGCCGACCGCCAACCTGACCGCCCTGCTCGTCGACTTCGGCGCCGCCACCCGCCTCGACTGGCGGCGCGGCCAGGGCATCACCACGCTGACCGAGGAGGACTGCCACGGCGAGAGCACCGCGGCCGACGACGCCTGCTACCGCAAGGTCGTCACCAACGTCGCCGAACGTCCCGCCGAGATCGTCGCCCGCGGCTGGATCGACGTGCAGAACCGCTCGTCGCTGAGCAGTCCGTCGCCGCTGCCCGCCGGCACCTACGGCACGGTCCGGTGGCAGACGTTGCCGCACGACTACACCTTCAGGAAGGGACACCGGCTCGCGCTCGTGATCGCGGGCACCGACGCCGACTACAGCTCCGAGCAGGGCACGGGCGCGAACGTGACCCTCGACCTGTCCGCCAGCAACGTGTCCGTGCCGTTCGCCGTCGGCACGCCGCTCGCCGACGTGCCGAAGGACCGGACGACGTTCCGCGGGCCGGAGCGGTTCGAGCTGCCGGAGCCGGAGCGCGAGTTCAGCTTCTTCTAGGAACCGCAGGCGTGTCCGGACCCGCGGGCCTTCCCGGCCCGCGGGTCCTCGCC
>NZ_KZ559475.1:176202-299634 GCF_002850745.1 Nonomuraea indica
CCGGCGGTGGGGCGCCGGCCGGGCCGTGCAGCGGTGTGGGCGCGGGCCGGGCCGGTGATGGGCGCGGTCGGCGGCGGATCAGTACCGGCCGCAGTTCGTCCAGGTGCCGCCGCCCTCGTCGCTGAGCATGTACGTGCCCGGGTCCCTGGCGATCGTCCACGTCACCCGCAGCCTGAGCGTCCCGCCGCCCGTCGCGGTGCCCGCCGTGGCGCGGCCGTCGCCCCGGGCGACACCGGTCCAGCGGACGAGGATCGTACCGGTGCGCGTGACGGCGGGGCCGGCGCAGCCGGGGAGCGCGGCCGGCGCCTTCACCCGGAACGTCCGCCCCGACACCACGATGCCGGACGAGCCGCGCGCCGACGTCACGCGGCACGACCCGCCCCTGCAGGCCAGCGCGAACGTGCCGGTGCGGCGGGAGCCGAGCCGGACCGCGGCCTGGGACAGGGACGCCACCGGAGGCCGGGGGCGGGGGAGAGCCTGCCGGGTGGGCCGGGGCTCCCGGTCCTGTCCCGCCTCGTTGCTGGTCATGGCGCCCGGCTCGGCCCGCTTCCGGGAGGCCGGGCTCATGGTCCCCGCCGGCGCCGGGCGTTCCGTGGCCTCGCGGGCGGGCGCCGGGGTGGGGGTCGCCGGGGCCGGGCTCGCGGCGAGGGAGGGTGCGCCGTCCCTTCCGCGTTCGGCGTCCCTGTCCTGCGCGGTGTCCCTGCCGGGCCCGGTGTCCGTCAGGGGCCCGGCGCCGGTACCGGCGTCGGCGGGCGGGGGGACCGCCACCGCAGGGCCGGGCGACGGGCGGTCCTGCGGGGCGGGGGTCACCGCGGGCCCCGGGGCCGACACCTCGTTCATCACCGGCATGCGCTGGCGGGCGTTGAGCCCCGACCAGGCCAGGCCCGCCACCAGGAGGCCGACGCCGACCAGCAGCCCGACGCGGGCCACGGCCCTGACCGTGAGCACGGTGTCCGGGTCCGCGTCGCCGGGGCGGTTGCGCCAGAACTCCTCGCCGCCGTGCAGGTCCACGATCTCGCCGAACTCGGCCCGGCGCGCGCTGGGGAACGGGACGCTCCCGGCCGCCGGAAGGCCTCGCGGCGGCTCGGCCGGACGGGTGCCCAGCGCCCAAGCCGGGGTGTCCGCCTGCCGCGGCACCGGCCGCCGGCCCGGCCCGTTCGCCGCGGGAAGCGCGGAGGGCGGCGCGGGAAGCGCGGAGGGCGGCGCGGCCCGCTCGGGGCGCGGTGAGACGGCCGGCGCGGGACGTGCCGGGCCGGGAGGGGCGGGACGGGGCCGGGGAACTCGCGCGGCGGGCGAGAGGGTGGGCCGCTCCCGGGGCGGGGCGACGGCGAGCTCGTCGCCGGGGATCGGGGCGCTGAGGATCAGGCGGTCCTTGGACGGGGTGCGGGGGGTGCCGGCCACGTGGCGGTCCGTGGGAAGGGCGGTGGGGAGCCGGCGGCCGGCGGGGGGCGGGGGCACCGCCGGGCGGCGCTGGGCGGGAACGGCGGCGGCGCCCGTCCCGCCGGTCCATGGTGGGCCATCGTCCGGGTGGTGCTCCCAGGGCGGGCCACCTTCGGCCCGGCGTGAGGGGTCCCGCTCCTGACCGGCCGGGCCGCTGCTGCTCCGGTCACGAACGGACGCCGCTGGAAGGTTCCGGTATGGCACGCCTCCGCGGTTGCGGCGGACGATGGCCCACTCTGGAGACCGGTCCGGGGACCGGTCGGCACCCGAAACCGCGCCGGCACCGTCACCGGCTCTCGCGCGGCCGCCCGCGCGAGAGCCCGTGAGGGAGCCGGTGGCGGCGTCCTCGCCGGCGGCCGGACCCTGGTCCGGCGGGCCCGGCCGGGCGTGCTTGCTGGTCGGGCGGGGCGCGGCCGGTTCAGGTGTGTGCTCCGGGCCGGCGGCGGCCGCGCCCGCCGCCGGCCCGGAGCTTTCCCAGGTCCCCGTCGTGGGGCCGGGGACCGGAGACAGCGGCGGGGGGACGGGCTCCCGGTGCAGGCCGTGCGCCTGCGCGGGGAACCCGTCCGCCCGCCACAGCCCGTCGTCGCCCGGGAGAGGCAGCGCCCAGGCGAGCTGCTCGTGCAGCGTGCCGGGCGCGGGCGCGATGGGCATCTGCCGCAGAAGCGTGTCCGCCACCATGGTGCGCGGCGCACGCCGGCAGGCGTCACAGTGGGCGATGTGGCGGCTGATCCGCGCGCGGGTACGCCTGCCCGGAGCCGAGGCCCAGTCCGTCACCCGCGACTCCAGCGCCGGGCACCCGTGGCGGGTCCGGGCGGCGATGACGGCCGCGAACCACTCCTCCAGCCCGTCGGCCGCCTCCAGCACGACCGTCTCCACCTCGTCCGGCGTGACATCGAAGATCGCCGCGATCTCGCCGTGCGTCAGCCCGTGCCGTACCGACAGGTCGAGCAGCTCGCGGTGCGGCGCGTCCAGGGCGCGCAGCGCCTCCGGCAGCAGGTCCGACATCCGGCCGGGCCGCGACCACGAGCCGACGCTGGTGGGGGTGGACAGGTAGGTGCGGTGCGCGCGGGCCAGCGCGTACAGCCAGGGGCGCAGGAGCGAGCTCTGGTCGACTCGGTCGGCTCGGGCGTGCGCCGACAGCAGGGCCCCCGCCACGGCCAGCTCGGCGTCGCTCGACGAGAGCTCCGTCCGGCAGTAGTCGTAGAGATGGGGACCGTAGCCGTCGCACAGCTCGCGGACGGCCTCGCGAGCGTCCTCCGACAGCGTGCGCCACATCCGAGTCGCCTCTCCTCCCGTGGTTTCCGGCGCGCCCGTGCGCGGTGGCCGGGCGCGGTGGTCAGGGGTGGTGCTCAGCGGAGCAGGTGCTCGGCGACCTCCGTCGCCCAGTACGTGACGACGCTGCCCGCCCCCGCCCGGCGGATCGCGGTGAGGCTCTCCAGGATGGCGCGCTCGCGCGCCAGCCAGCCGTTCGCCACGGCCGCCTCGATCGCCGCGTACTCACCCGACACCTGGTACGCCGCCACCGGGACGTTGACGGCGTCGGCGACCCGGCGCACCACGTCCAGGTACAGGCCGGCCGGCTTGACCATCACCATGTCCGCCCCCTCCTCCACGTCGAGCAGCACCTCGCGCAGCGACTCGCGCAGGTTCGCGGGGTCCTGCTGGTGGGTGGAGCGGGTGCCGACCAGCCGCGACTCCACCGCGTCACGGAACGGGCCGTAGAAGGCGGAGTCGTACTTGGCGGCGTAGGCGAGGATCGGCACGCGCTCGTGCCCGGCGGCGTCGAGGGCGCGGCGGATGGCGCCGACCTGACCGTCCATCATCCCGCTGGGCGCCACCACGTGGGCGCCGGCGGCGGCCTGCGCCTCGGCGACCCGGGCGTAGGCCTGGAGCGTGGCGTCGTTGTCGACGTCGCCGTCCGGGCCGAGGATGCCGACGTGGCCGTGCCGGGTGTACTCGTCGAGGTTGATGTCGCCGATCACCACGGTGGCGTCGCCCACCTCGGCGGCGACGTCGGCGATGGCGAGCTGGGTGATGCCGTCGGGGGCCCACGCGCCGCGTCCGTCGGCGTCCTTGGCCTCCGGGATGCCGAAGATCAGCAGCCCGCCGACGCCGGCCCGCACGGCCGCGGCGGCGGCCTTGCGCACGCTGTCGCGCGTGTGCTGGACCTGGCCGGGCATGCAGGCGATCGGGCGCGGCTCGTCGATGCCCTCGCGGACGAACAGTGGCTGGATCAGGTCGGCGGGGTGCAGGCGGGTCTCGGCGACCAGGCCGCGCAGGGCGGAGGTGCGCCGCAGGCGGCGGGGACGTTCTGCGGGAAAACTCACGGCTAGCCTCCGATGACCTTGCCGAGCAGGACGCGCTCGGCGTGTTCGACGGCGGCGGCGGGGGGACGCCGCAGCCAGTAACCGGCCGTGCTGCGCGCCGTGATGTGCAGCGCGCGCAGCTCGCACAGATGCTCGGCCGTCTTGATCGCCAGCCCGCCGGGGTCGATGACCGGCAGGCCGTGCAGCTCGTGGACGCGCAGGTGGACGAGGATGACGTTCGGGATGCCCTCGGCGGGCACCAGCCACTGCGCCCCCGCCTCGGCGGCGCGCAGGGCGGCCTGGGTGTAGGCGTCGAGGAACGGCTCGAAGTCGCCGTCCAGGGCCCGCTCGACGACCGCCCGGCCGTCCTCGACGACCTGGTAGGAGGCCAGGTCGGCGCCGGCGGCGCGGATGTTGTCGGTGATCGGCTCCCTCAGGTGGCCGATGAAGCCGAGCACGCCCAGCCGGTGCCGCTCCATCCGGGCGGCCTGCCAGACGGCGTCGCCGTACCCGACGACGGGGATCGACACGCGGGTGCGGGCCGCCGCCAGGCCGGGGTCCTGCCCGGCGCCGCTGATCCAGGCGGCGCAGCCGTCCCGCTCGGCCTGCACGGCCGTCCGGGCGAAGTAGTGGCCGAACAGCAGCCCGATCTCCCCGTAACCGACCAGGTGCTCGGGCAGCGCGGTGCCGTACGTCTCGGGCGGCAGCGTGTGGACCTCCACGGTCGTGCCCGGGCCGGTGACCATGGCCAGGTGCTCGGCGTACATCTTGTCCAGAAGTGCCGAACGGCCCTCGACGGTGTGCTTCTGGAACCAGATCCGCATGTCAGCGATTCCTTACCGCTTGGGGGAGGGTGTCGAGCATGGACGCCTGCGCCAGGTAGACGCGGGTGGCCCCCGGGTCACCGGCGATGGCCCGCAGTCCCGCCATCGCCGCGGCCAGGCGGGAGGTGTCGCGGTCCTGCACGCCGGCCACGCGCGCCTCGCTGCGCGGGATGACCTGGTCGAGCAGGACGGCCCGCCGCCGCGCCGCCCAGGTGTCGAGCGCGCCGGGCCCCGCCTCGCCGGCCAGCACCTCGGCGAGGGCCCGGCCCAGCTCGACGGCGTCGTGGATGCCGGCGTTCATGTTCAGCCCGCCGGCGGTGGAGGTCAGGTGCGCGGCGTCGCCGGCGAACAGGACCCGGCCGCACCGGTAGGAGGGCAGCACGCCGCGGGCCAGGCCGTACCGGTCGGCGCCGACGACGCGGACCGGGCGGCTGACGCCGGGCAGCGCCCGCCGGACGAGCGCGGCGACGCTGGAGGTGGCCAGGGGGTTGCGGGCGTCGCACGGGATGCGCACGACGATCCGCCAGTGGTCGGGCAGCGCGAGCAGGCTGCACGACTGTCCGACGTCGCGCACGTACGTGAGCGGCGCGAGCCGCGGCAGCAGCTCGTCCAGCGGCGAGTCGGTGAAGACCCGCAGCGCCTGGGTCGGGTAGGCGACGCGGTGGAACGGCAGGCCGAGCGAGCTGCGCACCGTGCTGTGCGCGCCGTCGGCGGCGACCACGTACCTGGCCCTGGCCCAGCTGCGGCCCATCCGGATCCGCACCCCGGTGCCGCCCTCGGCCAGGCCGTCCACCCGCGTCCCGAACCGCACGTCGGCCTCCGGGAAGGCCTCCAGCGCCGACAGCAGCAGCGGGGTGAGCGCCGACTGCTCGGCGTGCAGCCGGAACGGGTGCCGGGTCAGCCCGTCGAGGCTGCCCATCCCCATCTCGGCCAGCACGAGCCCGGCCCGGTCGCGCCACTGGACGCGGTCCACCACCCGGCCGCGGGCGATGAGCGGCCCGGCGACACCCAGGTCGTCGAGCAGGTCGAGCGTGGCCGGGTGGAACGTGGAGGCGCGCGACTGCGAGCCGAGCCCCTCCTCCCGCTCGAACACGGTGACCGGCACGCCGGCCCTGGCCAGCGTGAGCGCCGCCGTCAGCCCGACGGGCCCGGCACCGACCACGATGACGCCCTTCATGTCCGCTGCCCCTGCGCCGCCGGCCGGTACGGAACCCGGCCCAGCCCGATCGGCATGCCCGTCACCCGGGACAGCGCCCACCACGCGCTGCACAGGTTCGAGGTGAGCAGGACCCGGTCGTTCCCCGCGCCGATCGAGACCAGCGCGGGCAGCGTCAGCATGCCGGTGCCGCTGATCAGCACCACCGCGTCGTCCGGCAGGGCCGCCTGCTCGACCTGCTCGACCAGCTCGGCCTGGGTGACCTTGTACGGGGCGAACCGGCCGCGGGCCCGCACCTCGACCACCCGCCCGACGTGCACGCCCGCCGCCTTCCAGAACCGCTCGGCCAGCTCCGTCAGCCACGGCTCGTACGGCGAGACGAGGATGATCTCCTCGGCGCCCAGATGCTCGATGGCCTCCAGCGTGGCCAGCGTCGCCGTGGCGAACGGCACGCCGAACCTCCTGCTCAGCTCGTCGCAGGCGAGGCGGTCCTCGTCGGGGCCGAGCAGGTAGCGCGAGCCGCTGCACGCCGAGACGATCGCGTCGAGGCGCAGGCCGCCGAACGAGCAGATCATCGCGGGCAGGGCCTCGTTGTAGGCCTCCAGCCGCTCGGCGAGCGTCAGGCCGGGCCGTACCGGGAAGCGGGTGACATGCATGTCGGCGCGGGAGCCCAGCAGCCGGGCCAGCTCCGGCTCGGCCGCCGGGTTGGCCGGGGGCACGATCACGCCCGCCCTGCCGCGGCTCATGCGGTCCTCCCCTTCCGCGGCTCCGGCCGGGCGCGCCGGTCTCCGCCCGGGGCGCCCGGCGCGTCGAGGGCGAACAGGGCGCGCATCGCGTCGGCGTAGCTCTCGCCGAGCGGGGAGCCGGCGTTGCTGGTGAGCCGTGTGATGGGGCAGGCCAGGAACTCGTCCACCACCCGCTGGATCGCCAGCCGGACCTCGTCGCGCGCCTCCTCGTCCAGGGCGGGCGCCCGGGAGGCGAGCCGGCCCAGCTCGGCGTCGGCGACGGCGTCCGCCCTGCGCCGCAGCGCGACCACGACCGTGCGCGCCCCGGAGGCCGCCGTGCGCAGCCGCGACGCCGCCCGCCAGGCCCCGGCCGGGACCGCCTGGGCGCCCGGCGCGCCGTGCGGGTCCGGGGCCCGGCGGCGCGCCCCGAGCGTCGTCACCGGGGTCCTCGGCGTCGCGGTGCGGGCCGCCGGGAGGGGGACCGGCACCGTGCCGATCCGCGCCGTTCCGGCGGCGCCGATCGGGACCGGGCGGACCGGGACCGGGGCGTCGTCCCGGCCGCGGTCGTCCGGCAGGACCGGCGTGGGGGCGAGGGTGGCGGTCATCAGCAACCCGACCAAGCCGCTGCCCAGAAGGCCGCCTCCCGCCGGGCGGCCTCGTCCTCGGCGGTGGTGTCGTGCCGGGCGCCGTCACGCTCGCCGACGTGGAGCAGCACGCCGGTGCGCTCGGCGCCGAGCAGGTCCACCGCGGCCCCGATCACGGTGTCGGCGAACTCCCGCCGCTGGTCGGCGGCGACGTCGTCCGGGCAATCGACCTTGATGGTGACCATGGTCTCCTCCTGCGATGGGGGGTTGTCAGGACGCGTGCTCGAGCACCTGGTCGATCACGCTGATCGCCTGGTCGGACACCAGCCGGATGTGGTGCAGCCGGTGCACGGTCCGCTCGGGGGCGGGCTCCCCGGGGCGCTCGCCGGGCTGCGCCCCGGTGAACTCGCGGGCGGCCTCGATCCGGTCGCGGAGGGCGCCGGCAGGGGGAGGCGGCAGGCGCCGCTCGCCACGCGAGGTGACCTCGTAGGGGTGCGGGTACGGCCTGCGGACATCGTCGGCGATCATGACAACTCCTAGTTCTGGACGGCCCTATGTGGGGCCAGGTCGCGCGTGCCGAAGCGGGCGAGCTCCTCCTCGGCCTCGTCGCGCACCTGGACGAAACTGGCGCGGAGCTCGGTGAGGAGCCGCCGCAGCATGATGTTCTCGGCCTCCACCTCGCGCCGGGACATGCGCGCGGCCCGGCGGCGTGGCCGCCCGGCGACCCGCATCAGGGCCACGGTGCCGAGCACCAGGGCCACGACGAGGCAGCCGACCAGCACCGAGGCAAAGCCCGGCAGCGGCCCGTCGAGCACCGGCTGGTCGACCAGCGCCGAGGCGCCGGCCACGCCGAGCGCGCCGCCGAGCATGCGGGCGGTGTTGATCGCGCCGACCGCGGAGGCGTACTGGGTGGGATGGGCGGCCATCGTGCCGACCGTGAACGTGCCGGTGGACAGGGCGCCGAACCCGCCGCCGAGCAGCAGCGCCGCCAGCACCGTCCACCAGGTGGGGTAGGGGTGGGCGAGCATGAGGGCGCAGCCGCCGCCGAGCGCGAGCGCGCCGGCGTAGATGACGCCGTTGAGGCCGATGCGCCGGCCGGCCAGCATCGCCAGCGGACTGGAGACGATCATCGCGATCGAGATGGGCGTCAGCCAGAGCCCGATGGTGACCGGGTCGAAGCCTGAGGTGCGCAGGTACAGCGGCCCCATGGTGAGCACCACGAACGACGCGGCGCCGTACAGCAGCGACGCGCCGCCCGCCCACAGGAAGCCGGGGCGCCGCCACAGCCGCATGTCGATCGCGCCGGCCGCGTGCCGCCACGAGGTGGCGACGGCGCCGGCCAGCAGCAGCCCGGCCACCGCCGCGCAGGCCAGCGTCCGCCCGGACGTCCAGCCCCAGGTGCCGCCCCGGGAGACCGCGAGCACGAGCGCCGTGATGGCGCCGACCAGCAGCACCGTGCCGAACACGTCGGGCACGCGGCGGGCCGTGTCGCGGGAGCGGGGCAGCATCGGGGTGAGCATCAGCAGCGCGGCCGCCAGGCCGGCGCTGGGCAGGAACAGCCCCCGCCAGCCGTACTCGGCCACCAGCAGCCCGCCGCCGGCCTGCAGCGTCAGCGCGCCGATCCCCGACGACGCGCTCCACAGCGCCACGGCCCCGGCCCGCTTGTTCGCGGGCAGCTCGCCCAGCAGCAGGCCGAGCGAGGCGGGGAACATCAGCGCCGCGCCGACGCCCTGGGCCAGCCGGCCGCCCAGCAGCAGCGGCCACGACGTGGTCGCGATGACCGCCGCCGCGCCGAGCCCGTACAGGGCCAGCCCGAAGGCGAGCACGGTGCGCCGGCCGAGCAGGTCGGCGAAGCGTCCGGCGGTGGCCAGCAGCGCGGCCACGGCGGCGAAGTTGACCGTGCTCACCCAGGTGACCTCGGTCATCGGCAGGGAGGCGGCGATCGGGTCGCTGCCGAGCACGGGGATGGCCAGCGTCGTCGCCGTGCTGTCCGCCATGATCGCGATGACCACGCCACAGGCGATCAGGCGGAGCACGGCGAAACGTCCCCGGACCTGGGTCCGTGGCCGCGCCACGGGCCCCATGAACGGTCCGGCGACTCGCTCGCCGACGGGGGACAGCGTCATCGCGGCGTCTCCGCGAGGTCTCTGCGGGCGACGGTGACGGGGTCGGGGCGGGGGACCTCGGGACGGTTGGGCACGCTGGCCGCCACCATCCGCTCGGTCAGCCCGGTGTACCGGCCGGGCACCCGGGCCCAGGGCTGTGCCCGCCCGCCGACCAGCGACATGACGACCTGCGCCGCCAGGGTCAGGTGCTCCGCGCAGCGGCGGCTCACCTTGGCCTCCAGCCCGGCGACCTGGGCCAGGCGCAGCCGCAGCGACTCCAGGGAGGCGGTCCGCTCCAGGCCGTCCAGCTCGGCGAGCCGGTCGGGCCAGCGCAGCTCGCGGCCCAGCCGGGCGCGGACCTCCGTGGCGATCTGGTCGTCGGGGCAGTTCTCCTGGCGCAGCCGCGTGCCGATGGCGAAGGCCGTGCGGGCGGTGCGCCCGTAGTCGGCGAGCCGGCCGGACAGCGCCGCGTCGAGCACGCGCACCCGGTGGACGAGCAGTTCGGCGCTCCAGCCGAGCACCATGAGGCGCTCGGGGCTGACCTCGGTGTGCCAGCCGGCCAGCCGCAGTTCGCGGGCCATCCGGTGGTAGTGCACCCACCGGTCGCCGTTGCCGTCCACCCACACCTCCACGCCGCCGAGCGGCAGGTTGGCGACGTGGACGCGCTTGGTGTCGGGAACCACGCGGGCGCAGATGCGCTGGATCACCCGGTCCGGCGCCAGCACGGCCCTGGGCCGCCTGGCGAACCAGGAACCGTTCTGGGTTTCGACGGTCACCTCCGGCCACCTCCTCGCCGGCGACTCTCCAGAACCGTCCGGCTGTCAAGTCTCACTTTCCACGTGTCGCACTGATAGTGACGTCGTGCCCGAAGGTGTGTCAACTGGTACTTTTCAAAGGGTATGGACGACCGGCGGGCGGCCCGCCCGCCGGACCCGGGCGCGACACACGCGCGCCCGGCCTCCCCTACGCTGGTGGCCCTTGACGGGCGCGGCAGGAGGTGCGAGGTGGCGAACTTCGCCGAGCGACTGGACCTGGCGCTGAGAAGGCGCGGCTTCAGCGGCGCCCAGGTGGCGGCCGAGCTGACCGAGGCGGGCATCCCGATCACCCGGGCCTACGTCAGCCAGCTGCGCACGGGCAAGCAGACCAACCCGACGCTCCAGGTGCTGCGCGCCCTCGCCGCCTGCCTCCAGGTCAGCGTGGGCTGGCTGGTGGGGGAGGAGCGCCTGGAGTCGGGCGCCGCCGACGACCCGAGCCCGGAGGGGCTCGCGGGGCTGTCCGAGGGCTCACGTGAGGTGGTGCGCGGCGTGATCGAGCTGGCCCGCAGGGCCGAGGGCCTGGCCGAGCCGGCCACGACGGAGCCCGCCGGCGAGCCTGTCGTGCCGGCGCCCGCGCTCGCCGCGCCCCAGCGCGCGGCGCTCGGCGAGCGGCTGCGCGGCCTGCGGCTGGCCGCCGGACTGTCGGCGGAGCGGGCCGAGGCCGCCCTCGGGCGGGGCGCCGTCCGGATCGAGGCCGTCGAGGCGGGCCGCGCCGCGCCGCCGCCCGCCACCGTGGAACGCCTGCTCGACGTGTACGGCGTGGCCGCGCTGCCGGTCCGCGAGCACGTGCTGTCGCTGGCGCGCGGCGAGCGCGAGCCCGCCTGGTGGGACGCCGGCTCCGTCCCCGTCTGGCTGGCCACCACCTACGCGCTGGAGCAGCGCGCCTCGGTCATCCGCACCTATCATCCGCAGGTGGTGCCGCCGCTGCTGCAGACGGAGGACTACGCGCGGGCCGCGATCACCGTGGCCGGCCTCGACACGCTCGGCCAGGACTCCCTGGATGCCGCCGTCCGGCTCGTCCTGGCCCGCCAGGAGATGGTGGCCGAGGGGCGCGGCCCCGTCGTGTGGGCGATCATCGACGAGGGCGTGCTGCTGCGCGTGATCGCCGAGCCGCACGTCCACCTCGCCCAGCTCGACGCCCTCATCGCGCACGCCAAGCGGCCCAACGTCTCGCTGCACGTGGTCCCCATGCGGGATCCCGCCTATCTGCCGCGCACGGGGCCGTTCACGCTGTGGCGTTTTCCGGAGGCGTTCGAGCCCGACATCGCCTGCGCCCACGCCGTGGAGGCCGACGAACTGATCACCGATCCGGCCGCCGTCGAGGCCTATCACCAGGCCTTCGCCAAGCTCTCGGTCACCACGACCACGCGCGACGAGACGCTCGAACTGCTGAACACATACCGTGACGGCCTCGGCCGGTGATGATCAGCGATAACGCGGTAACAGATATTTCCCCATTCCGTTTCGCTCCAATGGGTTGTTTTGTTGGGACATTTGGCTCATTTTTAACTTGGTCTGCCGAGTAGGGGTCGAGGCCGGAACTTCCCGATAGAGGTTTGTCGGAGGGAAGGGGCGATACGCAAATGCGTCAACGTGCCATCCGAAATTTGGCCAAGCTGAACACGACCCAGGCGCGTATCACCCGTATGCTCGACGCGGCCGCGGGAGGCAAGAACAACTTCGTCGCCGACCGCGAGGCGGTGCGCCGCTACGACGAGGCCGCCCCCGTCACGACCGAGGCGGCGCGGGCCGTGCTCGGCTTCCTGGCACGGGTGGTCAGGCACCTCGCGATCCGCGGCGTCGACCAGTTCCTCGTCATCGGCAGCGGCGTGCCCAGCGGCCTGCCCGCCGGCCGCCAGCTCCACGACCTGGCCCGCCAGGCGCCCGGCCGCCCCGACGCCCGGGTGCTGTACGTGGAGAACGACCCGATGGTGCTGGCCAACGCCCAGGCCACCATCGAGCCGGTCACCGACCTCGTGCGGGTGGTCGACGGGGACGCCGCCGAGATCGAGGACCTGCTCGCCGACCGCGTCGTGCGGACCTTCATCGACTGGGACCGGCCCGTGGGCATGATCCTGGTCTCCACGCACGGCCTCGACGACGAGGAGGCGCGGCACGCGGTCAAGTGCCTCGGCCACGCCGCCGCCCCCGGCAGCTACCTCGCCCTGCTGCAGACCACGTTCGACGGGATACCGCCGGAGCTGCTGCCCGCCGTCGAGGACCTGCTGGCGATGACCCTGCCCGGCCACGTCGTCCGCGGCCGCGACGCGTTCGCCGCGCTGCTGGAGGGCCTCGACCTCGTGGACCCCGGACTGGTGTGGGTCAGCGAGTGGCGGCCCGACGCGACCGCCGGCTCCAGCCCGCCCGCCGTCTGCGGCAACTACGGAGCCCTCGCGCGGATCCTGTGACGGCCGCGCCGGCGTACGGGCCGACCCGGAGCCCCGTCAGTCCCACCAGAACGACCAGGTGTGCCGCCCGATGATCTGCTCCGCGTAGCCGCGCAGGTCACCCGGCCCCTGCACGACGTTGTCCGGGCAGAACGTCCAGTGCTCGGCGGCCACGTGCAGCGCGTGCTCGGCGTCCACCGGAGGCGCGGCCACGCTCAGCTCCAGGGTGTTGAAGCCGACGCACACCACCCGCGCGCCGAACCGCTCCTCCCAGCTGCGCACCACCGCCGCCAGCGGCACCATCCACTCGTTGTGGTGCAGCGCCCCCTGCCAGCCCATCACCGCCAGCGCGTCGGCGCCGCGGCGGGCCGCCACCAGACCGAGCGGCATGCCCCGGGCGGCGAGCTGGTCGGCGCACCAGTCGGCGACCTCGCCGGGGTCGGCCTTCGGCACCCCCGGAGCCGCCAGGCCGGGACAGAACGCCCCGTAGGGGTCGAGCTCCTCCAACGCGCCGGACGGCATCTGCGCCACCCACTCCTGCCACACCTCGGCCATGAACCCCTCGGCCGTGAAGTGGTCGATCTGCGCCGCCTCGTCCGGCACCACCTGACCGATCGACCACGGCTGCGCCGACTCGTCGAGCAGCACCGGCCACAGGCCGCTGCCGGCGTGCTCGGCGCGGAAGCGCGCCCACTCCCGGCCGGTCACCGGGACCTCGCTCATCCAGAACGCCGGCCGGGCCGGCTCGCCCTGCCCGGTGTAGCCGGCGTCGGGCCAGACGACGTCGCCCGGCGGGAGGGCGGCCCTGAGCGCCCGCCCCCTGCCGCCGTCGGCGAACAGCTGGCACAGCTCCTGCGGCAGCCGGTGATCGTTCATGCCCTACCGTTCCGATCTGGACCCGTCGGGGAGATGGTAATGCCGAGCACCGACACGCCCTCGGGGGCCAGGACATTTGTCCCACGCGATCCCGGATCCATGAACCTTCTGCCGGAGCAAGGCGGTCCGGGACCGTGGAGTCATGAAAATCTTCCTGGCCACGGCCGTGCTGCTCGCCGGATGCGCCACCGGCGCCGGGAGCCCGGCCGCTCGACCGGACACCGCGGACCCCGCGGTCGTCACGACGGACAAAGGCGCGGTGCGGGGCACCGTGACCCGGACCCACCGCCTGTTCCAGGGCATCCGCTACGCCACCGCCGGCCGCTGGGAGGCGCCCCGTCCCACCCCCTCCTGGCGGGGCGTCAAGGACGCCAAGCAGCCCGGCGCCCTGTGCCCGCAGGTCGGAGCCGAGTACGCCGACACCCGCAGCGAGGAGGAGGACTGCCTCTTCCTCAACGTCACCACGCCCGCCGGCCCCGCCACCGGCGGCCGCCGCCCGGTGATGGTGTGGATCCACGGCGACGGCGCCGTGGGCGGCGGCCACTTCTCCGACGCCGGTGAGCTGGCGGCCCGGGGCGCGGTCGTCGTCACCGTCAACTACCGGCTGGGCGTCTTCAACGGCTTCGGGTACCCCGGCCTGCGCGACCCCGGCACGTACGGACTGCAGGACCAGCAGGAGGCGCTGCGCTGGGTGCGCCGCAACGCGGCGGCCTTCGGCGGCGACCCCGGCAACGTGACCCTCTTCGGCGTCTCCTTCGGCGGCCTGGCGATCAACGCCCACCTGACCGCGCCCGCGTCCAAGGGCCTGTTCCACCGGGCGATCCTGCAGAGCTCCCCGGGCATGCTCGACATGCCGGCCGGCAGCATGGTGCCCGGCCTGCCCGCCATGGACTCCTTCGGGTACCGGACGGGAGCCGAGGTCACCGCCATGGGACAGCTGTTCGCCAAGCAACTCGGCTGCGCCGACCTGGCCTGCCTGCGCGCCCTGCCGGTGAAGAAGATCCTGGAGGTGCCGCAGATCATGAACGCCTTCCAGGTGTACGCCCACGGCGGCGGCGTGCTGCCCGACCGGCCCGACCGGGCGCTGCGCGCCGGGCGCTTCCACCGGGTGCCGGTGCTGGCCGGCGCCACCAGGGACGAGCACCGCATCTTCGTCGGGATGACCTACGACGTGCAGGAGAAGAAGCCCGACTATCCCGCGCTGGTGCGCACCGCGTTCGGCCGCGAGGCCGCGGCCGTGCTCCGCAGGTACCCCGTCAAGGCGTACGGGTCGCCGAGCCTCGCCTGGGCCGCCGTGCTGACCGACCGCATGTGGGCCCGCGGCACCCATGAGCAGAACACCCTGCTCGCCCGGCACGTCCCCGTCTACGGCTACGAGTTCGCCGACCGCGAGGCGCCGATGTTCCTGCCCTTCGAGACCGACTTCGACTGGGGCGCCTACCACGCGGGCGACCTGCCGTACCTCTTCCCCGAGCCGAAGGCCGTCTTCACGCCCGCGCAGCGCGAGCTGGCGGGACGGATGGCCGGCTACTGGACCAACTTCGCCCGCACCGGTGATCCCAACGGCCCCGGACTGCCCGCCTGGCCGCGCGTCGCGAAGGGCACGCTGTCGCTGGCCCCGGACGCGATCCGGCCGATCGACTACGCTGCCGAGCACCGGCTGGGCTTCTGGAAGTAGGCACGCACCCCGTGATCAGGATCATGATCGCCGAGGACCAGGGCATGATGCGCGACGCCCTGGCCCTCCTCCTCGGGCTGGAGGACGACCTGGAGATCGTCGCCCGGGTGCCGTCGGGCGACGCGATCGTGCCGGCCGCGCTGGAGCACCGGCCCGACGCGGCGCTGCTCGACATCGAGCTGCCCGGCCGCAGCGGTCTCGACGTGCTGCCGGAGCTGCTGGCCGCGCTGCCGGAGTGCGCGGTGCTGATCCTGACGACGTTCGCCAGGCCCGGCTACCTGCGGCGGGCGATGGAGGCGGGGGCCGCGGGGTTCCTGGTCAAGGACGGGCCGGTCGAGGAGCTGGCGGCGGCCGTGCGGCGGGCGGTGGCGGGGGAGCGGGTCGTCGACCCGGCCCTGGCCGCCGCCGCGCTGCACGCCGGCCCCAGCCCGCTGACCCCCCGCGAGCGCGACGTGCTGGCGGCGGCGCTCGACGGGTCCACGATCGCCGACATGGCGGCCCGGCTGCACCTGTCGGAGAGCACGGTGCGCAACCACCTGTCCTCCGCCATCGGCAAGACCCACACCCGCAACAGGATCGAAGCGGCGCGCCTGGCACGCCACAAGGGGTGGCTGTGACCCCTTCCGACGCGGTGCTCCGCGATCGCGACGGCGTCCTGCGCCGGTTCGACCGCGTCTACGAGATCGCCGCCGAGCGGGACCGCACCGCGGCCGACCTCGCGGCCGTGCTGCCCTGACCCGGCCTGCTAAGCCGACCGCGCGGCCGTGCTGCCCTGACCCGGCCTGCTAACCGGCGGCCATGTCGAAGAAGCGCCGCTCCAGCTCGACCGCGCGGGCGAACACGCCGAGCACCTCCCGGCGGCGCGGCTCGTCCATGCCGGCGCCCAGCCGGTCCAGCTCGCCGCGCAGGAACCGCACCCAGCCCCGGAACTCCACCCCGTCATGCAGCTCGATCCACTCGCGGTGCACGAAGCTCTCGGGCAGCGGCTCCACGGCCCGCGACGCCCACCCGAGGTAGGTCCACTCCGCAACGCACAGCACCGCGACGATCAGCGCGTAGTCCTGCGAGGCCCGCGCCTCGTCCATGAGCCGCCGGAAGTCCGCCGTCACCGGCTCGGGCGCCACCTCGGCGCGCCCGCCGAGCTCCGCCAGCGCCCGGTGGAAGTACGTCTTCTCCTCGGTCGTCGCCACCTGGCCGAGGAAGCGGCCGAACGGCACCCGCGCCTCGAAGGAGTCGGCGCAGGCCACGGCCGCCCCGAGCAGGGCGGTGAAGGAGTCGACGAACTGGAAGTCCTGCTCCAGGTAGCGCCGCATCGCGTCGTCGGGCACCGTGCCGTCGTTGATCGCCATCGCGAAGGGATGGGTCACCACGCCGGTCCACTCGTCCGCGCACTGCTCACGCAGCCAGTCGCTGAAGGGTCGCTCGCTCACCCGGCCACTGTAGAGGATCTCCGTCCGGCGCCCGTGGCGGGCCTGGCCTGCGGCATGGCCTGGCTTGTGGCATGGCCTGGCTTGTCGTGTGGCCTGGCTTGCGGTCCGGCCTGGCTTGCGGTCCGGCCTGGCTTGTGGTGCGGCCTGGGTTGTGGTGTGGCGCGGGTTGCGGTGCGGCCGGGTTTCCGGCACGGCCGCGCCGACCGTACCGGAAACGTCGGTGCCCGCGCCGGGAGCCGTCAGTAGCCGCCGTACGGTGATCCGCTCGACGACCTGGCGGGCGAGGTCGGCGAGGCGGAGGGCGAGGAGGACGGCGAGGCCGCCCGCGAGCCGCCCGATCCGGCCGGCCTGATCAGTCCCAGCAGGCCGTGCTTGCCGCCGTCGCTGCCGGCCGCGAACCACAGCGCGTCGTCGCCGCCGTTCTCCGCGGTGCCCACCTCCAGGTCCCACAGGCCGGGCAGCCTGATGGGACGGCCGTCCGGGCCGCGCAGCGCGCCCAGGTGGCGGCCCTGCCGGTAGGCGTGGACGGTGCCGTCGCCGAAGTTGCCGACCAGCAGCGCCCCGGCGTACGCGCCCCGCGGCGCGGCGGTGATCGCCCACGGTGCGTTGAGCCCGGTGCGCGCGATGCGGCCGGTCAGCCGGCCCTCGCCGTTGAAGCGGCTGACGAACCCCTTGCCGGCGCCCGGGACCGACTTGCCGGTCCGCGGGTCGCGCAGCGCGTACGCCACCCAGATGTTGCCGTTGGCGACCGCGACGTTGAACGGCGAGTAGTTCGACGGGAGCTCGGGGTCGCGGAACTGCCAGCGCTTGAGGCGCATCCGCTCGAAGTCGGAGTTCCAGGCGTGGATCCGCCCGCCCGCGAAGTCGGCGGCCAGCAGGTAGTCCTGGTCCTCGGTCTGCACGAGGGCGAGGCCCTTGTAGTCGGCGCCCCGGGTGAACGCCGCGATCACCGCGTTCTTCGGGTCGGCCTCGGCGTTCCAGCCGGTGATCGCCCCGCTGGGGCTGGCGAAGATGAACGTGGCGGGCTTGCCCTTGACGGTGAACCCCTCGGTGGGGTTGTGCACCTGCCCGGTCGGCGCGCCGCCCGGGATGGCGACCTCCGTCCGCTCCTTCCTGCCGGTGCCGGAGTACACGGTGGCGGTGCCGGTGCCCGTGCCGGACACCCACAGCGTCTTGCCCATGGCCAGCCCCCACGGGTTGACCAGCTTGGAGTCGGTGACCGGGGCCCTGCCCCTGACGTCGGAGACCAGGTTCACGACCTCGTACCGGGGCCGCGGGGTGGCGTGTGCGGGGGTGGCGAGCGTGGCGCCCAGAACGACCCCAACAGCGCAGAGTGTGATGATGCGTGGCCGCATCCTTGCCTCCTTGTTAGCGCTTGTGACGCGAGATACGCGGGAGCCGGGTCGCCAGGTTCAGTTAAGGTCCGGAAATATCGGCCGATACGTTTCTTGCGGGCCGTCTGCGGGAGAGGAACGGACATGAATGTGCTGGGAATCGACATCGGAGGCTCCGGGATCAAAGGGGCGCCCGTCGACACGACGACGGGACGGCTCGTCGCCGAGCGCCACCGCATTCCCACGCCGCAGCCGGCCGGGCCGGGTCCCGTCGCCGAGGTGGTCCGCGCGCTGGCCGCCCACTTCTCGTGGACGGGTCCGGTGGGGGTGACCTTTCCCGGGGTCGTGCGCGACGGCGTGGTCATGACGGCGGCGAACGTCGACCGCTCGTGGATCGGCGTGGACGCGGGCGAGCTGTTCGGCGGCGCCGCGGTGCTCAACGACGCCGACGCGGCCGGCATCGCCGAGATGACGTTCGGCGAGGGCAGAGGCCGGCGCGGCACCGTGCTCATGCTGACGTTCGGCACGGGCATCGGCAGCGCCCTCTTCGTGGACGGCGTCCTCGTGCCCAACACCGAGTTCGGCCATCTGGAGCTGCACGGCAAGGAGGCCGAGCACCGCGCCTCCGACCGGGCCCGCGAGGAGCACGACCTGAGCTGGGAGAAGTGGGCCGAGCGGGTGGAGGAGTACCTCCGGCACATGGAGATGCTGCTGTCGCCCGCGCTGATCGTGGTTGGCGGCGGCGTCAGCAAGAAGGCGGCCAAGTGGCTGCCGCACATCCGCCTCGACACGCCCGTCGTGCCGGCCGCGCTGCAGAACGAGGCGGGCATCATCGGCGCCGCCCAGACAGCCGCCCAGATAGCCGCCCAGGCGGGCGGCGGCCGGGCGGGCGTCCGGACGGCCGCTGGGGCCGGCCCAGGCGCTCCGGCGCAGTCGCCGGGCGACCGCTGACCTGCAAGATCGAAAAAGTCGTCCCGGAGGGCAACCACGGGGCGTCCTGGGGAGTCCAATCAGAGACCGCGACCGTCCACGACGACGACTCTGGGGAGAGTGGGCCCGCCGTGGGCGGTCGCGGTGCCCACCCCACACCCCACGGCCGCACCCCCACGGCCGCACCCCCACGGCCGCACCCCCACGGCCGCACCCCCACGGCCGCACCCCCACCCAGGCACCCCACCCCGGCGGCCCCACCCCCGGAACCGCCGGGCACCGCCGCTCGCCGGTGTCCGCGGCGCAGGGCGCGATGCGGCGACGGGTGTACTCCGGATGGCGTAGAACGGCCCGCGGTCATCCCGGCGTGGTACGCCAGGTCTCTCCTCCGGGGTGACGACCCGAAGCGGTGCGCCGGAGGACGATCACGTCCATGACAGCCACCGACAAGTCACCGACGTTCCTGCGCATCGCGCTCCTCCTGCAGACCCTGGCGCTCCTCCTCCAGGCGGTCACCGCCGGGCTGCTGCTGTCCTCGCCGGGCGGGCGGGCCGCGCACGCCGCCTCGGCGATCGCCGTGGCGGTCACGGTGCTGCTGCACCTGGTGGCCGCGCTCGTCATCCGGCGCCGGGACGTCATCCTGCCCGCCGTCGGCATGCTGGTCATGACGCTGGCGCAGATGGCGCTGGGCATGGCGCACCAGAAGACGCTGCACGTCCCGCTCGGCGTGCTGATGTTCGGCGGGAGCATGCTGCAGCTCGCCCGGGTCTGGGCCGGCCGCCGTGGCGCCGCCTCCACGGCCACCGCGGCGACGGCATGAGGGTGACCAGACGGCGGGCGCTGGGCTTGCTCGGCCTCGGCGCGGCGCTGACCGTCTCGGGATGCTCCCTCCTGGGCAGCACCCCGCTGCCCAGGATGCTGACGAGCACCGCGCCGCTGCCGGAGCCGTACACCGTGCCGCTGCCGCTGCCCGCGGTGGCGAAGCCCGGCCGGACCGACGCCACGACCGACTACTACGAGCTGGTCCAGCGCGCCGCCGAGGTGGAGATCCTGCCCGGCCTGCGCACCCCGATCTGGGGGTACGACGGCAGCTTCCCCGGCCCGGCCATCCGGGCGCGCAGCGGCCGCCGGACGGTCGTGCGCGTCTCCAACGGGCTCGCCGTGCCGACGGTGACCCATCTGCACGGCGGGCACACCCCGCCGGAGTCGGACGGGTTCCCCACCGACCTGGTCCAGCCGGGCGCACACCGCGACTACGTCTTCCCGCTGGAGCAACGCGCGGCCACGCTGTGGTACCACGACCATCGCATGGACTTCACCGGGCCGCAGGTGTGGCGCGGGCTGGCCGGGTTCTTCCTGGTCGGCGACGACGAGGAGGCCGCGCTGCCGCTGCCGGCCGGCGAGCGCGACGTGCCGCTGATGATCTGCGACCGCTCGTTCGACGCCGACGGCGCCATGCCCTACCCCGCCCGGCACGACGGGCCCGGCGCCCGCGAGGCGTTCATGGGCGGCGTGCTCGGCGACGTCATCCTCGTCAACGGCGCGCCCTGGCCGCGGCACGGCGTGGACCGGGCCCGCCACCGGTTGCGGCTGCTCAACGCCTCCAACGCGCGCACCTACGAGCTGGCCCTCTCGCCCGGCGGCAGGCTGATCCGGATCGGCGGCGACGGCGGGCTGCTCGCGGCCCCGGTACCGGCCGACCGGGTCCGGCTGGCGCCGGGCGAGCGCGCGGACGTGGTCGTCGACTTCGCCGCCTACCGGGTGGGCGAGCAGGTCGAGCTGCGCAACCTCCTGGGCGAGGGCGCCCAGGCGCGGGTGATGCGCTTCGTCGTGGAGCGTGACGCGCGCGACGACTCGGCGGTCCCGCGGACGCTCTCCCGGGTCGAGCGCCTCGACCCGGCCAGGGCCGCGGTGACGCGCGACTTCGAGTTCACCAGCGGCGACCTGCACGGCCACACCGGCTGGCTGATCAACGGCAAGCCCTTCGACGCCCGCCGCGCCGACGCCCGGCCGAAGCTCGGCCAGGTCGAGATCTGGCGGCTGACCAGCGACGTCGCCCACCCGGTGCATCTGCATCTGGACCACTTCCAGGTGCTGTCCGTCGCCGGCGAGCGCCGCGCCGGTCCACCCGAGTGGAAGGACACCATCGAGCTGAGGGAGGCGCAGACGGTCGAGATCGTCACCCGGTTCACCGGCTACCGCGGCCGGTACGTCATGCACTGCCACAACCTGGAGCACGAGGACATGGCGATGATGAGCACCTTCGAGGTGGTGTGACGGCCGATCTCTCCGCCCTCTGACCGGCCGCGCGGGCGCCGACGGTCGAGGTCCAGACGGTCGAGGTCCACCTGTTCGCGCCGCTCGCCGGCGGCGGGAGGGTGTGCCGGGCCGGTCCGTCAGCCGGACGGTGACCGGGGAGGAGCGACCGTAGGCGTTATTGGGATGCGGCCGGGCGGGTGGTCGGGCAGCATGGTGCGTTGGCTCCGGCCGCGCGGGGCTCAAATATCCTGAAAGCAGTATGGGAACCTCTGCGTTGTCCTCTCCACTCACCGAGCTCCAGTCCCGCCTGCCCGAGCTCATGCCCCGTGACCAGCGCCGGCTGCGCCGCCGGCTCGACGGCGCGCGCCGCGTGCGCTCCCGCGAAGCGCGGGAGAAGATCGCCGCGGAGATCCTCGCCGAGGTGGAGCGGGCCGAGCAACGGCTGGCCCGCCGCCGCGAAGCCGTCCCGGTGGTGAAATATCCCGACAACCTGCCGGTCTCGCAGCGCAAGGACGACATCCTCGACGCCATCCGCGACCACCAGGTCGTGATCATCGCCGGTGAGACCGGCTCCGGCAAGACCACCCAGATCCCCAAGATCTGCCTGGAGCTGGGCCGCGGCGTGCGCGGCCTGATCGGCCACACCCAGCCGCGCCGCATCGCCGCCCGCACGGTCGCCGAGCGCATCGCCGAGGAGCTCGGCACCGACCTCGGCGAGGTCGTCGGCTACAAGGTGCGCTTCACCGACCAGGCGAGCGACCGCACGCTGGTCAAGCTGATGACCGACGGCATCCTGCTCGCCGAGCTGCAGCACGACCGGCTGCTGGAGCAGTACGACACCCTCATCATCGACGAGGCGCACGAGCGCAGCCTCAACATCGACTTCATCCTCGGCTACGTCAAGCAGCTCCTGCCCAGGCGTCCCGACCTCAAGGTCGTCATCACCAGCGCCACGATCGACCCCGAGCGGTTCTCCCGCCACTTCGGCGACGCCCCGATCATCGAGGTCTCCGGCCGCACCTACCCCGTCGAGGTCCGCTACCGGCCGCTCGGCGACGACGACGACCAGACGCAGGGCATCGTCGAGGCGTGCCGCGAGCTGGCCGGTGAGGGCCCGGGCGACGTCCTCGTCTTCCTCAGCGGCGAACGCGAGATCCGCGACGCGGCCGACGCGCTGGTCAAGGCCGACTTCCGCAACACCGAGGTGCTGCCGCTCTACGCCCGGCTCAGCGCGGCCGAGCAGCACCGCGTCTTCCAGAGTCACACCGGCCGGCGCATCGTGCTGGCCACCAACGTGGCCGAGACGTCGTTGACCGTCCCCGGCATCAAGTACGTCGTCGACCCCGGCTACGCCCGCATCTCCCGCTACAGCCACCGCACCAAGGTGCAGCGCCTGCCCATCGAGGCGATCTCGCAGGCCAGCGCCAACCAGCGCAAGGGCCGCTCGGGCCGCACCTCCGACGGCATCTGCATCCGGCTGTACGAGGAGGAGGACTTCCTCAGCCGGCCGGAGTTCACCGACCCCGAGATCCTGCGCACCAACCTCGCCTCGGTCATCCTGCAGATGACCTCGATCGGGCTGGGCGACATCGAGGCGTTCCCGTTCGTCGAGCCGCCGGACCGCCGCCAGGTGCGCGACGGCGTCAACCTGCTGCACGAGCTGGGCGCGTTCGACGCGCAGGGCCGGCTCACCCCCGTCGGCCGGCGGCTCGCCACCCTGCCGGTCGACCCGCGCCTGGGCCGCATGGTGCTGGAGGCCGAGAAGAACGGCTGCCTGCGCGAGGTGATGGTGATCGCCGCCGCGCTGTCCATCCAGGACCCGCGCGAGCGTCCGGCCGACAAGCAGCAGCAGGCCGACGAGAAGCACCGGCGCTTCGCCGACCCCGAGTCCGACTTCCTGACCTACGTCAACCTCTGGCACTACCTGCAGGACAAGCAGAGGGAGCTGTCCTCCAGCGCCTTCCGCAGGCTGTGCAAGGCGGAGTTCCTCAACTACCTGCGCGTGCGCGAGTGGCAGGACATCTACAGCCAGCTCCGCCAGGCGCTCGGCGCCCACCCCAACAGCGCGCCCGCCGACCCGCACAGCGTCCACGTGTCGCTGCTGGCCGGGCTGCTGTCGCACATCGGCGTCAAGGACGTCGTGGACAAGCAGCGGCCCTCCGACGGGCGCCGCCCCATCCAGGAGTACCTCGGCGCGCGGGGCGCCCGCTTCGCCGTCTTCCCCGGCTCGGCGCTGGCCAAGAAGCAGCCGCAGTGGGTGATGTCCGCCGAGCTCGTCGAGACCTCGCGGCTGTGGGCCCGGGTCAACGCCAAGATCGAGCCGGGCTGGGTCGAGCCGCTCGCCCAGCACCTCGTCAAACGCTCCTACTCCGAGCCCCACTGGGAGAAGGACCAGGGCGCGGTCATCGCGCTGGAGAAGGTCACCCTGTACGGGGTGCCGCTCGTCGTCGGCCGCAAGGTCAACTACGGCCGCATCGACCCGGAGCTGTCGCGCGAGCTGTTCATCAGGCACGCCCTCGTCCAGGGCGAGTGGGACAGCCACCACACCTTCCTGCGCGAGAACCGCCGGCTGCTGCAGGAGGTCGAGGAGCTCGAGAACCGAGCCCGCCGGCGCGACATCATGGTCGACGACGAGGCCCTGTTCGACTTCTACGACCAGCGGGTGCCCGCCGAGGTGGTCTCCGCCCGGCACTTCGACTCCTGGTGGAAGAAGGCCAGGACCACCGATCCCGGGCTGCTCACGTTCTCGCCCGAGATGCTCGTCAACGAGGGCGCCGACGTCAGCACCCGCGACTACCCCGACACCTGGCGGCAGCTCGGCCAGCGGATGAAGCTGACCTACCAGTTCGAGCCCGGGGCCGACGCCGACGGTGTGACCGTGCACGTGCCGCTCCAGGTGCTCAATCAGGTCAGCTCCGAGGGGTTCGACTGGCAGATCCCCGGCCTGCGCGAGGAGCTGATCACCGAGCTGATCCGGTCGCTGCCCAAGCACCTGCGCCGCAACTTCGTGCCCGCCCCCGACTACGCCCGCCGGATTCTGGAGCACGTCCGCCAGGGCGGCGAGCCGCTGCTGGAGGCCGTCGAGCGGGAGCTGCTGCGGCTGACCGGCATCCGGGTGCCGCGTGACGCCTGGCAGCTCGACCAGGTGCCCGACCACCTGCGGATCACCTACCGGGTGATCGACGAGCGCAGGCGCACGGTCGCCGAGGACAAGGACCTCGACGCTCTCAAGCGCCGCCTGGCTCCCCGGCTGCGGCAGACGCTGTCGGCCGCCGGCGACGACCTGGAGCAGTCGGGCCTGCACACGTGGAGCATCGGCACCCTGCCCAAGGTGTTCGAGCAGGGCCGCATGAAGGGCTACCCGGCGCTGGTGGACGACGGCGACGCGGTGTCCGTCAAGATCTTCGAGACGGAGGCGGAGCAGCGTCGTTCCCACTGGCCGGGCACCCGGCGCCTGCTGCTGCTGGGCGTCACCAACCCGGCCAGGTCGCTGCTCGGCGGCCTGTCCAACCAGGCCAAGCTGGCGCTGTCCCGCAGCCCGCACGGTGGCGCGGTGGCCCTGTTCGAGGACGTGGTCAACGCCGCGGTCGACAAGCTCATGCTCGACATGGGCGGCCCCGCCTGGGACCCGGCCGGGTTCGACCGCCTGCACCGGCACGTCCGGGCCGAGCTGTACGACACGGCGGCCGAGGTGCTGGGCCGGGTGGAGCAGATCCTCGCCGTCTGGCACGCGATCGGCACCCGGCTGGGCGCGCTACGGCAGAGCGCCTCCACCGACGACGTCCGCGACCAGCTCGGCAGGCTCGTCCATCCCGGCTTCGTCACCGCGACCGGCCATCGCCGCCTTCCCGACGTGCTGCGCTACCTGCGCGCGATCGAACGGCGCCTGGTCAAGCTGCCGGAGGAGCCGTGGCGCGACGAGGAGTGGATGGACCGGGTGCACAAGGTCGAGGACGACTACCACGACGTGCTGCAACGCCTGCACCCCGCCCGCCGCTCCGACCCCGACGTGACGGAGATCCGCTGGATGATCGAGGAGCTGCGGGTCAGCTTCTTCGCCCAGACGCTCGGCACGCCGACACCCGTCTCGGAGAAGCGCATCGCCAAGGCGATGGAGAAGCTCCTTCCCTGACGCCTGACCCCTGACCCCTGACCCCTGACCCCTGACCCCTGACGCCTGACGCCTGACGCCTGACGCCTGACCCCGGCCTCGTCCCCTGGCTCCTGACCCCTGACCGTGCCCGCGGCCCGCCCGGCCGCCGCCGCGCGCGCGCGGGAGAGACCGCGCGGTCGACGGCGGGCAGGCCGGGGGAGGTCCGGCGGCGGAGCCGATCAGCGCACCTCGCCGGACCACTGCCACCGCCCTCGCGGCAGCCGGGCCAGGCCCGGAAGGGCGACGCGGCCGCACGCCCACAACAGCGTGAGCCCCGGCGCGTGGCCCGCCGGTGCCGCGGGGAACAGCCGCCCGACCACCGGCTCCGCCAGGTCGTCGGGCGGTGTCCAGCCGAAGCCGAGCGTGCGCGTCATGTCGTGGGCGTGCACGAGGATCTCCACGGCGGCCATCGCGGCGAAGCCCGTCCGGTCCGAGGCGCCCCACGGGTGGTACGCCCGCACCTCGGGCGCCGTGGCTCGCACGGTGTGCGACAGCAGGGTCGCCGCGATGGTGATCGACTCCAGGCGTTCGGCGACCGGAGCGTGCGGATCGGTGCCTGTGCGCAGCGCTATGTAGCGGTCCGCGGGCCGCGCGACGAGCAGCCCCGCGTACCCCATGACCCCCAGGGTGATGTGGTCGATCAGCTCCACCAGGCTCCAGCCGGTCTCGCCGGCCGGCCGTGACCAGTCCTGCTCCAGCCCCTTCTCCAGCAGGGGGAGCGCGTGGGCCGCGGCCGCGGTCGGCAGCTCGGGCCAGAGGGTCGTCACGGCGGTGGACTCCTTCGTCGGGATGCGGTCAGACATGGTCACCGGCCAGCGTCATGGGCAGGCCGAAGGTGCGGAACAGCGCCCGGTCCTCCAGCACCTCGATCCGTTCGAGGCCCGAACCGGTGATCGTCAGCACGTCGATGGTGTACGCCCGGTACTCGCCGCCGGGCGAGCGGCGGTAGACGCCGAAGCCGGGCCGGCCGTTGGCGGAGAGGGGGACCATCCGGCACTCGCCCATGGCCGGGCAGTGCTCCAGGAACCTGGCGATCTCGTCGGGCCCGTCGAGACGCGTGCCGGCGGGCCGCCGCTCGCACACGGTGTCCTCGGTCAGCAGGCGCACCAGGGCGTTGACGTCGCCGGTCTCGAACGCCGCGGCGTACTCACCGAGGAGCCGCCGCAGCCGCAGGTCGTCCACCTCGGCGCCGGCCGGCGCCGGGGCGGCCTGGGCGAGCTGGGCGCGGGCCCGCCGCAGCATGCTGTGCACCGCGCTGCCCGAGGTGCCGAGCAGTTCGGCGATCTCGTTGGCGTGCCAGGCGAGCACGTCGCGCAGGATCAGCACCGCACGCTGGCGCGGCGACAGGTGCTGCCACACCACGGTGAGCGCCCGCCTGCGGTCGTCGCGGGTGACCACGATGTCGGCGGGGTCGGCCGACAGGCCGAGCGGCGCGTCCCGGTCCGGCCGCCGTCCGGCGTCGCCGTCGAGCGGGCCGGGCGCGGAGTCGCCGTGCTCCGGCCGCGCGTCGGGCAGACCGGCGGGCACGGGCAGCCGCCGCCTGCCGTCCAGCGCGGTCAGGCACACGTTGGTGGCGATCCGGTGCAGCCAGGTCCGGACCGACGAGCGGCCCTCGAACTCGGCGTACGCCCGCCACGCCCGCAGATAGGTCTCCTGGACCAGGTCCTCGGCGTCGTGCGCCGAGCCTGTCATGCGCCGGCAGTGGGTGAGCAGCTCGGCGCGGAACGGGTCCACCAGCCGGGCGAAGTCCTGCCGGCGCAGGGCCTCCGCCGCCGTGGCGGCCCCGTCGTCACGTACCCGCACGCCGTCCCCCTGATGACATCTCGATTTCTCTCACCCTTGGTTAGACCATTCTGGCCGCGCCGATTCGTCGCGGAGCGCCGCGCGGACCCCCGTCCACCCCTGACTGCCGTGCACTGGGGCGAATCCGTACAGTTGGGGGCGAACGAGAAGGGGGTCCGATGGCCGGTCTGGTGGTCAAGGCAGTGGTGCTCGACGTCGGCGAGACGCTCATCGACGAGACGCGCATCTGGTCGCGCTGGGCCGACCGGCTCGGGGTGAGCCGGTTCGTGCTGATGGGGGCCCTCGGCGGGATGGCGGCACTGGACCGCTCGCATCGGGAGGCGTTCGAGCTCGTCCGGCCCGGCCTCGACATCGAGGCGGAGCTGGCGGCGTGGGAGCGCGACGATCCCGGCGGCCTGCGCAACCACTTCGACGCCGCCGACCTCTACCCCGACGTCCGTGACGCGCTCGGCGCGCTGCGGCGGGCCGGATACCAGGTGATCGTGGCGGGCAACCAGCCGGCCCGGGCGTACGACGCGCTGGTCGCGATGGAACTGCCGGTGGACTCGGTGCACACCTCGGAGGGCTGGGGCGTGGCCAAGCCCGCCCCCGAGTTCTTCGCCAAGGTGGCCGCCGTGGCCGGGCGCGAGCCCGGCGAGATCCTCTACGTGGGCGACCGGCTCGACAACGACGTGCTGCCCGCCGGCCGGGCGGGCATGCGCACGGCGCTGCTGCGCCGCGGCCCGTGGGGCTACCTGCACGCCGAACGGCCGCAGGCGAAGGCCGCCGACCTGGTGGCCGACGACCTGCACGCCCTGCTGCCCGCTCTGGAACGGCTCGGCTGAGTCCGGGCCGCTCCGCAGGGGCTCCGCCGGCGCGGCGGCGGGCTCATCCGAGCGGTTCGTCCGGCTCGACGCGGACGGCTCGCTCCTCGGCCGACAGGTCGCCGCTGTCGCCGCCCCAGTCCTCGCCCACCTCGTCCCCCTCCAGGTCCGGGGCCAGGCCCTCGTCGGGCTGGGTGAGGCGGTGCTCCGGCCGTTGCCCGCGCTCCGGGCGGTCGGGCTTCTCCCGCCACAGCCGCTCGTCGAGGGTGTCCTCGTGCCGCGGGTCGTCCTCCTCGATCCGGTGGTTCAGCCCGCGGTCGTCGGTCGCCGCCTCGACCTCGATCTGCTGTTCGTCGGCCAGGCCGTGCCTGTCCGGAGGTAGTTCGGTCATACGCGCCCCCTTTCCCAGGAATCTGTCCGAAACCTAGGACCCGGCCTTGCCGACCGCCTTCTCCAGCTCGTCCTTGCTCATCTGGGAGCGGCCCGGGATGTCGGCCTCCTGGGCCTTGCGGTAGAGCTCCTCCTTGGTGGGGGAAGCGCCGCCGGCCTGCGACGTCGCCGAGCCGTTCGAGGCGGCGAGGGCGCGCAGCTCCTCGTCGCGGCGCTGGGCGAAGGCGGCGCCGAGCTCCTTCAGCCGCTTCTCACCGGCCTGCTTGGCCAGCTCGGGAAGCAGCTCGTTCTCCTCCTCCTCGACGTGGTGGCTGACGGCCTCCACGAGCTTGACGAGCGTCTCCTCGAACTCGGCCGTCCCCGGCTCGGCCCGGACGAGCGAGTCGAGCAGCACCTCGGCCTCCTTGTGCTCCTCGACGCCGTGGTGGGCGTCGATGCCCGGGTAGACCCGGTCCTCCTCCGCGCGGGCGTGCGCGATCAGCAGGGCGTGCAGCTCGGCCACGGTGGCCCGCTGGTCGCCCTGCTTCTTCTGGAGCCGCTCGAAGAGCGTCTCCACCTTGCGGTGGTCACTGGTGATGAGAGTGATGACATCGGTAGTCATGGCGCCGGAGCTACCCGGAGCGTCACCGTCCAATCGCCGCGCCGACGAGTGACCGCGGATCCGCCGCGCCCGCGAGCATCCCGCCGGGCCGCACGTCGATCACGTGCGCGTGGCCGAACATGCTTCCGTACGGCCGCGCCGCGACGGGATGGCCGAGCGCGGCCAGCCCGTTTGCCCAGGGCGCGCCCTCCTCCACGTCCACCACCGTGTCGTCGGGGGCGTCCCAGGTGTCGAACCCGGTGCCGCCGGTGCCGAGCCGCCACCGGGGCGCGGCGACGGCCGGACCGGGCTCCTCGCCGTGGCGGAGCAGGCGGGCGATGACCTGGAGCAGGATCTGCGGCTGCGCGTCGCCGCCCATCGTGCCGAGGACCGAGCGCAGGGAGCCGTCGGGGCGGGTGATCAGCGCCGGCGTCAGCGTGTGCGGCGGGCGGCGGCCGGGCCCGTACTCCGCCGGATGGCCGGGCCGCAGGGAGAAGCCGATGCCGCGGTTGTGCAGGTTGATGCCGGTACGCGGCTCGAACAGCATGCTGCCGAAGCCGGAGGCGTTCGACTGGATGAGGGAGACGCCCATGCCGTCGCCGTCCACGACGCACAGGTACGTGGTGTCGCCCGGCTCGGCCGGCGCCCGCAGGCGCAGCCGGGAGGCCGGATCCACCAGCGCCCGCCGCCGCGCGATCTCCTCGGGGGTGAGCAGGTCCTTGGCGTTCTCGTGCAGGACCGACAGCCGGTCGTGGCCGCTGACCCGGGCGGCTTCGGCGAGCAGGTGGGCCCACGACGGGTGCCCGGCCGAGACGGGCAGCTCCAGCCCGTCGGCGATGCCGAGCGCCATCAGCAGCAGGTAGCCCTGGGAGTTCGGCGGCATGGACCACACGTCGTGCCCGAACGCCCGCACGCGCAGCGGCTCCACCCAGTCGGCGGCCGGGACGGCGAGGTCGGCCCTGGTGTACTCGCCGCCGCCCAGCTCCAACAGGCCCCCGCCGAACTCGCCCAGGTAGAAGCCGTCGCGGCCGGCCGCGCCGACGGCCTGGAGGGCACGGGCCACGCCGGGGCGGGTGACGCGGTCGCCTGGCGCGCGGGCGGCGGTGAAGTCGCCGCCGCCGGGGCGCCGCGCGGCCACGCGGGCGCCCGGGACCAGCAGGGGCGAGGCGGGGAAGCCGTCGCGGGCCAGCCGGACCGCCGGGGCGAGCAGGTCGGCCAGCGGCAGCCGGCCGTAGCGGGCGTGCAGGGCGGCCCACCCGTCGACGCAGCCGGGCACGGGCACGGACCGGATGTCGTGCAGGTGCGGCATCCGGTCGTGCCCCTCGGCGCGCAGCCGGTCGGGGTCGGCCCCGGACCCGGCCCGGCCCGAGGCGTTGAGCGCCCGTACGGCCCCGCTCCCGCCCGCCTCGCCGGGCGGCTCGTACACCAGGGCGAACAGGTCGCCGCCCAGCCCGCACATGTGAGGGGCGGTGACGGCGAGGACGGCGTTCACGGCGATGGCCGCGTCGGCGGCCGAGCCGCCGCGGTCGAGCACCGCCGCTCCCGCCGAGGAGGCGAGATGATCGACGCTGCACACCATGCCGGAAGGGGCGTATCGGGTGTTGTGCACCTCACGAGGGTAAGGCCGCCGGCCGCCGCCGGGGCAGAGGCCGCGGCGATTGCCGGCCGGTCGTCAGACGGGTTCGAGCGGCCGGTCGCGGCTCACCAGCCCGGCGTAGTGGCCGCCGAGCGCCACCAGCTCGTCGTGGGTGCCGCGCTCCACCACCCGCCCGCCGTCCAGGACGGCGATCTGGTCGGCGTCGCGGATCGTGGACAGGCGGTGCGCGATGGTGATCGTGGTACGGCCCTCGGCGAGGGTGTCGAGAGCCTCCTGCACGGCCCGCTCGGTCTGCGTGTCGAGGGCGCTGGTGGCCTCGTCCAGCACCAGCACCGGCGGGTTGCGCAGCAGCGTGCGGGCGATGGCCAGGCGCTGCTTCTCGCCGCCGGAGAACCGGTATCCCCGCTCGCCCACCAGCGTGTCGTACCCGTCCGGCAGCGCGGCGATGTGGTCGTGGATGCGGGCGGCCCGCGCGGCGGCCTCCAGTTCCTCGTCGGTGGCGTCGGGCCTGGCGAAGCGCAGGTTGTCGGCGATCGAGGCGTGGAACAGGTACGTCTCCTGCGACACCACGCCGACCGTCGCCGCCAGCGACTCGAACGTCAGGTCCCGGACGTCCACCCCGTCGATGGTGACCCGTCCGCCGGTCACGTCGTACAGGCGCGGCAGCAGGTAGCTGAGCGTGGTCTTGCCGGAGCCGGTCTCGCCGACGACGGCCAGGCTGGTGCCCGCCGGCACGACGAGGTCCACGCCGGTGAGCGTGGGCGCGTCGCCGTAGGAGAAGTCGACGTGCTCGTAGCGCACCTCGCCGCGCACCCCGGACAGCGTCCGCGTGCCCGGGTGGATGTCGACCGGCAGGTCGAGGTACTCGAAGATGCGGCCGAACAGCGCCAGCGAGCTCTGCACCTCCACCCCGAGCCGCAGCAGCGACACCGCCGGCCTGAACAGGCTCACCTGCAGCGTCGTGAACGCGACCAGCGTGCCGACGGAGATGGCGCCGGTGTGGCCGACCGCCCAGTAGGTCATCGCGGGCATCGCGGCCATGACGATCTGGATCGACGACTGCCGCCACCGGCCGGCCATGCTGGAGCGCACGCCGAGCTCGGCCAGCTCGTCCGAGGCGCCGGCGAAGCGGCTCGTCAGCTGGGGGGAGCGGCCCATCGTCCGGCCGAGCAGGATGCCACTGATCGACAGCGACTCCTGCACCATGGAGGCGAGCACGGCGAGCTTGCGCTGGCGTTCGGCGGTGATGCGCCGGCGCTCGGCCCCGACCTTGCGGCTGATCCACACGAACAACGGCAGCAGCGCCAGCGAGACCACGGTCAGCCGCCAGTCGAGCGCGACCATGGCGACGATCGTGGCGACCACGGTGGTGAGGTTGGAGACGATCGAGGTGGCGGTGGAGGTGACGACCGACTGCATGCCGCCGATGTCGTTGGCGATGCGCGACTGCACCTCGCCGGTCCTGGTGCGGGTGAAGAACGCCATCGACATGCGCTGCAGGTGTTCGTACACGGTGGTGCGCAGGTCGTGCATGACGCGCTGGCCGACCGTGGTGGACACGAACGTCTGCACCACGTCGAACACGCTGGTCGTGACCGCGACCAGGATCATGCCCAGCGCGAGCAGGGCGAGCAGGGTCGTGTCGCGCCGGGGGATGGCCACGTCGAGCACCTCGCGCAGCAGGAACGGCGAGGCCAGCGACACCAGCGACGACAGCAGGATGAGGAAGGCCACCAGGGCCAGCCGGCCCCGGTAGGCGCGGAAGAGCTTCACGATGCGCCGCAGCGGCGCACGGGGTTCGTCTGCCAAGCGGATCCCCTTTCTGATGTCCTCTCAAACGGAGGTTAGCTCATATTTGTTCCCGGCTCTAAGCTTGGGGCATGGACGACCCGGAGCTGCCCGAGCTCCTGCACCTGGTGAGCCGCCGGTTGCGGCACGGCTGGCTGCACCGGCTGGAGCCGCTCGGGCTGAGCCCCGGCCAGGCGCGGGCGCTGCGTGTGCTCATCGAGGCCGGCCGGCCGCTCAGGATGGTGCAGCTCGCCGACGAGCTGCGGATCGTGCCGCGCTCGGTCACCCCCGTCATCGACGCCCTGGAGGAGGCCGGTCACGTCCGCCGGGAGGTCGATCCGGCCAACCGGCGCTCCACGCTGGTCGTCATCACACCGTCCGGCCACGAGGTCTACGAACGGGCCCAGGAGGCGCGCAGGCAGGCCGGCCAGGACCTGTTCGCGGTGCTGTCGCAGGAGCAGCGCGACCAGCTCAAGGTGCTGCTCGGCGCGGTCGACGCCCAGTTCAGGTAGCGGCGGCGGCCCGTTCAGGTGGCGGCGGCGGCCTGTTCAGGTGGCGGCGGTCCGGGTGCCGTCGGTGCGGATCCGGCCGCCGACGACCGTGGCCAGGCAGTCGGGGCGGGCCAGCAGGGCGCTGTACGGGTAGCGGCCGCGCGCGTCGAACACCGCGAAGTCGGCGCGCCCGCCGGGGACGAGGCAGCCGATCCGGCCGGCGCCGCGATGCATGCCCAGGGCGCGCGCCCCGCCCAGCGTGGCGGCCTCGACGAGCCTGCGGTCCAGCCCGCGGGGGCGCGGCCCGAGAGCCCGCGCGCGTTCCCGGATGCCGCGCGCCTGCCCCAGCAGGCCGCTCCAGCCCGCGGCCCCCGTCCCGTCGCCCGTCCCGCTGCTCGTCCCGTCGCCCGTCCCGGCTCCCGGGTCCAGGGTGGTGCACAGGGCCAGGGGGTTGCCCTCGTCCAGCAGGGCGAGCACGTCGTCGGGCCCGGCCGCGGCGCCGACGGCCACCACGGTGTCGCGCAGCCTGAGCAGCTTGCGCTCGCCGGGATCCAGCGGCCGGTCGCAGGTGGCGTGGCAGTGCGGCCCGAGGACGCCCGCCTCGTCGAGCGCCGCCACGGAACGCGCCCCGAGGTCCACCAGCAGCCGCAGCCCGAACGTCCTGGCCAGCACGGCGATGTCCTCCAGCACCACCGGGTCCGGCGTCCGGGCGGCGATCCCGACGATGTGCGGCCGGTCGGACTCCCGCATCGCCGTGACGACGGCGTCGCGCCCGCGCCTGTCCCAGGCGTCCTCGTCCTCGCATGTCACCTCGACGTAGCCGACGCCGGGCAGCGCCGCGTGCTCGGCCGGGTCGGCGGCGGCGCCGCGCGACGACCCGCCGGTCACCACCCGGGCCCGCGTGGTGACCCCGTGGGCCAGCGCCTCGGCGGCGGAGGTGACGGAGGCGGCGTCCACCAGGCCGGGCACGATCATCCCCGGCCAGCGCCGCTCCCCGGCGCCGGGGAAGCGGGCCAGCAGGTCGCCGCGCGCGGCCACCTGGAGCACCCGCTCCCCTCGTACGGCCACGGCGCCGTCACGGACGGGGTCGCTGGCGAGGGGGAGCACGAGCGGGGCCGAGTGGACCACGACCGGCGCGGGCGCGCGCCTGCCGAAGATCGGCCTGGCACGCTGAGCAGGCATCCGCGCTCCTGTCGAAATGTCCCTTTTTGGTATTAAACGTGACGTCAGCCCGGGGGCGCAATCACCCGCCCGGCCGTCCGTCCCGAGGCCGGTACCGGCCCGACAGCCGCGCCAGCTTGAGGCTCAGATGCAGGGCGAGCCGCTCGCCGCCGTCCTTCAGATCCGTACGCGCCAGCTCCTCCACCCGCTGCAGCCGGTAGTACAGCGAGGTGCGGTGCAGCCGCAGCGCCCGCGACGCCGCCCCCGCGCTGCCCGCCAGATCCAGGTACGTCTCCAGCGTCTCCAGCAGCGGCAGGTGCTGCTCGTCGGCGAACAGGGGCGCGAGGCCCGGATGCAGCTCGTGGTGCGGCAGACCGGTGAGCATCCGGTACACGCCGAGCCGCGCCCACTCCACCGACCGGCCGAGGCCGGGCACGCGCGCGGCCACCTCGGCGGCGTGGCGCGCCTCCGCGTACGACTCGGCCGCCGCCACGAGCTCCGGCCGCGACCGCCCGATCCCGACGGTCACCGGCACGGACAGCACCGCGTGCGCCTCCTCGGCCAGCGCGGTCCAGGAGCCCGGGGCGCCGGCGGTCAGCAGCACGGCGTGGTCGTAGCGCACCAGATGCAGCGGATGGTGGCCGCCCAGCCGCCGCCGCAGCGCGAGCAGGCCCTGCTCCAGGGCGAGCCGGAGGGCGTCGTCCGGCTCGGCCGCCAGCGGCCGGGCCACGAGCACGGTCACCGGCTGCGCCTGCGGGAACGCCCCCGCCTCGATGAGCTGACGGGCCGCGTCGTGCTCGCCCAGCATCAGCCCCGTCACCGCCTCCAGCTCCCGGTGCGAGGCGAGCCCCGTGGCCAGGCTCTCGTGAAACAGCGCCAGGGCCAGCGCGGGCGCCGCCGCGGCCGCCTCGGCGATCTGCGCCCGCGACATGGCCGGGCCGGTGTCGATGAACCACAGGAAGCCGAGCAGCCCGGCATCGTGGCGTACCGGGACGCAGACCCGCGGCAGCAGGCCCAGATGGTCCGCGCCTGGCGTGCGCAGCGGGGCGACCGCCTCGTGGATGCCGGCGGCGCCCAGCCACTGCCGCACCTCCGGCGTGGTGCGCCTGCGCAGGATGGAGTCGCGCCGGATCTCGTCCATCGCGCCGCTCTGCTCGCTGTAGACGACGACCCGCTGCAGCCGGTCCTCCAGGAGCAGCGGCCGGCCGAGACGCGCCGCGAGCTCGTCCACGAGCCGCTGGAGGTCCGCCACCACTCACCTGGATGTTTCGACACTTGTCGGAAAGAGTGCTACAGCTCTTCCCTACAGCTGATCGGTGATCTCTGTCAACGGTCGGCTATAGCGTCCGATCCGTGACTGCCCCGAAGAAGCTGCTGAAGGGCCTCCTGGCGGCCTTAGTGCTGATCCCGGTGAGCCTGGTGGCGACCCCCGCTTCCGCCGCACCCCCCAGCGACCCCGAGCATCCCTGGCGCCAGGACCACTGGCCGCGGACCCAGCCGTGGCAGCGGGACGCGCCCGACGCGAGCGCGCTGCGCGGCCGCCCCACCGGCGGCATCGAGCCGATCGACCCGCAGAACTGGGAGAACCCCGACCACATGACGTGGGCGGACTACAAGAAGATCCCCGGCACGACGTGGAACGACCCCGCCGTCAAGGGCTCCCAGCGCACCTTCAAGGGCGCGCTCGTGCTGCTCGACTACCCCAACCAGCCGTTCGTGGTGACCCAGCCCAAGGGCTCGACGATCTTCAAGAACCCGAGCGCCGAGGCCCACGACGTCCCCCGCGAGCAGGTGGCGAAGTTCTACCAGGACTTCCTCAACACCCCGAACGACCTCAACAAGGGGCACACCATCCACGAGTACTGGATGGAGGACTCCGGGGGCCGCATCGGCGTGGAGCTGACCGGGTTCGGCCCGTACACGATGCCGGGCAAGGACCACGAGTACGCCATGGAGTACCAGGCGGACGCCTGCCCGGCGGGTGACACCTGCAACCGCAACCTGCGCGCCGACGGCAACGCCGCCTGGGTCGCCGCGGTGGGCGAGGAGACGGCCAAGCAGTTCGACTTCGTCTTCTACCTGAGCGCCGGCCAGGACGAGTCGTCCACCTGGCAGGAGTTCGGGATGATGAAGTTCCCGAACAAGGAGGCCGTCACCGACGACTTCGGCCCGCCCGACCCTGCCCTGCCCAACTGGTCCAGGACCCGCTACGTCGACTGGACCTCCTGGCAGGCCGGCTCCACCTTCTGGCCCAACGCCCGCTTCGGCGTCGACTCCGTCCAGGCCGAGAGCTCCGGCATGTCGGTCTACGCCCACGAGCTGAGCCACATCATGGGCGTCGCCGACAACTACAACAACCCGTACGGCACGCCGCTGCGCCGGGCGTACTCCGGCATCTGGGAGATGCTCAGCCGCGGCACGTTCAACGGCCCCGGCGGCCCGCACAGTCGCTGGCTGATCCCGCCCACCTCCGGCTCCTCGATGGGGGCCCAGCACATGCTCCGCAACAAGATCAAGCTGGAGATGGTCGACCAGGCCAACGTGCTCAACCTGTCCCGCGACGCGCTGGACGAGTCCGGCGTGGTCACCGCCAGGGTCACCGCCCGCGCCGTGCAGCCCGGGCCGGCCGGCCTGTCCGGGGTGAACATCGCCTTCGGCACCGGCGACCGCAGCCCCGCCTGCGACGCGCGCACCGACCCGCTGTGCGACGGCGGCGGCTACGACAACTACACCGTCGAGGTCGTCGACCGGATGGGCACCGACTCCTTCACCCCCGACTCGGGCGTCCTGCTGGCCAAGACCAAGAACCAGGACCGCGCCCCGTTCATCTGGGTGGTCGACGCCAACCCGCAGGACATCGGGATGACCGACTACGTGCTGCCCGACGGCACCCAGGTGCCGATCACGATGGGCGACTACCGCCAGCTGTCCGACGCCCTCTTCCACGCGGGCACGGACTCCGGCAGCGAGTACGAGTACGTGGACGAGGCCAACCGCCTGCACTTCTACGTCACCGACATCAGGCGCGACCGGGCGGGCGTGCTCTCCTACACGGTGGCGATCCGCTCCCTCGACGGGGCCGGCCCGCACCGCCGCGGCGTCAAGGTGCTGCCCGGGGCCGGCGTCCCCGCCGCCAAGGGCGTGTCCACCTGCACCTTCCCGGTGCTCAACACCGGACGTACGGCCGACGTCCAGGCCGGCCACCCCGAGGACGTCACCGCCTACCTCGGCTCCGACGTCTACCGGCTCAAGGCCGAGGTGCGGGGCAAGGGCTGGACCGTCCAGGTGCCCAACGCCCTGGCCGCCGTCCCCGCCGGCAAGCACGCCCCGGTCAAGGTCAACGCGGTGCGCGAGGCCGGCGGCGACCGGCTCGCCGAGGTCAAGCTGACCGTCACCTCCGAGAGCGACCCGGGCAGGACGGCGACGGCCACCTGTCGCGTGGTCGGCCTGTAGCCGAACACTGGGGTACGGCCTGGCGTGGGCCGTACCCCATCGGCTTGAATACGGGCTGTAGGGGGTGATCATTGTCCGATCGGTTACCTGACCCGCAGGAGCCCAGACGCCGCAGGGCGTCCCTGGCCGCCCCGGTGGCCGCGGGACTCGCCGCCGCCACCGCCAGCGCGCTGGCCGCCTCCCTGGAGTGGGAGCTGCCGCCCGAGGCGAAGATCGGGGTCACGGCCGCCGCCGCGGTCCTCGTCGGCCTGACCACCTGGGTGAGCACCGGGCACCGGCAGCGCCCCGCCGCGCCGAGGCCGCGGTTCCCCCGCGCGCCCGACCAATGGCCGCCCGTCCCCGAACACTTTACCGGCCGCACCGAGGCGCTCGCCGAGCTGCGGGCGGTCTTCACCGCCCGCCGCCGTGCCAAGGACGTCTCGCCGCCGCTCGTCGTCTCCGTGTACGGCCGGGGCGGCGTCGGCAAGTCGGCGCTGATCGCCCGGTTCGGCCAGGAGATCGCCGGCGCGTTCCCGCACGGCCGGCTGCACGCCGACCTGCGCGGCGGCGCGGGCGCCCCGGTGCGGCCGGAAGAGGTCCTGATCGGCTTCCTGCGGGCGCTCGGCGTCCGCCTGACCACCGACCCCGGCGGCCTGGAGGAGCTGCGCAAGCTCTGGCTCACCTGGACCAAGGACCGCAGGATCCTCATCGGCCTGGACAACGCGCACAGCGCCGACCAGGTCAAACCGCTCATCCCCGCCGAACCCGGCTGCGCCGTCCTGGTCACCTCCCGCCAGCCGCTGTTCCTGAACGGCACCCACGACAGCCGCCTCGGCGTGCTCAGCGAGGCGCAGGGCGTCGAGCTGCTGGCCCGGCTGGCCGGCAGCGCCCGCGTCGTCGACGACCTCCACGCCGCCAAGAAGATCGTCGAGCTGTGCGACCACCTGCCGCTCGCGATCAGCATCTGCGGCGGCCGGCTCGCCACCCGCGAGCAGTGGACGCTGCGCGAGATGGCCGCCCGGCTCGCCGACGAGCGCCGCATCCTCGACCAGCTCGAGCTCGCGCCCACCACCGACAAGAGCGTCCGCGCCTCCGTCCAGCTCAGCTACGACGACTGCACCGGCATGCAGCGCCGCCTGCTGCGCCTGCTGTCCTCGCTCACCTCACCCGACGTGCCCGGCTGGGTCGCGGGCGAGCTGCTCGACATCTCCGGCCTCGACGGCGCCGACCAGCTCGAAGCGCTCATCGACGCCCAGCTCGCCGAGTGCTCGGGCACCGACCAGACCGGGGCCATGCGCTACCGGCTGCACGACCTGGTCAGGGTGTTCGCCGCCGAGCTGGCCGCCGAGGACGGGGAGGAGCGCCGGCGGGCCGCCGTCGAACGGGTGCTGTCCGGCTACCGCCGCCGCGCCGAGGAGGCGGCGCAGGACCGCTGGCCGCAGGACTGGAGCAAGGGCGGCCGCCGTTCGAGCGCCGAGGGCCAGGTGCACGCCGGCGACTGGCTCAACGCCGAGCGGCTGTCCCTCGTCTCCATGGTCCACCTGGCCAGGCAGGAGGAGCTGTGGGAGCTGACCTGGGGGCTGGCGCGGGCGTTCTGCTCGCTGTGCCACTCGCTGCGCGCGTACTGGTCCGACTGGCAGGCGGTGGCCGAGCTGGGCTGCGAGGCCGCGCTGCGGATGGGCGACCGGCGCGCCCACGCCATCTCCCTGCTCGACCGCGCCGCCGTCCAGGGCGGGCTCGGCGCCCACGAGCTGGGCCGCGCGGACGCCGAGCGGGCGCTGGAGCTGTTCACCGAGCTGGGCGAGTCGTGGTGGGCGGCCAGGGCCCGGCGGACCGTCGGCATGACGCTGTTCTCCGACGGCCACCTCGACCGGGCCCAGGACCACCTGGTCGGCGCGATCGCCGCCTTCCGTGCCCAGGACGACCCGTGGTGGATGGCCCGTACCCAGCGCAACCTGGCCGAGCTGCGCCTGGCCGAGCGGCGCGCCGAAGAGGCCAGGGAGCTGCTGGAGGCCGCGCTGGAGGTGTTCAAGCACGCGGGCAACCGCTACTCCGAGGCGCAGACGCTGCGCGCGTACGGCGAGGTGCTCGCCGCCCAGGCGCGCGGCCTGCGGCGCGACGGCGACCAGCGGGCGGCGCAGGACGGCTTCGTCAAGGCGCACCTCAGCCTCGACCGGGCCGGCGCCATGTTCCGCCAGCGCGGGGAGCTGTGGGAGGAGGCGCGCTGCCTGCGCGCCGCGGGCGAGGTCGGCGACCCGTCCAACGGCCTGCGCGAGCTCGACTTCGTCCGGCGGGCCGAGGAGATCCTCGCCGCCCTGGGCGACTCCTGGGGGGTGGCCCGCACCGCCCTGTCCGCCGGGCGGGCGCTCGCCCGGCTGGGCCGCGTCGCGGAGTCCGAACGGGAGCTGCGCCGGGCCGTCCGGGCGTTCGAGGAGCTGGACGACCAGTGGTGGCAGGCGCTGAGCCTGCGCTACCTCGGTGAGACCCACCTCGACGCGGGCGGCGCGGCGGCCGCGCTGGAGCCGCTGAGGCAGGCCCGCGCCATCTACCGCAGCCTCGGCAACGAGGCCGGCATGCGCCGCACCCTCGAACTGCTCAGGAGAGCGGAGGCGTGACACACCGGCCACCGGCACGCCGTACCGGGCCGGGTCTCACACCCGGGCGGCGGTCACGACGGAGCGGGGGGATCCGGCCGGGCTCAGCCGAGGAGACGTCCGTGACAGGTGGGCCACACGGCCGTGACGGCGTCACGGCCGCGACGGTCGCCTGTGCGTGGCCGGCGACGTTCTGAACGGGTCCTGCGTGGGCGGGGACGGGGGCGCGACGGCCGGGCCGTCGGCGGACGGCATCCTGATCGGGATCGTCGGCGTGGCCGACTCGTCGGCGGGCGACGCCGCCCCCGCGTGCGCCGATGCCGCCGCATCACCGGCCCACCGCCCGGCGGACGGCGGCTCGGCGCGACTCGGGGCCGGGCCGGCGGCCGGAGCCGGGCTCGAGGTCGAGGACGGGGCCGAGTCCCGGTTCGAGGTGGGGGCCGGGCCGGCGGACGGAGCAGGGCTGGAGGCCGGGGCGGGGTCGGCGGCCGGAGCCTGAGCCGGGGTCGGGGCTGGGCTTGGGGCCGGTCGTCCGGCGGCGCCGGCCGCGGTCAGGTCGCCGGCCGCCGGAGCCTGTCGTGGAACCCGCGGCGCGGCGGCGGGCGCCCCAGGAAGGGGGTCGGTGAGGGACAGCGGCGACCTCAGCAGCTCCCCCGCAGTCCGCCGGGCCTCGTGGATGCTCTCCTCGAACAGCTTGCGCGCGTGCTGCGCCTGCTCGCCCAGCCGCCTGATGTGGTCGCGCGCCATGTCGTCGCGCACGGTGTCGGCGATCAGCCGCTGGTAGTCGGGCGTCCGCGCCGCCAGAGCCTCCAGCCGCTGGTGCGCGTGGAACACCTTGTCGGCCCGCATCACCCGCTTGGCGTACTCCTCCAGGTGGCGTACCCGCCTCGACAGCGACGTCCACGCGGCGTCCAGCGCCGTCGAGTACGGCTTGACCGCGTCCTCGAGGCCCGGCGGCAGCTCGCGCGGCACCAGCCGGCGATGCTCGGCGTGCATGGCCGACAGCCGCGCCAGACGCTGGGCGATCTGCCAGACCTCCTCCGGCAACGTCACCTGGTTGTCGATCGTGTCGATCAGCCCCGCCTGGTGCACCCGCGACCGCAGCACGGTGTTCACCGCGTCCTGGGCGCGGCGCAGCAGCCGCTGGCAGGGGTAGTCGAGGTCCTCCGGCAGGACGTAGCGGGCGGCGTGGTCCTGGGCGACCCGGAGGCTCCTGCGCGTCTTGCGGGTCGCGGAGCCGACGGCCATCCAGCGCATGAGCCCGATGGCGCCCATCGCGAACGCGCCGCCGATCAGGCCCGGCAGCCCGACGGTGACGAGGACCAGGACGAGCATCACCGATGCGACGAGGATCAGCGCCGGATCCAACGGCTGTTCCGGGCGCGCGCCGGTGCGGGCCATGCGGAGCACCTGCGGATTGGCGTGGAGCTGGGCCGAGATCTCCCCGGGCAGCGATGGATCGATCACCAGCCGTGGGGGCAGAGCGCGCGGATCCATCACCATCTCCCGAGGGGATCGTCGCCTTCAGGCGACGGGGGTGTCGGGGGCGGGAGGGCCGTCAAGGCCCGAGTGTGCGGGGACCCGCAGGTTCGGGGCATCGGAGATCTCCGTTCGTCGCGTATGAGATGCGTGACGCTGTGATGATGATCGCGTGACCCTGCGCACCTCCAAGGGCGCGGTGTATGACCTCGGGTACCACCTCGTAGGCTGCCCGACATGCCGCCGCCCGATCCTTGGGCGGGCGGGTGAACACGCACCAGGGGTCGATCCGGCCGTCGAGACGTGGGACGAACGGCCCGCCAGGGCGGGCGGCCGTGCGTAGGTCGTTGAAGTTCCCGTTGCGCCCCACCGCGAAACAGGCCGCCGTGCTCGCGCAGTGCACCTGCCCCCGATGCGGGCAGTGCGCGGCGGACGACCGCGTCGCCCAGGCCGCGTTCCGATGCACGGCGTGCGGGCACACCGCGCACGCCGGCGTCAACGCGGCGGTCAACATCCTCAGGGCAGGGCTTGCCCTTCGCGACGCTGCGGAAGCGGCCTGGCGAGAAGCCGCCCCCTTCAGGGAGCGGAGGAGTCACAGGTTCATGCTGCGTTATGACGGAGGAATTCGCTCACACTTGGCGGACATATAGGGTCAGATCTGATGAACGCGATGACGAGATGGATCGAGCTCGAAGGTGCCGTCAACGTCCGCGACCTGGGCGGACTACCCACGCATGACGGCGGCGTCACCCGTCACGGCCGCATCCTGCGGGCCGACAACCTCCAGGGGCTCACCGAGCGCGACGTGTCGCGGCTCGTCGGCGAGCTGAAACTGCGGCACGTCGTGGACCTCCGGTCGACGGCCGAGGTCACCCTCGAAGGCCCCGGCCCGCTCACCCTGGTGCCCGAGGTGACCCACCACCATCTGACACTGTTCGCCGAGGGCGGCCGGTACACCGACGTCGAGGCCGACACCATCGACGCCGAGCGGGTGCTGCCCTGGCAGACGCGCCGGCTGGACGAGGACCTGCGGATGACCGGGATCTACTACGGCTACCTGCGTGACATGCCGGACGCCGTGGTGGCGGCGCTGCGGGCCATGTCGCTGAACGACGGCGCGGCCGTGGTCCACTGCGCGGCGGGCAAGGACCGTACCGGGGTGCTGACGGCGCTCGCGCTGGAGACGGCCGGAGTCACCCGCGAGGCGATCGTCGAGGACTACACGGCGACGGGGGAGCGGCTGGAGTTGGTGCTGCGGCGGCTGCGCGCCAGCACCACGTACCGCGACGACCTCGACTCGCGCCCGGCCGACGACCACATGCCGAGGCCTCGCTACATCGAGCAGTTCCTGTCGGTGCTCGACGACCGCTTCGGCGGGCCGATGGGCTGGCTGAAGCAGCACGGCTGGACCACCGCCGACACGGACGCCCTCCGTACCCGCCTCCTCGCCTGACGGCCCGGAGCCCGCACGGGCCGGCGGGGCGTGCCTGCGGGACCCGCACGGGCCGGCGGGCGTGCCTGCGGGACCCGCACGGGCCGGCGGGCGTGCCTGCGGGACCCGCACGGGCCGAGGGGCGTGCCTGCGGGACCCGCACGGGCCGGCGGGCATGCCTGCGGGACCCGCACGGGCCATGGTGGTGCCGGGCGGGATCCGGGTCAGCCGACGGGGACGACGGCCCGTTCGGTCGCGGACCGGCGGGCCGCCTCCAGGACCGTCAGCGTGTCGATCACGCTCTCCGCGCTCACCGGCGGCGGCCCGCCGTCGCGCAGGCACGCCACGACCCCCCGGTAGAAGTCGAGGTAGCGCCCGGCCCGCGTGGGAGCGGCGGTGTGCCCCTCGCCGGCGCCGACCGTGCCCCACCGCTCCTCGGGCTCCTCGCCGAAGCCGGGCGCGCCGGGCGACATCCCGCCGCGCAGCCGTTCCTCCTGCACGTCGAGACCGTACTTCTCGTACGCCGCCGCCGAGCCGAGCACCCGGAACCGGGGCCCCAGCCGCGCGGCCACGGCGCTCACCCACAGATGCGACCGGGCGCCGCCGTCATGGGTGAGGGCGACGAACGTGTCGTCGTCGGCCCGCACGCCCGCGCGCCGCACGTCGCTCTCCGCGTAGACCTCCCGCACCGGGCCCAGCAACTGGATCGCCTGGTCGACGAGGTGGCTGCCGAGGTCGTAGAGCAGGCCGCCCACCTCGTCGGGGCCGCCGCTCTCCCGCCAGCCGCCCTTCGGCACCGGACGCCACCGCTCGAAACGCGACTCCAGCCGGTACACCTCGCCCAGCCTGCCGCCGGTCACCAGCTCGCGCACGGTCAGGAAGTCGCCGTCCCAGCGCCGGTTCTGGAACACGGTCAGCATGAGACCGCGTCCGGCGGCCAGCCGCGCCAGGTCACGCGCCTCACCGGCGGTGCGGGCCATCGGCTTGTCGATCACAACGGGCCGGCCGTGTTCGAGCGCCTCGGTGGCGATGGGCACGTGGGTGCGGTTGGGCGAGGCGACGACGACCAGGTCGCACCGGTCCCACAGCTCCGCCACGTCGGGCACGACCGCCGCGCCGTACCGACCGGCGGCGTCCTCGGCCCGCGCCGCGTCGCGCGTGACCACCGCCGACAGGGTCAGGCCGGGCGTGGCGTGGACGAGCGGCGCGTGGAAGTACGCCCCCGCGACGCCGTACCCGACCAGCCCGACCCGTATCGCGCCGTCCGGCGCCCCGGCCGGGTGCGCAGCCTCGCCCATCGCCGTCGCCCCCGTCAGTCCTCGTCCCGCTCGGCCAGGAACCGCTCGAACTGGGCGGCCAGCTCGTCACCCGTCGGCATCTGGACGGGTTCGGCGATCAGGTTCTCGCGCTCGGAGCCGCCCGCGAAGGCGTCGTACTGCTGCTCCAGCCCGTTGATCGCGGTCAGCAGCTCGGCCGAGGCCTGGATCTGCTCCTCGACCTCGGCGTTGGTGCGCAGCGCGGCCTCGCGCAGCGCGTCCATGGGGAAGACCAGCCCGGTGCCGCGCGTGACCGCCTCCAGCGCGGCGACGGCCGCGTGCGGGTACTCGGCCTGCGCCAGGTAGTGCGGCACGTGCACCGCGAAGCCCATCGCGTCCCGGCCCTGCTCGCCCAGGCGGTACTCGATGAGGGCGGCGGCGCTGCCCGGCACCTGGACGCGGCCGAACGAGCCGCTCTGGCCGTGGAGCAGCTCGGGGCGGCTGGCGTGCGGGGTGACGCCCAGCGGGCGGGTGTGCGGCACGGCCATGGGGATGCCGTGCACGGTGACCAGCCTGCTCACGCCGAGCCGCTCGACGAGCGCGCCGACGGCACGGGTGAACGCCTCCCACTCGCGGTCGGGCTCCGGCCCGGTCATCACGAGGAAGGGGGTGCCGGTGGTGTCCTGCGTGACGTGGACGGCGAGCCGTGGGCTCTCGTAGGCGACCCACCTGTCGGTGTCGAAGGTCATGATGGGGCGGCGCGAACGGTAGTCGAGCAGCCGGTCGACGTCGAACGTCGCCACGACCCGGTGCTCCAGCTCGGCCAGCACGTGACCCAGCGCGAGGCGTCCGGCCCCGCCTGCGTCGACGAAGCCGTCGAAGTGGTAGAGCAGCACCGGATCGGACAGCTCGGGCACATCGTCGGCGAGCTCGTAGAGATCCGTCGGGTCGAACACGGTTGGACAGCCTTTCCCTAGGTACTCACTGCTGAAACCCACGGCGAGCCGGAACGATTCCGTTCAGGGCACACTATCGAGGCAGAAACGAAAGACGCGGACGGGGATCCGGAGCCGGAGGAGCGCGCCGGACGGACACCCGCCCTGGCCAGGAGGGCACGACCGGCACGTCGCGCGCCTGCGGACGCGGTCGGCCCAGCCGACGGCAAGGTGACACTTCGCTGGTGCCGGCGGCACATGGCGGTCACGCCACGACAGTGCGCATGCTCGCCCAGCACGCTTCGACGACCAGCGCGACGGGCGTGACAGAAAAAACTCGCTTGACTCCCTATAGGCATCTCCGGGGATCAGCGCGATCATCGGGGGATGGCTAGTTCTGCGCGTCTGTCCAACGCCACGCCCCTCCGCATCCCGCCGCTGCGCTGCCCGTTCCCCAGCCGGGTGAACCCTCACGTCACCGAGGCCAGCGAGGACAGCTTCGCGTGGCTGCTCCGATCCGGCATGCTCGACGAGCCGGACATGCTGGAAAGGTATCGCAGCGCCAGGTTCGGCTGGCTCACCGCCCGCGCCTACCCCCTGGTCGAGCGGGACATGCTGAAACTGCTCATGGACTGGTGCATCTGGCTGTTCGCCTTCGACGACGGATTCTGCGAGTCGGAGGACCTCAGCAGGCACACAGCGCTCATCGCACGGGCCTTACCGCAGATGTTCAGGGTCTTACACGACATCGAGACCGACGAGCCGGTGACCAACGTGTTCGCCCGGTCGCTGCGGGACCTCAAGGCCCGGATCGCCGTCCACGCCCGGCCCGACCAGCTCGACCGGTGGTCCACGGCCACCAAGGAGTACATCTTCGCCCAGGTGTGGGAGGCGGCCAATCGCGAGTCCGATGTGGTGCCCACCCCCGAGGACTACGTCTTCATGCGCCGCCGCACCGGAGCGATGTACCCGGTCTACGCCCTCATCGACATCGCCGCCGGTCACCGTCTCACCCCGGACGAATGGCACCACCCCGATATCCGTGCGCTCACCGAGCACGCCAACGACCTCGTTGTCTGGGACAACGATCTCTTCTCCTATGCCAAGGAGCGCAAGCACGACAAGGCCCGGCACAACCTCGTCAACGTCCTCGTCACCCACCGCGGTTACTCGCTGCAGGAGGCCCTCGACGAGGTGGCCCAGATGCACGACCGCGCTGTGGCCGAGATGGTACGGCTGCGCCGGTCCGTGGAGACCTGGGCGGGAGACTCGGTGCTGGCGTACGTGGACGGGCTGGAGCACTGGGTGCGCGGGCACATCGAGTATTCGCTCGGCAGCGCCCGTTATGTCCACGCGTGGCCGAGCGACACGCAATGGACGCAGGCCGACTGACCGCCGGATCCGCGCCTAGAGCTCCTCCTCGCCGAGCGCCATCGCGGACGCCTCTTCGAGGTCCAGCCGCATGCCGGCCTCGAACAATCGCTGGTAGCGCTCGACGCCCAACGCCCTCTCGCACTCCTTGACGCACTTCTCGTGCTCCACCGTCAGGAACGGCGCCCCGAGCTGCGGCAGGCCGGCAGTCCTCCAGTTCTGCTGCAATGCGCCCAGCAGGCGTGTGGCGAGGTCCACCTCGTCGAGCGCGACGTAGATCCTGGCTGTGGTCTCCAATGCGATCAGGATGCCCAGCGTGTCGTGGAAGTGCCGCTTGATGCGCAGGCTCTCCTGGGCGTTCTTCAGCGCTTCTCCAGGCCGTCCGCCCGCCAGCCGTGGAAGGGACAGCGCCCAGTGCGCGTACGAGCTCACGAACAGCTCGCCGCGCTCCATGCACACCTGCAGACAGTCCTTGAGCAGCGACTCGGCCTCGTAGAGCTCGCCCTGCGAGGACAGCACCATCGACAGCTCGACGATCGCGGGCAGCAGGCCCGGGTTGAGCTCCTTGTTGTCGGTGTTGAACTCGATCGCCACGCCGAGCAGCGCGCTGGCCTTCTGCAGGTCGCCCTGGAGCAGCGCGGCCGTGCCCTGCATCTTGGAGGCCAGGATCACCGCCTTGGAGTCGCCGACCCGGACCGCCTCGGTGCTGCACTGCTCGGCCGCCTCCAGCGCGCCGACGCTGTCGCCCTGGGCGCTGCGCACGTACGACAGCACCCACAGCGCCTTGCAGCGTTCCTTGCTCGCGCCCGGGTTGGCCGCCAGGGCGCGCTCCAGATAGAGCCGGCCCTCGCGGGCGAAACCGCAGCAGACCCACATGAACCACAGCGACGACAGCAGCGTGAGCGCCAGAGGTGTCTCGCTGGGCGTGCGCAGCGCGTGTTCGAGGGCGACGCGGACGTTGTCGTGCTCCTGCCGCATCCTGATGAACCAGTAGATCTGGCGCGGACCCGACCAGGCGTCCTCGCTGCGCCGGGCGAGGCTCAGGTAGTACTCGAGGTGCTTGTGGCGCATCCGCTCGCGCTGGCCGAGCTTGTCCAGCCACTCTTCGCCGTACTCGGCGAGCGTGTCGATCAGCTTGTAGCGCACGCCTGCGTGGTTGCTGGTGATCAGCAGCACGGACTTCTCCACGAGCCCGGTCACCAGGTCGGTGATCCGGTCGGCCGGAAGCTGCTCGTCGGAGCAGACGGCCCGGGCCGCGTCGAGCTCGAAGTCGCCCGCGAACACCGACAGCCGCGCCCACAGCAGGCGCTCCGCGGGATCGCACAGCTCGTGGCTCCAGCCGATCGCCGCCCGCAGCGTCTGATGTCTCGGCAGCGCCGTACGGCTGGCGCCCGCCAGCAGGCTGAACCGGTCGGTCAGCAGCCCGAGGATCTGCTCCACCGAGAGCGCCCGCAGCCGCACCGCCGCCAGCTCCAGGGCCAGCGGGATGCCGTCGAGTCGCCGGCACAGCTCGGCCACCGTGCCGATGTTGTGCTCGTCCAGCACGAAGTCGGGCACCACCGCGCCCGCCCGCGCCGCGAACAGCTGGACCGACTCGTTGGTGAACAGGCTCTCGGCCGGGTCGTCGCCGGGCACCTGCAACGGCGGCACCGGCACCACGTGCTCGTACGGCAGGTGCAGCGACTGCCGGCTGGTGGCCAGCACCTTGAGGTTGGGGTTGCTGTTGAGCAGCTCCTCGACCAGCTCGGCGCAGCCCTGCACCAGGTGCTCGCACGTGTCGATGATGAGCAGCATCTGCCGGTCGGCGACCCACTCCGACAGCGTCTCGGACGCCGCACGGGAGGACTGGTCGGCGATGCCGAGCGCGGAGGCGATGGTGTGCTTGACCATGCCCGCGTCCTGCAGCCTCGCCAGGTCGGCGAACCAGACGCCGTCGGCGTACTGGGCCCGGACCTGGTGCGCGAACCTCAGCACCGTGCGCGACTTGCCGACGCCGCCGATCCCCGTGACGGTCACCAGGCGTGACTCGCCGAGGTGACGCTTGAGGTTGGCGAGAAGGCGCGTCCTGCCGACGAAGCTGGTGAGCTCGGCCGGCAGATTGCCTTCTCGTCGCCAGCCTGACGGAGTGGCCATGGGCAGCCTCACGGGGGTTAGGCGACAACCTGCCTTCGCATCGTACCCCTGGAGATCCCCGCTGTCCGGCGCCCTGAGTGGCGACCGGGACAGGTTTGTCCTCCTCTGTAGCATGTATGCCGTGAGCGATTTCCTCCCTGAGCAGACGGCCGACGACACGGACGCCGGCTGGGGCGACTGGCGCGAGACCGACCCGGACGCCTTCTACCTGGACAACAAGCCCCCGCACTGGTCCTGACCCGCCGTACCCCGCTGTGACGCGGGGCGCGGCGGTACGGCACGCGTCGCCGGAGCGCTAGCCGGCACCGGGATGGGCCCGTTCCAGCACCACGACCGGAATGGTCCTGCGAGTCTTCGTCCGATAGCGCTCGTAGTCGCCCCAGAGTCCCGCCATCATCCTCCACAGGCGTTCCCGTTCCTCGCCGGTCGCCTCCACGGCCGTGACCGCGAACCGCTCCGCCCCTGCCTGCACCTCCGCGGCCGGGTCGGCGAGCAGGTTGAGATACCAGGCGGGGTGCGCGTCCGCACCGCCGTTCGACGCCACGACGACCAGCCGCTCACCGTCCCTGCCGTAGATCAGCGCCGTCCTCCGTGGCCGCCCCGACCTCCGCCCCCGGGTGGTGAGCAGCAGCGTCGTCACTCCCCACCGCCGGTGCCCCTTGCGCCCGTCCGTCTCGACGTACTCCTTGATGTGCCGGGCAACCCAGTCGATCGGGCTGTCCGTGGGCTCCTCGGTCGCCCCTGTGGCCTGCGTCGCCATGCGCCCTCCTGTTTATGGTGTACACATCGGTGTGCAGCATATACCGAGCGCCGCGCGATGCGTCGAGTCAAGGAAGAGGTGTAGGACTGAGTGCGGCACTCAACTAAGAATCTGGACCAGTTTCGTAACGGATTTTGTCACGAACGAGCTCGTCGCCCGTCATGAGGGCCGGCGGTGGCGGCCCGGGGGGGCAGCGTGAAACGCGGCCGCCCGCGACAGACCGGCTCTCCGGGCGTCGCGGGCGGCGTGCGTGGTACGGGCGCGGTACGGGCGCGGCCCGTCAGCTGACCACGTCCTTCGTCCGGAAACGGCGGAAGGCGACCGCGATGAGGATGGCCGCGTACGTCACCGACACCGAGGCGCCCTTGAGCATCCCGCTCCAGTCGAGCTCGGGTGCGAGGGCGTCCAGCCAGGCGGTGTTCCAGAACGTGGGCAGGAACTCCCGCAGCGACCCCAGCGCCTCCACCGCCTGCAGGATGGTGCTCACGATCCACAGTCCCACCGCCCCGCCCACCGCGCCGAGGGGCGAGTCGGTGACCGTGGAGATGAGGAACGCCAGTGCGGCGACGACGAGCTGGCTCACCAGCGCGTAGCCGATCACGATGCCGAAGCGGGGCAGCACGTCGAGCGCCGCGATCGTCTCGCCGGTGCCGGGCACCTGGATGTCGTGCCAGCCGAACGCCAGAGTGCCCGCCAGCAACGCCATCAGCGGCAGGCAGATGATCGCCGTGGCGGAGTAGCCGAGGGCGACGATCAGCTTCTGTCGCAGCAGCCGGTCGCGGGGCACCGGCGCGGCCAGCAGGTAGCGCAGCGACGACCAGTTCGCCTCGCTCGCCACCGTGTCACCGCAGAACAGCGCGACGGCGACGACCAGCAGGAAGCTCACCGACACCGACAGCACGAACGCCGCGAAGTTGAGGCCGCTCGCCGACGCCAGGTCGGAGATGCGCAGCGACGGCTGCCGGTCGCCGCTGGCCTGCGGGCCGAACTGGAACGCCACCACGAGGATCCACGGCAACGCCATCAGCAGCCCGAACATGACGAGAGTGCGGCGGCGCTTGAACTGCCTGACGATCTCGACCTTGAGCGGCAGCGTCCGGTGCGGCGCGTAGCCGGGCGCGGCGGTCCCGGTCGTCGCGGGGGTCACGATTTCTCTCCGATGAGGTCGAGGAAGACGTCTTCGAGCCGGGGCCCGTGGCCGTTGGTGGACACGGCGCCGCTCAGCAGCACCGACACCGGCCCGGTGGTCACCAGCCGGCCTCGGTGCATGACGACGACGTGGCTGCAGGTCTGCTCCACCTCGGACAGCAGGTGGCTGGACACGATCACCGTACGGCCGTCGCGCGCGTAGCGCTTGAGCACCTCGCGCATCTCCCTGATCTGGGGCGGGTCGAGCCCGTTGGTGGGTTCGTCGAGCACCAGCAGATCGGGCAGGCCGAGCATGGCCTGGGCGATGGCCAGCCGCTGCCGCATGCCCTGGGAGTAGGTGCGCACGGCCCGCTCCAGCGCCTTGCCCAGCCCGGCGATCTCGAGCGCCTCGTCGACGTGGGCGTCGGCGACCGGCCGGCCGGTGGCGGCCCAGTAGAGCTCGATGTTCTCGCGCCCGGACAGGTGGGGCAGGAAGCCGGCCCCTTCGACGAACGACCCGAGCCGGGACAGCACGGGAGCGCCCGGCACCACCGGCTCGCCGAAGATGCGGATGTCGCCGTCGTCGGGCCGGATGAGGCCCATCATCATGCGCATCGTGGTGGTCTTGCCGGCGCCGTTGGGGCCGAGCAGTCCCAGCACCTGGCCCCGCTCGACGCGGAACGACAGCCCGTCGACGGCCAGTTCTCCGTTGCGGTAGGCCTTCGTCAGACCGCTGATCTCCAGCGGCACGTCGGCGTCCCCCGGGCCGCCGGCTGTGAGGCTCGCACCGTTGACCTTGGCCCGGGCACCGCCGCCGGCGCCGTTCGCCCCGTGCGCGACGGGAGCGGGAGACGCGGTGGCGGCGTGGTCGCCACTTCCGCCGTCACGCCCACCGGGGGCGGGGGTGGCGCCGAGGGAGGTGGGGGCGGTGCCGACGGTGGCCTTGGTGTCGGCGGCGCCGGCGGCGGTGGTGGTGCCCTCGGCGGCGGTGGCGCCTGCACTGGCGCCGACGGTGGCGGTGGTGCCCTCGGTGGCGGTGGCCGTGGTGCCGACGGGGGCCGGGCGCGATCCCGCGAGGGAGAGCCGGAGGCCGGAGCGGCGGCGGGCCGGGTTACGGCCCGTGGCCAGCAGGACGCCGGCGAGGACGACGGCCGCGAGCGGCAGCGCCCACACCCACCAGTCGACCCCGGCGGCCGGCGCCGCGAGGGCGGCGACCGTGGGGACGGCCAGTGCCGGAGTGACGAGGCCGACCTGGTAGGAGGCCGCCTCGACCGGTGTGGCGTAGCCCATGTCCGTGGTCGCCACCGTGAGCCGCAGCCGGTGGCCGACGGCGAAGGTGTGGTCGACGGCGGGCAGGGTGACGGTGGCCTCGACGCTGCCCGCGCCCTCCGGGATCGTCACCCGGAAGGGCGCCACCAGCCCGGCCGGCAGCGTGGGCGGCTGGATGCTGTCGGAGACGTCGAAGAGCTTGGCGAACAGCGTCACCTGACCCTTGCCCGACACCTTGACCTTGACGGTGGGGCTGCCCGTGAGCTGAAGCGGGGCGGTCAGCGGGCGCGACTCGAAGGAGGCGCTCTGGCCCGGCATGTCGAGCGAGAAGCTCGTGTTGCCCTGACCGCCGAGCAGGCCGCTGACCCCGGGGACGGTCGAGATGGCGGCGGGGGAGCCGCCGGGTGGGTTGACGACGTGCTGCTCCGGGCCGGTGAGCGCGACCTGGGTCGTGGCGGTGCCGCCGAGGCCCGGATAGGCGTCCGCCTCCGGGTGCAGGCGGATGCGCTGACGGGTGCCCGGGTCTCGGCCGCCGTCGCGGGTCACCGTGAACGGCGCGGCGACGGGCGAGCCGTCACGCTTGAGGTGGTGGCCGAACCAGGAGGTCGTCTGCTCGTGGAGCCAGTCGGCCTCGCCGTCGCCGCCGTCGTGACCGCCGTCGAACCACGCCATGCTCACCGGGGTGCCGCCTGCCGCGATGGCCTTGGCGTTGGCGTCGGCCTGGCCGAGCGTGAACAGCGAGTCGCGCCGGCCCTGGATGAGCAGGGTGGGCGCCTTGATCTGCCCCGCCACCGTCACCGGGCTGGACCTGCGCAGCAGCGTGATCGCCTCCGGCGTCGCCCGGCCGGTCTCGGCGACCTTCTGGTAGATGTCGCAGATCTCCGGCAGGAACCGGCCGCACCGCGCCTCATCGGCGGACAGGGGCTGCGGCCGCTGCGTGAGAGCGCCGAGCCCCTGGGTCTCAAGCCCCTGGACCGCGCCGCCGCCCCTGCCGAAGAAGAATCCGGCCCACATGCGCTTGAACACGCCGTTCGCGGGTCCCGAGCCGGTGGCGTCGGGGAAGAGCGCGTCGGCCAGGTCGGCCCAGGTGATCGAGGGGACGATGGCGTCCACCCGCTGGTCGTGGGCCGCCGTCATGAGCGCGATCGAGCCGCCGTAGGAGCCGCCCGCGATGCCGACACGCGGATCGCCCGAGGCGTCGAGCAGCACCTCCGGCCGTCGTGCCAGCCAGTCGATCAGCTGCTTGACGTCCTTGACCTCGTAGTCCGGCGAGTTGAGCGCGATCTGACCGGTCGACCGGCCGAACCCGCGCGCGGACCAGGTCAGCACGGCGTAGCCGTCCTGGGCCAGCCGCGTGGCCTGGCCGCGGACGCTCTGCTTGCTGCCGCCGAACCCGTGGGCGAGCAGCACGGCGGGCGCCTTCTCACCGCCCGGTGGCGGGAAGAAGGTGGTGTCTATCTCCACCCGCTGGTCGCCGGAGGGGCCGTCGACCACGGCGATGGTCTGCTCCTGACCTCGCACCTCGGGCGCCGACGGCCAGACGAACCAGCCGGCCACGGCGACGAGGGCGAGCACCGCGACGATCGCGGCCACACGTTTCATGGCGGTGAGCCTACTTTCCGCACCTGAGAGATCGCTGAGACGGAACGCCCGGGGCGCGGCGCCGAGAAGGTGACGACCGGTGGAGGACATGCGATCGAGAGCGTGCGGCGGCGGTCAGATCGGAGGCGGTCGTTGGTGGTGGTCGCGGGTGGTGGTGGGACGGTGGTGGTCGGGGTGGTGGTGGGAGGTGGTGGTCGGACGGTGGTGGTCGGACGGTGGTGATCGGACGGTGGTGATCGGACGGTCGGGATGAGGCGCTGCTGGTCGGGGTGGCGGCGAGGCGGTGTGGTGAGGCGGTGGTGGTGGGGCGGCGGTGGATCAGGCGAGGATGGCGTAGACCGTGGACGCCCGCGCGGCGGGCTCGGACGTGCCGTCCGGGGTGAGCGTGACCTCGGAGAAGGCCAGCGTCCGGCCGAGTTTGGTGATCCGCACGTCGATCAGCACGTCCGCGCCCACGACCGGCCTCTGGAACGTCGTGGACTGCTGCACGGTGGTCATGGGCACGAACCCGCCTCTGGCCGACGAGATGGCGATCACGGTGGCCGTGTCGGCGGCGGCCATCATGGCCTGCCCGCACAGCCCGCCGCCCTCTCGGGCGAGCGCGTCGGACCAGGGGAGCCGCACCACCGCGTGCCGCTCGCCGGTCTCCTCGACCCGCAGCCCGAGCCGCTGGATCCACGGAGCGAAGTAGTCATGGAGGATGGCGTCGCCTTCTTCTGGAGTCACGCGCTCATGATGCACGCTGGAGGCACGAACGAGGAGGGGGGCACGACCGCCTGTGGACAACTGCCGGCCCGACGGACCCGCTGTGGACAACCCGGCCCCTGGAACGAGCCGGGCGGCGGACGTCTTCCTGCCCGCCACGTACGCCCGAGGAGTGCCGTACGAGCTGTTCGCGCGGCTCAGGCGGGAGGCTCCAGTCTGCCGTGTCCCCGAGCCGGCCGTCGGACCGTGGAGGGAAGGGCCGGGCTACTGGGCGGTCTTCCGGCACGCCGACGTCAAACACGTCCTGCGCACCCCGGCCGACTTCTCCTCCCACCTCGGCGCCACCCAGATCCGCGACCCCGACACCCCGGCGGACCTGGAGTTCGTCCAGGCGATGATGCTCAACACCGACCCGCCCGACCATTCCAGGCTGCGCCGCATCGTGGCCGCCGCCTTCACGCCGCGCGCCGTACGGGCGCTGGAGGCGGCGATCGCCGAGCGGGCCGCGTCGCTGTTCGCCGCGGGCGAGTGCGATTTCGTCGAGGTCGCCGCCGACCTGCCCGTGTGGACGCTGGCGCACGTCATGGGCGTGCCCTCCCAGGACAGGCGGCTGCTGTACGACTGGGCGTCGCGGGTGATCGGCTACCAGGACGACGAGTACGCCGGACTGTCCACGGCCGACGCCGCGCGGCTCACCCCGATGGGCCGGCGGGCCGTCGCCGCGCGCCCCCGGCCCGTCCCGGGGGCGAATCCCCGGTCCCGGGCGGCGCTGCGCGACATGTTCGGCTACGCGCACGACCTGGCCCGCTCGCCGCAGGACCCGGAGTCGGTCATGTCGGCCATGCTCCGCGGCGGCCTCACCGAGGCGGAGTTCGAGAACATGTTCTTCCTGTTCGCCGTCGCGGGCAACGAGACGCTGCGCAACGGCATCCCCGGGGGGCTGCTGACGCTTCTGGAGCACCCGGCGCAGTTCGCCCGGCTGCGCCGCGACCCGTCGCTGCTCGGCCCGGCGGTGGAGGAGATGCTGCGGTTCTGGCCGCCGGTGATCCACTTCCGGCGTACGGCGACGCGCGACCTGACGCTCGGCGGCAGGCGCGTCCGGGCGGGCGAGAAGGTCGTCGTCTATCACGCCTCCGCCAACCGCGACCCGTCGGTCTTCCCCGAACCCGACCGGTTCGACGTCGCCCGCACCCCCAACGACCACGTCAGCTTCGGTTCCGGCCCGCACGTCTGCCTGGGGGCCCACCTGGCCCGGGTGCAGCTGCGCGCGGTCTTCGCCGAGCTGCTGAGCTGGGACGTGACCCTCGCGGGCGAGGCCGTCCGGCTCACCTCCAACTTCCAGAACGGGCTGAAACACCTGCCGGTACGCCTGCGACCCCGGACCTGAGCCGGAGCTCCAACCCAGGCGCGGTGTCCGATTCCTCCAAGAGCGCACCGTTCTCCCGGGTGGACGGTGCGGCGGATCACCGTAAGATGCTCGCCGTGAACGCACCAGCATTCGTCAAAGAAGCCGCCTCGTGGGCCCAGCCCCACTGGACCAGAGGGCCGGCGGGGCGCGAGACGCCGCCCGACCTGTTCCGGGTCCTCTACTACGGCTGGCTGGTGGCGCTCACGCTCAAACTGCTCGGCTCGGCGTGGGACGTCTCGTGGCACTTCAAGTGGCTGCGTGACGACCTGGCCCCGCCCCACCTGCTCAACTCCGCCGGCACCGTGCTGGCGCTCGCGCTGACCGTCGTCCACGGCTACACCGGCTACGGCGTCGACCGGACGGCCCTGCGGCTCATCCAGTGGGGCACCGGCGTCTTCCTCGTGGCGGTGCCCCTCGACCTGATCAACCACCGGGTCAACGGCCTCGACATCACCTCGTGGAGCCCCTCCCACATCCTGCTCTACGTTGGAACGTTCTTCATGATCGCCGGTGTCATCCGCGGCTGGTTCATGGGCGCCCCGCCCGGCCGGGAGCGCACGGTGCTGCTGGGCGCCTTCTTCGCGTTCTTCCTGGAGAACGTCCACTTCCCCGAGCAGCACCAGGAGTACGGCATCCTGTCGATCGGCGCGTGGGACAACAACGCCACCTACGCCGAGCCGATCCTGCTGCGGTTCGCCGCCGAGCAGATGGGCCGCCCGATCGACCGGGTGATGATGACCGGGTTCGCCCTGCCGGTGCCCGACGTGCTCTACCCCGTCTACGCGGTCGTCGCGACCGTGGCGGTGCTGGTCGTGGCGCGGATGATGATCGGCAGGGCCGGCGCCGCGACGCTGGTGGCCGCCGGCTACGTGGGGTTCCGCGCGCTCGTCTGGCCGCTGCTCACCTTCACCGGGTTCCCGCCCTCGGCCGTGCCGTTCTTCCTCGTGGTGGCGGGGCTCTGCGTGGACGTGGCGTTCGCGGTGCGGATGCCGCTGGCGCGCGCCCTGCTCGGGTCCGCCGGGGTGACCGCCGCCGTCTACGCCGCACTGGCGGCCCAGAGCACGCTCATGGGCTCCGTGTACGGCCTGCTCACGGGCCACGAGGGCCTGGCGGGCGCCCCGCCCCTGGCGACGGCGTCGGCCGTCTGGGCCGGGGCGGGGCTGCTGGCCGTGTGGCTGGCGTGCGAGTGGTGGTCGCGCCGTCAGCCGATCGAGGCGCGGGTGATGGCGACCGCCACGCCGTAGGACAGGCCCATCACGGCCAGCTCGGCCGTGGCCCAGGCGACCACGGCCGTGGTGGCGCCCCGGCGGACGGCGGGCAGCAGCCGAAACCTGATGTGCGCGGCCAGCGGCACCAGGAGCGCCACCAGCGCGGTCTTGGCCACCACCAGCAGCCCGTACTCACTGGTCACGATCGCGCCCGGCAGCCGCAGGCCGGGTGTCAGCGCCATCGTGGCGAGGCCCGTCACCAGCCCCGACAGGGCGACCAGCAGCAGGCAGACGCCGGCGATCCGGGAGAAGCGGGGCAGCACGTCGGCGAGCAGGTCCCCGCGCGGCGCGACGAACACCATGACCGCGGCCAGGCCGCCGGTCCACGCGGCCGCGCCCATCACGTGGATCTCCATCGAGATCATGATGGGGTCGTGCCAGACGGAGTTGACGGCGTGCCCGGTCACCGGGATCGGCAGCAGCCCGAACAGGGCGACGACGATCCGCAGCTCGGCCGGCACCTTCTCGCCGAAGCGCACCGCCATCAGGCCGATCCCCGCCGCGGCGAGCGCGCACGCGGCGCTGAACAGCAGGCCCTGGCCCGTGCCGACGGTGTCGACGTAGCCGGCGATCATGCCCAGGGTCGGCACCCCGCCGGGGTTGAGCTCCGCCGTCTGGAACACGATCGTGAGCAGCGCGCTGACGGCCCACGCCCACGCGGCGGTGACGGTCAGGGGGCGCGCCCGGCGCATGACGGGCTCGGTGCGCTCGGGGGCGTCGAAGCCGAGCAGCTTGGGCAGCAGACTCAGTCCGACGACCGCCACGGCGGCGATGTCGAGCGCCACCCGGACGACGGGCAGCCCGACCTCCACGACGGGGCCCGGCATGGGGATGCCGGGCACGGCCTCCTGGGCGGTCAGCGTGCTGGCGACCACGGCCGCGACGACCGCGCACACCGCGAAGACACCCGCGGGAACCCCGGTCCCGGCGCGCCGGCGCACGGGGACGGCGACACTCACGCGCCCGTCCCCTCACCGGACCGGACGGCGCCCGTCCCCTCACCGGACCGGACGGCTGCCGTGCCGTCTGCGGGTCGGGTGGCGCCCGTCCCCTCATCGGGCGGGGCGGCGGCCGTGCCGTCTCCGGGTCGGGTGGCGGTCGCTCCCTCATCCGGCGGGGTGGCGGCCGTGCCCTGCCCGGGCGGGGTGGCGGCCGTGTCCTCGCCGGGCAGGGTGGGGACGGCGTACGGGGCAGGGGAGGGGCGGGAGCGGCGCAGGGCGACGGCGGTGCCCGCGGCCAGCACCAGGAGCGCCCCGACGATCCAGACCACGGCCATCCCGGCCCCACCGTTGGCGGCGGCCTCGTAGGCCTCGGCCCGCTGCGCCTCGTCGGCCGGAAGGGCGTCGGACGCGGTGGCGCCGTCGGGTGCGGTGGTGGGCACCTGGGTCTCGGGCACCGGCTGCCCGCCGCTCGTGGGCGGCACCGGCTGCCCGGCCCCCGTGGACGGCGTCGGCCCGGGCACGGGCTGCCCTGTGGTGGCGGGCGCGACGGCCTTCAGGGTGAAGGTGATCTTGCCGGTGATCGGGTGGCCGTCGGCCGACAGGACGCGGTAGCCCACCGTGTACGCGCCGTTCGCCGGCAGCGGCTCGACCTTGACCGACACCTTCTCGGCCGCCACGACCGCCTCGCCGTCCACGTGCGACGCCCCGTCGGGGCCGGTGACGCTGACCTGCGCGTAGCCCTTCCGGGCCGGCTGGTCGAACACCAGGGTGATGCGGTCAGGCGCGGACGACAGCGTCGCCCCGTCCTTCGGGTCGCTGCCCACCAGCACGTTGTGCGCCAGGGCCGGGGCCGGGAGCCCCGCCACGGCGCATGCCAGCACCAGGACCGTGAGTAGCCGCCTCACCGATCACTACCTTCCGTCAACGCAGCACAAACCTGTATATGGTCGCATCCATGCGGCACCTGTTCGGCGGTGCGGCCCCCTACTACGCCCGCTACCGCACCGATCGCGGAGAGCGGGCTCGGCGTTCGGCCGGGTGAGCGCCGCGCGGTTCGAGCGGCGGCTCACCTGGCGGGTCGACGAGCTGGTCGGCCTCCAGCTGTCGTACTCGTACGCCTCTCCCGCCCGGCTCGGTGACCGGGTGGAGGAGTTCCCGCGGGCCGCTCGGCGGGCCCTGCCGGCCGACAACCCGTCGGGCGTCTGGAGCCACGTGGAGGTGACCGAGGTCCTCGTCGCCCGCCGTCCCTGACCCCGGGCGCCGGCGTGTCACAGGTCGGCCGGTGTCACCCCCAGCTCCACGGCCGCGGCCGTGCGGACCAGCTGGGCGGCGCGGCGGCGCGACAGCGCCTGCGGGTGCACGTGGATCTGGATCGCCAGGCCGTCGATCAGCGCGAAGATCCGCCAGCTCGACGCCTCGGGGTCGGCGCAGGCGAAGTCGCCGGTGCGCACCCCGTCCTCGATGATGGCCCGCAGCAGCAGCCTGCCCTGCTGGTCGAGACGGCGGGAGATCTGCTCCAGTTCGCGGCTGCGGATCGACTCGGCCCAGGCGTCGATCCACAGCCGCCAGCCGTCCGGCGCCGCGCCCGGCGAGCACCGGCGCAGCAGCGTGCGCAGGCGGTCGAGCGGCGGCCGTTCGAGCCGTTCGATGGACTCCAGCGCGGTGCGGTGGATCTGGGCCGCGTAGGCGAACGCCTGGGCGAACAGCTGTTCCTTCGTCTCGAAGTGGTAGAACAGCAGCGCCTGGCTGACGCCGGCGGCGCGGGCGATGTCCAGGGTCCTGGTGTGCCCGAACCCCCGCTCCGCGATCACCTCACAGGCCGTCTTGAGCAAGTCCTCACGCCGTAATCGACTGAAACCTGATGTCACAGCGGGCCACTTTAACCAGTGGCCGGAGCAGGAGTAAGGACAAACCGGGCGGGGCTATGGGAGCGTTACCAGGGAGTTCGGTCAGTCGGCCCTGGCCGGAAGCCGCAGCACGAACCGCGCGCCGCTGTCGCTGTCCTCCAGTGTGAGGGTTCCGTGGTGGGCCTGCGCGATGTCCCTGGCGATGGACAGGCCCAGCCCGGTGCCGCCGGCGTCGCGGCTGCGGGAGGCGTCGAGGCGGGTGAAGCGCTGGAAGACGACCTCGCGCTGCTCGGGCGCGATGCCGCCCCCGTCGTCGAGGACCTCCAGGAGAGCCTGGCCGTCGATGCGCCGGACCGTGACGATGATCGTGGACTCGGCGTGCCGTTCGGCGTTGTCGAGGAGGTTCGTCAGCAGCCGGGCGAGTTGGAGCCGGTCACCGGTGACGCGCACGCCGGGCTGCAACGTCGAGATGAGCTTCTTGGAGCGCTGCCTGGCCGTCTCGGCGGAGACGAGGTCGGCCAGGTCGAGGGGCTCGCGGCTCATCGGAGCGCCGGCGTCGAGCTTGGCCAGCGTCAGCAGATCGGTCACGATGGCCTGCAGCCGGTCCAGGCTCGCCAGCAGCGCCACGCCGATCTCCTCCCAGTCGGCGTCGCCGGGATGCAGCATGGCCTCCTCGACCTGGGCCCGCATCGCGGTGATGGGGCTGCGCAGGTCGTGCGAGGCGTCGGAGGCGAACCTGCGCTGCTGCTCCACCGCCGCCTCCAGCCGGTCGAGCGTCTGGTTGGCGGTCTCCGCGAGCGATCGGATCTCGTCGGCCTGCCCTGTCACGGGCAGCCGCATGCCGAGGTCGCTGCTGGTGATCTTGGCGAGCTTGTCGCGGATGTCCTCCACGGGGGCCAGGGTCCCGGCCACCACCCGCGACGTGCCGAACGCGGCCAGGGCCACGAGCAGCACCGACAGCCCGGCGAGGGCGGCGAGCACGCCCGGGTGGACGTACCAGGGCGCCAGGGGGTCGGCGGCGTACACCAGCCAGTCGCCGTCCTGCTCGTACACCCGGAAGACCGCCAGGAACTCGCACCTGCCGGGAAAGTGCGGCAGGTCGCAGTCCACGGTGGTGCGGTGGGCTCGGAACGCGTCGGGCAGCATCATGCTGATGCGCGGCCGTCCCTCGAGATTGGGGGTGGAGGCCACCACCTGGCCCGAGGCGTTCACGACCTGGACGATGTCCAGGCCGCTGTCGATCACGGTGGGCAGCTCGCCGCGCTTGACCCGGTGGACGATGTCCAGGCCGGTGTTGATCACTTGGGTCTTCCGGTAGTCGTCGGCCCCGCCGTGCAGGGAGTACAGCACGAGGCCGTTGACGACGAGGCTGAGCAGCGCCGCGCCGATCGCGGCGAGCAGCGTCAGCCTCGTCCGGATGGACCTGCCGAACCGTGCGATCACGCCTTTCCCCCTGGTAATCAGGTGATCACACTAGGTCGCTCCAGCTCTAATTAACGGAGATTCGCCGACAAATCCGGATAAAACGTGCAGGACATTCGGTGCTAGGCGTCTCCCGCGGGGCTGGTTATTGTAAGTGAACACTGATGCCCGAGGAGGCGACGTGAACCTCGACGCGTACCGGCGCGAAGCCCGCGCCTGGCTGCAGGCGAACACCCCCTCCGAGGTTCCCCCCGGCGACGACGGCGTCGCCCGGGCCAAGGAATTCATGGCCAAGCTTTACGACGCCGGATACTCGGGCATCACCTGGCCCGAACGCTGGGGCGGGCAGGGACTCACCCAGGCCGAGGAACGCGCGTTCGCCGCCGAGGCGCGGCACTACGCCCTCCCGACCTATGTCTTCTCCATCGGGCTCGGGATGACCGGCCCCACCCTCGTCGACCGGGGCACCGACGAGCAGCGCGCGCGCTTCGTCCGGCCGCTGCTGCGGGGCGAGGAGATCTGGTGCCAGCTCTTCTCCGAGCCGGGCGCGGGCAGCGACGTCGCCGCCCTGCAGACCAGGGCCGTACGCGACGGGCAGGGCTGGCTGATCAACGGCCAGAAGGTGTGGACGTCGGTCGCCCAGCACGCCGACTGGGGGTTGCTGCTGGCCCGCACCGACGTCGAGGCGCCCAAGCACAAGGGCCTGACCATGTTCGTCGTCGACATGCGCCATCCCGGCGTGACCGTCCGGCCGCTGCGCGACATGACCGGCCGGGCCCACTTCAACGAGGTCTTCTTCGACGACGTCCCGGTTCCCGACGAGCACCGCGTGGGGGACACGAACGACGGGTGGAGCGTCGCCGTCACGACCCTGCTGCACGAGCGGCTGTCGATCTCCGCCGGGGTCGGCATGAGCGGCGGCGAGGACGACCCGTCCGGGCTGGAGGCGCTGCGCCGGACGGCCGACACCACGGACCCGCTCGTCCGCGACGAACTGGTGGAGCTCCACATCCGCACCCGCGCCCTGGCGCTGTTCAACCAGCGCCTCGCGCAGGAGGCCGAGGCCGGCATCTTCCCCGGCGCGCGCGGCAGCGTCGCCAAGCTGCTGCTGGCCGAGCTGACCATGTACCGGGCGGACCTCGCGACCCGGCTGGCCGGACCGGCCTGCGTGGTCGGCGGCGACCCGCTCTCCCACGCGATCAGCTTCGCCCCGGCCATGTCACTGGGCGGCGGCACCAACGAGATCATGCGCAACATCATCGGGGAGCGCGTGCTGGGGCTGCCGCCCGGACCGCGCGTGGACAAGACCGTGCCGTTCAAGGACCTGAAGGTGGGGACGCAGGAATGACGCTCACACGCGGCGGGCCCGCGCCGGCGAGGACGGAGGCCCGATGGTGAAGCTCGTGCTCGGGGAGGAGCAGCGACAGCTCCGCCAGGCCGTCCGGTCGTTCCTGGCGGCGGCCTCGCCGCCGGCCAGGGCGCGCGACGGCTACGACCCGGCCGTCTACGCCCGCCTCAACGGCGAGCTGGGCCTGTCCGGCCTCATCGTGCCGGAGGAGTACGGCGGGGCCGGCGCGGGCTTCGCCGAGCTGGCCGTGGCGCTGGAGGAGACGGGCGCCGCGCTGCTGCCGGGCCCGTTCCTGGCCACCGTGTTCGCCACGGTCGCGCTCACCCGGGTGCCCGACAAGGACCTGCTGACCGGCATCGCCGAAGGCCGCACCACCGCCACCCTCGCTCAGCCGCCCGGCGGCGGCCAGCTCGCCGACGTGACCGCCGCGCCCGCTCCAGGCGGGGGCGTGGCCGTGCACGGCGAGCTGGCGCAGGTGCTGAGCGGCATGGAGGCGGACGTGCTCGTGGCGCCGGCGCTCACCGGTGACGGCGTGGCACTGGTGGCCGTGGACCTCACGGCCGGCGGGGTCACGCGGACCCCGCTGGAGGCGCTCGACGTCACGCGCGGACAGGCGCGCGTGGAGCTCGACGGCGCGCCCGGCAGGGTGCTCGGCACGCCGCCCGCCGGCGACGCCGTCGGCGACCGGCTGGCGGTGGCCCTGGCGGCCGAGCAGCTCGGGGTGCTGCGCGGATCGCTGGACGCCATCGTCGCCTACGCCAAGATCCGCGTGACGTTCGGCCGGGCCATCGGCTCCTACCAGGGCGTCAAGCACAAGCTGGCCGACATGCACGGCAAGCTCGAACAGGCCGAGTCGATCGTCCGCTACGCCGCCTGGGCCGCCGACGAGTCGCCGGGCGAGCTGCCGGCCGCCGCCGCGCTCGCCCAGGCGTACGTGGGACGTGCCTGCTTCGAGGTGGCCCGCGACCATCTGCTGCTGCACGGCGGCGTCGGCTTCACCTGGGAGCACGACGCGCACCTGTTCTACAAGCGGGCCAAGACCGACGAACTGCTGCTCGGCCCGCCCCGCGTCCACCGCGCCCGCCTCGCCGGCCTGCTGGAGCTGTGATGGCAGCCGACCTGCCGCCGGGCTTCTACGCCATCGCCGCCGCCGACCCCGGCCGCCCGGCGCTGATCGACGACGACGGCACGCGCTATACCTACGGCGAACTGCTCGCCCTGGTGCACCAGGTCTCCCACGGGCTGCGGGCGCGCGGGCTCACCACCGGCGACGTGGTGGCGGGAGTGCTGCCCAACGGCGCCGAAGCCGTCGCCCTGCTGATGGCCACCGGGCAGATCGGCCTCTACTACGTGCCGGTCAACTGGCACCTCACCGAGCCGGAGATCGCCTACATCCTGGGCGACTGCGACGCCCGGCTCGTCGTCGCCGCCCCCGAGTACGCCGCCAAGGTCCCCGGCGCCGCGTCAGGCGTCCGCGCCCTGGCCGAAGGACAGCCGGCGACGGCGCCCGACGGGCGCACCGCCGGAGCCGTCATGTGGTACACCTCCGGCACCACCGGCTTCCCCAAGGGCGTGCGGCGCCCGCTGTCCGGCGCCGAGCCGGAGGCGGTCGTCCCGCTCTACACGTGGTTCCTCGGCGAGGTGGTCGACCTGACGCCGGGCGACGACGTCCACCTGGTGACCTCGCCGATGTACCACTCGGCGCCGTGCGCCCACACGCAGTTCGCGCTGCACCTCGGGCACACGGTGGTGATCACCCGCAGGTTCGACCCGGAGCACGTCCTGGAGCTGATCCAGCGCCACCGGGTGACGAACGCGATGATGGTGCCGACCATGCTGCACCGCATGCTCCGGCTCCCGGAGCAGGTGCGGGAGCGCTACGACGTCTCCAGCCTCCGGCAGGTGATCCACACGGCCGCCGCCTGCCCGGTCGAGGTCAAACGGCAGATCATGGACTGGTGGGGCCCGGTGCTGTACGAGTACTACGGCTCCACCGAGTCCACCATCGCCTTCGCCGTCAAGCCGCACGACTGGCTCGCCAGGCCCGGCACCGTCGGCCGACCGACGCCGACGTTCGAGGCCCGGATCCTCGACGAGGACGGCCGTGACCTGCCCCCCGGCGAGCCGGGCCTGATCCACGTCAAGTCCGGCCTCGGCCGGTTCGAGTACCACAAGGACCCGGCCAAGACGGCGGCCAGCATGCGCGGCGAGTGGTACGCCCTCGGCGACATCGGCTACCTCGACGAGGACGGCTTCCTGTTCCTGTGCGACCGGCGCACCGACCTCATCGTCTCCGGCGGGGTCAACATCTACCCCGCCGAGATCGAGGCGGCGCTGCTCGACCACCCGGCCGTCGCCGACGTGGCCGTCATCGGGGCGCCCGACGCGGAGTGGGGGCACACGGTGGTCGCCATCGTGCAGCCCGCCCCCGGCGTCGCCCCGGGCGAGGAGCTGACCGCCGAGCTGCTCGCCCACTGCGAGCCGCGCCTGGCCAGGTTCAAGCACCCGAGGACGGTCGTCTACCGCGACACCCTGCCGCGCACCCCGACGGGCAAGTTGTCGCGCTCCCGCGTCCGCGAGGCGTACCTGTCGGACCTAGCGGGCGGCTGAGAACACCAGGTCCTCGGTGTAGCGGCCGTCGCCCAGGTAGAACGAGGCCGACAGCGTGCGGGAGGCCGGATCGAACACCGTGCTCCAGAGCGTCCGGAACGGCGAGTCCGGATCCTCGTCCTGCCGGACCGCGCGCAGCCCGTCGCGCAGGTCGCGCTCCGACATGGTCAGGCCCGCGCTGCGCTCGTGCAGCGTGCGGATCCGGTCGAACGTGCCGAACGTGTGCGCGTTGTCGGCGGGCAGGTCCTTCGGGTCCGGGTGCAGGTGCAGCAGGTGGTTGGTGACGCACAGCGGCGCGTCGCCGTACTCGACGACGTGCTCGCGGCCGTCCCTGCCCCGCTCCCACACGAACGCGCCGCCGTTGGCGTCGACGACCAGGTAGTGCAGGGGAACACCGTGGTCGTACTGCTTGGCCTGCAGCAGCGCCTGCTTGGCCTGCTCGACGTTCTCGCAGGTGTCCAGGACGTACCGGGGGAGCTGGACGGCGCTGACGCCCACCTGGGGGGCGGCGTCCTCGGACGGGGTGGCCTGCTCGAAGTCGGCGACGAGCAGCATGACGGCGAGCCCCGCCTCGTTCATGCCGTCCATGCAGCCGTCGAGGTCGGACATGGTGATGACGGTGGCGGCCAGGCCGTCGTCCGGCCGCGTGGTGATGACGTACGGGCGGGAGGCCATCGGCAGCTCGCCCTCCTGGGGCTCCCCGCCGAGGATCCGGCTCGTGGGGAGCGTGAAGAAGTCGTAGTTGCGCGCCGCGCGGCCGTGGCCGTCGGCCGACGCCGACGGCGGGCACCACAGCGCCGAGCAGCCCGACCCCCGTGGGACGAAGGCCAGCCCGTCGAGGGCCACGTCGTCCTGGTCGGGGTCGAGGCCGAGCGCCTCGGCCGCGCCGTCCAGGCGGGCGTGGTGCTGGGGCCAGGCGTGTTCGAACCACGTCCGCCGGGCCCGGTTGACCACCGGGTTCACGGGCACGGGCGTCCAGCCCAGCCGCCGGGCCTCCTCGGTGAGTGCCCGGCCGATCTCGACCTGCGTGCCGGTCAGCGTGAGACGGTGCACGATCTGGAAGTCGTCGCGGGTGCCCGCGATCTGCGTCAGCTTCATGCTCCGCAGAGTCTCGCCCGGCGCTGACCGCTGCCTTACCGTCCGCTGACGGCGTCCCCCGCGCTCCCGCCCGCCGCCCGGCGGTAGCGCTCTGACAGCTTCAGGACGACGTCCGCCAGCTCGGGCGGATCGAGCACCTCGAAGTCCACGTCCAGGAAGCCCACCCAGACGGCCATGCCCGCCAGGTCCTCACCGCCGAGCCGCAGCAGGCAGGTGCGCTCGTCCACCGGCTCGACCTCCAGCTCCGGCGGCAGATGACTCAGCCGGTCGGCGGGGGCGTGCAGCAGCACCGTGGCGCGGTGCCGCCACATCGCCGTGTTGACGCCGCGCTCCACCCACGCGGCCATGTCGCCGTCGCCGGGCAGCTCGCGCGGGGTGAAGCGCGGCCCCGACGGGACGCGCGGCGTGAGCCGGTCCACCCGGAACGTCCGCCAGTCGCCCCGTCCGACGTCGTAGCCGACGAGATACCAGCGTCCGCGCCGGTGCACCAGCCGGTACGGCTCGACGTCGCGGACCGTCGTGGCGCCGTCATGGCCGGTGTAGTCGAAGCGGAGCCGCTCGTGGTCGCGGGCGGCGTTGGCGATGCCGGTCAGCACGCCGGGCGCGACGGACGGCGCCTGACCGGGGATCTGCACGGTGTAGGTGTTCAGGGCGTTCACCCGGCGCCGCAGCCGCGACGGCAGCACCTGCTCCAGCTTGGCCAGGGCGCGCACCGACGTCTCCTCGATGCCTTCGACGCCGCCGCCCGCCGCCCGGCCCAGCCCGACGGCGACCGCCACGGCCTCCTCGTCGTCCAGCAGCAGCGGCGGCAGCGCGGCACCCGCCCCCAGCCGGTAGCCGCCGGCCACCCCGGGGGTGGCGTGCACCGGGTAGCCGAGGCTGCGCAGCCGTTCGACGTCGTTGCGAATGGTCCGCGTCGAGACCCCGAGCCGCTCCGACAGCTCCGGGCCCGACCATTCCTTGTGCGCCTGCAGCAGCGACAGGAGCTTGAGCAGACGCGCCGAGGTTTCCAGCATGCCGCCAGTCTGCCCGCTGTCGCGGAAGGAGCGCTTCCGCGATAACGACGGTCTCGCCTCGAACGCGACCCGGCCGGCCGCTCGGCGGCGCCCGAGGCGGTGGCCGGTGTAGTCGCGCCGGTGCGCGTCGGCGGCCCGCCCGATCAGGGGCGGAACCGCCGGTCGACCACGATGTAGGAGCCGTCGCCGGTGAGACCCGCCACCCGCCCGCCGCGCGCCATCAGCCCGCCGAGCACCTCGCGCACGGCCAGCCGCCACGCCTTGCCCGCCGCCGGGTCCTCCCGGCGCAGCGTCTCGATGTCGCGCGGCGTCGCCACCAGCACCGCCGGCCCGTCCGCACGGCCGGCCACCGGACGCTCGTCCCGCGCCGCCACGCCCACGGCGTACGGCGGGTCCGGCGGCGCGGCGGGCGTCCCGGCCAGCTCCCACACCGTCATCAGACGGTCGGACTCGTCGCCCCGGTTGATCGCGTCGTCCAGCGCGCCGTAGAACCCCTCCAGGTACGCGACGGGCCGGGCGCCGAGCTTGACCAGGTTGAAGCGGGCGTTCCGGCGCACCAGCGGGTCGAACGTCCAGCTGATCCGGTCGAGGCCGCGATCCAGGCACCAGGCGCGCTGGTGCAGCTTGAGCGCGTAGCCGATGCCGCGCCCGATCCGCGCGCCGGTCACGTGGGAGTGCAGGGTCCGGTCCTCCGCCCGGAAGCCGACGGACGCGCCGGCCAGCTCGCCGCCCTGGAAGGCGCCGGCCACGTAGCCGCCCGCGTGCGCGAAGGTCACCATGAGCTCCACGGGCACCGGCGGGTCGCCGGGGCTGAAGTGCCAGATGTCGTCGAAGAGCTGGTACGCCTGCCGGAACTCGCCCATCCCGCGCAGCTCGCGGACCGTCACCCCGGCCCGGTCCGCCGCCTCGCGAGCGGCCTGCCACTCCGCCGTCATCGCGGCCCCCCTTCCCCCGTCCCGCGGCCCACGCGGCCGTCCGGGCCGTCGTTCATGCGGCCGTCCGGGCCGTCGTCCATGCGGCCGTCCGGGCCTTCCCCGTACGGGTGCGTGGCGAGCACGTGGCCCGCGCACCGGCCGTCGGCGCGGGCGGCCAGGCGCCCGCCGCTCACCCGTACGGCCGTCTCCGTGTCGTCGCCCGGCGAGGGCAGCCCGGCAGCCGCGGCGACGGCGCCGAGGTCGTCGACCACCACCCGCACCGGCGGCCAGGCGGCGGGCGGCACCGCCGGCCGCAGGTGGTCGCCGAGCCGGGCCAGCACCAGCCGGGCCAGCGGCCCCAGCTCGGCCGGGTCGCCGGTCACCGCGACGGCCGCGACAGGCGCGTCCGGCGGCACGGCGCGCAGGACGTCCTCCAGCGCGGACAGCCGGCGCAGCCCGAGGAACACGACCAGGCCGTCGCCGCCGAGCCCGGCCGGTGCGCCGCGCAGCGCCTCGGCGACGGGCGGCGGGGCCCACGGCAGGTCGACGGGGTAGGGGCGCACCCGGGCCGGCGGGGTCAGGGGACCCGGACCGAAATCGAGATCGGCCAGCCGCTCGCAGGCGCTCACCACGTCGGCCGGCCGGACCAGCTCCGGCGAGACCGCCGCCAGCTCGGCCGCCCCCTGCAGCAGGGTCAGGGCCGCGCCGGCCACCCGCACCAGCCGCCGCCCCCGCGCGTCGCCGAGCCGCTCCAGCGCCAGCCCGAACAGCGTCGCGTGCACGGTCATGAGCTGCGCGTACGCCTGCCGGCTCGACTCCTCGGCCTGCACCAGCGGCAGCAGGTCGCGCTCCATCCGGCCGGACACGGCGCGGTCGCCGCCCGTCCCGGGCCGGACGTCCGCCACGCCGCCCGCCACCACCTGGTCCATCCACGACCGGGCGACGGCGCCGAGCGCCCCGCGCACCGTGCCGTCCGCCCCCCGCCCCCTCCCGCCGCCGACCGGCCGATCGGAAGCGGCCTGGTCGAGGGCGGGCCGGTCTGCGGCGGGCAGGTCGAGGGCGGGCCGGTCGGGGAGGGCAGGCCCGGGGGCGGGCCGGTCGGCCAGGGCCGCGAAGAACAGGGCGCGCTTGCCCGGGAAGTTGGAGTAGACGGCTCCCCGCGTCAGCTCGGCCCGCTCGGCGATGTCGTCGATCCTGACGTCGCCGAACCCCCGCTCCGCGAACTCCGCGCGCGCGGCGGCCAGGATCCTCGCCCGGTTGCGCTCCTGGGACTCGGCCCGCGTGATCCTCGCCACCGCACCACGATAGCGCCGGAGGTCAGGCCAGCCGCTCGCCCAGGAACCGGTGCACGTTCCCGCCGATGATCTTGGCGACGTCCTTCTCCGGAAGGCCGCGCCCCAGCAGGCCCTCGGTGACCATGGGCAGCCCGGCGGGCCCCTCCAGGCCCGGGACGGCCGTCTTGGGGTCGACGCCCCGGGTGTTGACGCCCTCGCAGCACGGCGGCGTCAGGTCGTCCATGACCTCGCGGATGAAGTCGGGCCCGAGCCCCACGTGGTCGATGCCGGCGACGCCGGCGACGTGCTCGATGTGGTCGAGCAGGTGGTCGAGCCGGGCCTCCGCTGGCCGGTCGGTGAGGAACGGGGCGAAGAAGTTCACGCACACCACGCCGCCCGTCGCGGCGACGCCGCGCAGCTGCTCGTCGGTGAGGTTGCGGTGATGGTCGCGCAGTGCCCGGGCCGAGGAGTGGGTGGCCATGACCGGCTTCGTGGCCAGCTCCAGCACGTGCGCCACGCCGGAGGCGCCCAGGTGGGAGATGTCGAAGACGATGCCCAGCCGTTCCATCTCGCGCAGCGCGGCGACGCCCGCGGAGGTCAGGCCGCTGCCGGTCGCGTCCTCGCCGCTGCCGTCGGCGAGCGGCGTGCGGCCCCAGTGCGCGATCGAGGCGATCCGCACGCCCAGGCGGTGCACGGTCGAGACGAGCTCCACGTCCGCGTCGAGGCCGGGCATGCTCTCCATCGCGATGACCAGCGCGATCAGGCCCTCGTCCAGCGCGCGGTCGATGTCGGCGCCGGTCAGGCAGATCCGGACCCGGTCGGCGTTGCCCTCGGCGATGACGTGCGCGCACTCGATCATGCGCAGGGTCTGCCGGAGCGCGCCCTCGGGACGGTACTGGTCGTCGATGTACACCGGCAGCACCTGCAGCCCGACCCCGCCCTCGACGAGCTGGGGCAGCCAGCGTGCGCGGAAGAACGAGGCCCACTGGTCGGCAGGCCGGGCCGAGACCGCCATCAGCAGGTCGTTGTGAGTGTCGGCCACCACGCTCCGGCGGTGCAGGGGTGTCGTCATGGGATGGACCTTACCCCCGCAGCCGGGTCCGGCGGGGCGCTCAGACCCGGCGGTAGGCGGGCAGCGGCGGCCTGGCCGTCAGCCGGCGGTACAGGGTGGCCCGGCCCGGCCAGTTGTTGGTCACGCGGCCCTCGGGCGTCTTGTACCAGCTCCGGCAGCCGTCTCCCCAGACCATGCGGCCCATCGCGCGGTCGAGCTGGCGGGTCCATGCCGCCATCGCGTCTGGTCGCACCTCCAGCGGTCCGTCGCCGGGCAGCTCGCGCAGGCAGGCCAGGATGTGGCGCACCTGGCATTCGATCATGAAGACGATCGAGTTGTGGCCCAGGTTGGTGTTCGGCCCGTACAGCAGGAACAGGTTGGGGAAGTTCGGCACGGAGATGCCGAGGTAGGCGTGCGCGCCGCCGGTCCACTGCCGGGCGAGTTCCTGGCCGTCCCGCCCGGTGACCTCGATCGGGGCGAGGAACTCCGTCGCCAGGAACCCGGTGGCGTAGACGATCGTGTCCGCCTCGTGCGTGCCCCCCGTCGTCTCGACGCCTCCGGGGACGATCCGGACGATCGGCTCGGTGACGACGTCGACGTCCGGCCGGGTCAGCGCGGGGTAGAAGGCGCTGTCGATGACGACGCGCTTGCAGCCCACCGGATAGTCGGGGGTGAGCCTGGCGCGCAGTTCGGGGTCGGGGACCTGGGCCCGCAGGTGCTCGCGGGCGCGCCGCTCCAGGACCGCCGCGCTCCAGCCCCCGGCGAGCGCGGGGTGGAGGGTGCTCTCCATGTAGCGGAAGAGCCACTCCCGGTACGCCCGCTGGAGGCCGGGGACCAGGCGCAGCGCCAGCCGGGCGGCCGGGCCGAAGGCGGCGTCGGGCTTGGGGATCACCCAGTTGGGGGTGCGCTGGAAGACCGTCAGCCTGCGGGCGCGCTCGGCGACGCGCGGGACGAGCTGGGCGGCGGAGGAGCCGCTGCCGATCACGGCCACGTTCCGGCCGGTGACGTCGTGGTCGTGGTCCCAGCGGGCGGAGTGGAACGCGGTGCCTCCGAAGTCGTGCATGCCGGGAATCTCGGGCATGTGGGGTCGGTTGAGCTGGCCCACCGCCATGACGACCGCGTCGAACGTCTCGCCGCCACCGCCCGCGGTGCCGACGTGCCAGCGGGCGCCGTCGAAGGAGGCGCGCACCACCTCGGTGTTGAAGCGAATATGTCGCCTGACGTCGTATTTATCAGCGCAATGTTCTAAATAGGCCAAGATCTCGGGTTGTTCGGGGTAGCGGCGCGTCCAGCTTCCGTACCTCTCGAACGAGTACGAGTACAGGTGCGACGGGATGTCGCAGCCCGCGCCCGGATAGGTGTTGTCGCGCCAGGTGCCGCCGAGCCCGCCTGCCCGCTCGAAGATCGTGAACGAGCCGATCCCCGCCCGGCGCAGGCGGATGGCCATGCACAGCCCCCCGAACCCGGCCCCGACGATCGCGATCCTGGGTGCCATGCCGCCCTCCGGGTGGTACGTCAGGAAGCCCGTACAGATGCCCACACGGTACGCCGAACGTCATTCGGACGATACCCCCTCGGTTCCCGATAGTCTGCGCAGGTGGCTGCAGTGACGCTGGCGGATGTGATCAGAGAGCTCGAGGCGGCCTACCCGCCCGCCCGGGCCGAGTCGTGGGACGCGGTGGGGCTGGTGTGCGGTGACCCGGCCGCGCCCGTACGGCGGGTGCTGTTCGCGGTCGACCCGGTCGGCGCGGTGGTCGAGGAGGCGCTGACCTGGGGCGCCGACCTGGTCGTCACCCATCACCCCCTCTACCTGCGCGGCACCACCACCGTCGCCGCCGACACGCCCAAGGGCAGGCTCGTCCACACCCTCATCAAGCACGACATCGCCCTCTACACCGCCCACACCAACGCCGACGTGGCCAACCCGGGCGTCTCCGACGCGCTCGCCCGCGCCGTCGGGCTGGTGGGCGACCTGGTGCCGCTGCGACCGTTCCCCGACGACCCGTGGTCCGGGCTCGGCCGCATCGGCGACCTGCCCGCCGCGACCACCCTGGAGGAGTTCGCGACGCAGGCGGCCGCCGGGCTGCCGAAGACGGCGTGGGGCATCCGCGTCGCCGGCGACCCGTCACGCCGCGTCTCGCGGGTCGCCGTCAGCGGGGGAGCGGGCGACTCGCTGCTCGACACGGCCCGCGCCGCCGGGGTGGACGTCTTCCTCACGGCGGACCTGCGCCACCATCCGGCCAGCGAGTTCGCCGAGGCGGGCGGCCCGGCTCTCATCGACGCCGCCCACTGGGCCACCGAGTGGCCCTGGCTCGACAGCGCGGCGTCGATCCTGCACGACGCTGGCGTTACGGTTGAGACGCGCGTCTCCGCCACGGTCACCGATGCTTGGACACGAGGATACTGATCATGAAAGCAGCCCCTGAGGCCCAGAAGCGACTGCTCGACCTGGCAGAGCTCGACACCGCTGCGGACCGGCTGGCCCACCGCCGCCGCACCCTGCCCGAGCTGGCCGAGATCGAGGAGCAGTCCAAGCGCTACGCCAAGCTCGCCACCGAGGTGATCGAGGCCGAGACCGAGGCCGGCGACCTGGCCCGCGAGCAGGCCAAGGCCGAGAGCGACGTCGACACGGTCCGCGCCCGCGCCGAACGCGACCAGAAGCGGCTCGACTCCGGCGCCGTCACCTCGCCCAAGGACCTGGCGGGCCTGCAGTCGGAGATCGTCTCCCTGCAGCGCCGCCAGGGCGACCTGGAAGAGGTCGTGCTGGAGATCATGGAGCGCCGCGAGGCCGCCGACACCAGGGCAGCCGACCTGCGCGCGCGGCGCGACGAGCTGGCCGCCACCCGCGCCGCCGCCGAGGACCGCCGCGACGCGGCCCTCGCCGAGATCGACAAGGAGGCGGCCGAGGTCCGCGCCCGCCGCGGCGAGGTCTCCGCCGACATCCCCGCCGATCTGCTGGCGCTGTACGAGAAGCTGCGCGAGCAGTACGGCGTGGGCGCCGCCATGCTGCACGGGGGGCGCTGCCAGGGCTGCAAGGTCGCGTTGTCCATCGCCGAGATGAACCGCATCAAGGCCGCCCCGCACGACGAGGTGCTGCGCTGCGACGAGTGCCGGCGCATCCTCGTCCGCACCCCAGAGTCCGGACTGTGACCTCCTACGTCATCGAGGCCGACGGCGGCTCGCGCGGCAACCCCGGGCCGGCCGGTTACGGCGCCGTGGTCCGTGACGCCGCCGACGGCCAGGTCCTGGCGGAGGCGGCCGAGGCGATCGGCGTCACGACCAACAACGTCGCCGAGTACCGAGGGCTGATCGCCGGGCTGCGGGCCGTGCTCGACCTCGCGGGCGAGGGCGCGTCCGTCGCCGTGCGGATGGACTCCAAGCTGGTCGTCGAACAGATGGCCGGCCGCTGGAAGATCAAGAACGAGGGCCTGCGCCCGCTGGCGCTGGAGGCCGGCGCGCTGGCCCGGCGGCTCCGGATCACCGAGTGGACCTGGATCCCCCGCCACCGCAACGACCACGCCGACCGCCTGGCGAACGAGGCCATGGACGCCGCCGCCCAGGGTCTCACCTGGAAGGCGGGCGGCACCGCGGGCGCGTCCGGGACCCCCGGCACGCCCGCGCCCGGCGGCACGCGCTCCGCAGACGGCACGCGCTCCGCAGACGGCACGCGCTCCGCAGACGGCACGCGTTCCGCAGGTGGCACGCGTTCCGCAGGTGGCGCGCGCTCCGCAGAGGGCGAGCCCTCCACGGGCGGCGCGCCCTCCGCAAGTGGCTCGCCCGGCGGGGCGGAGCAGACGGACCTGCTCGACGTCGCCGCGGCGGTCCCACCCGGATCGCCGGCCGGCGACGTCTCCGGCCCGGCCGCCTCGGTGGCCGCCGCCCAGCAGCGGGCCACGGGCCAGGCCAAGGGCACCGGCTGGGCGCCGCCCACCCGGGTGGCCACGTCCCTGCTCCTGCTCCGGCACGGCGAGACCCCGCTGTCGGCCGAGCGCCGGTTCTCCGGCCTGGGCGACGCCGAGCTGACCGCCAACGGGCTCGCCCAGGCGGCCGCGGCGGCCAGGAGACTGTCCCGCGAGCCGTACCAGGTCGACGCCGTCGTCTGCTCGCCGCTCAAGCGGGCCCGGCAGACCGCGGAGGCGGTCGCCCGGAGCACCGGCCTCGACGTCGACGTGGACGAGGACCTCAGGGAGACCGACTTCGGCGCCTGGGAGGGGCACACGTTCACCGAGATCCAGCGCCGCTGGCCGGCCGAGCTGGCGTCCTGGCTCGCCGACCCCGAGGCCGCGCCGCCCGGCGGCGAGAGCTTCGCCGCGGTCGCCGACCGGGTGCGGCGCGCCGAGGAGCGCCTGGTGGAACGGTACGAGGGCCGGACGGTCGTGGTGGTGTCGCACGTGACGCCCATCAAGACGCTGCTGCGCCTCGCCCTGATGGCGCCGCCCGAGGCGCTCTACCGGATGCACCTCGACCTGGCCTGCCTGTCGCTGATCGAGCACTACGCCGACGGCCGCAGCGTGGTGAAATCGTTCAACGACACCTCCCACCTGCGCTGAGGCGAGCATCGCGGCTGCGCCGGTGGGAGTGGCGGTGGCGGCCGTGCCCAGATGCACCCGGCACGGCCGCCGTTGCGCCATCGTCCCCCTCAGGCGATGGACCCCCGCATTCCACCGCGGGGATCTTGCACGCTGCTAGGAGATCACTTGAGTCCTGGTAACCTTCCCAGTGGACGAGCCGGTCGGGCGACCGCGTCGGGCCGCACGGCCCGCCGAGGAAGGTCCGGGCTCCACAGGGCAGGGTGGTCGGTAACACCGACCCGGGGTGACCCGCGGGACAGTGCCACAGAAAACAGACCGCCTCCCGCTCGCGGGAGGTAAGGGTGAAACGGTGGTGTAAGAGACCACCAGCGCCCACGGTGACGTGGGCGGCTCGGTAAACCCCACCCGGAGCAAGGTCAAGAAGGGCCGCTCTTCGGAGCGGCCCGCGCGCGGCGCCTGAGGGCTGCCCGCCCGAGCCGCGCGGGTAGACCGCTCGAGGCCGCCGGCAACGACGGCCCTAGATGGATGGTCGCCCCTTCGTACGAAGGACAGAACCCGGCCTACAGACCGGCTCGTCCCTTTCCGTCTCTCTCCGGCCGTCAGGGCGGGTGCCTCCCCGAGCGCGGGTGGAAGGCCGGTTCCGCCTGCGGAGGGATGCCCGGTCCGCCCGCAGGGGGACGACCGCCCGGCGGTGCGCGCCTAGCCTCTGGCGGGTGTTGAACGACCATGTCACCTTCCGCCGGGTCAGCGCCGGCATCCTCATCATCGTCGCCCCGCTGCTGCAGGCGGTGGCCGTCGTCGTCGACCCGGGCACCTGGGGGGACGACAGGGAGGCGGTCAGCTTCGGCGACAACCCCGCCCTCGCCCAGACCCAGTCGGTCCTCTACCACTGGAGCTGGATGCTCATGGCCGTCGCCGCCGTCGGCCTGGTCCATCTCACCCGGCTCCGGGCCACCAGGCTCGGACACACGGCCGGCGCCATGACCGTGGTCGGCTACATGGCGCTGTCCGGGCTGCTGCTCAGCGACCCCGTCGAGTGGTGGCTCGGCAGGCGCTACCCGCCCGAGCAGGCCCAGCGGATCCTCGACGAGATGATGAACCTGCCGGGCGTGGTCTACGGCTTCCAGATGCCGTGGATGTTCCTCGGCGTCCTCGGGCTGCCGCTGCTCCTCGTCGCCGTGTCGCGGGCCGGCTTCGTCGGCTGGTGGGTGCCGGCCACGGTCGCCCTCGGGTACGTGGGGTCGTTCGGGTTCGGCTACGGCCCGCTGACCGCCGCCTTCTGGATCGCGCCCACCGTCGCGCTCGGCTGGACCGGGCTGAAGGTGCTGCGCCTGGACGACGCGGGCTGGGCCGCGTACTACCGACCCGCGGTGCGGGGCGAGGCCGCCCCCGCCCCCGTCGGCGAGCCGTAGCCGCGGACCGGCGTCCGGACGCGGACCGGCCGGCGGCGGGCCGGCCTCTGGACGCGGGCCGGTCGCAGGCGGATCGGCTAAATGCGGACCGACACCGTGGACGGCAGCGGCGGCACCATGTGGACCCGCGCCGACCCGATGTCGAAGTACAGCCCCACCAGCTCCAGCCGCCCCTCCCGGACCTGCTCGTCGACCTTCCGGTACGTGCGCAGGTTCTCGAGTTGCTGCTGGACGTTGACCCGGCAGAGCTGGTCGAGCGCCCGGGAGTCCAGCGGCCCGTCAGCGGTCTCGATGAACCTCGCCAGGCTGTGGTGCCCGTGCCGCAGCCAGCGGCGCATCCCCGGCAGGCTGCCCGCCTTCACCCCGCCGCTGAGCAGCCCTGCCATCGCCCCGCAGCCCGAATGCCCGCACACCGTGATGGTGTGCACGCCGAGCACCTGCGTCGCGTACTCGATCGCTGCCACCACCGAGTCGTCGTGCGGCTCGGCGCCCTTGCGCGGCACCAGGTTGCCGATGTTGCGCACCGTGAACAGGTCACCCGGGCCGCTCGCGGTGATGAGGCTCGGCACCACCCGGGAGTCGGCGCAGGTGATGAACAGGTGCGTCGGCTGCTGCTTGCGGGCCAGCTCGGTCAGGATCGGCCGGACCAGCGGAGCCGTACGCCGGTGGAACTCCCGGGCGCCGGCGGTCAGCTGGCACTCGGCCGGCGGGCGCGGGCCGGGCTCCGGCTCGTCCCGCGACGGCCAGGAGGTGCGGCGGCGCCGGTGCGCCCACGGCAGCCACCACCGGTCGGGCGTGAGTGGCGGGGTCTTGACCGTGTTCAGGCGGGCCCCGCTGGCGGCCAGCGCGTACCACTCGTCGTGCAGTTCGTCGATGTCCACCGTGCCGCCTTGCCGTTCGTGGCCCAGCCGCCAGGAGTGAATGGTCTCGAAGGCCGCGTTGTCCATGAAGTCGATGTTGAGATCGAGGTCGACGGCGGCGCCCGCCGGGATGGTGCGCAGTTCGTGCGTGAGCCGGGGAACGCCGAGGAAGGTGAGCGAGCCGCAGATCGAGGCGTGCCAGCGGCCGTCCGGCATCTCCCGGACCCGGACCGTGACCCAGGTCAGCCGCCGCAGCGCCAGCAGCGCCGCCAGCGCCAGCCCGGCCAGCACGCCCTCGGCCAGCCCGAGCAGGATCACCGCGCCCATGGTGACGATGTACACGGGCACCTCGCCGTGGCCGTGCACCTTGCGGACGTGACCGAGGTTCACCATCTGCACGCCGATGAACACCAGCAGCGCCGCCAGCGCCTCCATCGGGATGAGCTGGATCGTCCAGCCGAAGCCCAGCGCGAACACCAGCACCCACACGCCGTGCAGGATCGCCGACCAGCGGGTCTGCGCGCCCGCCTGGGCGTTGGCGGTGCTGCGCACGATCACGCCCGCCACGGGAAGTCCGCCCAGCGCGCCGGTGACCATGTTGGCCGCGCCCTGGCCGGTCAGCTCCTGGTCGAGGTCGGCTCGGGGACCGGAGTGCATGCCGTCCACCGCGACCGAGCACAGCAGCGACTCGACGCCGGCCAGCAACGCCACCAGCAGGACGGCGGCCACGACCTGGTGCCAGTCGCCGTTCGGCAGGACCGGGAAGGCCAGCTCCCCGAAACTGCCCGACAGGTCGACGCGGGTGACGTCCCACCGGAACACCCACGCCGTCACCGCGGCCACGAGCAGCGCCGCCAGGGGCGCGGGCACCGCCTTGACCTGCTTGGGCAGCCGCGTCCACAGGGCCAGCACCGCGATCGTGAGCAGCCCCACCGCCACCGTGTGGCCGTGCATCGCGGCCACCTGCGAGGGCAGCTCCAGGATGTTGGCCAGCGCCGAGCGCTGCGGGCTGCCGCCGAGCACGATGTGCAACTGGGACAGCGCGATCACCACGCCGACGCCCGCGAGCATGCCGTGGATGACGGCGGGGGAGACGGCCAGCGCCGCCCGTGCCGCGCGCAGCAGGCCGAGCAGCAGCTGCACGGCCCCGGCCAGCAGGGTGATCATGCAGGTGGCCCGCCAGCCGTACGTCTGCACGAGGTCGGCGACCACCAGGGACAGGCCCGCCGCGGGCCCGCTGACCTGGATGGCGGACCCGCCGAGCGAGCCCGCGACGATGCCGCCGACGACGGCGGCGATGAGTCCCGCGGCGAGGGGGGCACCCGAGGCCATCGCGATGCCCAGGGACAGGGGCACCGCGATGAGGAAAACCACGAGGGAGGCAGGCACGTCGTACCTGAGAGTCCTCAGGAGGTTACGCTGAGTGTCGCCGGTCATGCGGCAAACCCTAGTGCCCGGTCGGGCCTCTGCCCGGGGGGTCACGAACGGGTTTTACGCAATCCATGGCCTGGTGAGGGCCGCGCGTGTCACCGGTAGTAGTCAGGGAGATCGTGCTCGGTGGCGCGGCGTCGACCGCCGTCGCCCGGCCGTGCGCGGCCGTGCTCGCCCGGGACCTGCGCCTCGGTGTACGCCGACCAGCCCGGCGTGCCGGCCGGCGGCTCCGGCCACGGAGCCTGCGACGGAGCGGTGAAGTCGCCCGTCTCGTACGCCACGGGCGGCGCCGACAGCACGTCGTCACGGGCGGAGACCGCCCGCGTCGGCGTGGTGGGGACGCCGGTGGCGGGCGACGGGCCCGTCAGCGGGTCGGAGTCGTCGGCCACCGCCCAGCCGGCGCGCACCTCGTAGGAGGCCCGTGACGGTGTGGCGGCAGCCTGCTGCGGCTCGAACCCCGGCCACGAGGCGGCGGCCGGCGCGGAGTCGTCGAGGATGTCGGCCACGGGCGCCGCGGGCCACGACCCGGACGTCGCGGCGGGGGCCGGGGTGGCCCAGGTGGAGTCGAGCGGGTCGGCCGCGCGGCCGTGGGCGGCCGCCGGGAACGGGTCGCTGGTCGGCGCGCCGTGGATGGGGGCCACGGGCACGGCCGGGAAGGAGCCGCTGCCGGCCGGGGTGAACGAGCCGCCGGGAAGCACGCCGGGTGCCGTGGAGGACAGCGGGTCGGCCACCGGAGCCGCGGCCGGGCCGGCCGTCTGGGCTGCGGCCGCACGGGATCGGCGTGCCGAACGCGAACCGCTGCGGCCCGAGCCCGGAGCGGCGGCGGGGCCGGTCGCGCCGGGGGCGGGGGTCGCCGGGCGTGAGACGGCAGGGTCGGGCCGGCCGGCCGGAGCGGCCGGCTGCGCCCCGGCGCCCAGGATGCTCATCACGTCGGGGGTGGGGGCGGCGAACGTCACCGTGCGCTGGTCGGCCAGGTCGGAGGCGGAGGCGGCGGGGCGCTGCGCGGGAGCGGGCTCGACCAGGTCGGCCAGTCCGGCGGAGGCGGCGGGCGCCGCGGGGCGGGCGGGCCGCTGGGGCAGCGGGGCCTGCACGGTGACGGCGTCGGGGTCGGCGCCGACGGCGGCCTCACGCCTGGCGGAGCGCCGGCGCTCGGCCGGTCGCCTGGGCTCGGCCGGCCGGTCGGCGGCCTGGGCGGGAACCTTGTCGGGGGAGCCTTCGACGGGGCGGGCAGCGCCCTTGCGGGCCGCCACCGTGCCGTCGGCGCCGAAGCCGCCTTCGGCCGCGTCGCTGCGGATGGTCGCCCAGAACTCCTCGTCGTCGTCGTCCGAACGGGGGTTGCCCCACTCGTCGACGCCGCGCTTGCCGCGCTGGCCGGTGCGCACCGGCTTGGGCTTGGGCTCGTCGATCGGGCTGAAGTCGGGGCTGAAGTTGGTCATCCGGGGTTCGTGGGCCGCGAACTCGTCCGTGGACCGAGCGTGGGTCTGCTCCTCTTTCTCGATCATCTGCTTGAGCCGTTCCGGGGGAAGCGAGCTCTCCCGGCGGTTCATGGAACGCATGCCCAGTGCCACGACGACGAGCACGAGGAGCACGATAGCGACCAAGCTGACGACGACCGCTGTCATTGCACCACCCTCAAAGCCATGGCCTCCCTGTGGCACCGGTGAGATCGCGCGGCCATCGACGCGATCTGCCCCCTTTGATCACCAGCGCCTGACAATTGGATCTGATTGTGTCGGACCACTGCGAGCGTTGTCACACCCTAAGCCAAGAATTGGTAACGATTATTACCCCTGGTGTTTGATTTCTCACTCGATGTGTACCGCGGTGAGCCGTCCGCGGGCGATGGTCTTGTCGGCGATCTCCTTGAGAACGGCGGAGAGGGGGGCGCCCTCCTTCGCCTGGACCCTGCCCTGCAGCGTGTAGACGGTGAAGCGGTAGCTGAGGCTCTTGTCGCACGGAGGCTGGTAGCCGGCCTTGCCGCTGGTCGCCCGCGCCTGGGAGGAACCCTCCGGCGGGCTCTCCGAAGCCCCCGGGCCCAGCTCGGTCGTGGTGGCCGGGATGTTGTAGAGCACCCACTGCACCGCCGACTCCGACGAGGTGTGGGAGTCGACCACGATCGCGGTCGACCTGGCCTCCGGCAGGGGCTCGCTGGACCAGCGCAGCGGCGGGCTGCCCTGGCGGCCCTCGCACCCGTACTCGCGCGGCAGCGGCTCGCCCTCGCGCAGCTCCGGGCTCGAAACGTTGATCTCGGCGATCTCCTTGGCCTCCGACCTGCTGATGAAGCCGGCGCAGCCCGACACGAGAAGCGCGAGACCCACTGCCGTCACACTGACGGCGGTGCGTCCCAGGCGTCCTGTCGTGTTACACAGCCCCATGCCGGATGATGCTACGCGGCTATCGGGCATGCGCCGACCGTTTCGCGATGGTCCGTGGACGGTAAAGGACGCAAAATCGGCCACAATCGAGGCATGAGGGGGGTGGGCACGGACGCGGATGCGGCTTTCGGCATCCTCGGTCCGCTGGAGGTACGGAGGCACGGCCAGGCCGTCGAGATCTCCGGGCAACGCCTGCGCGCCCTCCTGACACTGCTCGCCCTCGACGCCGGGGTGACAGTTCCGTTCGACCGGCTGATAGCGGGGGTGTGGCGGGATCGGCCGCCCGCCGGTGTGGGCAACGCCCTCCAGGCGCTCGTCTCCCGCCTGCGCACGGCCCTCGCCAAGCCCACCGCCGATCCCCCTGCGGACCTTTCTACGGACCTTTATCCGGGCCCACCTGCGGACCTTCGTACGGGCCCGCCTGCGGATCCGCCTGCGCATCCGCCTGCAGGCCCGCTTGCGGATTCGCCTGCGCACCCACCTGCGGATCCGGCCGCCGGACCCGCCCGCCGGGTCGTTCCGCCCGGTAAGGACGGGAGCCGGGAGGCCGTGGTCAGGCAGACCGTGGTGGCGGAGCCCACCGGCTACCGGCTCGTGGTGGCCGTCGGGCAGGTGGACGCGCACCGCTTCACCGCGCTCGCCCGCGACGGCAGGTCCGCCCTGGCGTCGGGTGACGCGCGGACGGCAGCCGAAGCCCTGCGGGAGGCGCTGGCACTGTGGCGCGGCCCCGCGCTGGCGGACCTGGGCGAGGACGGCGTGGCCGCGGGTGACGCCGCCCGTCTGGACGCTCTCCGGCTGGCCGCCACCGAGGACCGCATCGAGGCCGACCTGCTTCTCGGCAGGTACGCCGAGGTGCTCGACGATCTGACGGAACTGCTCGCCGCGCACCGCCTGCGGGAGCGCCTGCACGGTCAGCTCATGCGGGCGCTGTACGGCGCGGGCCGGCGCGTGGAGGCCCTGGCCGCCTTCGAGTCCGCGCGCCGGACGTTCCGTGACGAGCTGGGCGCCGACCCGTCACCCCGGCTCACCGACCTGCACACGGCGCTCCTCCGCGGCGACCCCCCGCCCACTCCGCGGCCCGGACGAGGAGCCCACACCCTCACGAGCCCCGAGCCACCCGGCGACACCGCCCCCGAGCCACCCGGCGACACCGCCACCGAGCCGCCGGGCGATGCCGCCACCGAGCCGCCGGGCGATGCCGCCGGCGGCGAGACGTACGGGGCTGCCGTGGCCGATGCGTCTCGCGATGCCGACGACGAGGCGCCCCGCGCTTCGCGGCCAGATGCGGCCCGTGCGCTCCGTCCCGGAATCCCCGCCGTGGGTGAGGAGGGGGTGCCGCGTCCCGGGTGGGACGGCGGCGCGACGTTCTCACCGCGCCGGGGGAATCTGCGCGCCCGGCTGACCAGTTTCGTCGGCCGGGAGAGCGATGTCGCCCGCATGGGCGAGCTGCTGACGGGCCACCGGCTGGTCACGCTGCTCGGACCCGGGGGAGCGGGCAAGACGCGGCTCGCCCTGGAGGCGGCCGAGACGATGGGCGACGCCATGCCCGACGGGGTGTGGGTGGCCGAGCTGGCCACCGCCACCGACGCCGCCGGCGTGACGCAGAGCCTGATCAGCGCTCTGGACGTGCGTGACGGCGTCCCCGCCGCCCCGTCCGCCGCGACCGCACCGCTGGATCCGGTGGACCGGCTGGTCAGGACGCTGCACGGCAAGCGGCTGCTGATCGTGCTGGACAACTGCGAGCAGGTGATCGAGCCCGCGGCGTTCCTGGCCGACAGGCTGCTCGCCGAATGTCCCGGCGTCACGATCCTCGCCACCAGCCGCGAACCGCTCGGCATCACCGGGGAGATCACCTGCATCCTCCCGCCGCTCGCCGTGCCGCCGCCCGGCGCGGGCGCGGCGGAGGCGGCGGACTACCCGGCCGTCCGGCTGTTCGCCGACAGGGCGGCCGCGGTACGGCCCGGCTACCGGGTGGACGAGGACGCGGCGGCCGTGATGAGCATCTGCCGGTCCCTGGACGGGCTGCCGCTGGCCATCGAACTGGCCGCCGCGAGGCTGAGGTCCATGACCGCGGGGCAGCTCGCGGCGCGGCTCGGCGACAGGTTCCGGTTGCTCAACGGCGGCAGCCGCACCGCGCAGCCGCGCCACCGGACGCTGCGTTCCCTCGTCGAGTGGAGCTGGGAACTGCTCGACGACGACGAACGCGTCCTCGGCCGCCGCCTGGCCGCCTTCTCGGGCGGCGCCACCCTGGAGACGCTGGAGCAGGTCTTCGGCGACGCGCTCGACCCACTGTCACGGCTCGTGGACAAGTCGCTGGTCGGGTACGACGCGGGCAGGTACCGGATGCTGGAGACGATCCGGGCCTACGCCGCCGAACGTCTCGCCGAGTCCGGTGAGGAGAGCGCGGTACGCCGGGTGCACGCCCGCCACTTCACCGAGCTGGCCGAGGCCGCCGAACCGGTGCTGCGTACGGCCGCCCAGCTCGACGCGGTGGCCCAGCTCACCGCCGAGCACGAGAACCTGTCGGCGGCGCTGCGCTGGGCGCTCGACAACGGCGAGCACGAGACGGCGCTGCGGCTCGTCGGCGCGCTCGGCTGGTACTGGTGGCTGAAGGGGCACCGGCTGGAGGGCGCGGTGCGAGCCCGCGAGGTGCTGGCCGCCACGCCCGGCGCCCCCGGCGAGCTTCGCGCGCAGGCGCTGGCGGTGCACAGCATCAACGCGGTGGGCGCGGCCCTGGAGTGGGAGGAGAGCGTCGCTTCGGGGCAGGAACTACGCCGGCTCGTCGGCCTGGTGCACGAGGCCCACCCGATCGTCGCCATGGCCGTGCCGTCGCTGGCGATGTACGGGGTGGCGGAGCCGGACGACGAGCGCCACATCGACGAGATGGTGGGGCACGCCGACCTGTGGGCGAGCGCGTCGGGCCTGATCTACCGCGCGCTGCTGCACTACGCGGCCGGGCGGGTCGCGGAGAGCGAGCGCGACACCCGCGAGGCGTTCGAGCGCTACAGGCGGACGGGCGACCGGTGGGGGATGGGCACGGCGCTCGGCACCCTGTCGGACGTCCACCTGCTGCGCGGCGACGCCGAGGAGAGCGTGCGGGTGATGCGCGAGGCGTTGCGCCTGATGGACGAGCTGGGCGTGGTCGAGGACACCGCGTACATGCGGGCCAGGCTGGCGCTCGGCCTGAACGCGCTGGACCGGCGGGCCGAGGCCGACTCCCTGCTGGCGGAGGCCGAACGGATCGTGCTCACTCTCGGCGACCGGGTCGGGGAGGCCGGCGTCGTGGGGGCGTGGGGGGAGTTCGCCCGGCAGCGAGGCGACCTGGAGACCGCCCGGCGGCAGTACGCGCAGGCGCTGGCGCTCCTCGACGACGTCGCGGCCGCGCCACCGCAGATGACGGCGGCGGTCAGCTCGTCGCTCGCGCTGCTCGCCGTACAGGAAGGGGACCTGCGGCGGGCCAGGCGGATGGCGGCCCTCGCCGTCCGGCAGGCGGAGGACTCGCGGGACGCGCAGGTCCTCGGCGGCGCGGTGATCGCCTGCGCGGGGCTGGCGCTGGCCGCGGGCCGTGCGCGGGACGCGGCGACACTGCTCGGCGGCGCGCAGACGATCCGGGGGACGGCGGCCGTGATCGAGTGGGACCACATGCGGATCACCGCGGACGTCGCGGCCGCGCTCGGCGAGGGCGCGTTCGCCCACCACCTGGAGCGCGGCCGCGGGCTGCGCCGTGCGGACGTGCTGGCCCTGGCCACCGGCCCGTGACAGCACGCCGGCGTCAGATGTGGTTGCGGAAGACCCTGATGGCCAGCGGCGCGAACACCACCGTGAAACCGGCCGACCACAGCAGCGACACCAGCATCGGGCCGGCGACCTCGCCACCGATCAGCAGGCCGCGGATGGCGTCGGCCAGGTGGGTCACCGGGTTGACGTCGGACCAGGCCTGCAGCCAGGAGGGGAACGTGGCCGACGGCACCAGGGCGCTGCTCGTGAACGTCAGCGGCATCATCACCGAGAAGGAGAACATCTGCACCTTCTCCGGGTTGGAGGCCTTGAGCCCTATCAGCACCGACATCCACGACATCGCCAGGGCGACCACCACGAGCAGGGCCAGCGCGCCGAGCAGCCCGGCCGCGCTGGTCGTCACCCGGAACCCCAGCACCATGCCGAACCCGACCAGCAGCGCGAACGCCCACACCTGCTTGAAGGTGTCGGCGAGGACCCGGCCGGCCAGCGGCGCGACGCGCGCGATCGGCAGGCTGCGCAGCCGGTCGAAGACGCCCTTGGTGATGTCGGTGTTGAGGCCGATGGCCGTGGACAGCGTGTAGAACAGGGCGTTCTGCACCAGCAGGCCGGGCAGCGCGAACTGCAGGTAGTCGCCCGTCGAGCCGGAGATCGCCCCGCCGAACACGTAGGTGAACAGCAGCAGGAACATGATCGGCTGGATGCTGAGGTCGAGCAGCTCCCACGGGTTGTGCTTGATCTGCACCAGGCTCCGCCAGGCGAGCGTCAGCGTCTGCCGGCCGGCGGCGCCCGGCCCCACGCGCCTGGCCGCGACGGGCGGAGCGGTCGTCGTCACGGCGGTCATACGAGAGCCTCCTCGGGCTTGGTGTCATCGGCGGTGGTCTCCTCGGCGCGGTGCCCGGTCAGGGCCAGGAACACCTCGTCGAGGGTGGATTTGCGAAGCGTCAGCTCGGAGGCGACGACGCCCAGGTCGTCGAGGCGCCGCACGACGGCCGGCACCACGGACGGGTCGTGCACGGCGGCGGTCACCACGCCGCCCACCGTCTCGGGAGCGGTCTCGATGACGTCGGAGACGACCTTGGCCACCAGCTCCAGGTGGTCCGCGCTGAGCGGGCGCACCTCGAGCACCTGGGCGCCGGTGGTCGCCTTGAGCTGGTCGGAGGTGCCCGACGCGATCACCCTGCCGTGGTCGAACACCACGATGTCGTCGGCGAGCTGGTCGGCCTCCTCAAGGTACTGGGTGGTCAGCAGCACCGTCACCCCGTCGGCCATCAGGCCGCGCACGACCGCCCACAGCTCGGTGCGGCTGCGCGGATCGAGGCCCGTCGTCGGCTCGTCGAGGAACAGCACCTGCGGCCTGCCGACGAGGCTCGCCGCCAGGTCGAGCCGCCTGCGCATGCCGCCTGAATAGGTCTTGGCGGCGCGCCCACCGGCCTCGGTCAGGGCGAACCGCTCCAGCAGGGCCGTCGCCCGCGCCCTGGCCTCGGCACGCGACATGCCGAGCAGCCGGCCGATCATCATGAGGTTCTCGACACCGGTGAGCATCTCGTCGACCGCGGCGTACTGCCCGGTCAGCCCGATGAACGAGCGCACCTGGTGGGCCTCGCGGCGCACGTCGAACCCCAGCACGGTCGCCCTGCCCGCGTCGGGGGCGAGCAGGGTGGCGAGGATGCGCACGGCGGTCGTCTTGCCGGCGCCGTTGGGGCCGAGCACGCCGAGCAGCCGGCCCGGAGGCACCACGAGGTCGACGCCGTCGAGGGCCTTGGTGTCGCCATAGTGCTTCACGAGGCCCTCGGCCTCTATCGCGTAGCGCATGACTTCCCCTTCAGTGGTCTGTGCCTCCACTGTGGCGTACGTCACTGACATTTCCCTGACCGCGGCGCCGGGGCCGCTGAGAGATCGCTGACGTGCCGCGCGGCTTAAGCTGGGATTCGTGACCCTTACTGGCCCGCTCCGCGATCCGGCGCACCGCGTCTCGCCGAAGGCCGTCAAGCTCTGGCTGCTCGAGGCACTGATCGCCTTCGTGATCATCGTCGGTGGTTCCGGGCTGGCCGCGGCCTGGGTCGGCGGCAGCGGCTGGTCGTGGGTGCCCGCCTGGTTCGCGGCCCGGCCGTGGTCGCTGCCCGCGGCGGTGGCGGCGCTGCTGACGCCGTTTCTGGTGGCGGAGCCGTTCGTGCGCTACTCGGTGCACCGGTGGGAGCTGTCGGGTGACGTCGTGTACGCGCGGACCGGATTTCTCACCCGGGAATGGGTGTTCGTGCCGGTGAGCCGCATCCAGACGGTCGACAAGGCGCAGGGCTGGCTGGAGCGCATGCTCGGGCTGGCCACCCTGGAGATCCGCACCGCGTCGCACGCCGGCTCGTCCACGATCCAGGGGCTCGACTTCCACGTGGCGGCCGGGCTGGCCGACCAGTTGGCGCACCGCGCCGAAGAGCTCAGGGACGATGCCACGTGAACGGCCGGGCCGAGCCTCCCGAGCCTGCCGAGGCGCCCCGCCGGCGACACCCTGCCACACCGGTCCAGGGGCCCGCGCCGCACGACACCGCGCAGGAACCCGCGCCGCACGACACGGCGCAGGAACCTGTGCCGCACGACACCGCGCAGAGGTCGGTGCCGCACGACGCCGCGCAGGGGCCCGTGCCGCATGACGTCGCGCAGGGGCCTGTGCCGCATGACGTCGCGGCGCCCGGCGGCGCGTCCCAGGACGCCGTCCCGCACCACGAGCGCGGGCCCCGGAGCGCGGCTCAGGCCGGTGCCGGTGCGCCGCCGTACGGGCCCGTCACGCCCCCGCACGGGCCGGTCGGGGAGGCGCCTCACGGCGGTCGGGCCGAGATGCCGCACGGGCCGGTCGGGGAGACTCCGTACGGCGGGCGGGCCGTGCCGCCGTACGCGCCGGCAGGGCCGCCGCGGGGGCTCGGGCCCGGCGGGCGGGCGCCGCTGCGGCTGAGCCCCAAGGTGCTGCTCATCGACCCGGTGCGGATGCTGCCCAACCTGCTCCTGCCGCTGGTCGGCGTGCTGTTCGTGGGCGGCTTCTCCGGCTCCTCGTACGTGTGGGCGGCGGCGGGCGCCGTGGGAGCCGTGGTGTTCGCGCTGATCCGGTGGGCGACGTTCACCTACGAGATCGTGGGCGACCGGCTGGAGATCAACCGTTCGCTGATCAGCAGGTCGCTGCGGACGATCCCGCTCGAACGGGTGCGCGGCGTCGACGTGTCCACCCCGCCCCTGCACCGGCTGCTCGGCCTGGCGGTCCTGAAGATCGACACCGGCGCGAGCGGCGGCGACGAGGAGGGCAAGCTCGACGGCGTCACCCTGGAGGAGGCCGAACGTCTCAAGGCCGCCCTGCTGCGTCGCGTCGCCGTGGCCAGGGCGCGGGCGGGCACGGCCGCGCCGGCCGGTCCTGCCGCGACCGCCGCCGGCGAGGCCGCTCCCCTGATGCCGGGCGGCCTCACGGGCGCCCGGGGGGTCCCGGAGGAGCACTCCCACGTCCCGTCGGAGCGGACGATCATCACGGTGCCCCGGAAATGGCTGCTCTACGGGCCGTTGTCCGGCGCCTACCTGTTCACCCCGTTCGCCCTCGCGGGCGGCGCCATCGGGCTGGCGTTCCAGTGGGGCAACGAGCTGGGCGTCGGCCGGGACGCCGCCTGGCAGGCGGGCCGGTGGCTCTGGGACCGGCCCTATCTGCTGCTGGTCACCGTGCTGCTCCTGGTGGTCGCCATGCCGTTCGCGGGCGGTGTGATGTACGCGGTGTTCACCTGGGACTTCCGGCTGAAGGACCGCGACGGCTACCTCGTCGCCGAACGCGGGCTGGTCAACCGGCGCAGCGTCTCGCTCGAGACGAGGCGGGTGCGCGGCTACGAGATCGTGGACGGCCTGGCCGAACGCCGGGCCGGGGTGGTGCGGGCCTGGGCGATCGTGACCGGCCTCGGCGACTCCTCGACGCGGGGCCAGCTCCTGCCCGTCGTGCCCCGGACGGTCGCCACCGAGGTGACGGCCGGGGCGATCGGCCCGTACCGGGCGGAGCTACGCCCCCACCCGCCCGTGGCCCGCCGTCGCCGCCTGTTCAGGGCGATCGCGCCGTGGGCGGCCGTGGGCGTCCTCGCGCTGGCGGCGGCCGCCTCCTCCGGGCTGCTGCTCTGGTGGGTCCTCGCCGTGCTCGCCCTCGCGCTCGCCGGGCTGGGGGTGCCGCTCGGCCTCGACCGCTACCGGTCGCTGGGGCACGGCTACGACGGGACGCGCCTGTCGGTCCGCTCGGGTTCGCTGCGGCGGGCCCAGGCGGTGGTGGAACGCCGGGCCGTGGTCGGCTGGCGGATCAGGCAGACGTGGTTCCAGCGGCGGGCCGGCGTGTACACGTTGATCGCGGGAGTGGGCGCGGGCGAGGGCGGCTACCCGGCGGTGGACGTCTCGGCCGAGCAGGCCAGGGACTTCCCCGCCGAGGTCACCCCCGAGTGGCTGGCGCCGTTCCGGGCCGAGCCGCCCGGGCCGCGGTCATCCTGACACGCGGGCCGGCTCCCGCGACTCCTCCGGCGAGGCGGCGCGGTCCGGGCGGCTCGGCCACCAGGCCCGCGCACCCAGGTCCCGCACCAGCGCCGGGACCAGCAGCGAGCGGACCACCAGGGTGTCGAGCAGGACGCCGAAGGCGACGATGAAGGCGATCTGCGCGAGGAACGCCAGGGGGATCACCACCAGCGCGGCGAAGGTGGCGGCGAGCACGACCCCCGCGGACGTGATCACCCCGCCGGTGGTGACCAGCCCGCGCAGCACTCCCTCCCTGGCCCCGTGGCGGGCCGTCTCCTCGCGGACCCGGGACATGAGGAAGATGTTGTAGTCCACGCCCAGCGCCACCAGGAAGACGAAGCCGTACAGCGGCACGGACGCGTCGCTGCCGGTGAAGCCGAAGACGTGCGTGAACATCAGGGTCGAGACGCCGAGGGTGGCGAGGAAGTTCAGCGCGACGGTGGCGACCAGGAGCACCGGCATCATCAGCGAGCGCAGCAGGGCGACCAGGATGAGCAGAATGATCGCGAGCACGACCGGGACGATGAGCAGCGTGTCCTTCTCGGCGGTCCGCGTCGTGTCGTACCGCTGGGCGGTGTAGCCGCCGACCATGACCCCGTCCTCGCCGGACAGGGCCGCGCGCAGCCGCCGGATCGTGTCCTGGGCGGAGTCGCCGTCCGGCGCGTCGAGCAGCGTGGCCTCCACCAGTGCCCGGCCGCCGACGACCTTGGGCGCGTCGTCTGGGCGTCCGCTCCGCGTCACCGTCGCGGCGCCGGACACGCCCTCGACCCCGCGGGCCGTCTCCGCCACGGCCGCGGCGCGCCCGGCGGGGACGACGATCACGGCGGGCTGTCCGGAACCGGCGGGGAAGTGCTCGCTCAGCGTCGCCTGCGCCGCCACCGACGGCGCGTCGTTGACGAACGTCTCGTCCAGGGGCACGCCCCGGGCGTTCAGCTGCGGAGCGAAGAGCGCCAGGCCGGCGAGGGGCAGGACGGTCGCGATCCACAACCGGCGCGGGTGACGGTCGACCAGGGCGGCCACCCGGCCCCAGATCCCGCGCGCCCCGGCCCCGGAGGCGCGCGGCTTGGCCGGCCACAGGGCGGCGCGGCCCAGCAGGACGAGGACCGCGGGCAGGAAGGTCAGCGCGCTGAGGGCGGCGCACGCGATGCCGATGGCGCCCACGGGCCCGAGCGCGCGGTTGTTGGTCAGGCTGCTGAGCAGCAGCGCGAGCAGGCCGAGGGCGACCGTGGCGGCGCTGGCGACGATCGGCTCGACCGAGCGTCGCAGCGCGACACGGCCCGCGGCGAAGCGGTCGCCGGTCGCGGCCAGCTCCTCGCGGAAGCGCGCCGTCAGCAACAGTGCGTAGTCGGTGGCCGCGCCGATGACGAGGATGAACAGGATGCCCTGCACCTGGCCGTCGACCCGGACGATGTCGCGGTCGGCCAGGAAGTACACCACGGCGCACGCCAGGCCGAGGGCGAAGACCGCGCCGATGATGATGACGAGCGGCAGCAGCACGCTCCGGTACACCACCAGCAGGATGATCAGCACGGTGATCAGCGCGACCCCGAGCAGCAGGCCGTCGATGCCGGCGAAGGCGTCGGACAGGTCCGCCCGGGTGGCCGCCGGGCCGGCCAGCTGGGCGCGCAGGCCGTCGACCGCCACGGCCGGGCCGATCCGGTCGAGGAACTCGCCGAGGGACCCGTCGACCTCGGGGCTCAGCTGGACCACGCCCTGCAGCGCCTCGCCGTCGTCCGACCGGAAGGCGGGGGTGGGACCGCCGGCGACGCCCGGCGTGCCGCGCAGCGCGGCGAGGGCCCGGGTCGCCGCCGCGGTCTGGGCAGGGGTGATGTCCTTGCCGTCCGCGGTCCACACCACGATGAGCGGCTGCGTCTCGCTCTGCCGGAACGCCTCCTGCGCCGCCAGCACCCGCGTGGACTCGGCGCTGCTGGGGAGGAACGCGGCCTGGTCGTTGGTGGACACCTCGGTGAGCTTGCCGGCGAACGGTCCCAGCCCTCCGCCCACGGCCAGCCAGGCCAGCACGAGCAGCGCCGGAATGAGCCGGCGGATCGGTCGCCGCGCCATGAGATCGCCCTTCCGTAGCGACTGATAACTCAATCGATAAGATACTCAATGAGTGAGATAATGTAGCATGACGTCATGAACGGCGACCGCGGGGGGGACACCGACCTACGGTCCTTCGCGGTGAAGCTGCGGCGGATGACCGCCGAGTACAACCGCATCGCCCACGAGTTCGCGGCCGACCACGGGTTGCACAACACCGACGTCCAGGCCCTCATCATGATCTTGGACGCTCCGTCGCCGATCACTCCGGGCCGGCTGCGCGAGGAGCTGAACCTCACCTCGGGCGCGATCACCGCGTGCCTCGACCGGCTGGAGCGGGCCGGGCACATCCGCCGCGTCCGCGACGTGCACGATCGCAGAGTGGTCCACGTGCACTACCTCGACGCGGCGAAGGACGTCGCCGCCGCCTTCTTCCGCCCGCTCGCCCGGAGCACCGACCACGTGCTGCGGCGTTTCAGCCCGGAGGAGTTGCGCACGGTGGCCGCCTTCCTTGACGCCGTGAACGACGAGCTCGGCGTGCTGCGAGCCACGCCGGGATCTACCTGACGCCTCCTCTTCGGCTTCGCGACCCCGAACGGTTGCATTCCCGGGCGATCGGGGCTCTTCGGGCGATCGGGGCTGTGCCGCCGGTGGACGCGGGTACGGCCGACCTCCCGGAAGGCGGCCCACCATCGGCCTCCGGGAATGCGAAAGGGCGGCGGGGCACGTTCTCGGAATCGTGTCCCGCCGCCCTGTACGGCGGCGTCAGTCCTGGCGGCGGGCGCCGAACATGATCTCGTCCCAGGTGGGCACCGAGGCGCGGCGGCCCCTCGAACCCTTGCGCGGCTGGCGGGCCGCAGGGGCGGGCGGCGGTGACGGCACCGGCACCGGCGCCTCCTTCGCGGCCTGCTTGCCCTTGTCACCCTTGCCCGAACCGTCCCTGCCTGAACCGTCCCTGCCTGAACCGTCCTTGCCGCCATCGGCCGCGTCGTCCCTGCCCGGACGCGCCGCGGGCACCGCGGCGGCCGGCGCCGGCTTCGGCTTCGGCGCGGGTGGCTTGGGCACCGGCTTCGGGGCGGGGGCGGGGGCTTCGACGGGTGCGGCCTCGGCCTCGACCCCGTCCGCCGTGGTCACGCCGGTCTCCGACGTGTCCGTCTCCGGCGCTGTGGCGGGCGCGGGCGTGCCGGTCGCCGCTGCCTCGGGTGCCTCCGTTGCCTCGGTGGCGTTCGTTGCCTCGGTCGCCTTCGTGTCGGGAGCGGACGGCTCCGGCGTGGAGGGCTCCGTCTGAGGTGGCTCGGCCGCTGCTGCGGCCTCCGTCGCCTGCGGCCGGGGCGTCTCGGCCGGCGTCGGCTCCGGTGCTGGAGTGTCGCCCGCGTCCGGCCGCGGTGCTGCGGCGGCCTCCGGTGCGGCCCGCTCGGGAGCCTTCCCGGTGCCGGGGTCGGCGGGTGGAGCCTCGGCCACGGCCCCGGCGGGCTGCGACGGCGACTCGGCCGCGACCTCAGCGGGCTGTGACGGCGACCCGGCCGTGGGTTCCGTGGCGGACGGGACCGGCGCTGCCTGGTCGGGGACCGCCACGGGCGCCTGGTCGGCTCCTGCCTGTGGTGCCTCGTCAGGTGCCGCCACGGGCGCCTCGTCCGATGCCGCCACGGGCGTCTGGTCGGCTCCTGCCTGTGGTGCCTCGTCAGGTGCCGCCACGGGCGCCTGGTCGGGCACCGTCGCGGGCGGGGCCGCGGACGCCTCGTCCGGTGCTGTCGTGGGTGCGGCGTCGCTCGCTGTGTGCGGTTCGGCCGTGGTGTCGTCGCTCGCGCCGGGCGCGTCCTCCTCGGTCGCTGTGAAGGCGTCGTCCTGTGCGGCCATGGCGGGGGTGTCGGGGGACGCGTCCCGCACCTCGGGGGCGTCAGCGGGCGCGCCGGCGGTCGAGGGCGTGTCCCGCACCTCGGACGCACCGGTGCCCGGTGCGCCAGTGGCCGTCGGGGTGGACTCCTCGACGCCTGTGACGATGTGGGCGGGCGCCTCGGTGGCCGGTGCCGTGCTCTCCGCCGGGGCGGCGGGCAGGGTCTCCGCCGGGGCGGCCGGTACGGGCTCCTCCGGGACGTGCGGCGCGGTCCCGGGCTCGGCGACGGCCGCCGGCTCGCCCATGGGCTCCGCGGCACCGGCCTGCGCGACACCGGCCTGCGCGACACCTGCCTGCGTGGTGTCGGCCTGCGTGGTGTCGGCCTGCGTGGTGTCGGCCTGCGTGGTGTCGGTCTGCACGGCGTCGGTCTGGACGGAGGTGATCCGCTCCGGGCTCGTGGACGGCTCGGGCCGGTGGGTGGGGTCGTGGCTCACCGGGGCGTAGAAGGCCTCGGCCTCGCGGGCGCCACCGCGCTCCTCCGTACGGCTCAGGCCGAAGTCCGCGGGCCAGGCCGCGGGCGCGCCGCGGCGGGCGGGCGGCTCGGGCGCCGAGCCGGCGCCGGGACCGTCCTCGCGCCCCGGAACGGCCGGTGCGGCGGGAGCGGAAGCGGCCGGCGGCGCCGTGGAGGGCAGCGGCGGGGCGGGGTCGCGCGGGGCGACCGGGGCCGGCGGGAAGGCCGGGCGGCGGTCCGGGGGCGTGCCCGGGGACCGCTCGAAGGGCGGCGGCCCGAAGTCGGCGCCGCGCGGCGGCCCGTGGTGCCCGACGGCGGGCTCGTCCGGCTCGCGGCGCGCCGGCGGGAAGGGCAGCGGGTCGGAGCCGAGCGGCGGCACCGGCTGCAGCTTGGCCACGCGCGGCGCGAACGGCGTGACCGTGGTGTCCTCCACCGGAGGGCTCGGGTCGAAGTCGGCCGACGACAGCCGCATGGCCTCGTCGTCGTGCGGGGTGACGTGGCGGCGGCGCGGGTCGAACAGCCACTCGGCGTGCCGGGTGTGACCGTTCCACACGTAGCCGAGCTTGACCCGCCACAGGCCGTCGTCGCGCTTGGCCGAGTCCCAGTCGATCTCGTCGGTGGGCACGCCGCGCCGGGTGAGCCGCTCCGCGACGAGCTCGCCGAGGGTCGGCCCGGCCGACGACTCGCCGGGCATCCGCACGGCCACGCGCTGCGCCTGCTGGGCGACGTACTCGCGTTCCTGCAGCACCGGCCCCTCGAACCAGCGCACGCGTTCGACCGGGATGCCGGCGGTAGCGGCGATCTCCTCCGCGGTCTCTCCGGCGCGGATGCGCGCCTGGATCTCCTTGGGGCGCAACGGGCTCTCCACTTCGATCTCGTACTGCCCGAGACGGGAGAAGTTGCCGCGGACGGCAGCACGGAGCCGGTCGTCCACGGGAAGTGTGAAGCGTGTACCCCGCCCGGCAGTCGCCAGCACGAGATAGGTGCCGTCCTCACTCACCGCGACGAGTCGGAGCTCCTGCATGCGAGTCCCTTCGTCAGCGTGCTCATTCTTCCCCCGGACCCTTGAGTCTCTCGCGTGTGCCGGTTGCCTGCCAGCACCGTACCCGGCATGTCCGAACATCGCCTTCATGGGATAGGCCCCGGGCGATGTGACGCCGATCACATTTGGCGATTCCATCCCCATCAGAGCTCTCCGGTCCGAAGAGTCCCCGACGGATTCTGTCGGACTAGGGGGTGTGACGCACCGTGGTCGGGCGAAAACGCCTGACGGACCGGATGCGCGAGCGAGGCCCCGATGACGGGGACGCCGGATCGTTCGAGCCGCCGCACGGCCGTCGCCAGGGCGGCGGAGCCGGCGCCGTCGACGGCGAGCGTCGCGACGGCGGGCCTCCTGGCGTGCCTGCGCACCCAGTCGAGACCGGCGACCACGTCCGACAGGGCGCCCGTGCCGCCGCAGCCGAGCACGCGGACCGAGGCGAGCCGAGCCCGCGGCGCCACCCCGTGGACGCGTCCCGCGGCCTGGCGGGCCACCCGCGTGCCGTGCCCGGTGCAGTCGTCGCCCGTGCCTCCGGTCGCGTCGAAGGCCCGCCAGGCCCGGTCGCCGAAGTCGCCGCGGGCCGGGTCCAGGCCGCTGTCGACGACGTACACGGTGATCCCCGGCACGGTGATCTCGGGGTCGCCGGCGCCCGTGGGCGGCCGGTGGGGGCCGGGAACGGGCAGGACCAGGCGGTCGGGCTCCACCGCGCGCACCCGAGGGTCGGCGAGCAGCTCGGCGGTCTCGGCGGCGGTGAGCCAGGTGGCGAAGCCGGGCAGCGCGGCGGTGTAGTAGCGGCGCACCCGCCAGCGCACCTCGCCCACGAGGTCGCGGGCCGCGGCGCGGTCACGGGCGGTGACGATGTACGCGCGGGAGGGTTCGCTCGCGGCGGCCCGGCCGGCCAGCCCGGAGGCCGGCGTCATGGCGAGGGGCACCGCGGTGGTCACGGCTGTCGCGACCGCCGTCGCGGCGGCTGCGGCGAGGTAGACGGAGGGCAGGCCGAATCGTCGGGGCACGAGCCAGAAGGGTGCCTGTCACCTACGTCACAGGAACAACGGGACACGCGCCCGCGTCTATTCACGAGGAAGCTCTTTACCCGGCGCATGACGAACGGCGCTCGCGGGCGATTCCACGACACGCACACCACGAGGGAGGACTGGTTTCAGGCATGGGCGGCGAGCAGCAGAAGTTCGAGCTGAGCCTGCCGCAGATCGGGGGAAGCGCGCTCGCGGCGGTGACGGCCGCGGTGGCCGCCTCCTACCTGGGGGTCGCGGGGACGGTGATCGGAGCCGCGGTGATGAGCGTCGCCAGCACGATCGGCACCGCCGTCTACACGCACTACCTCAAGCGCACCGGCGACAAGGTCAAGCAGCGCACGGTGATCGTGTGGCGGCATGGTGACGAGGAGCCGGAGGGCGCCGGGGGCGAGCACGGTGCCGGCGCGGGCGGGGACGGGCCGGTGACGGCCGTCCCCACCCTGGTCCACGGCACGGTTCATGACGGGGACGACGCGGGCAGGGACGCCGCCACCCTGGTCCACGGCACGGTCCACGACGGGGACGACGCCGAAGGAGGCCCCTCCACCCTGGTCATGGAGCGGCCGGTGCCGGCGCGTGCCGGGCTGCCGTGGAACAGGATCGGGGCGGTGGCGGCGCTGGTGTTCGCGATCAGCATGGGCGGCATCCTCGCCTACCAGGGGCTGACCCAGGCCACGGTGCACGAGCAGGTCACCGGCCAGACGCGCGACGAGCGGCCCGACCCGGCGCCCGTACGGCAGGAGCGGCGGTCCGAGGAGCCCGAGGCGCGGACCGCGACGACGCCGGCCGGTTCGCAGGAGACGCGGACGCCGTCCGCCACGCCCAGCGTGACCGCCACCCCCACGCCGTCGCCCACGAGGTCGTCCACCCCGTCGGCGACGCCCACGCCCCCGCGTGACACGGCGCAGCCGTCGGCTCCGGCCACCGAGCCGCCGACGCAGGACACGGACGAGACCCGGGCGCCCGCCGTGACGGAGCCCGCGCCCCAGGTCAGCGAGCCGGAGGCGGACCCGGAGCCCGACACGGACCCGATCCCCCAGTGACGGGGGCGTTCCCCGATCGCCCGGTGAGCGCCACGGCCGGGGGCGTTCCCCGGTGACGCGGACCAGGGGGATCAGCCGAGGACGCGGTCGAGGTAGGCGTTGCCGAACAGCCGGTCCGGGTCCAGCCGGTCGCGCAGCGCGACGAAGTCGGCGAACCGCGGATACACCGTGGACAGGTAGGCGGCGTCGCGGGTGTGCAGCTTGCCCCAGTGGGGCCGCCCCTCCAGCCGCGTCATGATCTCCTCGACGCCCTCGAAGTAGGCCTGGTGCGGCGTCGGCCGGTACATGTGGCAGGCCACGTAGCCGGTCGCCCGCCCGTACGCGGTGGACAGCCACGCCGTGCTCGGCGGCGTCACCCGCACCTCGACGGGGAACGTGATCCGCCACCCGGCGCGCTCCACCAGGTCACGCGTCTCGCGCAGTGCCCGGCCGAGGTGCTCGCGCGGCACCGCGTACTCCATCTCCAGGAAGCGCACCTCGCGCCGCGAGGTGAAGACGCGGTACGAGACGTCCACGGCCTCGGAGTCGGCCAGCGCGGCCGCGCTGAGCGCGTTGATCCGGGGGATGAGGCCGGGCAGCCGCGCCCCGGCGGCGCAGGCGAGGCCGAACAGGGTGTTCTCCAGGAAGACGGTGTCCAGCCAGTGCTTGACCGGGCCGGGCGGCCGGGCCGGGCCGGGGTCGCGGTTGGCGGTCTTGACCAGGCACGCGTCGGTGTGCGGCAGCCAGAAGAAGTCGAGGTGCTCGTGGGCCGAGGTCATCTCGTCGAGCGAGCCGAGCATGCCGCTCAGCGCGGCCCGCCGCCGCCGGCTGCGCAGCAGGAACGCGGGTTCCACCCGCAGGGTCACCGCCGTGAGCACGCCGAGCGCGCCCAGCCCGACCCGGGCCGCGTCGAACAGGTCCTCGCCCGGCGACGCCGTGACGACCGAGCCGTCGGCGAGGACCATCTCCAGCTCGGTGATCTGGTCGGCCAGGCCGCCGGTGTCGCGGCCGGTGCCGTGCGTGCCGGTCTGGACGGCGCCGGCGACCGTCTGCTCGGTGATGTCGCCCATGTTGGCCAGGGCCAGGCCGCGCTCGTGCAGCAGCTCGTTGAGCGCCTTCAGCGGGGTGCCGGCGAGCACGGTGACCTGGTCGCCGGTCAGGGAGCGGACGCCGGTCAGCGCGGTGGGGCGCAGCATGATGCCGTCGGTGAGGGCCACGCCGGTGAAGGAGTGGCCGGTGCCGACCATGCGGACCCGGCGGCCGGACGCGGCGGCGTCGCGCACCGCCCGCACGACCTCGTCCGTGGAGGCCGGGGTGCGGACCTCGGAGGGGCGGGCCGACTGGTTGCGCGCCCAGTTGGTGAAAACCATGGCCCCTCCGAGGCTCGTTCGACTAAACGTGAACGATACTCAGTTTTCCCAGCCCTGCGGAAGCGGGAAGACGTCACCAGGCTTCAGTTCGTGCTTCTTGACGACGTCGGACACCTTGACCAGGTGGTAGCCGCGGCCCTGCAGCGTCTTGACGATGGACGGCATCGCCTCGACGGTCTGCTTCACCCAGTCGTGCATCAGGATGATGCCGTCCTGCTCCGCGACCTCGAGCGTCTGCTTCTTGATGGCCTCGACGTCCTTGAGATCCCAGTCGCGGGAGCCGGCCGTCCACAGGACGACCGGCATGTCGAACTCGGCCGCGACCTCCGTCACCTGAAGGTCGGCCAGCCCGTACGGCGGGCGAAGGATCTTGGGCTCGACGCCCGCGGCCTTCTTGATCTCGTCCTGCGTCTTCTGGATCTCGCTGCGAATGGCCCACGGCTCGATCTCGGTGAACTTCGGGTGCTTGTAGCTGTGGTTGCCCAGCTCGTGGCCCTCCTGCGCCATGCGCTTGACGTAGGAGGGGCGGCTCTTCACGTACTGGCCCTCGAGGAAGAACGTCACCTTGGCGTCGTACTTCTTCAACGTGTCGAGCAGCTTGCCCGCGTACTTGCCGGGGCCGTCGTCGAAGGTCAGCGCGATGCACTTGACCTGCGCGCAGTCGACGGGCTTGGCCGTCTTCGCGGTGGCCGCCTTGCCGGCCTGGGGGGTGGGAGTGGTGTCGGCCAGCGCGGGTGCCGGGATGAGGGCGAGGGTGACAGCCGCGATGGCCAGAAGTGAATTGCTTTGTCGGGACATGACAGTCGTATCCAATGTGAAGGGTGTTGCGAGGGATATTCCGACCGTAGCGGATCAGGGTTTGGCGGGTGAAGCCGCGTCGGGAATCCTCAGCAAACTCGAACCTCCGACACCCACCACGACGGCGACCGCCGCGGCGGCCAGCGCGAAGCCGTAGGCGTTGGACGGGCCGAAGGCCTCGGTGAGCCGGCCGCCCGCCCACGCGCCGATCGACACGCCCAGCCCGATCGAGGTCGAGATCCACGCCATGCCCTCGGTGAGCAGCGACGCCGGCACCAGCCGTTCGGTCAGCGAGAACCCGGTGATCAGCGTCGGCGAGATGGCCAGACCCGCCACGAACAGCGCCACGGCCATCACCCTCGGGTCGCCGATGAAGGCGATCGGCAGCAGCCCCAGCGCGAACACGCCGAGCGCGCGCACGAACCGCCCGCGCAGCGAGATCCGCCAGCGCCGCGAGCCGAACCACAGGCCCGACACCATCGAGCCGCCCGCGAACGCCGCCAGCAGGAACCCGGCCGCGCTCTTGACGCCCTTCTCCTCGGCGAACGCCACCGTGATCAGGTCGACCGAGCCGAACACCGCGCCGAGCGCCAGGTAGACGCACGACAGCAGGGCGATGCCGGGGATCAGGATCGGGGTGCCGCCGCCACCGCCGCGGACGGGCCGCACCGGCGGCTGCGTGCCCCGCTGGGCCGCCAGCGCGAGCGAGCCGCCCAGCATGGACACCAGTGCGACCAGCAGCCCCGCGTACGGGTTGATCGCGGTGGCCAGCACGGTGACCAGGGCGGGGCCGGCGACGAAGATGACCTCGTCGGCCACCGACTCGAAGGCGAAGGCCGTGTGCAGCCGGGCCGACCCGGCGTGCAGCGCCGACCAGCGGGCCCGCACCATCGAGCCCAGCGACAGCGAGGTCGCCCCCACCAGCAGGCCGGCGGCGTACAGCGTCCACTCCGGCAGGCCCAGCCGGGCGCACAGCATCAACCCGGCCAGCGCGAGCGCGTTGACCACGGCGAACGGCACGATCACCCGGGCCTGGCCGAACCGGTCCACCAGCCGCCCGGACAGCGGGGCGGCGATCGCGAAGGCGAGGTTGGTGGTCGCGGCGACCGCGCCGGCCACGGCGTACGACTCGGTGAGCGCGGTGATCAGCAGGACGACGCCGATGCCGAGCATGGACATCGGCATCCGGCCGATGAAGCCGGCCAGCACGAACCCCTTGACGCCGGGCCCGTCGAACAACCCCCGGTAAGGCCCGACCACGTACTTTCCTCCTGTCACGCTCCCCGCTTACCTTTACGTGCGATATGTCCGTACGGCAAGTGGTTTTCCCCGTGATTCGGCTAACCTTTCGCGGGTGTCGGGTCTTCCTTCGCTCCGCGCCGTGCTCCTCATGGTCGCCGCCGTGGTCCTCCTGACCGTGGCCGGCGGGGGAGTGGCGGTGGTCATGGGAGACGATCTCTTCCGCACCGCCCGCGAGACGCCCCGCGAGCAGCCCTTACGCGCCGCGCCGCCGCAACGGGAACCCGAGCGGCTCGACCGGCTCGTCCCCACCACGGCCCCGGTCGGCGACTTCGGCGCGGGCGGCCCCGGCGTCACCCCCACCCCGCCCCACATCCTCGCCATCGCCCGCGGCGAGGTGCCCAAGCGGACCCGCCACGCGCTGGCCGCGATCAAGCACGTGCAGAAGGTCGCCGTGGCCGACGCCGGCACGGTCAAGGTGTCGGGCGTCGGCGTCAACCTGCTGGCCGTGGACCCCGCCGAGTTCCGGTCCTGGACGCCCAAGGCGGTCGCCGACCAGCCGGCCGTGTGGAGCGCGCTGGCCAGGGGCGAGCTCGTCGCCGAGTCGGCGGCGACGCGGCGGCTCGGCCTGGTGCTGGGCGCCGGCTACCAGGTGGACGGCGGCCCGCGCCTGCGCCTGGCCGCCGCCGCGCCGCTCGGGCTCAAGGGCATCGACGGGCTGGTCAGCAAGGAGACGGGCGCCCGGCTCGGCCTGGCGAAGGGAGTCGCCGTGCTGCTCCACGGCGCCGGACCCGACATCAGCCAGGCGCGGGTGCGGCGGCTGCTCGGCTCCGGCGCCCAGGTGCTCTCGCTGACCGCCCTGCCGCGCAGGCCCCAGGCGCAGACCGGGCAGACCCGGACGGGCCAGCCCCGGGCCCGGCAGTCGCCGGGCCCCGCCGCGGGCGGCCGGCCCACCAGCTACCTCGACCTCTACAAGCAGTCGGCCACCCGCTGCCCCGGCCTGTCGTGGACCGTGCTCGCCGCGATCGGCCAGGTGGAGAGCTCGCACGGCCGCAACAACGGGCCGTCGAGCGCGGGCGCGCTCGGGCCGATGCAGTTCATGCCCGCCACCTGGAAGGCGTACGGCGTGGACGGCGACGGCGACGGCAAGGCCGACATCTGGAGCCCGTACGACGCGGTGCCCGGAGCCGCCAACTACCTGTGCGCCAACGGCGCCGGCAAGGGCGGCGAGAAACTCCGCAAGGCGATCTGGTTCTACAACCACTCGTGGGCCTACGTGAACAAGGTCATGGGCATCGCCGAGGCGTACGCCCGCGCCTACGCCTGACGGGCGGCGGCGGGACGCACCGGGGCGGGGCAGCAGGTCAGCGCGCAGGGCACCGGCTCGGGCTCGTCCATCAGCGAGCGCACCATCCGGACGAACGCCGGGTGCGTGCCCGGCGTCGCAGCCCGCTCCATCGGCAGCCCCACCTCCTCGGCCACCTGCCTCGCCTCGGTGTCGAGGTCGTAGACGACCTCCATGTGGTCGGAGACGAACCCGATCGGCACCAGCACCACCGCCGGCGCGTCCACCTTGCGCAGGTGGTCGCACACGTCGGGCTCCAGCCACGGCACCTGCGGCGGGCCGCTGCGCGACTGCCACACCAGGTCCCACGGCCGCCCGGCGCGGCCGAGCGCCTCGTTGACCAGCTCGGCCGAGCGGCGCAGCTGCGCCTCGTACAGGCCGCCCTCGGGGCCGGCGCTGCGCGCCATGCTGACCGGGATGCTGTGCGCGGTGAACACCAGACGCGCGTCGTCGCGGCCCAGCCTGGCCAGCGCCTGCCGGGTGTGGTCGGCCATCGCCTCGACGAACCCCGGGTGGTCGCCGAAGTGGCGCATCTTGACCAGCTCGGGGCCGCCCTCGACCGAGATCCTGGCGATGTCCTCGTAGTACTGGCGGCAGCTGGAGTAGCCGGCGAACGCCGAGGTGGCGAAGACCGCGGCGCGGCGCACGCCGTCGTCCTTCATCCGCCGCACGGTGTCCTCGCCGAACGGATGCCAGTTGCGGTTGCCCCAGTAGACCGGCACGCCCGCCACCGGGCGCAGCGCCTCGACCAGGTCGCGGTTCTGCCGGTTGATCGGGCTGACCCCGCCGAAGCCCTGGTAGTGCTCGGCGACCTCCAGCAGCCGCTCGCGTGGCACGCCGCGGCCGCGCACCACGTTCTCCAGGAACGGCATCACGTCGTCGGGCCCCTCCGGACCGCCGAACGACAGGACCAGGAGCGCGTCGTAATTCCCCACGTGACAACCCTATGCCGGGACCGTGACGGTCCACGCCGCGAGGTAGGTTCGATCAGGTGAGCGCATTCAACGACATACGCGACTATGTGGCCATCCCTCGGGTTCTCTCGCTGAAGCTCTCCTCCGACGGTTCACGGCTGGTCTCCGCCGTGCAGTCACTCGATCCCGACGGCAAGTCCTATGGCACGGCGCTCTGGGCGATCCCCCTCGACGGCGAGCCGCCCCACCGGCTGACGCGCTCGGCCAAGGGTGAGAGCGCCGCAGAGTTCACCGTGGCGGGGGACCTGCTGTTCACCTCGGCACGCCCGGACCCGACGGTCAAGGACCCCACCGACGAGGTGCCCGCCCTGTGGCTGCTGCCGCGCGGCGGAGGGGAGGCGCGCCAGGTGGCCTCCCGCCCCGGCGGCGTCGCCGCGGTGCGCACGGCCGGCGACGTGGTGGTGTTCGCCTCCGACGTGCTCGACGGCGAGGAGGAGACCGAGGCGGAGCGGCGCAAGGCCCGCAAGGACGCCGGGATCAGCGCGATCCTGCACGAGAGCGCCCCCGTGCGCTACTGGGACCACGACCTCGGCCCCGGCCGTACCCGGCTGTTCGCCGCCCGGCTCGGCGACGGCGACCGGCTGGAGGACGTCCGCGACCTGACGCCCGACCCCGGCGAGGGCCTGCGCGACGTGTCGTTCGAGCTCACGCCCGACGGCTCCACCGTGGTCGCCACCTGGCGCGTGCACCTGCCGCTCGGCCAGTTCCGCAGCGAGCTGGTCGCCGTCGACGTCGCGAGCGGCGAGCGGCGGGTGCTGTTCGCCGACGACCGCCACGACTTCATCGGGCCGCTCGCGGTCTCGCCCGACGGCGCCCGCGTGGCCTGCGTCCGCGAGCGGCACACCGCCCTGGACGTGTCGGCCCGCGCCGAGCTGTGGATCGGCGGCCTGGCCACCGGCCAGGGTCGTGCCTGCGCGCCCGACCTGTTCCCGGCGGACCTCGCCTGGGCGCCCGACTCCTCGGCCGTCTACGTGGCCGCCGACCACCAGGGCCGCCGCCCGATCTTCCGCGTCACGCTCGACGGCGCCGAGGACGGCACGGTCACCCGGCTCACCCAGGACGACTCGGCCTACCTCGGGCTCAACCCGTCGCCCGACGGGCGGTCCGTGTACGCGCTGCGCAGCGCCGTCGACCGCGCGCCTGGCCCGGCCCTGATCGACGTCGCCACCGGCGAGATCACCGATCTGCCCTCGCCCGCGCCGCGCCCCGAGGTGCCCGGCACGCTCACCGAGATCTCCGCCACCGCCGACGACGGCGCCACCGTCCGCGGCTGGCTCGTCCTGCCCGAGGGCGCCTCGGCCGCGCACCCCGCGCCGCTGCTGCTGTGGATCCACGGCGGGCCCGTCGGCTCCTGGAACGACTGGCAGTGGCGCTGGCAGGCGTGGATCATGGCGCAGCGCGGCTACGCCGTCCTCATGCCCGACCCGTGCATGTCGACCGGGTACGGCCAGGAGATGATCGACCGCGGCTGGGGCGACTGGGGCCCGCGCACCATGGCCGACCTCGACGCCATCGTGGACGTGGCCGTGGCCAGGGACGACATCGACGCCGAGCGGCTGGGCGCGATGGGCGGCTCGTACGGCGGCTACATGGCCAACTGGGTCGCCGGGCACAGCGACCGCTACAAGGCCGTCGTCACCCACGCCTCGCTGTGGCACCTCGACCAGTTCGCCGGCACCACCGACACCCCCATGTACTGGCAGCGGGAGTTCGGCGCGCCCGGCTCCGACCGGTACGCCGCGCTCTCCCCGCACCACTCCCTCGAGCGGATCAGCACCCCGATGCTCGTCATCCACGGCGACAAGGACTACCGGGTGCCGATCGGCGAGGCGCTGCGCCTGTGGTGGGACCTGCAGCGCGTCGGCGCCGAGGCGAAGTTCCTCTACTTCCCCGACGAGAACCACTGGATTCTCAAGCCGGGCAACATCGTCGCCTGGTACGAGACCGTCCTGGCGTTCCTGGCCCAGCACGTGCTCGGCCAGGAGTGGAAGCGCCCGGAGTCGGTGGCGTGATGGCGCACCCCACGGACTCCACCGACGCGCTCGGCTTCCTGCGGCTGGCCGAGGACATCGCGCGCGAGGCGGGCGAGATGCTGCTCGCCAAACGGCCCGGCATGTCCACCGCGTCCGGCGACATCGAGACCAAGTCCAGCCCCACCGACGTGGTCACCGCCCTGGACAAGGCGTCCGAGCAGCTCATCCGCGCCCGCATCCAGGCGGCCAGGCCCGGCGACCGCATCCTCGGCGAGGAGGAGGGCGAGGCGGGCGGCGACTCCGCCGTGCGCTGGATCGTCGACCCGATCGACGGCACCGTCAACTTCCTCTACGGCCTGCCCGAGTGGGCGGTGTCCATCGCCGTCGAGGTGGCCGGGCGGATCGTCGCGGGCGTGGTCAACGTCGTGCCGCGCGGCGAGGTGTTCACCGCGGCGCTCGGCGCGGGCGCCCACCTCAGCGCGGGCGGGCTCGGCGGTGAGCGGCTGCGCTGCAACACCGGCGTGCCGCTGGAACGGGCGCTGGTGGCGACCGGGTTCGGCTACGGCGCCGGACGCCGCGCCGTGCAGGGCGAGGTGGTCGCGGCCGTGCTGCCCCGGGTGCGCGACATCCGGCGCGGCGGCTCCTGCGCGGTGGACCTGTGCTCGGTGGCGGCCGGCCGGGTGGACGCCTACTACGAGCGGGGCGTCAACCGGTGGGACTACGCGGCGGCCGGGCTGGTGGCGAGCGAGGCCGGCGCCCGCATGGGCGGCCTGAACGGCGAGCCGGCCGGGCCGGGGCTGGTGCTGTGCGCGGCGCCGGACCTGTTCGAGGGCCTGCACGACCTGCTCGCCTCCCTCGACGCGGACCGCGACGCCTGACGCCTCTCTCGACGCGGACAGCGACGCCGGACGCCTTCCGGACCTGGACCGCGACGCCTGACGCCGCGCGGCCTGACGGACATGACGGCGGCCGGGGCCCTCCTCCTCCCAGGGCCCCGGCCGCCGTCGTGCCTCAGCAGGTCAACGGGACGCCGTGATCGTCCGCCAGGCGGCGCAGGTCCTCGATCTCGGCGGTGAGGGTGTCGGCGAGGTAGTCGTCACCGGTGCTGCGGGCCTCGCGGAGGCTCTGGTAAGCCTGGTCGAGGCGGTGTTCGATCGTGGTCGTGAACTCGCCCATCTCACCTACTTTCTGCGGGGGTTACAGAAACTCCTGGGGCGAAGTGACCCGGCCCGTGCCGTCGCACGTGGTCAGGGGTGTCCAGCAGGCATACCCACCCCCGTCGTCGCCCCAAACCACCGATTCGCCGCGGATGCGCCGTGCTCGTGGTCCGGGCCGGCCGCCACATGCCTTACCGTGCGCTTATCGACGTGCTGGGCACAATGAACGCGGGAACCGGAAAGAGGTGCATCGGGCGTGCGGGTGCTGGTGGTTGAGGACGAGCGGGTGCTCGCCGACGCGATCGCGACCGGGCTGCGGCGCGAGGCGATGGCCGTGGACGTGGCCTACGACGGCGGCGGCGCGCTGGAGCGCACCTCCTACATCGACTACGACGTGATCGTGCTCGACCGTGACCTGCCGGTCGTGCACGGCGACGAGGTGTGCCGCCGCCTGGTGGCCCAGCGGACCGCCTCCCGCATCCTCATGCTGACGGCCTCGGGCGACGTGGACGACAAGGTGGAGGGGCTCGGCCTGGGCGCCGACGACTACCTCGCCAAGCCGTTCGTCTTCGTCGAGCTGGTCGCCCGGGTGCGGGCGCTCGGCCGCCGCTCGGCCCCAGCGCTGCCGCCGGTGCTGGAGCGCGGCGGCATCCGGCTCGACCCGGGCAAGCGGCTGGTCGAACGCGACGGGCGGGAGCTCAGCCTCACCAAGAAGGAGTTCGCGGTCCTGGAGGAGCTGATGCGCGCCGAAGGCGCCGTCGTCAGTCAGGAGGACCTGCTGGACAAGGCATGGGACGAGAACATCGACCCGTTCACCAACGTGGTGCGGGTGACGATGATGACGTTGCGCAAGAAGCTGGGCGACCCTCAGGTGATCGAGACGGTGCCCGGAGTGGGATACAAGCTGTGATCCCGGCCCTCCGAGGCGGCGCCTTCGGCGGAGGGCCGGCGGAGGAGGCTCGGTGACCGAACGGCAGGACGGGCGTGACGCGGTGCCCACGCACCCCATGATCAGCCCGCACTCGGAGCGCAAGGCGGTGCGCGTCCAGGCGCCGCCGCCCAGCGGCCCGCCCGCCTGGGACGGCCCCCCGCCGCCGACGCACAACCCCCTCCAGCGGACGGCGCGCGAGCGCGTGCGGGAGCTGCCCGCCAAGGTCAGCATCCGCTGGCGGCTCACGCTCACCTACAGCGGGCTGTTCCTCCTGGCGGCCGGCGGTCTGCTGCTGTCGATCTACTGGATCGTCGGCAGCGCGATCGACGAGGCGTGGCTGCCCCTCGACCTCACCGACCTCGGCCTCGACCCGCGGGACGAGCTGCAGGCCCAGCTGCAGTGGAAGGCGGCGCAGCAGTACGCGGTGCAGTCGGCGCGCGCCACCCTGGTGCGCAGCTCCATCCTCGCCCTCGTCGGCGTCGGCATCCTGGCCGTCATCCTCGGCTACTTCGTCGCCGACCGCGCCCTGCGCCCCGTCGCGAAGATGAACGCCACCGCGCGCAAGCTCTCCGACAGCAACCTCGCCCACCAGCGCATCGACCTGCAGGGCCCCGACGACGAGCTGAAGGAGCTGGCCGACACCTTCGACGACATGCTCACCCGGCTCAACGTCGCCTTCGACACCCAGCGCCGGTTCGTCGCCAACGCCTCGCACGAGCTGCGCACCCCGCTCACCATCAACCGGACGGTCCTGGAGATCGCGCTGTCCGACCCGGAGGCGTCGGAGGACCTCAAGGCGCTGGGCCGTACCCTGCTGGAGGTCAACGCCCGCAACGAGAAGCTCATCGAAGGACTGCTGCTGCTCGCCAGGAGCGAACGCGAGCTTGCCGTGCGCAAGCCGCTCGACGTGAAGGACGTCGCCCGGACGGCCGTCGAACAGGTCACGCCTTTCGCCGAGGAGCACGGAGTTACCCTCACCACCGATCTGGTCAGCTCGCCTACCGTCGGCGATCCTGTGCTCCTGGAGCGGTCCGTCAGTAACCTCCTCGAGAACGCCGTGAAGTACAACATTCCCGAAAACGGAAAAGTCTGGGTCCGGACGGGAATGGCGGACGGTGCTCTGGTTGTTCAGGTGGCCAACACGGGGCAGCACGTCCCGGCGTACGAGGTGAACAGCCTGTTCGAGCCGTTCAGGAGGCTCCATGCGGACCGCGTGGATTCGGCCAAGGGAGCGGGTCTCGGGCTGTCCATCGTCCGGGCCGTGGTGCAGGCGCACGGGGGCAATGTGACCGCGGTGCCACGGGAAGGCGGCGGGCTGGTGGTGACCATTCGGTTGCCGAGTCGCTGATCCGGCGTGTTGGTCCGGTGGGGGCGTCTCGTTCTTGCCGCACATGTGGTTGGATGTGCCGTCGAAACACGGTGGTGCGTGACGCCCGGGCTGTGGGTTTCGCCATATTTGGCTAACCATCGCCACTGGCAGCAGGCCCTGACGTGTTGGGAGGTTTCGTTTGCCGTTCTCCAGGGGTACCGATGCACAATCTTCCCCACCGAGCGGGCACAAGACGTACCTCTCGGACGTTAGAAGACGCGCGATGAGCGCGAAGACATATGGATGAGGGGGATGGAGTAGCACCATGGCTACCGACTACGACAGCCCGCGCAAGACAGACGACGACCTCGGCGAGGACAGTCTGCAGGAGCTGCAGGCACGCCGCACCGACAAGTCGTCCGGCAGCATCGACATCGACGAGACCGACCTCGCGGAGTCGCTGGAGCTTCCGGGCGCGGACCTGTCCAACGAGGAGCTCAGCCTGCGGGTCATCCCGCGCCAGGCTGACGAGTTCACCTGCTCGCGTTGCTTCCTCGTGCACCACCGCAGCCAGCTGGCCTCCGAGAAGAACGGCCAGCAGGTCTGCCGGGAGTGCGCGGCCTGACAGGAGCGAGGAAAGCTCGGGGCCGTCGTCCGGCATGAACCGATGCCGGCCGGGCACTGAGCTGTCGCGACCATGAGGACGGAGGCTTCGCGTGGCCGAACCGGACAGGGACCAGCAACCGCACAGTGAGGGCGCCGACTCCGACGTCGGCGAGCTCGTCGGCAGGCTCACCGAGCCCGGTGACCTGGAGCCGGCCGAGCGGCGCAAGCTGCTCGGCCGCCTGACCCGTGCCCTGCGCCAGCGTTCGAAGCAGGCGAAGGCCGAGGGCACCGGGCGGGGCCGGTGGCTGGCCGACGTCTTCCTCACCATCGCACCCCGCATCCCCATCCGTGACGTCCGGACCCTCTCCGAGCACCACCACGGACTCACCGGCGAGCTGCTCGCCGACGACCTGATCCGCACCGCCCAGAAGGCCACCATGACGGTCGGCGCCATCGGCGGAGCGCTCGCGGCGGCCGAGTTCGCCGCCCCGCCCCTGCTGCTGTCGGCCCCCGCCCAGCTCGTCGCCGAGACCCTCGTGGTCGCCGCCATCGAGGTCAAACTGCTGGCCGAGCTGCACGAGGTGTACGGCGTGCGCGTCCAGGGCACCGGCCCGCAGCGCGCGGCCGCGTTCACCGCCGCCTGGGCCAGACAGCGCGGCATCGACCCGCTGGCCCCCACGTCCGTGACGCTGGCGCTCGGCGCCGCGACCAAGACCGCGCTGCGCAACCGCCTCATGCGGACGCTCGGGCGTCACCTCACCACCCTGGGCCCCTTCCTCACCGGCGCCGTCGCCGGCGGCGCGCTCAACCGGGTGGCGACCAAGAAGCTCGGCGAGGCCGTCCGCACCGACCTGCGCGGCAAGCTGCCCCCGCCGCCCGAGCCCAGGCGGCTCGGCCGCTGACCCGGGTCAGCCGCCGCCGCGCCGGTCGACCACGCGCCTGAGCTTGCCCACCGAGCGCTCCAGCGTCTCCGGGTCCACCACCTCGGCCGCGACGCTCACGCCCACCGTGTCCTTGACCGCCCGGCACAGGGCCGCGGCGGCCTCCCGCCGGCCCTCCGGCGTCTCGAAGCCCGGCCGCGCCTCCACCCGGACCGTCATCACGTCGAGTCGTCCGGGCCTGGTCAGGTGCAGCTGGAAGTGCGGTGACAGGCCGGGCGTGCGCAGCACGACCTCCTCGATCTGGGTGGGGAAGACGTTCACCCCGCGCAGGATGATCATGTCGTCGGTGCGTCCGGCGACCTTCCGCATGCGGCGGAACGCGGGCCGCGCGGTGCCCGGCAGCAGCCGGGTCAGGTCGCGGGTGCGATAGCGGACGACCGGCATGGCCTGCCTGGTCAGCGTGGTGAGGACCAGCTCGCCCTCCTCGGCGGGCGCGCCGGTGAACGGGTCGACGATCTCGGGGTAGAAGTGGTCCTCCCACACGTGCAGGCCGTCCTTGGACTCCACGCACTCCTGCGCCACGCCCGGCCCCATCACCTCCGACAGGCCGTACACGTCGACGGCGTGCAGGTCGAAGCGGTCCTCGATCTCGCGGCGCATCTCCTCCGTCCACGGCTCGGCGCCGAAGACGCCGATCCGCAGCGAGCACGCCCGCGGGTCCAGGCCCTGCGCCTCGAACTCGTCCAGCAGCGCCAGCATGTACGACGGCGTGACCATGATGACGTCGGGCCGGAAGTCGGCGATCAGCCGCACCTGCCGCGGCGTCATGCCGCCGGAGACCGGCACCACCGTGCAGCCCAGCCGCTCGGCCCCGTAGTGGGCGCCCAGCCCGCCGGTGAACAGGCCGTAGCCGTAGGCCACGTGCACGATGTCGCCCGGCCGGCCGCCGGCGGCGCGCAGCGAGCGGGCCATCAGCCCGGCCCAGGTGTCGAGGTCGCCGCGGGTGTAGCCGACCACGGTGGGCCGGCCGGTCGTCCCGCTGGAGGCGTGCACCCGCGCCACCTGCTCGCGCGGCACCGCGAACATGCCGAATAGGTAGCCGTCGCGCAGGTCGTCCTTCGTGGTGAACGGGAAGGCGGCCAGGTCGCCGAGCTCCTTGCAGTCGTCCGGGTGGACGCCGTGCTCGTCGAAGGCGCGGCGGTAGTGCGGGACGTTGTCGTAGGCGTGGCGCAGCGTCCGGCGCAGGCGGCGGAGCTGGAGCGCGGCCAGCTCGTCGGGCGAGACCCGCTCGGCCGGGTCGAGCTGTCCGGGGGAGGGCGGGTCACCGAGGCGCATCTGATCTCATCTCCCTGCTGCGACCGCGGAACTCCGCGACCACCTGACCGTCGCGTCCGCGCACTGTGACGTCGTAGATGCCGCTGCGGCCGTACCGGGTGCGCTCGGCGGCCTCCGCCACCAGCTCGTCGCCGGCGCGGGCCGGGGCGACGAACGTGATCTCCGCGCCCGCCGCGACCGTGACGGGGCCGTAGGTGTTGCACGCGCACGCGAAGGTGGTGTCGGCCAGCAGGAAGACGTAGCCGCCGTGGCACAGGCCGTGCCCGTTGATCATCCGGCCGGTTACCGTCATGCGGCACACCGCCCGGCCCTCGGCGAGATCGACCAGCTCGATGCCGAGGGCCGCGGAGGCGGTGTCGGCGTCCAGCATGCGCCGTGCGCTCTCCACTCCAGCCCCTCCCCACTGACCGAATGTTCGGTAAACAAAACATTCGGTGACGCCGCCTGTCAAGAGCCGGTCCCCGGCGCCGGGGGCTGGTGAGGCCGGGGAGGCCTGTGGGACGACGGCCCCGGCGTCCCGGCCTGCCGGGATCCTGGCGACATTTCGGTCCGACCACCATCTGGAATATTTGGGTGAAATGTGTTAATCGCGTTTGTTTATGCAGGTCCTGGGCACGGTGTCTAAGGCGCCGCTCGCCGTCTGCGAGCTCGCGGCGAAGACTGGCACCGGTGGCCCGGCCGAACCCCGGCCGTGGCCGGTCCTCTCCTGGGCCCCACCAGCCGCTCGACCGCCGCGACCGGTCCCGTACGGGCCAGCCCCGTACCAGCCGGCGAGGGTCGCCGTGAAGCCGCGCGTCGCGGCTCACGGACAGCAGAGCCTAGGAGGACTTGGGTGGATGGCCGTAGCTCGTTTCTGATCGTGGCCAACAGGTTGCCGGTCGACCGGTCGATCGAGTCCGACGGAACGGCCTCATGGCGCAGGAGCCCCGGCGGTCTGGTCACCGCCATCGCACCGGTGATGCAGCGCCGTCACGGCGCCTGGCTCGGATGGCACGGCGCGGCGGACGAGACGCTGGAGCCGCTGGAGCAGGACGGCATGAGCCTCATCCCGGTGCCGCTGTCGGCCCGCGAGGTCGAGCTCTACTACGAGGGTTTCTCCAACGCCACGCTCTGGCCCCTCTACCACGACGTGGTCGCGCCCGCGATCTTCGAGCGGGAGATGTGGGAGGCCTACCGCGCCGTCAACGAGCGCTTCGCCGTCGCCGCGGCCGAGGCCGCCGACGAGGGCGCGGTGGTCTGGGTGCAGGACTACCAGCTCCAGCTCGTCCCCGCCATGCTGCGCAAGCTCCGGCCCGACCTGCGCATCGGGTTCTTCCTGCACATCCCGTTCCCGCCGGTGGAGCTGTTCTGGCGGCTGCCGTGGCGCAAGGAACTGGTCGAGGGCCTGCTCGGCGCCGACCTGGTCGGCTTCCAGCTGCCCGGCGGCGCGTCCAACTTCCGGCGGCTGTGCCGCAGGCTGCTCGGCCTGCCGTACAAGGGGAACGAGATCTTCCACGAGGACCGGGTCGTCACCACCGCCGCGTTCCCCATCTCCGTCGACTTCGGCGAGCTGGACACGCTCGTCCGCGAGCCGCACATCATCCAGCGCGCCAAGGAGATCAGGGCCGAGCTGGGCGACCCCGAGCACGTGCTGCTCGGCGTGGACCGGCTCGACTACACCAAGGGCATCGGCCAGCGGCTGGAGGCGTTCGGCGAGCTGCTGAAGGACGGACGGCTCGCGCCCGGCGAGGCGGTGTTCGTGCAGATCGCCACCCCCAGCCGCGAACGGGTGGAGGAGTACCGGCGGCTGCGCGACGACATCGAGCTGCAGGTCGGCCGGATCAACGGCGAGCACTCCACGCTCGGCCTGCAGCCGATCCAGTACTTCCACCAGTCCTACGGCCGCGAGGAGCTCGCCGCCCTCTACCTGGCGGCCGACGTCATGGTCGTCACGCCGCTGCGCGACGGGATGAACCTGGTCGCCAAGGAGTACGTCTCCTGCCACCACGACCTGAACGGGGCGCTGGTGCTCAGTGAGTTCGCCGGGGCGGCCGACGAACTGCGGCAGGCCTACCTCGTCAACCCCTACGACGTCGAGGACGTCAAGCGGCAGATGATGGCGGCCATGCGGGCCACGCCGCACGAGCTGGCCCGGCGCATGCGCACGATGCGGCGCCGGGTGGCCACCTACGACGTGGACCGCTGGGCCAGTGAGTTCCTCAACGCCCTGGAGTCACCTGCTTCAGCGCCCGCCACGAGTCGTAGCGCTTCTTGGCCGTCCGATTGACCACGATCTGCGCCACGGACATGCCCACGCCCATCACGACCGCGTAGCCGATCGCCTCACCCATGCTGACCTCGGGGGAGTCCGGGTCGACCGGCGGCTCCTTGCCCGTCGTCTTCACCCAGACGAACCCGAGGATCTTGCGCGCCGCCCACGCGGTCGCCAGGCCGACCAGCCCGCCGACCACCCGCCAGGCGACATCGGGCCTCTCCTCTGCCATGCGGCGTCTCCTTCCCGTATGTAACGAACCCTAGTCTCCACCGCTTGCGCGACCTTGGAAGCCGTACCATAAGGTGGCATGACTCAGCAGCGACTACGCCATGCGCCCATGCCGGAGAAACCGACTCTCGACGGCTTGGAGCAGGTATGGGTAGCCCGCTGGGAGGACCAGGGCACCTACCGCTTCGACCGGTCGAGGACGCGGGAGCAGATCTACTCGATCGACACGCCCCCTCCGACCGTCTCCGGCTCTCTCCACGTCGGCCACGTCTTCTCCTACACCCACACCGACACCGTCGCCCGCTTCCAGCGGATGCGCGGGCGCGAAGTGTTCTACCCCATGGGCTGGGACGACAACGGCCTGCCGACCGAGCGCCGCGTGCAGAACCACTTCGGTGTCCGCTGTGATCCCTCGGTGCCCTACGACCGCGACTTCACACCTCCCGCCAAACCCGACCCCAAGCGGCAGGTGCCGATCTCGCGCGGCAACTTCATCGAGCTGTGCGAGCGGCTGACCCTCGACGACGAGAAGGCGTTCGAGCAGCTGTGGCGCCGCCTGGGGCTGTCGGTCGACTGGACGATGACGTACGCGACCATCGACGGCCACGCGCGGGCCGCGTCCCAGCGGGCGTTCCTGCGCAACCTGGCGCGCGGCGAGGCCTACCTCGCCGAGGCGCCGACCCTGTGGGACGTCACCTTCCGCACTGCCGTCGCCCAGGCCGAGCTGGAGGACCGCGAGTGGCCGGGCGCCTTCCACCGGATCTCCTTCTACGGTGAGAAGGGGCCGGTCTGGATCGAGACCACCCGGCCGGAGCTGATCCCGGCCTGCGTGGCCCTCGTCGCCCACCCCGACGACGAGCGCTACCGGCCGCTGTTCGGCACGTCCGTGCTGACGCCGATCTTCGGCGTCGAGGTGCCCGTGCTGGCCCACCACCTGGCCGAGCCCGACAAGGGGTCGGGCATCGCGATGATCTGCACGTTCGGCGACCTCACCGACGTCACCTGGTGGCGCGAGCTCGCCCTGCCGACCCGGCCCGTCATCGGCCGCGACGGCAGGCTGCTGCCCGAGCCGCCGGAGGGCGTCGAGGCCGAGCCGTACAAGGAGCTGGCCGGCAAGACCGTGCACAGCGCCCGCGAGCGGATCGTGGAGATGCTGCGCGAGTCCGGCGACCTCGACGGCGACCCGCGGCCGGTGCAGCGGACGGTGAAGTTCTACGAGAAGGGCGACCGGCCGCTCGAGATCGTCACCACCCGCCAGTGGTACATCCGCAACGGCGGCCGCGACGCCGGGCTGCGCGAGCAGCTCCTGGCCCGGGGCGCCGAGCTGCGCTGGCACCCGCCGCACATGCGGGTCCGCTACGACAACTGGGTGCAGGGGCTGGCCGGCGACTGGCTCATCTCCCGGCAGCGCTTCTTCGGCGTGCCGTTCCCGGTGTGGTATCCGCTGGACGAGGCGGGCGAGCCCGACTACACCCGCCCGCTGCTGCCGCGCGAGGACGAGCTGCCGATCGACCCCTCCGCGCAGGCGCCCGACGGCTACACCGAGGACCGGCGGGGCAGGCCCGGCGGGTTCGTCGGCGACCCCGACGTCATGGACACCTGGGCCACCTCGTCGCTGTCCCCGGAGATCGCCGGCGGCTGGGAGCGTGATCCCGACCTGTTCGCCCGGGTCTTCCCGATGGACCTGCGGCCGCAGGCCCACGAGATCATCCGCACCTGGCTGTTCTCCACCGTGGTGCGGGCGCACCAGGAGTTCGGCGCGCTGCCGTGGAAGGACGTGGCCATCTCGGGGTGGATCCTCGACCCCGACCGCAAGAAGATGTCCAAGTCCAAGGGCAACGTGACGACGCCGCTGGGGCTGCTGGAGGAGTACGGCTCCGACGCCGTCCGCTACTGGGCGGCCAGCGGGCGGCCCGGCACCGACACGGCCTTCGACACCGGGCAGATCAAGGTCGGGCGGCGGCTCGCCATCAAGATCCTCAACGCGTCGAAGTTCGTGCTCGGCTTCCCCGAGGCCGAGGTGAAGGACGGGGTGAAGGACGAGGCCGATCAGCTCGGCCTCGTCACCGAGCCGCTGGACCTGTCGATGCTGGCCGCGCTGGGCGACGTGGTCGAGGAGGCGACGCGGGCGTTCGAGAACTACGACTACACCCGGGCGCTGGAGGCGGCCGAGCGCTTCTTCTGGTCGTTCTGCGACGACTACCTGGAGCTGGTCAAGGCCCGCGCCTACGAGACGGGGCCGCGGGCGGCCTCCGCCCACGTGGCGTTGCGCCGCGCGCTCGACGCGCAGTTGCGGCTGTTCGCGCCGTTCCTGCCGTTCGTCACCGAGGAGGTCTGGTCGTGGTGGCGCGACGGCAGCGTGCACCGCGCTGCCTGGCCCGCCGCCGAGCGGGGCCCGGGCGACCCGGCCGTGCTGACCGTCGCCTCCGAGGTGCTGCGCCAGGTCCGCAAGGCCAAGTCGGCGGCCAAGCTGTCGATGCGCGCCGAGGTGTCCCGCCTCACCGTGTCGGGCCCCGAGGCCGGGCTCGTGCGGCTGGCCCAGGACGACCTGTGCGGGGCGGGCAACGTGGAGGAGTTCGTCCTGGCCGACGGGCCGGAGCTGTCCGTCGAGGTCACTCTGGAGGAGGCCCCGTAGCGACCGGGCGGTCCGGCGCCCCTGGCAGCGGGCGCCGGGCCAGACCCGATCATTTAACCGCGCGCATTACCGGACCGGACGTGCCAGTCTGGGAGTGTGCTGAAGGACCGCCCCACCAAGCTCGTGCCGCCCGTGCTGGCCACGATGGCCGCCTGGTGCGCCTGCCTCGTCCTCGTCGGCGTGGTGGTCTACTTCTTCGCGCTCGGCATCGGCCGCCTCAGCTTCGTCGCGCTGCCCGTGGCGATCGCCCTGCTGCTGACCGCGCTGCTCTTCCCGCTGACCAACAGCCTGCGTCAGGCCGGGATGCGGCCCATCTACGCCACCTGGATCACCATGCTGGTGGCGCTGGCCGTGCTCGTCGGCACGGGCTGGCTGATCGGCGCCCGCGCCACCGAGGAGTTCCCCAACCTCGTCGAGCAGGTGCAGGTCACCGCCCGCGACGTCCAGAACTGGCTGATCACCGGCCCGCTGCACCTGCAGCAGGCGCAGATCACCCAGTACGTCGACGAAGTCGCGACGATGGTCAACACCCAGCGCACGGAGATCACCGGCACCGTCCTGTCGGCCGGCGCGGTCGCCGTCGAGGTGCTGGCCTCGCTCGTGCTGATGCTCTTCGTCACCTTCTTCCTGCTCAAGGACGGCGACCGGATCTGGGCATGGTTCCTCAGGGCGTTCGGCTCGATGTCGCCGCGCGTCGACCGGGCGGGCCGCGCCGCGTGGACCACGCTGTCGCACTACGTGCAGGGCACCGTGGCCGTCGCCGCCGTCCACGGGCTGATCATGGGCATCGTCCTCGCGGGCATGGGGGTGCCGCTGTGGGCGCCGCTGGCCGTGCTCATCTTCCTGGCCAGCTTCATCCCGATCGTCGGCATCTTCTTCGCCGGCACGATCGCCACCCTCGTCACGCTGGGCGCCAAGGGCATCGTCTACGCGCTGATCTTCGTCGGCATCCTCGTCGTGGAGCAGCAGCTGGAGAACCACGTGCTCCAGCCGCTCATCGTGGGCCGGGCACTCAACTTCCACCCGCTGGCCATCATCATCGTGCTGGCGGTCGGCGGCATCCTCGGCGGCATCGCCGGGGCGGCCGTGGCGGTGCCGGTCGCGGCCGTGATCTACCGGGCGCTGCCCGAGCTGCGCAACCAGCCGATGGCGCTGCCACCGGGCGAGCCGTCGGCCTCCCCGGCGGGCCCGGCGCCACCGGGCCCGCCGCACCCGTCCGGCGACGGCGACGTGACACCGCCGCAGACCCCGGCCGCCGAGGCGCCCACGACGAGCGAGCCGTCCGCGAGCGCCACCGGCGGCGGGCCCGTCCAGCCGTCCGCGAGCACGAGCGGCGGCGAGCCCGTCCAGCCGTCCGCGAGCGCCACCGGCGGAGAGCCCGTGCAGCCGTCCGAGCGTTCCTGATCGGGGCCGCCTCCCCGTCCCTCCCGCCGCCGGCCGGACGGGACGGCCGGGACCGACGAGGCGCCCCCGGCAGCGAGTAACCTCGTCATCCGTGACCCGTTCGCCCGTGACCACCCCGCCGCCCGGCGCCGACCAGCCCTCGGCACACCTCGACCCGCCGCCCCCGGGCTCCGCGCTCGGCGCGCACTACAGCCGCTGCTTCGGCTGCGGCACCGACCACCCCACCGGCCTGCATCTCGCGGCCGTCACCCCCGACGGGGCCACCGTCGAGGCGGAGTTCACCGTGGGGGAGGCCCACCAGGGAGCGCCGATGCTCGCCCACGGCGGCGTGCTGGCCGCCGCGATGGACGAGGTCATCGGCATGTCCATCTGGTTGTTCCAGCGGCCGTACGTGACGGCCCGGCTGGAGACCGACTACGTCCTCCCCGTTCCCGTCGGCACGACACTCCACCTGCGTGCCTGGTGCAACGGGATCGCCGGCCGCAAGGCGTACCTTGAGGCTGAGGGGCGCATCGGCGCCCCCGATGGCCCGGTCGCCGTCCGGGCGGCGGCGCTCTTCGTCCAGGTGGGCATGGAGCACTTCGCGCGGCACGGCGACGCGGCGGCCATCGCCGCCGAGCACCACGAATTCGAGGTGAATCCTTGACCGGCACCGACCCCGCGGCGACCGGCGACCAGCCGGGCACGACGGAGATCCTCATCCAGCGGCTCGACCCTGGCCTGCCCGTGCCCGGCTACGCCCACCCGGGCGACGCCGGCGCCGACCTGCACGCGGCCGAGGACGTGGAGCTGCTGCCCGGCGAGCGGGCGGTCGTCGGCACCGGGCTGGCGATCGCGCTGCCCGACGGCTACGCCGCGTTCGTGCACCCGCGCTCCGGCCTCGCCGCCAGGCACGGCGTCACGCTCGTCAACGCGCCGGGCACGGTCGACGCCGGATACCGGGGAGAGATCAAGGTGACCGTCATCAACACCGACGCCAAGGAGCCGTTCCGCATCCGGCGCGGTGACCGGGTGGCGCAGCTCGTGGTCCAGCGGGTCGAGCGGGCGGCGTTCCGTGAAGTGGAACGACTGCCCGGCTCGACGCGGGGTGCCGGCGGGTTCGGTTCGACAGGACGTTGAGCGTCCGGCAGGACGCCCAGGCAGGGGAGAGTGAGACACGTGTTCCGACGTCGTCGTCGTGAGCAGCCCGAGCGGATCGTGCCCGAGGAGGCCGCCGCGCCCATGCGCGAGTCCGGTCCGTGGGACGCCGAAGAGCCCCACCCCGACAGTGACAGGATCGACCTCGGCGGCCTGCGGCTGCCGCACAACCCCGACTTCGACGTCCGGCTGGCCTCGGTGGGAGACCAGCACATCGGCGTCGTCGTCATCCACGGGGAGAGCACGCTGCAGCTCCAGGCGCTGGCCGCGCCCAAGACGCTCGGCCTCTGGGACGAGGTCAAGACCAAGGTCATGCAGCAGGTGAGCGCACTGCGTGAGCGGCAGGGCCCCTTCGGCGCCGAGCTGACCGGCGAGATCACCAGCGAGGGGGTCACCCGCCCGGCCCGCTACATCGGGGTGGACGGCCCGCGCTGGTGCCTGCTGGCCATCGTGCACGGCGCGGCGGCGGCCGACGACGCCGCCGCCGAGCCGTTCCTCGACTTCCTGCGGGACGTCGTGGTCGTGCGCGGTGACGAGCCGATGGCCCGGGAGGAGCCGATCGTGCTGCGCAGGCCCAGCGAGCCAGGGGCCGAGGCCGACGACCGGCCGGGGTTCAACCCGTTCAGCCGGGGGCCGGAGATCAGCGAAATCCGTTGACGGTTCCCGTCCGGCTCTCATCGCATAGGCTGATTCATCATGACTACGGCAGGGCCCCCCCGACGCGGGGGATTGCGCGGGTTCCTCAGTCGGCTGGCATCGCCCCAGACCGAGATCGAGGCCCAGGAACTGCAGGCGGAGGCCGAGCAGACCGGTGCGACGCCGATCGCGTCGTGTGGCGGACGGCGTCGCTTCTGCGTAGCCGGTACGCTGCGTACGGTGACACTGCGGCCGCGCGGCGGCGCCCCCGCGCTGGAGGCGGAGCTGTACGACGGGTCCGACGTCGTCGACCTGGTCTGGCTCGGCCGCCGCAAGATCGCGGGGATCGAGCCCGGCCGCATCGTCAAGGCCGAGGGCCTGGTCAGCATGCAGGATGGGCGCAAGGTGATGTTCAATCCACGCTACGAGCTGCGCCCAGGGAGTTGATCTGTGAGTACCGAGGCGGACGAGGTCGCCCACGAGACGGTGGAGGCGGCCGTACGCTCCCAGCTCGCCAAGGCGTTCGGCGGGGTGCGCGGCATCGTCGAGGCGGCGATCCCCACGGCGGCGTTCACACTGTCCTGGATCATCACCGAGGACCTGAGGCTCTCGCTCATCATCAGCATCGCGCTGGCGGTGGTGCTCCTCGTCGCCCGGCTGGTGCAGCGGTCGACCCCGCAGTTCGTGATCAACAGCCTCATCGGCATCGCCATCGGCGCGTTCTTCGCCAGCCGCACGGGTGAGGCCAAGGACTACTTCCTGCCCGGCATCCTGTGGAACGGCGCCTACGCCGTCGCCATGCTCGTCTCGATCGTGACCCGCTGGCCCGTGGTGGGGTTCCTCATCGGCTCCGTGACGGGTGACCCCACCGGCTGGCACAAGGACCCCGGCATCGTCAAGCTGTGCACCCGGCTGACGTGGCTGCTCATGCTGCCGTGCGTGGTGCGGGTGGCCGTCCAGCTTCCCGTCTACCTGTTCGGCGGCGGCGACCAGGCGGTGGCGGCACTGGGCCTGGCCAAGATCGCGATGGGCTGGCCGCTGCAGATCGCGGCGCTGGTCGCGATGGTGTGGATGCTCGGCCGGGGGCGCACCCCGATCAAGCCCGTCGCCCCCGCCTGAGCGGGCCGCGCGTTCCCGGCAGACCGCGGGGCCGGGCCCGCCATGTGCCCGGCCCGTACGTGATGACGCGGCCCTCCGCGTGCCCGGCCCGTACGTCCTGACCCGACCGCCATGTGCCCGGCCCGTACGTCCTGACCCGGCCCGCACTCCGCGGGCGCGGGCGGCGTCGTCGGGTCAGTGCTGGGAGAGCAGGTGGGCGAGCTCCTGCTCCACCTCCTGGGTGGCGACGAACAGCAGCTCGTCGCCGGCCTCCAGCGGGTCGTCGTCGGAGGGCACCAGGACCCGGCCCTCGCGCAGGATGGCCACCAGCGCCGAGTCGACCGGCCACGGCACCGAACCGGCCCGCTGGCCGACCACCGGCGCGTCGTCGGCGAGGGTCAGCTCGACGAGGTTGGCCTGCCCCTGACGGAACGTCATCAGCCGCACCAGGTCGCCGACGCTGACCGCCTCCTCCACCAGGGCGCTGAGCAGGCGCGGGGTGGAGACGGCCACGTCCACGCCCCACGACTCGTTGAACAGCCACTCGTTGTTGGGGTGGTTGATCCGGGCCACCACGCGCGGCACCCCGTACTCGGTCTTGGCCAGCAGCGACACGACCAGGTTGACCTTGTCGTCGCCGGTGGAGGCGACGACGACGTGGCAGTTGTTGAGCCCCGCCTCGTCGAGCGAGGCGATCTCGCAGGCGTCGGCGAGCAGCCACTCGGCCCGCGGCACGCTGTCGATCTTGATGGCTCTGGGGTCGATGTCGACGAGCAGGACCTCGTGGCCGTTCTCCAGGAGCTCCGCGGCGATGGACCGGCCGACCGCTCCCGCCCCGGCGATCGCGACGCGCATCAGTCGTCCTTCCCCGGTGCCGCGGCGAGCACCTTGTTGATCCGGTCCATGTCGTTCTCGGCCGCGATGACGTGCAGGATGTCGCCCTCCTGCAGCACGGTGTCGTCGGCGATGACCAGCGACTCGCCCATCCGGTTGATGAACGCGGCGCGGCACCGGGCGCGCGGCTCCAGGTCCACGGCGCGGATGCCGATCCAGGCCGGGTTGACCGGCACCTCGGCCAGCACGACGGCCCCGGTCGGGTCGCGCCAGAGCGGCTCGGCCCCCTCGGGCATGACGCGGCGCAGGATCTGGTCGGCCGTCCAGCGCACGGTCGCCACCGTGGGGATGCCGAGCCGCTGGTAGACCTCGGCGCGGCGGGGGTCGTAGATGCGGGCGACGACGTTGTCGACGCCGAACGTCTCACGCGCCACCCGCGCGGAGATGATGTTGGAGTTGTCGCCGCTGGACACCGCGACGTACGCGGAGGCGGACTCGATGCCCGCCTCGATGAGCACTCCGCGGTCGAAGCCGATGCCGGTCACCCTCCGGCCGCGGAACCCGGCGCGCAGGCGGCGGAACGCCTGCGGGTCGCGGTCGATGATCGCGACCTGGTGGCCGTTGTCCTCGAGGATGTGGGCCAGGGTCGATCCGACCCGCCCGCACCCCATGATCACTATATGCATACTCCCCCGCATCTCGCGGTCGGCCGGTTGCTCGACACCAGTATGGCCTGATAGGGGAGTGCACGACCGCAACCGGCGAACCAAGGACTACGCTCTCGTTCTGTGGCGAAGATGACGGATCTTCTCAAACGCCTCCTCGTGGGGCGGGCGCTGCGCAGTGGGCAGCTCCATGAGCAACTGCTGCCCAAACGCATCGCCCTGCCGGTGTTCGCGAGCGATGCGCTCTCCTCGGTCGCGTACGCGCCGCAGGAGATCCTCGTCATCCTGTCGCTGGCCGGGGTCTCGTTCTACGCCTACAGCCCGTGGGTGGCGGCGGCGGTCGTGGTCGTCATGCTCACCGTCGTCGCCTCCTACCGGCAGAACGTGCACGCCTATCCCAGCGGCGGCGGCGACTACGAGGTGGCCACCACCAACCTGGGCCCCAACGCCGGGCTGACCGTGGCCAGCGCCCTCATGGTCGACTACGTCCTGACGGTCGCCGTGTCGGTCGCCAACGGCGTCGACTACGTCGGGGCGACCATCCCGTTCGTCGCCTCGCACAAGCCCGCCGTGGCGATCGGCATCGTCGTCCTCCTGACCGTGGTGAACCTGCGCGGGCTGCGCGAGTCGGGCGCGGCCTTCGCCGTCCCGACCTACGCGTTCATGGTGGCCGTGCTCGGCATGGTGCTGTGGGGCGGCGTGCGGCTGCTCATCTTCGGCGACGAGCTGCGGGCGCCCAGCGCCGGCTTCGACATCGTGCCCGAGCAGACCAACCTGACCGCGTTCGCCGCGGCCTTCCTGGTGCTGCGCGCCTTCTCCTCCGGCTGCGCGGCGCTGACCGGCGTCGAGGCGATCAGCAACGGCGTGCCCGCCTTCCGCAAGCCCAAGAGCGGCAACGCCGCCACCACGCTGCTGATGATGGGCGTGATCGCCATCAGCATGTTCGGCGGCATCATCGCTCTCGGCCTGGCCTCCGGGGTGAAGGTCGCCGAGCCGTCCGTGGTGGCCGAGGACCTGTTGCGGCCCGACGGCACGCCGGTCGGGCCCGGCTACCACCAGCAGCCGATCATCGCGCAGGTGGCCGACGCGGTGTTCGGCGGCGGCTCGCTGCTGTTCGTGCTGATCTCGGCGGTGACCGCGCTCATCCTCTTCCTGGCGGCCAACACCGCCTTCAACGGCTTCCCGGTTCTCGGCTCGATCCTCGCCCAGGACCGCTACCTGCCCCGCCAGCTGCACACCCGCGGCGACCGGCTGGCCTTCTCCAACGGCATCGTCATCCTGGCCACGGCGGCGTGCCTGCTGCTGTGGGGGTTCCAGGCGGACGTCAGCCGGCTGCTGAACCTCTACATCGTCGGCGTCTTCGTGTCCTTCACGCTCAGCCAGACCGGCATGGTCATCCACTGGACGCGCCACCTGAAGACCGAGACCGACCCGCGGACACGCCACCAGATGCACCGCTCGCGGGCGATCAACTTCTTCGGCGGCGTCATGACCGGGCTGGTGCTGGTCGTCGTGCTGCTGACGAAGTTCCTGGTCGGGGCGTGGATCGTGTGCATCGCGATGCCGGTGCTGTTCCTCATGATGAAGGGCATCCGGCGCCACTACGACAACGTGGCCGCCGAGCTGGAGATCACCGGCGACTACGACGCCACCGTCCTGCCGGCCCGCAACCACGCCATCGTCCTCATCTCCAAGATCCACAAGCCGACGATGCGGGCGCTCGCCTACGCCCGGGCCACCCGGCCGTCCACGCTGGAGGCCGTCACCGTCGGCGTGGACGGCGCCGAGGCCCGCCAGCTCCAGGATGAGTGGGAGCGCCGCGGCATCCCGGTGCCGCTGAAGATGCTCGACTCGCCGTACCGGGAGATCACCCAGCCGGTCCTCGACTACGTCAAGCAGGTGCGGCGCCGCTCGCCCCGCGACGTGGTGACGGTGTTCATCCCCGAGTACGTGGTCGGCCACTGGTGGGAGCACCTGCTGCACAACCAGAGCGCGCTGCGGCTGAAGGCGCGGCTGCTGTTCAAGCCCGGGGTGATGGTGACGAGCGTGCCGTGGCAGCTCCACTCCTCCGACCGGCTGACGGGGCGGCCCGAGCCGTTCGCGGCGGGGTCGGTGCGCCGGCCGTCCGGGCGCCACGCCGAGGACGAGGAGATCGGCGCCCGCTGACGCCCGATCCCGGCCCCGCCGCACGCCGACCGGGGCCCGCCCGGCCACGGCATAGGGTGTCCGTGTGGACAGTAGGGACGTGGACAGCAGCGGCGTTGACGGCACGGGCGCGGCATCTCTCGAGCTGACGGTCGGACCCGTCGCGCACGGCGGGTGGTGCGTGGCCCGCCACGAGGGGCGGGGGGGGGTCGTCCGGCACGCGC
>NZ_KZ559475.1:299644-326772 GCF_002850745.1 Nonomuraea indica
GTTCGTCCGGCACGCGCTGCCGGGCGAGCGGGTCGTCGCCGAGGTCACCGAGGAGACGGCCCGGTTCCTGCGCGCCGACGCGGTCGAGATCCTCGACCCGTCGCCCGACCGGGTCGCACCGCCGTGCCCCTACGCGGGCCCCGGCCGTTGCGGCGGCTGCGACTGGCAGCACGCGAGCCTGGAGGCGCAACGGGGGCTGAAGGCCGACGTGGTGGCCGAGCAGCTGCGGCGGCTGGCCGGCATCGACACCAAGGTGCTGGTCGAGGAGGTGCCGGGCGCGCCCGGCGGGCTGGGCTGGCGCACCCGGGTGCAGTTCGCCGCCCGCCCCGGCGGCGAGCTGGGCTTCCGCAAGCACCGCTCGCACGACATCCAGGTGGTCGACGCCTGTCTCATCGCCCACTCCGAGGTGGAGGCCGTCGGCGCGGAGCGGCACGCGTGGCGGGGCGCCGCCGGCGTCGAGGTGATCGCCGCCACCGGCGGCGACCGTGCCGTGGTCGTCAGGCCCCGCTCGCACCGCAGCGTCGCCGTGCCCGACCTCGACGCGCCCGCGTCGATCCTGCTCGACCAGGGCAAAGGCCGCACGGTGGCGCGGCACGGCTCCGGGGTGCTGCGCGAGCGGGCCGGCGAGCGGGAGTTCCGGGTGTCGGGCAGCGGCTTCTGGCAGGTGCACCCGGGAGCCGCCGACACCCTCCTCGACGCCGTCCTGTCCTACGCGGCGCCGCAGCCGGGGGAGTGGGCGCTCGACCTCTACTGCGGCGTGGGCCTGTTCGCCGCCGGACTCGCCGAGGCGGTCGGCCCGGAGGGCGCGGTCTTCGGCCTGGAGTCCGACGCCGCCGCCGTCCGCGACGCCCGCGCCAACCTGCGCGACCTGCCGCAGGCGCGCGTGGAGCGCGGGCGGGTGGAGGAGGGGCTCGACCGGTTCGCGATCGAACGGGCCGACCTGGTCGTCGTGGACCCGCCCCGGTCGGGGCTGGGCCGCGAGGTGGTCGACCGGATCGCCGGGCTGCGGGCGCCGCGCGTCGTGTACGTCTCGTGCGACCCGGCGACGCTGGCCCGCGACCTGGCGTGGCTGGCCGAGCACGGCTACCGGCTCGACGGCCTGCGGGCCTTCGACGCCTTCCCGATGACCCACCACGTGGAGTGCGTGGCCCTGCTGGTCAAGGACTAGATCATGCCGCTGACCTGCGGCGAGACAACCGAATGCGTCTCTAGAGGTCTCGGGGTGTCTCCGGATATCTCAAGATCATGACGCACCAGCGACGCACGATCATGGAACTCCATCAGGGCAAACGGACGCCCCGTCATCTTGCAAGGCGATGACGGGGCGTTACCGTACTCAGTCTTCGTCCGCCGGTTCGGGGCCGACGAAGCTCCCAAGATTCGGCCGCGTATAGACCAGCCCCAGATCCCGAAGGCCCGCCATGGCTTTCCGTGACGTCACCTTCGCGACCTCGAACTCCTCGATGATCGCTCGTTCCGTGATGAGGCGGCCCGGGGGGTATTCGCCGGACTCGATGCGTCGCTTGATGACCCTCACGATCTGCTGCCACTTCGGCAGATCGGCCCGCCAATTGATCATGGTCTGTAGCGTAGGAGGACGTGCGCGCCCTCCCGTGCGCAAGCGTGCGCACGCGCCCTCATGAGTACCTATAGACCGCCGTATACCCAATCTGGATCTAGACGTGCAGCGGAATGTGAATTACCGTACTCAACGAGTGACAGGAGGCGTCGCTCCCCCCGAGCAGCCTGGTCGCCGCTGCGACTAGCCCTCGCCCGGCGACCAGGCGCACGGGAAACGTCTCACCTCTCGCCGACCGGCCCGTTGTAGACGAGCTTTGTGCTCTCGGCCGGGACGATGATGTCCGCGACCTCGACCACCTGCTCGCCGGCGAAGTAGGCGCGCTCGACGACCATCACGATGCTGCCCGCGCCGACGCCGAGCTGCTTCGCCTCGTCGACCGTGGCAGCGCGGGCCCAGACCTCCTCATCCCAGGCATCCACCTGCACGCCGATCGCGGCGAAGCGGTGCGTCACTCCCTGCCCAGCGTGCGGGCCGGCCTCGGGGAAGGCGATCGGCGTGCCCTTCGTGATGCTCAACGGCTCCCAGCTCGTTGAGAGCATCCACGGGCCCTCGTCGTCGGACGAGAACGTGTACACGGTGCGCATGACGTCGTGCCGGTCGCCGTCCGGCTCGCCCAGGCCCAGCCGCTCACGCACCTCCGCCGGCGCCTGCATCGTGTCCGAGCTGTACTCCCACGAGCCGCGGCGGCCCTGCTCGGCCATCTGCTGACGGAAGGGCGAGCCCGCCTGGCGCTCGCGGAACCATGAGCGCACGAGTGACCGGCGTTGGGGGCGCTGCCGGACGAACGTGCCGGCGCCCGGGCGGCTGACGAGCAACCCCTCGCGCAGGAGGAGTTGCGTCGCCTCGCGGACGACGCCCTCGGCCGCCTGATACTCGGCGGCCAGTTCGTGGCGTGCGGGGAGACGGGCTCCGGGCTGGAGCTCTCCAACGGTGATTCGACGTCTCAGATCGGTAGCGATCCGGACGTATGACGGCTGATCCACAACAGACAGCTTGACGTGCCGGACATCCGGCTTGCAAGCTGGACATCCAAATGTTGAGCCGGATATCCAGATCCCTCAAGCCTGGTGGTGACCGTGACAACCTGGACTCAGGACTATCCCGCACTCGAAGGCAGCGCCGACGCTGCTGCGCGGCTCGCTTACACCGTGGCCAACCAGCATCTCCCTGGTCGCGCGAGCGACGCGTTCACGCTGGTCGAGCACCTGTTCAGCGCCGGGCTCGCGAGGTCGTCCCCGGCCAGCAACCTGAACCTGATCACCGAGGCTGAGCGCGGCCGGGTCCGCTTCGAGCTGCACTACCCGAACGACCAGGCCGACACCACCGGATCCGCGACCGCCGTTCTGGAGGTGTCCCGGCTGGCCGACGCGTACGGCGAGCGCCCCACTCGCCGCGGCCGGATGATGTACGCCGAGCTGTGGACAGGGCGGCACTGATGGACGCCCGCGACCTCAAGCTCATGGCCCTGCTCGCCCAGATGTACCCGGCGTGGCGGATTTCCTGCCGCACCGACCGGCACGGACAACGCTGCTGGTGGGCCATCCAGTGGAGGCCGCCCAACAGCGAGCTCAAGGCCGCCGGGGTGCACCAGTCGATCGCCCGGCCCTCCGTCGACGAGCTCGCGACCGCGCTGTCCCGCCAGGCCCGGATCCTCCACACCCGGCGCTTCAGGCACCCGTGAGCCGTACACCGCCCGTCACCTCTGCCTACACGCTGCACCGCAAGGCTGACGGCCGCTGCTACATCCTTGAGGCTGGCGTGCAGCACACTCCGGCAGGGTTCAGGCCTCGAGATGTGTACGAGGAGACCGTGCTGAAGGCCCTGTTGGCGCTGCTCAACGGCAAATCCTCCAAGTTCGAGCTCACTGGCGAGGCTCTTGAAGCGGCCGAGAAGGCAGATGTCCCGGTGGATTACCTGAAGTTGCACTTCCTCATTAAGGCCCTGGGACTGTACATCCGCATGCGATTCGAGCACGGTCTCGACGGCGACTGGCGCCCGTAGACGGCCCGGCTCCCGCGCTGCTGCGGCCGCGGGAGCCGGGCGGGTTCCGCCCGTTCTCTTCGGGGCGGGCGGAACCCATCCACCCCCGAAGACGAAGAAGTCCCGCCCCCGGTTGCCGCCGGGGACGGGTTCTTCCAGCTCAGACACCTAACTCAACTAGGAGTCCTCGCACATGACGCACGATAAGGCCGGGCCCGAGAGCGCGCCAGACGCTCCGCACGATCCGCCGAAGACGAGCCGGCCGCCCGCGCGCTGGCCGCTAATCCTCCTCGCCCTCCCCGCCGGCGTCGCCACCTGGGCCGGATGGGTCGGGCTCGGCGAGAAGACCGGCTTCGGCGTCGTCAAGCCGCTTCCCGGCATCCTCGACGACTTCGACATCAACACCGCCGTCACCTTGCCGATCGGCGTCGAGACCTACGCCGCCTACGCGCTCGGCGCGTGGCTCAACCGGTCGCCGCGCATCTCGGACAGCACCCGCCGGTTCGCCAAGTGGAGCGCGATCGGCTCCCTCATCCTCGGCATGCTCGGCCAGGTCGCCTACCACCTCCTGGAGGTGCACGGCATCCACACCGCCCCATGGCAGGTGACCACCGCGGTGTCCTGCCTCCCCGTGCTCGTGCTCGGGATGGGAGCCGGCCTCTCACACATGATCGCCCGGGATCTGCACTCGCCCGTACCCGACCCGACGCCCCCCATACCCGGCGACGTACCCGAGCCTCAGCAGGAGCCCGTCCCGGACCCCGACGCGGCCCGGGCGGTGGACGAGCTGATCGCCTGGACCCACCGCGTCGGCGGCCCCCGGCCAGACCTGCCCGGCTCGACCGAGGTACGCGTACCCGAGGGCGTACCTGAGCCCGATCCGGCATGTACTTCCGCAGCTCAGCACTACGCCGTGATGCTCGCCGCCGGTGAGGTGCCGTCGATCCGGCAGCTGAAGAAGGAGATGCGGATCGGCCAGGACAAGGCGACTCAGGTACGGGCGTACCTGACCGCACTCGTCGATCGCCGCCAGCAGGCACAGCAGGCTGAGGCGGTGCCCGTCTGATGACCACCGACACGTTCGAGCGGCCCCAGGCCACGCCCACCCCGCCCGGCTTCGGCCGTACCCGGCGCGTCTTCCGCGTGCTGCGGCAGGGCCGGTACGGGCGGCGCACCGTACGGATCGTCTCCGTACCCGTCGACGGGACCGTGCTGCTCGCCCGCACCTACTGGCGGTGGATCAAGGCCGACGACTACGCAGGCACCGACGACCTGAAGTTCCTGGAGAGCGTGCGGACCCGGCGGCGTCGTACCGCCTGGATGGTCGGCGGCGGGTACGTGCTGTCGTCCAGCCTCGGCGCGTACATGGTGGGCGGGTCGGCGGCGGTCCTTGCGGCCGGCGCCGTGGTGTCGGTCGGCACGGCAGCCGAGGCGGTCAAGCGCGTGAAGGCCCGCCCGCGCCCGTTCGCCTTCCCGGGGAAGGGGAAGGGCGGCACGCCAGGGGAGGACCTGGTCGTCCGTGCCGCCATCGCCGCCAAGCTCGGCCGCGCCGAAGGCATGCGGCTCGCTTCCCCGGTGCTGGCCGAGGACGGCGGCTGGTCGACCGTCCTGCAGCTGGCGCCCGGTGACCGCGCCCGAGCCTGCCTCGGCAAGGAGGGCGCCTTCGCGAGCGCGCTGGGCACGGGGGAGCCGCAGGTGTTCTTCCAGCCGCTCGACGAGCATGCCGGGCAACTTGCCGTGTTCGTGGCCAAGGCCGACCCCTTCCTCAGGGTCTACCCGTCGCCGTTCATCGGCCGGACTGAGCCGTGGGACTTCTGGCAGGGCATCCCGGCCGGCGTCAACGGCCGTGGCGGTGTGGAGTGGCTGCGTCTCGTCGATGCCTCCCTGATCGTCGCCGGTGAGCCGCGGGCCGGGAAGTCGGCGGCCGTGAACGGCATCCTGGCGGCGGCCGCGCTGGCGCCCACCGTCCGCATGCACCTGTGGGACGGGAAGGGCGCCGGCGACCATCGGCCGTGGCGGCGGATCGCGCACACCGCGGAGAAGCGCAACGCCCAGGGGCTCCTAGCGCACCTGAAGAAGATGCAGGCGCAGATGGAGCGCGTCTTCGACATGCTCGACGAGGTCGGTGGCCCCACCCGGCTCACCCCAGACCTGTGCCGCCAGCTCGGCATCGACGTGGAGCTCACGGTGGTCGACGAGACCCGCTACTACGTGTCCTCCCCGTGGGGCGAGGAGATCGTGGAGGCGATGGTCGACATCGCTTCGCGCGGCCCGGCCGCCGGGGTCCTGCTCGTCCTGGCGACGCAGCGGACCACGAAGGAGGGCATCCCGCCGAAGCTGAAGGGCGTCTGCTCACTGCGGTGGGCAATGCGGTGCGCTGACAGCACCGCCTCGAACGCGGTGTTGGGCCCGGGCGCGGTCGGCGCCGGGTACGACGCGAGCGACATCCCGAGGAGCCACCGTGGCGTCGGCATCCTCGATGCGGACGGCGCGGACCCGTCCCGGCTGCGGAGCTACTTCCTCGATGACGAAGGTACTGACTTGGTCGACGTGGCCGCGGTCGCGTACGAGCTGCGGCGCGCGGCCGGAACGCTGCCGCCTGCCGAACAGGAGGTCGCGGCCGACCCAGCCGAGGAGATCCTGGCCGCGATGGGGGAGGCCGACCGGATGCACACCGGTGACCTGGTCGAGGCGCTCGGCCCCGGCTGGTCGGCGGCCCGGATCGCGCAGGTGCTCAAGCCGTACGGCATCGGCCCGGGCCAGGTCGTGATCGACGGCATCAACCGGAACGGCTACCGCCGAGCCGACCTCGAAGCGCTCTTCGCTGCCGTCTGAGCCGGGTCTATCCCGGCTCTACCCGCCGAGGAAGGTCTACCCCGCCTCTACCCGCCCTGACCTGCACGGTAGGGCCGGTAGACCTTCCCCGGCCACCCCTCGAAATCGGCTCCTGAAGGGGGAGCACCATGGAACTCGTTGTGGCACTCGTCCTGGTCTTCGTCCTCTACCTGGTATGGGATCGTCGCCGGCATCCGATGAAACCGTGCCCGCGCTGTCGGCGCTCGCCCGGCAAGAAGCTGTCGGCCTGGAACGGCCAGGCGTACGGCGTCTGCAGGCGCTGCGACGGCAAGGGGGTGGTCCGGCGTTAGACCGAACGGGTACGGCTGTACACCGTTCCACCGCCCCGCGCGTCCTACCTCGTCCACTTCACTCTCCTCAGGAGTCACACATGCTTCGCTTACGCGCCCTCGTCGGTCTGGCCGCGCTCGCCGGGGTCTTCCTCGTCTCGACGCCAGCCACGACCGCCCACGCCACCCCGACGGCTGCGACCATGTACCGCGGTGAGGGCGACGACGTGATCCGCATCCCCGCCACGTCGACGCCGAGTATCGTCAAGGCGACGCACCAGGGCGAGTCCAACTTCATCGTGTGGGCGCTCACGTCGGGCGGCAAGGAAACGGACCTGGTCGCCAACGCGATTGGCGACTACAAGGGCACGGCCGCGTTCAACACCGACAGCACCAGCAAGATTCGCGCGTTGAGCGTCAAGGCCGACGGCTCCTGGACTCTCCAGATCCTCCCGATCACGAAGGCCCGCTACTGGGCGATCAAGGCCAAGGGCACCGGCGCGGACGTGCTGCGGCTCACCTCGCCGAGCAAGGGCGTGCGCCGGCTGACGATCCGCCACAGCGGCGACTCCAACTTCATCATCTGGGCCCTGGACAGCCGCGGCCGCGCCCGGGATCTGCTCGTCAACAAGATCGGCGACTACCGGGGGCGCGTCGCTCTCCCCGCCGGCACCCGCTACGCCGCGATCACGGCGGACGGCACCTGGTCGATCAGCCGCTGAGAGGGCGCCCGGCCGCTTCCCCACGGCCGGACGCCAGTATCCCAGGCTACGCGCGGCTGATGGCGGCACGCTAACAACCGAAACGTCCTCCCTGTCACGCTAGTAGCGAAGCGTCACAGCAACGAACGGAAGGAGACGCTCATGACTTGGGAGACCCGGGACCTGCCCGTCCTCAAGGCGATCGTCGAGCTTGCCGACGACAACCAGGGCCGTGCGGAGTGGAGCCAGATCGCCGAGCACACGGGCTTCGAGTACGAGGTGGTTCAGAAGGCCCTGACGGCGTTAAGCCACGAGAATCCCCCCTTCTTTCGCTACACCGATACCTCGACCATGGCCCGTCGGGAGATCGGGCTGGTGCACAGCATCACTGGTCATGCCCGACGGACAGTCGGTACCTGGCCCACGCCGGAGAGCCTGGCCAAGCAGTTCATTGACGGGCTGGAGGCCGCTGCCGAGGCGGAGCCCGATGAGGAGAAGCGGGGGCGTCTCAAGCAAATGGCCAGCTGGGCTGGTACCACCGGCTGGAGCATCGTCCTTGGCGTGGCTGGCAATGCCGTGTCGAAGGGCATCGGCCTGTAGCGCTCAAGGGCACGACAAAGGAGCCCCCGCCTCCTCCGATGTGGAGGGGACGGGGGCTGCTCGCCTATAAGGGCTACCGCTGGGAGGCGGGCAGGTCCGGCCGTGGCTCGTGCTTGGCCACGTAGCCGGACACGTAGGTGACCAGGCCCGGCAGGAGCGGGATGGCGAGGGTCTCCAGCCAGTCGGGCAGGAACGCGATCAGGTCCAGGTCGCTCTGGACGGCCTGCAGCGGGGCCAGGATCGCGAGCAGGCCGAGGTAGGCGCCTGCGGTGCTGGCCTTGACCTTGGACTCGACCTTGGGCCTGCTGTAGCTGACGGGCTCTGCGTGCATCGTCTCCTCCTTCGGGGGATGCGGAAGCCCCGAGCCGGGCGGCTCCGGGGCGGGGTGACGCTGGGGCGTCAGGAGGTGGGGGTGGGCGACGGGCTGGCCGTCGGCCGGGCGCAGGCGTACGCCGGGACGCCGGCGGCCGTGTCCTTGCCGCGGGTGCACACCGCGGTGACGCCGTCGAAGGTGAACTGCATCTTGGCCGGCATCGTGAACGGCTTGGGGACGCCGTCGACGCCGGGGAGGAGGACGCGCCGCTCGCCGCTCTTGCACTTGCCGTGGCGCGACTTGGGCAGGTTCTTGGCCTCCAGGACGCGCACCGCGCCGGTCGTCGAGACGCACACGCCGTAGGCCTTGGCGGGCTCCTTTGCGGCCACGGAGGCGGCGGCGACGCCCGCGCCGCCCAGCAGGACGACGCCGAGCGCGGCGAGGGGGGCGATCTTCTTCAGCACGGGAGCTCCTGTGCTCGGGGACATGGACACACGTTCAGCCCGGCTCACACATCACGGTGGCCGGGACGACTTGAGGAAGGGGCGGCTACAGGACGCGCAGGAGCGCGGCCCACGTCGTCAGATCCGGGCGGCCCGTCTGCGGCAGGCCCGCGTCCTGCTGGATGGCTCGCACGCCGTCAGCGTGCGCCTGGGTGTACTCGGTGTCGTCGACGCCGTCGAGGTTCGCGCAGTCGCGCGCCTCCAGCAGCTTGTGGAGGGTCTTGACGTCCCACTTCAGGTGGTCGTCGTCCCTCTTGCCGTCGCCGAGCTTCAGATGCGGGAGCTTGCGCACGATCGCCTCCATGGGATCCGGGTCGGGCTTCGGCTTCGACGGCTTGGGCGGTGCGGGCTCGGAGTAGTCGGGGTAGCCGTATCCGGCGATGTTGGAGCGGCGCACCAGCCGCTTGACCTGGTTGGACACGTTGCCGCCGATGGTGACGATGGACCCGTCGGCGCGGATCGCCTCGACGATCTCGACGTGGTCCACCGCGTCGCCGCCGCCGGGGAAGTTGAAGTAGACCAGCGCACCGACCTTGGGTCTGGTGCCCCACCGGCCGTTGTCCTTGAACCAGCGCACGGCGTACGGCGTGTAGGCCATGCGCGGGAACGCGGCCTCGGGGATGCCCGCGGCGTGGGCGCACCAGGCGGTGAACATCTGGCACCACGCGCCGGCCGCGAACCCGGGCGCGGGCTTCGTACGGGCGTACCACGAGCCGTACTTCGATGTGCCGTCGGCGCGCTCGCGGGTGCCGAGCTCGCGACGGGCGATGGCCAGGAACCGGTCACGCCTGCTCGTCATCGGCCACCTCGCTCTCGTACACCGTGTCGGGGTCCTGTGAGACGTCCTGGTCGCCGTCGCCGGGGGTGGCCTCGGCGCGGTTGAGCGGCGGTGGCTGGACAGGCTCTGGGGTCATGGCGGGTCTCCTCATCGGGCGTTGAGCAGGGTGACGACGATCGTGATGGCCAGGCCGATCGCCGCGATCACGATGGAGATCCACACGGCCCGGCGGCCAGAAGCGGACTGAACCTCGGCCCGGCCGGCGCGGTCGTTCTCCAACGCTCGGAGCCGGACCTCCTGGGCGGCCACGAAGTCGGCGAGCTCCTGGTGCTCACGCTCCTGCCGGGCGGACAGCTCGTCCACGCGGCGGTCGGCGTGGTCAGCACGCTGCACGAGCAGGGCCAGGCTGCCCTTGATCTCGGCGATCCCGACAGCCGTGATCTCTGAGAGCTTGGCGACGGCCAGGGTGACGGACTCCTGCTCAGTCAACGCGCGCCCTCCGTTCGTGGTTGGACGGCGGGGGCGCCGTGGTGGATAGGTGAAGGGGTGGCCCGCCCGCGCCTCCCTTTCGAGGCGCACACCCAGGCCTCGACGCGGGCGGGCCACGATTCAGAAGTTGTTCATCAGGCCGTTGGCCCGCATGGTGGCGATCAGCGCGGTGAGCGCGTTGTTGAGGACGAAGATCATGCTTCGCAGCGTGGCGCTGTGGGCTTGGTCGTAGGTGGCGGGCGCGTTGGGGATGCTGACGACGCCAACCTCCACCAGGTCAGCTTTCGGGAACGGCAGCTGCGGCTGCAGCATCTGCTGTCCGAGGGAGCTGTTCACCCACAGGCGGCCGTTCTGGGCGTAGATGTGGATGTCGCCGGCGGGCGGCGTGGGTGGTGTGGAGCGGTGCCGCATCACCCACCCGGCGCTGGCTTCGATCAGCGCAGGGCGGCGGGGTGCGGCGCCCTGGGCATCCTTCACGTCGCGTTGCAGGTCGCGGATGTCCTGGAACACGTTCGCTGGGCGCTGGTCGCGGTCCATCAGGTCACCTCCGCTGATTCGACGATGAGTTCCATCTCGTCCTTGCCGTGGTCCCGGCCGATGGGGACGACGCGGCAGCCGATGATTCGGTGCCGGGCGTTGACGCCGGCGCCCATGCCGGTGCGCTTGTGCCACTCGTCCGACATGACGAACCGGGCGGTGTCGCCGAGGTTGTTCGGTGTGAAGCTCGGCTGTTCACCGATCGCCACGGTCACGGAGAACACGGTGACCGCGCCGGACTTGCGCTCCGCCCAGCCGGCGGCGTAGTCCTCCAGCGTCTGCTGTACGACGACGCCAGGCCGGTCCACGAGCCGGTCGATTCTCGGCCATCCGGCTGCTGTGTGCGCGGTGGCCTCGTAGACGGCCGACAGCAGCGGCACGGCCTCGGTGGAGGCGTCGGACTGTGGGGTGTCACCGCGGGCTTGCCAGAAGGTGCCGCCCTTCAGCCCGTCGACTTCGTACCCCCAGTCGAGGACGTCACCGCCGTGGTAGCCGGACCCGAACACGTGCTCTGCATTCTCGTCGCCGAGTGTGGGGGCGCCCCACGCCCATTGCCGCTCCAGGCCGGATGGTCCCGCGACGGTGTTGACCGTCGACTCGAAGCCGTTGATGACTTCGCCCAGCTCGGTCAATCGCTGCCCGTAGGTGGCACCGTCGGCGGGCTTGTAGGTGCGGTCTCGCAGCTGCCCGGATGTGCCCGGCTGGAGCACGAGGTTGAGGTCGGCGTGGTCCTGGGCTTGCATGGACTCCAGGAGGGATCGGGCGATGTCGATCTGGTCCTGGTTGGTGAAGGTGAGGGTCTCGCGTAGGAGGACGTGCTGGAAGTAGGCGTCCACCGTCGATCCGCGCAGCGACAGGACAGGGCCTTTGCGGCGGTCTTTGCGCAGGGTGTAGCCGGTGATCCAGTACTCGCCCCAGTATTGGCCCTCGCGCAGCACCTCGACGGAGATGACGCCGGGGCCGCGGTTCAGCGTGGCACGGTCCCGGGGGATGATGGCGTCGATCTGGTCGCCGATGTCGGTGTTGGTGATCGGCACCTGCCCGCCGAACGTGCCCGCCGACGACACCCGCTTCTCGAAGCTGACGCCGGACAAGTCGAGGTGGCCGAGGTAGGCGCGGTCGAGCAGCCTGCGGAAAACGTACTGGTACTTGCCGGATCCCTGGCCGGGGGTGAACGGCGGTGTCGGCGGCACCTCCGGCTCCGAGCTGCCCGAGGCGATGCTGATGGTGACGCCGTGGCTGACGCCCGAGTTGTCGCCCGAGATGGCGAACGTCTTGCTGCCCGAGGCGCTGCTGCTGTTGATGAGCCGGGAAGCGACCGCCGAGGTGGCCCGGGAGGCGAGCTTGACCTGGCCGCGCATCGCGTAGCCGGACGGTGCGGACAGGGTGACGGTCGCGCTGCTCGTGCGGGAGACGGCGAACCGGATCTCCAGGTGCTCGGCCGCGGCAGGCGTCACCGACGGGGTGGTGACGACTGAGGTCTCTTCGGCGTTCTGCAGAATCGCGATACGGATCTGCTTGGACAGGTCGGCGTCGGCGACTGCGGTCACCATCACGGTGCCGGCCGCGCCGGAAGGCTGCGGGAAGGCGTACGAGGCGGGTTCGGAGGCGGCGACAGTGCGCCGCCAGACGCGGGTCCACAACAGCCCGAAGAAGGCGTCGGGGATGCTCGCCGTGAGCGTCCATCCCGATGGAGCTGACACGCCGGCGTAGTCGGCGGTGGTGGAGTGGACAGCGAACAGCACGTCCCCTGCGGCGACGTCGGCCGGGCGGGGAGCGGTGATCGTGCCGAACCCCGATCCGGAGCTGGTGGAGACGACGGTAGCGGGCACGCGGCACCACCCCCAAGATCTGGTCGTTGATCAGGCCCAGGCGTCCCGGTAGAGCACGTCGACCTCGGCCCCGCCTGCTGTCGTGGAGTGGCTGACGAGGTTGGTGCCGCGGCCGAGCACGAAGTCGCTGGGATGCACCGATGCGCCGGTGAGGGTGCTCATCACGTCCTCGCCGTCGACGGTCGCGGTGCCCCGGTCGCAGTCGATGACCAGCTGCTCCCCAGCGAGCAGGGTGACTGCGAAGCCGACCTGCCGGGACATGGTCTCGTTGACCACCACCGGAGTGGTGGCCGGCCCGTGGACGCGCAAGATCGGGTGAGTGGCGGTGTTGCCGGCGTTGCTGATCTCGGCTTCGTCGCCGACCGGGATCGTCACGCCCGTGCTGTTGATGTTGTACCGCCGGGGATCGGAGCACACCCACTGCAGGACGAGCGGCGCCAGGCCGAGGCGGAGCCGTTTGCTCTGGTCGAGTGTGTGCTTGTCGATCCGGCCGTAGATCAGATAGGGGGTTCCCAAGTCGTTGATGACTAGGGGCCGCTCTGTCTCGTCTTCCTCGACCGGCAGCGCCTGCTCCAACGCGTTGACCGCGGCCTCGACCTCGTCGCGGGACGTGCGCAGCTGCGCAGTCCACAAGACGATCCGTTCCTGCAGGAGCGGCCGGCCGCGCCAGGATCCATGCCGTGACGCGCGGGGGACGTTCCCGGAGTCGATCGACGGTTTGTCCCGCCATCCGGCCAGGTTGATCCACCGGTAGGGAGTGGTCCGGCCGAGCACCGTGCCGTTGAATTCGATCTGGCCTGCGGCGCCGTCCATCGCGTCGCCGGGCAGAACCGGCACCGTGACCCGGGGGAGCGGGACCTGTACCCCGACGGAGACGAAGGGCAGCATCACGGTGGCGTCCGATCGGACGTCCAGCTGCGGCACCGTGACGGGCACGGCCGCCGCCGGCAGGTTGACGCTCGCGCCGGCCGAGGCGTCCAACTGCAGTGGCGTGGCCGGGACGACGAGGGGGCCGACGTTGACGATCTCGGCGTTCTCCGTGGTGACAGAGAGTGTCTGTACGGCGGCAGGGACGGCGATCGACGGCAGGCCCGCGCCCGCGCCCGCGCCCGCGGAAGCTCCCAGCGGCAGCGGCGACGCGGCCACGGCCACCGTGGCGGTGGTGACGTCGGCGTCAATGCGGACGCTGGGCGGGGTGGGCGTGGCCGGGACCGAGACGGACGGCATGTCGGCGGAGGCGTCGACGGAGCCGGGCCGGATCTCCAGCGCGGCCCACCGCCAGTCGGCGGAACCAGTCCCGGACGCGTCCAGGTTGAAGGTGACCGCGGTCCCCGCCGATGCGGTGTTGGCGGCCTTGCGCGCCATCAATCCCGCGTGCCCGTTCGAGTCGACGAACGCGACCTCGTCATCGGTCGAGCTGGGCGCCGCCCCGTCACCGGAGGTGGCGGCGATGAAGCCCCGGCTGCCCGCCTGTGAGCTGGTGTACCCAGTCGGGTTGATCACGTTCGTCGTGCTCGTGCCCGTCCCGCTGTTCCCGGCCGGCGCCGCGAGGGACGCCCCGGTGACCACGTCGACTTTGAGCGCCGTGCTGGGGAAGTTGACGTCGTTGCCTGTCGCGGTGACCGTGATGTTCGTGGCCCCAGCCGGGCAGGGCGCCGTCCAAATCTCGGCGTAGGTGGCGCTACCGGTGCTGTTCTGCCGGACACGCCGGGTCCAGGTCAGCCCGCCGCCCGACACAGCGGGCTGAGCGCTCCCGGAGTACGCCAGCACCATGGCCACCAGCACGCTGTCGGCCGGCGGCGAGAACGCCGCCGTGGTGACGCTGGCGTCGGCCTGGGATATCAGCGCCGGCGAGGACCCGTGGATGGCGATGGCCATGCCCGCCCCCCTTCTCTCGTCAGGTACAGGCGGACACCGCCAACGCGGGTCTGGCTATGGGGTGCCGTCGAACGCCAGCAGGCCGCTGACGTTGGGGGTCAGGAGCAGCGTCCCGTCCGACGTGTTGTACGAGGTGCCGAGATCGAAGCCGATCATCAGCGGGTCACCGGCGATCGCGGCGGCGTACTGGTCGACGTGCCGCACCCCGGTCAGCGTGCTGGACGTCCACTGGACCGGGTCGGAGTCGTACGTCAGCGTCCCACCCGACTTGGAGAACGTGGTGCCCGTGACGAGCTCCCCGCCGGCCACGTACCCGGTGCCCGCGATCTCGTTCACCGTGGAGTAGGTGATGTCGTCGTTGTAGTTCGGGGTCTTGGAGGAGTTGTAGAGGGCCCACCGGTGGGTCTCCAGCTCCCAGTTGAAACCGCTCTGGGTGACGTCGAGGGTGTCCTGCAAGGTGGAGATGTACAGACCAGACGCCATGTCTACTGACCGCCCTTCTTGCGGGCCTGCACCGTCGGCAGGGTCACCCGCGCGGATCCCGGCTCCTCGACGACCACGTCCGGCACCCGTGCCGGGAACGCGGCGAGGGCCTCGCGGATGGGCACGACGAGCTGCTCCAGGTGGGCGAGCTGGGCCTCCATCGAGGCCTGCTGTTCAGCCGGCCGCCGGCCCGGGGTGGCCAGCTGGTGTGTGAGATGGGCGACGGCTGCCTCCGCGCGCAGCCACTGCCGGGTCTCGTTCAGCCGCACTGCGGTCTGCTCCTTGGTGGCCTTCGCGGCGGTGATGGCCTGCGGGTCGCCGGACTTCAACGCCTCCGCGTACGCCGTCTTGGCCTCCTGGTGGGCCTGCTGGATGGGCTCGCACGCCTCGACCACGGCGAGTTCGTCGCGGAGCTGGCGGGCCGTTTTCCGCGGCCCCGGCTGCATGACTCCGTTCACCGCACCTCCTCAATGTGCCGCCTCACCCGGATGAGGGGGAGGAATACGAATGCGTCCTGGCCGGTCCACCGCTCGTGCACGATGTTGCCCAGCTGGTCGACGGTCACCTTGACCGGGCGGCCCCGGTGGTCGCGGTAGCCGGTGACCACGTTCCGCGTTGATGGGGCGCCAGCGCGGCGGTCGTGCCGCGCGGCCAGCATCCGGCGCAGCTGGGCGAGCTCGGCGATGCCGGACGGCTGGATCTGCGACATGGGGGTCCTCCTGCGGTTCAGCCGTGCGCGGCGATTTTGAAGCCGAATTCGGCGGCCAGCTTGGGTACGTCCGCCTCCTCGCGGATGGTCGCCCCGGTCATGTCGACTTGGACGATCGTGCCGGTCGAGCTGCCCGCGCCGGCCGAGCCGCCTCTGGCGGTGGCGGGTAGCCACGTGCCCTCGGCCGAGCTGCCGACCTGCTCGCCGAACTGCGTCTGCGGGAACGGCCCTGCCATGCCGCCGCCGGCGGTGTGGGCCGCGGCTGCCGCCTGCTTGGCGATGGCTTCGGCCGAGCTGACGACGGACGCGGCCATGGAGTCCATGCCGACGACGAGGCCCTGCATGGTGAACTCGCCGATCTCGGCGAACACCTGTGAAGGGGATTTGATCTTGAGCTGTTTCTTGATCGCCGCGACCAGGGCCTTGACGATCTTCTCCATCTCCTTGTCCAGCTTCGCCAGGCTCTCCTGCAGACCCTTCAGATAGCCCTCACCGGCCTTCTTGCCGGTGTCATACATCGCGTCCGCCGACGCCTTGCCGAGCTTCTTGCTGGCCTTGTCGACGGCGGCCTGGGCCTTGTTCAGCGCCTTAATCTCCGACCCGTCCGAGCCGACCAGCATCTCTGCGAAGGTGGCGCCCTTCTCCACCCCGGCGTCGATGATGTCCTGGATGACCTTCTTGTTCAGGCCGCGCGCTGCGAGGGTCTTGATGTTGTTGGCGAAGTTGTTGATCGCGGATGCCTTGTTCCGTAGTTCCTCGGCCATGTCCCCGGCGCCGGTGAAGTCCTCGGCGTTCAGCCCGGTGATGCTGGCCCACTCCTGAGCGGAACCAGCGACCTGCTTGGCCATCTCCTTCGCGGCGGCCAGCCGGTTCACCAGGTCCTCGCGCTGCTTGGCCAGCGCTGTCAGCGAGTCGTTGCCGATCGACACGAACTTGACCAGGCCGTCGGCGACGTCCGGCTGGGACTTGAACGCCTCCTTGATCTTGTCGACCATCTGCTTGACGGCGTCGACCGCGCGGCCTTCCTCCTCGGTGAGGCCGACGATGAGCCCCTTCACGGTCCAGCGGCCGACTTCCGCCATCACGGTGGACGGGGACTTGATGCCGAGGAAGTCCTTGGCTCCCTTGAGGGCTGCCGAGGCGAGACTCTTCGCCGCCGCGATGGCGTCACCGATCATGCTGCGAATGCCTGCAGTCAGGCCCGCGCCCAGGTCTTGGCCTGCCTTGTGGGCGTCACCGTTGAGCCCGTTCAGTCCGGTCTTGACCTTGCCGACCTCTGAGACCGCCTTGCTGGTGTCGGCGTTGACCTTGACGTTCTTGTCCTTGACCTCGCCGATCTTGCCCTTGGTGGTGTTGAGGGCGGCCAACGCCTTCGCCGTGTCAGCGTCGACCTTGACCGTCTTGCCGTTCGGAAGGGTGACCACTGCCTTGCCGAATCGGTCGAACGCGATCTTGCCGTCGTCCGTCCGCTTGATCGTCACACCCAGGCTGTTGCCGAGCCCGGCCACCGCGTCCCGGGCCGCGTCGTTCTTGCCTGCCCACTCCACAAGCTTCGGAAGCTGATCCGCGAACGCGCGGCTGGCCTCCGTCGTCTTGCCGGTCCTCTCCGACTCAGCCTTGGCCGCGTCAGCGATCGCTCCCGTCAAATCTTGCACAGACCGCAGCCGGTCAACCTCAGTCGTCTTCTTGTCCTTGGCCGCCTGCGCGGCCTCCTTCAGCGCGGCCTTGAGCCGGATCTCCGCATCCAACGCTTTCGCAGCCGGGTCGAACATCTCTTCCAGGGCGTCGTTCAGGTTGCGCACCCCGGATGCCGCCTCGTTCCCGCTGTCCCCCAGGCCGCGCATCGCATCAATGCCCTTGGTGACGTCGGCCTCGACACGCGCGATCATGCCCGGCAGCCGCTCCATGTCGGCGATCAACGCGTCAGGGTCCTGCCCGAACATCGCCTCGAACAGCTTGTTCGAAGCTACACTGGAGTCGATCGGCAGCATGAGCGCCGCCTTGATGTCATCGGCCCACGCCAGCACCTCCGCGCCGACCTTGAGCAGCTCGGAGGCGTCCTCGACCAGGTTGGCCAGCATCTGCGGGTCCTCGTCCATCATGGCCGAGAACGTGTCGAGGGTTTGGCTGACGTTGTCGATGATCGCGGGCATGCGGTCGCCCAGCTCGGACAGCACATCACCGAACGAGTCGCCGAGCCGCTCCAGCGTCGGGCCGAGCCGCCCGACCCCCTCGCCGACCTTCGCGATGAAGCGGTCCACGTCAGGGACGAGGTCCTCGAAGATCCGCGCCAGGCTGGGCTTCAACCGGCGGAAGGTGCGCTCGGCCACGTCCGCGGCACGGAGCAGGCTGCCCTCCAACGGCTGGGCAGCGTCGGCGAGCTCCCGTTTGAGGTCGTCGCCCAGCTCCGACCAGGCGTGACGCACCTGATCCGCGCCAGCGGCGGCCTTCAACCCGACAGCGAGCAGCGCGCCGCCCACAGCGGTCACGATGCCGGCCGCAGCGAGGTTCGCCACGGTCGGCAGCGCCCCGATGGCCCCCACCAAGAGCGCCACGTTCGCGGGCCCGCCCTTGCCGATCACGCTCAGAGCGCCATCGAACGCCTTCCCGATCAAGCCAGCGGAGCGCTCCGCGCCGTCGGCCAGCCCGTCGAACAGGCCGGAACCCTCCTTGACGAACCGGCCGCGGGCGTCACGGAGGCGGCCGTCAGCGCCACGCACGAACGCCTCGCCCGCCCGCTCCCCGCCAGCCCCAGCCCGCCGCTCGGCCTCGTCGAGCGCGTTCTCCACGCCGTCGAGCAGCCGGGACAAGTCACGAAGGGCTTCGTCGGGGTCCATCCCGTCGCCGATCGCCCGAGAGACGTTGGCGAACGCGGCCGTCACCGTGGACTCGATGCTGCCGGTCCTGGAGGTGGTGACGGAGTCGAGTCGCTGCAGCTGCCCCTCGGCCCGCGCCAGACCACGATCGAACCCGCGGTCCTCCAGGTCGATGAAACCGACCAGCTCGCCCACCGTCATGCTCACGAGAGGTCACCACCTCTCGCATGCTGGATCAGAGGGTGTTGAGGTACGACTGGGCCTGCTCGCCCGACAACTCGAGCGGCTCGTTGGCGACGATGTGCCGGTAGATGGCGTGCGGTGACAGGCCGGCCAGGAGGTTGTGGAACTGCCGGCGGGTGAGCTGACCTATCGCTTTCGGCGTGAGCTGGTATTCGCGGCGGAAGTCCGCTTCGATCGCCCACCAGTGCCGCCGGATCTGGCGTTCGTGCGGGTCGAGCTCTTCCCTTTTCCCTCGTCACCGTCCTGGGCGACGACGAGCTCGTACGCCTCGCGGAACGACATCTCGCGGCCCTTGCCGTTGGCCATGCCCCAGGCGAGGACCACCTGGAACTCGCGCGCCATCATGCCCGCCTCGGTCCAGGCGTCGAGCACGTCGGCACCGAACAGGTCGGCCAGCAGCTCCGCGAACGCATCCTCGTCGCCGGAGTCGCGGAGCTGGTCGACCTTCCGCTCGAACAGCAGCGGCAGATCGTGCGGCACCCGAACTTCGACGCCGCGGATGATCTGGGTCGGCGGGCCGGTTCGGGCGGCCTGCTCGGCGCGCTGGACTTCGGCCCAGAAGTCGTCCCACGACTGTGTCTCTGCGACCTCGTCGTTGACCAGGTCCTCGTCGTGCTCGTTGTCGAGTGGCTCGGTGTTCGACATGGTCAGGCCACCGCCGCCGTGGTGGTCTTACCGCTCTTCGTGATGGTCGCGGCCCAGGCCGACTTGGCGTTCGTCTCGCCGCCGGTCTCGCCCACGCTGACGGTGCAGTCCCACACCTTCCACTGGGTGTCCATCGGGTGCCGGAAGCGGATCCTCGCGTGGGAGTCGTAGCCGACCTTGTCCTCGCCGGCCATCTCCTCCACGCGGGCCCGGCCGGGCAGGAGGACGCCGGTCAGGTGGTCCTTCAGCTCCAGGCCGGCCAGCGCCATGTTGGCGCCGCGCTGCATGATGTCCTGCTCGTACGCGCCGTCGGAGTCGTAGTCGGTCGTGTCCGCGGTCTCTTCGTTCTCGCCGCGGTTGATGGTGACGGAGGCGAGGTGCTCGATGGCGAGCCAGCTTTCGGGGGTGTCGTCCTCGATCTGGACGATGATGTCCCTCGCGTTGATCTTCACTGCGGTCATGCCGGGTTACTCCTGTTCGTGCTGGTCCTGCTGACGTCGCAGCGGAGGTTGACGGTGTACTCGGGGCGCTGGTTGGCGTCGACGCCGATGAAGACTGGCCCGGCCTGGAGGGCGACGGCCAGTTGCAGCCACGTGCCGCCCGGTAGCGTCACCGTGCCGAGCCCGTTGAGCCGGTCGTAGATGAGCTCGGCGTCGCGCTCGGCGACCCGGACGTCGGCCGCCGGGCCGCGCACGCGGGCTTGGATGCGCGGCTCGTCGTAGTTGTCGGCCAGGAGCGATTCGGGGCCGCCGTAGCGGGCCAGGACGACGCACCGGTCAGGGCTGGCCGGCATCTTCGTGCTGAGGACGGGCCCGAGGTCGAGATTCATCGCGGTGATGAACTGCTGGAATTCCTCCAGGAGCGTCATTGTCAATCGCCTCCCGGATTTGTGCTGGCCCGAATGCCTAGTTCCGTCATCGCACGTAAAGGGAATTCCGGCGGTTGGCCACTATCTATGCCACTCGTGCGTTTACCGTGACGGCTCGGGGACCGATCCAAACCAGCACGGGAGCGCACCATGGCAAGCAACTCCAAGGCCGCCGGCTGTCTCACAGCGTTCGTCGGGCTCGCGATTGTCGGCGGCTGCATGCAGCTGTTCGGCTACGAATCCGAGTCGACGAAAGCTGCCAAAGTCGCCGAAACCGCTCGCGCTGCGGGTCTCCCCGACCTGGTCGGCAAGACCCTCACCGAGGTCGAGAACACCGGCCGGTCGATGGATGTGCGGATCGACGACCAGGGCATCGGACCCATCGCCTCATGCGACGACAAGACCGACTGCATCGTGTTCCGCATGTCGCCCAAGCCCGGCGCCGTCGTGGAGAAGTTCGGCGAGGTCGCCGTCACCTGGGCGACCGGCGAAGAGCGAGCCTGGTACGGCAAGTGGAAGAAGATGCCCAAGGTCATCGGCTGGACGGAGGCGAAGGCGGAGCGGTTCTTCAAGCCGGTCGAGGCTGCCGTCGAGAACGAATCCCAGCAGAGTAAGAAGGTGCCGTACGGCAAGGACCTGGTGATCGCGCAGTCGCCGAAGCCAGGCAAACCGTTGAAGCTCGGGCAGAAGATCCGTCTCGTGATCGGCTACAACCTCGACGGTGGCACAACCGGCACGGACAACGGCAACACCGACTTCGACGTGAACATCGGTGACAACGACGGAGGCGAATCGCGGTTCTGCCGCGGCAAGTGGTACTGCTAGCGGAGCGCCCGCCGGATCTGCGCCGCGACCAGCGCCAGCATCGTCTGCGACTCGGTGTTGAGCGGCTCCTCCAGGTACTTGGCCTGCCGGCCCGGGTCGTGCCGCCAGGTCAGCTCTTCGTGCTGGCGGACGGCGTAGACGGTGTCGTATGAGACGGCGCCCCGCAGGTTGGCGGCGTCCACGCTCGGCACCGCGCTGTTGATGAGCGTCGACTCCTCGATCGGCGCTACCGCGGTGGAGACGTCGTGCAGGTGGTTGACGGCCTTACGTAGTCCGCGGACCGCACCGGCGCGCTCCCTCGCCTTGATCTGCTTCGTGTTCAGCTTGAGGCGTGCTCTGGTCACTGCAGCGCCACCTCCAGGTGGTCGGGGGTGGGGAGGCCGCCGCCGTCCCGCCGCAGAGCCGCGATGACGAGCGCCTGGCGATCGTTCACCGTGACCCTGGAGCCGACCGGGCATGTGGTGTCGAGCGGCATGTAGATGACGGTGCGGGCGACGATCTCCTCGCCCTCGTTGTTGAGCACCTTCTGGAGGCGGTCGTCGACGAAGCAGCGCACCACCACCGGGTCGCCGTACTCGGCGCCGAACGGGCCCTCTCCCTCGCAGGGCTCGATCGTCACGGTGTGACGAAGGAGGAAGGCCGGAACGCTACCCATCGCCCGGCCCGTGCATGGGGTAGGTGAACGGCTCGTGGCCCGTCAGCCGCGCCTGCTGCAGGACCGCCCATGCCTGTGGTGCGAGGCGAGTGGCGGCCGAGCCTCCACCACCCGCCCCGCCGTTCGAGGAGCCGCGCGTGCCGCGGGCCAACCGTACGGAGCCGATCTGCACGTCCCCGTACTCCGCCGAGGCGCCGGTGCCGGTCTCGCCGGCCTCCACCCAGGCAGCGACCTGCTCGCAGGTGGCGTCCCGCAACGCGGTCACCACGTCGGGGTCGTCAACGTCGTACACGGCAGCCAGGAGCGCCCGGTCGACCGCGCGGGAGGCACGCGTCAACAGCAGCTCCACGTTGGCCGGAGCCGAGGAGACGTAGGTGGGCACCAGGTCGTCGACGGTCGCGTACGCCATGCTGTACCCCCTCACGAGGTGGTGGTGTAAGCGCGGGCGGGCAGCGCACCCTCACGAACCCGGCCCACCCGCACGCTTGCAGGGTCAGGCCGCGTCGAGGACAGCGACCGTGACGTTGGCCGGGGTGGTCCCGGCCCAGTCGATCCACACCGATCCGTCCGCCTGCCGGTACGACGGGTCGAACGGGCCGTAGACCTTGTACTCGCCGGGCGGGATGCTCGCGCCGGGCAGGTCGGCGACCGCCAGGTTGGACGGGCCGACGGTGGACGGGTTGACGAAGGTGGGCGTCACCGCGGCGTCGTCGCCGTTGAGCACGAACACGAACCGGTGCGGCGCCCAGGGGAAGCTGTTGCCGTCGGTGAGCTGGGCGGCCACGTCGACGGCGGCCGGGTTGATGCCGGCCTCCGTCATCGTGGTGACCGCGACTGCTGTGCGCGCCATCGACTACTCCTTGGTCCTGGTGGTGCGCCTCTTGGGAGTGGTGGGGGCGGCCCCGTGGCCATCCGCCCCCACGTTCTCCTCGGCCAGCTGGTACTCCGCGTCCATGGCGCGCAGCACATTGGCCTGCTCCTCGGTCACCTCGGCGCGGCCGTCTCGGAAGCGCACGACGCCGTGGACGGTGTTGACCTGCATGTGCGGGTAGCGCCCGCTGGTGAAGGTCGGCATGTCAGCTGGTGGTCAGGCCGGTGATCTTGCCGTGAGCCTTCTCGTTGCCGTACATGAGCCCCACCTCGCCGTACAGCATGGTCCGCTCCTTCGCACCGGTAAGGGCCAGCGGCTGAGCGAAGAAGTGGCCCTTACCCGGGACCTCCTGGAAGACCGGCATGCACTGCTCCAGCGAGACCACCGCGAGCTGCGCGGTGGGCATGTGCCTGTTCAGCATGATGTTGAGCGTGCCGAAGTCGGTCTCGATCTGGGTGACACGGACGCCGCCGACGGTGCGGCTGACCTCCTGGTAGTTCTTCTGCGTGATGAAGATGTTGGTCAGCTGCCGCTTCTGGAAGGCGTTGACCATGATGGTGGCGGTGTCGGCCTCCTGGATGCCGCCGTTCTCCCACACCATCTGGAGCAGGTCGAGCACCATGTCCTCGCTCAGCGCAGCGGCGGTGCCGTTGGTGATCACGTTCGTGGTGATCGCGGGCAGGATGCCGCGCGTCTGCCGCGCAGTGGTGTTGTTGGCCGGCTTGGCGTAGGTGCCCTGGATGAAGCTGAACTCGATGTCGCGGACCATCTGCTTCAGCATCTGCTCGACCTGCCAGTCGAGCTCGTTGACGATGGTGTTGCGCTCGGAGCTGTTGATGCCGGCCTTCGCCTGAGTCGCGGCGAGCTTCGTCCAGGAGACGCCCACCGTCTCCTGGTGGATCTGGACGATGTTGGACACGTTCGCCCGGACGCGCTCCTCCTCCGTGGGCGCCTCTGCACCCTCGACGCGGGTCGTCTGTGCGGCCGTCCGCAGGTCGAAAGTCTGCCACTCGAACTCGATGGAGTCGGTCTGGCCGCCACCGGACAGGCCGCCGATGGCGGAGAAGAACGGGGTGTCGGACGGGGTGAGCTGGTGGAGGATGCCGGTGTAGTTGGGCAGGTTGTAGGTCGTGCCCAGCGCGGTGATCCCAGCCATGGGTCACTCCTTGTCTGGTTGGGGGCGCGGCGCTGGGCCGCCTGCCCGTTGGTGGTTACTGCTGTGCTTCAGCGGCGGCGAGCTTGCTGTTCTCCAGCCGCATGACCAGCCGCCAGTCGCCCTTGGCGCGCGCCTCGGCGATCTGGGCGTCGAGGTTCTTGGGCGGGGTGCCGCCGCCGTTGCCGCCACCGAAGTCACCGCCCGACGACGATGGGGCCTTCGGGGTAAGGATCTTGGACAGCTTGTCGACGGCCTTCCTGATCGCCTGCTCGTCGACGTCGCCCTTGTCGTCCACGAACCTCGTGCTGTCGATGAGGTCGGCAGCCTCGCCGAGGTTGAGCCCCTTGGCTGCGACGGCTGCCCGGAACTCGGCGGCGGCCAGGCGGTGGCCGTACTCCTGCGCGGCCGTGGTCTTGCCGCGTGCCTCGGCTTCGGCGACGGCCTTCTCCTGCTCGGACATGCTGGCCTTGCGCAGCTTGTCGAGCTCGTCGGCGGCCTTGCTGTTCTCCTTGGCGCGCTTCTCCCACTGGCGAGCCATCGCCTTCCAGTCGACCTCGGTCTCCTGTGCAGGAGGCGCGGGCGGCTGCTGGTCGGCGGGCGGCGCCGGCGGAGGAGTGTTCGGGTCGCCGGTGGCGGGTGTGGGCTGCTCGGGGGTGTTCTCGGACATGCGTGACTCTCCCGTGCGGGATCGGTGGGGTGGCCCGTGCGGGCCGGCCGCCACGGTGGTGGCGGAACTTCAGCGGGCTCGGCCGACCTGCTCGCGATATCTCAAGCGCTTGAGGCCGTGCTCGGCGATGTGCTGCCGTAGGGCGGTTTGCCACTTGCGCACCTTGCCGTCGGCCTTGCGCTTGGCGGCCGGGTCGATCGCCCCGGCCGCGCGAAGCTTCCAGCGGCGGATATGCCGCTCGATCGCGCGCTGCCGTTGCTTCGCCTCGTACCCGGCCGGGTCGTGGTCGGCGCTGCCGACCTTCGTGACGCCGGGCAGGTACGCCGAGACGGAGTGAGTGCAGTTCGGGTGGAACAGCCCAGCGACGCGGGCGGCGGCGAGCGACGCCGACACGGTGACGGTCATCATGCGGTCCTCGGTGGCGTGTTCCACCTGGACACGGCCGACGGCACGCCCTGAGATAGAGAGCACCTTGCGTTCCCACGGCCGGCACAGACCACACTCGCGCGGCGAGTCCGACACGATGACCAGGTCTTCGCCCTCGTCGGCCAGGCGGTCGGCGTGGGCCTGCCGCATGGCCTGGAGGGCGCCGGTGCGGACGGCCATCTCGACGTAAGAGGCGAGCTGCCATCGGCGGCCGGCCCGATCCTGGAAGCCTGTCACGCCGCGGTCGAGCAACTGCTCCCACGCGCGCTGGGCCGCCTGCCGCCGCGTCTGCACGCCGAGCAGCACGTCGGGCAGCGCGGTGCGGGCGATGACCTCGCGGTAGACGTCGAGCGCCCACCGCAGGATCTGCACGTGGGTGGAGCGCAGGGTGAGGGCCAGCTCGCGGGCGAGCCGTACCAGGGCGCCGACGCCCGGGATCGCCTCTACGATGCGGGCCAGGTCCGGGAGCGGCGCGTCAGCCTGGATGTGCAGCTCGCGCAGAGCTTGCTGACCGCCGCGCTGCGCCGCGAGCGCGATCACCTGCCGCACCCGGTCGTCGGACTCCTGGCCGAGCCGGGCGAGGACGCGTTCGGTTCGCTGTCGCAGCTGGCCGAGGGCGGCGAGCTTGTCGGCGGCCCAGTCCGGGGAGTCGAGCCCGGCCTGGAGTGAGGTGGCGATGTCGCGGGCGATGCGTTGCTCGACCCCGGTGTAGAGGTCGAGCAGCGTGGTGACGAGGTCGTCGACGGTGGGCGCGGCCATCGGCTACTCCTCCCTGGGCGGCGGCCGCTCCTCCTGGTCGTCCTCCGGCCGTTTGTCGCCGGGTGCCGGCGGCTGGCCGAACGCGCCCAGGTCGGCGAGGGGGTCGGGCCGGGCGTCGCCGATCGCCTGCACCTCGGCCTGCACCTGGTCCTCGTCCCAGTCCGGGTGCAGCATGCGGACGAGCGTCTCGTCGCTGGCGGCCTCGGCGCGGCGCATCAGCTCGGCGGTCTGCGCGAGCTGCATGATGTCCGGCGAGACGCTGTCGCCGAAGACGACGGTCGGCAGCTCCGGTTCGACGGAGCCCTTGAAGCCGAGCTTGGCCTCCAGCGCGAGGAGGGTCTCGATCGCCTGGGCGAGCTCGGGCGAGGTGTAGAGCGCCTTCCGTCCGCGCGTGGTGAGCGAGCGACGTTCCTTCGCGGCCACCTCGGTCGCGGTGATCGCGACCTCGCCGGACAGGCCGAACGACTGGGCGCTGTAGCCGGTGGCGCGGAGGATGGCGGCGAGCAGCTCGGCCGCGGTGTCGCGGTGCTCGACCACGCGGATCGCGAACTGCGTCGCCGAGATCTCCATGCGGTCGTCGCCGCCGAGGACGTTCATCGCCTCGTAGATCTCGCGGTCCGGATCCCAGTACGCGCCCTGCCCCTGGCCCATGCTCTGCAGGTAGGAGGAGGGGACGTGGACGCGGCCCTTGCCGATGCGGATGTCGCGCATCCAAGACGTCCACGTCTCGTCCAGGCTGTCCATGAGCTGCAGGACGGGCCCGTCGAAGTCGGAGCGGCCGAGGTTGGCGCCGGCCGGGAAGTTCCGCCACAGCCTGTTCGGCCGCATGTTCGGGATGTACGACGCCGTGCACCTGGTCAACCCGGTCGGGATGACGCGGGCCAGGCTGGCGGTCTCGGGGTGGGCGGTGAGCGGCAGCTGCTTGCCGAGCGACCCGATCGAGCCCTGGTAGAGGCCGTTGAGGATGGCGCCGGGCTCATGCCGCTCCAGGTGGAAGAGGCACGTCTTGTCGTCGGGCTGGTCGATGACCCGCCAGAACGTGACCGCCCACAGTCGGCCCCATCGCCACTCGGGGACGGCTGCGTCGGCGTGCACGGCGGCGAGCCACGGCTTCTCGGCGACCTGGGTGTCCCACACGGTGCGCAGGTAGTAGCCGCCGAGCGCCGCGCCGACCTCGGACCCTTCGAGCAGGGTGGCCTGGAGGCTCGGGAGTAGCTCGTCGATGCGCTCCTGTGTGGCCGGGTTGTCCACGGTGATGGACGGAGGCTCCGAGAACAGCAGGTCGCTGCTCATGGTGGCGATGTCGGAGGCGACGGGCACGTGGAGCTTGGAGCGCTTCTCGCCCTGCGGGGTCGGCTGGCCCCAGAACATCCGGCCGATGAAGCCGGTGACGCCGCCGCGGTACTGCCACGGGTGGTTGGCCGGCTGCGTCTGCGACCTTGTCGGGTCTTGGTAGATGGCGGCGAGCCGGTCGGGGTCGCCCTGGTACCAGGCGTCGAGCATGCCGTAGTGGTTGTAGATCGGCTGGAGGTGCTGGGGCGGCCAGGTGCCGCCGCTCGGCAGCGGCATGGAGGTGTTCTCCTTCGCACGAGGGGCCCACCGAGCGCCTGCCTCCCGCGCGGTGCAGGGAGCCATTTCCATCCTGAAAGGCCAGGTCACAGGCTCGTTGCAACCAGCCGGACTTGAT
>NZ_PJOK01000049.1 GCF_002850745.1 Nonomuraea indica
TCGCGATCAGGCTGTGACCAGCGCCCTGCCGTCAGGGGGATGAAAAAGCCTCATTGAACGGTCCAGAACGGGCCTAACTGGATCTTTTACTCCGTAGGTTCCGGGTTGCCGGACGCCGGCGTTACGACTGCGACGCAGGATCCGGCTGACGGCGGCCGAGCTGGGCCGCTCACGAGGCGGACTGACGCTCTCCGCCGTCGCCGTCGCCGTTGCTGCCGGGCGTGCCGTCGCCGGGGCCGTTGTCCTGGGGGATTTGCCCTTAGGTGCAGCCCCCTTTCCTCGTCGGCGGCCTTCTCCAGCGCCGTCATCAGTTCACCGTCCACCACCATGCCCGCGGCGTGGTGGTGCGCACGGGCCGTGGTGGAGGGCACCGCCAACCTGTGCCGGGGCAGCGGGTCGCGTTCTCTCTGGGCGGGGTCGTCGGCGGAAGGTCCCCTCGTGACGCGGTCGCGGTGGCGCGGATCTCCTTCATGTCTCACGGCAACTCGGCCAGATCTCGTCCCGCTACGGTCGAAGGGCGTGAGCGGATCAGATCGGACAAGGACTGAGTCGGCGGACACGCCCCGTCGGATGAACTTTCACGGAATTGCCTGACACCCCTCCCGATATGTCCGGTATGGGTGTAGCGTCCGAATTTGGGCCAACTAGCCAACGGGGAGGAAGCATGGCTAGGACGCACCTGTCCCAAGTTGGATTCCGTCAGGATCACTGGCACCGCCGTCGTTGGTGGGGTGGCGGCTGCCGCCGTCGCTGGTGGGGCGGCGGCTGGGGTTGGGGCGGCGGCTGGTGGTAGGCCGGCCCCGTCAGAAGCTCTAGCTGCACAACCGAACCTGTGATCGCTCCGGCCCTCACCCACCCGTGAGTGAGGGCCGGAGGTGCGGGTGGACTCGTCGCCCAAGTCCAGCAGGGTGTGGCGGAAGGTGGGCGTGATCGCCGTCGGTGCTCCTCTCGGGCGAGGCGTGGGGGAACCCGGTGGCGCGGGTAGGATTGCCGGATCTCGGTGCCGTCGCCATCCTCTCTCCAGGAACGCACCTGGTCTGGCCGTGGCAGGGGCCATGGTCGGGTGAGCCCGGGTACGGCGACTCCTGATCGTCGGCCGTACTGCTCCTGCGGTTCGGACAGCTGCTCCGGCGAGCACGCCGTGATGGGACGGCGGCAGCGGAACTCTGGGCCGGAGTGGAGAGGCCATCAGTCAGAGGTCGCCGAACATGCGGTTCCTGTCGCTCTCTGGGACGTCAAGAGCACGAAGTGCCTGGTTCAGGGAGCCTTCCTCGAAGCCGAAATGAGCCTTCATCGCGGCCTTGATGTCGTTGATCTCGTGGAAGAGCTGCTGCGGTGATGATTGCGGGTCGTCGAGGCTCAGCTGGAAGTCGGCAAGGAGGCGCGCGAGAACCTCGTGCTCGCGACCCAGGCGGGCGATCGTGGGCTCCAGCTCGGGCATCTGCTGCAGCAGGGCCGGGAAGAAGTCGCTGTCCTCGCTGCGGTGATGGCTGCCCAGGGCAGAGCAGAAGGTGTAGCAGAAGTCGCGGAGTTCGGGTTTGAGGCTCTGGGCGCGTTCGCCGGAGCGGATGGCCCTGCGGGCGTCCTCCAGCGCCTTTTCCAGGCGGTGGTGGACGTCCTGCAACTCCCGGTGCCAGGCGAAGATGCGGTTGCGCAGCATGACGGTGCTCAGCGGACGTCGTCGGCGTGCTCGTCGGCCCACTGCGCGAAGCCGCGGCCGGACAGCCCGGTGAGCTGCTCGACGGCGGGCGACACGGTGGCGGGCACTCCGGCGGTGACGGCCCGCGTGGCCGGGAGGTCGTCGATGAGCGAGCCGGGCACGCCGTGGCGGGCCATCCGCTCGCGGGCCTGGTGCGGCCCCTCCTCGACGGTGACGAGGTGCCGCCCCACCAGACCGTTCGCTCCGGTCATCGGAATCATTCTTGCCGTCCTTCCGCCGTCGGCGATGGGTCGCGGTCGTTCGCGGCGAGCAGCTCCGGTAGCTGCTCCAGCAGGCTCTCGTGCCAGGCGATCTCGGCCCGCAGGCGTGCCGTGGTGTGGTCGAAGGTCATCGGCTCCAGCCCGCGCAGGTACGGCTCGGCCTGCTCGCGTTGGTGCCGCCAGGCCGTCAGCCGGGCGATCAGCGCGTCGCGCCGGTCGCCGATCAGTGCCCGCAGGTCGTCCTCGGCGAGATCGTCGGCGTAGTGCAGCGCGAGATCCACCGGGTCGGGTCGCAGCCGGACCTCGCGCAGCATCCGGTCGCGCAGCGCGATGAACTCCTCGCGCCCGGCCGCGGTGAGCGTGTACACCGTCCGTGCCGGGCCCGCCGCCCGCTCGGTACGGACCACCTCGATCGCGCCCTCGGCGACCAGCCGGTGCAAGGCCCCGTACAGCGAGCCCACCTTGATGTCGGTCCACAGCTCGGTGCGGTCCAGTTGCGCCTGCCGGCGGATCTGATGCCCGTGCATGGGACCGCGCAGCAGGGCGCCGAGCACGAACATGCGTACGTCACTCACCTGGCCAGGTGAACACGAGCAGTTCCCACTAGTCAAACACGAGTAGTTCACGTGGAGTCGTCGCGTCTCCCCTACGGCATCGCGGGACAAGCGTCATCGGCAGGGAGCCGAGGCCGGAGCGCGGGTCATCCCCCGGCGCAGCATCCCTTGGGGTCATCGAGCCGCATGACAGGCGAGGCATACGTCGCTCGACGCGGTGCGCGTTCTGTAGTCCTCGGGCAGGAGGAAGGCCAGCACGCGATGGCTCTCTCCTTCCCGCACCGGAGTGAGCGTGGTGGTGGTCAGCTGGACGTGATGATTCTTGTCGTCCGGTTGGCGGGGGTCGGTGTAGCCGGGCTCGCGAAAGAGCATCGGCCGGGACGGGCCTTGGACGAGCAGGTCGGTGCCGCCGGCCCAGATGCGTCTGGCGTCTGGACTCCGGTCGCAGATGTCGTTCACCACGGCCGTGAGTTCGTGGCCGCGCCGTGACCGCATCGCCCGGCCGCGGACCAGCGACATCAGCGCCATCGCCTCGTGCTCCCATTCGACCGCGACGTGCTTGGAGTGCTCGTGCAGGAAGAACCAGTGCAGGATCGTGCGCTCGCCGGCGGGCAGGGCGGTGAAGTCGCAGATCCACCGGGCGAACGAAGCATTCTGGTTCTGGAAGTTCCACAAGCCGTCGGTCACGTACGCGGGATGGGGTTCCAGGGCGTTGACCAGCCGGTGCAGGGCCGGGTCGGGCTCGGCGGCGCTCTGGGGCTCGGGCCGTGGGGTGCCGTTCGCGAGGAACCACAGGACGCTGCGCTCGTCCTGGCTGAGTTGGAGTGCTGAGGCGATGGCCTCGAGCAGTTCGGGGGTGGGGCGATGTTCTGCGCCCTGTTCCAGCGCGCTGATGGTGCGAATGGAATATCCCGTGGCGTACGCCAGGTCTTCCTGTGTAAGGGTGCTGCCGCGGCGGGATCGTCGTGCGGGGAGCCCTGCCTGGCTGAGCGTGGTCCTGGCGCGGCGTTCGCGCAGGAACTGGCCAAGGAGTTCGCGGCTGTCGTGCAACGTTTCCCCCTTGCCGTATTCAGCAGGAAATGGCGTTGCCGGTAACGCTATCGCTGGTGACGGCATGCCGTGAACTCAGTTTGCTCTGGTGCCTCGGCGGCGCCATTCCCAAGATTGCTGACATGACAATCGTTGAAGCGAGAACGCGGAGACGGCCGCTGCTGCTCACTGCCGGCATGCTGGCGGCCCCGATCTGGATTCTGCTCGCCGTGACCCAGGCGACGACCCGCACGGGCTTTGACCTGACCCGGCATCCGATCAGCATGCTTTCCCTGGGGGACCTCGGCTGGATCCAGATCTCCAGTTTCGTGGCGACAGGGCTTCTGACCCTGTGCGGGGCGGCAGGGCTGCGGCACGCCGGTACAGGTGGTGCGTGGGGGCCTCGCCTTCTTGGCCTGCAGGGAGCCGGCTTGATCGTGGCCGGCATCTTCCCGGCCGATCCGGGCTTCGCGTTTCCTCCTGGTACGCCCGACGTCCCGGGAACGATGAGTTCCGTCGGGGCTGTGCACATGGCCGCGGCGAGCATGTCGTTCCTCGCGATGATCGCGTTCTGTCTCGTCCTGGGCCGGCGGTTCAGCGGCACGTCCTGGGCCTTCGCCGGACGCATCTGCGGCGCGATGCTCGCCGTGGGCCTGGGATGGGCGATGAGCGGCGCGGCAGGGGGACCGCTCGCCATGTTCGTCGGCGTCACCGCGACCTGGACATGGATCACGGTGACCATGTTCAAGCTGGGGCAGGCCGCTCGGGTCTGACGGCCGGCCCTCAGAACGGGCGCGTTGTTCGTGGAACGCCCAGCTCCGTTGCAACCAGCACGAACGTCACATGCTCATGGCTTCATGACCGGCAAGGAGATTCACATGTCTTTTCAGGCGTACCTGGACAACATCGAGGACAAGACCGGGCTGACGCCCCGCGAGTTCATCGAACTGGCGAAGGAACGCGGGTTCGATGACGAGTCGGTGAAGGCAGGCGTGATCGTCGAATGGCTCAAGCAGGACTACGGTCTCGGCCGTGGGCATGCCATGGCGCTGGTGCACGTGATCAAGAAGGGTCCGGAGATCGACTCGAAGCATGTCGGCGGTTCCGGGACCCATCGGGATGAGTCGAACGTGCTGTGGCTGGATGGGAAGAACAACCGGCCGTGACGTGTGAACGACTTCGAGTGCGCCGCGGACGCAAGCGCAGAAGTGCGGGTGCGTCCGCCGTCTTCGGGAGTCGGATTCTGCCGCCGCTCGCCGGCCGCGCTCTCGTCTCGCCGGCGCGGGCCGGCTTCTTGGTGCGTGTCCGGGCGCTGGGGTCAGCGGTGTCGCCGGTACCGCAGATACAGGATCCCGTTGCCGGAGGTGGTGCTGGAGACCAGGTCGAGCCGGTAGGACGCGGGGACGCCGTCGAACAGCCGGGTGCCCTCGCCTGAGACGTAGGGGAACATGCTCACCTGGAGTTCGTCGATCAGGTCGAGCCGCATGAGCGACCGCCAGAGGCTGACGCCGCCCCAGACCACGATGTGGCCGTCGCCGCCCAGCCTGAGCTTGTCGATCTCTTCTGTCGTGTCACCGGCGGCGATGGCGGTGTTGGCCCAGTCGGCCCTCGTCAGGGTCCGGGAGAAGACGACCTTGCGCCCGGTGTTCAGGATGCCGGCGAACGGGTGGTCGGTGGACGTCGTCGTCATGGCCCCGGCGATGCTCTCGTAGGCGGTGCGGCCCATGACGTGCGCGTACGCGCTGCGGAGAAAGTCGAGGTGCGCCGGGTCGTCGGGCTCACGGTTCTCGGGCAGGTCGAAGCAGAACTTCGAGAACTCGGTGCCCTCGTCGGCGAGGAGGCCGTCGAGGGAGTAGTTGAACACTGTCGCTATCAGCTTTCGCATGATGAGGACTCCGTGGTCTGGGGTCGTCCGGGGGCCGTGCTTGCCAGGGAACGTGCGGCGCCTGCGGCCTGTCGCTGATGCTTGGACAACGCTGCCGCCCGAAACTCATCGGCGCCCGGCCCACCGGTTGCTGCCAAGGCCGAGCCGGCAAGGAGGTCTACCCGGGATCGGGGACGGCGGCTCGGCGGTTGCCGCCTGAGACCTGGTCTTCTGCCGCCTCCAGCCAACCCCGATACCAACGGCCGAACCCGAGCGGCTTTCCGTCCGCGTCGCGCAGCGGCCGGAATCCACCGTCGCCGGCCGTGTCGTCAGCCCACATCTGGCCCCGCGCCGGGCCGCTGATCACCAGGGCCTCCCGATACGCGCAGCCAAGGTGACAGAGGTACAGCAGGCCGATCGAATGCCGCGGGTGGAAGACGACCGCCTCGTGCTGTTCCCAGTACGCGTTCTCGGCGGCGTCGAATTCCTCCGTGGACTCGAAATCTGCCTTGTCAGGCGGCGCGGGCAGACCGTCGGCCGGGTCGAACGCCTCGACGTGAGGAAATGGCTGGTCCAGCGTGTCCAGGTCGGTGAGATCGGCGCCGTCGCCCTCCCACTGCCATCGCCCCTTCGGGCGACGTACGGGGAAGAGCCCGTAGGCGGGACCCGCTCCCCCGCGCCCCGCCTGCAGCAGGAAGGACCGGTACTCGCCGGGCAGCTCCACCCGGAGCTGTGCCTCCAGGTCGGCCAGGTCCTCGGCGTCCAGCGGTGACTCGAGCTCCCAGCCGTGGCTCGCGGCACCGAACACCGCCCCGGCACCGGGCGCGGCGGCCAGCCGCGAAAGCCGTTCGCGCACATCTGCCCAGTCGGAACGCGTCACGTCCGGCATGATACGCACATCCGAAGACCGTCAGTGGCGCCGTGGCCGTGAGGAGGGGGCTGTGGCGGAGGTGACGAAAAGAGAGATATAAAGGTCTCCTTTTGTGGCCTTATACGCGTTTATCCCTGTTTGATGCCGCATATGCTATTGCGGCGCGCCCATGGAGTAATCGCCGACGTCGCGTTACCTTGAGAGAAGGCCGGCCATGTTCCCGATCCCCAAGGAAGAGGATTCCATGTCCGTGAACCCCGAGGACCCCTGGACCACAGGAGAGTCGTTCCACGTCGGCGACGGCGATTACGAACGTCCGAGCATAAAGGACGAGCTGATCGTCCATGCCGTTCTCCTGTCCGAAGCAGCGCAGGCGAAAGCAGACCCGATCGGCTACGTGGCCGACAAGGCCGAGAAGATCGCGAAATTCTTGCGGGACGCCGACAAGTAGTGCGGACAGCGCCTTCAGCCATGGTTCATGCCGCTCTCCGCGCAGGTTCAGCATCCTGAGCATTCCAGGATGCTGAACACGGCTCACCGCCCGTCGGGCCCGTCGCCTGTTGTCACGGCGTCGCCGCCGAGGGGGCTCGGGTCGGGAGATGACGGCATGGGGTGGGCAGCCAGATAGTCCTGGAGCTCACGGTGACGGAACTGGTACGCGATCCCGGAGATCCGCAGCAGCCCCGCGTCATAGCACCGGTGCAGGAACCGTCCCAGCCGCCACGGCAGCCGACCTCGCGTGGACAGGAGAAGCCCGAGGTAACGGCGCGACAGCAGCAGTGACCAGGACGCCACGATGGACATGCCGAAGATCGCGCCCGCGGTGACCGCCGTGACGATGGAGAGCCCGTCCAGCAGCTCCGCGAACCAGATTCCCACCATGAACCCGAACCCGGGGCCGAAGGTGAGGGCCGACACGAGTGTCGAGACCACGTCATCGCGAATGACCGCTCTCGGGTCGACGCCCTCGCGGAGACCGGCATGTCCGCTCTCCCCGCTTCTCCCGCTGGCCATCCCGAATCCCATCAGGAGGCCGAAGACGACCGGCACCCACAGCGGAAGATCGATGGCGAACTCCACGATGACCGCCGCTCCCGCCAGGAAGCCGCCCACGGCCCCGAGCACGCCCTCCACCACGGCACTCTTGCGATCACGTACGCCGCGGAACAGGCGGGGGCCGGCCTCGTCCGCCGTGGGCCACACCTCCCGCCAAGCCCTCACAGGTTCCGCCAGCAGGCCCAGGGCCACGAAGGCCGGCAGCCAGAGAAGCATGAGCGCTCCCACCGTCCGGCCCGGTACGAGGCCGTCCACGATCTCCGTCTGCGACAACGCCAGGAACAGGCCGGCGGCCACGACGGCGGCTCCGGGGACAGCGGTGACCAGGGCCACCAGCGCGCCCATCACCCGCGGGCGCTCTCCCGCCAGCGGCCACAACCGGTGCAGGACGAGGTCGGTGCTGGACAGCACGCGTCCGTGGAACGGCGGCCGGCTCTCGTTCCCGCGCAGATAGCCGGCCAGGACGGCCAGCCAGGCATGGGTCTGCTCAGCGGTCGGCCCCTTCCCGGCCGGATCCGTCGCGGCCAGCCGGGCGGGGATGAACAGGCTGAGGAGATGCTCCTGCACGGACGGTTCGTCGGCGAACTCCGTGAGGGCCTGAGGGGAGCGCACGTAGCGTCCGGTGAACGGGTCGCGTTCCTCGTAGACGCTGACCGCCAGCGTCAGCCGCCACGGCGTGTTCAGCGCCCCGGCCAGGACATGACCGTCGCCGGTCAGCGCGTCCAGAACCGGCCGCCAGCGGTCCGGATCCTGCTGATCGGTGACGGCCTGGACGAACCGCCGCGCCTTGTCGCCGCCCACCTCCTTCATGTCGATGCGGGCGACGCCGCGGGGGGCGGCCCCGTCGGCGGCCAGGGCGTCGTACTGGTCGGTGCGGCAGGTCACCACCAGGCTGCAGCGATCCAGCCCGTGCTCGTAGTCCTCCAGCGCGCGCAGCGCTCGGGCGGCCCGTGACCCGTAGCCCGGCTTGTCGGTCTCGTCCATCTCGTCCAGTCCGTCGATGACGGGCAGGACCTTCTCCGCCTCCACGAGCGTGCGCGCGGTCACCGGCTTCAGGTTGAACGCCGTGGTCAGGTGCCGGGCGAGCATGTCCTTCACGGGTACGTCCGGATCCAGGCTCGCCGCCGTGATCCGCACGGGGACGGGGTCGTCGGGCTGCCGGTTGTCGAGCAGTTCGAGGATCAACTCGATCGCGAGGACCGTCTTGCCCGTCCCCGCCACTCCGGCGATCACGAGTCGTCGTGGTGCGCGCAGGTCGCGGAAGTAGGCGGCCACCTGTTTCAGATTGCCGCACGGCCGAGCGGAGACGGCGTTGCCGGTGGGGTGGAACAGGAAGTCGACATCGATGACGGCGTCCTTGCCTCTGCCGCCCACCAGCTGGGCCCGCTGGGCCTTCTCCTCGGCCAGCACCCGCCGGGTCAGCAGGATCGTCGCCGCCGGTACGTCGGTGTCGGCCAGCCGCTGCGTCTGCCACCATGAGAGCGCGGCGATGACGATCCCGACGAGCGCGAGCCCCGCGCTGACCGGGTCCACGTCCCCGGGATACCGCGTCCACAGCCGCAGTGCGGCGGCGACCAGCGTGACGATCCCGATCGCGAAGCCTGCCCAGAACCACCATGTCCTCGTCCGCTGGGTCACGGTCCCAGCATTCCAAGGGGCCGCCCGCCGTGTGGTGGCAACGGTCCGAAGATCAGCGGGAGATTTCCGTTTCGTCCCCCACCCCGTGCCGCGCCGACCGGGCCGGCCTCAGGGACGGGTCTGGCGGGTGCCGCGGCGCCACACGTCCACGATGGCGCGGGTCGAAGACGCGGACGTCGCTGATCACCGTGTTCATCTGTCGAACTCCCATCCGATCGGCGGACGCCTGGCCGGCGTCCTGGACGGCTTCGACTGTGGCCCGCCGCGGCTGGGGTCGAGCTGGGATCGGGCTGGACCGGACCGCGTCACGTCAGCGAACGGCTTCGCTCCTCCCAGTAGGTCAGCCCGTGCCGCCGGTGCGTCTCCAGCGCGGCGCGGGCATGATCGCGGGCCGTGTCGTCCTCGCCGATGCGGCGGGCCAGCTCGGCGAGCACGAGATGGGTGGAGCCCCAGCAGGCGCTGCCCATGCCCGCCACGACGAACTGCTCCGCGTACGGGGCGAGCCGGCGATAGAGGTCCCGAGGGTCGGGGGTGCCCAGACGGGCGGCGACCAGACCCCAGACCGGCAGGAGGAAGTCGGCCACCCAGTCGTCGGGCATGTCGGTCCCCCAGCGGCCGATCAGCTCGTGGGCCAGCGAGGTGCGGCCGGCCTCGACGGCGGCGAGCACGGCGACCGGTCGCAGGGGCGCGAGGTGCGGTCCGGACGCGGCGGTCACGAGCTCGTCGAGGATCTCGCCCACGCGGCCCTGCGCGCGCCGGCAGGTGAACGTGGTCACCAGGCGGCGGAAGTCGCTGCCCCACAGGGTCGAGCCGAACCTCATGTCACCGTACCGGTCGAGCAGCGACTCGGCCTCGTCCCACCTGCCGTCGAGCGTGCTGCGGGCGGTCTGCGCGATGCGCACCATCGACCCCAGCTCCGGCCTGGGCACGGCAGCCAGCAGCGCCTCGCAGCGGGCCAGCTCGCGGTCCCAGCCGGCCAGGTCTCCGTCACGCAGCAGGCACGACATCAGGAAGACCCGCGCCGTCACCTCCCCGCTGACGGGCAGGCCCGGGAGGCCGGCCAGTTCCTCCGCGACGGCCCGCCGCTGCGCGTTGCGGCCTGGCCGGAAGGCCGCGAGCAGGTAGTTGTTCATCGTACGGGCCAGCAGCGCGACGTCCCCGGTCCTGCGGGCGAGCGCGACCGCCTCGGCGGCATGGCGCTCGCCCTCGGCGCTGCGCGGGCCGTAGTGCAGCTCCAGGGCGAGGGACCCCAGCAGGGCGGCGCGGTCGGCGTCGGCGAGCGGGCCGTCCAGCAGGTGCTCGATGACGGCGACCATCTCGTGGTTCACGACGCCGTACGAGCGCCAGTTCCACAGCGACGGCCCGCCGATGGCGGTGACCGCCGGGATCAGCACGTCCCGGTCACCGATCGCGCGGGCGATGCGGATCGCCTCCTCCCAGTCGCGCAGGGCGTCCTGCGGCCGCCCCACGGCGCGGCCGGCGTGGCCCCGCTCGATGAGGAACCGGGCGCGATCGGCATCGCGTCCGGGCGGCAGCGCGGACAGGGCCAGCTGCCAGAACCCGATGGCCTCCGCGTGCGCGAGCTGACCCGCCGCGTGCCGGGCCGCACGGGCGGCGTGCCTCACGGCCCTGTCCGCGCCGCCCAGCCGCGCGGCCTTGGCGAAGTGGTGCGCCAGGGTGGCGGACTCGGCCTCGGGCAGCACGGTTTCGAGCGTCTCGCCCACCCGCAGGTGCAGGCGGGCGCGTTCGACCCGGCTGAGTCCGGCGTAGAGCGCCTCCTGGACGAGCGCGTGCGCGAAGCGGTAGTCGGGCCCCGCGGGCGGCTCGACCAGCAGCCCGGTCGCGACGGCCGGGTCCAGCGCGGCCATCACCTGCTCGGCCGTCGTGCCGGTGACGGACTCCAGCAGGTCCACGCCGACGTCGCGTCCGGCGACCGACGCGGCCCTCAGCAGGTCGCGCGTCTCCTCCGGCAGCCGGGCCACGCGATGGTCGATCACGCTGCGGACACCGCTCGGGACGCCGTCCTCGCCGCCCGGCAGGCGCAGCAGCTCGCCCAGGTAGAAGGGGTTGCCACCGGTCCTGTCGAGCAGGGCGGCGACCCGGTCCGGCTCGTCGGGCACCTGCCTGGCGCGCAGGTAGGACGCCACCTCGGCGGCGGTGAACGGCGCCAGCTCAAGCCGGTCGCCGGACCTGGTCAGCGCCGCCGTCGTGGCGCGCAGCGCGTCGGAGTGGTCGCCGGGCTCGGGCCGGCTGGTGACGAGGAGGAGCATCCGATGCCGGGCCGCCGCCCCTGCCACGAAGTCCAGGAGCCGCAGGGAGGACACGTCCGCCCAGTGGAGGTCGTCCAGGACGACGGCGAGCGGCGCCTCGTCCGCCGCCAGGACGTCCACGACCTTCTCGTACAGGCCGAACAACGCGACGTCGGGATCCTGCCGCGGGTCGGCCGCCCGTTCGGACAGCAACCCGGAGCGGTCACCGGCCTCGCGCAGGATCTGGGTCCACGGCCAGAAGGCCGGCGCGGTGCCGTCGGCGCAGCGCCCCCAGGCGACCCGGAAGCCGCGTGCGACGGCCAGGTCGGCGGCGGCCTGGACGAGGCGGGTCTTGCCGATCCCCGCCTCGCCCATGACGAGGACGGCGCCGCCCTGGCCGCGCCGCGCCGCGGCCAGGCGCCGCTCCACCAGCGCGAGCTGGGCCGACCGCGCGATCAGCAGGTCCGCGTCCGGCTCCGGCTCGGGCCGGGCGGCGGGGACCTGCTCGGGTGGGACGACGCGGACCTGCTCGGGCGCCGGAGGGAGCAGCAACTCCGGCGACTGGCCGAACACCGCCTCCTCCAGCTTCCGCAGCTCGGGCCCGGGGGTGAGGCCGAGGTCCGCGTCCAGCCTGGTCCGCACCCGGCGGAGCGCCGCCAGCGCGTCGGCCTGGCGACCGGCCCGGTAGAGCGCGAGCACCAGCAGGGACCAGGCCCGCTCCCGGTAGGGCTCGTCCTCGACGAGCGCCTCCAGCCCCGGCACCAGGGAGGCGGCCTCCGCCCGGGCCAGCCGGGCGTCGAAGCTGTTCTCCAGGGACGCGACACGGGTTTCGGCCAGCTGGGCGATGACGGGCCGGGCGAACTCGTGGTCGGCGAACTCCCCCAACGGCTCCCCGCGCCACAGGCCGAGGGCCAGCTCGAGCACCTCGACGGCCCTGTCGTGCGCCCCGCGGGCCAGCGCCGCCCGGCCCTCCTCCGCCCAGGCGGTGAACCGCCACAGGTCGACCTGGCCCGGCGCGATGTCGAGCAGGTATCCCGGCTCCCTGGTCAGGAGCACCTTCGGCGGGGTCCGCGGCAGGCGCTCCGGCTCCAGAGCCCGGCGCAGCGGCGCGATGTAGGCCTGCAGGGTCCGGGTGGCCCCGGCGGGGGGCTCATCGGCCCACAGCTGCCCGATCAGCCGATCCAGCGAGACGACCCGGCCGGGCTCGAGCGCCAGCATCGCCACCAGGGCCCGTTGCTTGCGCGTGCCGAGATCCAGCGCACCTCGCCCGCCCGCGGCCACCTCCAGAGGGCCGAACAGCCGGAACTCCAGTGCCGCCCCCATGTCCTCCCCCAGCACGTCAGCACCCTCACCCTACGGCACCCCAACTCGGCCCCAGCTCGATCCCAGCCGCCGGCCGCGACAGTGGAGCCATCGACGACGAACCGCCGACGACGAACCGGCGAAGGAAAGGAAGACGTCATGACGCTCCACGACGAGCTGCGCAGTGTGGTCCGCGGCGAGGTGCTGGTCGCCGGGGACGAAGGGTTCGAGCAGGCGCGGCGTCCCTGGAACCTCGCGGTCGAGCAGCCCGTACGGGCCGTGGTCGAGGCGGCCGACGCCGACGACGTGGCCGCGCTGATCCGCTACGCCCGCCTGGCCGGCCTGACCGTGACCACGCAGCCCAGCGGCCACGGCGCCTCCGGCAACGCCGGCGAGCTGATCCTGCTGCGCACCGGCCGCCTGGACGAGCTGCACGTCGACCCCGGCACGCGGGTCGCCCGGGTGGGAGCCGGCGTCACGTGGGGCCGCGTCCTCGAGGCCGCGAGCCCGTACGGCCTGACCGGGCTCGCCGGCAGCAGCCCGGCGGTCACCGTCACCGGCTACATCCTCGGCGGCGGCCTGAGCTGGTTCAGCCGCAAGCACGGCTTCGCCTCCGGCAGCGTCCGCGCCTTCGAGGTCGTCGACGCCGCCGGTGCCCGCGCCCGCGTGACCGCCGAATCCGACCCCGACCTGTTCTGGGCGCTGAGCGGCGGCGGCGGCGACTTCGCCGTCGTCACCGCGATCGAGTTCGCCCTGCACCCGGCGCCCCTCCTGTACGGCGGCCGGATGCTGTGGTCAGCCGACAGGGCCCCCGCCGTGCTGGACGCCTACCGCGAGATCACCGCCGACGCGCCCGACGAGCTGACCGTCTGGTACGACCTGCTGCAGTTCCCGGGCGCCGCCCCGCTGGTCGCGATCGACGCCACCTTCCTCGGTGAGGGCGGCGACGCCGAAGCCCTGCTGCGCCCGCTGGGCAAGATCCCCGGCGTGATCTCCGACTCCCGCGCCCTGCTCCCGGTCGCGGAGCTTGGCTCCATCACCGCGGAGCCCACCGACCCAGGCCCGGGCCGGTCCCGCGCCGAGCTGCTGACCGGCCTGACCGACGAGGTCGCCGCGGCGCTGCTGGAGCGCCCCATCGACCCGCTGCTCAGCGTCCAGCTCCGCCACCTCGGCGGAGCCCTCTCCCGCCCGACGGACACGGCCGCGGGCCACCTGGACGAGCCGTTCGCCCTCTACATGTTCGGCATCCCGGGCCAGGACGGCGGCGCCGCCGTGGGTGGCCGTCAGGCCGAGCTCGCCGACGCCCTCATCCCGTACACCAGCGGCCGCAAGCCGTTCACCTTCCTCGCGCCGGGAGAGCGCGCCGCCGGCGCCTTCACCCCGCAGGCCCTGGGCCGGCTCCGCGCCCTCAAGCGGAGCCTCGACCCCCGGGGGACGTTCCGCAGCAACTTCCCGGTCCTCGACTGACCAGCTCAGCACCGTTCCCGCCCCCTACCCGATCGCCCTCAGCGACGCCCCGAGGAGAACCGTGTGATCACCGACCGGACCGCCCGCACGCTGGCCGCCGCCTCCGCCCCGCCCCGCGGCTGGGGCTCCGGCTCCTGACCGCGCCGCACACCTGAAGCTCCGCCGCCCATCTCCGTGAAGGTGGGCGGCCGCAGCACGTCGTCCGCCGTTACGACTTCGGAGAACCCGGTGGCGCCCTTCGGGAGACAGTTCGGTGCATACCTACTCACGAAGGAGAGGCGTTGGGTGCTGAGACCATCGAAATCGACGACGGAGAACTGATCCGGCGATCGGCGCACGACCCCGAGCAGTTCGCGACACTGTTCGACCGCTACGCCAAGCAGATCCATCTGTACGTGGCGCGGCGGCTCGGCACGCAGGCCGCCGACGACATCGTGGCGGAGACGTTCCTGGCCGCCTTCCGCAGGCGCGAGACGTACGACACGTCGTTCGCGCTGGCGAGGCCCTGGCTGTACGGCATCGCCACCACGTTGGTCGCCAGGCACCGGCGGCAGGAGGAGCGGCTGCTGCGGGCGCTGAGCCGTACCGGGGTGGATCCGCTGCCCGAGGCGCTGGCCGACACCGTGACCCGCCGGGTGACGGCGCAGGGCAGGGAACGTGAGCTGGCGGGGGCGCTGGCGTCGCTGTCACGCGGGGATCGGGAGGTGCTCCTGCTGGTGGCGTGGGAGGACATGTCCTACGAGGAAGTGGCGCGGGCGCTGGACATTCCGGTGGGGACCGTACGGTCACGGCTGCACCGCGCGCGCAAGAAGGCCAGGAACGTACTCAGGGACGAGGAGCTGTGATGAGCGGGATCAAGGAATTTCGCCGGAACACCCCGGCCATGACCGCCGAAGCCGAGGCCGCGGCCAGGGCGCGACTGATGACGGCGATCCACGAGCCGCAGGGCGCGCGGACGCCGGCCGCTGTCCGCGCGAGGAGGCCCGGCCGGCGGATCATGTCGTCACCCCGCCGCGCGCTGCTGGGCCTGGCCGCTGCGGGCGCACTGGCTGGAGCTTTGGTCGTCGTGCCGTCCTTCTTCACGGAATCCGAGCAGGTGTACGCCAGCCAGGCCGTGACCATCGACCGCGACGGTGACTGGTACGCCTTCTACATCACCGACGGCGACCCCGATCCCGCGGAGTTGGAGAAGGCCTTCCGGACGGTCGGGCTGGACAACGTCACGGTCGAACTGATGCCCGTCTCACCGCAACAGCGCACGCCCGTCGTGGGGTTCGACAAGTCCGATCCCGACGCGCGCATGTCGTCCTCCCTGTCCGACTGCGGGACACGGGTCGAGGGGTGCCTGACGGCCTTCCGTGTCACCGCTGACATCAAGGGGCCCGCGCGGTTCCGTCTGGGGCGCCCGGCCAGGCCCGGCGAGAAGTACGCCTCCCCCGCCGATGCGAGCTGGCCGGGTGAGGCGCTGGCCGGAGTGAAACTTCAGGGACGTTCGGTGGCCGAGGCGGTACAGGTCGTCCGCGAGCGCGGCCTGAAGGTGGCTTACGAGCTGGACTGGCCGCTCCGGGACGGGGGCGAGGGCGTCCGCTACGAGAGCGACGTGCCGGCTTCCCGCGTCGATCCGGGTTGGAAGGTGACGGCAGCCGAGACCTACAACGACGGCGTGATCGTTCTGCACGTCGAGCCAGGGGCAGGGGCGACTCCACCGCCCGGATTCTGAGGTGACGAACAGGCGTAGGGGCCGGTGGTCCTCAGGCCCCTACGCCGACGGCCCCGTCGGCGTGCGCGAGGGGGCGTCGACGGGGACCGCGCCGACGCCGGAGTCGCCGGGCCGGCGCCGGTGACGCGTCCGCAACCCCAGGACGACGGCCAGGCCGAGGGCCACCAGGGCTGCCGAGACGGCGAAGGCCCCGTTGGCTCCGCGAGCCACGTCCCCCGGCTCGGCCGCGGCGACGTCGCCCGTCCCGGCGGCGAGGGCGAAGACCGCCCCCATGACCGACGCGCCGGTGACGAGGCCGAGGTTCCGGGACAGGTTCAGCATGCCGGAGACCAGGCCCCGCTGGTGCGGCGCGACGTCCCTCATGACGGCGGTGTTGTTGGCCGCCTGGAACAGCGCGTAGCTCGCGGTGGTGGCGACCAGGGGCAGGACGTAACCGAGGACACCGGCTGACGCGGGCATCAGCGCGAGCGCGACGGTGCCGCCGATCATGCCGCCGAGCCCGGCGAGCACCATGGCCCCGGTGCCGAAGCGGTCGGTGGCGCGGCCCGCGGGGACGCCGGTGAGGGCGGACACCACGGGGCCGGCCGACATGACCAGGCCGACGAGGGCCGGGTCGAGGCCGAGGGACCGGGCCAGGTGGAAGGGGCCCACGACGAGAGTGGTCATCATGACGGTCGAGACCAGTGCGCTCGTCGTCAGGCCGGAGGCGAGGACGGGGTCGCGGAGCGTCGAGAGGGTGAGCAGCGGGGACGAGACCCTCTTCTCGGTGACGACGAACGCGGCGAGGCCTGCGCCCGAGGCGATGAGCAGCCCGACGGAGAGCGGTCCGAACGAGCCGCCCGCGGTCGTCATGGCCAGCGCGTAGGCGCCCAGGGTGATCGCCAGCAACGCCGTGCCCGCGATGTCGAGGCGCCGGCGTGCGGCGGTCGCGGCCGGTGGCGAGGCGGGCAGTACCCGGATCGTGAGCGTGAGCGTGAGGAGGCCGAGCGGCACCGCGGCGAGGAAGATGGCCCGCCAGCCGAGGACCGCGATGAGGACCCCGCCGAGGGAGGGGCCCAGCGCGGTGCCGATGGCCGACATCGTCCCGAGCAGCCCCATGACGCTGCCGGTGCGTGCCTGGGGCACGGTCTCGCCCGCGAGGGCCATGGTCAGCGCCATCATGCACGCGGCGCCCGCTCCCTGGAGCGCCCGGGCGGCGACCAGGAGGGGCAGGTTGGGGGCGAGACCGCACAGCAGCGTCGCGATCGTGAAGACGGTGATGCCGCCGAGCAGGAGACGGCGCCGGCCGGCGATGTCGCCGAGCCGACCGGCGCCGACGATCAGCGTCGTGACGGACAGGAGATAGGCGATCACCACCCACTGGATCGCGTCGAAGGGGGCGTCGAAAGCCGCGGCCAGGCTCGGCAGGCCGACGTTGGCGATGCTGATGCCGAGCGAGGGCAGGAGCATGGACAGCGACAGCGCGATCAGTGCCCAGGTCAGGGGTGGGCGGCGCGCCGGCGATGTCGGCCCGGGGCCGGGGCCCGGAGGTGTTGCGGGTGTCACGACGATGGCGTCTTCCTGGAGTCGGGAGGGGGGTCGCAACGGACAGTAGGCGCCGTCTCCATCTGGCGGAAGACGCAAAGATGGAAAGTCACCTGTGCACGCGACGCCATGTCGGCTCGATCCGTGAGATCGTGGGGCACATGGCACGGCCCGATCTGAACCTGCTGGTCACGCTGGACGTCCTGCTGGAGGAGGGCAGCGTGACGCGGGCGGGGGAACGTCTCGCGCTCAGCCCTTCGGCGATGAGCCGCGCGCTCGCGCGGCTGCGGCGGGCGACCGGCGACCCGCTGCTCGTCCGGGCCGGCCGCGGGCTGGTGCCCACGCCCCGCGCCCTGGAGCTGCGTGACCGGGTGCGGAGCCTGGTCCGTGAGGCCGAGGAGGTGCTGCGGCCCGCCGGGAAGCTGGACCTGGCGACGCTGGAGAGGACGTTCGCGCTGCGCGGCAGCGACGGGTTCGTGGAGAGGTTCGGGCCGGAGCTGGTGGCCGGGGTGGGCGACGAGGCGCCCGGCGTGCGGCTGCGGTTCGTACGGAAGACCGACAAGAGCACGGGTCCCCTGCGGGACGGCGCCGTCGATCTGGAGACCGGTGTCGTCGAGCTCGCCCTGCCTCCGGACGTGTTGGGCCGGCCGCTGTTCACCGACCGGTTCGTCGGGGTGGTGCGGAACGAGCACCCGCTGAGCGGCGGGAAGGTGACGACGGCGCGGTACGCCTCCGCGCGCCACGTGCACGTCTCGCGGCGCGGCCTGACCGAGGGGCTGGTGGACGAGGCGCTGCACCCGACGGGCCGGCGGCGGGAGGTGGTGACGGTCGTGGACGGCTTCGGCGCCGCCGTGGCGCTGGCGCGGGCCTCGGACCTGGTCGCCACGGTCCCGGAGCGTCACACCACGGACCTCCGGCGCGGCATGCACTCCTTCGAGCTGCCCTTCCCGGCTCCCGAGGTGACGGTGTCGCTCCTGTGGCACGTACGGCTCGACGCGGACCCCGCTCACCGGTGGCTGCGCGACCGCGTGCTCGACGTGTGCCGGCAGGTTCTCGGCCTGCCGTGAGGCGCCCGGTTTCCCGCGCGCCCACGGCGTGGTGCCGTGGGCGCGCGGGCCGGTGGGTCCGGTCGAGCCGCCTACGCGTCCTCCTCGCAGGAGGTCTCCTGCTCGGCGTTGCAGAAGTCGGTGCCCGTACCGCCGAAGGCCCGGTCGAGAGCGCCATCGTTACCGATGAGGATGTCGCTGCCGCCCCTGCCGTCGATCACGTCGTTGTCCCCGTCGCCGTTGACGAAGTCCCGGGCCGATCCGCCGAAGAAGGTGTCGACACCGGGGCCGAGGAACACCCGCGACGGCAGCGCGGTGTTGTTGGTCACCGTGTCGGCGCCGCCCTGCGCGTTCACCAGGATGTTGGTGATGCCGGTGCTGGTGCACCGGACGGTCTGGGCATCGACGTTCGTGCAGGTGAAGCTGCCCGCCGTGATGGCGTCGTTAGGGTTGCGCACCACCAGGAATCCGTTCTCCAGGGTGATGGTGATGTTGTCTCCGACGTTGCCGGAGTTGACCGACAGCTTCCCGCTGATCGCCGTCACGTTGGTGAGCGCCTGGGCGGGTGTGGCGGTGACCGCGGTCACCGGGATGGCGAGCAGTGCCCCCGTCGCCAGAGCGCGGAGGCCGATCCTGCGCGAGATGGTGAGTTTCACGATGTCTCCTCGTGTGTCGTAGGCCCCCTGGCCTGAAAGGAAGTACATCGCGACCCGGCTCCGGGGAACACGTCCAAATGCACGCTGCGTAACGGGTTATGTACGTGGACACCGGCCCGCGCGACTGTCCCCGTGCACGTCGGGGGTGACGGGCGATGTTGCGCGCCCATATACCCCCAAGGGTATAGTCGAAGGCATGGAGCTGAACGAGAGCATGGTGGGCGACGCCCTGACCCGGTTGAAGCGGGCGCACGGCCAGCTGGCCGGGGTGATCTCGATGATCGAGGCCGGGGAGGACTGCACGAAGGTGCTCACCCAGCTGGCCGCCGTGTCGAAGGCGCTCGACCGGGCCGGGTTCAAGATCGTGGCCAGCGGGCTCCGCCACTGCCAGGACGCCCAGAACCGCGGGGAGCAGCCCCCCATGAGCGCGGCCGAGCTGGAGAAGCTCTTCCTCGCGCTCGCCTAGCCGTGCGGCCTGCCCGTGCCCGACGGCTACGGCGGGTCGGGGAGGGCGAGGCACAGCGCGTCCAGGGCGGCCGCGACCGCGTGCCCGGGCGGTGTGCCGTAGCCGATGACCAGCCCGTCACGCGGCGGCATCGCGCTGCCGGGGTGCAGGTACGAGCTCAGGCCGTCCAGGCTGAGGCCGAGGCGGCGGGCGGCGCGGAGGGTGGCCTGCTCGGTGCCCGCCGGAAGCCGGAGGACCGCGTGCAGGCCCGCGGCGATGCCGCTGACCGTGACGTGCGGGGCGCGTTCGGCGAGCACGGCGGTGAGCAGGTCACGGCGGCGCCGGTAGATGGCGCGCATCCGGCGTAGCTGGCGGTCGTAGGCGCCGCCGGCGATGAAGTCGGCGAGCGTCAGCTGGTCCGTCACGCCCGACCACAGTTCGCGTTCGCCCTTGGCGGCGACGACGTCGTCCACCAGCCGGCCGGGCAGTGCCATCCAGCCGAGGCGCAGCGCGGGCGACAGGCTCTTGCTCGTCGATCCGAAGTAGACGACGCGGTCGGGGTCGAGACCCTGGACGGCGCCGACCGGTTCGCGGTCGTACCTGAACTCCCCGTCGTAGTCGTCCTCCAGCAGCAGGCCGCCTGTGGCGCGTGCCCAGTCGATCACCGCCGCCCGGCGCTGTGGGTGCAGCGCGCCGCCGGTGGGGTACTGGTGCGCGGGCGTCAGCAGGACGGCTCGCGCACCGGTGGCCGGGAGCTCCTCGATCCGCGCGCCGTGGGCGTCCACGGTGAGCGGCACGGTCGCCAGGCCCGCCCCGGTGAGGATGGAGCGGTGGAAGCCGAGTCCGTACGACTCGACCGCGACGGGGCCGCGCAGCACGTGGCAGAGCAGTCGAAGGCCGTCCGCGAAGCCCGAGCAGATCACGATGCGGTCCGCGTCCGTACGCACGCCTCTGGTGCGCGCCAGGTACTCCGCCAGCGCCCGGCGCAGCTCCGGCCGGCCGCGCGGGTCACCGACCCCGAACGCGTCGTTGGGCGCGGCGGCCAGCGCGCGCCGGGCCGAGGCGATCCACGACGAGCGCGGGAAGGCGGCGGCGTCCGGGGAGCTGGGCATCAGGTCGTAGGCGATCCGGCGGCGGGCCGGGCGCCGCGGGGCGTGCCTGAGGTCGGGCTCCAGGAGCGCGGCGCGGTGCGCGACGCGGGTGCCGGAACCCTGGCGGGCGGTGAGCCAGCCCTCCTCGACGAGTTCGGAGTACGCGGCGGCGACGGTGTTGCGGGCGATGCCGAGGTCCACGGCGAGGGCGCGGTAGGGCGGAAGCCGGGTACCGGGCGTCAGGCGTCCGGAGTGGATCGCCTCGCGCAGGGCCCGCATCAGCCGTGCCCGCGCGCCGCCGTCGCCGGTGAGCTCCAGGTGCAGGTCGCTGCCGCTGTCCGTGCCGGGGCCCGGCGCCTCGCCCGGCACCTCGCCCGGCACCTCGGCCGGCACCTCGGCCGGTGCAGGCTCGGATGCGGCGTGCGGAGAATTGGCCCACGAACCATCCATGGAAATGCACCATACTCTGGGTCATTCGCCACCTTAGGTTCATGGGCATGACGAACATCGCCATTGCCCCGCGCATGAACTTCCCGGCTGTCGCTCCCAAGGTCTTCAAGGCCGTGCTGGCCCTGGACGCCGCGGCCCGCGAGGGACTGGACCCGGTCCTGCTCGAACTGGTGCAGATCCGCGCCTCCCAGATCAACCGGTGCGCGTACTGCATCGACTATCACACCGGCGATGCCCGCCGGGCGGGTGAGACGGAGACACGGATCTACCAGCTGAGCGCGTGGCACGAGTCCAGCCTCTTCACCGCCAGGGAGCGCGCGGCCCTCGCCCTGACGGAGGCGATGACCCTGCTGCCCCAGGGCGTCCCGGAGACGGTGTACGACGAGGCGGCACGGCACTTCGACGACCGGGAGCTCGCCCAGCTCATCGCGCTGATCTTCACGGTCAACACGTGGAACCGCATGAACGTGACCACGCGCAAGACCCCCGGAACCGAGTGACACGACACCCGCCTGCGCCCTCCCCGGCTGCGGCCGGTGGCTCTGCCCCCGCGTCCGCCGCCCCTCTGGCATGACCTCTCGGAAAGGCCCACACCGTGACATCCGCCGACGTCCCACCGCCGGACACGCCACCGGACACGCCACCGGACGTGATCCGGTCACCGGTCCGGGGCTGGCTCGCGGTCCTCGCCGTGACCCTCGGAATCTTCGCCCTGATGACCTCCGAACTGCTGCCGGTCGGGCTGCTGACCCCGATCGGCGCCGACCTGGACGTCTCCGCCGGCACCACCGCCCTCATGGTGACCGTGCCCGGCCTGGTCGCCGCCGCCACGGCGCCCCTGGTCACCGTGGCCACCGGCAGGATCGACCGCCGGCTCGTGCTGGCGCTGCTGATCGGGATGGTGGGCGCGGCCAACCTCGCCTCCGCCTTCGCCACGAGCTTCGCCGTCGTCCTCGCCGCCCGCTTCCTCATCGGCATCAGCGTCGGCGGCTTCTGGTCGCTGGCGGGCGGGATCGCCCTGCGGCTGGTCCCGCAGCACCATGTCGCCCGCGCCACCGCCGTCGTCTTCGGCGGCGTCGAGACCGCCTCCGTGCTGGGGGTGCCCGCGGGCACCCTGGTCGGCGACCTCACCGGCTGGCGTCCCGCGTTCGCGGCCGTGGGCGTGCTGGGCCTGATCTCGCTGGCCTGCATGATCGTCGTGATGCCGAAGCTGGCGCCGGAGCGGGTGATGACGTTCGGGGACCTGCCACGGGTCTTCCGGACGCACGCCGCCGTACGCGCCGGCATCGCCATGACCTTCCTGGTCGTCACCGGGCACTTCACCGCCTACACCTTCGTCCGGCCCGTCCTCCGGGACGACGGCGTGGCCGACGGCATGATCAGCGTGCTGCTGCTGGCCTTCGGCGTCGCCGGCATCTGCGGCAACTTCATCGCCGGCGCGCTGATCGCCAGACGTCTCCGCGAGACCGTGTGCGGCATCTCCGTGCTCCTCGCCGCGGCCATGGCCGCCCTCGCCGTCACCGATCACGGTGGCCTGTCGGCGGCCGTGATCCTCGTCATCTGGGGCCTGGGCTACGGCGCCGTCCCGGTCACCCTCCAGAACTGGATCCTGAACGCCGCGCCGGCGGCCGCCGAGGCCGCGTCCTCCCTGTACGTGTCGATGTTCAACCTGTCCATCGCCCTGGGGGCCCTCGTCGGCGGCCTGGCGGTCGACGCCGTCTCCACGACGAGCGTGCTGTGGATCGGCGGCGTACTCGCCGTCCTCGTGCTCCCGCTCGTCGGCGGCGCCCGCCGGACGGCGCGGCCGGCCCCGGCGACCGCGTCCGCTCCCCCGTGACCGGGGCGGCGGCTCGCCGGGTCAGCTCGCTTCGCTCCCCGCCCTGGCCGCCTCGACGCTCTTGCGCAACGCGGTCGCGATCGGCTCGACGGGCTCCGCCAACTGCTGGATCCGGTCCCGGCGCAGGCGCGCCTCCCGCCAAGAGGGAGCCACCGTATCGAGCCGGGCCGCCGTGGCCAGCGCCGCCAGGACGCGGACGTCCTCGTCCAGGCGCCCGACGGGCCGGCCGCCGCGGATGGCCCGGCCGACGCTTTCGGCCAGCCTGCGTGTCAGGTACGGCTTGCGGGGCGTGATCCGCTCGACCGGGAACAGCAGGATGCGACGCCGCTCCACGCTGATCAGCCGGGCGGCCGCCAGCTCGTCGCGGACCACCCGGACCGCCTTGCCGTGGTCCTTGCGCACCCACCGCCCCCACGAGCGGGGCGGTGAGTTCGCGATCTGCTCCCACACCACGGCCCGCAGGGATCCCGGCTCGGCGGCCGGGGCGGCGACAGGTCGCGCCTTGCCCGACTCGTCGGCCAGGTTGCCCGCCAGCAGCAGCTCGGCGAGGGCGGCCGCGCGCAGCAGGTAGCCCAGCTCGTCCCGCCGGGTCAGTTTCTGCCTGCGCAGGTCGAAGGCCAGAAGGAAGGCCGATCGGGTCAGTGACTCACCCTGCTTCACCCGTGTCTCCATCCGCCCGCTCCTCTTCTTCCTGATCCGCGCCGCCCTCTGTGCCGCCCTCTGTGCCGCCCTCTGTGCCGCCCTCTGTGCCGTCCTCTGTGCCGTCCTCTGCGCCGTCCTCCGGCGCCTTCCGCGGCCGTCCGCGTGGGCGCATCCGGCCCACCCCGTCGGGCAGGCGTCCGGCCTCGGAAAGGGCCCTGCGCAGCAGGAACTCGATCTGGGAGTTCGTGCTGCGCAGCTCGTCGGCCGCCCACCTGGCCAGCGCGTCGTGGACCACCGGGTCGAGGCGCAGCAGGATCTTCTTCCGCTCCACGGTGACTACTGGTAGAGCGTGCCCGTGTTGACCACGGGCTGGGTGTCGCGGTCCCCCACCAGGACCACGAGCAGGTTGCTCACCATGGCCGCCTTGCGCTCCTCGTCCAGCTCTACCACGTCGTGCTCGGCGAGCCTGGCCAGGGCCATCTCCACCATGCCGACCGCCCCCTCGACGATCCGCTGCCGGGCCGCCACCACCGCGCCCGCCTGCTGGCGGCGCAGCATGGCGTGGGCGATCTCGGGCGCGTACGCCAGGTGGATGATGCGGGACTCGATGACCTTCACCCCGGCGGACGACACCCGGGCCGCGATCTCCGTGGACAGCCGCTCGTTGATCTCGTCGGCGTTGTCGCGCAGGGACAGCCGGGGCTCGCCGTGCGCGTCGTACGGATAGCTGCCCGCGATGTGCCGCACGGCCGTCTCCGCCTGGATGGCCACGAACTCCACGAAGTCGTCCACCTCGAAGACCGCCTGCGCGGTGTCACGCACCTGCCAGACCACCACGGTCGCGATCTGGATCGGGTTGCCGTCGGCGTCGTTGACCTTCGTCACGTCCGTCTCGTGGTTGCGGATCCGCGTGGACACCCGCCGGCGCACCGTGATCGGGTTGACCCACTGGAAGCCGGGGGTGCGCAGGGTGCCGACGTACCGGCCGAGCAGCTGCACCACCCTGGCCTCGCCCGGCGCCACGGCCGTCAGGCCGAAGTACAGGAAGAACCCGAGCAGGATCGACAGGCCGCCGGCCAGGACCATCCACATGCCGCCCTGCCCGGCCTCCGAGGCGAGCATGAGGATTCCCATGGCGAGCAGCGCGATCCCGGCCAGCTCCAGCGCCGTCGCCACGCCGAGCATCACGAACCCGTTGGCCGCCCGCACCGGTCGCTCGCTGGTGCGGGGTGCGGGCATGTCCACGGCGGCTGCCTCGAGCGCGGCTTCGCCGGTTGCGTTCGGCATCGTCCGTCCCTTCTACGCGACTTCATCTTGATAGCAAAGTGATATCACTTTTTCAGGGACTGCGAAAGGCCCTCGTGTCCGTGGTCCGGCTTCTCCCGGTGGCCTTCCGCTGCGGGTGACGGGTTCGCACGGCCCCTCCCGTGCCGCCCGGAGACGAGGCCAGCTCGCGGTAGCGGCCGGCGTGGAAGACCAGCGGTTCGCCTCCTGACCGCTGGTAGTGCTCCACCTCGCCGACGAAGATGTGGTGGTCGCCGCCCTCGTGGGTGGCGACCGTACGGCAGGCGAACGTGGCCACGGCCCCGGCGAGCAGGGGCAGCCCGCTGGCGGTGACGAGCACGTCCAGCCCGGCGAACTTGTCCGGAGCCGGCGTCGCGAACCGCCGCGACAGCTCGTCCTGGCCGGCGGCCAGGACGTTGACCGCGAACCGTCCCGCCCGCAGGAAGACCGGCGCGCTGGGCGCGCGGTCCGACAGGCACCACAGCACCAGCGGCGGATCGAGTGAGACCGAGCTGAAGGAGTTCACCGTCACTCCCGCCCGCTCCCCGCCCGGGGCCACGGTGGTGACCACCGCGACCCCGGTGGCGAACTGCCCGAACGCCTCGCGTAGCGATCTCATGCCGCGACCCGGTCGAGATAGGCCTGGGCCTTGTCCGCGTCCATGAACCACTCGGCGTAGTCGGCGGGGTCGTCGAAGCCGTTGACGAAGCGGGAGGCGATCTCCGGCACCTGACCGGCGGCGCCCAGGAGCGCCAGGTGGTGCGGCTCGGCCGGGGCGAGCAGGGCGTTGGTCCAGTGGGTGACGTGCCGGGCCGCCGCCCAGAAGCGGTCGAACGTCTGGCGCATCCAGGCCGCGTCGAACGGCTGCTCGCCGCGCTCCAGGATGGCCTGGAGGTAGGTGGCGGCGCATCGGGCGGCGTTGTTGCTGCCCTGCCCGGTGATCGGGTCGTTCAGCACCACCACGTCGGCGACCCCGAGCACGGGCGTCCCTGACGGCAGGACGGCGACCGGGTGGCGCACCGTGGGGCTGAAGCGCCCGGTCAGCACCGCGTTGGCGTCGGTGAGCTCGATCCCGGAACAGCGCTCCGCCTCCCAGGGGAAGAAGCTCTCCAGGATCCGGCGGCCGCGCGCCAGGTGCTCGGCGGGGCCGCGCACGTCGCCCCAGCAGTCCATCGGCCCGCCCGGCACGCCCTCGAACACCATGATCTCGCACGGGCCGATGTGCGTGAGGGCGGGGAAGACGAAGTACTCGCCGACCCCGGGCAGCAGGTTGAAGCAGACCGCGGAGTGCCCCGGCCGGGGGGTGAGGCCGTGGACGTAGGTGACCGCCAGCGCCCGCTGCGGGGTGCTGTACGCCGAGCGTGCCGCGTCCCGCTCGAACAGCGAGGCGATCTCGCCCTTGCCTGCGGCGACCAGGATCAGGTCGTACCGGGTCGCGTAGGTCTCCAGGTCCTCCGCGGTGACGTCGTGGATGACGAGCTTGCCGCCGAGCCGTTCGAACTCGTCGAGCCAGGCCGGCATCTTCACCCGCTGGTCCACCGAGAGAGCGGGGGCCCTCAGCCGGGCCGCCCAGTCGAGAGCCTTGCCACCCGCCGGGCCCGCGACGGACAGCGCGATGCCCTCGATGGGCGGGCAGACGTCCGCCCACCGGTCCAGGCCGAGCGCGCGCTCGTGCGCGCGGGCGGTGCCGAACATGCACTGGCCCGACATCACCCGCCCGTCACGGATCGCCTCCGGGGTGCGGTTCGAGACCACGGTGACGTCGTAGCCGTTCTGCAACAGGCCGATGGCCAGGTGCAGGCCGGCCTGACCGGCGCCGACGACGAGGATGCTGCGCATGGTGGGTGTCCTTTCGTGTTGAAGTTTCAACCGAAAGTACGGCCGGTGCGGCCGGGTGATCCATCCACTCAGCGCGGATCCCGTCCATCTGGCGCGGGATGTGCTTCACCCCCGTCGCAGCGTCTCCGACGGGTGCCGGTCGTACCTGCGGCGATACAGCGCGGCGAACCGGCCCTGGTGCAGGAAACCCCAGCGTGCGGCCACGCTGGTGACGGTGCAGCGGGCCGGGTCACCGGCGGCGAGCTCCTCGTGCGCCCTCGCCAGCCGCACCTCCCGGAGCTGCGCCATCGGCGTGCGGCCCACGTGGGCACGGAACCCTTCCTGCAGCGAGCGGCCGCTGACCGCCACGGCCCGTGCGACGTCCTCGGTGGTGATGGGGAGGTGGGCGTGCTGGTCGATGAACTCCAGCGCGCGGCGCACCACCTTGGGCAGCACGGGCGTCCGGGGCGCCACCAGCCGTTCCCGGTAGTTGGAGGGCTGCATGGTGAGCAGGGAGGTGAGCAGCCCGTTCTCCAGGTGGGCGATGGCCAGCGGCTGCGTGACCAGCCCGTCGTCGTACTCGGCCTCGCCGACGATCAGGTCCGTCATGCCCCGCCAGGCGCGCGCCCAGCCCGCCGTCAGGTCCACGCCCAGGTCGAAGACGACCGGCCGGTCGAGCGGCTCGCCGAGCATCTGCTCCAGCGAACGCTCGACCGCCGCGCGCTCGAACTTGACGAGCAGTTGGGGGTTCCCCGCCGCCCACCGCATGTCGAGATGCCGGGTCGGCGAGGGAAGGGCCGCCGTCGTCGGGGTCGAGACGACCTCCTGGTCCCCGCAGCGGATCAGGCTGCGCCCGGCGAGCGGGATCATCACCAGGAAGAAGGTGTCCAGGTCGCCCGGCTCGATGTGGACGTCGGCGCCGTAGTCGAGGTAGCTGATCCGGACCGAGCCGAGCTGGACGGAGTTGAACCGGGCCGACAGCAGGGAGGCCGCGCCGGTCAGGTCCAGCCGATGCGGGCAGAAGACCCGGGCCACCTCGTCACGGACCTCGTCGAGGTCACTGCTGGCGAAGACGGGCCTGTTGCCGAGCAGCACTTCCATCCGATCCCCCACTCCGACGGCCTGCCATCGGATCATCGCGGGGAGCCTCGCGGCGTTCCACGTAAAAGGACGGGTTCGTGCGGGCCGGCAGGAAGTGATGCGGATTCGTCGCGACCGGCGCTCTTGACGGCTCGGACCGGATGAATGAGGGGCGGAGAGAGTTTCTGGAAGGGTCGGCGCCGTTTTCCCCGGCGGGCACGCGAGCGCCCGGCGCCCCGGCCCGGCAGACCGTGGAGCACCGGGCGTTTCGGGTGCCCCGGCTCAGGGACGGTGCCTGTGCTTCTGGCTCTGCCGTCTCCCGGCACTGCGGCGGCGGCCGGGCCCGAAGAGATAGCCCGCCTGGCTGCGGACGGGCAGCAACATGCGAATCGTCATGTCGCGACCTCCGTTCGGCTGGTTGCTCGGTCAACGCACCACGCTACTGCGGCGCAACCGCTTCGACCCCCAAAAGTCAGCCAATGGGATTCGCTGCGCTTTTGAGGAGGATTTACGCGCTGCGGCCGCCGTCCGGATATCGGCGCCGGCGCGCGCCGATTAAGGGGACGGCGAAGTTGGCGTGGCGTTGGGACGCCGCCCGCCGAAGGGATGGACGGCCGGATTATCGAAGAGTTAATTTGCTTGCGGGATCGCCGTCAGTGCGGGCCGGCTGGATTGTTCCTCACTCCATGGAGATCCACGCGAAAGCGGCGAGGAGGATGCGGGATGAGACTGATCCAGCTGTCCGAGATCGACTCCTCCATGATCGACCTGGTGGGCGGCAAGGCCGCCGGGCTCGGCGCGATGGTCAGAGCGGGTGAGCGCGTTCCGGACGGCTTCTGCCTGACCGTGGAGTCCTACCGGTCCCGGCGCCTCCCGGAGCGGGAGCTGATCGACGCCTACGAACGGCTCGGCGGCGGGCGCGTGGCCGTCCGGTCCAGCGCAACCGCCGAGGATCTCCCGGCCGCCAGCTTCGCCGGGCAGCAGGACACCTACCTCGACGTCGAAGGCGCAGGCCCGCTCGTCGAGGCGGTCCGCAGCTGCTGGGACTCCCTCTACACCGAGCGCGCCGTGGCCTACCGCGCCGCGGCGGGCATCGACGACGCCGCCATGGCCGTGGTGGTCCAGCGCATGATCGACCCCGCGGTCGCCGGCGTGCTGTTCACCGCCCACCCGATCACCGGCTGCCGCGCCGAGATGGTCGTCGACGCCGCCCCCGGGCTCGGGACCTCCGTCGTGGACGGCACCGTCGTCCCCGACCACTACGTCATCAGGCACGACGCGCCGGCCGCGCCGGACGGCGCCGGGTGCCTCGGCAGGGACCAGCTCGAAGGACTGCGGCAGGCCGGGCGGCGGCTGCAGGAGCTCTTCGGCTCGCCGCAGGACGTCGAATGGGCCATCGACGCGGACGGCACACTGTGGCTGCTCCAGTCCCGGCCGATCACCACCCTGTTCCCGGCCCCGCCGGACACCGGCGACACCCGGCTCTACCTCGAGTTCGGCCATCTCCAAGGGATGCTCAGGCCGACCACGCCGATGGGGGTGTCGTTACTCAAGCTCGGTGCCGGCATGTGGTTCGAGGCCGTCGGCGCCAGGGTCGATCCGCGCGACCCGCTGCCTCGGCTGGTCCCCATCGGCGGACGTCTCTACTACGACCTGACCGATTTCGTCCGCAACGCGGCCATGCGCAGGCGACTGCGCACGTCTTTGCAGGTGTACGGGCCGCGCGTGCAGGGCGCCGTCGAACGCGTGCTGGACGATCCGCGGTTCGCCCCGCGCCGCGGCCTGCCGTTCCGTCCCCGCAGCGTCGTGAAGGTCACGGCACGGCTGGCACCGGCCGCGGTCGCCGGCCTCGCCCGGAGCCTGGCGAGGCCGGCCACGGCGCGGGCCAGGGCCTACCGCGCCGTGGCGGAGATCAGGCGCCGTACGGCGCCGCCGAGCACGTCGGCCACTCCGGCGGAGCGGCTCCGCTGGGTGATCGAGGACTCCCACAGGGCGGTCATGAGCCCGGACATGATGGGCCTCGTGTGGCCGCTGACGGCGGGGATTCTCGCCGGTGCCGCGCCGTCCTGGCTGCTCGACGGCGTCGCCTCCGAGGAGGAGCTGGACGTCGTCCTGGGCGGGATGCCGCACAACGTGACCACGGAGATGGACCTCGCGCTCTGGCGGATCGCGGTGAACGCGCGCGCCCACCGCGACCTGTTCCTCGGCAGTCCACCGGAGGAGCTCGCCACGCGTCACCTCCAGGGCGAACTCCCCGACATCGGGATGTCCGGCTTCCTCGACAGGTACGGCATGCGCGCCGCCGCCGAGATCGATGTCGGCATGCCCCGCTGGGCCGAGGACCCGGCTCCCCTCTTCGCCACGATCGCCAACTACCTTCGTGTGGACGACCCCGAGCAGGCACCCGACCGGCGGTTCGGCCGAGCCGCCGAGCGGGCGGAGCGGATGGTCGAGACGTTGTCGCGGCGAGCGCGGCGCGCGCGACCGGTGCGCGGCCGGCTCGCGACGTTCTTCATGCGGCGCTCACGCGAGCTCACCGGGCTCCGGGAGATCGGGAAGTTCGCCTGGCTGCCGGCGATCCAGGCGGCGCGCCGTCAGCTCCTGCTGATCGGGGACGATCTGGTCTCCGGCGGCCTGCTGGAGCGCGCCGACGACATCATGTTCCTCGATCTCTTCGAGGCCCGGGCCGCCGTCCACGACCGGGCCGACCATCGTGGCCTGGTCGCGGCGCGCCGCGGCGAGTACGAGCGGGAGCTGCGGCGGCCCACCGTCCCGGGCGCCCTGCTGTCCGACGGGACCGACGTGGAGGCGCTCGCCCCGCGCGGGCCCGTGGAGGCCGGGGTGCTGACCGGGATGGCGGGGGCCGCCGGCCGGGCGACCGGCCGGGCACGGGTGATCCGCGACCCGGCCGGCGCGTACATCGAACCGGGCGAGATCCTCGTGGCCCCGACGACGGATCCAGGCTGGACCCCGCTGTTCCTGACGACGGCGGGACTGGTGACCGAGACCGGGTCGCCGGTGGCGCACGGCCCCACCGTCGCCAGGGAGTACGGCATCCCCGCCGTGATCTGCGTGCGCGACGCCACCCGCGAGATCGAGACGGGACAGCTGATCACGATCGACGGGGCCGCGGGCACGGTGCGGATCGAGGAGAACCCTTGACGGATCGTCCTCGTCCGCGCCGTACGCGTCCGCGGGGGTTCGTCCTAGACGTCCAGGCAGTACATCCAGCCGTGGCCGGCGACCCAGCATCGGTACCAGCCGTCGTTGGGCATCGCCTGGGCGGTGGTGCCGAAGAGGGACAGGGACACTGCGGCGACCGCCGCGACCGCGGCGACGCGACGGCCCGCGCGCGCGAAGGCGCCGATCTTCTTGTTGTTCGTCATGGCAAGGATTCCACCGCGTGCCTCTTGGGACCCTCTTGGAACCGGCTGGGAGCCGGTGTCCCGCCGCCGACCCGCACGACCTTCGGCGACGCCGTGGATCCCCGTCCGGGCGGTGGGCGCCTCTCCTCCGCCCGGACGGGGCCGGGATCATCGCGCGCGGCCGTTCCGTTCGCGTTCCCTGACGAGTTCGAGGAACTCGGCGTGCGAGGCGGCGAACTTCAGGGTCTTGGGGCCTACGGCGACGAAGTGGAGCCAGGGGCCGGGGGCCGGGTTCAGGGCGGCGCGGAGGGCGGCCTCGCCGGGGTTGGCGATGGGGCCCGGGGGGAGGCCGCGGCGACGGTAGGTGTTGTACGGGGACCGGGATGCGAGGTCCCGGGTGGAGGCGGCGACGCCGTACCGGCCGAGGCCGTACAGGACCGTGCTGTCCAGTTGGAGGGACATGCCCCGGTCGAGGCGGTTGCGGATGACGCGGGCGACCTTCGGCATGTCGCTTTCGGCGGGCGACTCGGCCTCGACGAGGGAGGCGATGATGACGACGTCCCGGGGGTCGGGGCTCGCCGCGACGCCGGTCTGCTCCGCGGTCCGGGTGAAACGGGCGACCATCGAGGCGAGGATGTCGGCGGGCGTGGCGGTGGTGGGGATGTCGTACGTGCCGGGGTAGGCGAAGCCTTCCATTCCGCCCTCGGCGTACGGGGGCAGGCCGAGGGCCGTGCCGTCCTTCGCGGCCTCGGTGAAGGCGCCGACCGGCTTGCCGGTGGCGGTGGCGAGCCTCCGCAGGGTGTCGGAGAGCCGCATGGCCGGACGGACGGTCACCCTGACCGTCGCCGGGGCGGGCTGCACGGCCGTGTGCGAGGTGCGGGGATCCGGGTCCGACAGGGTCCGGACGGCGAGCGTGGACCCCAGGGCCAGGACGGTGACGGCGGCCGCGGCGGCCAGTGCCAGGCCGGACCGGGCGGGCCGGCGGGCGGGCCGCTCCCGGCCGGGCCGGAGGAACCGGTCCGGGTGCGGGGGGCGCTCCTCGCCGGCCATGTCGGCGAGGGTCTCGCGCAGCACGTTCTCGATGTTCATCCGAACTCCCTCACGGCGCTCAACTCGGGGGCGGCCTTCCTCAGGCGGTCCAGAGAGCGGTAGATCTGGCTGCGCACCGAGCCCACCCGGACTCCCAGCAGCCGTGCGATCTCGGTCTCCGACAGGTCCTCGAAATAGCGGAGCACGAGCATGGTCCGCTGGCGGGGCGTCAGCCGGGCGAGCGCCGCGCGCATCACGAGGCGCAGGTCCGCGGCGTCGGCATGCCCCTCGCCTGCCCGGTCGGGCGGCAGGCCGGTGGACACCTCGGCGGCTCGGGACCGGCGTCGCCACCAGCTCACCTGCTCGTGGTACATGGCGCGGCGGACGTACCCCTCGATGGCCGCCGGGTCGCGCAGGTCGCGCCACCTCGCGGCGGTCTTCGTCAGCGCCGACTGCACCAGGTCCTCGGCCGCGTGCCGGTCACCGGTCAGCAGGTAGGCCGTGCGGAACAGAGCGGCCGACCTGTCGGTGACGAACTGCCGGAAGCCCGCCTCGAAACCTGGATCCACCCGTCCTCCTCACGATGTCACCATCACCCACCAAGGACGCGGGTGGCCCGGCGATCTATGCCGGGGTGCGGGAAAAGGGCTCTGGCGGGCGGCACCTTCGGCTGGGATGCTCGACATGGGGATCCCGGACGGTGAGGGAGTGGTCCTGGTGCTCTATCTCTTCGGGTTCGAACACATCTGTGTGGCCGTGAGCGACCTGTACTTCGTCGATCCACAGCCGGCGGACGGGCAGGAGGGCGCCGAGCGAGGGGTCCGCCTGGAGGTGCGCAGGCTGGAGCCCGGCGAGCTGAAAGGGTCCGTCTACTCGGCGCGGCCCATCAGCGTCGATCGGCCCCTGTGGCGGGTCGACCTGCTGGAGTCGGTCTCGGGCCCGGCCGGGAGCTTCGACCGCACCCACCACCATCCCGGCATCAGGGGGTGGGAGCCGGGCGGCCGGGTGTTCGACGAGGGGCTGACGGCGGAGCCGCTGAAGTGGCTGGGCGAACGGCTCGGCGACCTCGACGCCCACCTCGCGGAGGTGGGCCCGGCCGACGCGGCGAGCCTGCGCGCGTGCGTCCCCGAGATCCTCGACGCGGTCGGGCGGCTGCTCGCCAGGGTGCGGGCGGGCGAGGCGGCGGCGGTGTCCGGCGGCGACCCGGCCGCCGGCGTCCGCGCCGGTTGGCTGTAGGCGTGCCGCCCGCGAGGGGACGGCCGGGCGTCTCCGGGTAGGTAGGCAGGGTAGGCACGGGGCGGCGGTCGCCGCCCTGGGAAGGGGCCCGGTGTGCGGGTGCAGACGTACGACACCGAATCCGTCCGGCCCGACCTGCCGGTTCCGCTGTCGCCGCTCGACGGGGTGCCGGAGGTCGTCAGGCGGCGCCTGCTCGGGCTGCGCGGGCCGGGGTTCGACCACGCCTATCGGGCCAGCCTGGCGTGGGCGGCGCTCACCGCCGGCCTGGCGCTGCTCGGGCTGCTGGCTCCGCCGCCGTGGCGGGCTCCCCTGCTCGGCTGCGCGGCGCTGCTGGGACTGTACGTGCTGGTGCGGGCGGTCGCGCTGCCCGCGTTCGAGCGGGGGCAGCGTGACTTCGAGCGGCGCTGGCTGGCCGCGCAGAGCGAGGTGCTGCGCCGGCACGCGTTCGAGGTCGTCCGGTTCCGGCTGGTGGAGGCGGGCGGCGAGGCCGGCGCCCGCCGCACCTACGACCTGACCAGGCCCGCGGACGGGCGCGCCGTGCTGCGGCGGCAGGAGCGCGAGCGGTGGTCGCGGGCCGGGGTGGAGTTCGTCTACCGGGGAGCCGGCGGCGAGGGGCTGGGCGAGGTCGTCAGGGATCTGTCGGAGGTGGTCTTCCTGCCGGGGCGGGCCGGCCGGGGCGGGCCGTGGATCAGGTTCCCGGAGGCCCGCTACCTGTGCCGGCCGGGCGAACGGCCCGCGGAGCGGAGCTACTGGACGTTGTCGGGCCCCGTCGAGGTGGGCGTGAGCGAGCCGTCGTCCGGCGGCGACGCCGGTTCGGCGGCGGCCTTCGGCAGCGGCTCGGCCAGGTAGTCGCACAGCAGCCGGTGGCGGAACTCGTAGTAGCCGCTGACCTGCCGGAGCACGCCGCGCCTGCGCGCGTCCTCCAGGAAGCGCATGAGCCGCAGCGGAGCCGAGCCACGTGCCGCCAGCCACAGCCGGGTGGTGTTGAACCGGCCCCAGGAGCTGGAGCCCAGCGCCATCAGCCCGAGGCCGGCGGCGCTGAGCCCGCAGCCGGCGACGGCGCCCAGCAGCGCGAGGGCGGCGGGCGGCAGCTCCATGATCGGCAGCGCCGCCAGCTCCGGGCGGCGCCCCTCCTTCAACGCCGCCCCGAGGTAGGCGCCGCTGAGCGCCCCGGGCACCCCGCCGGCCACCCAGGCGGACAGCACGGCCAGCCGGTCGTTGGCCAGCAGGGAGCCGGGGGTCACGGCCGCCAGCGGGTCGACCGGCTCGCTGACGTAGCGGGCCATGGCGAAGGTGAGCCCGCTCAGCGCGCCGCCGACCACGACGTAGAACGGTGACGCGTACAGGAACCAGACGATCACCGCGCAGGCGGCGGCGCCCATCGCGCCGAAGCCGATCAGCTTGAACAGCGCGTGCGCGGGGGCTCCGGGGAGCAGGCGGAAGCGCGGCCGCGCCCGGCGCGGCGCGTCCTGCGGGGCGAGCTTGACGACGAACGCCCCCACCCCGCCGGCGGCGAAACCGATCCAGAAGCCCAGCCACGGCCGTCCGAAGACGCTGAAGTGGGCGGCTGCCAGGCCGGAGCAGACCACGACGGCGAGGACGACGGCCTGGACCAGGAACACCCAGTCCGGCACGGCGCGGTGCAGCCGCCACCAGGCGATCCTGCCCGCCTCGTCCACCTGGCCGGCCAGGAACTCCAGGTAGCGCCTGGCCTTGTCGGGCGGGGTGGGCGGCGGCTTCTCGTCGGGCCGCGGGGTGAACGCCTTGCCGACGATGCTGCCCAGCAGGTGCCGCCGGATCCGGTCGGCGGCGTCCGGTCCGGTCGCGGCGAGCAGCTCAGCGGGGACCGGTTCGCCGCCGCGGGCCACCGCGAGGGAGAGCATGAGCGGCGTGCGCAGCGCCTCGGCCAGCGGGCCGGCCGGGCTCTCGCGCAGCCGGGCGGCCATCGGCGCCAGCCGGTCGCGGTCGTCGCCCGGGTCGTGGCCGAGGAGGTAGTCGCGGCTCTCCTCGGCGAGCAGCGGCCGCAGCCGCACGACGAGGGCGCGCCGCAGCACGTGGCCGGCGTTGGCCGCGGCGAACGTCTCCGTCCGGCAGCTCAGCACGAAGGACCGGCCCTCGGTCTCGGCGTCGATGCGCCGCAGCGCCGCGGCCGGGTCGGCCATCTCGTCCAGGCCGTCCAGGACGGGGAGCACGTGGTGCAGGGCCAGTTCGGCGGCGACCTTCCTGCCGTGCTTCGCCGAGCCGACGAAGGGGTAGGCGGTGAGCAGCTCGCCGGTCATCCACTCGTACAGCGGCACGCCCGGGTCCCACGAGGAGAGCTGGAACAGCACCGGCACGAGGGGGCCGGTGCCGCCGAGTTCGAGGGTGAGCAGGACGCACGCCGACGTCTTGCCGGCGCCCGCCTCGCCGGTCACCGCCAGCCGGGTCATCGCTCCGGTGCGCGCGTGGCGGGCGAAGCCGCCGGTGAGCCGGGCGAGGGTGCCGTCGGTCGGCAGGGCGGCCGCCAGCCGGGTCGTCCGGTCGGAGCCGGGCGCCGCCTCCCAGCGCAGCTCGGCCCGGCTGCCCTCGTACAGGCCGCGGTGGCGCTCCTCGTCCTTCCAGCCCTTGGTCACCCTCTCGGCCAGCGCGGGGACGCACGCGCGCACCGTCTCCTCCAGGGACTCCTCGCGCCTGTCACCGCCGCGCAGCAGCGGCACCACCACCGCGATGATCGCCACGAACACGGGGATCACGCCCGTCCACATCTCCTGCGGCTTGAGCGTGCCGTCGCGCGTGCCGATCCAGGCGACGGCCACGGTGGCGGCCAGGGTGAGCGCCAGCAGGAGGTAGGTGAGGGCGACGGCCCATCTGCGGAGATTCACGACCGTTCCCCTTCCGGCAGCACGGACATGGTCGGCACGGCGGGCGGCAGGGCCTCCTGTCCCCGCGTGAACACGGTCAGCACGGTGGAACGGGCGGCGAGCCGCCGGGCCAGCCGGCCGAGCAGGGGCAGGCGCCTGCCGACGACGGTCTTCAGCAGCAGGAAGAAGATCATGCCGGAGTACTGCCTGGCCGGTGCCCGGCCGTACGTCGCCACCAGGGCGGGACGCAGCGCCCGCATCCGCCGCGCCACGTCCGGCAGGGTGACGATCCCCAGGGCGGGGAGCGTGCTGACGCCGGCGCGGCGGTCGAGTTCGACGTCCATGCAGTCGTCGAGTGACTGGAACGTCTCCCCGAGGGCCATGACCAGCTCGCGTTCGCCGGGGTCCATGAGGGGGTGCACCAGGGAGCACAGCGTCAGGTTGGCCAGGGCGCCCTTGCCTCGGGTGATCTTCTCCAGCAGGTCGGGCGACAGGCCGGGCTCGCGCTGGCGGCGCGACAGGCACTGGTAGCCGTGGAGCTCGTGGAGCGCGGTGAAGGGCGTCGCGGCGGGCAGGGGGTGCAGCCGGTGGGCGATCTGGTGGCACAGTTCGGCGAGCAGCCGTTCGGCGTCACCGCGCGGGACGAACGGCCCGAGCCGGAACAGTTCGCCCAGCCGGTCGTCGAGCAGCGGGTCGGCGTCGCCGTCGATGAGGTCGTCGTAGAGCCGGGTGACGGCGCCCGCCAGGGCGGCCACCTCCACGGGCCGGCCGCGCCGGGCCAGGTGGGCGTAGCTGAGCACCGCGTAGCCGATCTTGAGGCTCATCGCGCGGAGGGCGTCGAGCGCGCGGGCTCGCTCGGCCGGATCGCGCAGCGTCGTGCGCACCATCGGCGTCACGACGTCGTCGAAGGCGACGGCCAGCTCGGCGAGCGCGCGGCGGGCGAAGACGGCGGTCGCGGGTAATCCCGCGGCCAGTCGCACACAACGCGCCAAAGCCATGAAATCGGCGATCCCCTGCCCCATCCCCACCCCCGCCAGCCCGGTATCCGAGCCTGTCATACGCGGGTCAGGCGGTAAAGCACGCCTTTTTCGGCACCCTCCAAAAAGCCGTCAATTCGGTTATTTCACCACTAACTAACATGTGGCAGTACACTCGCCGCTATGTCGGTCACCCCCCAGGTCGCCGCGGCGCCCGTCCTGGCCGCGAGACGCCACCGGTTCTCGGCCTTCCTGCTCGACTCCCTGCTCTTCGCGCTGCTGTTCGCGCCCGTCCACCTGCTGTCGAGCGGGGAGGAGAGAACGGACGGACCGACATTCGAAGCTATTGTCCAGCCTTATGCCGGAAATCCCGACTGGTGGATCGAGGTGGCGTCCACCGCGCTTTTCGCCGCCTACTTCTGCGTCCAGCACGCCCTTTGGGGGCAGACGCTCGGCAAGCGACTGTGCCGGCTCAAGGTGGTGTCTCGGGCGACCGGACTCCCGCCGGGGCTCGGCCGGTCCGCGATACGCGCTCTGGTCCACCCCGCGCTGTTCGGACTGCCGTATGTCGGGCCGCCGCTCTTCTTCGTCAACGCGCTCGCGATAATGGTGCATCCGAAACGCAGGTGCCTGCACGACATGATCACGGGCACCATGGTGATCGACCTCGATGGCCCCGCCCGCCGGGCCGGCGGCGGACTCCTGTTCGGGCTGGGTCTCCTCGTCTCGCTGCTCGCCGCTCTCGCGCTCGTCGACGCGCTGCTGCTGACGTGATCACGCTGCCGGCGAGGTGATCACGGCCGCGGGCCCTTGTAGACGAGCTTTCCGGGGGCCGTACCGAGCAGTTCGCTGACCGTGACGAAGTGGTAGCCGCGGGCGGACAGCTTCTTCAGCACGCGCGGGATCGCCTTCACCGTCGTGGGGTGGATGTCGTGGAAGAGGATGATGCCGCCCGGCCGCGCGTTCTTGACCGCCACCCGGGCGACCCGCGCGCTGCTGCGGTACCGCCAGTCCAGGGTGTCCACGCTCCACATGATCATGGGCTGCTTGGCGTGCTTGCGCACGTAGGCGTTCTGGGCGCCGTACGGCGGGCGCATGATGGTCGGGGCGACGCCGGTGGCCGCCTTGACGGCCTTGGCGGTACGGGCCAGGTCGGCGCGGATCGAGGCGGCCCGCAGCGTGGTCAGGTCGCGGTGCGACCAGGAGTGGCCGCCGATCTCGTGGCCCGCCGCCGCGGCCCGGCGCACCAGGTCGGGGTGGGCGACGACGTTCTGGCCGACGACGAAGAACGTCGCGCGGGCCTTGCGGGCGGCGAGATGGCGCAGCAGGGTCGCCGTGTACGGGCCGGGGCCGTCGTCGAAGGTGAGGGCCACGCACTTGACCCGCCGGCAGTCGGGCCCGGTGGGGACGGGCGTGGCGGCCGGGGTGGGCGTGCCCCACGCGTCGCGGATCGCGTCGGTGATGGCGTCGGTCAGGCTCCTGGGCGTGGTCCCCGGCGTCGCCGTGACCGTCGGCGCGATCGTCGGCGGGGCCGTCGGCGCGGTCGTCGGCGGGGTGGTGGGTCCGGCGGTGGGGGTGACCGGCGCGGTCGCGGTGGGTGTGGTGGTGCGCGGAGGCGCGACCGTAGCCGGCGGGACGGTCGGCGGGGCGACGGCCGGCGACGTCCGGGCCTGCGTCGCGGTCGCCGCCGCCACGGGTGCCGGCGCGCCCGCGACGGCATCCCGCGCGTGAGCGGTCCTGGGGGTGCCCGCGGCGGCGTCCCGCGCATGAGCGGTCCTGGGGGTGCCCGCCGCGGCGGGGCGCGGGCGGGCCGCCAGCGCGCCGCCACCCTGGACGCCCTCCTCCACCGCCGCTAACCGGCCCGCTCCGGCAGGAGACGGCGACACCGTACGGCCGGCGACCGCCCGGCCCGCGCGGTCCGGCACGTCCACGCGGCCGGACGCGCTCCCGGCGTCCGCCGCGTGACCGGCGGCCAGCAGTCCCGCTGTGGCGAGCACCGCCGCGGCCAACCGTGCCGTGCCCCGCCGCACCCGCCGGCCCGCCCTCGCCTCGTCGCTCATGCGCTTCCTTCCCTGCACCGTGCCGGTGCGCTCCCCCACCAGGTCGGAACCCCGGGATCACGGTGGTCCGGGGCTTCCAGTCGGTTCGACAACCGCCATGCGCGGATGGTTCGCGGTGATCCGTACGCGGCTGCAGTCTTCGCGCGGACGCGGCGCGGGCCGGGGTGGAACGCGCGTGGCAGAGTGGTGACAGCGCCGCCGGCGAGGCTGCCTCCCGCGAGGTCGAGAGGGGTGAGGCAGATGACCACGATGAGCAGAGCGCTGAAGGTTCCCGCGCACTACCACGGCCCGGAGGGGACCGCCAACGGCGGCTGGGTCGCCGGCACGGTCGCGAGCCACCTGCCGACGGGCGCGACCGTCGAGGTGACCCTGCGGGCGCCGGTCCCCGTCGAGCGGGTGCTGCGTGTCGAGCGCGCCCCCGCTGCAGGCGGCGCGTGGCGGGTGCTCCTCCTGGACGCCGAGCCCGGCGGCGACGTGCTGGCCGAGGCGCGAGAGGTCGACGAGCGGCTGCGGCCGCCGCCGTTCGTGCCGGCCGAGGAGGCGGAGGAGGCCGGCCGGGCCTTCCCCGGGCACGGCGGGCATCCGGCCCCCGGCTGTTTCGTGTGCGGTGACCGCCCGCCCGGCGAGGGCCTGCGGGTGCACGCGGGGCCGACGGGGCGGCCGGGCGAGCTCGCGGCGCTGTGGCGGGTCCATCCGGGGCTGGCCGAGTGGTCGGCCACGCTGCCGTTGAGCCACGTGTGGGGCGCGCTCGACTGTCCCACCGGCTGGACGCACCTCATCGCGGGCGGGTCCGCCCTGCTGGGCCGCCTCACCGCCCGCGTCCGCCGGTCGGTTCTCACCGGCGCCTCGTACGTCGTCGTCGCGCGGCGGGAGGCCGGGGCGGGACGTGTGCTGTACGCGGACGCCGCCGTGTACGAGCCCGGCGGCGCGCTCGTCGCCGTGTCCCGCGCCGCGTGGATCGAGGTCGCACCGCTCCAGGCCCGCGGGAGGTCGCAGGCCACGCCCAGGTGACCGGACAGCCTCCACCGGCCACCGCACCCGAGACCCCGGCGCGCCAGGGGTGCGTGTGCGGGTGGGCGTAGCGGGTGGGCGCGGGTAGCGGGCGGGCGTGGGTAGCGGGTAGACGCTGGCGGGCGGGCGTGGGTAGCGGGTAGACGCGGGCGGGCGTGGGGAGCGGGTAGACGCGGGCGGGTGGGCGTGGGTAGCGGATGGGCGCGGGCGGGGGGGCGTGGGTAGCGGGTGGGCGTGGGTAGCGGGTGGGCGCGGTGGGTCTACGCTTCCACGCGGGACAGGAGCGGGCGGGCCTCGGCCCAGATCGCGGCGGGTTCGCACGCGAAGGCCGTCCAGGTGTAAGACGTCAGCCGTCCCCGCCCGCGGTAGCGCCGCACGATCGCGACGTGTTCCGGCCAGGCGACGAACCGGTCCAGGGCCTGCCGGCTCTCCCAGATCGACACCGAGCCGCACCTGCGCTTCAGCGGTGCCGTCCACAGCCACATCCCCACCGCGCCGGCCAACCGGGGCCAGGCCGCGCGCAGCGCCAGCCCGGATCGGAAGATGCCGGGCAGGTCACGGGCGGCGTCGGCCCGGAACGCGGTCACGGCGACCAGGACGGGACCGGCGACGTCCGCGGCCGGCCCCGGCGTCCACGAGCTCCTCAGCATGACGGCGTCCACGCCGGGGAGCGGCCGAGCAGGCCGAGCAGCCGCTCCAGGTCGGAGGCGTCGGCGGGCACCGGGACCACGGCGCCGAACGGGCCGCCGGGGCCGCGAAGCCGCGGCGTGTCCGGCAGGCGGGAGGCTATCGCCAGCGCGCCGGCCGCCGCCTGTTCGTCGACCGGGTACGGCACGCCGACGGCTGCGGCGACGTCCCATCCGTGGACGACGAAGTCGATGACGTGCATGCCCATGGCGACGCGGCCGGGGAAGACGCCGAACTCCCGTATCTCGACCTGCCGCTCGTGCGCGTCCGGGGCGGCGAACGCGGCGCTGACCGCGGCCACCGACTCCTGGTAGGCGTGGTGCGGGTCGGCGCCGAGCTCGCCGCGGTCCCAGGCGGGCGCTTCCGCGGGCCGGCCGGCGAACGCGCCCGCGAAGCCGAGGTTCTCGCTCACCATGTGGCGCAGCAGCTCGCCGAGGGTCCATTCGGCGCACGGCGTGGGCCCGGTGAGGTGCTCGGGACGGACACCGGCGATCACCTTCCCGGCGGCCTCCAGGGCCCGGCGGTCGAGATCGCGCAGGTCCATGGCCTGCGACTCGACGGAGAACGCGCTCATCACACTCCCTTTCTCCGCACGAACGTTCGTGCTTGATTGAGACGCTACCACCGTTGCGGCATACTGAACGAACGTTCGTGCGGAGAAGGGGAACGGTGATGGCGGGCCGACCACGAGACGACCGGACGCGGCACGCGATCCTGCGCCGAGCCGCCGACATCGCCTCCACGAACGGGCTGGAGGGCCTGTCGATCGGACAACTGGCCGCCGACCTGGGCGTCAGCAAGAGCGGGCTCTTCGGCTACTTCGGCTCCAAGGAGGAGCTGCAGCTCGCCACGATCCGGACCGCGGCGGGCGTCTACCTCGACGAGGTCGTCCGGCCCGCGCTCGCCGTCCCGCCTGGTGTGGGACGCCTGTGGCTGCTGTGCGACAGATGGCTGAGCTACTCCGAACGACGGGTCTTCCCCGGCGGGTGCTTCTTCTTCACGGTCACGGCCGAGTTCGACGCCCGCCCGGGGCGCGTACGGGACGCCGTCGCCGCCGCCGGCCGCGAATGGAGCCGCCTGGTGGCGGGCACGATCGACGACGCCCGCCGGCTCGGAGAGCTCGCCGAGGACACCGAGCCCGATCAGCTCGCCTTCGAACTGATCGCGTTCCTGGAGACCGCCAACGCCGTCTCGCTGCTGTACGACGACCCCGTCGCCTACCGGCGGGCCAGGACCGCCGTACGGCGTCGCCTGCACGCCGCCGCCACGGGCTCGGCCGCGCCGCCCTGGGACGACGCCGCGGGGTGAGGTCACCGCCCTTCGTGCCGCCCCCTGGCGCGGGCGCGGACGGCGGTGCCGGACGGCCGTCCGCCGCCGGACGCGCCGATCGGGAGCGAATCCCGAACGGCGCGCCGGTGCCGCGCGAGCCGAGGTGGCGGTGCCAGCGGAGGGGGCGCTGTCAGCGGAGGTGGCGGGCGAAGAACCGCACCGTGCTGTCCAGCTCGAACGCCGGGATCTCCCCGTGCCTGCCGGGGTTGGCGTGCAGCGTCTTCTCCTTTGCGCCCAGGGCGTCGAACAGCGCGAGGCCCTGGGCCCGTGGCACCCGCTCGTCGTCCCACTGCAGCAGGAACTCCACCGGGACGGTGATCCGCCCGGCGGCCTCGGCTGACACGAGCGCGCCGCCCAGGCCGAGCACCGCCGCGCGCACCCGGCGTTCGGCGGCGACGAAGGGAACGCCGAGTCCGCAACCCAGCGACACCCCCCAGTAACCGACGGGGCCGGTGCCGACGTGCTCGAGTCGCTGGACCGCGTCCAGGACCGCCTGCCATTCGGGAACGGTCTGGCGGGCCACGAGCGCCTGGAAGGCGGCGATCAGCGGAGCCGGATCCTCTCCGGCGTCCACGCGAGCCTGGTTCTCGGTCGCGATCCGGTCGTACTCCTCGTCCTTCGGCCGGTCGCCATGGCCGGGGACGTCGACGGCCACCACCGCGAACCCGCACTCGGCCACGAAGCGGCGCGCACGGGCCACGACACCGGGGGCCTTCTTGTGCTGGCCGCCGCCGTGTCCCATCAGGATGAGCGGACGGGCACCGGTGGCACCTTCCGGCGTCCACAGCACGCCGGGGATCTCGCCGAGGGTGAAGAGCTGCTCCAAGAGTCCGTCAGACGACGTCTCAGAGGTGAAGCGCATAGCGTTTCATGCCTTTCGGGATGCCTTTTCGGGCACTCCCTAGGCCATGCGGGGGAGGGAGGCCCGACCTGTCACAGCGTTGATCGGTCTCACCTCCTCAGGTCGCAGTGGCGCACAGCGGGGCAGAACATATCACAAGGGGTGCTCCCGTGCTGAAGGTGCGGGCCGCCGTACTGGACCGGCGCTCGCTCGGCCGGTTCCCGTGGAGCAGCACCAGGTACGGGGTGCTGCTCGAGCCCGGCGCCAGGGTGGTCGACGACGGGCGGCACCGAGCGCTGAACACGGCGGCGCTTCGGCTCGCGGCCCGGGCCGGCCGGAGCGCTGGCAGTGGCGCTGGCCGGTCTGGTCCGCTTCGTCAACCCCTACGAACGGGAGATCACCTCCCTGTGGATGCTGCTGGTCAAGCGGGCACGGCCGCTCGCCCTCGTGCGGCCGTGCCTGTATCTGGTGGCGCGGCGATGGTGGCTGGCGGCCGCCGTCGTCGGCGTGCTCGCGCCGGCGGTGGCCGCGGTGCTGGTCAAGCCGGTGGCGGGCGTGCTCCTCGCCTGCTCGCCGCTGCTGTATCTGGCCTGGGCGACGACGAGGGCCATGGTGGCGCCGCCGCTGCCGCGCCCGCTCAGTAGTAGCCGGTGCTGCCGTCGAGCAGCTCGCGGACGGCGTCGGCGTGGCCCGCGTGCCGTGCGGTCTCCTCGATCATGTGCAGCAGCATCCAGCGCAGGTTGCCGGCGGCCGAGCGGAAGTCGGGATGCCGGCCCACCTCGTCGAGGGAGTGGGCGGCGACGATCTCGTCGGACCTCGCGCACTGCCGCTCGTAGTCGTCGAGGAGCCGGGCGAGCGGGACGTCCTTGACCATCATGTCGGCGTCGTCCTCCCCCTCGAACTGCGGGCCCGTGGCCGGGCTGCCCAGGAAGAGCACCTCGAACCAGCAGTGCTCGGTCCACCGCAGGTGGGAGACGAGCCCCGCCATCGTCATCAGCGGCGAGGCGGGCAGGACGGGCCGGTGCGCGTCGGCGTCGGACAGGCCTTCGCACTTCCAGTGGATGATCGAGCGCTGCATGCCGAGCCAGCCGACGAGCTGGGTGCGCTCGTCGGCGGTGAAGGGGGGCCGTTCGCGTGGAGGGGTCACAGCCGGCGACGCTACTCCCGGGCCGTACCCGGACGCACCGTGTTTTCTGCCGCCTCAGACGAGGTTGTGCCGGGCGTGGGCGGGGGCGCGCCAGCCCATCACCGCCTCCGTCATGCGGACCGCCGCGACCGTGCTGGGCACGTCGTGGACCCGCAGGATGCGGGCGCCGCGCAGGATCGCGATCACGTTGGCGGCGATCGTGCCCTCCGTGCGCTCCCCCTGCGGGCGGTCGAGGGTCTCGCCGATGAAGTCCTTGTTGGACAGCGCGGCCAGGGTGGGGTGGCCGAGGGCGGCGATCTCGTCCAGCCTGCGGGTCAGCTCCAGCGAGTGGTAGGTGTTCTTGTTCAGGTCGTGACCGGGGTCGATGACGATCCGCTCGGCCGGCACCCCGGCGTCCAGCGCGAACCGTACGCGGTCCAGCAGGAAGTCGCGGACCTCGGCCACGACGTCGGCGTAGACCGGCCGGGGGACCGCCTTCCCGGGGCCGCCGAGGCTGTGGGTGACGATCACCCCGGCGCCGGTCTCGGCGGCGACCCGGGCGATGTCCGGCTCGCGCAGCCCGTTGGTGTCGTTGATGACGTCGGCGCCGGCCTCGACGGCGGCCCTGGCCACCTCGGCCCGGTGCGTGTCCACGGAGATCACCGCGTCGGTCTTGCCGCGCACCTCGGCGATGACGGGCGCCACCCGGTCGATCTCCTCGGCGACCGTGATGGGCTCCTGGTCGGCGCTGAAGGCGAAGCCGCCGATGTCCACCCAGTCGGCCCCGTCGGCGACGGCCCGGCAGGCCGCCTCGACGGCCTGGGACAGCTCGAACGTGCGGCCCCGGTCGTGGAAGGAGTTGGGTGTCCGGTTGACGATCGCCATGATCGCCACCTGGCGGTCGAAGTCGAACTCCCGCTGCCCGAAACGCCGGACGGGAGAGATGATTTCCGGAAAGAACATCCTGGTGGTCCCGTCGCTCACGGTTCTCGTTTCCCTCTCCGCCACACTGCCACGGCCCGCAGCAGGATCATCGCACCGGATGCCGCCTGGCGTCCCGTTCAGGGTAGGCCGGTCACTCGAGGGGAAGTCTCCGCGACATGAACGACGAGATTCCCGAGTGGCGCGGGCGGCGGCCCGCCGGGCTCGACGACACCACCGTGGACGCGCTGGGCAGGCTCTCCGGGGCGCTGGAGAAGGTGGAGCGGGCGCGCGGCCATCTCTACTCCTTCCACCAGCTCACCGGCAGCGCCCACGTGGAGCTGGAGGAGGCGGTGGAGCGGCTGCGCGCCGCGGGCCACGACCGGCAGGCCGACGCGCTGGCCGACGACCTGCTGGGCCGCGACGTGCTGGCCGGCCGGTGGACGTTCCAGGTGGTGGAGGAGTACGACGACGGCTACTACCGGTGTTTCGTGGACCTGGAGCGGCGGGTCAGGGACGAGCTGGCCCAGGGCAGGCGGCACATCTTCGAGGCCGAGATGAAGGAGCGCCAGCAGCGGTGAACGGCACGTTCCGTGTCCTGTGCCATACGTAGATTTCCCGATGTGCCGTCTGCCCGGTTTCGCCTAGTGTCGCGGCGTCGAAGCCCTTCACGAAGGCGGGTTCATGCGCGCGTTGACCGTACTCCTGTCCACCGCACTGCTCGTCACCACGATCGCCGCCCCCGCCGCCGTCGCCGGCGAGCGCGAACGGGCGCCCGGCTCGTTCGACGTCAGGTACGACCGGGCGGCGTTCACCGCGGGCACCGCCGAAGGGGTGACGGCCGGCGACGACCTGGCCTTCGCCTCTCCCGCCGGCGTCACCACCTACACCGACGCGCTCGGCACCAAGACGTGGGAGTACGCCCGCTGGACCGGCCCCGAGCGGGCGGTCGGCTTCCCCGCCACGGAGCTGATCGCCTCGTGGACGGGCGACATCCCGCCGGGGAGCTGGATGCAGGTCGAGGCGCGGGCGCGCAACACCGCCGGGCTGACCAAGTGGTACGTGCTGGGCCGCTGGGCCTACGGCGACGGCGACATCCGGCGCACCTCCGTACCCGGCCAGGGCGACGCCGACGCCACCGTGGCCGTCGACACGCTGGTCGCCGCGTCGGGCCGGCGGATCGACGCCTACCAGCTCCGCCTCACGCTCTACCGCACGCCCGGCTCCGCGGTGCGGCCGGTCGTGCGCGGCCTCGGCGCGATGGCCTCGGCCGTCCCGGAGCGCAAGTCGGTGCCGGTCAGCCCGGGCGGCGGCGCGTGGGGGACCGAGCTGGACGTGCCACGCCGCTCCCAGAACGTGCACGAGGGCCACTACCCCGAGTGGGACGGCGGCGGGCAGGCCTGGTGCAGCCCCACCTCGATGACGATGGTCCTCGGCTACTGGGGCAGGTGGCCGAGCGCCGAGGACACGGCGTGGGTCACGCCGTCCGACCCGAACCCCGAGGTCGACTACGCCGCCAAGCACACCTACGACCACGCCTACCAGGGCGCCGGCAACTGGCCGTTCAACACCGCCTACGCGGGTCGTTACGGCATGGACGGGTTCGTCACCCGCCTGCGCTCGCTGACCGAGCTCGAACGCCTGATCAGCGCGGGCGTGCCCGTGATCACGTCGCAGTCGTTCAAGAAGGGTGAGCTGCCGGGCGCCGGCTACGGCACGAACGGCCACATCATGGTCGTCGTCGGATTCACCGCCGACGGCGACGTCATCGCCAACGACCCGGCCTCCGCGAGCAACGAGGCGGTGCGCCGCGTCTACCCGCGCGCCGACTTCGAGAACGTCTGGCAGCGCAGTTCCAGCAGCGGCGGCATCGTCTACGTCGTCCGCCCGCCCGGCCACGACCTGCCCGCCACCACCCCGGGCCTGCCCGCCAACTGGTGAGCCGGCTCACCAGGCGTAGTCGGGCAGCTCGAAGTGGCCGCCGGCCAGCTTCTCCCCCGTCTTGGCCATCGAGCTGAGCAGGAGGCGCCGCTTGAGCAGCTGGTTGCGCAGCCAGATGCCCCCGCGGGTGCGCGGCGCCAGGAAGGGGCCGGCGTTGTTGCCGCCGGCGGCCTTGACGAACGGGCGGATGGTCGCCTCGTAGCGCTCGAAGGCCGTCGCGTGGTCGGCCCGGCTCAGCTCGCCCGCCAGCACGTAGGCGGCGACCAGGGCCAGGCCGGTGCCGACGCCGCCGAGCGTGTTGGCCGCGGCGGCGTCCCCGAGCAGCACGATCCTGCCCTTGGAGAAGCGCTCCAGTGCGACCCGGGCGATGGAGTCGAGGTGGACGTCCTTCGCCCGGTCCAGCTTGGCCAGGATCTCGGGTGTCCGCCAGCCCATGCCGCGAAAGGCGTCGGCGAGGACCTGCTTCTGCTCCGCCGCCGAATACCGGTCGTAGGTCAGCTCGGGCGAGGCGAAGCAGAAGAAGGCAGGCGCCTTGGGGCCGCCCACGGCGACGAGCCTGCCGGGCTCGTTGTACATCACCGGCTCGTCCACGACGGGCTCCATGTCCACCAGCGCGTAGTAGTGGCCCCTGTGCGTGACGTGGTCCGACTCCGGGCCGAAAGCCAGGCGGCGCACGTTGGAGTGGATGCCGTCCGCGCCGACGACCACGTCGAAGGTCCGGGGCGCGCCGCTCTCGAACGTCACGTGGACGCCCGAGGCGGTCTCGGTCAGCGAGGTGATCGAGTCGCCGAAGCTGTACCGGCACGTGTCGCGGGTGCGCTCGTAGAGGATCTCCGCCAGGTCGCCCCGGAGAACCTCCAGGTCGCCACCGGTGAACCAGCCCGGCATGACCGCGATCCGCCTGCCGTCCGAGTCGATGACCTTCTGGTCGGCGCCCCCGGTCCGGCGGCGCCTGATCTCCTCCAGGATGCCCATGCGGCGCAGGAGCTCCAGGTGGGTCTCGCCCTTGAAGTCAACGGCCTGGCCGCCGGTGCGGAGGACCGGCGCCTTCTCCACGACGGTGACCGTGGCACCGGAGCGGGCCAGCCAGCAGGCGAGGGCCGGCCCGGCGACGCCGGCGCCGGAGATGAGGACCGAAAGGGGCTTGTTCGTCATGGCTCCACTCTGGGAAACCCCGCTGACAGCTCACCGCCTATCCGCTGACGACCTCGTCGATCGCTGTCAGCGCGTCCGCACGGCTCATCGCGGCGCCCATGCCGAACCGCTCGGCGAACGCCTCGGCGCCCAGCGCCGCGGTCGCTGCGGCGGCCACCCTGGCCACGTCGGGGTCGCCGGCGAGGGCGGTGCCGCGCAGCGCGACGGCGATGCCCAGGAGCAGGGCCCCCTGCTTCGGTGGTACGGCTTCCGCCAGTCCCTCCACGGCGGCGGCCAGGTCGGCGACCATGAAGGACCGCCTGGCGGCCGACACCGCCTCCCGATGGAGCGCGCCCGCCCGTTCGAGCCGGGCCAGCTCGGTCAGCCTGCGGGCCCGCCGCCCTTCCAGCCCGAACCCCGTGGTCGGCTCCGGCACCCTCTCCAGGAGGCGGCGTGCCTCGTCGAGATCCCCTCGGAGCCTGGCCGCCGCGGCCGGCCCCAGCAGCGAGACGGCGGGCAGGCCCGCCTTTCCGGCGTGTTCGTCGGCCTCGCGGAAGTCCCGCACAGCGGCCTCCGGCTCGCCCTGGCGCAGGCGGGCCTCGGCCCGGCGCCCGAGCACCTGCGCGCACTCCTCCACGGAGCCGAGCTCGTTCAGCATCGCCAGCGCGTCCCGCCACAGTTCCTCGGCCCGCTCCCACTGCCCGCGCCAGCTCGCCAGCACGGCGAGGCCGTCCATGGCCTGAGCGGTCCCCCAGCGCTCCCCGAGCCGCCTGAACCGGTCGAGGACCTCGGACAGCTCCCGCTCGGCCCTGGCCGGGTCCCCGGAATGCATGGCAAGCAGCGCGTCGCCCAGCCGCTCCAGGGCCTCGCCCCACGGGTCGCCACCGAGGTGGGACGCGCCGGCCTCGAAGGCGACCGGTCCGACGAGCATGCCCCACAGCGGAGCCAGGAAAGGATGGCGCAGGGGCCGGCGCGTCGCCCGCAGGATCTCGGCCGCGCGCTCCCAGTGCTCCGGCGCGGCGTGCGGTACGGCGTGCAGCACGCAGGCCACGTACTCCTCCTCCAGCCCGGGTCGAAGCTCCAGCAGCCCGGCGGCCGGCTCGCCCGCCCCGCCGCGTCGCCCGCTCAGCCACCAGTACGCCGCCAGCGCCGCGACCATGCGTTGCCCGGTCTCGGGGTCGTGGCGCAGCGCGGCCATCAGGTTGGTGTGCTCGTCCGACAGCCGGGCCAGCCAGACGAGCTGCTCGGCCCGCCTCAGATGCGGATCGGCCTTCTGCGCCAGTCGCAGGTAGTAGCGCGCGTGCTCGGCCCGGATGGCGTCGGTCAGGCCGGCGGCACAGAACAGGCGGATCGTCTCCAGCATCCGGTAACGACCGCCCTCGGCCACGACCAGCGACTTGTCCACCAGGCCGGTGATGTCGCCGCAGATCGCCTCCACGGCATCGAGCGACGCTCCGCCCGCGAAGACCGAGAAGCGCGTGGCCAGCTCCCGCTCATCGGCGCTCAGCAGGTCCCAGCTCCACTCCACCACCGCGTGCAGGGTCCGGTGCCTGGCGGCAGCCGTACGGTCGCCCCGGGAGAGCAGCCGGAACCGGCCGTCGGCGGTCAGCCGGGCGGCGATCTCCTCCACGGGGAAGACCCGCAGGCGGGCGGCGGCCAGCTCGATCGCCAGCGGCAGTCCGTCAAGCGTGGCGCAGATGGAGCTCACCGCGCCGAGGTTGTCCTCGGTGAGCTCGAAGCCCGGCCGTACGGCGGCGGCGCGGTCGGCGAAGAGCCGGATCGCCGAGGCGGCGCCCAGGGGCGCCACCTGCATGATCGTCTCGCCGGTCAGGCCGAGCGGCTCGCGGCTGGTGACCAGCAGGCGCAGGCCCGGGCATGCGCCGAGCAGGCGGCGTGCCAGCGCGGCGGCGGCGTCGACGACATGTTCGCAGTTGTCCAGGACGAGCAGGAGTTCGCGGTCCGAGAGCGCGGTCACCAGCCGGTCGGCCGGGCTCATGCCCGGCACGCCTCCGTCGCGGACGCCCACTGCGGCCAGCACCGCCTGGTCCACGTGCTCGTGGACGGGTGACAGGTCAGCGAAACAGGTCTCGTGGGCGGACCGCCTGGCGGCCTCGACGGCGAGCCGGGTCTTGCCGACGCCGCCCGGCCCGACGAGGGTGATCAGGCGGGCCTCCCCCAGGGCGCCGAGCTCCCGCTCCCGTCCCACGAAGCTGGTGAGCTGCGCCGCCACCCCGTGCCGCCGAGGTCTCCCCGCCCGGAGGATGCCCAGATGGATGTCAGCCAGCTCCGGCGAAGGATCGGCACCGAGCTCCTCCACCAGCGACCGCCGGGTCTCGTCGAAGACCGTCAACGCCTCCGCCGTCCGCCCCGCGGCGTGCAGCGCCCGCATCAGCAGTCCCACCAGCCGCTCACGCAGCGGATGGGCGGCCACCAGGCGCCGCAGCTCGGCCACCGACGTGCCCTCGGGGAGGGCCAGCTCGGCCTCCGCCAGATCTTCCAGGGCCGCCAGCCGCAGCTCCTCCAACCAGGCCAGCTGTGCCTGGCCGAAAGGCAGATCGACCAGCGCGGGCCCGCGCCAGAGGTCCACCGCCTCGCGCAGCAGCCCGCGCGCCTCCCGGAATCCGCCCGAGGCCAGCGACCGCCGCCCGTCGCCCGCCAGCCGCCGGAACCGGTGCACGTCCACGTCCAGTGGGTCGATCGCCAGCCGGTAACCCACCCCGTCGAACTCCACCGGCAGGTGCTTGCGCAACCGCGAGACCTGCGCCTGGATCGCGTTGGCGGCCCCGGCAGGAGGCTCCTCGCCGTACTGCCCGGCGATCAGCTGCTCCACGCCGACCACCCGGCCCGCGTTCAACAGCAGGATCGTCAGCAGCGCGCGCGGTCGTGGCCCGCCCACCGCGACCCGCTCCCCGGTGTCGGTGCGGACGTCCAGGGGGCCGAGGATGCCGAACCGCATGGCCGTCATCATCGCACTCCCATCGGAGCCGGCCCGGCCCTCCCTACGCGCGCGCCTTACCCGCGAGGTAATCGACGGACCTCACGTCCGCCCGCCAGACTGTCGGCATGACGCGAGAGATTGTGCAACGACTCCTGGGACTGATGGCGGCCGGTGACCACGACGGGGCGGCGGAGCTGTTCGCCGAGCGGATCGACTGGCAGCTCAACTGGCCGGCCGAGGGGCATCCGGCGGTGCCGTGGATCCGTCCCCGGACGGGCCGTGCCGACGTGGCGGGGCACTTCCGGATGCTGGAGGAGCATCACGTGCCGGAGGCCAACGGCACGTCGGTGACCCGCATCCTCGTCGACGGCGACGACGCGGTCGTGCTGGGCCACATCGTGCAGACGGTCAGGGCCAACGGCAAGAGCTACACCTCGCCCTTCGCCCTGCACCTGACGGTCGAGGACGGCCTGATCACCCGCTACCACATCTACGAGGACAGCCTGACCGTGGCCGAGGCGCTCTCGGCGCGTTGACCGGCGGGGCGATCGCCGGTCCACTCGGGGCCATGAGGAGGACCGCCTCCGTGGCCGCGACCGTGGCGCTGGCGCTGGCCGCCGGTCCGGCCACCGCCCGGCCATACGACGTGGTCCGGTACGGCGGCGCGCTGACGGGCGCCGGACTGGTCGCCGACGACGGGCCGCACGGCCGGCACGGCACGGTGCTGACCTCGGGCGGCGGCCAGGTGGTCTCCCTCCCGGCCGGGGACGGGCGGTTCCTGCGCTTTCCCGCGGGGAACTGCTCGGCAGCGCCCTGCCCGCAGGCGGTGGTGCGTCCGGCCGACTCCGGCGCGCTGGCGCCGAAGGGGGGCACGGGGCGGTTCAGCTTCGGCGCCGACGTGCGGCTGACCGCGCAGCCGCCGGCGGAGGCCGGGATGAACGTGTGGCAGTTCGGGCCGGCGGGGCCGGGCCACGCGCAGTGGAAGCTCCAGGTGGACGGGGGGCGCCCGTCGTGCCGCTGGTCCGACGGCACGGGGGTGGTGCTGCTGGCGGCGGGCACGTACCGGATGACCGTCGGGCGCTGGCACCGGGTGCGGTGCGCGCGGCTGTCGCGGACGCTCTTCCGGATCCGGGTGCTCAACCCGGCGACCGGCGAGGCGATCGCGCCGCCCGCGCACGCGGTCGCCGCCCTGGGTGCGATCCGGCCCACCGGAACGGCCCTGATCGGCGGCAAGCGGGTGTCCGCGGAGCAGCACGACGGGCAGACCGACCAGTTCCACGGCGACCTGGACGAGGTGTTCTTCGCCCGGGGGTAGGCCGGTCAACGCCCGGGGTGTGTCCGGTCGTAGGCGGCGCGGGCGGCCAGGACGTCCGGCATGTCGCCTTCGAGCTGCTCGATGAGCTCCAGCAGCTTGACGGCGGTGCGGGTGCCGAGCGCGGTGAGGCTGTAGTCGACGCGCGACGGGAAGCCCTCGCGGGCCCGCCGGTGGACGAAGCCGTCGCGCTCCAGGCCCTGAAGGGTCTGGGTGAGCATCTTGTCGCTCACCCCCTCGACGTGGCGGCGCAGCTCGTTGAAGCGCATCGGCCCCTCGTGCAGGCCGACCAGGACGAGAGGGCCCCAGCGCCCGGTGATGCGCTCGAACGTCTCGCGGGAGGGGCAGGCGCGGGCGTAGACGTCGAACTCCAGCGTGGACAGCTCTTCGGGGGCGACGACCGGCTGCGGATGTGCGTCCATGACCGAATACTACCTCCAGGGAAGCACTTTCTTTTAGTTTGCACTTTCTGTGAGAGAGTGACAAGGTGGGAGGGCCTCACCACCACCACAGCCGAAGGAAGTGCCTGCCATGTACGTCGTCACCGGAGCCACCGGATCGCTCGGCCGCCTCGTCGTCGAGGGCCTGCTCGCGGAGGTCCCCGCCGAGCGGATCGCCGCAGTCGCCCGCGACGGGCGCAAGGCCGCCGACCTCGCGGCGCGCGGCGTCGAGGTGCGCGTCGCCGACTACGACGACCCCGCCTCGCTCAAGGACGCCTTCGGCGCGGGAGAGCGGGTGCTGTTCGTCTCCGGCAGCGAGGTGGGACGGCGCGTCCCGCAGCACGCCGCCGTCGTGGCCGCCGCCCGGGAGGCAGGAGTGGGCCTGCTCGCCTACACCAGCGTGCTCGGCGGACCCGCGGCCGACTTCGAGCTGGCCCGCGAGCACCAGGTGACCGAGCAGGCGATCCTCGACTCGGGCCTGCCGTACGTGTTCCTGCGCAACGGCTGGTACCACGAGGTCTACACCGGCAACCTCGGCCCGGTGCTGGCGCACGACGCCGTCGTGGGCAGCGCGGGCGAGGGCCGGGTCGCCTCCGCCGCCCGCGCCGACTACGCCGCCGCCGCGGTCGCCGTGCTGACCGGCACGGGCCACGAGAACACCGCGTACGAGCTGAGCGGCGACGTCGCCTGGAGCTTCGCCGAGTACGCCGCCGAGCTGTCGCGGCAGACCGGCCGGGAGATCGTCTACTCGAACGTGCCCGCCGACGCCTACCGGGAGATCCTCGTCGGCGCCGGGGTGCCCGCGCCGTTCGCCGACGTCCTGGTGGACGTGGACGCCGCCATCTCCCGGGGGCTGCTCGCGACCGTGACCGGTGACCTCTCCCGGCTGATCGGCCGCCCCACCACGCCGATCGCGGACAGCATCGCCGCCGCGCTGAAGGCCTGACCGCGCGAGGCCGCCGCGTTCGGTCAGTGGGCGGCCACGAGCGTCTTGAGCACGACGATCGCCAGCCCCAGCACGAGGTTGGCGAGGCCGGACAGCACGACGACGCCCCTGTCGTAGCGGGTCCTGACGGCCGCCGCGACCGCCCACCCCACCTGAGCCGTGACCGCGACGGTCATCGCGGCCCAGGTGGCCACGGTGTCCGACAGGCCGAGCGCCGAGGCCATCGCCGCCGCGATGGCGGGCGGGACCGCCGCCTGGGCCAGCGGCCACTCCCGCCGGCCCGCGTCGCGCAGCCGCCGCCAGGTCAGCGTCGCCCGCTGGCCGATCACCTGGACGTACAGGTGCGCGAGCCAGAACACCACGCCGGTGCTGATCAGCACCACCACCAGGTCCCCCGCCGCCATGGGCGTGCCGTCGGCCGCGCTGCCGGCGACCACGGAGGCCGCCAGCAGCGAGCCGTACACGGCGCCCGCGTACCTCGCCCCGTCGTGGGAGTCCTGCGTGTCACCCGCGTTCATGGCAGCAGTGTCGTCGCGGTCCGGAGGAGCGGGCGGCACGGCGTGCGGGAGGATGCGCACTCTTGAGGCTTTCAGGCCCACCGCAGCATGGGCCGGTACGCGGACGACCAGGGCGGGCGGCACGATCACACCACGGCCCTGACGGCCAGGGTGGACGGCGCGGTCAGGCCGGCGTGGACGGCGCGGTCAGGCCGGCGTGGACGGCGCGGTCAGGCCAGGGCGCGGACGATGGCGGTGAAGAGTGCGGGCATGTGGTGGGCCGCGGGCACCACCAGGCGGGCCGTGGCCGGGCGGTGGGCCGCGTGCACCAGCGCACCGGTGAGCAGCCGGTGGGTGCGCGACAGCCGCCGCCAGGCGTGCTCGTAGTCCTGCGGCCGGTCCCGCTGGAGACAGCCGACCAGGACCTCGGCACACCGCACCGCGAGGGACACGCCCTCGCCGGTGAGCGCGTCGGTGTAGCCCGCGGCGTCGCCGACGAGCAGGACGCGACCGGCGACCCGGGCCCGTACCCGCCGCCGCAGCGGACCCGCCCCGAGCACGGCCGTGACACGCTCGGGCACGCCGGACTCGGCCGTGCCAGGCTCGGGCGTGACGGACTCGGGCGTCCCGGACTTCTCCGTGGCCCGATCGGTCTTGACGGGATCGGCCGTGCCGGGCTCCTCCGTGCCGGGCTTCGCCGTGACGGGCCCGGCGGCGCCGCTCCTCGTCCGGGGTGCGGCGCCGTGCCCCTCCGCCGCGATGACCGGCTCGGCCGCGGGCACGACGGAGGGCTCGACGACCGGCGCGACGACCGGTGCCAGGGCCGGTGCGGCGCCGTGGGCCTCGCGTGCCGCGCGCAGGCGGGCGAGCAGGGCGGGGAACGCGGCCAGCTGCTCGTGGTACGGGCGGCGCCGCGAGGTCAGCACGGCCACGCCGACCAGGTCGTCGGCCACCGGCGTCACGTACGCCTCCCCGCCCTCCCCCGACCAGTGGACCTCGACGAAGTCCGTCCACGGCGCCACGCGGAAGTGGGCCCGCAGGCCGTAGCGGCGCGGCCCCCGGGCGGGCAGGTCCAGCCCCAGCGATCGGCGCGCCGGCGAGTGCAGGCCGTCCGCCGCGACGAGCCAGCGGGCGCGCAGCCCGGCCGCCTCTACCCCGTCACGGTCCTGGCGGATGTCCCGCACCCGGCCGGTGACCGTCGTGACGCCCAGCTCGGCGGCGCGGCGGGCCAGTGCCGCGTGCAGCACGGTGCGCCGCACGCCCAGCCCGTCGGCGTCGCCGAAGGCCGCCCGTGCCTGGTGGCGGCCGTCGAGGTAGTGGATGCCGCGCAGCCGCCGGCCCGCCGGGTGCACGCCCATCGCCGCCAGCGCGGCCACCCCGCCCGGCATGAGGCCCTCGCCGCACGCCTTGTCCACCGGTGCGGTGCGCGGCTCGACGACGACCGCCTCCATCCCGGCCAGCGCCGCGTGGATCGCCGTGGCCAGCCCGGCCGGGCCGCCGCCGGCCACCAGAACGTCGATCACCGCGCGGCCCCTCCCGGCACGGTCGCGAGCGCCGCGTTCTCGCATCTGATCCGGACCACCATCATCGCCGCGTTGAGCACCGTGAACGCGAGCGCGGTGACCCAGGCCGTGTGCACCAGCGGCAGCGCCACGCCCTCCACGACGACGGCCACGTAGTTCGGGTGCCGCAGCCACCTGAACCGGTACGGCCCGCGCGTCACCAGCGGCAGCCCCGGCACGACGATGACCTGGGTGTTCCAGCGGGGGCCGAGCGCGGCGATGCACCACCAGCGCAACCCCTGCGCGGCGACGACGAGGGCCAGCATCGGCCAGCCGAGCGCGGGCACGAACGGCCGGTCGGCGAGCCACACCTCCAGGGGCGCGCCGGCGAGCAGGCCGGTGTGCAGGGCCACCATCCACGGATAGTGGCCCCGGCCGCTGACGACGCCGCCCCGCTCCATGCTCCAGCGGGCGTTGCGCCGGGCGACGACGAGCTCCGCGAGGCGCTCCAGCGCGACGAGGAGGACGAGCAGCAGGTACCAGGCCATGGCGGTCACCAGCGCAGCAGCACGAGTTCGGAGCAGAACCCCGGGCCCATCGCGATGAGCAGCGCGGGGGAGCCGGGATCGGGCGGGCGGAGCGCGATGGTGTCGGCCAGCACGTTGAGCACCGACGACGACGAAAGGTTGCCGTGGGCGGCCAGCGACCGCCACGTCAGGTCCAGCGCGCCGGCGGGCAGGTCCAGCGTCTCGGCCACGGCCTCCAGCACCTTCGGGCCGCCCGGGTGACACACCCACGCGGCCACGTCGCGCGTGGTCAGCCCGTGGTCGGCCAGGAAGTCGTGCACGTCGTCGGCCAGGTAGCGGCGTACGACGTCAGGCACGCTCGCGTCGAGCAGCACCCCGAACCCGGTGTCGCGCACCTGCCAGCCCATGACGTGCTCGGACCCCGGATAGAGGTGACCGCGCGTGGCCACCACCCGAGGCCCCTCGCCGCCGCCCGGCCGTTCGCCGCCGCAGGCCACCACCGCCGCGGCGCCGTCGCCGAACAGGGCGCTGGCCACCAGGTTGGCGGGCGAGGCGTCACCGCGCTGCACCGTGAGCGAGCACAGCTCCACCGACAGCAGGACCGCCACGTGGTCCGGCCAGCCGCGCAGGTAGTCGTGCAGCCGGGCCAGCCCGGCGGCGCCCGCGACGCACCCGAGCCCGAAGACGGGCACCCGCTTGACGTCGGGCCGCAACCCCAGCCGCCCGGCGATCCGGGCGTCCACGGACGGCGCGGCGACGCCGGTGACCGAGGTGAACATGATCAGGTCCACCTCGTCCGGCGCGACCCCGGCGGCCCGCAGCGCCGCCCCGACGGCCTCCGTCCCCAGCTCGACCGCGGTGTCCACGAACGCCTCGTTGGCCGCGCCGAAGCCGTCGAGCTTGTCGTACCGCTCGATCGGCAGGGCGAGGTTGCGGAACTCGACCCGGGCGCTGTGGTGTAAACGGTCGAGCACCCTGCGGTCGGCGCCCTCCGGGAGGCAGATCCGCGCCGCCATGTCGGTCAGCTCGGACTGGGGGTAGCGATTGGGGGGGAACGAGGCTCGTACCGCGGCGATACGGGTCATGTGGGCGCTCCCCCGTCAGGTGCTTGCTCCGGCTCTCCGGACGTTTCCCCGACCGGCGCCCGATAAGCCCACGAAGCGCCGCCAATCCCGTCCAGCGTTGGTCAGGTCTCGCCCCACCCCACAGGCGGCCCCGGGTTGGCCGCGCAGGCAGGACGGGCGGCGGGCCTCGGGCGGGCCGCGTGGGCGGGCGCCTGGACGAGCCGCGCGGGTGGGCCGTGGACGAGCCGCGTGGGCGGGCGCCTGGACGAGCCGCGTGGGGTGGGCCGTGGACGAGCGCAGGGGTGGGGCGCGGGGGTGGGCCTACGATCGTGGGTGTGGCGAGCGCTGGGGTGAGGCTGCGGCGGGTGGCCGGCGGGCTGGTGCGGGCATGCCATCCGGGCCCGACCGTCGCCGTCACCGCGCTGGTCACGGCCCTGGCGGCGGCGAGCGGGCGAGACCTGCCGGGCTGCGTGCTGGTGGCCGCCGCCGTGCTCGCCGGTCAGCTCTCGGTGGGCTGGTGCAACGACGCCGTGGACGCGGAGCTCGACGAGGCGGCGGGGCGCACCGGCAAGCCGATCGTGGCGGGGACGGTGCGCGCGGAGACCGTGCGGGCCGCGGCGGTGGCCGCCCTGGTCCTGTGCGTGCCGCTGTCCCTGGCCTCGGGGCCGCTCGCCGGGCTCGTGCACCTGGTGGGCGTGGGGGCGGCCTGGGCCTACGATCTCGGCGTCAAGGCGACCGCGCTGTCATGGGCGCCGTACGCGGTGGGGTTCGGGTCGTTGCCGGCCTTCGTGACGCTGGGCCTGCCGGGGCAGCCGTGGCCGGCCTGGTGGGCGATGCCGGCCGCCGCCCTGCTCGGCTGCGGCGCGCACCTGGCGAACGCGCTGCCGGACATCGCGGACGACGTGGCCGCGGGAGTGCTCGGGTGGCCGCAGCGGCTGGGGGCGCGCCGGGCGCGGGTGCTGGCGCCGGTGCTGCTGCTGGCCGCGTCGGCGCTGCTCGCCCTCGCCCCGTCGGGTGGGTCCTCCGCGCTCGGCCCGCCGGCCCTGGCGGCGGCGGGCGCGATCGCGGGCGCGGGGCTGCTGCTGCACGGCAGGTTCCCGAACGCCCCGTTCGCGGCGGCGATCGGTGTGGCGGCGGTGGACGTCGTCCTCCTGGTGAACAACGGCGCCGGCCTCACCGGCTCCGCGTAGGCGGACCCGCTGCCGTCGATCGCGGTGGATCGAACAGGGCGGGGCCGGGCTGCACGGGGCGAGGCGGGGCGGGGCGGGGCGGGTGAGGCTGCGCGGGGCGAGACGGGGCCGGGCTGCGCAGGGCGGGGCGAGACTGCGCGGGGCGGGGCGAGACTGCGCGGGGCGCGAACGGGCTGCGCGGGGCGGGGCGGAGCGGGGCCCATGCGGGTGATCACACCGTCGCGGACGCCCGGCGGTAGAAGTCGATCTGGTCGGCGACCACCTGGTCCCGGAAGCTGGGGTCGGTGTAGAAGGTGAAGTGGGTGCCGGGGTAGACACGCAGTTCGCCCCGCGGCGCACTCTCTGCCAGCGCCCGCGTGCTCTCCAGCGGTGTCTCGTGGTCCTCCGCGGCGGCGCAGACCAGCAGCGGGCAGGCCAGGCGTGCCGCGGCCTCGGCGGGCCGGTAGCGCATCATCTGCAGCAGCCCTCGGGGGGCCACGCTGTTGCGCCACAGCGTCTTTCCTCCACCGGTGAGAGTCCGGATGTGGTGTTCGGCCTCGGCGGTCGCGGCCACGGCGAGCTCGCCCGGTCGTCCCACCATGGGGATGTAGTACGGCCGCAGGCCGAGCTTGCCCCGTAGCGTGTCCCAGAGGATCGCGCCCAGTGCCCGCAGCGTTTCGCCGGTCGAGCGTCCCTCGACCTTCTTGGGGAATCCGTTGAACGGGATCTGCGCCACCACGGCGGCGATCGAGGGATCGTCCGCTGCCACGGTGACGACGTGAGCGCCGCCCAGCGAGTTGCCCCACAGCAGCACCCTGGCAGGGTCGACTCGCTCGTGCCCTCGGACGAAGGCCACGGCGGAGCGGACATCGACGAGCTGGCCGGGGATGTCGGGGACCTGGCGTGGCTCGCCGTCGCTCTCGCCGAAGCTGCGGTAGTCGAAGACCAGCGCCGCGAAGCCCTCGGCGGCGAAGCGCTCACCGTAGTCGAAGAGCCGGTCCATCGTCCCGCTGAAACCGTGGCAGAGCACCACGCACGGCACGGGGGCCGAACCGGCGGGCAGGTAGAGGTAGCTGGCGCACCGGACGCCGGCAGAGGTGAACGCCACCTTGGTTCGCATACACATCATTCCCATGGCAATAGGCTGACTTCCGGTAAGTACTCTAGCGAAGAAACTGACCGCAGGTAAGTGAGGCCATGACATCCCAGCGGATCCTGGAGGCGGCACGCGCCCTGTTCGCCGCCCGCGGCTACCGCGCCACGTCCATGCAGGCCATCGCCGACGAGGTGGGCATCACCAAGGCCGCCCTCTACTACCACTTCGACTCCAAGGACGAGATCCTCCGCCGGCTCACGCTGCCGCTGCTGGACGAACTCGAGGCGGTGCTGGCCCGGGCCGAGTCGTGCGACAGCGCCGACGAGGTGCGCTGGCGGGCGATCGAGGGCTACGTGGACGTGCATCTGCGCCACCGCCAGACGCTCACCATGCTGGTCAAGGACATGACGCTGCTGGTGCAGGCGCCGGTCGCCGACCGCTTCCGCGCCGCGATCGCCCTGGCCAACGAGCTGGTGGCCGGTCCGGGCGGCGGGCTCGAGCAGCGGGTACGGGCCTCCCAGGTGGTCGCCGGGCTGGCCGATCCGGTGGTGCTGTTCCGCGACGAGCCCGCCGAACGGCTGCGAGGCCTGATCCTGGACGGCGCCAGGGCGCTGCTGGGCGAGCCGGCGGCGCCCGGGCCGCGCGGGCGCCCCCGGGGACGCAGCGGCGGCCGGCGCCCCGTCCTCACCGAGGAGCAGGCCGCACAGGCACGTTCGCTGTACGCCGAGGGCCGCGCCGCCGAGGAGATAGCCGACCGCTTCGGAGTCTCAAGAGCGACCGTCTACCGTCATCTCAAAATCTAAGTAGTTTTGAGATTTGATTTTGAGACGGGATGATGGAGAGTAAGCGGCTCAGAAGGGGGACGGCTGCGTGCAACCGCCCCGGCAGGCCGGTCAGCGCGACGGCCGGTTCGGAAGGCGGCGGGTGAGGGAGTCGCGCAGCCAGCGGCTGGCCACCGCGAGGACGACCGGCGGCGGCACCGTGCCCGCGCCGAGACCCACCTCGACGAGCAGGTCGAACACCTCCTTGCGGTGCGCGGCCGTGCCGATGGCGGCGTCGATGAAGCCGGGCGACTGGGCCAGGCGGGCCAGCACGTCGGTGGTGCGCAGGTGCCGGCCGAGAGCCCCGCGGAGGGAACGGCGGTAGGCGGGCAGCGGGTCGGCCGCCGCCCGTACGGCCGCCTCCCCGGCGAGGCGGCCGGACAGCAGCGCGTAGTAGATGCCCTCGCCGGTGAGCGGGTTGATGAGGCTGGCGGCGTCGCCGGCGAGCATGACCCGGCCCGCCCCGGGCGCCGGGCGGCCGGTGGACAGGGGCAGGTGGTGCGCGCGCAGGTCACGGGCCGGCCGGTCGGGCAGCAGCTCGGCGAGCCGGCCGTGCAGCACGTCGCGGCCCGTCCGGCCGGCCGCGCGCAGGCGGGGCAGGAGCATCCCGAAGCCGACGTTGGCGGTGCCGTCGCCGATGGGGAACGACCACGCGTAGGCGGGCCAGCCCTCCTTCTGCATGGCGATGAGCTGGGCGTCGTCGTCCGGCGGGACGTCGGCGTAGCCGCGTACGGCGATCGCGGTGTGCCGCGCGGTGGCGGCCGGGAGGCCGATGAGGCGGCGGACCGCCGAGTGGGCGCCGTCGGCCGCGACGACGGCGCGGGCGCGGATCGTCCCGTCCACGAGGACGTCGCCGCCGTTCGCGCGCAGGTCGCGCACCCGGTGGCGGCGCACCTCGACGCCGCGGGCGCGGGCGGCCTCGACCAGGCGGGCGTCGAACACCCTGCGGGGGACGACGTGGTTGGGCCTGGCCGCCGTGGCGGACACGCGCGCTCCGCTGGGCGAGACGACCGACAGGTGCGGAGTGGGCCGGTAGTCGTCGAGGAGGCCGGGCAGGCCGAGCAGGGCCAGTTCGTCACGCCCGTGGGCGGCGATGCCGTCGCCGCACGCCTTGTCGCGGGGGAAGTCGGCCTTGTCCAGCAGGAGGACCCGGGCACCGGGCCGGAGCTGGGCCGCGCGCAGCGCCGCCGCCGCTCCCGCCGGGCCGCCGCCGACCACCACGAGATCCCAGACGCCGTCCACGTAGTGACTGTGCCTCCTGAGCCGTCCGCGAAACCGGCCGGCCGGCACGGCGGCACGTGAGCCCGGCCCCGGCCTGGGTACAGGGACCTGACAGCCATCCAGCAGGGAGGCCAGATGGACTCGTCGATCCGCCTGGGCCGCATCGCGGGAGTGCCGGTCGGGCTGAACATCAGCGTCCTGGTCATCGTCGCCATCCTGGTCTTCGGGCTGGCCTTCGGGCGGTTCCCCGCCGTCTTCCCGGGCTCGCCGACGGCGGTCTACCTGCTGGCCGGGCTCGTGACGGCGGTGCTGTTCCTGCTGTCGCTGCTGGCCCACGAGCTGGCGCACGCCGTGGTCGCCCGCCGCCATGGCATCGACGTGCGGCGGATCACGCTGTGGCTGCTCGGCGGGATCGCCGAGCTGCGCGGCGAGCCCCGCAGTCCCGGCGCGGACCTGAAGATCGCGGTCGTGGGCCCGCTGACCAGCCTGGTGTGCGCGGTCGTCTTCGCCGGGGTCGCGCTGCTGGCCGCGGCGGCGGGCGGCTCCCCGCTGCTGGTGGGCGTGTTCGCCTATCTGGCCGGGGTGAACGTGCTGCTGGCCGTGTTCAACCTGATCCCGGCGGCGCCGCTGGACGGCGGCCGGGTGCTGCGCGCGGCGCTGTGGGCCCGGTGGGGTGACCGGACCCGCGCCGCCGTCACCGCCGCCCGCGCCGGGCGCGGCTTCGGGTACGCGCTGATCGCGATCGGGTTCCTCCAGGTGGTCATGGGCCGAGGCTTCGACGGGCTGTGGCTGGCCCTCATCGGCCTGTTCCTGGTGAACGCCGCGAGCGCCGAGGAGCAGCAGGCCCGGCTCGGCACCGCCCTGCACGGGCTGCGGGTGGGCGACGTCATGTCGGACCGGCTCGTCGTGGCCGACCCGGAGGAGAGGGTCTCGACGCTGATCGAGCAGGCGGTGCTGCGGCACCGGTTGTCCACCTACCCGCTGGTGGACCCGTACGGCCGGTTCGCCGGGCTGGTGACGCTCAACCGGATCAGGGCCGTGCCCGCCGAGGCGCGGCCGGTGACGCGGCTGCGCGACATCGCCTGCCCGGCCGAGGAGGTCCCGTCGGCCCGCCCCGATGAGCCGCTGACCGAGCTGCTGACCCGGATGGGCGGCTCCGCCGACGGCCGGGCCGTGGTCATCGACCCCGGCGGGCGCCTGGTGGGGCTGCTCACGCCGAGTGACGTGAGCCGGATCGTTCAGACGGCCGGCCTGCGGGCCGGCGACCCCTACCCGGGCCCGCGCGGCGCCGACCTGGCCGCGCCGTACGAGGAGCGCGACCGCCCGGGCGGGCACCGCGACGCCGCCTGAGCACCGAGGTCAGGGCGCTGAGGCGGGCACCGCGACGCCGCCTGAGCGACGGGGTCAGGGCGCTGATCTCAGCATCAGCAGCGCGATGTCGTCGGTGCGGTGGTCGACGCTCTCGGCCTGGTCGATGAGGATCTGGGCGAGGATGTGCAGCGGCCGGTCGGCCGAGCGGGTGAGGTGCCCGGCGAGGTCGTCCATGCCCTGGTCGAGGTCGACGCCGGGCGCCTCGATGAGGCCGTCGGTGTAGAGGGCGAGCAGGGAGCCCGGCGGGAAGGCGACCTCCCGGGTGGTGTAGTCGGCGTCGGGTTCCAGCCCGAGCAGGAGGCCGGGCGGCAGTTCCAGGCAGCGGGCGGCCGAGCCGGGGGTGCGCAGCAGGGGCGGCAGGTGGCCGGCGCTGGCCAGCGTCGCCCGGTGCCGTGCGAGGTCCAGGGTGACGTACAGGCAGCTCGTGAACAGCTCGGGCGCCAGGTCGATGAGCAGCCGGTTGGTGTGGGCGAGCACCTCGCCGGGGCTGGCGCCCGCGGTCGCGTGGGCGTGGATGGCGGTGCGGACCTGGCCCATGAGGGCGGCGGCGGTCATGTCGTGGCCCTGGACGTCGCCGATGACGGCGGCGACCGTGGTGTCGTCCAGGCGGATGAGGTCGTAGAAGTCGCCGCCGATGTCCATCTCGCGGGTGGCGGGCAGGTAGTGGGCGGCCACCTGCAGGCCCGGGACGGCGGGCAGTTCGCTGGGCAGCAGGCTGGCCTGCAGGCATTCGGCGAGCTGGTGTTTGACGTCGTAGAGGCGGGCGCGTTCGAGGGCCTGCGCGATGAGGCCGGCGAGCGAGGTGAGCGTGGCCCGCTCGTCGGCGCTGAACATGTGCGGCCGGTCGTAGCCGAACAGGCACGTGCCGAAGGGCCGGCCGGAGGTGATGAGCGGCAGCACGGCCCAGGCGGACATGTCGTCGTAGCGGACGGCGTCGGGGTAGGCCTGCTTGTACTCCTCCCAGGTGCCGTAGAACTCGGGGTCGCCGCTGCGGAGGGCGTCGCAGGACCCCGTGGGCGCGCCGAGCGGGAGGCCGTCGTACCGGTCGACGAATCCCGGGCCGTAGCCGCGCGCGCCGACCACCCGCAGCCGCCCGTTCTCGGCGACCATGAGGGCGAGCGCCTGGATGTCGCAGACCGACATGACCTGGTCGGCGACGAGGTCGGTCACGTCCTGCACGGTGACCGCGCGGGTCAGGGTCGCCGCGAGGTGGACCATGTTGTAGAGGGCGTCAGCCCGCAGCGTCCTGCCGTCGGCCGTGTGGCTCTGCTCCTCCCCCGCCGGTGGCGGGGCGGTGAGGTCGGGGGCGATGCGGACGCTGATCCCGGTCTGGTCGGAGTGGAACTCGAACGCGAGCCGCCGCCCGGACGGCTGCCGGGCGGTGAACGACGTGGGCTGGTGGCTGAGCACCGCCTGACGGTAGTGGTCCTCGAAGACCGGGTCGCCCATCCACGGCAGCACCTCCCAGGGGCGCATGTGGAGCAGGTCCGCGGGTTCGACCCCCAGCAGGGCGGCGGCCTGGGGGGTGATGAAGGTGATGCGGCCCTCCATGTCCATGGCGCAGGCGCCCCAGGGCAGCCGGTTGAGGTAGTCGTAGGCGGCCGCGGCGTCGGCGGGGTCGCCGGGCGCGTCGCGCCGGGGCGACAGGATGCGCGGGCGGGAGGCGGGCAGCAGGGGTTGGCCGCGGTCGGCGGCCCGCCGGAGCAGGGTGCCCATGCGGCGGGCCGCCGCCTCGATGGCCTCCAGTTCGTGCGGGGTCAACTCGGCCGGGTGCGGCTCCGGCCACAGCAGCACGAGCGCGCCCCAGTCGGCGCCCGCGGCGTGGACGGGCATGGCGGCCACGGAGAAGTGGTACGGCAGTGACAGCGCGACGCCGGGGAAGCGGCGGGCCACGTCCTCGTGGCCGGCCAGCCACACCAGGCGCCGCTCGCGGACGGCGGCGGCGGCGGGGACCGGGTCCTCCAGCCTGACTCTGGCCCACTGGTGGGCGATGGGGGCGGGGATGCCGACGACCGAGCTCATGAGCAGCACCCGCTCGTCGGGCGGCAGCAGGTAGAGGGCTCCCATGTGGGCCTTGGTGCCGGCGACGGCCGCGATCAGCAGCTCGTCCAGCCCCGGGGCCAGCGGCCCGAGGCCCGTGAGGGCAGCGGTGGTCTGTTCCTGCATCCTGTGCCGCCTCGCTTCCCGGCGGAGTCACTCATCCCAAATGTGCCTATATAGGACAATATGCCCGACTCGGCGGGCAACACCACGAGCAGGGGTTTTATCCGGGACGGACGGGACGGAAGTTACTCTGCGCTCATGCACACGCAGTCCCCCGCCACCGGTCTCCCGGCGCTCGGGCCCCGCCTGATCCGTGCCGAGCTGCTCGTGGTCTTCGCCGTCTCGCTCGGCGCCAGCGGCCTGGTCGCCCTGGTCCGGCTGATCGGCGCGCTCACCGCGCCGAAGGACCTCAAGGGCCAGCAGGCGGTCCTCGTCGGGTCGATGGCGCCGGGACGGCCGTGGTACGACCTGACCCTGCAGCTCGTCGGCATCGCCGTCAACCTGGCGCCCGTCGCCCTCGTCGCCTACCTGCTGGTCCGGTCGGCCGAGTCGATGCGCACCATCGGCGTGGACCTGCGCGAGCCGGGAGGCGACCTGCGGCGCGGCGCCGCGCTCGCCGCCGTGATCGGCGGGACCGGCCTCGCCTTCTACCTCCTCGTCTACGCCCTGGGGGTGAACCTCGCCGTCGTCGCCGGCAACCTGCCGGACGAGTGGTGGCGGGTGCCGGTGCTGCTGCTGGCGGCGGCCCAGAACGGCGTCCTGGAGGAGGTGCTGGTCGCCGGCTACCTGCTGCACCGGCTGGACCAGGCGGGCATGAGCCCGTGGCGCGCGGTCGCGCTGTCGGCGCTGCTGCGCGGCTCGTACCACCTCTACCAGGGGTTCGGCGGCTTCGTCGGCAACGTCGTGATGGGTGTGGTGTTCGGACGGCTGTACCAGCGGTGGGGGCGGGCGATGCCGCTCGTCGTGGCCCACACGCTCATCGACGCCGTCGCCTTCGTCGGGTACGCGGCCCTGCGCGGCCGGGTGAGCTGGCTGCCCTGACCCGGCCGCGCGGGCCGTCCGGTCACCGGTGCACGCGGGGGTCGGCCCCGAGGCCGCGGGTGAGCCGTACGGTGATGAACTCGTTGTCGTCCGGCCTGCCGGGAGTGCGCCCGGACGAGAACGGGAAGTTGTTGTCGTCGAGCACGCCGAGCGTGCGGTCGTCGAGGATGACCACGTCCTCGATCGTCTGGAACGGGAACCTGAACGTCGCGCCCGAGCCGCCGAGACCGCGCGGGTCGGCCAGGTCGAGCAGGTCGGCGACCAGGGTCTTGTCCAGCGCGCCGTCGCCGTCCCGGTCCCGGGTGTCGGCGAGGTAGATCCGCTTGACCTTGGCGGCGTCGCCCTGCAGGTTGTCGCGCTCGATGACGAGGAAGCGGTGCCGGTCCACCGTGATGGCGTCGCCGATGGCGTGCGCGGGGTCGTCCAGCCGGTACGTCCAACGCCGCTCGGTGTAGGCCCGCCTGCGCAGGTCGAACTCGTACATCCGGAGCGTCCCCGCCGGGTCGCCGGCCACCGTGCCTTCGAGCAGCGGGTAGAGCCGGCGGCCGTCCACGGACCTGGCCATGCCCTCGAAGCCCTTGCTGCGGCCCAGGTTCGGCGTCGCGCCGCCCAGGCCGGGGTTCTCCGGCGCCCGCACGCCGGGCAGTTCGACCGGCGCGTCCAGCAGCCGGCCCTCGCGGTCGGCGTGCAGCAGGAACGGGCCGAACTCGTCGCCGATCCAGTAGGTGCCGTCCTGTGCCCGCACGATCGACTCGACGTCGAAGTCGGCTCCGGTCAGCTTGCGGTCGGCCCGGGTGAGCGGGAACGGCACGAGCCCGCGCGGGTCCGACAGGCCGAACCCGCCGAGCACCTCGACGGTCCGCCCGGCGAAGTCCGGCTTGATCCGGTGCACCCGGAGCAGGAAGTCGGCGCTGTTGTCCTTGGCCCCGAACCCGTTGTCCGACAGGACGTCGAAGGTGCCGTCGTCCCGGCGGACGATCCCGCTGAACCCCTGCACGGGCTGGCCCGGGAACGGCGGCGTGATGCCGTTGACGGGGTTCGTGCCCAGACGCGCGCCGGACGGCTCGCTGTCCGGCACGTACGTCTCGGCGGGCAGCGCGGCGAAGCCGGTCAGCGTCGCCCTGCCGTACCCGCCGCGGTCCCGGCCGGGGTCGGCGGCGGCGGGCGCGGCGAGGCCGGCGACCAGCGCGCCGGCGCAGGTCAGCAGGGCTGCGGAGCTCAGAAAACGTCTCATGGCGGGGACCCTAGGGGCGTCACGTGACGGGACCGCGAACGCCAGGCCAACGGGCGGCCCCCCGCGCGGGGCCGCCCGTCGTGACCTCGGGAGGGTCACGGCCGCGACGGTTCGCGGCTCATGCCGTCACTCCTTGCCCGAGGGTCGCCGCGACCTGCGGGACGATCCGGTCGTGCCAGGCGCCGAGCACCTCGCCCAGCCGGGGCAGGTCGGCCTCCAGCACGGCCAGTCCCGGGGTCGGCACGGTCGCCCCGAGCTCCACCAGCAGCGGGCGCAGGTGCACCTCGACCGCGAGGGCGTGCCTGGCGTCGCCCATCACGAGCAACGGCAGCGCCACGGTGCCCGCCAGCGCGGCGGGCGGCAGCCGGTCGAGGAACGCCTTGAGCAGCCCCGTGTACGTGCCCTTGTACGTCGGGCTGGCGACCACCAGGACGCCGGCCCCGCGCACCAGGTCGAGAGCCACCTCCACCCCCGCGGACGGGACGGCGGACAGCAGCTGCGGCCCGAGCGCCGACAGGTCCACCGCCTCGGCCGGCCGGTCGTGGCCGAGCCGCCTGCCGAGCGTCTCGGCCGCCTCGACGGCGACGGACAGCGTCCTCGACCCCTCCCGCGGATTCCCGGCCAGGGCGACGACCCCGCCCGCGGGACCGCTCACCACCCCGCTCACGACGCCGCCACCAGGCCGGCCACCGCGGGGGCGGCGGCGAAGCGGGAGGCGGGCCGGGCGAGGCCGTAGTTCTCGCGCAGGGTACGCCCCTCGTACTCGGTCCGGAACAGGCCCCTGATCTGCAGCTCCGGAACGACGTGGTCGACGAAGTCGTCCAGTCCGGCGGGCAGCAGCGGCGGCATGACGTTGAACCCGTCGGCCGCGCCGCCGGTGAACCACTCCTGGATCTCGTCGGCGATCCGCTCGGGCGTGCCGGCCACGACGCGGTGGCCGCGGCCACCGGCCAGCCGGCCGAGGAGCTGCCTGACGGTCAGGTTGTCACGCCGGGCCAGGTCGATGACGAGCTTGCGGCGGCTCTGCGCGCCCTCGGTCTCCACGGGCACGTCGGGCAGCGGCCGGTCGAGGGCGTCCTCGCCCAGCTCGACGCCGATGAGCGTGGCGAGCTGCGTCAGGCCGTAGGCCGGGATGATGAGCTCCTCCAGCTCCTGGGCGAGGTCGCGGGCCTCCCGCTCGGTGGAGCCGATGATCGGCGAGATGCCGGGCAGCACGAGCAGCTCGTCCGCGCGCCTGCCGTGCCGGGACAGTCGCCCCTTCAGGTCGGTGGAGAAGTCGCGCGCCTCGGCGAAGGTCTGCTGGGCGGTGAAGACGGCCTCGGCGTGGCGGGCGGCGAACTCCTTGCCGTCCTCCGACGAGCCCGCCTGGACCAGCAGCGGGTGGCCCTGCGGCGGGCGGGAGGTGTTGAGCGGCCCGCGGACCCGGAAGTGCCGCCCCCGGTGCTCGATCGGGTGGATCCGCCCGGTGTCGGCGTACACGCCGCCCGCCCGGTCGCCGACGACGGCGTCGTCCTCCCAGCTGTCCCACAGACCGGTGACGACGTCGAGGAACTCCTCGGCGCGGGCGTAGCGGTCGGCGTGCGCCGGACGCTCGATGCCGAAGTTGTGCGCCTCGGCCTCGCCGGCGGAGGTGACGATGTTCCACCCGGCCCGGCCACCGCTGATGTGGTCCAGCGAGGCGAACTTGCGCGCCACGTGGAACGGCTCGTTGTAGGTGGTGGAGACGGTGGCGATCAGGCCGATGTGGTCGGTCACCGCGGCCAGGGCCGCCAGCAGGGTGAGGGGTTCGAGGCCGGCGAGGGCGTTGTGCCGGACGTTGTTCCACAGGGCCAGGCCGTCGGCGAGGAAGACCGAGTCGAGCCTGCCCCGCTCGGCGGTGCGGGCGAGTTGCTGGTAGTGGCGGACGTCGGTGACGCGGGACGGCTCGGTGCGGGGATGGCGCCAGGCCGCCTCGTGGTGGCCGACGCCCATGAGGAAGGCGTTGAGGTGCAGGGTGCGGGCGGTCATGAGGAGGTCCTCCAGGTGGAGAAGCGGCGCTCCACGATGACGAGGAGCTGGTTGAAGGTCAGGCCGACGGCGGAGATCGCGATGATCCCGGCGTACATGTCGTGGATGCGGAAGCTGGACTGCGACGCCTGGATCAGGTAGCCGAGCCCGGCCTTGGCGCCGACCATCTCGGCGAACAACAGGACGAGGATCGAGTACGCGCCGGCCAGCCGGACGCCGGTGAAGATGGCGGGGACGGCAGCGGGCAGGATGACCTTCTGGAAGAGCCGGGCCGGGCCGAGTCCCATGGACCGGGCCGACTTGACCAGCAGCGGCTCCACGGTCCGCACGCCGCTGATCGTGTTGAGCAGGATCGGCCAGGAGCAGGCATACAGCACGAACGTGATCTTCGTGGTCTCGCCGATGCCGAGGAGCAGGGTGAACACCGGCAGCAGCGCCACGGCCGAGGTGTTGCGGAACAGCTCCAGCACCGGGCTGAGGAAGTCGGCCACGGGCCGGTACCGGCCGATCGCCAGGCCGAGCGGGATCGCCAGCGCCACGGCCAGCGCGAACCCGGCCAGCGAGCGCAGCAGCGAGGCGCCGAGATGCTCGCCGAGCTGCCCGGTGACGAGCAGGTCGTACCCGGCCGCCAGGTCGTCCGACAGCGGCGGGACGAAGACGCGGTCCACCACGCCGAGCCGCGGCAGCGCCTCCCACAGGGCGAGCAGCAGCGCGACGGCGGACCACCGGTGGACCAGCCGGCCCACGCCGCTCCGCCACTCCGGACGCCACTCCCGGCGCGGCGCGGGCACGACGGGTTCCGGCTCCTCCTCGGGCTCGGCGTCGTCGTCGGGGAGGTCGTACCAGTGCTGGTCGCCGGGACGCGGTGGTTGCTCGTCCACGGCCCTGGTGGCGAGTGCGGGGTCAGCCAACGGGGGTCGCCTCCTCGCGCCGGGCGGCGGCGACCTCGTCGCGCAGCGTCGTCCAGATGTGGTGCCGGTACTCGCCGAAACGCCGGTCGGCCCGCAGGTCGCCCTCGCGGGAGTCGAAGGCGACCGCCACGACCTCCTTGATCCGGCCGGGCCTGGAGGTCATGACGGCGACCCGCTGACCCAGGTAGACGGCCTCGTCGATGCCGTGCGTGATGAAGACGATCGTCTTGCCGGTCCGCTCCCAGATGCGCAGCAGCTCCTCCTGGAGTGACTCCCGGGTCTGGGCGTCGAGCGCGGCGAACGGCTCGTCCATGAGCAGCACGTCGGGGTCGAAGGCGAGGCTGCGGGCGATGGCGACGCGCTGCCGCATGCCGCCCGACAGCTCGTGCGGGTAGCGGTCCTCGAACCCGGTCAGCCCGACCAGCGCGAGGTGGTGGCGGGCCAGCTCGGCCCGCTCACGCCTGGCCACGCCCTTGGCCTCCAGCCCGAACTCGACGTTCCCGGCCGCGGTGCGCCAGGGGAAGAGCGCGTACTGCTGGAAGACGATGCCGCGGTCGAGGCCCGGCCCGGTGACGGGCGTGCCGTCGATGACGATCTGCCCGGAGGTCGGCGTGGTGAGGCCGGCGACCAGGTCGAGCAGCGTGGACTTGCCGCAGCCGCTCGGCCCGACGAGGGTGAGGAACTCGCCGCCGCGGATGTCGAGGTCGATCCGGTCCAGCGCGGTGAACGGCCGCCCGGCCCCACGCGCCTGGAAGGTCTTGGTGACCCCCCGGATACTGATCTTGGTGTCGGCACGTCCTGGCGCGAGGGTCATGACGCGTTCCCCTTCGCGTAGGGGTTGAACACGTTGGTGTAGAGGTCGGCGAGCTTGACGTCGCCCGGCTCGATCTCGCCCTCGCGGCCGAGCCAGTCGATCCAGGTCTGGAACTCCTTGCCGGCGATCACGCCGCCGGTCCCGGTGACACCGGAGCTCTTCCAGTACGCGACGGCGGTGGAGTCCTCGCTGCGGCCGCGCCTGGCGATGATCTGCCTGAACCGGTCGACGACCTCCTCGCGTGGCCGGGTCTGCGTCCAGTGGATGGCCTTGGCGTACGCCTCGACGAACACCCTGGTGGTCGTGGGATTGCGGGCGATGAAGTCCTCGCGGAGCACGACGGACCCCGCGGTGAACGGCCCGAACAGCTGCACGTCGGTGAACAGCGGCCGCAGCCCGCCGCGCTCCAGAGCCTTGTCCTTCAGCACGCCGCCGAGGGTGCCCGCGTCGAGTTGGCCCTGGCGCAGGGCCTGCTCGGTGCCGGCGGGCGGGATCACGACGAGCTGCACCTGCTCGATCTCGCCGGGAGTCAGGCCCTCGCGCCTGAGGTACTCCTTGATGGCGGCCTCGTGGTGGGCGCCCAGCGTGTTGACCCCGATCTTCTTGCCGATGAGGTCACGGGCGGTCCGGATGGGGCTGTCGTCGCGGACGTAGTAGCCGTTGTAGCTCTTGTCGTCGGAGCCGTAGTAGCCGATGACGGCCTTGATCGGCGCGCCGGCCGCCCTGAGTTTGATCACGGCGCCGTTGAAGGCTCCGCCGAAGTCGGTCTGGCCGGTGGCGGCCGACTGGATGTCCTGGGGGCCGCTGGTGGTGTTGCCGACCCACGTGAGCTTGACGTCGCCGAGGTAGCCGAGGTCCGCGGCCAGTTCGGGGAAGGTCACGGCGCCCGGGCTGCCCTGGTAGCGCAGCTCGGTCACCTCCGGACCTCCCCCGGTCGCCCCCTCGGCCTGGCCGCAGGCGGTGAGCGCGGCCAGGAGCAGTACGGATGGCATGACACGGTTGAGCGTGATCACGGGTTCTTCCTCTGGGTAGGGAGAAGGGGTGCGGGGTCCGTGATCAGCGACACTGGGCGCTGGCGACGTGGCCGAAGTCCACGTGCGGGCGCGTGGTCAGGAGAACTTCCTGGCTCATGCGGCGAACCTACGCCGCCCACGACCTTGAAGTCAACATTTCCTACTTGCTTTTAGGGAAATAGGAGAGCCGTCACGGCCTCTGACGTCCTCCCGCTCTGCCCGGCTCTCACACGCTGAGGGCGTGAACCGCTCTGCTGGCGACCCGCTGCCTGGAGCCCTCCAGGAAGGCCGCCCTGAACGCCCGCTCCCCCAGCGTGCGTCGCGCCTGCTCCTCACAGCGCTCGTGCCACACCGCGTGGTACCACAGCCGCCGGGGCGAGGCGTCGACCGCCTGCCACATGGAATGGGCCGCCCCCAGCAGCCACGCGGCCCGGCGGTGGTCGTCGCGGGCGCCCGCCGCCCAGGCCAGCACCTCCAGGCACTGCGTGAGGCACCAGCGGTCGTTGACCTCCTCGGTGAACCGGGCGGCGGCGCTCACCAGCGCCTCGGTCCGGCGCAGGTCGCCCTGGTTCCAGGACGCCAGGCCGAGGGAGAGCTGCGCGTACCCCCGGCAGACGACCGCGTGGTGCGCCTCGCACAGCTCCAGCAGCTCCTCGCCGAGCGCGGCCGAGCTGTCGGGATCCTCGACCGAGCCGTACGCGGCCAGGTAGTACAGGGCGAAGACCACCCCGGAGACGTCGCCGGCGGCGCGGTGCAGGGCCAGCGCCTCCTCCAGCAGCGCCATCCCGCGCTCCGGCTCGCCGGTGGTGTACGCGAGGACGCCCGAGGTGCGGATGGCGTACGGCAGGACGTCCTCGTTGCCCGGCAGGCGCGCGATGACCTGGCACTCCTCCAGCCTGGGCGTGGCGGCGGCCGCGTCGCCCTGGCGCAGGGCGAGCATCGCGTCCACCCACAGCGCCGTGGCGCGGGTGGCGGTCGGGGCGGGCACCCTCTCCAGACAGCGCCCGATCCAGTAGCGGCCCTCGGTGAAGGCGCCCGTGATCAGCCAGTAGCCCCACAGCGAGGTCGCCACCTCCAGCCCGACGGACGCCTGGGCGGGGTCGCCCAGGCTCAGATCGAGCACGGCTCGCACGTTGGGCCGCTCGCCCTGCAGCGTCCGGTAACGCTCGACCTGGTCGGGGACGACCTGGTCGACCCGGTTGCGCTCGACGAGCTCGCGGTAGTGGCCGACGCACCGGCGCCGCAGCGCCCTGGTCTCGCCCGCTTCCAGCCGTCCGGCGCCGTACGCGCGGATGCTCTCCAGCATCCGGTAGCGGATCCCGCCCGCCCGGCGTTCGCCCGTCACGACCGACTTGTCCACCAGCCCCGACAGCAGGTCGAACACCTCGCCGGGGTCGATCCCGTCGCCCGCGCACACCTCCTCGGCGGTCTCCAGATCCGCGCCGCCGGGCAGCACCGACAGCCGAGCCCACATCCGCTGCTCACCCGGCGAGCACAGCCGGAAGCTCCAGTCCATGGTCTCGCGCAGCGTGCGGTGACGCGGCAGCGTCACGGTGCCGCTCTCCGCGCCCGCGTCCAGGCACGCGTCCAGGTCGCTCAGCAACCGTTCCGGCGGCAGCGTGCGCAGCCGGGCGGCGGCCAGTTCGATGGCGAGGGGGATGCCCTCCAGGCGCTGGGCGAGCCGGGCCACGCACGCCGCGTTCGCCGTGTCGAGGGTGAAGCCGGGCAGCGCCGTCGAGGCGCGGTCCACGAACAGCCGCACCGAGTCGTGCCGGGCTATGTCGCGGAGCGGGTACGCGGGGTCCGGCACCGACAGCGACGGCACGGCCAGCACCTGCTCGCCGTACACGCCGAGCGTCTGCCTGCTGGTCGCGAGCACCCGCAGGTGGGGGGCGCGGCGCAGGAGGCGGTCCACGAGCTGGGCGCAGTCGTCCAGCAGGTGCTCGCAGTTGTCGAGGACCAGCAGCATCCGCTTGTCCGACAGGTACTCCATGAGCAGGGTCACCGAGTCGCCGCCCTCGTCGCACAGCCCCAGGGTGGCGGCGACGGCCGGCCCGAGCAGGTCTCCGGACTCCAGCGTGGCGAGCTCGACCCGCTCGACGCCGTCCTTGTAGGCGCCGCCGACGGTCTCGGCCAGCCGCAGCGCCAGCCGCGTCTTGCCGACCCCGCCGGTGCCGGTCAGGGTCAGCAGCCTGGCCTGCGCCAGCATCCTCCTGGCCGTGGCCAGCTCGTGCCTGCGCCCGACGAAGCTGGACAGCTCGCCGGCGTGATCCACCGTGGGGAGGGGGCGGCTGCCGGTGGCGCTCATGGCGGCGTCCCGGTGCCGGGCCCGTCCTCGGGCCGCTCCTGCCGGCCCACCCAGGCGGCGATCTGGACCCTGGAGGTGAAGCCGAGCTTGCTGAGGATGTGCTCGACGTGCCCCTCCGCGGTGCGCTGGGCGATCACCAGGGTGGCCGCGATCGCCTTGTTGCTCATGCCCTGGGCGACGAGCCCGGCGATCTCCATCTCCCTCGGGGTCAGCGGGGACGCCTCGCGTTCCGGCTCCGGCTCCGGCAGGTCGGGGCGCATCGCGTACTCCACCGCCTCGCCGGCGGTGAGGGCCGCGCCCTTGCGGACGGCGGCGTCGAACCTGCGGGCGCCGAGGGCCTGCCGCGCGGTCAGCTCGCAGGCGTCGTGGTACTCGGCCAGGTAGCCGAACAGCGGACCGCCGAAGGAGCGCCAGATCTCCCGGAGGGCGCCGAGGAGCAGCGCCGCGCGCTCGGTCTCCTGGGGCCCTTCGGCGCAGCCCATCCACGCCAGGGCCTCGACGCACAGCGCGGTGCCCAGCCCGTCGTCGAACGGCTCCTTGAGCCGGATGGCCTCGCGCTCCATCTCGATCGCCCGCTGCGTGTCGCCGCGCCGCCACACCTCGATCCCGTACGCCCACAGCGCGTACGACCGGAACCAGTGCTCGTGGCGCGGCTCGCAGATCGCCAGGCACTCCTCGAAGCACGCGCAGGCCTCGTCGGAGGCGCCGAGCAGCGAGTGGGTGGTGGCCAGGTAGATCAGCGCGTTGGCGACCCCGACCTGGTCGTCGGCGTGGCGGCAGCACTCCAGCGCCTCGGCCAGCTGGGACCGTGCCGTTGCGAGCTCCTGCCGCAGCAGCGCCTCCAGCCCGGCGACATAGGCGGCGGCGCCGGTGAGGGCCGGGTCGCGCAACCGCTCCCCCAGCTCGCGGCACTCCGCGATGAGGGATTCGGCCACCGAGAAGTCGCTCTGCAGGACGGCCAGCCGGGCCTGCAGGCACTGGGCCCGGGCGCGGGCCGGCGTCGGCCGCGGGTCGAGGGCGAGCAGCCGGCACAGCCAGGTGCGCGCCTCCTGCGTGAAGTCGGAGGCGATCCAGTAGTAGCGCAGCGCCGTGGCCATGGTCAGGCCGGCCTCCGACTCGCCGGGCGTGGTGGCGCAGAAGTCGAGCGCGGTGCGCAGGTTGTCGTGCTCGGTGCGCAGCCGGGCGTACCACCTCACCTGGTCCGGGCCGAACCACTCGCGGTGGGAGTCCAGCACCAGCTCGTGGAACCAGTCACGGTGGCGCCGCCGCAGCCTCTCCTCCTCGCCGGACTCGCGCAGCCGGCCGCGGCCGTACTGGCGGATCGTCTCCAGCAGCCGGTAGCGCACGTTCGGCTGGTGCTCCTCGCGGATGAGGATGGACTTGTCCACCAGGCCGATGACGAGGTCGATGACCTCCTCGGCGGCGATGCCGTCGCCCGCGCACACCTGCTCGGCGGCCTCCAGGTCGAGGCTGCCGGCGAAGACGGACAGGCGGGCCCAGAGGAGCTGCTCCTGCTCGGTGCAGAGGGTGTAGCTCCAGTCGATCAGCGCCCGCAGGGTCCGCTGGCGCGGCATCAGCGCCCGTGACCCCGCGGTGAGCAGCCCGAACCGGTCCTCCAGCCGGGCGAGGAGCTGCTCGACGGAGATGGCGCGCAGCCGCACCGCGGCCAGCTCGATGGCCAGCGGGATGCCGTCCAGGCTGGAGCAGATGCGCGCCACCGCCTCCCGGTTCTCCTCGGTCACCTCGAAACCGGGCACGACGGCCGCGGCCCGCTCCGCGAACAGGCGCACCGCGTCGGACCGTTCCAGCGCCTCGGCCGACAGGCGGGAGCCTTCGCCCTCGGGCAGCGGCAGGGCGGGCACCACCATCGTCTGCTCTCCGGCGACGCCGAGCGCCTGCCGGCTCGTCGCCAGGATGCGCAGGTCGGCCCCCGCGCGGACCAGCCTCTCGGCGAGCACCGCGCAGTCGTGCAGCAGGTGCTCGCAGTTGTCGAGCACGAGCAGCATCCGTTTGCCGCGCACCCGCTCGGCGAGCACGTCCAGCTCGGGCCGGGCGGTGAAGTCGACGATCTGCAGCGCCTCGCTCACCTCCCGGACCAGCAGCTCCGGACCTTCGAGGGTGGCCAGCTCGACGAGGCCGACACCGTCGGGGAACGCCCGCCGCACGTCGGCGGCGACCCGCAGGGCCAGCCGTGTCTTGCCGACGCCGCCCACGCCGACGAGGGTCACCACCCGTGAGCCGGACAGCAGCCGTTTGACCCCGGCGATCTCCTGTCGCCGCCCGACGAAGCTGGTCAGCTCGGCGGGCAGCCCTGCGCGCCCCGTATCGGTCACTACCGATTTCATGTGTGCTCCATACACCCAGTCCAGGCGATTGATGACGATCAGGACTGAAGGCGACAAAACTCACATTACGCCAGCCCGTTCCCGGGAGGTGCCGGAACGGGCGCGGCTCAGTCGGGCAGGCGCATCTCCATCCCGTACCTGTGCCCGATGCTGGTGACCCACCGCAGGGCGGGCAGCGGATGGTCGCCCGGCGGCACCTCGCGGACCGGCGCCGGCTCGCCGATCTCGGCGAAGAAGCGCTCCATCCCCCCGGGCGTGTAGATCACCAGCAGCCGGGCGTCCGTCAGCGGCTCGAAGTTCTCCCACGTCCGCTCGGGGGCGTGGAAGAACGACCCCCGACCGCCGTCGATCTTCCCGCCCTCGACGTGGAAGCGGACCCTGCCCTCCAGAACGTAGATCGTCTCGGTGCCAGGACAGATGTGCGGCGGCGGGCCCATCCCGGCCGGGATGGTCATCTCCATGACGGTCATCAGGCCGCCGGTCTCCTCGCTCGTGGCCTTGACCTCGTAGAGGCCGCCGAGCACCCAGTACGCCCTGCCCTCCCCCGGGTTGCGCGCCAGCGCCTGTTCCGCCATCGCGGACCCCCTCCCGTTCGTTCCAGCCGATCAGCCGGGAGTGACCCGGTCAAGCGGGCGCCGGTCAAGAGAGTCCCACTCACGGGTAAGGCCACGCGCCCGCGATCCCTTGCATGATCGCCACTGCTTGTTAGGGTTCGAGTCGGAGCACCTCCCGCCGGCGACGCACCCAGGGGGCCGCATGAGCGAGACCGTGACACTGCCGCTGCACATGCGCCGGACGGGCTTCGACCCGGATCCCGAGCTGGGCAGGCTGCGCGAGGAGGAGGGCGTCCGGCGTGTCATGACGCCGCTCGGCCAGCAGGCCTGGATCGTCACCCGCCACGCCGACGTGCGCATGGTGCTGGGCGACGCCGAGCGGTTCCCGCTGGCCAGGCAGGGGCTGGCCAGACTGCCGGGCGCGCCCGAGTTCACCGAGGAACAGCTCGCCCAGCTCCAGGCGGGCAACCTGCTGGCGCACGACCCGCCCGAGCACACCCGGCTGCGCAGGCTGCTGGCCGGAGAGTTCACCCTCCGCCGGATGCGCCGGCTGGAGCCACGGATCACGCGCATCGTGGCCGAGCACCTCGACGCCATGGAGCGCGCCGGGTCGCCGGCCGACCTGGTGCCGGCCTTCGCCCTGCCCATCCCGTCCCTGGTGATCTGCGAGCTGCTGGGGGTGCCGTACGCCGACCGCGACGGCTTCCAGCGCCGGACGAGCCGCATGCTCGACATGTCCGCGCCGCCTCAGGAGCGGGTCGCGGCGCAGCTGGAGTCGCGCGCCTACATGACCGAGCTCGTCGGCCGGGTGCGCGCCGAACCCGGCGACGAGCTGCTCGGCATGCTGGTGCGCGAGCACGGCGACGCGCTCACCGACGACGAGCTCGTCGGCATCGGCAGCCTGCTGCTCGTGGCCGGCCACGAGACCACCTCCAACATGCTGGGCCTCGGCACCCTCGCCCTGCTGCGGCACCCGGAGCAGCTCGACCTGCTGCGCAAGGAGCCCGACCGGATCGACGCCGCCGTGGAGGAGCTGCTGCGCTGGCTCAGCATCGTCCACTCGGGCACGCTCAAGGTCGCCGCCGCCGAGGTCGAGATCGCCGGCCACACCATCCGGCCCGGCGAGCTGGTGATGTGCTCGCTGCCCACCGCCAACCGCGACCCCGCCGTCCTGCCGGAGCCGCAGGCGCTCGACATCTCCCGTGGCGCACCCGGCCACCTGGCCTTCGGCCACGGCGTCCACCACTGCCTGGGCGCGCCGCTGGCGCGGATGGAGATGCGCATCGCCTTCCCGGCCCTGCTGGAGAGGTTCCCCGGGCTGCGCGCGGCCGAGCCCGAGGGGCGCTTCCGCGCCTTCCACGTCGTGTACGGCCTCGCGTCCCTGCCGGTCGAGTGGTGACCCGCCGGCCCCGTCAGGCGTCGGGCACCTCGGCGACCTCGACGCGCGGGTGACGGTCGCGCAGCCGCTGGACGGCCTCGGCGGGCGCCCGCGAGTCGACCACCACGATGTCGAACGCGTCGAGCGGGGCCACCCGGTGCAGCGCCACCCGGTCGAGCTTGGTGTGGTCGACCGCGAGGACGCAGCGCCTGCCGGAGGCCAGCATGGCGCGCTTGACCAGGACGATCTCCTGTTCCTGGTGGAAGGCGTGCCGGTCGGAGACCGCCGAGGTGGAGACGACGACCGTGTCGGTGTTCATCGCCTCGACCGCGTCGACGCAGGCCACGCCGAGGAACGAGTCATGCGTCGGGTAGTACTCGCCGCCCAGCGCCATCAGCCGGATGCCGGGCATGGGCGCGAGCAGCCTGATCGCCTCCAGGAAGTTGGTCACCACGGTCAGCGGGGCCACCTCGCCGAGGTGACGGGCGACGGCCAGCGCGGTCGTGGAGTCGTCGAACATCACCGAGCTTCCCGGCTCGATCAGCCCGACGACGTGCCGGGCGATGGCCTCCTTCTCGGCCGTCTGCGCGGTCATCCGGTAGGCGATGTTGCTCTCGAAGACGCTGGAGGCCAGAGCGCTGGCGCCGCCGCGGTACTTGCGCACCATGCCCTGGCTTTCGAGCAGGTCGAGGTCGCGATGGACGGTCATCACGCTCACGCCGAAGGTCTCGGCGAGCTCGGTCATCGACGCCGACCCCTGTCGCATGACGTGCTCGGCCATCGCCTGGCGCCTGGTGGCTCCGCCGGTCGTGCGTGGACGCGACTTCACCCGTACTCCTGAGATCCCGCTGTGACGACCCTGCCCGGAACCTCTTCAATCTCTCACACCGTCGGCACCTCGGGGAGCGGCTCGTGGTGCCCACCACACGTGCGAGGGTCCCGGCGTCGGGACGGGCGGCCGCAGGGGCCGAGGAGAACCGGGAGGGGTGCGCGCCCGCACCGGTGACGCGGATGCGCACCCGCGACGACCAGCACATACCCTGAACGAAGACGGCCGGTCCGGCACTCCATGGTCCGCGTCTGCGAGGCGGAAATGACAGCGGTGACGGCAAGCATCTCCACCCGGCGGCAGGCACTCCGCCTGCCCGCGGAGGTGACCAGTTTCGTGGGCCGTCGGCACGAGGTGGCCGAGGTCCGGAGACTGCTGTGCGCCTCACGCGCGGTCACGCTGACCGGTGTCGGCGGCGTCGGCAAGACCCGGCTCGCGCTGCGGGTGGCCGCCGACCTGTCCCGCGACTTCCGCGGCGGCGTGTGGTTCGTGGAGCTCGCCGGCGTCGAGAACCCCGACCTGATCGCCCAGGTCGTGGTCGAGTCGCTGGAGATCCGCGACCAGAGCGCCTCCCCGCCGATGGACGTGCTCCTCCAGCACCTGCGCGACAGGCAGGCCCTGGTGATCCTCGACAACTGCGAGCACCTGGTGCAGGAGTGCGCCGTGCTGGCCGAGACGCTGCTGCGCGCCTCCTCCGGCCTGCGCATCCTGTCCACCAGCCGCGAGCCGCTGGGCTTCGTGGGCGAGCAGACGCTGTCCGTGCCCCCGCTCGAACTGCCCGGCAGCGACCGGCTGCCGGCCGAGTCGCTGGCCCGGTTCGACGCCGTCCGCCTGTTCACCGAACGGGCCAGGGCGGTGCTGCCGACGTTCGAGGTGACGGCGGACAACCGCGACGTCGTCACACGCATCTGCCGCCGGCTCGACGGCCTGCCGCTCGCCATCGAGCTGGCCGCGGTGCGGCTGCGGGCGCTGTCCGTGCAGCAGCTTCTCGACCGCCTGGACGACCGGTTCCGCCTGCTGACCGCCGGGTCGCGGGCGGTGCTGCCGCGCCAGCGGACGCTGCGGGCACTGATCGACTGGAGCCACTCCCTCTGCTCCGAGCAGGAGCGGCTGATGTGGGCCCGCGTGTCGGTGTTCGCCGGCGGCCTCGACCTCGACGCGGCCGAGGCGGTCTGCGCGGGTGACGGCATCACCCGCGAGGAGGTGCTCGACCTGGTGTGCGGCCTGGTCGACAAGTCGATCCTGCTGCGCGAGGAGCACGGCTCGCGGGTGCGCTACCGGCTGCTGGAGATCATCCGCCAGTACGGCCTCGAACGGCTGGCCGAGCACGGCGAGGTCGAGACGTTCCAGCGGCGGCACCGCGACTACTACCGGGAGCTGGCTGCCCAGGCGCGCCGGCAGCTCTTCGGACCCGCGCAGGTGGCCTGGTTCGCGCGGCTGCGGCTCGAACACGCCAACCTGCACACCGCCCTCGAACACTGCTTCGCCCACCGCGAGGAGGCCGAAGCCGGCCTGACCATGGCCGCCGACCTCCTCTATCACTGGATCACCGGGCTCTCCCTGGGCGAGGGCCGGCGCTGGCTGGAGCGCGGGCTCGCCGCCTGCCCCCGGCCGGGCGAGCCCCGCGCGCGGGCGCTGTGGGCCGCCGGCTGGCTCGCCGTCATCCAGGCCGACCTGCCGTCCGCCCGGGCGATGCTGCGCGAGAGCCGGGCCATCGGCGAGCGGCTCGGGCTCGACTCGGTGCTGGCGTACGTGGCGCTCTACGACGGGATGGTCGCCATGTTCGACGGCGACACCGAGAGGGCGATCGCCTGCTACGAGGAGGCCCTGGACCGGCACCGCGCCACCGGTGACCCGGTGGGCACCGTCCTGGCCCTGATCCGGCTGTCCCTGGCCTACTCCTTCCGCGGTGACTCCGAGTCGGCCATCGCGGTCGGCGACGAGTGCCTCGCCGTGGCCGACGCCCACGGCGAGGGCTGGCACAAGGCGTACATGATGATGGCGCTCGGCGTGGACGTGTGGCGGCAGGGCGACCTGCCGCGGGCGACCGAGCTGGAGACGCAGAGCCTCCGCTTCAACCGCATGGTCGACGACTCCCTCGGAGCCGGCGTCAACCTGGAGGTGCTGGCGTGGATCGCCGCCGCCGAGGGGCGGCACGAGCGGGCGGCCCGGTTGCTGGGCGCCCTCGACACGGTCTGGGAGACGCTCGGCGCTCCGTTGTCCGGTTACGGGCACCTGGCCCACTACCACGACGAGTGCGTCCGCCTCACCCGTAAGGCGCTCGGCCCGGAGGCCTTCGACGCGGCCTTCGAGCAGGGGTGCCGCCTGTCCGACGACGAGGCGCTGGCCTACGCGCTGCAGGAGGAGGAGCAGGGGGGCGGGTCCCTCCCCGGCAACGGCTCCGCGGCCGGCGAGCGCGCTCCGGCCGCGACGGGTCCGGCCGGCCGGGCGGCCCCCGGCGCGCAGGCGCCGCTGACCCGCCGCGAGATGGAGGTTGCCCGGCTGGTGGCGCAGGGCCTGACCAGCAAGGAGATCGCGGCCGGCCTCGTCATCTCGCAGCGCACCGTGGACAGCCACATCGAGCACATCCTCGCCAAGCTGGGTTTCCACTCCCGCTCCCAGATCGCGGTCTGGGTGGGCGAGCAGGCGGACACCGCCGACAGCCTGGAGGGCGGCGGCCGGCCGGGCAGGGGCAAACCGGGCGGCGGCCCGTAGGGCGGCGGCGTCAGTAGGGCAGCGGGCGTCCCGACGGGGTACGCAGGTCCTGGTCCCGGACCGGTCTGCGCGGCTTGCGGACCTGGATCTGGATCTTCCGCACGGCCAGGTGTTCCTTCCGGTGGGACTCAGGCATGGGGGGAGGCGGGCGCGGGGAGCTCGAACCAGTCGGCCGTCCCCTCGACCGTCGCGGCGCGGCCCCAGCAGCAGGCCAGCCGGGCGAGCAGGTGGTGGCCGCGTCCCTCGGAGCGGCGCGGCACGGGATCGAGCCGCTCGACCTCCCCGCGCAGCAGGCCGTCCTCGGTCATGAGCGTGAGCCGGATCCGGTCGCAGGTGCCCAGCGCGGCCTCCACCAGCTCGCCCACGAGCAGGCGCGCGGCCTCGGCGCGGTCGTGCAGCCCCCAGCGGGCCAGCCGGTCGGCGGTCGCGTGCCGGGCGCCGTCGACCGAGGACGGCCCCGCCGCGAACACCCATGACACCGTCCAGGCGTCCTCGGTCTCCACGGCCGGGACGAATGGTTCGCGGCTGATGCGCGTCAGGTCTCTCAACATGCCGTCCTCACCGAATGGTCCTCGTCAGCTCTCGGTATCAGACTGCGGGTGGCCCGTGGCCCCTGGTACGGGGAAAACCCCTAAATGTGTACCTATCCGGCGTAGGTAGGTACCTCCGTGGCCGGCGGCGAAAAAATCTTGAAAAGATGTCCGTCAGGATGTCGAAGGGCGGCCCACCTGCTTCGACCTCAGACGTCAGCGCCCACGAGGGGCGCGGAGGGAAGGACGCGGGACATGAAGTACATGCTGCTGATGCAGTTCAGCCAGAAGGACAACCTGCCCCCGATCGACACCTGGCCGGCGCAGGCCGTCCGGGCCCACATCGCGTTCATGCACGAGCTGAACCAGGCGCTCACCGACGCCGGCGAGCTGGTCTCGGGGGAGGGCCTGGCCGAGCCCGACCAGGCCCGGATCGTGCGCGCCGGCGCGGGCGGCGTCCCGGTCGTCACCGACGGGCCGTTCCCGGAGACCAAGGAGTTCCTGGTCGGCTGGTGGATCGTCGACGTCGAGAGCCACGAGCGGGCGATCGAGCTGGCCGCCCGCATCTCGGCGGCGCCCGGCCCCGACGGCGGCCCGCTCAACATGCCGATCGAGGTGCGTCAGGTCATGGCGGGGCCGCCGGAGGAGCTGTGACCCCTGACCGGTCCCCCGTCGACGACCTGCTGCGCGAGCTGGCGCCGCAGGTCGTCGGCGTGCTCACCCGCCGCTTCGGCGACTTCGACACCGCCGAGGACGCCGTGCAGGAGGCGCTGCTCGACGCCGCCGCCCAGTGGCCCGAGCAGGGCGTCCCGGGCAACCCGCGCGGCTGGCTCATCCAGGTGGCCTACCGGCGGATGACCGAGCAGATCCGCAACGAGCAGGCGCGCCGCCGCCGCGAGGAGCTGGTGGCCGCCCGGACACCGGCCGACCGGCAGGCGGCGCCCGCCGCGGACCAGGCGTACGAGAGCGGCCGGGACGACACGCTGGCCACCCTGTTCCTGTGCTGCCATCCGGCGCTGTCCCCGGCCTCGGCCATCGCCCTCACCCTGCGCTCGGTCGGCGGCCTGTCCACCGCCGAGATCTCCCGCGCGTTCATGGTGCCCGAGGCGACGATGGCGCAGCGGATCAGCCGGGCCAAGCAGCGCATCAAGGCGTCCGGGGTGCCGTTCGGCATGCCCGCGCCCGAGGAGCGGCCCCGCCGCCTCGCGTCGGTCCTGCACGTGCTGTACCTGATCTACAACGAGGGCTACGCCAGCAGCGGCGGCCCCGACCTGCAGCGGGTCGAGCTGTCGCGCGAGGCGATCCGGCTGGCCCGGACGGCGCACCGGCTGATGCCCGACGACCCCGAGGTGGCCGGGCTGCTCGCGCTCATGCTGCTCACGGACGCGCGCCGGCCCGCGCGCACCGACGCCCACGGCATCCCGATCCCCCTCGCCGAGCAGGACCGCGGCCTGTGGGACGGCAAGGCCGTGGCCGAGGGCGTCGCCCTGGTGACCGCCGCCCTGTCGCGCGGCGCGGTCGGGCCCTACCAGCTCCAGGCCGCCGTCGCCGCCGTCCACGACGAGGCGCCCAGCGCCGCCGAGACGGACTGGCCGCAGATCCTCGCCCTGTACGGCCTGCTGGAACGCATGTCCGGCAACCCGATGGTCTCGCTCAACAAGGCCGTCGCCGCGGCCATGACGCACGGCCCCGCCACGGGGCTCGCCCTGCTCGACGATCTCGCCGACCGGCTCGGCGGCCACCACCGCTTCCACGCCACGCGGGCGCATCTTCGCGAGATGGCCGGCGACCTCGCCGCGGCGGTGGCCGACTACCGCACGGCGGCCGGCCGTACGACGAGCATCCCGGAACGCGACTACCTCACCACCCGCGCCGCCCGCCTCGCCGGCGAGCTGGATCAGCGGACGTAGCCGCCGGGCCGGTCACAGGCGGACCGTCGCCGAGCGGCGGAACAGGTGCCGCCTGCCCTCCGCCCGGAACCTCGCCCGCGCCCGCACCCGCATGGCGCGGCCCCGCTTGCCTCCCCCGCGGACGTCGAAGACGGCGGTGTACGACTCGCCGGGAGTGAGCGTCACCGACCTCGGCCCGGCGGCGCGCCGCCCGTCGAGGACGAGCTCGACCTGCCGCCACGGCACCGCCGAGCCGTTGCGCAGCGTCACCATCATCTGCCCGTCCACGGCCAGCACGTCCAGCCCGTACGGCAGACGCGGGTCGGGGCCGATCGACGCGTCGAGCCGGGCCAGCAGTTCCTCGGCCAGTTCCGGCCGCTCGGCCGACAGGTCACGGCGTTCGCCGGGGTCGCCGTCGAGGTCGTACAGCTCGACGCGGCCCTTCGGGCCCGCACCGGCGATGCCGGGCGCGAAGCGGATCAGCTTCCAGTCGCCGCGGCGGATCGCCTGCATCTTGCGTGGGCGGTTCCACACCAGGTGGTCACGCTCGGGCGCCTCGTCGCCGGTGAGCAGCCCCCGGAACGAGCGGCCGTCGAGGCCCGCCGGCACCGGCAGGCCCGCCAGGTCGGCCAGCGTCGGCAGCACGTCCCAGAAGGCCACCGGCGTGCGCTCCACGCGCGGGGCCAGCCGGGGCGACCAGGCGATCATCGGGACGCGGATGCCGCCCTCGTACAGGTCGCGCTTGTCGCCGCGCCACGGTCCGTTGGAGTCGAACAGCTCGGGTGTCACGCCCTTCTCGTGGTGCGGGCCGTTGTCGCTGGTGAACAGCACCAGGGTCCGTCCCGCCACGCCGGTCCGGCGCAGCGTGGCGACCAGCGCGGCCACGTCGGAGTCGAGCCGCGACACCTGGGCGGCGTGCCCGCGGTTGGCGCGGGTCCACGGCCGGTCCTCGTACGGGCCGGCGTCGCCGGGGACCACGCTCGGCGAGTGGGGCAGGTTGCTGGCGTAGTAGAGCAGGAACGGCCCGCCGGACCGGCGCCGGATGAAGTCGATCGCCCGCCGCCTGAACAGGTCGGGGGCGTAGGCGGCGCCGTCGAGGCGCACCCGCTCGCCGTCGCGCCAGAGATGGCCGGGGTAGTACTGGTGGGCGTGGCGGTGCCCGATGTAGCCGAAGAACTCCTCGAACCCGCGCGCGTTGGGATGCGACGCCTGGTCCGCCTCCTCGGGCCCGAATCCCCACTTGCCGACGCAGGCGGTGTGGTAGCCGCCGAGTCGCAGGAGTTCGGCGAAGGTGAGGTCGGCCTCGGTGAACGAGCGCTGCTGCCCGCCCTCGGGGTTCTCGCGGACGGTGCCGTGGCCGGCGTGCAGGCCGGTGAGCAGGGCGGAGCGCGACGGCGCGCAGAGCGGGGCGCCCGAGTAGGCGGCCTCGAACCGCACCCCCTCGTCCGCGAGCCGGTCCAGGAACGGGGTGCGGATCTTGCGCTGCCCCTGGCTGCCTATCTCACCCCAGCCCAGGTCGTCGGCGAGGACGACGACGATGTTGGGCCGGTCAGGCAGGGCTGCGGCGGCGTGGGCCGCCGTCCCGGTGACGGGCGGGACGGTCAGGCCGGCCAGGGTGCCGGCGAGGAAGGTGCGGCGCGAGGGCCCGACGATCATGGGGGATACCTTCTGGGCACCGGGCGATCGGCGAGCGAACACCCGGAGGACGGGAGGGGAACACTGCGGCGGAGCGGGTCAGAGGTAGCCCCACAGACCGCAGATCTCCCTCAGCTCGGCCGGGACCTCGGCTGGGGACGGCAGTGGGCGGCCCTCGACGACCGTGCCACTGCGAATCTTGTCACGCCAGTCGCCGATGCCCTTCACGAATCCGCCGTGATCCTGCCTGCCGTAGTCCAGCATGGCGGGCTCCCAGCCGACGCCGAGGTGATCGCACAGGCCGCGCAGCACGGCCTCGGGGTCGGCGACGAGGTCCTCGTACCTGACGGTCGGGCCCTGGAGGTGGGCGCGGGCCTCCTCCAGGTAGGTCATGTAGGCCAGGGTGCGGGGCACGGCCTCCTCCATGGGCCGGTTCTCGGGGTCGGCCTCGTGCCACGACCGCACGATGGAGGCGGGGTGCCGCAGCAGGAAGACGAACCGCGCGTCTGGCCAGCAGGTCGCGATGCGCCGCCAGGCGAAGACGTTGCTGGGCGTCTTCTCCACCAGGATCGGCTTGCCGCTGCGGACCAGCTCCCGGTGCAGGAGGCGGTCCCAGACGATGTGCTCGATGTCGCTGTGGGTGTGGCCGAGGTGCGCCATCGCCTGCCGTACCGGGTCGGTGGTCAGGCCGACGGTCGTGCGGCGGAAGTGCGTCTCGATGGGCGAGTGGATCCGCGAGTGGCTGTTCAGCATGACCCGCAGCAGCGTGGAGCCGGAGCGCACGGACGACAGCAGGAACACCGGTCCGCGCAGCAGCCGGTCGCAGGCGGGGTCCACGGGCGGGCGCACCACGTCGCCGGGCATCCGCTGCGCCTCGGGCGCCGGCTTGGGCGGCGGCGCCGGCCGTTTCTGGACCCGGCGGGTCAGCGTGTATCCGGTCAGCCCTTCGAGGGTGGCGTTGGCCCTGTACCTCCAGCTCATGGGCACGCACCGTAGACACCGGCCGTGAACCCACGGTGAATACCGGCTGTGAGGACGCCTACCCCCCAGCTATCTTGACCAATCGTTCTAGATAAGACTAAGGTCTCCCCCGTGGCCAGAACCAAGGAATTCGACCCCGACGCCGCCCTGCAGGCCGCGCTCGAGCTGTTCTGGGAGCGCGGTTACGAGGCGACCTCGATGGCCGACCTCGTCGAGCGGCTCCGCATCGGCCGGGCGAGCCTCTACGCCACCTTCGGCGGCAAGCACGAGCTGTACGTCAAGGCGCTCCACCGCTACCTGGAGACCCGTCACCCGTCGCCGGTCGAGCTGCTCTCGCAGCCCGGCCCCGCCCTGCCCGCCGTCCGGCGCCTGGTGGAGCTGTACGCGGCCCAGTCCTCGTCCGAGGAGGGGCGACGCGGCTGCATGATCGTCAACGCGGCGGCCGAGCTGCTGCCCCGCGACGAGGAGGTGTGCCGCCTGGTCGACCGCAACTGGGACGCCCTGGAGACGGCGCTGACCTCGGCGCTGATCCGGGCGCGCGCGCAGGGCGAGCTGGCTCCCGACAAGGACCCGCGGGCCCTGGCGAGGTTCCTGCTCGTGATGCTGCAGGGCATGCGGCTCATGGGCAAGGCGTCCGCCGACCCCGCGCGCCTGCGCGACGCGGCCGCGCAGGCGCTCAGCGTGCTCTGACCCCGCCATGCCGTCGGAAGGCTTTCGCATGCCCTCAATCTTGACCGATCGGTCTAATATGGCCAGGCGGGCTTTCGTGGTCCTGGGAGCCGTCCAGGTCACGCTCATCGCCTCCATCACCCTGCTCGTCGTCCCGCTGCCGGCGATCCAACGGGAGATGGGCCTCGGCCGTCCCGACCTCGCCCTCCTCACCTCCGCCTACGGGCTGTCGTTCAGCGGACTGCTGCTGCTCGGCGGCCGGCTCGCCGACCTGTACGGGCACCGGCGCCTCTTCACGACCGGGGTGGCCCTGTTCGCCGCGGCCTCGGCCGTGTCGGCCGCCGCCCCCGGCTTCGCCGCGCTGCTGCTCGGCCGGTTCGCCCAGGGGGCCGGCGCGGCCCTCGCGGCGCCGGCGGCGCTGGCCCTCGTCCGGTCGCTGACGCCGGACCCGGCGCGGCTGCCGCGCGTGCTCGCCGTGTGGGGGACGCTGTCGGTCTCCGGCGCGACGGCGGGCAGCCTGCTCTCCGGCGTGATCGTGGCCCTCGCCTCGTGGCGATGGGCGTTCGCCCTCCCGGTGGCGGTGTCGGCGCTCGCCCTGGCCACGGTCCGGCGGCTGCCCGCGCCCGAGCCCCGGCCGGGCCGGCTCGACGTCGCCGGGGCGGTGCTCGCGACCGCAGGCATGGTCGCGCTGACCTACGGACTGCTGCACGCCGCCGCCGTCCCGGCGGTCGCGGGCGGGCTGCTGCTGGCGGCGTTCGTCGCCGTCGAGGCCCGTGCGGCCGCGCCCCTGCTGCCGCCCGCCTTCCTGGCGTCTCCGGCGCGGGCCGCGGCGCTGCTCGCGGTGCTCGTCACGGCGGCGGCCAGCGCCACCCACACGTTCTTCCTGACCCTGTGGTTCCAGCAGGTGCGCGGCCTGTCGCCGCTGCTGACCAGCGCCGCCTTCACGCCGTACCTGCTGGTCCTCGTCATGGGGCCGGTCGCCGGGCGGCTGGCCGGCCGGTTCGGCGCGCGCGCCGTCACCGTCGCGGGCCTCCTGCTGGGAGCGGTCGCCATGGCGCTGTTCAGCCTGATCGAGGCCGACACGCCGTACGCCGGCGTGGTGCTCGCCGGGCTGCTGCTCTTCCCCGTGGCGTCCGGGCTGGCCTTCTCCGGCGCGACCGTCGCCGCGCTCGACGGGGTGCCGCCCCGGCAGACGGGTCTCGGCGGCGGGCTGCTCAACACCGCCATGGAGGCCGGGCCCACCGCCGGGCTGGCCGCACTCGCCGCCGTCGCCGCCGCCGTCACCGGGCCCCGCCAGGACCCCGCCGCGGTCACCGACGGCTACGCCGCCGCGCTGGCGGTCGCCGCCCTCGTCTTCACTCTCACCGCGGCGCTGGTCGGCGTCGCGCGATCACCTGGAATGAGGCAACCATGATGAGGTTCGCAGGAAAGTCCGTCCTGGTCACCGGTGGCGGCTCCGGCATCGGCCGGGCCACCGCCCTGGCCTTCGCCCGCGAGGGCGCCCGGGTCGTGGTGGCCGGGCGCGGCCGGGAGCCGCTGGAGGAGACCGTGAAGCTGGCCGAGGAGGCCGGCGGGCGGGCCACCGCCATCACGGCCGACGTCACCCGGGCCGCCGACGTCGAACGGCTGGTCGCCGGCGCGGTCGCCGCGTACGGGGGGCTGGACGTCGCCGTCAACAACGCCGGCGTCCTCACCGCTGGGCCGGTCGCGGAGATGGACGAGGCCGACTGGGCCCGGACGTTCGAGGTGAACGTCACGGGGGTGATGCTGTCGATGAAGCACGAGATCAGGCACATGCGGGCCGGCGGGGGCGGGGTCATCGTGAACGTCGGCTCCAACCTGGGGCCGTACAAGCGGGTGCCCGGCATGGGCGCGTACGCGGCCAGCAAGGCCGCCGTCAGCGCGCTGAGCCGCACCGCGGCGCTCGAGTGCATCGGGGACGGCATCCGGATCAACACGGTCAGCCCCGGAGCGCACGACACCTCCATGTCCCGGCTGCCGGGCGAGACGGACGACGAGCGGGCGGCCCGGCTGGGGATGCCGATCGGACGTGTGGGGACGCTGCGGGAGGCGGCGGGGGCGATCCTCTGGCTCGCCTCGGACGACGCCGGCTTCGCCGTGGGCCACGATCTCGTCGTGGACGGCGGCGCGACCGCCTGACCCCGCCCCCGCGCGTCCGCCTCACCCCGCCCCCACGCGCCCGCCGATCCTGCGCGGCGCGACCGCCTCACCACGCCCCCGCGCGCGGCCGCCCGGTCGTGGGCGGGGTGCGGGGGCGATCATAATGGGCGCTCGTGAACCGCCGTCATTTCCTCGCTCTCGCCGCGGCCGCCGGGCTGGTGGCGGCCTGCGGTCCCGTCCCCGGCCCCGGGTTCGGACGGGACGCGCCGGGCGGCGGGTCGCATGCGGCGCCCGAGGCCGGGGGCGGCCATGGGCCCCGCGTCACCCCCGGCGTCCCCGTGGACACCGGGGAGCAGGGCGGATTCCGGAACCCGCTCGGCATCCCGCCGCTGATCGACCCGGAGCCGGGGCCGGACGGCGTGCGGCGCTTCGAGCTGACCGCGCAGTCGGGGCGGACCCTCCTGCCGGGCGGTCACACCGCTCCCACCTGGGGCTACAACGGCGACCTCCTCGGCCCGACGCTGAGGGTGCGGCGCGGCGACGAGGTGCGGTTCGCCGTCACGAACGCCCTGGAGGAGGCGACCACCGTGCACTGGCACGGCATGCGCCCGCCCGCCGCCGTGGCGGGCGGACCGCCCCGGCCGATCGCGGCCGGCGCGACGTGGACCGGGCGCTGGGTCGTGGATCAGCCCGCCACCACGGCCTGGTACCACCCCTACCAGCTCGGCCGGACCGCCGGGCACACCGACCGGGGCCTGGCCGGCATGATCGTCGTGGACGACTACGCCAGGCGCCGTGGCCTGCCGTCGGCGTACGGGGTGGACGACATCCCGCTCATCCTGCAGAGCCCGCGGCTCGGCCCGGACGACTCCTCCGGCGGCGACGCGTGGCCGGGCGGGCGGGTGCTGGTCAACGGCACGCCCGACCCGTTCCTGGCCGTCACCGCGGAGCGGGTGCGGTTCCGCGTGGTGAACGGCTGCGGTGACCGGGTGTTCGACCTGGCCTTCGCCGACGGCAGGCCGTTCCACGTGGTCGGCAACGACGCGGGCCTGCTGGCCGCGTCGGTGGAGGTGAGCAGGGTCTCGGTCGCGCCCGGCGAGCGCGTCGAGCTCGTGGCGGCCTTCGCGCACGGCGAGACGGTGCTGCTGCGCTCCCTCGACGGCCGCGCGGAGAGCGAACAGGACGCCGAGCAGGACCCCGAGCCGGACGGCGGGCCGGGCGCCGGGCAGGGTCCGGAGCGGGAGGGCGTCGACCTCCTGAAGATCGTCGTGGCGTCCCGGCTCACCGCGGCGCGCCCGGTGCCGCGCCGGCCGGCGGTGGGCCTGCTGCCGATCGAGGTGCCGCCGGGCGCCCGGGTGCGCCGGTTCGAGGTGGCCGAGCGGCGTTCGACAGGGGCGGACCCGGCCCGGGCCGACGCCGTGGTGCCCGCGGCCGGCACGGAGGTCTGGGAGATCGGCAACCCGGCCGGCCCCGCCGTGTTCCACCTGCAGGGGGCCTTCTTCCAGGTGCTGGACGTGGACGGCGATCCGGCGCCGCCGTACGCCCAGGGCCACAAGGACACGGTGTACCTGCCCGGCGGCGCGGCGGTCCGGCTGGCCGTGCGCTTCGGCGGGCTGGCCGACCCGGGCGCTCCGTACCTGTACGACCTGCGCGCCCTCGGCGGGGCGGGGACGACAGGCCGGTTCCTGATCGTCCAACCGGGCGAGGAGGGCCGCGCGCCAGGCACCCTGGCCCCGCTCTCCGCACCCGACGATCTTCAATAATGCGGATAAGTCACCATATTGAGCATTAAGGACTCCTTTATCGCGCCCTGATGGTGAAGGGGGGTAGCCCTCGCGACGGCGTTCTTGATAAACATTCACGCGCCGCCTCGCAGGGGCCTTCCTGAACCGGCTATCCATTAAGGGCGATAGTGAGCGAACCGATTCAGCACCGAGCTCGGTGGACGGGCGCAGATCGCCGGAGGCGGCTCTCTCGACGACGGGAGAACGCCGTTGCTCGCCGATGACTTCTTCCTCATCGCCTGGGACACGACGGGCTCCGGAAAGCCCCGACTGAACGGGCCCGCCCTGGCGCTCGGCCTGGCCGGGGCCCTGATCGCCGAGCTGGTCCTGGAGCACCGCGTCCTCGTGCGCGGTGTCTCGCTCCAGGTCACCGACCCGCGGCCGGTGCGCGAACACCTCGCCGACAGAATTCTGGCCGACATCGGAAACGCGCCCCAGCACACGGACGTCCGCACCTGGCTCGCCTATCTCGCCAGACGCGCCGTCGCCGACGTCACCGCGCGAATGGCGCGTGCCGGGTTACTCGACCGGGAAACGACGAGAATGCGCAGGCGCCGGCCGAGCCGCTATTTCGCCACCGATTTCGGCCGGGCGGTGTGGCCGTCCACCAGGCTACGGCTGTCCCTGGCCCGCGGCAGGCCGCTGTCGCACGACGACATGGTCCTCGCCGCCCTCCTCGACGCCTGCGGCATGACGGACACCGTCGTGGAGGACCCCGACCACCGGCAGGCCGCCCGCCGCCGCCTCGCCGGCATGCTCACCGCGCTGCCCGAACCGGTCGGCGACCTCACCCGCCACGTCCGGGCGGCCGTCGGCGACGCCGTCCTCACCTACCGCTCCTGATCCCGTTCCGCACGGCACACCGCGACCGGGACGGGCCCCCCGCGCCCCGGACGCGGTCCCACCGGCACCAGAGAGGAAGCCCATGCGCACCGCGCACACGAGCACCGGACCGGACCCGATCGTCAGCGCCCTGGCCGCCGACCGGCTCGGCGCCCCCTCGGTCGTCTACTTCGTGCTGTCGGCCGCCGCGCCGCTCACCGTCGTGGCCGGCGTGGTCACCACGGCGTACGCGGTCACCGGCATCACCGGCCTGCCCGTCGCGTTCCTGGCCGTGGGGGCCGTACTGGCCCTGTTCGCCGTCGGGTACGTGGCGATGGCCCGCCACATGGCCAACGCCGGAGCCTTCTACACCTACGTCAGCCGGGGACTGGGACGCCCCGCGGGCATCGCCGCCGCCTGGGTGGCGCTCATCGCGTACAACGCCCTGCAGGTCGGCCTGTACGGCGCGTTCGGGGCGGCCGCCACACCGCTGGTCGAGCGCTGGGCCGGCGTCACCCCGCCCTGGTGGGCCGTCTCCCTGGTCGCCTGGGCGCTGGTGGCGCTGCTGGGACTGATGCGGGTGGACCTCAACGGCCGGTTGCTCGCCGTCCTGCTCACCGCCGAGGTGGCGGTGATCCTGCTGTTCGACGCCGCCGACCTCGTCGCCTCCGGCCCGGCGGGGCTGTCGGCGGCGCCGCTCTCGCCCGGCGGGCTGCTGGCGCCGGGGGTGGGCGCGCTGGTGGTCATCGCGACGCTCGGGTTCGTGGGCTTCGAGTCGGCCGTGGTCTTCTCCGAGGAGAGCCGCGATCCGCGCCGGACCGTGCCGGTCGCCACGTACACCTCCATCGCAGTCATCGCCGGCCTGTACGCGCTCTCGGCCTGGGCGATGACGGTCGCCACAGGTCCGGCGAACATCGTGGAGACCGCGCGCCGCGACGGCGCCGAGACGATCTTCGTGATCGCCGCCGCCCAACTCGGGCCCGTCGTGGTGGACATCGCCCGGGTGCTGTTCGTCACCAGCCTGTTCGCCGCGATGGTGTCCTTCCACAACACCACCTCGCGCTACTTCTTCGCGCTCGGCCGCGAACGGGTGCTTCCGGCCGCCTTCGGCCGGATCCGGCCGCGCACCGGGGCGCCCCAGGCCGGCTCGCTGGCCCAGAGCGCCGTCGGCCTGCTCGTCATCGTGCTGTACGCCGTGCTCGGCCTCGACCCTCTGGTGCACCTGTTCTTCTACGGCGGCGCCTTCGGCGGGTTCGGCGTGCTGCTGCTGGTCTTCACGACCTCGATCGCCGTCATCGCGTTCTTCTCGCGGGAGCCGAGCGGGGAGAGCGTCGGCCGCCGGCTGGTCGCCCCGGTGCCCGCGGCCGTCGCGCTGGGCGTCATGGTGACGCTGGCGGTCGGCAACTTCTCGGCGCTGCTCGGGGTCGAGGAGGGCCATCCGCTCACGTGGCTGCTGCCCGCCGTGTACGTCGCCGCCGCCGTGGTGGGCCTGGCCTGGGCGTTCGTGCTGCGGGCCGGCCAGCCGGCCGTCTACTCGCGGGTCGGGCTGGGCGCCAAGGCCGCCACCGTGCAGGAGGAGATCCGTTGACCACGCACCCGCCCGGCACCCCCGCCGCTCCCGCCGGCACGCCGGACAATCCCGCCGGCACCCCCGCCGCTCCCACCGCCACACCTGACGTGCCCGCCGCTCCAGCCGTTCCCGCAGGCACCCCCGCCGTTCCCGCCGGCGCGCCCGTCGTGCGGCGAGCGGGCGCCGGCGACACCGCCTTCGTGGCCGAGCTGATCGCGACCGCCTTCGCCCCGCTGGACGCGGTCGGCTACCTGGTGCCCGATCCGGCCCACCGCCACGAGATCATGACCGCCGACTTCCGCATTCTCGTGGACCACGCGGCCGAGCACGGCGAGATCCACGTCATCGACGACGGCCCCGCCGTCGCGGTCTGGCTCCCCCGTACGGCGCCGCTGCCTGAGCCGCCCGACTACGACCGCCGTCTGACCGAGGCGACCGGACCGTGGGCGGAGCGCTTCCGCACCCTGGACGCCCTGTTCGACAAGCACCACCCGGCCGAGCCGCACCACCACCTGGCCTTTCTCGCCGTCCATCCCGAGCGGCAGGGCCGGGGTCTCGGCAGCGCGCTGCTGCGCCACCACCACGCCCGGCTCGCCGGGCTGCCCGCCTATCTGGAGGCCAGCAGCCGGCGCAGCCGTGACCTCTACCTGCGACACGGCTACCGGCCGCGGGAGCCGTTCGCCCTGCCGGACGGGTCCACGTTCTGGCCCATGTGGCGGCCCGGCACGTGACGAGCCGGCCCGCGGGACGCCCCCGGGACGTGACGCGGGCCGCGCGGTGAAGGCCGCTACACGCACGAGCTGTGACCAGGCGGAAGCCGTCAAGCGATTCGCCCTTGATTTCCCGACATGTAGCTATACCCTGTCCCGGACCTACGTGGCTGTGGCATGGAGGGCCGGCATGGGCGAGTTCGACGGGATCGACGTCAATTTCGCGGCGCCCATGGGCGCCGCCGAGGATTCGGCGTCCATGCGGCCGGGATTCAAGCTGGTCGCCGACGACCTGTCCGTCGCCAAGCTGCCCGTAGTGGGAATGGGAGTGGTCGGCGAGCTGTTCCGCTGGAAGTACAACGAGGTCGTCGAATCGGACTTCGACAACGCCGTGCGTGGATGGAAGGCGGCCCACCAGATGGGTGCGGCGTTCTACAACAACGGCGTCATCTATGTGGACGTCGAGAACATCACCAGCGCCCAGATGACCAATCTCAAGCGCGATATCGGCGAACTGTTCGCAACGAAGCCGCCCGCCACCTATCAGCCCACCGAGCCTTCGTGGCTCAAGTCGAACCGTCACGATGGTCATTTCGGGGACAGGAACCCCCTGCGCACCATGGCGGTGTCCGCCGCAGCTCTCACCGTGATGGACTGGCACAAGATCAGAGGACCGGTGTCGCAACTGGCGAGGACGAGCGCCGGAATGTACGCGTTGAGCACACTCGCCTCGCGGATGACCGTGCAGGGCCTCATGGTCATGGCGCTGGCCGGCCTCTTCGTCATCCCCTCCGACGAGGCGATCGACAGGGCGCTCTACGCCTACGCCGATGCGGGATCCAAGGTGAAGGACCTCAAAGGGACGGCGTCAGCGATTCCCGCCCGGTTCGAGCAGTGGAAGGGGGCGGCCGGAAAGGCGGCCGGAGATCGCCTGGAGGACTTCAACGAGGCGCTCAAGAGGTACGAGGCATATCTGATCCTGCGCGGCGAGTCTCTCCGCATCACGGTCGAGGCGCTGGACAAGGCGTACGCCGTGATGCTCGGAGTGGTGGGCGCGCAGGTGGTGCGCATGCTCGTCCTCTTCGCCCTCTCGACGTACAACCCGACGCTCATGACGGCGAAGGAGGCGTCGGCCGCGCAGCTCGCCGCGTCGCTCGCCGCATTCGGGAAGAGGGTGAGAAGCGTGTTCCTGTCCGCGAGTATCGTCATGGGTGCGGCAGGTGTACTGCCGCTCTTGGGAGAGTTCGACACGGAAGTCATCGGCTACGGGGAGCAGAAGCCGCTGCCGAACCACAGAAGCGCCTGAACGCGGTGAGGTGAGGCGCCGCCGGCGGATGAGCGCGCCGCGCCGACCACTACGGGAGGATGCCCCGAACGTCATCCAGCGAGCGGGAGACCTCAGTTACGCGGCGGCCCCGGCTCATGGTCGGGATCCACGCGCGGGCGACCCTCTTTGAACGGACCTATGTGCTCACCACGGTCCCTTTCGCGCTTCCAGGGATTGAGGCTGAACCAGTCCTCCCACTGCCTCTTCAGCCACCGCTTGAGATTCTCCCGCGCCTGCTTCTCACGGGTCTTCTTGTACCATTTCATGTAGCATTTCCGGTTTTTACACCGGGGTGGCGGATCCGCCGTGGCGACCTTGGCCGCACCAGTGACGACAGAGGCCGTGACCGCAGCCGATGGTGAGACCTGGGGGCTCGCGGAATTCGCCGGGGCGGCGACGATTCCAGCGGCGAGGGCTCCAGCAGTGGCCGCGATCGCCAGCCTGCGCCCGCATGTGATGTCGGGCATTGTCATCATCTTCTTCCTGGACCTTGGATGATGACTCATCTCTCTCGCCGAGGAGATCAGACACAGCGTGACCGGTCCACCCTTCCATCCCAAACACTCGGGCAGTTTCTCTTGGCGGCGCACCTACAGCTCATGTCGGGGAATGTCCGCGCGGCCGGCGAGCCCGGACGCGTTGCCGGGGCACGGCCGGCGTGTTTCAATGCGTTCACACGGTGCTGCCGGGCGGGCGGGCCATGAGCGGGTTCCTCTGTCGTTCGCGAACAAGGGATCCTCATGAGAGCAATCCGGTCGGCGGCCCTGGCGGCCGCACTGGCCGTGGCCCTGATCGCCACCGCCCTGATGGTGCCCCGGCAGGCGCAGGCCCACGGCGTCACGATGTTCCCCGGCAGCCGCACGTACCTGTGCTGGCAGGACGGGCTCAGGGAGAACGGCCAGATCATCTCCTACAACCCCGCCTGCGCGGCGGCCGTCGCGCAGAGCGGCACGACTCCGCTCTACAACTGGTTCGCGGTGCTGCGCTCCGACGGCGCCGGCCGCACCGCGGGTTTCATCCCCGACGGGCAGATCTGCAGCGGCGGCACCGGCGGGCCGTACGACTTCTCCGCCTACAACGCGGTCCGCTCCGACTGGCCGCTGACCCACCTGACCGCGGGCGCCACCATCCGGGTGCGCCACAGCAACTGGGCGGCGCACCCCGGCTCGTTCGTCTCCTACATCACCAAGGACGGCTGGAACCCGAACGCGCCGCTGAAGTGGTCGGATCTGGAGCGGTTCGGCAGCGTCACCGACCCGCCCCAGTCGGGCGGGACCGGCGGTCTCAACTACTACTACTGGAACGTCCAGCTCCCGTCCGGCAAGAGCGGCCGGCACATGATCTTCACCCACTGGATCAGGTCCGACAGCCAGGAGAACTTCTACAGCTGCGCCGACGTCGTCTTCGACGGCGGCAACGGCGAGGTGACCGGCGTGGGCCCCGGCGGCAGCACGCCGCCGGACCCGACGGTGACCCCGACCGTCAGTCCCACGCCCGCCGGCTCCTGCACCGCGACCTGGCGCACCGCCCACACGTGGAGCGGGCACTTCCAGGCCGAGGTCACCGTCCGCAACATCGGGACGAGTCCGCTGAACGGCTGGACGGTCGGCTGGACCTACGGTGGCGGCCAGGGCTTCTCCGGCTCGCCCTGGAACGCCACCCTCACCGGGCAGCCACCGCAGGTCGTGGTGAAGAACGCCGGCCACAACGGGAACCTGGCGGCGGACGGCACGACGACATTCGGCTTCAACGCCACGGGCACGCCACCGTCGCCGTCGCCCGCGCTGTCGTGCACCAGCCCGTAGACCCGATGCCCGCGGACCGAACGCCTGCGGACCAGATGCCGGCGGGCACGACACCGGCGGGCACGACATCGGCGGGCACGACATCGGCGGAGCATGCGGGCGTGGCGGCGCCGGCGCGCCGGGTGAGGATCGCGACGGTGGTCGCGCTGCTCCTCGTCCCGGTCGCCGGGGCCGCCCTGCTCGTCGCCGGCCACCAGGCCAGGCAGCACGAGCTGGAGGGACGGCTCGCCGTCCTGGTGACCGGGCTGCTCGAAGGCGCCACCGCGGACGAGCACCGCCGGCACGGGCACGACTTCGGCCACGACCGCGGGCAGGGGGCCGTGCACGGGGCCGGCGAGGTCGTCTGCGCCGTGGACCCCTTCGGTGTCGAACCGGCCGGCGCGGCGACGGTGGCGGAGGTGGAGTGGGTGTACGCCCACCACATGTGCGCGATCACCGGTCCGGGCGCCGGCTGGGCCCGGTCCGTGCGCGCATCCGGCCCCATCGCCGTACGGCTGGGCGACCCGCCGGTGGTGCGGGTGCCGGAGCCGGGGGCGGGTTACCCGGAGCGGGTCAGGCGGCTCGTCCCGGAGCGGCACCACGCCGCGGCGTTCGGCGGGTTCGGCGACGATGACGCGATCGAGGCGGCCCGTCGCCGGTTCGCCGCCGCCACGGGCCAGTAGGACGGCCCACATGGGGACGCGGCCGGCGGAGAGGGGAGGTCTCGCCGGCCGCGTCTCGCCATCCGGGCGGGATGGTTCATGAACGGTCGCACGGAGTACGGGGGCGGCCTCACCTCCTGGGGTCCGTCAGGGAGCGCGACTTTGGGAGCGCTCCCACGTAGCATTGTGGAGGGCCTCGCCCACATGTCAACGCACCGCCGGCCGCTGCCCCGCAGCGCTTCGTCCTACCTGCCGTCCGGCATGAAACTTTCACCGTGGCAGCGTCCGGGCCGCACCCGGCAACCTTCCGGAATGCGTAACGACGCGCGTGAGCCGCACCCGCTCGGGTAGGCAGTCGCCCGTATCCGAGGAGGAGGCCTCATGACCCAGCATTCGACCCGGCCCGAGACGATGAAGGAGACGGACGTCATCGACCTGCTGCTGGCCCAGCACGCGATGATCCGGGACCTGTTCGACGAGGTCGAGCGGGCCCCGGCCGGCGAGCGAGGCGAGGCGTTCACCCGGCTGGTCCGGCTGCTCGCCGTGCACGAGACCGCCGAGGAGGAGATCATCCACCCCTACGCCCGCCGCACGCTCGACGGCGGCGACGGCGTGGTCGAGGACCGCCTCGAGGAGGAGCGGCAGGCCAAGGAACTGCTCCAGCACATGGACCAGGCGGGCCCGGACGATCCCGACTTCATGGCCAACCTCGCCGTGCTCCGCGCCGCCGTGATGGCGCACGCCCGCAGCGAGGAGCGCTACGAGTTCACCAAGCTGCGCGCCAGGACCAGCGCCGCCGAGCGCCGGGCCATGGCCGTGGGGGTCAAGGCCGCCGAGGCGATGGCGCCCACCCACCCCCATCCCGGCACCGAGTCCGCCACCAAGAACGTCCTGGTGGGGACGCCCGTGGCGATGATGGACCGGGTGCGCGACGTGATCCGCAAGGCGACCGGGCACTGATCCCGGCGGGGCTCTCGGGGGTAGGGCTGGCCCCACCCCCGTACGCCGGTCCGCGGGATCGCGGCGGCGGGGCCGGCGTCCGTAGCGTTTACGGCATGACGACCCTCCGCCAGCGCATCGCCACCGACACCCGCTACGCCCTCGGGGGCTTCCCGGCCGCCACCATCTCGTTCGCCCTCGTCGTGTCCGGCATGGCGGCGGGGATCGGCAGCCTGGTCGCCGTCGTCGGCGTGCCCATCCTCGGCGCGACCGCCGCGACGGCGCGGCGTTTCGCCGACACCGAGCGCGAGATGGTCGCCGAGGTGCTCGAACACCCCGTCGGCCGCCCCGTGTACCCGGACGCGCCGCCGTCGGCCGGCCTGCTGCGCCGCCTGGCCAACCCGGTGGCGGGCGCGCAGGGCTGGCTCGACATGCTGCACGCCGTCATCGCCTTCCCCTTCGCCGTCCTGTCCTTCGCCGTCACCCTCACCTGGTGGGTCGGCGCGATCGCCGGACTGTCCTTCCCGCTCTACGGGTGGATCCTCGCCGCCATCCCCGGCATGGAGGGCCTGCCCGAACTGCTCGGCCTCGGCGACGGCACGGCCACGTTCGTGATCTTCAACACGGCCGTCGGCGCGCTGTTCGCGGTGACGCTGCCGCCCGTCGTGCGGGGCATGGCGCTGGTCAGGGCCACGCTGGCGCAGGCGATGCTCACCCGGCCCGTCCGCCCGGCCGTCCAGGAGCCGTTCTCGCCGTACGCCGACCTGCTGGCCGCCCGCCGCGCCTGAGACGCACGGGGGCGGAGCGCAAGCAGAAGGAGCCGGCCGTCGTGGATCCCCTCCCGGTCCGCGGCGGCCGGCTCCTCCCCCCCTCCGCGACCAGCATGGCGGCTACCCGGCTGAGCTGGAAGGATACGTCGTTCCCAGGAACGGGATTCCCCGGCGACACCTCCGGTTAGGTGCCATAATCGCCCTGATGCGACCTGCGGACGCGAGCCCCCGGGGCCCGTTGGGAGACTTTCTCAGCAGCCGGCGGGCCCTGGTCAGCGCCTCCGACGTGGGGCTGCCGGAGACCGGCTTCCCCCGGCGCGTGCCGGGGCTGCGGCGTGAGGAGGTCGCCCAGCTCGCCGGCATCAGCATCGACTACTACACGCGGCTGGAGCAGGGGCGGGTGCGCACCGCCTCACGCGCCGTGCTCCACGCCATCGGGCGGGCCCTGCTGCTCAACGACGACCAGCAGCGCCACCTCATCCAGCTCGCCCACCCCGACGAGGCGGACGACCGGGGCGGTGACGGCCGCCGGCGCGTCAAGCCGCAGGTCGAACGCCTGCTGGCCAACCTGGTCGACACCCCCGCCCTGGTGCTCGGCCGCTATCTCGACATCGTCGCCTGGAACCGGCTGGCCACCGCCCTGCTCGGCGACCTGGCGGCCATGCCGCCGCAGCACCGCAACTACGCCCGCATGACGTTCCTCGACCCCCATGTCCGCTCCCTGTTCGTCGACTGGAAGGAGCGGGCGCAGGAGACGGTGTCAGCGCTGCGGCTCGCGGCCGGCGCCGACTGCGCCCGGCCGCGGCTACGGGAGCTGGTGGGCGAGCTGTCGGTACGCGACCCCGACTTCCGCACCTGGTGGGCCCAGCACCTGGTGACGATGCGGACCTCCGGCAGCAGCCGCCTCGACCACCCGGTGGCTGGGCGGTTCAACGTGGACTGGCAGGTGCTGACGGGCGTCGACGACCAGGCGCAGGTCATCGTGCTGATGAGCGCGCCCGCCGGCACGCCCGACCACGCGGCCATCAGGAAGCTGGACGCGTGGGCGCACCGGCAGGGCCTGACGCACGGCACGTCGGCGGCCGTGCCCGCCGCCGAGGAGCCCTGACCCGGCAGGCCACGGAGCGGCGAGCAGCGAAACACCCGATTCGAGCCGCCGGGACACCCCGAGCGACGGGACACCAGGGCGAGCCGCCGGGACACCCCGTCAGGGCGTCGGCGGCCGGCGGCACGCGGGCCCGGGCGGCGGAGCCCCGCGATGCCGCCGGTGCCTCACACGACCGCGCCGGAGCCGTCGCGCCGGAGCTTCTCGCGCGGCTTGGGCGGCTCGGGAGGCGGCTGCTTGCTGAACCGTTCGAACTCGATCGCCAGCGGTCCGGCCACGAACGACGAGGACGCCGTGCCGGCCACGATGCCGATGATGAGCGCGATGGCGAAGTCGCGCAGCGAGTCGCCGCCGAAGACGGCGAGCGCGCTGAGGATGAACAGCGCGCCGAGGCCGGTGTTGACCGTGCGCGGCACGGTCTGCAGGATCGCGCCGTTGACGATGCGGGCGAACGGCGCCGTGCGGTCCGCCGTCCACATCTCGCGCACCCGGTCGAACACCACCACCTTGTCGTTGATCGAGTAGCCGATGATGGTGAGCATGGCCGCCAGGAAGACCCCGTCGATCGGCTTGCCCAGCCAGGCGAAGACGCCGACGACGGCGGCCGTGTCCACCACCAGGGCGGCGACCGAGGCCGCGCCGAACGTCCACCTGAACCGGACCGCCAGGTAGAGCAGCTGTGCGGCCAGCGCCACGCCGAGTGCGATGAGCGCGTTGCGGCGCAGCTCCTCGCCCAGGCTGGGGCCGATCAGCTCGTCGCGCTGCTTGGTCACCTCGCCCACCCGGCCGTCGAGCGCGGCCTCGATGCCGGCCACGTCGTCGGCGCTGATCTGGCCGGCGCGCACGGTGACGACGTTGCCGGACGACTGCACGACCGCCGACGGGTGTCCCGCCTCGGCCACGGCCTGCCGGGCCAGGTCGGCGCCGACCGGCTTGGTGGCGGCGAACTCGACGATCCGGCCGCCGGTGAACTCCACGCCGAAGTTCAGGCCCTGGGCGAGCAGCCCGGCGACGGCGGCGGCCACCACCGCGGCGGCGACGGCCAGCCAGAGCCGGCCACGGGCCATGAGCTGCGGGTCGCGGGCGGTCACCCAGGTGCGGACCCTGCCCACGGAGCCGAGCCCCGACAGGCGGGGGCCCACCCGTCCGATCACGAGGTGGGTCAGGACCCTGGTGATGAGCATGGCCGAGATCAGCGAGGCGAGCACGCCGATGGCCAGGGTCACGCCGAAGCCGCGGACCGGCCCCGAGGCCAGGAAGAACAGCAGCCCGGCGGCCAGCAGCGTGGTGATGTTGGAGTCGGCGATGGCGCTCCAGGCGTTCTTGAAGCCCCGGTCCAGCGCCGTCCGCAGGCCGAGCCGGGACGAGCGGGCGTACTCCTCCCTGGCCCGTTCGAACACGAGGACGTTGGCGTCCACGGCCATGCCGATGGCCAGCACGAAGCCGGCGAGTCCCGGCAAGGTGAGCGTCGCCCCGATGGCGACCAGGGCGGCGTAGGACAGGAGCCCGTACAGGGCGAGGGCGATGGCGGCGAGCAGGCCCACCAACCGGTAGACGGCGATGATGAACACCGCGGTGAGCAGCACGCCGGCGACGCCCGCCTTGGCGCTGGCCTCGATGGCCTTCTCGCCGAGCGTGGGGCCGACGGTCCGCTGCTCGATCAGCTCCATGGGGACGGGAAGCGCGCCGCCCTTGATGAGCACGGCGAGGTCCTGCGCCTCCTGAGGCGTGAAGGAGCCGGTGATCTGCGTTGACCCGCCCGGGATGCCGGCCCGGCAGGGCACCGACGGGTCCACCTGCGGCGAGGAGATGATCTCGTTGTCGAGCACGATGGCCAGCCGCCGCTTGGGGTCGCCGACCGGCTCGCACCCGGCGGCTCCGGTGAGCCGCTGCCACGCTCCGGGGTCGCGGAAGTCGACGGTGACGAACCAGCCGGGCCCCTGCTGGGGGTCGGTCCGCGCGGCGGCGTCGGTCACGCCGTCACCGGTGATGGCTGCCGGGCCGAGCGAGAGCTTCTGCCCCGACTCGTCGGCCACGGCCTTCTTGTCGTCGGCCGCGGCCACGCCGAGCACGGGATGGAAGGTGAGCTGGGCGGTGCGGCCGATGACCTCGGCGGCCTTGCGCGGGTCGAGCACGCCGGGCAGCTCGACGATGATCCGCCGCTCGCCGGACCTGACGAGGGTGGGATCGACGACGCCGAGCGCGTCGGCGCGCCGCCGGAGCACGTCGAGTGCCCGGTCGGTGGCCTCGGCGTCGGCCTTGACGGTGGGCGAGTCGCGCGTCTCGAAGACGAGCTGGGTGCCGCCGCGCAGGTCGAGGCCGAGGCGCGGCGACATGGAGAACGCCAGGAAGAATGCGGTGGCGACGAGGACACACGTGACCACCGCGCGCCACAGGGGCGCACGGGACATGGAAGCCTCCACAGGCTGTCGATGGGATGGACGTCAGCGCGTCGTGGAGGGCGGCCCCCTGGCCGGGGCGGCGGCGTGGCCCGGCTGGGGAGGCGCGGAGTGTCCGCCGGGTGCGGCGGTCACCGGCCGCGGGCGCCCGGCGGGGCCCGCGGCGGCCGGGAGGACGGCCACGCCGCCGATCGAGGCGTGCGGGCCGGTGGGCAGGTGGACCCGGGGCGCGCGCTCGTCGCGGGGGTGACCCATCGCCTGGTCGGCGGGGAGGAGCGCGGACTGCGCGGCGAGGCCGCGGTGTGTGGCGTGGCCCGCGGCGGGGACGAGCAGGTGCAGCAGGAGGAGCAGCGCAGCGGTGAGCCTGGTCCGCACGTCTCCTCCCTTCGTCGGGCCGCATGCAGCCGAGGCCCAACCTACCCCTGCCGGGGTCCGCGGGCCGAGCTGATGAGGTCGTGTCCCTCGTTGATGAGGGAGCCGACGAGGATCCGGCCGCCGCCGGGGAGGGAGGCGAGGCGCAGCATCGCGTCGCGGGCGGCGATGCGCCACCGCCCGGACGGCGCCATCCAGTGGACGAACCGGCGGCCGAAGCGCTGCACCTCCAGGACGACCGGCCGCATCCGCCGCTGGTAGCGGGCCAGCGCGTCGAGGACGTCGCCGGCGGCACCCCGCTCGCCGGTGGCGCCCAGCTCGTCGGCGAGCACCCAGGCGCCGGCCATGGCCAGCGAGGCGCCGTGCCCGGCGAACAGCGAGACGGCCTGGCAGGCGTCGCCGAGCAGCACCACCCGCCCCCTGCTCCACTCGTCCACGTGCACCTGCGTCACCTGGTCGTAGTAGAGCACGGGCGGGTCCGGGCAGTGACGCAGCGCCTCCGGCAGGATCCAGCCCAGGTCGCCGTAGTGGTGCCGCAGCGCGGCGCGGGGGTCGGCGGGCAGGCCGGGGTCGGCCTCGCGGCGCAGGAACAGCATGGTGAGCCGGCCGTCGCCCAGCGCGTACGTGCCCGCCATCAGGCCGGGCACGGTGAGCATCTCGTAGCGTTCGCCCACCCGCCGGCTGAGCTCCGGGTCGGTCAGGGTGTAGGCGGCCACGTGGTGGCCGAGGTGGCGCACGAAGGGGTGGTCCTGCTCGAAGGCCAGCCCGCGCACCCGGGAGTGCGCGCCGTCGGCGCCCACGAGCAGGTCCACCCGCCGTTCGGTGCCGTCGGTCAGCCGTACGGTGACGCCGTGGCGGTCATGGGCGGCGGCCTCGACGCTGACGCCGTAGCGGACGGGGGCGCGCACGTCGTCGTGGACGGCGCGGGCCAGCTCGCCGCGCGGCAGGCTGACGACCTTCTCGGCGAACTCCGCCGGCATGGTGAGCCGGCTGGTCGGCCGCCCGTGACGGTCGACGTAGGCCAGCTCGGTGACCGGGTGGCGGGCCCGCTCCAGGCGGTCGCCGAGGCCCATCCGGCTGGCGACCTCGTGGCCCGGCCCATAGAAGTCGATCATGTAGCCGCCGTCGCGGAAGGCGGGCGCCCGCTCGACCAGCTCCACCTCCCAGCCCGAGCGCTCCAGGTACCAGGCCAGCGTGAGCCCGGCGACGCCGGCGCCGCAGACGAGCACCTTCACCGCTGCCCTCCCTCCGGCGGGACGCCGAGCATGGCGCGCAGCGGTCCGGCGAGCGTGGCCGGGTCGAGGGCCGGGTCGAGGGCGCGGTGCAGCACCAGGCCGTCGATCAGGGCGGCGATCACCACGGCTGACTGCTCGGCCCGAGCGCCCTGCCCGTGCTCGCGCAGCCAGCCGGCGACCCGTGACCGGAAGCCGTCGACCAGCGCGCCCAGCTCGGCGCGCAGCCCGGGCTCGCGCCCGGCCGCCAGGAACATCTCGGCGAGCAGCAGCGAGGCGGGGTCGGTGCCGCTGTAGCGGGACAGCTCCCGCAGCAGCCAGTCGATCCCGTCGGCCACGCTCGGCCGGCTCGCCAGCTCGGCTCCTGTCTGCTCCAGCAGCTCCCGGGCGAAGCCGACACCGGCCGCCACCAGCAGGTCGGACACCGAGGCGAAGTGGTAGTGCACCACCCCGGCGTTGACGCCCGCCCGCTGGGCCACCATCCGGGTCGAGACGCCGCTCCACCCCACCTCGCCGATCAGCGACACGGCGGCCCGGAGCAGCCGCTCCCGCGTCGCCCGGCCCCGCTCGGCCGACACCTCTGCCACGCGAACCTCCGAGTTGGTCGTACGCCTTGGTCATTTGTCTTGGGCGTTCGACCAAATAGTAGGCAGCGGGCCCCCATGGCGTCCAGAGCGGGATGGCCTTTTGACCGAAGCGATGGAATAGTCGCATTACCGACAGGGGAGATCCCAGGCATTCCGCTCTTTTGAGGTGTTCGCCATGGTCCCTGCACGACGACTGCTCCGCGGTCTGCTCTACGGCTCCCGATACGACCGCGTGCCCTGGGGCCAGCGCGTCTACGTCCGCCCCGGCGAACGGCTGCTCCGGGAGGCGCAGTGGCGGTGGCGGATCCGGCGGGCTCCCGTGCTGTCCCTTGCCGAGTACGCCTCCGAGCTGCCGCTGGGCGAGATCGAGGAGTTCCTCAGCTGCATGATGTGCGGCGAGTCCCGCCAGCAGCCGATGTTCGAGCCGACCGGCGCGGGCAAGGGAGGCACCGGCAGGACATGGCGCTACCACGTGGTCCGCTGCCCGTCCTGCGGCTTCCTCTACCGCAATCCCAACATCCGGCCGGAGCGGCTCGGCGATCTCTACTCCAGCGGCTACAGCGGTTTCCTCACCGGCACGTACGCGGCCAACCGGCAGCGTCGCTACAACCTGACGATGGAGGCGTTCTCCCCCGTCCTCGACGACGGCGAGGGGCGGCGGCTGCTCGACTTCGGCTGTGGCGTCGGCCTGTTCCTGGAGCTGGCGGAGCAGCGGGGCTTCGACGGCTACGGGGTGGACCTGTCGCCCGACTCCGTGACGCAGGCGAACGCGCGGCTGAAGCGGGCGCGGGCCTACTTCGGGGCGCCGCAGGACGTGCCGCAGATCGCGGCGGGCGGGTTCGACGTCATCACGCTGTGGTCGGTGCTGGCCCACCTGCCCCGGCCGCTGGAGGACTTCGCGAGGTTCCGGGAGCTGCTCGCCCCGGGCGGGGTGCTGCTCATCCTGACGGTCAACGCCCGGTCGCTGCTTCTCAAGGCGTACGGGTCGGCGTGGAGCGGGTTCACCAAGAACCACCTGATGTTCTACAGCGCCGAGACGTTGAGGACGCTGCTGCGCCGTACCGGGTTCGAGGGGGTCGCGTACGCGCCGCACTACGGCGACACGGTCGAGGCGGGCACCACGAGGCTGCCCGAGCCGCTGCGCCGGCGGCTGCGGCAGGCCGTCGAGGCGAGCGACGGCGGCAACATGATGCGCGCGCTGGCCTTCGCCGACGAGGCGGCCGTCGCCCGCTGGGGCGACCGGCTGACGATCCACCGCCTGCGCGACCGCACCGCCGCCTCGGACGAGCGCGCCGACCTGGACCTCACCGGTTCCTCCGGGACGGGCGCCCTGACCTGACCGGCCGCGCCCCTGTCGCGACCGATTGACCGCCGCCTTCCGGCCGAACTACATTCGGCGCACCCGAAGGCGAGGAGCGCTCGTGAACCTGCCCGAGACCGGCAGACCCGTCGGCGACCTGCTGGCCGAGATCGCCCGGCTCAAGCGGCACGACCTGCCCGTCAGGGGCGGTCAGGTGACCGCCTACGTCTACGACACCGGCCGGCCGGCGGCGCACGAGGCGGCGGCCCGCGCCTACGCCGAGATGCTGGAGGTCAACGCCCTCGACCCGACCGCCTTCCCGAGCGTGGTCGAGATGGAGCGGCAGGTCGTCGGCGCGGTCGCCGACCTGCTGGGCGGCGGCCACGGCGTCTTCACCAGCGGCGGCACCGAGTCGATCATGCTGGCGGTGAAGGCCGCCCGCGACACGGCCCGCCGCGAGCGGCCCAACCTCGTGGTCCCCGTCACCGCCCACCCCGCCTTCCACAAGGCCGCCCACTACCTGGGCCTCACCGTGCGGGCCGTGCCCGTGGACCTCGGCACGTACCGGGTCCGGCCGGACGCCGTCCGCGACGCGATCGACGACGACACCGTGCTGGTCGTCGCCTCCGCGCCCTCCTACCCGCAGGGCGTCGTGGACCCGGTGACCGAGGTGGCCGCCGTGGCGGCGGCCGCCGGTGTGCCGTGCCACGTGGACGCCTGCGTGGGCGGCTGGCTGCTGCCCTGGTTACGCGAGGCGGGCGCGGCGGTCCCGCCGTTCGACCTGTCGGTGCCGGGCGTCACCTCCCTCTCCTGCGACCTGCACAAGTACGGCTACGCCCCCAAGGGCGCGTCGGTCGTGCTGTTCGCCGACCCGGCCATGCGCCGCAGGGCGTACTTCGCCTCAGCCGCCTGGCCTGGCTACACCGTGGTCAACGCCACCGTGCAGAGTTCCCGGTCGGCCGGACCGCTGGGCGGCGCCTGGGCCACGCTGCACGCCCTCGGCCGGCAGGGCTACGTCGAGCTGGCCCGAGCCACGCTGGAGGCGTCGGCCGCGCTGCGCGCCGGCCTCGCCCGCGTGCCCGGCCTGCGGGTGCTCGGCGAGCCCGAGTCGGCGCTGGTCGCCTTCGCCGGTGACGGTGTGGACGTGTTCACGCTGGCCGACGAGGCCCGCGCGCGCGGGTGGTTCCTGCAGCCGCAGCTCTCGTACGCGGGCATCCCGGCCAACCTGCACATCACCGTCACGGGCGTGACCCTGGCCGGGGTGGAGGCGATGCTGAAGGTGATCGCCGAGTCGGCCGGGGCCGCCCGGCGGCGCGGCCCCGTCCGGCTTCCCGAGGGGCTGGTGGAACTGGTGGCGGGGCTGGACCTGGACGCGCTGACCGACGCGGAGTTCGCCGAGCTGGCCGCCTCGGTCGGGGTGGACCTGCGGCCCGGCTCCGGTCAGCCGGAGATGGCCGTGGTCAACACCGTCCTCGACGCGCTGCCGGCCGCCTCGCGTGAGGCGGTGCTGGTGCGGTTCCTGTCCGTCCTCTACGGCTGAGCCGCCATCCGCCGTGGCGGCTGTTGAACGATCGACAGACAGCACGACGGGCTCTCTCGGCTTGTGGAAGTACTACGCCGTCGCCGAGGACGCCCACCCGTGGCACGACGCCGCCGCGCCGCGCTACCGCGAGCAGGCCCTGTACGACCTGTCCGGCGACCCGCACGAGCTGTCCACCCTGATCGGCCTGCGCTCGCACCGGGAGCAGGCGGCGCTGCCGCACGAGCGGCTGGCGCGCCGGATCACCGAAGCCGGCGAGGCGGAGCCGGTCATCGAGCCCGCACCGGAACACGATCCGGGCGGCAGCTGATGACCGACCCCGCCGTGCGGCTGGGCGGCCCTGTCCCGGTCAGGTTCGGCCACCAGCCGCCGAGGACGGCGTGAGCGCTCAGGTGCGGCGCCAGCGCGCCTCACCGAAGCAGTAGCCGGCGAACAGCAGCAGCCCGAGCGCCACCAGCACCAGCAGCCACGGCCCGGCGGGCGTCTCGGCGAACGCCCGCAGCGTCGCGTCGATGCCGCCGGCCTTGTCGGGGTCGGCGGTGAACGCCGCCTGCACGACGAAGATGCCGGCCAGCCCGGCGATGGCGCCCCTGGCCAGGTATCCGGCCGTGCCCAGGCGGTCCATCAGCTGCCTGGCCCGCGGCGACATCCGTTCCGTGGCCAGGTCCTCGCGGAACTTCTTGGTCAGCCCGGAGCGCACCCAGTACACGCCCAGCCCGATGATGCCGAGGCCGATGAGGCCCACGATGAGCGGCCCGCCGGGCAGGTCGAGCAGCTTGGCGGTCACGTCCTGCGACTTCTTGTCCTCGGAGGCGGCCCCTCCGGCGAGCAGCACGCTCAGCAGGGTGAAGACGATCAGCACGTACACGGCGGTGCGGAGCGCCGCCTCGACGCGGTCGAGGGTCTTGAGCCCGCCGAACAGCGCCTCCGACGCCTGCCAGAGCGACAGCGCCACGAAGCCCGCGACCATCACCCACAGGATCACCGACCCGAACGGCAGCTCCGCCACCGTGGCGATCGCGCCGCCCTTGTCTGCCTGCTCCTTCGCCCCGCCCAAGGCGATCTGCACCGCCAGCACGCCGATCAGCGCGTACAGCACGCCGCGGCAGGCCAGCCCGACGCGGGTGAGCCGGTCCATCATGGGGTGCCGGACCGCCCGCCGCGCCGCGGCCGTGGCCTGCCGGCCCGCGTTCGTTGTCGTCACCGCTCCTCCTAGGGGATCGCCCGAAGGACTCCCGAGTGCCCTGGAACGCGGGCTTTAGGCGTGAAAAGTGCGTCACCGGGGGGTGAGAACCCACTCCGGGGCGCCCTCCTTCCGGCTGTCGCCCGTGCCGGTCAACGGCGTCATCCTGGTGCCGTCCACGCTGACCAGCACGAGTCCCGCGTCGCACTCGTTCGGACAGGCCCCCCGGCAGCCCAGCGCGACGACGGTGTCGTCGTCCGCCCACGCCAGGAGCTGGAGAACCCGCTGGCGGCCGACCGCGTCGCCGGTCCGGACGTCGGTGATGCGGGTGGGCAGGCCGGGTGCCCCGAGGAGGCGGGTCCCGTCGGGCGAGAGACGTGACCAGCCGTTGCGGCCGGGGTAGCGGTCCTCGGCGGGCGCGTCGTGCGGCCGCCCGTCCGGCGTCCGGTGGACACGGCTCGGCTGCCTCAGGGCGCTCGGCTCCCAGATCAGCGAGCCGTCAGCGCTCCACCCCAGGTCCTGCCGGCTGTCGTCGTCGCTCGGGCCGCCGGAGAAGTCCGGTTCGCGGCCACGCATCGGGGGCCGGGCATGGTGTTCGGCCTCTCCCGTGACGACGTCCACGAAGTAGTAGCCGGTTCCTGGTGCCGGCGAAGTGCTCCATGCCGGACGCGGGAGGACGGGTGTCCCCCCGCGTCCGGGCTGGTCAGCTCGCGGACTGTACGGCCACGCGGGCCGCGGCGGCGGCCTCCCGCCTCGGGATGGTCCTGAGGTTGAAGGCGTACCGTGCGGTGGAGTCGGCGATCGCGTCGGAGTTCACGTCGAGCGCGGTCGCGTCGATGTTGGCGATGGTGTCGCACGCCTGGTGGTAGCAGGGGTCGTAGGCGGTGCCCGCCGTGCCGCCGAACAGGGCGGCCTCCTCGGGCGTCTTGATGCCCTCGGCGCCGGTGAAGATGCCGCCGGACGGGATGCCCACCGCGATGAACGGGCCGTAGTCGGAGCGGCCGTCGAAGTCGGTGCCGACGTGGCCGAGGTCACGGGCGTCGTAGAAGGCCTCGAACCGCTTCTCGATCTCGGCCGAGCCGGGCGGACCGGCCGGCGAGCCGACGTTGTCGGAGTTGTCGCCGTCGTACAGCTTGATGGCGTAGTTGGGCGAGGCGACCATGTCGAAGTTCAGGTACAGCCTGATCCGGTCACGTTCGGCCTGCGACAGGTCCGCCACGTACTGGTCGGAGCCGAGCAGCCCGAGCTCCTCGGCGGCCCAGAACGCGAAACGCACCTTGTTGCGCACCGGGAACCGCTTCATCTGCAGGGCGGTCTCCAGGATGGCGGCGCTGCCGGAGCCGTTGTCGTTGATCCCGGGACCCTCGGGGACGCTGTCGAGGTGCGCGCCGACCATGACGACGTTGCGCGGGTCGCCGTGGCGGGTCTCGGCGATCACGTTGTGGTCGGTGCCGAGTTGCAGCGTGGCGTCCACCTTGAGCCGGACGGTCGCGCCGGCGGTGGCGGCCAGCTCGTTGCCGACGGCGAAGTCGGCGAACACCATCGGCACGCCGGCCCGCCACTCGCCGATGTCGAGCGGGAAGGCGTCGGTGCGGCCCGGCTGGCCCTCGTTGAAGACGATGATGCCCGACGCCCCCGCGGCGCCCGCGTTGCGGATCTTCTGGGCGAAGGCGCAGGTGCCGCGCTGGATCAACGCGATGCGTCCCTTGACGAAGCCCTCGAAGTCGGACATCTCGCAGCCGCTCGTCGAGCTGGGCGTCGGGGTGGGCGGCAGGGTCAGGTCCACGCCCTGGACCTGGGCGGTCACGTCGCCGGCCGGGGAGGGCCGGAAGGTGTGGAAGTCCTCGTTCGGGGTGTAGGTCTTCTGGCCGGGCGCGGTCAGGGCGAGCGTGGGCGGGTTGTTCTCCGTCCAGCCCTGGACGAAGTTGATCGGGTCCAGGGTGACCCGGTATCCGGCCCTGCGCAGTTTGTCCGCCACGTAGTCGCGGGAGGCCGCGTAGCCGGGCGTGCCCGCGGCGCGGTTGCCTCCGTTGGCCGTGGCGATGGCCTGCAGGGCGTCGAGGTGCTTCTTGGCGTTGGCCCCCGTGACCTCCCTCACCAGGTGCCTGGCGAAGATTTCGTCGGCCGTCTTCGCCTCGGCCGGGCCGGTCATGACCAGCGGCAGGGCGATTGCCGTAATCAGGGCGGCAGTGCCCTTGAAAACGGATACGCGCATAGGACTCCTCCAACAGCAGAAACGGCCGCAAGATCCCCCGAGGCAGCCTTATTGGAAGGTATCCCCCGGTGTGGGAAACGGCTAGGGCCCGATTACGAATACGAACGTTCATGAGTCCGGGCGTTGATCGACGACGCGCCGGTCCCTGGTGCGGCCTTCGACATGGGTTCGCCCGATCGGGGCAGGGTGTGCCCCGTACGCGTCCACTACCGGAGGAGGACCCCATGTCGGAGCCCGACGACCGCCCGCTGGCCGACCGGCGCGACAACCCGGAGGACTACGACGAGGCGGACTTCGCCGAGGAGTTCGTCCCCTCGCCCACGGACCCGGCCAACCAGCCGGAGGGCGATCCGCACGAGCGGGTGTACGGCGAGGACGAGGGTTACGACCGGCCCACCGGCGCCTGACCCGCCTCGGCGCGCGTGGCGGGACGCCTTTCGACCGCGCGCTCCCGGGTAGGGGCGGGCCCATGAGATATCACGTGCTCGCCTGCGACTTCGACGACACCCTGGCCACGCACGGCACGGTGGCCGACGAGACCGTCAAGGCGCTGGAGCGGGTCTCCCGCTCCGGCCGGCGGCTGCTGCTGGTGACCGGCCGCGAGCTGGACGACCTGCTCGCCGTGTTCCCGCACGCCGACCTGTTCGACCTGGTGGTGGCCGAGAACGGGGCGCTGCTCTACGACCCCGGCGAACGGACCAGGGACGCGCTGGCCGAGCCGCCGCCGCGTGACTTCGTGGAACGGCTGCGCGGGCAGGGCGTGACACCGCTCGGCGTCGGTGCCGTGATCGTCGCCACTCGCGAGCCGTACGACGAGCAGGTGAACGACGCCATCCGTGACCTGGGCCTGGAACTCCAGGTGATCAGGAACAAGGGCGCGGTCATGGTGCTGCCGCCCGGCGTGAACAAGGCCAGCGGGCTGGCCACCGGCCTCCAGCGGCTCAACCTGTCGCAGCACAACGTGGTGGCCGTCGGTGACGCCGAGAACGACCATGCCTTCCTGACCGCCGCCGAGTGCGGCGCCGCCGTGGCCAACGCCGTGCCGGCGCTGCGCTCGCAGTGCGACCTGCCGCTCGACGGGGAGGCCGGCGCGGGCGTGGTCGAGCTGGCCGAGCTGCTGCTGTCGGGCGAGCTGGACGAGCGCCGGGTGCCCCGGCACGACGTGCTGCTGGGTCGGAGCGACGGCGGCGGCGACGGCGGGGACGGGGACGGCGACGGGGGCACCGGTGAGGACGGCCGTGAAGTGCGGTTGCCGCCGTACGGGACGGGGCTCGTCGTGGCCGGGCCGTCCGGCGGCGGCAAGTCCACGGCCACGACCGCGCTGCTCGAACGGCTCATCGAGGGGGGCCACCAGTGCGTGGTGATCGACCCGGAGGGCGACTACGCGGAGTTCCCCGAAGCGGCCGTGCTGGGCGACCCCGACCGGCCGCCGGGCATCGAGGAGGTGCTGCGGTTGCTGGAGTCACCCGAGCAGAGCGCCGTCGTCAACATGATCGGCATGCCGCTGCGCGACCGGCCGGCGTTCTTCACCGAGCTGCTGCCCCGGCTGACCGCCCTGCGCGCGCGGCTCGGCCACCCGCACTGGGTCGTGGTGGACGAGGCGCACCACCTGATGCCGGCGGAGCTGCAGGAGGTGCCGATCAAGGACGTGCGCGACCTCGGCTCGATCCTGATGATCACCGTGCATCCGGAGGCGCTGAGCCCGGCGGCGCTGCGCCTGGTCGGCCACGTGCTCGCGGTGGGCGACCGGCCCGGCCGCACGCTGGCCGCCTTCGCCGACGCCCTCGGTGAGCCGGGCCCGGCCGGGGACGGCCTGCCGGAGCACGGGGTGGTGCTGTGGCGGTGCGGCTCCGGACGCGCCCAGCCGGTCGAGGTGGAACCGGCCCGTACGGAGCGCACGCGGCACCGGCGCAAGTACGCGGCGGGCACCATGTCCAAGGACAAGAGCTTCTACTTCACCGGCCCGCAGGACCGCCTGCGGCTGCGCGCCCGCAACCTGCACACGTTCATCGAACTGGGCGAGGGCGTGGACGAGGAGACCTGGACCTACCACCTTGGCCGCGGCGACTACTCCGCGTGGATCCGCGAGTCGCTGGGCGACGACGAGCTGGCCGACGAGGTCGCCGCGGTCGAGCGGGACGAGGGCGACGCCGGTGAGAGCCGGCGCCGCGTCACCTCCCTCATCGAGGAGCGCTACACGCTGCCGTCCGAGCCGACGAGGTACGACCCGGACCATGACGACTGACGCTCACGGGACGATCCGGTAGTAGGTGAGGAACCGTCCGTCGTCGTCGAGGACGTGAACGGCGACAGAGGGCGGCACGTCGAGGTCCACCGGCCCCGGCCCCTCCTCCCACGGCAGCCTGAGGTTGTTGACCACGCCCGGAGCCGTGCGCAGCGGGCGCCCGCCCAGGGTCGTGGCGACGGCCGCGTGGCAGTGGCCGCACAGCAGGGCCGCCACGTTCGGGTGCCGGGCCACCAGGGCGGCGAGCCCGTCGGGGGCCCGCATCCCGATGGCGTCGAGGGCCGGGTGGTGCAGCACGACCGGCTGGTGATGGAAGGCGACGAACACCGGGACGTCACCGGGCGTCTCCGCCAGCACACCGGCGAGCCAGTCGAGGGTCTCTTCGGCGAGGCGGCCGCCGGCCTGCCCCGGGATCGTGGAGTCGCACAGGGCGTAGACGGCCCCGGCCGTCCGGTGCACCTGGTTGATCGGCTCGCCGGACGGCGGCTCGCCGAGCATCACGCGGCGGAACTCCGCCCGGTCGTCATGGTTGCCCGGGCAGAGGAACGTGGGGTGGCGCAGGGAGAGCAGCTTGCGCGCCTCCTCGTACTCGGCGGCCAGGCCGTTGTCGGCGATGTCGCCGGTGACCAGCACGGCGTCCAGGTCGTACGGCAGGGCGTCCAGGAAGGCGGCCACCCGGCGCGTCCGCTCGGAGGCGCGGGCCCCGCCGTCGAGGTGGGTGTCACTGAGGTGCGCGATTACGATCACGGTCAGGTCCTCTCCCGGTGGTCGCTCGGCCCGTCGCCGAGCGCGGCTCCTCCCGTCGCTCCCGCTGGGCCCCGCCGCGACGCATCGCCCGTCGATCCGGACCACGAGCGGCGCGCACCTTTCCCCACGAAGGGTGGAAATGCGGGCGCCGGGGTATCTCACTGGTGAGATTCGCAGGTAATCAGCGGGATCCACAGGTAGCGTCCCACGTCATGACCTGGCAGCGAAAGGTGAACCAGGCGCTCGGCAGGCTCGCCGGCGTCCGGTTGGAGCGGGTCAGACCGGCCCCGTCGCCGCCCGCCGAGCCGGAGCAGCGGGAGCGGCCGGAGATCAGGCCGCCCGCCGACCCGGGCCTCGACCGGCTGCTGATCGCGCCGGTGTTCGTGCTGTCGCCGGTCCGGTCCGGCTCCACGCTGCTGCGCGCGATGCTCGACGCCCATCCCCTGCTGCACGCCCCGCACGAGCTGCACGTGCGCCGGCTGACCGTCGGCTTCGGAACGCCGCTGGCCAGGAACGCCATGGAGGCGCTCGGCCACAACCAGGCCGACCTGGAGCACCTGCTGTGGGACCGGGTCCTGCACCGCGAGCTGGTCCGCAGCGGCAAGCAGTACATCGTGGACAAGACGCCCGCCAACGCGTTCGCCTACCGGCGCATCGCCACCTGCTGGCCCGACGCGCGCTTCGTCTTCCTGCTGCGCCACCCCGCCTCGATCGCCGCCTCCTGGTACGAGGCGAGCCCCGGCAGGCGCTCCCGCGAGGAGGCCGCGGCCGACGCGCTGCGCTACATGAAGGCCGTGGAACGTGCCAGGAAGGCCCTGCCCGGCCTGACCGTCCGCTACGAACGGCTCACGGCCGACCCGGAGGGCGTCACCAGGGCCGTCTGTGAGTTCCTCGGCGTCCCGTGGACGCGGAAGATGCTGGACTACGGCACGCCGGGCGTGGTGCGCAAGGGGCTGGGCGACTGGCAGGACAAGATCCGTTCCGGCGCCGTCCAGCCCGGCCGCGACCTGCCGGACCCCGGTGAGATCCCCGAGTCCCTTCGCCCGATGTGCGAGACCTGGGGCTACCTGTGAAGATCCGCTACCTGCTGCTGCACGCCTACGGGGTGGGCGGCACGATCCGCACGGTGTTCAACCAGGCGGGCGCGATGGCCGCGCTCGGTCACGAGGTGACGGTCGTCAGCGTCGTCCGCCGTCGCAACACCCCGCAGTTCGGCCTCGACAGCCGGGTGCGGATCGAGGCGCTGGTCGACCAGCGCGGCGGGGTGCGGCCCGACTCCCTCGGCCGCCGGGTCTGGCGGCGGCTGCGGGGCAGGATGGTGCCGCGCGGCGAGTTCGCCGCCGGCTACTTCACCGAACGGGTGGAGCGGGCCGTCATCGACTACGTCTCCTCGCTGCGCGACGGCGTCCTCGTCACCACCCGGCCCGCGCTCAACCTCATCGCCGCCCGGCGCGCGCCGGAGAGCGTCGTCCGGGTGGCGCAGGACCACATGAACCTCGACGCCTACCCCGCGACGGTCCGCGAGGACATCGCCCGCCACTACGGCCGGTTCGACGCCGTGGTGGTGCTGACGCGCTCCAACGAGCTCGCCTACCGCGAGCTGCTGCCGCGGACGCCGGTCCTGCGCATCCCCAACGCCGTCGAACCGTCCGGCGAGCCGTCCCGGCAGGAGAACCCCGTCGTGGTCGCGGCCGGCCGGCTGGTCCGCCAGAAGGGCTTCGACCTGCTCGTCCCGGCGTTCGGGCAGGCCGCCCGGCGGCACCCGGAGTGGGAGCTGCGCATCTTCGGCTCGGGGAGCCAGAAGGCGGCTCTGGCCGCGCTCATCGACGCCCAGGGGCTCGGCGACCGGGTCCGCCTGATGGGCCGCACCAGCCGCCTCGACGGCGAGCTGGCGCGCGCCTCGATCTACGCGCTGTCGTCCCGCTTCGAGGGGCTGCCGATGGTGATGATCGAGGCGATGGGCCATGCGCTGCCGGTCGCGGCCTTCGACTGCCCCACCGGCCCGGCCGACGTGCTGACGCACGAGATCGACGGTCTGCTCGTGCCGCCGGGCGACGTCGCCGCCCTGGCGGCCGCCCTCGACCGGCTCATGGGCGACCGCGACCTGCGGCTGCGCCTCGGGGCCGAGGCCGCGCGCACCGCCCGGTCGTACGCGCCGGAGGCGGTGATGCCGATGTGGGTGGACCTGTTCTCCCGGCTGCTCGACGGGCGGCCCGTCGGCGACCGGCACGAGACCCGCTAGGAACCGGTCGGCGCCACCTGGTCGATCACGAAACGGCTGTTGGGCAGGGCGGGCGCCCGCCACCGCTCGACGCGCAGGTCCTGGGCCGGCACGCCGTAGGTCATCCAGCGGGTCAGCGCCGTCACGGCCACCTTCATCAGGTCCACGGTGATCCACTCGCCGGGGCACCGATGCCCCCGGTGGTGGTCGCCGCCGCCCTGCGGCACCAGCTCGTACGCCCCGGGCTCGCGTCCGGCGAACCGCTCCGGCCTGAACTCCTCCGGCCGGTCCCACAGGCGCGGATCGTGGTCGGTGCCGTGCAGGTCGAACAGGACGCGCCGCCCCTGCGGGAAGTGGTGTCCCCGCCACTCGAACGAGCGGGCCACCCTGGCCGCGACCGCGGGGAAGAACGGGTAGAAGCGGCGCACCTCCTGGACGAAGTGCTCCAGGTAGGCGTCGTCGCCGTCGCGGATGCGCTCCCGGCAGCCGGGCTGGGCGTGCAGCGCCATGGCGGCGAACGTCACGTACCGGCCGACCGCCACGGTGGGGCGCAGCACGTTCAGCACCTCGACGGCCGCCGCCCGGGGGTCGAGCTGCCGCCCGTCGGCGTCGCGGTGGCCGGCGACGGTTCCCAGGGCGGTGCCCTCGTACGGCTCCGGCCGCTCGCGCACCCGCTCGACCAGGCGGGCGATGCCCTGCTCGGCTCGCAGGCGGGCCCGCCGCCCGCGCAGGTAGCGCGGCCCCACGGCGGCCGGAGCCTCGATCATGGCCAGCAGCTCGCCGGTCATCCACGGGACGTGCCGGGGCGCCGGCCGCAGGCCCGCCCACTCGCACACCGCCTGGCACAGCAGCCTGTTGACCTCGTCGTACAGCACGACGTGCGGCATCCGCGCCCAGATCGGGATGCGCTCCCGCCAGCCGCGCCCCGTCAGCTCGACCAGCCGGCCGCGTGCCGCCGGCGTCATCAGCGACATGAACATCGCCTTGCGCGCCCGGTGCGCCTCGCCGTCGAGCGACTGGACGCCGCCCTCGCCGAACAGCGTCCGCAGCAGCCGCCCCGGCGCCGCGCCCTGCCGGACGAACCGCTCGGGATCGTAGAACACCCGCGCGGCCTCGGCCCCCGTCATGCACGTGGTCGGTCGCAGCAGCAGCCGCGTGTCGAAGACGTCGACGCCGAGCGCCCGCGCCCGGTCGCCGATGTAGGTGTAGGGGCTGAGCCGGAAGGCCACGGTGTCGTCCGGGCCGACACCGGACACGGACGGCCCGAAGTGCTCGGTCACCGCGGCGTGCTCGCTCGGAGGCGTTCCCAGAATGGTCATGGACGGCCACTATCCCCGTTCGATCAGCGGAAACCTCCGCCGGTCACGTCGCGGAGCGCGGCCGTTTCCTGGTGTCCCCTCCTGCGGAGGCGCGCCCCTGAGCCCGTATCGCGGTCACCCGTGCCCCAGGCCTGCCCTTCCTGCCGTGAAGCCGACTAAACTGCGTGTGATCGCGGAAGAGAAGACGGTGACGACGAGCAGATGACGGTAACGCTGATCGATCCGGGAGTGGAGGCGGCGAGGCTGGCGGCCGTCCGGCGCTACCAGATCCTCGACACGCCCCCCGAGGACGCGTTCGACAGGGTCGTGCAGCTCGCGGCGCGCGTCTTCAGGGTGCCGATGGCCTCGCTGACGATCGTGGACGAGGACCGGATCTGGTTCAAGGCTCGGACGGGCCTGCCCGGCGGCCTGACGCAGCTTCCCCGCGACGGGGGTCTGTGCGCCTCCGCGATCACGCAGTCGGGCCCCTACGTGGTGAGCGACGCGCTCACCGACCCCCGGACGGCCGACCATCCGCTGGTGACCGGTGAGCCGCGCGTCCGCTTCTACGCCGCCGCCCCGATCACCACGGCCGACGGCCACCGGCTGGGCACGGTCAACGTGCTCGACGTCCGGCCGCGCGAGGTCAGCGAGGAGGAGCTGGGCACCCTCACCGACCTGGCCGCCCTCGTGGCCGGTGAGCTGGAGACGCGGCTCGCCGCCCGGTCCGCCGTCGAGCGCGAGCGCCGGCTGCGCGAGCAGGCCGAGGCGGAGCGGGGCCGGCTGGAGCTGCTGACCTCGACGCTGCGCCGGGTGCTGCTGCCGCCCTCCCCGCCCAAGGTGCCGGGTCTCGACATCGCCACCCACTACCACGTGGCCTCGGCCGATCAGGTAGGCGGCGACTTCTTCGACGTCTTCCGGGTCGACGAGAACGACTGGGGCTTCTTCCTCGGCGACGTGTGCGGCAAGGGCGCCGACGCGGCGGTGGTGACGGCCCTGGCCCGCCACACGCTGCGCGCCGCCGCCGTCTACGCGGGCGACCCCGAGGACGTGCTGACCAACCTCAACGCGGTGCTGATGGACGAGTTCCTGGGCGCCGACCCGTGCTACTGCACCGTCGTGTACGGCGTGCTCACGCCGGGCGACGACGGGGTGCGGATCAGGCTGGCCGGAGGCGGCCATCCGCCGGCGCTGGCCGTCCGCGCCGACGGCACGGTGGACGCCGTCCACACCGAGGGCGGGATGCTGGTCGGGCTGCTGCCCGAGGCCCGGTTCTCGGTGGCGAGCACGTTCCTGCATCCGGGTGACGGCTTGCTGCTCTACACCGACGGGCTCACCGAGGCGCGCACCCGCGCCGGACACATGTACGGCGAGGACCGCCTGATCAGCCTGGCGGCGTCGCTGGCCGGGCAGCCCGCGCAGGCCATGGTGTCGCGGCTGGAGGAGACGCTGTCCGCGTTCGGCCCCGGCCTGACCGACGACACGGCCATCCTGTCCATGACCGTCCCTCCGATCGTGAGAAGGCAATCCCGGTGACCGCACCTGTTCAGCTGAAGCAGATCTCGGCCGACGCCGCCACCGGCACGTGCGTCCTGGCCCTGAGCGGTGAGCTCGACTACATCAGCGCGGCGCAGCTTCGCACCGACATGGAGAGCGCGCTGACGCCCGACCACCGGCATCTCGTCCTCGACCTGAGCGGGCTGGAGTTCTGCGACTCCACCGGCATCCGGACGTTCCTGGTGTTCCGCAAGCTCATCCTCCAGCGGGGCGGCACGGTCGCGCTCGCGGGGCTGACCGCGCGGCTCGACCGGGTCTTCCGCATGACGGGGCTCTCGCAGGCGTTCGACCTCTACCCGAGCGCCGAGCAGGCGACCGCCGCCATCACGGGAAAGAGCTGACCGGCTCCGGGTCGATCGTCCGCCAGCCCTAAAAGCAGACAAAGGCCGCATATCGGCCTAGTGGCACATCTTGCGCGTATCCCTGCGTAGGCGGCAGGCGATATTCGTCATTGGAATGCCAAGTTTCCTTGGCCGACCGCGACGCAGGTGACGGGCTATGGTTCGTCCATGGCGACCTGCGCTCGACCCCGTCCCTCCGCACCGTGGGACCCCTGATGTCCCGGCTGACGTTCGCGCACCGGCATCTGCCCGGCATCACGGTGGTCACCCTGGCCGGCGATCTGGACGCCACGAACGCCGGCCGGCTGGAGACCTTCCTCGCGGACGTACGGCGGCCCGGCGACCACCTCGTCTTCGATCTGGCCGAGATCCACTTCATGGACAGCGCCGGCCTGCGCGCCCTGCTCAACTCCTACACGTCCGCCGCCCGGCTCGGCGGCAGCGTCAGGCTGGCCGCGCTCCAGGCCATGCCGGCCCGGATCGTCGAGATCACCCGGGTGGACACGCACCTGCCGGTCCACAGGACGGTCGAGGACGCGCTGACGGCCGTCCGCACCCCGCCCGAACCTCCTCGCCGCCCGATCAGCGACACGATCGACAGCACGGGCAGCGGCAGCGGCACGAGCGCCGCCTGACCCCCGCCACGGGCGCCCACCGACGCGCACAGCGACCTCCGCCGCAGGCGCCCGCCGATACGCGCACCGGCCTCCCGCTACGGGCGGCCGCCGACGCGCGAGGCGAGCTCCTTGAGCCGCCCGGCCGGGCCGCCGTCCGGGGCCAGCGGCGCCGTGTCCATCCCGGTCCCCTCGCGCAGCCCCTCCATCATCTCCATCAGGGCGTCGGCGGCCGAGTACCGCGGCGTCCAGCCCAGCACCTCACGGGCCCGCCGGGTGTCCATCAGGGGCAGTTGCAGCAGCATCTCCAGCAGTCCCGGCGCCGCGGGCAGCAGCCGCAGGTGCCAGCCGGCCGCCATGGCGCTGCGCGCCACCCACGCCGACACCGGCACGGTCCGCGCCCCGAGCAGCCGGGCCAGCTCGGCCGGCTCCAGCACGGGCTCGGCGGCCAGGTTGAACGCGCCCGAGACGGGACGGGTGACCGCCAGCCGGTACGCCTCACCCGCGTCGTCGGCGTGCAGCGCCTGGAACCGCAGTCCCGGGATGTCCGGCACCACCGGGATCAGGCCCGGCCGCACCAGCCGGCGTGGGACGAACGGACCGCCGAACAGCCGGCGCTGCTCGGTGGCCGCCTCGCGCTTGAAGATGAAGCCCGGCCGCATGCGGACCACGCGGATGTCCGGGTTGTCGTGCTCGAAGACGTCGAGGACGCGCTCGACGTACGCCTTCTCCCGCCCGTACGCGGCGCCCGGCCAGCCGTGGGTCGGCCAGGTCTCGTCGACCGGCGGTTCGCCGGCTCCGGGCGAGTACGCCCCCACCGACGAGGCGTACACGAGGGCGGGCACCCCCGCCTCGGCCGCCGCGCGGAAGACCCGCATGCTCCCCAGCACGTTGGCCCGCCAGGTGACGGTGGCGTCCCTGGTCGGCTGGAACAGCCACGCCAGGTGCACCACGGCGTCGGCCCCGTCGAATATCTGGGCCAGGTCGGCGGTGACCACGTCGGCCTGCCGCCACTCGGTGCGGGCGCCCCGCCAGCCGGGCGCCCGCCTGGCCACGCCGACGACGGACGTCACGTCCGGGTCGGCCTCCAGGGCACGCACGACGCTCGTGCCGACGTTGCCCGTCGCCCCGACCACGATCACTCTCATGAGGTGTCTCGCTGCCCGGGCGCCGGGTCCCGAAACCCTACGGCTGGAGCAGCACCTTGATCGCGCCGTCCTGCTTCTTCTGGAAGATCTCGTAGGCGTGCGGCGCCGCGTCGAGCGGCAGCCGGTGGGTGGCCAGGTCCATCACGCCCAGCGGGTCGGCGTCGTCGGCGACCAGCGGCATCAGGTCGTCGATCCACCGCTTGACGTGGGCCTGTCCCATGCGCAGCGTGATGCCCTTGTCGAACATGCGCAGCATGGGCAGCGGGTCGGTCATGCCGCCGTAGACGCCGCTGACGGAGATCACGCCGCACCGCCGTACCGCGTCGATCGCCTGGTTGAGCACCGCCAGCCGGTCCACGCCCGCCTGGGTCATCAGCGGCGCGGCCACCATGTCGGGCAGGAAGCCGGTGAGCGTCTGGGCGAGCTTGGCGGCCGGCGAGCCGTGGGCCTCCATGCCGACGGCGTCGATGACCGAGTCGGTGCCGCGCCCCCCAGTGAGCTCCCTGATCGCGTCCGGCACGTCGCCCGCGCTCCGGGCGTCGACCACCTCGACGCCGTGCCTGCGGGCCATCTCCAGCCGTTCGGCGACGCCGTCGACGCCGATCACCCGGTAGCCGCGGTGCCGGGCGATGCGGGCCGACATCTGGCCGATGGGACCGAGGCCGAAGACGGCGACGCTGCCGCCTTCGGGCACCTCGGCGTACTCGACGGCCTGCCAGGAGGTCGGCAGGACGTCCGACAGGTAGACGAACCGCTCGTCCGGCGGCCCCTCCGGCACCTTGATCGGCCCGAACTGGGCCTGCGGCACGCGCAGGTACTCGGCCTGCCCGCCGGGCACCTGGCCGTACAGCCGGGTGTAGCCGAACAGCGCGGCTCCCATGCCGTGCTCGCGCACCTGGGTCGTCTCGCACTGGGCGTACAGCTTCAGGTCGCACATGGGGCAGTGGCCGCAGGCGATGTTGAACGGCACGACGACCCGGTCACCGGGCCTGATGTGCCGCACCTCCGCGCCGACCTCCTCGACGACGCCCATGGGCTCGTGCCCGAGGATGTCGCCCTCGGTCATGAACGGGCCCAGCACCTCGTACAGGTGCAGGTCGGACCCGCAGATCGCGGTCGAGGTGATCCTGACGACGGCGTCGGTCGGCTCCTTTATCGCCGGGTCGGCGACCTCTTCGACCCGCACGTCCCGCTTGCCGTGCCATGTGACAGCCTTCATGGGTCTGCTCCTCCGGTCGGCTGTCTGCCCGCATACCCACACACCCGGCGTCAAACGGTCCCCGGGTCAGGAGTCGGCGGCCTTGCGCAGCATGTCGAGGTGGTTGCGCAGGGAGGGCAGCGTGGACTTGGCCAGCGCCACCACCTCGGGCGCGCTGCCCCGGTTGATCTGGCGCCGGGTGGCGGCGATGGCGTCCTTGTGCGACTTGAGCATCTCGGCGACGAACCTGCGGTCGAACCGCGCGTTCGGGGCCTGCGCCAGCGCCTGGGCCTGCTTGCGGTGGGCCTCGGTCAGCGTGCCGGGCAGGTCGACGCCGAACCGCTGCGCGTTGCGGAGCAGCTCGCCGTCGATCTTGGCGCGCTCGGCGACCAGGGTCTCGCCCAGCGCCTTGACCTCGGCGCTCTTGGCCCGGCTCTGCGCCAGGCGGGCGACGTGGATCTCGGCGATGCCCCCCTGATGGATCGTGCGCAGCCAGGTGCGGTCCTGGCCGGACAGGTTGGCGGCCGCCGCGGCGGGCGCGTTGGCGGGCGCGCCGTCGGTGGCGGCGGTGTCGGTGGTGGCTCCCCCGCAGCCCGCGGCAGCGGTGACGGCGAGGGTGGCGAGAAGCAGGCTCAGGTGCGAACGGCGCATCGACATGGAATCCCCACTTGTTTCGAGCACTCAGCGTATGGCCACAAGTAGACACCTTTCGGATGCGCAGAGTAATCGAGCTACGCAAGGGGGTTTACACAATGTGTATCCAAACAATAACGTCGCGTAGCGAAACCGTTGCCGGAAGGGGCGCCAGGTCATGGCATTGAGCTTCACGCGCAATCTGGTCGGGCCGCGCATCGACGAGCGCCTGCTCGGCTTCCTCGACTCCTGGCGTGCCCCCGTCTCCGACCCCGACGTCGTGGCGGCGTACGAGCTGCTGACCGACTTCATCATGAGCGGCGGCAAGCGCATCCGCCCGCAGCTGTGTTACTGGGGGTGGTGCGGGGCCGGCGGCGACGACTGCGAGGAGATCATCAGCGCGGCGGCGGCCCTGGAGCTGTGCCACGCCGGGCTGCTCATCCACGACGACATCATGGACGGCAGCGACCTGCGGCGCGGCCACGCGACCGTGCACCGCCGGCTCGCCGCGCTGCACCAGGGGCCGGGCTCCGACACCTTCGGCCAGGCGGCCGGCATCCTGCTCGGCACGCTCAGCCTGGCCTGGGCCGACGCGCTGCTGTCGTCGTGCGGGGTCGAGCCCGCCCGGCTGCGCGTGGCGCACCACCTGTTCGACGCCATGCGCAGCGAGGTGATCAGCGGCCAGTACCTCGACATGCTCGCCCAGCTCCGGGCCGGCGTGTCGGTGCAGCAGGCGCTCACGGTGATCCGCTACAAGACGGCCAAGTACACCGTCGAGCGGCCGCTGCAGATCGGCGGCGCGCTGGCCGGGGCGCCGCCGGAGCTGCTCGACGCCTACTCCCGCGTCGGCCTGCCGCTCGGCGAGGCGTTCCAGCTGCGCGACGACGTGCTCGGCACGTTCGGCTCGTCGGCCGAGACCGGCAAGTCGGCCCTCGACGACCTGCGCGACGGCAAGCACACCGTGCTGTTCGCGCACGCCGTGCAGCGGGCCACGCCCGCGCAGCGCACCTACCTGCGCACCTGGCACGGCCATCCCGAGCTGACCGAGGAGCGGGCGGACGACCTGCGCGCGATCCTCGTCGAGACGGGCGCGCTGGCCGAGGTCGAGGAGATGATCGCCGAGCGGGTCCGCGAGGCGGAGGCCGCCATCGCAGCCGCGCCGATCGAAGCCGCGGTGCGCGAGACCCTGACCGTGCTGGCCGGCGAGCTGGCCCACCGCGACCGCTGAGCGGCCACCTCGGCCCCTTTGGAACGTTCCACCCTTTCATGTCCCCTATGGAGAACGGCGGCACACCGACCATGACAGAGACGACCGAGCCGGCCCTGCCGGGCGGGCAGCAGCTCAGCCTCAGCACCGAGGCGGCGCGCAACCTGTCCACGACCACCAAGACGGCCCCGCAGATGCAGGAGATCACCTCGCGGTGGCTGCTGAAGCTGCTGCCGTGGGTGCAGACCTCCGGAGGCGTCTTCCGGGTCAACCGGCGGCTCACCTACACCCTGGGCGACGGCCGGATCACGTTCACCACGACCGGCGCCGAGGTGCGGGTCATCCCGGCCGAACTGACCGAGCTGGCGCCGCTGCGCGGCTTCGCCGACATGGAGGTGCTGGAGGCGCTGGCCGAGCGCTTCACCCAGCGCGAGTACGAGCCCGGCCAGGCGATCGTCACCGAGGACACGCCGATCGACCAGCTCGTCCTCATCGCCCACGGCCGGGTGGCGATGACCGGCCACGGCGCCTACGGCGACGAGCAGAGCCTCGGCGTGCTGGCCGACGGCGACCACCTGGGCGAGCAGTTGCTGACCGGGGCGGGCCGCCACGGCTTCACCGCGCGGACCACGACCGCGTGCACCGTGCTCACCCTGTCGCAGCACGACTTCCGCCAGGTGCTGGAGCAGTCGGCGGAGCTGCGCGAGCACCTGGCGGACATCCAGGCACGCCAGGCCAGGGCCAGCAACGACTACGGCGAGGCCGCGATCGAGCTGTCGTCCGGCCACACCGGCGAGCCGACGCTGCCCGGCACGTTCGTCGACTACGAGCTGAGCCCGCGCGAGTACGAGCTGAGCGTCGCCCAGACGATCCTGCGCGTGCACACCCGCGTCTCCGACCTGTACAACCAGCCGATGAGCCAACTCGACCAGCAGCTCCGGCTCACGATCGAGGCGCTGCGCGAGCGGCAGGAGCACGAGCTGGTCAACAACCGCGACTTCGGCCTGCTGCACAACGCCGACTTCGGCCAGCGCATCCGCACCCGGACCGGCCCGCCCACCCCCGACGACCTCGACGACCTGCTGGCCAAGGTGTGGAAGGAGCCCGCCTTCTTCCTGGCGCACCCCCAGGCGATCTCGGCCTTCGGCCGGGAGTGCTCCAGGCGCGGCCTCTACCCCCAGTCGAGCGAGCTCAACGGGCACCGGGTGCCGGCCTGGCGCGGTGTGCCGATCTTCCCGTGCAACAAGATCCCCGTCTCCGAGGCCCGGACGAGCTCGATCATGCTGATGCGCGTCGGCCAGGACAACCAGGGCGTCGTCGGCCTGCACCAGACGGGCATCCCCGACGAGTACCAACCGAGTCTGTCGGTCCGGTTCATGAACATCAACGAGAAGGCGGTCATCTCCTACCTGGTCAGCGCCTACTACTCGGCCGCCGTGCTGGTGCCCGACGCGCTCGCCGTCCTGGAGGACGTCGAGCTCGGCCGCGACAACTGACGGTGCCGGTCCGGCCGAGAGGGTGGTGTTTCGGTTGATCGAACGGGATCAGCGGCTGAGCCTGGACACCGCGGCGGCGCGCACGCTCGCCACGACGACCAAGTCGGCTCCGCAGACGAGCGAGATCTCACCGCGCTGGCTGCTGCGCGTGCTCCCGTGGGTGGACGTGCCCGGCGGCACCTACCGGGTGAACCGCCGCCTCACCTACCCGGTGGGCGGCGGGCGGGTGAGCTTCACCGGGGCGGGCGCGCGGCTGGGCGTGGTCCCGCCGTCCCTCACCGAGCTGCCGCCGCTGCGCGGGTACACCGACGTACCCGTGCTGGAGACCTTGGCCGGACTGTTCGAGCAGCGCGCGTACGCCTCCGGCGAGGTGATCGTGCGGGCGGGTGATCCGGCCGGCGGGCTGCTGCTCGTGGCGCACGGCAAGGTGGCCGTGCGCCAGGCCGGCCCGTACGGCGGCAGCGTCGTCCGCGCGACGCTGTCCGCCGGCGACCACGCCGGCGCCGACCTCCCGGCGGCCGGGGACGGCCTGCCGGCGCCGGACGCGCGCTGGCCGGTCACCCTGCAGGCCCGCACCACCACCTGCACGGTGTTGTTCCTGCCGTGGGCCGCGTTCCGCACGGTGGCCGGCCGGTCGCCGTCGCTGGAGGCCCAGCTCGCCCGTCACCGGGCACGGCCCGGCGGGCCGCGCACCCGCCACGGCGAGGCCGCCATCGAGGTGGCCGCCGGGCACACCGGCGAGCCCGTGCTGCCGGGCACGTTCGCCGACTACGACCCCGGTCCCCGCGAGTACCCGCTGAGCGTCTCCCAGGCGGTGCTGCGGGTGCACACCCGGGTGGCCGACCTGTTCGGCGAGCCCATGGACCAGACCGAGGAGCAGCTCCGCCTGACGATCGAGGCGGTGCGCGAGTCGCAGGAACGCGAGCTGCTCAACAACCCCGACTTCGGGCTGCTGCACAACGCCGACCCGGGCCAGCGCATCACCACGCGCACCGGCCCGCCCACGCCCGACGACCTCGACGAGCTGCTGTGCCGCCGGAAGAAGTCGCGCTACCTCCTCGCCCATCCGGCGGCCATCGCCGCGTTCGGCCGCCAGTGCAACCGCCGCGGCGTGCTCCCCGAGCCGGTCGACGTGGGCGGGCGCGCGGTTCCCGCCTGGCGCGGCGTGCCGATCCTGCCGTGCGACAAGATCCCGATCTCCCGCCACGGCACCACCTCGATCCTGGTGCTGCGCACCGGCGAGGCCGACCAGGGCGTGGTCGGCCTGCGCCAGACCGGCCTGCCGGGCGAGCGGGAGCCCGGCCTCAGCGTCCGCCACACCGGCGTCGACGCGCGGGCCATCGCCTCCTACCTGGTCAGCGCCTACTACTCGGCCGCGGTGCTGGTGCCCGACGCCCTCGGCGTGCTCGACGACGTCGAGCTGTGCGAAACCGGAGTGACCCCATGACCGACCAGCCGTTCGAGCTCCCCGACTTCTACCTGCCGTACCCCGCGCGGCTCAACCCGCACGTGGAGGAGGCGCGCAGCCACTCCCGGCAGTGGGCCCACGACATGGGCATGCTGGAGGGGTCGGGCATCTGGGTGCGGCGCGACCTCGACTCCCACGACTACGCCCTGCTGTGCGCGTACACCCATCCCGACTGCGACGCGCCCACGCTCGGCCTGATCACCGACTGGTACGTGTGGGTGTTCTTCTTCGACGACCACTTCCTGGAGCTGTACAAGCGCACCGGCGACCGCGAGGGCGGCCGCGACCACCTCGAACGGCTCGCGGCCTGCATGCCTATGGACCTCGCGGACGGCTTCCCGGAGCCCGCCGACCCGGTCGCGGCCGGGCTGGCCGACCTGTGGGCGCGCACGGTGCCGGGCCGGTCCCGGCACTGGCGGGCCAGGTTCGCCGAGACGACCCGCAACCTGCTGAACGAGTCGCTCTGGGAGCTGTCCAACATCAACGCCCACCGGGTGCCCAACCCGGTCGAGTACATCGAGATGCGCCGCAAGGTCGGGGGCGCGCCGTGGTCGGCCGCCCTGGTGGAGCACGCGGTCGGCGCCGAGGTGCCCGAGCGGGTCGCCGGCTCCCGGCCGATGCGGGTGCTGCGCGACACGTTCTCCGACGGGGTGCACCTGCGCAACGACCTGTTCTCCTACCAGCGCGAGGTGGAGGACGAGGGCGAGCTGAGCAACGGGGTGCTGGTCCTGGAGACGTTCTTCGGCTGCACGACGCAGGAGGCCGCCGACGCCGTCAACGACCTGCTCACCTCCCGGCTGCAGCAGTTCGAGCACACCGTCGCCACCGAGCTGGGGCCGCTGTTCGTCGAGCACGGCCTCGACCCGCTGACGTGCGCGGGCGTGCTGGCGTACGTGAAGGGGCTGCAGGACTGGCAGGCGGGCGGGCACGAGTGGCACCTGCGCTCCAGCCGCTACATGAACGAACGCGCCGACCGCGGCGGCGGGCTCGGCATGGGGTCCGTCACCGGCTCGATCAGCGGTGCGATCGCCGGGCTGCTCGCCCCGCAGCGGGTGCGCGCCCGCACCCACGTGCCGCACCAGCGGGTCGGGCCGTCGGTGATCCCCGACCTGTGCATGCCGTTCACGCCCAGGCTGTCGCCGCACCTCGGCACGGCGCGGACCAACGTGGTCGCCTGGGCGCACGCGATGGGCATCCTCGAAGCGCAGCCGGGCGTCGCTGGGTCCGCCGTGTGGGACGAGGAGAAGCTCCTCGACTACGACCTGCCGTTGTGCGCGGCGGGCATCCACCCGGACGCCTCGCCCGAGCAGCTCGACCTGTCGTCGGCCTGGCTGGCGTGGGGCACCTACGGCGACGACTACTTCCCCGTCGTCTACGGCCGCACCCGCAACCTGCCCGCCGCCAAGGTCGCCGTGGACCGGCTGCCGGCGTTCATGCCGATCGACGGCCCGGTCGTCGCCCAGCCGGTCACCGCGCTCGAACGCGGCCTCGCCGACCTGTGGGCGCGGACGGCGGGCCCGATGCGGCCGGCCGCGCGACGCGCGTTCCGCAAGGCCGTCGAGGACATGGTCCGTAGCTGGCTGTGGGAGCTGGCCAACCAGATCGAGCACCGCGTGCCCGACCCGGTCGACTACGTCGAGATGCGCCGGATGACGTTCGGCTCGGAGCTGACGATGAGCCTGTGCCGGCTGGCCCACGGCGAACGGGTGCCGCCGGAGATCTACGAGAGCGGGCCGATGCGGTCGCTCCAGAACTCCGCCATGGACTACGCCGCCCTGCTCAACGACGTGTTCTCCTACCAGAAGGAGGTGGAGTTCGAGGGCGAGGCGCACAACGTGGTGCTGGTCGTGCAGACCTTCTTCGGCTGCGACTACCCCACGGCGCTCACCGTGGTCAACGACCTGCTCACCTCGCGGATGCGCCAGTTCCAGCACGTGGCCGAACACGAGCTGCCGGTCCTGTACGACGACGCGGGGTTGGACGAGGAGGCCCGCAGGGTGCTGCGGGGCTACGTCGAGGAGCTGCAGAACTGGATGTCCGGCATCCTGGTGTGGCACCGCGAGTGCCGCCGCTACGACGAGGCGTCCCTGCTCCGCCACCACCGGCCGCCGCGCGCCCTGCCCGGCGGGCCGACCGGTCTCGGCACCTCGGCGGCGCTGGTCTCCAGAGGCTGACCCGGCTCGGGCTCCTCGCACCAGCCCAGCAGGGCGATGATCCGCCGCTGCGACGGGGTGAGGTTGCGCAGGCGGATCCATCGTTGCGCGGCGGGCGTCGCCGGCAGGAGCAGCACCCGCAGGCCGGAGAGGTCGACGAAGGTGAGCGCGCCGGTGTCGACGGTCACGTGCCCGCCGCCGGGCCGGCAGCGTTCGAGTGCCCGCGCCAGCGCCTCGCTGTTGGTGCGGTCCACCTCGCCGGCGACCATCAGCACGGGGTCGTCCTCGGTTGCCCGCAGGGAGATCCGGACCAGCCTGTCGGCATAGACGAGGCGCTCGGTCATGCCCGTGTCACCGCCCATCGGCCTCACCCCCATCTCCCTCGCGCGGGGGTTGCCGCCGGACAGCCAGCACCCCTGCCTCGGACGGAGGGTGATCGCCTTCGCGGGACGATGACCCGGAACCAGATTATCTGAAATGTCTTTTCGTTAGTGATATGCCGGATAAAGACGTGGTATCAGGCAGTGGTACCAGGCATCCGCAGGTCAACGCACGGAACGCCCGGCGGGACCGAGGAGGACCTCGATCCCGGCCGGGCGCCGTAGGCCGTACGGACTGTCCTGACCGACCGTCGTGACCCAGGGGTCGCGGCCCGAGCCTGGACTCGGTGCCGGTGCCGCCATCGTCATCACCGCGCCCGTCGTGCTCGTCGCCGCGGACGGCCTGGGGCCGCCGCACTCACGTTGGCGGTGATGTCCGCCGGTCCGGGCCGGGCGCCCCTTGCGGGCCGCCATCTCACGCCCGCGCCCTCCGGCGGTCATGTCGTCATCCCGCACCGGGGCGACGGCTCCTTCTCCGGTGTTCACGTCTGAACGCCGGTCGCCCGTCGCCGTCACCCTGCCGGGTCGCGGTCTCGACTCCTGGGAGCGCCGGTCATCGCCGGTCTCGGGCTCGTCCTCGTACGGATGCGGCAGGGGTCCTGATGGATGTGCACGGTCCACCGGTCCGGCCTGCCCGGTCCGCCGCGGGCACCGCCGCCATCACGCGGGTGCCGCGGTCGTCCGGGTGCCGTCTGTTCCGTACCGCTCCGCGCTCGGCGAGCACGGGCACCGGTCCGGCCGGGGCCGTCCGCACGGGGCACCACGGTCACCTGACCGCGTCATGTGCTGCGCGGATGGACGTACGGGAGGCACGCGCCTCCCCTGGCCGTCCGGGTCTGCCGGTCGTTCAGCAGGGGTCGGCGCAGACGATGCCCTGCGTGGCCAGACCGGAGGCGGCCTGGTTGTTCAGCGCGGAGACGTCGACCTTCGACAGCTTGTCCACGTTGAGGACGTGGATGTTCTTGACCGAGTTGTTGGCCACGCCGTTCAGCAGGCTCGCGCCGCTGAGCGCCGACCACTGGCCGCCGATCTGGTTGCCGGTGTTGACCGCGCCGGAGGAGGCGACGGGGGTCACCACGCAGTGGGTGGTGGTGATGGCCGACTTGGCCTCGCACCAGGTCGCGCTGATGGAGCTGGTGGCGACGGGCGCGGCGACGGCGGGCTTGGCGACGACGCAGTTGGTCGTGGCGACGACCGGCTTGGCGACGCAGTGGGTCGTGCTGATGACCGGCTTGACAGCGCACACGTCGGTGGTGACGGCGGGCTTGGCGACGCAGTCGGACGTCCTCTTGACCGGGGCGGGGTTCGCGTCGGCAGAGGCGGCAGTGGCCGAGATACCGAACGCGAAGCCGGCGATGGCTGCACCGACGAGAATGCGACGCATCATTTCACTTCTCCTTTGTTGGGGATTCAGCGCGGGAGGGGTTTGCGCTTCATCTGGATCGCTCTCACAGGTCTGCGAGGGCCGAATAAAGATCCCGCGCCCCGGCCGGTCGCCGCAACCGAAATTCGCTAAGTCGGAGTCAAATGCGGGCCTCAATTGCTTGGCACTTGATGATGCGTTGTCCGGATATGTCCCGCATACTCCAGACTTGGCAGGTGGGTATCGACGGCTATTTTTCAGCATATCGCCATATGCGCTACCGGCCTGATCAAAGGGCGTTTTATCCCCATACGGCGGGAGGAATACTCCCGACGGGGCCCTCATACCGCACCGGCGGGGAGGCGCGAGACGGAATACGAGCACGGGAACGCCGAATATGCCATGGACCGAATACGGACGCTTCTCCTTAAGGCGGTGACAAGCGGATCCTGCCTCATGCTGATCAACGTGAATGGCCTCCCGGCACGCGCCGCGAATGCCCACCGGCCGCCGGACCCCGCCCGCCCGGCCACGGCCACCCCGCCGGCCTCCGCACCCGTACCGGAGGGACGCCCGAAGCGGCACGGCGGGCAGGGGGACGGCGAAGGACCTGCCGGCCGGCCCCATCGGGGACCGTCCGGCGCGCGCTCGCACGGCGGACGCGCGCACGGCAGACGCGCACAGGACAGGCGCGCACAGGCCGGACGTGCGACCGGCGGGCGCTCGCAGGACGGGCGCGCGGAGGACCGACGCGCGGAGGACCGACGCGCGGAGGACGGGCGCGTACAGGACGGGCGCGCGGAGGACGGGCGCGTACAGGACGGGCGCGCGGAGGACGGCGGGCGACGGCGTGGGGAGGCGTCGAGAGCCACGGGCGCGGGCACGCGAGGGGCCGCCGGGAGCGGGAAGGGCGCCATCGTGGAGGCCGGGAAGGGCGAGGCCACGGGTCAGCCGGTCGTCCGGGGGAAAGGGCCCGGAGCGGTGGCGGCGCGGGCCGCGCTCGGCATGCTGGGGGTCCCGTACTCGTGGGGTGGCGGCGGGCCGGAGGGCCCGGGTTACGGGATCGGGCGGGGCAGGAGCACGAAGGGCTTCGACTGCTCGGGCCTCACCGAGTACGCGTGGGCCGGCGCTGGGGTGCCCGTCGGCTCGACCACGTACGAGCAGTGGCGGTCGGGCGGCCACGTGTCCAGGGAACAGTGCGGCCGGGTGACCTGGTGTTCTACGACAGCAAGCCGAAGCGGCCGGGACCGGAGCACGTGGCCCTGGCCGTCGACGGGGAGCGGGTCGTGGCGGCGCCGTCCACCGGGGAGGTCGTCCGCGTCGCCCCGCTGGAGCGACCGGATCTTCTGGGCGTGGTCCGCCCGGTGACACCTGCCGAGGGCACGGCCCGGTAGGACGGACCGGCGGCAGGGACCCGCGTGGCACGGACTGGTGGTGGGGACCTGCGTGGCACGGTCCGTCGGCGGGAACCGGTGGCCCGGCTCGGTGGTGGGAACCGGTGGCCCGGGACGTCACGCCGGAGCGGTGGCGTCCCGGGCCGCGCGCATCAGGCCCGGAGACCGGGCCGAACCGTGGCCTCGCGAGAATCCACGGTCGTCACGATGTGCGTCACGGGGCTCTGGACCGCGAAGGAGATGGCGTCCGGTGACCGGCCGGCTCGTGACCGGCGGGCCCCCGGAGGAGACTTCGCGCCCGCGCCCCCGGTGGTGGTCAGCCGTTGTTCAGGGCGCTGACGTTGAGCTCGGAGGCCCGGGTGACGTTGAGCACGTACACGTCGTGCACCGAGTCGTTGAGGACGTTGTTCAGGGCGGTCAGGTTGTCGAGCGCGCTGAACTGGCTGAGCACGCTGTTGCCGCTGTTGAACGGCGCGGAGTCGGCGGAGGCGGCGGTGGCCGAGAAGCCGAACGCGGCGCCCGCGATTGCAGCACCGACGAGAATACGACGGATCATGTTTGTTTTCCTCCGTTGATCGGCGCACAATGGGCGGCGCCATAGTCGATTGCGCAGGGCTGTAAGGTGCCGCCAATAACAATCCCCAACGGCATGCGTGCGCCGCAACCCAAGAAAGCCTCGCCGGAGTCAAGGAGCCGCCTCGATTTCTTGGCACTCTGTTTCGTCCGGCACCGAACTCCCGCCATATACAGAATGCGGCGGCGAGGCGGCTGCATTGTTTGGCGATGATCACCCTAAACTTGGCCGCCGCCTTCGGCTGGACGCCTCCGGCGAAAACATCGGTCCGCGTATCACCCTGGCCGGGACGCCGGGCGCCGGAAAGCGTCAAGACGCGCGCCGCTTTTCCGAGCCGGAGGTCACGCCTGGCCGGGCGCCGTCTCGGCGAGCCGGGCCAGCGCCCCCGACAGCCGCTGCAGGGCGGCCAGGGACTCGCGGGCGCCGTCCTCGCCGAGCTCCGCGACGAGCCGTTCGGCGAACGCCCGGTGCCCTGGCACGATCCTGGCGATGGCCGCACGCCCGGCCTCCGTGGGCACGAGGAGCTTGGCGCGGCGGTGGGCGGGGTTGGGCCGGTATTCGGCCAGCTCCTTCTCGACCAGCAGGTCGGCGACCCGTTGCACGCCCTGGCGGGTCATGCCCATGGCGCGGGCGATCCCCGCCACGGGCAGCGGCTCGCGCAGCACCGCCCCGAGCACCTGCCACCAGGCCGCCGTCAGCCCGGCCGGACCGGCCAGTCGCTCCGACACCTCCAGGAACTGGCCGTTCAGCCGGAAGACGGTCAGCGCGCTGGCCGAGAGCAGGTCAGCCGGCTCGCTCATGCCGTCATCAGCACCTCGTACGCCGAGGCGTCGCTCCTCGCGAACAGCCGGAACCAGGCGTCGAGGACGTCGGGCCGATAGACGTCGAGGCGGCCCAGGATCTCGCGGGCGAAGGCCACCGGCTCCGTGGGCCCGGCGGTGATCAGGTCGCCGTCGGTCACCGCGTCGGCCTCGCGGAAGCGCTTGGCCCCCGCATAGCCCTCCTGCGCCTCCAGATACTGCACCACGGCGCTGGTGTGGTCGCGGTCGTCGAGCAGCCCCTGACGGGCCAGTCCCGCGGTGGCGCCGCAGATCGCGGCGACCGGGACGCCCGCGTCGAGGAACGTGCGGGCGGCACGGGCGAACGGCGCGAGCGAGTCGCCCGCGTCCCACAGGTCGGCGCCGGTCAGGATGAGCAGCGCGCTGTCCTCGGGCGCCAGCTCGTCGAGCGTGATGTCGGGGACGACGCGCACCCCGCCCATGGTGGTGATCGGCTCGGCGGTCAGGGCGACCGTGACGATCTCGTAGTGGCCGGGCTCGCGGTGGAAGCGGTCGCTGCGCAGGTGGGCGATCGCGTGCCCGCTCTCCCAGTCGGCCAGGGTGTCGTAGACGGCGAGGTGGACGGGCTTCTTCGTCGTGGTCATGACAGTATCTTGTCATTAAGACAGCATGTTGTCAAGTGTGGAACGTGCGAGGATAGGTCCATGGCAGAGATCGTCGGCGGGGGGCAGCCGGTCAACGACGCGGAGCGGCGGGTGATCGCATACCTCCGCGACCACGCGCCCGCCGACTGGCTGCTGCTGCACAACGTCGAGGTGCCCCGCGGCCACGACGTGTTCGAGGTGGACCTGCTCGTGCTGACCGGCCACTCCCTGGTGGTCATCGACGTCAAGGGCACGCGCGGCCGCATCGAGGTCTCGGGCGCGCGGTGGTTCCCGCCCCGCCGCGAGGCGTTCGGCTCCCCCGTGACCAAGCTGCGCGGCACCGCCAAGGCGCTGAAGGGCCTGCTGGTGTCGAGGGCGACCCAGCTCGAACGGGTGTACGTCGACAACCTCGTCGTGCTGACCTCCCCCGACGCCGAGCTGATCGACCCGGCCGGGCGCGACAGGCCCAACGTCACCGACCTGTCCCGCCTGGTGGCCACGCTGAGCGACGCCTCACGCATCAGGCGCGGCTGCAGCCCCGACATCAGCCCGTACCTCACCAAGATCCTCGACGCGCTCAACCAGACCGTGCGGCGCAGCACCGCCCCGCCCCGCTTCGGCAACTGGGAGGTCGAGGAGCAGCTCGGCGGCGACGCCCGGGTGACCGAATACCGCGCCTTCAACGCGACCCTGCCCGGCAGCGAGACCGTGCTGCTGCGCGTCTACCAGGCCGACCCGCTGGCCGACGAGGAGTCGCGGGCCGCCGAGCGGCAGCGCATCGCCAACGCCTACCAGACGCTGGCCCGCATCCCGCCGCATCCGTGCCTGGTGCGCTCGCGCGACTTCTTCGCCATCGACGACGAGAGCCGGTTCGTGCTCGTGCTCGACGACGTGCACGGCGAGGCGCTCCACCTCAGCCTGGGCAAGGGCGCGCGCCTCGGCGTGATCCAGGACCTGCTGCGCGGCCTGGCCCACGCCCACGCCCACGGCGTCGTCCACCGCGCGCTGACCCCGGCTTGCGTGCTGGTGACCGACGACGGGCACGCGGTGCTGACGGGGTTCGACTACGCCAAGCCGGGGCCGCGCAACTTCACGGTGGCCCACGAGCTGAGCAACGTGCTCGACGCCCACTACGTGGCGCCCGAGTGCCACGAGCGGCCCGACCGGATGACCGCCGCCTCCGACGTCTACGCGGCAGGGGTGATCGCCTACCAGCTCCTCACCGGCGAGCTGCCGGCCAGTGCCGACGCCCACGGCCCCGACGTGCCCGACGTGGTGCGCGGGATGCTCGACCACTCGCCGGCCAAGCGGCCGACCGCGGCCGAGGCGCTCGACGCGCTGCAGGGCATCCCCCAGCAGTCGCGCCTCAGGCGGCTGGTCCGCCGCATCGTGTCGGGATCCTGACGCGCGTCCGGTCGTGACGCGGGGCGCTGCCGGTGATCGTGTCCTGCCGGTGATCGTGTCCTGCCGGTGATCGTGTCCTGCCAGTGACGCGCGTCCGGCCGGTGAGGCGGGGCCGCCCGATCGGCTACGCCGGGATCTCGCGGCGCAGCGCGCCGGCGTGCTGCAGGTAGTCGAGCGCCAGACCGGTACGGCCGGCCGTGCGGTGCAGCTCGCCCAGCATCTGGGTGGTGGACGCCTCGCCGCTGCGGTCGCCCAGCTCGCGGAAGACGACCAGTGACCGTTCCAGGCGCACCGAGGCCCCGGCCAGCTCGCCGCGCGCCACCTGCAGCCCGGCCAGGCTCTGCAGGGCGTAGGCGCCGCAGTGCCGGTCGCCGAGCGACTCGAAGATGTCCAGCGCGTGCCGGTGGAACCCCATGGCCTGGTGGAGCTGGCCCATCTGCAGGCAGACGCAGCCCTCGCGGTGCGCGTCGCCGAGCTCCTGGGCCAGCCGCATCGCCTGCCGGAGCGAGGCGTCGGCCTGGGCGTAGTCGCCGGCCTTGAGGCAGACGCGCCCGATGGCCTGCCGGGCGAACGCCTCGCCCTGGGTGTCGCCCGCGGTGAGGAACATGGCGAGGGCGCGCTTGAAATGGCCGAGCGACTGCTGGTGCCTGCCCCGGAACTGGCTGACCGCGCCGAGCCCGCAGATGGAGGTGGCCTCGGCGCGCGGGTCGCCGAGGTCGTGGAAGAGCCGGCGAGCCCGGGTGAAGCCCTCCACCGCGTCGTCGTACCGGTCCTGGTAGAGCGCCACCTGGGCGAGGCCGCGCAGCATGGCGGCCTCGCCGTACGTGTCGCCGGCGGCGCGGGCGGCGTCCAGCGCGACGGTGTGGGTGCGCTTCCAGGTGTCGAGCAGGCAGTGCAGGTCGAGGTACGGGACCATGGCGGCGGCCAGGCCCCAGGCCGACTCGGCCAGGCCGGCCCCCGCGGCGACGCCGACGGCGCCGACCAGCGAGTCGTGTTCGGCCTCGAACCAGCCGAGCGGGTCCGAGGTCAGGCGGTCCAGCGTCTGCTCGGGCAACCGCCAGCGCGGCGTGCGGGGGGCGGTGAGGCTGAAGACGGTGGTGGGCAGTCTGCCCATGGCGTGCTCGGTGGTCGCGGTCCAGGCGGCCAGCACCCGGGCGAGCCCGGCGCGGTCGGGGCCGCGTGCGAGGGCGTGCCGGCGGATCAGGTCGGGCACCCGGTAGCGCGGCTGTCCGACGGGGTCGGTGCCGACCAGCTCCAGCAGGTTGACGTCCACCAGGAGGTCGGTCACGTCGTCGGCACGGTGGCGGTCGAGCGCTGCGTCCACCACCCAGCCGGGCTGGGCGAGCGTCCCGAACTGGCCGAACGTGCCGAGCGTGCGGGCGGCCTCGTCGGTCAGGTGCCGGTAGCTGCGGTCGAGGCTGTCGCGAACCTCGGTGAGCTCGCTGAGCCGGTCGTCCTCCAGCCGCTGCCTCAGCACGGCGAGGGACCACCCGGGCCGCCCGGCCAGCCGCGCGCCGGCGCTGCGGACGGCCAGCGGCAGCCGTCCGCACGCCTCGACGATGGCCTCGGCGTCCTCCCGCTCGCGGGCCACCCGGTCGGCGCCGGCGATCCTGGCGAACAGCAGCATCGCGTCGTCCCCGGTCAGCTCGCCGAGGTGGACGTGCACGGCGCCCGGAAGCTGGGTGATGCGGCGACGGCTGGTGACGATGGCGGCGCTGTCGTTGCCGGGTAACAGCGGGCGCACCTGCGCCGCGTCCAGCGCGTCGTCCAGCAGGACGAGCATGGGCCGCTCGGCCAGCAGCGACCGGTACAACGCCGAGCGTTCGCGCAGCGTGGGCGGCGGCGTCTCGGCGCCGAGCGCCCGGAGCGCCTCCGCGAGGACGTCGCCCGGCTCCCGCCCGTCGAGGTCGAGGTAGAGCTGCCCGGCGGGGAAGCGGTCACGCAGGGCGTGCCCGGCGTGTACGGCCAGCGCCGACTTGCCGGCTCCCGGCGGACCGGAGATGACCGCGATCTGGAACGGCTCGGCCAGCACGGCGAGGTCGTCGTCCCGGCCGGTGAAGTCGGGCAGGTCGGGCGGCAGCTGCCGGGGGGCGGCGGGCGGCGGCGCCTCGTCGGCGAGGATGGCCTCGTACGTGGCGCGCAGCTCCGCCCCGGGCTCCACGCCCAGCTCGTCGACGAGCTGTTCCCTGATCGTGGCGTAGGCCCGCAGCGCCTCCGCCTTCCGCCCGCCACGGTGCAGGGCGCACATGAGCCGGCCCCACAGGTCCTCGCGGTAGGGGTGCTCGGTCAGCAGGCCGCGCAGGTCGGTGACGGCGCCCGCGTGGTCGCCGCGGTCCATCCGCTGGTTGATCACCTCCTCGGCGGCCCGGAGGCGTACCTCGTGGAGGGGTTCGAGGCGGCGGTCCCAGAGGGGGCTGCCGGGCAGGTCGGCCAGCGGGGAGCCCCGCCACAGGGCCAGCGCCTCGGCGAAGTGGGCCCGTCCGACCAGTTCCTCGAAGACGTGCAGGTCGAGCGCGCCCTCGGGGACGTCGATCGCGTAGCCGGAGCCGTCGCCCCGCAGCAGACCGCCGGCGGGCTCGCCGGCGCCGCCGAGGTCGGACCTGAGCGAGCTGACGTAGGTGCGCACGTTGGCCTGGGCCGAGCGGGGCGGGCGCTCCGGCCAGAGCACCTCGACGAGTTGGTCGGCGCCGACCACCCGGCCCGCGTCCAGCAGCAACGTGGCCAGCAACAGGCGGGGTTTCCTGCCGGAGATCCGGACGGGCTGGCCCGATAACCGGACTTCCAGCGGCCCGAGCACATGAAAAGTGACCGTCATGACCGCATCTGCTCCTTTTGGAGGCGTGACAGCTCTTTGTATCGGGTCTGGACGTTTCTTGTGCGCCATATGCAGACCCTTGTCTCAGAGATCCCACGGGAAAGGATCACCACATGAAGCTCAACGGAGCACTTGTCGCCGGTTGCACACTGTTATTCGGCCTGGCCACGGCCACGGTCACGGCGACGGCGGCGGCAGCGAACCTCGCGCCGGCCCCCCCCTCCAGCCCCACCGCGAGCCCGGCCCCCACGGCCACCGCGACGGCGACCCCGACCCCCACGGGCACGGAGTCCCCCGCCCAACTGCTGGCCGCGCCGAACTTCCAGCTTCCGTTCCCCTGTGGCCAGACCTGGAACGGCAACAACAGCGCCAGCAGCGCGCACAAGGCGTACGAGATCGACTTCAACCGGGGCAGCACGGCCGGCGCCGACCTCGGCGACGCGGTCGTCGCCGCCGCCGCGGGCACCGTCGGCATCTCCGCCCACCAGGGCAGCGCCAACGGCTTCGGCAACCTCGTGACGATCAACCACGGTGGCGGCTACATCACCTACTACGCCCACCTGAACGCCCGCACGGTCTCCGCCGGCCAGACGGTCGCGCAGGGCCAGAAGATCGGCACGGTCGGCAAGACGAGCAGGCCGGGCAACAACATCTCCCCGCACCTGCACTTCGAGGTGCGCAAGGGCACCGGCTACCCCTCCAACATCCAGCGCGCGGTCTTCGACGGCAAGGCGTTCGCCTACCCCATCGCGAACGTGACCTCGAAGAACAAGTGCTCCGGCGGCGCCCCCGCCAACCCGCACACCCCCGAGAAGGTCTGCGGCTCCGGCTACCAGGTGGTCGACTCGCAGGCGCTCGGCACCGAAGGCCGCGTCTACCTGCTCTACAACGGCGCCACCGGCTACAACTGCGTGACCACCCTGAAGACCACGTCCCTCGGCGCGCAGACCGCGACCGCCGCCTTCCTGGAGGCGCAGGGCAGCGCCCGTAAGACGGACTCCGGCAACTTCACCTACTATGCCGGGCCCGTCACCGCCAAGGCCCCCGGCAAGTGCGTGAAGTGGGGCGGCAAGGCCGGCTCCGCCACCTACACCAGCCCCTTCGAGCATTGCGGATCATGAAACTCAGAACCCTCGCACTCGCCGGGCTGATCGCCGTGTCCGGCCAGCAGGTGGCGTACGCCGCCACCGTCTCCCCCTCCCCCTCCCCCTCCCCCTCCCGCTCCTCGGCGTCCACCGCGGCCCCGCTGGCTGAGGCCTTCACCAAGGCCGCCGCGAGCTACGAGGTGCCGCACGACCTGCTGGTCGCCCTGGGCTACGCCGAGACCCACCTCGACGGCCACGGCGGCGAGCCCAGCGCGAGCGGCGGCTACGGGGTCATGCACCTGGTCAGCAACCCCAGGACGAAGACCCTCGAGGAGGCCGCCAAGCTCACCTCGCGGCCCGTCGCCGAGCTGAAGTCCGACGACGCGGCCAACGTGCTGGGCGGCGCCGCGGTGCTGCGCGCCCGCGCCGACGCGCTCGGGCTGGACGCGGCCGCGCGCAAGGACCCGGGCAAGTGGTACGGCGCCGTCGCCGCGTACGGCAACGCCGCCGACGAGAGCACGGCCAAGCTCTACGCCGACGCGGTCTACGAGGCGCTCGCCGCGGGCGTCAGCGCGGCAGGCGTCCGGACCGCCCCGCGGGCGGTGGAACCGGAGCTCGGCGACTACGCCGACGCCGAGCCCCGCACGCTCGCCGCGGCCACCGACTATCCGGGCGCGCTCTGGAAGGCGGCGCACAGCACCAACTACGCCGTGTCCAACCGCCCCACCAGCGACAAGATCGACCGGATCGTCATCCACGTGACGCAGGGCTCGTACGCCGGCGCGATCTCGTGGTTCCAGACCGGTCCGCGGGCCAACCCGACCTCCGCGCACTACGTGATCCGCTCCTCCGACGGCCAGATCACGCAGATGGTGCGCGAGAAGAACCGCGCCTTCCACGCGGGCAACTGGAACCGGCGCTCGGTCGGCATCGAGCACGAGGGTTACGTGGACAACGCCTCGTGGTTCACCGACCAGATGTACCGCGCCTCGGCCGCGCTCACGCGCAGCATCGCCGACAGGTACGGCATCCCGAAGGACCGCACCCACATCGTGGGCCACCACGGGGTGCCCGGCGCGGACCACACCGACCCGGGTCCGCACTGGAACTGGACCAAGTACATGGGCTACGTGACGGGTGGGTCGGGCACTCCCACCAACCCGCACACGCCCGAGAAGGTCTGCGGTTCCGGTTACAAGGTCGTCGACTCGCAGGCACTGGGCACGGCCGGCACGGCGTACCTGCTGTACAACACCTCCACCGGCTACAACTGCGTGGCCACGCTGAAGAAGACCTCGCTCGGCAAGGCCAGCGCGGCCAGCGCCTTCCTGGAGCCCCAGGGGTCGAGCCGGAAGACCGACTCCGGCAACTTCACCTACTACGCGGGCCCCGTCACGGCCAAGGCTCCCGGCAAGTGCGTGAAGTGGGGCGGCTCGGTCGGCTCCGCCACGTACACGAGCCCGTTCGAGCACTGCGGCTGATCATCTGACCGCCCGAGACGGCCCTGGCGAGCGCCGCCGACATCCGCGGCGCGCCAGGGCCGTCTGACGCGCTCGCGCGAAGACGGCGACGCGCGGCCCGGCGCAGCGCTCGCGCAGGCCCGCACAGCGCTCACGGACTCCCGCACAGCGCTCACGGACTCCCGCACAGCGCTCGCGGAGTCCCGCACAGCGCTCGCGGAGTCCGGCACACTGGAGCGGGTGAGCAAGCCGAACCTGGCGCGCAGGGTCGCGGACGCGGCCGAGATCGCGCTGGCCAACCGCAAGTACGTGACGTTCATCGACGTGGTGACCGGGCTGCGGTGGCTGCACTCGCGCCACGTCGACACCTGGCGGCAGGGCCGGGCCGCCACCCTGGCCGAGCTGGCGGCGGTCGACGACGACCGCCTGCTGCAGGCGGCCGCGCTGCTGCGCGACTGGGCCGAGGCCAGGGGGCTGCGGCGGGTGGAGACGCCCTACGTGTCGGGCAGCCGCGACCGGCGCGAGCTGCGTTTCACCGCGACGGCGCACCCGCAGGACGGGTTCCGCACGCACTGGCTCTCCCCCGGGCTGAGCGAGGCGCGGGCGCGGCAGCTCACCGAACGCCAGAGCAAGGCGCCGGACCTGTTCGTGGTGGCGCCGCTGGAGCCGTGGACGTGCGCGTCGTGCGCCGACACCGGACCGTACCTGATCATGGAGGAGGATCGGCCGCACTGCCTGACCTGCGCCGACATGGACCATCTGGTGTTCCTGCCGTCGGGTGACGCGGCGCTGAGCCGGCGGGCCAAGCAGGAGAGCGGCCTCGCGGCCGTGGTCGTCCGCTACAACCGGCGGCGCAAGGTCTACCAGCGGCAGGGCCTGCTGGTGGAGGGCCGCGCGCTGGAGGCGGCCGAGGAGCGCTGCCTCGCCGACGAGGAGGTCCGCCTGCGCCGCCGCGAACGGGACCGGGAGCGCCGGGCGGAGCAGGACGTGGAGTACCAGGAGCGGATGGCGGCCGAGATCGCCCGCCTCTTCCCCCGCTGCCCGGCCGAACGGGCCGGCGAGATCGCGGCGCACGCCGCCCTGCGCGGCAGCGGCCGGGTCGGCCGGACGGCCGCGGCCAGGGCGCTCGACGCGAACGCGATCACCCTGGCCGTGGTCGCCTCGATCCGCCACCTGGACACCGACTACGACCGTCTGCTGATGGCCGGCGTCCCCCGCATGGAGGCCCGCGACCGCATCAGGGAGACGATCGACCGCAAGCTGGCCGAGTTCCGAGGAGAGACATGACCGACTGGCACCAGGTGCGTGAGGCGCTGCGGGAGTTCGCGGTGGGACTGCCCGAGGCCCACGAGGACCACCCGTGGGGCGACACCGTCGTCAAGGTCGGCAAGAAGGTGTTCGTCTTCCTCGGCGTGGACGAGCCGACCGAGAAGTGGGACCCGTCGTTCAGCGTGAAGCTGCTGTCGGAGGCCCACGGCCACGCGCTCACCGTCGAGGGGGCGGCGCCGACCGGCTACGGACTGGGCCGCGCCGGATGGGTCACCGTGCCGCTGCTGGCCGAGCTGCCGCCGACCGAGGTGCTGCTCGACTGGGTGGAGGAGAGCTACCGCGCGATCGCTCCCAAGCGGGCGGTCAGGCTGCTCGACGAACGCGGCTAGCGCTCACTCGGTGAACGCGGCCAGCGTCACGCCGAGCGTGCGCTGGTTCTGGCCCTGGGCCTTGGAGTCGGTGGAGTTGACCGCGTAGACGAGGGTGCGGCTCAGGTCCCGGGTGGCGCCGACGCCGGCTGAGAAGCCGTACCTGGCGCCCGTCTTGCCGTAGCCGACGACGCCGTTCGGCAGGACCATCCGCGACATGCCCGAGGTGTACGTCGCGGGCTTGTCGCTGCCGTACGTCTTGACCGGCGGAACGGTGAACATGGGCTCCAGCTGGGCCGGAGGCACGACCTTGCCGGAGAACAGCGCCCTGACGAACTTCTCCAGATCGGCGGTGGTCGAGACGAGGTCGCCGGAGGCCCAGGTCGAGGTGGAGCTCATCTCGGTCATGTCCACCACCTGGGCGTCGCCGTACCGGAAGGCGTCGCGGAAGCCCTCGGGCACCACCTGGTAGCCGCGGTTGTGCCGGCCGCGGACGCGGACCGAGTCGCCGGCCAGGTAGCTGTCGCGCATGCCGACGGGCCGCAGGATCCTGGTCGTCACCTCGTGCTCGTACGTCCGGCCGGTGACCTTCTCGATGAGCAGGCCGGCGACGAAGGTGTTGATGTTCACGTAGTGCTGGCGCGTGCCGGGGGCGAACTCGATCGGGTTGCGTACGGCCAGGGCGACGTACTCGTGCGGTGTCCACGTCCGGAAGCGGGTGTCGTAGACCGACTTCAGGTCGCCGGGCACGTCGGGCGAGGGCAGGCCGCTGGTGTGGTTGAGCAGCCGGCCGACCGCGATGTCCGGGTAGTCGCCGGGCAGCAGCCCCGGCAGGCGGCTCTGGACGGTGTCGTCGAGCGAGAGCCGGCCCTCGGCGACGAGCTGGAGCACGACCGCCGTGGTGAACATCTTGGTGACGCTGCCCGCCCGGAACCTGGCGCCCTCGCGGGCCGGCTTCCGGGTGCGCAGGTCGGTCACGCCGGCGACGCCGCGCCAGGAGCCCCGCGAGCCGCCCACGCGCACCTCGGCCGCCGTGGCGTCGGCGGCGGGCAGGTCGGCGATGCTCCGCTCCAGCGCCGCCGCGTTCACCGGCGGCAGCTCGGCGGTGACGGGACGGGCCATCGTGTGGGTCATGGCGTACGCCGGTGTCGCGGCGAGGGCGGGGCCCGCCGCGGCGGTGCCGGCGAGGGCGGCCAGTGCGAGGCCGGCGGCCAGGGTGCGAGCACGCTTCATGGTGGATCTCCAGGAAGAGGTGGGTTTCCGGTGATGTCCTCATCCTGTCGATCACGCTCCTCGGGCGGATCGCCGTCGCAGGCGATCCGCCGGCTCACTCTCGCGAGGGATCACTCCCTCGGTCAGGTGACCGGCAGCCGGTGGGCGTACCTCTCGTCGCGCCACAGCTCCTTGTCCAGCACCTCGGTCAGCGTCGCGGCGGCGTCCCAGACGTCCACGTAGCGCGTGTAGAGCGGCGCGAAGCCGAAGCGGAGGATGTCGGGCGCCCGGAAGTCGCCGTGCACGCCGCGATCGATCAGCGCCCGCATCACCGGGTAGCCGTCGGGGTGACGCAGGCTCACCTGGCTGCCGCGCCGCTCGGGGTCGGCGGGCGTGGCCGACTCGAGCCGGCCGCCGACCAGGTCGAGGAAGAGCGAGGTCAGCGCCACGCTCTTGGCCCGCACCTCGGCCATCGGCACGCGTTCCCAGATGTCCAGCGCCGCGTCGAGGGCCGCCGACGACAGCACGTGCGGGCTGCCCACGGTGAACCGCCTGATCCCCTCGGCCGGCCGGTAGTCCCGCTCGAAGGCGAACGGCTCGGCGTGCCCGTGCCAGCCGGACAGCACGTTCTCGGCGTCGGCCAGGTGGCGCGGGTTGACGTACAGGAAGGCCGGCGAGCCGGGACCGCCGTTCACGTACTTGTACGTGCATCCGACCGCGAAGTCGGCCCCGGAGACGTCCACCTCCATCGCGCCCACGCTGTGGCACAGGTCCCAGACGATCAGCGCGCCGGCCGCGTGCGCCCGCGCGGTCACCCCAGGCACGTCCTGCCGCGCGCCGGTGCGGTAGTCGACCTCCGACAGCAGCACCACCGCCGCGTCGTCGAAGCGCCCCTCGGCCAGGTCGCGGACCTCGTAGCCGCCCAGGAACGCGGCGAGCCCCTGCACGATGTAGTGGTCGGTGGGGAAGTTCGCCGCGTCGGAGACGATCACGCGGCGCTCCGGGCGCAGCCGCAGGGCCGCCGACACCGCCTGGTGGATCACGATGGAGGTGGTGTTGCCCACCACGACCTGTCCCGGGCCGGCGCCGATGAGCGGGGCCAGCCGGTCGCCCAGGGTCAGCGGCTGGGCGAACCAGCCGTCGTGGTTCCAGCCGCCGACGAGCCGCTGCCCCCACTCCTCCTCGACCGTGCGCCGCACCCGCTCGGCCGTGCGGCGGGGCAGCGCGCCGAGCGAGTTGCCCACGAGGTAGACGACCCCCTCGGGCAGCGCGAACTCGTCCCTGAACTCCCGCAGCGGATCCGCTGCGTCCAGCGCCAGGCAGTGGTCCCGATCCGGCATCCGGCGACTCCTTTCCATCCGTCAGCTTCCCGTTCGTCGGCTCCGCGCTCGTCGGCTTCCCGTTCGTCGGCTCCGCGCTCGTCGGCTTCCCGTTCGTCGGCTCCGCGCTCGTCGGCTTCCCGTTCGTCGGCTCTGCGTTCGTCGGCCGATCACGCGGAGAAGACCGCGCGCACCGACCCCAGTCCCTCGATGCGCGCCTCGAACACGTCGCCCGGCTCCACCGGCACCAGCGGCCCGAGCGCGCCGGTCAGCACCACCTCGCCCGCCCGCAGCGGCCACTCGCCGCGGCCCAGTGCCGTCGCCAGCCAGACGGCGGCGTTGAGCGGATGCTCCATGCACGCCGCGCCGGTCCCCGCCGAGACCTCCCGCTCGCCGCGGGTCATCGTCATCGCGGCCCGCCGCAGGTCCAGCCCCGCCAGGGGGACGGGCGTGCCGCCGAGCACGAACGCCCCGCCCGAGGCGTTGTCGGCGATCGTGTCGACCAGCGAGATGTCCCAGTCGGCGACGCGCGAGTCGGCGATCTCGATCGCGGGCAGCGCGAAGTCCACCGCCCGGATCACCTCCGCCACCGTGAACGGCCCGCCCACCAGATCCCGGCCGAGCACCAGCGCGATCTCCGCCTCGGCGCGCGGCTGCAGGAACCGCTCCACCGGCACGGGCAGCCCGTCGAGGAAGGCCATGTCGGCGAAGAGCGTGCCGTGGTCCGGCTCGCCGACGCCGAGCTGCCGCTGCACCAGCGGGTTCGTGACGCCGATCTTCCGGCCGACCGGCCTGCGCCCCTCCTCCAGAGCCCGCCGCACGTTGATCTCCTGGACGGCGTACGCGTCGCTCGCCGTGCCGATCAGGTCGCGGACCGGGGGGCACGGCTTGCCGGAGCGGGCCGCCTCGGCGAGCCGGTCGGCCGCCTGGCCGCGCGTGTCGACCGCTTCGGACCATTCGTCATACATGCGGACCGCTCCTCACCCTGGCTCCCAATCCCCTCATGTCCGGGTATAGAACGACAAGGGGCTGAGGACAACCGTGCATCCGGCCCGTCATCCTGGACACCATGCAGCAGCGCATCGATCACGTGACCGCCCACGACGGCTCCTTCGACGTCCACCTGTGGCTTCCCGACGGCGGCAGCGGGCCCGGCATCCTGCTGATCCAGGAAATCTACGGCGTCGGGCCGTACATCGAGAAGGTGGCCCGGGACCTGGCGGCGCGGGGCTACGTCGTGGCCGCACCCGATCTGTTCTGGCGGCTGCGCCCGCACTGGGTGGGCGAGCACACCCCGGAGGGCACCGCCGCCGCGATCGACCTGGCCGCCGGCTTCGACCTGCCCCAGGGCGTCGCCGACTGCGCGCTCACCCTGGCCCACCTCGGGAAGCTGCCCGAGGTGACGGGCGGGCTGGGGGTGCTCGGGTTCTGCCTGGGCGGCTCGGTGGCGTACATGCTGGCCACCCAGGCGCGGCCGGCCGCCGTGCTGTCCTTCTACGGCTCCGCCGTGCCGGAGGCGACGGGGCTGATGGAGCGCATCGACTCGCCGCTCCTGCTGGTCTTCGGCGGCAGCGATCCGTACATCTCGCGCGACCGGGTGGCCGCCGTGGAGAGCGCGGCGGCGGGCCGGGCGAACGTGCGGACGCACGTGGAGGAGGAGGCGGGGCACGCGTTCCACAACAGCGAGTCGCCGATGTTCCACCAGCCGGAGCCGGCGGCGCGGGCGTGGGAGGCGGCCACGGCGTTCCTGGACGAGCACCTGCCCGCCCGCCCCTGACAGCGGTGCGGAGGCCCTATCCGTAAGGCCACCTTTCCGTACCATCGGGACGCCGCCATCATGGGCCGGTGACGCGAACCTGGGAGCTATGGGGAAATGTCATCATCGCAGGGGTTCTCGCTCTTCCGCCGGCCGCGGCGGTGGCGTTCCTGCTCGCCCGCCACCGTGCCCGCGCCGGGCATCCCGCGCCCGCCCGCACGGCGCTGGCCGACGTCGGCGTCGTGGCCGGCACGCTGCCGTGGGTCTGGATGATCCTCACCCCGTCGAGCGGCCCGACCGGCGTCAGCCTCGTGCCGTTCACCGACCTCGCCACACTCGCCCACGAGCCGTGGCAGACCGTGTCGGTGCAGGTGGGCGGCAACCTGCTGGTGTTCGCGGCGCTCGGCGCGCTGCTGCCGGTGCGCAGCGCGCGCCTCGCCTCCCTCGCCCGGGTGGCGGCCGTGGCCTGCCTCGCCTCCGTCACGGTGGAGACCCTCCAGTACGCACTGCGGCTCGGCCGGCACTCCTCGGTCGACGACGTGCTGGTGAACACGCTGGGCGGGGTGCTGGCCGCGCTGGTTACCCACCGCTGGTGGGCCCGCCGGATACCGGCCCGACCTGTTCCGCATTAACGGTCGGGCGAAACCGGGTTTTGTTCACCACATGGGCACGATCCGCTCAAACAAAGCTCGGGACCAACCTCCGTATCTGTGCGATCGTGGACAAGAGGGGGCAAGTTCTCTGGAGACGCCAAACCCGGTTGGTGACAGAGGGTGGTCAAACGTGTCTGAATCCCCGGTTCCCCACGATCTTCCGATCTATCGACGCATCGCCGACGGCCTCCGCGCCCGGATCCTCTCCGGCGAACTGCGCGACGGGGACCGGTTGCCCGGCGAGAACGCGTTGATGGCCGACTACTCGATCGCCCGCGCCACGGCCAGACAGGCACTCGCGGTCCTCATCAACGAGGGCCTCGCCGTGCCCAAACGCGGCTCCGGCGTCTACGTCCGGCTGTTCAAGCCGATCCGCAGGCACGGTTCCCGCCGGCTGTCCCGGGAGCAGTGGGGCGAGGGCAACGCCATCTGGGACGCCGACGCCCGCGGCCGCCCCTTCTCCGTGGACGAGGTCGAGGTCGTACGGGAGCGGGCCTCGGACGAGGTGGCACGCGTGCTCGACGGCGCCGAGGTGTGGGTGCGGCGACGCCGCTACTCGGTCGACGGGCGGCCGGTGCAGCTCGCCACGTCCTTCTTCCCCGCCGAGCTGGTCGAGAACAGCGCCATCACGGCATCCGACACCGGCCCCGGCGGGGTCTACGCCCGGCTGTCCGATCTCGGCGCGGCCCCCGCGCACTTCACCGAGGAGGTGCGCGCCAGGATGCCCGGCCCGCGGGAGAGCGACCTGCTCGGCCTGCCCGGCGGCACCCCGGTCATCGTGATCGCCCGCACCGCCTACACCGCCGGCGGCAGGCCCGTCGAGTACAACGAGATGGTGCTCGACTCCGCCGCGTACGTCCTGCAATACGACTTCGACGCGTAGGTCAAGGTGTTGTCAAGCGATAGGTTGACCTGTCCTCCGAGATCCTAGACATCTCTAGAGATGTGCCGCACCCTGCAAGGGAGACGGCACCTCACCTGGGGCCCCGGAAGGATGAGCAGATGTCCTTTGACCGGCACCTCGCCGACATCGCCCGGGAGTTTCCCCAGTGGACCATCTGGCGCAGCGACGCGGGCCGCTGGTGGGCGACACGCCACCATCCGCTCAGCGACGCGCAGCGCGACGCCGGATGCGCGATGACCATCGATGCCGACGACCCCGCCGCGCTGCGCGAGCAACTCCGGGACCAGGAGGACAGGACCGACGACCACGACTGCGGGGCCGGTGAGAGCGAGGGGTGCACCGGCCCCGTCTCGCCCTAGCCCGCCTCGCCCCAGCCCGCCCGGCCGCCGCCCCCACCCACCCCGGCCGGACGGCACGGCGGGCGCGCACGAGCAGCCCGGTGCCGGGTCCAGCGTCTCGGCGGCCCCGGCACCGGGCCCCCACGAGGACGGGGCCACGGACGCGGAAGCCTCCGACCCGATCGGGGGCGGAGGCTTCCGCTCGACCACCACGCACCGCCGACCCGCATGCACCCCCGGACCAGCAGGTACCGTCCGACCAGCAGGCACCGCCCGCGCCGGGCACTCGCGGCCGGTGCCGTTACTTGCGCACCTCCGACAGTCGGCCGATGTTGACGTCGGTGTCGTCGGAGACCTCGCGGCGCGCCGGCGCTGTCACGGGCTCGTGCTCGTCCGCGACGATGATCCGCACGTCGTCGTCAGGCGTGGGCTCACCGGCCTCCCGGGGCTCCCCCGCTTCGCCCGCCGCCAGGGCACGCGCCTCCTGGACGCTCCCGGGCGCCTGTCCCTGGGCCGCCTGGGTGGGCGCCGCCTGCGGCCGCGTCGCGCCCTCCGGGCCGGCGATCTCCCGCGGCGGGACGGCCGACTCCACCACCAGCGGCCCGGCCGCCTTCTCGGCGTGCATCAGGTCGCCCAGCACCGAGCCGATCTCGGCCAGCCGGCGCACGACCTCGCTGTGCGTGTTGCTCAGGTACTCGACGCGCCGGCCGGCGTGCTCGTCGAGCGCGGCCACCCGCTCCCGGGCCGCCGTGAGCGTCGTCTCCGCCTCGTGGCGGGCCGCCGCCACGGTCTGCGCCGCCTCCGCGTTCGCGGCCTCGCGGAGCCGTTCGGACTCCTGCTGGGCCACCGTCACGAGGCGCTCGGCCTCCGCGCTCGCCCCGCGCAGCGTGTCCTCGGCCTCCTGGCGGGCGCTGCCCAGCTTCTCGTCGGCGTCGGCGCCCGCCTGCGCCAGCATCCGCTCCGCCGCCGCGGTCGCCTCGTTCACCCGCCGCTCGGCCTCCGTCTGCGCCGAGCTGAGGAGGTTGTCGGCCGTCTCGCGGGCGGACGTCAGCACCCGGTCGGCCTCCGACCTGGCGGCGTCACGCACGCTGGCCGCCTCGGCCTCGGCCTCCTCCCGCTTGGCCGCCGCCTCCTCCTCGCCCAGTTTGAGTATCTGCGCCAGCCTGGGGCTGAGGTCCTCGTAGCTCTGCGGTCCCTCGACCATGCGCCGCCTGGCCTCCGCCAGCTCCAGGCGACCCTGCTCCGCCTGTTCGATCGCCCGAGCCAGCCGCTCCTCCAGATCCCGGATCTGGTTGCGGGTGCGCATCATGTAGTCGTGGACCTGGCGGCGGTTGTAGCCGCGCATGACGACCTCGAAGGTGTCCTCTTGCATCAGGTCGGGGAAGCTCTCGTGCTGGTTTGTCATGGGGATACCTAAAGATTCGCGTGAGGCGGGGGAAAACTGCGGGTTGTGAGGGTCTGGCAACGAGACGTCAGGAAACGACTTTCCTGCCATCTGCCCACGTCCGCAACCCGAACGCCAGACCTGGGGCGGGAATTACGATGTGACGGGTGTACATCGCAGCATTGGACGGCGGGGCGTCCCCGGACATCCATCCCGAGGCGTACATCGCGCCCGGCGCCGTCGTGGTCGGCAACGTGCAGGTGGGCCGCGCGTCGAGCATCTGGTACGGCTCCGTTCTCCGGGGTGACGACGAGCGGATCGAGATCGACGAGGAGTGCAACGTACAGGATCTGTGCTGCCTGCACGCCGACCCCGGCGAGCCGGCGATCCTGGAGTCCCGCGTGAGCCTGGGCCACAAGGCCATGGTGCACGGGGCTCACATCGAGCGCGGCGCGCTGATCGGCATCGGCGCGATCGTGCTCGGCGGCGCCCGCGTCGGAGCGGGCACCCTGGTCGCGGCCGGAGCCCTGGTCGGCCCCGGCAAGACGATCCCGGCCGGGGTGCTCGTGGCCGGGGTCCCTGGCAGGATCGTGCGCGAGCTCACCGACGACGATCGCGCCTCCTTCGCCCGCACACCCGACACCTACATGGCCAAGGCACTCCGGCACCGCCAGGCGACACCGCTTTCGTGACGCCACGCGGCGGCCCCCTCGACATGCCGACCTTTTGTCACCATAACGGAGGATCTGCCGGGTAGATGCTCGCCGCCGCTCCACAGGCGGCAAGTACGATGGCCGCCGTGCCCCCGTGGGATGCGTTCACCGCCACCGAAGCGGAGGTCCGCGCGCTGGTCGCGGACCCGCGCTGGGAGCGGCTTCCCGTGCCCGCGCGGGCCGAGGTGATCGCGTCCAGGACCCTGGTGACGCCCGACGGCGACCGCTGGCTCTTCGGCGCGCACGCGCGCTGGCACCTGCACGACCCGGCCGACGGCCGCTGGCACCTGGCCCCACCGCCCCGAGGCGCCCACGTGCGCCGGGCCGGGCACGCCGCCGCGGTGCTGCCCGCCCGGGTCATCCCCCGGGGTCCCGACTTCGCCGCCGAGCCGGGCTCGACGCAGGCGTTCGTCGGTCCCGACGTGCCCGCCCACGTAACCGAGCAGATCCGCGTGCTGGTGCGCGCCGCCGGCCGCAGGTCCGAGCTGGACTTCCCGCTGACCGCCTTCGACGAGATCCTCGCCGGCGACGTGCCGAGCACGGTCGCCGCCGTCTGGGGGACCGTCATGTGGTGCGCGTACGCGCCCGCGTTCGACGGCAACGAGCGGCTGCTCACCGTCTTCGGCGAGTACCTGCGCCGCCCGTTGCCCGGCGACGAGTGGGTGCGCTGGGTGCCGGCCCCACCGCTGCTCGACCTCGTCCGGCTCGTCGCCGAACGGATGCGCGCCGGCCGGCACCGTGAGGCGCTGCGACTGACGGCCGTGATGGCCGACACGGCCCAGATCCTGCTGGCCGACGCCCGGTTCAGGCCCCGCGCCCTGGCGCTGCTCACGATGGTCGAGCCCGCGCTCAACCGGCCCGGCCTGGACGAGCCGGCCGCCCGGCGCGACGACGAGTCGCTACGGCGGGCGTGGCTGGAACGCTGCCCGCCAAGGCTGGGACGCGCCCTCCTGGTGGAGACCGACCCCCGGGCGCACTTCTGCCACACGGTCTACGACCTGGTGGAGGCGCTGTCGTTCACCCCGGACCCGGCGCGGGCCGCGGCGACGCTGCTCGCGGACCTGTCCGACTCCAAGGGGCTGCTGCCGGGGATGCTCGACCACCGGCTCAGGCACGCCTACGACGAACTGTCCCGCGCGGGGCTCACCGGCACCTCGGCCGCCGAGGCCACCCAGCCCGACGGCTTTCCCGTCCTCGGCCCCGCCCAGCCGCTCCCCCCGCCGCACCGCCCCACCGCCGGTCCGACCGGCCCGTCCCACCCCCCAGGCCACGCCCAGCCGACCGGCGGGACAGCGTCCGCCGGTCCGGGCATCCCCGCCACCGGCCACTTCACGGGTCCGGCCGCCTCGGGTGCCGGGCATCCCTCAGGCGCCTGGTGGGACGGGCGGGCGGGAGACCCCACCGGAGCGGGCGGCGGCACCGCTACGGGCCGTCCCGCGGTCTCCGGCCCGACAGGCGGTCCCGGCGGCGTCCGGCACCCGGCCCGTGAGTCCCGCGCCGGTGAGCGCGCGCCCGGCGCCGGTGCGGGGCCGGGGCATCCCAGGACCGGAACCGGCATGCCTGCGGCCGGGACGCCCAGAACCCCGATGCCCGGAACCGGCATGCCCGGAACCGGGACCCACGGGACCCCGATGCCCGGAACCGGCATGCCCGGAACCGGGACCCACGGGACCGACGGGACGCCGGTGCCTGGGACCCCGATGCCTGGCAGCCCGGTGCCTGGCAGCCCGGTACCTGGGACTCCGGGGCCTGGGGGTGCCGTACCGGGTGGGGTGGGGCGGGTAGGGGGGTTCAAGACGCGGTGGGGCGTCAGCGCGGTGCCGGCGGCGGCCAGGAAGGCGCGGGAGGCCCTGTCGCGGATGCCGCACCGGCCCGTCGTGTCGGGGTTCGAGATCGAGCCGCCCGACCGGGCGAGCGCGGCGGCGGTGCTGGGGGCCGCGTACGCCGCCGGACTGGCGTGGCGCGGCGTGAGTGGGGCGCGGGTGCCGGATCGCGGGTTCGCGGGGCAGTCGGCGCTCGTGCTGCGGATCGTCCACGAACGCGACGACATCCACCCCTAAACCACTAACACCGCTATTTCCCCCTTACCTCGCCCATATCCCCTTATCACTCTAGACAGCAGACAATTCGCTGAATTGTGATCTCTGCTTCGGGAAATGATCCCGGTGGGGCCAGGGTGACGCCGAAAGGAATGACTCCGATGGGCCATGTCGCCGAAGAGGCCTCCGCCGTAACCTCGTAGAGGGTGTGGGCTGCGGAAGGAAGGACGACGCGGTGGGGCACGACGACCTGGACTCTCGGGTCCACGACCGTGTCGCGTTGGACGAGATTGCGCTCTACGCCGAGGTGCTTACCGCTGTCGCTATCAGCGAGCGGCGGCTGACCTTGGACGAGCTCGACGACGCGCTCGGATTGCGGACTTCGGCCTGAAAAAGATCAACACATTCGGTCCCGGACTCCTGAGGAGTCCGGGACCGCGTTGGGGCATGGCTGACTTCATCCCAGATGACTAGTCATTCAAGCGATCTTTCTGCTGGCGGATTCGTCCCCGGCAGCTCTTTGACGCCATCGAGACGCCGCATGAACTCCGGATCACCGCAGGAGCGCGTCAGGAACGGACGAGTCGTGCGATCGCGGCCGAGGCCTCCTTGACCTTCGCGTCCGCCTCGGGTCCGCCGTTGTTGATCGCGTCCGCGACGCAGTGCGAGATGTGCTCCTCCAGCAGCCCCAGGGCCACCGCCTGCAGGGCGCGCGTCGCCGCGGACACCTGGGTGAGGATGTCGATGCAGTAGGCGTCCTCGTCGACCATGCGCTGCAGGCCCCTGATCTGGCCCTCGACCCGCCTGAGCCTCGTCAGGTACGCCTGCTTCTCCGCGGTGTAGCCATGCATGCCTCCACGATACCCGGATCCCGTATCGTGTCAGCGAAGCTCGGAGATCAGCTTCTCCCACTGCGGGGCGACCTCGTCCGCGGCGTGCCGGACGGCGGTCTCCAGCGCGCCGGCGGCCAGCGAGCGCCGCCTGCGCTCGTCGTCGATCAGCGCGAGGAGCGCCGCGGCCAGCAGCTCCAGGTCCGCGGCGGCGGCCTCGGGCACCAGCACCCCGTTGTAGCCCGTCGCCACGAACTCCGCCGGCCCCCTGGCCCCCTCGAACGCCACCACCGGCACCCCGCACCCCATGGCCTCCAGCACGGTCATGCCCAGGTCGCCGCTGCGCGAGGTGTTGGCCACGATCGACGCCTTGGCGAACTCCCCCGCCAGGTCGGGCGTGGTGCCCATGAAGTAGACGTGGTTGTGCAGGTCGAGGTCGCGGACCAGCTCGCGCAGCCGCCGCTCCTCGGGGCCGCCGCCGTAGAGCCTCAGCCGCCAGTCGGGCCGTTTGTCGGCCACCGTGGCGAACGCCCTGATCAGCCGGTCGTACGCCTTGACGGGCACCCACCTGCCGCCGGCGGCGACGATGCGGTTGTCCATCCGGGAGCGCGGCCACGGCCCGCTCGGCAGCGCGTCGGGCACGGTGCGCACGGCCGGCCCGCCGTCCAGCAGCCCCGTCCACTCGGCCTCGGTGCTCTCGGTGGCGGTGACGACCGCGTCGAGCCGGGGATAGTACCTTCTCACCGGCGCGGGCACCGAGGGGCGGCTCCACTCGCGGGCCAGCTTGAGCACCTCGCGCGGCGCGTGCCTGGCCGCCTGGACGCCCAGGGACGGCCTGGTCGTGATCAGCACGTCCGACCTGATCCCGCGCAGCAGCCGCCACAGCGCGACCTCGGTGCGCACCTGGCCGCGCGGCAGCAGGTGGCGCACGCCGGGCCTGACGTCGATCACCGAACGCATGGTGACCCCGGGCGCCACGGGGAAGAACGGCTTGTCCCGGTGCCGCCTGATGCTGATCACCTCGACGTCGTGCCGTTCGGCGAGGGCCCCGGCCAGGTTGAGCGTGGAGCGGACGTCGCCGCGCATGCCGTACGCGGAGGAGAGCATCAGGCTGATCCTCACCCGCCCACCTCGATGCGCAGCTCGTCGTCGGCGGTGTAGCAGGGCCGGATGGGCACGCCGTCGATCCGGGCCGACGGGTAGTGCAGGCGCCGGCGTTTGCCGTCGACGTCGTCGAGCCGCGAGCCGAGCTTGAGCGGCCGGGTCACGCCCTCCACCTCCAGCGAGGGCTCCCACGTGCCGGACCCGCCGGGATCGGCGGCGAGCACGTCCACCAGCGAGAACGCCGCGTGGAAGCGCACCCCCTGCACGGTGGCCGAGGCGCGCAGCACGGAGCCGTCGGACTGCCTGCGCTGCAGCGACAGCCGGGCCTCGTGGCGCACGTCGTCGTCGGCCAGCCCGGTGAAGGCCAGCAGCCCCGTCACCTCGAAGCGGCCCTCCCGGAACCAGATCGCGCGCACCTCGGCGACCGGCTCGGCGTCGGAGATCTTCAGGGCGAGGTAGCCGTTGCGCGTGCGGTAGGAGCGGTAGGCCATGGTCCGCTTGCACAGCGCGTACGCGTCGAGATGGTCGAGCGAGAAGCCCGGGTCGATGCTGTGCAGCCGGGTGCGCTTGCCGTCGCGGCGCAGGTAGGTGTCCCAGCGCCCGGCGGTGAGTTTCAGGGGCGCGAGCGAGACGGCCACGCTGGCCTCCCCCGTCCGGGCTCCCGGTGTGCCGAGCAGCACGTCACGTTCGACCCCCGTGGTCCGGTGTCTGAGCACGAGCTCGGTGCCGTCCCCCAACGGCTCTTCCATGGCGAGTCTCAGGGAGAGCACGTCGGCTAGCGTGACTTCCGCGTCTGTGACGACGACGCGCATCGCGAGCCCCCTCCCCGTCGAATGAAGCCATGCGTCGTTGAGGTTACCGTGATTTTCCCGTTATGTGGATGGCGGATTTTCTCCGCATCCGCCTCCTGACATGCGGAACTCCTCCACAGGAGCTGTGGAGGAGTCCGACTTTCGCGGGTCAGGAAGGGGTCTTGACCGATTTGATCAACAGCTGGGCCACGTCCACGACCTCAAGGGATTCCTTGGCCTCGCCACTGTTCTTCTTCTCGTTGATGGCGTCGCCGAGCATCACCATGCAGAACGGGCAGGCGGTCGAGACGGTGTCGGGATCGGTGGTCAGCGCCTCGTCCACCCGCTCGGTGTTGATGCGCTTGCCGATGCGCTCCTCCATCCACATGCGCGCGCCGCCCGCGCCGCAGCAGAAGCCGCGGTCCTTGTGGCGGTGCATCTCCTGGGTCTGCACGCCCGGCACCTTGGACATGATGTCGCGCGGCTGGGAGTAGACCTTGTTGTGGCGGCCGAGGAAGCACGGGTCGTGATACGTGATCTTCTCCTCGATCGGCGTGATCGGCGTCAGCCTGCCCTCGTCCACCAGCTTGGCGAGCAGCTGCGTGTGGTGCACGACCTCGTACGTGCCGCCGAGCTGCGGATACTCGTTGGCCAGCGTGTTGAAGCAGTGGGGGCAGGTGGCGACGATCTTCTTGACGCCGGCCTCGTTCAGGGTCTCGATGTTCTGCTGGGCCAGCATGTTGAAGAGGTACTCCATGCCCAGGCGGCGCGCCGGGTCACCGCTGCACGCCTCCATCGGGCCGAGCACGGCGAACTTCACGCCGGCGATGTGCAGCAGCTCGGCGACGGCCCTGGTCGTCTTCTTGGCCCGGTCCTCCAGGGCTCCGGCGCAGCCGACCCAGAAGAGGTATTCGGCGTCCTCGGGCATCTTGTCCTCGACGACCTCGACCTCGAAGTCCAGCTCGGCGATCCAGTCGGCCCGCTTCATCTCGGACATGCCCCACGGGTTGCCCTTGTTCTCCAGGTTCTTCACCATCACTCCCGCCTCGGACGGGAACGACGACTCGACCATGACCTGGTAGCGGCGCATGTCGAGGATGTGGTCGATGTGCTCGATGTCCACCGGGCACTGCTCGACGCAGGCGCCGCAGTTGGTGCACGACCACAGGACGTCCGGGTGGATGACTCCGTCCTCGCCGACGAGCGGCTTCTCCAGCAGCGCCAGCACGTCGGTGTCGGCGTGTTCCGTGGACGCGCCGGCCAGCAGGTACGGGGCCACCTTGAAGGCGTGGTCACGCTGGTCGAGGATGAGCATCTTGGGCGACAGGGGCTTGTCGGTGTTCCACGCCGGGCACTGCGACTGGCAGCGGCCGCACTCGGTGCAGGAGTAGAAGTCGAGGAAGCCCTTCCACGTCGTGTCGCCGATCTTGCCGCGGCCCAGCCGTTCGGGGTCGAGGTCCTCGTCCTCGAAGTCGACCGGCTTGCCGTCCACGCGCAGCTCCGGCGCGGCGCCCAGGGCGTCGGGGCGGCGCGAGAAGAGCACGTTCAGCGGCGCGGTGAAGATGTGCAGGTGCTTGGAGTTCACCACGATGACCAGGAACACCAGCATGAAGCCGATGTGCAGGAGCAGCGCGATCTGCTCCAGCAGGTGGCTGGCCGGGAGGACGTCGCCGAGGGCGATCGAGACGAAGGCGCCCGAACTGTAGGGCAGGTTGCCGTTGGCGGCCGCCGCGCCGCGCGCCAGGAAGAGCGTCCAGATGATGTTGAAGATCATGAACAGCACGAGCCAGGCGCCGCCCAGGTGGGAGCCGGAGAAGCGAGACCTGCGGCCCAGCGTCTTCGGCGAGTTCCTGACCCGGATGACGGCGAACGCCACCAGGCCGAGGAGACAGGCGACCGCGATGAAGTCCTGCAGGAAGCCCAGCACCGCCCACTGGCCGATGAGCGGGATGTGGAAGTCCGGCCGGCCGGTGATCGCCCCCTGGATGATCGCGCCGTACGCCTCGATGTAGACGGTCAGCAGGATGAAGAAGGCCCACATGACGAAGAAGTGGGCCACGCCGGACGGCGTCCACTTGAGCAGCTTCTTCTGGCCGAACACCTCGACGAGCTGCGCCTTGGCCTCGTCGGCCGCGTGCGCCCTGGCGTACTCGACCCGCTCGGGGGCGGGTGGGCCGACGGTGGCCAGCTTGTACAGGAACATCGTCCGACGGCCGGCCGCGGCCACCGCCAGGACGGTCATGATGAGTCCGATGATGGCTACCCAGAGCACGGGCCCTCCCACAGACGACGTTGGCTGCCAGCGTACGGACGCCGGTCATCCACGCAATGACCAGGTCACCCCAGAATCCTACCCACGAGTAACATTCTGGGGTAATGCGACCCACCCTACGGGCCGCCGACCCTCCGGAACAGTGCTCTACCCCGTGAAGTAGCGCTGGATCGTCGGGGCCAGCAGCTCGACGAGCTCCTCCGGGTCGGCGCTGGCCATCGGCTCCAGCCTGAGCACGTAGCGGGCCATCACCACGCCGAACATCTGGGCGAACGCCGCCTCGATGCGCAGGTGCGGCACGTCCAGCGTATGGCTCACCCGCAGCAGCAGCGCGTTGGAGACGAACTCGCGGAACATCGCGGCCGCCTGCTCGTGCGTCATCGCCGAGCGGATGAGCGCGAGCATCGGCTCGCGCGTCTCGGGCGCGGCGGTGACGCTCAGGATCAGCCGGACCAGCCGCTCCCCGACCTGCTCGCGCGGACCGTCGAGCACCGTCGGCACGACCACCTCGGGACTGAGCGGCAGCTGCAGCGCCGCCGCGAACATGCCCTCCTTCGTCGCGAAGTAGTGGTGCACGAGGGCCGGGTCCACCTGCGCCTCCCGCGCGATGCCGCGCACCGTGGCCTTGTCGAAGCCCTTCTCGGCGAACACCCGCCGGGCCGCCGCCAGGATCTCGCCACGCGTGTCGGCCGAACCGGGCCTGCGGCCCGGCCGCCGCCGGGTCGTCACCGGCCCACCGCCAGGTAGACGCGCATCGGCACCGACACCACCCCGCCGGGGAACGTCCTGCGCAGCTCCGCGCGCCGCCGCTCCACCAGCGCGTCGGCCGCCTGCGGCGGCAGCTCGGCCATGTAGGAGTGGGAGCGCATGCCGAGCAGGAACTCCTCGATGCCGGCCAGCCGGGTCCACGGGATCCAGCGCTCGGCCACCACCTCGAACGCCTCGGCGATGGGCGGCACCGACCACTCCTCCAGCGCCTGCCCCCAGTAGGCCGGGCACTCCTCGGCCAGCAGCGCCTCGTGGGCGGCCAGCCACTCGGCCTGCCGGGCGTCGGTGAGGTTCCAGCAGCCGGCGATGGCGCCGCCGGGACGCAGCACCCGCCTCGCCTCGGCGATCGAGGCCACCGGGTCGAGCCAGTGCCAGGACTGCGCGTACGTCACCAGGTCGGCCACGCCGTCGGCCAGCGGCAGCGCGTTGCCGTCGGCCCGCACCGCGGCGGAGGCCGTCGTGCCGCCCTCCTCTCCGGAGCGGGACACCAGGCGGGTCAGCATCTCCGCACTCGGGTCCACCGCGACCACCCGCGACCCGCGGGCCCGCAGGGCGCGCGTCAGGATGCCCGTGCCGGCGCCCACGTCGACCGTCGTCGCCCCGGCCAGGTCCACCCCCGACACCTCCGCCAGCGCGGCGAACAGCTCGTCGGGGTAGGACGGCCGCCCCGCGTCGTAGGCGTCGGCGACCCCGTCGAACACCCGGGCCAGCTCGCGCATCGGCCCCACGCTCATGCGGAGGCCGCCAGGTGCAGCCGGGCGAACGCGAGCGCCTCGGCCAGGTCGTCGATCCGCTCGGAGCGGCTGGCCGCCTTGCGTGTGTTGATCTCCAGCACGACCAGACCCGTGTAGCCCGAGCCGGCCAGCCGTTCGAGGATCTGCGCGCACGGCTGGTTGCCCCGGCCGGGCACGAGGTGCTCGTCCTTGTTGGTCACGCCGAGACCGTCGGCCAGGTGCAGGTGGGCCAGCCGGTCACCGAGCTTGGTCGCCATCTCCATCGCGTCGGAGCCGGACACGGCGGTGTGCGACAGGTCGAGGGTGACCTGCGGGAAGTCGTAGTCGATGGGATTCCAGTCGGGAGAGTAGGGCACCACGTCGTTGTTCCTCGCCCGCAGCGGGAACATGTTCTCCACCGCGAACGTGACGTCGGTCTCCTCGCGCATGCGGGCGAGGCCGGTCTCGAAGTCGCGCGCGTAGTCGCGCTGCCAACGGAACGGCGGGTGCACCACCACCGTCGAGGCGCCGAGCCGTTCGGCCGCCTTGCGCGCCCTGACCAGCTTGGCCCACGGGTCGCGGCCCCACACGCGCTGGGTGACCAGCAGGCACGGCGCGTGGATGGCGAGCACGGGCACCTGGTAGTGGTCCGACAACCGTTCGATCACGTCGATGTCCTGGCTCACCGGATCGGCGCCGACCATGATCTCGACACCGTCGTAGCCCAGGCGGGCGGCCAGTTCGAACGCGTCGGGGGTGCGTTCGGGGTATACCGAGGCGGTGGACAATGCGATCTTCGCATTGGGCACGCGGATGACATCAGCCACGTTGCCAGCCTAAGCCGGTGACACGGTTCTGGCGCGCGACCCCTACGGTTGGGTCATGCCCCGGATCGCCAAAGGCGCCGTCCCGAGTCCCAACATCTGGAACACGCCGCAGGTCTACGAGCTGGAGAACCGCGCCGTGGACCCGGACGGCGCGGCCGACGCCGCCATGCGGGCGCTGCGGTCGTGGGCCGGCGGCACGGTGCTCGACATCGGCTGCGGCACCGGCTACCACCTGCCCGCCTTCGCGGCCGAGGCGGCCAGGGTGATCGGCGTGGAGCCGCACGGCGACCTGGTTGCGCTGGCCCGCCGCCGCTGCGCCGACCTGGCCGGCGTCGAGGTGCACGCCGCCGCCGCCCAGGACCTGCCGCTGCCCGACGCCTCGGTGGACGTGGCGGTCGCGCGCTGGGCGTACTTCTTCGGCCCCGGCTGCGAGCCCGGCCTGCGCGAGCTGTCGCGGGTGGTGCGGCGGGGCGGCGCGGCCTTCGTCATCGACCTGGACGCGAGCCGTGGAGCGTTCGGCCGGTGGTTCTCCCGCACGGTGCCCGGCTACTCCGTCCGCGAGGTGGAGGCCTTCTGGGACCGGCACGGCTGGCAGCGGCAGCCGCTCGACCTGCGGATGGTGTTCGAGCGGCGCGCCGACCTGGAGGCGGTGCTGCGCATCGAGTTCGCGCCGAAGGTGGCCGAGCAGGCGATCGCCGAGACGCCCGGACTGGAGCTGGCCTATCCGAACGTGCTGCGCTGGCGGCACTTCTAGGGCTTGACCTTGACGCCGGTGTCAATGTTTACGGTGGTGGCATGCGCATCGGAGAGCTGGCCGGGCGTACGGGAGTGAGCACCCGTTCGCTCCGCTACTACGAGCAGCACGGCCTGCTCACCGCCCGGCGCGGGGCCAACGGCTACCGCGAGTACACCGAGGACGACATCCGGCTGGTGGCCGAGATCCGCTCGCTGCTGTCGGTCGGCTTCACGCTGGAGGACACCCGGCCGTTCGTCGACTGCCTGCGCGCCGGGCACGGCTCGGGCGGCGCCTGCGGCGACTCCGTCGCCGTCTACCGGCGCAAGCTGGCCGAGATCGACGACGAGATCCGCGTCTTGCTCGCCCGCCGCGCCGAGGTGGCGGCCCAGCTCGGCGAGTCGTGCGCCGGCTGCTTCTTCAAGGGAGAACGATGATCACGCTGACCGCGGACAACTTCGACGAGCAGGTGCTGCAGAGCGACAGGCCGGTGCTCGTGGACTTCTGGGCCGAGTGGTGCCCGCCCTGCCGGATGGTCGCTCCGGTGCTGGCGGAGATCGAGGCCGAGCACGGCCTGACCGTGGGCAAGCTCAACACCGACGAGAACCCCACGATCATGGCCCGCTACGGCGTGCTGAGCCTGCCGACGCTGCTGCTGTTCGCGGACGGCGAGCCCGTCAGGCAGGTCGTCGGCGCCCGCCCCAAGCGCATGCTCGTCTCGGACCTCGGCCTGGCCTGACCCGGCGCGCGCCGTCGGCGCCGCGGATTGTCGGCGCGGACCGCTAGCCTGCTCCGCATGGCCAAGACAGCCCCGAAGCCCGGATACCGCTGCGCCGAGTGCGGCTGGCGCACCACCAAGTGGGTGGGCAGGTGCGGCGAGTGCCAGGCGTGGGGCACCGTCGACGAGGAGGGCGCCCGCGCCGGCGTCAACGTCGTCCAGGCGGGCGCCACCACGGCCCCGGCGATGCCGATCGGCCAGGTCAAGGCCGAGGTGGCCGCCGCGCGCAGCACCGGCGTGGCCGAGCTCGACCGGGTGCTCGGCGGCGGCCTGGTCCCCGGCGCCGTCATCCTGCTGGCGGGCGAGCCGGGCATCGGCAAGTCCACGCTGCTGCTGGAGGCCGCGGCGCGCATGGCCGAGGGCGAGACCGTCCTCTACGTCACGGGCGAGGAGTCGGCCGCACAGGTGCGGCTGCGCGCCGACCGCATCGGCGCGATCCGCGACCGCCTCTACCTCGCCGCCGAGACCGAGCTGTCGGCGCTGGTCACCCACGTCGAGAAGGTGCAGCCCCGGCTGCTCGTCGTCGACTCGGTGCAGACCATCGGCTCCGCGCAGGCCACCGGCGTGCCCGGCGGCGTCACCCAGGTGCGCGAGGTCGCCGCCAACCTCGTGCGGCTGGCCAAGGAGCGCAACATGGCGACGGTGCTCGTCGGCCACGTCACCAAGGAGGGCTCCATCGCGGGGCCGCGCACGCTGGAGCACCTCGTCGACGTGGTGCTCAACTTCGAGGGCGACCGGCACTCCCGGCTGCGCATGGTCCGCGCGATCAAGAACCGCTACGGCCCGACCGACGAGGTCGGCTGCTTCGACCTGCACGAGCGGGGCATCGAGGGCATCACCGACCCGAGCGGGCTGTTCGTCTCGCGGCGCAGCAGCCCGGTGCCCGGCACCTGCGTGACGGTGACCGTCGAGGGCACCCGCCCCCTGCCCGCCGAGGTGCAGGCGCTGGTGGCGCGCACGGAGGCGCAGCAGCCCCGGCGCACCTCCTCGGGGCTCGACACCTATCGGGTGCAGATGATCCTGGCCGTCCTGGAGCGCCGGCTCAACGCGAAGCTCGGCGGCTGCGACGTGTTCACCGCGACCGTGGGCGGCATCAAGCTGGCCGACCCGGCCGTCGACCTGTCGGTGATGCTCGCCGTGGCCAGCGCCGCCGGCGACAAGCCGCTCCCGGCGGGGCTGGTGGCGCTCGGCGAGGTGGGCCTGGCGGGCGAGCTGCGCCCGGTCAAGGACGTCCGCCGGCGGCTGAGCGAGGCCGCGCGGCTCGGGTTCCGGCGCGGGCTGGTGCCCGCGGGCTCCCTCGACGAGGGCGGCGGCAAGCGCAACGGTCAGCGGTCCCTGGTGCGGGTGGGGCCGGTGGCGTTCGCCCCGGGATTCGAGGTGGTGGAGGCGGAGAACGTCTGGGACGCTCTCACACACGTCACATAGCGCCGCTAAGCTGGGCGTGACGAACGACACGGGGGTCTGGTGCCAAACGACAGGAGTCTGGACGACCGCCGTCGCGAAGCCCTGGCCGCGGTGGCTCCGGGCACGCCGCTGCGCGACGGTCTGGAGCGGATCCTGCGCGGGCAGACCGGCGGCCTGATCGTGCTCGGCTACAACAGCCTCGTCGAGCAGGTGTGCAGCGGCGGGTTCGAGCTCGACGTCGAGTTCTCGGCGACCCGGCTGCGCGAGCTGGCCAAGATGGACGGCGCGATCGTGGTGAGCAACGATCACAAGATCGTGCGGGCCGCCGTGCACCTCGTCCCCGACCCCGGCATCCCGACCGACGAGTCGGGCACCCGCCACCGCACCGCCCAGCGCGTCGCCCGGCAGACCGGCCTGCCGATCATCGCGATCAGCAAGTCGATGCGGATCATCGCCCTCTACCTCGACGGCATCCGCTACGTCCTGGAGGAGTCGGCGGCCATCCTGTCCAAGGCCAACCAGGCCCTGGCGACGCTGGAGCGCTACAAGCACCGCCTCGACGAGGTGTCCGGCACGCTGTCGGCGCTGGAGATCGAGGACCTGGTGACGGTCCGTGACGTCGCGGCCGTCGCCCAGCGCCTGGAGATGGTCCGGCGCATCTCCGACGAGATCAAGGGCTACGTGGTCGAGCTCGGCACCGACGGGCGGCTGCTGTCGCTCCAGCTCGACGAGTTGGTGGCGGGCGTCGACTCCGAGCGCGAGCTGGTCGTGCGCGACTACCTCCCGGCCTCGCCGGCCCGGCGCGCCCGCCGCCTGTCCGACGCCATGCACGAGCTCGACCGGCTCTCGGGCAGCGAGCTGCTCGACCTGTCGGCCGTCGCCCACGTCCTCGGTCACGACGACGAGATCGACGGCGCGGTGAGCCCGCGCGGCTTCCGCCTCCTGGCCAAGGTGCCGCGCCTGCCGGCCACCGTCGTCGACCGTCTGGTCAACCACTTCGGCAGCCTGCAGAAGCTCCTGGCGGCCAGCATCGACGACCTGCAGTCCGTGGGCGGCGTCGGCGAGTCGCGCGCCCGCAGCGTCCGCGAGGGCCTGTCACGCCTCGCCGAGTCCTCGATCCTCGAACGCTACGTCTGACCGGCAGGCTCGTCCCGGCGTCGTCAGCGCAGGTGGAAGACGCCCTTGTGGCTCTTGAGCTTGCCCATGCGCGCCACGGCCACGTACGTGCCGGGCAGGGCGGTGGGGCGGTCGGAGCGGCAGTCGGCGGTGGAGCGGCGCCGGTCCCAGTCGACCGAGCGCACGAACGGCACGCCCCGCTGCAGCTCGCGCACCTCGGCGCCGGACCCGCTCACGCAGTCGGAGGTGGACCAGATCCGGTCCTCCCCCGAGGTGATGCGGACCTCCACGGCCCGCGGCCCCACGTCGGCCCGGCACATCACCGGCCCGGTGTTGACCAGCGTCACCAGGAAGTTCGGCCAGGCGCCCGCCGCGTACACCTCCTGCTTGCCCTGCAGGCTGAGCACCAGCTCGGCCTCGTCGCACGGCTCCCCCGGGCGTTTCTGCCTGGCGGCGGGGGCGGTGGTCCTGGGGGTGGGGTTCGGCGTGGGCGTGGGGCTCGCCGTGCCGAGGGCGAGGGTGCGCAGTCCCGCGAGAAGGGGATCCGCGGCCGGGGTGGCGCTCGCCGAGGAGTCGGCGCTGGAGGAGCGCTGCGGCCCGTCGCCCCCGCTGGAGCAGGCCCATGCCACGACGGCCACGACCACCAGCACGGCGATGAGCACGCTCATGCGCCGCCGCCAGTAGACGTCGCCACCCCCGTCGCCGCCGTCACGCATCGTATCCGGATCCATACGCACAGCATGGTGACGGAGTGGCTGCTTGACGTGGACGACACGCCGTCTCTTGCCATCTCGCAATACGCTGGGGCGCGTGGTTGAGCCGAACCTCCTACACGTCCCCGTTCTGGAGTGGTACGACGCCAACGCCCGGGATCTCCCGTGGCGTGCCGCCAGCGCGACGCCGTGGGGCGTGCTGGTGAGCGAGATCATGCTTCAGCAGACCCCGGTCGTGCGGGTGCTGCCGGTCTGGCGCGAGTGGATGGAACGGTGGCCCACGCCCAAGGCGCTGGCCGCCGAACCGCCGGGCGAGGCGGTGCGGCACTGGGGGCGGCTCGGCTACCCGCGCCGGGCGCTGCGGCTGCACGCCTGCGCCCGGGCCATCACCGAGGAGCACGCCGGCGAGGTGCCGTCCGACCACGCGACGCTGCTGGCGCTGCCGGGCGTCGGCGAGTACACCGCCGCCGCGGTGGCCAGCTTCGCCTACGGCGGGCGGCACGCGGTGCTCGACACGAACGTGCGCAGGGTCCTCGCCCGCGCCGTACGGGCCGAGGAGTACCCGCCGCAGGCCACCTCCGCGGCCGAGCGGCGGCTGGCGGAGGCGTTGCTGCCGGAGCTGGGCGCGGCCCGCTGGGGCGTGGCGGTGATGGAGTTGGGCGCCCTGGTGTGCACGGCCCGCTCGCCCCGGTGCGCCGACTGCCCGATCGCGCACACCTGCGCGTGGCGGCTGGCCGGCAAGCCGCCGCACGCGGGCCCGGCGCGCAAGGGCCAGACGTACGCCGGCACCGACCGGCAGTGCCGGGGCCGTCTGCTCGCCGTGCTGCGGGCGGCGCACGGCCCGGTGCCCAAGGAGGCGCTCGACGTGGTGTGGGACGACGCGGTGCAACGCGAGCGGGCCCTGGACGGTCTGGTCGCCGACGGCCTGGCCGAGCACCTGCCCGACGGGACCTTCCGGCTGCCTCACGGCTGACGGCAGGCCCATTCGCAACAGGAATATCACTCTTGCGAATAAAGGGTGCTAGTCCCCAAACTTCGCGAAACACCCACAACTCGGCCGGTAGAGTCACGGGAGCGGAAGGCTGTTCGCCTGCCCGCTGTGCCCCTGATGACGATAATGAGGCGCTGGTATGCGCCGTGGCATGCCGTTGACTGGAGTGAGAGTGGAGATGGGCGAGATGGCGGCCAGCGGCGCGCGTCCGACGACGCGGGACAAGGCGGGTCGTGGCGTCAGCAAGGCCATGGAGCCCGAGCTGCGCCAGCTTCTGGCCGGACTGACCGCGGTCAGGGACGGCGACTTCGGCACCCGGCTGCCCGACGACGCGGGCGGCCTGCTCGGCGAGATCGCCCAGGTGTTCAACGGCATGGTGGACCAGCTCTCCCTGTTCACCTCCGAGGTGACCCGGGTGGCCCGCGAGGTGGGCACCGAGGGACGGCTGGGCGGCCAGGCCGAGGTTCCCGGCGTCTCCGGCACCTGGAAGGACCTCACCGAGTCGGTCAACGCCATGGCCGGCAACCTCACCAGCCAGGTGCGCAGCATCGCCGAGGTGACCACGGCCGTCGCCAAGGGCGACCTGTCGCAGAAGATCACCGTGGACGCCCGGGGCGAGATCCTGGAGCTGAAGAACACCGTCAACACGATGGTCGACCAGCTGTCCTCCTTCGCCGACGAGGTCACCCGCGTCGCCCGCGAGGTCGGCACCGAGGGCCAGCTCGGCGGCCAGGCCGACGTCAAGGGCGTGGCCGGCACCTGGCGCGACCTCACCGACTCGGTCAACTACATGGCCGGCAACCTCACCGCCCAGGTGCGCAACATCTCGCAGGTGGCGACGGCGGTGGCCCGCGGCGACCTGTCGCAGAAGATCACCGTCTCGGCCCGGGGCGAGATCCTGGAGCTGAAGAACACCCTCAACACGATGGTCGACCAGCTGTCCTCCTTCGCCGACGAGGTCACCCGCGTCGCCCGCGAGGTCGGCACGGACGGCCGGCTGGGCGGTCAGGCCGACGTCAAGGGCGTCTCCGGCACCTGGAAGGCGCTGACGGAGTCGGTCAACGTCATGGCCGACAACCTGACCGCCCAGGTGCGCAGCATCGCCGAGGTCACCACCGCCGTCGCCAAGGGCGACCTGTCGCAGAAGATCCGGGTCGACGCCCGGGGCGAGATCCTGGAGCTGAAGGAGACCATCAACACGATGGTCGACCAGCTGTCGGCGTTCGCCGACGAGGTCACCCGGGTCGCCCGCGAGGTCGGCACCGAGGGCCAGCTCGGCGGCCAGGCCACCGTCCGCGGCGTGTCGGGCACCTGGAAGGACCTGACGGACAACGTCAACTTCATGGCCTCCAACCTCACCGGGCAGGTGCGCTCCATCGCCCAGGTGGCGACCGCGGTGGCCAAGGGCGACCTCTCCCAGAAGATCAACGTCGAGGCCAAGGGCGAGGTCGCCGCGCTGGCCCAGACGATCAACACGATGGTCGACACGCTGTCGGCGTTCGCCGACGAGGTCACCCGCGTCGCCCGCGAGGTCGGCACCGAGGGCCAGCTCGGCGGCCAGGCCCGGGTGCCGAACGTGGCCGGCACCTGGAAGGACCTCACCGACAACGTCAACTCGATGGCCGACAACCTGACCAACCAGGTGCGCTCCATCGCCCAGGTCACCACCGCCGTCGCCAGGGGCGACCTGACCCGCAAGATCGACGTGGACGCCCGCGGCGAGATCCTGGAGCTCAAGACCACCATCAACACCATGGTGGACCAGCTCTCCTCGTTCGCCGCCGAGGTCACCCGCGTGGCCCGCGAGGTGGGCAGCGAAGGCCGGCTGGGCGGCCAGGCCGAGGTCGAGGGCGTCTCCGGCACCTGGAAGCGGCTCACCGAGAACGTCAACGAGCTGGCCGGCAACCTCACCCGCCAGGTGCGCGCCATCGCCGAGGTGACCAGCGCCGTCACCTCGGGCGACCTGACCCGGTCGATCACGGTCGACGCCGAGGGCGAGCTGGCCGACCTGAAGGACAACATCAACTCGATGGTGGGCTCGCTGCGCGAGACGACGCGGGCCAACCAGGAGCAGGACTGGCTCAAGTCCAACCTGGCCCGCATCTCCGGCCTCATGCAGGGCCACCGCGACCTGTCGGCCGTGGCCGAGCTGGTGATGAACGAGCTGGCGCCGCTCGTCTCGGCCCAGTACGGCGCGTTCTTCCTGGCCGAGGACGCGCCCGCGGGCGTCGAGCTGGAGCTCATCAGCGCGTACGGCTACAGCGACGACGCCGAGCGGCCCACCCGCTTCAAGCTCGGCCAGTCGCTGGTCGGCCAGGCCGCCCGCGCCCGCCGGACGATCGCGATGGACGACGTGCCGGCCGGCTACGTCCGGATCTCCTCGGCCCTCGGCCACACCACCCCCGCCTCCGTGATCGTGCTGCCGATCGTGGTGGAGGAGCAGGTGCTCGGCGTCATCGAGCTGGGCTCGCTCTACGCCTTCACCCCGGTGCACCGGGCGTTCCTGGACCAGCTGATGGAGACCATCGGCGTCAACGTCAACACGATCATCGCCAACGCCCGTACCGACGAGCTGCTCGTGGAGTCGCAGCGGCTCACCGCCGAGCTGCAGGCTCGCTCGGAGGAGCTGCAGAACCAGCAGGAGGAGCTGCAGCGCTCCAACGCCGAGCTGGAGGAGAAGGCGGCCCTGCTGGCCAGCCAGAACCGCGACATCGAGACCAAGAACCTCGAGATCGAGCAGGCCCGGCAGGAGCTGGAGACGCGCGCCCAGCAGCTCGCGCTGGCCTCGAAGTACAAGAGCGAGTTCCTGGCCAACATGAGCCACGAGCTGCGCACCCCGCTCAACAGCCTGCTCATCCTCGCCCAGCTGCTGGCGCAGAACCACACGCGCAACCTCACCCCCAAGCAGGTCGAGTACGCCAGCATCATCCATTCGGCCGGCTCCGACCTGCTCCAGCTCATCAACGACATCCTCGACCTGTCCAAGGTCGAGGCGGGCAAGATGGACATCGCGCCCGAACGGGTCCCGCTGCGGCAGCTCCTCGACGACATCGAGGCCACCTTCCGCCCGATGACCACGCAGAAGAGCCTCGACTTCGTCGTCTCGACCGCGGCCGGCGTGCCGGTGGACGTGCTGACCGACGACTCCCGGCTCCGCCAGATCCTGCGCAACCTGCTGTCCAACGCGGTGAAGTTCACCGAGGCGGGCAGCGTCGAGCTGCACATCGAGCCGGCGGCCCCGAGCGAGGTGCCGTCGCCGGTGCGCGCCCACGGCGCCTCCATCGCCTTCCGGATCAAGGACACCGGCATCGGCATCGCCGAGCCGCAGCTCGAAGCCATCTTCGGCGCCTTCCAGCAGGCCGACGGCACCACCAGCCGCAAGTACGGCGGCACCGGGCTGGGCCTGTCGATCAGCCGGGAGATCGCCCATCTGCTCGGCGGCGCGATCACCGCCCAGAGCGCGCCGGGCAAGGGCAGCGTCTTCACCCTCTACCTGCCGGTGGCGCGGCCCGACTTCGAGGAGCTGCCGTCCGGCGCCGCCGGGCCCGAGCGGCCCGCCCGCGGCGCTGAGACGGTGTCCGCCCTGCCGCCCGCCCCGCAGCCGCAGCACCAGCAGCAGCGGCGGCTCCTGGTGATCGAGGACCGCAACCGGGGTCTGCTGTCGCTGGTGGCCGAGAGCGCGGTGGGCGACCTGGCCAACAACCGCGACCTGGGCGACATGCGCGGCCCGATCGAGGTCGTCACCGCCGTCGGGGTCCAGGAGGCCGCCGCCGCGCTGGCCGCGCAGGCCTACCACTGCATCGTGCTGGAGCTCGACATGGCCGACGGGGCGGCGCTGCGCTTCCTGGAGGACATGGACGGCGACTCCGCCCTGAGCGGGGTCCCGGTGCTGGCCTACAACAACTGGCGGCTGGACCCCCGCCAGGAGTCCGACCTGCAGGCACGCACCGGCACCCAGCCGCTGGAGCTGCTGTCCAGCCTCGACGAGCTGCGCGAGCGGATCGCGCTGCACCTGTCGGCGGAGGAGCCGGGCGACGTGCTGCCGCTGGTGCGGCACGAGGAGGTGCACCGGCCCGTCGCCCAGCGGGTCGATGACACGCTGGCCGGACGCACGGTGCTGGTCGTCGACGACGACGCGCGCAACCTGTACGCGCTGACCGGCATCCTGGAGATCCACGGCCTGCAGGTGCTCCACGCCGAGAACGGACGCAAGGGCATCGAGGTGCTCACCTCGCACCCCGAGATCGACATCGTGCTGATGGACGTCATGATGCCCGAGATGGACGGCTACGCGGCCACCGCCGCCATCCGCCAGATGCCCCAGTACGCCGAGCTGCCCATCATCGCGGTGACGGCCAAGGCGATGCCGGGCGACCAGGAGAAGAGCCTCGCCTCCGGTGCGAGCGACTACGTCACCAAGCCCGTGGACGCGAGCGACCTGCTCGCCCGCATCCAGCGCTGGCTGACGTCGTAGCACCGGGCGACCTGTCTCCCGCCCAGCAAGCCGCCCATCCACCGCCCGAGGAGTAGCACGTGCACGAGCCCGAACAACGCCCCGACAAGGGCGCCGGCCTCGGGCGGCTGGCCGCCACCGTGGAGCGGCTGCGCCGCGAGGTGCGCGAGGCGCACGCCGCCGCCGACGGCCGGGCCCTGATCGAGCTGGCCAAGGGCATCCTGGTGGAGCGGCTGCGGTGCAACCCCGCTGAGGCGGCCCGCCAGCTCTCCGCGCTCGCCGAGCAGGCCCAGCTCTCCCAGCTCGAACTCGCCGCCGACATCGTCAACCAGGCGGCCCAGGACCAGCTGACCGAGGTCGCCAGCCACTTCGTGGTCGCCGCCGTCGAGCCCGGCGCGCCGGCGGGCGAGCCCGCCGAGCAGGCCGACCCCTCCCTCGCCGTACGGCTGCGCACCGCCGAGAGCGGCGTCCTGGCCGCGCGCGACACCCAGGCGGTCAGCGAGTCGCTGCTGCAGCACGCGCTCGCCCCGCTGGGCGCGTCGGTGGTCGCCGTGTGGGCCGCCGGCACGGACGGCTCGCTCACCCTGGCCGGCTCGGCTGGGTTCGCCTCGGGGCAGGCGATGCGCTGGCGGTACGTGCCGCCGGGGGTCGCCACACCCGCCCGGCATGCTCTGGTGGACCGGTCGGCGGTGTGGTTCGAGGACCTGTCGGAGGTGGGCCTGCCGTCGATCGGCCACCAGCCCGGCGACCGGGCCGGCCGGGTCACCGTGCCCGCCGGCACCGGGGGGCGCATCCTGGGCGTCCTGGAGATCGGCTGGCCGCATCCCCTGTCGCCGCAGCCACCGGCGATCCGCCGGCAGGTGGAGGCGCTGGCGGAGCTGGTGGCCCACACGCTGGAGTCGCATCCGGTGATCGCGCCGCAGCCGCCCGACACCGAGCTGGTGGACCTGGCCAACGGCCTGCACGACCCCGCGCTCATCCTGCGCCCGCACCTGACCGACGAGGGCGAGCTGGCCGACTTCCGCATCCAGCACCTCAACACCGACTTCGTCGACTTCGCCGGTCGCCCCCGCAGCGCGGTCAGCGGCGCGCTGATGCTGGAGGCGTATCCGATGGCCGCCGGCGAGGGCGGGCTGTACGAGAAGATCGAGCACGTGCACGCCACCGGCGAGCCGTTCCGGGCCGAACGGATGCCGCTGATGGCGCTGATCGACCAGGTGCCGCTGACCGCCGTCGCCGACGTCAGCATCAGCCGGCACGGCGAGAGCGTGCTGCTGATCTGGCGCGTCCTGGACGAGGCGGCCCGGGTGGCCGGCCTGCTCCAGCACGCCCAGCGCCTGGGCCGGATCGGCGGCTTCGAGGAGAACGTCGTCACCGGCGAGATCACCTGGAACGCCCAGCTCTACACCCTGCTGGGCCTGCCGCCCACTGCCAGCCCCATCTCCCTGCAGCTGCTGCCGCAGCACGCCCACCCGGACGACGGGGTGGCCATCCGCAGGTTCCTGCGCACGCTGCTGCACCACCGTCTGCCCGCGTCCACGGCCTTCCGGATGCAGCGCACCGACGGGGTCTCCCGGCACATCCGCGTGGTCGCCGAGCCGGTGCTGGACGCCCACGGCGCGCTGCGCAGCATCCGGGGCGCGTACCAGGACATCTCCGCACAGCACTGGACAGAGGTGGCGCTGGCCGCAACCCGCGACCAGCTCGCCCACTCCGAGCAGCAGGCCGCGGAGCGCAACCGTCTCGCGCTGCAGCTCCAGCACGCCATCATGCCGCCCACGCACGGCCCGATCGAGGCGTTCGACCTGAAGATCGCCGTACGGTACCGGCCGGCCGAGGAGGAGCACCTCGTCGGCGGCGACTGGTACGACTGCGTGATCCTGCCGTCCAAGCAGGTGCTGCTGTCGGTCGGCGACGTGGCCGGCCACGGCATCGACGCGGCCACCGGCATGGTCATCCTGCGCAACGCGCTGCGCGGCCTGGCCGCCACCGGGGCGGGCCCGGCGCAGCTGCTGACCTGGCTCAACCTGGTCGCCCACCACCTGACCGAGCAGGTCACCGCCACGGCCATCTGCGCGCTGTTCGACCCGGAGACCCGGACGCTGCGCTGGGCCAGGGCCGGCCACTTCCCGCCGATCATGGTCCGCGCGGACGAGGCCCGGGAGCTGCCGATGATCGACGGCGTGCTCCTCGGCGCCCTGTCCGAGGCGCACTACGAGGAGGGCAGCCTCCGGCTGGAGAAGGAGGACGTCCTGCTCATGTACACCGACGGCCTGATCGAGCGCAAGGACCGCAGCCTGGAGCAGTCGCAGCGGCAGCTCCTCAGCGTGGCCACGGCCGCCGTGCCGTCCCTCGAACAGCGGCTCGACCACCTGCTCACCTACAGCAAGTCCGACACCGACGACGACACCTGCGTCATCGGCATCCAGCTCCGCTGACCGGCGTCAGGCGATCCACGGCGGCACGCCGTAGTCGCCGTCGCCGTCGGCGGCCAGCGCCCTGGCTCCGGCCGGCGCGGTGACGACGGCGGCGTAGCCCTCGTCCGGGTCCGCCAGCACGCGCCGGACGGTCCTGGCCGGCATCACCACGGTGTCGCCGGCCGTGACCTGGTACGTCTCGCCGCCCAGCTCGACCGTGGCCGACCCGGTCAGCCAGGTCCACACCTGCTCGGCGTCGAAGTCGTGCGCCGGTCCCTCGGCGCCCGGCCTGGCGTCCACCCGCCACAGCGACCGGGACGCGCCGCCCTGGGTGGGCGAGGCGAACGTGGTCATCACCCCGTTCGCCGTCTCCGACCTGCGCGCCTCGGTGCCACGAATGACAGTCATGTGCTTCTCCCGCTACGATAGACAACAACGTTGTCCATATAGTTAACCAGGTTGTCTATCGTGTCAAGCGACTCCCCCGGTTTCGAGCTGCCGCTCCTGCTCCTCCTGGGCTTCCGGGTGCTCATCGACGAGCTGCACGCCGAGCTGGCCCGCCAGGGCCATCCCGAGCTGCGGCCCATGCACGGCTTCGTCATGCAGGCCATCGGCCGCGGCACGACAGCCGTCGAGCTGGGCCGCACGCTCGGCGTCTCCAAGCAGGCGGCCGGCAAGACCATCGAGACCCTGGAACGGGCCGGCTACGTCGAACGCGCCGTGGACCCGGCCGACACCCGGCGCAAGCTCGTCCGGCTGACCCCGCGCGGCCTCGACGCCCTGCGCCTGTCGGCCCACGGCTTCGACGTGCTCCGCCGCCGCTGGGCCGACGAGCTCGGCGAGGAGCGTCTGCTGGCGCTGGAGGCCGACCTGCGCAAGGTCACCCCGCCCGACCTCTTCCGCCTCGACACGCCCGGCTGGTTCGGCAGCCTGTGACGGGGCGAACGGGTCAGGCGGCGAGCTGCAGACCCAGGCCGGTGAGGTTGGTGCGCGCCCAGTCGAGCTCCTGCGCCAGCACCGACACCAGCGCCCCGGGCCCCTTGGCCCGCCCCGGAACGACCAGGTTGTGCGTCTCCACCTCGATGTGGGCGTTGCCGCTCACCGCTCCCGACAGCATGGCCGTGAGCGTGTCGTGCAGCACCGCGCCCGTGCTGGGCGTCTCACCGGTGTGGTTGTGCACGTGGCCCAGCTTGACCACCGGCGCCCCGGCCGCGGCGAGCCCGCGCAGGGCCTCACCCGCCTCCTCGGAGCCGCACGCGAGGTGGCAGGCGTCCAGGCAGACGCCGAGATGCTCGGAGTCGATCCCGCAGACCCGCTCCAGCGCCTGCTCCGTGGTCTCCAGGACGCACCCGGGCCACGGTTCGAACCCGACACGGATCGTCTTGCCCGTCACGCTGTAGATGCCGCGCAGCTCACGTGCCAGGCGCTCCAGGCGGCGGGTGGCGATGGCGTGCAGGTCGGCCGGCCAGTCACGCCGCCAGCCGATCGGGATGGTCGAGATGCTGCCGAACCGCACGTCCTCCGGCAGCAGGAACGCCAGAATCTTGGCCAGCGCCATCGTGTAGCGGTAGCGCTCGGGCTTGGCCCAGTCGGGTCCCGGCACCTCCTGGTTGCGGCCGCCGGTGCCGTTGAGGCTGACGACCTCCAGGCCGCGCTCCTCCAGCGAGCGGCGCAGCCGTACGAGCTCGATCCGGTCGGCCGTGAGGTGGTCGGCCACGGCGGGCGACAGCCAGAGACCGATGCCCATCCGCTCGACCCCGAGCCGCTTGCGCACCGGCACCGCGTAGCGGGTCAGGTGCGCGATCAGGTTCTCCAGGTCCTCGGCTGGGTGTACGCCCGCGTTGTAGGCGAGGTGAACGAGCGTTCCGTCGTCGTGACGCAGGCGCATCGGTTTCCTCCACGGCTTGAGCTTGTCGCGTCCCAGCGGCCCGTCTCGGGATCGCGCGGGACCTGTCGAGCTTGCCCGATCGGGGCGAAGCAACGCGTCCGCCCTGGGTTGACTGCCGCATACTCCCCAGGGAGCAGCCTCATCCCAGACAAGCGATCTTGTGGCCTATTTGGGACAGGCTTGGCAGCGCTCTACGCAGTGTAGTACTACCCGGCGTCGCAAATCACCTTCCCGTCCAACAATTCGGCAACACTGCCTCTCTCCGTGACCGACTGGACACGGAGCGCAGGATCACGATCAGGTCACGATAGCGGTCGTGGTTCGGCAAGGTTCGGCATGCGGCGCCACCGCTCGGCAAGCCCTCCAGCGGGCCGGCTGGAGCGGTCGGGCACCGGCCCGCCCCTCGTACGCGACCGGCTCGCGGACGCCACCCGGCGCTGTCGTCGCGGCCAGCAAGGCGGTGCGCCCGGCCAGACCGACCCCGGCCAGGTGAAGCACCCACCCCACGCCAGAGGGAAAGCGAAAACCCCCGGGTGAATGATCACCCGGGGGTTTCGGACGAACCTGCGGCCGTCAGTTCTGGATCGAGCCGGCGATCGCCGCGGCCGAGTCGGGGACGTGGGTGGACGCGTTTTCACCGGTGAAGATGAACTTCGCGTTGTCGCCCTCGCCCTCGATGGTGACCTTGACGACCTGCCCCGGACGGAGCTCGCCGTACAGGATCTTCTCCGACAGCGCGTCCTCCAGCTCCCGCTGGATGGTGCGGCGCAGCGGACGGGCGCCCATCACCGGGTCGTAACCACGGTCGGCGAGCACCTGCTTGGCCTCGGGCGAGACCTCCAGGCCCATGTCGCGGTCCTTGAGCCGGGCGTCGACCTGGGCGAGCATCAGATCCACGATCTGGATGATCTCGACCGGCGTCAGCTGGTGGAAGACCACGATGTCGTCGACACGGTTGAGGAACTCGGGCCGGAAGTGCTGCTTGAGCTCCTCCTGCACCTTGGCCTTCATCCGCTCGTAGTTGGACTCGGTGTCGTTGGACTTGGCGAACCCGACCCCGATGCCCTTGGAGATGTCACGGGTGCCGAGGTTGGTGGTCATGATGATGACCGTGTTCTTGAAGTCCACCACGCGGCCCTGGGCGTCGGTCAGGCGACCGTCCTCCAGGATCTGCAGCAGCGAGTTGAAGATGTCGGGGTGGGCCTTCTCGATCTCGTCGAAGAGGACCACGGAGAACGGCTTGCGCCGCACCTTCTCGGTGAGCTGGCCGCCCTCCTCGTAGCCGACGTAGCCGGGAGGCGAGCCGAACAGCCGCGAGACGGTGTGCTTCTCCATGAACTCCGACATGTCCAGGCTGATCAGAGCGTCTTCGTCGCCGAAGAGGAACTCCGCCAGGGCCTTGGACAGCTCGGTCTTACCGACACCGGACGGGCCGGCGAAGATGAAGGAGCCACCCGGACGGCGCGGGTCCTTCAGGCCCGCACGCGTGCGGCGGATCGACCGGGACAGACCCTTGATGGCGTCGTCCTGACCGATGATCCGCTTGTGCAGCTCGTCCTCCATGCGGAGCAGGCGCTGCGACTCCTCCTCGGTCAGCTTGAAGACCGGGATGCCGGTGGCGGTGGCCAGGACCTCGGCGATGAGCTCCTCGGTGACCTCGGCCACGACGTCCATGTCGCCGGCCTTCCACTCCTTCTCCCGCCGCTCGCGCTTGAGCTGGAGCTGCTTCTCCTGGTCGCGGAGGGCAGCCGCCTTCTCGAAGTCCTGCGCGTCGATCGCGGACTCCTTGTCGCGGCGGACGTTGGCGATCTTCTCGTCGTACTCGCGCAGGTCCGGCGGAGCGGTCATCCGGCGGATGCGCATCCGCGAGCCGGCCTCGTCGATGAGGTCGATCGCCTTGTCGGGAAGGTAGCGGTCGCTGATGTAGCGGTCGGCCAGCTGCGCGGCGGCCACCAGCGCACCGTCGGTGATCGACACCCGGTGGTGGGCCTCGTAGCGGTCGCGCAGACCCTTGAGGATCTCGATCGTGTGGCTGAGCGAGGGCTCGGCCACCTGGATCGGCTGGAACCGGCGCTCCAGCGCCGCGTCCTTCTCGAGGTACTTGCGGTACTCGTCAAGAGTCGTGGCGCCGATGGTCTGCAGCTCGCCGCGGGCCAGCATCGGCTTGAGGATGCTGGCGGCGTCGATCGCGCCCTCGGCGGCGCCCGCACCCACGAGCGTGTGCAGCTCGTCGATGAACAGGATGATGTCGCCGCGGGTGCGGATCTCCTTGAGGACCTTCTTCAGGCGCTCCTCGAAGTCACCGCGGTAGCGCGAACCGGCCACCAGAGCACCGAGGTCAAGCGTGTAGAGCTGCTTGTCCTTCAGCGTCTCGGGCACCTCGCCCCTGACGATCTTCTGCGACAGCCCCTCGACGACGGCGGTCTTGCCGACGCCGGGCTCGCCGATGAGAACGGGGTTGTTCTTGGTCCTCCGGGAGAGGACCTGCATGACCCGCTCGATCTCCTTCTCGCGGCCGATGACCGGATCCAGCTTGCCCTCGCGGGCGGCCTGGGTCAGGTTGCGGCCGAACTGGTCGAGCACCAGGGACGTCGACGGGGCCGACTCCTGCGGACCGCCGGCCGCGGCCGGCTCCTTGCCCTGGTAACCGTGGAGCAACTGGATGACCTGCTGCCGGACACGGTTGAGATCGGCTCCAAGCTTGACCAGCACCTGGGCCGCCACACCCTCACCCTCGCGGATGAGCCCGAGCAGGATGTGCTCGGTGCCGATGTAGTTGTGACCCAGCTGCAGAGCCTCACGGAGCGACAGCTCAAGAACCTTCTTGGCCCGCGGGGTGAACGGAATGTGCCCCGACGGAGCCGACTGGCCCTGGCCGATGATCTCCTCGACCTGCTGACGCACACCCTCAAGGCTGATGCCCAGGCTCTCCAGAGCCTTGGCGGCTACGCCCTCTCCTTCGTGGATCAAACCAAGAAGAATGTGCTCAGTGCCGATGTAGTTGTGGTTGAGCATCCTGGCTTCTTCTTGCGCCAGGACGACAACCCGCCTCGCTCGGTCGGTGAACCTCTCGAACATCTCGTCGCTCCTCACAGAGCGGTCAGTCAGGCCGGTTAATCCGGTCCCGTCATCCCGCATGCTAGCCCTGGCTCGGCGAACCGTGCCCACTGCCGCTGACACGCTCTATAGCAGAGACGTTCCCCGAGAGCAGGGCGTTCACCCTCTATCCAACTACCGTTCGGGCGTGACGTGTTCCCGATACGCCGCAAGCGAACGATGTTTAGGGGATCTCGGGGAAGTGGTCGCAAATCACCACTTCGGCGCGGGCAGATCAACACGGATCGCCTTCGGACGCTTGAGCGAGCAAACCCAGGGCGGCCCTCGCTCGTACATCGGAGATGTCGCGTCCGTAACCCATACGTTCTCATCCTACGTGCCGGACCCAAATCCCCGCCAATCCGATCGAGATAAGGCCCGGAACGCTGCCGGCGGCAGGTCGCCTGCGCGGGCACCCGGGGGTCTCTCGCCTCGCACGGCCCTGGTCTCACGGGTGCGCGCCCATGCCGTCCAGGGTTCACCGCGGGAGCCGTCGTGGGTGGCGGGTGGCCTTCGCTGGAGCAGCCTTGTGGGCGCTGAGGGAGTGACGCGCGAGATTCCCGTCGGTTTCGCGTGAGCGCGCCGGGGAATCGGGCAGTGCCGCGTGGGTGGAACGCCAACGGCCGGTGACGAGTCCGTACGAGCCCCACCTTCCGTTCCGGGTGGCCTTCGGCGGACGTCCCGAGCCGGCGGGAGGGGGAGCGTACGGGAGCGGGGAAGAGAGTGGCGCCGCGCAGAACGGCGGTGCCCTGGAAGGGTCGCCCGCCGACGTCGACTCGCCTGGAACGGGACAGACCGAAGAAACGTCTTTTGTGGAGCGCCGGAGCAAAAGAGCTTGCGCCTACGGCATTCGGGGACGGGAAGGAGAACGACGGGAGGCCCAAAACCCGCAAAAGACGGGCAGTTGAAGATCGTTCACCGATCGACTGTCCAGCATTCGGGACGGTCCCTGAAAATGATCATGCGCTTATGGCGTTCGCCGGGGTCCGAGGCGAGCGGCATAAGCGCATGGTCAGCGCGAGCGGCCGGTTCAGTGAGCCGCTTCGTACTTCTCGACGACGGTGGAGGCGATACGGCCCCGCTCGCTCACGGGCAGGCCGTGAGCCTTGGCCCACTGACGGATCTCCGAGCTCTTCTCGCGGCTCATCGCACGCTGCCCGCCACGCCCCTTCTTCCGCGCGGACACGGCGCCGGCCCGGCGGGCGTGCTGCACGAAAGGCGAGAGGGCGTCCCTGAGCTTCTTGGCGTTAAGGTCGCTGAGGTCAATCTCATAGGAGGCGCCGTCAATAGCGAAGCTGACCGTCTCATTGGCCTCGCCACCATCGAGGTCATCGATGAGAATCTCCTGGATCTGCTTGGCCATCTACGCAATCCTTTCCCGGAGCATTGTTCATTCGCTGGCCCAAACATATACCCGGAAAGGCGCGGAGACAATTCAGCGGTACGGAGATTCCCCTGACTCGCTGATCAGTCGCCCCTACTCGGCCTGATCCCGGTGGTTTGGACGCCGCCAGGACCCCTCGGCGCGCAGCAACTTCACCGCGCCAAAGATGAAGGCTCCCCCGACGACCGCCGGCGGGATGAGCGCTGACAATACCTCTGTTACGGCTTGCATTCGTCCTCGCCTCCACAGCGGACGGGGTTTGGCCGGGCCGCCCTTAAAGCCCACGCGGTGCGGCAGAGCATGAGCAGCCCTCATGCAGCACTAGGCGACAACCGCCTGCACCCGACGATAGCGGCAGCCCGAGCGGCTACGCGCGCCAGGGACGCCACATCGACGACCCAGATGCCCCATAGCCTAATGCCAGTCTCTCCAGGCTCCTTACCGGATCAAGCGAAAATTTTGCGGAAAGGAGCCCCGGCAGCATCCCCGCCGGTCAACGAAGATCTTTGACGACCAGCGTTCCGGCAAGCCTGTCATGGGGCCCACGCTGCAGCGGCTTGTCGATCAAGATGAGCATCCCGACCGCGAAGGCGAAGATTCCGGCCAGCACATTGACGCCCGGAATGCCCATCAGCATGGCAGGTCCCGGATACACAAGCGAGCGTTTCAGCAGAGCCGACCGCGGAACGTCGTCCGGCACGACGCGAATCTTCATGATCGCCTTGCCGAACGTGCGCCCGTCCCGGGAAACGGCGTACCAGTCGTAGCCGGCATAACCCAGCCCCGCGAGCAGCCAGGCGAACATGCCCGGCAACCGGCCGTGGAAGACGTCCAGGACCCCTACAGTCCGGAAGACCCCCCACAGCGTGATGAACAGAATGTAATAGAAGACTCCGAAGACCAGGCCCTCAATGAGCCGCGCGGCAAGCCGTTCCCACCATTCCGCGGGCACCGCGCCCGCCGGCGTCCCGGCCATAACCTCACCCCGCCCATCGGCGTACCCGGCAGTCTCCCATTTTGGTACGGCCCCGGTACACAAAACAGAGGCCGGCCAGCAGCCGACCTCTGTCCGGTGCCCCGGAGGGCTTACTTGACCTTCACCACCACCGTTCCGCCGGCCTTGTCGGCGAAGGTCTGCTGCAGCGGCTTGTCCCAGAGCTGGGAGGCGCCGTTGAGGGCCACGACCAGCCAGGCGAGCAACGTCGCGAGGAAGGTGACGGGCAGCGCGGCCAGGAGGTAACCGCCCCACGTCACACCGGCCCGCTTGAGCGCCACGTCGGTGGCCAGGCCACCGTCCAGCATCGGCCCGCCGACAGGGACGATCTTGATGCCCATGACCATCTTGCCGACGGTCTGCCCCTTGGCCTTCGTCATGAAGAACTCGTAGGCGATGTAGATGGCCGTGAGCACCAGCGCCACCAGGATCCCGACGAGGAAGACACTCATGCCGGACGTGGGCCCGCTGTCGTAGTTGTAGGTGGCGACCAAGAGACCCGTGAAGATCGCTGTCACCACGAAGGTCACCACGCCGAAGATGACGCCGTCGATGATGCGCGCCACCAGCCGCTGCCACCACTCGGCCAGCGGCGCGGGAGCGCCGGGAGGCTGCACGCCCACCGGCTTCCCGTACGCCTGGCCGTAGGCGGGCTGCCCGTAACCCTGCTGCCCGTACTGGCCCGGCTGGCCGTAGCCGGGCTGCCCGTAGCCCTGCTGGGGCTGCTGCCCGTACTGGGGCTGCTGGCCGTACTGCTGACCCGACGGGTCCTGCTGACCGTAACCGGGCTGGCCGTACTGCTGACCGGACGGGTCCTGCTGACCGTAGCCCGGCTGGCCGTACTGCTGACCCGACGGGTCCTGCTGACCGTAGCCCGGCTGGCCGTACTGCTGACCCGACGGGTCCTGCTGACCGTAGCCCGGCTGGCCGTACTGCTGACCCGACGGGTCCTGCTGACCGTAGCCCGGCTGGCCGTACTGCTGACCCGACGGGTCCTGCTGACCGTAGCCCGGCTGGCCGTACTGCTGACCCGACGGGTCCTGCTGACCGTAGCCCGGCTGGCCGTACTGCTGACCCGACGGGTCCTGCTGACCGTAGCCCGGCTGGCCGTACTGCTGACCCGACGGGTCCTGCTGACCGTAGCCCGGCTGGCCGTACTGCTGACCCGACGGGTCCTGCTGACCGTAGCCCGGCTGGCCGTACTGCTGACCCGACGGGTCCTGCTGACCGTAGCCCGGCTGGCCGTACTGCTGACCCGACGGGTCCTGCTGACCGTAGCCCGGCTGGCCGTACTGCTGACCCGACGGGTCCTGCTGACCGTAGCCCGGCTGGCCGTACTGCTGACCCGACGGGTCCTGCTGACCGTAGCCCGGCTGGCCGTACTGCTGACCCGACGGGTCCTGCTGACCGTAGCCCGGCTGGCCGTACTGCTGACCCGACGGGTCCTGCTGACCGTAGCCCGGCTGGCCGTACTGCTGACCCGACGGGTCCTGCTGACCGTAGCCCGGCTGGCCGTACTGCTGACCCGACGGGTCCTGCTGACCGTAGCCCGGCTGGCCGTACTGCTGACCCGACGGGTCCTGCTGACCGTAGCCCGGCTGGCCGTACTGCTGACCCGACGGGTCCTGCTGACCGTAGCCCGGCTGGCCGTACTGCTGACCCGACGGGTCCTGCTGACCGTAGCCCGGCTGGCCGTACTGCTGACCCGAAGGCGGCTGCTGGCCGTAACCGGGCTGCCCGTACTGCTGGCCCGAAGGCGGCTGCTGGCCGTAGCCGGGCTGGCCCTGCTGGCCGCCGTAGCTCGGCTGGCCGTAGTCGGGCTGCGAACCGGGCTGCTGACCGTACTGGGGCTGCTGGCCGTAGCCGGGCTGGCCGTACTGCTGGCCGGAGGACGGCTGCCCGTACTGCTGGCCGGAGGGGTCCTGCTGGCCGTAGCCCGGCTGGGACTGCGCCTGCTGGCCGTAGCCGGGCTGACCGTACTGCTGACCGGGCTGACCGTAGTCGGGTTGGCCGTAGCCGGGCTGCGAACCGGGCTGCTGACCATACTGCGACTGCTGGCCGTAGCCCTGCTGGCCGTAGCCCTGCTGCCCGTACTGCTGGCCGGAGGGGTCCTGCTGGCCGTAGCCGGGCTGCGGCTGGCCCTGCTGGCCGTAGCCGGGCTGACCGTACTGCTGGCCGGGCTGACCGTACTGGGGCTGCGCCTGGCCGTAGCCGGGCTGGGACTGAGCCTGCTGACCGTAGCCGGGCTGGGCGTAGTCGTCGGCCCGGTAGCCCACGATCGTCGCGTCGGGGTCGGGCTCGCCGTGGGAGCGGTTGGGGTTGTGCTGTCCGTAGGGAGGAGACCCGGGAGCGTGCTCGCCGGAATCGTCCTGTGGATACGGCGGCTGTCCGGTGCTCACCGTGTCACCTCGCTTCGCGTGCGCATGTGGCACGTGTCAGGACACATGCCTGTGCCGCCCAACGTATCGACATAGGTATCAACAATCACCTTTCCAGTCGGTCAAGGTCTGTGTCACCCGATGTCAGATGGAGCAGCATGCGGGTGTTGCCCAGGGTGTTCGGCTTGACGTGTTCGAGATCGAGGAACTCGGCCACGCCCTCGTCGTACGAGGCCAGCAGCTCGGCGTAGACCTCGGGTGAGACGGGGGTGCCCTGAATGGGACGGAACCCGTGCCTGGCGAAGAAGTCGACCTCGAAAGTCAGGCAGAAAACCCGCCTGAGCCCCAGATCCCTCGCCGTGCGAATCAACGCGGAGACGATCCGGTGCCCGATCCCCAGCCCCCGGGACGCGGGGTCCACGGCGACCGTGCGGATCTCGGCCAGATCCTCCCAGAGAACGTGCAGCGCGCCACATCCGACGACTTGCCCGCCCCGCTCGGCCACCCAGAACTCCTGGATGTCCTCGTACAGCGTGACGGTGGCCTTCTCCAGCAGGCGTTGGCCCGCACCGGCGTAGGTGTCGACCAGGCGCCTGATCGTCCTGACATCGGACGTGCGGGCACGCCGCACCACGACCTCGGTGTCAGGGACTGTCACTGCGGCGACCTGCTCCATGGGTTACCAGCGTACAGATCCCATTACGGCTCCTACCAAAATCCCACCTGTCCCGCTCCATCCGGCATATCGCTCTGGCGTACACCACGGAGACCACCTGCGACCCAAGCAGGGGCAAACAGGGCGTAAAGTCGCCCGTGAGCGACGGGACAGGACACCACCTTGTGACTCTTCAGTGGCTGAACCTCTACAGAGTTGGCAGTTCTGGTTGAGCACCAACCCAACGTGCACTAGTGTCCAGCGACGATGTCACCCGCGCGTCCCGCGTGGAGACGCGCCCAATCCCCGGTGCGGGGAACCGGGGACCCGCCGACGGCGCCCGTGCGCCGTCCGGGGTGAGTCCGAGCTCCGGCTCGGTAGGGCTGCTCCGGCCCGAACCCGTCAGCTAACCCGGTAGGCGTCGATGAGAGGAGCCGATTGGTGAAGCGTACGCGCGGTCGCGAGAGGACCTCAGCGGGCACACACGCCCGCCCTCCGCAACAGACCGGCCCGCGCCGTCTCGCCCTTCTCGGCACCGCCCTCGTCGCCGCCACCGCTCTGTTCGCCGGCGCCACCCCTGCCGCGGCCGACCCCGAGCCGTCCCTGAACTCGCTCGCCAAGCAGGTCGAGCAGATGCACGTGGACATCGAGAAGCTGGCCGAGCAGTACAACGCCCAGCGGGAGAAGCTCAAGTCCGCCAAGAAGACGGCCGAGGCCGCCAGGAAGACGCTGGCCGCCAGCGAGGCCGACCTGGCGGCCAAGCGCGCCAAGGCCGCCCAGATGGTCGAGAGCCAGTACATCTCCGGCACCATGGGGCGGGCCCTGCCCTTCATCAGCTCCAGCGACCCCGAGCGGTTCCTCGACCACGCCGCCACCTCGTACGCGCTGGCCCAGCAGCAGAGCGAGCAGCTCAAGCAGGTCCTCGACGCCATGGAGTCGGCCAGGCGGGCCAGGGACGAGGCCGGTGCCCGCATGGCGGAGGTCAGCAAGCTCGTCGCCGACCTCGGCGCCAAGCGCGACAAGATCGTGACGATGGTCGCCAAGGTCGAGAGCAACCTCTACCGGCGCGCGGTCGGCGAGGCCGGCCGGCCGGGCACCAGGGCCACGCGGGTCAGCCTGCCCGTGATCGGCTCCGGCAAGGCCGCCGAGGCCGCCCGCTGGGCGCTCACGCAGCAGCTCAAGCCGTACGTCTGGGGCGCGGAGGGCCCGAGCTCCTACGACTGCTCGGGCCTGGTCATGGCGGCCTACCAGCGGGTCGGCATCTCGCTGCCGCACTACACCGGCAGCCAGTGGACCTCCGGCCGGCACATCTCCAAGGAGGAGCTGCGCGCCGGCGACCTGGTGTTCTTCTACAACGACCTGCACCACGTCGGCATCTACATCGGCGGCGGGCTGATGGTCCACGCGCCGCGCACGGGTGACGTGGTGCGCGTGGCCTCGATCGCCCGGCGCCCGTACGCGGGAGCCGTCCGCATCGCCGACTGAGCACCGCCCGGTGGGGCGGGACACCGGGCTGGGTGTCCCGCCGCCCGCGCTCAGTGGGCCGGCTTGACCAGCGGGAAGAGGATGGTCTCCCGGATGTTCCGGCCGGTGAAGGCCATGATCATCCGGTCGATGCCGGCGCCCATGCCGCCGGTCGGGGGCATGGCGTACTCGAGGGCCTGCAGGAAGTCCTCGTCGAGCTGCATGGCCTCGGGGTCGCCGCCGGCGGCCAGCAGCGACTGCTCGACCAGGCGGCGACGCTGCTCGATCGGATCGTTGAGCTCGGAGTAGGCGGTGCCCAGCTCGGTGCCGAACCCGATCAGGTCCCACTTCTCGGTGAGCAGCGGGTCGTCGCGGTGGGTGCGGGCCAGCGGCGAGGTCTCCAGCGGGTAGTCCATCACGAACGTGGGCTGGACGAGCGTGTGCTCCACCAGCTCCTCGAACAGCTCCTGGACGACCTTGCCCTGCCCCCACTTGGGGTCCCAGTGGACGTCGTGCTTGTCGGCGAGCGCGCGCACCCGCTCCAGCGGGGTGCCGGTGGTGATCTCCTCGCCGACCGCGTCGGAGACGAGGGTGTAGAGGGGCACCCGGGGCCACCGCTCCAGGCCGAGGTCGACCTCGGTGTCACCGTGCCTGACCACGGTGGTGCCGAGCGCGGCGACCACGGCCTTCTGGTACATCCGCTGCGTCAGGTCGGCCATGTCGTGGTAGTCGAGGTAGGTGCCGTAGGCCTCGAGCATGGTGAACTCGGGGTTGTGCGTCGAGTCGGCGCCCTCGTTGCGGAAGTTGCGGTTGATCTCGAAGACCTTCTCGATGCCGCCGACGACCAGCCGCTTGAGGTAGAGCTCGATCGCGATGCGAAGGTAGAGCTCCATGTCGTAGGCGTTGATGTGGGTCCGGAACGGCCGGGCCGCCGCGCCGCCGTGGATCGGCTGGAGCATCGGCGTCTCGACCTCGAGGTAGCCCTCCTCGTGCCAGAAGTCGCGTACGGCGCGCACGGTGGCGCTGCGCACGCGGGCCATCTGCCGGGCCTCGTCGTTGACGATGAGGTCGACGTAGCGCTGCCGGACGCGGGCCTCGGGGTCGGTGAGGCCGATGTGCTTCTCCGGCAGGGGACGCAGGCACTTGGCGGTGAGCTCCCAGCGGTCGGCCAGGATGGACAGCTCGCCGCGGCGCGATGTGATCACCTCGCCGACCACGCCCACGTGGTCGCCCAGGTCGATGTCGCGCTTCCAGGCGGCGAGAGACTCCTCGCCCACCTTGTCGAGCGAGATCATGACCTGGAGGTCGCCGCTGCCGTCGCGCAGCGTGGCGAAGCAGAGTTTGCCGCCCACCCGGTTGAGCATCACGCGGCCCGCGACCGCGACCGTGACGCCGGTGGCGGTGTCGGGCTCCAGGCCCTGGTGGCGCTCCCGGACCTCGGCGTTGGTCGCGGTGCGCGGGAAGTTGACCGGGTAAGGATCGACGCCCTCGCTGCGAAGGCGGTCGAGCTTCTCCCTCCGGATTCGCATCTGCTCGGGAAGTTCGTCGCTCACACCATCAAAGCGTAGGGGATATGGCGAACTGCAAGGGCTCGTCGGGCCACTGAAGGAGCGCTGAAGGGGCGCTGCAAGACCTCTCGCGTACCCATGACTCAGGGACTCCTGGGGGGGACCGGCAGGGTGCCGGCCCGGTGGAGAGTCGGAGGAGAGATCATGATGAAGAAGATCGCGACCGGTCTGCTGGCCGTCGCGGCCACCACCGCGATGGCCCTGGCGCTGCCGTCCGCCGCCGGCGCCACCACGACCGCCACCACCGCCGCCTCCGCGACGTCCGCGGGCTACGACTTCGCCGACTCCTGGGGGCCCGTCCACGCCAGGCACGGCCTGGCCAAGGCGCAGGGCTGGATCGGCGTCGAGTGGGACGACGAGCAGGAGTCCAACACGGTCCACGTCAGGGGCCGGCTGTACGACCTGGACAACCGGACCTACGCCAAGGGCGGCAAGTGCGCGTACGTGAAGTTCCAGGCCGCCGACTTCGACCACGACTGGTCCACCGTCTACACCAAGAAGTACTGCGGCTTCCCCGGCTACAAGAAGTTCCAGTTCGAGACCGACGAGGTCTTCAGCCTGCGGGCCAAGGTCTGCCAGGTGGGCCCGCACGGCGGCCACCCCACCCGGTGCGGTCACTGGAGCTACCTCTACACGGCCGAGACCGAGTAGCCGTCGAGGACCACGAGCGGCCCCCTTCCCGAGCGGGGGGCCGCTCGTCGCGTGTCAGGAGGTGTTGCGCTGGTAGATGAGCCGCAGGCCGATGAGCGTCAGCCACGGCTCGTGGACGTCGATCGAGCGGGCCTCGCCCATCACCAGGCCCGCGTGCCCGCCGGTGGCCACCACGGTCACCTCGTCGGGGTCGTCGGCCAGCTCGGCCGCCATCCGTTCGACGATGCCGTCGACCTGGCCGGCGAAGCCGTAGATGATGCCGGCCTGGAGCGCCTCGACGGTGTTCTTGGCGATGACCGAGCGGGGCCTGATCAGCTCGACCTTGTGCAGCTGGGCGCCCGCCGCGGCCAGGGCGTCCACGGAGATCTCGATGCCGGGGGCGGTGACGGCGCCCACGTACTCGCCCTTGGCCGACACGGCGTCGAAGGAGGTCGCGGTGCCGAAGTCGACGATGACGCAGGGGCCGCCGTACTGGTCGATGGCGGCCAGCGCGTTGACGATGCGGTCGCTGCCGACCTCCTTGGGGTTGTCCATGCGGACCGGCACGCCGGTGCGCACTCCGGGCTCCACGATGACGGCGGTCACGTCGCCGTAGTAGCGGCGGCACATCTCGCGCATCTCGTTGAGCACGCTCGGCACGGTGGAACAGATCGCGATGCCGCTGATGTCGGCTCCCTTGAGCAGCGGGGACTGTCCGAGCAGGCCCTGGAGCACGACGGCGATCTCGTCGGCGGTGCGGCGCGGGTCGGTGGCGAGGCGCCAGTGCTCGATGACGTCCTCTCCCTCGAACAGGCCGAGCACCGTGTGCGTGTTGCCGACGTCGATCGTGAGCAGCATCCGATTACCCCCGTAGGTCCAGTGCGATGTCAAGGGCCGGCGCCGAGTGGGTGAGCGCTCCCACCGCAAGGTAGTCGACGCCAGTTTCGGCCACATCACGGGCCGATTCCAAGGTCAACCCCCCGCTCGCCTCCAGTCGCGCCCGATTTTTCACGATTTGAACGGCAAGAGCTAGGTCCTTGATAGTGAAATTGTCGAGAAGGATCTCCTCCGCGCCCTCGGCGAGCACCGGCTCGATCTGGTCGATCCGGTCCACCTCGACCTCGATCAGCAGGTCCGGGTAGCGGTCGCGGACCGCGCGGAACGCCTCGGCGACGCCGCCCGCGGCCACCACGTGGTTGTCCTTGATCAGGGCCGCGTCCGACAGCGACATCCGGTGGTTGACCCCGCCTCCGCAGCGCACGGCGTACTTCTCCAGCGACCGCAGCCCCGGCAGGGTCTTGCGGCTGTCGCGCACGCGCGCCCGGGTGCCCTCGACCTCCGCCACCCACCTGGCGGTGAGCGTGGCGACGCCCGACAGGTGCGTCAGCAGGTTGAGCGCCGTGCGTTCGGCCGTCAGCAGGCCGCGGACGGGGCCCTCGACGGTCATCAGCACCTCGCCCCTCCTGACGCGCTCCCCGTCCTTGGCCCGGCGCTCGGCACGGTCGGCGCCCAGCCGGACGAAGACGGCCTCGGCGACGGCGAGCCCGGCCACGACGCCGTCGGCGCGGGCGACCACGTCGGCCGCCGCCCGCTGCCCGGCCGGGATCGTCGCCAGGCTCGTCACGTCGCCGGCCTCCTGGAGGTCCTCGGCGAGCGCCCGGTCGAGGAGCGCGTTCACCTCCGCCGGGTCGAGCCCGGCGGAGGTGAGCTCCTGGGCCAGGCGCGCCGGGACGGTGTCGACGTGCGGCGTGTAGGTCATCTGCAGCCCCTCCTCGGTCAGGGTCACGTCCAGGTGACCCAGCCATTCGTCGTCGTCCCGCTCCGGGTGGTCCTCTCGCCAGTGCGAGCCGCGCGTCTCCAGCCGGGCGGCCGCGGCGGCGGCGAGCACGGTGGCGACGGTGAGCAGGTTCGTCGTCTCCCAGGACTCGGTGCAGGGCGCCACCCGGACGGGCGTCCAGAGGGCGTCGCGCAGCGCCCTGGCGGTGCCGGCCAGGGAGTCGCGGGCCCGCAGGACACCGGCTCCGCTGCTCATGTGCGCCTGGATCCGGGTCCTGGCACGGGGGTCGACCAGACCGCCCGGCGCCGGGCTCGCGACGGGCTCGCCCCGCTCCGGCCGGCCTGCGGCGTGGATGTCCGCGGCGATGCGCTCGGCGAACACCAGCCCCTCCAGCAGCGAGTTCGACGCCAGCCGGTTGGCGCCGTGCACGCCGGTGCAGGCGACCTCGCCGCACGCGTACAGGCCCTCGACGGACGTGCGCCCCCTCAGGTCGGTACGGACGCCGCCGCTGGCGTAGTGGGCGGCCGGGGCGACCGGGATCGGCTGGTGGACCGGGTCGATGCCGTGCTCGCGGCAGACGGCGTAGATGGTGGGGAACCTGGACCGCCACCGCTCCTCGCCGAAGTGACGGCCGTCAAGCAGCATGTGGTCGCGCCCGCTCTCGCGCATCTTGCGCATGATGGCCTTGGCCACCACGTCACGCGGGGCCAGGTCGGCCAGCTCGTGCACGTCGCGCATGAACGCCGTGCCGTCGTGGTCGACGAGGATCGCGCCCTCGCCCCGGACCGCCTCGGAGATCAACGGCTGCTGGCCGGTCGAGCCCTCGCCGAGCCAGAGCACCGTGGGATGGAACTGGACGAACTCCAGGTCCCGGACGACCGCCCCGGCCCGCAACGCCAGCGCCACGCCGTCACCGGTGGAGACGACGGGGTTGGTCGTGGCGGAGTAGACCTGGCCCATGCCGCCGGTGGCCAGGACCACGGCGCCGGCGTGCACGGCGCCCACGCCGTCGCGCGCGCCCTCGCCCATGACGTGCAGCGTCACGCCCCTGGCCCGGCCTTCCGCGTCCTTGAGCAGGTCGAGCACCAGAGCGTGCTCGACGACCTCGATTGCGCTCGCCCGCACCGCCTCGACCAGGGCGCGCTGCACCTCGGCGCCCGTGGCGTCTCCGCCGGCGTGCACGATGCGGTCGCGCCGATGCCCGCCCTCGCGGGTGAGCTGCAGCCGCCCGCCGTCGGTCCGGTCGAAGCGCGCGCCCCGCGCCATCAGCCGTCGCAGGGCGTCGGGCCCCTCGGTGACGAGCGTCCGCACGGCCCGCACGTCGCACAGGCCGACGCCGGCGAGCAGCGTGTCGTTCAGGTGCTCCTCGGGGGTGTCGTCGGGATCGAGCACGGCCGCGATGCCGCCCTGCGCCCACCGCGTCGAGCCGGAGGAGAGCACGTCCTTGGTGACGACCAGGACCTTGGCGGTGGGGTCGAGCTCGGCGTACCGCAGCGCCACGGTGAGCCCGGCGATACCGGAGCCGACGACGACCACGTCGGCCTCCGCGACCCAGCCGGGAGCGGGAGCGGTCAGCCGCAGCGGGATCGCGGGTGCACTCATGGGGGTCCCCTTGTCAGCGTGATTTCGTCACAATGACGATAACGCCTGCCGTCCGATGCCCCGACCCCGGGGAGGGGCTACAGCGTGACGACGACGTTGTCGATGAGACGGGTGGTGCCGACCTTGGCGGCCACCGCGAGCACGGCCTCCCCGGCGTAGGAGTCGGGCACCTCGGTGAACGTGGCCGGATCGACGAGCACCAGGTAGTCGACGGCCAGCGCCGGGGGCGCCTCGTCCAGCACCGCCCGCGCCGCCGCCCGGACCGCAGCGGGCGTGGACTGCCCGGCGCCCGCCCTCAGGGCGCGCGACAGTGACAGGGCCACCCCTCGGTCGCCGGCGGACAGGTAGCGGTTGCGGCTCGACAGGGCGAGCCCGTCGGGCTCGCGGACGGTGGGCACGCCGAGGATCTCGATCGGCAGGTCGAGGTCGGCGACCATGCGGCGGATCAGGGCGAGCTGCTGGGCGTCCTTCTGACCGAAGACCGCGAGGTCGGGGCCCACCAGATGGAACAGCTTGAGCACGACCGTGAGCACGCCGTCGAAGTGGCCCGGCCGGCTGGCGCCCTCCACGAGCGTGCCCATGACGCCCGAGCTGACCCCGACCTGGCGGTCGGGGTGGTACATGGTCTCCACCGAGGGGGCGAACACCACGCTCACGCCCTCCTCCCGGCACGCCTCCAGATCGGCGTCGAACGTACGGGGGTAGCGCGAGTAGTCCTCGTTCGGCCCGAACTGCAGCGGGTTGACGAAGATGCTCACCACGACCTGGGCGGCACGACCGCGGGCCGCGCGGATCAGCGCGCGGTGGCCCTCGTGCAGCGCGCCCATCGTGGGCACCAGCGCCACCCGCCCCTCCCCTCGGGCCTTGACCAGGTCGGACCGGTCCTCGGCGACGATCAGGTCCATATGTTGCCTCCCAGCGCGTCCAGCAGGCGCTCGGCCTCCTCGGGCTTGAGCAGCCCGGCGGCGAGCGCGCGGTCGGCCGTGAGCCTAGCGAGCGCGACGTAGGCGTCCGCCGCCTCGGGTGCCGCGAGGATGAGCGCGTCCACGTGCTTGCGCACGGTGCCCGCGTCGCCGCGCACCACGGGGCCGGTGAGCCCGGCGATGCCCAGCCGCAGCACGTTGTCCAGGGCCGCGCCGAGCAGCGGGCCGAGCATCCGGCCGGGATGGTCGACGCCGATGCGCCGCAGCAGCTCCGACGACTCGGCGATGAGCGTGACCATGTGGTTGGCCGCCCCGGCCAGCGCCGCGTGGTAGAGGGCGCGGTCGGAGTCGGCGATCCACACCGGCTCGCCGCCCATCTCGATGACCAGCGCCTCGGCGATGGGCCGCAGCTGGTCGGGCGCCGTCACCCCGAAGGAGCAGCCGGTGATCCGGTTGAGGTCGTCGTCGCGGCCGGTGAACGTCATCACCGGATGCAGCGCGAAGGGCAGCGCCCCCATCCTGGAGGCCGGCTCCAGCACCGACAGGCCGTAGGCGCCGCTGGTGTGCACGAGCAGCTTGCCCCGCAGCTCGACCCCGGTGGCGGCCAGCCCGTTCACCAGGTCGGGCAGCACGTCGTCGGGCACCGTGAGCAGGATCAGCTCCGCCGCCGCGACCACGTCCTCGGGCCGTACCGGCACGACACCCAGCCGCTCGGCGGCCCAGCGGATCGAGGCGTCGGACACGCCGCTCGCCGCGACGACCCGGTGTCCCGCCTGCGCGAGCGCCGCGCCGAGCGCGGAGCCCACACGACCTGCTCCCAGCACCCCGACGGCCAGCCGTGCCGGCCGATCGTTTGCGTCCATGACGTCCACCCCTGTCGACCTGATGGCACTGCCGCCCAGCGTAACGGCCCAGCCTGACTGCGCACGTGACGGGGGTTTTGCCGCATGTTGAGTTAGCGACAAATGCGACAAGGGAAGACGAGTCGGTGCACCCCCTGTCGGAAGAGATGAGGAGAGGGGTTGACCGGATGGCAGCGGGCGCCGAGTTCACCGCCGGACCCGACGCCCGCCCCTGACCAGGGGCCCCTCGGGAGGTGCGCGCTCGCGGCCGGCCGGCCGCCGACCGGGCCGGCCCGAGGACGGAGCCCGGATCCGCCGACGGCCCGGGCTCCCCGTCCTGTCGCGCCGTCCCGCGACGACCTCTCAGCCGACGCCACGGGCGACATCACGGGGGCATCGCAAAGCCGGCCGTACGAGCACCACAACGCGCGGTCATGTGAACGCGTCACGTGGCCGGGCTGATCATGAGATAGTCCAGGCATGTGGCTCACCTGGCGTGCCGCGATGGAGCGTGCGCTCTACGGCGAGGACGGCTTCTACCTGCGCGAACGCCCCTCGGGTCACTTCCGCACCTCGGTCAGCGCCTCCCCGGCGTTCGCCGGGGCGGTCCTCGGGCTGCTGATGGAGGTGGACGCCGAGCTGGGCGGGCCGCCCGTGCTCGACCTGGTCGACATCGGCGCCGGCGAGGGCCTGCTGGCGGTTCACGTGCTGGAGGCGGCGGACCCGAAGCTGCGCGAGCGGCTGCGCGTCACGGCCGTCGAGCTGTCCCCGCGACCCGCCGGCCTGCCCGAGCAGATCACCTGGAGTGCCACCGTCCCGCCCCGGATCCACGGGCTGGCCATCGCGAACGAGTGGCTGGACAACATCCCGCTCGACGTGGCCGAGCAGACCTCCGACGGGCCGCGCCTGGTCATGGTGGACACCCGTACGGGCGAGGAGCGGCTCGGCGACCCGCCGGGACCCGCCGAGCGGGCGTGGCTCGACCGATGGTGGCCGCTGACCGCCCTGGGCGCGCGCGCCGAGCTGGGCGGGCCCAGGGACGCCGCCTGGGCGTCGGTCGTGTCCCGGCTCGTCCGGGGCCGGGCGATCGCCATCGATTATGCACACCCTGTGGATAACCGTCCGGCACATGGGACGCTCACCGGATACCGTGACGGCTCGGTCGTGACGCCCATACCGGACGGCACCTGCGACATCACGGCGCATGTGGCGCTCGACGCCTGCGCCGAGGCCGGCGAGCGGGCCGGTGCGATATCCACAACCTTGTCCACACAGCGCGCGGCGCTGCGGGCGCTGGGCCTCACCGGCAGCCGCCCGCCTCTGGAGCTGGCGCGGCAGGATCCGCACGGCTACCTGCGGGCGCTGGCGCGCGCCTCGCAGGAGGGAGAGCTGATCGATCCGAACGGGCTGGGCGGCTTCGGCTGGCTCGCCCAGACCCGCTGATCGACCCGAACGGGCTGGGCGGCTTCGGCCGGCTCGCCCAGACCCGGTGATCGACCCGAACGGGCTGGGCGGCTTCGGCCGGCTCGCCCAGACCCGGTGATCCGCTCCCGAGGCCGCTAGGAGACCGCGAGGTCCAGCGAGTGGAGCCCGCGGATGACGTAACCGGGCTTCCACTCCGGCTCGCGGACCAGCTCCAGCCGGTCGGCCCGGTCCAGCAGCGCCCCGAACGACTCGATCAGCTCGATGCGGGCCAGCGGCGCGCCGAGGCAGAAGTGGATGCCCGCGCCGAACGAGATGTGCGGGTTGTCGGCGCGACCCACGTCGAGCCGGTCGGGGTCGGCGAACACCTCGGGGTCCCGGTTGGCCGAGCCGAACAGCAGCGCCACCTCGGTCCCGCGCGGGATCCGGGTGCCGTGCACCTCGATGTCCTCCAGCACCCACCGCTCGAACATCTGCAGCGGGGTGTCCCACCGCATCAGCTCCTCGACCGCCGTGGGCAGCAGGCTCCGGTCCGCGCGCAGCCGGGCCAGCTCGGCGGGGTTGCGGAACAGCGACCACCAGCCGTTGCCCGTCACGTTCACGGTGGCCTCGTGGCCCGCGTTGAGCAGCAGCACGCAGGTGCCGACCAGCTCGTCCTCGGTCAGCTCGTCGATCCGGGCGAGGGCCGAGATCAGGTCGTCGCCGGGGCGGGCGGCGCGCTCACGGGCCAGTTCCCTGAGGTAGCCGGCGAACTCGTCCGCCGCCCGGACCGCCGTGTGCTGCGCCTCGGGCGACGGGTTGAGCTCGTACATGCCGCAGATGTCCGCCGACCAGGGGCGCAGCAGCGGGCGGTCGGCCTCGGGCACGCCCAGCATGTCGGCGATGACCGTCACCGGCAGCGGCTCGGCCACCTCGGCGATCAGGTCGCCGCCGCCCTTCTCCACGAACGTGTCGACCAGGCCGGCGGCGATGGCCCGGACCCGGGGCCGTAGCGACTCGACCATGCGCGGCGTGAACGCCCGCGAGACCAGACGGCGCAGCCGGGTGTGGACCGGCGGCTCGACGTCGAGCATGCCGGCCCTGACCACCCGCCAGAACGGCTCCTGGAAGTCCGGCTCCGCCGCCCGCCCGAACTCCTCGTGCGTGGCCACGTGGAGATAGGACCGGCCCAGCCGGCGGTCCCTGAGCAGGGCGTTGACGTCGGCGTACCGGGGGATCAGCCACTGTCCCGTGGGCTCGAAGTAGCTGACGGGCGCCGCACGCCGCAGCTCGGCGTAGGCGTCGTAGGGGTGGGCGACGAAATCCGGATTCCAGGGGTCAAAGCGCACACCCTGCATCTTACGGAGTGACCTGCCGCTGCTTGGCGTGCCGGCTCCGCATCCGGATGTTGAGCATCTCGACGACGACCGAGAACGCCATCGCGAAGTAGATGTAGCCCTTGGGGATGTGCTGGTCGAGCCCCTCGGCGATGAGGACCACGCCGATGAGCACGAGGAACGCCAGGGCCAGCATCTTGATGCTGGGGTGCCGGTCCACGAACCTGCTGATCGGCCCCGAGGCGACGAGCATCACGAGGACCGCCACGATCACCGCCGCCACCATCACGCCCAGCTCGTCCACCATGCCGACCGCGGTGATCACCGAGTCGAGGGAGAAGACGACGTCCAGGATCATGATCTGGACGATGACCGAGGCGAAGGAGGTGGCGGCCCTCTTCTTGCCGTCGTCTCCCTTCAGCTCCATGCTGTGCCCGATCTCGGTCACGCTCTTGGCGAGCAGGAAGAGCCCGCCCAGCAGGAGGATGAGGTCGCGCCCCGATATCTCCTGCCCGAACACCTCGAACAACGGCTCCGTCAGCCGCACCACCCACGACAGCGCCAGCAGCAGGAGCAGCCGCGAGATCAGCGCGGCCCCGAGACCCAGCACCCGCGCCCTGTCGCGCTGCTCGGGCGGCAGTTTCCCGGCCAGGATGGAGATGAAGATGATGTTGTCGATGCCGAGCACGATCTCCAGGGCCACAAGGGTGAAGAACCCTATCCAGATCTGCGGGTCTGTCACCCAGTCCAACATGTCCTACCTCCGTTGCTCTTAGGGGGGTGTACCCGAGGGCAACGTCTGAAGCCTCCCGATAGTTCGCGGTTGCGAGTCACGGGCGGGTGTCGGTTATAGTGCAGCTCGTAGGTCATGAGCGCCAGCGCCAAGCCCCGGCTCGCTGGCCGGCAACCCTCGCGTCCGCGGCGGGGTGCCCCGGGTGAGGACCTGGTCCGTCACGAGGTGTGGCGGGCAAGCGCGGGCTCCATGGCTACTTCCGGGGGCCCGATGGCCCCGTAGGAGGTTTCGCCGTGTCCACTCTGACGATCTTCGGTTCCGTGCCCGCCCAGGCCGCCGCGTCCCAGGACGCCCAGCCCGCCGCGCCCCAGGACGCCCAGCCCGCCGCGCCGCGCCCCGTCCCCGCCGTGCTGGGCGCCGACCTGGAGGTGCCGGTCAAGGGCGGCCGGCTGGTCGGGTACGCCAACCTGGACTACGCGGCCAGCGCCCCCTGTCTGGAGCCGGTCAGCGCCGCCGTCGCCGCCGCGCTCCCGGCCTACTCCAGCGTGCACCGCGGCGCGGGGTACGCCTCCCAGCTCACCACCGCCCGCTACGAGCAGGCCCGCCACACCGTACGGGCGTTCGCGGGCGCCCGCCCCGACGACGCCGTGATCTTCACCCGCAACACCACCGACGCCACCAACCTGCTCGCCCGCTGCCTGCCCGAGGGCACCACCACGGTGGTCTTCGACAGCGAGCACCACGCCTCCCTGCTGCCCTGGGAGCGGTCCGTACGGCTGGCGCCGCCGGCGTTCCCCGGTGCGGCGGTGCGCGCGGCCGACGAGGCGCTGGCCGCCGTCGACGGGCCCAAGCTGCTCGTGGTCACCGCCGCCTCCAACGTCACCGGCGAGCTGTGGCCGATCGCCGCCCTGGCGCACATCGCGCACCGCCACGGCGCCCGCATCCTGGTGGACGCCGCCCAGCTCGTGCCGCACCGGCGGCTCAACCTGACCGCTCTCGACCTGGACTACGTCGCCTTCTCCGGGCACAAGCTCTACGCGCCGTTCGGCGCCGGCGTGCTGATCGGGCGGCGTGACTGGCTCGCGGCGGGCGAGCCGTACCTCAAGGGCGGCGGCGCGGTCCGCGCGGTGGGAACCCCCGGTGAGGGGCCGGAGGGCGTCGACTGGCACGACGACCCGGAGCCGCGGCACGAGGCGGGCACGCCGAACGTGCTGGGCGCCATCGCCGTCGCCGCCGCCTGCGACGCGCTGACCGCCACCGGCTGGACCGCGCTCGTGCGCGAGGAGGAGCGGCTCGTCGCCCGGCTGCGCGCCGGGCTGGCCGCCGTCGACGGGGTGCGCGAGCTGTCGCTGTGGGGGCCTGACCACCCGCGCGTCGGCATCGTCTCCTTCACCGTGGACGGCATCCCGGCGCGGGAGGTCGCCGAGGTGCTGTCCGCCGAGTACGGGATCGGCGTGCGCGACGGGAAGTTCTGCGCGCACCCGTTCCTGCGGCACCTGCTGGGCGAGTCCGGCGGCGGCTGCGAGGACGGCACGGCGTCCGCGGTGCGGGCGTCGATCGGCATCGGCACCACCGACGAGCACGTCGACCGGCTGGTCGCGGCCGTGCGCGACCTGGCCTCGCGCGGGTAGCCCGGCTCAGCGGTTGGGTGGCCTGCGCTTGGTGGGGTCGTCGGTGAACATCGAGTCGATGGCGTTCATGTCCTCGCGGGTCAGGTCACCCCGTGGGGCGGTGCCCTGCGGCGGCACACCGCCGCCCCCGCCCGCCGGGACGCCCTCCCTGTCCAGGCGGCGCCGTTCCCTCTTGCGCGACCAGGCGCCGTGGATGATCCCGTCGATCCCGATCCGGCCACCGCCCGCTCCCACGAGCATGAGGCAGAGCGCGGCCAGCCCGGCGGCGAACTCCCAGCCGCCCTCGTTGACGAACATGCCGTTCGGGGCGTGGACGAAGGCGATGGCGCCGAGCCCCACGACGAACCAGGCGAGCGCCGCGAGCCGTACCAGGAAACCGATGATCAGCAGGATGCCGCCGATCACCTCGGCGGCGATCGTGAACGCGGCGGCGACCTCGGGTAGCGGCACCCCGGTCTGGGTGAACTGCTGCGTCGTGGCTTCCAGACCGCTCTGCCACTTCTGCCAGCCGTGCGCCACGAGGATCACGCCGAGCGTCACGCGCGCGACGAGCGCGGCGACGTCGAACACAAACCTCTTCATGGTGGTTTCTCCCCCCGTTTCCTGGTATATGTCCCCCTGCCGGGATCCGGGAAGCGCGTCCATACCGTTCCTTGACCCTCCCCCGCGCTGGATCGCCCTGTTGACCGGTGGCAGCATGGCTCTATGACGGAACGCGTGGTCGGCATCGGCGCGGGCGCCAAGGAGCTGGCGACCGAGGACATGATCCTCAACATCGGCCCGCAGCACCCGTCCACCCACGGCGTGCTCCGGCTGCGGCTCACCCTCGACGGCGAGCGCATCACCGCCGCCGAACCGATCATCGGCTACATGCACCGGGGCGCCGAGAAGCTGTTCGAGGTGCGCGACTACCGGCAGATCATCATGCTGGCCAACCGGCACGACTGGCTGTCCGGCTTCGCCAACGAGCTCGGCGTGGTGATCGCCGCCGAACGGATGCTCGGCATGGAGCCGCCGGTCCGCGCCGTCTGGTCGCGCACGCTGCTGGCCGAGCTCAACCGGGTGCTCAGCCACCTGATGTTCCTCGGCTCCTACCCGCTGGAACTGGGCGCGATCACTCCGGTCTTCTACGCCTTCAACGAGCGCGAACGCATCCAGGCCGTCATGGAGGAGATCTCCGGCGGCCGCATGCACTACATGTTCAACCGCGTCGGCGGGCTGAAGGAGGAGCTCCCGTCCGGGTGGCTCGACCGCGTGTCGGAGGCGGTCGCCGAGACGCGCCGCCGCGTCCCCGACATCGAGGACCTCATCCTGCACAACGAGATCTTCCTCGCCCGCACCCGGGGCGTCGGCGTCCTGAGCCGCGAGCAGATCATGCAGTACGGCGTCAGCGGGCCCATCGCCCGCGCCTCCGGCGTGGACATCGACCTGCGCCGCGACGAGCCGTACCTCGCCTACCCCGAGCTGCCCGTGAAGGTCGTCACCCGTGACGCCGGCGACTGTCACGCCCGCTTCGAGGTGCTGCTCGAGCAGCTCAAGGTCGCCCTCGACCTGGCCGACGCGTGCGTCGACCGGCTGCGCTCGCTGCCGCCCGGCCCGATCAACCAGCGCCTGCCCAAGGTGCTGAAAGTGCCCGAGGGCCACACCTACGCCTGGACCGAGAACCCCCTCGGCATCAACGGCTACTACCTCGTCTCCAAGGGCGACAAGACGCCCTGGCGGCTCAAGCTCCGCTCCGCCTCGTTCGGCAACATCCAGGTGCTGCGGGAGATGCTGCCCGGCCACCTCGTCGCCGACATGGTGGCCATCCTCGGCTCGATGTTCTTCGTCGTGGGCGACATCGACAAGTGACCACCCGAGAGCAGCCCCCGGGCGCCGCCGTGGCGCCGCGCGACAAGTACGTCGACTGGTTACGCGCGCTCAGCCTCATCGTCGTCGTGGTCTGGCACTGGGCGTTCACCATCCTGGAGTGGGGGCCCGGGGGCCCGGAGCCGACGAGCCCGCTCGGCTTCACCTCGGGCCTGTGGATCCTCACCTGGCTGCTGCAGGTGCTGCCGCTCTTCTTCTACGTCGGCGGGCACGTGCACCTGCTCTCCTGGCGCCGCGCCGGGGCACGCGGGACCGGCATCGGGGCGTTCGTCTGGCGGCGCATCCGCGCGCTGGCCGTCCCCGCGCTCGCCCTGGCGGGCGTCTGGGCCGCCGCCGGCGCGATCGTGACCTGGGCGGTCCCGATCGACTGGATGTGGCGGGTGGTGCTGCTCGTGCTCAGCCCGCTGTGGTTCCTCGGCGTCTACATCGTGCTCATCGCCCTGCTGCCGGTCGCGCTGTGGCTGCACCGCCGCTACGACGTGCTGGCCCTCGTCTGGCTCGGCGGCGCCGCGCTGGTGGTCGACGTCGTGCGGTTCCGGTACGGCGTCGGCTGGGTGGGCTGGCTGAACATGGTCGTCGTCTGGGGCCTCGCCCACCAGGCCGGGTTCTTCTACGAGCGGATCGTCGCGCTCCCCCGCCGCTACGACGTCGGCGTGCTCTGGACGGGGCTGTTCGCCCTGTTCGGGCTGGTGTACTCGGGCATCTACCCCGGGTCCATGGTGGGCGTGCCGGGCGACAAGTGGTCGAACATGGCGCCGCCGACGTTCGTCATCGTGGCCCTGCTGATCTTCCAGATCGGCATCGTCGAGGTGCTGCGGCCGGCGATGGAGCGCCTGCTGGACAAGCCCGGCTGGCGGCGTGTCAACGAGACGATCAACCGGTTCGCGCTCCCGCTCTACCTCTTCCACACCACCGGGATGGCGATCGCGCTCGGGATCTCCTGGTGGCTGTTCGGCTCGCTGGGCCAGAAGGTGCCGCCCGACCTGTGGTGGTGGCTGGAACGCCCGATCGCCGTCCTGGGCCCGCTGGTCTGCACCCTGCCGGTCATCTACCTCTTCGGCCGCCGCCGCCCACGTGCCGAACAAGCGCACGACAAACGTTGAACAACGTCCTATCCCGGGGAAGCATGGCGAACATCGGCTTCCGGGCGACGCCCGAGGACGAGAGAATCATCAGGGCCGCCATGGAGGAGGGCGAGCGGACCAGCGACGTGATCCGGCGCGCTCTCCGCCTGCTGGAGCGGGAGATCTGGCTCAAGCAGGCGCATGCCGACGCCCGGCGCCTGGCGACGGAAGACCTGTCGGACGAAGCGGACGCCTGGTGATCCGGGGCGCGGTCTACCGGGTGGACCTCGGCGACGCCGAGCGAGGGCACGAGCAGCGCGGGCGGCGTCTTGGCCTGGTGCTCAGCCCTACCGACATGTCCTGAACGGTCGTCACCATCGTCCCCGGCTCCACCAGCGCGCAGCCCTCGGTCTTCCGGCCGGAGGTGGAGTTCGGCGGACAACGGACGCGGTTCCTGGCCGACCAGATCCGCACCGTCGACACCTCGTTCGTCCGCGGGGAACCCGTCCACTACCTCGGGCGGGACGAGATCGCGGAGGTCGAGCGTGCCGTGGCGCGCTATCTCGGGCTCTGATCCTCCGGGTCCTTCGGGATGCGGCAGGAGTTCTCCAGCCACAGGGCCGCGCAGACGAGCGCCACGAACGCCAGGAACGAGCCCGTCGCGACGAAGAACTCCGTGCGCGGCGTCTCCCGCGTGAACAGCTGCACCGTGTGCAGGGCGAAGCCGGCGAAGACGCCGCCGAGCCCCGCCCCCGCGTAGGCCGACGCCTTGGCCAGCGCCGCGAGACGCGCCACCGCCAACGGCTCGACCGGCTTGGTGCCGGGCCTGCGGTCGATGCGCGCCTTGGTCGCCCACGCGCTGTAGGCCTCGCCGATGGCCAGCAGCAACGCCGTGGGGATGGCGGTCCACGGCATGATGGGCAGCTCCGAGTAGAACTGCCTGACCAGGATCCACGTGACGAGCGTCACGACGAGGACGATGCCGACGAGCACGCCGGGACGAGTGGCCCTCAATCGGGCCTCTGCAGCTTGAGGTCGCCGCGCAGCGACACGCCCTGCTGGTCGAGGCCGGCCAGCAGCTCGCTGATCGGACCGTGTCCGGGCAGCCGGCCTTCGGGGTCGGCCTCCGCCCAGGGCACCAGCACGAAGGCCCGCTCGTGCGCCCGCGGGTGCGGCAGCGTCAGATCGGGGTCGTCGCAGACCACGTCACCCACCATGATCAGATCGACGTCGAGCGTGCGCGGGCCCCAGCGCTCCAGACGCTCGCGGCCGAAGGCGTTCTCGACGCTCTGCGCCCGCTCCAGCAAGGTGCGGGGCGGCAGGCTGGTCTCGACGATGACGATCGCGTTGAGGTAGGGACGCTGGCCACCGGGCCCGCCCACCGGGGCGGTCTCGTAGACGGGCGACACCGCCACGAACTCCAGACCGGGCGCGTCGAACAGCGTGTCGATGGCTCCCTGCAGCGTCTCGAAACGCCGGCCGAGGTTGCTGCCGAGAGAAAGGACGCATTTCATGGGCGGCTCCGCTCGATCGTCACGATCACATCGTCGAACGGCAGGGGAATCGGGGCGGCCGGCTTGTGCACGCTCACCTCCACCGCGAGCACCGGCTCGTAGGCCAGGCACACGTCGGCCAGCCGCTGCGCGAGCGTCTCGACCAGCTGGACGGGCTCGCCCTCCACGACCTTGACCAGCGCCTCGGCCAGCTCGCCGTAGTGGACCGTCCGGGTCAGATCGTCGGTCGCCGCGGCGGGCGCGGTGTCGAGGAACAGCGTGGCGTCCACCACGAACTCCTGCCCCAGCTCGCGCTCGGCAGGCAGCACACCGTGCCGGCCACGGGCCCGCAACCCCTTCAGCGCGATGCGGTCAGCGCTCAAGCTCGCCGTCCTCCTCCTCGTCCTCGTCGCCCTGCAACACCGGGGAGCCGTGGTGCATCCACAGGCGCCAGCCCTGCGGCGTGCGCACGTAGACGTTGCTGGCCACCACCTTGCCGGCGGCGAAGCTGGCCTCGCCCTCCTCCCCGGCGGTGAGGATGTTCTCGACGCAGGTGAGCACCGCCACGTCGCCGAGGACCGTCGTGTTGACGTCGGTCAGCACGAACTGGATGTAGGTGGTGTTGGCCATGATGAGCGCCCACGAGCGCAGCACCTCGGACCGGCCGGCCAGCAGGGTCCAGCCCGGATGGACGCAGGTCACCCGCTCCTCGGCGGTGTCCTCGGCCCAGATCTCCGTCATCCGGTCGAGGTCGCCGGCCTCGATCGCGGTGTAGAAGTCCTGGTTGACCGTCTCGATGGCGGCAGTGTCGACGCTCATGTATCGGCTCCGGCTCTCTTCCATGCGGCGGCCACGCGTACGGCGTCGGCGCTGGGACCGACCTGGTGAACCCTGACGCACCACGCGCCCTCCCTCGCCGCCAGCGCGGTGACCGCCAGGGTCGCGTCGTCGCACTGGTCGAACGGGCGGGGGGCGCCGTCGGCGCCGGCCAGCAGCCGCCCCAGGAACCTCTTGCGCGAGGCCCCGATGAGCAGCGGATAGCCCAGCTCGGCCAGCTGTGGCATGCCGGCCAGCAGCGCCCAGTTGTGCTCGGCGTTCTTGGCGAAGCCCAGGCCCGGGTCGAGCACGATCTGCTCCTCGGCCACACCCTCGGCCAGCACCAGATCGACCCGCTTGGCCAGCTCCTCGCGCACCTCGGTCACCACGTCGGCGTAGACGGCACGGCTCTGCATGTCATGGCTGTGACCGCGCCAGTGCATCACGACGTAGGGGACGCCGGTGGCGGCGACCACGCGCGGCATCTCGGGGTCGGCCAGGCCGCCGCTCACGTCGTTGACCAGCCGCGCCCCGGCCTCGACGGCGGCCCTGGCGACCTCGGCCCGCATCGTGTCGACGCTGACCGCCACGCCCTCCGCGCTGAGCGCCCGGATCACCGGCACCACGCGGGCCAGCTCCTCCTCCCGCGACACCCGTGCGGCGCCCGGCCGGGTGGACTCGCCGCCCACGTCGACCAGGTCGGCTCCCTGCTCGACCAGCTCCAGGCCATGCTCGATGGCGGCCCGCTCGTCGAACCACAGCCCGCCGTCGGAGAACGAGTCGGGCGTCACGTTGACCACGCCCATGACGAGGCACCGCTTCTCGGCGGACAGACCCGGCACGCTAGTCATGGGCCAAGCCTAGGCGCTTGCCCATACCTGTTGATGTCATGGGTCCCCCATTGTGCATAACGAATCCCACGCGACCGCGCTTGCCGCCGGTCCTCTCCTCTTGGACGCCTTTTTACTCCCCTTCCGGCAAGCCCATCACTACCCACCGGCACGCCGATGTCGCCGCGGGGCGGGGGTTCGGGGGGATTCCGGGCGGTCTGTTTGCGAGCCCGCGACCGGCCCGGTGCGGGCCGGGGTCGGGCGGCTCGCGACCGGGCGCTGCGTGAACCGGGCCTCGATCCGCCTGCCGGAACCCTGCTGAGGAGCAGCGAAGAAGGGGCTCGGCAGGCGGCGCCACGGGGCCACCGTCACCCGGTCGGCGGGCATCCTCCTGGAGGCACTCAGCCACGTACGGCGGGTGGCGGGCCGCCTGGCCGTGCCGTACAGGATGGGGGTGGAAGAGGGGTGACGCCGGTCAGAGGCGGCCGAGGATGAGGGCCATCGCCTCGGAGCGAGTCTTCTCGCTGGTGCGGAAGTCGCCCCGGACGGCCGAGGTGACGGTCTTGGCACCCGGCTTGCGGACCCCGCGCATGGTCATGCACAGGTGCTCGCACTCCACCACCACGATCGCCCCGCGCGGCTCCAGCACGCGCATCAGGGCGTCGGCGATCTGCGACGTCATCCGTTCCTGGACCTGCGGGCGACGGGCGAACACGTCGACCAGGCGGGCCAGCTTGGACAGGCCCGTCACCTGGCCGCGGTCGTTGGGGATGTAGCCCACGTGGGCGAAACCGTGGAACGGGACCAGGTGGTGCTCGCAGGTCGAGTAGACCTCGATGTCCTTGACGAGCACCATCTCGTCGTGGTCGACGTCGAAGACCTTGGTGAGCACGTCTTCGGGCGTCTGGCCGAGGCCGGAGAACTGCTCGGCGTAGGCCCGGGCGACCCGGGCCGGGGTGTCGAGGAGGCCGTCACGGTCGGGGTCCTCGCCGATGGCGTAGAGGATCTCGCGGACGGCCTTCTCGATCCGGCCCAGGTCTACGTCGTGCTGTGTCACTCTGTGTCCTCGTGCTGGTGCTGCCTCACGCACCGTCTCCGGCGGAGAGCGCCCCCTGCTGGCCCGTGGTGAGCGAGCCGTTGGCGGACTGCTTCTCCTTCGGGGTCAGGATGGGCGGACGGTCGGAGGGCAGGCGCTTGCCGTAGCCCGCGTAGGACGGGCGGTGCTCCTTGACCACGACAGGTGCGAAGATCTGGAGCACCTGCTCGCGGGACAGGGTCTCCTTCTCCATGAGCTCCAGCACCAGGTTGTCGAGCACGTCGCGGTACTGGACCAGGATGTCCCACGCCTGGTCGTGCGCCGTCTCGATCATGCGGCGGACCTCTTCGTCGATCGTCGAGGCGATCTTCTCGGAGTAGTCGCGCTCGTGGCCCATCTCGCGGCCCAGGAAGACCTCGGCCTGGCCGGTGCCGAACTTGCGGGCGCCGAGCTGCTCGCTCATGCCGTATTCGGTCACCATGCGGCGGGCGACGGCCGTGGCCTTCTCGATGTCGTTGGAGGCGCCGGTGGTGGGCTCGTGGAAGACGAGCTCCTCCGCCGCGCGGCCGCCGAGCAGCATCGCGAGCTGGTCCATCATCTCCGACCGGGTGGCCAGGAACTTGTCCTCCATCGGCAGCGTCATCGTGTAACCGAGGGCGCGGCCGCGGGAGAGGATCGTGATCTTGTGAACCGGGTCGGAGTTGGGCAGCGCGTGCGCCACCAGCGCGTGACCGCCCTCGTGGTAGGCGATCATCTTCTTTTCCTTGTCGGACATGACCCGCGACTTGCGCTCGGGGCCCGCCATGACGCGGTCGATCGACTCCTCGAGGACTTCCATCGTGATCAGCTTCTGGTCGGCCCGCGCCGTGAGCAGCGCGGCCTCGTTGACCACGTTGGCCAGGTCGGCGCCGGTGAAGCCGGGCGTGCGGCGCGCGATGACGTCGAGGTCGACGTCGGGCGCGAACGGCTTGCCGCGGCCGTGCACCCGCAGGATGCCCTTGCGGCCCTCCAGGTCGGGACGGTCGACGGTGACCTGCCGGTCGAAGCGGCCGGGACGCAGCAGCGCCGGGTCGAGGATGTCGGGCCGGTTGGTGGCGGCGATGAGGATCACGCCGCCCTTGACGTCGAAGCCGTCCATCTCGACGAGCAGCTGGTTGAGGGTCTGCTCGCGCTCGTCGTGACCGCCGCCCAGGCCGGCGCCGCGGTGGCGGCCGACGGCGTCGATCTCGTCGATGAAGATGATCGCCGGGGCGTTGGCCTTCGCCTGCTCGAACAGGTCGCGCACGCGGGAGGCGCCGACGCCGACGAACATCTCGACGAAGTCGGAGCCGGAGATCGAGTAGAAGGGCACCCCGGCCTCACCCGCGACCGCGCGGGCCAGCAGGGTCTTGCCGGTGCCGGGCGGGCCGTAGAGCAGCACGCCCTTGGGGATCTTGGCGCCGATCGCCTGGAACTTGGCCGGCGCCTGCAGGAACTCCTTGATCTCCTGGAGCTCCTCGATGGCCTCGTCGGCCCCCGCGACGTCGGCGAAGGTGGTCTTGGGAGTGTCCTTGGTGATCAGCTTGGCCTTGGACTTGCCGAAGCTCATCACCCGCGAGCCGCCGCCCTGCATCTGGTTCATGATGAACAGGAAGATCAGCACGATGATGACGAACGGCAGGAAGCTCACCAGGAGGCTGACCAGGAAGTTCTCCGTGGGGACCTCGATGGTGTAGCTCGTGGTCTTCTTCGCGTCGACCTGAGCCTGCAGCTCGTCGGTCAGCTTGGTGCCGTAGCCGGTGACCCAGTCGGCCTGGATCGTCTTGGTGGGGGTGTCGCCCTGCCGGACCGCGATCGCCTTGTGGAGCGAGAGCTCGATCCGCTGGTCCTTGTCGATAATCTTCGCATTGCTGACGTTTCCGGCACGAATCTGCTGAAGAACCGTGGACGTGTCGGCCTGCTTGTAATTGCCCCCGCCGCTCCAGAGCTGAGTGACGAGCAGGAGCAGCACGACGATGCCCAGGATCCACAGCAGTGGCCCACGTGTAAATCGCTTGAGATCCATCCGATGCGGAACCCCTTGCGGGCCCGTCCCTTCCTGACCATGGCCTTGAACCCCGGTGCGGCCCGGGGCCGCGGCATCCGGCGCCGCGACTTCTGACTACCCGAAGAGGACGCGGGGTCACCCTTCAGAAGTCAGAAGGTACACCGGCACGGCGCGCGGAGGGACCGCGCGCCAAACCGGTCTTGCCCTACCAACGTACGTCAGGTTGCACGGTGTTCCCGGCCCCTGTCGAGATTGCTACTTATAGACGTGGGGCGCCAGGGTGCCGATGAAAGGCAAGTTGCGGAAGCGCTCGGCGTAGTCGAGGCCATATCCGATGACGAACTCGTTGGGAATGTCGAAACCCACGTACTTGACGTCGATCGGCACCTTCACCGCGTCGGGCTTGCGCAGCGCGGTGCAGATCTCCAGCGAGGCGGGGTCGCGCGACTTGAGGTTCTCCAGCAGCCAGTGGAGGGTCAGGCCGGAGTCGATGATGTCCTCCACGATCAGCACGTGGCGGCCCATGATGTCGGTGTCGAGGTCCTTCAGCACCCGCACGACACCGGACGACTTCGTGCCCGCGCCGTAGGAGGACACCGCCATCCAGTCCATCTGGACGGGCACGCGCAGCGCCCTGGCCAGGTCGGCCATCACCATGACCGCGCCCTTCAACACGCCCACGAGCAGCACGTCCTTGCCCGCGTAATCCTCGTCGATCCGCCCGGCGAGCTCTCGGATCTTGGCCTGGAGCTCGTCCTCTGGAATGAGGACCTTCTCGAGGTCCTTGCCCATGTCGGCAGCGTCCACGTGTGGTTCCTTACGGGATGGGACTGATGGCGACTATCAGGGTGCCATACCGCCTCACGGCTGCCAGCCCCCCGGGCAGGTCGACGGCCTTCTGGCCGCGCCAGTGCGTGACCAGCCGCTCCACGGCCCGGACGTGGGTCTCCGACAGCGCGCCCGACGGCGCCCCCGCCGCGAGGGCCGCCCGCCGCAGCACCCGCCGCCGCACGGCGCCGGGCAGGCCCTCCAGCGCCTCCACGGCCAGCGTCACCGAACCCGCGATATCGCTAAGAGCGCAATCGTGGTACGCCCTGTCGGCCCACGCGTCGAGGGCGTCGGCGTCGTCCCGCGCCAGCCGCGCGGTCCTGGCGAGCGCCTCGGCCACCCCCGGGCCCAGCTCCGCCTCCAGGACGGGCAGCACCCGGGCGCGGACGCGGACCCGGGTGTAGCGGGGGTCGGCGTTGTGCGGGTCGTCCCACGGGGCGAGCCCCAGCGCGCGGCAGGCCGCCACGGTGGTCGTCCTGGGCAGTTCCAGGAACGGCCGCCGGTAGCGGCCGGCCGTGGCCGCCATGCCGGACAGCGACCTGAGGCCGCTGCCCCTGGCCAGCCCGAGCAGGACGGTCTCGGCCTGGTCGTCCCTGGTGTGCCCGAGCAGCACCGCGGCCGCCCCCAGCCGGTCGGCCGCCTCCGACAGCGCGCCGTAGCGGGCTTGCCTGGCCGCCGCCTCGGGGCCGCCCTCCCTGCCCACCTCGACGGTGAGGACCTCGGCCGGCCGGAGCCCCAGGGTCTCGGCGACCCCGGTCACCTGGGCGGCCCGCTCGGCCGAGCCGGGCTGCAACTGGTGGTCGACGGTCAGCAGGCCGGCCCGCAGGCCGGCGCGGGGGGAGACGAACGACAGGGCGGCCGCCAGGGCGAGCGAGTCGGCGCCGCCGCTGCACGCGGCCAGCACCAGCCCGCCCTCGGGGACGTCGGCCAGCGCCTCACGCACGGCCCTGCGGACGTCGGCTACGGCTGGATGCGGACCCACGGGCCCCATTGTCCACCGCCGCACCCGCCTCCGGCCCCGCCGGACCTGCCGGGTGCTCGGCCGTGGCGGGCGCGGGGTGTGACGGGTCCGCCGATGAGAGGCGATCCGCGCCGGACCGTGGCGTGGCGCCGTGCACCGGTGGGCGGCGCGTCGTCGCCGGACGCAGCGTGCCGGTGCCGGACGCAGCGTGCCGGTGCCAGGCGAGGCCTGCCGGTGCCGGGCGAGGCCTGCCGGTGCCGGGCGAGGCCTGCCGGTGCCGGGCGAGGCCTGCCGGTCAGGCCGGGTCGGTGGGCTCCTCGGCAGCAGACGGGCCGGCGGCGCCCTGCCCGGTCGGGCCCTCGTCGGTGGAGCTCTCGCCGGTGGAGCTCTGGTCGGCGGGAGTGTCGGCGGCGGGCAGGGCGGGCGAGCCGATCACGCGGCGGATCCAGGAGTCCGGGTCGGAGATCTCGGCGCTCGTCGGGAGAGTCTCCGGCGAGGTCCAGACCCGGTTGAAGCCATCCATCCCGACCTTGCCCACCACGGTGCGGACGAAGGCGGACCCTTCGGCGTACTGCTTCATCTTCAGCTCGATGCCGAGCAGGCGGCGGACGGTGCGGTCGAGGCGGGAGCCGCCCTCGCGGCGCGCGGCGAACTTGGCGCGGATGTCGGCCACCGAGGGCACCACCGACGGCCCGACGGCGTCCATGACGTAGTCGCCGTGGCCTTCCACGAGGGTCATCACGGCCGTCAGCCGGTCGAGGATCGCCTTCTGGCCGGGCGTCTGGATGGCGTCGATGAGGTTGCCGTCGCCGCCGCGCACCACCTCGGCCACCGTGTCGGCGGCGCTGCGCAGCCGTTCGAGGAGGGTGGTGAGGTCGAGGTCGGAGGCCAGCAGGAACTCGGTCATCTGCGAGCGGATGTACTCGCGCAGCCACGGCACCCCGGTGAACTGCACCCGGTGGGTCTCCTCGTGCAGGCACACCCAGAGCCTGAAGTCGTGCGGGTTGACGTTCATCTCGCGCTCGGCGTGCACGATGTTGGGGGCGACGAGCGTCAGGCGGCCCGTCGCCTCGCGGCCGGTCGGGTCGGGCGGCAGGAACAGCTCGTACTGGCCCAGCACCCGCGAGGCGAGAAAGGCCAGCACGGCCCCCACCTCGACGCCGGTGATGCGGGAACCCACGGCGGCCACGATGGGCGGCGGCGGGTTGGCGCCGTTGCCGACCCGCTGGGTCAGCGGCTCCAGCACGACGCGGAATCCCTCGACGTTGGCCCTGATCCAGCCCGGCCGGTCGACGATGGTCGCCGGTTGGGGAGCCGCCTCGGCGTGAATCCTGGTGAACTCCCGCACATGCCCCTCGGCCTCGCGGGACAGGGTGCGGAGCTCGGTGACGGCCTGCCTGGCCTCCTCCCGGCTCACCTGAGGACCGGAGCGCACCAGGCGCGTGCCGGTCGTGACGGCCAGATCCCAGTCGATCACCTGCATACCGTCCACCGTACGTGCTCCACCTCCGCCCCGCGAAGAAGCGCCGGTTTCCGGACTGAGGAGGGAGGGAGCGAAGCGACCGGACGACGAGGGAGGACACCGGATCCAGCGACGGAGCCGCGATCCGCAGGATCGCCGGAAGAACGCGAAGAAGCGCCGGTTTCCGGACTGAGGAGGGAGGGAGCGAAGCGACCGGACGGTGAGGGAGGGAGCGAAGCGACCGGACGGTGAGGGAGGGAGCGAAGCGACCGGACGGTGAGGGAGGGAGCGAAGCGACCGGACGGTGAGGGAGGGAGCGAAGCGACCGGACGGTGAGGGAGGAGCGGCCGGACGGCGGGGTGGGGGCGGGTTGTCAGGAGCGGGCGACGATGGCTGCCAGGCGGTCGAGGACGGGTTCGGCGTTGAGGGGGACGCGGTCGGCCATGAAGGCGAAGGTGACGAGCCGGCCGTCCTTGGTGGTCGCCAGCCCCGCCAGCGTGTTGACGTTGTTGAGCGTCCCCGTCTTGGCACGGACCAGGCCGACCTGGCCCCTGCTGTCGGCGCCCGTGAAGCGCCTGCCGTTGCCGAGCGTGCCGGAGAAGCCGGCGACGGGCATGCCGGAGGCCACCGCGTGCAGGTGGGGGCGGGCGGGGTCGCCTGCGGCGGCGATGGCCCGGGCCATCGCGTCGGCGCTGATGCGGTTGTGGGGCGACAGGCCGCTGCCGTCGCGCAGGTGGACGCCGCGTGCGAGGCCGAGCCGTTCGAGCACCTTCAGGGTCGCGGCGGCGGCGCCGTCGAAGGAGGCGGGCTGACCCTCCTTGACCGCCACCTGCCGGGCCAGCGCCTCGGCCAGGTCGTCGTGGCTGTGCGTCAGCGTGTGCTCGACGAGGGCGTACACGGGCGCCGACTCGACGCGGGCCAGCTCGGCGGCCCCGGCAGGGGCCCTGGCCGACCGGACGGCCCCGGCCACCCCGATGCCGTGGCGGGCGAGGAGCCGGGCGAAGGCGGCGGCGGCGAACCGCGGCGGGTCGGAGACGCGCGGCGCGGGCTGGCCGGGGTAGCGGCGGCCCTCGTCGATCGCCAGGGCGGACACCGGCGCGATCTCGCCGTCGGGCACGTAGTTGGGCTTCCAGCAGGAGCAGATCGGCGATCCGGTGTAGAGGGAGGCGTCGTAGGAGAGCGTGACCTTGGTGACGCCCTTGGCCTTCAGCGCGGCGGCGGTGCGCGAGGCGAGGGTGGCCAGCGACGCCTGCTTGGGGTAGGCGCCGGGTCTGGCCGACGGGCCGGCCAGCAGCGGGTCGCCCCCGCCGACCAGCACGACGGCGCCGGGTGAGGCGCCCTGCACGACCCGTGTGGCCAGCCGAGTGTCCGGGCCGAGCGAGGCGAGCGCGGCGACGGACGTCACGACCTTGGTGGTGGAGGCGGGCGTGATGCCGGTGTCGGCGCCGGCGGCGAAGAGGCGTTCGCCGGTGGCGGCGTTGAGGACGATCGCGCCGACCCGGCTTCCGAGCGCTTTGTCACCCAGGGCGACGGTGAGTTGCCGCGTCAAAGTACCCTTAGTCGGGAGAGGTCCTCCCCCGGCCCTCGCCGGCAGCCCGGCCAGCACAGGGCCCGCGGTGACCACGGGGGCGGACGGAGGCTCCGCAGGAGACGCTGCCGGCTCGTTCGGTGACGACTGCCTCGTCAACGCGCTCAGGTTCGCGTCGTCGCTCACCAGGTAGACGCCGGTGACGATGGTGACGATCTGCAGCAGGGCGAGAGTGGTCAGCATCACCCACCGCTCGTGCCGCGCCACGTCGCCTGCCCTCTCTCCTGGTGTTCGCCTACGAGACATTAACGCCCAGCCGGGGGTGCCCGGTGGGTTGAGCGGAGGAACCGCGGTGGAGTTCGACGTTGTCGTTGAGATTCCCAAGGGACAACGGAACAAGTACGAAGTGGACCATGAGACCGGGAAGATCAGGCTTGACCGGCTCCTGTTCACCTCCACGCAGTACCCCGCCGACTACGGCTTCATCGAGAACACCCTCGGCGAGGACGGCGACCCGCTCGACGCGCTGGTGCTGTTGCAGGAGCCGACGTTCCCGGGCTGCTACATCACCTGCCGGGCGGTCGGCATGTTCCGGATGACCGACGAGAAGGGCGGCGACGACAAGGTCCTGTGCGTCCCCGCCACGGACCCGCGGATGGAGCACATCCGCGACATCCACCACGTCGCAGAGTTCGACCGGCTGGAGATCCAGCACTTCTTCGAGGTCTACAAGGACCTGGAGCCGGGCAAGTCGGTCGAGGGCGCCAACTGGGTGGGCCGCATGGAGGCTGAGGCCGAGATCGAGCGGTCGTTCCAGCGGGCCAAGGACCAGGGTTACGGCCACGGCCACTGACGGGTCAGGCGGCGGGCCTGGTGGCGCCCACCAGGTCCGACCGGTGGATCGAGGCGACCCGCACCACGTCGCCGGTCTGCGGGGCGTGCACCATCATGCCCTCCCCGACGTAGATGCCGACGTGGTGGATCGTGCCCGGGTCGTCGCTGATGTGCCCGAAGAAGACGAGGTCGCCGCGGCGGAGCTGGTCGAGCGGCACGTGCGGGCCCGAGGTCCACTGCGTGCCGGTCCAGTGGTCGAGCCGCACGCCCACGCGTTCCCAGGCGCGCATCGTCAGCCCTGAGCAGTCGTAGCTGCCGGGGCCGTCGGCCGCCCACACGTACGGCTTGCCGAGCTGGGTGAGCGCCCAGTTGGCCGCGGCGTCGCCACCGGTCGCGCCCTTGGCCGTCAGCTCCTCCTGGCTGTAGCCGCCGAGCGCCTCCAGCCGTTCGAGCCTCGCCTGCCGGCGTTCCTCGCGGGCCCGGGCCAGGCGCTGGGCTCTGGTGCGCGCGGCGTCGACGCGTTCTTCGAGCGCGTCGCGCCGGCGTTCGAGGAGTCGGGTGCGGCGTTGCTGGCCGGCCACGGCCTCCTCGGCGGCGATCTTGGCGAGGCGGGCCCGTTCGGCTGCCGCCTGGTGGTCGGCGTAGGCGTCGGCGGCCTGCCGCCGCAGGATGGCGGAGACCTCCTGCGCGTCGCGCACGCGGTCGAGGACGCCGATGCGTTCGCCGGCGAGCTGCTCCAGCACGCCGGCGCGGTGGAGATAGCCGTCGGGGCCGCCGGTGTCGTTCATCATCAGCATGTACGGGTGGCGCAGGTCGACGCCGGCGTAGGTCTCGGCGACGACGACGGAGACCGCCTGCCGTGCCCGTTCCACCTCGGTGTCGGCCGCGGCGAGCCTGGCCTGGGCCTGCTCGTAGGCGCGCTGGGCGTGGGCGAGCCGGACCTGCTCCCCGTTGTAGGCCTCCACGAGACGTTCGACGCCCGCCGTGAGGTCGTCGAGACGGGACTCGGCGGTGGCGAGCGCGGCGCTGGCCACGCCGAGCTCCTTGGTGCGCTCGCGCGCGGTCTGCCGGGCCTCGCGCACGTCGTGCTTGGACGGCCCGTCGCGGTGGCCGGGATCGGCGTGGGCGGGCGAGCACAGGGCGAGGACCAGCCAGGCGGCCACGCCCGCCCTCACGGTGCGCATGGAGACGGTGCGCATGGATCCCCCTCACAAGGCGACTCTGTGCACACCTTTCCCAGCAGTTACAGTTCGCACACCTTTCACTCACGCAGCGTAGTCATCACAGGCGGAAGAGGCGTTCGATCCACGGCCGGACGCCGGCCACCGCGGGCCTGGGGCCCCGCGGGTAGGTGAAGACCGGCGTCCCGGCCCCGTAGGCGGCGCGCAGGTCGGCCGCCTTGCACCAGTCGGCCCCGACGCGGGCCGTCGCCCAGGCGGCCGCGATCGCCGGGCGGGCCTCGGGGTGCCGGTCGTAGGTCTGGTAGAGGGTCATGGTGGCGTCGGCCGCCTGGTAGCCGTCGCCGGGGTAGGCGGTGCCGGCCAGGTAGGGGGCGGTGACGCGGCCGGCGTGGCAGCTCCCGAGCGCCCATGTCCAGTTGGCCAGGACGAGCCCCAGCACGGGGTCGGGCACCTCGGCCGCCGCGCCGTACATGCGGTCCTGGCGCGGCCCGGTCAGGCGGCGGGCGGTCCAGAACCAGTCGAGGTCGCCGGGCGGCTCGCCCACCGCCAGCCAGGACAGCAGGGCGAGGCCGCGGGCGGTGCGCAGGCGGCAGAGGTCGAGCATGTGGCGGAGCATCCGCGGCCCCCGGTCGAGCCAGGTGGGCCAGGCGACGCGGTGGCTCCGTGTCACGAGGTCGGCCAGGTCGCCGCGGACCGGCAGCGGGCAGACGCGGCATCCGAGGAGGGGGTCCTCGCGCAGCTCGTAGGCCCGCATCCGGGGTCAGGGGGCGGCCGACCCGGACGAGCTGGGCGCGGGGGCGCCGGTCGCCGGGGTGGTGGGCGTCGGGGTGGGGGTGGGCGTCACGGTCGGCGTGGCCGACGCGGGCGGGGTGGCGCTGGAGGTGGGCCGGGGCGTGCGGGTCGGCCGGGGCGGCGGCGTGCGGGTCGGCTTGCCGGTGGGGCAGGGCGTGGCGCCGGGGCCGCGGCTCTGGTGCTCGCGGGGACGGTCGTCCGGCGGGCCGCCCGGGTGGGCGGGCGGGGTGAGCGACGGCGTGCCGCTGCCCGCCGGGGTGCGGGGCGGCGTGGCGGCGCCCGTGGTGGCGGCCGTGGTGGCGGCGCCGTGCGTGGGCCAGGCCACGGGGGCGCTGGCCGGGGTGCTCGGGTGCACCATGCCGACGGGGTAGGCCGGTGAGGCGTTGGCGACGGGCAGGACCTCGGCCTGCGAGCCGTCGGGCCGCCGGCCCTGCGCCCTGGCGTCCGGAGCGGTCGGCGGCCCGCCCGGTGGGTGGACGACGGGGCCCGTGGGCAGGGCGGCGGAGGCGACGCCCGGCAGGCCGCCCGCCCCGCCCCCGAAGCTGGTGAAGATCACTCCCATCGCCACCACCGTCGCGACCGCCGCCAGCGCGCACGCCAGGGCGTGCGGCCAGCGGCGCGCCTTCTGGTCGGCGGCGAGGGGAAACCCGCCGGAGTCGAGCGCCCCGGAGCGGCGGGCGACGTAGCGCCGGTACGGGGTCAGCTCGGGGTCGGCGAAGTAGCTCAGCACCCTGACCTTGAGCGCGCCGGGCGGGGTGACCTGCGGCAGCAGCTCGAAGACCTTGGCCTCGGAGACCTGGCGTGAGCGGTGCGGCGAGCAGGTGGCGCATCCCGGCAGGTGCTGGACGAGCTCCTCGCGCATCCGCGGTGTCAGCCGCCCGGTGAAGCCGGTGAGGACGGCGGCCCTGACCTTGCAGTCGTAGGGCCCCTTGGCGGCCAGGACCTCGGCGGTGATCGCGTCGCGCAGCCGCCCGCGGGCCTCGTCACGGGCCGCCTCCACCTGGCGTGACGGCAGGCCGAGCACCGCGGCGATCTCCCGGACGGACAGCCCGTGCACGGCCGACAGCTCCAGGATCTCGCGGTCGGCGGCGGACAGGCTCCGGGTGGCGTTCCAGGCCATGACGCGCAGGTCGGCGTCGGCGCCGGTGCCCGGCCGCGGCTCCGCGGCGCCCGCGTCGCCGGCGGGCGCGCCCAGCCGGCGGCGCAGGCATTCGCGTCTGGCGAGCGCGTAGAGCCACGGCCGCAGCCGGCCGGGATCGGACAGCGAACCGGCGTGGGCGTGCGCCGCGATCAAAGTGTCGCGAAGGGCCACCTGCGCGTTGTCGGAATGGTGAAGAAGGGACCAGCAGTATCTATAGATGCTCTCGGCGTGCGAGTCGAACAGCTCGGCGAGGGCACCCGGGTCGTCGGCGCGCAGCGCCTGGACCAGGACGCGGTCATTCATGTGACCGAATGTAATGGATTGGTAACTAGTAGTTCTACCGATTCTGCGTGAATGCCATCGCTTGCCGTCAGGCGGCGCGATATCGTCGCGCCTTTCCGCCGGGCATCGGGCGCGAAATTTCACACCCTGCCCGATTTATCGGCCTATTTGAATTACTTTCAGGTCCGTACGGTCACTGCGGGCGGCCCGTCAGGATCGCGCTGCCCCGGTCCACGGCGAACGGCTGGGTGGTCGGCTTGACGGTGTGCAACGGCACGGCTCCCCCCAGCGCCAGCTCCTCGTACGGCCGCGCCGTGGAGCCCCACGTACGGGCCGTCACATCGGTCCTGGCGACCTTGGCCCGGTCCGGCAGCCCCTCGACGGTCAGGATGAACCGGGGCGGCCGGCCTGCCTGCACGTCGTCCACGAACGTGCTCGCGCCGCCCAGCAGCTTGCCCGCCGCGTCGCGCAGCAGCGCGTTCACCACCAGGCTGCTCGCCGGCAGCTGGTACGGGTTGGCGACGTAGCCGGTGACGAGGTAGGAGCCGTCCTTCTGGCGCAGCGTCTGCACCCGTGAGACCGGGAACTGCTGGAAGGCCGAGGCGATGCGCGCCGCCGGCCGCCACTGGGCGGGCCGGTAGTCGATCGTCACCTTGGCGGGCTTCTGCGCGGCGGTGGCCTGCCCGGTGAAGGGCAGCGAGCCGCCCGGTGGCACGGCGTCCAGGGGCTGGTCCAGCCGGACGACCTCGCGGCCGCCGGCGTCGCGGGCGACCACGGTCGCCACCACGTGCTCGCCGAAATGCCACGGGTTGCCGTTGGCGAGGACGCCCGCCCAGTTGACGACGTACCCGTCGGACGACTTGACGACGTGGGACACCTGCTCCTTGAGCGCGAGCGGTTTGAGCTGCTGCTGGGGCTGCTCCTCGGTCGAGCACCCGGCCAGGCAGGTCGCGCCGAGTGCGAGGAGGCCGACGGTAAGGCTACGCGGGATCACTTTGCCGTGATAGCCCGTGCATGGGCACGGCTGGCACGGGACACGCGCCAGCCGTACCAACTCTTTAACGCGCGCGGACGACCCTGGACTCGTCCCAGACCGGATGTGGCGACTCGTAGACCCGGCCGTCGGAGCCGAAGACCAGGTAGCGGTCGAAGTCGGCGGCGAACCAGCGGTCGTGGGTCACGGCGAGCACCGTGCCGTCGAAGGCGTCGAGCCCGGCCTGCAACGCCTCGGCGCTGGCCAGGTCGAGGTTGTCGGTCGGCTCGTCGAGCAGCAGCAGCGTGGCGCCCGACAGCTCCAGCAGCAGGATCTGCAGGCGCGCCTGCTGCCCGCCGGACAGCGTGTCGAAGCGCTGCTCGGCGACCAGCCCGGCCAGTTCGTAGCGGGCCAGCCGCTTCATGGCCTGGCTCTTGTCCAGGGCGTGCTCGGACATCACGATGTCGACCGGCGTGCGGCCGAGCAGCTCGGGCCGGGCGTGCGTCTGCGCGAAGTGCCCGGGCACGACGCGGGCGCCGAGCCGGCCGGCCCCGCTGTGGGCGACGGGCTCGCCCGCGAGCAGCCGCAGGAAGTGGCTCTTGCCGGAGCCGTTGGAGCCGAGCACGGCGACCCGCTCGCCGTACCAGATCTCCAGGTCGAACGGCCGCATCAGACCGGTCAGCTCCAGCTGCTCGCAGATGACCGCGCGCTTGCCGGTGCGGCCGCCCTTGAGCCGCATGCTGATGTGCTGGTCGCTCGGCGCCTCCTGCGGCGGGCCCGCCTCCACGAACCTGCGCAGCCGCGTCTGGGCGGCGTGGTAGGCGGCGGCCATGCCGTCGTTGTAGCGCGCCTTGTTCTTCAGCATGTTGACCAGGGCCTTGAGCTTGGCGTGCTCCTCGTCCCAGCGCCTGCGCAGCTCGTCGAGGCGCTCGTTGCGCGCCCGGCGCGCCTCGGCGTAGGTGGCGAAGCCGCCGCCGTGGATCCAGACGTCGCCCGACTCGACCGTGACGATGCGGTCGGCGGCGTTGGCCAGGAGCTGGCGGTCGTGGCTGACCAGCAGGACCGTCTTGGACGTCTCCCTGAGCTGCTGCTCCAGCCACTCCTTGCCCGGCACGTCGAGGTAGTTGTCGGGCTCGTCCAGCAGGAGCGTCTGGTCGGGGCCGCGCAGCAGCGCCTCCAGGACGAGCCGCTTCTGCTCGCCGCCCGACAGCGTGGACACCTCGCGGTACTTCACCCGGTCGTACGGCGCGCCGAGAGCGGCGACGGTGCAGGTGTCCCAGAGCACCTCGATGTCGTAGCCGCCGGCGTCGGTGTAGTCGGTGATGGCCTGCGCGTAGCGCATCTGCGCCTTCTCGTCGTCGCGCTCCATCATGACCAGCTCGGCCTGCTCCAGCCGCCCGGCGGCCTCCCGCACCGCCGGGGGCGCCACGCTGAGCAGCAGGTCGTGCACGGTGCTGCTGTCGCGCAGCCCGCCCACGAACTGGCGCATCACACCGAGCCCGCCGGAGCTGGTGACGGACCCCTCGACGGGCCGCAGGTCGCCCGCGACCAGCCGCAGGAGCGTGGTCTTGCCGGCTCCGTTGGGTCCGACGAGCGCCGCCTTGACCCCGTCGCCGATCCGGAACGACACGTCGTTGAGCAACGGCCGCCCGTCGGGCAGCACGTAGGTCAGATGGGCGATCTCGACGTGTGCCACGGTTCTTCCCCTCCTGCGATTCTCGCGAAGGGTACCCGGCGGTCTCGCGGGCCGGCATCCGCTTTTCCGCGGGAGGCGTCTGTCGTACAGGACTTGCCGGAAGCCCGACGTGACCGCCGCCACGTTCAGCTCTGTGCGACTCCTCGGAGCAGCTCTGCCTCGACGACTCCCTCGACGGCGTGACAGAGCTTGGCGTCCGTCGTCAGGAGGGGAATCCCCTGGACGAGGGCCAGGTGGGCGAAGACCGCGTCATACATGCGCAGCGACAGGCGGACCGCCAGAGCGGCAGCCCCCTCCAACCGATCCGCGTCGACCTGATGAACCTTCACTCCGAATTCGTCGATGACCCGGACAGCCGAGACGAACTCCTCGGGTGTCAGGCGGCCTGAGAGAAGTCCCTTCTTCCGTAGGACCCCAGCCACCTCAATGCGGGCGAAGTCCGCCGTCTCCAATCGGACCCGGCCGTTCAGGAACGCCTCCTGGACCTCCTGAGCATGTTGGAATCCAGGCTGATCGACGAACCATCGCAGAAAGACGCCGGTGTCGACGAGATAGGCGTCAGCCACGCGACCCTTCCCGGAGCCTGTCCAGTTCCTCGTCCACGCCGGTCACTCCACGCATCCGCTCCCGGACCCTCGCCAGAGAGGCAACGGCCCGCTCGCGCCGGCGCGATGACAGGACGTTCTCCCGAACGAGCGCGAGCACCGGCACCACTTGATCCTCGGGCAGTTGGTCCACCAACGAGTGAAGTTCGGCACGCATCTCACTCATGCACGCAGTCTACGTTCCAGCGGTGATCGGCACGGGTGTCAGACGAGGGCGGACTTGTAGAAGATGCTGGCCTTCCTGGCTCCGGAGCCGCCGGAGGCGAGGCCGAGGCAGAGCCGGGGTCTGCCGCCGGCGAGCTGGATCGCCATGCCCTCCGGCTCCCGGTAGTCGAGCGACTTGCCCGCCTGGGTCAGGGCGCGCTGCACCCTGCGGCCGGTGCGCAGGTCCACGCTGGTGATGTAGGTGTTGCCCGGCGCCGGGTTGGACGGGCCGTAGGCGCTGCCCTCCAGCAGGTAGAGGTGGTCGCCGTAGGACGCGTACCCCTGGAAGACGCCCAGGCCGGACGGCTGGGCGACGTCGTACAGGGGGCGGCGGGAGCCCGACTTGACCGCCGACAGGGTGTAGACCGCGTAACGGAAGCCGCCGCCCTTGTGGTAGCGCATGACGAGCCGGTTGGTGGAGGGGTCGATCGCGCAGGTGGTGTTGGTCGCGCCGGTCACGGGGGCGTACCGGGTCACGCCGCTGGACGACGGGGTGATCGTCCGGCCGTTGGTGAAGGCGAACCTGGCCAGCCTGTTGCCCCAGGCGTTCGCGCCGTCCCTGACCGCGTTCGTCTCGGTCCAGAGGTACGTCGTGCCGCCCGACCGTTCCACGCCGATCGAGACGCCGTGCCCGAAGCCCATGAGGTACATGTGGCCGAGGACGGCGCCGCCGAGGCTGAGCTTGGTCAGGCACAGGTGGCCCGCCGCCGCGGAGCCGGACCCGTTCTTGACCTGTACGGCGTAGATGTGGCCGTGCGCGTTGTCGAAGGCGAACGACTGCAGGACGGTCTCGTCGCGCAGCGCCTTCTTCCAGATGAGGCCGGTGGCGGGCGCCGTCAGGTCGAACCGGCCCGCGGCGGCAGCGGCGGGCTCGCCGCCGACGAGCGCGGTGGCGGCGGCTCCCGCGCCGGCCACGAGCAGGCCGCGCCGGGTGATGAGTGGCGACATCTCAGGAATGCTCCTGTTTCACAGTGGTCCCGGGAAGCCCACACCCTAATGGCCGCACGTGGAGCGGCCAAGCCCGCGATCAGGCGGCCCGGCGGGCGCGGCGGCCTCGTGAACCATCGCGGCACCGAGCGGTAAGCCCTGCTGACGGGCGGCGCAGGGACGCGAGCAGGGCGAGGGCGGCGGAGTTCGGTCAGCGGCGCGTCACGGCGGGGCGTGAGGGCCTTTCGGGTTGGCGGGTAGATGTCGCGATCCACACCAGGCTGAAGGCCCTCACCCCTTCACACGATCATCCGCTCCGTGTCGCCCCCGTACTCAACCTCTATGGGCAGTACAGCTAGCCGAGCAGGGCGTTGACCTTGGTGTTGGCCTCGTCGAGGGCGTTGACGTCGCTCTTGCCGGAGAAGACGGAGTCCATCGTCTCGGTCATGATCGCCGTGATGTCGGCCCAGTGCTCGGCGATGGGCGCCAGATGGGTCGTGCCGTCCTGGACGTGCATGGTGAAGGGCTTGACGTCGATGCCCGCGTCGGCGAAGGCCTGCTCCGCCTTGGCCTTGGCGCTCTTGATGGCCGGGAAGACGACGGCCTCCTTGGCCACGATCTCCTCCTGGCAGGCCGGCGAGGCGAGGAACTTCGTCCAGGCCCACGCGGCGTCGGGGTTGTCCGTGCCCGCGGAGATGTTGTCGGCGAGGCCGTTCAGCAGGCTGGCCCGCTTGCCGGTGGGGCCGATCGGGGTCGGGGCGAGGGCCGACTTGACGCCCTTCAGCCCCCAGTAGGTCTTGGTGTTCCAGCTTCCCTCCGTGACCATCGCGTACTTGCCGGCGCCGTAGGCGTCGATCTGGCCGGTGCCGGCGGAGGCGATCTCCATGGTGGGCATGTAGCCCTTGTCGATCAGGGAGGTGAACCACCTGATCGCGTCCTTGAACTTGGGGTCGGCGTAGTTGAACGTCGTCGGCCACGGGTTCTGGTCGCCGTACTGCCAGCCGTTGCTCATGGTGTACATGCTCCACTCGGTCTGGCCGAAGCCGGCGCCGCTGCCGGCGAGTCCGAGCCCGTAGGTGGCGACGTGCTTCTTGTCGAAGCCCGGCTCGTCACCGCGCTTGCCGTTGACGTCCACGGTCAGCCGGGCGATGACGTCCTCGTAGGTGCCGCCGTCCTGCGGGTTCCAGGTCAGCTTGGTCATCTCCTCGGGCTTGATGCCCGCTTCCTTGAGCTTGTCGGTGTTGTAGATGACGGCGACGGTGTCGAAGTCCTTGGGGAGCCCGTAGCGCTGGCCGTCCTTGGCCACCCACAGGTCGGCCAGGCCGTCCTGGTACTGGGACAGGTCGATCTTGTCCGTGGTCACCCGGTCGGTGATGGGCAGCAGCTGGCCCTGGGCGGCGAACTCGGGGTAGCGCGAGAGGTGGCTGACGAAGACGTCGGGGGCGGTGCCGGAGACGAAGGACGTGGTGAGGGTGTTCCAGTAGTCGTCCCAGCCGTACTGGGTGATCTTGACCGTGTAGCCGGGGTTGGCCTTCGTGAAGGCGTCGGCGCAGGCCTGGTACTGGGGCTGCTGGGCGGTGTCCCAGAGCCAGTAGTCGATCGTCACGGGTCCGGCGGCGGCGCCCTCGCCGGCGTCCTGGCCGCCGCCGCAGGCGGACAGGAGCAGCGTCGCCGCCGCGGCGGCGGCGAGGGAGCGCAGGGGACTCTTCATCACAGCGACCTTCTTTGCGTTGCGAGAGGTGGGGGGAGGGGGGAGGCCTTACTTGACGCCGGTGTAGCCGATGGAGTCGATGATCCGGCGGCCGAGCACGGCGAAGAGAATGATCATGGGCAGGGCGGCGAACAGGGTGGCGGCCATGAGCCCGGCCCAGTCGGGGCTGCCCTGCGGGGTCTGGGAGCGGAAGATGCCGAGGGCGACCGTGAGCACCCGCACGCTCTCGTCCTTGCCGACGAGCAGCGGCCAGAAGTAGTCGTTCCAGCTCGTGATGTAGGTGAGGATGGCCAGGGTGGTGATCGGTCCCCGGTTGACCGGCAGGATGATCCGGAAGAAGATCCGCACGTGCCCCGCGCCGTCGATGCGCGCGGCCTCTTCGAGGCCGGCGTTGACGCCGAGGAAGAACTGCCGCAGGAAGAACACCGCGAACGGGGTCATGAGCAGGTGGGGCAGCACGATGCCGAGGTAGGTGTTGAGCAGCCCCAGCTCCTTGATCAGCACGAAGTTGGGCAGCGTCGTGAAGATCGGCGGCACCATCAGCGCGGTGAGGAACAGCAGGAAGACGGCGTCCCGGCCGGGCCAGCGCAGCCGGGCGAAGGCGTAGGCGGCCATCGCGCTGAAGAACACCTGCCCGACGGTCACGCTGGTCGCCACCACGATCGAGTTGCGCAGGAAGAGCCAGAAGTTCACCGAGCCGCCCGACCCGCCTTCGGCGACGGCCTCGGCGGTGCTCGACAGGCCGAGCACCCGGCGGTAAGCCCCGAGCGTGAAGTCCGCCGGCAGCAGGTCGGCGGCCCCGGCCGCCAGCGAGCGGGTGTTGGAGAAGGACGTGCGCAGCATCCAGTAGAACGGGAAGAGCGTCGCGGCCATGACGAGGACGAGCACGGCCCAGCCGGCGATCCGTCCCCAGGGGATCACGCGGCCGTGCCGGGGCCGGCCGACGAGGGCGGTGGTGGCGGCCATCATGCTCCCTTCAGGTCGGACTCGCCCGCCCGGGTGAGGCGAAGCTGCAGGTAGGCGACGCCGGCCAGGATCACGAAGAGCACGGACGACAGGGCGGCGGCGTAGCCGAAGTTGAACCGGTTGAAGGCCAGGTCGTAGATGTAGAAGTAGATGACCCGGGTGGCGTTGATGGGCCCGCCGGCCGTGGTGACGGCGACGGTGTCGAAGACCTGGAAGGACCCGATGACGGTCAGCACCATCACCATCGCCATGACCGGGCGCAGCAGGGGCAGGGTGACCCGCCAGAACATCCGCCACTCGGAGGCGCCGTCGAGCGCGGCGGCCTCGTACACGCTGGGCGGGATCATCTGCAGCCCGGCGTAGATGAGCAGGGCCGTGTAGCCGAGGTGCCGCCAGGTGTTGACCAGGGCGACGGTGGGGATGGCGAGGTCGGAGTCGCCGAAGAACGCCACCCGCTCCAGCCCGAGCCAGTCGAGGGCGTGGTTGACGACGCCGAGCTGGTAGTCGAGCATCCAGAACCACAAGAGGGCGACGACCACGTTGGCCACCAGGAAGGGCAGCAGCACGACGCCGCGCACCAGCAGCGACCTGGTCAGCCGGTGCAGCAGGACGGCGAGCAGGACGGAGGCCACGGTCTGCGTGCCGATGTTGATCACGACGTACTCGGCGGTGACCTTGAGCGCGTTCCAGAACAGGTGGTCGCCGAGCAGCCGTTCGTAGTTCGCCGTGCCGACGAAGCGGGGCGGGGTCAGCACGTTGTACTTGGTCAGGCTGAGGTACAGGCCGCGCAGGGCCGGCCACAGGTAGAAGACGACGAAGCCGATGGCCGCCGGCAGGACGAACAGGACCGCGACGGGAAGGTCACCCAGGCGTCTCGTGGGGGGCGGCGGGGTTCCGCGGGACGCGGCCTCGACGGTCGGGGGAGCCGCGGCGTTGACGGTCTCGCTGGTCATTTGACCTCCTCGTGCCGGTCGGTCACCGGCCGGGACCAGGGCCCGGCCGCGCCCGATCAGCCGTGCAGCAGTTGGTGCTGGAGAGCGGTGACCGCCGCTCCCCTGGCCCATTCGTTGAAGGCGAACGGCTTGACCACCACCCGGACGGGAGTGGAAGTCCAGTGGGTGTGGCGGGCGAGCGCGGTCTGGAAGGCGTCGGCGCACACCGCGTACATGTGGACGGCCTCGCCGGAGAGGATGACCAGCTCGGGGCCGGTGATGTTGGCGACGGTGGCCACCACCTGCCCCAGGGCTGATCCGGCTTCGTCGAACACGCGGCGGGCGACCGGATGGCCGTCGCGGGCCAGGGCGAGGCAGTCGTCGAAGGTGAGGTCGGGCCGGTCGAGCGTCCCGGCCACGGAGCGGCGGATGGCGGGCGAGCTGACGTAGGCGCGCGCGCAGCCGCGGTGGCCGAGCTCGCACATGGGGCCCCGGTCGTCGATCGCCAGGTGACCGACCAGCCCGGCGGCTCCGGCCTGCCCGGTCACCAGGCGGTCGCCGATGACGAGGCCGCAGCCGATGCCCGCGCCGACGGTGATCAGCGCGAAGGAGGAGTGGCCGACGCCCTCGCCGAACCACTGCTGGACCCGGGTCAGCGCGCGGACGTCGTTGTCGAGCACGGTCGGCACGCCGACGGCCTCCTCGACGAGGCTGCCCAGCGGCAACTGGCTCCAGCCGAGGAACGGGGAGGTGTGCACGACGGGGTCGCTCGGGGTGGCGGTGCCGGCCAGGCTGATGCCGACGGCGGACAGCGGCGGCCGCTCCCCGCCGGCCGGGTCGCCGGTCAGGTCCGCGATCGCCTGGACGATCTGGCCGAGCACGTTGTCGATCTCGTGGTCGATCAGCGGCCGGCTGGTCTCGGCGTGGACGGCGGCCGCGAGGTCGGTGCGTACGGCGAACAGCTCGTCCGCGGTGAGCTTGATGCCGACGAACGACATGCGCGAGGCGTCGACCTCCAGCGGCTGGGAGGGCCGGCCGACCGTCGCCGTGCCTTCGCCGGCGGCCTGCTCGCGCAGGTAGCCCGCCTCGATGAAGGGCTTGGTGACCTTGGTCAGCGCGGAGGGCGAGAGGGCGAGCCGCCGCGCCGCCTCCGCTCGGGACAGGGGGCCGTGCACCAGCAGCTCGACGAACACCGACCGCATCGCGTCGGTGAGTCGCACAGGGGAGGTTCCGGCTTGTGAGAACACGCGGCCCATCGTTCACAGATTCATTCATCACGTCAAGTAAAGATGTGGTACCAGTCACAAGATCGCGCACGATATCGGACGATCGTGCGCAGATTTATTGACTCAGTGCATACACCGGAGCTAGCCTCCAGCCGCCTGACCGTTTTCGGAAGCCGGGAGACTGCCCGATGCCCATAACCCCGCTCGACGAGCACGGACACCGCTGGGCGGTCACGACGCCCGCCTCGACCTACCTGATCAGCGTGGAGATCGACCCGGTCACCGGGGAGGCGGCGCCCCAGCAGAAGTACTGGGGACCGCGGCTGCCGGTCGAGGCGGCCCGCCAGGCCGTGACCGCGAGCGGCGGCCCTGCCACCCCCGAGGGGGCGCGGCGGCACGTCTCCAGCTTCTCCACGCCCGGGGAGATCGAGGAGCTGCTGCCGGTCGACGGCGGAACGCGGTGGGGTTCCCCGTCCCTGCAGGTCTCCTTCGACGACGTGCGCTCGCTCGAACTCCACCACGCCGGGTCGAGCGTGCACGACGAGGGAGGGGGCGCCGAACGGCTGGACGTCGTCCTGCGCGACGCCTGCCACCCGTTCGAGGTGGTGCTGTCCGTCCGCGCCCGTGAGGACACCGACGTGATCGAACGGTGGACCACCGTCCGGCACCTCGCGGGGCGGGAGCCCGTCGCCGTCGGCATCACCCGGCTGGACTCCGGGAGCTGGTTCGTCCCGGACGCGTCCGCGTACCGCTACAGCGGCGTCTTCGGCGCCTGGGCCGAGGAGTTCCAGCTCCAGCGGGGACCGCTGCCGGTCGGGGAGCTGGTCTTCACCAGCCGCCAGGGCATCACCAGCCACCAGGCCAACCCGTGGATCATGATCGACGCGGGTGAGGCGGTCGAGGAGCACGGCGAGGTGTGGGGCGTGGCCCTCGCCTGGAGCGGGAGCTGGCGCCTGACCACCACCCACCGGCCGGAGGGCGGCGTCGCGGTCTCGGCCGGTTTCGGGCACGACGGGCTGCGCTGGACGCTTGAACCGGGCACCGAGCTGAGCACCCCGCCGATGCTCGGGCTCTACACCGGCGGCGGGTTCGGCGCGGCCAGCCGGTCCTGGCACGACTACACGCGCCGGCACGTGCTGCCCGTCACCGGTGAGGAACGCCCGGTGCTCTACAACTCCTGGGAGGCCACCTGGTTCGACGTCACGGAGGGAGGCCAGCTCGCGCTCGCCCGGCAGGCGGCCGCGATCGGCGTCGAGCTGTTCGTCGTCGACGACGGCTGGTTCGGCGACCGCGACGACGACACGCGGTCCCTGGGCGACTGGTGGCCGCACCGCAAGCGGTTCCCCCACGGCCTCCGCTCCCTGATGGACGGCATCCGCGGCCTCGGGATGCGGGCCGGCCTCTGGGTCGAGCCGGAGATGGTCAACGCCGACAGCGAGCTCTACCGCGCCCACCCCGACTGGATCCTGCGCATGGACCGGCGGCGCCGCGACGAGAAGCGCCAGCAGCTCGTGCTGAACTTCGCCCGCGACGACGTGCGCGAGTGGGCGTTCGGCTGGCTCGACGCGCTGGTCACCGAGCTGGACCTGGACTACCTCAAGTGGGACATGAACCGGCCGTTCACCCAGGCGGGCTGGCCGGAGCTGGGAGCGGCGCAGGACCGGCTGTGGATCGACTTCACGCGCAACGTCTACCAGGTGATGGCCCGGCTGCGGCAGGCCCATCCCGGGCTGCGGATCGAGTCGTGCTCCGGCGGCGGCGGCCGGGTGGACCTCGGCATCCTGCGGCACACCGACGAGTTCTGGCCCTCGGACAACACCGACGCCCGTGACCGGCAGGCGATCCAGCACGGATTCTCCCAGCTCTACCCGCCGAACACGATGTCGGCCTGGGTCACCGACTCCCCCAACCCCAGCACCGACCGCCTCATGCCGCTGCGCTACCGCTTCCACGTGGCCATGGCCGGCGTGCTCGGCATCGGCGGCGATCTCACCACCTGGTCGGCGGCCGAGCTGGCCGAGGCGGCGGAGCTCGTCGAGCAGTACAAGTCCGTGCGCCGGGTCGTCCAGCACGGCCGGCTGTACCGGCTGGCCGGCACGCCGGGGCGGGAGCGCTCGGCCGTGCAGTACGTGCTGGGCGACGACGTCGTGGTTCTGGTCTACAACCCGGCGGGCGAGGCCAAGCGGGGCCCCCGCCGGCTGCGGCTGGCCGGGCTCGATCCCGAGGCCAGGTACGAGGTGGTGCGCGGCGGCGACCCCGCGGGCGCGGCGCCCGGCCGGCTCGTCCAGGGATCGCAGTGGTACGGCTCGGCGCTCATGGCCGTGGGCATCCGGCCCGCCGCCTGGGAACCGGTGGGCGCCGACCACCGCAGCGACCTCGTGGCGCTGAGGAGGGTGCGCTCCTGAACTGATCGGGCGGGCTGGACATCAAGTCATCTGATGACTAGAACTGTACGCAACACTCCCCAGCCCAAGGACACGCGATGACACGCCTCCGGTCCGCCCTCATCCCGCTGGCTCTCACCCTCACCGCCTTCACCGCCTTACCGCAGCAGGCCGTCGCCGCCCCGCCCCGGCCGGTGCCGTCGGTGGCGGCCGCCACCCCCGACGGGCGGCCCGCGTCCTCCTGCGCCCGCCCCGTCCGCGGCGCCGCCGTCAACCCCCGGCTGACCAGCCTGTTCACCGCGTACGGCAACGACAACAGCCGGGTGGACGACTGGACCGGAGCCGACGGCACCTACTCGCTCCGGCTGCCGAGCGGCCGGGAGCTGTGGATCTTCTCCGACACCTTCCTCGGCCGGGTCAACCCCGACGGGTCCCGGCCGCCGGTGGTCGGCGAAGGCGGCGACACCGTCTTCCTCAACAACTCCTTCGCCGTCGAGAGGAACGGCCGGCTGTCCACCATCCACGACGGCACACCCGCCGAGCCCACCGCGGTCATGCCGCCGCGTGACCGCGACCACTGGTACTGGGCCGGCGACGCCACCCTGGCTCGCGGCGTCGTGGAGGTGACCTACCAGGAGTACGAGCGTTTCGGCACCGGCGCGTGGGACTGGCGCTGGCACCGCAACGTGGTGGCGAGGTTCGCGCCGGACCGCCTGCAACGGCCGATCAGCGTGCACCCCCTGCCGTCGGGACGCGGCGTGGCCTGGGGCTCCGGCATCCTGGAGGACAGCGGCCACACCTACGTCTACGGCGTCGAGGACCACGGCTCGCCCAAGTACATGCACGTCGCCCGGGTCAAGGGGAGCAGCCTGCTCGGCTCGTGGGAGTACCTGAAGGCCGACGGCACCTGGTCGGCGGACGAGGCCGACTCGGCCCGCGTCATGAGCGGCGTGGCCAACGAGTACAGCGTGACGAAGGTGGGCGGCGGCTACGTGCTCATCACCCACGACACGACCGAGGCGCTGAGCGCCAGGATCGTGGCCTACTTCTCGTGCTCGCCGGCCGGGCCGTTCACCGGCAAGCAGCACGTCTACACCACCCCCGAGACGGGCGGGAACATCTTCACCTACAACGCCCACGCCCACCCGCAGCTCTCGGGTGACCGGCTGGTCGTGTCCTACAACGTCAACAGCTTCGTCAACACCGACCACTACCGGGACGTGTCCATCTACCGGCCGCGCTTCCTCGACGTGACGTTCGGGTGAGACGCAACTGGGCGGCCCGCCTGCGGCCCGTCGTGCTCGACGGGCTGCGGGCGGTCGTGCTGGAGAACGAGCGGCTGCGGGTGACCGTCCTGCCGGACAAGGGCGGCGACGTCGTCGAGTTCCTGGACAAACGGACCGACACCGACTTCATCTGGCTCTCCCCGCAGGGGCTGCGCGACCCGGCCCGGCACCTGCGCGGCGCCGGTGACGACGTGGCGCTGTTCACCGACGACTACGAGGGCGGCTGGCAGGAGTGCTTCCCCAACGGCGGCGCGCCCAGCGAGTACCACGGCGCGCGGCTGGCCCAGCACGGCGAGGTGGCGGGACTGCCGTGGGCGGTCGAGGTGGTGGCCGACCGCGAGGAGGAGGTCGCGGTCCGGCTGAGCGTGCGCACCCGGCGGCTGCCGTACCTGCTGGAGAAGACGTTCCGGCTGCGGTCGGGCACGGCCGTGCTGGAGGTGGAGGGGCGTGCGACGAACGAGTCGGACGTCCCGCTGCACGCCATGTGGGGGCAGCACCTCGTGTACGGCCGGCCGTTCCTGCGGCCCGGCGCGCGCGTCCGGCTGCCGGAGGGGCTCACCGTGGTCCCCCACGACCGCGCGATAACCCCGCCGGAGCGCAGGGTCCTGGCAGGCGGGCCGTGGCGGTGGCCGGTCGTGCCCGCCCACGGAGGGGGTGAGGTGGACCTGAGCGTGGTGCCCGAGCCGGGCTCGCCGAGTGACATCGTCTACCTGACGGGGTTCGCCGCCGAGGGCTGGTACGAGGTCACCGGCGCGGGCCACGGCCTGCGGGTGGAGTGGGACGCGACGGTCATGCCCTGGCTGTGGATGTGGCAGGAGCTCGGCGCCTCGACCGGCCATCCCTGGTGGGGGCGCGCCTACACGGTGGGGCTGGAGCCGTTCGCCGGCATGCCGACGAACGGGCTGGCGGAGGCGGTCGCCAACGGCACCGCGCTCACCCTGGGCCCGCGCGGGACGAGACGGATGTGGCTGAGGGCGGAGGTGCTGGCATGACGGAGTTCGCCGGGAAGGTGGCGCTGGTCACGGGCGGCTCGATGGGGATCGGGCGCGCGGTGGTGGACCGGCTGGCGGACGGCGGGGCGTCCGTGGTGTTCTGCGGCGCCGACGCGGGGGCGGCGTTCGACGGCGGGCGGGTGACGGGCGTCGTCGCCGACGTACGGCGGGCGGGCGACATGCGCGACCTGGCCGACCTGGCCGTTACCAGGTACGGCGGGCTGGACATCGTGGTGACGTGCGCCGGCGTGCAGCGGTACGGCACGGTCGAGGACACCCCGGAGGAGGTCTGGGACGAGGTGCTCGACATCAACCTCAAGGGCGTCTACCTCGCGTGCAGGGCGGCCGTCCCGCACCTGCGGGCGCGCGGCGGCGGGTCGATCGTGCTGATGTCGTCGGTGCAGGCGTTCGCCTCGCAGGCGCGGGTGGCGGCCTACACCGCGAGCAAGGCGGCGCTGAACGGCCTGACCCGCGCCATGGCCCTCGACCACGCCGCCGACGGCATCCGGGTCAACGTGGTGTGCCCCGGCTCGGTGGACACGCCGATGCTGCGCTGGGCGGCCGACCTGTGGCGGGGCCCGCTGTCGCAGGAGGAGCAGGTGGCGCGCTGGGGCGCCGCCCATCCGCTGGGGCGGGTGGCCAGGGCGGCGGAGGTGGCCGAGCTGGTGGCGTTCCTGGCGGGGCCGCGCTCGTCGTTCATCACCGGGGCGGAGCACCGGGTGGACGGCGGGCTGCTGGCGCGCAACCCGGCCGCCCTCCCGGAGTGACCGCCTAGCTCTCGGCGCTGACCGCCGGGTCGGCGAAGCGCTCGTTGGGCACCTGGGCGTACCAGCCGGGCCGGCCGGGGTCCCGGTCGTACGGGTAGCCGCCCAGTTCCCTGTACAGCTCGGCGTAGCGGGCCACCCGGTCGGGGTCGAGCCGCACGCCGAGGCCCGGCCCGGTGGGCACCGGGATGGCGCCGTCCGCGTAGGCCAGCCTGCCGCCCTGGATCACGTCGTCGCGGAGCTGGTGGTAGTGGGCGTCGGCCGCGTACGTGAGGTTGGGCAGCACCGCGCCGAGATGCAGCATGGTGGCGAGCTGGATGCCCAGCTCGCCGGAGGAGTGCACCGCCACCCCGAGCTGGAACGTCTCGCACACCCCGGCCGCCTTCACGCACGGCCGGATGCCGCCCCAGAAGGTGGTGTCCAGCAGCACCACGTCGGCGGCGCGGCGCAGCACGTTGGAGGCGAGCTGCTCGAAGTTGACGACGACGGTGTTGGTCGCGAGCGGCACCCGCACCTGCTCGCGCACCGCGCGCAGCCCCTCCAGCCCCCAGACGGGGTCCTCCAGGTAGTCGTTGTCGAGCCCCTCGATGGCCCGGCCGAACCGCAGCCCCTCGGCCAGCGACAGCACCGCGTTGGGGTCGTAGCGCAGCCGGTCGCCGGGGAAGGCGTCGGCCAGCGCCCGGTAGCACTCCAGCTCGTAGTCCGGCGGGAACACGCCGCCCTTGAGCTTGTGCACGGTGAACCCGTGCCGCCGCTTCAGCGCCCGCGCGTGCTCGACGAGCTGGCCGGGCGTGCGGATCTCGGCGTGCCGCTCCGACGGGTAGCGGAAGAACAGGTAGGACGCGAACGGCACGGCGTCGCGGACCCGCCCGCCGAGCAGGTCGCAGGCGGGCACGCCGAGCTGCTGCCCCATGAGGTCGATGCAGGCGAACTCGACGGCGGCCAGGAGCTGGGTGCGGTTGTTGTACAGCGACGCCGTCGGGTTGGCGATCTTGAAGCGGAGCGTTTCGAGCTGGAACGGGTCGTGGTCCTTCAGGTACGGCACGAGGGCCCGGAAGGCCGCCTCGGCGCTCTCGCCGCCGCCGCCCATCTCCCCCAGGCCGACGAGCCCGTTGTCGGCCTCGACCTCGACGATCGTGCGGATGAACCGGCCCCAGTGGGCCCCGTTGCTGTGCCGCAGCGGCGCCTCCAGCGGGACGGCGACCGTGGTGGCCCGGATGTCGACGATCTTCACCGGCACGTCCCCCAGATCGCGGCCACGCCGCACGCGGGCAGCCGTACCGTGACCGACTCGCCCACCAGCTCGGCGGGTTCGCGCCCGTGCCGCAGCCCCGCGCTCACCGTGGCCGAGACCAGGCCCGGCAGGGTGACCATCGTCTCGACCGGTTCGGGGGCCAGCGACTGCAGCCTGACCACGTGCTCCGCACCGGCCCGGCCGATCGAGGTGATCAGCACGTCGGGGTGCTCGACCACGGCGTACGTCAGGGTGGGGTCGGCGGCCGGCCCCTGGAGCAGGACGCCGGCGAACGGCTCGGTCAGCCCCGCGGCGGCCAGCGCGCCCAGCCGCCGCCCGGTCTCGCCGGGCCCGGACATGACCGCGTACCGGAAGGTCGTCTCGCCCTGCTGCTGCGCCGGGAAGTTGGTGTCCCAGATGTTGTTGAGCGCCCACGAGTAGACCGTGCCGTCCTCGTGGTCGAGGGTCGGCGGGAACGGCGCGTACGGCATGTGGATGGTGCCGAGCTGCACCAGCGGCGCCTCCAGCGTGGCCCAGGCGACGGTCAGCTCGGGGTCGTCGAAGGCGACCCAGTGGCGGATCGGCAGCATGTACGCGGCCGAGCCCGGCACCCGGGGCACGTCCGGCCCGCCGACGCCGCCGGTCAGCTCCCACGCGGTGGCCGGGCCGGTGGCGAACGGGAAGGCCAGGAAGACCGCCTCCTTGGCCGGGGTGCCCTGCTTGGCGAGCTGGTAGGTCAGGTCCAGGCGGGCGACGCCGCGGTGCAGCTCGATCGTGGTGCGCAGCCAGTCGACGCCCTTGCCGCGCAGCTCGACGACGAGCTTCTCGCCGACGGCGGTGCGCTCGGCCTTGACGATCGTGGCGTGGGTGCCGACCGCCCGGTCGCCGAGCAGGGTCCTGTCGTGCGCCCCGACGTGGCCCGACAGGTGGTTGAAGTGGGGGGCCGTGGCGTAGCGGTCGTAGACGTACTGGCCGAACCCGGCCGCCGCGTCGCGGTTCACCAGCTCCCGCCCGGCGGCCTTGTCGAAGATCGAGCCGATGTGGCCCGCGCCGACGTCGTAGCTCACCCGGTAGAACTCGTTCTCGATCACGCCGCTCAGGTCCAGCCGGACCGGCTCGGGCGCCCGGCTCTCGCCGCGGACCACGTCGATCCGCACGTAGCCGTGGCCGGGCACGGCCGGCACGACCGCGTGCAGATGCCGGCCGATCGGCCGGGTCGGCCAGTCGTCGGGGTGCACATACTCCTCGTGGTGGGCGAGCGGCTCGCCCGTGCGCCCGTCCACCAGCGCGATCGGCACGTCGGCCGGCACCACGTCGCGCGGCAGGAACGCCCGCACGACGTCGGTCCGCCCCGTCGTGCCCGGGTTGAAGACGGCGAACGACGCCAGCGTCCCCTCGACCGGCTCGCCCGACACGGCGGCGCCGAACCGGCGCGTCGCTGCGTGCAGCAGGTCGGTCGCGTCGTCCTTGGCGTCGTAGGCGCCCGACGACTTGCGGGTCCACTGCAGGCCGCCGGAGTCGCCCGCCTCCTCGGCGTCCTCCCACGGGTTCGCGGCGCCCCAGGTGTGCTCGTTGAACAGCGCCACCTTGTCGTAGGCGGCGTCGATCTGCTCGGTCGCGTCGGCCCCGGCCAGCGTGTGCAGGGTCTCGGCGGCCCGCAGCGCCGACTGCGCGCGCCGCACGTAGCCGAGCGGGCGGGCGCCCGAGCCCAGCCCGTCGGCCCACCAGTCGGTCCAGTCGCCCTCGTGCACGGCCAGCCGGTCGAGGTGGCGCTCCTCGACGTGCCGGAAGAAGTCGCTGTTGACGGCCGAGCGCAGCCGCGGGTAGGCCCACCGCTCGTTCCAGGTGCGGACGATCGAGGCCGGCATGATCGACGGCCCGGCGTTGTCGGCGTGCGCGCCCTGCACCCGCAGGTGCAGCACGTCCAGCTCGTACGGCTCGCGCGGCGCGTCCGGCCCCTGCCAGCCGAACGTGCCCGGCCCGTACGGGTAGCCGCGCGTCGCCAGGGCGGCCAGGTAGCGCGGCAGCAGGTCGTCGGCCAGCTCGTAGGAGTCGGTGAGCCCGACCGTGTTGCCCTCCATGTACGCCATGCCGTGCGGCGTGTCGGTGAACCACACCAGCAGCTCGTTGCCGCTGGGCGCCCGCCACCGGAACGGCCGGGTCAGCTTGTCGCCCCCGTGCAGGTAGGGCACCGACCGGCCGGCCCAGTTGTGCGCGGCGGCGAGGTAGCGGACCCCGGCCGCGTCGAGCGCGTCCACCAGGCCGACCACGGCGCCCGGCACGTCGGTGTGCATGGCCGACGTCGTGGCGAAGCCGAACCGGTCGCGCAGCTCGGTGGTGAAGCGGAGCTGGCGGTAGAGCTCCTCGGTCGAGCACGCCTCGGTGTGCAGCTGGAACGGCAGCGCGGTCACCTCGATGACCCCCTCGCGGGCCAGCGCGGCGAACGCCTCCACCTGCTCGGCCGGCCGGGCGGCGAGCCAGCGCAGCGCGGGCATGGACGACTCGACGGTCCAGCGGAATCTCGCGTCGTCCGGCCAGGAGGCGGTCTCGCCGGCCAGCCGGACGGCGGCGTCGAGGTAGTCGAGGTGGTGGCGCAGCACCGTGCCCTGCGGGTCGGTGTAGCCGATGTCGAGGTGGGAGTGGTGGACGACGAACACGCTCCACTTGCGCTGTGGCGTCACCGTGACCTGGGCGGTGCCGACCAGCCCCTCGTCGTCGCGCGACTCCAGCGTGAAGGCGCGCGGCGCCGTCACCTCGGGCACGAGCAGCGTGACGTCGCTCCCGGTGGCGCTGTCCACGCCGACCAGCACGTGGGTCAGCGGCCGCGTGCTGGTCACCCGGACCGCCTGGCGGCCGTCGTGGGTGAACAGCGGCAGCACCGCGACGCGCACCTCCAGCCCGCGCAACCGGATCACGGGCGTCGAGGTGTCGTCGCGCAGCGCCTGCCTGATCCCGTCGTAGTCGGGGGAGCCCAGGCTCCGCTGCAGCAACCGGCTGGTCAATTCAGACACTCCCTAGGGACAGGCCTCGGGCGAAGAGGCGCTGGGTGGCGAGGAACAGCACGACCGTGGGCAGCGAGCAGACGAGCCCGGCGGCCAGCCCGACGGGCACGGGGGTGCCCGCGTACACGTCGGTCATCAGGCCGGCCAGCGCCGTCATCACCGGCCGCACGTCGGCGGTCGTGGTCAGCGTCAGGCCGAAGATCAGGTCGTTCCAGATGAAGGTGAACTCGAGGATGAACACGGCGGCGAGGGCGCTGGTCGACAGGGGCAGGTAGACGCGCCAGAAGATCCGCCAGGTCGAGGCGCCGTCCATCCGCGCCGCCTCGAAGATCGAGAACGCCACGCCGCCGTAGAAGTTGCGCAGCACGAACGCGGCCAGCGGCACGTTGACCGCCGTGTAGACGAGGATCATGCCGAGGCGCGTGTCGTAGAGGCCGGCGTCGCTGTAGCCGACGAACAGCGGCACGAGGAGCATCTGCGACGGGAACACGGTGCCGCCGAAGATGAGCAGGAACCACCAGAAGCCGTGACGCAGCCGCAGCACCACGATGGTGTACCCGGCCAGCGCCCCGATCACGACGCCGAGCAGGGGCGAGACCACGCTGTACAGGGCGGTGCTGGCCAGGCTGCGCCCCAGGTCGGCGCTCTCCAGGGCGGTGGCGAAGTTGGCGAACAGCGCGAAGTCCCCCGACGGCGCCCAGGCCCGGGACGGGTCGTAGGAGGCCGCCGGCCGGGAGGCGTTGACGATCAGCAGGTAGGTGGGCCCGAGCCAGACGAGCCCGAGCACGACGAGCACGGCACGGCGGATCATCGCACCTGCCTCCTGAGGTAGAGGTAGGAGGCCAGCCCGGTGACCACCGTCAGCAGCACCGCGACCGCCGAGCCGTAGCCGTAGTCGCTGGCCACGAACGTCTCCTTGTACATGGTCACCGCGAGCGTCTCGGAGTTGCGGCCCGGCCCGCCCTGCGTCATCACCCAGACGATGTCGAACGTCTTCAGGCTCGCCACCAGCGCCAGCCCCACCACGACGGCGGTCAGCGGTCTCATCAGCGGCCAGATGACGTGCCGGAACAGCCGCCACCCGGACGCGCCGTCGAGCCGGGCCGCCTCGATGGGTTCCTTGGGGATCGACTGGAGGCCGACCACGAACAGCAGCGTGTTGACGCCGAGCTGCTGCCAGGTCCACACCAGCAGCATGGCCAGCGTGTTGACCGGTGCCTCCTGCAGGAACGCGGTGTCCACGCCGAGCAGCGTGTTGGCGACGCCGTCGTGCGACAGGACGGGGCTCCACACCATGGCGAGCCCGGCGCCGCTGAGCGCGTACGGGAGCATGAACGGCACCCGGTACCACCCGCCGCCCCTGAGGTCGTAGGACAGCACCGCCACCAGCAGGCCCAGCCCGACCGGCAGGAGCATCGTGCCGGCCACCCAGAGCAGGGTGTTGCGGGTGGAGGTGAGCAGCGCCGGGTCGTCGAGCAGGTGGGCGAAGTTGGCCAGGCCGGTCCATTCGGGCTCCGACAGCCCGTCGTAGCGGGTCAGGCTCAGGTAGGCCGTCCACAGGAACGGCGCGTACAGCAGCACCGCGACCAGCAGCGCGGCGGGAGCCACGTACCCGTACCGGAACCGGCCCAGCATCGGGGCACGGGTCACTGGTGCGTGCTCCAGTACTCGTCGGCCTCCTTCTGGATCGTCTCCAGGACCTCCTTGTAGGTGCCGGGCTCGGTGACGAACGTGCCGAAGCCGTCGAGCGCGGCCGTCAGGATGGGCGGCGGGGTGGCCTCGAAGTAGCGGTTGACCAGGCGGTACCTGCCGCTGCCCGCGTCCTTGGTGATCTGGCCGAGGGCCTCGTCGGCGATGGTCACCTTGGGGTTGGCGCTGACGTCGCCGCGGGTGGTGGCCCACTTCTCCTGGGCCTCGGCGGTGGTCCACCACTTGAGGTACTTCGCGGAGGCCTCGGGGTCGGCCGCCTTGGCCAGCGAGCAGAGCGGGCCGCTCTCGAAGATGACCGAGGTCTTGGGCAGGGCGGGGTTGACGTTGGGGATGACGAAGAAGCCGTAGTCGGAGCCGGCCTTGAGGTCGCGCTGGGTCATGCTGGTGTTGAACCAGGTGCCGAACGAGACCATGGCGGCCTTGCCGGTCTTCATCACGTCACCGGGGTCCGTCTTGTCACCCGGGTTCATGAAATATCCGGCGTCGATGAGCTCCTTCCACTTCTCCATGACCTGGACCACACCCGGATCGGTGTACTTCGCCTTGCCGGTGGCCAGCCGGTCGTACAGGTCGGGGTCCATGCCGGCCATGAGCTGCTCGAACCAGACGAAGGAGAACAGCACGCTGGTGTGGTAGAAGGGCGTGACGCCGGCCTTCTTCAGCGTCGCGGCGGCCTTGACGAGGTCCTCCCAGGTGGCGGGCGGCCGCAGGCCGTGCTCGTCGAAGATCTTCTTGTTGTAGAACATGCCCCAGTAGGCGACGTTCATCGGCACGCAGTACTGCTTGCCGCCGATCGTGTAGTAGGGCATCAGGTCCGGCGACAGGTCACCGGCCTTGATCGCCTCCTGCCAGACGGCCGTGGTCTCGGCCACCTGCCTCTGCTTGACGATCTCCTCCAGCATGCCCCCGGTCTGCCAGGTGAACAGGTCCGGCTTGACGTCCGTCCGGAACGACGCCTTGATGAACGCCTGGTACTGGGCCGAGTCGGTGTAGCCCGTCGGCTTCATGCCGAGGCCGATCCTCTGCTTGGACAGCGCGCCCATCTCGTCGAAGAACTTGGTCCAGGCGCCCTTGTCGTTGTAGAGCGTCAGCTCGGTCTTCTTCTGCTGGGTGGCGGCGCCGTTGCCGCCGCAGGCGGCGAGCAACAGGGCGAGCACGCCGAACGTGGCCATGCGTGACCGGATCATGCCCCGGCCTCCTTGTTTCACTTGGGGGGTTGGTGCAACCTCTGTTCGATGACCGACTTGACGTCCGCCAGGTGAGCCCGCATGCGGTCCTCGGCCGCCGTGGCGTCGCCCGCCACGATGGCCTGCAGGATCGCGCGGTGCTCCTCGTGGTCGCGGCGCCGGTCGTCGAAGATCTGCAGGATCTCCCGCTGCTCGGCCCCGTGCACGGTGAGCAGCGAGTCGACGACCTCGTGCAGGACGCTGTTGCCGGCCAGCCGGGCGGTGGCCCGGTGGAAGGTCATGTTCGCCTCGTGCAGCTCGGCGTCCTCGCCGCGCAGGTGGGTGGCGGCCTCGCCGAGCACCCGTTCCAGCGCCGCGAGGTCGTCGCCCCGCGCCCGCCGGGCGGCCATGGCGGCCAGCGGCGGCTCGATGACGATGCGGGCGTCCAGCAGTTCCAGGAGCTGACCGCCGCGCATCTCGCGCATGTTGGGGTTGGGCAGCACGAGGCGCTCGATGGCGGGGCCGACATAGATGCCCGACCCGTGCCGCATCTCGATGGCGCCGGTCGCCTCCAGCCTGCGCAGCGCCTCGCGCAGCGTCGGGGTGGTGACGGCGAAGCGCTGGGACAGCTCTCTGGTCGAGGGCAGCCGGTCGCCCGGCCGGTGCCCGCCCGTGCGGATGAGCTCCAGCATGCGCTCGGTCAGGGCGTCGGAAAGGGTCGGCCGCGTTACCTCGGACATATCAAGTCATCTAATCACTTAACGGCAGAGCCGTCTATGACGAGAACGAGGTACGGCAGAACCGACACGGCGGGGCCACATGAGGTCGTGGCCCCGCCGCGTCAGGAGCGGGATGGGTGCGTGCCGGCCGGCCGGGTCAGCGGCCGTCCCTCTCCAGCAGGCCGAGCATCTGCTGGATCTGCGCCCGGCGCGACGCCTGAACCTGGGCCGCCCAGCGCGTCGCCTCCGGGTTGACCCCGCCGGCCACCTCGGACCCGGCCATCTGGACGGCGTCGTCCTGATGGGCGATGAGCAGGTTGAGGAAGTCGCGCTCCACGTCGTCCGACCTCCGCAGCGCGGCGATGCGCTCCCTGTCGGTCTCCGGCATGCCGCCGTGGTGGTCGTGCGCGTCCTCGGCGGGCGTCAACGGCTGGTCCCAGGCGTGCAACCAGCGCAGCATCATCTCCACCTCACTCTGCTGGGTGGTCGCCACGGCCGAGGCCAGCGTCCGCAGTTCGGGAGTCGAGCCCCGGTCGGCGCCCACCTTGGCGATCTCGATGCCCTGCCGGTGGTGCTGCACCATCATCTGCACGAACATCACGTCCTGGGCGTTGACCGGGTCGCCGCCCGAGGGCTCGGCGGGCCCGCAGGCGGCCAGCAGGGCAGCCGCGACGAGGCCGAGCAGCACCGCGACGCGCCGCACAGCGTCAGGCGCGCTTCCACAGGGCGGGCACGTTCGGCGGCTCCCAGCCGGCCAGGGCGGTGTGCGCCTGGAGGCAGGTGTAGCTCGCCCCGCCGTACGTCACCTGGTCGCCGGGCCGGTAGGCCGTGCCGGCCGTCCAGGCGCCGCCCGGCTGCGACGTCGGGGTCGGCGTGGGGGTGGGTGTGGGAGTCGGCGTGGCGGTGGGGGTCGGCGTGGGCGTGGGGGTCGGCGTGGGGGTGCCGCCTCCGCCGCCGAAGTCCACGTCGGAGCAGGTGTAGAACGCCTCGTTGCTGCCGACGACGCGCTGCCAGATCGAGTAGAGGACATGCCGGCCGCTGCGCTCCGGCAGGTCGACCGTCCACTTGGTGAACGTGGTGGGGTTCTGGTTCGTGAAGGTCCTGATGTGGACCAGGTCCGACCACCTGAGCGGCATGGTCGGGTTCCAGCCCTCGCGGGTGATGTAGAACTCGAAGTTGCTGTTGGAGTGCGGGGCGGAGGCGTGGTAGGTCAGCGTGAAGCCGCCTGGCCGCACCCGGGTCGCCGGCCAGTCGGCCCGCTGCAGGTCCAGGCCCCGATACTTCTCCCGGCCGGCGCTGCACAGCTTGCCGTCGGGGATCAGTTCGCGGTGCCGCCCGCCCGCTTCGAGGAGCGAGACCTCGTTCCAGTCGTAGAAGGCCTGCGGGCCGCTGGCCGCGACGGCGGCCTTGCAGGCGGCCGAGCTGGGCGTCTCGGGGCCCTCGTTCTTGCAGACGTAGACGCGGCTCGGCGGGTCGGACATCGTGCCGTGGGCGTTCGCCGCCGAGGCGGGAAGCAGGGCCAGCACTCCGGCGGCGGCCACGGCCGCGGCGATCGTCGTCTTGCGCACCTGTTACTCCCTGGGGGGTGTACGGGAATAAAAAGGAAACCTTCCTAAGAGTTAATCATCCCGGACAGCCGCGCAAGCGATTCCGGTCAGAACGCTTCCCACAACCCCGCGCCGCCATCGCGGCGGCCCCGCGGGCGCCCCCTGCCGGAGACGGACGCCCGCGCCTGCGGTCCGGTGCCTCTCGGCCGCTCAGCCGGTGTAGAGGACGGCGTCGATCTCGATGTCGAACCCGCTCAGCGCCACCGGGATCGTGGTGCGCGCCGGGAGGTTCTCGGTGCCGAAGAACTCCACGTAGATCTCGTTCAGCTCCGGGAAGTACGCGAAGTCGCTCAGGTAGATCCCCACCCGGACGGCCTGCGACAGGTCGGCGCCCGCCGCCTCGGCGACCTTGGCGAGGTTCGTGAACGCCTGGCGGGCCTGCTCGGCGAACGAGCCGCGCACCCACGTGCCGTCGGGCAGCACCGGGCAGGCGCCGGCCAGGTAGACGTGATCGCCGGCGACCACGGCCTGCGAGTACGGGCCGCCGGGCGGGGCGGCCTCGGGGGTGTTGACGACGCGCTTGGGCATGACGGGTCAGCCTCCTGTGACAGGTGACGGCCCTCCGCCGAGGGCGCGGAGGGCGGGCGACGGGAGACTCTACGACACCGGCCCGACGCGCCGCACCACCAGGCCGAGCAGCCGGTCACCGGGCACGTGGCCGCAGTGCCGCGAGTCGTAGGAGTCCCCGGCGTTGTCACCGTGCACCACCAGGCAGCCGGGCGGCACCCGCGCGCCCGGCTCCCAGCCCGGCACCCCGTGCTCGGGCACCGGCTCGCCGGGGGCGGCCGCGACCCGCTTGATGCTCCACGGCCGCGCGGGGCCGGCCTCCCCTGTCTCGGGATGCGGCAGCCGCACCACCACGACCTGACCGGCCCGCACCCCGTCCGCCGTGGTCCGGCGTACCCACACCCGGTCACCCGACCGGTACGCGGGCTCCATGCTGGCCCCCGACACGGAGACCAGCACGTACCTGCGGCGCAGCCACGACAGGCCGCCCACGCCCACCGCCACGACCAGCCAGATCCCGAGCGCCACCGCCCCGGGCCGGAGCCGGGTCACCTGTCGGCGGGCAGGCCGAGCCTGGTCACGTCACCCTCGGCCGCGACGATCAGACCGTCGCTGTCGACCAGGCAGAACGCCGGATACTCGGCGACCTGGAAGGCCCGCGCGACGGGTCCCTCGTAGCCGTCCTCCACCACGACCCGCGCCACCGGGCTCAGCTCCCGCACCATCTCCCGGGCGGCCTGGTCGCCGCCCGCCACGATCGCCAGGATCAGGCGGCGGCCGCCGATGCGGCGGCGCGCGTGCTCGACGAAGCCCGGCAGCTTCTCCAGGCACGGTTTGCAGCCGGGGCTGAAGAACGCGACCAGCGTCTCACCCGACAGGGAGCTCCTGGAGACGTCCTCGCCGTCCAGGGTCCGCGCGGCGAACTCGCCGACCGCGCCTCCCACGTGCGGCAGCCCCGGCGGGGCCAGCGCTCCGGCGCCGGAGCGCAGCAGCGTCTCCAGATGCGTGGCGTGCTCACGGAGGCGGCGGACCACCCCCAGGGTGAGGATCAGGTTGAGCGTGCCGATGACGCCCACCAGGATGACGGCGGCCCACAACACGGCCATCACATGCTCCCTTCCACGTGGCTCCCGGACCGGCCCCCGACCGGGGTGTGCCGCGACAGTCCCGGACCGAACAGCTCTCCCACGTCATCGAGCCGGACGAGCACCATGCCCGCCACCAGCGCGGCGGCCGCGGCCACCAGCAACGCGCCCAGGTCGGCCGAGCCCGGCGCGGCGGGCGCCGCCAGCAGGCCCGTGCCGGTCGCGGCGAGGAGCAGCGCGTTGCGCGCCAGGTGCCAGGGACTCAGCTCCGCCGAGCCGCCGAAGCACCGGCAGGCCGTCGCGACGCCGCGCCGCAGCGCCAGGGCGATGGCCACGCCGAAGGCGGTCAGCAGCAGCGCCGCCAGCGTGAGCGCCACGGCGCGCGCGGGGACCAGCAGCACGACCACGGCCGCCTCGGCGGCGGTCACGGCGGGCGCCACCAGCCGGGCGACGGCCCCCGGGGCCGCGCCCGACGGCAGGAAGGCGCCCAGCAGCCTGCGTGTCGATTCCACGAAGTCCCGCCACTGTCCCGGCCGCAGCCTGCTCACCGTGGAAACGGCGAAGACGACACCGACGAGAAAGGTCACGCCGAAAGAAAGGTATTGCACGCACGCTCCCGCCGCGGAAAAGGAGAAACGGCTTGTTCGTCAACGGGGTTCCGGAAAGCCGCCGAGCCACGGGAGCACGGCGGCCTCGCGGTTCACCGGCTAACAGTCGCGGCCCGTGAGATTACACCCCGTGCACGCGGAACCGCTGAAACAGTGCTCGATGTAATAGCCTTCCACGGCGCGGGCTCCCTGTATCCTGCAGCAGCGCCGCCTGCACTGGCAGGGGCTGCTCGCCAGGGCCGTCACCTTGGGGACCATTCGCGTCAGCAGTTTGTCGCCGAATCGCATAATCGCATCGGTCATTGACATCTACCTCCCCTCGAGACCGTTATGGCCCACACAATCACGTCAGTTCTCTTTGGTAAAGACGGAAACTCCGGACAGCCAAGGTCCCTGATTCATGCGCCCCGAGGAATGACGGGACCACCCGCGGCGAGACGATTCTCCGGTGACGAACGGGCGCATCACCACGCGCTACGGGGCGTCACCATCGCCGACCCGCCGGGCACGAGCCTCTGGATCTCCGCCGACGACCGGCTCTCAGAGAACTCCAAGAAAAGCTGTGTAGCCTCCCACGACATGGCATGGCAGCGCAGGATCAACGGAGCGCTGGCCAGGTACACAGGATTCCACATTGAACGAGTAGGGAAAGCGGAGCAACGGGCGCCGCAGCCGCGCAAGCGGGCGGAGACGCCGTTCCGGCCTCCGGCCGACCCGGCGACCGACCGCCTGCTGACGGCTCCGGTGTTCGTGATGTCACCGGTCAGGTCGGGCTCGACGTTGCTGCGGTCGATGCTGAACGCCCATCCCGACCTGCACGCCCCGCACGAGCTGCACGTTCGCCGCCTCACCGTGGAATTCGGTACCTCGCTGGCCGAGAAGGCGATGGAGGCGCTCGGGCACAACCGGGCCGACCTGGAGCACCTGCTGTGGGACAGGGTGTTGCACCGGGAGCTCGTACGCAGCGGCAAGAAGCACGTCGTGGACAAGACACCGGCGAACGCGTTCGCCCACGAACGGATCGCCGCGTGCTGGCCCGACGCGCGCTACGTGTTCCTGCTGCGCCACCCCGCCTCCATCGCGGCGTCCTGGCACGAGGCGAGCCCGGACAAGCGCACCCCCGAGGAGGCGGCCCTCGACGCCCTGCGGTACATGAAGGCGGTCGAGCGGGCCCGCAGGGCGCTGCCCGGCCTCACCGTGCGCTACGAGGAGCTGACCGCCGACCCGGAGAAGACCTGCCGCCGCATCTGCGAGTTCCTGGATCTCGACTGGGCGCCCCAGATGCTGCGGTACGGCACCCCCGACGTGGTGACCAAGGGTCTCGGCGACTGGAAGGACAAGATCCGCTCCGGCACCGTCCAGCCGGGGCGCGACCTTCCCGCCGAGGAGGAGGTCCCCGAGTCGCTGCGGGCGATGTGCCGCACGTGGGAGTACCTGCCGTGAAACTCCGATACATGCTGCTGCACGCGTACGGCATGGGCGGCACGATCCGGACGGTGGTCAACCAGGCCAACGCGATGGCGGAGGCCGGGCACGACGTCGAGATCGTCAGCGTGGTCCGGCGCCGTGACACGCCGCAGTTCGGCATCGACGGCCGGGTCCGCCTGTCCGCGCTGGTGGACCAGCGCGACGGGATCGCGTCCGACTCGCTGGCCCGCAAGGTGTGGCGCCGGGCGCGCGGCAAGATCGTCCCCTACGGGGAGTTCGCCGCTGGCTACTTCACCGAGCGGGTCGAGCGGGCCGTCATCGACTACGTGTCCTCGCTGGACGGTGGCATCCTCGTCACCACCCGGCCGGCGCTGAACCTGATCTCCGCCCGCCGCGCCGCCAAGGGCGTGGTGCGCGTCGCGCAGGAGCACATGAACCTCGCCGCGTACCCGCACACCGTGCGCGACGAGATCGCCCGGCACTACGGGTGCTTCGACGCGGTGGCGGTGCTGACGGAGACCAGCCGGGCCGAGTACCGGGCGCTGCTCGACGGCACGCCGATCGTCCGCATCCCCAACGCGGTCCATCTGGCCGGCCGCCGGCACTCCGACCAGACCAGTCCCGTGGTGATCGCCGCGGGCCGGTTGGTGCCGCAGAAGGGCTTCGACATGCTGCTCGCGGCCTTCGCCGCGGTCGCGCCGGAGTTCCCCGACTGGCGGCTGCGCATCTTCGGCACCGGCCCGGCGAAGGACCGGCTGCGGGACCGCATCGACGAGCACCGGCTGGGCGGGCGGGCCCGGCTGATGGGGCGCAGCGACCGCATCCACGAAGAGCTCGCCGAGGCGTCCGTGTACGCGCTCAGCTCACGGATCGAGGGGCTGCCGATGGCGATGATCGAGGCGATGGGGCACGCCCTGGCCGTGGCCGCCTTCGACTGCCCGACCGGACCCGGCGACGTGCTGACCTCCGGCGAGAACGGCCTGCTGGTGCCGCCGCGCGACGTGGAGGCGCTGGCGGGGGCGCTGCGGCGGCTGATGGCCGACCGCGAGCTGCGGCTGCGGCTCGGGGCCGGCGCCGCCCGCACGGCGCGCGACTACACGCCGGAGGTGGTCATGCCGCTCTGGGAGGAGCTGTTCGCGACCCTGGCGGCCGGTGAGCGCCTCGTGGACGGCCCGCTGGCGGCCCGCTGACGGGGTCCGCCGCGCACACCGACCGGCTGGAGCCCGGCGGTGTGCGCGGGGGGACGGGGACGTCAGTCCTCCTCGCCCTCGAAGACGTCCTCGAAGGCCTCCTCGAGAATCTCGCCCGCCACGAGGCCGCCGACGACGCCCGCGGCCCCGGCGGCGGCCACCGCGCCCAGGCCGGACCCGCCGTGGTGACCGTGGTGCCCGCCGTGGTGCCCGCCGTGGTGCCCGCCGTGGAAGCCGCCGCCGTACTGGGCGAGGCCGGACAGCCAGCGGCCGATCTCGCCCGCCCAGTCGGTCCGCATCGCGTCGTCGTGGCTGATCGTGAAGCGGCCGATGGCGTCACCGGAGTAGCGCCCCGAGCTCTTGTCGGCCTCCAGGATCACCTCCAGCCCGCCCGGGTTCGTCACGAAGGTCACCTCGATCTCCCCGACCGACCCGGCGTACTGCGGCGGCGGATAGAACTCGATCTCCTGGTAGAACGGCAGCTCCTGGCGCGATCCGTGGATCCGGCCCGCTTCGAGATCGGCCGACTTGAACTGGAACCCGAGCTGCGGAAACGCGTCCAGGATGCGCAGCTGGGAGGGCAGCGGCTCGATGTCGACCATGTCGAGGTCGCCCTTGTCGACGGCCTTGGCGATGGCCAGCTCGGTGCGCACGCCGAGCGCCATGCCGGTCAGGCGCCGGCCGGCGATCTCGCTGATCGGCGCCTCCCACGGCACGGGGATCTCGAAGCCGATCACGCGGTCCTCGCCCTTGCGCAGGGTGAACGGGCCGGACACCTGGGCGCGCGAGAACTCGCCGACCCCCGCGCCCTCGCCCTCGCCGAACTCGACCTCCACCCTGGCCACCAGGCCGAGGGTGACGTGCTCGATGTCGGCGTCGAAGTCGCCGCCCTTGAGGCGCACCTCGCCGGCCAGCGAGCCGCCCGGCCGGGTTCGCGGAGTGGCCAGGACGGTGTCCACCGAGGGGGCGCCCACACCGAACGCACCCAGCATCCGTTTGAAGACCACGGCTTGTTCTCCCTGTCGCTTCTGTTGTCGGCATGTGTCAGCCACCCGCTGAACGATCAACGCCGGGGGCTGGTTCCGTGGGCCAGTAAAACGCGTTCGCGGCGGCGACGCGGGGAGGTCGCCGTTTGGTGGGGGCATGCGGCGGTTCGCGCCGGTCGGGTACCGCGCGGCGCGGCCAGACGGTCCGGGCGCCGCCCGCTGATTCACAGGAAGCCCGGAGGTGGCACGGTCCAAGCCGGCGGGCTCGTGATCCTATAGTCGTGATCGACGGCTGTCGTCGCCGGCGCCGTCGCTGTCATCGGCGTGCGGCCCCTCCGGCATCCTCCGGTGTGGGCACCGGGAGCACGTGCGTACGCGGAGTGGAGGCACCGGGCCTTGTCAGCAGGAAACGCCGGACGGCCGGGGTTCGCGCGAGCGCGGAGAGGCCTGCCGCGCGGCAGGCTGCTGGCCGCCGCCGGGGTGCTGCTCCTTTCGGTGGCCACCGGTTGCTCCGGCGACGGCGACGGCGTCCCGGTCGCGACCGCCCAGCCGACGGCCGACGGCTGCAGGCCGACGGACAAGCTCGTGCCGCCCTGCGGGGCGTACTGGGGCATGTACATCGCTCCCGGCGACCCGAGGGTGCCGGTGGTGGAGGCCGTCGGCTCCATGGAGTCCCGGCTCGGCCGCAAGCTCGACGTGATCTTCAGTTATCACGACATGTCCGACGGCCCCAACGGCACGTTCATCCGCGAGGACGAGGTGGAGCTCGGCCGCGACCGCATCCTCCTGCTCAGCTGGGAGGCCAAGATCTGGGGCTCCCCCGAGCGCACCCTGCTCTGGCGCGACATCGCCGGCGGCTCCATGGACGCCCTGATCGACAAGCAGGCGGAGCGGATCAAGAGCTACGGCAGGCGCGTCATACTGGGGTTCGACGGCGAGATGGACCGGCGCGAGACCAGCGGCACCGCGGCCGAGTACGTCGCCGCGTACAAGCACATCCACGACCGGTTCGAGAAGCTGGGCGTGACCAACGTGGTGTGGGTCTGGGCCGTGACCGGCTTCATGGAGTACAAGGACACGTGGAAGGGCCTGTACCCGGGCCACGACTACGTCGACTGGATCAGCTACGACCCCTACAACTTCGCCGGCTGCCGGGGCGCTAAATGGCAGGACTTCGCGCAGACCGTCAAGCCGACCTACGACTGGTTCCAGGCCAACGGGTTCGCCGACAAGCCGATCATCATCGGCGAGTACAGCACCGAGGTGGACCCGAAGAACCCCTCGGCCAAGGCCGACTGGTTCCGCGGCGTCCCGCAGGCGCTGAGGACCATGCCGAAGATCAAGGCGGTGCTGCAGTGGAACGCCGTCCTCGAACCCGAGTCGCCCAACGGCTGCGACTTCCGGCTCGAAGGGCCGGGCGTGGTGGAGGCGTTCGCCGAGGCCGGCCGTGACCCGTACGTCAACCAGCCGCTCCCCGATCAGGCGGCCGGCGGCTCGTAGCCCGGCCCCGCGTCCTCACCGGGACCCGAGTCCTCGTCGCCGCCGCCCGCGCCGTTGAGCACCCGCAGCACCCAGTCGAGCGAGCCGCTGCCGAGCACCGCCTCGGCGATCCGCTTGGCCGTGGTCGTCTTGAGCGCGGCCAGCGAGCTGTCGATCCACGGCTGCACGTTCTGGTGCCCCTGCTCGCGGTACTCGACGGCCTGGATCAGGCACTCCAGCTTGTCCGCGTCACGGGCGCAGACGGCCTCCAGACTGGCCTTCTCCTCGTACTCCGCGACCGCCCCGCCCACCATCCGCGCGACCGCGTCCGGCAGGCCGCGCATCTGGTCGGCGGTGACCTGCTCGTTCGGGGCGGCCCGCAGGTAGCGCTTGCCGAGGTACGGGATGTCGGTGATCCGCGTCTCCTGCGTGTCGTGGAACAGGCTCATGAACGCCGCCCGCTGCGGATCACCGCCCTCCAGCACGGTGATCACGCTCGCGATCACGGCGGCGCGGAAGGAGTGGTCGGCGATGCTCTCCGGATCGCGCACCCCCGCCACCAGCCACCCCGTGCGCCGGTACCGCTTGAGCAGCCCCATCTCGTACAGCAAGCCCGCGAGCCGGGTCGTGTCGTCCCTCACGAAAAGCCCCTCTCCACCGAGACGCGTCCTGCGCAGAGCGTAGAGGCCGGTCGCCGACTTCCCTCCCCCGCCGCGCCTGGCAGGTGGACATCATGACCTGCCCCGTAACCGCCCGTCTGACACCCGGACGCCCGCATCGGGCTTCCGTGATCCCCGAGCGCGATGGGAGCATTCGACATGACGGGAAAGGAAGTGTTGAGATGGCTTTGACCAACGCGGGTGTTCAGCGATTACTGGCCGACTCCGGCGAGGCGCGCGAGTGGGTGTCGCCCCGGACCGACCTGGTCACCGCGCTGCTGGGTGTCTGGTTCGGCATCGGGTTGATGATCGACGCGTGGGCGCACAGCAACCTCGCGGAGCTGGAGACGTTCTTCACCCCCTGGCACGCGGTGTTCTACTCGGGGTTCGCCGCGGTCTCCGGCTGGATCATCTGGCAGGCGTGGCGCAACGTCAGGAAGGGCCGGCAGGGGCTCGCGGCGGTCCCCATGGGCTACCTGGCCGGGCTGGTCGCGGTGCCGGGGTTCGCGGCCTTCGGCTTCGCCGACATGATGTGGCACACCTTCCTCGGCATCGAGCAGAGCGTCGACATCCTGTTCAGCCCCTCCCACCTCGGCCTCATCGCGACGATGACGCTCATCATCACCACCCCGCTCCGCTCCGCCTGGAACGCCCCCGACCTCGGCGACCGGCCGTCGTTCGGCCGCCTGCTGCCCGCCCTCGTCGGGCTCGCCTTCGCGGCCACACTGGTGTCGCTGTTCCTCTCGTACGGCGACGCCATGCAGTGGAGCGCCGGCGGCGTCGTCGAGGCGTTCTCCTCCGTGGACGAGCGGGGAGCCGACCGCCTCGCCTCCTCGATGATCATCACCAATGTCGTCCTCCTGGCCCCCGTGCTGTTCCTGCTCCGCCGCTGGCGTCTGCCGTTCGGCAGCGTGACGCTGATGTACGCCGTGGGCGTCCTGATGCCGGGAGCGCAGACGGCGTTCGAGAACCTGCCGGTCCTGCTGGGCTTCGTCGCCGCCGGTGTCGTGAATGACCTGCTGATCAGGTGGCTGCGCCCGTCCGCGGTGCGGCGGGGCGCGTTCTGGGGCTTCGCCGGGCTGTCCGCCTTCACCACCTGGTCGCTGTACCTCGCGGTCGCGTCGGTGGCGGCCGGCAGGACGCCCGCCGTGCCCGAACTGCTGACCGGGGCGCCGATCGTGGCCGGGCTCGTCGGGCTCGTGCTCGGGGTGCTGCTCCTGCCCAACGCCGCGGACACCGGCCGGGCATGATCCGGGTTCTCCGCCTGGCCGCGCTCCTGGTGTCGGCGGGCGCCGCCTCGGCCGTCCTTCTGCTGCTCCCGGGCGCGGCTCCGGCCGCCGCGCACAACGTGACGGCCGGGGCGGACCTGCGGATCGCCCAGACCATCGCGGGCACCGAGCTCACCGTGGTCATCAAGGGGACGGCGCGGGTGCCGGGGCCGTTGCGGATCGGCGTCGTGGCCTACCAGCCGGTCGCCGACCTGCCGGTGAACCTCGAGGTCCGCTCCGTCACGGACGGCCGCACGGTCTCCGGGGTCGCGCGGGCGGCCCGGGACCCGCAGTTCGTGCGGCTCCAGGTCGGTCAGACCGGACCCCACGAGCTCCGACTGAGCGCGGGGGGCGAGGTCGCCGTGGTGCCGTTCCGGGTCCTGGTGGACCGCGGCTCCGGCTGGGACTTCCTGATCTACGGGGGCTTCTTCGTCGCGGGGCTGCTCCTGGTCGGCGGCCTGCTCACCGGCGCGCTGTCCCGGCGTGGCCCCGCCATGCTGCTGGCCGGTGGCGCGGCGGCGGGGCTGACCGTCGCCGCCATGGTCGTCGTCCTCGAACCGCAGCTGCCCACCGGCCCGCCCGACGGCGCCGCGCCCACGGCCGGACCGCAGGCGGGCGGGCGCCCGTTCGTCCAGAGCCTGCTGGAGACCGTGCCCGCGAGCCCGGTCGCCGGAGAGGAGTTCACCCTGCGCGTCGCGCTGGTCGACGGGGCCACCGGCCGGCCCGTGGACGATCTCACCGTCCACCACGAGGCGCTCGCCCATCTGGTCGTCACCAGCGAGGACGGCCGCCGGTTCCGGCACCTGCACCCGCTGCGGACGGCGCCCGGGCGGCTGGAGGTGCGGATGCGCACCGACCGGCCGGGCCGCTACCTGGCCCACGCCGAGCTGGAACGGGAGGACTCCGGCGGCCAGCTCGTCACCGGAAGCTTCACCGTCGGCGGGCGACCCACCGAGCCGTCCACCACCGAGCCGGACACCACCCAAGCCCCCGTCGAGCCGGACACCGTCGGCTCACCCGCCGAGCCGGACACCGCCGGTCCACCCGCCGAGCCGGACACCGCCGGTCCACCCGCCGAGCCGGACACCGCCCACCCGGCCGCGGTGCCGCGCCTGCGGCCCGCGGCACCCGTGGCCGGCCGCCCGACGACGATCGAACTCGGCACCACGGAACCACCTCGCCCCTGGCTGGGCATGACCGGCCACCTGGTCGTCCGCAGCCAGGACGGCGCCTTCTTCGGCCACGTCCACGAGATGGGGTCGCCGGGGTCCCGGCTCCGCTTCACCTTCAGCTTCCCCCGGCCGGGCCGATACCTCGCCTGGGCGCAGTACGCCACGGCCGACCGCATCGTGACGATGCCGTTCACCGTGGACGTCACGGCGCCGGAGACCGTCCGATGAAGCGGGTCCTGGCCCTGTGCGCCCTGGTGGCGGCCGCCGTGACGTTCTTCGTCGTAGGGCGCGCCTCGACCGCCGAGCCGGTCAGCGTCCGCTCGGCGGGCGCCCACTACGCCGTCACGGTCGTCGTCGACGGCCGGACGGCGCGGGTGCGCCTCGACAGGGGCGACGCGGACACCGTCGCGCTGTCGGCCGTGATGCCCCACATGGGCCACGCCATGCCCGAGGCCACCACCCGCGAACGGGAACCCGGCCACTTCCACGCGGACGGCGAGGTCTTCACCATGGCCGGAGCTTGGGAGCTGTCCATCCGCCTGACCGGCCCCGCCGCCGAGGAGGTACTCACGGTCAAGGTGCTGGTCGCCGACTAGACAGGCGCTACCGGTCGCGGGCGGCGGCGCGGATGCCGCGCCGCACGAGGACGGGCAGGCACAGCGCCGTGCCGAAGGCCCCGATCCACACTGCGGCCGACAGTCCTGCGAGCGCGGTGACCCCCGCCGCGAGCAGCGCGCCGACCGAGATGGCGCCCCAGATGAGGAAGCGGTGCACCGAGCTGACCCGCCCGAGCAGCTCCGCCGGGGTGGCCGTGTGGCGTATGGTCAGCGAGGTCGGGTTGAAGGCGCCCTCTCCCACGCAGTGGGCGATGCTCCCCGCGACCAGCCCGACCGCGCCGACGTGCGCGCCGAGCACCGGCATGGACAGGATGCCCGCCACCGACACCGTCGCCGCCACCACCAGCGCGCGCGGCGCGCCCCACCTCTTCACCAGCCGGGCCGAGACCAGGTTGCCGATCGGGTATCCCGCCGCGGCCGCGCCGAGGACCACGCCGATCCACTGCGGTGACAGATGGAGCACGTCACGGCAGTAGAGCACCAGGCTCGTCTCGACCATCGACAGGAACAGCACGTAGGTGGTGCCGCAGGTGATGATCGGTTCGAGCACGGGATGGCGGGCCACGAAGCGCAGCCCTTCCGCGATGTCCCTGCGCAGCCAGCCGGGTTCGCGCGCGGTGACCTGCCGCGCCGGCTCCCTGTGTTTGATCATCACCAGGGACAGCACCGACGCGGCGAAGCTGACGACGTTGGCGGCGACCGCGCCGATCACGCCGAGCGCGTGGATCACGGGCCCCGCGACCATCGGCCCCACCGCCTGCGCCGTCGACTCCGACAGGGACAGACGGGCGTTGCCGGTGTGCAGCCGCTCGGGCTCGTGGATCAGGCTGGGCAGGTAGGAGGTGTAGGCGACCTGGAAGAACACCACCGCGCATCCGCTCAGCAGCACCAGCCCGAGCAGCATCGGGAACGTCAGCCACCCCGCGGCGAGCAGCACCCACACCGCGCCGAACGCGACCACCTGCACGCCGTCGCAGACCAGCATCACCGTGCGGCGCGGCAGCCGGTCGACGATCGCCCCCGCGGGCAGGCCGAGGGGCAGGAAGGGGAAGAACAGCGCGAAGGGCAGCAGCGCCGCCTGCGCGGGCGAGGCGTCCAGCGCGGTCACGGCGAGCAGCGGCAACGCCAGTTTCATGAACTGGTCGCCGAACAGGGACAGCGACTGCCCCGCCCACAACAGGGCGAAGTCGCGACGAACGGTGTCGGTACGAAGCAGCACGACTGCGTAGTCTGCTGCCCCGGCGGGCCGCTCCACCGGCGGGAATCGGACGGCGCGTCCGGGGATGGGGATTCCGGGAGTCAGGAGGAGACACCGCGATGCCCGGCCTGCCGGCAGCCGGTCCGTTCCTCAGCGGTTGAAGCTCAGCGCCGTCTTTCGTGCGCGTACGAGGTCGAAGTCTCAAACAGGCGTTCTACGATACGGTTGAGGCGATGACTTCGACTCCCCATGGCCGCCCCGATCCACGGGCCGCCTGGCGTCGAGGGCCGGTCTCGCTGCCCAGGGCCCTCGGTGCCACTGGCATGCAGGCCCGCACCGACATGACCCCCAAACTGGGATAAATCCCCTCAACGCCCTGCCCCACGTCGCCTTCGGCCGTTCCCGCCGGGCGATCCCCATGCCATGACCCACGTACTGCTCGAAGCCGGTCGTCCAGCCATGACCCGCCTCTTTCGATGGAGACACGATGAGCATTGCCACCACGACGGAGACGCAGCCGTCCGCGCCGCACGTCGCCGACAGCCATGACCTGATCCGCGTGCAGGGCGCGCGCGAGAACAACCTCAAGGACGTCAGCGTCGAGCTGCCGAAGCGCCGGCTGACGGTGTTCACCGGCGTCTCCGGCTCGGGCAAGAGCTCGCTGGTGTTCGGCACGATCGCCGCGGAGTCGCAGCGGATGATCAACGAGACCTACAGCGCCTTCGTACAGGGCTTCATGCCGACGCTGTCCCGGCCCGAGGTCGACGTGCTCGAAGGGCTGACGACGGCGATCATCATCGACCAGGAGCGGATGGGCGCCAACCCCCGATCCACGGTCGGCACCGTCACCGACGCCAACGCGATGCTGCGCATCCTGTTCAGCCGGCTCGGGCAGCCGCACATCGGCTCGCCCCAGGCGTTCTCCTTCAACGTCGCCTCGATCAGCGGGACGGGCGCGGTCGCGATCGAGCGCGCCGGCAAGACCGTGAAGGAACGGCGCGACTTCGCCATCACCGGCGGCATGTGCGCGCGCTGCGAGGGCATGGGCCGGGTCTCCGACATCGATCTGACCCAGCTCTACGACGACTCCAAGTCGCTGAACGAGGGCGCGCTCACGATCCCCGGCTACAGCATGGACGGCTGGTACGGCCGGATCTTCAGCGGCTGCGGGCTCTTCGACCCGGACAAGCCGATCCGCGACTTCACCGAGGCCGAACTCCACGACCTGCTGCACAAGGAGCCGACCAAGATCAAGGTCGAGGGCATCAACCTGACGTACGAGGGACTGATCCCGAAGCTCCAGAAGTCGATGCTGTCGAAGGACAAGGAGGCGCTGCAGCCGCACATCCGTGCCTTCGTGGAGCGGGCGGTGACCTTCACCGCCTGCCCCGAGTGCGGCGGCACCCGGCTCAACGAGGTGACCCGGTCGTCGAAGATCAGGGGGATCAGCATCGCCGACGCCTGCGCGATGCAGATCAGCGACCTGGCCGACTGGGTCGGCGGCCTGGACGAGCCGTCGGTGGCGCCGCTGCTCGCCAAGCTGCGGCACACCCTGGAGTCCTTCGTGGAGATCGGCCTGGGCTATCTCAGCCTGGAGCGGCCGTCGGGCACGCTGTCGGGCGGCGAGGCGCAGCGGGTCAAGATGATCCGCCACCTCGGCTCCTCGCTCACCGACGTCACCTACGTCTTCGACGAGCCCACCGTGGGCCTGCACCCCCACGACATCCAGCGGATGAACAACCTGCTGCTGCGGCTGCGCGACAAGGGCAACACGGTGCTCGTCGTGGAGCACAAGCCGGAGCTGATCGCCATCGCCGACCACATCGTCGACCTCGGTCCCGGCGCCGGCACGGCGGGCGGCAGCATCTGCTACGAGGGCACCGTCGAGGGGCTGCGGTCCAGCGGCACCATCACCGGCCGCCACCTCGACGACCGGGCCGCCGTCAAGGACACGGTGCGCAAGCCCACCGGGACACTGGAGGTCCGCGGCGCGACGGCGAACAACCTTCGCGACGTCGACGTCGACATCCCCCTCGGCGTGCTCGTCGTCGTCACCGGTGTCGCCGGCTCCGGCAAGAGCTCTCTGATCCACGGCTCGGTGTCGGGCCGCGACGGGGTGGTGGCGATCGACCAGGGCGCGATCCGCGGCTCGCGACGGAGCAACCCGGCGACCTACACCGGACTGCTCGACCCGATCCGCAAGGCGTTCGCGAAGGCCAACGGGGTGAAGCCGGCGCTGTTCAGCGCCAACTCCGAAGGCGCCTGCCCCGGCTGCAACGGCGCCGGCGTCATCTACACCGACCTGGCGATGATGGCCGGTGTCGCCACCACGTGCGAGGAGTGCGAGGGCAAGCGGTTCCAGGCGTCCGTGCTGGACTACCACCTCGGCGGCCGCGACATCAGCGAGGTGCTCGCCATGTCGGTGACCGAGGCCGAGGAGTTCTTCGGCTCCGGGCCGGCGCGCACGCCGGCCGCCCATGCCATCCTCGGCCGGCTCGCCGACGTCGGGCTCGGCTACCTCAGCCTCGGCCAGCCGCTCACCACGCTGTCCGGCGGCGAGCGGCAGCGGCTCAAGCTGGCCACCCACATGGCCGAGAAGGGCGGCGTCTACGTCCTCGACGAGCCGACGACCGGCCTGCACCTCGCCGACGTCGAGCAACTGCTCGGCCTGCTCGACCGGCTCGTCGAGTCCGGCAAGTCGGTCATCGTCATCGAGCACCACCAGGCGGTCATGGCGCACGCCGACTGGATCATCGACCTCGGTCCCGGCGCCGGCCACGACGGCGGCCGGATCGTCTTCGAGGGCACACCCGCCGACCTCGTCGCCGCCCGCTCCACCCTCACCGGCGAGCACCTCGCGGCGTACGTCGGCGCCTGACCGAGGCCATCGGGCGCGAGCAGCGCCCCGGCATCATCCGCCCAGCGGACACCCCGGCACGCCACACGGCGCGCCGCAGGAACCACCGATGACACCTGCCGGCGAAGGCCCCACGCGACCAACGCGTGGGGCCTTCGCGTCTCGGCAGGCGCCGGGAATGCCGCCCGGGGCACGGCGCAGCCGTCCCAACCGGTCACGAATGAAGAAGCGCCGGCCACGGGGCCGTTCGTAGGGTGAGGCACATGGGCATCGCCCCTCGAACACAAGGAGAAAAAGGCATGAAAGCGCACGTGAGCTCGATCCTCCTCGGCGTCCGCGACCTCGACCGGGCCAAGCAGTTCTACACGGAGGGCCTCGGCTGGAAGATCCAGAACGACTTCGGCATCTCGGTGTTCTTCGAGTCGGACGGAGCCTCGCCCGTCGGCTTCTACGGCCGCGACGGCCTGGCCGACCAGGTGGGCACGAGCCCGGAAGGCAGCGGCTTCAGCGGGCTGGTCCTCACCTACGTCGTGCGGAGCGAGGCGCGGGTCGACGAGATCCTCGCGGAGGCCGAGAAGGCCGGCGCCACGATCCTCAAGCCCGGCGGGCCTCTGCCGTGGGGCGGGTACGGCGGCAGCTTCGCGGACCCGGACGGCTACATCTGGAGCCTCGGCTACAGCGCCCAGGGAACGGACCAGCCCTACGCCGAGTAGCACCCGAGGCGGCCCCTGGCGAGCGCGGGTGACCCGACCACGGCCGGGAACGCCGACCGGCCCCTGCCGGGCAGACGTTCCCCCGCATGACCGGCACCACCGGTACCGAGGAGCAGGGCCGGCAGACGGAACGCCGCACGACCCGGCCAGTGCGCCGAGAGTCGTCTGACAGGATCGCGTGGACCCTCGTAGGCGCGTGCCGCCGCGCGATCAAGGAGGATGCCTAGGAACGATCGGCCGTTTCCTCTGGATCGGGCTCTCCGCTCCCCGACGGCCTCCAGCGGGCCACGACTCCCACGGCCAGCAGAACGGCCGCACTGCTGTAGCCGAGTACGGGGAGAAGATGCCACAGCAGCCATGGAAGCCGCCCGGCCCAGCCCGCGCAGTCGAGCAGCCTGACGTACGAGAGCGCGAGAAACACCCAGTCGAGCGCGACAACCAGCATGATCGAAACAGCCAGCGTCCCCACCGCCGTACCGAGTCGCCGCCCGGCCCAGGCGGCGAACGCGCCTGACAACAGAGCGCTCATGGAGGGCAGAGCGTTGAGAACCAGGGCCTGCTCGAACGTGGACGTCACGGGTGCGCGCAGCCGCTCCCACGTCTCCTCCACATCGGACCGCAGCTCGTCCGGACTGAGCGACAGCGGGCCGCCACACGCCACGCTCCCATCACCGGCAACGAACGTCGGCAGCCATAAGGACAGGAAACTCAGCACGCACACCGTCAGTGCGGCCAGCCACCACCGCAGATAACGCCACCGAAGCATGCCGTCATTGTCCACCGCTGCTTCGATGCGGACCCCGGCGGGAAAGGTTGCAGGCGTTTCGGAGGGCGCCATCCTCTCCGGCATCGGCTGCGGTCCGATCTGTCGGACTCGTCCGCCATGATCGGCGTTCCCCTGTTCGTGTGTCGCGAAGGAGCGCCATGGTCGTCAACGACGGATCCGGATGGGCCGGCTTCGGCTGGAACGACTGGACGGACCTCAGCCTGGTCCGCGCCCGGCTCGACGCGGGAGCCGATCCGAACGCAGGACTGTTCGTCCACGGACGGCCGCTCCACGCGGCGGCCGCGATCGGTTCGCCCGAGGTGGTCGCCGAACTCGTGCGGCGCGTCGACGACGTCGACGCCGAGCACGAAGGCCGCACCGCCCTCTGGGAGGCCGTCTACAACAACCGCCCCGACAATGCCCGCGCCCTGGTCTCCGCCGGAGCGGACCCGTGGCGGCCGATGATGAACGGGTGGTCGCCCGGACGGCTCGGCCTGGCCACCCCCACCCTGACCTCTTCGCCGTTCCCGACGGCGAGGCGGGCCTGTCCCCTGCCGAGGCCGCGGCCGTGGCGGAGGCCAGACACCTGATCGCCACGCTGGAGCGCTTCGACGACGACGGCTTCAGCGTCGCCTGCGTGGCCGGCGTCACCGCGGCCGAGGCGGCCCGGCGGCTGGAGGCCGTACCGGCCCATGACGTGGACATCGAAGAACTCATCGAGGACCCTTGGGCGGACGATGACGTGAGCATGGCTGTCGTCGGCGTCACCGAGGTGCCCGGCGGATGCGTGGTCGTCCAATCGTGGGGATACGACGCCGCCCGTAACGGCGTCATCGAGCGCCTGTCCGTGGGCGCCGTCTGTTACGCGCTGTACGCCAACCCGAAGAGCGGCGACCAGGGAGCCGTCGCCCGGGGCGGCACCATCGAGGAGTGGGACACCCACCCCGGCGGCGGCATCGTCTCCGCCGACGAACCGACCGAGGACATCCTCACCACCTACCTCTACCACGACGAAGCGGTGGCCTACTGCTTCGCCGGGGCGGGTCTGCGGCCGACCGCCCCCCGATCGATCAGCCGCCAGGCCGACATGTGGCTCAGGCTGCCCCAGCACCTGCTCTGAGAGACGCCGGGACCAGGGCCGGCCGCGTTCTCCGGGACCGGGACCAGCGCTCACAGGACGGTGAGCTGGTCGACCAGCGGGTCGTCGTGGAGCGCGGCCGCGGTGGCGTCCGGGTCCAACGCCTCGGCCGCCAGATGGACGCCCTCCGGCACCGAGCCGGTCAGGACCGCGCGGGTGGCGAGGGCCGTCACCACTCCGCTCAGCGCGTAGGAGTCCACGGCCGTGAGCAGCACGCGCGTGGGGCCGGGCGGGGCGCCCGGATGGGGCCGGGCGGTGAACAGCATGACGTAGAAGGCTCCGAAGTCGGCGCGGTCGAGCCGGGAGGCGCGCGTCACGGCGTCAGCGCGGTGGGCCAGCGCGGCGGGGTCGGTGTCCGCCACCTCCGCCCAGACGGAGGCGAGGGCGTCCGGAAGGCGGTTGGAGACGAAGACGTTGTAGGAGCGCACCTCGTCCGCGCCGGTGTCCACGGCGAGCGTCTGCGCTTCGGTGGTGAGGTACGGCCAGGCGTGCACCGGTACGGGGAACCCGGGCAGCCGGACCCCGTGCAGCGGCCCGAGAGTGTTGGGCACGATCCGGCCCTCCCGCCAGGCCGCCATCGGCACCCCGAACTTCGGTCCTCTGGTGAGCAGCGCGTCGACCGCGGACAGCGGGGTGAACACGGCCGCGCCGCCCACGTAGACGTCGAGGCGACGCAGCCGGCGGCCGTCGGCCAGGAGCCTTGGCAGCAGCCCCGACAGGCCGGGCATGACCCCGGCGGAGAACACCGCGATCCGGCTGCCACGGTCCGTGTCCCGGCTGCTGAGCGCGTCCTTGGCGGCCAGTTCCCCGCCTATGTCGACGTAGTCGGCGCCGGCGGCGAAGGCGGCGCGCGCCACGGTGTCCAGCACCTGGTAGGTGGGGCCCGCGCAGTTGACCACGACGCGGCACCCGCTGCAGAAGGCGGCCAGTTCGGCCGGGTCGTTCAGGTCCACGCGTACCGCGTGGGCCGGGCCGGGCAGCGCGGCGGCGACCGCGGTCGCACGCGAGAGGTCCCTGCCGCCGACGCGCAGCGGTCCGAGTCCGTAGGCCGCGATGCGGTGGGCGGCCGTGCGGCCGACGGCGCCCGTGCCGCCGAGCAGCCCGATCATCGCTGGTCGCCCAGGCGGGAGCGGACGGCGAGCGCCACTCCGGCCACCGTCGGATCGGCCAGGAACTCGCGCACCGGCACCGGCGTGCCCACCTCCTTGGCGAGCCGCACGACCGCCCGCACCGCGAGCAGGGAGTCCCCTCCGAGGCCGAAGAAGTCGGCGCCGCGGTCGAGCACGGGCACCTCCAGGAGCTCCTCGAAGACGTCGGCGACGGCCTGCTCCAGTTCGTCGGCGGGTGGCCCTTCCTGGTGGCGGACCGCCGGCTCGGGCAGCAGGCCGAGCCGCAACCCGCCGTCCTCCTGGCCGGGGTCCGCGGCTTCGGCCAGCCCCGGCACCCGGTCCCAACCGGAGCCGTCGGCGAGGGTGTCGACCAGCGCCGTGAACTCGGCGAACGCCGCCGTCACCTGATCCGCTTCGAAGAGCTCGTCGACCAGCGAGAAGACGGCGCCCATCTCCGGACCCAGCTCGAAGCAGCGGACCTCGATCGCGACCTGCGGGGTGCGGAGCTGGTGGAAGTAGTCGGTGGCGACCACCCGGCCGAGCGGTCCGGCGTCCTCGGGCGGCCGGCCGCCCATGGCGGCGTCGACGCCGAGCACGCTCTGGAACACCACGGGCCCGACCGGCCGCCGGCTGCCGCGGCGGCGGGCCAGCTCGCGCCCGACCTCCACGCCCGTGACCAGGTTGTGGGCGGCGTGCTCGCCCGAGGTGGCCTGCACGGCGGTGGCGAGCTCGGCGAACGTGGCCGCGGGGTCGAGGTCCAGGGGAAGCAGCATGGTGGCGGCGAAGGCGCCCACGACGCGCTGCACGTCAGGGTGCAGGGGCAGGCGGTTCAGCTGCAGCGAGTTCAGCAACATCCGGCGGTGGCCGGCCCAGCGGGCCAGCACCACGCCGAACGCGGTCAGCATGGCGGTCGACGGCGTGACGCCCCTGCTGGTGCACTGCTGCCGGAGCGCCGCCCAGCGGTCCGCGCTCCAGCGGTGCTCGCGGTTGCCCATCGTGATCGGCCGAACCTCCTGGGGGTCGGCGGCGAGCGGGAGCGCGGGCGGCCCGGGCAGCGCGTCGAGGCGGGACCACCACCAGTCCCGGTCGGCCTGCCACGTCTCGGTGGCGGGCAGTTCGGCGAGCGACGTGACGTAGTCGCCGAAGTGGATCTCAAGCGGGGGCAGGGCGGCGTTCCAGTCGGCGACGTGGGTGAGCAGGTCGCGGCTGAGCACGCTGGACGACCAACCGTCGAAGATCAGCAGGCTCAGGCCCAGGTGGAGCCGCCCTTCGCCGCCGGGAAGCAGGGTGAGGCGGAGGTCCAGGCCGGGGCCGCGAGTGGGGTCGGGACCCCTGGTGCTCATCTCATGCCGCACGTCGCGCAGCGCGGCGGCGATCTCCTCGGCGCTCGCCTCGCGCAGGTCGTGCACCCGCACCTGGGGCACCGCGCCGGGGGCGGCCACGGGCAGCACGTGCTGGCGCCCGTCGGAGGTGACGCGGGCGCGCAGGGTGGGCTGGTGGACGGCCAGCCGTTCGACGGCGTCCGCCAGGGCGTCGGCGGCTTCGTCGCCGTCGACGCCGGTCAGCGCGTAGTCGAGGTAGTAGTGGGCGGAGTCGTACGACAGCTCCCAGCCGTCCTGCTGGCCGACGAAATAGCCCTGCTGCAGGGGAAGCAGGGGGAACTCCGCGTGAGGGTCGGGGCGCGGGGTCACCTTGATCGGCAGCGCCCGGGCCGTCGGCTCGCCGGACGCGCGCCGCCGTACGAGCTCCGCCAGCTCGCCCAGCGTGGTCTCCACCCGCACGTCCGACAGGGCGAGCGCGACGCCGAGCCGCTTGCGCACCAGCGCTGACATGCGGACCGCGAGAACCGAGTCGCCGCCCAGGCGCAGGAAACCGACATCATGCGGGATCTCGTCGGGCGGCAGGTCGAGCAGCTCCGACCAGATGCCGGCCAGCTCTTTCATGGGACTCCCATCGTCAGGTGATCAGCGGGTGGCGACGAACAGGCGCTGCGACAGCGCGGTCAGCGGGTCCTCGCGGCGGGGCAGGTCCACCTCGACGCGCAGCCCGCTGCGTTCGAGCGCGCCGAGCCACTCCTCGCGACGGAGGTAGGTGCGGGTGGTGCCCGCGCGGCCGTCGTGCCGCTCCGGCGGGCCGTCGCCCTCGCGCGGTGACAGGGCGAACGGCATCGAGGTGAGCGACTGGGGGTGTTCGCGGACCGTCTCGACGAGGAGCACCCGCCCGCCCGGGGCCAGCAGCGCCGCGACCTGGTCGAGCATGCGGCCGACGTGCGGGGCGTTGTGCGCCATGGTCGCCGCGACGACCAGGTCCAGCTCTCCTGGCTGGTCCGGCAGGTCGCGCGCGATGTCGAGGAGCGCGTAACGGAGGAAGCCCGCCTCGAACCGGCGCCGGGCGGTGTCGAGGAAGAACGGCGAGAGATCGGTGAACAGGTAGAACGCGACGGGCCGCGCGGCGAGCACCGGCAGCAGGTCCGCCGTGGTGGCGCCGATGCCCGCCCCCAGTTCCAGGATGCGCAGCGGCGCGGTCGCGCGCCCGGCCGCCTCCCTGACCACCTCCGCGGCGGCGGCGTTGAGGTAGCGGCTGATCACGTTGTCGCGGTAGACGGCGTCGGCGGTGGCGGGCTCGCCGTCGGGGTACAGCAGCGCCTGCACGCCGATCTCGTCGCGCAGCAGGCCGGGCAGGAGCCGCAGCGAGCGCAGCATCATCTCGGCCAGCTCCGGGGGGTAGCCGAGCGCCGTCCGGGCCGCCTCCATGCGGGCGCGGGCGGCGGCCAGCTCGGCCCGGCGCGGGGCGCGCAGGTCGTGGTAGCGGCCTGCGGGGTCCCGGCTCACGAGGCCGGCCTCGTGGAGGGCGGCGAGCCAGTGCCCGGCGATCCAGCGGTGCCGGCGCGCCGCTTCCAGGTCGTCCGCGACCGCGCCCGGCTCGTGCGCCCCGGCCCCGTTCAACCGGGTACGGCGGCGCAGGTCGTCCGCGATGCCGAGCAGGACCAGGCGGTCGAGGTCGGCGACGGCCTCGGCCGCGCCGCCGGTTCCGGCGATCGCTGCGTGCCCGGCGCGGTCCGCTCGCTCGTTCAGGGACGACATGAGGCGAGATGCTACGAAACAACGGTAATCATTTTCAAGATCTGGACAAGGGTTGCGGCGCCGTGTAGGAATGAAAACCGTTTCCAAGAAGCTGTTCCGTGGAAGGGGTCTCCCTTGGGTTCCGCCACCGTCGAAGAAGTGCTCGCATGCCTGGCCGACGTGCTGGAACTCCGGCCGCAGGACCTGGACCCCGACGTTCCGCTCACCGCTCTCGGCCTGGAGTCGTTCACCGCCGTCCGCCTGCGGCGGCGGCTGCGCGAGGAGACCGACCTCGACCTCCCGCTGACCGCCTTCCTCGGAACGGCCACCGCGCGCACGGTCGCGGCCGGGGCCGTGCCGGAGGAGCCGGGCGGCGCCGGGGAGGAGCCCTTCCCGCTCACTCCCATCCAGGCCGCCTACCTGGTCGGCCGGGATCCGGTCTTCCCCCTGGGCGGGGTGGCCACCTTCTACTACGTCGAGTACGACCGCGTGCCCGAGGACTCCGCCGAGGCCGACCTCGACCGGCTGGAGAGTGCCTGGAACCGGCTGGTGCGGCGGCACCCCATGATGCGTATGATCGTCGACTCCGATGCCCGGCAGCGCGTTCTGGACGACGTGCCCGACTACGCCATCGCCCGCGTCGACCTGCGCGACCTGACGCCCGAAGCCGTCGAGGAGGCCCTGCGCGCGCTGCGGGCCGCATGCTCGCACCAGGTGCGCCCGGCGGACCGCTGGCCGCTGTTCGACCTGCGTGCCGCGTTGCTGCCCGACGGCCGCATCCGGCTGTTCGTCGGCGTGGACGTCCTGGCACTCGACCTCATGAGCTGGATGCGGCTGATGAGGGAGTGGGGCCTGTACGTGGCCGACCCCGGACTGCAGCTGCCGGCGCCGCCGCTGGGCTTCGCCGATCTCGTACGGCGCCGCCTGGAGGACCCCGGCGAGCGGCGGCGGCGCGAGGTGGACGCCGCCTACTGGGCGCGCCGCGCACCCGGACTGCCCGACGGGCCCGCGCTGCCGTGGACCCGCGGCCCGGCCGAGCTGGGGACACCGCGCTTCACCCGGCACGCGGCCGAGCTGTCCGCTGAGGAGTGGACCCGGCTCCGCAAGCAGGGCGCGGCGCACGGATTGAGCCCGACCGGTCTGCTGCTGGCCGCCTTCGGCCTGGTGCTCCAGCGGTGGGGCGCCCGCGACTCCTTCTGCCTGAACACCACCCTGTTCGACCGCGATGACCTCGCACTCGGCGACGACACCCCGGGGTTGGACAGCGTCGTCGGCGACTTCACGAGCACCGTCCTGGTGGAGATTCCCGCCGCCGACCCCGGACGCTGGTACGGCTTCGCGGGGTACGCCGCGGCCGTCAACCGGCAGTTCTGGGCCGACCTCGACCACCGCGCGGTCTCGGGCATGGAGGCGCTGCGCTCGGCGATCGAGTCGGGAGAGCGCCCCCGGGTGACCGACCAGGCCACCGGGCTGCCCGTGCCCACCCACACCGTGGTGTTCACCAGCGGGGTGGGGCTCGCCGGTCCGGGTGAGGCGCCCGCCGCCTGGCTCGGCACCGAGGTGTTCGGTGTCTCCCAGACGCCGCAGGTGCTGCTCGACCACATCGTCCGGGACGAGGACGGCAGGCTCCGCATCGCCTGGGACGCGGTGGACGGCGCGCTCCCCGACGGATTCGTCGACGGCATGCTGGCCGCGCACGTCCGCCTGCTCCGGCGGCTGGCCACCGAACCCGAGCTGTGGACCGACCCCGCGCTCGGCTGGGACCCGTCCTTCCAACGGGACGAGGACGTGCCCGGCGGCGCGTTCGACGGGGCCGGGCCGCTGCTGGACGACCCGTTGCGCGCCGCCGCCGAGCGCGATCCGGCCGCGCCCGCCCTGCTCGATCCGGCCTCCGAGGTGTCCGCGGCGGAGCTGGCCGATCGGGTGGCGCGCACCGGGCGGGCGCTCGCCGCGCTCGGCCTCGGGCCGGGCGACCTGGTGGCGGTGGCCGCCGACAAGGGCACGGCGCAGGTCACGGCGCTGCTCGGAGTGCTCGCGAGCGGCGCCGGCTACGTGCCCGTCGAGCCGTCCTGGCCCGCGAGCAGGGTGGCCTCACTGTGCGCGCAGGCGTCCATCCGCCACGCGCTGCTGGCCGCGGAGGCGGACGCCGGGCCGTGGCCCGAGCAGGTGACCGTCCACCGGCTGGATGCCGCGGGGGTGCCGGACCTTCCCGCACCGCCTGAAGCCGCGCTCCGGCGTCCCGCCCCCGACGACCTCGCGTACGTGATCTTCACATCGGGTTCGACCGGGAAGCCCAAGGGCGTGGCCATCGAGCACCGCGCGGCCCGCACCACCTTGGACGACCTGGCCGAACGGTTCCCGCTCAGCTCCGACGACCGCGTGCTCGCCCTGTCGGCGTTCAGCTTCGACCTGTCGGTCTACGACATCTTCTCGGTGCTCGGTTCCGGCGGCGCGGTGGTGCTGCCCGAGGCCCGCCGCCAGCGCGACCCGGGTCACTGGCTGGAGCTGATGGCCCGCCACCGCGTCACCGTGTGGAACACCGCTCCCGCCCTGCTGGAGATGCTGGTCGAGTACGCCGAGCTGGAGCCCGGCACGGTGCGCCGCGCGCTGTCGTCGCTGCGGCTGGTGTTCCTGTCGGCGGACTGGATCCCCGTGACCCTGCCCGACCGGCTGCGCTCCCTGGCCCCGCAGGCCGAGGTGGTGAGCCTGGGCGGGGCGACTGAGGCGTCCATCTGGTCCGTCTGCCACCCCGTCGGCGAGGTGGACCCCTCCTGGGCGAGCATCCCGTACGGCAGGGCGCTGCGCGGCCAGTCGTTCCACATCCTCGACGAGGACGGCAGGCCGTGCCTGGTCGGGGAGCCCGGCGAGCTGCACATCGGCGGCGACGGGCTGGCCACCTGCTACGTCGGGGACCCGGCGCAGACGGCCGAGCGCTTCGTCACGCATCCGATCCTGCGCCGCCGCCTCTACCGCACCGGTGACCTGGGCCGCTGGCGGTACGACGGGACGATCGAGTTCCTCGGCCGGCTGGACCGGCAGGTCAAGATCCGTGGACACCGGATCGAGCTCGGTGAGATCGAGGCCACACTGGACCGGCTTCCCTCGGTGCGGCAGGCGGTGGCGCGCGCGGTGCGCGGCCCCGATGAGCGGCCCAGGCTGGTCTGCTACGTGGTGCCCGCCGAGCCGTCGGACCCGCCGGCCGACGACGAGCTGGCCGACGCGCTCCGGGCGCACCTGCCGGCGTTCATGGTGCCCAACCGCTTCGTCCTCATGGACAGCCTGCCGATCACGGACAACGGCAAGATCGACTATCGGCGGCTCGCCAACCCGTACCAGCGGGCGGACGGGCCCGCGCAGGCGGTCGCTCCTGGCACGCCCGCCGCGGGGGTGACGGGCGCCGTCCACAGGCCCGAGGCCGTGACCGACGGCTCCGGGGCGGAGCAGCGCAGCACCGTCCAGGCCGCGCCGGGCGGGCAGACCTTCACCACCGCGGTGACGCGCGGGCTGCGTCTCAGCCTCACCGTGTCAGCCGACGGGGTGATGCGGCTGGTGGTGGAGGGCGGAACGGACGCTACGGAGACACCGTCACCCTCGCCGACGCCGCCGGCCGCAGGGTCGCTCGTGACCGATGCCCCCGTGTCGTCCCCTCCCACGGCCCAGGAACCGGTGCGCGGCACGGCGGCCGCCCCGGTCCCGGCAGCGGGAGCCGTGCCGGCGGCCGTCCCGGTGCCCGCAGCGGGAGCCGTGCCGGCGGCCGGACCCGATCCGCAGGTGGAGCGGGCCGTGGCGAGGGTGTTCAGCGAACTGCTCAAGACACCGGTCGACGTCACGACGCCGTTCTTCAAGCTGGGCGCGTCGTCGCTGACCGTCGTGCTGGCGCACCGCGCCCTGCGCGCCGAACTCGACGAAGGGCTGACAGTGGTCGACATGTTCGCCCGGCCCACCGTCAGGGAACTGGCGACCTTCATCACCTCCCGCAGGGAGGCGTCCACCGGCATCCCCGCCCACGGGACCGGCACCGCGACCTCGCCGCCGTCCGGTCCGCCACCGGAGCCCGGCAGGCACCAGGCACCGGAACCCGATCCCGCCGCCGGGCGCGTCGCCGCGCGCCGAGCGGCCCGGGCGCGCGCCGCGGAGCTGGCCGGATGAGCGCCGTGCCCGATGCCACCGCCGCCTTGCTCCCGGCCGTCCCGGCGGACGAGCCGGGAACGATCGCCGTCGTCGGCCTGGCCTGCCGGTATCCCGGCGCGCCGGACGCCGGCGCCTACTGGGAGCTGCTTCGTGACGGCCGCGAAGGGCTGACCAGGTTCACCGACCGGGAACTGGCCGCCCGTGGGGTGCCCAGGCGGCTGCGCGCGCACCCGCGTTTCGTCCCGGCAGGCGGCCTCATCGAGGGTCAGGCGGACTTCGACCCCGAACCGTTCGGGCTCGGCGACGCGGAAGCCGCCCTCCTGGACCCGCAGCAGCGGTTGTTCCTCGAATGCGCCTGGCACGCGCTTGAGCACGCCGGGCACGGCGGCGGGCGGGGCGCGGGCTCGGTGGGCGTGTTCGCCGGGGCGATGCAGAGCGCGTACCTGGCCGGTAATCTCGCCGGTCGATGGGATCCGACAGGCGCCGGACCGGACCCGCTCGGCAGCCTGCAGACCGCGATCGCCACCCAGGCCGACTACCTTCCGCTGCAGACCGCCTACCGGCTCGACCTCGACGGCCCGGCCGTCGCGGTGGCGACCAGCTGCTCGACGTCGCTGGTCGCGGTGCACCTGGCCGCGCAGTCGCTGCTGTCCGGCGAGTGCGACACCGCGCTGGCGGGCGGGGTGTCACTGATCGTCCCGCAGGGCCAGGGATACGTCCACGTCGCCGACGGCGTGTACTCCGCGGACGGGACGGTGAGGCCGTTCAGTGCCGACGGCACCGGCATCGTCTACACGCAGGGAGTGGGCGTGGTCGTGCTGCGCCGCCTGGCCGACGCCCTGGCCGACGGCGATCCCGTGCTGGCCGTCCTGCACGGGTCGGCGGTGAACAACGACGGCGCCGACAAGGCGGGGTTCACCGCGCCGTCCGTCCGCGGCCAGGCCCGGGCGGTGGCCGAGGCGCTGGCGGTGGCCGGTGTGTCGCCGCGCGAGATCGGCCTCGTCGAGGCGCACGGCACGGCCACGCCGCTGGGAGACCCCATCGAGGTGTCCGCGCTGCGCCGCGTGTTCGGAGACACCGGCCCGGCGTGGTGCGGGCTGGGGTCGGTGAAGGGCAACATCGGGCACGCGAACTCAGCCGCCGGGATCGCCTCGTTCATCAAGGCCGTGCTGGCCCTGCACCACCAGGTGCTGCCTGCGACGCTGCACGCGCATCCGCTCAACCCGCTGCTCGGCCTCGACGGCTCACCGTTCGAGGTGATCGCGAAGACCCGGGACTGGGACACGCCTCCGCTCGCCGGCGTCAGCTCGTTCGGCATCGGCGGGACCAACTGCCACGCCGTGCTCGGGCCGGCCCCCCGGCGGTCGCCGAGCCTCCCCGACCCGCGACCCCAGCTGCTGGTCGTCTCGGCCGCCACCCCGGAGGCGGCGACCGCCACGGCCCGCGCTCTCGCGTCGGGCACGGGACGGCCCCACGCGGCGGACGACCCGGACGGTCCGGCGCCGGACGAGGCCGATCTGGCCTACACGCTGGCGGTGGGGCGCTCCGAGCTGGCCTTTCGGATGGCGGGCGTGGGCACGGCGCGGCTGGCTTCGGCGACACCGGTCAGAGCGGCCGCGGCACCTCCACGCGTGGTGTTCGCCTTCCCGGGCGCGGGCAGCCCGTACCCGGGGATGGGGGCGGGCCTCTACCGCGACGAGCGGGTCTTCGCCGCGGCCGTCGACGAGTGCGCCGGCCTGCTGCGCCTGCTGCTCGGCGCGGACATCCGCGACGCCATGGACCCGGCGACCCCCGAGGCTCGGCTTCGCGACGTCGCGTTCGGGCTGCCCGCGCTCTTCGCCGTGTCGCTCGGGGTCGCGCGGCTGCTCCTGTCATGGGGCGTCCGGCCCGACGCCCTGGTCGGGCACAGCCTTGGGGAGTGCACGGCCGCGGTGGTGAGCGGCGCGCTGCCCCTGCCGGAGGCCGCCAGGGTGGTCGCCGCCCGGTGCGCGGCGGCCTCGCGCGCCGCCGGCGGCGGCGGGATGCTCGCCGTGCCCCTCGGCGAGGACCGGGTGCGGGAGCTGCTGTCGCGCCATCCGGAGCTCGCTCTCGCCGCGGTGAACGCGCCGGACGCGTGCGTGGTGTCCGGCCCCGCGCCGGCCGTCGACCGCCTGGCGCACGAGCTGCGCGAACGTCGTGTGGCGGGCACGGCCTTGCGCGTGGACGCGGCGATGCATTCGCCTCTGATGGAGCCGGAGCTGCCCGGCCTGGAGGCGGCACTGGCCGGCCTGACCGGCGGCGCGCCCGCCGTACCGGTGTTCAGCACGGTCACCGGAGCCTCGATCGGCGCGGAGCTGGCGCAACCGGCGCACTGGAGGCGCCAGCTTCGCGACCCGGTGCGCTTCGCCCAGGCCCTGCGTACAGCCCTCGCCCCGGAGGACACCGGCGTGCGGGAGACCGTTCTCGTCGAGGTGGGCCCCGGGACGACCCTGTCCGCCCTGGCCCGCAGGAACGCCGTGCCGGGCCTGCGGTCCGTCGTGGCCACGCTCGGACCGGACGAGCCCGGCCGCACCGGCGTCCTCGAGGCGGCCGGGGCGCTGTGGGCGCACGGCGTGCCTGTGGACCTGGCCGCGCTGTCGGCGGCAGGCAGGCGCCGGGTGCACGCGCCCGGGTACGCGTTCCGGCGGCGACGCCTGTGGATCGACCCTCCGGCGTCGTCCGAGCCGAGCGCGAGCGCGGACGTCGACGCGGACGAGCCCCTGCAGCTTCCCGGCTGGCACCAGGTCCTGCCCGCCGAGCCGGTTGCCGCACCGGACGGCCGCTGGGCCGTGATCGGGACGGGCGGCTTGGCCGACGCGCTCCGCGCCGCGCTGGGAGCGGATGACCTCGCGCCGGCAGGGGAGCCCCTGTCCGGGTTGGTCGTCGTGGTGGACGCGAACGCCGTATCGGCACGCGACGTCACGGGCGACGGCGACCCGGCGGGCGTCGCCGACGCCGTCACGGCCGCGGTGACCGGGTTCGGCGAGGCCGCGGCCGTGGCGGCCGGGCAGGTAGGACAGCCGGCCCTGATGCTGGTGACGCGACACGGCGAGCAGGTGGGCGGTGACCCGCCGCCCGACCCGGTCATGGCGGCGGTCCGGGTGCTTCCCCGCGTGCTCGGTCAGGAACAGCCGGGCCTGCGCTGGGCGACGGTGGACCTGGGGTCGCGGGGCGACCCCCGTGCCGAGGCGCGCGACGTGCTGCGCGAGCTCGGCGCGCTGGCCACCGGTGAGGAGGCCGGGAGCGAGACGGCGCTGCGCGGCGCCACCAGATGGCGGCGCCGGATGACGCCGTGGCAACCGGGCGACACCGGCGGACACGCCGCGCCGCCCGGCACGGCACCGACCGGCCGCGGAGCGCAGGCGCCGGGGACCGGCACGGTACTGATCACCGGTGGGCTGGGGGCGGTGGGGCAGCTGTTCGCGCGGCACCTGGCGGGGCGCGGGCACCGCGTCGTGGTCACCTCGCGCACGGCGGCGCGCAGCGTGACCTCGCTCGCCGAGGCGGGTGTGGAGATCCGCCTCTGCGACGCGGGCGACGCCGTAGCGACCTCGGCTCTCCTTGAGGAGCTCGCCGCGGACGGCCCGATCGAGCTCGTCGTGCACGCGGCGGGCGTGGTCGCGGGCGCGCGGCTGGACCCGCTGCGCGCGCTCGACGCCGAACAGGTCGCCGAACACGCCCGCGCCAAGGTCGCGGGCGCGACGGCGCTCCGCGAGGCGATCGCAGGACTGCCCGAGGAGCGCCGCCCCGCGACGGTGCTGCTCATGTCCTCCGTGACGACTCTCCTGGGCGGGGTGGGCATGGGGCCCTACGCGGCGGCCAACGCCGCGATGGACGCTCTGGCGCTCGCCGCCCCCTCCCCGACCCGCTGGGTCAGTGCCATCTGGGACGGATGGCGGGTGGCCGCCGGCGACACCGAGGCGACGGTGGTGCTCGCCGACGCGCTGGACGCCGCCACCGGCACCAGGGCGCTGGACCGGCTGCTGGCCGCCCGCGCCTCAGGCGGCCTGCCTCCCGCTGTCGTGGTCGCCGCGACCGACGTCAACCCGCGGATCGCCGCGGCCGGACGGCCCCGGCAGGTCACGGCCGCCGGCGAGGCCGCACGGCTGAACCCTGTCGAGCGGACGGTGGCCGGGTTGTGGTCGGACCTGTTCGGCGTCCCCGTGACCGACCCCGGCGCCGACTTCTTCGCACTGGGTGGCCATTCCCTGCTGGGCGTGCGGATGCTGGCCGCGCTGCGCGAACGGTTCGGTGTCCAGCCGGGGATGCGTGACCTGCTGGGTTCCCCCACGGTGGCGGGAGTCGCCGAGCTGGTCGAGTCGGCGCGGCTCCGGGCATCCATACCGGACCAGAACAAACCGTCCGAGAACACACCGGGCGAGCACACACCAGGCGAGAACACGTCGCCCGAGGACGCCGTCGCCCCCGACGGCACCTTCGCGATGACCCGGGTGCAGCACGCCTACTGGATCGGGCGCGACGGCGGCTATCGCTGGGGCGACCTGCCCTGCCACTTCTTCCTCGAGTACGACTGCCCGGATCTCGACCTCGACCGCTACGAGCGGGCCTGGAACCAGGTCCTCGCCCGGCACTCCATGCTGCGCGCCGTGGCCACGCCCGAGGGTCGGTTCCGCGTGCTGGCGAACCTGCCGCGCTACCGGGTCCGGGTGCACGACCTGACCTCCACGACGGAGGAACGCCGGGCGGAGCGGCTCGCGCTGCTGAGGGAGCGGCTGTCGACCAGGCCGGGGCCGCCCGACCGGTGGCCGCTGGTGCAGATCCAGGCGGCCCGGCTGCCGGGAGGCGGGGTGCGGCTGTTCATCGGGGTCGACGTGCTCATCTGCGACGCGGCCAGCTGGTGGATCATCGAGTCGGAGCTGCGCGCCCTCTACCGGGACCCGGACGCCGTGCTGCCGCCGCTCGACCTGCACCCGGCGAGCTGCGTGGCGGCGCTGGAGCGGCGGCAGGACGACCGCGCCGCGCACTACTGGCGGGAGCGGCTCGACACCCTCCCCGGCCCGCCCGACCTGCCCGTCGGCGACCCCGCCGGAGCCCCGCCCCGGTTCGTCCGGCGGGCCGTGCGGCTGGGCCGCGACGAGTGGGCCGCGCTGCGGGCGGCGGCCGCGCGACACCGGGTCACGCCGGCGGCGGTGCTGCTCACCGTCTACACCGACGTGCTGGCCCGCTGGGCCGGGTCGGCCGGGTTCAGCGTGACGCTGACCCTCTTCGACCGCCCGCCCATCCACCCGCACGTGAACCGCGTCGTCGGCGACTTCACCTCCCTGCTGCTGCACGAGGTCCCCGCCGAGCAGGCGGCCACCTTCGCCGGGCGGGCCGCCGCCACCCAGGCTCGGATGTTCGCCGACCTGGACCACCGCGGGTTCTCCGCCCTGGACGTGCTCGCCGAGCAGGCCGCCCGGACGGGCCGGGTGCGGCCGGTACCGGTGGTGTTCACCAGCGCGCTCGGGCTGGCCGACCTGGTGGAGGGGGGAGGCCACCTGGAGTGGGCCGGCGAGCAGGTGTACGCGGTGTCGCAGACGCCGCAGACCTGGCTCGACCACCAGGTCCTCGAACATGACGGCGAGCTGCGGCTGCAGTGGGACGCGCTGGACGGCGTCCTGCCGGCCGGCGAACTGGAGGCCGTGATCGCCGAGCACGCGGCCCGGGTCCGGCAGCTGGCCGCCGAACCGGACACCTGGACCCGGCCCGACCCCCGCGGCTCCACGGCCCGCTCCACCGGCCGGGCGGCGCCGGCCGTACCGGCCTCCCGAGGAGTCGCGCCGGACGGTCCGGCACGCGACATCGTGCTGCCGTTGCGCGCCGAGCCGGGCACGTCCACCCGCCCCACCCTGTACCTCGCCCACCCGTCAGGCGGCGACGTGCTCTGCTACGCGGAGCTGTCGAGGCTGATCGACCCCCGCGTGGACGTCGTGGCACTCGCCGACCCGGAACTGTCGGGCGCGGCCGGGCCGGGCCCCGAGACCGTCGAGGGGATCGCCGAGCAGTACCTGAAGGCGATCGACGCGTCCGGCGGCCCCGGCCCGGGCCCCTGGCTGATCGGCGGCTGGTCGATGGGCGGCGCCGTGGCCCAGGAGATGGCCAGGCAGCTGCGCGCCGGGGGGCGGCCCGCCGAGCTGCTGGTGATGCTCGACTCCAACGATCCGGCGCTGATCCGCGAGGTGCCCGGCCACGACCCGGCCGAGGTCGAGTGGCAGGTGGCGGTACGGCACCTGCACGCTCTGGAGGCCTATCTCGGCATCGACCTGGACAGCGGCGACACGCTGGCCGCCGTCCCCGGGGAGCGGCGGCTGGCCGCGGTCGCCGACCGCCTGCGCGAGCACCGGCTGCTGGGCCGGGGCGAGGACCTGGCGGGGCGGCTGGCCGTGTTCGCCAGGCACCTGCGGGCGCTCGCGGCCCACACCCCGCGGCCCCTGGCCGATCCGGACCTGGCCACGTTGCTGATCCGCGCCGACCGGCCTTCGCCGCGCAACTCCGGCATCGGGATGGGCGTCGACGACACCCCGCCCGGCCGGGACGACCTCGGCTGGGGGCGCTACCTGGCCGGTCCTGTCCACGCCGTCGGGGTCGACGCCCACCACTACGGCATGCTCCACCACCCGGTGCTGCCCGCCGTGGCCCGGCTGATCAACGCCGCGCTCGACAGGGCGCTGGCGCGACATTGAGAAAGGCTGCCATGCACTTCCTGTTCCGCCCCTCGGCGGCGGTCACCCTCGCGGTCACCCTTCTCGCGGGCTGCTCCGGCACCGCGCCGGTGACGACCGGCTCGCGGGCGTCCGGCGCGGACCCGGCGTCCGGCACCGTCCGCTACGCCGCGCCGGGATCCCCGTCGAACGCCGTGACGGACCCGCACGGCATGCTGCCGGGCGAGAGCGACGTGGTGCGGATGGCCCTGACCTACGACGTCCTCACGCTCCCGGGCGCCGACGGCTCGACCCGGCCGCGGCTCGCGACCGCCTGGCAGCCCGACGCGTCCCTGACCAGGTGGCGGATCACCATCCGCGACGACGCGACGTTCTCCGACGGCCGCCCCGTCAAGGCGGCCGACGCGCTCTTCTCCCTGCGCCGGATGGGGAGGAAGGCGGCGGAGAACTTCGGCCGCATGGCGATGTTCGACCTCGACAGGTCCAAGGTGATCGACGACACCGGCTTCGAGCTGGTGACCAGGAAGCCGTACGCGGAGGTCGGCAAGGCCCTGGAAGGCGCCACCTTCGTCGTCCCCGAGGGCAGCGACGACTTCGGCAAGCCGGTCGCCGGGTCGGGCCCGTTCCGCCCGACCGGCAAGGGCGGTGCACAAGCGGTGCTGTTCGAGCGGAACGACGACTGGTGGGGGCCCAAGCCGCCGGCCAAGGCCATCGAGGTGCGCGCCGTGCCCGACCCGCAGGCCCGCGCCCAGGCGCTGCTCTCCGGCCAGGTGGACCTGGCCGGCGGGGTCCCGGCCACGCTGGTGAGGCAGCACGAGGACAACAGCGCGGTCCGGGTCGTCCGCAGGCCGGGAGCGACGCTGTATCCGCTGGTCATGCGGATGGACGCCGAACCCTTCGACGACCGGAGGGTGCGGGAGGCCGTACGGCTGGCCCTGGACCGCAAGCAACTCCTCGACACCGTCTTCCTCGGCTACGGCGAGCTCGGCAACGACCTCATCACCCCCAAGGACCCGTCGAGCCCGGCGGACCTGCCCCAGCGGGTGCGCGACGTCACCCGCGCCAAGGCCCTGATGGCCGAGGCCGGGCTCGCGGGCGGCATCGACCTCACGTTGCACAGCACCACCGCCTACCCGGGCATGGACACCGCCGCGACGCTGATCTCGCAGCAGCTCGCCGACATCGGGATCCGGGCCGAGGTGCGGCTGGAGCCGCCGGACACCTACTTCTCCGCCGTCTACGCGCGCAAGCCCTTCTACCTCGGCTATCTGGGCGGCATCCCGTTCCTGGACGTGGTCAGGGTGACGCTCACGGCCGGTTCCCCCACGAACGAGACCGCGTGGCGGGACCGGGCCTGGTCCGCCGACCTGGACCGGGCCCTGGCGGAGCCGGACGAGGCCGAGCGGCGCTCTCGTCTCGGCGAGCTGCAGGCGCGGCTCCGCGACCATGGCGGGTACGCGGTCTGGGCCCTCAGCGACCGGCTCGACCTGGCCAGGGCCGGGCTCAGCGGCATCCCCGAGGGGATCGGCTTCGCCGCTGCCTTCATCGACCAGGTGAGGCTGGACGGCTGAGGTGCGCCGGCTCCCGCGCGGCCGCGCCACGGCGGTGCCTCGTCCGGCCCGTGCCCTGGTGAGGAGCGGGCTGCTGCTGGCCGCAGCCTCCGCAGTGATCTTCCTGTGCACGGCGGCGTTGCCCGGGGACGCCGCCGACGTCCTCGGCGGGCGGGCCGCGCCCGAGGACGTCGCGCGGCTACGTGCGGAGCACGGGCTGGACCGCGCCCCGCACGTCCGATACCTCGACTGGCTGTCCGGGATGCTGACCGGCGAGCCGGGCGTCTCCCTCATCACCGGGCGGCCGGTCGCGGAGCTGATCGCGCAGCGCGCCCCGGTGACGCTCTTTCTGGCCATGGCCGCGCTGGCGGTCAGCGTTCCGCTCATGGCGGCCCTGGCCTGGGCGGCCGTGCGCGGTCCCCGGCGGTTGCGGCCCGTGGTGAACGCCGTGGTGGTGGCCGGCGCGGCGCTGCCCCAGGCGGTCGTGGTGGCGGCGCTGGTCGCCTCGCTGTCGGCCGCATGGCGGCTGTTCCCGCCGGTGTCGATGCTGCCGGCCGGAGTGCCCCCGTGGCAGCGGCCGGACCTGCTGGCGCTGCCCGTGCTCTCGCTCGCGCTGCCGACCGCCGCCTACGGCACCGTCCTGCTGCGCGGGGCGGTCGCGGACGTGGTGGCCCGGCCGTACGTGCGCGACGCCGAGCTCCGTGGACTGCGACCGGTCACGGTCCTGCTGAGGTACGTGCTGCCGGTGGTGGCGGCGCCCGCCACGCGCCTGCTCGCCGTGGTCCTGGGCGGGCTGGTCGCGGGTACGGCTGTGGCCGAGACCATGTTCGGCGTGGCGGGGCTGGGCGAACTGCTCGTCACGGCCGTCGCGACGCGGGACGTCCCCGTGGTTCAGGCCGTCGCGCTGCTCGCTGCGGCCGTGGTGGTGGCCGGGATGCTCGCCGCCGACCTGGTGGCGCCGTCGGCCGATCCGCGTACCGGCCTGAAGGCGGCCGGTTCATGACGGTCGTGAGGCGCTCCGGCGTGCTGATCCTGGCCGCCGCGACCGGTGCCGTCCTCCTGGCCGCCCTCGGCGGTGAGGCGCTGACCGGCGGCGACCCGGTCAGGACCGCCACCACCTCATGGGCGGGACCCGCGCCCGGGCTGCCGCTCGGGGCCGACGGGCTGGGCCGGGACGTGCTCGCCAGGGTCCTGGCCGGCGGTCGCGACCTGACGCTGATCTCGCTGGCCGCCGCGGGGACGGCCACGCTTCTCGGCGTGGCGGGCGGGCTGTGGACGGGGTGGAGCCGCGGCCGGTCAGCCCGTGCCGTCGCCGCGTCGGCCGACCTGCTGCTGGCCCTTCCCCTGCTGCTGGTGGCACTGCTGGCGGTGGTGGCGGTGCCCGGCCCCGCTGCGGTGATCGTCGGCACCGTGCTCGGCGGGACGCCGCTGACGCTGCGCGTGGTGGCCGACGCGACGGCGGGGGCCGGGCGCACGGGATACGTCGAGGCGGCGCTGTCCCGTGGCGAGCGCGCACCTGCCGTACTGCTGCGCGAGGTGCTGCCCGCGCACGCCGCGCTCGTCGGCGCGGACTTCGGGCAGCGCCTCGTGCTGGCCGTGCAGCTCACCGCCGCGCTCAACGTCCTCGGCTTCGGACCGCCGCCCCCCGCTCCCGACTGGGCGGCCATGCTCCGCGAGAACCTGCAAGGTCTCGGGCTCAACCCCGCCGCGGCGATCGCTCCCGCCCTCGCCCTGACGGTCCTGTCGGGCGCCGTCGCCGCCCTCTCCCACGCGCTCTCGTCCCGGGGCGGCGGCTCGTGAGCCCGGGAGAGCGCGGGTTGACGGTTCGCGGGCTGACCGTGGCCGACAGCACGGGGACGGCGATCGTGGACGGGCTGGACCTGCGGATCGCCCCCGGTGAGGTGGTGGCCCTGGTGGGTCCCTCCGGGGCCGGCAAGACGACGGTGCTGCGAGCCGTACTCGGCGCCCTGCAGGAAGGGCTCTCCCGCACCGCGGGCCGGGTCGAGTGGCACGGCAGCCCGGTGCGCGCACCGCGTCGCTGGCGGCGGCGGAACGTGGGCTTCCTCGGGCAGGACCCGGCGTCCGCACTGCATCCCCTGCTGGACGCGCGGGCCGCGGTGGAGGAGGCGCTGCCCGGAGCCGCGCGCCGGGCCGGCGCCGCGGAGCGGGCACTGGCCGGCGTCGGCCTCGATCCGGCCGACATCGGCCGGCGCCGGCCGCACCAGCTTTCGGGCGGGCAGGCGCAACGTGTCGCGCTGGCCCGCGCCCTGGCCGCGAACCCGGAACTGCTCGTCCTGGACGAGCCCACCAGCGCCCTGGACGGCGCCGCGCTCGATCTCGCGCTGGAGCTGGTACGCCGCCGTCGCGGTGACGGTCGCTCGCTGACGCTCCTCGTCTCGCACGACATGGGGGTGGTGTCGGAACTGGCCGACCATGTCGTCCGGCTCGGCGTCCGCCCCCGGGACAGGCAGGACCGCGGACGCAACGGTGCGACAGGCCGGAGGCCGGGGGGCGCGCCCGTTCCGGTGGCCCGAGCGCGAGACGCCGGGCGTCCCCCGAACATCGACTCCGCTCCACCGCCGGAAGAGCCGGGCGTCGTCCGGCCGAGCGGGGCGGCGCTGGCGGTGCGCGGGCTCGCCGTCGCCCAGCCGCCCGGTGGCGCGCCGCTGCTGGCGGGCGTTGATCTGCACCTGGCGCCGGGCGGGTCCGTCGCCGTGCTCGGACCGTCCGGCTGCGGGAAGAGCACCCTGCTGCGGGCCCTCGCCGGGCTGCACCCCGTCGAGTCCGGGAACGTCACCGTGCTGGGTGAGGCGCTGCCCTGGGCGGTGGCCGAGCGGGACCCGGCGGCGCTCCGGGCGCTCGCGCTGGTCGGGCAGGACCCGCTCGACGCGCTGAACCCGGCCCGCAGGGTGGCGACGGCAGTGGCCCGCCCGCTGCGGACGTTGCGGGGGCTCACCCGGTCGGCGGCCCGCGCGGAGGCGCTCCGGCTGCTGGCCGCGGTGGGGCTGGAGCCCGGCCTCGGGCGCCGCTACCCGGGCGCGCTGTCCGGCGGGCAGCGCCGGCGGGTCGCGCTCGCCAGGGCTCTCGCGGGCGGTCCGGCGCTGCTGCTGGCCGACGAGATCACCGCCGCCCTCGACCCCCGGACCGCCGACCTGATCCTCGACCTCATCGACGGCCTGCGCCGGGACACCGGTCTGGCCGTCCTGATGGTGACCCACGACACCGCCGTGGCCGCTCGCGCCGACCGCGTGCTGCACATCGCCGGCCGCCGGCCGCACCCCACCTCTTTCCGCGACGACGAACGGAGGCGTTCCGTTGATGCCCCATGAACCCGTACGCCAGGCTCTGCTCGCCCATCCATGGATCGCCCGCGTCGATCCCGCCGACACCGGCGGGATCGTCATCACGGCCGACCCGGCGGCGCTGGCCGTACGACACGAGCCGGGACGCCCGCCCGTACTCGGCGATCTGGTGGCGGAGCACCTGGAGCACTGGGGAGAGGTCTACGACTGGACCTACCGTTCCGGCCAGGGCGCGCACCCGCCCGACCTCGACCTGTCCGGCTGGCGCGCCACCGACACCGGACAGCCGCTGCCCCCCGAGCACATGGCCGAGTGGGCCGACCGCACCGCCGAACTGGTGCTGCGCTGCGGTCCCACCCGGGTCCTCGAACTGGGCTGCGGGACCGGGATGCTGCTGCACCGCCTGCGCCCCCACCTCAAGGGCTACGTGGGAACCGACATCGCCGAGCACGTCGTGGCCCGGCTGGACGGGCTCGGGCTGCCCGGTGTCAGGGTGGTGCGGGCCGCCGCCCACGAGATCAACGGCGCCGCGGTGCGGGAGGCGCTGGCCGGCCTCGGCGAACGGCCCGACTGCGTGCTGCTCAACTCCGTCACCCAGTGCTTCCCCAGCGTGGAGTACCTCGCGGCCGTGGTACGCGACGCCGTCCACGCGGTCGCCGCCGGCGGTACGGTGATCGTCGGTGACGTACGCCACTCGGGACTCCACGACGAGCACTGCCGCCGGCTCGAACGCGCAGCCGATCCCGGCCTCACCGAGCCCGGAGGCGGGGGCGGCGACGACCGCGCGATCGACGCCGAGCTCGTGCGCCGGGCCGAGCAGCGCGCCGCCGCCGACACCGAGCTGCTGTTCGACCCGGCGACGTTGGCCGCCGTGGCCGCGAGCGCGGGAAGGCCGGTCGCCCTCAGCCTGTTCGCCAAGACGCTCACGGCCGACACGGAGCTGACCCGCTACCGGTTCGACGCCGTGTTGCACGTCGATCCTCCGGCCGGCGCGGTCGCCGCCATGCGCGCGTGGGACACGCTGGGCCCCGACCCGCTGGCCGCCCTGACCCGGCTGGCGCGTCAGGGTGGTCCCTTCCGGGTGGCCGGCATTCCGAACGTCCTCCTCCGGCCCGCCGCCGGGGGCCAGTCGGGCGCGAGCCTCCACGCGGCTCTGGAGGGGACCGAAGGCGTGGTGCTCCTCGATCCCGACGACCCCATGTGCCTGCAGGTCGCGGTTCCGGCCGCGGCCGCGGCCAGGCCCGCCGACGCCCTCGCCGGGACGGGCCGCCCGCACGAGCCGCTGGGCGCGTTCGCCCGGGCCCGGCTCGTCGAGGTGGCGCGCCGGGAGCTCAGACGTGCGGGGCTCCCCGTACCTGAGAGGCTGACGGCTCAGGTCCCGAACGGAGCCGGCCGTGACGCCGTCAGCCTGGCGCGGGACGCCGCGGACGCCGACCGCGCCGGACGTCTCGCCCTCGCCCGCACCGGCAGAACCGGGCAGCCGTCACCCGGCGGGAACACCGGGAGGCAGCCGTCCGGCGGGAACGCCGGGAGGCAGGCGTCCGGTGGTGGCGGCGGCGAGCCGGTGGTGCCCGACTCGGCGCTCGCTCATCTGCCGGACGCGATCCGGCGGTTCGACGAGATCGCCCTGCGGGCGCTGGCCGGACTGGTCGGCGGCGCGATACCGCCAGGCACGCCGCGGACCGCCGAGCAGGTCATCGAGGTGCTCGGCGCGGCACCGCGGCACGGATGGATCGTCCGGCGCTGGCTGGAGGTGCTCCGCAGCGAAGGTCTTCTCCGCCGGGACCCCGGCGGACGGTTCGAGCCCGCCGTCGAGGCGGTGCCGGAGAACGCCCTCGCCGCCGGACCCGAACTGGACCACGCCTGTGCCGCACTCGGCTACCCGGACGACATGGCGGTCTTCTTCCGTACGGCCCTCGCACGCCTGCCCGAACTGCTGCGGGACGAGATCATGGCGCAGGCGCTCCTGTTCCCCGACGGAGATCTGCTCACCTCGCTGAGCAAGGACCAGAACAACGTGAGCAACACCTACCTGAACGCCGCCCTGGGCCACGTCCTGGCCCGCGGGGCGGCCACCCGCGCGGCGCCGCTGCGGGTCGTCGAGCTCGGCGGGGGCGCGGGGGGCAGCACGGCCGCCGCCCTGGAAGGGCTCGGCGACGCCGAAGTGGACTACCTGTTCACCGACGTGTCCAGGTTCTTCACGATGGCCGCCAAGGAGCGGTTCGGGGACCGGCTCCGCTACGCCTTGCTCGACATCAACGCCGACCTCGTGGCGCAGGGAGCCGTCCGTGGCGGCGCGGATCTCGTGATCGCCGCCAACGTGCTGCACTGCGCGCGGCACGCGGGACGGTCCCTGCGCTGGATCCGCGAGCTGCTGGCCCCCGGCGGCCTCGTCGTCGTGACAGAGGCCGTCCGCGAGCACTATCTGGTGCTCGCCACCATGCAGTTCCTGATGTCCCCCAGGGACGGTGAGCCGGATCTGGGCGCCGGCGACCGCCGCGGCGGCACAGGCCGAGTGTTCCTCACCGGCAGGGAGCTCCCCGCTGAACTCGGCGAGGCGGGCCTGCGGCCGATCCTGGAACTGCCCCGGGGCGACTCCCCGCTGGCCGCGCCGGCTCAGCACCTGTTGGTCGCGGCCAGGCTCTGACCGGGCCGCACGGTCACCGCTCCTCGCCCACCGGCGGCCCCCGCGACGGGGACGCCGGTCGGCGAGGCGTCGTTCAGCCCAGCGTCACCGGCAGTCCGGCGCGGAACAGCTCCTGCTCCAGCCAGACCGCGGCCCGCACCCCGTCGGCCGCGCTCGGCCCCACCAGCGTCACCGGCTCCGGCACCGCCTTCAGGTGGGCCGCGTCCCCTGCCGCGTACACACCGGCCACGCTGGTCCGGCCGTACTCGTCGACCTCGACACAGCCGTCCGGCAGCAACGCACAGCCCAGCAGGACGGCCGGCTCCGTGTTCGGCCGCGTGGGCGCCCGGTGGTAGACGGCCTCCCGTGCCAGCGAGGTGCCGTCCGCGAAGTGCAGGGTCAGCGCGTCCAGCTCACCCTCGACGCGGGCCAGTGGCGTCTCGATCACCCGGATGTCGCGGGCCTTCAAGACGGCGGCCACCGGTTCCGGCATGGTGCTGGGGCCGTTCGAGCACAGCACCACGTCGTCGCTGTAGCGGTCGGCGACGTAGGCGGCGAGCATCGCGTCGGTCCCGTTGCCGATGACGGCCAGCACCTTCCCGTTGGTCTCGTAACCATGGCAGAACGGGCAGTGGTACACGCTCCGGCCCCAACGCTCCGCCAGCCCCGGAACGTCGGCGGGCACGTCCACCACCCCGCTCGCCAGCAGCAACCGGGACGCCTCCACCCGATCGCCCCCGTCCAGCGTCAGCGCGAAGCCGCCGGACGCGCCCTCCGCGGAGACCACGCGCCCCTTTCTGAACTCGACCGTCGGGTAGGCGGCCAGCTCGGCACGGCCGTCGGCCAGCAGGCGCGCGGGCGAGCCGCCGTCCCGGCCGAGGTACATGTGCATCTCGGCGGCCGGCGCGTTGCGGGGCCGGCCCGCGTCCACCACCAGGACGCGGCGACGCTGCCGTCCCAGCACCAGCGCGGCGCTGAGCCCGGCGGGCCCACCACCGACCACGATCACCTCGTACATCACACGTCCTCCCTGCCGATGAGATACATGCCGAGCTCCGCGGGGCCGGTGCGGTCCAGGCCGAGACCGTGCGCGCCGAGCTCCTCCCTGAGCCGCTGCTCGCTGAGGACCCACCAGGCGTAGCCGACCTCCAGCTCGCCGACGAGCCGCCCGTCGTGATACGTGCGGTAGGTCATGTGCCAGGCGATCCGGTCACGACCGGCCGGTTCGGCCCGGCCCCACCCCTCGTATCTGCGCCGTCCCACCCGCACATCGGCGAACCGGGACTCCGGCACCGCCACCGGCTCGCCGGGCGGTTGCAGGTTCAGCACCGCCCGGCCGCCGGGTAGCAGCCGGTCCGCCAGGAGCGCCCAGATGCTGTGCCGCTCGTCCGGCCCGAAGTGGCCGATGACGTTCATCGCGACGACCGCGCCCAGCCGTTCTGGCAGGGCCGCGTCGAGGATGCCCTCAGGGAGCACGGTCACCCGGTCACGGAGTCCCGGATCGTCGTTCACCCTGGCGAGCAGCACGGACCGCAGCGCGGGCGACGGTTCGACGGCCACGATCCGCGCATCAGCCGTCGACCGGGCGATGACGCGGGTGCCGAGCCCGCCCCCGGCTCCCACGTCCACGATCGGACCGGGGTTCCCGCTCAGTGCGTCCGCGAGCGGGGGGCCCAGAGCGGCCCAGTGTGGCGCGATCATCACGTCGACGAACTCCGCTGACCGCTCGTACGGGTCGGCCACTCCCTCAACCCCCATGAATTGATAATCATTACCATTTCGGACCTTAGTGATCGGCTGGAGCGGTCGTCAAGGGACGGCAAACGATCGCCTGTGTGCCGTGTCGGCGCGCCCGGCGCGCCGACTCATCGGACGGCGGCCCGGCACCACCCCGGCTCACCGGACGGCGGCCCAGCACGCGCCGGCTCACCGGACGGTGCCCCGGCACCACCCCGGCTCACCGGACGGCGTCCGCGCCGGCGCGGCGCCAGGCCGCCTCGCGCAGCAGGCGCAGGCCGTTGAGGCCGACGATGACGGTGGAGCCTTCGTGCCCGGCGACGCCCAACGGCAGCGGCAGGTGCCCGACCAGGTCCCACACGACGAGAACGGAGATGAAGGTGGCGGCGATGGCGAGGTTCTGCACGACCAGGCGGCGGGCGTGGCGCGACAGGGTGATCGCGGTGGGGATGGCGGCCAGTTCGTCACGCACGATGACCGCGTCCGCGGTCTCCAGGGCCAGGTCGGACCCGGCCCGGCCCATGGCGATGCCGGTGTGGGCGGCGGCCAGGGCGGGGGCGTCGTTCACCCCGTCGCCGACCACCAGCACCCGGCGTCCGGCGCCTTCCAGCTCCCGGACGGCTGCCACCTTGTCCTGCGGCAGCAGGCCGGCGCGCACGTCGGCGATACCGACCTGGTCGGCCAGGCGCGCGGTGGCACGGGGGTTGTCGCCGGTGATCAGCACGGGAGCCGCTCCGGTCAGCCTGGTCAGGGCGGCCACGGCGCCGGCGGCGTCGGGACGCTGCCGGTCGGCGACGGCCAGCACCCCGGCGGCTCGGCCGTCCACCGTGACCACGACCGCGGTGCGCCCCTCGGCCTCCAGCTCGGCGGCCACGGCCGTGGCTTCGGCGGCCTCGTGGCCGGACACGCCGGCCAGCAGCCGAGCGGGGTTGCCCACCGCGACCGCGCGGCCCCGCACGAACGCGGTGACGCCCTGACCGGGCGTGGAGACGAAGTCGTCGGCGCTGCCGGCCGGAGCCAGGCCGCGCGTGCGAGCGGCCTCGACGACGGCCCTGGCCAGGGGGTGCTCGCTGGGGTGCTCGGCAGCCGCCGCCAGACCCAGGAGCTCGTCGGCGTCCAGGCCGGACCCCGCCAGGGGGCGTACGTCGGTCAGGCGCGGGGTGCCCTCCGTCAGGGTGCCGGTCTTGTCCAGGGCCACCGCGTCGACCTGCCCGAGGCGTTCCATCACCACGGCGGACTTGACCAGGACGCCGTGGCGTCCGGCGTTGGCCATCGCCGACAGCAGCGGCGGCATGGTGGCCAGCACCACCGCGCATGGCGACGCCACGATCATGAAGGTCATCGCCCGCAGCAGGGTCTCCGTCAAGTCGGCGCCGAAAGCCAGCGGGACGGCGAACACGGCCAGCGTGGCGATGACGACGCCGACCGAGTAGCGCTGTTCGATCTTCTCGATGAACAACTGCGTGGGGGCCTTGGTGGCCGAGGCCTCCTCGACCATGGCGACGATGCGGGCGATCACCGTGTCGGCGGCCTCGCGTTCCACCCGAACCCGCAGCGCGCCGGTGCCGTTCAGGGTGCCGGCGAACACCTCGTCACCCGCCTGCTTGACCGCGGGCAGGGGTTCTCCCGTGATGGTGGCCTGGTCGACGTCGCTGCTTCCGTGCACGACGCGCCCGTCGGCGCCGACCCGCTCGCCGGGCCGGATCAGGATGACATCGCCGATCTCCAGATCGGTGGTGTCCACCCGCTCCTCACGGCCGTCGGCGTGCAGCCGGGTGGCGGTGGGCGGGGCCAGATCCAGCAGACCGCGCACCGAATCGGCGGTGCGTTTGGTGGCCAGCGCCTCCAGCGCGCCGGAGACGGCGAAGATGACGATCAGAAGCGCGCCGTCGAAGACCTGCCCGATCGCCGCGGCGCCGATCGCGGCGACGACCATCAGCAGGTCCACATCCAGCGTCCGCTCACGCAGCGCCTTGAGCCCGGTGACACCGGGCTCCCACCCGCCTGCGGCGTAACAGGCCAGGTACAGGCCCCACCACAGCCACGGCGGCGCCCCGGCCAGCTGTGTGACGCCTCCGGCGGCGAACAACGCGGTCGCCACGCCCGCCCAGCGCATCTCGAGCAACGACCACATTCCCGACCGCCACGACGCGACGACCCGGCCGGGCGCCGCACCCCGTACCGCACCGACGGCTGGAGCTCTCAGTTCTGTTGTCACCATCGCATCGTATGTGCGCATACACGCAGATACACAACCAGGCAGGTCGTGGGTATGCTGAGGCACATGCACACGTCGCTGCCGGACTTCGACATGCCGAACGAAGAGCAGGTGCACCTGGCCGCCGAATCCTTCCGGCTGCTGTCCGACCCCACCCGCATCAAGATCCTGTGGGCGCTGCTGCAGGGCGAGTCCAACGTCGCCTGCCTGGCCGAACTCGCCGACGCCGCCCCCACCGCGGTCAGCCAGCACCTGGCCAAACTGCGCCTGGCCGGCCTGGTCAAGGGCCGCCGCGAAGGCACCTTCGTCTACTACAGCGCCGCCGACGACCACGTCCGCCGCCTGCTGACCCAGGGCCTCTACCACGCCGACCACATCGACCGCGACGACCCGAACCACTCACCCGACCAGACCACCCTCGCCAAGCCCGCCACACAGTAGGCCACCCCCGGACACGGACGTGACGGCGGGCACACGGCAGTCCCGCCCCACGATCGAATCCCCCGCGTCCACGACGTGAGCTGGGGAGCCGCCTTGGCATCACCAGCCAAATCGAACAGGCGTTCCCATTTCTTGGAGAGTCCCGACAGCCCCGCTCGACTGTCCACTCACAGAAGACTGCCCAGGTGCGAGTGCGCAGCCTGCCGACGAGCGCGCACCCCCGGCTTCCGGAGCGACGTCACGCGACGAGCACCGCGGTGAGCATCGAGAGATACGACTCATGGGCGAGACGCAGGCTGTCAAGGTCGGACGTCGCGAACCACGCCACAGCGTCGTGCTCGTCCGGCGCGGCGTTGACGGGTGTTCCGGTCCACCTGTCGACCAACCAGATCTGCATGTCGAACGTCGCGGTCCGGATCTCATGCATCGGCGGGCTGGACGGCTCCGATACCGTGATCCCCAACTCCTCCCGAAGCTCGCGGACAAGGCTCTCCTTCGGATCCTCCCCCTCCTCGACATGACCGCCCGGCAGGTCCCACACGTCGGGATACCAACGACGTCCGGCGCTTCGATGACACAGCAACACCCGATCGCCGTCGCGAAGGACGGCCGCCACAATCCGGACCCGACGGGAGTCGTCACCAAAGATCGTCATCGGAGGTTGGCGGTGTCAGCCGGGGCGCGGGGCGCGGTCGATCTTCGCAGCCCGCGAGTACCAGAGCCAGAACGAGCCAGATCATCACCTGTCGCGGCATGAACCGAGATCCTAGGGCGTATCGGTGTTTGTGCTGCCGTCTGGTGTAGATGATCTGTGTGGATGAGGAGCGTCTGAAGCGTCATGATCTAGTGGGCGCGGCTGCAGCCGCTGCTGCCGGTGAGCACAGGCTGGGGTGCGCGGTGGAATGAGCATCGCACGGTGATCGACAGGATTTTCTGGCGGCTCGGACGGGCAGTCCGTGGTGCGACCTGCCGGCCTGTTATGGCAGGTGGAAGACGATCTATAACCGGCATCGCCGCTGGTCGCTGGATGGTATGGGGGAGCGGATCCTGGACGGGCTGCGTGCGGGGTGTGATGAGGCTGAGGGTGGGGACTGGACGGTCAGCGTCGATTCGACAGTGGTGCGCGCTCATCAGCACGCGGCCGGCGCTCGGCATGCTCCGGCCAAAGATGCACCGTCAAAGGGGGCTGGAAAGATCACGAACGAGTAACGTCGGGGCGTCGGCCACGCCGACCCTGCGATCACCCTGCGCGTCTACGCCCACGTGATCCGCTCGGCGGAGACGGCTGCCGCCGACATCTTCGCCCGGACCGTCGACGACTCCTGTTGGCAAGGGTGTTAGCGAAGGCCCCCCGCGTGATCTCGCGGGGGGCCTTTGACCTGGGAGCCGCCTTGGGGATTCGAACCCCAGACCCCTTCATTACGAGTGAAGTGCTCTGGCCGACTGAGCTAAGGCGGCGTGCCGTACGGCTTGAAGAAGTCTACAGGAGCCCGAGGGGTCTTCGCTCCCGCCAGGTCGCATCGGGACGGAACGGGCTGCCGGCCGTGGCCGACGGCCCCGCGGGTCCTGTCGCCGCGGGGTCCGAGCGCCGTGGTCAGGAGGGCGGGACCCTGGCCCGGCTCGTCCACCACGCCTGAGTCCAGGACCGACATGGTGAAGGTCATGTCGGTCCTGGCGGCCTGGTGGCCCAGGTGACGGTAGGTCTCGGGTCAAGGATGGGGTAGCCCTGGCCGGCCTCTCCCAGGTCGAGTTGCCTTTAGGGGTCGGCGGTGACGCCGGTGATCGCCGTGAGGACGTGCCTCGGTTCCCGATCGGCGGCGAGCTGCTACGCGGGGGGTGGCGGGTCGCCGTCCGGCGCGTACATCGCGTCGTGCTGCCGCCGCGGCGAGCAGACCGACGCGGAGGGGCAGGCGCAGCGCCGGCCGCCGTCGTCCAGGCGGACCGTGACCGTGTCGGCGGGCACGTTGTGCCCGAGGACGCTGCCCTCGCCCTGCGGCGTGCTCACCCTGCTGCCCACGCGGGGCATCCGCCGGCGGGTCTCCATGTACAGCGGATGCTCGTACTTCAGGCAGCACATGAGTCGCCCGCACGCCCCGGCGATGCGCAGCGGGTTGACCGGGAGATCCTGGTCCTTGGCCATGCGCACCGAGACGGGCTCGAAGTCCTTGAGGAACGTGGCGCAGCACAGATCACGCCCGCACGGGCCGATGCCGCCCTGCAGCCGGGCCTCGTCGCGCGGGCCGATCTGCCGTAGTTCCACCCTGGCCCGCAGATTGCGCGCCAGGTCACGGACGAGGGCGCGGAAGTCGACCCGGTGCGGGGCCGAGAAGTAGACCGTGTAGACGTTGTCCTGGTCAAGGTAGTCGACGCCGACGACCTTCATGGGCAGGTCGTGCCGTTTGATCAGGCGTTTCGACACACTGCGGGCCTCGGCGCGGCGCCGTTTGTTGGTCTCGTCCCGGGTGAGGTGCTCCTCCCCCGCGAGGCCGGCGCACACCGGCAGCCCGTCGATGTCCTCGCTCGTGTACTGCGGCGCCCACACGCACTCGGCGACCTCCGGCCCGGCGTCGGTGGGCACCAGCACCTTGTCGCCGACCTTGGGGCTGTGACCGCCCGGGTCGAGATAGTAGAGCCTCCCGTAGCGGGTGAAGCTGACAGCCATGATCATGCCCATGGGCTGGCGCTCGCCTCCTGACGGCCTCGGGGGTTCGTACGGCCTTCCGCTGCCACATTACGTGCGCGGACGCGGCGATGGTGAGATCCGTCACCGCTTTCCGCCGCCTACCCGGCTCCCGGAGGAGCTATCCGCGCAGGGCGAGCATCATGGCCTCGATGGCGATCTGCGGGTTGACGTTGGCGTCGAGGCGTTCGCGGCATCGCATGATCGCGTCGATCCGGCGCAGCGTCTCCTCCGGCGTGGACGCCCGCGCGATCTGGTCGAGGTCGAAGCGCAGGTCGTCGTTGGCCAGCTCCACCGCCGCGCCGAACTGCATCGCCAGCACGTCACGGTAGAACGACACCAGCTCCAGCAACGCCGCGTCCAGCGAGTCGCGCTTGATGCGGGTGGCGCGGGACTTCTGCCGGTCCTCCAGCTCCTTCAACGCTCCCGCCCCGCCGCGTACCAGGCCGCGGTTGAGGCCCTTGCCCGTGGACCCCTCGCCGTACAGGCGGCGCAGCTCGGCCGTCTCCGACTCGTTGAGCGTGGCCGTCGCCGCCGCGGCCTCCTCCTCGGCTGTCTTCACCAGGCGTTCGGCGGCGGACACGCACTCTCCCACGCCCGTCAGCGACTTGGGGATGGCGAGGACGGCCTCCCTGCGCCGGCGGACGTCCTCGTCCAAGGCGAGGGAACGGGCACGGCTGATGTGGCCCTGAGCGGCGCGGGCGGCGAAGCCGGCCGTCTCCCACGGCACGCTGTCGCGGGTGGCCAGCACATGGGCGACCGCCTCGGTGGACGGCGTGGCGAGGGTGACCAGGCGGCAACGCGACCGAATGGTGATCATGAGGTCGTCGGGGGCCGGGGCGCACAACAGCCACACCGTGCGCGGCGGCGGCTCCTCGATGGCCTTGAGCAGGGCGTTCGCCGCGGACTCGGTGGCCCGATCGGCGTCCTCGAACAGGATGACCCGCCAGCGCCCCTGCGTCGGCGCGCCGGCTGCCCGCAGGATCAGCTCGCGGGTCTGCTTGACGCTGTAGGACAGGCCGGCCGGGCGTACGGTCTCCAGGTCGGGGTGGGAACCGATCAGCACCTGGTGGCACTGGTCGCAGTGACCGCACCCGCCGTCGGGGCACAGCAGCGCCGCAGCGAACGCCCGCGCCGCGTCCTCCCTGCCCGAGCCGGGCGGACCGGTGAACAGCCAGGCGTGCGTCATGCCCGCGCCGCGCCCGCCTGCGATGACCTCCGCGGCGGCGGCCGCCGCACGCGAGAGGACGGCCACGGCCTGCTCCTGCCCGACGAGGTCGGCGAAAACTGTCACGGACAAAGGCTAGTCGCGCCCGCACGCCACCGCGCCACGATGGGCACCCCTGCGCCACGGCCCCACGATGAGCGCCCCTACGCCACGGCCCCACGATGAGCGCCCCTACGCCACGTGGGCGCACTAGCGCCACGTGGGCGCACCTGCGCCACCACCCCACGATGAGCGCCCTGCGCCAGGGTAGGCGCCTCTGCGACCCGTGCGACGATGGGCGCCTTCTGGGACGCCGTCATGATGGGCGGCCGGAGCGGGGCGAGCGCGCCGTCGGACGCTCGCGGGAGCCGAGTGCGGTCAGTCGCGGATCGCCGGCATGGTGCCCGTGGAGTCTTCGGCCTCCTGGGGCACCGGGTCGGGGAGGATGTCGCGCATCCGGTCCTGGATGGCCTGTGTGATCTTCTCCGGGGGCAGGGTGCCGTCGAGCACCAGGTAGCGGTCGGGTGCGGCGGCGGCCAGAGCGCGGAACTCCTTGCGCACCCGTTCGTGGAACTCCAGCGGCTCGGACTCGATCCGGTCGGCCGCGCCGCCGAGCCGGGTCAGCCCCACCGAGGGCGGAACGTCGATCAGCACGGTGAGGTGCGGCACCAGCCCGCCGGTCGCCCAGGCGTTGACCTTGGAGACGTCTTCGGGGTCGAGGGCCCGACCAGCCCCCTGGTAGGCCAGCGACGAGTCGACGTAGCGGTCGCAGACCACGATGGCGCCCCGGCGCAGCGCGGGGTGGATGACCTTCTCGACGTGCTCGGCCCGGTCGGCGGCGTACATGAGGGCCTCCGCCCGGGGCGACAGGCCGCGCTCGGCCGCGTCGAGGAGGATGGCGCGCAGCCGCATGCCGACCTTGGTGGAGCCCGGCTCGCGGGTCTGGACGACGTCGTAGCCCTGGTCACGCAGCCAGATCGCGATCATCCGCGACTGGGTCGTCTTGCCGGAGCCCTCGCCACCCTCGAAGGCGACGAACAGCCCGGGCAGCTCCGCGGCGACCCCGGCGCCGGGGCGCTCGCCCCGCACGGCGGCGATCAGGTCCTCGGACAGCGAGACGCCCTTGCGGTCGTCCATGTGGCGCAGCGCCAGGAGGCCGACGCCCACCGCCAGCGCGCCGCCGAGCACCAGCACCAGGTTGGAGCCGTCGAACCGGTAGGACAGGCGCCCCAGCTCGAAGGTGTGGGCGCCGAAGAGAGCGGCGAGCGGGTTGGCCACGGCGACCACGAGCAGCAGCGTCACCCGGGCGGTGGACTGCAGGAAGGAGAACGTGCGGCCCCGCATCGCGTCCTCGACCTCGAGGCCGATGAGGGTGTAGCCGATGATCCACGCGATGCCGGCGCACGCGCCCAGCACCACGGTCAGCATGACGACGATGGCGAGGTTGTGGACCAGCGCGATGGCGACCAGCACCAGCCCCGCGACGGTGATGGCCAGGCCGAACAGCCGGCGCCTCGACAGCTCGCGCAACAGCCGCAGCCCGAAGAACATGCCCAGCGCCATGCCGACGAAGACCGCGCCGAACACGACGCCGTAGGCGGCGTCGCCGCCGCCCAGGGCGGCCACGTAGATCTTCGCGACGCCCACCACTGCGCCGCCCGCCGCGAACGCCCCCAGCATGCCGATAATCAGCCCGCGCACGAGCCGGTTGCCGCCGACGTAGCGCCAGCCCTCGACGATCTGCTTGAGCACCGACGGGGCCGAGATGCCGCCGTCGCGCCGCGGGATGTCGCGCAAGGTGAAGATCAGGAACGCCGACGCCAGGTAGGCGCAGGCGTTGACCACGAGCGCCAGCGTGGTCGGGTCAGCGCCGGACAGCAACGGCACCACGTTGTTCAGCACGTCACCCGCGACCGACAGGGCCGCGAACAGCATGGCCGCGACCGGCGCGCTGCCGTAGGTGACGAGCAGGTTGAGCCGGTTGGCCGACTCCAGCTGCTCCTTGGGCACCAGGTTGGGCACCGTGGCGTCCTTGGCGGGCACCCAGAACAGGTTGACGCACTCGACCAGCAGCGTCGCGATGATGATCCACTGGTAGCTGCCGACCACCGGGATCGACAGCACGACGGCGAAGCGCGCGACGTCGGCGGCGACCATCGTGATCCGCCGGTCGAACCGGTCGGCGAAGGCCCCGGCCAGCGGGCCGAGCAGCACGGCGGGCAGCATCTTGGCGATGAACACGCCGCCGACGGCCAGCGACTGGACGCGGTAGTCGTCACCGGCGGTCAGGTTTCCGGCGAGGGCGGTCAGGGCCAGAAGGTTGAGCCAGTCGCCCAGGCTGCACACCGACATGGCCGTCCACAGCCGGCGGAACGAGGCGTTGGCCAGCACGTGGGCGGTGGGAGGGCGTCGGCCAGGGGCGGTCATGATGTCAGCGTATCCAGGTGCTCGCCGGGACTGGGAAGAGCGGGAAACCAGCCGGATTCGTCCGGCTGCTCGCCGCTGAGAGTATTACGTCCGAGGGCCGATGCACAGGTTTCACAGCGGGAATGGGCCCTCCTCGTGATCACCGGCTTTCCCCCTCGTCTCGATCGTCCGCCCGCGCGCCGACACCCGCCCGCACGCCATTGCCCGCGGTGGACCCGCGGGCCGCGGCCACCAGCGGGAGCCAGGCCGCGCGGACGGCGGCGGGCAGCTCCAGATCGGGCCAGAGCTCGGCGAGCAGCACTCCGTCGAGGTGCGCCAGCACCTCATCGGGACTGCCTGCCCCGAGCAGCACCGCATAGGCCTCACCCCGCTCGGCGCGCTCGGCCAGGTCATAGGTCCGGCCGCGCAGCGTCACGGTGGCGAGCGCACGGGCCGGCGCCAGGCGGGGCAGCCGGGTGGGCACGTGGAAGCGGCGGCCGTCGTCGGCGACGCGCTCGGTGAACTCGATCTTGGGCTCCAGCGTCAGCCGGAACCCGGCGGCGTCGAGAATCCGCCCGGCGGTCTCCAGCGTGGGCGACTTGCGGCCGTGCTCGTAGGCGGAGAGCGTCGTCCTGGACGTGCCGCTGAGGCCGGCCAGCACCGACTGCTTCATGCTCGCGGCGTGCCGCGCCTGCTGGAACAGCAGGCCGCCCCGCTCCGCCCAGAACGTGACATCGGGCACGTCGGGCCCAGCCGCCGCGCGCTCGGCCGACGAAGACATCATGCCACCTCCGGTGTATCCCCTTGGATACTACTACGCCCGAGCGGCCCGCGTGACCGAGGCATCGCGCAACGTCACGGCGCTACGCGCAGTTGGACGCGAAGCGCGAAGCACCCGCTCAACGCGGAACGCCCCGCCTCGACGCGCAGGGCGCCGCTCGGCCTCGACGCTACGCGCGGAGCGCACGTCTCCACGCACAGCGCACCGCTCGACGCACAGCGCACCGCTCGACGCACAGCGCGCCGCTCGGCCTGGGCGCTACGCGTGCAGCTCGACCATCGTGATCTCCGGAGGCGCGCCCACGCGGACCGGCGGCCCCCAGAACCCCGCCCCCCGCGTCACGTACACCTGCATGCCGTCCACCGTGCCCAGCCCCGCCACGACCGGCTGCTGGATCGGCACCACCAGGTTGAACGGCACCATCTGCCCGCCGTGCGTGTGCCCCGACAGCTGCAGGTCCACCCCGTGCCGCGCCGCCTCCGCCGCCAGGACGGGCTGGTGGGCCAGCAGCACAGTGGCCCGGCCGGCGTCGCGGCCGGCGAGCGCCCTGCCAAGATCGGGGCCGTCGTCCAGGGTGGCTCCGCTGACGTCGTCGACCCCGGCGAGGTCCAGCACGCCACCCTGGTGCCGGATCTCCACGCGTTCGTTGCGCAGCGACCGGATGCCCAGCTCCCGCAGCTCCTCGATCCACTCCTGCGGCCCGTTGGCCGTGTAGTACTCGTGGTTGCCGGTGACGAAGTAGGAGCCGTACCTGGCCTCCAGCTCGCCCAGCGGTCTGGCCTGCCGCCCCAGCTCGGCGACGGTCCCGTCGACGAGGTCGCCGACGATCGTGACCACGTCGGGCCGCTGGGCGTTGATCATCCGGACGATGCGCTCGGCGTGGGCCGTACCGGTGAGCGGGCCGAGGTGGATGTCGCTGACCACGGCCACCCGCAGGCCGTTCATGCGCGGGTCCAGCTTCGGCAGGGTGATCCTGACGGGTTCGACGACGGGGTCGCCGAGGGCCGTGCGGACGCCGTAGCCGACGGTGCCGAGCGCGCTGACGCCCGCGACGGCGGCGGTGGCCCGCCCGAGGAAGAGCCGCCTGCTCATGACGTCGCCGCCCACCCCGGGACTCCCCGCACCCGCGGCCGGGTCGCCCACGAGCCCGCCCGCAGCGCCGGCCCCGCCGCCACCCGCCACGGAGCCCCCCACGGCGGAGTCCCCCACCGCGGAGTCCCCCACCGCGAGGTCCCCGGCGTCGCCGCCGGTGGCCGAGCCGACCGGCACGGCGGCCGGGACGGCCTCGGGCGCGGGCGCCGAGCGCCGCAGCAGCCGCCACGCGACCGCCCGCGGCACCTCCAGCAGCACGAGGAAGACCAGCAGGTAGAACATGACCGCCAGCCACATGTAGCCCGGCCAGGCCAGCCAGAACCCGGCCTCCACCCGCGAGCCCGCGAACGTCACCACCACCAGCACGCCCAGCACCGCCAGGACGGCCGTCAGCACCCGGCGCGGCCTGCCGCCCGGCCGGGTGGTGGACCGCACGAGCCGGTGCCACAGGTACACGTGCACGGCAACGGTCACCGAGAGCACCGTCGCGAGGAAACCTATGACCACGCCGTCATGCTACGAGCAGTCCCGTCGCGCGACGCCCGCCCCCCTGAGAGGTCTCTCAGGACTTGGCGGCCGGCTTGCGCGCCGGAGCCTTCTTGGCGGCGGGCTTGCGCGTCGTCTTCTTCGGCGCGGGCGCCCGCTCGCGCCGCTCGGCCAGCAGCTCGGCGGCGCGCTCGATGGTGATGTCCTCGACCGTGTCGCCCTTGCGCAGCGAGGCGTTGGTCTCGCCGTCGGTGACGTACGGGCCGAACCGCCCCTCCTTCACCACCACGGGCTTCTTGGAGTTGGGGTCCTCGCCCAGCTCGCGCAGCGGCGCCGCGGCGGCCGCCCGGCCCCTGCCCCGCTGCTTGGGCTGCGCGAACAGCTCCTTGGCCTGCTCGATCGTGACCGTCAGCAGGTCCTCCTCGGTGGTCAGCGACCGCGAGTCGGTGCCCTTCTTCAGGTACGGGCCGAACTTGCCGTTGTGCGCCACGACCTGCTCACCCTCCAGCTCGCCCACCACCCGGGGGATGGACAGCAACCGGAGCGCGTCCTCCAGCGTCACCGTGTCGAGCGACATGCTCTTGAACAGCGAGCTGGTGCGCGGCTTGGGCGCGTCGGCCTTCTTGACGCGCTTCTTCGGCGCCCCTTCGTCCTCCGGTGCGGGCAGGACCTCGGTCACGTACGGCCCGAACCGCCCGTCCTTGGCGACGATCAGGTGGCCGGTCACCGGGTCGTGGCCCAACTCCCGGTCGCCGGTCGGCCGCGAGAACAGCTCCTCGGCCTTCTCGGCGGTCAGCTCGTCAGGCGTCATGTCCTCGGGCACGTTGACCCGGGCGCCGTCACGGTCGAGGTAGGGCCCGTAGCGGCCGACCCGGATGACGATGTCGGTGCCGCGGATCGGGAAGGAGCTGATCTCCTTGGCGTCGATGTCGCCGAGGTCGGTGACCATCTCCTTCAGGCCCTCGTCGCCGTCGTGACCGTAGTAGAAGCGGCGCAGCTCCGGCACCCGCTCCGCCCGGTCGTTGGCGATGTCGTCGAGCACCTTCTCCATCTCGGCGGTGAAGTCGTAGTCGACGAGGTTGCCGAAGTGCTGCTCCAGCAGGTTGACCACGGCGAACGCCAGGAACGACGGCACCAGCGCCGTCCCCTTCTTGAACACGTAGCCCCGGTCGAGGATCGTGCCGATGATCGAGGCGTACGTGGACGGACGCCCGATCTCGCGGTCCTCCAGCTCCTTGACCAGCGACGCCTCGGTGTAGCGGGCGGGCGGCTTGGTGGAGTGGCCGGCCACGTCGAGCCGGGTGACGCTCAGCGTGTCGCCCTCGGCCAGGTTGGGCAGCCGCTTCTCGGAGTCATCGCGGTCGGTGGCCGGGTCGTCGGCCCCTTCCACGTACGCCTTGAGGAAGCCGTAGAACGTGATCGTCCGCCCGGACGCGCTGAACTCGACGTCCTCGCCCGAGGATGACCGGCCGGCCACCTTCACCGAGACCGACTCGCCGACGGCGTCCTTCATCTGGGACGACACGGTGCGCTGCCAGATCAGCTCGTACAGCCGGAACATGTCACCGGACAGGCCGGTCTCGCCCGGCGTGCGGAACTCCTCGCCGGACGGGCGGATCGCCTCGTGCGCCTCCTGGGCGCTCTTGACCTTGCTGCTGTAGACGCGCGGCTTGTCGGGGACGTACGCCGAGCCGTACAGCTTGATCGCCTGGGAACGCGCCGCCGCGATGGCGGTCTCCGACAGCGTGATGCTGTCGGTCCGCATGTAGGTGATGAAGCCCTGCTCGTAGAGGCGCTGAGCCACCTGCATCGTGTACTTGGCGGAGAAGCCCAGCTTGCGGCTCGCCTCCTGCTGCAGCGTGGTGGTCCGGAACGGCGCGTACGGCTTGCGGGTGTACGGCTTGCGCTCGACGGACCGCACGGCGAACGAGGCGCCCGCGAGCCGGCCGGCCAGCTCGCCGGCGGCGGCCTCCGACAGGTGCAGCACGTCGTTGGACTTGAGCGTGCCGGTGCTGGCGAAGTCGCGGCCCTGCGCGACCCGCTTGCCGTCGACCCCGGTCAGCGTGGCGGTGAAGTCGCGCGGCCGCTCCTCGGCCCGGCCGGTGTCGAACATCGCCTGCAGGTCCCAGTAGTGGGCGGGCGTGAACGCCAGCCGCTCGCGCTCCCGCTCGACCACGAGGCGGGTCGCCACCGACTGGACGCGCCCGGCCGACAGGCGGGGCTTGACCTTCTTCCACAGCACGGGGCTGACCTCGTAGCCGTAGAGACGGTCGAGGATGCGCCGGGTCTCCTGCGCGTCGACCAGACGGAGGTTGAGGTCGCGCGGGTTGGCCACGGCGTCGCGGATGGCCTGCGGGGTGATCTCGTGGAACACCATGCGCCGCACCGGCACCTTGGGACGCAGCACCTCGCGCAGGTGCCAGGCGATGGCCTCGCCCTCGCGGTCCTCGTCAGTGGCGAGATAGAGCTCGTCGGCGTCCTTCAGCAGCTGCTTGAGCTTGTTGACCTGCGCCTTCTTGTCGGCGTTGACGACGTACAGCGGCTCGAACCCGTGGTCGACGTTCACGCCCAGCCGGGCCCACGGCTGCCCCTTGTACTTCTCGGGGATGTCGTCGGCCTTCTCCGGCAGGTCACGGATGTGACCGATGCTGGACTCCACGATGTAGCCCGCACCGAGGTACCCGGCGATCGTCTTCGCCTTGGCCGGCGACTCCACGATCACCAGGCGTGTTCCGCCGGCGCTGCCGTTGTTGGCTGGCACGCTGCTTCCTACCTCGCTGTTCGCTCGAAAATCCCCCTACCGGGAGCCGGCACAGATCTCAAAAGGTAACCCGACTCGCCGAATTTTCCTTCCCCCGGGCTACCCACTGGCTTTCGGGTCCACCCACAAGGACGCAGAATAAAGCCAGACGAGCAGCACCGCGCCCTGACTCACCCTGGAGACTAATCGTTGTGCTCGACTACTCCTACATGGATATCTTCATCCCACGCGACCTGTCCCGCGAAGCCGCACGTCAGCTGCTGACCGAGCACGCGGAGTACGGCCAGTGGGAGCTGTCGCGGGTCCGGCTCCATCCGGACGGGAGCCGTCAGGTGCGGCTGCGCCGCAAGATCATCCGTGTCCGCAGCACCCTCTGAAAGCGTTCGCGGCACCCTCCGACAGCGTCCGCGGCACCCCCTGAGCGTGCGGAGCACTCTGTCGAGAGTACGTGCTCCGGGAGGTGGGCATGGCTTTGCCCGCCTCGGGCCGCGCCCCCGAGACGGGCAAAGCGTCAGGCTCACCCGCCGCTCGCCGACCAGGAGGGGCGGCGAACGGGGGTGAGATGTGCGCGGGCGGTCCGGCGGACCGCCCGGCCGCGGCCTACCTGCGGCCGAGGCGGAACCTGCGGGTCGCCGCGAACAGCACCGCCGACCCGGCGGACATCGCGCCGAGGACGAGGGCGAACAGCGCGCCGGTGTTCATCCCGGTGACCCCGGCGGGCCGGGCGGCGCTCATCAGGCCGACGTCGCCGACCGGCAGGCTCCGCGTGGCCGACGTCACGGCGCCGCCCACCGGGGTCTGGGCGACCAGCGCGGTCGCCGGCTCGGCCGCGGCCAGCGGGCTGCCGCTGGTCGTGCCGGCCGTACGGGCCTTCTTGCCGGGCTTGACCGGCTTCACCGGTGTGGCGGGCTGTCCGGGCAGGCCGGGCAGACCCGGCAGGACGGGCAGCCCGAGCGTGTCGGAGACCCCGCCGACGACCGGCAGTCCGGCGCCGGCCACGGAGGGCGCCGCGGCGGCGTTCTGGTGCCTGGCGACCTTGCCGCCCGGGTGCGCGTAGCCGGGGTGCCCGCCGCCCGGCTTGCCGACGCGGGCCCCGCCGAGGCATCCGGCGGCCGCGTCGCCGAGGACGGCGACCGCGTTGCCGCACACGTTGATCGGCGCGGTGATCGGCGCCACGACCTGGTTGCCGCCCAGGATCGAGCCGCGGCCCGAGGTGGTGTTGCCACCGGCCCCGCGACGGCCGTTGTCGGCGCTCGCGCCGCCCTCGCAGCGGGCCTTGGCCAGCCCGAGCGCGGCCACGGCGTTGCCGCAGGCGTTGATCGGCGCGGTGATCGGCGCGACGACCTGGTTGCCGCCCAGGATCGAGTGGCGGCCCGAGGTGGTGTTGCCACCGGCCCCGCGCCCCGAGTTGTGCACCGACGCCCCGCCCTTGCACCCGGCGAACGCCCTGCCGAGGACGGCGACCGCGTTGCCACACACGTTGATCGGCGCGGTGATCGGCGCGACGACCTGGTTGCCGCCCAGGATCGAGTGGCGGCCCGAGGTGGTGTTGCCACCGGCCCCGCGCCCCGAGTTGTGCACCGACGCCCCGCCCTTGCACCCGGCGAACGCCCTGCCGAGGACGGCGACCGCGTTGCCACACACGTTGATCGGCGCGGTGATCGGCGCGACGACCTGGTTGCCGCCCAGGATCGAGTGGCGGCCCGAGGTGGTGTTGCCACCGGCCCCGCGCCCCGAGTTGTGCACCGACGCCCCGCCCTTGCACCCGGCGAACGCCCTGCCGAGGACGGCGACCGCGTTGCCACACACGTTGATCGGCGCGGTGATCGGCGCGACGACCTGGTTGCCGCCCAGGATCGAGTGGCGGCCCGAGGTGGTGTTGCCACCGGCCCCGCGCCCCGAGTTGTGCACCGACGCCCCGCCCTTGCACCCGGCGACCGCGTTGCCGACGGCGTTGCCGCAGGCGGTGATGGGCAGGCTGATCGGGGCGACCACCTGGTTGCCGCTGCCGGCGCCGAAGCGGCCGTCGGTGTCGTTGCCCTGGGAACCGTGGCCGGGCCGGCCGGGGTGGTAGCCGTGGCCCCCCTTGCCCTTGCCGGAGTTGTGGACCGTGGCGCCGCCCTTGCAGCCCGAGAAGGCCCGGCCGAGGACCGCGACGGAGTTGCCGCACACGTTGATCGGCGCGCTGATGGGGGCGACGACCTGGTTGCCACCCAGGATCGAGCCGCGGCCCGAGGTGGTGTTGCCACCGGCCCCGCGGCCGGAGTTCTTCACCGACGCCCCGCCCTTGCACCCGGCGGCGGAGCGGCCGAGGACCGCGACCGCGTTGCCGCAGGCGTTGACCGGGGCGGTGATCGGCGCGACCACCTGGTTGCCGCCGAGGATGCTGTGGTCGCCGGAGGTCTGGTTGCCTCCCGCGCCGCCCTTGCCGGTGTTCTTGACGGTGGCGCCGCCCTTGCATCCGGCGGTGGCGCCGCCGAACACCGACACCGCGTTGCCGCAGGCGTTGACCGGGGCGCTGATCGGCGCGTTGACCTGGTTGCCGCCGAGGATGCTGGAGTCGCCGGACGTCCGGCCGGGGATGCCGCCCCCGCGCTGGTTGTCGACCGACGCGCCGCCGTGCGAGGAGGCGCGGGACCCGCCGGCCACGGCGACGGAGTTGCCGCTGATGTCGATCGGCAGCGAGATCGGCGCGTCGACCTGGTTGCCGCCGCCGATGGAGTGGTCGCCGGAGGTGTCGGCCAGGGCGGTGCCGCCGCCGAACGACATGACGGCAACGGCGAGCAGGGCCGCGGGAGTGGAAGCCTTCGCCCACGTACGCATGATGAATGCTCCTATGAGGGTCTTGGGGGGATTACCTGACAGTTCGCGGGCAGCCGAGACCGTACGAGGTCGAACGGCGCCACGTACAGCGCGACCTCGGGTTCGCGAACCAGTGATGACTGACGTGTCACCCGCGGGCGGAGGGGATGATGACCACGCTCCGCCGCCGGCGCGTGAAGGCCGGAATGAGTCGGGGATCAGTCAGGTGAGAACGAAGGGTCGTCCGCCGCCGTGCGGACGACGGGGGGAAGCACGCACGCCAGGTGGGCGCGCCGGGCTTCGATCCGCGGGTCGTAGACGGACCTCGCGATGTCCCCCATGCACGGCCCGAAGGGGCCGCTGCCACCGCCGTTGGGCACCAGACCATCGGTGTCCAGCATCGAGCTCGCGGTGGATGGTGCGGGCAGGCCGGGGTCGGACTGGCTGGTGAGCCCGTCAACTGTCAGCCCTGCCATCGCCTCGGCGTCGTCCGGCGCCGAGACCGTGCCGTCAGCCGTGGGGAAACCGCCCTCGAAGGGCCCGGTGACGGTCTGGGGTGCGCCTGCTCCGGTCGCCGCGGTGGAGTCCGCGGCAGAGGGAGTGGCGGGAGCGGGGCCGGTCACGGCGGCCGCAGAGGCCGGAGCCGCGAAGGACGCCCCGAACAGGACGGCGAGCAGCCAGCCCGCGGCCACCAGGCCGCCGACCAACGACGCTCGTACGACGACCCGACGGGCACCGGCCGCGAACCGCGCCATCCGGCTGGCCCGCCCGGTGATCGTGTCCGTCGTCGGGACGGTCGCGGGCACACGGCGCGCGACCAGGGCGATCGCCCTCGGCCTCCGCACCGGCATGCGTGCCACGTGACCCTCCCTGCTCCAGAACCGACCTCACGATGTGAGGCCGGTCCATGGACTCACCCCTCAACGGTCCGTAACCGTAGCAGCACCCAAGGTGTTCGCAACGGCTTTTCAGCCGAGAGCCAGGAAATGGTCAAGCACCCGCCGCCCCAACCACCACGAACCGCCCATCCACCCCCGGTCAAGGCCCGCGACACCCCATGGAACCCTCCCGGACGGACCTTCCCCGGCCGGCCGCCGGATACTTGGTATGACGCACCCCCCAGAGTTTGCTAACCTAACTGAGCCGACGCGGGATGACGGTCCCACGTGCAGGCACCAACGTCCGGGTGGCGGAATAGGCAGACGCGCTAGCTTGAGGTGCTAGTGCCCTTTGCGGGGCATGGGGGTTCAAGTCCCCCCTCGGACACCAGCCAATCGCACATGTGGAGGCCAGGTTGCACCTGAGCCTCCACTAGGTGTTTCTGGGGGAAGTAGGTCAGACGCAGGCCGATCCGCGCGTACACCTCCGCCTTGTCGTTTCGGGGGTCTGCGTCGTGCAGCATCACCACCAGGTCCCCGAGTGCGGTCACCATCGCGTCGATCTCCTCTCGTGTCATGCGCCGTCGTCCCTCGGTCTGCCGAAGTCGCGCCTGGGCGGCCACCCGCTGCACCTCTGTCTCGGCCACCCACTGGGCCCGCAGCGTGTCCGGGGCGGGTTCCGCGATGGGTCTAGTCGAGCCAGCCCAGCCGGGCCGCGCGAACTCCGGCTTGGAAGCGGCTGGTCGCTCCCAACATCGTGGTCAGTTCCCCCACCACCCGGGTCACCGTACGGGTGGAGACGCCCAACCCGCGGGCAATGGCGGAATCCTTGGCGCCGGTGGCGAGCAGGCGGAGCACGGCGCGTTGCTGGTCGGTGAGCGCCCCGACGTCGGCTGAGCGTGGCACGTCCTTGGGCTCCGAAGCGGTCATCCAGCAGTAATCGAAGAGCGCCGCCAGGGACTTCACCACGGCACCGCCGCGCAGGAGCACCGCTCCCGCTTCCAGGTCTCCGGGGTCGGCTTGGATGATCGCGCTGTGCCTGTCGTAGATGACCATCCGCGTCGCAATCACCGGAGCGCCCCGCACTTCCATGCCCAGGCGGACCCACTTGCCTACGTATTCGCGCAGCAGCGGATCGGCGAAGGCGATCTGGGCATGGATGCCGCGGACTCTGACGCCCCTGGCGATCGTGAGCTCGTTGCGGGCCAAGCCTTCGTCCAGGGACTCACGCGTCCAGGTCGCGACCGGATGCATGCCCACGATCTCGTCACCGGCCAGTTCGCTCAACTCGCCCATCCGCTGATAGAGCCTCTTGCGGGGATCGTCGCGAGGGAAGAACTCGACGTGCACGTGCCCGTCGGCGCCGCCAGGCAGAGTGAGGTATCCCTGCGCCAGTGCGGCGGTCTTGACATGCTGCTCCACCAGCTGGTCCAGCAGACGATGGCCTTCCTGAAGGCTGCGCGCAAGGGCGACGGCCGGCTCGACCGAGGTCTCGGTCTGCGCGCGTAGGAGGTGGAGCCGAGCGAGCACCGCTCTTGCTCGGGTGAGCTCCGCCGCTGCCAGGTCCATGCGCGCAGCCGCCTCGGACAGCGACTCACCGCGCTCACGCATACGGACGAAAAGCACTCTGGCGACTTCGTCGTCTTCTTCGTACGTCACGCTTCCACCACCTCCACAAGCCTCGCCGCACGATGCCACATGCTTGCGGCCCCTGTGGAATGGGCTTCTGCTTTACGCCATGGCGCGCCTTGGAACCCGGTCGAACCTCCCCTTTCGCCTCACGGTCCACGACGATCGAGAGCGAGTGGTCCCATGCCGCTGAAGGGAGACATCTTGTGATCACCGTTGCCTACAGTTTTGTCGCCTACCAGGTCACCGGGCTCACCCCCGACGCCTGCGACCACTGCGTGGCCGCCATCAAGACCGAGCTCATCAGCGTGCCCGGGGTCGTCGGAGTGGATGTGACGCCCGCCGCGTCCAAGATCAGCATCCTCACCGACGGCCCGGTCAGCGAAGAGGCGATCCGGTCGGCCATGGATGCGGCGGGCTGCGGCCTCGTCGGGGAGTGAGCGAGCCGCACGGGAGACCGCGGGGCCGCAGCCGAGATGGGCTGCGGCCCCGCGGTCTTGGAGTTCTGGCTGGTGTTCGTGGCGCTGATCGGCGGCGCGCTCACCTTCACGGTCTGGCCGGCCTCCGGCGCGCCGGCCCCCCACCGCCATGCTGTTCGCCATCGCCGTCGTGGTGATCACCTGCCCCGACGTGCTCGGCCTTGGACGGGCGATCCTCGTCCATCCGTGCCTCCGGCTCGACGGATCACAACCTGCTGCCGGCACCGGGTACGAGGACGTCGAAGTCGAGGGGTACACCGGAGTCTTCACCGACGGCTTGACGCTTCCCATGCTCGCGGCTATCGCCCAGGCAGCTCTGGCTGCCGGAGCCATCACCCAGCAACAGCACGACGCCTGGGTGGCCGAGCAATCGGAACGAGCCCGGCACGGGCGGTCTTCCTGGCTCTCCCGCTTTCATCGCATCCCCCCACATGGACCGGGAATAGCCCAAGCCGCTCAGCGGTTTCGGGCCGGCATGAACGTCCGGCTGCGTGACTCCAGCCTCACGGTGTGGCTGCGCTGGACCGTGCCCTGCGGTGGACCGGTGACCTGATTCAGCTCGCTCGCGCGTCAACCGGGGGCGAGATCCTCCGTCCCTCCGTGGAGTCGTCATGTCCACCGCACTGTTCGTGCAGACCCTCGTCACACTGCTGGTCATCTTCGATCCACTGGCTGCGATCCCTGTGTTCCTCACGCTCACCAGGCACGAGGACGCGGCGGGGCGCCGCCGTATCGCCAGGGTGTCGGTCCTGGTGGCCGCCGGGATCGTGACCGTGTTCGCCCTGCTCGGCAACCGGCTGCTCGACGCGCTCGGCATCTCCCTGCAGGCGCTCCAGGTGGCCGGCGGCGCGCTGCTCGCCCTCATCGCGCTGGACCTGTTGAAGGCCGACTGCGCCCGGGACCGTGCGAAGGCCGAGAGCGGGGCGGTCGCCTACGTGCCGTTGGGTACGCCGCTACTGGCGGGGCCGGGCGCCATCGCCGCGACCATGCTCTACATGGAGAAGGCCGATGGCGTACCAGCCCTCCTGGCCGTGGGGCTCGCCATGGTGGCGGCGCTCCTCCTGACCTGGTTGACGCTGCGCTTCTCCTCGTTGATCGGACGCGTGCTGAAGGACAACGGGCTGAACCTGGTCACCCGCGTCATGGGGCTGCTCGCCGCCGCAATGGCTGTGCAGCTCGTCGCCGGCGCGCTCCAGCACTGGGTGCTCTGGGGCGTCGCCTGATCCCCATTGTCGCCGTGAGCTTAGTCGCTCAGGACCGTGTGCTCGCTGGCGGGGTACGGCGCCGGCGGGCCCAGGGCGGATGCCTGCTGAGGGGCCCTTCAGCGTGGCGCAGGAGCCACACGGCCACCCCACTGGCCGCGCCGACCCCGGCCAGTACCAGCCAGGCCAGCGGCGCGGCGCTGTCGAGCACCCGTCCGACCAGCAGGTTGCCCAGGGCGATGCCCACGCCGGCGACCGTGTTGTAGAACCCGTAGTGCGTAGCCACCCGGCGGCCACCGGACAGCGCGACGACGGTGTCCATCTCGAACGGATAGGTCAGCACCGTACCCAAGGTGAGCAGTACGGTGCAGGCCAGCACGGCGGGCACGCGCAGGCCGGGGCCGGCGAAGCCGTACAGGATGAGCGGCACGAAGGCGACAGCCATGAGCGCCAGGCCGCGCACGATCGCCTGCTCGGCGCTCCAGCGGCGGCGAGCCCAGTCGGTGATGCGCAGCTGGCCGGCGATGGCCACGACGGCCGATACCGCGAACAGCAGGCCGACCGCTCCCGCGTCGCCCAGTTCAAGTGGCAGCGCCAGGTAGACCTGGAACGACAGCACGTAGGCCCCGGCCATGGCCACCGCGAACAGGACGAACGCCCGGTTGGTCACGACGGCCCGCCAGCCGCACAGCACGCCGCCCTGCTCCGCCGCAGCCCTCCGGCAGGGCGGCAGCGTCAGCACCTGCATGACGGTCAGCACGGCGAAGACCGCCGCCGCGACCACGCACACCAGCCGGAAGTCGACCGCCATCAGCCCGAGACCGATGAGTGGCCCGAGCAGGATGCCTGCCTGACCGAAGACGTTGAACAGGGCGAACGCTTCCACCCTTCGCTCCCCCGCCTCATGGGCGATGTAGGCGCGGACCGCCGGGTTGAACAGCGCCCCGGCCGATCCCGTCATTGCCGAGGCGACGAGCAGGGCCGGCAACGCGTCCACGAATCCCAGCAGGCCGAAGCCCGCCGTGCGCAGCAGGCAGCCGGCGATGATGGCGGGCCGGTAGCCGAACCGGTCGGCGATCGTCCCGCCGAACAGGAACAAGCCCTGCTGGCTGAGGTTGCGCGTTCCCAGCACCAGGCCAACGGCCCATGCCGCCATGCCCAGCCCTTGAGACAGGTGACCTGCCAGGTAGGGCATGAGCATGTAGAAGCCGACGTTGATGGCCAGCTGGTTCAGCATCAGCAACTGGACAGCGCGGTCGAAGGAGCGAAAGCGTCGCCACATCAACGCATCACCATGCGGGTCCAGCGGGTGGCTTCGGCCTCGTCGGGATGCTTGATCTCCTCTGGTTCCGCAGCCGGCGGGCGATCGAGGAGGCGGTGCTCCGTGCAGTAGGCGTCGTCGAAGACGGTCGTGTAGTAACGGGCAGGCCCGTCTGGAAAGATGGCCGCGATCTTGGTGCCGGAGGGAAGGGTTCTGGCGCACCAGGCGGCCGCCACGGCGACCGCGCCCACGCTCCAGCCGCCGGTGGCGTAATGGGTCCGGGCGAGCGTACGACATGCCCACACCGCCTCGTGCGGCGCCACCCAGTGCACTTCGTCGAACTCCTCGTGTGCGACGTTGCGCGGGTGGATGCTGCTGCCCAGCCCGCGCATCAGGCGGGGCCGTGCGGGCTGGCCGAAGATCGTGGACCCGACGGCGTCCACGCCGATCAGGCGCAGCCGCGGGTGCTGCCCTCGAAGGCACCTGGCGACCCCTGCCGAGTGCCCGCCGGTGCCCACGCTGCACACGAGCACGTCGACGCGGCCGATCTGACGGCGAAGCTCCCTGGCCAGCCCCGCGTACGCCGCGACGTTGTCCGGGTTGTCGTACTGGTGGGGACAGTAGGCGCCGGGATGGTCGGCCAGCAGCTCGGCCACCCGGTCCAGCCGGGCCTGCTGCCAGCCACCGGACGGATGGGGGCGGGTCACCGCCTCCACCCTGACCCCGTACGCCTGGAGCAGACGTTGCACGATCTCCTCCATCCCCGGGTCGGTGACGACCGTGACCGGATGGCCGTAGACGATCCCCGCCAGGGCGAGGCCGAGGCCGAAGGTGCCCGAGGTGGACTCGACGATCAGCGCTCCGGGTTTCAGCTCGCCCCGGGCGCGTGCCCGTTTCACGATATGGAGTGCGGCCCGGTCCTTGAGGCCGCCGGGGTTGGCGCCTTCCAGCTTGGCCCAGAAGCCGCGACCCGCGGGCGCGAAGGGTTCGCCGATCCAGCAGACAGGAGTGTGGCCCACCAGGTAGGCCAGGGGGGACTCGATGAGAGATGACATGGTGAACGCTCATTTCGACGCGTGCTTGACGGGACACGAAGGATCGCGTCCCGTCAGCAGCGGCAGACTTCGAGCGTGCGCAGCTCCGCGGCCCGCCCACGGTACGCCGTCGGCGGCGCCCTGGCGGAGAGTCTTGCGCTCGCCCCTTGAGCGGCCCCCGCGGACTCGAACACCTGCATGACCACACCGGTGTTGCGGCTCGTGGGCGCGTACGCGGGAGACGGAATCAGCAGCGCGTGCGAGTGCGCGTGTTCGTCATCGTGTCCGTTGAGTGGCTTGCCCGGACAGGACACCGCCTGAGCCGCCACGACGTCGTGGTGAGGGGTGTGCGCGTACAGGTGGGCGACCGTGAGGAGTCCGAGCAGCACGACGAGGCCCCTGCACTGGCGCGGCCCGCACAGCCTCCACATGATGCACATGATTGCTTACGTAACGTAACAACAGCTGTTGCGACGCGCCTTCGATCGGGCGACGGGCCGGGGAGCGCACCGGAGTCTCGGTGAGTCCTACTATCGTGAGTAGGGTAGGAGTGAGTCGCGGCGCGGGGGATGGATGGGGGAACGAGCTCTCGGCCGATGTCGCCGCGTCTCGCGGTGGGTTCTTCCGGTGCTGCTTGTCGTCGGCGTCTGCGGTATGCACACTCTCGGGCATCCTGCCTCTCATCGGGGGCATGGCGGGGCCGTGCTGGCCTCGCCCCACGAAATTGAAGTCCCGCAGCAACTCGCGAGCATCACGTTCTTCCCGATGAAGGACTTCCCCGATCTCGACCCCGGTGCCGTGTGTTTGGCCGTGCTCACCTCCCTTCTCCAGCTACTGCTGGGGGTGCTGCGGTTCCAGGCCAAGCGCCGCGGGTACGCCTTCGCCAGAGCGGGATGGGCGGGTCCAGGTGTGGCCCGGCCACCGCCGCGAAGCGTGGCGCTACGGCTCACTCGCGTGTCGGTGCTGCGCATATAGGCCGATCGGTTATCCGACGGTCTTCGCACACATCCGATAACAGGAGTCGTTCAGTCATGTTCACCAACCGATCGATCATCAAGCGTGCGTCGTCGGCGCTCGTGGCAGGGGCCGGTGCGCTTGTTGTGCTCACCGCCTGCGGCGGCGGCACCGAAACAGCGATGTCCGGCCACAGCATGCCGACGGCCCACGGTGCCGCGTCGACGCCGACCACCGCCACCACCCAGCCGGACGCATCGTTCAACGACGCGGACGTGATGTTCGCGCAGATGATGATCCCGCACCACCAGCAGGCCGTCGAGATGGCCGAGCTGGCGGAGACGCGCGCCAAGGACCCCGAGGTCAAGGAGCTGGCCGCGAAGATCAAGGCAGCGCAGGACCCCGAGATCAAGACCATGCGGGGCTGGCTCAAGGAGTGGGGCAAGCCCGTGCCCACCGGAATGGACGGCATGGAGGGCATGGAGGGCATGGACCACGGCATGCCCGGCATGATGTCCTCCGAGGACATGAAGATGCTGGAGGAGGCCAACGGCGCAACGTTCGACAAGCGGTTCGTCCAAATGATGATCGCCCACCACAACGGTGCCATCGAGATGGCCAAGACCGAGCAGTCCAACGGTGTCAACCCTGAGGCCACGGAACTCGCCAAGACCATCGAGACCACCCAGCAGGCCGAGATCGAGCAGATGCAGAAGGTCCTCGACCGACTCTGATGGATCATGCCGGGCGCCCGGCACGGGCGCCCGGCCTCTCCTCGTCTGGAGGCCCGTCCCTGTACGGACGTGGTGGTTGTAGCCGACCAGGCGGCCGGCACCTGCTACGGTTCGCCGCCACGGGGCACGGCAGTTGCTGAGCCTTGTGCCGAAGGCGTCGCCGAGGCCAATTCGCGCGACGGCCCTACAGGCGCCTCAAGTGCTTCTTACTTGGAGTAGCCCCTCGGGGGCTGGGCAGGGTGAGCCAGGTCAGTGTCAACGGAGGAAGCGAGGAAGCGACATGGCCCTACAGGTCGCGGAGATGCTGTCCACCTACCCCAAAGACCTGGGCGACATCGACCAATCTCGGCTTGCCACGTGCATCGAGGAGTGCCTGCGGTGCGCCCAGGCATGCACGGCCTGCGCTGATGCCTGCCTGAGCGAGGACATGGTGGCGGAGCTGACCAAGTGCATCCGTACCGACCTCGACTGCGCGGACATCTGCGGGACCACCGCCAGGGTGCTCTCGCGGCACACCGGCTACGACGCCAATCTCACCAGAGCGGTGCTGGAGGCGTGCGCGCAGGCATGCAAGGCATGCGGCGACGAGTGCGAGCGGCACAGCAAGCAGCATGAGCATTGCGCCGTCTGCGCCCAGGCGTGCCGAGACTGTGAGCGCGCCTGCAGGGAGCTCATCAGCACGCTCGGCTGAACCGGCCGGATGAACCGGGCCGCGGTCCCGGCGTCCCGTGGACGCGCGATGCCCCGGGAGTGGGACTCCCGGGGCATCGGTAGATCAGTGGATCACTTGAAGGTGCGTAGCCGGAGGCTGTTGGTGACGACGAAGACGCTGGAGAACG
>NZ_KZ559476.1:0-1230 GCF_002850745.1 Nonomuraea indica
TGGCGCGCTTGGGGGTCATAGCACCCAAGCTTAAGCTCTCTCGTCTGTTTCGGAGGGCCGATGCCTGGCACCTCCTGGAGCTGCGCGACGCTGGTGAAACCGCCGTTGGCTGTGCGGAACTCCGCGATCCGGGCGGCCAGGACCTCGCCCACGCCGGGCAGCTGCTCGAGTTGCTCCGCCGTCGCCGTGTTGAGGTCGAGCACCGTGGCCGCCGGGTCGGTGCCCGGAGCCGGGACGGGGGCGGCGGGGACGGCGGCGCCGGGCGGGGCGCCGATCAGGATCTGTTCGCCGTCGAGCAGGCGGCGGGCGAGGTTGACGGAGGCCGTGGCCGTGGCGTGGCGGGCTCCCCCGGCGGCGGTGACGGCGTCGGCCACCCGGGCGCCCATCGGGAGCGTGTAGATGCCGGGCTTGCGGACCTTGCCCGTGACGTGGACGGTGACGCTCGCGGTCGAGGACGGGGTCGCGGGGACGTGCCGGTGGGACGCGGGAGGCGGGGACGCCGGGGCCGGCAGCGGCTCCGGGACCGGCTGGGAACGCCACACGGAGATCCCCGCCACGATGGCCGCCAGCACGGCCAGCGCCACAAGGGCCTTGAGTGCCGGCCCTCCGGGGGCCAGGCCGGGGGCCTTGGCCTCCAGGGCGGCGCGGAAGGCCTGAAGGGTGGCGGGCACGCCGACAGGCACCTCGACGTGCCCTGCGGCGCCTGGGCGGCCCGGCGAGGGGCCCGGGGAGAAGGCCGTGGCGCTTGGGCGAACCGGCGAGGGGCCCGAGAAGGAGTCCGTGGAAGAGGCCGTGGCGCCTGGGAGGTCCGCTGAAGGCGCCGTGGCGCCTGGATGACCTGGTGAAGGGGCCGTGGTCCGCAATGAGGGGGGCGGGAGCGGCCCGACGGCACGGAGGGTGGTCGGGCCGGGTGAGGTGTCGCGCACGTAGGGGTGGCGGAGATGCGGGGACCTCAGCGGCCCGTCGTCCAGCCGCCCCGGGTCTTCGCCGTCGCGTCGGTCCGCGGAAGGTGCGCCGAGGGGCCGCCGCGGGTCCGGCGCGGCCAGGTGCGGATCGGGGGATGCCCCGCCGTCCGGCCGGGTCGGTGACGGGGCGGGAGGGTGAGGGTGGGCGAGGCCGGGCAGGCGAGGATCCGGGGATGGCTCGCCGTCCGGCCAAGTCCGTGACGGGGCGGGAGGATGGGGGGGGGCGAGGGGGCCGGGCAGGTGGCGGCCGGGGGCGGTGAGGGAC
>NZ_KZ559476.1:1240-38926 GCF_002850745.1 Nonomuraea indica
GGGCAGGTGGCGGCCGGGGGCGGTGAGGGACCGGAGCCGGGACTCGGCTATGGTCCGTTCGGCGGTCGCATCCTGGGTGAGCACGCCGGAGACGGTACGGCCCGGCCCGGCCGCCCCGATCGGCCGAGCGGCGTTCTGGGGATGAGCAGCCCGACCCCGTGCTTCCTGTGGACGAAGCCGGGGTCAGCCCGGCAGGCACACGGTCAGTCCCAGCGTTCCCGGGCCCACGTGCACGCCGATGACGGCCCCGACCTCGACCACCCGTAACTCCCCGAGTCGCGGCAGCCGCCCCGAGAGCCGGTCGGCCAGCGCCGCCGCCCGTGACGGCGCCCCGAGATGCTGCACCGCCACCTCCACCGGGCCGTCCGCCCGCTCCGCCGCGCGTACCGCCAGATCCTCCAGGCGGGCGATGGCCCGCGTGGCGGTGCGCACCTTCTCCAGCAGTTCGACGCGCCCGTCGATGACGTGCAGCAGGGGCTTGATGGCCAGCGCCGACCCGACGAGCGAGGCCGCCGTCCCGACGCGCCCGCTCCGCCGGAGGTGCTCCAGGGAGTCGGCGTAGAAGTACGTACGCGTACGGCCGGCGCACCGGGCCGCCTCCCCCGCCACCTCCTCCAGTCCGGCCCCGCGGGCGGCGGCACGCGCGGCGGCCAGCGCCGGGTAGCCGACCCCGAGGGCGATCGACCCGCTGTCGACCACCTCGACCGGCACGGGCGCCTCCTTGGCCGCCAGCGCGGCCGACTCGTACGTGCCCGAGAGCGACGACGACAGGTGGACGGAGACCACCGCCTCGGCCCCCTCGGCGGCGAGGGCCTCGTAGCACGCGGCGAACCGGGACGGGGCCGGCCGCGAGGTGGTGGCCGAGGAGAGGTCACCGCGGAAGGACCCCTCGTCGTACGGCACGCCACGGGAGATCACCTGGACGGGCACCACCGAGACGCCCGGTGTCGGCGGCAGGCAGGCGGTGGAGTCGGTGACGACGGCGACCGGTCGGGGCATGTCCCGAGACTAGCTACTGGACGGGGGTGCCACCCCGCCACACCCGCCGCGGCTTCAGGCCGAACGACCAGGCGAAGGCACCCTCGTGGTCGGCGTCCCACTGCACGATGTCGGCGAGGCGGCCGGGAGCGAGGACGCCGCGGTCGGGGGCACCGAGGACGGTGGCGCCGCCCAGGGTGGCGGCCCGCAGCGCGTCGTTGACACTCATCCCGAACGCCGACACGGCCATCGCGATGACCAGCGACATCGAGGTGATGCCGCAGTAGCCGGGGTTGTGGTCGCTGCCCAGCGCGATCTGCACCCCATGCTTGATCATCTGGCGGACGGGCGGCAGCTTGCCGCGCTGCAGCGCGGTCGCGGGGCAGACGACGGCGGGCACGCCGTAGCGGGACATGATCGCGATGTCCTCGTCAGACATGTTGTGCAGCCCGTCGGCGGAGGCGCAGCCCAGCTCGGCGGCGAGCTGGACGGCGCCGCGCCGGCTGAACAGCCCGGCGTGGATGCGCGGCAGCAGGCCGACGTTGCGGCCCGAGGCGAGCACCCAGCGGGACTCCTCGGTGGTGAAGTGGCCGTCGTCGCAGTAGACGTCGACGCTGTCGGCGCCGGCCGCCGCGGCGTCGGCGCACCAGGCGCCCACGGCCTCGACGTATTCGCGCTGGCGGCCGAAGTATTCGGGCGGTACGACGTGCGCGGCGAGGAACGTGACGTGCACCCGCGGCATCATCGGCTCCTTCTCCAGCTCGCGCAGGAGCCGCACGTCGGCGAGCTCGCCGTCACGGGTGAGGTGGTAGCCGGTCTTGGCCTCGACGGTCGTGGTGCCGTTGAGCAGCCAGCCGCGCAGGCGCTCGCGCACGCCGTTGCACAGGGTCCACGGGTCGGTGCCGCGGGTCACGGTGACGGTGGAACCGACGCCGCCGCCGGCCGCGGTGATGGAGGCGGCGCTGGAGCCGCCGGTGCGGATGGCCAGCTCGGCGTAGCGGTTGCCGGCGTAGACCGGATGCGTGTGGGCGTCGATGAGGCCGGGCGTGACGAGCGCGCCGCCCAGGTTTTCGACGTGGTCGACGTCGACGATGTCGTCGACGACGCCCGGCACGCTCTGCGGCAGGTCGGGAGCCCGGCCGACCCAGGCGATGCGGTCGTTGTGCACGAGGAGGGCCGCGTTGCTGAGGACTTCGTTGCCGGTCCAGAGGCGGCCGATGTTGGTCAGCAGCCGAACGGTCACCGCATCACCACCCCGCAGGAGCGTGGCACCCGGCCCGCAACTCGGGCCGTGCCCGCTGAGTCGGCTCCGGGTCGGGACGACATGGGGGGTCTCCTGCTCTCATCCGCGTAAGACTGTGCGGTGACCGTATCGCTGGACTCATGATCCGCGCGATTTCAGTTCAGTTACGTTATTTCACAGGCTGGCTCGGTGTACAGGGTTATTCGGAAGAAAGCCCACTCTTCCCAACCGCCCCCCGGCTCCAACCTTGCGCTTCGGCCCCCGCTGTCGATCCCGCTCGCAGCAGCCATCTTCTGAAACCCGCGACAATAGAGTATGTAAGGTTCGGCATATCCTAGCAATCCCGCGGTTGCGGGACCACTGTCGGCTTTGGGCAGCTCTGTGGTCCTTGAGGGTCAGAGCCGCCCAGCCATCACGTCAAGACACCCGTTCGACGGGCTTGCCGACCCGCTCCAGCTCGTGGAAGAGGCTGGGCAGCACGCGGGCGTGCAGCACGGTGCCGTCCTCGACGTGGTCCACCGAGAGCACCTCGCCCTCCTTGTGGGCCCGGGAGATCAAATCTCCTCTGTCGTACGGCACGAGCAGCGTGACCTCGTGGTCGAGCCTGGGCAGCCGGCGTTCGATGAGCGCCATGAGCTCGCCGATGCCGGCCCCGGTGCGGGCCGAGACCACGATGCTGTCGCGCTCGGCGCGCGCGATGCGGTCGAGCACGTCCTGGTCGGCCGCGTCGGCCTTGTTGATCACCACGATCTCGGGCACGTCCATCGCGCCCTCGATGTCGGCGAACACCTCGCGGACGGCGGCCAGCTGCCCCTCGGGATCGGGGTGCGAGCCGTCGACCACGTGCAGGATCAGGTCAGCGTCGGCGACCTCCTCCAGCGTGGAGCGGAACGCCTCGACGAGCTGGTGCGGCAGGTGGCGGACGAACCCGACGGTGTCGGCGATCGTGAACAGCCTGCCCTCGGGCGTGCGCGCCTTGCGCACCGTCGGGTCGAGGGTGGCGAACAGCGCGTCCTCGACCAGCACGCCCGCGCCGGTGACGCGGTTGAGCAGCGAGGACTTGCCGGCGTTGGTGTAGCCGGCGATGGCGACGGCCGGGACCTCGCGCTGCGAGCGCCGCTGGCGCATGGTCTCACGCGAGGTGGACATGCCGCTGATCTGGCGACGCAGCTTGGCCATCCGCTCGCGGATGCGGCGGCGGTCCAGCTCGATCTTGGTCTCGCCAGGGCCGCGGCCGCCGATGCCGACGCCGCCGGCGGCGCGACCGCCGACCTGCCGGGACAGGTTGCCGCCCCAGCCGCGCAGGCGCGGCAGGAGGTACTGGAGCTGGGCCAGCTCGACCTGGGCCTTGCCCTCGCGGCTCTTGGCGTGCTGGGCGAAGATGTCGAGGATGAGCGCGGTGCGGTCGATGACCTTCACCTTGACCGTGTCCTCGAGCTGGCGGAGCTGGCCGGGGGTCAGCTCGCCGTCGCAGATCACGGTGTCGGCGCCGGTCGACTCGACCACGTCGCGCAGCTCGAGCGCCTTGCCCGAGCCGATGTAGGTGGCGGGGTCTGGCTTCTGGCGGCGCTGGATCAGGCCCTCCAGGACCTCGGAGCCGGCGGTCTCGGCCAGGAGCTTCAGCTCGAGGAGCGAGTTTTCGGCGTCGACGGCCGTCCCGGAGGTCCAGATGCCCACCAGAACGACCCGCTCGAGCCGCAGCTGCCGGTATTCGACCTCGGAGACGTCCTGGAGCTCGGTGGACAGGCCCGCCACGCGGCGGAGCGCCTGGCGCTCCTCAAGATCCATATCGCCGGTCTCGAACTCGTCGAGCGCGGAGTATTCGTGCATTCGTGTCATCTCTTATAGGGAACGTCCGGACACCGTGGTGTCTTCCCCCGATGGTGGCACGACATCCACGGCATGGGCATCTGGTTATCCCGGCAGCACGTTCACGTCGCCGGAGCCGGACGTGATCGTCATCTTGTGCGGCGCGGCGCCGTCCCGCCTGACCGAGATGGTCTCGTCGCCCGACCCCATGTCGGTGCGCACGGCGTAGGCATCGTCGGGGACGCGCAGCACGATGTCGCCGGAGCCGGCCTGGAGCCGGGCCTCGTCGGGCGCGGCGGCGTACGCCAGGTCGAGGTTGCCCGAGCCGAGCTCGGCGGTCAGCCGCTTGCCCGTCAGCCCGGCGCCGGTCACGTCGCCGGAGCCGAGGACGAGCTTGACGGGCCCGGTCAGCGACCGCAGCGCGACGTCGCCCGAACCGCTGTCGACGTCCACCGTCAAGCCTTTGGGCACCTGGACCTTGTAGTCGACGCTGCAGCTCGACGAGTCGGAGCACGTGTAGCTCAGCCGCAGGGTGCCGCCGCCCTCGACGACGTGCTCGGCCTCGGGCTTGGTCCTTCTCCAGTGGAGCGTCTCGACGACGCGGACGGCGGTCCCGTCGTACTCGGTGATCACGGCGTCGCCCGAGCCGGGCTCGACGCGCAACGCGGCCACCTTGTCGGTGACCTCGTAGGTCGCGGTGTCCTGGTTGGTGGGGCCGACCAGGCTCGACAATCCGCAGCCCGTCAGCAGCGCAGCCGACGCCAGGAGACCGCCCGCGATCACGATTCTGTTCATACGTCGATCTTCCCGGCGGATCATCCGAAACGCATCCGGGATACCCCCGAGGAGCACTTCAGGGTCCCCCTCCTTTGACCGTGGACGACCCCATGAAGTAGCTTCACTTCCATAATCCAGAAGGCATTTTCCACATGACGGAAAAAGGAGCGCGCGACATGGAGATCACCGGCCCGATCCTCGACCGGTTCGACGAGATCCTCACGCCCGAGGCGCTCGGCTTCGTGGCGACGCTCCAGCGGGAGTTCGGCGCCAGACGCCTGGAGCTCCTCGAGCTGCGCCGGGGCAGGCAGGCGGAGCTGTCCGCCGGGGGCCTGCTCGACTTCCTGCCCGAGACCAAGGGGGTCCGCGAGGCCGAGTGGAGCGTCGCCGCACCCGCCCCGGGCCTGGAGGACCGCCGCGTCGAGATCACCGGGCCGGTGGACCGCAAGATGACCATCAACGCGCTCAACTCCGGCGCCAAGGTCTGGCTGGCCGACTTCGAGGACGCCAACTCTCCGCTCTGGGCCAACTGCGTCGCCGGTCACCTCAACCTGCGCGACGCGCTCGACCGGACCATCGACTTCGAGTCGGGCGGCAAGACGTACGCGCTGCGCCCCGACGAGGAGCTGGCCACGATCGTGGTCCGCCCGCGCGGCTGGCACCTCGACGAGAAGCACGCCAAGGTGGACGGCCTGCCCGTCTCCGGCTCCCTGTTCGACTTCGGCCTCTACTTCTTCCACTGCGCGCAGCGGCAGATCGACAAGGGCAAGGGCCCCTACTTCTACCTGCCCAAGCTGGAGTCCCACCTGGAGGCGCGGCTGTGGAACGACGTGTTCGTCCGCGCCCAGGAACTGCTCGGCATCCCGCGCGGGACTATCCGGGCGACCGTCCTCATCGAGACGTATCCGGCCGCGTTCGAGATGGAGGAGATCCTCTACGAGCTGCGCGAGCACTCCGCCGGGCTCAACGCGGGCCGCTGGGACTACCTCTTCAGCGTGATCAAGAAGTTCCGGACCCGGGGCCGGGAGTTCCTGCTGCCGGAGCGCAACACGGTGACGATGACCGCGCCGTTCATGCGCGCCTACACCGAGCTGCTCGTGCGCACCTGCCACAAGCGCGGCGCGCACGCCATCGGCGGGATGGCCGCGTTCATTCCCTCGCGCCGCGACCCCGAGGTCAACGCCGTGGCCCTGGAGAAGGTCCGGGCGGACAAGACCCGCGAGTCCGGCGACGGCTTCGACGGCTCCTGGGTGGCGCACCCCGACCTGGTGCCCGTCTGCCGCGAGGTGTTCGACGGGGTGCTCGGCGACAGGCCCCACCAGATCGACCGCAAGCGCGAGGACGTCAGCGTCTCGGCCGCCGACCTGCTGGCGGTGTCGGAGACACCGGGCGAGATCACCGAGGTGGGGCTGCGCGGCAACGTGGACGTGGCGCTGCGCTACCTGGCCGCCTGGATGGGCGGGCTGGGCGCGGTGGCCATCCACAACCTCATGGAGGACGCGGCGACGGCCGAGATCTCGCGCTCGCAGATCTGGCAGTGGATCCACAACGACATCACGCTCGCCGACACCGGCGCCAAGGTCACCAAGGAGCTCGTCGAGCGGATCATCGGCGAGGAGCTGGCCGCGATCGCCGCCGAGCCGGGCTACGACGAGGAGCTGTACGCTCAGGCCACGGCTCTGTTCAAGGAGGTCGCGCTGGATGACGATTTCGCCGAGTTCCTGACGCTCCCCGCGTACGCGCGCATGCCATAGGAGGAGAGGAGAGGAGCCGGATGACCCCGAGCACGCCCCCCGTGACCGGGCCCGCGATCGGCCCGCTGACGGCCGGCCTGGTCGCGGCGCTGCCCGCCGGCGCGGTGATCACCGACCCGGTACGACTGCGCACCTACGAGTGCGACGGCCTGACCCACCACCGCGCCACCCCGGCCGTGGCCGTGCTGCCCGAGACGGCCGAGCAGGTGGCGAGGGTGGTGCGGCTGTGCAACGAGGCCGGGGTGCCGTTCGTGGCCCGCGGCTCCGGCACCGGGCTGTCCGGCGGCGCGCTGCCGCGCGAGGACGGCGTGCTCATCGTCACCTCCAGGATGCGCCGCATCCTGGAGATCGACCTGCCCGCCCGCCGGGCCGTGGTCGAGCCGGGCGTCACCAACCTCGCCATCACCGAGGCCGTGCGCGAGCAGGGCCGCTACTACGCGCCCGACCCGTCGAGCCAGCAGGTCTGCTCGATCGGCGGCAACGTGGCGGAGAACTCCGGCGGCGCGCACTGCCTCAAGTACGGTTTCACGGTCAATCACGTCGAGGCCTGCGAGATCGTCACCCCCGACGGCGACCTGGTCACGCTCGACCGCATGGACCCCGGCTACGACCTGCTCGGCGCGTTCGTCGGCTCGGAGGGCACGCTCGGCATCGCCACCAAGATCACGGTACGGCTGAGCCGCGTCCCCGAGGCGGTCACCACGGTGCTGGCCGCGTTCGAGAGCATCGAGCAGGGCGGCCGGGCCGTTTCGGCGATCATCGGGGCGGGCATCGTGCCGGCCGCGATCGAGATGATGGACGCCCTGTCGATCGAGGCGGCCGAGGCGGCGGTGGCCTGCCGCTACCCCGCGGGCGCGGGCGCGGTGCTGATCGTCGAGCTCGACGGGCCGGCCGCGGAGGTGGAGCGGCAGTTCGAGCGGCTGCGGGAGATCTGCTCGGAGGCGTTCGAGCTGCGGGTGGCCGCCGACCCGGCCGAGCGGGCCGCGATCTGGAAGGGCCGCAAGTCGGCGTTCGCCGCCGTCGGCCGCATCAGCCCCGCCTACATCGTGCAGGACGGCGTCGTCCCGCGCACCTCGCTGCCCCGGGTGCTGGCGGCCATCGACCGGCTGTCGGCCGAGCACCGCATCAGGGTGGCCAACGTCTTCCACGCCGGCGACGGCAACCTGCACCCGCTCGTCCTGTTCGACGACGCCGAGCCGGGCGCGGGCGAGCGGGCCGAGGTGGTCTCGGGCGCGATCCTCGACCTGTGCGTCGAGCACGGCGGGTCGATCACCGGCGAGCACGGCGTGGGCGTGGACAAGGCCCGCTACATGCCGAAGATGTTCTCCGCCGCCGACCTCGACACGATGCAGCTCGTCCGGTGCGCGTTCGACCCTCGGGGCCTGTCCAACCCGGGCAAGGTGTTCCCCACGCCGCGGCTGTGCGGCGAGGTGCCGGGCGTGCGCAGGGGCGTGCACCCGCTGGTGGAGTCGGGCCGGGCGGAGCAGTTCTGATGCCGCGTGACCTGCTGGAGAAGACCGGCGTGACCGTCAGGGACGCCGGCCGCGAGGACGTCGTGGCCGGGGTGCGCCCGCGCTGGGTGGTGCTGCCCGAGACCGTGGACGAGGTGGCGGCCGTGCTGCGGGTCTGCGCCGGGCAGGACCTCGCCGTCACCCCTGTCGGCGGCGGCACCAAGCTCCACTGGGGCGCCCCGCCCGAGCGCTGCGACGTGCTGCTCGACCTGTGCTGCCTGAACGCGATGATCGAGCACGCGGCGGGTGACCTGGTGGTCCGGACGCAGGCCGGGGTGACGATGGGCGTGCTCGCCGAGGCGCTCGGCCGGCAGGGGCAGGAGCTGGCGCTGGACACGCAGCCGGACGCCACGGTGGGCGGCACGCTGGCCACCGCCGTGTCCGGGCCGCGCGCCTTCCGCCACGGCGCGCCGCGCGACCTGCTCATCGGCGTCACGGTGGTGCTGGCCGACGGCACCGTCGCCCGCTCGGGCGGCAAGGTGGTCAAGAACGTGGCGGGCTACGACCTGGGCAAGCTCTTCACCGGCTCGTACGGCACGCTGGGCGTGATCGCCGAGGCGACGTTCCGCCTGCACCCGCTGCCGGCCGACCGGCGCTGGCTGGTCGCGGAGCTGCCGCCGGCCCAGGTGCGGGCGGCCGCCGAGGCGCTGGCCGTCGCGCAGGCGGAGCCGAGCGCGGTCGAGATCGACTGGCCCGGCACCGGCGGGCCGGTGACGCTGGCCGCGCTGGTCGAGGGCACGGCGGCCGAGCAGCGGGCGCACGCGCTGGCCGCGCTGACCGGAGGCGAGGTGACGGCGCGGCCGCCGCAGTGGTGGGGTGTCCTGCCCGACTCCGAGACGCTGGTGGAGACCCGGTTCGCGCCTCCGGCGCTGGACGGGGTGCTGGACGCGGCCCGCGAGCACGGCCTGCGGCTGCGCGGCTCGGCGGCGTCCGGCCGGCTGCACCTGGCTCCCGCGGGCGAGGTCACCGCCGGACGCGTCGCGGACGCCGTGGCCGGGCTGCGGGAGCGGGCGCACGCCGCGATCGTGCTCGCCACGCCGTACGAAGGCGTCGAGCGGTGGGGCCGCACCGGCGCGCTGCCGCTCATGCGGCGGGTCAAGGCGCGGTTCGACCCGGGGCGCGTGTTGTCCCCCGGCCGGTTCGTGGGAGGGATCTGAGGTGGACCCCGAGCTGATCGACGACTGTGTGCACTGCGGGTTCTGCCTGCCGAGCTGCCCCACGTACGTGCTGTGGGGCGAGGAGATGGACTCGCCGCGCGGCCGGATCCACCTGATGAAGCAGCACGTCGAGGGCACCCCCGTGACGCCCGAGATGGCCGGCCACTTCGACGCCTGTCTCGGCTGCATGGCGTGCGTGACCGCCTGCCCGTCAGGGGTGCGCTACGACCGGCTGATCGAGCAGACCAGGGCGGAGGTGGAGCGGGTCCACGTCCGGGAGCCGCGCGAGAGGGCGGTGCGCGGGCTCGTGTTCTCCCTGTTCCCCTACCCGCGCCGGCTGCGGCTGCTGCGGCCGGGAATGGGGCTGGCCGGCCGGATGCGGCCGTTCCTGGACCGGGTGCATCCCAGCCTCGGCGCGATGGCCGCGCTCGCGCCGCGCCCCGGCCCCCGGCAGCGGCTGCCGCGCCTGGTACGGGCCCGGGGGCCGCGCCGGGCCGTGGTGGGCATGCTCACCGGATGCGTGCAGGGCGCGTTCTTCCCTCAGGTGAACGCGGCCACGGCGCGGGTGCTGGCGCTGGAGGGCTGCGACGTGGTCATCCCGCCCGGCCAGGGCTGCTGCGGGGCGCTCAGCGTGCACTCCGGCCGCGCCGACCAGGCCAGGCGGCTGGCCCGCCGGACCGTCGCCGTCTTCCGCAAGGCCGGAGTGCGGACCGTCGTGGTGAACGCGGCCGGCTGCGGGTCGTCGATGAAGGAGTACGGCGAGCTGCTCGGCGCCGACCCCGGGTTCCGGGTGGCGGACCTGTCGGAGTTCCTGGCCGAGCTGGGCCCGGCCGCCACCCGGCATCCGCTGCCGCTGACCGTGGCCTACCACGACGCCTGCCACCTCGCCCACGCCCAGGGCATCCGGGCGCAGCCTCGCGCCCTGCTGGCCCAGATCCCCGAGCTGGAGCTGCGTGAGGTGCCCGAGTCGGCCATCTGCTGCGGATCGGCGGGCACGTACAACATCTTCCAGCCCGAGGCGGCCCGCGACCTCGGCGACCGGAAGGCCAAGGGGGTCGCCTCGACGGGCGCCGAGCTGCTGGTGTCGGCCAACCCCGGCTGCACGATGCAGATCGCCGCCGCGATGCGGCGCGCCGGCGGCGGCATCAGGGTCGCGCACACGGCCGAGGTGCTCGACGCCTCCCTGCGCGGGGTGCGGCTGTGAGCGTGCAGTCGGTCGAGCGGGCGCTCGACGTCCTGGAGGCGCTGGCCGAGCACGGCGGCGAGGCGGCGCTCTCGGAGATCGCCGCCAGGACCGGCCTGCCGTACGGGACCATCCACCGGCTGCTGCAGACCCTGCTGGCGCGCGGCTACGTGCGCCAGGAGTCCGACCGCCGCTACGCGCTCGGCGCGGGGCTGGTGCGCCTGGGCGGCGTGGCCGAGGGCATGGTCGGCACGTGGGCGCGCCCCTACCTGGCCAAGATGGTGGAGCTGTCCGGCGAGACGGCCAACCTGGCCGTGCTGGAGGGCGACTTCATCGTCTACGTGGCGCAGGTGCCGTCGCCGCGCCGGCTGCGGATGTTCGCCGAGGTGGGCAGGCGGGTCCTGCCGCACAGCACGGCCGTGGGCAAGGTGCTGCTGGCCGGCCGCGCCGCCGGTGAGGCGGTGACGCTGCTCGAACGCACCGGCATGCCGCGGCGCACCCCCAACACGATCACCGAGACCCGGGCCATGCTCGCCGAGCTGGCCCTGGTCAGGGACCGCGGCTACGCCCTGGATCTCGGCGAGGAGGAGCTGGGCGTGCACTGCCTGGCCGTGCCCGTGCACGACGGCGACCGGGTGGTGGCCGCGATGTCGGTGTCGGGTCCCGCCGAGCGGATCGACGCCGTGGACCGCGACGAGCTGGCCGAGGGCATGCGGAAGATCGCCCATGCCTTCGGGACGGAGCTGGGACCGCCGGGCCGGCGCTGAGGGGCGCGGCGCGCGGTTACCGTGGGGGCATGTGCCGAAGCATCAAGACGCTGCGCCCGCCGTACACGGAGGACGTCACCGAGGACGACGTGCGGGCGGCGGCCCTGCAGTATGTCCGCAAGATCTCCGGGTTCCGCGCGCCCGCCGCGCACAACGCCGAAGCGTTCGACCAGGCGGTGGAGGCGATCACCCGCGCGTCGGAGGAGCTGCTCGGCGCGCTGCAGGTGCGCGGAGGCCGCTGACCCCCGCGCTTCGAGGCGTCCGGTCGCCGGCGCGTCCGGTCGCCGGCGCGTCCGGTCGCCGGCGCGTCCGGTCGCCGGCGCGTTCGGTCGCCGGCGGAGCGGTCGTTGACAGGGCGGCCCGCTGGGAGAAGTCTCCGGGGTGACCGGATCTCCACCCGCAGGGGGCCGCCATGATCAGCGGGCTGTACCAGGGGCAGGACGGCGACACGCGGCTGGAGCTGCGCGTCGACGTGGACGGGGCGCGGCCGACCGGCCGGGTGAGCGGCGACCTGTTCTCCGTGGCGGGGGCGACCACCGCGTACGCCGGCTCGTTCGTCGTGCACGCCCCGGCGGTGCTGGCCGAGGGCGGTCGCACCCGCGTCACCGGACGGGGCGCGTTCACCTTCGACGCCGGCGCGGGCGAGGTGAGCATCACGCTCACCGCCGGGTCCGGCACCGCCAAGGTGGCCGGCCGGGCCTACCGGGTGGCGTTCGTCTCGCCGTACTTCCGCCAGGTGCTGCTGGAGCAGGACGCGGTGGCGGGCACCGCGCCGTTCACCGCCTACCACACCGGCGCGCTGCCCGGCCCGGCCGGCTCCGCGCCGCGCGAGCTGGGCGTGGCGAGCGCGTTCGCCGAAGCGGGCGTCGGGCTGACCCTGGCCGAGCCGGGCGTGATCCCGGTCGACGGCGCGGGCGCCGACCTGACCTGGAACGACGCCGAGCTGCACCACGCGATGACGCAGCAGTTCAGCAGGTTCGGCGACGCGGCGGCCTGGCGGGTGTGGCTGCTGGTGGCCACCCGGCACGAGGGCGGCTACCGGGGCATCATGTTCGACCACAACGGCGCCCACCAGCGGCAGGGCGCCGCCGTCTTCCACGACACGATCAAGGGGGACACGCCGCAGGCGCGGCGCGCGCAGTTACGCACGTACGTGCACGAGCTCGGGCACGCCTTCAACCTGCTCCACTCCTGGCAGAAGCACCTGGCCAGGCCGCCGCAGCAGCTCGGCCCCGACGGCGGCTTCGGCGACCTGTCGTGGATGAACTACGCGCACGCCTACCGGCCCGGCGGAGAGGCGGCCTACTGGGCGGCGTTCCCGTTCGCCTTCACCGACGCCGAGCTGGTCCACCTGCGGCACGGCTTCTTCCACGACGTGGCGATGGGCGCCCACCCGTTCGGCACCGGCGCCGCCGAGATGGAGCCGTTCGAGCCGCCGGTGGAGGACCGTTCGGGGCTGCGGCTGGAGGTGCGGGCCAAGGAGTGGTTCGGCTTCGGCGAGCCGGTCGTGGTGGAGCTGAAGCTGTCGGTCACCGGCGGGCCGCGTACCACGCACGGCCACCTGCATCCCGACACGGAGTTCACGCAGATCGCCGTCACCCGGCCGGACGGCCGGACCGTGTCGTACCGGCCCATGCTGCGCCACTGCGCCGACTCCGCCACCGAGGTGCGGCTCGACGCGGCGAACCCGGCCCTCTACCGCAGCGCCTACATCGGGCACGGCCGTGACGGCCACTACTTCCAGCAGCCCGGCGAGTACCACGTGCGCGCCCAGTACGCCGCCGCCGACGGCTCGCGCATCGTGTCGGCCCCGTGCCTGGTCCGGGTCCGCTACCCGGCGGACGCGGACGACCACCGGGTGGGCGAGCTGATGCTGGGCGAGGAGCAGGGCGCGCTGTTCTCCCTGCTCGGCTCCGACTCGCCGCGGTTGCGGGGCGGCAACGAGGCGATGGACGAGCTGATCGACCGGTACGGCGGGCACCCGCTGTCGGTGTACGCCCGGATGGTCAAGGGTCTCAACGCCGAGCGAGGGTTCAAGGCGCTCACAGCGGACCGGCGGCTGGTGGTCAGGCCGCCGGACGCCGCGGAGGGCGTCGAGCAGCTCACGGCGGTGGCCAGGGAGTCGAGCGCCGGCGGGCCGCTCGACAACATCACCCTCAACATGGTGCTGCGCCGCCTGGCCAGGGCCCAGGCCCGCCGGGGCGACCCGGAACGGGCCGAAGCGGTGCTGGACCGGATGGTGGCGGTGTTCGAGGACAGGGGCGTCGGCCCGATCGTGCTCGGACGGATCAGGCGTCAGGCGGAGCAGGCGAAGGCCGCGCTGGCCCGGGAGCTCGCTACTCCCCGCGGGTGACCGGGCGCCCGCCCTGGCAGCGGATCGTGACCTCGACCTCGCCGCCCTCGCCGCCGGGCTCGAACTCGACCGACGCCTCCAGGCCGGGGCCCGCCTCGACGCCGTCCACGGAGTAGCCCTGGGCGGGGCTCCACGAGCGCAGCGTCACCCGGTCGCCCTGGCAGGAGGCGATCACGGTGCCGCCGGCCGTCCGGACCAGCTTGTCCACGCGCGTGACCGAGGGGCTGGAGGTGGCCGGGCCGGGAACGGCGCTGGTCCGGGGCGCCGGGGCCGGGGTGATGGAGGCGAGGGCGGCTCGCACCTCGGCTCCGCTCAGCACATGCCCGGAGGGACCGGTGAGCGTGCCGCCGAGCAGCCCGAGCACCGCCACGGCGGCGCCCGTCGCGGCGACGGCGGTGGCGGCCCAGGCCAGGACGAGTCGCTTCACCGTCCCAGCTTCCCCCATCTCAGCCTAAGCCCCGGTTAAGGCCACGATAAGAACGCCGGCGCATCCGTCGGCACCGTCTACCGTTTCCGGATATGGCTGACATCCTGCTCATCGAGGACGACGTGACGATCCGTACGGCGCTGAGCCGGGGGCTGGGCGAGCTGGGTCACGCGGTGTCCTCCTCCCCCACGGCGTTCGAGGGGCTGCGGCTGGCGGTCGACGACCGTCCCGACCTCATCGTGCTGGACCTCGGGCTGTCCGATCTGGACGGGGTGGAGCTCCTGCGCATGCTGCGCGCGGTGAGCCGGGTGCCGGTGATCGTGGCGACCGCCCGCGACGGGGACTCCGAGATGGTGCCGGTGCTCGACGCGGGCGCCGACGACTACGTGGTCAAGCCGTTCAGCGCGGCGCAGCTCGACGCGCGCATCCGCGCGGTGCTGCGGCGGGCCGGCGAACCGGCGCCCGAGCAGCTCCAGGTGGGCGGGCTGCGCATCGACCCGCGGGCGCGCTCCGCCACGCTCGACGGCGCGGCGCTGGACCTCACGCCGCGCGAGTTCGACGTGCTGCACTACCTCGCCGCCCGGCCGGGTGAGGTCGTGACCAAGCGTGAGCTGCTCACGGAGGTGTGGCGGCTGCCGTACGGCGGGGCCGACAAGACGGTGGACGTGCACCTGTCGTGGCTGCGGCGCAAGCTCGGCGAGACCGCCTCGCAACCCCGCTACCTGCACACCGTGCGCGGGGTGGGCGTGAAGCTGGTCGGGCCGGCATGAGGCGCTGGCTGGCCCTGCTGGTGGCGGCCACCACGTCCGTGGTGCTGATCGCGCTGCTCGTGCCGATGGCGCTGCTGATCAGGGCCGTGGCCGAGAACGACGCGATGAGCCGCGCCACGGCCGCGGCCGAGTCGGTGAGCGTCGCCGTCGGCACCCCGGACCTGGAACTGGCGGTGCAGCGGGTGGCGCGGCCGGTCACGGTATTCCTGCCGGACGGGCGGACGCTCGGTGCCGCCGCCCCCCGGTCGGACGCGCTGCGGCTGGCGGCGACCGGTCGCAGCGTGACCGCCGAGGCGGCCGGAGGGCGGGAGGTGCTGTCGTCGGCCCAGTCACCCGAGGGCACCGTGGTGACCCGGGTGTTCGTCAGCGAGGCCGAGCTGGGCCGCGGCGTGCCCGAGGCGTGGGGGGCGCTGGCGGCGCTCGGGCTGGCCCTGGTGGTGCTCGGCATCCTGCTGGCCGACCGGCTCGCGCTCGCGGTGACCAGGCCCGTGGACGGGCTGGCCCGCGTCTCGCTCCGGCTGGCGGGCGGCGACCTCGCCGCGCGGGCCGAGCCGGGCGGCCCGCCGGAGGTGCGCTCGGTGGCGATGGCCCTGAACCATCTCGCCGGCCGGATCGACGACCTGCTCGCCGCCGAGCGCGAGTCGGTGGCGGACCTGTCGCACCGGCTGCGCACGCCGCTGACCGGGCTGCGGCTGGACGCGGAGTCGCTGCGCGACCTGGAGGAGGCGGCACGCGTGGGCGCACGGGTGGACGCGCTGGAACGGGCCGTGAGCGCCGTCATCACCGACGCCCGCCGTCGCTCGGCGGGCCGGGAGAGCTGCGACGCCGCCGCGGTCGTGCGCGACCGGGTGCGCTTCTGGTCGGTGCTGGCCGAGGACCAGGGCCGGGAGGTCACCGTGTCCGTGCCCGCCGGAGAGCTGCCCGTCGCCGTGGGCGAGGCCGACCTGGCGGCGTGCGTGGACGCGCTGCTGGGCAACGTCTTCGCGCACACGCCCGAGGGGGTGCCGTTCGCCGTGCGGCTGGAGGGGCGGCCGGAGGGCGCCGCGCTGACGGTGCGCGACGAGGGGCCGGGATTCGACGCCGCCCTGCTCAGACGGGGTGACAGCGGGGGCGGTTCGACGGGTCTCGGCCTGGACATCGCCCGCCGCACCGCGGAGGCTTCGGGCGGCTCCCTGGCCGTCTCCACCGCCCCCGAGGGCGGCGCGGTCGTGGAGCTCGTGCTGCGCGCACCGGAGGCGGACGGCTCCACGGTGCGCCCCCCTCGCGCACCCTGACGTCCGGCTCGGCGGCGCTCCCGGGGTCAGTCGACCGTGATGACGAGCTTTCCGGGCGCGTTGCCCGCCGCCAGGTCACCCACCGCGGTGGCGGCCTCCGCCAGGGGGTATGTGCGCCCGACGGCCGGTCGCACGGCCCCGGCCTCGATGAGGTCGCGCAGCGCGTCCAGGTCGGCGGTGCGGGTCAACACGATCAGCGCGTCCAGGCGCTGGCGCGTGAACGGGGTGATCAGCTTGGCGGCCAGCGGCCGGCCGAGCCCGCCGAACCACCGACCGCCGCCCTCGCCGCCGACGATGGCGAGCCGGCCGCGCTCGGTGAGCAGCCCGCGCAGCAGGGCCAGCGGCCGGATGCCCGCGATGTCGATGATCAGATCGTACGTCCCGGTGAGCGGCTCACGCGTGTAGTCGATGACGGCCTGGACGCCCAGCGACCGGACGAGGCCGGCCTTGGCTGTGCTGCACACGCCGGTGACGTGGGCGCCGCCGGCGACGGCGAGTTGCGTCGCGAAGCTGCCCACTCCGCCACCGGCGCCGATGACCAGCACCTTCTCGCCGGCGGTGACCTGGCCGACGGCCCGTAACGCGGTCACCCCTGACACGGGGACGGCCGCCGCTTCGGTGAAGCTCAGGTTGGCGGGCTTGCGGGCGAGCTTGGCCGGGCGGGCGAGCGCGTACTGCGCGAACGCGCCGGTCGCCGCGCCGTACACCTCGTCGCCGGGGCGGAACGCGGTCACGTCGGCGCCGACGGCCTCCACGACACCGGCCACGTCCATGCCCGGCACGCGGTTGCGGGGCCTGCGCAGGCCGAAGCCGAGGCGGCTGATGAGCGGCAGCCCGGTCACGGCGTGCCACACGCCGTAGTCGACGCCCGCTGCGCGCACCCGGATCAGCACATCGCCGGCGCCGGGGGCCGGGATCGGGACCTCGCCGGGGCTCAGCACGTGCGGCGGGCCGTACTCGTCCTGGACGATCGCCTTCATGAGGGGTCTCCTTCGGTGTCGGGGTACTGGAAGACGTCGTCGAGTCCCACCTGGAACACCCGCGCGATGCGGAACGCCATCTCCAGCGAGGGGGAGTAACGACCCTGTTCGATCGCGATGATGGTCTGGCGGGTGACGCCGACCCGGTCGGCCAGCTCGGCCTGGGTCATCTCGTCGTGCGCGAACCGCAGGGCCCGGATCGTGTTGGTGACCCGTGTCGGCTTCACCACGCCTGGAAGCCTCCCTTCCGGTAGGCCATGATCTTGGCGACCGAGCTGAGCCCCGCGGACAGCACGAACGCCAGGTAGACGGCGTTGGCGATCCAGAAGTGGCGCAGTTCGGCGATGGCCATGACCAGCGCGGCGAGCGCCCCGATGACGACGATCGACTGCCCGATGCGCTCACTGACCTGGTTGATCTCACGGTCGCGCTCGTCGGTGCGGTCGGCGCCGTGGCCGCCCATGACAGCCATCGCGATGTTGGCCACGATGGCCGCGACGATGGCGCCGCCGATGGTCCACAGCAGAGCTCCCGCGTAGGCGACGTCGGCGAGCGGGGTGTCGCCGACCCGGCCCAGGACGGTCGCCACGTAGATCGCGTACGCGCCGACGGACACCATGATCATCACCCAGGCGCGCTTCTCCTCGAAGGCCATGCCCGCTCCTCGTGTAAAACAAAGCTGACATCATCCAAGGTAAAGCGCACCGGACATTGTGTCAAAGGTTTTTTACACGCGCGGTTCCTGCCATGCCGATCGGGACCGAAGGGCTCCGGGAAGCGGCGGCGGGTCCACGAAGCCATGGATCCGGCGGGCCGGCCCCAACGCATCGCTAACCATGCCTTAGCGCCGGCTTAGCGGGGATCGCGATGGAGTACGGACATGCAGATCACCAAGAAGTTCATCGTTGCCGGAACCGGAGCCGTCTTCCTCATCGCCGGCGGGAGCGCGGCCGTCGCCGCGACCGTCACCTCCGGCGCGCCGCCGAAGGTCACCGCCGAGCGGGCCCTTGAGATCGCGGGTGGCGCGGTGGCCGGCGGCTGGGTCGAGGACCTGTCGTTCGACCGGCGCGGCGCCGAGCCGGACGTGTGGGAGGTGAACGTGGTGAAGGGCGACGTGGAGCACGAGCTGGACATCGACGCCGCGTCCGGCAAGGTCCTGAGCAACACCATCGACCGCGACGACGACCAGGACGACGACGGCAAGGACGACGGCAAGGACGACGACCGCGACGACGACCGCGACGGCAACGCCCAGTCCGCTCAGAACGGCCAGAACGGCCAGAACGACCGCGACGACCGGGACGACGACGGCAAGGACGACGACTGATCCCTTTCACCGGGCGCGGGGCCGCGACGGCCCCGCGCCCTTTCGGGGTCCCGGGCCCGGTTCGGTGTGAGTGGTCAGCAGGAGTCGAGGACCCGGTCCATGGCGTCCTTCTCGGCCGAGGTGACCCAGAGGTCGTACCTGGCCTTCACGTCGATCTGCCTGGCGACGTACGCGCACCGGTACGCCCGGCGCGGCGGCAGCCAGGTGGCGGCGTCGGAGTCGCTCTTCTGGCCGTTCAGCGGGCCGTCCACGGCGAGCAGGTTGAGCGGGTCGTTGGCGAACTCCTTGCGCTTGGCGGACGTCCACTGCTGCGCGCCCTTCTGCCAGGCGTCCGACAGGGGCACCAGGTGGTCGATCTGGACCTCCGAGCTGGTGTCCTGCCCGCGCCTGAAGGTGATGGTCTTCCCGCTGTACGGGTCGTCGAGGACACCGCTGACCACCACGCAGTCGTGCGTACCCGGCCTGAACTTCTCGTCCCGCAGATCCCGCTTGAGCACGTCGTTGCGGGTGTCGCAGCCGTTGCGGTCGACGTCGGCCCACGCGGGGCCGAACTTGTCGCGGTCGAAGCCGGTGCGCGGGGCGCGCCCCTTGACGGTCAGCTTGGCGAGCTTGTCGCGGGCCTCGCCCACGTCCGCCTTGGACGAGGTGCCCTTGCCGCCGTCCGCCACGCCCGTCCGCGCGTCGAGCCCTCCGCAACCGGTGAGCGCCACCACCGCGGTTAACCCAGCCAGACCCACCCGAAATCGCACGACCGCTCCCAAGCTTCAGATTTCGTAAAGTTTAGGTAGAGCACGTACCCGCGATCGGTCAAATCTCCCCTGGCGCCGTCTAACATCCCTTGGAACAACCGGGATATATCCCGGTTGGGCGGGACCGAAGGCGACGGAACACCCGCTCCGCGCGCCCCTCCGGGCACGCCTTCCGGGCCGAGGAAGCCCTTTACCCAGCGGCACGCCATCCCAGGCGCGCTTGCGTCGACTGCCTAGGCTGGAGGCGATGGACCACGTCTTAGACCTCGACGAAGCACTGCTCGGCATGCTCAGCGACGAGGGCCCGGGTCAACCGGACCTCGCCGACGCGGTCGAGCGCTTCCTGATGCGGGTCGCGATCGAGCTGCCCGCCGGCGGACGCCTCGCCGGCGGCGACGGCCATGCCCGGCCATCCCACCTCTCCGTCCCGCCGCAGGCACATGCCCGCGCACCGGGCGAGCCGCCCCAGCATCGCCGGCACCCCCGCGACGCCGGTCCACCCGCTGACGGCCGGCCGCCGCATGCCCGCGCGCGCCGGGACATCGACCCACCGCGCCCGGAGAGCCACCCGCGCGACACGAGGCCCCGCCATCGCGCCACCGCGCGCCACCATCACGCCACCGCGTCCTGGCACGGCGACGCCACACCATCGCGTGACACCACCCCACCGTCCGACACCACTGCGCCACCGGCGGACGTCGCACCACCGCTGGACGTCGCACCACCGCTGGACGCCACACCACCGCTGGACGTCGCACCACCGCTGGACGCCACACCACCGCTGGACGTCGCACCACCGCTGGACGCCACACCACCGCTGGACGTCGCACCACCGCTGGACGCCACACCACCGCTGGACGTCGCACCACCGCTGGACGCCACACCACCGCTGGACGTCGCACCACCGCTGGACGCCACACCACCGCTGGACGTCGCACCACCGCTGGACGCCACACCACCGCTGGACGTCGCACCACCGCTGGACGCCACACCACCGCTGGACGTCGCACCACCGCTGGACGCCACACCACCGCTGGACGTCGCACCACCGCTGGACGCCACACCACCGCTGGACGTCGCACCACCGCTGGACGCCACACCACCGCTGGACGTCGCACCACCGCTGGACGCCACACCACCGCTGGACGTCGCACCACCGCTGGACGCCACACCACCGCTGGACGTCGCACCACCGCTGGACGCCACACCACCGCTGGACGTCGCACCACCGCTGGACGCCACACCACCGCTGGACGTCGCACCACCGCTGGACGCCACACCACCGCTGGACGTCGCACCACCGCTGGACGCCACACCACCGCTGGACGTCGCACCACCGCTGGACGCCACACCACCGCTGGACGTCGCACCACCGCTGGACGCCACACCACCGCTGGACGTCGCACCACCGCTGGACGCCACACCACCGCTGGACGTCGCACCACCGCTGGACGCCACACCACCGCTGGACGTCGCACCACCGCTGGACGCCACACCACCGCTGGACGTCGCACCACCGCTGGACGCCACACCACCGCTGGACGTCGCACCACCGCTGGACGCCACACCACCGCTGGACGTCGCACCACCGCTGGACGCCACACCACCGCTGGACGTCGCACCACCGCTGGACGCCACACCACCGCTGGACGCCATGCCACCGTCGGACGCCGCGCCGTCGCAGTGCGCACCGGTGCTGCCTGCCGAGGGGAAGCCCGCCGTGATCGCGCCGTCCCTGCCGCCGTCGTCCGGGCGGCCGGCCGGGCAGCTCAGCCCCCGGGAGACCCTCTCCGGCCAGAATCGTGCCCGGCCGGACCACCACGCCCCCTCCGAGGCCTTATTACCCGGCCCTGGCGGCCATCAGGCGATCTGTCGTTTCGCAGCCCGCACACCGCAAGGGGAAGGGCTGCCACGACCCGCTCGCCGCCGCGGCGCCGACCGAGCGGCGCCAAGGGCCGGCCAGGGGCAGAACCCGTCAGAACACGACGACCGCCCCTCCCCGTACGGGAGGGGCGGTCGCGTGAGGACCTCAGGAACGGCCGTAGGCGTCTTCGAGGCGCTCGATGTCGTCCTCGTCGAAGTGCCCGAAGGCGATCTCCAGGATGCGGGTCGCGGGCCCGGAGGAACTGAGACGGTGGGTCTGGCCGCGCCGGATGAGGACCCGGTCGCCCACCTCGGGCTCGATGCGCTCGCCGGCCACCTCGAACACGCAGCCCGGGTCCAGGGCCACCCACAGCTCGTCACGGTGCTCGTGACGCTGGAGGCTGAGGCGCTGCCCGGGGAGGACATTGATGATCTTGACGGTGGACGTCTCGTTGAGCGTGAACCGCTCGAAACCGCCCCACGGCCGCTCGTCACGGATCACATCGGCCAGCCTGTCGATGTCCTGCATCGTCCCCTCCACGTCTGTCCTGCCAGGCCTCTCGTGCCGCGACATGCGGACGCACCCGGACAAGCCACGGTCAAGGCCGCAAGCTATCAGGTGCCCGGCGCCGGATCCCCGACGGGATCGGCACTTCCTCCCCGCGTACGCGACGGGGAGGCCGGGTTCGTACGACCCAGGCCTCCCCTCGCACAGACCTCCTACAGGCCGTACTCCTTGACGATGCGCTCGTGCCGCTCGACCTCCACGTCCACCTCGCGGGCCAGGTCGAGCCAGGCCAGCGGGTGCGACCAGCGCTCGGTGGCGTCGTCGAGCAGGGCGTCGACCTCGACGGCCGAAACGTCGGGCGGCACCGCGACCCAGCCGAACACGCCCGGCAGCTGCTCGCCCGTCGTCGGGTGGGTGACCTTGTAGTTCTCGTCGCTGTAGACCCACATGGGCCAGCCGCGCTCGGCCATCACCTCGGTGAACTCGGCCCAGTCGGACTCGCTCGGCGCGGCGCCGTCGAAGAAGTAGCTGGTGTAGCCGCCGGGCCGCAGGATGCGCACCGCGGCGAACGGCGGCACGAAGCTCTGCTGCTCCTGCGGGTCGTCGGGCACCGGCTCCAGCAGCTGCGGGTCGAACACGACGAGGTCGCCGGCGTTGTAGTCCATGCCGCGCGGCTGCGGCAGGGCCAGCCGGGCGGAGGCGGGGCCGGTGCGAATGGACAGCACCTGGCGCTGGCCGCCGTCGGGCGCGGGCAGGATGACCCGGATGAGGCCCATCTCCTCCTCGATCGGGCCCGTGGCCGACTTGATCGGCATGCCGATCTTGGCGGCGCCCTTGCGCACGGTGTCCCAGTCCTCGGCCGAGGTGGCCATGACGATCATGCGCCAGGTGTCCTCCTCGGTGAGCTCGTCGATGACCTCGGCGAGCACCTGGGCGCCCCTGGCGTTGTCGTCGAGCTGCTGGGCGGCGCCGGAGACCAGGCGGCGGGCGTCGAGCCCGGCCCCGGCCGCCAGGGCGTGCTCGGCCTCGTCGAGGGCCTGCTGCCAGCGCTCGCGGGCGCTGTGCAGGCGGGCCAGCGCGAGGTGCTGCTGGTCGTGCGGCAGCATCGCGGCGAACTGCTCCAGCCGCTCGTCCTGCCGGGCCTCGACCAGCAGGGTGGTGAGGTAGGCCAGGTCGTCGGGGGTGGCGGAGGCCACGTCGCCGGGCTCCACCAGCAGCTTCCAGTAGAGGTCGACGCCGGTCGCCGGGTAGCCGAGGTAGCCGAGCGTCGTGGTGTGGCGGCGCGTGGTCTCGAGGTCCTGGCCCGACAGGGGGGCCAGCCAGCCGGCCCACCGCTCGGGGTCCGCGTTGTGGCCGTCGGCGGCGTCGAAGTAGGCGACGCGCTCCTCGACCGGGCCGGGCGCCTCGGGCTCAGGGGTGGCGTCGGCGGCGGCGCGCAGCGCGGCGATCCGCTCGGCGACGCCGGAGGCGTCGCGCAGCTCGGCGGTGCCGGACTCGGCCAGGTCGGCGAGCAGCCGCGCCTGCCAGACGCCCTGACGGCCGAGGGCGAGGTCACCGGCGACCAGGGCCAGCTCGACCCGGGGGCGGTAGCCGCCCATGGTGGCGAAGTAGTCGATCCACTGGCGCAGCACGCGGCCGAGCTGCCAGGTGTTGGTGATCTGGGAGGAGTCGGCCAGCAGGCGGACGGCCTGCGACCACTCGACCCAGGAGCGGGGGTGCTCGCCGACCACGTCGAGGTCGGGCAGCGCGTCGACGGCCTCGGCGACGCGGCCGAGGGTGGCGAGGATGAGGGCCCGGCGCACGCCGTCGCGGCGGGGCTTGGCCACCGGGTCGTCGGCCTGGAAGTCGGCCGCCGCCTGCAGCGCGCTCAGCGCGTCCTCGGCGCGGCCGGCGGCGAGCAGCGCGCGGGCGCTCTCGGCGCCGAGCTCCCAGCTCGCCTGGCGGCCGGCGCCGGTCAGCGCCTCGACGGCGGACTCGGCGTAGGTGACGGCCTCGCCGGGCTTGCCCGCGTCGACCAGGGCCGCGACGTACTGGGTGACGAGGCCGGTGTAGGCGGGGTCGGCCGGGGTGAGGCCCTCGATGACGGCGCCCAGCGTCTCCAGCCGCTCCGTGGCGTAACCGGGCCCGTCGGTGTTGGCCCAGGCGAGGGCAAGCGTCTCGACGGCGGCCGGGGCGGCCGGGCAGTCGCGCACGTCTTCGCGCTGGGCGAACGCCAGGAGCTGCTCGGCGTCGCCGATGGCGACCGCGCCCTGGGCGCGGTCGCCCACGCGGCCGACCAGGTGCCAGTAGCGGGCGTAGAACTCGAGCCAGGGCAGCTCCAGGGCCTCCGCCTGCTGCGCGATGGCCGGGGCCATCACGTCCAACTGCGGGTAACGGCCCTCGTAGGCCTGCGCGGGAAGGTCTCCCAGCGCCATGGCCAGGCCCACGTTGCCCGCCTCAGAAAGCTGCTGCTGGGTTTCGCCGACCCAGGCCCAGATGTCCACGTCCATGGCACGTCAGTCTGCCAGGTCAATGAGCCTGCCCAAAACGCAGAAGCTCGATGAGCTCGTCCGATTCATGGTCTTCAAGCACGGAAAATACCGGTCCCAGGAGATCATCTGTGGTCTCCTCGACGGCCGCGCGGCGGGCGATCAGCTCAGGGCTGACTGGCGGGTACGGCTCGGGCCACTCGAAGAACCGCGCGACCGTCTCGCCCGAGGCGTCGCCGAACGGCGTACCGGCGTGGTCGGCCGCGAGGACGGCCTCGAGGGGCCGCAGCCCGGCGGCCAGCACCGCGTTGGCGTGCAGGCCGCCCCGCAGCTCGCGCAGGACGTGCATGAGCTGCACGGCCCGCGCGGGCGGGTCGTCGGGCAGGGGCACGGCGCGCCAGCCGGCGAACAGCGGCGCCCCGACGGGAGAGGCCTCGGCGACGACCGTCTCGAGCAGCTCGGCGATCCGGGCGCAGCCGTCGTGGCCGCCGAGCCGGCGCCTGCCCCAGTCGTGGCAGGCGCCGGCGTACTCCTCGACGGCCTGCTCCACGGGCAGCTTGCGCCCGCCGTACCAGCTCTCCGCGACGTGCCCGGGCGGGAAGAAGACGGCGACGGACGTCACCACGTCGGCGTCGCACTCGCCGAGCACGCCGCACCGACCGCGGAAGTACAGCTCGCGGGCGCCGAGGCCGTGCCGCTCACACAGGGCCTTGGCCTCGCGCGAGACCATGAACCCGCCGCCGAGCCGGCCGATCGGCTCCTTGACCAGGCGGGCGGTGGTGCGTGGGTCTGCCATGTCCACCCCTTCTCGGTTCGGAAAACAGACCCAGAATCCCTCAGGAGAACATCATTCTGCAAGCATCAGTTCGCCGGCCGCGACGATGACCGCGGGACCGGTCAGGTAGCTGGTGCGCTCATCCAGCGTGACGCCGAGCGTGCCGCCCGGCACCTCGACGGTCCAGGTGCCCGTCGTCTCCCCGCACAGGGCGGCGGCGGCCACGGCCGTCGCGACGGCGCCGGTGCCGCACGAGCGCGTCTCGCCCGATCCCCGCTCGAAGACGCGCATGACCGCCCTCGCGGGACCGACCGCGTTGAACAGCTCGATGTTGACGCCGGCCGGGAAGACCCCCGGGTCGAAACCCGGCTGGTGGGTGAGGTCGAGCTGGGTGACCGGGTCGCCGATGGCGCACGCCAGGTGCGGGTTGCCCATGTCGACGTGCAGACCTTCGTACTCCTGGCCGCCGACGGCGGTGAGGCTGCGGCCGTGCACGACCGGCTTGCCCATGTCGACGGTCACGTCACCCGAGACGTCGAGCCGCACCCGGCGCAGGCCGCCCCTGGTCGCCACGGCGAACTCGCCCGGCTCGGCCAGCCCCGCCTCGACGAGGTAGCGCGCGAAGACGCGCGTGCCGTTGCCGCACATCTCGGCCATGCCGCCGTCGGAGTTGCGGTAGTCCATGAACCACTCGGCCTCGCCGGCCAGCTCGGACACCTCCGGGCTGAGCTTGGTGCGCACGACGCGCAGCACGCCGTCGGCGCCGACGCCGGCCCTCCTGTCGCAGATCCGGGCGACCAGCGAGGCGGACAGGTCCAGCTCGCCGTCGGGGTCGGGAAGGATGACGAAGTCGTTCTCGGTGCCGTGGCCCTTCAGAAACCGCATCGTCCCATGCTATCCACCCTGCGCGCCCATGATTGCGGCAAGGGATCGGTCGAGCAGGTCAGGGGCGTCGTACGGCAGCCAGCGCACCCGCGGATCGCGGCGGAACCACGACTCCTGGCGGCGGGCGAAGCGCCGGGTGGCCCTGACCGTCTCCTCGAACGCCCGCTCCTCCGTCCACTCCCCCTCCAGGAACCGCAGCACCTGGGCGTACCCCAGGGCTCGGGACGCGGTGCGGCCCTCGGCCAGCCCCCGCCCGAGCAGCGACCGCACCTCCGCCACCAGCCCGGCGGCCCACATCCGCTCGACCCGTACGGCGATCCGCTCGTCGAGGTGGGGCCGCGGCACCTCCAGCCCGATCTGGACGCTCGGATAGACGGCGTCGTACGACGGCATCGTCGCCGAGAACGGCCGCCCCGACAGCTCGATGACCTCCAGGGCGCGCACGATGCGCCGGCCGTTGCTGGGCAGGATCGCCTCGGCGGCGGCCGGGTCACGCTCCAGCAGCCGTGCGTACAAGGGGGCGGGGCCGGTCTCGGCCAGCTCGGCCTCCAGCCGCGCCCTGATGGCGGGGTCGGTGCCCGGGAACTCCAGGTCGTCGATGGCCGCCCGGACGTACAGCCCGCTCCCGCCGACCAGCACGGGCACGTCGACGGCGTCGAGCAGCGGCCTGACCAGCTTCTGGTACTCGGCCACGCTGGCCGTGACCGTCACGTCCCAGATGTCGAGCAGGTGGTGGGGCACCCCCCGCCGCTCGGCGAGGGTCAGCTTGGCCGTGCCGATGTCCATGCCCCGGTAGAGCTGCATGGAATCGGCGTTGACGCACTCGCCCCCCAGGCGGAGGGCGAGGTCCACGGCGAGGTCGGACTTTCCGGCCGCGGTGGGCCCCACGACGGCGATGACTGGCTGGCGCACACCGACAAGTGTGTCAACACTCCGGGCATGGTCGTACGGTGGTCGCGCCCGGGCGCCGGACGGAGGCCGCCCGCGTCGGCACCCCCGCCGGCCGGCCGCCGGTGGTCACAGCCGATAGTCACAACCGGTGGTCACAGGTCGAGGAGCGTCGGCTGCAGATAGCCCTCGTGGGTGAGCAGCCGGCGCTTGGTCTCCACGCCCTCGCCGCCGCTGAAGCCGCCCAGGCCGTTGCCGGCCACGACGCGGTGACAGGGCACCACGATCGGGATGGGGTTGGAGGCCATGATGGAGCCGATCCCGCGCGCCGGGACGGCCGAACCGCTGCGGGCGGCCAGCTCGCCGTAGGTGACGGCCGTGCCGTAGGGAACCCGGTGCAGGGCCTGGAGCACCTGGCGGCGGGTTCCCGAGGTGAGCCGCCAGTCGATCGGCGTCTCGAACACCCTCAGCCGGCCCGCGAAATAGCCGGTGAGCTCGGCGACGGCGAAGGCCGTACGATCCGGGTCATGAACCTCTGCCAGGTCGAGGCGCCCGCTCAGCCGCTCCCGGCTCCCCCACCCGGAGGCCACCAGCCCCTCCTCGGTGACGGCCAGCACGAACGGTCCCACCGGCGTGGGCACCTCGGCGAACGCGACCGTGGTCATCGTGTCCTCTCGTGAGCTCGTGGTGCTCGGCACCGCCAGCGCGGTCCCTACCCGTCACCGTAACCACAACGGCTACCTCCTGCGCTGGGACGGTCAGGGATTCCTGTTCGACCCGGGCGAGGGCACGCAGCGGCAGATGGCGCACGCCGGGGTCAGCGCCAACGACGTGCACTGGCTGTGCGTGACGCACTTCCACGGCGACCACTGCCTCGGGGTGCCGGGCGTCGTGCAGCGCATCGCCCGTGACCGGGTGCGCCATCCGGTCAGGGCGGTCTTCCCCGCCTCCGGCCAGGCCTACTGGCGCAGGCTGCGGCACGCGGCGGTCTTCGCCGACACCGACGTCATCTCCGAGCATCCGCTCAGCGGCGAGGCGGCCGAGGTGGGGGCGCTGACCGCCCGCCGCCTGTCGCACCCGGTCGAGTCGTACGGCTACCGCGTCCAGGAGCCGACCGGCCGGCGGATGCTGCCCGAGCGCCTGGCCGTCCACGGCATCCGCGGCCCGGAGATCGGCGAGCTGCAGCGCACCGGCTCGGTGCGGGGCGTGCGCCTGGAGGACTGCAGCGTGCCACGACCGGGCCAGAGCGCCGCCCTCGTCATGGACACCCGCCTGTGCGACGCCGTCTTCGAGCTGGCCGCGGGCGTCGATCTACTGGTCATCGAGGCCACGTTCCTGTCGGGGGAGGCGGCGCTGGCCAAGGAGTACGGCCATCTGACGGCGGCCGAGGCCGGGCAGGTCGCGGCGGAGGCGGGAGCACGCCGGCTGGTGCTCACCCACTTCTCCGAACGCTACGGCTTCGCCGACGAGCCCGCCTTCCTGGAGGACGTACGGCGTCACTACGACGGCGAGGTCTTCCTGGCCCGCGACTTCATGACCGTCCCCGTCCCCAGGCGCGCGACGAGCTGACCGCGGCCTCCCGGACCGCCGGCGGGAAGGAGATTTCTGGTTGTGGAGGAAACTCTCCGTCGCGGCGGACCGTCCTATCTGGTGATCAGCCCGTCGGGGTGAGGCGCGCGTACCGACGTCGTAGAGGGGAGGCGCCATGGACGGGGCTCTCCACGCAGCCGCCATCGCGTTGTTCGTGTTCGTCTCGGCCGCCGTGGTCTGGATCCGGGCGCCGCTGGCCCGGGCCCGCTCGCGCGCCGTCCTCATCGGGCCGCCGCAGCTGGAGCTCTACGAGGCGGCCTACCTGGCCGGCGGGCCGCGCCGGGTGATCAATACCGCGCTGGCGTCGCTGGTCGCCCAGGACGGCCTGCGCGTGTCCAGCGAGGGGACCGTCACGCCGGTGCACGGGTTCCGGCCCGCCAAGCGCGCACCCGTGGAGCGCGTGGTGCACCGGCACGTCGCGAGCACGCCGGGAGGCTCGGCCACGGCCGAGGTCCGGCACGCCGTCGCAGGTCACGAGGTGCTCCGCCGGCTCGCGATCACGCTGTCGAGGCGGGGGCTGCTGGTGCCACCTCCGATCCGGGCCCGGGCGCACCGCCGGTCGCGCTGGCTGCTCGGCCTCGCCGCCCTGGCGACGGCCGTGGCCGTCGCGTGCGCGTTCCCCGCCCTGCGCGCGGGGGCAGCGGCGATCGCGGTGCTCGCCGCCGTCGCCGGCGTGGCCTGCTTCTTCTGGGTACGGCGACTCATCGCCGATCCGCTGACCAGGGCCGGCCAGGCGGCGCTGGACACCGTCGACGTGCACGCCCTGAAGGCGGGAGCGTCGGGCGACAGGTGGCGGGGCTCCGACGATCTCGGGCTGTTGGCGGTGCGCGGGCTGACCGAACTGCCCGACCGCCGCCTGGCCGACGCCCTGGCCCGCGACAACCGTGCCCGGCGTGCGGGCTCCACCACCTGCTGCGCCCCCGGCCACTGCGCCGCCTACAGCCCGCCAGGCTCCTCCGGCACGTGGCACGACGGCGACCCGGGTGGAGGATGGGGCGACCCGGGCGGCTCCGACGTCGGCGGGAGCGTGTCGACCGTGGACGTCGGCGGTTCCAGCTGCGGGAGCGGCGGGTGCGGCGGAGGCGGCACGTGACACCCCGCCCGGATCGGCTGGGCGTCGGCATCGGCTGGCGACCGGAGCTCGACCTGACCGTCGAACGGCTCGGGGTGGACTTCGTGGAGGTCATCGCGGAGACCATCCGTCCCTCGGCCCTCCCCGCCTCGCTCCAGGCGCTCCGCGTCGCGGGGACGCCGGTGATCCCGCACGGCGTGACGCTCGGCGTCGGCGGTGCCGAGCCGCCCGATCCGGAGCGCCTGGCCCACCTCGCGGCGTGCGCGGACGCCCTCGAAGCCCCGCTGGTCAGCGAGCACCTGGCATTCGTCAGGGCCGGGGATCTGGACGCGGGCCACCTGCTGCCGGTCCCGCGGACGCGCGAGGCCCTGTCGGTGATCACGAGGAACGTCCGTCAGGCGCAGGAGGCCCTGCCCGTGCCTCTCGCCCTGGAGAACGTGGCGGCGGTGTTCGGCTGGCCGGAGGACGAGATGACCGAGGCGGAGTTCCTCGGCGAACTGGTCGAGCGGACGGGGGCCGCGCTGCTCGTCGACGTGGCCAACCTCTACACCAACCAGGTCAACCTGGGCCTGGACGCGCGGGCCGCCCTCGACGAGCTTCCCCTGGACAGGCTGGCCTACGTCCACGTCGCCGGCGGGTACGCGCACGACGGCGTCTGGCACGACACCCACACCACCCCCGTGCCCCCTGACGTGCTGGACCTGCTCGGCGAGCTGTGCGCCCGCGCGCGGCCCCCGGGGGTGCTGCTGGAGTGGGATGCGGACTACCCGAGCGACGCCGTGCTCGCCGACGAGCTCGGCCGGGTCAGGAAGGCGATGTCCGGTGCCTGACCGCCGGGCGCCGGATGACCCGGCGGACGACACGCCCGCCGTGGAGGAACGACGGGAGCGCCTCGCGCGTGCCCAGCACGACCTGCTCGCGGCCCTCGTCGCGGCGGGACCGCGCCCGGACGGCTTCGATGAGGAACGGTTGCGCGTCCAGGCTGCGGGGCTGATCGCCAAACGGCGCGGCCTCGTGGCCCGGTCGGCTCCCGACCTGGTGGCCCGGCTCGGTCCCCGCTTCACCACGCTCTTCGCCGAGTACGCCGGGGGGCGGCCCAGGCCACCCGGCGGCTCGCGGGCCGACGCGCTGGCCTTCGCCGCGTGGCTCGGCCTGCCGCCGGCCCCCGAGGCGCCGCGGCCGGGCCTCCTGGGGCGGCTGCTGCGCCGCCGGACCAGATGACGTGGTCCGCCTACCGGTACGGGTCGAGGCCCTCGGCGACCAGCTGGATCAGGGTCCGGGCGTGCTCGTGGACGGCCTGGTGCAGGCCGTGACCGAAGCTCACCCGGGCCACGCCCAGCTCGGCCAGCCTTGCGACCGACGGGACGCCGGGCCTGAACAGGATGTTCACCGGCGCCGCCACCTCGGCCACCAGGCGTTCGATCTCCTTCTCGTCGCCGAGCCCGATGGGGTAGACGCAGTCGGCGCCCGCGTCGAGATAGCGGCGGGCCCGGTCCACGGCGGCCGAACGGGTGCCGTGGCCCGCGATGTAGGTGTCGATCCGCGCGTTGATCACCAGACCGGGGCCCGCTTCGGCGCGGACCGCCGCCAGGAAGCGGGCCTGTTCCACGGCGTCCACCAGCTCGCCGGTACGCGGGTCGGAGTCCTCCAGGTTGCAGCCCACGGCGCCCGCCTCGCGCAACCGGCCCGCCAGCTCGGCCGGGTCCAGCCCGTATCCGCGCTCCACGTCGGCCGTTACCGGCACGTCGACGCGTCTGGCGATGCGGGAGATCGCGGCCATCATCTCGGCGACGGGGGTCGCCTCGCCGTCGTCGTACCCGAGGACGCGGGCGACCGCCGCGCTCCCCGTGGCCACGACCGGGAACCCGGCCGCCACCACGGCGACGGCCGAGGCGGCGTCCCAGACGTTCGGCAGGATCACGGGGGTGCCCGGCACGTGCAGCGCGCGCAGGCGGGCGGCTCTGTCAGTCGTCATGCCGACGACCCTAGGGAGGAAGTGGCCCGGCTCACAGATCCAGTCGGACCCTGAACCGCTGAGCCACTTCCGGGCGCCGCGCGGTCAGCAGCCGCTCTTGGCGCACTGCCCGGCGACCTCGCCGGCCGGGCCGTCGGCGGCGCCGTCGCCGGAGTCCTCGCCGGTGTCCTCGGCGGGGGATGCGCTGGGCTTGCTCACGTTCGTGTTCCTGGACTCGGACGTGCTCTTGCTGTCGGTGCCGGCCGCACCGGTGCGCGAGCCGGTGCCGTCGTCGTCCACGCCGCCGGGGTCGCCTCGGGGCGTGTCGACGTCGGACGCGGTGTCGTCCGGCCCGCCCTCGGCGGGGGTGTCGCCGCCGGGCTCCTCGGTCACGGCGTCGCCCATGGTGGCGTCGCCGTCGTCGCCCAGGTCCTCCCCCGGCCCTTCGGCCGTGCCGGGGCTCTGGCCCTGCTGGATCGCCGGGCCCGGCTGGACGGGGTCGGCGCCCGCGAGCGAGAAGCCGATGCCTCCGGCCGCGAGCACGCCCACGAGCGCCGTCGCGGCGATGAGGACGGTCTTCTTGCTTGCCTGCTTCCTCGTGCGGCGGGCGCGGGACTCGTCGCCCGGCCCGGTGAGGATCTCCTGGCGATCCGGCTCGGTCGGATCATGCATGGTGTGACAGCTCCCTGCGGTCGTATCGGGAAAGCTCGCCGGCTTCCGCGGGTGATGGACCACACTAGCCGCAGCAGCGGAATGCTCGCCCACCCATCACAAAGGAATCACGACTTGTCCCCCCATATGCGCATTCATCCAGGTCGCCGGGACCGCCTGGCTCCCGTGGCGGGCGTGACCGGCGTTCTCGTGATCGCCGGGGCCGGGGTCTTCCTGGCGTTCACCGGGACGTCGAGGCCGGAGCGGGAGCAGGCCCCGGCATCCGGTCAGGTGACCCGGTTCCCCGGAGGGCCGGGGGTGCCGACGGCACCGGGCGGCTCGGCGGCACCGGCCGGCGAGCCGTCCCCCGGGCCGGCCGGGGAGCCGTCCGGAGGCCTGTCCGCGGGGGCGTCCGGTGAACCGTTCGACGGGCAGGCCGGACGGCACTCCGGCTGGCGGCGGCGCGTAACCCCGCCGCGTACCGCCGGCGGTGCGGACACCGGACGGCGCGCCGGTGGGCTCGTGAAGGGCCGGGAGTCCCGCCCGGACGCCACGGGGCTGCCGGCGCTCCGGCTGGAGGACGTACGGCCGCAGCCGACGGTCCCGCGTCCCGCGGACAGCGGCTCACGGCCTACGGGCACCGGCCGGGGACACCCGGACGCCGCCCGTGGGCCCGCGGGCACCGGCCCGGGCCCCGGGAGCACGGCCACCGGCACGGCCGAAAGGGCACGGCGTGGCGACCCCGCGCGGCGAAGCGGCTCCGAGCGGTCCACGGGCAGCCGCCCGTCGCTGACGCCCCCTCCCGGCAACGTCGTGTCGGACGGCCATGCGGACGCCCCCGGCCCGCCTGCCCACGTCGGCGCGAACCCGTGCGCCACCTTCCACGACCTGCGCCGGCGCTACTGCGAACAGCTTCTGGGCAGATGACCGGCCGGCACCGATACGCGAGCGGGTGACCGGCCCGCCTGGATCGGCCCACGTGGATCGGCCCACGTGGATCGGCCCACGTGGATCGGCCCACGTGGATCGGCCCACGTGGATCGGCCCACGTGGATCGGCGGGCCGGCGGGTGCGTCAGGCCGGGCAGCCGTCCGCCGCCGGAGCGGGGACGGGGGCCGGGCGGCCGACAGCCGGCATGCCCAGCAGCACGCCCTTGCCGGACGACGGAGCGCCCTGCCGCGCCTCCCAGGCGTCGCCCGCACGGGTGCGGCGCAGCCCGAGCAGCGACCCGTCCGCCACCAGGTGGTGCGGCGCCGCGTACGTGACCTCGACCGTCACCATGTCGCCGGGCCGCGGCCGCTCGTCGCCCACCGCGAAGTGCACGAGCCGGTTGTCCGGGGCGCGGCCCGACAGGCGCCGGGTGGCGTCGTCCTTGCGCCCCTCACCCTCGGCGACGAGCACCTCCAGCGTGCGGCCGACCTGCTTCTTGTTCTCCGCCCAGGAGATCTCCTCCTGCAGCGCGACCAGGCGCTCGTAGCGCTCCTGGACGACCTCCTTGGGCACCTGGTCGTCCATGGTGGCCGCGGGCGTGCCCGGGCGGATGGAGTACTGGAAGGTGAAGGCGTTGGCGAACCGGCTCTGCCGGACCACGTCGAGCGTGGCCTGGAAGTCCTCCTCGGTCTCGCCGGGGAAGCCGACGATGATGTCGGTCGAGATGGCCGCGTCGGGCATGGCGGCGCGGACCCGCTCGATGATCCCGAGGTAGCGCTCGGCCCGGTAGGAGCGGCGCATCGCCTTCAGGACCCGGTCGGAGCCCGACTGCAGCGGCATGTGCAACTGGTGCATGACGTTGGGCGTCTCGGCCATGGCGGCGATCACGTCGTCGGTGAAGGCCGCCGGGTGCGGCGAGGTGAACCGCACCCGCTCCAGCCCCTCGACCGAGCCGCAGGCGCGCAGCAGCTTGCCGAACGCCAGCCGGTCGCCGAACTCCACCCCGTAGGTGTTGACGTTCTGGCCGAGCAGCGTGACCTCGAGGACGCCCTGCTCGACCAGGGTGCGCACCTCGGCCAGCACGTCGCCGGGTCTGCGGTCCTTCTCCTTGCCGCGCAGCGACGGCACGATGCAGAAGGTGCAGGTGTTGTTGCAGCCGACGGAGATGGCCACCCACGCGGCGTAGGCGGACTCCCGCTTGGTGGGCAGGGTGGAGGGGAAGACCTCCAGCGACTCCTTGAGCTCGACCTGGGCCTCGCCCTGCACCCGGGCGCGCTCCAGCAGCACCGGCAGCGCGCCGATGTTGTGGGTGCCGAACACGACGTCCACCCACGGCGCCCGGCGGACGATCTCGCCCTGGTCCTTCTGCGCCAGGCAGCCGCCCACGGCGATCTGCATGCGCGGGTTGCCCGCCTTGGCGGGACGCAGGTGGCCGAGGTTGCCGTAGAGGCGGTTGTCGGCGTTCTCCCGCACGGCGCACGTGTTGAACACGACCACGTCGGCGTTCTCGCCGTCGGCCGCGCGCACGTAACCGGCGTCCTCCAGCAGGCCGGACAGCCGCTCGGAGTCGTGCACGTTCATCTGGCACCCGTACGTGCGCACCTCGTACGTGCGGGGGCTCTCCTGGGTCACAGTCATCGCATGTTCCAGGGTAGTCGTTACCCGGCGCGGCTCGGCCTGACAAGAGCGAAACACCAGCTTGACGGCCGGATGTGATCGGATCGGTACCGCTCGGTTAGTGACCAGCGCCCTAACGCCCCCTAGGTTTTGACCCATGACGGACAACGGGGACGCCGCTCCGCTGGTGCAGCTGGAGCACGTCAACAAATACTTCGGGGCGCTGCACGTCCTGAAGGACATCAATCTGACCGTCTCCCGTGGCGAGGTGCTGGTCGTGATCGGCCCGTCGGGCGGCGGCAAGTCGACGCTGTGCCGGACGATCAACCGGCTGGAGACCATCGACGACGGCAGGATCGTCTTCGACGGTCAACCGTTGCCGGAGGAGGGCAAGGCGCTGGCGAAGCTCCGCTCCGAGGTCGGCATGGTGTTCCAGTCGTTCAACCTGTTCGCCCACAAGACGATCAGGGAGAACGTCACGCTGGGGCCGGTCAAGGTGCGCCGCCAGGGGCGTGACGCGGCCGACAAGCGCGCCATGGAGCTGCTGGAGCGGGTGGGGATCGCCGCGCAGGCGGACAAGTACCCCGCGCAGCTGTCAGGCGGTCAGCAGCAGCGTGTCGCGATCGCCAGGGCGCTGGCCATGGACCCGAAGATGATCCTGTTCGACGAGCCGACGTCGGCGCTGGACCCCGAGATGGTCCAGGAGGTGCTCGACGTGATGATCGGGCTCGCTCGTGACGGGATGACGATGATGGTGGTCACGCACGAGATGGGGTTCGCCAGGAGAGCCGCCAACCGGGTGGTGTTCATGGCGGACGGCCAGGTCATCGAGGAGAACACCCCCGACGAGTTCTTCACCAACGCCCAGACCGACCGGGCGAAGGATTTCCTTTCGAAGATCCTCACCCACTGAAGCCCGCAGGAAGATTGAGGTAAGCACCATGCAGATACGCCGAACGGGGGCCGTGTTCGCCATGGCGGCCATGGCGGCCGGTCTGGCCGCCTGTGGAGGCGGCGACAGCTACGCCAACACGCTGGAGAAGGTCAAGGGCGCCAAGGAGATCACTGTCGGCACCAAGTGGGACCAGCCCAGCATCGGTCTCAAGAAGGGCACCGCCGACCCCGAGGGCTTCGACGTCGACGTCGCCAAGTACGTCGTCAAGGAGCTCGCCGGTGGTCAGGACGTGAAGATCACCTGGAAGGAGGCGCCCTCGTCCAACCGTGAGGCGCTGCTCCAGAACGGCACCGTGGACATCATCTTCGCCACGTACTCCATCACCGAGGCGCGCAAGCCCAAGGTGACCTTCGGCGGGCCGTACATCATCGCCCACCAGGACACGATGGTGCGCGCCGACGCCACCGGCATCTCCAAGGCGACCGACCTGAAGGACAAGAGGATCTGCCAGGCGCAGGGCTCCAACTCCTACAAGCGGATCACCGACCCGCCGCCGGACGGCAAGCTGGGCCTGCCCGCCAAGCTGGTCGGCGCGAGCAACTACTCCGAGTGCGTGCAGAAGCTGAGCGGCGGCAACCTCGACGCCGTCACCACGGACAACCTGATCCTGGCCGGCTTCTCCGCGCAGGAGCCCGGCAAGTACAAGCTCCTCAACGACCCGTTCACCGACGAGAAGTACGGCGTGGGCCTGAAGAAGGGCGACAAGGCCACCTGCGAGGCGGTCAACACCGCCATCGCGAAGATGTGGCAGGACGGCACCGCCAAGCAGCTGCTCGAGAAGTGGTATGGCAAGACGGGGATGGAGTTCCCCACGTCCGCGCCACCGGCCGAGGGTTGCGCCTGATCCTCACGAGTGCGGCGGCCGGTGATCCGGCCGCCGCCGCCGTTCTCACTGGTGGAGCACAATGGACGAACTAATCCAGTACGGGCCGGAGCTGTTCTCCGGCTTCCTGAAGAACCTGCTGCTCTCGGTCCTCATCGGGTTCTTCTCGCTGGTCGTGGGCACGATCCTGGCGGCCATGCGGGTCTCCCCCACGCCGGTGCTGCGCGCGGCGGGCGCGACGTACGTGAACGTGCTGCGCAACACGCCGCTGACGCTGGTGCTGGCCTTCTGCTACCTGGGGCTCAGTGACACGCTCGGGCTGATCTTCTCGACCGAGGTGCCGCTGACCAACTCGTTCTGGCTGGCGGTGCTGGGCATGTCGGCCTACACCTCGGCGTTCGTGTGCGAGGCGCTGCGCTCGGGCGTCAACACGGTGCCGATGGGGCAGGCCGAGGCGGCGCGGGCGATCGGGCTGACGTTCTTCCAGTCGGTCCGGCTGATCATCTTCCCGCAGGCGTTCCGTGCGGTCATCGCGCCGCTCGGCAGCGTGCTGATCGCCATGATCAAGAACACCACGGTGGTGGCCGCCGCCGGCTACACCGTGGACGTGGCCGCCGTGATGAGGGAGACCTTCGACACCACGGGCGTGTCGATCCCGATCTTCATCGGAATCGTGCTCGCCTTCCTCGTGGTGGTGCTGCCGATCGGGTGGTACACGGGCTGGCTGTCGAGGAGATTGGCGGTGGCGCGATGAGCTCGGCGTCCGTACTGTTCGACGCGCCGGGCCGGCGCGGCCGGCTGCGCAACAACCTGCTCACCGCGGTGTCCGCGGTCGTGATGCTCGCGATCCTGGTCTGGGCGGTGCTCAAGCTCGACGAGAAGGGGCAGTTCGACTGGGCGATCTGGGAGCCGTTCCTCACCGCCGAGGTGTGGCAGGGCTACCTCGTCCCCGGCCTGCTGGGCACGCTCTACGCCGCCGTGCTCGGCGCGGTGTTCGCGCTGGTGTTCGGCGCGGTCTTCGGCATCGCGCGGCTGTCGGACCACCGGTGGATCAGGGTGCCGGCCGGGGTGATCGTGGAGCTGTTCCGGGCCATCCCGCTGCTGCTGCTGATCTTCTTCATCTGGTTCCTGGCGCCGAACGTGCTCGGCAGCGGCGACTACGCCCTGTTCGCGATCGTGCTGGCCCTGACGCTCTACAACGGCTCGGTGCTGGCCGAGGTGGTGCGGGCGGGCATCCTGTCGATCCCGAAGGGCCAGTCGGAGGCCGGGTACGCGATCGGCCTGCGCAAGGGCGGCGTGATGCGGCTCATCCTGCTGCCGCAGGGCCTCACCGCGATGATGCCGGCCGTGGTCAGCCAGCTCGTGGTGCTGCTCAAGGACACCGCTCTCGGTTACTTCATCGTGTACACCGACCTGCTCAACATGGGCTTCAAGACCCTGCCGTCGGCGTACCCGGGCACGAAGCTGACCGCGGCGGTCGTCATCGGCGTCATCTACATCGCGATGGCCATGGCGCTCAGCGCGTTCGCCACGTGGCTGGAGAAGCGCAGCCGCCGCAGCCGCAGGACGGCCGCCAGGCCGGTGGCGGTCTCCGCCGTCGAAGGGCCTGCGGGCGGCGCCTGACCTGACGGCCCGGCGTGGGGGGGGG
>NZ_KZ559476.1:38936-133687 GCF_002850745.1 Nonomuraea indica
CTCGCGCCGATCTTCCGGCAGGATTCGTCTATGCCCTTCTGGCCGTCCCCCATCTCCACGACCGACGTCGCCCGCTCCGGTCTCCGCCTGGGCTGGCCCACCGCGCTCGACGGCCAGGTGTGGTGGACGGAGGACCGGCCCGACGAGGGCGGCCGCACGACGGTCATGCGCCGCGCCACCGACGGCACCCGCGCCGAGCTGCTGCCCGCCCCGTGGAACGCCCGCACGCGCGTCCACGAGTACGGCGGACGGCCCTACACGGTGACCCCCGCCGGCGAGGTCGTCTTCGCCAACCTCGCCGACCAGCGCCTCTACCTGCTGCGCGACGCCACGCCCGACCCGCTCACCCCCGACGACGGCTGCCGCTACGCCGACCTGCTCGTCCACGACGGCCACGTGTGGTGCGTCCGCGAGCACCACCACGACGACGGCAAGGTGTCACGCGCCATCGTCTCCATCCCGCTCGACGGCGGCCAGGCGCGCGAGCACGCCGCCGGCGCCGACTTCTACGCCTCCCCCGCGATCTCCCCCGACGGGCGGCATCTCGCCTACGTGTGCTGGAACCATCCGCGCATGCCGTGGAACGGCACCGAGGTGCGCGTCACCCGCCTGGCCGACGGCGCGTCATGGACGGTCAGGGGCGGCACGGCCGAGTCGGTCCTCGCACCGCAGTGGAAGGACGACGACCACCTCTACCTGATCTCCGACTGGTCCGGCTGGTGGAACCTCTACCAGATCGGCGTCCACGGCACCTCTCCCCAGGCGCTCTTCCCCGCCGAGGAGGAGTTCGCCTGGCCGCTGTGGCAACTGGGCGGCCGCCCGTACGCGGTGCTGCCCGACGGGCGGCTCGCGGTGCTGCACGGGCGCGGCGACCTGCGGCTGGGGCTGCTCGATCCGGCCTCCGGCGAGCTGACCGGCCTCGACGTGCCCTACGAGGGCTGGGATCCCGCGCTGGCCGTGGACGGCGCGACCCTCGTCGGGGTGGGGTACGGCCCGGCCGTGCCGCGGTCGGTCGTCCGGGTCGACACCGTGACGGGACGGGTGGAAGGGCTGCGCCGCGATGTGGCCGAGCTGCCCGACATCGCCTATCTGCCCGTGCCGCGCCGGGTGGAGCTCCCCGGGCGGTTCGGGCGCCACGTGCACGCCCGGCTCTACCCTCCGGCCAACCCGGCCGTGAGCCCCTCGGAGCCCCCACCGTACGTGATCTTCGTGCACGGCGGGCCGACCTCGCACGACACCACGGCGCTCGACCTCGGCAAGGCGCTGCTCACCTCGCGCGGCATCGGCGTGCTCAGCGTCGACTACGGCGGGTCCACCGGCTACGGCCGGGCCTACCGCGAACGGCTCAGAGGCCAGTGGGGCGTCGTAGACGTCGAGGACACCATCGCGGCGGCCGAGTGGCTCGCCGCCGAAGGGCTGGCCGACCCGGCCCGCATCGCGGTGCGCGGCGGCAGCGCCGGAGGCTGGACCGTGATGGCGGCCTGCTGCCGGTCCGGTGCGTTCGCGGGCGGCGTGTCCTACTACGGCGTGAGCGCGCTGGCGCCGCTCAACGCCCACACCCACGACTTCGAGTCCCGCTACGTGGAGTGGCTCGTCGGGCCCGAGGACCCGCACCTCTACGCCACCCGCGAACCACTCGCCCTGGTCGACGGCGTGTCCTGCCCGATGCTGCTGTTGCAGGGGCTGGACGATCCGGTCGTGCCGCCCGAGCAGTCGGCCGCCTTCGCCGACGCCCTGTCGGAGCGCGGCGTGCCGTGCACCTACCTGACGTTCGAGGGCGAGTCGCACGGGTTCCGGCGCGCCGAGACCCGGGCCACCGCCCTTGCCGCCGAGCTGGCCTTCTACCAGCAGATCTTCACCTGAGCGTCGCCGGGCCTAGCCCTTGCGCCACTCTCCCGAGCTGAGGGCGCCCGCGGCCTGGGGACCCATCAGCCCGAGGCCGCCGTCCACGAACAGCGACGCCCCTGTCACGTACGAGGCGCCCGGACCGGCCAGGAACGTCACCACCGCCGCCACCTCGCGGGCGTCACCGGCACGCGCGATCGGGTAGCCGGGCCGGGTGCCCGTCTGCGGAGGCAGGTCCTCCTGACCCGTCATCGGTGTGGCGATCTCCCCGGGCGCCACGGTGTTGACCGTGATCCCGAACTCCGCCAGCTCCAGCGCCAGCACCCGGCTCAGCATCCGCAGCCCGCCCTTGGCCGCGCAGTACGGCCCGGACCCCACGCGGGGATACTCCTCGTGCACGCTGGTCACGTTGACGATCCGGCCGCCGCGCCCCGAGCCGATCATGCGCCGGGCGGCCCGCTGCGCGCACAGGAACGGTCCGTCGAGGTCCACCGCGACGACCTCCCGCCACCGGTGGTAGCTCATGTCCAGCACCGGCTCGGCACTGCCGGTGCCGGCGTTGTTGACCAGCACTCCCAGCCCGCCCAGTTCCTCGGCCAGGTCGTCGACCACCGCCGCGGCGCGTTCGGGGTCGGTCAGGTCGTGGCGGCGCAACGCGGCGGCCTTGCCCAGCTCGCGTACCGCGGCGGCCGTGTCCTCGGCCCCGTCGCTGTCCTCGTGGAACGTGATGCCCACGTCGAACCCCTGCTCGGCCAGCGCCACGGCCGTCGCCTTGCCGATGCCGGAGTCGGCGCCCGTGACGATCGCGACCCGGTCGTACCCCTCGCTCATGTCCTCCCCCTTCGGAACGGACGGTCAGATGCGGGGCTCCTGCCCCGGATGCGACCCTCCACCCGTAGGGGGCGGCCTTCCGCGATCCGCTGGACGGTCAGCGGGCGAACTCTGTGGCGCGGGACTCCCTCACCACGGTGATGCGGATCTGGCCGGGGTAGGTCAGCTCCTCCTCCACCTGCTTGGCCACGTCGCGGGCGATGACCTGCGCCTGGATGTCGTCGATCGCGTCGGGCTTGACCATGACGCGGATCTCCCGCCCGGCCTGCATGGCGAAGACCTTGTCGACCCCGTCGTAGGACTGCGCGATCTGCTCCAGCCGCTCCAGCCGCTTGACGTACGCCTCCAGCGACTCACGCCGGGCCCCGGGGCGGCTGCCGCTGACGGCGTCGGCCGCCTGGGTCAGCACCGCCTCGACGGTGCGGACCTCCACCTCGTTGTGGTGGGCCTCGATGGCGTGCACCACGTCCTCCGACTCGCCGTAGCGGCGGGCGATCTCCGCCCCGATGAGCGCGTGGCTGCCCTCCACCTCGTGCGTGAGCGCCTTGCCGATGTCGTGCAGCAGCGCACAGCGCTTCAGCAGCCGCTGGTCCAGCTTGAGCTCGGCCGCCATGATGCCGGCGATGTGGGCCGACTCGATGAGGTGCTTGAGAACGTTCTGCCCGTAGGAGGTGCGGTAGCGGAGCTGGCCGAGCAGCAGCGTCAGCTCCGGATGCATGTCGGTGATGCCGAGCTCGACCAGGGCGTCCTCGCCGGCCCGGGCGCACAGGTCCTGGACCTCGGCCCGGCTGCGCTCGTGGGCCTCCTCGATGCGCTGCGGGTGGATGCGGCCGTCGAGCACCAGCTTCTCGAGGGTCAGCCTGGCCGTCTCCCGTCGTACCGGGTCGAAGCACGACAGCAGCACCGCTTCGGGGGTGTCGTCGATGATCAGGTTGACGCCGGTGGTCGACTCGAACGCCCGGATGTTGCGCCCCTCGCGACCGATGATGCGCCCCTTCATCTCGTCACCCGGCAGGTGCAGCACGCTCACCACCGACTCCGCCGTCTGCTCGGCCGCCAGTCGCTGCATCGCCAACGTCACGATCTTGGTCGCGCGCTTCTCGCCCTCCCGGCGGGCCTCGCCCTCGATCTGCCGGATGATGAGGGCGGCCTCGCGCTTGGCATGGTTCTCGATCTCCATGACCAGCTCGGCCTTGGCCTGCTCCGCCGTCAGCCCGGCGACCCGTTCGAGGATGGCCCGCCGCTCGTCCTCCACCTGCAGCAGCTCGGCCCGCCGGTCGGCCAGCTCGATCTCGGTCTCGGCCAGCTTGCGCTCGCGTTCGGCCTGCCTGCGGGCCTCCTCGTCGAGCCGCTGCTCACGCTCGGCCAGGCGGCCCTCGCGGCGTTCGAGGTCGGCCCGCAGTTCCTTGAGCTCGGACTTGAGTATCCGGCTCTCCCCCTCGACCTCGCGCCGCATCTGCACGGCGCTCTCGGCCGCCGCCTCCGACCGGCGCAGGATCTCCTCGGCGTCGGACCGGGCCTTCCCGCGGATCTCACCGGCCTCCTGGCGGGCCTGCTCCAGCTCCTCGTTGACGGCCTGCACCTGCTCGGGGGTGGGTGTGAACGCCTGGGGAACGCCGCCGGACGTCCGCCGCACCACCACCCACAGCGCGCCGATCATCCCGAACGTGAGCAGGAGCACCGCCACTGAAAGCACCACGACAAGCGGCCCCATGTGCGCCCTGCCCTCCTCGCCTCGTCACACCTCGAAAGGCGGCCGGTCAATTGCGGGAGGGGTCACCTGTGCACAGCGGAAAGCCGGTCGGCGGCAACGCCGCGCCGACACAGCGACGCGTGTCACGCACGCCAAGGCTGACCGGGCGCCGACCTGGGCCACCGGCACCTCGTCTGTCTCGATCGACCAAGCTCGTTCGTCTGTCAGTTCACCGGTATGGCAATCCGCTGCGCGGAGTAACTCCCTCACTGCCGTCGAGGTTATGCGTCGAACAGGTCACGAGCAAGCAAACGCGTTATCAAGCGTGTCTTATGGGTCATCATCTCTTCATTCGACTGGATATTCCCGGCCGCACGAGAATTGCCCACATACATCCGCAAAGGCTCCCGTTCGCGCGTCGCCACTCCCCCGGTCCGCCCACCCCGGCACACCCGGGCCCCCGCACCGCAGTGCCCCGCCTCGGGCGTCCCCGAAGACTCCCAGGCCCTCAGGGACGCCTCCGGAGCCCCGGGTCTCAGCGGGTCGCAGCCGGTCAGGCCCGCAGCCGCAGCCCTCGGGGTGTCGGGTGGAACCCCGCCTCCTCCAGCGCGGCGCCCAACGGCGTGTCCACGATCGAGGCGCCGTCGGCCCGCTCGACCGTCAGCTTGCCCAGCGCCCCGTCACGCACGGCCAGCGCGAGCGCGTCCACGGCGGGCCTGAGCCGCTCGCCGTCGGTGAACGACAGCAGCGTCTTGCCGCCGCGTTCGACGTAGAGCACCAGGAACCCGTCGACCAGCACGACGAGCGCCCCCGCCTTACGGCCGGGCTTGTGCGAGACGTCACCGGGATGCGCCGGCCACGGCAACGCGGCTCCGTACGGGTTCGCGGGATCGGCGGCGGCCAGGACCACCGCCCTGCGGGCCCCGCCGGGACCCGCAGGGCGGTGGTGCTGCCGGGACCCACCGGGACCCGCGCCACGGCTACCGTCATCACGGCCACCGTCATCACGGCCACCGTCGTCACGGCCTGGCACCCGCGGCGACAGGCCGTCCCCGTCGGCCCAGCCCTCCGACGCGCCCGCGCCGCCCCGAGCCCCCGGCGCGATCCCCGGCGCCATGGCGCGCATGCGGTCCACCGCCCCCGGCAGCGCGAACTGCGCTCCCCCGAGCCCTTCCACGAAATAGCCCCGGCGGCACCGCCCGCTCTCCTCATAGGCGCGCAACACCTGGTAGACCGGCGTGAACCCGCCGGGCAACCGCTCGGACGTCACCGCTCCCCGGGTCACCACGCCGTGCCGTTCGAGCAGCACCTCCGCCTGTGCCTGCGCCCGCATCGTCGCGTCGCCGCCCGGCTCGGGCAGCAGCCACCACCGCCCGCCCACGGTCGGCGGCCCGCTCCGCGTGGGCAGCACGGCCCGGCGCCGCCGCGTCGTCGCCGGGCGGTGGGCGGGCCGCCCGGAGCCGAGCGTGGCCCGCAGCGGCGCCAGCGTGTCACCCGACACCCGCCCCGCCCATACCAGGTCCCACAGCGCCGTGGTCAGCGCGCCGTCGTCGAGCGAGCCGAGCCGGTCGGACAGGCCGCGGAAGAACAGCGCCCCGCCCCCGCCGAGCGCCTCCAGCACCTGTTGGTGCAGCGGCGTCATGGTGACCTCGCCCGGCTCGGGCAGCAGCAGCGGCGCCGTGTCGGCGAAGTAGAGGCACACCCATCCGTCACCGCCCGGCAACGACCCCTGCCCCGTCCAGATCACCTCTCCGGAGGAGGTCAGCTCGTCGAGCAGTGCCGGATGGTAGCCGGGCACCCTTGACGGCAGCACCAGCGTCTCCAGTGCCGAAGCCGGCACGGCGGCGCCCTGGAGCTGCTCGATCGCGTGCACCAGCGCGTCCATCGCCCGAGCGGCCCCCACCCCACCGGCGCCAGGCGGCTCACCGTACGGGCCACCGACGGCACCGGCTCTGCCTTGCGGACCGCCCCACGCTCCCACGCCACCTGCCGGACCGCCGCCCGCCAGACCGGCACCTGCCGACCCACCGCCCGCCGGACCGGCACCTGCCGAACCACCACCCGCCGAACCACCACCCGCCGAACCACCACCCGCCGTGCCGGACCCGCCCGGAAGGCCGGAGGCCCCCACGCCGGACACGCCGGTGACGCCGTGCCAGGCGGACAGGAAGACGGCGAGCGTCTCCGCCGGGACTGGCTCCACCTCCTTGCGCAACCGGGCCAGCGACCTGCGCCGCAGCATGCGCAGCACCCCGGCGTCGCACCACTCGGCACCCCGGCCGCCCGGCCTGAACTCGCCGGCGACCAACCGCCCCGAGGCGGCCAGACGGTGCAGCGCGTCGCCGACGACCGCCACCCCCAGCCCGAACCTGGCCGCCGCCGTGCCCGCCTCGAACGGGCCACGCGTCCGGGCGTGCCGGGCGAGCAGGTCGGCCAGCGGGTCGGGCACGGGCTCCAGGAACGCGTGGGGAACCCCGACCGGCGGCGGCACGCCCAGCGCGTCACGCATCCTGGCGGCGTCCTCGATGGCCGCCCACTGCTCCTCACCCGCGATCCGCACCCGGATGGCCCGCCGGGCCCGTTCGAGCTCCTCCAGCCAGGCCGGGTCGCCGCCACGCACGCTCACGTCGGGAGGCAGCAGCGGGCCGTGCGAACGGAGCAGGTCGGCGAGGTCCTCCACGTCGCGCAACGGCCGGTCGAGCCGGGCCAGCTCACGCTCGGCGTCGGAGATCACGTCAGGGTCGAGCAGCTCCCGCAGGTCGGCCTGGCCGAGCAGCTCGGCCAGCAGCGTGGTGTCGAGCGCCAGTGCCTGCGCCCGGCGTTCGGCCAGCGGCGCGTCGCCCTCGTACATGAAGGCGCCCACGTAGTGGAACAGCAGGGACGCCGCGAACGGCGAGGCCTGCGACGTCTCCACCTCGACGACGCGCACGGTGCGCGCGGCGATGTCGCGCATGAGCCGCACCAGCCCCGGCACGTCGAACACGTCCTGCAGGCACTCGCGCATCGTCTCCAGCACGATCGGGAACGAGGCGTAGCGCGAGGCCACCCCCAGCAGGTGAGCCGCCCGCTGGCGCTGCTGCCAGAGCGGGCTGCGCCGCCCGGGCGTGCGGCGGGGCAGCAGCAACGCACGGCCGGCGCACTCCCTGAACCGCGACGCGAACATCGCCGACCCGCCGAGCTCCTCGGTGACGATCTGCTCGATCTCCTCCGGGTCGAACGCCGCCACGTCGGACGGCGGCTCGGCCAGCGTGTCGGGGATGCGCAGCACGATCCCGTCGTCGGAGTGCACGGCCTGCACGTCGACGCCGTAACGCTCGCGCAGCCGCCGGTTGATCGCCAGCGCCCAGGGGGCGTGCACCCGGGCCCCGTACGGGGAGTGGATGACCACGCGCCAGTCGCCCAGCTCATCATGAAAGCGCTCCACGAGCAGGGTCCGGTCGTCTGGCACATAGCCGGTGGCCTCGCGCTGCTCCGCCAGGTAGGACAGCAGGTTGGCCGCGGCGTACGCGTCGAGACCCGCCGCGCGCAGGCGCTCGCCGGAGCCGCCGCCCGCGTGCTCGCGCAGGAAGGAGCCGATGGCGCGGCCCAGCTCGGCGGGACGCCCGGGGGCGTCGCCATGCCAGAAGGGCAGCTTGCCCGGCTGGCCGGGAGCCGGCGAGACCAGCACCCGGTCGGCCGTGATGTCCTCGATGCGCCACGACGTCGCGCCGAGCACGAACACGTCGCCGACCCGCGACTCGTAGACCATCTCCTCGTCCAGCTCGCCGACCCGGGAGGCCTTCTCCCCGACGAGGAACACGCCGAACGTGCCGCGGTCGGGGATCGTGCCGCCGTTGGTGACCGCGAGCCGCTGCGCGCCGGGCCGGCCGCGCAGCGTGCCCGTGACCCGATCCCACACCACGCGCGCCCGCAGCTCGGCGAACTCCTCGCTCGGATAGCGCCCGGCCAGCATGTCGAGGGTGGCCTCCAGCGCGGACCGCGGCAGCGTCGCGTAGGGGGCGGCCCGCTTGACCACGCTCTCCAGCTCGTCGACGGTCCACTCGTCGAGCGCGGTCATCGCCACGATCTGCTGCGCCAGCACGTCGAGGGGGTTGCGCGGATAACGCAGCTCCTCGATCTCGCCGCTCTTCATCCGCTCGGCCACCACGGCCGTCTGCACCAGGTCGCCCCGGTATTTCGGGAAGATGACGCCCTTGGACACGGCACCCACCTGGTGACCGGCACGGCCGATGCGCTGCAGCCCGCTGGCCACGCTCGGCGGAGCCTCGACACAGGCGACCAGGTCGACGGCGCCCATGTCGATGCCGAGCTCCAGGCTGGAGGTGGCGACCACGGCCGGCAGCCGGCCCGACTTGAGCGCCTCCTCGATCTGCGCGCGCTCCTCCTTCGACACCGAGCCGTGGTGGGCGCGGACGATCTCGGAGAGCACTCCCCTGCTCGCGCCTGCCTGGGCCATCATCTCGGCGGGCGTCCGCCGCGCGGGCTCGGACGCCGCCTGCCCGCCGGCCGCACCGCGCCCGCCCGCCGCATCCCTGCCCGCTGCGTCCCTGCCCGCCGGGCGCCCGGTCTCATGGCCAGGGCGCTCGGTCCCCTCACCAGCGCGCTCGGTCTCGCCAGGGCGCTCGGTCTGATGGCCGGTGCGCCACGAGGACCCGTCGGCCGGGGTCTCCCAGATCGACAGGTCGACCTGGTCCGCCCCACCCCGCGCCCGGTCGTAGGCCAGCTCGTTGAGCCGGGCGCACAACCGCTCGGCGAGCCGCCTGGAGTTGGCGAACACGATCGTCGAGTCGTGGGCCGCGATCAGGTCGAACAGGTGCTCCTCGACATGCGGCCAGATGGACCGGTTGACCGGCTCCGCGGCGAACTCCTCGCCGTCGGCGGGGCGGGGCGCCCCCTCGGTCTGCGTCATGTCCTCGACGGGGACGACGACCTCGATCTCGATGCGCTTGTCGGAAGGCGGCTGCACCACGGTCGCCGGCCGCGAGCCGCCGAGGAAGGCGGCGACCTCGCTCACCGGACGGACGGTCGCCGACAGCCCGATGCGCTGCGCCGGCCGGTCGAGCAGCGCGTCGAGCCGCTCCAGGCTCAGCGCCAGATGGGCGCCGCGCTTGGTGGCGGCCACCGCGTGCACCTCGTCCACGATGACCGTGCGCACGCCACGCAGCGCCTCCCGCGCCTGACTCGTGAGCAGCAGGAACAGCGACTCCGGCGTCGTGATGAGGATGTCGGACGGCTTGGCGGCGAAGCGCCTGCGGTGGTCGGCCGGCGTGTCACCGGACCGGATCGCCACCGAGATCTCCGGCACGGGCAGCCCCAGCCGCCTGGCCGTCTGCTCCAGACCGGTCAGCGGGGCGCGCAGGTTGCGCTCGACGTCCACGGCCAGCGCCTTGAGCGGCGAGACGTAGAGCACCTTGGTGCGACTCCTGCCCGGCGCCGCCTCCGTCTCGCCCTCGGCCTGGCCGGTCGCCAGCCGGTCGAGCGACCACAGGAAGGCCGCCAGCGTCTTGCCCGAGCCCGTCGGCGCGACGACCAGCGTGTTGTCCCCACGCGCGATGGACGCCCAGGCGCCCTCCTGCGCGGCGGTGGGCGCGGCGAAGGCCCCGGCGAACCATTGCCTGGTCACCTGGCTGAAGTGGTCGAGCGAGCTCACCTGCCCATAGTGCCTCGCCGTACCGACAGAAAAGCACTGTGCCCCCGGCGGGCGGTTGAGCGCCGGCGCAGCGGACATACAGCCACCGTGGGCATTGACTACGCAGCCATCGAAGCTCGCCGCGAGGGCATCAAGGAGCGCCACCTCTTACCGCGCCGGCCTCCGAGCAGCGCCCGCGGCCTGCACCACGTCGCCCTGCTCTCGTCGGACGTCGAGCGGACGATCAAGTTCTACCAGGAGCTCCTCGAGTTCCCGCTCACGGAGATCTTCGAGAACCGCGACTACCAGGGTTCCAGCCACTTCTTCTTCGACATCGGCAACGGCAACCTGCTCGCCTTCTTCGACTTCCCGGGGCTCGACCTCGGCCCCTACCGGGAGGTGCTCGGCGGGCTGCACCACATCGCGATCTCCGTCGATCCGGCCACCTGGGAGCGGCTGCGCGGGAAGCTGGAGGTGGCCGGCGTGCCGCACCAGATCGAGAGCGGCGCGTCCATCTACTTCCGCGATCCCGACGGCGCCCGTCTGGAGTTGCTCGCCGACCACCTGGGAGAGATGTACGGCTCACGCGTGCTGTGACCCGTCGTGACGGGCCGGGCCCCGGCTAGCGCCGTGACGCCCTGCGAGTCCTCGGCCTGCCCGCCCGCGGCGTGCTGTCGACGGCCGCGTGCCGTTCGGACCTTTCGGCTTTCTCCTTCTGTACGGCGAGGCGCCGGGCGAGCCGCAGCACGCGGCGCCTGGCGCGGTTGGCCTTGATCTTGGCTGTCTTCGGGGGTGAAGGCTTGGACGACTTGGCCATGGGGATGTCCTACCCACGCCGGTCGCCGTTCCATACTTGAGTGATGCGCCTGACCGAGTTCTGGAGACGGATGCGCGCCCACTTCGGCGACACTTATGCCGATTCGTGGGCCCGCGACTACGTGCTGGCCCCGCTCGACGGCCGCACGGTGATGCAGGCGCTGGCCGACGGAGAGAGCGCCAAGAGCGTGTGGCGGGCGGTCTGCCAGGTGGAGGACGTCCCGCCCCGCCTGCGATAGCGGTGTCCGGGCTCATCCCGGCGGCGGCGTGTCCAGGGTGTGCCGCAGCGCGCGGGCGGTGCGATCGAGGTCGTCGGCACGTCCCTGCCCGCCCGACGACCACAGGAAGACCCACCCGCCGGGGGTGAGCGTGGCGAAGATGATCGTCTGGCGGCCCGTGCCCGGATGCCAGACCCGCAGCATCGGATCGTCGCCGCCCATCATGCGGCCCACCAGTCCGTGCTCGGGCAGTATCTCGGCCAGAGCCCGCAGATGGGTGCGCCGTTCCCCGGTGTACGTGCTCGACACGTCGCCGCCTCCAACCCTCAACGGATCTGTCCCCGGCAGGGCGGCGCCCGCCACCTCCGAACACCGAAATAGCGGGAAATATCGGGAATGAACGTCGGCCGCGGCTCCGAACCGGCACAGCGGGTCCGCGCGCACGGAAGGGCGGGCGCCGTCCTGCGCGCCACCGTCCCCGGAGACGAAGCGGGTCCGCGCGCACGATAGGGCGGGCGGGGCGCGGGCCCGCCCCGACGCTCCTCCGGCGAGCCGACCCCGCCGCACGACCTCGCCCGTGAACACAGGGTCCGGCCGACTCCGCGGCACGGCCTCGCCCGTGAGCACGGGATCCGGCTGACGCCGCCGCACGGCCTCAGCGGTGAACACAGGGGCCGGCCGATCCCATGGCAGAGCCTCGACCGGACCCTGTGTTCCGCAGCGTGTTCACGGCGTGATCGAACAGTCGTTCGGCTACCATGGAACGCGCCGGGCCACGTCTTCCTCGGCATCGACGGAAAATGTCGGTGGCAGGCCGTAGCTTTCACTCGACTGACCGAACACGACCCTGCAGGGGGAGTTCCCAATGGCTATCAACGACCGCGAGAAGGCCCTCGAGACCGCCCTCGCACAGATCGAGAGGCAGTTCGGCAAGGGCTCCGTCATGCGCCTCGGCGATGACGCCCGAGCTCCCATCGAGGTGATCCCCACAGGGTCGATCTCCCTTGACGTCGCGCTCGGCATCGGCGGGTTGCCGCGCGGCAGGATCGTGGAGATCTACGGCCCGGAGTCCTCGGGCAAGACCACGATCGCGCTGCACGCGGTGGCCAACGCGCAGCGTGCGGGCGGCATCGCGGCGTTCATCGACGCCGAGCACGCCCTCGACCCGGAGTACGCCAAGAAGCTCGGCGTCGACACCGACGCGCTGCTGGTCTCCCAGCCCGACACCGGTGAGCAGGCGCTCGAGATCGCCGACATGCTGATCAGGTCGGGCGCCGTCGACATCATCGTCATCGACTCGGTCGCCGCGCTGGTGCCCAAGGCCGAGATCGAGGGCGAGATGGGCGACAGCCACGTCGGCCTCCAGGCCCGCCTGATGTCGCAGGCGCTGCGCAAGGTCGCCGGCGCGCTCAGCAGCACCGGCACCACCGCCATCTTCATCAACCAGCTGCGCGAGAAGATCGGCGTGATGTTCGGCTCGCCGGAGACCACGACCGGCGGCAAGGCGCTCAAGTTCTACGCCTCGGTCCGGATGGACATCCGCCGCATCGAGACGCTCAAAGACGGCACGGAGGCGGTCGGCAACCGCACCCGCGTCAAGGTCGTGAAGAACAAGATGGCCCCGCCCTTCCGGGTCGCCGACTTCGACATCCTCTACGGCGTGGGCATCTCGCGCGAGGGCGGCCTGATCGACATGGGCGTCGAGCACGGCTTCGTCCGCAAGTCCGGAGCCTGGTACACCTACGAGGGCGACCAGCTCGGCCAGGGCAAGGAAAACGCCCGCAACTTCCTGAAGAACCACCCCGACATGGCCAACGAGATCGAGAAGAAGATCAAGGACAAGCTCGGCGTGGGCCCGCGTCTCGACGCTCCCGCCGCGGCCCCCGCTCCGGCTCCGGCCGCCGCTCCGTCCGGCCGTGGCTCCAAGGCCGCCACGCCGAAGCCCGGTGACGTCTGATCGATCGCCCCATGAGTGACTCCGATCCGGCAGAGGCGCCTCACAGCCGTGACTGGGGCGCCTGGCCCGACCCCCCTCCCCCGCAGGCCGGCCACTCCCGTCCGTCCCGTGGTGGCAGCCGCCGCCTCCCCTCTCCGGGAGACGACTCATCCGGCACGAAGGGCTCACGCCCCTCGTCCGGCCAGGGTGGTTCCGCTGCGCCGTCCGCGGGTGGCTGGCCGTCGGTGAGCGAGTGGCGCGAACGCAGACGCCAAACGGCGGACAGTCCCGCGCCTCTCGCTCCCCAGGAGCACGACGGGAGCACCGCCTCCACCGGCGCGACCGTTGACCGGGCTCACGGCGGTGTCGTGGCCTCGGGTCACGCCCTGCCCCGAGACGGCGAAGCACCGGCCCACAAAGCACCGGCCCACGAAGCACCGGCCAGCGAGACACCGGCCAGCGAGACACCGGCCAGCGAGACCTCCCTGGCCGGAGCAGCCCCAGGCCAGGAGGCTCGGGAAGCTGATCCCGTCCCGGCCTTCCAGGACACGGGGCCGGGCGACGCACCGGGGTTCACACCGTCCAAGAGCGGTGACAGCCCGGGAGGCGGTTGGCGCATGGCCGCCGGACAAACCTCCGAAGCCGGCAGCGACCGGGGCATGGCTGGTTTCGGCACCGGTGCGCCACCCGCGGGTGCGGAGGCTCCCCCGCAGGCCGACGATGCCCCCTGGTGGTCACCGGCCCCCTTGCTTCCCTCCGATGAGGAGAGCGGGCCGGAGGGCGCACCCAAGCCTCGTCGCGGCCGGCGGCCGGGCAGCCGCGGAGGCGGGAAGCGAAGCCGGGCTACGAGCCGAACCACCGGGCGGCTGCCCGACGCACCTGATGAAGACCCGGCGGCCACCACCGCGCCGGACGCCGACCCCGAGGCGGTGGCCCGAGCCATCTGCCTCCGCCTGCTGACGATGGCCCCCAAGACCCGCGCCCAGCTGGCACAGGCCCTGCGTAAGCGCGACGTGCCGGAGGAGGCGGCCGAGGCGGTCCTCGACCGGTTCTCCGAGCTGGGGCTCATCGACGACGAGGCGTTCGCCGAGGCGTGGGTCGACTCCCGCCACCACGGCCGTGGTCTGGCCAAACGAGCCCTGGCCGCCGAGCTCCGGCACCGCGGGGTCGACTCCGAGACGGTCAACGAGGCCGTCGAGCGGCTCGACCCCGACCAGGAGCTCGAGACGGCCCGCCGCCTCGTGGAGCGCAAGCTCGCCTCCACCCGCACCCTCGACACCCAGGCCCGCACCCGCCGGCTCGCCGCCATGCTCGCCCGCAAGGGCTACGCTCCCGGCCTCGCCTTCCGAGTGGTCAAGGAGGCGCTGGAGCAGGAGGGCCTGGAGATCGACGACGACTACCCCTGACGACGCCGAACCCCTCGCGATCGGCTTTCGGGACGATCCCGCGGGCCAGGACCAAGAGCCTGAGCCCGCAGCCGGGGTTCGGGCGCACCTGTCTGACGGCTGCGAGCGGCGGCATGCCAGGAGATCACGTCAGCCGCAGAGGCAAGGGGCACCCAGGTCCGTACGGACGCCCCGTCAGGGGGTGCGGCAACAAGCGTCGAGCCACACGCCGAACGCCAGACGGCACGGCCACAACATCGCATCGACCCACATGACGAACGCCAGACGGCACGGCAACAACGTCGCGCCGATCCGTACGGACGCTGGTCAGGGGGTGCGGCGACAGCTTGTCGTGAGCAATCACATGGGTGGGCGCGGGTGTCACGGTGGCCATCCGTCGTGATGTTCGCACGGGTGGCTGTCGGCCGTGGTGGTAGAGGCCGTGGTGGTAGAGGCCGTGGTGGTAGAGGCCGTGGTGGTAGAGGCCGTGGTGGTAGAGGCCGTGCCGGTCAGGAGTTCGGCGAGGTGCACGGCTCGCACGGCCGATCTTCTGCGGCGCAGGCCCTGGGCGAGCTGCCGGTAGCAGCCGGGGTTGACCACAGCCACGTAGTCGACTCCCGCCGCCTCGATCTCGTCCAGCTTGGCATCGAGGACGCGTCTGCTGTCGCGGGGCCGGACGAGGGCGTAGCTGCCGGCCGCGCCACAGCAGGTGCCGGCCGACGGCAGTTCGACGTATTCACCGATCCGCTCCAGCAGCGCTCGCGGCTCACGCCACACGCCCAGGCCGTTGCGCAGGTGGCAGGAGTCCTGCAGGCCGATTCGCAGCGGTTTCCCGCGCAACGGCCCAGGGCACATCCCGTGCGCCGCTGAAGGCTCCGCCGGCGGACCAGCGAACGACGCCGGTAGCCGACCAGCCGACGACCCTGCTGGCCGGCCACCAGGAGGCTCCAGCGAACGACCACCCGACGCACCCGGCTCACAGCCGCCCGAAGGCAGCGGCGGACGACCAGCAGGCGGCCCCGGCTGGCGACTGGTTGAAGGCTTCGGTGGGTGATCGGTCGGCGGGGTGGGGGGTGGATCGGCGGGAGGCTTCGGTGGGTGGTCGGTCGGGGGGCGGGAGGTGACGTACTCCGACAGTTCCTTGACCCGGTCGCGGCCGAGGGCGTCGGCGAGGTGGGCCGCGCAGCCGCCGGAGGTGGTGACGATCGTGCCCGGCAGTCGTTCGCCCAGTTCGACGGCCATCCTCCGACCGCGTTCGGAGTCGCCGTTGTGCGCGTGCAGGGCGCCGCAGCAGCCCTGGGACGCGGGAGCGGCCAGCTCGGGCAGCAGCCGCAGCGCCGATCGGCTGACCCGCGGGTAGAGCGCCCGTTCGAAGCAGCCGAGCATCAGGTGCGGACCGGCCGGCTTGGCGCGGGTCCGGGCGTGGCGGCGTAGCAGGCCGAGGAGCCGCACGCGCCAGCGGGCGTTCACCGCGAACATCAGTAGCCGCGCGACGAGCGGCCGGTCGGCGCCCTGCCACTGCCGGTCCCGCCACTCCTCCAGCAGCGCCCCGTACCGGACCCCGGCCGGGCAGACCGTCTCGCACGCGCGGCAGCCCAGGCAGAAGCTCGCCTCCTCCCGCAGTCGCAGGTCGTCGGCGGGCAGGGCGCCCTCGTCCAGTGCGCGCATGAGGTTGATGCGGCCGCGCGGCGAGGACGTCTCGTCCTTGGTCAGCGCGTACGTCGGGCACGCGGGCAGGCAGAAGCCGCAGGAGATGCAGCGGTTGAGCAGGTCGGGGGTGAATCCGGTCACGAGCCCACCTTTCCGGGGTTGAGGACGCCGGCGGGGTCGAACGCCGCCTTGATCCGGCGCAGCAGGTCCAGCTGGGCAGCGCCCAGCCGTTCGGCGAGGTAGGGCAGCTTGGCCGCGCCGACGCCGTGCTCGCCGGTGATGGTGCCGCCCAGGCTCATCGCCGTACGGAAGATCTCCGCGAAGGCGCGGTGGGCGCGCTCGATCGCCTCGTCGTCGCCCGCTTCGACGACGCAGGTCGGGTGCAGGTTGCCGTCGCCGGCGTGCCCGAAGGTGGCGATGGTGACGTCGTGCCGGTCGGCGATCGCGTCGATGTGGTCGACCATCGCGGCGATGCGCGGGCGCGGCACGCCGACGTCCTCCAGGAGGGTGATCGAGCCGAGCCGGGACAGCGCCGGGAGCGTGCACCGGCGCGCGGCCAGCAGCGCCTCCGACTCGGCGGCCCGGCCGGCCACGGTGGCCTCGATCGCGCCCCTGGCCTGGCACAGTTCGGCCATGCGCTCGAGCCGCCGGGCGACGGCCGCGGGCTCGCCGTCGTCGCCGAAGATCAGCAGTGCGCCCGCGTCGTGTCGCAGCCCCAGCCGGGCGAACTCCTCGACCGCCCCGATGCACCTGGCGTCGAGGAACTCCAGTGTCGCCGGGACGATGCCCGCGGCGATGATGTCGGCGACCGCGCGGCCGGCGTCGGCGAGGCCGGGGAAGTACGCCAGGCCGTTGCCGCCGGCGGGCGGGGCGGGCAACAGGGCGAGGGTCACCTCCGTGATGACGCCGAGGGTGCCCTCGGACCCGGTGAGGAGGCGGGTCAGGTCGTAGCCGGCGACGTCCTTCCACAGCCGGCCGCCGGTGCGGATGACCTCGCCGCTGGCCAGCACGGTCTCGGTGCCGAGCACGTAGTTGCGGGTCACGCCGTACTTGAGGCCGCGCAGGCCGCCCGCGCAGGTGGCGACCGTCCCTCCGATGGTGGCCACGCTCCTGCTGCCGGGGTCGGGGGCGTACAGCAGGCCGCGCGCGGCGGCGGCGTCGGCGAGCGCCGCGCAGGTCACGCCGGGTTGGCAGACGGCCAGCAGTTCGTCGGCGCTGAGCTCGAGGATGCGGTCGAGCCGGGTCAGCACCAGCACGATGCCACCGGCCACGGGGACGGTCCCTGAGCACAGGTTGGAGCCCGCGCCGCGTGGCACGACGGGGATGGAGCGCGCGCTGGCCAGCCGGAGCACGGCCGCGACCTCCTCCGTGGAGGCCGGGTGGACGACGGCGCTGGGGCGGGAGTGGAAGAGCGGGGTGGCGTCCTGGGCGTAGGCGGTCACGTCACCGTCGGCGTGCCGTACATGGTCCGCGCCGACGATGGCGCGCAGCTCGCGCAGCACGGCGGCGTCCATGGGCTCCCCGGCTGGGGCTGTCTTCATCGGCGGATCTCCTCTGGAGCGGGCGCAGCGGTGCGGGTCCCGAAGCCGCCGCCGCGACGGTGGTGGTCGCGCGGGTCGCGCGCAGTGCGGGCCGTGAGGGTGCGGATCGCGAGGGTGCGGGCCGCGATGGTGCGGATCGCGATGGTGCGGGCCGCGAGGGTGCGGGCCGCGATGGTGCGGGCCGCGATGGTGGGTCGCAGCGGCGCGGGGGTGGCGGTGGCGCGCCCGCACTCGCCAGGAGAACCTACCAATATTCCTCATAGCGGTCTAGCATTCCATTATTCGGAACAACAGCAGCTTCTTGGTCATCCAGGCTCGGCGTAGCGGCTTCTTGACACGCTCAGGCCGTCATGATGTCCTGTTCCAGATTCAGAACCCTGTTCTGCAATGCGGAATACAAGGGCATGGAGGGAAGATGACGCCGTGCAGGCAGCCCGCCGGGCGCGACGAGGGCGGGACGCCGCCCCCTCGAAGCCCCCGGGCTCCGCGCGCGGGTCAGCGTGAACGACACCGTGAAGAGCGAGCGGCGGTTCGGGGCGCCGCGTCGCCACCCTGTGACAGAGATTCCGCACAGCGGAACGACCGCTGGAAAAACGGACAAAAGGCTATACTCGCCAGTTCAGCGGGCCGCGCGCCCGCCGTGCTCCACAAGGGAAGAGCCCCATGGCACGCATCGTGTTCCTCGGCGCCGGCAGCGTCGAATTCACCAAGAACGTCCTCTCGGACATCCTGACTTTTCCAGAACTAGGGGATTCCACCCTCGTCCTGCACGACATCGACCCCGACCGCCTCGCGACCGCCGAGGCGATGGCCACCTGGATGGCCGGCGCGCTGGGCAGGCCCGCCAAGGTGGAGGCCCGCCTCGACCGGCGTGCCGCGCTCGACGGCGCCGACTACGTCATCAACGAGATCGCCGTCGGCGGTCACGCCGCCACCCAGACCGACTTCGAGATCCCCCGCCGCTACGGCCTGCGCCAGACGATCGGTGACACGCTCGGCATCGGCGGCATCTTCCGCGCCCTGCGCACCATCCCGGTGATGGTGGCCATCGGCGAGGACCTGGCCGAACTCGCGCCGCACGCGCTGCTGCTCACCTACACCAACCCCATGTCGATGATCCCGCGAGCCGTCTACGAGGGCACCTCGTTCCAGCGGGTCGTCGGCCTGTGCCACTCGGTACGCGACACCCAGGCCCGCCTCGCCTCCCTCGTCGGCGTGCCCGAGGAGGAGATCTCGTACGTCACCGCCGGCGTCAATCACCAGGCGTTCGTGCTGCGCTTCGAGCACCGCGGCGAGAGCCTCTACCCGGTGCTGGACGAGGTCATCGCCCGCGACCCCGAACTGCGCAGGACCGTACGGGTGGAGCTGTACCGCCGCCTCGGCCACTTCCCCACCGAGTCCAGCGAACACGGCTCCGAGTACCTGCCGTGGTTCCTGCGCCACGACGACCAGGTCGAGCGGTACCGCATCCCCGTCGAGATCTACCTGCAGTGGTCCCGGGAGAACCTCGACACCTTCGCCGAGACCCGGGCGCGCCTGGCGGCCGGTCAGGGGGTGGAGATCACCCCCGTCATGGAGCTGGCCTCGGAAGTGATCCACTCCATCGAGACGGGCACCCCCCGGGTGGTGCACGGCAACGTCCGCAACGACGGCCTTATCGCCAACCTGCCGGCCGGGGCCTGCGTCGAGGTGCCCTGCCTGGTGGACCGCGCCGGAATGCGGCCCACCCGCGTCGGAGCCCTGCCCCCGCAGCTCGCCGCGCTCAACCAGACCTTCCTGAACGTCGGCGAGCTGACCGTGCGGGCAGCCCTGGAGGGCCGCCGCGACCACGTCTACCACGCCGCCATGCTCGACCCCAACACCTCGGCCACGCTCACGCTCCAGCAGATCCACGACCTCGTCGACGACATGATCGCCGCCCACGGCGACCTGCTTCCGGAGGGCATTCGATGAGAATCAGCACCGTGACCGCGGCGGTGGCCGCCACAGTCCTGCTGGCGGCGGGCTGCGGCGGCGGCGCGAAAGAGCAGGCGGGCGGCCCGGTCGAGATCGTCATGTGGCACGGCCAGGAGGACGCCTCCGCCAAGTCCGTGGAGAAGCTCGTCACCCGCTTCAACGAGACCCACCCGGACATCAGGGTGAAGACCACGTCCGGCGGCGTGACGGCCGACGGCATGCTGCCCAAGATCACGGCGGCGCTGACCTCGGACGCCCACCCCGACATCGCCTACCTGTACGGCTCGTGGGCGCCCAACATCGCACGCAACCCCAAGACCGCCGACCTCACCGAGTTCGTCAAGGACCCCGGCATCCGCTGGGACGACTTCTGGGCCAGTGAGCGGGAGGCGGTCACCGTCGAGGGCAAGGTCATCGGCTTCCCCGCCGTCGTCGACAACATGGTGGTGCTCTACAACGCGAAGCTGCTGGCCGAGGCGGGGCTCGAACCTCCAGGCCCCGACTGGACCTGGGACGACTTCCGCGCCATGGCCAGGAAGACCACCGACGCCAAGGCCGGCGTCTTCGGCGCCACCTGGGCCATCAGCGGCAGCGAGGAGGCCGTGTGGGGGCTGTGGCCGATGCTGTGGCAGGCCGGCGGCGACATCCTCACCCCCGACCGCAAGAAGGCGGCCTTCCACGGCGACGCCGGGCTGCGCGCGCTGGGCCTGCTGCGCGACATGGCGATAACGGATAAGTCCCTCTATCTCGACTCCAGCCCGGCGGAGAAGGGACAGAAGCTCTTCGAGTCGGGCCGGCTGGCGTTCTTCATGTCCGGCCCCTGGGTGCTGCCCGACCTGCAGGCCGCCGGGCTCGACTACGGCGTCGTCCCCCTCCCCGGCACCGGCGGCAACCACGAGACCATCTCCGGACCCGACAACTGGGTGGTCTTCGAGCACGACGAGCGGCGGGTGCGGGCCTCCGCCACCTTCCTCGCCTGGCTGACGGCCGCCGAGCAGCAACTGCAGTGGATGACCGACACCGGGTCGCTGCCGATCCGGGCCTCGATCAGCGAGCTGCCGGGCTACCAGGACTACCTGAAGAAGTACCCCGGCATCGACGTCATCTCGGCCAACCTGGCCAACGCCAAACGGGTGCGGCCGCCGACCACCAAGTATCCGCGCGTCTCGTCGTTCGTCGCCGACGCCATCGCCAAGACCCTGCTGGGCAAGGCCGACGCCAGGGCGGCGCTGACGGAGGCGGCGGCCAAGACCGACGCGGCGCTGGCCGTACCGGGATCATGACGAGCACCGCGCCGGCGCTCGGCCGGGCGACCGGCCGGGCCCAGCCGCGGGACCGGCGCAAGCTGGCCGACAACCTCACCGGGTGGGGGTTCGCCGGCCCCGCGACGCTGATCATCCTCGGTTTCTCGCTGATCCCGATGGTGTGGGCGCTCGCCCTGTCCTTCACCGACTCCGACCTCATGTCGAGCGGCCGCAACGTCGGCCTGGACAACTACCGGGCCCTGGTCGCCGACCCGGTCTTCCACCAGGCGCTGCGCAACACGGGGCTGCTGCTGTTCTGCTACCTGCCGGCGTCGCTGGCGGCGGGGCTGCTCGTGGCGGTGCTGCTGAACCGCAGGGTGCGCGGCATCGGCTTCTACCGGACCTGCTTCCTGGTGCCCTACATCGCCTCGGCCACCTCGGCGGGGCTGCTCATGGGCTACATCTTCGACCGCGACTTCGGGCTGCTCAACGGCATGCTGGTCAAGGTGGGGCTGCCCGCCCAAGGTCTGCTGAGCAGCCCGTCGCAGGCCATGCTGGTGCTGACCGCGATCTTCTTCTGGACCCGGTTCGGGTTCACGGTGGTGATCTACCTGGCGGCGCTGCAGGAGATCAACAAGGAGATCCTGGAGGCGGCCGCCATCGACGGGGCGGGCCGGTGGGCCGTCTTCCGGCACGTCATCGTGCCGTCGGTCCGCCATATGACGGTCTTCCTCGCCATCTGGGGGGTCATCGACGTGCTGCAGTTCTTCGACCTCGTGATGACGACCACCAAGGGCGGACCGGCCAACGCCACCGTCACCATCGTCTACTACATCTGGCAGCTCGCCTTCACGTACTTCACCGCGGGCTACGGCGCGGCCGTCGCCTACACGCTGTTCGCCGGCACGCTGCTGCTCGTCGTCACCGGACTGCTGGTGGCCCGCCGGAGAGGGGCGATGCGGTGAGACGTCGTCTGCTGCCCAGCGGGTGGCACCTGCTGCTGCTCCCGATGTCGATCGTCACCGTGCTGCCGTTCGTGTGGATGGTGCTCAGCTCGCTGATGAGCCAGGCGGAGCTCAACCGCTTCCCGCCGCCGATCTGGCCGGAGGCCGTCGACCTGGGCGGCTACCGCACCGTGCTGGAGGGTTCCGACTTCCCGCGCTGGTTCCTCAACAGCGTGCTGGTCTCGGGCTCCATCGTGGCGGCCCAGGTGGTGCTGTGCGGGATGGCCGGGTACGCCTTCGCCCGCATCCGCTTCGTCGGCTCCCGGCTCGTGCTCGTCCTGGTCATCGCCACGGCGCTGATCCCGTTCCAGCTCACCGTGATCCCGACGTTCCTCATCTTCAACGAGGCCGGGCTGACCGACACCCTGGGCGCGCTGATCGTGCCCCAGCTGAGCTCGGCGGTCGGCATCTACCTGATGACGTCGTTCTTCCAGTCCTTCCCCAGGGAGCTGGAGGAGGCCGGCCGGATCGACGGTTGCTCCAGGTTCGCGGTGTTCTTCCGGGTGGTGTTGCCGGTGGCCAAACCGGCCCTGGCGGCCCTGGCCGTGATCACCTTCATCACGGCATGGAACGACCTGTTCTGGCCGCTCGTCGTGATCAACTCCGAGGAGAAGTACACGGTGCAGGTGGGGCTGACCACCTTCCAGGGGCAGCACCGGGCCGACTGGCCCGCCGTCATGGCGGGCACGGTGCTCACGACGCTGCCGGTGCTCGGCGTGTTCCTGTTCGGCCAGCGCCGCTTCATCCAGGCGCTGACCGGCGCGGTCAAGGGCTGAGCACGGCCGTCCGCGCCGCCCACGCGTGGGCGGCGCGGACGGCGCGCGGGTCACATGACGGCGAGCTGGCCGCCGTCGATCACCAGCTCGGTGCCGTGCACGAACGCCGCGTCGTCGGAGGCCAGGAACGCGTACCCGGCGGCGACCTCCTCGGCCAGCCCGGCCCGGCCGAGCGGGATGTGCTCGCGCTCGTACGCCGAGACGAAGTCGCCGTCCAGCGTGGCGGCGATGGCGGAGTTGAGCGGCGTGCGGATGTAGCCGGGACACAGCGCGTTGACCCGGATGCCGTGCCGGCCGAGTTCGACCGCCATGGTCCGGGTCAGCAGCAGCACGCCGCCCTTGGAGGCGTTGTAGTGGGCGTAGTCGGCCTCGCCGCCGATCCCGTTGGTGGAGGACATGTTGAGGATCACCCCGCCGCGGCCCTGCGCCACCAGGTGGCGGGCGACGGCCTGGGCGACCAGGAACATGCCGCGCAGGTTCACCGAGATCATCGTGTCCCAGTGCTCGGCGGTGATGTCGAGGAACGGCTCCCGCCAGGCGATGCCGGCGTTGTTCACCAGCACGTCGAGCCCGCCCAGGGCGGCGACCGCGCCACCGACCAGGCTCTCCACGTCCGCCTCGGAGCTGACGTCGCCGGCCAGGCCGCTGATCTCGCCCAGGGGGGCCAAATCGGTCACCGTCCGGTCCACCTCGGCGGGGTCGAGCCCGCCGATCACCACCCGGGACCCCTCCTCCAGGAAGCGCCGGGCGGTGGCGGCCCCGATGCCGCTGCTGCCTCCGCTGACCAGCACCCGCTTGCCCACCAGTCCTCGCATGACGATCCCTTTCTCCTTCTCGACAGCCTGGTGCCCCGTCCGGGGCTCAGCGCACGGCGCCGCGGGCGGCCACGCGCAGTTCGGTGGTGACCCGGCCGCCCTCGACACCGTGGGCGACGTCGAAGAGGTTCGTGACGGAGCAGGCGTGGCCGGGGATGAGCTGGACCCGCGTACCGACCGGAAGCTCGCCGTAGCGGGCGTGCTCCGGGTCGAGGCGGGCGACCGCGTGCTCCTCGTTGAGGAAGTCCATCCGCAGCCACGGCAGCCCGGCGGCGCGGATCCAGCCGGGCGTGCCGGCCCCGTCGGAGCTGAGGCACTTGGTGCCGGCGTCGAACACGACCCGGTCCGGCGACGGCCTGGCGACGACGGTCGTCAGCACGCGGGAGGCCGCGGTCTCCTCGGTGGCGACGCCGAGCCGGATCATCGCGGTGTCGTTGAAGATGTACGTGCCGGGCCTGATCTCGGTCACGCCGGCGACCCCGGCGACGTGCCGGGCGGTGGGTGTGCTGCCGACGCTGATCACGGGCAGGTCGATGCCGTCGCGCGCGCACAGCTCGGCGGTGGCGACCAGGTCGGTCCCCTCGCGGCGGGAGATCTCGGCGAGGTGGCCGGGCGTGCGCGCGTGGTAGGCGTGCCCGGCCAGGGTGAGCAGCCCGACGACGTCGATCCCGGGGATCGCGGCGATCTCGGCCACCAGGTCGGCGGTGGGCCGGCCGGGCGGACGGCCCAGCCGGTGCTGGCCGGTGTCCACCTCCACCAGCACCTCGACGGGCGCGCCGGTGCGCAGCCCGAGCCGGCCGAGGCCGGCGGCGACGTCCGGGGAGTCGAGGCTGACCCGCACCTTGGCGCGCTCGCGCAGCGCGGCCAGGCGGCGCAGCTTGGGCTCACCCCAGACCGGATAGGCCAGCAGGACGTCCTCGATGCCGGCGTCGGCCATGATCTCGGCCTCGCCGAGCTTGGCGCAGGTGACGCCGGTCGCGCCGGCCTCCAGCTGCAGGCGGGCCAGTTCGGGCATCTTGTGGGTCTTGATGTGCGGGCGCAGCGCCACGCCGTGCGTGGCGGCCACCTCCGCCATCTCGGCCACGTTGGCGCGGACCACGTCGAGGTCGATCAGCAGGGCCGGGGTGTCCAGCTCGGGGTACATGAGGTCCTCTCGGACGCGCGGCGGATACGGCTCGAAGTTAGCATTTGTTCCGCTCAACGGTCTAGCGTTCCGCATTTCGGAAACCCTCGTCAGGTCGGCTACCTGGGCGGTGACGGTGCGCCGTTGAGCTGCGAGGACGCGACAACACCGGCACCGCCCAGAGGCCCGAGTCGCCATCCGGTCTTGACAGGCGCCGCGAGCGGGTGATGTTCTGTGCGCGTATTCAGAATAGCATTTCGCAATACGGAACGGAGTCAGGAATGAGGCTAGGTACGGTCCGCGTGGGCGACGGGGCCAGGCTCGCCGCCGTGGAAAGGGACGGGCTCTGGCACGCCCTCGACGTCCCGGCCGGGACGGCCCTGGAGACGGTGCTGGCAGCGGGCCCTCAGGAGACGCTGCGCGCGGCCCGCGGCGCGGTCGGGCCGCTGCCCGACGCCGTGCCTCTCGCCCCGCTGCGCCCGGGCAAGATCGTCGCGATCGGCCTGAACTACCTGGACCACATCCGCGAGGCCGGCATGGACAAACCGGCCCGCCCGCTCATGTTCGCCAAGTTCCCCTCCAGCGTGATCGGCCCCGGCGACCCGATCGTCATCGACGGCGAGCTGACCGAGCGCGTCGACTGGGAGGTGGAGCTGGCCGCCGTCATCGGCACGCCGCTCCGGCACGCCGGCCCGGCGCAGGCCCTGGCCGGCGTGGCGGGTTACACCGTGGCCAACGACGTGTCCGCCCGCGACCTGCAGTTCGCCGACGGACAGTGGACGCGCGGCAAGAGCCTCGACACCTTCTGCCCCCTCGGCCCGGCCATCGTGACGCCCGACGAGCTGGGCGACCCGCAGGCGCTACGGCTGCGCACGACCGTCAACGGCGAGACCGTGCAGGACTCCACCACCGCCGAAATGATCTTCGGTGTGGCGGAGCTGCTGGCGTTCTGCTCCCGCTCCTTCACCCTCCAACCGGGGGACGTGGTGCTGACCGGCACCCCGTGGGGCTGCGGCGAGTTCATGGATCCGCGGCGTTCGCTGCGTCCCGGAGACGTCGTCGAGGTGAGCGTCGAGGGCATCGGCGACCTGCGCAACCCCGTCGTGGCCGGGACCTCCCGGTGAAGGCTCTGGTGTTCACCGCACCCGGCACCGTCGAGCTGCGCGAGGTGCCGGAACCCGTCCCGGGCCCCGGCGAGGTGCTGGTCCACGTGGCGGCCTCCGGCATCTGCGGCAGCGAGCTGCACGGAGTGCGCAACCCCGGCTTCCGCGTGCCGCCCCTGGTGATGGGCCACGAGTTCGCCGGCCACACCGACGACGGCACGCGCGTCGTGGTCAACCCGATCCTGTCCTGCGGGCGCTGCGACCTGTGCGCGCTCGGCGGCCGCAACGTCTGCCGGGAGCGGCGCATCATCGGCGTCCACACGCCCGGCGCGTTCGCCGAGCGGGTCGCCGTGCCGGCGGACACGCTCGTGACGCTGCCCGGCGGGCTCGGCTGGACGGCCGCCGGCGTCGTCGAGCCGGCGGCCAACGCGGTGCACGCCTGGGCGCTGGCCGGCGCTCCCGAGGGCGCCCGGGTCGGCGTCATCGGCGCCGGAGCGATCGGCCTGACCTGCATGCTGGTCGCCGCGTCCGGTGGGGCCGCCCGGATCGAGGTCGCCGACCGGTCCGCGGACCGCCGCGAGATCGCGGCCCGGCTCGGCGCCGACGCGGCCGGGCCCGAGCTGACCGGCGAGTACGACGTGATCTTCGACGCGGTGGGGGCCGCCGCCACCCACGAGCAGTCGCTGGCCTGCCTCCGCCCGGGCGGGGTGGCGGTCTGGCTGGGACTGGCCGACAGCACCGCCGGCTTCGACGCGGCCCACCTCGTCCGCGGCGAGAAGCGGGTGCTCGGCTCCTTCGCCTACCAAGGCGCCGACTTCGCCACGGCCGTCGACCTGGTCGGCGGGTGGGACCTGAGCTGGGTCGAGACCTTCCCGCTCACCGAGGGCGCCGAGATCTTCACCGCGCTGATGAACGGCCGCGCCACCCCCGTCAAGGCGCTGCTCGCACCCGGGTCGAGGCACCCGTGACCCCGAGCGCCCGGCCGGGCCAGGTCGGGCGTGCTCGCCGCACGGCCGGTCAGGCGTGGTCGCGGTACGGATGGGACGGCAGGCCCTCGACGGACGTGCGGCAGCGCAGCAGCTCGCCACCGCCCGTGCCGTCCCACGCGGTGGTCACGTACAGCACGTCCAGGTCCGGCCCGCCGAAGGCGCAGCTCGTGACGTTGCGGGCGGGAATGTCCACGGTCAGGTCGACGCCGCCGTCGGGGCGCAGCCGCAGCACCGCGCCGCCACCCCACAGCCCGACCCACACGTGCCCGTGCGCGTCCACGGTGATGCCGTCGGGCATCCCCCGCGTGATCTCGGCGAACGTCCGGCGTCCCGCGATCAGCCCGCTGCCCGGGTCGTAGTCGAAGACGTCCACCCGGCCGGTGGGCGTGTCCACGTAGTAGCACAGCCGCTCGTCGGGACTCCACGCGATGCCGTTGGAGACCGTGACGCCGTCCAGCACCCGCTCGGCCCGGTGGCCGGGTCCCAACCGGTAGAGGGCACCGGCTCCCGGCGTGTCGTCCTCGGCCTTGGTGCCGGCGAAGAACCGCCCGGCACTGTCGCACGCCCCGTCGTTCATCCGGTTGCCCGGCCGCTCGCCGGCGGTCACCGGCGCGACGACCTCGGGAACGGCCGCGGGCGCCGCCCACACGTCGCCGGCGAGCAGCGCGAAGCCGTCACGGACGGCCAGCGCCAGCCCTCCCTCGGCGCGCGGGACGGCCACGCCGACCGGCTGCCCGACGTCGAGGACGCCGTGCGAGTCGTCGGCCGGGTCAAGGCGGTGCACCCGGCCCGCCGGGATGTCCACCCACAGCAGCGTGCCGGTGCGCTCGTCCCAGCGCGGCCCCTCGCCGAGCCGGGCCGCCGGCACGGGGACGGCCTCTGGTGCGGAGACCCTGGTCATCGGGACCTCGCACGGGAGCCGGCAGAAGAGATCGCCACGTGAGCCTCATTCCGTCATACAGAACACGTTTCCCACAAACCGGCCGCCTTGGGCCGCGGGTCAGAACTGCTCGGCGACGGCCTTGCACAGGGCCGCGCCGATCTCCTCCATGCGCGCCGGCGGCATCCGATCCTTCAGGGCCGTCACGCTCACCGCGGCGACGGGGGTCGGCTTGCCCATGAACACCGGGGCGGCCACGCACCGCACGCCCGGCTCGTTCTCCTCGAGGTCGAGGGCGTAGCCGCGCTCGCGCACCAGCGCCAGGTGGGCGGCCAGTTTCACCGGGTTGGTGATGGTGGCGCGGGTGGGCGCGGCGAGCGGGGTGTGGCGCTCCGCCCACGCCCTGATCGCCTCGTCGGTGGGGTAGGTCCACGCCAGCAGCGCCTTGCCGACGCCGGTGGCGTGGGCGGCGTTGCGCCCGCCCACCACGGACGTCATGGTGATCGCCCGCACGGTCTCCACCTTGTCGAGGTAGACCACCTCGGCCCCGTCGAGCGTGGCCATGTGCACCGTCTCGGCGAACTCCTCGCTCAGCCGCAGCAACAGCCGGTGGACCACGGCGCGCACGTCCATGTTCTCGTAGAACCGGAACGCCGTGGCCAGCATCTCCGTGCCGAGGAAGTAGGGCCCGCCGGGCTCGGGCTGCGCGGCGAAGCCACGGTGCTTGAGCGCGCCGAGCAGGCGGTGCAGGGAGCTCTTCGGCAGGCCGAGCCGGGCGGCCAGCTCGTCGATGGTCATCCCCCTGCTGTGTCTGCCGATCTCCTGCAGGATCAGCAGGGCGCGATCGACACTGGTCACCGGCGACTGCGTGCCGCTCACAAGGCCTCCTCGATTTATTCCGAGCTATGGAATGCTATAGCGTTGGACGGAATAAGGCCACTCGGATGGCGGCGTGGAGGAGCGATGTCAGCGGCCGCGCGGGTCAGGCCACGGTCGCCTCGATGAGGTCGTCCACCACCCCCGCCAGGTCGCCGTGGCGGGCGTGTGTCCGGCGTTGGCGCATGGCGCCCGACCCTCTGCCGAGCAGCCGGTCCAGCCCCTCCTCCACGAAGCCCAGGTCGCCCGCGTCCGCGAGCGCCCTCCGTACGTGCTGGAGGAGACGGCGCGCCATCACCGGGGCCGGCACGAGCGTGCCCGAGCGGACGTCCAGGCTGTCGCCCGCCAGCCCGTCACGGGCGGCCCGCCAGTAGGCGGCGCGGAGCACCTCCGTCGGGATGGGCAGCCCTCGATCTCCCCTGGCCACGTCCGCCAGCGCCGTCACCACCAGGGCGCGGATCAGCCCGATGAGGGTGAGGCTGTCGCTGACGTCGAGCGGGACGTCGGCGACCCGCACCTCCACGGTCGGCAGCCGGGGTGACGGACGCGCGTCCCAGTACACCGTCTTCGCGTCCATCAGCGCGCCCGACTCCGTCAGCGCCCGCAGCGCCCCCTCGTAGTCGGCGAAGGACGGGAAGTACGGCGGCGCGCCGGACACCGGCCAGCGTCCCCAGCTGATCACCCGCCACGAGGCGTAGCCGGTGTCCCGGCCGACGAAGAACGGGGAGTTGGCGGCGAGCGCGATCAGGGTGGGCAGCCAGGGGCGCAGGTGGTTGCCGACGTAGACGGCGTGTTCCTCGTCGGGCACGTCCACGTGCACGTGGAGGGCGCAGATGCTGATCTCGTCCTGGAGGGCGCGGTAGAGCACCCGGCCCTGCCGGTAGCGGACGTCGTCGCTGAGCGGCGGCCGCATCACGTCCCCGAGCACGGGGATGCCGCTCGCGACGACGGCCAGCCCGCACGAGCGGGCCGCGCCCGCCACCTCCTTGCGCGCCAGTCGCAGACTCGCGCCCAGCTCGCCGAGGTCCGGGGAGGGCGCCGTACGGGCTTCGATCTGGAAGCGCGTCACCTCCTGCTCCACGTCCAGGACGTCGGTCGCCGCGGCCAGGACGTCGGCGGCCCGGGGGACGACGTGGCGGGTGCGGGGATCGACGACGAGGTACTCCTCTTCAATCCCGATCATCGGAACCACGAACCACCTCGCAGGGTAGTCAGGGAGCATCCGTACGGTTTGTGCCCCTCCGTGCGCCCGCGGGAACTGGCCCTCCCCGCGCACAACTGCTCTCCGCGGGGCAGCAAAACCCGCCGTTTACGGCAGCCGCGGGCCCGCGCTCCTGCACCCTTGCGTGTCTTCCACCCCTCCATGACGGCCGGCACGGAAGGGCCCACCCGCCGCACGGGGCGGATTCCGTCCGGATCCCGCCGATCCGGTCGCGCGGGTCACTGTAGCGGTGCGGGCCGCGGCCCAGCCCGAACACCACGACCACCGACCAGGTGCCGGCGATGAGTTCCAGCGTGCTGCGGGCGGGACAGTCGGCGAGGAACACGTCGTAGTCACTCGTGCCCACCACGCCTTTACGATGTAGATCAAACAGCTGGCCGGGCAGAGGTCGTGCCGGTGAAGCGGGTGATGAACGGCCCGGCGGTGGCCAGCAGGAACACGTAGGCCGCCACCAGGGGCGCCAGGATCGGCTGGCCGACCCCGGCCAGTCCGACGATGACGATGGAGAACTCACCCCGCGCGATCAGGGCGGTGCCCGCCCGGAGCCTGCCTCGGCGGCCGACCCCGTCGCGGGAGGCGGCGTAGCGGCCGGTGAGTACCTTGGTGAAGGCGGTGACCACGGCCAGGGCCAGGGCGGCCGGCAGCACCGGCGGCAGTTCGGCCGGGTCGACCGACAGGCCGATGGCGACGAAGAACACGGCGGCGAACAGGTCGCGCAGCGGCGCGATGACGGCCCGCCCGCGCTCGGCCGTCTCGCCGGTGAGGGTGAGCCCGACGAGGAAGGCGCCGACGGCGGCCGACGCGTGCACGTACTCGGCCAGGGCGGCCACGACGAGGGTGATGCCGAGCAGGCGCAGCATGAGCTGTTCGGCGTCGGGGTGGGAGACGAGCCTGCCGATGTGGTGTCCCCACCGGTAGGAGGCGACGAAGGCGGCCAGCACCGCGCCGACCGCGATGAGCACGCCGGCGACCGCCTGCCACCAGGTGCCGCCCGAGGCCAGCACGGCCAGCACCGGCAGGAAGGCGGCCATCGCGAAGTCCTCCAGGACCAGCACCGACAGCACGGCGGAGGTCTCCCGGTTGCCCAGCCGCCGCAGGTCGGCGAGCAGCCGGGCGATGATGCCGGAGGAGGAGACGAACGTGGCGCCGGCCAGGGCGAGAACCCCGACGGCGTCCAGGCCGAGCAGCAGGCCCGCGGCCGCGCCGGGCAGCGCGTTCAGCACGAAGTCCACGCCCGCCGACGGGACGTGGCGGCGCATCCCGACGGTGAACTCGGCGATGGAGAACTCCAGCCCGAGCGCCAGCAGCAGCAGGACGAGGCCGATGGTGGCCGCGGCGCCGACGAACTCCCCCGCGGCGGGCAGCGGCAGGACCGACCCCTCGCCGAGGGCCAGGCCGACCAGCAGGTAGAGGGGGATGGGCGAGAGGGTGAGGCGGCGGGCCAGCGTGCCCAGCAGGCTGAGGACGGCCAGGACGAGGCCGAGTTCGAGCAGCAGGGCGACGGAGACGTGCACGCGGTCAGCCCTGCAGGATCCGGTTCACGCCCGCGATGCCCTCGTCGGTGCCGATCACCACGAGGACGTCGCCGGAACGCAGGAGCCGGTCGGGGCCCGGCGAGGCGACGACCTCGTCGTCGCGCACGATCGCCACCACGGACGCGCCGGTGCGGGTGCGGGCCCGCGTCTCCCCCAGCAGGCGACCGGCGAAGGGTGAGCCCTCGGGGATGCGCACCCAGCCGGAGCTCAGTCCGGGCACCTCCCTGCTCAGGTCCGCGAAACGCTCGGCGATCCGCGGCGCGCCGAGGATCTGGGCCAGCGCCTCGGCCTCGTCCTCGTTGAGCCGGAAGACCGGCCTGGCCTCGTCGGGGTCGTCGCCGTAGACCACCACCTCGAAGTCACCCGAGCGCAGGGCCACCACGCCGATGCGCTCGCCCTCGTGGTTGGTGAACTCGTAGCGCAGCCCGACACCGGGCAGGAGCACCTCGTTGACGTCCATGTGACCATCATCGCGCCCGGCCGCGCCCGGGGACGGCCGCGAGGATCAATCCGGCGTAACCGCGTGGTCGGCTGTTCGCAAGGTCCCATCAGGAGCCGGGCTCAGAGGACGGCTGTTCGCGAGGCCCCGCCGGGAGCCGGGCTCAGAGGGTGGCGGGGCCGTAGGTGGCGTGGGAGGCGCCGGTGGTGTAGGCCCAGTAGCGGTCGCCGTAGGACCAGTGCCACCATTCCGTCGGGTAGTTGACCAGGCCGGCGGGCTCCAACGCCGCGGCGAGGATCTTGCGGTGCTCGCGGGCGGTGTCGGACAGGCCCGGTGCGGCCGTGTAGCAGGCGCCCTCGCTCTGCTCCGGGGTGTCGTCGACGGCGGTGCCCATGTCGTACTCGGTGCCGTCGGGCGCGCACAGGGTGAGGTCCACCGCGGCGCCGGCGGTGTGCGGCGCGATCTCGACGGGCGAGACGTACCTGCTGGTGGCGGCGGTGAGCTCGGCGGCGTCCAGGCCGGGGAAGCGGGCGGCCAGCTCGGCCCGGTAGCCGTCGAAGATCGCCCGCTGGTCGGCGATCGAGCGGTAGCCCTCCACGATGAGCAGGTGGTAGCCGCCGGGCAGGCTGCGCTCGGCGCGTTCGAGGCGGGCGAGCAGGCCGGCACGCACGTGGGCGTGGTCGCCGTCCCGGTCGCCGGGCCGCACCCGGAGCCTTCCTCGCACGTCGACCAGGGGCTCGCCGCTCTCGTGGACGGGGATCGCCGCCACGCGAGCGTCGGAGATCAGCACGATGTCGCCGGGAGGATGCCACATGTGCAGACATTCTCCCACAACCGTCGCAGGCGGCGGTGCTCCGGCGCCGGCGACCGGTGGCGGGCGGCGGTGCTCCGGCGCCGGCGACCGGTGGCGGGCGGCGGTGCTCCGGCGCCGGCGACCGGTGGCGGGTGCCGGCGCGGCGGGCTTCAGACGGTGTCGGAGAACACCTGCTCCCGGGCCTGCTCCAGCGCGGCCACCAGGGCTCCGCGCAGCACGGGGTTCCCCGTCAGGCCCGTGGTGACGACGCTCGGCCGGCCGGGGCACACCTTGGCCACCGCCTGCTCCACCCGGCCGGCCAGCTCGGCGCCGCCGGCCCGGCCGATGTCGCCCGCGAGGACGACGAGGCCGGGGTCGAGGACGACGGTGACGGCGGCGACGGCCACGGCCAGGCGGGCGGCGAGCGCGTCGAGGAACCCGCCGCAGCCCCCGGCGACGGCCGCGCCGACCAGCTCGGCGGCCGAGCCGCCCGCCGGACCGCCTCCGAGCGGGCCGATCAACGGCGCGCCGGCCTCGGACGCGCCGTCTGCGGCCACGCCCGAGGTCAGGGCGTGCTCGGCGGCGAGCCGTACCACCGCATCGTGCCCGATGAGCCGCTGGTACGAGCCCGACTGCGGCCGGCTGACGTCGGCGGGAAGCGGCTCGCCGGGCACCGGCAGCCAGCCGATCTCGCCCGCGCCGCCGCTGATGCCCCGGTGCAGCCGCCCGCCGAGCATGACGCCGAGCCCCTGCCCCACGCCGGCCCAGACGACCACGAAGTCGTCCTGGCCGGCCGCGGCGCCGTAGCGGTGCTCGGCCAGCGCGACGAGGTTGACGTCGTTCTCGATGGTGACCGACGCGTCGAGCGTTCGGCGCAGGCTGGCGAGCACGCCGGTGTGCCAGGCGGGCAGGTCGTAGGAGAAGCGCACGTCGCCGGTGCCCGGGTCCACCACGCCGCGCGTGCCGATGACGAACGAGCGCAGCCGCGAGATGGTGATGTCGGCCGAGGCGCACGCCCGGCGCACGGCCTCGTGCACGGCGGCGACCGGGTCGGCGTGGCCGGCCGGGTCCACGACGATCTCGACGACCACCCGGCCGGTGATGTCGGCGACGCCCACGGTGATCGCGTCGGGCAGCACCTCCAGGCCGGCGACGTGCGCGCTGGAGGGCACCACGCCGTACAGGGCGGCGTTGGGGCCGCGCCCGCCGGCCCGCTCGCCCGCCACCTCGACGAGGCCGCGCTCCTCCAGCCGGGACAGGAGCTGTCCGGCGGTCACCTTGGACAGGCCGGTGCGCGCGCCCAGCTCGGCCCGGGTGAGCGGCCCCTCCGACAGCAGCAGCTCCAGCGCCGAGCGGTCGTTCAACCGGCGCAGCAGCCTCGGGACACCCGGGTTCCGTGTCACGGGCGCTCTCCCCTCTCGTCACGATCCGCTAACGCCAGTTTCTTTTAAGAAAGTTTCTTGTTAGTTTAGCACCATTCAACCCTGACGATCAGCCTGGTGCGGACCACAGGCCTTGCACCCGACGAGCGCAACCCCCCACGCTTAACAGCCGGGAAGGGAGAACCCTAGTGAGGATCGCGACGATCTCGGTCACCACGGCCGCCTTGGCCCTGGGCCTGGCCGCCTGCGGCTCCAGCGGCGACGAGCCGGACACGAGCAACCCGCAGGCGTCCACCGCGGCCTCCGGGCCCAAGCACGCGGGCCAGAGCCTCACCGTCTGGCGTCTCGGCGACCCCAACGAGCCGTCCCAGAAGTACATGAACGACCTCGTCGCCGCGTTCAAGACGCAGACCGGCGCCGACGCCAAGGTCGAGTGGATCCCGTGGCCGCAGGTCAACGACAAGTTCACCGCCGCCGCGGCGGGCGGCGAGGGCCCCGACGTGACGGAGATCGGCAACGACCAGGTGCCGCTCTGGCAGAGCCAGGACGCCCTCGCGCCGGTGACCACGATCACCACCTCCGGCGAGCACGCCCAGATCCCCAAGAACCTCTTCGGCCTGGAGACCATCGACGGCGAGATCTACGCCATGCCGTGGGGCGCCGGCACCCGCGCGGTCATGTACCGCAAGGACTGGTTCGAGGACCTCAAGATCGAGGTGCCGAAGACCTGGGACGAGGTGCTGGCCGCCGCCAAGAAGATCCAGGACGAGAAGGGCAAGGACGTCGACGGCTTCGCCTTCAACGGCGGTTCCGACGCCAACCACCTGCTCGGCGCGCTGGCCTGGTCGGAGGGCGGCGAGTACGCGGTCAAGGAGGGCGACAAGTGGGTCGGCAAACTGACCGACCCGGCCTTCAAGACCGGCTTCGAGACGTACACGGGCATCGTGACCTCGGGCGCGTCCAGCAAGTCGCGCCTGACGCAGAACACCACCGACATCCGCACCCGCTTCTCCAACGGCAAGGTCGGCATGTACCTCACCGCGTCGTGGGACATCGCCACCATCAAGGAGGAGAGCAAGGGCAAGATCAAGGACGACGCGATGGCGTTCTTCCCGCTGCCGGCCAAGGCGGGCGGTGAGACCCCGGCCTTCTTCGGCGGCAACGACATCGCCGTCTGGAACGACGCCAAGAACAAGGAGCTCGCCACCGAGTTCGTGAAGCTGGCCACCTCCAAGAAGTGGGCCGACCGGTACGCCCTGGACGGCGGCCTGCTGCCCGTCTACCCCGACACGCTCATGGAGCTGGCCAAGGACCCGGCCCAGGCGCCGTTCGCCGCGGCCTTCGCCAAGGCCAAGGCGTTCCCGGCCGACCCGCAGTGGACCGAGGCCAACGAGACCAAGGCGGTCCTGCAGAACGCCGCCCGCTCGGTGATCGAGAGCAAGGCCACGGCGGACGAGGCGCTCGCCAAGGCCAACAAGGAACTCGAAGACATCCTCAACCAGTCGTGACCATGACGAACACCCCAACGCTGGCCAGGGGCGGAGCCGGCACCTCCGCCCCCCGGCGACGCCGTGGCCCGCGCAGGGGCCGGCGCGGCGGCCTGCCGCCCTGGGCCCTGCCGTACCTGCTCCTCGTACCGGGGATCGTGGTCATCGCGGGCCTGCTGCTCTACCCGATGATCCAGATGTTCGTGATGTCGTTCCAGAACATCAACCTCCGGGTGATCCGCGGCGTCGCGGAGCCGGAGTGGGTGGGGCTGGACAACTACACCCAGGTGTTCGGCAACGACGTCTTCTGGTCCTCGCTCCGCAACACGGTCGTCTTCGCCGCCGTCACCGTGACGCTCACGCTCGCGGTCGGCACCGCGGTGGGCGTGCTGCTGCAGCGGCTCGGCAGGGGCATGTCCACCTTCGTGGTCATCGGGATCATGTGCGCGTGGGCCGTCCCGCCGGTGGCGCAGGGCACGATCTGGCGCTGGCTGTTCGACGCCGAGGCGGGCATCATCAACTGGGCGCTCAACCTGCTGCCCGACGGGCTGTCCACCCTGGTCCTCGGCCGCGCCGACTGGACGGGCGAGCCGTGGCTCAACGACGCCTGGTCCGTCTACGTGGTGCTCGTGCTCACCGTGGTCTGGGCGTCGTTCCCGTTCGTCGCGGTGTCGGTGCTCGCGGGGCTGAAGGGCATCCCGGCCGAGCTGTACGAGGCGGCGCGGGTCGATGGCGCGGGCGCGTGGCACACGTTCCGGAAGATCACCGTCCCGTTGCTCAGGCCGGTCTTCGCGGTGCTGACCGTCCTGTCGATCATCTGGGACTTCAAGGTGTTCAGCCAGCTCTACGTGCTCCTCAACGGGCCGACCAACCGCGAGGCGTTCAACCTGTCGCTCTTCTCCTTCGCCGAGGCGTTCAAGGCGCCCCCGAAGATGGGGACGGGCGCGGCGATCGCGGTGGTGCTGACGGTCATCCTGCTCCTCGTCACCGCCGTCTACACCCGCCAGATGGTCAAGCAGGAGGACCTCACATGACCCCCCTGGCCCGCAAGCGGCTCACCCGGATCGCGCTGAACGGGGCCGGCGTCCTGGTCTTCCTGTTCGCGATCTTCCCCGTCTACTGGATGGTCTCGACCTCGTTCAAGGCCAACGACCAGATCTTCACCACGGACTTCATCCCCTTCCCCACCCACTTCACCTTCGAGCACGTCACCAAGGTGCTCACCGACGGCGTGGCGGGCAACTCCATCTGGGTCTACATGCGCAACAGCGCCGTCGTGGCGCTCGGCACCGTGCTCGTCGGGTCGCTGTTCGCCCTGCTGGCGGCGACGGCGGTGGCGCGGTTCCGGTTCAAGGGGCGCACCAGCTTCCTCATCACGCTGCTGGTCGTGCAGATGATCCCCTGCGAGGCGCTGCTCATCCCGCTGTTCCTGAACGTCCGGCGGCTCGGCCTGTACGACCAGCTGCTCGGCCTCATCGTCATCCAGGTGGGCCTCACCCTGCCGTTCGGCATCTGGATGCTGCGCACGTTCGTCGCCGCGGTGCCCAGGTCGCTGGAGGAGGCGGCCTGGATCGACGGGGCGACCCGGTTCACCACGTTCTGGAAGGTGCTCTTCCCGCTGGTGGCGCCCGGCCTCGTGGCGACGAGCATCTTCTCGTTCATCACCGCATGGAACGATCTGATCTTCGCCCTGGTGCTGATGAAGGACACCGCCGGCTACACCATGCCGGTGGCGTTGCAGTTCTTCTTCGGGCAGCGCGGCACCGACTGGGGCGCCATCATGGCCACCTCGACGCTGATGACACTGCCGGTCATCGCCTTCTTCCTGGTGGTGCAGCGCCGCATGGTCTCCGGCCTGGTGGCCGGGGCCGTCAAGGGCTGACCTTTCCCACGCGCGGGCCGTCCGGCCCGTTCCTTCGACGCGGGCCGCGCACGGCCGGCGCCTCCCGCGCCGGCCGTGTCCACGGCCTGCCCTGCACGTGATGAGGAGTCATGGGTCACAGCGATCGGGGGCTGCGGCGTCTCGCGGCCGGCACGCTGCTCGCCGCCTTCGGCGGGACGAGCGCGCCGGACTGGGTGCTGAGAGGGCTGGAGGACGGCCTCGGCGGCGTCACGCTCTTCGGCTTCAACGTCGGCGAGCCCGCCGCCCTGGGCGCGCTCACCGCGGCGCTGCGGGCGGCCGGCGACCCCGTCATCTCCCTGGACGAGGAGGGCGGCGACGTCACCCGGCTCGCCTACCACGTGGGCAGCCCCTATCCGGGCAATGCCGCCCTCGGCGCCGTGGACGACACCGGGCTGACCCGCCGCGTCTACCGGGCGATCGGGTCGGAGCTGGCCGCCTGCGGGGTGACCCTGGACATGGCGCCGGACGCCGACGTCAACACCGCCGCGGACAACCCCGTGATCGGCACCCGGGCGTTCGGCGACGACCCCGCGCTGGTCGCCCGGCACACGATGGCCGCCGTCGAGGGGTTGCAGGCGATGGGCGTGGCGGCCTGCGTCAAGCACTTCCCGGGCCACGGCGCGACCACGGTCGACTCCCACCTGGCGGTCCCCGTCGTGGACGTGCCGCTGGACGTGCTGCGCTCGAGGGAGCTCGTGCCGTTCCAGGCGGCGATCGCCGCCGGCACGAAGTCGATCATGACGGCGCACGTGGCGGTGCCGGTGCTGACCGGTGACCGGCCGGCGACGCTCTCCCCCGCCGCGATCACCGGTCTGCTGCGCGACGACCTCGGCTACCGCGGGGTGGTGATCTCCGACGCGCTCGACATGCAGGCCATCACCGACGGGGTCGGCCTGGCGGGCGGAGCGGTGCTGTCGCTGGCGGCGGGCGCCGACCTGCTGTGCCTGGGGCCCAAGCCCGGCCCGGACGACGTCGAGCGGATCATCGCCGAGATCGTGGCCGCGGTACGCGACGGCAGGCTGGCGGCCGCCCGCCTGGAGGAGGCCGCGGCCCGCACGCAGGCGCTGCGCCTCTGGTCGGGGTCGCGGGCGGGCGCGCCCGCCGAGCCGGTCACGGTCGGGCTGGACGCCGCGCGGCGCGCGGTGCGGCTCGACGGGTCGCCGGGACCGCTGAAGGACCCGCTGGTCGTCGAGCTCGACACGCCACCCACGATCGCGGTCGGCGACGTGCCGTGGGGGGTCGCGCCGTGGCTTCCGCAGGCGGAGGTCGTCCGGGTCCGGCCGGCCGAGGCGAGCGCCGCCGACCTGCTGGGCCGCGCCGTGGACCGCTCGCTGCTGGTGGTCGTCAAGGACGCGCACCGCTACGCCGACAGCCGGGCACTGGTCTCGGAGCTGGTCACCGCCCGGCCGGACGCGATCGTGGTCGAGATGGGGCTGCCGGTCTGGCGGCCGGGCGGCGCCGCCTACATCGCCACGTACGGCGCGGCCCGCGCGAACGCCCAGGCCGCGATGGAGCTGCTGGCCGTCTGAGCGGCGCGGGTCAGGAGCTGAAGAGCTCCTCCCGCGCCTCGTGGAGGGCGGCCAGCACGGCGCCGCGCAGCACGGGATTGCCCTCCACGGTGCTGGTGGCCACCTCGGGCCGTACCGGGGAGATGCGGGCGACGGCCTCCTCCACGCGGGAGGTGAGCGCCCGCCCGCCCGCGTGCCCCACCTCGCCGCCGAGCACGACCAGGCCGGGGTCGAGGATCACGCACACGGCCGCCACGCCCAGCGCCAGCCGCTGGGCCAGCTCGTCGAGCATCGGCTCGCCCTGCTCGCCGGCGGCGACGGCCAGCTGCACGCACTCCCCCGCGGTGCCGGCCGCGAAGCCGTGGGCTCGGGCCAGCTCGGTCACCGCCTCGGCGCTGACCAGCGACTGCAGCCCGCCCGCCAGCGAGGGCAGCCGGCCGGGCGCGGTGCGGATCTCCTCGGGCAGCGGCACGCCCGGGACCGCCAGATAGCCGATCTCCCCCGCGCTGCCCGACCGGCCGCGGTGCAGTTTGCCGCCGAGCATGACGGCGAGGCCGAGGCCGCGGCTGGCCCACAGCAGCACGAAGTCGTCGACGCCCTTGGCCGCCCCGTCGGTGCGCTCGGCGACGGCGGCCAGGTTGACGTCGTTCTCGATGGTCACCGCACGCTTGAGGTCGCCGGCCAGCGCCTCGTGGCTGCCCTCGTGCCAGCCCGGCAGGTCGAAGGCGTAGCGGACGTCTCCGGTGCGCGGGTCGACCACGCCGGGCGTGCCGATCACCACGCCGCGCAGCCTGGCGACGCCGAGCTTGGCGCTGCGGCACGCCTTCATGATCGCGGCGTGGATGACGGGGACGAGGTCGTCGTGGCCGTTGGGGTCGAACGTCACCTCTGCCACCGTGCGCCCGTTGATGTCGGCGACCGCCGCCGAGACCAGGCCCGGCCCCACCTCCAGCCCGGCCACGTAGGCGCTGGACGGCACGACCGAGTAGAGGGCGGCGCTGGGGCCGCGGCCTCCCGCCTGGGTGCCGACCACCTGGACCAGCCCGCGCTCCTCCAGCCTGGCGAGCGTCTGGGAGGCGGTGACCTTCGACAGGCCGGTCAGCTCGCCGATCTGGCCGCGCGTCATCGGGCCGGTGGCGAGCAGCAACTCCAGCGCGGCCCGGTCGTTGATCTCCCTGAGCAGTCTGGGCACACCAGGGCGTCGCTCCACGCTGAATCCCACCGTCTGATCGAAAAGGTTGTTGGCAGTTTAGCGCTCCTCCTGGCGTCGATCAGTGCCGGCTTTCCCCTGCGTACCGGGGCTGGTATCGCTCCCACCCGCGGCTCGCCGCAAACCCGGGCGAAACGACCTTCGTCGCGTCCGCGCAGGCCGCGGGCGGATCATGGCCCCCGACCCGCCACCCGGCAGCCGAACCACTGTTGACCAGGAGGGATAATCGACAACATGCGCCTTTCCGCTCGTGTCGACTACGCCCTCCGTGCCGCCGCCGAACTCGCCGCAGCCGGTGCCGGCCCGACCACCGTGGGCGAGCTCGCCAAGGAGCAGGACATGCCGCCCAAGTACCTGGAGAACATCCTGCTGCAGATGCGCCGGGCCGGTCTCGTACGCGGCCAGCGCGGACCGGAGGGCGGCTACGTGCTGGCCAGGCCGGCCGGGGAGATCTCCCTGGCCGACGTGATCAGGGCCGTCGACGGGCCGCTGGCCAACGTCCGCGGCGAGCGTCCCGAGCACGTCGGCTATCGCGGTCCGGCGGAGTCGCTGCAGCAGGTGTGGATCGCGCTGCGGGCCACCGAGCGGTCCATCCTGGAGGAGGTCACCCTGGAGCAGGTGGCGAACGGTGAGCTGCCCGAGCGCGTCCGCCAGCTCGCCGCCGACCCCGCCGCCTGGGACTGACGGTTCTTGACCGAGCCATACAAAACGGGCTAGCTTCGTCTCGTGGGCAGGCCTCGGGAGTTCGACGACCAGACGGTGCTGGACGCCGCCATGGACGTGTTCTGGGAGAAGGGATATGAGGCCACCACGACCGAAGACCTGTGCACGCGCACCGGGCTCGGCCGCGGCAGCCTCTACAACGCCTTCGGCAGCAAACACCGCCTGTACGCGGAGTCGATCCGCCACTACGGGGCCAGGGCGGGCGCGCAGCTCGCCGTCCTCGACGAGGACCTTCCGGTCCGGGAACGGCTGCGGGCCCTCATGCTGGCCGTGATCGACGCCGACCTGACCGATCCCGGCCGGCGCGGCTGCCTCGCGCTCAACGCCGCGACCGAAGCCGGCGGCCGCAGCGAGGAGGTGGCGGCCCTGCTCCGCCGGCAGTTCGCCGACCTCGAACAGCTGTTCACCGACCTGGTGGCCGTCGGCCAGAGCACGGGCGAGCTGCCCGCCGGCCGCCCGCCCCGGCAGGTGGCGCGCACCCTCCAGAGCACCTACTACGGCCTGCGCACGCTGGCCAAGGTCACCGACGACCGGGATGCCCTGCTGGACGTGGTGGAGGGCGCGATCTCCGCCCTGTGACCGGCGGCGCCGCGTGCCCGCCGGCTTTTTTCGGCCCATATTTTGTACTGGTCCATCAAGAATTTGGGGTGAGCTCCATGCGCACGAGTGGCCCGGGTACCGTCCCGGCTCTGATGGTGTGCGTCTTCGGCATCACGACCGGCGAGTTCGTCGTGGCGGGAATCCTGCCGGACATCGCCGGTGACCTCACCGTCTCGATCCCGGCCGCGGGCCTGCTCGTGACGGCGTACGCGCTCGGGATGATCGTGGGCGGCCCGGTGGTGACCGCGCTGACGGCCCGGTTCCCGCGCCGGCCGCTCATCCTGGCCCTCCTCGGCATCGCCGTCCTGGGCAACGCGGCGTCGGCGCTGGCACCGGCCTACTCCGTGCTCTTCGCGGCCCGGGTCGTCACCGCCCTGGTGACCGCCACGTTCTTCGCCAACGCGATCGTCATCGCGGCCTCGACCGCCCCGCCCGGCAGGCAGGCGTCCACGGTGTCCAAGCTGGCCTTCGGGATGAACCTGTCGATGATCCTCGGCGCGCCCCTGGGCACCTTCATCGGCGACGGTCTCGGCTGGCGCGCCACCTTCGCCGCGGTCGCCGCGTGCTGCGCCCTGGGTCTCGCGCTGGTGCTCCGGCTCGTGCCGGACGTCCGCGACGCGACGCCCGCCACCTCGGCCGTGGCCGAGCTGGGAGTGTTCCGCAGCCGGGACGTGCAGATCGCCATCGCGGTCACCGCCGTCGGCAACGCGGGGCTGCTCATGGTGTTCACCTACTTCGCGCCCCTGCTCACCGGCCTGTCCGGGTTCGCGCCCGGCACGATCGCCGTGCTGCTGCTGGTGTACGGCGTGGGCGCCGCCGTGGGCAACCTCGCCGGGGGGCGGCTGGCCGACCGGGCGCCGATGCCGTCACAGGTGGGCCTGCTCGCACTGCTCGCCGGGGCGCTGCTGCTGATGGGCCTGGCCGGCGGCGGCACGGTGCTGGGCGCGATCATGGTTTTCGTGCTCGGCGCGCTCGGGTTCTCCGTCGTCCCAGGGATGCAGGCCCGGGTGCTCGCCACCGCCGCTTCCGCGCCGACGCTCGCCATGGCCGTGAACGCCTCCGCCTACCAGCTCGCGGCGGCGTTCGCGGCCTGGCTCGGCGGCCGGATCATCGACGGCGGGCTCGGCCTGCCGTCCGTCTACCTCGGCGGGGCGGCGGTGACCGCGGCGGGCATCCTGATGAGCTGCCTCGCCTGGCTCCGGGACCGCAGGGCGGCGAGGGCGGCCCCGGCCACCGTGACGGCCTGACCTGATGCGGAAGCGGTCACGGGCGGAGGCGGCCGGCGGTCCAGAACAGAGCCAGGGCTGCCAGCTCGACCACGGCCGCCGCGGCGGGGAGGACGCCGCTGCCGTACATCTCGAGCACGATCCCGCCCGCGACCCCGCCGGCCGACACGCCGACGTAGACGGCGCTGCTGTTCAGCGCCAGAGCCTGCGGCCCCGCAGGGCCGGCCAGCGCCAGCAGGCGGGTCTGGGCGGGCGGCGGCATCCACCAGGAGACGGCCGCCCACACGAGCAGCGGCGGCAGCAGCGCCACCAGCGCCAGGGGCCGCAGCCACCAGCAGACGGTGAGGGCGCCCATCACCGCGGTGAACCCCCCGACGCCGGCGAGCAGCGCCCGGTCGGCGCCCCACCGGTCGGCGGCGCGTCCGCCGAGCTGCCCACCGACGAATCCGGCCGCTCCCGCCATGACGAACACCCACCCCAGCTCGGCCGGCCCGGCGCCGGCGAGGTCCCGCAGGAACGGCGCGAGGTAGGTCAGCAGCATCATGCTGCCTGTCACGCTGGCCACGATGCCCAGCAGCCCGAGCACCACGGGCGCGGAGGCCAGCGGCCGGAGCGAGACGCGAGGCCGTGCCCCCTCGGGGAGGCCGGGCTCCCGGCCGGGCAGGGTCGCGCGGACCGCCACCAGCGACACCGCCCCGAGCAGGCCACCCAGACCGAACGTGGCCTGCCAGCCCAGCACGCCGCCGACCCAGGTGCCGATCGGCACGCCGAGCACGAGCGAGCCGGTGAGCCCGCCCATCACCAGCGCCATGTAGCGCCCCTGCCGCCCGTCGGGCGCCCGCTGGGCGGCGACGGCGTAAGCGGCGGGCACCACGGACGCGGCGGCCAGCGCGGCCAGCACACGCAGGCCCATCAGCACGGGATAGCTGGTGGTGAACGCGGCCGCGACGTTCGCCACCACGAACAACGACAGCGCGGCAGTGAGCAGCCTGCGGCGCGGCCAGGAGGCGGTCACCACCGAGGCCACCGGAGCGGCCAGGGCGAACGTGAGTGAGAAGCCGGTCACGAGCTGCCCGGCGGCGGCCTCGGTGACGCCGAGGTCGCCCGACAGGGCCGGCAGGATGCCGGCGATCATGTAGTCGTCGGTGGCGAAGGTGAACGTGGTGAACGCCAGGGCCCACAGCCATGCGGGCAGCCGGGGCCTCACCTCGGCGGAGACGGACACGGCACTCCCTTCGTCGGGTGACAGTCGTCGGCCGGATAAGGCAACAGTTGTCACCCTTATGACGTCAAAGGGATTTCGGATGGCCAGTACCGCCGATCCGCGACGCCGAGCCGAGCTGCTCGACCAGATCATCGACTGTCTCGCGGCTCACGGCCTGTCGGCCCTGTCCTTGCGGCCGCTGGCCGAGCACCTCGGCAGGTCCACCCGTGTGCTCACCCACCACTTCGCCGACAAGGAGGAGCTGCTGTCGGCCACGCTGGAACGCCTGGACGAGCGGCACCGCGCATGGCTGCGCGCGCTGCCCGGCCGGGACGGCTCCAGCAGCGTGGGCGCGATCATCCGGCGGACGTGGGAATGGCAGCTCCGCGAGGAGAACCTGCCGATCGTCCGCCTGGTGCACGAGATCGAGGGGCTGGCGGCCGGGGGACGACTCGTGGGCAACGTGCCCCGGCTGCGGGCCGGCCGGTCGGCGCTCGTGGCCGCCGTTCCTGCGCGAGCGCGGGGTGCCGGAGGCCGACGCCCTGGACGTCTCCACGCTGACCAGCTCCACGTACACGGGACTGATGAGCGACTACCTGATCACCGGCGACCGCGAGCGGGTCGAGACGGCCCTCGACCGGCTCGCCATCCTGGTGGACGAGTGGATCGCCGCGTGCTCGGGCCGACCGGCTGAGCGCTCCCTGCCCGGCCCCGGGGTGACCTCGGCGGAGGCGGCCGGCTGAGCGGGTTTCTAGACTGGACGCATGCCCGAGGGAGACGCCGTCTACCGCACCGCCGCGCGCCTGCGGGAGGCGCTGGACGGGCGGGTGCTGACGCGCTCCGACTTCCGGGTGCCCCGCCACGCCACCGCCGACCTGACCGGCCGGACCGTGCTGACGACGGTCTCGCGGGGCAAGCACCTGCTGACGCGGGTGGAGGGCGGGCTGACCGTGCACACGCACCTGCGCATGGACGGGCGCTGGCGGGTCGGCCCGGCGGGGCGGGGGCCGCGCGGGGGGCCGCACGGCGGCGGGGGCGACACGGTGCGGCTGGTGCTGGCCAACGCCGAGTGGGAGGCCGTGGGCATCAGGCTGGGGATGGTCGACCTGCTGAGGACGGACGACGAGTCACGCGTCGTGGGGCACCTCGGCCCCGACCTGCTCGGCGCCGACTGGGACCCGGCCGAGGCCGTGCGACGGCTGCGGGAGGACCCGGCGAGGACGATCGGGGAGGCGCTGCTCGACCAGCGCAACCTGGCCGGCATCGGCACGATCTATCGCGCCGAGACACTCTTTCTGCGCGGTGTCTGGCCGTGGCGGGCGGTCGGGGACATCGCGGACGTGGAAGGGATCGTGACGCTGGCGCACCGGCTGCTGGACGCCAACAAGGCCCACGCGGGCACCGTGACCACGGGAGACCGCCGGCCGGCCGCGCAGACCTGGGTCTACGGCAGGGCAGGACGACCGTGCCGCCGATGCGGGATGCGCATCAGGCGTGGAGAGATGGGGGCGCAGGCACAGGAACGGCTGATCCTGTGGTGCCCGGGCTGCCAGCCGCCCTAGGCGGCCACCATGTCCTTGACTTCGGGGAAGACCGTGTCGGAGATGGAGCCGGGGACCGACTCGGCCAGCGGGATGCGCTCGTGCTCCGGCACGTCGGCGAGCACCGGTGCGGCCTGCAGCTCCGCCAACGCGAACTGGTCGGACACCTCACGCAACACCTGCGACAGCGGCACTCCGAGAGCACCACAGATGGATGCCAGCAGCTCGGAGGATGCCTCCTTCTGGCCACGCTCCACCTCGGACAGGTAACCGAGTGAGACACGCGCCAGCGTGGACACCTCACGGAGAGTGCGCCCCTGCCGCACGCGCAACCGCCTCAGCACGTCACCGAGCAGCTGACGCAGCAAAATCATCTGTCGCTCCCTCCCCGGCGTGGATGTCTTCACCACGCCCCGCGCGATCGGGTCGTGCCGCCCATCCTTCTTCTTGACTTCGTACATGCTCCTCGCCGTCATCATCGGGCGCTGCCGCCCATGGCCCGCAACACGTGGCTCGTCGCGCGACACATCAGGCCCGCCTGCCGGGCGCTCGCTGCTTGCAGTTGGCTCACGGACCTCACTCACAGCTCCACCGTACCCGCATCCACCGACACCGCGTCAGACCGTGCCTGGCATGTTCGCTCGGGACGTAACACGGTAATCACCCGGAATGTTCCCCCTTGCTCGACTTCAGCACACGTGTCAGGAGATCGACTGCCTCGTCCACCGTCTTTACCCGGATACGTTCGCGCGACCCCTGAAGTCTCAGATCACGGGACCATATTTCTCCGTCGGGGCCGCTCACCGCGACGTGCACCGTGCCGACCGGCCGGCCGTCCTGCGGCTCCGGCCCCGCCACCCCCGTCACGGCCAGCCCGTACGTCGCCGCGCACAACCGCGCCACGCCCGTCGCCATCGCCGCCGCGACCTGCGGATGCACCGCCCCCTCGCGCCGCAGCAGCTCGTCGGGCACGGCCAGCAGCGCGTGCTTGAGGTCGGTGGCGTAGGAGATGACCCCGCCCCGGAACGCCTTCGACGAACCCGGCACCGAGGTGAACGCCGCGCCGATCAGCCCGCCCGTCAGCGACTCGGCCACGGCCACCGTCGCCGACCGCCCCGTCAGCAGGGAGATCGCCTCGTCCACCGTCGCCATGCCGTCGCCTCCTTCGTGCCGGGCGTGTGTGATCTGTCTACTCCCCGCGCGCGCGCCGCGCCACCTGGCGCAGCTTGACGGCGCGCACCACGTAGTCGACGCCCGTGGCCACGGTCACGACGAGGGCGGCGCCCATCACGGTCCAGCTGAGCGGGTCGTAGCCGACCGGCAGGATGTAGAGGACGATCGCGGCGATCTGCAGCACGGTCTTGACCTTGCCGCCGTAGCTCGCGGGGATCACGGCCCGCCGGATCAGCACGAACCGCAGCACCGTGATGCCCAGCTCGCGGCCGAGGATCACCAGCGTCACCCACCACGGCAGCTCGCCCAGGACCGACAGCGACACCAGGGCCGCGCCCGTGAGCGCCTTGTCGGCGATCGGGTCGGCGATCTTACCGAAGTCGGTGATGAGCCCGTAGCGCCGGGCCAGCTCGCCGTCGAGATGGTCGGTGATGGACGCCACCGTGAAGACGGCCAGGGCGCCCAGGCGCCAGCCCGTGCCCGGCAGGAAGAGACAGACGACGAAGAAGGGGACGAGCGCCAACCGGAGAACCGTGAGGATGTTGGCGATGTTCCACGGGCTCACCACGCGGCGCTCGTCCTTGGTCATGGACCGGCCTTGATGCGCGCGATCAGGTCGACCCCCTCGGCGTCGACCACGACGGCGCGCACGATCTGCCCGCGGACCAGGCCGATGCCCTGGACCGTGACGGACCCGTCGACCTCCGGACCCTGGTGGGCGGCCCGTCCCTCGTAGCCGCCGTCACCCAGGTCGTCGTCGATGAGCACGTCCACCTCGGTGCCGATGCGCTCCTCGGCCCGCTGCGCGGTCAGCTCCTCGGCCAGCTCGGTCAGGACGCGCACCCGCTCGTCGACCACCTCCTGGTCGAGCTTCCCGTCGAAGCCGGCCGCCTCGGTGCCGTCCTCGTCGGAGTAGCCGAACACGCCGATCACGTCGAGCCTGGCCTGCTCCAGGAAGCCCACGAGCTCGCCGAACTCCTCCTCGGTCTCCCCGGGGAAGCCCACGATGAAGTTGGAGCGCACACCCGCCTCGGGGGCGCGCTCACGGATCGACTCGAGCAGCCCGAGGAAGCGCTCCGGGTCGCCGAAGCGGCGCATCCTGCGCAGCACGGTGCCGCTGGCGTGCTGGAACGACAGGTCGAAGTAGGGGACGACACCCTCGGTGCCCGCGATCACGTCGATCAGCCCGGGCCGCAGCTCGGCCGGCTGGAGATAGCTGACCCGCACCCGCTCGATGCCGTCGACGGCGGCCAGCCGGGGCAGCAGCTTCTCCAGCGCCCTGAGATCGCCCAGGTCCTTACCGTAGGAGGTGGAGTTCTCGCTCACCAGGACCAGCTCGCGGACGCCGCGATGGGCCAGCCAGTCGGCCTCGGCCACCAGCTCCTCGGGGTCGCGGGAGACGTAGGCGCCGCGGAAGGCGGGGATGGCGCAGAACGTGCAGCGCCGGTCGCAGCCGGAGGCCAGCTTGAGCGAGGCCACGGGGCTCTCGTCGAGCCGCTTGCGCAGCACGCGCGGGCCGCTCGCGGGCGCGAGCCCGGCGGGCAGGTCGCCGTGGCCGGGGATGGGCGCCTTGGGGGCGCTGGCACGATCCACCGGCGAGATGGGCAGCAGGGTACGGCGGTCACGCGGCGTGTGCGGCTTGAGCGGCCGGCCCGCGAGCACGTCGTCGAGACGGCCCCCGATCTCGGCGTAGTCGTCGAAGGAGATCACCGCGCTGGCCTCGGGCAGCGCCTCGGCCAGCTCGTTGCCGTAGCGCTCGGCCATGCAGCCGGCGGCGACCACCTTGGCGCCGGAGTCGGCCGCGGCGAGCAGCGTGTCGATGGAGTCCTTCTTCGCCGAGTCGATGAAGCCGCACGTGTTGACGACGACGACGTCGGGGTCGTCGTCGCCGAGCTGCCAACCGGCAGCCTCGAGTCGCGCGGCCAGCTCCTCGGAGTCGACCTCGTTGCGGGCGCAGCCCAGCGTGATCAGCGATGCGGTTCGGCGGGATGACATGGTGAACACTACGGTATCGGGAGTTGGCCACCGCCCGATGCACCGGCTACCGGGCTCGCGACTTGGGCGGCCCGAAGGAGCGCCGCACCGCCTCTCCGTTCGCGCCCGGCCGGCCGAGGTCCTTGCCGTTGACCTGCAGCGTCACGGCGCCGCCGTCGCCGAGAAGCAGATTGATCCGCTTCTTGGCCCGCCAGGTCACGGTCTTGCCGGCCGCCAGCGTGCCGGCGAAGATCCTGCGGCCCTCGGCGTCGCGGACGTCGACGTAGGAGGAACGCTCGGCGCTGGCTTTGACGACGACCTGGCCCTTGACGGCCGTGGCGGGCTTGGCGCGGCCCGCGCCCTGCGCCGCGGGCGCGGTCGGCGCGACCGAGACCTGGACCCCGGCCGAGCGCACCTTCTCCGGCTCGCCGCCCATCACCCTGGCGACGCCGAAGACGACCACGATGGCCAGCGCCACGCCGAGCGCGGTGGTCCAGTTGGGTCCGCGCCGCTCGGCCAGCCTGATCCGGCGGTCGGCCTGGAACACCGCGGCCGCCCGCACCGGGGCGGGCGCCCCGCCGTTCTGCTCGTCGAAGAGATGGGCCATCGCCTCGGGATCGAGCCCGACGGCCCTGGCGAGCGCCTTGACGTGCCCGCGCTCGTAGAAGTCTCCTCCGCACTGCGAGAAGTCGTCACGCTCGATCGCGTAGATGATGGCCTCGCGGATGCGGGTGGCGGCGCTCAGCTGCGCGACCGTCATCCCGGCCGCCGCCCTGGCCGCCGCCAGCCTGGCCCCTATGCTCTGCTCCTCCACGACACGCGCCTCCCAGCCCCCGACGATGCGTAGTTAGTCATATTCAACCAGTAATCATCGGGCAGGGGAGCATCGGGGTCATTCGCCACGCAAGTCGGCCAGCAGCGCCGGCAGATCGTCGGGCTTCACGAGCACCTCACGGGCCTTGGAACCCTCGCTCGGGCCGACCACCTCGCGGCTCTCCAGCAGGTCCATCAGCCGTCCGGCCTTGGCGAAGCCGACGCGCAGCTTGCGCTGCAGCATCGAGGTGGAGCCGAACTGGGTCGTCACGATCAGCTCGGCCGCCTGGACGAGCAGGTCGAGGTCGTCGCCGATGTCCTCGTCGATCTCCCGCTTGGTGGTGGCCGCCGCCGTCACGTCGGGCCGGTATTCGGCCTGCATCTGCGTCTTGCAGTGCATGACGATCTCGGTGATCTCCTTCTCCGACACGAACGCGTTCTGGATGCGGATGGGCTTGCTGGCGCCCATCGGCAGGAACAGCGCGTCGCCCTGGCCGACGAGCTTGTCGGCGCCGGGCTGGTCGAGGATGACCCGCGAGTCGGTGAGCGAGGAGACGGCGAACGCCAGCCGCGACGGCACGTTGGCCTTGATGAGGCCGGTGACGACGTCCACGCTGGGCCGCTGGGTGGCGATGACGAGGTGGATGCCGGCGGCGCGGGCGAGCTGCGTGATGCGCACGATCGAGTCCTCGACGTCGCGCGGGGCGACCATCATGAGGTCGGCCAGCTCGTCCACGATGACGAGGAGGTAGGGGTAGGGCTGGTAGACCCGCTCGCTGCCGGGCGGCGGCTGGAGCTTGCCGGCCCGCACGGCCTTGTTGAACTCGTCGACGTGCCGGAACCCGCTGGCCGCCAGGTCGTCGTAGCGGCGGTCCATCTCGCCCACCACCCATTCGAGGGCCTCGGCGGCCTTCTTCGGGTTGGTGATGATGGGCGTGATCAGGTGCGGGATGCCCTCGTAGACCGACAGCTCCACGCGCTTGGGGTCGACCAGGACCATCCGCACCTCGTCGGGCGTGGCCCGCATGAGAATCGAGGTGATGAGGCCGTTGACGCAGACCGACTTGCCCGCGCCCGTGGCGCCCGCGATCAGCAGGTGGGGCATCTTGGCGAGGTTGGCGACGATGGTGCGACCCTCGACGTCCTTGCCGAGCCCCACGATCATGGGGTGGTGGTCGGCCTGCGCGACCTGCGCCCGCAGCACGTCGCCGAGCGCCACGAGATCCTTGTCGGCGTTGGGGATCTCCACGCCGATGGCGGACTTGCCGGGGATCGGCGACAGGATGCGCACGTCGGCGGACTTGACGGCGTAGGCGATGTTCTTGGTGAGAGCCGTGACCTTCTCCACCTTGACCGCCGGACCGAGCTCGATCTCGTAGCGGGTCACGGTCGGCCCGCGGGTGAACCCGATCACCTGCGCGTCGATGGCGAACTGCTCCAGCACGCTGGTCAGCGCGTTGACCACGACGGTGTTGGCCTTGGTCTGCGGCTTGGGCGGACTGCCCGGCTTGAGGAGCTGCAGGTCGGGCAGGCTGTAGGGCCCCGCCTGCGGCGACAGCACGAGCTGCTCCACCTTACGCGGGGCGGGGGTCGGCTCGGGCGGCTCCGGCGCCTCCGGCCTGCGCTCCGCCGGCGCGGGCGCCTGCGGCGCCGGCGCCTCGTCGACCAGACCGGGCACGATCTCCGGCGAATGGGTGTCGCGCTTGTCCTGGTCGGACAGCACCGGCGTGTCGTACGGCTTGACCAGGTCGCCCGCCTCCGCGTCGGGCTGCTTCTTGGGCCTGGACCGCTTCCTGGCCGGCTGGCCCGGCTCCCCGCCCGGCGCGTGCCGTTCGAAGAGCATGTGCCTGAGCTCCGCCAGCCGTTCGGGGATGCGGTGGACCGGGGTCGCGGTGATCACCAGGACGCCGAACCCGGACAGCAGCAGGAGCAGCGGGATCGTGATCCAGGACGGCAGGATGCTCATCGGCGGCGCCGAGACGATGAAGCCGATGAGGCCGCCCGCCTGCGAGACCCGGTCCATGCCGTCGTTGGCCGTGCCGGCGGGGTTGGGGTAGGGCACGTCGTTGGCCACGTGGATGACGCCGAGCACGCCGACGAGCAGCGCGCTCCAGCCGATGGACATGCGGCCGGTGTCGGCGTTCTGGTCGGGGTGACGCAGGTAGCGCCAGGCCAGCAGGCCGAGCAGCAGGGGCAGGGCCCACGCCAGCGAGCCGAACACGCCGCGCACCACGGTGTTGACCACGGTGGCGACGGTCCCTTCGGAGGTCCGCCAGGTCATCGCGGCCAGCACGATCGCGCCGGCGAGCACGGTCAGCCCCACGCCGTCGCGCCGGTGGGCGGGGTCGAGCTCGCGGGCGTTCTTGCCCAGGGCCCGAGCCATGCTGCCGACGCCGCCCGCGAGCAGCATCCACAGCCCCACGACGAGCTTGCCGATCATGGTGAACACCCAGCTGATCGGGTCGGGGTGGGTCAGGCCCGGCTTGCGGGAGGACGCCGAGCCCCTGGCCGGTCCCTTGGCCCTCGGGCGCGCCGGCGACGCGGATCCCCGCTTGGCGGAGGTCGTGCGAGACGAGGCCGACCGCTTCGCCGGCCCCTTCGGTGCGCTTTTCGGCGTACGGGTGGCCATGGTGCCAAAGGTACGTCGGAGACACGGCGGACGCACTCAGGCTCGCCGATGTCCTCGCCGATGTCCTCGCCGGTCTCCTCACCGGTGTCCTTGCCGGTGTCCTCGCCCGCTCTCAAGACCGGGAGCCCCAGCTCGGCTCTTCTCGGCAACCAGCAGGTGCCGGGCGGTCACAGTCTGACACCCTGAGAGTAACCGCAATACGACGCCGAGTAATGTTTCTAGGACGCACAGTGGACCCGACCCGCGTGTCGAGCAGGGCCTTCGACGGCACCCCGCACGCCCCGGCCGCCGCCCGGAGGTTCGTCCGCCGGGTGCTGGCCGACTGGCGCCTCGGCCACGTGGCCGACGACGCCGTGCTGTTGACCAGCGAGCTCGTCACCAACGCGGTGGTGCACGCGGGCACCGCCGTCGAGCTGACCTGCCGCCTCGTCCCGCACGCCGACCCGCCCGCGCTGGAGATCGAGGTCGGCGACCGCCGGCCGGCGCTGACGGTCGCCGAGCCCGGGCGCGGCCTCACGCTGGCCGGCATGCTCGCCGACGGCTGGGGCGTCACCTACACCGGCACCCGCAAGCGGGTGTGGGTGCGCCTGGAGCTGCCCGGGGGCCCGGACACCCGCCACGCGGAGCCGGAGCCGGCAGCGCCGCTGGAGACCCTCCACGTGGGCGTCGTCGTGACAGGGGCCGACGGGCGCGTGCTCTCCTGGAACCCGGGGGCGCGGGCCCTGCTCGGCTGGCCGCCGGAGCAGGTGGCGGGTCGCCCGCTGGGCGGCCTCCTCGCCCGCGACCGCACCGGCCTCCTGTCCCCCGGCCCGCCGTCGCCTCCGGCCGGGGCGTTCGCCGGCGGGCTGTCCTCCCTGGACCCGTCGCGGCTGGGGCGGTGGCGGGGTGAGGCGTGGATGCGGCACGCCGACGGCCGGCCGGTGCAGGTCTACGTGTCCCACGTGCGCGCCCGTGAGGGCTGCTCGGTCTGGATGGTGGTGCCGCTGGAGCATCGCTACGTCCTCGCCACCCCGGCGGCTCCGCTGCGGCGTGAGACGGCCGGCCGGATCAAGGACGTCCTCGGCCACGACCGGCCCCTGGCGGAGCTGCTCGACACCGTCGCCCAGATCGTCCACGCGGCCGGCGGGGGCGATGCCTCCTACGTTCTGCTACGCGACGACGACAACCGCTTGCCAGCCACGGGCGCCCCGCCCAGGACCGACGGGCGCGGCGCCGGCGGGACGCCGCCGCGTCCGCCTGACGGACGCCCGGCGGACGCGCGCGTGACCGGGCAGAGGGGCTCGCGGGCCGGGCACGCCGGCAGGGGGTTCGGGGTGGCGGCGGGGGCCGGGGCGACGGCCGGGCTCGTGGGCGTGCTGAGCACCGGGGTGTTCGGCACGGACCATCGCTCGCCGGTGGTCGTGGGCGACGTGCTGACGGTGGACGTGGAGCTGGCCCAGCGGTTGCGGGCCAGGTCGCTGGCGTGCGCCCCGCTCGTGGTGGCGGACGAGGTGATCGGCCATCTGGTGGTGACGGCCGCGGAGCCGTTCCGGTTCGACGACGAACTGGCGGAGGTGCTGGGGCACATCGCCGGCCAGGTCGCCGCCACCGTGCACCGGGAGCGGGCGGCCGAGCGGGAGCGGGCCCGGCACGGACGGCTGTCGTTCCTGGCCGAGGCCGGGGAGCTGCTGGCGGGCGCTCGCGACGAGGAGCTGATCGCCGCCCTGACGGCCCAACTCGTGGTCCCCAAGATCGCCAGCTGGGCGGCGGTCTACCTCACCGACCTGGCGGGCATGACGCGGCTCGCCCACGCCTGGCACAGCGACGAGCGGCTCAACTCCGACCTGCGCCACTCCCTGCCGGCCATCCCGGCCGTCCCCGTCCCACCGGGAGCGTCCGCGCCGGCCCCCGACCAGGACCGGGAGGCGATGACGCCCTCCGAGCGGGGCGCTCAGGCGGCGTCCCTCGCCCGGGCGGACGACGGGCCCCCGCCCGCGCGGCCTCTCGCCGGGCCGGACGCGCCGGTGGAGACGCTCCCGGGGCGGCGGGAGGAGGGGGCGTGGCCGATCGGGGAGGAGACCGTGCTGTCGTTCCCGCTGCTGACGCAGGGACGCTCGTACGGCGCGCTGGTGATCGGGCGGGTGGAGCCCACGCTGCCGCTGGAGCTGGCCGGCCTGCTGACCGACCTGTGCCGCCTGGTGGCGCTCAACCTGCACACGGCGATGCTGTACGCGCGCCAGGCCACCACGTCGCGGGCGTTGCAGCGTGGCCTGCTGCCGGGAGATGTGGCGAGCATGCCGGGGGTGGAGTCCGCCGTCGTCTACCAGCCGGCCGAGGAGGGCGCCGACGTGGGCGGCGACTTCTACGACCTGTTCGTGGTGGGCGACCACTGGTGCTTCGCGCTGGGCGACGTGTGCGGCTCGGGACCGGAGGCCGCGGCGGCCACGGGGCTGGCCCGGCACGCCGTCCGCCTGCTGGCCAAGGAGCGTTACACGGTGGCCGACATCCTGCACCGGCTCAACCGGACGCTGCTGGAGGACGTCGAGGAGGGACGGTTCCTGAGCCTGCTGTGCGGCGAGCTGGCGCCGCTGCCGGGCGGCGGCGCGCTGTGCACGGTGGCGTGCGCCGGGCATCCGCCGCCGTTGCTGCTGCGGGCGGACGGCACGGTGCGGGCGGTGGCCACCCCGCAGCTGCTGCTCGGGATCGAGCACGACGTGCGGTTCTTCGCCGAGACGTTCGAACTGGCGCCCGGCGAGGTGCTGCTGTGCGTCACCGACGGCGTGACGGAGCGCCGCTCGGGCGGGCGCCTGCTGGATGACGACGACGGCCTGGCGCGACTGCTGGCGGGCTGCGCGGGGCTCAGCGCCCACGCCGTCGCCGAACGGGTGCGGCAGGCGGTCGAGGAGTTCGCCGCCGAGCCGTCGAACGACGACGTGGCGCTGCTCGTGCTGAAGGCGACGGCGCCCGCCGGGACGCGGGCGCGCGCCGTGCCCGCCGACTCGCCGCCCGGCCTGGCCGCGCCGCCTGCGGCGCCGTGACCCGGCGGAGGGCGACGGCCCGCCTTCGGCGCTGACCGGGCCGAGGGTGACGGCCTGCCGGGCGAGTCAGGCGGGGAAGCGGTAGGTGGTGGTGGAGGTGTGGCGCTCGCCCGGCCGCAGCACCGTGGAGGGGAAGTGCGGCTGGTTGGGCGAGTCGGGGAAGTGCTGGGTCTCCAGGCAGAACCCGGCGTGCGGCCCGTACGGCGTGGCGACGCCGTCGAGCATGCCACCCGCGTAGAACTGCACGCCGGGCTCGCTGGTGGTGACCTCCATGGTGAGCCCGCTGCCGGGCTCGGTCACCGAGATGCCGCCGTCGAGGACGAAGCAGTGGTCGTAGGCGCCGTCGTAGCGGGCGCCGATGGCGTGCGGCGTGGTGAAGTCGAACGGGGTGCCGTCGACCTTGGCGAGCTCCCCCGTCGGGATCTTGTCGGCGTCGACGGGCAGGTAGTGACCGGCGTCCATCCGCACCACGTGGCCGAGCACGTCGCCGCCGCCGGCGAGGTTGAAGTAGGAGTGGTTGGTCAGGTTGTGCACGGTGGGCGCGTCGGTCTCGGCGGTGTAGTCGAGCCGCAGGGCGTCGCCGTCGAGGGTGTAGGTGACCGTGGCGCGCAGCGTGCCGGGGTAGCCCTGGTCGCCGTCGGGGCTGGTCAGGCTGAGGGTGACCGACGAGTCACCGGCGTCCTCGACGGTCCAGACCTTGCTGTCGAAGCCCTCGACGCCGCCGTGCAGGCTGTTGGGCCCGTTGTTGCGGGGCAGGGTGTAGGTCACGCCGTCGAGGGTGAAGGCGCCGCCGGCGATGCGGTTGCCGTACCTGCCGACGACCGCGCCGAAGTAGCGGCTGCGCGTGCGGTAGTCGTCCAGCGTGTCCAGCCCGAGCACCACGTTCACGCCGGACACCTCCAGCGACTGGAGCACGGCGCCGTAACTGAGCACGGCCGCACGCAGCCGCCCGGAGGACAGCTCGAAGCGCTCGACGCGCTCCCCCGACGGCAGCGTTCCGAACATCATGTATGTGCCTCTCCCGTGGACTCGCGGACGATGAGGGTGGTCTCCAGCATCGTGACGCCCGTGGCCGCCTGCGAGTCGACCGACTGCAGGAGCATGTCGACGGCGATGCGCCCGGCGGCGGCGGTGGGCATGGCGATGGTGGTCAGCTTGGGGCGGCTCAGCCGGCCGGCCACGATGTCGTCGACGCCGATGACGCTGATGTCGCCCGGCACGTCCACGCCCCGCTCGGCGAGCCCTTCGATGAGGCCGATGGCGACCAGGTCGTTGTAGGCGAGGACGCCGGTCGCGCCGGAGGCGATGACGTCGGCGGCGGCGGCCAGGCCGCCCAGCTCCGTCGGCTGGTTGGGGCCGAGGAAGGCGACGTCGACGTCGCGCGTCGCGGCGGCGGCCTCCTGCATCTCCTTGCTGGTCCACGACCCGCTGGGCCCGGTCACCAGGGCCAGCCTGCGGTGGCCGAGGGCGGTGAGGTGCTCGAAGGCGAGCCGGGCGCCGCGCGCCACGTCCATCAGGACCGTCGCCATTCCCTTCACCCTGCGGTTGACCAGGACGAACGGCACCTCCTCGCGGAGCCGCTCGATGGTGCGGTTGGTGAGGCGGGGGCTGCACAGCAGCACGCCGTCGACCTGCTTGGTGAGGGTCTGGATCAGGTCTTCCTCGACCTTGGGGTCCTCGTCGGTGTCGGCGACGAAGACGTGGTAGTCGCGCAGCCTCGCCTGCTCCTGCGCCGCCTTGATGAGCGGCGGGAAGAACGGGTTGGAGATGTCGGCGACGATGAGGCCGAGGTTGTGGGTGCGTCCGGTGGTGAGCGCGCGGGCGGCCCGGTTCGGGCGGTAGCCGAGGTCGTCGGCGACGGCGAGGACGCGGGTGCGGGTCTCGGGGTTGACCAGGTGGGGGGCTGAGAACGCCCGCGACACCGTGGAGACGTGCACACCGGACGCCCGGGCCACGTCGCGAATCGTCACCGCCACGCTGGGCCTCCTCCGACCATGGCTTGTACTTTAGTGCAAGCGTTTGTATCGCTGTCAATGAACCGGCGCCGGGGCCACCGACATCGCCGGTGCCACCCTATCCCTCATCAGTTCGGTGGTGTATGCCCCGTGACAGACGACCATGGCTTGACGTTGCCGGAACCGAACCTCAATACTTTTTGCAACCGGTTGCCGAACCCGAACCCCAGGAGTAGTGAAAGATCCGATGACGCGAACACTGGTGACCGGGAGCGCCGGCCGGCTCGGGCGCAGCGTGGTCACCGCATTGGCGCAGGCAGGTCATGAGGTGATCGGGGTCGACGTCGTGCCCGGCACCCCCGCGGAGGCCGCGCACACGCTGCCGGCCGACCTGACGGACCTGGGCGAGGCCTACGACGTCATGGCGCGCTTCCGCCCCGACGTGGTGGTGCACCTGGCCGCGATCGCGACCCCGTTCAGCCGGACCGAGGGCCGCATCTTCCGCACCAACACCCAGCTCGCCTTCAACGTGTGCGAGGCGGCGGCCCACACCGGGGTCGGCAGGGTCGTCGTGGCGAGCAGCCCGACGGTCATCGGCTACGGCGCGCCGCACGGCTGGCGGCCCCGCTACCTGCCGATCGACGAGGACCACCCCGCCGAGCCGTGGAACGCCTACAGCCTGTCGAAGCTCGTGGCCGAGCAGACGATGGCGGCGTTCGCCCGTAACTCCGAGACGAGGTTCGCGGCCGTGCGGCCGTGCTTCGTCGTCGCTCCCGAGGAGTGGGCAGGAGCCCCCACGCAGTCGGGCCACACCATCGCCGAGCGGCTGGACCGCCCCGAGATCGCGGGTGTCTCGCTGTTCAACTACATCGACGCCAGGGACGCCTCCGACATGATCGGCGTCCTCATCGAGCGGCTGTGGGACCTGCCCAACGGCGAGGTGTTCTTCGCCGGCGCCGCCGACGCGCTGGCCCGCGACCCCCTGGCGGAGCTGCTGCCCGCCGTCAACCCCGCCACCGCGGCGAGCGCCGCGGGCCTCACCGGCACCTCGCCGGCCTTCAGCTCCGCCAAGGCGGAGCGGATGCTCGGCTGGACGGCCAAGCGCGACTGGCGAAGCGAACTGGAGATCGGATGAACCTCAGCGGGATCCTCTTCTTCCCGATAACGCCGTTCACCCCCGACGGCGCGCTGGCCGAGGACGTCCTCGCCGAGCACATCGGGCGCGGGCTGGCGCACGGCCCCGGCGGGGTGTTCGTGGCCTGCGGCACCGGCGAGTTCTCCGCGCTGTCGGAGGACGAGCACCGGCGCGCGGTGGAGGTGGCCGTCGCGACGGCCGCCGGCTCCGTGCCGGTGCTGGCCGGCGCGGGCGGCCCGCTCGGCTCGGCGCTGCGCCAGGCGCACGCCGCCCGCGAGGCGGGCGCCGACGGGCTGCTGCTGATGCCGCCCTACCTGGCCAAGGGCCCGCACGACGGGTTCGTCGCCTACGTGCGGGCCGTCGCCGAGGTGCTGCCGGTCATCATCTACATGCGCGGCTCGGTGGTGCTCACCCCCGAGCAGGTCGTGGAGCTGGCCGGGGTCCCCGGCGTGATCGGGCTCAAGGACGGTCTCGGCGACATCGACCTCATCCAGCGCATCGTCCTGGCCGTGCGGCGGGAGGTCGGCGACGGCTTCCAGTTCTTCAACGGGCTGCCCACGGCCGAGCTGACCATGGGCGCCTACCGGGGCATCGGCGTGGAGCTCTACTCCTCGGCGGCGTTCGCCTTCGCGCCGGACATCGCCACCGCCTACTTCCACGGCGCCCGGCAGTTCCTCTCCGAGTTCTACGAGCCGCTCGTACGGCTCCGCTCCAAGGTGCCCGGTTACGCGGTGTCGCTGGTCAAGGCCGGGGTGCGGATCAGCGGCCTGGAACCGGGCGCGGTGCGCCCGCCGCTGGTGGACGCCTCGCCCGAGCACGTGGCCGAGCTGGAGGCGCTGATCAAGCACGGACGATCGCTGATCCCCCATGATTCGTGACCTCTCGGTCAGCGCCCGCACGGTGGCTCTGCCCCGGCCGTGGGGTCCGGACGTGCCCGCCAACCACGTCCTCGTCGTCCGGATCACGCTGGACGACGGCCGGACCGGCACCGGATTCTCCTGGACGCCGCAGATCGGGGCGCGGGCCGTCCAGGCGCTGCTGGAGCACGACATCCGTGAGGCCGTGATCGGGCTGGACCCGCACCCCGAGGTCGTGTGGGACCGGCTCTGGCGGCACCTGCGCGAGGCGGGCCCCGGCGGGATCACCACGGTCGCGCTGGCCGGCGTGGACCTGGCGCTGTGGGACCTGCGCTGCGGTGACCGCGGGCTGGTCGACGTGCTGGGCCGGCGCAGGGACACCGTGCCGGTGTACGGCAGCGGCGTGAACCTGCACTACCCGCTGGAGGAACTGGTCGCCCAGGCCGAGCGGTGGAAGGCCGCCGGCCACCCCGCGGTCAAGATGAAGGTGGGCCGGCCCGACCTGCGCGAGGACGTGGAGCGGGTGGCGGCCGTGCGCGAGGTCGTCGGGCCCGGCACGCTGCTGATGATCGACGCCAACCAGCGCTGGGACCTGCACCGGGCCCGCCGCGCCGTCGACGCGCTCGCCCCGTACGGTCTGCACTGGCTGGAGGAGCCGCTGCCCGCCGACGACGTCGCGGCGCACGTCGAGCTGCGCCGCTCGGTGGACGTGCCGATCGCGGTCGGCGAGAACGTCTACACCGTCTACGGCTTCCGCGACCTGCTCACGGCGGGCGCCTGCGACGTCGTGCAGCCGAACGTGGTGCGGGTGGGCGGGATCACGCCGTTCCTGCGGATCACGGAGCTGGCGCGGGCGTTCGACGTGCCGGTCTACCCGCACCTGCTGCCCGACCTGTCGGCGCAGCTCGCGCTGACGCTGCCGCTGCCGTGCATGGCCGAGGAGGTCGAGGACGCCTCGTTCGCCGCGCTGGGGCTGCTGGCCGAGCCCTACCCTGTCAACGTCGCTGGCGGGCGGCTGACCGTCGGCGAGCACCGGGGCCTCGGGCTCCGCTGGAGGTGAAGAGCATGCGGGTGGTGCTGGCGGGCACGCGGGGGTTCGGCGCCCACTATCTGGAGCGGCTGCGCGGGCTGACGGGCGTGGTGGAGCTCGTGGGCGTCTGCGACACCTCGCCACCTGACCCGGAAGCGCTGCACGGGCTGGGCGCGCCGGAGTTCTCCACCGACCTGGCGAGTCTGATCAAGCGGACCGGGGCGCGGATCGCCGTCCTGGCCACGCCCATCCCGACGCACGCCGAGCTGACCCTGGCCGCCCTGGACGCGGGGGCGCACGTGCTGGTGGAGAAGCCGACCGCGGCCACGATGGCCGACTTCGAGCGGATGGAGCGGGCCGCGGCCGAGGCGGGGCTGGCCTGCCAGGTCGGGTTCCAGAGTCTCGCCTCGGCAGCGATCCCCGCGGTGCGCGAACTGGTCGATTCTGGGGCGATCGGCCGGGTCACCGGCATCGGGGTGGCCGGGTCGTGGCCGCGTCCGGCGTCGTACTTCACGCGCAGCGCCTGGGCCGGCCGGCGCCGCCTGGACGGCGTGGACGTGGTGGACGGGGCACTGACCAACCCGTTCGCGCACGCCGTGGCCACCGCGCTGGCGGTGGCCGGGGCCGAGGAGCGCGACGCGGTCGTCTCGGTGGAGACCGAACTGTTCCACGCCAACGCGATCGAGTCGGACGACACCTCCGCCGTCCGGGTGACGACGGCCGGCGGCACGCCCATCGTGGCCGCGGTGACGCTGTGCGCGGCCGGACGCGACGAGCCCTACGTGGTCGTGCACGGCGAGCGGGGCAGGATCAGGCTCACGTACACGCTGGACGAGGTCCAGGTGAACGACGAGCCGGTGCGGCGATTCCCCCGGCACGACCTGCTGGTGAACCTCGTCGACCACATCCGCACGGGCGCCGATCTGCTGGTGCCGATCGCCAGGACCGGGGCGTTCATGCGGGTCATGGAGGCGATCAGGGTGGCGCCCGACCCGCTGCCGATCGCGGCCGGGCATCAGGACCGCTCGGGTGACGGCGTCGTGCTGCCCGGCGTCGCCGAGGTGGTCGAGGCCTGCGCCGAGCGGCTGGAGCTGTTCTCGGAGCTGGGCGTGAGCTGGGCGGTGCCGCTCGTCGCGGCGGGCGAGGTCGTGGCCGAGTACGTGACGCGGCCCGAGCTGCCGCTGACCGAGTCGCCCCGGCCCTACCTGCACCCGGTGCGCACGCTCGGCGGCACCGTGGTGACCGAGGTGCGGCCCGACGACCACCCGCACCACCTGGGCGCCGGGGTGGCCGTCACGGACCTGGGCGGACGCAACTTCTGGGGCGGGCGCACCTACGTCCGCGACCGCGGCCCGGCGTGGCTGGACGACCACGGCGTGCAGCGGCACGTGGCGTTCACCGGGCGCGACGGCTCCGGGTTCGCCGAGACGCTGCTGTGGGAGCGGCCCGGCGAGGACCCGCTGGTCCGCGAGGAGCGCACCGTACGGGCCGTGGCGCTGTCGCGCGGCTGGGCGCTGCGGTTCGGCTTCGCGCTGCACAACCTCACCGGCGCGCCGCTGACCGTGCGCAGCTCGGCCACCAAGGGCCGGGCGGGCGCGGGGTACGGCGGCTTCTTCTGGCGGGCACCGGCGGGCTCGCCGGAGTTGCGGGTGTTCTCGGCGTCCGCCGAGGGCGAGCGGGAGGTGCACGGCTCGCGCGCGCCGTGGCTGGCGCTGTCGTCGCAGGCGTGGACGCTGGTGTTCGCGCAGGAGGACGACCCGTGGTTCGTCAGGGTCGCCGAGTATCCCGGGGTGGGCACCGCGCTCGCCTGGGACACGCCGCTGACGTTCGAGGACGTGCTGGCCCGCGAGGTGACCGTGGTCGTCGCCGACGGGCGGCTGCCCGCCGGCGACGTCGCCGCGCTGGTCGCGGAGGCCGGTGCGGCGGCTACCGGCTGAGCCGGTCGGCCAGCCAGGCGAAGGCGTGCTCCTGCATGGGCAGGTCGAAGGCGTGCGGGGCGTCGTGGAAGGCGCCCTCGTAGCCGCCGTCGGGGTAGTGGCGGGCGATCGTCTCGTGGGCCCGCCGCCTCCCGGCCGCCGGGGACAGCTCGTCCCGTTCGGCGTACAGCACCAGGAGCGGGTCCGGGGCGCGGGCGGCGACCAGCGTGGGGTAGTCGCACAGGCGTGACAGGCCCGGCGGGTAGAGCATCCAGGTGTGCCGGGTGACGTGGCAGTCGAGCATGTCCCGGTACGAGGACACCATCGCGGCGATGGCGACGGCCCGCACGCCGGGGTCGAACGCGCCGAGCAGCGCCGCCCGCAGCCCGCCGCCCGACAGGCCGACGCAGCCGACGGGTCCGACGTTGGGACGGTGGCGCAGGTAGGCGGCGGCGGCCAGGTCCTCGCCCGCCACGACACCGGCCAGCGACGTGCCGAGCAGCGTGCAGTACTTCTCCAGCAGGTGCTCGTGCTGGGCCGCCGCGCGGTCGTACCGGTCGGCCTCGGACAGGTGCTCCGGCGGCTGCTCGGGTGGGTCTTCGCGTGAGTGCTCGCGCGGGTTCTCACGCGGGTTCTCGCGTGGGCGCTCGGGCGGGTGCTCGCGTGGGCTTTCGGCGCGGGCGAGGGCGGCGATCGGCTCCGGCATGGCGTCGAGCGGGAAGCGCCGGCTGCCCCAGCCGAGCACGTCGTGCGCGAGGACGGCGAAGCCGCGCCGGGCCAGCTCGCCCGCGTAGGCGCGGCCGCCGTAGATGTCGCGGCGCAGCCGCAGGACCTCGGGCGAGGGCGGCTCGGGGCCATCGGCGATCTTGTCCTTGCCCGCCCACTTCATGCCCGCGTGGCAGTGCAAAGCGACCACGCCCGGCAGCACGCCGGTGACGCCGCGCGGCCGGAGCAGGTAGGCCCGGGTGCGCGGGCCGTACCCGACCGACCACGACAGCTCCTCGCCGCTGATGTCGCCCGCCTCCCAGGCGCGCTCCACGCGGACGTCCTCGGCCACGAGGTCGAGCACCCCGACGGCCTCCCGGGCGGCCCGCCGCAGCGCGGGGCCCGGGACTGCGTCGGGGAAGACGCCGCGCTGCCGCACGGCCAGTCCGGCCAGCCCGGAGAACTCCCCCAGGTGCCGCAGCCCCGACGACGGCACGAGCGGCTCGGACGGCCCGGAGGGCGGGGAGGGGTCGGACGGCTCAGGCATCGGCCAGGCTGGTGCCGTCGCCGGTCAGCGTGACGGGCAGGCCGGTGGCGGCCGAGCGGTTGGCGGCGACTCCCACGAGGACGCTGCGGATGCCGTCGCGGTAGCCGGCGGGCCGGCCGAGCGGGTCGTCGCCGGGGCCGCGGAAGACGTCGTCCAGCAGCAGCCGGTCGCCGCCGCCGTGGCCGCCGACGCCCTGCTCGATGGTGATCTCCTCGGCCTGCTGCCAGTGGCGGTGCAGGGTGAGCCGCTCCCAGGCGTCGGTCGCGTGCTCCTTGCGGGCCGCGCTGGGGTCGATCGCCGCCTGCGGCGGCGTCCAGGCCCGCTCGCACACCTGCAGCTCGATGCGGCCCTCGGTGCCGTTGAAGACCACCCGGTAGCCCTCGTACGGGGCGTGCGCGGTCAGGGAGTAGGTGAGCGTGGCGCGGTTGGCGTAGCGCACCAGCACCGACATGTTGTCGTCGATGGTGACGCCCTCGGCGAAGACGTCCTGGTCGCGGATGTAGCCGTCCTCGTGCTCGGCGTCCAGGTAGAGCCGCTTGAGCCGCGGGTCGGCGGAGATGTCGAGCAGGAACGGGTCCGCGCCGAGACCGGGCGCGCCGTGGGAGCGCGCCGGACGCTCGCCGCGCGGCCGGGCGGCGCCGTAGAAGCGCAGGTCGGCCTGGGCGAAGACGAGCTGCGGCGCGGCGTCGAGCCACCAGTTGACCAGGTCGAAGTGGTGCGTGGACTTGTGCACCAGCAGGCCGCCGGAGCTGGCGCGGTCGCGGTGCCACCGGCGGAAGTAGTCGGCGCCGTGGATGGTGTCGAGCGCCCAGTCGAAGTGCACCGAGGTGACCTCGCCGATGGCGCCCTCGCTGATCAGGCGCTTCACGGCGGAGTTGCGCGGCGAGTAGCGATAGTTGAAGGTCACCACGAGCTTGCCGGGGGCGCGTTCGGCGGCGGCGGCGATGGCGGCGCAGCTCTCGGCGTCGATCGTGAGCGGCTTCTCCACGATGACGTCCTTGCCGGCGTCCAGCGCGGTGACGACGTACTGGGCGTGGGCGGCGTCGACGGTGCAGACGACGACGGCGTCGGCCAGGTCGAGCAGCTTGCCGAACTCGCCGGGGGCGAAGCACGGCACGTCCCGGCCGATGCGTTCGACGTAGTAGGCCATGCGGGCCCGGTTGGTGTCGCAGAGCCCGGCGATCGTGCCGGTGTCGCTCCAGTCGCCGAGCAGCGCGTCCACGTACATCTGGGCGCGGTGGCCGAGGCCGACGAAGGCGTACCTGGTGCTCAACTTCTCTCCCCGAGTGTCGAGATGGGCCGGCTGGGGGCCGGCTGGCCCCCAGCCGGGTCCGGCTGGGCCCGGTCGTGCCGGGGCCGGTGGATCGCGTGGCTCAGCCGGCGAGGGCGGCGTTCGCCTCGGACAGGAACTTCTCGGCGCCCGCGTCGGGCGTCGTCTTGCCGAAGAGGACCTCCTCGGTGTTGCGCTTGAGGATGTCCTCCATCTCCATGGCGCCCTTCGGCGGGGCCACGATGGGGCTCAGCTCGCCCTTGACCTCGTCGATGAAGGCCAGGGTCTTCTGGTCGACGGCCGGCAGCTTGTCCTTGACCGTGGCCAGCACCTTGGTGTTGGTCGGCAGGCCGCGGTCGCTCAGCAGGATGGAGGCGGCGTCGGGGTCGTTGACGAGGAAGTCGATGAATTTGTGCGCCTCGGCGGAGTGGTCGCTCTTGGCCGAGGCGGTGTAGAACATCGCCGGCTGGAGGAACATCCCGCTCGCGGACGCCCCCTCCGTCTTCGGCATGCGCAGCAGGGTCAGCTCCTGGCCCGACGCCTTGGACAGGGCGTTGAGCTGGTTGCTCCACCACATGCCCATCGCACCGGCGTTGGTGGCCAGCAACGACTGCTCGGGGCCCGCCGTCAGCAGCTCGGAGCTCTTGGCCGCCTCGGGGGCCGCCTTGGCCTGGATGAGCTGCTGGTGGATGGCCCACCATTCCTTCAGCGTCGCGGGAGACACACCGATCTTGTTGCCGTCGTAGAACTTCTCCCCCTTCTGGGCGGCGAAGATCTGCAGCCAGGCGGGGTTGTAGTTGTACTCGGCGCCCGTCGTACCGTCACCGGAGGCGCTGATCTGCTTGGCCAGCTCGATCCACTGCGGCCACGTCCAGTCCTTGTCCTCGGGCATCTTCTGCTTGGCCTTCTCCAGCACGGAGGGGTTGGCCACCATGGAGAAGGTGTTGACGCCGGTGGGGATGGCGTACTGCTTGCCCTCGATCTGGCCGCTGGTGAGCACCTGCTGGTCGAGGTCGCCGGTGGTGACCTTGCCCGCCAGGTCGGCCAGCGCGCCGCGGCCGGCGTACTCGGCCAGGCCGCGGATCTCGATGCTCATCACGTCGGGCGCGTCGTTCGCGGCGACCTTGGTGGCGAGCTTCTCGTAGTAGCTGTCCCAGTTGGAGAAGTCGCCCTCGACGTCGATCGTGGGGTTCTTCTCCTCGAACTTCTTGATGACCTCTTCGGTCAGCTTCTGCCGGGCGTCGCTGCCCCAGTAGGCGAAGGTGATCGACACCTTGTCGCCGCCACCGCCCTCACCGCCGCTGTCGCCGCTGCCGCAGGCGCCGGCGGCCAGCATCACGGCCGCGGTGGCCGCGGCCATGGTCCACTTCTTGTTGCGAGAGCCGAGGTTCACAGCTCTACCTCCTCTTGGATGAGTTGCGGGGGGTGAAGAGGGCTACTTGAGGCCGGTGGTAGCCACACCGCGGATCAGGTACTTCTGGCCGGCCAGGAAGAAGCCGAAGATCGGGCCGAGGGACACGATCGACATCGCGAACATCGGGCCCCACGACGACTCGCCGCTGGAGTCCAGGAACTGGCGCAGCGCGACAGCCACCGTGAGGTTGTCACTGTTGGTCAGGTACAGGTTCTGGCTGAAGAAGTCGTTCCACGTCCAGATGAAGGTGAAGATGCCGGTCGTGGCCAGGGCGGGCATGCACAGCGGCAGGATCACCTGGAGGAAGACCCGCCAGTAGCCGGCGCCGTCGATGGCGGCGGCCTCGTCCAGCTCCCGGGGCAGGGTGCGGATGAACTGCACCATGAGGAAGATGAAGAAGGCGTCCGTCGCCAGGAACTTGGGCACGACGAGGGGCCAGATCGTGTTGATCCAGTCGAGGTTGGAGAACACGATGTACTGCGGCACGACGGTCACGTGGTGCGGCAGCATGATCGAGCCCAGCATGATCGCGAACCACAGCTTCTTCAGCGGGAAGTTGAGCCGCGCGAAGGCGTAGGCGGCCAGCGAGCAGGCCACCAGGTTGGCCACCACGCTCAGGCCCGTGATCACCGCGGAGTTCCACAGGTAGTAGCCGAAGGAGTGCTTCAGCGCGGTCCAGCCCTCGGAGTAGTTCTCCAGGGTGACCTCGCTCGGCCACAGGCCCGGCTCACGGAAGATGATCTCCTCCGGCTTGAGCGAGCTCGACACCATCCACAGCAGCGGGTAGAGCATGAGCAGGCCGAAGCCCAGCAGGAGGGCGTGCTTCAGCAGCCTGCCGCCACGCACGGGGCGGAACAGGAACGGCACGGTGCTGCCGCCTGCGTTACTTCGTGTCGCCATAGAAGACCCAATACTTCGACGCGAGGAAATTCACGCCGGTCAGCCCGGCGATGATGAGCAGGAGGACCCAGGCCATGGCGGCCGCGTAGCCCATCTCGTAGCTCTTGAAGCCCTTGAGGTAGAGGTAGAGCGTGTAGAAGAGCGTGGAGTCGACCGGCCCGCCGTTGCCGCCGCTCACGATGAACGACTGCGTGAACGACTGGAACGACTTGATCACTTCGAGCACGAGGTTGAAGAAGATGATCGGCGTCAGCAGCGGCAGGGTGATCGAGCGGAACTGGCGCCACCGGGTGGCCCCGTCGACCGAGGCGGCCTCGTAGTAGCTCTGCGGGATCTGCCGCAGGCCGGCCAGGAAGATGACCATGGGAGCGCCGAACGTCCACACGTGCAGGAGGATCAGCGTGCCGAGCGCGGTGTCGGGGTCGGACACCCAGCCGGGTCCGTCGATGCCGACCAGCGCCAGCAGCGAGTTGACCAGGCCGTCGGCGCCGAAGAGCTTGCGCCACAGGATGGCGATGGCCACGCTGCCGCCGAGCAGCGAGGGCAGGTAGTAGACCGAGCGGTAGAACGGCAGCCCGCGCAGCCCCCGGTCCAGTGCCAGGGCCAGGCCCAGGGCGAAGGCGAGCTGCAGCGGCACCGACACGACCACGTAGATCGTCGTCACCTTGAGCGAGGTGATGAACCTCGTGTCCTCGGTGAACATCTTCGTGTAGTTGTCGAGCCCGACCCAGGTGCCCTCCTCCAGGAGGCTGAAGTCGGTGAAGGACAGGTACAGCGAGGCCAGGATCGGCCCCACGGTGATCGCGAACAGCCCCAGGAACCAGGGCGCCAGAAAGACGTAGGCCGTACGGGCCTCACGCCGGCGGTGCGCGCTCACCCGGGGCGCGCGACGCCGGCCTCCCGGCTGCGGCGGAATGCTGACGAGCACCCGCTTCGGGGTCACGGAAACCGAATCAGACATGGATTCATGCATCCCTCATTCCAGGGCCTCCCCGGCACGGCGGGATTGGATAGCGCCTTCCTATAGGGATGCGAAAAGTTTCGTCAACCCTTTGCAGGCGTTACAAACCCGTTATCGATATATCGCTAACTGCGTATCAGCAGCTCAGTGGGGATGTTAGATCGACAGCGCCTCGTTAACATTTTGATGCGACCCGTGGATGCACTACAACCGGTTGCATTTACGATCATGACTGGGCATGCCGTCCGCCAGAGGCCCCCGAGGCCGCGCGGCAGGCGAGCCGGCGCCCCCTGCCGCCATGCCGCCGGACCTACCAGACGCCTCCCAGCTCGTTGAGCGTGAACACCCCGCCGGCCCGGTCGTGCAGCGGCTCGCCCAGGTCGGGCTCGCCCTGCTCGGCGACGACCCGGGCGGCGTACGCCTCGGAGTCGTCACGCGGCACGTAGCCGATGGCCCGCGCCTCGTCCAGCGACCACCAGCGGCGCCGGTTGTCCGAGACCCCCCAGACGACGTGGTACCCGGGCGCGACCAGCGCCGCCTCCAGCAGGCGCGCGCAGTCGTCCGGCGAGATCCAGGTGGCCAGGCCGCGCGTGTCGCCCGAGGCCTCGTTGCAGGTGCCCAGGCGGATCACGGTCACGTTCATGCCGAACCTGTCGTGGTAGAGGCTGCCGAGCGCCTCCATCACGACCTTGCTGACGCCGTAGTACGTGTCGGGCCGGGGGAAGGCGTAGTCGGGCAGGTCCGCGCCGCCCGCCGGCCGGGTGTGGAAGCCGGCCGCGTGGTGGCTGCCCATCAGGACGACCTGCCGGACCCCTTCCCTGCGCGCGGCCTCCAGCAGCACCTGGGTGCCGTTGATGTTGGCGTGGACGATGTCGGCCCAGGGGCGCTCCCGGCTCTGGCCGCCGAGATGGATCACCGCGTCGACGCCCTTCATCGCCGCCGCCATGGCCGCCTCGTCCGCGACGTCGGCCGTCACCGCCTCCTCCCCCGGCCCCGGCTCCGGCGGCACGAGGTCGGACAGGCGGAGCGTGCGGCCGTCACGGGCGAGACGGGGACGCATGAGCGTGCCGACCTTGCCGGCGGCACCTGTCATGAGAATGCGCATGGTCCCCTTGTACACAAAGCTGTCAGATATTCACATCCTTGAATGTTGACCGTGATCTGTGTCACTCGTTACGTTCACATGAACCGATGACAGATGCGCGATAGCTGTCCAAGGATGTGAACAGGAGGCGGTCCATGTCACGCCAGTTGCTGGGAGTCGCGCTCACCACGGCACTCGCCGTCACGCTGACAGGCTGCGGCTCCGGGGGATCCGGATCGGGTGACGAGGCGTTGGAGATCTGGATCAGGCAGCCACCCGAGTCCGCCTCCGCCAGGACGGCCGCGAAGCTGGCCGAGGGGTTCACCAAGGCCAGCGGGATCAGGACCAAGGTGGTCGCGATCTTCGACGACTTCGAGACCAAACTGCAGCAGCAGGCGGCGCAGCGGCGGCTGCCCGACATCGTCATCAACGACACCGCCCAGCTCGGCAACATGAACACCCAGGGCTGGATCCGCGAGGTCGACAAGGCCCGGATCGCCGGCGGCGACCAGCTCTCCGACCTGGCATGGCAGGCGGCCCTGGGCAGCGACGGCAAGCACTACGCGGTGCCCTTCTCCGCCCAGTCCTTCGCGCTCGTCGTGCGCAGGGACTGGCGCGAGAAGGTCGGCATGGAACCGCCCGCCACCTGGGCGGACTTAGCCAGGCTGGCCAAGGCGTTCACCGACGGCGATCCCGACGGCAACGGCCGGAAGGACACCTCGGGGTTCGTCATCCCGGCCGGCACCAAGCGCGGCTACGCCTCCTGGTACGCCGCCTCCCTGATCCACGCCAACGGCGGCGACTTCGTCAAGGCCGGCGGGGGCGGGAGGTTCGCCTCCACGGTCAGCGACCCCAGGACCGTGGAGGCCGTGCAGTACCTGCAGGACCAGTTCTGCACGAGCAGGACCGTCAACCCGGGCGCGGTCAGCAACGACACGACCGTCACCCACGAGGTGTTCGAGAAGGGCCAGGGCGGCATCTACCTCACGGGCCCGTGGATGCTGGCCAGGTTCGTCAAGAGCCTCGGGACCGACAGGATCGAGGTCCTGCCGGTGCCCAAGGGCCCGTCCGGCGGCCCCGGCACCCTCGGCGAGGGCGAGAACGTCTACCTGATGGCCGGCTCCGGCAACGAGGCGGGCCAGCAGAGGTTCGCCGAGTACGCCGCCTCCCCCGACGGCCAGCGGATCGGCATGAACAAGGACGCCGACGGCGCCATCGTCCGGCTGCCGGTCAACTCCCGGGTCGACCTGGCCGCCGAACGGCAGGACCCGCGCTGGAAGGTGTTCCAGGACTCCTACGCCCACGCGGTGTACGCACCGCCTGTCCCCAACTGGGCGCCCATCCGCCAGACCTCCGCCGACACCATCAACGCCGTGTGGGCCGACTGCTCGGCCGACGTCAAGGCCGCGATGGCGGACCTCCACACCAAGCTGACGGCGGAGCTCCAGTCGCAGAAGGCCTCCTGACATGGTCCCCGGCAGCGGACGGGAGGGCGACCCGGCATGACGGCGGCCCCCACCCCCACGCCGGCTCCCGCGCCCGCGCGCACACCGGAGCCCGCCGCCCCGGCTCCCTCCGGCCGCCGCCCAGGGCGGGGGCCACGGCGGGGCACGCTGGTCGCCTGGGCGTTCCTCGCCCCGGCCCTGGTGCTGTTCCTGTACTTCAAGTTCATCCCCATGTTCGAGGGCCTGCGGATGAGCCTCTTCGAGGTCCGCTACGTCGGCGACCGGTTCGTGGGCCTGGACAACTACCGCCGGATCCTCACCGACGACGCCTTCACCCAGGCGATCTGGCACAGCGTCGTGCTGGCCGTCGGCACCACGGCCGGCTCGATCGTGCTGGGCCTGGTGCTGGCGCTGCTCGTCGAGGGTCCGGCCCGCTACCTGTGGTTCGTCAGGACGGCGGCGTTCCTGCCGGTGGTGACCACGATGGCGGTCGTCGCCGAGGTGTGGCGGATCATGTACCACCCCGCCGACACGGGCCTGATCAACTCGATCCTGGGCTGGGCGGGCATCGCCCCGCAGCCCTTCCTGGCCGGCGAGGACTCCTCGCTGCTGTCGATCATGGGCATGAGCGTCTGGCGGGGTGCCCCCTACGACATGATGATCTTCCTGGCGGGGCTGGTCGGCGTGGACCGCTCGCTGTACGAGGCGGCCGCCGTGGACGGCGCGTCCACCTGGCGCCGGCTGCGGCACATCACGCTGCCCGCGCTGCGGCCGGTGTTCTGGATCCTGTTCACCCTGGCCGCCATCCGGGGGCTGCGCGTGTTCGTCGAGGTGTACGTGCTCACCAACGGCGGACCGAACGGCTCGTCCGAGGTGCTGATGACGCTGATCTACAAGCTGGGGTTCCAGAAGGGCGAGCTGGGCATCGCGGCGGCCGGCGGGATCGTGCTCTTCGTGGCGACCCTGCTGCTCACCGTGCTGGTCCAGGTCATGCGCGGGAGGCAGGCGGCATGAGGAGATTCGACAGCGCCCTCGGGCTGGAGGCCGCCCGTGGACCGGTGGCGACCCTCTTCAAGGTCCTGGTTCACGGCACCATGATCGTGGTCTTCACCGGCCCGCTCGTCGGCCTGCTGGTCAGCGCCTTCAGCAGGACGCTGGACCCGACCGGCTTCACGCTGTGGCCGGACGCGCTGAGCCTCACCAACTTCGTCCAGGCCGCCGACAAGAACGTCTACACCTACCTGCTCAACTCCTTCGTGGTGGTCGGTTTCGGGCTGCTGCTGCAGGTGCTCGTGAGCGTCTTCGCCGCCTACGCGCTGGCGCGCAAGAAGTTCCGGGGCATGACGGTCGTGATGCTCGTCATGCTGACGACCATGATGCTGCCCGAGGAGATCATCGCCATCCCGCTCTCCCTGGTGATCGCCGACCTGCCGCTGCTCCACCTCGACCTCGTCGGGACGTACGCGGGCATGATCCTGCCCGTGGGAGCCTGGGGGTTCTCGATCCTCGTCATGACCGAGTTCATGAAGGAGGTGCCGGTGGAGCTGGAGGAGGCGGCGCGGATCGACGGGGCCGGCGAGTTGCGGACGTTCTTCACGATCATCCTGCCGCTGTGCCGGCCGGCGCTCGGCGTGATCGGCGTCTTCGGCTTCACCATGATCTGGGACCAGTACCTGCTCCCCCTCATCGTGGCCACCGAACCCGACATGTGGACCCTGCCCATCGCCCTGCGCTCGCTGCGCTCGGACGAGGAGGTGGGTATCGGCGTGCTGCTCGCGGCCTCGCTGCTGGCCCTCCTGCCGTCGATCATCGCGTTCCTGGCCTTCCAGCGGCAGTTCATGCGCGGGCTGACCAGCGGTGCGGTGAAGGGCTGAACGTCCATGTACGTGGACGCGATCCCATATGCTGACACGAGGAGAACCGTTGTCGAGATGGGATGGATATGGAGCCGCAGCTGGTCAAGTCCGCCGAACGGACGGTCCGCATCCTGGAGGCCCTGGCCGCCTCCCCGGAGGCGCTGACGCTGTCACAGCTGCAGCAGCGCACCGGCTTCCCGCGCAGCAGCCTGCATGCGCTCATGCGCACCTTGGTCGAGCTCAAGTGGGTCGAGACCGACTCGGGGGCGTTCGGCATCGGGCCGCACGCCCTGCTGACCGGCACGGCGTACCTCGACAAGGACCCGGCGCTGCCGTTCGCCCAGCAGGCCCTGGAGGACCTGCGCGACGAGATCGGGCACACCGTCCACTTCGCCCGCCGCGACGAGGCCCACGTGCTCTACCTGGCCACGCGGGAGTCGCGCGACGCCCACCACGTCATCCCCCGGGTGGGCAGGCGGCTGCCCGCGCACGTGACGGCCCTCGGCCAGGCGCTGCTCGCGCAGCTCACCGACGACGAAGTGGCCGCCGTGCTGCCCCGCTCGCTGGAGGCCATGACCGAGCACACGATCACCGACCTGGTCAAGCTCACCGAGGAGCTGGACCAGGTCCGCACCCGGGGCTGGGCCCACGAACGCGAGCAGGGCACTCCCGGCGTCGCCTGCGTGGCCGTGGCCGTCGACTACCGGATCCCCGCCACGGACGCCATCAGCTGCTCCATGCCGGCCGAGCTTGGCCCCGCCCACGTCGAGCGGATCACCCAAGCCATGATCACCCACACCCGCAGGCTCGCCGCCACCCTCCGGCGGGAGGGCATCCGCTAGCCCCCGGCGGGGCGCATCCGCCAGGCGCCGGGAGAACACCGCCGGGCACCAGGAGAACACCGCCAGGCACCAGGAGAACACCGCCAGGCGCCGGGAGAACATCCGCCGAGCACCGGGAGAACATCCGCCCGACCGTCGGCGGGAGGACAACACGCGTCGGCAGGACATCCGCGAGAACTCCGGCGGGAGGGAAACCCGCCAGAAAGGACTGCTCATGCGCCTGGACGGCGTTCTCTTCTTCCCCGTGACCCCCTTCGGCCCCGACGGGGCCGTGGACAGCGAGATGCTCGCCGAACACGTCGCCCGCGGAGTCGCGGCAGGGGCCGGAGGGGTGTTCGCCGCGTGCGGCACGGGCGAGTTCAACGCCCTCGACCTCGACGACTACACCACGGCCGTGACCACGAGCGTCGTCGCCACGTCCGGACGGGTACCGGTCTTCGCCGGAGCGGGCGGCACGCTGCCCGCCGCCAAGGCCGTCGCCCGCGCCGCCGCCGCCCAGGGCGCCGACGGGCTGCTGCTCATGCCGCCCTACCTGGTCACCGCTCCCGCCGACGGCCTGGTCCGCTACGTGCTGGAGGTGAGCGAGGAGAGCGGGCTGCCCGTAGTCATCTACCAGCGGGGCACCGCCCGCTTCACCCCCGCCGCGGTGGCCGAGCTGGCGCGGACGCCGAACGTGATCGGGTTCAAGGACGGGCTGGGCGACTTCGACCTGCTCCAGCGCATCATCCTGACCGTGCGCCGGGCCACCGACCGGCCGTTCACGTTCTTCAACGGGCTGCCGACGGCCGAGCTGACCGTGCCCGCCTACCGGGGGCTCGGGGTGAGCCTCTACTCCAGCGCCGCCTTCGCCTTCGTCCCGGAAGTCGCGCTCGCCTTCCACCGGGCCGTCACGGCCGGGGACGAGGAGCTGACGCGCCGGCTGCTCACGGGGTTCTTCATGCCGCTGGTGGAGCTGCGGGACCTCGTGCCGGGGTACGCGGTGTCGCTGGTGAAGGCGGGGGTGCGGCTACGCGGGCTGGATGTGGGCGGGGTCCGGCCGCCGCTGCTCGACCCGTCGCCGGAGCACGTCGCCAGACTGGACGAGATCATCACGGCCGGCCTGGAGACAGCCGTCCCCTGACCACGCCCGCTGCCTCCCGCCTTCCCGAACCCCCACCTCCCGCCTTCCCGAACCCCCGCCTCCCGCCTTTTCGAGCCCCCGCGCCCCGCGCCCCGACCGGTCCCGCCGTCCCGGGTCACGCACACGACCCCCGCCACCGCCCCGCCCAACGGCGGGCCACGACGGGGGTCGCGGGAAACGGCCGCCTCCCCACCATGCGCCCGCACCTGCCCGCCACACGCCTGCGGGCAGAGCCCGAGACGCGCTGAGCGATGGCCACGCGCCGTGACCAGGAGCCGCGACCAGGCGACGTCACCCGGCGACGTCACCCGGCAGCGTCACGCGGCGACGTGACCAGGCGCCGTGACCACGCCGTGACGACGGCGCCGTCACCAGGCACCGTCACCAGGCGCCGTCAGCAGGTGACGTGGCCAGGCAGGAGCAGTGCTCAGTGAGGCGCCGGCGAGGGTCTCAGGATGCGCGCAGGGCGCCGTCGACGCGCTGCGGCACACCCAGCGGGTTCGAGTCCTTGAGCTCGTCCGGCAGCAGCGCCTCCGGCCAGTCCTGGTAGGCGCGGGGGGCCAGCCACCGGTCGATGGCCGTCGCCCCGACGGAGGTGTGCGCGGGCGCGGTGGACGACGGCCACGGACCGCCGTGGTGCATCGCCCAGCACACCGCCACCCCGGTCGGCCAGCCGTTCCAGATGAGCCGCCCGGCCTTGCGGCCGAGCACCTCCGCCACCGGCTCCGCCTCACGCGGATCGGCCGCGTGGACGGTCGCCGTCAGCGACCCCTCCAGCCGCTCCAGCACGGCGGGCAGATCCTCGACGTCCCGGTAGGTCACCACGATGGAGGCCGGACCGAAGCACTCCTCGGCGATCCGCGGCAGCCCCTGCTCGAACGATCGCAGGTCCGTGGTGAACACCTTGGGCGTCACCGCCCAGCTGCCCTCACCCGGCTTGCCCTCGGCCAGCAGGGTGAGCTCCCCGAGCCGTTCGACGCCGCCCAGATAGCCGTCGCGGATCCGCTCGGCCAGCATCGGGCCGCCCGTGGTGCCCTCGACGGCCGCGGCCAGCGCCTTGCGCAGCTCGTCGTCGTCCGGGACGAACATCAGCCCCGGATTCGTGCAGAACTGCCCGACCCCGAGCGTCAGCGAGCCCGCGAACCCGCCCGCCACGTCGGCAGCGGGCGCGGACGGCAGCACGACGACCGGGTTGACGCTGCCCAGTTCGCCGAAGAACGGGATGGGCACCTCGCGCTCGTCGATGAGCGCCTGGATCGCCTTGCCTCCCGCCACGGAACCGGTGAACCCTGCCGCGACCACCGCGGGGTGCCGCACCAGGTCGGCGCCGGCCTGCATGCCCTGGACCAGCCCGAGCAGCTCCGGCTGCGGCAGAGCCTCGCGGACGATCCGGGCGACACGCTCGGAGGTGTTGGGGTGGCCGGGGTGGGCCTTGACCACCACGGGACAGCCCGCGGCCAGCGCGGACGCCGTGTCGCCACCGGCCACCGAGAACGCGAACGGGAAGTTGCTCGCCGAGAACACGGCGACGACGCCCTGCAGCGCGTGCTTCATCCGGCGCACATCGGGCCTGGGCGGGACGGCGGACGGGTCGGCGTGGTCGACGACGGCGTCGAGATAGCCGCCGTCCCTGATCACCTGCGCGAAGAGCCTGAACTGCCCGGCCGTACGGGCCACCTCGCCGCGCAGCCGTACCTCACCGAGGGCGGTCTCCTGGTCGGCGATCTGCCACAGCTCGTCCACGTGCGCGGCCAGCGCGTCGGCGACGGCCTCCAGCGTGACCGCCCGCTCGGCAGCGGGTGTGGCCCGCCAGGCGGCGCCGGCGGCGGCCGCGGCGGAGACGATCGCGTCGACCCCGTCACGGTCCGTCTCGGGCAGCGCCGCGCCCACCGTCTCCCCGGTCCTGGGATCGTATCCGTAGATCATGGATTGGCCCTTCGGAGTCTTGACACCTTCTCCGCCCGATTCTTACAGTTGCCGCACCTGTCTACAAATCTGGCCGTTGTTCACATATATGGACGGTGATCGCATGATCATCCGAAGGATCGAGGTCACCCCTGTCGCGTTCCGCGACCCGCCCCTGTTGAACGCCGCCGGAGTGCACGAGCCATGGGCGCTCCGCACCATTGTGGAGGTGGTCACCGACGAGGGACTGAGCGGGCTCGGCGAGACGTACGGCGACCTCGAGCACCTCACCAAGGTGCGGGACAGCGCCGAGGCCCTCGTCGGCCTGGACGTGCACGCCACCAACGAGATGTACGCGCGGATCGCCTCCGTGGTCGGCGACGTGGTGAGCGACCTGCACGGGCTCACCGGCATGGCCACCCGGGAGAAGAGCGTCGACCGGGTGTTCGCGGCATTCGAGGTGGCCTGCCTGGACATCCGCGGCAGGGCGGCCGGGGTGCCGGTGACCGATCTGCTCGGCGGCCGGGTGCGTGACGCCGTGCCGTACAGCGCGTACCTCTTCTACAAGTGGGCCGGTCACCCCGGCGCCGAACCGGACCGGTTCGGCGAGGCGCTCGACCCGGCCGGCGTCGTCGCTCAGGCCGCACTCATGATCAAGGAGTACGGCTTCGCCTCGATCAAGCTGAAGGGCGGCGTCTTCCCGCCCGAGCAGGAGATCGAGGCGATCAAGGCACTGCACGAGGCGTTCCCCGGCATGCCGCTGCGTCTCGACCCGAACGCCGCCTGGACCGTCGAGACCTCCGTCCGGGTCGGGCGCGAACTCGCAGGCAAGCTGGAGTACCTGGAGGACCCCACCCCGGACATCCCGGGCATGGCGCAGGTGGCCGCCCAGGTGCCGATGCCGTTGGCGACCAACATGTGCGTAGTCACCCGCGAGCATCTGCCGCCGGCCATCGCGCAGCACGCCGTCCAGGTGCTCCTGCTGGACCATCACTACTGGGGCGGGCTGGTCCGCTCGGCGCACGTCGCCTCCCTCTGCGCCACGTTCGGGCTCGAACTGTCCATGCACTCCAACTCCCACCTCGGCATCAGCCTGGCCGCGATGACCCACCTGGCCGCCGCCACCCCCAACCTCACGCACGCCTGCGACACGCACACCCCATGGCAGAACGGCCAGGACGTCGTCGTGTCCGGCAGCCTGCGCTTCATCGACGGCTCGGTGCCCGTGCCGGCCGGTCCCGGCCTGGGCGTCGAACTGGACCGCGATGCCCTGGCCGTCATGCACGAGCAATACCTGACGTGCGGGATCGTCCGGCGCGACGACGCCGGGTACATGCGCCGCTTCGACTCCGCCTTCACCGCCCGGCGAGCATTCTGGTGACCCCCGCTCTCCCCCGGCCACACACCCGGAGGGACTGACCGCCACCCTCCCCGCCTCGCGCTGCTGCCCGGGGCAGCGGCCTGCATGCCCACCGGGCACGCGACCCCGGAGCCTGACCCCCTCTCCCCTACGAACGTCCGTCGGACACGCATCCTGCTGACCGCCCTTCCGGAACAGCCGCACCGCATCACAGGCACCGTTTTCCCTCCCGCAAGGAGACCGTCGCCTTGAACGTCGCCTACGCCTACCCCTGGGACATCGTCGGCGATCCCTCGGCCGCCTCACGGCTCGCCGACCTCGGGGTCGAGGCGGTGGCCGTGGCCGCCAGCTATCACTCCACCCGCGCGGCCACCCCTTACCACCCGTCCCACCGGGTGCTCGACGTGCCGCACGCGGCCTTCTACCTCCCGGTCCGACCAGCCGCCTGGGGCCGGCTGGCGCCGCTGACCCCCACCTGGACCGCCCCGGACGCGTACCTGCGGGCCAGCGACGCGCTGCGCTCGGCAGGTCTTCGGGTCCACGCATGGACGGTGCTCACCCACAACTCCGCTCTCGGCACCGCCCACCCCGACCTGGTGGTGCGCAACGCCTTCGGGGATCCCTATCCGCACGCCCTCTGCCCCGCCTTCGCGGACGTCGTCGACTACTGCGAACGCATGGTGCGCGAGGTCCTCACCGTGGGACGTCCGGACGGGTTGATCCTCGAGGCCTGCGGCCCCATGGGCTTCGGCCACCAGAGCATGCACGAGAAGACGGCCGGCGCCGACTGGACGGCCACGGACATGGACCTGCTGTCTCTCTGCTTCTGCTCGGCCTGCGCCGACCGCTACCCGCGCGGCACCAGGGGCCGCGTCCGAGCGGCCATCGACGACCCCGCTGAGCCCGGAGGGACGACCGGCAGCACCCCTCAGGCCGGGACGCCATCCATCGACGAGGCCCTCGGCCCTTTCGCCGAGGAGGTACGCGCCGCCCGCGTCGACCTGTCGGCCTCGCTTCGCCGCCGTCTCCTCGCAGCGGCCCGCGAAACCGCCCCCAACGTCCCGATCACCGTGCACGCCAACCCGGACCCGTGGGCCGTGGGCGCGTTCGCGCCCCTGCCGGACGGCGAACCCGGCGCCGACGTCCTGGTGGCCAACTGCTGGGGAGACCCCGCCACGGACGCCGCCCGCCTGACCCGCCTCAGCGAACTCTGCGGTCCCGGCCAGCGCGTGGGCGCCTATGTCCTGGGCCTCCCCCCACGCCCGGCCGACGCCCCGGCCCTCGCCGACCTCCTGCGCGCCTATGCCAAGACAGGAGCAGCCGAGTTCCACCTCTACCACGCGGGCCTGGCCTCTCCACGCCGTCTGGCGGTCATGGCCGAAGCTCTCCGCCTCACCGGCTGAGGTCGCGAACACCTCCGACCGAGGCAGGTGCCCGCGAAACGGCCATCGCGTCATCTCCGAGCTATGACCTGGACCGAAGGAGGCGATGGCCGCAGGCCCATCGTGCCGCCTTCGCTCTCCCCGGCGAGGCGAATCCCACCAACAGCCCGCCTCCACCGCACGGTATGGACCACAGGCTCCGGCGCCTGCCGGAAGAGCACCGGTTGAGCTACGTCGCCACCGTGCCCAGGTGTCAGGCCGGCATGAGCCTGACCGCTCCCACGAGCCACACCCCGACGTGCTTCGGGCCACCACGGCACGTGCGCACACATTCATGGCGAAGGTCCCCCAGCGGGGGATACCAACCCGCCCTCGTACGCCGCGATCACCAGCTGAGCTCTGTCCCTGGCGTCCAGCTTGGCCAGCAGACGACTGATGTGAGTCTTGACCGTCGCCGAGCTCAGCTGCAGGTGCGCGGAGATCTCGGCGTTGGACAGCCCGCGGGCGATCAGAGTGAGCACCTCACGCTCCCGCTCGGTGACCCCGTCGAGTCCTCGGATCGTCGGCGTGACCGGAATGCGGGCGAACTCCTCGATCAACCTGCGTGTCACCGTGGGAGCCAGCAACGCCTCTCCTCGGGCGACCACCCGGACAGCGGCCAGCAAGTCGGCCGGCGGGGTGTCCTTCAGCAGGAATCCGCTGGCGCCGGCGCGGAGTGCGTCGTAGACGTAGGCGTCGAGGTCGAACATGGTCACGATGAGGACGCGGGACGCGGTGCCGATGCGCCTGGTGGCCTCGATCCCGTCCATCTCCGGCATCCGAACGTCCATCAGCACCACGTCGGGACGCTCCTCCATCGCTATGGACACGGCCTCGGCACCCGTCCCGGCCTCCCCCACCACCATGAGATCGGGCTCGGAGTCGACCAGCACCCTGAAGCTTCCTCTGAGCAGTGCCTGATCGTCCGCGACGAGGACGCGGATCACGAGACACCCCGGTAGGGAAGCGTCGCCGAAACGCGGAATCCTCCGCTCGGCAGGGGGCCGGCCTCGAACACGCCGCCGAAGGTCATGACCCGTTCGCGCATCCCGATCAGCCCGTGGCCGATCCCGGTCACGGGCGTCGCCCGCCGTGCCGGCCCGTCATCGATCACCTCGATCCGCACCTCCCGCGCATCGGCCACCACGGACACCCGGCACCGGGCGGGCGCCGCGTGTTTGACCACGTTGGTGAGCGCTTCCTGCACGATCCGATACACCGAAAGCTCCACTCCTTCAGGCAGCCGCTGCCCAGCCGGCCGCCCGTGACCGCTCTCCCGGCCGTCGCCGCCGGAATGGAGTCTGACGTCGAGCTCCACCTCGACCCCCGCCATCCTGGCTCGCTCGGCCAGTTCCCAGACCCTGTCGAGGTCGGGTGCCGGCCCCCGGTCAGGTGCGTCGGCCGAGCGCAGCACGCCGAGCAGCTGACGCATCTCCACAAGTGCGCTGCGGCTCACCGTTTCGATGACGCGCAGGGCGTCATGGGCCTCCTCCGGGTGCGTGCGCAGCACGTGGTTGGCCACACCCGCCTTCACGGCGATCATCCCCACGCTGTGCGTGACCACATCGTGCAGCTCGCGGGCGATGCGCAACCGTTCCTCCGTCACAGCCCTCTCAGCGAGCCTGTCCGCGTCACGCGCGGCGAACAGCCGGCGCTCGCGCACGGCGCGGCCGACCGTCCACGCGCCTCCCAGCGCGGCGACGCCCACAAGCGGCACATCCATGTCCATGAGCCAGGTGGGAGCACCGTCCTGGGGAGTCCCGCCCATCGTCACCAGGCCGATCACGGTGATCAGGGTGAGCACCGCGATCGCCGTGGTCGGCACCCACACCCCTTTCTCGTCCACCAGCGCGACGACGTAGAGCGCGTAAGCGGGCGCCACGTAGGCGAAGGTGACGGAACCCAGCACCACGGCCGCGATCGAGACCGTCAGCGTGAGGCAGAAGATCTGAACAGGCCACACGCGGCGCAAGGCCAGCGGCAGGCCCAGACCGAAGGAGAGGATCAGGCCCCCCAGCGGCAGCCCGGCCACGGGCCTGACCATGGTGAGGAACAACAGCGAGAACACCAGCCCCGCCACCGCGTCCAGCCCGATCAGCTGGCCACGGCTGAGACGCCTGGCGAAGAGAGGGTACGGCTCGTGCACGCGTAGACCGTAGCCAATGATGCGGGACCGGCACGTCAGCCCACGGTCTGACGTTGAGGTTCGGACCGTGGTCCGATGCGCCGAAGGCCCGCCATGCCGCATCTTCTTCAGCGTGATCGAACTTCACCACCTGACCAAGCGCTACGGCGACACCCTCGCCGTGCACGACCTGTCCTTCAGCGTGGCACCGGGGCACGTGACGGGGTTCCTGGGGCCCAATGGCGCCGGCAAGTCCACCACCATGCGCCTCATCCTCGGTCTCGACGCCCCCACCTCGGGAAAGGCGCTCGTCAACGGCCGGCCCTACATGTCGCTCGCCAGGCCCATGCGCGAGGTGGGCGCGCTGCTCGACGCCAACGCCGTGCACGGCGGGCGCAGCGCGTACAACCATCTCCTCTGCCTGGCCCGCACCAACGACATCGGGCCGCGGCGGGTGGCCCAAGTGCTGGAGCAGGTCGGCCTCGCAGGCGTGGCACGCAAGCGCGTGGGCGGTTTCTCCCTGGGCATGAAACAGCGGCTCGGCATCGCCGCGGCATTGCTCGGCGATCCCAGGGTGCTGATGTTCGACGAGCCGGTCAACGGCTTGGATCCCGACGGGGTGCGCTGGATCCGCGACCTCATGTGCTCACTCGCGGCCGAGGGGCGGACGGTCCTGCTGTCCAGCCACCTCATGAGCGAGATGGCACTGACGGCCGAGCGCATCGTCATCGTCGGCCGTGGTCGGCTGATCGCCGAAGCCACCGTCGCGGAGCTCATCTCGCGTTACCACACACTCGAGGACGCCTACATGGCCCTCACCGCCGGCAGCGTGCAGTTCGGAGTGTCGTCATGATGAGAGCGGTCGTCGCCTCCGAGTTGCTGAAGCTGCGCTCCGTCACCACGACCTATCGCGCGATCGGTGTGGCTGCGCTGATGGTGGTCCTCGGTGCTGTGTGGACGTTCTACGTCGGCACGATGGCCGACGAACGTGGATCGATACGCGCGGCGGCACCCGAGCAGGGGTTCTTACCACTCCTCCAGACAAGCCTGGCGCTGCTGGGCGTCCTGGCGATCACTTCTGAGCTCGCCACCGGCATGGTCCGCACGAGCCTTGTCGTCGTCCCGAGAAGAGGGGTCCTGTTCGCAGCCAAGGCCGGGGTCGTGGGCGCCGTCACCTTCGGCGGGGCCGTGACCATCCTTCTGACCACGTATGCGACAAGTCGCCTCATAGCTGGCGACCGGCTTCTCGGGTTCAACCAGTCGTCCCTCGCCGCCGACCTGCCGATGCTGCTGGCTTCAGGGCTGTCGGTGACGGTCCTGGCGCTCGTGGGGTTGGGGCTGGGCTGCGCCACCCGCTCCACGGCGGCAGGGATCGTGTCGGTGGTGTCGCTACTGTTCGTCCTGCCCGGAATCGCCACCTATCTCCCCCCTCCGTGGAACACCCGGGTCGCCTCGTTCATGCTGCCCAACCTGGTGCCGCAGATCGCGGGCGACCAACTCTCCCGGCGCCTGGGTGACGGTCTCCTGCCACCCTGGGCCGCCCTCGCAACACTGATCTTCTACGCCGCCGTCACCCTGGGCGCCGCGTTCTACCTGTTCAAGAGACGCGATGCGTGACCGCACCGGCTCGACCTGGTCGAGCATCCGCGTCAGAGAGGGGGATGCATGAACACGCTCGCCTCGGAGTGGCTGAAGGTCCGCTCGGTCCGCTCCACCTACCTCAATCTCGTTCTCAGCCTGGGCAGCGTTCTCCTTGGTGTGGCGGTCGCGTGGACGTCCGCCGGCATGTACGACAGCGCCCCGCTCCATCGGCGCGCGCAAGCCGCTCTCACAGAGCTCGAAGAGGTGGTAGTGATCGTGCCCCAGCTCTGCATGGGCATCATGGGCGTGCTTGCCTTCACGTCCGAACACGTGACGGGGATGCTCAGGACGAGTTTCACCGTCGTGCCCCGGCGCTGGCCGGTGCTCATGGCGAAATCCGCTGTCATTGGGCTGCTCGGCCTGCTGGCAGGCGCGATCACCGTGTTCGGCACCTACTTCCTGTGCCGTCTCGTCGTCGGTGACCGCTTCTCAGGGGTCTACACGACGCCCTTCCTCGAAAGGCTCCCGACCCTTGTCACCACCAGCCTCTCGGTGCCCGTCTTCGCGCTGCTCGGCCTCGGTGCGGGCGCCATCCTGCGATCCACGGCCGGCGCTGTTGCGACCCTCGTCGGACTCGCCTACGTGATCCCGATGATCTGCGGCAACCTGCCCGAGCCGTGGAGCGAGCGCCTGGGCTCGCTCATGATCGGAGGACTCCCCCGGCAGATCACGGGAGCGGACCTCACCCACTCCGTGTACGGCTCGCAGTTGGCGCCTTGGGCGGCGGCCGCCGTCATGGCCGTCTACGCGACGTTGCCGATCCTCGCGGGTGCGTTACTCGTCCGCCGCAGAGCCGCCTGAGACGACGGACCCGCATACGGGGTATGAGCATCATCCGGCAGGCTCGGCGCCACCGCGGCGCGGTCAACGGCATTCAGCGGCGCTCCTCCTACCCCCTTCGGTTGTGCGTACGTACTTCCGGCGTCGGCCGCTCAGACGCCGCACAGCGGCCTGGCGAGAAGCCGCTCCCTGGGGGAACGAAGGAGTCACGGACTGCTCGCATCCGGAGGCGCACTACGATCGGCCCAAAGGAGGGCACATGACGGTACATATCACCAACGCGCCCCAGGCACGCCGCTACGAAGCCCGGTTGGACGAGCAGGAGGAAGTCGCCGGGTTCGCCGAGTACATCCTCACGTCGGAGCTGATCGCCTTCGTGCACACCGAAGTCGACCCTGCCCACGAAGGTAAGGGCATCGGCTCGGCGCTGGTCCGCACCTCACTGGACGAGGCACGGAAGTCCGGCCTGCGGGTGCTGGCCACCTGCCCCTTCTACGCGGGATGGATCGAGCACCACCCCGAGTACGCCGATCTCCTCTACCAGAGCACGAGCCGGGTCACCGACTGAGACATCCAACCGACTGCGCAGGTGCTGTATGGCCTGGCTTCGGACATCGGCCAGAGGCTGTTGGGCTCAGGGCCCGAAGGCTTACGGGACCGGACTGCACTTCGGCACCGAGTCTTGAAGCCCGTGGCACAGCAGACAACCCGTGGCGCGGCAGACAAAGCGCGCCTGACCGCCGTACACCAGGCGAGCCGCCGAGGTGTACGGGGCTCAAGGCCGCCCGCGGCCCGCAAGGCGCCCGCAGCCTGAGGGGGTCCCGGGCCTTGAGGCCGCCCGTAGGCGGGCCTCAAGGATGCCGTCGGCAACAAGGCCTCCCCGTAGCCTCAAGGCAGCCCCCTCCAGGTGGCCCTTCGAGGCGCACGGGCCTCAGACCTGCGCAGCCCACCGGCCCGTGCGTGGCCTCAGACCTGCGTAACCCACCGGCCCGTGCGTGGCCTCAGACCTCGACGTTGGACGCCCCGAAGGCCATCGAAAACCCCGAAGGCCTCGGCAAACTCCAAGGCCTCAGAGCATTCCGAGGCCTTGGAGAACTCGAGTGCCGTCTCAGACTTCGAGCACCACAGGGATGATCATCGGACGACGGCGGTAGGTGTCGCTGACCCAGCGCCCGACCGTGCGGCGGACCACCCGCCGGATCTCCTGCATGTCGACCACCCCGTCGGCCGCCTTGGCCTCCAGGGCCTTCTCGATCTGCGGGATGAACTCGTCGAACTGCGCCGGGTCGATGCCGGAGCCACGCGCGTGGATCTCCGGCCCGGCGGTGAGCTTGCCGGTGTTGGAGTCGACCACGATGACGACCGAGATGAAGCCCTCGTCGCCGAGGATCCTGCGGTCCTTGAGCGACGTGTCGGTGATCTCGCCGACCGAGGAGCCGTCGACGTAGACGTAGCCGGCGTGGACTGCGCCGACGATCCTGGCCCGGCCGTCGACCAGGTCGACCACGACCCCGTCCTCGGCGATGACGATGTGGTCCTGCGGCACGCCGGTGAGCGCGGCGAGCTTCGCGTGTGCCCGTAGGTGCCGCCATTCGCCGTGCACCGGCATGAAGTTGGACGGACGCGTCAGGTTGAGGACGTAGAGCAGTTCGCCCGCCGCCGCGTGACCGGAGACGTGCACCTTGGCGTTGCCCTTGTGCACGACACGGGCACCCCAGCGGGTCAGACCGTTGATCACCTTGTTGACGGCGGTCTCGTTGCCGGGGACCAGCGACGAGGCCAGCAGCACGGTGTCGCCCTGCGCGATCCTGATGGGGTGGTCGCGGTTGGCCATGCGCGACAACGCGGCCATCGGCTCGCCCTGGGAGCCGGTGCAGACGAGCACCACGTCCTGGGGCGGCCACTCCTCGATGTCGCGGGAGTCGACGATCAGCCCCGGCGGCACCTTGAGGTAGCCGAGGTCACGCGCCACGCCCATGTTGCGCACCATCGAGCGGCCCACCAGGGCCACCTTGCGGCCGTGCCGGGCGGCCGCGTCCATGACCTGCTGGATGCGGTGCACGTGCGAGGCGAAGCTGGCCACGATGACCCGCTGCTCCGAAGTACGGATGACCTCGTCGATGACCGGCCCGATCTCCCGTTCGCTGGTGACGAACCCCGGCACCTCGGCGTTGGTGGAGTCGGACATGAGCAGGTCGACGCCCTCGCTGCCGAGCCTGGCGAATCCGCCCAGGTCGGTGAGGCGTCCGTCGCTCGGCAACTGGTCCATCCGGAAGTCGCCGGTGTGCAGCACGATGCCGGCCTGCGTCCGGATGGCCACGGCCAGCGCGTCGGGGATCGAGTGGTTGACCGCGAGAAACTCGCACTCGAACGGCCCGAACGTGTGCCGTTCGCCCTCGACCACCTGGAGCTTCGTGGGCTGGATCCGGTGCTCGGTGAGCTTGGCCTCGATGAGGGCGAGGGTGAGCTTGGAGCCGACGAGCGGTATGTCGCGCCGCTCTCGCAACAGGTAGGGGACGGCGCCGATGTGGTCCTCGTGCGCGTGGGTCAGCACCAGGGCCTCGACGTCGTCGAGGCGGTCCCTGATGTACTCGAAGTCGGGCAGGATGAGGTCGACGCCCGGCTGGTCCGGCTCGGGGAACAGAACCCCGCAGTCGACGATCAGCAGCCGGCCGTCGTACTCGAAAACGGCCATGTTCCTGCCGATTTCGCCCAGTCCGCCCAGCGCGACGATGCGCAGGCCGCCCTCAGGAAGCGCCGGCGGGGGACCCAGTTCAGGATGTGGATGGCTCATGTCCGCCCCCCGTGGTCAAATCGTGTTCTCAAAACTCCCGGTTCCTCCCCGTTCCTATACGTCTGACAACTTCACCCCGCCGGCTACCAGGCAGGCACGCAGCTCGGCGTTTTGCTTCTCTGTCGCGGCCACCAGCGGCAGCCGCACCGGCCCGACGGGCATGCCCACCATGCCCAGCGCGGCCTTCGCCATGATTGCGCCCCCCGCGCTCATCATGATCCCGTCGACCACGGGCGCGATCTGGCGGTGCACGGCGAGGGCCTCGGCCACGTCGCCGGCCCGGTACAGGTCGATCATGCGGGCCAGCTCGCTGCCGACCACGTGACCGACGACGCTGACGAAACCCGCCGCCCCGATCGACAGCCAGGGCAGGTTGAGCAGGTCGTCGCCGGAGTAGAAGGCGAGGCCGGTGGCCGTCATGACCTGACTGCCGGCGAACAGGTCGCCCTTGGCGTCCTTCACGGCCACGACCCGCTCGTGCTGGGCCAGCCGGATCAGGGTCGTGCTCGAGATGGGCACGCCGCTACGGCCCGGAATGTCGTAGAGCATCACCGGCAGGTCGGTAGCGTCGGCCACCGCGGCGAAATGCTGATAGAGCCCTTCTTGCGGGGGCTTGTTGTAGTAGGGCGTCACGACGAGCAGGCCGTGCGCCCCGACCCTGGCGGCCGCCTTCGCCAGCCGGACACTGTGGTGGGTGTCGTTGGAGCCGGCACCGGCCACCACGGTCGCGCGGTCGCCGACCGCTTCCAGCACCGTGCCGAGGATGCGCTCCTTCTCCTCGTCGGAGGTGGTGGGCGACTCGCCGGTCGTCCCGCTCACGACAAGGCCGTCGTTGCGCTGCTCGTCCACGAGGTAGGTGGCGAGCCGGCGCACGGCGGGATAGTCGACCGCGCCATCGGAGGTGAAGGGCGTGACCATCGCGGTCAGCATGCGGCCGAAGGGTGCGTCCGTGGTTCCAGTGGGCGGTGCCATAGTGCGAACGCTACCTGGATTCCGCAAACCGGTGGACGCCGCCACCCCGCTTTGCCAGCTTGAGGCCGCCCTTTATCACACCGTTCCATGCCATCTGGGGGCATGTCCGGCCGTACCGGGAAGGAGGTTGCCGTACGGGAACCTGTGGGAAGAGGCCGCCGATATGTGCTCGGGGGTACACACATCGACGACCTCTACCGGCTAATCGGTGCACCTTACGTCGGCGTTACAGGGTTTCTCAGATGATTCTTCCGGTCCGCAAAGTTGGGGCTCCAAGTCTGTTCGATGACGGTCGGTTACCTGTCGAATACGGCAACATGGGGCAACGCCTCACCCGAACCCCCCAGGGATGGACTAGTGGCCACCTCAGATCCGGTCTACCTGCGCGTCGTCGAAGACATCCGGCGGCAGATCATCGACGGCACGCTTCCCCCCGGCGCCCCCATCCCCTCCCGGGCGCAACTGACCCGCAAGTACCAGGTCGGCGAGACGGCGGCTCGGCACGCCCTGCGCGTCCTGGCGGGCGAGGGCCTCATCATCGGCCGCGTGGGGTCAGGCCACTACGTCAGGGACCGCCCCGTCCTCGCCCCGCTGCACCGGTGGCGGTTCCTCGACCGTCCCGCCCCGTTCGCCGCGGACCTGCAGGCCCAGGGCCGGCGCGTGACGTGGGACTGGCACAGCGAGCCCGTCGAGGCGGGCCCCGACCTCGGCAGGCGGCTGAAGGTCGACGGCTCGGCGACGCTGACCAGGACCCACTACATCTTCCGCGGCGACGGCAAACCCCTCCAGCTCGCGACCTCGTACGAGCCGCTGGAGCTCGCCGTGCACGGGGAGGACGAGCGGCGCGGCCTGGTGGCGCGGATGCACACGCTCGGGATCAAGATCACCGAGGTGGTCGAGAGCGTCCACACCCGGCCGCCGCGCCCGGCGGAGATCGACGCGCTGCACCTGGCGGCGGGCGTGCACGTCCTGCATGTGGAGCGTACGCACTGGGCGGGCGACCGGCCGGTCGAGACGAGCGACATCGTCATTCCGGGCGACCGGTTCCGCGTCATGTACAGCATGCCCCTGTGAGGGGTGACACTCACGGGCGCGGGATGTTGCGCAGGTTGCTGCGGGCCATGAGCGCCATCTTGCCGACGCCGCCGTCCAGGACCGTCCGTCCCATCGCCCGGGCGAAGCCGCGGACCTGCGCGGCCGTCACCTTGGGCGGCATGGACAGCGCGTTCGGGTCGGTGACCAGCTCCACCAGAGCAGGCCCGGGACGCGCGAACGTCTCGGCCAGCCCCGCGCGTACCTCCGCCGGCTTCTCCACACGGACCGAGGGGATGCCGCAGGCCGCCGCGATCGCGCTGTAGTCGACGTGGGAGTTGTCGGTGCCGTGGTCCGGGAATCCGGCGACCAGCATCTCCAGTCTCACCATGCCGAGCGAGGCGTTGTTGAACACCACCACCTTCACCGGGATCCGCGACACCGCGAGCGTGAGCAGGTCGCCCATGAGCATGGACAGTCCGCCGTCGCCGGAGATCGAAACGACCTGACGGCCGGGCGCGGCGAGCTGCGCGCCGATGGCGTGCGGCAGGGCGTTCGCCATGCTGCCGTGGCGGAACGAGCCGATCACCCGGCGCCGGCCGTTCGGGGTGAGGTAGCGCGCGGCCCAGACGTTGCCCATGCCGGTGTCCACCGTGAACACCGCGTCCTCGGCCGCGACGTCGTCGAGCACCGCGGCGACGTACTCGGGGTGGATCGGCGTGCGGTTCTCGATGTCGGTGGTGTAGGCGGACACCACCCGCTCCAGCTTGCGCGCGTGCTCGCGCAGCATGCGATCCAGATAGGAGCGGTCGGTACGCCTGCGCAACAGCGGCGTGACCGCGCGGATCGTCGCCGCCACGTCGCCGTGGACGGCCACGTCGAGCGGGGTGCGCCGGCCGAGCCTGGCCGGGTCGACGTCGACCTGGACGGTGCGCGCCTGAGGCAGGAAGTCGTCGTACGGGAAGTCGGTGCCCAGCAGCACGATGCGGTCGGCCTCGTGCATGGCGTCGTAGCAGGCGCCGTAGCCGAGCAGCCCGCTCATGCCCACGTCGTACGGATTGTCGTACTGGATCCACTCCTTGCCCCCGAGCGAGTGCCCGACGGGCGCCTGCAGCAGCGAGGCCAGCTCCATGACCTCGGCGTGGGCGTCACGGCAACCCGCGCCGCAGAACAGCATGACCTTCTCGGCGTCGTTCAGCGCGCCGGCCAGCGCCTCGACCTGCTCGGGCCGGGGCACCACCGGTGACGGCTCGACGAGCTGGACGGGGGCGACGGCAGGGCCGTCCGTCTCCTCCTCTGCGACGTCCCCGGGAACGACCAGGACCGACACCCCGCCGCGTCCCACCGCCGTCTGCATGGCCATGCGCAGCATGCGGGGCATCTGCCCGGGCTCGGACAGCAGCTCGCAGAAGTGGCTGCACTCCAGGAACAGCCGGTCGGGATGCGTCTCCTGGAAGTAGCCGGTGCCGATCTGCTCGGAGGGGATGTGGGAGGCGATGGCGAGGACCGGGGCGCCGCTGCGGTGCGCGTCGTACAGGCCGTTGATCAGATGCAGGTTGCCGGGGCCACAGCTGCCGGCGCACACGGCGAGCCGACCGGTGATCTGAGCCTCGGCCGCAGCGGCGAAGGCCGCCGTCTCCTCGTGCCGTACGTGGACCCACTCGATGCCGTCGATGCGCCGGATCGCGTCGACGACGGGATTGAGACTGTCGCCCACCACCCCGTAGACGCGCTGGACCCCGGCCTCGCGCAGGGTGCGCACCAGCTGCTCGGCGACTGTCGTCATGACGCAGACCCCCTCGGTCTCGGTCGTGGTACCTGCTCCGTGTGCCCAGCCTCGGCCCGCCCCAACTCGTCCAACCGCACGAATCACACCGTCACGAGCCACACCGTCACGAGCCACACGTCGCGCCTCACGTCGTCGAGCGTCACCCGGATCACACCGTCACGGGCCTCGTGCGGCGGCCCGCGGGTACGGCGGGCATCTCGGCGGACACACGTTCGCACACATCGCGTACGGTCCCGGCTCCGCTACGTGAGCAAGGTTGTCGGTGCCCGCTGATACAACCGGGGGTGTGCGAGTCAAAGACCTGCCCAGAGGCGAGCGTCCCCGTGAGCGGCTCATGACGATCGGCGCCTCGGCACTGGCCGACCGGGAGCTGCTGGCCGTCCTGCTCGGCTCGGGGTTCCGCGGGACGAGCGCGATGGATCTGGCGGCTCAGGTGATCGACCACTGCGGCGATCTCGACGGTCTGGCCCGCTCCGAGCCGCACCGGCTGCTCGCCGTGCCCGGGGTGGGCCCGGCCAAGGCCGCCCGGGTCGCCGCGGCCTTCCATCTCGTACGGCGCTCGCAGTCCGAGCCCGAACGCCCCCGGGTGACGGGCAGCGCCGACCTGGCGGCCGTGGCCGCCCCGCTGCTGCGCGGCCACGCGCGTGAGCGGCTGGTGGTGGTCGTGTGCGACGCGCGCGGCGCGGTGCTGAGACGCACGGTCCTCTCCGAGGGTGGCGCCGACCACACCACGGTGCCGATCCGTGAGATCATCGCCTCGGTCCTCACCTCGGGTGGCACGGCGTTCGGCATCGCCCACAACCATCCGAGTGGCTCGCTCGACCCGAGCGCCGACGACCTGGCCGCCACGACCCGTGTCGCCGAGGCCGCCCACACGGTCGGGCTGCGCTTTCTGGACCATCTGATCATCACCGACACGGCCTGGCGCCGCATCCCCCTCGCGACCGAGACCACCATCACCTCTCGGGAGCAACCACCATGATCCCGCCGAAAGCGCTGAACGGCAGCGTCGCGCCGGGGCACCGTGCCATCCTGTTGCCGCGGGTCGGCCATGGTGGAGGTTCCAGGCCGATGCGCACACCCGGGGCGTGGTCCCGCGCCTCCCGAAGAGCGCGGGCCCACGTCCCCTTATGCCCGCGCGCCCACGGTAGGTAGCACCCGAGCACGCGCGCAGGGCGCACCCTCCGCCGACCCCCGGGGAGCGATCCAGGGGCCGGCGAAGGGCCGCTGCTCCTGCCCCCTCAGCGGCAGACGGGAGGGCAAGAGCGGTCCGCTCCTCGCGAGCGCTGTGAGTGAGAGACACGCTTGCGAAGAGCCCGGCAAGGCCCGAGGGCCTCGCCGGGAGGCGCCCTCTGGGCATGCCGTCACGCGTCGGCGGAGCGTGACGGCACCCAGGCGCCACGGCCAGATTTCAGGTCAGGCTCCCGAGAGGCGCCTTCCCCATGGAACAGCGGCAGCCGCCCCACAAGGGAACCCACCTACAGAATGAGCGGGGATACGCGTCCCGGGGTGCCCCGGCAGGTGGTGAACGTCGCAGGATGACACCTGCCGAGGCAAGGACAAGCCAGGGCAGGGCTTGTCCGGGGGAACGGCCACGCAGGGATGAGGCGTGTCCGTCGATCGTGACTCAGGAGCGCATGGGCGCTCCGCGGGATGGGTGCGCCTGCCCCCAAGGTGAAGCCATCACTCGAGCATCCGCGAGCATCATGAATCGGTGGGCGACAACACGAGCACCTCGATGCCGGCTTTCAGCGTGCCCGCCCGGTCAGCAGCAACTCCCAGAGATGGTCAACCACCACGGCGTGTGCTCGCGGGGATTCCATGGCCTTCATACGTCCACGTCGCACAGTGGTCCTCCTGATGAAGCGCACTCCACCAGCCTGGCACAGTTCATAGAAGACCGGCTGGCAGGCACAGGTGTGGGCGCGCACGCGCACCCGTTCGGTACGGGGTTGTTCGCGAAACCAGTCGATCGCGAAGGGTGTGCCGCAGGGCTGGGCCACGTGAGGGCTGAGACAGTCGTCAGATTCCTCGAACAGCACTCCGTCACTATAGCCCACACATATCCCTTGGTCTATCAACGTATTCATACGCTCGTATGAGTGTCTGCTTTGTGCATCGTTGTACGGTTTCGTCTATACTCCCTACGTGCTTGATCGCGACGGCCCCGTACCCCTTTACAAGCAGGTCGCCGACCTTATCCGCGAGCAGATCGAGCGCGGCGAGCTCAAGGCGGGCGATCCCGTGCCCAGCGAGGCCAAGCTCGAGCGGGACTACGACATCGCCCGCACCACCGCGAGGCGTGTCGCGCGGGAGCTGCGCGAGCAGGGCATGGCATACACCATCCAGGGAGAGGGCACGTTCGTCGGCGATCCCGGCAACCCGCGGGCGCCGAGAAAGATCCCGGTCTACCGGCGCATCGCCGAAGAGATCGCCGAGCGCATCAAGCGAGGCGAGATCCCGCCGAACAGGGCGATCCCTGGCGAGAAGGCCATGATGCAGGAGTACGGCGTCGCCAAGGTGACGGCTCGTCAGGCCGTGGCCCATCTGAGGGAACAGGGTTGGGTGTTCACCGTTCCCTATCGAGGCACATATGTCTCCAGCTCCGACAGGTGGCCCGATACGGAGAGTCCCTGATCCCACACGCTCGGGCATGCCGCTCCCTTAGCCTGGAGCGCATGCTCGATCCAGAGGGCGACACCCATCTCTACCTGCAGCTCAGCCAGATCCTTCGCGCACGGATCGCCGATGGGCTGCCGCCGGGCGCGCCCGTCCCGAGCGAGGCGCAGTTGCAGCGGGAGTTCGGGGTGGCCCGCACGACCGCACGCCGGGCGATCCAGGTGCTGCGTGACGAGGGGCTCGTCCACACGGTTCAGGGCCACGGCGCGTTCGTGGGGGCACCGGGGCAAGCACCGCGTGCTCCTCGTAAAACGTTGCTCTATCGTCAGATAGCAGCCGATATCAGCGCCGCCATCCTGGCCGGCGGCCTACGCCCACGTCGGCCGATTCCGGGCGAGACCGCGCTGGCGCAGCGGTACGACGTGGCCCGCGAGACCGTACGACGGGCCATGGCACTCCTCCGAGAGGAGGGGTGGATCTACACCGTCCCGCAGCGCGGCAGCTTCGTCTCACCCGAGGAACGCTGGCCTAGGGCCTGTATCAATGTCAGCTAGAGCCATTCGTTGATCGCAGCGATGAGGATTGTGGCTTCGTAACGTACGGCGAGCTTGTCGTATCTGGTGGCCACAGCGCGATGGCGTTTGAGCCGGTTGATGCCGCACTCAACGGCGTGGCGCTGCTTGTAGACCTCACGGTCGAATGCGGGTGGCTGGCCGCCCTTGGAACCCTTGGCATGGCGGCCGGCGTCCTGGTCAGCCTTGCTCGGGATGGTGGCCTTGATGCCGCGCCGCCGGAGATACGCGCGGTTGCCCCGGGAGGTGTACGCCTTGTCGGCCAGGACCCGATCGGGGCGGGTCCTGGGCCGTCCGTCGCCCATGCGGGGCACCCGGATCGCGTCGATGACGGCGGTGAACTGCGGGCTGTCGCCACGCTGGCCGGCGGTCAGCACGATCGACAGCGGCTTTTGGCCCTGCTCACAGGCCAGATGCAGCTTGGTGGTCAGGCCGCCGCGGGAACGTCCAAGCCCGTGATCGGCCGGCTCATCGCCGCCCTCGCCGCCGGGTGGCTCGGCCTGGAGATCCCCCTTTTCCGCGCCCCGGCGGCATGCTGGTGAGCGCGGGCGATGGTGGAGTCCACACTGACGTCCCAGGTGATGCGCCCGGCCGCGTCCGCCAGCGCCTGCAGCGTGGTCAAAATTCGCTGCCAGGTGCCGTCACGCTGGAAGCGCCGGAACAACGCGTACACCGCCGGCCAGGATCCGTAGCAGGCGGGGACATCTCGCCAGGGCGCGCCGACCCGCACTCGCCAGCAGATCCCGTCGATCAACTGCCGTCTGCTGAACAACGACGGCCGCCCTGCTCGTTTCGGCGCAGGCAGCAGCTTTTCCAGCACTGCCCACTGCGCATCGGTCAGGTCGAACCGCCGCGTCGCCGCTAGAGTGGCCACGAGGTCTCCGGTGTTCAGGTTGTTCTTGGTCGATCAACCCTCTTACCGGAGACCTCTCTCGTTGTCGATCTACGGGCGGCTCGGAATCATCACTCCAGCCCACGCCACCACAGCAGACTTTGATACAGGCCCTAGTCGCTGACCAGGCGGTAGTGGACGCACACCACCGTCGAGGAGTCGTCCACGTCGTGGCCTTCGGCGGCCCAGTAGCGGCGGTGGGCCTCGCGCCAGTGGTCGAGGGAGCGGAAACCCTCCCCCTCCGCCTCGGCGAACGCCCAGGTGACCTCGGCGAACGGCACGAGCTGCACGTCGACGACCTCGAGCTCGGCTGCCTTGGCGCCCGAGTCGTCCAACAAGGCCAGGCGTTCCCCGACGTGTTCCAGCGGCTCGTCCTCCGCGTGGTAGTCGAGCTCCAGGAGGCCGGCCGTGGCCCGCTTGGCGCCCGCGAGGGTCAGGTCGGTCAGCGTCCTGCGCATCTCGCCGGGAGTGCCCAGTTCGAGAACGCGCAGGCCGTCCATTCGTCCCCACATGGCCCCGATCGTAGGAGGTTCGCGACCCACCTCCGCACCCTTCTCCGGTGTCCGCGGGGCGGCAATCGGGCGGGCTCCGCCACGGCGAGCGGCCGCATGCGTATGCCCCAGGCGCGGGGACGCGGGCGCGTTGGAGCACGGCCGGTGAAAGCGCAGGCTCGGTCAGGCACGGCGCGGTCAGGCATGGCGCGGTCAGGCATGGCGCGGTCAGGCATGGCGCGGTCAGGCGCGGGGCGCGGCACGTGGTAGGCACGGGGGGCGCGGACACGCTGCGGGCACGCCGCACGCCGCACGGCGCATGGCGCACGGCGCACGGCGCACGGCGCACGGCGCACGGCGCACAGCGCACAGCGCGGGGCGCGGGGCGCGGGGCGATCAGGCGCGGGGGACGGGACACGGGGCCAGGGCGCGGGCACGGTCGGGCGCAGGGTGTGGTCGGGCGCGGGCACGGTCGGGCGCAGGGTGTGGTCGGGCGCGGGCACGGTCGGGCGCAGGGTGTGGTCGGGCGCGGGCACGGTCGGGCGCAGGGTGTGGTCGGGCGCGGGCACGGCTGGGGGTGGGTGGTGGTCAGGTGCGGGTGCGTTGGGTGATGGCGACGCAGGCGAGGACGG
>NZ_KZ559476.1:133697-263636 GCF_002850745.1 Nonomuraea indica
CAGGGGGGCTGGGGGTGGGTGGTGGTCAGGTGCGGGTGCGTTGGGTGATGGCGACGCAGGCGAGGACGGCGAGGGCGCCGGCGACGGTCGCCGGGCCGAACCGCTCCCCCAGCAGGAACCACGCCCACACCAGGTTGAGCAGCGGCTGGGTGAGCTGTGTCTGCCCGGCGCGCGCGATGCCGCCGAGGGCCAGCCCGGCGTACCAGGGCAGGAAGCCGAGGAACATCGACACCACCCCCACGTACGCGAACCCGGCCAGCGCCTCCACGGACGGCTGCAGGGGCGTGGTAGCGGCGAGCACGGCCGTCACCGGGACGGTGAGCGGCAGCGACAGGACGAGGGCGCGCGAGATCACCTGCCAGCCGGGGGTGTCGCGGGACAGCCGGCCTCCCTCGGTGTAGCCGACGGCGGCCGACAGCAGGGCGCCGACGAGGAGCAGGTCTGCCCAGGCCGCGTTCGCGGTGCCCTGCCCGCGGGTGAGGGCGAAGGTGGTGATGGCGGCCGCGCCGGCCGCGCAGGCGGCCCAGAACAGGGGACGCGGTCGCTCACCGGCGCGCAGGACGGCGCAGGCCGCGGTGGCGGCGGGCAGCAGGCCGATGACGACGGCGGAGTGGGCCGTCGAGGCGCCGAGGTCGAGGGCCAGGCCGCTGAAGACGGGGAACCCGAAGACGACGCCCAGGGAGATCAGGGCGTACGCGGGCCACTGGTCGCGGGGCGGTAGCAGTGGGAGGCGGGCGGCCTTGAGGCAGGCGAGCGCTATCGCCCCGGCGAGTACGGCCCGGCCGATGGCGACGAACCACGGATCGAAGCCGCGCATCGCGTAGACAGTGGCGGGGAGGGATCCGGAGAAGGCGAGTACCCCGAGGAATGCCAGGGCGGTGCCCTTCCTCCGGTCACCGGCCGGCGTCGCGGCGGTGGGGACCGCTATCGGAGTGGCGACAATAGCGCTATCATTTCTCCTCATGGACAACGATAGCAGTATCGCCCAGATCGCCGCGATACTGCGTGACGAGGTGGCCCGGCTGCGCCCCGGCGACCGCCTGCCGTCCAGCCGGGAGATCATGCGGCGGCACAACGTCAGCCCCGTCACCGTGTCGCGGGCCATCGGCCGGCTGGCCGCCGAGGGCCGGGTGGTCACCAGGCCGGGCAGCGGCGCCTACGTCACCCATCCGCCCGGGCGGCCCGCCGAAGCCGCCGACCTGTCGTGGCAGACCGTCGCCCTGGGCGACCGGGTCGTGGACGAGTCCGCGGTGGTCAAGCTGCTCAGCGCCGCTCCCGAGGGCGTGGTGCCGCTCACCGGCGGCTACCTGCATCCGGGGCTGCGGCCCGACCGGCAGCTCGCCGTCGCGGCGGCGCGGGCCGTGCGCCGGCCTGACGCCTGGGCGATGCCGCCGCTGAACGGGCTGGCGGAGCTGCGCCGGTGGTTCGCGGCGGAGGCGGGCGGCGACGTGACGGCCGGCGACGCGCTGATCGTCTCCGGCGGCCAGGCCGCGCTGACGCACGCCTTCCGGGCGCTGGCCGCTCCGGGGACGCGAGTCCTCGTGGAGACGCCGACCTACCCGGGGGCGCTGGCGGCCGTCAAGGCGGCCGGCCTGCGGGCGGCGGCCGTGCCGATGGACCGTGACGGCGTGCGGCCCGACCTGCTCGCCGAGGCGTTCGCGGTGACGGGCGCGCGGGTGTTCCTCACCCAGCCGACGCTGCACAACCCGACGGGCGCGACGCTGCCGCCCGAGCGCCGCCGCCAGGTGCTCCAGGTGGCGCGGGAGGCGGGGGCGTTCGTCATCGAGGACGACTTCGCGCGCCACCTGACCAGCGAGGCTCCCCCGCCGCTGGTCTCGATGGATGCGCACGGGACTGTCGTCTACATCGCCTCGCTCACCAAGATCGTCTCACCGAGCATGCGGGTGGCGGCCGTGATCGCGCGCGGGCCCGCCGCGCACCGGCTGCGGGCCAGTCAGCTCGTCGAGTCGTTCTTCGTGGCCAGGCCGTTGCAGGAGACGGCGCTGGAGTTCCTGGGCTCGCCAGGCTGGCGGCGGCACGTGGAGGCCGTACGGAGCGAGATCATGATCCGTCGCGACACCCTGACCGCCGAGCTGGCCCGGCGGCTGCCTGCCGCCGAGCTGCACCTGCTGCCGCGCGGCGGCATGCACCTGTGGGTCCGGCTGCCGCCGGAGGTGGACGAGGACGCGCTGGTCGAGGCGGCCCAGCGCAACGGCGCGCTGGTCAGTCCCGGCCGGATGTACTACCCGTCGGAGCCGCCCGGGCCCCGGATCCGGGTGACGCACATCGCGGCCACCCACCTGCCCGAGCTGGTGGAGGGGGTACGGCGGCTCGGCGAGGCCCTCGATCAGGTGCTGGCGAAGACCTCGTAGTGGTCCACGGTGACCTCCCGGTCGACGAGGAAGGAGTCGTCCTCGGGATAGAACACCGCCCGGCCGGGATCCTCCCCCGCGAACGCCCGGACCGCGTCCCACGACTCCCAGAACGTGATCAGGAAGAACTCGGTCCGCTCTCCCGCCTCGCGCCGGGTGAAGTACGCGCCCTGGTTGCCGGGAGTCGCGGTGTACTCGGCGAAACCCGTGCGCATCAGATAGTCCTCGTATGCGGCGGCGTCGGCCGGTCGCGTCCAACCCCGCCAGGTTCGTACGATCATGGGAGCCATCATGCTGCAACCGGCCATTGCCATACAGTGGTGACATGCTGGCGCCTGCCGAGACCGTGCGCGACTTCCTCAACACCTACGACGTGGAGGCCGACGCCGACGAGCTGGCCTCGCCGGCGGAGCTGGCGGTGTGGTTGCGCGAGCACGGCCTGACGGGGCCGGGCGACCGCGCCTGCGACGACGACCTGGCCACGGCGGTCGCGCTCCGCGAGGGGCTGCGCGCCGCGCTCCGGGGCGATCCCGCCGACCTGCCCGTCCTGCCCCTCCGGGTGACGACGGGCGACGCAGCGCACGCGAACGACGAACGGCGGGCAGACCAGGCAACGCACGCGGGGGACGGCCCACGGACCAGCCACGCAGCGCACGCGGGCGACGGCCCACGGACCAGCCACGCAGCGCACGCGGGGGACGGCCGACGGGCGGGCGACGTGGGGCGGGCGGAGGGAAGGCCGCGGCTGGCCCCGATCGACGGCGGTGTCCGGGGCGCGCTGGCCGCGATCGCCGCCGCCACGGCGGGCGCCTCGTGGGATCGGCTGAAGGTCTGCGCGGAGGTCACCTGCCAGTGGGCGTTCCTCGACGCCTCCAGAAATCGATCACGGTCGTGGTGTTCCATGCGGGTCTGCGGCAACCGCACCAAAACACGCGCTTACCGGGCGAGGAAGCAGGGTTCGCGTCCTCCCCAAGGTCCAAACACCGATACGGTGTAACTCGTGCCTTGTGGCATGAACGGCAGGCGAAGGAGCGGGCCGAGATGGCAGACGTAGGCGTCCGGGCGGCCCGGCGCGAGGATGTGCTCCAGGTGGCGAATGTTCAGGTTCGTGCCTGGCGCTACGGCTATCGGGACTTCCTCCCCGAGGGCCCTCTGGAGCAGATGACCGGCCCGGCGGCCGAGAAGATGTGGCTGCGGCAGTGGGACGAGGCGATCGTCGCGCCGCCCACGTCGCGGCACCGGGTGCTGGTCGCGGTGGAGACCATTCTCGACACCGAGGGCTTCCCCGCGCTCGGGGCGGGCGGCAGTGCCGCCCTGGCGACCCCGCGTGGCGGTGAGCGGGTGGTCGGGCTGGCCTCCCACGCTCCCGCCGAGGATCCCGATCTCGATCCCACCGAGGTGGCCGAGATGCTGACGCTGCTGGTAGATCCCGACTTCGTCCGGCGCGGGCACGGCAGCCGCCTGCTCAACGCCACGGTCGACCACCTGCGGGACGACGGCTACCGGCAGATCGTCACCTGGGTGTTCGCCGACAACTACGCCGTGCTGGGCTTCCTGGAGTCGGCGGGCTGGGGCGAGGACATGGCCGAGCGGGTGCTCGACATGGGCCGCCCGATCCGCATGATCAGGCTTACCACCGACATCAGCTAAGGACTGCTTCAAGATGGCAACCCCCGGCCAGTGGATCGCCGGCGCGCGCCCGCGCACCCTGCCGAACGCCGTCGTGCCGGTCATGGTCGGCACCGGCGTGGCGATCGGCGAGGGCTCTTTCGTGTGGTGGCGGGCGCTCGTAGCCCTGCTCGTCGCGCTGCTGCTGCAGATCGGCGTCAACTACGCCAACGACTACAGCGACGGCATCCGCGGCACCGACGACCAGCGGGTGGGTCCCATGCGCCTGGTCGGTTCGCGTGCCGCCGAGCCCCGGCAGGTGCTGGCGGCGGCGCTGGGCTGCTTCGCCGCCGCCGCCGTGCTGGGTCTGACGCTCGTGCTGGCCACGCGTGCCTGGTGGATCCTGCCGGTGGGCGCGGCGGCGATCGCCGCCGCGTGGTTCTACACGGGTGGCAGAAGTCCCTACGGCTACCGAGCGCTGGGCGAGGCGGCGGTGTTCGTCTTCTTCGGCGTCGTGCCGGTGACCGGCACGACGTTCGTGCAGACCGAGCAGCTCTCGTGGGCGGCGCTGGTGGCCTCGATCCCCGTCGGACTGCTGTCGTGCTCGATGCTCGTGGTCAACAACCTGCGCGACGTGGGCACCGACGGCCCGTCGGGCAAGCGCACGCTGGCGGTGGTGCTGGGCGCGGAGCGCACCCGCCGGCTGTACGCGGCGTGCCTGGTCGTGCCCCTGGCGATCGCCGTGGCGATGACCCCGATGGCGCCGCTGGCCGCGCTGGCGGTGCTGGCGGGGCCGCTGGCGATCGTGCCGGTCAAGACGGTGCTGCACGGCGCGGTGGGTCCGGCCCTGATCGGCGTCCTGCAGCAGACGGGCAAGCTGCAACTCGCCTACGGCCTGCTGTTCACCCTCGGCCTGGCCCTCAGCCTGTAGGCACGCGCCTCACGGGCGGAGCACCAGCTTGCCGGTGGTGCGGCGCGCGGCCAGGTCCTCCAGGGCCCGTCCGGCCTCCGTCAGCGGGTAGGCGCCGCCCACCAGGGGCCGCAGGCGGCCGGCGACCGTGAGATCGAGCAGGTCACGCAGTGGTTCGGTCACTCCCGGCAGATGCAGCGAGCCGCCGAGCCAGTAGCCCGCGACCGCGATGTTGCGCTGGGTGAGCAGTCCCGGGTCGACGGGCGCCGGCGGCTGTCCGGACGAGCTGCCGTAGGTGACCAGCCGTCCGAACGGGGCCACGGCCGCCAGGGCCGCCTCGAAGACGGGGCCGCCGACGGCGTCCAGCACCACGTCGGCCGCGCGTCCGCCGTTGGCCTCGGCCACCCGTTCGGCGTACCCGTCGGCCTCGCCGGACACGGCCGCGTCGGCTCCCAGCTCCAGCACCAGGGCGCGCTTCTCCGCCGTCGAGGCGGTGCCGATCACCCTGCCCGCCCCGAACTCCCTGGCCAGTTGCACCGCCAGGTGGCCGACTCCGCCGGCGGCGGCGTTGACCACGACCGTCTCCCCGGGCGAGAGCCGGGCCACCGAGCGGAGCAGGTGCCAGGCCGACAGTCCCTGGACGAGCAGGGCGAGCGACTCTCCCGCGCCCAGGTCCTGCGGCACCTCCACCGGCTGCTTGACGATCGCCTTGGACGCGTACGCCTCCTGCGCGAATCCCATGACCCGGCGCCCGTCCGCGGTGCGGCCCACCACCTCCGATCCCGGCACGAACGGCGGCGGCGTCGCCCGGTAGCTGCCCTCCAGGCGCTTGACGTCGGCGAAGTTGACCCCGGCCGCCTCGACGTCCACCAGCGTCTCACCCGGGGCGGGCACCGGGTCGGGCACCTCGGCCGGGACCAGCACCTCGGGGCCGCCGTGGCGGATCGCTTGCATCACTCTCATGCCTCCACGCTACGAAGCCCGCTCCCGTCCAGGGAGGTGGTGACGTCGCTGCGTGGAGGACTTTGCATGAAAAGTCCTCATATATCGTCACTGTCGTGAAGTCCAGCGACCTGAGCGCCGCCGAACTGCGGGTGATCGTGGCCGCGGCCGGAGAAGGCAGCGTGTCCGGGGCCGCGGTGCGGCTGCGGCTGACGCAGTCGGCGGTGTCCCACGCCCTGCGCGGCGCGGAGCGCAAGCTCGGGACGGTGCTGTTCCGGCGGGGCCGTCACGGGGCCACCCCCACGCCCGCCGGGGAGGCCGTCGCCGGGCACGCCCGGCGCATCCTCGCGATGATGGGCGTCAAGCGGGCGGAGGCCGCACGCGCCGCGGGAGGGCACGCGACGGGTGCGATCCGGGTGGCCGCCTTCCGCGGCGCGGCCCTGCACCTGCTGCCGTCCGTGCTGGTCAGGTTCGGCCGGCGCCACCCGGGGATCACCGTGGACGTGCGGAGCGTGCCCGACCTCGGCCGGGGCGTGGCGGGTGAGGTGGCCGACGGCCGGGCCGACGTGGGGCTGGTCACCCTGCCGGTGCACGTCGAGGGGCTGGTGTGCCGGGAGCTGTTCGCCGAGCCGTACGTGCTGGCCCATCCGGCCGGCCATCCCGACCCGCGTTCGTTGCCGATGATCGGCTGGCACGAGAACTGCTCCGCCGCCACGCGGCGGTGGCTCGCCGGGCAGGACTGGATCCCGCCGGGCGACATGACCGTCGAGGACGAGGGCGTGGTGCTGTCGATGGTGGCGCACGGCCTCGGCGCGGCCATCCTGCCGCGGCTCAGCATGGCCGGGGCGCCCGCCGGGGTCGCGGTGGCCGGGCTCGGCGAGGAGCCGCCGGTGCGGCGGGTGGGGTACGTGACCACGCGGGAGATGGCCGCCTCCGCCGCCGTGCGTGACCTCGTGCGTGAGCTGCGCTCCACCGGGCCGGCCGGGCGCGTCGGAGCCGGGTGACCGGGCGCGTCGGAGCCGGTGACCGGGTGCGTCAGAGCCGGGTGACCGGGTCCGCGTCGCCGGTCCGGGCGCTCATGACCACGCGGGGGGCCACCTCGATGCCCAGCTCGCGCTCGTGCTCCACCAGCGCGCGCAGCTCGGGCCCCCACTGTCCCTCGGGCAGCACCGTGAAGCCGTGCCTGGCGTACCAGGGCGCGTTCCACGGCACGTCGCGGAAGGTCGTCAGCGTCACCGCAGGGGCGCCGCTCGCCGCCGCATGGTCGAGCACCGCCGCGACGAGCCGGCCTCCGATGCCCTGCCGCATCCGGTCGGGACGGACGGCCAGCTGGTCGAGGTGCACGTTGCCGTCGGCCCGGCCGACCAGCGCGAACCCGGCCGGCGGCACGCCGTCGACCAGCACCGAGGCGGCGTCGGTCACCTCCTCGATCTGCGTCGTGCCCGGCGGGAAGGTGATGCCGACCTGCTCGAACAGCCCGTCGGCCGCCAGCTCGATCGCCACCAGATCCGGAAGTTCGGCGTGTTCGGCCCATCGCACCACGGCGACACGTTCTCATGCCGGGCCCGTGGGACGCATCTGGATTAGTGTGCTGATCGTGCGGCTCGGCCGTGCGGCGCCGAGAACCCCTCCTCACCTCGTGCCCACCACCTCGTCCTGAGGTCGTGGGCACGTCGTGTCTCAGAGGTCGAGCAGGGCCTCCAGGCCGACGGTCAGGCCCGGCAGCTCGCGCACCCGCCGCACGCCGAGCAGCACGCCCGGGGTGAACGCGGCACGGCTCATCGTGTCGTGCCTGATCGTGAGGGTCTCGCCGTCGCCGCCGAGCAGCACCTCCTGATGCGCGATCAGCCCGGCCAGGCGTACGGCGTGCACGCGGACTCCGTCGACGTCGGCGCCGCGGGCGCCGTCGAGGGCGGTGCTGGTGGCGTCGGGCATGGCGCCCGCGCCGGCCTTGGCGCGGGCCTCGGCGACCAGCTCGGCCGTACGGCGGGCGGTGCCGGAGGGGGCGTCGGCCTTGTTCGGGTGGTGCAGCTCGACGATCTCGACGGACTCGAAGTAGCGTGCCGCCTGCTGCGCGAAGTGCATCATGAGCACGGCCGCGATGCCGAAGTTGGGCGCGATCAGCGCGCCGGTGCCGGGAGAGTCGGCCAGCCAGCCGCGCACGGTGTCGAGCCGGGCGGCGTCGAAGCCGGTGGTGCCGACCACCGGGTGGATGCCGTGCCCGATGGCCCACCGGAGATTGCCCATCACCACGTCGGGATGGGTGAAGTCGACGACCACCTCCGCGCCCGCGAGCCCCTCGATGCTGTCATCCTTGTCGAGCGCGGCCACCAGCTCCAGGTCGGAAGCCGCTTCGACCGCCTTGCACACCTCGACGCCCACGCGGCCGCGCGCGCCGAGAACACCTACCTTGATCACACGGTCAACCCTATACGGCGACGCCGCGTGAACCCACCCGAGGGCCCGCGCGGCGCGTGCGCACGTCAGACGATGGCGCCGGAGAAGTCCTTGTCGCCGTACGGGCCGATCACGGCGAGCGTGAGGGGCCGGTTGAGGACGTCGGCGGCGACCTCGGCGACCTCGTCCGGGGTGACCGCCTCGATGCGGGCGAGCACCTCGTCCACCGACAGCAGCTCGTCGTAGACCAGGTCGTTCTTGCCGATGCGGGACATGCGCGAGCCGGTGTCCTCCAGGCCGAGGACGAGCCCGCCGCGCATCTGCCCCTTGCCCCGCATGATCTCGTCGGCCGACAGGCCCTCGCTGACCACGCGGGCCACCTCGTCGCGGCAGATCTTGAGCACGTCGTCGATCTTCGACGGCAGGCAGCCGACGTAGATGCCGAACTGCCCGGTGTCGGCGTAGGCCGAGGTGTAGCTGTAGGCGGAGTAGGCCAGGCCGCGCTTCTCCCGGATCTCCTGGAACAGGCGCGACGACATGCCGCCGCCGAGCGCGGCGTTGAGCACGCCGAGCGCGAAGCGGCGGTCGTCGGTGCGGGCCATGCCGGTGGTGCCGAGGACCAGGTTGGCCTGCTCGGTGGGCCGGTCGAGGACGCGTACGCCGGAGAAGGTCTCGGCGCCGGGGCCGCTCGTGCGGGGCGGCTCCGCCTCGGCGGGGCCGCCCAGCGCGCCGGCCCGTTCGTAGGCCCGCGCCACCAGCTCCACGACCTCCTCGTGGCGGATGTTGCCCGCCACCGAGACGACCGTGCGGCGCGGCTCGTAGTAGCGGCGGTAGTACTCGACGATCCGCTCCCGGCCGAGCGCGTTGATCGACTCGACCGTGCCGAGGATGGGCCGCCCGATCGGCGAGTCGCCGTAGAGGGCGGCGGCGAACTGCTCGTGCACGACGTCGGACGGGTCGTCGTCGTGCATGGCGATCTCCTCCAGGATCACGCCCCGCTCCGACTCGACGTCGTCGTCGGTGATGAGCGAGCTGGTCACCACGTCGGCGAGCACGTCGACCGCGACCTTGAGGTCCTCGTCCAGCACCCGCGCGTAGTAGCAGGTGTACTCCTTGGCGGTGAAGGCGTTGATCTCCCCGCCGATGCCCTCGATGGACGCCGAGATCTCCATGGCGTCACGCGTGGGCGTGCCCTTGAACAGGAGGTGTTCGAGGAAGTGGGTGGCCCCCATGTGCTCGGGGGCCTCGTCACGCGAGCCGATGCCGACCCACATGCCGACCGCGACGCTGCGCACGGTCGGCATGGTCTCGGTCACCACGCGCAGCCCACCGGGGAGGACGGTGCGCTGGACGACCCCGGCCCCGTCGCGGCCGGGGTGCAGCGTAGTTGTCGTGGTCACGAGTTGCGGTCGTCCCCACCCTCGTTGCGGGGCGCGCGCACCCGGGTGCGGGTCCGGCGCGGACGCTCCTCGCGCGGCTTGTCGTCGGCGGCCGGAGCCTCCTCGGGAGCGTCCGCCCGCTCCGGGGCGGCCTCCTTCTCGGCGGCCTCCTTCTCGATGACCTCGACCGGCACCAGCGACAGCTTGCCGCGCTGGTCGATCTCGGCGATCTCGACCTGGATCTTCTCACCGACGCTCATGACGTCCTCGACGTTCTCGATGCGCTTGCCGCCGTGCAGCTTGCGGATCTGCGAGACGTGCAGGAGGCCGTCCTTGCCGGGCATGAGCGACACGAACGCGCCGAACGCGGCGATCTTGACGACCGTGCCGAGGTAGCGCTCGCCGACCTCCGGCATGTGCGGGTTGGCGATGGCGTTGATCGCCGACCGGGCGGCCTCGGCCGAGGGGCCGTCGGTCGCGCCGATGTAGATCGTGCCGTCGTCCTCGATGGTGATCTCGGCGCCCGTGTCGTCCTGGATCTGGTTGATCATCTTGCCCTTCGGGCCGATGACCTCGCCGATCTTGTCGACCGGGACCTTGATCGTGATGATGCGCGGCGCGGTCGGGTTCATCTCCGCCGGGGAGTCGATCGCCTCCTGCATCACCTCGAGGATCGCCAGACGGGCGCCCTTGGCCTGCTTGAGCGCGGCGGCCAGCACGGAGGCCGGGATGCCGTCGAGCTTGGTGTCGAGCTGCAGCGCGGTGATGACGTCCTTGGTGCCGGCGACCTTGAAGTCCATGTCGCCCATGGCGTCCTCGGCGCCCAGGATGTCGGTCAGCGTGACGTAGTCGTCACCCTCGCCGATCAGGCCCATCGCGATGCCGGCGACCATCTCCTTGAGCGGCACACCGGCGTCCAGCAGCGCCATCGTGGACGCGCAGACCGACCCCATCGAGGTGGAGCCGTTGGAGCCGAGCGCCTCGGAGACCTGCCGGATCGCGTACGGGAACTCCTCACGCGTCGGCAGCACCGGGATGAGCGCCCGCTCGGCGAGCGCGCCGTGGCCGATCTCGCGCCGCTTGGGCGAGCCCACCCGGCCGGTCTCGCCGGTGGAGTAGGGCGGGAAATTGTAGTTGTGCATGTAGCGCTTGGTCCGCTCGGGGTTGAGCGTGTCGATGACCTGCTCCATGCGCAGCATGTTGAGCGTGGTGATGCCGAGGATCTGGGTCTCGCCGCGCTCGAACAGCGCCGAGCCGTGCACCCGGGGCACCACGTGGACCTCGGCGAACAGCTCGCGGATGTCCTTGGTGCCGCGGCCGTCGATGCGGACGCCCTCCTTGATGACCCGCTCGCGCATGAGCTTCTTCATCACCGAGCGGAAGGCGGCGCTGATCTCCTTCTCGCGCCCCTCGAACTCGGGCAGCAGCTTCTCGCCGGCCAGCGCCTTGACCTTCTCCAGCTCCGCCTCGCGCTCCTGCTTGGCGGCGATGGTGAGGGCGGCGGCCAGCTCGGTCTTCACGGCCGCCTCGACGGCGTTGTAGACGTCCTCCTGGTAGTCGAGGAAGACGGCGTACTCGGCGGTCTCCTTGGCGGCGACCTGCGCGATGCGCGACTGCGCCTCGCACAGCACCTTGATGAACGGCTTGGCGGCCTCCAGGCCCTGGGCCACGGTCTCCTCGGTGGGCGCGACGGCGCCCTCGGCGACCAGCTTGAGCGTGTCCTTGGTGGACTCGGCCTCGACCATCATGATGGCGACGTCGCCGTCGGCCAGCACCCGGCCGGCCACGACCATGTCGAACGTGGCCCGCTCCAGCTCGGGGTGGGTCGGGAAGGCGACCCACTGGCCGTCGATCAGCGCGACGCGCACGCCGCCGATCGGGCCGGAGAACGGCAGCCCGGCGAGCTGCGTGGACAGCGACGCGGCGTTGATGGCCACGACGTCGTAGAGGTGGTCGGGGTTGAGCGACATGATCGTCGCGACGACCTGGACCTCGTTGCGCAGGCCCTTGACGAACGACGGGCGCAGCGGCCGGTCGATCAGCCGGCAGGTGAGGATGGCGTCCTCGGAGGGACGGCCCTCACGCCGGAAGAACGAGCCGGGGATGCGGCCCGCGGCGTACATGCGCTCCTCGACGTCGACCGTGAGCGGGAAGAAGTCGAAGTTCTCCTTGGGCTGCTTGGACGCGGTGGTCGCGGACAGCACCATCGTGTCGTTGTCGAGATAGGCGACGGCCGAGCCGGCCGCCTGCCGCGCGAGACGGCCGGTCTCGAACCGGATCGTGCGCGAGCCGAACGAGCCGTTGTCGATGACGGCTTCGGCGGTGTGGACACCCTCCACGGGGGACCTCCTTGTGGTCGGTCACCCGCGCCCTTTTTTCTCACCGGCACCCTCGTTAGGTGCAGCGCCGGTCTTCGATCGAAGCGCCCGGTCAGATACCGGAAGCCACTACCGAGGACCGGCCCGCAGGCGTCGCGGGTCGCATGGTGCTGAACGGACGCGGGGGCTGTGTGTCTCGGATCTTCAGTTGTATGCCAGGCGCTCACCGCGGTGTGCGGTGACGCGCCGGGCCTCATATGAGAAGGGAGCGGCGCGAGCGCCGCTCCCTTTCATGTTATCGGCGCAGGCCGAGTCGCTCGATGAGCGAACGGTAACGCTCGATGTCGACCTTCTGCAGGTACTTCAGCAGGCGGCGCCGGCGCCCGACGAGCAGCAGCAGGCCACGACGGCTGTGGTGGTCGTGCTTGTGCGTCTTCAGGTGCTCGGTGAGCTCGCTGATGCGCTTGCTCAGCAGCGCGATCTGCACCTCGGGCGACCCGGTGTCGCCGTCGGCCGTCGCGTACTCGGCGATGATGGACTTCTTGGCAGCGGTGTCGAGGGACACGGCTCTCCTTCTGTCTACGGGCACGCGACTGTGTACAAGGAAGCGAACGACCGTGCGTGCCTACAGTCGCCGCAGCGAAGGCCTTCAGGGCAGCGCGCGGCGGCGCCGTCACCGAGCCGACATGTCAGCGTACCACCATGCGCCACGTGCCCGTGTTACTCCGCGTGATCCCGCCTCACGGGGCGACGTACTGGGCGGCGTACTGGGCGGCGTACTCCTCCGACGGGGGGATGGGGGTGATGACGTCGATCAGCACGCCGTCGGGGTCGGCCACGATGAAGTGCCGCTGGCCGAAGTCCTCGCTGCGCAGCTCCAGCTCGGGCCGCAGCCCCTCGCCGGCGACGAGCCGCTCCCACTCGGCGTCGACGTCCGCCACCTCGAAGTTCAGCAGCAGGCCGGCGACGGGCCTGCGGTAGGCGGCGGGCAGCGTGGGGTGGGAGTGGTCGAGCAGGGCCAGCTCGTACGGTCCGCGGCGCAGGCTCACGTACCAGTCGGCCTCGAACGTCACCTCGAACCCCATCAGCCGGACGTAGAAGTCGCGCGACTCGGGGAGCCTCGTCGTGCAGATGACCGGGTAGAAGCTGCTGAGTTCCATGCCTCTCCTTCATTTCACATACCGATGGTATGTGGCGGTACGGTATTGACGTACCATCGGTATGTCAATGTGGGGGCGCGACGATGACGACCAGGGCCGAGCAGCGGCAGCGGACCAGGCGGACCCTGATCGCCGAGAGCAGGCGGCTGTTCGCGGCCAGGGGCTACGCCGCGGTGGGCCTGGCCGAGATCGTGCGCGCGTCGGGCGTGACGAAGGGGGCGCTCTACCACCACTTCGAGGGCAAGACCGACCTGTTCCGCGCGGTGCTGGCGCAGGTGCAGGACGAGGTCGCGGCCCGGGTCGCGGCTGCCGCCGAGGCGGCGGGCGGGCCGTGGGAGCAGCTCAAGGCGGGATGCGCGGCCTTCGTGACGGCCGGGGCCGACCCCGAGGTGCAGCGGATCATGCTGATCGACGGGCCCGCGGTGCTGGGCTGGAACGAGTGGCGGGCCATCGACGAGGCGACCTCCGCCAGGCACCTGGCCGAGGCGCTGGCCGCCCTCGTCGCGGACGGCACCATCGCCGCGCAGCCGGTGGCGCCGCTGACCCGGCTGCTGTCGGGCGCGATGAACGAGGCGGTGCTGTGGCTCGCCCAGTCGGCCGGGCCCGACGACCTGGCCGACACGCTCGCGGCGCTCTCCAGGCTGCTCGACTCGCTCCGGCAGCGCTGAGCGAGCCCGCCGATGATGGGGAGGCGGCGGTCAGGCGCCGCGTCCCCGCGGCGCCGAGAGCCCGCCGAGGGTCAGGTGGCGGTGGTCAGGCGCCGGGTCTCGGCGACGTCGGCGTGGATCTGGTCGATCAGCGCCTCGATCGAGTCGAACCGGGTGTTGCCGCGCAGCCGGGCCGCGAAGTCGACCGCGACGTGCACGCCGTACAGCTCCAGGTCGTCGCGGTCCAGCGCGTACGCCTCGACCGTGCGCGGCACGCCCTCGAACGTCGGGTTGGTGCCGACCGAGATGGCCGCCGGCCACCGCTCGCCCGCGTAGACGACGGGCAAGTTGGCGACCGGCACGCACTCCAGCCAGCCCGCGTACACGCCGTCGGCGGGGATCGCCGTGTGCGGCGGGGTCTCCACGTTGGCGGTGGGGAAGCCGAGCTGCCGGCCGCGCTGGTAGCCGCGCACCACCACGCCCTCCACCCGGTGCGGCCGCCCCAGCCCGGCGGCGGCGCCCTCGGCGTCGCCCGCCACGAGCCGCTCCCGGATCGCACTGCTGGAGACCCCGTCGAGCAGCGGCACCGTCTCGACCGTGAAGTCGTACTTGTCGCCGAGCGCGCGCAGCGTCTCCACGTCGCCGGCCGCCCCGTGGCCGAAGGTGAAGTCCTCCCCCACCACGACCACCGACGCGCGCAGCCGCTCGGCGAGCACGGCCTGCGCGAAGTCGCCGGGGCTCATCCGCGACAGCTCCAGCGAGAAGCCGAGCGCCAGCACCTCGTCCACGCCCAGCGCGGTCAGCAGCTCGGCGCGGCGACGCGGCGTGGTGAGCCTGGCCGGGTGCGAGCCGGGCCGCAGCACCTCGGCCGGATGCGGCTCGAACGTGACCGCCACGCTGCGCGCCCCCCGCGCGCGGGCCGCCTCGACGGTGCGCTCGGCCACCCGCCGATGACCGAGGTGCACGCCGTCGAACACTCCGACCGTGACCGCGGACCTCTCCGAACCCTGCACGCCGGCCCCATTCGCTCGTAGTGGATCGCTGACCGCCGATCGCGATCCAGTCAAGCCTGCCATGCGACCCGGCGTACCCTCCAACCGAGGGCCCGCCCACCAGGATGGCAGGGGCGCGCAGCGGGATAGCATCGTCACACCATGCCTCGATACGCACTGCTGATCCTGCCCGCCTTCAACCGGGTCTACAGCGAGAGCTCCGTCCGGCTGACCCGCTCCGAGCTGGCCGTCTTCGGCGACCGGGCGTTGAAGGCCGAGGTGTCGGCCATCGAGGAGACCGTGATCGGCGGCCTGCCGTACGTGGGGTTCGACACCTCCGAGCCGCTGTCGGCCGCCGACGTGGCGCTGCTGTCCAACCTGTCGTCGGTCTACGCGGTGTTCGGCGTGGAGGGCGAGCTGCTGCGCCCGCTGGGCATGCGGCCGCTCGACCGGCTGAGCAGCGACCTGATCACCATCCAGAAGTACGCCGGCAAGACCAACGAGCACTTCACCAAGCTGCTGCTCAACGTCACCGTGCTCGCCTCCGCCTTCCCGCTCGACGGGCGGCTCGCCGTGTTCGACCCGATGTGCGGGCGCGGCACCACGCTCAACCAGGCCCTCATGTACGGCTACGACGCCTTCGGCGTGGACGTCGACGGCAAGGACTTCGAGGCCTACTCCGGATTCCTGCGCACCTGGCTGAAGAACAAGCGGCTCAAGCACACGGCCGAGACCGTGCCGGTGCGTCGCGAGCGTTCCCTCGTCGGGCGGCGGCTGGACGTGACGTTCGCCCTGTCGAAGGAGGCCTACAAGGCGGGCGACGTGCAGCGGGTCAGCGTGGTCAACACCGACACCCTGCGCAGCAGGGAGGTGTTCCGGCCGCGCTCGTTCGACGTGATCGCCACCGACGCCCCCTACGGGGTGCAGCACGGCAGCAAGGGCGGGCGCGGGCTGTCACGCAGCCCGCTGGATCTGCTGCGGCAGGCGGTGCCGGTCTGGGCCGAGCTGCTCCGGCCGGGCGGCGCGCTCGGCATCGCCTGGAACACCTACGGCGGCAGCCGCGACGACCTGGCCGCCGTCCTCACCGCGTCCGGGCTCGACGTGGTCGCCTACCCCGACTTCGAGCACTGGGTGGACCAGGCGATCGTGCGCGACATCATGGTGGCGCGCAAGCCGTAGCCGCTAGACGAAGACGGCCAGCGCCTTGGCCGACCGGCCCCGCTCCTCCACGAGGGCGAGCAGCTCACCGTCGGGGCCGAACACGCCGATCGGTCCCGCGCCCAGCCCCGTCGCGGGCAGCGGCCCGCCGTGCCGGACCGTGCGGGCCTGCTCCGCCGTCACGTCGCGGCGCGGGAACGCCGCGGCCACGGCCTCGCCGATGGGCAGGACGACGCACTCGGCCGCCAGCTCGTCGAGCGTGCGGGCCATGCCCAGGTCGTACGGGCCGACCCGGGTGCGGCGCAGCCGCGTCAGGTGGCCGCCCACGCCAAGCCCGGCCCCCAGGTCACGGGCCAGCGCCCGGATGTAGGTGCCGCTGGAGCACGTGACGACCGCGTCCACGTCGATCACGTCGTCGTGCGGCCGGATGTCGAGCACCTCGAAGGCGTGCACGGTGATCGGGCGGGCGGCGAGCTCCACGTCCTGGCCGGCGCGGGCAAGCTTGTAGGCCCGCCTGCCGTCCACCTTGATCGCGCTCACCTGCGGCGGCACCTGCATGATCTCTCCGGTGAGCGCCGCCACGCCCTTGTGGATCCCGGCGGGGTCGATGTCCGACGCCGGCGCGGTCGCGGTGACCTCGCCCTCGGCGTCGTCGGTGTTGGTGGTGACGCCGAGCCGCATGGTGGCGGTGTAGACCTTCTCGGTCAGGGCCAGGTGGCCGAGCAGCCGGGTCGCCTTCTCGACGCCGACCACCAGCACGCCCGTCGCCATCGGGTCGAGCGTGCCCGCGTGGCCCACCCGGCGGGTGCCCGCCAGGCGGCGCATCCGCGCCACCACGTCGTGCGACGTCCACTCGGCCGGCTTGTCGACGATGATCAGGCCGCTCTCGGTCATCGCGCCTTCCCCAGCAGCTCACGGAACCGGGCCATGGTCTCCTCGACGCTGTCGTGCGAGGTGAACCCCGCCGCGCTGCGGTGGCCGCCGCCGCCCAGCTCCGCGCAGAGCGCGCCCACGTCGACCGCGCCCTTGGAACGGGTCGACACCTGCCAGGCGCCCTCGTCGTCCTCCTTCAGCACCGCCGCCACCTCGGCCTCGTCGGTGCGCCGGACGATGTCGATGATGCCTTCGAGCTCCGCGTACGGCAGCCCGTACGCGGCCCGGTCCACCCGCGTCACGTACGTCCAGACCAGGCCGCCGTCGAGCACCACCCGGTCGAACGCGGCGGCCAGCACCTTGAGGTAGCCGAACGGCGAGCGGTCCCACAGCTCGCGCGCGATCTCGTCGGTGCGCAGGCCGGTGGCGACCAGGCGCGCGGCCATCTGGTGGGCGGCCGGCGTGGTCGAGGAGTGCCGGAACGAGCCGGTGTCGGTCACCAGCCCGGCGTACAGGCAGGTGGCGATGTCACGGTCCAGCGTGCCACCGAGCCGGTAGATGAGCTGCTCGGCGAGCATGGCCGTGGCCGACGCCCTGGGGTCGACCAAGCCGAGGGTGCCGAAGCCCGAGCTGGAGGGGTGGTGGTCGACGACGATGACCTCGCGAGCCGCGTGGACGTTGGCGCGGAGCAGGCCGAGCCGGTCGGCCGACGCCGAGTCGAAGGTGATCATCAGCTCGGGGGCCGCCGGGAAGTCGCCGGGCGGGGTGAGCATCTCCTGGCCCGGCAGGAAGCGCAGCAGCCGCGGCACCGCGAAGTGCCGGTCGCCGAACGAGGCGACCACCCGCTTGCCGAGGGAGCGCAGCGCGAACCCGGTCGCCAGCATGGAGCCGAGCGCGTCGCCGTCGGGAGAAACGTGGCAGGCCAGGGCGACCTCGTCGGCACCGGAGATCAGCTCCAGGGCGCGTGCCCAGGTGGACTCGGGGACGCGGCCGGCGGCCGGCTCCCCGGTGGCGTCGGCGGCGCCGCCCGCGCCGCCGCTGGGCGGGCCCATGGTGCCCCGCGTCGTCCCGCCCGTGGCGCGGGCGGCGCGGGCCTGCCGTTCGACGCGGTCGCGTACGTCGGGCGTCACGGTGCCTCGTGTCCTGCCTGCTCGTCGTCCTCGTCCGGCTTCTTGTACGGGTCGGCCTCGCCCGCGTAGGAGGCGCCCGCGGCCTGCCGGGCCACCTCGGCGTCCCGCGCCCTGGCGACGTTGATCAGGTCGTCGAGCTGGCGGGCGCTGTCGGGCAGCGGGTCGTGCTTGAACGTCAGTGTCGGGGTGAAGCGCACGCCGGTCTGCCTGCCCACCTCCGAGCGGATGATGCCCTTGGCGCTCTCCAGGGCGGCCGCGCTGTCGGCCCGCTCGGCGTCGGAGCCGAACACCGTGTAGAACACCGTGGCCTCACGCAGGTCAGCCGTGATGCGCGTGTCGGTCACGGTGACGAAGCCCAAACGCGGGTCCTTGATCCGGCGCTCCAGCATCTCGGCGACGATCTGCTGGATGCGGTCGGCGAGTTTGCGCGCCCGTGCGGCGTCCACCATGTTCGCTCCCCCTCACACACGACGGCCGTCGTGCAGTCGTTCAGTCTTCGTCGTTGTAGAGCCGCTGCCTGGCCGACAGCAGCTCGATCTCGGGGCGGAAGGCCACCATCCGCTCGCAGGCGTCCATCACCTCTTTGCAGTTGCCCGCTGAGGCGGAGACCACCGCGATGCCGACCTCCGCCCTGCGGTGCAGGTCGAGATGGCCGGTCTCGGCCACGGCGACGCCGGGAAAGCGGCGGTGCAACTCGGCGACCAGCGGCCGCACGACGGAGCGCTTCTGCTTCAGCGAGTGCACGTCGCCGAGCAGGATGTCCAGGGTCAGAGCACCCACATACATCGTTGGCAACCACCGCTTGTCCTGGTGAGTCGAGCGCACGCCGGCCCTGCTGCGGTGGTGACCAGGGCCGAGCGTGCGAGAGGCGCCCGGCGGATGGCCCGCCGGGCGCCCGGCCGCGTGCTATGCGCGCGGCTTCTCCCGCATCTCGAACGTCTCGATGACGTCGTCGATCCTCAGGTCGTTGTAGCCGACCCCGATGCCGCACTCGAAGCCCTCGCGGACCTCGGTCGCGTCATCCTTGAAGCGGCGCAGCGACGAGACGGTCAGGTTGTCCGCGATGACGACGCCGTCGCGGATCACCCTGGCCTTGCTGTTGCGGACGATCACGCCGGAGCGGACCAGCGAACCGGCGATGTTGCCGATCTTCGGCACCTTGAAGATCTCGCGGACCTCCGCCGTGCCCATCTGGACCTCTTCGAACTCGGGCTTGAGCATGCCCTTGAGCGCCGCCTCGATCTCCTCGATCGCCTGGTAGATGACCGAGTAGTAGCGGATGTCGACGCCCTCGCGCTCGGCCAGGTCGCGCGCCCGGGGCTCAGGCCGGACGTTGAAGCCGATGATGACCGCGTTGTCGTCGGCGACGGCCAGGTTGACGTCGTACTCGGTGATCGCACCGACGGCGCGGTGCAGCACCCGGAGGCTGACCTCGTCGCCGACGTCGATCTTGAGCAGGGCGTCTTCCAGGGCCTCCACCGAACCGGACACGTCACCCTTGATGATGAGCTTGAGCTCGTCGACGCGGCCCTTCTCAAGGTCGCTGAACAGCTCCTCGAGGGTGCGCCTGCGGCTCGACTTCGCCATGTCGGCGCTGCGCTTGCGCGCGGCGCGCTGCTGGGCGATCTGCCGGGCCATGCGGTCGTCGGTGACGACGATGAAGTTGTCACCGGCGCTCGGCACGGCCGTCAGGCCCATCACCAGGACCGGACGCGACGGGGTGGCCTCGTCGACCGCCTCGCCGTTGTCGTCGAGCAGCGCCCGGACGCGGCCGAAGGCCTCGCCACAGACGATGGAGTCGCCGACGCGGAGCGTGCCGCGCTGGACCAGGACGGTCGCCACGGGGCCGCGGCCCTTGTCGAGGTGCGCCTCGATGGCGATGCCCTGGGCGTCCATCGTCGGGTTGGCCCGCAGGTCGAGCTCGGCGTCCGCGGTCAGCAGGATCGCCTCGAGGAGGTCCTCGATGCCCGTGCCGTTCTTCGCCGAGATGTCGACGAACAGCGTCGAGCCACCGTACTCCTCGGCCACCAGGCCGTACTCGGTGAGCTGGGCCCTGACCTTGTTGGGGTCGGCGCCCTCCTTGTCGACCTTGTTGACCGCGACCACGATCGGCACGTCGGCCGCCTGGGCGTGGTTCAGGGCCTCGATCGTCTGCGGCTTGACGCCGTCGTCGGCCGCGACCACCAGCACCGCGATGTCCGTGGACTTCGCGCCTCGGGCACGCATGGCGGTGAACGCCTCGTGACCCGGGGTGTCGATGAAGGTGATCCTGCGGTCTTCGCCCTCGTGCTCCGCGGAGACCTGGTAGGCGCCGATGTGCTGGGTGATGCCACCCGCCTCGCGCGCCACCACGTTGGTCTTGCGGATGGCGTCGAGCAGCTTCGTCTTACCGTGGTCGACGTGACCCATGACGGTCACGACCGGCGGACGCGCGGCCAGGTCGGCCTCGTCGCCCTCGTCCTCGCCGAACTCGATGTCGAAGGCCTCGAGAAGCTCGCGGTCCTCCTCCTCGGGGCTGACGACCTGGATGTTGTAGTCCAGCTCGGCTCCGAGAAGCTGCAGCGTCTCCTCGTTGACCGACTGCGTCGCCGTCACCATCTCGCCGAGGTGCAGCATGATCTGCACCAGCGAGGCGGGGTTGGCGCCGATCCGGTCGGCGAAGTCGGACAGCGACGCGCCGCGCGGCAGGCGGATCGTCGCGCCGTTGCCGCGGGCGACCTGCACGCCGCCGATCGCCGGCGCCGACATGTTGTCGAACTCCTGGCGCCTCTGGCGCTTGGACTTGCGGCCACGAGCCGGACGGCCACCGGGCCGGCCGAACGCGCCGGCGGTGCCGCCACCACGACCGCGACCGCCGCCACCGGGACGGCCGCCGAAGCCGCCGCCACCGGGACCGCCCGTGGTCGTGCCGGGACGACCGCCGCCGCCACCGGGACGGCCGGCGAACCCGCCGCCGCCACCGCCACCCGGACGACCGCCACCGCCACCGGGACGACCGCCGCCGCCACCCGGACGGCCGGCACCGCCGCCGCCACCGGGGCGACCGGCGCCGCCGGGGCCCGCGGGACGGCCCTGCGGCATCATCATCGGGTTGGGACGCGGACCACCCGGACGGGGACCACCCGCGCCGGGGCCGGGACGCGGACCCGCGGCGCCGGGCGGACCCGGACGCGGACCCGGAGCCGGCCGGTCGCCGCCACGGCCCTGCGGCGGGCGCGGGATCGCGCCGTCGCGCGGCGGGCCGTCACGACGCTCGCGCTGGCCGGGGCCACCGCCGTCGCGCTGACCGCCCGGACGCGGCGGCCGGGACTGGCCCATGCCGCTGGCGTTGGACGAGAACGGGTTGTTGCCCGGACGCGGGCCGCGCGGGCCCGGCTTGGGCCCGGGACGGGGAGCGCCGCCGGCCGGGGCGCCGGGACGCGGAGCGCCGCCGTCACGCTGGCCGCCCTCGCGCTGCCCGCCGTCACGGCCGCCGGGAGCGCCCGGACGGGGAGCGGGGCCGGGCCTGGGGCCCGGACGCGCCGCGGGGCCCGGACGGGGACCCGGAGTCGGGCGGGTGCCGCTGTCGAAGCGCGCCTGCGGGGCCGCGGGCGTCTCGCCGCGCGGCGCCTCGGGCTGCTGCTGCTGCGGCATGGGCACCGGCGGACGGGGCGTGCCGCCGGCGGGGCCCGGACGGGGACCGGGCTTCGGAGCCGGACCCGGACGCGGAACCGATGAGGTCGGCGCCTGAACGCCGTTGCCGGCCTGGCTGTCAGCCGGCCGGGGGGCAGCCCTCGGCGGCTGCGGCTTGGACGACGAACCGCCGCCCCTGGAGGGCCCACCCTTGGATGCGCCCAGAGCTTCGGTGAGCCTGCGGACCACCGGCGCCTCGATGGTGGAGGACGCCGAACGGACGAACTCCCCCATTTCTTGGAGCTTGGCCATGACGACCTTGCTCTCTACGCCGAACTCCTTAGCGAGCTCGTATACCCGGACCTTCGCCACTGCACTCCCTTACTCGGCCCGGGAGGCTGGCTGTGCCGTCCGGACCGTCGTTACCTTGACGTCTTCATCGCCGCGTGCTCATCAGGCGCTCATAGCAATCTGACTCCGCCCATCAACTCGGCGTCCTACATGACATGTCGTGATTCTCCTCTTCCAGGTGTGCCCGCACACGCGAGACGTCGAGCGGACCCGGCACGCGAAACGCGCGCGCGAACGCTCGGCGACGCTCGGCAAGCTCCAGACACCTCACGGACGGATGCAGCGATGCACCACGCCCGGGAAGCCGTCTTCGCAGGTCAGGGACCACATGATCCTCGACCAGCACCAGGCGGAGCAGCTCGGACCCAGCCGCACGAACCCTGCAGCCCACACAGGTGCGCTGCGGGGTCGCTTGGCCACCATATTCCAGCTTACCGCGTTGACGCATCTACGGAACCGGCGGCATCTTCGGCCTGGGTGTCAGGACGGATGTCAATCCGCCATCCGGTGAGCCTGGCGGCGAGCCTCGCGTTCTGCCCTTCCTTGCCGATGGCCAGCGAAAGCTGGTAGTCGGGCACGGTCACCCTGGCCACCCGCCCGTCGAGATCGAGAACCTCGACATGTGAAACACGGGCGGGCGAGAGGGCATTCCCGACGAACTCGCCGGGGTTCTCGGACCAGTCGATGATGTCGATCTTCTCGCCGTGCAGCTCGGCCATCACGTTGCGCACCCGCGCCCCCATCGGGCCGATGCAGGCGCCCTTGGCGTTGACGCCGGGCCTGCGCGACCTCACGGCGATCTTCGTCCGGTGCCCGGCCTCCCGCGCCACCGCCGCGATCTCCACCGTGCCGTCGGCGATCTCCGGGACCTCCAGCGCGAACAGCTTCTTCACCAGACCCGGATGGGTGCGCGACAGCGTGACCGACGGGCCCTTGTGGCCCTTCTTCACCTGCACCACGTAGGCGCGGATGCGCTCGCCGTGCACGTAGTCCTCGCCGGGCACCTGCTCGTTGTGCGGCAGCACGGCCTCGATCTTGCCGAGGTCGACCAGCACGACGCGCGGGTCCTTGCCCTGCTGGATCACTCCGGAGACCAGCTCGCCCTCGCGGCTGGCGAACTCACCGAAGTTGATCTCGTCCTCGGCGTCGCGCAGCTGCTGCAGGATGACCTGCTTGGCTGTGGTCGCGGCGATCCGGCTGAAGTTGCCAGGCGTGTCGTCGTACTCCCGGACGATCTCACCGTCCTCGTCGAGCTCCGCCGCCCAGATCGTCACGTGCCCGCTCGACCGGTCGAGCTCGGCACGCGCCTTGGACGCGGCGCCCTCGGTGCGGAAGTACGCGATCAGCAGCGCGTCCTCGATCGCCTTGACGACCAGGTCGAAGGAGATGTCCTTCTCCCGCTCCAGGCTGCGCAGGACGCTCATGTCGATGTCCACGAGGCTCCCCCCTAGCCCTCGTCGCCGTCGACGTCCGCGCCGTCCGCGTCGTCGTCGATCCGGCGGAACTCCACCTGCACCCGTCCGCGGGTCAGGTCCTGATAGTCGAGCCGGCGGCTGACGCCGTCGACGTCGAGCTCGACGCCGGTGTCGTCGGCGGCACGCACCCGGCCCTCCACCACGCCGCCGTCGGCCAGCTCCGCCTTCACCAGCCGCCTGGCGGCGCGCCGCCAGTGCCGTGGCTCCGTCAGGGGGCGGTCGACGCCCGGCGAGGACACCTCGAGGGTGTAGGCCGAGGGACCCATCACGTCGTGCTCGTCGAGGACCGTGGAGACGGCCTGGCTCACGTCGGCGACGTCGTCGAGGCTCACCCCTCCGTCACGGTCGACGACCACCCGCAGCAACCGCCGCCGGCCGGCCTGGGTGACCGTGACGTCCTCCAAGTCGAGGCCCTCCGCGCTGACCACGGGCTCCAGGAGCTTCATCAGGTGGTCGCGGGGTGATGCGCTGCCCATATCGACCTCCCCTATTGTCATGTCTCAGCCGGGCGGACCTCGCCTTCGGCTCCCGCCGCCGCTCGGCCGCTCAGCCAGCGACGACAGTTGACACCCTATCTGTAGGAGGGCGCGGAAAGAGCGCCACTCGGCGCTGACCCGCGGCGAGCCTCGCCCCGCCGCGGGAGCGGGCGTGAGCCCGTACGATGCTTCCTGCGCTCCGTGCTCCCGACCGTCGCCCGCGCCCGCGCGCGGCCGTGGCCCGGGAGCCGCCCGCGCCCGAGCTCCTCGGGCCGCCCCAGGGCCGTCTCCGGCAGCCGCCGCACGGCACCGGGAGGCGTTCGGGGACGCCGGGCGGCACTGCGGGTCCAGGGCCCGGACGGCGGGTCACCCCGGGTCCAGGGCCCGGACGGCGGGTCACCCCGGGTCCAGGGCCCGGACGGCGGGTCACCCCGGGTCCAGGGCCCGGACGGCGGGTCACCCCGGGTCCAGGGCCCGGACGGCGGGTCACCCCGGGTCCAGGGCCCGGACGGCGGGTCACCCCGGGTCCAGGGCCCGGACGGCGGGTCACCCCGGGTCCAGGGCCCGGACGGCGGGTCACCCCGGGTCCAGGGCCCGGACGGCGGGTCACCCCGGGTCCAGGGCCCGGACGGCGGGTCACCCCGGGTCCAGGGCCCGGACGGCGGGTCACCCCGGGTCCAGGGCCCGGACGGCGGGTCACCCCGGGTCCAGGGCCCGGACGGCGGGTCACCCCGGGTCCAGGGCCCGGACGGCGGGTCACCCCGGGTCCAGGGCCCGGACGGCGGGTCACCCCGGGTCCAGGGCCCGGACGGCGGGTCACCCCGGGTCCAGGGCCCGGACGGCGGGTCACCCCGGGTCCAGGGCCCGGACGGCGGGTCACCCCGGGTCCAGGGCCCGGACGGCGGGTCACCCCGGGTCCAGGGCCCGGACGGCGGGTCACCCCGGGTCCAGGGCCCGGACGGCGGGTCACCCCGGGTCCAGGGCCCGGACGGCGGGTCACCCCGGGTCCAGGGCCCGGACGGCGGGTCACCCCGGGTCCAGGGCCCGGACGGCGGGTCACCCCGGGTCCAGGGCCCGGACGGCGGGTCACCCCGGGTCCAGGGCCCGGACGGCGGGTCACCCCGGGTCCAGGGCCCGGACGGCGGGTCACCCCGGGTCCAGGGCCCGGACGGCGGGTCACCCCGGGTCCAGGGCCCGGACGGCGGGTCACCCCGGGTCCAGGGCCCGGACGGCGGGTCACCCCGGGTCCAGGGCCCGGACGGCGGGTCACCCCGGGTCCAGGGCCCGGACGGCGGGTCACCCCGGGTCCGGATCCCGGACGCAGGTCACCGCGGGTCCGGGTCCCGGACGCAGGTCACCGCGGGTCCAGGTCCCGGGACGGTGCCACGGCCGACCGTGGCCCCCCGGGTGGCGATCCCGTGGCCGACCGCGGGGTAGTGACCGTGGCACCGACCGCGCCGCGATTCCGGGTCGCGGTCGCGGAAGCCCTTCGGGGGTCGCGCTTTCGGGGGCCCTGACCTTTCGGGGCCCTCACCGGAGGTCGCGGTCCTCATGGGTCGTGGTCCCGGAGGTCACAGCCGGGGGTCGCGGTGCTCGAAGGTCGCGGTCTTGGACACGTGGTGTTCGGGACGGCGGTCCTTGAGACACGGCCCCGGGGCCGGGATCCTTGGGGTGCGGCCTTGGACACGATCCCGGGCACGACCTCAGGACGCGGTCCTCGCGGGACGGACCGGAGCGCGTTCCCGGGTACGTCCCCGAGGCGTGATGCTTGATGGCGTGTCCGGGGTCGCGACTCCCGGGAGGTCGTCCTCGGTGGTCGCGCCACGGTCGCAGATCCTGGGGTCGCAGCCCTAGGGTCGCTCGTACGACCCGGTCCGCAGTCCCGAGGGCTGCGGCCCCGGGCGCGGTTCGGGGGTCGCCCCGGGGCGCGGTCCGGGGTGATGCCGGCCGACAGTCCTGGAGGTCCTTTCCGTGCGCCCATCCCTCTCCCGGCGAGCCGTGCTGGCGGGCAGCGCCGCCGTGGCGGTCCCGGGGGCCATGGCGGCCCTCACGGGGTGCAGCGGCTCCGTGGACGAGCCCGAGCCGCCGGTCACGCCGCCGGAGCCTCCGGAGCGCGTCCTCGCCCGGCGGCTCATGGCCGACAAGGAGCGCACGATCGGCCTCTACTCGGCGCTGATCGCCAAGGGCGGGACCAAGCTCACCCCGTTCCGCGACCGCCACCAGGCGCACCTGGACGAGCTGCGCAGGCGCTTCCCCGGCGTCACCCCCTCGCCGTCGGCGTCCCCTCCCGCCTCGAACCCACCACAGCAGGACGGCTCCGGGCGACAAGGCGGCTCACAACGGCCGGACACGACCCAGCAACCAGGCGACGCCGTCCAGCAATCAGGCGCCGCGCAACAGACCGACGGCACACCGCGGCCGGCCGCGGCTTCCCGGGCCGGCGATCTCGCGCACCCGGCGGGTTCCACCCGATCGTCCGGTCTCGCGCACGCGCACGACGTCACGCAGGCATCGGCGTTCACCGTCCCGGACGGCTCCGCACGCGCCGGTGACGTCGCCCAGGCGGGTGAGATCACACAGGCGGGCGATCTCGCACAGGCAGGCGAGATCGGGCAGCAGGGCGAGATCGCGTACCTGGGCGAGCCCGCGCGACAGGCCGTGGACACGCGACAGGCCGTGGACACTCGACAGGACACGCGGCTTGCCGGAGCCGCGCAGAGCTCGCCCGGCTCCTCCTCGCCGGCCCCGACCGCGCCGCAGGCCACCGCCACCCCGGTGGTGACACTGTCGCGGCTGCGCGACCTGGAGCGCCGGTCGGCCGCTCTGCGCACGCGGCAACTGGCCGGCATCCCACCCTCCTTCGCCCAGCTGGTCGCCAGCATCGGCGCCTGCGAGGCGGCCCATGCCGTGGCCCTGCCGAGGTCGCTGTGAGCGCGGGCGACGTCGAGCGGCTGGCCAAGGCGCTGGCCGGTGAGCACGCGGCCGTCTTCGCGTACGGCCTGATCGGCGCCCGCACCACGGGAGCGCTGCGCGCCCGGATGACCCAGGCGTTCGACGCCCACCGGGCCCGCCGCGACCAGTTGCGCTCGTTCATCACCGCACGCGGCGGCAGGCCCGCCGAGGCCGCGCCCTCCTACGCCGTCCCGGTCGTCCCCACCACCGCCGCCGAAGCCGTCCGCGTCGCGGTGCACGTGGAGAAGGGCATCGCCGCCGCCTACCTCGAGCTGGTGGCCTGCGACGACGCGGCGCTGCGCAAGTACGCGGCGCTGGCGCTGCAGGAGTCGGTGACGCGCTCCTACTCCTTCCAGCCGTCGTTGGACGCGGCCTTCCCCGGCATGCCCCCTCCCGCGCCCCCGTCGCCGTCCCCCACCACGACAGGCGACTGACGTCCGCACGCCGGCCACCCACCCCGACAGTGACCGGCCGTGCGCCACCGCGGGCGCCGGACGCTGGACCGACGCGCAGAGAACGCTTCGGGAGCGTTCGTGGCGCGCTGGGGGCGCTCACGGGCCGTTCGGGAAACGCTGAGGGCGCTCAGGGGCCGTTCTGGACACGCTGGGGGCGCTCTGCGGCCCTTCGGGACGGGCCGAGGGCGCTCTGCGATCGTTCGGGACGCGCTGAGGCGCTTCGGGAGCGTCGAACGCGCTGAGGACGCTTCGAGAGCGCTCGTGACGCGCTGGGGCGTGCGTGGCGGGAGCTCCGGGGCGCACTGAGCGGGCGTGCGCCTTCAAGGGTCCAGCGCCTGCTCAGTGCACTGAACGGGTACAGGGTCGAGGGTCAGCGGCGGCGGCAGATCATGAGCTCGGTGGTGGGGCTTTCGCGGAGGATGCGGACCAGGCGGCGTTCGATGGGGTAGAGCAGGGCTCCGGCCAGCCAGCCGGTGATCTCCGTGAGGGTGACGGCACGCAGGAGGCCGCCCCAGAGCTTCCGCCAGAGCGGGTGGGCGTCGACCTGGGCGTTCATGAGGACGAGCATGGGGACGCGGCGCACGACGTCGAAGCCGGCCTCGTCGAGGGCGGCGGTGATCCACGGAAGGGTGTGGTTGACCTGGTGGTCGCCGCGCTGCTCGGGCCAATGCAGGAAGTTCTCCGACAGCACGAAGACGCCGCCCGGCCTGACCGCCTCACCGATGGCGCGCAGCGCCGCGCGGTAGCGGGAGTCGTCGGTGATGTGGAAGAGCATGTCCATCGCGGAGACCGCGTCGAACGAGGCGGGGTCGAGGGCGCCGCCGGGCTCGGCGATGTCGAGCCGGAGGAAGTCGGCGCTGGGGAAGCGGCCGCGCAGGCGGTGCACGGCCGCGTCGGTGAGGTCGCACCCGGTGATCGACTTGGCGCCGAGCTCCTGCCACCGGCGCACGTAGAAGCCGGTGCCGGAGCCGACGTCGAGCACGCGGGCGTCGCGCAGGTCGAGGCCCAGGGTGGCGACCTCACGGCGGAAGCCCTCGGCGCGCACGCGGTACATCCAGATGTTGAACGCGCGGCCGAGGTGCTTGTAGCCGACGCCGCTCTCGGTCCAGTCGGACTGCAGGCGGCTCTCCCAGAATTCCCTGAGCTGCGTGTGCTCCTTCATCGCACCGACCTTCGCAGGCGGGTGACCCGGCGTCAACCAGCCTGTCCGGAGGATGGCGCGTGCCGGCGCGCCCGCTCGGGGGCGCGGCTCAGGCGGTCGCGGCCACGACGCGGTCGGCGGCCTCGGCGAGCGGGATCTCCGACTTCTCGCCCGTGACCCGGTCGCGCAGCTCGACCACGCCCTGGGACAGGCCCCGGCCCACCACGACGATGGTCGGCAGGCCCAGCAGCTCGGCGTCCTTGAACTTGACCCCGGGCGAGACGCCGGCCCGGTCGTCGACGAGGACGCGCAGCCCGCGGGATTCCAGCTCGGCGCCGAGCTTCAGGGCGGCCTCCACCTGGTTCTCCTTGCCGGTGCCGACGATGTGCACGTCGGCGGGCGCGACCTCGCGCGGCCACACCAGGCCGAGCTGGTCGTGGAGCTGCTCGGCGATGACGGCGACGGCACGGGAGACGCCGATGCCGTAGGAGCCCATGGTGATGCGGACGGGCTTGCCGTCGGGGCCGAGGGCGTCGAGGCCGGCGGCGTCGGCGTACTTGCGGCCGAGCTGGAAGATGTGGCCGATCTCGATGCCGCGGTCGATCGACAGCGGTGCGGCGCAGCGGGGGCAGGCGTCGCCGGCGCGCACCTCGGCGGCCTCGATGGTGCCGTCGGGGACGAAGTCACGGCCGGCCACGACGTGGGCGGCGTGCTTGCCGGGCTCGTTGGCGCCGGTGACCCAGGAGCTGCCGGTGACGACGCGGGGGTCGACGAGGTAGCGGATGCCGAGCTCGCGCAGCACCTGCGGGCCGATGTAGCCGCGCACCAGGCCGGGGTGCCTGGCGAAGTCGTCGGCCTCGAAGATGGCGGGCTCGCCGGGGGCCAGGGACGCCTCCAGGCGCTTGAAGTCGACCTCGCGGTCGCCGGGCACGCCGATGACGAGCGTCTCGACCTTGTCGGAGCCGGGGGTCGTGACCTTGACGACGACGTTCTTCAGCGTGTCGGCGGCGGTGACGGACAGGCCGTGGTGCTCGTTGACGTAGGACACCAGCGTGTCGATCGTCGGGGTGTCGGGGGTGTCGAGGACGCGCAGCGCCTCCTGGGCCGCCACGTCGCGCGCGGGCGGCGGCGTCGTGGTGACGGCCTCGGCGTTGGCGGCGTAGCCGCACGCGTGGCAGGCGACGAACGTGTCCTCGCCCGTGGGGGTCGGCGCGAGGAACTCCTCGGAGGCCGAGCCGCCCATCGCGCCCGAGGTGGCGAACACGATCTTGTAGGAGATGCCGAGCCGGTCGAAGGTCCGGATGTAGGTCTCGCGGTGCTGCTCGTAGGAGCGCTTGAGCCCGTCGTCGTCGAGGTCGAAGGAGTAGGAGTCCTTCATGAGGAACTCGCGCCCGCGCAGGATGCCTGCCCGGGGCCTGGCCTCGTCGCGGTATTTGGTCTGGATCTGGTAAAGGGTGACGGGATAGTCCTTGTAGGAGCTGTATTCGCCCTTGACCATGTCGGTGAAGAGCTCCTCGTGGGTGGGCCCGAGGAGGTAGTCGGCGCCCTTGCGGTCCTGAAGGCGGAACAGGGTGTCGCCGTATTCGGTCCAGCGGCCCGTCGCCTCGTAGTATTCGCGGGGCAGCAGGGCGGGGAAGAGGACCTCCTGGCCGCCCATCCGGTTCATCTCCTCGCGGACGATCCGCGCGACGTTGTCGAGGACCAGCTTGCCGAGGGGCAGCCACGAGTAGATGCCGGGCGCGACCCGTCGGACGTAGCCGGCGCGGACGAGGAGCTTGTGGCTCGGCACTTCCGCGTCTGCCGGGTCGTCCCGCAGGGTGCGAAGAAACAACGACGACATGCGCAGCAACACGGCTACTCCTTGCTCGGGCCTTGGTGTGGAGGGTTACAGGCTATCGAGTCGGGAGGGCGGGGCGCTCTCGGTTAACGGCCTGCTGTGGACGAGGGGCGGGAGGCGCGGGCTTCCTGTGGACGAAGGGCGGAGAAAGCGGGCTTCCGGTGGAGGGGCCGCGTCAGTCGTCCAGAGGGAACGACAGTCCCAGCACGCCCGTCAGGACGACCGCGAACAGCAGGGCGAGCAAGGCCGTCACCGCCAGCGCGCACAGCCGGGCTCCGGTGGACCTGCGCAGGGCGATCACCGCGCCGACGGACAGGATGCCGACCGCGAGGGCGGGGCCGGGCCAGAACGCCTCCTCGGTCTCGATGAAGCCGGGAGTGGCCCGGTCGACGACGTCGGCCAGCAGCACGCCGCCCACGACGCCGGCCGTGATGTCGCCCCAGTGGTCGTTCCTGCGGGTCACGTACGCGAGCAGGCCGAGGCCGACGAGCATGAAGAGCATCCAGTTGAGCCCGGCCGCGCCGCCGTCGATGACGTCGAAGGTGAACCGGCCGCGCAGGGCGCTCGCGCCCATGGCGGCGACCAGCGTGGTGACGGCGGCCAGGAACGTGCCGAGCAGCGCCCACCCGAACCCCGAGGCGGTGACGCCCACGGCGATGGTGAGCGCGACGTAGGCGTACGGGTCGTAGACCCGGTCGAGCCAGGCGGGGCCCGCCCCGGACAGGAGCATGCCGCCGAGCCCGACGACCAGGCCTCCCCCGAACGCCGCGAGGACATGGCGTTCGATGGACCGCTGGCGCCGGTCGTACTCGGCGAAGTCCGCGTAGTCGATCGCTGTTTTGTCCATTTCCATCCCTGGTCATTCCTCCCCTTCCCTACGGAGGGGAATGACCAGTTGGACGCTATGTAACGGTACAAAAAGGACAAGTCTCGGCCATGAGGCATGCAACAAGCAATCGCTTGGTAGGCTTATGGGGTGACGGTCACCGACGAGTTGCGCGGCGTGGTCCGCTCCTTCCTGTCCGCCCGTCCCGGCGCGCCGTGGGCGGCCTTCGCCGGGGAGCTGGGACTGGCCGGGCTGGCCGTGCCCGAGGAGTACGGCGGCGCAGGGTGCGGGGCGCGGGAGGTGGCGGCGGTCGCCGAGGAGCTCGGCAGGGCGCTGTCGCCGCATCCGTTCCTGCAGACCGCCGTCCTGGCCGTGGCGGCCGTCCGCGCCGGCGGCGACGAGGCGGCCATGGCGCGGCTGCTGCCCGCCCTCGGCTCCGGCGAGGTGACGGCCACCGTGCTGCTGCCGGGCGACGGGGAGCTGCGCCTGGAGGACGGGCTGCTCACGGGTTCGGCGCCGTACGCGCTGGAGGGCGAGCTGGTGCTCGCCTACGCCGGCGGACTGCTGGTGGAGGCCGTGCCCACGCGGCGGGTGCGGCACCGGACGATGGACGAGAGCCGGCCGCTGACCGGCCTGCGCTTCGACCGGGTCCCGGTGCGGCGGGCGGGAAGCGGGCGGGCGTGGGAGCGGGTGCGCGACCTCGGGATCGCGGCACTGGCGGCGGAGCAGGTGGGCGGTGCGGCGCGCTGCCTGGAGATGGCCACCGCGCACGCCCGTGGACGCCACCAGTTCGGCCGGCCGATCGGGGCGTTCCAGGCGATCAAGCACAAGCTGGCCGACCTGCTGCTGCTCGTGGAGTCGGCCCGGTCGGCGGCGCTCGCGGCGGCCGAGGCAGGCGACAGGGCGTACGACAGCGCAGGGCGCGGCACAGGCGACAGCGCAGGCGGCAGCGCAGGGCGCGGCACAGGCGACAACGCAGACGGCAGCGCAGGGCGCAGCGCAGGCGGCAGCGCAGGCGGCGGGCCGGGTGACGCGTTGGGGACGTACGCCGCCGTGGCGGGGTCCTACTGCTCCGAGGCGTACCTGGCGGCGGCCGGCGAGAACATCCAGATCCACGGCGGGATCGGCGTGACGTGGGAGCACCCCGCGCACCGCTACTTCAAGCGGGCCACCTCCGACGCCCAGCTCTTCGGGCCGCCGCGCGCGCACCGCGCACGGCTGGAGGCGCGGGTCCTGTGAGCCGGGCTCAACCGCCGAGCAGGGTCTCCCACGGGTGGCGGGTGTTGGTGCGGCGGGTGGTGTCGAGCGCCTCGGCCAGCCGCCAGAAGGAGCCGGGCCGCTGCCGCACGCGGGCCCGGCCCATGGGGTCGATGGCGCGCAGTTCCACGCGTACGCCCATCACCTCCAGCACGGCGCAGGAGTCGTTGCCCGGCGCGGCCGCCGTGACGAGGCCGGGCTCCTCCAGGTGCTCCCGCAGCAGGGCCGCCACCTCGGAGGCGAAGGGGCCGTCGCGCCATTCGAGGTGCCAGCTGTCGTAACCGCGCCACCAGGTGAGGTCGCGGCACGATTCGATGAAGTCCACCTCGCCGGACAGCACGGCCATCACCCGGCCCAGGGCCTCGTAGCGGCGGGCGGCGGCGGCCGAGAGATCGTCGTCGGGAGCTTCCGGGACGGCGCCGTCCCGGGACGGCCGTAGCACCTGCTTTCGCCTCACGAGCATCCACTTTGATCTCGACGGCCCCCTTCACGCAAGTGGTGACGGCTGTTACGCTCTACCAAGCGAGCGCTTGGTCACTACTTTCGCCGGAGGCGCGATGACGTCCCTACGGATCAGCCTGGGATACGAACTGGAGGTGCGCGGGCGCTCCCGCGAGGTGGAGCAGCAGGCGTTCCAGAACGTGCTCGACCAGGTCGTGCTGGGTGACCGGCTGGGTTTCGACACCGCGTGGTTCGTGGAGCACCACTTCACCCGGGGCTTCTCCCACTCCTCGGCCCCCGACCTCGTGCTCGCCGCCGCCTCGCAGCGGACCGAGCGCATCCACCTGGGACTCGGCGTGGTGCTGCTGCCGTTCCAGTCGCCGATCCGCACGGCCGAGCGGGTCGCCACCCTGGACGTGATCAGCGGCGGGCGGGTGGAGTTCGGCACCGGGCGGGGCGCCTCTCCGCTGGAGTACCAGGCGTTCCAGCGGCCGTTCGAGAAGTCACGGCAGATCTGGGAGGACTCGCTGGAGGCGACGCTGGCCATCTGGCGGGCCGACGGCGAGCCCGTCAGCCGCTCGAACGAGTTCTTCGAGATCCCCGACGTGGCCGTCTACCCGCGTCCGGCACAGCGGCCGCACCCTCCCGTCTGGGTGGCGTCCACCTCGCTGGAGGGCTACCTCGCGGCGGCCGCGCACGGCTACAACCTGCTCGGCATGACGATGCTCAAGGGCATCGACGACGTGGCCGCCGACATCGCGCGCTATCGCGAGGCGCTGGCCGAGGCGGGGTTCGACCCGGCGAGCCGGCGGGTGGCGCTGATGATCCCGTGGTTCGTCGCGCCCACCAGGGAGGCCGCCACCGAGACGGCCGCCGACGCCGTCCTGTGGTACATCCGCCGTCAGGTCAACCTGGTCACCCCGCCCGACTACTACGACGCCCGCCACGCCACCCACCGGGTGCTGGGCCAGCTCGCCGCCGGCATGCCGCCGGAGGAGGCGATGGCGACGCTGCGCGAGCACCTGATGGTCGTGGTGGACGACGTGGCGGGCTCGCGCAAGGCCCTGGCCCGCATCGCGGACGCGGGGGTCACCGACCTGATCCTGCAGTGCCAGGTGGGCGGGCTGGCGCACGAGCGGGTGTGCGCGTCGATGGAGCTGTTCATGGCCGAGGTCGCGGCGTGAGCGGCCCCGCCCGGAGGTGGGGCACGCGCTGGCTCACCCGCGACGACCTGGACACCGCCGCGGGCTCGGCCACGGGGCTGCTGGCGGTCTCCGCCGACGCCTCCGGCGTCTTCCCGCTCGCCCCGGCCGACCGGGCCGCCGCGGAGGAGCTGACCGCGGCGGCGCTGCGGGCGGCCGGGGTGGGCGAGCGCGACCGGGTCGTCGTCGCGCTGGCCGAGCCGGCGGGGTCCCTGTGGGCCTCCGCCGCCGCCGGCGTCGCCGCGGCCGCCGCGTGGGTGGAGCCGCGCGGCCGGCTGCGCCTGCACCACGCGCTGACCACGCTGAAGGCCACGACGCTGGTCGCGACGCCGACCGGGGCGATGGACTTCCTGGCCCGGCTGCACCTGGAGTTCCTGCTGGATCCGCTGGACCTGGGGCTGCGTCACATCGTGCTGACCGGCGAGATCGCCTCGCCGCGGACCCTGGCCCACCTGGCCGTCGAGTTCGAGGCGGACGTGCGCGAGGTGTACGCCAACCCGTTCACCGGCGCGGCCCTGGCCTGGCGCGCCGCCCAGGACGAGCCGCTCACGCCGCTGGCGGACGGGCTGCTGGGCCTGGCGGCCCTGGACAAGGACGGGCCGGCCGCGGCGGGCGGTCCCGCCGAGCTGGTGATCACGCCGTACGGGCACGCGACGCTCGGCGACGCCGTGCTGCGCACCGGGCAGGTGGCGCGGCCCGGCGCGGGCGAGGAGGCGGTGCCGGCTCCCGTCCACACGGTCGGCGAGCACGTGCTGGTGCGCGGCGTGTGGCTGTCGCTGCCCCGGCTCGGCAGGACGCTCGCCAGGATCGACGGCGTGTCCCGCTGGGAGCTGACGGTCTCCAGGCAGGGGACGCTCGACTCGGCCGTGCTCACGGTCGCCTTCAACCGCGACAGCCTCGTCTCGAACCCCATGTGGCGCTCCCGCATCCAGGAGGCGCTGCGGGGGCTGACCCCGATCACGATCGGCCTGGAGATCGCGCCCGAGGCCGTCGAGACGCCCGCCCCCGGGGTGCTGAACGACCTGCGCGGCCACCACCTCGGCCGGGACCGGGCCCTCGTCACCTGACGGCAGGACCCCGCCGCTGGCCCACGACGGAGGAGGCGTGAGACCCGTGGAACCGGTGCCGGACTGGGGGACGCTCCCCCGCATGCTGCGCGACCAGGCCGCACGGCATCCCGACGCGGTCGTGATCGACGACGGCGGCGCCCGCACGACCCTGCGGGACCTGCTGGCCGCCGCGACGCGGGAGGCGGCGGGGCTGCTCGCGCTCGGCGTCGCCCCGGGCGACCGGGTGGCGATCTGGGGCGTGAACGACCCGTCGTGGGTGGTCCACGCCTTCGGCGTCTGGCTCGCCGGCGGGGTCGTGGTGCCGCTGTCGTCCCGGTGCAAGGGGCTGGAGGCGGCCGGCACGCTGGACCGGACCGGCGCGGACGTGCTGCTCACCGGGGAGGGTCCGCCGGGCGTCGTCCTGGCCGACCTGCTGCCGCCGCTGCCGGGCCTGCGCCACGTGGTCGTCCCCGACGGGGTGGCCGCCGGGGTCCCGCGCCTGCCCGTCTCGCGCCTGCCCGTCCCGTGTCCGCCCGTCCCGGGGTCGCCGGCGGCCGGGACGCCGGCGCGGGCGGTGGAGGAACGGGCGCTCGCCGTACGGCCGGACGACCTGTGCGAGATCATGTCCACCTCGGGCACCACCGGCACGCCCAAGGGCGTCATGCTGGACCACGCCCAGGTGCTGCGCGGCTACTGGGACTGGGCCGAGATCGTCACCCTCGGCGAGAATGACCGGTATCCGGTGATCGCGCCGTTCAGCCACGGGTTCGGGCTGAACGCCGGGCTCGTCGCCTGCGTGCTGCGGCGGGCCACGATGCTGCCCGTCCGCGTCTTCTCCCCCGAGTCGCTCATGACCCTGGTCGGCTCGGGCGCGAGCGTGCTGGCGGGGCCGCCCACGCTGTTCCACCGGCTGCTGGAGGAGCTGGACCGCGGCGCGCCGGACGTCACGTCGCTGCGCGTGGCCATCTGCGGCGCCGCCGCCGTGCCGCCGTCGCTGATCACCAGGCTGGTCGAACGGGTGGGCCTGGAACGGGTGATCAACGCCTACGGCCTGATGGAGGGCACGGTCGTCTCCATGACCAGGGCCGGCGACCCCGTCGAGGTGGTGGCGGCCACGGCCGGCAGGCCGGTGCCCGGCATCGAGGTGCGGGTCGTGGACGACGACGGCAAGGACGTGCCGCCGGGGGAACGCGGCGAGATCCTCCAGCGCGGCTACGGCGTGATGCGCGGCTACTGGGGCGAACCCGGCAGGACGGCCGAGGTCGTCGACGAGGACGGCTGGCTGCACACGGGCGACGTCGGCGTCCTGGACGGGTCGGGCAACCTCGCCGTCGTGGACCGCAAGAAGGACCTGTACATCGTCAACGGCTTCAACGTCTCCCCCGCCGAGGTGGAGGCGCTGCTGCTGCGCGAGGGCTCGCTGGCGCAGGTCGCCGTGCTCGGCGTGCCCGACGCGGTCTCCGGCGAGGCCGGGTGGGCGTACGTGGTGCCGAAGGCGGGACAGAGCGTGGACGTTCCGCGGCTGCTGGCCTGGGCGAAGGACAACATGTCCGGATTCAAGGTGCCGAAGCGGGTCGTCGTGGTGGACACGTTGCCCGTGAACGCCAACGGCAAGATCGACAAAGTCGCCCTGCGCGCCGCCGCCACGGGGGAGACATAGGCTCGCGCGACAGGGAAGAATCACGGCGAGGCGGCAATCGCGAGGCCGGGAGGCGACGTGGGTCTGCGCGTGGCGGTGATCGGGTCGGGTCCTGCCGGGATCTACACGGCCGAGGCGCTGGTCAAGCAGTCGCCCGAGCCGGTCGAGGTGGACGTGCTCGAACGCCTGCCCACCCCGTACGGGCTGGTCAGATACGGTGTCGCGCCCGACCACACGTCCATCAAGTCCATCGCCAACTACCTGCGCCGGGTCCTGGAGCTGCCCCAGGTGCGCTTCCTCGGCGGCGTCACGCTCGGCGAGCACGTGTCGGCCGCCGAGCTGCTGGGCGCCTACGACGCCGTCGTCTACGCCACGGGCGCGATGGTGGACCGCAGGCTCGGCATCCCCGGCGAGGACCTGCCGGGCAGCGTGGCGGCGACCGACTTCGTCAACTGGTACTGCGGCCATCCCGACGTCGAGCCGTCGCGGTTCGCGCTCGACAGCCCGGAGGTGGCGGTCATCGGCGTCGGCAACGTGGCCGTGGACGTGGTGCGGATCCTGGCCAAGACGGCCGAGGAGCTGGCCGCCACCGACGTGCCGCACGACGTGCTCGAACGGCTCGGCCGCAGCCGGGTCGAGGTCGTCCACATGGTCGGCCGCCGGGGACCGCAGCACGCCAAGTTCACCCTGAAGGAGCTGCGGGAGCTGGGCGAGCTGGCCAACGCCGACGTCCGGGTGCGGCCCGAGGAGGCGGTCGTGCTCGGCGGCGACTATCCGCGGCAGGTGCGCGGCAACCTCGACGTGCTGCGGTCGTGGGCGCAGCGCGCCGCCGCCGGCCGTCCCCGCCGCCTGGACGTGCGCTTCTGGCTGCGCCCCGTGGAGATCCTCGGGACCGAGCGGGTGGAGGGGCTGCGTCTCGAACGCACCCGGCTGACCCCCGAGGGGCGGGTCGAGGGCACCGGCGAGTTCGAGACGCTGCCGGTCGGGATGGTGCTGCGGTCGGTCGGCTACCAGAGCGTTCCCCTGCCGGGCGTGCCGTTCTCCCAGGAGACGATGACGGTGCCGAACGAGGCGGGCCGGGTGCGTGAGCGCGAGTACGTCGCCGGTTGGCTCAAGCGCGGCCCCACCGGAGTGATCGGCACCAACAAGTCCGACGCGGCCGAGACCGTCCGCACGCTGCTGTCCGACCTGGCCGGCCGCGAGCCGGCCCGGCGCGCCGGCCTCGACGAGCTGCTGGCCCGGCGCGGGGTGCGCCCGGTGACGTACGAGGAGTGGCTGGCGATCGAGGCCGCCGAGGCGGAGCTGGCCAAGTCGCTGGGCCGGGGCGAACGGGTCAAGCTGACCGGCCTGGAGGCGATGCTGCGCGCCTGCCGGCCCGGCCCCTAGGGTGGCCCCATGCGTGTGACCGTGGGGGACGTCCCGCCCGCCGGGTTCCAGGAGACCTACCAGGCGCAGCTCGCGCGCTGGCCCGGCGGGGCGCCGTCCTGGCAGCCGGTGCACACCGTGTACGTGCCGGCCGACCGGTTCTCCGCCGCGACCGTCGCCGAGTGGGGCGGCGAGGCGCTGGCCCTGGCCGAGGCGCACCTGGCCGGCGACGGCGAGGTGGCGGAGGTGTTCGGCGTCGCGGAGGGGCTGGCCCCGGCCGTGCGGGACCGGGTGCTGCGCAAGCTCGCCCGCGAGCCCGTCGAGGACCTGCGGATCGACTTCGAGGACGGCTACGGCGTGCGGCCCGCCGCGGAGGAGGACGGGCACGTGGAGGCGGCCGCCGAGGCGGTGGCCGCGATGCGGGCCGCGGGGACGCTGCCGCGGCGGTGGGGGCCGCGGGTCAAGTCGTTCGCCGACGGCGACGCGGGCCGGTCGGTGCGGACGCTCGACGGGTTCGTCACGGAGGTGGTGGCGCGGGCCGGCGAGCTGCCGCCCGGGTTCGTGGTGACGTTCCCCAAGGTCTTGATGGCCGACTACCTGCGGCAGTTCGCGACGGTCCTGGAGCGGCTGGAGGCTCGGCTCGGGGTGGCGGGGCTGCGGTTCGAGATGCAGGTGGAGGCGCCCCAGACGCTGGGATTCCTGCGCGGCGACCTGGCGGAGTCACTCGGCGGGCGGCTGGCCGCCGCGCACTTCGGGGTGTTCGACTACACGGCGGCGATCGGGCTGCCGCCGCACGAGCAGCGGCTCGACCATCCGGCCTGCGACCACGCCCGGCACGTGATGCAGGTGGCGTTCGCGGGGACCGGGGTGGAGCTGTCCGACGGGTCGCTGGCCGCCGCACCCGCCTCGGGCTCGGCCGCCGACGTGCGCGCGCTGTGGCGGCGGCACTCGGCGCTGGTCGGCCGTTCGCTGCGGCACGGCTTCCACCAGGGGTGGGACATGCACCCCTCCCACCTGGTGAGCCGCTTCGCCACGGTCTACGCCTTCCACCTGGCCACCTACGACGGCTACCTCGACCGCGTGCGGGCCTGGGAGGAGCGGCGGGCGGCGGGGGGCGGCGTCATGGACGAGCCGGCCACGGTCCGGACCCTGGCGGCCGCGCTGCGGCGCGCCGACGCCGCCCTGGGCTGAGCCCCGCCCCCGGCGGTGGGTCCTCGAAGGTCAGTCGCGGTCGACGAGGGTGCGCCAGCGGCGGACGAGGCCCCAGTCGACCGGGTCCGACCAGTTCGTCCGTACGGCGGAGCCGACATGGAACGCCCGGACCCCGTAGTCGAGCAGCGCCGGCACGTGCTCCGGCCGGAGCCCGCCCCCCGCCAGCACGATCGACGCGTCACCGGCCTCCGCCCGGGTCTTGATCACGGGCAGGCCGTCGCCGACGCCGGTGGGCGCGCCGGCGGTGAGGACGGTGGCCAGGTTCGGCAACAGGCGCACGGCGCGCCAGGCCGCGTGCACGTCGGCCGCGTGGTCGACGGCGCGGTGGAACGTCCACGGCAGCGGTGAGACGGCGTGGATGAGCGCCTCGGTGGCGGCCAGGTCGACCGCGCCGGCGCCGTCGAGGAAGCCGAAGACGAACCCCGCCGCCCCGGCCTGCGCGAGCGCCTTGGCGTCGGCGGCCAGCCGGTCGAGGGTGGCCGCGTCGGCGGTGAACGAGGCGTCGTGGCGGAGCATCACCATCTGGGGCAGCGGGCACTCGGCGGCGATCGCCGCGACCGTTTCGGGGGTGGGGGTCAGGCCGTCGGCCGCCATGTCGGCGACCACCTCAAGGCGGTCGGCGCCGCCCTGTTCGGCGGCCACGGCGTCGCGCACGTTCAGCGCGATCACCTCAAGGAGGGATGCGGTCATGAAGAGAGGTTATAGGGTGCTCTGCCCGATTCCGATGCGATAGGCCCCGAAAGTCCGAGCAGGCTCGGGGCCCCCGCCGACTCGGTGAAGTGGCGGACCGAGCCGGTGGCCGGCGACCTGACCCTCGGCTCGATCTTCGATCCGGCCACGACGTCCTGATCCATCTCCGACCTGGGCTCCGACGGCCACCCGTACCTGTCACGGATGGAGAAGTTCTCCACCTGCCGCTTCTGCCGGCGCGATGTGCCGCGTCGGGCGCGGGTCCGGGCCGCGCGTCGCAGCATGGGCATGCAGACCCCCGGCGGGGGTGCCGGGCGGGAGCCCGGAGAACCGTCCGAGCCCTGAGGGGCGGCTGGGGCGTGCCGTCAGGCGCCGATGAGCTCGGGGACGGTGAGGTCGCGGAAGACGGTGACGAGGCTGTCGTCGGCGGGGCGCTGGAAGAGGGCTCCGGAGGCGCGGTGCGGCAGGTCGACGGTGCGCAGGTGCCGGAAACCGCGGCGGCGGTAGTAGGCCTGCAGGCCCGGGTTGTCCTTGGCGCAGTCGAGGCGGAGCCACGGGCGGCCGACGGCGTAGGCGGTGCCGCCCGCCCAGTCGAGCAGGGCGTCGCCCAGGCCGTGACCGGCCCAGGGCCGGGCGACGGCGAGCTTGTGGACGTACAGGGCGGCGCCGGGGGCGTCGCCGGCGGTCCAGAACTCGGCGTCCGCGTGGCCGTCGACGGCGATGGTGGCGACGGGCCGCCAGGTGGCGGCGTCCACGTCGGGGTCGAGATGGGCGAGCTCGTCGTCGAGCAGGTAGAGCACGCGCTCCTCGATGAGCGGCTGGATGCGCTCGGGGCCGAAGCCGCCCCGGGGCCACTGGCGGACCCCCCGGTGGTGCAGCCATTCGGCGGTGTCGGCGAGCAGGGCGAGGACGCCGGGGAGGTCGGCGGGCTCGGCGCGGCGGAGTGCGAGCGGGTGGAGGAGGGTGTCGAGGTGCATGATGTCGCCCTTTCGGTGCGGAAGGTGTCCGATTGATCACCCAGCGTGATCTCACGGCGGCGCGTCGACTCGGACGGGGGACTAAAGGCGATATATACGCATAAATCGGTATTTGGGGGAGTATGCACGACTCCCCCAGCCCTGCGAGGTCCGGATTACTCGCGGCGGGCCGCCGGCGGGATCACCCCCAACCGAGCTCGATCAGCGGCGGTCGAGCTCGTATCTGATCAAGTGCTTGTCCGCGGGGAGCACCGACACCGCGACACGCACCGGCATATCAGCCCTGTCGTAACCAACTCGGACATACACGACAACAGGCGTGCCGAGTTCCAATTGAAGCCGCTCAGCTTCCTCTTGGTTGGGCATTCGCGCCCAAATGTCATCAACTACGCGAACTTGTTCGTGCCCGAGCTCCTCCAGAACTCGGTTCGCGCCCCGCGCGATGTCCCCTGGCCTGGCGATTTCCGAGTTGGCCACCAGGTCGCGCGGAAAGTAGGAGTCGTTGGTGTTGTACGGCTGGCCGTCCACGAAGCGCAGCCGCCGCCGCACCACGGCGAGCTCTCCCTCGGACAGCTCCAGCCTGCTCGCGATCTCCTCGACGGGCGTGACGGTCAGCACCTCGATGAGCTGGCTCGGCTCCCGGCCCTCCTGGGCGACGGCGAAGGCGAACGCCTCGCGCACCTCTCCCGTCGGCTGCGGCTCCAGCTCGCGCTGCGGGTAGATGAGCAGCGGCCGCCGGTCCCTGACCACGGTGCCGCGGCGCGGGGTGCGCGTCACCAGCCCTTCGTTGACCAGCTCGCCCAGGGCCAGCCGGACGGTGTTGCGGCTCACGCCATGGTCCTCCATGAGCTGAGCCTCGGTCGGCAGCTGCGCTCCGGGGCCGAGCTCGCCGGAGTAGATGGCCTTCCGCAGTTCCGAAGCCACCTGCTGGTACAGCACCGACCTTGCCACTTTCACCCCTTTTGTTCCAACAATTTAGACGATCTGGTTCTAGCAGGCCACAACCCCTTGACCAAAGCGCCTCGGCCGCAGCATCATCCATTCGTTGGTACAAATCCATCGAAAGGCCGGAGGGGGTGAGAGCCGGTGTTGCCGGTCCACGCGGGTAGGCCATACCCGTCCTGGCAAGACCCACGCGGTGCAACACGTTTACTGCGTTACGCGTTGCAACGCCAGGGTTTCGGTCACACCAGCCAGAGCACCGGCGATATCGTGTCCGTGCCGTTCCTGCCGGCCGGGCACCAACGGCGACCGGAGTCTCCGCACTCCCCCACCGACTCCATGCGCGACCAAGCGGCTCAGGACTCCATCCCTCGCCGGAGTCCTGACGCCGCCGCACATGGGGCAGGAAGCGCGTCCTGGCGGGTCCCCCACGCCCGCCAGGACGCGTGTTCCTCTTGACCCACCCCGTCCGGGGCCTGCCCCCGGGCCGGCACCTCCGTCCGGACGGCGCCCCGGGCGCCTTCCCGTGCAGCGCATCGCCCGCCGTCGACCGGCGCGGGCGGCGCATCCCATGCCACCGCCGTACCCGGCCTGTACGCGCGGGCGGCATCGCGTTCACCGGACGACCGGCTCCCAGCCGACCAGCGTCGGCCCGTCCCGCACCGGCACGAAGACGCCCCTCACCCGCTCGCCGCCCACCGGCTCGCGGGCGGCGTGCCAGCTTCCGGGCAGCAGGCAGTCCGGCACCGCGTCCGGCCGGACCATGACCACCACGGACGGCACCGCGAAGCCCGGCGCGAACGCCCGCCGGTTGACGATCCAGCTCTCCACCGTCCCCGCCGGCTCGGCCGCCTCCCAGTGCCAGCCTTCCGTGCGGCACGCCGGGCAGAACGCCCGGGCGGGCAGGCGGGCCGTCCCGCAGGAGTCGCACCGCTGGACGGCGAACTCCTCGCGCCCGGTCCGCTCCCACCACGGGGCCGAGTCACGATCGGGGCGCCAGGCCCCGGCGGGCGGGTCGGACATGGCGGCTCAACCCCTTCTGAGGATCAGTGCCGAGGTGGCCGGGAGGACGTAGCCGGGCTGCGCCGTCGACAGGGCGACCTCGGCGCCCGGCACCTGCCGGTCGCCCGCGTCGCCGCGCAGTTGCGAGACGGCCTCGGCGATGTGGTTGACGCCGTGCACGTAGCCCTCGGACAGGAAGCCCCCGTGGGTGTTGACCGGCAGCGGCCCGCCCAGGGCGGTGGCGCCCGAGGCCACGTACGGGCCGCCCTCGCCCTTGGGGCAGAAGCCGTAGTCCTCCAGTTGCACGATGACCGAGTAGGTGAAGCAGTCGTAGAGCTGCGCCACGTCGACGTCCGCGGGGCCGAGACCGGCCTGGCCGTACAGGCGGGGGGCCAGGGCGGCGGCGGCCGTGACCGTCGGGTCGGACGGGCCGCCCGACAGGTGCGACTGCCCGCCGCCCCAGGCGGCGGCCGAGACGAGGACGGGCGGGCGGCGCAGGTCGCGGGCGCGCTCGGCGGAGGTGACGACGAGCGCGCACGCGCCGTCGGTCTCCAGGCAGCAGTCGAGCAGGCGGAACGGCTCGGCGATCCACCGGCCGGCGAGGTAGTCGTCCAGGGTGATGGGGGTGCGCATGAGGGCGCGGGGATTCTTGGCGGCGTTGGCCCGCTGGGTCACCGCGATCTGTCCGAAATGCTCGGCCCTTGTCCCATATTTCAGCATGTGTGCGCGGGCGTACATCGCGAACTGCTGAGGCGGCGCCACGTACCCGTACGGGGCCTGGTACTGCACCTCAGGACTCACTGGAAGGGCCCGGCCGGTGCCGCCCATCCGGAACTCCGACCGCGCGTTGATCGCCCGGTAGCACACGACCGTCTCCGCCACGCCGGCCGCGACCGCCAGGGCCGCCTGGGCGACGACGGCGTGCGAGACGCTGCCGCCGCCGAACTGGTCCAGGTGCCAGTGCGGGTCGTGGATGCCCAGGGCGGGGCCGACCAGGGAGGGGGCCGCCGAGTCGCCGACCCGGTGGGTGGCCAGGCCGTCCACGTCGTCCGGGGTGAGCCCGGCGTCGTCCAGGGCGGCCATGATCGCGCGGCAGGCCAGCGTCAGCGTGCTCACGCCGGAGTCCTTGCCGAACGGGGTGTAGCCCACGCCGGCGATCGCCGTACGGTCCCTGAATTCAAGCAAGCGCTTGACCACAAACGCCACGCTAGGCCCGAAAATCCCGGCATGTCAACGTGCCCGCGCCCGCGAAGCCCCGGTTTCGCTTGACAGTCCTCCGCTCACAGCCCTACCGTCCAAGCAAGCGCTTGGTAAGATAACGAGTACGGCGGAACCCGAGGAGGCCACGAGATGAGCACACACGCTGCCCGGCTGGTCACGCCGGACGGCTGTGCGGGCCGCCCGACGCCCCACCAGCGCAGAGCCCTCCACGGAGCCGCCATGCCCAACGGCCTACCCCCCGAGAGCGCGAACGGCCATCTCGACAGCCGGCGCTTCAGGCAGGTGCTCGGGAGGTTCGCCACCGGCGTGGTGGCGATCACCGCGCTCGACCCGGTGACCGGCGAGCCGTGCGGCCTCGCGGCGAACTCCTTCACCTCCGTCTCCCTGGACCCGCCGCTGGTGGCGTTCTGCGTGGCGCACACCAGCACCAGTTGGCCGCGGGTGCGCGGCGCCAAGGCGCTGACCGTGAACGTCCTGGCCGAGCACCAGCAGCCGGTCTGCGCGCAGCTGGCGACGCGGGGCGGCGACAAGTTCGCCGGGCTCGGCTGGACCGGCTCACCCGGCGGCAACCCGGTGCTGGACGGGGCGCTGGCCTGGATGGACTGCTCGGTCGAGGCCGAGCACCCGGCGGGCGACCACGTGATCGTCGTCGCCCGGGTGCTCCAGCTCGACACGCACGCCGACGGAGGCCCGCTGGTGTTCTTCCGGGGCGGCTACGGGGGCTTTCGTTGAGCTCGCGCGCGAGCCTGCGCGAACAGGCGCGGGCGTGGCTGGCGGAGAACCTGACGGGCGAGTTCGCCGGCGCGCGCGGCCTGGGCGGCCCTGGCCGCGAGCACGAGGGGCACGCGATCCGGCTGGCCTGGGAACGCCACCTCGGCAAGGCGGGCTGGACCTGCCTGGCCTGGCCCGAGCGGTACGGCGGCCGGGCCGCCTCCCTGGAGGACCAGGTGGCCTTCCACGAGGAGTACGCCCGGGCCGACGCCCCCGCCCGGGTGGGCCACATCGGCGAGGGGCTGGTCGGGCCGACGATCCTCGAGTTCGGCACCGACGACCAGCGGGCGCGGTTCCTGCCGCCGATCCGGCGTGGCGAGGAGCTGTGGTGCCAGGGCTACTCCGAGCCGGACGCCGGCTCCGACCTGGCGGCGGTGCGCACCCGGGCGCACCTGGAGGGCGGCCGGTGGGTGGTCACCGGGCAGAAGGTGTGGACGTCCCTGGCCCACCTGGCCGACTGGTGCTTCGTGCTGTGCCGGACCGAGCCGGGCTCGCGGCGGCACCGGGGCCTGTCCTACCTGCTGGTGCCGATGCGCCAGCCCGGGGTCGAGGTGCGGCCCATCGTGCAGCTGACCGGCACGTCGGAGTTCAACGAGGTGTTCTTCGACGGGGCCACCACCGACGCCGGCAACATCGTGGGCGAGCCGGGCGACGGCTGGCGGGTGGCGATGGCCACCCTCGGCCACGAGCGGGGCGCGTCCACGCTCGGCCAGCAGATCGGCTTCCGGCGCGAGTTGGACAAGGTGATCGAGACGGCCCGGCGCACCGGCGCGGCGGACGACCCGGTGCTGCGCGACCGGCTGGTGCGGGCATGGCTGGAGCTGGAGATCATGCGGCTGAACGCGCTGCGCGCGCTGCGGCCCGCCCCCGGGCCCGAGGCCTCGATCGGCAAGCTCTACTGGTCGGAGTGGCATCGCCGGCTCGGCGAGCTGGCGCAGGCCGTCCAGGGCAGGGCGGGTCTGGTCGCGCGTGACGGCGAGCTGGACGACCTGCAGCGCCTCTATCTCTTCAGCCGGGCGGACACGATCTACGCCGGGTCGAGCGAGATCCAGCGCAACATCATCGCCGAGCGCACGCTGGGGCTGCCCCGGCAGTGAGGGGGACCGCCATGGCACCGGACTGTCCGCGCGGGCACGGCCTGCTCGACGGCAGGGTGACGCTCGTGACGGCCGCCGCCGGCGCCGGCATCGGCTTCGCGACCGCCAGGCGCTGCGCCGAGGAGGGGGCCGTGGTCGTGCTGTCCGACCGGCACGAGCGCCGCCTGGCCGAGGCCGCCGGGACGCTGGCGGAGCTGACCGGGGTCGAGCCGCTCGCGGTGCCGTGCGACGTGACGTCGGAGGCACAGGTGGTGGCGCTGTTCGACGCGGTGGTGGCGGCGCACGGCAGGCTGGACGTGGTGGTCAACAACGCGGGGCTGGGCGGCACGGCCGAGCTGGCGGGCATGGCGGACGAGCAGTGGCACGCCGTCCTCGACGTGACGCTGAACGGCACCATGCGCTGCACCCGGGCCGCCGTGCGCCTGATGATCGGCCAGGGGTCGGGCGTCATCGTCAACAACGCCTCGGTGGTGGGCTGGCGGGCGCAGCGGGGGCAGGCGCACTACGCCGCGGCCAAGGCCGGGGTCATGGCGCTGACCAGGTGCGTCGCGATGGAGGTCGCCGAGCACGGCATCCGGGTGAACGCGGTGGCGCCGTCACTCGCCGTGCATCCGTTCCTGGCCAGGGTGACCAGCGAGGAGCTGCTGGCGGAGCTGGCGGCACGCGAGGCGTTCGGCCGGTCGGCGGAGCCGTGGGAGGTGGCCAACGTGATCGTGTTCCTGGCCAGCGACTACTCGTCGTACATGACCGGGGAGGTCGTCTCCGTCTCCGCCCAGCACCCCTGAGACACCCTATATCTTGTCTCACAAGATATAGTGGGGGCGTGAACATAACGGAGCCCATGTTCCTCGCGCTCACCGCACTGGTGGACGAGCCGCGGCATGGCTACGGGATCGTCCAGGAGGTCGACCGGCTCTCCGGCGGGCGGGTCCAGCTCAAGATCGGCTCTCTGTACGGCGTCCTCGACCGGCTCGCCGCGGACGGGCTGGTGGGGCTCGACCGCGAGGAGGTGCAGCAGGGTCGCCTGCGGCGCTACTACCGACTGACCGACGACGGCGCCCGGGCCCTCGCCGCCGAGGCGGCCCGGCTGGCCGCCAACGCCGAGGTCGCGACGGCCCGCCTGCGCGCCCGCGCGGACACCGGTCCGGAGACCGCCGCGCCGGAATCCGCCCCGCGCGAGCGCGGCCGGTCCTCGACCGGCCGGGCTCCCAGCACCCGGCCGGCCACTGCTCTGGCGGTGCTCGCCTGTACTGCCCTGACCGCTCTCGCCGCGCGTGCGGCGGCCGACGGAGGTGTCGCGTGACCGAACCCGACCCGGTGCTGCTGGAGCAGCGTTACCGTGCCGTCCTCCGGCTCCTGCCGGCCTCCTACCGGGCGGAGCGGGAGGATGAGATGGTGGCGGCGTTCATGGAGATGTCCGGGGAGGTGCCGGACGAGCGCGGTCCCCGCCCGCGCTGGGACGAGATCGCCAGCGTGGCCGCGCTCGCGGTGCGGGTGCGGCTCGGCGCCCCGGGCGCCGAGCCGCGATTGGTCGCCTGGGGCGAGGCCGTCCGGCTGGTCGCGCTGCTGGGCGTGGGCTTCCAGGCGTTGATCAGCCTCTACTCCCTGCTGTCGCTCGGCGCGGCCGCGCTGCTCGTCGAGCCTCCTAGTGCTCGCCACATCGCTACGACGATGGCGAACTGCGCCTGGATCGCCGCCTACCTGGCCGTCATGCGGGGGCACGTCCGGCGGGCGAAGGCGGCGGCGCTGGTGGGCTGCGGGTCGTCGCTGTACGTACTCGCCACCGGCCTGCCTGTGGAGTTCCTCGGGTGGTCGGAGGCGGCCGTCGCGCTGATCCTCGTGACGACGATGCTCGCCCTGCTGGCCGGGTTCCACCGCGGCGTGCAGCCGGCGCGCCGCCCGTGGGGCCGCGCCGTCGCGCCGCTGGCGGTCGCCGTCCTGCCTCTGACGCTCGAGGCCCCGCTGATCGCCCTGATGAACGCGATGCCGCCGGCGGACAGCGAGGGGCTCATGTGGGCGGCGTTCTGGCTCGGTCCCGAAGGGCTCGCGATCCTGGCCGTGCTGGTGGCCGGGGCCGTCGCCCTCACGCGGCGCCGGTCTCCCTCCGTGCTGCTGGCCCTGGCGACGGCCGGCATGCTGCTGGCGGCGTACCGGCTGCCGGTGGGCCTGCCGCTGGAGTTCAACCAGCCTCTGTGGGTGACCGGTGTCGTCCAGTGCGGGATGCTCGCGGTGATGGTGTCGCTGCTGCTCGTCACCGGGATACGAGCACTGCCCGCCGGGCGGCCGGCGTCGCTCTGACCTGCCGCCTGACACTTCGCCGGGATCGGCCCGAAAGGGTGGGCGGGAGGAGGCGCCGCGGCTTACCGTCCGGGTATGAGTCCACGCGCATCCTTCCTGCTCGACGTCCTCATGGCCGAGTTCGGCGAGTCCATGAGGCGTGAGCCGGCCGCCTTCCGGCGCAAGTTCCGCAAGATGGCCGCCTCCCCCTTCGCCTTCTACCGGGGCAGCGCGTGCCTGTTCTACGCCGACCTGGCCGGCGCGTACGCCGACGGCTCGTTCCTGGACGAGCAGACCCGCCGGGTCTGGATCCACGGCGACCTGCACGCCGAGAACTTCGGCACCTACATGAACGCCTCCGGCGTGCTGGTGTTCAACGTCAACGACTTCGACGAGGCGTACGTCGGGCCCTACACCTGGGACCTCAAGCGGTTCGCGGCGAGCGTGGCGCTGCTCGGTTACGCCAAGGCGCTGTCCGACGAGGTGATCGGGGCGCTCGTGGCCGGCTTCGCCACCGCCTACCTCGACGAGCTGGCCGCGATCGCCGACGGCGGCGACGACGCCGTCGGCGCGCTGACTCTCGACACCACCACCGGTGTCCTGCACCGGGTGCTGCAGACGGCGCGGCTGAACACCAGGGTCGCCCTGCTGGACGCCGAGACCGTGATCGACGACTACGAGCGGCGCTTCGCGATCACGGACGGGCGGGAGGCGGTCGGCCCGTCGGCGCGCGAGGCGGTGCTGGCGGCGTTCGACGACTACCTCACCACGCTGCCCGCCAGTACGGGCTCGGTGGCGCACGCCATCAAGGACGTGGCGCTGCGCAAGGGCGTCGGCATCGGCTCGGCCGGGCTGCCGTCGTACAACCTGCTGCTGGAGGGACGCTCGCAGGCGCTGGAGAACGACGTGATCCTCTACATGAAGCAGGCGCAGGTGCCCGCGGTGGCCCGGCACGTCACCGACGAGAAGGTGGCGGGGTACTTCCGCCACCAGGGGCACCGCACCGCCGAGTCGCAGCGGGCGCTGCAGGCCTACGCCGATCCGTGGCTGGGCCACACGACGCTGGACGGCGTCGGGCAGCTCGTGGCCGAGGTCTCGCCGTACTCGGCGGACCTCGACTGGGACGACGTGAACGAGCCGGACGAGCTGGCGTCGATCATGCGGGACCTGGGCCGGGCGGTGGCGCGGATGCACGCGGTGGCGGACGACGAGTCGAGCCACGACCTGGTGGACTTCTCCACCGAGGAGGCGATCGTGGCGGTCGTCGGGGGTGACCGGCCCGGGTTCGCGGCGATGCTGGTGGACTTCGCGCACCGGTACGGGGCGCAGGCGCGCGGCGACCATCAGACGTTCGTCGACCTGTTCCGCAACGGCCGCCTGCCCGGGGTGTGACCGGCTACAGCAGCTCGCGCAGGCCCCTGGCGAGGGCCGCCGGCGCGCCGGGGTCGTAGCGGAGGAACAGGTAGGGCTCGGTCAGCTCCACCTCGATCACCACGGGGCCGCCGTCGGGCAGCCGGACCAGGTCGATCCGCGCGTACAGGAGCGGCTCGGGGACGGCGGCGAGCACCTTCTCGGCCAGCTCGATCTGGTCCGGGTCGGGGGTGCGCGGCCGCGCCCTGACGTGGTCGGCGCCCGTCATGCCCGGGCTGAGCATGGGGGTGCGGCGGACGGCGTGGCTGAACCGGCGGTTGAAGTACAGCAGGGAGGTCTCGCCCTCCGACTCGACCATGTCGAGGTAGGGCTGGACCATGGGGGTGCGGCCGGAGTCCGCCAGCCAGGCCGCGTGGTCGCGGGCGCGGCCGGGGTCGGTGGTCCTGATGGTGTCGCGGGCGCCCGCCGAGACGGCGGGCTTGACGACGTACTCGTCCCAGGCGGGCAGGTCGTGTGCCGACCAGTGGGTGGGCACGATCGGCACGCCCAGCTCGCGCAGGTAGGTCTTGTCGGTGTTGCGCTCCAGCACACCCGCAGGATTGAGCAGTCTGGTGGTCGTCTCGACGTGGCGGGCCCAGGCGAGGAACTCATCGCGGCGGGCGAGGTAGTCCCAGACGGACCGGACGACGACGGCGTCGTAGGACTGCCAGCGGACCCCGGGGTCGTCCCACCGCTCGGCCCGCCCCGCGATGCCGGCCTCCCGCCAGGCGGCCAGGGCGGGCTCGCGCTCGTCGTCGTTCTGGTCGGGGTCGTCGAACGTCACATAGGCACAGGTGAACACGGTGCCGATGGTACGGGTGCGGCTCGCCCGGGCCGGCCGCGGGGGCTAGTCGACCTCGGAGACCAGGACGGCGCCGCCGCCGCGGGTGGCGGTCACGGTGTTGGCGTTGACGGAGGTGACGTTGGTCGCCGTGCCAGTGCCGGAGGAGCGGGCGAGGACGTCGCCGAAGACGTTGCCCGACTGGGCGGACTCGCGGACGGAGCTGGAGTTCTTCGTGGTGGTGTCGGCGAGCGCCGGGGCGGCGGGCAGGGCGAGGGTGATGGCGGCCAGGGACACGGCCGCGAGGCGAAGGGCGCTGATCATGGTGGGTCCTCTCAGTGGAAGATGTAGGTGACCACGGTGCCGCCGTGGGTGGCGGTCGTGGCCGTGCCGTTGACGTTGGTGACGTTGGCGGACCAGCCCCAGGCGCGGTGGGTGGCGGCGATGTCGCCGAAGACGTTGCCCGACTGGGCGGAGTCGGCGACGCGGCTCTGGTTGCCCGTCCAGGTGTCGGCCTGGGCGGGCACGGCGGGCAGGACGGCCCCGGCCGTGGCGGCCGCGATGACGCAGAGTTTTCTGATCACAGGTTTGAACACGCGGCCGATCCTATAACTCTGCGTTGATGTGTCGTGACAGATTGTTGCCGACGGATTGACGGTGCTCCGGGTCACTGACAGGGGATGTCAGCGACCCGGCCGTACCGTACGCCGCGTGATCTACGAGTTCAGGCGCTACACGCTGCGTCCCGGCCGGCGGGACGAGCTGATCGAGCTGTTCGAGCGGGAGTTCGTCGAGCCGCAGGAGGCGGCCGGCATGGGGGTCGTCGGCCAGTTCCGGGACATGGACGAGCCCGATGTCTTCTGCTGGATGCGGAAATTTCCTGACATGGAGGCTCGGCGGGTGGCGTTGACGGCCTTCTACGGCGGGCCCGTGTGGCGGGAGCACCGCGCCGCCGCCAACGCCACGATGATCGACTCTGACGACGTCCTGCTGCTCCGCCCGGCGTTCCCCGGCGATCCCCTCCCCGCGGCCCGACGGCCTCCCGTCGGTGCCACCGAGGCGCCCGAGGCCCGGTACGTGGCCCACGTCTGGCCCGTCGGAGCGGGGTTCGCCCGGTTCTTCGCCGACCGGGTGGCGCCCGCGCTGGCCTCGGCCGGGGTGCCGCCGGTGGCCTGCTTCGCGACCGAGGACGCCGAGAACACCTTTCCCGCCCTCCCCGTCCGCACCGACGAGAGGGTCTTCGTGTGGCTCGCCAGGCTCGGCGGCCCCGCGGAGTCCTGCCCGGCCGAGCCGCCCGGGGTGGGCGCGTGGCTGACGGCCGCGCCACGCCGCTTCCGCCTCTCCCCCACCCCTCGCTCGGCCCTGCGCTGACGGGGACGGGCGGCTGGGGCCTCAGGACTCGCTGACGTCGGCGACAGGCCAGGGGCGGGTTCGCTGGAGTGCTCTGCCGAGGACTGCGCGGATGTGATCCGGGTCGGCCTCGTCGTCGTTGAGAAGGATGGCCGCGCACAGGCCGTCGGACAGGGCGACGAAGGCTTCGATCGCATCGGGGTCGTCGGTCTGTGTCCGGGCGAGTTCGGCGACGTTGTCGCGCCAGCGTCGTGCGGCTGGTCGCAGGGCGGGCCGGCGAGCCGCCAGGGTCGACAGCTCGCGTTCGGCGAGGGCGCGCTCCCGGCCCGCGCCCGCGGATTCGGCGATGAGGTGGGCGAGACCGCCGACCGGGTCGTCATCGGACTCGATGAGTCGACGGATGCGGTGGGTGTACTCGTCCGTGACGCTGGTCAGGGCGGCGACCAGCAGGTCGTCCAAGGTCGCGAAGTAGTAGAGGGTCAGGCTCGTGGTGATCCCCGCCTCCTTGGCCACGGTGCGGTGGGTGACACCGCTGGCGCCGTCGCGGCGGACGATCGCGAGCGTCGCCTCGATGATCTGGGCGCGGCGGCGCTGACCGCGCGCTTTGCGCCCGTCGACAGTGTCGTGTTCAGTCGCCATCACCCTGCTCACTCTTCATCGCCGCTCCTGCGTGTCGAGGCTATCGGCTCCGCCTCGGGGACGTTGTGGCCGAGAGGGCGGAGATGCCGCAGCGTCGTGAAGCAGGCGAGCGCGGCGGCCGCCACGGCGAGGCCCGCCACCACGGCGGCTGTGTTGAGCCCGCTGGTGAACGCGGTTCGCGCGTGGTCGAGAGCCCGTACCGGAAGCCGGTCCGCGAGGAGCAGGGCTCCGGAGAGACTGTCGCCGTACGTCTCCGCCGCGGCCGGGGACAGCCCGGACGGAGCCTCGATCCCGCTTCGGTAGATCACCGTGGTGAGGCTTCCCAGGAGCGCAACCCCTGCCGCGATGCCGAGCTCCTGAACGGTCTCCGAGAGCGCGGCCGCCGACCCGGACCTCTCCGACGGTGCCGCCCCCACGACGATGTCGGTGCCGAGCGCGGCGATGACCCCGAGTCCCAGGTAGACGAAGGCGAATCCGGCGACCACGCTCACCGTGCTGCCGGCCCCCGCGAGGCCCAGCAGCGCGTATCCGGCCAACGACAGCACCAGGGTGCCCGACATGACGACCCCCGGTGATACCCGACCGGCCACAAGAGGGGCGCCGATGGCTCCGACGAGCATGGCCAGGGCCGGCGGACCCATCCACAGCCCGGCCGCCGTCGGCGAAAGACCCTCGACGAGCTGCAGGTACTGGGTGACCAGGAACATCACCCCGCCGAAGCCGACCAGGCCGACCAACAGGACGCCCAGAGCCGAGGAGAAGGCCCGGCTGGTGAAGAGCTTCATGTCCAGCAGCGGTTCGCTCAGGCGCAGCTGACGGCGGACGAATGCGACGGCGCTGCCGGCCCCGACGACGACAGCGAGCCACGCCTGGGCGTCGACGCCGTGGGCGGCCGCGTGCTTGATCGCGTAGATGATCGGCAGCATCGCCGCCAGGGACAACCCGACGCTCGGCAGGTCGAGGCGACCGGCACGGCTCCGATACTCCGGCAGCAGCGCCGGCGCGCCGGCCAGCACCAGCGCAGCGACCGGCACCGCGACGAGGAAGGCCGCGCCCCACCAGAACGCGGCGACCATCGCCCCGCCGACCACCGGGCCGGCGGCCATCCCCAGTGCGAACATCGTGGCCCACACGCCGATCGCCAACGCCCGTTGCCGGACATCGGTGAACATGTTGCTGATCAGCGACAGCGTGGAGGGCATGAGCGTCGCTCCGGCCACTCCGAGCAGCGCCCGCGCCACGATCAGCCACAGGGCGTCGGGAGCGAACGCCGCGAAGACCGAGGCCGCGCCGAACGCGGCCATGCCGATCATCAGCATCCGGCGCCGGCCGATCCGATCGCCCAGCGTGCCCATCGTGATCAGGAAGCCGGCGATGAGGAAGCCGTAGGCATCCATGATCCACAACGTCTCCGTCGCGGTCGGACGCAGGTCGGCGGACAGGCTCGGGACGACGAGGTAGAGCGCCGTCACGTCGAGCCCGAGCAGCATGGTCGGTAGAGCCAGCAGCGCGAGACCGCTCCACTCACGCCACCCGGCGCGCGCCGATCGTCCCATGTTCGTCACACCTCGCCATTGATAGTTGAACCAACGTACTATTTGTACCATAGTTCAACTATGTTCCGCCGGGAGCCCCGGTCAAGCGCGCGGCGTCCAGCCCGGCAGGCTCGGCGTCCCGGGCCGGGCCCACGCCGGGCTCCGCTTCCGCAGGCCGGGCGTTCCCCTCCCGCGCGGGTCAGGGGTCCTGCGCCGGATGGCCGGCCAGCCGGCTCCAGGCCGGCACCTCGCCGCCGCCGTGCACGTGCACCTCGGCCCCCGTGACGTAACCGGGGGCGGCCAGCCAGAGGCAGGCGGTGGCCACGTCGGCCGGGGTGGCCATGCGACCGGCGGGGATGGCGGCGGCCACGGCGGCCTGGTCGGGGCCGTAGTGGGAGGCGGCGTTCTCGGTGGCCGCCAGGCCGACCACGACCGTGTTGACCCGCACCTCGGGGGCCCACTCCGCCGCCAGGCAGCGGGCCAGGTGGTGCAGTCCCGCCTTGGCCGCGCCGTAGGCGGAGGTGCCCGGCGACGGCCGGGTCCCGCTGGCGCTGCCGATCATCACGATCGCCCCGCCCGCCTCCCTGAGCAGCGGATACGCCTGCCGCGCCACGAGGAGCGGCGCGACGAGGTTGAGCTCGACGACCCGGGCGTGCAGCCGGGGCGAGGTGTCCGCCAGCGGCGCGTACGGCGACCCGCCGGCGTTGTTGACGAGCACGTCGAGCCGGTCCAGCCCCCGGACGAGCCGCTCCACGTCCTCGGGGTCCCGCACGTCGGCCTGGACGAAACGGATGCCCGGCGCGAGACCGGGCGACTCGGAGCCCCCCGGCGCAGAACCGGCCCGCGCCGAGCCGGGGGCCGGAGAACCGGACGGCGGGGACTCGGGTGGCGGGGACCCGGACAGCGGGGAGCCGGACGCTGGGGTGCCGGGTGGCGGGGACCCGGGTGGCGGGGAGCCGGACGCTCCCGAGCCGGACGCCGGGGAGCCGGACGCTGGGGAGCCGGGGGGCGGGATGCGGGCGCAGACGACGACCTGGGCCCCGGCGGCGGCGAAGGCGGCGGCGATGCCGGCGCCGATCCCCTTGGTCCCGCCGGTCACGAGGACGGTCCGGCCCGCGTAGTCGTAAGTCACGGTCACGGGTGCTACCGTACCAAGCAAGCGTTAGGTATACACCTGGGGAGCGGGATGGGGATCACGCTGCGAGCCGGTCCGATCGCCGAGGTCGTCATGGACGTCCCGCCGGTCAACGCCCTCACCGTCCGGCACTGGCACGACCTCGCGGGCGCCGTGCGCGAGGCCGGGGAGGACCCGGCGACCCGGGTGGTCGTCCTGCGGGCCGAAGGACGCGGGTTCAACGCGGGCGTGGACATCAAGGAGATGCAGGCGAGCGAGGGCCACCGGGCGCTGGTCGGCGCCAACCGCGGCTGCTACGCCGCCTTCGCCGCCGTCTACGACTGCGCGGTGCCGGTGATCGCCGCGGTGCACGGCTTCTGCCTGGGCGGCGGTGTCGGGCTGGCGGGCAACGCCGACATCGTGGTGGCCTCCGACGACGCCTACTTCGGCCTGCCGGAGGTGGACCGCGGGGCGCTCGGCGCGGCCACGCACCTGGCCAGGCTGGTCCCCCAGCACCTGATGCGCGCCATGGTCTACACCTGCCGGACCGTGACGGCCGGCGAGCTGCGCGCGTTCGGCTCGGTGCTGGAGGTCGCGCCGCGCGACAAGCTGCGCGAGCTGGCCCTGGAGGTGGCGGGCGGGATCGCCGCCAAGGACCCGTACGTCATCCGCCGCGCCAAGGAGTCGCTCAACGGCATCGACCCGGTGGACGTCAAGCGCGCCTACCGGTTCGAGCAGGGCTTCACCTTCGAGCTGAACCTGATGGGCGCCGGCGACGCGCACCGCGACCGCTTCGTGGAGGGCACGTGAGCAAGGTGATGACCGCCGAGGAGGTGGCGGGCCGGATCCGGAGCGGGATGACCGTGGGCATCGGCGGCTGGGGCTCGCGCCGCAAGCCGATGGCGCTGGTGCGCGCCCTGCTGCGCACGCCGGTCAGGGACCTGACGATCGTCTCGTACGGCGGGCCGGACGTGGGCATGCTGTGCGCGGCCGGCAGGGTGCGCCGGGTGGTGGCCCCCTTCGTGACGCTCGACTCGATCCCGCTGGAGCCGCACTTCAGGAGGGCGCGGCAGAGCGGCGCGGTGGAGTTCACCGAGTACGACGAGGGGATGTTCATGTTCGGGCTGCTGGCGGCGGCGCACCGGCTGCCCTTCCTGCCGACGCGGGCGGGGCTCGGCTCGGACGTCCTGCGGATCGACCCGCGGCTGCGGACCGTGCGCTCGCCGTACGAGGACGGGGAGGAGCTGGTGGCGGTGCCGGCGCTGGCCATGGACGTGGCCCTGGTGCATCTCAACCGGGCCGACCGGCGGGGCAACGCCCAGTACCTGGGGCCGGACCCGTACTTCGACGACCTGTACGCCAAGGCGGCGACGCACGCGTACGTGTCGTGCGAGCGGCTGGTGGACACCGCCGACCTGCTGAAGGAGGGCCCGGTGCAGTCGTTGCTGATCAGCCGGTCGATGGTGGCCGGCGTGGTGGAGGCGCCGGGCGGCGCGGGGTTCACCGCGTGCGAGCCCGACTACGGCCGGGACGAGCAGGCGCAGCGGCGCTACGCGGAGACGCCGTGGGAGGAGTTCGACCGCGGCGCCGACGGCGGGGCCGACGGCGGCGCTGACGGGCAGGCCTCATGAGCAGGGCTGACGTGTGCGTGGTGGCGTGCGCGGAGGCGTTCAGGGGCGACGGGGAGATCCTCGCGGCCGGCATCGGCGGGGCGGTCACCGTCCTCGGGGCGCGGCTGGCCCGGCTCACGTTCGAGCCGGACCTGCTGACGCACGACGGCGGCTGCCTGCTGACGGGCGACGTGCCGCCGCTGGACGGGGCGCCCGAGGTGGTCGAGGGATGGCTGCCGTTCCGCGAGCACCTGTGGCTGGTGCTGAACGGGCGGCGGCACGTGATGCTCGGCGCGAGCCAGATCGACCGGTTCGGCAACACGAACATCTCCTGCATCGGCGATTGGGCACGGCCCAGGGCCCAACTGCTGGGCGTGCGCGGGGCGCCGGGGAACACGCGGTGCGACCCGACGAGCTACTGGATCCCCCGGCACTCCCCCCGGGTGTTCGTGCCGCGGGTGGACATGGTCAGCGGGCTGGGCACCGACCGGGGGGCGTACGAGCTGCGGCGGGTCGTGACGGACCTGGCGGTGCTGGACTTCGGCGGGCCGGACGCGACGATGCGGCTGGTGTCGGTCCATCCGGGGGTGAGCGTGGCGGACGTGGTGGCGGCCACCGGCTTCGAGCTGGACGTGCCGGCCGACGTGCCGCGCACCCGGCTGCCCACGCAGGAGGAGCTCCGCCTGCTGGACGAGGTGCTGGACCCGCGCGGCCTGCGCGGGCGCGAGGTGCCGGAGCGGGCGGCGTGAGGACCGCACTGACCGAGCTGGTGGGCTGCCGGCATCCGATCGTGCAGACCGGGATGGGGTACGTCGCGGGCGCCCGGCTGGCGGCGGCCACGTCCGCGGCGGGCGGGCTCGGCGTCATCGCGGCGGCCACCCTGTCGGTCGCGGAGATGACCGCCGCGATCAGGAGCGTGCGGGAGCGGACGGACGCGCCGTTCGGGGTGAACATCCGCGCCGACGCCGCCGACGCCGCCGAACGCGTCGAGGTGCTGATCCGGGAGGGGGTGCGGGTCGCGTCGTTCGCGCTGGCGCCGCGGCGCGAGCTGATCGCCCGGCTGGCGGACGCCGGGGTGGTGACGATCCCGTCGGTGGGCGCGCGCCGGCACGCCGAGAAGGTGGCCGCCTGGGGCGCCGACGCGGTGATCGTGCAGGGCGGGGAGGGCGGCGGGCACACCGGCCCCGTGGCGACCACGTTGCTGCTGCCGCAGGTGGTGGACGCGGTGGACATCCCGGTGGTCGCCGCGGGCGGCTTCTTCGACGGGCGCGGGCTGGTGGCGGCGCTGGCGTACGGGGCGTGCGGCGTCGCGATGGGCACCAGGTTCCTGCTGACGAGCGACTCGCCGGTGCCGGACGCGGTGAAGCGGGTGTACCTGGAGGCGCGGGACACGGTCGTCACCACCAGGGTGGACGGGGTGCCGCACCGGGTGCTGCGCACGCCGTTCGTGGAGTCGCTGGAACGCTCGCGGCTGCTGCGCGCGGTCGTCAACGGCGCCCGGTTCAGGAAGCTGTCCGGCCTGTCGTGGGGCGAGCTGGTCCGGGAGGGCCGCCGGATGCGGCGCCGTCGCGAGCTGACCTGGGCGCAGGTGCTGCAGGCGGCCAACACGCCGGTGCTGCTGCGGGCGGCCATGGTCGAGGGCCGGACCGACCTCGGGGTGATGGCCGCCGGTCAGGTGGTCGGCGTGCTCGACGACCTGCCGTCGTGCCGGGAGCTGATCGACCGGATCATGGCCGAGGCCGAGGCCGTGCTGGGCTCGCTGGGGTCGGTCAGAGGACGCTGATGCCGCGGGCGGCCAGGATGGCGGCGGCCTGGACGGGGTTGATCGTCGCGCCGGCGAAGGCGCGCAGCGTGGCGTCGTCGGGCTCGCCGAGGTCGGCGCCGCGCAGGTCGGCCCCGGCGAACACGGTTTTGATCAGCTTGGCGCCGCGCAGCCGGCAGCCGCTGAACGTCGCCCCGGTGAAGTCGCAGCCCGACAGGTCGCGTCGTCGAAGCGGACGCCCTCGATGACCTCGCCGCGCAGCGAGCAGCCGCCGAGATCGGCCAGGGTGAGGTTGCAACCGGAGACGGTGAAGCCGGTGCCGCGCGACGCGGTCAGCGACGCGCCGATCATGCGGCAGCCGGTGAACGTGGCGTCGGTGAGCAGCGCGCCACCGAACCGCGCGGAGGACAGGTCGACGCCGGTGAACGTGGCGTCGACCAGGTCGGCGTCGTCGAACCTGATCCGCATCCCGCCGCCGCCCTCGAACACGGCCCCGTCGAGGTCGGCCTCGCGCAGGTCGGCGCCGTCGAGCACGCACGACTCGAACCGCGCCCCGCCGAGGTCGGCGCCGCCGAGGCCCGCCTCGGTGAGGTCGCACTCGCGGAAGACGTGGGTCTCGCCCGGCTCCAGCCGGTCGGCCAGCAGGGTGTGGGACAGGTCCTCGCCGGTGAGATGCACGGTGGCCGAGCCTATCCCGTGGCCGCGCGGCCGGCGATCACTTCGGCGGCGGCCCGGCCGCACACCTCGGCCGAGCCGTACGTGGCGATGTGCACCGCGCCCAGGTCGGAGCGCTCGGGCAGGCCCATCTCCACGACCACCGCGCCGGGGCGGGCGCTGAGCAGGTGGCGCGCCGCCTGATCCTGCCAGGGGTGGCGGTGCACGTCACGGACCACGATCACGAGGGGGCGGCCGTGGCCGGCGCGGACGAGCCGCTCGAGCGCCGGGCCGGTGGCCTCGGCCGCCGTCAGCCTCGTCACGGTCGTGCCGGGCAGCAGCGCGGCGAGCGGCGCGGCGACGCCCCACGGGGTGCCCCTGTCGATGGCGAGGTTCATCTCGGGTGCCAGCTCCACCACGTGGGGGGCGGCGGTGACGGGCAGCACGGGGCCGGCGGACCTGCGGGTGACGCGGACGGCCCGCCGCGCCGCCGCGAGCCCGACGGGAGCGTCGCGGCGGGTGGTGGTGCCGCCCGAGGAGCCGGTCCGGACGGCCAGCTCGCGGACCCGTCGAGCGGCGTCGGCCAGGCGCTCCTCGGGCAGCACGCCTTCGGCGACGGCGGCGGCGATCGCGTCGCGGACCTCGGCGGCCGTCGCCTCGTCGGAGCGCTCGCCGCCGAGACAGACCGCGTCGGCTCCGGCGGCGACGGCGCGGGCGGCCGCGCCGCCGATGCCGTACGCGGCGGAGACCGCGGCCATCTCGATGGCGTCGGTCACGATCACGCCGTCGAACCCCAGCTCCTCGCGCAGCAGCCCGGTGAGCAGCTTGGGGCTGAGCGTGGCGGGCAGGCCGGGGTCGTACGTGGGCACCAGGAGGTGGCCCGTCATGACGGTCAGCACGCCTTCGGCGATCGCCTCCCGGAAGGGGCGCAGGGCCGCCTCGACGCCGGCGAGGGACACCACCGGCACCCCGTGGTGGGAGTCGACCGAGGTGCCGCCGTGGCCGGGGAAGTGCTTGACGCAGGCCGCCACGCCCGCCGACTGCAGGCCGCGGACGAACGCCCGCACGTGCCGGGACACCAGGTCCGGGGCGGCGCCGAAGGCGCGCAGGCCGATGACCGGGTTGTCGGGGTTGGAGTTGACGTCGGCGGACGGCGCGAAGTTCAGGGTGATCCCGGCCGCGGCGAGCTCCCGGCCGAGGTCGCGGGCGAGCTCCTCGGTGAGCGTGACGTCGTCCACGACGCCGAGCGCGTACGAGCCGGGCCGGCTGCTGCCGGTGGCGGCCTCCAGCCGGGTCACCTCGCCGGACTCCTCGTCGGTGGCCACGAGGGCGGCCGGGTTCTCGGCGCGCAGGGCGGCCGTCAGGCGGGCGACCTGGGCGGGATCGGCGATGTTGCGGGAGAACAGCACCACCCCGGCGAGGCCGTGGCCGAGCCGGCGCCGGATCCAGTCGGGCGGGGTCAGGCCCGCGAATCCCGGCAACAGGACGGCGTCGGCCAGGCGAAGCAGGTCACCGCTGAGGCGCATGACCAGCAATCTAATAGGAAAGTTTCCTATTTGCTAGAGCGATTTTCTGACGTCACGGACTCACAGGCGCTCCAGGATGGTGACGTTGGCCTGGCCGCCGCCCTCGCACATCGTCTGCAGGCCGTACCGGCCGCCGGTGCGCTCCAGCTCGTGCAGCAGCTTGACGGCGAGGACGGCGCCGGTCGCGCCGAGCGGGTGGCCGAGGGCGATGGCGCCGCCGTTGGGGTTGACGCGGGCGGGGTCGGCGCCGGTCTCCCTGAGCCAGGCGAGCACGACCGGGGCGAACGCCTCGTTGATCTCCACGGTGTCGATGTCGCCGATGGTCATCCCGGTCCTGCGCAGGGCGTACGCGGTGGCGGGGATGGGGGCCGACAGCATCTCGACGGGGTCGCCGCCGCGTGCCGACAGGTGGTGCACGCGGGCACGCGGGGTCAGCCCGTGCTCGCGGACGGCGCGCGGCGAGGCGACGAGCAGCGCGGCGGCGCCGTCGGAGATCTGGGAGGCCAGCGCGGCGGTGAGCCTGCCGCCGTCCACCAGCGTCCCGAGCGCGGCCATCCGCTCCGGGCCGGTGTCGCGGCGCGGCCCCTCGTCGGCGGCGACGCCCTCGTACGGGGTGATCTCGCGGGCGAAGCGGCCGGTGTCGATCGCGGCGACGGCCCGGCGGTGGGACTCGCAGGCGTAGGCCTCCATCTCCGCCCGCGACAGCTCCCAGCGGGCGGCGATCTGCTCGGCGCCGGCGAACTGCGAGATCTCCCGCGTGCCGTAGCGCGCGCTCCAGCCCTTGGATCCGGCGAACGGCGTGTCGTGGCCGAGCGGGCGGCCGGCGAGCATGGCCGACGAGATGGGCACCATGCTCATGTTCTGCACGCCGCCCGCCACGACGAGATCGGCGGTGCCGGACAGCACGGCCTGGGCGGCGAAGTGCAGCGCCTGCTGCGACGAGCCGCACTGGCGGTCGACCGTGACGCCGGGCACCTCCTCCGGCAGGCCGGCCGCGAGCCAGCAGGTGCGGGCGATGTCGCCGGCCTGCGGCCCGATGGTGTCGACGCAGCCGAAGATCACGTCCTCCACGGCCGCGGGGTCGGCCCCGGTGCGCGCCATCAGCTCCCGCAGCGCGTGGGCGCCGAGGTCGGCCGGGTGGGCATGGGACAGGCCGCCGTTCTTCCGCCCGACCGGGGTGCGGACGGCGCCGACGATGTACGCCTCGTTCATTCCCGCATCGTAGCAAGCGCTTGGTCGCATCGGGAATGCGGGATGAGCAGGGGGAGTTCGGTGAACAAGCGATTGTGAAAGGGTCATAATGGGAGACGTGACAACGCGTAAGAGCTCGGGCTCCACCACGGCCACTCCGGCCAAGCGCCAACGCGCCGCCTCCGGGTCGGCCTCCGAGCGCCGGGACCACCTCGTCAAGCTGGCCGCGGAGATCTTCGCACGCAAGGGCTTCCAGGCCACGACCGTGCGGGAGATCGCCACCGAGGCCGGGATCCTGTCCGGGAGTCTCTACCACCACTTCGACTCCAAGGAGACGATCGTCGACGAGGTGCTCTCGACCTTCCTCGATGATCTCATCGCGCGTTACCGCGCGGCGCTCGACTCCGGCTCCGACCCGCGCACGGTGCTGTCGGAGATGGTGCGCATCGGCTTCGGCACGCTGGAGCCGCACCGCGCCGCGATCACCGTCATGCAGAACGACTGGAACTACCTGCGCCAGTTCGAGCGGTTCAACTACCTCGTCAAGGCCGAGGACGAGGTCGAGCAGATGTGGGTGGCGCAGATCAAGGCGGGCCAGGCGGCCGGGCAGTTCCGGGCCGACGTCGACCCCAAGCTGACCTACCGCATGATCCGCGACACGATCTGGGTCGCGGTCCGCTGGTTCCGCCCCGGCGGCCGGCTCAACCCGGCCGGGCTGGCCGAGCACTACATCACCGTGCTCTTCGACGGCCTGGCGACGGGCGAGCGGACCAGCCAGCGCGCATGAGCCTCGGCAAGGCGGTGCGCGAGGCACTGCGAGAGGCGGCGGATCCCGGCAAGGCCGCCGCGATGCGGGCCTACATGAAGTCCTCGATGCCGTTCCTCGGCGTCCAGGCGGTGCCGCGCCGGGCCGCGCTCCGGCAGGTGTTCGCCGACCACCGCATCGCCACGGCCCCGGAGTGGCGGCGGGCCGTGCTGGAGCTGTGGCGCGAGGCCGAATACCGCGAGGAGCGCTACGCGGCGGTCGAGCTGACCGGTCACCGCTTCTACCGGGAGTTCCAGACCCTCTACACGGTGCCGATGTACGAGGAGATGATCGTCACCGGCGCGTGGTGGGACCTGGTGGACGAGCTGGCCACCCACCGGATGAGCGGCCTGCTCGCCGCGTTCCCCGACTCGATGCGGCCGCTCATGCTGGAGTGGGCGCACGACGCCGACCTGTGGAAGCGCCGCACCGCCATCCTGTGCCAGAACCGGTTCAAGGGCCGCACCGACACCGCCCTGCTGTACGCCTGCATCGAGCCGAGCCTGTCCGACAACGACTTCTTCGCCCGCAAGGCGATCGGATGGGCGCTGCGCGAGTACGCCAAGGTCAACCCGCGCGAGGTGGTCCGCTACGTGCGGGCCAAGGGCATCTCGGGGCTGAGCCGCCGCGAGGCGCTCAAGAACGTCCCCGCCTCCTAGGCCGTCACCGGGTCCACAGGGCGTCCTGCACGGCCTGCACGAGCGCCATCAGCTCCGGTGTGACGCGTTCCTTCGACCAGGCCAGCGCGTACGTGACGCGCAGGCCCTCCGCCTCCAGCGGCACGAAGCCGACGTCGTCCCTGCGGACGCCCCTGACCAGGAGGTACGGCGTCGGCAGCAGCCCGGCGCCGGCGGCCACCAGGTCGAGCGCGGCGGCGAAGTCGTCGTCGGCCACGAGGCGTGGCCGGCCCGGCAGCCCCGGCCACGGCCGGCCGCCGGGCGCGAGCAGCACCTGGCCCGCCAGGTCGGCCGCGACGGCGCGGGCCCGGCCGGCCAGGGGATGCCCGGCGGGGACGGCCAGGTGGTCCACCGAGACGTGGAACCTGGCGGCGGTGACGAACCCGGCCGGCGCCGGGGTCGCCAGGATCGCCGCCGACACCTCCCCCCGTTCCAGCGCCGCCGACGCCGCGCTCCGCCCGGCCACCATGAGCTCCACGCCGATCGCGGGCGTGCGCCCGGCCAGCCGCCGGGCGACCCGCGCCGCGAGCGTGCCGACGAGTGGTGGATAAGCCAGGTGAATGGTCGGGCGGGACAGCCGGGCCGCCTCCGCCGAGAACGCCGCCGCCGCCTCCAGCGCCCGCTCGGCGTACGGCAGCAGCGCCCTGCCGCCGGCTGTGAGCGTGACGGCGCGGGCCGTCCGCTCGAACAGCCTGATCCCCGAGGCCCGCTCCAGCCTGGTGATCGCCTGGCTCATCGCCGGCTGCGACATCCCCAGGTCGGCCGCGGCGCGGGAGAAGCTGCGCCGCGCCGCCACCCTGGTGAAGCACTGGAGCTCACGCAGCATAAGCGTCACGAATAGATGATGCACCAGGTCGCGCGGGCCGGGCACGATGCCCCCGTTGATCCGCCACCTGATGTGAGGAGCCCGGCATGCCCGCCGTTCAGCCCGCCTTTCCCCGTTCCACCGTGCTCGGATACCCGCGGATCGGCCCGCGCAGGGAGCTGAAACGCGCCCTGGAGGCGTACTGGGACGGCCGCTCCGGCCGTGCGGAGCTCGACCGGGTGGGCGCCGAGCTGCGGGAGCGGACCTGGCGACGGCTGGCCGAGCTGGGGCTGGAGGGGCTGCCGTCCAACACCTTCTCGCTGTACGACCACGTGCTGGACACGGCGGTGCTGCTCGGCGCGGTGCCGGAACGTTACCGGGCGGCGGAGGACCCGTACTTCGCCATGGCCCGGGGCACGCAGGGGCTCGCCCCGCTGCGGATGACCAAGTGGTTCGACACGAACTACCACTACATCGTGCCGGAGGTGGGGCCCGAGACGGTGTTCGCGCTGGACGCGACCAAGCCGCTGGCGGAGCTGCGGCAGGCGCGGGCGCTGGGGTTCGAGACGCGGCCCGTCGTGCTGGGACCGGTGACGTTCCTGCTGCTGTCGGAGCGGGGCGCGGCGGCGCTGGACCGGCTCGACGACGTGCTGGGCTGCTACGAGGAACTGCTCGGCGTGCTGGCCGCGGAGGGCGTGGCATGGGTGCAGCTCGACGAGCCGGCGCTGGTGGCCGACCGGACGCCCGGGGAGCTGGCCGCGGTGCGGCGCGCCTACCAGCGGCTGGGGGCGGTGGCGGCGCGGCCGGGACTGTTCGTCGCGGCGGCCTACGGCGACCTCGGCGAGGCGCTGCCGGTGCTGGCGGCGACCCCGGTGGAGGCGATCGGCCTGGACCTGGTGCGCGGCGGCCTCGACGGGCTCGCCGCCCTGGCGGACGGCCTGCAGGCGAGGTCCGCCCCGGCGAAGGCCGGGCCGCTCGCCGGGAAGACCGTGGTGGCGGGGGTGGTCTCCGGGCGTGATGTGTGGCGGACGGAGCCGGGGCGGGCCGCGTACGCGCTGCGGGTGGTGCGCGAGCACGCCGGCGACGTGGCGGTGGGCACCTCGTGCTCGCTGCTGCACGTCCCCTACGACCTGGCGGCCGAGCCGGACCTCGACCCGGGGCTGCGGGCGCGGCTGGCTTTCGCCGAGCAGAAGGTCGCCGAGGTCGTCGAGCTGGCCCGCGCCGCCCCGGAAGGCGAGGCCGCCGCTCCCGCGCCTTCGGCTCCGGCCGCCCCGGTGGCGGCCGGGGAGCGCGGTCCGTACGAGGTGCGGGCGGCGGCGCAGGCCGGGCGGCTGCGGCTGCCGCCGCTGCCGACCACCACGATCGGGTCGTTCCCGCAGACCGGCGAGCTGCGCGCGGCCCGCGCGGCGCTGGCGGCGGGCACGCTGTCGCGGGACGTGTACGAGGAGCAGGTGCGGGCCGAGATCGAACGGGCGATCCGCACCCAGGAGCGGCTCGGCCTGGACGTGCTCGTGCACGGCGAGCCGGAGCGCAACGACATGGTGCAGTACTTCGCCGAGCACCTGGACGGGTTCGCGGTGACCCGCAACGGCTGGGTCCAGTCGTACGGTTCGCGCTGCACCCGCCCGCCCATCCTGCACGGCGACGTGAGCCGGCCGCAGCCCGTGACGGTCCGCTGGGCCCGCTACGCGCGGTCGCTCACGGACCGGCCGGTCAAGGGCATGCTCACCGGGCCCGTCACGATCGTGGCGTGGTCGTTCGTCCGCGACGACCTGCCACTGCGCGACGTGGTGTTCCAGGTGGCGGAGGCGGTGCGGGAGGAGGTCCGCGACCTGGAGGCGGCGGGCGTGCCGATCATCCAGGTGGACGAGCCGGCGCTGCGCGAGCTGCTGCCGCTGCGGCGGGCCGGGCAGGCGGGCTACCTGGAGTGGGCCGTGGCGGCGTACCGGCGGGCCACCTCGGGCGCCGGCGACGCCACGCAGATCCACACGCACCTGTGCTATTCGGACGCCGACCAGATCCTGGCCGCGATCGACGCGCTGGACGCCGACGTCACGACGATCGAGTCGGCCCGGTCGGGCGGGCGCATCCTCGGCGCGGTCGGCGCGTTCGGGCGCGGGCTCGGGCCGGGCGTGTACGACATCCACTCGCCGCGGGTGCCGGGCGCCGGCGAGATCGAGGAGCTGCTGCGCGAGACGCTGAAGGCGCTGCCCGCCGGCCGGGTCTGGGTCAACCCGGACTGCGGGCTGAAGACGCGCACCTACGAGCAGGTGGAGGCGGCGCTGGCCGCCATGGTGACCGCCGCGCGCCGGCTGCGCGCCGAGCCGGCCGGGTAGCCAGGCGTCCTCCAATCAGCCGTGCAGCTCGGCGAACTCCTCGACGGTCATGCCGAACAGCACCTCGTCGTCCCACCGGCCGCCGCTGTAGTGGCTGCGCCGGCGGCGGCCCTCCTCCGTGAAGCCGAGCCGCCGGTGCAGCGCCAGCGAGGGCGCGTTGGAGGCGTGGACCCACGCCTCGGCCTTCTGGAAGCGGCGTTCGGCGAACATGTAGCGCAGCAGCAGCACGACGGCCTCGCCGCCGTAGCCCTGGCGGTGGTGCCGGGAGCCGAGGGAGACGCCGTAGGAGAAGGTGCCGTTGAGCCGGTCGGCCCGGTGGGCGTTGATCATGCCGAGCGGGGCGTCGTCGTCCCGGGCGGCGACGACGAGGCGCGGCTCGTCGGGGTCGGCGTCCCGGGAGGCCAGGTCGGCCGCCCACTGCCTGGCGCGTTCGGCGGAGCGGGGCGGGTGGATGCTCTCGCCGGCGCGCACGACGTCCGCCTCCTGGGAGAAGGCGTGCAGGGCGGCCCAGTCGTCCGGCTCGGCGGCGCGCAGGCGGACGCGCTCGCCTTCCCATGGAGAAGTCATGATCCGCAGCCAACCAGATCGCGGCGGCCCCGGCGAGGGGTCACCCGGTGAAGGTGCGGACCAGGTGGGCGAGGGCGGCGTCGGCGTAGGGGCGCGGGCCGGGGCCGAGGCCGTGGGCGAGGTCCTCGATGAGGGCGCAGCGGGCCAGGAAGCGGACCCGGTCGGTGACCGCGTCGTCGAGCCGGCCGGCGTAGCGGGCCAGCGTCAGCTCGTACACCTCGGGGCCGAGGTCGCGGTAGAGGCGGGCGAAGTCGCGGGCGGGGTCGGTCAGGGCGGCGTCGGTCCAGTCGACGACGCCCGTGAGCCTGCCGGTGCCGGGGTCGGCGAGCAGGTGCTCGGCGCCCAGGTCGTTGTGGCACAGGCGCGCACCGGCCGTCACCGCCGGCGCCTCCTCCGGCCCCTCCCCTCGCGGCTCCGCGAACGGGTCGGCGGGCGGGCCGGCGGCGAGGAAGTCCTCGACCAGCCGGCGGTGCTCCGGCGGGACGTGGGCGGCCACGGACTCGTACTCACGCGCGGCCTCCTCGCGCAGGTCGGCCAGGGGGTAGCGGTCGAGCGGCACCAGCTCGCCCAGCGGGGCGGGCGGGACGGCGTGCAGGGCGGTGAGGAAGGCGCCCAGCGGCTCGGCCAGCCGCCGCGGGTCGGCCACGGGGTGCCGGTGCAGCGGCCGGCCCGGCAGCCTGCGGTAGGCGATCACGCCCGCCGCCGGGTCGCTGAAGACGACCTCCGGCACGGGAAGCGGGGAGATCGGCGCGACGGCGGCCAGCACCGCCACCTCCGCCTCCGTGGCCGCGGGGTCGGGCTCCTTGGCGCACCGGACGATGAGCTCGCCGTCGACCTCGTAGGCGACGTTGTCCAGCCCCTGCCCGATCGCGGCGACGGAGCGCACCTCGCGGCCGGGCAGGTGACGCGCCAGCAGGGCGCGGACGTCAGGGGACGCGTGGGTCATCCGGACACGCTACTTCAGCGCGCCGGCCGTCAGGCCCGACTGGATCTGGCGCTGGAAGACCGTGTAGATCACCAGCATGGGCAGGATCGCCAGCGTCAGCGCGGCGAACAACGCCGACCAGTCCTGGTCGTAGCCGGCCGCCGTGGAGATGTCGGCGATGCCCTGCGGCAGCACCCACTTGTCGCGCTCCTGCAGCAGCACCAGCGGGAGCTGGTACTGGTTCCACTGGCCCAGCACGTTGAAGATCGTGACGCTGATGATGCCGGGCCGGGCCATCGGCAGCATGATCTGGAAGAACACCCGGGTGTGGGACGCCCCGTCCACGAGCGCCGCCTCGGCCACGGCCGTGGGCAGCGTGCGGAAGAACGCGGCCAGGAAGAACACGGTGAACGGCATCGAGTAGGCGATGTAGACCAGCACCAGCCCCGCGTGGGTGTTCAGCCCGATGAACGGCCCGACCAGCGGCACGTTGCCCATGTTCTGCACCACGAAGAACAACGGGGTCAGCGCCAGGTAGACGGGGAAGGCCAGCCCGGAGACGAACAGCAGGTAGAAGGCCCGGTTGCCGCGGAAAGGGTAGCGGGCGAGCACGTAGGCGGCCATCGAGCCGAGCAGCATGGTGCCGAACGTGCTGAACGCCACCACGACGACGCTGTTGAGCATGTACTGCCCGATGTGCGCCTGCTCCCAGGCGCGGGCGAAGTTGTCCCAGCGCAGCGTGGCCGGCAGCGACCAGGCGTCGCCGAAGATCTCGTCCTCGCTCTTGACCGAGGCGAGGAACGTCCACAGGATCGGCACCACGGTCAGCACCGTCCACAGCAGCAGCGCGGCGTGCGACAGGGCGCTCAGCGGGCCGAGCCGCCGCCTGCGCTCCTGCCTGGCGGCCCGGCGCGAGGTGGCCACCGCGGGCGAGGTCATCGTCGACATCAGTACTCGATCCGTTCGCGACGGGACAGCCTCAGGGACAGCACGGCGAAGCCCACGGTGAAGAAGAACATCACCACGCCCAGCGCGGAGGCGTAGCCGAAGCGGAAGTAGGTGAAGGCGTTGCGGTAGATCTCGGTCGCCATGACGGTGGTGGAGAAGTCGGGGCCGCCGTGCTGGTCGGTCATCACCCACACGATCGCGAACACGTCCAGCGCCAGGATGCCGAGGTAGACCCAGGCCACCTGGACGGTGTCCCACAGCAGCGGCAGCGTGATCCGGAAGAACAGGCTGACCCGCCCGGCCCCGTCGATCTGCGCCGCCTCGAACATGTCGCGCGGGATGGAGGCGAGCCCGGCCGAGAACAGCACCACGTAGAAGCCGACCGCCTGCCACACCATGACGCCCAGCACCGACCAGAAGGCGACGTCCGGGTCGGACAGGAACCCGACCGGCCGCAGCCCCAGCGCCATCAGCGGCCCGTTGAGCATGCCGCTGCCGTCGGGCCGGAACACCTGCTGGAACAGCACCGCGACCACGGCGACGGCCAGCACCTGCGGGAAGAAGAACACCACCCGGTAGAACCGCGATCCGGGGACCCCGGCGGCGCCCCGCCCTCCGCCACCCACGTTGAGCAGGAAGGCGAAGAACAGGGCGATGACGATCGTCAGCAGCGGCAGCAGCAGCAGGAGGGCCCCGTTGTGCGTGACCGCCTTCCAGAAGATCGAGTCGGAGAACAGCCGGACGAAGTTGTCGAACCCGATGAAGTTCGGCGTGGCGGTGACGCCGCGCCAGTCGGTCGTGGCGATGTAGAACGCCTGCGCGTACGGCGAGATCACATACACCAGGTAGAGCGTCACCGGGGCCGCCAGGAAGGCGATGATGAACAGCCCGCGGCGATACCTGTTGATCATCAGCGCCGGTACTTCTTGATCGAGGAGTCGCCCTTGATCTCGTCGGCCTTCTTCTGCAGCCGCTCCAGGTACTTCTCGGGCGTCAGGCCGCCGCTCATCAGCTCGCCGGTGGCGGCCACGGCCTCGTCGTGGAGCTGGGCGTACCAGTTGCGCCAGCGGAAGTAGACGGTGTTCTCGCCGGCGGCGGCGAGCGCCTCGGTGGCGCTCTTCGCGCCCGGTGACAGCGGCCGGCCCTCGCCCGCGCCCTTGACCACCGAGACGGTCCTGACCAGCTCGCTGAAGTCGCCGGCCGCCTTCTTCGACAGCATGGCGCGCAGGTACTCCATGCCGGCCTGCGGGTTGGCGGCCTTGGCCGGCACCAGGAACGTCTCGCCGGGGCGGGAGTGCAGGGTGCCGTACGGCAGCTTGTCGGAGGAGGTGAAGTCGGGGATGGGGAACATGCCGTACTCGAAATCGGCGGGTGTAGTCGTTTTCTGCTCGTTCTCCAGCCAGGAGCCGGACGGCAGCATGGCGACCTTGTACTTGTTCTGGGCCGTCTGGGTCTGCACGTGGTCGAGCCCGGCCGTGCCCTCCATGAGGTACTTGGCGCCGATCTCGGCCCAGGCGGCGGCCGACTGCCGCATCGGCTCGGCCGTCCAGGCGCCGTCCTCCAGGTTGTCGAGGTTGACGAGCACCTCCTTGCCACCGATCTTCGCGGCCATGGTCATCAGCGGCTCGTAGAGGTACTGCGGGTGCTTGCCGGCGTAGGTGAACGGCGCCATCTTCCCGGACTTCTTGATCGTCTCGCACAGCGCGACGAACTCGTCCCAGGTCTTGGGCACCTGCCAGCCGTTGTCACGGAAGACCTTCTGGGAGTACCAGATGCCGTGGATGTAGTTGACGTAGCCGACGACGTGGAACTTGCCGTCGTAGGTGCCGAAGTCGATGACGGCCGGGTCGAGCGTGTCGCGGACCTTGGTGCCGGGGTCGTCCCAGCTCGGCGCGTCGAGCAGCGGCCCGAGGTCCTGCAGCTGGCCGTCCTGGGCGAGGGCGCCCATGTCCATGGCGCCGGCGCCGGAGTTGTCGATGACGTCGGGCGGATTGCCGCCGGCGAAGCGCGGCTGGAGGACCTTCGTGATCTCCTTGGTGGAGTTGTGCTTGATCTCCACCTTGGGGTACTTCGTCGCGAACAGTGGCTGGTGGATGTCCTTGGCGTAGGCGTGGCCGAAGCCGCCGTCGAAGATCCAGACCTCGAGCGGCCGGTCGGCGGCCACGCCGAACGGGTTGGCCGCGCTCGTCGCGACGGGCGCGGCCGACTGCGCCGGCGCCTTGCCCGCGGGGGTGGCGCAGGCGGCGAGCGCGCCCGCCACCGGCATCAGCGCGGCGCCGCGCAGCAGCTCGCGCCGCGAGAGCCGCGGCTTGTCGGACGAAGCGCCGGGGGGGTCGAAGGGGTTCGGCATGGTCACGCCTCCTGAGTGTTCAAGCTCCACGTCTGATGCGCCCTGCGTAGCGGCTCTCCAGGGCCCTGTTGTGCTCGTCGCCGCCGGTCACGTTGGCCGACAGGTAGACGGGCGGTGTCTCGCCGAGCGCCACCAGCCCGGACACGGTCTCGGCGACCACCATCTGCGCGAGCAGCGCCGAGGTGATGGTGGAGACGGCGCCGTACGAGCCGCCGCCCGGCAGGTCGAGGATGGCGTCGCCGTACGGCGCGCCGTTGTCGAGCACGACGTCGGCCAGGTCGAGCAGCTTGCGGCCGGACGGGTGGCGCGAGGTCATCCGGGTGCTGTGACGCACCGAGGTGATCGCGATCAGGGGGTGGCCGCGGTCCTTGACCAGCGTGGCCAGCTCGACGACGGCGCCGTTCACGCCGGAGCTGGACGCGAGCACGAACACGTCCTGCGGCTCGACCGGGGCCAGCGCGTAGATCTGGTGGGCGACGGCCGGGTCGCGCTCCAGCTCCGGGGTGAGCACGCCCGGCGGATGCCCGCCGTACAGGACGAGGTCGCGGGGGGAGAGCCGGTTGCTGGGCACGAGACCGCCCGCCCGCCCCGCGATCTCCATGGCGATCGCCTCCGAGTGGCCCGAGCCGAACGCGTTGACCACGCCACCGGCGCGCAGCGAGGCGACCAGCAGGGCCGCCGCCCGCCGCACCGGCTCCGCCTGTGTCTCGGCGACGTGGTGCGCCAGCTTCAGGGCCTCGGTCGCGTACGTCATTCAGCCTCTTTCCACCCGGTGGCTCTCCACCGCGCTGATCGTGCGTTCGAAGGCTTCGTTGGTGCGCTCGTAGGTGCGCTGGGCGACGGCCACGTAGACGGCGTCCAGCACGAAGAGCTGCGAGTGGACGGCGGCCAGGCCGCCGAGCCGGAAGGTGGTCTCGCGGCTGGCCGTGGTCAGCACGAGATCGGCCAGCTCGGCCAGCGGCGAGCGGGCGAACGAGGTGACGGCGACCGTGGTGGCGCCGTGGCTGCCGGCCTCCGCCAGCGCCTCCATGACCTCGCGGGTGCGGCCCCGGTGGCTGATGCCGACCGCGACGTCGCCCGTCCCGAGCAGCGCGGCGTCCGACAGCGCGACGTGCGCGTCACCCGCGCTCCAGCCGGGGATGCCGATGCGGCGCAGCCGGCCTTCCAGCATGGTGGCCACGTTACCGCTGGTGGAGACGCCGACGAGGAGCACGCGCGAGGCGGCCACGATCGCGTCGGCCACCCGGGCGACGACGGCGGAGTCGAGCTGGGCGGCGGTGTCGTGGATGAGCCGGGTGTCGGCGGCGGCCATCACCTCGATGGCGGAGTCGAGCGGGTCGTCGGGTCCGATCTCGTGGCCGACGCCGGCGCCCCAGCCGGCCTGCGCGGCCCGGCCGGTCTCCGTGGCGAGCGCCACCCGCAGCTCGGCGTAGCCGGAGAAGCCGAATGCGCGGCAGAACCTCGTCACGGTGGCGGGCGAGCTGCCCGCGCGCTCCGCGAGGGCGATGATCGTGGACCGGGCGGCCTCGGCCGGGTCGGCGAGGATCACCTCTCCCACGCGGCGCAGCGCCTCCGGCAGGCCCGGGAGCTCGGTGCCGATCCGCCCGAGGGCTCCTGACGTCACAAATATTCCTTCCGAATCCCCGGCTATTGGGCGAAAATTATTCTTGCTTCCTGATCGCGTCAAGACCCACAATCAAAGCCGTGACTGAGTCGTTGGCGGTGTCGCCGGCTGGACCGCCCGCGGGGACGTTCGTGGTCGGGGTGGACGCCGGCGCGACCTCCACCCGGGTCGCGGTGCACGCGCTCGACGGGACGCGCGTCGGCTACGCCACGGCCGGGGCGGGCAACCCGAGCGCCCACGGCCTGGCCAGGGCGGTGGAGGCGATCGGCGCCGCCCTGGAGGGGGCGCTGCGCGGCGTGGACGCCTCGCGCGTGGTGGCGTCCCTGGCGGGCGTGGCGGGCCGGATCGACGCGCTGGAGCCGGAGCTGGCCAAGGTGTGGGCGGGGCTGGGCGTCACCGAAGGGCCGCGGGTGGCCGGCGACGTGGCCATCGCGTACGTGGCGGGCACGCCGGAGCCGTCGGGGTCGCTGCTGCTGTCGGGCACCGGCGCGGTGGCGGCCCGGATCGAGGACCACGAGCTGGTCACGCTCGCCGACGGGCTGGGCTGGCTGCTGGGCGACGCCGGCTCGGGCTTCTGGATCGGCCGTGCCGCCGCCCGCGCGGTCGTCGCGACGCTGGACCGCGGCTCGCGCGACGGCCTGCTGGTGCGGCTGGTGGCCGCGGACTTCCTCGGCGCCGGGTCCCCTGGCGAGGCGGGCGCGGAGGCCGGCGTGGCGTGGGGCACCTCGCCGCGCGCCGACGCCGACCGGATCGTCCGGCTCGCGCAGGCCGACCACATGCGGCTGGCCGCGCTGTCCCGGCTGGTCAGCCGGGCCGCCGCCGAGGGCGACCCGATGGCCGTGCGGATCGTCGGCGAGGCGGCCGGGCACCTGGTCTCCACGGTGCTGCGGGTGCATCTGTCGGGCCCGGTGGTGCTGGCGGGCAGCGTGCTGACCAACGAGGGGCCGGTCAGGGACGCGGTGCGCGAGCTGCTGGCGCGTGCGGACCCGATCGACGCCCGGCGGGCCGGGAGCGTGGCCACGGCCCGCGACGCGGCGGGGGCGGCCGCCTGGCTGGCGGCCCGCACCGGCGGGCTGCTGTCACCGGATCGGGCCCGCGAGCTGCACCCCGTCTTCACCCGGCCCCCGGCCGACCCCTCGATCCGGCGCTAGGACACGAGGATGGCGGCGCTGCCGTAACTGCCGCCGAAGCCGGTCACCAGCGCGGCCTCCCGGCCGCCGCGCAGCTCCCGTACGGCCTGGACCACGTTGTTGAGGCCGTGCACGTACCCCTCCGACAGCAGCCCGCCGTGCGGGTTCACCCAGGCGTGCCGCCGCTCCAGCAGGTACGGGCCGAGGTCGCCCCGCGCGACGAACCCGAAGTCCTCCAGTTGCCTGGGCACCAGCCACGAGTAGGCGTCGTAGGGCAGGGCCACGTCCACGTCCGCCGGCCGCAGGCCGGAGACCTCCCACAGCCGGGGCGCCACGTACGCGGAGAAGGTCGCCGTGACGTCGGGCGCCCGGTCCATCGCCGAGCACCCCGGCCCGCCCCCGCGCACCACCGCGCGCACGCGCGGCCCGTCCAGCACCCCGCTGACCAGCAGCGCGCACGCGCCGTCGCTCTCCTGGCAGCAGTCGGCGGTGCGCAGCGGCGTGCACACGTACGGCTTGGCCAGGTAGGCGGCCAGGTCCAGCGGGCCGGCGCGCAGGGCGCGGGGGTTCGCCCCGGCGTTGGCGCGCGACTGGGCGACCACGGCGTGCAGGTGTTCCTCGGTGAGCCCGGTGTCGTGCAGGTAGCGGGTGGCGGCCAGGGCGAACAGCGGGATCGGCCCGGCCATCCCGTAGGTGAACCGCTCCTGCTCGCCCGTCGAGACGGTGTTCATCCGGCGGCCGGAGCGGCCGTTGAGGGCGCGGAAGACGAGGACGTGCCGGGCCAGCCCGGCGTGGACGAGCATGGCGGCGTCGCCCAGGACGGAGGCCGCCTGGGTGCCGCCGCCGGCGATGTCGTTGTGCCAGCCGAGCCGTTCGACGCCCAGCGCGCGGGCGACCCGGGTGACCGGGACGGAGTCGTTCAGGTGGTAGCTGAGCAGCGCGTCCACCTCGCCGGGTGCGACGCCCGCGTCGGCGCAGGCCGCCCGGCACGCCTCGACGGCGAGGTCGAGCACGGTGCGGCCGGAGGCGCGGGTGAGCGCGGTCATCCCCACCCCCGCCACGGCCGCCCGCCCGGCGAACGGCTGCACGGCGACCTCCCGGCTCGGCGCCCTTGCGAGGTGTCCCGACCGTCCGGCTCCCCGCCCGGCTCCATGAGGACCCACCACGAGGTCCGCGAGGCGCGGGTGAGCGCGAGTCGCCCGCCGGGGCGGGGCGCGATCCATCCCGGCGGGCGACGTCCGCGGTGCCTGCCCGCCACGCTAACGCGCCGGCGAGATCAAGACAAGCGCTTGCTCGGGACAGGACCTCCCGGGCCCTCGGTGCTGGATAGCGCTATTATCCACGGATGCGCATCTCGGAGCTGAGCGACCGTTCGGGCGTCGCCCTCGCGACGATCAAGTACTACCTGCGCGAGGGCCTGCTCCACCAGGGCGAGCAGGTCGCCGCGACCCGCGCCGTCTACGACGACTCCCACCTGCGCAGGCTCCGCCTCATCCGGGCGCTGCTGGAGATCGGCAGACTTCCGGTCGCCGCCATCAAGCAGGTCATCGACGCGGTCGAGGACGAGTCGCTCCCCGTCCACCAGATGCTCGGCACCGCCCAGTACGCGCTCGGCCCGGCCGTCGAACCCGAGCCCTCGGACGACTGGCAGGCCGCCCGCGCCGAGGCCGACCGCCTCATCGACGAGCGGGGCTGGACCATCGCCCCGGACGCCCCGACCAGGAACGAGCTGGCCCAGACGCTCCTCACCCTGCGCCGGCTCGGCATGCCCACCGACCTGAGCCGCTACGCCGAGACGGCCGGCGGGCTCGCCGCCGCCGAGCTGGAGTCCCTCCGGCTCGACGGGCCCCGGGAGAGCGCCGTCGAGGCGGTGGTGCTCGGCACGGTCCTGTACGGCCGGGCCTTCGACGCGCTGCGCCGCCTCGCCCACGAGTCGGAGTCGGCCCGCCGGCTCGCCGGAGAGGATCAACCGCCGGCCGCCGGGTAGAGGCCGCCGCATGTTCGAGTACTTCGCGGAGGACAGGATCGACGTCGGCGAGGCGGAGCTGTACGTCCGGCACGGCGGGACGGGCACCCCGGTGCTGCTGCTGCACGGCCACCCGAGGACGCACGCCACCTGGCACAAGGTCGCCGCCCTGCTGGCGCCGCACCACACGGTCGTCTGCCCCGACCTGCGCGGCTACGGCCGATCCTCCAAGCCGCCCACCACCCCCGACCACTCCCCCTACTCCAAGCGGGCCATGGCGCGCGACATGCTGGCCCTCATGCGCGCCCTCGGCCACGAGCGGTTCGCCGTCGCCGGGCACGACCGCGGCGCGTACGTCGCCCACCGGCTGGCCATGGACCACCCCGAGGCGGTGACCCACCTGGTGCAGCTCGACTCGGTCCCGCTGGGCGAGGCGCTGGCCCGCTGCGACGCGAAGTTCGCCACCGCGTGGTGGCACTGGTGGTTCCTCGGCCAGACCGCCAAGCCCGCCGAACGGGTCATCGACGCCGACCCTGACGCCTGGTACCAGGTCGACGCCTCGGCGATGGGCGAGGAGGCGTACGCGGACCTGCGCCGCGCCCTGCACGACCCCGCGACCGTGCACGCCATGTGCGAGGACTACCGCGCCGGACTGGGCGTGGACCGCGCCGCCGACGACGCCGACCGCGCGGCGGGGCGGCGGCTGCGCTGCCCGCTGCTCCTCCTGTGGGCCACCAAGGACGACATGGAGGACCTGTACGGCGATCCGCGCGAGGTGTGGGCCGCCTGGGCCGACGACGTGCGCGGCCGCCCGATCGACAGCGGCCACCACATGGCGGAGGAGGCCCCGGCGGAGCTGGCGGCGGCGATCAGGGACTTCGCCGCCTCCTGACCGCCGGGCCGGCGCCGTCAGTCGCGGACCGCGACGGGGCGTTTCAGCAGCCAGAGGGCCGCGCGCTGGAGCAGCGTCCGGTGGATCTCGTTGTCGTAGGAGCGCGTGTCGTGGCCGAGCGCGTCGTAGAGGACCCGGCCGCGCCGTACCGGGCGGGCCCAGACGAGGGGCTGGCCGCCGGACGAGGCGAGGGGGCGCACGTCGGGCAGCACCTCCAGGTCGCTGTAGACCTCGTCGACCACGTCGAAGTCGCGCAGCCCCTCCACGACCGGGTGGCCGCCGTGCACGCGCACCCCGGTCCAGCCGAGCGGCGGGTGGTGCGACTTCGGCCAGGTCCAGCAGCCGCCCAGCACGCGGGGCCAGCCCTGCCAGTCGTCGAAGCAGATCGAGGCGGCGTGCATGCCCAGCAGCCCGCCGCCCCGGTCGAGATGGTCGAGCAGCGTGGCGCGGGCCTCGGCGGGCAGCTCGAAACGCCACCGCCCGCGCAGGTCGGCGAACCGGTCGAGGTCCATCCGCCAGCGCAGCGCGTTGACCGTGATGAGCTGCACCTCCGGCGGTTCGCTCAGCGCTCCGGCGATGTCCTCGGTGATCTCCGACTCGATCCCCACCTCCGCCAGCACCTCGGCGAGGGCGGCCGAGGTCGCGTCGAAGTCGTGGAACGGGCCTCCTGACAGGATCAGATTTCTCGCCATCAGCCAAGACCATCACGCCCTCCCCCGGCGGCGCCACCCCGCCCTCCGCATCCGCCCGTCACCTCCGGTCGCCGGCGCGGCTCGCCGCCGGACCGTTCGGGTCGCGTACATGACCAGGCCGCGCGGCGCGGACAACAGCCGGGCCCGGCTGCGGCTGGACCGGCGACCCCGCCATGCCGCCATGCTCCCGGGAGAGGGATGATCCGAGCGTGGACTTCGAAGAACACCGGCCGACGTTGCTCGGGCTCGCCTACCGGCTGCTGGGCAGCATGTGGGACGCCGAGGACGTCGTCCAGGAGGCATGGCTGCGCTGGCAGACGACCGACCACGACGAGATCAGGGACCCGCGGGCGTTCCTGGTGACGGTCGTGTCACGGCTGGCGATCGACCAGCTCCGCTCGGCCCGGGTCAAGCGTGAGGCCTACACCGGGTCATGGCTGCCCGAGCCGGTCCTGACGGCCGACGCGGGGCCGCTCGACACGGCCGAGCTGCGCGACACGGTGTCGTACGCGACCCTGCACCTGATGGAGCGGCTGTCGCCGCCGGAGCGGGCGGTGTTCGTGCTGCGGGAGGCGTTCGAGTTCCCGTACGACGAGATCGCCCGCGTCGTCGGGGTGTCCGTCGCCAACGCCCGCCAGCTGCACCGGCGCGCCGCCCTGCGGCTGGCCGACGGCCGCGACAGGTTCCAGCCGACCGGGGAGGAGCACGCCAGGCTGCTGGAGAGGTTCATCGAGGCGGCGGGAGGCGGCGACCTCGGCGCGCTGGCGGAGATCCTGCACGAGGACGTCGTCATCTGGAGCGACGGCGGGGGCAAGGTGCGGGCGGCGCTCCGGCCGATCCTGGGCCGGCGCAAGGCGGTGGCGTTCATCGGCGGAGTCACCCCGGACGGCGCCGAGGGCGTCGTCGCCGACGTCAACGGCCTGCCCGCGGTGTGGAGCGTCGCCGGCGGCCACCCGCAGCTCGTCGCGTTCGCGGTCCGCGACGGCCGCATCGGTGAGATCTTCATCATCCGCAACCCGGACAAGCTGCGGCGGGTGGCGCCGGCGGACCTATAGTCGCCTCATGGATCTCGGCATCACGGGCAAGGTCGCACTGGTCACCGGCGGCAGCGCGGGCATCGGCCTGGCCGCCGCCAAGAGCCTGGCACGGGAGGGGTGTGACGTGTGCGTGAGCGCGCGCGACCCCGAACGGCTGGCCGACGCGGTGGTCGAGCTGCAGGAGTACGGCGGCGTCGTGCACGCCGTGCTGGCCGACGTGGAGGACCCGGAGGCGGCGGCGCGGGTGGCCGCCGAGACGCGCGAGGTGCTGGGGCCCGTCGACATCCTGGTGGCCAACGCGGGCGGGCCGCCCGCCGGCCGGTTCGTCGACATGGGGGCGGCCGAGTGGGACGTGGCCGTCCAGCGCAACCTGCTGGGCACCGTCCGGCTGATCCACGCCGTGCTGCCGGAGATGCGCTCGCGCGGGTGGGGCCGCATCGTCACGGTCACCAGCAGGTCGGCGCGCGAGGTGCTCGACGGCCTGGCCCTGTCCAACGCCACGCGTCCGGCCGTCGCCGGGATCGTGCGCACGCTGGCCCGCGAGGTCGGGGGTGACGGCGTGCTCGTCACCAACGTGATGCCGGGGCCGATCGACACCGGCCGGCTGCGCGAGCTGGCGGGCGGCGAGGACGGGCTGGCCTCGCGCGGCGCCCGGGTGCCCGTCGGCCGGGTCGGGCGGCCGGAGGAGGTCGGCGACGTGGTCGCGTTCCTGGCCAGCGAGCGGGCCTCGTTCGTGAACGGGGTGTCGCTGCTGGTCGACGGCGGCGAGGCGCACGTCGTCGCCTAGCGACCGGGCAGGGGGCACCGCGGCGGCCCGAAGACCTCGCGGCGCATGACATGCTTCCCTGGAAGGACTCGTGGGGAAGGCAGGGCCATGGACAAGCCGGTCATCGTGACGGTGGACGACGACCCGGGCGTCTCGCGGGCGGTGGCCCGCGACCTGAGGCGCCGCTACGGCCAGCGCTACAGGATCGTCCGGGCCGAGGCCGCGGACCAGGGGCTGGAGGCCGTCAAGGAGATGCGGCTGCGCGGCGACGAGGTCGCCGCGATCCTCGCCGACTACCGCATGCCGCAGATGAACGGCGTGCAGTTCCTCGAGGCCGCGATGGACATGTACCCGTACGCGCGCCGGGTGCTGCTGACCGCCTACGCCGACACCGACGCCGCCATCCAGGCGATCAACGTCGTCGACCTCGACCACTACCTGCTCAAGCCGTGGGACCCGCCGGAGGAGAAGTTCTACCCGGTGATCGACGACCAGCTCGACGCCTGGCAGCGCACCGAGCGGACCGAGGCGGCGACGCTGCGGGTGGTGGGCGACCGCTGGTCGGCGCCGTCCTACCAGGTGCGCGACTTCCTGGCTCGCAACCACGTGCCGTACCAGTGGATGCTGGCCGAGGACCCCGAGGGCGCGCAGCTCGTCGCCGCCGTGGGCGAACAGTGCCACCTGCCGCTGGTGATCACCTCGGAGGGGGCGTCGCTGCAGGCTCCCGACCAGTCCACGCTCGCCTCCGCCGTGGGGCTGTCGACCACGCCGGCCACCGACTTCTACGACCTCATCGTGGTCGGCGGCGGCCCGGCCGGCCTCGGCGCGGCCGTCTACGGCGCCTCGGAGGGGCTCAACACGGTGCTGGTCGAGGCGCAGGCCTCCGGCGGGCAGGCGGGCCAGAGCTCCCGCATCGAGAACTACCTGGGCTTCCCCGACGGCGTCTCCGGCCAGCAGCTCGCCGACCGGGCGCGCAGGCAGGCCCTGAAGTTCGGCGCCGAGCTGCTGACCGCGCGCAAGGTCACCCATCTGGAGCCGCGCGGGCAGGCGCGGGTGGTGGGGTTCAAGGACGGCGGCGAGATCGCGGCGCACGCGGTGATCCTGGCGACCGGGGTCAGCTACCGCCGCCTGGACGCGCCCGGCCTGGACGACTTCGTCGGCCGGGGCGTCTACTACGGCGCCGCCCTGACCGAGGCGCCCGCCTGCCGCGACGCCGAGGTGTACATCGTCGGTGCGGCCAACTCGGCGGGCCAGGCGGCCGTCTACCTGGCGGGATTCGCGAGCAAGGTCCATCTGTTGGTGAGAGGTGACGGTCTGGAGAGATCCATGTCGCACTACCTCATCGAGCAGATCCACGCGATCCCCAACATCGAGGTGCACGTCCAGACCCGCGTCACGGCGGGCGCGGGCGACGGGCACCTGGAGCGGCTGACGCTGTCCACCAAGGGCGAGGAGCGCGCGGTCGACGCCCAGTGGCTGTTCGTGTTCATCGGCGCCGAGCCTTTCACCTCCTGGCTCGGCGACACCGTCGAGCGCGACCCCAAGGGGTTCGTGCTCACCGGCCCCGACCTCGTGCAGGGAGGCCGGCGGCCGCGCAACTGGCCGCTGCGCCGCGAGCCCTACTACCTGGAGACCAACGTGCCGGGCGTGTTCGCGGCGGGCGACGTGCGGGCGGAGTCGATCAAGCGGGTCGCCTCCGCCGTCGGCGAGGGCGCGATGGCCGTCGCGCTCGTCCACCGTTACCTGGAGAAGCAGTGAGCGTTCCGAGCGACCTCCCCATCGACATCGACGAGCTGCGCAAGCTGTTCCTGTTCGAGCGGCTGACCGACGAGCAGCTCACCAAGCTGGCCGGCAGCGGCGCCGTCCGCTCCTTCGACCAGGACGAGGACATCCTGCGGCAGGGCGAGCCGGCCGAGTGCTTCGCGGTGCTGATCGAGGGCGAGCTGCAGATGGTCCAGCAGACCGTCAGCGCCGGCACGGTGGCGATGCCGCGCACCTCCCAGCCCGGCGTGTACGGCGGCGCGACCGCCGCCTACCTCGGCGACCGCGCCCCGGCGACCTACCAGCACACGCTGCGGGCCACCGCGCCGTCCCGGGTGTTCATGCTGCCCGCCAAGAAGTTCGCGCACATCGTGGCCGAGTGGTTCCCGATGGCGATGCACCTGCTCGACGGCATCTGGTCGGGCGGGCGGATGCAGCGCGAGGTCATCGACCGGCGGCAGCGTCTCACCGCGCTCGGCACGATCACCGCCGGGCTCACCCACGAGCTGAACAACCCGGCCGCCGCCGCGGTCCGCGCGGTCGGCGAGCTGCGCGCGCTCATCCGGACGTCCCGCGTGGAGCTGGCCAGGCTCGCCGAGGACGGCATCCCGCCCGAGCGGCTGCGGGCGCTCATCGACATGCAGGAGAGCTGCACCGATGCGGTGGGCAAGCTGCCGCCGCGCAGCCCGCTGGAGATCTCCGACGCCGAGGACGAGCTGGCCGAGGCGCTCGAACAACTCGGCGTGGACGACGCCTGGGACCTGGCGCCGGCGCTGGTGCAGGCCGGGTTCGGCGGCGAGCACCTGGCCAAGGTCTGCGCGAAGGTGGGCGAGGAGCACGCCCCGGCGGCGCTGCGCTGGCTGTCGGAGGCGGTCGAGATCTCCCAGATGCTCGGCGAGGTGACCGAGGCGACCGAGCGCATCTCGTCGCTGATCCGCTCGGCCAAGCAGTACTCCCAGATGGACCGCGCGCCGTTCCAGATCTGCGACGTGCACGAGCTGCTCGACAGCACGCTCGCCATCTTCCGCGGCAAGATCCCGCCGGGGGTCTCCGTGGTCACCGACTACGACCGGACGCTGCCGCCGATCCCCGCCTACGGCGGCGAGCTCAACCAGGTGTGGACCAACCTCGTCCACAACGCGATCGACGCGATGGGCGAGGAGGGCACGCTGACCGTCCGCACCGCGCACGACGAGGACGAGGCGATCATCGAGATCGGCGACACCGGACCGGGCGTGCCCGACGCGATCAAGGACCGGATCTTCGAGCCGTTCTTCACCACCAAGAGCGTCGGCCAGGGCACGGGGCTGGGGCTCGACATCTCCTACCGGATCGTCGCCGGGCGGCACGGCGGCGAGATCAAGGTCCGCTCGGTGCCCGGCGACACCTGGTTCGAGGTACGCCTGCCGCTGCGCGAGCCGTCCCCCTCCGGGCCGGGCCCCGACGCCACGGCCTGACCCCGTCCCGCCGACCTGACGTGCCCGGACCGACCGGCCCGGGCCGACCGACTCAGCCCGCACGCACGCCTTTCCCGCGAACGACGTCCGCCAGGGAGGAACCCCCCGTGCCGATCGCCGACTGGACCCGTCAGGCCCTGCCCGCCATGCTCGACGACATCAGGACCCTCGTCGAGCTGGAGACCCACAGCTACGACACGGCCATGCTCGCCACCGGTCTCGACGCGCTGCGCGCCCTGGTGGCCGGGCGGCTCGGCCGGCCCGCCACCGAGGTGGTGCGCGACGGCGGCAGGCACGGCGACACCTGGGAGGTGACCTACCGGGGCACCGCCCCGGGCACCGTGCTCCTGCTGTGCCACTACGACACCGTCTGGCCCACCGGCACGCTGGCCGGGTGGCCGTTCCGTCTCGACGGGGAGACCGCGTCCGGGCCGGGGGTGTTCGACATGAAGACCGGGCTCGTGCAGGCGGTCTGGGCGGTGCGCGGGCTGCGCGAGCTGGGCCTGCCGCATCCCTCGGTCAGGATGCTGTTCAACGGCGACGAGGAGCTCGGCAGCCCGTTCTCGCGCCCGTACATCGAGGCGGCGAGCGACGGCGCGCTGGCCACGCTGGTCTTCGAGGCGTCGGCCGACGGCGGCAGGCTCAAGACGGCGCGCAAGGGCGTCGGCGTCTTCGACGTGACCGTCACCGGCGTCGAGGCGCACGCGGGGCTCGACCCCGAGGCGGGGGCGAGCGCGATCCATGCGATGGCCGAGGTGATCACGCGGATCGCCGCCTCGGGCGCGCCCGAACGCGGCACCACGGTCAACGTCGGCCTGGTCGACGGGGGCACCGGGCGCAACGTGGCCGCCGGGCGCGCGCGAGCCGGCGTGGACGTGCGCGTGGGCGATCCGGCGGAGGTGGCGCGCATGGACGCGGTGTTCGCGGGGCTGGCGGTCGCCGACCCGCGGGTCACGGTCGAGGTGTCCGGCGGCTGGAACCGGCCGCCCATGTCGCCCAACGCGGGGTCGCGGCGGCTGTTCGAGGCGGCGGTCGCGGTGGCTGCCCGGCTCGGCCTGCGGCTGGAGGAGGTCGCGGTCGGCGGCGCCAGCGACGGCAACTTCGTCTCGGCGCTGGGCCGTCCGGTGCTCGACGGGATGGGCGCGGTCGGCGGCGGCGCGCACGCCCGGCACGAGCACGTGCTGGTCGAGCACATCCCGGTGCGCACCGCGCTGACGATCGGCTTGGTCAGCGGGCTGGCGACGGGCACGGTCGACGGGCCGGCGACGGGGCCGGGAAGCGGGCCGGCGTAGGAGGCGGCGCGGGAAAGCCCCGTCCGGCGGGGCTCTCAACCGGGGACGGACCTGATACGCTCCCAAGCGAGCGCTTGGTTCACACCTGCGAAGGGCCGCCGCATGAAGTTCTCAACGTTCCACCTCTTCCACCGGTTCGACGGGCAGAGCTTCAAGGACGTCTACGACTACCACCTGCAGCTCATCGAGCTGGCCGAGGAGCTCGGTTTCGACGGTGTGCGCCTGGCCGAGCACCACTTCCGCGACTACGGCGTGGCGCCCAACCTCTTCACCGTGCTCGCGCACGCGGCCGCCCGGACCTCGCGCCTGCGTCTCGGCACCGGCATCGTCGTGCTGCCCCTGCACAACCCCGTCCACGTGGCCGAGGAGGCCGCCCAGGTCGACGTGCTGTCGGGCGGGCGGCTGGATCTGGGGATCGGGCGGGGCTACCAGAGCTTCGAGTTCGAGGGGTTCGGCATCGACCTGGCCGAGGCGCGCGACCGGTTCAACGAGGCGCTGGAGGTGATCCTCGGGCTGTGGACGCGGGACACCTTCGGGCACGAGGGCAAGTTCTACCGGACCGGCACCGAGGTGGCGCTCGCCCCGCGCCCGCTCCAGACGCCGCACCCGCCGCTGCACGTCGCCGCCGTGTCGCCGGAGACCGTCACCATGTACGCCGAACGCGGGCTGCCCATCCTGGCCGACCCGGCGGCGCCGTTCCGCAAGGTCGTCAAGGCGGCCGAGACGTGGCGGGAGACCGCCACCCGGGCCGGGCACTCCGCGCGGGCCGAGCTGGTCGTGGCGCGCAGCGTGTACGTGGCGCCGACGGCCGAGCAGGCCCGGCGCGACCAGGAGAGGTTCGAGGCGGCCTTCGACCGCTCGCGCATCTTCAACGAGCGCAGCGCGCCCATCGACCCGCGGACCGGCCGGGCCGCCGAGGGCTTCGAGTACTACCAGGACCGCTACCTGAAGGGCGGCAGCGTGTCGGCCGACTTCCGGTGGGAGCAGCTCGAGGTGATCGGTGACCCGGAGCGGGTGATCGAGCAGATCACGCTGCTGCGCGACGCCGGGTTCGCGAACCTGCTGTGCGACTTCGGCAGCACCCGGCCGATGCCGCTGGAGGAGATGAAGAAGGTCATGCGCTTCTTCGCCGCCGAGGTCATGCCCGCTTTCTCGTGATCCGTACGCCCGCCCCGGGCCGCGACCGCGTGGCCGGCCCGGCCGTCCACCCCCGCAGGAGGCGCGATGATCCACAGTCTGACCCTCTCCGACGTCCTCGCCGAGCACGCCCGCAGCCGTCCCCGGGAGACCGCGGCCGTGGACGGGGACGTCCGGCTCACCTACCCGGAGCTCGACACCCGCGTCAGCCGGCTGGCGGACGCCCTGTCGGCACTCGGGGTCGCGCCCGGCGAGCGGGTGCTGTGGCTGGGCCAGAACTCCCACGCCGTCCTGGAGCTGCTGCTGGCCTGCTCGCGGCTGGGGGCCGTGTTCTGCCCGGCCAACTGGCGGCAGTCGGCGGACGAGCTGCTGTTCGTGGTGGAGGACCTGACGCCGCGGGTCGTGGTCTGGGAGCCGTCGGAGGCGACCACGGCCGCGCGCAGGGCCGGGCCCGCGACGGCCGCCTGGGTGCGGGCGGGCGAGGAGTACGAGAGGCTGCTGGCGGGCGGGGTGGCGCGGGAGTTCGCGCAGGTGGCCGACACCGAGCCGGTGCTGGCGCTCTACACGGCGGCCTTCGGCGGGCGGCCGTCCGCCGCGCTGCTGAGCAGCGCCGCCCTGGTGGCCCACAGCACGTCCCTGCTGGTGGTGCGCCAGATGGAGCCCGGCTTCACCTTCCTCAGCAGCGGGCCGCTGTTCCACGTGGGGACGATGATGTTCTGCCTGGCCACGCTGCAGATCGGCGGGGTGAACGTCTTCACGCCCGCCTTCGACGCCGAGGAGGTCTGCCGGCTGGTCGACACCGAGCGGGTCACGCAGGCGTTCCTGTTCGGGCCGATGATCGACGCCATGCTGGCGGTGCGGCCGCGGGGCAAGTACGACCTGTCGTCGCTGCGGTTCGTCTCGCACTCCGAGGAATGGGACGAGCTGATCACCGTGGACGACTCGCCGTGGTGCCGGTCGAAGATGGGCGGCTACGGGCAGACCGAGGTGGGCGGGATGCTGACGTTCCTCGGCCTGTCTCCGGGGGCGTCGGGCTTCGCCGGGCGGCCGTCTCCGCTGGTGCAGGTGCGCATCCTCGGGCCCGGCGGGGCCGAGGTGCCGGTGGGTGAGGTGGGCGAGATCTGCGCCCGCGGCAAGTCCCTCTTTTCCGGATATTTCGCCCGGCCAGACCTTAATGCCGACAAGTTCGCGTACGGCTGGTACCACACCGGCGACCTCGGCCGTCGCGAGCCGGACGGCACGATCACCTTCATCGGCCCCCGACTTCGCATGATCAAGTCAGGCGCCGAGAACGTCTACCCGGCCGAGGTGGAGCGCGCGCTGCGCAGCCACCCGGCGGTCGCCGACGCCGCCGTGATCGGCGTGCCCGACGAGCGCTGGCATCAGGCGGTGAAGGCCGTGGTCGTCCTCGGAAGCGGCGCCGAGGCGACGGCCGAGGAGCTGATCGGCCACGTCAAGGGGCTGCTGGCCTCGTACAAGAAGCCCAGAGAGGTGGTGTTCGCGGACGCGATACCGAGGCGCGGCCCCGCCCCCGACTACGACGCCCTCGACCGCGCCCACGGCGGCGGCAACTACCCCGGCTCCTGACCGCCGGCCGCTACAGGATCGCGAGCGGGTTGATCGGGCTGCCGGTGCCTCCCTCGATCCTGAGCGGCGCCGCGACGAACACGAACTCCGCGCGTCCCGTCGCGCTCAACTCCTCCAGCCACAGCATCTCCATCAGGTGGATGCCGTGCCGGTGCAGCAGGACGAGGTGCAGGTCGTCGTCGAGGCCCTCGGCGGCGGCCTGGCGGGAGTCCAGCCCGCCGACGGCGGCGTTGTCGCAGGCCACGGCCGCCACGTCGCGGGCGGCGAGCCACCGGCCCGCCTCGGCCGACAGTCCCGGCTGCCCGGACCAGTACTCCTCGGGCGAGCGCCGCCAGACGGCGGGCCAGCCGGTGCGGATCACCGCGACGTCACCGGCGCGCAGGCCCGGCCCCAGCGCCTCCAGCTCGCCGGGGCCGACGCGGTGTCCGGCGGGCAGGTGGTCGACTCCGTGGTGGCGCGGCACGTCGAACAGCACCCCCCTGGCGACGACGCCGCCCACCTGCTCGATGCCGCACCTGGTGGCGCCGTAGGAGCGCACCCGGGCGGCGGGGTGGGCGTTGTAGAGCTCGTCACCGGACCACATGTGGCACAGCGCGTCCATGTGCGTGGTGGTGCCGTGGGGGGAGACGACCAGCGCGTCGTCGGCGACCCGCAGGCCCGCGCCGATCGGGCGCGCCCCGGCCGCGTAGTCGCCGCCGTCCACCGACATGAAGTGCTGCGGCAGCGGCCGGCCCCGCAGGTGCGGCACGGTCGCGGGAGCGGCCGAGGAGGTGGCGCCCCTGATCGGCAGGGCCAGGCTGAGCACCTGGCCCGTGGTGGCTGCGCCCAGCGCCCGCAGGACCACCTCGGGGGTGAGCAGGTTGAGGGTGCCGCGTTGGTCGTCTGGGCCGAACCGGCCCCAGTTGTTAGGCTCGGCAACCAAGTAAGCGCTTCCTTTCTCACGGTCCGGCAGTCAGGGAGGTCCGATGCACTGCGATCCCCGGTTCTCGCGCGTGCGCGAGGTGTTCGAGCGGCACTTCACCGACGGCGAGGAACTGGGGGCCGCGTTCGCGGTGTACCTGGACGGCGAGCTGGTGGTGGATCTGTGGGGCGGCGTGGCCGACCGGCACACCGGACGGCCGTGGCGGCGGGACACCCCCGCGTTCGCCTACTCCTGCACCAAGGCGATCACCGCGACGGTGCTCCTGCAGCTCGCCGAGCGGGGGCTGGTGGACGTGAGCGCGCCGGTGGCGGAGGTGTGGCCGGAGTTCGCGGCCGAGGGCAAGGCGGCGATCACCGTCGAGCACCTTCTCACGCACGAGGCGGGGCTGCCGGTGGTGGAGGATCCGGTGCCCGTCGAGGAGTTCGGCGACCACCCGGCCATCGCGGCGCGGCTGGCGCGGCAGCGGCCGCTGTGGGAGCCGGGGTCGGCGCACGGCTACCACGCGCTCACGTACGGGTTCCTGATCGGCGAGGTGGTGCGGCGGGTCACCGGCAAGTCGGTGGGCGAGCTGGTCGCGGCGGAGATCGCCGGGCCGCTGGGCCTGGACCTGTGGATCGGCGCGCCCGACGCGGTGATCTCCCGCGCCGCCCGCATCACGGCCGGTGACCGCCGCTCCCCCGCCGCCGGCGAGGACCAGGCCGTGACGGGCGACACCGGGGCGGACGCGACCGGCACGGACCGGGCCGAGACCCGCCGGAGCGGGCCTGAGGACGCGTTCGCGACCGGCACGGACCGGACCTGGACCGACCGGAGCGGGGCGGAGGACGCGTTCGCGACCGGCACGGACCGGACCGGGACCGACCGGAGCGGGGCGGAGGACGCGTTCGCGACCGGGACCGACCGGAGCGGGGCGGAGGACGCGTTCGCGCGGATGGCGCGCGACGCGCGCGATCCCCACAGCCTGATGAACCGGGCTCTCGGCAACCCCGGCATGCAGCGGCTCAAGGGGGGCGCCAACCATCCCGCGATCCTGCGCGCCGGCTGGCCGGGCGCCGGGGTCGTCACCACGGCCGCCGCCCTGGCCGGGTTCTACCGGTCGCTCCTCGCGGGCGACGTCCTGCGCCCGGAGACGCTGACCGGCGCCCTCCGCGCCCGCGTGTCGGGCCCGGACCGGGTGCTGCACGTGGACAGCTCGTTCGGGCTCGGGTACATGCGCCCCTCGATGACCTTCTTCGTCCCGTCGCGGACCGCGTTCGGCCACACGGGGCTGGGCGGCTTCCTCGGGCTGGGCGATCCCGGCCACGGCCTGGCCGTCGGCTACGTGACGAACCGGATGGCCGACGCCGCCTCGGGCGGCCTGCGCGCCTATCGCCTGACCGAGGCGGTCTACCGGTCGTTGTGAGCGCGGGAGTCGCACGGCGGTCATCGCGGTCAGTGCATGGTCACGCCGCCGCTGACCGACAGGGTCTGCCCCGTCATGTACGCGGCGCGTTCCGTGCACAGGTAGGCGACGAGTCCGGCCACGTCGGCGGGCGTGCCGAGGCGGCGCAGCGGGATGGTCCTGGCGATGCGCTCCACCAGGCCGGGCTCGGCGGCCGACACCCGGCGCAGCATCGGGGTGTCGGTCGGCCCGGGGCAGACGACGTTGGAGGTGACGTTCGCCCGGGCGGCCTCCCTGGCGAGGGTCTTGGCCAGCCCGAACAGCCCGGCCTTCGTCGCCGCGTACGCGCCCTCGCCGCCCGACCCGGCCCTGGCCCCGTCGGAGGAGACGAACACCAGCCGCCCCCACCTCCTGCGCATCATGCCGGGCAGGAGCAGCTTGGTCATCAGCATCGGGCCCCGCAGGTTGACCTGCCACATCAGGTCCCAGCCGGCGGGGTCGCTCTCGGTGAACGGCTCCACGACCGAGACCCCCGCGTTGTGCACGAGGACGTCCACGTCCTGCCCGGCGGCCACCTCCCGGCAGAATCGTTCGACGGACTCCGGCGAGGCGAGGTCGAGGGCCAGAGCGGCGCCGCCGGCCAGGCCGGCCGCGACCTTCTCCGCACCGCGCAGGTCCACGTCGGCGACCACCACGCGGGCGCCCAGGGCGGTCAGGTCGGCGGCGACGGCCGCGCCGATGGCGCCCGCCCCGCCGGTGACCACGGCCACCCGCCCGTCCAGCCGCATCCCGTCCATCACCGGCCCGCCTCCACCCTCCGACCGCGTCCCGTCGTCACCAGCCCGCCTCCACCCTCCGGCCGCGTCCCGTCGTCACCGGCCCGCCTCCGCCCTCCGGCCGCGTCCCGTCCATCACCGGCCCGCCTCCGCCTTCCGGCCGCGTCCCGTCGTCATCGATCCGCCTCCGCCTCCCACCGCTCCACGAGTCCGGCCGCCGTGGTGCGGGTGGCGAGCAGGCTGATCGTGTGGCGCAGCACGGACCGCGCGTACTCCTCCGGCACGCCCGCCACGGCGTCGGTGACCACGGTGACGCGGTAACCGAGGTTCACGGCCTCCAGGGCGAGGCCCGGGATGCCGAGGTTGAGCGAGACCCCCACGGCGACGACGGCCGAGACGCCCAGCGAGCGCAGCGTCATGTCGAGGGAGGTGCCCGTGAACGGCGAGAAGCCGTGCAGGCGTCTGCTCTCCAGGTCGCCGGGATGGCGCAGTTCGGGCAGCACCTCGACGGCCGGCGTGCCGTCGAGCATGTGGGCGGGGTCGTCGAGCAGCGAGACGATGAACGGGCAGTTGGCGGTGTGCGAGCCGGCCCGGTCGGCGCGGAAGGCCGCGGTGCAGTGGACGACGGGGATGCCCGCCGCGCGGGCCGCCTCCAGGACGGCGGCGGTGTTGGGGACCACGTCGCGCAGCCGGCAGGCGGTGACCAGGTCCGGGAACCTGGTGAGGTCGCCGACGACCCCTCGCTGCATCTCCATGACGAGCACGGCCGTCCGCTCCACCGGCGCACCCTCTCTTAGCGAGCGCTTGCTTGGTTACCTCGCAGCGTACACGGCCACCCGCCCGCTGACGACCGCCGGCAGGTCGAGGAGGAGCGCGACCGCCGACGGGGCCCTTCACCGGGGGCGTCGCGAGAGCAGCGCTCCCGCGGTCATCGCCGTCGCCCCGGCCAGGGCGGCGGTGGCGGCGACGAAGGCGGCCCCGGCGAAGCCGAAGGCGCTGGACAGCGCGGCGAAGGCAGAGGGGGCGACGGCGGCGCCGGTGTAGATGCCGACCTGGACGGTGTGGCCGGCGTTCTCGGCGGCCCGGTGGGCCACCAGCCGGAGCGTGGCGGCGAGCAGCAGCCCCGTCCAGCCCCATCCGGCCGAGAAGGCGAGCGCGGCGCCCAGCACGAAGGTCACCGGCGTGCCCATCGCGATGAGCGCGAGCCCGAGACCACCGGCCAGCATCATCGCGGTGATCACCGCGGGGTTGCGGCGCGGGGCGCGATCGGTCAGGGCCCCCGCGCAGAGCCGGACGGCGATGGCGAGCAGGGCGCTGAGCGACAGCAGGTTCCCGGTGACGGCGACAGGCAGCCCGGAGTGGGCGCCGAGTTGCACGAAGTACGTCGCCACCGCGTTGTTGCCGGTCGCCGACAGAGCGGCGGCCGAGGCCCACAGCACCAGCACGGCGCCGGTCCTGCCGGCGGGGGCGGATCCCCCGGCCCGCACCTGGGGCGGACCGGGCGGGACGCGGGCCAGCGGGGCGAGCGCCACCGGGATGAGCGCGGTCAGGCCGGCGATCACCATGGCCGGACGCCAGCCGCAGGCCGGGACGACGACGGCGACGAGCAGGCCGGGCACGAGAGTGGCCGCGCCCATCGCGGCGCCGACCGCACCGGCGGCCAGCGAACGCCGGCGCGCGGGGACGCGGGCGGCGATCAGCCGGCCCGCCGCCGGCTGGACGAGGCCGTTGCTCAGCCCGCCCGCCACCAGGGCGGCCGTCATGGCGGTGAGGTCGTCCACCCGGGCGACGGTGATCATGACGGCGCAGGCGGCCACCGCCGCGACGGCGAGCACCACGGGCGCGGGCAGGCGCGCCGCCACCCGCTTGGCGATGGGCGACCCCACCGCCGTGGCCGCGTAGAAGGCACTGATCGTCAACCCGACGGAGGTGCGGGAGACGTGCAGATCCGCCTCGATCGCCGGCGCGAGAGCGCCCACGGTGAAGCCCGGCATCACCGTGACCGTCGCTGTCAGCGCGGCCGCGGTGACGCCCGGCCAGTGCCCGGTGCGCGGTTCCACGGGAAGCCCGTGCGCGGTCATCGTCGGCACCGGCGGCTCAGACGTCCAGAGGGCGCCAGGCGGGGCCGGCGCCGTCCCGGCGGACCCGGCCGAACACCACGTCGGCGAAGTGGATCCCGAAACCGATCGTGCCGGGCTCTTCCAGGTCGGCGACCAGGCGGCGGCGGTGCTCGGCGGACCGGACGGCGTCGTGGTCGACGGCCGCGGACCATTCGGGGTGGTCGACCTGGATCGGCGAGTGGAGGGCGTCGCCGAAGGCGATCAGCCGCTGACCGCCGGAGGTGATGACGTACTCGGCGTGCCCGGGCGTGTGGCCGGCGGCGAGCCGGACCCGCACGCCGGGGAAGATCTCCTCGCCGTCCGCCACCGTACGGACCCGTGGCGCCAGCACGGCGGCCGCCTCGGCCATGCCGTGCGCCTCCAGCAGGTCGCGCCGGGCCCATTCCGGCTCGGTCACCAGGTAGTCGGCGTGGGCGAAAGCAGGCCGGTCACCGCCGGGGGCGGGATGCCAGGCCCAGCCGAGGTGGTCGGAGTGGAGGTGGGTGAAGGCCACGGCCTCGATCTCTTCCGGCCTGCGGCCGAGTCCGGCCAGGCTGTCCAGGAGCGCGCCGCCGTGGATGACGCCGCGCGGGGTGCCGGGGTCCGGCGGCAGCGTCTCCGGCCCGAACCCCGCGTCGATCAACAGTGCCCGGTCGCCGTTCTCCACCAGCAGGCCGCCGATGCTCGCCACCAGGCTGCCGGACGGGTCCAGGTACTGCGGGTGGGCGGCCCAGATCTCGTCGGTGGTGTCCGGGAGCCATCCGCGCGCCGGGAGCCGCACGGCCCCGTCCGGCACGAAGGACACCCTCATGCCGCCGAGGCGCAGCGAGCGGATCCCGGCCGGTCGCCGCAACCGTTCGTCCTGGTCGACCGCGATGTTCGCCATGGTCTTGTTCCCTTCAGCGTTCAGGTCGTCGCCCGGCCCGGACGGCGACGCAGCCACGATAAACATCAAGCTTTAACTATGCAAGCTCTAAATATTTCGACTTGATGGACTTGCTAGGATGGGAGGCATGACGACGTCCCCGGAGCCGCAGGCCATCGCCGAGCGAGAGCTGTGCGGCCTGGTGAACGGCCTGGCCCAGCAGATCGCCGATCACGTGCGCGAACGCGCCGTCACCTTGGGCCTGACCGCGGCGCAGGCGACCGCGCTCCGCGAGATGACGGGGCCGATGACCATGCGGGAGCTCGCCGAGCGCATGAGCTGCGAGCCGTCCAACGCCACATTCATCGTCGACAAGCTGGAGCGGCAGGGCCTGATCGAGCGACGCGCGCACCCCACCGACAGGCGCGCCAAGCACCTCGTCCTCACGGACGAGGGCGACGCGCTCCGCGAGCGGCTCCTCGACCTTCTCGTCCAGGACTCACCGCTGGCCGCCCTCACCGCCCAGCAGCAGCGCGTCCTCCAGGGCCTGCTCGAACAGGCACTCATCCGCCGGTGAGCCGACGCCGGCACTCCCGCCGGCCGCACGAACCCGCCTGCCCGGCCCGCCTGCCCGACCCGCCTGCCCGACCCGCCTGCCCGCCCCGCCGGGCAGGCCCGGCAGGCGTGGCACGGCCGGGACGTACGGTGATATTTCGGCAGACGTGACAACCGGCACCCCAGGTGAGACCGTCGAGTCCACGAGGAACGGCTCGATGGGGGTGGGACTTGGTCCCGGGGTACCACGAAGTTCGTCAGCTCGGCGCGGGGCGCACCGGCCGCGTGTTCCTCGCCACCTACGAGGCGACCGGCGCGTACGTGGCGATCAAGTACCTGAACGCCACGCTGCGCCGCGACGCCGGGTTCATGGAGCGCTTCCGGTCCGACGCCCGCGCGCTGGTCGAGATCGACGACCCGGCCGTGGTCAGGACGTACGAGTACGTGGAGACGCCCGACCGGGCGGCCGTGGTGACGGAGCTCGTCGACGGGGTGTCGCTGCGCACGCTGCTCGGCGAGCACGGGCGGACCAGCCCGGAGGCGGCCCTCGCCGTGCTCAAGAGCACGCTGCTGGCCCTGGCGGCGGCGCACGGCGCGGGGGTGCCGCACCGCGACGTCACGCCGGGCAACGTGCTGGTCCAGGCCGACGGCGCGGTCAAGCTCGGCGACTTCGGGGTCGTGGTGCACGCCGAGGAACCGGGGGTGCCGGCGGGCAGCCCGCCGTACATGTCGCCGGAGCTGTGGAGCGGAGGCGCGGCGGGACCGCAGGCCGACGTGTACGCGGCGGCGTGCCTGCTGTTCGAGGCGGTCATGGGGCGGCCACCGTACGCGGCGGGAGGCGTGGCGTCGCTGCGCGAGAGGCACCTGTCGGAGTCGGTGCCGCTGGAGGTGGTCCCCGACACGCTGCGCGACCTGCTGCGACGGGGCATGGCGAAGAACACCGACTTCAGGTACGCCTCCGCCGCGCAGTTCGCCGCCGAGCTGGAGGAGGACGCGGTCGCGGCGTACGGCCCGGCCTGGGAGCAGCGCGGCCGGCGGCACCTGGCGGAGCTGGCCACGGTGCTCGCGCTCCGGTTCCCGCTGGCCAGGAGCGAGCCGGCGGCCGCGGCAGGGGCGCGCGGGAGGCCGCCGAAACTGCCGCCGCACCTGTGGATCACCGGGGCGGCGGTCGCGGCGGTGCTGGCCGGCCTGCTGCTCGCCGGTGGCGGGTCGTCCGGGCCCGGCACGGTGCTGATGCCGCCGCCCACCTCGCCCGGCGGTGAGCCGGCCCCCGGCGACACGACGACGCCCGCCCGCCGCAGCCCGACCGGCTCCCGACCGGCCGCCACCGCGCACCGCACACCGCCGGGCGCCGAGCCGGACGGCCGGCCCGACACCGGGGTGGCGGTGCCCGACAGCCGGCCGGGCACCGCCACCCGGGGCCCGGCCGGCACGCCCCCGCCCGTGCGGCCCACCCCCTCCCCCGGCACTGCGGCGCCCGCGCCGTCGCGCAGCGCGGTCGCGCGGACGTCGGTGCGCTCGGCCGACATCGTGCGGTGGAGCGGTTCGGCGGGCGCGGTGCGGGTGGCCGCCGACGGCACCGGCCCGGTCCGATTACGGATCGCCTACACCCGGCGCGACGGCGACGGCCCGGCCCGCACGGTCGCCGAGGAGACGCGCACGCTCGCCGGTCGCGACGTCTACACCAGCACCGTGCTGCGCGACCTGGGGGACGTGCCGTGCGGCACCCGCGCGCACTTCGGGCTCGTCGTGCTGACCGAGCCCGTGGCGGGCAACGGCCCGCAGGTCAGCGAGGCGGCGGTGGACGGCGGCCCGTGCCCCTCCCCCTCCGTCCCACCCACCGCCTCCCCCACCCCTGACCCCGGCCGGGAGGGCGCCCTGCCGGCCACGGAGACCGGGTCGCCACCGGGAGATCCGGCGGGAGACCCACCGGGCGATCCGGACGGCGGCGGGAGCGGGTGACGGCCCTCCCGGCGACGGCGCACCGGACGCGGGCCGCGCAGGTGACCGCCCTCCCGGCGGCGGCACGACGGTCCAGGACGCGCAGGTGACCGCCCTCCCGGCGGCGGCAGGCCGGACGCGGGGCGGGGTGGAGCGGCGGGGTCTTGTCCACTAACCAAGCGTGCGCTAGCTTGGCAGGCGATGACCGGTGACACCTCCGCCTACTGGGCGGCCTGCAGGCGCGGCGAGCTCGTCGTCCAGCGCTGTACGGCCTGCGCCCGGCGCGTCCACCTGCCCGAGGCCGACTGCCCCTGGTGCGGAGGCGGCCCGCTGGTCTTCGAGCCGGTGTCGGGCGAGGGCGAGGTGCACACGTTCACCGTGGTGCACCGGTCGTTCGCGCCGGGCTACCAGGGCCGCGAGCCGTACGTGCTGGCCTGGGTGGACCTGCCGGAAGGGGCCCGCGCCTTCGGCCAGGTCGTGGGATGCGCGCCGGAGGAGGTCCGCGTCGGGCTGCCGGTGCGGGTGACGTTCGTGGACGACCTACCGCATTGGAGGCCCCGGTGAGCGTGCTCGGCAAGGTGGGCAACGTGCTCATCCCCGTCGCCGACCTGGACCAGGCGATCGCCTTCTACGGGCTGCCGGTCAAGTTCCGCGACGGCGACCGGTTCGCCGCGCTGGACGGGGGCGATGTCACGGTGGCGCTGGCCGGGCCGGCCGAGCACGTCACCGACTCCGCGGCGCCCTCCTACCGGGTGGCCGACGTGGCGGCGGCCGTACGGGAACTGTCGGCGCGGGGCGGCGAGGTGGTGCGCGCGCCCGAGGACGGGCCGCACGAGACGCGGGCCGTGCTGCGCGACCCCTCAGGAAACGTGTTCGTGCTCTATTCGCCCCGCTGACCGGGAGACTCCCATGGCGCGATCCCCCTATGGCAACTACGGCCACGCCATCCTGACCGCGGGCGCGCTGCGCTCCCCCGACCAGGTGGCGCTCACCTACTGCGGCGAGCGCGGCTTCACCTACGACGAGCTCAACCGGATCGTCAACCGGCGCGCCCACGCCCTGCTGGGCGCCGGGATCACCCCCGGGCAGCGGGTCGCCGCGCTGCTCGACGAGACGCTGCACGTGGCCGAGGTCTACCTGGCGCAGGCCAAGATCGGCGCGGTCACCGCCGCCCTGAACCCCTACTGGCCGGCCGGGACGCTGCGCGACGTCGTGGCCCACTCCGGGTGCACGGCCTTCGTGTACGACGCGACGACCGAGCGGGCGGTCACCGAGATCAGGCCGTCGCTGCCCCAGGTCACCGCCTGGATCAAGGTCGGCGGCCCCGGCGCGGACGCGGTCGACCTGGACGCGCTGGCCGCGGCCGCTCCCGAGGGGGAGCCGCCGCTCGCCGGCGGCCACGACGACCCGCTGGCCCTCTACTACACCTCGGGCACGACCGGGCTGCCGAAGGCCGTGGTGCACACGCACGCCTCCTCTCTGGCCACCGCGCAGATCTGGCTGGACGTGCCCCGCGGCCCGGACGCGGTGTTCGGCACCGGCGCGATCATCTGGGGCATCGGCTTCCCGGCCATCGTCGGGCCCGCCCTGTACGCCGGGATGCGCCTGGTGCTGGAGCAGGACTGGGGCCCGGCCAACTTCCTGCGGGTGGTGCCGCGCGAGCGGGTCACCCACGTCTCGCAGATCCCGTCGTTCTACGCGGCGCTGCTCGCCTCCGCCGACCACGCCGACGCGGACCTGTCGTCCCTGCGCGTGATCATGCTGGGCGGGGAGCCGCTGACCGCCACCATGCTCGACCGCATCAGGCGACGCCTTCCCGGCGCCGCCGTCTACTCCTACTACGGCCAGACCGAGGCGCCCTACACCTGCATGGGCCGGGTGGACGACGGTTCCACCCCGCTCGGCTCGTCGGGCCGGGCCCGCACCGGCAACGCGGTCCGGGTGACCGGGCCGTCCGGCGAGCGGGTGGTGGACGAGACGGGCGAGATCAACCTGGCCGGTCCGCACGTGATGGCCGGTTACGACGGCCTGCCCGAGCGGACGGCCGAGGTGCTGCGCGACGGCTGGTACGTGGGCGGCGACCTCGGCGCCGTCTCGGCCGACGGGGTGCTTCGGGTCCTCGGCCGGCGGGAGGACGCCATACTCAAGGGCGGCGTCTGGAGTCAGCCCGTCGCCGTCGAGGAGGCCGCGGCGGCGCTCGACGGGGTCGCCGAGGCCGGCGCGACCGGCGTCCCGGCGCACGCCGAAGGCCGGGAGGCGGCCGAGCAGCGGATCCTGCTGGCCGTGGTGCCGCGCGCCGGGCACACCCTCGATCCGTCCAAGCTGGCGCTCGCGCTGGCCGACGCGCTGCCGCCGCACCAGCGGCCCGACCACATCGTGGTGGCCGACGCGCTGCCGCACTCCCAGGACGCCTCCGGCGGGCCCGGCAAGCTGCTGCGCCGCGAGCTGCCCCGGCTGCTGGAGAGCTGAGTGTTCGAGTACCAGGCCAAGGAACTGCTGCGCCGGGCCGGGGTGACGGTGCCGCGCGGCGTCGTGGTCGCCGGGGACCCCACCCCGGCCGATGTCGCGGGGCTGGACGAGCCGCTGGTGCTCAAGGCCTTCGGGGCCGGGTTGGTGCACAAGTCGGACGCGGGGGCGGTGGAGCTGGGCCTGCGGCGCTCGCAGGTGGCGGAGGCGGCCTCCCGGATGCGGGCCGCGCTGGCGGGGCGCGGCGTCACCGCGGCGGGCTTCCTCGTCGAGGAGCAGGCGGCGGCAGGGGTCGAGCTGATCGTCGGTGTGGTCCGCGACCCGGCGTTCGGGCCGGTGCTGCTGGCCGGTCTGGGCGGCGTGTGGGCCGAGGCGTTGCGCGACACCGCGGTACGCCTGTGCCCGATCTCGGAGGCGGACGCGCGCGCGATGCCGGCGGCCCTGCGCGGCGCGGCGCTGCTGCGGGGGTACCGCGGGCGGCCCGGCGTGGACGTGGACGCGGTCGTCAAGCTCCTCATGACCGTCGGCGGGCCCGGAGGGCTGTGGGAGCGGCTGGAGCTGGGCGAGTTCGAGATCAACCCGGTCATCGCCGCGCCGTCCGGCGTGGTGGCGGTGGACGCCCGCTACCTCCCGGCCGCCGACGGCGCCACCGCGTCGGACGCCCCGGCCACCCCGGAGCCTCCCACCGCGTCGGACGCCCCGGCCACTCCCGAGCCTCCCGCCGGGAGCGGCGCCGACTTCAGCGCGTTGTTCGAGCCGCGGGCCGTGGCCGTCGTGGGGGCCTCCACCACCCGGCCGAACTTCGGCAACATGTTCCTCGACTTCTACCGGGCAGCCGGGATGCCGGTCGTGGCCGTGCATCCCGAGGCGGACGAGGTCAGCGGGGTGCCCGCCGTGCGCTCACTGGCCGAGGCCGCCGGGGTGGACTACGCGCTCGTCGCGGTCCCCGCCGAGCGGTGCGCCGGCGTCGTGCGGCAGGCGACCGGCATTCCGTACACACAGGTCATGAGCGGGGGCTTCGGCGAGGCGGGGCGGCCGGAGCTGGAGGCGGAGCTGCTGGCCGCCGCGCGGGCGGCCGGGACCAGACTGCTCGGCCCCAACTGCATGGGCGTGTACTGCCCCCGCGGCCGGCAGACCTTCACCGGCGGCGGGCTCGGGCCGCCCGGCACGATCGCGCTCGTCTCGCAGAGCGGCGGGCTGGCCGGGGAGGTCGTCAAGGTCGGCGAGCGGCGCGGGCTGGCCTTCAGCCGGGTCGCCACGGTCGGCAACGCCGCCGACGTCACCCCCGCCGAGCTGCTGCGCTGGCTGTCGCACGATGGCGAGACCCGTGCCGTCGGGCTCTACCTGGAGGACCCGCGCGACGGTCGGGCGCTGTACGAGGCGCTGGCCGCGACCACCCTGCCCGTCGTGCTGCTGGTCGGCGGGCGCAGCGCGCAGGGGCGGCGGGCGGCCGCCTCCCACACCGGCGGCCTGGTGTCCGACGGGCGGATCTGGCGGGCGCTGGCCGAGCAGACCGGCGCGACGCTGGTGACGAGCCAGGACGACCTGATCGGCGTGCTCGCCTTCTTCCAGGCGCACGGCTCCCGGGCGGTGACCGGCGAGGGTGTGCTGGTCGTCGGGCCGAGCGGCGGGGCGAGCGTGCTGGCCGCCGACGCCTTCGACCGGGCCGGGGCGGGGCTCGACCCGCTGCCGGGCGAGGTGCTCGGCGAGCTGCGGGAGCTGGGTCTGGGCGCGGGCAGCACCCTGGCCAATCCCCTGGAGGTGCCCGTCGGCCCGCGCGGCCGGCCTGAGCTGGTGCCGCGTGTGCTGGCGGCCGTCACGCGGCACCGGCCGTACCGGGACGTGGTCGCGCACGTGAACGTGCAGAGCTTCTTCACCTACGGCACGGCGGCCGAGCCGCTGCTCGGCTACGCCCGCGCGCTCGCGGGGGCGCAGCACGACCTGCCCGGCACCAGGATCACCCTGGTCACCCGGAACGCCGAGTGCGCGCCGGCGGGCGTCGAGGACGAGGTCAGGGCCATCGCGGCGGCGGCCGGGATGCCCGTCTACCGATCCATGGAGGCGGCGGCGGTGGCCGTCGCGGCAGGAGGCCGGCATGGGACTGCTTGATGGCAAGGTGGCGCTGGTCACCGGCGGGGCGCGCGGCATGGGCGAGGCGCACGTGCGGCTGTTCCTGCGGGAGGGGGCGGCCGTGGTGTTCGGCGACGTGCTGGACGAGGAGGGCAAGGCGCTGGCCGAGGAGACGGGGGCGACGTACGTCCATCACGACGTGACGAGCCCGGCGCAGTGGCGGCAGGCCGTCGAGACGGCCGTCAAGGCCCACGGCAAGTTGGACGTCCTGGTCAACAACGCCGGGATCCTGAAATTTCGGCGGATCGCCGAAATGGAGCCCGAGGACTTCGACCGGGTGATCGAGGTGAACCTGAAGGGCACCTGGCTCGGCGTCAAGAGCGTGATCGAGCCGATGAAGGCCGCCGGACAGGGCTCGATCGTGAACATCTCCTCGATCGAGGGCTACGTCGGCGCCGAGGGGCTGTCGGCGTACGCGGCGTCGAAGTTCGGGGTGCGTGGCGTCACCAAGGCGGCGGCCCGGGAGCTCGCCCGGTTCGGCATCCGGGTCAACTCGGTGCATCCGGGTGCGATCGACACCGCCATGGTCGCCGACCCCGACCTGGCGGGCGAGGTGGACGCCGAGGCGTTCGTGAAGTTCATGGTGATCAAGCGGTTCGCCGAGCCGGTGGAGGTGTCGCACGTGGTCGCGTTCCTGGCCTCGGACCGGTCGAGCTACTGCACGGGCAGCGAGTTCACCGTGGACGGCGGCCTGCTGACCGGCGCCGGCTACTGACCGGCGGGCCCGCGCTGCAGCCAGCCCGCCGGGGTGACGAACAGGCCCGTCGCCTCGGCCAGGGGCGTGCCGTCCGGCAGGGCGATGCGGCCGTCGGCCCACGACTTGCGCCCTTCGGAGCGCGTGTGCTCGGCCGTGGCGACCAGCGGCGTGCCGTACGGGACGGGCGCGCGGTAGCGCACGGTCAGCGTGCCGGTCATCCCGGCGAGGCCGGCGGCGGCCACCGCCTGGCCGAGCAGGTGGTCGAGGATCATCGCGCTGATCCCGCCGTGGACCGCCCCGGGCGGCCCCTCGTGCAGCGGGCGGAAGACCAGCTCGGCGCGGACGCCGCCGCCCGGCGCCCGCTCGACGGCGAGCGGCAGCGCGTGCGGGTTGGCGGCGCCGGTGACGGCGTTGCCGAGGTGGCGCAGCGTGCCGTCCGGTGCGACCTCGAACGGCTGCGGCGTGGTGCGCGCGGCGGCGCGCAACCGTCCGGTGAGCGCCGACAGCTCACCGGTGACCGCGGTGAGCTCCTCCTCGCCCACGTCGGTCAGCGCGACCGCGTCCATCAGTTCCCGGACCTGCCGGGCCAGGACGCACAGGGCGTCGAGGCGGGGTTCGCCGGCGGTGACCTCGATCGTCATGCCAGGCATCTTAGAACACGTTCTACCGTAACGGCTTTGTCACTCCGGGGCCACACCCTAGATCTTTTTGCTATAAGCACAACTTTCTTGGGACATTTCTGGCAGGCTCTTGACCTGCAGCTTCCCCCTCCAAGGGCGCACGACACCCCCTTGGTCAGTGCTTGACCTGCCTTTTTGTCACGGTAGCCTCCCAGATCACGGAAGACTACAGGCCTCCGGTTTTGTCACACGGGTCCCGGGATACCCCTCCCTACCCAGGGCTGTGCGGACAAACCCGGTCTTGCCCGGAAGGTTCCACAGCACTTCGATGACGCCAGAGACACAGAAGTTCATCGACCTTCTCGAGAGCCAGCTGGGCTACGCCGAGAGGGCCGGTGCCTACACCAAGTTCGGCCACTGGTACGGCAAGAACGTCGAGTTCGACGCCGACTACACCGCCGCTCCCTGGTGTGACATGTTCCTCGCCTGGGCCGCCAACAAGCTCGGCTACGAGGAGTGGATGGGCGAGTTCGCCTGGACCGTCAGCCACGCCAAGTGGTTCAAGAAGAACGACGCGTGGGGCACCAAGCCCGAAGTGGGCGCGTTCGTCTTCTTCGACTGGAGCGGTTCCGACGACATCGACCGCATCGACCACGTCGGCGTCGTCACCAAGGTCGTGGGCCGCAAGATCCACACCATCGAGGGCAACATCGACGGCGGCATCGCCAAGCGCAAAATCCGCGACACCGACAAGGTGGTCGGCTACGGCTACCCCGAGCGGATCAAGGAACGCCTCGACGAGCAGCTCGCCAAGCAGCAGGCCATCGAGAACGCCCACCGCGAGCAGCTGAGCCAGCCACCCGGCCAGCAGGTCAACCAGCTCCAGAACGGCCCGCTCAGCTCGCTCATCCCCTCCACCGAGGTGTACGTGGAGGTCCAGCCTCCGCTGGCCGCCCGCAGGGAGCAGGCCCCCAAGACCGGCAACCAGGCCCAGCGGGAAGGCGCCCCGTCCCCCGCCGAGCCCGGCGCCCAGCCGCGCACCGGCACCCGGACCGAGGCGCAGGCCAAACCGCAGGCCGACACGCCGCGAGCGGACGCCGCCGGGCGGACCGAGAAGAAGGGCAAGCACGCCAAGCCGGCCACCGCCGACACCACCGCGGTGACCGCCGAACCCCTGCCGCCCACCGTGGAGGCGGCCCGGCCCGTCACCGCCCCCGCCCTCGACTCGCCCACGCTGGTCGGCTCGGCCCTGGTGGCCGCCCTCGCCCTGCTCGCGATCGCCAAGACCCGGCAGCTGCGGGCCCGGCCCGCCCTCGCCGCCGCGGCCACCGCCGCCGCGTCCACGCCGGCGGCCCGCCGTCACCGGCACCGCCGCAAGGCCGGCGCCCGCACCCTCTTCGCTGCCGCCGCGGCGGCCCCCACGGCCTCCACCACGGCCCCCGCGGCCCTCGGCCCCGGCACGCCCCCGGACCGGACCCTCACCACGAGCCCGGCCCCGTCGAGGGCCGCCGGGCTGCCCACCCCGGAGGCGCCCGAGACCGTCCCGGTGCCCGCCCGGGTCCCCGCCGAGCTGCCCATCGCCGCGCGGCTCGCCGCCGGGGCCGGCGCGGAGTCGCCGCTGGAGTCGTTCGAGCCGATCGTCATCCCGCGCACCCCGGCGGCCGGCTCCCCCGGACCGCGCTTCCGCCCGTTCGAGCCGGTCACACTGCGGCTCCCCACGCCGTCGGCGGGCGCCCAGCACCGCTCGGGCGACGACGCGCTGGGCATCCGGCTCGCCACCCCGTCCGAGCCCCTGTCCACACGGCTCTCCGCCCCGTCCGAGCCCCTGTCCGCGCGACTCTCCGCCCCGTCCGGACCGGTCGGGGAGCGCCACTCCGCCGCGCCCGCGGCGGGGCGGCGGACGCTGCCGTTCGAGCCGATCGCCATCCCCGAGGCGACGAGCTCGTGGGACGCCTTCGCGCCGCCCGCCGGCCGGGCCGCGGCGGCCCACCGGCCCGCCGGCGGCCCGCCGTCCCGGGATTCCGCCACCGGCGCCGCGCACGGGTCCTGGGACGCGTTCGAGCGCCCGGCCCGTCCGTCGCGCCGTCACGAGGCCGGGTACACCGCCCAGGCGCGCACCACCCGGCTGGAGGGCTCGGGCGGCTACCGGGGCAGGCGGCGCAGGAGCGGCCACCCGATCGAGGAGCCCGCGGCCTTCACCGCCGACGCGCCGCTGCGCGGCCGCCGCCACCGCGTCACCGCCCCCCACTGCCCCGACCAGCAGCGCCAGGACCCGCACGGCTCCGACCCGTCCCGTCCGGCCCAGCGCCGCCTGGACGCCCCCTGGGCCGAGCACCGGCTCGACGCGTCCTGGACGGCGCCGCAGCGGGGCGGCGACGGCGGCACGGCGGTGCAGGACGCGACGGCGTTCGCCGCGTGGGACAGGCCGACCCGCGGACGCCGCCATGCCCGGGGTGCGGACGGGCCCGTCGACGGCCAGTTCTTCCAGGACACCCCGTCACGCGGCCGCCGCCACCGCGCCTCACGCCCCGCAGAGACCCCCGCGCCCGCCGGCGCCGCCGCCCCCGGCGCTGTGGCCACCGGCCCCGCCGCTTTCACGCCCGCCACCTACACCCCTGCGGCGTTCACCCCCGCCGGCCTCCCCACCGAGGAGTGGAGCCCGGCCACCACCGGGGCGTTCGCCGCCGTGGTGCTGCCGGCCCCCGCCGACGTCCACGCCGGGCCCGACCCCGGGGTCACCGTGCCGTGGCCGGAGCCGGACAGGCCGACCGCTTCCGCCGGCACCGCGTCCGCGTCCACCGCACCGGCCGGGGAACGCCGCTCCGGGTCACGCCGAGGCCGCCACCGCGCCTGACCACCGCCGCCCGACGTCCCCGCCCGTCCGGCCCCCTCCTCGGAGGGGCCGGACGGGGGTCATCGGGAGCGGACGCGGAGGTGGGCGCGTTCGCCCTGGTGGCCGAAGAGGACCAGCAGCTCCACCGGCTCCTCGTCCGCGCTCCCCATCCAGTGCGGCACGTGGGTGTCGAACTCGGCCGCCTCTCCCGGCTTCAGCACGAGGTCACGGTCGCCGAGCATCAGCCGCAGGCGACCGTTGAGCACGTACAGCCACTCGTACCCCTCGTGGCTCTTCAGGTCCGGCTCCACCCCTGGACGCGGCGGGATGATCATCTTGTACGCCTGCATGCCACCGGCCCGGCGGGTGAGCGGCATGAACGTCGTCCCGTGGCGGCGCACCGGGCGCAGGTGGACGCGCGGATCACCCGTCCGGGGAGCGCCGACCAGCTCGTCGAGCGGGACGTCGTAGACCCGCGCCAGCGGGAGGAGGAGCTCCAGGTTGGGCCGGCGCCCGCCGCTCTCCAGCCGCGACAGGGTGCTCTGCGAGATGCCGGTGCGCTCGGCCAGGTCGCCGAGCGTCAGCTCGCGCCGGCGCCGCAGCGCCCGCAGCCGTGGGCCCACGGCTGCCAGCACGCCGTCGAGGTCGTCGTCACGCCGGTCGCCGCGAAGGTCGTCGTGCGAGTCGCCGTGCCGGTCGCCGCGAGGGTCGTGGTGCGAGTCGTGCGAGTCGTGCGAGTCGTCGCGCCGGTCGCCGCGAGGGTCGTCGTGCGAGTCGCCGCGGTGGTCCCCGCGGGAGTCGTCGCGGTGGTCGTCCATGCTCGCCAGCTTGCCGTTCCAGCAAGAGCCTTTGCAAGCGTACGGCCGGCTCCGGCCGTACGGAGCGCCGCCGTGGTCGGAGCGCCGCCGTGGTCAGAGCGCCGCCGGTGGCGAGAGTCCGTAGGCCGCGGCGAAGGACTCCAGCGCGGTCACCGCGTCCCGTCCGCGCCGCCACGGCCGGACGATGAGCCGGTCCACGCCCAGCGCCGCCCACGACGGCACCTCCTCCGGGCCGCCCAGCTCGTAGGCGTGGACCGTCACGGAGCCGGTCCCGCCCAGCGCGGCCAGCCGGTCGAGCTGGGGCCGGATCGACGCCAGGGTGTGCGGCATGCTGATCCACCCGTCGCACAGCCGCGCCGCCCGCCGCAGCGCGGCCGGCGACTCGCCGCCGCAGAGGATCGGCAGCCGGTGCTGGACGGGTTTGGGCTCGAAGGCCACCTCGGGAAAGGCGTAGAAGCGGCCGGAGTGGGCCACGACGGGTTCGCTCCACAGCCTCCGGGCCACCGCGACGGCCTCGTCCAGCCGGGCGCCCCGGTCGGCGAAGGAGATCCCCGCGGCATCCCATTCGCCCCGGTACCAGCCTGCGCCGACCCCGCAGACGGCCCTGCCCGACGAGACGACGTCCAGCGTGGCGAACGCGCGGGCGGAGACGAACGGGTGGCGCAGCGCGAACAGGTGGACGGCCGTGCCGAGCCGGACCCGGGAGGTGCGGGCGGCCAGCCAGCACAGGTACGCGGGGGCGTCGAACAGCGGTGTGGACGGCTTGATGCCGGGGTCGGAGGTGCCCGGGTAGACGGCCGTGGACAGGTCGGTGGTGAAGACGAGGTGCTCGGGCAGCCACACCGACTCGAAGCCCAGCTCGTCGGCCGCGACCGCGACGTCCTTCCACGCGGCCGGGTGGAGCAGCCCGAGCGGCACGCCGAACTTCACGGGTACCTCCGCGTGTCCCCGGCGAGCACGGGGGCGCGGACCGCGGCCCGGTGCTCGGCGGCCCCGCCGTAGGCGGCCGACAGGGACCAGGCGCGCGCCAGCCAGAACCGCAGGTCCAGCTCCTCGGTGTAGCCGATGGCGCCGTGCGTCTGCAGGGCGGAGCGCGCGGCCAGCACGGCGGCCTCCCCGGCGGCGGCCTTGGCGGTGCGGGCGTCCCGCCACGCGGTGTCCCCGCCTCCCGGCTCGGGGGCGTCCCTCTCCTGGGCGTCCGCCGAGACGGCGGCCCGGTGGACGAGCGGCGCGGCGAAGGACACCGCGATGGCCACGTCGGCGAGCAGGTGCTTGACCGCCTGGAAGGACCCGATGGGCGCGCCGAACTGGCGCCGCGTGCGCGCGTACTCCACCGACAGCTCCAGCAGCCGCCTGGCCACCCCGATGAGCTGCGCGGCCGTGGCCACGGTGGCCCGCAGCAGCGCCGGCTCCAGCGGCCGCTCCAGCGGCGTGGAGCCGGTGTACGCCACGTCGAACAGCGGACGGCACGGATCGGCGCCGGGCCGGGGCGTGAGGCGTACCGAATCCCTGGACACCAGGCGGGCCCCGCCGGGCCGGGCGACCACGACGAGGTCGGCGAGGTCGGCGTCCGGCGCGAACGCGGCCCCCGGCGGCAGCACGGCCACCCGGATCTCGCCGGAGGCGAGCTTGGGGAGGCCGGGAAGCAGGTACGGCGCGGCGACGGCGGTCTCGACGACGGGCCCCGGCAGGCAGGCCCGGCCGGTCTCCTCCAGCGCGGGAAGCGCGTCGGTCAGCCCGAGACCGAGCCCGTCCGCCTCGGGCGGGACGAGCAGCCCGAAGAACCCGACCTCGGCGAGCCGGTCCCAGGCGGGCAGGCGTCCGGTGCGCAGCGCCCGCGGCGGGCAGTGCGCGGCCAGCACGTCGCGGACGGTCTGGGCGAGGGCGAGCTGGTCGGGGGTGAAGGCGAAGTTCATCGGGGCGGCCCCTTCGCTGGAGGACGGGGTCAACGGGGCAGGCCGAGGACGCGCTCGGCGATGATGGTGCGCTGGATCTCGTTGGTGCCGGCGTAGATGGGCCCGGCCAGCGAGAAGAGGAACCCGTCGAGCCAGGGCGTCTCTCCTGCCCGGTCGCCGAGGAGTTCCACGGCCAGGGTGTGCATGCGCAGGTCCAGCTCCGACCAGAAGACCTTGCCCATGCTGGTGGCGGGGCCGGCCTCCTCCCCGGCCATGAGGCGGCGCGCGGTCCCGAAGGTGTGCAGCCGGTACGCCTCCGCGTCGGTCCAGCAGCGGACGGCCCGGTCGGCGAGCACGGGGTCGGCGTCGCGGGCCAGGGCGACGAGCCGGTCGGCGGTCGCCAGGAACCGGCCGGGGCTGCGCAGGGTGAGGCCGCGTTCGGAGGAGGTGGCGGCCATCGCGATCCGCCAGCCGTCGCCCACCTCGCCGATGACCATGGAGTCGGGCACGAGGACGCCGTCGAAGAACAGCTCGGCGAAGCCGGGCAGCCCGTCGAGCTGCGCGATCGGCCGGACGGTCACCTCGTCCATGGGGAACATGAGGTAGGTCAGTCCTCTGTGCCGCGCCCCCGAGGTGCGGAACAGCCCGAACCCGTGGGAGGCGTAGGAGGCCCGCGAGCTCCACGTCTTGTGGCCGTACAGACGCCAGCCGCCGTCGGCGCGTACGGCGCGGGAGGTGAGCGCGGCCAGGTCGCTGCCGGCCTCCGGCTCGGACCAGGCCTGCGCCCACACGTCGTCGGCGCGGGCCATCCTGGGCAGCCACGTGCGCCGCTGCTCCTCGGTGCCGAAGGCCATGAGGGTGGGGGCGAGCAGGAAGATGCCGTTCTGGCCGACGCGGGCGGGCGCGCCCGCCGCCCAGTACTCCTCCTCGAAGATCAGCCAGTCGATGAGGGAGGCGTCCCGCCCGCCGTAGGCGGCGGGCCAGGAGACGACCGACAGGCGGGCCGCCGCGAGCTCCGCCTCCCACGCGCGGTGCGCGGCGAAGCCCTCGGGGGTGTCCAGGGAGGGCAGCGGGGCGGGGACGTGGGCGGCCAGCCAGTCGCGGACCTCGGCGCGGAAGTCCTGCTCGGCCCGGGAGAAGTCGAGATCCACGACACCAACCTAGCGCACGCTTGGTTCACTGGCCAGGTCCTGCGGGGAGCACGCCACGGACGGACCATCAGCGGTCCAAGCCTCGGCCGAGCGCGACGGAGGGACCGTCAGCAGCGCAACGCCCGGCCCAGCGCGGCGATCCGCGCCTGCCTGGCCCGGACGCCCAGCGCGGTGTCCGGCGCCATCATGTCGAAGCCGTGGAAGGCGCCCGGATACAGGTGGAGCTCCGTCGACACCCCGGCCCGCACCAGCCGCATGGCGTAGTCGACGTCCTCGTCCCTGAACACCTCCAGCTCGCCCACGTCCACGAACGCCGGAGGCAGCCCCGCCAGGTCCCCGGCCCTGGCCGGAGCGGCGTACGGCGAGACGTCGTCGCCGCCGGCCCGGTCGCCCAGCAGGGCCCGCCAGCCGAAGAGGTTCGCGTCCCGGTTCCACACGACGGCGTCGGCGAACTCGTGGCTGGACGGCGTGACGTTGCGGTCGTCGAGCATCGGGCAGATGAGGAGCTGGAAGGCGACGGCCGGGCCGCCCCGGTCGCGGGCCAGCAGCACGGTGCCGGCCGCCAGCCCGCCGCCCGCGCTCGCGCCGCCCACGGCCAGCCGCCCGGGGTCGACGCCCAGCTCGGCGGCGCTCGCGGCGGTCCAGAGGAGTCCGGCGTAGCAGTCCTCGACCGGCGCCGGGTCCGGGTGCTCGGGCGCGAGCCGGTAGTCCACCGCGACGACGACGCAACCGAGCCGCTCGACGTACTCGGCGAGGAAGGCGTCGTCCATCTCCGGCGTGCCGACCATCATCCCGCCGCCGTGGATCCAGTAGAGGCAGGGCCGGGCCTCCTCCGGGCCCGCCGCCGGGCGGTGGACACGCAGCCGGACGTCGGGGGCGCCCTCGGGCCCCGGCACGTGGCGGTCCTCGATCGTCACGCCGCTGTCAGGCCGGGGCACCGCCGCGGCCACCGCGTGCACCTCGGCGCGGATGCCCGCGACGTCCTCCATGGTCATGGCCGAGAGGTCCACCGCGGGCAGGGGCGTCCGGTCGAGCACGGCCCGGAGCTCCGGATCAAGGTTGGGATGGTATGCCATGCCGTCTCCCTTTCCACGAAGGCCGCCGCCGTACCTCTCGATGATCGGCGCGGGCGTGCCGGTGGACGACCGCCGTCCGGCCGGCACACGGGGTGGGGGCGCCCGAGGCGGGAGGATCAGCCGAGGTAGGCGGCCCGCACCACCGGGTCGCCGCGCACCTCGTCCGGGGTCCCGGACGCGATGACCCGGCCCAGGTCGAGCACCACGAGCCGGTCACAGGTCTCCATGACGAAGCCCATGTCGTGCTCGACCAGCAGCACCGTGGTGTCCAGCGCCGCGACGACCTCGCGCAGCCGGGCCGTCTGCTCCGCGTCCAGGCCCGAGGTCGGCTCGTCCAGCAGCAGGAGTCGGGGCCGGTCGGCGAGGGCCCGGGCCAGCTCGACCAGCCGCCGCCGGCCGACGGGCAGCGCGGCGGCGTGGACGTCGCGCAGCCCGGTCAGCCCGCACAGCTCCAGCACCTCGGCGACGCGCTCGCCGCGCTCGCGTTCCAGCCGCCGCCGGGCCGGCCACCCGACCAGGTCGGCGGCCAGGCCGCCGCCACCGCCGTGCCAGTCGAGCGCCGCCAGCACGTTCCCGGCCACGGTCAGCCGGCCGAACACCTGGGTGCGCTGGAACGTCCGGCGCACGCCGAGCCGCGCCCGCCTGACGGCCGACGTCCCGGTCAGGTCCACGCCGGCCACGGCGACCCGGCCGGCGTCCGGCCGCCGCAGCCCCGACACCACGTCGAACAGCGTGGTCTTGCCGGCCCCGTTCGGCCCGATGACGCCGCACACCTGGCCCTCGGGCACCTCGAACGACACCCCGTCCAGCGCCCGGACCCCGCCGAACGCCACGGACACCTCCAGCACGCTGAGCATCACGACACCCCCAGGTAGGCGGCGGTCAGCCGGTCGGCGTCCACCTCGGACCGCGGCCCGCTCCACACCACCCGGCCGAGCCGTACGAACGCGACCCGGTCGGCGACGGCCAGCGCCTCGGTCGCCTTCTCCTCCACCAGCAGCAGCGCCACCCCGCGCCGGCGCAGCTCGGCGAAGACCTCGAACACCTGCCGCACGACGAGGGGCGCCAGCCCCAGCGACGGCTCGTCGGCGATCAGCACCCGCGGCGGCCGCACGAGGGCGGGCGCCAGCGTGAGGAGCTGCTGCTCGCCGCCCGACAGCGCGCCCGCGAGCACGGTACGGCGAGCGGCGAGCTGCGGCATCCGCTCGTAGGCGGGGCCGGGGTCGGGCAGCCAGGTGCGCAGGTTCTCCTCCACGGTCAGGCCGGGGAAGACGCCTCTGCCCTCGGGGGCGAGCACCACCCCGGCGCGCGCCCTGCGATGCGCGGGCCAGGCGGTGACGTCGGCGCCGTCGAGCAGCACCCGCCCCGCGGTCACCGGCACGTCACCGGCGGCGACGGCGCACGTGGTGGACTTGCCCGCGCCGTTGGCCCCGAGCAGCGCCACCACCTCGCCGGGCCGTACGGCCAGGTCGATCCCGCGCAGCACGGTGACGTCGCCGTACCCGGCCACGATCCCCTCCAGCCGGAACACCCCCTCTCCGGCGTCCGCCTCCACGGACGCCACCGGCGACGGCGAAGCCGCCGAAGCCGCCGAAGCCGCCACGGGCGTTCCCGCCCCGCCCACCCGGTCACGGACCCTCACGGCGCCGCCCGCGGGCCCCCGGTCCTCCGCCACGGCCTCGGGGCCGTCGTCCCTCGCGCCGGAGGGCGTGCCGGGCCGCGCGGCATCGGCCGGGACCGTCGCCGCGGCGGTGGCGCGGGACCCGGCCCGCCGCCGGCGGCGGTGGCGCTGCTCGGCGAGCTGCGCCAGCACCCCGTCCGGATGCCGGGCGAGGATCATCCCGCCCGCTCCGAACAGGATGGCGCCCACGTGCGCCGACACGTCCCAGGCGGCCAGCAGCTCGGGGAAGACGGCCGCGACGAGCCCGCCGAGCACGGCCCCGCCGACGCGGCGCACCCCCTGCAGCACCACCACGGCCAGCCAGACGAACCCCGCGGCGGCGGGCAGGTCGGTCGCCGTGATCGACCCCTTGGAGATGGCGAACAGCGCGCCGCCGAGCCCCGCGATCCCGGAGGCCAGCACGAACAGCATGATCTTGGCGCGCGGCGCCGACAGCCCCGAGGTGACCGCGGCGGCCGGGGCCGAGCGGACGGCGAGGATCGCCCGTCCGGAGGCCGACCGTTCCAGGTTGCGGATGAGCATCGCGACCAACCCGATCAGCGCCAGCAGCAGCACCACCCGCACCCGGGGGTCGGAGGTGTCGGCGAAGCCGAAGCCCAGCGCGGGCAGCGGCCAGCCGATCGTGCCGTTGCTGAACGCGTCCACCTGGAACAGCACCTGGTCGGCCAGCAGCGCCAGGGCGAGCGTCGCCAGCGTGAGCACCCGCCCGCCGAGCCGCAGCGCGGGCAGCGCCACCAGCATGCCGACGGCGCACGCGGCCAGCACCCCGAGGGCGATCGCGACGACGAACGGCAGCCCGGAGGCGAACGCCCAGCCACAGGTCAGCGCGGCCATCGCGGCGAAGGCTGCCTGGGCCAGGTTGACCATGCCGCCGATCCCGGTCACCACCACGAACGAGCAGAAGATCAACGCCAGCACCAGCCCGTGCGCCGCCACGCCCACGTAGTACTCCGGCCCGGTGGCCGTGAACACCAGCAGCGCCGCGAGCGACAGCGCCCACGGCAGCCGCCGCCGCCAGACCGGCACGCCGGCCAGGTGGTCGGGCGGCGGCGCGTCCTCGGCCGCGCTGCCGGCGACGCGCTCCCGCGACCGGTTGAGCAGCACCAGCCCGGCGAACAGCAGGATGACGGGCACGGCCGTGCGCAGCCCGGTGATCTCCTCCAGGAAGTCGGTGTAGCCGGCGACCAGGTTCTGCACCACGCCGAGCGCCAGCCCGGCGGCGAACGTCCACGGCACCGACCGCAGCCGCCCGAACACCGCCGCCGTCGCCGAGGCGAACAGCAGCACCGTGTACGCGGTGGCGTCCAGCCCGAGCACCGGCACGGCCAGCACCCCGGCCAGCCCGGCGAGCCCGGAGCCGAGCATCCAGGCGACGGCCGAGGTGGCGTCCGCGTCGATGCCGCGCAGCGTGGCCAGCCGCCGCCGGTCCACGCAGGCGCGCATCCGCAGTCCGTACGGGGTGTGCCGCATGAACGCCCACAGGCCGGCGGCGGTCACGGCCGACGCGCCGAAGGTGATCAGCTGGTCGGTGTCGAGGCGCACGCCGAGCACGTCGAGCGGCACGGCCGGGTGCGGCCCGATGCCGCGCGGCAGCGACGTCGCGTCGGCGGGCGGCAGCCCGGAGACGTCCACGACGAGCAGCCCGAGCGCGGGCAGCGCGATGGTCAGCCCGATCGTGCCGACGATCTGCGCGGTCTCCCCGGCCCGTGCGAGCCCGCCGAACATGGCCCGGTGCAGCAGGTAGCCGAGCGCGGGCGCGAACACCCCGGCCGCGAGCAGGGCCGACAGCCAGGAGGGCAGCCCGGCGGCGACGTTGCACTGGTAGAACAGCAGCGCCGAGACGAACCCGATGGCGCCGTGGGCGAAGTTGAACACCCCGGTCGCCGCGTACGACAGGGTCAGGCCCGAGCCCATGACGGCGAAGACCGCTCCGGTGACGAGCCCGCTGACGACGTAGCCGAGGATCATCGCAGCGGCACGTTCTCGAAGCACTTCATGCTCTTGGCCACCGTGAAGGCGCCCTTCTCCAGCTTGACCAGGGCGCCGCAGCCGTTCGGCTCGCTGTGGTCCCTGGGGTACCGGATCCGGCCGAAGCCGGCGTTCTCGTAGGAGTAGGAGCCGTTGCCGGTGGCCAGGAACCTCTCCCGGGTCAGGTCCCTGCCGGTCTTGGTCAGCATGTCGAGGAAGATGTCGGCGGCCCAGTAGCCGATCGCGAGGTGCTGGGTGAGCCGCGTGCCCGGCGCGGTCTTGGCCACGTCGGCCTTGAGCTGGGCGATCTCGGGGGCGGTCGACTCGAACGGCTCGAACATCGGCGCGGCGATCACGCCCTCCAGCGCCTCGGCGCCGGCCGGGTCGGCCAGGATGGCGGTGTCGTAGCTGGTGGCGTCGGTGAGCACGCCCCGGTATCCGGCCCGCTTGAGCGCCGCGTAGAGGCCGACGTTGAACTTCGTGCCGGCGATGACGGAGACCACGACGTCCGGCGGGCCGCCGCCGTCCGATGTCATGATCTTGTTGACGTACGGCAGCCAGTCGGGCGGCGGGGCGGCGGCGGGCAGCCCGGAGTTCACGCCGGCCAGCTCGAACCCGGCCGCGGTGAACGACTGGGAGATCGTGGTGCCGCCGTACTTGCTGCCGCTGGAGTCGCTGGTCTGCACGTAGACGCTCTTGCCGGTGGCGCCGCCGAGCAGCTCGGCCATCTGCCTGCCCCACCAGGTCTGCGATCCGGCCCCCTTCTTCGGCGCCAGGCAGCCGTTGTAGCCGAACCCGGTCCTGGTGCCGCACCACTGCGGGCCGGTCGCCCAGCCGAACCACAGCACGCCCTGCTGCTCCAGGAACGCCGCGCCGCCGAAGTTCGGGGCGTGCACGGGCACCAGGGCGAACACCTCGTCCTTCTGCACGAGCTTCTTGGCCGCGGCGTCGCCCTTGGCGGCGTCCTGGCCGTCGTCCTCCGCGCCGAGGAACTCGATACGCCGCCCGTGCACGCCGCCCGCGGCGTTGGCCCGCTCGAACCTGGCCCGGGCGCCGATCTCGGCGTCCTTGGTGGAGTAGCCGCTGGCGCTGGTCTTGGTCAGCACGCCGCCGACCCTGACGGTGGTGTCCGTGACGCCTGGCGTGCCGCCGCCCGCGCCGGGCGCCTTCTGCTGGGCGGCGCATCCCGCGAGCAGCGCCACCACCAGCGCCACCGCCGGCACGGTCGCGCGTCCTCCCCTGCCCCGCCGCGCTCTGTCGTGTCGTCGTCGCACCCACGCCTCCCACCTCGTGTACGGCAGGCGCCCCGACCGTGACTTGGCCTAGCGCTCGCTTGGTTTTGGGCTGAGCGTAAATTCGCCCGAAAGGGGTGTCAACGGACGCGACCTCACATGCCGAGCAATCGCTTGCTCGTAGAACGCGGGCCGGGCTAGCGTGAGGCCATGCTGATGCGCGCCGCCGTCCTCACGGCCTTCCACGAGCCGATGGAGATCCGCGAGGTGGAGATCTCCGACCCCGGGCCGGGCGAGGTGCGGGTGCGGATCAGGGCGTCCGGCGTGTGCGGCTCCGACCTCAAGGCGATCGACGGCAAGAGCCCGGTCGTCACCCGCCTGCCGTACATCCTGGGCCACGAGAGCGCGGGCGTCGTGGAGAGCACCGGCCCGGGCGTCACCGGCGTCGCGCCGGGCGACCACGTGATCATCGCGATGAACGGGCCGTGCGGCGCCTGCCGCAACTGCGGCGCCGGCCGCCCGCACCTGTGCTCGGGCCCGGCCAGGATGACCGCCGTCATGGGCGGCGCGCCGCGCGTCACGGTGGACGGCGAGCAGGCGCGCCGCTTCATCGGCATCGGCTCGTTCGCCGAGTACGCGGTGGTGAGCGAGGCGATGTGCGTGCGGATCGACCGGGACGCCCCCTTCGACGCGATGTCACTGCTCGCCTGCGGCGTGGTCACCGGTGTGGGCGCGGTGCTGAACGTGGCCCGGGTGCCCCCTGGCGCGAGCGTCCTCGTGGTCGGCTGCGGCGGCGTCGGGCTCAACGTCGTCCAGGGCGCGGTCCTGGCGGGCGCGACCACGATCATCGCCGCCGACGTGGCCGAGGCGAAGCTCAAGCTCGCCGAGCGCTTCGGCGCCACCCGCACCCTGGTCCCGGACGACCTGCCCCGCCAGGTGGCCGAGGTCGTGGCCGGCGGCGTCGAGTACGCCTTCGACGCCACGGGCGTCCCCGGCGTCCTGGCGGCGGCGTTCGCCGCCACCGCGCCGGGCGGCACCACCGTCATGGTCGGCAGCCCCCCGGCCGGCCGCCCGGTCGAGATCGACCCGGCGCTGCTGTTCTCCTCGCGCCGCCTCGCAGGCACCCAGGGGGGCGACGCCGCGCCCCGGCGGGACCTGCCGATGCTCGCCGCCCAGTATCTCCGCGGCCGACTCGACCTCGACGGCCTCATCACCGAACGGCTGCCCCTGGAACAGGTCAACGAGGCGGTCGAGCACGTACGCCAGGGCTCGGTCGCCCGCGCCGTGATCGTCTTCTGACGGCAACCGTGCTACTCTTCTAATGAACTTTAGAAGAAAGGCACCCCCATGTCCTACCCCGACGCCCGGTACTTCGGCGACAAGGGCGAGGCCAACGGCCGGTTCCGGCCCGCCGACGCCCCCCACGACCTGCGGATCGGGCCCGCCACCGACGACCCGTCCCAGCGGCGCACCCACGTCCACTACCTGGCCACCGGCGACACCACGGGTGGCGCCTTCGGCCTGTACCGGTGGGAGATGGGGCCGCGGCCGAGCGGGCCCAGCCCGCACTTCCACCGCACGATGACCGAGTCGTTCTACGTCCTCGACGGCACCGTGCGGCTCTACGACGGCGACCGGTGGCGCGACGGGAAGCCGGGCGACTTCCTGTTCGTGCCGGAGGGCGGCATCCACGCCTTCAGGAACGACTCGGGCGAGCCCGCCAGCATGCTCCTCCTCTTCACCCCGGGGGCTCCGCGGGAGGGCTACTTCGAGGAGCTCGCCGAGATCGCCGCCTCGGGCCGGCAGCTCACCGAGGAGGAGTGGGCCGAGCTGTTCCTACGCCACGACCAGTACATGGTCGGATGACAGCGTTCCCGGAAGAGCCGATCTACGAGCAGCTCGCCCGCATCGGCAAGGTCCTGGCCAGCCCGGTGCGGCTGCGCCTGCTGGACGTCCTCGACCAGCGTGAGCGCACGGTGGAGGAGCTGTCGGAGGAGGCCGGCATCCCGCTGAAGAACACCTCCGCACAGCTCCAGCGGCTCCGCGAGGCACACCTGGTGACCAGCCGCAAGGAGGGCACCCGCGTCCACTACCGGCTGGCCGACGAGGACGTCTCGCGCTTCCTCGGCCTGCTGCAGGACTTCGCGCAGGGGCGGCTGGCCGACCTGCGCGAGGCCGTGGAGCTGCACCTGGGCCTGGCGGAGGGGGTGACGGCCGGCGAGCTGGCGGGCCGCCTCGACGATCCCGGCACAATCGTCGTGGACGTCCGGTCGGCGGCGGCCTACGCCGAGGCGCACCTGCCGGGCGCCCTGTCGCTGCCGCTCGCCGAGTTGCGCGACCGCCTGGCCGAGCTGGACGCCCGGCTGGCCGGGCTGCCGCCCGACGCCGAGATCGTCGCCTACTGCGGCGGCCCGTACTGCGTCGTCTCGCCCGAGGCGGTGCGGCTGCTGCGCGAGCGCGGCTACACCGCCCGCCCGCTGGACGGCGGCCTCACCGGCTGGCGCCGCTCCGGCCGTCCCGTCCAGACGAGCTGATCGACGTACCCGGCGGCTACGTGCGGACCAGGGGACGGGCCGGCGGCGCCGGCGCGGGCTCGTCCTCCTCCTCGTGCCCCTCCACCGAGAGGTTCGGCAGCAGGCGGTCGAGCCAGCGTGGGCACCACCAGTTCGCCCGGCCCAGCAGCACCATGGTCGCGGGCACCAGGAAGCCCCGGATGATCGTGGCGTCCACGGCGATGGCCGCCGCAAGTCCCACGCCGAACGTCTTGACCATGGGGTCCGGGTAGGCGATGAACGCCACGAACACCGAGACCATGATGAGCGCCGCCGAGGTGATGACCCGCCCGGTGGAGCCCAGGCCCTCGGCCACGGCGCGGGTGTTGTCGCCGTGCCGCAGGTACGACTGGCGCACCGCCGTCAGCAGGAACACCTCGTAGTCCATCGACAGCCCGAACAGCACCGCGAACAGCATCAGCGGCACGTAGCTCTCGATCGGCACCGTGAAGAAGAACTCCCGCACGTACGACCCGTCGAGCGGCGGGTCCATGCCGACGAGCCGGCTGCCCAGCCCGTAGGAGAAGACCAGCGCCAGCGTCCCGAACGCGGCGCCCAGCGACACCAGGTTCATCAGCGCGGCCTTGACGGCGACCAGCGGGGCCCGGAACGCCAGCAGCAACAGCAGCGCGCTGAGCAGCACGACCACGCCGATGACCAGCGGCGTCCGCTCGGCCATCCGGTCAGCCGCGTCGGTCAGCCCGGCCACCTCCCCGCCGACGTGCACCTTCACGCCCGGCACGGACAGGGCGCGGACGTCGTGCACCACGTCCGCGGAGCGCGTGTCGCTCGGCGCGTAGTCGGGGACGGCCTGGACGAGGACGGCACGTCCCGACTCGTTGAGCTTGGGGGCGGACACGTGGGCCACGCCGTCGACCCCCTCGACCTCGCGCACGAGCCGGCGCACGACCGGGGCGCCGGTGTCGGCCACCTTCTCCTCCAGCGCGGCGACGACGATCATCGGGCCGTTGCTGCCCGGACCGAAGCCCGCCGCCATCAGCTCGTACGCCCGCCGGGACGGGGAGTCCTGCGCCGCGTACCCCTCGTCCAGCGGCCCCAGCTTGATGGCCAGGGCGGGGGCGGCGAAGGCGGCCAGCACGACGACGCTGCCGATGAGCACCCGCCACGGGCGGCGCGCCACCCAGGCGCCGAGCCCGCCCCAGCCGGACGACTCGGGCCGCCGGCCCAGGAACGGCACCCTCAGCGCGTTGATCCGGTGCCCGAGCAGGCCGAGCAGCGCGGGCACCAGGGTCACGGAGGTGAGCACGGCCATCACCACGGAGATGCCGGTGATCCAGCCGAGCGTGCTCAGCAGCGGGAAGCCGCCCAGCATGAGGGCGCTCAGCGCGACGATGACCGTGCCGCCCGCGAACACCACCGCTCCGCCCGAACTCGCGACGGTCCGCCGGATCGACTCGTGCACCGCGACGCCGTCGGCCAGCAGCCTGCGGTGCCGCGACAGCAGGAACAGCGCGTAGTCGATGCCCACGCCCAGGCCGATCATCGTGGCCATGATCCCGGCCTGCTTCGGGACGTCCAGGACGTGCCCGAGCAGCCCGATCAGGCCGAGGCCCGCGGCCACGCTGACCAGCGCGGTGAAGATCGGCACCAGCGCGGCCGTCAGCGTCCCGAACGCGAACACCAGCACCAGCAGCGCGCAGAGCACGCCGATGATCTCGCTGGGGCCGGTCTTGATCTCCTTGTCCGCCGGGGAGCCACTGTCCGCGGCCACCACCTCCAGGCCGGCGGCCCGGGCCGGGTCCGCGGCCTTCGAGACCGCCTGCGTCGTCTCGGCGAGCTTGGCCGGATCGTGCCCCTCCATGCGCACGGTGATCAGGCCCACCTGCAGGTTCGGGGAGAGCCCGCCCTTACGGGAGGGCGTGTCGACCTGCTCGACGTGCGGCAGCGTCCGGATCCGGTCGGCGGCCCGTTCCATCGCCCGCTGCCTGCTCTCCTCCAGCAGCGCGCCCTTGGGCGAGTGGACCACGAGCTGCACCGTGCCGCCCTGCGCGTAGCCGGGGCCGAACCCGGACCGCATCAGGTCGTGGGCACGCTGCGCGTCGGTGCCGGGGATCGACACGTCGTTGCTCACGGGGCTGCCCAGGACCAGGCTGCCGCCCATCAGCCCCACAGCGGCCACCACCCACAACGCCAGCACCACGAGCCCGTGCCGGGCGCACCAGCCGCCCAGCCGTCCCAGCATGCGCGCCATCGACCCGCCCTCCTCGACGCCCGTCCTGTACGGCCGTACAGTACCTACGATAGGGGTGAGAGATCGCCATGGCTGCACAGAGCCCGGAAATGAGACGATGACCACAGTTGACGACACGCGCAGCCGCATCCTGGCCGCCGCCCGCGAGCTGTTCGCCGAACGCGGCTACGCCGGCACCTCCCTGGCCGACATCGCGGCGGCGGTCGGGCTGACCAAGACGGCCGTGGCCTACCACTTCCACCCCAAGGACAGGCTGGCCGCCGAGCTGATCGCGCCCGCCGCCGAGGACATGCTCACCCTGCTGGGGACCGACTTCGCCGACCGGCCCGCGGTGGTCGAGGCGCTGGTCGGTTTCACCGTGCGGCACCGGGCGGTGATGCGCCTGGTCATGGACGACATCAGCGGCGCCGACCACGCCCCGCCGGGCTCGACCGGCGAGGCGATCAGGACGTTCAGGGACGAGATGTTCGCCAAGCTGGCGGGGCCCGACCCCGACGCCGCGACCCGGCTGCGGAGCTGGGCCGTGCTCGGCGCGCTCCAGGGCGCCATCGTGCAGACCATGGACCTGCCCGAGGAGCAGGTCCATGACGTCCTGCTGCGCTCCGCCCTGGCGATCTGAGATCCCGGCGAGGACCGGGCGGCGGACACCACCTGATTTTAACGATCGTTCCAAAACCTGTTAGGGTCTGATCGTGCCTCGCCCACGGGAGTTCGACGCCACACGCGTCCTCGACGCCGCCATGGACGCCTTCTGGAGCAAGGGCTACGCGGCCACCTCCGCCCAGGACCTGGTGAACCACACCGGGCTCGGGCGCGGCAGCCTCTACAACGCCTTCTCCAGCAAGCACCACCTGTTCCTGGAGGTGCTACGCCGGTACGAGGGCGAGTGGACGGCGCGGCAGGTGACCGTCCTCGAAGGTGACGGCCCGGTCCGCGACCGCATCCGGCAGGTGCTGATGACCGTGGTGGACGAGGAGACGGACGGCGGGCAGGAGCGCCGAGGCTGTCTCGCCGTGAACGCCGCCGTCGAACTGGCCGGCCAGGATCCGGAGGTCACCGCGCTGGTACGCCGCGTCTTCACCCGCATGGAGGACGCCTTCAGCGAGGCCCTGGAGCGGGCCGGGCGCGACGGCGAGATCGGCGCCGACCATGATCCTCGCGCCCTGGCCCGCTACCTGCTCAACTCGATGTACGGCTTGAGGGTGCTGGGCAAGACCGCCGACCGGGCGGCCATGACGGACATAGTCGACCTGACACTGCGCGCGCTCTGACGAACCCGCGCCAGGCGTCGGAGCCCTCCACGCCTTTATTTTGTAACGATCGTTCAAGGAGAACGCCCATGAAGAAGAGAGCCGCCGTCCTCGGCACCGGGATCATCGGCGCCCCGGTGGCGAGGAACCTCGCCGAGCGCTTCGAGGTCCGCGTCTGGAACCGTACGCCGGGCAAGGCCGACGAGCTGGCCGACGTCGCCGGAGTGTGCGCCACAGCGGAGGAAGCGGTCACCGGGGCCGACATCGTCGTCACCGTGCTGAAGGACGGCCCGGCCGTCCTCGAGACGATGTCCGCCGCCGCGCCAGGACTCGCGCGCGGCGCGCTCTGGGTGCAGCTCAGCACCGTCGGTGTGACCGCCGTCGGCGAACTGGCCGCCTTCGCCGGCCGGCACGGGCTCACCTTCTACGACGCACCGGTGCAGGGCACCAGGCAGCCGGCGGAGAGCGGCCGGCTCGTGATCATCGCAGCCGGCCCGGAGTCCGGACGGCCCGAAGCGGAGGCGGTCTTCTCCGCCATCGGCAACCGGACCGTCTGGGTGTCCACCGAGGTCGGCGCCGCGAGCCGGCTCAAGCTCGCGCTCAACACGCTGGTCCTCGCGCTGACGCACGGGACGGCGGAGAGCCTGGCGATCGCCGAGGCGCTCGGCGTCGATCCACGGCTGGTGGTCGACGTGGTGGCCGGCGGGCCGCTCGACAGCATGTTCTTCCAGGGCAAGGCGGCCGCCATCCTCGCTGGCGACTACACGCCGGCCTTCTCCGTCGGCAATGCGGCGAAGGACGCCCAGCTGGTCGTCGAGGCCGCCGAGCGAGCCGGCGTGGAGATGGACGTCACCGCCGCCGGCCTGCGGCGCTTCGAGCGCGCCGCCGAGCAGGGTCATCGGGACAAGGACATGGCCGCCTCCTACCTGGCGAGCACCTCCTGAGTGGCACGACCCCCGGGACGGGAGCAGCCGGCCTCCGGCTCGCCCGTCACGGCTCGGTCGGGGTCGGCTGGGGAGTCTCCGTGGCCGGGGGCTCGGTGGGCTCGGTCGGGTCGGGCTCGCTCTGACCGGCCACCCCCACCGTGATCGCCACGCCGCCGCCGGGCGCGGCGCAGGAGCCCGCCGCGACGCTCTGCGTCAGCACGGTGCCCACCTGCCGCTCGTCGGTCACGACCTGGGTCCGCGTGGTCACGTCGAATCCGGCGGCGCGCAGCGCGGCACGGGCGGCCGGCCCGGAGCGGCCCACGACCGCGGGCACGATGGCGCCGTTGCGCGACACGACGAGCGCCACCTTCGCGCCGCCGGAGACCCGGGTGCCCGCCCCCGGCTTGCTCGACAGGACCTCACCGTCCGGCTTGGCCGAGCACGACGTGCCGGCCCCGCCCACGACGAGCCCGGCCGCGCGGAGGGCGGCCTCGGCCGATCCGCGCCGCAGACCGGTGACCGCGGGGACGGGCACCCCCGCCGACACCCGCAGCGCGACCGCGGTGCCCCTGGCCACCGAGGCGCCGGGAGCGGGCCTGCTGTCCAGCACCCGGCCGATCCGCTGCCGGGAGTCCGCCTGCGTGACGGTGCCCGCCACCAGCCCGGCCCGCTCCAGCGCGGCGACGGCGGCGGCCCGGTCCAGCCCCCGCAGCGCCGGGACCCGCACGCCGACCGACGTCCTCGCGGGCGGATCGGCGGTGCGCCGGGTTTCGGGGGCCTCCCTGTCCTGCTGCATGGCGATGCCGTCGGCCCTGCCTCGTTCACCGCCGGGTTCGGTGCCGCTGTCGGCCGGTCCGACGGTGACCACGGTCGGCACCGCGGCGGCCTGCGACGGCTCGTCCTTGCGCAGGCCGGGCACCACCACGCTGAACAGCACCGCCGCGCTCACCAGCAGCGCGGCGGACGCGGCGAGCCCGGCCCGGTTCGCCGCCCGGCCCGTGCGGCGGGTCCGCTCCGGGTCGTCGCGGACGTCCCCCGTGATCCGCAACGCCACCGCCCCCCGCCGCTCCTCCGGCCCGGCCCCCTGGGCGGACGCACCCCGCGAGCCCGCCCCTCCACCCGGCACGGACTCCACACCCGAACCCGCCCCTCCGCCGGGCACGGAAGCAACACCCGAGCCCGCCCCTCCGCCGGGCACAGAAGCAACACCCGAGCCCGCCTCTCCGCCCGGCACCGACCCGGCACCCCGGCTCGCTCCCGGGCCCGCCGCTCGCCAGGCGTCCGGCCCGTCGGGCGACCCGGGATCAGGATCGGGGTCGGGACCGGAGCCGGAATGGAGGGCCGCCGGCAGGCGGTAGCCGCCCGGCGTCCCGGTCTGCTCCGGCTCGGCGACGGGCGTCATGGGAGCGGCCACGGCCCCGGACGCGGGCGAGGGCGCCGCACCCGAACCGGCCGCCGGGACGCCCACCGATCCGGCCCCGAAGCCCGCCCCGGCCCGCAGGATGTGCGGCGGAGGCGAGCGCAGCACCTCCGCCGGCACCCCCTCCCCTCCGCCCAGGAGCTCCAGCAGCAACTCCCGGCTGCTCGGCCGGTTGCGGGCGTCCTTGTCCAGGCACGCCGCGACGATCTCCCGCAGCCGCCCCTCCAGCCGCCCCAGCTCGGGCGGCGCGGTGAGGATGCGGTGCAGCACCGGCGCCACCGAGTCCTGCCCGAACGGCGCGCTGGCGTTGGCCGCGAAGCACACGGTGGCGCCCCAGGAGAACACGTCGGCCGCCCCGGTGACCGCGGAGGCGGTGATCTGCTCGGGCGCCATGTAGGCGGGCGTGCCCACGCCCCGGCCGCTGACGGTCGCCGCCGCGTCGAGGGCCCGGGCCAGCCCGAAATCTATGACGCGCGGCCCGTCCGCGCCGAGCAGCACGTTCTGCGGCTTGACGTCGCGGTGCACGATGCCCGCCCGGTGGATCGCGGCGAGGGCCGTCGCGGTGCTCACGGCGAGCCGCTCGAGCGCGGCTCCCGTCCGCGGCCCGGTCCGCGCGACGTCGCGGGCCAGCGACGGCCCGTCGACGTACTCGCTCACGATGTACGCCCGGCCGTCGTCGAACCCCGCTTCCACCACCTGCGCCGTGCAGAACCTGGCCACCTGCTTGGCCAGCTCCACCTCGCGCAGGAACGCCGCCCGCTCGTCCCCGACGGGGCCGTGCAGGAGCTTGACCGCGTAGCGCGCCTCGTCCTTCGTCCCGAGGTACACCACGCCCTGACCGCCCTCGCCCAGGCGCCCGGACAGCTCGTACGCCCCGAGTCGCCGCGGGTCCCCCGCTCTGAGCGGGTGCGCCATTGGCACGGGGCGCCTCCCCTCGCCGCCACCCCACATCCCTCTCCACTGAAGGCAACCGGCGCCCGGCCGTCAACGGGCCCGCCCGCAATCGCGGCCGGACCGTGACACAGCAGCTCAGAACAGGTGGGACGGCCTAGCCTGTTGGGTGACATCCCTGGCACCCGAGGGTGTCACCTTGCTGTCGCGACGGACTCAGAGCAGTCGCGCGTACGCGTCGAGCACGGGCAGCACCACGTCGGCCGGGGCGCTCGGCACGCTGGCGACGGTCTCCTCGATCCCGAGCCCGGCGTAGTGGTCGAGCTTCTCCCGCGTCGGCAGCGTGCCGAACGGGATGACGCGGGCCATCGGCCGCCCGGCCTTCTCGCACGCCTCCCGCAGGGCCGGCAGCGCGGCCCTGACGCCCCGGCCGCCGATCGGCATCCAGCCGTCGGCGTACTCGGCGACGTGCGCGAACAGTTTCGGCCCGGCCGCCCCGCCGAGGTAGACGGGCGGCCCGGAGACCGGTTTGGGCCACGACCACGACGGCTCGAACCGCGTGTGCGCGCCGTCGAAGGCGGCCACCTCGTCGCGCCACAGGGCGCGCATCGCCAGCACGTGCTCGCGGGCCACCTCGCGCCGCGACCGGTACGGCACGCCGTGCTGGGCCACCTCGTCGGCGTTCCAGCCGAAGCCGACGCCGAGCACCACGCGCCCGCCGGACAGGTGGTCGAGGGTGGCCACGGCCTTGGCGGTGACGATCGGGTCGCGCTGGGCGGCGAGCAGGATGCCGGTGCCGACCCGCAGCCGCGTGGTCACGGCGGCGGCGTAGGAGAGCGCGACCAGCGGGTCCAGCGTGCGCTTGTACTCCTCGGGCAGCTCGTCCTGGCCCGCCGGTGGCGGTGTGCGCCGGGAGATCGGGATGTGGGTGTGCTCGGGCACGTAGAGGGAGGCGAACCCGCGCTCCTCGGCGGCCCGGGCGAGATCGTGGACCGGCATGGCCAGATCCGTGGTGAACATCGTGATCCCGAGCCGCATGCGCCCTCCTGACGTCAACCAAGCGATTGCTCGGCTAAGATTTCTAGAGTAGCTTGCCGCTCAGAGATGCGCCCCGCGGAAAGAAGAGGTCTCCCGGTGAAGTTTTCCATCTTCCTGAATCCGCAGATCCCCGGCTCCGGATACGCGGCTGAGGAGAACGCCAAGGCCCGGCGTCCCATCGGGCGCGACACGGAGTCGTACCAGCGGCTGCTGCACGAGGTGCGCGAGATCGCCGTCCACGCCGACCAGCTCGGCTTCGACGCCCTCATGATGACCGAGCACCACTTCCACTCGGAGGGGATGGAGTTCTCGGTCAACCCGCTGATGTTCCTCACCGACCTCGCCGCCCGCACCGAGCGCATCCTGCTCGCCCCGCTCGGCCTCGTGCTGCCCGCCTGGGACCCGATCCGGGCCGCCGAGGACGTGGCCCTGCTGGACCAGTTCTGCAGGGGCCGGCTGCGGCTGGGCGTCGCCCGCGGCTACCAGAACCGCTGGATGAACGTGCTCGGCCAGCGCTGGCACGCGGCGGCCGCCCGCTCCGACGGCTCGGCGTCCGACACCCGCAACTTCGACGTCTTCGGCGAGGTGCTGAAGATCATGAAGATGGCGTGGACGCAGGAGACGCTCCGCTACCGCTCCGACGTCCTCGACTACCAGGTGCCCTACCCCTACGAGGGCATCGAGGGATGGCCCGCGCAGGAGTGGACCCGCACCTTCGGCGCCCCCGGCGAGCTGGACGACCAGGGCCGGGTCCAGGCCGTCTCCGTCTGCCCCCGGCCGTACCAGAACCCCTACCCGGAGCTGTGGCAGCCGTTCACCATCTCCGACCGCTCGGTGATCAGGGCCGCCCAGGAGGACATCCTGCCGTGGCTGTTCACCCCGAACCCCGACGACCACGCCGCCAAGGCCAGGCTCTACCAGGAGGAGTCGGCCAAGCAGGGCCACGACTACAAGCTCGGCGAGCACACCGGCATCCTCAAGGTCGTCGGCATCGCCGACACCACCGAGGAGGCGATCGACACCTTCGGCCGCAGCATCCCCCGGGACTTCGCCGCCTTCTTCGGGCCGTTCGGCTACCTGGAGGTGCTGCGCAAGCAGGAGGACGAGAAGCACCAGCCCATCTCGCCGGAGAAGGGCGACGCCAAGCGGATGAAGGAGGTCGAGATGGCGCTGTTCGGCAGCCCCGACGACGTCAAGCGCGGCATCCAGCGCATGCTCGACCGGATGCCCGACCTGGAGTGGTTCGGCCTGTACATGCAGGGCCAGCAGGGCGTGCTCCCGCTCGACACGGTCAAGCGCAACCTGGAGCTGTTCGCCACCAAGGTCGCCCCGGAGTTCCGGTGAGGTTCTGGCTGGGGGCCTCCTTCTCCGACACGGGGCACTTCCTGGAGCTGGCCAGGGTGGCCGAGCGGTGCGGCTTCGACACCCTGACGCTGTCGGACCACCTCTTCTACGCCGACTTCGCCTCCCCGTACCCCTACTCGTCGTCGGGACGGCCGCGCTGGGACGCGCGCACGCACTGGCCCGACGTGTGGGTGACGATCGGGGCGATGGCCGCCGTGACGAGCACGCTGCGCTTCTCCCCCAACGTCTACATCGCGCCGGCCCGCGACCTGTTCACCGTCGCCAAGCAGGTCTCCACCGCCGCGGTGCTGTCCGGCGACCGGGTCACGTTCGGTGTGGGCGTCGGGTGGTGCAAGGAGGAGTTCACCGCCACCGGCCAGGACTTCCACACCCGCGGCCGGCGGCTCGACGCGATGCTCCCCGTGCTGCGCGAGCTGTGGTCCGGGCGCGCGGTCACGCTGGACGGCCTGCCCGAGCTGTCCATCGCGCCCGTCCCGGCCCGGCCGGTCCCCGTTCTGGTAGGTGGCGACAGCCCCGCGGCGCTGCGGCGGGCCGCCCGGCTGGGCGACGGCTGGATCGGCAACCGCGTCTACACCGAGGAGCGGTTCGACGAGGTGCTGACCGAGCTGCGCGGGCAGCTCGACGAACACGGCCGGCCGGCCGGCGACTTCGAGATCATCGCGCCGCTGGCGGTCCTGCCCGACCCCGAGACCTACCATCGCTTCGCCGCCAAGGGCGTCACCGGCACCATGGCCGCCCCCTGGCGGCTCGCCACGCCGCAGGAGAAGGAGAAGTACGGCGAGGGCACCCTGGCGCTGAAGGTGGCCACCATGGAGCGGTTCGCCGAAGAGGTCATCGCCAAGATGTAGGCCGCTCCCGTGATCTCCGCCGCCGCGCGGGACGATAGCCTCGTGGCGTGCTGGAATCCATCGCGGCCACCCGCTACGTGACGCCGCTGCGGGAGGGCGGGTCGCTGCCCGGGGTCGTCGAGGCCGACGACCTCGGCACCTACGTGGTCAAGTTCCGCGAGGCGGGGCAGGGCCGGCGGGTCCTCGTCGCGGAGATCATCTGTGCCGAGCTGGCCCGGCGGCTCGGCCTGCGCACGCCGGAGCTCAAGCTGATCGACCTCGACCCGCAGCTCGGCGTCCGCGAGCCCGACGAGGAGGTGCAGGACCTGCTCAAGGCCAGCACCGGCCTCAACCTGGCGATCGACTTCCTGCCCGGCGCGCTCGGCTTCGAGCCGCTGGCCTGGCTGCCCGACCCGGTGTTCGCCTCCCGGGTGGTCTGGTTCGACGCCCTCGTGCACAATGTCGACCGCAGCTGGCGCAACCCCAACCTGCTCGTCTGGCACCGCGAGACCTGGCTGATCGACCACGGCGCCGCGCTGTGGTTCCACCACAACTGGAGGACGGCCGACCCGCAGCGGCCGTTCGACGCGGGCGACCACGTGCTGGCGCCGTTCGCCACCAGGCTCGACGCCGCCGCGGCCGAGCTGTCGGCGAAGATCACCCCCGAGCTGCTGGAGGCGGTGACCGCCCTCGTGCCCGACGCGTGGCTGGACGGCGAGCCGGGGTTCGGCTCGGCGCAGGCCGTTCGCGACGCCTACGCCGACCACCTGCTGCGGCGCGCGCACGGCCCGCGGCAGTGGCTCACCCTGACGGGCGCCGGGCCGCGGCCCGAACGCCCGGGCCCCGGATCGGTCGGCGAGTTCTGGCGAGGAGGCGACCGGTGAGCAGGGACGTCTACGAGTACGCGGTGATCCGCGTCGTGCCCCGGGTCGAGCGCGGCGAGCAGATCAACGCCGGCGTGCTCCTCTACTGCCAGCCACGCGGCTACCTGTGCGCGCGGGTCGAGCTGGACACCGCGCGCCTGCGCGCGCTCGACCCCGAGGCCGACGTCGACGCGGTCCGCCAGGCCCTCGGCGCCTACGAGCTGGCCTGCGGCGAGGAGGCGGGGCCGCTGGCCGGCGAGTCGCTGGGCGGCAGGTTCCGCTGGCTGACCGCCCCCCGCAGCACGATCGTGCAGGCCGGGCCGGTGCACGCGGGCCTCACCGGCGACCCGCACACCGAGCTGTCCCGGCTGTTCGACAAGCTGGTCCGCCTCTAGGTCCGCTCGCCTTCGGCGGGGTGGCCCGCCACGGGCCGCCCGTACGGACGGCCCGTGGCACCGCGTCCGCCTGCCGCCGCCAACGCGAAGTGAAATGCGCGTGAACGTCGACGATCTTGGATGCGGGGTCCCCGTTCGAGCCCCTACCCTGGGCCACCATGGATTTTCTGAATGACTTCACGGCGTTGCGGGAGTCCGCCACGGCCGCGGACGGGCTCGTGAGCGTGGAAGTGGACGGCACCTCCGACCTCACCGGACTGAAGCTCGACCCGCGGGCCATGCGGCTGCCCGCGACCGAACTGGCCGAGGCGATCATGGAGGCGTTCGGCCGGGCCCGCGAGGCGGCCCAGGAGCGGGCCACGCAGGCCATTCCCGAGGTGCTGAAGCAGGACCCGCTGGAGCTGAACGACCTGATCGAGAAGGTCAAGGCCGACACCCGGGCGGACATGAACGAGCTGCTCTCCACCGTCAACGGGCTCACCTCGCGCCTGGACCGGTTGATGCGGCCATGAGCGAGACGTACGACGGGATCCAGGTGGCCTTCGGCTCCCGGGTGCGCACCGCCGAGGACCTGGCCGGGGTCGCCGACCGCCTCGAGCGGGCGGTGTCCCTCGCGCTGCCGGGTGTGGCGCGTTGCGCCGGCGCGCGTGACGAGCTGAGCGAGGAGTTCGACGCCGAGTGCGCCGGCCTCACCGATCGCATGGGGCAGCACTTCGAGAGCATCGCCGCCCAGCTGCGCGGCATGGCGGCCAGGCACATGGCCTCCGAGCAGACCTACGTCCGGGCCGAACACGCCAACGGGGGGGCATCGTGAGCGGGGAACCACCCGAGGGCCTGCGCTGGGCCTACGGCCTGATCGCCGATGTGGCCCCGCTGGGCAGCCATGACGACGACCTCAGCCGCCTCCTGGGGTCCTCGGCCGCCCTGGACATCGCCGCCGAGGCCAAGAACGGCCGGACGGGCACGAGCGAGGCGGCCGCCCATGTCCGCACGGCGGGCAACCAGAGCGACGACATGACGGCCTTCGACGACCTTCTGCCGGTGGCCCAGGCCGAGACGGACAAGGGCGGCGTGGCCGCCGCGATGTCCGGCACGGCCACGATGCTCCTGGTCACGTTGAAGCTGGTCTGGAGACTGTACGTGATCGCCGCGCTGATCGCCCTGGTGATCGCGCTCGTCCGCTTCTTCGCCCTCGGCCCCGCGCTGGGTACGGCGGGAACCAGGCTGTACATCGCGTCCCTGAGGAAGCGGATGCAGACGGCGCTCGCCGGCATCAGGGACGACATCCGGCGCAACCCCATCGCCGCCCTGCGGCATGCGAAGTCCCTGCTCAGGAACGGCTCCAAGATGGGAGAGCTGGCGACGGTCGCCTATGTCACGACCCTGGCCGCCCTCCCCGCCCTCGTCACGGCCGGGCTCGCGGTCCCCTGGGACGACAACGAGGAGGCCCGCGACCTCACCGAGCGGACGCTGCGCGGCACGGAGGAAGGCCGTGCGGCACTCGCCTACGCCAAGGACCACGGCATCACGGTCATCTACCGCAACGGGCTCTACTCGGAGTCCGAAAGATCCAGGTACTACCCGAACACCAACCTCCTCGTCCTCGGTGCGCAGGACTTCGGCCGCTGGGAGGACTCCCACGATCTCGCCGAGGACTTCGTCCGCCACATCGAGGTGGCCAAGGGGAACGACGGCTGGTTCGGCGACGGCTCACGCCATGCGGAGGCGAGGACCGCGGACGAGCGGGCGCGGGACGAGGCATGGTACCGGCTCCACTACGCACGGCCGGACTCCGACGGATATCCCCAACAAGGCATCAACCCGGACAAGGTCACCTGGCCGTACGCCCGGATCAACGAGCTGTTCGACCTCGACTGACCGCACACCACCCCACGCTCGCACCGGCCGCCCGCGTCGCACGCACGCTCCGACCGCTCGGCGGGCTCACCACCGCCGAGATCACGCGGGCGTTCCCGGTGCCGGGGCCGACCTTGGCCCAGCGGCTCGTCCGGGCCAGGAGCAGGATCCGCGACGCCCGCATCCCGTACCGTGCACCCCGCGACGGCTGCGGGCAGCGACTGGTCGCAGATCCGTTCGCGCCGCGCCGCCCTCCTCGGGTGACGACCCGCCCCACCGGCCGGTCGGCCGCTAGAAGAGGACCGACATGAACGTGTCCACCTCGTGGAAGCCCACCTTGCGGTAGACGGCGCGCGCCGCGTGGTTGTAGTCGTTGACGTACAGCGTGACCACCGGCGCGAAGCATGCCAGCGCGGCCTTGACGACCGCCGCCATCCCGGCCACCGCGTGGCCCTGCCCGCGAAGCTCGGGGTCCACCCACACGCCCTGCACCTGGCAGGCGAACGGGGTGACCGCGCCGATCTCGGCCTTGAACACCACCCGCCCGCCGTCGATGCGGGCGTACGACCTGCCGATGCGGATCAGCTCGGCCACGCGGGTGCGGTAGAGGGCGCCGCCGTCGCCCAGGTTGGGCGAGACCCCCACCTCCTCGGTGAACATCGCCACGCAGGCCGGCAGCAGCAGGTCGAACTCGTCGGGCGTCACCCGCCGCACCAGCGGGTCGGCGGGCACGGCGGGGGGGGGCGGGATGGGCCTGA
>NZ_KZ559476.1:263646-295694 GCF_002850745.1 Nonomuraea indica
CCATGACCGGCTGCTCCCACCGGATGGCCCGGGCCCGCCCCCAGTGCGGCTCCAGCCGCTCCCACAGCGGCGACACCGCCTCGACGGGCCCGACGATCGACGAGCACCGGCGCCCCTGCTTGCGGGCACGGTCGGCGAAGGCGTGCACGGCCTCAGGGCCGGCGTTGACCGGCACCAGGTTGGCGCCGGCGTAACAGAGCGAGACGAGCCCGCCGCGCGGCCCGAACCCCCACATCTGCCCTCCCAGACGCGCCGGGTTGAGGCCGACCGTGCGCACGCGGGAGGAGACGAAGACGTTGGCGACCGGATCCCGGTCGAGCAGGGCCAGAGCCTCGTCCCGGTCGCTGTCGTCGAGCACACGCGACGCCGATGTACGCAGCATCACATGGTCAGACTACGCGACACCCTGCCAATTGGCTCATCCCCGACGCGGCTCGGTGCGCCGATCGTGACCCTTGGCCTTGCCCGCGCCCCGGCCGGTGGCCAGCCGGGCGGCCGGCCTGGGCTCCGGTACGGCCGCGCACGTGGCGCCGCGCGCCGGCACCGTGCCGTCGGCGAGGTAGGCGGCCAGGTGCCGGTCGACGCAGGCGTTGCCGGCCAGCGACACGCCGTGGTTGCCGCCCTCGTCCACCACCATCCGGGCGGTCGGGAAGCGCTCGCGCATGCCCAGCGCCCCCTCGTACGGCGTGGCGGCGTCGCCGCGTGACTGCAGCATGAGGACCGGCGGCAGGTCGGGCGAGCCCTTGACCTCGACGGGCGTGCCCGCGTGGGCCGGCCAGAACGCGCACGGCGCGTTGTACCAGGCGTTCGGCCAGGTCATGAACGGGGCGCGGCGGTGCTGACGGGCCATGTCGGTCCGCCAGGTCGTCCAGTCGCGCGGCCAGGCGGCGTCGGTGCACTGCACGCTCAGGTAGACGGCGTAGCCGTTCTCGTCCTCGGCGTCCTGCTTGCCATGGCGCTCGTAGGCGGCGAGCAGGGGCCGCGCGTCGCCGCGGCGCACGTAGGCGGACCAGGCCCCGGCGAGTTCCGGCCAGACCCGGTCGGAGTAGCCGCCGACGGTGAACATGTCGTCCAGCTCGCTCGGGCCGACCACCCCGCCGGCCGGCCTCTCGCGCAGCCGCGAGCGCATGGCGTACCAGGCGAACGTGGTCTGCCGGGCGTCGGTGCCGAGCCGGTAGGCCTGGTTGTTGCGGGCGGTCCAGGCCAGGAAGTCGCGGTGCCTGCGGTCGAAGGCGAGGTTCTGCGCCAGGTTGGCCTGGTACCAGACGCCGCCCGGGTCCACGGCGCTGTCCATGACCAGGCGGTTGACCCGGTGCGGGAAGAGCGTGGCGTAGACGGCCCCGATGTAGGTGCCGTAGGAGTAGCCGAGGTAGCTGATCCGCTCCTCGCCGAGGGCCGCGCGGAGCACGTCGAGGTCACGGGCGATGGCCTCGGTCGTCATGTGCGGCAGCAGCCACGACCACAGGCTGCCGCATCGCTCGGCGTAGGCGGCGGCCCGGTCCAGCAGCACCCGCTCGTCGCCGGCGGCGCGCGGCACCGCGTCGGGGCGGGGCGGGGCGTAGTAGACCTCCGGGTCGACGCAGCGCATGGCCGGCCGGCTCAGGCCCACGCCGCGCGGGTCGAACCCGACCACGTCGTAGCGCTCGGCGACCTTGCGGGGCAGGGTCCTGGCGACGTGCTCGGCCAGCGAGCGCCCGGACGCGCCGGGGCCGCCCGGGTTGACCAGCAGCGTGCCGAGGTGGCCGCCGCCACGCGGCTTGGTGGCCCTGATCCGGTTGACGGCCAGGGTGATCGCGTGGCCCGCCGGGTCGGCGTGGTCGAGCGGCACCCGCAACGTCGCACACTCCGTGGCCGCGGCCCCCGCCTGCAGCGCGGTGGCCGCCTCCTTGCCCGTCGTGGGGCACGCCCCCCAGTCCAGGCCCTGCACCTGCCTGGCCGGCACCGCCGCGGCCGGCCAGGCGGCACTGCCCTCCACGCTCACCACACCGCCGGCCAGCACCGCCACGGCGGCGACCATCCGCACGCCCCGCTTCACCCGTCTCATGACCAGTGATGCTGCCCGGGTGACCGGCCGGTCACGATGGGTATGGGAAAATGCTTGCCATCCTGTAATGACTCGATGGCTGAACGTAACGAGACGGCGGCTCAGCCCACGGTGACCTGGGGGCCGGGAGCGTCGTCGTCGAGGTCGACCTCGACGCCCATCTCCTCGGCGATCCTCAGGGCCTCCTCGATGAGGGTCTCGACGATCTGCGACTCGGGCACCGTCTTGACGACCTCGCCCTTGACGAAGATTTGGCCCTTGCCGTTGCCGGAGGCGACGCCCAGGTCGGCCTCGCGCGCCTCGCCGGGGCCGTTGACCACGCAGCCCATGACCGCGACCCGCAGCGGCACCTTGAGCCCCTCAAGACCGGCCTGCACCTGCTCGGCGAGGGTGTAGACGTCGACCTGCGCCCGGCCGCACGACGGGCACGAGACGATCTCCAGCCCGCGCTCGCGCAGCCCCAGCGACTCGAGGATCTGCGTGCCGACCTTGACCTCCTCCACCGGAGGCGCCGACAGCGACACCCTGATCGTGTCGCCGATGCCCTCGGCCAGCAGCGCGCCGAACGCCACGGCCGACTTGATCGTGCCCTGGAAGGCCGGCCCCGCCTCGGTCACACCCAGGTGGAGCGGGTAGTCGCACCGGGCGGCGAGCAGCCGGTAGGCGTTGATCATCACGACCGGGTCGTTGTGCTTGACCGAGATCTTGATGTCGCGGAAACCGTGCTCCTCGAACAGCGAGCACTCCCACAGCGCCGACTCGACCAGCGCCTCGGGCGTGGCCTTGCCGTACTTCTGCAGCAGCCGCGGGTCGAGCGAGCCGGCGTTGACGCCGATGCGGATGGGCACGCCGTGCTCGGCCGCGGCCTTGGCGATCTCACCCACCTTGTCGTCGAACTTCTTGATGTTGCCCGGGTTGACCCGCACCGCCGCGCAGCCCGCCTCGATCGCGGCGAAGACGTACTTCGGCTGGAAGTGGATGTCGGCGATCACCGGGATCTGCGACTTCTTGGCGATGATCGGCAGCGCGTCGGCGTCGTCCTGGGACGGCACGGCCACGCGTACGATCTGGCAGCCGGATGCCGTCAGCTCGGCGATCTGCTGCAGGGTGGAGTTGACGTCGGCGGTGACCGTGGTGGTCATCGACTGGACGGAGACGGGCGCGTCGCCACCCACGAGCACGTTGCCCACCCTGATCTGCCGCGAGTGCCGTCGTTCGGCCAGCGGCTTGGGGCGGACCGTCGGGATGCCGAGTGCTACAGAAGACATTGCTCCTCTTAGATGTCGAAGACGGTGTCCAGTCTAGGAAGTCAGCGGGACTGCCGCGCCGCCAGCTCCGCCGCGCGGGCGCGGGCCCAGCCGTCGGCGGTCAGCACCTCCTCGACCGAACCGGCGGGAGTGACCTCGTGCTCCTCCACCACCTGCGCGACGGTGTCGACGATGGCGAGGAACGGCAGCTCGCCGCGGAGGAACGCCTCCAGGCACGCCTCGTTGGCGGCGTTGTAGACGGCCGGCGCGGTGCCGCCCGCCTCGCCGACGTGCCTGGCCAGGGCGACGGCGGGGAACGCGGTGTCGTCAAGCGGCTCGAAGGTCCAGGTGTGGGCCCTGGTCCAGTCGACGGCCGGGGCGGCGCCGGCGAGCCGGCCGGGGTGGCCCAGGGCCAGCGCGATCGGCAGCCGCATGTCGGGCGGGCTGGCCTGGGCGATGGTGGAGCCGTCGACGAACTCGACCATGGAGTGGATGATCGACTGCGGGTGGACCACCACGTCGATGCGGTCGAATCCGAGGTCGAACAGCAGGTGCGCCTCGATCACCTCCAGCCCCTTGTTGACCAGGGTCGCGGAGTTGACAGTGATCATGGGGCCCATCGACCAGGTGGGGTGGGCCAGTGCCATCTCGGGCGTCACCCGCGTCAGCTCGGCGCGGCTCCGGCCACGGAACGGGCCGCCGCTGGCCGTGATGACGAGCCGTCTGACGGCGTCGGGGTCGTGGCCGTCGGGCCCGGCGGCCCACAGGCACTGCTGGACGGCGGAGTGCTCGGAGTCGACGGGGAGGATCTGGCCCGGCTTGGCCAGCCGCTTGACCAGCGGCCCGCCGATGATCAGGGACTCCTTGTTGGCCAGCGCCAGCGTCCGGCCGGCCTCCAGCGCGACGAGCGTGGAGGTCAGGCCGAGCGCGCCGGTGATGCCGTTGAGCACGGTGTCGCACTGCCACGCGGCCACCTCGGCCACCCCCGCCGGCCCGGCGAGCACCAGGGGCGCGGCCCCGAGCGCGGCGAGCGCGTCCTTCAGCGCCGGCACCGCCGTCTCGTCGGCGACGGCCACGACCTCGGCCCCGACCTCGGCGGCCTGCCTGGCGAGCAGCTCGACCTTGCCGCCGCCGGCCGCCAGCCCCGCGACCCGGAACCGGCCGGGGTTGGCGGTGAGGACGTCGAGGGCCTGGGTGCCGACCGAGCCGGTGGAGCCCAGCACGACGACGGAGCGGAGGGACTCTGCATGCACCCGTCCATTGTCCCCGCTCGCCGGCGCAGCCGGGCACGCGGCCACGAGGTTCCCGGAACAGGCGCGTTTTGTGACGCACCGTATCACTGCCGGTTCATCCCGTGATGCGCCATATCCGGTTGTGCATAGCTTGAGCAGAACGGATACCGCCGCACGTACCTCCCAACGGCAGATTCCGGTTTCGGGAGGTACGCAATGCACCGCAGAGTCGCCCTGCTCTCCGCCGTCGCGCTCACCGCGGCGGGCGCGCTGATCCCCGCGTCCGCGGCGGCCGCCCGCGCCGGCACCTCGGCGACCGGCCTGGACCCCGGGCCGGTCCGCTGGTCCACCACCGACTCCTGGTCGGAACGCCGCACCGTCTCGCAGTACTGGACGGCGCAGCGCATGCTGGCGGCCGAGCCCCTCTCGTCGCCGGCGCCGCGCCGCGCCTCCCCGGACTCGCCCACCCAGGGCAGCCCGTGGGCGACCCGCGGCGCCTCGACCGGCGCCCGCGGCGGCTCCGGCACCTGGGGCGGCACGGGCAGCGGCACCTGGACCGGCACGGGGAGCGGCGACACCGGCGGGCGCGTCCCGTACACGATCCGCGGCTCGTCGGCGGGCGGCGGCCGGAGCGCGCCCTGGTCCGTGGGCGGCACCGCGCCCGCCGGCGTCCGGCAGGTCGCCCAGCAGGCCCAGGTGCCCAACAGCCCCGGCCTGCGATGGACCGACGGCGGCGCCGTCGTGCGCACCGTGGGGCGCGTCTTCTTCACCACCGCGAACGGCCGCAACTCCTCCTGTTCGGGCACGGCCGTCACCAGCGCCAACGAGAGCGTCGTGATGACCGCGGGACACTGCGTGAAGCTGAACGGCGCCGCCCACCGCAACTGGGTGTTCGTGCCGGGCTTCGACAACGGCCGGCGGCCCTTCGGCACCTGGGTGGCCACCAGGCTGCTGACCACCCAGCAGTGGAACGCCCGGGAGGACATCAACTTCGACGTCGCCGCCGCCGTGGTGGCGCCGCTCGACGGCCGGACGCTGACCGACGTCGTGGGCGGGCAGGGGGTGGCCTTCAACCAGGCCAGGCGGCAGCAGATGTACTCCTTCGGCTATCCGGCGGCCGCGCCGTTCAACGGCTCGCGGCTCATCTACTGCAGCGGGCGCTCGTTCGACGACACGGTCATGACCCGGGACCTCGGGCTGCGCTGCGCCATGACGGGCGGGTCGAGCGGCGGCCCGTGGTTCCGCAACTTCGACGAGTCGACCGGGCTCGGCTGGCTCAACTCCGTCAACAGCTTCAAGTACAACTTCGCCCCGGACTTCATGTTCGGCCCGTTCTTCGGCGACGAGGCGCAGGCCGTCTACCAGGCCGCGCAGCGCACCAACGCACTCTGAGGCGTTTTACCGAAAGTAGTCACAAGGGCACACGTTGTAGTGCACACTCGGGTGCCATGACGCTGAGCTCCCCTCTGCTGGCGGCCGTTCCGCTCGTCGCGGGGCTGATGGGCCCCGCCCTCGTCGGCGCGACTCCCCCGCAGCGACCCGCCTCTTCCGCCGCCGTCCACCCGGGCCACCATCCGCCCGGAGCGCGCGACTCCGGGCCCCGGGCGGCGCGGGCCGACCAGGCGGCGGCACGGCGGCCGGACGTCGTCGAGCACGTGGCCGCCCGCGGCCCGGCCGACCAGCGGCGGGTGCTCGGCTACTGGACGCCGCGGCGGATGGCCGCGGCGCTGCCGCTCGACCTGGCCGGCTCCGTGGCCGGGCGCCTGGCCGGCCCGCTGACGCGGTCCTCGGCGGAGGCTCCCGCCGGCTTCCAGGCTCCGTTCGCCAGGGGCGGGCTGCTCGGCGGTCTCACCGGCCGGACGGACGTGACCGCCGCGCCCGGCCGCGCGGGTCCGGCGGACCGCCTCGCCTCGCCCGGCCGCGGCCCGGCCTCCGCGCGGCACCGCCTCGCCCGGCCGCACCAGACGACGTACGGCGCGCGCTGGTCGGCCGGCGGCGCGGTGACCAGGACCACCGGCCGCGTCTTCATGACGATGAACGGGGCCGACTTCGTCTGCTCGGCCAGCACGGTCAGGAGCGCCAACCGCGACGTGGTCGTCACGGCGGGCCACTGCGTCAAGGACGGCACCGGCCGGTGGGCCGACAACTGGACGTTCGTGCCCGGATACCGCGACGGTGGCGGCCACCCTTACGGGAGGTACCCGGCGCGCCGCATGTTCGTCGCCGGGCCCTGGTCCCGCTCGGCCGACGACAGCTACGACGTGGGCATGGTGGTCCTCGCCACCTCCTCGGGCAGGCACGTCGCCGACGTGGTGGGCGCCCAGGAGATCGCCTTCAACCGCCCGCGCGGCGGCCACGCCCTCGGCTTCGGCTACCCGGCCGACCCGCCGTACAACGGCGAGCATCTGGTCTACTGCGCCGGACGGCTGCGCGACGACCCCCACGGCGAGACCCGCGACCAGGGCCTCGGCTGCGACATGACGGCCGGCTCCAGCGGCGGCCCCTGGCTGTCCGGCTTCGACCACGGCACCGGCAGGGGCACGCTGACGTCCCTCAGCAGCTTCAAGTACAGCGACGACCACCGCACGATGTACGGCCCCTACTTCGGCGACGCCGTGCGGACCCTCTTCACGACCGCCGAACGCGCCTGATCCGCTCCCCCACAGCGGCCCGCACGGCAGCGGCAGGCGGGTGGGCGGGCGTCAGATCCAGCCCTCCTCCCAGGCACGGTGCGCGGCGGCGTGGCGGGAGCCGGCCCCGAGCTTGGCCATGGCGGCCGACAGGTAGTTGCGCACCGTGCCGGGAGCGAGGTGGACCTGGGCCGCGATCTCGTTGATCGAGGCGCCCGTGCGGGAGGCGCGCAACACCTCGAGTTCCCGTTCGGTCAGCGGGCAGTCGTCCTCGGCCAGCGCGGAGGCCGCGATGTCGGGGTCGACGTACCGCCGGCCGGCGGCGACGTCGCGGATGATCTCGGCCAGCCGGGTGGCGGGGGTGGTCTTGGGCACGAAGCCGCTGACCCCGGCGGCGAGGGCGCGGCGGAGCACGCCGGGCCGGGCGTGCCGGGTGACGAGGACGATCCTGGTGGGCAGGGTGGCGCGGATCTCCCGCGCGGCGCTCAGCCCGTCGGCGGGCGGCATCTCCAGGTCGAGCACGGCGATGTCGGGCCGCAGCTCGCGCGCCAGCCGGACCGCGTCCGTGGTGGTGGCCGCCTCGGCGACGACGTCCAGGTCGTCCTCCAGCGTGAGCAGAGCCGCCAGGGCTCCCCTGATGAGGTCCTCGTCGTCGGCGATCAGCAGCCGGATCACGGCGCCCCCGCCTCGGCCGGGCGCGCGGGCGGGGCGGCCGGCAGCGACGCGGCCACCTCGAACCGGTCACCGTCGTGCCACCAGTCGAGCGTGCCGCCCACCCCTCGCAGCCGCTCGGCCAGGGTACGCAGCCCGGTGCCCGTGCCGGGCCGGGGCGGGTCGGCGGCGCCGTCGTTGCCGATCAGCAGGCGGGCGCGGCCGTCCTCGACGCCGTAGACGATGCGCGCCCGGCGGGCCTGGCTGTGGCGCAGCACGTTGGTGGTGGCCTCGCGCATCACCAGGCCCAGCACGTGGCGGGCGGGCTCCGGCAGCGGGCGCGCGCCGGCGGCCCCGTCACGGTCCACGGCCGTGTCGATGCCGGCGGCCGCGAGCACCTTCGCGGCGTTGGCCATCTCGTCCTCCAGGGTCGTGCGCCGGTACCCCTGCACCACGGCGCGGGTGTCGCGGAGCGCGTCGGCCGCCAGGCGTCGCACCTCACGCATCTCGGCGGCGGCCCGGGACGGGTCGGCCTCGGCCAGCCGCGCCGCCAGCTCGCTCTTGAGCGCGATCACCTGCAGGTGGTGCCCCTGGATGTCGTGCAGGTCGGCGGCGAACCGCAGCCGCTCGTCCTTGACCGCCAGCTCGGCTGCCAGGTGACGGGCCCGGTCCAGCCGGTCGGCGACGTCCCAGGCCCACAGCATGCTCAGCGCCATCCAGGCGACGGACGCGACCATGCCGGCCGGGAAGGCCGCTGCGGCGAGCCAGCCCTCCCGCCCCGATATGAGGGCCGCGGCACCGCCGATCGTCGCCGCGGCGACGATCGCGGCGGCGATCAGGGTACGCCGGTGCGCCGGCCTCAGGAACGTCGCCGTGATCGACACCATCACCGCCGGGGCCACCGACCACAGCCCGTCGTCGCGCACCACGAGCGGGACCGCGCCGAGCACGGCGGCGGCCAGCCCGCCCGCCACCAGCCAGGCGGCCGGAGGACGGCCGGAGGCGAAGCCCGCTGCCGCCGCCCCGCCGTGCTCCTGACCCGCAGACGCCTCATGGGCGCCGACGACACCGTGATCCTCGCCCACGGACGCCTGACCGGCGCCGACGGCACCGTCGTCCAGACCCGCAGGCGCCTCATCCGCGGCGGCCCCGTCGCCGGGCACGGCGGCGACGGGCGGGCGCCGGAGCCTGCGGGCGAGGAGCACGGCGACGGCCACGACCAGCACGGCCAGCGCCAGGCCGCCGGCGGCCGTCACCCACGGCGGCGTCGTGTCGTCCAGGGCCCATGCCCGGACGAAGAGCACCAGGGAGACCGTGATGCTTCCCGTGAGGCTCCACCACGTGTATCGGCGGAAGCCGCCCAGCCCCGCCCCTCGTCCGCCCGGCCCGTCACGCACGCGGCCATTCTCCCCTGTTCGCGGGGCCGGAGGGGGTATCGCGGGCCCTGATGACAAATGTCATGCGATCTTGTGACAACCCCACGCCTGGACGTGCTGTTGCGGCACTACTGGCCCGTCCCGCCCTGCCGCACTCTGGTGGTCGGATACCCCCACCTCGTACACCTCGAAGGAGCGCGACATGAGAGCGACAGCGGCACACGGGCGCGGCTGGGGGCCGTTCGCCCGCCACTACCTGGAGATGGTCGCGGCGATGTTCGTCGGCATGGCGGTGCTCGGCGCCGCCGTGCGCGGTGGCCTGGCCCTCGCGGACCTGGAGTTCCCGGTGGGGCCGGAGCCGGCCGCCCTGGAGATGGCCGTCGACATGTCGGCCGGGATGATCGTCTGGATGCGGTACCGGGGCCACGGCTGGGCGCCGACCCTGGAGATGACCGCCTCCATGTTCGTCCCCGCCCTGGTCCTGTTCCCCCTGCTGTGGACGGGCGTGATCCCGGCCGGCTCGCTGCTGCTCCTGGAGCACGTCGTGATGCTGCCGCTCATGCTCCTGGTGATGCTCCGCCGGCGTGACGAGTACGGAGGCCCCGCCCGTGTCTGACGTCGTGCCGCGTCGTCCCGGCTGGACCGCCGTGCTGCGGCGCTGGCCGACCGCCCTGGCCGTGGGGACGGCGGCGGCGAGGCTGGCCGGGAGCTCCTCCGACGGGGAGATCACCGCGCTCGCCGAGATCGCCCTGCTGCTGCCCCTGGTCTACCTCGTCGTGGCGGGGATCCGGCGCCGGGGGGCGTCGTGGCCGACCCTGATCGCCTTCGTCGTCCTCTACGTGGGCCTGCGGACGCTGGACGTGGTCCCGACGCCGGCAGTGCTCGCCGGGGTGGCGCTGGCCGTCCTGGTGTGGGGCGCCGTCTCCCGTGACCTGCGCCGCTCCGGGGCGTTCCGGGCGCAGGCCCTGGGTGTGCTCGCGTTCGGCGCGCTGGCGCTGACCGCGCTGGCGGCGGAGCCGGACCTGGGCCGCTACCTGGTGGCCGGCGCCTGGTTGCTGCACGGTGTCTGGGACTTCGTCCATCTCAGGAGGGACGCGGTCGTGTCGCGGTCGTACGCGGAGTGGTGCGGCGTCTTCGACGTCCTCATCGCCGCGCAACTGGTGCTGCTCCCATGAACGTCCTCGGTGCGGCCGGGCGCCGGCTCCGCCGCCACGCCCGTCCTTCGGCGACGCCTCATCTCCGGTGTCAGGAGCTGAGAGCGCGGGCGCGGATGGCGGCGAGCATGGCGCGGCGGACGAATCCACTTCCCAGCCGTATCACCACCCAGTACCGCAGAAACGCCCGTCGCGCGTCCGGACTGGTGGCTTGCACTCGGGTCTCGGTGACCAGCCGAATCCGCCCGTCACTCACATCCTCCAGCAGAAAGCTGAACGTGGCTTTCGCGTAGCCGGGCCGGTCGAAGGCGCGGAAGGCGTCAGGGCCGTCGACGGAGGCGACGTTCTCCGCCCGGCCCAGGCGCCACCACTGGCCTATCACACCCTGCACCACCTCGCGGCCGGGATCCTCGGCGAGGGGGGTGAAGTCGGGCAGGTCGCGCTGGGGGTGTCCGTTCCGCACGCGAGAGAGCAGGTCTCGCACGGCGAACAACGGCTTGGCGAGACGGATGTCCGTGGCCTTCATGTTGCTGACGGCGTCCCAGACCCGGTCCCGGGACGCCTTGATCACAATCGAGTGGCGTTCGGCGACGTCCGGGGCCGGCATGAGGCGGTGGGCGAGCGTGAGATGGCCTGTCGTCACGTGAGCTCCCATGCGGTTGCGCAGGGGACTGACCGTCCCTGACGCCACACTCCGGCAATCGATCGGGTGGCGGTGATGTCCTGCGCCGGATCACCCTCGACCAGCAGGAGGTCGGCCCGGAGACCCGGGGCGATCCGCCCACGGTCATCGAGTCCATAGCGTTTCGCGGGCACGCTCGTAGCCGCCGCCAGCGCCTGGACCGGTGTCAGCCCCGCCATTGTCAGGCATTCCAGCTCCCGATGGAGGCTGGCGCCGTGGACGACGGGAAAAGCACCGTGCGGGCCGTCGTTGGCGTCGGTGCCCGCCAGTATGGCCACCCCGGCCCTGTGCAGCGCCGCCGTCGTCTCAGCCGTGTGAACGGCGAGCCCCGGCACTGATGAGAATCCGGGAGGGGTATGGCCGACAGCGGCGCGCAACTCGGGCGACAGGCGTGCCCCGATGCGCTCGTCCGCGGCCAGCGACGCCCCAGCCTGATCGTCCAGGGACTCGAACAGGGCGAGGGTGGCCGTCACGAACACCCCCGCCTCCGCCAGCCGCGCCGCCAGCCGATCGACCTCGCCGTCGGCGAGGAAGACGTGCGTCAGCCCGTCGATCCCCGCCGCCACGGCCAGTTCGGCGCCCGCCTGGGTGGTGGCGTGCGCCACGGCCAGCAGCCCCTGGGCATGAGCCGCCTCGACCAGCGCTTGGACCGTGGCGGCATCGAGGCACGGCAGCGGCATCCCCATGGCCGAACCGTCCTCAATGAGGATCTTGAGGTAGTCGGCCCCCTCGGCGACGCGGTCGCGAACGAACGGCACGCTGTCTTCGGCCGAGGACAGCGTCGGGAACGCCCCGAAGACCTCTGCCATGAACTGGCTGGGATGCCCGCCGGGTGCCGTAGCCCCTATCCCGGAGGTGCGCAGGTCCGCCGCGTACGGCTTGGCGGCCTCGGCCCGTACCTGACGCAGGATGGACGGCACTGAGAACATATCCAGCTCGGTCGTCACTCCGAACCGCACCGCCTGTTCCAGCTTTCCGGGAAACGCATGCGTGTGGGCGTCGATCAACCCGGGAAGGAGCGTTCGGCCCTCGCCTTCAACGACCTGTGCGTCGCCCGGCACGTCCACCTGCCCGACGCAGGCGATCAGCCCGTCACGCACCAGCACGGACCCGCGCGGCACGATTCCTTCACCATCGAAGATCCGCACGTCCCGGATGACCGTGGCGCTCATGCGACCGCCGGCATGGCGGCTGGGGTCACTCCGAGCAGGAGCGGCGAGGGCTCGAGTACGGCCGCACTCGTCAGCGCCCCGGAACTTACGGCGACGAACACATGGAGCGGTGGCACCCGCCACGCCGTCCGTACCCGGCGCCGAACCCCCCGCCCATGCCACACCATGCTCTTTACGGAAACCGTAGTATCGGAACTCATGGTTCCTTATTGTGGACCGCCCCTCCCTTCGCACGCAACCTCGACGGCGCCACATTACGGATACATCGGTTCCGTAAGGGGCGGCAAGGGTGCCCTGGGTGGGCGGGGGCACTGGCGTTCACTCAGTTCCTCGAACGCCACACCATCGGTATGAGCAACGCTGGAGACCTGTGGATCAGCTGGGAGGGCACCCCGTTCCGCTGTCCAGCCTGAGCACGCGGGCATGCTGGTGCTGCTCGACCGGAACTTCGCCGCCCGCATCCTGATCAGCGCGATCACCGGTACCGGCGCCTGTCGATCCTGCGCCGCCGCACCAACGGCTCCCACCCGTCCATACTCGGCGGTCAGGGCGATCGATTCGACGATCACCCTCACCACCGCCGGCGGCCGTCGCGCCGGCTCCCACCATGAGCATCGAGATCGCCGCACCCTCCCACCTGCCGGCCAGCCACCCCTGACTCAACGGCATTGCGGCTAGAGCGTCAGCCCCGTCATCACCATGACCTTCTCGTAGGTGAGGTCGCGCATGGCCGAGCCGAGGCCCTCGCGGCCGATGCCGGAGTCCTTGACGCCGCCGTAGGGCATCTGGTCGGCCCGGTACGAGGGCACGTCGCCGACGATCACACCGCCGACCTCCAGCTCCCGGTTGGCCCGGAAGGCCGCGTCCAGCGAGCGGGTGAACACCCCGACCTGCAGGCCGTACGCGGAGTCGTTGACCATCTCGTACGCCTCCTCCATCGACGCGGCCGGCTGCAGGACCATGACGGGGCCGAAGACCTCCTCGCGGGCGACCTTGGCGTCGGCGGGGACGTCGGCGAGAACCGTGGGGGCGATGGTGGCGCCCTCGCGGGTGCCGCCGGCGAGCAGCCGGGCGCCGCCGCGCACCGCCTCGTCGATCCACTGCTCGACCCGCTCGGCGGCCGCCTCCGACACGAGGGGGCCGACCTGCGTCTTCTCGTCGGCCGGGTCGCCGGTGACGAGCGCGCCCACGGCCGGGAGCAGCCGCTCGACGAACGCGTCGTACACCGGCTGCTCGACGATCACCCGCTGGACCGCGATGCAGCTCTGGCCCGCCTGGTAGTTGGAGTAGAGGGCGACACGGCTCGCCGCCCAGTCGAGGTCGGCGTCGGCCAGCACGACCGCCGCGGCGTTGCCGCCGAGCTCCAGCGTGACGTGCTTGCGCGGCACCTGGTCGGCGATGGCGTAGCCGACCGGGGCCGAACCGGTGAACGACACCACGGGCAGCCGCGGATCGCGCACCAGGCCGCTCGCGCGCTCGTTCTCGACCGGCAGCACCGAGAACATCCCGGCGGGAAGGTCGGTCTCGGCCAGGATCTCGCCGAGCAGCAGCGCGGTCAGCGGCGTGGCGGGGGCGGGCTTGACGACGACGGGCGCGCCGACCGCGATGGCCGGGGCCACCTTGTGGGCGACCAGGTTGAGCGGGAAGTTGAACGGCGTGATCGCCAGGACCGGCCCGTACGGCACCCGCGAGACGTAGGCCAGCCGGCCGGCGGCGGCGGGCTCGGTGTCGAGCCGCTGCACCTCGCCCGACCAGCGGCGGGTCTCCTCGGCCGCGAAGCGGAACGTCGCCACGGCGCGACCCACCTCGCCCCGCGCCCACAGGATCGGCTTGCCGTTCTCGGCGGTGATGAGCTGGGCGAACTCCTCGGCCCGCTCCGCCAGCCGGCGTGAGACGTGCGCCAGCGCCTCTGCGCGCACGTGCACCGGGAGCGCGGCCGCCTGCCGGGCCACCGCGTCGGCGGCGGCCACGGCCTCCTCCACCTGCGCGTCGGTGGGCACCGAGTGCCGGCCGACCTCGCGACCGTCGTGGGGATTGGTCACGGTGTGCTCGGCGTCCCCGGTGGCGGGGCGTCCTGCGAGCCAGAAGGTACGCACGTCCATACCCCGACGTTATGCCACCCCGCGATCGGCGCTCTGTGCCATGTTGCACAACACCGCCTGCCACGCTGGCCGTCACGTACAAGTCAGAGATGCGCGGGCCTCACCTTTACCCACGATGTAACAGAAGTAGACCTAATTCGGGATGTTTACCATGCGGAGCGGTTTGAAGAAGCTCCGCCGTGGCTAAGTCAACGGGTGCGGGTCTCCAGCGCGGCGGGCCCCCTGGCAGAAAGGCGTGGGCCCATGACCTCCTCGGCGCCGCTTGGGCTTCAGGGCGCCTATCTTCTGGGCGAACGGGCCAGCCACGACGAGCTGCGATCCCGCTTGCTCGACGTCGCGGTCAACCTGCTGGTGACCGATGGGCCCGAAAGCCTCACCACCCGCCGGATCGCCTCCGAGGCAGGCTGCACCACCACCGTCATCTACACGATGTTCGGCAACCGGGAGGGGCTGGCCGAGGCCCTCTACCTGGAGGGGTTCGAGCGGTTCAGGCGCTTCCTGGAGGCGGTGCCGCAGCGCCGCGACCCCTTCGACTACCTCACCGCGCTCGGCCCCGCCTACCGGCAGGCGTGCCTGTCGGAGCCCGGCTACTACAGCCTCATGTTCGAGCGGGCCATCCCCGGCTTCGAGCCCAGCGAGCGCGCCAGGACCCTGGCCCGCGCGGCGCTCAACATCCTCGACCGGGCGATCGCCGACTGCATCTCCGCCGGCTACCTGGTCCCGACCCAGCCCCGCAAGATCGCCGACGCGCTGTGGGCGGCGGCCCAGGGCGCGATCAGCCTCGAGCGGGCCGGCCACCTGCGCGACGGCCGCACCTACGAGGCGGTCACCACAGCCACGATCTGCTGCTACCTGGCCAAGAAGTAGCCGTCGCCGGCTGCCCGGCGTCCCCTTCGGGGCCCGGCGCCGAGGCGGCGGCCAGCGCGATCCACAGCTCGGCACGCACCCCCGGATCGTCCAGATCGCGGCCGAGCAGCTCCGACACGCGCTTCATCCGGTAGCGCAGGGTGTGGCGGTGCACGCCGAGCCGCTGCGCGGCCGCGTCCCAGTGGCCGTTGGCGCCCAGGTAGGCGCGCAACGACTCCATCAGGTCGGCGCGCGCCCCGTACCTGACGAGGGGGGCGAGCAGCGCCGCCGAGAACGCCCGCGCCGCAGCCGGGTCGAGCAGCCGCAGCAGCCCCTGACCGGCCAGCTCGGTGTAGCGGACCACCCCGTCGCTCCCGGCCTCCAGCGCGCGCCGCGCCTGCTCCAGCCCGCCGCCCAGTTCCTCGTACGCGCACGGCGCGCTCATCCCGACGGGCCCGCCGGTCAGCGCCGCGACCTCGTCGGCGGCCTCTTCGGCGACGAGTGCCACCACCTCACCACCGCCCCGCACGTCCGCCCTGGCCGGAGCCGCCGGGGGCCCGTCCTGCCGCGCGGCCGGGAGGCGGGCGGTGAACGCGCGCGTCTCCAGGGCGTCCAGCGCCTCGGCGGTGGCCGCGAGCACCACCAGCGGCTCGTCCGGCAGCCGGCCGCCGAGCGGGGCGAGCGCCTCACGCGCCTGGCCGGTCGCGCCGGCGAGCAGCAGCCCGAGCGTGGCGGACCTGACCCGGCGCTCGGCCTCCAGCCGGGCGCCGCCCTGCTCCAGTGCCAGGGTCAGCAGGGATCCGGCGGCGTTGACGACCGTCTGGGTGACGGGCGAGAACGGCCGCACCGCCCCGACGGCGAAGAATCCCCGCGGGCGCGGCCCGCCGCCCAGGGGTTGCACCACGATGTGCCGGCCCGGCCCGGAGATCGCCAGGCTCGACGGCAGCCCTGGCGTCGGGGACGGAGCGGGTGGCGCGTGCGGGGCGGCGGGGCGGGCGGCGCGCAGGCGGTCCAGCTCGGCGGTCACCGCGTCGGCCTCGGCCCCCGGCGTGGCGTGCCGCACCTCGCCGCTCTCGTCCAGCAGCGCCGCCCAGCCGCCGATCTCCCTGGCCAGCCGGTCGATCACCGCGTGCATGCCCTCGGGACGCAGCGCCGCCCGGGTGAGCCGCCCCTGGGCGGCGAAGGCCCGGGTGATCTCCTCGTACTGCTCGGCCGCCAGCAGCTCGCTGACCGCCTTGCTGATCGAGATGAACGGCGTCTCGCGCGGCACCTCCAGCAGCGGCAGCCCGGCCGCCGAGGCGGCCCGGACCAGGCCGGGCGGCACGTCCTCATGGGTGAGACCGACGCCGAAGGCCAGCCCGGCCACCCCCCGCGCCACCAACCGGGCGACATATCCGGAAAGGTCGCCTTCCAGCCGCATCCCGGTGGTCAGCAGCAGCTCGTCCCCCTCAAGGAACGGCGTGGGATCCTCCAGCTCGCTGACCGCCACCCAGCGCACCACCCGATCGAGCGACCCGGTGATGGGCCGCAGCCCGGTGCGTCGCACCACGACCCGCAGCGAAGGCGCCATGACCTCGAAGTTGTCCATTCCGGCGTAGCAAGCCCTCCCAGTCTGCCATATCGACAGATAAGCGCAGCTCAAGGGGGGCCGTACCGTCGGAGGTATGAGCATTCCGCAGGAGCGTCGCCTCGCGACCGCCATCCCCGGACCCAAGTCGCAGGAGCTGCTGGCCCGCAAGCAGGCCGCCGTGCCGAACGGCATCGGCACCACGCTGCCGGTGTTCGTGACCCGCGCCGGCGGCGGCGTGATCGAGGACGCCGACGGCAACACGCTGATCGACTTCGGCTCCGGCATCGCCGTGACCAACGTCGGCAACGCCGCCCCTCGCGTGGTGGAGCGGGTCCAGCGGCAGGTCGCCGACTTCACCCACACGTGTTTCATGGTCACCCCGTACGAGTCGTACGTGCGCGTCTGCGAGAAGCTCAACGAGCTGACCCCCGGCGACCATGACAAGCGCACGTTCCTGGTGAACAGCGGCGCGGAGGCGGTGGAGAACGCGGTCAAGGTCGCCAGGTACGCCACCGGTCGCCAGGCCGTCGTCGTGTTCGACCACGGCTACCACGGGCGGACGCTGCTGACCATGACCCTGACGGCCAAGAACATGCCGTACAAGCAGGGGTTCGGCCCGTACGCGCCCGAGGTCTACCGGGCGCCGCTGGCCTACCCGTTCCGCTGGCCGACGGGGCCGGAGAACTGCGCGGCCGAGGCCGCCGCCCAGGCCATCGACATGATCGACAAGCAGATCGGCGCGGGCAACGTGGCCGCCGTGGTGATCGAGCCGATCGCGGGCGAGGGCGGGTTCATCGAGCCGGCCAAGGGGTTCCTGCCGAGGATCGCCGAGTTCTGCCGGGAGAACGGCATCGTGTTCGTGGCCGACGAGGTGCAGACCGGGTTCGCGCGCACGGGTGACCTGTTCGCCTGCGAGGACGAGGGCCTGGTGCCGGACATCATCTGCACCGCCAAGGGCATCGCGGGCGGCCTGCCGCTGGCCGCGGTGACCGGCCGGGCGGAGCTCATGGACAAGGTGCACCCGGGCGGTCTCGGCGGCACGTACGGCGGCAACCCGCTGGCCTGCGAGGCCGCGCTCGGCGTACTGGAGACCATCGAGGAGGAGGACCTGGTCGCCCGCGCCCGCCGGATCGGCGAGATCATGCTCCCCCGGCTGGAGGCGCTGCGCGAGCGTTTCGACGTGATCGGCGACGTACGCGGGCGCGGCGCGATGATCGCGATCGAGCTGGTCCGGCCCGGCACCAAGGAGCCGAACCCGGCCGCCGTCGCCGAGGTGGTCAAGCGCTGCCACGCCGAGGGCCTGCTGGTGCTCACCGCCGGCACGTACGGCAACGTGCTGCGCTTCCTGCCGCCCCTGGTCATCCCGGAGCAGCTCCTGGAGGAGGGGCTCGGCATCCTGGAAAAGGCGTTCGCGGGACTGTAGAAACCCTTACGAAACGGGCGTCCAGCTTGTAGCTGGATGCCCGTTTTTGTTGGTGTACGCCGCTGCCACCGGGTAGAGAATTCACCCTGGCTTGACGCTCAGCTAGACGATCACGCGGCTGGTCGGGGTTATAACGGATCCGGTATACGGGTGCGCGATCACCGCGGGGAGCGTGATGAACTGGGGCCCGACAGGAACGGCGCAGGACATGGTGACGTTCGACCCTGATGACCTCAGCTGGGCACAGCGTGAGGGCGACGCCTGCGTCGTCTGCCACAAGAGGTGGCCCAGGCCACGCGTCCGCGTGGGCCGCCTCCCCGACGACTCGGCCGTGATGGCCTGCGCCGACTGCGCCGAGGCCCTCATGCCGGCCTCACTGGCGACCGTGGTCGCCTTCCCCGGCCGCTAGCTCGCCGGCGTGCGCGGACGGAGCGGAAGCCGGCCAGGCCACCCGGGGGCCGGATCGGGCGGCCTCACCGACGGCCGCCCCGGCGCGTGATCACGAGGGTCAGGCCGTCGAGCAGTGCCCCATGCGCTAGGCCGCCTGGCGGGGTGTCTCGCGGATGTCCCACGGCGAGCCGTACTCGTGCAGCAGGTCGAGGAACGGCACCGCGTCGAACGCCTCCGGCCCGAGCACACCCGCGCCCTTCCACACCCCGTTCGCGACCAGTTCCAGCGCGACGACCGGGTGGATGGCGGTCTGCCAGACGACGGCCTGCGCGCCGTACTCGCGCATCGACCAGGCGTTGTCCACCACGTGGTACAGGTACACCTCGCGCGGGCGGCCGTCCTTGCCGACGCCCTTCACCCACGTGCCGGCGCAGGTCTTGCCGTGCATGCGGTCGCCGAGGGTCGCGGGGTCGGGCAGGCTGGCGGCCACCAGGTCGCGCGGCGCCACCTCCGCGCCGCCCACCCTGATCTTGTCGGCGCTGTCGAGGCCCAGTTTGTGCAGCGTCTTGAGCACGCCGATGAACTCCTCGCCGAGCCCGTACTTGAACGTCACCCGGCGCGCCGGGATCCACCTCGGCACGAGCAGCACCTCCTCGTGCTCGACGTTCACGCACTCGACCGGCCCGATGCCGGCCGGGAAGTCGAACACCTCGGGCTCGCTGAACGGCTCGGTGGTGCGCCACCGGCCGTCCTCCCACACGACGGGCGGGTTGAGGCACTCCTCGATCGTGGTCCAGATGGAGAACGTCGGCGCGAAGTCGTAGCCCTCCACCACGAGGTTGGACCCGTCGCGCACCCCCACCTCGTCGATGCGGGAGAACAGATGGTCGGCGGCGTAGCGGGCGAACACGTCGGCCAGCCCCGGCTCGACGCCCATCCCGACGAGGGCGAGCCTGCCCTTGGCCCGCCACTCGCCGTCGCGCGCGAACTGCTCGTCGCCGAGCTTGACCCCGGGCTCCTGGTACGGCCGGCTGGGGTGCGGCTTGGACAGCGACATGGCCATGTCGAGATAGTGCGCTCCGGCTTCGAGTGCCGCTTCGAACAGCGGCATCGTGAAGCGCGGGTCGACCGCGTTGAACAGCACGTCACAGCGGTGCTCGCGGAGGGCGGCCACGACCTGGGCGCGGTCGGAGGCGTCGAGGGTGATGGCGGTGAAGCGCGGGTCGTCCACGGCGGCGACGGCACGGGCCGCCCGGCTCTGTTGGGAGTCGGCCACGACGATGTGTTCGAAGAAATGTCGGCGGGCGGCGATGGGCACGACGGCGGAGCCGACGCCGCCGGCTCCCACGAGCAGGATTCTCATGTACCGACCATACTCACTGACTGGTCATTCAGTCGAATTTTGGCGCCTGGCTCACCCGCGGGCGCGAACGGCCCGGTGCCGGCCTACTCGGCCAGCTTCCGCCAGTGGCCGATCCAGGCCTGGTAGCCGGCGCACTTGCCGTCGGCGCACCCGCCCGGCGGGCGCACCGCGAAGGCGATGCGGTCGAGCCTGCTGTCCTTGCCCACGCCGTAGGCGTCGCAGACGCGCTTGGCGCCGCGCGTGCACGCCTTGGGGTTGGCCGGAGCGAGCCCCACCCAGGCCGCCGCCTTGCGCTGCACCGTGGCCGAGGTGGTGTAGCCGAGCCAGCGGTAGGCGCACTCGGTGTCGGGCACCCCGGCGCCGAGCATCCAGGAGTCGACCCAGCCGGTGGTCCGCGCCAGGGTGACCGCCTTGACCGGCTTGCCCGCCTTCTCCAGCAGCAGCCGGTAGTAGGGGGTGGCCTGGGCGTAGTCGAGCCGGCCGGTGGCGAAGCCCTTGACCAGGTCGAGGGGGTTGCGCCAGTAGGTGCGCTCGGCGTGCTCGGCCAGCAGTTGCACGGCCCGGTCGAGCTGCTCCTCGGTCAGCTCGTACGGATCGTCCACGTCCTCGTCGGCGAGGGCGGCGTCGGCGATGGTCAGCGGGCTGTCCTGGAGCGCCACGTCGTCGGAGTCGAACACCCGCCGCAGGTCGTCGCCGTCCTTGACCCGCGAGGAGTCGTAGAGGAACTCGTGGGAGCCCCACAGGTAGGGCACGCCGTACACCTTGCCGGACTTGGTGGACATGTCGCGGAACCGCTTGCTCAGGTCGGTGTAACCGGCGACCTCGGCCGTGTCGATCGGCTGCACCTGGCCGCTCTCCACGAGCTCGGCGGCGAGCGCGGGCCCGGCCGAGATGACGTCGTAGGGGCGCTGGGCGGCCCTGTCCCTCATCTCGGCGGCGGTCTGCACGGTGTCGAAACGGGCGATCCGGCAGCCGGTGACCTTCTCGAACTCGGCGGTCGTGTCGGCGTAGTCGGCGTAGCCGTGGTAGGTGAGGATCTGCAGCGTGCCGTCGCTGCGGGCCGGACTCGCCGGCGGCGTGGGGGTGGGCGAGCCCTTGGTCACCGGCGAGGCGGTGGACCCCGCCGGTGTGGCAGAGGACGCCGTGGGAGACGAGGCCGTGGGAGAGGCCGCCGTGGGAGGAGCCGCTGTGGGAGAGGCCGCGCCCACGGCGGCGGCCAGGGCGGCGACGGCGAGCGCCACGACGGAAGTACGGCGGTCCACGATCTCTCCCCCCTAGGGCCGTGTCCAGGAGCTTACCGGGACCGCACCTGGGGGGAGACGCGCCGGACTACTTGTTGGTCGGGAAGCCGAGGTTCACCCCGCCGTGCGAGGGGTCGAGCCAGCGGGAGGTCACGACCTTGCCCCGGGTGTAGAAGTGGACGCCCTCGGTGCCGTGCACGTGCGTGTCGCCGAACAGCGACGCCTTCCAGCCGCCGAAGCTGTAGAACGCCATGGGCACCGGGATCGGCACGTTGACGCCGATCATGCCGACCTCCACCTCGTTCTGGAAGCGCCGGGCGGCGCCGCCGTCGTTGGTGAAGATCGCCGTGCCGTTGCCGTACTCGCCGCCGTTGACGATCTGCACGCCCTCCTCGTACGAGCCGACGCGGACGATCGACAGGACCGGCCCGAAGATCTCCTCGGTGTGCACCCGCGAACCCGCCGGCACGTGGTCGAGCACGGTCGGCCCGAGCCAGAAGCCCGGCGCCTCGGCCGCGGTGCCGCCGCCCAGCACGGCGGTCTCGCGCCCGTCGACGACCAGCTTGGCGCCTTCCTCGAGGCCGAGGTCGAGGTAGGAAGCGACCTTGTCGCGATGCTCGCGGGTGACGAGCGGCCCCATCTCCGACCTCGGGTCGTCGCCGGGGCCGACCACCAGCTTGTCGACCCGGTCGGCGATCTTCTTGACGAGGTCGTCGCCGACCGGTTCCACGGCGAGCACGACCGAGATCGCCATGCAGCGCTCACCGGCCGAGCCGAAGCCGGCCGACACCGCGGAGTCGGCCACCAGGTCGAGGTCGGCGTCGGGCAGCACGAGCATGTGGTTCTTGGCCCCGCCGAGCGCCTGGACGCGCTTGCCGTGGGCGGTGCCGGTCTCGTAGACGTAGCGGGCGATGGGCGTGGAGCCGACGAACGACACGGCGCGCACGTCGGGGTGCTCCAGCAGCCGGTCGACGGCGACCTTGTCGCCCTGGACGACGTTGAACACGCCGTCGGGCAGCCCGGCCTCCTGCCAGAGCCTGGCCATGAGCAGCGACGCCGACGGGTCCTTCTCCGACGGCTTGAGCACGAAGGCGTTGCCGCAGGCGATGGCGAGCGGGTACATCCACATCGGCACCATGGCCGGGAAGTTGAACGGGGTGATGCCGGCCACGACGCCGAGCGGCTGGCGGATCGAGTAGGAGTCGACCCGGGTCGAGACGCCCTCGGAGAAGCCGCCCTTGAGCAGGTGCGGGATGCCGCAGGCGAACTCCACGACCTCCAGGCCGCGGGCCACCTCGCCGAGCGCGTCGGCGTGCACCTTGCCGTGCTCGGCGGAGATCAGCGCCGCCAGCTCGTCGCGGTGGGCGTACATGAGCTCGCGGAAGCGGAACAGCACCTGGGTCCGCTTGACCAGCGAGGCGTCGCGCCAGGCCGGGAAGGCCGCGGCGGCTGCGGCCACGGCCGCGTCGACGTCCGCGGTGGACGCCATGGCGACGTGGCCGGCCACCTCGCCGGTGGCCGGGTTGAAGATCTCTCCCTTGCGTGAGGTGTCGCCCTCGGCGAGGGCTCCGTCGATCCAGTGGCTGACTGACTTCACTGCGCTGCCTCTGCGTTGATGGTCTCGAGTGCGTTGACGATGATGGCCAGCCCCTCGGCGGCCTCCTCGACCGTCAGCGTGAGCGGCGGGGCCATGCGGATGGCGGTGCCGTACAGGCCGCCCTTGCCGGCGAGCAGGCCCGCCTTCTTGGTCTCCTCCATGAACCGGGCCGCCTGGGCGGGGCTCTCCAGCTCCACGGCGAACATCAGGCCCTTGCCGCGCACGTCCTTGACGATCGGCAGGCGGGTCGCGGCCTCGCGCAGGCCGTCGACGATGAGGGCGCCGGTGCGGGCGGCGTTGGCCTGCAGGTCGTGGTCGAGCACGTAGTCGAGGGTGGCGTTGGCGGCGGCCATGGAGATGGGGTTGCCGCCGAACGTGGCCAGACCGACGGCGGGCAGGGCGTCCATGAGGTCGCCGCGGGCGACGACGCCGCCGACCGCGAACCCGTTGCCGAGCCCCTTGGCGAAGGTCATCATGTCGGGCGTCACGCCGTGGTTCTGGATGCCGAAGAACGCGCTGCCGGTGCGGCCCCAGCCGGTCTGCACCTCGTCGGAGATGAACAGGATGCCCTGCTCGGCGAGCACCTCCTGGTAGGCGGCGAACAGCCCGTCGGGGGCCATGGTGAAGCCGCCCACGCCCTGGATCGGCTCGGCGATGAGCGCCGCGACGTTCCCGGCGACGGACGTGGCGAGCACGTGGCGCAGGTCGTCCACGCACGCCTGGATGTACTCGGCGTCGGACATGCCCCTGAACTGGGCCAGGTGCCGGTCGGCGCCGTGCAGGAAGTGCGCGTTGAGCGGGGAGAGCGAGTTGTTCTTCCACGACCGGTTGGAGGTGACGCTGATGGCGCCGAAGCTGCGGCCGTGGTAGCTCTGCCGCATGGCCAGCACCTGGTCGCTGCCGCGGGCGTAGGTGGCGAGCAGCAGGGCCGTCTCGTTGGCCTCGGTGCCGGAGTTGGTGAAGAACACCTTGGCGTCGGGGATGCCGGAGAGCCGGGCGATCTTCTCGGCCAGCTCGACCTGGCCGCGCAGCAGGTAGACCGTGCTGGTGTGGACGACCCCGGTGGCGAGCTGGCGTTCGACGGCCTCGCGCACCTCCGGCACGTCGTAGCCGATCATGTTGGTCAGGATGCCGGCGAAGAAGTCGAGGTAGCTCTTGCCCTCGGAGTCGACGACACGGTTGCCCTTGCCGCTGACGATCTCGATGGGCTCGTTGTAGTTGAGGGCCAGCCAGTTGGGCATGACGGCCCGATGGCGCGCGAGAAGCTCCGACATGCTTCGAGTATCCCGTCTGCCCGGCGGTTCCTCGCCCCTCCATCGTGTCGGCTCGCCGACGAAAAGCGTTACAGGCTGTCACCCCCTAGGGGATCTCCCGTGCGCTCGCGGGCGTACGCCGCCCGCTGCCGGTACGCCACGGGAGGCACCGTGATTGACCACCGGCGGCCGACGACCGGGAGGGGGCCGATGACCCACGATCAGGACATCGACCGGAACGCCCAGAGGAGACGGACATGACGCTCACCATCGACCACCGCCCCGAAGCCCCCTCCGGCCCGCCGAAGCTGGGCCCGGCGGAGCTGCGCCTCGCCCAGCAGGAGACCCTGGACACCCCGCGCATGGCCTACGGCCTGCTGGCCAAGATGATGTTCAAGCCGGTGGACCTGCTGTACGGCCGGCGTGGCTCGTTCACCAAATTCGCCATGCTGGAGATCATCGCCCGCGTGCCGTACCAGGCGTGGGAGCGGATGGGCTACTGGGCGGTGCACCGGCACGCGGGGCGTTCCGCGCTCGCCAAGCGGGTCTTCGAGCGGATCGTGGACGCCCGCGCCGACCAGGACAATGAGCAGTGGCACCTGCTGATCATGCAGGACCTCGTGCAGCGCCACGGCCACCGGCAGACGTGGCTGCTGCACCGGGCGGCGCCCTGGCTGATCTCGTTCGTCTACTACCACGTGTCGTGGGTGCTGTTCCTGGTCAGGCCCGACTGGAGCTACCGGCTCAACGCCGAGTTCGAGGACCACGCCGAACACGAGTACATGACCTTCGTCGCGGACAACCCCCACCTGGAGCACATGCCCGACCCGGGCACCTACGCCGAGCAGTACGGCCGCTACGGCTCGGTGGCCGACCTGCTGCGGCAGATCGGCCACGACGAGCGGATGCACAAGCTCGACAGCCTGCAGAGCATGCGCGAGCCCCGCGTCCGCTAGCCGGACCTGCGCGGGCTCCGGCTCAGCCCTTGCGGGCTCGGGCTCAGACCTGCGCGGGCTCCGGCTCAGCCGCGGCGGGGGCGGACGGCCGCAGCACCGCCAGGGCCAGCAGCGCGGCGGCCACGCAGAACCCGCCACCCACCCACGAGCCGAAGTGCACGGCGTCGGTGAAGGCGGCCTTGGCCGGTTCGACCACGCCGAGCTTGAAGGCGTCGCCGATCGACGCGCGGGCCGCCTCGGGCACGCCCTCCGGCATGGACGCGGTGAACACGCCGGCCAGCACGCTGCCCAGGATGGCGATGCTGAGCGCCATGCCGACCTGTTGGACCGTGTCGTTCAGCGCGGAGCCGACACCGGCGTGCTCCATCGGGATCGCCCCCATCAGTGAGGCGTAGGCCGCGGGGCCGGCGAGCCCGCCGCCCACGCCCATGACGAGCAGCCCGGTGAGCAGCGGCAGGTATCCGGTGGTGGTCGCCAGCACGGCGAAGCCGCCCGCCATGACCAGCAGCCCGCCGGAGACGAGGATCCGGTTGCTCACCTTCTGGCCGAGGGCCGCGCCCACGCCGTTGAACAGGGCCGCCGCCACCGCGTACGGCAGCAGCGCGAGCCCCGCCCGCATCGGCCCGTACCCCAGCACGAACTGCAGGTACTGCGTCAGCATGAGCATCACGGCCCCTGCGCCGAAGGACATCAGCAGGATCGAGAACGACGCCCCGCTGAAGTTGCGGTTCCTGAACAGCTCCAGCGGCAGCATCGGGTGCGGCGAGCGCCGCTCCCACACCACGAAGGCGGCGAGCGCGACGACGGCGACCGCGATGACCGGCACGTTCCACTCGCGTTCGATGATCACATAGACGGCGGAGGTCAGGCCGACGATCGACAGCACCACGCCCACCGGGTCGATCTTCCGCCCCGCGCTGCGGGTCTCGGGCATCAGCGTCACCGCGGCCAGCACCGCGACGGCCGCGATCGGGACGTTCAGCAGGAAGACGGAACCCCACCAGTAGTTGTCGAGCAGGAACCCGCCCAGCGTGGGCCCGGCGATCACACCCACCATGGCGACGGCGCTCCAGGCGGCCATGGCCTTGCGCCGCTCGCCCTCGTCGAAGACCGTCATGAGGATCGACAGTGTGGAGGGCATGAGGATGGCCCCGCCCACGCCCATCAGCGCCCGCGCCCCGATGAGCTGCCACGGCTCGGAGACCAGCACGGCGAGCAGCGACGCGCCGCCGAAGAACACCAGGCCGATCACGAGGAACCGACGGCGCCCGTACCTGTCGGACAGGCTGCCCGCGGTGAGCAGCAGCCCGGCGAAGGCCAGCACGTAGGCGTCCAGGATCCACTGGATGTCCCCCGGACTCGCCCCGAGGTCGCTGATCAGCTTGGGGATCGCCAGATTCAGCACGGTGTTGTCCACGACCAGCACCAACAGCGACAGGCACAGCACGACGAGGATCCACCAGCGCCGCGGGTCCCGTCCGGCATTCGAGTCTTCTCGCACAACGTTCGATTTCACTCGCACACTGTACGACGAATCTCGCACACTGTGCGAGGGGATTTATTCTGAGAGCATGAGCGGCCCCCAGATCTCCTCCGTATGGCTCCGCGAGCCCCGCCAGAGCGCCCGGACCTCCGGCCGCAGCCGCGAGGAGATCGTCCGCGCGACGCTCGAACTGCTCGACGCCGAAGGGCTCGACGGCCTCAGCATGCGCAAGCTCGGCGCCAAGCTGAGCGCCGGCGCGACGAGCGTCTACTGGTACGTGGAGAACAAGGACGAACTGCTGGAGCTCGCCTACGACGCCATCTGGGGCGAGATCTCGCTCCCCGTCCCCGAGGAGGCCGGCTGGCGCGAGACCTCCTCCACCTTCGCCCACAGCATGCGGGCCGTCATCCTCGCCCACCCGTGGATGGCCGCGCTCCTCGGGCGCCTGCCCGCCCTCGGCCCCAACGCGCTGGCGATGGCCGACCTGATGCGCCGGAGCTTCCGGCAGGCGGGGTTCCAGGGCCTGGACATCGACTACGCCAACACCACGCTCACCGCGTACGTGTTCGGCATGGTCATCCCCGAGGTCGCCTGGCAGCAGACGATGGGCGCGGAGGAGATCGACCCGAAGGAGATGCGCGAGACGTTCGCGCGCGTCGCCAAGGACTTCCCCGACCTTCTCGACCGCCTCACCGAGGTCAACGACCTCCCGGCCCGGACGGTCCGCGAGATCAGCTTCGACTTCGGGCTGGTGTCGGTTCTCGACGGCCTGGAGGCCCGGCTGCACCGCTCCAGGGAATCACCCTTCAGTCTGTAAATGGGCAGATAGGCGATCTTACAGGCTGATCGGATAGGCTCTTTTCGTGCTGCCCACCATCGCCGACGTGCTCGCCTTGGAGACCGTGCGCCGGGGCAACCCGCGCGTGGTCGCCGGCGCCGATCGGCTGGACAGCAAGGTGCGGTGGGTGCACGTCGGGGAGATCGCCGACATCGCCCAGCTCCTGCGCGGCGGCGAGCTGGTGCTGACGACCGGGGTGGCCCTGCCCCAGGACCCGGGCAAGCTGGCCGACTACATCGCCGAGCTGTCGTCCGTGGGCGTCGCCGGGCTCATCGTCGAGCTGGGCCGCAGATTCGTCGGCGAGCTGCCGCCCGCCGTGGTCAAGGCCGCCGAGGCGCACGGCCTGCCGCTCGTCGTGCTGACCCGCGAGACGCCGTTCGTGCAGATCACCGAGTCGGTGCACGCCCGCATCATCGACATCCAGCTCGAAGAGCTGCGCGCCTCCGAGCAACTGCACGAGGTGTTCACCGAGCTGTCGGTCGAGGGCGCCTCGCCCGCCGAGGTGCTCGCCCAGGTCGCCCGGCTGTCCAGCCGTCCGGTGCTGCTGGAGAACCTCGCCCACCAGGTGCTGGCCTGCGAGTCGGCCGGCCGTGACACGGGCACCCTGCTGGCCGGCTGGGAGACCAGGTCACGGGCGGTCGCCCCGGCCGAGCGCACCGCCTACGACCCGGCCTCCGGCTGGCTCGTCACCACCGTCGGCGCGCGCGGCCAGGACTGGGGCCGGCTCATCCTGCTCTGCGAGGCGCCGCCGTCGCCGCGCGACCTGGTGCTCGCCGAGCGGGCCGCCACCACGCTCGCCCTGGGCCGCCTGCTCGAACGCCACCAGGAGTCGCTCGAACGGCAGGCGCACGGCACCATCATCACCGGCATCCTCACCCACGCCTACGCCGACCCCGACGAGGCGGCGGCGCGCGCCCGCGCCGTCGGCGTGCCGCTGACCGGCCGCAAGCTGGTCAGCGTCGTCATCCGGCCCGTCGACCCGATGGACCAGGCCCTCGACGGCCAGGCGCAGCTCGGCGAGCTGGCCGAGGCCACCGCCGCCGCCTGCCGCGACGCCAAGCTGCCCGCCCTCGTGGGCGCCCTCGACCAGGACCGCATCGGGGTCCTGCTGCCGCTGCCGCCGCGCACCCAGGCCGAGCCGGCACTGACCGCCCTCGCCGAACGACTGCGCACGCTCTCCAAGATCGGCGGCGCGTTCGTGCTGGCCGCCGGCTCTGTGGTGGAGTCCCTGCGCGACGTACGGCGCAGCTTCCTCGAAGCCGAGCAGGTGGCCGACGTCGCGGTCCGCCAGCCCGACGGCCGCCCCTTCTACCGGCTGCCCGACCTGCGGCTGCGCGGCCTGCTGCACCTCCTGCGCGACGACGCCCGGCTGCAGACCTTCGCCGAACGGGAGCTCGGGCCGCTGCTGGCCCACGACGCCCAGCGGGGCGGCGACCTGACCCGGATCCTGCGCGTCTACCTCGACGCCGGGCGCAACAAGGCGGTCGCCGCGCAGAAGGCGCACCTGTCGAGGCCCGCCTTCTACGACCGGCTCCGCCGCCTCGAACGCATCCTCGACACCGACCTCGACGACGTCGAGTCGTGCCTGTCGCTGCACGTGGCACTGCTCGCCCTGGAGTCGTTCCGCCGCGACAACCGGTAGCGACCACGCGACACCCGAGCGACCTCGCGACACCGGCAGGACCACGACACCCGGAGCGGCCGGGCGACACCGGCGGCGACCACGACACCACGAGCGACCGCGTGCCACCGGGAGGATCACGACACCTGGAGCGCCCATTGCGACGCCGGGAGCGACCGTCAGGAACGACCGTCAGGAGCGACCGTCAGAAACCCATCGCGTCGCGCACCTCCTCCAACGTGACGACCGCCCGCTCACGGGCCCGCTCGTTGCCCTCCCGCAGCACCGCCCGGACGTCGGTCTCGGTCAGCGCCGCCCGTCGCGCCCGGATCGGCCGCAGGAACTCGTTGACCGCCTCCGTCACCACTTTCTTCAGCGCCACCGCGCCGCCGTCGCCGATCTCGACGGCGACGTCCTGCGGCGCGCGGCCCAGGCAGAGCCCGGCCAGCGTGAGCAGGTTGGCCACCTCCGGCCGGGCGGCCTCGTCGAACGTGATCAGCCGTTCGGAGTCCGTGCGTGCCTTCCGGATGAGCGCGGCCGTCTCGTCCGGGGTGGCCGACAGGGCGATCGCGTTGCCCCGGCTCTTGCTCATCTTCCCGCCGTCGAGGCCGCGCAGCAGCGGGCTCTCGCCCAGCATCGCCTCCGGCAGCGGGAAGACGGGCCCGTACCTCTCGTTGAAGCGCCGCGCCACCATCCGCGTCACCTCCAGGTGCGGGAGCTGGTCCCGGCCCACCGGCACCAGCGTCCCCTTGCAGAACAGGATGTCGGCCGCCTGATGCACCGGATAGGTGAACATCAGGCCGCTGACCGCCTGCTGGCTGCTGTGCGCGATCTCGTCCTTCACCGTGGGGTTGCGTCGCAGCTCCCCCACCGACACCAGGCTGAGGAAGGGCAGCAGCAACTGGTTCAGCTCCGGAACGGCGCTGTGCTGGAAGATCGTCACCTTGGCCGGGTCCAGCCCGACGGCCAGGTAGTCGAGCAGCAGGGCGGTGATGTTGGCCTGGATGGCGCCCGGCACGTCGCGATCGGTGATCACCTGGTAGTCGGCGACCAGCACGTACATCGGACAGGTGCCCTGCAGGGCGACACGGCTGGCCAGCGAGCCGAAATAGTGGCCGAGATGGAGCGGCCCGGTCGGGCGGTCTCCGGTGAGCACGACGTGGTCCATGGTCTCTCCTTGGGGTCAATGCCGTCCCCGGGGAGAGACCCCGCGCGCCGGGGCCGTCCTGAGGACGGCCCGAGCATGTGAGGTCAGCGGCCGTCCACCGGCCGCCACCACATGCTGACGCGGGTCATGTCCCCATCATAGGCGGCACGCGTCATCAGCCACCCCACCGCGTGGGGGTGTCAATCTCGTAACCTCTCCCACCCGTTTGGCGTGTTTCCCTCACTCCAGCACCATGATCACGACAGGATGGTGCGGTCCGTTTGTCCGCCCTCTGGAGTTTTCATGTCTCGCCGCATCCTCGCCGCAGGCCTCGCCGTGGCCGCAACCTTCACGGTCACCACCGTGCCCGTCGCCGCCGCCGAGCAGCCGTCGGTGAAGTTCCCTTCGGCCAGGTTCCCGCTGGGCGTCCCGTCTGTCCCGACCAGGACGATGACGAGCGTCACCCCGGGCATCGACCTGTACGACGTGAAGGCCGGCCGCGCCACCGACGGCTACACCGTGACCGTGCTCATGCCGAGCGGCCGCGACTACGGCATGCGGCACACCGCCGAGGCCAAGCTGGCCGAGGTCGAGGCCACCGGCGAGGTCGCCGCTCTGCAGAAGGTCGTGCGCCCCCAGGTCGCCGACGCCCCCGCCCAGGAGGTCTACATGGTGCGGGTGGGGCTGTGGAAGCTGGAGGAGAAGGCCAAGGCCGAGGACATGGCCAAGAAGCTCAAGGAGGCCGGCCTGAAGGTCAAGGTCGACTACCTGGGCGACGACGGTCTGAAGACGACCGGTCCGTGGAACGTCAAGGTCATGATGATCAACCCGAGGGCGTTCCGCGGCTCGTACGCCGCCTCTCTCGGCGCCAGCGTCGCCAAGCGGGAGACCGTGACGGCGATGGCCAAGGCCGCCAAGGCGGTGGCCGCGGTCAACGGCGGCTTCTTCAACATCCACACGGCCGCGGAGCTGCGCGGCGAGCCGGTCGGCGCCTCCGTGGTCGCGGGCAGGCTGCTCAGCGAGGCCGTCCCCGGCCGGTCCGCCGTCGTGCTGCAGGGCCGCGCGGCCCGCGTGACCGAGCTGAAGACGACCGTCACCGCCATCGCCTCGTCCGGCGACAAGCTGCCCGTCAACGGCGTCAACCGGGCCGCCGTGGCAGAGGAGCTCGTCCTCTACACCCAGGAGTGGGGTGCCAAGACCCCGGCCGACGACGGCACCGACGTGGTGCTCGACGCGACCGGCAAGGTCGTCGGCGTGCGCGCTCCCGGCGCCGCCGTCCAGCCTGGCACGCAGGTGTTGCACGGCACCGGCGTCGCCGCCGAGTGGCTGGCCGCGTACGCCCCGGCAGGCGCCACCCTCAGGCTCGACACCAAGGTCGTCGACCTGCGCAAGGGCAGGGCGATCAAGCTCACCCCGGACCTGCACGTGATCGCCGGCGGCGTGGGCCTGGTCCGCAACGGCAAGACCCGGATCACCGCCAAGCGCGACGGGCACGACTCCATGAACATGATCCTCCGCCGCCACCCGCGCACCCTTCTCGGCACCGCCCGCAACGGCACCCTGATCCTGGCCACCATCGACGGCCGCCAGCCGGGTGTGACGGTCGGGGCCAGCTTCATCGAGGCGGCGCAGTTCATGCGCTGGATGGGCGCCCGGGACGCGATCAACCTGGACGGCGGCGGCTCGACGGCGATGGTGGTGAAGGGCAAGGTCGTCAACCGCCCGTCGGACGGCGCCGAACGCCCCGTCGGTGACGCCCTCCTCGTACTCCCCAACTGACCTACCCGCCCCCGGCCCGCTTCGGCGGCCGGGGGCGCTTTCTGTCCATGGGTTAACACGACGCGTCCCCCGACTCTGGGTGATGAGCCGGTGCCCCCGGTGACTGTGGGTTCACGGCTACCGCCCGGTCATGGGGGTGCGGTTCACCAGGCCGATCGGGCAGAACGCCGAGGTTCTCGGCACTGCGCCCGGAAACAGAAATGGGGCCTCACCCGAAGGTGAGACCCCATTTCCAAAGATTGTCCGGCGGT
>NZ_KZ559477.1:0-71859 GCF_002850745.1 Nonomuraea indica
ACCAGCCCGGCACCGGTACCTTCACCAGCCGCGACACCGCCACCCTCACCCCCAACCCCTCGGTCCAGGCCAACCGCTACACCTACGCCAACGCCTCCCCCCTCACCGGCATCGACCCCACCGGCCACTACACCGACCACCTCAGCAGAACCGGCGGCCCTGAGTATGACCTCAGCCGAGACCCACAAGAAGTCGCCGAATCCTACGCCCGCAACGGCATCATCATCAGCGGAGGCGGCGGCAGCAGCGGCCTATGCATTGGAAGAGCCTGCTCCAGAGATGACATAGGCGGCGGCGCCATGGGCTGCGACGCGGCCGGCTGCTTCGGGGTCATCATTACGTCATGGCTGCGTATCTACACCGATGACGAGGCCAAAAGGCGAGGTCTCATGCCCAATGGCGAACCAGTGGACCAGCCCAACTTCTGGGACGCCAGCGAGAAGGTTCGCGAGACGTATTTGGCAGTCTGGAACCCTGAGTTGAGCAGCAAAGAGAAGGCGTCGCTCTGGGTCTCTGTTGGTGGCCTTCGCAGCTTCAACCCCAGCCGAGTCAAGGTAAGTGCCAGCGGCAAAGCCTATTATTTGAGCAAGAAGGCGGGGAAGGTAAGCGGATATTTCCCTCACCTTAACGACTATATGCTACTTCTTAAGTACAATAAGTACATAACCGAGGCCGCCAAGCGGCACGGCATTCATCCAAATGCTCTCGCGGCACTCTTGATCTATGAAGGCATTCATCTGGAGCCGAATGAAGGCCCTATCGTGAGTGTTGGTGTATGGCTATTCGGCGACAATGAAAAGCAGGGATGGGGCCTATCGCAGCTGGAGGTATACAAAGTCAGAAAACTGCTGGATAAGTACTATAAGCGCGAGTATGATCAGCGTAAGATGAGCAATCGAGACATTGCAAACCTGATTACCAAAAACCCTCGGATGGCTATATCGCTGGCTGCTGCTCGTATGCGAGACGTGAAGGAAACCTACAGGATAACAGATTCGACAACCGGGCGCCTGAGGCCACTCAATGACTGGGAGGCAACGCTCGCCTATTGCGGGTGTGTAGGGAACGCGGCTCAATTCCGAAAGTGGGCCGAAAGTGGCTACCAGGCCAGCAAGGCGCACTCGGGTCCTGCCCAGCGTCGATATGAAGCCTTCTTTGGGAAGGGCGCCTTCCAGGGGTGGGTAGATGATTCTGCGTCCGAGTACTGGCGTTGCGTCGCCCAGAAGTGCTATCCATTTACAACTGCGCAATAGTGCACAGTCTCTGAACTGAAATCGGACAGTAAGGTTAAGTTATTGAAGAGAAACGTATTTGTGCGATGGGTGATCGCCCTAATATCGCCTCTTCTCCTCACTGGCTGCCTGTGGGGTGCCACACTAGACGTGGACGATGCAGTTACTCGCGATATGCGGAGCGCCGGCAAGGTCTTGGCCGAAACCAAAACCGAAGCCGTCTTTGACAGCACTACAGTAGTAACTCGAATCGTCATAGCTGATGTTGGCAGTTCAAACGCCGAGTCGGCACTGCTCGAAGCTACTAGGCGCCTGCAGGCGCGTGGGTGGAAAGTCTCCGACCGGCGCCCTGCGCAATGGGTTGAGATGACTGCGAATGGGTGGCCGGACATCCAAATATCAATATTCAGTCCTAGCTTCTTCGTGTCCTCTGGCAAGCCTGAGCCTCAGGTCGAGAAAGCACTGCAGACTGCTAGGGGTAAAGATGCCTCAGAGAACTTTGTAATCCTGGACGCGCATAGGATTGATGGATGACGTATTAAGGATAGCCCAACTGTATCAGGCGCAAGAACAATTCGCACTTCATCCCGTATCGGACATCCTCGACACTGAGAGTGGGACACGCCATCTCTTGCGTCGGACAGGCTTTCACGTTCACCCCTCGTCCTACCAGGCAATGACCGTCCACGTGTGCCCGATCGCTAACCCCACCAGAGCGGTCGCGGGCAGTGGGCTGGCGGACGCGCCGCTGAGCTGAGGGCCGGGCATCCTCGTTCCAGGGGCTCATGATGTGATCAGCTTGCAGCTGGGCGGCTCGTCGCGAAGGCGGCGCGTGAGCTGGTCGCGGCCGCGCAGCGGTGGGCGGTGCGCCGGTTCCGCGTGGCCGAGTCGGACCAGTCGTGGCCGCGGCCCCCGTCTTCGCCCGCCCTGCGGGGAACGAGCCATACGGACGGCATGGAGAGGAAAAAGGGCAGGCGGACGCCCGCCCGGTGTGCCACTATTCGCCTGGCATGTACCGGGGTCTGGTGGGAGGCGCTGTGTCCGGCATCGTCGGCGTGCACGGGATCGGCAAGTACGACTACTTCGTGGCCGCCGGCAACTCTGCCTCCGGCGCGGCCGAGGCGATGCGCCGCAAGTGGGATCGTTACCTGCACGCGGCCCTCGGCGGGGAGCCCCGGCCGTACCTCAGCGACGTCGCCTACTACGCGCACCTCCTGCACGACGGCCGGCCGCGCTCCGCCGATCCGCGGCAGCTCGTCGCGATGGAGGCGCCCGCGCACCAGGTGCTCGCCGGCTGGGCCCGGCAGCTCGGCGTGGGCGAGCACGTCACGGGGGCGCTCAGGACGTTCACCGGCTGGCTGCTGACCCGGCTCGACAGCAGGTCGGCGGCGTTCGCCGCGCTGTTCGCGCCGGAGGTGGCGGCCTACCTGACCGACGCGGGCAGGCGCGAGAGCTGCCGCGACGCCGTCGCCGGCACGATCCGCCGCAACAATCCCCGCGTGGTGATCGCGCACTCCCTCGGCAGCGTCGTCGCCTACGAGGCGCTCTGGTCCGACCCCGGCCTGAAGGTGGAGCTGCTGGTCACCCTGGGCAGCCCGCTCGGCATGCGCGACGTCGTCTTCGAGCGCCTGCTGCCCGCGCCGGTCAACGGACGTGGCGAGCGGCCCCCCGGCGTGGCCCGCTGGGTGAACATCGCCGACAAGGACGACATCGCCGCCATCCCGCCCGGCCTGTGCGACAGCTTCTCCGGGGTGGACCACGAGGAACTGGTCGACCTCGACTGGATCGACTTCCACACCGCCGGCAAGTACCTGGGCTGCCCCGCCATCACGTCGCATCTGCGACCATTCCTCGTATGACGTGGATCGTGTTCGACTACGGCAACGTCCTGTCCCTCGACCAGCCCGACGCCGAGGTCGAGGCGATGGCGCGCACGGCCGGCATCGACCTGGAGACGTTCCGGGCCGGCTACTGGAAGCACCGCCTCGACTACGACCGGGGCTCGCTGACCGACGCGGACTACTGGTCGGCGGTGCTGGGCCGGTCCGCCGGCCCAGCGGAGATCGACCGGCTGAGCGCGCTCGACGTGGCGAGCTGGTCGCACCCGGACGAGGGCACGGTGGCCATCCTGCGTGAGCTGATGGCGGCCGGCACCGCCGTGGCGCTGCTGTCCAACGCCCCCGCCCGCACCGCCGACGGGCTCGACCGGCTGCCATGGATCGCCGCCATCCCGCACCGCGTCTACAGCGGCCGGATCGGGCTGGTCAAACCCGGCCGGGACATCTACGACCACCTCGCCGACCGGCTCGGCGCGCATCCCGCCGACATCGTGTTCATCGACGACCGGCCCGAGAACGTCGAGGGTGCCCGGCTCGCCGGCATGACCGGCGTCCCCTTCACCACCGCCGCCGCCCTGCGCCACGCCCTCGCCCTCTAGGCCCACGCCGGAGAACCAGTCCCGCCGTCGCGCGCGTCCGCCCTCGCGCGGGCCCGTCGCCTCCGGACCCCGTAGCTCGCGGTTCGTCCTCGAAAGCCGGCCCGGGAGGCCGTCCCCGCTCCCTGACGGACGCTGTTCACGTGGACGTGCCCCCGCCGTCATGGCGGGGTCAGCCGGGCCGGACATACCTGGAGCGTGGACCGCAGATCCTTCCTCGCGGCGGCGACCGCGGGCCTTCTCACCGGCACCGGCCCCCTCACCTCAGCCGGCGCCTCGGCCGGCACGTCCAGGGCGCTGAAGGGCGACCCGTTCACCCTCGGCGTCGCCTCCGGCGACCCTTCGGCGGACGGGTTCGTGCTCTGGACCCGTCTCGCCCTCGACCCGCTCGGCGGCGACGGACGCGGCGGCATGCCCTCCCGCGACGTGGAGGTCGACTGGCAGGTCGCCGCCGACGAGCGCTTCTCCTCGATCGTCCGGTCCGGCACGGTCACCGCCCGGGCCGGCGCCGCGCACAGCGTGCACGTCGAGCTCGACGGCCTGCGACCGGGCACGCCGTACCACTACCGCTTCCGCGCCCAGGGGCGGGTCTCGCCCGCCGGCCGCACCATGACCACACCGGAGGGGGAGCGGCCGCTGGCCTTCGCCGTCGCCGCGTGCGCCCACTACGAGCACGGCTTCTACACCGCCTACCGGCGGCTCGCCGAGGAGGAGCCCGACCTGGTGGTCTTCCTCGGCGACTACCTGTACGAGTACGGCCCGAGCGGCTACACCGCGCTCGCCGGCCGGGTCCGCTCCCACACGCCCGGCAAGTGCGCCACGCTGGCCGACTACCGGCTGCGGCACGCCCAGTACAAGAGCGACCCCGACCTGCAGCGCGCGCACGCCACGGCGCCGTGGCTGGTGGCCTTCGACGACCACGAGGTGGAGAACAACTGGGCCGGGCCCGTCTCCAGCACCGCGGCCCCCGCCTTCGACCGCCGCCGCGCCGACGCCTTCCGCGCCTACTACGAGAACATGCCGCTCCGCCGCGCGTCACTCAGGGGCACCGCGCTCCAGGTGAACCGGCGCGTCTCCTGGGGCACGCTCGCCCGCTTCCACCTGCTCGACACCCGCCAGTTCCGCGACGACCAGGCATGCCTCGACGGCGTGCGGGCCGGCTGCGACGAGCGGCTGGACGAGGGGCGTACGCTGCTCGGCGCCGGCCAGTGGCGCTGGCTGGAGGACGGCCTGCGCGGCTCCGCCGCCCGCTGGAACCTGCTCGGCCAGCAGATCATGGTGGCCCACCGCGACTACAAGGCGGGGCCCGGCCGGGAGGTGAACCTCGACTCCTGGGACGGCTACGCGCCCGAACGCGCCCGGCTGCTCGGCACGCTCGCGGCCAGCTCCAACCCGGTGGTGCTGACCGGTGACGCCCACATGCACCACCTGGCCGACCTCAAGGCCGACACCGACGACCCCGACTCCCCGGTGGTCGCCCGCGAGCTGGTGGCCTCCTCGATCGCCAGCGACGGCGACGGCTACCGCGACAGGACGTGGATCGCCGAGTCGATGGCCGAGAACCCGCACATCTCCTACATCGACCAGCGGCGCGGCTACATCATGGCCCGGCTGACCCGCGACGACCTGTCGGTGGCGTACCGGACTCTGGACTACATCTCCCGCAGGGGCGCCCCCGCCCGCACCGCGCACCGCGTCAAGATCCCGTCGGCGGAGCAGTCGCGCGCCTGACCGTCCGCCGGGAGAGACCTGCGGATCGGTTCGGGGTCCGGCTCGGCCCGGCGGTGGGCCGAGCCCCCGCGGGACGGGACGGGCGAAGCGGGTCAGGCCAGGGCGTAGCCGTACAGCCCGAAGCGGTCAGGCCAGGGCGTAGCCGTACAGCCCGTAGCGGGTCAGGCCAGGGCGTAGCCGTACAGCCCGGAGCCCGTCCCCAGTTTGCGGGCCGTACCGGGACGCACCCCCGCGTACGGGCCGGGCCTGCGCACCCCCGGCACGTACGACACCACGCCCTGGTCGGGGTCGGCCACCACCAGCCCGTCCACCCGTCCCTTCCCCGGCGCGCGCCCGCCGGGGACCGCGGCCGGCACCCAGCCGCGCCCCTTGACCACCACGTCACCCCGCCGCGTCAGCCCGCCGGAGCGCCCCGCGGCCAGCACCTGCACCGCGTTCTCGCCCGGCACCCCGACCGCCAGCTCGTCGTCGCCGTCGCCGTTGAAGTCACCGGTCGCCAGCGCCGCGCCGAACCGGTCGTAGTAGCGCGGTTCGCCCTTGAGCAGCCGCTGCGTCCACATCTCGCTGCGCGCCCCCCGCAACCCGGCACGCCCCCCGTACACCACGTGGACCGCGCCGTCCCCGTAGTCCATGGCCCGCTGCCGGGCGCTGAGCCCCTCGCCCGGCACCCCGACGGCGAGGTCGTCCCGCCCGTCGGCGTCGAGGTCGCCGGTGGCCAGCGCCGCGCCGAACCCGTCCCACTTCTCCGCCGCCCCCTTCACGCCGGGGCTGCTCTGCGTGAGCGTGAGCGATCGCCGCCGCTTCGGGTCGAGCACGGTGACCGAACCCTGGCCGTCGTGCGTCACGGTGTCGGCGGGCGCCCCCACGGCGAGCTCGTCCCGGCCGTCGCCGTCGAAGTCGCCCGCCGCCAGCGCCGCGCCCCACTGGTCGGTGACCCCGGCCGCCTGCCGCACCCAGCGCGTCCGCTGCGTGATCTCCTGCCGGTCGCGGCCCTTCATCCAGTGGACGACGACCGACCCGCCCCTGCCCCGCGTCGGCGCCCCCACGGCCAGCTCGTCGTCGCCGTCGCCGTCCAGGTCGCCCGCCGCCAGCGCGGCGCCGAACCGGTCGCTCGACGGCCTGGGCAGCGTCAGCCGTCCTTCCCGCCGCAGCCCCTCCGGCGAGCCGTGGAACAGCTCGACGGCGCCGTTGCCGTCGGCGCCGGGCACCCGCTCGCCGGCGAACTCCTCGGACACGCCGACGGCCAGGTCGGCGCACCCGTCGCCGTCGAACTCGCCCACCGCCAGCGCCGAGCCGAACGCGTCTCCCGGCTCCGGCTCCTCCTGGACGAGCTTCACCGTCCGGCCGTCCCCGTACAGCACGGTGACCGAGCCGGTCCGCCGGTCGTCGTACGGAGCGGCCACGACGAGGTCGGCGCGGCCGTCGCCGTCGAAGTCGGACGGGGTGCCGTCGCACGGCCGGGCGGCGGCGTGCGCCGTACCGGTGGCCAGGGGGAGGACCAGGCAGGCGGCGAGCAGTGCGTTCATGCCTCCAGTGATGTCCGGCCGGGTGAAACCCGGCCTGAACGGCCCGCGAACGCTCCCCGAGGTCCTGATGCACATCGGTGCGGGCCGCCGCGGGGGGCAGCGGACGGGCAGCGGACGGGCACCGGGATCCGTGGCGGGACCGGCGAAGGAACGTGCCAGGATAGGCCCGTGGACATCGATCTCGCGGACATCGATCTCGCCGACCTGGACTTCTGGCGCAAACCGCTCAAAGAACGGCACGAGGCGTTCGCCCGGCTCCGGCAGCTGGAGCACCCGGTGTTCTTCCCCGAGAAGAAGGTGCCGCTGCTGCGTTCCGGCAAGGGCTTCTACGCCCTCGTCCGCCACGCCGACGTGGTGGAGGCGAGCCGCAACGCCAAGGTCTTCTCCAGCGAGCCGGCCGTCACCAACCCGGAGCCGCCGGGCTGGGTCAAGCAGGTGTTCGGCGAGTCGATGGTCAACATGGACGACCCCCGCCACGCCCGGCTGCGCCGCATCGTCACCCGCTCGTTCAGCCCCCGCATGCTGGCCGGGCTGCAGAGCGACATCGAGGCGGCCTGCACGCGCATCGTCGACGACGTCGTCAAGGACGGCCCGCGCGACTTCGTGCACCAGGTGGCCGCCCGGCTGCCCATCCACGTCATCTGCGACATGCTCGACATCCCGCAGGAGCTGCGCGCCAAGGTCCACCAGCACGTCGACGTCTCCACCGCCTACACCGGCGTCCGCCCGAGCCTGGCCCGCAGCGTCCAGCTCGCCGGCCAGAACATGCTGGCCCTGCTGGCCCTGCAGCGCATGGTCATCAAGCTCGGCCACGAGCGCGCCGCCGCCCCGGCCGGCGACCTCATCTCGCTGCTCGTCACCGCCAACCCCGACGGCGAGAAGCTGACCGACAAGGAGCTGGGCTCGTTCTTCGCCCTGCTGCTGGTGGCCGGCAACGAGACCGCCCGCAACACGATGGCCCACGGCATCAAGCTGCTCACCGACAACCCGGCGCAGCGCGAGCTGCTGCTGAGCGACTTCGACGGCCACATCAACGGCGCCATCGAGGAGATGGTCCGCCACGTCTCGCCCATCATCCAGTTCAGGCGCACGGTGACCGAGGACTACTCCCTGCGTGGCCTGGAGCTGAAGAAGGGCGACAAGGTCGTGCTGTTCTACGGCTCGGCCAACCGTGACGAGAGCGTCTTCCCCGACCCCGACACGTTCGACATCACCCGCGACACCAAGCCGCACGTCGGCTTCGGCGGGCCGGGACCGCACTTCTGCCTGGGTGCCAACCTGGCCAGGCAGGAGATGCGCACGATGTTCCGCGAGCTGCTGACGAGACTGCCCGGCATCCGGTCGGTCGGCGAGCCGGAACTGCTGCTGTCCAACTTCGACAACAGCGTCCGCAGCCAGCCGTTCACGTTCTGACCGGCCGGGGCCGATCCGGCGGGCTGATCCGCGTGCTGATCGGGCGTGCTCGAGCGACGGGCTGACCCGGCGCGGCCGGTCAGGCGCGGGCCTCCTCGGGCGCGAGGACGTTCGACCTGATCGTGAGGAACGTGATCAGCGCGGAGACCAGCATCATCACGGCGCTGACCAGCATCGCGGCCCGGAATCCGGCGTCGAACACCGCGGGCCGCTCGAAGGCGTCGCCGACCAGCCCCACCAGCGGCGGCACGGCCGCCACCGCGAGCAGGCTGCCGGTGCGGGCCACCGCGTTGTTCACGCCGCTGGCCGTGCCCGCATAGCGCTCCTCGGCGCTGGCCAGCACGGTCGCCGTGAGCGGCGCCACCGCCGCCGACAGGCCGAGGCCGAACACGGTCACCGCGGGCAGCACCTGCAGCACGTACGACGATCCGGGCCCGATCGTGGCCATCCAGACGAACCCGAGCCCGGCGACCACGATGCCCCCCGTCATCGGCAGGCGCGGCCCGTGCCGCTTGGCGATCTCGCCGGCCCTGGGCGACAGCAGCATCATGAGGATGGTGACCGGCAGCAGGGCCAGGCCCGCCGCCACCGGCGAGAAGCCCGACACCACCTGCAACTGGATGACCAGCAGGAAGAACACCACGCCCATCGCCGCGTACATGATCAGCGTGACCACGTTCACCGCCGTGAACACCCGGTCGCGGAAGATCCCGACCGGCACCAGCGCGGCGGGCGAGCGCCGCCGCTCCACCACGACGAACGCCACGCCCAGCAGCACGCCCACGACCAGCGGCACCGGAGCGCCCCGCTCGATCAGCCCGTAGGTGATCCCGGCCAGCGCGAGCGCGGCCAGCGCCGAACCGAGCGCGTCGAAGCGGCCCGCTGCCTGCTCGTCGCGGCTCTCCGGCACGTGACGCAGCGTGACCAGCACGACGAGCAGCGCGAACGGCAGGTTGATCAGGAACACCCACCGCCAGCCCGCCGTCTGCACCAGCCAGCCCCCCAGCAGCGGCCCGATCGCGCCGGCCACGCCGCCGAGCCCCGACCAGGCGCCGACGGCGCGCGGCCGGTCGGCCCGGACGAACGACGCCTGGATGATGGCCAGCGATCCCGGCGTGAGCAGCGCTCCGCCGACGCCCTGCAGCGCGCGGGCGGCGACGAGGAACTCGATGTTCGGCGCCAGCCCGCACAGCGCCGAGGCGAGGGCGAACCAGACGGTGCCCAGGAGGAAGATCCGGCGCCGGCCGAACCGGTCGCCGAGCGAGCCGCCGAGCAGGATGAGCCCGGCCAGGGCGAGGGTGTAGGAGTTGACCGTCCACTGCAGGCCGGCCATGCTCGCGTCCAGCTCGTCGCCGAGGAACGGCAGGGCCACGTTGACCACGGTGCTGTCGAGCATGGCCAGGCCGGAACCGAGCACGGTGGCCGTCAGGATCCATCGCCCTCGGCCGGAGGCGAACATCACGTGCCCGTTGTCCATGGCCCCCATCCTGTCATCGGCCCCGCCGGCCGCGGATCTTGCCCCCCGCCACGGGAGCCGGAGGAGTCAGGCGTGGCCGCCGAGCGCCCTGAGCACGAACCCCGACACCAGCTCCCCGGCCGTCTCCACGCTGACCTGGCCGCTGATCAGGGGCACCCGCTCGGCGCCGATCACGGCGAGGACCATGCGCGCGGTGGCGTCCACGTCGGGCACCTGGAAGTCGCCGCGGGCGCTGCCGGCCTCCAGGATCTCCACCAGGATGCGCTGCATCGGCGCGACATGCTCGGCCAGCCGCTGGTAGGCGTCGGGCCCGAGCGCCGCGCTGAGGTCGGCCGGACCGGGGTGCGGGTGCGCCACCAGGCCGGCGAGCTGCAGGCGGACGAACACCCGCAGCCGGTCGGCGGGCGAGGCGCCCTCGGGCAGCTCCCGCTCGTAGCTGTCGATGAAGTAGCGGGTGACCTGCTCGGTGAAGGCGAGCAGCAGCGCGGCCTTGTCGGGGTAGTAGTTGTAGAGGGCGGTGCGGGTGATGCCCGCCTCCCCGGCCACGTCGGTCATGGAGATGGCGTCGATGCCCTGCTCCCGCGACAGGCGCGACACGGCCCCGAGGATGCGATCACGCGTCTGGGCACGATGCTCGCCGATGGTGGCGGCGGAGATGCGGGGCATACGCCTTATGGTAGGCCGGGCGGCGGCCCGCCACTGCGGCCTGCGGCCCAGGACGCACCGCCACCCGGCCGGGCCGGCCCCGGACCAGGGCCCCACGGCCCTCCCGCGAGATGCGGGAGGCTCGGTGCGCCCGCCGCCGGCCGCGTGCTTTTCTGTGGATGTGGTGGTGCCGGAGAAACGGGGTGGCGTGCCGAGTCTCGACTTGTTGCTGACGTTCCTGGAGGTCTACCGGGCCGGGTCCCTGTCGGCGGCCGCGCAACGCCTCGGGGTGACGCAGCCCGCCGTCACCGGACAGCTCGCCCGCCTGGAGGAGCAGGTCGGGGAGCCGTTGTTCGTACGGACGCGCAGGGGCGTGACGCCGACCCAGCGGGCGGCCGTGCTCGCCTCGCGGGTCGGTACGCACGTGGACGGGCTGCGGGGGGCGCTGGACCCGGCGGACACCGAACCGGTCCTCGGCGGGACGGTGCGGATCGGCGGCGCGGCGGAGTTCATGACCCTGCTGGTCATCCCGGTGCTGGCCGGCCTCGCCCGGCGGGGAGTGCGCGTGCACACCACGCTCGGGCTGGCCGACGACCTGCTGTCCGAGCTGGCCGCCGACCGCCTGGACCTGGTGGTGTCGGCGGTCCGGCCGAAGCGGCAGGCGGTACTGGCGGAGCCGCTGGTGGACGAGGAGTTCGTGCTGGTCGCGTGTCCCGCGCTGGCCCACACCATCGACGCCGAGCGGCTGCGCACGGAGCCGGTGGCGGCGCTGGCGCACCTGCCGCTGGTCGCCTACGCCGAGGAACTGCCCATCCTGCGCCGCTACTGGCGCAGCGAGTTCGGGCGGCGCCCGCCGAATCCGGTCGCGATGATCGTCCCCGATCTCCGGGGCGTCCTGGCGGCGGTGGTCGCCGGGGCCGGGATCTCGGTCCTGCCGCGCTACATCGCCGCGCCGGCGCTGCACGCGGGGGAGGTGGTGCGGTTGCACGATCCGCAGGCGGCGCCGCTGAACACCCTCTACCTGGCCGTCCGGCGCGGCAGCGCGGCGAACCCGGCCGTCGCCGTGCTGCGCGACCGGCTCCGACAGGCCGCCCGCCAATGGGACGAGCTGTGAGAGCTGTGACCACTCGACGGTCCCATTCCGACCGGGCTCCCGCGCCCAGCCATAAGGCATCTTATGGCTGGTGAGATGTTCCTGGATTCCTTCTGATGGATGCTGGTGTTGTTCCGGACATCGCGGGCACGGGCTCGCGGCGTCCGCGGCGCTCGGCGTCGCGGACCCCACTACACGAGAAGCAGGCACTCATGTCGAAGATCCTGATGGTCGTCTCGGGCGCGGACAGCCTGACGCTGGCCGACGGCACCACCCACCCCACCGGCTTCTGGGCGGAGGAGGTCGCCGCGTCCCACGAGGTGCTCGCCGCCTCCGGGGCGGAGGTGACGATCGCGACGCCGGGCGCCGTCCGGCCGACCGTCGACGCGCTCAGCCTCGACGAGCGCGGCGGTGTCCCGCCGGGCGAGGCGCAGCGGTTCCGCGCCTACCTCGACGGCATCGCCAACCGGCTCGGCCACCCGCTCTCCCTCGCCGAGGCCCGGGCGGACGACTACGACGCGATCTACATCCCCGGCGGGCACGCCCCCATGGCCGACCTCGCCCAGGACGCCGACCTCGGCCGGCTGCTCAACGAGGCCGACGCCCGGGGCAAGGTCGTCGCGGCGCTGTGCCACGGCGTCGCCGCCCTGCTCAGCGCCACCAGGGACGACGGCGCCTTCACCTTCGCCGGCCGCGTCCTGACCTCCTTCACCGACGAGGAGGAGCGCCAGGGCGGGCTGGGCGACAGCACGCCGTTCTTCGTGGAGAGCCGGCTGCGCGAACGCGGAGCGGTGGTCCGCGCCGGCGCCGCGTGGAGCGACACCGTCGTCGAGGACGGCAACCTGATCACCGGCCAGAACCCGCAGTCCAGCACCTCCACCGCCGAGGCCGTCCTCAAGGCGCTGACCGCCCGCTGAGCCACGTAGCGGTCGCCGGCCGGCGCGGTCGTGGGCCGGGCGGTCGTCGGCCGGGGCGCGGCGCTGCCGGCCGGGTTCGACCGGCCGGCCCGGCAGCCGGGCATGCGGCTAGGCGGCCGTCTTCACCACGTGCAGCAGCTCGGTCAGCACCTCGGTGTTGAGCTGGTACGCCAACTTGACCTCGCGGATGATCCGCTGCTGCTCGCGCTCGTCCAGGGACAGCGCGTCGAGCCGGGCCCGGTACTCGTTCTTGAACCTCGGCAGGCTGCCCACCTCGTCGAAGACGTAGAAGTCGACGCCGCCGCCCTTCTGGTAGCCGTAGATCTTCTGCAGCTCCATCCGGATGAACTGCCCGCCCGACAGATCGCCCATGTAGCGGGTGTAGTGGTGGGCGATGTAACCGCCGGGCCAGTCGGCGACCTGGTGGATCCTCGCCACCAGGGTGCGCGTCGCCTTGGAGGGGGCGATGCGGTCACGCCAGTCCGGCCCGTAGATCGCGGCGAGGTCGCGCTCCAGCGCCCGCTCCCGGTAGAGCTCCGGGAAGACGAACCGGCCGGCGACGGGGTGCCCGGCCAGCGTCCTGGAGACGCCGTCGAGCGCCACGTAGGCGAAGTAGTGCTGGGCGACCATCTCGCCGTACTCGGTCGTGGTGAGCCGGCCGCCCATCAGCTCCGTCAGGTAGCTCTCACCCTCGGCCGCTTCGTGGTCGCTCCAGGTGGCGCTCTTCAGGATCTCGGAGAACGACGTCAACACTTCACCCCACCGTGTACGAATCTTTCACGACGAAGTGTCACAAACCTGGGGCGCCCACGTCAAGTAGGAGACGACACTGTGTCGTCAAAACGGGCACCCGGCGGAGGCAGATGAGAGGGATTCATGTCATACGTCGGTGGCGCGCTCTTGAGGTTATGTACAGTTCGTCTCCTGCGGGACTCACCTGCCCGCTGATCCGGACGCGAACCCGATGCGGTCTCGCGTTCGGCGCGTCATCCGGAACCTACCTCAGGCACATCGAAGAGAAACACATACGTCGGCGGGACCGAGGCATCCGACATGACTCACGACCGATTCCCCATGTTCGACACCCCGAACGAGGCAGGCGGTCCAGCGGTCGCCAACGGCTACCCGGCGTATCTGCTGGGTAGCTGCAGCACGGCCCCACCGTCATCGGCGGACGGCGACGTGGCGGTCCGTGACGGGTCGCCCCAGAGAGCGCAGTTCCGCACCGGTGCGGCAGCCCCCACGGCGAACAGCCGGCCCGCGAATGCGCCACGTTTCCTGCCGCGAGGCCCCCTGCCGTAGGCGCCGGGACGTGCAGCCGGAACGGGGTCACCTGGTCGGACATCTCCTACCCTCCGTTCGGGAAGACCGCCGATGCGCCGCGCGCCAGGCGTCGCCTGCGCGCGAACACGGCGGTCGGCGAGGCGGCGCCACCTCTCGTGCGGGGCGTGCACGCCGGGCTGGTGGATGTCGTGGCGGTGGTCCTGACGCCGCCACTCCAGCGTCGTCCCCGGCGTCGGCGCGAGCTGGTCGGACCTGCGGGTTGTCCCGCAGGTCCTCGTCCTTCACCAGGTAGGCGGCGGTGTCGATGCGGAAGCCGTCGAGCCCGCGTGCCGGCCAGCATTCGATCGCCGCGTGGATCTCGGCGGTGAGAGCGGGGTTGCGCCGGTTGAGGGCGGGCTGTTCGGGGCGGAACAGGTGGAGGTAGTACTGGCCGGTGGCCGGGCGAAGGTCCACGCGGGGCCGCCGAAGTGGGACAGCCTCCCGTCACCATGGCCTGGCCTGGGCGCGGTGCAGCAGGTGGGCGAGCTGACCGAGGCCGAGCAGGCACAGGTCGCCGTCCAGCCCACGCAGCGCCGCGGTCGGCATGCCGGCCGCCCGGCCGGCGGCGAGGCCGGGCTCGGAGTCCTCGACCACCAGGCAACGGGCCGGGTCAACGCGCAGCCGGGCCGCGGCCAGCAGGTAGCCCTCGGGGTCGGGCTTGCCCGCGCGCACGTCGTCGATGCTGAGCAGCAGCGGCGGGTCGATCGCGGCGGCGTCCAGCCGCGCCTTGGCCAGCCGGCCGTCGGCGCTGGTGACCACGGCCCACGGCAGCCCGAGCCGGTCCAGCTCGGCGAGCACGTCGTGCGCGCCGGCCGCGGCGGCGACGTCGGCCAGGTCGTCGTACTGCAGCGCGTGCTGGCGACGGGCCGCCTCCGCGACGCCACGCTCGTCGAGCTCGGGCAGCAGCCGCCGCACGGTGCGCGCCGCCGGGCTGCCGTGCGCGACGGCCAGCACCGCCGCCTCGTCGACGCCGTACTCCTCCGCCCACGTCCTCCAGGCCCGTTCGACCGAAGCGTCGGAGTCGACCAGCGTCCCGTCCATGTCGAGGAGCACCGCCTCGACCGCCCCCAGGTCCAGCAGTCGTCGCACAGGGTCTCCCTCCTATAAACTCGTGCCACGAGCATAAACAACGAGGGGGTGTCCATGGCAAGCCCCGCAGATGGCGGGCGGTCCGTCCGGGCGAGAGACGCCCGCTGGCGCGGCGCGCTGGCCGTGCTGGAGGAGCTGCGCCGGAGGCCCGGCGCCACCCGCGCCGACGTCGCGCAGCGCCTCGGGCTCACCACCGGGTCGGCCACCGAGATCACCGCGCGGCTGCGCGAGCTCGCGCTGCTCGCCGAGACCCCGGCCGCCGCGACGGGGCGGGGGCGGCCCACGACCGTGCTGCACCCGCATCCCGACGGCCCGCTCGTGGTCGCCGTGGACATCCGGCAGGAGGACTGGCGGTGCGCGGTCGCCGCGCTCGACGGCCGGCCGCACGTCGTCGAGGCCCGCGCGCACGCCGACCGCGAGCCCGCGCAGGTGATCGGCGCGGTCGCGGCGGCGGTGCGGCGCGCGCGGAAGCGCCACGGCGGCCGGGTCCGCGCGGTGTCGGCGGCGGTGGCGGCCACGGTGCGTGACGGGCGGGTCGTGCAGTCGGCGGCGCTGGGCTGGGACGCGGTGGACCTCGCCCCGCTGGCGCCGCACCCGGACGTGCCGCTGCTCGTCGGCAACGACGCGACCCTGGCCGGCGCCGCCGAAGGCCGGTACGGCGCCGCCGCCGGGGCGGGCACGGCACTGCACGTCACGATCGAGGTCGGCGTGGGCGGCACGTTGGTCGTGGACGGCCGGCCCGTGGCGGGCGCCTCCGGCGCAGGAGGCGAGTTCGGGCACCTGCCGCTGGGCGATCCGGCGCTGCGCTGTCCGTGCGGCGCCCTTGGCTGCTGGGATCTCGCCGTGGACGGCCGCGCCGTCGCCCGCCACCTCGGCGAACCGCAGCCCTGCGACCCGCGCAGCTACGCGCAGGCGGCGCTGGAGCGAGCGGAGCGCGATCCGGCGGTGCGGTCCGCGCTGGGCCACGTCGCCGGCGCGTTCGGCCGCGGCCTGGCAGGACTGATCAACGCCCTCGACCCCGGTGTCGTCACGCTCGGCGGCTTCGCCGAGCCGCTGCGCGTGGCGGCGGCCGCGGAGTTCGACGCGGCACTGAGGGCCGGGCTGATGCGGTTCCGCCGCCCGGATCCGCCGCCCGTGCTCGCGGCCGTGCTCGGCGGGGACGGCGCGCTGCACGGCGCGGCGGCGGTGGCGCTCGACCATGTTCTCACCGAGGAGGGCCTGGGCGCCTGGGCCGCCGGTCGCCCGTAAGGTGCTCCGCCCGATGCCCCACCTGGTTCCCGGGAGGACCGGGCCACCTCGCCGATGGAGTTGTGGAACATGGCGGTGACGCCCGCCCGCTGGGGCCGGTGTGAGGGTCGCGCCGGTCTGCGTGGGTATGGCCGTGCGGCGTCGGGTCACTCGCCTGGGCGCACCAGGCCGGTCTCGTAGGCGTACACGATCGCCTGGGCCCTGTCGCGCAGGCCGAGCTTCATCAGCACGCGGCCCACATGTGTCTTGACCGTCTGCTCGGCCACGACCAGCCGTTCGGCGATCTCCTGGTTGGACAGCGCCTGGGCCACCAGGGTGAGCACCTCCGTCTCACGCTCGGTCAGGTCGGCCAGCCGCCTGGCCGTCGGGGCGCGCGGCCCGCCCAGCCGCGCGAACTCGTGGATCAGCCGTCTGGTCACGGCCGGGGCGATGAGCGCGTCGCCGGCGGCGACCACCCGCACGGCCTCGGCGAGCTGCGCGGCCGAGGCGTCCTTGAGCAGGAACCCGCTCGCCCCGGCCCGCAACGCCTCGTAGACGTAGTCGTCGAGGTCGAACGTCGTCAGGATGAGCACCTTGGGCCCGCCGCCGCCGGTCAGCAGCCGCCTGGCCGCCTCCAGCCCGTTCATCACCGGCATGCGCACGTCCATGAGCACCACGTCGGGCCGCAGCTCGGCGGCCCGCCGCACCGCCTCCTCGCCGTCGGCCGCCTCGCCCACCACCTCGATGTCCGGCTGGGCGCCCAGGAACACCCCGAACCCCGTCCGGACCATGCCCTGATCGTCCGCGATCAGCACCCGGATCACCCCACGACTCCCCTCACCATCCGGCCCTGCCGCCCGCGGCCCACCAGCGTCTCCCGTCGGCATCCCGCCCCGGGCGGGGTCGCCCCGGCTCATGACGGCCCCTCGGGGGCGGCGACCGGGAGGGTCGCCGTCACCTCGTAGCCGCCTCCGGTCACCGGGCCGGCCTGGAGGGTGCCCCCCAGCAGGGCCGCCCGCTCGCGCATGCCGACCAGCCCCTGCCCCGCTCCGGGTGCGCCGCCGGGAGAGGTGCCCGGCCCGTTGGCGACCCGCAGCCGCAGGCGGTCGCCGTCACGCGTGAGGACGAGCGTGACCGCCGCCCCCGGCGCGTGGCGCATCGCGTTGCTGAGCGACTCCTGCACGATCCGGTACGCCGACAGCCCGGCGGCCGGCGGCAGCCCGTCGAGCGGACCCGAACGCTCGACCCGCACGGTCAGGCCGGCGCTGCGGGCGTTGGCCGCCAGCTCGTCGATCCGGTCGAGGCCGGGCTGCGGCGCCGTGTCGGTGCGCCCCTCCTCGTCGCGCAGCACGCCGAGCACCTGGCGCAGCTCGGCGAGGGCCTCCAGCGACAGCGCGCGGATCTCCGCCAGCCCGGCCTCCAGCCGCGCGGCGTCGCCCGCGGCCGTCATCGGCACGGCCTCGGCCTGGATCGCGATGACGGACATGTGGTGGGCGACCACGTCGTGCAGCTCCCGCGCGATGCGGGCGCGCTCCTCCAGCACGAGCCGGGCGCCGAGCGCGAGCTGCGTGCGCCGCTCCTCCTCGGCCAGCCTGGCCGTGGCGCTGCGCCGGATGCGCACGTTGTGGCCGAACAGGACCGTCACCGTGACGACGACCGCGCCGATCGGCATGCTGACGGTGTCGATGAGCACCATGCCCAGCACGCTGACGACCCAGACGGCGAACGTGACGGGTCTGGCGCAGCGCACCGCCACCGAGTAGAGCACCAGGGTGTAGGCCAGGACGAACGGCATCGTGTACGGAATGGAGCCCTCAGGGCGGATGGCGACCATCACGAAGAGGTAGGCCGGGAGCAGCACCAGAGCCGTCCGCCAGGCCGCGAGCGGCAGGCGGTCGCGCAGCCCCAGCGGCAGTGAGACCGCCAGGGCGGGCAGGTGGAGCAGGCTGTCGTCGACCGGCAGCCTGCTCTCCAGGTTCCACGACTCGAGCTCGCCCAGCGTGCTCCCGTACAGCGTGTAGGCGAGCAGGAGGTCGGCCACCAGCGCCAGGTGCACCCGCTGGAACGGCAGCAGGACGGACAGGCGGCGCGGCACTCTCGGGGCCGTGAACCGCCCCGAACGCACCGGCGGCGGATCCGCTCGCCCCCGGAACAGCGCCAGCGCGAAGGGACGCACCGCTGCCGAGATCACCCGGCCAGCTTACGAGCCCGGCCAGGACCCGTGCATCAGCCTCAGGTCCTCATCCCCAGGTATGACTTACATGATTACGCTCGCTCTGAGCGAACATCGGCAAGCAAGGGAACATCCAGAGGCTCTGATGAATTGAGCCTGTATAACTCAACCCTTGGGAGTGCGCATGAGTGAGAGCTTGATCCTGCCGGTCCTGCCGCTCGATGACGCGGTCGTGCTGCCGGGCATGGTGGTGCCGCTGGACCTGTCCGACTCCGAGGTGCGGGCGGCCATCGACGCGGCGGAGTCGTCCAGCCGCGCATCCGGGCTCAACAAGCCGCGGGTGCTCCTCGTTCCCCGGATCGACGGCCGCTACGGCGCCGTCGGCGTGCAGGCCGTCGTTGAGCAGGTGGGCAGGTTGCCGGGAGGCGAGCCCGCCGCCGTCGTGCGCGGCGTCGACCGGGTGCGGGTCGGCACCGGCACCACCGGCCCGGGTGCCGCGCTCTGGGTGGAGGCCCTCACGGTCGACCCCGTCCCGGTGAGCGAGCGCGCCCACGAGCTCGCCAAGGAGTACAAGGCGCTCGCCACCACGATCCTGCAGAAGCGGGGCGCCTGGCAGGTGGTCGACCAGGTCAACCAGATCGACGATCCCTCCGTGCTCGCCGACAGCTCCGGCTACACGCCGTGGCTGACCACGGCCCAGAAGGTCGAGCTGCTGGAGGCCGCCGACCCGGCCGACCGGCTGGCCCGGCTGGTCGAGTGGTCCCGCGAGCACCTCGCCGAGCTCGACGTGGCCGAGACGATCCGCAAGGACGTCCAGGAGGGCATGGAGAAGCAGCAGCGCGAGTTCCTGCTGCGCCAGCAGCTCGCCGCGGTCCGCAAGGAGCTGAAGGAGCTCAACGGCGACTCCGCGGAGAGCGAGGAGGAGGACTACCGCGCCCGCGTGGAGGCCGCCGACCTGCCCGCGAAGGTCCGCGAGGCCGCGCTCAAGGAGGTCGACAAGCTGGAGCGGACCTCCGACCAGTCGCCGGAGACCGGCTGGATCCGCACCTGGCTCGACACCGTGCTCGACATCCCGTGGAACGACCGCACCGAGGACAACTACGACATCGCCGGCGCGCGGGCCGTGCTCGACGCCGACCACACCGGCCTCGCCGACGTCAAGGACCGCATCATCGAGCACCTGGCCGTGCGCAAGCGCCGCCAGGACAAGGGCCTCGGCGTGGTGGGCGGCCGCCGCAGCGGCGCCGTCCTCGCGCTGGCCGGCCCACCCGGAGTGGGCAAGACGTCGCTCGGCGAGTCGGTGGCGCGCGCGATGGGCCGCAAGTTCGTCCGCGTCGCGCTCGGCGGCGTCCGCGACGAGGCGGAGATCCGCGGCCACCGGCGCACCTACGTCGGCGCGCTGCCCGGCCGCATCGTCCGCGCCATCCGCGAGGCAGGCTCGATGAACCCGGTCGTCCTGCTCGACGAGGTCGACAAGGTGGGCGCCGACTACCGCGGCGACCCGACCGCGGCGCTGCTGGAGGTGCTCGACCCGGCCCAGAACCACACGTTCCGCGACCACTACCTGGAGGTCGAGCTCGACCTGAGCGACGTGCTGTTCCTGGCCACGGCCAACGTCCTGGAGGCCATCCCCGGGCCGCTGCTCGACCGCATGGAGGTCGTCACGCTCGACGGCTACACCGAGGACGAGAAGGTCGCCATCGCCCGCGACCACCTGCTGCCCCGGCAGCTGGAGCTGGCGGGCCTGACGGCCGAGGAGGTCGCGGTCGAGGACGCGGCGCTGCGCAGGCTGGCCGCCGAGTACACCCGCGAGGCCGGGGTCCGTTCGCTGGAGCGCTCGGTCGCCCGGATCCTGCGCAAGGTCGCCGCCAAGGACGAGCTGCCCGTCCAGGTGGACGCCGACAGCCTGGTCGACTACCTCGGCCGGCCGCGCTTCGTGCCGGAGTCGTCACTGCCGGAGTCGCGGCAGCGCACCTCGGTGCCGGGCGTCGCGACGGGCCTGGCCGTCACGGGCGCCGGAGGCGACGTCCTGTACGTGGAGGCGTCGCTGGCCGACCCGGAGACCGGCGAGACGGGCCTCACCCTGACCGGCCAGCTCGGCGACGTGATGAAGGAGTCGGCCAGGATCGCCCTGTCCTACCTCCGCTCGCACGGCGCGGAGCTGGAGCTGCCGGTCACGGCGTTGAAGGACCGCTCGGTGCACGTCCACTTCCCGGCGGGCGCGGTGCCCAAGGACGGCCCGTCGGCCGGCGTGACGCTGACGACGGCGCTGGCCTCGCTCCTGTCGGGCCGCCAGGTGCGCGGTGACGTGGCCATGACCGGTGAGATCTCGCTGACCGGGCGGGTGCTGCCCATCGGCGGCGTCAAGCAGAAGCTGCTGGCGGCGCACCGGGCGGGCATCACCACGGTGCTCATCCCGGCCCGCAACGAGCCCGACCTGGACGACGTGCCGGCCGAGGTGCGCGACGAGCTGACGATCCACACCGTCAGCGACGTGCGCGAGGTGCTGGACATCGCCCTCACCCCGGCCAAGGTCCCCTCCACGGCCGCCGCCTGACCGGGGCGGGCGCCCCGCCGCACCCCGTGGGGGAGCGGGGCGGTCGCGTACACAGGAGATCGACCATCGGCCGCGAGCGGCACGGCGAGACGCCCGGCCGGGGCTTGTGCCCCGGCCGGGCGTCTTCCGCGATCCGGCGCCCGCGCCGCAGCCGCTACCAGGCGGAGGAGGGGCTCCGCCGGCGACGGGCCCGCGCCGGAGGAGGGGCTCCGCCGGCGACGGGCCCCGCGCCCTGCGTGACCCGTACCGTGACGCGGATCACGTCGGCGGCCGGGAATAGCCCCATGTCCCCATGTCGTTGGCATGGGTTGTGAACGAGGCATACGCGAAAAGCCACGCGAGCGCCCACGCCGGCGTCCGGTGTCGCATGCGTATGGGGCGAATGTGTGCCATGGGCTGTCCGGCCCGCAGGTGCTGTCAGGCCGGCTGAGCAAGCCGCCGAGCAAGTCCGCCCGTTCCCTCCCCGATAGGTCACCCATGATCTCGCCAGGTTTCGTGCTGCGCAGGCTGAGCCACCTGCCGTTCCCCCCGGGCACCCGCTGACCCGCCGGTCTCGTTCCGGTCGTTGTTCGGTCCGCGCGGCGTGCGCCGCGCCCCAGTCGTGGGGATGTTCTGTGATCCAGGTGTCCGGCCTGCGCAAACTGTACGGTGACACCGTCGCGCTCGACGGTGTCGACCTGCACGTGCGCGAAGGCGAGATCTACGGCGTGCTCGGCGAGAGCGGCGCCGGCAAGAGCACGCTGCTGCGTTGCGTCAACCTGCTCGAGCGGCCCACCGCGGGCACCGTCACCGTGGCCGGCCAGGAGCTGACCGCGCTCACGGAGCGGGAGCTGAACCGCGCCCGCCGCCGCATCGGCATGATCCACCAGCACTTCGCGCTGCTGTCGTCGCGCACGGTCGCCGGCAACGTGGCCTTCCCGCTGGAGGTCATGGGCGTGCCCCGGGCCGAACGGCGGCGCCGCGTGGCCGAGCTGCTCGACCTCGTCGGCCTCGGCGGCCGGGGCGGTGACCACCCGCACCAGCTCTCCGGCGGCCAGAAGCAGCGCGTCGGCATCGCCCGCGCCCTGGCCGGCGACCCCGCGGTGCTGTTGTCGGACGAGGCCACCTCGGCCCTCGACCCGGCCACCACGCACTCCATCCTCGACCTGCTCAAGCGGCTCAACGCCGAGCTGGGGCTGACGATCCTGCTGATCACCCACGAGATGGACGTCGTCAAGAGCGTCTGCGACTCGGTCGCCATCATGGCGGACGGCCGGGTGCGGGAGTCGGGCCGCATCGCCGACCTGATCAGGACGCCGGGGTCGCGCCTGACGAGGGACATCTTCCCGCTGCCCGAGCCCGCCCCGCCCGGCTCGGTGACGCTGACGTTCACCGGCGACCCGCAGCGGCCGGTCGTGTCGGAGACGGTGCGCAAGTTCGACGTGGAGATCAGCATCCTGGGCGGCTCGATCGAGGAGCTCGCCGGCGGCTCGGTCGGCCGGTTGCGGGTCGCCGTCACCGGCGACACCGAGCCCGCTCTGGCCTACCTGCGCGAGCGCGGGCTGATCGTGGAGGTGGCCCCGTGAGCCCCCGCCCGTCCGTGACGGAGGAGAACCGATGACCTGGGACGAGATGGCGCCGCTGCTGGTGGAGGCCACCTGGCAGACCGCGCAGATGGTCGGCTGGTCCACGCTGTTCACCGTGCTCCTCGGGCTGCCGCTCGGCGTGGCGCTCGTGGTGTTCGACCGGGGCGGGCTGCTGCCGCTGCCGGCGGTGAAGACCGTTCTGGGCGTGGTCGTCAACGTGGGCAGGTCGTTGCCCTTCATCGTGCTGATGATCGCGATCATCCCGTTCACCCGGCTGGTCGTCGGCACGACGATCGGCACGGCCGCGGTGGTGGTGCCGCTCACCGTCGGCGCGGTGCCGTTCTTCGCGCGCCTGGTCGAGACGGCGCTGCGCGAGGTCGGCGCCGACGTGGTGCAGGCCGCCCAGGCCATGGGCGCGGGCCGGACGACCATCGTCGGCAAGGTGCTGCTGCCCGAGGCGTTCCCCGGGCTGGTGGCCGGGCTCACCGTCACCGTCGTCGCGCTCATCGGCTACTCGGCCATGGCGGGCACCGTCGGCGGGGGAGGGCTGGGCGACCTGGCCGTCAGGTACGGCTACCAGCGATTCGAAACCCTGATCATGATCGTGACCGTCGTGGTGCTGATCGTGATCGTGCAGCTCGTCCAGAGCCTCGGCGACGTGGTCGCCCGGCGTCTGTCACACAAGTAAGGAAAAAAAGATGAAATACCTGAGCGTAGTAGCCGCTGCCGTCCTGTCTCTGTTGCTGACCGCGTGCGGGTCGTCGCAGCCCGTCACCTCCAGTCCGGCCGAGTCGGCCGACACCGTGCTGAAGGTCGGGGCCACCCCGGTGCCGCACGCCGAGATCCTCACCTACGTCAAGGAGAACCTGGCCCCCGCCGCCGGGCTCAAGCTGGAGATCGTGGAGTTCACCGACTACGTGCAGCCGAACGTGCAGCTCGGTGAGGGCCAGCTGGCCGCCAACTTCTTCCAGCACAAGCCCTACCTGGACGACTTCAACGCCTCCAAGGGCACGAAGCTCAGCTTCGTCACCCCGGTGCACCTGGAGCCGCTCGGCCTGTACTCCAAGAAGGTGACCGAGCTGTCCGCGCTGCCGAACGGCGCCGCCGTGGCCGTGCCGAACGACGCCACCAACCTGGGCCGGGCGCTCAAGCTGCTCGCCGACAACGGCCTGATCACGCTGAAGGACGGCGTCGGCACCACGGCGACCGAGCGCGACGTGACCGGCAACCCGAAGAACCTGGCGTTCAAGCCGCTGGAGGCCGCGCAGCTCCCGCGCTCCCTCGACGACGTCGACGCCGCTGTGATCAACGGCAACTACGCCATCGAGGCCGGACTCAAGCCCGCCTCGCAGGCCCTGGTGCTGGAGAAGGCCGAGGGCAACCCGTACGCCAACGGCCTGGTCGTGGCGGCCGGGCACGAGAAGGACGCGAACATCGTCACGCTCGGCAAGCTGCTGCAGGACCAGAAGGTCAAGGACTTCATCAAGCAGAAGTACGCGGGCTCGGTGATCGCCGCCGAATAGTGTCGATATTTCCGATAGATCAGGATATTGCCTGCATTTAGGGCTATAGCGCTTCTCAAGGTATTTGTAAGCATTCGGCAATGGGGTCGGCGTACCCATGGGGGGACAGCAACACCTCTCCCGAGGAGGACCCGACCGTGCGAATCGTCTCGCGCATCCTGATCGGCGCCGCCGCCGCCACAGCCGTGGCCGTCGGCGCCCCGGTCGCCGCCCACGCGGCGACCCCCGCCGGCGCCCAGTCCGCCTACGAGGCGGACTGGGGCCCCTACTTCTCCACCGATCACCAGGCCAAGGCCACCGGTCACGTGAGCGTGGAGAAGAAGCCGTACAAGCACTGGTACTGGAAGACCGTCGTCGTCAAGAAGCGGGTCTGCAAGCCCGGCAAGAGCGGCCCCGCGCACTGCAAGATCGTCGTCACGAAGACCAAGAAGCGCGCGTGGGTGTGGAAGCACCACGACGTCTTCACCGTGCACAGCAAGCTCTTCACGGACAAGTGGTGGGGCGGCAGGAAGTGCGCGTGGGAGACCTTCAAGGTCGTCGAGCACGACGGTGACACGTACGTCAGGAAGTTCCGCAACTGCAAGAAGTCCCCGGCCGAGTTCTCCTTCTCCGGCAAGGACGCCGCCCACATCCTCGTGGACGTGAGCAGGGGCCACTTCGGCGGCCCGACCGGCCGACACTCCGGCTGGAAGGACGTCTACCACGCGGCCGCCTGATGTTCCCAGCGGACGGGCGGCACATGACGGGGCCGCGCTCTCGGCCGACGAGGCGCGGCCCGGTTCGTGTGGGCGAGAGCGCGGCCCCGTTCGTGCGGGCGGGGATCCTGGCGCGGGCGGCAATGACCGAATAGTGTTCGGCCATGCATCCGGGAGTCATCGCGGCAGCCACCCCTGACAAGCCCGCTGTGATCATGGCGGGCTCCGATGAGATCCTCACCTACCGCCGGCTGGACGAGGAGTCCAACCGCCTGGCCCACCTCCTGCGCGCCGCCGGGCTGCGGCGCGGCGACCACATCGCCTTCATGCTGCCCAACCACCCTCTCTTCCTGGCCGTGGCCTGGGCGGCGCACCGCTCCGGCCTGTACTACACGGCGATCAGCTCCCGGCTGCTGTCCGAGGAACTCGCCTACATCGTCGACAACTGCGGCGCCAAGGTGTTCCTGTCCAGCGCCGACCTGGCCGGCGTCGCCACCTCCATCACCGGGGCCACCCCCGGCGTCGAGCTGCGGCTCATGCTCGACGGCGTCGCCGAGGGCTTCACCTCCTACGAGGAGGCGGTGGCCGGGATGCCGGTCACCCCGATCTCCGACGAGTCGCAGGGCGCCGACATGCTCTACTCGTCCGGCACCACCGGCAGGCCCAAGGGGGTCAAACCCGGCCTGCCGAAGGCGCCGCTCACCGAGCCCGGCATGCTCTACCGGCTCATCGAGGGCCTGTTCAAGCCGGACTCCGACAGCGTCTACCTGTCTCCCGCCCCGCTCTACCACGCGGCGCCGCTGCGTTACTGCATGACCTTCCAGCGGCTCGGCGCGACGGTCGTGGTCATGGAACGCTTCGACCCCGAGCGGTACCTCGCGCTGATCGAGCGGCACGGGGTGACGCACACCCAGCTCGTGCCGACGATGTTCAGCAAGCTGCTCAAGCTGCCCGAGGAAACCCGCAAGGCGTACGACCTGTCGTCGCTGCGCTGCGCGATCCACGCCGCCGCGCCCTGCCCGGTCCCCGTCAAGGAACAGATGATCGACTGGTGGGGGCCGATCATCCACGAGTACTACGCGGGGACCGAGGGCAACGGCTTCCTCTACACCGACTCCCACGACTGGCTCGCGCACCGGGGCACCGTCGGCCGTTCGCTGCTCGGCACCGTACGCATCTGCGACGAGGCCGGCAACGAGCTGCCGGTGGGGGAGCGGGGGCTGGTCTACTTCGACAGCGGCATCCGCTTCGAGTACCACGGCGACCCCGGCAAGACCCGCTCGGCGCAGGACCCCCAGGGCCGGGGCTGGACGACCCTCGGCGACATCGGCCACCTCGACGCCGAGGGCTTCCTGTACCTCACGGACCGGCTCTCGTACATGATCATCTCTGGTGGCGTGAACATCTATCCGCAGGAGGCCGAGAACGTCCTGTCGGTGCACCCCAAGGTCGCCGACGTGGCCGTCTTCGGCGTGCCCGACGAGGAGATGGGAGAGCAGGTCAAGGCCGTGGTGGAGCCCGTGCCGACGGCCGAGGCGGGGCCGGCGCTGGAGGCCGAGCTGATCGCGTACTGCCGGTCCCGGCTGGCCGCGTACAAGTGCCCGAAGTCGGTGGACTTCCGGTCCGAGCTGCCGCGCCACGCCACGGGGAAGCTCTACAAGCGGCTGCTCAGGGACGAGTACTGGGCCGCCGGCCGATGAGCCGCCGCCATTGACGCCGCCGGCGGGCCGCTCGACACTGAAATCCACCTGTGCCGGCCCGTTGGGGGGCGTCATGCCCGAATGGCTGCTCGCGGTCCTCTTCCTCGTCGGACTGTTCGGCGTCGGAGGCGCCCTCTACGCCGTCCTCATCTGGCGGGACCGGGGCGACCCCGCGGTCGGCGACGGCACCCCGACGCGAGACTGACAGCGGCGGGACCGGGGCTGTACAGCCCGTACAGCCCTCTGCCGCAATGTCGCCGGGCTGATGGGCCCTCGCGGCCGGTAGGGTCGCCGGGGACATCTTGGCGTGGAAGGAAACGTCTCGGCGTGAGTGCGGGCATCATCGGGCAAGCGGCGGGATTGTTCGCCGTCACGAACATCGACGACATTCTGCTCTTGGCGTTGTTCTTCGCCCAAGGCGCCGGACATCGCGGAGCCGCCACGCGGGTGGTGGCCGGTCAATATCTCGGCTTCCTGGGCATCTCGGCGGTGGCGGTGGCAGCAGCGTTCGGCGCCACCTTCCTTCCCGAGCCGTTCCGGCCCTACCTGGGCCTGCTCCCGCTGGCCTTGGGCATCAAGGCGGGCCTGCAGGCGTGGAAGGACCACCGTGACGGGCGCAACGGAGACGGGCAGCCGGCTGAGGAACGTGCCGGGGGGCCGAAGGTCCTGGAGGTGGCCGCGGTCACCTTCGCGAACGGCGGCGACAACATCGGCGTGTACGTCCCCGTCTTCGCCACCGGCGGTATCGGCTCGATGGCTGTCTACGTCATCGTCTTCCTGGCCTTGGTGGCCGTGTGGTGCGTTGCCGGCCGATTCTTCGCCACTCGACCGGTCATCGCCAAGGCGCTGAGCCGGTGGGGCCACATCCTGCTGCCGATCGTGCTGGCCGGCATCGGCCTGTTCATCCTGATCGAAGGCGGCGCATTCGGGCTGTAGAGCTTCGTCACGAGGCGGCGTGCTCCGGTCCAGGTGAAGGTCGGCCTGCATGCGCCTGCCTGCCGCCTGGTGCTGGCCGGTCGCAACGCCGGACCCCCGCGAGCCACCGGGCGGATGCCCCGTCGATGCATGCCGAGGCTGATGGGCGCGCGCAGGCTGAGCCGTACTCGCCTCCTCGATCTCGTCGAGCCGGCCGAACATCGTCAGGTCGACGTCCACCATCGGGCAGCGGCTGCCCTGCCTCTCCGGACTGGCGGCCGGGCGGGGGCGGATCACGTCTCGTCGGAGCCGATCGCGGCGTCCAGCGCGCGCAGGGCGTCATCGTACTGGTGACGGTCGAACGGGAACGGACCGAATGCCGTGTAGTCGCGGGCCGGGCTATGGGGTTGCTCGAAGGAGGTCCAGATCACGAGGTCAGCTGTCACGGTGATGCGGGCCATGAGAGGCCAGCATCCCCACTCGCCGCATTCACACCCGAGAACAGGTGTCTTCGGCCCCATGGCGTTGGTGGATCGTCCGAGGAAGTGGTCCCGCATCGGGCCGAACCGGAAGAACTGCGGGATCAGACCGCCGTAGGCGTCGCCTGCGGGCTGCATCCCGGCCGTGATCTCGAACCTGTCGATCAGCTCGGTGAACGGTGTTCCGTCGACGCGGGGGACGATCACGAGCGCGCCGCCGTCGCCAAGTTGCCGGCAGTCGAACCGGATCTCCTTGCTGATCATCCACTGATTGTCTCAGCGAAGCCGCTCCCTCCTCCTCCCCTTTTTGCGGAGCCGCCGACCCTTGTGATCTACATCGTCAAGGCGGAGAGCGGTGAGTCGCGAGATCTTTCCGGCGGCTCAGGCTTGGGTGACCGAGCCCTCACCAGCGGTGATAAGGCGTCCGTCAGGCTTCTCGACCTGCTCCGATCACCGCCTTAACCTGCACTTACGCGGCTCTTGGCACCCTTGAGTCATCGGGACTTGAGGAGATGACATGAACACGAACGAGCCTGGCGAGCAGAAGAACGGCGGCTGGAGCCAGTTCGGTGACACCCCGCCCACGGCGGGTGGGTTCCCCCGGCGGGACACCCTGCACATGGGCCTTCCCACGCCCCCGCCGCCTCCTGCGGCGGCGAGGCCCCGCTTCTCTCCCGGTAGGAAGACCGTGGCGGGGCTCGCGCTCGCCGCGATGGCGCTCGGAGGCGGCGTGACGGGGGCCGCCGTGGCCACCGCGTTCCAGCCCGAGAGCGGCACCGTCGCGGCCGCTCCCGCCCCGGCGTCCTTCCGGCAGGCGTCGAGCACGCTGACGATCGCCGACGTCGCGCAGAAGGTGGAGCCGTCGGTCGTGATGATCCAGGGCAACAGCGGCGAGGGTTCCGGTGTGGTCCTGTCGGCGGACGGGCTGATCCTCACCAACAACCACGTGGTGCAGGGCGCCATGCAGGGCGGGCTGCAGGGCGGCGACGCCATGTTCACGGTCAAGTTCAGCGACGGCAAGACCGCCAAGGCGTCCGTCGTCGGCACCGACCCGTCCACCGACCTCGCGGTCATCCGCGCGGAGGGCGTCTCCGGGCTCACCGCCGCCACCATCGGCAACAGCGACTCGCTGCGGGTCGGCGACCCGGTGCTGGCCCTCGGCAGCCCGCTCGGCCTGCAGGGGTCGGTCACCGCGGGCATCATCAGCGCGCTGGACCGTACGCTCACCGTCGGCGGCGAGCAGCAGCAGATGCCCCCGGGCTGGGGGCAGCGCGGTCAGGCGGGCGAGACGACCACGATCGGCGGCGCCATCCAGACCGACGCCGCCATCAACCCCGGCAACTCCGGCGGCGCCCTGGTGGACGCGGCCGGCCAGGTGGTCGGCATCAACACGGCCATCGCCACCGGCGGCGGCACCGGCAACATCGGGGTGGGCTTCGCCATCCCCATCAACACCGCCAAGCAGGTGGCCGACCAGCTCATGAACGGCGGCAAGGTCACCCACGCGTTCCTCGGGGTGAGCGTCACCGACGCCACCGGTGACGTGCCCGGCGCCCTCGTCCGTCAGGTGACCGCCGGCAGCCCGGCGGACAAGGCCGGACTCAAAGAAGGCGACCTCATCACCAAGATGGGCGACAAGCCGGTCGATGGGGGAGATACAGTGGTTGGGCAGGTCAGAGGTTTCAAAGTGGGCCAACAGGTTCAGATCACATACGTGAGGGACGGCAAGGAGCAGACCGCCACCGTGACCCTCGCGGAGAAGAAATAACACACAGACCCCCTCACGGACGGGTGTGCCGTCGAGATCGCTGCGGACTCGGCGGCACACCCTCACCGTTGCGGGAAGCCACGCACGTCACAGCCGTGCGGGTGGCGGATGAGGACCTCCCCGCCGCGGACCGCGGTCAGGAGAAGCGGCGGCCCTCGTCGCGCCGGTAGGCCCAGGCGGCGCCCACCGCCGTGACCGCGGTCCACCCGCCCAGCGCCAGCACGGACACCAGGTCGGCAGGCGCGCCCGTGGTGGCGCTCCAGACCAGCTCGACGGCGCCGCGGCTCGGCACGAACGGCGAGACGGCCTGCACGAAGGCCGGCATGACCCGCAGGGGCAGGAAGAGCCCGCCCAGGATCGCCACGGGGAAGAACAGCAGCTGCGACACCCCGATGGCCGCCTTCGACGACAACAGGAAGCCGAGCAGCAGGCCCAGCAGCATGAACGGCACCGACCCGGCCAGCAGCGCCGCCAGGCCGAGCAGCAGCCGCGGCACGGTGATGGTCGCCTCGGTGAACAGGGCCGCGATGACCAGCACCGGGATCACCGCCAGCAGCATGACGGCCATGGTCGTCAGGATGCGCCCGGCGAAGCGGGGCAGCGGCCCGGCGGGCAGCGTGCGCAGGTAGCCGTTCCACGGCTGCTCGCGGTCCTGCGCGACCGAGATGCTCAGCCCCATCAGGGACGCCGACATGGCGCCGACCATCATCATCGATCCCGTGGCCGTCGTCGCGGCCATCGGATCGTCGGCCGCGAACGGCACGACGAACGCCAGCATGGACGCGGCCGGGAAGAACGCGCTGGAGATCAGCCCGATCGGCACCCGGATCTGCTCCAGCAGCTGGTAGCGGGTGTGGGCCAGCACGAGGCTAGACAAGGGTGCTCTCCTTCGCGGTGATGGTGAGGAAGGCCTCCTCGAGGGTGGTCGGCCGGATCTCCAGCCCGGAGAACGGGGTGCCGCTGCGCACCAGCTCGACGACGAGCCGGTCGGGGTCGGCGGTGAGCAGGTGGACGCGGTCGCCCTCGCGCTCCGAACCCAGCACGCCGGGCAGGTCCGGCAGGGCGTCGGCGGACAGGGTGACCCGCCGCACGCCGACCATGTCGCGGATGGCCGGAACGGTGTCGTCGGCCAGCACGCGGCCGTGGCCGACGACCACGACCCGCTGCGCGAGCGCCTCGATCTCCTCCAGGTAGTGGCTGGTCAGCAGGATGGTGCCGCCCCCGTCGTGGAAGGCCCTGATGCCGTCCCACAGCGCCCGCCGCCCCTCCACGTCCAGGCCGGTCGTCGGCTCGTCGAGGAAGACCAGCTCCGGCTCGCCCGCGAACGCCAGCGCCACGGCCAGCCGCCGCTTCTGCCCGCCGGACAGGCCGCCGATCTGCCGTCTGACCAGGTCCCGCAGCCCGAACCGGTCGAGCAGCTCGTCGCGGCCGGTACGGCGCGGGAAGTGCGCGGAGACGAAGTCGACCACCTCGCCCACCCGTAAGGCCTCCGGCAGGCCGGTCTCCTGCGGGGTGACGCCGATGTCCCGCCGTACCGCCGGGTCCCGCGGGGAGCCGCCGAGCAGCTCGACCGTGCCGGAGGTGGGCCTGCGCAGGCCGGTGAACAGGTTGATCAGTGTGGACTTGCCGGCGCCGTTCGGGCCCAGCAGGCCGACCAGCTCGCCCGCCCGGATGTCGAGGGAGACCCGGTCGAGGGCCAGGACGTCTCCGTAGCGGCGGGTGACCTCGGTCGCACGGGCGAGGACGGTCATGACGGGCCTCCAGCGGTGTCGAGCAGCGCGCGGATCGCCTTGGTGTACTCGTCGAAGGCGAGCCGCCCGCGCTTGGTCAGGGCGACGTAGGTGACCGGGGTGCGCCCCCGGTGGGTCTTGGTGATCCGGACGTATCCGGCGTCCTCCAGCTTGGTGAGGTGCACGGACAGGTTGCCCGCCGTCATGCCGAGCAGGTCCTTCAGCGCCGGGAAGGCCATCTCGTCGCCGTCGCCGAGGGTGTTGAGCGCGGCGACCACGCGCAGCCGGGCCTGGGCGTGGATGACGGGATCGAGCTCGGGCGGCGGGCTGCCGGCCGTCATCCGCGCCGCCACAGCCAGAAGCTCACGACGACGAAGCCGCCGCCGAGGAGCACCGACGACAGCAGGGCGTGCCAGCCGGCGCCGAGCACGACGCCGACCGCGTTGACGGCCAGGACGCAGACGCCGACGAAGAACATCGACCAGTCGAGCCAGATCGCCCCGCCCGCCATGTAGAGGACGCCCACCACCAGCATGGACGCCGCGGCCCAGAGCAGGCCGCTCTCCTCGGGCGGGAGCTGCGGGGACATCCGGCTCGCGACGACCGCCATGAGCACCATCCCGGCGAACCACGCGTAGCCGTACATCGTCCCGCGGGCGGAGCTGTCACCGCGAACCTGGCCGCTCATCCGCGTGATGCCGTAGGCGGCGACGCCTCCGGCCAGCACCTGCAGGCTCAGCATCACGCCCACCGCCTGCATCTGCGAGATCGCCAGGTACGGCTCGCCGCCGAGGCCGTAGTGCAGGAACAGCGTGCCGAACCCGAGCAGCCAGGCGACCCCCCACGGTGCGTACAACAACCGCGGATCACCCTTGAGGCGCCTGACGGTGTCGGCGCGCTGCCGCTCGATGAGCCGCAGCATCTCCTCGGGGCTCGGTGCCGGCTCGCCGTCGTCTGCCATCTCAACCTCTCTCATCGCCAAACTGGTTTGCATCGTAAACCTGTTGGCGCGACGAGGGCAAGACGGCCGTTCCGGGCGGGCTCAGCGGCGGGTCAGGACCTCGGACTCCCACAGGTCGCGGTAGTAGCCGGGCTCGGCGACCAGCCGCTCGTGCGGGCCGCGCTGGATCACGCGGCCCTCCTCCAGCACGATGATCTCGTCCACGCCCTCCAGGCCCCGCAGCCGGTGGGTGACCAGCAGCGTGGTGCGGCCGTGGGTCACGTCGAGCAGGTCGGCCATGAGCCGGTCCGCCGTCTCCTCGTCGAGCGCCTCGGCGGGCTCGTCCAGCAGCAGCACCGGCGGGTCGTACAGCAGGGCCCGCGCGAGCGCGAGCCGTTGCAGCTGCCCGCCGGAGACGGTCCTGCCGTCCTCGCCGAGCTGCGCGTCCCAGCCGGTGCGGTCGGCCCACTGCTCCAGCCGCGCCTCGCGCACGGCCTCGCGCAGCCGCTCCTCGCCCGCGTCGGGCCCCGCCAGGCGCAGGTTGTCGCGCAGGGTGGTCTGGAAGATGTACGGGTCCTGGGTGAGCCCCGTCATGAGGGTCCGCACGTCGTCGGAGGCGAGGTCGCGGACGTCGACGCCGTTGACCCGGACGCTGCCCGACTCCGGCTCGACCAGGCGCATCAGGGCGGCCAGCAGCGTGCTCTTGCCGGCCCCGCTCGGCCCCACGAGCGCCACCCGCCTGCCGGGCGTCAGCGTGAGCGAGACACCGTCGACCGCCGCCCGCGGCACCGCGGGCGGCAGGCCGTCGTCCCGGCCGGCGGGCGCGTGCCGGACGACCAGGTCGGCGACCTCGACCGTGTACGGCGGCCGGGGGAGCGGCGCGGGCGCCGGCGGCTCCGTGACGGCGGTGGGGGCCTCGCGGACCTCCTTGAGGCGGCGCAGCGCCGCGGTGATGCCGGCCAGCCGCTCGCCCGCGGCCGCCAGCGGCAGGACCGGTTCGAACGACACCAGCGCGGTGAGCGCCAGCACGGCGGTGGCCACCGTGCCCGCGCCGGACGCCTGCGCCAGCAGCACGATGCCCGCCACCGTGAGCCCCTGGGCGAGGGTGCCGGCGGCGAGGGCGAGGGCGTGCACGCGGGCCTGGCGGCGTTCGAGCGAGGCCAGCGCCTCGTCGGCGGCCCGTGCCTGCTCCAGGGCCCGCTCGCCGGCGCCGTAGGCGGCGAGGTCCGCCGAGCCGTGCACCAGGTCCGCCACCGTGCCCGCCAGCGCCGCCCGAGCCGGGGCGATCCTGGCCGCCCAGCGGCGCGTCGCGGCCGCGGTGACCGCGGGAAGCAGCACTCCCGCCACGGCCAGCCCGGCCAGCAGGACGAGCGCCGTCACCGGCAGCACGAACAGTCCGATGCCCACGGCGGCGACGGCCGTGACGGCCGCGGCCGCGGCGGGCAGCAGGCAGCGGACCAGCAGGTCCTGGACGGCCTCGGTGTCGTCGACCATCCGGCTCAGCAGGTCGGCGCCGCCGTGCCGGGGCGGGCGGGGCGCGATGAGCGCCTCGTACAGGCGCTCGCGGGTGCCCGCCTGGGCGCGCAGGGCCACGTCGTGTCCGGTGAGGCGCTCGGCGTAGCGGAAGACGCCCTTGCCGGTGGCGAACGCGCGCGTCGCCACGATCGCCACGCTCAGGGCGGCCAGCGGCGGCTGCTCGGCCGCCCGGGTGATCAGCCAGGCGGCGGCGGCGATCAGCCCGAGCCCGGCCAGGTCGGCCGCCGCCCCCGCCAGCACGGCCCAGCCGAGCCGGGTTCCCATCCGCCGGTTCACGAGTCCCCCCTCGGGCCGCGGGACTCCGCCCGCGCCCTCCCGTCTCCAGTGCCTTTCCGGCCCCGCCCCCCGCCGTCAGCGGCCCCGGTCCGCGGTCCGCCATCGGCGGCTTCGCCTCGGGGTCCGCGGTCAGCGGCCCCGGCTCGGGGTCCGCCGGTGGGGGCTTCGGTCCGGAATCCGCCGTCGGTGGCTTCGGCTCGGGGTCCGCCGTCGGCGGTCTCGCGCGGCGACCCGACGTCGGCGGTGCCGGGTGGTGGCGCTCCGGTCGTGGGTCCGTGCCGGGTCCCGTCGGCTTCGAGGTGCGAGGCGCGGGCGGCCGTGTCGGCGACGACGCGGCCCTCGTGCAGGCGGATGACGCGGTCGGCGAGCTCGATCATGGCGGGCCGGTGGGCGACGATGACGGCCGTGCGGTCCCGGGCGAGGTCGGCCGTCGCGGCGACCACCGCCGCCTCGCTGCGCCCGTCCAGCCGGGCCGTCGGCTCGTCGAGGAGCAGCACCGTGGCGTGCGGGCGGCAGAAGGCGCGCGCCAGGGCGATGCGCTGGCGCTGGCCCGCCGACAGGTTGGCGCCGCGTTCGCCGACGGGCGTGTCATAGCCGTCGGGGAGCCGCTGGACGAACTCGTCGGCGTACGCGGCCGTCGCGGCCTCGCGCACCTCCTCCGGCGTGGCGTCGGGCGAGCCCAGGCGGATGTTGCCGGCCACCGACGTGGTGAACAGGTGGGGGCGTTGGGGGACGAACGCCAGCCGGTCGCGCCACGGCCCCGGGTCGAGGTCGCGCAGGTCGACGCCGTCCACGAGGACCCGGCCCGAGGCAGGCCGGACGAAGCCGAGGAGGAGGTGCAGAAGCGTGCTCTTGCCGCCGCCGCTCTCGCCCACCAGGGCGACGTGCTCGCCCGGACCGATCGTGAGGGACACGTCGGTCAGGGCGGCGTCGTCACGGTCGGGGTAGCGGACGGTCACGTTCTCCAGGCGGATGGCCGGCGGCCCGGCACTCCCGGCGGCGGCCGCACCGGAGGTACCGGCCGTACCGGCCGCAGGCGTCCGGGCGGCGTCCTCGCCGGAGGTCCCGGCGGAGGTCCCGGCGGAGGTTCCGGCGGAGGACCCGACGGAGGTTCCGGCGGAGGACCCGACGGAGGATCCCAGGGACGGCTTGGGGGACTGCTCACGGGAGGGCACAGGGGACGGTTCGGGGGTCGGCTCGGTGGAGCGGTCGAGCACGGCGAAGGCGGCGTCGGCCGCGGCCACGCCCTCCATCGAGGCGTGGAACCTGGTGCCCATCGCCCGCAGCGGCAGGTACGCCTCCGGCGCCAGCAGCAGCACCAGCAACGCCGTCGTCAGGTCGAGCGACCCGCCCAGCAGGCGCAGCCCGATCGGCACCGCCACCAGTGCCAGCGACAGCGACGCGCACAGCTCCAGCACCAGCGACGACAGGAACGCCACCCGCAGCGTCCGCATGGTCGCCGACCGGTGCGCCTCGGCCACCTGCCGGATGACGCCCGCCTGGTAGCGGGCGCGGCCGAAGGCGCGCAGCGTGGGCAGGCCGCGAACCACGTCGAGGAAGTGCCCGCCGAGCCGCGACAGGGCGTGGTACTGGCGCTCGGTGACCGCCTTGGTCGTCAGGCCGACCAGCGCGCCGAAGACGGGGATCAGCGGCAGCGTCACCAGCACGATGACCGCGCTCGCCAGGTCGGCGGCGAAGAGCCGCACCAGCACCGCGACCGGCACCACCCCGGCCACGGCGACGGCCGGCAGGTAGCCGGTCAGGTAGGCGTCGAGCCCGTCGAGGCCGCGACCGGTCAGCGTGACCAGTTCCCCGGAGCGGTGGCCGGCCAGCCTGGCGGGGCCGAGCTCCTGCAGCCGGGCCAGCAACCGGTGACGCAGCGCCGACTTCACGCCGGTGGCGGTGCGGCCGGCGAAGACGCCCTGCGTCCAGGCCAGCAGCGCCCGCAGGCCCACCACCCCGGCCACGCCGGCCAGCGCGACGGCGGCGAACCGGCCGGACAGCACCCCGGCCAGCAGCTCGGCCTGGACGAGCACCAGCAGGCCCGCCAGCACGGCCGCGACCATCGTGACGGACAGGTGACGCCGTACCGACCGCTCGGCCCGCATGAGCCGCAGGAGATCCTTGTGCACGTGACCTCAGAAGAACGAGAGAGTCCTGACCGGGCCCTTCCCGGGACGGAAAGTGCGCCACACCCATACTTGCGCGAGCACCATCACCGGCGCGAACGGGAGGACCATGACACTGAGCACACTCAGCGTAGGGGACGGCGCGCTGTGCTCCAGCAGGTACGGCAGGGCGCCCCCGACCACCGCGGCGGCCGGTAGCGCGGCGGCCGCTCCCGACAGCGCCAGGGCCCGCCCCGAACGGGTGATCCCGGCCGCCTCCGGCGCCCGCCAGCCGAGGAACGTCCAGCCGTGCCAGGCCAGCACCAGCGTGACCACCACGCCCAGCAGCAGCCCGGCCGGGTGCAGCAGCGAGGCGGCGAAGCCGGTGGCGGCGGCGTACAGCGCCACGCCCCAGCCGAACGCCAGCCCGAGCGACCCCACCGTGATCATCGCGTCCCAGAAGGAGCGCCAGCGGGCGCCGTCGGCGCGGCGGCGGAACCACAGCCCCGCGTCCCGCACGACCCAGGCCAGCAGCATGGCGACCACCAGCGGGTACAGGCCGAACAGCACCTCGCCCTCCAGCATCGGGTACACCCCGAACAGGGTCCCGGCGACGGCCACCAGCCACACCTCGTTGGCCAGCACGAACGGCGCCATGGCCGCCACCAGGCGGTCCCGGCCCCGCTGGTCCCCGCCGATCAGGGGCAGCAGCATCCCGACCCCCAGGTCGAAGCCCTCCAGGGCGAAGTAGCCGACCAGCAGCAGCGCGAAGACGGCGTACCAGATCAGTTCCACGACGGCTCTCCTAGTGGCTCAGCGCGGGGGAGCGCTGCTCGTCGACGGTGGCGCCGAGGGGCAGGTCGCGCGGGCCGCGCCTGACCACCCGGACGATGAGCGCGTAGTCGGCGACCGCGAGCATGCCGAGGACCGCGACGAAGCCGACGAGCGACGCGGTGACCATGCCGGAGGTCAGCCCGGGCGACATGGCGTCGGCGACGCTCAGCCGCTCCCAGATCATCCACGGCTGCCGGCCCACCTCACGGGCGAGCCAGCCGCAGACGGCCAGCGCGAAGGGCACCGGCGTCATGGCGATGAGCAGCGGGTGCGACCACCGCCAGCGCGGCAGGCGGCTCCTCGTCACCAGCAGGGCGAGCAGCACGAGGGACAGCAGGTTGCCCGCCTCCATCATGATCGCGAGCGCCGTCGTGGCCACGCCCCGGTCACTGCCGAACTTGCCCTCCGCCACCCCGGCGAACTGCGGGTAGCCGAAGGCCACCGCGACCCACAGCCCGGCGAAGGCCGTGCCCACGCCGGTGCGCAGCGACGCGGTGAAGAACGCGGCCTCGCCGTCGCGGCGGCGCAGCCGGTACGCGCTCGCGCCGACGACCACCATCCCTCCGGCGAACAGCCCGACGCCGATCACGTGCGGGAACGCGAACACCAGGGCCTTGTTCGTGAACAGCGCGGCGGCGTCGACCAGCTCCATCCGGCCGTTCCTGAGCAGCGCGCCGGCGGGGTTCTGCAGGAAGGAGTTGGCCACCATGACGAAGAAGGCGCTGGCGTACGCGGTGAGGGTGACCAGCCAGATGCAGGCCAGGTGGAGCCGCCTCGGCAGCCGCCCCCACCCGAAGATCCACAGTCCGAGGAACGTCGACTCCAGGAAGAACGCCACCAGCGTCTCCATGGCCAGCGGCGCGCCGAAGACGTCGCCGGCGTAGTGCGACAACCCGGCCCACGACAGTCCGAACTGGAACTCCATCACCAGCCCGGTGACGATGCCCAGGGCGTAGTTGATGACGTAGACCTCGCCCCAGAAGCGGGTCATCCGCTCGTGCTCCGGATCGCCGGAGCGCACCCACCGGGTGTGCATGATCGCCACCAGCGGCGCCAGTCCCAGCGTCACCATCACGAACAGGAAATGCAGGCTTCCCGTCGCCGCGAACTGCAACCGTGCCAGGTCGAGCACATCCATGGCGTCCTCCTCGTTCCCTCCCGTTGTGTAGACACCCTACATGTAGGCTGTCTACATGCTGCAGGGTTGCCTAGGATCGTGCACATGAACCCCGACGCGCTGCGCGGCCACATGGACGCCCTGCTGCTGTCCGTTCTGGAAGCGGAGCCGCTGCACGGCTACGCGATCATCGAGGCGTTGCAGGAGCGCAGCGGCGGTGCGCTCAGCGTGCCGACGGGCACGGTCTATCCCGCGCTGCGCAGGCTGGAGCGCACCGGCCACCTGGCCAGCGAGTGGGCCACGGTCGGCGGGCGCAAGCGGCGCACCTACCGGTTGACCGAGTCGGGCCGCCGGCAACTGGAGGGGGAGCGGTCGGCGTGGCGCGACTTCACCACCGCGATCGGCAGCGTGCTGCGGCCCCGCCCCGGCGACGCGCGGGCCGAGACGGGTCCGCTGCGCTCCTAGGGACCGCGGTCAGGCGCGGGCGCGCCGGGTGAGGGCGAGGCAGCGCACGGCGCAGTAGAGCTGGAGGACCCAGAAGGCCGAGGTGACCAGCTCGGCCACGGCGACCGGCGCCAGCTGGTCGAACCCGGGGGGCAGGTCGGAGACGGCCGTCACGAGCAGGCTGAGCGTGCCGCACAGCGGCAGCGCCACCATCACCGTGAGCCCCAGCGACCTGGTGATCAGCGCCGTCCGGCCGAACCGCCGGGCGCCCCGGCCGAGCGCGAACAGGGCCAGCCCGCCGTACAGGCCGGTCACCACCTGGACCGCGTCGAGCAGCGTGGTGGCGGTGGCGTACCAGGCGGGCCGGGCGCTCCACGCGTTGTGGTCGCCCGGGAAGAGGTGCCAGATCGCCGACCAGATGAGCACGCTCATCGGCAGGGTGAGGAACAGCAGTGCCGCGAGCCGTCGGCCGGAGACCGCGGTCAGCTCCTCCTGGTAGCCCGGCGCGATCTCGGCGACCACGCCGAACTCCTCGACCGCGGCCCGCTCGGCCGCCTCCCGGTCGAGCCCCTGCGCCTCCAGGGCGTCGGCGGTGTCGGTCAGGCTGTCGCGCGCCTCGACGACCAGATCACGCTTCGGGCCGGCCGGGCCCGCCAGGGCCCTGCTGAGATCGGCCACGTAGTCGTCGATCAGCATGCCCCAAGTGTACGGATCTCCCCCACGGGCGGCCATCGGGGATCACCCGCTGCCGGGCACCCGGATCGCCGCGGCCCGGCCGCCTCAGGGGTGACGGCTGCCGGCCTCCGACGCCCGCACGCCCGCGCCGCGCCCCGCGACGCGGGCCGGGCGCGTGCCGCGATCCGTGCTCGCCGGCGAGCCTCCGGCCCGCGCGTCGTCCGTGTCCGCGGCGCGCTGCGTGTGCGCCGGCAGCCCACCGGCTCGCGCGTCGTCCGTGTCCGCGGCGCGATGCGTGTGCGACGGCAGCCCACCGGCTCGCGCGTCGTCCGTGCCCGTGGCGCGATGCGTGTTCGCCGGCGAGCCTCCGGCGCGTGCGTCGTCCGTGCCTGTGGCGCGTTCGTCGGGCCGGGTCGCCTGCCCCCGGGCGGGCGCGGACCGGCGGGTCAGCCAGCGCATGACCGGCGCCCGCACGCCCTCCCGCACGCCGCGCGCGCTCATCCCGAACCGGCACTCCTCGACGCGGACGCCCGCCGGATGCACCAGCCCGGCGAACCCGCACGCCGACAGGTCGAGCCCGTGCAGGGCCAGGCTGGGCGCGTCCACCTCCCGCAGCGAGGTCAGCGCGGAGCCGCCGCGGCCGGTCACCGTGGCGGGGCCGCGCAGCACGGCGCCCTCCAGGTCGGCCCGGGCGTCGGCCAGCCGCAACGTGGTCGCGCCCGCCACCGCCAGCCGTCGCAGGTCCGCGCCGCCGTCACTGACGGTGACGTCCAGGATGCCGTCGGCGCGGGCGCGGACGGCAGACAGCCGGCCGGTCGCCGACAGGTAGGCGTCGGCGGCGAAGTGCGCGGCCTCGAACAGGGCCCCGCCGCGCACCTTGCGGAACGACAGCGTGCGGCCGAACCGGGTGCCGCGGAAGGTGGCCCCGTCGCCCAGCCGGGCCCCGTCGAAGGTGGCGAACCCGTCGAACCGGGCCCGCTCGCACGACAGGCCATGCCCGAAGCCCGCCTGGCTGAACAGGGCGTCGCGAGCCATCACCGCCCGGTCCAGCGACAGGCGACCGCGCACCTCGACGCCGTGGAAGGACAGCTCGCGGGCGAACCTCGCCCCGGACAGGGACACGTTCCCCTCGAAGCGGCTGCCGAAGAACGACGCCAGCCGCTCGAACAGCGCTCCGTCGAGCGACACGTCGCCGGCGAACGTCACGCCGGACAGACGCACGTCGCCGGTGAAGCGCACCCGGTCGAGCCGGGTGCGGCCGGGCCGGCGCCCGGTGGCATCCAGCACGCGGGTCAGCAGGTCACCGCCGAGCACGGTGCCGCGCAGGTCGAGCAGCCGGCCGGGGGCCATCTCGGCCAGCGTGGCGGTGAGATCGTCGGGGTGCAGGTGTGACAGGCAGAGTCCGTACGGCCGGCGAACGATTCCCGTGCAGGCAGCGGAGTGCGTGCAGGTGACCCAGTCCATGCACGGGTCATACCCCCTGCGGGCCGATGTCAAGGTTCGATAATTTCACGCTCTCGCTATATGTATGTAGAAATATGTGACCGCATCTCCCTCTAAAGTGCCGGTCATGCGTGTTTTAGCCCGGACTGTCGCCGCCGCGCTCGTCGCCGCCGCCCTGTCCGCCACCCCCGCCGCCGCCACGCCGGCCGACCCCTGCGCCACCCCGCCGACCCACCGCATCTCCCAGGTGCAGGGCAGCGGCGACGCGACGCCGGTGGCCGGCCAGACCGTCCGGGTGGAGGGCGTCGTCACCGGCGACTTCCAGCGGAGCGACCAGCTCAGCGGGTTCTTCCTGCAGGATCCGGCGCCGGACGGCGACCCGGCCACCTCCGAGGGCCTGTTCGCCTTCGCCCGGGACACGTTCAAGGACGTCAAGCCGGGTGACCGGGTCCTGGTGACCGGCCGGGCCTTCGAGTTCAACGGGTGGACGGAGCTGTCCCCGGTGACCGCGGTGGACGTCTGCGGCAGCGGCACCGTCCCGGCCCTGCCGTACCGGCTGCCGAGCGACGGGCTCGAACATGTCGAGAACATGCTGCTGACGTTCCCGCAGCCGCTCACCGTCAGCGACCACTACAACCTCGGCCGGTTCGGCGAGGTCACCGTCTCCTCCGGCGGCCGGTTGTTCCAGCCGACGGACCGGCCGGGCGTCGACCCGGGGCTGAACCGGCGGCGCGCGCTGCTCATCGACGACGGCTCCACCCGGCAGAACCCCGCCACGCTGCCGCCGGTCGTCCGCGCCGGCGCGGTCGCCACGGGTGTGACAGGCGTCCTCGGCTACGGCTTCGACGCCTACCGGCTGCAGCCCGTCGAGCCGGTCACGTACCTGGACGCCAACCCGCGCCGGGCACGCCCGCTGCCCGTCGGCGGCAACGTCAAGGTGGCCTCGTTCAACACGCTCAACTGGTTCACCACCCTCGGCTCGCGCGGCGCGACCACCGCCGAGGAGCAGCAGCGCCAGCTCGCCAAGCTGGTCGCGGCGCTCAAGGGCCTCGACGCGGACGCCGTGGCCCTCATGGAGGTCGAGAACAACGGCCAGACCGCGCTGCAGGCGCTGGTCGACGCCATCAACGCCGAGGTCGGCGCCGGCACCTACGCCGCGTTGCGGCACCCCCACCCCGGCACGGACGCCATCCAGGTGGGCCTCATCTACAAGCCGGCCAGGCTGAGCCCCGTCGGCGAGCCGCGCGCCTCGCAGGACCCGGTGTTCAGCCGGCCGCCACTCGTCCAGACCTTCCGCAGGACCGCGGGCGGCCGGCCGTTCACCATGGTCGTCAACCACCTCAAGTCGAAGGGGTCCTGCCCGTCCGGCGGCGGCCCGGACGCCGACCAGGGCGACGGGCAGGGCTGCTGGAACGCCACCCGGGTCCGGCAGGCGCAGGCGCTGCTGGGGCTCGTGGCCGACCTGCCGAGCCCGCTGGTCCTCGGCGACCTCAACGCCTACGGCGAGGAGGACCCGATCGACACCCTTGAGGCGGGCGGCCTGACCAGCGTCACCAAGCGGTTCGTGCCGGCCCGGCAGCGCTACAGCTACGTCTTCGACGGGCTGGCGGGCGAGCTGGACCACGCCCTGGTGGGCAGGGACCTGCGCAAGCGGGTCACCGGCGCCACGATCTGGCACGTCAACGCCGACGAGCCGCGCATCCTCGACTACAACACCGAGTTCAACCCGCCCGGCCTCTACCGTCCGGACGCCTACCGCTCCTCCGACCACGATCCGCTCGTCGTCGGCCTGTCCCTGCCCCGTCGATGACCCGCACGCCCCCGGCCCGGCCGTGACGCGGCCGGGCCGGGGGCATGGAATGCTGGCGACGGGTACGTGGTTGACAGGGGTACGTCCGCGCGGCGTGTCCCCGGCACGGTTCGCGGGCACGGAGACCGGCAGACGCACCCGACGACACGAGACGACAGAGACGATACGAGGAGCCTCTTGTGGCGACCATCGAGGTAACCGAGACCAACTTCAACGACATCGCCGACAAGGGCATCGTGCTGCTCGACTTCTGGGCGGCGTGGTGCGGGCCGTGCCGGATGTTCGGCCCCATCTTCGAGAAGGCGTCCGAGAAGCACGAGGACATCACGTTCGGCAAGATCGACACCGATGCGCAGCAGGCCCTCGCGCAGGGCTTCGACATCACCTCGATCCCGACGCTGATGGCGATCCGCGACGGCATCGTCGTCTACGCCCAGCCGGGCGCCATCCCCGAGCCGGCCCTCGAGGACCTCATCCGCCAGGTGCGCGCCCTCGACATGGACGCCATCCGGACGGAGCTCAACGAGGAGATGAAGAACGCCCAGCAGAACTGACCCTGTGGCCGGGCCGCGGGCCGGGTCAGGGCGAGCCGCCCGCGCTCAGGCGAGCACGGGCGGCGGTGCGAGGCGATGAGCGGGAGGCCGGTCAGGCCGAGCGGTAGAGCTCGGCCACCCGGAAGGCCAGGTCGAGCGACTGGCCGCGGTTGAGCCGCGGGTCGCAGGCCGTCTCGTAGCGCAGGGCCAGGTCGTCCTCGGCGATCTCCTGGCCGCCGCCCACGCACTCGGTCACGTCGTCGCCGGTGAACTCGATGTGGATGCCGCCGGGGTGCGTGCCCAGCGAACGGTGCACCTCGAAGAAGCCCGCCACCTCGTCCAGCACGTCGTCGAGCCGCCGCGTCTTGTGGCCGCTCGGCGCCTCGAAGGTGTTGCCGTGCATCGGGTCGCACAGCCAGGCCACCTGGGCGCCCGACGAGGTCACCTCCTTGACCAGGCTGGGCAGCAGCTCGCGGACGCGGGGGGCGCCCATCCGGGTGATGAACGTCAGCCGGCCCGGCTCGTTGTCCGGGTTGAGCCGCTCGACCAGCTCCAGGGCGTCCTGGGGCGTGGTGGTCGGTCCTAGCTTGACGCCGATCGGGTTGCGGATGCGGGCGAAGAAGTCGACGTGGGCGCCGTCGAGCTGGCGGGTGCGCTCGCCGATCCACACCATGTGCGCCGACACGTCGTACGGCAGGCCCGTCCGCGAGTCGATGCGGGTCAGCGCCCGGTCGTAGTCGAGGATCAGCGCCTCGTGGGAGGAGTAGAACTCGACGGTGTGGAACTCCTCCGGGTCGGCGCCGCAGGCCCGCATGAACGCCAGCGCCTGGTCGATCTCCCGGGCGAGCTGCTCGTAGCGGCGCCCGGCGGGCGACTCGGCCACGAAGTCCTGGTTCCAGGCGTGCACCTGGCGCAGGTCGGCGTAGCCGCCCTTGGTGAACGCCCTGGCCAGGTTGAGCGTCACGGCGGAGGAGTGGTAGGCCTTCAGCAGCCGCCACGGGTCGGGCGTGCGCGACTCGGCGGTGAAGTCGAAGCCGTTGACCATGTCGCCCCGGTAGGCGGGCAGCTCCACGCCGTCGCGCGTCTCGGTGCCCTTGGAACGCGGCTTGGCGAACTGGCCCGCGAGCCGGCCGATCTTGACGACCGGCACCTTGCCCGCGTAGGTGAGCACGATCGCCATCTGCAGGAGGGTCTTGAGCTTGTTGCGCACGTTGTCGGCGGTCGCCCCGGCGAACGTCTCGGCGCAGTCGCCGCCTTGCAGCACGAACGCCTCGCCGCGGACCACGGCGGCCAGCTGCTCCTTGAGCTGGTCGCACTCACCGGCGAAGACGAGAGGGGGCAGGCCGCCGAGCTCGGCGACGACCTTGTCGAGCTCGCCGCGGTCGGGCCAGTCAGGCTGCTGCGCCGCGGGGAGGGCTCGCCAGGAATCGAGATTGCTCTGTGCGCTCACGAGACGAGGGTATTCCACCGGCTCGTCTGGGCCGACCCCGATGTCCACGTTGTGAGAAGGCGATTTCACGAACCGGTCCGCGCGAGGCGGTCGAGCACCTCGGTGAGCGCCGTGGTGGACGCGTCGCGCAGCCGCGCGTACTCCGCCTCCGGATACTGCCGGGGCCCGTTCTCCACCAGCAGGATCAGGTAGAGGTAGGCCCGGTAGAGGTCGAGGCGGACGCGGGCGGCCGGGGTGAGCTCCAGCGGGGTGACCTCGCGGTAGCCGGCCAGCAGCGGGTCGTCCTCGCGCAGCTCGGCGAAGATCGTCGGGGTGACGAACTCGGCCAGCGGGTCGCCCCAGAAGGCCCGCTCGTGGTCGATGATGGCCTGGATCCGCGGCGTCCCGGTCAGGTCCAGGAAGACGTTGCCCGCCCACACGTCGAAGTGCACCAGATGCGGCGTCGTGACCTCGTCCAGCGCGGGCGAGGCGGCCGCGAGCACCGCGGCGATCTCCGCGGGCGGCAGCGGCAGCGGTGTGGGGTAGCGCTCGACGTCGGCCAGCAGCGCCCCGGCCATCGCGAGGTACGCCTGCCGCCAGGTGGCCCCGGTGATGCCGGCGTGCGGGTAGCCGAACACGTCGCCCGTCACCGTGTTGAACCGGGCCAGGTGGCGGCCCAGTTCGCGGCGGAGCGCCGCCTCGGCGCCGGCGGGCAGGACGGCGGGCGTCACGGCGTTCCACGCGACGCCGTCGAGCATGCCGAGGACGAGGTAGTCGCCGCCCAGCACCGGGTCGTCGAACCCGGTCGCCAGCAGAGCCGCCACCGGCACGCCCGCCGCCGCGGCCAGCTCGCAGGCGCGCGCCTCGGTCCGCAGCAGGTGGCGCTCGTAGCTGAGCTGCTCCAGCTCGGGCGGCGGTGACAGCTTGAGCACCACCTCGCGCCCGTCGTCGAGGGTCAGCCGCCACACCGCGTTGGCGAACCCGTCGGTCAGCTCCGCCGAGGAGCGCACGCCCGCGCCGAGGGCCCGCCGCGCCAGCCCGTCCAGCTCACCGGGCGAAAGGCGCCGTTTCGTCCTACTTTCCACGCGCCGATTGTCCGGGCGCCCGTGCTGATCGTCCAGCCCCGCACCGTGCGACGCGCGTGCCACCGGTCAGCGGCCCGGTCACGGGACAGGTCAGGCGGACTCGCGGCGCACCAGATAGGTGTCGAGGATGACCACCGGCTGGCGCAGCTCCTCGCCGTTGATCCGGGCCACCAGCAGCTGGGCCATCTGCCGGCCCATCGCCTCGGTCGGCTGGTGGACGGTCGTCAGCGGCGGGTCGGTGTGCATGGCGGCCTTGGAGTCCTCGAAGCCGACCACGGCGACGTCGCCCGGGATGGCCCGGCCGGCCGCCTTCAGCACCCGCATCGCGCCCACCGCCATCAGGTCGGAGGCGGCGAACACCGCGTCGAGCCCCGGATGACGGTCCAGCAGCTCGCGCATCGCCGACGCGCCGCTCTCCTCGGAGAAGTCGCCGTACGCCACGATCTCCGGCAGGCCGGAGGGGAGCAGCGCGTCGTGGTAGCCGGCCAGACGGTCGACGCCCACGCCCATGTCCTGGGGACCCGCGATGGTGGCGACCGCGCCCCGGCCGAGGCTCAGCAGGTGCTTGACCGCCTGCCGGGCGCCGGCCCGGTTGTCCATGTCGACGTAGCTGTAGGGGTTGAGGCCGACGGGCCTGCCGCCGAGCACCGTCGGCACACCCATCGCCTCCAGCCGGCCCGGCAGCGGGTCGGCGCCGTGCAGCGACAGCAGCAGCACGCCGTCGACGTGCTGCCCCGTCAGGTAGTGCTCCAGCCTCTCGTGCTCCTCGCGCGACTGCGCCATGGCGAGGATGAGCTGCAGGCCCGTCTCGGACAGCGCCGAGCCGATGCCGCGGATGGTGCCGGCGAAGTAGGGCTCGTCGAACACGCGCAGCTCCGACTCCGAGACCACCAGCGCCACCGTGTCGGTGCGCCGCGTGACCAGCGCCCTGGCCGCCCGGTTGGGCACGTAGCCCAGCTCCTGGATGGCCTGGCGCACCGCCTCGCGCGCCTTGTCGCTGACGTTGGGCGATCCGTTGATGACCCGAGACACCGTGCCCCGGCCGACACCGGCCCGGGCCGCGACTGCCTCAAGAGTCGGTCGGTTCATGTCGCCTATTCTGCCGGATGATCTCGGCGTACCAGAGAGCGCTGTCCTTGAGCACCCGCCGCTGGGTGTCGAAGTCGACGTGCACCAGCCCGAACCGCTTGCCGTAGCCCCAGGCCCACTCGAAGTTGTCCATCAGCGACCAGGCGAAATACCCCTCCAGCGGCACGCCGGCGTCGATCGCGGCGCGGCAGGCGCCCAGGTGGGCGTCGATGTAGGCGCGCCGCTCGGCGTCGTGCACCCGGCCGTGCTCCAGCACGTCGTCGAACGCGGCGCCGTTCTCGGAGACGACCAGCGGGATCGGCGGGTAGTCGCGCGCCACGCGCGTCAGCACCTCCAGCAGGCCCTCCTGGTCGATCTCCCAGCCCATGGCGGTCACCGGCCGGCCGCCGTTGACGAACGACACGTGCTCGCTGCCCACCCACGGCGAGCCGGTGTCGGTCGGCGCCGCCGCGGCGGACGCCTTCCCGCCGGGCGCGCCGGAGACGGTGAAGCGGCTGTAGTAGTTGACCAGCAGCACGTCGATCGGCGCGTTGATGACGGCCATGTCGCCGTCGGCGACGAAGTCCAGACCGGTGCCGAGGTCCTCGATCACGTCGTCGGGGTAGCGGCCGAGCAGCAGCGCGTCGAGGAAGAAGCGGTTCTGCAGGCCGTCGATCCGCCGCGCCGCGTCCAGGTCGCGCTCGCTCGCGGTGTCCGGGGTGATCGCGTACAGGTTGACGCAGCCGCCCACCCGCCGGGCGTTCATGGCCTGGACCGCGAGCCCGTGCGCCAGGTTGAGATGGTGGGCGGCCCGGACCGCGTTGGCCGGCTCGCGGCGGCCCGGCGCGTGCTCGCCGGAGGCGTAGCCGAGGAAGGCCGCGCACCACGGCTCGTTGACCGTGCTGAAGGTGTGCACGTGGTCCTTCAGGACGTCGTGCACGCACCGGGCGTAGTCGGCGAACCGGTAGGCGGTGTCGCGGTTGGGCCAGCCGCCCGCGTCCTCCAGCGCCTGCGGCAGGTCCCAGTGGTAGAGCGTCAGCCACGGGTCGATGCCGTGCGCGCGCAGCTCGTCGGTGAGCCGCTTGTAGAAGTCGAGCCCCTTGACGTTGACCTTCCCCGAGCCGTCGGGCTGGATCCGCGGCCAGGAGACGGAGAAGCGGTAGGCGGTCAGGCCCAGGTCGGCCATGACGGCGACGTCGTCCCTGAACCGGTGGTAGTGGTCGATGGCCACGTCCGCGTGATCGCCGCCGAGCACCCGGCCGGGTGTCCGGGTGAAGGTGTCCCAGATGGACACGCCCCGGCCGTCCTCGTTCACCGCCCCCTCGATCTGGTACGCCGAGGTGGCCGCGCCCCACGCGAACGTCGCGGGGAAGCGGAGGTGGGAGCTCGTCTGCTCCTGTTGAGTCGTCACGCCTTGACCGCACCTTCCATCAGGCCGCCGACGATCTGCCGGCCGAACAGCACGAAAACCACGAAGAGGGGGAGGACCGAGGCGGCTGTGCCGGTGAACAGCATCACGTAGTCGGTGCCATGGGCGGAGTTGAGCGCCGCGATGGACGTCTGCACCACCGGGTTGTCCGGGTGCAGCACGATGAGCGGCCACATGAACTCGTTCCACGTCTGCATGAACACCAGCAGCGCGAGCACCGCCATGCCCGGCCGCAGCGCGGGGATGATGATCCGCCGGTAGATGCCCATGGTCGTCGCCCCGTCGACCCGGGCCGCCTCGACCAGCTCGTCGGGGACCGCCTGGGAGGTGTACTGCGTCATCATGAACACGCCGAAGCCGTTGACCAGGAACGGCAGGATCACCGACTGGAGCTGGCCGGTCCAGCCGAGCGTGACCATCAGCTCGTACAGCGGCACCACGCCCATCTGCTGCAGCGGCACCATCATGGTGACGAGGATCAGGCCGAGCAGCAGCTTGGAGCCGGGGAAGCGCAGCTTGGCGAACGCGAAGCCGGCCAGCGTGGAGATGAGCACGACCGACACCGTCACCGTGGTGGCCACGATCGCGGAGTTGACCAGGCCGGTCAGGAAGTGGGCGTCCTCGGTGGCCAGCAGCCGCTCGACGTTCTCGCCGAGGTGGCCGCCGGGCAGCAGCGGCGGGGGCGTCTCCACGGCGTCCTCGTTCGTGCGGGTCGCCATGATGAACATGTAGTAGATCGGGAACGCCGACATCACCAGGGCGAACACCAGCGTCACCTTGGTCAGGAGCGTCGCGTCCCAGGGCCTGTTCCTCATCGCGCCCCCCTGATGCGCCGGGTGAACCCGTAGTTGATCATCGTTCCGAGCAGGATCAGCACGAACAGCAGCCAGGCCGCCGCCGCGGCGTAGCCCATCTGGAAGTCCCGGAAGCCCTCCTTGACGATGAACATCGCCACGGTCTGGTACTGGCCGGTGGTGCCGCCCGTCATCATCGGGTTGCCCTCGAACATGACCGGCTCGGCGAACAGCGTCATCCCGCCGATGGTGGAGATGAAGACGACGAACACCAGGGTCGGCCGCAGCATCGGCACCGTGATCTGCCAGAACTGCCTGCGGGCCGAGGCTCCGTCGAGCGCGGCCGCCTCGTACAGGTCGCGGGGGATGGTCTGCATCGCGGCCAGCAGGATGATCGCGTTGTAGCCCGTCCAGCGCCAGTCGACCATCGTGGAGATCGCCAGCCAGGACGACCACTTCTCGTTCTGCCAGACGACCGGCTCGACGCCGAACCAGCTGAGGATCCAGTTGAACAGCCCGTAGTCGCGGCTGTAGAGCTGGCTGAAGATCACCGCCACGGCCACCACGGAGGTGACCAGCGGGAGCAGCACGCCCAGGCGCAGCAGCAGCCTGCCCTTGAGCCGCTTGTTCAGCGCGTTGGCCAGCATCAGGGCCAGCACCAGCTGCGGGACGGTGGCCAGCGCGAACATGCCGAGCGTGTTGATGACCGCGTTCCAGAAGGCGGCGTCGGTGACGAGCGCGGCGTAGTTGTCCAGGCCGGTGAACGTCTTGTCGCCGGCCAGCTCCCAGTCGTGCAGGGACAGCCAGAGCGTGTAGCCGAGGGGGAAGACACCGAAGATCGCGAAAAGCGCGTAGTAGGGCGAGACCAGCAGGTAGGGCACGCCCTTGAGATCGAAGCGACTCATCCGCCTGGGCGGCGGGGCCTGCCTGCGCGACCCCTGCCGCGGCGGCGCGAGTTGGAGAGTCATGGATACCTTTCCGGCGAGGTGGGGGAGGGGTGGCGCCCGAGGAGGGAGGACGGGCGCCACCGCGTCCGGGGTACGGGGGTCAGCCCGCCGCCTTCACGCCCGCCTCGACGAACTTCGACCAGGCCTCGTCGTACTTGACCGCGCCCTGGTCCATGCCCTCCAGGACCTTCTCGACCGCGGTCTTCACCTGCGCGTGCTTCTCACCGAAGAACACCGGCTGCAGGTTCGCCACCGAGGCGGAGAAGATCTGGCCGGTCGGCGCGTCGTTGAAGTAGGCGTTCTTCAGGCCCGACACCTCGGTGTCCTGCTGCGCGGGGATCGAGCTGGGGAACGCGCCGGCCTCCTTGAAGGCGGCCACGTGGCCCTCCTTGCCGGTGAGGTAGTTCAGGACCTCGGCGGCCTCCTTGGGGTGCTTGCTCTGCTTGGGCACCGCGAGCCAGGAGCCGCCCCAGTTGCCGGAGCCGCCCGGCACGGCCGCGACGTCCCAGTTGCCCTTGTTGGACTCGCCGGCCTTGCCCTCGATGACGCCGAGCATCCACGACGGGCAGCCCATGGTGGCGAAGCCGCCGCCCTTGATGGCCTTGTCCCACGCCGGGCTCCACGCCTGCAGCTTGGCGGTCAGCCCGGCCTGGCTGAACTTCTGCACCCAGTCGAAGGAGGTCTTGATGGCGGGGTTCTTCTCCAGGATGAGCTGGTTGCTCTTGTCGAAGTACGCGACGTTGCCGTTCTTGGGGGCCTCCTGGAACAGGATCACGTTGTAGATCGTGTTGGGCCCGTCCATGAACTTGGCGCCGGTCTTGGCGGCCTCGAACTTCTTGCCGGTCTCGAAGAAGGCGTTCCAGTCGGGCCAGAGCTTGCCGACCTCCTCGCGGTCGGTGGGCAGGCCCGCCTTCTCGAACAGGTCCTTGCGGTAGCACATCGTCATGCCGCCCATGTCGGTGCCCAGGGCGAACAGCTTGCCGTCGGCGTTGAGGCCGGCCTCCCACTTGGCGGCGGGGAAATCGGCCTTGCGGCTGTCGAGGCCGTACTGGCTGAGGTCGGTGAAGAACTGCGGCCGGGCCGCCATGAGGCCCATCGCGCCCTCGTCGATGCCGACGACGTCCCCGGCGCCTGCCCCCGCCTGGAGACGCTGGAGCAACTGCGGCAGGTACACGTCCTCGAACCGGTCGGTCAGGTTCTGGTACTTGATCTGGATGTTCGGGTGCTCGGCGTTCCACTTCTTGACGGCCTCGTCGTAGCCGAAGTTCTCGCCGCCGCCGAAGGTGTGCACGTTGATGGTGACCGGCTCGGCCGCGGAGCCGCTCTGGGTGGCCGTCTGCGTGTTGCCTCCGCCGCCGCTGCACGCGGCCACGGTCGCCAGCGCGGTCAGCGCGAGGCCGGTCACAACAAAGCGCTTGTGGTTCGTCATTCCGTACCCCTCTTGGGTGTGGATGTGGGAGGTGCACCGCGGCCTGCCGCGGCGTGTGGGAGGGTCCTTGGGAGCGCTCCCACAAAGAGTGCCCGCGTGATGTGCGGGCGTCAACGTCCCGAAACGGAACCGTTACCTTGACGGTGCTTTGGTGGGGGTGAAACGGGTTTAGAGTCCGAAAAGCCGCTGGGCGAGACCTGGGAGCGCTCCCATCGCCACGCGGCATTCGTGTCCATGCCCGGCGTCTCCGGCGCTGACGGCGTCCCGGAAAAACCGCGAGTGCGCGCCCCAGGGTTCGGGGCGCGCACTCGCCGCGCGATGTGTGGGGAGGATCAGCCGGCGTACTCGGGGTAGCCGTAGCCGACGACGTCCGACTTGGACCGGACGCGCTCCTCGACGCGGCCGTTGCCGGTGTTGCCCTCGATCGTGGAGATGGTGCCGTTGCCGTTGTCCTTGACCACGAAGCCGACGTGCCTGATCGAGCTCAGGGACTTGCCGCCGCTCCAGGAGAAGAAGACCACGGCGCCGGGCTTGGGCGCGTCGCCCCAGCGCTTGTTGGCCACGAACCACCTGGCGTGCGCCACCGTCCAGGCGTCCCAGCCGACCTGCGGGCGGGCGCCGAGCTGCTCGCCCACCCAGGAGACGAACATCGCGCACCACGGCGCGTTGAGGTAGCCGCGGCGGGTGCCGCCGTCACGGCGGATGGTCTCCAGCGCGCGCTGGGAGTTGGCGTACCACTGCTGGAACTTGGTGCCGCCGCCGTAGGCGTTCTCCGAGGTGCCGACCTGGGCCTTGGCCAGCTGCAGGAGCTGGGAGGCGGTCACGCTGATCTTGTTGGCCTGCTGGGTCTGCGGGGCGGACGCGACCCGCGCGGCCTGCGGCGCCTTCTCGGGGACGTCGGCGAGGGCGGGGGAGGCTAGGCCGAAAGTGGCGGTGAGGGCGAGGCCGGCGCCGGCGCCGGCGCGCAGCAGGGCGGTCTTGCGGGCATGCTGAAGACGGTTGATGGCCATCGAGCGGGGATACTCCTTGCTTCCATGCCGCTTACCGGGTTAGCTGACGGGTTCGGGCGTGGAAGCTGCCCTACGGCACTGATGTGCCGATTCACCCCAGAAGGACGTGGGTCCCCGGTTCCGCGCGTGGCGGATTCAGCGGTCACAGGGGGGTCCTGTGATGCTTCGATCTTTGCGATGGTCCGGCTACGAACCGGTTGAAACCGGACGTATGCCGCGAATGCCCCATAAGGTAATGCATGCGGCAAGCGGTTTACAATAGGGCAAAGCGGAAGTCAGGAAATCTGCTCGCGGGCGTCGGCCAGCAGCCTGGCCATGGCAACGCTCTCGTCAAGGGGCATCACGGCGCTCTCCGTCCGGCCCTCGGCCAGCGCCTGCCGCACCTCCCGGACCTCCCCGGCGTAGCCGTTGTCGGCCGGGTCCAGGTCGTACACCTCGGGCTCCATGGACGGCCCGCTCAGCACCAGCCGCTTCGGCGCCCAGAACGGCGCCTGGAGGTCGGCGCGCATCTCCGTGCCCACCACGTACGCGCTGTTGGGGAAGGCGCCGCGCAGCGACACCTCGACCAGCGCCCGCCGCCCGCCGGGGTAGGTCAGCAGTCCGGCCGCCTCCGCGTCCACCCCCGACGGCGCCAGCGACCCGGTCATCGACAGCCGCTCGGGCCGGCCGAGCAGCAGCTGCGCCAGCCCGAACGGGTAGATCCCCAGGTCCAGCAGGGCTCCGCCGCCCAGCTCGGGCGCCCACAGCCGGTGCAGCGGGTCGTACGGCGAGGAGAAGCCGAACGAGGCGTGCACCGAGCGGATCTCACCGAACCGCGGATCGGTCGCGACCCGCCGGATCAGCGGGTTGAAGCGCATCCACATCGCTTCCATGAGGAAGATCCCGGCCTCGCGGGCCAGGCGCACCATCCGCTCGGTGTCGGCCACCGACGCGGCCAGCGGCTTCTCGCACAGCACGGCCTTGCCGTTGGCGATGGCGGCCTCGGCCACCTCCAGGTGCTGGGCGTGCGGCGTCGCCACGTAGACCGCGTCCACGGCGGGGTCGGCGCACAGCTCCGCGTAGGAGCCGTAGGCGGACTCGGCCCCCAGGACGCCGGCCAGCTCCCTGGCCCGGGTCACGTCGCGGGAGCCGACGGCCGCGACCCGCATGCCGGGCTCCGCCGCGATGACCGCCCCCACGGTCCGCGCGATGCCGCCGGTCGCTGCGATGCCCCATGCGAGATCTTTCACGGCAAAGGATCCTATCGACCCGCATTACCTTTTAGACACCTATGACCCCGTCTGCGCGCTGGTGTCCCTGACAGGCGCCGGGGGCTGTTGTTCACGCGTCGTTCCCGGCCGTGTAAGGCGGCCGGGTTACCTTGTGGCGCACCGGCTGCAGCCGGGCAACCGGCGAAGGGAGCAGCGTGCGCGAGCGGGCGTCGGCCTGGGTCGAGTCACCCCTTCAGATGCTCTGCGCCGTCGAGGCCCACCATGCCGGCCTCCTCGGCCCCGCGACGGTCGTCGTGCCCCGCGCCGGGCAGCGCGCGCTCAAGGCGACCCGCCGGGAGCTGCGCCGCATGGCCCTCCCGCCGGGCCTCGAACTGGCCGAGCCGGCCGAGCGCCTGCCGCGCCGGGTGGACGCCGCGGGCGACGCCTTCTCCGGCCGGGTGCAACTGCGCTGGCTGACCGCCGGACCGCGCCGCCTGGTCGTCGTCGACGACGGGCTGGCCACGATCCGGCTGCTGGAGCTGCTCGCCGCCGGACCGTACCGGCCGCTGCTGCGGGCACGCGCCCAGCCGGGCCTCGCGCGCGCGGCGCTCGGGCTGGCCGCCGCCCTCCGCCTGCGCGCCAGCAGCGTGACGGTGTTCACCGCGCTGCCGGTCCCGGCGGAGCTGGAGGCGGCCGTGCGCCGTGCCGGAGCCGACCTGGTCCGCCACGACTTCGCCTGGCTGCGTGCCCAGCCGTCCGGACCCGGCCCCGCCGAGCGGACCGTCGTGCTGGGCACCGCGCTGGTCCGCAACGGCCTCGTGCACCGCGACCGCTACCTGCGCTGGCTGACGAACCTGGCCGGCGAGGAGCCGCTCGCCTACTACCCGCACCGGCGCGAGGACCCCGTGGACGTGGCACTCATCCGCGAGCGGCCCGGCATCACCGTGCACGAGGGCGGCGCCCCGGCCGAGCTGACGCTGCGCGGTCTGGACCCGGGACAGCGGGTGCTCAGCCTGCCGTCCACGGCCATCACCTCGCTGCGCGTGCTCCTCGGGCCGCGCGGCGTCGCGGTCGAGCCGGTCGAGGTGCCGGACGACTGGTGGACCAGCAGGGCGGCGCCCGCCCTGCGATCGCATCTGACGGGAGTCACCGGGTGAGGGTTCTGGCGGTCGCCGACTCCGACTCGTACCTGAAATGGGCGGCCTGCCTGCTCGCCGACCTGCCGCCGGACCCCGCGACACGGCTCGCGGTGGTCCGCACGCCGATCGCCCCCTCACCGGGCCAGATCGCCGCAGCCCTGAGCGGCACCCCGGCCGCGGAGCCGCTGCCGCAGGTGCTGTCGGCGCGCGCCCTGCGGCGCGCGGCGGAGCGGATGCGGCCCGACGTGGTGCTCGTGGCCTGCACCGGCCCCGTCGTGGACGTGCTGGTGGCCGACGTGCTGGACGGGCTGCGCCCGCGGCCGGTGTTCGTCACCGGCCTGCCGGGCATCTCGGTGCCGGCGACGGAGAAGGCGTGGCTGTTCCGCAGCGGCTGCGACCTGTTCGTGGTGCACAGCCGCCGGGAGGTGGCCGAGTTCGCCGGCATCGCGGCCCGGCTGGGCGGAGGAGGGGCGATCGGCCTGGCGCGGCTGCCGTTCCTGCGCCCGCGCGGCGCGGGCCGCGACGGCCTGCCCGCCCGGCCTGGCGGCGGCGACCGGGTCGTGTTCGCCACCCAGGCCAAGGTGCCGGGGCCGCGCGAGGAGCGGGAGCGGATCCTGCACGCCCTGGCCCGGCTGGCCGCCGGCCGCCCCGACCTCGACGTGGTGGTGAAGCTGCGCGCCTGGGAGGACGAACGGCAGACCCACAACGAACGCCACCACTACCGGCGGCTCTGGCGGGACCTGGGCGAGCCAGGCAGGCTCGCGTTCGAGACCGGGCCGATGCACGAGCAGCTCGCGCGGGCCGCCGGGTTCGTCACGGTCAGCTCGACGGCCGCCCTGGAGGCGGTGGCGCAGGGCGTGCCGTCGCTGGTGCTCGCCGACTTCGGGGTGAGCGCCGAGATGATCAACCTGGTGTTCGAGGGTTCCGGCCTGCTCGGGACGCTCGACGACCTGGCCGGCGGCGCCTTCCGCGCCGCCGACCCCGCATGGTGCGCGGCCAACTACTTCCACCCCGCCGACGCCGACGACTGGACCGACCGGCTCGCCGCCCTGGTGACCGGCCCGGCCGAGCGGCCGCGCTCGCTGCTGGACGGACCCGAACACGCCGCGGCCCGGCGCCGCGCCAGGCTCCGCGTCGAGGTGCCGCCGCACATGCTGCGGGCCGGCTACCGCGCCCGGCGCCGCGTGCGCCGCTACCTGCGCGCCCTCACCTGACCAGCACCCCGGGCCGGGCGGCCGGGGCCCGTGACGCCCAGGCCCCCGGCCACGGGGGCAGGCCGTCCTCGCCGGCGACCTGGACCCCGGGACGGACCTCCGGCGTCACAGGGCGGCGCGGAGCTTCCGGCGCAGGCGGGTGAGGGCGGTGGGACGCGGGGCGAGGCCCAGGGTCTCCAGGCGCTTGCGCTTGAAGTAACGGGGATCGAAGGACGCCACGCCCTCCGGACGCAGCTCCGGGTAGGCGTCGGCCTGCATGCAGTAGCCCACGCCGCGCACCAGCGCCGCCAGGTCCACGGCGGGCGGCTCGCGCAGCTCGCCGTCCGCCGACAGCCGGGGCAGCAGCGCGTCCACGATCGTCACGGGCACCCGGTTGCTGTTCTCGTACGGCGTGAGCCGCTCCAGCACCAGGCCGGTCCCGTACGAGGCCACCGGCAGCCCGAAGTAGCGCCGCGCCGTCACCAGCCCGGTCGAGAAGCAGCCGGCCACCAGCCGCAACCGCGACGCGTCGAAGCACACCTCGGCGGGCACGCTCTCGCCCACCACCTCCAGCCGCACGCCCAGCCGCCCGGCCGCGGCGCGCAGCAGTCGGGCGTGCCCGCGCCCGGCGGCCGGGTGCGGCTTGAAGACGATCGTCGCGTGCCCGCGGGCGGCCAGCGCGCCCAGCATCGACTCGTGCAGCTGCGCCTCCTCCTCGGGCGTGACGATGCCGAGCGACGACAGGTACTGCCCGAGGATCATCGCCTCGCCCTCCGGCGGAGCCGCGGAGGTGGCGGCCACCTCCCGCACCACCTTGCGGAACGCCGCCTCCGGCAGCACCTCGGCGGGCACCCCGTACTCGCTGAGCAGCAGCGGCGTCAGGCCGGGCACCAGGTCGAGGTGGAGCAGCCGGGTGATCCGGCGGAAGATCTCGGCGGGCAGCGGGTCACGGGTCGGACCGTAGCTCATCAGCCCGTCGGAGTAGACGGTGATCGGGCAGTCGCGCACCAGCCCGGCGATCGTCCGGGCGGGCGGCACCGCGATGGACTCCAGCACCAGCTCGTCCACCCGGCCCAGCGCGAGGTGGCCGCTGACCAGCCGTTCCAGCATCGGCACCTCGATCACGCGCGCCCGCCAGTCGGCCGGGTGCAGCGGCGCGATCAGCTCGTTCCACGAGTGGATCTCGTCGAAGCGGGAGCGCAGCGCCGCGAACCCGGGCGTCCGGTCGAGCGGTGTGGTGACCTCGGGCACCGCGGAGTTCGTCGAGACGATGAGGACGCGCCGGCCGCCGGAGCCGAAGCGTCCCTCGTCGATCGCCGCGGCCAGCGACATCGCGCCGAACAGGGTCGAGGCGTAGCAGACCGTGGTGCCGGCGGGCCGGGCGGCGGCGCTCGCGCGCCCTCCCGGTGTGCCGGCGGGGTCGGGTCCGGTCACGGGTCCTCCCGGTCGCGGCCCGGCCGGGACCGGTACCGCACGTGTGGGCTGGGGGGCAGGTCGGGCAGCAGCGCGCGCAGGGCGGCCTCGCGTTCGGCGGACATGCCCGCCAGCGCCTCGGCGACGAGGTCCGGGGGCAGCCCGCGCACCATGGAGGCGCCCCGCTCCTCGAAACGGGCCCGCAGCCGCGGCGTGAACCGGTCGGCGAGCCGCAGGTGGTGGGCGAGCAGCGAGCAGAAGTTGCGCACCGCCTTGGGCCTGAACTCCTCCTCGACGTCCTTGAGCACCAGCTCGAACGCGTCGAAGAAGTGCAGCTGCCGCTCGTCGCCCACCTGCGTCAGCGACCCGGCCACCTGCCGCCGGTAGAAGATCCCGGCCAGCGACACCACGGCGAACGTGGCCGCCTCCTGGTGCAGCCGCCAGATCCACGGCCGGTCCTCGGCGGTGTGCAGCGAGCCGGGGAAACGCAGCAGGTCGTGCAGCGATCGGCGGTAGACGCCCGCCCAGGCGTACGGGTAGTCGACCATGGTCCGCACCCCCGCCGGCAGGATCGCCTCGCGCGGGTCGAGCACCACGTCCCGCCGCGCCAGCGGGGCGCGGTGCACGACCCGCTTGCGGCCCTCCGCCTGCACGTGGTCGGTGCGCACGAAGTCGCAGCCGAGCCCGTCCACGGCCGCCACCAGCCGCTCCAGATGCCCGGGGGCCAGCCAGTCGTCGCCGTCCATGAACGTCACGTACCTGCCGGTGGCCGCCTCCAGCCCGGTGTTGCGCGCGTCCGCCAGCCCCAGCGGCACGGGGTTGCGGATCACGGCCAGACCGGGCAGGTCACCGCGGAAGTCGTCGGCGATGTCGCCGGTCGCGTCCGCCGACCCGTCGTCCACCACGATGAACTCGAAGTCGGCCCGGCTGTTGCGGCGAAGCGAGGACAGCGCGTCCCCGATGTAGAGCTCGCAGTCCCGGACGGGCACGACGACCGAAAGAGTGATCAAAGCAGGGAACCCGGGTCAGACGGTGACGCGGCGCAGGCGGGCCTTGGGGGCCTCCTCGCCGGGGAAGACGCGCTTGACGCCGTCGCCGAGGGCCTGCTCGATGATCCGGATGTCGCGGACCAGGTGCTCCAGCCCGGACGGCTCCAGCGAGGCGGCGTGGTCGGAGCCCCACATGGTCCGGTCGAGCGTGATGTGCCGCTCCACGCAGACCGCGCCGAGCGTCACCGCCGCGAGCGAGATCTGCAGCCCGCGCTCGTGACCGGAGTAGCCGACCGGCACGCCGTAGCGCTCCTTGAGCGTGGTGATCGTGCGGAGGTTGGCCTCCTCCGGAGGCAGCGGGTACGTGGACGTCGCGTGCATCATGACCAGCTTGTCGGTGCCGAGGATCTCCACGGCCCGGTCGATCTCCGACAGCGTGGACATCCCGGTGGACAGGATCACCGGCTTGCCGGTGGCGGCCAGCGCGCGCAGCAGCTCGTGGTCGGCGACGCTGGCCGAGGCCACCTTGTGCGTCACGACGTCCATCTCCTCCAGGAACTCCACCGACGGCACGTCCCACGGGGAGGCGAACCAGTGCAGGCCCCGCTCGTCGCAGTACTTGGCGATCTGCCGGTACTCGTCGCGGCCGAACTCGGTGCGCTCCTTGTACTCCAGGTACGTCATCTCGCCCCACGGCGTCTGCCGGAGCTGCCCCTTCTGCTCCTCGGGCACGCAGATGGCCGGGGTGCGCTTCTGGAACTTCACCGCCTGGCAGCCGGCGTCGGCCGCCACGTCGATCAGCCGGCGCGCGATGTCGAGGTCGCCGTTGTGGTTGATGCCGATCTCGCCGATCACGTACACCGGCTCGCCGTCGCCCACCAGCACGTCGCCGATCGCCACCGGCCCGAGCCGCGGCGTCGCCCTGACCTCCGGCTGCGGCGCGGGTGCCGGGCGGGCCGCCACCACGCGGTCGCACAGCTCCCGCACGGCGCCGTCGCCGCCGGGACGGGTCAGCACGGCACGGGCCGCGGCCCGCACCCGCGGGTGCGCGTCCGGCACCGCCACCGGCCAGCCGACCTCGGCCATCGGGCCCAGGTCGTTCACGTCGTTACCCACGTAGGCCACCCGCGCCGGGTCGAGCCCCTCGATGCGCAGCCAGTCGCGCAGCACGGTCCGCTTGTCCGCCAGCCCCTGCAGGACCGGCACGCCCAGCTTGCGCGCCCGCGCGGCCACGACCGGGTTGCGCTCGGTCGACATGACCAGCACCTTGACCCCGGCCTTGCGCAGCAGCGCCACGCCCATCCCGTCGGAGCGGCTGACCAGCACCATCTCGCGGCCCTCGGAGTCGACGTAGGCGCGGTCGTCGGTGTGCACGCCGTCGAAGTCGGTGATGACCGCGTCCACGTCGATCGGCTCCGGCGCGTCCACGAACGGAGCGAGGGCGCGCACCAGCTCCAGGTCCTCCGGCTCGTCGATCTCGATCGCGTGCCGCGGCGGCACCGGCTGCACGGCGACGGTGCCGAAGAAGCGGTGGCCGTGCTCGCGCAGGCCCGAGGCGCGCATGGCGTAGAAGGCGCCGTTCTCGCGGAACTGCGGCTCGCGGTCCTGCCGGCGCGGCCGGAACGCAGGGTCGTGGTTGACCCCGGCGCCCGCGGCGGTCCACAGGAACTCGTGCGTCGGCAGCCCCGACACCACCGAGTCGGCCTCGCCGTCGAGCACCTTCCGCACCGCCGCCGACAGGTCGGCCGGGTCGATGAACGCGCTCGTGCACTGCACCAGCACCACCACCTCGGGGTCGGCGCCCAGCGCGTCGAGGGCGTGCAGCACCGCCGACTCGCTGGAGGCGGTCGCGCCGCTCAGCTCCGCCGGACGGTCGACGACGAGCGCGCCGGCCTCCCGGGCCACCTCGGCGATGCCGGCATGGTCCGTGCTGACGACGACCGTGTCGACGATGTCGGCGCGCAGGCAGGCGCGTACCGCGCGGGCCACCAGCGGGACGCCGCCCACCTTCGCGAGGTTCTTCAGGGGGACGCCCGCCGAACCTCCGCGGGCGGGAACTACGGCCAGGACGCGCAACGTGACTCCTCAGTGCTTCGCGGGTTGCACCCAGAAGCTAGAGGCCGGGATTGAACGACCAGCGTCAGCGCCCTGAACTTTCCGTGGGCATCCGGTAGAGCAGTTCTGGCCGCCCCACCCCGCCGTACTGGGGGAACCGCACCGCCGCACCCAGCTCCACCAGGTACTCCAGGTAGCGCCTGGCCGTCACCCGCGACACCCCGGCCGCCGCGCCCACGGCCTGCGCCGAGACGCCCTCGGGCCGGGCGCGCAGCTCGGCCGCGACCGTGTCCAGCGTGTCCTGCGTCATGCCCTTGGGCAGCTCGGTCGTTCCGCGCAGGGTGCCGAGGAACCGGTCCACGTCGCCCTGCCCGACGATCTCGCCGGCCTCGCCGCGGAAGCGGGCGTAGCGGGTCAGCTTCTCCTGCAGCGCCGCGAACGCGAACGGCTTGAGCAGGTACTGCGAGACGCCCAGCGACACCGCCGAGCGCACCATGGCCAGGTCGCGCGCGGAGGTGATCGCGATCACGTCGCACAGCAGCCCGCCCGCCCGCACGGCCCGGCACACCTCCAGCCCGTGCATGTCGGGCAGGTAGAGGTCGAGCAGGATGAGGTCCACCGGCGTGCTCCGCAGGAACCGCAGCGCCTCGCCGCCGGAGCGGGCCACCCCGGCCACCCGGAAGCCCGGCACCCGCTCGACGTAGATGCGGTTGGCCTCGGCGGTGATCTCCTCGTCCTCGACCACCAGCACGGAGATCATGAGACTCGCTCCGGCGCCGGCAGCCGCACCGTGAACACCGACCCGGCCACCTCGATCGTGCCTCCCAGCCGCCGCACCGCCTGCCCGACGAGCGCCAGCCCCAGCCCGTGCCCGTCACCCTTGGTGGTCCACCCTCTCCTGAACGCCTCGGGCGCCGTCAAGCCCGGCCCGTCGTCGGCCACCCGGATGACGAGCCCGGAGGCGTCCCCGCGGACCAGCACCTCCACCCGGCCGGCCGCCTCGACGGCGTTGTCGATCAGGTTGCCGACGATCGTCACCAGGTCGCGCGTGTCCAGGCCCAGGTCGTCCAGCTCGCTGTCCTCGCTGATCACCAGCTCGGCGCCGCGCTCGGCCGCCTCGGCGCTCTTGCCGAGCAGCAGCGCGGCGAGCACCGGCTCGCGCACCGAGCCCATCACCCGGTCGGTCAGCTCCTGCGCCGCCCGCAGCTCCGCCGTGCCGAACGCCACCGCCTCCTCGGTGCGGCCCAGCTCCACCAGCGTGACCACCGTGTGCAGCCGGTTGGCCGACTCGTGCGCCGCCGACCGCAGCGACTCGGCGAAACCCCGCTCGGCGTCGAGCTGCCCGGCGAGGGTCTGCAGCTCGGTGTGGTCGCGTACGGTCACCACGGTGCCGAGCCGGCTGGCGGCGCTGTTGACGGCGAGCACCCGGTCGCCCACCAGATGGATGCTCTCCTCCTCGCGCCCGGCCAGCACGTCCGGCATGCCCAGGTCCGCCACGTGCCGGCCCTCGGCGTCGGCCGGCAGGTCCAGCAGCGCGCGGGCGGCGTCGTTGCACAACGTGAGCGTGCCGTCCCTGCCGACCAGCAGCAGCCCCTCGCGGACGGCGTGCAGCACCGCGTCGTGGTGCTCGTGGATGCGGCCCAGTTCGACCGGGCCGAGCCCGTGCGTCTGCCGCCGAAGCCGCGCCGTCACCAACCAGGTGCCGGCCGCGCCGAGACCGAGGGCGAGCGCCACGATGCCGGCCATCCAGCCGAGCACGCCGCGCAGCGCGGCGCTCACCTTCTCGACCTTGATGCCGGCGCTGACCAGGGCGTCGACGGACCCGTCGGGGCCGTGCACGGGCACCACGGCGCGCACCGACGGACCGAGCGTGCCGGTGTAGGTCTCGGTGAACGCCCGCCCGCGCACCGCCTCCTCGATGTGCCCGAGGAACCGGCGCCCGATCTCCGCCGGGTTGGGGTGGGTGTGACGGGTGCCGTCGGGCTTCATGATGGTGACGAAGTCGACGCCGGTCTCCGCGCGCACCCGCTCGGCGTACGGCTGCAGGCGCCGGGTGGGCGACGGCTCGCCGAGCGCGGCCAGCACGTCCGGGGAGGCCGCGACGCTGAGCGCCACGGCCTTCGACCTGGCGGCGGCCTCGGTGGTCACCACCTGCTGGGCCAGCACCGAGACCAGCGCGGCGCCGCCCGTCACGGTCACCGCGACCACGACGAGCTGCAGGACCAGCATCTGGCCCGCAAGACTCCAACGACGCATCCGACCTCTCCGTGAACGAAACTTACGCAATAGTGACCTCGGTCACCACGCCCCGCATAGTCACGCGGTGAGGACTTCCATCGCCGAAGCTCGGAGAGCCCGCCATGCGTGATCGCACCCGATATCTGTACCTGGCCGTCATCGTGGCGGTGCTTGCCGGCATCCTGGTCGGCTTCGTCTGGCCCGACGTCGGCAAGGAGCTCAAGCCCATCGGCACCGGGTTCGTCGCCCTCATCAAGATGATGATCAGCCCGATCATCTTCTGCACGATCGTGCTGGGCGTCGGCTCGGTCACCAAGGCCGCCAAGGTCGGCAAGGTGGGCGGGCTCGCACTCGGTTACTTCATCGCCATGTCGACTGTAGCGCTGGTCATCGGCCTGGCGGTGGGCAACCTCATCGATCCCGGCACCGGGCTGCACCTGACGAACGAGGCCAGGGAGGCGGCGGCGTCGGAGGCGGCCAAGGGCGAGTCGACGAGCACGGTGGACTTCCTGCTCGGCATCATCCCGACCACGCTGGTGTCGGCCTTCACCGAGGGCCAGGTGCTGCAGACGCTGCTGGTGGCGCTGCTGGCCGGCTTCGCGCTGCAGGCCATGGGCGCCAGGGCCACCCCGATCCTGGACGGCATCGCGCACATCCAGCGGCTGGTGTTCCGCATCCTCGCCATGATCATGTGGGCGGCGCCAGTGGGCGCGTTCGGCGCGATCGCGGCGGTCGTCGGCGCCACCGGCCTCGACGCGCTCAAGAGCCTGGCGGTCATCATGGCCGCCTTCTACCTCACCTGCCTGCTGTTCGTCGGCGTCGTGCTCGGCGCGCTGCTGTGGATCGTCGCCCGGATCAACCTGTGGACGCTGCTGCGCTACCTGGGCCGGGAGTTCCTGCTCATCCTGTCGACGTCCTCCTCGGAGTCGGCGCTGCCCCGGCTCATCGCCAAGATGGAGCACCTGGGCGTCAGCCGGCCGGTCGTCGGCATCACCGTGCCGACCGGCTACTCCTTCAACCTCGACGGCACCGCGATCTACCTGACCATGGCCACGCTGTTCGTCGCCTCGGCCACCGGCGCGCCGCTCGGCTTCGGCGAGCAGGTGTCGCTCCTCGTCTTCATGATGATCGCCTCCAAGGGCGCGGCGGGCGTGACCGGCGCCGGCCTGGCCACGCTGGCGGGCGGCCTGCAGTCGCACCGGCCCGAGCTGGTGGACGGCGTCGGCCTCATCGTCGGCATCGACCGCTTCATGTCCGAGGCGCGGGCGCTGACGAACTTCGCCGGCAACGCCGTCGCCACCGTCCTCGTCGGCACCTGGACGGGAGAGTTCGACCGCGGGCGGGCGCTCGAGGTGCTCGCCGGGCGCGCGCCGTTCGACGAGGCCACCCTGCTCGACGAGGAGCACGCGCGGCCCGAGCCGCAGGAGCCGCCCGCGCCGGCGGCCGAGCGGACGATGACCCCGGCGGTGTGACCGCCGCCTCGGCACGGCGCGGCGCCGGCCCGGTCACCCGGGCCGGCGCCCCGTCGTGGCGGGGTCAGGCGCCGGGTTTGCGGCCGATGCCCGCGTACCCCATCCTCGCCACGTGCTCGTTCATGAACGGCACCTCGTCCGGATCGACGAACGGCCACCCGATCTGCGGGTCGAGCCCCGTGGCCAGGCCGGGCGGTACGAGCTCGAAGTCGCCGAAGAAGGCGGCGATCTCGGCGCCGCTGCGCGGGCAGAACGGGGAGTTGGCCTGCTTGTAGAACTCGGCGACCCGCATGATGCGCTCGCCGTCCACGTCGCTGCCGACGTGCGACAGGGCCAGGTAGCTGCCGGGCGCCAGCGCCTCGCGGTAGCGGGCCACGAACGCCCGCGGCTCGTCCTCGTCGGGCACCAGGTGCAGGAAGAACATCATCAGCAGGGCCACCGGACGGTCGAAGTCGAGCAGCGCCCGCACCTGCGGATGGCCCAGGACCTCCTCCGGCCGGCGCGCGTCGGCCTCCACCATGGCCACCCCGGGGGCCGCCAGCAGGGCCCGCCCGTGCGCGGCCACCACGGAGTCGATGTCGACGTAGACCACCTTGGCGCCCGGTGCGTGACGGCGCGCGACCTCGTGCACGTTCTCCTGCGCCGGCAGGCCGGAGCCCAGGTCGAGGAACTGGGTGACGCCCTGTTCGCACAGGTAGCGCACGATCCGGCCGATCAGCTCGCGGTTCTGCCGGGTCCCCTCGCGCGCGTCGGGCATCACGCTGAGGACCAGCTCGGCCAGCTCCCGGTCGGCGTGGAAATTGTTCTTGCCGCCCAGGAAGTAGTCGTACATGCGCGCCGCGTTGGGGATGTGCGGATCGACACCATGCGGCGCTTGTTCCATCATGTCCGCCATGATCCCGGACGTGCCCGCCTGAACGCTACCGATTCCCCATATAACGCCTAGACAGCGGGCAAGCGGAGCACGAAGCGCGCGCCGCCGCGGCACTCCTCGGCGCAGATCTCGCCCCCGTGCGCCAGTGCCACGTCCCGCGCGATGGCCAGGCCCAGGCCGGTGCCGCCCGCGTCGCGGCTGCGCGCCGCGTCCAGGCGGGTGAACCGCTCGAAGATGCGCTCGCGGTCCTCGGCGGCGATCTCCGCGCCGTCGTTCTCCACGGCGAGCACGGCCATGCCGTCGTGCGTGCCGACCGAGACGCGCACGTACCGGTCGGCGTGCCGCTGGGCGTTGTCGAGCAGGTTGGTCAGCACCCTGGCCAGCTGCAGCCGCACGCCGTCCACCTCGACGCGCTCCTCGACCGCCAGCCGCACCGGGACCCGGTCCTTGCGCACCGACAGCTCCTCGCGGACGAGCTGGGCGAGGTCCAGCCGCTCCTTGGAGGTGTCCACCTGGGAGCCGATCCGCGCGAGCAGCAGGAGGTCGGTGATGATCGCCTGCAGCCGGTCGGTGTCGCGCAGCGCGCTCTTCACCAGCGAGCCGAGGTCGGTGTCGTCGGGGTAGAGCTGCGCGCTCTCGAGCTGGGCGCGCAGCCCGGCGACCGGGGTGCGCAGCTCGTGGGAGGCGTCGGAGGCGAACTGGCGCTGCTGGTCGGCCGAGCGTTCCAGCCGGGCCAGCGTGCCGTTGATGGATCCGGCGAGCCCCGCCAGCTCGTCGCCCTCCGGCGGGGTCACCCGGCGGCTCAGGTCGCTGGCGGTGATCTCCTCCAGCTCGGCCCGCATCGCCGAGACCGGCCGGAGGGCCTTGCCCATGATCAGCCATGTCGCCCAGCCGGTGAGCGCCACGACCACCGCCACCTCGGTGAAGGCCAGGGACTCCAGGACGTAGGAGCGCAGCATCCGCGGCGTCCTGGTGCCGGTGTAGACGACGCGGGAGTCGGGGGCGGCCGACACCCGCCAGGCGGTGAAGTGCACGCACATCGTGGGCAGGCAGTTCTCGGACGTCACGACGGGGTCGTCCGGGCCGGGCCACACGTTCCCGATCAGCGGCAGGTTCCGGGCCCCGTCGCTGCTGCCCACGATGTTCCCGCCGGGTTCGACGACCTGGATCAGCTCGATCGAGGCGTCGGGCATCGGGATGGAGGCGCCCGACGGCAGGTCGCCCGCCCGTACGTCGGTCACGACGCGCTCGGCGCTCGCCAGGGTGTCGGCGGCGACCGTGGTCCTGATCCACGACCTGGCCGCGGCCACGCCGATGAGCGCCACCGGCATGAGGACGACCGCGGCGATCAGGGTCGTGATCAGGGTGACGCGGCCGCGGAGGGAACCCGCCCAGGACCGGAACATCCCATCGAGGCTACTGTCCGTGATTACCCGGATAAGTCCCGTGATGGGAAATTTCGCGTCAAGCTCTGCATCCCGGCCCGCGGCCGCCGGTCAGAGCCGCACCCACACCGTGGTGTCGGGGGCGACCGTCCCGTCGCCCCGCTGCGGGCCGCTGGACAGCAGCACCTCGCCCCCGGCCAGCCGGTGGTCCAGCTCCGCCAGGGCCACCGGCTCCTCGCCGGTGTTGAGCACCACGGCCAGGCCCGGCGAGCGCTCCAGCGCCAGCACGTCCCTCGGCGAGTCGATCCAGGCCAGCTCGCCGCCCCCGAGAGCGGGGTGCTCCTTGCGCAGGCGCAGCGCGGCCCGGTAGAGGTTCAGCGTGGAGCCCGGGTCGGCCTCCTGTGCCTCGGCCGACAGCTCGCGCCAGGAGTCGGGGATCGGCAGCCACGGATCCCGCCAGCCGCACCCCGGCTCGCTCGTCCAGGGCAGCGGCACGCGGCAGCCGTCACGGCTCTCGCCGCTGCGCCGGAACGCCGGGTCCTGGCGCAGCTCGTCCGGCAGGTCGAGCACCTCCGGCAGGCCCAGCTCCTCGCCGTTGTAGAGATAGGCGCAGCCGGGCAGCGCCAGCATGAGCAGCGTCGCGGCCCTGGCCCGTGCCGGCCCGCCGTGCCGGGTGACGTGCCGCGGCTTGTCGTGGTTGGACAGCACCCAGGTGGTGGGCGCCCCGACCAGCTCGGCCTCGGCCAGGGCCTTCTCGATGACCGTGCGGAAGGACTTGGCGTGGAAGTCGGCCATCATGAAGTCGAACGAGAACGCCTGGTGCAGTTCGTCCGGCCCCACGTAGCGGGCCAGCCGCTCGGGCGACGACACCCACGCCTCGGCCACCGCCATCCGCCCGCCCGGGTAGGAGTCGAGGATGGGCCGCCACTCGCGGTAGATGTCGTGCACGCCGTCCTGGTCGAAGTACGGCACCCGCTCGTCGCCGAGCAGCTCGGCCTGGCGGCCCTGCTTGGGTCCGACGTCCGGCAGCCCGGCCGCCTTCACCATGCCGTGCGCCACGTCCACCCGGAAGCCGTCGACGCCCCGGTCCAGCCAGAAGCGCAGGATGTCGCGGAACTCCGCGCGCACCTCCGGGTTGTCCCAGTTGAGGTCGGGCTGCTCGGGTGCGAACAGGTGCAGGTACCACTGCCCGTCCTCGACCTGCGTCCACGCGGGACCGCCGAAGATGGACTCCCAGTCGTTCGGGCGGTCGCGGAAGATGTAGCGGTCGCGGTTCTCGCCGCGCAGCGCCTCCTGGAACCACGGGTGCCGGTCGGAGGAGTGGTTGGGCACGAGGTCCACGATGACCCGGATGCCCAGCGCGTGCGCGTCGGCCACCAGCGCGTCGAAGTCGGCCAGGGTGCCGAACCTGGGGTCCACGTCGCGGTAGTCGGCCACGTCGTAGCCGGCGTCGGCCTGTGGTGAGGTGTAGAACGGGCTGAGCCAGAGGGCGTCCACGCCGAGCGCGCTCAGGTAGCCGAGGCGCTCCCGCACTCCCGGCAGGTCGCCCATGCCGTCACCGTCGGCGTCGGCGAAACTCCGCGGATACACCTGGTACACGACGGCGTCGCGCCACCAGTCGTCGTTACCGAGCATGGTCGTCCTTCCCCCGAACTGTCCGTGATGTCTGGTGCAGAATGGCCCGAGGGCTTGCAACGGGTCAAGTGGAAGTTGCGGAAACTTACAGCCCGGCTTCCCGGCCCGGTCAACCGCCACGCGCCGGGGTCAAGACTGCCCCCTGGGAGGTCTGGATCAGGTAACGCTTTTTGCAAGTTCTTCCAATTCTTGCAAAACGCCGCTAACGTCCCCGACACACAAGCCGCACCGCGGCCACAAATGATCTTTCCGGCGGTGGCATGGCGCATGTCATCGCCCCCTCCGTGACCTCAGGAGGTCTCATGCGCAAGCCAGCTCTGGGCGTGGCCGCACTCGCGACCCTGGCCATCACCGCCACCGCCTGTGGCGGCGGCCAGTCCGCCGCCCCCTCGGCGGCGCCCACCGCGTCGACCGGTGCCACCGCATCGGCCGGCCAGGGCGGAGGCAAGCTCGTGATCTGGGCCGACCCCAACCGGGTCAAGGCCCTCAAACCCTTCACCGAGCAGTTCGGCACCGAGAACGGCGTCACGGTCGAGGTGAAGGAGATCAGCAAGGACAACCAGGTGACCTTCCTCACCGCCTCCCAGCAGGGCAGCGGCCCGGACATCATGATCGGCGCGCACGACTGGATCGGCAACCTCGTGCAGAACGGCGCCATCGACCCGGTGAACCTCACCGAGGAGCAGAAGGCCGCCTTCTCCGAGATCGCGCTCAAGGCCGTGACCTTCGGCGGCCAGGTGTACGGCGCCCCGTACGCCGTGGAGAACATCGCGCTCATCCGCAACACCGACCTCGCCCCCGACGCGCCCGCCACCATCGAGGACCTGGTCGCCAAGGGCGCCGAGCTGAAGAAGGCCGGCAAGGTCAAGGAGGTGCTCTGCCTGCCGGTCGGGCAGAAGGGTGACGCCTTCCACTCCTACCCGATCTTCGCCTCCGGCGGCGGCGCGCTGTTCGGCGCCACCTCCACCGGCGACCCCGACCCCAAGAAGGTCCTGGTCGGCGCGCCCGAGTCGGTCAAGGCGTTCGAGAAGCTGAAGTCGCTCGGTGAGAAGGGCGAGGCCGCCCTGAAGACCTCCATCACCAACGAGAACTACATCCCGAGCTTCGCCTCGAAGAAGTGCGCCTTCCTCGTCTCCGGCCCGTGGGCGATGGGCGAGGTCAAGAAGGCCGGCTTCGGGTACGACATCACCCCCGTCCCGCCTTTCAAGGACGGCAAGCCCGCCACCCCCTTCGTCGGCGTCCAGACGTTCTTCGTCGCGGCCAAGGGCCAGAACAAGACCCTCGCCCAGGAGTTCGTCACCAACTACGTGACGAACAAGGACGTCGCCAAGGCCCTGTACGAGGCCGATCCGCGCCCGCCGGCGCTGACCGCGGCGCTGACCGAGGCCGAGGCGGCCGACCCCGACGCCGGCAAGTTCATGGCCGCCGGTAAGGACGGCTTCCCGATGCCGGCCATCCCCGAGATGGCCGCGATCTGGGAGCCGTTCGGCATCGCCGAGGCCGCCGTCGTCAAGGGCGGCGACGCCGCCAAGGCCGCCGAGGCCGCCCAGAAGGCCATCGACGGCTCGCTCAAGAACTGACGTCATGGTCGCAGACGTGCGTGAGAGCGCGGTGGCCGAGCAGGCGCCGCGCCCGCGCCGGGAGATCACCACGGGCTTCGTGGTGAGCAGGATCGCGGTGCTGGCCGTGGCCGGCGCGATCCTGCTCTACGCCGTGCCGCCGCTGGTCGCGGCCGGGGCGTGGGCCTCCTTGGCGCTGCTGGGCGTGGTGAGCGCGGTCATCTGCTACCTCTACCTGACCCGCCGCTTCGTCCCGGCGAAGTATCTGATCCCCGGCACGGTCTTCCTGATCGCCTTCCAGGTCTTCCCCGTCCTCTACACGGTGAGCACTGCGTTCACCAACTTCGGCGACGGGCACCGCGGCGACAAGCAGGCGGCCGTCACCGCCATCGAGACCGGCTCCGTACGGCAGGCCCCGGGCTCGCCCGAGTACGCCCTGACCGCCGCCCTCCGCGACGGGAACCTGGTGTTCCTGCTCGTCGACCCCAAGACCAAGCAGGTCCAGGCCGGCACCGGACAGGGCCTCAGCCCCGTGACCGGCGCCCAGGTCGGCATCACCGGCAAGGTCGTGCGGGCGCCCGGGTACACCGTGCTCAAGGCGCCCGAGGCCGCCGCCCGCGCCAAGGACATCGCGGCGCTGTCCGTCCCCACCCCCGGCGGCCTGATCAAGGCGAACGGGCTGAGCCGCGCCGTCGAGGGGCGCGCCGCCCTCACCTACGACGCCGCCTGCGACTGCGTCAAGGGCGAGGGCGACACCTGGACGGCCGACGAGACGCGGGGCTACTTCGTCAACGCCAAGGGCGAGCACCTCGCGCAGGGCTGGCAGGTCAACGTCGGCCTGGACAACTTCACCCGGGTGCTGACCAACCCCACCATCAGCGGCTACTTCTTCGGCGTCTTCGCCTGGAACCTGGGCTTCGCCGTCGCCTCCGTCGCCACCACCTTCGCGCTCGGCGTGGCCGTCGCCCTGGCGTTGCACCACCCCCGCATGCGCGGCACCAGGGCGTACCGGATCGTGCTGGTCCTGCCGTACGCGATGCCGGCCTTCGCGATGCTGCTGGTCTGGCGCGACATGTTCAACCGCGACTTCGGCCTGATCAACCAGCTGTTCGGCCTCGAGGTCGACTGGATGGGCGACCCCGTCACCGCCCGGTTCGCCGTCATCCTGGTCAACCTGTGGCTCGGCTTCCCGTACATGTTCCTCGTCACCACCGGCGCGTTGCAGGCCATCCCGCGCGAGCTGACCGAGGCCGCCTCCATCGACGGGGCGACGCCCTGGCAGGGGTTCGGCAAGGTGACGATGCCGCTGCTGCTGGTCGCGCTGACACCGCTGCTGATCTCGTCGTTCGCGTTCAACTTCAACAACTTCAACGCGATCGCGCTCACCAGCGAGGGCGGGCCGTTCCCCGCCGAGAACCCGCAGGTCGGAGCGACCGACCTGCTCATCACCTACACGTTCAGGCTGGCGTTCGGCGCCGGCGGGGCGCAGTTCGGCTTCGCGGCCGCGATCTCGGTGTTCATCTTCGCCATCGTCGCGGTCATCTCCGCGGTCGCCTTCCGGCGCACCCGCAAGCAGGAGGAGGTGTACGCGTGAAGATCGCGCTGAGGCACGTCTTCGTGCTCGTCGTGTGCGCGTTCGCGCTGGTGCCGATCATCTTCGTGGTGTCGGCGGCGATCAACCCGCTGGGCACGCTCGCCTCCACCGACCTGCTGCCCACCGGGGCGAGCCTGGCCAACTTCGCCGACCTGTTCGCCTCCGAGACCCACCCGTTCGGCCGGTGGTTCTTCAACTCCGTCTTCATCGCGCTGACCGCGTCGTTCGCCAGCCTGCTGCTGTCGATGCTCGCCGCGTACGCCTTCAGCCGCATGAGGTTCCGCGGCCGCCGGGTCGGGCTGCTGGCGCTGCTGCTCATCCAGATGTTCCCGCAGTTCCTGGCCATCGTGACGATCTTCATCATCTTCACCCGGGTGACCGAGCTGTACCCGCCGTTCGGCTTCAACACCGTGTGGGGCCTGCTGCTGCTCTACCTCGGCGGCGCGCTCGGCGTGAACACCTGGCTGATGAAGGGCTTCCTCGACACCGTGCCCAAGGAGCTCGACGAGGCCGCCACCGTCGACGGCGCCACCCACGCGCAGATCTTCTGGCGGATCATCCTGCCGCTCGTCACGCCCATCCTCGCGGTCACCGCGCTGCTGGCGTTCATCGGCTTCATGAGCGAGTTCCTCATGGCGAACGTCTTCCTGCGCGACCCGGAGAGCAAGACGCTCGCGGTGGGCATGTTCGGCATGATCGCCGGAGACCAGCGCAACGCCAACTTCGGCATGTTCGCCGCGGCCACGCTCATCACCGCGATCCCCACCGTGGGGGTCTTCCTGTGGCTGCAGAAGTACATCGTCTCCGGCCTCACGGCCGGGGCGGTCAAGGGTTAGCGGACGCGCCCGCGTCCGGGAGGAGATGCGTTGCGTCACATCGACGAGCCGCACCACGACGGTTCCGCCCTGTACGTCTCGGAGCCGGCGCCGTCGCCCGGCACCCCGGTCACGGTCTGGGTGCGCACGCCCCGGGCCGCCGGGGTGACGGGCGGCCCCGTCCGCGCC
>NZ_KZ559477.1:71869-233392 GCF_002850745.1 Nonomuraea indica
CCGAGGCGGCCGTGGACGCCGAGCGGACCTCGTCCGCCATCACCGGGTACGGGGCCGACGACGTGTGGTGGCGCGCGGAGATCAGCGCCGTCAACCCGGTCACCCGCTACCGCTTCCTGCTGCGCACCGGCGGCCCGCGCGCCGGGACCGGCCCGCTGTGGCTCACCGCGGCCGGCGTCGTCGCCCACGACGTGACCGACGCCACCGACTTCCGGCTCGTCACCCACGAGCCGCCACCCGGCTGGCTGGCCGACGCCGTCGTCTACCAGATCTTCCCCGACCGCTTCGGCCGCTCCGGGCAGGACCGCCCCCTGCCCGGATGGGCGCTGCCCCGCGACTGGGACCGCGACCCCGTCATCCCGTCCGGGCCCGGCACCTCGCAGCAGTTCTACGGCGGCGACCTCGACGGCGTCGTCCGGCACCTCGACCACATCGAGGCGCTCGGCGCCGACACCGTCTACCTGACGCCGATCTTCCCCGCCCGCTCCAACCACCGCTACGACGCCGCCGCCTTCGACCGGATCGACCCGCTGCTCGGCGGCGACGAGGCGCTGCACCGCCTGTCCGACGCGGTGCACGCCCGCGGCATGCGCCTGCTCGGCGACATCACCACGAACCACTGCGGCGACGCCCACCCGTGGTTCACCGCCGCCGTGTCCGACGTGCACGCCCCCGAGCGGGAGATGTTCTACTTCGACCCGGTCACCGGCGACTACGCGTCCTGGTGGGGGGTCAAGAGCCTGCCCAAGCTCAACTGGGGCAGCGACCTCGTACGCGAGCGGGTGCCCGCCGTGCTGACCCGGTGGCTCGGACCGCTGGACGGCTGGCGCGTCGACGTCGCCAACATGACCGGCCGGCTCGGCGCCGACGACCACACCCACGAGGTCGCGGCGCTGCTGCGGCGCGCCCTCGGCCCCGGCGCCGCCCTCATCGCCGAGCACAACCACGACGCCTCCGCCGACCTCGACCGGGACGGCTGGCACGGCACCATGAACTACGGCGGCTTCACCCGTCCCGTCTGGTCCTGGCTGCGCGGTCCCGACCTGGACCTCGACCACTTCCTCGGCGTGCCCGGCGGCGTGCCGTCCCGCGACGGGCTGCAGACCCTCGCCACGCTGCGCACGTTCGCCGCGCACATGTCGTGGCGCTCGCTCACGCACTCCTGGCAGCTGCTCGACTCCCACGACTCGCCGCGCATCCGCACCGTCACCGGCTCCCGCGCCCGCCACCTGGTCGCCGCCGGCCTGCAGGCGACCCTGCCGGGCACGCCGATGGTCTTCGCCGGCAGCGAGTTCGGGCTGACCGGCGTCAACGGCGAGCACTCGCGCACCCCGATGCCCTGGAACCGGCCCGCCGACCAGGACCTGGCGACGCTGGCCGGCTACCGCGACCTGCTCCGCCTGCGCCGCGACGAGCCCGCGCTGCGTCACGGCGGCCTGCGCTGGCTGCACGCGGACCACGACTGCCTCGTCTTCGCCCGGGAGACGGCGCGCGAGTCGCTCCTGGTCTGCGCCCGCCGCGCCCCCGGCCGGCCCCTGCCCCTCCCGGCCCCCGCCACCCCCGTCCACAACGCCACCGGCCCCGCCACCGACACCCTCCCCGGCGACGGCCCGTCCTTCTCGATCTGGCGCCTGGCCCGCTGAGGGGCGCTCGCCGCCTCCCCGCGGGGTATGCTCAGCGGCATGCTCATGATTCAGATCTACGGCTAGCAGGGCCGGGGCCGTCGAGCCCCGCAGCCGGGTGCGCCCGTGACGCGTCGTGTCGTCACGCGCCGCGGCGTGCCTGCTTGTCCCTGCCAGCCTGATCTGAAACGAGTCCTGTCATGCATCGCAAGCATGTCGCCATGGTCGGCGTCCCGGCCGTCAGCCACGTCCTGCCCGGCATCGAGGTGATCCGCGAGCTGGTGGCGCGCGGTCACCGGGTGACCTACGCCAACGACCCGGCCGTGGCCCACCTGATCACGCCGACCGGCGCCGAGCTGGTCCCGTACGAGTCCACCCTGCCCGTAGCCGACAACGACTGGCCCGAGGACCCCATCGCCGCGATGCGGGTCTTCCTCGACGACAACATCCGGATGCTGCCGCAGCTGCGCGCCGCCTACGACGACGACCCCGCCGACGTCTACCTGTACGACATCGGCGCCTACGCCGCACGGGCGCTCGCCGAGGCGCAGGGCCGGCCGATGGTGCAGCTCTCGCCCACGTACGTGGCGTGGAAGGGTTTCGAGGAGGAGGTGGCGGCGCCCCTGTGGACGCTGCCGGGGGCCGACGAGTTCCGGGCGGTGTTCGCCGAGTGGCTCGCCGGCTCCGGTGCGGTCACCACCGACGTCGACGCCTTCCCCGGCCGGCCCGGCCGGACCGTGGCGGTGGTGTCGAAGGCCATGCAGCCGAACGCCGACCGGGTCGACACCGAGACGGTGACGTTCGTCGGGCCGTGCCTGGGCAGCCGGTCGGACCAGGGCGGCTGGACCCGTCCGGCCGGGGCCGGCAAGGTGCTGCTGGTCTCGCTCGGTTCGGCCTACACCCGGCGGCCCGAGTTCTACCGCCGGTGCCTGGCGGCCTTCGGCGATCTGCCCGGATGGCACGTCGTGCTGCAGATCGGCCGCCACACCGACCCGGCGGTGCTCGGTCCGATCCCGGCGAACGTCGAGGTGCACGCCTGGGTGCCGCAGCTCGCCATCCTGCTCCAGGCCGACGCGTTCGTCACCCATGCGGGCATGGGCGGCAGCGGCGAGGGCCTCTACGCGGGCGTCCCGATGATCGCGGTCCCGCAGGCCGTCGACCAGTTCGCCAACGCCGACCGGCTGGTCGAGCTGGGTGTCGCCCGGCGGCTGGACACGGCCGACGCGACGGCCGAGGCGCTGCGCGGGGCGCTGCTCGACCTGACGGGCGACCCCGAGGTGGCCCGCCGGTCGGCGGCGCTGCGCGCCGAGGTGCGCGCCGAGGGCGGCACGGCCCGGGCGGCGGACCTCATCGAGGAGCTGCTGGCCTAGCTTCGTCCGCCGCTCCTCCTCCGGCTCGGCCGGCGGGGGAGTGGCGGGCGGTCAGGCCGTCGAGGATCAGGTCGATGGCCGTCTCGAACATCCGGTCCATCGCCTCGGGTGACCGGTCGCTGCCGATGTGCCCGTTCTGCTGGTTGATGAGCAGGCCCGTCACGAACGCGTGCAGCACGTCGGCCGTGCGCAGCAGCTCGTCCTCGGGCACCCCCGCCGCCCGCAGGATCGGCAGGAACACGTCCCACAGCCCGCCCTCGCGCGCGGCGACCAGCTCCGGGTGGGTGTGCACGTAGCTCCACAGCGCCGGGTACGTCGTGGCGAGCCGCCGGTAGGCGTGGCCGAGGGCGCGCAGCCGCTCCTGCCAGGGGGCGCCGTCCATGACGGGGATCTCCAGCCGCTCCGCCATGGTCAGGCAGATCTGGTCGATCAGTGCCGTCTTGCTCTCGACGTGGTGGTAGAGCGACATGGGGTTGACGTCGAGGGCGGCCGCGAGCTTGCGCATGGACAGCGCCTCGACGCCGCCCTCGTTCACCAGGCGCAACGCCGTGGCGTAGATCTCCTCGGGGGTGAGGGGAGAACCCCTGCGCGCACCGGCAGCCATACACCGTATGATAGCCGTAGCCATACACCGTATGGCTACCGTTGCCTGCCGAAACCCCGGAGTGCTCATGGAGATCCCCGCCCCACAGGGCCTGCCCCTCCTCGGCAACACGCTGCAGATCCCCTCCCGCTCGCCCGCGGCGTACTTCACCGAACTCGCCGACCGCTATGAGGAGGGCCTGTTCCGGCTCGACATCGTGGGCCGGAAGGTGACGTTCGTCTACGACCCGGACCTGGTCGCCGAGCTGTGCGACGAAACGCGGTTCAAGAAGCGCATCCAGCCGCCGCTGGCGATCGTGCGCGACTTCGCGGGCGACGGCCTCTTCACCGCCGACATCGACGCCCCCGTGTGGGGGCACGCGCACCGCATCCTCATGCCGGCGTTCAGCCAGCGGTCGATGAAGGCGTACTACCCGCAGATGCTGGAGGTCGCCGAGCAGCTCGTCGCCTCCTGGGCCGCCCGGCAGGGCGAGGATCTCCCCGTCTCCGACGACATGACGCGGCTGACGCTCGACACCATCTCGCTCACCGGGTTCGGCTACCGGTTCCAGTCGTTCGACTCGCCGGAGCTGCACCCGTTCCTGCAGGCCATGGGCGGCGCGCTGACCGAGGCGATGCTGCGCAACCAGCAGCTTCCCATGGTCACCAAGCTGCGGCGCAGGCAGGAGGAGGGCTACCGGCGCGACATCGCCACCATGCGCGAGCTGGTGGACGACGTGATCCGGCGGCGCCGGGCGTCGGGCGGCGGCGCCAAGGACCTGCTGGGGCTGATGCTGGAGGCGTCCGACCCGCTCAGCGGCGAGCGGCTGTCCGACGAGAACATCCGCGACCAGGTGCTGACCTTCCTCATCGCCGGCCACGAGACCACCAGCGGCCTGCTCTCCTTCGCCCTGTACAACCTGCTGCGCAACCCGCACACCCTGGCCCTCGCCTACGACGAGGTGGACCGGATGCTGCCGGGCGACGAGCCGCCCGCCTACGAGACGATCATGAAGCTGGACGTGGTCGCCCGCGTCCTGGAGGAGACGCTGCGGATCTGGTCGCCCATCCCCGCCTTCGCCGTGAGCGCCGAGTCCGACACCACGATCGGCGGCGGCTACCCGGTCAGCGCCGGTGACCCGCTGGTCGTGCTGCTGCCCGCGCTGCACCGCCACCCCAAGGCGTGGGACCGGCCCGCGGAGTTCGACATCGACCGCTGGCTGCCCGAGCGGCGCGCGGAGCACCACCCGGCCGCCTACAAGCCGTTCGGCAACGGCGAACGGGCCTGCATCGGCCGCCAGTTCGCGCTCACCGAGGCCCGGCTGGCCCTGGCCATGGTGCTGCGGCGCTTCGCCCTGTCGGACCCCGCGGCGTACCGGATGAAGATCAAGCAGACGCTCACGCTCAAGCCCGACGGCTTCACCCTGCGGGTGCGCGAGCGTGCCGCCCACGAGCGGTTCGCCCCCACGGCGGCGGAGGCGGCGCCGGAGCCGGAGACCGGGCAGGACATCGCCGTCACCGGCGTGCCCCTCACCGTCGCCTACGGCTCCAACCTCGGCACCTGCTCCGACATCGCCGAACGGCTGGCCGAGCGCGCCGGGCGGGCCGGCTTCGCCACCACGCTGACCACCCTCGACGAGCTCGACCCGCCCCGCGAGGGGGTGCTCGTCGTGGTCGCCGCGTCCTACAACGGCAAGGCGCCCGACAACGCCCAGCGCTTCGACGCCCTGGAGAGCCTGCCCGACCTGTCGGGGGTACGGCTGGCCGTGCTGGGCTGCGGCAACACCCAGTGGCCCACCTACCAGGCGTTCCCGCGCCGCGCCTGCGACAAGCTCGTCGCCGCCGGGGCCGTGCCGCTGGTGGAGCGGGGCGAGGCCGACGCGGACGGCGACTTCGACGGCGACGTGTCCGCCTGGACGGCCGGCCTGTGGGCGGCGCTCGCCGCCGAGTACAGCGCCACCGCCGAGGACGCCGGTCCCCGCTACGAGCTCGAGGTGCTCACCGAGGCCGAGGTGCGGCCCGCGGTGGTCTCCGCGCGGGCGTTCCCGCTGACGGTCGTCGCCAACGAGGAGCTCACCCGCGACCCCGCCGGGCTGTGGGACTTCTCGGTGGAGGCCCCGCGGCCCGGCGTCCGCTCGATCGTCGCCGAGCTGCCCGAGGGCGTCACCTACCACGCCGGCGACCACCTGGCCGTCTTCGCCAAGAACGACCCCGAGCTGGTCGAGTGGGCGCTGCGCTGCCTGCGCGTCCCCAGGGAGCAGGTGGTCCGGCTGCGCTCCCGCTCGGCCACGCACCTGCCCGTGGACCGGCCGGTCACCGCCGGGCTGCTGCTCACCGAGTTCGCCGAGCTGCAGGAGGTCGCCACCCGCTCCGACCTCGACACGCTGGCGGCCCACACCTCCTGCCCGTGGACGCGCGCCCAGCTCGCCGGGCTGGCCGCCGGCTACGCCGACGAGATCCTCGCCAAGCGGGTCTCGCCGCTGGCGCTGCTCGACCGGTACCCGGCGATCGAGCTGCCGCTCGCCGCGTTCCTGGAGATGGCCGGGCCGATCAAGCCGCGCTACTACTCGGTGTCGTCCTCGCCGCTGGCCGATCCGCGCCGCCTGCGGATCACCGTCGGCCTGGTGGAGGGGCCCGCCTGGTCGGGCAGCGGCGACTACCACGGCATGTGCTCGGCCTACCTGGCCGGGCTGGCCGCCGGTGAGACGTTCTACGGCTACGTCCGCGAGCCCGCGCCGCCGTTCCGCCTGCTGGACGACCCCGCCACGCCCGTCGTCCTCATCGGGCCGGGCACCGGGTTCGCGCCGCTGCGCGGCTTCCTGGAGGAGCGGGCGCTGACCGGCGCGACCGGGCGGGCGGAGGTGTTCACCGGGTGCCGTCACCCCGACCACGACCTGCTCTACCGGGAGGAACTCGAGGACTGGGGCAGCGCCCCCGGGGTGACCGTGCACACCGCGTTCTCCGCCGTGCCGGGGCACCCGCACCGGTTCGTCCAGGACGCCGTCGCCGCCGCCGGGGACGCCGTGTGGGAGCTGCTGGAGCAGGGGGCGCACGTGTACGTGTGCGGCGACGGGCTGCGCATGGCGCCCGCCGTGCGCGCGGCGCTGCTCGCGCTGTACCGCGAGCGCGCCGGACGCGGCGGGGAGGCGTGGCTGGCCGGCCTGGAGGAGAGCGGCCGCTACCAGCAGGACGTGTTCGCCTGACGGGCCGGTGGCGGCGGCCGGCCGTGCGGTCGCGCGCGGAAGGCCGCCGCCCACCCGTGACAATCCACTCGTCAGCCTGCATGCTTGGACATAACCGCAGCATGTGTGACATGTGTCTGGAACGTGCCCGAAATCTTGGAGCGGCACTGTGAGAGCCTCTGGAAGGGAGGCGGCAATGCTGCTGCGACTGAGGGTGTCGCTACCGGACCGGCCGGGTTGCCTCGGGCAGGTCGCGAGGGCGCTCGGCGCGCTGGGCGCCGACATTCTCCAGGTCACCGTGCTCGAACGCGAAGCCGGACGGGCCGTTGACGACTTCACCGTGTCCTGGCCGGGCGCGGCCACGACGGACGAGGTGCGCGACCGGCTGTCCGGCATGCCCGGAGTGCGGGTGGAGGGGGTCTGGCCGACGAAGGACGTGCCCGGCGCGGCGCCGGACTACGACCTGCTCATGCACGTGGCGGCGGAGCCGGAGCGCGGCCTGGCGACGCTGGTGGACGCCCTGCCGGGGCTGTGCGGGGCCGAGTGGTCGCTGGCGCTGTCGGGCGGCGTCGTCCGCCACGCCAGCCTGGCCGCGCCGCCGTCGTTCGACCTGCCCGAGCCGCCGCTGCGCGCCGCCACCCGCGTGACCGAGAAACTGCGGCTGATGCTGCTGCCGGTCGCGGCGCACGGCCTGCACGTGGTCGTCGCCCGCGCCGACGGGCCGGTGTTCCACCGCGCCGAACTGGACCGCGCCGCGCGCATCGTCGCCGTCGTCTCCGCGCTGCTGCCGGCGTCCTCCTCGTAGAACACCGCTTGTCGGCGTTGACCGGGCGCGGGTGCGGCTCCTAGCGTGATCACCAGGCGGTGTGATCGCCAGGCCGTCGTGAGGAGGGGCCGCCCCGTGACCGTCCACGAACCCGCCATCGGCCGCTACTACGAGGACTTCGTGGTCGGCGACGTCTACCAGCACCCGCTCGGCCGCACGATCGGCGAGGCCGACAACACCTGGTTCACGCTGCTCACCATGAACACCAACCAGAACCACTTCAACGCCCACTACGCCGCCGCGTCGCCGACCGGCAGGATCATCGTGAACTCCGGCCTGACCGTCGCCGTCGTGCTCGGCCTGTCGGTGATCGACATGAGCCAGACCGCCCTGATGAACCTCGGCTGGGAGGACATCCGGCTCACCCACCCCGTCTTCGTGGGCGACACCCTCTACGCCGAGTCCGTCGTCACGGCCAAGCGCGAGTCGGGGTCACGCCCGTACGCCGGCATCGTCACCTGCCGCACGCGCGGGCTGAACCAGGACGGCGACGAGATCATGTCCTGGCGCCGGACCGTCATGGTCTACAAGCGCGACGCCCCGCACGACAAGCACCACTTCCCGCGGGCCAAGTCGGGCCCTCTCGCCCCCTGAGCGAAACGGCGACCACATGGACTTCGAACTGACCGCCGAGCAACAGGCCTTCCGCGAGACGCTGCGCGCGTTCGTGGACAAGGAGATCATGCCCGTCGCCGTCGAGTGGGAGCACTCCGGACGCCAGCCCACCGAGATCGTCGAGAAGATGAAGCGGATGGGGCTGTTCGGCCTGTCCGTGCCGGAGGAGTACGGCGGGCTGGCGGTCGACATGGTGTCGTTCGCGCTGGTCTTCGAGGAGATCGCGCGCGGCTGGATGGGCGTGGCGGGCACGATCGGCTCCCACTCCATCGCCTGTTCCATGATCGCCCGCCATGGCACCGCCGAGCAGAAGCGCCTCCACCTGCCCGACCTGGCCACGGGCGCCCGCCGTACCGGGATCGCGCTCACCGAGCCCGGCGCCGGCACCGACCTGCAGGGCATCACCACGCGCGCCGTCCGCGACGGCGACCACTACGTCGTCACCGGCACCAAGACCTGGATCACCAACGCCCGGCACGCCGACCCGCTGCCCGTCCTCGTCAAGACCTCCCTCACCGAACCCGCGCACAAGGGCATGTCGGTGCTGCTCGTCGACCCGGCATCGGAGGGCTTCGGCGTCAGCCGCGACCTGCCCAAGCTCGGCTACAAGGGCACCGAGACGTGCGAGGTCGTGCTGGACGAGGTGCGGGTCCCGGTCGCGGCGCTGCTCGGCGGGGTGGAGGGACGCGGCATGCAGCAGGTCCTCGCCGGGCTGGAGCTCGGCCGCATCAACATCGCCGCCCGCGCCGTCGGCGTCGCCCAGGCCGCCTACGACGCCGCGCTCGGCTACGCCCGCGAACGCACCGCCTTCGGCCGGCCCATCGCCGGCTTCCAGGCCGTCCAGCTCAAGCTCGCCGACCTGGCCACCGAGATCCAGGCGGCGCGGCTGCTCACCTACTGGGCCGCCTCCCGCGCCGACGGCGGCGCCCGCGTGGACATGGAGGCGAGCATGGCCAAGTACTTCGCCTCGGAGGTGGCGCTGAAGGCGTCGCTGGAGTCGATGCGGATCCACGGCGGCTACGGCTACTCGCAGGAGTACGTGGTCGAGCGGCTCTACCGGGACGCGCCGCTGATGGCGATCGGCGAGGGCACCAACGACGTGCAACGCCTGGTGATCGCCCGCGCGCTCGTCTCCGGCAAGGGCCGGGTCGGCTGGTGAGCCCGCCGGGTCCGGCCGGCACGCGCCTCTGAGGGGCCATCGCATCACTTGTGTGGTTATGGGTAGGTTGGGGCGGGTGTCGCCAGCCGCCGCCCAGCCGCCGCCCGAGCCCACGCCCCCCGTCTCAGCCACGCCCGCCATCACCCACCCCGCTTCCGCGTCCGCTCCTTCGGCTTCCGTGCCCGCTCCTTCGGCTTCCGTGCCCGCTCCTTCGGCTTCCGTGCCCGCTCCTTCGGCTTCCGTGCCCGCTCCTTCGGCTTCCGCGCCCGCCCCTCCTGCTTCCGCGCCCGCTCCTTCGGCTTCCGTGTCCACGCCTCCCGCCGGCGCGGCCGGGGCCGGGGAGGGGGAGGGGGCCAGGCTGGCGTGGCTGGACGCGTTGCGCGGGGTCGGCGCCATGGCGGTCGTCGCCGAGCACCTGCTGCCGTGGTTCCTGCCGTCGCTGCGGCCGTTCTGGTTCAGTCTCGGCGTCTACGGGATCATGGTGTTCTTCCTGGTCAGCGGCTACATCATCCCGGCGTCCCTGGAGCGGCACGGGGACGTGCGCCGGTTCTGGATCGGCCGCGCGTTCCGGCTCTACCCGCTCTACCTGGCGGTCACCGCGCTCGTCGTGGGGCTGGCGTGGTGGGTGCCGGTGCGGGGCGAGGTGCCGCGCGACGGGTCGGCGGTGGCCGGGCACGCGACGATGCTGCTCGACGTCGTCGACGTGGGGGGCGTCGCCGACACCATGTGGACGTTGTCGTACGAGATGGTCTTCTACCTCCTGGTGACCGCGCTGTTCGTCGCCGGGGCGCACCGGCGCAGCGGGTTGCTGGCCGTGCTGTTCGCGGCCGGCTCGGTCGTCGTCGGGGTGGCGCTGGCCGGAGCCGTCGTCACGGGCGGCTGGGTCGCCTACGCCTCGGCCGCGGTGTTCGCCGCCGGGCTGGCCTGCGTCGTCTCGGGCAGGTTCCGGGCTGCGGGGGCGTGCGCGCTGGGCCTGATGGGCGTGACGCTGCTGGTGCTGGGCGGCCGGGTGCCGTGGATGGGCGTCACCGTGCTGGGCGTGATGTTCGCGGGCACCGCCGTGCACCGGTGGGAACGCGGCCGCGGCACGCTCTGGCCGGTGGCTGCCGCGGCCGCGCTGGTCGCCGTCGCGCCCGTCCGGGCGGTCATGTCGGGCTGGTGGTGGGCCGAGCCGGACGTGTGGATCACCACGCTCGCGCTGGCCGCGGCCACGTTCGCCGCCGCGATGGCGCTGCGCGGGCGGCGCCTGCCCCGGCTGCTGACCTGGCTCGGCCTCATCAGCTATTCGCTGTACCTGGTGCACCATCCGCTGCTGAAGTACTTCTACGAGATCACCGGAGACCTGCGCCGCTCGCCGCTGCCGCTGCAACTGGCCATGTCGGTGCTGGCCCTGGCGGTGGTGCTGGGAGTGAGCGCGCTGGCGTACCGGTTCGTGGAACGTCCCATGCAGGCGCTCGGCCGCCGCCTCGCCCGTGCCTGACGCCCCCCGCGCGACCGGCCGGCCGCCCGCGCCCGCCGCGCGACCGGCTGTGATGCGCATCACGCCGTGTCACGTCGCGGCTGGCCCCGGTGTCTTGAGGGCATGGTCGAACACAGCACACTTCACCAGGTCGTCGTCATCGGCGGAGGCTACGCGGGAACGATGGCGGCCAACCGCCTGCGCGCGCGCACGGACGTCGGCGTCACCCTGGTCAACTCCCGCCCGAAGTTCGTCGAGCGGATCCGGCTGCACCAGTACGTGGCCGGGAATTACGACGCGGCGGTCGACTACGGCACGCTGCTCGGTGACGGCGTGCGGCTGGTGGTCGACGACGCCACGCGCGTCGACACCGCCTCGCGCACGGTGGAGCTGAGGTCGGGCCGGACGCTGGACTACGACTACGTCGTCTACGCGGTCGGCAGCACCGGCGCGATCCCCGCCTCGGTGCCGGGCGCGGCCGACTTCGCCCATTCCGTCGCCGAGTTCGAGGCCGCCGAGCGGCTGCGCGCCAGGCTGGCGGAGCTGCCGGCCGACGCCCCGATCACCGTGGTCGGCGGCGGGCTGACCGGCATCGAGACCGCCGCCGAGCTCGCCGACCAGGGACGCGCGGTCACCCTGGTGTGCGGCGGCACCCTGGCCCCGGCACTCGGCGACGCCGGCCGCCGGTCCGTCGCGACGTGGCTGTCCGAGCACGGCGTCACCGTGCTGGAGACCGGCGTGGTGGCCGAGGTGCGGCAGGACGCGGTCGTCCTCACCGACGGATCGGTACGGCACGGCGCGCTCACCATCTGGACGGCCGGTTTCGGCGTGCCGGGCCTGGCGGCGGCCAGCGGGTTGCGCGTCGACGCGCTCGGCCGGCTGCTCACCGACGAGGCGCTGGTCAGCGTCGATGACGACCGCGTCGTCGCGGCGGGCGACGCCGCCTCACCGTCGGGCCGGCCGCTGCGGATGAGCTGTCAGGCCGCGGGGTGGCTCGGCGTGCAGGCCGCCGACGCCGTGCTGAGCCTCATCGCGGGAACCGCGCCCGCCGCGGCGCAGGTGACCTTCGCCGGATCGTGCGTCAGCCTGGGCCGGCACGCCGGCACGATGCAGTACGCCGACCCGGACGACGTCCCCTTGGACTCCGTCCTCGACGGGCCCGAGGCCGCGGAGATCAAGGAGAAGCTCTGCCGCGACGCGGTGAAGGGCATCACCATGGAGGCCCGTGACCCCGGGGTCATCGTCCTGAAGAAGGCCGGACAGGAGGCTGCCGGGATGTCCGCGGCATCATGACCACTGACGAGCACGCCGAGCGGTTCACCCTGCTGCGGCCGCTGCTGTTCACGATCGTCTACGAGATCCTCGGCTCGGCGACGGAGGCCGACGACGTGCTGCAGGACAGCTACCTGCGGTGGGCGAAGGTGGACCTGGCGGGAGTCCATGACACCAGGTCGTACCTGGCGCGGCTGGTGACCTGCCAGGCGCTCAACGCGCTGCGCGCCGGCGCGCGCCGCCGCGAGGACTACGTCGGTGTGTGGTTGCCCGAGCCGCTGCTGCTCGACGAGCACGACGCCTCGGCGGACGTGGTGCTCGCCGAGTCGGTGTCGATGGCGATGCTCGTGCTCCTCGAGACGCTCACCCCCGAGGAGCGCGCGGTGTTCGTCCTGCGCGAGGTGTTCGGGTTCGGTCACGACGACATCGCCGAGGCGGTGGGCAAGTCCGTGGTCGCGGTGCGCCAGATGGCGCACCGCGCCCGCGAGCACGTGCGGGCGCGGCGCAGGCGGTTCGAGCCCGGTAGCGCCGCCAGGACCGCGCGGATCACCGAGCGGTTCATGGCGGCGGTGACCACCGGTGACCTGGAAGGCGTGCTCGCGCTGCTCGCACCGGATGTCACCTGGACCGCCGACAGCGGCGGCAAGGTGATCGCGGCGCGTCACCCGATGGTGGGCGCGGAGAAGGTGGCCGCGCTCCTCCTGGGCATCATCCGCTCGGACGTGCGGGTCGAGGCCGTGAACTGCAACGGCGCCCCTGCACTGGCCGCCTACCGCGGCGATCGCCTGGAGGGCGTCTTCCTGGCCGACGTCGCCGACGAGAAGATCACCGACTTCTACGTCATCCGCAATCCGGACAAGCTCCTCGCGCTGGCGGAACCGCGCCGGATCCGCCGGTAGCGGCACGGCCGCGGGGCTCACACCCCGGGGCGCCGTGTCGTCGGAGAAGTGGAAAGCCGGGTTTTCCCGCTGAGAGGAAGGACGAGTGGCGATGCCGACGCGACACGAGACGGACGAGACCGCGATCAGGCGGCACATCGACAAGATCGTCGAAGGGATCCGGGCCAAGGACCTCCAGGCCCTGGAGCGGCTCTACGCGCCGGACGTCGTCTCCTTCGACGTGGAGCCGCCGCTGCAGCACGTGGGGGTGGAGGCGAAGGCGAAGAACTGGGCGAACGTGTTCGGGACGGTCGCGAAGGGCATGTGGGTCCGGGCCACCTTCGGCCTCCGGAAGATCGACGGCGAATGGCTGATCGTGCACGACCAGGTGTCCGTGCCGTTCGACGTGCGGAGCGGCAGGGGGGTGACCGACCTCGAGCCCTGACAGGTCGCCGCCGCGCCCGGTGCCGCTCCGGCCGGGCCACGCCGGGGGATTCGCGGAGATCAGGGCCGGGTAGCGTGTCGGGGTGAGCCAGCAGCACCTGCCTCCCGCCCAGTGGTACGCCTCGCTGCCGACCTACTACGCGTCGGCCTGCATGCTGCTCACCGACCCCGAGGGCCGGGTCCTGATGGTCAAACCCAACTACCGGCCGCACTGGGCCATCCCGGGCGGCGTCGTGGACGCCGGCGAGTATCCGCACGCGTGTGCCGAGCGCGAGATCGCCGAGGAGCTCGGCCTGCGCGTCCGGGCCGGTGACCTGCTCGTCGTCGACTGGACCCCGCCGATGGGCGACCGCCCGCACAGCATGATCAACTTTCTGTTCGACGGCGGCACGGTCATCGACACGGGCCAGGTCACGCTGCAGACGTCCGAGCTGGACCACTACGGCTTCTTCCCCTGGGGGGAGGCCACGAGGATGCTCCCGGACACCACCTCCGCCCGCCTTCCCGCGGCGCTGCGCGCCCGCACGGAGTCCCGCACCGTCTACCTGCCTGCGCGGTAGGCACGCCGGCGCGTCAGCGTCGCGGGGGACGGGCGGGCCGGTGGATGTCGAGAACGCCGCGCCCGCTCCGTCCCAGGTCGTCAGCAGCCACCACGGAAGGGGCCGGCCATGGGGCCGAACGAGATCACCGCAATCCTGGACCGGCCGCACAGCCGGGAACTCCTGGCACGCGACCTGACCCGCCTGGCCTACATCGCCCAGGACGGCACCCCACGCAACGTCCCGATCGCGTTCACCTGGAACGGCTCGGAGATCGTCATGTGCACCGCGAAGAACGCCCCGAAGCTTCCGGCCCTGCGCCGGAACCCGGCGGTCGCCCTGACGATCGACACCGAGGTGCACCCGCCCAAGATCCTGCTCATCCGCGGCCAGGCAGAGCTGGACGTCGTCGAGGGCATCCCCGACGAGTACCTCCGGATGAACGGCTCCTACCGGATGACGCCCGAGCAGCGGGTCGCGTGGGAGGCGGAGGTGCGATCGCTCTACGACGGCATGGTCAGGATCGTCGTCACCCCGACGTGGGTGAAGCTGATCGACTTCGAGACGACGCTGCCGAGCGCGGTCGAGGAACTGGTCCGGCAGCGGGCGGAACGCCGCCCCTGAGAAATTGCTCGCCGCGCGATGTCGAGAACCCGCGCGCGGCTCCGTCCCCGCCACGAACACCGGCCACAATGGCCGTACCGGGCGAAGGAGAGACATGATGGCCAAGTACCTGCTGCTCAAGCACTACCGGGGCGCGCCGGCAGCGGTCAACGACGTGCCGATGGACCAGTGGACGCCGGAGGAGCTCTCGGCCCACGTGCAGTACATGCGGGACTTCGCCGCCCGGCTGGAGGGCACCGGCGAGTTCGTCGACAGCCAGGCGCTCTCCCCGGAGGGCACGTTCGTCCGGTACGACGGCGAGGGGCGGCCGCCGGTCACCGACGGCCCGTTCGCGGAGACCAAGGACCTGATCGCCGGCTGGATGGTGATCGACGTCGACAGCCACGAGCGGGCGCTGGAGCTGGCCGCCGAGCTGTCCGCGGCTCCGGGCGCGGGCGGCGAGCCGATCCACGAGTGGCTCGAGGGGCGCCCGTTCCTGACCGAGCCCCCGACCATCACGGAGTGACGAACGGTGGACGAGCCGCTGCTGCGGACCCTCACCCCCACGGTGATCGGCATCCTCGTCCGTCGCGGAGCCTGCTTCGCGACGGCCGAGGACGCCGTGCAGGACGCCCTGATCGAGGCCCTGCGCGTGTGGCCGGACGACCCGCCGCGCGACCCCAAGGGCTGGCTGGTCACCGTGGCCTGGCGCAAGTTCCTCGACGCCGCCCGCGCCGACACCTCCCGGCGGCACCGCGAGGCGCTCGTCGGGGGCGAGCCCGTGCCCGGTCCAGGCGAGGAGGCGGACGACACGCTCCAGCTCTACTTCCTGTGCGCGCACCCGTCCCTGACACCGGCCTCGGCCGTCGCGCTGACGCTGCGCGCGGTCGGCGGCCTGACCACGCGCCAGATCGCGCAGGCCTATCTGGTGCCGGAGGCGACCATGGCGCAGCGCATCAGCCGCGCCAAGCGGACGGTCTCGTCCGTCCGGTTCGGCCAGCCCGGCGACGTCGCCACCGTGCTGCGCGTGCTCTACCTCGTCTTCAACGAGGGGTACTCCGGCGACGTGGACCTCGCCGCCGAGGCGATCCGCCTCACCCGCCGGCTCGCGGCCAGGACCAGGCACGAGGAGGTGGCGGGCCTGCTCGCGCTCATGCTGCTGCACCACGCCCGCCGCCCGGCGCGGACGGGGCCCGGCGGCAGGCTCGTCCCGCTCGCCGAGCAGGACCGCGGCCTGTGGGACACGCGGCTGATCAGGGAGGGCGTGGACGTGCTCCAGGCGGCCCTCGCCCGCGACCGGCTGGGCGAGTTCCAGGCCCAGGCGGCCATCGCCGCGCTGCACGCCGACGCCCGGACGGCCGAGGAGACCGACTGGGTGCAGATCGTCGAGTGGTACGACGAGCTGGTGCGCCTCACCGGCAACCCGGTGGCCCGGCTCAACCGGGCCGTCGCGGTCGGCGAGGCCGACGGCCCGCGGGCCGGCCTGGCCGCCCTGGCGGAGCTCGACCCCTCCCTGCCCCGCCACACCGCCGCCGCGGCGTACCTGCGCGAACGTGACGGCGACCTGGCGACGGCGGCCCGGCTCTACGCCGAAGCCGCCCGATCAGCGCAGAACCTCGCCGAACGCGACCACCTCACCCGCCAGGCCGCCCGGCTCAACACGGGGTCGCGGTGAGCCCGCCGTGACCGCCGGAGCCGGGGCGGTCCGGTCGGCCCGGTCTCATTGGCCTCCCGGATCCGCCGGCTCCCCGTTCGGCGCGATCTCCAGTGGCGTCGCGGCCCCGCCGGACAGCTCGCGCCCCTGGTTCAGCGTGTAGTCCAGCTGCCTGGCCAGGTGGGGCAGGGTCGCCGGAGGCAGATACGCGTCGGCGCCGGCGTCGAGCAGTCGCCGGACCGGACCGTGGTACTGGACGCCGAGTTCGTGGTCCTCTATCTCGGTGACGATGACGCGGGCTTCCGGGAACATCGCGCGGAGCGCCGCGATCAGCTGCGGGCTGCCGGGAGGGACGAGCAGCACGTCGGTGGTCGCGGGAGCCGCGTGCATGTCGAGCACCACGTAGTCCGCCCCGAGCCGGGTGGCCAGCGCGACCCGGGCCGCGGTCGACAGCTCCATCGCGGTGGCCACGACGGTCACGCTCTCGTGGTCGATCGGCGCCTGTCCGTCGGCCTCGTCCGGCGCGTCCCGCTCGACGACGGCGCCCTGGACCACGTCGACGGTGCTGGAGATCGTCGCGATCGACGCGCCGTCACGCGTGAGGACCAGGTGCTCGCCCGGCTCCAGGGCGTCGATGAGCGCCACGACGTCCTCGGGAAGGCAGGTCACGTCGATGCGCGGCGAGGAGCGTGGGGCGCGTCTGCGGATCACCATGCCGGGGACACGCCCACGGCCGCGCGGGCACCCCGCGTCATGCGCGGCCCGGTCGCCCGGCGGGCGCGAGGCCCGTCCACGGTGACATGGCCGCCGCCCCGAAGGTGCCGCTCAAGCAGTCGATCACAGGGGTCCCTTCTGACGCTGTGATCCTGTTGGACGTCGCTGCACGGCCGTTGGTTCGACGCCGCGCCGGAGTTCGTCTCGTCGTCCCTGCCTACGGGCGGCGGGGATCAGCGTGCGGGCGCCCGGCGTCGGCGGGCGCCGCCGACCGGCGCCGCCGTGACCCCCGGCTGCCGCGTCAGCGCCGCCGCGATCCCCGGGTGGCGCGACAGCGCCTCGCGCACCACCGGATCACCGGCCATCAGGAACGCCAGATGTCGCACCGCGTGCGCGGCCACGTGCGCCGTCTCGGCCCGTTCCGGCGCGGGTGCGGCCGGGGCGGGGCCGCGGGCGATCTCCAGCACCGGCAGCTCCGTCGCCGGCCGCCACGGCTCGGGGTCCGGGCACACCGCGTACGTCAGCACCACCTCGCCCTCGGGCAGGTAGCGCCAGCTCGAGGAGTGCACGACCGTGCCGGGGTCGTCCGCCCGGACGCCGGCGGCGCGGCGGGCGGCCGCGTCCGGGCTCTCGCCCGAGCCGGGCACGGTGACGGCCCGCCGGTAGGCCCAGCGACCGTCGGCGTCCGCCCTGAGCATGAGCGTCTCCACCGAGACCAGGAGTGTTCCCGTCACCGCCACCCACTTACTGCCAGACATTCGCAAGAACGACAGCATCGCATATCGGTGAGGCCCTTGAAGACAAGGGCGGGGCACGGGTGTAGTCAGGGGTGTGCGAGAGAGAGGCGGACAGGCCGTGCCGGGGATGCTGGTGCTGATGGGATCGGGCGAGACCAGCCCGACCATGGTGGAGGTCCACCGCGCGGTGGCCGGGCGGCTGCGGTCCGGAGCGCGCGCGGTGCTGCTCGACACCCCCTACGCCTTCCAGGAGAACGCCGCCGACATCTCCGCCCGGGCCTGTCGCTACTTCGAGCGCAGCGTGGGGCTGCGGGTCGAGGTGTCCGGCGACGTGACCGGAGCCGACTGGGTGTTCTCGGGGCCGGGCAGCCCCACGTACGCGCTCGACCGGTGGGCCGGCGGCCCCGTGGGTGGCGACCTGCGCGCCCGTGTCCGCAGCCGTCGCGGCGTGACCGTGCTGGCCTCCGCGGCGGCGTGCACGGCCGGCCTGGCCACGGTGCCCGTCTACGAGATCTACAAGGTGGGCGCCGAGCCGCACTGGCGGCCGGGGCTCGGCCTGCTGGAGCCGCTCGGGCTGCGCGCCGCCGTCGTCCCGCACTTCGACAACGCCGAGGGCGGAACCCACGACACCCGCTTCTGTTACCTCGGGGAACGGCGGCTGGCCCGGATGGAACGCGACCTGCCGCCCGGCGCCGCCGTCCTCGGCGTGGACGAGCACACCGCCGTCCTCATCGACCTGGTGAACGAGACCCTCGACGTGGCGGGCCGCGGCGGGCTGACCGTACGGCGGGCCGGCTCCTCGGCCGTCCTGCCCGCCGGCACCCGCATCGGGCTGGCCGAGCTGCGCCGCCTCGCCGAAGGGACCGGTGCCGCCGTCCTTCCCGCCACCCCGCCGCCCACGGCTGCGCCCGCCTGCGAGACGCTGGAGGAGACGGTCCGCTCGTGCGAGCGCCGCTTCGCCGCGGCCCTGGCCGGCCCGGAGCCCGACCCGGCCGCCGCGGCCCGCGCCGTGCTCCGCCTCGAAGCCGAGCTCGTCCGCTGGGCCGCCGACACCGAGGAGGACGCCGGCGGCGTGGACGAGGCCCGCGACCTGCTGCGGCTGCTGATCGCCCGCCTGGCCGAGGTCGCGCCCGCCACGAGCCTGCGCCGCCTCGTGGAACCGCTGCTGGCGCTGCGCGACGACCTGCGCGGCAGCGGACGTTACGAGATCGCGGACGCTCTCCGGCAGGCCATGGCCAAGGGCGGCGTGCTCGTCGAGGACACGCCCGACGGCCCCCGCTGGACCACCCCGCCCCGCTGACGGCTAGCGCGGCCGGGCGACCGTCAGGCTCAGCAGCGACGCCGGCGACGCCGACACCGGCAGGTCGCGGGCCGCCGCGAGCAGGGCCTCGACCTGGTCCGCCGGCAGCGCCCGACCCGCGTTCGCGCGGAACTTGACCGCCAGTTCCTCCCGCGTCAACGGCCGTTCCGGGCCGCCCCGGGACGAGTCGACCCGGTGCTCCACCGTGCCGCCGTCGCGCAGCCGCACCCGTAGGACGGCGGCGAACGCGCGCGGGAAGATCTCCGACGCCCGCTCGTCCGCCACGCACCGCACCCGCGCCGCCAGCGCCAGCCGTCCGGGCGTCAGCGCGGCGAAGTCGTCGGCCGCGAGGCCCAGCCCCCCGCCGCCCAGGAGCGCCGCCGCCACCGTGTACGGGCCGGAGAACTTCGCGTGGTACGGCGAACGCGGCCGGACCTTCTCCTCCCGCGGCTCCGCGATCGTGCGCAGCACCGGGGCGGCCACGCCCAGCTCGACCTCCTCCACCTCGCCGGGCGGCAGACCGGCCGCGCGCAGGGCCAGCGCGCAGTCGATGCCGGGGTGGGTGAAGTGGTTCGTCGGGTACGGCTTGTAGACGGTGCGCAGCAGCTCCCACCTGCGGCCCAGCGCGAACAGCATGGCCGACTCGTCGTAGCGGCCGTCGAGCCACGCCGCGAAGAACCCGAACCCGCCCTCCAGCACCGTCGGCGGCCCCGTCACCCCTTCCACCGCCAGCACGGCCGCCGACACCCCGGCGTGCGCGGCCCAGCCGCAGTGCGCCCGCTTGACGGTCCCGCCCGTGCGGTTGGCCTCCAGGAGCCCCGCGCCCATGCTGGCCGCCACCGCGACCGCGTGCGCGACCCCCTCCTCCGTCAGCCCGTACAGCAGCCCGGCCGCGACCGCCGCGCCCAGCGTGCCGCAGATGGACGTGGCGTGCTGGCCACGCTCGAAGAACAGCGAGTTGCGCGCCTCCGGCAGGTAGGAGGCCATGCCCAGCCGGTTGCACACCTCGATGCCCGCCGCGACGGCCGCGACCAGTGCGGCGCCGTCCGCGCCCGTCGCCTCGGCGGCGGCCAGCGCGGCCGGCACCACGGGGGCGCTCGGATGCAGCACGGACGGCAGATGCGTGTCGTCGTAGTCGAGAGCGTGCGCGAGCGTGCCGTTGACCAGCGCGGCCGCCGGTGCCGGCAGCCGGTCGCCGCTGCCCGCCGCGGTGGCCTCCCCGGTGCCGCCCCAGCGGCGCACGGCGCGCAGGACGGCGGGCGCGGCGTCGCCGTCCGGGTCGGCGTGGGCCGCCAGGCAGTTGCCCAGCACGTCCGTCACCCGCCCCGTCACGTCCTCGCGCACCCGCTCGGGGACGCCCTGGTCGCGGCAGCGGACGGCGAACTCGGCGAGCCGCTGCACATGCGTGGTCACGATGCCTCCTAGGGGGTGCGGCGCCGGCGGCGTGGTCAGAGCAGGGCGAGGGGCCGGACCGGGGCGCCGGTGGCGCCGGCGATCGGCAGCGGGTTCAGCACGAGCACGAACTCCCGCACCCCCGTGTCCAGCAGGTCGGCCAGCCGCATCGTCTCCACGATGTTGATCCCCGCCTCCACCAGCATGATCCGGTGCACCGGCAGCGTGGTGTGCCCCCGGCCGGGGCGGACGTGCTCGAAGGCGACGGTCTCACCGCCCACCACGCGCGGCCGCCGCTCGGCCAGCCAGCGGGCCGCTCCGATGCCCGGCCCCGGCGCGCCGCCGCGCACGCCCACGAAGTCCTCCCCGGACGACCACAGCCGCGACCAGCCGGTGCCCACCAGCACGGCGTCGCCCTCGCGGACGTCCACGTCGCGGGCGGCCCGGGCCAGGTCCCCGGCGGTCACCTCGTAGCCCGGCGGCAACGTGTCCACGCCGTGCGCGGCGGCCACGTCGAGCAGCACGCAGCGGCCGACGTACGGCTCGAAGGCGTCGATGCCCAGCGCGCTGAACCCCTCGTGCGACATGACGTCGGCCGCCGGCCGGCCGCCGTGCAGCAGGCCGTCCTGCGACACGTGCGCGAGCGCGTCCACGTGGGTGCCGACGTGCCCGCCGGTGACGATCACCTCGTTCGCGGCCGAGCCGCCGTCGGGCCGGACGCGGTCGCCGTGCCGGCGTTCGAGCACCATCCGGAACGGCGGGTGGTTGGGGGACTGCGGCATGCCGGTGCGCATCGGCTGCGCCAGGTCCAGCACGCGGGCGCCTTCCAGTGCCTTCCACAGCGACATCTCGAACGGCTCCAGACGGTCGGGGAAGAATCTTGCTCACGACAGTACACATCTGTCCCCGGATCGCCAGGAGTCCGCCTTCAGGTGATCGGTCACGATCGTGACGTCGACCGGCGCGGGCGTCTGTCCGCCCGGGCGGACAGACGCCCGCGCACCCGCCGCCCGGGCGGACAGACGCGGACGGCGGGCGCGCGGCGGCGGTCCGGCCGCGCCTGGACGGCGTCACCGCCCGCGTTCGCCCGGCGGGCGGCTCGCGGTGCCCAGGCGCGGCGCGCGGCTCAGAAGTAGCGCGAGCTGAGGTCGGTGGTGGGCCAGGTGGTGACCTTGCCGATCTCGGCGTTGATCCGCGGGCTCAGCACGTCGAAGTCGGGGCTGGAGCCCTCCTCGCGGCGGTTGAACAGGGCGGCGTAGGTGAAGCCGTTCTGCAGCCGGGCGAGGTAGGTGTACGTCCCCGGCAGCGACCCGGCGTGCCAGGTGTTCAGGTGCCCCGGGACCTGGCGCACGTACCAGCCCGCTCCGTACCACGAGCCGTCGGCGTTCGTGCCGATCTCGGGCTTGGCGAACATCCGGCTGATCGAGGTGGCGTTCAGCACCGGGCCGGGGGCGTCGAAGATCTTCGCGAACCGGACCAGGTCGACAGCCGAGGCGAGCCAGCCGCCGCCGGGGCCGCGGTTCTCCATGCTGAAGCCGCCGTAGGGGGTGGGCACCACGGCGCCGGAGGCGTCGGTGACGGTCTTGGACGTGTACGCCGACTCGTAGATCACCTCGCCGCTGACCGCCTGGGATCGCGGCGTGCGGCCCAGCCGCATCCGGGTGATGCCCACGGGGGCGAGCAGTTTCTGCCTGACGTACGACTCGTAGCCGATCCCCGACACCTTCTCCACGATCCGGCCGAGCAGCAGGTAGCCGTAGTTGCTGTAGGCGAAGCGGGAGCCGGGGTCGAAGTCGAGGGCGCGGCTGCCCGCGTACCTGATGATGTCGTCCTGGTCGATCGGCAGCGGGACGCCCAGCGCGGCGGCGATGGTGTGGTCCAGGTACAGGTAGTCCTTGGAGATGTCGCGGTCCCAGCCGCCGGTGTGCTGCAGCAGCCGCCACACCGTCACCTTCGCCAGCCGGGGATCGGCCGCTGTCGACAGGCCGAGCAGCGGGGCCACCGGGGCCGACAGGCTCAGCTTGCCGTCCTGGGCCAGGCGGATGACGGCCGCCGCGGTGATGTGCTTGCTCAGGCTGGCCAGGCGGAACAGCGAGGTGGGGGACACGGTGGGGACGGCCCGCCCGTCGGAGGAGTAGCGGTAGCCGCGGGCCAGCACGAGCCGGCCGTTCTTGGAGATGGCGAGCTGCGCGCACGAGATGTCGCGTTCGGCCACGTAGGTCTTCATGACCCGGTCGAAACCGGCCAGGGCGGCGGGGGCCACTCCGGAGGTCTGCACCGTCGCGGCGGAACTCGTCCGGGGGAACGCGGCGTCCAAGGTGACAGCCGGTACGAGCGCGGCGCCGGCCTGGAGCAGCCTTCGCCTGCTGAGCATCGTCATGGGGAATCCTTGTCGGTCTTCACGGCAGGACAGTCTTATGCGTGCCCTTTGTAAAGGATCAACCCGGTTTCCGCACCTTGACGCAGAGTGATCAGCGGCGCGGGGTGTCGATGCGGGAGCCGTCCGGGCGGAAGAGCATGACCCGGGACAGGTCGACGCCCACCTTGGCGGCGTCGTTGGCGCGCCACACCGGCCGGCCGCCCATCCGGACGATCAGGTCGGCGCGGCGGTGGGTGCCGCTGCCGGGGTGCTGTCCGGTCTGCTCCTGCTCCTCCCGCTCCTCACGGGTGCCGAACAGCCGGCGGACCATGCCGGCCAGCCTGCCCGGCCCGTCCTGGGCGGCGGCGCGGATGCGCGGATCCGGCGGCTCGGGCACGGGCACGGCCGGCATGCCGCACTCGATGTAGCCGAGCCACTCGTGCCCGTGGTACTCCAGGGCCCGCACCCGCCCGAAGAAGGCCGGCCCGTCGTAGGACTCGGGCACCGGCGTCAGCCCGTCGGGGCGCACGCCGACGAGGATCTGACCGCCGACGTACTGCGAGACCGCGTACGCCCGGGGATCGTTCCACGGCATGATCAGCCGGTGCGGCCCGAAGTCGAGCAGCACGTACTGGTTCTGCGGCGTGTGCACCGTGGCAGCCAGCAGGTTGAGCTGCTGGGAGTTGAGGAACGCCGCCACGAACGCCGTCGCCGGGTCGTTGTAGATCTGCGCCGGGGTGCCGACGTCCTGCAGCACCCCGCGGTTGAGTATGGCGATCCGGTCGGCCAGCGTGAGCGCCTCGACCTGGTCGTGCGTGACGTAGATGGTGGTGACGCCGAGCGACCTGACCAAGGAGGAGATCTCCATGCGCAGCTCGGTGCGCATGCCCGCGTCGAGGTTGGACAGCGGCTCGTCCATGAGGAACAGCTTGGGCTGGCGGACGATCGCCCGGCCCATGGCGACCCGCTGGCGCTGGCCGCCGGACAGCGTGCCGGGGCGGCGTTCGAGGGTCTCCTCGATGTGCAGCACCTTGGACAGTTCGGTGATCCGCTCACGGGTCTGCACGGGGTCGGCCTTGGCGATCTCCAGGGGGAAGGCCATGTTGCCGCGGACCGTGCGGTGCGGGTAGAGAGCGCCGTTCTGGAACACCATGGCCACGTCGCGGTCGCGCGGCGGGAGGTGGTTGGCCAGCTCGCCGTCCAGCCACAGGTCACCCGCCGTGATCTCCTCAAGGCCGGCGATCATGCGCAGCAGCGTCGACTTGCCGCAGCCCGAGGGGCCCAGCAGCACCAGGAACTCGCCGTTGTCCGCTTTCAGGTTCATCCGGTCCACCGCCAGGTGGCCGCCTGGGTAAACCTTGGTCACTTTGTCGAGAACGACTGAGCTCATGGGCTCACACCTTGCGCGCGTGTCACCTGTGACGGGGCTGATTGGAGAGGTAGTACATCGCGCTTCAACGCTGGATGTCCACCCTTGACATAAAAGAACTGTTTCGAGCGTGTTTTCGGGCTTGTGAGAACGGCGTGCCCGAAGTGTGACAAGAAGGGTCTTGGAAGGACTTGCGTAAAGTTGCGGCAATCGCTTTCATGGTGACGACTTCTTGGGGGTGCCCTGATGACCGCATGGTGGCGCGATGCCGTGATCTACCAGGTGTACGTGCGCAGCTTCGCCGACGGCGACGCCGACGGCGTCGGCGACCTGATCGGCGTGCGCGACCGCCTGCCGTACCTGGCCGGGCTGGGCGTGGACGCCGTCTGGCTGACGCCGTTCTACCCGTCGCCGATGGCCGACTTCGGCTACGACGTGGCCGACTACCGCGACGTGGACCCGCTGTTCGGCACCCTCGCCGACGCCAAGGCGCTGATCGACGAGGCGCACGGCCACGGCCTGCGGGTGATCGTGGACATCGTGCCCAACCACACCTCCTCGGCACACCCGTGGTTCCAGGAGGCGCTGCGCGGCGAGAACCGCGACCGCTACATCTTCCGCGACCGCCCGAACGACTGGGAGTCCATCTTCGGCGGCCCCGCGTGGACGCAGGTCGAGGACGGCCAGTGGTACCTGCACCTGTTCGACCCGTCCCAGCCCGACCTCAACTGGGACCACCCCGAGGTGCGGGCGGAGTTCGAGTCGATCCTGCGCTTCTGGCTCGACCTGGGCGTCGACGGCTTCCGGGTGGACGTGGCGCACGGCATGGTCAAGCCGGCCGGCCTGCCGGACGTGGGCCGCCCCGGCCACTCCCGGATGATCGGCGCCGAGCCCGTCCCGTTCTTCGACAACGACGGCGTGCACGAGATCCACCGCGCCTGGCGGCGGGTGCTCGACTCCTACCCCGGCGACCGCATCGGCGTGGCCGAGGCGTGGGCGCCCACCCCCGAGCGGCTGGCCCGCTACGTCCGGCCGGACGAGCTGCACCAGGCGTTCAACTTCCACTTCCTGTTCGCGCCCTGGGACGCCGCCGCGCTGCGCCGGGTGATCGACGAGTCGCTGGCCACGGCCGGGTCCGTCGGCGCGCCGTCCACCTGGGTGCTGTCCAACCACGACGTCAAGCGGCACGTCACCCGTTACGGCAGCCTGGCCAGGGGCCGCGCCGCCGCCCTGCTCACCCTCGCGCTGCCCGGCTCCGCCTACGTCTACCAGGGCGAGGAGCTGGGCCTGCCCGAGGTGCTCGACCTGCCCACCCACGTGCTGTGCGACCCGCAGCGGCTGCGCGACCCCGACAGCGGGCGCGACGGCTGCCGGGTGCCCATCCCGTGGACGCGCGAGTCCGGCTGGAGCGACCCGTGGCTGCCGATCCCCGACGACTGGGCCGAGCTGAGCGTCGAGGCCCAGCAGGACGACCCCGGCTCGACGCTGGAGCTCTACCGCCGGGCGCTGCGGCTGCGGCCGGCGCTGCAGGGCGACCTCGTCTGGCACGACTCGCCCGAGGGCACGCTCGTCTTCTCCCGCGGCGACGTCGTCTGCGCGGTCAACCTCACCGGCGAGCCCGCCGACCTCCAGGTCGACGGCGAGCTGCTGATCGCCTCCGACGAGCCCGGAGCGCCCGATTCGGCAGCCTGGTGGAAAGTAAAGTGGCTGCCATGAACAATCACGCGCGGCTCTCCGACATAGCCTCCCAGGCCGGCGTGAGCGAGGCGACGGTCAGCCGGGTGCTCAACGGCAAGCCGGGCGTCTCGGCCGCGACCCGGCAGGCGGTGATGGCCGCGCTCGACCTCATGGGCTACGAACGCCCCCCGCGCCTGCGCCAGCGCAGCAACGGGCTGGTGGGCCTGGTCACCCCCGAGCTCGACAACCCCATCTTCCCCGCGTTCGCCCAGGCCATCGAGAAGGCGCTCACCCAGCACGGGTTCACCCCCGTGCTGTGCACGCAGCTGCCCGGCGGCGCTCCCGAGGACGAGTTCACCGAGCTGCTCGTGGACCGCGGGGTGAGCGGCATCGTGTTCGTCTCGGGCCTGCACGCCGACACCACCGCCCGGATGGACCGCTACACCCGGCTCACCGACCGGGGCCTGCCGATCGTCCTGGTCGACGGCTACAACCAGCGCATCGAGGCGCCGTTCATCTCGGTCGACGACCGGCTCGCCGCCCGGCTGGCCGTGCAGCACCTGGTCGACCTCGGGCACGAGCGGATCGGGCTGGCCCTCGGGCCGCGCAGGTTCGTCCCCGTCATCCGCAAGATCGAGGGCTACAAGCAGGCCATGAGCCAGCTGCTCGGCGCCACCGACGTGGATGACCTCATCGCCAGCTCGCTGTTCTCCGTGGAGGGCGGGCAGGCCGCCACCGCGCAGCTCCTGGCGCGCGGCTGCACCGGAGTGGTGTGCGCCAGCGACCTGATGGCGCTGGGCGCGATCCGCGCCTGCCGCGAGCGGGGACTGTCGGTGCCGGGGGAGGTGTCGGTGGTCGGGTTCGACGACTCGCCGCTGATCGCGTTCACCGACCCGCCGCTGACGACCGTGCGCAAGCCGATCGGCGCGATGGCCTCCGCCGCCGTGCAGACACTGCTCGAAGAGGTCAACGGCGCCCCGGCCAAGCACGTCGAGCTGGTCTTCCAGCCGGAGCTCGTGGTCCGCGGCTCCACCGGCTCCGGCCCGCTGGTCAACCGGTGAGCGCCCGCCCGGCGCTCACGCACGACGTGCTCGTCCTCGGCGGGGCCGGCGTCGACACGACCGTCTACGTTCCCGAGCTGCCGTTGCCGTACGCCGACACCTACGCCGTGCCGCCCGTCGTCGACCGCATCGGCAACACCGGCGCCGGCGTGGCGCTCGGCTGCGCCGCGCTCGGCCTGTCCGTCGCGTTCGCCGACCTCATCGGCGACGACCCGCAGGGCGCGCTGATCCGGCAGGCGATGCGCGGCGTCGACTGCAGGTGGGGGCTCGCCGAGGCGGGCACCCGCCGCAGCGTCCTGCTCGTCGGCCCCGACGGCCGGCGCACCTCGCTGTTCGACCCCAAGGTCACGCCGGGGGAGCGGCTGGCGCCCGAGCTCTACACGGACGTCCGGGCGCGCCACGCGCACGTCTCGATCACCGACTTCGGCCGCCACGCCTACGACCACCTCGACGGCATGTCCGTCTCCACCGACCTGCACGACTGGAACGGCCGCGACGACCACCACCAGGACTTCGCCTACCGGTCCGACCTCGTCTTCCTGTCGGCCGCGGCCCTGCCGGAGCCGGAGGCGACCATGCGCGACATCCTCGACCGCGGGCGCGCCGAGACGGTGGTGTGCACGCGGGGGGCCGACGGCTGCCTCGTGCTGACCCGAGGCGGGACCGTGTGCGCCTTCCCCGCCACGCCGCTGCCCGGCCCGGTGGCCGACAGCAACGGCGCCGGCGACGCGTTCGTCTCCGGCTTCCTCTACGGCCGGCTGCGTGGCCTGCCGCTGGAGGAGTGCGTACGGCTCGGCGCCCGGGCGGGAGCCCACGCCTGCACCGTGCCCGGCACCCACGAGTCGCCGATCACCGAGGACGCCCTCCTGGCCCCCTGACACCTGGGAGCCTCGCCCGGCCGCGACCCGGCACCGCGTGAGGCATTGACGAAAAATTTCTACATGTTATCAATGGATCAGTCGGAAACCTTCAGCGGCGCCGCACCATCCATCGGGGGACCAGCCAGAGCCCACCAAGGAGGACGCCCATGGCGCGCACCCCGTCCACCGACCCGCCGGCCGATCTGTTGGCCCCCGTCCAGGGAGAAGTCTCCTGGTTCTGCTGCGGCACCGCCTGGGGCCCGTGCAGCAGCACCGGCAGGGGAGCCTGCGGCACCTGCAACTCCGGGAGCCTGCAGCACGCCTGGCCCAACACCTCCGACGCCTGCTGGGCGATCACCCGGCCCGACGCCTGCGGCGTGTCGCTGTCCCGCCGGACGTGCGGCTACCAGCACCGCACCACCTCGCTGTGCGGCGGCGGCACCGTCGTCACCGCCATCGCCGACTGCGGCCCGCAGACCGACCTGTTCTGCGGCGAACGCAGCTGCTGCGGCTCCACCTGCGCCGGCAACCGGCTCATCGACCTCACCCCGGCCGCCTACAGCCGGATCGCCAGCCTGTCCACCGGGCTGCGGCCGTGCGAGATCTCGACCGTCTAGGAGAGCCGATGGCCAGCAGGAGAGACCTGCTCAAGTCCGCACTGCTCGGGGCCGGGGCCGGGGTCGTCGCCGCGACCGCGCTGGGCTCGCTCGGCCCCGAGGCGGCCTTCGCCGCCGAACCTCGCCTCGGGGTCGATCCGGGCGCCGCCGACCCCGACTTCGCCGAGGGGCGCATCCGGTCCGTCAAGGACGACACCCTCCTCGTCCTCGGCTCGAACCTCGTCTTCCACACCATCCGCGTCGTCGGCGGCACCAGCCTGTGGAAGCTCGGCCCGGTCGGCCTCGACCAGGCCCGGCCCGGGGACGGCCTGTACGCGAGGGGCGTCCGGATGCCCGACGGGATGCTCGCCGCCGAGTCCGTCTGGCTCAACATCGTCAACGTCAAGGGCCACGTCAAGAACATCACCCGCGAGAAGGTCCACCTGGACCACAAGGGCCAGGACATCGTCTGCCACGTCGTGGCCGGGACGTCGGTGGCGATCCACGCGGGCGGCCCCGCCTCCGGTGACCTGTCCGTGCTGCGCGTCGGCCAGCACGTGCAGGTCCTCGGCGCCTGGCGGCCGGACACCAACGAGGTCGACATCGCCACCGTCTTCTCCCCTCACTAGGAGCGCCGCATGCACGAGATCGCCGCGCCGCAGCCGTACGTGATCGCCCTGTTCCTCGTCTGGGCCGCGCTGACGAAACTGCTCAGCCGGCAGGCGCGCGAGCAGGCCGGGCGGACCGCCCTCGCCCGGCTCACCGGCCCGGCGCGCGCGGTCCCCGCGCTCATGCTCGTCGGGCTGGCGGAGCTCGCCGTCGCGGCGGCGCTGCTGCTGCCGCCCGCCCGGCCCGTGGAGGGGGCGGCGGCCGTCGCGCTCTCCACGGGATTCCTGGCCTACCTCGGCTACGCCCACCGGGTGGCGCCCACCTCGACGTGCGGATGCCTCGGCGGGCACGGCCGCCCGGTGGACCGCCGCGCCTTCGCCCGCGCCGGCCTGCTGCTCGCGGCCTCGGTCGCCGCGCTGTGGGCGGGGCCGCGCCCGCTGACGCCGCCGCTCGCCGCCCTCGGCGCGGCGGAGGTGGTGGCGCTGCTCGCCCTGTCGGCGGAGCTGGACCGCCACTGGCTGGTGCCGCTGCGCCGCCTGCTCGTCCGGCTGCGCCGGCCGCTCGCCGCGCCGCCGCCGCGCGACGTCCCGCTGGAGACGTCGCTGCGCCTGCTGTACCGCAGCCCCGCCTACTGCTCGGCCGCCGCGCACCTCACCTCGGACGTGCGCGAGGTGTGGGACGAGGACGACGTCAGGTTCGTCGTGTACGCGGCCCGCGACCGCACGGCCGTCTTCGGAGTCCCCCTCGGGGGAACGGACCCGGCGGACGTGCGCGTGGCCCTGGTGGAGGGCGCGCCCCTCGCGCCGCCGTCCGCTAGCCGAACGTGACGCGCACGCCGTTGCTGAGGCCCGAGTCGTGCAGTTCCACGCCGGTGGGCCGGGCGTCCTTGGGCAGCTCGAAGACCACCGTGCCGGTGAAGGAGGAGCCCGGGCCGACCCGGACCGGCGCGATCTCCGAACCCTCCTTGTCGAGCAGCCGGACGCCGCCGTGCTCCTGGTCGTCCTCGTCGAACAGCTTCTGCTGGCCCGGGTAGAGCACCCTGGCCTCCTCGCCGACGTTGGTCACCCGCACCGTCACCCGGCAGGTGCGCTGCCTGGCGGACCTGGCCGGCTTGGGACACGTCGTGGCGGTCACCGCGAACCTCAGCCGGCCGTCCTGGACCGGGCTGTCGACGCCCCCCTCGGCGGGCGTCCGCGACGCCCAGGCGATCACGGCCAGCACGAGCACGAGAAGCACCACGGCGATCACCACGGCCGTCACGCAGCCCGTGAAGACGCTCTTGCCCGGCTTGGGCGGCGCGTACCCGCCGGGTGGCGGCAGCGGTCCCTGCCCCGTGTGCCGTCCCGCGGGCGCAGGCAGGGGTCCCTGCGCCGTCTGGTGGTGCGGCGGCGGGCCCGGCGGGCGCGAGGGCACCGGGCCGGTGCGCTCGGCGGGCGGCACCTGGCCCGTGCGATGGACGGGCGGCACCGGGCCGGTGCGCTCGGCGGGCGGCACCTGGCCCGTGCGATGGACAGGCGGCACCGGGCCGGTGCGCTCGGCGGGCGGCACGTGGGGTGCCGGGCGCACGTGCGGGACGGGCCCGCTGCGCTCGGCCGGCGGCACCTGTCCCGTCTGGGCGGCGAGATGGGCGGGCGGCACCGGGCCGGTCCGCTCCGGCGCCGGCATCGGGCCGGGCGCCGGCTGGGGGCCGGGTGGCGGCTGCGGGGCGCGCACCGTACGGGACGACGCCTGCGGATGGGGCGGCGGGGCCGGCCGCCCCTGGACGCCGGGCGGCCCCTGCGCCCCGCGCGGGCCCTGCGGGAACTCCGCCAGCGGCGGGAACTCGGTGGGATTCCACGCGTCGGTGAGGTGCCGGGTCGCCGCGAGCTGCGCGGCCGGCTCGTCGGCCGCGCCCACCAGCTCCAGCAGCAGCTGCCGCGCGGCCGGACGCCGGGCCGGGTCGGGATGGATCGCGGCGGCGACCAGCCGGTCCAGCGGCGCCGGCAGCCCCCGCAGGTCGGGCGGCGCGGTCCGGGCGCGGGCCGCCATCACGTACGCGTCACCCTCGCCGAAGGGGTGCCCGCCCAGCCCCGCGTAGGCGATCAGTGACCCCCACGCGAAGACGTCGCCGGCCGGGCTCGTCCGCCCCTCGAACACCTGCTCCGGGGCTATCCAGCCGGGCGTGCCCATGACCATGCCCGCGTTGGTGTGGCGGGAGCCGACGTGCGTCGAGCGGGCCAGCCCGAAGTCGATCACCCGCGGCCCCGCCAGCGTCAGCATCACGTTGGCCGGCTTCAGGTCGCGGTGCACGAGACCGGCGGCGTGGATCGCCGTCAGCGCCGCCGCCACGCCCACCGCGGCCGAGTGCAGGACGGACGGCGGCAGCGCCCCGTGCTGGATCAGATGGTCCTCGAGCGAGATGCCGTCGATGTACTCGGTGACGAGATAGAGCAGCCCGTCGTGCTCGCCGTGGTCCAGCACCCGGGCTGTGCAGAACGAGGCGACCTTGCGGGCGTTGGACACCTCCTCGTGGAAGCGCGCCCGGTAGACCGGGTCGGCGGCGTAGTCGCGGCGGATCGCCTTGAGCGCCACCTGCGCGCCGTCGGCGCCCCTGGCCAGGTAGACGGTGCCCATGCCGCCCGAGCCCAGGCGGCTGACCAGCTCGTAGGGGCCGATCGCCGGCGGGTCCTCGGGCGTCAGCGGGGTGCCCGCGGAGCGGCCTAGCTGCCCCAACGTCGCTGTCCTCTCGCCGTCGTCATCCCGCCCGCCTCAACCGACCGATCCTCCGCCCGGCATGCCCTTTTCCCCCCAGACTCTAACGGAGGAAGGGCCTGCCCGGTGGCCACCTGACGCGCCGGGCGGCGCGTGGCTCGTTCCCGGGCCTCTGACGGTCCGGCGCCGCGGCCCGCGCCTCCGGCCGCCGGACCGCCCGCACGCGGAGAACGGGCAGCTCACGCCCGGGGTGGTCAGCGGGGTGGTCAACGGAGGGCGGCCGTCAACGGAGGGCGGCGGCCTCCGCGGCGAGCTTCTCCACGCGATCCCAGTCGCCGGTCGCCAGCGCGTCGGCCGGGGTGAGCCAGGTGCCGCCCACGCAGCCCACGTTCGGCAGGGCGAGGTAGTCGGCCGCCGTGCCCGGCCGGATGCCACCGGTCGGGCAGAACCGCACGTCCGGCAGCGGGCCCGCCAGCGCCTTCAGGTAGGGCACGCCACCCGCCGCCTCGGCGGGGAAGAACTTCAGCTCCTTCAGCCCCCGCTCGGCCAGCGCCATCACCTCGGAGGCCGTGGCCGCCCCGGCCAGGAACGGCACGCCGCTCGCGGCCATGGCGTCGGCCAGCGACGGCGTCGCACCGGGGCTCACCAGGAACCTGGCCCCGGCGGACACCGAGGCCGTCACGTCGCCGGCCGTGCGGACGGTGCCGGCGCCGATCACGGCGTCGGGCACCTCGGCGGCGATGCGCCCGATCGCCTCCAGCGCGGGCTCGGTCCGCAGCGTCACCTCGATGACCGGCAGGCCGCCGGCCACCAGCGCCCGCGCCATCGGCACGGCGGTCTCCACGTCGTCGATCACCACGACGGGGATCACGGGGGCGAGGTCGAGCAGGCTCATGGGATTCTCCTCATCGGCCCGCGCGGGCGACGCGGTCGTCCTGGTCCCGCACGGCTGTCATACGCCCGTCAGGGCGTCGCGGTGGTCAAGCGGTGGTGGGCTGGCGTTGCGGGGTCAAGCGTTGGTGGGCTGGCATTGCGTGGTCAAACGGCGGCGGTCGGGTGGTGCGTGGTCAAGCGGTGCGTGGTCGGGTGGTGCGTGGTCAAGCGGTGGCGGTCAGGCCGCCGGACGTGACTCCGGCGGGTGTCTCAGCGGGTGTCTCAGCGGGCGTGGCGGCGGCCTGCCGGGCGAGCCAGGCCGCGGCGCCGGTCAGCGCCGGCTGCGGCGCCACGATCAGCATGGTCGCGATGGCGTCCAGGTAGCCCGACATGCCCGGGTTCGCCGTGAACCTGGCGCGGAAGCCGCCGGCACACACCCGTTCCACGATACGGGGCAGGACACCACCGCCCAGGTAGACCCCGCCGCGGGCGCCCAGGGTGAGGGCCACGTTCGCGGCGAAGCTGCCCAGCATCCCGCAGAACACCTCGATCGTCTCCGCGCACAGCGGGTCGTCCTGCCGCGCCACGATGCCCGCGGCGGTCAGCTCGGGCGCGGCCACGCCGTTCACCTCGGCGAGCGCGCGGTGCAGCCGCACCAGACCGGGCCCCGACAGGACCCGCTCCGCCACCACCTGATCCGCCTCGACGACACCGGACGGCACGACACCGGACGGCACGACTGCGGACGGGACGCCACCGGACGCGCCAACGACAGGCGCGCCGACGACAGGCGGGCCGACGACAGGCGGGCCGGCAGCGGACGGGTCGGCGGCGGGGGAGAGCGAGCGGCGGGCCTGGGCGCGCAGCACCCGCAGCACCTCCAGTTCCCGGTCGTCCTGCACCGGCACGGTGACGTGCCCGCCCTCGCCGGGGATCGGGATCCAGCCGCCGTCCGCCGGCACCAGGCCGGCCACGCCGAGCCCGGTGCCCGGCCCGAGCACGGCCTTGACCCCGTGCGCGGGCGCCGGGCCGCCGATCGGCACCAGGTCGTCGCCGTCCAGGTGGGGCAGCGACAGCGCCAGGGCCTCGAAGTCGTTGAGCAGCGTCGCGTTCGGCACGCCGAGGTCGCGGGCGGAGCCCGCCCACGGCAGGTTCGTCAGCGCGTAGCGGTCGCCTTCGACGGGCCCGGCGACCGCCAGGCACGCCGCTCCGGGCAGCACGCCGCCGGCGTGGGCCGTCAGGTAGGCCGCCACGGCGTCGGGCAGGGTGCGGTGCTCGGCGCCGGCCAGGACCGCCACCTGCGACGGCCGCGCGCCGGGGCCGGTGACCAGCCCGAAACGCGCATTGGTACCGCCGACGTCGGCGACCAGCCACGGGTACGGCAGAGCGCTCACCGTCCGCCGGTCCCCGCGCGTCCGCCGGCCCCCGCCTGGGCGCCGGCAGGGAACCGGCCCGTCTCCGGCCGGCCCGCCTCCAGGTGCCCCGTCTCCAGGTGGGAGGCGCCCGCCTGGGCGGGGAAGCCGAGGCCGGGGCCGTGGTCCGGCGACTCGGCGCCGCTGACGCCGAAGATGCCCGCGCCCTGCTCGGCGTGTCCCGCCATCCGGCGGAACGTCGCGAACAGCTCCCGGCCGGTGCCGACCCACTGGGCGTCGCTCAGCGGCCGGCCGGCGGGCGTGCGGCGGGCCAGCTCCTCGGCCGGCACGAGCAGCTCCAGCGTTCCGGCCGCCGAGTCGAGCCGGACCACGTCGCCCTCGCGCACCAGCGCGATCGGCCCGCCGTCGGCCGCCTCGGGCGACAGGTGGATGGCCGCGGGCACCTTGCCGGACGCGCCCGACATGCGGCCGTCGGTGACGATCGCCACCCGCTGCCCGCGGTCGAGCAGCACGGCCAGCGGCGGGGTCAGCTTGTGCAGTTCCGGCATGCCGTTGGCGCTCGGCCCCTGGTAGCGGATGACCGCGACGAAGTCCTGGCCGTCGAGCTCGCCCGCCTCGAACGCGCGCAGCAGGTCGAGCTGGTCGTCGAACACCTTGGCCGGCGCCTCGATCACCAGGTGCTCGGGCCTGACGGCCGACACCTTGCTGACGGCGCGGCCGAGGTTGCCCTCGACCATGTGGATGCCGCCGTCGGCCGCGAACGGGTCGGACACCGGCCGCAGCACCTCCAGGTCCTTGCTGCCTCCGGTGACCTCCTCCCACACCAGCGTGCCGTCGCGCAGCTCGGGCGCCGACCGGTAGCGGTCGAGGCCGCGCCCTGCCACGGTGAGCACGTCGGCGTGCAGCAGACCGGCGTCGATGAGGTCGCCGATGAGCACCTGCATGCCGCCGGCGTCACGGAAGTGGTTCACGTCCGCCTGGCCGTTGGGGTAGATGCGGGTCAGCGACGGCACCACCTTCGACAGGCACGCCAGGTCGTCCCAGGTGAGCACGATGCCCGCTGCGGCGGCCATCGCCACCAGGTGCAGCGTGTGGTTGGTGGAGCCGCCGGTCGCCAGCAGCGCGACGCAGGCGTTCACGATCGCCTTCTCGTCGACCAGCTCGCCGATCGGGGTGTACTCGCCGCCGTGCGCGGTGATCTCCACGGCCCGCCGCCCGGCCGCCTCGGTCAGCGCCTGGCGCAGCTCGGTGTGCGGGTTGACGAACGTCGAGCCCGGCAGGTGCAGGCCCATGACCTCCATCAGCGCCTGGTTGGAGTTGGCGGTGCCGTAGAAGGTGCAGGTGCCGGGGGAGTGGTAGGACTTGGCCTCGGCGTCGAGCAGCTCGTCCCGGCCGACCTTGCCCTCGGCGTACAGCTGGCGGGTGCGGGCCTTGACCTTGTTCGGCAGGCCGGAGGTCATCGGCCCGGCCGGCACGAACAGCGCGGGCAGGTGCCCGAAGTGCAGGGCGCCGATCAGCAGGCCCGGCACGATCTTGTCGCAGACGCCCAGCAGCAGCGTCGCGTCGAACATGTCGTGCGACAGCGCGATGGCCGTGGACATGGCGATCACGTCGCGGCTGTAGAGCGACAGCTCCATGCCGGCGCGGCCCTGCGTGATGCCGTCGCACATGGCCGGCACGCCGCCCGCGACCTGCGCGACGCCGCCCGCCGCGCGCACCGCCGCCTTCAGCGCCGCCGGGTACGTCTCGTACGGCTGGTGGGCGGAGAGCATGTCGTTGTAGCTGGTCACGATCGCGACGCCCGGCTTGGCCGTGCCCCGCAGCACCGGCTTGTCGGCGGCGGGCGCGGCGGCGAAGCCGTGGGCCAGGTTGGCGCAGCCCAGGTGCGCGCGGGCGGGCCCCTTGGCGCGCGCCGTCTCGCCGTCGCGGCGGATCCGCTCCAGGTAGACGCCACGGCTGGCACGGCTGCGGTCGGCGATCCGGTCCGTGATCTCCTGGATGACGGGGTGCATGGACGCTCCTTCGTGGGGCGGTCGGCTGCCGGGGACGGTGGGCGGGGTCACGACTCCTCCTCGTGCCAGGAGCGGCCGCTGCGGCCGAGCAGCTCGCGGGCTCCCTCGGGGCCGGCCGTGCCGGCGGGGTAGGGCTCGGGCAGGTCGGTGGAGGTCTCCCAGGCGGCCAGGATCGGGTCGATCCACCGCCAGGCGGCCTCGACCTCGTCCCGGCGCATGAACAGCGTCGGGTTGCCGGCCAGCACGTCGGTGAGCAGCCGCTCGTACGCCTCGGGCACCCGCGCGGTGAACGTCTTGCCGAAGCTGAGGCTCAGCGGCACCGGCTTGAGCGTGACCTCGCCCGCGCCGGGCTCCTTGGCCATGATGTGCAGCTCGATGCCGTCCTCGGGCTGCAGCCGCAGCACCAGCCGGTTGGGCGTGCCGCCCGGGAAGATGGAGTGCGGCACGTCCTTGAACTGCACCACGATCTCCGACACGCGCCGCGGCATGCGCTTGCCGGTGCGCAGGTAGAACGGCACCCCGGCCCAGCGCCAGTTGCGGATCTCGGCGCGGATCGCGGTGAACGTCTCCACCCGGCACGACTCCTCGGTCGGCGGGGTGGAGCCGGGCTCGTCGAGGTAGCCGGGCATGCCGCCGCCCTCGACGTACTGGCCGCGCACGGTGAACCGGTCGACCTCGCCGCCCGTGATGGGCCGCAGCGCCTGCAGCACCTTGACCTTCTCGTCGCGGATGGCCTCGCGGTCGTTGCGCGCCGGCGGCTCCATCGCGGTCAGGCAGAGGAGCTGGAGCAGGTGGTTCTGCACCATGTCGCGCAGCGCGCCCGCGTGGTCGTAGTAGCCGCGCCGGCCGGGCGTGCCGACGGTCTCGGCGGCGGTGATCTGCACGTGGTCGATCCAGAGGGAGTTCCAGATCGGCTCCAGGAAGGCGTTGGCGAAGCGGAGGACGAGCAGGTTCTGCACCGTCTCCTTGCCCAGGTAGTGGTCGATGCGGAAGATCTGCTGCTCGTCGAAGATCGCGCCGACCTCGTCGTTGATGTGCCGGGCGGAGGCCAGGTCGTGTCCGAGCGGCTTTTCCAGCACCACCCGCGAGCGCCGCGTGACCAGGCCGGCCGCGGCCACCTCGCGGCAGAACGCGCCGAACGTCCGCGGCGGGCTCGCGAGGTAGAAGACGCGGTCGCGGTCCTCGTGCCCGGCCAGCAGCGCCGTGAGGGCGTCCCATCCGGACCCGCCCCGGCCCGGCGTCCCGTCGGCGTTCTGGACGCCGACGTCGACGGTCACGTGGTGCAGCCGGTTCAGGAAGCGCCGCCACCCGGCGGGGTCGTCGCCGGGCACCTGGTCGCCCACCTCGGCGTCCACCTTGCCGCGGAAGTCCTCGTCGTCGAGCCCGCCCCGGGACAGGGCGATGATGCGGGTCTCAGGGGAGAGCCGGCCGTCCCTGTCGCTGTGGTAGAGCGCGGGGAGCAGCTTGCGCATGGACAGGTCTCCGGTGCCGCCGAACACCACCAGATCGGCCGTGTGCGCGGCGGACGTCGGGAGCGCGGACGTCGTGAGGGAGGACAAGGCGGAACTCCGATGATCTGTAAGAGGGATAGAACGGACACTAGTCAGAGTTAGGGTCGTGCACAAGCGGAGTTTTGGCATCTGAGATGAAAAAGTCGGGAGTTTTCATTACCTAACCTCCTGTGGTTCACTAAGCCGATGGCCCGACGTACCGCCGCGACGCTCGCCACGAGTGGCGAGGTGCTCCGCCTGATCCGCACGGGCGAGGCCGTGACCCGGGCGGACCTCGGCCGGGTGACCGGCCTGTCCCGGCCCGCGGTGCAGCTGCGCGTCGGCGAGCTGCTCGACCGCGGGCTGGTCGTCGAGCGCGCCGACTCCCCGTCCACCGGCGGCCGGCCCCCGGTCCGGCTGGAGTTCAACGCCGACGGCGGTGTGGTGCTGGTGGCCGCCCTCGGCGCGACCCGCACCAGGGTCGCCGTCTGCGACCTCGCGGCCCGCGAGCTGGCCGGGCGGGAGTTCGCCATGGACGTCGAGCAGGGGCCCGACGTGGTGCTGCCGTTGCTCATGGACACCTGGGACGAGCTGCTCGGCGACCGTCCCCGCTCGATGATCAGGGGTGTGGGCATGGGGGTGCCCGCGACCGTGGAGTTCGCCGAGGGCCGCACCGAGAGCGCCCGGGTGATGGCGTCGTGGACCGGCGTGGTGATCCCGCCGATCATCCGCGAGCGCTTCCCCGTTCCCGTGCTCGTCGACAACGACGTCAACGCGCTGGCCATCGGCGAGCACCGGGGCGTCTACCCCGAGCTGGGCGACCTGATGTTCGTCAAGGTGTCCACCCGGATCGGCGCGGGCGTCATCGCGGGCGGCGAGATCCTGCGCGGCGCCATGGGGGCGGCCGGCGAGATCGGCCACATCCCGGTGCGCGACGGCCTCGGCGTGCTGTGCCGGTGCGGCAACCTCGACTGCGTCGACTCCGTGGCCAGCGGCACCGCGCTGCTGCGGCAGCTGCGCGAGGCGGGCAAGGACGTCAAGACCATCGGCGACGTGACGGCGCTGGTGCGCGCGGGCGACGCCGAGACGATGGCCACCGTCCGCGAGGCCGGCCGCCGGATCGGCGAGGTGCTGGCCGGGGCGGTCAACATCCTCAACCCGTCGGTGGTGGTGCTCGGCGGCGACATGGCCGAGACGTTCGGACCGCTGGTGTCGAGCATCCGCGAGGTCGTCTACCGCCGCTCGACCGCGCTGGCCACCCGCCGGCTCCGCATCGAGCCGAGCCGGCTGGGCGCGGGGGCGGGCATCAGCGGCTGCGCGGTGATGGTCCTCGACCACGTCCTGTCGCCGGACGCCGTGGACGACAGCCTGACCAGACGCCCCGCCTCCCTGCCGTGACACCCGGGAGGGCGCGCCGGGTCCTTCGGCCGTCTTCCTCGCCGGTCATCCGGCGAAGAACGCGCGGAGGTGGTCGTTGACGGGTCCGGGGCAGTCCAGCTGGGGGGCGTGGCCGCAGCCGTTCAGGATCTGGACCCGGGCGTCGGGGAGCAGGGCGGCGAAACGGTGGGCGCGGTCGACGGGCTGGACGGTGTCCTGCCTGCCCCACAGGATCAGGGTCGGGGTCGTGGTCGTGGGGAGGGCGCGTTCGGTCCGCGCCCAGTCCAGGCGGCGTTCCAGCAGGTAGGTGGCGCGGATGTTGTCGTGGAAGGTCATCGGCGCCCACCACTCGTCCAGGAACTCGTCGGTGATGCGGTCCTTGTTGACCATCATGCCCTCGGCCAGGCCGCGCACGGTCGACTTGCCGGTGGACAGCTTGGTGGCCAGTTCGCCGAAGGCGGGGATCTTCAGGGACTCCCACATCAGGGTGCCGCGCAGGTCCAGGCCGGTCGCGTCGAGCAGGGCGAGTCTGGTGACGCGGTCGGGGTGCCGCTGGGCGAAGGCCAGGGCCCAGCCGCCGCTCCAGGAGTTGCCCGCCAGGGCGGCGCGCGGCACGCCGACGGCGTCCATGAACGTGCCGACGGCGTCGGTCATGGCGTCGAGGTCGAAGCGGAAGTCGCGGTCGTGGAGCGTGGTGTAGCCCTGGCCGGGGAGGTCGACCACGTAGACGGTGTGGTCGCGGGAGAGCGCGGCGAACTGGTCCCTCCAGCCGATCACCGAGGTGCCGCCGGGCGACAGCAGCACCACCGGGGTGCCGGAACCGGCCCGGATGTAGTGGAAACGGGCGAGCGGGGTGTCGACGTAGCGGGAGCCGACGCTCGCCAGATACGGCGAGCGGAAACCGCGCCCGGCCTCGGCCGGCTGCCAGACGTACGCCCCGAACAGCACCGCGGCCACCAGCAGCGCGACCACCAGGAGCGCGACCACCGCCGCCACCCGACGCGGCCGGCGCCGCCGTCGGGGCCGGCCGGCGGGCCGCTCGGCATCGGTCCGGGAGTTCTCGTCAACTACAGCCATGATCGTCCTCGCTCGCTGGAAGGTCGTCGAAGGGTCGTCACCTAGCGGACGGGCGAGCACCGGTCGACGTGACACGCGCGACGGGAGACGCGGCTCACACACCCGGCGGGCGCGGTCCGCCATCCGTGCTACCTGGCCGGCAGCAGGAGCCTCTCCTCCCGTTCGGCCGCCTTGAGCCGGCGGTTCTCCTTGATGAGGAAGTAGATCAGCAGCCCGCTCATCACGAAGTGACCGGCAGCGGTGTACAGGCCGGGGAAGTAACCGCCCTTGAGGATGGGGAAGACGAAGTGGGCGATGCCGTTGAGCAGGCCGGCGCCCAGGGCGTACCACCACAGGAAGAAGTTGGACACGCGGATCTGGTAGAGCGCGCCCGCGCCGGCGAAGAAGTAGAGCGCGCCGAACCCGAAGACGAAGACGAGCAGGAACTCCTTCATCGGCCAGTCGCGTGGCGAGTCGAACAGCTCGACGATCTCGTGGGGGAAGCCGCCGGTGTACTCCTCGGCCATGTGAATGAGCTGGAAGCCCACCGCGCACAGGTAGACGGCGATCACCTTCCTCGATCTCACCGGGCGGGTGTAGCTGAAGGTCATCCAGCCGCTCCAGGCGAGCACGCTGGCCACCACGAGGACCAGCGCGCCCTGCAGCGGGAGGGTGAGGAGCGCCCAGGCGCAGAAGGCCACGGCCAGGATCGCCATGACGGTCGCCGAGTAGGGTTCAGGTCGTTTGGTCATGGCCGGGACCCTACGAAGACCGCGATGACCACCGCCTCTGTCACGTGACTGATGTGCGTCCGGGTCACACCAGTCACATGACGGAGGCGCTGCGCCAGAGCCCACGGCTAGCGTCCCCGGCATGAAGCCGATCGATGAACGCCGCGCCACGTGCCCGTCCACGGCATGATCCGCCTCTTCGCCGTCGCGTTCCTTCTGCTGCTGTCCATGGCCCTTCCGGCCCGGGCGCACGTCGTCGAGGCGGGAGCGGATCTGCGGGTGACGCAGAGCTTCGCGGCGGGCGAGGTCACGCTCGTCGTCGCCGGGGTCTCACGGGTGCCGGCGTCGTTGCGGGTGAGCGCGCAGGCCGTGCACCCCACGAGCCTGAGGTTGGAGCTGGAACTGCGCTCGCTGACCGACGGGAGCAGGTCGACGGGCTCGGTGAGCGTCGGGCAGAGCGCCGCAGCCCTGCGGGCCGGCCACGTCGGCCCGCACGAGCTGCGCGTCCGCGCCGGCGACGAGGTCTCCCTGATCCCGTTGCGGGTCCTGGTGCCCACCAGCGCCCCCTGGACGATGCTGATGGACGGCGCCTTCCTGGTGGCCGGCCTGCTGGTGGTGGGCGGTGTGCTCGCCGGCCGCATGTCCCGGCTCGTCGTGGGCGGCGCGAGTGCGGCCGCCTCGCTCGCGGTCGCCGTGATGCTCCTGGCGCCGTACCTGCCCGCCGCCCAGCCGGAGGGCGCCGCACCGGTCGCCGACCCCGGCCGGCCGTACGCGCAGGGCCGGTTCTCGACATCACCCGCCCTGCCTGCCACGGGCGCCGAGTTCACCCTGATCCTGCGGCTCACGGACGGCGCGACCGGCCGGCCGCTGGACGATCTCGCCGTCCACCACGAGGCCCCCGCGCATCTGGTCGTCACCAGCGAGGGTGGCGCGGTCTTCCGGCACGTGCACCCGTTGCGGACCGGGCCGGGTGTGCTGGCGGTACGGTTGCGCGTCCCGCACCCGGGGCGCTATCTCGCCTACGCCGAGATCGAGCGGCAGGACTCGGGCGGGCAACTCCTCTCCGGCGCCTTCGAGGTCTCCGGCGCGGCCCCGCCGGACGCCTCCTCCCAGGAGACCGCCACGCCGCGCGTCACCCCGGCCGCGCCGGCCGCCGGAAGCCCGGCGACCATCGAGATCAGCCCGGAGGGACCGATCAAGCCGTGGTTGGGCATGCCCGGCCACCTGATCGTCAGGAGCGGGGACGGCGTCCACCTGGCGCACGTGCACGGCACGGCGGCCGGCGCCTCCGCGCTGCGGTTCACCCTCACCCTGCCGGAGCCGGGCCGCTACCTGGCCTGGGCCCAGTACGCCGTCGAAGGCCGGCTCGTGACCCGGTCGTTCACCCTGGAGGTGCGGCGATGAAGCGCGCCCGGTCCCTGGCGGCCGTCTGCCTGCTCGCCGCCGGCGTCCTGTTCGCCGTCACCTCTCGCCGGCTCGGCGGCGGCCCCGAGATCGTGGAGGCCGCCGGCGCACGGTACACCGTCACCGTGCTGCCGGCCGATCCGGTCGAGGTGCGGGTGACCTCGGGCCAGGCCGAGACGGTCACGCTGGCGGCGGTCATGCCGAGCATGGGCCACGCGCTGCCGCCGACAGGCACCGTACAGGCCGGTCCCGGCCGCTTCGTCGCCGAGGAGGACGTGTTCGGCATGGACGGCGTATGGGAACTGTCGATCACCCTCTCCGGCGATCGGGGGGAAGACGTGATCACCGTCAGCGCGGTGGTCGCCGGTGACTGACGGGCGCGCCTCCGTCACATCAGTCAGGTGACGGAGGCGATCCGCGAATGCCTCGGGCTAGCGTCGGCGGCATGGAGCTGATCAATGATCATCTGGCCGTCGCGGCCCGTGTGCTGCCGCCGACCGGCGACGGTTTCCTCATGCTGGCCGGCGAGGCCGGCTCCTGGCGCGGCCACTTCGCGTTCCCTCCCGCACCGCTGGCCGCCCGTCTCAAGGCTCTGGCCGCGGGCGTCGAGGCACGCGAGGCGAACGTGTTCCGCGCCGTCCTGCGCACGCCGGGCGAGGGCGACGAGCTGCTGGCCGCCAGAGGGATCCGGCCGGCGCGCTACGACGTCGTCGTGCTCATCCGGACCGCGTCGGTCGAGGCGGCCCTCGCCCTGCGCCAGAACGCCGCTTACAAGGAGATCGCCGAGACCATGGGCGCCGCTGCGCGCCGTACCCACGAGATCGTCGCGAGCAACGCCGGACGGCTCGGCGACGTGGATCACAGCCAGGACCATTGCTTCCTGTTCAACTACTTCTACGCCGACGACCGCGAGACCCTGCTGAAGGTATGGGAGTACACCGCCGGGTGGTTCCAGGCCAAGACCTCGCTGCCCAACTCCGCGCTGATGCAGCCGCTGGCAGGCGAGCGTGCCGACTACGGGCTCGTCAACCACGCGAGCTGGCCGAACTGGCGGACCTTCCTCCCCAGCCTGATCTTCCGGCCGACCTTCCGCAGGTTCGTGCTGGCGAACTTCCAGGCCAACGGCATCGCCGCGCAGCCGATCATCTACCGCCGGGTGTGACCTGCCTCAGGACACACCCGGCACCCTGGACAACTCGGCGCGGGAGGTGACGCCCAGCTTCGGGAAGGCCTTGTACAGGTGGGAGGCCACCGTGCGCGGGCTCAGGAACAGCTGGGCGGCGATCTCGCGGTTGGACGCTCCCGTGACGGCCAGCCTCACCACCTGGAGTTCCTGCGGCGTAAGCGCGGACAGCAGGTCGCCGGCGCGGTGGCCGGGCACCGAGACGCCGGCGGCGCGCAGCTCGCCGGCCGCCCTGGCCGACCACGGCGCCGCGCCCAGCCGGTCGAACGCCTCCCTGGCGGCCTCCAGGTGGATGCGGGCCTCGCTGCGCCGCTGCTGCCGGCGTAGCCACTCGCCGTACACCAGACGGGTGCGCGCCTGGTCGAAGGCTTGCACATGCTGGACGTGCAGCTCCAGGGCCCGCTCGTACAGCGGTCCGGCCCGGTCGTCGGCGGCCGCGAGCGCCCGCACCCGGTGCAGGACCGCGAGTGGTCCCGGCTGTCCGGTGGACTCCGCCCAAGCCGCGTACCGGTGGAGCGCCTCCTCCGCGCGCTCCGGCGTGCCCGCTCTGACGGCCGCTTCGATGTAGTCGGGCCAGGCGTACCGCCAGATGAACGCATGGCGTGACGGGCCCTCCGTCGCCCTGTCCATCCGGTCGAGCACCGCTTCGTACCGGCCCAGGCCCAGCTCCAGCAGTGCCCCGGCGTACTCGGCCCAGCAGCGGCTCGGCATCCATGCCGTGGTGTCTGCGTGATGGAAAACCTCGGTGGTCATGACCATGCACTCCTCCTCGGCGCCGGCGACCGCCGACAGCCAGGCGCGCACGCCGGCCAGGTAGCCACGCCACATCGGCTGGCCCACGTCGGCGGCCAGAGCCAGTCCGTCGGCCGTCGTGGCGCGCGCCGCCGGATGCCTGCCGTTCATCAGCTGGGCGATAGCCAGAAGCGTCATCGCCTGCGGCATCCGTCCCAGGCGCCCCTCCGTCCGGCACTCCTGGACCAGCTCGGTCGCGGCGTCGAGCATCCCTTCGCGGTCGGCGGGAATGACGGCCTGGAAGGCGAAGATCATCCGCAGCTCGAACGGTGCCTGTTCGAGCCGGACCAGGTGCGTGGCGGCGACCGTGGTGCCGCCTCCGATGATCGTGCGGAAGTCACGGTTGATCGCTTTCACCGCCATGGCCGCCCCCTCGCCCGTCGGGGTCAGCTCCTCGATACGGCGGGCCAGCTCGCCCTGGGCGGGGTGCGCGGCGCTGGTCCAGGTGTAGAAACCGGCCATGCTGAGCAAAGACAGCCGGGTGAGGAGGTCCGTGCCGGCCTCGGCGCCCTCCAGCGACAACCGCGCGGCCTCCAGCGGGCGGCCCGCCTCGAAGGCCAGCCGTGCCCGTACCTCGGCCAGCTCGGCCACCACGGACCCGGGCACCGCCACCGGACCCGCCCTGCGCCGCGCCTGGACGACCAGCTCGGCGGCACGCTGCGACAGTCCGGCCTCGGCCGCCGTGCGTGCGGCGGCCGTGTACCGGCGGATGGCGTCGGCGGGGGCGACCGACAGCTCGGCGGCGCGCGCGTAGGCCGCCGACACCGCGGCCTGGCCGCCTCGCTGCTGCGCGCGCAGCGCCAGCCGTTCGAGCTCCATGGCCACCTGCTCGTCCGCCCGCAGGGCGATGGCGGCCAGGTGCCAGGCTCGCCGGTCGTCGTCGACCGCCTCGGCCAGGGCCCGGTGCGCGGCCATCCGTGCGGAGATGTCGCAGGCCAGCAGCACCGCGGCCCGTACCAGGGGGTGATGGAAGGTGACACCGTCAGGGGTGATCCGGATCAGGCCCGCCCGCTCGGCCGGGGCGGCGTCAGCGAGCGACGCGCCGAGCAGGCTCAGCGCGTGGGCGAGCACGGCGAGCTGGCCGCGGTCGTCGAGCGCGGCCACCAGCAGGCATGAGCGGGTGCTCTCGGGCAGCCCGGCGATCCGGTCGCGGAATCCGGCGAGCACCCTGTTGGTCACCGGCTCCGCGTTGCCCAGGCAGAAGGACAGCGGGGCCGGCGCGCCGATCCTCTGCCCGGGGGTGAGCATGCGGGGCAGTTCGATGAGCGCGAGCGGGTTGCCCTGGGCCTCGGTCACCAACTGGTCGCGGACGGCCGGTGGCAGCATTCCGGCGCGCTCGGCCAGGAGCTGCCCGGCGGCTTCCAGCTCCAGCTGCCCCAACTGGAGCTCGGGCAGCCCCGCGGCGGGGAAAGGCATGCCCGCGCGCGCGGCGAACAGCAGGGCGACAGGCTCGGCGTGCAGGCGGCGCGCGGCGAACAGCAGCGCGTCCGCCGACTCACCGTCCAGCCATTGCGCGTCATCCACCAGGCAGACCAGCGGCCCCTGCACGGACAGCTCCACGAGCAGGCTGAGCGTGGCCAGCCCGACGAGGAAGCGGTCTCCTCGGTTGACGCCGCCCAGACCCAACGCGCCGAGCAGGGCCTCGGCCTGCTGAGCGGGGAGGGTGCTCACCAGGTCGAGGACCGGACGGAGCAGCAGATGCAGGGCGGCGAAGGGAAGCTCGGCCTCCGACTCCACGCCTGTGACCCGAAGCACGTGCGCCTGCGTCGTGGCGCCGGCGTAGTCCAGCAGGGCGGACTTGCCGATGCCCGCCTCGCCGCGTACGACCAGCGCCCCTGGACGGCTCTGCAGCACGTCGAGCAACACCTGATCCACCACAGCCTGCTCCGCCGTCCGGCCGTACAGCATGGCACTCCCTTGCAGGTCGTCCTTGCAGTACGACGAGACAGACCCGCCGAATGTGACGCGACGCCTACGGCTCACCCCTCGAGTGCCCCGCCGGTGCCGGGGAAGACGCTCAGCGCGCCGGCCCCCGGCCCGCGACGGTCGTCACAGGCCCAGTGCGCGGGCGGCGGCCCAGGCCCGCGGCAGGCCGAATTCTGCCACGCCGCGCAGCAGGTCGCGCACGGTCTCGTCCGTGGCCCCGGCCGACTTGGCCAGCTCCACGTGCAGACGCATCGATTCGCCCAGCGTCTGGTAGAGGATGTCCACGACCAGGCAGGCGATCGCCCGCTCGCGGACGCCGAGGCCAGGCCTGGCCCAGCGCTGGGCGAGCTGGTCCTCGGTGAACGCCGCCAGGCCCGCGTCCACCTTCTCCAGATCGTGGACGGCGCGCATCAGCGCCCCGCTCAGCGGTGTCGGTTCGACGGCCTCGCCGTCCAGCGCCTCGGGCAGGCCGAGTTCGACCAGGCGCTGGAAGGCGGTGACCACGATCGGATAGCCCACGTAGGGGGCCAGGTGCCGGAACAGCTCTCTGATCGCCTCCGGTTCGACGCCGTTGGACAGGGCCATCTGGACATGCATGGCCAGGGGCAGGTCGAGGTGCGGGTGGCACAGGTCGGCGGTCAGGCAGACGAAGGCCTTCTCGCGCATGGTCAGGTGGGGCAGGCCCCACAGGTTGTGGCCCGCGCCCACGGCGAGCTGGGCGAAGACGGGGTCGAGCCGGACGAGGGCGTCGGCGCCGGCGAGCTGGGTCATGGTGGGCTCCGTTCAGGACAGGCCGAGCGCGCGCAGGCGCAGGGCGTCGAGGGTGTACTGGGGGACGACGCGGCCCAGGGTGCTCATCAGCCGCGACTTCTTGCCGACCGGGTAGCGGGAGCGGGGCTTGCGCGCGGTCAGGGCGTGCAGGACGGCGCGGGCGACCACGTCGGGGCTGGAGCCCGAGCGCTCCTCCTTGAGCCCGGCCGTGGTCATGGTCCGGTAGGCGGCGCCGTACAACCTCCTGCCCTCCTCGCCGAGGGAGGCCAGGCGGGGCTCGACCTCGTCCTCGAGCTTGTCGACGGCGTCGGTGTGGATGGAACCGGGCTCGACGAGGACCGCCGCCACGCCGTGCGGCTTGAGCTCCATGCGCAAGGCGTCGTTGAGCGAGCGGATGGCGTGCTTGGAGGAGCACAGCGGGCCGCCGAAGGGCAGGGTGATCCAACTGCCCACCGAGCCGACGGTGACCACCCGGCCGCGCGAGGCGCGCAGCATCGGCAGCATGGCCTGGGTGACGGCAACCTGACCGAAGACGTTGACCTCGTACTGCCGGCGCAGCGCCTCCAGGGGGACGAACTCGACGGGGCCGGTGACGCCGATCCCGGCGTTGTTGACCAGGGCGTCGAGCCGGCCGAGCCGCTCGGCCGCGTCGGCGATCTGGGTGGCGTCGGTGACGTCGAGTTTGATCGGGGTGACGGCGGGGCCGAGTGCCTCGCCGTCGGCCTCCTTGCGCACGCCGGCGTGGACGGTGAAGCCCTCGCGGGCCAGCAGCAGGGCGGTGGCGCGGCCGATTCCGGTGGAGGCACCGGTCACCAGCACGGTCTTCGACATGAGGAGTCCTCTCACAATCAGTAGTAGGCGCGCATCAGCTCGGTGGCCCATTCCGGCTGCTCCGTCGGCCCGTGCGGGCCGAACTCGGCCATGTACGGCTTGACGTCGAGGACGGGGCTGCCGTCGACGGCGTCCAGACCGCGTACGTGGAGGTCGAGTCCGTCGACGGCGAGCAGGCGGCAACGGGAGACGCCCAGCAGGTTCGGGCGGTTCTTGCCCCGCTGGGCGAAGATGCCGACCTTGGGCCAGTCGGTGTTTCCCCGGGGGTGACGGGCGGCGCCGGTGACGGAGGACGGCTCCACGAGATGGAAGTGGAACACCACCTCCAGATGCGAGAACGCGTCCAGCCCGGCGAGCGCCTCCGGGCCGAAACGGGTCCCGTCGAGGCGGATCAACGCCTGCTCGGTGTCCCAGTCGTCGTCGAACGCCTCGATACGTCCGCCGACGACACGTCCCACAGGTTCCAAGGTGATGGTCTGCACGGCTTCCTCCCGATTCACGTGGCCGGCCACGACCGTACGGCGTGGCGGCTCCGCGGCGGATCAGTCAGGCGACCGGAGTCCTGCGGGGTTCCCCCGGGCCGGTTAAGCAGGGGGCTCAGCATCATGATCGGACGCGGTGCGGGACGGCCCTGCGGACGAGGAGGGCGATGCCCGGGGACGAGGGATGGTTCTCCGGCTGTCAGGATCTCTCCTTGACGCACATCAGCGTCTGCTGCCCTGTCGCGACGAGCAGGCGGTGCTCTTCAGCGGGACCGGCGGGTGTCACCGCCGCACCTTGGAATCGCACCAATTCCCCTATATCACCCACCGGTCGTCAAGATCACCGGCCCGGACCCCGGCCGGCGAACCGCCGACCCGTGGACGCGTCCACCGGTCCGCACCGCACAATAGGGGGCCATGATGCCCTTCGACGCAGTGCTCTGCGATCTTGACGGTGTGCTCCGCCTGTTCGACCGTGCCGTTCAGGCCGAGATCGAGGCCCGGTACGGGCTGCCGCTGATGCGGACCGCCTTCGACCCCGCCCTCATCGGGCCGGCCACGCTGGGTCTGATCACCGAGGAGGAGTGGGCCGAGTCGGTCGCCGTGGCCCTCGGCGGAGACGAACGGGCGAGGCTCGCGGTCGCGGAGTTCGTCGCCGTACCGTTCACGGTGGACGAGGAGGTCAGGGCGCTGCTGGCGAAGGCGCAGGAGCGGGTGCCGGTGGTGCTGGTGACCAACGCCACGGACACCCTGGACGAGCACCTGGACCGGGCCGGGCTCGCGTACTTCGCCGACGCGGTGGTCAGCAGCGCCCAGGTCGGGGTGGCCAAGCCCGACCGGCGCATCTACGAGATCGCCGCCGAACTCGCCGGTGCCGCGCCGGAGCGCTGCCTGTTCGTGGACGACCGGCTCGAGAACGTGGAGGCGGCCAGAACGCTCGGCATGACCGCCGTGCTCTACCGCACCGTGGCGGACCTCGCCGCGGTGTTGACCTAGCCCTTGTCCCGCTGGACGTCCTGCGGTGTGCCCGGCCTGCCGGCTCCGGCGGTCTCGGCCGCGCCGGACCCGTCCTCGCCCCTGACGGGCTTCGCCGTCCGGCCGGGTTTCGTCCGGCTGGGCGAGGAGTCGCCCTTGGTGGGCTTGGGCGCCTGCGAGGTGGCCCGCGCGGGCGTGCTCCCGGAGGGGCGGACGGTCCCGGGCGGCCGGGTGCTCCCCTGAGGTTCCGCCGGCCCACCGGAGGCCGCCTCCTCCGGCGGCGTCGCGGGGAGCGCGCCTCGGGTGCGTTCCGGCTCGGGCTGGGGCGTGCGCGTCCGGGAGGGGCCCGCGTCGGGCGTGGGTTCCGCGCCGGGGGGATCGGCGGACGGGGTCCGGTGCGCGGGCGGGACGGTTTCCGCCCGGCCGGAGGAGGGGGAGCGGGGGGCGCCGTCCGTGGCGGCCATCGTGACCGGCCGCACCGGATCGCCCGCCGGAAGGTCGGCCGGCGAGAGCAGGATCCCGGAGAGCTCCCCGCCGCCCAGGACCGCCGCCGCGGCCAGCATGGCCGTGCCGGTCAGCACGCCGGCGACCATCAGGACACGTCTGCGCCGCTCGGTGTCGCTCACAGGCGCCGATGATAGTGACCCAGGACCACCGGTCGTGCTATTCCCGACTAATCGTGATCAAGACGATGGGGTCCGGATTCTGTCGCGCGTCAGGAAGCCGCCCCCGGGTCGGCCGGCCCCGTCGCCCCTCTCAGCAGGTGCACAGCAGGCTGCGCAGCGCGGTCTCCAGGCACTGCCCCGTGTGCGCCGGGACCGGCCACGGGAAACGGACCAGCGAGCCGTCCACCTGCACCGTCGCCCCGAAACGGTCGAGCTCCCACAGCCACACCTCGTCCGCTCCGGCGGGCGACGGCTCGCCGAGGCGCCGGGACACCCCGCCGGCCAGCTGCGCCCGGTGCGCCTCGTTGATGTGGGCCAGCACCCGTTCGGCCGTCTCGGCCAGCGGGTCGGGGTTCGCGTCGAGGTAGTCGTCGGCGTCGAGCATCCCCGACTCCTGGCCGGTCAGGTAGGCCACCTGCGCCACGTCGAGCCGCAGCAGGCGCGGGGCGCCGGGCCGGCCGTACCTCTCCAGCGCCTCGAACAGCGCCTCGTCCGGGCTCGCCGCGGCCACCGCGACCGCCGCGGCGCGCGCCTCCGCGGCGGGTACGGGCTGCGCCCACCCCTGCACCTCGATGAGCCCGCGCGGGTGCTCCACCTCGCCCAGCCGGCGCGTCGCGGTGAGGTTCACCGCGACGACCGCTTCGTCGTCGAGCCCGTACAGCCGTTCGCCCGGCCGCACCAGCAACACGGGACGGCCCCGCTCGTCCACCCCGCCGCGGGCGGGGGAGGGCACGCCGTCGAGGGTCATGCGGGCGACGGCCGAGGACGCGGCGAGCGTGCGGACGCGTTCGGGGATCGGCAGCATGGGGGCTCCTTGAGATCGCCATCAACTGTAGGTTAGCCTTACCTAAGTAAGGATTACCTAATCACATTGAGGTGAACGTGCGCTACACCGGTCCCAAGGTGCGCCTGTCGCGCCGCGCGGGCGTCCCGCTGACCAGGAAGGCCGTGCGCTACTTCGAGCAGCGCCCCTACCCGCCGGGCGAGCACGGCCGCAAGACCAACCGTCGCAACACCGGCGACTACGGGCTCCGCCTGCTGGAGAAGCAGAAGCTGCGCTGGTACTACGACGTGTCCGAGCGGCAGCTGCGCCGCTACTGGGACCTCGCGGTCCGCAAGCCGGGCGCGTCCGGCGCCGAGCTGGTCGCGCTGCTGGAGACCCGCCTGGCCTCGCTGGTGCTGCGCGCCGGGCTGGCGCCGTCGATCTACGCGGCCCGGCAGTACGTGACGCACGGGCACATCGCCGTGGACGGCCGCAAGGTGGACATCCCCAGCTACCTCGTCAAGCCGGGTCAGGTCGTCACGGTGCGCGAGCGGTCGCGCCGGATGCAGCCGTTCGTGGCCGCCGCCGAGGGCGTGCACGCCGACGAGCGGATCGCGCCGTACCTGTCGGTCGACCACGCCGACCTGCGCTTCACCCTGACCGCCAAGCCCGAACGCGAGCAGATCACGGTCCCCGTGGACGAGCAGCTCGTCGTGGAGTTCTACTCCCGCTGATCCGGGCGGGGAGGAGCCCCGGCCCTCGTGGTGCCGGTGGTGGACGGCGTCTGGCGGGCCGGGCGGGCTACTTCCCGCGGGCGGGCTCGGCGAGCGCGAGCTGCCGCCGCAGCGCGGCGACCTCCCCGCGCAGCGCGGCCAGCTCCTCCAGGATCCGCTCCTCCGTGAGCCGCTCCTCCGTGAGCCGCTCCTGCGGGACGCGCTCCTGCGGGAGCGGGAGGGCCGGGCACGGCGGGGCCGGTGTGCCGGCCTGCGCCCGGCCGGAGCCGGCCAGGGCGAGGTCCACCACCGCGCGCTGACGTTCGGCGGCCGCCTCCTCCTCCATCGCGCTCACCACGACCGCCATGAAGAGGTTCAGCACGATGAACGTGCTGACCAGGATGAAGGCGGTGAAGAAGACCCAGGCGGACGGATGGCGGGTCATCACCTCGCGCGCGATGTTGCCCCAGTCGTCGCCCGTCATCGTCTGGAACAGGGTGAACAGCGACGACGGCAGGCTGCCGAACCGCTCCGGCGCCGTCCGGCCGTACAGCTTCGTCGCCATCACGGCGGCCACGTACAGCACCAGCGACAGCAGCAGCACGATGGAGCTCATCCCCGGCATCGCGCGCAGCAGGGCCGAGACCACCCGGCGCAGGCTGGGCACCACCGACAGCAGCCGCAGGGCGCGCAGGATGCGCAGCGACCGCAGCACCGACAGCCCGCCCGTGGCGGGCAGCAGCGCGACGGCCACGATCAGGGTGTCGAAGACGTTCCACGGGTCGCGGGCGAACCGCCACCGTTCGACGTACATCTTGGCCGCCAGCTCGGCGACGAACACGTAGAGCGCCACGTGGTCGATCAGGGTGAGCAGGTCGCCGTGCCGCGCGACCGCGGCGGGCACCGTCTCGAGACCGAGGGTGGCGGCGTTGACCAGGATCACCGCGACGATGAACTGCTGGAAGCGCCTGCTGAAGACGATGACGCGGATGCGTTCGCGCACGGGTGGGGGCTCCTAGGGACGTGCTGCCTGCCCCACCATGATGGCGTAAGCGATCACCACACGTTGATCACCTGATCGGCGTCAGGCGGAAGACCCGCAGCTCGCGCCCCGACCTCTCGGTGTAGCGGTCGTAGAGCGGCCAGTTGGCCAGCAATCGTGGCCACGCCTCGGCGCGGGCCTCGCCGGTCAGCAGCGTGGCCACCACGGGGATCTCCCGGCCCCGGTGGCTGACCACGGCCTCGGGGTTCTTGAGCAGGTTGGCGCTCCAGGCCGGATGGGCGGGTCCGCCGAAGTTGCTGCCCACGATGAGGAAGCCGCCGTCGTCCTCGGGCAGGCAGGCCAGCGGAGAGTCGCGGGGCAGGCCCGTCCGCGCGCCCGTGGTGGTCAGCACCAGGGACGGGATGACCCGGTCGCTGCTGATCAGCCTGCCGTGGGTGAGCCGGTGCAGGGCCCGGTCGAGCTGCGGGACGAACCGGGGCCCGGCCTTCATGAACCACTCGGTCGAGGCCAGCCACTGGGCGAAGGGCTTCAGAACGGCCATCATGCCGTGAGTGTAGCAAGCGCTCGTTCAACTGCCAGACCCAGGTCCGCTGTGGTATAAAACGGCCGTAACCAGCCGTTGGACGAGGGGCCGAACCGCAGATGTCCTATCCGAACCACGGTCCCTTCCCGTACGGGCCGCCGCCCTTGACGCACCCCAACGGCACCACGATCCTCGTGCTGGGCATCCTCAGCCTCGTCGTGTGCTCGCTCATCGGCCCGTTCGCCTGGGTGATGGGCAACCGGGCGCTGCGGGAGATCGACACCAGCGGCCACGTCTACGAGAACCGCGGCTCGGTGCAGGCCGGCCGCATCTGCGGCATCGTCGGCACCTGCCTGATGCTCGCCGTGATCGGCCTGTACGCGATCTTCGCGGTGATCTTCGGCGGCGTCGCCATCCTGGACGGGATCGCCCGCTAGGGCCGTGTCCTGCGGACAGGGCCGTCTCCTGCGGATCTCAGCCGAGCGGGCCCGCGTCCGGCCGCGAAGCCGTCAAAAGGCCGTGCTCGCCGATGACCCGGCTCGTATCCTGGCGGACACCGGCATGGGCGAGCCGGCGAGGGGTGGGCGATGGAACGCGGGGAGCTGATCGCGGGCCGGTACGAGCTGGTCGAGCGCCTCGGCCGTGGGGGCATGGGCGAGGTGTGGGCCGGCAGGGACCGCAGCCTGCGCCGCGACGTCGCGGTCAAGCTGCTCGTCCTTGACGACGCGCCCCACCCCGACCTCGCCCTGCGGTTCGAGCGCGAGGCGGTGGCCGCCGCGCAGATCAACCATCCCCACGCCGTCGTCCTCCACGATCGCGGTGTCCACGAGGACGCGCTGTTCCTGATCATGGAGAAGGTCGAGGGCGCGACGCTCGCCGAGCACATCCGCGACGAGGGCCCGATGGACCTGGCCCGCGCGCTGGAGATCGCCCACGGGATCTGCGCGGCACTCGTCGCCGCGCACCAGGCCGGTGTCATCCACTACGACATCAAGCCGCACAACGTGATGATCACCCCCGACCGGGGCGTCAAAGTCGTCGACTTCGGCATCGCGGGATTCGTCCGGACCATGTTCACGATGGCGGGTTCGTCGCAGCTGACTCCGGCCGGCACCCCCGAGTACGGCTCGCCCGAGCAGTTCGGCGCCGAACGGGGCGACGGGCGTTCGGACCTGTACGCGCTCGGCGCGGTGCTCTTCGCCATGCTGACCGGCCGGCCGCCCATCACCGGGCACAACGCTCTGGCGGTCGTCCGCCGCAAGCTGGACGAGGACGCACCCCCACTCGCCGCGCTGCGCCCGGACTCGCCGCCCGCCCTGACGGCGCTGGTGGCCGAACTCCTGGACCGTGATCCCGGGCGACGCCCCGAGTCGGCCCGGCACGTCCTCGCGCGCCTCGGCCGCCTCCGGGCCGGTCTCGACGCCGGCGGGGGTGATGCGGCCGCCGGTCCGGGAGCCGAGGCGCGCGAGGCGCTGCTGGCCAGGACGGCGGGGGCGATGAGGGCGGTGCTGGCCAGGGCGGAAACCCTCCCCCTCGGGCAAGGTGCACTCCGGCCGCCCGAGGGGACGCGGCCGACCCGGCCGCTGCGCGGCTCGGCCATGCCGTTCGACACGGCCTGGACCGGCGAGGAACGGCTGTCCACTTACGCGGGAAGGAAGGTGGGTATCAAGGTCTTCATCCTGTCGGCACTGGCGTTGGTGCCGGCGGTGGCGATGATCTACTTCCCGTTCAGCACGAGGCTCGTCGAGTTGGGACCCCACGCAGACGATGACAACCCGGCGGTGATGATCCCCGTGATGGGAAGCCTTCTCGCCCTCGTTGCCCTCGTCGCGTTGACGGTATTCCTGGGTGGCGAGTTGCAGCACGCGGTCATGCGCAAGAGGAGGGCCGCCTGGGAGCTGCACGTCGGCCCCCGAGGCATCGTGACCCACGGCGCCGCGGGGAGGCATGAGTTCGCCTGGGAACGGATCGAGCGGGTCTCCATCGAGGAGATCCAGGGGTCGCCGCCGTATCGCTACACCGGAGTCCACGTCGACCTCGCTCCCGGCGCCACGCGGCCGACGATGACGCGACCGGCGGGATGGATCTATCCCCGGCCGGACACGGTCAGGAGCCGCTCGAGGATCCCCGTCTGCGTCCTCGGTCCGATGACGGAGCGGCAGCGGACGGACCTGATGGAGGCTCTCGCCGGATACGGCGGCCGGCGGTGGCTGCCGTCACCCTCCTTCGTGTCGCTGCCCGTCGACCTGTGATCGGTGCATGCCGGATCGCCGGGCCGGCGGACGTCACGGTCATGCGACGGATCGCCGGGCCGGCGGACGTCACGGTCATGCGACGGGACGCCGGGCCGGCGGACGTCACGGTCACTCCACGGGACGCCGGCCGTAGCCGCCGATCCCCGACTCCAGCCGGTCGAACGCCGCCCGCGCCTGCTCACGGAGCGCGGCCAGGGCCTCCCGCCTGCCCTCACCCGCCGTCGTGCGGCGCAGCAGGTGGCGGCTGACCACCCGGGTCAGCCCGAGGATCTGGCCGGCCACCAGCTCGGGCGCGAGGTCGTCGGGGTCGGCGCCGGTCTCCTCGGCGAGGGTGGCGGCCAGGCTCATCGTGATCAGGTGGTCGATCTCGCGCGCCCGTGCCCGCAGTGACGGGCTCTCCATGATCAGTCTGCTGAAGACGTCGGCGCCCTCGTTGAACCCGTAGCGCCAGTCGCCCGCGTCCATCGCCGCGAAGTAGTCACGGCGGAAGGCCTCCACCACGCTCTCGCCCGGGGCGCGCTCGCGCACCACCCGGTCATAGGACTCCTGGAGCTCCTGCTCCCGGTCGAGGAACAGATCCTCCTTGGTGCCGAAGTAGTTGAAGACCGTGTTGACGGACACGTCGGCGGCGCGGGCCACCTCGGCCACCGTGACGTTGTCGAACCCCTTCGTCATGAACAGTCCCATCGCCATGTCGGCGATGCGTCGCCGCGTCTCCCGCTTCTTGCGCTCGCGCAGGCCCTCCTCCATACCCTCATGGTACCGAGTTTGCATCGACTCCAAAATTTCATCTACCCTAAATTTGGAGGCGATGAAAAATGATCGAGACACGAGGTCTGAGCAAGACCTTCAAGGGCGGCGCCGAGGCCGTCCGGGGCGTGGACATGACTGTCGAACGGGGCGAGATCGTCGGCTTCCTGGGGCCGAACGGCGCCGGCAAGACCACCACCATGCGCATGCTCACCACGCTCCTGCGGCCCACGGCCGGCACCGCCACCGTGGCGGGGCACGACCTGCTGGCGGATCCACGGGGCGTGCGCCGGCACATCGGCTACGTGTCACAGGGCGGGGGCGTCAACCTGGCCGCCCCCCTCGACGGGGAGCTCGTGCTGCAGGCCATGCTGCACGGCCTGAGCCGCGCCGAGGCGCGCGAGCGCGTCACGGAGGCGCTGGAGCGGCTTGAGCTCGGTGACCTGCGGCACCTGCCGGGAGGCGCGTTGTCGGGAGGCCAGCGGCGCCGCTTCGACATCGCCTTCGGCCTGCTGCACCGGCCGGCCCTGCTCTTCCTCGACGAGCCCACCACCGGGCTCGACCCGCAGAGCCGGGCCCACCTGTGGGACCACATCCGCGCCCTGCGCGACCGGCACGGCATGACCGTCTTCCTGACGACCCACTACCTGGACGAGGCCGACGCCCTCTGCGACCGCCTGCTGATCATCGACCACGGCCGGATCGTCGCCCAGGGCCGCCCGGCCGAGCTGAAGGCGGGCGGGCGCACCCTCGACGACGTGTTCCTGGACATCACCGGCCGGTCGCTGCGCGAGGGGGCGGCCGCGTGAGCGCGCTCGCCGCCGCGTCGCGCGAGACGTGGCTGCTGTTCCGCCACGGGTTCGACGCCACCGTGAAGCAGAAGATCGGCGTCGTCCTCGGCGCCATCCAGCCGATGCTCTTCCTCGTGCTGTTCGGGCCGATCTTCGCCACGATCGGCACCTGGGAGACGCTCGTGCCGGGCCTGCTCGTCCAGCTCGGGCTGATGAGCACGGGCCTGGCCGGGTTCGGCATCGTCATGGAGAGCAGGTTCGGGGTGCTGGAACGGATGCGGGTCACCCCGGCCAGCCGGCTCGCGCTGCTGCTCGGCCGGGTGCTCAACAACGTCGTCACGCTGGCCGTGCAAACCGTGCTGCTGCTCGCCGCCGGCTTCGCGTTCGGGATGCGGGTGCCGCCCGCCGGGCTGCTGGCGGGGTTCGTGCTCGTCATGCTGCTGGGGGCGGGGCTCGCGGCGCTGTCGTACGCGGCGGCGCTGACCATGAACGAGCACCTCTTCGCGCCGGTGATGACGACCGCGATCGTCCCGCTCACGCTGCTGTCGGGGGCGTTCCTGCCGATGTCGATGGCACCGGGCTGGTTGAACGCGCTCTCCTACGTCAGCCCGTTCCGGCACGTGCTGGAGGCGCTGCGGGAGCTGTTCGCCGGCCACTACACCGGTGGGACCGTCTTCCTGGGGGTGGCGGTGACGGTGGTCTTCGCCGTGGCCGGCCTCGTCGTCGGCACCCGGGTGTTCCACCGCGAGAACGCCTAGGAGCGGCCGGCCGCGCGCCCGGGCGCAACCGGCCGCGCGGCCGCCGGTCAGGGTCTCGGGCCGCCGGTCAGGGTCCCGGACCGGAGGTCAGGTGTCAGACCCGAGGTCAGGTGTCGGATCGGCGGCGCAGGGCGGCGAGGACGCCGGCCGGGTCCACGACGCCGTAGCCGTGGTCGTGGTCGAAGCCCAGCGCCCCACGGTCGTCGGCGGTGCGACGCAGCAGCGTGCGAAGCTGGGCGGGCGACAGCCGCGTGCACGGCCACCGGGTGCGCACCGCCGCCACCAGCCCGGCCAGGACGGGCGTCGCCGCCGAGGTGCCCGAGTCGGGCTCGGCCACGCCGAACGCCTGGGAGCCCGAGAAGTGCGTGTAGGCGCACAGATCGGGCTTGCGGTCGCTCAACCGGCCCGGCCCCTGCGAGGAGTAGCCGACCCGCTGGCCGCGGACGTCGACGCCGCCCACCGACAGCGCCTGCGGATGGGAGTTGGCGCCGACGATCGGCCGGTCGGGGAACGCGCACCGGCCGTCGCGGCACTGCCTGCCGCAGTTGCCCGCGGCGAACAGCACGTCGGCGCCCGCCTGGTCCAGCGCCGCCACCATCACGTTGAACGGGTGCGCCGGCCCGTCGGAGTAGTTGCCCGGATGCCCGACCGGGAAGTCCCACTCCGGCGAGAACGACCCCCACGAGTTGCTGATCACCAGCGCCCTGGAGTGCTCGGGCTGGGCCTGCAGCACCGCGCGCAGGTGCGCGAACGCCGCGACCGCGTCGGACAGCAGTCCGTCGATCGCCGACCCGCCGGGCCGCCTCGATAGCAGCACCGGCAGGTCGAGCACCGAGGCGCGGGGCGCGGCGATGAGCGCGTCGAACGCGCACATCGTGCCGTGGTCCACCTCGAACTCGCCCGGCCTGCCCCGCACGCCCGCGGGCGTCCAGCTCCGCGCGGCGTCGAGGGTGATGTCGCGGCCGAGCCGGCGGGCGGTGTGGACGGCGTTGACCCCGGTGTCGAGCACGGCCAGCGCGACACCGTGCCCGTCGAGGCCCTCGGCGCGCAGCTCCGGCGCGCCGATCAGCCGTTCGACGTCGTGCCAGTCGCCCACCGGCGGGTCGCCGCCGCAGGTGAGGCTGGACTCGATCACCGGGTCGGCGAACACGCCGGCGACATCGGGGCGCAGCGCCAGCAGCATCGCCACCCGGGTGGCCCGCTCGTCGTCGGCGATCGTGCCGCGCACCAGCACCGAGGCGTCCTCGGCGGCCAGCGAGAAGTCGAGCGGCCCGCGCAGCGAGAGCGGGTCGCCGCCCGCCGCCGGGACCGGGCGGGGCAGCGCCACGGGCGTGAAGCCGGCGTCGAGCTCGACGCCCGGCAGCCCGTCGGCGACGTCGGCGGTGCTCGCCGTGCGCTCGGGGTCGGCGACGGCGGCGACCAGGTCGGGGGAGGGGCGGAGCTGGATCATGATCCGCACGGGAATCACCACCGGAGAGCTGGGGGAAGGAACGTTCCAACACTCCTCCACCCCGCTCCCCGCGTCCAGCGGGGTGTAAGGGAAGTACCGCTCGAAACCACCACTATGCAGGACACGCGATCGATGATTTCTCCGGCCCGGCGACCTTTCGTGATCGTCCCACGTTCACTACGGTGAGTCGTCATGACGGTCCAGGCGCGAAAGCCGGTCTCCGAGGGCACCGACCACTGGCTGGCGGTCCGGCCGAGGCTCGTCCTCGCCAGCGGTTTCATGCTCTTCCTCGAACTGGCGCTGATCCGCTGGACCGGGTCCAACATCGTGCACCTGAGCTACTTCACGAACTTCGTGCTGCTCGGCTCGTTCCTCGGCATCGGGCTCGGCTTCCTGCGCGTCGGCAGGTCGAAGGGGCTCCCCTTCTACTCGCCGGTCGTCCTGTTCGGCCTGGTCGTCGTCGTGCTGACGTTCCCCGTCACCGTCAACCGCGACACCGAAGGGGTCCTGTACTGGACGAGCCTGCACACCGAGGGACCGCCCGCGTGGCTCATCCTGCCGGTCGTCTTCTGCGCCGCCGCGGTGGTGCTCATGGGGCCGGCGGAGCTGGTCGGCCGCTGCTTCCCCGAGCTGCCGCGGCTGGAGGCCTACCGATACGACCTGATCGGCAGCCTCGCGGGCATCGCGGCGTTCACGGCGCTGTCCTTCCTCAGCGCGCCGCCCCTCTTCTGGGGCATCATCGCGGCCGTCGCGTACGGGTTGCTGCTCGCGCCGGGGCGTGCCGCGTGGCGCGCGGCAGCGCGGCTCGTGCCGTACCTGGGGCTCGTCACCGTGCCGTCGCTGGCGGTGGTGTCGCTGCTGCTCGCCGAGTCGCTGACCGCCGGGGCGCTCTGGTCGCCCTACTACAAGGTCACCTACAGCCAGGGCCGGGTGCTGGACGTGCCGGTGACCGACATCGCCGTCAACGGCATCCCGCACCAGCAGGCCGTGCCGGCCGCCGCCCGGCTGCAGTGGGAGCGCCAGTACGGCCTGCCGTACGAGCGGGCCGTCGCGGCGCCCAGGGAGGTGCTCATCGTCGGCGCGGGCAGCGGCACGGACGTCGCCATCGCCCTGTCCAAGGGCGCCGGCCGGGTGGACGCCGTCGAGATCGACCCCAAGCTGCGCGAGCTGGGCGGCTCCACGCACCCCGACCGCCCCTACGCCGACCCGCGCGTCACCACGCACATCACCGACGGCCGCGCGTTCCTCGAACGCACCTCGGCCCGCTACGACCTGATCCTCTTCGCGCTGCCCGACTCGCTCACCCTCGTGTCGGGGGCCAGCTCGCTGCGGCTGGAGAGCTATTTGTTCACCGAGGAGGCCATGCGGGCCGCCCGCGACCGCCTCAAGCCCGGCGGCGCGTTCGCCATGTACAACTACTACCGCGAGAGCTGGCTCGTCGACCGGCTCGCCTCGACCGTGCAGGCCGCCTTCGGCCACCGGCCGTGCGTCGACGTGGTCAGCACCGCGGGCCAGCAGGCCGTCATCACCGCCGGCGTGACCCCCGCCGCCCAGCGGTGCGGCGCGCCGTGGGCCGGCGCCACGGCCGCGACCCCGCCGCCCGCCGGCGACGACCGGCCGTTCCTCTACCTCAAGGACCGGACGATCCCGCCCATCTACCTGATCACTCTCGGCCTCGTCCTCGCGGTCAGCCTGCTCGCGGTGCGCGTCGTCGCCGGCCCCTACCGGCGCATGCGCCCGTACGCCGACCTGTTCCTGCTCGGGGTGGCCTTCCTGTTGCTGGAGACCAAGAGCGTCACCGGGTTCGCGCTGCTGTTCGGCACGACGTGGGTGGTCAACGCGATCGTGTTCGCCGGGGTGCTGGTGGCGGTGCTCGCCGCCGTCGAGGTGACCCGCCGCTTCCGCACCCCGCCGCTGTCGGTCATGTACGGCGTGCTGCTCGCGGGGCTGCTGCTGGCCTGGCTGGTGCCCAACGCGTGGCTGCTGTCCCTGCCGCTGCCGCTGCGCGCGGTGGCGGCGATCACGGTGGCGTTCCTGCCGATCTTCGCGGCGAACGTGGTCTTCGCCAAGCGCTTCGCGGACACGGCCGACGGCACCACCGCGTTCGGGGCGAACCTGCTGGGGGCGATGGTGGGCGGCTGCCTGGAGTACCTCGCCCTGGTGATCGGCTACCAGGGGCTGCTGATCGTGGCAGCGGTCGTCTACCTGGGGGCCTTCGCCCTGCTGCCCCGCACCACGGCTCCGGCCTGACCCGCCCCTGACGGCCGAGGACCCCCTGCCCGACCGGCAGGGGGGCCTCGGCCGTCAGGTCAGAAGCCGCAGAGCTCCTCCAGCGACCTGGCCGACCGCTGGCTGTTGCGCGTGGGCGTCTGCTTGGGCGTCTGCGTGGGCCTGGCGGCCGACGCGCTGGGCGAGGCCACCCCGCTCGGGGCGGCCGAGCCGGTCGGGGAGGCGGCGGCCGCCACGGCCTGGCTGGGCGCCCTGGTCGAGTCGGCGATCGCCTTCGCCGCCGCGCGCCGGATCTTCAGCCAGTCCGGCGAGCCCGGCCAGAACTCCGGCGGCACGAACTGCATGCTGGTGATCTTGGCGCCCTTCACCTTGAGCGCCAGCGCGGCCAGCGGCTCCACGAGCTCACGGGGGATGTTCGTCTGCGCCAGCCGCTTGGTGGCTGAGGCGATCTTGGTGAAGTTCAGCAGGATCTTGTCCGGGGTGGCCTGCTTGGCGAAGGCGCCGATGACGCAGCGCTGGCGGCCCATCCGGGAGAAGTCGTCGCTGCCCACCCGGGACCGGCCGTACCACAGGGCCTCCTCGCCCGACAGCACCCGGGTGCCCGCCTTGATGGTGCCCGCGGTGCCGTACAGGCCGCCCCAGGGGACGTCCCGCTCGACGCGGATGCGCAGGCCGCCGATGGCGTCCACCAGGTCGGCGAAGCCGTACATGTTCATGAGGGCGTAGTAGTCGATCTTGAGGTTGAGCGTGTGGCCGATGGCGTCCATCAGCGCCCGCGGGCCCTGGTTCTTCTTGCCCATGATCTGCGGGTGGTCGTTGGCGTACTGCCACACCTCGTTGAGCAGGCCGCCCTGGCCGAGCTCGGCCATGAAGCCGTTGGGGAACTGCTTGCGCAGCGGCGAGGACGGCGGGAAGTGCACGTGCTGCAGGTTGCGCGGCAGGCTGAACAGCACGGTGTTGCCCGTCCTGATGTCCACGCTGGCCACGTTCATGCTGTCGGTCCGCATGCCGGTGCGGTTACTGGCCGCGTCACCGCCGAGCAGCAGGAAGTTGACCCGGGTCCTGCCGCTCCACGGGTCCTCCTCCTTGATCGGCTCGACGCCCGGCTCCGTGGGGATGCTGGGGAAGAGCGTGTGAAAAGTGTCCCGGGCGGCCAGCACCGTGTTGGCCCCCAGGGCGAACGGGGACATCACCGCGACGCAGAGCACGCCGACGAGGACGCCGGAGACGATCTGACCCTGCTGGTCGAGCCCGCTCGGGTTGAGCGCCACGTACGACGTGACGAGCAGTGCGAACCAGCACAGCGCGCCCACCGACAGCAGCACGACCGCCGTCACCATCATGCCGTCGCCGAGGAAGGTGGTGAGACCTTCGAGGCCGCGCACCAGCACGAAGGCCAGCGCGGCGACCAGCAGGACCGCGTACGCGCCGAGCAACCCCAGCCCGGTACGGCGGTGCCCGGCGCGCAGGTGAGCGGCGCCGGGCACGATGGCGGACAGGGCGGTCCAGCCCAGGACGGATCCCGCGTTGAGCGGTCTGGCGAAGCGCGGGGCGCCGGTGGGCATCCGGCCGGGGCGCTTGCCCGCCGCGTCGCCCGATACGGTGCCCGGCCTGTCGCCCGCGGGCTTCCGGCCGCCGCCGGGGGAGGCGCCGGACGTCCCCGGGGGGGCGGCGTCCGCCGGCCGTGGCCGGCCCGGCTCGGTGCGCCGCCCGGATCCCGACTGGCCTTTGGCCCGGGTGCGGCCCGAGCCGCCCTGGCCCGCGGACGGGGTCCTGCCCGCCTCGGCGGGACCCGGGGCGCCGGGAGCCGCGGAACCGCGGGCGCCGGAGCCGGGTTCGCCGCCTGACGTCGGGCGGGGGCGGCGGGCAGGGCGCCGTTTCCTGCCCCCGTTGTCAACCCCATCGCGCTTGCTCACGCCGCTCCTTCACACGCCTACCTGGCAAAACACTGTTTTGCCCCCCGTTGGGCACAAGATTGCCAGGATTCTAGCTCCCATAAGGGGACATCAGAGACATGTGCTCAAGCTGAGATGAACGCCAGGCGACATCATGACGTCGAGGAGGAAGGCGCCATCCAGGTATTGCACTGATAGGCCTGGCTGCGCTCCCAGCCCTGCCGGAACCACCGGTGGTTGTTCGCCGGGGAGCCGTGGTCACGCGGATAGCCGGGATGGTCGCCCACCTGGCCGTAGAAGGCGAACAGCCGCGACCGGTTCGTGGTCGTGACCGGATAGCTGGTCGCGACGGAGCGCATCCACATGCCGCCGAAACAGGTGGCCTGGAGCTCCAGCCTTCGGCTGAGCGCCAGCTTGCCGCTGCTGCTGGTGGAGTCGAGCGTCTGGCGCCACCACGAGTCCATCAGGCCCGTGATGTTCTGCACGTGGTGGCCGTACTCGTGGGCCATCATGCTGATGATCCCGCCGTGCCAGGAGATGATCTGGCCGTAGCCGCGCGACGTCGCGTTGCCCCTGGCCATCGCCGAGGTCGAGGCGTAGATCGTGTTGTTGCGCGGGCAGTAGTACGGCACGATGCCGCCCCGCGAGGGATAGTCGCCGCACGCGCCCCGGCCCCGGCCCGCCGCGATCGCGTAGCCCGGCGGGCTGAAGGCGATGCCCTGCCGGCGCAGGATCGGGCCCCACGCCCGGTCCATGCACGCGCCCGTCTTCAGGATCAGGGCCTTGAGCTGGGCGTGGTTGTAGATGTCGGCGTTGCCTGCCCGGCAGGACAGCCGGGGCAGGGCGCCCGCCCGGTAGACGGTGTTGTTCTTCAGGCTCGTGTTCAGCGTGGCCCTGGCGGGCTGCTGCGTGGTGTCCCGGGTGCGGGTCGGCGTGGGCCGCCGCGTGGGCCGCTCCGCCGGCGACCGGCTCTCCGTCCGCCTCGGGGACGTCTCGCGCTCGTACGGGGTGTAGGTGGGGATCGCCACCGGGGTGCCGACCTCGCTGCGCGAGGAGGTCCTGAACACCATCGAGCCCACGACGACCAGCACGAACAACCCGGCCATCGCCCCGCACACCAGGCCGAGCACCCCGGCCGCCCCCATGCCGGACCTCCTGCGCGGCGCCTGCGGCCAGCCGTGGCCCCGCGGCGGCATGGGCGGCCCCGGCGGCGGGACAGGAGGCATGGGGGGCATGGGCGGCGACGGCTGCTGATGCCGGACCTGATGAGGCGGCGGGGGAGGAGGCTGCTGGCCGTACGGGCCGCCGTGCCGCCCGCCCGCCCCGTACCCCTGCCCCGGGTTGGGCGGCTGCTGGGGGTACGGCGGCTGGGGATGGGACGGTTGCGGGTGGGGCGGTTGCGGCGGGCCGGGACGGTACGCGGGGCCCGGCGGCTGCTGCGCGGGCGCATGCGGCTGCTGCGGCGCGCCGTACGGCGGCTGCGCCGGCTGCTGGGGCGGCCCGTACGGCGGCTGCTGGGGCGGCGGGCCGTATCCGTGCCCCTGGCCACCGGAGGGATGCGGGGGCGGCGGGGAGCCGGGCCCGCCCTGCCCGCGCCCGGGAGGCGGCCACGGCAGCGACGGCGGACGCACCGGCGGGCCGTGCTCGGGAGGCGGTGAGGGATGCTGCCCGTTGCCTGTCACCGTGTCGCCCCCTGCGGTCACTTGTCCGACTCGCGTGACTCCTCCCGTCACGCTCCGGCCCTTTGCCAGATTTGGGCAGAAGCTTACTGATTTATCACCAGTCACGGATGTGACAGTGCTCGGTTACAGTCCGAAATCATTCGAGGTGATCTCCGCTATGTTCCGGACCGCGCGGTGGGCCGTGTCCTAGCTTTTTGCCATGAACCTCCAGCAGCTCCGCTACGTGGTCGCGACTGCGGAGCACCGCACCATGACCGACGCGGCCAGGTCGCTCTACATCGCGCAGCCCGCGCTGTCGCGTGCGATCCGGGACCTGGAACGAGAGCTCGGGATGACCCTCTTCGCCCGCTCCGGCCGCGGCGTGGTCGTCACCGCGCAGGGCCGCCGGGTCGTCAAGCTGGCACGGGAGGCGCTCGACGCCGTCCACGAGATCGAGGGCCTCGCCAGCCACGCCACCTCCGGCGACGCCGAGCTCCGCATCGCCGCCACGCCGAGCCTCGAGCCCGGCCTCGCCGGGCGGCTCCTGCCCGCCTACACCGCCGACCATCCCGGGGTGCGCATCCACATCGTGCGGTGCGACGGCCGTGACGCCGTGGTCAGCGCCATCCGCGACCAGCGCGCGGACATCGGGCTGACCGACCTGCCCGTGCCCGCCGACCTCATCACCCACCCCCTCGAACGCCAGGAGATCGTGCTGATCTCCCCGCCGAGCCTCAAACTGCCCAACCCCGTGCCGATGGGCAGGCTCGACGGCATGCGGCTGGCCCTGCCCGCCCGCGGCAGCGTCCGGCGCAGGGAGCTCGACGCCATGTTCGGCAAGTACGCCGTCAAACCGGTGGTCGTGCTCGAGACCGACGAGCGCAACGGCTGGCTCGGCGCCGTGCGCAGCGGCCAGGCGTCGCTGCTGTGGTACCGCGGGATGGCCGAGCAGGCCAGCCGGGCCGGTCTGGTGGTCCGCTCCCTCGACCCGGCCGTGCGCCGCGTCATCGCCCTCGTCCACGCGCGCCGCCGCCTGCCGCTCATCGCACAGGACTTCCTGTCCACCGCCGAACGGGGCACCGCCGCCTGACCCGGCCCGCTCGTCCGGCCCGCTCGTCCGGCCCGCTCGTCCGGTCCGCTCGTCCGGTACCCGAGACCGGCGCACGCCGCTCCCCGAGCGCGCGGCCCGTACCGATGTCCGGCGCTCAGCCGGCCACCGGCAGCCGCACCACCACGCGCAACCCCGGGGAGGCGTCCTCCAGATGCACCCCGCCCCCGTGGGCCCGCACCGTCTCCCGCACGATCGCCAGGCCCAGCCCCGCCCCGCCCTCGTCCCGGCTGCGGCCCGAGTCGAGCCGGGTGAACCTGTTGAACACCCGCTCCCGGTCCTGCTCCGGGATGCCCGGCCCGTCGTCGGTCACCGTCAGGACCCCGTCGGCGGTCAGCGCCACCTCGACCTTCGAGGTGGTGTGCCGGACGGCGTTGTCCACCAGGTTGGTCAGCACCCGGCTCAGGTCCAGCGCGTCACCCCGCACCACCACCGGCGCGCAGGCCGTCAGCCGCGCCTCGGCGTACCGGTCGAGGGTCTGCCGCACCACCGCGTCGAGGTCGACCGGCTCGCGCCGGGCGGGCACGCCGCCGCGCTCGTCCAGGCGGGCCAGCGCGAGCAGGTCCTCCGCCAGCCGGGACAGCCGCATCGCGTCCTCCAGGACGCCCTCGGCCGTCTCGCGCCAGTCCTGGCCCTCCGGATGGCCGAGGGCGACCTCCAGCTGCAGGCGGATGCTGGCGAGCGGGCTGCGCAGCTCGTGCGCGGCGTCGGAGACCAGCGCCCGCTGGCGCTGCTCCGCCTCCTCCAGCCTGGCCAACATGTCGTTGAGCGTGACGGCCAGCGAGTGCACCTCGTCACGCGCCTCGGGCACCGGCAGCCGGCGCGACCTGGCGGTGTGCGTGATCTCGGCCGCACCCTTGCGCAGCGCCGCGATCGGGCGCAACGTGCGGCCGATGACGAGCCAGCTCGCCACCGCCAGCAGGACGAGCAGCAGCGGCGTGCCCACGAGCAGCACCTTGCGGGCCGCCGCCAGGCTCTGCCGGATCTCGCCGACGGAGCGGGCGGCGACCACCGTCTGCCCGCGGTCGGCGCTGAGCACCACGGCCCGCAGCGTGCCCGGGATCGCGTACGGCCGGCCGTCCAGGTAGACCGCGTGGCCCCCGCGCAGCGCCCACGCCCTGGCCCGGGCGTCCAGCAAGGGCACCAGCCGGTCGGTGCCGTAGGTGACGTGCGTGATGCGGCCCGAGGCGTCGAGCACCTGCACGACCGTGCCGTCGTGGGTGGTGATGGGGCTGGTCAGCGTGCCGGCGTCGGCGTGCACGCGCACCGTCTGCGCCTGGCTGCGCAGCGCGTCGTCGACCGTGTCCACCAGTGTCCGGTCGAGCACGTTGAGCAGTACGACGCCCGACAGCGCCAGGGCGGCCGCGAGCACCGCGCCGGCCACCACGGTCAGCCGGAAGCGCAGGCTGCGCCGCCGCCACCAGATGTGCGGCGCGTCAGCCACGGCCGCCGGCCGCCAGGCCGGCCCCCTCATGAGCGGTCACCGTGCTCACCCGCCGTCGCCCGCCAGCCGGTAGCCCGCGCCGCGCACGGTCTGCAGCGCGTTCCTGCCGAACGGGGCGTCGATCTTGCGCCGCAGGTAGCCGACGTAGACCTCCACCACGTTCGGGTCGGTGTCGAAGGTGTCCCACACGTGCTCCAGGATCTCCGCCTTCGACACCACCTCGTCCCGCCTGCGCAGCAGGTACTCCAGCAGCGCGAACTCGCGCGGCGTCAGCTCGACGGCGCTGTCGCCGCGCTGCACCCTGCGCCGCGCCGGGTCGAGCGACAGGTCGCCCGCCGTCAGCACGGCCGGCCGCCGCCCCGCGTCGCGCCGCAGCAGCGCCCGCAGCCTGGCCACGAGCACCACGTACGAGAACGGCTTGGTCAGGTAGTCGTCGGCGCCCAGGTCGAGCCCGTCGGCCATGTCGTACTCGCCGTCCTTGGCCGACAGCATGAGGATCGGCACCCAGTTGTCCTCCGCGCGCAGTTGCTTGCACACGTTGTAGCCCGACAGCCTGGGCAGCATGATGTCGAGCACCACGACGTCGTAGTCGCCCTGCCTGGCCTGGTGCAGGCCCTGCTCGCCGTCGTGGGCGAGATCCACGGCGAAGCCCTCCGCCTGCAGCCCGCGCTGCAACGCGGCGGCCATGCGCCGCTCGTCCTCGACGACCAGAACTCTCATGCGCTGCATCCTCCCGTGCCGCCCCTGAGACCACGCTGAGAAGGCTGAGAGGCGTCTCAGACAGTCTCAGGTTCGCCTAAGGATGCATCACGCAGGCTCTGCGTATCGACATACCGTTAAGGAGTGAGATGCGTAGAGGCACGTTCGTGAGGTGGGGTGTCCCGGTCGCGGCGGCGGCCGTGATCGCGGCCGCGGTCGGCGCGGGGCCGGTGATCGCCGCCGTGGGCGGCCCCCCGGCGCTCCCCGAGCGCTCGGCGCAGCAGCTGCTCGCCGACGCCCTGGCCGCCGCCGAGAAGAGCCCGCCGCCCATGTCGGGCACCGTGCAGCAGACGGCCTCGCTCGGACTGCCCGCCCTCCCGGCCGCGGGCGCGGGCTCACCGGTGGCGCTGCTGTCCGGCTCGCACGAGGTCAAGGTCTGGTACGGCGCCAACGGCAAGTTCCGGATCGCCATGCCGACCCAGCTGAACGAGACCAACCTGATCGTCAACGAGGGCCAGGCCTGGTACTGGGACAGCGCCGCCAACACGGCCACGAAGCTCCACTGGCAGGGCGGCGCACGGCGGTCGCCGGCCCCGTCGGCGCCGGCCGCGACCCACGCCGACCTGACGCCGCAGGCGGCGGCGGAGAAGGTGCTGGAGCAGGCGGGCGAGCACACCGCGATCCGGGTCATCAACACCGCCGAGGTGGCGGGCCGCCCGGTCTACCAGCTCGTGCTCGCGCCCAAGGACGACGGCTCGCTGGTGCAGGAGGTGCGCCTGGCCCTCGACGGCGAGACGTACGTCCCGCTGCAGGTGCAGGTGTACGCCAAGGGCGCGGCCGAGCCGGCCTTCCAGGTGGGCTTCACCCAGGTGACGTTCACCCCGCCCGCGGAGGAGAACTTCACCTTCACCCCGCCCGCCGGCGCCAAGGTCGAGGAGCGCTCCCTCGGGGCCGACGGCGAGGCGGGCAAGGAGACGCGCCCCGGCGACGCCGACAGGGCCGCCCGTGGCCTGAAGGTCGTCGGCGACGGATGGACGCGGGTGGCCGTGGTGAAGGCGTCGGCGGCCGACCTTACGGGAGGCACGCCGTCGGACGGCGAGCGGCAGGGCGAGCGGCAGGGCGAGTGGCGGGGTCACGGCGGTGACGAGGCCGACGGTCGCGCCGTGGTCGCCGACCTGCTCAAGAAGGCCACCCCGGTGAGCGGGCCGTGGGGCTCGGGCCGGCTGATCAGCACCAAGCTGGTCACCGCCCTGCTGACCGACGACGGGCGCCTGCTCGTCGGCGCCGTCACGCCGGAGGAGATCACCGAGGCGGCGGGCGTCAGGTGACGACCGTCACGCACGAAGCGGGGGCGCCCTCCGGGGCGGCCCCGCCTTCCGGCCCGGCGGCGCCCGCGATCGTCACGCGCGGGCTGACCAAGCGGTTCCGCGGCGGCCAGGTCGCCGTCGACACGCTCGACCTGAGCGTGCCACGCGGATCGGTCTTCGGCTTCCTCGGGCCCAACGGCTCGGGCAAGACCACGACCATCCGCATGCTGCTGGGCCTGGTCGCGCCCACCTCCGGCGAGCACGCCCTGCTGGGGCTGCCGCTGGCCGCGGCGCTGCCCCGGGTCGGCGCGCTGGTCGAGGGGCCGGCGTTCTACCCGTACCTGTCGGGCGAGGCGAACCTGCGCCGGTTCGACGCGGCCGACCCCACCGCGCCGGCCGCCACCGTCCGGCGGCGCGTCGGTGAGGCGCTGGACCGGGTGGGGCTGACCGCCGCTGCGGGCAAGCGCTACCGCAACTACTCGCTCGGCATGCGCCAGCGCCTGGCCATCGCCGCCGCCCTGCTCGGACCGCGCGAGCTTCTCGTCCTCGACGAGCCGACCAACGGCCTCGACCCACAGGGCACCCGCGAGGTGCGCGCCCTGGTCAAGGAGATCGCCGCCGACGGCACCACGGTCTTCGTCTCCTCGCACCTGCTGGCCGAGGTGGAGCAGATGTGCACGCACGCGGCGGTGATGCGGGCCGGAAAGCTGGTCGCCCAGGGCACGATCGCCTCGCTCAGCGGCGGTCAGCCCGTCCGCGTCCGGATCGAGACGCCCGACGCGGCCGCGGCCGTCCGGGTGCTGGCCGCGCTCGGCCTGGCCGGCGTCCACATCGGTGCGGTGGAGGGCGGCACCGAGGTCACCGCCGAGCTGGGCGGGCACGCGCCCGAGCGGATCAACGCCGCCCTCGTCGGCGCGGACGTGCCCGTGCGCGGGCTCGCGGTCGTCCGGCCGAGTCTGGAGGACGTGTTCGTGGGACTGACGGGAGAGGGATTCGATGTCGACGGCTGAGACCGAGATCCGGCGCGCGCCGGAGCCCGCCACGATCGTCGAGGCCGGCCCCTCCGCCGAGGGGCGTCCGGCCGCCGCGCCCGCCCCTGTGGCGCGGGCGCGGTGGACGTTCTGGCGGCTGCTCGGCTCGGAGCTCGGGCTGACGTTCCGGCGGCCGCGCAACCTGGTCATGCTGGGCGTCCTGGCCGCCGTGCCGGTCCTGCTCGGCGTCACGTTGCGCCTCATGACGGCCGACGACGAGGGCGGGGTGGGCGGGATCATCGCCGCGGCCGCCGGCAACAGCCTCATGCTGACGTTCGCCTCGCTGTCGTTCCTGGTCACGCTGCTGATGCCGGTCGCGGTGAGCGTGGTGGCGGGCGACGCCGTCGCGGGGGAGGCGGGCGCCGGGACGTTGCGCTACCTGCTGGCCGCCCCGGCCGGCCGCACCAGGCTGCTCGCGGTCAAGTACCTCAACGCCGTCGTGTACGGCTTCGCGGTGACCGCGGTGGTCGCGCTGGCCGCGCTGGTGACGGGCCTGGCGCTCTTCCCGGTCGGTCCGGTGACCCTGCTGTCCGGCACCACGGTGCCGGTCGCCGAGGGGCTGCTGCGCATCCTCGTCAGCGTCGGGTACGTCGGCGCCGGGATGGCCGCGCTGGCCGCGGTGGCGCTGGCCTTCTCGACGTTCACGGAGGTGTCGATCGGCGCGATCGCGGCCAGCGTGGTGCTCGTGGTCGTCTCGCAGGTGCTGCGGGCCGTCCCGCAGCTCGACGGTCTGGCCGGCTACCTGCTGCCGACGTGGTGGAACGATTTCGACGGGGTGCTGCGCAGTCCCGTCGACACCGCCGCGCTGGGGGAGGGGCTGCTGGTGTTCGGCGCGTACGCGCTGCTGTTCGGCTCGGTCGCCTGGGCCCGCTTCACCGGCAAGGACATCACGTCCTGAGCCCCGCCGCCTGAGCCGCACCGTCTGGGCCGCACCGTCTGAGCCGCGCCGCCTGAGCTCGTCGCGCCGTCGCGGGCAGGGCCGGAGAGCCGACCCCCGCGCGGCTCTCCGGCCTCTCCTCCTTGCCCGGAAAATGTCCCCTTATGAGTGGTGTGGGCAGGTTCACACCGGTGTTTTCGCGCCCGATCCTCGGTAAGGGGAAGTGCCTCCGCAGCCGACGAGAAAGGCGGGCACATGGGGACCGAGGACAAGTTCTCCCACAAGGCCGAAGAGCTCAAGGGCCGCGCGAAGGAGAACATCGGAGAGGCCACCGGTGACGAGGAACTGCGCGCCGAGGGCCGCGCCGACCAGACCGAGGGCGGCCTCAAGCAGGCCGGCGAGAAGCTCAAGGACGCCGGCAAGAAGGTCAAGGACGCCTTCAAGAAGTGACATCGACCCGGCTCACGGCGGAGACCACGACGAGGTGGCCGCCGCCGTGAGCCGTTCGCTACGGCATGACGCGGACGAACTCCTCCAGCGAGAACCGTCCGTCGCCGTCGGCGTCGGCGCTGTCCTCCAGGGCGCCGAGCGCCCCGGCGGGCAGGTCCGGGAAGTGCGCCCGGAACTCCGCCTCGGTGATGAACCCGTCGCCGTCCCCGTCGATCGACTCGAACTCCCGCTTGAGCCGCGCCAGCCGCTCGTCCGCTGTCTCCGCCGACACTTCGCCCGCCTTTCTTCGCGTACGGGGACAAGCTAGCGGGCCGGCCCGCGGAGCGGCCGGCCGGTCCGACACCCGGACAGGACATCGGCGACGTGGCCTTCCCGACCGTGAGGACCCGGACCGCGTTCCACGGCCGGGCGGAAGATTGCCGATGCTGCGCCCGGAGCCTGCCGGGGACTCCCGGCGCGCAGGCCGGTGGCAGCGGGACAGGAACGTTCTTCCGGGACGGGCACAGGGTCCTGCCGATACGGAGAGTTGATCAATTCCTGGTGGATTGGCACCGAATGTCGCTATGGTTCGTCCCGACCGCGTCGACATGAGGTGAGAACGTTGCGGCATCTTGGTGGGTTCGTCCTCGGGCTGGTGGCGACGGCGGCCCTGCTCGCGGGCGCCGGCTGGGCCGTCCAGCAGGCCATGGCCAACACGCAGGCCCCCGCCGGGCAGCCGCTGTGGATCGCGCTCGGCGCGATGGCGGCCGTGGGGCTCGTCACCGGCCTGGTGACGGCCGGCCGCGTCTCGCCGCTGGCGGCGTTCGTGCCGTCGATGGCGTTGCTGGCCTGGACGGTCGTGTACGCGCTCGACATGAACCGCGCGCTGTCCTTCATCCCGGCCGAGCCGTCGATGCACCAGATCCTCCGGGACGCCGGCGCGGGAGCCAGGACGCTGCTGACCAGCGGCGTGTACGCGCTGCTCGGCGTGGCCATGTTCATCCCCGTCCTCATGCCGTCACGCTGGGCGCGCCGCGACGACTACGAGGACGAGGACGAGGACTACGAGGAGAGCCGCCAGGGCGGCTACTACTGACCGGCTACCGGGGGGCGCGCTCCGGCGGGACCCCGGCCGTGTAGAGGCGGGTGACCACGTCCTCGATCGTCTCCCCGGCGGGGGCGGTGGCCATCAGGTCCTCCAGCGTCCCGTCGAACGCCAGCCGCCCGTGGTCGATGAGCATGACCCGGCGGCACAGCCGCTCGATGTCGCCGAGGTCGTGCGTGGTCAGCAGCACGGTGGTGCCGCGTTCGGCGTTGAGCCGCCGCAGGAAGTCGCGGATGCCCGCCTTGCTCACCACGTCCAGCCCGATCGTGGGCTCGTCGAGCACCAGCAGGTCGGGCGCGTGCAGGAGCGCGGCGGCCAGGTCGCCGCGCATCCGCTGGCCCAGGCTGAGCTGGCGCACCGGCGTCCGGAGGAACGGCCCCAGGTCGAGGGTCTCGGTGAGCGCGTCCAGCCGCTCCCGGTGGGCCCTGCGATCTACTTTGTAAAGGAGCCGGATCAGTTCGAAGCTGTCGCGCAACGGCAGGTCCCACCACAGGGTGGTGCGCTGCCCGAACACCACGCCGGTCCGCCGGGCGAGCGCGGTGCGCCGGCGCGACGGGTCGAGCCCGGCCACCCGGACGGTGCCCGACGTGGGCGTGAGGATGCCGCACAGCATCTTGATCGTGGTGGACTTGCCGGCCCCGTTGGGGCCGAGGTAGCCGACGAACTCTCCGGCCTCGATGCGGAACGACAGGTCGCGCACGGCGTGCACCGTCTCGCGCCTGACCTTGAAGGAACGGCCGGCGCGGTCGAGCTCGATCATGTTCAACTCCCCGTGGATCGGTAGTGCCGCAGACCCTGCCGCCAGGCCAGGGCGGCGAGCAGGGCGAGGACGACGGCCGCGGCCGGGCCGAGGAACCGCATGAAGCCGGGCGTGCCGAACGGGTCGGCCCGGTCCAGCACGTACAGGCCGGGCTGCCAGTTGACGAACGCCAGCGGCAGCACGTAGGTCACCCCGCGCACCAGGTCGCGCCCGTAGGCGCTGAACGGATACTGGGTGAGCTGGCCGCTGCCGTAGGTGAAGGCGTTGGTCACCTCCGGCGCGTCGGTGAGCACGAACTGCGCCGCCGCCGCCAGGGTCCACAGCGAGGCGAAGATGACGATGCCTGAGACGATCATGACCGGGAGCATCCAGAGCCGCCCCGGGTCGAGGTCGAGGACGGCCAGCGCGTAGCCGAGCACGACGGCGGCCTGCAGGACCCGGCCGATCCGGCTGGGCATGAAGCGGTCGGTGGCCATCTGGATCCACGGGCTGACCGGCCGGATCAGCATCGCGTCGAACGTGCCGGCCTTGATGTGCTGGCTGATCCGGTCGAGGTTGCTGACGAACATGTCGCACAGCGAGAACGCCACGCCGGCGACGCCGTACAGGAAGAGCGCCTCGTCACGGGAGAACCCGGCGAGGCTGGTCGTGTTCGCGAAGATCACCAGGATGACGGCCACGTCGGTGGCGGTGATCACCGATCCGAGCAGCACCATGAGCGCGAACGAGGCGCGGTAGGCCATCGCGGCGCGGGTCCATGCCCACACCAGCACGAGATAGCTGCTAACCACCCTGGATCACCACCTTGTGGCGGATCGCCCGGGTGCCGAGCGCTCCCAGCGCCAGCAGCGCCACGGCCCAGAAGGCCTGCAGCGCCAGCGTCCGCGGGACGTCGGCCGTGCCCATGTAGACGTCGGCCGGCGCCTGCACCATGGCCGCGAACGGCGTCGCTCGTACCACCTCGCCCAGCGGGCCGGGGACCAGCACGAGGGGGACCATCATGCCGCTGCACGGGGTGGTCAGGACGAGGGAGAAGGCGTTGGCGCCCCGGTCGTCGACGAGCCAGCAGACCGACAGGGCGACGAGGTAGCGCCAGGCGAAGCTGACGGCCCACCCGGCGGCGAACGCCGTGAGGAACGCCGCCCAGTGTCCCGCTCCCGCCGGCCACACGATGCCGAACAGCGCGGCGCCGAGCAGCAGGGGCGGGATGCCGCGCGCGAGGGCGAGGTAGCCGGCCCGGCCCAGGTCCTCGGCCATCGACCAGAGCTGGAGCGAGGCGGGGCGGACCAGGTCGAGCGCGATGTCGCCGCTGCGGATGCGCTCGGGGACGGTCAGCCCGCCGCCGAACAGCTGCATCGGGCCGATGAACGCCTGGGTGATGAAGCAGAACGTGACGGCGTGGACGACGTCGTAGCCGGCCAGGCCGGGCCGGGCGTCCCACAGGGCGATGAGGACGTAGGCGCGCAGCACGCCGAACACGCTGTTGGTGAAGGCGCCGGCCAGCGCGGCCCACACGTAGGTGGCGTGTTTGCGGAATCCGTACCGGACGAGCCGGGCGTAGAGGGGGATGGTGGCGCACCTCCGGATGGTGATGGCGCGGTGACGTTCCGTGCCTGAGCCCGTGCACGGGCCTGCTGATGGGAGCGCTGGATTATCTGCCGGAGCGGCGCGGGAGCGCAAACGGATTTCCGGCTGGGAGGCCATCCGATACCCGGGTGAAATATCCCGTTTAGGGATGAGTTTCTTACTCGCCGGTAGATCGCTGTTCTGGAGGGAAGGAGATCTCCTGGAGGACAGAACATGCACATCGACAGGGACGTCGCTCCGGACTATCCCCTCAGCTGGCAGGCCCGTGCGCTCACGGGCCTGATGCGCGGCACGTTCAAGCCGGCGTCCAGCCTCCTCATGCGCCACGGCCTGGCGCTCGACTGCGCGGCCCGCATCGGCGAGCTCACCCGGTGGGTGCCGATCCGCCCGCCCGGCCACGTCACCATCACCTCCGCCGGCTTCTCCGCCTGCGGCGGCGAGTGGGTGCGCGCCGGTGAGGACGCCGAGCTGGACGAGGGCAAGGCGCTCCTGTACTTCCACGGCGGCGGCTACTTCGCCTGCTCCCCGAGCACCCACCGGTCGATCACCTGGCGGCTGTCGGCGGCGGCGCGGCGCCCCGTCCTGGCGCTCGACTACCGGCAGGGCCCGGTGCACAAGCTGGCCGACTCGCTGGACGACGCGCTGGACGCCTACCGGTGCCTGCTGGACCAGGGGTACGCCGCCGGTGACGTCATCCTGGCCGGCGACTCTGCGGGCGGCCATCTGGCGCTCGCCACGCTGCTCGCGCTGCGCGACCAGGACGTCCCGCTGCCGGCCGCGGCGATCTGCCTGTCGCCGTGGGCCGACCTGACCGACTTCCCGCGCCGGGCCAACCGCTGGCAGGATCCCCTGCTGTCGGCCGGCCGGATCCGCTGGCTGGCTCGCCGCTGGACCTCCGGCCTGGACCCGCGCGATCCGCTGGTCTCCCCGGTGCTGGGCGACTTCACCGGACTGCCCCCGATGATGATCGTCACCGGCTCGACGGAGGTGCTGCGCGACGAGGCGCGCCGGGTGGCCGTGCGGGCGCGCCAGGCGGGGGTGCCGGTGACGTACGAGGAGTGGCCGCGCATGCCGCATGTCTTCCCGCTGCTGGCCGACGTGCTGCCCGAGGCGCGGCACGCCTTCCGGCACATGGCGGGCTTCCTCGACGCGGTGGCCGCCTTCCGCGCCTCCGGCGAGGCCGCCGCCGCATGAACGGTGCCCTCCGGGTATAGGTTAGGTATACCTAACCTATTGTCGCGCGGAGGAGCCGTTCATGCCAGACAAGCCGGTAGACCACCACCGCGGTGTCGTCGTGCGCACCGAGCGGCTCACGCCGCACATGATCCGGGTGGTGGTCGGCGGTGACGACCTGCGCGACTTCGCGCTGTCGGGGTGCACCGACCACTACGTGAAGCTCGTGTTCCCGCACGAGGGCGTGGACTACCCGGTCCCGTTCAGCGTCGCGAACGTGCGCGCCACCATGCCGCGCGAGGTGTGGCCCCGGCTGCGCACGTACACGGTGCGGGCGTGGGACGCCGAGACGCGCGAGCTGACGATCGACTTCGTGCACCATGGCGACAAGGGGCTGGCCGGGCCGTGGGCGGCGCGCGCCCAGCCGGGCGACGAGTTGCTCATGCTGGGGCCGGGAGGCGGATACGCGCCGAGCCCCGAGGCGGGCTGGCACCTCCTCGTGGGCGACGAGAGCGCGTTGCCGGCCATCGCCGCCTCGGTGGAGGCGCTGCCCGCCGGCGCCGTCGCCCACGTGCTGGTCGAGGTGGACGGGCCGGCCGACGAGCAGAAGCTCGACTCGGTGGGCGACGTGCGGCTGACGTGGCTGCACCGGGACGGCCGCCCGGTCGGCGAGGCGCTGGCGGAGGCGGTGTGCCGGCTGGACTTCCCCGAGGGCGACGTGCACGCGTTCGTGCACGGCGAGGCCGGGTTCGTCCGCCGGCTCCGCCACCACCTGCGCGTCGAGCGGCGGGTGCCGCTGGAGCGGCTGTCCATCTCCGGCTACTGGCGGTCCGGGGTGGACGACGAGGCCTGGCGGGCGGTCAAGAAGGCGTGGAACGCCCAGATCGAGGCCGAAGAGGCCGCCGCGCTCGGCGCCGCGGAGTGACTCATGGGCGGGTGACCGAGGTGCTGGTGGCCGACCGGCCGGCCTCGCCCGCCCGCCCCTCGCCAGTCAGCGCCAGGAGGCGGATGTCACCGCGCGATAACTGTCGGGATCCGCCGGGTCTCCCGTTCCGCTGAATCGGGGAACAAGCGGGTAGGGATAGAGCGGAATCGCTTCGTCACCCGCGGCGGACGGAGAAGACCGTCTGGCGATGATCTTCTCCGGGGGAGTTCCGCGTTCGACCCAGGTCTCGAGCGCGGACAGCGCGTCGAATCTGTCGTAGCCGGCTCCGCCCGAGCAGTGCGCCATGCCCGGTACCTGGAACAGTCTCGCGAAGGCCTGGGTCGCGGCCAGGCCGCCGCCGGCCTTGATGAGCCGCTTGTAGTAGTCGACGGTGGCTGCCAGGCTGATTCCTTCGTCGGCGGTGCCATGGGTCATCAGCAGCTTGCCGCCGTGCTTCTCGAAGCTGCCCAGGTCGGTCGCGGTCGCGTTGTAGACCTTCGCCATCGCCTCCATGTCGGCGGGATCCTTGTCGAAGTCGAAGTTCTGGGCCGACTTGTCGTCGCCGTCGGACTGCCTGGAGTACGCCATGTACCTCAGCCACTGGTCGGCGCCGTGTTGCACGAGTGGCGTGCCGGGCACCTCGGGCATCGCGGCGAGCCAGGGAGTCGCGTTCAGTTCCGAGCCGGGCGTCTGGCCCGCGGGGTAGATCACCTGCCCCTTGGAGTCCGCCGGGGGTGCGTACAGCTTCCTCAAGGCGTCGATCTGGGCCTTCGAGAAGCAGTTCCGGTCGGAAAGCCCGGATCGGTCGCATCCCATGGCGGCGAGGTCCGGCTTGCATGCGGCTGGATCATTGAGGATGCCGTCCGTGCGTCCGTCCGCCCCGTCGCACTGGCCCAGGACGGACGTGTGAAGCGCCTTGAGGTCGGCGGGGCTGAACAGTGTCCTCCCGTTCTTGCCGAGCGCCTGCGCCTGCCAGGAGAAGGAGGTGCTCACGCGTCCCTGGTAGTCCAGCACCGGTGCGCTGGCCAGGATTCCGTCGAACTCGGCGGGGTAACGGGACGCGTACCGGACCGCGGAGTTCCCGCCCTTGGAGCAGCCGACCACGTACGAGTACGCCGCCGGCTTGCCGTAGTAGGCAGCGACGATCTCTTTGGACAGCAGCGAGGCGACGTGGTTCGCGCGATAGGCGAAGTCGTGCCGCGCCGCGTTGTCGCGGTGGGCCCACGCGGCCTGGAAGCCGGGGGAGCCGTCGTGCCCGCCGTTCGTGGTCACCACCGCGTACCCCCGGGACAGACCTGGATCACATGCCGACGAGGTCACTGTCCCGCAGAATCCTGCGCACGCGACCAGCATGAACCGGCCGTTCCACGCCTTGGGGTCCGGCAGGCGCAGTTCGAAGGACACCTGCGGGGCGACGTACCCGGACACGACGCAGTGTCGCGGTGTCGGGACGGTCTTGTCCTTCAGGTCGGTCATGACGGCGCCACCGGCGTCGAACGCCGAGATGGTCGTGTTCCCGGCAGCCGCTTCTCGAGCCGACAGCAGCATCGCGTCGCCGGCGTCGTCCTTGATCCATTCGCCGGCCATGGCGGCGCAGCCGGGCTTCTTCCCGTCGAACAGGTTCTTGTAGGCATGTCGACCGGAGGCGGCCTCCTGCTCCATGATCTCTGCCTGGGGGTCGGCGGCTGATGTCGCGCCGCCGGTCGCCCCGTCCGCCGCGTGCGTGCCGGCCAGTGGGGGCATGAGCAGGGCGGCGAGCACGGCAGCGCAGACGTGGCGCCACCGGTGATACTTCTTCCGTCCGGCGACCTGGCTGCCGGTCGGCTTACCGCCCGGAGCGTGGGCAACGATGTTCATCCGCCTTCTCTCTGTCATGTGGCCGGCTCTGTTTCCGTGGTTGACCGCAGGTGCGGTGCCGGCTGGTTCGAACGTCGTGTCGGTGGTGCGGGGACGATCACACAGGCCGCGCCGCCGAGGACGGCGACGGCGCAGAAGAATCCGAAGACCCAGGCGTTGCCCAGGCCGCTGGAGAGGAGGATGCCGCCGATGGCCGGACCGGTCACGGCGCCGAGGCGGCCGATGCCGGTGGTGAGGCCGAGCGTTGTGCCGCGCACGCTCGTCTCGAAGTAGGTCGCCACATAGCCATAGACGATCATCTGTGTGCCGATCGAACCGAGGCCCGCCGCCAGGGTGGCGACGGCCATGACGCCGGCAGGCGGGGCCGAGGCCATGACCGCGACGGCGACCGTGGCCACCAGGAACGTGGCGGGGGCGACGCGCCGGGCGCCGATCCGGTCGGCGAGGGCGGAGCCGCTGACGCCACCGACGACGGCTCCGAGGTTGAGGAGGACCTGGAAGGCCAGGGCCGAGGTGAGGTCGTAGTCGGCCGCGCGCATCAGCTGGGGCAGCCAGGTGTTGAGGCCGAAGACCAGGAGGAACCCGGCGAAGTTGGCCACCGCGAAGAGCACCAGGGCGGTGACCGCCCGCCCGTTGGCGAGCCGGCGCATCGGCGACTCGTCCGCCTTCAGGGTCCTGTCCAGAGTGGCAGGGGCGGTCTCGGGGACGTGGCGCCAGGCGAGGGGGACGACCGTGACCAGGGCGACGCCGCCGAAGGCCCACAGGCCGCGGAAGCCGACGTCGTCGAGGAACGTCAGGGCGGCCAGTGCGGCGAGTACGCCGCCGACGGAGAATCCGGCGAGCATGATGGCGTTGAGCCGCTGGCGCTCGTGCGGGCGTGCCACCTCGACGACCAGGGCGATGGCGACCGGTGCGACGCCACCGAATCCGAGGCCGGCGACGAACCGGAAGACTCCGAGGGTCGCCGGGTTCGGCGCGGCCGCGACCAGCAGCATCATGGTGGAGTAGAGGATCATGCAGCCCAGCAGCATCTTGCGGCGGCCGAAGCGGTCGGTGAGCGGCCCGGATGCCAGCGCTCCGAACATCATGCCCAGGAGCGCGTAGCTGCCCAGCGCGCCGACCTCGGCCGGCGTGAGCGCCCACTCCTCGTAGGCGAGCAGCGCGGGGACGGTCGACCCGTAGATGATCAGGTCGTAGCCGTCGAAGACGATCGCGGCGAAGCAGATGAACACGACCATGTACGGGTTGGTCCTGCGGCGGGCGCCGTCGGGGACGGAAGTGGCCATGGGGACGCTCCGGGAGAGTGAGACCAGGGGGGTGGCATGGGCCACATCCTCCGGGGCTGTGACACAGGTGTCAAGATTCTGACGTGCCCGTTGCCTAAAAATCGTGCCAGTCGTTATCGTGACTCACATGTCAGTCAACGCTGCGGCGGCTGCGCCGCCCGAAGACGGCCTCGTGCCCTATGACGACGAGAGTGCCGAGCGCTACCGGAGGAAGGGCTGGTGGTCCGGGCGGACCCTGCCCGGCGAGCTCGAGCGCGCGGCGGACCTCCATGCCGACCGCCAGGCCCTGATCACCCCTGAGGTCTCCTGGACCTACCGGCAGCTGTTCGGCAACGCGCGGGCCTTCGCCCGCGGGCTCGTGGCGACCGTGGGGGTGCGGCCGGGCGAGGCGGCGATGTTCCAGATGGGCAACGTCGCCGAAACCGTGGTCACCTACCTCGGGTGCCTGCTCGCCGGTGTACGGCCGGTCTGCACCCTGCCGCAGCACGGGGCTCGGGAGGTCGGCCTGCTGGCCCGGCACACCGGGGCGCGCGTCCTGTTCACCCAGGGTGACTTCGGCGGTGGCCGGCTGCTGGGGCAGGCGGAGGAGCTGCTCGCCCAGGCGGCGGTCGACAAGGTGGTGATCGCCCGCTCGGCGGCCTTCGAGGGCGCGACCGGCTACGCGGAGGTGCTCGCCGCGGGACGCGGCGACGCGCCGTTGCCGTACCTCGACGTCGGCCCGGGGGGCATCGCGGTCTTCCAGCTCTCCGGTGGCACGACGGGGTTGCCCAAGGTGGCACCCCGGCTTCACGAGGAGTACGTCTACAACTCCCTGGCCTGGGCCCGGGCGATGCGGTACGCACCGGAGACGCGGCTGCTCTACCCGCTCCCGATCATGCACAACGCCGGCATCTCCCTGGTGATCCAGCCGGCCGTCCTTGCCGGCGCCCGCGTGATCCTGGCCCCCACACCCGCCATCCCCGATCTGCTGGCGGCCGTCGAGCAGCATCGCCCCGATGTGCTGCCCCTGATGCCCCCGGCCCTCGCGATCCGGCTGCTGGCAGCCCCCCAGGTGCGCGACGCGGACCTCAGCAGCGTGCGCGACTTCGTCGTCGGCGGCCAGAAGCTGCCCGGCGAGGTCGCGGAACGACTTCGCGACGAACTGGGCATCCAGGTGCGGCAGATGTTCGGCATGGCCGAGGGCATGTTCCTGCTCACCCCGGCCGGCGCGACCGAAGCGGTCCGGCACCATACCGTCGGCGCGCCCATCTCCCCCGGTGACGAAGTCCGCATCCTTGTCCCGGGCACCGAGACCGAGGTGGCCGAGGGCGAGCTCGGGGAGCTCGCCGCTCGCGGGCCGTACACCATCCGTGGCTACTACCGCGCCGAGGCTCACAACAGGAGCGCGTTCACGCGCGACGGCTTCTACCGCACGGGGGACCTGGCCCGCCGCCACGTCACCCCCGAGGGCACCTTCTACTCGATCGAGGGCCGCATCAAGGATGTCATCAACCGCGGCGTGGAGAAGATCCATGCCGAGGAGGTCGAGGAGCTGATCGGCGAGCACCCCGACGTGCGCACCGTCGCGCTGGTGGCGATGCCCGACCCGGTGCTCGGTGAGAAGGGGTGCGCGTACCTCGTCCTGGAGCCTGGCGCCGAACCCCTCACCGTCGCGAGCCTCGGGGAGCATCTCCTGTCGCTGGGGCTGGCCAGGTACAAGCTCCCCGAGCGCGTCGAGATCGTGGACGCGCTCCCACTGACGAATGTCGGCAAGGTCTCCAAGAGGCGCCTGCGCGAGGACATCGAGCACAAGCTCGCCGTCGAGGCTGCCGGGGAGGAGCGATGACGAGGAAGATCGAGCTCATCGGAGGCGGTCCTGCCGGTCTGTATGCGGCGCGGCTGCTCAAGCTCAGGGATCCCGGCCTCCAGGTCACCGTCCATGAACGGCTGAGCGGCGCTGCGGAGACCTTCGGCTTCGGCGTGGGTCTCACCGAGTCGACCATGCGCAACCTGGCGGTCGCCGACCCCACGACGGCCGAGCAGGTACGCGCTGCCTCCCACGCCGGCCACGACCTGTGCCTGAAGGGCCACGACGCGACCGTCACCCTGCACGGCGCCCGCAACCTGGCCATCGGGCGGGCCACGCTGCTGGAGATCCTCGGTGCGGCGGCCACCGAGATGGGCGTGGAGATCCGCCGCGGGAGCGAGATCGACGCCGCGCAGCTGGACGCCGACGTGGTCATCGCCGCCGACGGGGTGCGCAGCCGCACTCGTGAGAAGTACGCCGCCGAGCTGGGCGTGCACTCCAGCCCGGGACGGACCCGCTTCGTGTGGTGCGGCGCCGACTTCGCGGTGGAGTCGGCCTTCTTCGCCGCCGCCCAGCGCGGTGAGGACCTCTTCGTCCTGCACGCCTATCCCTATGGGGATGACCGCAGCACCTTCCTCATCGAGGTCGACGACCTCACCTGGCAGTCCGCCGGCCTGCGGGCCTTCGACGCCCGAACGCCGATCGGCGAGACCGACCATGCCAGCGTCGCGCTGCTGGAGGGCGTGTTCGCCGCCGAGCTGCGCGGCCGCAGGCTGCTGACCAACCGGACCCGATGGGGCCGGTTCACCAACCTGACGCTCGAACGCTGGTCGACCGGCAACGTGGTGCTGCTCGGCGACGCCGCGCACACCGCCCATTACACGCTCGGCTCGGGCACCAAACTCGCTCTCGAGGACGCGATCGCCCTCGCCGAAGCGCTCGCCGGCGAGTCCTCGATCGCCGCCGCTCTCGCCGCCTACGAGGCGGTGCGGCGCCCACCGGTCGAACGCTTCAAGAAGCTGGCCCACCGCAGCCAGGCGTGGTGGGACACCTACCGCCTGCGCGTCGGCCTGCCCGCGGAGCGGCTCGCCCTGTCCTACATGACCCGGTCGGGCAATCTCACGCTGACCGACTACGCCGCCGAGCAGCTCGCAAGCGCCAGGCGGGCGCTGGCCTGGCTGGGGGACGCCGTCCCGGACAGCGCGGCGGACCTCGACGAGTGGGTGCTCTCCCGCCCCCTGGCCGCACCCGGGCTGACCTTGCCGACCCGGCTGCTGACCAGGGACCACCTGAGCGCCACGACCGCCGTGCGCGAGGTCGCCTGGTCCGAGCCGGACGTGTGGGGTGAACCGGCCGATGCCCTGATCGCCGCTCTGGCGCGCAGCGGGAGCCTCCCGGTGCTGCTCAGCGGACCGGCCACGACCGAGGCGGTCGCCGCGCGGATCGACCTGGGTGAACGTCTCCGCCTCGAGGGTGAGCGCCCGGTCGGGGTGTTCCTCGGGGGCGACGGCGACCGGGCCGCCGCCGCGACCGCGGTCGCGGCGGCTCGCGCCGACTTCGTGGTGACGACATGACCATGGCATCCGGCAGGCGGAGATCGGCTCAGTACACTGCCGACATGGCCTCCGCACCCACGCCGCAGGAACCGCGCAGTGCCCTGAGCCGGCAGCTGGTCATCTCCGAGCTCCTCGACACGGCCACGGCACTGTTCGCCGCGAAGGGGTACGAGTCGACGACTCTCCTCGACATCGCCAAGGCGCTGGGGATTTCCCGGCCGGGTCTGTACAACTACGTGAGCAGCAAGGAGGACCTGCTCACCATGCTGGTGGAGCAGGTCAGCCAGGGGCTGGCCGACGTGCTGGAGCAGCTCACCGCGCGTGCCGACCTGTCTCCCACCCAGAAGCTGCGCGACGTCGTCGCCCTCCTGGTGCGCCAGCGCACCCAGCACCCCGACCAGTTCCGGATCCTCGACCGCTCCGAGGCGGTCCTGCCCGAACCGATCGGCAGCGAGCACCGGGAGGCCAAGCGCAAGATCCTGCGCGAGGTCATGGCGGTCATCGAAACCGGCATCGAACGCGGCGAGTTCCGGCCTGTCGACGCGCGCACCGCGGCGTTGTCGCTGCTCGGCATGTGCAACTGGGTCGCCTGGTGGTTCTCCCGCGGCTCCGACGTGGAGGAGACCGTCGCCACCGTGACCGACCTCGCCCAGAACATGCTGCTCCGCCCCGGCGTCCCCGGTCCCGACGCGGAGACCACCCGCACCGTCGAGGAGATCCGCACGCTCCTCGACCGCCTCGCCCCGCGCCGCTGACCCGGCCCCACCAACCCTTTCCCGCCTTCGCCGCAGCCCGGCCGAGGACCTCACACGCCCATCTCTGACACTTGTGTTGATATCTCGACAGAGTTGTTACGCTCGGTCGGGATCAGAGGAGACTTCGTGTCCACACTTCACCGCGTCGGCCTGATCGTGCCGAGCACCAACGTCACCGTCGAGACCGAGATCCCGCGCATCCTGCGGCGGACGGGGATCGACTTCTCCTTCCACTCCTCCCGGATGCGGATGCACGCCGTCACCCCCGAGCAGCTGCTCGCGATGAACGCCCAGCGGGAGCGCTGCGTCCTCGAGATCGGCGACGCCGGCGTCGACGTCGTGCTCTACGCCTGCCTGGTCGCGATCATGGCGATGGGCCCCGGCCACCACCGCGACGCCGAGTCGCGTATCGCCGAGCAGCTCGGATCCGGGGGCTCCGCGACCAAGGTCCTCTCCAGCGCCGGCGCCCTGCTCCAAGGCCTGGACGCCCTCGAGGCCAGGCGCGTGGCCCTGGTGATGCCCTACATGAAGCCCCTCGCCAGGCAGGTCGCGGCCTACATCGAGGCCGAAGGCATCCAGGTCGCCGACTGGCGCGCACTCGAGGTCGCCGACAACAGCGAGGTCGGGTGCATCTCCGGCGACCGGGTACTCGAGGCCGCCCGGAGCATGGACCTGGGCGACGTCGACGCGCTGGTGCTCTCCTGCTGCGTGCAGATGCCCTCGCTCGATCTCGTCCAGGCGGCCGAGGACGAGTTCGGGCTCCCCGTCCTCTCGGCGGCCACCGCGGGCGCCTACGCGATCCTGCGCAGTCTCGGGCTGACCGCGGACGTCCCGATGGCCGGTTCGCTGTTGCGGGCCGGCGGCGTCCTCGCCGGCCAGTGAACGCCCACCCCCTCACCGAAGGAGATCACATGTCCCGCAACAGCCCCGGCCAGGCCAGGCCGGTCCACCGGGTGCGCGGTGTCGACCACGCGGCCTTCCCCACCTTCGACCCGAACGCGACGGTGCGGTTCTACCGCGACGTCCTGAAGTTCCCCATCGTGCACTCGATCTGCGCCGCCGGCTGGGGCCCGGAACGGCATCCCGACTTCATCCACTTCTTCTTCGACATCGGCGGCGGAGACCGCCTGGCGTTCTTCTACTACTTCGGCTGGTCGCCGCAGGGCGACCAGACAGCGCCGGGCGACGCGTGGGCCAGGCTGCCGCACGGCACCCCCGAGTTCTTCAAGAACTCGCGTCACATCGCCCTGAACGTGCAGGACGAGGAGGACCTGCTGGAGTACCGGCGTCGTCTCGACGAGTCGGAGTGGCCCGTGGAGATGCAGGTGATGCACGAGACGATCGAGTCCATCTACACCCACGACCCGAACGGCTACATGCTCGAGATCACACGACAGCTGCGGCCCGTCACCCCCCAGGAAGACCTCGACGCCCAGCTCACGATCGCGGCCCTGTGCGACGTCACCGCCGGGCCGGCGCCGTCGATGGACAAGCTGCTCACCCGCAAGGCCGAGCTGATCGTCGAACATGCCGCCGCCTGGGAGGCCGAGCAGCCGGGCCGGCGCGAGGCCCAGAGGGAGCTGATCTGATCATGCCCCGCATGTACGTCCTCCAGGTCCCGGAGAACCAGGGCGTCCTCGACGTCGCACAACAGGACGCCGGCCTCGCTCTCGACCAGGTCGGCCCCTATGTCCGGATCACGTCCGCCGCACCGATCGTCATCGACCGCCGCGCCACCGGCTGCCGCCACGCCGTCTGGTACAGCGCCGTCGCGGGCCTGGAGAACTCCGTCATCACCCAGCACGACAAGGACGCGCTCCGCGTGGAGGCCCGATGACCGGCGACGCCGACCGACTGGGAGCCGGTCGGTACGTGGCACCCGCTCAGCTGCCGGACGCCACCCGCACCACCGCCCACGAAGTGACCACCCATGACGGCGCCACCGTCAACGGACTGCTCCGGGTCGTTCCCGGCGCCACCACCGTCGCCTTCCTCATGCACCCGCGGCAGGACTTCTCCCACCACGTCCTGGTGCCCGAACTCCTCGCCCGCGGCTTCGCCGTCTGGACCCAAGGCGCGCGCTCACTCGGCAACGACCTGACCCTGCTGCACGAGCAGGCGCTCCTCGACATGGCCGCCGGTCACGTCTTCCTTCGCGACCTGGGCTTCGAGCACGTCGTCGCGATCGGGCACTCCGGCGGCGCCCCCCTGGCGGCCTTCTACCTCCAGCAGGCCGGCCGCGCCCCGGCCGCGCGCCTGGACAGCGCACCGGGAGGCAAGCCCGTCCCCCTGCCGTCGGCCGCCATGCCGCCGGCCGACGGGCTGATCATGTTCGCCCCCCACCCCGGACAAGGGTCCCTCCTCCAGCGCATGATCGATCCCTCGCTCGTCGACGAGACCGACCCCCTGTCCGTCGCGCCCGACCTCGACCCGTACAACCCGGCCAACGGCTTTGCGGCACCGCCGGAAAGCTCCACCTACTCACCCGGCTTCGTCGAGCGCTACCGTCAAGCGCAACGGGCCCGCATCGAACGTATCGACGCCGTCGCCTGGGAACGCGTCACCGACGCCCGAGACGCCAAGAGACGCTTCACGGCTCACGGGGACCTCCGCGACCGCCGGGCATCACTGGCCAGGGGGGTGATCGTGGTGCATCGTACAGATGCCGACCTCCGGTCCGTCGATCTCAGTCTCGACCCCAACGACCGGCCCTACGGCTCTCTGTTCGGACGGCGACCCGACCTGACCAACTACGGCGTCCTCGGCTTCGGCCGGTTGACCACCCCCGAGGCGTGGCTGTCCACCTGGTCGGCCAACGCCACCCGCGCCGACCTCGCCGCCTGCGCGCCCGACGTCGACGTTCCGGCACTCCTCGTCGAACTCACCGGAGACCAAGCCTGCTTCCCCGCTGACGCGACGCGGTTCGCCGAACTGCTGCCTCACCCGGACGTCACCCACGTCCGCGTCCCCGGCCGCCACTTCGGAGCCCCGCTGCGTGAAGGCATGGCCTCCGGCGCCACACTCGCCGGGAAGGAGATGGCCCACTGGATCGGCGCGCGGTTCCCCGCCGGAGCTTTCGTACCCTAGGGCCTTCTCGGAGGGGAGCCGCGAGGCCCGGCAGGCGGCCGGCCCTCGCGGGGCCGTGACCTCTGCCGGGCCCCGGAGCTGCCCGTCGTGTCCGGGAACACCGCGGACGTCCCTGCCGAGCTCGCATGCCTGGTCGGGGCTAGCCGATCTTCCTGAGGTCGACGACGTAACGCGTGTCACCGACGGTGTAGGACAGCAGCGGCTGGTCACCCTCGACGTGGGGTGTCTCGATCATGGTGACTGCGGGCCGGGCGCCGGTCACGCCGGGATCCCCGGGCTTCCCGACCGGCGGCGCGGAGCTCTCCTGCGGGCGGATGCCCAGATCGGCCGACCTGCCGGTCGTCGTGTCGTACAGCGCGACGCCGAGCGGGCGCCGGTCCGCCGCCACGGCCGTGGTGCAGAACCGGCCGGGCGCGAACCGCGACGGCTCGCACGGCGACGACTTCTCCTGCGAGCCGTCCCGCAGCCGTTGGAAGGTGGTGCCGTCCGCCGCCCAGCCGACGCAGAGGGTCACGCCGCAGATCATCTCCTTCTCGCCGGCCCGGACCAGCGCGGTGCTGGTCTCGCCCGTCTCCAGGTTGCGGATCGTGCCGAACTGCGGCTCCTCCGGCCCGCGCATTCCCACCGTGCCGGCCCACGGCCAGGACAGCAGGTGCAGGCCGGCGCCCCCCTCGACGGGCTTCGCCGTCCCGCCCCCGAGGGGGACGGCGGACACCCCGCCCGCGTTGATCGAGAAGACGACCTGGTCGCCGGCGACGGCCAGGCCGTCGAGACCGCTCTCGTGGCCGCCGCCGTCCACCTGGTGGGTCGTCACGATCCGCGCCTCGCCCCCCGCGAGCGGCGCGGACCAGATCTGCGCCCGGCCGTCGTCCAGCTTGGTCCACCACACCACCTGGTCCGCTCCGATGGTGAAGCCGGAGGCGAAGAGCACGGTCCCCTCGGGCACCGGCACGTCGGCGATCTTCCGCAGCTCGCCGCTGTCGAGGTCGTAGGCGTGGACGGCGTCGGCCACCTCGAAACGCTGCTCCGTCGTCACGAGCAGCGTCCGCTCGTCCACGAAGGTGCGCGCCTGGTACGCCCGCCCGTCCGGCAGCTTCGCCGGGGTCTTCCGCACCGCCTCCGGCCACACCTGCTCGATCGGCGCGGGCAGCTCCGTGAGCCGGGCCTGGACCGGCGCCGCGGTCGCGGACGTGGCGGGCACGGCCCGGATGTCCTCGCCGCGCAGCGCGTACGACGTGCCCCCGGCCAGCACCACCACGGCCGCCGCCGCGAGCAGCGCCTGGCTGCGCCGCCTGCGCCGGCGGAAGCGGGTCTCGACCGTGCCGGCCAGGGTGCCGGGCGCGTGCGGCGCCTGCGTGGCCGCGCGGTTGAGCGTCCTGCTCAGCTTGCTCTCGAGGTCGTTCATCGGGCCTCTCCTCGTCCGGCGTCGGAGTGCAGGTGCCTGGCGGGTACGCGGTCGTCCGGCGGTGGCAGGGCGGCGCGGAGCTTGTCGAGCGCCCGGGAGACCTGGCTGCGCACGGTCCCCCGGGAGATGCCGAGCACGCCCGCGATCTCGGTGTCGGTGAGCTGCTCGTAGTAGCGCAGCACGACGACCGCCCGCTGGCGGCGCGGCAGACCGGCGAGGGCCTGCCACAGGTCGCGTTCGTCGCCGGCCGGCAGCGCGTCGTGATGCTCGCCCTCGGGCAGCGCCCAGGCGAGGTGCTCGCGCCGCCGCAGCCGCCAGGTGGCGATGTGCAGCCGGGCCATGGTCGTGCGCGCGTAGCTCTCCGGGTTGTCCTTGGACCGCAGCCGCGGCCAGGCGGCACGCAGCTTGACCAGCGCCTCCTGGACCAGGTCTGCGGCGTCGTGCGGGTTCCCGGCGAGCACGTATCCGTAGCGCAGCAGCGCGTCGCCGCGTTCGGCGACGAACTCCGCGAAACGGGAGTCTGGTTCCACGTGCTTCTCGCCCTTCGTCGGTTGCTTCACCTCCCAGAGGAGCCCGGCCGGGAAACTGTTGCACCGACGCATGGGAAAGGGCCGCGCCAGGCCGGGGGGAGAGGCTGGCGCGGCCCTGGGTCGCCGGGGAACCGTCCCATGCCCTGGAGGTGGCCGGCGAGTCTGGGGTCGTCGCGGTCAGTGCGTGAACTGCTCCTCTTCGGTGGAGCCCTTGAGGGCGGTCGTCGAGGAGTCGGGCGCGACGGCGGTGCTGATCAGGTCGAAGTAGCCGGTGCCGACCTCGCGCTGGTGGCGGGTGGCGGTGTAGCCGCGCGACTCGGCGGCGAACTCCGCCTCCTGCAGGTCCACGTACGCGGTCATGCCGCTGGAGGCGTAGCCCTGGGCCAGGTCGAACATCGAGTAGTTCAGCGAGTGGAAGCCGGCCAGCGTGATGAACTGGAACTTGTACCCCATGTGACCCAGCTCCTTCTGGAACTTGGCGATCGTGGAGTCGTCGAGGTGCTTCTTCCAGTTGAACGACGGCGAGCAGTTGTAGGCCAGCATCTGGTCCGGGTACTCGGCCTTGATCGCCTCGGCGAACTCCCGGGCCACGTCGAGGTCGGGGGTGCCGGTCTCCATCCACAGCAGGTCGGAGTAGGGCGCGTAGGCCAGGCCGCGCGCGATGCACGCCTCGATGCCGTTGCGGACCCGGTAGAAGCCTTCGGCGGTGCGCTCGCCGGTGGTGAAGCGCTGGTCGCGGGGGTCCACGTCGCTGGTCAGGAGCGTCGCGGCCTGGGCGTCGGTCCGCGCGATGATCAGGGACGGGACGCCGGCCACGTCCGCGGCCAGGCGGGCGGCGTTCAGCGTCTTGATGTGCTGCCCGGTCGGGATCAGCACCTTGCCGCCGAGGTGGCCGCACTTCTTCTCGGAGGCGAGCTGGTCCTCCCAGTGCACGCCCGCCGCGCCGGCGGCGATCATGCCCTTCATCAGCTCGTACGCGTTGAGCACGCCGCCGAAGCCGGCCTCGGCGTCGGCCACGATGGGCGCCAGCCACTCGCGCGGCTCTCCCTCGGACCAGCTGATCTGGTCGGCGCGCAGCAGCGCGTTGTTGATGCGGCGCACGACGGCCGGGACCGAGTTGGCCGGGTACAGGCTCTGGTCGGGGTAGGTGTGGCCGCCCAGGTTGGCGTCGGCCGCCACCTGCCAGCCGGACAGGTAGATCGCCTGGAGGCCGGCCTTCACCTGCTGGACGGCCTGGTTGCCGGTCAGCGCGCCGAGGGCGTGCACGTAGTCCTCGGTGTGCAGGAGTCGCCACAGCCGCTCGGCGCCGCGCCGGGCGAGCGTGTGCTCCTCCTGGACGCTGCCGCGCAACCGGACCACGTCCTCGGCGTCGTAGGTGCGCTCGATGCCGTCCCAGCGAGGGTCGTTCTCCCACTCGTCCCGCAGCTGCTCAGCAGCTCCCTTGAGGCGATCGTTCATGGTTTCACTCCTTTGTCGTCCCCTGGGGCCTGTGCCGAGTGTGTGCCCGTACGAGGCATGATCAGTAGCATCTCTCGATGAGAAGAAGTGTGAAAATTCTCTCTGAGCGAATACTTGCGGGTATTAAACGGAGAAGAAATCGCGAGTTTTCCTGTTGGACTAGACCAATCCCATCGCGGGTGCGGCGTGCGGGCGGTGGCGGTCTGGAAGAAGGGCAGAATTTCTGTCTAAGATTGCGGCATGGCGTCCTTGTTGGGTGAAGAACCGCTGTCTTTGACGCAGGAGCTCGATCTCATCGCGTTCGGACAGCGCCTGCGCCACCTGCGCAAACAGCGCGGCCTGACCCTCTCCGACCTGGGCGCCCGCGTCGACCGGGCCCCCAGCCAGCTCTCCCTGCTGGAGAACGGCAAGCGGGAGCCGAAGCTGTCGCTGCTCAAGTCGCTCGCCACCGCCCTCGGCGTGCCCGTCGAGGAGCTGCTGCGCCGCCAGCCGCCCAACCGGCGCGCCCAGCTCGAGATCGCCCTGGAGGAGGCCCAGCGCGACCCCCTCTACGCCTCACTCGGACTGCCCCGCCTCAAGGTCTCCGCGCGCGTGCCCAACGACGTGCTCGAACACATCCTCGGCCTGTACGGCGAGCTGCGCGCCCGCCAGGCCAGGGGCACCGCCACCCCGGAGGAGGCCAGGGCCGCCAACGCCGAGCTGCGCCGCAGGCAGCGCGAGCTGGGCAACTACTTCCCCGACATCGAGAAGGCCGCCGCCGAGTCGCTCGCGGCCGTCGGCTACCGCACCGGGGCGCTGTCGCAGAGCACGATCCAGGCGCTCGTCACCCACTTCGGCTACACGGTGCACACCGCCCAGGACCTGCCCCGCTCGGTGCGGTCCATCACCGACCTGCGCAACCGCCGCATCTACGTCAAGCACGAGCAGCTCGGCATGCACACCCCGCGCACGATCCTCCTGCAGACCCTCGGCCACCTCGCGCTCGGCCACGGCAAGCCGCGCGACTTCGCCGACTTCCTGCGCCAGCGGACGGAGGCCAACTACTTCGCCGCCGCCGTGCTCGTCCCGGAGAAGGCCGCCGCGCTCTTCCTCAGGGAGGCCAAGGCCGACCGGGCCCTGTCGGTGGAGGACCTGCGTGACGTGTTCGCCGTCTCCTACGAGATGGCCGCCCACCGCTTCACCAATCTGGCCACCCACCATCTCGGCCTGGTCTGCCACTTCGTCCGCAACGACGCCGGCGGCATCATCTACAAGGCGTACGAGAACGACGGCATCGTCTTCCCCGCCGACGAGCAGGGCGCCATCGAGGGGCAGCGGATGTGCCTGCAGTGGTCGGGCCGTCAGGTGTTCCTCTCGCCCGACCGTTTCTCCGTCTTCTACCAGTACTCCGACTCGCCCACCGGCACCTACTTCTGCGTCGCCCACGTCGACCCTTCGCGCGAGCGCGACTTCGCCATCACGCTCGGCGTGCCGTACAAGGAGTCGCGCTGGTTCCGGGGTCGCGAGACGACCAACCGCACCAAGTCGCACTGCCCCACCGGCGACTGCTGCCGCCGCCCGCCCACCGAACTGGCCGAACGCTGGGAGGGCTACGCCTGGCCGTCGGCCCGCGCCAACTCCCACGTCCTGGCCGCGCTGCCGCCCGGTTCGTTCCCCGGCGTGGACGAGGCCGACGTCTACACCTTCCTCGAACGGCATGCCGTCCGGAGCTGACCTTGGCTCCCGTAGCTACTCATCGGTAGGGTTGTGCTGCCGGGTGGCGAGGTGAGGGGAGCTGCGCATGAGCGGCGGTTTCGGTCTGGAGCCCAGCGACGACGTGGCCGAGGTGCGCGACTGGGTCCACGCCTTCGCCCGTGACGTGATCCGCCCCGCGGGGGCCGAGTGGGACGAGCGCGAGGAGACCCCCTGGCCCGTCATCCAGGAGGCCGCCAAGATCGGGCTGTACTCGCTCGACTTCTTCGCCACCCAGTGGTTCGAGGAGAGCGGGCTGGCGCTGCCCGTGGCGTTCGAGGAGATCTTCTGGGGCGACGCCGGCATCGGCCTGTCCATCGTCGGCACCGGCCTGGCCGCCGCCGCGCTGTCGGCCGGCGGCACGCCCGAGCAGATGGGGGAGTGGCTGCCGCAGATGTTCGGCACCGCCAACGACGTCAAGCTCGGCGCGTTCTGCGTCTCCGAACCCGACGCCGGCTCCGACGTCGGCTCCATCCGCACCCGCGCCGTCCCCGACGGCGGCGACTGGGTGCTCAACGGCGTCAAGACCTGGGCCACCAACGGCGGCATCGCCGACGTCCACGTGGTCGTGGCCTCCGTCGACCCCGCCCTCGGCACCCGCGGCCAGGCCACGTTCGTCGTCCCGCCCGGCACGCCCGGCCTGTCCATGGGGCAGAAGTTCCGCAAGCACGGCATCCGCGCCTCCCACACCGCCGAAGTCGTCCTCGACGACGTCCGCGTCCCCGGCTCCTGCCTGCTGGGCGGCCGGGAGAAGCTGGAGGCCCGCCTCGCCCGCGTCCGCAAGGGCGAACGCGCCGGCGAGCAGGCCGCCCTGCGCACCTTCGAGACCACCCGTCCCTCCGTCGCCGCCATGGCGGTCGGCATCGCCCGCGCCGCCTTCGAGTACGCCCGCGACTACTCCCGCGAGCGCGAGCAGTTCGGCCGCAAGATCGGCGAGAACCAGGCCATCGCGTTCCTGCTGGCCGAGATGGCCACCCGCGTCGACATGGCCCGCCTGCTCACCTGGCGCGCCGCCTGGATGGCCCGCACCGGCAAACGCTTCGAACAGGCGGAGGGCTCGATGTCGAAGCTCGTGGCGGGTGAGACGGCGGTCTGGGTGACCGAACAGGCGATCCAGATCCTGGGCGGGGCCGGCTACACGCGCGATCACCCCGTCGAGCGCTTCCACCGCGATGCCAAGATCTACACCATCTTCGAGGGCACGAGCGAGATCCAACGCCTCATCATCGGCCGCGCCGTCACCGGCCTGCCCGTTCGCTGAGACGCCCGGTTGTCGGATCACCGGTGTGCGGCCCAGGGTTCGCCCCCTGTTCCGTCACCGTTCCGTCAGGGCGTCGGGGAAGATCATCTCGCCGCGGGATGAGGTCGTCGCCAGGACGACCGGAGGGGAGCGGGCGGCGGTCGACCTGAATGCCGTCTCCGCCTCGTACCTCGGCCGGCGGCGCGACGATGTCCTGGAGGCGCGCCACCACGTCGGACCGGACCATCGCAGGGGTGGGCGCCACCGGCCGGGGCCCCGGCAGGGACGACGGTCACGAGGGGGTCGTGGTCCCGGCGCCGTGGCAGGATCGACCCGACCGTCTCACCGCGTTCTGGAGGAATCGGCCATGGGGATCTTCTCACCGAAGCCCGGGCGGCGGCGGCGCGAGCCTCCGCCGGGCGTGGTGGCCGCGGCCGCGGACCATCCCGGTGGCTGGGTGTACGCGATCGACCCTGACCAGGTCGCGAGTCCGGACGGGTACGTGCCGCCCGAGGCGATCGCGGGTGCGTGGCGGGTCGGCGACGACGGCCGTCCCACCGGGGAGTACGAGCCCAACCCCCGGCACGGGCCGGTGCGTGACGACTTCACCCCGCTGACCGATCCGGACCACTGGCTGGGCTGGCTCGGGGACGATCCCGCCGCGGCGGTCCGCGCGTCGATCGCGGAGATCCTCGGCGAGCAGGTGCCCGGCTCGGTCCTGGAGTGGATCAAGGTTCTCGGCACGCCCGAGTTTCTCACCGGTGGGCGGCGCGATCCCGATGATCCGGACAAGGTCGTCGTCGTGCGGGCCGCACTGGCGCTGCCGTTCGCGCTGTCGGTCTGCCCACCCGGCGGGGAGCGTTCGGTGCTGCAGGGCGTGTTCTCCTGGGCCGCCGCGGGGCTGGATCGGCCCGGTGGGCGGCGAGACAGCGTCTGGTTCGACCTCGGAGCCGGTCTGGAGGAAGCCACGGGGCTGTTGCGCGACCGGATCTATGCCCTGGACGACCCGTCCTGACCGAACGTCCTGTTGGGAGAGGTGCGTGGCCAGGTCGGAGAGCGGGCGTTCTTCGAGTGCTGGGATGAACCCGTCCGGCGCGAGGCGGGCACCGTGCCCTCCGCCGTCCTGCGCGACCGTGGTCAGCGGTGGTACGGCGAAGCGGGCCGCGGGGATGTCGTCGGCGCCGAGGACGGCCAGGTCGTCCGATGCGGCCCGGCCCAGCCTGCGCATCCCGGCCGGCAGTGCCAGGGCGACCTCGTCGTTGTAGGCGCACACGGCCGTGGCCCGGCCCCGCCGGCCCGCCACCGCGTCGGCGTCGGGCCCCGCCTGGAGACGGTGTCCGTGGCATCCGGGGGCCTGCGCCGACCGGCCGGCGGAGGCTTGCCCCTACCGGGAAACGGTGTTCCCTGCTGGGAACACGAGCCGAACCCCGCAGCCACGGAGCATTACCCCTACAATCTGTTCCGGGGAGAACGCGGGTCAGCCGACGAGCTGCCGGTCGGCCTGCTGCTGGATCTCGTCCTTGTCGGTGATGACCACCGCGTCCGGGATCGCGTCGGGCAGGTCGTCCTCCAGGTTGCGGACCGGCCGGTAGCGGAAGGCCGCCAGGCCGATCAGCACCGTCACCGCGCCCGCCACGAGGGTGAGCAGGCCGATGCCCCGGCCCTGGGCGGCTCCCGCGATGGGGTTGAAGACGTGCTCGACCAGCGGCCCGGCCAGCAGGAAGCCGACCGGGACCATGGCCCAGCTGAGCATCAGGTTGGTGGCGATGACCCGGCCCTGCAGGTCGAGCCCGACCTTCTGCTGCACGATCGAGAACCAGTGCGCGTTCAGCAGCGCGGTGAGCAGCCCGACGAGGAACAGCCCGATCGCGGGCAGCGCCGGGTGCGGCGCGATCCCGATGATCGCGAAGGCGACGCCCAGGGCCATGAAGCAGCCGAGGATGCCGTGCGTACGGCGCGCCAGGCCGCCCGTCACCGTCATGACGACGCTGCCCACCACGAGCCCGACGCCGCTCATCGAGAGCGCCAGCCCCAGGCCGCGGGCGTCGGTGAGGCTGAGCAGCAGCGGCGTGGCCAGGACCTCGACCATGGCGAACGGGAAGTTCAGGAACGAGGTGAACAGGATGATCGCCAGCAGGCCGTGCCTGCGGGAGATGTAGCGCCAGCCGCCGGTCACCTCCTGCCAGAACGGCTCCTCCCGCTTCTTGAACAGCGCGTCCGGGAAGCGGACCGCCAGGGTCACCGTGACCGCGAAGGCGAAGGTGCACAGGTCGATCACGACGATGCCGCGCATTCCGATCACGGCCACGAGCGCGCCGCCCAGCAGCGGCGCCAGGACGGTCCCCGCCGCCTGTCCGAGCTGGGCCAGGCCGTTGGCTCTGCCGTAATACCGTTTCGGTACGAGCTGGGCCACGGCCGCCATGTAGGCGGGCTGGTGGAAGGCCGTCGAGACGGCGCCGACGGCGACGATGACGTAGACGTGCCAGAGCTGGAGGCCGCCCGTCCAGAGCAGAGCGGCCAGCACGATGGAGCCGCAGCCCGCCGCCGAGTCCGCGACGATCATGACGAGCCTGCGGTCCACCCGGTCGGCCACCGCTCCGGCGATGGGCGCCAGCACGACGGCGGGCAGCAGGGCCATGACCGACACGATGGAGAACATCGTGATCGACTGCGTCTGCTGGTAGACCCACAGGCCCAGGCCGAACGTGGTCAGTCCGGTGCCCATCAGCGACACGAGCTGGCCGAGGGCGACCAGGAAGAACGTCCTCAGGCTGGGCTGCCGCCGCTCCGTCCGCGGCGGGACCGTCGCGGACGGGGTGAGCGCGGGCGGGGTGATCGCGGCCGGGGCGGTCGCGACGGGGGCGGTCGCGGCCGGGGCGGCGACGGGATCGGTGCCGGCACCACCGGCGTCGGCACCGGTGAGGATCTCTGCCAGTTCGGTGGCCTGGTGCTTCTGGAAGTAGTGGCCCGCCCTGGGGATCACCTCCAGCGACACCGAGTCGGAGAAGGCCTCCCACTCGCGGTAGCGCTCCTCGTACAGTTCGGTCGCGCGGTCGTTCTCGCCGACCACGCACACGAGCGGCACCGACAGCTTCTCGATGGGCTTGTCGTACAGCTCGGTGTAGTAGTCCTCGCCCTCCTGGGTGTCGTGAAGGAAGACGCCCATGATGAAGTCGCGCTCGCCGGGCTCCAGCGCCTCGGTGAAGAAGCCCATGGCCCGCAGGAACTCCAGCGCCTGCCGCTTGGAGGTCCACCGCTCCATCGGAAAGACCCTGCGCATCCAGGCGAACGCCTTGCCGGGCAGGCGGGGGGCCGGGAAGTGCCCGCCGATGACGACCTTGACCAGGTCGACGCCCTCCTCCTCCAGCCGGCGCGCCAGCAGGGTGGTGAGCGCGCCGCCCATGCAGTGGCCGTACAGCGCGACGGGCCCGTCGACCCTGTCCTTGATCTCCTTGACGCAGCCCTCGACGAGCTCGCGGAAGGGCAGGACGGGCTCGCCGGGGTTGCCGGTGTCGTGGCCCGGCGGCTCCAGCGCGAGCATGGTGACGTGCTCGGGCATGGCCGCGGCCAGCTGCTGGTACGTGATCGCCCCGGCCCCCGCGAACGGCACGCAGACCAGCGTCAGCGAGGCCGCGGGACGCGGGGGCGTCAGCTCGTGCAGCAGGCCGCCGCCCTGCGACGACGACCCGTCGAGCGCGGCGAACGCGCGGACCGTGGGGTGCTTGAACAGGTCCAGCACGGTCGCCTGGATCCCGGAGTCCCGCACGGCCCGCACGGCCTTGAACGAGTCACCGCCGAGCGCGAAGAAGTCGTCGTCGATCCCGATCCCCTGCACGCCCAGGATCGCCGACCACAGCTCGACCAGCCTGGCCTCGGCCGGCGTCCGCGGCGCCGCGCCCTCGGCCCGCGCCTGGCCCACCGGCTCGGGCAGCGCCTTGCGGTCCACCTTGCCGTTCGGGGTGAGCGGCAGGGTGTCCAGCGGCACGAACGCCGACGGGATCATGTAGTCGGGCAGCTTGCGCCGCAGGTACTCCCGCCAGTCGTGCTCGTCGCCGGTGTCGGTGACCAGGTAGGCGGCGATGCTCTTGTCCTCGTCCGAGCCGCGCACCACCACGGCCGCCTCGCGGACCGCGGGATGCGCCAGCAGGAGCGACTCGATCTCGCCCAGTTCGATGCGGTAGCCGCGGACCTTCACCTGACCGTCGGCCCGGCCGAGGAACTCGATCGAGCCGTCGGCCCGGCGGCGGGCCAGGTCACCGGTGCGGTACAGCCTGGCGCCGTCCCGCCAGGTGACGAAGCGCTCCGCGGTCAGCTCCGGCCGGCCGAGGTAGTCGCGGGCCAGGCCGTCCCCGCCGATGTACAGCTCGCCGACCACGCCGGTGGGGACCAGGTTCATCGCCGTGTCGAGCAGGTGGATGCGCGTGTTGGCGATCGGGTGGCCGATCGTGATGGGCCCGTCGGTCACCCGGGTGAGGGTGGACCAGATCGTGGTCTCGGTCGGCCCGTACATGTTCCACAGCTCGGCGACCCGTCCGCGCAGGTCGGTGGCGAGGTCGGCGGGAAGCGCCTCGCCGCCGCACAGCGCCTTCAGGCCCGGCTTGCCCTCCCAGCCGGCCGACAGCAGCAGCCGCCAGGTCGCCGGGGTGGCCTGCATGACCGTCGCGTCGTCCAGCAGGGCGGCCAGCCGCACCGGGTCGTAGGCCGCCTCCCGGCCGGCGATCACCACGTGGCCGCCGACCGTGAGCGGGAGGAACAGCTCCAGCACCGAGATGTCGAAGGCGAACGTCGTGACGGCCAGGAGCGTGTCGTCGCCGGTCAGGCCGGGCTCGCGGCTCATCGAGGTGAGGAAGTTGACCACTGAGGAGTGCTGGACGCGCACGCCCTTGGGCCGCCCGGTGGAGCCGGAGGTGTACAGGACGTAGCAGAGGTTGTCCCGCGTGGCCGACCCGGGCAGCCGTCCCGGGCTCTCCTCGCCGAAGCCGTCGTCCGTGAGGATGAGCTCCCCCCGGAAACCGGTGTAGCGGCCGGCCAGCTCACGCTCCGTGACCAGCACGCCGATGCCGGAGTGGCCGATGATGTAGTCCTGCCGGTCCTGCGGGTACATCGGGTCGAGCGGCACGTACGCGCCCCCCGCCTTCAGCACGCCGAGCAGGGTGACCAGCATCGTGGCCGACCGTTCCAGCGCGACGCCCACCAGCGTCTCCGGGCCGACCCCGGCCGCCCGCAGGCGCCGGGCCACCCGGTCGGACCGCTCGTCCAGCTCCCGGTACGTCATCGAGACGCCCTCGAACGTCACGGCCACGGCGTCCGGCGTACGGTCGGCCTGGGCTTCCACCAGCTCGTGGACGCACAGGTCGGGCACCTCGACGTCCTGGCTGTCGAGTTGCTCGGCCAGTTCCTCGCCGGTGAGCAGCCCCAGGTCGGAGATCGGGGCGGTGGGGGTCGCGACGATGCCGGAGAGCAGGGTCTCGTAGTGCCGCAGCAGCCGCCGGGCGGTGCCGGCGTCGTAGAGCGCGGTGTTGTACTCCAGCCGGCACAGCAGCTCGTCGCCCTGCTCGTAGACGTAGAGCACCAGGTCCACCTGGGCGGTGCCGGTCTCCACGGCCAGCTCCTCCACGGCCAGCCCGGCCATGTCGAGGTCGCTCTTGGGCAGGTTGAGCAGGTTGAACAGCACCTGGAAGAGCGGGTTGCGCGACAGGTCCCGTGGCGGGTTCAGCTCCTCCACGAGCCGCTCGAAGGTCACGTCCTGGTGGGCGTACGCGCCGAGCGCGTACTCGCGCACCTGCGCCAGGAGCTCCGTGTACGGCAGGCCGCCGTCCACGGTGGCCCGCATGACCAGGGTGTTGATGAAGCAGCCCGCGATGTCCTCGAACTCGGGGCGGGTGCGCCCGGCCACGGGGGAGCCGACGCAGATGTCCTCCTGGCCGCTGTAGCGGTACAGCAGCGCGTGGAGCGCGGCCAGCAGGGTCATGTAGAGCGTGGCGCCGCGCTGCTGGCTCAGCCGCCGCAGGTCTCCGGCCAGTTCCGCCGGCAGGGCGTGGGTGGCGACGGCCCCTTCGAAGGTCTGCATCGGCGGCCGGGGCCGGTCCGTGGGCAGGTCGAGGCTGTGCGGGACGCCGCGCAGCCGCTCCGCCCAGAAGCCGAGGTCGGCCGTCTGCTCGCGCTGCCAGCGGGCGTAGTCGCGGTACCTGACCGCCGGTTCGGGCAGCGTCCGGCCGTTGTACAGCGCGGCCAGCTCGGTGCGCAGCAGGGTGATCGTCCAGCCGTCCACGACGATGTGGTGGAAGGCGAGCGACAGGACGTGATGGTCGGGGGCGAGCCGCAGCAGCCGGGCCCGGAACAGCGGGCCGCGCGCCAGGTCGAACGGCCGGGCCGCCTCCTCGCTCAGCGCCCGCTCGGCGTCGTCGCAGTCGTCGAGCGGCAGCGGCACCTCCCCTGCGGGCAGCACCACCTGCTCCGGCTCGCCGTCCGGGGCGCGGAAGACGGTCCGCAGCGACTCGTGCCGCCGCGCCAGCTCGCGCACGGCGTCGTGCAGCCGCGCCACGTCCAGCTCTCCCCGCAGGTCCAGCGCCGTGGCCACGACGTAGGCGGCCGAGCCGTGGACCTGGTCGATGAACCACATGCGCCGCTGGACGAACGAGACGGGCGCGGGTCCGGGGTCCTCGACCACCGGGATCACCTCGCGGGCCGGAGCCGGGGCGACGGCCGGGACGATCTCGGGAACGGGGGCCGCCGCGGCGACGGCCGGCACCCCCTCGCGCGTGCTCGCCGCCGCGGCGACGAGCGCCCGCTGGCCGCCCAGCGTGGGACTGTCGAAGATCGCCTCGATGGGCAGGCCGAGACGGGAGGCGAGCTGGGTGGCCACGAGGGAGTCGCCGCCCAGCTCGAAGAAGTCGGCCTGCGGGCCGGCCGGCGCGATGCCGAGCACGTCGTGCCAGGCCGCGGCGACCGGGTCGGCCTCCCGCTCCGCCGGCGCGGCGCCGGGCGGCGCCGTCGCGAGCGGGGGCTCCGCCGTCGCGGCGGTGACCTCGAAGCGCCGGGCGCGCGGCTCCACCCAGTACCGCCGCCGGTCGAAGGGGTACGTGGGCAGCGGCACCCGCCTGCCCGGCGGCGCGAACGCCGCCCAGTCGACGTCGGCGCCGTTCACCCACAGCCGCCCGGCGCCTTCCAGCAGCGCGGCCTGCCCGCTGTCCGGCTCGGTGAACGGGGCGATCGCCGCCTGGCCGCCCTGGCGGCGCACCAGGGTGGCCAGCGTGCGGCCCGGCCCGGCCTCCACCATCGCGGCGTCGGCCTCGACCAGCGCGCGGGCGCAGTCGGCGAAGCGCACGGTCTCCCGCAGGTGGCGCACCCAGTACGCGGGGTCCTTGGTCTCGGCGCCGGACGCCCAGTCGCCCGTGACGTTGGACAGGTACGGCAGGTCGGGAGTGCCGAGCCGGACCGCGGTGACCTCGTCGGCGAACGCGTCGAGCACGGGGTCGAGCATGGCGGAGTGGAAGGCGTGCGAGGTGCGCAGCGCTCGGCAGGCGACACCCTGCCGGGTCAGTCGCCGCTCAAGATCGGCGACGGCCCGCTCCGGACCGGCCACGACGCACGTCTCGGGGGTGTTGACCGCCGCCAGGGAGAGGTCCTCGCCGAGCAGCCCGGCCACCTCGGTCTCGGGCAGCGGAACGGCCAGCATCGAGCCGGGCGGCAGGCTCTGCACCAGCCGCCCGCGCGCCGCGACCAGGCGCAGGGCGTCCTCCAGGGTGAACACCCCGGCCAGGCACGCGGCGACGTACTCGCCGATGCTGTGACCGGCCATCATCGCCGGGCGGACGCCGCGCGCCATGAGCGTGCGGGCGAGCGCGTACTCGGTGACGAACAGCGCGGGCTGGGTCAGGCGGGTCTGGTCGAGGTCGCCGGCCTCGCCGTACAGGACCTGGCGCAGGTCGAGGCCGAGGTGCGGCTCCAGGACGGCGGAGCAGGTGTCGACCGTGGCGCGGAAGACGTTTTCCGACCGGTACAGGCCGGCGCCCATTCCGCGGCGCTGCGCGCCCTGGCCGGGGAAGAGGAAGGCCACCTCGCGGCGGTGCGACGCGCCGGTGATGAGCTCGGCCTCCTGCGCCGAGCGGTGGTCCTCGGCGACGAGGACGCCGCGGTGGCGCAGCCGGCGGCGGCCGTGCCGCAGGGTGGCGGCGACGTCGCCCAGGTCGGTGTCCGGGTGCGCGCGCAGGTGGGCGCGCAGCCGGGTGGCCGACTCGGCGAGCGCCGCCTCACCGGCGGCCGACAGGACGAGCAGGTGGGGGCCGGCCGCGGGCGCGGCGGAGGGCGGCGCGGGCGGCGCCTCCTCCAGCACGACGTGGGCGTTGGTGCCGCCCATGCCGAAGGCGCTGACGCCCGCCCGGCGCGGCCTGTCGCCCCGCGGCCATTCGGCGCCGGCGGTGGGCACGTGGAACGGGCTGAAGTCGATGCGCGGGTTGGGCGTCGCGAAGTTGACCGTGGGCGGCAGCGTGCGGTGCTTGAGCGCCATCACGGTCTTGATCAGCCCGGCCATTCCGGCGGCGGCGTCGGCGTGGCCGATGTTGGACTTGACCGAGCCCAGCGCGATCGGCCGGTCCCCGGTGAAGACCTGGGAGAGCGCCGCGACCTCGATGGGGTCGCCGAGTGCGGTGCCCGTGCCGTGCGCCTCGATGTAGTCGATCGTGCCGGGCTCGACGCCGGCCGAGGCCAGCGCGGCGGTGATGACCTCCGCCTGCCCGTCCACGGCCGGCGCGGTGTAGCCGACCTTGCGGGTGCCGTCGTTGTTGACCGCGGAGCCGCGCACGACGGCGTGGACGGTGTCGCCGGCGGCGAGCGCGTCCTCCAGCCGCTTCAGCACGACGACGCCGACGCCGCTCGCGCCGATCGTGCCCTGGGCCTCGGCGTCGAAGGGCCGGCAGTGGCCGTCCGGCGAGCCGATGCCGCCGCTCTGGTAGAGGTAGCCGCGGCGGGTCCAGGCGTTGACCCGCACCGCTCCGGCCAGCGCGACGTCGCAGTCGCCGGCGATCAGGCTCTGCCTGGCCAGGTGGAGGGCGACCAGCGAGGTCGAGCAGGCGGTGTTGACGCTGACGCTGGGGCCGCGCAGGTCGAGCTTGTAGGAGGTCCGGGTGGGCAGCGAGTCCTTGTCGTTGCCGAGCATGACCTGGTACCCGCCCACCGCCCTGAGCACGTCGGGCGCGGCCAGCAGGTTCTCGATGTAGTAGGTGCTCATCGCCGAGCCGGCGAAGACGCCGATCCGTCCCGTGACGCGCTCGGGGTCGCAGGCCGCGTCCTCCAGCGCCTCCCAGGCGGTCTCCAGGAACAGGCGTTGCTGCGGGTCGAGGATCTCGGCCTCGCGCGGGGTGAACGCGAACAGCTCGGCGTCGAACAGGTCGATGCCGTCGAGCACGGTTCCCGACCGGACGTAGGCGGGGTCGGCCAGCAGGCCGGGGTCCTCGCCGTCGGCCAGCAGCTCCTCGTCGGTGAAGTCCTGGACGGCCTCGACGCCGTCGCGGATCGCCGCCCAGAACTCCTCCGGACCGGTGGCGCCGGGGAAGCGGCAGGCCATGCCGACGATGGCGAGCGCTCCGGAGGCGGGCGCGCCGGCCGCCGTGACCGCCTCAGACGCCGGGGCGTCGGGGCTGAGGAAGGCCGTCAGCGAGGCGACGGTCGGGTACCTGAACAGGTCGGTGACCGTGAGGTCGAACCGCTTGCGCAGGCGCTCGTGCACCTGCAGCACCAGCAGTGAGTGGCCGCCGACCTCGAAGAAGTTGTCCTCCGGGCCGAAGGAGGCGGTGCCCAGCGCCTCGCGCCAGGCCCGGGTGACGAGCCGGGCCACCTCGTGGCGCGGAGTGCCCGCGGCCGTCCCCGCGGCCGTCCCCGCGGCGGTAGCTCCGGCCGTCGCCAGGGCGGGCTCGTCCCCGTCCACGGCACTGGTCAGCACCTGCTCCAGGTCGGCCACCAGGCCGCGGATCGTCCCCGCGTGGAACAGGTCCGTGTTGTACTCCACGAGCCCGTCCAGCGTCTCGCGGACGCCCACGGTGAGGTCGAACTTGGCCGTGCGCTCGGGGATCTCCACGGGGGTGACCGTCAGGCCGGTCAGCTCCAGCTCGGCCGTGGCCTCGGGGAGCATGTTGAACATCGTCTGGAAGACCGGGCTGCGGTCCAGGCGGCGCTCGGGGTTGAGCTCCTCCACCAGCCGCTCGAAGGGCATGCCCTGGTGGTCGTGGGCGTCGAGCACCGCGTCCCTGACCCGTTCGACCACCTCGGCGAACGACGGCTCGCCCGACAAGTCGGCCCTGACGGCCAGGGTGTTGGTGAAGAACCCGATCAGGCCCTCGAACTCGACCTGGTCGCGGTTGGCGATGGGCGTGCCGACCACCAGGTCGCGCTGACCGGAGCGCCGGGAGAGCACCACCAGGTAGGCCGCGAGGAGCACCATGTACGGCGTCGCGCCCAGGCGCCGGCAGTACGCCCTGAACTCCTCGCGCGGGAGGTCGAGCGTGAAGGGCAGCTCGGCCCCCGCGTACGTCTGGACGGCCGGCCGGGGCAGGTCCGCCGGCAGCTCGCTGACAGGCGGCGCGCCCGCCAGCGCCTCGCGCCAGTAGGCGAGATCGGCGCTGTGGTCCTTCTCCCGCTGCCCGATCGCGTAGTCGGGGTACTGCCGGGGCAGCGGCGGCAGCTCACGGCCGTCGTAGAGCGCGCTCAGCTCCCGACGCAGCACGTCCAGCGACCAGGCGTCGGCGACGATGTGGTGCAGGGTGAGGTGCAGGACGTGCCGCTCGGGGCCCTCGCGCAGCAGGTGGGCGCGGATGAGCGGGCCGGTGGTCAGGTCCATCGGCGTGGCGTCCTCGACGTCCGCCAGCTCGACGGTGAGCGAGTCGGCCACGATCTGGTACGGGCCGTCCTCGTCCATGGCGAACGTGGTGCGCAGGCTCTCGTGCCTGGCCACCAGGGCGTTCAGCGCGCGGTGCAGCGCCTCCCGGTCGAGGGGACCCTCGACGCGGAAGGCGAGCGGGATCAGGTAGTGGGCGGCGCCCGGCGCCATCCTGTCGAGGTACCAGGCGCGAAGCTGGGTGAACGACAAGGGCAGCCGGTCGGGCCTGGACCGGGCGGTCGCGGCCTGCAGCTTCTTCCTGCGTAACGCTTCCAGGAGCTGGCGCTGCTGGTCTGACAGACTCATTGGGGACCTTCCATCGACCGCAGCAGGGCTTCGGCCTCGTCGTCCGAATACGTCGCGACCATGAGATAGAGCTCGGCAGCCGCCTCCACGTCGGGCGACGTGAGGTGCGCGGCGAGCTCGGCGACGGTCGGGTGGGAGAACAGTGTGCGGAGCGGGACCCGCACCTCCAGCGCCTCCCGCAGCCGGGAGGCGATCCTGGTGGCGTTGAGCGAGTGGCCGCCCAGCTCGAAGAGGTTGTCGTGCCGTCCGACCCGGCCGCCGAGCACCTCCTGCCAGACGGCCGCGACGACCTGCTCCAGCGGGGTGACGGGGGCGGTGAAGGCGCGCACCCCCTGGCCGGGGTCCGGCAGGGCGTGCCGGTCCACCTTGCCCGACGGGTTGACGGGCAGGGACTCCAGCGGGACGAACGTGCTCGGCACCATGTACTCGGGCAGCCGCTCGGCCAGGTAGGGGCGCAGCCCGGTGGTGTCGTCGGCGACCACGTACGCCACCAGCCGGTCCTCACGCGCCATGACGAACGCCTCGCGCACGGCGGGGTGCCCGGCCAGCACCGCGGCGATCTCGCCGGGCTCGACCCGGTAGCCGCGGATCTTGACCTGGTCGTCCGCGCGGCCCAGGAACTGGATGTCCCCGGCCTCGTCGCGGCGGGCGAGGTCACCGGTCCGGTACAGCCGGCGCCCGTCGCGCCAGGTGATGAACCGCTCCTCGGTCAGCTCGGGCTGGCCGTGGTAGCCGCGGGCCAGGCAGGCGCCGCCGAGATGCAGCTCACCGGGTACGCCGTCGGGCGTCTCATGGCCCAGGCGGTCGAGGATCAGCGCCTGGACGCCCGTGATCGGCTTGCCGATGGGCGGCAGCCGCGGCCAGTCCCCGGGCGGGCCGGTGAGCGTGTGGGCGATGTCGATGATCGCGCCCTCGGTCGGCCCGTACTGGTTGTGCAGCCTCATCCACGGCCTGATGAACCGTTCGAGCTGCGGGGTCACCTGGAGCTGCTCGCCCGCGGTGATCACCTCGCGCAGCGTGGCGGGCGGCTCGATCCCCGCGCCGGCCAGCGACTGCAGGGCCACGAACGGCAGGAAGATCCGCTCCACCCGGTGGCGGGCGATGTGGCCGAGCAGGGCGGCCGGGTCGCGCCGCACCTCGTCGCTCACCATGACGAGCGTCCCGCCGTACGCCCAGGTGCTGAAGATCTCCTGCACCGAGACGTCGAAGCCGAGCGCGGTGAACTGCAGGCTCCGGTAGGAGCCGCTGTGCCAGGCCATGAGGTTGGCGACCGGGCGGTGCGGCATCGCCACGCCCTTGGGCCGGCCGGTCGAGCCCGAGGTGAACAGGATGTAGGCCAGGTCGTCCGGGGTGGCTCCGCCGTCCGGCCGGTGGTCCGGCCGGCCGTCGAGGTCCGTGTCGACATGGACGGGCCGCTCGTGCGGCAGGCCGCCGGCCAGCGCCCGGTGCGTCACCAGGACCGGGGTGTCCACCCGGCCGAGCACCTGGGTGAGGCGTCCCTCGGGGTAGGAGGGGTCGAGCGGCACGTAGGCGCCGCCCGACTTGAGGATGCCGAGCAGGGCGACGGGCAGGTCGAGCGAGCGGCGCACGTGCAGGGCGACCGGCACCTCCGGGCCCACGCCCAGCTCGCGCAGCAGGTGGGCCAGCTGGTTGGCGCGCCGGTCGAGCTCGGCGTAGGTGAGGGCGGCGCCCTCGAACTCGACGGCGACCGCGTCGGGCGTCCGGTCGGCCTGCTGCTCGAAGAGCCCGTGCAGGGTCTGGCCGGGGCCGCGGCCGGCGGGGCCGTGGTCGCGGGCGAGCAGCGCGGAGACCGGCGCGGCCGGGTCGGCCGCCACCTGCTCCAGGACGCGCACGTAGTGGGCCAGCAGGCGCTCGGCGGTGGCGCGCTCGAACAGGTCGGAGGCGTACTCCAGGCTCAGCTCGCGCCCTTCGGCGTACAGCACCAGGTCGGCCTTCGCGCCGCCGTTCTCGACCTCCTCCAGCATCCGGAAGGTCACCCCGCCGGCGCGTCGCGCGGCCGGGGGCTCCTGCATCGCGAACATCACGTCGAACGGCGGCCGGCCGTCCGGGCAGAGCTCCCGCACGATCTCCTCGAGCGGCACGTCCGTGGGCGTGGCCAGGACGCTCTCGCGCACGTGCGCCAGCAGGCGCTCGAAGGACGGGTCGCCCTCCAAGGCGGTCCTGATCGGCAGCGTCTCCACGAAGAACCCGATCGCGGAGTCCGCGCCCGGCGCCTCCCGGCCGGAGAACGGCACGCCGGTGACGATGTCGTCCCGGCCGCTGTAGCGGTGCAGGAGGGCCTGGAAGGCCGCGAACACCACCATGAAGGGGCTCGCCTGGGCGCGCCTGCCCAGCGACTCCAGCTCGGTCAGCAGCCCGTCCGGCAGCGTGGCCCGCACCCGGCCGCCGCGCCGTGCCGGGCCGGACGGCCCCGGGCCGTCGGCGGGCAGCCCCAGCCGCTCGGGCGGCGACTCCAGGAGCTTCCTCCAGTACGGCAGGCCGTCGGCGCCCGGCGCCCGGCGGTACGTCCCGGCCGGCGCGGGCAGGCTCTCGCCCGCGTACAGCCGCGCCAGCTCGTCGAGGAGGACCCCGGCGGACCAGCCGTCGAAGGCGATGTGGTGGACGCTGAGCAGCAGCCGGTGGCGGTCGTCGGCCAGCCGGAGCAGCAGCGCCCGCAGCACGGGCCCCTCGCGCAGGTCGAAGGGGTCACGGGCGGCGTGCTTGGCCAGCGCGACCGCGCCGCGCGGGGTGGCGTCCATGACCTTCAGCGGCACGGTCACCGCCGGCTCCACCACGGGCACCGGCTCGCCGTCGCGCTCCTCGTAGCGGGTGCGCAGCGGCGCGTGCCGGCGGACGATCTCGTTGATCGCGCTCTCCAGGCGCGCGGTGTCGAGCGGGCCGTCCAGGGCGTACAGGATGGGCACGTTGTACTGCGCGCCGGGCGCCATCTGGTCGATGAACCAGAGCCGGCGCTGCGCCGGCGTGAGCCCGCCCTTGTCCGGGGCCGCCGCGGCGGTCTCCGGCAGGTCGTCGACGGCGCGGGCGAGCGCGGCGACCGTGGGGTGCTCGAAGAGCATCCGCGGCTCGACCGGCTTGCCCAGCCTCTCGCCGGCGCGGGCGGCGATGCGCATGGCCAGCAGCGACTGGCCGCCCAGGGCCAGGAAGTCGTCGTCCGCGCCGATCGGCCCGGCGTCGAGGACGTCCTGCCAGATGCCGGCGAGCAGCGTCTCGGTGGGGGTGCCGGGCGGTGTGGCCGAGCGGTGCTCGCGGACCGGGCCGGGAAGCGCGGCGCGGTCCACCTTGCCGTTGCCGGTCAGCGGGAGCTCGTCCAGGAACACCCAGGCTGTGGGGATCATGTAGTCGGGCAGGAGCCGGCGGAGGTGGACGCGCATCTCCTGCTCGGTCGCCGTGCCCACGACGTAGGCGACCAGGTCGCGGCCGCGGACGGCGGTCGTGACGGCCCGCACCCCCGGGTGGCGGCCGAGCACGGTCTCGATCTCGCCGAGCTCGACGCGGTTGCCGCGGATCTTGACCTGGTCGTCGAGCCGTCCCAGGAACTCGATCTCGCCCGTCCGGTCGCGGCGGGCGAGGTCGCCGGTGCGGTAGAGGAGCCGGCCGTCCCGGTCGCGGACGAAGCGCTCGGCCGTCAGGTCCGGCAGGTCGAGGTAGCCGAGGCCGACGCACACCCCGCCGAGGTGGATCTCGCCCTCCTCGACGGGCCGCATGTCCTCGTCCAGGAGGTGGACGGTGACGCCGGGCAGGGGAGTGCCGAGCGCGGGCGGGCGGCTCCGGTCGTCGCCGGGCGGCACCTCGCCGGCGATCGCGTTGACGGCGCACTCGGCCGGACCGTACAGGTTGACCAGCCTGAAGGGCAGCCCGGGGCGCGGGTAGGTGGTGAGCCTGTCGCCTCCGGTGCTCAGCGTCCTCAGCCTGGTCTCCTCGGGCCAGGACAGGCCGAGCAGGCCCTCGGCGATGGGGGTGGGCGCGTAGCAGGTGGTCAGCTCCTGCTCGACGATCCAGTCGCGCAGCGCGGGCAGCGAGAGCCTGGTGCGCTCGTCCGGGATGACCATCGTGGTGCCCGCGGTCAGGTACATCCAGATCTCCCAGACCGACGGGTCGAAGTTGGGGCTGGTGAGCAGCGGGGCACGGCCGCCCAGCCCGAAGGTCTCGTGCGACCACCTGATCAGGTTGTCCAGCGCGCGGTGGGGCACGAGCACGCCCTTGGGGGTGCCGGTCGAGCCGGAGGTGTGCACGACGTAGGCGAGGTCGTCGGGCCCGACGTCGGGAAGGGGCGAGGCGTCGGGAAGGGGCGAGGCGTCGGCCGCGGTGAGCGCGTCGATCACGGGGATGCCGTCGGGGGCCAGGGATCGCCACTCGGGCGCCGTGACCACGGCCGCGGCTCCGGCCAGCATGGCCCGGATGCGCTCCGCCGGGGTGGCGGGGTCGATGGGCGCGAAGGCGAGGCCCGCCTTCATCGCGCCGAGCTGCCCCGCCACCAGCCGGATGGAACGATCCGCGAGCACGGCGACCCAGGGCTGCCCGGTGGTCGCGCAAGGACGCAACCGAACGGCGATGCCGTTCGCGAGACGGTCCAGCTCACTGTAAGTGAAGTGATCTTGACCGGCCGAAATGGCGATCCTGTCTGGGGTCTCGCTCAGCCGGTCCAGGTAAAGCCGCAGCACAGATGCTAAAGATGGGGCATCTGACGTCATTGTCACGCCTGCCGATTGTTGAGTTTTTTGTGCCGTTTTCGGCACGCCGCGGATCAGAATGATTGATCACCAGATCCGTGTCAACCCTGTCGCGACCCCGCCGCGGGCCTCCGCAAGCGGGCCTCCGGACCGTCACCATCGAGATCCAAGGGCGGCCGTCCCCGAGCGCATCGACGAGGGGCGCGGCAGCGCGTGTGACGCGCCCGCGCACGGCCCCTCGGCTCGGCAGGCACGTGGCCGAGGGGCGGAGCGTCGCGCGGCCTTCGTCCCTACTCCGGCGCGGCTGTGGGTGACCCGCCGGCGCGGTGGGCGCGCAGGGCCAGAAGGCCGGTGATCGTCACGGGGACGAGGGCGACATGGCACAGCGCCAGCGTGACCGTGCCGGCGTCGTTGAGGTCGGCGGGGATGGTCATGACCGGGATGGTCAGGAGGGCGAGCGCCGGGGCCACGGCCATCGCCACGAGGACCACCCCACGCCAGAAGCGTGACAGCAGCGCCACCAGCGTCATCCCGATGAGCAGGGGCACGGAGGTGAAGCCGGCGAGGGTGGCCGCATCCACCTCGGCCGGCCCGCCCGCGGCGGTGAAGCGGAAGTCGCCGCCGAGGGCGCGCCCCACCGCGTAGACGGAGAGGTTGATGACCAGTGCGGCGGCCATGGTGGCGGCGACGATGACGGCGGTCCGGCCGCGAGGCCGCGCCGCGGGCGGGCCGGCGGCGCGGCCCGGCGTCATGACGGCCGCCCCGCGCGGCGCAGGTACGCCTCGATCCGGTCGAGGGCCCCCGGCCAGACCTCCTTGGTGAAGAAGTCGCGGACCTCGGGCGCGGGGAAGCCGCTCTGCACGACCGTGAGCAGGGTGCCGCCCTCGTGCTCCTCGAAGGTGACCACGACGGTGGTGGCCATGCTCCCGCCGTCGGGAGCGCTGCCGACGGACTCGGTGACCAGGCGGCGCGGACGGTCGATCTCCACGAAGGTCTGCGTCTCGCGGAACAGGTTGTCGGGGTCAGGTCCCCAGACCGCCGTCTGCCGGCCTCCGACGCGCAGGTCGACGTCGATCTCGACGACGCCGGGCTGCTCGTCGAGGATGCTGAACCAGATCTTCTGCTTCTCGGCGTCGGTGTAGGCGTCGAAGACCTCCTCGGGGGTCGCGGGCAGCACGCGGGTCGTGCGTAGCTGGATGGTGCCGGTGTCGTCCGGTGTCATCGCTCGGTGTCCTTCCCGGTGTCCGTCTCAGGGGCGTTCCTGAGCGTGAAGTAGGCGTCGAGGCCGTCGAGCCGGCGCTCCCACAGGCGCTGGTAGAACGCGATCCACGACATGGCGTCCTCCAGGCGCTCGGCCCCCAGCCGGCACTGCCGTGACCGGCCGACCTTCTCCGTCGTGACCAGTCCGGCGCTCTCCAGGACGTGCACGTGCTTCTTCATGCCGGTGAGCGACATGCCGAAGGGTTCGGCCAGCTCGCCGATCGAGGCGGGACCCTGACCGAGCCGGACGAGTATCTGCCGCCGGGTCCCGTCCGAGAGGGCGGCGAACGTGCGGTCGAGAACCTCTTGCTGAACCATGTGGTTCACTATAGGACGCTGAACCGATAGGTGCAACAACAGTCGTCACCGCTGTCGAGTGACGGCCTCCTCGGGCCGTCAGTGAATCAATCCGGTTCTGGATCGGTCAGAGGCTGTTTCCCCTACGGTGTCGATCATGACAGCCCTCTCCGTGATCCGATCCGCCATGATCCCCTCGACCGGCCCGATCGAGGACTTCGACCTCGTCAGGCTGGACGGACGTCCGCTCCTCGTCTGTGTCGACACTGTCAACGACGTGTTCCTGTGGGACCCGTCCGAGGATCGGTGGAGCAGGCACCGGCTGGACATGCCGTTCCCCAAGGACAGTGGGATAGACGCCATCGAGGTGCTGGCGATCGGAGCCGTCGCCCACAACGGCCGGATCGTGGTCGGTGGGGGCGCGGACCATCAGCCGTTCGCTCAATGGGACCTGGAGAGCGGCGCGGTGCGGGTCTTCGTGGACGAGTCGCATGCCGGTCTCGGAAGGTCGCTGGGGATGGAGCTGGACGGGCGCCCGATGCTCGTCGGCGGCGACAGCAGCACGAGCCCTCGCGTTCGCGTGTACGACGTCGAACGGCGCGAGCTGTACGCGGAGCTGTGCGACCACCATTTCGACGGTCTCGGCGGCCTGACCTCGGGGATGCTGAAGGACAGGCCGGTGCTGGTGTCGGGCAGTTGGGACGGCAGCGCCGCGATATGGGACCTGCGGGAAAAGCGGAGCCTCGTCGGGTTCAGCCGCTATGCCGGCGGCTTGCAGGGGGTGGGGCTCGTATCGGTCGGCGGACGGTCCCATGTGGTGGCGGCCGGCCGCGACGAGGTCGTGCTCGGCGACCCCGAGACGGGCGAATGGGGCGAGCCGCTCACCTGGCCGGACGACATCGCCGAGCTGATCGCGAAGGACGAGTTCGACGACTTCATCACCTGCATGGACGCAGGGCTCGTGGACGGACGCCCGCTTGCGGTGACGGGCACCGGAGAGGGACGGCTCTACGTGTGGGACCTGGAGGACGGCATCGTGCTCGGCGAGCCGCTCGCCGAGCACGATGGCGAGGTGTCCGCTCTCCGCCTCACCGAGATCGACGACCGCCCCGCCGTGATCACGGCGGGGCGGGACGGGCGCCTGCTCATGTGGAGCCTCGATTCCGTCTGAGAACGTGGGGCCAGCCTGGGGTCTCGTGGCATGCACGCGTCTCCGCCCGCTCGGGGAAGGTCCGGCGCAGGCTCTGGACGATCTGCTCCGGGCTTCAGCGCTTGTGCAGGTGCTCGCAGATGTAGGCCCGTAACTCGAGGTTCTGCCCGATCTTGCCACGCACGTCGGGGGGCGCCGCCGATGTGATCGATGGCGCCCCCACGTGCTTGCGCACGAGCCGCGAGTATGCCGCCCGCTCACGGGACAGAGCCCTGCGGCCCCGAGCGCGTTCCCGGCCCTCCCGAGTCTCGAAGTCCATGGCATCCCCTCATCTGGGACGTTGCGACGACCACGAGAAGAGGAACGGGGGAGTCGGGCCCTTGCCTGGAGACGTGTGCGGAGAGACGGTCAGAGGGGCTTGTTGGCCACCAGCAGAGTGGTGATCTCGTTCAGGGCGACCGGCGCCTCGACCGTGAACCCGGCCTCCGTCAGCCACCCCGTGCCCTCGGCCACCGTGTACTCCGACGACCCGCTGATCATGGCCATGTTGAGGCTCATCAGCAGGTTGAAGACGCCCTCGCGCCGCTCGTCGTCGATCATGCTGTCGTAGACGAGCAGCGTGCCGCCCGGCGGCAGGTGGTCGAAGGCCCGGCCCACGAGCTCGCGGCGGCGCTCGTCGCTCCAGTCGTGCAGGACGTGACCGAAGATGTACACCTGCGTGTCGGGCAGCGGGTCGGTGAAGAAGCTGCCCGCCTGGTAGGCGACCCGGTCGCGCAGGTCGGTGCCGCCGCCGAGCTCGCCGGCCAGCTCGTCGAAGAACGGCTCCAGCGGCGGCAGGTCGAAGGTGACGCCGCGCAGGTGCGGATGGGCGGCGGCGAGCCGCATGGTGAGCATCCCGCGGCAGCCGCCGAGGTCGGCGAAGGACTTCACCTCGTCCCAGCGGTACTTCTCGGCCAGCGGGCGGGCCAGCAGCACCGCGTAGCCGTCCATCGCCTCGGTGAAGGCGCGGGCCCGGCGCGGGTCGGCGTACAGCTCGGCGGTGAAGTCCCCCTTGTCGGAGAACTTCTGCGCCAGGTTCTCGCCCGAGCGCAGGAACGCGCTGAGCGTCCCCCACGCCGGGTAGAGCCGCCGCTGGTTGAAGGCCAGGAACCCGCCGATGTACTCGGGCGCCGCCGGGTCGAGGTGGGCCGCGGCGAGCGGCGCGGCCCGGTAGGTGGAGCCGTCGCGGGCCAGCAGGTCCATGGCGACGAGGGCGTCCAGGTAGTCGTGGGTCAGCGCCGGGTGCAGGCCGAACTCGCGCTGGATCTGCGCGGCGTCGGCCGGCTCCCGTGACAGGCGGGCGAACAGCCCCAGCTCGATCCCGGCGAACAGGGCCTGCGCCTGGAAGAACCCGGTCGCCGTCCTGATGATGGGCAGTGCGCTATCCGGAACGGACATGCGGTTTCCTTTCTGGGGCGGAAGCGGATCGGGGGAGCGGGTCACCGGTCGAACCGCACCGGGAGCGCCCGCAGGGACCGGGAGAAGAAGTCGCGGTGCCACCGGACGTCCTCGGGGGCGCAGTCGAGGGTCAGGCCGGGGAAGCGCCTCAGCACGGCGTTGATGGCCACCTGCGCCTCCAGCCGCGCCAGCGGGGCGCCCAGGCAGTGGTGCAGCCCGTAGCTGAAGGCCAGGTGCGGGTTGGGGTCGCGGGTGATGTCCAGCCGGTGCGGGTCGGGGAAGACCGCGGGATCGCGGTTGACCGAATGGACGGGCACGATGATCAGGGAGCCGGCCGGGATCGTGGTCCCGCCGATCTCGATGTCGTCCGTCGCGTGCCCCTCGATCAGCCCGAGCGAGCTCTCGTAGCGCAGGAACTCCTCCACGGCCGAGTCGATCAGCTCGGGCCGCGCGGCGAGCAGGGCGAGCTGGTCGCGGTTGACGAGCAGGGCGTGCAGCCCGTTCGTGATCAGGTTCACGGTGGTGAGGAAGCCCGCGAAGATGAGCAGCATCACCGTCGCGACGAGCTCCTTCTCGGTGAGCCTGTTCTCGCCGTCGCGCGCCTCGATCAGCCCGTGGATCAGGTCGTCGCCCGAGGTCAGCCGCTTGCGCTCGATGAGCTTGCGCACGTACTCGCCGAGGGCGGCCTGCCGCTCGCGGAAGCGCTGCACGGGGCTGCCCTCGTAGCTCTCCTCCATGAAGAAGAAGACCGTCTTCTCCCGCAGGTAGGGCAGGTCCTCCGGCGGCAGGCCGAGCAGCTCCCCGATGACCATCATCGGCAGGGGGAAGGCGAACTCCTCCATGAGGTCCGCCCGGCCCTTCTTCTCGAGCTCGTCGAGGATCCGGTCGGTGAACTCCTGCACCCGGGGCCGCAGCAGTTCGGTGCGGCGGTGGGTGAACGCCTTCTGCACCAGCTTGCGCAGCCGGGTGTGCTCCGGCGGGTCGGTGCTGACCATGTTGTTGGCGAACGAGCTCTCCCGCTCGCCGTCCTCGGCCCCGTGGTCGGAGTGGTGCACGGCCTTGCTGAAACGCGGGTCGATGAGCAGCGGCCGGGCGTCCTCGTAGTGCGGGACGAACCACGCCGTCAGCCCGATGGGGGTCCGCAGGCGGTGCACCCGCCCGGCCGCCCGCAGCCGCTCGTAGAAGGGGTAGGGGTCGGTCAGGGCCGAGTCGGGGATGCTGTCCAGTGGCAGGGTCGTGTCCGTCATCTGCTTCCTCGGGGGTCGTGCCGGCGATCGTGCTCCGTCATCAGGCGAGCCAGTGGCCGTGGTCCATCACCGTCCTGCCGGGGATCTCACCCCGATGCCGCCACGCGAGCACGGTCCGGGGAGTCAGGAACAGGTAGACGCAGCCGGGCACCCGCGAGGGGTTGACGGGCAGCTCGGCCAGGACGGCGGGAGCGTCGGCGGGCAGCTTGTCGTGCGGGACGATCGTCACGGGGCCGTCGACGAGCACCACGTCCACCGGGCTGCCGAGGGCTGCGCGCGCCCGGCCGTCCGCGCGCAGGTTGCGGACGGTCTTGTTGCCGCCGTGGGTGGCCATCACCAGGCGCGTCCCGTCCCACACGCACGCCAGCGGGATCAGGTGCGCGCCGGAGGGGCCGGACGTCGCCAGCCAGGTGTGCCTGTCGGCCGCGAGCCGCTGCAGCACGTCGGCCTTGCGCTGGGCCGTGTCGCGGGCGGGCGGCAGGCCGACCCCCCGTTCGGCGCCGGTCACGGACATCGTCTCTCCTCTCCTTCGGTCAGCCGGCCGCGACGGCCGCCGCCGCGTTTCCCACCAGCGCGAGAACGGCGAATGTCGTACGCAGCAGATTCCATTTGCCCCAGATTCCTCTTGGGTCCTCCCAGTCGGCCGGAATGGCGTCGGGATCGAGCGACTTGACGCGCCGGTTGATGGGCACGTTCCGGGTCTGGGACACCACTCCGACACCGGCCAGGAAAATCGCGGAAGTCGCGTGGAGAAAACGGGCCGTGGCATTCTCGGACAGCGCGAAGAGGATGACGTCCAGCACCAGTGACGTGCTCACGATGATCGGCATCATCGGGTCGTAGGCACGGCCGAGGAGCTTGTGCGCCGCCACGTAGCGGTCCGGTGTCATGGCCTGCAACGCAGGCCAGACCCCTACCGCGTGGGTGAACAGCACGCCGGCCGCGATCCCGCTGCTGACCAGCACGACGGCGGTGAGAATGTGGGCAATCACGTGTGCCGCTCCTTGTCTCGGTCACCGCACGGAGTATCGCGGCGGCGGCTTGAGACGGACTCGAATGTAGCTGGGGCACGTTCTTCGCGGCCTTTTCGCCATCGGGCTTCAAGCGTGATTCGAGGTCGCTTCGAGGAGGGGCGGTGATGATGACGCCCGGCGGAGGAATCCGCTTCGAGAGGAGATCTTTCAAATGGCGACAGCACGATCGAAGGTCAGTGCCGGCGACATCACGCCCAACCGGCGGCGCGGTGGTGACATTCGCGTCCTGCTCGGCCCCGCCACCGTGGGATCGACCTCCGGGTTCATGGGGGTGCTGACCCTTGAGCCGGGCGAGTTCGTGTCCGAGCACTACCACCCGTACTCGGAGGAGTTCCTGTATCTCGTCCGCGGGGAGCTCACGGTGCGGCTGGACGGCGAGCCCGTCGCCCTGGCCGCCGGCGACGCGCTCATGGTCCCCGTCGACGTCCGGCACCGGGTCGAGAACACCGGCACGGAGCAGGCTCAGGCCGTGTTCCAGCTCGGCCCGCTGGCGCCGCGGCCGGACCTCGGCCACGTCGACACCGAGCCGCTGCCCAACGCCGCGGAGCCGTCCCTCAGCGTGGGGGACGGCAGATGACGCACCGTCGGGTGGCCGTCACCGGCATCGGGGTCGTCGCCCCGGGCGGGACGGGCCGCAAGGCGTTCTGGGAGCTGCTGACCGCGGGCCGGACGGCGACGCGAGCCGTCTCGCTGTTCGACGCCGGCGGGTTCAGGTCCCGCATCGCGGCCGAGTGCGACTTCGACCCGGCGGCGGAGGGCCTCGGCGCCCGCGAGATCCGCCGGATGGACCGGGCCGCGCAGTTCGCCGTCGTGTGCGCGCGCGAGGCGCTCGCCGACAGCGGCCTCGAACTGCCGGACGTCGAGCCGTCCCGCGTCGGCGTGACGCTGGGCAGCGCGGTCGGCTGCACCATGAGCCTGGAGGAGGAGTACTCCGTGGTGAGCGACGCGGGCCGCGACTGGCTCGTCGACCACTCCTACGGCGTCCCCCACCTGTACGGGCACCTGGTGCCGAGCTCGCTGGCCGCAGAGGTGGCGTGGACGTGCGGCGCCGAGGGCCAGGTGACGCTGATCTCGACCGGCTGCACCTCGGGCCTGGACGCCGTCGGCTACGGCGCCCGGCTGATCGCGGAGGGGACGGCGGACGTCGTCCTGGCCGGCGCGACCGACGCGCCGATCTCCCCGATCACGGTGGCGTGCTTCGACGCGATCAAGGCCACCTCGCCCCGCAACGACGAGCCGGCCCGCGCCTCGCGTCCGTTCGACCGGGACCGCAACGGGTTCGTGCTCGGCGAGGGGGCGGCGGTGTTCGTCCTGGAGGACCTGGAGCGCGCCCGGCGCCGCGACGCCCACGTCTACTGCGAGGTCGCGGGGTACGCCACGCGCGGCAACGCCTACCACATGACCGGGCTGAAGCCGGACGGGCGCGAGATGGCCGAGGCGATCCGCGTGGCGCTGGACGCCGCGCGGGTGGACCCGGGCGACGTCGACTACATCAACGCCCACGGCTCCGGCACCAAGCAGAACGACCGGCACGAGACGGCCGCGTTCAAGCGCAGCCTCGGCGAGCACGCCTACCGCACCCCGGTCAGCTCCATCAAGTCCATGATCGGGCACTCGCTGGGCGCGATCGGCTCGATCGAGGTGGCCGCCTGCGCCCTGGCGATCGAGCACGGCGTGGTGCCGCCGACGGCCAACCTCGACACGCCCGACCCCGAGTGCGACCTCGACTACGTCCCGCACACGGCGCGCGAACGGCCGATCGACGTGGTGCTCAGCGTGGGCAGCGGCTTCGGCGGGTTCCAGACGGCGACCGTGCTCACCGCTCCCGGCCGGGTGGCGTCGTGAGCGCGGCCGCGGTCGTCACGGGCATCGGCGTCGTCGCACCCACCGGCATGGGCGCCGAGGAACACTGGGCGGCGACGCTGCGCGGCGACGGCGCGATCGGCGAGATCAGCAGGTTCGACGCCTCCTCCTACCCGGTGCGCCTGGCCGGCGAGGTGCGCGACTTCGTCGCGGCCGGGAACGTGCCCGGCAGGCTGATCCCCCAGACGGACCACTGGACGCACATGGCGCTGGTGGCGGCGGACATGGCGCTGGCCGACGCCGGCGTCGTCCCCGCCGACCTGCCCGAGTACGAGATGGGCGTCATCACGGCCAGTTCCTCCGGCGGCGTCGAGTTCGGCCAGCGGGAGATCCAGGAACTGTGGAGCAAGGGACCGCGGCACGTCGGCGCCTACCAGTCGATCGCCTGGTTCTACGCCGCGACCACCGGCCAGATCTCCATCAGGTACGGCATGCGCGGCCCGTGCGGGGTCGTCGTCGCCGAGCAGGCGGGCGCCCTGGAGTCGCTGGCCCAGGCCCGGCGCGTCCTGGACGACGGCGCCCGCCTGGTGGTCAGCGGCGGCACCGACGCCCCGTTCAGCCCGTACGGCCTGACCTGCCAGATGGCCAACGGCCTGCTCAGCACCCGCCGTGACCCGCGGCGGGCGTACCTGCCCTTCGACGCCGACGCCAACGGGTACGTGCCCGGCGAGGGCGGCGCGATCCTCATCGTGGAGGACGCCGACAGCGCCCGGGAGCGCGGCGCCGGCACGTGGTACGGGGTGGTCGCCGGTCACGCGGCCACCTTCGACCCGCCGCCCGGCAGCGGCCGTCCCCGCACCCTGGACCGGGCGATCCGGGGCGCGCTCGCCGACGCCGGCGTGGAGCCGGGCGAGGTGGACGTGGTCTTCGCCGACGCCGCCGGCGTCCCGGAGGCGGACCGGGCCGAGGCGGAGGCGATCGCGGCCGTGTTCGGCGACCACGGCGTGCCCGTCACCGCGCCCAAGACGCTGACCGGCCGGCTGTACGCCGGAGGCCCGGCCCTGGACATCGCCACGGCGCTGCTGGCCATGCGCGACTCGGTGATCCCGCCGACGGCCGGCGTCGCGGCCCCGGCGCCGGGCTGCCGGATCGACCTGGTCACCGGCGAGCCGCGGGCCGGCCGGGTGCGCACCGCGCTGGTCCTCGCCCGGGGCCACGGCGGCTTCAACGCCGCGCTCGTCCTGAAGGAACCGCCCGGCCGGCCCGGCCGGGCCGACCACCCGACCGACGACAGGAGCGACCGATGAAGGACTTCACCCTCGACGACCTGCGCGGCCTCATGCGGGCCAGCGCCGGCGTGGACGAGGCCGTCGACCTGGACGGCGACATCGCCGACGTCCCGTTCACCGAGATGAACTACGACTCGCTGGCCGTGCTGGAGCTCGCCGGCCGGATCGAGCGCGACTGGGAGATCGTCGTCCCCGACGACGTGATCATGGAGCTGAAGACGCCCGCCGAGGTGCTCGGCTACGTCAACCGCCAGAAGGTGGCCTAGCCGTGGCCGGGCACACCGACCGCTCCGTGGTCATCGCCGCCCCGATGGAGCTGGTCTGGGACATGACCAACGACGTCGAGTCGTGGCCGGAGCTGTTCAGCGAGTACGCCAAGGCGGAGATCCTGCACCGCGACGGCGACACCGTGCGGTTCCGCCTGACGATGCACCCCGACGAGGACGGCAACGCCTGGTCGTGGGTGTCGGAGCGGACCGCCGACCCGCGGACCAGGACCGTGCGGGCGCACCGCGTCGAGACCGGCTGGTTCGAGTACATGAACATCCGGTGGGAGTACCGGGACGTGCCCGGCGGCGTGGAGATGCGCTGGACGCAGGACTTCCGGATGAAGCCCGAGTCGCCGGTCGACCTGGAGGCGATGACCCGGCGGATCGACGCCAACTCGCCCGTGCAGATGAACCTGATCAAGGAGAAGGTGGAGCGCGCGGCACGGGAGGCCGGGCGGGGATGACCCAGGTCCTGCTGCCGCTGGCGCTGCTCGCCAACGGGCTCGCCGCCGGCGTGCTGGTGGCGACCGTCCTCGGGGTCGTCCCGTTCTACCGCACGCTCAGCGCCGACCTCTACGTCAGGGCGCACGCCTTCGCCGTGGGCCGCTACGACCCGTTCCAGCCGGCGTGCCTGCTGGTCACCTTCGCCGCCGACGCGGCGATCGTGCTGACGGAGCCGTCGGGGGCCGGCCGGGCGCTGTGCGCGGCGGCCGGCCTCACGGCCGTGTCGGTGGTGGCGGTCTCGCTGACCCGCAACGTCCCGATGAACCGCTGGATCAAGGCGCAGGACCCGCGGGCGATGCCCGCCGGCTGGGACATGGAGGGGTTCCGCAGCCGGTGGGCGCGGTGGAACAGCAGGCGCACCGCGCTGGCGGTGCTCGCCCTCGTCCTGAACGCCGCCGCGGCCGCCGTGCTGCTGTGACCGCCCGCCGACTGTCGAGACACCCATGAGGAGCAACGATGAGTTTTCAGCTGGACGGTAGGAACGCGCTGGTCACCGGCGGGACCCGGGGGATCGGCCGGGCGATCGCGCTCGGCCTGGCGCGGGAGGGATGCAACGTGGTCGCCTGCTACCGGGGCGACGAGCAGGCCGCGCGACGGCTGGAGGCCGAGCTGGAGGGCACGCCGGGCAAGCACCGCGTCGTCCAGGCCGACGTGAGCCGGCCCGGCGACGTGGACCGGCTGCTCGACGAGTGCCGCACCGCCCTGGGCACGCTCGACGTCGTCGTGCACAACGCGGGAGCCGTCAGCCACGTGCCGTTCGCCGAGCTGCAGCCGGACGAGTGGCACCGGGTGATCGACACCAACCTGACCGGCATGTACCTCGTGGTGCGCGGCGCGCTCCCGCTGGCCGCCGAGGGCGCCTCGGTCGTCGTCATCGGCTCCAAGGCGGCCATGGTCGGCGTGCCGCTGCGCGCCCACTACACCGCCTCGAAGGCGGGCGTGCTCGGCCTCGCCCGCACCCTCAGCAAGGAGCTCGGCCCGCGCGGCATCCGGGTCAACGTCGTCGCGCCCGGCATCATCACCACCGACGCCGCGGCGGGCCTCAGCGAGCAGCAGGCGCAGCGCTACCGCTCGATGACGTCGCTCGGCCGGCTGGGCGAGCCGGAGGAGGTCGCCGACGTGGTGCTGTTCCTGGCCAGCGGCCGCTCCCGCTACATGACCGGCGAGACCGTGCACGTCGACGGAGGGATCTGACATGGCAGGCACGAACGCGTTCCGGGTGATGCTGCGGATGCAGATCATCCCCGGCAAGGAGCAGGACTTCGAGCGGGTCTGGTACTCGGTCGCCGACGTGGTCGGCGACAACCCCGCCAACATCGGGCAGTGGCTGCTCCGGAGCGCCGAGGAGGACGGCGTCTACTACATCATGAGCGACTGGGTGGACGAGGAGAGGTTCCGCGCGTTCGAGCGGAGCGAGGAGCACGTCGAGCACCGCAAGAAGCTGCACCCGTACCGGTCGCACGGCACGATGACCACCCTGCACGTCGTCCACGACCTCGGCCGGGAACGCGCGGAGACGCGGCGGTGATCGGCCACGTCCGCGTGCTCGTCCACTACACCGCCCCTGAGCAGGACCAGGAGTCGGTGCTGGAGGCCTACCGGCGGGTCAACGACGGCATGCGCGGGACGCCCGGCCTGCTGAGCAGCCAGCTGCTGCGCTCGGCCCTCGACACGGGCGAGTTCGCGGTCCTCAGCGAGTGGACCGACCTGCCGCGCTTCCGCGCCTGGGAGGAGGGCACCCGGCACAAGCAGCAGACCGCCGCGCTCCGGTCGTACCGCGACGAGGGCCGGGGGAGAGGTTACGGGATCTATGAAGTGGTGGACCAGCTCTGACCGGGCGGCCGGCGTCTCGCCGGTGCGGCGGGTCGCCGGCCTGGTGGGCCGGCATCTGTGGACGGGGCTGCAGAGCATCGGCCGGGTGGGATTCGCCGACCCGTGGCCGACCGACGACAAGGAGGACCCGCGATGACCGTCATGTCCCCACCCGGGGCCGACGTCGCCGCATGGCTCCGCTGCGCGGGCTGCGGGGAGACCGTGTACGGCAAGCGCTTCGCGCGGGAGCTGGGCGTGTGTCCCGGCTGCGGGCTGCACACCCGGCTCACCGCGTGGCAGCGGATCGGGCAGCTCTTCGACGAGGGGTCGCCGGTGCCGGTCGACGCGCCCGCGACCGTGGAGGATCCGCTGGGGTTCACCGACAGCAGGCCGTACACCGGCCGGCTGCGTGAGGCGCGCGACGGCACCGGGCTGGACGAGGCGGTCGTCTGCGTGCGCGGCACCGTCGAGGGCCACGGGCTCGTCGCCGCCGTCATGGACTTCCGCTTCATGGGCGGGAGCCTCGGCGCCGGGGTCGGCGCCCGCATCACCGCGGCGGCCGAGGCTGCGCTGACCGAACGGGTGCCGTTCCTGCTGGTGACGGCGTCGGGCGGGGCGCGCATGCAGGAGGGCGCGCTGTCGCTCATGCAGATGGCCAAGACCGCCCAGGCGCTGGCGGAGCTGGACGAGGCGGGCGTCCTCACGATCGGGGTGCTGACCGACCCGACGTACGGTGGGGTGGCGGCGTCGTTCGCGACCCTGCCCGACGTCATCCTTGCCGAGCCGGGCGCCCACATCGGGTTCGCCGGACCCCGGGTGATCCGGCAGACCATCCGGCAGGAGCTTCCCCCCGGGTTCCAGACGGCGGAGTTCCTGCGCGGCAAGGGGTTCGTCGACGGGGTCGTGCCGCGCTCCGCGCTCCGCCCGGCCATCGCCCGGCTGTGCGCGCTGCAGCGCCCGGCCACCGGCACGGCCGGCCGGTCCGGTCCGGCGGGCCGGCCGTCGCGGCTCGTCCTGCGACCGGAGCGGCTGCCGGAGCGCGACGGCTGGACGGCCGTCCAGCTCGCCCGGCACGCCGACCGGCCCACGACCCTCGACTACGCCGCCTCGGCACTGGAGGACTTCGTCGAGCTGCATGGGGACCGGCTGGGCGGCGACTGCCCCGCCGTCGTCGGCGGCGTCGGGCGGCTGGCGGGCCGGCCGGTCGTGCTCATCGGGCACCAGAAGGGGCACGGCACCCGCGAGCGGGTCGAGCGCAACTTCGGCATGCCGAGCCCGGCCGGCTACCGCAAGGCGGCGCGGCTCATGCGCCTGGCCGCCAAGCTGGGCCACCCCGTGGTCACGCTCATCGACACGCCGGGCGCCCATCCGGGCGTCGAGGCCGAGGAGAACGGCCAGGCGTGGGCGATCGCCGACAACCTGCGGCTGATGTCGGCGCTGCCCGTGCCGGTCGTCGCCGTGGTCACCGGGGAGGGCGGGAGCGGCGGGGCGCTGGCCCTGGCCGTCGCCAACCGGGTGCTGGCCCTGTCCAACGCGGTGTACTCGGTGATCAGCCCCGAGGGGTGCGCGTCCATCCTGTGGAAGAGCCAGGACGCGGCCGACCGGGCGGCCGCCGCGCTGCGGCTCGACGCCCGGGAGCTGCTGCTGCACGGCGTCGTGGACGGCGTGGTCCCCGAACCCGGCGAGGGCGCCCACACCGACCCGGCGGCCACCGCGCGGCTGCTGGCGGCGGCGGTGGCGGAGGCGCTCGACGAGCTCGCCATCCACGATCCGAAGAAGCTGGTGGCCGACCGGCGGCAGCGGTTCCGGCGGTTCGGCTCGCCGCTGTGACGCCGTCAGGTGCGAGGGAGACGAGTGAGGGAGGTCCCGTGGACGACGTGACCGGTGCCGCGTCGCACGCGTTGCTGGGTGAGCTGTGCCGCCGCGCCGTCGAGCTGGTCAACGCCGGCGGCGCCGGGATGCGGCGGGTGCGGCTGCAGTCCGGCGACGCCGTCGTCGAACTGGAGTGGCCCGAGCCAGCGGCGGAGGCCGCGCCGGCCGGGGCGCACCCGGGCCCGGCCCGGCCGCCCGCCGCCCCCGGCCGGACGGTGGACCCGGCCGTGCCCGCCGGCCCGGAGGACGCGGCCGGCGCCGGCACGGCGCACGAGGTGGGCGCGCCGGTGGTGGGCACCTTCTACCGGGCTCCCGAGCCGGGCGCCCCGCCGTTCGTCGCGGTCGGCGACGTCGTGGAGAAGGGACAGCAGGTCGGGATCGTGGAGGCCATGAAGCTGATGAACCCCGTGGAGGCCGACCGGGCCGGCCGCGTGCTCGCCGTCGTCGTCCCGGACGGCACGCACGTCGAGTACGGCCAGACCCTGCTCACCCTCGATCCCGGGGAAGCGCCGTGAACGCGCCCGAGCCGGCCGGGCCCCTGTTCGCCTCGGTCCTCATCGCCAACCGCGGCGAGATCGCGCTGCGGATCGCCCGCACTTGCCGTGAGCTGGGGATCCGCACCGTCATGGTCTACTCCGAGGCCGACCGCGACTCGCCCGCGCTGCGCCTGGCCGACCGGCGCGTGCGGATCGGGCCGGCCGCGGCGCGGCGCAGCTACCTGTACCCGCCGGCCATCCTGGAGGCGGCGCTCGGCGCCGGGGCGGAGGCCGTCCACCCCGGCTACGGGTTCCTGTCCGAGGACGCCGACTTCGCCGAGATGTGCCGGGCGGAGGGGCTGCGCTTCATCGGCCCGCCGCCGGAGGTCATCGCCGCCCTGGGCGACAAGACGCAGGCGCGCGAACTGGCCGCCGCCGCCGGGCTGCCCGTCCTGCCCGGCAGCCCCGGCGCCCTGTCCAGCGGGCAGGCGGCCAAGGACGTCGCGGACGGGATCGGCTACCCGGTCATCATCAAGGCCGCGGCGGGCGGCGGCGGCCGGGGCATGGCCGTGGTCGACGATCCGGCGGACTTCGCGCGGGCGTTCGCCGAGACGCGGGCGAGCGCGCAGGCGGTGTTCGGCGACGCCCGCGTCTACGTGGAGAAGTACGTGCGCGGCGCCCGCCACGTCGAGGTCCAGGTGCTGGCGGACCTGCACGGCAACGTCGTCAGCCTGGGCGAGCGCGACTGCTCGGTGCAGCGGCGCAGGCAGAAACTGATCGAGGAGTCACCCGCCCCCGGTCTCGCGCCCGGGCTGACCGCGGCGATCGGCGAGGCGGCCGTGTCCTGCGCCCGCGCGGCGGGCTACGTGGGAGCCGGCACGTTCGAGTTCCTCGTGGACGGCGCGGGCCGGTTCTTCTTCATCGAGGCCAACTGCCGGATCCAGGTGGAGCACCCGGTGACCGAGATGGTCACCGGCGTGGACCTGGTCAGGGAGCAGCTCCGCGTCGCCGCCGGGCTGCCGCTGGCGGCCGGGGCGGGCGCGGCGGCCCGCGGCGTGTCGATCGAGTGCCGGGTGAACACGGAGGACCCCGGGCGCGGCTTCCTGCCGACGCCCGGCCTGATCGAGGAGTTCGTGCCGCCCGGCGGGCCGTTCACCCGGGTCGACACGCACGGCGTGCCCGGCGTCCGGGTCAGCGCCGACTACGACTCCCTGCTGGCCAAGGTGGTCGTCTGGGCGCCCGACCGGGACCAGGCGATCAGCCGGATGGACCGGGCGCTGGAGGAGTTCCGCGTCTCGGGGCGGGGGGTGTGCACCACGATCGGGTTCCTGCGCGAGGTGCTGGCGCATCCGGACTTCCGCCGGGCGGAGCACGACACCTCGCTGGCCGACGAGATGACGTCCGGACGGCGGCGCACCCTCCAGGGCGCCGCCCGCCCCTGACGTCCGCCCCCGAGGCCCGCCCCTGACGTCCGCCCCCGGGGCCCGGCCCTGAGCTCGTCCCTTGCATCCGCCCCCGATGCCCGCCCCCGATGTCCGCTCCCGGCGTCGCCGGCCGGTCCCGGACGGCGCTCAGCCGCCTCCGGGATGGCCGGCCGTCAGGACCGCCTGCTGGAGGCGCTGCATCTCCACGCTGGGCTCCAGCCCGAGCTCGCTGCGCAGGACGTGGCGCAGGCTGCGATAGACCTCCAGCGCCTCGTGGCGGCGGCTGGCGCGCGACAGCGCCTCCATGAGCTGCAGATGGAACCACTCGTCGAGCTGGTAGAGGGCGGTGAGCTGCTTGAGCTCGCCGATCAGCTCCTGGTAGCGGCCCATCCGCATCTGCGCCTCCACCTTGAGCTTGAGCGCGTGCAGGCGCAGCTCCTCCAGCCGGGTGGCGTAGATGGCCAGCCGCGGGCCGAGGACGACGTCGGCGAGCGCCGAGCCGTGCCAGAGGCCGAGCGCCCGGCGCAGCGCGCCCGAGGCGCGCTCCACCTCGCCGGCCTCCAGGTGCCCGCCGGCCAGGCCGACCAGGTGCTCGAACTCGACGGCGTCGAGGACGCCGTCCTCCAGGGTGATCAGGTAGCCGCCGTGCTTGGTGACGAGCCGGGGCGAGCGGGCCGGGGCCTCGCCACCGCGCGAGAGCAGCTTGCGCAACTGGTAGACGTAGGTCTGCAGCGTCGTCTGGGCGCTGGCGGGCGGGTTCCCCTCCCACAGCTCCTCCATCAGGGCCTCCGCCGGGATGACCTCTCCGGCGGAGGCGAGCAGCAGCGCCAGGACGCTGCGCTGCTTCGGCGCGCTCGGCGTGATCAGCCGTTCACCGTCCCACACCTCGAGAGTGCCCAGCACGTGAAAGTGCATGTCTCCACCTGGTCCTTCGCAGAGTGCCGGTCGTCAATGCCTTGGCCGCGGTTGAGCAGCATTCGTACGCCTGCATTTCTACGCGAAGCACCCATAGCGGGACTGTCGCCTCACTGTCGTCCATCGTGGCAGGTGAGAGGGGCCGGCGACGCGCGGACGAAAGGATCCGGTGCGGACAGGAGATCAGGACGGCCGTTCGGGAGAGGGCGCGGTCGCGCCGGAGATCCCGGACAGCGCGGGCGGGGTCCGCTCCTTGGGCCCGGCGGGCCGCATGACCTCGTCCAGCCGCCGGCGCGACAGCGCGAAGGCCGCGGCGGTGACCAGGGCCAGCGCGGCGAGGGTCAGGTAGTACCAGGGGCGCGGCTCCCCGGAGACCAGCCGGCCGAGCATGCTGCCGAGCCCGCCGCCGACGGCGGCGAACATCCAGTACAGGCCCATGGTGCGGCCGGTGAACGCCGGCGGCGCCAGGTCCACGGCCGCGCTGAGCGCCGTGGGGCCGAGGATCACCTCGCCGGCGGCCAGCGTGAACAGGACGAGCAGCAACCACAACGGCGACACCCGCGTCCCCCCGGCCGCGGCGACGGCGGACCCGGTCATCACCACGAAACCGGCGCCCACGAGACCGTGCCCCATGGCGATCTTGGCCGCCACGCCGAGCCGGCTTCCGCCGCGCAGCCACAGCCACGCGATCACCGGCGCGGTGAGCAGGATGCACAGCGGGATCACCGACTGGAACCAGCTCGCGGGCACCAGCACGTCACCCACCTCCCGGTCCACGTGATCCTGCGCGAACAGGATGAGCGTCGAACCGGCCTGGATGACGAACATCCAGAACAGCGCCGAGGCGAGCAGCACCCAGCGGAACGCCGACAGCCGCCGCAGCCCGCCGTGGTCGAGGCGGGAGCGCCGCCGCAGGACCGTGACGTACACGAACGGCGTGACCAGCGTGGCCGCGCCGACGGCCCCGATCACGTGCGTGACGGCGAAGGTCCCGGCCAGCACGTCGGCCAGCAGGAGGACGCCGGCCGCAGCCGCGACGGCGGCGACCCGGGTCGCCACGGTGCGCAGCTCCCGCGCGGTCGCCGGGTGCGACGCGGTCCGGCCGGTCTCGCCGAAGTGCCGCATGCCCACCGCGTACTGGACGACGCCGAACGTCATGCCGAGTCCGGCGACGCCGAAGCCGAGGTGCCAGTTCACCCGCTCCCCGAGGAACCCGGTCACCAGCGGCGCCAGCAGCGCGCTGACCTGGATGCCGATGTAGAGCAGCGACAGGGCCGCCTCGCGCCGGTCGCTCTCCCGGGGGCCGTAGAAGCGGCCCAGCAGGGCGAGCATGTTCGGTTTCAGCAGGCCGGTGCCCACGGCGATGGCCACCAGCCCGAAGTACGCGGTCACCTGGGCCGGCACGAGCATCAGGTAGTGGCCGGCCGCGATGACGATCCCGCCGTAGAGGGTCGCCCGCTGCTCGCCCAGCAGCCGGTCGCCGACCCAGCCGCCCGGCATGGACAGCGCGAGGAGCAGCCCGACGTACGCGCCGTACAGCGCCACCGCCGTCGGGTGCGGCAGGCCCAGCCCGCCCTCCGCGCGCGGGGCCACGGCGAACAGGATCAGGATCGCCTGCATGCCGAAGAAGCTGAACCGCTCCCACATGTCGGTCAGGAACAGCGTGACGAACCAGCGCGGCCGGGTGCGCGGCCTCGGGGAGGTGGACGGCGGCCTCATGACTCCTCCTGGACGGGTTGACCAGATCATGAAGGCCCCTGCTCGAGCACGGGTGGAACGGCGGTCGAGCTTCCCCGGGCGGCGCCGCTCGAACGCGGCTCAAGCCTCCTGCGAGCACCGCCGTGCAGACTGCGAACGGCCGCCGAACCGGCCGTCACCGACCCGCCGAGGAGGACCCGAATGGAACGAATCCTGGTCGTCGCGCGCATGCGGCCGTCAGCGGAGGCGGAGGTGGCCCGGTTGTTCGCCGAGTCGGACCGCACCGAGCTGCCGCGGCTGGGCGGCGCCGTGAGCCGCAGCCTGTTCTCCTTCCAGGGCCTGTACTTCCAGCTCATGGAGGTGGAGGAGAGCGGCCGGCGGACGATGGAGGCCATCCGCGACCATCCGGAGTTCCTGCGGCTGAGCAAGGAGCTGACCCGCTTCATCGAGCCCTACGACCCGCAGACCTGGCGCTCGCCCCGCGACGCCATGGCCCGGGAGTTCTACCGCTGGGAGGCGGACCAGGCACCCCGGTGACGGCCCAGCGCAACCCCTGCCCGTTACGGCGAAGAGAGACGATCATCATGAAGGACACAGCGGTAAGTCGCGAGTCGTTGCTCGCCATGATGCAGGCGTACAAGACCACGAGCCTTCTCCGGACGGGCGTGTCGATGGGCGTGTTCGACTGCCTCGCCGAAGGTCCCGTCGACGCCGACACGGCCGCCGGCCGGCTCGGCGCCGATCCGCGGGGCACGCGGATCCTGCTCAACGCCCTCGCCGCGATCGGGCTGGTGGAGGAGGACGGCGGCCGGTTCGGCCTGCCCGCCGGAGCGGACCGCCTCCTGGTGAGCAAGAGCCCCGGCTACCTCGGCGACATGGTCCACGTCATGGCCAGCGACTGGGAGTGGGACGCGCTGAAGCGGCTGGACGAGGCGGTCCGGCGCGGCGGGACGGTCATGGACGTGCACGCCGAGACGCCCGGATACGAGTACTGGGAGGACTTCGCCGCCTATGCGGTGGCGGTGGCGCGCCCGACGGCCGAGGTGGCGGCCGACGCGCTGGCCTCCTGGGCGGCCGGGCGCGAGCGGCTCGACGTCCTCGACGTGGCGTGCGGCCACGGCATGTACGGCCTGACCCTCGCCCAGCGCAACCCGCAGGCGCAGGTGTGGGCGCTCGACTGGCCCAACGTGCTCCCGCTGACCGAGCAGCACGCCGAGCGCATGGGGGTCGCCGACCGCCTGCACCGGCTGCCGGGCGACATGTTCGAGGTGCCGCTCGGCGGGCCGTACGACGTGGTGATGGTGACGAACGTCCTGCACCACTTCTCGGAGGAGAAGGCCGGCGAGCTGCTCGCCCGGCTGGCTCCGGCGGTCAAGCCGGACGGCAAGATCGTGCTCGTGGGCTTCACGCTGGGCGACGCCCCACCGGCCGAGGACCCGGCTCCGCACCTGTTCTCGATCCTCATGCTGACGTGGACGTTCGAGGGTGAGGTGCACTCGGTCCCGGCCTACGACCGCATGCTCACCGCGGCGGGCTTCACCAGGGGCCGCCGCTTCGACGTGCCGGGGCTGGCGTTCCGGGTGCTGGTGGCGGACAGGACGTCCTGACGTCCGGGAGGGGGCGCCGGCGCGTCCGGGCCAGGGAGACGTAGATCTCCTCGAACCTCGTCACCGTGCGCACCCGGTCGTGGGTGGCCGCGACGGCGCGGCAGACGCCCCCCATCGCGTCCGACGCCTCCTCCGCGAGCGTCCCGGCCAGCCGGCGGGCCAGGGCGCGGACGTCGCCCGGGGCGTACAGGTGGCCGGTGCGGCCCGGCAGCACCAGCCGGCCGGGCGCGCCGGATCCGGCCGCCACGACGGGCAGGCCGCTGGCGAGCGCCTCCAGCGTCGCGGCGCTCTCGGAGCCGGCGGCGCCCGGTACGGCGAGGACGTCGGCCGCGGCGTAGAGCAGGGGCAGCGTCTCCTCGGGGACGGGATCCAGGACGTGCACCCGGCCGGTCAGGCCGCACCGGCGCGCCAGCCGTTGCAGCCGGGCCCGCCGGGGCCCTCCGCCGACGAGGACGGCCTGGACGTCGAGGCGGCGGCACACGTACGCCAGCGCCCGGATCAGGTCCTCCTGCCTCGCGCGCGCGTCCAGCCGGCCGACCGAAAGGACCGTGGCGCGGTCGGGCAGGCCGAGCAGGCCGCGGGCCCGCGAGCGCGGCTCCTCCGGCGGCCGGAACCGGCTGAGGTCGACGCCGCCCGGCACCGTCTCGACGGGCCTGGCCAGCCCGGCGGCGGCGAGCAGCCGGGCCGCCGCTTCGGTGGGCGCCGTGACGTGGCCGGCGAGGCCGAAGGCCCGGACGGCGTCACGCCACGTCAGGCGGGCGGCCACGGACGTGGGCTCCGGCAGGGGCTCGGCCGAGGCCACCACCGGGACGCCCTGCGCGCGGGCCGCGCCGAGCACCGCGCGGGCCACGGCGGACGCGCCGTGCACGTGGGCCACGTCCGGCGCGATCCGCCCGACCAGCAGCTCGGTCAGCCGCCGGACTGGCCCGGTCAGGAGCGGCGGCAGGGCCGTCCGTCCCGCCCGGGAGCCGGGCAGGGGCACCGAGCGCAGCCGGTACACCATGACGTCGCCCTCCCGCCCGGCCCGCGGCGGCCCGTGCCGGGACCGGCACACCACGTGGACGTCGTGGCCGCGCGCGGCCAGCTCGCCGGGAAGCCCGCGGACGGACAGCGCCGTGCCGCCCACCTCTGGAGGGTAGGCGTCGGCGCCGATGAGCACGCGCAGCGGCTGACCGCCGGCTGCGCCGTCGTCTGCCGCATGGAGAAAGGCCGGGTGCATATCCTCTTCCTTCTGCTCGGAAATACCGAAAAGGAGGTGGATTGGGGGAAATATCCCTGTCGGAGTCGGCTGAGCGGACATCGTCATTCCGGGTGGGGATGTCACCGGGCGGAGCTCCGGCAGCGCCTGCTCCGGATCGTCTCCCACGATCGTGGAACGCGGGAGCCGGCGGCAACGGGGAGGGTCCCTGAGACCGCCCCGGGATTTCCCTGAAGCGACCCTGGAAAAACCGGCGTCGTTCATCCCGGCGGGATATACCTGCCTATGGTGGGGGAGAAATCATCGCGCAGTCCGTGCCGCCTGCTCCGAGAGCATCCGAAACGATGGGAATTCACCTGATGACGTCGTCGCCGTCGCCGGCATGGGCGGTCCCCGGCACGTGACCCGGATCCTCGACTTCCTGAGCGGCCTGCCTCCGATGGTGCTCTGCGCGGCCACCACGCTCTTCATGTGCGTGGAGACCTCGCTGCTCGTCGGGCTGTTCGTCCCCGGCGACGCGGTGGTCCTGCTGGCCGGGTCGGCCGCCGACTCGCCGGCACGCCTCGCCCTCGTCGTCGCGGCCGCCACCGCCGGCTGCCTCGCGGGGGAGACGCTCGGCTACCTGATCGGACGCCGCTTCGGCCCGGCCGTCCGCCGCGGCCGGGTCGGCCGGCGGGTCGGCGCCGTCAACTGGGCGCGGGCCGAGAGCTACCTCGTGCGCCGCGGCGGGCCCGCCGTCTTCGGGTCGCGGTTCGTCACCGTGGTGCACGCCCTGGTCCCCGTCGTCGCCGGGACGCTGGCCATGCCGTACCGGCGGTTCATCGCCTGGGCGGCCCCCGCCGCGCTCGTGTGGTCGTGCCTGTACGCCGGGGCGGGGATGGCCCTCGGCGTCTCCTACCGCGAGTTCGGGTCCGGCCTCGGGGCCTGGAGCTGGCTGGTGCCGCCCGTGATCGTGGGCTGCGTGGTCGGGTTCCGGCTGCTGCTGCGACGCCTCCGCCGCCCGGCGGGCCGCGAGGCGGACCGGCCGCCCGGCTCGGCCTGAACGCCGGGCGCCGCCCGCCACCGGCCCGGGCCTCCTCCCCGAGGCGGCTCAGGAGGCCAGGAGGAGGCGGACCGGGCCGAACAGGCCGGTGCTGCGCTGGCCCGGGAAGACGAAGTGCGTCGGGCTCACCTCGTCCAGGTAGGGGCCGAGGGTGCCGAGGACGAGCACCTCGATCGTGTTGTCGCCGTCGTCCAGCCGGACGTCGAAGGTGTACGGCGAGCACACCCTGATCCCGCACGGCCGCCCGTTCACCGTCACCTCGGCCGTGCCGCGGACCCGGCCCAGGTCGACCAGGCCGGGCCCCGCCGCCGCGCGGACCGTGGTGCGGTAGCGGACGCCGCCGCTGTAGCCCTCCAGCCCGTGGTCCTCCCAGTCGCCGAGCCGCATGCGGCCCGGCCCGCAGGCGAACCGGACGGGCCCGGACAGCGCCGCCCCCGCCTGCGCGCCGGGGACCGTCGTCACCCACAGCTCGTCGCCGCGGACCTCCACCGGCCCGGCCGCGTCCACCTCGATCCCGGTCACGCCGGGCGGCGGGTCGAACAGCAGACGCTCGACCCCCGGCCGGCTGCCCGGCACCGCGAACACGGCGGGCAGCGCCGTCGGGCGCCCGTCCAGCCAGCCGGCCTCGGGCAGCGGGTGCGGCCGCGTGCGCAGCCACAGGGCGGCCGGATCGCCGTGCTGGCGCCTCCGCACCCGGACGCCCGCCGCCCAGCCCGGGCCGGACACGGCCAGCCCGTCGGTCAGCACCCAGCCGTCCGACTCCACCGTGATCGTGTTGTCGCCCGGCCGCAGCAGGTGGGCGACGTCGTAGCGGCGCACGCGGGGGATGTCCGCCTCGGCGTACGGGTCGAAGCCGCCCTGCCTGCCCGCCTCCTCGCCGTTGACCAGCACCCGGCAGAACGCGGTCGAGGCCACCTGGAGCACCTCGTACGGCGGCCCGCCCACGCGCACGGTCGTCTCCAGCGGCGAGCCGGCGATCCACTCCGGCCACGCCGCGTCGGCCGGATCGGCCAGCAGGCAGACGTGCGCGCGCAGGTCGTGCTCCTCGTCCGGGACGAGCAGCAGGTCCAGCGCGTACGTCCCGGGCGGCACCGGCGCGCGCGAGACGGCGGCGTACCCGGCGTCGTTGAGGGGCACCTCCGCGCCGTCCAGCCGGACGGTCTTCGCCGCGCCGGCGCCGACCGCCAGCCAGCCGCCGGGCCCCGGCGGCACGGTGAGCACGCTGCGGAAGCGGGCCCGCCCGCCGGCGGGGACCGGGCCGAAGGCGAGGAACTCCACCGGCACGTGCCCCTTCGGGCCGAGCGTCGGGCGATGGATCGGGTCCTTGCGCAGCCCGCGCGAGGCCGACCAGACGGCCGGGGTCCACGGCCCGTCGTCCACCCGCTGCTCGCCGCGCGGGCCGAAGGTGGCGTGCACCGGCTCGCCGTCCGGCGTCCGCAGCGTCCAGCGCTCCACGGCCGCCCGGGCGCCGAAGTCCGACCAGGTGTCGTCCAGGGTCGGCACCAGCTCGACGTCCCACTCGTCGCCGAGGTCGACCGCGGCGTGGTACGACGGGCGGGGCGGCGCGGGCGCTGCCTGCCCGCCCGGCCCCCCGCCCGTCTGTCCGCCGCCGAACACCAGCAGCGCGGCGGGGCCGTCGTCGAACGGCACGACCACCTCCACCGCGTCGCCGTCCACCGTGTACGGCAGCGCCCGCGTCCCGCCGCCGAACAGGCCGGCGAGCAGCGGTGTCCCGGAGACCCCTCGGACCCTGACCCGCATCTCGCGGGCGTACCGGCCGGGGTCGAAGTCGATGGCGGCGTCCAGCCAGCCCAGCTCCACGCCGCGCTCCTCGGGCCGGCCCACGCCGATCCGGCTGGCCATGGGGAACGCGGCCGTGAGGAAGACCAGCGTGGTGTCGCCGACCTCCCGGACCAGCGGCGGCACCGGCGCCTCCACCCGCCGGGGGAGCCCGGCCAGCGCCTCGCCCAGGTCCTCGCCCGACGCCGCGAAGCGGGCGGTGCCGGCGTCGAACGCGGCCCGCAGGACCGGCGCGTCCGGCAGCGCGCCCACCGCCACGAGCAGCCCGCCGCCCGCGGCGAACTCCGCGAGCCGGGCCGCGACGTCCTCGTCCAGGGTCGTGACGGCGGGGAGCACCACGGCCCGGTAGGCCTCGGTGGAGACCGTCAGCCGCCCGTCCGCCACGGCGGCGCGGCGGACCGAGTCGTCGTCGATCACGTCGGCGTCCAGGCAGAGCCGGTCCAGCACGCCGGGCGCGGTGGCGAACCAGGCCATGTCGCCCACGAGCTCCCGGTAGACCTCGTGCGCCCGCACCGCCTCGCCCGCCGGCTCGGCCCCGCCGTCGGCCGGGGTACCGGCCTGCGCGGTCGCGGTGGGCAGCAGGACGGCCACGTCGCAGGCGTGGCGGCCCAGCGACAGGGCCGCGCACAGGCGGGTCACGGCGTCGGCGAAGACGCGGTGGTGCCGCCAGTACGGCTGGCGCCAGTCGGTGGACGGCGGCGCCCACTCCCACCAGCCGCGCCGGGTCGTGTAGTAGACGGCGTGCGGGTTGTAGAGGGTGGCGCCCGCGCGCAGCCACGGCAGCAGCCAGTCGAGGGTCTCCTCCAGCGTGCCGCCCCAGCCGCTGGAGTGGAACGCCTCGATCCAGGTGCGCGACCGGCCGTACAGGTGGGCGAGGGAGGAGTGCAGCCGCGCGTCGCCGTGGTGGTCGGAGCCGGGGGCGCCGAACCAGCGGTGCGTACGGGCGTAGTCGGCGTAGAGGCGCACCCCGTCGACGGGATGCCCGGCGCGGGCCGGATCCTGCTGGTCGCAGCCGCCGATGAGCCCGTTGCGCCGGTGCCACTCGGCAAGCGGGCGGAAGAACGCCTCCTCCGCAAGCTCGGCGCGGGTGCGCTGGTAGGCCAGCCAGTCAGGGTCGGCCAGGGAGAACTCCGCGCCGCGCCGGGCCGCGTACTCCCGGGCGAAGGACGCCGACCAGGTCGGCAGGGTCGGCAGCTCGTCCTGGAACGACCCGGCGATCACCGAGCCGAACCAGTGGCCGACCCGGCGCTCGAACTCGCCGTGCACCCGGTCCAGCAGCGTGGCGCACGCCTCGCGGGACAGGTAGTCGAAGCCCCGCCTCGTGATCGACCCGTCGGCCGCCAGCCACTGCCCGGCGAAGTCCGGGTTCTCCTGGACGAGGCGGGCCTGCAGGTCGGCGCCGGAGAAGCCGAGCTGGTCGTAGAACCACAGGAAGGCGCCCAGTTCGTGCGCGTCGGCGCAGACCTGGTCGAGCAGCTCCCACCAGGCGGGCGACAGGAAGGGCGGGTCGTCGGCGTCGGCGCCGAAGAGCGGGCCCGACGGCGCCAGGTTGAGGATGACGAGGTTGCGCACGCCTCCCGCCACCAGGCGCTCCATCTGCCAGCGCAGCCGGTCCCGGCGCAGCGGCTCGCCGCTCCACCACCAGATGGCCGCCGGGCTGTGGGAGGCGGGCGGGTCGCGCAGGACGTCGAAGAGGTTCATCCCTTGAGCCCGCTGGAGAAGCCCTTGATGACGTAGCGCTGGAGCAGCAGGAAGATCAGCACGATCGGCAGCGCGCCGAGGACCAGCCCGGCGAAGACCAGGCCGTGGTCGGAGACGTACTGGCCGACGAAGGCGAAGACGCTCACCGGGACCGTCTCGAACCCGGAGCCGCCCAGGTACAGCAGCGGGGTGAAGAAGTCGTTCCAGACGAAGACGGCGTTGAGGATCAGCACCGTGCCGGTGATCGGCCGCAGCAGCGGGAAGACCACGCGGGTGAAGGCGGTCAGATGGGAGGCCCCGTCGATCTGGGCGGCGCTGGCGTAGTCGCGGGGCAGCGCGCGGATGAAACCGGTGTAGAGGAACACGGTGAAGGGGAGCTGGATGCCGGTGTAGAAGAGGATCATCCCGGTGTGCGTGCCGAGCAGGCCGAGATCGTTGACCAGCTCGTAGAGCGGGATCATGCCGAGCTGGAACGGCAGCACGATGCCCAGCAGGAACAGGATGTACAGGCCGTAGCCCAGCCGGCTGTGCGCCCGCGCCAGGAAGTAGGCGGCGAACGAGCCGAGCGCCACCAGCGCGACCAGGCTGACCACGGTGATCACCGTGCTGTTGACCAGCGACGGCCCGAGCGCCGCGGCCGACCACGCCTTGCCGAAGTTGTCCAGGGTGGGCGGGGCTGGCAGGGCCAGCGGGGTCTGCGAGATCTGCGCGGGGTCCTTCAGCGACAGCGAGATCAGGATGTAGACGGGGAACATGAACGCGACCGCCACCGCGACCATGACGATCTCCAGCACGAACGTCCTTCTCACGAGGCCACCTCCCGGCTGCGCAGATAGGAGATCTGGACGAGGGAGACCGCCGCCACGAACAGCGCCAGGACCAGCGCGATCGCGGTGCTGTAGCCGAACTTGCCGAACACGAACGCCTGCTTGTACAGCACCGTGGACAGCGTCTCGGTGGCGTAGCCGGGGCCGCCGTTCGTCGCGGCGAAGACCTGGTCGAACAGCTTGAGCCCGCCGATCGTGGACAGCATCAGGTTGATCGTCACCGCGGGCGCCAGCATCGGCCAGGTGACGTAGCGGAAGCGCTGGAAGGTGCCGGCGCCGTCGATCATCGCCGCCTCGTGCAGCTCCTTGGGCACTCCCTCCAGCCCGGCCAGGAAGATGACCATGGAGTACCCGGCGTACTGCCACACCACCATGCCGGCGATCGACCACAGAGCCACGGAGGGGTCGCCCAGCCAGTCGATCCGCAGGCCGAGGAGCCCGTTCAGACCGGCCGACGGGTCGGGGTTGTAGACGTACTTCCACAGGAAGGCCACCATCACGGGGCTGACGACCACGGGCGAGAAGAAGACCACCCGTAGCACGGCCCGGCTGCGCAGCCTGGCGTGCACGCCGAGTGCCAGCAGCAGCCCCACGCCGTTCTGCACGGCCACGATCGCCAGGGTCAGCAGCAGCGTGTTGCCGATCGAGCCCATGGCCTGCTCGTCGTCCAGCAGCGCCAGGAAGTTGGCCGCTCCGACGAAGGACATGTCCTGCCCGATGCCGCTCCAGTCGGTGAAGGCGTACACCACGCCGGCGGCGGCCGGGTAGAGCACCACCGCCGCGTAGACCAGCAGGGCCGGCGCGGCGAACAGCCAGGACGGGGAGGAGGCGCTGAAGCGCCGCAGCCCGCCCGGCCGCGCGGCGGGGGCCGGGCGCGACCGGGGCGGCTTGTCGACAGTCAGATGAGTCACTTGCGGTACGCCTCGTCCATCTTCTTCAGCGCCTCGTCCACCGTCGCCTTGCCGGAGAGCAGCTCCTGGACCACCGCGAAGTGGACCGGCTGCACCTCGGCGTTGGGCCAGCGCTGGTCCATGAACGGCACCGCGCGGTCCTTGGTGAACGGCAGGAACGACTCCACCGCCGGGTCGATGGTCGAGCCGGCGTCCTGGGTGAGCGGGATCGCGGAGATCGCCTTGGCCCAGGCGTTGATGTTCTCCTGCTTGCCGAGGAAGTCGACGAACGCCTTGGCCTCCTCGACGTTCTTGCCCTTGGCGTTGACGCCCAGCCCGACGACCACGCCTGCGGGGATCCACACGGACGCCGCGTCGTCGGCCCCGGGCAGCGGGAACATCGACAGGTCGTCCGGCGAGGAGGCGGCCTTGCGGAAGTCCGGCAGCACGGCCGACACCTGGATCGCCATGGCCGCCTTGCCGGTGGCGACCATGGAGGTCTGCTGCTCGAACGTGGTGCCGTTCGGGTTGTCGTTGAAGAAGCCGCGCTTCTGCAGCTCCAGGTACATCTCCATGGCCTGGCGCCAGCCGGAGTCGGCGAAGCTGGCCTGCCCGGCGAGCTGCTTGTCGTCGAAGGTCGGGTCCTTGGCGTAGACGGTCGAGGGGACCAGCGCGTACGTGATGAGCTGGGTGACCCACGGTGTCTGCGCGCCCAGCGCGATGGGCACCACACCGGCCTTCTTCAGCTTGCCGCACAGCGCCAGGAACTCGCTCCACGTGGTCGGCGGCTGCTCGACGCCGGCCTTCTCGAAGACCTTCTTGTTGTAGACCGCGCCGATGACCGAGGACCCGGCCGAGTACATGTAGGTCTTGCCGTCGAGCTGGAAGGCCGGCTTGAACCCGGTGGGGATCGTCGCCGCCCATGCCTGCGCGGACAGGTCGGCCAACAGCCCGGCCCCGGCGATCTGGCTCATCGACATCGCGCTGCCGTTGCCGGGATACACCACGTGCAGGTCGGGCGCGTTGCCCGCGCCGAGCTGGGTGCGCAGCGAGGTCTGCACCTGGTCGGTGGGCGCGTAGGAGGGTGTCAGCCGCACCGACGGCTTGGCCTGCTGGTAGCCGGCCAGCACGGCGTCCATCGGCGCCTTCTGGTCGGACACCCCGACGAACTTCAGCTCGGTCGCGCTCTGGCCACCGGTGGTGGTGGTCGTGGTCTGCGGCCGGGTCGAGCAGGCGGTGGTGGCGACCGCGGCCGCGGCGAGGCCGCCCATCATGCGGAAGAACTGGGCGCGGCTCACCCGGGCGTTGCGCAGGTCGGTCATGGTCATGTCTCCTGGGTCGAGCGGAAGAGATGGTCCCCCGAGGGCACGTGATGGGTCTGGCCGTCAGGCAGGTGAACGGTGGCGGTGGCGCCGGGCGGGACGGTCACGGCGAGGTCGAAGGCGCCGCCGGCGCGCTTCCACGACACCGCGATCCGGCCGCGCACCGACTCGTAGGAGGCCCGGGCCCAGGTCAGGTCGCCGGGCAGTGGACGGATCACCAGCTCGCGCCAGGCCACCGAATCGGGTGCCTGGCCGATGCCGGCCACGCCGCCGTACAGCCAGGCGCCGATCGAGCCGAACGCGTAGTGGTTGAAGGAGTTCATGGACGGCGCGCCCGCGCCGTCCCAGCGTTCCCAGACCGTGGTGGCGCCGTTGCGCACCTGGTGGAGCCACGACGGGGGGTCGGTGCGGCGCAGCAGCGCGTGCGCCAGGTCGGCTCGGCCGTGCTCGGACAGCACCGGGCAGAGCAGGCCGACGCCGAGGAAGCCGGTCTGCGGGCCGTGCCGCTCGACCAGTTCGGCCAGCCGCCGCGCGGCCGGGGCGGTCTGCTCCGGCGGCAGCAGGCCGAAGGCGAGGGCCAGCAGGTAGCCGGTCTGGGTGTCGCCCACCAGCCGGCCCGGCGCTCGTAAGAACGTTTTAATGAAGGCCGTGCCGATGTCCTCCGCCAGCCGGCGAAGGCGCTCGGCGTCGGCGGTGCGGCCGTGCACGGCGGCGGCCCGGGCGGTCAGGTCGGCGCTGCGGTGGAAGAAGGCCGTGGCCAGCAGCTCGCGCGGGGTGGCCGGGCCGGGCGCCAGCCAGTCGGCGTAGTGCGGGCCGGTCCTCGCGCGCCAGATCAAGTCGGGGTTGTGGCGGTGCACGAGGTCCACCCACGCGGCCATCGAGTCCACGTCGAGGAAGGCGGGATCGCCGTACACCTGGTACAGGTGCCAGGGGACGAGCACGCCCGCGTCCGCCCAGCCGGGCGCGCCCTCCTCGGCGACGCCGCTGAGCCGGGGAGCCACGTTGGGGAAGCCGCCGTCGGGGGTCTGCGCGTCGCGCACGTCGCGCAGCCACTTGGCGAAGAACGCGGCGACGTCGGCGTTGAAGCAGGCCGTCGGCAGGAACACCTGCGCGTCGGCCATCCAGCCCAGCCGCTCGTCACGCTGCGGGCAGTCGGTCGGCACGCTGACGAAGTTGCCGCGCTGGCCCCACTCGATGTTCCGCCACAGCCGGTTGATCTCCGGGTCGGAGCACTCGAACGCGCCGGTCCACGACATGTCGCTGTGCAGCACGACGGCCGACACCTCGACCGGCTCCGCCGTCCCGCTGATCTCGGCGTAGCGGAAGCCGTGGTAGGTGAAGCCGGGCTCGAACACCGTGGCGGGACCCGCGCTGACGAGCACGTCGGTCGCGTCGGCCGTGCGCAGGTTGGCGGTGTCGAGCCGCCCGGCGCCGTCCAGTGTCTCGGCGTGCCTGATGGTCACCGTCGTCCCGGGCTCCGCCTCCGGCATGGTCAGGCGGAGCCGGCCCGCCAGGTTCTGCCCGAAGTCGACGAGGTGCGTGGCGGGGCCGAGCCGGGTGACGGCGACCGGGGCGATCCGGCGCATCCGCCTGACCGGCTCGTCCGGCGCGGGCGCCAGGACCGTGTGGTCGTGGCCCGTCACGACGACCGGCCGCCAGGCGGAGTCGTCGAAGCCGGGCCGGTCCCAGCCGGGCGTGGCCGCGCGCAGGTCGTGGCACTCGCCCTTGAGCAGGTCGGCGTAGCGGACGTGGCCGGGGGCCACGCGCCAGGTGGCGTCGGTGCCGACCACCTCCGCCGAGCCGTCGGCGTAGGTCAGGTGCAGTTCGGCGATGAGCTCGGGGAAGCGGCCGTAGTGGTAGCCGGGCCGGCGCGGGTCGAATCCCACGTAGCCGCTCCACCAGCCGTCGGCGAGCGTGACGCCGAGGACGTTCTCCCCCTCGGTGATCCACCGCGTCACGTCCAGGGTCTGGTACTGGATGCGCTTGCGGTAGTCGGTCCACCCGGGGGTGAGCAGCCCGTCGCCCGCCCGGTGACCGTTGACGGCGGCCTCGTAGAGCCCCTTGGCGCTGATGTGCAGCCGGGCGGCGGTCACGGGGGAGCGGGTGTGGAAGGCGCGGCGGAGCTGGGGGCAGGGCAGCAGGCCGTGGTCGGGCAGCGCCAGCTCGCCCTCGGTGGGCGGGTCGACGTGCTCCACGGCGTCGGGGTCGGCCGCGATCCAGGCCGCCGACCAGGCGTCGAGCCCGGTCTCGAACCACGAGCGGGCGGTGCCGGGCACGCCGTCGCGGCCCCACAGCGTCACCTGCCAGTCGTAGCGGGTGCCGGGACGCAGCGGCGGCCCGTCGTACCGGGTGCCGACCGCGGCCGGGTCCGTCACGCGGCCGCTGGACCAGACGCCGTCCACCTCCACCTGGAAGGAGACCGGGTCGGCTCCGCGCAGCCGCCAGGACAGCAGAGGGAAACCGGACACGCCCAGCGGGGTCGTGCGATGGTCGCACCGCAGACCGTAGGGCAGCGCACTCAAGGCCCACCTCCGACCGTCAGGGATTGTTATCTTCACTAAGGCTTTGTTAAAAAGCCGGGTTTCAGGGAGGGTACGAGTCGCCCGAGAGGGGTGTCAAGGTTATGATTCGCGACCGTCCGGGCGAGATAGGGGCTCAGTGAACACGCGGCAGCACACGTCGAACAGGACGGCCCGGCGGCACGGCATGGCCGAGCACATCGTGCGGCAGGGCTCGGCCTCGGTCACCGACCTGGCTGAGATCTTCTCAGTCAGCGTGATGACCGTCCACCGGGATCTCGACGAGCTGGAACGTCAGGGCATGGTGCGCAAGGTCCGCGGCGGCGCCACCGCCCAGGCCTCCAACGTCTTCGAGAGCAACATCGCCTACCGGCTCAAGGCGCACACGGCCGAGAAGGACGCGATCGGCCGGCTGGTCGCGGAGCTCATCGAGCTGGGCGGCTCCGTCATGCTCGACGACTCCACCACGGCGCTCGCCGTCGCCCGCCACCTGAGGGAGTCGGCGCCGCTGACGGTGCTGACCAACTTCCTGGAGATCATCAGGCTGCTGGTGGACAGCCCCGACATCCGGCTTATCGCGCTCGGGGGCGAATATCACAGCACGCATGACTCGTTCCTCGGCCTCGGCTGCGTGGACGCGGTGGAGGCGGTGAGCGCCGACGCGGTCGTGGTGTCCACCTCGGCCGTCTCCGAGCGGTACGCCTTCCACCAGGAGCAGGAGATCGTGCTGGTCAAACGGGCGATGCTGCGGTCGGGCAGGCGTCGCATCCTGGCCGTCGACCACTCCAAACTCGCCCGGGTCGCGCTGCACCGGGTGGCGCCGCTCGACGAGTTCGACGACATCGTGGTCGACTCCCGCGCCCCCGCCGAGACGCTGCAGCGGCTGCGCGACCACCACGGCAACGTCCGGGTGGCCCAGATGTAACGCCGGATGGGTGTCTTTTTAACGCAACTCTTGTTAAGAGCTCGGCTGCCTGTTACAAAGTGGGGACCCCCACCCCCTCGCAGCCAAGGAACCGCCATGCACGGTGCCTCCCGCCGCTCCTTACTCCGTTTCGGTGGCGCGGCGATCGCCCTGGCCTTCACCACCAACCTCGCCGATCCGTGGACGGCCCGCGCCTCGATCAGGGGCGACTACCCCTTCCAGCTCGGCGTCGCCTCCGGTGACCCGCTGCCCGACCGGGTGATCCTCTGGACGCGCCTGGCCGTCCGGCCGCTGGAGCCGCTCGGCGGCCTGCCGTACAACAAGATCAAGGTTGACTGGGAGATCGCCGAGGACGAGGCGTTCACCCGCCGCGCCGGCCACGGCTCCGCCTGGGCCCGCCCCGAGTACGGGCACGCCGTGCACGTGGACGCCACGGGGCTGCGGCCCGGCCGGGAGTACTTCTACCGGTTCCGCGCCGGCACCGAGATCAGCCCCGTCGGCAGGACCAAGACCGCCCCGGCCCCCGGCAGCAGCCCTGACGCGCTGCGGCTGGCCTTCGCCTCCTGCGCGCTGTGGCAGGACGGCTTCTACACCGCCTACCGGCACCTGGCCGACGAGAACCCCGACGTCGTCCTCCACCTCGGCGACTACGTCTACGAGTACGGCATCCTGCCCACCGGCGGAGCGCGCCGCACCGCCGTTCCCGAGCAGTTCCGGGTGCAGTGCGACACCCTCGACCGCTTCCGCGTCCAGTACGGCCTCTACAAGAGCGACCCCGACCTGCAGGCCGCCCACCAGCGGGCGCCGTGGATCGTCACATGGGACGACCACGAGGTGCTCGACAACTGGGCGGGCCGCCACGGCCCGGGCGGCGAGGTGACCGAACAGGACTACCTGGTCATCCGCGCCAACGCCTTCCGCGCCTACTGGGAGAACCTGCCGCTGCGGGTGCCCGCCGTGACCGGGCCCGACGCCCGGCTGCACCGCCGCTTCACCTTCGGCGACCTCGCCGAGATCAACGTGCTCGACACCCGCCAGTACCGCGACGACCAGGTCTGCGGCGACGGCCAGCAGACCGGCTGTGCCGAACGGCTCGACCCGGCCCGGCAGATGCTCGGCGCCGAGCAGGAGAAGTGGCTGCTCGACGGCCTCGGAGCGTCCCGCGCCCGGTGGAACGTGCTCGCCCAGCAGATCGCCATGATGCAGCTCGACTTCGACCCCGGGCCCGCCCAGCGGCTCAGCATGGACCTCTGGGACGGCTACAAGGCCGCCAAGGACCGCGTGCTCCAGGGCATGCTCGACCGCCAGGTGCGCAACCCCGTGGTGCTCACCGGCGACATCCACTACAACCTGGCGGGCGAGCTCAAGGCCGACTTCGACGACCCGGCCTCACGCACGGTCGGCGTGGAGTTCGTCGGCACCTCGATCAGCAGCGGCGGCAACGGCAACGCCGGCACGGGACTGCCGCCGGGCGGCAGCGACCCGGTCAACCCGCACCTCAGGTTCTCCAGCTACCAGCGCGGCTACGTGTCCTGCGAGGTCACCCGGGACCAGTGGCGGACCGACTACAAGGTCATCCCCTACGTGGACCGGCCGGGCGCCCCGGTCTCCACCCGGGCCAGCCTGGTGACGCTCGACGGCGCCCCCGGCCTGCAGGCACTCTGAGAGGAAGGAACGATCATGCGTCACCTCGCCGCCGCGCTCGCCGTCGCCGCCGTCACCGTCCTGGCCGGTCCCGCCGCGGGCGCCGCCGCCACCGGGAACGAGCCCCCGGCCCCCACCACGAAGCCCTCCTCCGGGTCCACCACCCCCGGCCCCGGCTCCAAGGGCGTGACCCCGATCGCCGGCACGGACCGGCTGGTCGCCCCGCTCGGCGTGGACCCCGCCTGCCCCGCCCGGATGGAGATCGGCATGCGCGGCGAGACCGGCAGGGCCCGCTTCGCCGACCTGTTCGTGGACGTCGACCCGCCCCTGGGCGTGTCCCGCTCGATGCTGTCCAGCTACCTGCCGCCCGGTCACGACGTGGGCGCGAAGCTGCTCGTCGCCGTCCCCCCGGACACCCCCGAAGGCACGTACGACCTGCGCCTGCGCGCCTCCCGCCGGACACTCACCGTGCCCGTCGAGGTGGTCGCCCTCGACCGGCTCGACAACGGCGGCAACCACGCGCTGCGGCGGCCGGTCACCGCCTCCTCCCAGCACACCAACGCCAACTACCCGCCCTGCAGCGTCGTCGACGGAGACCCGGGCTCCAACAGCTGGGCCGGTGGCAACGGCTGGAACGACGCCACCGCCAGGGCCTGGCCGGACACCCTTGCCATCGACCTGGGCGGGCCGAAGCAGGTCTCCCGCGTGGACCTGTACACCCTCGACACCGAGCGCTACCCGGCGTCGAGGGTGGGGCTGCGCGACTGGGACGTCCAGACCGGCCTGGCCGGCCAGTGGCGGACGGTGGCGCAGGTGCGCGGCAACACCGCCGGCAGCGTCCGGTCCGACTTCCCGGCCGTCAGCGCCGACGCCGTCCGCATCGTCGCGCTGGCCTCGAACGGCGCCAACGACTACACGCGCGTCATCGAGGTCGAGGTGCGCTGACAGCCGGGATCACAGAAAGGGTCCCGATAGGGATCACAGTCGGGATCATGAAAGGGATCTTCGTGAGCACATACCCCCGCGTCACCCCGAGACGCACCAAGGTCGGCCTGGTCGCCGGCGGGCTCGGCGCCTACTGGCCCCAGTTCCCCGATCTGCTGCCCCAGCTGCGGCGCTCGTCCGCCCGGGTGGCCGAACGGATGCGGGAGCTGGACTGCGAGGTGGTCGACGTCGGCTTCATCTCCGACGCCCAGGAGGGCGCCGCGGCGGCCGAACGGCTGCGCGAGGCGGGCTGCGACCTCATCGTCGGCTTCCTCACCACCTACATGACCGCCACCATGCTGGTGCCCGTGGCGCAGCGCAGCGGCGCGCCGGTGCTGCTCATCAACCTGCAGCCCACCGAGTCGATGGAGCACGCCACCTTCGACACCGGGCAGTGGCTCGCCTACTGCGGCGCCTGCCCGCTGCCGGAGATGGCCAACGCCTTCATGCGCTGCGGCATCCCGTTCCGGTCCGTCTCCGGCTACCTGGAGGACGAGCGGGCGTGGCAGAAGATCTCCCGGTGGGTGCGGGCGGCGGGTGTCCGGGCCGCGCTCCGGCACGGGCGGCACGGCCTCATGGGCCACCTCTACCCGGGCATGCTCGACGTGGCCACGGACCTCACGCTGGTCAGCGCCAATCTCGGCGGGCACGTCGAGGTGCTGGAGTTCGACGACCTGCGCGTACGGGTGGAGAAGGTGACCGACGCCGAGGCCGAGGAGCGCACGCGGGTCGCCCGCGACGTCTTCGAGCTGGCCGACTCGGTCAACGAGGAGGACCTGTCCTGGGCCGCCCGCGTCTCGGTCGGGCTGGATCGGCTGGTGGCCGACTTCGAGCTGGACAGCCTGGCCTACTACCACCGGGGGCTCGACGGAGAGATCCACGAGCGGCTCGGCGCCGGCATGATCCTCGGCGCGTCCCTGCTCACCGCCCGGGGCGTGCCGGCCGCCGGCGAGTACGAGCTGCGCACCTCACTGGCCATGCTGATCATGGACCGGCTGGGCGGCGGCGGCTCGTTCACCGAGCTGCAGGCGCTCGACTTCGCCCGGGGTCATGTGGAGATGGGCCATGACGGTCCGGCCCACCTGGCGATCAGCTCGCGCCGCCCGCTGCTGCGCGGCCTCGGCGTCTACCACGGCAAGCGCGGCTGGGGCGTGTCGGTCGAGTTCGACGTCACCCAGGGGCCCGTCACCGCGTTCGGCCTGCGTCAGGCCCGCGACGGGCGCTTCGGGTTCGTCGTCTCGGAGGGCGAGGTCGTGTCCGGCCCGCTGCTGCAGATCGGCAACACCACCTCCCGGGTGGACTTCGGCTGCGACCCGGGGGAGTGGACCGACGCCTGGAGCGCCAGCGGGATCTCCCACCACTGGGCCCTCGGCACCGGTCACCGGGCGGCCGACCTGCGGGCCGTGGCGGACTTGCTCGACGTGGACTTCGTGCCCGTCCAGCCCGCCTGACACCCGTACGGGCCCGGCCCCGCCACCCGGCCCCGCCACCCGGCCTCCGCACCCGCCTACGGGTCCCGGCCCGGCTTCCCCCGGCCCGGCCTACGAGCCCGGCCGGGCCGCCGGGCCGGTCAGGCGGCGCTGCACGGGTCCGCCAGCACCGGGTCGGCCAGCACCGGGTCGGCCAGCACGGGGTCGGCCGGCACCGGGTCGGGCGGCGGCTCGCCCGCGCGGCCGCCGGACGGCCGCCGGGAGCCCGCGCAGGCGACGGGCGGGTGCTGGTAACCCCCCAGCGCGGCGCGCGCCCTGGTCAGCACCCGCGCCCCGCGTCCACGCGCCTGGGCGGCGCCCAGGTCGTCCAGCCGGACGAGCGTGGGCTGCAGGAGGTTCACCGCGTCGCGCGGCCGTCCTGACGCGAGATGGATCTCCGCCTGCAGGCAGGCGAGCTCGGCCTCGCCGCACGCGTCACCGAGCCGCGCGAACACCCGCCGGCCGGTCTCGGCCAGGCTCATCGCCTCCGCGTGCCGTCCCCGGCGCAGCTCCACCGCGCCCAGGAGTTCGAGGGGGCGCGCCTCGCCGTACCGGTCGCCGACGCCGGGCAGCCCGCGCGCCTCGCGGGCCAGCCGGTGCGCCGCCTCCACGTCGCCGTCGCGCAGGGAGCACCAGCCCAGCCGGTTCAGCGCCACCGCCTCGAACCGCGTCTCGCCCAGGTCGCGGGACCGGTCCAGCACCTCCCGGTAGACCTCCCCGGCCTCGGACCCGTGGCCCAGGGCGAGCAGCGTGTCGGCGGTGGCGGCGAGGGCCAGCGTCTCGGCGTGGGCGTCGTCGGCCGACCTGGCCAGGTCGAGGGCCTGCCGGGACAGCTCCCGCGCCTCCTCAGGCGCGGCGCGCAGCGTCGTCACGTGCGACTGCGCGGCCAGGGCGTAGGCCAGCTCCCGATGCGCGCGCAACCTGCGGAAGGCGGCGGCGCACCGGGCGAGCAGGCCGTGCGACTCGCCGATCCGGCCGCCCCGGATCATCAGCGTGGCGCGGGAGTACTCGGCGCGCCAGCCGATCAGCTCGTCGCCGTGGCCCCAGCCGCTCTCCCGGACGGTGACGGCCGACTGGGCCAGCTCCGACAGGTCGTCGCGGTGCCTGGCGAGCGAGGTGACGGCCTCCACCAGCCGCGCCGCCCGCCCGTACCAGCCGTACGCGTGGCACTGCCGGGCCAGGTCGAGCAGCCGGGCGCGCTCGGCCGCCAGCCATCGCCAGGGGCGGGACTCCACGTGGGCCGTGCCGGGCGAGGGCAGCGCCACCTCGCCGCCCGACTGCGGCGGGAGCTGGCCCACCGCCCGCGGCAGCCGCCGCGCGGCCCGTACGGCGAGGCCGAGCAGGGCGTCCACGTAGCGGCCCATGGCCGCCTCGACGGCCTGCGGGCTCTCCTGCTCGGCCAGGCCGGCGGCGTACAGGGCGGACAGCGGGTGCAGGCGGTAGACGGGATCGCCCATCGCGTTGAGCCCGGCCGGTTCGAGCAGGCTGGCCTCGATCAGGCGGTCGACGGTCCGCTCGTCACCGTCGTCGGACAGCACGGCGACCGTCCACGGCTCGATCTCGGCGTCGCGCAGCAGCCCCAGCCGGCGGAAGGCGACCCGGGCGGGCGGGTCGAGCGCGAGGTAGCTCCGCTCCAGGCTGCGCCGCATGCCGAGGTCACCCATCTCCAGCTCGTCCAGCAGGCGCCGGTCGTCCAGCCGCTCGGCGAAGGCCGTCAGGCTCACCGCGGGCTGCGCGGCCAGCCGCGCGCCGGCGATCCGCAGGGCCAGTGGCAGGTGACCGAACGCGGCGGCGACGCGTCTGGCGGCCTCGGGCTCCCGGGCGATCCGCCTGGCCCCCACCAGGGTCCGCAGCAGCCGGTACGACTCGCACTCCTCCAGGCTCGTCAGCCGCACGGCGAAGGCGCCCGCCAGGGTGGACAGCAGGCGCCTGCTGGTGATCACCACGGCGCATCCGGGGGTGCCGGGCAGCAGTGGCCGCACCTGCTCGGCATCGAGCGCGTCGTCGAGCACGAGCAGCACGCGCCGGTCGGCCAGGCGGGAGCGGAACATGGCCGCGCGCTGCTCGTGGCCCTCCGGGATGATCGACGGGCTCACGCCCGTCGCCTGCAGCAGCTCGGCCAGGATCTCCGCAGCGTCGCGGGGCCGGTCGCCGGTCCCGCCGAGCCGCGCGTACAGCTGGCCGTCGGGGAAGCGGGCCTGGACGCGGTGCGCCAGCTGGACGGCCAGCGCGGTCTTGCCGACCCCGGGCGGGCCGGTCACGACCACGATCGAGGTCGCCGTCGGGCGGTCGCGGGCGAGGAAGTCGTCGGCGTCGCGCAGGGGGGCGTCCCGTCCGACGAAGTCGCCGGCCCCGCCGGGGAGCTGGCGCGGCACCGTCCAGAGGGCGACCGTCGCGAGCGGCTCGACGGCCAGGTCGTAGCGGACGGGGCGGGTGGCCAGCGCGGGGTCGCCGGTCAGCACCGCGTGATGCAGTCGTCTCAGCTCGTCGCCGGCGTCGAGGCCGTACTCGCGCCGCAGCACGGCCGAGACGGACGCGTAGGCGTTCAGCGCCTCGACCTGCCGGCCGCACCGGAACAACGCCACCATCAGCTGCCCGCACAGGTGCTCGCGCAGCGGATACTTCGCCACCAGACGGCGCAGGTCCGGGACGATCTGGGCGTGGTTGCCCAGGGCGAGCTCGATGTCGAAGCGCCGGTGCAGCGCCCGGAACCACTCCTCGGTGAGCTGCGGCACCTCGTCGCGCTGCAGGGAGTCGGACGACACGTCCACGAGCGGCGCGCCCCGCCACAGCTCCAGCCCCTGCTGCAGGAGGCCGAGCTCGGTGAGGAGGTCCCCGGCGGCCTCGGCGCGGGCCGCGCGCTCCATCAGGGCCCGGTGGTGGAGGAGGTCGAGCTCCTCCACGGCGACCTCGATGAGGTAGCCCCCGGGAGTGGTGTGGATGGTCCTGCGGTCACCGGAGTAGTCGCCCAGGGCGCTGCGCAGCCGGGCCATGTGCGTCTGCAGGGAGGCGCGGGTGTAGCGGGGCATCCGGTCCTGCCAGAGCAGCTCGGTGAGCTCGTCGGCCAGGACGACCTGGTTGGCGGATAACAGAAGTTTCGCCAGAATTATCCTCTGCTTGGCCGCGTTAATCGTGATGGTGTGATTTCCGCGCCGTGCGTGCAGCGGTCCCAGAATTCCGAACCGTGTTGCCATCTCCATGTGAAGAAACCCCCGGGTTCGGCGTCAGTGCCGGCTCGTGAGCATGGCTCATATGAGCATCGTGCATTTCCCCATTTCGGTGGTGCTGGAGCGGAGCGGTGTCCATGGCAAGATCGAAAGCCGCCCGCGAGGAATCCTAGCCTCTGGACGAGTCTTTTGCATGACGGGATTGAGTCGAATGTATGCGCTTTTTTCGGTCAAACACATTTCTGGTGTGAGAAGCTCCGAATAATGCGCCGGGCGTCACGGCTTCCCGGGCGGCGGCGCCGCGGCGCGCGTTCTTCCGGGCAGGAGCGGCACCAACAGGAGCGCGGCGAGGAACACCGCCGGGACGTAGCAGAGCGCGCGCCAGGCGGCGTCCACCCACACGGGCGGGTCCGGCGCTCCGGGCCCCGCCAGCCCGAAGAACAGCGCACCGATGATCGCCACCCCCGCGGCCCCGCCGAGCTGGATCGTCGCGTTGGCGACGCCCGACCCGGCGCCCGCGTCGGCCGCCGGCACCTCGGCCAGGACGAGGTCCACCAGGATGGGCACGAGGAGACCCATGCCGAGCCCCGCCACGGCCAGACAGGCGAAGACCTGCCACGACGCCGTCGCCGAGCCCTGCCGCGCGATCACCAGGACCAGAGCCGACATGCCGGCGCCCATCAGGCACAGCCCGCCGCCGACGAGCCGGCGGCCCATGCGGGGCCCGTGCCTGACGGCCAGGTTCGCGGTCACGCCCAGGCCCACCGTCCACCCGAAGCCGGTCAGCGCCATGCGCAGCGGGCTCCAGCCGTGCGCGATCTGGAACCCCCACACCAGGACGAGGAAGTACGCGGTGACGCCGGAGAAGACGAGCATCAACAGCACGGACCCGGCGGCGAACGAGCGGTTGGCCAGCAGCGCCGGCGGCACCAGCGGCGAATCGTCGCCGCGCCGGCGCTGGTGCAGCCAGAACAGGGCGAACAACGGCACCGAGCCGGCCATCGACCAGAGGCACCAGGCCGGCCAGCCCAGCTCCCGCCCCTGCACCAGGGGGAACATCAGCGCCACCGAGGCGAGGCCGAGCAGCAGCACGCCGCCCAGATCCAGCCGGAGCGGGCGGTCGGACCTCGACTCCGGCAGCACCCGGGCGGCGCCGGCCAGGGCGAGCACGCCGAGCGGGACGTTCACCCAGAAGATCCACCGCCAGCCGGGCCCCGCCGTGAGCAGGGCGCCCGCGAGCGGCCCCATGACGGCGGCCACCGGGATGACGACGCCGAACAGGCCCATCGCCCTGACCCGCTCGCCGGGCGGGAACATCACCTGGATGACCGACAACGCCTGCGGCACCATCAGCGCGGCGAAGGCCCCCTGCAGCGACCGCGCGCCGACCATCATCTCCCCGCTCTGGGCGAGGCCGGCCAGGGCCGAGGAGACGGTGAAGCCGGCGACGCCCGCCAGGAACACCTTCCTGCGCCCGGCGATGTCCCCGAGCCGGCCGCCGGTGACCAGCAGCAGCGCGAAGGCCAGCGCGTAGCCGCCGACCACCCACTGCCCGATCGAGTAGCCCGCCCCGGTGTCCCGCTGGATGGCGGGCAGCGCCACGTTCACGATCGTCACGTCGAGCTGGTCCATGAACGTGGCCGCCAGGACGATGAACAGGGCCAGCCACCGGCGGGGGTGCGCACTGGGCTGCGCGCCGGTCTCCTGCGCCGTCCCCGACCGGTCGGTCACCGGGCCGCCGCGCCGGCTGTGAGGTCGAGGGGGAAGCCGTTGCGCCGCATCGTGAGCATGCTGTCGGTGACCGCCGCCACCACGGTCTCGATGTCCGCCTTGTCGTGCGCGCCCCCGGTGAAGAACACCGGGGAGTTCAGCGTGTAGACGCCCCGCAGGCGCAGCATGAGGCTCAGCAGCGACAGCGCCGGGTTCACCGCTCCGGCGTACTCCCGGTAGTCGGTGAAGGACTCCTTGGGCAGCAGCTGGAAGCCGCCCATGAAGTCGCCGAAACCCGTCAGCCACAGCGGGATGCCGTGCTCGGCCCGGAAGACGGCGAGCCGCTCGCGGATGAGCGTCACCTTGGCCCGGGTCTCGGCGTAGTACTCCTCGCCCTTGTCCCGCAGTAGGCTGAGGGTCGCGTACGAGGCGCACAGCGCCAGGTGATTGGCGGTGTGCGTGCCGGCCACGGACACCCTGCCGCCGAGGTCCGCGGCGTACCGGCCGCTCGTCCGCGCGCGCTCCATGATCTCCCCACGGCCGCCGACCGCGGAGATCGGGATGGCCAGGCCGCTCATGACCTTGCCGTAGCAGTACAGGTCCGCGGGGATGTCGAACGCCCGCGCCGCGCCGCCGGGGCCGAACCGGAAGCCCGTGAGCACCTCGTCGAGGACGACGGGAACACCCAGCCGCCGGCAGGTGAGCGCGACCTCCCTCGTCGTCGGCACGGTGACCTCCGGGAAGGGGAAGGCCGACAGCGCCGGTTCGGCCAGCACGCAGGCCAGCTCTGCCGCGTGCCGTTCGATCAGCTCCACGGCGGCGGCCGTGTCGTTGGGCAGGACGAGCAGGTCGTCCGGGCCCGCCGTGGGGACGCCGGGCTCGAACGGCGTCCGCCCGACGCCGTCCGGGCCGATCGGGGGGAAGGGGACGGCCGGGTGGCCGTGGTACCAGAAGGCGCTGTTGTGCACCGCCAGGTCGTACGACCCGTGGACGGCGCCTTCGAACTTGGCGACCATGCGGCGCCCGGTGTGGGCGCGGGCGAGCTTGACGGCGGTGCGCACCGCCTCCGTGCCCGAGTTGAGGAACGCGAACTGCTCGCAGTGCGGCACGAACTCCCGCATCAGCAGGGCCAGGTCGCGTTCGAGCGGGTGCAGGTTGCCGTTGCCGACGCCGGTCCGCATCCGGTCCCGCACGTACGCCACGACCGGCTCGGGGTTGTGGCCGTGCAGGGACTGCGTGCTGAAGCCCAGGTGGCAGTCGATGTACTCGTTGCCGTCGACGTCCACGATCCTGCCCCCGCTCGCCTCGGCCATGGCGGGAGGCAGCTGGGGGGACAGGAAGGGCCGCAGCATGTGGCTGGCGGGGTGCAGCGAGCGCACCTCCTCCACGACCGCGCCGGAACCGGGTTGACGGGCCCGCACCTCCTGGAAGAGGTCCTTGACCCACTGCTGTCCGAGCAGGTCGTGCATGGCGTTTCGGACCTGGGGCGCGGCGTCCGGGCGTGCGCTCATGGTTCTCCTAGCTTGTCGCGAGGCGGTGCCGCAGCCCATGGTCACCCGGTGGCCTAGAGCCCGGCTCAAGTGCCGCTGGTGGACGGCGCGGAGGAGAAAAGGGGGTGCCGACGGTCGAGAGGCTTCGTTACCGTTGCGGGGACCGGCGTCGCACGCGCCGGGAGGAGACGCCCTGACATGACGATCACCTGGCGCCGGCTCGGCGAGCACGACTTCCCGCTGCTGCGGCGGTGGCTGGAGCAGCCGCACGTGGCCCGGTGGTGGAACCACGAGACCTCGGCCGAGGCGGTGGCGCGCGACTTCGGCGGCGCGGCGCGGGGCGAGGAGCCGTCGGAGGACCTGCTCGTGCTTCTCGACGGGCGCCCGCTCGGCCTGGTGCAGCGCTGCCGCCTGGCCGACTACCCCGGCTACCGCGACGAGCTGGCCGCCGTCACCGCCGTGCCCGACGGGGCGGTGACCATCGACTACCTCATCGGCGAGCCGGAGCAGACGGGGCGCGGCCTCGGCCCGGCGGTGATCCGCGCGGTGGTCGAGCGGACGTGGCGGGAACTACCGGATGCCACCTGTGTGCTGGTCCCCGTGCCGGTCGCCAACCGCGCGTCGTGGCGGGCGCTGGAGAAGGCCGGGCTGCGCCGGGTCGCCGAGGGCGAACTGGAGCCCGACAACCCCGTCGACGACCGCGCCCACTACCTCTATCGGGTGGACCGGCCGGCTCAGGACATCGCCTCGTCCGGTCAGGGCAGGCCGGCTCGGCGAGGGTGAGGGTCGAGGGCGCACGCGCCGGCGTCCGCCGTCATCTCGGGCCGCCGACGTTCAGCAGGATCATCATGCCGACCAGGGCCAGGAGCGAGACCACCAGCAACCCGGTCAACGCCAGGATCAGCCTCCTGACCCAGACCTGCCGTCTCCGGCCCGACCCGCGTCTCAGCATCCCCGGTGACTTCCTGAGAATGCAGCACTCAACCTCGGCCTCCCGTTGGCTCGATCGTCATCCGAACATGATCATCTCCATGTTTACCCCATGATCCAAACCAATGTCACAGCTTCAGTTGACATCTCGTCCGTGGCCCGGCGCGCGGCCGCACCCGCACGGGGCCGGCGCCGGGCCCGTGGACGCCGATCGAGGTCGACGATTCCGTCCAGGATCTCGTCCTCGTCGGCCACGTGGTGGTGGAGCGACATCGCCTCGACCCCGAGGTGCTCGGCCACCTTGCGCATGGTGACCGAGCCGACGTACGGACTGGTTCGCGTCACTATCCAATGATGCGATTGACCGGATCGTTTCCGGGTAGGAGAGGCGGCTGGCGCGTCTCAGGCTCGGACGGCGGAGTGATGATGAGCACGAAACGGCACAGTGCACGACGGGTCGGCGCACCGGACGGGGTCGCCCTGATCGCCTTGGGAAGCGAGCTGGTCCGCTGCGGCCTGGCCACCATGCTGAGGGACCTGGGGGCCTTCCGGGAGGTGCTCGACAGCGGCGACTACGACCACAGCATGGAACTGCTGCACTCCGGCCGGCCCGACGTGCTGGTGGTCAGCGCTCCGGTGGAGCAGGACAAGGCCGAGAAGCTGGCGCGGACGGCGGCCGACCACGGGGTGAGGGTGCTGCTGCTGTTACGCACGGCCTGCGACCAGACGCTGGAGCGGGTGGCGGCGATGCCGGCCGACGGCTACCTGCTGGAAGGCGAGCTGACCCCCGAGACCCTGCAGAGCACGCTCACGGACCTCGACAGCGGGCTGGTTCCGGTGCCGCAGCCCGTGGCGCGCGGGCTGCTGGCGAAGATACGGCCCGCGTTCGCGAAGACCGGGCCGGCCGCACCCAACGGAGCGGCCCCGGTGGACGGCGACCGGGCCGCCTCGCCGCTGACCTCACGCGAACAGCAGACCCTGGCCCTCATGGCCGAAGGGCTGAGCAACAAGTAGATCGCCCGGCGGCTCGGCATCTCCGAGCACGGCGCCAAACGGCACGTCGCCAACATCCTGGCCAAGCTCAACTGCTCGAACAGGACGCTGGCGACGGCGGTGGCGCTCAGACGCGGCCTGGTGTCCCCACCGGTGAAGCGCCCCCGCTGACGGCGCCCCGGCCGGCCGAGCCGTCCGCGGCGGCGCGCCTCCCGGCGGCATGCGCGACCGCCTCCGGCGCACCCGTCTCCGGGTCGCCCGGCTCTTGGTCGCCCGGCTGCTGGTCACCCGCCTCCGGCGTGTACGCGCACCCCGGGCGACGGCAGTCCGCGGGAGCGGGCAGGCCGCGCAGCGGGGCCCTGGCCTTCAGCAGCATCTCCGCGTACTCCTCCGCCGGGTCCGACCCGAGCACGATGGCCCCGCCGGCGCCGACCGTGAGCGTCCCGTCACGGGCGACGGCCGTGCGGATGACGATGTTGAGATCGGCCGTGCCGCCCAGGCCGAAGAAGCCGATGGCCCCCGAGTACACGCCGCGCGCCCGCCCCTCCAGCCGGTCGATGATCTCCATGGTGCGCAGCTTCGGCGCCCCCGTCATCGAGCCGCCGGGGAAGCAGGTTCGCGCCGCCCGGACGGCGCTGACGCCGTCCTGGAGCTTGCCGCGCACCGTGGACACGAGCTGGTGGACGGTGGCGTACGACTCCACCGCCATGAAGCGCGGCACCTCCACGGTGCCGATGGCGCTGATGCGGCCCAGGTCGTTGCGGAGCAGGTCCACGATCATGAGGTTCTCGGCGCGGGTCTTGGCCGAGGTGGCCAGCTCGTGCCTGAGCGAGGAGTCGCGCAGCGGCTCGGGGGCGCGCGGCGCCGTGCCCTTGATCGGCTTGGACTCGGCGACGTGGTCCCGGTCGACCTTGAGGAAGCGTTCAGGGGAGGAGCACAGCACCTCCATCTCACCCAGGCGCAGGTAGGCGGCGTAGGGGGCGGGGTTGAGCCGCCGCTGGCGCAGGTAGAGCTCGCGCGCCGAGCCGTCGAAGGGGATCTCCGCGGTGTCGGTCAGGCAGATCTCGTAGCTCTCGCCGGCCCGCAGCAGCCGCAGGCACTCCTCGATGTCGGCCAGGTAGCGCTCGCGCGGCCGCACCAGCCACGGTTCGGGGTCGAAGCCGGCCTCCGGACCGGGGTCGCGCGGCGGCCGCTCGCCCACGCGGCGGCAGACGCCGGCCGCGTGCGTCACCCAGGCGCGGGCGGCGGCTCGGCTGGCCGGTTCGCCGTCGGTGAGCGCCACCGCCCACGTCGCGCCGGTCAGGTGGTCCACCGCGACGAAGCGGGCCGCCGACATCCACACCGCGTCGGGGAACGGCGAGACGTGCGGCGAGGCGGCGCCGCAGTCGCGCTTGAGCTCGTAGCCGAAGTAGCCGACGTACCCGCCGTTCAGGTCGAACGGCAGGGCCGGGTCGGACGGCACCGAACGGTCGCGGACCCGGTCGTCGAGCACGTCGAAGATCGAGGTGAAGACGGCCGACTCGTGGCCTGCGGAGTCGTGCACGAGCACGCTGTTCGCGCCGGGGCGGCAGGTCAGCACCTCCCCGTGCGGCCCGCCCGCGTCGCCGAGGAACGAGAACCGGGCCAGCCCCTGCTCGACGCGGCTGCTGTCCAGCCAGAACGCGTACTCCCGGTCACCGAACAGCTCGGCGAAGACCGTCTCCGTGTCGGCCGCGCCGTACACCTGCTCCACCTCCAGCGACCAGCGCGGCCCGGACGGCACGGGCAGCGCGGCGGCCGGCGCGGCGGACTCCAGGGCCAGCTCGCGGAAGGTGCGCAGCAGCGTGGGCCCGTGCTCGGTCGAGATGGACTCCGGGTGGAACTGCACGCCCCACCAGGGCAGCGTCCGGTGCCGTAACCCCATGACGACGGAGTCGCCCGTCCAGGCGGTGATCTCCAGGTCGGCCGGGGCCGGCGTGGCCACGCACAGTGAGTGGTAGCGCACCGCGTGGAACCCCTGCGGCAGGTCGCGGAACAGGTCGCGGCCGCAGTGGAGGATCTCCTCGACCTGGCCGTGGATCGGCGCGGGCGCCGGCACCACGTCGGCGCCCGACAGCCAGCCCAGCGCCTGGTGCCCCAGGCAGACGCCGAGCACCGGCAGCCCCGACTCGCGGATCACGTCCAGGCCGGCGCCGACGTCGCGCTCCACCTGCGGGCGGCCAGGCCCCGGAGAGATGACGAGGGCGTCGAAACGCCGCAGGTCCACCTCGGCCCAGCCGGGGTCGTCGTTCGTCAGCACGACCGGCTCGACGCCGTACGACTCGGCGATGAGCTGGTAGAGGTTGTAGGTGTAGGAGTCGTAGTTGTCGATGAGCAGCGTGCGCACGGCGGTTTCCTCACGTCAGCGGACTGGTCCGGTCCCAGCGCCGCCGCGCAGGGCGAAGCGGCGCAGCTTGCCGGTGGGGGTGCGCGGCAGCGCGCGCCGCAGCTCGACACCGCGCGGCACCTTGTACGGGGCCAGCCTGCGGCGGGCCATCGCGATGAGCTCGCTCTCCAGCCGCCGCCCGTCGACGCCCGGCGCGGCGGGCACCACGAACGCCCGCAGTTTGCGCGCCCCCCGCTCGTCGGCGACGGCCGCGACAGCCACCTCGGCCACCTCGGGATGCTCGGCCAGCACCTTCTCGACCTCCAGCGGCGACATCGTGATGCCGCCCACCATCTCCAGGTCGTCGCGCCTGCCGCGGTGCACGTACGCGCCCGAGGCGGTGCGCACGGCGAGGTCGCCGGTGCGCAGCCAACCACCCGAGAGCACGCGGGCGGTCTCCTCCGGCCGGTGCAGGTACTCCGGCAGCACCGACGCGCCACGCACCCACAGCTCGCCCTCACCTTCGCCGCCGGTGAGCGGGCGGCCGTCGTCGCCGCGCAGCTCCAGCTCGTAGCCGGGCAGCGGGCGGCCGATGGTGCCCGGCTCGTCGCGGGCGGCGGTGTTGGAGCAGAAGGCGTGGCCCACCTCGGTGGAGCCGAGCTGGTCGAGCACCGGCGCGCCGAGCAGGTCGCGCGCCCGGGCGCCGAGGGCGGGGTTCAGCGGCTCCCCGGCCGACACCGCGAGCCGTACCGGGGCGAACGCGCCGGGCGCGCACTCGGCCAGCAGGTTGGCGTAGGCGGAGGGCACCGCGTACAGCAGGGTGACGCCGTACCGCTCGACCGCCTCGGCGACGTCGCCGGGCATGGGCCGGTGCGGCAGCAGCACGGCGGACGAGCCGGAGAACAGCGGGAAGACGAGGCTGTTGCCGAGCCCGTAGGCGAAGAACATCTTCGACACCGACAGCGTCACGTCCTCGGGGCGCGCGCCGACCACGCCGACGCCCGCGGCGCGGTGGTAGCGGGCCAGGTCGGCGTGGCGGTGCAGCGCCGCCTTGGGCACGCCGGTGGTGCCCGAGGTGTACTGCGCGTACAGCGGGGCGCCCGGGGAGACGCCGGCCGCCGGTGCGCGGGGGGCGCGTTCGGCGAGGCGGAGCAGCCGCTCGCCGGTCAGCACGGGCAGCCCCGTGAAGCGCCCGGCCAGCTCGCCGGAGGTGACGACGAGGGACGCGGCGCAGTCGGCGGCCATGAAGGCGTGGTCGTCCGGCGTGAGGCCGGGGTTGACGGGCACCACGGTGACGCCGAGCCGGGCGGCGCCCAGGAACGCGGCCACCCACGCGATGCCGTCGCCGAGCGCGACGAGCGTCCGCGTGCCGGGCCGGGCGCCGTGGTCGAGCAGGACGGAGGCGGCGCGGGCGGCGAGGTCGTGCACCTCGCCGTGGCTCCAGGTGCGGGTCGGGGTGTGGAACGCGGGCAGGTCGCGCCACCCGGCCCGCCCGGCGAGCTCGTCGAGGTGCCGGGCGACGTTGCCGGCGGCGGCCGCCTCAGCCATGGCGGCCCCCCGCGCCGGTCCGCGTGCCGGTCCCCGCGCCGTTCTGCGTGCCGGTCCCCGGGCCGGTCTGCGTGCCGGTCCCCGGGCCGGTCTGCGTGCCGGTCCCCGGGCCGGTCTGCGTGCCGGTCCCTGCGCCGGTCCGCGTGCCGGTCCTCGCGTGCGTCGCGGTACGGGAGCCTGTGCGGGCGAGGGTGACGGGGGCGACGAGGAAGGCGCCGTCCACCGGGCCGATCGGCCACCAGCCCCGCCCGAGCAGGTCGGCGAGCAGATCGTCGTCGTCGCCGGCCAGCGCGGTCGCGACGAGCGTGCCGACCAGCCAGAGGATGGCGCCCGACACCGCGCGGGCGTCGGCGTCGTCCGGGTCGGCCGGCTCCAGCAGCGGCGTGGCGAGCAGCATCGCGACGTGCTCGCCGAGTTCGAGCTGAGCATCCCGGCCGGCGGCCAGCAGGGCGGCACGGGCGGCGTGGCGGCGCCGCTCCAGGCCGGCCAGCCAGCGGGGATCGACGCGGTCCATCAGGCAGGCCGGCACCCGTGACAGCGCCCGCACCGGCAGCGCGCCCGCCAGCGGCGGCAGGCACGCCCGCGACGGCTCGCCGCCGCGTGTCAGGCCCCTCAGCAGCAGGTCCACGCGGTCGCCGCCGGGGCCGAGATCGGCGGCCAGGCCGTCAGGGGGAGCGCTCAGCTCGTAGTGCCGCGCCATCGCGGGTCCACCTCCGGGTAGTCGAGCCCCAGGTCGTCGCAGAGCAGCACGCGGCTGCGCCGGACGAACTCGGCGCGGCACTCGTCGTTCGTCAGCCGCTTGATCCCCCACCTGCGGAACAGCTCGTTGTTGGGCGAGTCGCTGCGCCCGAAGAACGGCAGCGTCATCGTGATGAGGCGGTGGGCGGCGGCGCGCACCTCCTCCCGCGTGGCCGGGTCGGCCGCCAGCCGCCGGGCCGTGGTGGCGCCGAACCGGACGTGGAAGCGCTCCTCCGGCATCAGCGACCGGCACAACCGGGCCAGCGGCAGGTAGGAGCACTCACATAAATCCTCCATCAGCACGATCTCCGCCAGATCGACGATCGCCTTCGTCATCACGTACTCGGTCCAGCTCCGCACCTCGAAGTCGAACACCGAAAGCGGCGGTCTCGTATGCGGATCCTCCAGGCCGAGCTGTGCCGCGAGTTTGTTGAATTTGAGATGGTGCCCGTACTCCTCCATCGCCATCCGGCAGGCGAGCCATTTCTCGCGGGGCGTCGGCGCGAGCGAGATGGAGGGCTCGTCGAAGACCGCCGCGCCCGCCGCCTCGTTGCGCACATGACTGTTGATGATCTTTCCGACGGCGGTGACGTACTCGTCGCCGAGCGCGCGGGCCTCGTCGGCTCCGGCGACGGTCTCCAGCGTGCGGGGCACTTCGCCTCCCTTCCTCGGCGCTACCGACGCAAGCTAGGCGGCCCGCCGGAGACGGGCAAGTGCCCGGACGGGCACCTCGAAAGAGGTGCCCGCGAGTTCGCCGCGTGCTTTTCCGGCGGGCCGAACGGGTACGTCAGGCAAAGAGCCGCAGAACATGCCGCACCGGACGAGTAATAAGGTTAGGCAAACTTTATCGCCGGATGGGCAGGCCGCCAGGTCTTCGAATCCGTCGCGAATTGCTTTTCGCATTTGCGGGGCGGTTGCCCGCCGTGTCAGCTTGGTCGTCATGTGGGAAACGGCGACGTTTCACGATGAGCTGGAGCGCACGGTCACCGAGCTGACCCGACGGCCCTGCCGCGCCGTGCGGCCCGTCCACGGGCACGGCCTGACGCTGCTCGTGGAGGCCGGCGTGGACGCCTGGCCGGCGGACCGGGTGCGCGGGGCGGTCATCGACGCGCACCGCGAGGTCGTGGAGACCGTGGTGCACGTCGGGCCCGGCTCGCTGGCCGGCCGTTCCGAGGCGGAGCTGGTGACCGCGTACCGGCGCGGCGGGCTGGAGGTCGTCCACACCGACGCGCTGACCCCCGCCGCGCCGCCTGTCACCCCTGACCGGGCCGCCGGGACGCCCGCCGTTTCTCCTGCGACGCCCGGCCGGGCCGCCGGGGCGCCCATCGTGTCTCCTGCGACCCCCGGCCGGACCGCCGGGGTGCCCGCCGTGTCTCCTGCCACCTCTGACGGGGCTCTCGGGGCGCCCGCGGTCCCGGAGGCGCCTGGCCTCACCTTGGAGGAGGTGCGGCAGGCCGCGGCCGCGCTCGTCGGCCTGCCCGCCGCCGAGCTGGACCCGGACGACGACCTGATCCGCCACGGCGTCGACTCGATCCGCATCATGCAGCTCGCCAACGACTGGCAGCGGCAGGGCGTCCGGGTGAAATTTGCCGACCTGGCGGAGACGCCCACCGTCGCCGCCTGGCACGCGCTGCTCTCCTCCCGCGCCGCGACCCCGGCCCCCGCCCCAGGCCCGCTGCCGGAGGTGGACCGCGACGCGCCGTTCGCGCTCACCCCGGTCCAGCACGCCTACTGGTTCGGCCGCCGCGACGGGCAGGTGCTCGGCGGTGTCGGCTGCCACTTCTACGTCGAGTTCGACGGCTCCGGCGTGGACGCCGCCGCCCTGGAGAACGCCGTCCACGCCCTGTTCGAGCGGCACGAGCTGCTGCGCACCCGGTTCACCGACGACGGCGCCCAGCGCATCCTGCCGCGCAGCCCGTGGCCGGGACTCACCGTGCACGACCTGCGCGACCGGCCGGCACCGGAAGCCGCCGAGCGCCTGGCCGCGCTGCGGGAGCGGCTGTCCCACCGCAGGCTCGACGTGGGCCGGGCCGAGGTGCTCGACCTGACCCTGTCACTGCTGCCGGGCGGGGCGCACCGGCTGCACGTCAACATCGACCTGCTCGTCGCCGACGTCCGCAGCATCCAGATCCTCCTGGACGACCTGGCGGCCCTGTACGCCGCGCCGGACGAGCCGCTGCCGCCGATCGGCTGCACCTTCCCGGCCTACCTCGCCGAGCGGGACCGCTGCCTGCGGGACGAGCGCGAGGCCGACCGCCGCTACTGGGCGGAACGGCTGCCCGGCCTGCCGGGCGGGCCCCGGCTGCCGCTGGCGGTCGAGCCGGAACGGCTCGACCGGGTTCGCGTCGTGCGCCGCGACCTCCGGCTGGACCCCGAGCGGCGGCGCCGCCTGGCCGAACGGGCCCGCGCCCACGGCGTCACCCTGCCGATGGCGCTCGCGACGGCCCTGGCCGAGGTGATCGGCGCCTGGAGCGACTCGCCCCGCTTCCTGCTGAACATGCCGCTGTTCGACCGGCGGACACTGCACCCCGACGTGCCGCGCATGGTGGCCGACTTCACGAACCTCCTCCTGCTGGAGGTGGACCTCACCGAGCCGGCGTCGTTCGCTCGGCGGGGCGCCGCCCCGCCGAGCCGGTTCCAGGCCGACGCGGCGCACTCGGCGTACTCCGGCGTCGAGGTGCTGCGCGACCTCAACCGGGGCGGCCGCGCCGACCAGGTGACCGCGCCCGTGGTGTTCACCAGCGCCTTCGGCATGGGCGACCTGGTCGGGGCCGAGGTGCAGCGGCACCTGGGCAGGCTCGGCTGGATGCTCTCCCAGACCCCGCAGGTGTGGCTGGACCACCAGGTGGTCGAGGTGGACGGCGGGCTGCTGTTCAACTG
>NZ_KZ559478.1:0-81368 GCF_002850745.1 Nonomuraea indica
CCAAGCTCGCGATCAGGCTGTGACCAGCGCCCTGCCGTCAGGGGGATGAAAAAGCCTCACTTCTCCGCGCTCTGGCGCGACATCAACTGATCGGCCGAGGGAGTCCACTTCGATGCGGACCTCGCCGCGTATTCTGCCGCCATGCTGCCTGACTTCGCCTACCATCCGGATCCGCTCAGCACGGGTTCGGTGAAGGCGTCTGATGCGGCGTGCGTGTGTTGCGGTCAACGGCGAGGCTATGTCTACACAGGACCGGTCTACTGCGTCGGGACGCTCGCGAGCGAGCCTTGTATTTGGTGCATCGCGGACGGGAGCCTGGCGGCTCGCTATGACGCCGAACTTATAGACGTCTGCGACGCCCCCGGCAACGTGCCGAGAGAGACGATCGAGATCATCCGTCGGAGAACCCCTGGCTTCTCCGGGTGGCAGCAGGAGCGCCGGTTGTTCCACTGCGGTGACGGCGCGGCATTCCTCGGACCGGTCGGGGCGGCGAAGTTGGCGGCTTTCCCGGACGCCCGGGAAACGCTTCGCTTTGAGCACTCCACCGGCGGATGGTCGCCCGAGCAGGTGGATGACTTCCTCGCGGCCCTGGACGAGGACGGCGATCCCACGGCCTATCTATTCAGGTGCCGGACATGCGGAGCGCATTTGGCGTACGCCGACTTCACGTAGACCCGCTGCGCAAGGACCAGTGGGGATTATTCAGGGCCCCGAGCGTGGGCCACGGGCGTGCGATTGCCCCCAGGTCGCCTCTTCCTCCCACTGGTTCGGCTATGCCTCGGGCGCCCTTGTGCACCGCTTGAGGGGGCAAGCGACGGTAACACGTCGTGCGAGGTTGGCTCTGGCCCTGTTCAGCTTCGGGGCTGCATCTCGCGTCCGTTGTGGCGGCGGGGTGGCCGGGCGGGACCGGCCCGGAGAGGCCGCACGCCCACCTGGACCACCCGGCGGGCGGCGGCTTGATGACGTAGGGAAGGTTTGGAGCACGCCCATCCGGCGTGCTACCGATCGGTTCTGACTGCTGCTGCGATGTCGCTCATGGCGCTGGCCACCGCGTCGGCGCCGGCTCCGTGAGCGTCATGTCCTTGCCTGGCTGGTTGGCGTAGGCGATGCTGCGGGCTCCGGCGTTGATGGCGACTTCCGTGGCGAACCCCGAGTCCGATCAGCACGGAATCCTCCGGTCGCACCCCGGCTATCTCGCAGGCCCGCAGTACTGATCGCGGATGGGGCTTCATCTCGTCTGGCCTCCCGATGGCGCGCCCCACGACCTCAAAGCTGCCGTTCAGACTGGCACGGCCAAGAAACCGCTCGAGGGCTGGCTCTGAGTTGTTGCGGACGATCGCCATCAGTCGGCCTGCCTCAGTGGCAAGGAAGGCCAGCCCTCCAAGTCACTCACCCTGGACCAGGCCGGAGCAATCCTCAGGGCATCCGAGGGCACCGCCCTCCACGCATACATCGTCCCGTCGCTGCTCCTCGGCGCGCGGACAGAGGAACTGCGGGCGCTAACCGGGTCGCACGTCGAACTCGACAGCACCCCGCCGTCCATCATGGCCTGGCGCCCAGTCCGGGAGGCGGCGACACGAAGACCCACAAGTCCCGGCGCACGCTCGCCATACCAAAACGCTGCGTGGATGTCCTCAAAGCTCCACCGCGAGCGCCTGGACGTGGCCAAGAAAGCAGCGGGCGATCGGTGGCAGGACAACGACCTGGTCTTCGCGTCCAAGGTCGGCACCGAACTCGACTCCCACAACGTCCGTTGATCTCCGCTGTGCTCCGGTGTCAGCGGGTCCGCTGACTTTCGCTGATTCCGGCCCACGGGAGTCCGCCCCTTGATGGCTACCGTACGACTGTGACGCTCACTGATGCCGAGATGGCCGCTCTGCTCGCACCCGCCGGGCTCCACTTCATAGGGCGGAGGAACCGGGACGAAGTCCGACTGCCCTCACTGCCCCCGAACCACTCAGCCGCAAGCGCCCGCCCCGAGCACGGCCGGTTCGACTCCCACTCCGACGAGATACCCGAGGTCGATGACCCGGACATGCCGAACAAGGTCAATGCGAGCTGGTTCCGGATGGCGACGGAGTACGGACTCCTCAACGAGGACCGTGAATTTCTGCTCGCGGTCGACTACGCGGGGGACGACGGAGCCGACGATGGAGAGGACCACAGGGGCTGGGCCCATGTGCGGCTCCTCGATGACTGGAACTGGGTCACAAGCGAAATAGACCAGTTGCGGAGCTGGATCGCGGCGACGTTCACAAGACGATTCGTACCGGAGTTCACGGTGGTCTCCCTGGACGGGAAGGTGATGATGAACACCACCGTCTGGGGCAACGGCACTGTAAGCACCATCGCCATACGCCCTGAGTAGGAGACCAAACGCCGAACAACAAGAAGGCCCGGCTCCACATGTTCTGGAGTCGCGCCTTCCGACCTGGTGGGGCGTTCACGAGTAGGCGTCTCCCCAGGAGACGGGCTCCACCAGCTTTGACCGGTGCATGAGCCCCCATATGGCCAGGCCACATGCGCCTGGAATGGCACCCCTACGGCCTCCGCTTCCACCGGATACGCGTGATCGCCTGGACGTGCCACTGCCGCGCCACCGTGTGCGAGTCGTGCGGCGCCGGCGGCCAAGCTTTCATCCGCCGCGCCGTGCAGCTGGACGACGGGCACCAGGTCCACGAGACCAATCCCTCGCCGCCGCAGGAAGCCTGGATGCTCTGGATATGTCTCCTGTCAGGAGCCGCCCGATAGGCGGCAGGGGCCGTGACGGTCCCTGCACGGGGCACACTTCGGCCAGCCGCGTGATCCGGTGGCAAGGACCGACGAAGTCGGTCCGCGGCAGCGATCCCCCCAGCCATCAACAGCGAGTACCGAAGCGAGCGATCGTCACGGTCTCAGCCCATTCGCTGCCACCTATCAACTCGATGACACGACGTGGTCTTCGCGATCGAAGCTGATCGAGCAGGCGTGGAGCCTGTCGCCACATCAGCCGCGAGATTCGCTGAACCAGCGCCCAGCCGAAGGCAGGAGGAGCAGGACGATGACAGTCCAAGTGAGTATGTGAGAGCCGACCATCGCACTCCAAGTCACAGCGGAGAAGAGCGCCAAGTCGAGGACGGTGGCGCCGACCATCAGCAGGTGCACTGCGATTGTTGCCCACCGTAAGTACATTCGGCGGCTCGACCACCGGCTCAACAGCCACCCGAGAACAGCGGCGCTTCCTGCAACGTAAATCAGGGCAGGCAGGATGTCCCAATTGAAGGTGGAGAAGAAGCCAGCCAGCGTGATCGCCAGGCCCACCAGACGGAAAGCCACTTCGACCGTGATGATGAACTGAGCCGCTTTTAGCGTGCCTGGCATGGGCGGCGCCTTGAGGGTGTTCGCCACAGTCCCATTCTGATGGACAGGGCCAATGGGGCGACAGAGGGCAATTACCTCACAGTCCTGCGCCGTTCGATGGTGCGGCGGGGCGGCCGGGCGGGACCGGCCCGGAGAGGCCGCACGCCCGCCCGGACCGCCCGGCCGCCCGACGGGCGGCGGCTTGATGACGTAGGGAAGGTTTGGACCACGCCTCGGACCGCGAAGCACAGACTGCGACTGCCTGTTCGGTGGATTAGGCCGGGGCGTTGCCTGTGGTCGGCCCCTCGTCTGCTCGACTGCTGAAAAGCGCATAGCCGGGCTCGACCGTGGCCACCTGGAGATCCGAGAAGACAAGCGTGATGTCGTGTGCGTTGGCCTCAAACCGAACCTCATGCATGTCGATGCCCAGAGCGTCACCCCATGCCCGAGCACGCGCGGAGTCCTGAATGATCGTTGCTCCCGGATAGAGGTTCTGCCACCTCACACCCCAGCAGAATCCGTCGATCTCGTGTGATGCCGGATCACCGAGAAGCCGGTCGTCCAGGGAACCTTGCCAGATGTCTCGACGAAGCGCCGTATTCACATGTGCCTCCATGCAATGCCGGAAGAGATACCGCAGATGAACAGGAGCGATCCGCGCACGTGAATCAACAGGCAGATAGATGATCATCTCGTAGTCACGCATGTAGTCGGTGAAGCCGTGACAGATCAGCGCCTGATCGAACGCATCATCGAGGAACTGCTGGAGAGCCGAGAGATCCATCCCCGGTTCCTACACCACCGCAGCGACGGCCTCCACCAGCTTTCGCATGCTGTCAGTCACCGCGTCGGCCCCCGCTTGCGCAAGTGTCACGTCTTTGCCCGGCTCATTGGCGTAGGCGATGCTGCGGGCTCCGGCGTTGATGGCGGCTTCCATGTCGAACCCTGAGTCTCCGATCAGCACGACCTCTTCCGGTCGCACAGCGGCTATCTCGCAGGCTCGCAGCAGAGCCGCCGAGATCTCCGGCACCCTGGACCGCCCGGTCCGACACCACGACCTGGCCCGCCTCGACCGCTACGGCGTCACCGACGACGCCGCCCGCCTGATCCGCACCGCCTGGGACCTCGGCAACCCCGACACCCACCCCGACCTCGCACCACTCCGGCTCCGCCGCTGGGCCCACATGCTCGGCTACCGCGGCCACTTCTCCACCAAGAGCCGCGCCTACTCCACCACCCTCACCGCCCCTGCGCCGCGTCCGCCTGGAATACCGCCAGGTCCGCGACCGCGACCGCCTCCCGTACGACCCGACCACTGCCCTCGTCCTGGCCCGCTGGCAGTACGGCGGCCAGGGCTTCACCACCGGAGAATCCGCACTCGCCGCTTCGATCAGCAGCAGAGGAGACAAGCATGGCCGATGACACGCAGCTGTACCGCGTCCCCGACGCCATGCGGAAGCTCCGCATGAGCCGCAGCGTGATCTATGAACAGCTCCGCTCCGGTCGCCTCCGATCGGTCAAGCAAGGCCGTGCCCGCCTGATCCCGGCCACCGCTCTGGCCGAGTACATCGCCCTGTTGCAGCAGGAGGCATCATGACCAAGCGCCGCAGCCGCGGGGACGGCGGCCTGCACTGGGACGAGGCACGCCAGCGCTGGATCGCCTCCCTTACGGTCGGCTACACCCCGGCCGGGAAGCGCATCGTCAAGAAGGCGAGCGGCAAGACCAAGACCGCCGCCAAGGACAAGCTGAAGCAGATCGTCCGCGACTACGAAGACGGGCTGCTCGTCTCCTCGACCGGCTACACCGTGGCGAACGCTGTCCAGAACTGGCTGGACTTCGGACTCAGCGGGCGTGACCCGGCGACCGTCGACGAGTGCACGATCCTTGCGAACAAACACATCATCCCGGCCCTGGGCGCCCGCAAGCTGGTCGACCTCACAGCCGACGACGTGGATCACTGGCTCGCCGACAAGGCAAAGGAGCTCAGCACCCGCACTTTCCGCGAGCTGCGCTCGATCTTCGTCCGCTCGATCTTCGTCCGCTCGATCTCTCGCGCCCAAGCCCGAGACAAGGTGAAGCGCAACGTGGTCCTGCTCTGCGAGATCCCGAAGGGCAAGGAAGGCCGGCCCTCCAAGTCACTCACCCTGGACCAGGCCGAAGCCATCCTCAAGGCGTCCGAGGGCACCGCCCTGCACGCGTACATCGTCATGTCGCTGCTCCTCGGCGCACGCACGGAGGAGCTGCGCGCCCTCACCTGGTCGCATGTCAACCTCGACAGCACTCCACCGTCCATCATGGTCTGGCGCTCAGTCCGGGAAGGCGGCGACACCAAGACCCGCAAGTCCCGTCGCACACTCGCCATGCCCAAGCGCTGCGTTGACGCACTCAAGCTCCACCGCGAGTGCCAGGACGTGGCCAAGAAGGCAGCGGGCGACCGATGGCAGGACAACAACCTCGTCTTCGCGTCCAAGGTCGGCACCGAACTCGACTCCCACAACGTCCGCCGCTCGTTCCGGGCTGTCCTCAAGAAGGCCGGTCTCAACGCCCAAGAGTGGACCCCACGCGAGATGCGGCACAGCTTCGTCTCGCTGCTGTCCGACTCCGGCATGCCCATCGAGGCCATCTCACGCCTGGTCGGCCACCGCAACACCACCGTCACTGAGACCGTGTACCGCAAGCAACTCCGCCCGGTGGTGTTGGATGGCGCCGAGGCAATGGATCGGATCTTCCCGGACATTTGATGCTTACAGAGCGGCAACACCTGCTGGGGTGAGGCGATCAACGTCTCACCCCACGTCCATATGAAAGCTGATCGTGCGCTATGCGCCGCACCTGTGGGAGAGGTACCGCAGCTGCCAACTTGATGACTACGATCAAGGAATGTCGGACACTCGTCGTATGGATCACGCAGCGGACGGGACGCCCGATCCTGAGGATCTTGCCCGCTGGGCCCTGCACTGCTACTGCCCCAATGCGATACGAACGCCCCATCAGGTGGTGCGCGACGGAAACAACGGACAGGTGCTGTACGCAGCACGTCACGGCGCACTAACAAAGCACCTGAACATCTCCGACACGCAACTCTCCGAACTCTTGGAGTTTCGCCTTCTGGAACGGGACGGGGAGAAAGTCCGAACCGCATTCCCGGTCCTCGGTTCGCGTGAGATTACGTCGCTGCGAACCGCCCTTCGGCGACTGGCGACCCCTCTGGTTGACGCCGTGGAGAAGCCGGTACAGGACATCGCCGTGGAACTCCAGCGGCGCGGGATCGACCACAGCTTGTACGCCATGGTGTTCGGCTACGCGCTGGACCTCTTGTTGTGGCACCAGTTACGAGCGGGGGACGCCGTCCCAGACACAGAGCTGACGGCCGAGCGCCGATGGTGGAACGGTGCTTTCTGGGCCCTCTACCCACCACGCCTCGGCGGCTCCGGCACGAACTTCTACCGGTTCGCTGCGGATCTAACCCTGGTGACCGTCTGGTCGGACAGCACCCTGAACCGCCTCCACACCATGGCCTCGACCCCAGGGTTAGCGGAGGCCATGCAAGATCAGGACGTAACCTCCGTCACGGACTCCCAAGGACACCGCTGGCGGGTGCGATTCGACGACGGCCGTCCGGCGATACCGCTCGTCGGCATGAACGATGTCCTGGACGCGCTTGCGGCTGCAGTGGCGCGTCCTGTTTCGGTCTTCCTGCTGAGCCACGACATCGAGGAAGCTCACAGGGCCATTGCCTCCGATGATCGGGGCGTGGCAACCGTGATCGTCGCCCATGAGCTGATCTGGGAAATCACCGAACAACTCATCGCACGCGGCGTCTGCACCCGCGCACCGCAAGGAGAAGACCTGACCGGCCTGTTGTTCCTCTTGGCCAACCGAAGCTCATGATCGTGCAACCAGAGAGAACTCGCTCGGCAGGGACGCCCTAGTCACTCAGTTGGTCACCCAGCAACGCAAGAGGCCGCTTCCATCAACCGGGAAGCGGCCTCTGACCTGGGTGGAGATGAGGGGATTCGAACCCCTGACCCCTTCGATGCGAACGAAGTGCGCTACCGGACTGCGCTACATCCCCAAGACCTCGACCAGATTAGCAAACTCCGAGGGGTCCTCGCGCCATCCTCAGTCCCCCACCGCCCGAGCCGGCGGTTCCGCGTACTGGTCGAACAGGACGTCGCCCTGCCGGGCCGCCAGCTCGATGATCTCGGCCTCCGCCTGTTCGGCGGCGAGGCGGGCGGCGCGGCGCTGTTCACGCAGGCGGCGGGCGCGGTCGGCGCGGGCCTGGGCGGCGCGCTGGCGGCGTTCGCGGTCCACCTGTACGGCGATGCGCAGGAACGCCAGGTAGGCCAGCATGACGACCACGGACGGGGCCACTCCCCACCAGGGCATCATCCGCACCGCGGCCGTGACCACGGAGGCGACGACGAGCAGCGCGGTGAAGAAGAGCAGCCGGCGGCGACGGGCGACGATGATGGCGCGGCGGCGGGCGCGGAACTGGCGCGGGTCGACCCGTTCGCCCTCCGGCAGCTGCAGGTCGGTGACGGGCGGGGCTTCGAGGCGTTCGAGGTCGGGGAGCTGGTGCTCGCCGGTGTAGTACTCCTCCAGCTCGGCCAGCTCGGCGAGGTTGGTCTTGTCGCGGCGCAGCCACATGGGGACGAGGACGCCGAGCCACATGACGACGATGGCGAGGTAGAGGAGGACGCTGCTCACAGCCACCTCCGGGCACGACGAAAACGCCTCTGTGTCGATGGCGTCTTCGATGTGCTCACGTCACGCACCGTAAGACCGCGTGTCACTGATTGACGAGCATTCGGTGCGGTGTGTCGCGAGATCGTCAAACCTCTTCTACAGGAGACCCCCCGCGAGCGGCTGACTCACGTGCGCGACGCCACTGCACGAGCAGACCGCCAGGAACGTCCTCCACGGTCAGCGCGTAGCAGATGTGGTCACGCCAGGCTCCGTCGATGTGAAGTTGGCGACGCCGTATGCCTTCTTCCCTGAATCCGAGCTTCTCAACCACCCTGCGGCTGGCTTGGTTCTCGGGCCGGATGTTGGCCTCCAGGCGGTGCAGCCCGGTGGTGAAGAAGCAGTGGTCGACGGCCATCGCGAGGGCGGTGGGGGTGATGCCCTGACCCGCCAGCTTGCCGTCGATCCAGTAGCCCACCTGGGCGGAACGCGCCGAGCCCCAGACGATCGCCCCGATGGTGAGCTGCCCGGCGAACCGGCCACCGTGCGTGATCACCCACGGTAGCGCCATGCCCTGTCGCGCCTCGCGGCGCAGGGTGCCGACCATGGAGATGTACGGGCCGAGTCCGGTGCGGAACAGCGGCGTCTCCGGGTTGCTCGGCTCCCACGGACGCAGCCAGTCGGCGTTGCGCAGCCGGGTCTCACGCCAGACGCGAACGTCGGCCAGCCGGAGTGGGCGCAGGCTTACGGGCCCCTCGGTCAGGGTCGCCGGCCAGCCACGAAGTCGATCCACGCCACCATCATCCCTCCTGGGGCTTCGCCCCCGCCACAGGTCAGCGCGGGTGGTCGCCGCCGCGGATCTGGTCGACCGCGTGCTTGAGCACGGGCGCCAGGACGGCGACGCCGTCGCGGACGCCTCCGGTGGAGCCCGGCAGGTTGACGATGAGCGTGGACGCCGCCTGCCCGGCGAGGCCGCGGGACAGGATGGAGGTGGGGACCCTGTCGCGGTTCGCCTGCCGGATGGCCTCCGCGATGCCGGGGATCTCCCGGGTGATCACCCGGGCGGTCATCTCCGGCGTGAGGTCCAGCGGCGTCAGGCCCGTCCCCCCGGTCGTCACGATCGCGTCGTAGCCGGCGGCGACCCCGTCACGCAGGGCCGCCTCGACCGCCTCGCCGTCCGGCACCACCATGGGCCCCTCCACGGCGCAGCCCGCCTCCTGCAGCAACGACACCAGGAGAGGCCCGGACCTGTCCTCGTACACCCCGGCGGAGGCCCGGTTCGACACCGTCACCACGAGTGCACGGATCATGGCCGCGTCCACACCCCCGTCTTGCCGCCGGTCTTCTCCTCCACCCGTACGTCGGTGACCACGGCCGCCGGGTCCACCGCCTTCACCATGTCGATCAGTGCGAGCGCCGCCACCGACACCGCGGTCAGCGCCTCCATCTCGACCCCGGTGCGGTCGGCCGTCTTCACCCTGGCGGTGATCGCGACACCCCAGTCCGTCACGTCGAGGGTGACCTTGACCCCGTGCAGGGCGATCGGGTGGCAGAGCGGGATCAGGTCGGGTGTCCGTTTCGCGCCCATGATCCCGGCGATCCGGGCCACACCGAGCGCGTCTCCCTTGGGAACCTCTCCCGACCGCAGCAGCGCCACGGCCTCGCCGGACAGCAGCACCCGCCCCGTCGCCGTGGCCGTACGCGCGCCGACGTCCTTGGCGGAGACGTCCACCATGCGGGCCGCGCCCGTCTCGTCCAGGTGCGTGAACTCGCTCACAGCCTGATCACCTGGACCGCCGTGCCCGAGGGCACCTCCGTCACGTCCTCGGGCACCACGATGAGGGCGTTCGCCGTGGCCAGCGCGGCGAGCTGGTGCGAGCCCTGCCCGTGCACGGGTGTCACGGTGCCGTCGTCGGCCAGCACCCCGCGCAGGAACGACCGCCGCCCCGCCGGTGAGCGCAGCGCGCCGATGACGTACGCCTCCACGGTCTCGGGGAACCCGGCCGGCAGGCCGCGCATCTTGCGCAGCGCGGGCCGGACGAACAGCATGAACGACACGAACGACGAGACGGGGTTGCCGGGCAGCGCGAAGATCGGCACTTGGTCCTCCCCCACCACGCCGAACCCCTGCGGCATGCCGGGCTGCATGGCCACCCGCTCGAAGTGGACCGTGCCGAGCGGCCCGAGCGCCTGCTTGACCGGTTCGTACGCGCCCATCGAGACGCCCCCGCTGGTGACGACGGCGTCGGCCCGGACGAGTTGCGCGTCGAGCTGGTCGAGGAACGTGGCCGGGTCGTCGTTGACGGTGGTGGCGCGGAAGGCCTCCGCGCCCGCCTCCCTGACGGCGGCGGTCAGCGTGAAACTGTTGGAGTCCCAGATCTGGCCGGGCTGCAACGGCGTTCCCGGCTCCGCCAGCTCGGCTCCGGTCGACAGCACGACGACCCGCGGCAGCGGCCGCGCCCTGACCCGCCGGCGGCCCACCCCGGCGATGATGCCGAGTTGGGCGGCGCCGATCACGGTGCCGGGCTTGAGCACGATCTCACCGGCCTGCACGTCCTCGCCGGCCCGGCGGATCGAGTACCCCGCGGGGGCGCTGCGGTCGATGGTGACGGTGACCGTGCCGCCGTCGGTCCATTCGACCGGCACGACCGTGTCGGCGCCGGCCGGCACGGGCGCCCCCGTCATGATCCGTACGGCGTGGCCCTGTCCCACGGCACGCAGCTCGCGCGACCCGGCCGCCACGTCGTCGACGACCGCCAGCCGGGCCGGCACCTGCTCGATGTCGGCGGCCCGTACGGCATAGCCGTCCATCGCAGAGTTGTCGAACGGCGGCAGCGGCACCGGCGAGGTCACCTCCTCGGCCAGCGTCGTGCCGAGCGCCCGCTCCAGCTCCAGCTCCAGGGGCGCGAGCGGCCGTACGGTGGCCAGGATGTCGGCCAGGTGGGCGTCAACCGATTTCATCGAGGAACTCCCGCAGCCACGGCACGAACTCCGGCGCCAGGTCCGGCCGGTCCGCCGCGAACTTCACCACCGTGCGCAGGTAGTCGAGCTTGTCACCGGTGTCGTACCGCCGGCCGCGGAACAGCACGCCGTGGACGGGTCCGCCCTGGTCGGTGCCGCGCCCGGCGAGCGTGCGCAGCGCGTCGGTGAGCTGGATCTCGTTGCCGCGGCCGGGCGGGGTGTTCTCCAGCACCTCGAACACCGCCGGGTCGATCACGTAGCGGCCGATGATGGCCCAGTTGGACGGCGCCTCCTCGACCGGCGGCTTCTCCACCAGGTCGGTGACGCGCACGACGTCGTCCTCGGAGGTCGCCTCGATCGTCGCGACCCCGTACAGCGAGACCTGCTCCTTCGGCACCTCCATCAGCGCGATGACGCTGCCGCCGTAGGTGTCGCGCACCTCGATCATGCGCTTGAGCAGCTCGTCGCGCCGGTCGATGAGGTCGTCGCCGAGCAGGCAGGCGAACGGGTTGTCGCCGACATGCTGTTTGGCGCAGAGCACCGCGTGGCCGAGGCCCTTCGGCTCGCCCTGCCGTACGTAGTGGAGTGTGGCGAGCGAGGCGGGCTCGCGGACCTGGGACAACCGGTGCTCGTCGCCCTTGGCTTCGAGTACCTCCTCCAGCTCGAACGCCCGGTCGAAGTGGTCCTCGATCGACCGTTTGTTCTTGCCCGTGACCATGAGGACGTCGAGCAGCCCAGCGGAGGCGGCCTCCTCGACGACATACTGGATAGCGGGCTTGTCGACGATGGGCAGCATCTCCTTGGGTGTCGCCTTGGTCGCCGGAAGGAACCGGGTGCCCAGACCCGCGGCGGGCACGACGGCTTTCGTCACAGGGTCGAAGTCAGCCATACATAGACCCTAGTGGAGGTCCCTGTGGACAAGCTGAACCTGCGTCGCGAGCTGCTGTCCGCGCGCGCCTCCCTCACCCCCGAGCAGCGGCGCGCGAACGCCGTCAACGTCCGCGAGACACTGCTCGACCAGCCATGGGTGCAGATGGCGGGGCTGGTGGCCTGCTACTGGTCCATCGGCACCGAGCCGGACACGCACGGGCTGGTGTTCGCGCTGTGGAAGCACGGCGCGACCGTGATCCTGCCCGTCCTGCGCGAGGACCACGACCTCGACTGGGCCGTCTACGACGGGCCCGACACGCTGGCGCCGGGCCGGCTCGGGCTGATGGAGCCGGTTGACACGCGCCGGGGGGTCGAAGCGATCCGCACCGCCGCGCTGGTGATCGTCCCGGCGCTCGCCGTGGACAGGCTCTCGGGGGTACGGCTGGGCCGCGGCGGCGGCTCGTACGACCGCGCCCTGGCCCGGGTCGGCCCGAACGTCCCCACCGTCGCCTTGCTCCACGACGGCGAGCTGATCGACGACGTGCCGGCCGAGCCCCATGACCAGCGGGTCCGCTGGGCGATCAGCCCCGAGGGACTCACTAGTCTTATGTGACCGAACAGACGAGAGGGGGCTATATGACGCTGGATGTCTGGCTTCTTCTCGGAGCAGCGATCGTCATCGCCGCGATCGCGTCCGTCCGGGTCGCGCACCGCAGCGGTCTGCCGAGCCTCCTGCTGTTCCTCGGGTTCGGGCTGGCGCTGGGCGACTCGGGGCTGGGCATCCCGTTCAACGACCCTGACCTGGCCAAGCAGATCGGCATGATCGCGCTGGCGGTGATCCTGGCCGAGGGTGGCCTGACCACCACCTGGTCCCATGTGCGCCGCTCGGTGCCGCTGGCGTTGATCCTCGCCACCATCGGCGTCGCGACCAGCATCGTGGTGATGGCCGTGATCGTCCAGGCGCTGCTGGGCCTGGAGCTGACGACCGCGTTGATCCTCGGCGCGGTGCTGGCGCCCACCGACGCCGCCGCCGTCTTCTCCGTGCTGCGCCGCCTGCCGCTGCCGCCGCGCCTGGCCGGCGCGCTGGAGGCGGAGTCGGGCTTCAACGACGCCCCCACCGTCATCGCCGTGGTGCTGCTGAGCAGCATGGCGGGCGCGCCGTCCCTCGGGACGTTCGTGCTGGACACCACGATCGAGCTGGTGATCGGCGCGGCAGTCGGCCTCGCCGTCGGGCCCGCCGGCGCCTACGCGCTGCGCCGCGTCGCCCTGCCCGCCTCGGGCCTCTACCCGATCGCGGTGCTGGCGCTGACCTTCGTCTCGTACGGCGGCGCCGTGCTGCTGCACGGCTCGGGCTTCCTGGCGATCTACCTGACGGCGCTCATCCTGGGCAACTCCCGGCTGCCGCACCGGGCCGCCACCCGGGGCTTCGCCGAGGGCGCGGCGTGGCTGGCGCAGATCGGGCTGTTCGTCATGCTCGGGCTGCTCGCCAGCCCCAAGGAGATGGGGTCCGCGATCCTGCCCGGTCTCATCGCGGGAACGGTCCTCGTCCTGATCGCGCGACCGGTGTCGGTGGCGGTCAGCGCGGTCGTGGCACAGGTGCTGCGGCTGGCCAGGGTGAGCTGGCGGGAGCAGGCGTTCCTGTCGTGGGCGGGACTGCGGGGCGCGATCCCGATCGTGCTGGCCACGATCCCGTGGGCGGCGGACGTCGAGGGCTCCAAGCACGTCTTCAACCAGGTCTTCATCATCGTGATCGTCTTCACGCTGCTGCAGGGGCCGACGCTGCCCTGGGTGGCCAGGAGGCTGGGGGTGACCGCGCCCGGCGAGGCGCACGACCTGGAGGTCGAGTCGGCGCCGCTGGAGGAGCTGCAGGCCGACCTGCTGCAGGTCAAGGTGTCGGCCGGATCGCAGTTGCACGGCGTGGAGATCTTCGAGCTGCGGCTGCCGGCGGGCGCGGCGGTGACCCTGGTGGTCCGCGACGGCACGTCGTTCGTGCCTGCCGCCGACACCCGCATCCGCGCCGACGACCAGCTTCTCGTCGTCACCACCGCTGCCTGTCGCGACCAGGTCGAACGCCGCCTGCGCGCGGTCAGCCGGCGCGGCAAGCTGGCCGGATGGTACGGCGAGCGGGGACTGGAATAGCCGATTGACCGGATCGGTTACCATTAGCAGTCGCATAGCTCGAGTGCCAGAGCCTGAAGGAGGAGCGCGTGCCGACCTACCAGTACGCCTGCAACGACTGCGGTGAGCAGCTCGAGGTCGTCCAGAAGTTCACCGACGACGCGCTGACCGTCTGCCCCGCCTGCCAGGGCAACCTGCGCAAGGTCTTCTCCGCCGTCGGCATCGTGTTCAAGGGGTCGGGCTTCTACCGCACCGACAGCCGTTCGTCGTCCAGCTCGTCGACGCCGGCGTCCTCGTCCACCTCGGGTTCTTCGTCAGCTTCCGCTTCGTCGAGCTCGTCCTCGTCGAAGTCCGGCGACTCGTCCTCCGCCTCCACGGCCCCCGCCCCCGCCGCGGCCTCCAGCTGACCCGGACGGCTCGGCACGCTCTCCGAACGGCTGGCCGACGGCTCGACCTCCGGGCGCCTCACCCGGGCGACGTCGGCCCAGCCCTGGCGGCACGTTGCCACTCCCGAGCCCTGTGGACGGTCCGGAAGGCCGCGCGTCGACACGGTCGCCGAGAGGTCGCGAGCCCCCGCATCGGCTGTACCGATCGCCCAGCTTGTCCCACAACGGCGTGGATACGGTCGAGGCCGCGAGCTGTCCACAGGGGTCGAGGCGCGTTATCCACAGAACCCCGTTCCGGAGCGGCGGCCTCCCCGAAGAAGTCGATAGCCTCGGCGCCATGGTCACTAGCGCACCCATCGGCGTCATCGGCGGCTCCGGCCTCTACTCCCTCCTTGACGACGCGGAGGAGGTCGAGCTCACCACCCCCTATGGGCCACCGAGCGACGTGGTCACCGTGGGGCGGATCGGCTCGCGTTCCGTCGCCTTCGTCCCCCGGCACGGGCGGGACCACCGTTTCCCCCCACACCGCATCCCCTACCGGGCCAACCTCTGGGCACTTCGCTCCCTGGGCGTGCGCCAGGTGCTGGCGCCCAACGCTGTCGGCTCGCTCCGCCCGGAGCACGGTCCCGGCGTGATCGTGGTCCCCGACCAGCTCGTCGACCGCACCTCCGGGCGCGTCCAGACCTACTACGACGCGAGCGGCGCCGTCCACGTCTCGTTCGCCGACCCTTACTGCCCCTCGGGCCGCGCGGTGGCGGTGGCCTCCGCACGAGCAGGCGGGTGGGAGACGGTCGACGGCGGCACCTTGGTGGTCATCGAAGGGCCCCGGTTCTCCACCCGGGCCGAGTCGCGCTGGTTCGCCGCCAACGGCTGGACGATCGTCGGCATGACCGGCTTCCCGGAGGCGGTCCTGGCCCGCGAGCTGGCCCTCTGCTATACCCCGCTGTCGCTGGTGACCGACCACGACGCGGGGGTCGAGGCGGGTGAGGGGGTGACGCACGAGGAGGTGCTGGAGTTCTTCGCCCAGAACGTCACCCGCATGCGCACGCTGGTCGCCGATGCGGTGCAGTCCCTGCCCACCGACCGGACGTGCCCGTGCGGCTCCGCTCTGGACGGCCTGAAGCTCCCGTTCGAGCTGCCATGACCGGCGGCGGCCGCCTCGACACCCGCCGGCCTGGCAGCGACCGGTCCAGGATCGGGCAGCACGGCAACGAGCACTCTGGCCTCAGACGCCTCGGCCTCAGACGCCTCGGGGGCCGGCGCCTCGGCGACCGCCGGCACCGCCGCACGATCGCCGCCGTGCTGGCCGGCGCGGGCGTCCTGCTGGGTTACTCGGCCCTGCGCCCCACCCAGGGCGCTCCGGTCCTGGTGGCCGCGCGCGACCTCTCGCCAGGGGTGCTGCGCCCGGCCGACCTGGTGGCGGTCCCGCTCGACCACCCTCCCGACGGAGCGATCCGTTCGGGTGCCGTGGGCAGGGTCCTGGCCGGCCCGATGCGCCGAGGCGAGCCCCTCACCGACGCACGCCTGCTCCACACGCTCCGCCTGCCCCCGGGCACGGTGGCCACCCCGGTGCGCATCGCCGACGCCGATGCGGTCCGGCTGATCTCCCCCGGCTCCACCATCGGTGTGCTCGCCGCCTGGGAGGGTCAGGCGGCCCAGCTCGTCGCCGACGACGTCACCGTGGTGACCATCCCGCCGGCCGACGACGACAAGGGCGCGCTGATCGTGCTGGCCACCACCCCGGCCCAAGCGGGCACACTGACCGCGGCCCAGGCCGGCGGCCACCTCTCGATCACCATCAAGCCCGGCTAGGGCAAGGTGTCGATCTTCGGGTCATACTCCCAGTGCCACGGCTCGAAAGGACTGCTGTACGCCCAATCCGGATGAAACCACCCGTACTTCTTGGAGTTCCTCTCCATCCAGACGAACTCCGGCGACCGGAACCTCTCCACCCCGCCACACAGGTCCACCGCCAGCCCGAGCCCGTGGTTACTGCGTCCCGGCACCGCGGCGAAGCCCGGCCGCCGATAGTAGACCGACTGCTGCTCGGCCAGGTTGCGATAGGCGTCCGTCACGCAGATCGGCCTGCCGAACTGCCGCCGGTACGCCTCGCTCAGGCTGACGAACGCGATGGCGGCGTCGGCGCGCAGGCTGTGACCCTTCTGCTGCAAAGGACAGAGCATGGCGCTGGGGATGAGGCCGTTCGGGTAGTTGCCGGCCGTGGCGGCGCGCAGCGGGTTGCAGCTGAACGCCGCCCTCCCCACCTTGTCCACCTTGATCCCCATTTTGACGAGAGCCTGGGTCAACGACTTGACGACCTTGTCGGAGCGCTTGCGCAGCATGTCGACCTCGGCCGACAGCTGGGCCTCGGCCAGCAGGTTGCCGGCCCGGATCTCCTGCGCCTCGGCCGCCACCCGCTGCGATTCCCTGGCGAGCACGGCGACCTGCTCGACCGACGCCTGCCGCTCGCTGACCATCTGGCTCACGTTGGCCATGGCGCGCAAGGTGTCGGCATTCGAGTCGCCCGACAGGAACGGCATCACACCGTTGGTCACCACAGGCTGCTGGTACATCAGCTCGACCAGCCGCGCCACCGGCTGCCGGCTCTCCGCCAGCTTCTGCTCGGCCTGCTGCAACGTCTGCAGCTTGGCCTTCAACTCCTTCTCCGCGGCGGCGATGTCCGCGCGGCGCTTCTCCAGAGCCTTGGTCGCTTCTTCGAGTTCCTGCGCAGACTTCTCGGCCTGTTTGCGCAACTCGGTGAGCTTGGCGGGGTCCTTGTCGGCGACCTCCGCGACCCTCGCGGTCCGGACGCTCTGCCGTACGCCGGCTTCCGCCCGTCCAGGCACCACAACCAGCGAAGTCACCGCCATGACGACCGCGATCAGGCCAGCTGATCGGGGGGGTGGCACGTCCGACTCCTCCGTTTGCACACTCGTTACCTGGGTCAGGCACGCACGTTACTACAGCCCCCGGAGTGCCCGGACCCAACTCCAGAGACCCGCTATGAGACGAACGCACCCTTTGTACGATCAGTCCTGGCGTTCCGGACACCGACCCCCGGAACGCGCTGCTCAACACCCACACCCCTGGGTACGCCCCCACCCCCGCCCCGGTTCGACCCGCGGCGACGGTGGGGAACCTCACGCCCTCGCGGGCACGATCACCACGAGGCCTCACCCGGCTCCAGGCCCGCCTCCGGCAAGACAGACGGCAACGGCTCCAAGGGCGGCTGACTAGGCACCTGGTCGGGCGATCGCCGGGACTGCGCAGGGGACCGCCGCACCCGCGGCCGATGAGGAGACGGCCGGCCCACCTGACCGGCCCGCCTCGCCGACCCGGCAGGCACACGATCGTCCGCCTCCCGCTCGTACTCCCCGCACATCTCCCACATCCACGTATCCACCCACTCCTTCGGGCACCTCTCCCAAGGCAGCTCCGCGGGCACCGCACTCCGCCGCCGCGCGGACGCGACAGACACCTCAGCCCGTCCACCCAGGGACGGCGCCCCCTCACCGGACACCGGCACGCCCACCTCCGCAGCCGCGCCCTCCCCGCGAGAACCCCCCTCGGCCCCGGGCGCCGCGGACATGAACCCCGCGTACACCACAACAGGCCGACCAGGCGCCGGCACCCGCACCGGCCGCCACCCAACAGGCCGCGCACCCCGAACCGGCCCCTCCCACCCCACGCCAGCCCGCTCCAACGCCGCCCGCTCCAACCCGGCCCGCTCGTACCCGCTGAGCTCCCCCGCCAGCAAACCCCCAGCGAAGATCACCGGCGCCAGCAACGCCGCACACAACACCACTGGCCGCCGATGCACGTCCCGCCGCCGCCTCCTGATCACGCACCGACGTTAGCCACCCCGCCCACCCCACCTCCCCCACCCCAGGCATCCCTTTACCGCGGCTCACAGCACCCATGACCCACCCACCCAAACTCACCCCGCCTCCACGTCCCACACAGTGCCGGACTTTCGCTAGGCTTACGGGAGTCCGCCTCCGTAGCTCAGGGGATAGAGCACCGCTCTCCTAAAGCGGGTGCCGCAGGTTCGAATCCTGCCGGGGGCACTCATCTCCACCAGGCATTCCAGCCTCTGACCTGCGGTTTCTTAGCCGCAGGTCTTTTGCTTTACAGACCCTCGATAGGTCGCCGAGGGCACCCGTATGCAGCCGTAGGACCATGATCAGGGGACATATGGGGGATGATCTTGGGGGCTTATCCCGAGGTCACACACCGTTCCTGGATGACTGTCGCGGCCAGAGGGCTCGCCCATAGGGTGGCCCCGTGCAGCGCCTTGCCCTCTTCGACCTCGACCGGACGCTCATCGACCTGGACGCCGCGTTCGTCATGTGGGCAGAGGAGTTCGCCGAGCAACGGCGGCTGGGGCCCGAGGGCGTCGCCTGGCTCGTCTCTCTGGATCGGGCCGGGCATCCGCATCGAGAGGTCTTCTTCGGCAAGGTACGCGAGCACTTCAGGCTGACGGAAGCAGTCGAAGAGTTGTGGGCCGCCTACCGCCACCGCATGCCGTACCTCGTGCAGTGCTACCCCAGAGTGCGGGAAGCGCTGACCGCGCTGCGCGACACAGGCTGGCGGATCGGAATCGTCACCAACGGCACGGCCGACAACCAACTCGGCAAGCTCCGACGAACCGGCCTCGCCGACGCGGTCGACGGATACGCCGTGTCCGGAGCCGAAGGTATCCGCAAGCCGGAAGTCGGCATCTTCGAGATAGCCGCCGAGCGGTGCGGAACCAGCCTTGCCCAGGGGGGCTGGATGGTGGGCGACAACCCCATCGCAGACATCGGAGGCGCCCGAGCAGCCGGCCTGCGCGCGATCTGGATCAACCGAGGAACGCGGCCCGTCAACAAGCACCAGGCAGACCATGTCGTCACAGACGTCATCGAAGGAATCGCCATCTTGGATAGGCAGTGAGGCTTTCAGGCAGGCCCGCAGAGAACGGTGCCCTGGTGGGGCCTACAGGAGCGTGCACCGAAGCGATCCACCCGCCATGTCAAGCTCCGGGGGCGCCGGTGGCTTGTGCTCACCTCGATCCGGGAACAACTCCGCACAGGTAAGTGGACCCCTCCAGCAGCCTCGGCGTCATCGTGATCCCGGTGAGGCGACCACAACGCCATTCAACCCTCAGCCCAACCGCTCATCCCGCCACACCTTGATCACGAAAGATCGAGGTTTAGGGTCCCTCCGGAAGCTTCCGCCGATGTGCGCCAGGGGGAGACGAACCATAAATCATCGGCCAGATCGTCCCGCCCTTGCCAAGCATTCCGGATGCACGGAGACAGCTCAGGGCGCATCGTGGATGTCGACGACAACGATCGGAGGCAACACGATGGCCACGGCAAGCGCTTGGTTCGCTCTGGGAGGAGCCCTAGGTGGTGTCCTCATCAGCGGCGCAATCGCTCTGATCACAGCCGTCCTCAATCATCGCTGGCAATCCGAGGCTGCCCAACGGAACTTTGACTGGGAACATTCAAGGCAGATCCGTCAGGAGCGCCGCGAAACATATGCGCAGTACTGGACAGCCTGGAATGCGCTGATGCGCATCCTGGAACGTGGTCGCGACAACATCGAATCTGCCGATTTAGCTGCCGCCGAAGCTCTCTGGCGCGAGGCCCTAGACGCCATGTTCCTCATCTGTGGTTCGAAAGTCCTGGAAGCGGGCATCGAGCACATCCATCTCACTGAGGCTCGTATCGCCGCACGGAGCACAAGAGCCGTTGACGGTGCCGGCAAGTCGCGCGCTCTCAACCGGGCCATGCGAGAAGACATCCTGCATGGGCACAGGGATCGATATCCGGCCGAACTGGAATCTCGCCGCCCTTGAGGCCATTGCCGCCACAGGCACGTTACAGGGGCAAGCCGCATCATGGCGGCATTCACCTGAGCAGCATCGATCTCTATCGCGGCTCGCTATAGCCCAAACGGTCGCCTGTACGAGCAGCCCCGGCCGGGATAGGGTCCGGGTCGTGCGCTTTGGTGCCAATTCGAGGCTAGCTGCCGCGGTACTCGTCTGTTTCGCGGCCCTGACGGGCTGCTCGGGAGAGCCGGAGCGGCCGACGCTAGAGGAAGCGACGCGGCAGCTAGTGACCGACGGGGACGCACTGTTGTCGATGGTGAAAACGGACCTAACCGGGCTGACGCAGGAGCGAGCTGATCAGGACCGGACAACTTCGTGCACACCTGGCGAAGTACAGCGGTATTTCGTGTTCAAGGGTAACCTCGCAGATCCGGCCAGGCATGATCCGATCAGCCGCATCGGACTGCTGAAAGGCAAGCTCGAAACCATGGGGTATCGGGAGGCCGTGGACGAACTCGACCTCATGGAGGACGAGTTGGGCGTTACGGTGTCTCTCCATGAGGAGGCCAAATTGACCTTCGTGCTCCTCGGGCGCCTGTCACAGACTCCCAACCTCGTGATCATGGGCAAAACGGAGTGCTACCCACGCACCGGCTGAACTCGCTCATGTGGGATCGGGGACCTGCGCGGCTTCCTCGCGGAGCTGTCTGGCGCGGCGGCGGAGATTCTCGGCGGTGCTCAGGCAGGAGTTCTCCAGTTCGCTCATCTCGCGTCTGAGCCGGACAGCATTCGCGAGGTACCGCTCTGAGGCGGGGCCCTTCCACAGGGGCTCGCTGTCGCTTGGCTTCGACGGGATGCCGTTGAACGTGTCGGCCAAGGTTCTGGCGTACCTGATGAAGGTAGATGCCAGCGCCTCCTTCTCGGCTGCTTCACGGAGCAGTTGGTGTCTGACGGGCATGCTCAACCACCCCGTACCTTCAGCGCCTGGACCAGGGCGCTCATAAGTCGGCCCTTGACCGCGTCTCGCAACAGGGCTCTGTCCGCTGCGGCGAGCGGCGCCTGCCCGTGAGCCTTCAGCGACTCGACCAAAAAGCCCACCTGCTGTTCCACCAGTTTGTTGGCGACCGCTTCGGCGTTGTCCGGTGTCCTCTGGTCGAGGTAATCCGTGATCATGTCCTTCATGACGCCCTTGGCGTCGTCGAGCCCTTTGTCCTTGCCGGTGGACACGAGCGCACTGTCGATGGGCAGGAACTTGTTGTTGAAGAAGTCGACAGGCATGAGGATGTACCCGGCTAGTCGTTCGGCGTACTCGTCGTCGCTCCACTCGGCGTATGTCGAGCCAGCCAGCAGCAGGTTTCCCAACGCACCCGTCCGCGCGGCGAGGTTGGCGTGTGCCTCTCGCCCGTAAAGATCTGGATCGAAGGGATGGAACCGGCCCGTGTCCAGCTCTTTGGTGTAGTCCTGGCCCGCCTTCATCAAGGCATCGGCCGCGACAGGGTCCTGCATCAGCGCACCCAGGAACCGGGCGCTCACGGCGGGGTCGAGCTTGTCCCAGGGCGCTCTTGGCTCCAGATAGGGCACCTCCGGCGAGTTTCGCTCGGCCTGGCCTCGGGCGAGCTTGTCGAGGATGGGCGCGATGTCCTTGGCGAGCATCCGGCTGATGGGCGAGTTTGTGAACGTTCCGATGCCGCCGCCGACCCAGAGACTGTGCTCGGATCCGATGCTGCTGATGACGGTGATCCAGGCCCGCTCCCGTATGTCATCCACGCCGGCGCCCGGCTTCAACGCCCCGTGCAGCGCCTTCGCCAACGCCTCCTCGTAGCCGGGGACACCGGTTGTAGTGACGGTGTAGGCGTTCAGCAGAACGCCGGCCTCCTTCTGATGCTCGGCCAGCAACCGCTGGAACGCCTCCGGATTCGCCTCGTACGCCTTGGCCAGGTTGTACAGACTCCAGTTGGGGTCCGTGGGATAGGCGTCAGAGTTCGGTGGGCGGTTGAGCAGGTTGGTCGCCACCCGGTTGAGGAAAGTGCCGGACTGCGGGGCCAGGGCAACCAGGGTCGTCAGGATGTCCGACGGGGCTGTCTCCACCATCTTCTGCCACTCGTTCCCGAGCCGTCCGGAACTCTCCGCGCTGGCGAACACTCTGGCTAACAGGCCCGGCGAAGAGTCTCCGGCCCGCTTCAGCGCGTCCGGGGTCAGACCTCTGCGCACACCAGCGGCCTCGATGTTCATCCAGTCGCGGAGCAACTTCTGGAACGTCGTAGGGCCGAGGGCGGCCAGCAGCGCCGCCGCGTAAGTCGGGTCGTTGGCCCTCCCCTTGAGCGCCCCCAGCGCCTTCTCCACCCCGTTCCAACTCGGGCCGGACAAGTGCAGGTCGTGGAGCTTGAGGGCCGCGGCGATGGCATCCGCGTCCTTCCTGGCCGCACGCGCCGCCTCTGCCCCGTTACTGAACGGGAAGGTGGCGGCCAACATGCCCTTCTGCTGCGTCGGCACCAACCGCTTGATGGTGTCGACGCGCCATTTCAGGTCCTGCTGCGACTCGTGGAAGAACGCCCAGGTGCGGTGCATCGCTGTGATGCCCCCATGGCCAACCCAGTCCTCACCGGCCTCGGCAATCGCTGCTTCGAGCCCTGGCCGCGCTCTGCCCAGGACCTCCTTCCCAGCCTCCATCTGGCGGATCAGCTTGTCTACGCCGAGGGGATCGATCCCGACGAACTCCCCCATTGCCCCCTCCCGGAGGGTTGGCTATAGGGCGGGAGTCAAGCACAACAGACGTCTCGGGTAAACACGTAATACATTGTCATAAAGAAGCGGAATCGCTTGTGTACGACGGTTAGTCGCAATAAGTCTCGATGAAAGCCAACATGACCGCAGTGTCCGTTCTTGTCGAGGCCGGGCCGACCGAAAGCTGTCCTTCGTGGATCGGGCGCCACGCGCTGTGCGAACTGGGCGAACTGCAAAGATCCGGGCCCGGCCATAGCCAGGGCCCGGAGCGGCCATCTATACGTCGAGGGCGCTGTTGATCTTCCCGTTGATCTGCTCTTGCTGGCCGTCCATGCACTTGGCGTAGACCCGGAGCAGGACGTCAACGCCATGCCCAGCGCGCTTGGCGACCTCAGGGGCCGGCACGCCGGCGTTGAGCCAGAGCGACACCGCCGCATGGCGGAGGTCGTACGGCCGAGCAGCAAGCGACGAGGTTACCTGGGCAGGCGTCAGAGCGAGCTTCCGCGCTTCCTGCCAGACTCGGGAGTACGCGGAACTGGAGTAGACGCCTCCCGTGCCCGTACAGAAGATCCTGCCGTCCTTGGCCGTGCCGTACTCGGCGATGTGCTCACGGAGCATCGCGACCAGGACCGGCGGGATCGGGATCTCTCGCGTTTCCCTGTCCGCCCGGTGCTTCAGGCTTCGGGACTCGTGGGTCTCGCCGGAGTTCGTCCATCGCTTCGTACTCTGGGGACGCGCTCGCTCCAGGACGATCAGGCCCCATCCCGATGCGGGCAGGGTGCAGTTGTTCGCTCGGAGATCCGCCGCCTCCTCCGGCCGAAGCGCGGCGTAGTAGATGCAGCCGAACAGCGCCTTGAGCCGAGCCCCCCGCTTGCGACCCACCATGGACAGGGCGACGAGGAGCCGCCTTGCCTGCGCTGGGTTGACCACGGTTCGCGGATCCACGACCGTGACGGCCTTGGGTGCAGTCCATTTGATCTCGTTGAGCGGGTTGGTGCCGAACACCTTCTCCTCAACCGCGTGCTCCAGCAGGTGATGGAGAATGGCCCGCTTGCGCCGTACCGTGTTCGCCCCCGCCGGGCCGCCGGCGAAGGTGGCCGAGATGGCGTCGAGTGCCCTGCGGAGAACCGCGGCATCGCCCAGAGCGGTCAGAGGAAGCGAAGCCTTCTCCAGCCACCTCAGGGTCACAGCTTGAGCCGCGGTTAGGTCTGCCCGTCGATCCTCGGGAAGGAGCACATGAACCTTGAGGACTTCCCGCAGTTCCTCAGGCTTGGGACGCCCCGGTGCGTCGGCCGTCAGAGCGGGAACCAACGACAGGAGCGCGTACGCGTCCGTCTCGCGGGTCCGGGGCGCCGAAGTGCGCCAGCGGCGAAGGATGTAGGTCTGGGCGAACTCCAGGAATGTCGGGCCGGAGGATCGGGCGGCGAGCATCGACACCGGCAGGCCGGTCACGATGTCGAACTCCTCCCCTGCCTTGGCCGCCTGGCGTAGGTCGGACAGGAAGGCGTTGGCCAGGCCCTTGGTACGGAAGCTCTTGGACTTCGCCTTGCCCGCGACCTTCCAGCGGGCGATAAAGGCGGGGGTATCCCGGTCCGAACGATGCTGGACTCCGCCGAGCTTCACGTCGTAGGTGGTGTTCACGCGGCCTCCCGGCGAGAGTCGAGCCAGGCCAGGAGATCGCTCCGCCAGACGCGCAACTCGTCATTGGGGAGCCGGATGCACGCAGGTGCACGTCCGAGTTCGCGCCAGCGGTAGAAGGTGCGGCGGGAGATTCCGCCCAGTTCCTCGAGTACCTCGGGAACGGTCAGCAGCTTGTCCTGCCTACTCATCAGGACCACCGCCCGCGTACGACAGGCTGGTGCCGGTGAGTGCGGCGGCCAAGAGTTGGTCTCCGAGGGACAGACCCTTTCCGGCATACTCCCAGTGGGCGATGACGAGGACGGTGTCCTCGTCGAAGAGGGGCAGGCGGCCGGTGGTGATCTCCTCTGTTCGCTGGTGTTCTTCGCGGGCGGCGCGGAGGGCGCCGAGGGTGGTGGAGTAGCGGCGGCTCTTGGTGGAGAAGTGACCGCGGAAGCCGAGCATGTGGGCCCACTGGGTGAGGCGTAGGTCGGCCAGGTCGTCGAGGGTTCCCAGGCGGAGGCATTCGGCGATGAGGCGGCGGGCGTGCTCGCGCAGTGGGTACAGGGCCAGTTCGTCGAGGGTGTGGATGCGCCGGTCGAGCGTGCCGACGCACTCGGCCGCCTTCGTCGCGTACTTGGCGATGTAGGCGGCGACCGCTTGTTCGGTGAGGTCGCCGTTCATGGTGATCGGGCGGATGTCGAGCTGGGTGCCCCAACGGAAGACGCGGCCCAGCGGCTCGACCTCGACGGTGATCGCGCCGGCCGCGTGCTGGACGGCTTGGGTCAGGGCATCGGCGGTGGCCCAGGCTGGAGGCGGCGAGGTGGGCCCGGTGGGGCCGTCGAGGCGGATGACGGCGTGGAAGTGGACGACGCCGCGCCGCTGGTATTCGGCGACCTTGGCGAAGGAGATGGTGAGCTGTTCACGCAGCTCGCGCAGCGTGAGTCCGGAGAGCCGGGCGAACCGTCGCCGCAGTGCTTCGGTGAAGCGCCGCCATAGCTCGGGAGCTACGGCGTTGAACAGCACCGAACCTTCGTAGTCGTAGCAGTCCGAGCAGAGGGGCTCACCGAGGTGCGGGGCGTCGGCCGCATGGCGTGCCGTGCAGGACATGACCTGCCCGTGTGGGCAGGTCTCGGCCTGACGGCGAGCGTGGCAGGGCAGGACCTTGCCGTTCTTCTCCCGTCGGACGTGCACCGCGCCGAACGACGGCGCGGTGAGCGTCACGAACAGCGCCGGGTGTGCCGCAACCGTCTCCGGGACACCCTTGCCGCCGACCAGGCCGGCCCGGACGAGCTGGTAGGTGTCGGCGCGGTAGGTCTCAGCGCAGGCGGGGCAGCGGGAGGCGCGGCGGGTCTTGCATGGCACCCGCAGGACGCCGTCCGGTTCGGTGTGGGTGCTGTAGCGGTGCAGGAGCTGGCCGGTGGCGCGGTCGTAGTGCTCGACCTTGCCGCGCAGGTGGATGGGCTGGCGGCAGCCGCCGGTGCGCTTGATCTGGTGGGCCCAGCGGTCGTAGTTCGGGTCGTGGAGCCGGGTGATCATCCCGGCGAGTGCGTGTGGGTGGGGCAAGATGGGTTCCGTCCTATCCAGTGTTCTGGGTGGATGGCCCCCGGCCTGGCGCGGATCTTGGCGGATGTGTGGCCAGGCGGGGGGCGCTACGGCTATGCGCCGTGGTTGTCGATTCCGGTGCCGTCGCAGTCGCGGCAGGTGTCGCGGTCGTTGTCGAGGCCGGTGCCGTTGCAGGTGCAGCAGCGGTAGTGGATGACGGTGAAGTCGCTGGTCATCGGCTGTGGTCCGTCTCGCGCGGGACGATGTTGACGTAGATGTGGTACTGGCGGGGGCGATGCCGGTTCGGGTAGGCGCGGGACACCGAGGTGACGGTGAAGATCTCGCGGAGCCGGAACATGCTGTAGGTGATCTCGGGGCGGGTGCCGTCGAGGCGAATCTTCATGGGCGGTGATCCCTTCAGGCCGTGGGGCCCGGGTCGGTGTCGGTGGAGTCGTAGACGGTCCGGTAGGCGGCTTCGGCGGCTTCGTGACGGGCGCGGGAGTCGGAGAGGATGGCGATGGCCTGGTACTCGACGGCGCCGAGCCGGATGGACGTCGAGTAGTGGCCGTTGTGCTCTTCGGTCGTGGTGCCGAGCAGCGCCGCGATGTCGTCGATCTCGGCCCGCATCTCGTCGTCGGACGCCGTCCGGGCGTGGTGGTAGACGTCGATCCGGCGAGGTGCCGGGATGTCGGGGCGGTCGTGGAGGAGTTGGGCGAGCGCGCGAAGGCCGGCTACGAGCGCCAGGCGCGCATGTGGTGCGGGCATCGGCTGCGGTCCTTTCACAGGGGTTGTGCGGTGTGGATGGTGCGGAGCAGGTCGGCTGCGAGTTGGTTGGAGACTCCCAGGCGTGTGCGGAGCAGGTCGCGGGTGATGGGTTTGCCGTGCTTGGCGGCGTGCTCGTCGGCGACGCGCCGGGCGTAGTCGACGAGGGCCGGGTCGGGTGCGGGCCCGTCGTCCTGGCCGTTCTCGCCGGCGGGGACGAGAACGGGACGGGCCGGGACCGCTGAGGACGTCTCGGGGACGGCCGGGGACGCCGACACCGTGACCGGGGACGTCTGCGGGACGTCCTGTGGACGCGCAGCGGATGCCCGGCGTTCGAGCATCGAGACGGCGACGAGGAACGCGCCCGCGGGTGTCGCGGCGGTGATCCAGCCCCAGGCGGTGGGTTCGGCCTGGGCCAGGTTGGCGGCCAAGGACAGGACGATCCCGCCGGCCAGGACGAGGACAGGCCAGGAGATCGGGCCGCGCCGTTCCCGGCCGGTCTTCTTGTCGCGCTGGCGTTCGCGGGCAGCCATGACGCAGGTGAGGTCGATGCAAACGGCGATGGCCCAGGACATCCAGCCGGTCTGTCCGTGCTCGCTGGCGGTGTCGCGGATGTGGGCGAACGAGCCCGCGCCCGCTATGAGGGCCAGGACCAAGACGGGGCCGGTGTCCACGAGCCAGGCGGCGAGGTGTCGCATCGGTATTCCCTCCCTTCGTAGGTGCGATCAGGCGGCGGGTATCTCGTGCGGCTGGGCGGCCATGACCTCGTCCCAGGACGGGGCAAGGTGGGCGTGGGTGTAGGCGGCGTGTTCGGCGGCCTGCTCGGTGACGTAGAAGGAGCGGGCGCGGTACCACTGGCCGTCCTGGCCAGCGACGATGGCGACTCCCGGTGTCTCGGCCGGGATGGCACGAGCTGAGACGAGGGCAGCCGGGTCGAGGTCGCCGAGCGTCATGGTCGCGGTCTCCGGGTCGTTGACCCGGTGGCAAATCCGTCCCGAGCACTGGGCCCGGAGGGCGGTGACGCCGGGCCCGAGGTCGGAGCCGATGCGCTGACCGCAGCAGAACAGATAGATGCCGAACGCCCGCCCGAGCTGGGCCACCCGGAGCAGCGCGGTCGAGGTCTTGGCGATCTCGTCCTTCTCGCTCTTGTCGGCCATCAGGTACAGCTCGGCCAGCTCGTCCACCAGGACCACAATCGGGACGGGCCGTACGGCGGGTGGGAGTTGCCAGATGTTGCGGGCCCCGGCCATCCGGCACACGCCCATCCGGTCGGCCATGAGCGTGACCAGGTCGTCGAGCAGGGTCCCGCATTCGGTCCGGGTAGTGGCCAGCGCGGACAGACGCGGCGCGTACGGGGTGAACTCCACCCCGCCCTTGAGGTCGAACCCGACCAGCGCCACGGGTTGCGGGGCCAGGCCGACGATGAGCGCGTTGGCCAGGTTGGACTTGCCCGACTGGGTCGCTCCGGCGTTGATCCAGTGCGGGACCGTCGTGAAGTCGATCGTCCACGGCCCGCCGGTCTCCAGCTTGCCCACGGTGACCTTGAGGAGTTCGGTCGAAGCCGGGAGGTCGGCGACCTTGACCAGCGGGTCGCGCATCGTGGTGGCGAGGACGACCCGGCCGGGGCGGGGCGAGGAGACGCGGACGGCGTGCACGCCCCAGGAGTGCGCGAGCCGTTCGGCCACCTCGGCGTAGTCGGCCGGGATCTGCCCTTCGAGGGTGTGGATGGTGACGCGCCAGCCGTGCCGAGTCGGCATCGGCAGCCACATGAACGGCTTGGTGTCCACAGCGATGCGCTGGAACTTGCGCTTGACGCGGACGACGCCGGTCGAGGCGACCAGGCCCGGGACGGTGGTGAACCAGAAGCGCTGCCGCTTCTTGGTCAGTCCGCAGCCGAGGGCGACCTTGCGCCAGGTGGCCCACACGCTGATCGCGGTCAACGGGTAGCCGAGGACGAGCCAGTAGGAGCGGTAGTGCCAGTGGTGCCAGGCCCAGAGCCCGGCCGCGATGGCGGCCGAGACTCCAAGCAGGGTGAGCAGGTCAGACACCGGCGGCCTCCTGTAGCGGAAGCAGAGCGGAGGCGCGGTAGCTGATCCCCCAGCGGCCGGCGATCTCCCAGACGTAGCCGACGAGGCCGACGGCGTTGACGGGGTCGCCGGCGGTGATGGGCGGCTCGCCGGTGATGCCGATCTTGACGAGTTCGATCCGGCCGAACTCGTCCTCGACGGAGACGGTGACCTCGTAGACGGTGTTGCCGTTCTTGTCGGTCTTGATCTCGCCGGTGTCCTTGTTGAGCACGCGAGGCCGCGGGGCCTTCACGCAGGTGATGGTGAGCTTGCTGGTGTCCACAGGGATGGGGACGGTGCGCATGGCGGTTCCTTCGTTCGATCCGAGTGAATCCTCTTGGCATACATAGAACGCTTGGAATTCTAAGTTGTCAAGGGATTCCACGAAGACTTGGTTGGCATGTCGGATGGGGTGTGCTGAACTGGAGGCAGACAACCTCGCGAAGGGCACGGGATGGTCGAGAAGACGGGTCGCCCCGGCTACCTCCAGATAGCCGACGACCTGCGGAGGCAGATCAGGACGGGATCACTCGCTCCCGGTGCGGCACTGCCGTCGACCGCTCAGCTCTGCCAGCGCTACGACGTGTCCGCGAGCGTGGTCAAGGCGGCCATCAGCGTGCTCCGTACCGAGAACCTGGTCGTCGGCCAGCAGGGCAAGGGCGTGTTCGTCCGCGAGGGCGCCGCCGAGGCCAGCGTCGAGGCCGGCGCCGAGGGGGCGGTCTCGCCGGACGTCATGGACCAGCTCTCTCAGATGCGCCAGACCCTTGCTGATCTCGGCGGGCGGATCGCCGATCTGGAGAAGGCCGTGTTCCAAGAGCGAAAGCGATCTCGCTGACCCGGCAGGCCAACTCCTCCATCTCGGCCTGAATGGCGCGAAGCTCGTCCAATAGCCGCTTGTTTGCGGTCATTCTGGCACCCCTTTCTGGTCGGTCTCTATCCCGGCGGGGATGCCGTTAGTTCATCGCGCATTCGCGCTGTTCGGTATCACGGAGCGTTAGCTAAGCTTCTTCATTGCTGCCTGCACGGCGGTTACACATGCGCTTTCACATGCCCGCTTCTCAAAGTGCGCAAAAGGATGCGATGAAGACAATCCAGCGCCCCGGATGGCGCCCCCTGCTGCTGCGCCAGCACCGCGAGGCGCACGGCCTCACCCTCGAAGCAGCAGGCGATCAGCTCCGGCAGGTCGCCCACCGGCACGGCCTCGTCGCACCAGCCGCCAATTTCCAGACACTCTGGGCACACGAGCAGGGATCGATATATCCCGGACCTCACTACCGGCGGGCCTATTGCCTCCTCTATCAGGCAAGTGAGCCCAAGCTAGGTTTCCGGCTACCACTACCCGGCGAAATAACCGAAGTGGAAAATTCCATCTCGGATTTGCCCGCGCCCACCGATCCCGCAGCGGACAACGCTGCCGCCCAGGTCATCGAACAGACCCTCATGAAAGTGTCCGGCAGCCCTTCCAACGCCGAGCAGAACGCACTCCTCAACCGCGTGGTCGACGCCTGGCGCCGCCGGCACGGCCAAGGCAGTCCGAAGCCGATCCTCACCCTGGTCGGCGGCTACGCCGGATCCGGCAAGACCGAGTTCTCCCGCTTCCTGTCCGACATCACCGGCTGGGCCTTCCTCGACAAGGACTCACTCACCCGCGCCATGGTCGAACGCCTGCTCGTCTCTCTCGGCGGTGACCCACACGACCGGCACACCGAGCTGTACCTGCGTGAGGTCCGACCGCTGGAGTACCGGTGCCTCATGGAGACCGCGTTCGACAACCTCAACGTCGGCACCTCCGCCATCCTGTCGGCCCCGTTCATCGCCGAGCTGGCCGACCCCGACTGGGTGTCCCGCCTCACCAACCGCTGCGCCGCCAAGGGCATCGACGTCGCCGTGGTGTGGGTGCGCTGCGACGTCGACTCGATGCGCGAGTACATCGAGTTCCGCGGAGCCGCCCGCGACGCCTGGAAGCTCGACAACTGGGACACCTACACCAGCGGCCTCAACACCGAGACCTGCCCGCCCACCGCGCACATCACCGTCGACAACCGTCTCGGCGCCGCGATCAGCCTTGCAGACCAGACCCGCGAGACCCTCAAGCGGATCCTGTCGTGAACGGCGTCGTCCTGTACGGCCCACCGGCCAGCGGCAAGAGCACCACCACCACTGCCCTGACGGCTCTCGACCCGAGGTTCGTCCTGCTGCGGAAGTTCAAATCCGGCAACCGGCGCGGCACCGAATACGACTTCGTCACCCCCGAACACCTCGCCCGACTGCGGGCCGCCGGACGGCTGCTCGCGGAGACCCACCGCTACGGCAACATCTACGCCATCGACCGTCACCAGATCGAGCAGATGACCCAGACGGGGCAAGTGCCTGTCGTTCACATGGGCAACATCCCCGACATCCTGCGCCTGGCCGAAGCCGGGGCTTGGCTGCCCGTCCTGCTGTGGGTGCCGCGCGACGTCTGCGAGCGGCGATCCCGGCAACGAGGTGACGGCGACACCGCCAGGCGTTTGAGCGCATGGGACGAGACCCTGCTCGACCTGCAAGCCCACGACGCCGGGCTCTTCTCGCTGCGGATACGCACCGACCAGACAACCCCTGGCGACGCGGCGCGGCAGATAGCCCATGCCTACTTCCGCCAGGAGGCGCCACCACTCGATCACCACGCCTGACCGCTCAAGATCCGATGCCATAGATCCTTCGCCGCACGCTCCCGCATCCAGCTTGTCTCGACGACGTCGGCCGGTGACTCACCCGACATGCGCCTGACGAACCACAGACCGCCCGCCGTACACAGCTCGAAGAACGGGCGCCGGCAGTCGCAGGTGTGTGCCCGTACGCGCAACCGGTCGGCGCGCGGCAGGCTCCTCTCCCACTCCACCGGCTCGGCCCACGGCTGGGGAGGATCAGCGTGCGGCCCGTGGTAGTCATATACGCCCATGACACCGCCGCATCACTGCCGGACCTGCTGCGCCTGCAGCAGTGCGACGAGGGTCACGTAGTCGTCGGCGCTCACCGTCTGCTCCAGCCCGGCGTCGATCTCCGCGTTGCGAAGCGGAGCGCCTCGCCTGGTCGCGTAGAGAGCGCCCGCGTCGCTGCGGAAGAACGACCAGTCGGGGAACGTGGCGCGAAGTGCGTCGAGGTCGTAACCGGGGAGTGCCATGGGGCCAGCGTAAGCAAAGCTCAGATGGGTTGTCTATAGGGCTCCATAGGGCCATCCGGAAAACGATGGGACCTCACGCATTCCTACAGTGACGTCATGATCGAGTTTCGCCACGACCGGCCTCGCTGGGAGCAGGTCGCCGACGTGATCCGCGAGCGCATCGCCGCCGGCGTCTACCGTCCCGGCTCACGAGTGCCGAGCGAGAACGATCTGATGCAGGAGTTCGGGATCGCTCGCATGACCGCCCACAAGGTGATGCGCGCCCTCCGCGAGGAAGGCACCATCTACACCGTCCGCGGCCTCGGCAGCTTCGTCAGCCAGCCGAGCGACACGAAACCGCCGGAAGGCGGGGCGTCCAGCACGTAGGCTCCGGACCGTGACTCGCAGGATCGACTTCTACAACGACCCGCAAGCGCCAGCCGCGAACAGCCTCGTCCCCTCGGTCAACGTCGTCGTCACCAACGAGGCCGGCCACATCCTCCTGATCCGCCGCTCCGACAACGACAACTGGGCCCTACCAGGCGGAGCCATCGACCTCGGCGAGTCGATCCCGGCAGCAGCCGTACGCGAGACCCTGGAAGAAACAGGCATCACCTGCGAGGTCACAGGTCTCGTCGGGACCTACAGCGATCCCAACCACGTCATCCTCTACACGAGCAACGGCGAGGTTCGGCAGGAGTTCTCCATCGTTCTTACCGCCCGAGCTGTCAGCGGCGAGCCGACCCCCAGCACTGAGTCCCGCGAGGTTCGTTGGGTACCGCGAGGCGACCTTTACAGCTACCGCATGGATCGCTCCATGAGACTGCGCATCAGCCACTACCTCCAGGCAGACGGAAGCCAGAAGCCATACATCGGCTGACACGGAGCCAATCGCTTCGACCGACGTCAAGCCTCAACCGAAGCCGAGCAACATCGGAGCGATAAAGCACCAGGTCACAGTCATGATCGTCGACTGGATGAGTACTTTCTCCACGTCTTCAAGGCGCGTTCCGCCTTCGGCGACCCGCGCGCGTCGGGCGGTCGCTGGCCGCGCTGCGGCTCTGCGGCCGGTCACGGCCAGCGCCACCCACGCGCTCAGGCTGGCCTACGCGGAGATTCGACCGTTCCGACTATGGGATCTGAAGCCTGACTGCGCTAGATATAAGCGCGCGTTGAGCAAGATATCGCACTAGTCCGATGTCGTGTCCGATGCTCTGCGCTTCGATGCCGAAAGGAAGAAGGATGTCGGGGGAACCATCAACTCCATCTTCCTTCGTGTGTACAATCCGGCATCTGAGGTCATATATTCTCATTGCTGCCTGATCCAGCAAGCTACTCTGGCGATTATTTGGATCGATTCGCGCCAAGCCATCTATTTTGGATTTGCCGCCGAAGTGCGCCACTCTCTCTGGAGATTCGGAAAGAAAGTCTCTAATATCATCTTCGGTTGCACATCCGCGAATGGTTGCCTTTAGCTGCTCTCTTTCGCTGCCATATCCGCGCCCTTGGCCGCTCGCAAGGCGAAGGATTCTCAAGACCCTTCTATCGTCTTCGTAGTCAAGGGTGGGATCCTTCAGTTCGTATCGAAGTCTCTCCACTACTTCTCGCTGGCTATAGAGGGGAAAGTAGTATTCTAGAACTTGATAGTTGGCCAAGAACTGCAGCAACGGCATGCCGGTGGCAGACCTGGCATACCAGTAGAGCTGCAGAGCGTCGCGGCTATATTCGTTCTTAGGGACGCATGGCTGAGCTCTTATTCTCCGCGGCCTAGCCTCGCGGAGCTCTGAGGTTGTATCGATTCGCCGAAGGCTGAGAGCGACGCCGTAGTTTAATTCCAGCTCAAACAGAGCGGAGCTTACGACCGTTTCAAGCACACCTATTGCTTCATCATGGCGATCGGCCTTCACTCCTGATATGCGAACCGTTGTTATGCTCATGTGTACCCCGGGCGACATAGCAGCGAAGCGGCTGCTTGCGTCCCCTATTTCCATAACCAGATTGTTATCAGAGATGAAGCCGAGCCGCCATCGATAGGAATCCTCGTCCCTCTCCGCACCCTCTAAATGGGTAAGGGTGTATCGCCATCCACCCCTGTCGCCAAGGGGCGTTACGGAGGCTTCGATAACGCCCGAATCGGCGAACTGGAAGGCGTCATAGTAACCCAGCGCCTTAGCATCCTTCAACGACGATCTCATGCACTCCTTTGCCTGCTCCTTTGAGAAAAGAATAGATCGGCTCGTCCGACCATTTGGGATGTCGATGCGAAGCGCCACATTGTCCTCCGTAGTTACGGGGACCCACTCGCACGAGATTCCATGTTTCTTGCAGTATGTCTCAAGCCGAACCCGTCCATCTCTCGGTGAGAGCATCGCTCGCGCAGAATCCTGAGTAAATGCGTAATCATCCATGGTCACTTCCTGGAGACGCGAAGGCTCAACATCCTGATCATAAACATGACTGGCCCCTCGTATCAGCGCAATTTCTAAGCGGTGTCCTCATTGATCGATCAGGACCACACTGATCTGCCACGCCGCTTCCGGTGCTCTCGGGCCTGGCGGCCCTGCGCTCCAGGTCGGCTTGCCACCGGGTATGCGGGTTGCTGTGGTCTGCTGTACAGCAGGGAAGCACAGCAACGCAGCCTGATCGTCGCGTACGGCGTCACACGGTTGAGCAGTGGCGCCGGCTCTCGACCACGGCCCTCCGCTTGACTCGTAATGAAGTGTTCCCGGTTGCGGCCGTGACGATCGCTCACTTCGGTACTCGCCGACCATGGTTGGGGCGATCGACGCCGAGGCCCTCCTTCGTCGGGCCGCGGCACCGAGTGACCATGGCTGAGGTGACAGCAGCGCTGACAGCAACGTCCGCACACGCCGACACATCGGCTCCACCGTCCACACGCGCCTGACCACGCTCTTGATCAGCCGAGCCCGGTGATTGCTCCGCCTGAAAAGCGGAAGGTCAAGCTGCCGCGCCACTTCCGGCGCTCTGGTTTGGCGGCCCTGCGCTTTGGTATGTCATCGGATACACGGCCAGCTGTACAGCAAGGAGGAACAGCATCATCGCCTTTGTGATCCACATTATGTCAGCCTGCATCTGCTATCCGACCGGGGGCAAGGCGTTCCCGACCAGTTTCTCGCTATCGCCAGCGTTCCTCGCCGAACGCTATTTGCGAGCATCGATCAGGAGCTGCACTCCGAAGAGTAGTAGGGAGATCGCTGCACCGAGAAGCACGCCTGAAATAAATAGTGACCGGTTGGCTAGCTGCTCCTGTGCGAAGTCGACCGTCGTTCCAGTCTTTTGTCCAGTTCCACATCCACTCCACCTAAACCCCGGCCCTGTGGGTGCGGGCTGAGCTCCTTCTATCCTTTCTCCAGCGCTTATTGGCGCTACCTCCGTCGTACATTCGGGAGGATCGGCTAGATCGGGCCCGAGTAGCATCGATCCGCGGTCATAATTCTCTGCGAGCTCTTCGATCGACGCTGTTTTGAAATCTTCGAGCTTCCAGACACCCGTCTTAATATTGACATCGGGAGCCCAGTAGGCTTTTCGGTAGGCCCCTACCCGTGTTACCGGGGTACTCACTATCTCGGCAGATACCATACCCATGTAGACCTCCTCACTTGTCACAGGGTACTGTGAGCACATTGCGGCTCGAATCATCTGGTCGGCAATCATGGGATTGCTATTCTCGCCGTTGTTGTTCGTCCACGTCTCTACCGATTGCCCCTCCGCCTTGTAGACGACCTTCTTGTCTAGTTTCACACCTCCCTCCATCGCAAGGGCGTAGGGAAAGCATCCATTGGCCGAATTGCCTGCCCGGCCCGTTACGACAATTACCACGTCATAAGCGTTGGAGTTCGGAATGGTTTTTTCTTCTTGTGGAACCTTATAAGAATAGCTGATGTTGAGCGACTTCATTCCAGGCGGCACAAGCAGAGTGAGCCTACCCCAGGGGTTGTCCGCCCTTGATTGCGTCATCGTTGCGGTAGAGAAGGCGAGCCAGCCGCCGAAGCCGGTGGCTATCGCTAATACGAGCGAGACGACACCGAGAGAGATACGGCGCTGGTGCGTTCGATTAGGCTTGCCAGTGACTTCAGCGTGGGGAGAGAGCTTGCTAGAGGCGCCGCTCGTCGAGGACGCGGGAGTATGGAGTAGGCGGCTCGCTACTGCGATCACGATCAGGACTCGCGCCAGGATGTGCACATGAGGTAGACGATTGGCGGCGAGGATTCGTGCCATCACGAGGGTTGACGTCTTCCGCGCTAGTAGACGCGCTTACTTGCTAGAACCCTGCGTCATGGACATCCGAGGAGGGGGATTCCGTCACGGTAGTCATTAGAGCTGGGGCAACGGAGCGGCCTGAACGGTCGTGATCTCACTTGACAACAACAGTTCGGCGACAACATCGCTGGCCCTGGGGCGGTTTGTCGTGTTTCGGCGACCAAGGTGCTTGGAGTCGCCTCACACATCTGCCCGCCCCTCTGACACCCACTACTCCCCGAGCAGTACAACAGCAGTGTGTAGCACCGCGCTGACCCGGGCACCCTTGTGAATCACGGGCAACAGCGCGACCACCATGTCGACCGCTGCCAACCGCCTCCCCACGTGTTCACACCGAAGCGCCACTCACTTCAGCCGAGATTGCGTAGCCAGGACGAGGCCGCGCAACTCGGCCGGCGTTGGCCAGGGTGCAGAGCGATGGATCATCCGATGGCAGTTCGAGCAGATCAGAACCAGGTCATCGAGACTTGTTGTAGTGGGTCCCGAGACGTGTAGGGGGATCACGTGATGACACTCGATGTAGCCAGCTCCACGTGGACCGTAAGCTCGTTCGAAGTCGAATGAACATACTTCGCAGGCGAGAGTGCCGGCTCGGCCAAGGACAGACTTGATCTTTGCGGTGCGCAACTTGCTATCACGCTCCCGTGCTACATGCTGACGCAGCAGGAGCCGCCCCTCAGGCGCACTCACACCCTCGTCGTCTTCTTCTGCTACCTGAGGCAACCTTGTCAGCGCACCGCTGTCCAGACCCGCCCGAAGCGCTTCAGCAGCAGCGTGCATGACCGCCGGACGCTCTAGGAAGGCGTCAAGGACCTTGCCATCAAGTTTGTTGCCCTTGGTCTGCTTGCCTGTGTACTCGGAATGCTGCGTGGCAATGTCCCAGGTTTTGCGAGCCACGCCGGCCGGGTTGCGGAACGTCTCGCCGCGCTTCTGTTCCGGGTGTAGAGGGAGTAGCTGCAGCAGTCGCGACAGCTCGATAACGTCACGATGATCTGACCGGAGCCCGCGCCAACCGTGCGACCGGAGGAGGTCGCACGCAAGAACGATCTCGTCCCACACCCACGCAGGATTGCCCTGCCGACTGCCTCTGCTGGTGCCTGTGATCGTCATGCCAGCGAGACTACGGGTTGCAACCGACATTCGCTCAGGCGAAGACGCAACGAGGGCAAGTCCCGGCTACAAACGACCACAAGCACTGTTGGATCAGAGCGACGACCGCTCGAAGTCGTGGCTGGATCCCGGTTGCAAGCAGGCAGTCGTACGCCAGCGGGTGCTGTCATGTACGCCGCTCAGCTATTCGGACCGACGCGGCGGGCTGACACGATGGCCGCAATCTTCTTGGCCGCCTCCAGAGAATCCTCGTGCTCCCAGACGACGACCAAGCGCCAGCCAGCCTCCGCCAGCGCCGTCTCTAGCTCAAGGTCACGATCTCGATTCCGCTGGATCTTCGCTTCCCAGTACTCGCGATTAGCCCGCGGGAGCCGTAGGTGCTCCTCACATCCGTGCCAATAGCATCCCCGCACCTCCACGCAGACCTTGACCGGCCGGAACAGCACATCCGCCGTCCGACGAACCGACGGGATGGGACGCGCGCACACTCGGTACCGCAGACCAAGGGCATGAAGGGCACGCCGAAGCGCCAACTCAGGCCCCGTGTCCCGACTCCTATTGCCCTGCATCGCCTTCCGCGTAGCTGGCGAGCTTGCCCACGAATCAGCCACACACTAAGCGTAGCCGTCTTGCTTTACTCTCCATCCAACGTCACATCGAAGAGTTCGTCCATGTCAGTTGACCCTTCGGGATCATCCTCTTCAACAAGAACCTGGCCAATAAGCTTGCTGGCGTCGATAGCAGACGGATCCGGCTCTGGTCTACCTTCCACGTACGCAAGCCGTGTCGCGGCGAGATACGTCAGCCGGATAGCCTGGATAAGGAGCACTCTTCGCAGCCCAGTCGACACTTCACCTCGCTCGTGAGCCACAGCGGACAAGCGGGCGAGCATATCCGCGCGACGAGCAATCCGCGTATCTGGATGACCACGCTCTCGACGAAGCTCTGGGGTCACAAGCTTGAAGCGGCGAGACGGCGGCAGCTCTATAGGAGAGTCACTCTTGGGCGGAATCTTTTCATTGAGAATCGCTTTGAACTTGGAATTTTCGATAGCATGGAGATACGCGGAGTACTCCACCTCGTCAAGCAATCTCTTGGCCTCGGCGTCGCTAGTGCCCCTTCCCTGCAGGTCCCAGAGTGGCCACAGCTCGAGTTCAGCGACTTCGAAAACATCGAGGATTCGCATGGCGACCGCGTCTGTGCGCTGATTAGTGAGATGACGCTTGACTCTTCCGGCTAACCGCTCATTGGTTTGCCCCACGTAGATTGGCTCGCCATCGTAGTCAAAGAACGCATAGACCCCCCACTTGGAGCCGCCCCACTTACGCCCTTGGTCGTCCACCTCTTGAAGAGCCTTATCGAGCTCCTTACGGAAGTCCTGCACTATGGGCGCAGGAAGATCCTTTTTAGCAGGCTTGTTACCTACACGATTCGTCCTACCACCAATGGTCAACGCAGGCCCTCACGTCCGCAACCAAGATCCGTCCACTGCCGCGCACCAACGTAACGGGTGTCACTCGCACAGACAACAGGACACAGCGGTGCGGCACCCGCCCATGCTGGGCGAGGGCCGCATCAGGACCGCTCACACAGCGACGGCCGGCGTCTCAGTGAATTTGCCAGCAACCAGCGGAGCTAGGTAGTGCTCAGCGAGCCACTGAACGGCGTTGACACAGACGGCATCGCCGAATCCGTACAGAGCTTGGTTCCGCCGCAGGCCATCCAGGCGATAATCATCAGCTCCCATGAGCCTTGCGTACTCACGTGCGGTCATCCAGCGGACACGAACTCGACCATGACCGGCCTCCACGAGAGCCTGCTTCGACGATCCTCCGCGCGCTGTTCGCAGACAACCAGCTACGTCGTCCGCGCGAATCTCCCACATCGGCACGCCATTGCGAGTCCGCCTGTAGGCCGTGCGATACGAGATAGTCTTCGCAGCTCGCATCAACTGAAGCCTCTGATCCTGGATTGGCGATAGAGAGTTCAGAAACGCGGCGCTTCGCGCCTCATCCCACCATTGAGCGTCTTCCGCCGAGAGCTTCTCAACAATCTCTGAAAGGCCCGCCTTCTTCAAGGCGGGCGGATCGGGAAGATCAGCTTGATGCATCCTCAGATCGTCTGTTGAGAAAATCGCATCAAGCCACACCGGCCGCAAGGTCCTGTTCGGAACACCGACGCTGGGCGGCGGGTCCATTGTGCCGACTATGAATAGCCGAGGCCGAGACTGAGGGACGAAGCGCCGTGCGTCGAGCGTGAGGACATCGACGGAGTAATCCAAGTCGTTCAACGCCTCTACCGCGGCCACCAAGTCGGCCCCTTTGTGACTGGTGGCGAGTCCAACCACATTCTCAAGGGCAACAGTCCTCGGCCGTCGCTCCTTCATTTCTTCGAGAACCCTCACAAATTCCATGAATGTTCCCGACTCTTTGCCTGCAAGCCCTCTGCGCCATCCAGCAAGCGATAGATCGGTGCAGGGGAACGACGCCCAGGCAAGGCCAAGATTGTCTGGCATATCGACACCCTTGACATCGGCAACACTGTCCGTAACGTATGTATGCCGGTCTGGGTCATCTTGAAAGTGACGCGTATACATTTCGTGCTTGTCCGCGTCGATATCGTTCGCCCAAACGACGCGGAACCCCGCTTGCTCAAGGCCCAGCCTGACCAACCCGATGCCCGCGAAGAACTCAGCGACTGTGGGCATTCCGTCCGGTGCCCTCTCCTCGGCGGCATGCTCCGGAGCAATGGTCACGGTGCTGACCATACGACAGCCTCCCCTTCTGCCCCCAGTCGCTACCGACTGCGAGTCTTGATCGGCAACACTCTCGCAAGCCTCACACCTGCTCACTCGTTCTACACATCGGCACCGACAAGCCCATCAGCACCTAGCTGCTGAGACGTCAAGACGCCGAGGTGTTCGATGAGCTACACCGTATCGCGTGGGACATGACCTGTGTCGTTACACCTCGTGGGCTGTGGATGACTCCTGCGCACACCCGAAGCTCGAAAGCTCCAAACAGCCTCCGCCGTCACTGCTGCCTGGAACACAATACGATCGTCAACTCCTCACAAGTGCGCCAGAGCGAACGATGGCCCCAACCTGGGCATCCCAGAGTCGTCCCGCTGCGGTGGAGACTTGATCTCTTGAGAAGATCGAGCCTCATGCCAGGCAAGCCTCCGCACCCGCCGAGCTGCGCCGTCGACCGGTGCGGATCGTCGCCGAGGTGCGACCGGATTGCCCAACCGAGTCGACGGCCGCCACGGACAGAGCTGGTCGCACGCCGCACTGGTGCGAGAGCGGGGCCGTGTCAACCCCGAGATCGCGATCTGGATAGCGGTGCTCAACAACACCATCCTGGACAGTACAGCGCCAACGATCGGCTGCCGCCTGTCACATTCGCACAAGGTGATCGAGAGGGGGTAAGCCGCAGCGGTCCTGTTGAGGACCGCTGCGGCATGGGGCCGTGTCCTCGTTTCCAGGCGATTTCCACATGCTTGCTGTCACACATGTGGCGAGGTGTGGACAAAACCGGCAAGTGACCGTAGAGGTCATGGTGGGAGACTCGCAATCCGCCCGTTCTGTCGTTCAAGAGCAGTACCGTGAGAAGCAAAGCCCCGACAGGTAAGCCCCTGCTCACCTATACGGGTGGCGAGGTCGACGCAAATGGGCGGCCAGAGAGCCTACGGGCACTGCCCGTGGTGTACATGAGGGAGATTGAGTGTGGACGCTGAAGACTCGATGCCCTGTAGGCATGCCGGCGCACCTCCACAGCCGGTCGTCGATTCGGTCATCGCTCTCATCCGGAATCTAGGAGCTGAAAGCGCCCTTCTCGGTCAATACGGGTTGTCCTCGCAGGAGTACAACGCCGCTCTGCCCGCAGCCGTCGAAGGTCTTCGAGGCAGCATGAGCGCTAGCGTCCAGGACCGGAAGGCTTTTCTCGGCACCCTCTTTCAGTACATGCTCGACAAGGGCGCGATCAGCGGCCTTGAGAGGCCGCGGTACGGTGACGACACCGTGTATCGTCTGAAGATCAGCGGCTTTGGAGACGTCGCTGTTATCCAGAAAGGCTGTCCGGACGGAGCTCACAGCAGTGTCCGTTGGTCGGCTCCGACATGGGCACAGGAAACGTACCTGTGGTGGTTGTGTGACAGTATGCGTTACGAGCCTGGCGAACACCTTTCGAAGGGCGTCAACCGCCTCCGCCAAAGGTTCTTCGGCGACTACCCGGACACAGTCGACGGTGTGATCTTCCATAATCATCTCTGTGGAACGAACCAGCGGATCTGCCCGAAGATCGACAACTCGATTAGACTCGACGCCGTCGACGTCCCTCCACCTTGCATTTACGTGATGCCGGACCGCATGGATGGCGCGTTCGAATGGAACTGGGACGGCAGCCAACACCGGTTCTTCCCACGAGTCCTGCTCAGTGCGTTCGGAATCTCGTCGGAGCAGGCACCCTTCTTCACCGGCTACATCGGGTTCCAAAGACGGGGAGGAACCCCTCGCGCCACAATCACCTCTCGTTTCGGCGCCGGCCGCGCTACCACCTTTAGGAACTGATGATGTTCATCCCCAACCTCGACCCTGACCGGGCTACTTTTCTCGCAACCAGAAACAAGCTGTCTCCCGTTACGGTGCCTGCTTGGCCTCGGATTGACAAGGATCTTCCGCAGGTGCAAGTTGAGGTCACCTGGGTCCGATTCTCGACCTTGAACCATCGGACAAAGGCCGAGCAGCTTCGGGAAATCCACCAGACTGGCCGTGACGATCTCTTCACACACGATCCGCTGGGGCCTGACGCTCAACAGGCCCAGTATGGCATCCTATGCCGCCAAGACGGCTTCGAGCTTTTGAAGGCCGATCTCGCAGACAGAGGCCAACAGGACCCGGCAATCTTGACCGCCGACGGAGTGCTGATCAACGGCAACCGCCGCTGCGCGGCAATGCGGTCACTCTACGAGGAAGACAACAACCTCCGATTCCAGTACATCAGGTGCTTGGTGCTGCCCGAGGACGCCACGGCCGAGGAACTGATCTACCTCGAAGCCGAACTACAGGTCGCCCGCGACTTCAAGCAGGACTACTCCTGGGTCAACGAGGCGATGCTGATCGAGGACCTCTTCAACCGCGCGGGCAAGGACTGGAAGAAGGTGGCCGCGCGCATGCACCGCAAGGTCAGCGACGTTCGAGAGCTCTACGACAAGCTGCAGCAGGTTCATCAGCTGGTTGAGCTGTCACAGGGCGCTCGCCTCCATGTCGACTTCGCCGACAATGAATCGGCCTTCGATGAATTGGCCAAGCACATCAAGAACAGGCCGACGAAGGAGGCTGACGCGGTCAAGGCCGTATACTTCCTCGGCACACTCGCGGGGACCGAATACCGAAATCTCCGCCACCTGCGGCGCGCCGACGCCGCCGAGCTCGTACGACAGGAGATCGAGGGCAACCCTGCGCTCAAGCCGGTGCTCGACATCGCCGAAGAGTCCGCTCCTGGGGAGAGCGAGGACAATCTCCTGGACGACGTGCTGGGCGAAAGCGAACCGCAGTCTCCGCTTCACAACGTGCTCAGCTTCGTTGCGACCAAGCGGCCGGGCGCGAATATTACCCTCGCGAGCGGAGACAAGGTTGCCGTCCAGGACGTGCTCGGAAGCCTGAGGAGTGCCATCACCACGGTCGCCTTCGAGGCCGCGGAAGAGCAACGTGACCAGAGCGCGGTTGCTGCTCCGGTGGTCAGGGCCGATAAGGCCATTGCGGAATTGAAACGGGCGCAGTCCGCTCTCCCCAAGGCTCGGGCCCTCGACGATTGGGATGAGGCGGCCTTCTCGGAGAAGGTCGACCAGTTGGAGAAGCTCATTGCGAAAATCAAGGGGTCTCGGTGATCTTCGCGGAGCTCTATCGTGGCGGCCGCCCGGTCGTCGTCCTCGAGCGAGGGGGCGGTTCCAGTGACGGAGCGTGGGCGCGGCTGCAGGAGGCTATGTCCCGCGGTGTGATGGGGGGGTCAGCCAATCGCGCAGAGATACGTGCGGACGTCTTCCTCGCAGAACTAAGCGCAGTCAGGGAGGTTCGCTCGCTCTTCGGCCAAGGCCTCAGCTTCGGGCCGACGCTCACCGATCAGCTCAGATCGCTAGCACGCGACCGCAAGTCGCGCGAGACCGCGATCTCAGAACCCGCAGACGTCCCATTGGACGATCTCGAAGCGGAGCTCGGCAGGGCAGGGTTCCGCAGGAAGCTCAAGCCGTTCCAGCTCGAGAACCTGGCTACGATCATGCGCCTGCCGCATGGGGCAGATTTCTCGGTGCCAGGCGCGGGCAAAACGACCGTCGCACTGGCCAACTTCACTCTCAACCGGGCGCGTGGCAGGGTCGAACAGCTGCTGGTCATCGGCCCGATCGCCGCCTTCCAAGCTTGGAAGGAGGACTCTGCTGCATGCCTGAACACGGCTCCGTCGATCGCCATCCACACCGGCCCTGGATCGCTGATTCCCGAAGACATCGACATCCTCCTCACCAACTACAACCGCGTCGCCGCCGACTATGACCGGATCAGGCAGTATGTGGCTCATCGGCCAACGCAGGTCGTCCTGGACGAGGCACACCGGATCAAGAGGGGTGAACAGGGGGTTCACGGTCGGGCTGTCCTCGACCTCGCTTACGCCGCCGAACGTAGAGACGTGCTCACGGGCACACCGGCGCCGCAGGGGGCATATGACCTCATTGCGCCGATCCGCTTCTTGTACCCGGGACAGGACCAACAGATCCTCCCAGCTAGCGTCTACTTCGAACGCGACGGGAGAGAGCCGGAGGTGCTAGAGGCGACCAGTAGAGCGATCTCACGCTACTTCGTACGGACACCGAAGTCTCGGCTCGAGCTGCCCGCTACGCGTTTCACTGTGGAGCCTCGTCCCATGGGTCCCATTCAGCAGGCGATTTACGACGCTCTCCTCGGGAGGTATAGAGGAGAGTTCCAGCTCAATCGAGACGAGCGACGACGGTTCAACCGGCTGGGGCGGATCATGATGTATCTGCTCGAGGCCGCCACGAACCCCATGCTGTTGATCGCGGGATCTGATGAGCACGACCAGCAGGGTTTTCAACATCCGCCCCTCAACCTCCGCGGCGACGAGGCAATCGCCGAACTCCTCCAGCGATACCGCGAACACGAAATGCCCTGGAAGTACCAGCGAATCACGGAAATAGTCACCGAGGCTGCAGCGAAGAACGAGAAGGTACTCGTCTGGTCGACCTTCGTGCGGAACTTGAAGATCTTGGGTGCCCATCTCAAGGAGTTCCAGCCGGCGATTGTCCATGGGGGAATTCCTCCCGAGGACGGCGCGCCGCTGGGAGTCCTGACACGCGAGGCCGAACTCCACAGGTTCCGCAACAATCCTGACTGCAGCATCCTTCTGGCCAATCCAGCGGCGTGCGGAGAGGGCGTTAGCCTTCATCACTGGTGCCACCACGCGGTGTACCTCGACCGGACGTTCAATGCGGGGCATTACCTCCAAAGCCAAGATCGGATTCACCGTCTCGGCTTGCAGGATGGCACTACCACCCGCTTCACAATCCTTCTCAGCGAAGGAACGATCGACCAGAGCGTAGAAGGAAGATTGCGCGATAAGATCATCGCTTTGTCCCGGCTGATGGACGATCCCGGCCTGGTCCGGGTCGCATTGCCAGAGCCAGACGAGGACGCCTCTGACCTGCCGGTGGCCAGTGACGACATAACGGCCCTGGTCTCTCACCTGCAACATGGCGGGTGACAGTGCTTCCACGGCATGGACTTGCCTATAGCGTCCTGCTGCTCACCCGCGTCGCCAGCCTGGCACCCAGGAGCAGCATTGACGACTGGACAAACGCTGCCCGTGCCCATGGCTCCTACCTGGCCTCGGCCATTGACCTTGAGGCCTCCGCAGCGTTTCTAGTGGCCTGCGGTCTCGTCAATCGCACAGACCCTATTTTGCTGAGTCCACAGCTCACCGAAGTCGCCGGTCTCGGCGACGCCGTGAGCCTCTCGGACGTTGCGCGCCTCCTGTTAGCCACCGCCCCACCGCCTTGGCTCCGCCTCGCGATCTCCGCCGGCGGAGTCTCACGCGAGTACATCCCCGCCGAAGATCTCAAGGGCCTACTCTGGCTCGAACCCGATCTGGATCGGGTTCTCCTTGACGCCTACGCTGATCTCGACCAGTCCAACCAGGCAGCGATGCGTAAACGCATCGGCGATGCTGCCGAGCTCGTCGTCCTTGCGGCTCTTCGGCACGCTGGGCACAAGCCGGTCCACGTCTCGCAGATCTCCGACTCGTATGGCTATGACATTGAGGCCCGTGGCACGGGTGCTGACCGCATCGAAGTAAAGGCGGCCGGACCTATGACGAGGGGGACCTTTCATCTCACGCGCAACGAGTACGCGAAGAGCCTGCAGCACGGCCACCAGTGGCGTCTTATCCAGGTCGTATTCAACAGCGCCGCCTTCGTTGCCGACGAACTCAACGCCTCGCATGTCGCGGCCGTCTGCCAACTCGCTCCCGGAACTCTCCAGAAGATCGTTCCGCCAGACACTCCGCAGTTCACCTGGGAGGGATCCGCACTATTGTCCCCTCCCGATACAGCGTGGCTTTCGCCGGGACTCGTCCTGGACCCTGACACCAAGATTCCGGGAATCGGTAGCTTCGCTGACTGAAGCCCAAGCGGCCCAGAAGCCGGCGGCCCGGTCGTGGAGCCGGGCAGTCAAAGTGCGACCCTCTTGCCTCTCCACTGGTTCGGGACAAAGATGTCACCATGGCTAGGATCAAGGAGTTCTTCCGAGTTACGAAAAGTTCAGGACCACATCCCACGGAAGTGGAATGCGGCTATCAGGCGATCCACACAGATGAGGGCGTCTTTTTGCAGCTCAGCACATACGGTTCGGACGAACGACAGTCCGAAAAGAAAACAAGCCAGACCCTTCAGCTCGATCGACAACGTGCCGCAGAGCTGCTTTACATCATCACGAGCACCTTTCCTGATTTGAAGGTGGAGAGGGCCTGAGGAACAGGATCAACTTGATAGAGACTCGTGGCGGATAGCGACAGCGGGTACATCGACCTGCGCGTTTAACAAACATGCACTCCGACGTGCTCGCCGTCAGGCCGGAACAAGTGTGAATCCTACGAAACGCAAGTCATCTACGAGCGCTCTACCATTTTTCGAAGTCGACCGCCGGTCGTGAATTCAGCGATCCAGGTACGCATACAGCCGTATGGCCTGCGGCATCACAGTTCACCCCGTTACCTGGTAGACCGGAGAGGACTGCCTCGCCTCCACTTTTCTCGATCTTGAGTTGACCAGCTATGAGGTTCGGCCGGAGGCCGATTTCTTGCCATGGTCAGCGCGGTTGCCCGGCTACCGCGCCGGGTGGGCGGGGGTTCGACGGGCCAAAGGGGGACCTTTCCGCTCTTGGGGACGAAGTGGTGATGGCTCAGACTGGTGCCGGAAGAGCATCTAGCCGGGGCCAGGGGCCGTGATGATCTACCTGGCCCCGGCCATCGCGGCGCCATGCGGAGACGCAAGCGGCGGCCTCAGTGCAACCCGCCGTCGACGGCGGGCAGGCGTTGCCCTAGTCGTTTGAGCTTGTAACGGCAGGAGTCAGTGCCGGTAAACTCGCAGCCTAGTGCGACGATCTCCAGCCAGTTCTGGTTTTCGGTGCAGTCATGCAGGGGCGGGTTACGCAGGCCGGTGTCCTTGGCCGCGGTGATGCAGGTCCAAATCGGCGAGCTGGCTAGCGGTGCCAGTCGCGAACAAGTGAAGCGGTGCCTATCGAGATCCGTGAAACGCAGCTGGGCGACGGCATGCGGGCATTGTTTGCGAACGATAACGCGCAGCCCCTTCGCCCAGCTGGTCAACTCCAGCAGCCCGTGAGCTCAGTGGCCCAGGCGTCGGGACAGACTTGGCAGCCGGGCTCGGGACGGTGGCGGCGAGTTCGCAGATCACGGTAGCGATGTCGTCGGTGATGGATCCTTTATGAAGTACTTCAGCCATCGTCCGGGCGTCTAGCCAGGAGCTACGCACGGGTGCTCGCCGCCGGATTCGCTACGGAACAGCACGTTTGCGCCACTGGGCGCGGTGTAGCTGGTTTACGGCGAGCCGGGTCGCCTCGATGCGGCCGGCAGCGGTGTTGGAGGCGGCGTTGCCACGTCGGGCTGTACCGATTCACCCCTCGAACAGTCAGTGTGCTCTGCGAAGTTCGCTCCGCCACCTGGCAGCACCAGGATGGCTATCGGCTGCTAGCTCTACAACGGCACGTAGTCAAGTCTTTGAAAGCAGCCTATACCCTGGCGTACATGCTTTTGGTGGCAGCTCGGAGTGTGCCTGGACTTATCTGACCTAACACCCTCTCCTGAGAGGTGAAAGCTTAATCAATTACGGCGCAGCCTTACAAAGACACTCTCAATCTTAGCCACGCCCGCAAGGACGCTTTCTACTCTCTGCTTCGCGAGCGCAGGGTCAGGCGGATTTTGAACAACTTGCGCCGACTGATGAGCAACTAAGCCGCGCATCACACCAAAGCTATTCATATCGGCAAGCCAAACGTTATCGAACTCGGCTTCTTGAAACCCGAGAGGGAGAAGCATTTTCATTAGGTTGGCCTCTTTTATGCCGTGATTATCGCGCTGAAGATATTCACGATGCAACTTAAACGCCTTTTTTACAACCGCGTCAAACAAGTCCGCCGAGACTTGCTTAGACAAAGACTTAGGAGCTACTACTTTCCTCTCGTTGTATAACATCAAAGCCGCCATACAGAGGCTTGATTTACCTTTAGACTTCCAGCGTTCTTCCGCCTTTTCCAGCAAATCCAAACACATATACTCGATGTAGGACTCGATCTCCGCATGGCACAGCACGATGTATGCTCTGACGTGATCGTATTGATCAGCCGTGTAGTTGCCTAGCAGATCAATGGCGGGAAGAAATATTCTTTCTAAATTCGCTAAACGCTTGCATAAGCGGCTATACCTACGAGACGGCAATGTCGCCATCCGCATCGAAGGAAGGCAGATGGATGTCGATACCTATGATGTCCCTCAGAGCGCGCCCCCACTGGATGAGTCTCGTACCCGTCGCCTCCCTACTCTTAGTCGTGGCTGTAATCGCTAGGTAGAATTCTTGTTCACGGCATAGCGATTGATATTTCTGCTTAATTTGATGCTCTCGCCCGATAGTCGCGGCACGTATATTTTCATGACGAAAATAATAAGCCATGATGTCGAAAACGGCACGATTGAAAGGTCTTTCAAACTCACTGCCGTTCCAGCGGCGAAAGGCGTCGGCCCCAAAAATCTCCCTTGTTAGAACTATTGCGGCTACGCATTCGTTAGCCATATCCTTAAGCTCATTTTCGCTTTTCTGCCACATCTTGTTGAGATTCACGCACGTCCGATCCAGAAGCACCTTCAGGTTACTGGAATAACCTTCAAGATATAGCGCGAATGCATAGAAGCGGACTAGAAGTTCGACGTCTCGCATGCGAAAATCAGGGGTTTTTGTCTTTGCCGAAAATAGGGATGCAAAGATAAGCTTCTGAGAGGTATAAGAGTTCGCAAAGTCCACGAACCCTCCCGGATAGAGAGCCTGCCTAAGTTCCTGAGGGCTTAGAGGGACATTGCCCGTATTTAGACGATGGAATATCAAATAGAGGAACTCGTCCTGCTTCCAATTTCGAATAACCATAGTGCGGACGGTTTGCGTCTCCAGGGAGAAGCGGGCCTCATCGGGAAGAGCATCGATCGACTTTCCGTTGAGATCGCTTCTCAACTCAAGCCCGGCGAGCTTGAAATTCCCTTTAGAGAATTGCATGATGGTTAGAAGCCGCTGCTTACCATCTAGCACAACGAAGCCACTCCCGCTCCGGCTCTTTCTTTCGGCCAAGACGATCTGAGGCACAGGAAGCCCCACAATCAGCGACTCAATGAATCTACTCTTCTTCTTTCGATCCCATGCATCCCTGCGCTGGAAAACGGGATCCATATCTATCTGACTACGAGAGATCAGATTGAGCAGCGTTTCAGTGGTCCAATCACTTGAGACAACGATGGCATCGAAGCTAACTTGCTCTTCGAAGCCTTCAAGATCGTCTTCGGACTCGCTAAAGAGATCCTCGGCATCACTGTCGACGTCTTCTTGATAGAGAGAGTTTTTCAGCATATGACATTCAGCTCCAAGAATATTGCATTCGCAAGTATCATAAACAATCAGTTCGATCGCAAACGACCATGGAGGTCGCTATTGCTGTCGTATCCGTAATGCGTCGCGGTACTACGTGCAACCTCCTGCCTCTGTTGCTGTGAGCGCCTTCGAGGAAGGTGCGCCGCAGACGCTTGTTCCGCCTCGAGAGCCGCAGAGCTATCGTGCCATGGAGGAGCTGCGGAGGTACAGGACGCACGAAGCACGTAGATGCGTGCCGTACAGCTGCTCAGCATCCCCCAGGTCAACCCACCTAACTTTCGACTCCATTCAGACCATCCCATCTTCGAAAGGATCGTGCCTGTACCAGGGAGGACATCCACTGCGTATTTGCAGGTGGTCAGCGCCGCGCCACCTCCCCGCCTCTCGGACCGGGAGGGACGCAAGCCCACTGGGCTACTTGCGAAATGCCCTTATGAGCAACGGCCACATCACCGGTGTTCGTGCAGGCGAAGGACTGTAGGACGAGGACTTGGCCACCACTCTCCTACAGCGAGCGCCGCGGAGGTTCGTCCCGTTCGCCGTAGGGCCCCAGACGACCAGGCCGTGCCCTCGACTTCTGGCGCGTGCCGCTCACATGTCGATATTTGTCGACGACACGCGAGGGCCTGCCTATGAATTTGATCTAGGTCTCATCGAACGAGCGGCAAGTCCTTGCAGGCCTGTTCCAGGTCCGATGCCCAGATCCACAGTCGGCGACGCGGTGGTACGTGGTAGCTGTACAGGCCGACCTCGGTCATCGCACGAAGGTCCACACATACCCGCTGATAGGCCCCCGCGATTGTCTTGGCCGGGTCCAGCAGATTCGTCACGCCGAGCTTGATGCAGGCCCGGTACTCGCACTCCAGGATGAGGTCTTCACCAAATTCGTGCCACGCTCCCAACTTCTTGGTCCGGCATTCTCTGCCTCGGCAAGGAGGAGATTGAGGTCGAACGTCCGCGGGATCGAGGGGTAGAGCGTCCTCCAGACCCGCATCGAAGAGTAGCGCCAGCTGGACCTCCCCTTCGCCTTTCCTGTTCGGTTAGCAATCGGCGCCGTGACAAGCCGCCAAATGCGCCCCGTCCACCAGCCGAGAACGCTGCGCAAGGCGACACGACCAGTCCATGAGCGAGATCCGCTGCTGGGAGCCCGCAAGTCGCGATGGCGTCTCTCGACGACGCTGACGGTCGCGGCTCGCCGCCAGCACCACGAGCAGCACCTCAAATGACAGGGTTGGTCGTACCACCTACGCCGTACAATTCATCACCCCGAGCATGGAGGAGTGAGCTGTGGCGGACTCGGCACTACCTGACTTCGAGGAGAGGCTCGCCGCTTTCGCCTCTTCCGTGTTCACAGAGCTCCGACCAGGGCAGAAGCAGGTCCTTGCGACCTACGCCCGGCATCATCTCGACACCGCGGACCTCGCGATAGAGATGCCAACAGGCGAGGGCAAGACCTTACTGGCGCTACTGATTGCTGACTACGCCCTCGACCAAGGACTGTCGGTGGCTTACCTGACCGGAACACGCCAACTGGCGGAACGTGTCGAGGATGAGGCCTCCAGGCTAGGTTTGGAGACCGTTCGGTTCTCTAGCAAAAATTACGGCGGCGCTAGACTCGACGACTATCACCAAGCCCAGGCCGTCGGCGTGATGAACTACTGGGTCTACTTCAACAGCAAGCCGGTCCCAAAACCAGCCGACTTGGTCATATTCGACGATGCCCACCTAGCCGAGCAACCACTGAGCGGATTGCAGACACTCCGCATCCCTGACACACCCGGTCCAGCGCGCAAGCTCTACCGGACCATCTGCGATCTTGTCGTCGCACACACCAACGCGTACGCGGGTCTGCCAACCATGCGCGACGGCATTGCCCGGCCAGGCACGCCGCCGGAGCTGCTGTCTTTCAGAGACTGGGCGGCAATCGCCACTGCAGCGCGGAACGCCATCGAGGAGTCGCCGCTGGCCGCCGACGACAAGTTCGCGAAATACGAGGCCGACGAAGTCAAGAAGCTCGAGAATAAGACGGACGCTGTCAGGGCCGAGGCCAAGAAGCGCAGGGACGAGGGGAGGAAGCTAAAGGACGAGATCAAGTGGGCGTGGCCGAAGGTCCGTGAATACCTCACCCACTGCGGGGTGTTGATCGGGCCGTCGGGGATCGAGATCCGCCCCTATCATCCGCCAACCGCACTGAACGCGGGCTACAGCCAGGCGAAACAGCGGATCTACCTGTCAGCGACGCTCGGCTCGATGGACGACTTGCAGCGCCGTATTGGCGGTGCTCCGGTTACCCGGCTGGTGACCGAGCAGTCCCTGCCCGTCGGTGCGACCGGCGACCGCATGTTCGCGCTCAATCCAGGCCAGCAGCAGGCCACCGACCCAACTATGCTCGCCTGGGCACTCGACCAGGCCGACGCTGCCGGCGGGCGGGCCGCCTGGCTTTGCGCCAGCCACACAGAGGCTGACACGTTCCAAAGGCTGCTCACCGGCTTCGGCCACACGGTCTACCGCCTGCGCGCAGGAGAAGATTCCGTTGTAGACGCCTGGAGCCAAGCCCAACAGGGGCATCTGGTAACCGCTGGCCGCTACGACGGACTCGACCTCGCGGGCGACCTGTGCAAGCTGGTCGTCATCACGACAATCCCTCAGGCCAGCAGTGAGTTCGAGCGGTTCGTGGTCGCCTATCTCGGAGACGCCAGCTTTATGCGCCACCGTGTCGGCCAACGAGTTACTCAGGCCCTTGGCCGAGCTAACCGCACCGATACCGACCGGTCTCTTTACCTCGGCCTGGATCCCACCTTCGCGGAGGTGCTCGCTGATCCCAGTGTTCGTGCGTCGATTCCTGAAGGCACACGGCCTACCGTCCGCAGTGCGCTGGAACTGCATGACCAGGGCTGGGAGGCCACGATGAAAGCCTGTCGGAACTTCTGGCAGGCAACGAGACCGATGACTGGCACGGAGTCCGCCGCCCCAGCGGCACCCCGTCGTAAGGCACGCCCCGGCCGCAGCATGACTGGAAGTGGCAACGTCGCCAGCGCGGATGCAGAAGTGTCGGCAGCCACCGAACTGTGGATCGGTGACCAAGCCAGCGCCTCCCGTAAGGCCCGTGAAGCCGCCAGGTTGCTTGGTGCCGCCGGTGAGACCGAACACGCCGCGTTCTGGCGCTACGTCGAGGCCCATGCCCTGTTCGACCGCGGCCGACCCGAGGACTTGGCCGCCGCCCGAGAGGCATTGGAGGACGCAACCGCCAACGGACCCCGCACGGCGTGGTTTCGCCGCCTGAGCCGCACCGTTGCTGACCTACAAGGGCATGAGCCCAGGGCCGACGACACCGACCGCTTCTTTCTGGCCTGGGATGAATGGCGCCGGGAAGTCGGCGGGCGACTCGACAACGCGCTCTCCGCCGGCCGCGCCGTGCTTACTGGCAAACACGATCAGCAGTGCGAGGGCCTCAAGGTGCTCGCCCGTTTGGCCGGTGCCAGTGGCGAGCGACCACACAAGGCCGAGCAGAGCGCCACTGACTGTCGCTGGACCTGGTCCACCGTCAAGAGGGGCGAACGCCGAGTCTGGGAAGTCAAGACCGGCGAGCCCCACCCCGTCGCCCGTGAAGACGTCAACCAGCTACTTGGTCAAATCGAAGTGGAGACCAAGCGCGCTTTCAGGACACGGGTCTATGGCTGCTTGCTCACACCGGCTACTACAGCTCAGGACGACGCTGCCGAAGCGGCACGCGACAAGATCACGATCATCAACCACGATGCCGCCGTCCGGCTCTACGATGTGTTGGCCGATCGACTGCGGCAATACGCCGCCCTGTGCGGCGACGGCAACGCCGAAGCGCGGGGTGAAGCCCGGACCAAGATCGAGGCGCTCCTACCCCCAGATGGCTGGCTCGGCAAGCTGCTATCGCCGACGCTAGGGAAGGTCATCAACGTTGACGACGTCACGAACTTGTTCCCACCACGCTGACACGTAACCCCGCGAGTGATTTCGCGGCCACCCTGGTCGAAACAGGGACATGCGCGGGATGATCTTGCAGACGGTGCGGGCAGAGCGAAGCATCTGCGCAGGTCAGACCATATGGGAAGGGAGCTTCGCCCACGCTCTCCTAAAGCGGGTGCCGCAGGTTCGAATCCTGCCGGGGGCACGCACCTGGATCGGCATTTCAGGCCCTTGACCTGCGGTTTCTCAGCCCGCAGGTCTTTTGTTTTGTGTCTCTGGTAGCCAGCAGACGGCGCCCGCATGCAACCGTAAGGCCATGATCAGAGGACATACGCGGAATGATCTTGATAGCGTTTCCGCAGCTCAGGCCCTGATTATCCACCATCCCGGCCTCCGGCACCCGCTACGGCCACCCGGACATTAGACGAACGCCACTGGCGATCGCACCAACCCCACCGCGTCACTCCACGTCCCCCGAGCAACTCTCCGGCCCATGCTCAGGCTGCTGCCACACGAACGCCAGGCCTGTTAGCGCTTGCGGCCACAACGACTGCTGACTTGCAACTGGTCCAGCAGCGCGCGCATTCGCCCCGCGCTGGCCCGGCAGACGAACGTGCGCGCCTCTTCGATCACCACCAGTACCGGCGGGCACGGCCAGCCCTGCTTGCCGATGGGTTCATCGCGGAGCACCGCGATCACCCGATCGGCCATCGCCTGCAGCAGGAAGACAGGTGGCGATGCATCCCGAGAACCGGACATCAGGACCCATAAGACGACCGGCCAACCTTGTTCGGGCATATCCACTAGCTGCGACGATCTTCGAGCTGCACAATTCCGTACGTGAAGGCATATGTCGGAGTCACCGACGGCGACTGGTATCGATTCATGTCGGCTCGCCCGACCTTGACGGAGGCCAACTTCTGGCGTCCCTCGGGCAGCACGAACTTCCGCGCACTGCGTCCCGGCGAGCCGTTCTTCTTCAAGACCCACCATTCGGGCAGGAACCCGGTCAACGGCTTTCCGTACAACCAGGTAGTCGGCGGTGGCATCTTCGAAAGCTTCCAGCCATTTTCCCTGTCCGAGGCATGGGAGACCTTCGGCGAGGCCAACGGCGCCGACCATCAGGAGCAGATGAGGGAGAGGATCAGCAAGTATCGTCAAAGTCCCATAGCAGCAGGTGAGGACCCGATCATCGGCTGCGTCCTGCTCCGAGACACTCGATTCTTCGAGCTTCCAGCGGGCCCGCCCCCTGACTTCGCCTCCAACATCGTTCAGGGCAAGGGCTACGACATGGCCGCCCCTCCTTACACCGACTACTTCACCGACCTCATGACCCGTCTGCTCGGCAACGACACCACCGACGTGGCACAACCATGGCGGCTCGAAGGCCCCGTCTTTGGGGACCCCCGCTTGACCCCCCGGCGTCTTGGCCAGCGAGCCTTCAAAGCTGTGGTCCTCAACGCCTATGGGGGACGCTGCGCCATCACCGGCTCGACCATCCGCCCAGTACTACAAGCAGCCCACATCCGACCAGTGACACGCGGAGGCGAACACCGGCTGGACAACGGCATCCTGCTGCGTTCGGACATACACATCCTGTTCGATCAGGGGTATCTCGCGATCGGTACGGATTACCGGCTACGAGCGAGCCCGCGCTTGAGTCAAGAGTTCGGTGACGACGAGCTCTACCAACATGCAGGAAGTACGGTCACCATGCCTGCCAACGCATCCGACCGACCCAGCCGAGCTTTCCTGGAATGGCATCTGAACGAGGTGTTCCTCGCAACATAGAGGCCAGGTAGGGTGCTTCCGACTTGATTTTGAGTCGCCCGAGTTTCGGTGGAATAAGAGCCAGGCTGGTCCAGACAGTCGCCGGCACCGTAACCTGCGCAAGTCCGTCCTGCTGGACGCCGACACCACCCACCGACAGACGCGTTGTTGGCCGGTCGCGCTCGCGCGCTGCCCGAGACTCGCGTCGGGATCGTGGAATCGATCCGCGTCGTGCATCTGGCTCGGGCCGGCGCCATGAAGTGCGCAGCCTACTAATCATTGCCCAACTCAGCTTCGGGAGTAGATGGCGGGCATGTCGGCCGAGGCGTTGATCGCCGCCTGCGCGCGTCTGGCGTTGGGTCCGCTCCAGAGCACCAGGCTGTCCTGCGGCACCTGCGCGCCACTACCCAATCGTGCCGCTCCCTGCGTGATCGTGTCGGTCGAATGACCTGAGGCCCTCGAACCTGAGCATGCGTCGTCCATCGCGCCAGTGAAGACAAGTCCAAGTAAGAGATCGTCCGCTATCTCAAGCACTACATCACCCACGGACTGTTCGAATCCTCACGGGTAAGACAGGAAGCGAATCATGATCTCCAGCGTCCGCTACCAATGCCCCAATCACCCACAAGCCCCTTCTCGTTATATTTAACTTCTGCCGCGACTACAACAAGGTAGCTTCCTTGACGCGCAAATTGCAACGGTATTTGTCGGAGCTATCTGTTTACATGACTCTCAAGCCCCCGCGTCGAGGTCTGGAGGAAAGCCATGGCAGATCGGTATTACCGCCGCGGCCATTGGGTCAATAAGTCCCGCCGCAAATCCAGAAAAGGAGCGGGCTGGCTGATCCTGGCCATTGCTGCCGGCGTGGCCTGGTTCGCCGTGCAGGGAACCAAGTCCGAGCCACCGGCGCCAGCTCAACCCACTTCCACAGCGCAGGTCGTCCCTGCCGATGTCGTACCCTCCGAGGTTGCGACTCCGTGAGCAGCAAGGCATGGAACTGGCTGCGACCACACATTCGTCCTCGGCGGCCTGCGACCCTCGGTGAGTGGGCAGCGGCGGCAGCAGCGGCAGTGTTCACCGCTCTTCTTCTCTTGGAGGCCCTGCGGGCCCTGATCGAGTTGGTGCTCGGCCATTGGTATCTGACCGCCACGGCAATCCTCGTTCCTGTCGGTTTCGTGGCCGGGCGGTGGCGTTGGAAAGCGGTCATACAGCGTCGCCGCGCAGAGCGTCTCGCTCATCTGCGGCTCGACCTGGTCATGGACATCGACAGGCTCGACCCCACGGCCTTCGAATACGCCGTCCGTGACCTCATGATCCGCGACGGCATCGGCGCCAGACGAGTGGGCGGCGCAGGCGACAGGGCCGCTGACGTGATTGGTCGCGGCCCGGGTGGCCGCGTGATCGTTGTGCAGTGCAAACACACACTCACCCAGGCGAAAGTCGGCGCCAAAGTGATCTACCAGGTCAATGGCACCGCTGAACACGCCCATGGCGCCGATGACGCCATCGTGGTCACCAATGGATCATTCACCAGCAGCGCCGTGAAATACGCCGCGGAGGTGGGCATTCACCTGATCGATCGCGACGGCCTACGCGCCTGGGCCCAGGAAGGTGTAGCGCTTCATGAGCTCCTCAAGCTACGCCTGGACGACAGCCGATGGCGCCGACAGCGCGGGCGGCTTCGCCGGCACCGACGTCGAGGAGCAGGTAGGACTGGAGCAGCGAGATCGAGAATCTCGCATGCGCGTCGTTCGCAGGGTTGAGCAGCGCCGACCGATCTTCTCACTTCCGTCACTCGACCGGGCCGATGCTGAGCGGCGGCAATGATTTCTTGAGCATGTGATCACGCGGTTCAACGCAGCTGGAACGAGCGGCTCGTCGAGTCAACCTCGCCCAACGGCGGCGACGCGGTGTCGATCGAGGTGTGCGAGGACGGTTTGGTTGGCGGCCCAGCCGTCAGGGAACTTGATCGGCACATTGAGCTGGACCTTCGGGCTCGAGGGATGGCTGTCGAGCATGTCGGTGATTCCGGCCCTGGCCACCACGATGCACGCGTGACGATGCCGGGACGTCAGCACGCACAAGCGCCCCGACTCCAGATGAAACGCCGTGGCGTCACGGCGGCCGGACAACGGATGCCAGACGATCGTGATGTCGTACTCGCGACCCTGCAGCCGGTTCGCCGTGTCGACGGTCACGCCGCCAGGGACGCCTGCCTTTCGTACAGCTGCCACTTGATCCTTGTGGGCACAACCGATGGCGATCCGGGTCGCTTCCGCCTCGTGCCAACCGTGTTCGTCCTCGGCCACTGTCCCCCGCTGTAGCAGGCGGCGGGCTAGGCCAGCGCATGCTTCGGCGACCTCGGGGTCGGTGCGAACGGCGTGACGGTTGGGCAGCTCATGCATCGCCCAGCCCTGCGCCCCAGCTTCCGCCAGGGTCGGGTCCCAAGGGTCACGCAGTCCGGGAAGGGTGAAACGCAGCCGCCTTTGTCCGGGAGCCGTTCCCGCGGTGAAGGCGTTGGCCGGGTAGAACGCCTCCGACACCACCTGGGCAGCACTGGCCGGAAGCCTCCATGACACCGGCAGCTGATGAACTTTGAGCCGGTTGAGCCGCTGTGTCACGGCGACCGCACTCTGCATGGGGTCCCACGCCAGACCGGCCCACCGTTCGCTCTCGATCACTGAGAAGGGATCGAGCTGTCCCGGGTCCCCGACGAACAACGCCTGACCGTCAGCGAACAACGGAGCCACGGCCAAGAGCTTGTCCGAGCGCATCTGATAGGCCTCGTCCACGATCGCCCACTCCCACGTCCGGTCTTCGACGTAGGCCCACTTGTCGGCAGTGGAGACGACGACCTGGCACTTGTCGACGTTCTCGGCCTTGTTGTGCGTGGTGACGTTGTCGTGGCGGGTGACGCGGGGCGGCGGTTCGAAGCCTTCGGCGTGCAGACGTCCGATGGTGAGCTGCGGCTCTCGGCTCGCGAGCCGGTCGACGAGGTCGTCCACCTGCTCATTGGTCTGCGCGACAATCATGAGCCGCTCGCCTGCCTTGGCGATTTCCACGGTGGCCGCCACTACCAACGTCGTCTTGCCGGCACCGGGTGGGGAGTCGACGACCAAGCCTTTGTGCGTGCGGCTGGTGTAGTCGGCGAGAATACTCGCAGTGGCGGCCGCGGCGGCTTCCTGTGGACTCATGACCAGATCTCCCCCGCGTCCTCGTCGGTGGGCACGTATTCCGTGGGCGGACCGCCATGGGTCCAGGGCGTCAGTTCCAGCGAGGGCAGTCGTGGCCTGCGTCCTTCGGACGGGTCCAGCTCGGTGTAGCAGACGGTCTCACCGACAGCGGGTATCGTCGCGCCTTTGCTCATGCCGGAGTTGATCTGGATCACCACGAGCCCGTCGTCGATGGACATGAGCTGGCACGACTGTTTGGGACGCTGCGGGGACAGCAGCTTCTTGCCGGGCGTGATGCGTACTGGATCATCGGTACGGATGGTGACCAGCGGGCGCAGGACCCGGCGGACCTTTCCAGGAGGAATGATCTTCCTGTCGACTTCGAGATCCACGACCCGGCCCTCGAAGGCCACCCCTTCCATGCGGTGGTCCGCCATGACCAACGGATCGTCGAACGCCTTGCCGGCCTCGTAGCTCTGTTGGGCGCTCTCCATCATGGCGAGCCTGCGGGCCGCGGCCTGCGGGTTGTCCCACCGTCCCGGAGGAAACGCCCCCTCGGCGATCCTGATGCTCTCCCTGGCCAGCGCCACACGGTCACGTTCCCAGCGAGCGGCCACGCGAGCAGCTGCAGGAAGAGCGCGTAGCAGGTCGGCGCCTCGCCACATGAGATCCCAGGTGGGCGTGAGCTGCTCAAGGAGCGCCGCATGGAGCTGGCTCTTAACGCCGGTGGATTCGTACAGCTTGATCAGCGGTTCCAGGACCTGATGGTCGAAACCCGGGTCTGTGTCGGGGCCAGCCGGCGGCGAACGCAGCGGATCCTCCGCCAGCAAAGCCGCGGCATCGCCTCGTTCGCCCGCGGGTGGATCGATCCAGGCCAGCAGAGCGGCCAAGTTTCCGTCCTCGGCGGTGCTCTGGCCAGTGACCCAGTGCTCACTGAGCACGCCCGTCATGGAAAGCAAGATGGCGGAGCCGGCGAACTCACTGCGTTCGTGCAAGAAGGTCAGCCATCGGCCCAGCAACGGCACCAGCGGCGGTACGGCATACGGTCCGGTAGTGCTGCGGAAGCGGGTGGAGCGGCCGAGTAACCGCGTGAAGCTCACCCCGCCTTGATTGGGCACCAGGATCTGCGGCGCGTCGAGGCAGCGCTCCTCCTGAAGGTCGATCCGGGAGGAGAACTGCCTGATGTACGGCACGAGGATTTCGGCCAGTTCGGCCATGAAGGCGAAGCGATGATCGCGGTTGCGAGGCTGCGGAACGATCAGAAGCCGGGGATCAGCCCTATCGTCCCCCACCATCGCGGCCACAGGTGCCGCTGCTTCTCCCGCCATGCGTAGCGGGATGAAGACCATGGGCTTCTCCGCAAGGTGTACGTGGCGGAGAGTCGTTAAGGCTTGGGCCCGCCCCGTCTGCAGGGCCTGCACCTTCAGGTAGGAGCCAAGGAAGGTCACGCGACCACCTCACCGTGGATTCTGCGGGCGTACGTGAGCCGCTCGGTCACGGCAACTAGATCGTCGGATGGCACAGCGGCACCGGTGGCGAGATTGACCACCGTACTCACCGACTCGATACCGCCGAGGTCGTCACGGACAGCTCTCCCGAGGGCCTCCAGCGAGCCGCACGCTCTGGCCTCCGTCCGGCAGAAGTATGCCAGCTCGCAGACGGACAGGCATTCAGGCGCGTACCGCGCCGGAATCTCGGAGACTGCCGCGCTGAGCTCCGCTGCCGAGCGTGTCGGGGTGTCACCGTCCATCATCAGGTCGAGGCTGAGACCGGGGGGCAGAGTGTCGAGGATCGTGTCGATCCTGGCCAAGCGTTCCAGCTGGCGCCGCAGCACCTCCAGTTGATGGCGTACGTCGACCAGCCGGGCAGTCGGAAAGTTCCTGAAGTTCTCAGGACAGACCAGGATGATGTCGTGGGATACCCGCTGCGGATCCAGTCGGAGTTGCTCGAACAGGACACGCATCGCATGGACGTAGACGGCCGCCTCTCGCGCAGCCGCTGAAACTTTCGCGGTCTCGGCTTGGTCGTCGATGATGGCGAACGTCTTGATCACTACGACATGGAACTTGCCCTGCGCCTGGAAGGCGATGACGTCCGGCTCAAGGTATACGTCGTAGCCCGCGACGTTGAGCTTGAGCAGCGGATGATCCACGATCGTCGCCGCGTCAACCCGGTTCGCGGCGGCACTCCTGAGCAGTTGCTCCGTGTGCTTTCGGAGCAGCGCGCGACCCGCGTGCTCGTCGACGTCCTCCACGTCCCGATAACCGGCCTCCTCCACGGCCAGCCCCAACAGCCCTCGTAGCAGGCGCAGGAGATGAGCTCCGCCGTTCTCCTTGACGATCGCCTTGAACTGCCGGCTGCGGATCAGCGCGAAGGGCGACTGACCGAACTGCATCGGGTGGCCCAGGTGCTGGACGACCTTTCCCTTGTCGATCCCCGCCGCGTCGAGCACGGCCCTGCGGTGACATGCGGGATTGGCGGCCAGGGCTGCGATGCTGCGGGCGTTGTGGTCGACGGGCGGGCTCGGGCCGCGCAGCGCGTCGAGCCGGCTCATGCGGTGCTCGCCGTCCTCAATCCCGCACCGAAGAGCTGGTTGACCTCCGCTAGCTGTGATGCCGCACGCTCAGCGACCGCCTTGCGGTGTTGTCGATCTTTTTCCTCGTGTACGGCGAGTTCGGCGCGGGCGGCGGTGATGACTCGGCCCGGATCCGCGGGTCCGAAGTCGGCCACCGCGCCGGGGATGTTCTGCGCCATGGCGGTGAGGAGCCGGAACCCACCGAGCGGGCTCTCGCCGGCGCGGGTGAGCCGCTGCAGATGCTCTGCGATGCGGATGGTGGAGGTCAACAGGTCGGTACGTGGACTCAGCGGCCCGATGATCCGGCGGCGCAGTGGCCAGGTGCTGACGGCCAGCACACCTCGTACGGGAGAAAGGCGTTCGGCGCTCAGCGCCGCGCAGAGGTAGTAAGGCCTTGAGTTGGGGGACGAGCGGAAAGATCGCTCCTCGTCCCTGCGCAGACTCGTGAGTTTGGCGTTGGTGATCGTACCGCTGAAGAACGACTCGTCGACCGCGACGATCGTCTTGGCCGCAGCTGGTACACCCAGCAGTGTCAACGCCTGGTGCACATGCTCCCTGACTGGGGCGGGCGGCGCAGGAGGGGGATTGATGGCCTCTTCCCAGGTTCGCTCCACTTGACGGAGCTCGGCTCTCAGGGATCGCACCCGGGCGGGGTCTCCGGCGGCCGAGGCTACGCGTATCTCGCGCCTCAGCGTCAACATGCGTTCTTCAAGCCCGTCCATGTCCACGTTTCCGCAGCTTAGCAAGCGACCCAAGCGGAGCCAAGCTATTCCACTTGCTTCCACTATTTTCCACGGTTACCCTGGGCGAGTAGCCCTCACGGCAGGCGTGGCATTCGGTGTGGATGGGGATCCACCGCCCGTCTCCGAGGGCCTTTTCTTCTTCCCCTAGGCGCCCGGTCCCGTGGGCCGGCGTCTTCCGCGAGCTAGGAGACGAAACATGGTGCGACCGAGGACGCGTGACCTGACCCTGTACCGGCTCACGGGCGTGGAGCCCACCCCGTACGGCATGCTCAACGTGCTGGACCTCGCCAAGCTCGACGAGCTCGAGGTGGAGCCGCAAGAGCTCTCCCTGGCCGGGGCGCCCGCCCTGTGGGTGGCCGGGCACCAGGAGATGCCGCTGGCCAGCTGGTGCGAGGACGCTGCGGCCACGACGGGCCTGAACGTGGCCTTCGACGAGCGGCGCTCCTTCGGGCTGCTGATGATCGCCGTCGACGGCGGCGTCTACGCCATCGGCTACGGCCAGGGCCACTGGTGGATCCCGGACGAGCACAAGGACCACGGTTTCGGCATCCGCTTCGCGGTGCGCCGCCTCGACCCCGACCACGTGCAGGACGTGGCACGCCGCCGCATCGGCGCGCGTGGCCGCACCGACCTGACTCTGATCCCCGGCGGCATGCCGATCTGGGCTCTGGGCATCGAGGAGCAGGCCGAGGTGATCCGCCGCATGGGCGGGCGCTCGCGCGACCTCAAGGTCACCTTCTCCAAGGCCGACGAGCGGCCGGTGCGCCTGGAGGCCGGCGTGGGGCTGAGCATGAGGTTCGGCATCTGGCCGGAGGACCTCGTCGCCGACATCCGGGAGATCGCCCGCGTCTGCCGTGAGGACGAGCCGCACCCGGCGCTCGAGTTCGTGGATCACATCCGCCCCATCGTGGACAACGCGCTGGTCACCCGGCTGGACACCCGGCTCGATGAGCTGCTGGGCCACCCCGACACGACGGAGCTCGTCTGCGTGGTGCCGACCCCTTGCCTGCCCGGCTACGCTCAGGCCCGCCGATTCGAGGTGAAGATCGGGACTGCGACGCAGCGTGTGGACGAGCTCGACGTCCAGCTCATCCGTGTCCGCGCTCGGCTCCAAGCCCCGGGGGCGCGGGTGACGGCGTTGCGAAAGGGCAAGATCCGCATGTTCCGGGACGCCGAGCGCACGCACGAGGTCGGGGACGCGGCGGCCATCAAGTGGCTGGAGGTCGTGCTGACCATGGGCGGGCGGCGCTACTTCCTGCTCGACGGCGAGTGGTACGAGATCGACCCCGCATACCTGGAGGACAAGCTCAACGAGATCGTGCCGCTGTTCGCCTTGCACCCCTCCGTCGAGCTCCCGACGCGATACGCCGGTCAGAACGAGAAGGAGTACAACATCGACGTCGCGGAGATGTGCGACGGGTTCCTGTGCCTGGACCGCGCTCTCCTGAAGACGAAGTTCTTCGCCGGCAACGGCTTCGAGGCCTGCGACCTCCTGGGCCCCGGCGACACCCTGGTGCACGTCAAGTTTGCCGAGGGCGCCAGCACGCTCAGCCACCTGTTCGCCCAGGGCGTCGTGGCGACGCAGGCACTCCTGCACTCCGACGAGGCGCTGCGCCGTTTCAAGGAGAAGGTCGCGGAGGTGAGCCAGGGCCGTCGCCAGGTGCCGGAGGACTTCCGACCGAGCAAGGTCGTGTTCGCCATCCACCTCAAGACGGGAGCCTCGCTCACGCCCAAGACGCTCTTCCCGCTGGCGCGAGTGGCACTTGCGAACGCGGCCAGGGTGCTGCGGACGTACGGCATCGAGGTCGAGGTGGTGGGCATCCCCGCCGCTGAGGGCGTGCTGGCCGCCTAGATCCCTGCTTGCCTGCCAACATCGCGATCCTGCCCACGTCTCTCAGGGCGTCCCGTTAACCTGTGGTCGCCCTGGGAGCTCCAGTACCGAGACCTGACGAGGTCGTGCAGTCCCTCAGCTAGGAGTGCCGTGAGCCATCTGAACGACAGCCGCGCGCGTGTCATGGAGTTCTGGCGGGCTTGCGAGTTGTTCAGCCCGCCGAGTCTGCCAAGGGTCACCCCTCGGGACGAGCGGGAGCCGGTGTTCCAGATGCAAGCCGGCGCCCCGCTTCCCTGGGAGGCCGATCACCCGCTCCAGCGCAGGCGCATCAAGCCGAACATGACATGGCGCTACATCGTCTACGGCGGCGTCTTCCAGCTCGAACGGGTACGGGTCCTGCTGGAGAACGTGTTCGGGCCCGATCCGGAGAACTTCGACCGTGCCACGCAGGGGGCAAGTGCGCTCTTCGCCATGCTGGTCACGGAAGAAGGCCGGCCGTTGCTGGGAGCGTGGGAGTTCTCCAGTGCCGCCTGGGCGGCGGGTCGCACGGTGTCCCCCGGCCACCGGGATCCGGCCTGGCTCAAGGGCTTCGATGTGGCGGCCGGTCGCGTAGGGGCCGCCGGCGAGGAACTCGTCGCCGCTCTGGAGCATGACGAGCGAGCCGCCGAACTGCGGAACGAAGGTGTCTCTGTCGGTCGCCCCCTCAGGCAGGATGACTTGCGGGCACTCATGAAGCTCACGGCCGACCGGTTCGGTGTGGAGGAGGTCCTGGCGCCCGACGGTCTGCTCGTCAAGTGCGTGCAGGTTTCGCGCCGGCGCGAGCACGACGATGACGGCAGCACCGACTTCCTCAACAGCTTCATCGTCCATGACCTCGAACGAGTTGCCTCAGCCGTCCGGGCAGGCACCTATGGCGCTGCCTTGGACGCCTACCTGCGGATTCCAGAGCCGTCCCGTACGGACCTGCGCAAGGAACCGCAGGTGGTTCTCGACCACGTGTCACCCGAACATGTCCCTGCGGGACGTTGGCCTCAGGGGCCGGGTCTGCCGCTCGCGCTGAGCCAGCAGTTCGCGGTCAACACGATCATGTCCGAGCTGGCCCCGAGGGCGGGCTTGTTCGCTGTCAACGGACCTCCGGGCACCGGCAAGACCACGATGCTCAGGGATCTGATCGCGGCCAACGTCGTGGAGCGCGCGCTGCGCCTGTCCAGGCTGCCCAGCACTGAGGCCGCGTTCACCGGAGAGATGCGCTGGCAGACAGGCGACTTCCGGCGGGTGGTGAGCCTGTGGCGCGAAGAGCTCACCGGCTTCGAGATGGTGGTCACCTCAGCCAACAACGGGGCTGTGGAGAACGTCACGACCGAGATCCCCGGCGAGAAAGCGATCGACGCACTCTGGAGAGGTGAGGCCGCCTACTTCGACGACGTGGCGAGCCGGGTACTCGGCGAGCCCGCGTGGGGCCTGGTGGCGGCCAAGCTGGGCCGGAAGTCCTACCGCATGGAGTTCGTCAGCAAGGCCTGGTACGGCACCGCCGACGAACCCGGTCTGCGGATGAGCTTCGAAGCCTGGCAGAGCACCGTGACGGACTCCTGGGCAACGGCCGTCGAGTCGTTCACCCTCGCCTACGAACGAGTCGAGGCTCTCCGGCGCGAGCGGGCCACCGCCCACGACGCCTTGCGGGAACTGCCCGTACAGCAGCGCATCATCACACGGGCGACCGAGCAGATCACCGCCGCCGAAGGTCGTCTCACCGCCCTGCGCACCGAGTTCGACGACGCCAAGCGTCTCGAGGAGTCGGCACGGCAGGAGATCACCGCACGCAAGCGCAACCGCCAGGAGCATCAACAGTTCCAGCCCAGCCTGGTCACGGCGCTCTTCACCCTCGGGAAGGCCTCCCGGGAGTGGCATGCGCAGGACCGGGCCCTTGCAGGCGACGTTCAGAGCGCCGAGCACGCGCTCGGCACCGCGACCGCGCGGCTGGAAGGACTCCGCCAGGCCGCCGCGCAGCTCTCCTATGAGCGCGACTCGCTCCGCGCCGAGTTGCACACCGCCCGGTCCCGGCTGGCCGAGATCCAGTCCCGGCTGGCCGTCCAGCAGGAGCGGCTCGGGCGGTTCTTCCCGGACGAGCGCTGGTGGACCGACGAGGAGCACCGGGAGAGTCAGACGCTGTGGACCGACGAGGCCTGGAACCACGCCCGCACCGACCTGTTCGTGGAGGCCCTCCGCCTGCACCGGGCGTTCCTCCGGGCGGAGGCGACGCGGATGCGCAGAAGCCTGCAAGCCGCCATGGACGTCGTCATCGGGGACGTGCCCGCCGGCGTGCCAGAGGAGGCCGTACGGGCAGCGTGGCAGGGCTTGTTCTTCCTGGTCCCGGTCATCTCCACCACCTTCGCCTCCTTCGATCGCGTGTTCTCGCACCTCACGCAGGAGGCGCTGGGTTGGTTGTTCATCGACGAGGCCGGCCAGGCCGCACCACAACTCGCGGCGGGCGCGATCTGGCGGTCACGGCGGGTGGTGGCCGTAGGGGATCCTCTGCAACTGGAGCCGGTGGTGACGCTGCCGTTCGCCGCCCAGCAGGCACTGCGGCGTACGTTCGGCGTCCAGGAGGAGCACTGGCTGCCGGGACGCACCTCGGTCCAGCAACTGGCCGATCATACGAACGCGTACGGCACGTATCTGTCCGGAGAGGACGCACCCGTCTGGGTCGGAGCCCCGCTACGCGTCCACCGCCGCTGTGACGAGCCCATGTTCGGCATCTCCAACACCATCGCCTACGACGGGCTCATGGTCTACGGCAAGATCGCTGAATCCCCGATCGAACTGCCGGAGAGTGTGTGGATCGACGTGGTCGGCGCCGGCTCCAGCGGACACTGGATCCCCGAGGAGGGGGCAGCGCTGGAACGCATCCTGACCCGCCTCGCCCACGACCAGGTCGCACCAGAGGACATCTTCGTGATCAGCCCGTTCCGCGATGTCGTACGCGGGATGCAGCAGGTCGCGCGGCGCTTCCCGGGCGTGGAGGCAGGGACCGTGCACACAGCCCAGGGCAAGGAGGCCAAGGTAGTCATACTCGTCCTGGGCGGCGATCCGCAACGGCCAGGTGCCAAGGCCTGGGCGGCCAAGCGTCCGAACCTGCTGAACGTGGCGGTCAGCCGCGCCAAACAGCGCCTCTACGTGATCGGCGATCGGACGTCGTGGTCGACGCAGCGCTACTTCAACGTACTCGCCCGCGATCTCCCGAAACTCGTGCTGCCGCCCGAGACCCCGACGTACTCAGGCCACTGAGATCGCGCCATCGAGCACCGCCCGGAGGTCAGAGGTTCCCATGACATCCACCGACTGGCTGGAGGACGGCCATGAACAGCGACGGAATGTTCCACATCGACGAGTCCGGTCGCCTCCTCGCGATGCGTCTGGCACCCTACGAGGCCGAAGAGGTCCTTCAGCAACTGCTCGCCACTCACCCGGACCTCCTGGCGGGCGGGCAGATGACGCCCGACGATCCTCGCCGCTGGCTACTGGTACGGCGGGAGGCCGGTGTCCCCGACCGTGACGGTGGCAGCGGACGCTGGAGTCTCGATCACCTCTTCGTCGACCAGGACGGCATCCCCACCCTGGTCGAGGTCAAACGGGCCGGCGACAGCCGCATCCGCCGCGAGGTCGTCGGCCAGATGCTCGACTACGCCGCCAACGGAGTCCTCTACTGGCCCGTACTCAACCTTCAGGCGCTGTTCGAGCAGACGCAGCGTGAGTCCGGCCGGGATCCACAGGAGATGATCGCTCAGCTCTGCGAGGACGACACGGCCACCGTGGAGGCCTTCTTCGCCAAGGTTGGCGACAATCTGCGAGCAGGCAAGATCCGGCTCGTCTTCGTCGCCGACGCCGTCCCCGACGATCTCCGCCGCATCGTGGAGTTTCTCAACGAGCAGATGAACCCCGCAGAGGTTCTCGCGGTCGAGGTCAAGCGGTACATCGCGGAGAATCATGGATGGCGCACGCTCGTCCCGTCCGTGTACGGACGCACCGCAGCCGCCTCCGCCAAGTCCGTCGCCGCGCGGCCGAGCCTGAGCGAACTTCGCGACAAGGCAGACGAAGACGTCCGCACCCTCTGGACCTTGCTCGAGCAGTGGGCCGACGATGAAGAACTGACCCTGACCCACACCGCCGCAGGCGTCATCGTCTCGGGCCGAAACGACCTGCGCATCGCGCAGCTCTATCCGAAGAATCGGGCCCTGTGCATCAATCTTGACCCGCTTCGCGGGCGCGGACGCCACGAACTGGCGGACGCCTGCCTCGCGACCTTGCGCACACTGACGAGCAAGCCACTGACATCAGCCTATCCGTTCTTCCCCGCGCCTGACGCCGTGGCCCAGTGGGAAGACCTCGCGAAGCTGCTTAGCCAGCTTGCCACTGCATGAAGCGTTGAGAAGGGCGGTGACGGATACGCCGGCCGCGGCGCGTGAATCGGAAACTCCCGCCCGGGAGTATCGCTTTCACCAGCGTAAACACCCGCCCAGCGATGGACAGCGAGGAGGTCCTTGCTGAGGAGCTGAGGCAGGCCGAGCAACAATCACATATGGCCCGTCAGCAGAGAAACCGGACGCCGTTCGACTCGAGCTCTCCTAAAGCGGGTGCCGCAGGTTCGAATCCTGCCGGGGGCACTTTTCTGATCAAGCATTATGGCCTCTGACCTGCGGCTAGGCAGTCGCAGGTCTTTTGCTTGCTGGACCTTGGCATGCAACTGAGGGCACCCCTATGCGGCCATAGGACCATGGCCAGGGAGGCTTTTCCAACCTGATCGGGCACGTCAGCGGGGGTGGCGTCGAGGCGCGGTTGGCATGAGAAGAGGCTCTCGGTAAGACAGCAGTCGACCAAGATCCGATGCCTCTACCGGAGAGCCTCGTTGCTGTCATCCCCTGCCGCGATTCTGCTGTCCGATCACACCCTGATCGCCTGGCCGAGCTGATCCGTACCCGGCGTGCCGAACGCCGCTGCCGTTGGCGGCGCCTGGATGCGTCCCGGCAAGCCCTGCTGGTCCTGGCGCACCTGCGTAACGGCGACACCTACGCGCGTCTGGCCGCGGGCTTCGCCATCGGCACCAGCACCGCCTGGCGCTACGTCCGCGAGGCGGTCGACCTGCTCGCCCTGCTCGCCGACGACGTCCACGCCGCCGTCTTACGCGCTGGCCGGCTGGCCTACGCCATCCTGAACGGCACCCTCATCCCGATTGACAGGCTGGCCGACGAAGGGCCGTACTACTCCGGCACACACCGACGCTACGGCGTGAACGTGCAGGTCCTGGCCCGGGTGCGCTGCTGCCCGTACCGCGCCATCACGATCGTGCAGGCCATCCTCGTCGTGCAGCTCATCGAAGAAGGCCGCTACTCAGGATGAAAAGTGCTTAGTGGGTTCGAGGCCGCTGGCTGCTCAAGATCGCCGCCGCCGAACTCGGCCTTCCTGGCTGAGCTTCTGTGCGACTTTGTCGGTCGTGCTCGCCATACTCGCCGCTGTCGATCAAGAGGCTGACGGGATGCAGGGTGGAGATATCGGCATGAGCATGGAGCGCACGCTGACGTTCGTCGGCGGGGGTTCGGCCAAGTTCTGGGAAGTGCGCCAGGACGGCGCGGAGCTGCACATCCGGTATGGACGGCTGGGCGCGGCCGGTCAGACGCAGGTCAAGTCGTTCGGCTCGGCCGCCGTCGCCACGGCGGCCGCGGACAAGCTGGTGGCGGATAAGTTACGCAAGGGCTACACGGAGGACGAAACGGCCTCCTCGTCGCAGGACAACTCCTCGCCGCAGGACAACTCCTCGCCGCAGGGCAACTCTTCGCCGCAGGGCAACTCCTCGTCGCAGGGCAACTCTTCGCCGCAGGGCAACTCCTCGTCGCAGGGCAACTCTTCGCCGCAGGGCAACTCTTCGTCGCAGGGCAACTCTTCGCCGCAGGCGGCTTCCCCGGTGGGGTCGCCTGTAGCCGCCGGGAGCGTTGAGGACGAGGACCGGCTGACGTTGCCGCCCGCATGGTTGCGCGTTCTCCACCCCCGGCGGGGCGGAGCGAGGGTCTCCGTGAAGCGGCCGGACGCGAGCGCGCCCGAGAGGTTGGCCGCCGAGCTGGACAAACGCCGGAAGGTTCTCGCCGACACGGTGGCGAGGTGCCCGGATCCGGAGCTCGCGTCCGCGGGCGCGGCGTACCTGGCGGGGGAGCCCGCCGGCACACCGCTGGGCGCGGCGGTGGTCGCCAAGGCGGTGGCCGCGTCCCTGCCATGGGCCGAGCGCGAGATGCTGTCCCTGTTCGCCGAGACCTGGCTGACCGAACGCGGCCCGGTGTTCGCGGCGGTGGCCGTGACCGAGCTGGCCTCGCTGGATCACGTCCACGACGAAGGCATCTGGACGATCCGGCAGCTGGCCGACGGCGAGGCCCCCGACCGGTGGTACGGCTGGGCCTCCGCTCAGGAGATCGACGCCCGGGTCCGCGCCGCGCTGGCCGCCGCGTCCGACGCCGAGTACGCCGAGGTCGTCGCGGCGCTGGCGGTGAGCCGCGAAGGCGGGCTCCACCACCGCGTGGCGGCCTCCTACCTGGCGCCCACCGAGACCGGCTGGGTCACGGCCGACTGCGCCGAGGTGAGCCAGAACCTCCCGGCTCTCGCCTTCCGCCTGATCGCCGCCATGAGCACGCCGGAGCACGCCGAGCTGATCATGGACCAGGTGCCCGGTTACTACATGGGGGACTCCTTCGCCCTGCCCGCCACGGTCGTCGACGGCATGGGCGAGGCCGCCGTGCCGCTCCTGGCAGTCTGGGTGGACCACGCCTACGGCGCGGACTGCCGGAGGCGGCTGCTGGACGTGCTCGCCGACCTGCCGTACGACACGGCGATGCGGGCGATCCTCGACCGCATCGAGCAGAAGTACTCCCAGCCGGCCTTCCTGCGCGCGGCCTCCCGTTTCCCCCGCCGCGCGATGCGGATGCTGGCCGAGTCCGGCGGCAAGGTGGTGGACCTGCTGCTGCGCGCCCATGTTGCGGCCCATCCCGACCTGGTGGACGAGGTGCTCGCGAGCCTCGGCGACAGCGGCGCCGCCGAGCGCATCAACAAGATCGTGACCGCTGGGACCGTCGCCGCCGCTCCGCCGGAGGCCCTGCCCGAGGTGCTGGTCAGCCCGCCCTGGACTCGCCCGCGCAAGACGCGCAAGGTGGTCGTGGTGAACGGCCTGGCGTGCACCGACGAACCTGCCCTCGTGTGGGCGCCGGGCGAGCAGGACAACTGGCGTTCCCCTCGGGTGGGTGAAGGTTCGTGGGATCGGTCCTGGCGCCGGAGCTGGGAGGACGTCGCCCGGCAGATCGCCAAGGGCAAGAACGGCTACTGGTCCGACGAGATCGCCCTGTTCGTCGCCGGGCCCGAGAAACTGGCCGCGCCGCTGATCGAGAAGTGGCGCCCTGGCGACCTGTACGGGGCGGGCGACTGGATGCCGAGGGTGGTGGCCAGGTTCGGGCCGGCGGCGCTGCCCATGGTGCTCGACAGCGCACGGCGCGCTCCGAGCTCGGTCGCCGCGTCGCTGCTGCCGTTCGCGGCGCCGGAGGTCGCCGTGCTGATGGCCGATTGGCTGGCCCGGCTGAAGTCCGTACGCGCCACCGCGCTGGCCTGGCTGCACCGCCACCCCGGAGCGGCCGCCAGGGCATTGATCCCGGCGGCTCTCGGCAGGCCCGGCGTAGCCAGGCGCCGGGCCGAGCAGGCGCTGGCGGCGCTGGTCGCGGGCGGCCACCGCGACACCGTGGCCGAGGCCGCCGCGGGGTACGGGCCCGCCGCCGAGGCCGCGATCGCCGACCTGCTCGTGGCCGACCCGTTCGAGGCGCTGCCCGCCAAGATGCCCGTGCTGCCCGAGTGGACGGAGGTCGCGATCGTGACTCCGATCCACCTGCGCGGCGGCGCGGGCGCGCTGCCTCCCGAGGCGGTCCGCCACGTGATGACGATGCTGGCGATCTCCAAGCCCGGCGACCCGTACGCCGGGCTCGCCGTGGTCAAGGAGGCCTGCGACGGCCGCAGCCTCGCCGACTTCGCCTGGGCGCTGTTCCAGCGCTGGCAGGCGGCCGGCTACCCGTCCAGGGAGAGCTGGGTGATGGACGCGCAGGCGCTGCTCGGCGACGACGAGACCGTACGGCGGCTGACCCCGCTGATCAGGGCCTGGCCGGGCGAGGGCGGGCACGCGCGCGCGGTCACCGGTCTGGATCTGCTGGCCTCCATCGGCTCCGAGGTCGCGCTGATGCACCTGCACGGCATCGCCGAGAAGGTCAAGTTCAGCGGGCTGAAGAACCGGGCCAAGCTGAAGATGGACGAGGTCGCCGCCGAGCTCGGCCTGACGCCGCAGGAGCTGGCCGACCGGCTGGTGCCCGACTTCGGCCTGTCCGCCGACGGCAGCCTGACCCTCGACTACGGCCGCAGGCAGTTCGTGGTGGGCTTCGACGAGCAGCTCAAGCCGTACGTGGCCGACGCCTCGGGCAAGCGGCTGAAGAACCTGCCCAAGCCGGGCGCCAACGACGATCCGGAGCTCGCGCCCGCCGCCTACCGGCGCTTCGCCGGGCTGAAGAAGGACGTGCGCTCGGTGGCGGGGGACGCCATCCACCGCCTGGAGCAGGCCATGGTGAACCGGCGTCGCTGGAGCGCCGGCGACTTCGGCCGGCTGCTCGTCGGCCACCCGCTGCTCTGGCACATCGTACGGCGGCTCGTATGGGGGCTGTACGATCCGTCGGGCGAGCTCAGGGGCACCCTGCGGGTGGCCGAGGACCGCAGCTTCGCCGACGTCGAGGACGACACGCTGACGTTGCCCGAAGACGCCCTGGTAGGCGTGGTGCACCCGCTGGAGCTGGGAGAGGACCTGGCCGCCTGGTCCGAGGTGCTCGCCGACTACGAGATCCTGCAACCGTTCCCGCAGCTGGGCAGGGAGACGTACGGACTGGATCCGGCGCTGGTGGCCGAGATCGAAGCCGCCAAGATCCCCACCCGCGCGGTGATCGGCCTGGAGCGGCGCGGCTGGCGGCGCGGTGCGCCGCAGGACGCCGGCTGGCAGGGCTGGATCGAGCGGGACGTACCCGGCGGCGAAACCATCACGATCGGCCTCAATCCGGGCATCTCGATCGGCTACCTCGACTTCGCCGACGAGCAGACCCTGGTGGGGCTGGAACTCGACGGCCTCGATCCGATCACCACCTCCGAGATCCTTCGAGAGCTGAGGGACATCACCCGATGAACGAACACGCCCAGCGGCCCCCCGCCGAGATCCGCTACGCCGGCGAGCTGGCCAGGCTGCGGGAGCACGACACCGACGACCGGCCGCCCGGCTGGGCGCTCAGCCTGCGGGCTGCCCGCCGTTTCGTCCTCGGGGACGAGACGCTGGGCATCAGCCGCAAGTTCGTGGGCGATCCCTCGCTGATCGACCGGTCCCTGGTGACGCTCGCGACCAACCGCGGGCTGATGCTGGTGGGCGAGCCCGGCACGGCGAAGTCGCTGCTGTCCGAGCTGCTCGCCGCGGCCGTGAGCGGCACCTCGACGCTCACCATCCAGGGCGGCGCGGCCACCACCGAAGACCAGATCAAATACTCCTGGAACTACGCGCTGCTGGTCGCCGAGGGCCCCTCCACCCGGTCACTGGTGGCCGCGCCGCTGCTGCGCGGCATGGCCGAGGGCAAGGTGGTGCGCTTCGAGGAGATCACCCGGTGCCCGCTGGAGGTGCAGGACTGCCTGCTGTCACCGCTGTCGGACCGGGTGCTCGCCGTACCGGAGCTGAGCGGTCCCGAGTCGATGGTGTTCGCCCAGGAGGGGTTCACCGTCATCGCCACCGCCAACACCCGCGACCGCGGCGTCAACGAGATGAGCGCCGCGCTCAAGCGCCGCTTCAACTTCGAGACCGTCTTCCCGATCGCCGACTTCGGGACCGAGCTGGCGTTGGTGGAGGCGGAGGCGGCGGCGCTGCTCAAACGCTCAGGCGTCACCGCGCCGCCGCGCCGCGACGTGCTGGAGGTCCTGGTCACCGCCTTCCGCGAGCTGCGCCAGGGGCAGACGGCGCGCGGCGACGCCACGGACCGGCTGTCGGGGGTGATGAGCACCGCGGAGGCCGTCTCGGTCGCCCATGCCGTCGGGCTGCGCGGCTGGTTCCTGCGCGGCGAGCCGGGCACCGCCGCCGACCTGGTCTCCTGCCTCGCCGGTACGGCCGCCAAGGACAATCCGGAGGATCTGGCCAAGCTCCGCAGGTACCTGGAGCGCAGGCGGCACGGCGACCAGTGGAACGCCCTGTACGAGGCCCGCCACCTGCTGCCGGGCTGAACGATGGCGGTCATCTTCCTCGGCGTGCGGCACCACAGTCCCGCCTGCGCCCGGCTGGTCGCCGACACCATCCATGCGGTACGTCCCGCGTACGTGCTGGTCGAAGGCCCGGCAGACATGAACCACAGGATGGACGAACTCCTGCTCGGCCACGAGCTGCCCATCGCCGTCCACACCAGCTACCGCGACCATGAGCGGCGCCATGGTTCATGGACACCGCTGTGCGACTACTCCCCCGAGTGGGCGGCGCTGACCGCGGGCCGCGAGGCCGGCGCCGAGCTGCGCTTCATCGACCTTCCCGCCTGGCATCCGGCGCTGGCGGACCTCAGCAACCGTTACGCCGACGCCGAGGCCCGCTACAACGAGGTGACCGGACGGCTCTGCCGCGCCTTCGCCGTGGACAACGTGGACGCGTTGTGGGACCACCTGTTCGAGATCGAACCGGCCGACGGGCTGGCCGAACGGCTGGCCACCTACTTCGACCTCGTACGCGGCGACACCGAGACCGGGCCCGACGACACGGCCCGCGAGGCGTACATGGCCCAGTGGGTCCGGGCGGCCGCCGACGACGCGGGCGAGCGGCCGGTGGTCGTGGTCACGGGCGGCTTCCACCGTCCCGCGCTGGTCCGGCTGGCCGGACAGGGCGAGCGGGGCTGGCCGGAGGTGCCGCAGCCGCCCGAGGGGGCTGCGGTCGGCAGCTACCTGGTGCCGTACTCGTTCCGCCGGCTGGACGCCTTCGACGGTTACCAGTCCGGCATGCCGTCGCCCGGTTACTACCAGGACCTGTGGGAGTACGGCCCTGACGGAGCCGCCCGCAGGCTCACCGAGGCGGTGACGGCCAGGCTGCGCGCCCGGCGCCAGCCGGTGTCCACCGCCGACCTGATCGCCGCGCGCACCACCGCCGACGGGATCGCGCTGATGCGCGGCCACCCGCATCCGGCCCGGGTCGACGTGCTCGACGGCCTGGCCAGCGCGCTGGTCGGCGAGGCGATCGAGGTCCCGCTGCCCTGGGCGTCCCGCGGCCCCCTCCAGGCGGGCCACCATCCGGTCATCGTGGAGATGATCGCCGCGCTCAGCGGTGACCGGACAGGCCGCCTGCACCGCTCGACCCCGCTGCCGCCGCTGGTCCACGCGGTGCTCGCCGAGCTGGGCGGCCCCGGCGACGAACGGCTCCACCTCGGCGGGCAAGCCGGCCGCGAGCGCAGCCGTTTCCTGCACAGGCTGCGCGTCCTGGGCATCCCGGGCGTGGTCCGCGCTTCGGGACCCCGCCCGGCGGGCGGCACCGAGCTGGTCGAACAGTGGACCCTGACCGAGACCGACGACCGCCTGCCCGCCCTGATCGAGGCAGGCGGGTACGGCGTGGACCCGCAGGAGGCGGCGGCCTCCGTGCTCGCCGAGCGGATCAGGGACGCCGACCTGGACCAGCTGGCCGGCGTGCTGTTCGACGCCGCGCTGTGCGGCATCGGCGAGCTGGCGGGGCAGGTGCTCGACGACCTCGCGCGGGCGATCGTCGCGGCGGCCGACCTGGGCTCGCTGGGCCGCACCCTCGCCGTCACCTTGGCGATGTGGCGCCACGACGACCTGTTCGCCACCAGAGGCAGCGCCACCTTGGGCACCGTGGTGCGGGCCGCCACGCTCCGGGCGTTGTGGCTGGCCGAAGGCGTGCTCGGCGGGCCCGTACCCGCCGATCCTCAGCGCATCGACGCCATGGCCGCCGTACGCGACGCGCTCAGGCACGCCGGCCCGCCGCTCGGCCTGGACGTGGACGCGGCGCTGGGTGTCGCCGACCGCATCGCCGCCTGCCAGGACGCGCCGCCCGACCTGCGCGGAGCGTCGCTCGGGCTGGGCTGGTCGCTGCGCGGCACCGCCACGGCGGACCCCGCACGGGCGGTACGCGGCGCGTTCGTCCCCGCGTCGGCCGGCGACTGGCTGGCCGGGCTGTTCGCGCTCGCCCGGGAGGAGGTCCTGCACACCGGCGGCGTGCTGGAGCTGCTCGACGAGCTGGTCGGGGCGATGAGCGACCACGACTTCCTGGTGGCCCTGCCGGCGCTGCGCCAGGCGTTCGGCTACTTCCCGCCCCGCGAACGGCACCTCATCGCCACCCGCCTGGTCGAACTGCGCTCCGGCGCGGGTGCGTCCGCGTGGGACCTGATGCGGCTGGAGGCGGCGCCGGAACTGGTGGCCGCAGGTATGGCACTGGACGAACGAGTCGATGCGGCACTGCGCCGGGAAGGACTGATCACGCCATGACCGACCCCACCCTCGTACGGTGGCGCCTGCTGCTCGGCGAGGCCGGCGGCGCCTGCGTCGGCGGCGGGCAGCTCGACGCGGAGGCCACCGGCCGCGACGCCGCCATGGACTGGCTGTACGGCCGCGACGAGGACCTGCGCAGGCGCGGCGTACGGCGGCAGGCCGGGAGCGGCCCGTCGGCCCTGACCACCTTCGACTGGCTCGATGACATCACCCGCCTGTTCCCCAAGGAGACCATCGAACGTCTGCAACGCGACGCCGTCGAACGCTACGAGATCCACGACCTCGTCACCGACCCCGACGTGCTCGCGCGCATCGAGCCCAACCCCGCGCTGCTCAAGGCGGTCCTGCACACCAAACACCTGATGAACCCGCAGGTGCTGCGGCTGGCCAGGCGCATCGTGGAGCAGGTCGTAGGGCAGCTCATGGAAAAGCTCGCCACCGAGGTGCGCAGCGCCTTCTCGGGCGCCAAAGCACGGCGGCCGGGCCGGATGCGGCTGGTTCGCAACTTCGACATGGTCAGGACCCTGCGCGCCAACCTGGGCCGCTACCAGCCCGACACCGGCAAGGTCGTGATCGAGACCCCTCTGTTCTTCTCCCGCACCCGCCGCCACCTCGAACAGTGGCAGGTGATCCTGCTCGTCGACCAGTCCGGCTCGATGACCGACTCGGTGATCCACTCGGCGGTCACCGCGGCCTGCCTGTGGGGCCTGCCCGGCGTCCGCACCCACCTGGTCGCGTTCGACACCGACGTGGTGGACCTGACCTCCGACGTGGACGATCCCGTGGAACTGCTCATGAAGGTCCAGCTCGGCGGCGGCACCGACATCGCCCGCGCGGCGGCGTACGGCGCCGGACTCGTGGACCGGCCGCGGCGGGCCATCGTCGTGCTGATCTCCGACTTCTACGAAGGCGGCGATCCCCACCGGCTGGTACGCACCGTGCGCAACCTGGTCGAGCAGGGCAGCAAGGTCCTCGGCCTCGCCGCCCTCGACGATCAGGCCAACCCCGCCTACGACCGGGAACTCGCGCAACGCCTGGCCGACGCCGGGGCGTACGTGGGCGCGATGACCCCCGGCGAGCTGGCGTCCTTCGTCGCGGAGCACGTGGGCCGATGAGAACGGATCTGCTCGGGCTCACCACGGACGCCCTCGCCGCGCTCACCAACCGCGGCCTGGTCAAGCGGGCGGGCAGGGAAGCCGCGCCGGACCTGCGTACCGACGCCGACGGCACCGTGCACGGCGACTTCGCAGGCGGACCGACCGCGAGCCTGCCACCCGGCGGGCTCGACGCGGCCCGCTGCACGTGCGGCGCCACCGGGGTCTGCCGGCATGTCGTCGGGGTGGTGCTCGCGTACCAGCACCGGCACGCCGGACCCGCCGCTGGGCCACCTGCCGGGACCGGCGAACATGCGCAGGCCGAGGGCCGTGACTCGGACCCCCCTGACTGGTCGCCGGGGCAGGTGAGCGACGACGAGCTGACCGCCAGGATCGGCGCCCGCCTGATGACTGCCGCCCGCCGTACCGAAAGAACCGGATACACCGCCCGCGTGCGCCGCGCCACCGCCGCCGATCCCGCGCCGCAGGTCGAGCTCGCCACCGCGACCGTGCGTTTCCTGATCCCCGGCGACCTCGGCTTCGTCCACACCGACGCCGTCGCGGGCAGCCGCGACGACGTCATCGCCCTGGCTGTCTGGGCGTTCCGGGTGGCCGACGAGCTGCATCCCGGGATGCGGGAGGTACGGGTTGACGTCGGCGGCGAAGCCGGAATGGGTGGCGGATCCGGGCTGGAGCGGGCCCTGGGGCTGGCCGGCACGGTCCTGCGCGAAGGCGCGGCGCACCTCGGTCAGGGATGGGAAGCCACCATCGCCGACGTACAGCGCCGGCTGGACGCCGCCGGATCGCGCTGGCCGCTGCTGGCCGTCGGCGACCTCGCCGAGCAGCTGACCGCCTACCGCGAGCGCAGCGCCCACTACCGCCCCGAACTGCTCGCCAGCCACCTGGCCGAGCTTCACGCCCGGCACCGGGCCGTGACCCGCCCCGGCGCCACCCTCCGCAGCAGCGTGCTCGGCACCGCCGAGGCCGCCGAGACCCCGTTGCGCCGGGCCCGGCTGGAGAGCCTTGGCTGCCGGATCCGCAGCCTCGGCGACCGGCGGATCGCCGAGATCTACCTGGCCCACAGCGACAGCGCGATGGTCCTGGTACTCCGCCGCGCATGGGACGACGACGGCGCCGCGCCGGCACGGCGACGCATCGCCGGCTCCACGCTGGCCGCGCTGGCCACAGGCAACCTCGTCACGGAATCCGCCGTCCGCAGCGCCAGCCGTACCGTGCGGTTGGCCACAGGGCGGATCTCCAGGACGACGGTCAGCCCGTCGCGTGGCGACTGGGGTGAGCTCTCGCCGTCCCTGCTGGTGACCGACCTCGCCGCGCTCGGCCGCGAACTCGACGCCCTCACGCTCCGGCCCCTCCGCCCGCGCGTCGAAGCGGAGCTGGTACGCGTCGTCGCCGTCTCCGAGGTGGTGGCCATGACCTACGCCGCCGGCGACCAGCGCCTCGACGCCCTCATCGCCGACCAGGCAGGCAACACCGCCACCGTCACCGCCACCCACACCGGTGCCGCCCCCGGCCGCCTCGACTCGCTGGCCGCCGTACTCGCCGGCGAGGAAGGCGAGCTGCGTTTCGTCAGCGGAGTGGCCGGCCGTACCGCGGGCGGTGTCGTCATCGACCCCATCGGCCTGGCCGCCGGCGGCCGTGTCGTCGTACCCGACCTGCGACCCGCCGGAGGCAGCGGCCCGCTCGCGGTCGCCGGGACCGACCAGCACGATCCGCTGACCGCCGTACTGATCGACGCCCGCGGGCTGCTCGCAGAAGCGGCCCACCACGGCCTGTCCCACCTGCCGCCGACCTACGACGCCCGCCTGGCCACCGCCGCGCGACGGCTGGACACGCTCGGGCTCCGCCGCATCGCCCAGGCCGTCACGGCGTTGGCGGCGGCGCGGTCCCAGGACTCGGGCGAGGCGGTCGAGCGGACCTGGATCGACGCCTACCTGCGCCTGGAGGTGGCCCTGGATCTGATCTGACCGAATCCGCCCCCCTCTCCGCCCACGCCTGGCACTACGCGGTGGTCCGCGGGGCGCCGACTCTCCTTCGAGGACATGGCACAGATCATGACCGATATACGAACCGCATCTCCCGAACAGGATCAGTATGGACTCCTGGCGGCGCACGGGTTCGACGAGGCCTTTTTCGGGCTCTGGGTGGAACGGGACGACCTCGACGAGCTCGCCGGGTCGCTGCGCCTGGACGCGCGATCCAGGCGCGACGTGCGCTTGATCGAGGAAGCGGCCACGATGACGGACTGGTCCGTCCCGTTCGATGAGAAAGACAGCCTCTGGATCGGGCCCCACAGTCCAGGCTGGTCGGTCGTGATCAGCACCAGCGGTCCCGAAACGGGAGGGTGGTGGCTCAGCTCCGGAAATCGCGGCATGCTCGTGGTCAGTTGGCACCGGGATGTCGATGGCCTCTCCGACCTCGACTATTACCGAGATGGAAACCTGGTCGCAGAACTTCCAGCGCTGCCATCAGGCGAATTGCTGCCCGGGCAGCTGTTCGAACCCTACGCTCAGGGGCTTCCCCCCGGCGGGGATCCGAACATGGGCCAGGAACGGCTGGCGCACGCCTTTCTGACCATCGTGGGACGGATGACAGGCCGCTTCATCGACGAGGACTGGCTGCGCACCCCCGGTCGCGCGTATGGATTTCCTCTGGACGACACGAACGGACAGTCCAGCGGTCCGGCTAGGTCCGCGTCGTGCGCCTTGGGGCCGTGGACGTCCGCTTAGATGCCGGGGTTGTCTCGGTGGGCCTTGGGTGTGGGGTCGGAGGGCGGTGCGGTGCGCCTCGTGTGGAGTTCGAGGCCGCCGTCGTACGCGGGTGTGAATCCCAGTGTGCGGAGGTCGGGGTGGTCGATCGGCGTGACCACGTGCAGGGCGCCGGCCTCGGCGAGTTCGTGGACCGCGACACGCGCCAGCGCCTCGCGTACCGTTGACGGGACGCCGGGCTGGATGTGCACCACGTCGAGACGGGCGATGGTGTGCCGCTGGTCCTGCCAGGACGCGGCTGCATGGCCGACGAAAGGTTCCCCGCGGGCGTTGTCGACGTAGGCCTGGAGCCAGCAGGCGAGCCTGGCCTCGACGATCAGCTGGTGGGGAATGGTGACATCCATCCCCGCCTCGGCCAGCCAGGAGCCGGGCAGGTGGGAGACACGTGCCGGTGGCGGTGTGCGGAGGGCGAGTTCGACGTCGCCGCCGATGGGGACCGGGCTGATGGAGTACCCGGCGGGCCAGGGGTCCGGAGCGTCATGGGTGTCCAACAGCACGTAGCCGTCCCGGACCATCCGACGGCTTCGACGTACCAGGCCGGTATCGAGTTCCTCCATGAGGAGGCATTCGACGTCCGCGGCCCAGTCGTCGATCGAGTTCACCGGCAGGCCGGTCCACGGGCTCTTCGGCCCTGCGGGGTACCCGACCTTGACGGCGTAGGTGTTCGGATCTCGCCGCCAGCGGAAGAGCACCACCATGGCGTCAGGCTCCGCGACGACATCGACGGCGGAGTACCCCTTCGTCACAGCGCCCGGACGGAGCAAGCACGTCCTGGCCGCTCGGAGGGCCTGCTGCCGGGACCACCCATTCGTCATTCGGCCAGATTCCCACGTCGCACGTCGGCCGTGCTCGATTTCGGCTGGTAGGTGCTGGGAGTATGCCGACCCGCGCACGTGCGCCGCGTCCGGCCCACCACCGCGCCGTCCGGCCAGCCGTCGTAGGAGCAGAACGCGCAGCAGTACTCGTACGCCATGAGCACCCGGTCACGGAAGCCAGGGTCACGCCGTTTCCTGATGCCCGTGATGGTTCCGGCCGCCTCCAGGTCCAGGCCGGCCAGCAGGCACAGATCCGTGTGCAGGGATGGCGCAGTGGGTTTCAAGTTGGGTGCAAGATCTAGGGGAGTGTCCGATTCGCGTTTCGTTCCGGAGTTCTCCCATGCGTGTGTTCGTCCTGCTCGCCGCCCTCGTTCTGCCGCTGGCCGTGGCCGCGCCCGCCGCAGCCACTCCGGCCGTATGGAAGTGGCGGGGCGGGGGCCCCCCC
>NZ_KZ559478.1:81378-175894 GCF_002850745.1 Nonomuraea indica
TCCGCCGACGGCATGGCGAGTGCCTGGGGCAAGGTCGCCATCAGCCAGTTCGGCCATGTCGTGTACGGCAACCTGGAGGACACCCGGGGCAAGGGCTGCGCCTGGGCGGTGCTGCGGGCGCAGGACGCGAACAACGGGCGCTGGAAGACGTTCGGCTTCTACAACTGCACGCCGGGTGTCGGGACGTTCCGCAAGGACTACGGGAGCGTGCTGCAGATCAAGGTGCAGGTGTGCCGCGGCACCTCGAAGGCCCCCACCGGCGATTGCTCGAAGCAGAAGACCATCCTCACCCAGGGTGGCTGACGGCGCTCGCGGCGTCGAGGGAGTCGAGCCAGGCGAGGAGGCGGTCGCCCTGGCTCGTCATGACGCCGGGGTCGCGCAGGGCGTTGGACAGCAGCGACATGCCCTGGTACGCGCCGACCAGCGTGAGGGCGAGCCCGGCGGGGTCGGGCAGGCCGAGTGCGCCGAACTGCCGCTCCGCCCAGTCGAGCAGCAGCCGGATGACCTTGCCCGCCTCCAGGTCGAGACCGCCTTCGGCGCGCTTGTCCAGCTCGACGGCCAGCGTCCCGGTGGGGCAGCCGTAGCGGGCCGCCACGTCGCGCTGGCCGACCCACGCGGCGACCAGGCCCTTGAGCCGGTCGCGGGGGTCCGGGAGGGCGTCGAGACGGTCCGTGAGCGTGCGCAACTGCCGGGCGTGCTCGGTGAGCGCCGCCGCGACGAGTTCGTCCTTGGTCTTGAAGTAGTAGTAGACGTTGCCCACCGGCACGTCGGCGGCCCGGGCGATGTCGGCGATGGTGGTCCGCTCCACGCCCTGCCGGTGGACGACCTGCGCGGTGGCGGTCATCAGCCGTTGCCGCTTGGAGCCCGCCGTCGCCCGGGAGCCGGCCCCGGAGCCCTTGGAGTCAGTCACCTGACTCACTATAGACGTCCCGGACGAGCGAATACCGTGATCCGCGACGACAAGGAGAGTTCATGAACCGTAAGACCGCTGTCGCGTCGTTAGCCGCGGCCCTGCTGGTCACCGGGTGTTCGGTGACCATCCCCGAGCCCGACCAGAAGGGCATCGTGTACGACGCGGGGATGTTCTCCGACACCACGTTCCAGAACTGTGTCGATCCCGGCGTGCGTGACGTGTCCGGCTGGGGCGACAAGGGCTACGTGTACCCGGCCGGGCAGCGTACGTTCGAGTTCGCGGCCGACCCGAACGACCCGTCGGGCGACAGGACGAAGCCCGGAGCGGAGGCGGGCCCGCTCACGATGTGGACGAAGGACCCGCTGGAGATGCGGGTGTCCGGCGTGGTGACGTTCTCCCTCACCGGCGACTGCCAGACGTTGCGGCGCTTCCACGAGCAGATCGGGCTGAAGTACGAGGCCGACACCGACGCCGGCTGGGACAAGCTGCTCAGCGTCTACATCGGCCAGCCGCTCGACCGGGCCCTGGACGCGGCCAGCAAGGAGTTCGCCTGGCGCGACCTCACCTACGTCAACCCGCAGGCCAAGCAGCAGTGGGAGACCAAGGTCGCCGAGTACATGGGACAGTTCCTGCGCGAGCAGGGCGGCACGGCGTTCTTCGAGAAGTTCTCGGTCACGCTCCAGCAGCCGCAGCCGCCGCTGAAGGTGCGTGAGGCGATGGCGGCCGTCCAGCAGGCGCAGGAGGAGAACACGGCGCAGAAGGCCAAGAACGAGAAGGCCCGTACGGAGCTGGAGGCGATCAAGGCGCTGAAGGACGTGCTCGGCGCGCAGGGCGCGGTCATGTGGCAGGCGGTCAAGGACGGACGGATCCAGATCATCGTCTCGGACAGCGGCCAGATCAACGTCACGCCCAACCGCGGCGGCGGCAACTGAGCCACCGGTCCCCCGCCGCGTCACGCACGGGGAGCCCGGCACGTCACCCGCGTCGCCGCCCGCGGCCGCCGCGACGGCTCCGGCTGCCCCGGCTGCCCGGCGCGTGGCCGTCCGGCATGCGCAGCCGGTGACGCGGGGCGCGGGCCGGCACGGACACCAGGTTGCGGAATTCGGCCATGGCCACGTCGGCCGGATGATCGGAGTTCGCCACCGCCGCGACGATCTCGGACGCCTCCCTGCCCGCCACCTCCGCGAGCTGGGCCACGACCTGCTGCGGGCCGCCGAGTTCGAGGAGGTTGAGCAGACCTTCGGCCATCAGCGACAGCTGCTCCCGCGGGCTGAGCTGCTCCGGGCGTACCTTGCCGGCGTCGACGAGGGCGGTCAGGGCGATGGGCCCCAGCACGCGGTCGTCCCGCAGGCGCGGCAGCATGGCGCGGCCGTCGGCGTGCAGTTGCACCAGGGTGTCGAGCAGGGCGGCAGCCCGGGAGCGGAACGGGCAGGCGCGCACGGCGTCCAGCAGCGGCTCCACGCTGCCGCCGTTGGCGGCCAGCCAGCGGCGCAGCTCCTCCTCGGCCTGTTCCTGCGGGTAGTGCTGGGCGAGCATGCCCAGCAGCTCGGCCGGCGCGGCGCCGGCCAGCTCGCCGACCAGCGGGGCGTCGCGCCCCTCGGCGAGCAGGCGGTCGCGCACGGCCCGAACGCCCAGCGGGGTCAGCTGGACGAGAGGGCCCGGCTCGGCCAGCCGGGCGCGCAGGCGGGCGCGGGCGTCGGGCGGCAGATCGTGGTCGTCGATGTCCAGATCGCTGGAGTAAAGGTCGTCGGCCAGGCCGTGGCTCAGCTCGACGGCGCCCAGGGCCGCCAGCGCCTCGAACGTCGAGTCAAGCCCCTGGCGCACCTGCTCCCGCCAGACGCCGTCGTCGAAGCCGAGGTAATCCTCGCAGGCCAGCAGGATCGGCTCCGCGAGGCGGGCCACGGGCATGGGAGCCGGCATGCCGTACACGGAGTTCAGCGCGTCGTCCACGATCTCGTCGAACAGGCGGGCCAGCGGCGAGCGGGACGCACCGATCGCGGCGCCGAGGTCGAAGAAGGACTCGAAGGCCCGTGACCACAACCGCTCGGGCTCGCGCAGGAGCGGTGCCGCCTTCGCCACCCGCAGCAGGCGGCCCTTGCTCACCCGGACGAGCCGCGCCGCCTTCGCCCAGGCGACCAGCAGTCCGACCTTCGGCAGCTCCGCCGCGCTGCGGGCGCGCAGGTCCTGCTCGCCGGTGCCGAGCAGGGCGGCGAGCTCGCGGGCGTCGGTCAGGCGGAGGTTGCCGGTGCCGGTGAGTGCCCGCCCGCCGCTCCCCGTCCAGTCCGCCAGTGCCACCAGCTGCCGTACGACTTCGCTGCGCGCCGCCGCCGCGGTGAGTGCGGCCGGCGGCGGCAGGGTGACGGGTGGCTGCGGGAACGCCCGCTCCTCATCGGGCCCGGACTCGAAGAACCGGGCCATCACCAGCCTGTCGAGCAGGTCGGCGTCGTAGTCGACGCGTCCGGCGTCGACGTCACGCCGGAACCTCGCCACGGCCTTGCCGTCGGTGAGGTCCACACCGTGGTCGAGTGCCGTCCGCGTCCAGAACGTTGCGACGCTCTGCCGGTCGGGATCGTCGAGCACGGCCGGATACTCGGCCGCGGTCGCGTCCACGGCCGCCTCCAGCTCGGCGGGCGTGGCGCCCCGCGGATCACGCAGTCCGGCCTCGGCCAGGTAGCGGAACATCGTCGTCAGGCTGTCAGGCGCGGCGTCCAGCACCTCGCGGGAGGCGACCACGTGGTGCGGAAGCCACTCCAGCAGGAAACGTCGCACCTGCCGGGCGTTCCAGAAGCACAGCCGCCCGTCCCGGCTGCGGTGTCGCGACTCCAGCGCCGCATCCACGATCACGCCCTCGACCGGCAGGCGGCGCTCGCCGGCCCAGGTGAGGCAGCGGCGAACCAGCAGTGCCTTGGCCGCCTCGAACTCCTCGTCCTCGTCCGGCTCGAACCACGTCCTCATGATCTGCTCCGGCTCGACGGTGCTGGCTGCATCACCCGCAGCGTATCCCCTCAGCCCACACCACAGCGGCCTTTCGGCCGCGCGGGCGGAGCGCGGGTGCGAGGCGCCGAAATGGCCGAAAGTGGCCGGGATCGTGTGGCGGGTGCGGGAATCGAACCCGCCCTGTGCGGCTTATGAAACCGCCGAGCACACCAGCGCCCTCACCCGCCCTGGCAGGCGAGCCTGCGGGGCATGTGCGTGCCGCTACGCATTCGCCGCATGTCGCCCTCCTCCGGCTCGGGTCGCTGGACTTACGAGGATGCTGGATCCGCCGTACGCGGTGCAACGGGATATCGGGGCCCCGCCGCACCGCGTCCCGGCCGGCGGTCGCCGGGGCCCGCCTAGAAGAGGCCGAGCTTCTTGGGCGAGTAGCTGACGAGGAGGTTCTTGGTCTGCTGGTAGTGGTCGAGCATCATCTTGTGGTTCTCGCGGCCGATGCCCGAGTTCTTGTACCCGCCGAAGGCCGCGTGGGCCGGGTAGGCGTGGTAGCAGTTGGTCCAGACGCGGCCGGCCTTGATCTCGCGGCCGAGGCGGTAGGCGGTGTTGCCGTCGCGGGTCCAGACGCCGGCGCCCAGTCCGTACGCGGTGTCGTTGGCGAGTTTCAGGGCCTCGTCCACGGAGTCGTAGGTGGTGACGGCGACGACCGGGCCGAAGATCTCCTCCTGGAAGACGCGCATGTCGTTGGTGCCGCGGAAGATCGTCGGCTCGATGTAGAAGCCGCCTTCCAGGCCGGGGACGGTGCGCGGGCCGCCGCCGGTGAGCAGTTCGGCGCCCTCCTGCCGGCCGATGTCCAGGTACGAGAGGATCTTCTCGTACTGCTCGCTGGACGCCTGGGCGCCGATCATGGTGGCCGGGTCCAGCGGGTCGCCGGAGACGATGGCGCGGGTGCGTTCGACGCAGCGGGCGATGAAGTCGTCGTAGACGGCGGAGTGGATCAGCGCGCGCGACGGGCAGGTGCACACCTCGCCCTGGTTGAGGGCGAACATCACGAACCCCTCGACGGCCTTGTCCAGGAAGTCGTCGTCGGCCGCCAGGACGTCGGGCAGGAAGATGTTGGGGCTCTTGCCGCCCAGTTCGAGGGTGACGGGGATGATGTTCTCGCTGGCGTACCTCATGATGAGCCGGCCGGTGGACGTCTCGCCGGTGAAGGCCACCTTGGCGACGCGCGGGCTGGACGCCAGCGGCTTGCCGGCCTCCACGCCGAAGCCGTTGACGACGTTGACCACGCCGGGCGGCAGCAGGTCGGCGATCAGTTCGATCACCAGCAGCAGGCTGACGGGGGTCTGCTCGGCGGGCTTGATGACCACGCAGTTGCCCGCGGCGAGCGCGGGGGCGAGCTTCCAGGCGGCCATGAGGATGGGGAAGTTCCAGGGGATGATCTGGCCGACGACGCCGAGCGGCTCGTGGTAGTGGTAGGCGACCGTGTCGGGGTCCAGCTCGGCGAGGCCGCCCTCCTGGGCGCGGATGACGCCGGCGAAGTAGCGGAAGTGGTCCACGGCCAGCGGCAGGTCGGCCGCCAGGGTCTCGCGTACCGGCTTGCCGTTCTCCCATGTCTCGGCCACGGCGAGCGCCTCCAGGTGCTGCTCGATGCGGTCGGCGATCCGGTTGAGGATGTTCGCCCGCTCGGCGGCCGGGGTGCGGCCCCATCGTCCGGCCGCGGCGTGGGCGGCGTCCAGGGCCAGCTCGACGTCGGCCGCCGACGAACGGGCGACCTCGCAGAACACCTGGCCGGTCACGGGGGACGGGTTGTCGAAGTAGCGGCCTTCGACCGGTGCGGTCCAGTCGCCGCCGATGAAGTTGTCGTACCGCCGGGCGAAGCTGACGATGCTGCCGTCGGTGCCTGGCTGCGCGTACACCATGGGACGCTCCTCGCTGGTCGGTGTGCCGTCGGGTGATGGGGCTCACTATGCGAGGACGAGGTTGGTGAAAGGTTGGCGTCCGCGTCAGCCGTGCAGGGCGCGGTGCAGCCTGCCGAGGGCGATGCCGCGCCGGGCGTCGCCCGGCGCGAGCAGGCGCAGGGCGTGCTCGTGCACACCCGCGTCGTACGGCACGCGCTCGCCGTACCCGAGCGCGTGCTCGGCGTCGTCGCCGGCGAGGACGGCCTCCCTGACGGCCACCTCCAGGTGCCGTCGCCACTCCACGATGCCCGGCGCCTCCGACCAGGGCAGCAGCGGGCCGCGGTAGTGCCGCAGGGCCGCGGCCACGTCGCGGCGATCGAGCGCGCGCAGCACCTCGGCGGCGTCGCAGGTGACCGGCCGGGTCAGCGCGTACCTGCGGGTGGCGACGCCGCCGCCGAGCGCGCGCCGCAGGTGGGAGATCTCGGCCTTGAACGTGGAGACGGTGACGTGCCGGTCGCCGTAGAGGGCGTCGCGCAGGCGTTCGGGGGTGAAACCGCCGGGTTCGAGGGCGAGCAGCGTGAGGATCTCCACCTGGCGGGGACGCAGGCGCAGCGGCGTCTCGCCGAGCCGGACGTCCTGGGCGCCCAGGCAGTCGAGCCTGATGTCCGAGCCCGGCGGGCTCGTGTCGACGGCCGGGTCCAGGCGGGCCTCGACGGCCGCGGCCAGCGAGCGGACCGTGGACATGGCGAGCGGGTGCGAACGGTCCCAGGTGGTGGACAGGTCGAGCACGCCGAGGACGCGGCCGCCCGGGCTGCGCAGGGGCGCGCAGTAGCACACCCAGCCGTGCAGGGCGGCCACCAGGTGCTCGGCCGAGAAGACGGTGCTGGGGCGGCCGGTGAGCAGGGAGAGGGACAGAGCGTTGGTGCCCATGGCCGGCTCGCCCCACCGCCCGCCCGGCGCGAAGTTCACCCGCTCGGCGCGGCGGCGCATCACCCTGCCGCCGCAGGTCCACAGGATCGTGCCGGACTCGTCGGTCACCGCGGCCACGTAGCCGGCGTCGTCGGCGACGCCCCGCAGCTCGTCGGCCAGCGCCGTCACCGGGCCGTGGAGGGGCGAGGCCGGCCAGCGCGCGTCGCTCTCGGCCACCGGCGCGGCGTCCCTGGCGGGGTCCACCGTGGCCAGCGAGCGCCGCCACGACTCGGCGACCTCCCTGCGCAGCGGGGATCCGGCGTGGGGCGCCGTGCGCGGGTCGCGGACGCGGCGGGACCACTCGTGTTCCAGCGCCGCGCGCCGCTGACGGAGGTCGCCGTGTTCGGCCATGGGGCTTCCCGGGTGTGCGTGGAGTGCCGTGCGTCCCCACATGGTGCGTCGCCGGACCGCCCGAGGTCCAGTGGGCGGCGGGAGGTCAGGGCACCGCGTACGTGCTGTCGCGGACGTCGGTGATCGCCATGGAGCCGGGGGCGTGGCTGATGGCGAACGGCGGCCGCGACCGCATGACCGCCGCCTGGGACGTCACCCCGCAGCACCAGAAGACCGGCAGCTCCCCGCGCCGCACCTCGACCGGGTCGCCGAAGTCGGGCCTGTCGAGGTCGGCGATGCCGAGCAGGGACGGGTCGCCCACGTGGACGGGAGCGCCGTGCACGGCCGGGTAGCGGGAGGTGACGCGCACCGCGACCGGGACGAGGTGGGCGGGTACGGGCCGCATCGTCACCACCAGCGGGCCCGACAGTTCGCCGGCGGGGCGGCAGGCCCGGTCGGTGCGGTACATGGGCACGTTCGTGCCGGCCTCGAGGTGGCGTACCGGCACGCCGGCCTCGACCAGCGCCCGCTCGAAGGTGAAGCTGCAGCCGAGAAGAAAGCACACCAGGTCGTCGCGCCAGTAGGGGGTGACGTCGGCCGTCTCGGTGACCTGCTCGCCGTGCTCGTACACGCGGTAGGCGGGCAGGTCGGTGCGCAGGTCGCCGTCGAAGATCGACGCGGCGACGTCGCCGGGCTCGGTGACGTCCAGCACCGGGCAGGCCTGGTCGTTGCGCTGCGCGAACAGCAGGAAGTCGTACGCGCGGTCCTTCGGCAGCGCGAGGAGGTTGGCCTGCGTCCAGCCGGCCGACCAGCCGGACGTGGGCGTGACCAGCCCGGCGCGGAACGTCTCACGGGCCTCGCGCGGGGTGAGCCGGGCCGGGTCCGAGGGTGGTGTCATGTCGCAGCCCTTTCGCGGATCGGATGAGCCGGTCGGAGGAGCCGGGTCGGAGGAGCCGGGTCGGAGGAGCGGGATCAGATCAGCCGGAAACGTACGCGCTGGCCGGGGCGGGCCTGGGCGGCGCGGTCGACGTCGCGGGAGCAGACGACCGCGATCACCGGGTAGCCGCCGGTGAGGGGGTGGTCGGCGAGGAACAGCGTGGGCTGCCCGGACGGCGGCACCTGCAGCGCGCCGGGGACCATGCCCTCGCTGGGCAGCTCGCCCGTCCTCGCGCGCTCCAGGGCCGGGCCGCACAGCCGCATCCCGACCCGGTCGCTGTCGGTGGTCACCAGGTACGGCTCGGCGCACAGCCGGTCCAGCGCCCCGGCCGCGAACCAGTCGTCGCGCGGGCCCGCGATCACGTGCAGGAGCACGTCACCGCAGGGGGGGTCGGCGACCGGCGCCAGGTCCAGCGTCGGGAACCGCGCCGGCGGCGGCCCGACCGGCAGCAGGGAGCCCTGGACGGGGCGCGGCGGGCCGAGCCCGGCGAGCGTGTCGGTGGCCAGCGAGCCGAGCACGGGCGTCAGGTCGATCCCGCCCCGCACGGCGAGGTAGGTGCGCAGGCCCCGGCCGGGGACGCCGAGCCGGAGCGTGGCGCCGTCGGGCAGCGGTTCGACGGCGTTGTGGCCGAGTTGCCGTTTGCCGCCGTCACGGCAGGTGACGGTGGCCGGGCAGGGGGCGCCGGTAAGCGCCACGAGCAGGTCGCCGTGGGCGGTCACCCGCAGCCCGCCGAGCGTGACCTCCAGCGCGGCCGCGCCTTCGGGGTTGGCCAGCAGCCGGTTGGCCAGCCGCAGCGATCCCCGGTCGGCCGCGCCGGACCGGCCCACGCCCAGGTGGCCGTGGCCGGGCCGGCCGAGGTCCTGCACCGTGGTCATGGGGCCGGACGCCAGCACCTCCAGCAGGCGCGGGTCACCCATCGCGGACCTCGGTGAACCGTACGCGGACGCCGGGGCGCAGCAGGGCGGGCGGGTCGGCGGCGAGGTCCCAGACCGCGAGCGCGGTGCGGCCGATGAGCCGCCAGCCGCCGGGCGACTCCCTCGGGTAGACGGCGCTGAACTCGGCCGCCAGCGCCACCGACCCGGCGGGCACCCGGACGCGCGGCTCCGGGCGGCGGGGCACCACCAGGCGGGGATCGCCGCCGGCGAGGTAGCCGAACCCGGGGGCGAACCCGCAGAACGCCACCGTCCACGGTGTCCCGGTGTGCGCGGCCACCACGTCCCGCTCGGACAGCCCGGTCAGCTTCGCCACCTCGGCCAGGTCGGCGCCGTCGTACACGACCGGGATCGTCACCTCGCCGGCCGGTGCGGGCCGCGAGGCGGCGGGGCGGGCGGCGCGGACGGCCGTCTCGACCTGGCCCAGCCGGGCCGGCGAGTCGCAGCGGATCAGCAGGGTGCGCGCCGCCGGGAGGAGGTCGGTGACGCCGGGCACGGGATCGGCGGTCAGCGTCCCGTACAGGGCGATGACGTCGTCCAGCGTCGCGAGCTCCACCAGGAGCGCCGTGTCCCCGTAGCGGCGCACCGTCGGCGCCGTGGCCCCGTCCCTCGCACTCTGCGACGTGTCCATATGTTGAACCTAAGTATTGTTGAACGATCAGACAAGTCTTGGAAGCCAGGTTTCCTCGACGGTTACACAGAAGTGGCGGGCACGCCGTGTCCGCCGGGTCGTCGATCATCTCGCGTCCCGGGTGCGGCCGCTCCGCGTATCGTGAGGACATGCTGACGGTCGGCGTGGATCTCGCGGCGGAGGCGGCGCGGACCGCGGTGGCCTGGCTCGGCTGGGAGGAGGGCCGCGCCCGGCTCACCGGGGTGGCGGTCCGCGCGGACGACGACCAGGTGGTCCGGGCCGTGACGGGCGCCGCCAAGGCGGGGTTCGACTGCCCGCTCGGCTGGCCCGACCGGTTCGTCGACTTCGTCAGCGCGCACCGGGCGGGGCACGTACGGGTGCCGGAAGGGGTGGCGGGACGGGTGTGGCGGCGGGATCTGGCGCTCCGGGTCACCGACCAGGTGGTGCACGAGCAGACCGGGCTGACGCCGCTGAGCGTGTCCGCCGACCGCATCGGGCACGCCACCATGCGCTGCGCCGGGCTGCTCGCCGAGCTGGCGCTGCGGGGCCGGACGGTCGACAGGCGGGGCGGCGGGGCCGTGGTGGAGGTCTACCCGGCGGCCGCCCTGAAGCGCTGGGGGCTGCCGTACCGGGGGTACAAGCGCGCCGCCAACCTGGCGGCGCTCGGGCGGCTCGTCGACCGGCTGCTGGAGGCGGCGCCGTGGCTCGACCTGGGCGAGCACGAGCGGGTGTGCCGCGCCTCGGACGACGCCACCGACGCCGTCGTCTGTGCGCTCGCGGCGCGCGCCGCCGCCCTCGGCATGGTCACCGCGCCACCCGAGGATCAGGCCGGCGTGGCCGCCACCGAAGGCTGGATCGCCCTGCCCACCGCGCCGCTGGACCGGCTCGTCACAGCCGGGTGAGAAAGCCTCCTGCCCCCCCCGCCGCTGGACCGGCTCGTCACAGCCGGGTGAGGAACCAGTCGCAGGCCAGGCGGGCGACCTCCTCCAGGGCGCCCTTCTCCTCGAACAGGTGGGACGCGCCCGGCACGATCTCCACCCGGGCCTCGCCGGCCAGCAGCCGCACCGCCTGCCGGTTCAGCTCGATGACGACCGTGTCGTTGCCGCCGATGACGAGCAGCGTGGGCTGCCGCACCTGGGGCAGCGCGTCGCAGGCCAGGTCGGGCCGCCCGCCCCGGGACACGACCGCCCGCACCGGGCCGGGGCGGCGGGCCGCGGCCACCAGCGCGGCCGCGGCGCCGGTGCTCGCGCCGAACAGCCCGATGGCGGGGCCGCCGCCGGAGTCCTCCCGGGCGGAGGGGCCCTGCGGAGCCCAGTCGGCGACCACCGCCCAGTCGATCAGCTCGGTCATCCGGTCGGCGAGCAGGCCGATGTCGAACCTCAGCTCGCGGGTCACCGTGTCCAGCCGCTCCTCGGCCGGGGTGAGCAGGTCGGCGAGCACGGTCGCCAGGCCGGCCGCCTGCAGGTGGGCGGCGACGTAGCGGTTGCGCGGGCTGTGGCGGCTGCTGCCGCTGCCGTGCGCGAACAGGACCACGCCCCTCGGCCGGGCGGGCACGGCGACGTCCGCGTCCAGGACCACGCCGGCCATGGGGACGCGCAGGCTCTCCTCGACGACGGTCATGGCAGTCCCGTCGGGCGCACCCGGGTGTGTCGCGAGGGCGCCCGCACCCTCGCGACCTGCTGACATACCAAGCGTACGCCTCGGCCTCCCGGCCGCTCCCGATGCGCCGGCAGCGCCCGCAGCAGCGCGCCGACCGGGCAGCCGGCCGCTCCTACAGCGCGAGCAACGCGCTGACGGGCAGCCGGCTGTCGGACAACGGCCGGATGGCGATGCGCAGCAGCGCCAGCGCGTTGTCGTCACCGGCGATGCGGTTGGCGCTCAGCACGCCGCACGCCTCGCAGAGGTGGATGATCAGCCACTCGCCGTCGCCGCGCACGGTGACGCTGAACGCCGCCATGCGCCCGCGGCAGCCCGCCCGCCGATCGCCGGGCACCCGGTCGTCGACGTGCAGGCTGGTCAGGCAGTGCGGGCAGTGGTTGCGATGGGCCGTGCCTGGCGCGACGACGGGCACGTCGAGCCGGCAGCCGGCGCACCGGAACGCCTCACGGCCCTCCCCCCGGTGCGGGTCCTTGCGCCGTTGCGGCCGGCTCGCGACCGGTTTGCGGCGCGGCATCACAGATCCCCGAACGCTTCCAGCGGGAACGGCGGCTGAGCCAGTGGACGCACCGCCATCCGCATGAGGATGAGCTGGTTGTCGTCACCTGCGATCGGGTTGGAGGTGAGCTCGCCGCAGCGGGCGCACCGGTGGATGACCATCCAGCCGCCGCTGCGCAGCACGGCGATGGAGATCGGGATCATGCGGGACCGACACTCCGACGGTCCGCCCTCGACCCGGTCGAGGACGTGCAGGGAGTGCAGGCAGCTCGGGCAGTGGTTGCGTCGGCCCCCGTCGGGGGCGACCGCGGTGACGGTCAGCCCGCAGCGGACGCACGGGAAGGTATCGGTGATGGTGCGGGTCTTGTCGTCGGTGGACACCCTGGGTTACTCCTTGCCGGGAAACGTGCATGTGAGCAGCAAGGAAGCCCGAGCGGGCCTCGCGCGGTCAGGTGTGACCGGGCAGGCGTGACACGGTGGGCGGTCCGGCCGTCAGGGACGACGGAGCGGGGACGAGCCCACGGTGGGGCGAGGCGCGCCGGGCGCGGGGCGGGTCATCAACCACTCCTCTCCGGCGGCCGCGAGGCCACCCACGGTGTAGACGACAGACGACCGCGAGCGTAACAACGTACCGCTCGCGGTCGCCAACGATTTTCCGGCGCGTCCCAGGTGGTGGGACCGCCGGTGGACGGTCGCCTCAGACGGTGATGGTGGGGCGCTCGTCGCGGCGGTGCCGGCTGATGCGGGTGCCCACGCGCCTGAGCCGGATGCGGTCCCGGCGGTGGGCCGGCTCCAGCGCGATCGAGCGCGCCCCCTCGGGCACGTGCCGCAGGTCGTGCGTGATGAGGATCGTGGTCCGCCCGGCCATGAGCCGCCGCAGCGGCTCCATGACGCGCGCGGCCGTCACCTCGTCCAGTCCCGTCATCGGCTCGTCGAGCACGAGGACCGGCGCGTCGCGCACCAGCGCGCGGGCGATGGCGATGCGCTGCCGCTGCCCGCCCGACAGGAGCCTGCCGCGCTGCCCGACCGGCGTCTCGTACCCCCGGGGCAGCGTGCTGACGAAGTCGTGCACCCCGGCCAGCTCCGCTGCGCGGATCACCTGGTCGAGCGTGGCCCCCGGACGGCCGTAGGCGATGTTCTCCCGCACCGTGCCGGAGAACAGCATGCTCTCCTGGTGCAGGATGGTGACGTTGTCGCGGAGCGAGGCCCGTGTCAGGTCGCGGATGTCCACGCCGTCGAGCAGGATGCGTCCCGCGTCCGGGTCGTAGAACCTCAGCAGCAGCTTGGCCAGCGTCGACTTGCCCGCCCCGCTCGGTCCGGTGCAGACGATGAGCTCGCCCGGCGCGGCGGAGAAGGACAGGTGCTGGAGCGTCGGCCTCCTGCGGCCGGGATAGGTGAACGAGACGTCCTCGAACTCGACGTGCCCGCGGCTGCGCGAGACGAGCGTGACGGCGGTGCGGCGGTCGGTGACGGCCGGCCGCGTCCGCAGGACCTCCATGACCCGGTCGGAGCCGGCGGCGGCCTCCGACACCGACAGCGCGATCTCGCCCAGCGCCTGCACGGCCGGGTAGAGCATCGCCAGGTACGCGGCGAAGGCCAGCAGGCCGCCGAGCGTGAGCCGGCCGGCGGCGATCTCCCAGGCGCCGAAGCCCAGGATGACGATCATGCAGACGGTCTCGATGACCTGCACGATCGGGCCGTACAGACCGGACAGGCGGGCCTGCGACAGGTTGGCGCGCAGCCAGCCGCGCCCCTCCGCGTGCAGCCGCCTGGACTCGGTGGCCTGGCGGTTGTACGCCTGGACCAGCGACTGGTTGGCGAGGCTCTCCTCGATGACGCTGTTCATCGCGCCGTTGCTGAGCCGCTCGCTGGCCGAGGCGGTCCTGAAGCGGCTCGCGAACGCCTTGGACACCACGAGGAAGCAGGGGACCAGCGCCATCGTGATCAGCGCGAGGTCCCACCGGACGAAGAACGCGGCCCCGGCGAAGAAGACGACGCTGACCATGGTGGTGAACACCTTGACCAGCCCCGATCCCACCAGTTGCTCGATCGACTCGATGTCGTCGGTGAGCCGGGCCATCAGGTCGCCCAGTTTCCGGTTCTCGAAGTAGTCCGGCGACAGCGTCTGGACGTGGGCGTAGATCCTGTCGCGCAGCCTCAGCAGGAAGCGTTCGCCCGCGAGCGCGGTGACGTACGCGCCCCCGAACGCGCTCGCCCCGGCCAGTGCGGCGAGGCACAGCCAGGCCAGCGCGGGCTGCCAGAAGGCTCCCAGGTCGCGGGTGGCGAGCACCTCGTCGGTGATGCGTCCGAACAGGGCGATCGCCGCGACCTCGCACAGGGCCGCCACGATCGCGAACGTCCCGCCGACCACGAACAGCCAGCGCAGCCCACGCGTGTCCGGCCAGAACTCCCGGAAGGTCCGGCGGACGGACACGGCCGGCGCGAGCACTGCCGCGTCCGGCCGGTCCCTGGCGGAGAGTGAGAGCCGGCGGGTCGCCCGCCGGCTCTCACGTGGGGCTTCTACCACCACCAACCCCGGCGCCATCCGCCCCATCCGCCGCCCCACCAGCGGCGGCCGCAGCCACCTCCCCATCCACATCCGCAACGGCGACGACGGCAGCCGCAGCCGCCCCAGCCTGCCTTGAATCCGTTGAGAGTCATCGCTCTCTCCCCCCGTGATCGGGACTTTCATTTCAAAACGGGACGTTAGCACCCACACTCGCACAAATCACTACTAATCACAGTCATTAAATGAGACTTGACCGGACACGCCGAGAAAGGGGCTGGTTGCGCACATGCGGTAAATGACCAGCAAATATTCGTGTACGTCTTCTTACTCCTCTGTTGGTTTAACCTTCAACACGGGGCTCGACCAGCGGGGATGCCACCAAGAGGCAAGTCGGAGGAGCCACTTACGACCGACCTGAGTAGGCATTTCGCGCAAATGCCGAGCGCGGCCCGACGAGGCTCGGACCGGAGGCGGTGAACGGCCGTTGATGTGAACTCCGGAGTAACGTGCGGAGGCGCGATGTCTATGGGCCGGATCGCGCACTCATCCGGCCGGGCGAGGAACTCCCTCCTGAGAGGGAGCCGGGAGATCGCCCGGCTCGGCGATGCCCTCCGACCTGCGCGGACGCCAGGATTGCGGCACGACCTCGCCCCCGAAGGAGCCACCGCAGATGAACGTCCGCACCGCCTTCGTCGCCGCCCCCCTGCTGATCCTGGCCTACGGGCTGATCAGGATCGCCGACGGTTTCGACGGTGAACGGGGACCTGGCCTCGCCTGGACCACCGGCCACCTCGCCTTCCTCGCCGCCCTCGTGCTCTTCGTCCCGATATTTCGGGAGATGAGGCGGATGCTGGGCGGCACTCTCCTGGCCACCGCCGGCCTCGTGATCGGCGTCGCGGGCCTCGCCTGCGCGGGCGCCCAGTTCGTGATCGACATCGTCGTGGGCCTCATGGCCGCCGACCACGCCGCGATGAGCGTGCTGTTCGACCAGGTGCAGGCCGTACCGGGCGTCCAGCTCGCCGTCTACGACGCCGGGCCCTTCCTCTTCTACGCCGCCCAGCTCATGCTCGTCACCCACCTCGCCGCGCGCCGCCTGGTCAAGGCGTGGACGCCCCTGCTCGTGCTGCTCGACCTCGCGCTGCCGATCATCGACCGCGACTTCATCCCCGTGGGCGCGCTCCTGCTGCTGGTCTCGTTCCTGCCGCTGGCCCGCCGTTCCGCGCCCGCGCCCAGGCACATCCCCGCCCATGCGTGAGACCCGGCGTCCGGCTGCCTCCCGGTTCGCGGAAAGATGGGACGCCGTGCCCCATCCGACACTGGTCGACGTGGCCCTCCGCCGCCTGCGAGCGCTCCCCACCCCGCTGGTGGACGGGGCGCTTGCCGCCGTCATCCTCCTCGTCCAGATGTGGCCGCTGCTGACGGCGGACCAGCGCACCGGCGTTCCCTGGGACTGGTGGGGCTACGTGGTCGTCGTCGCGGCCTCGGCGCCGCTGGCGTGGCGGCGCCGCGCGCCGGCGGTCGTCCTCGTCGCCAGCCTCTGCGCGGGCGCCCTCTACGACCTCGCCGACCACGTGGCGCGCCAGCCCATCTGGTACGGCGCGCTCGTCGCGATCTACACGGTGGCCTCCCGGTCGGCCCGCCGGCTGCGGCTGGCCCTGCTGGCCTTCACCGTCGTCGGCGGCCTGGCGACGGTCGGCTCCTCGGAGACCGCCCTGCGCGGGGTCGTGCTGTTCGTCGCCGCGTACGCCATCGGCAGGGCCGCGGCCACCTCCCGCGCCCACGCGGCCGCCCTGGAGGAGCGCGCCGAGCACCTGGAGAGAGAGCGGCAGATGGAGGCCGAACGCGCGGCCGAGCGGGAGCGGGCCCGGATCGCCCGCGACATGCACGACATCCTCGCCCACGCGGTCAGCCTCATGGTCGTGCAGGCCGAGGCCGGGCCCGTGGTGGTCAGGAGCGACCCGGCCCGCGCCGAGGCCGCCTTCGACGCGATCGCCGCCGCCGGCCGCGACGCGATGGGGCAGCTCAGGCGGATGCTCGGCCTGCTGAAGGAGGACGAGGCCCCCCGGGCGCCGCAGCCGACCGTGGACGACCTCCCCGCGCTGGCGGCCCAGGTGTCGAACGCCGGGCTGGCCGTCGGCTGCACCGCCTCCGGCGTGCCTCGGACGCTGGCCCCGGACTGCGCGGTCGCCGCGTACCGCATCACGCAGGAGGCGCTCACCAACACCGTCAAGCATGCCGGGGCCCGGCACGCCGACATCAGGCTGACCTGGGACGACGACGGACTCCTGATCGACATCACCGACGACGGCCGGGGCGCGGGCCACGGGCTGCCGTCCGGCGGGCACGGCCTCATCGGCATCCGCGAGCGTGCGGCGGCCTGCGGCGGCACCGCCACGGCCGGGCCGCGGCCGGACGGACCGGGGTTCCGGGTGTCGGTGCGGCTGCCGGCGGAGGGAGCATGACCATGGACATGGCAGACAGCGCGGGAAGGGTGTGGCCGTGAGCGTGCGCATCGTGGTGGCGGACGACCAGGAGCTGGTACGGGGCGGGTTCGCGATGATCCTGGACGCCCAGCCCGACATCGACGTCGTCGCCGAGGCGGGCGACGGCGTGGCGGCGGTGGCGGCCGTCCGCGAGCACGACCCCGACGTGCTGCTGCTGGACATCCGCATGCCCCGGATGGACGGCATCGAGGCGGCCGGGATCGTGTGCGCGGAGACCGGCTGCCGGGTGCTCATGCTGACCACGTTCGACCACGACGACTACGTCTACGACGCGCTGCGGACGGGCGCCAGCGGGTTCCTGCTGAAGGACGTGCGCCGCGACGAACTGGTGAACGCCGTCCGCGTGGTGGCGGCGGGCGAGGCGCTGCTCGCCCCCACGGTGACCCGCAGGCTCATCTCGCAGTTCGCGGCCGGCCCGGCGGCCCGGCCCCGGCAGGCCGCCGCCGGGGCGCTGGAGGCGCTGACCGCGAGGGAACGCGAGACGCTGCAGCTCATCGCCCGGGGGCTGTCCAACGCCGAGATAGCCGAGGCGATGGTGGTCAGCGAGCACACGGTCAAGACCCACGTCAGCAACCTGCTGGCCAAGCTCGGGCTGCGCGACCGGGTGCAGGCGGTGATCGCCGCCTATGAGTCGGGACTGACCGTTCCGGGTGCGTAACGCGGGGTGCGGCGGGTAGGCGGGCCGTCATGACCACGGGAATCGAGGACTTCGACGCCGACATGCTCTGGGAGGAGTTCCACCAGGTGGTGAACATGACCTCCGAGGAGCTGCGCGCCTACCTGCTGGCCGACGCCTCCGGTGAGGAGGGCTTCCCGCCCGAGGCCGACCTGGGCATGGACGAGCTGGGCCGGGGCGTGCTGCACGTGCTGAGCAAGCGCAAGGGGGACCTGACCAAGGAGGACCTGGAGACCATGCGCCAGGTCGTGGACCTGGTGGAGACGCTCGGCGACAGGACGGACGACGAGTCGCGCCGGCTGCAGCTCTCGGTCGGCCACGACCCGCTGAGAGCCGCCTGACCGCCGGGGCGCGGCGGCACGGATGGCACCATGGGTGGATCGGGCACGACTCCGGTGATACCAGGGCCGTGCCGTCATCGTCCGAGGAGGCCCGTTGACCGACAACCTCGACCTCGCCGCCAGCGCCCAGGAATTGGCCGACGCCGCACCCGCGGGATCGCTGGACCGCGCGGCGGCGGCGTCCGTGGCCATCACCCTGGCCACGACCCGCGACGCCGCCCAGGCCCGGCAGACGCTCGACGGGCTGGCGCCCGACGACGTCCGGCAGGCCGCACTGCGACTCTTCGACCGCCTGCGCGGCGCCTGACCCGGACCGCGGGCTCGCCCGTGGAGTCGCCCGTGGGCTCGCCCGTGGAGTCGCCCGTGGAGTCGCCCGTGGAGTCGCCCGTGGAGTCGCCCGTGGGCTCATCCGTGGGCTCGCCCGTGGGTCGTCCGGGGCCTCGCCGGCGCGTCCCGTCAGAGGCGGATCTCGTACTCGACCTCGTCGATCGCGGTGCCGCCGTAGTCGTCGACGCGCCGCTCGCCCGACTCGGTGAGCCCGCACTTGGCGTAGAAGCGGCGCGCCTGCGGCGTGTCGCGCAGCGTCCACAGGTGCGCCAGGCCGTACCCCTCGTCGCGCAGCGCGGCGAGGGTGGCCGTCATGAGGGCGCCCGCGATGCCGGTGCCCCAGCCGTCCGGGTGGTTGTAGAAGCCGACGATCTCGGCGGCACCGGGCCGCCGCGGCGAGGCGCCGAAGCGGGAGAAGGCGAGCGGCCGCTCCCCCGCCGAGGCGAGCAGCACGGTGTCCGTCGTCTCGGCGAGCACGCGGTGCCACCGGGTGCGCCGTTGCTCCGCCGCCCGCGCGCAGAACTCGGGGTCGAAGAACCTCGCGTAGGCCGCGAGCCAGGTCGTGGCGTGGATGTCGCCCACCACCACGCTGTCGGCGGGCCCGGCCCGGCGGATCGTGAAGTCTGACGCCATGGCCGCATCCTAGGCGCCTGGCCGCACCTGACCCAGGGGGCTGCGCGAGACGGGCCTCAGGGTGACGGTCCACGAGCGTGACCGCACGCCGGCCGACCGGCTCCACGGCTACCGCCTGCGCATCGACCAGCAGGGTCAGGGGCGCAGGTCGTGGAACAGGGCGAGCCGGGAGTGGTGGTAGGCGAGGGCGTCCTCGTCGTGCGCGTCGCCCCTGCCCGCCGCCTTGTGGAAGTACGCGCACTCGCGGCGGATCTTGTGCCGGACGAGCTGGGCCAGCGTCTCGTCGTCGAGCCGGCCCGCCGTGCCTCCGGCCTCGTGGTAGGCGGCCATGAACTCCCGGGCCGGGCCGAACTCGTAGTCGCCCCACTCGGCCGCGGCGGCCGCCAGCTCCACCTCCGGGGCGCCGGTGAACGCCTCGTCCCAGTCGAGCACCGCGACGGGGACGCCGTCCCGGAACAGGACGTTGCCGGTGTGGTAGTCGCCGTGCAGCGCGTGCCGCCCGGGGTGCGCGGCGTGGAAGGCCGCCAGCCACCGGTCCAGCTCGGGGTCGGCCAGCTCGGGCGCGTCGGCGGGCGGCTCGCCGTACAGGCCGGTCTCCTGGAAGGCGGGCCGTGGGCGGGGCGGCGGGCGCAGGGCGGCCAGGGCACGGTGCAGACGGGCGAGCAGCCCCGCGGCGCCCGCGAGTTCGGCGGCGGACGGTTCGTCGTCGAGCCGGGCGCCCGCCACGTACGGCCAGACGGACACCGGGCGGCCCTCCACCTGGACGAGGGTCGCGCCGGCCGCGCAGGGCAGGGGGGCCACGGCCTCCGGCAGCAGGCGGACGGCGGGGAGCACGAGGGCGTGGCACCACCGCGCCTCGACCGGGTCCTGACCCGCCGGGCCTATCCTGACCACGTGGTCGCCCAGCCGGTAGGCGGCCGACTCCTCGCCTCCGCTCAACCGCTCGGCCGGACCCGTGACGCCCCAGAGCTCGGCCGCCACCCCGAACGCCGCCGCGACGAACGGCTCCTCCCCGATGATCATGACCGACAGCCTAGCGACCCACCGTGGCCCATGCTCGTGGCGAGCTACCGCGGGCGGGGAGAATGCGCCAGGGTTGGGGGGACAGCGCACCACATCGCGACGTGAAGGAGACCAGTGGCAGAGCCCGTCACGCTGGAGGCCCGAGGCAGCGACTTCGCCCGGCTGGCCAGGAAGATCAACGACGCCGGTCTGCTCGACCGGCGCCCCGTCTACTACGCGGTACGGCTGAGCCTGGTCCTGGCGGCCTACGCCGGCTGCTGGGCGCTCTTCTGGTGGGTCGGCGACTCGTGGCTTCAGGTCCTCGTGGCCGTGCCACTCGCCGTGATCTTCGCTCAGATCGGGTTCCTGGCCCACGACCTCGGACACCGGCAGGTCTTCCGGACCCGTCGGCCGAGCGACGTGGTCGGGCTGCTGATCGGGAACCTCGGCATCGGCCTCGGCTGGGGCTGGTGGAACACCAAGCACAACCGCCACCACGCCAACCCCAACCACGAGGACCACGACCCCGACGTGTCCCCGGCGGTGATCGTCTGGTCCACCGACCAGGCGAGGCGGAGCAGCGGCCTGCCGCGGTTCGTCGCCAGGTGGCAGGCGTTCCTGTTCTTCCCGCTGCTCACGCTGGAGGCCTGGCACCTGCACGTCGCCAGCTTCAAGGCGCTGGCCGACCCCACGACGAAGCGCCGGCCGGTGGAGGGGGCGCTGCTGGTCACGCACTTCGCGCTCTACCTGGGCGCGGTCCTCGCCGTGCTGCCGTGGGACAAGGCGCTGGTGTTCCTGGTGGTGCACCAGGGCCTGTTCGGCGTCTACCTGGGCGCCACGTTCGCGCCCAACCACAAGGGCATGCCGGTCCTGACCAAGGACGACAAGCTCGACTTCCTTCGCAAGCAGGTGCTGACGTCGCGCAACGTGCGGGGCGGGCTGTTCACCGACGTGCTGCTGGGCCAGCTCAACTACCAGATCGAGCACCACCTGTTCCCGAACATGCCGGCGCCCAACCTGCGACGGGCACAGCCGATCGTCCAGCGTTACTGCGAGGAGATCGGCGTCAGCTACCTGCAGACAGGGCTGATCGACTCGTACGGCCAAGCGCTGCGGCACCTGCACGAGGTGGGCGCGGTGCTGCGCGCCTGACCGGAGGCGGACTCAGCTCTGGGCGAGCCGTCGCTGCAGCTGGTCACGGCGCCGTTCCAGGTCGGCGATCAACTGCTCCTGCTCGTCGGCCATCGCGATCATCGCGCCGACCTCGATCGGGTCGGTGGCGCCGATGTCCCCGATCTGCTCGCGGACCTCCTTGTTCTGGGCCCGCAACCTGGCCAGGTCCTCTTCGACCTGTCGCAGCTCATCATCTGTGCTCATTCCCGGCCCCTACCCACGAGTGGGCCGGGCGCACCCGCCCCGGGAACAACGCTGCGACAGCCCGGGCACAATGGGCGCATGCGCAGGGTGCCGGCCACCACGGTCATCTCGTTCGCCGCGGTCGTCGTCGTGCTGGCCGGCACGGTCGTCGCCTCGCTGTTCACGCCGCACCGCGTCCCGAACGCCCTCGACGTCGTCCTGCCGCTGGTGGCGGCGGCAGGCACGCTGCTGCGCGAGCGCTTCCCCCTGGCGGCGCTCATCACCGTGGTGGCGGCGGTCGACGTCTACTACCGGTTCGCCGGGTACGACGGCCCGCTGATCGTCCTGTCCTTCCTCGCCCTCTACACCGCCGCCGACCGGGGTCACCTCGTCGCCGCCATCGCCGCCGGCGCCGTCTCGCTGCTGGCCATGGCCATCGGCGAGACCGGCGAGGTCCGGCACGTGGACGACAGCATGTTCGTGGCCGTCACCGGCTGGATCGTGGCCTGCATCGCCTTCGGCGGGGTCACCCGCAACCGCCGCGCCTACCTCCAGGAGGCCGAGCGGCGTGCGCTCGACGCCGAGCACACCAAGGAGGAGGAGGCCAGGCGGCGGGCGAGCGAGGAACGGCTGCGGATCGCCCGGGAGCTGCACGACGTGGTCGGGCACAACATCTCGATGATCAATGTCCAGGCCGCCGCCGCGCTGCACGGCCTGCACCGGCGTCCCGAGAAGGCGGAGGCGGCGCTGCGCACCATCAAGGACACCAGCAAGGAGACGCTGCGGGAGCTGCGCACCACGCTCGGCGTGCTGCGTCAGGTGGACGAGGACGCGCCGACGGCGCCCAGCGACAGCCTGGCCCGGCTCGACGCGCTGGTGGCGGCGACGGGCCTGCGGGTGACGACCGAGGTGTCCGGGCCGCTCGACGCGGTGCCGACCGAGGTGGACCTGGCGGCGGCCCGCATCATCCGCGAGGCGTTGACGAACGTCTCGCGGCACTCGGGCACCGACCGGGCCACGCTGAGCGTCACCAGCGAGTCCGGACATATCGTGATCAGGGTGGAGGATGACGGCCCCGGAGCGTCGTACACCGAAGGGAGCGGCTACGGGGTGCGCGGCATGCGCGAGCGTGCCCTGGCGCTCGGCGGCACCCTGGAGGCGGGCCCCCGCCCCGAGGGCGGCTTCCGCGTCGTCGCCGACCTCCCCCTGCCCGCCCCCGCACGCCCCCAGTGATCGGAGTCCGATGATCCGCGTACTGCTCGCCGACGACCAGACCCTCGTCCGCGCCGGATTCCGGTCCATCCTCAGCGACGAGGACGACATCGAGGTGGTGGCCGAGGCCGCCAACGGCGAGCAGGCCGTGGCCAAGGCCCGCGAGTCGCGCCCCGACGTGATCCTCATGGACATCCGCATGCCCGAGCTGGACGGCCTGGAGGCGACCCGCCGGATCGTCGCCGACCCCCGGCTCGACGGCGTCAAGGTGATCATCCTGACCACGTTCGACCTCGACGACTACGTCTACGGCGCGCTGCGCTCCGGCGCGGGCGGCTTCCTCGTCAAGGACACCGAGCCGGCCGAGCTGATCCACGCCGTCCGCGTGGTGGCCAGGGGCGACGCGCTCATCGCGCCGTCGATCACGCGCCGGCTGATCGCGGAGTTCGCCGGCCGGGTCAAGCGGCCCGACCCGAGCCCCCGGCTCAACGCGCTGACGGAGCGCGAGCGGGAGGTCATGACGCTCGTCGCGGGCGGCCTGTCCAACGACGAGATCGCCGAGCGGCTCGTGCTCAGCCCCGCCACGGCCAAGACGCACGTCAGCCGCATCATGACCAAACTGGGCGCCCGCGACCGGGCCCAGCTCGTGGTGTTCGCCTACGAGGCCGGCATGATCACCCCGGGCTGGCTCGGCTCCTGATACGTCCGGGGATGTACACCCGGCGGCCGGATGAGACCGGAGTCGTACGCCGGATGCCCGCTGCGGGCTGACGCGGCGGAGCGGACCGTAGCCCGAGGCTCTGTGGCATGGAAACCGTGGACCTCGCCCGCCTGCAGTTCGCGCTCACCGCCGGGGCGCACTTCCTGTTCGTCGCGCTGACGCTGGGCCTCGTCACGCTGGTGGTCGCCGTCCAGACCTGGGCGACGATCACCGGCAGCCCCGTCCACGAGCGGATGACGAGGTTCTGGGGCCAGCTCTACATCATCAACTACGCCATGGGCATCGTCACCGGCCTCGTGATGGAGTTCCAGCTCGGGCTGTCGTGGAGCGGGCTGACGGAGTACGCGGGCAACCTGTTCGGCGCCGCGCTGGCGCTGGAGACGCTGGTCGCCTTCTTCGTCGAGTCAACCTTCCTCGGCCTGTGGATCTTCGGCTGGAACAAGCTCAACCGGTGGGCCCACCTGGCGGTGATCTGGGTGGTCGCGCTGACGGCCTACGCCTCGGCGTTCTGGATCCTCGTCTCCAACGGCTTCCTGCAGAACCCCGTCGGGTACGTCGTGGACGGCGACCGGCTGCGGATGACCGACTTCGGCGCGCTGGTGGCCAACCCCGCCGCCCAGGTCGCCTTCTTCCACGTGCTCGGCGGCGCGATGATCGTGGGCGGGGTCTTCATGGCCGGGGTGAGCGCCTACCACCTGCGGCGACGCTCCCGTGAGCAGGACTTCTTCCGCAAGTCGCTGCGGATCGGGATCGCGGTGGCGCTGCCCGCGACGCTGTTCACGGCCACGTTCGGCGGTCTCGGCTTCCAGACGCTGCAGCCCGCCAAGGCGGCCGCGTGGACGCGTGACGTCTCCGGGCTGGCCGCGGCCCAGGCGGAGATGGTCGCCGCGCACGGCCCTGGCGACTACCTGCCGCCGGTCGCGTGGGTGCAGGCCGGCGGCATGACGATGATGCTGGCCTTCGCCGTGCTGATGTTCTTCTACGGGGGGAGCTTCCTGCTCATGCTGGCCCGGCCGGCGGCGCACGGCTTCCGGCTGTGGCACTGGCTGCTGACCGCGACGATCCCGCTGCCGTTCGTCGCCATGATCTCCGGCTGGATCTTCCGCGAGATGGGCCGCCAGCCCTGGGCCGTGTACGGCCTGCTGACCACGGCCGAGGCGATGTCACCGGTCACCGGCGGCCAGGTGCGGTTCTCGCTGGCCGCGTTCGTGACGGTGTTCGCCGTGCTCATCGTCGTCAACTCCTGGCTGCTGGCGAGGGCCGCCCGCCGCGGGCCCGACGCGGTGGCGTTGGGCGACCGCCCGATCGACGTCCCCTCCCCCGCCCTGACCTTCTGAGGAGCCCGTCATGGAGATCTTCATCCTGGCCTTCTTCACGCTCGGCTACCTCGTGCTGGCCGGGGCCGACATCGGGGTCGGCATGCTGCTGCCGTACCTGGGCCGCTCCGGCGGCGAGCGGCGCGAGGTGATCGCCGCCATCGCGCCGTTCTTCCTCGGCAACGAGGTGTGGCTGGTCGCCACCGCCGGTGTGCTCGCCGGGATGTTCCCCGAGCTGGAGGCCGAGCTGTTGCACGGCAACTACGGGCCGGTGGTCGTCCTGCTGGTGTCGTGGGTGGTGCGGGACGTGGGGCTGTGGCTGCGCGGGCGCCTGCCGGGCGAGCGCTGGCGGCTGTGCTGGGACGGCGCCGTCGTCGCCGGGAGCTGGGGTCTGGCGCTGAGCTGGGGCGCCCTGCTCGGCCACGTGCTGCTCGGCCTGAGCGGTCCCATCGCCGCGCTGCCCGCGCTGGTGCTGTCCGCGCTGTTCGCCGTGCACGGGCTGGCCTTCGCCACCCTGCGGCTGCGCGGCGAGCTGCGCCGGCGCGCGGCCGTGCTGTCCGGCGGCGCCGGCGAGGCCCGCACCTACGCCCTCACCGCCGGCGCGCTCATGGTGATCGGCGTGCTGGCCGGGACGCGGCTCCCGCTCGACGCGGGGCCCACGGCGTCGCTCCTGACACCGGTGATCCTCACGCTGCTCCCGCTGCTGGTCGCCGCGCAGGCGTGGGTGTGGTGGACGTTCCGGCACCGCGTGACCGGCCCGTCCTACCTGTGAGCGGCACCGCGTGACCGGCCCGTCCTACCTCTGCGCGCCCGCCCCGGGAATGCGTCGCGCCGGGGCGGGCGCTGTGACCGGCATGACGGTACGCGAACTACGGCTGGTCGTGACGGCCGAGGACTACGAGCAGGCGCTGGCCTTCTACCGCGACACGCTGGGCCTGCCGCAGCGGGCCGCGTTCTCCTCCGAGGGCGGCCGGGTGACGATCCTGGAGGCCGGCAGGGCCACCCTGGAGATCACCGACCCGCCCCACGCCGCCTTCATCGACGAGGTGGAGGTGGGCCGCAGGGTGGCGGGCCACATCCGGGTGGCGTTCGAGGTGGACGACTCCACGGAGGCGACGGCCCGGCTCGCCGCGGCCGGGGCGACGGTGGTGGCCGAGCCGACGCGCACCCCGTGGAACTCGCTCAACGCGCGCCTGGAGGGACCGGCAGGACTCCAGCTCACCCTGTTCGAGGAGCTGGGCGACTGACGCGCTACCGGGAGTGCTCCGACTTGGCGGAGGCGTCCTCCGGCGGCACGTCCGGCGCCGAGGCGCGCAGCCAGCGGCAGCCGTGCGGGCCCAGGTGCAGGGACACCTTCCCGCCGTCCGGCACGCGCGTGGTGCCGTCCTCCAGGAGGTCGGTGAGCAGGCAGCCGTCGAGGCCGTCCAGCGTCAGGCCGACCTCCCGGGCGGTGTCCGACAGGTTGTGCAGGATCACCACGGTGGCGCCGTCGGCGTCGCAGCGGTGCGCGAGCACGGCCGGATGGTCCGCGTCGAGCACCGTGCAGGAGCCCCACGCCAGTTCGGGGCACTCCCGGTAGCGCTCGATCAGCAACTGGATCCACCGCAGCAGCGAGCCCGGGTCGCGCTTCTGGTCGGCCACGTTCACCCGCTTCGGGCCGAACGCGCCGTCCGGCATGGTCCGCTCGGGCTCGCCCCGGCCGAACCCGCCCTCGGGCGCCCACTGCATCGGCACCCGGACGGCCATCCGCCCCTCCGCCTCCAGGTTCTCGCCGAGGCCGATCTCCTCGCCGTAGAACAGCACCGGCGTGCCCGGCAGGGAGAACAGCAGGCTGTAGGCCATCTTGATCCACCGCAGGTCGCCGCCCAGCATCGGCGGCAGCCTGCGGCGCAGCCCCCGGCCGAACACCTGCATGGACTTCTCCGGGCCGAACGCCCGGAAGACCTCCTGCCGTTCCTCCTCGGTGAGCTTGTCCAGGGTCAGCTCGTCGTGGTTGCGCAGGAACGTGGCCCACTGGCAGTCCTTGGGCGGCTTGGGCCGTTCCCTGAGCGCCGAGGCCAGCGGTCCGGCGTCGCCCCGGGCCAGCGACAGCCAGGCGCGCTGCATGCCGATGAAGTCGAAGCACATGGTGACCTGGTCGCCGAGCCCGTCGCCGAAGTAGGTCACCAGGTCCTCGTACGGCACGTTGACCTCGCCGAGCAGGACCGAGTCGCCCTTGCGCCGCGTCATGAACGCCCGCAGGTCGGCCAGGAAGTCGTGCGGGTCGGCCAGCTCCGGATCGACGTTCTCGATGAGGAACGGCACCGCGTCCACCCGGAACCCCGACAGCCCCAGCTCCATCCAGAACCCGAGCACCCGGGTGATCTCGTCGCGGACGGCCGGGTTGGCGACGTTCAGGTCCGGCTGGTGGCGGTAGAAGCTGTGCAGGTAGTACTGCCCCGTCTTCTCGTCGAACTCCCAGACGCTGTCCTCCTTGTCGGGGAAGACGATCTGGCTCTTGTCGTCCGGCTCCGGCACGTCCGACCAGACGTACCAGTCGCGCAGCGGCGACTCCCTGCGGGAGCGGGCCTCCAGGAACCACGGGTGCTGGTCCGAGGTGTGGTTGACGACCAGGTCCGCGATGACGCGCAGCCCGCGGTCGTGCGCGGTCCGCATGAACTCCACGAAGTCACCGAGCGTCCCGAGCCGGGGGTCGACGCTGTAGAAGTCGGTGACGTCGTAGCCGTCGTCCTTGCCCGGCGTCGGGTAGAACGGCATCAGCCACAGGCACGTCACGCCGAGCCCGGCGAGATAGTCGATCTCCTGGGTCAGGCCGCGGAAGTCGCCGATCCCGTCGCCGTTCCCGTCCTTGAACGTCTCCACGTCCAGGCAGTAGATGACCGCGTTCTTCCACCACAGATCCGACGTGTAGGTAGGTCGCATCGCGACCCGCTACCCAGCGGGGGCGCTCGCATGCCGGGCCCGAGGGCCACGAACCCGTGCCCCGCCGCGTTTCCCGCGGCGTGCCTCCGTCACCGCGATGCGGGGCGTGCTACATGTCCGGTTTTGCGGGCAGTCATCATCGCGCTGTGGCAGAACACCACTAAGGTCTGACCGACACGACCCCCCGCGGAAGGGCGATCATGAGCGACCACGCCATCACCTTCGACCTGATCGACGCCGACAAGGACGGCCGCATCTCGGCCGAGGAACTGGTCCGGCTGATGGAGGCCCTCGGGCAGCCCATCACGCTGGAGCGCGCCCAGGCCGGGGTGGCCAGGCTCGACCAGGACGGCGACGGGCTGATCGACCTGGAGGAGTTCGGCTCGTTCCTGCGGGACTGAGGCGGGCGCCCGGGATGCTAGAGTCTCGGGCGGACCGATTCCTGATCATGGGCAGAGGGAGGTTGATGAATATGGCTGCCGACAGCCGTCTTCAGCATGCCCTTCCCCGGGTCGCGCGAGCCTGAAGCTTCTCGGCGCGGCCCGGTCACCCCGAACGACCAGGAGCCTTGATGTCCTCTTCCGTCTCCACCGCCGACCTGATCACCGACCGCCTCGTCCTGCGGTCGTGGACCCCCGACGAGGTCGCCGCCGTTCTCGACGGCGCCCGGCCGGCGCACTGGGCCGCCGACTTCCCCGCCGAGGGCGACCACGTCATCGCCGGGCTGTTCGCCGACCACCCCGCCTGGCTCGGCCCGTACGGGCACCGGCAGATCGTCGAGCGCGACAGCGGCCTGGTGGTCGGGTCGATCGGCCTGTTCTGGCCGCCGTCCGACGGCGCGGTCGAGCTCGGCTACGGCGTCGTGGCCTCCCGCCGCGGGCGCGGTTACGCCCCCGAGGCGGCCCGGGCCCTGACCGCGTTCGCCTTCACGGCGCCGGACGTCCGCGGTGTCCACGCCACCGTCGAGCTGTCCAACCCGCCGTCGATCCGCGTCCTGGAGAAGGCCGGCTTCCACCGGACGCACACCGACGCGGAGCAGGGCACGGCCAGGTACGACGCCGCGCCGCCGGCCCGCGACTAGCGGCCCCGGCCCCGGCGCGCTACCAGTGACCCCGGCCCCGGCCCCGGATCGAGGTGTTCAGGGGCGGGCCGGGGCCGGGTGCGGCGTGGTGAGGTGGTGGCGGTCCAGCCAGCGGGAGATGGCGCGGCCGATGGCGTCGGGCTGGTCCTCGGGCGCCTGGTGGCCGGCGGGGCCGATCCCTTCGACCTCCAGCGCGGCGGCGGTGCGACGGGCCCAGTCGACGATCTCGGGGGCCGCGATGCCGACGCCGTCCTCGACGGTGAGCAGCAGTTTGGGCACCTCGGGGCTGTCGGCGAGCCATCTGCCGTAGGCGTCCATGCGCTCGGCGACGTCGGCGGGCTCGCGGTCGAAGGGGATCTCGCGGGGCCACTGCAGCAGAGGTCGTCGTGAGGCGGGGTCGGGGTACGGGGCGCGGTAGACGTCGTGGTCCTGGCCGCTGAGGCCGGACTTGATGGCGAACGGGTGCGGCAGGGCGTACTCGATGGCGGCGTTGTCCTCCAGCAGCAGCCGTTCGCCGAGGCCGGGGGTGCGCAGGGCGCGGGAGTGCTCGGCCACGTCGGGCGGCAGTTCGTCCCACATCTGCGGGCGCAGGAAGGTCTCCAGCACGGCGATGCCGCGGGTGCGGCCAGGGTGACGGGCGGCCCAGTCCATGCCCAGCGAGCCGCCCCAGTCGTGGCCGACCAGGACGACCTGGTCCAGTTCCAGGGCCTCGAACCAGGCGTCCAGGTAGCGGGCGTGGTCGGCGAAGCGGTAGGCGATGTCGGGTTTGCCGGATGCGCCCATGCCGATCAGGTCCGGCGCCAGGATTCTGGCCTGCCCGGCCACATGCGGGACGACGTTGCGCCAGAGGTGGGAGGAGGTGGGGCTGCCGTGCAGGAACACCACCGGCTGCTCGCCGGTCCCGGTTTCGACGTGGGCGAGGTAGGAGTCGAGAACAGCGGTGACGGGCATGGCGTGTCCTTTCGCGCGGATGCCGATGTCGGCATGGGAGGACTCCTCGGGGAAATCGACACGATACGTGGCGTGTCGCAACGGAAGTATCTCCTCAGCGGATATCACTGTCAACACGACACGTTGCGTGTCTCCGATACCCTGGGGCCATGATGAAGCCGCCCAATCCCGAGCGCCGCAGCGAAAAGAGCCACCGCGCCACCCTCGAGGCCGCCCTCGACCTGTGCGCCGAGCAGGGATACGCGCAGGCGACGGTGGAGGGCATCGCCGCGCGTGCGGGCGTGAGCAAGAAGACGATCTACCGGTGGTGGCCGTCCAAGGGGGCGGTCGTCCTGGAGGCCGTCCACGAGGCCTCACTGCTCCCCACGGCCTTCCCCGATACCGGAGACCTGGCCGCGGACCTGCACACGCAGCTCATGGGGGTCATCGACATGCTGCAGGCGCCGCGCGTGCGGTCAGCCTTCATCGGCGTGCTCACCGAGGCTCAGCACGACCCCGCCCTGGCCGGGCGCCTCCATTGTCAGTGGCTCAGACCGCGCATCGACGAGTTCCAGGACCGCCTGCGCAGGGCTCAGGAACTGGAACAGGTCCCGCATGACGTCGACCTGGACATCACCATGGACCTGCTGTACGGGCCGATCTTCCACCGGCTGATGGTGCACCTCCCCCTGCCCGACGCCGTCCACATGCGCAAAGTGATCGTCAGCGCCCTTCCCTCCCTCGGCCGCCCGCCCGGCGGCCGCTGACCCGCGAACGCCCGCCGCCGACCCGTGAACGCGCGCCGCCCCGCCCCGGAAGGCCGGGGCGGGGCGGGGCCTGCGGATCGCGGGCGCGGAGCGCGGGTCGGGCGCGGGCGTCAGGCGGTGTGGACGTACACCTGGCCGAAGACCTCCGACAGGGCCTTCAGGTCGGTGGCGGCGTCGGTCTCCGGGTGGGCGGGGTCGTAGACGGTGGCCAGGCGGGGGCGGATCTCGGTGAGCTTCTTGAACTGGTCCCAGGTGGCGTTGGCCGCCCACTTCTCGCCGTACATCCGGCTGACCTGACCCTCGGCGTTCTGCCAGCGGCTCCACAGGGTGACGGTCTCGGCGGCGTCGTCCTGCAGCGGCGTGGCGACGCGCTCGGTGACGGCCTTGGTGACCTGCTCGGCGGTGAGCTGCGAGCCGCCGGCGGCGGCGAAGCCGGCGTCCTCGGCGGTGAGGTGGCCGTAGGCGTCCCAGGCGCGGGCGCGGACCTGCAGCCACTGGTTGCGCTGCGCCGTGGCGGCGTCGATCTTCCAGGGGGTGTACGTGGTGGCCAGGTGGCCGCTGTCGAGTGCGAGCTGGTCGATGAGGCCCTTGGCCAGCCAGGCGCCGATGCGGTCGGGGTCGAGCAGCGGGTACTTGGCGGTCACCGCGGTCTTGCAGGCCTCCTCGGCCCCGCAGCCGAACACCGGCACGACCGTGTGCGCCGCCAGCTTGCGACCCGGCAGCAGCTTGCGCAGCTCGGCCGTGGCCTCGGTGACGAACTTGTCCATCTCGTCGGCGTTCTGGAACGTCTGGCCGACGCCGAGCTGCCGGGCGAACCGCACGCCCACGACGCCCTCCTGCGCGGCGACGGCGGCGACCTTCCTGGCCGCCTCGGGCAGCTTGCCCGCCTTCCAGTCGTCGGAGAGCTCGGTGTCCACCCAGACGCGCAGGCCGGCGGCGGCCGCGGTCTTCACGGCCTGCCCGGCGGCCGTCTTCTCCGCCTCCGACACCTGGGCCTGGGTGAGGCCGTGCGGGTTGACGTAGCAATCCTCGCCGGCGGCGCACTCGGGCGTGCCGCCGTCCTCGGCGCCCTCGACGTCGGGCTCGCCGACGTCGTGCAGCTCGCCGTCACCGTCGCCGGGGCCGGGGGCGGCGGGAGTGCACTCGTTGCCGTCCTCGGCGCAGTCGATGAGGATCGGCGGGATCGGGGCGGCCGCCTCCATGTTCTCGCCGTCGTTCTGCATCCAGAACTGGACGGCGTTCAGCGCCTCCTCGGGCGTGTTCAGCCAGCGGCAGGTCACGTACGACGGAGTGCCGGCGGGAAGCTCGTCGTTGCAGCTCCGCGGATCGTCCTGAGCCGAGGCGGGGGCGGCGATGCCGAGCAGGGAAAGGGTCACGCCTAGGACGAAGATCTGCCGCAGTCGCATCGGGCGCCTTACTTCGAGGGGGTGATCGTCGGGCATTTAGCACAATATCCGGACGATCAGTGCTGTTCAATGAAATCGAAGGCTTTGGTCAGGTCGCTCTGACCCGCAGTGGGCGGGGCTGTCACCCCGGATATTCCGACGGCCGTCCCCGGATATTCAGGCGACAATCGCGCACCGTACCGGCAGAATGAGCCCGTTTGGCGGGTTCAGGGGGTTGCTCGGTGCATGGTTTTCTGCGCGATGTCGGGCTGTTGCGGGATCGGCGGTTCGCGCTGCTGCTCGCGGCTCGGACGATCTCGGTCCTGGGCACCGCGTTCGCGCCGGTGGCGCTCGCGTTCGGCATCCTCGACCTGCCCGGCGCCGACGCCACCACGCTCTCGGTCGTGCTCACCGCCGAGGCGCTGCCGATGGTGCTGTTCATGCTGGTCGGCGGGGTGATCGCGGACCGGTTCCCGCGGCACCGGGTGATGACGGTGAGCGAGCTGGTCAACGCGCTCGCCTTCGCCGCGCTCGGCACGATGCTGCTCACCGGATGGACCCCGCTGCCGGTCATGGCCGCGGCCGCGGCCGTCAGCGGCCTCGGCATGGCGGTGATGTACCCGGCGCTGACCGGCATCATCCCCGAGGTGGTGCCGGCCGACCGGTTGCAGACCGGCAACGCGCTGCTCGGCCTCGGCGCCAACAGCTCGCGGGTGGCCGGGGCGGTGCTGGGCGGGGCCACGGTGATCCTGGTGGGCGGCGGATGGGCGCTGGTGGCCAGCGCCGCGATGTTCGCGGTCGCCGGGGTGCTGATCGCGGCGCTGCGGCTGACCCGGGCGGAGCGACCCGCCGCCGAGCGGCACTCGGTGCTGGGCGACCTGCGCGAGGGCTGGCGGGAGTTCTCCTCGCGGCAGTGGATCTGGGTGGTGGTCGCCCAGTTCTCCATCATGGTGATGGCCATCCAGGCCGGTCACGGGGTGCTCGGGCCCCTCATCGCCAAGGAGAGCCTGGGCGGGGCGCCGGCCTGGTCGGCGTTCCTGGCCGGCGAGGCCGTCGGCACGATGGCCGGGGTGATCGTGTCGCTGCGCGTGCGACCCGCCCGCCCGATCTTCGTCGCGGTGCTGCTGTGCCTGCCCTCCGCGCTGCCGTACCTGCTGCTCGGCCTGGCGGCGCCGCTGTGGGCGATCGTGGCGGCGGCGTTCGTGCTGGGCGTCTGCTTCGACGTCTTCGGCGTGCTGTGGCAGACGACCATGCAGCGGGAGGTGCCGGCGGAGTCGCTGTCGCGGGTCAGCTCGTACGACGCGCTGGGGTCGCTGATGTTCGGGCCGATCGGGCTCATGCTGGCCGGGCCGGTGGCGCAGCTCGCGGGCACCCGGACGGCGCTGCTCGGCTGCGGCGTCCTCGTCGTCGTGTCCACGTTGGCGGCGCTGCTGTCCCCAGGGGTGCGCAACCTGCGCGCTCCCGTGGCTGCCTCCCCCGCGTCCGCGCCCGCGTCAGGCTGACGCGCCCAGCGCGGCCCGGTCGCGGAAGTAGGCGTTGGACCGCGGCTGGAACATCAGCGTCACCGCGCCCAGCACGGCCAGCAGGTGCAGCGACCGGCTGGCCATGAACACCAGGTCCACGACCCCCGCCTCGGCCAGCGCCGCCGCCACCGACCCTCCGTCGAGCAGCCACCGGGCCGGCTCGACCACCAGCGACAGCGTGCCGAACACGCCCAGGGTGACGGCGAGCGTCCAGCGCGCCCAGCCGGCGCCGGCCCGCATCCGCAGCGCCAGCAGGACGGCCGCGGTGAAGACGGCCAGGCGGAAGGCGATGCCGGGCAGCAGCCCGCCGAGGGCGGCGCCGTCGGCCAGCGCCCCCGTCACCATCAGCGTGGCCTCGAACGCGCCTGCCGCCACGGCGAACAGCCACAGCATGGCGGCGGTGCGCACGACGGGCGGCGGGTCCGCCTGGGCGGTGGCGGCGGAGGGGGCGTGCGTGATCATGGCGGGCTCCCGGTGAGTCGGTCGGCTACGGCAGAAGTCTGCGCCGATCAGCCCGCCAGGACATGCCCGCCGTCCCCCGGATGCCCGGTGAGGCAGGCCCTACCGGACCTCTCCGCTCGTCCGCAGCCCCCGTGACGGCAGCCGCTCGTGCCGCCCGAAGCGGGCCTCCGGCTGGTGCTCGCCGTCGAGCACCCCCGCCACGTACGCGGCGAGCTCCGGGGCGTGCTTGAAGCCGTGCCCGGAGTCGCCGCCGAGCAGCCACACGCCGGGCGAGGCCTCCGCGATGATCCACTCGGCGTCGGGGGTAAGCGGATACTGGCAGACCTGGCTGAACAGCACCGGAGCCGTCGCCAGCGAGGGGAACCGGCGCCGCAGGTAAGCCCTGATCCGCTCCACGCTCTCGGCGTCGACGACGCGCTCGCCGTGCTCCGGCTCGTACGGCCGGCCCTCGGCGTCGGAGGTGGCCTTCGCGCCGGCCCCGTCCACGTCGCCGTGCCCGTAGGCGGAGGCCCCGTAGTCGACCCAGGCGGGCGTGCCCGGCGTGGTCCAGGCGGCGGGCACGGCGAAGTGCAGCGTGTCCTGCTTGGTCACGGTCAGCGGCAGGTCGAACAGCTCGGGCAGCCACGCGCCGCACGCCCACACCACCCGGTCGGCCCGCAGCACCTCACCGCCGACGTCCACCGCGCACCCGTACGGCGCGTCCGCTCCCGGCACGGGCACGGCGCGGGCCCGCACCAGCCTGACCCCGGCCGCGACCGCGAGCCGGGCGGTCACCTGGGTGGCCCGCCGGGCGCGGAGCACTCCGGCGTGCGGCTCCCAGAGCAGGAAGCTGAGGTCGTCGCCCCGGAACTCGGGGAAGAAGCGGGCGCCGTCGGCCGGGTCCAGCACCTCGCACGGGATGTCCAGGTTCTTCAGCACCCGGGCGCTGTCGCTCTCCCAGCCGTCCGGCGTGCCGGCGAACCACATCATGCCCGCCTCGTGGTACAGCTCCTCGCCGGCCCGTTCGCCCAGCCGCCGCCAGCCCTCCCGCGCCCGCCACGCCATCCGCGCGTACCAGTCGTCGGCGCCGTGGGAGCAGCGCAGCAGCCGGGTCTCCCCCGCGCTGGCCTGCCGGACGTGGCCGGGCTGGTGCCGCTCGACCAGCGTGACCTGCCAGCCGGTGTCCGCCAGCCGCAACGCCAGCGACGATCCCCAGATGCCCGCTCCGACCACAATGACCGATTTCATGGGTCCAAGGTGACCGTAACCCGCCCCCTGCCGCAAGGGTCAGGCGATGAACAGCGTCACCACCACGCCCGAGCAGTTGCCCGCCACGCAGATGCGCACCGGCACCCGGGACACGCCCGTGGCGGCCGGGATGCCGCCGACCTGGCCGTCGGGGCCGATGGAGACGCCGCGGGGCAGCGTGCGCGCGTTCGTCACGGTGAACGTGGGCGGCACGCCGGCCGGGCCGCCCTCGACGCCGATGTGGCCGTCGAGCCGCACCCCCACCCGCCCGGGGAAGGTGAGCTGGCGGGGCCGCCAGCTCACGTAGTCGTAGACCAGCAGCGTGACGGGCTGCTCGACGCACTTGGCGCTGTCGCACAGCCGGACCGGCTCGGTGAAGGATCCGGGGATCCGGGGCTTGCCGCGCAGGTTGCCCTGCCCGTCGAGCTCAACGCCGGGTGCCAGCCGGGTGGGCTCGATGGCGACGTCGTCCTCGTACGGCAGGAGGCGGTCCTTCACCTCGATGCCCACGGTGACGTAGAAGGTGTCGACCACCACGTGCGCGGGCGGCGGCTCCGGCTCGTCGTCCGCCGCCCGCGGCTCGCGCAGGCTGGTCTCGCCGGACACGTGGATGCCCGCATCACCCGCCACGTGGACGCCGGACAGGTCGGCTCGGGCCTCGCGGGCGTGTCCGGACATCTGCTCCCGGACGGGGGGCAGCACGGGAATCATGGCGCACACGACCAGCGCGGCGATCAGGAGTGTCCGCATCCATACCCCTCGGTCGAACCTCCCAGCTACGTACCCTCATCGCCGCGGAGGGTCACCTCGGGTGCACCCATAGATAATCGATGCATGACGGCCGAATCCGCCCAGACGCTGGAGCGCGGGCTCCGCCTGCTGAGACTGCTCGCCGACGGCAAGGGCGGGCGCACCCCGACCGAGCTGAGCAGCGAGCTGTCGCTGAGCCGGCCGGTGGTCTACCGGCTGCTGACCACGTTGACGAGCGAGGGGTTCGCCCGGCGGGACGCCGAGGGGCGGGTGCACCTCGGGTTCGGGGTGCTGGTGCTGGCGCAGGCCGTGCAGCCGCTGCTGCGCGCGGCCGCGCTGCCCGTGCTGCGCCGGCTGGCCGAGCAGGTGGGGGCGACCGCGCACCTGACCGTGGCGGAGGGCGACGACGGGCTGGCCGTGGCGGTGGTCGAGCCGACGTGGACGCACATGCACGTCGCCTACCGGGAGGGCTCGCGCCATCCACTGGCCAGGGGCGCGGCCGGGCGGGCGATCCTGGCGCTGCGTGACGGCCGGACGGACTATCTCGTGACGGAGGGGCAGTTGCAGGAGGGAGCCCGGGGCATCGCCGCTCCGGTGGCCGGGCTGCCGTGGCTGGAGGCGTCGGTGGGGGTGGTGACGTTCGGTCCGCTCGACGAGACGGCGGGCCCGCGCGTGGTGGAGGCGGCCGAGCAGCTGACCGCCGCGCTGGGTTGACAGGGAACACCTGATGGACGACGGTATTCCCATATAGAGGACACTAGCGTCCGATAAGCGGACACTGCTGGGGAGGGCGGATGCCGTACTACCGCGTCGTGGGCGAGGTGCCCCGCAAGCGCCACGTCCAGTTCAGGCGACCCGACGGCGGGCTGTACGCCGAGGAGCTGATGGGCGAGGAGGGCTTCTCGTCCGACGCCTCCCTGCTGTACCACCGCCACCTCCCGACCGCGATCGTCAAGGCCGAGGCCGTCGCCCCGGCCGCCGAGACGCGTCTGGAGCCCAACGTGCCGCTCTCCCCGCGGCACTTCCGCACCCAGGACCTGCGCAGCGCCGGCGACCTGGTGTCCGGCCGCATGCCGCTGGCCGGCAACGGCGACGTCCGGTTGTCGTACGCCACCACCGACCGGCCCAGCGAGCTCTACCGCAACTCGATGGGCGACGAGTGCGTCTACGTCCAGAGCGGGCGGGCCAGGTTCGAGTCCACGTACGGCGTGATCGAGGCGGGCCCCGGCGACTACGTCGTCATCCCCACCGGCACCATCCACCGCTGGGTGCCCGACGCGCCGGTCAACGCGCTCGTCATCGAGGCCGCCGGGCACATCCGGCCGCCCAAGCGCTACCTGTCGCAGTACGGCCAGTTCCTGGAGCACGCCCCCTACTGCGAGCGCGACCTGCGGGCGCCCGCCGAGCCGTTCACCGTGGAGGGCGAGGAGGTGCCGGTGCTGGTGCGCACCCGTGGCGGGCTGACCCGGCTCGTCTACCGCAACCATCCGTTCGACGTGGTCGGCTGGGACGGCTGCCTCTACCCGTACGCCTTCAACATCGAGGACTTCGAGCCGATCGTGAAGAAGACGCACGCGCCGCCGCCCGTCCACCAGACGTTCGAGGGCCCCGGCTTCGTCGTCTGCTCGTTCTGCCCGCGCCCGCTGGACTTCCACCCCGACTCGGTGCCGATCCCCTACAACCACCACAACGTCGACTCCGACGAGTTCATGTTCTACGTGGGCGGCGACTACTCCGCGCGCAAGGGCTCCGGCATCGACGTCGGGTCGGTCTCGCTGCACCCGGCCGGGTTCACCCACGGGCCGCAGCCCGGCGCGGTCGAGGCGGTCATCGACGCGGTCGGCCGCGGCGTCACCACGACCAGCGAGATGGCGGTGATGGTCGACACGTTCCGCCCGCTCGACCTCGGACCGGCCGCACTGGCCTGCGAGGATCCCGGTTACGCCTGGACCTGGTCACGATGAGCGCCATCCTCTTCACCGCCCTGGTGGACGACGCGGGCCTGTTCCCGCCGACGTCCCTGCACATGGACGAAGCGCTGGCCCGCCACCGGCGCGACCAGGAGCGGGGCCACAAGGTGCTGACCCATCGCTTCCTGTGCCCCGCCGGCCGCCTCGACGGGCTGCGCCGCGAGGACTTCGTGCCCCGGCGCATCGGCCTCATCGTGGACACGCCCGAGGTGCCGTCCTTCGACGACCTGCCGGTCGACCTGGTCGAGATGCGGCCGGCGGACGACACGCCCGTGTCGGTCGTGGCCGGGCGCCTGGCCGGGCGGCTGCCGGCCGGGGTCCGCCTGTTCGTGGAGGTGCCGGCGGGCCCGGCCCCCGGTGACGTGCCGGAGGGCGTCGGGCTCAAGGTGCGGTGCGGCGGACTGACCGGCGACGCGTTCCCGGCTGTCGAGCACCTGGCGGCGTTCATCCGGTCGTGCGCCGACAGGGAGATCCCGTTCAAGGCCACCGCGGGACTGCACCACGCCGTACGCCACTTCGACCCGTCGCTGGGCGTCGACCGGCACGGGTTCCTCAATCTCGTGCTGGCCGTCTGCGAGGCCGTCGAGCAGCGCGACCCCGCGCCCGTGCTGCGCACCACCGACGCCCGCCGGCTGGTGCAGCACGCGCGCTCGGTGCCCGCCGACACCGCCAAGCGCGCCCGCGAACTGCTGGTGAGCTACGGCTCGTGCAGCACCACCACGCCGGTGGCCGACCTGACCGAACTCCGGCTGATCGAGGAGGACGCGTGAGCTGGGGAGTGGACAACCTGCCCTACGGGGTGTTCTCCCGCCAGGGGCAGGCGCCCCGGGTGGGGGTGCGCTACGGCGACCGGGTGCTCGACCTGGCGGCCGCGCTGCACGACGAGGTGTTCGCCGCACCCTCGCTCAACCCGTTCATGGCGCGCGGGCGCAGCGCCTGGCACGACACCAGGGCACTGCTGCAGGAGAAGCTGACCACCGACCTGTCCGTCGTCGAGTCCCACCTCGTCCCGCTGGACCAGGTGACGATGCATCTGCCGTTCGAGGTGGCCGACTACGTCGACTTCTACTGCTCGCTCGACCACGCCTCCAACATCGGCAGGATGTTCCGGCCCGACTCCGAGCCGCTGCTGCCCAACTGGCGGCACCTCCCGGTCGGCTACCACGGCCGGGCGGGCACGGTCGTGGTGTCCGGCACGCCGATCAGCCGGCCGCGCGGCCAGGTCAGGGCCGGGGTGTTCGGGCCGTCCGGCAAGCTGGACATCGAGGCCGAACTGGGGTTCGTGGTGGGCACGCCGACCAGGCTGGGCACCTCGGCGGGCGCGTTCGAGGACCACGTGTTCGGGGTGACGCTGCTCAACGACTGGAGCGCGCGCGACATCCAGGCCTGGGAGTACGTACCGCTCGGGCCGTTCCTCGGCAAGTCGTTCGCCACGTCGATCTCGCCGTGGGTGACACCGCTGGAGGCGCTGCCCCGCGTGCCCGGGCCGCCGCAGGACCCCGAGCCCCTCGGCTACCTGCGCAGGCGGGCCGACTGGGGGCTGGACATCGAGGTCGAGGTGCGGATCAACGACGAGGTCGTCTCGCGCCCGCCGTACTCCACCATGTACTGGACGCCGGACCAGATGCTCGCCCACCTGACCGTGAACGGCGCCTCGCTGCGCGTCGGCGACCTGTTCGCCAGCGGCACGATCTCGGGTCCGCGGCGCGAGGAGCGCGGCTCCCTCATCGAGATCACCTGGAACGGCACCGAACCGGTCAAGCTGTCGAGCGGCGAGACCAGGACGTTCCTGGAGGACGGCGACACCGTGACCCTGCGCGCCACGGCCGGCGACATCACGCTGGGAGAGGTGTCGGGGACCATCGTGTAGATCACCGAGCGTGCTTGTGTCGTGACTCCCCGATACTCTGGACTCCCCTTCCCGGAGAGCAGGAGTGAGATGCGGCGCGCCACGGTGAGTGTTCACTGTGCCCTTGTAGTCACCGTTCTGAGCGTGTTCCTCACGGCCGGCTGCGGCTCGGTGACCGCGCGGGCGCCGGCGCCCGCGCCGCCGTCCGTGCAGGTGTGGCCCGCCTTCGACGGCAAGAACGCCCGCACCGACCGCGGGCTGGTGGTCCGGGCCCGCGGCGGCACGCTCGGCAGCGTGCTCGCCTACGCCGAGGGCCGGCCGGTGCCCGGCCGGCTCGACGCGGCCCGCACCACCTGGCGCTCCGACTGGACGCTGCGGCCCGGCACGGAGCACACGGTGACGGCCACCGCCACCCGCCCCGGCGCCCCCTCCGCGGTGGCCGTGGGCCGTTTCCGCACCCGCACCGCGCAGCGCACCTTCCGGGTGGCCTCGGCCGTGCCGCTGCCCGGCGAGACCGTGGGCGTGGGCATGCCGATCATCCTCACGTTCGACACGCCGGTGCGTGACAGGGCGGCCGTCGAACGAGCCCTGGAGGTGCGGGCCGAGCGGCCGGTCGAGGGCGCCTGGCGGTGGATCGACGACACCCGGGCGATCTACCGCACCAAGGAGTTCTGGCCCGCCAGGCAGCGGGTCACGGTCGTCGCCCACCTGGCCGGCGTCCGCGCCGCCCCGGGCGTGTACGGCACCGCCGACCACCTGCTCAGCTTCACCGTCGGACGCGCCCAGACCAGCACCGTCGACACCCGCACCCACCAGATGACGGTCCGGCGCGACGGCCGGGTCGCGCAACGCATGGCCATCAGCGCCGGCATGGGCACCACCCACGAATACACCACGACCAGCGGCGTCCACCTGACCATGGACAAGGGCAACCCGGTCCGCATGATCTCCCCCGGCCGCAGCAAGGGCGACCCCGGCTACTACGACCTGCTGATCGACCACGCGGTCCGCATCTCCGACAGCGGCGAGTACGTCCACGCCAAGGACAACGTGTGGGCCCAGGGCCGGGTCAACGTCAGCCACGGCTGCATCAACTCCCGGCCGGACCAGGCGGCCTGGTTCTACGCCGGATCGCTGCGCGGCGACCCCGTGACGATCACCGGCACCGACCGCGAGCTCGAGTGGCACAACGGCTGGGGCTACTGGCAGCTGTCGTGGGAGGAGTGGCTGAAGGGCAGCGCCCTGCGTCGCCCGGCGCCCGCGACAGGCACGCCGGCGCAGCCCCTGCCCCAGCGCTGAATCGGCGGCTACGGTGTGGGTGGAGAGGAACTAATCAGGCACCTGGGCCCGTTGTCCTAAGAGGAGGGCCGGAGCATGGATGAATGGGTCATCTGGGTGATCCTCGCGCTCGTCCTCGGCGTGGCGGAGATCTTCACCCTCACCGCATCACTCGGGATGCTCGGTGTCGCCGCGCTCCTCACGGCGGCGGGCGCCGCCATCGGGTTGCCGGTCCCCCTGCAGTTGCTCGTCTTCGGCCTGTCCTCGACCGCGGGCCTGTTCGTGGTGCGACCGCTCGCCCTGCGGCACATCCGCCAGCCGCAGCTCAGCCGCTTCGGCGTGGAGGCCCTCGTGGGCAAGCCCGCCTACGTGGTGTCGGAGGTGACCGGGCGCGACGGCAGGATCCGCATCGGCGGCGAGGAGTGGTCGGCGCGCGCCTATGACGAGAGCCTGGTGATCCCCACAGGGGCGACCGTCGACGTCATCGAGATCGAAGGGGCCACCGCCCTCGTCTATCCCAGGGAGTGAACATGGATCCGCTGTTGCTGGTCGGGCTCTTCGTCATCCTCTTCGCCGTGTTCACCGTGCTCAAGGCCGTGCGGATCGTGCCGCAGGCACGCGCCCGCAACGTCGAGCGGCTGGGCCGCTACCACCGGACGCTGAAGCCGGGCCTCAACTTCGTCATTCCCTACATCGACCGCGTCTACCCGATGATCGACCTGCGCGAGCAGGTGGTCTCCTTCCGCCCGCAGCCCGTCATCACCGAGGACAACCTGGTCGTCGAGATCGACACGGTGCTCTACTTCCAGGTGACCGACCCGCGCGCCGCGGCCTACGAGATCGCCAACTACATCCAGGCGGTCGAGCAGCTCACCGTCACCACGCTGCGCAACGTGGTCGGCTCCATGGACCTGGAGAAGACGCTGACCTCGCGCGACACCATCAACAGCCAGCTGCGCGGCGTGCTCGACGAGGCGACCGGCAAGTGGGGCATCCGCGTCAACCGCGTCGAGATCAAGGCCATCGACCCGCCCAAGACCATCAAGGACGCGATGGAGAAGCAGATGCGGGCAGAGCGTGACAAGCGCGCCGCCATCCTCACCGCCGAGGGCCAGCGCCAGTCGCAGATCCTCACCGCCGAGGGTGACAAGCAGAGCCGCATCCTGCGGGCCGAGGGCCAGCGCTCCGCCGCCATCCTGGAGGCCGAGGGCCAGTCAAGGGCCATCGACCAGGTCTTCCAGGCCGTCCACCGCAACGACCCCGACCCGAAGCTGCTGGCCTACCAGTATCTCCAGGTGCTGCCGCAGCTCGCCCAGGGCTCCGGCAACACGTTCTGGGTGATCCCGAGCGAGGTCACCTCGGCGCTGCAGGGCGTCTCCAAGGCGTTCACCGAGGCCCTGCCGCCGTCACCGGCCACCCGCGAGGAGATCCCGCAGAGCGCGGAGATGGACGAGGAGATCGCCAAGGCCGCGGAGGCGGCGGCCGAGGCGGTGGCGGACGCCCAGGAGGCCGAGAGCCCCAACGGCCCCCGCCAGCTCACCCAGTCCACCCCCGACCCCCTCGCCACCCTGACCGAGGATCGGGACAGGTCACCCCGGGAACGCTGACCCCGCGAGGGCCGCACAGGCGACCCGCCTCGGACGACCCGGGCCAGGCGACCTGCTCAGGCGCGCTGGTCGGCGGCCAGGGCACAGCGGCCTGGGCAGGCGGCCTGGGTCACACGGCCTGGGCAGGAGGGCTGGACAGGAGGGCTGGACAGGAGGGCCGGGCAGGAGGGCTGGTCAGGCGACTTCGAGCAGGCGACGCACCTGGTCCTCCCGGTGCGTCGCCCTGGCCCGGCAGGCCAGTTTGACGGCCGCGTCGGCCAGCGCGATGTCGCGGTTGACCTCCGGGATGTCGTCGCCCATCGCGGTCCGCAGCCAGGTGGAGATCTCACCCCACGAGTAGACGCTGATGTTGTCGGCCTCGACGAGCGGCGGCGGGAACCCTCCGGGGCCCCGCTGGCCGTTCGCGAGCTGGCGAAGGCTGGCCTGTGTCCGCTTGCCGTGCCGCCGCGCCGCGTCGCCCAGCGTCACCGCGTCGTCGTGGTCCACGCCGATGGCCCACAGCCCGTCCACGCTCCGGATCTGGACGAGCACGGACATGATGGCCTCAAGCAGGCTGCCTGATTCGCGGTCGCACATGAGAAAGGTGCTGCCGTCCGGTCCGCCCGCCACGGCGCAGTCATCCAGCCCCGCCTCGTAGAGAAGATCGGCCTCCTGGTCTGTGGGCGCTCGATTGAGCGTGACGCGGAAATCCCACGTGCTCATGACTCCTCCTCGCTCTTGCCGCACCGAGCGTGACCGGTCGCCCAGGTCACGACGGCCTTGGCATGGTTGCCCGCATTGCGGGGCGTGGACCACACCTTGAAGGGCGTGGCACCGCATATGCATCGCACCCAGCCCCACCGATGCCCGTTGTGGCTTTCGACCACTGTCAACGTCGGGATCTCGCGTAGCCTCCTGAAGGCCGCGTTGATCTCGTTGTACTGGTGTCTTCCTCGACCGACCATGTTGTAATCCTGCAACAGTGTTGCACACGTAGAACGCCTTATCCAGCACTGGAGCCCCAACTTCAGCGCTGTGGACCCCGGTTCAACAAACGGGGCCCGGCCCGCGTCTGGGTGGTGATGAGACGAGGAAAGGCGAAGTCACGTGGAAGATGACTCCCGCTTCGCGGAGTTCGTCGCCGAGCGGGCCGACGCGCTGCTGCGCTACGGCTACGTGCTCAGCGGCAACGCCCACGACGCGGCCGACCTGACCCAGGAGGCGCTGATCAGGCTGCACCGGGCCTGGGCGCGGGTGCGCCGGAAGGACGATCCGGAGAGCTACACCAGGATGATCATGGCGCGGCTGCACATCAGCGCCTGGCGGCGCCGCCGCCGCGAGCGGCTCGTCCGGGACCTGCCGGAGACCTCCCACCTGGACACGCGGCCTTCCGACGGCGAGCAGGGCCTGTGGCAGGCGCTCGCGGAGCTGCCGCGCAGGCAGCGGACGGTGCTCGTGCTGCGCTACTACGAGCAGCTCACCGACTCGGAGATCGCGAGTGTGCTGAGGATCTCCCACGGGACCGTGCGCAGTCACGCCTCGCTCGGGTTGAGCAGGCTCCGCTCCACGATCGCCCACCGGACCTTCACCCAGAGGAGCGTGTGATGACCAGGGAACTGGAAGACGACCTGCACCGGCTCCTCACCCGGGCCGCCGACCGCGCGCCGCGCGCGCCGAGCGGGTTCCCGGCGCGCATCGTGACCCGGTCCCGGCGGCGGCGCGCGCGAGGGCGTGGCGTGCTCGCGGCAGCCGCCGTGGTGCTCGTCGTCGGCGGGATCGGGGTGACGGTACGCGACGGGGCGGGGCCCGACACGGCCCGGCACCCGGCTCCTTCGCCCGTGCCGACGACTTCGCCCGTGCCGACGACGACCGCCTCCGCGCGCCCTGCTCTCGTCGAGCGGGTCTGGCCGGAGGCGGTGTGGAAGATCCCGGTCAAGCTGCCCGGGGGGCGCAAGGGCCGGCCGCAGATCTTCCTCGGCGACCGCACCCTGCTGCTGGAGACGTGGGAGAGCCATGAGAAGGCCGACGCCCTGTACGCCTACGACCTGGAGACCGGCGAGGCCCGCAGGATCACCGCCATCCGCACGCCGAAGGGGGTCTTCGCGTCCGGCTACGCGGTCGGCGCGGGACGGATCGTGTGGCAGACGATCGAGGGCGGACACACCCGGTTCTGGTCGGCGCCCGTCGAGGGCGGCGACCCCGTCGCCGTCGCCACGGACCGCGAGGTAAGGGGGCGCGGCGACGAACTGACCGTGGTGGGCGGCCGGATCGCCTTCTCGCTGTTGGAGGGCGGTGTCTTCACGCTTCCCCTCGGGGGCGGGAGCGTGGAGGCCGTACCGGGCGCCGACCGGCACCACATCCTGCGCTGGCCGTGGGTGGGAACGCCCGGCGAGTACACGCCGGACGGCGAGACGAGCTTCGAGGAGCTGCTCAACGCCGAGACCGGGGAGACGAGCCGGGCGGTGGTGCGACCGGGCGAGCGGGACGTCCGGTGCGGGGTGACGACCTGTACCGGCACCAGCCCCGAGGGGCGGCCCTTCAGCCGGCTGCGGGACGGCTCCGGCGAGCGGGACCTGCCCGACTCCACGTACGGGCTGGCCGCCGACCGTTTCATGACCGTCCGCCTGCCCCCGCCCTCCGGCGGCCAGGTCCTGCTCGACCTGGCCACCGGCAGGGCGGCCGACCTGGGCTTCCGGACGGACGCCGAGGGGCGGTCGATCCATGTCCAGCCGGGGATCGGCGACGGCCGGCTCGTCTCCTTCGAACTCGACGGCCAGTACGTGGTCATCGACCTGGCCAGGATCCGCTGACCGGCTCTCACTCCGCCTGGCCGCGGTCGAAGTAGGCGGCCAGGCCGGGGTCGAGGGGCGGGACGTCGTACGGCATGCCGCCGTCGCGCAGCGACATCGTGGCCATGTAGCCGGCGGCGACGCTCATCCGGGCGGCCACCGGCGAGGTGTCGGTCGTCCCGCCCTCCCGGACGAACCTGAGCCACTCGGTGATGATGGCCGTGTCCGCGCCGCCGTGGCCGCCCTGGGCGTCGGGCACCCGGTAGGTGACGTCGGCGTCGGGGCGGTAGTCGGTGGGGCCGGTGTTCCACACCCGGACGGTGTCGCCGGGGCGGTCGCCGAAGTTCTCCAGCCGCCCCTCGGTGCCGATGACCGTGTAGTTGCGCACGTAGTCGGGCGTGAAGTGGCACTGCTGGTAGGCGGCGATGACGCCGTTGTCGAGGCGCATGTTCATCACCGACACGTCCTCGACGTCCACCACGTGGTGCAGCCCTGTGCGGTGGGTGGGCGGCCAGTCGAACTCGCGCAGCCAGCCCTCGGGCCGCGGCGTGCCGGGCTCGCGGCGCGGCAGGTCGCCGTACAGCATGAGGTCGCCGAAGGCGTTGACGCGGCTGGTGTAGCCGCCGGCCAGCCAGTGGATCACGTCGAGGTCGTGCGCGGCCTTCTGCAGCAGCAGGCCGGTGGTGCGGGCGCGGTCGGCGTGCCAGTCCTTGAAGTAGTAGTCGCCGCCGTAGGCGACGAAGTGCCGCACCCACACGGTCTTCGGCTCGCCGATGTCGCCCCGCCGGACGATGTCGCGCATCAGCCGGACGACTCCCATGTGCCGCATGTTGTGCCCGACGTACAGCCTGGTCCCGGTGCGGCGGGCGGCCCGCAGCACGCGATCGCAGCCCTCGACAGTGATGGCGAGGGGTTTCTCCAGGTAGACGGCCTTGCCCGCCTCCAGGAAGTCGATGGCGACGCTCTCGTGCGTGTCGTCGGGCGTCAGCACGATGACGGCGTCGAGGTCGTCGCGCTCCGCCAGGCGGCGGTGGTCGTCGGTGAGGAACTCGGCCTCGAACCGGCCGGCCTGCGCCTTGAGCACCGCCGGGTCGCTGTCGCACAGCGCGGCCACCACGGCGCCCCGGCCGGGGCGGTGCGCGGCCAGGGCGAGGCCGGCGCGCAGGCCGAGGCCGACGACTCCGATCCGCAGGTCTTCCACGTGCGTCCTTTCTCGGGTGGTACGGGTTGGGACCCTACTTCGAGCCGGTGAAGGCGATGCCCTCGATGAGCTGCCGCTGCATGACGACGAACAGCACGACGATGGGCGCGCTGGCCATCAGCGAGCCGGCCATCAGCACCGGATAGTCGGTCATGTGCTCGCCCTGCAGCGCCGACAGCCCTGCCGACAGCGGCATGCTCTCGGGGTCGGTGTTGACGATGAGCGGCCACATCAGGTCGTTCCACGACCACAGCACGGTGAGCACGCCGAGCGCCATCAGGCCGGGCCTGGCCAGCGGCAGCATCACGCTCCAGAAGACGCGCAGCGGGTTGGCGCCGTCCAGCCGGGCGGCCTCCTCGACCTCGGCGGGCAGCGTCATGAAGAACTGCCGCATCATGAACGTGCCGAACGCGCTGAACATGCCGGGCGCGATCAGTCCCGGCAGGGTGTTGAGCCAGCCGAGGCTCTGCACGATCTGGTACTGCGGGATGAGGAAGAGCTGGCCCGGCACCATGAGCACCGACAGCAGCGCGATGAAGATGACGTCCCTGCCGGGGAAGCGCAGCCGGGCGAAGGCGTAGGCCGCCAGCGAGCAGAACAGGAGCTGGGCCAGCGTCCGCCCGGCGGTCATCACCACGGTGTTGCCGAACTGCTGCAGGAACGGCGTCTCGTCGAGGACGGTCGCGAAGTTGGACCACTCGAACGAGGGGATCCACACCGGGGGCGTCCTGGTCGCCTCGGTGAAGGTCTTCAGCGAGGTGAGCACCTGCCAGAAGAACGGCATCACCATCGCGGCCGCGCCTACCGCGAGCACCAGGTGGACGGGCCACAGCCGGCCGTTACGCATAGTGCACCCACCTCTTCTGGACCCGGAACTGGACGACGGTCAGCAGCAGGGTGATGGCCATGAGCACCACGGCCATCGCCGCCGCGTACCCCTTGGCGCCCTCCTCGAAGGCGCGCGTGAAGAACAACGAGACGACGGTCTGGGTGTCCTCCCGCGCCGGGTTGCCCCGGCGCAGCATCAGGTAGACCAGGTCGAACATCTGCAGGCCGTTGATCACGCTGAGCACGGACACGAAGAACACGCTGGGCGACAGCAGGGGCAGCGTCACCCGGAAGAACTGCCTCACCCGCCCGGCCCCGTCGATCGAGGCGGCCTCGTACAGGTGACGCGGGATGGCCTGCAGGCCGGCCATGAAGATGACGGCGTTGTAGCCGATCTGCGTCCACACGCCGACGGCGACGAGGGCGTACAGGGCTGTGGACGGGTTCGCGATCCACGAGGTGCCCTGGACGCCGACGAGGGAGAGCAGGTAGTCGACCAGGCCGTAGTCGCCGTTGTAGAGCCAGGTCCAGATCATCGCGACGGCGGCCGGCATGGTGACGACGGGCAGGAAGTACAGGGTCCGGTACAGCGAGACCAGCTTCAGCCCGCGGGTGCCGAGCAGCGCGGCCACCGCGATGGACAGCGGGATGCCGAGCAGGCTCAGCGCGCCGTAGACGAAGGTGTTGCGCAGGGCCCTGGCGTTGGCCGGGTCGGTGAAGACCTCCGCGTAGTTGCGCAGGCCGATCCAGGTGGCGTCGCCGAACAGCGTCCACTCGGTGAAGCTGTAGTAGACCGACTGGACGACCGGCCACAGGTAGAACACACCGAGGCCGAGCACGAGCGGCGCGATCATCGCGTAGCCCCACACCCAGTCACGGTCGCGCAGCCGGCGGCGGGTGGCGGGGCGGGCGGCCGCCCTGGCGGCCGCCCTTCCGACGGTGCTCACTTCTCCTGCGACAGGGCGGCGTTCATGGTCGCCGCGAACGCGCGGGCGACGGCCTCCACGTCCTGCCCCTCCGAGAACGCCTTGGTGATGGCGTCGGTCTCGGGCCGCGCCCAGGCGGCGGTGTTCTTCGAGACGGGGTACGGCCGGGCGTCGGGAAGCTGGTCGATGAACGCCTGGAGGTTCAGCTTGGGCATCGACTTGACCCAGGAGTCCTGCAGTCCCTCGTAGGCCGGGATGACGGCGCCCGACTCGGCCTGAATGCGGTTGGCCTGCTCGGAGCCGAGGAACCTGAGGAACTCCCACGCCTGCTCGGGGTGCTTGGTCTTGGCGTAGATGACGTTGGCCAGGCCGTGGATGACGGTCGCCTTGCCCTTGGGGCCGGCGGGCAGCGGGGCGACGTCGGCGTTCAGGCCCTCGGTCTTGTTGTACTGCGCGGCGTCGTACGAGCCGTCGTACCACATGGCGAGTTTGCCGCTCTTGAACATCTCGATGGGGTCGTTGTCGGTCATCTGCTGGACGGTGGGCGACAGCTTCCGGTCGAGGAGGTCCTTCCAGAACTTCAGGCCCTCGATGGTGGCCGGGTCGTCGTAGCCGGACTTCTTCCTGTCGTCGGAGATGACGTATCCACCGGCCTGGAAGATCGTGTTGTAGTAGAGCTCCTGGGGCCAGGCCATCGCGCCGATGCCGTGGACGCCCTTGGCCGGGTCGGTCAGCTTCTTGGCCGCGTCGCGCACGTCGTCCCAGGTCCACGAGGCGTCGGGGTACTTCACCCCGGCGGCGTCGAAGAGGTCCTTGTTGTACCAGAGGCCGATGGTGTCGAAGTCCTTGGGGATGCCGTACTGCTTGCCGTCGAGGGTGTAGAGGTCGACCAGCGACTTGGGGTACTTGCCGAGGTCCAGCTTGTCCTTCGCGATCCGGTCGGAGAGGGGCAGCAGCGCGCCCTGGGAGGCGTACAGGCCGATGCGCGGGCCGTTCATCCAGAAGACGTCGGGGGCCGTGCCGCCGGCGGCGGCGGTCTGCAGCTTGGTCCAGTACTCCTTGTTCGGGGTGAACTGGAGCTTGACCTCGATCTCCGGGTGCGTCTTGGTGAACTCCTCGACGATCTTGCGCATGGCCGCGCCCTGGTTCTCCTCGTCCCAGTACGCGTACGTCAGGGTCACCTTGCCGCCGGAGCCGGCCCCGTCAGACGAGGAGCATCCCGCGAGTCCCGCCACGAGCGCACCGGCGCACACCAGCGCCCACACCTTGCCTGTCATGTCGTCCCCATCTGTCGGGTTTCTGCGAGTGACTGGAAGGTAGCGCCCATTTATGAAAACAACTAGAGATAATCGAGCACGATCACGCAGAAGATGCACGCATGCGACATGACTGTGATGCGCCCGTGACGGAATTAGCGAAGTGATCTACGAAAAGAGCGTGCTGTCGGCCCGGTCGAGGGCCCATCGCACGGCGCCGAGCGCGACACAGTCGCTGCCGAGGGCGGACGGGACCACCTTCGGCGGATAGAGGCACACCTCGTCGAAGTACGCCTGGATCGGGGCGACCAGCAGGTCACCCGCCCGCGCCATGCTGCCCCCGAGCACCACCAGCTCGGGATCGAGCGGGTTGACCAGCGTGAGCAGGCCCTCGCCCAGGTGGCGGGCGAACGCCGTGACGGCCGCCAGCGCCCGCTCGTCGCCCCGGCGCGCCCGCTCGATGGCGAACCTGGCCGCCTGCTGGTGCGAGCGCAGCTCGCCCGGCTCGGCGGCCATCGCGTAGTCGGTGACGTGCTTGAAGGCCCACCAGTGGTCGCGGGCCTGCTGCCCGATCTCGCCGGCGGCCGCGTGGGCGCCCCGGTGCGGCCGGCCGCCGACGAGCAGGGCCAGGCCGAGCCGGTGCCCGGTGAAGAGGTAGACGACGTCGTCGTGGCCCTTCGCCTCGCCGCGCCAGTGCTCGGCGAGCAGCGCCAGGCGCATGTCGTTCTCCACCAGCACGGGGGGCGCGAGCCGCCGGGCCAGCTCTCCCTGCAGGTCGAGCCCGCTCCAGCCGGGCAGGATGACGCTCTTGACCACCCGCCCGGCGGCGTCCACCACGCCGGTCGTGCCCACCCCCACGGCGGCCAGGCCCGCCACGTCCACGCCCGCCCGCGCGGCGACAGTCTCGACCAGGCCGGCGACGGCGTCGAGCCGGTCGCCGACGGGCAGCTCCACGTGGGCCGGCACCCGGTGGGCCGCGACGACCGTGCCGTTGAGGTCGGCCACCATGGCCCGCAGGTTGGACCCCCCGATGCCCACGCCCACGACGTGCCCCGCCGACGCCCGGAACCTGAACCGTCTGGCGGGCCTGCCGCGCTGCCGGTCGCCGGGCTCCTCACCGCACTCCTCGGCCCAGCCCTCCGCCAGCAGGTCGTCGACGATCACCTCGGCCGTCGGCCTGGAGACGCGGGCGGCCCTGGCCAGCTCGCTCAGCGTGGCCGTCTCGGCCTCCCGCAGGATGCGCAGGACGGCGGCGGAGTTGAGCCTGCGCAGGAGGGAGGCGTCGCCGCTCTGCTGTCGCACCGAAACCTCCAGGGAGACCGTCAGGTCCTGTCATCCTACTTAACGAAACTGTGTTGCTTAATCTCGGGGACGACGCCACGCCGGATGCGGCGTGAAGCCGAGCTGTGGGGGCACTTAAGAATCCCTCGATGGACATGCCGCAACGGGACCGGGCACAGTGCGTAAGGTTCGACGAGGGGGAGTGAGGCCATGAAAGCGCTGGTCAAGGAGAGGCCCGAGGCCGGCCTCCGGCTGGTCGACGTCCCGGAGCCCACGCCGGGGCCGGGCGAGGTGCTGATCAGGGTCCTGCGGACCGGGATCTGCGGCACCGACCTCCATATCCGGAAATTTGATGACTGGGCGCGGCACACCCTGAAGCTTCCCCTCATCGTCGGCCACGAGTTCAGCGGCGAGGTCGTCGAGGTCACCCCCGGCGTGGACAACATCGCCGTCGGCGACCTGGTGAGCGGCGAGGGCCACATCGTCTGCGGCACCTGCCGCAACTGCATGGCCGGCCGCCGCCACCTGTGCCGCAACACCGTCGGCCTCGGCGTGCACCGCGACGGGGCGTTCGCCGAGTACGTCACGCTGCCCGCCTCGAACGTCTGGGTGCACCGCACCCCCGTCGACCCCGACGTGGCCGCCATCTTCGACCCGTTCGGCAACGCGGTGCACACCGCGCTGTCGTTCCCCCTCGTCGGCGAGGACGTCCTGATCACCGGAGCCGGCCCGATCGGCCTGATGGCGGCGGCGGTGGCCACCCACGTCGGTGCTCGCAACGTCGTGATCACCGACGTCAGCGACGAACGGCTCGACCTCGCCGCCAAGCTGGGCGTCACGCTGGCGCTCAACGTGCGGCGCGGCACGGTCGCCGAGGGCATGCGGCGGCTCGGCATGCGCGAGGGCTTCGACGTCGGCCTGGAGATGTCGGGCAGCCCGCAGGCCATGCGCGACATGATCGCCAACATGACCCACGGCGGGAAGATCGCCATGCTCGGCCTGCCCGCCGAGGAGTTCGCGATCGACTGGGCCACGGTCGTCACCTCGATGATCACCATCAAGGGCATCTACGGCCGCGAGATGTTCGAGACCTGGTACAACATGTCGGTCCTGCTGGAGAAGGGGCTCGACCTGTCTCCGGTGATCACTGACCGGTTCACCTACCAGGACTTCGACGCCGCGTTCGACACCGCGGCGAGCGGCCGCACGGGCAAGGTCATCCTCGACTGGAGCGGAGGAGCTCGGCCGGAGAGAGCGAGGACCGAGCCAACGAAGGCCGGAGCGGCCGCGACCATGAGCACGCGCGGAGGAGCTCGGCCGGAGAGAGCGAGAACCGAGCCAACGAAGGCCGAAGCGGCCGCGACCATGAGCACGCGCGGAGGAGCTCGGCCGGAGAGCGCCAGGAACGAGCCGACTCAGGCCGGAGCGGCCGCTGACACGAACAGGAGCGCTTGATGTTCACCAACGTGCGCGAGCAACTGCGTGCGACGCTCGACGAGATCACCGAGGCGGGGCTGCTCAAGCCCGAGCGGGTGATCACCACCCCCCAGAGCTCCAGCGTGAGCGTGGCCGGGCGCGAGGTGCTGAACTTCTGCGCCAACAACTACCTCGGCCTGGCCGACCACCCGGCCGTCGTCGAGGCGGCCAAGGAGGCGCTCGACCGGTGGGGCTTCGGCATGGCCTCGGTCCGCTTCATCTGCGGCACCCAGCAGGTGCACAAGGAGCTGGAGGCGCGCCTGTCGGAGTTCCTCGGCATGGAGGACACCGTCCTGTACAGCTCGTGCTTCGACGCGAACGGCGGCGTGTTCGAGACGCTGCTCGACGCGCAGGACGCGGTGATCTCCGACGCGCTGAACCACGCCAGCATCATCGACGGCATCCGCCTGTCCAAGGCGCGACGCCTGCGCTACGCCAACCGCGACATGGCGGAGCTGGAGGCCCGGCTGAAGGAGGCGGGCGACGCGCGGCGCAGGCTGATCGTCACCGACGGCGTGTTCTCCATGGACGGCTACCTCGCGCCGCTGCCGGAGATCTGCGACCTGGCCGACCGCTACGACGCGATGGTCATGGTGGACGACTCCCACGCCGTCGGTTTCGTCGGCCCCACCGGCCGGGGCACGCCGGAGCTGCACGGCGTGACCGACCGGATCGACATCATCACCGGCACGCTCGGCAAGGCGCTCGGCGGCGCCAGCGGCGGCTACGTCTCCGGCCGTACGGAGATCTGCGAGCTGCTGCGCCAGCGCTCGCGCCCCTACCTGTTCTCCAACTCCCTGGCCCCGGTGATCGCCGCGGCCTCGCTGCGCATCCTCGACCTGCTCGAGACCTCCGGCGAGGCCCGCGAACGGCTGCGCGCCAACACGGCCCGCTTCCGCAGCGAGATGACGCGCGCCGGGTTCGACCTGCTCCCGGGCGACCACCCGATCGTGCCCGTGATGATCGGTGACGCGGCGCAGGCGGCGGCCATGGCCGACCGGCTGCTGGACCTCGGCATCTACGTGATCGGGTTCTCCTACCCGGTGGTGCCGCACGGGCAGGCGCGGATCCGGGTGCAGCTCTCGGCGGCCCACTCCGCCGAGGACGTGGACCGCGCGGTGGCGGCGTTCGCCCAGGCGCGCGGCTGACCCGCCGGCCGCGGATATCCTCGCTGCGTGATAGACACGCGGCGCCTGCGCACGCTGCGGGCGGTGGCCGACCACGGCACGGTCACCGCCGCGGCCGCCGCCCTGCACCTGACGCCGTCCGCCGTGTCGCAGCAGCTCGTCGCGCTCGAACACGAGGTGGGCCACAAGCTGTTCGCCCGTGACGGGCGCGGCGTCCGCCTCACGGCCGTCGGGAAGATCATGCTCGGGCACGCGAACGAGGTGCTCGCCCAGCTCGAACGCGCCGAGGCCGAGGTGGCCGCGTACGCGACGGGCTCGGCCGGCGAGGTGACCGTGGCCTGCTTCGCGACGGCGATCAGCGCCGTGCTGTCACCCGCTCTGGCCGTGCTCCGCGAGAAGGCGCCCGGCCTGCAGGTCCGCGTCCGCGACGCGGAGGGCGACCAGGGGCTGGTCATGCTGCTGGACGGGGAGGCGGACCTGACGGTCGCGGTCGAGTACCGCGGCGCCCCCGACGTCACCGACCGGCGCCTGTCACTCATGCCCCTGTACGCCGAGCCGTTCGACCTGGTCCTCCCTCACGACCACCAGCTCGCCACCGCGGGCGACGGCCGGCCGGTCACGCTCGCGGATCTGGGCGGTCAGCCGTGGATCGGCCCCTACCCCGGCAACCCGGTGCACGACGTGATCGCTTTCGCCTGCGAGCAGGCGGGCTTCACCCCGCGCTTCGCGCACTGCTCGGACGACTTCCGCGCGGTGGCCGCGCTGGTGGCGGCCGGGGCAGGGGTGGCGCTGGTGCCGCGGCTGGCGTTGCGCGACATGGCGCTGTCAGGCGTCGTCGTCCGGCCCGCGCCCGGCCCGGAGCGGCGCGTCTTCGCCGCCGTCCGCCGCGGCGCCGACTCCCACCCCCTCCTGGCCCCGCTGCTCGACACCCTGCACACCGTCGCGGCCGACCTCGGCGACGGGTGACGGTGCCCGCCCGGCCGCCGGATCACCTCGTCGCGTTCGGCGCTTCCGGACAGGTGGCGCGGCTGTCGTAGGTGTCGCGCGCGGCGGTGACCTGTTCGATATGTGTCTCGGCCCAGTCCTTGATGGCCCGCATCACGGGCAGCAGGCTGACACCCAGCGGGGTGAGGGCGTAATCGACCCGAACCGGGACCGAGGGCGTGACCGAGCGAGAGACCAGGCCGTCGCGTTCCAGGGTGCGAAGGGTCTGGGTGAGCATCTTCTGACTGACACCGGCGATGGTACGAGACAGGCTGCTGTAGCGCTGTGGGCCGTCGGCGAGCGCGGTGAGCAGGAGACTCACCCATTTGTCGCTGATCCGGTCGAGAAGTTGACGGGCCGGGCAGGTCGCCAGGTAGGCGTCGTAGGCGATGCGCGCCTGCTCGCGCTGCTGGGCGGTGGTGCGGGTCGTCATCGCGCTCCTGTTCGTGCGATAGGCACCTTGAAGTGCGTACTTCCCGTGAGAGAGTAGCTCTCCGTACGGTCGTCCTCAAGTCCTGAATCCTTCGGAACGACGAGGAGATCCCATGCGCGCAGTTGTGGTACGTGCTTTCGGCGGACCTGAGGTTCTGCAGATCACGGACGTGCCGATGCCGGTCGCGGCAGAGGGGCAGGTCCGGATCCGGGTGGAGGCCGCGACGGTCAACCCGGTCGATCTGGCGACGCGGTCCGGCGCGCTCACCGAGGCGGGGTTGCTGCCGGCGCGGGACGTGATCGGCATCGGGTGGGATGTGGCCGGAACCGTCGAGCAGACGGGCCCCGGGGTCACCGGCGTCATGCGCGGGGACCGGGTGATCGGCCTGTCCGACCGGCTGGACGTGCCGATCGGCACCCAGGCCGAACACGTCGTGCTCGACGCGGACGCGGTCACGGCCGCGCCCGCGGGCGTCTCACCCGCGCAAGCCGCCACCCTGCCCCTGAACGGTCTCACCGCCGCGCAGGCGCTGGAGGGACTCGGCCTGCACCCCGGGCAGACGCTGCTGGTGACCGGGGCGGCCGGTGCCGTCGGCGGCTTCGCGATCCAGCTGGCCGTCGCGCGCGGGCTCCGGGTGGTCGCGGTCGCCGGAGCCGGCGACGAGCCGCTCGTCCGCGGGCTGGGCGCCGACCTGTTCGTGCCACGCACGGCGCGGCTGGGTGAGGCGGTCCGTTCCCTCGTTCCGGGCGGCGTGCACGCGGCGCTCGACGCCGCCGTGGTGGGGGCGGCCGCCCTGGACGCGGTCCGGTCAGGGGGAGCCTTCGCCGCCCTGGTGGCGGGAGGAGCGCCGGTCCCACTGCGCGGCATCCGGGTCTTCAACCACTGGATCCGCGCTGACGGCGCCCTCCTGTCCAGGCTGGCCGCCCTGGTGGAAACAGGTTCCCTCACCCTGCGCGTAGCCGGGACCATGCCCCTCGACCACGTCGCCGCAGCCCACAGGCGCCTCGCCGAAGGGGGTCTCCGCGGCCGCCTCGTCCTCACTCCCTGAGGTCATCACCCGGGCACGGACGCCGCGTCGGATAATCGCAGAGGCGTCGCGGGGGAGGCGCTGCCAGGGTGACCGGCGGACGGAAGGTGGCAGGACGTGGAGGCCGACAAGAGGGGGAAGCGGCGGGGCCGCCGGCCGATCGGGCCTGCCCCGGACGCTGGGGCGGTGGGCGCGTTCGCCGCGCGGTTGCTCCTGCTGAAGCAGGAGGCGGGCGACCCGTCGTACGCGGAGATGGCCTCCCGGCTCGGCGCGGCGGCCTCGAAGTCGTCCCTGGCCAGCGCGGCGCGCGGGCAGAGGTTACCGACCTGGGAGACGACGTGGGAGTTCGTCCGGGTGCTCGCGGTCGACCGGCTGGGGCGTGACGCCGGGGAGACCGAGCGCGAGTGGCGCGAGCTGTGGGAACGCGCCAGGACAGAGCCGGGCGACGGACCGGTCGACGGACCGGTCGACGGGCCAGGCGACGGACCGGTCGACGGGCCGGCGGCGGTCGAGGGGGTGCCGAGGGCCGCGCGGCGCGGCCAGGTCCTCGCCTACGTCATGGCCTCGGTCGCGGTCGTCACAGCCAGCGTCACCGTGCTCTATCTCGCCCTGCGGGAGGACCGCCGCGTGACCCCGCCCTCGCCCGCCCCCACGGCGAGCGTCATCCCGAGGGACGATTCGGAGTTCCTCGGTGACGTCACCTTTCCGGACGGCTCGAAAGTCCGGACGAATGCCACGTTCACCAAGACCTGGCGGGTGCGCAACACCGGGACCATCCCCTGGGAAGGCCGGCTGTTGGCGCGCGTCAATGCCGATCCCTGCAAGTCACCCGAGACGGTCGTCATTCCGCCGACCGCGCCCGGCCAGACGGTGGATCTCTCGGTCCGGGTCCGCGCTCCCGGCAAACCCGGCAAGTGCCGTATCTACTACAAGATGACCGACGCGCAGGGCAGGGTGCTGTTCCCGCTCAAGCGCCCGGTGTTCCTGGACATCCGAGTCGTGGACCCCTGACCTGCGGCTTCATTTGTCCAACAGGTCTTGGACGTCCTCTGGACGGACATCCCCTGTCGGGGCGGCGGGCCCGCTGCCACGATGGCGGAGTCCCGGCGCACGCCGTTTCCTGCCACGGCGTGCGCCGATTCGCCAACGAAAGGGAATGCACAGTGACCAAGGTGACCCGCGCACTGACGATCGCGGCCGGCACGGTATCCGTGCTGATGACGATCGGCGGTGGCATGGCGCAGGCCGCCGTTTCGACGGCGTCCACCCAGACCGCCGCGAGGGTCGTCTGCAACGCCCCCGGGACCGGCAACACCACCGTCTGGGGGAAGTGCTGGAACAACGGCAACAAGACCGGGAAAGCGCGCCTGGTGTACTGGTGCAAGAACATGATCGGCAACGGTTCCAAGCAGCACAGCACCGGCTGGAAGAGCGTCAAGCCCGGCAAGACGGTGAAGTTCGTGGGCGAGTGCACGTTCAAGGCCCGCAACCCCGCCTTCCACATCGGCTGACCCGCCCGGTCCGCCCCCATACCTCCGCACGAGACCGAAGCCGGCGCGACCGCCGGCCCCTCCCCCACATGCACCATCCCTGCCCGGACGGGGGCGCCGGGCAGGGATGGTGCATGTGCCGTTTTCCCGGCTTTCACGAAACACGATGAAACACCACGCCATAGCCGGACATCTGCTCAGGTGTGTCCAATCACCCAGAAGAAGATGACATGTGGCCACCTGGGGCGGAGCGGCGTTTCGAGGAGCTCTACCTGGCGCACTACCCGGCCGTCGCCGCCTACGTCAGGCGGCGGACCGACGCGCCGGACGACACCGCCGACGTGATCGCCGAGACGTTCACGACGGCCTGGCGCCGCCTGGACGACATCCCCGCCGGAGACCAGGCCCGGTTGTGGCTCTATGGCGTGGCCCGGCGTACCCTCGCCAACCATTTCCGCTCCGAGGAGCGCCGCTCCGCGCTGGCCGCACGGCTGCGTGAAGAGCTGGCCACCTCGGCGCGGCCGGTCGCCGAGGGCGAGCGGGACGCCGCCCGCCAGGCGTTCCGGCGGCTCTCGCCGGACGACAGGGAGCTCCTGTCGCTGGTCGGCTGGGAGGGTCTGACCACTCCGGAGATCGCCCAGGTGCTCGGCTGCTCGCGCGGCGCGGTGCGCCTGCGCCTCCACCGGGCCCGCAAGCGGCTCGCCCGGGCACTGGCCGCCAGTGACCTCGACCTCACCACGTACGGCCTGCGCGCCGTGGCTCTCGCGGAGGGAAGCCCGTGAACACCGACATCGACCGCGTCGTCGCCCATCTCGCCCCGGACCCGGGCCCCGGCATGACCGAGGGGGCCCACGCGCTGATGCGCGAGATCATCACGACCCGGCCCGGCCCCCAGGCCCGGCCCGCGCGCAGGACACGGCCGGTGCTGCGCCTGGCGCTGCCGGGAGTCGCCCTCGCCACGGCCGCGTTCGTGGCGCTGAGCTGGCTGCTGCCGACGGGCCTCGGCTTCGGCCCCCGCCCCGCGGCGGCGCTCGACATCAGGCAGGAGGACGGCTACTACGTCGTCGAGGTCAAGGACGTGCACGCCGACCCGGACCGCTACGAGGAACAGCTCCGGGCGGCGGGCCTGGAGGTGACGCTCCGGGTCGTCCCCGCGACTCCTTCGTTCGTGGGCACCATCATCCCCACCTCGTCCACCGAGAAGCGGTACCTCGACGAGATCAGGACCATCGACCAGCCAGGCGAGTGCGCCAAGCTGGGCGGCTGCCCGATCGGGATGAGGATCCCCGTCGGCTTCGAGGGACCGGCCCAGATCACCCTCGGGCGCGAGGCCAGGGCCGGGGAGCAGTACGACATCTTCGCCTCGATCGACGTCCTCGGCGAGCCCCTGCACTGCGTGCCGTTCCGTGGCAGGACCGTGGCCGAGGTGCGGGAACTCCTGGCGCGACGCGGGCTGACCGTCCACTCGTTCACGGACACGAACTCGTACATCGACGCGGCGGACGCGACGAAGACCTCGGTGCCGGACTCCTGGTACGTCAACGGGGGGCACCTGGAGGAGCCGGGGAAGGCGAGCCTCGTCGTGAGCGAGGAGCCCGACGCCGGGGGCCTCCGCAACTGCGCCACTCCCCAGGGCTCCTGAGCCCGCCTCGGGTCAGGCGCGGGCCCGCTCCACGGCGGCGCGGAAGCGGGCGTACCTGTCGAGTTCGTCCTCCACGGGCCGCAGGACGTGGTCGGCGGCGACCTCGTCGATGGCCGCGCGCAGGGCCCTGGCCGTCCGGCGGGCGCGGCGGCGGCCGCCCGCCCAGGCGGCGAACCGGGCCAGCAGGGCGAGCAGCACCCCGGCCAGCGCACCGCCCACGAGAAGCACGGTCGGCCACGGCACCTCGCCCAGGGTGGGCACCGGCGGCTCCGGCAGCTGCAGGTAGTCCAGCCCGAACAGCGCCCCCAGCCAGACCACCCCGGCCATCATGGCCATGAAGATCATCCACTGGAGCCCGCCGACGGCTTTCCACCAGCGGGGCCGTCTGGTGGCCCGGGAGGAGGTGGCGCCGACGGCCCGGTCCACCGCGTCGGCCAGCTCGCGCGACCGGGCGCGGGCCGCCTGCCGCACCGCCGCCGCCCACGGGCCCGGCATCCCGCTCGCCGCCGCGTCGCCGACGTCCCTGATCGCCGTGTCCACCTGCGCCTGCTGGACGACCGACGCGGCAGGTACGGAGGTACGCCCGACGGCCTGGCCGTCCGGGCCCGCGCCCGTCCCCTCCGCGGCGCCGCCGGCGGGGAGCGGAGCGGCGCCGATGCGGAGCCTGCGCAACGGGTCCGGCCTCAGCCGGCGCACCCACCGGGTGACCGGCCAGCCGGTGGCCACCACGGCCCGGTGCCGGTGCCCCTTGGCCACGGCCTCCAGCACGACGGGCACTCCGGCCGCCTGCTCCAGCGCCGCCGTGAGCCGCCGCCCCAGCCGCGCCGAGACGTCATCGGCCCCGGCCTCGGGCAGTGGGGCCGCCCGCACGGCCTCCCGCCCCGCCGCCAGCACCGGGACCGCCGTCCCCGCCCGCGGCGTGGAAGGCCCTTCGACGGCCTCCCCCTCCCGGGCCGCCCCCTCCGTGGCCTCGGCCCGCGACGAGCGGGAGACGTCCCGGGTCGCCTCGGCCGTAGCGGGGGCGAGATGGCCGTTCTCCGCTGCCGGACCCGCCTGGCGTGCCAGGCCCGCCGGGCTCGCTGGGCTCGCGGGGTGGGTGGAGGCGGTGGCGAGCAGGTCGGCGGCCGTGGTCACGTCGGCCGAGAGGCGGGCGCTCCACGAACGGCGGTCCGCGACGCGGCTTCCGAGCAGGGACCGCAGGTCGTCCAGACCGGTCCCGGTGCGGGCGGAGGCGGCGAGGACGGGGACGCCGCGCAGGCCGTCCTCGTCGAGGAGGCGGCGCAGGTCGCGCAGGCAGCGGTCCACGGCGGCGGGCGGGAGGCGGTCGACCTGGTTGAGCACCACGACCATGACGTCGCGGTGGGCGGCCAGCGGGCGCAGGTATCGCTCGTGCAGGGCCGCGTCGGCGTACTTCTGCGGGTCCACCACCCACACCAGCAGGTCCACCAGCTCCACGAGCCGGTCCACCTCCAGCCGGTGGGCGAGCTGGATCGAGTCGTGGTCCGGGAGGTCCAGCAGGATAAGTCCGGAAAAATCGGGACTGACGTCGGCCGCCGGATGCCGCCCGAAGACGTCCAACCAGTCGAGCAGCGGCCCCGCGCCCCCACCCCCGCCCGCGCCGCCTCCGCCGTCCGCGCCATCCCTGGCCGCGCCCTCCCCGACCGCGCCCTCCCCAAGCGCGCCCTCCCTGGCCGCGCCGTCCCCGACCGCGCCACCCACGTCGGCGCCGCCCCGGGCCGCGCCCTCCCAGACCACGGCCTGGGCCGCCGACGTCGTGGGCCTGGTGACACCCACCGCGGCCACGTCCTTGCCCGCCAGCGCGTTGAACAGCGACGACTTGCCGCTCCCCGTGGCCCCCGCCAGCGCCGCCACCGTGTGCTCGACCGAGAGGCCGCGGCGCGCCCCGGCGCGTTCGGCCACCGCCCGCGCGCCGGTCACCGCCTCACCCGGCAGCCGTCCCTCCGCCAGCGTGACGGCCTCCGCCAAAGCCTCCAGCCGCGAGTCCAGCGACGGTCCCTCCTTGCGGCGCAGCAGCTTCACGACCCCTCCGTAGCCGCGCCGGCCGGCAGCTCCCTCTGGTGCTCGCGCACCGAGTGGGCCGCCGCCAGCAGCTCGTCGGCCGTGCCGGCCCGCGGCTCGACCGCCTCCAGCAGCGTCTCGTACCGCGCCGCCTCCTCGTCCATCAACCTCCGGACCCGCTCCCGCAGATCCTCCCGGGCCCGCACCGTCAGCGTCCGCACCGCCTGGTCGCCGAAGATCGCCTCCAGCAGTTTCTGCGACAGCACGCTCGTCCCCCCGGCGATGCCCACCTCGATCCCGGTCAGCCCGCCGGTCGAGGCGAAGACGGCCAGCATGAGCAGCAGCCCCGCCCCGTTCACCCCGAAGGACGCCACGCGCGCCGTGGTGCGCCGCTCCCCGCCTTCCTGACGTACGAGGTCGAGGACGAACTCCTGCCAGCCCCGCACCGCCGCCTCGGCCCGCTTGGCCAGGTCGGGCGAGGCCCGGCCGAGCCGGGCGGCGTCCACGGCGCCGAGGCGGTCGAGCAGCCCCGGACCGCCGGGCGCGGCCGACCAGCCGTCGAGGCAGCGCTCGGCGGCGGCGTCGGCCGCTCCCCTGATCAGCGTCTCGACGCCGCTCTCCAGCGCGTCACGCAGCTCGGCCGCGGGCTGCCGCCCGGTGAAGAACCCGACGACCCGGTCACGCAGCCATCCCACCCGGCTCTCCAGCGACCGCATCAGGTCGCCGGTGCCGATGAAGTCCTGCCAGCGGGCCAGCACCTCGCCCCGCAGCAGCGACCCGTCGCGCATGCCCTCGTCGAAGTCGGCCAGCGCCCCCGCGTAGGCGCGGTCGACGATGGAGCGCAGCCCGTCGAAGCCGGCCCGCTGCCGCTCCACCGCCGCGGCCAGCTCGGGCACCCGGCCGGCCAGGCTGTCGAGCGCGCCGGACAGCGTCTGCCGCACCACGCGGGCCCGTTCGGCGGCGTCGGCGGCGAGCCCGGTCAGCCACCGCGTGATGGGTTCGACCAGGGCGGCGGGCAGGCGCGCCCGCTCGGACGGCAGCACGGCCTCCGGCACGGTGAACAGGCGGGTGCCGTCGAGGCGGTTGGCGACGAGCAGGCGTTCGAGGTCGCGGGTGACCGGGTCGAGGGCCTCGGCCGGCACCCGGTCGAGCACCACGGCCAGCGCCGTGCTGCGCTCGCGGGCCGAGCGCAGGAAGCTCCACGGCACCTCGTCGGCGTACCGGGAGGCGGTGGTGACGAACAGCCACAGGTCGGCGGCGGCGAGGAGCTGCGCGGCGAGCTCCCGGTTGGCGGTGACGACCGAGTCGATGTCGGGCGCGTCGAGCAGCGCGAGGCCGGGGCCGAGCGCGTCGGAGGTCACCACGCGCAGGGCTCCGGCCGAGCCGCCGCTCGTACGGGACAGGCCGGGCAGCACGTTGGGCCCCATGAACCAGTCGAGGTCGGCCGGGCTGGCCACCAGCGTGGGCACCAGCGTGGTCGGCCGCAGCACCCCCGGCTCGGTCACGTCGGCGCCGACCAGCGAGTTGACCAGCGTGGACTTGCCCGCGCCGGTGGAGCCGCCCACCACGGCCAGCAGCGGCGCGTCGATCGCCCGCAGCCGCGGCAGGAGGTAGTCGTCGAGCTGCCCGGTGATCTCCCGGTGCGTGCGGCGGTCGTCCTCCACCGCTCCGATGGCGAGCGGGAACAGCTCGCCGTCGAGCCGGCGGCGCAACCCCTCCAGCGCTCCCAACAGGTCCATGCACTGTAGTTAGCCCGCAGGCGGCTCCCTAAGCACATATCCGACACTCCGTAGCGTGTGGATCAGCCGGGGCTCGCTCGCGTCGACCTTGCGCCGCAGGTAGGAGACGTACGACTCGACCACACCGGCGTCTCCGCCGAAGTCGTAGTTCCACACGTGGTCGAGGATCTGCGCCTTGGACAGCACCCGCCCGGCGTTGGCCATGAAGTAGTGCAGCAGCTTGTACTCGGTGGGTGACAGCCGCACCGGACGGCCGGCCCGCCACACCTCGCGCGCGTCCTCGTCGAGCTCGAGGTCGGCAACCCGCAGCCGGCTGGCGGGCGAGCCCTCCCCACGGGTACGGCGCAGCACCGCGCGGATCCTGGCCTGCACCTCTTCGAGGCTGAACGGCTTGGTCACGTAGTCGTCGCCCACGCCCAGCCCGTGGATCTTGTCCTCGGTGGCGTCGCGGGCGGTCAGGAACAGCACGGGGGCGGCGATCCGCCTGGCCACCTCGAACCCGTCGAGGTCGGGCAGCATCACGTCGAGCACCACCAAGTCGGGCGAGGCCCGCTCGGCCACCTCGACGGCCTCGTACCCGTCGGCGGCGGTGAGCACCTCGAACCCGGAGAAGCGCAGGCTGGCGGAGAGCAGGTCCCGGATGCTGGGCTCGTCGTCCACCACCATGATCAACGCCTCGGGTTTAGTCACCTACCCAGCGTGACGCAGCCACCTGAGTACAAGCTGAAGGCTCACTCCAAAGCGAGTGGGAGTTCGACCCGGAACGTGCAGCCCGCGCCCGGCACGGTGTCCAGGCTCACGGTGCCGTCGTGGGCGCGCACCAGGGCGTCCACGATCGCCAGGCCGAGTCCGCTGCCCCGGTCGTCGCCGGAGCGGCGGCGCGAGCGGGCCGAGTCGGCCCGGTAGAACCGCTCGAAGACCTTCTCGGCCTGTTCGGGGGTGAGGCCGGGTCCCTTGTCGGCCACCTCCAGGAACACCGTGTCCGGGCCGGCGCCGACCCGGACCGTGACCGGGGTGCCCTTGTCGGTGTGGATGAGGGCGTTGCTCATCAGGTTGGCGATGACCTGGCGCAGCCGCACCTCGTCGCCGGAGACGATGAGCGCGGCGCCGCCGACGACCTCGAGGTTGACGACCCGATCGGGTTCGAGGATGCGGGCGTCGTGCACGGCCTCGGCGGCCAGCGCCAGCATGTCCACCGGCCGCATCGCCAGCGGGCGCTGCTGGTCGACGCGGGCGAGCAGCAGCAGGTCGTCCACGAGCAGGCTCATCCGGCCGGCCGCCTTCTCCACGCGCTGCATCAGCTCGGCGGGGTCGGCGCCGGGGTTCTGCCGGGCGTACTCGGCGAAGCCGCGGATGGAGGTCAGCGGCGTGCGCAGCTCGTGGGAGGCGTCGCCGACGAACTGCCGCATCCGGTCCTCGGACCGGCGGGCCGCCGCCTCGGAGGCCGAGCGGGCCACGAACGCGGCCTCGATCTGCGCGAGCATCCCGTTGAGCGACCGGGCCAGCCGCCCCACCTCGGTGCCGGGGTCGCCGTCGGGCACCCGGCGGCTCAGCTCGCCCCGGGCGATGGCCTCGGCGGTCCGCTCGATCTGGGCGAGCGGGCGCAGGCTGTGCCGGACGCTGGTGACGCCCACGACGGCGAGGATCAGCAGGATGCCGCTGCCGCCGAGCATCTCGATGAGGGCGAGCCGGCGGGTGATCTCGTTGACCTCCGTCAGGTCGGCGGCGACGACGTACGTGGCGTGCGGGCTGGCGGCGTGCAGCACCCGCCACTCGCCCGCGCCGTCGCCCGCCGGGGCGGTGTAGATGTCGGAGCCCGGCGTGGGGGACAGCACCGGCTTGGACTTGAGGTCGACGTCGCGGTCCACCTGCAGCGGGGTGAGCCGCCCGCCCGGTTCCTCCTGGACGAGGACGATCGTGTCGGACTCGATGAGGATCTGCTTGTCGCCGGTCCTGCGGCCCTTCTGGCGGCGCTGGAAGTCGTACTCGAGCTTCTTGTGCATCCGTACGGCGACCAGCTTGACCTGGGTGTCCACCCGGTCCATGAGGTAGCCGTGCAGGACCGAGACGCTGACCAGGCCGATGAAGGTCAGCCCCAGCGCGAGCAGCGCCAGCATGGCGGCGATCAGCTTGATCCTGAGCGGCAACCGGGACATCAGGCGCCCGGTGGCAGGCGGAGCACGTATCCGACCCCGCGCAGGGTGTGGATGAGGCGCGGGCTGCGGTTGTCGATCTTGCGGCGGAGCACCGACACGTACGACTCGACGATGCCGACCTCGCCGCGGAAGTCGTAGTCCCAGACGTGGTGGAGGATCTGCGGCTTGGACAGCACCCGCCCGGCGTTGGTCATGAAGTAGCGCAGCAGCTTGAACTCGGTCGGCGACAGCGACACCGCGCGGCCGCCGCGCCACACCTCGTGGCTCTCCTCGTCCAGCTCGATGTCGGCGAAGGTCAGCCGGGGCGGCGGGGCGGGCGCCTCCCCGCTGGTACGGCGGAGCACCGCGTGGATGCGGGCGACCACCTCCTCCAGGCTGAACGGCTTGGTCACGTAGTCGTCGCCGCCGATCGTGAGCCCGCGGATCTTGTCCTCGGTCTCGTCGCGGGCGGTCAGGAAGACGACGGGTGTGTGCGTCCCCCCGCCGCGCAGCCGCCGGACGATCTCGAAGCCGTCGAGGTCGGGCAGCATCACGTCGAGCACGATGAGGTCGGGCCGGTGCCGCTGCACGGCCGCCACGGCGTCCAGGCCGCTCTTGGCCGTGGTCACGTCGAACCCCGCGAACCTGAGGCTCGCGGCGAGGAGTTCGAGGATGTTCGGGTCGTCCTCGACGATCAACAGGCGCGCTTCCATTCCCTCAAGGATGCCCTCATCGGACGACTGCCGGAACAAGACCGGCGATATGCCGCGCAATGGCCAGGCTGGACGTGGCGGCCGGAGAGGGGGCGTTGCGGACGAGCACCACCCTGCCGTGCACGTCCACGGCGAAGTCGTCGAGCAGCCGGCCGTCCCTGGCGACCGCCTGCGCGCGCACCCCTCCGGGGGCCCGGCGCAGGTCGGCAGCGGTGAGCTCGGGGACGTAGCGCCGGGCCGCGCGCAGGAAGGCGCTCCTGGCCAGCGAGCCGTGGACCTCGCGCAGTCCGGTGCGCCAGTGCCGGCGGGCCATCCGCAGCGTGCCCGGCCAGCCGAGGATCTGCCGGGCGTTCGCGACGTTCCGCCGGCTGTAGCCCTCGTAGGCGAGGGCCAGCACGGCGTTCGGCCCGACGAGGACCTCCCCGTCGATGTGCCGGGTGAGGTGGACGCCGAGGAACGGGTAGCGCGGGTCGGGCACCGGGTAGATCAGACCGCGCACCAGCTCCCGGGCGGCTCCCGCCAGCGCGTAGTACTCGCCGCGGAACGGCACGATCCTGACGTCCCCCGGCCGCCCGGCCATCGCCGCGACAGCGTCGGTGCCCAGCCCGGCGCACACCACCAGCCGGTCGAAGGCGAGGCGCCGCCCGGCCGCCAGCACCTCCACGCCGCCGGCGGTCTCCCGGACGGCGCGCACCGGGTGCGCCAGCCGTACGGACCCGCCCAGTTCCGCCACGTCGAGCGCCAGCCGGCGCGCGACCGCGACGAAGTCGGTGATCGCGGTGTGCGGCGAGTGGACCGCGGCGACGCCGACGGCGTGCGGCTCGACCTCGCGCAGCCCGAGCGCGTCCAGCTCGGCGACGCCGGGCACGCCGTTGGCGCGGGCGCGCTCGGCCAGCGCGCGCAGCAGCGGCCGCTCGGCCCGGGTGCTCGCCACGACGAGCTTGCCGACCTCCTCGTACGGCAGGGCGTGCCGCGCGCAGTAGTCCTTGAGCAGCGCCACGCCCTCGCGGCACAGCCGGGCCTTCAGCGAGCCCGGCGGATAGTAGAGGCCCGCGTGCACGACACCGCTGTTGTGGCCGGTCTGGTGGGCCGCGACCTGGGGCTCCTTGTCGAGCACGGTCACCTCGGCGCCCCTGGCGATGGCCAGCTCGCGGGCCACGGCGAGTCCGACGATCCCCGCCCCGACGACTCCGATCTTCTCCGTCACGGCGCCAGTCTGCCCACTTCATGCCCGCTTTCGGAGCGGTGCCGCCGCAATGTAGTCGAAACCGTGTCCTTGACCGGATGTGCCGTGCGGCTCCCGGGCCTGGCCGGCAGCCGCCGAATCGAACGTGAGTACGATGGCCTCATGTACGTCCCGCCGGAGTGGCCCGCCGAGGTACGGCCGCCCAGCGTTCCCGACTGGGAGACCTCGGCCGTGGCCTGGCTGCTCGACGCCGTGCCGCCCGACTACCGCGCCTACGAGGTGCTCAGGCGGCACCCGGTCGCGCTGGCCCGGATGGCCCGCCACCACGTCCAGTCGGCCGTCGAGGCCGCCCGCGCCGGCTACCGGGGCGCGGCCGTCGAGCTCAAGGGGCACCTGCCGCCGCACGCCGTCGAGGCCGTGCTCGACGCCTACCGGCAGGAGGGGCCGCGGCTGGTGCGGCTGTCGCGCTCGATCGAGGTGGTCGAGCGCGCCCTGCGCGGCGACATGTTCACCGCGACCATGCGCCGCCCGTGACGCCTCACCGGGTGCGCCTGGCGACGAATCCGATCACGGCGGTGGCCAGCAGGCCGGCCAGCACCAGGATCATGACGTCGCGGGCGGTCAGCCCGCCCTGCTCCACCACGTCGCGCTCTCCGGCGGCCTTCTTGGCGTCGCCGTCCCGCTCGCGCGGGCTCTCCCGCGCGACCGGCCGCTCGGTCGGCCGCTCGGTCGGCCGCTCGGTCGGCCGCTCGGTCGGCCGCTCGGTCGGCCGCTCGGTCGGCCGCTCGGTCGGCCGCTCGGCGGGTTGACCGGTGGGCCGGTCCGCGGGCCTCCCGGCCTGGAACGCGCCCTCCGGCAGCGGCACCCGGTAGACCGGGCTGGCCGGCCCCTCGCTGCCCACCAGCAGCGCCCGGCCGTCGGCGGTGAACGCGATCGACTCGGCCTGCTTCAGCTCGGGCATCGACACCCGGGTGATGATCTCGCCGGAGGGCTTGTAGAGGGTGGCGGAGAAGTAGGTGCGGATGACGTACGACGAGCCGTCGGGGGCGTAGGCGGCGTCGGTGGCCATGAGCGGCGCGGCGGCGACCTTGCGCAGGATGTTGACCCGGTCGGCGCGCAGCGTCTTCGGGGCGGCGTACACCGAGCCCGCGAACTCCTTGGTGACCACGTAGAGCCGGCCGGTCCGGGGGTGGACCATGACGCCCTCGGCGTTGCGTCCGCCGTCCGCGTAGCGGAACCGGTAGCGCACCGCCGTGACCGTCGCGTCGCGCAGCGCCGGCGGCTCCATCACCTTGTAGACCGAGATGTCGGGCCAGGCGCCGTCGAGGTTGTCGCCGATGTCGGCGAACCACAGCACGCCGCGCCCGGTCGCCGGGTCCGCGCGGGCGGCCATGGCCTCCCAGTCGCGGGCCTCGGCGCCGCGCACCCGGAACGTGGCCCTGGTCCGGCCGTCCTGGCCGACCGCGTAGAACATCGGCTCGGCCGCGGAGTCGTTGTGGGTGTAGTAGACGCCCGGGTGGGTGGGCGACACGGCCAGACCGCTGGACTCGGTGATCCCCCGGTCGCGGAACGTGAAAAGCTTCTCCCCGGTGTCGTCGGCGGCGGCCGCGCGGGCCCGGACGGCCGGGAGCGCCGTGACCCCCTTTGCCGCCGTGGCAGCCGGGACGGCCACCGCCGGGACGGCCGTGACCGCCGCGACGGCCGGGACCGCCGGGACGGCCGTGACGGCGCACGTCACGAAGGCCACGGCCAGAGTGCGCAGCAGAAGATCCCCCACGCCGCCATCATGCCCCAACCGGCGCCCGCCCGACCCTCGCGCTGTGCCGGTGGAAGCCCGCGCTCTGGAGCACGACCAGGCACGCGTTGGCGACCGCCACGGCCGTCCACAGCCCCGCGATCCCCCACGTGCCGGCCACCGGCACCGCGGCCAGCACGAGCAGCCCGTATCCGGCGGCGAAGTAGCGCAGGCTCGTCGCCGACCGCCTGAGCCCGGTCAGGCCGATGCCCTGGACGGCCTGCGTCCCGTCGGCCGCCGAGGCGAGCAGCATCAGCGGCAGCAGCGCGACGACCCGCTCGCGCACCCCGGCGTCGTCGGTGAACAGCGACGGCACGGCGTCGCCGGAGAGCAGCAGCGTCAGCGCGGCGACACCGGTTCCGGCCAGGGCGAGCAGCGCGGCGGCGCCGTTGGCCCGCCGCGCCCCGGCCGGAGTGGCGGCGCGCGCCACCTCGGGCAGCGCCGCCTGCGCCACGGAGACGGAGGCCACGAGGATGAGGCCGGTCAGCGTGCCCAGGACGGCGTGGGCGGCGGCGTCGCGGGTGTTCGTCGTACCGGCGGCGAACGTGACGACCCCGAGCCCGCCGAACTTGATCAGCACGGTCGCGGCCAGCGGGAGGCTCACCCGGCCCAGCCGGACGATCTCGGCGACCCGCGGCCGGCCCTGCCCGACCCGGACGCCGAGCACGCGGCGCAGGGCGAGGTTCGCCACGGTGACGCTCGCCGCCGCGGACAACAGCCAGGCGACGCCGGCCCCGGCCAGGCCGAGCGGCGGCACCAGCGCGACCGCGCAGCCGGCCAGCACCGCCGTGCCCGCCAGGCTGGACCAGAGCACCTGGCGACCGTGCCCGAACGCGACGAGCACCGTGGTGGCGCCGCCGCCGGAGGCGGACACGAGCAGGTAGACCGCCAGCAGGTACGGCAGCGGCCCCAGCTCGGCCACCACCTCGCCGGGCACGCCCGCCGCGCCGGCCAGCACGGGCACGGCCAGCATGGCGAGGGCGCCCGCCGTACCGACGAGCAGGGCGAGCCAGCGCGCGTCGCGCAGGACGGGCAGGGCCGCGGCGGGATCGTCGCGGTGCGGCGCGACGAACGGCGACAGCCCGCGCATGGCGCCGACGACGGCGGCGGAGGCGGGGTTGAGCACAGCCGTCATGACCGCGAAGGCGGCCAGGGTGACGGTGTCGTGCCGGCCGAGGACCGAGGTGACCACCAGGGTTCCGAGCATGCCGGTGACCATGGAGAGGAACAGGGGCAGGGCCGTGCGGAGAATGCCCGTGATCACCCGGGTCACCCTACTAGCCTGGAGTGCGCTCCAGGTGCCTAGCCTGAAGGCATGGATTACGTGAACCTCGGACGCAGCGGGCTCAAGGTGAGCCGGCTCTGCCTCGGCACGATGAACTTCGGCCCCGTGACCAGCGAGGAGGACTCCTTCACGATCATGGACCGGGCTCACGAGCTGGGCATCAACTTCTTCGACACGGCCAACGTGTACGGGTGGAAGCAGGGCGAGGGGATCACCGAGAAGATCCTCGGCAACTGGTTCGCCAAGGGCGGCGGCCGCAGGGAGAAGACCGTCGTCGCGACGAAGCTCTACGGCTCGATGGGCGACTGGCCCAACGACAACCTGCTGTCCGCGCTGAACATCCGCCGCGCCTGCGACGCCTCGCTCAAGCGCATGCGGACCGACTACATCGACATCTACCAGGCCCACCACGTCGACCGGAGCACCCCGTTCGACGAGTTCTGGGAGGCCATGGAGGTGCTGCGCCAGCAGGGCAAGATCCTGTACGTCGGCTCGTCCAACTTCGCGGGCTGGCACATCGCCAAGGCGCAGGAGACGGCGGCCCGGCGCGGGACGTTCGGCCTGGTCAGCGAGCAGTCCCACTACAACCTGCTGACCCGCGAGGTCGAGCTGGAGGTGCTGCCCGCCTGCGCCGACTACGGCCTCGGCGTGATCCCGTGGAGCCCGCTGGCCGGCGGCCTGCTCGGCGGCGTGCTGCGCAAGACCGACAAGGGCCGCTCGGCCACCGAGAACATGGTCAAGGAGCTCGACAAGCACCGCGACAAGATCGAGCGGTACGAGAAGTTCTGCGACGAGCTGGGCGAGGAACCGGCGTACGTGGCGCTCGCCTGGCTGCTCACGCGCCCGGCCGTCACCGCGCCGATCATCGGCCCGCGCACGGTCGAGCAGCTCGACGGCACCCTGCGGACCCTGGAGGTCACGCTGGACGAGCAGGCGCTGGCCCGGCTCGACGAGATCTTCCCGGGACACCGGACGGCGCCCGAGGACTACGCCTGGTAAGGGCCGGTCAGGTCAGCAGCGCGCCGACGACCACGATCAGCAGGAGGAGGCCGAGCACGATGGGCAGCAGCCAGGAGCGAGGACGGTCCACGCCCTGGAGCCTAATCGGGCCGGGAGGGTGCGAGCGCCCATTCGGCCAGTGACTCGTACCTCACGTGGGCGCCCTGGTGGCTGCGTACGAGCCGGACGGACTCCGCCCGCCACGGCGAGCCGCTGAACCACTCCAGCGACTCGACCAGCGGGCGGAGGTCCGTCTCCGCCCTGGCCCTGGCCAGGGTGAGGTGCGGGTGGAAGCGCTTGCCGTCGGTCTGCGCCGCCCCGGCCCTGCGGGCGCCCGCCCGGACCGAGTCGGCCAGCCGGGTCATCGGGTCGCCGGACAGCCCGGCCCAGAAGACGCGGGCCCGCCGCGGCGACGAGAACGCCCCGAACCCGGTGAAGGCCACGTCCAGGGCCTCGTGCCGGCGCACGGCCCGCGCCAGACGCGTCTCCAGCTCGGGCAGGACGCTCTCGGGCACCTCGCCGAAGAAGCCCAGCGTGATGTGCCAGGTCGCGCGCTCGGGCCAGCGCAGGCCCGGCACCTGCCCGACGTGCGGCGCGATGGCGCGCTCCAGCTCGTCGAGCACTCGTGCGGGCGGCGCGGACGGGCGGCGCGGGACGAGACGGGGCGGACGGGCGGCGCGGGGTCGCCGTCGGATCAGGCGGCGAGCGGCATGGGCCTGCGGACGCGGGAGCCGATCAGCCGGGTCAGCAGCACGGCCAGCCCGGTGCCGGCCAGCACGAGCACGCCGGAGAGCATCACCCCGGCGCGCGGCCCACCCAGCTCGGACAGCCAGCCGACCAGCGGCGCGCCGATCGGGGCGCCGCCGGTGAACACCAGCATGTAGATGCCCATCACCCGGCCCCGCATCTCGGGCGAGGTGGCGAGCTGGACGCCGGCGTTCGCGGCCGTGTTGACCGTGATGAGCGCGACCCCGGTGGGGATCAGCAGCAGCAGGTACGCCGGGTAGAACGGGGCCAGCCCCGTCGCCACCTGGAACAGCCCGAACCCGATCGCGCCGGCCATGAGCAGCCTGCGTGACGGCCGGGCACGACGGGCGGCGAGCAGCGCCCCGCCCAGCGCGCCGACGGCGAACATGCTGGACGCCAGCCCGAACGACGACGCCCCCGCGTGGAAGACCTCGCGGGCCATGAGCGCGATCGACATCGAGAACGACTGCGCGAACATCGACACGAACGCGATCAGCAGCACCGGCATGAGGAGCTCCTCGCGCTCCAGCACGTAGCGCAGCCCCTCGCGGAGCTGGCCCTTGGCGCGCGGCACCGGATCGGACAGGTGAAGCTCCGACGCGCGCATGAAGACCAGGCTGGAGATGACGCCGGCGAACGTGAGCGCGTTGATGAGGAACAGCGGCCCGGTGCCCCCGAGCATGTGGATCAGCACACCGGCGATCGCCGGGCCGACCACGCGGGCCAGGTTGAAGATCGAGCTGTTGAGCGCGATCGCGTTCGACAGGTCCTGCCGGCCGACCATCTCGACCACGAACGCCTGCCGGGTCGGCACCTCGACGCAGGAGATCAGGCCGAGGACGAACGCCATCACGTACACGTGCCAGACCTGGGCGGCGCCCGTCATCGTCAGCACGCCGATCGTCAGCGCGAGCCCGGCCATCAGCGACTGGGAGATGACGAGGATGGGGCGCTTGGGGTAGCGGTCGGCGAGCACGCCGCCGAACATCCCGAAGAACAGCATGGGGAGGAACTGGAGCGCGGTCGCCGTGCCGAGGGCCGCCGCGCTGCCGCCGGTGAGCTCCAGCACCAGCCAGTCCTGGGCGGTGCGCTGAAGCCAGGTGCCGACGTTGGAGACGGCACCACCGGCCGCGAACATGCGGTAGTTGCGAATCCTGAGCGACCGGAACATCCCGGTCCTGGGTTGTTCGGGTTCGTCTAGATCCGGCTGAGCTTCTCCAGGATGGGCGCCGCCTGCCTGAGGATCGCCCGCTCCTCGGGGGTCAACTCCTTCAGCCGCTGGGTCAGCCACGCCTCCTTGCGGCGTCGCTCCTCCTTCAGCAGCTTCTGGGCGGCCTCGGTCACGGTCACGGTCACCTGGCGCCGGTCGGTCGAGTGCGGGGTGCGCGACACCAGGCCGCGCTCCTCGAGCGCGGCGATCACGCGCGTCATCGAGGGCGGCTGCACCTTCTCGAGCTCGGCCAACTCGCCGGGGGTTATCCCGGAATGCCGTTCCACCGCGGCGAGCGTCGCGAACTGCGTGGGAGTCAGCGAGTGGGCCGCCGCCTGTCGTCGTAGGCGCCTGGTCAGCCGCGCCAGCGACACGCGCAGGGCGGATGCCAGGCCTGCGTCGCTGCGCAGGCTTGTCTGTGGGGTGTTGGTTAGCATGAGTCATTACCTTTGCTAACTATATGGGAAAGCACGATATTTCCTCAAATCCTCGTCGTCTCACCTTGTGATACACCGAGGCCGCCCCCCGCGCGAGGGGGCGGCCTCGACCTGCGTCAGAGCCCGAGCAGCGCCCTGATCGGGCCGAGCGCGAAGTAGAGCACGAAGAGCAGCGTGACCACCCACAGCAGGGGATGGATCTCCCGCGCCTTGCCCCGCACCACCTTGATGACCACATAGGAGATGAACCCGGCCCCGATGCCGTTGGAGATCGAGTACGTGAACGGCATGATCACGATCGTCAGGAAGGCCGGGATGGCCACCTCATAGTCGGTGAAGTCGATCTCCCGGATCGCCGTCATCATGAGGAAGCCCACCACGACGAGCGCCGGCGCGGCGGCCTCGTACGGCACCACCGCGACGAGCGGCGCGAAGACGATCGCGACCAGGAACAGCAGGCCGGTCACCACGCTGGCCAGGCCGGTCCGCGCGCCCTCGCCGACGCCCGCCGCGGACTCGACGTAGGTGGTGTTGGACGACACCGAGCCGGCGCCGCCGGCCGCCGCGCCGACCGAGTCGACGAGCAGGATCTCCCTGGTCCGCGGCAGCGTCCCGTCGGGCTGGACCAGCCCGGCCTGGCGGCCGACGCCGACCATGGTGCCCATCGTGTCGAAGAAGTCGGTGATCAGCAGCGTGAAGACGAGGACCACGGCCAGCGTCACCGACACCTGGCCGAACGCCCCGAAGGGGTCGAACTCGGCGAACAGCGTGAGCGGGTTGTTGAAGCCGATGATCGCGTCGGCCTCGGGCACGCGGGGCACGTTGAGCTGCCAGCCACCCGGGTTCTTGTCGGTGAAGCCGCCCACCTGGGTGATCGCCTCGACGATGACGGCCAGCACGGTCGTGCCGATGATGCCGATCAGGATCGCGCCCTTGACCCTGCGCGCCACCAGCGCCGCCGTCACGAGCAGACCCGCCACGAACACGAAGATCGGCCAGGACGTGAGGGTGCCGCCGAGGCCCATCTGCAGCGGCGGTCCGGCGGCGGCCCGCCGGACGAACCCGGCGTCGACGAAGCCGATCAACGCGATGAACAGGCCGATGCCCACGCTGATGGCCGTCTTGAGCTGGGTCGGGATGGCGTGGAAGACCGCCACCCGAAAGCCCGTCAGCACCAGCAGCGCGATGATGACGCCCTCCAGGAAGACCAGCCCCATGGCGGCCTCCCAGCTCATCACCGTGGCGATGTTGAAGGCCACGAAGGCGTTGATGCCCAGCCCGGCCGCCATCGCGAACGGCACCCGGGCGACCACCCCCATGAGGATGGTCATGACGCCGGCCACGAACGCCGTGCCGGCCGCCACCAGGGGCACGTTCGCCGGGCCGTCGCCGATGTGCTGGCCCTGGACGTCGGGGACCGTCGCGATGATGATCGGATTCAGCACCACGATGTAGGCCATCGTGAAGAAGGTGGCCAGCCCGCCCCGGATCTCACGGGAAAAGGTCGAATCACGTGCGCTGATGCCGAAGAAACGATCGAGTCTGCTCTTCAAGTCACTCACGCGCGAAGCGTAGACGGGACCTCACGGTACGCCAAAAGTGCTGGTGACCGTATCGAGACCTGATTGGAAGCTAGGGTGGACCCGTGAAGCAGGAGTGGCACCCCGACCCCGAGCCGATCGAGACCAACGACACGCTCACCGTCGCCGTGGGCACCGGCCTGTGGGCGGTCGCGCTCGTCGCCCTGCTGGTCGTCCGTCCCGCCCCGGCGAACTCGTGGTGGATCTGGACGTGTGTCGCCGGCGTGGTCCTCGGCCTGATGGGCCTGGCGTACGTGCGCAGGCGCGCCTCCCAGCGGGAGGTTTCCGGCGACAGGTGACATTCGTCATCCCCGGCCCATCCCGGAAGTCAGCGACAAGAGTTGTTACACGCCACTACCTGCGCGAATGTGGTCCCGGCATGCTGATGGGCATGAAGAAGACCTTGCTCACCTTCGTCCTGTGCGCGACCGCTCTCGCCGGATGCGGCAGCGCGGAAGACCCCGCCAAGCCCGCCACCGAGCCCGCGGCGAAGAGCACCGACCGGTCGTCCGGCCGGCCCGCGAAGGAGGCGGGCACGGTCGCCTGGAGCACCTGCCAGGGCCTGACCGGCCCCGACGGCAAACCCGCCGCCCCCGACCCGTCCGTCGAGTGCGGCACGATCAAGGTCCCGCTCGACTACGCCAAGCCTGACGGCGACCAGATCGACCTGGCGCTGATCCGCGTCAAGGCCACCTCCGACGACCGGCTCGGCTCCCTCGTCTTCAACTTCGGCGGCCCCGGCGGCTCCGGCGTCGACACGCTGGCCCTGGCCGCCAAGGCGTTCGCCGGCCTCGGCACCCGCTACGACCTCGTCAGCTTCGACCCGCGCGGCGTCGACCGCAGCGCGGGCGTCAGGTGTGGCGGCGAGGTCGAACGCCTGCTGGCCGCCACCTCCGGCGCCGACGGCGAGAAGCTGGCCAGGCAGTTCACCGCCGCCTGCGAGAAGGACTCCGGCAAGATCCTGCCGCACGTCGGCACCGTCAACGCCGCCAAGGACCTCGAACGGCTGCGCGTCGCGCTCGGCGACGACAAGCTCAACTACTTCGGCCTCTCGTACGGCACGCACCTCGGCGCCGTCTACGCCACCCACTTCCCGGCGAACGTCGGCAGGTTCGTCCTGGACAGCGCCTACGACCCGACGGTCACGTTCGAGGAGCGGGCCGTCACCCAGGCCACCGGCTTCGCGACCTCGTTCGAGGCGTTCGCCAAGAGCTGCGTCGCGCAGGGCTGCGACCTCGGCAAGACCCCCGCCGAAGTGAAGGAGAACGTCGAGAAGCTGGTGGAAGGGCTGAAGACCAGGCCGCTCAAGGTGGGCTCGCGCCGCCTGACGCACGGCCTCGGCCAGCTCGCCGTCATCACCCCGCTGTACGCCAAGGCGACCTGGCCGATGCTGGAGCAGGCCGCCGCGTCCGCGATCAAGGGTGACGGCGCCGCGCTGCTGGCGCTGGCCGACTCCTACACCGGCCGCAAGCCCGACGGCACGTACTCCACCATGATGACCAGCCTGCAGGCGATCACCTGTGTGGACAGCGCCGAGCGCCCCGGCCGCGCCGAGACCGCCGCGATCAACGAGAAGGTCGAGAAGGTCTTCCCCGTCCTGTCCACCGACAGCCCCGTCACGGCCTGCTCCTCCTGGCCGGCGAAGGGCAGCGACGAGGCCAAGAGGATCGACGCCACCGGCTCCGCCCCGATCGTCGTCATCGGCGGCAAGGGCGACCCCGCCACGCCGTACCAGTGGGCCGTCAGCCTGAACAAGCAGCTCAAGACCGGCGTCCTGGTCACCTACGAGGGTGAGGGCCACGGCGCCTACCTCAGCGGCAGCTCGTGCGTCATGCGCCTGGTCGACGCCTACGTCCTGAGCGGCAAGGTCCCGGCGGCGAACACCTCCTGCCCCGCCGCCTGACCCCAGACCGCCTGACCCCGGACCGCCTGACCCCGGACCGCCTGACTCCCCCGGTTCACCGGACCCACCGGACGCCTGACTCCCCGGCTCACCGACCCACCGGACCCGCCCGGGCCTCACTCGCCCGGCCACCGCTCCGGCGCCGCCACCCTGGAGGTGACGGCGCCACCGAGCGGGGATGGGCGTTACGGGGCCGGGCGTTACGGGCCCGGCGGCGCGGGCCCGGCGTTACGCGCCCGGCGGCGCGGGCCGGGCGGGCGATCAGGACAGGTCGGCCTCGGCGAGGAGCAGGGGGACGGCGGCCGGGTCGCGCAGCAGCGCCGCCACGGCGAGCCGGTCGTTCCACTGGCCGGTCGCCCAGGCCAGCCCGCGCGCCAGCCCCTCCACCCCGGTGCAGTGCACGGCGCCCTCGAAGAACCGCCACGTGCAGGCCACCCCGTCCACCAGCAGCTTCTCGTGCTCGACGTAGGTCTCGGGGGCCGTGGGGAGCAGGGAGCGCACCTCGGGCGGCACCGGCCGGACGACGCCCTCGGAGGTGACCTCACCGCTGGCCAGCTCACCGGCGAGCGGCAGGTCGAGCAGCTCCGACAGCGCCTCTGCCAGGTCGTAGGGGGCGAGCACCAGCGGCCGCTCGGCGACGAGCTGCAGCAGGTCGGGCGCCTCCACCACGACGGCGTCGTCGGCCGCGGCCACCACGATGTCGCCGTGCAGCACCGCACGCACCCGGGAGGGCGGCGCCACCCGCTCGGGCGCGACGCCCGCCAGCGCCATCCACAGGGCGCGCAGCTGGGCCCGGTCGACCTCCAGGGACTCGTCGGCCATCAGGTCGAGCAGCTCCTCCGGACCGCCGTGGGAGGCCAGCAGCTCGGCCAGCGTGGTGCGCACGCCGAGCATGGCCAGCGCCCCCTCGTCGAGCCCGGCGGGTGCGTCGGCGTAGAGGCCCTGCAGCAGCGGGTCGGCGCCGGGCAGCCGCAGCTCGCGCGGCCGGCGCCCGTCGAGGACCGGGTGCTCGCCCAGCCACCACGCGGTGTAGGACGGCACCTCGACGCCGCCGACGCGCAGCGGGTGCAGCGCGGCCCGCAGCGGCGGCCTGGTGAGCAGCGCCAGCGCGGCCGGCCAGTCGGCGACCAGCTCCAGGTCGCGCACGGCCGCGAAGTCGGCCACGACGGGAGGCACGTCCAGGTCGGGCAGCAGGTCGATGACGTGGTCGAGCCACTCGGCCTCGCCGTCGAGGTCGTGGTCGCAGTCGTCGTGGTCGAGCAGCACGTCGGAGTCGTGCGCCACCGCGAACCCGTCGAGCACGCCCGTGGCGGCCAGCACCCGCGAGCCGTAGGTCTCCACCAGGTCGGCCGCCACGACGCCGAGGTGGCTGTCGGGCCCGACCAGCTTGGCCAGCGCGCCCTCGGCCAGCATGAGCTCGCCCGCCGGGTAGAGCTCGCCGTCGACGCCGCGCAGCGCCAGCGCGGCCAGCCCCGGCGCCTCGCCGGGGGCCAGACCGGCGGCCTCGACCAGCGACAGCACCGCCCGCGCCACCGGCTCCGGGTCGGGGTTGTCGAGCGACTGGGCGACCGCCTCCCTGGTGAGCGGGTCGTCGAGGATCGTGCGCGGGGTCGCCTCGGCCGCGCCCAGCCGCAGCAGGGCCGGATGGGCGGCGTCGGGGTGCACGATGCGCAGCCCGAGGGGGGTCAGGTCGAGCCCGCCGTGACCGTCGAGCCGCAGGATGAGGGTGCCGCGCGGGCCGCGGACCAGGCGGCCGTCGGCCAGCGGCACCGGCAGCGCGCCGAGCGACTCGGGGTCGTCGGCGGGCAGCACCTCGTACAGCGAACGCCACCACGACGGCTCGCGGCCCTCGACTGCCTCCCCCGACAGCAGGTCGACCACTTCGGCCAGCTCCACCCGGCGCACGCCGAGCGAGACCATCGCCGGGTGCCGGGCGGGCCAGCCGGCGGGCAGCAGGCCGGGCACGAAGGGGGCGACGGCGGCCAGCAGGTCGGCGGCCCCGGCGACCACGGCCGCCTCGCGGCCCGCGACCACCCAGCCGTCGCCCTGCGGCTCCCTGGCCGGATGCTCGACGCGCCACTCGGCGTCGGGCTCGTAGACCTCGGCGTCGGCGAACGACGGCGTCTGCACGTCGGGCTCCGGCGCCGACAGCGCGGGCAGCAACGGCGTGTCGGGCAGCCGCAGCAGGATGGCGCGGCGGATGCGGGCGTCGAGCTCGCCCTTGCCCATGAGCGCGGGCACCAGGTCGAGCAGCCTCGGCGTGCGCGGCAGCTCGCGCAGCAGCCTGACGTAGGCGTCGGCGGCCCTGTCGACGAGGAAGTCGGTCAGCGGCCCCTTGGCCACGTGCCGCCGGTCGGTGGCCATCGGGAAGGAGGCGATGAGCAGGACGGGCAGGTCGAGAGGTTCGTCGCTGGGCGTGGGGGCGTGCACCACGGGCGGCACCGTCGCGGGCAGCGGCCCCGGCTCGCCCGTGCCCGTGTGCGGGACGGCCCAGCGGACCGACCAGTAGGGCCTGGTGCGCTCCTCGGTCGGCCGGTCGGCGAAGAGCGCCGCCACCTCCTCGGGCGTGAACTCCCCCGACTCCGACACCACGTGCCAGCCGTCGGCGTGCACCGTGCGGACCTCGCCGTCGAGGTCGATCTCGATGGCCGTGAGCGCGGGCATGCCCAGCGGCAGCGCCGGGCTGGTCTCCTCCAGCATCCGCCGCACGGCCGCGACCGCCGCCTCGTCGCGCAGCGGGAGCCGGACCAGCGTGTCGAATCCATCAGGCACGTCCATCGGCTCGGCCGTGAACGGCAGGCGCAGCAGCGGCACGTGACCGGATCGGGAGGCCAGCTCGCCGGCCAGCTCCGGCACCCCGGCCACCACCGCGGCCGTCTCCTCGCGCGACCAGCGCACCGCCTGCGCGCCGCGCGAGCCGATCGACGGCGCGTCACAGACGGAGACGACCGCGGCGAACCCGACACCGAACCGCCCCGCCGCACCCGCCTCGCCGCGCTTGCCGGACACGCGGAGCGTCGCGAGGCTCTCCACGCCGGTGGCGTCGAGAGGCGCGCCCGTGTTGGCGGCCGTCAGCACGTCGCCGCGCAGCGTCAGCCGCAGCACTCCGGGCACGCCCGCGCGCAGGGCCGCGTCGGCGGCGTTCTGGGCGAGCTCGACGATCAGCCGGTCGCGGTAGCCGCCGAGGGCGAAGTCCTCCTCGGCGTTGGCGTCCTCGCGGAAGCGGGCGGGCGAGGCCGTCCATGCGGCGAGCACGGCGGCCCGCATCCGGTCAGTGCCGAAGGTGTCGGTCATCGATCACGATCCTGGTTGAGGGTAGGGGGGCCACCGTAGGTTAGCGGCCCGCGCCGACACTCCCCGACCCGTTGGCGGATCAGGAGTGCCCGAGCTCCTCCTGGGCCCGCTCGTCCACCGAGCCCGCCTCCTCCTCGAGCAGGTCGAACCCCAGGTCGTCGAGGATCGGGGTGGCCTGCTCGACGGGGGGCGGCATGACGGCGGCCTCGGAGTGCGCCCCGCAGCCGTGGTCGGCGGCGACCACCCTGCCGTCGTCGGGCGCGTACTCGTTGGCGCAGACCCCGAAGGTCAGCCTCAACTCACCCGACAGCGGCCAGTAGAAACCGCAGGTGGAGCACTGCGCGGGAGCGGCGTGTGCGATCGGAGTGTGCGGCCCGTGCTCGCCCGAGTGCCAGCGCCTGGCAGCCAGGTCCCTGCCGATGGCCGAGAGCACACGTGCCCGGCCCAGGCCGTACTCGAAAACCATCTGGTGGTCCGCGTCGTCGCCGGTGTCGGTGAACCCGGGCACGAGCCGGTCGTCGTCCTCGGGGGTCGGCAGCAGGTCGCCGACGCCGAGGTCACCCGGACGCAGCCGCTCGCTCCACGGCAGCCACTCGGGCGCCAGCAGCGCCCCGGGGCCGGGCAGCAGGACGGCCTCGCTGACCGTGACCTTCTTCGCCCGCGAGGCGCGGGTCACGGTGATCGCCCACCGCCAGCCGCGGTAGGCCCGGTCGAGGCAGGCGAAGAAGTGGGTGACGATCCGGTCGCCCTCGGACTCGTAGCCCAGGTGGTCGCCGGGCTCGCCGGGCCGCGCGAGCTCCTCGGCGGCGGCGCGCGCCAGATCGACCGCGGCGACACAGGCCTGGTCGGGGGCGGAGACGCGGGTCCTGGTCCGGCTCATCGGCCCGCCTCCGGCGAAAGGTGCTGTTCGCTCACACTTCATTCTCACCCATGGCCGGACCCGAAGGTGCCGACAGCGGGGGATCCGCCCCATCCGGAACCGGACGGAACCCCCACACGGCCACGAGTCCGGCCTCCGGCGGCGGCCCTCCGGCGCCGGACCCGCCGACACGAGGGCGCCCGAGGTCGCGCCGCCCGCGAGGGGAGATCGGGTAAGACTGGTAGGCGTGGACGGTGGCTGGGACAGGGCGCGCGAGGTCTCGCGGCGGGTCGGGCGAGGCATCGCCGACGCCTCCCGCGCCACCGCGCGCGCCGGCCGGGCCACCGCGAGCGGCACCAGACGCGCCGGCCTGGCCACGGCCCGGGGCGCCCGGCGAGCCGGGGTCGCGACGGCCAGGGGCGCCCGCTCGGTGGGCCGGGCCACCCGCCGCCTCACCCACGCGGGCGGAGCCGGCCGCACCGGGCTGGGCCGCCTGATCGAGCTGACCGCGGGGCACAGCGTGGGCGACACGCTGGTCACGGTGGCGCTCGCCAGCACGGTGTTCTTCGGGGTGCCCGTCGGCGAGGCGCGCGGGCCGGTGGCGCTCTACCTGGTCATCACCATGCTGCCGTTCGCGCTGCTGGCGCCGTTCGTCGGGCCGATCCTCGACCGGTTCAGGTCGGGCCGCCGCTACGTGATGGCGGGCACGCTGTTCGGCCGCGGGCTGCTGTGCTTCGCGATGGCCGCCGCCGTTGGGCCGGGCGACCTGGTGACCCTGTTCGGCGGGGCGCTGGGCGTGCTGGTGCTGTCGAAGGCCTACAACGTCTCACGCGCGGCGATCATGCCGAGCGTGCTGCCCGCCGACATCACGCTGGTGTCCGCCAACGCCCGCGTCGCCCTGTTCTCGCTGGTGTCGGCCGGCGTGATGGTGCCGGTCGGCGCGGGCCTGGCGGCCTGGCTCGGCAGCGCCCCGGTGCTGCGCATCGCGATGGTGGTGTTCCTGCTGGTCGGGGTGTTCGCCGTCCGGCTGCCGCGGCACGTCGACGCGCCCGACCTGGAGGAGGACGGCGACGAGGGCCACGCCCCCCGGTGGCGGACCCTGCTGCAGGTGGGCCCGGCGGTGGCCGAGGCGATGTGGGCCAACGTGGCGATCCGGCTGTTCTCCGGCTTCCTGCTGTTCTTCCTGCTCTTCCTGGTGCAGGACGGCCAGGTGCCGTGGCTGGCCGGGCCCGCCCCGCTGTTCGACGTGCCGAGGACGATCGCGCTGCTCGCGGCGGCGGCCGGGCTGGGCGGCCTGGCCGGCGCGGCCGTCGCCAACTGGGCGCGCAACAACTCGCCGCAGGTGATCGTGCTGCTCACGCTGGCCCTCACCAGCGTCACGACGATCGTGACCGCGATCTTCTTCGGCCTGTGGACGGCCTTCGCGATCTCCGTCGTCACGGCGTTCGCGCAGGAGCTCGGCAAGCTCGCACTGGACGCGATCGTGCAGCGGGAGATCGGCGAGGAGGTGCGCTCGTCCACCTTCGGCGTGGTGGAGGCGCTGCTGCAGCTCGCGTGGGTGTTCGGCGGGCTGGTCGGGCTCGTGCTGTCGCTGACCGAGAGCAGCCTGGCCGGGCTGGTCACGCTCGCCGTGGCGCTGACGGCCGCCCTGGGCTGGCTGGCGATCCGCCGGCGGGCCCGGCTGCGGGCCGTCGAGGAGCGGCTCGACGCGACCGTACGCGAAGGACGCCCCGAGCCCCGTGACACCCTCGACTCGACCAAGCCCCTCACCAACCCGAACACCTAGCGCGGCGCGGGGACGAGGGGCCGGGTCAGGGGGCGCGGTCAGGCGTCGAGGTCGTCGGCGACGGCCCGCAGCACCTGGGCGATCTTCTTGGCGTGGGCCGCGTCGGGGTGCTTGCCCCGCTGGTAGGAGGTCGACACCCCGTCGAGGAGCTTGATCAGGTCCTCGACGATGACGACCATCTCGTCGGGCTTCTTCCGCTTGCCCTTGGGCTTGGTCTTGGCCAGCGTCGGAGGCTGCTCCAGGATGCGGACCGAAAGGGCCTGCTGGCCGCGCCGGCCCTCCGCCACGCCGAACTCCACCTTCTGGCCGGGCTTGAGTGGCCCGGCGCCGGCGGGCAGCGCGGAGGAATGCACGAATACCTCACCGCCGTCGTCACGGGTGAGGAAGCCGAAACCCTTGTCGGCGTCGTACCACTTGACCTTGCCACTCGGCACAGGAGGGACCTCGTTCGGGACAGTCGTCTGGGAATGGATGCGATGTAAGGTTATGCCCCCGAGCGCTCGGGGGCGACCGGGTAAACACTCATGATCGCCCGCGTTCGGCGGGCGGCCGCCAGCCCGAATACCAGGCGGCGAACTCGGTCAGGTCGCCCAGCGCCACGTCGGCTCCGTGATCACGCAGCTCCTCCGCCGTGTAGGGGCCGGTCGCGACCGTCACGCTGACGGCGTTGCCCGCCCGCGCCGCCTCGATGTCGGCGACATGGTCACCAACATAGGCGGCGGCGCCGAACCGCGCGAGCGCCGATCCCTTGGCCGCCCCGAAGAGCGAGCCGACGACCTCGTCCACCTCGAACCCGAGAAGTTCGATCGTGCTCGTCGCGTCGCGGACGTTCTTGCCCGTCACGACGATGACCCGGCCGCCGGCGGCGCGCACGGCCCGCACCGCCTCCGCCGCCCCGGCCATCGCCGTCGTCGCCGGTAAGGCCAGCCGCGGGTACAGCTCCCTGAACAGCGAGGCGGCGGCCGGCACCTCCTCCGGCGGCAGCCAGTTGGCCAGCTCCTGCTCCAGCGGCGGCCCGAGCCGGGTGATGACCGCGGCGCTGTCGATCGGGACGCCGAGACGGCCCGAGACCTCGTCGTAGACGGCGGCGATGCCCGTCCGCGTGTCGGCCAACGTCAAGTCAAGATCGAAACCCACCGATATCCCCACAGGATGCAGCATGCCAAACGAGCACCGGGCTCGCCCAACGCCCCCGGAGCTCCCCGCCGCGACGACTACGCTCCTCGGGGAGGTGTCGCCAGGACATGAACAGATCGCCAGAGACCGGCGGCCCGTCGGCCACGCGCGCGCCCGTGAGCACCCGCGAGCGGATCATCCACGAGGCCCTGCGGCTGTTCGCGGAGCGGGGCTACGCCGCCACGTCGGTGGCCGAGATCGAGGCTGCCTCGGGCCTGTCGCCCGGCGCCGGGGGCCTGTACCGGCACTTCCGGTCGAAGTACGAGCTGCTGGCCGCGGCGATCACCGAGCACGCCGCCCGCACCCGCACGCAGGTGGCCGAGAGCCTGGCGGTGCTGGGCGACATGGAGGACTCCGCCGACCTGCAGGCGCGGCTGTCGCGGCTCTGCCGGGCCGGGCTGGCCAAGGTGCGCGAGGAGTCGGAGCTCACCCGGGTGTTCTTCCGCGACCTCAGCCAGTTCCCCGAGCTGGTCGCGGTCGTCCGCGAGGGGCTGCTGCAGCCCATGTACGACGCCATGACGACGTGGTTCGGCACCCAGCCCGAGTACGCCGACGCCGACGCCGACTGGCACGCCGTCGCCGCGGTGCTCGCCGGGGCGGTGGTGCACTACCGGCTGTTCCAGGAGACCGTGGGCGAGTGCCCGGGGCACGTGGACAAGGACCGGTTCGTCGCCGCGTGGGTGCGGCTGGCCGCCGGCCTGCTGCCCTGCCCCGCGCCGGTGACCTGACGGGAGACCGCGCGACCACCCCGCGGCGACCGCGCGGCGTCCTCACCGCCACAGAGCGACCACCGCGCGGCCTCTCATCGCCGCCCCGCGACCACCGCGCGGCCTCCGCTGCCCCGATCAGGCGGGACATACCATGGCATCGATGGAGTTCACGGAGTGGATCAGGGGGCGCACCGACGACCAGTTGCGGGCGCTCGTCTCCGCACGCCCCGAGCTGATCACCCCGGTGCCCGCCCATCTGGAGGGCCTGGCCTCCCGGGCCGCCAGCCCGTCGGCGATCGGCCGGGCACTGGACCGGCTCGACCGGTTCACCCTCGCGGTCGTCGAGACGCTCGCCGTGCTCGGCGCCCCCGTGCCGAAGGCGGAGCTGGGCAAGCTGGTGGGCCGCGCCCTCGCGGCCGGCGAGCCGGAGCCGGCCCTGTCGGCAGCCCTCGACCGGCTGCGCGACCTGGCCCTCGTGTACGGCCCCGACGACGGGCTCGACCTGTCCCCCGGAGTGCGCAAGGTGCTCGACGACCCGGCGGGGCTGGGGCCGGCCGCCGTCGACGTGTTCCGCCACCACCCGCCCGAGCAGCTCGACGAGCTGGCCGACGACGTCGCCCCGGGCACGACGGGCACCGGCCGGGACCGCCTGGCCGCCGCGCTCGCCGACCCGGCGGGCCTCGTCGGCGAGGTCTCCGACGAGGCCAGGGCGGCGCTCGACCAGCTCGCCTGGGGCCCGCCGACCGGCCGGGTGCCCAACGCGCGGCGCGAGGTGCGCGTCGGCTCCGCCCGCTCCCCCATCGAGCAGCTCCTGGCACGCGGGCTGCTCGCGGCGACGGGCGAGGAGAGCGTGACGCTGCCGCGCGAGGTGGCGCTGCACCTGCGTGGCGGCCGGGTGCACCGGGACCTGCTGGCCGTGCCTCCCGCGCTGGAGGGCACGCCGCGCGACCAGAAGCAGGCCGACCGGACGGCGGCCGGGCAGGCGTTCGCGTTCGTCAGGTCGGTCGAGGAGCTGTGCGAGCGGTGGAGCATCGACCCGCCCGGGGTGCTGCGCACCGGCGGGCTCGGCGTGCGCGACATGAAGCGCACCGCCACCGAGCTGGACCTGCCGGAGTGGGCGGCGGCGCTGGTCGTGGAGGTGGCGCACGCGGCGGGCCTGGTCGCGGCCGGCGGCAGCGTCGACGGGGAGTGGCTGCCGACCAGCGGCTACGACCTGTGGCGGGTCCGCTCGACGGCCGACCGGTGGGTGACGCTGGCGCAGGCCTGGCTGCAGATGGACCGGGTGCCGGGCCTGGTCGGCGAGCGCGACGAGCGTGACCGGCCGCTCAACGCCCTGCACGCCGACCTGCGCAGGTCATCGGCCGCGCCGGTGCGCTCCGCGGCGCTGGGCGTGGTCGCCGCCGCGCCCGGACTGGCGCCCTCCCTGGATTCGCTGCTCGACCGGCTGGCCTGGGAGCAGCCGCGCCGTCGCGGGCCGCTGCGCGAGCAGCTCACCGAGTTCGCGCTGCGCGAGGCGGAGCAGGTCGGCGTGACGGGGCTCGGCGCCCTGTCCGGGCACGGGCGCGCGCTGCTGGCCGGCGACGACGCGGCGGGGATCCTCGCGCCGCTGCTGCCGGAGCCGGTCGACCACGTGCTGCTCCAGGCCGACCTGACCGCCGTCGCGCCGGGGCCGCTGACCAGCGAGCTCAACCGGTGGATGACGCTGGCCGCCGACGTCGAGTCGAAGGGCGGGGCGACCGTCTATCGGTTCGGCGACGACTCGATCCGGCGGGCGCTCGACGCCGGCCAGGGCGCCGAGGAACTGCTGGCCGCCCTCGCGCGCCACTCGGCCACGCCGGTGCCGCAGGCGCTGTCCTACCTCATCGCCGACGTGGCGCGCCGGCACGGGCGGATCCGGGTGGGCACGGCCAGTGCCTACGTCCGCTGCGACGACCCCGCCCTGCTGGACCAGATCGTGGCCGACCGACGCTCGGCGGCGCTGCGGCTGCGCAGGCTCGCCCCGACGGTGATCGCCTCGCGCACGTCGCGTGCCGCGCTGGTCGACTCGCTGCGGGCGATGGGCTACGCGCCGGTGGCGGAGTCGCTGGACGGCGACGTGATCATCTCGCAGCTCGACAGCAGGCGCACGGAGGGCGGGCCCGTCACCCGGCCGGTCCCGCCGGGCAACGGCCTCGACCCCGAGGTGGCGGCGGCGGCCGTCAAGGCGCTGCGGGCCGGCGACGCGGCGCACCTCGCCCGCCGCGAGCCCGTCGCCGCGCCGTCCGGCGCGATCCCGCGCGGCCCGGCGACGGCGACGATCTCCGCCCTGCAGGACGCGATCCGGCAGGGCGTCCGGGTGTGGATCGGCTACCTCGACTCCCAGGGCAACGCCACCTCCCGCATCCTGGAGCCGGCCCGGATGGAGGGCGGCTACCTGACCGCGTACGACGAGACCCGGGCGGCCGTGCACCGATTCGCCCTGCACCGCATCACCGGAGTGGCCGGGCTGTCTTGACGCGCGCTCAAGATCGCGCGAGGTTGGGACCGTGAGCGAGCTGACGCTGGGCAGGCTGGCCGAGGAGTCGTGGGACAGGTTCGGCGACCACGACTCGGTGTTCTACGAGGGGGTCTGGCACCGCAGCCACGCGCTCGCCGAGCGGGCGCGGCGAGCCTGCGGAGGGTTCGTCGAGGCGGGTGTCCGGCCCGGCGACCGGGTCGTGGTGATGATGGCCAACTCGCCGGAGGTGCCGATCGTCTACCAGGCGCTCTGGGCGGCCGGCGCCGTGGTGACGCCCGTGGTGTTCCTGGTGGGGGCCGAGGAGCTGCGGCACATCGTGACCGACAGCGGCGCCGCGGCGATCGTGACCTCTCCGGAGCTGCTGCCCACCGTCGAGGCTGCCGCGCCGGGCGTGCGCACGTTCGTGGACACCGGGGAGCTGGAACGGGCGGACGAGCACGGCCCGGTGCCGCGCGACCCCGCCGACCTGGCCGCGCTCATGTACACGGGCGGCACCACCGGCCGGGCCAAGGGCGTCATGCTCAGCCATCGCGGGCTCTGGCAGGTGGCCAGGGCGTCCTTCGCGATGTCCCATCAGGAAGGGCTCGACCGCGCCATCGTGCCGGTGCCGCTGTCCCACGCGTACGGGCTGATCGTGACGGTGGCCGGGATGCACGCCACGGAGCCGCAGCAGGCGGTGCTGATGCGGTGGTTCGACCCGAAGGCGTTCCTGTCGCTGGCGGCCGGGCAGCGGGTGCGCTACGGCACGGTCGTGCCGGCCATGCTGCGGATGCTGCTGGCCGAGCCGCTGGAGGAGCATCCTCTGCCGGACCTGGCGTTCCTGACGTGCGGGGCGGCGCCGCTCGGGCGGGAGACGCTGGAGGAGTTCGAGCGGCGGATGCCCGGCACGCAGATCCTGGAGGGCTACGGCCTGACCGAGACGAGCGCGGTCACCTCGTTCAACCCGCCGGGCCGGCGGCGGGTGGGCAGCGTCGGGCTGCCGCTGCCCGGCTACGAGATCACGATCCGCGACTCCTCCGGCGAGGAGGTGGAGTGCGGCGACGTGGGCGAGATCTGTGTGCGGGGCGAGGCCCTGATGCTCGGCTACTGGGGCGAGCACGGGCCCGACCCGGCGGGCACCACGCTGGCGGGCGGCGAGCTGCGCACGGGCGACATCGGATGCGTGGACGACGACGGCTACCTCTACGTCGTGGACCGCAAGAAGGACCTGATCATCCGGGGCGGGTTCAACGTGTTCCCGCGGGACGTGGAGGACGTGCTCGACCGGCATCCCGACGTCGTCATGTCGGGCGTGGTGGGCCGGCCGGACCCGCGGGTGGGCGAGGAGGTCGTGGCGTTCGTCCAGCTCCGGCCGGGTGCGACGGTGACGGCCGACGCGCTGGTCGGCTGGGCGCGGGAGCGGGTGGGGCGGGTGCGGTATCCGCGCGAGGTGCGGATCGTGGACACGATTCCGGTCACCAGCGTGCTCAAGCTCGACCGTAAGGCGCTGCGGGCGATGCTCGGCTGACAGATGACGATGGAGATGGGCGCTTCCCGTCAGGGTCTGCCCCATCGGGTGACTCGGTCGGGTGAGCGCCATGGACGTTTCGTGATAGATGTGAGCACATGAGCCACGAGGATCCGCCCGGCGGCTACCCCTATCAGCCCTACGGCGCGCCCTACGGGGATCAGCCGCCCCCGCACTACGGGCAGGGTTACGGGCCTCCGCCGCGCCCGTCCGGGCAGGGCCCGCAGGCCTCCGCCATCGTCGCCCTGGTGCTCAACCTGCTCGCGGTCGTCTCGTGCTGCAACCTGCTGGCCATTCCCGGCTCCATCCTGGCGGGCCTGGCGATGGGCCGGTCGGCCACCGAGCCCGACAAGGCCCGCGGGCTGCTGGTGTGGAGCTGGGTGCTGTTCGGGGCGGGGTTCGTGCTGACCATCGGTCTGTTCGTCTTCCTGGGTGTGATCGGCGCCTTCGACGATTGACGTGAGCCGATTCCTCGTTCGGGGACTGTTCCCGGCGCCTGATGTGTTGGATAGGGGTCAGCCGTAGGAAGGAAAGTCCGTGAACGACGGCCCGCTCATCGTCCAGTCGGACAAGACCCTGCTTCTCGAAGTCGACCATGACCGGGCCGACGAGTGCCGCAAGGCGATCGCGCCGTTCGCGGAGCTCGAGCGCGCGCCCGAGCATGTGCACACCTACCGCGTCACGCCGCTCGCGCTGTGGAACGCCCGTGCGGCGGGCCACGACGCCGAGCAGGTGATCGACGCGCTGATCGGCTACAGCCGCTATCCGGTGCCGCACGCGCTGCTCGTCGACATCGCCGAGACCATGGCCCGGTACGGCCGGCTCAGGCTGGAGAAGCACCCGGTCAGCGGCCTGGTCCTGACCTCCACCGACCGGGCCGTGCTGGAGGAGGTGCTGCGCTCCAAGAAGATCCAGCCGATGCTGGGCGAGCGCCTGGGCGCCGACTCGGTGATCGTGCACCCGAGCGACCGGGGCAACGTCAAGCAGGCGCTGCTCAAGCTCGGCTGGCCGGCCGAGGACCTGGCCGGTTACGTGGACGGCGAGCACCACCCGATCAAGCTGGCGCAGGAGGGCTGGTCGCTGCGGCCCTACCAGCAGGCCGCCGCCGACGCGTTCTGGCACGGCGGTTCCGGCGTGGTGGTGCTGCCCTGCGGCGCCGGCAAGACGATCGTCGGGGCGGCGGCGATGGCCCACGCCCAGGCCACCACACTGATCCTGGTCACCAACACGGTCAGCGCCCACCAGTGGAAGCAGGAACTGATCAGGCGGACCTCGCTGACGGAGGACGAGATCGGCGAGTACTCCGGCTCCAAGAAGGAGATCCGGCCCGTCACCATCGCCACCTACCAGGTGATGACGACCCGGCGGAAGGGCGTCTACAGCCATCTGGAGCTGTTCGACGCGCGCGACTGGGGGCTCATCGTCTACGACGAGGTGCACCTGCTGCCCGCGCCGATCTTCCGGATGACGGCCGACCTGCAGGCGCGCAGGCGGGTCGGGCTGACGGCGACGCTGGTGCGCGAGGACGGCCGCGAGGGCGACGTGTTCTCGCTGATCGGCCCCAAGCGCTACGACGCGCCGTGGAAGGAGATGGAGCACCAGGGCTGGATCGCACCGGCCGACTGCGTCGAGGTGCGGGTCACGCTCACCGACGAGGAGCGGCTCGCGTACGCGATGGCCGAGCAGGAGGAGCGCTACCGGTTCTGCTCCACCACGCCGTCCAAGACGCGCGTCACCGAGGCGCTGGTGCGCCGCCACCTGGGCGAGCAGGTGCTGGTCATCGGCCAGTACATCGACCAGCTCGACGAGCTGGGCGAGCACCTGAACGCGCCGGTCATCAAGGGCGAGACGCGGATCAAGGAGCGCGAGCGGCTCTACCAGGCCTTCCGCGACAAGGAGATCCAGGTGCTGGTCGTCTCCAAGGTGGCCAACTTCTCCATCGACCTGCCGGAGGCGTCGGTGGCCATCCAGGTGTCGGGCACGTTCGGGTCACGCCAGGAGGAGGCCCAGCGGCTGGGCCGGGTGCTGCGCCCCAAGTCGGGCGGCGGGGGCGCGCGCTTCTACACGGTCGTCAGCCGCGACACGGTGGACCAGGAGTTCGCGGCGCACCGGCAGCGGTTCCTGGCCGAGCAGGGGTACGCGTACCAGATCATCGACGCGGACGACGTGCTCGACGAGGTCTGACGCTGCGGGGCGGGCGGGAGCGGCAGGGCGCGGCCCGGCCGCTCACTTCCCGAGCGGCCGGACCCTGGCGCCTGTCACGTCCAGGAGACTCCGCGGGCCGTCGACAATCGAACCACCCCCCTCACATCAGTGATTCCGCCGCCGCAACCGAACCGCCTGCGACATACCCCCATGATCCGGCAATCCCACCTACTATGCCCAAATTTCGCGGTATTGCCAGGGATCTCCAAGGTTGGTCATTTCGCCAGGAGACCGCCCACGAACAGCACCGCCACGGCGGCCACCCAGACGACCACGGCCGCCCCCATGACCCGGGTGAACACGGCCGGATCGCGCCGCGACCGGGGCACCAGCCACGCGGCGGCCGTGCAGCAGGCCGCCAGCACCGCGAACAACCCCGACACGGCCGAGACCGTGCCGAGCCGCCGCGAGCAGTCGGCCGGCGCCTCCCCACCCGCGCAGAACGCCTCCAGCCCCCACCCGGCGAACACCGAAAGCCCCCACAGAGCGGCCAGCAGGAAGCCGGCGATCGTCGGGATGATCGGCGAGAAGCCCAGGCGGACACGTCCCACGGCCTTCACCTACCCGGGGTAAATCCGGTGGAAGCCTCTGCAGGGCCGCACTAGACTGACCGATTCGCTACCGGTTACCCACCTCGTTCACTCCGCAGGGAGGCGCTTTCGCATGCCCGCACACCAGTTGGCACCCGACATACCCACCGACGTCCTCGCCGCCGAGCAGGCCCACCTGGCCGAGGCGCGCGCCGCGCTCAAGGCCATGCGCGCCCACGCCCAGTCGCTGTCCGCCGACGCCGCCGGCGACTGGGTCTCCCAGCAGATCCTCCAGTCGCTGCTCGACCAGCGGGTGGCCGCGCTCGCCGACCACCCCGACACGCCGCTGTTCTTCGGCCGCCTCGACCGCGAGGCCGGCGACGACCTGCCCGGCGTCATCCACGTCGGCCGCCGCCATGTGCACGACGGCAACAGCCGCCCCCTCGTCGTCGACTGGCGCGCCCCGGTCTCACGGGCCTTCTACCAGGCCAGCCCCGCCGACCCGATGGGCGTCGTACGGCGGCGCCGCTTCGGCTACCACGGCGGCGCGCTGACCGCGTTCGAGGACGAGCCGCTCACCGAGGGCGGCCAGATCGGTCCTTCCCGCATCCTCACCGAGGAGATCGAGCGCCCCCGCACCGGCCCGATGCGCGACATCGTGGCCACCATCCAGCCCGACCAGGACGAGATCGTCCGCTCGACGCTCGGCCAGACCGTCTGCGTCCAGGGTGCTCCCGGCACCGGGAAGACCGCTGTGGGCCTGCACCGGGCCGCCTACCTGCTGTTCACGCACCGCGAGCGGCTGGCCCGGTCCGGCGTGATGATCGTGGGCCCCAACCGGGCGTTCCTGTCGTACATCTCCTCGGTGCTCCCGGCGCTCGGCGAGGTGAAGGTCGACCAGACGACGGTGGCGGGCCTGCTCGGCGAGCACGCCGCCGCCGAGGACCCGGCGGTCTCCACGGTCAAGGGCGACGCCCGGATGGCCAAGGTGCTGGAGCGAGCGCTGTGGCTGCACATCGTCAAGCCCGAGGAGGGACTGGTCTACTCCAGGGGCGCCCACCGCTTCCGCGTCGCCGACTACGAGGTGCGTGAGATCGTCGCCTCGCTGCGCGGCACCACCCGCTACGCTCCCGGCCGGGCGGCGCTGGCCCAGCGGCTGGCGCACCAGGTCCTGGTCCGGATGGAACAGCGCGGCGACTCGCCCGACGACCGGGTGCAGGACGCCGTGGCCCGCTCCAAGCCGGTCAAGCAGCTCGTCGACGCGGTCTGGCCGAAACTGGTGCCCGAGCAGGTGCTCTTCCGGCTGCTGTCCGACGCCGACTTCCTCGCCCTCGCGGCCAGGACCGACCTGACGCCCGACGAGCAGCGACTGCTGCTGTGGCCCAAGCCGTACCGGGGGTGGAAGTCGGCGAAGTGGTCGGCGGCCGACGCGGCGCTCCTCGACGAGCTGGCCGACCTCATCGAGCGCACGCCGTCGCTCGGCCACCTGGTCGTGGACGAGGCGCAGGACCTGTCGGAGATGCAGCTGCGCGCGCTCGGCCGGCGCTGCCGCAACGGCTCGGCCACCGTGCTGGGCGACCTCGCCCAGGGCACCACGCCGTGGTCGGCCCGCTCGTGGCGGACCGTGCTGGAGCACCTCGGGCAGGACGGCGAGGTCACGGAGCTGACGCTGGGCTTCCGCGTGCCGCGCGAGGTGCTCGACTACGCCGCCCGGCTGCTGCCGTCGATCGCCCCCGACCTGGCCGCCCCCCGCTCGCTGCGTCCCGGCGCCGGTTCGCTGTCCGTACGGCAGGGCGGCGAGGTGGCCGCGGCCGTGCGCGAGGCGCTGGCCCGCGAGGGTTCGATCGGCCTGATCGTGCCGGACGCCATGACCGGCGAGGTGTCACGCTCGCTCGACGGCATCGCCCACGCCGTCCTCGGCCCCGACTCGACCGAGGAGCACCGGCTGCTGGTCGTCCCGGCGAGCCTGGCCAAGGGTCTGGAGTACGACCACGTCATCGTGGTGGAGCCGGCCGACATCGTCGAGGCCGAGCCGCGCGGGCTGGCCCGGCTCTACGTGGTGCTGACCCGCGCGGTCACCACGCTGACGGTGCTGCACGCCAAGCCGCTGCCGCCCCAGCTCGCCTCCTGACCTCAGGGCCCGCCGATCGTGCGCAGCACGTCGTCGGGCACCACGAGGTCCGCCCGGTCCCGGGTGGTGGCGATCAGGTCGGCGTTGCGCTGGTCGGTCCCCATCACCCAGGCCACGGCCGCGTCGTGGTCCTTGCCGAACCTCTCGTGCCGGGCGACGAGGCGGCGCAGCCGCTCGCCGGAGTCGAGGGCGCAGTACCAGACCTCGTCCAGGCAGTCGCGCACCCGCCTCCAGTCGCCCCGGTCGAGCAGCAGGTAGTTGCCCTCGGTGACGACGAGCCGGGCCGCGCGGAACACCGGGATGCTCCCCGCGACCGGCTGCTCCAGCTCGCGCTCGAACGCGGGCGCGTAGACCACCTCGTCCTCGTCCTCGCGCAGCCGGCGCAGCAGGGCCGCGTACCCCGCCGCGTCGAAGGTGTCGGGCGCCCCCTTGCGGCCGCGCCGCCCCAGCCGGTCGAGCTCGACGTCGGCGAGGTGGAAGCCGTCCATCGGCACGTACGCCACCCAGTCGGCGGCGTGGCCGGGCGGCGGGGCCTGCCGCAGCGCCCGCACCAGGTGCTCGGCCAGCGTCGACTTGCCGGCGCCCGGCCCACCGGTGATGCCGAGCACGGCCCGCCCGGGGCCGGTGACCAGACCGCGGGCGCGGGCCGCCAGGTCGTCCAGGGTCATCGGGCGCGGCCCACCCGCAGGCGGCCGCCGACGAAGGCGTGGGGGTGGCGGGCCGGCCCCAGCGTGCAAGGACGCGGTGCGGTCGAGGCGGCATCCGAGGCGGGCGCGGTGGTTCTCGCCGACATGGCCATACCCTAGCCGGTCGCCGTCCCGGCGCCCCGGCCGGACGGGCGCCGGCCCGCACCGGCGCGTGGACAGCCGCCGTACGGCGGCCGCGCTCCTAGGATGGCGGGAAAGACCACGCAAGGCCGTCAACGAAGGAGGACGTCGTGCCCGCACCGCTTCCGCACGAACACCTGCCGCCGGTCCCCGCCCTCACCGTCGAGAGCGGCGACATCATGGACGGGGAGAGGCTGGGAGACCTGCACGTCTTCAACGACTGGGGCATGACGGGCCAGAATCTCTCACCCGCCCTGCGCTGGTCCGGCGCTCCGGAGGGCACCCGCGGCTACGCCGTCACCTGCTTCGACCCCGACGCGCCCACCGGCAGCGGGTTCTGGCACTGGGTGCTGTTCGACATCCCCGCCTCGGTCACCGAGCTGCCCACGGGCGCCGGCACTTCGCCGGAGTTCAAGGGCCTGCCGGAGGGCGCGACGCACGCGCGCAACGACTACGGCGTGAAGGCCTACGGCGGCGCCGCTCCTCCGCCCGGCGAGCCGCACCGCTACGTCTTCACGGTCCACGCCCTGAGCGTCGACCGGCTCGGCGTCGACTCCGACGCGAGCCCGGCGGTGGTCGGCTTCAACATCACCGCCAACACCCTGGCCCGCGGCCACATCATTCCCCACTTCGGCGTCTGACCGTCCCCGCCACAGCCCTCCGCGCGCCGCCCGGCCGGAGCCCCGTACGGCACTGCCCGCCGCACGAGGCCCGGGACCTCCGGGAAGGCGCCTGCCGGCGGGGCTGTGGCGGGGCGCCGC
>NZ_KZ559478.1:175904-216671 GCF_002850745.1 Nonomuraea indica
AGCGGCCCCGCCGGCTGCCCGACCCGACTGGTCGCGACCCCCCGGAAAGGCCCCCGGCACGCGGCCCTGGAAAAGCCCCAGCACGCGGTCCAGGAAGGGCCACCAGCCACGCGGTCCCGGAAGGGCCACCAGCTCACGACCCCGGAAGGGCCACCAGCACACGGTCCAGGAAGGGCCACCAGCACACGGTCCAGAAAGGGGCGCCAAAAGGAATCGGGCGACCCGGCCTGGTGCCGGATCGCCCGATCGGGGTGCTGCTGGGTGCTGCTGGGTGCTTCGAAGGCGTCAGAAGTCCATGTCGCCGCCGCCGGGCATGGCGGGAGCGGCAGGGGTCTTCTCCGGCTTCTCGGCGATGACGGCCTCGGTGGTGAGGAAGAGCGCCGCGATGGAGGCGGCGTTCTGCAGCGCCGAGCGCGTCACCTTGGCCGGGTCGATGATGCCCGAGGCGAACATGTCGACGTACTCGCCGGTGGCGGCGTTGAGGCCCTCACCCGGGGTCAGGTTGCGGACCTTCTCCACCACGACGCCGCCCTCGAGGCCGGCGTTGACGGCGATCTGCTTCAGCGGCTCCTCCAGAGCCTTGCGCACGATCGCGGCACCGGTGGCCTCGTCGCCCGCCAGCTCCAGCTTGTCGAACGCCTTGGCGCCGGCCTGCAGCAGCGCCACGCCACCGCCGGGGACGATGCCCTCCTCGACGGCCGCCTTCGCGTTGCGGACGGCGTCCTCGATGCGGTGCTTGCGCTCCTTGAGCTCGACCTCGGTCGCGGCGCCGGCCTTGATGACGGCGACACCACCGGCGAGCTTGGCCAGGCGCTCCTGGAGCTTCTCGCGGTCGTAGTCGGAGTCGGTGCGCTCGATCTCGGCACGGATCTCGTTGACCCGGCCGGCGATGGCGTCGGGGTCGCCCGCACCGTCGACGATCGTGGTCTCGTCCTTGGTCACCACGACCTTGCGCGCACGGCCGAGCTGGTCGAGCGTGGTGCTCTCCAGCTTGAGGCCGAGCTCCTCGGCGATGACCTGGCCGCCGGTCAGGATGGCGATGTCGCCGAGCATGGCCTTGCGACGGTCGCCGAAGCCCGGGGCCTTGACGGCCACGGAGCGGAACAGGCCACGGATCTTGTTGACCACCAGGGTGGCCAGGGCCTCGCCCTCGACGTCCTCGGCGATGATCAGCAGCGGCTTGCCGGACTGCACGACCTTGTCGAGCAGCGGCAGCAGGTCCTTGTTGGCCGAGACCTTGGAGTTGACGACCAGGATGTACGGGTCCTCGAGCACGGCCTCCATGCGGTCCGAGTCGGTGACGAAGTACATCGACGTCATGCCCTTGTCGAAGCGCATGCCCTCGGTGAGCTCGAGCTCCAGGCCGAAGGTGTTGCTCTCCTCGACGGTGATGACGCCTTCCTTGCCGACCTTGTCCATCGCCTCGGCGATGAGCGAGCCGATCTCGGGGTCGGCGGCGGAGATGGAGGCGGTGGAGGCGATCTGCTCCTTGGTCTCCACGTCCTTGGCCAGCTTGGACAGCTCCTCGCTGACCCGCTCGACCGCGGACTCGATGCCCTTCTTCAGGGCCATCGGGTTGGCGCCGGCGGCAACGTTGCGCAGACCCTCGCGCACCAGCGCCTGGGCGAGCACGGTGGCGGTGGTGGTGCCGTCACCCGCGACGTCGTCCGTCTTCTTGGCGACTTCCTTGACCAGCTCGGCCCCGATCTTCTCCCACGGGTCCTCGAGCTCGATCTCCTTGGCGATGGACACACCGTCGTTGGTGATCGTGGGGGCGCCCCACTTCTTCTCCAGAACGACGTTGCGGCCCTTCGGCCCCAGGGTCACCTTGACGGCGTCGGCGAGCTGGTTCATACCGCGCTCGAGACCGCGCCGGGCGTCCTCGTCAAACGCGATCATCTTGGCTGCCATAAGGCTAGACCTCCCAGATGCAGGGTGGCGTGGTAGTGGACCGAGCCGACGCCCGCGACGGCATGTGGGCCCACGACTCCGTTGGCGGACCCCATCGTCTCGATCCCCGTTGCTGGCACTCACGAACAGAGAGTGCCAACGAATTGTTTAGCACTCTACCCCGTCGAGTGCAAGCCGACGCCGCCCCCGCCCAGCTCAGAACAAGGGTTGCCCAGACAAGAACGAGAGGATTACCCGGATGGTCCGCTACGGCGGGCCCGCGAGAGCCCGCCGTAGCTTCGGGGGAAGGGGGACGAACGGCAGGCCGCGCCGGACTGCGCTGCCGTACGGCCTGCCGATGCGTGCCGGTGCCGCGGATCAGACCGTGCGGACGGATTCCGCCTGCGGCCCCTTCTGGCCCTGTGTGATCTCGAACTCGACGCGCTGGCCCTGCTCCAGAGAGCGATAGCCGTCCATCAAGATGGCCGAGTAATGAACGAATACATCCTTACCACCGTCTACCGCGATGAAGCCGTAGCCCTTGTCCGCGTTGAACCACTTGACGGTGCCCTGCGCCACTTCCGACTCCTCTTACTGGTCTCGCGGATCCCGCCCATTCGTCCGCGAGACCCGCAATCGTCATGACTAATGCTGAAATCAGCTGACGATCGCCTCGACCATACCTGTGGGACGCCGTTTGGCAACAGTGTCAAAGAACGAACTACACAATTCATCCTCGCCGGCTCGTTCAAGTTTGAAATTCCGCAAAAAGCGGAAGGCGCCCACAAGGGGCGCCTTCGAGGTGCTGCTGCGCTGCGGCGGCGGCCGGCGGGCCGGGCGGTTCGGGCCCTCCGCCGGACCGGCGCCTCCCGCGCCGTGGTCGCCGCCCGCCTGCCGGTGCGAGACCGGCGCGGAGAGCGGGCGTCAGCCGCCGGCGACGGCCGGGATGATGGAGATCTGGACACCGTCGGGCGCCGGAGTGTCCAGGCCCTCGGCGAAACGGACGTCCTCTTCGCCCACGTACACGTTGACAAAACGGCGAATCTTGCCCGATTCATCCAAAATGCGCGCGCCGATACCCGGGTAGTCCGAGTCGAGCTTCGCGAGAACGTCACGAAGAGTCGCGCCCTCGCCACTCACTTCCGCGTTTCCGCCGGTGTAGGTCCGCAGGATAGTGGGAATCCGTACCGAAACACTCATCTTTGCCTCGCCTTTCCTGGTTGTCAGACAGCCGCGCGGAACGCGTCGAGAGAGGGCCGGATCACGGCCGTGGGCGCCGCGTCGCCGGAGACCGCGTCGAGCGTCTTGAGCCCGTCGCCGGTGTTGAGCACCACGGTCTCCGCCTCGGGGTCGAGCCGCCCGGTCTCGACGAGCTTCTTCAGCACGCCGACGGTGACCCCGCCCGCCGTCTCGGCGAAGATGCCCTCGGTCGAGGCGAGCAGCTTGATCGCGGCGACGATCTCGGCGTCGGTGACGTCCTCGACCGCCCCGCCGGTGCGGCGGGCGATGTCGAGCACGTAAGGCCCGTCAGCTGGGTTGCCGATGGCCAGGGACTTGGCGATGGTGTCGGGCTTGACCGGCTGGACCACCTCGTGGCCCGCCTTGAAGGCGGTCGAGACCGGCGAGCAGCCCTGCGCCTGCGCACCGAAGACCTTGTAGGGCCGGTCCTCGACCAGGCCGAGCGCGATCAGCTCCTTGAAGCCCTTGTCGATCTTCGTGAGCTGGGAGCCGGAGGCGATCGGGATGACGATCTGCTCGGGCAGCCGCCAGCCGAGCTGCTCGGCGATCTCGTACGCGAGGGTCTTGGAGCCCTCGGCGTAGTAGGGCCGCAGGTTGACGTTGACGAAGCCCCACTTGTCGCCCAGCGGGTCACCGATCAGCTCCGAGCAGAACCGGTTGACCTCGTCGTAGGTGCCGTCGATGCCGATCAGCCTGCCGCCGAACACCCGCGCCATCGCGATCTTGGCCTGCTCCAGGTCGGCCGGGATGAACACGCACGCGTCGAGCCCGGCCCGCGCCGCGGCGGCCGTCACCGCGCCGGCGAGGTTGCCCGTGGACGAGCAGGACAGCGTGTGGAAGCCGAAGTTGCGTGCCGCCTCGACGGCGATGGCGACGACCCGGTCCTTGAAGGAGTGGGTGGGGTTGCCCGAGTCGTCCTTGACGTACAGGGACCTGATGCCGAGCGCCTTGCCGAGGTTGCCCGCCTGGACGAGCTTGGTCCAGCCGGGGTTCATGTTCGGCTTGGCGGCGACGTCGGCGGGGACGGGGAGCAGGGAGCGGTAGCGCCAGATGTTGGCCGGGCCCGACTCGATGTCCGCGCGGGTGACGTCGCCGAAGGAGTAGGCCGCCTCCAGCGGCCCGAAACACTCCAGGCAGGCGAAGCTGGGCCCGAGATCGTAGCGGGCGCCGCACTCGCGGCAGGACAGGGCGGTGGCAGGACCGAAGTCAAGCGACATGAAGCGAGGCCTTCCCTCATCTTCGCCTGCGGCCACCTTGACCGCAGACCGGAATTGGCACCTTGTCCCGGTCGGCCTCGCCAGGTCGCGAGTCTCAAGCCGGGAGGGTTGCCGGGGCTTCGCAGGGCCGGTCCCTCCACCCCTCTGGATGAGCAATATTCAGTTGTGGTGAGGTCGTCGGATCGAACTCTACCCGGCCAGGCCGCCCGCCTGACCAACCGTCTCGCCATCCGAGACGGACGGTCTCACCGATAGTCGTCGCCGAGCGCCGCCTGGACGTACTTGCGTGCCTGGTGGATGCGCGACTTGGCGGTGCCGAGCGGGATGCCGAGCTGCTCGGCCACCTCGTTGTAGTCGAGCTGGACGATGTCGCGCAGCACCAGCGCCTGGGCCAGGTCGGGCTTGTCGGCCTCCAGCGCCTCCATGGCGTCGAGCAGGTCGAGCCGTGAGCCGGCGATGACGCTGACCCGGCGCACGTCGGGCTTCTGCACGGGCAGCTCGTCGGAGCTCTGCTCCGCCGCCCGGCGCTTCAGCGACCGGTAGGTGGTGCGCGCGCAGTTGGCGGTCACGATGTGCAGCCACGTGCTGAACCTGGCGCGCCCCTCGAAGCGGCCGATGTTGCGGGCCACGGCGAGCAGGGTGTCCTGCGAGGCCTCCTCGGCGTCCTGCCGGTACGGCAGGATCCGGGCGCAGTGCCGCATGACGTCGGGCTCGATCCGCCGCAGCAGCTCGCCGAGCGCGCGATGATCTCCGGCTGCGGCGGAACGTGCCAGTTCCTCGGTTAGCTCATCAAGCGCCATAGCTGGGATCCTATGGTTGGAGGGAGCGTAAATGAACAGCGTCCTGCTTGCGTCCAACAGAGGCCCCGTCTCGTTCACCGTCTCCGACGACGGTGTCCTCACGATGCGGCGTGGCGGCGGCGGCCTGGTCTCGGGGCTGTCCGGGGTGGGCAAGGACCTCGGCGTGCTGTGGGTGTGCGCGGCGCTGTCCGACGGCGACCGCGGCGCGGTCCGCCAGGCTCCCGGCGGCCGGCTCGACCACGCCGGCTACGACACCGGCGCGCTGCGGATGCTCGACATCCCGGCGGCCACCTTCCACCGCGCCTACAACGCCGTCGCCAACTCGACCCTCTGGTTCGTCAACCACCTGCTCTACGACATCCCCAACACGCCGAGCTTCGGCTCGCGGTTCCACCGCGAGTGGGAGTCCTACCGCGACTACAACGGCGCGTTCGCCCTGGCGCTGGCCGAGGAGGCCGCCCACGAGGCGCGGGTGATGGTGCAGGACTACCACCTGACGCTCACCCCGGCGATGCTCCGGGCCGAGCGGCCCGACCTGCGCATCGCCCACTTCAGCCACACCCCCTGGGCGCCGCCCGAATACTTCTCGCTGCTGCCCGACGAGGTGGCCCGCGAGGTGCTGGAGGGCATCCTGGGCGCCGACCACGCGGGCTTCCTCACCGCGCGCTGGGCGCGGGCGTTCATGGAATGCTGCCGGTCGCTGCTCGGCGCCGGTGTGGACGAGGCCGCGGGCACCGTGACGCACGAGGGCCGCACCACCCGCGTCGGCGTCCACGCCCTGGGTGTGGACGGCGCGGCGCTCCGCGAGCGGGCCGGCGAGCCGGACGTCGAGTCGCACATGGCGGCGCTGCGCGAGCAGGTCGGCGACCGCCGCCTGATCGTCCGCATCGACCGCACCGAGCTGTCCAAGAACATCGTGCGCGGCCTGCTCTCCTACCGGGAGTTCCTGGCGGCGCATCCCGAGTGGCACGGGCGGGTGGTGCACCTGGCCTTCGCCTACCCGAGCCGGCACGACCTGCCCGAGTACCGCGAGTACACCGCGTCGGTGCAGCGCTGCGCCCAGGAGATCGAGCACGAGTACGCGACCGAGGACTGGGACCCGCTGATCCTCAACGTCGACGACGACTATCCGCGCTCGCTGGCCGCCTACCGGCTGGCCGACGTGTTGCTGGTCAACCCGATCCGCGACGGCATGAACCTCGTCGCCAAGGAGGGGCCGATCCTGTCGTCCCGGGCCGCGCTGGTGCTCTCGCGCGAGGCCGGGGCGGCGGCCGAGCTGGGCGAGCACGCGCTCCTGGTCAACCCCTACGACGTCTGCGGCACCGCCGACGCGCTGCACCGGGCGCTGGTGATGCCCGAGGACGAGCGCGCGAGCCGCCGCGAGCAGCTGGCCGCCGCGGCCACGGCCCTGCCGCCGCAGCGCTGGCTCGCCGACCAGCTCGACGCCCTCAACTACGATCAGGGATGATATTTCGCCATTCGCGATAGGGGTTGCCGGGATGTCCACCACCGCGGAGCGCATCCGGCTCACCCGCGACCGGGCCACCTGGCTCGTCTATCTCCAGCTCGGCGTCTTCTGCACCTACCTGTACGGCCTGAGCGCCGCCCTTCCCCTCCTGCGCCGCGACCTCGGCGTGTCCTACGCCGTCGCCGGGCTGCACGGCACCGCCATGGCCGTCGGCACCGTGCTGGCCGGCCTCACCCTGCCCGCCCTGTCCCGCCGGCACGGCCGGCGCGCCGCCACCTGGGTCGGCCTGGCCGGCATGAACGCCGGCGTGCTGCTCGTCATGGTCCCCGCGCTGCCCGCCACCCTGCTGGGCTTCGGCCTGGCCGGCTGCTTCGGCTCGCTGGCGCTGTACGCCTCGATGGCGGCGCTGAGCGACCACCACGGTCCCGCGGGCCCCGCGGCGATCAGCGAGGCCAACGGGGTGGGCGTGGTGTTCGGCCTGGCGGCCTCGTTCGCGCTGAGCGTGGCGGCGCAGACCGTCGTCGGCTGGCGGGCGGCGCTGCTGCTCACCCCCGTGCTGACCGTGGCCCTGGTGCTGGCCATGGGCAGGGTCTGGATCCCCGCGAGGAGCCGCGCCGGCGGCGGCCCCGCCCCCGCCGCCGGGGTGGTGGCTGCGCGCCCCGGCTGGCGGTTCCATGTGGCCGGCGGGGTGCTGTTCTGCTGCGTGGCGCTGGAGTTCTGCTTCAACCTGTGGGCCGCCTCGCTGGTCGCCGTCAACACCGGGCTGAGCGTCGAGGCCGCCGCGACCGGCCTGACGGCTTTCACGGCGGGCCTGGCGGCCGGGAGGTTCGCCGGCGGGTGGCTGGCCCTGCGGCTGCCGCCGCACCGGCTGTTCGTGGGCGCGTTGCTGCTGAGCGGGGCCGGTTGGCTGGTCTTCTGGCCGGCCGGCCACCCCGTGCTCGCCTACGCCGGGCTGGCGTTGGCCGGGCTCGGCGTCTCCTTGCACTTCCCGCTGGCCCTGGCCGAGCTGATCGCCACCTCCGACGGGCACCCCCACCGGGCCTCCGCGGCCGCTCCCATCTGCGCGGGAGCGGCCGTCGGGGTGGGGCCCCTGGTCCTGGGCGCGCTCGCCGACGGCTTCGGCACCCGCCAGGCGTTCCTGGTGGTGCCGGTGGCCATCGCCCTGGCCGTCGGCGGGGTGCTCATCGCCAGGTCGCGCGCGGCCTTCCATTCGCGGTAGCAGGCCCATGACCGAGGCCTCGCCGAGGATGTCCGCGTTGCTGCTAATTGATCCGAAACGACGGCTCTCATGGCTATCGTCTGCGATACGTGATCAGTTGCTCATGAGACTCGTGGATACGTCGTTGCACGTACCGACCCGACGGAGAAGATCGGCAGTGGAAGACTCCCATTACCAGGTGAAGGCGGCCGAGCTCGCCAACCGTGGCATCGACTTCAACGACATCCTCTGGAAGATCAGCAGCGTGTACACCAGCGTCTGGAGCGCGAAGCTGGGCGAGGAATCACTCGGCGTCATCGGCAACTCCTTCCTGCCCGACTACGAACGCTGGCGGGGCGCACTGACGCAGGATCTGCAGTACGGCAAGATCGAGGCCGAGGCGATCGGCGAGAAGGTCTTCAAGTCGGGTGACAGGTACCTCAAGGCCGAGGACGATGCCGCACAGGCCGTGCTGGCGGCGGCCCAGCGCTCTTCGCTGCCCAAGAACACCGATGCGCCAGGCGGCACGCCGTACTACGAGCAGGCGTGGCGCGAGAACAACATGCTCTCGGCGGGTGGCATCTCCACCCGCGGCCACATGGTCGCCGGGGGCGCGGGCGTGGTGGCGGGCGTCACCGCGCCGGCAGCCCAGTGGGCGATCCACCACGAGCGGCACCTGGTGCGCACCGGCCTCAGGTCCGCCGAGGCCAGCAAGGCGGTGATGGCCAACCTGATGCGGTGCAGGACGTTCTCGCTGGCGCTCGTCGCCGCGGTGGCGACCTGGTGGGTGACGGTCATCCCGACCGACGAGGATCTGAACTCGGCGGTGGCGTGGTTGGATCGCGCCAGCACCGAGGCCGGCAAGGCGTTCGGGCGCGACACCCCGGAGGTCCGCGAGGCGATCACGCGGGCGTGGGAAGGCGAGACGATGCGCACGGCCGATGCGCGGATCGTCGACTTCATGGCCGCCGGGTTGCAGGCCGGCTTCCGGGCCGGGCGCATGGCGGACGCGCTGGAGGGGATGGCGCAGCGGCTCAACGTGGTCCACAAGAGCGCGCTGGCACTGTCCGTGCTCCTCGGGGGTGCGATCATCGCCGCGGGTGCCCTCTCCCGCATCCATCCGGCGGCGCGGCTCGTCGCGGAGGCCATGGGCGGCAAGCTCGCCGCGGCGCTGGCCGTCTGCGCCAACCTGATCCCGATCCTCATCGCGCGGGGGTTGATGGAGGGGGCGTGGGAGGGCGCCACGGACGGGCTGGAGATCAACGGTCGTGTGGTGCCCGGATTCCGGACGCCGCAGGACACCACCGGGGCGTGACCTCTCCGGCTCCGCGGGCGGGCCCCCAGGGCCTCCGCGGCCGCTCCCGTCTGGGCGGGAGCGGCCGCCGGCGGGGCGCTCATCGCCAGGTCGCGCGCCTGAGCACCCCGGCCAGGCCCGGCGTGTCCCACTGGTCCACCACGAGCACCCTGGTCTTCGGCAGGTACCACTCCCGCTGGACGTACCTCGACTTCACCGTGCCGGTGGAGTACGAGACGCAGGTGGCCTTCCACTCGCGGTAGTAGGCCTTGTGGCCGGGGCCGACCTGGCGCAGGCCCTTGACCGAGGCCTCGCCGAGGATCTGGCCCCACTTGCGGTTGTGCGGGCAGAGCTGCACGTCGGTGGCCGGGTAGTAGGGGTGCTCGGGGGTGTAGGGGTTGAACAGCTCCCTGCCGTGCTTGAGCGCCTTGGGGCCGAACACCCAGAAGCTGTCGCACTCCGGCGCCCCCCAGCCGCCCTTGGGGGAGACGCACCTGCCGGTGACGACCCTGACGTAGTCGCCCTTGCCGTACACCTTCCAGGAGGCCGGCAGGTGCAGGGTGAGGCCGCCCCGCAGGTACAGAGGCCTGGTCGCGGTGGCGGCGGCTTCGGAGGCGGGGGCGGTCGCGGAGGCGGAGGCGGCGGGCACGAGGGCGGCCGTCGCGGCGAGCGCCGCGGCGGCGAGGACTGTCTTCGGCATGCCGCGACGGTAGCGCCGGCCGGTTGCAGCCCGTTTAGGAACGGCTGACAGCCGAGGCCAGCTCCGAGAGCAGGGCGACGACGCCCTCCGGGCCGTCCACGACGATGTCGGCGCGTTCGGCGAGCAGCGCCACCTCCGCCGAGCCGCTGCACACGGTCACTCCGGGCAGCCCGGAGCCCGCCACCGCGTCGAACGCCGCCAGGTCGCCGAGGTCGTCGCCAACGAACATCACGGACCTCGCGGCCCGCTCGGCCAGGAACAGGCCGAGAGCCTGCCCCTTGTCCATGCCGGGCGGCCTCAGCTCCAGCACCATCCGACCGGGCTCCAGCACCAGGTCGTGCTCGGCGGCGAGCCGGGCCAGCGGCTCGCGCAGCGCGGCGAGCGCGCCTTCGGGATCGGCCGCGCGCCGGGTGTGCACGGCGACCGCCCGGCCCTTGTCCTCGATCGTGACGTCGGACAGGCCGAGCGAGGAGAGCAGCAGCGGCAGCTCCGCCTCGGCCCGCGGGACACCCGCCGGAGGCGGCGGGGCGGAGATCCGGCCGCCTTCCCACCGTTCGAACCCGTAGTGGCCCAGCACCACCAGACCGGGCACGTCGGCGAGGCCGGGGCCCAGCTCCAGCACGGTGGCGGCCGGCCTGCCGGTCACGATGGCCACCGCCGCCACGTGCGCGCCCAGCTCGGCCAGCACGCCCGGCGCCTCGGGGTGGATCCTGGCGGAGGCGGGATCGGGCACGATCGGCGCCAGCGTGCCGTCGAAGTCGAGCCCGATCACGGCCCCGCCAGGATCTTTCAGGATGGCTTCCATGCCAGGGATGTTCTTCACGCGGCTGCACTACCCCACCGGTCAGGGGCGCATGCCCAGGCGCCGCGCGGCCCGGTCGCGCTGGCGGGTGGCGCGCAGCCTGCGCAGCCTCTTGACCAGCATGGGGTCCTGCTCCAGGGCTTCGGGCCGGTCGATCAGATCACCGAGCAGCTGGTAGTAGCGGGTGGCGGAGAACCCGAAGGTCTCCTTGATGGCGTGCTCCTTGGCGCCCGCGTGCCGCCACCAGTGGCGTTCGAAGGCGAGGAGCTCGAGATCGCGTTCCGTGAGGGGCTGGTGCGATGGTTCGTCGGCAGCACTGTCACCGCTGACCGGCGCAGTGTCCATGGTTTCCCTCCTCGAAGGCTGCGCGCGACGATCACGACACGCGCGTGCGGCCCGTCGCCATCGTAATGTGCCGAGTGCGGCTGTTCACGGCGGATTGGGAGACGTACAGTCACTAAGTGTGACCTCAGTCATCACGCTTCTCACCGACTACGGGCTTGAGGACGGCTACGTGGCGGCCTGCCACGGGGTGATAGCCGGCATCGCGCCCGACGTCCGGGTGATCGACGTGTGCCACGCCGTCCCGTCGGGCGATGTGCGGCGGGGCGCCGCGATCCTCGCGCAGACCATCCCGTACCTGCCCAGAGGCGTGCACGTGGGCGCGGTGGACCCGGGCACGGGCGGGGCGCGGCGCGCGGTCGCGATCGAGGCGGGCGGGCGGGTGTTCATCGGGCCCGACAACGGCCTGCTCTCGTGGGCCGTGCACGCGGCCGGCGGCGCCGAGGCCGCGTACGAGATCAGCAACGAGGAGTACTTCCTGAGACCCGTCTCCCCCACCTTCCACGGGCGCGACGTCTACGCTCCCGTCGCCGGGCGGCTGTGCGTCGGGCTCGCCCCGGCCGAGCTCGGTCCCGAGCGGCCGCCGTCGCGGCTGGTGTCGCTGCCGGAGCCGACCTCGCTCATGCGGGAGGACTCGGTGGAGGGCGAGGTGGTCTCGGTCGACCGCCACGGCAACACGCAGACCTCCATCACCGCGGTCGACCTGGAGGCGCTGGGGGTCCGGGTCGGCGACACGCTGGCGGTGTGGCTGGGCAGGCGGCAGCTGTCGATGCCGTACCGGGAGACGTACGCGGCGGTGCCGCCCGGCGAGCTGGTGGCGTTCACCGACTCGGTGGGGCTGGTGGCGCTCGCGGTCAACTCGGGGGACGCGGCCCAGCGGTTGGGCCTGCCCCCCGGCGCACATATCCGGATTTGTCCGTCGCGGTGAGGCGAACTCCCACATAAGCCAATTACGGCGCGTATCGGACTGTTTACTGAAGCGTCGCACTACGGGCGCGGACGGCTGTCACAATCTCCGGCATCGGGTGGTCCCCTCCTGCCCCAGAGGTCGACGTGTGTCAGATGTCCGTCGTGTTGCTCGCGCTCATGTCCGCGATCTCGCCGACCGTGCCCGCCGTGCACCCCGGATCAGCCGGGTCAGCCGGGTCCGCCTCCGCCATGTCCGCCTCCGCCGGGAGATGGCACGCCTGGTCGGCGACGACGCACCTCCCCGCGTCCGTGCGCGGCACCAGCCCGTCCGGCGCCCGGGTCACCTACCTGCTGGCCGGGGCCGCCCGCGAGACGTCCTGCCGGCGCGCGTTCCGGCCCGCCGCCCTGCGCATGCTGCGCGGCTGCGTGACCGCGCTGCTCGCCACCTACACCGACGTCACGCAGACCTACGTCGTCACGGCCGGCGTCACGGTCCTGGCCCGGCCCGGCGCGGCGCGGGCGACCGCCGGGATACCGCCCGGCGCGACCGCCGAGGTGCGCGTGAGGCGGCTGCGGGCGCTCGTACGGCCACTGGCCGTCCCCGGCGGCCCCGCCGAGCGCTTCGGCGCGCACCAGTGCCTCACCGGCTTCGCCGTGGCCTCCGGTGACGGCCGCGTCGTGGCGACCGCGGCCGGGTACGCCGACGGCCGGCCGTACCGGCGGGGGACGCAGGTGGCCCCCCGGCTCGCGGACGGCGCGCGGCTGATCGCGCGGGCGCTGCATCGGGACCTTCCGCGGTGATCCGCCCCCGGACGGGCCTGCTGGCCCTCTGCCTCGCCGTCCCCATGCTCGCGCCCCTGGCGACCCGTACGCCCCCGCCGCCCACGACCCGCGCGGCCCCGCCCCTCACGACCCACATGCCCCAGACCGTCAAGACCCACATGCCCCAGACCCTCGCGGCCGGGACGTCCCGGGCTCCGCAGGCGGGCGCCGGCGCGGGCTCTCCCGCCGCCCGGCCGGTGACGCCCGACGGGCAGTGGCAGCACTCCGCGCTGCGGCTGCCCGAAGCCTGGCGGCTGAGCACCGGCGAGGGCGTGCTGGTCGCCGTCCTCGACACCGGCGTGAACGGCCGCCACCCGGACCTCACCGGCTCCGTCGTCCCCGGCCCCGACCTCACCGGCCTGGCCCGCGCGCCCGGCCGGTGGGGCCACCACGGCACCGCGATGGCCAGCCTCATCGCGGGCCACGGCCACGAGACCCCCGGGCGTGCCTGGCAGCGCGGCCGGGTCGAGCGCGCGAGCACCGGAGACCCGCGCGCCGCCGTGGCCGGACCGGTGGGCGTGGTCGGCGCGGCTCCGTCGGCGCGGATCCTGTCGGTACGGGTCACGCTGGAGAACGGCGACCCCCTGCGCGCCCAGGGCCGGCCCGGCAACCCCGGCGCTCTCGCCGCCGGCATCCGCTACGCCGTGGACCGCGGTGCGGACGTCATCAGCATGTCGCTGGGCGGCGGCGACGGCTCCTGGGAGGGCTCGGCGGCCGAGGAGGAGGCCGTGCAGTACGCCATCTCCCGCGGCGCCGTGCTCGTGGCCTCCTCGGGCAACGACGGGGAGACGACGAACCGCCGCAACTTCCCCGCCGCCTACCCCGGCGTGATCGCGGTGGGGGCGGTGGACCGGCGGCTCAGGGTGGCCGGGTTCTCCAACCGGCAGGACTACGTCTCGGTGGTCGCCCCGGGCACCGGGATCGTCACCGCCGACGGCCACGGCTCCTACGTGATGGGCGACGGCACGAGCTCCGCGTCGGCCCTGGTGGCCGGGATCGCCGCGCTGGTCAAGGGATTGCGGCCGGACCTGTCGCCGTACCAGGTGCGCACCGCGATCGAGCGGGGCGCACGGCAGCGGTCGGCCGGCCACAGTCCCGCCTACGGGCACGGGGTCGCCGACGCGGAGCGGGCGCTGCGCGAGGCGCAGCGGATGGCGGGCCCGGCCCGGGCGGCCTCCCCGCCGGCCGGCCGCGCCGAACCGATGGGGAGGCCGCTGTCCCGGCTGCCGGTGATCGCAGCCCTGCTGGCGCTCTCGGCCGTGATGGCGGCCCGGGTGCTCACCGGCGGCAGGCATTCTCCCTAGCAAGCGCTTGTGTAATACTGCTGGCTATGACGCTGGCGATCGAGGGCTGGTTCACCGTCGGTCCGGACGGCACCCACCTGCTCGGCACCCGGTGCGGCTCCTGCGGCACGGTCGCGTTCCCGCCGCGGGGCGGCCCCTGCCCGGCCCCGGACTGCCCGGGACAGTCCATGGAGCAGACCCGGCTGTCGCGGCGGGGCCGCGTCTGGTCCTACACGGTCGCGCGCTACCCGCCGCCCGCGCCGTTCGTGGCGGCCGAGCCGTACACGCCCGTCACGCTGGCCGCCGTGGAGCTGGCCCGCGAGGGCATCGTGGTGCTGGGGCAGGTCAAGGACCTCGCGCCCGAGGAACTGGAGGTCGGCATGGAGGTGGAGCTGACCTGCGGACCGCTCGCCGACGGGCCGCTGGTGTGGATGTGGGGCCGGGTCTCGTGAGCGTCGTGGTGCTGGGCACGGGCATGCACCCGTGGGGCAAGTGGGGCCGGCCGTTCGCCGAGTACGGCGTGGCGGCGGCCCGCGAGGCGCTGCGGGACGCCGGCGTGGCCTGGCGCGATGTCGGGTTCGCCGTGGGCGCGGCCACGATCAGGAACGGCTATCCCGGCTTCGTGGCCGGCGCCACCTACGCGCGGGCCCTGGGCTGGTCCGGCGCGCGGATCGCGTCCTGCTACGCCGCCTGCGCCTCGGGCGCCCAGGCCATCGACATCGCGCGCACCAGGATCCTGGCCGGCCTGTGCGACGTGGCGCTGGTGGTGGGGGCGGACGCCACGCCGAAGGGGTTCTTCACACCGGTCGGCGGCGACCGGCCCGATGATCCCGACTGGCTGCGCTTCCGGCTGCTGGGCGCGACCAACCCGGCCTACTTCGGCCTGTACGCGCGCCGCCGGATGGCGTCGTACGGCTCGACGCCGGAGGACTTCGCCGCCGTCAAGGTCAAGAACGCGCTGGCCGGCTCGCTGAACCCGCTGGCCCGCTACCGCAGGACCGTCACTGCCGAGGAGGTGCTGGCCTCCCCCATGGTGGCCGACCCGCTCCGGCTCATGGACATCTGCGCCACCTCCGACGGAGGGGCCGCGCTCGTGCTGGCCTCGTCCGCGTACGCCCGCCGGCACGGCGTCACCGACGCGGTGCGCCTGGCCGCCGTCTCCACCGTCACCCCGGTGTTCCCGAGCACCGTGCTGGAGCTGCCCGAGTTCGCCACCGACTCGTGCGCGGCCGTGCCGCCGCCGGAGCGCTCCTTCCGGCAGTCCCTCGCGCACGCGGCCTACGAGGAGGCGGGGCTCGGGCCACGGGAGGTGTCGTTCGCCGAGGTGTACGACCTGTCCACGGCCCTGGAGCTCGACTGGGTCGAGGACATCGGGCTCTGCCCGCCGGGCGAGGCCGACAAGCTGTTGCGCGCGGGCGACACGGCGCTGGGCGGTCGGGTGCCGGTCAACCCCTCCGGCGGGCTCGCCTCGTTCGGCGAGGCCATCCCCGCCCAGGCCATCGCCCAGGTGTGCGAGCTGACCCGGCAGCTGCGCGGCTGGGCGGGCGCCCGCCAGGTGGCGGGGGCACGGGTGGGCCTGGCGGTCAACCAGGGCCTGTTCGGCCACGGCTCGGCCGTCATCGCCACCCGCTGACACGCGCGGCCCCACCTGCACACGTCGAGCCGCCGGCACGCCGGCACACGTCGAGCCGCCGACGCGCGAAGGCCCCCGCGGTGCGTGCGCACCGCAGGGGCCCCGGCCTGTCCGCTAGCCGACGTGCACGACGTCGTGCGTCTCGGCGAAGTGGCACGCGCTCTCGTGCTGCGTGCCGGGCCGGATCTGCAGCAGCGGCTCCTCCTCGGCGCAGATCTCCTGCGCCTTCCAGCAGCGGGTGCGGAACCGGCAGCCCGACGGCGGGTTGGCCGGCGAGGGCGGGTCGCCCTGCAGGATGATCCGCTCACGCTGCTCGCGGCCCTCGGGGTCGGGGACCGGCACGGCCGACAGCAGCGCCTGCGTGTACGGGTGAGCCGGCTTGTCGTAGATCTCCACGTCCTTGCCGAGCTCGACGAACTTGCCCAGGTACATCACGCCGACCCGGTCGGAGATGTGGCGCACCACCGACAGGTCGTGGGCGATGAAGATGTACGCCAGGTTGAACTCGTTCTGCAGCCGCTCCAGCAGGTTGATGACCTGCGCCTGGATCGACACGTCGAGCGCGGACACCGGCTCGTCGCAGACGATGATCTCCGGCTGGAGCGCCAGGCCGCGGGCGATGCCGATGCGCTGCCGCTGGCCGCCGGAGAACTGGTGCGGGTAGCGGTTGATGTGGTCGGGGTTGAGGCCCACGACCTCCAGCAGCTCCTGCACCCGGCGGCTGCGGTCGCCCTTGGGCGCCACCTCGGTGTGGATGTCGAACGGCTCGCCGACGATGTCGCCGACGGTCATCCGGGGGTTCAGCGAGGTGTAGGGGTCCTGCATCACCATCTGGATGTTGCGGCGCATCCGCTTGAGCTCGCCGCCCTTGGCGCGGGCCATGTCGCGACCGTTGATCATCACCGAGCCGGACGTGGGCCGCTCCAGCGCCATGAGCAGCTTGGCCAGCGTCGACTTGCCGCACCCCGACTCGCCCACGATGCCCAGCGTCTCGCCCTTGTCGAGGGTGAACGAGACGCCGTCGACGGCCTTGATGGCGCCGATCTGCTTCTTGAACATGATGCCCTGGGTCAGGGGGAAGTGCTTGACCAGATCGCGGACCTCGAGGATGCGCTCACCCTTGGTCGCCATCGAGGACCTCCCTCCAGTAGTGACACGCGCTGTTGCGCCTGCCGTTGATCTCGTAGAGCGGGGGGTTGTCGGTCACGCAGTTGTCCTGCCGGTACGGGCAGCGCGGGTGGAAGGCGCACCCGGTCGGCATGTCGAGCAGGTTGGGCGGCAGGCCCTTGATGGCGTACAGCTCCTGGCCCTTGAGGTCGACCCGGGGGATCGACTCCAGCAGGCCCTTCGTGTACGGGTGGGCCGGGTTGCGGTAGATGTCGTGCACGGGCGCGTTCTCGACGATGCGACCCGCGTACATGACCGCGATCTTGTCCGCGACGTCGGCGACCACGCCGAGGTCGTGGGTGATCAGGATCATGCCCATGTTGCTCTCGCGCTGCAGCTCCGCGAGCAGCTCCATGATCTGGGCCTGCACCGTCACGTCGAGCGCGGTCGTCGGCTCGTCCGCGATCAGCACCTCGGGGTCCAGCGCGATCGACATGGCGATCATGATGCGCTGCCGCATGCCCCCGGAGAACTGGTGCGGATAGTCGTTGACGCGCTGCTTGGCGGCCGGGATGCGCACCCGGTCCATCAGCTCGACGGCCTTGATCATCGCGTCGCGCTTGGACATGCCCCGGTGCACCCGGAACATCTCGCTGATCTGCCAGCCCACGGTGAACACCGGGTTCAGCGCGGACAGCGCGTCCTGAAAGATCATCGCGATGCGCTGGCCGCGCACCTGCGTGCGGGCCTCGTCCGACAGCTTGAGCAGGTCGGTGCCGCGGAAGCGGATCTCCCCCTTGGGGATGCGCGCCGGCGGCATGTCGAGAATGCCCATGATCGCCTGCGCGGTCACGGACTTGCCGGAACCCGACTCGCCCAGCACCGCGAGGGTCTCCCCCGGGCCGAGCGAGTAGCTCACCCCGTTGACGGCCCGGACGGTGCCGGCCCGCGTGGCGAACTCGACGTGCAGGTTGTCCACCGCCAGCAACGGCTCGTCGCCCAGCCCTCCCTCGGCGGGCAACGTGTCCAGCGATGTCTTCTTCATGGATCCCCCCTCCTACCTGAGCTTCGGGTCGAGCGCGTCGCGCACGGCGTCGCCCAGCATGATGAACGCCAGCACGGTGATGCTCAGGAACACCGCCGGGAACACCAGCGGCAGCGGAGCCTCCAGGAACCTGCTCCGGGCGTCGGCGATCATCAGACCCCACGAGATGTCCGGGGGCTGCACGCCGACTCCCAGGAAGGACAGCGCGGCCTCGGCCGCGATGAACCCGCCCAGGTTGATGGTGGCGACCACGATGACCGGGGCCAGCGCGTTCGGCAGCAGGTGCCGGAACATGATCCGGCCCTGGCTCGCGCCGAGCGCCCGCGCCGCGACGACGAAGTCCTGGCTGCGCGCGGTGATCACCGCGGCTCTCATGATGCGGAACGTCATCGGCCACGACAGCACCGCCAGCGCCATCACGACGATCCAGATGCCCATGTCCTGGCCACGGAAGGTGGCCGTGATGAGCAGCGCGCCCAGGATCATGGGAATGGCGAAGAACACCTCGGTGACCCGGGAGGACACCGTGTCGACGACGCCGCCGCGGCTGCCCGCGATGAGGCCGAGAAGGCCGCCCACGATCGCCGTGATGATCGTGGTGGTGACGCCGATCAGGATCGAGTTCTTGGCGCCGTAGATGGTCCGGGCGTACACGTCGCAGCCCTGGTTGTCACGCCCGAAGATGTGCCCCGTGCTCGGTCCCTGACGGGCGGTGGCGAGCTCGCACGTCCGGGCGTCCAACGGGTTGATGGACGTGAACAGCGACGGCCAGAACGCCATGACCATCAGGATCGCGATGAGGACCAGCGACATGATGAACATCGGCCGGCGCCGGAGGTCGTGCCAGGCGTCGCTCCACAGGCTCGCCGGCTTGCCCTCCTTCTGCTTGCGGCGCTTGCCGGGCGAGGGAGCCGTCGTCACCTGGTCGGTGGTGACCGTCTGGGTCTCAGGCTGCACAGGCCCGGTCTGTGGGGTGTCTCTACTCATAGCGGATCCTCGGGTCGAGCACTGCGTACATCAGGTCGACGACCAGGTTGGCCAGGATGTACACCAACACCAGGACTGTCACGATGCCTACGACGATGGGTTGCTCGCGCAGGTAGACGCCGTTGTAGAGCTGCAGGCCGATCCCCGGCAGGTTGAAGATCGTCTCGGTGATCACCGCGCCGCCCATCAGGTTGCCGAGGTCGGCGCCCAGATAGGTGACCATGGGGATCAACGCGTTGCGCAGGCCGTGCCGGCCGATGACCCGGCGTCGCGACAGGCCCTTGGCGGTCGCCGTGCGGATGTAGTCGGATCTCAGGGTCTCCACCAGGCTCGTCCGTGTGAGCCGGGTGAGGTACGCGATCGACACACCCGCCAGCACGAACCCTGGCAGCAGGTACGACTTGAGCCCCTGCGTGGCGCCCGAGATCGGGAAGAACTCCGTGCCCGTGACCTGCTTGAGCCACACGCCCAGCCACAGCTGCAGCACGAAGCCGCTGACCAGCGTGGGGATGGAGATGAGCAGCAGCGTCGAGGCGAGGATCGCCGTGTCCGTCGCCCGCCCGCGGCGCAGCGCGGCCCACAGGCCGAGCAGCACGCCGATGATCGCCTCCAGGGTGAGGGCGACGAGGGCGAGGTTGAGCGTCACCTGCAGCTTGCCGGCCAGCAACTGGGTGACCGGAACCCCGGCGAAGGTCTTGCCGAAGTCGCCTTCGAGGACGATGCCCTTGATGTAGTACCAGTACTGCACCAGCAAGGGGTCGTTCAGGTGATATTGGTCGCGGATGATCGCGACGATGTTGGGGTCCTGTCTCTTGTCACCGGCCAGCGCCGCGACGGGGTCGCCGGGTAGCGCGAAGACGATGGCGAAGATGAAGAAGGTTGCGCCCAACAGCACTGGCAGCGCCTGGATCAGGCGCCGGATGATGTAACGGCCCATTCAAGTCTCCCGTACATGCCAGAAGGCAGCAGCGCGGACCGATGGGGTGTACGGCCTGCGCGACTGCCTTCCTGGCGGCTCTCGAGGGGCGGGCGGGCCTTGGCACACCCGCCCCCGGGAACAACGTCAGGCCTTCTCGACGTCAGCCCACTCGACCTGGTTGAGCAGGTTGATCTTGACGTTCTTGACCTTGGTGGAGTATCCGGAGTTGTTCCGGTAGAAGTACACCGGGATGTAGGGGAGGTCCTTGATCAGGATGTCGTCGGCCTGCTGGTAGAACTTCAGGCCCTCTTCGGCGGTCGCCGCCTGGTCGCCCTTGGCGACGGTCTCGTCGAACTCGGGGTTGGTGTAACCCGCGTAGTTGGAGCCCGTCTTGATGGCGCCGGTCGAGAAGATCGGCGTCAGGTAGTTCTCGGCGGACGGGTAGTCGATCGCCCAGCCCATCCGGAACATGCCCTTGTACTTCTTGGCGTCCAGGTCGTCCAGGATGCTGGCGAACTTCTCGAACGGCTTGACCGTCACCTCGACGCCGAGGTTGGCGCGGAGGTTGTTGGCAACGGCCTCGATCCACTCCTTGTGGCCGCCGTCGGCGTTGTAGCCGAGCTCCAGCTTCTTGGGACCGTTGGCGGCGGCGTACTGCTCCTTGGCCTTGCCGGGGTTGTAGGAGCAGGCGGCGCAGGCGCCCTGGCGGTAGCCCGCGATGGCCGGGTTGATGAAGTCGTCGGCCGGGGCGCGGGTGCCCGAGAAGACGGTCTCGGCGATCGTCTTGCGGTCGATGGCCATCGAGATGGCCTCCCGCATCTTGACGTCCTTGTACTCGTCGTTGTACTGCAGCGGGAAGCCGATGTAGCCGATGCCGGCGTCCGGCTGGTCCTGGTAGCGGTCGCCGAGCGCGGTCTTGGCGCTGGCGATCGCCGACGCGGGCAGCGAGTCGTGGATGTCGATGTTGTCGCCCTGGAGATCGTTGTAGGCGGTCTCCGAGCTGTTGTAGAGCTTGAACTGGAGCTTGGTCCAGCCGTTCGGCTTCTTGCCGGGGTACTTGTCGTACACCGACAGCTCGATGGTCTGGTCGGTGCCCTTCTTGTAGGGCTTGTCCAGCTTGAACAGGCCCTGACCGATCGGCTTCTCGCCGAACTCGGTGGTCACCTTGCCGTCGGCGCCGAAGGCGGCCTTGGGCAGGGGGTAGAAGGCGGTGTAGCCCAGCATCGTCTTGAACTGCGAGAACGGCGCGGTCAGGGTGACCTGGAGGGTCGTGTCGTCGACCGCCTTGAGACCCTTCATCTCCTTGGTGGAGGGCGTCTTGCCCTCACCCGGGTTGAGGTCGGCGTAGCCGTCGATCCGGCCGAAGAAGTAGCCGGCGCCCTGGGCGTTCTCCTGGTTGGCGGCGAAGTTCCAGGCGTCGACGTAGTTCTGGGCGATCAGGGGCTCGCCGTTGTGCCAGGTGTAGCCCGGCTTGAGCTTGATCGTCCAGACCTTGTTGTCGTCGCTGGTGATCGACTCGGCGGCGGCCTCGACCGCCTCCTTGTTCTCGTTGTAGTTGACCAGCGGCTCGAAGATCGCCGCGAGCGTCTCAGCGCCCTCCGACTCCGTGGTGTTCGAAGGGACCAGCAGGTTCTGGGGCTCACCGAGCTCCATGCGGACCGGCGTGTCGGCACTTGTTCCGGAGTTGCCGGTCTCGGTGCCGCTGCCGCCGCCACACGCGGCAACCGCGACGGCCAGCAGCGCGGTACCGGCGACGATCTGTGCGCCCTTAGTAACACGCATGGTAAGAGTATTCCTCCCTCTACAAGTGGGCGTTAGCGCTGAGCTGCGATGAACGTGAGCAGCCTGACGGGGGGTTAGGTAATCCCCCGGGTTTGGCTGACATGGTCAAACCAGCCGACGCCCTGCCAGTCGATCGCGACTATCCCTCACTACGTGCCACCAGCGAGTCTCTGGCGCGTTGCAGTTCGGTCACACAAGCGACTATCCAGCTTCACCGACATATGCCATAGAAGGCCCAATGCTGTACGTAGCCGTCAGATGGCACACCCGTGGACGTGGACAGTCGAGCAAAAATACCTCTTGGCGCACCGTGCTCGCGCCCTTGCCCGCCGCGCGCCGGGGCTCTGGGTTACGGTTGTGCGAGTCTTGGCGGCGCCTTGGAACCAGGCGCCCCGAGACACCGTCCAACTGACTGCCGCACGACCCCGTGACCGGCACCCCGACGATCCGGATCCAATAGAGTCCTAGCCATGAGTCAGCCGGAATCCGCTGTGGCGGACGCCCAGGCGGGCGGCCGGAGCGGGCAGGAGCCGCTGGCCAAGCTCGCCGCGAGATACGGGCTTCGCCGTGCCATGGCACGGCCGAGGTTCACCGTCTACGTGCGCCAGCTCTGGGAGCGACGGCACTTCATCCTGACCTACGCGACCTCGCGGAACGTCTCGAAATATTCCAACTCGGCCCTCGGCCAGCTCTGGCAGGTCCTGACCCCGCTGCTCAACGCCGCCATCTACTACGTGATGTTCGGCATCATCCTCGGCGGCAAGGGCGACATCGCGAACTACCCGGCGTTCCTGCTCACCGGGATGTTCGTCTTCACCTACACCCAGCGCACCGTCACCGCCGGGGCCAAGTCGATCTCCGGCAACCTGTCGCTGATCCGCGCGCTGCACTTCCCGCGCGCCTCCCTGCCGCTCGCCTACACCATCCAGGAGCTGCAGCAGCTCGCCATCTCCATGGGCGTGCTGCTGGTGATCGTGGTCGCCACCGGTGAGTTCCCGACCTGGTTCTGGCTGATGATCCCGGTCGTGCTGCTGCTGCAGACGATGTTCAACATCGGCGCCGGGCTCATCATCGCCCGCCTCGGCTCCTCCATGCGCGACCTCAACCAGCTCCTGCCCTTCATCACCCGCACCTGGCTCTACGCCTCGGGCGTCTTCTTCTCGATCCAGGAGAAGGTCGTGGGCAGCGCCGAGCTGCCCCAGTGGGTCGCCGACGTGATGTACTACGCCAACCCCGCGGCCTCCTACATCGAGGTCATGCGCGACATCCTCATCACCAAGAGCGATCACGTCCCGCCGCAGTCCGTGTGGATATCTTGCGTATTCTGGGCAGTGTTCACACTCGGCTTCGGCTTCTGGTACTTCTGGCGTGCCGAGGAGAGGTACGGGCGTGGCTGAACTGACCGAGGAGCTGTCACTGGTGAAGGGCGAGGAGCCCGCCGTCCCCGCCAAGGCCGGCACTAACGGCAAGGCCGACACGGCCGGCAAGGGCGGGAAGGCAGACCCCAAGCCGGCGGTGACCGGCGGCAAGTCCCCACTCGACGTTCCCACCGGCACCCCCACCGTCATCGTCGACGACCTCCACATCGTCTACCGCGTCTACGGCGCGGCCACCGACGCCGAGAAGGGCAACGCGGTCAACGCCCTGACGCGCATCCTGAAGCGCCAGGGCCGCCCGCAGATGAAGGAGGTCCACGCCGTCAAGGGCGTCTCCTTCGTTGCCTACCACGGCGACGCCATCGGCATCGTGGGCCGCAACGGCTCGGGCAAGTCCACGCTGCTGCGCGCCATCGCCGGCCTCCTGCCGCCGCACGCCGGCGCCGTCTACACCGACGGCCAGCCGTCGCTGCTGGGCGTCAACGCCGCGCTCATGCGCGACCTGACCGGCGAGCGCAACATCGTCCTCGGCTGCTACGCCATGGGCATGACCCCGTCCGAGGTCAGGGAGAAGTTCCAGGAGATCGTCGACTTCTCCGGCATCGACGAGTTCGTCCAGCTCCCGATGTCCACCTACTCCTCCGGCATGGGCGCCCGGCTGCGCTTCGCCATCTCCTCCGCCAAGACCCACGACGTGCTGCTCATCGACGAGGCTCTGGCCACCGGCGACCGCGAGTTCCGCAAGAAGAGCGAGAAGCGCATCCGGCAGATCCGCGAGGAGGCCGGCACGGTCTTCCTCGTCGCCCACGACCTCCGGGTCATCGAGGAGACCTGCAACCGGGTCATCTGGCTGCACAAGGGCAAGATCAAGATGGACGGCGACCCCAAAGAGGTCCTCGCCGCCTACAACAAGGGCTGACCTCCCCTTTTCTCCCGCGCGACCTCCGCGACACGAGTGGCGAGCGCCTGACAGGGTGACGCGTGTTCGGATATGATTCGAACGTTGTTTCGATCCGCTGAGGATTGATGGAGTGGAGGCGCGATGCGAGAGCTTTCGGCCGCGATCGACCACCTGGCCATCGAGGACGTGTCGGAGATTCCCCGGACCGAGCTGACGGCCCAGCTCATCGAGCTCCACTGGCAGATGGCGAGGCTCCAGGCCCAGATCGCCCGCCGCACCGGCGTACGACTCCTCTGACCCACCGGCACGCGCACCAGGCGAGGCCGCCCGTACCGGCCACCCGCTCACCGCAGCCATCCCCGCCACCCGACCCCACCACCCGCCGCTCCGGGGCGCACGCCCCATACCCGGCCCCGGCAGATCACGGCCACAGTCGCCACCTGGACACGCACGCTTCCATCCCGCTCCCGACCGGGCACGCATCCCTGGCCGTTCCCACGCGGACATGCGGATGCCGCCGATCCCCGGCGAGGATCGGCGGCAGGTGCACCCCGCGCCGCGCCGCCGCCCTGCAGTGGCGGCGCGGCGCGCGAGCGCGGCCCGGGTGGCGGCCCGAGCCCCGGGTGTCGGTGACCGGTGCGGGCGCGTCCGCCCGCACCGGTTCACCAGACCGCTCGCGTCCGCGAGGGCCTCACCCACGTGACCGCTCGCCGGGCACCCGGGCACCATGGGCGCCGGGCGAACCGGTCACGTCTGTCTGTTCGGCGGCGCCGCGCCGGCGCGGGACACCGCCGGATGCGGTGCCGGCACCGCCGGATGCGATCCGGAGCCCGCCCACCCGCCGCCCCGGGATCGCGCCTCGGGCAGGCGGGGCGTCGGCACCTTCTGACACGCACCACCTGTCGTCACGACCTCCCGGCGGCCCGCGGCGGGCACCGCGATCACGCCTGGAGGCCCGTCCCGGGCAGCCCGGCGGTCCGGGGCAGACCCGGCACACCCACATGGGGCAGCCGAGCACCCGGCAGACCCGCGCCCGGCAGACCCGCACCGGCCAGGCCCGGGTTGGGCAGCTGAGCACCCGGAAGACCTGTGCTGGGCAGGCGCGTACCGGGAAGACCCGCGCTGGGCAGGCGAGCACCGGGAAGACCCGTCTGCGGCAGCCCCGCACCGGCCAGGCTCGGGCTGGGCAGACGCGCGCCAGGGAGACCCGTGCCCGGCAGGCCGCTGTCCGGCAGGACCGCGCGGGAACCCCCGACGCGGGAGGCGCCGGCACCCGGGCGGTCGGCGCCCGACGCGAGGTGCCGGCGGACGCGGCTCAGCTCATCGGTCTTGCCAAGGACGGCCCGGCCGTCCTTTCTCGGAGCGTTGACCGAGTGCAGCACCCCGGCGACCGGAGCCCCCGCGCTGGCGACCGGAGCCCCCGCGCTGGCGGGCCTCACCCCGGTGGCCGGAGCCCCCGCCCTGGCCGGCCTTGCGCCGGGAGTCCACGTGCGGAGCTTGGTGGTCGGATCCACGATGATCGGGCTCCGGGCCTTGGCGACCTGCGCGCCGAGGCTCCGGGCTCCGGCCGGACGCTCAGAGGCGCGTCCCGAGACACGGTCGGTGCGTCCCCGGACGGCGCCCGAGTTCGCGGGCGTCACCGCGGTCCGGACCCCGTCCCCGGCCGACGGGCGGCGAGGCCGCCGCACCGGGCGGTTCTCCGCACCGGCGCCGCCCGGACGCGCGGTCTCGGCAGCGCCACCGGCAGGCCGGGCCTCGGCCCCGGCCGTTCCCGTGCCCCCCGCTCCGGCACCGCCCGTCCCAGCGACACCGGCCCCCGCGGCACCGGCTCCCGGGCTGTCGGCTCCGATGCCACCTGCTCCCGGGCCACTCGTGCCACCCGCTCCCGTGCCGGCAGCACCGCCGCCCCCCGTACCGGCGACTCCGGCACCGGGGCCGCCGGTGCCGGCGGTCTGGGCTGGACCCGTCGTCGCGGGAAGCGCGGGAGCCACGGGCAGCCCGGACGCGGGCGCGGGTGCACCGGACAGGCCAGGCGCGGGCGCGCCCGGCAGCCCCGGCGTGCCCGCGGGAGGCACCACGGGCAGGACCGCGCCGGCGGCGTCTCCCGTGCCCCCGCCCGCCGCGCCCGCCGTCCCCGCGACCCGGCCGTCCGTCCCCGTGGCGGGGCCGTTCGGATGGTCGCGGGGTACGGCCAGGGACGGCGTCCCCGGCGACCGGCCGAGGAGCCCGCCGCCGCCCGGCTCGTCACCGGGGACGGCGGTGAAGCGTTGTTCCAGGGCCTGGGCCGGCGTGGCCGTGAGGGCCACCGCCAACCCGAATGACGCAGCGGCCACGGCCGCCTTGACTACACGATCCATGATTGCCTTCCCGGCTCGTGATCCGACCGCTCCGCACATGGGAAAAGCGAATCGGATGACCCCCGAATACCAAGCCGGACGCGTTATGGGCACCACACGCGACGCGCCGGCCCGGCTGAGCTACCGGCGAAGTTCTATCACCCCGCCCGGACCGCCCGCAGGCCCCGCCGATGCAGCGTGACGAAGGTTTGACGGCCCGGCCGAGGGGGAGAAGAGAATCCTCGGCCGGGCGACAAGTCGGGAAATATCAGAAGGCTATTCCGGATATTCCGGTGGCGTTCCCGCCCGGCCGCCCGTCACCGGGACGGCCCGCGCGCAGAAGAAGGGAAAAGCGAATGCCACGGGCCGGGGGCACAGATTTTCCGGTCGCGGGATACGCGCTTGAACCGCTCAGGCGAGCTGCAGCGACTCCCTCACCTCGAAGGGGAAGCGGTCGGCGAAGGCCGGGCGCAGATCGTTCAGCCACACCGCGGCAGGGTCGTACTTGGCGAAGAACGGCCGGCCCACCAGTGAGGGGTCGCGCGCCTGGATGAGGTGGAGCATGAACACCCGCTCCCCGGCGACCTCGGTGACGCCGTCGACGCACACCTTGCCGGGCGTGGCCGACATGGACGGCCCCCGGACCGTGCGGCAGAGCCCGGACACCGAGGCGTAGGCGTCCCTGAAGATCTCGTACGCCCGTGCCAGCGGAACGGCGAAGTAGTCCTGCGGCCCGGTGTCGCGCTCGACGAACATGTAGTAAGGGATCATCCCCATCCGGTGCTGCCGCCGCCACATGCTCGACCAGACGCCGGCGTCGTCGTTGATGGACCTGATCAACGGGGCCTGGGTCCGGATCGTGGCCCCGCTGTCGAGGATGCGCCTGACCGCCGACTCGACCAGCGGCGACTCCAGCTCGCGCGGGTGGGTGAAGTGGGCCATGAACGCGAGGTTCTTGCCCGCCGCCACCACCTGCGAGAACAGCTCCAGCGTGGAGTCGGCGTCGGGGTCGGTGGTGAAGCGCTGCGGCCAGTAGGCCAGCGCCTTGGTGCCGATGCGGATCGACTCGAGCTGCTCCAGCGCCAGGAGCGGCTCGATGTAACGCCTGATCACCGGCTCACCCATGATCATGGCGTCGCCACCGGTGATCAGGACGCTGGTGACCTCGGGGTGCCGCTGGATGTAGTCGACCATCTGGCCGATGTCGTCGGAGGCGAACTTCAGGTCGGCGTCGCCGACGAACTGCGCCCAGCGGAAGCAGTAGGTGCAGTAGGCATGGCAGGTCTGCCCCTGTTTGGGGAAGATGAGGACCGTCTCGGGATATTTGTGCTGCAGGCCCGGCACCGGCTCGTCGCCGATACGGGGCACGTTGAGGTCCATCTGACCCGCCGGGTGCGGGTTGAGCTGGGCGCGCACGCGGTTGGCCTCGGCCTGGACCTCCGTGTTGGGAGCTTCCGCCTTGAGCAGGTCGGCCAGCCGGGCCACGTCTGTCTCGGGCAGCATGTCCGCCTGGGGGAAGACGAGGCGGTACATGGGGTCGTACGGCGCCGCCGACCAGTCTATGAGTTCGTCGACCACGTAGGCGTTGGTGCGAAAGGGCAGCACCGTGGCGACGGCGCGGACCTTCAGCCGCTCGTCGTCACCGAGGCCAGCCCGCTGCAGGAGCTCGTCGAGATGCTTGGACGTGTACGCCCGGAAGCGTCGCGTGCCTGCCTGGTTCAAGATCACTAGGCCTTTCCCATCTTTTTTGTTCGATCGCCGGTAAACCTCATGGCCGTGTCGCGCGTCTAGGGTTCTTATATCGGGACGCGACCCGCGGGGGCTACGGTTCCGTCGAGCTCCAAGATTTTGCTGAGGTTTCTCGGCTCTCGCGACATATCGCGTCTGCGCGTACACTGGCGAAGGTGACCGACGACACCGACCTGCGCGCCTCCGACGCCGACCGCGACCGCGTGGCCGCCGTGCTCGGCGAGGCGCTCGCCTCCGGACGACTGACCAGTGTCGAGCACGCCGACCGCCTCGACGCCGCCTACACGGCCAGGACGGTCGGCGAGCTCGTCCCCCTCACGCGGGACCTCCCCGACGTGTCCGTCTCACACGCCCCCGCCGCCGTCGAGCAGCAGACGATCGACTCGACGTTCAGCAAGGTGATCAGGAAGGGCCGCTGGGTCGCCTCCAGGCACACCAGGCTGTCGGCCAGGTTCGGCGCGCTGATCGTCGACCTGTCACAGGCCGTGCTGCCCGGCCGCGAGATCACCATCGAGGCCGACGCCCGCTTCGCCAAGCTCGTCGTGCGCGTCCCCGACGACGCCAGGGTGATCGACGAGGGCGGCTCCATGTTCGGCAAGCGCGACGTGGCGGGCGGCTCCGACGGCGACGGGCCGCTCATCCGCATCGTCGGCAGGTCGATGTTCGCCAAGGTGATCGTCTCGCGCGGCGTCTCCGACTGGAACCTGCGGTAGGGCCACGCCGGGCACCGGTTAGCCTTGGCATGCATCCCGCCTGCGATGCGGACACGCCCGAGCCCGCGTTCCAGCCACCCCCTGATGGCGGGGTGGCCGCGGGCTCGCACGCCGTACGAGGTGACCAGTGTCCGACAGCAAGCCGATCGCGCTCGACGCCATGGGCGGCGACCACGCACCCCACGAGATCGTGGCGGGCGCGGTGCACGCCGTCCGTGAGCGCGGGCTGCCGGTGGTGCTCGTCGGCTCGCCACGCGTCCTGTACGAGGCGCTCGCCGACCACGACGCCACCAAGGAGATCCCGATCGTCCGGGCCGAGGAGGCCCTGGCGATGGACGAGGGCGCGCTGGCCAGCCTGCGCCGCCCCCGCTCCAGCATCGCCATCGCCAGCCACCTCGTCCGGCGGGGCGACGCCTGCGCCGTGGTGTCGGCCGGCTCCACCGCCGGGATCGTGGCCACCGGCCGGCTCCGGCTCAAGGCCCAGCAGGGCGTGCTCCGCCCGGCCATCGCCGTCGCCCTGCCCACCCGGCCGCACCCGACGCTGCTGCTCGACGCCGGCGCGAACGCCGAGGTCAAGCCGGAGATGCTGGTGCAGTTCGGGCATCTCGGCTCCGCCTATGCCGAGCTGGCCTTCGACATCGCCCGCCCCAGGGTCGGCCTGCTCACGATCGGCAGCGAGTCCGAGAAGGGCACCAAGCTCGTCAAGCGGGCGCACGAACTGCTGCACGCCTCGGCCGGCATCCACTTCACCGGCAACGTCGAGGGCTACGACCTGCTCAACGGGGCCGCGGACGTGATCGTCACCGACGGCTTCACCGGCAACGTCGCCCTGAAGACCATGGAAGGCGCCGTCCGCTACGCCTTCCAGCAGCTCAAGGAGACGATCAACGATCACCCGGCGGCCCGGCTGGGCGCGTTCCTGCAGCGCTCCCGCATCCGCGACCTGCACCGACGCCTCGACGCCGAGGCCCACGGCGGCGCGGTCCTGCTCGGCCTCAACGGCACCGTCGTCATCGCCCACGGCTCCTCGCGCGCGCAGGGCATCAGCGCGGCCTGCCGGCTCGCCGCCGACCTGGCCGCCGGCGGCATCGTGACCAGGATCGGCGAACGGGTCGCCGCCTCCCAGCGCTCCAACAAGCGGCGATAACTCCCACCGTGTGGCAGTCTTGGGCGGTCCACACAAACGGAGGGATGGGTGCAAGGGCTCACCTCGGCACAGGCTGCCCAGGCCAGGCGGAACATCGTTCCGCGCCGTTCCAGCAGATCGTTCGGCGCGATCATCAGGGCCAACGTCTTCACGCTGTTCAACCTGGTCATCGGCGTCCTCTGGGCGCTCATCCTGATCTTCGGGCACTGGCAGGACAGCATGTTCGGGCTGGTGATCGTGGCCAACGCGCTGATCGGCATCGTCCAGGAGTGGCGCGCCAAGCGCACGCTGGACCGGCTCGCCGTGATCAACGAGGCGCCGGTCACCGTCCGCCGCGACGGCCGCGACCTGCAACTCCCGCCGGACGAGGTGGTGCTCGGCGACCTCGTCCTGCTCGGCCCGGGTGACCGGCTGCTGGTGGACGGCGAGGTCGTCCGTTCCGACGGGCTGGAGATCGACGAGTCGCTGCTCACCGGCGAGGCCGACCCGGTCCACAAGCAGCCGGGCGACCAGGTGCTCTCGGGCAGCTTCGCCGTCGCCGGCTCCGGCGCGTTCGTCGCCACCCGGGTCGGCACCGACGCCTACGCCGTCCGGCTCGCCGAGGAGGCGAGCACGTTCCACCTCGCCCACTCGGAGCTGCGCGACGGCGTGCGCAACTTCATCAAGTACATCACCTGGCTGGTCCTGCCGATCGGCGCCCTGCTGACCTACAGCCAGCTGCGCAACTCGGCCGATTTCGGCACCGCCATCACCGGCGCGGTCGCCGGCATCGTCACCATGATCCCCGAGGGTCTGGTGCTGATGACCTCGATCGCCTTCGCCGTCGGCGTCGTACGGCTGGGCCGGCGCAAGTGCCTGGTCCAGGAGCTGCCCGCGATCGAGGGGCTGGCCAGGGTCGACGTGCTCTGCCTGGACAAGACGGGCACGTTGACGGCGGGCGGCATGGACCTCGACCAGGTGCTGGTGTTACGGGACGACCAGCCGGCGCACGAGGCGCTCGCCGCCCTGGCCGCCGCCGACCACCGGCCCAACGCGACCGCCCAGGCCATCCAGGCCCGCCACCCCTCGGCCCCCGACGGGTGGCAGGCCACCGAGACCGTGCCGTTCTCCTCGGCGCGCAAGTGGAGCGGCGCCGACTTCGGGCCGCGCGGGGCCTGGGTGCTCGGCGCTCCCGACGTGCTGCTCGACGCGGATCAGGACGGTTACCGGCAGGCCGCGACCCTGGCGGCCACCGGTGCCCGGGTCCTCGCGCTCTGCCGTACCGGCGACCTGTCCGCGCTTGCGTCCGGCCCCGGGCCGGTCGCGCCGGGCGGCGAGCCTGAGGGGCCCGGCGGGCCCACCGCACCGGGCGGGCCTGCCGCGTCCAACGGGTCCGGCGGGTCCATCGCGTCGGGCGAGTCCAGTGCGTCAGGCGGGTCCGGCGGACCGGTGGGCGCGGAGATCGAGTGCGTGGCGCTCGTCACGCTCGAACAGCGCATCAGGCCTGACGCCCACGAGACGCTGGAGTACTTCGCCCGGCAGGGCGTCACCGTCAAGGTCATCTCCGGCGACAACCCCGAGGCGGTCTCCGCCATCGCCACCGGCCTCGGCATCCCCGACGGCCACCGGGCCGTCGACGCCCGGACCCTGCCGGAGGACGACCCGGACAAGCTCGCCGAGATCCTCGACGCCAACGCCGTCTTCGGCCGGGTCACCCCGCGCCAGAAACGCCAGTTCGTCGCCGCGCTCCAGTCCCGCGGCCACACCGTGGCGATGACCGGCGACGGCGTCAACGACGTGCTCGCGCTCAAGGACGCCGACCTCGGCATCGCGATGGGGGCGGGCAGCCCCGCCACCAAGGCCGTGGCCCAGGTGGTGCTGCTCGACAACCGGTTCGCGACCCTGCCGCACGTCGTCGGCGAGGGCCGCCGCGTGCTGGCCAACATCGAACGGGTCTCCGGCCTCTTCCTCACCAAGACCTTCTACGCGATCGTGCTGTCGCTGCTCACCGGGGTGCTGGGGATGATGTTCCCGTTCGCGCCGCGACACTCGACGCTGGTCAACGCGCTGACGATCGGGGTGCCCGCGTTCTTCCTGGCGCTCGCGCCGACGCTGGAGCGGGCGCGGCCCGGGTTCGTGCCGCGCGTGCTCCGCTTCGCCGTACCGGCCGGGGTGACGTGCGCGGCCGCGGTGATGCTGTCGTTCTGGGTCGCGCACAGCGACACCTCCACCCTGAACGGGGACCGCACGGCCGCGGTGATCGCGCTGTTCCTCACCACGTGGTGGGTCCTCGTGCTCGTCGCCAGACCGCTCACCTGGTGGCGGGTCGTGCTGGTCGGGTCCATGGCCGCGCTGTTCGCGGCGGCCCTCGCGCTGCCACCCGTCCGGGAGCTCTTCGCCCTCGAACCCGGCGGCACCGGCACCGATCTGGCCGCCGTCGGCATCTCCGCGGTCGCCGCCGTGACGATCAGCATCGCGGTCAGGCTCGCCGGTACCCTTAGAGCATGACCGACCCGCAGATTGTGCTCGCCGAGCGCGTGCAGCAGGCTCTGGCCGCCGCGTTCGGGGCCGAGCACGCCGACGCAGACCCGCTGATCCGGCCCTCCCAGTTCGCCGACTTCCAGGCGAACGTCGCGATGAGCCTGGCCAAGCGTCTGCGACGGTCGCCGCGGGAGGTCGCCCAGGCGCTCGCCGCCGAGCTGTCCGACTTCCCCGGCACGGTCGAGGTCAGCGGTCCCGGCTTCCTCAACATCACGCTCGACGACTCGTGGATCGCCGCCGAGGCCACCGGCATGCTGCGCGACCCGCGCGCCGGCGTCGGCACGGTCACCCCGGCGCAGACGATCGTGATCGACTACTCCGCGCCCAACGCGGCCAAGGAGATGCACGTCGGCCACCTGCGCACGACGATCGTCGGCGACGCGCTGGCCCGCGTCCACGAGCACGTGGGCAACACCGTCATCCGGCAGAACCACCTCGGCGACTGGGGCACGCCGTTCGGCATGCTCATCGAGCACCTGCTCGACATCGGCGAGGAGACCGCGGTCGCGCAGCTCGAAGCCGGCATGGGCACCGAGTTCTACCAGGCGGCCCGCGCCAAGTTCGACGGCGACGACGGTTTCAAGGCGCGCTCCCGCACCCGGGTGACCACGCTCCAGTCGGGCGACGCCGACACGCTGCGGCTCTGGCACGTCTTCATGGACGCGACGGTCCGCTACTTCAACAAGGTCTACGGCATGCTCGGCGTCACCCTCACCGACGCCGACATCGCCGGCGAGAGCATGTACAACCCGATGCTCGCCCAGACCTGCGACGACCTTGAGGCTGCCGGGGTCGCGGTGATGAGCGAGGGCGCGCTGTGCCTCTTCCCGCCCGGCTTCACCGGCTCCGACGACAAGCCGCTGCCGCTCATCATCCGCAAGAGCGACGGCGGCTACGGTTACGCCTCCACCGACATGGCGGCGATCCGCTACCGGGTGCACGACCTCAAGGCCGACCGCATCCTCTACGTCGTCGGCGCCGACCAGGCGCTCCACTTCCGCATGGTGTTCGCCGCCGCCCAGCAGGCCGGCTGGCTCCCCGACACCGTCTCGGCCGAGCACGTCCAGATCGGCATGATGCTGGGCAAGGACGGCCGCCGGTTCAAGACCCGGTCGGGCGAGTCGGTCAAGCTGATGGACCTGCTGCAGGAGGCCGTCGACCGGGCCGGGGCCGCCATCGCCGAACGCGGTTACGACGAGGCGACCCGCGCCGAGATCGCGCAGGTGGTGGGCATGGGCGCGGTCAAGTACGCCGACCTGTCGGTCAGCCACGACAGCGAGTACGTCTTCGACTTCGACCGCATGCTGAAGTTCACCGGCAACACCGGGCCCTACATGCAGTACGCCACCGCCCGGATCCGGTCGATCTTCCGCAAGGCCGGCGTCACTCCCGCCGACGCGGGCGGCGCCGTCGTGCCGGCCCAGCCGGCCGAGCGCGCGCTGGCCCTGCACCTGCTCCGCTTCGGCGCGCTGGTGGAGCACGTGGCGACCGCCTCCGAGCCGCACACGCTGTGCGCGTTCCTGTTCGAGACCGCGAGCCTGTTCAGCACCTTCTACGAGGAGTGCCCGGTCATCAAGGACGGCGTCGACGCGGAGACGACGCAGCAGCGGCTGGCGCTGTGCGCGCTGACCCTGCGCGTGCTGGAGACCGGGCTCGGCCTGCTCGGCGTGCCCGTTCCCGAGCGCATGTGACCCTTCGGTGTGATCCGCTCCGCACCTGTCGTCGTGGGCGCGCCTCCGCCTGGTTGGCGCGCCCCCCGGTTAGGCTTTACGCGGTCATGAACCGAGGCCGAAAATGGGGGAGTTCTCTGCCTTGAGCACGGATCTGACTGCGGACCCCCAGGCAGCGGCAGAGCTGCACCGCTATGCCGAGGCGCTGCTGGCGCATCTGGCCGCCAACGGCGCCGCCCCTCCGTCCGCTCCCGGCTTCCGCGACATCCCCGGTTACTGGCTTCCGCCTGCGGTGCACGCTCTCGTGGCGATCCTCGCCGGTGACGACCCGCTCGAACCGCTGAGCCGCGCAGCCGGCCGCGACCAGCAGCGAACCGCGCTCTTCCTCTGCCTGTCCCTGGCCGTCGCCGGCCACGGCAGCCGCATCCACGCCTCCTGGCTCGGCACCGCCTTCGGCGACCTCGCCCTCGACCTCCCCGTCACCCACGGGCAGCGCGCCCTCTGGCTCGCCGCCGCCCGCGGTGCGTACGGGCCGGCCGGCAAGATCTTCGTTCTGCGCAAGCTCGACAGCCTCGCCATCCCCGACCACACCGGCCCTGCCGACCACCAGGAGTGGGTGCAGGCGCTCGCCCCCGGCGAGCCGACGGTGGTCGTGCCGCCCTCGCTGGTCGACTTCCCGGAGATGGCCGAGCTGCCCGAGCTGGCAAGGCCCGCCCAGGCGGCGGCCCGGCTGGCGCGGCTCCGCGCCCGCTGCCTGGAGATCACCTCCATCCGGCAGGCGGCGCAGACCTCCTCGGCCCCGCTCACCAACAGCAGCGCGAGCCCCGCCACGGCCTGGCAGGAGGACGAGCCGATCGCCGTGCTCCGCTCGCTGATCGGCCTGGGCGGCCCGGCCGGCCCGATGGCCTCGCTCACCACGCACCTGCTCGACGACCTGCGGCCCGCCGCAGACCCGCACCTGGCGGCCATCGCGCTGCACGTGGCCGCGCCGATCCTGCGCGGCGTGGCCGAGACGCTGGAGGCCGACAGCCGACTGGAGCCGCCCGCCACGCTGACCGTGGCGCTGCTCGGCCACCCCGTCGAACTCCACCCCGAGGGCCCCGACGACGCCTCGCTCGCCAAGGCCGAGGCCGCCATCGTGGCGGAGGGCACGCTGCCGCGCGGCACCCCGTGGGCCGTCATCCTCCTGGCCGTGGCCGGCGTCGCCTGCCTGGCGGGAGGTGCGGTGGCGGGGTGGCTGCTCGCGGGGGTGGGAGCGGCCCTCCTGGGAGCGGCGGGGTGGCAGCTCTGGCGCCGCCGCAACGCGATCGCCTCGGACGCGCGCTTGGTGGCCGCGCGAGTGGCCGAACTCCGCGAACTCGCCGACGGCGCCGTATGGGCCCTGCACGCCTACGCCCGCGAAGCGGACGCCCGCGCCAAGCAGGCCGCCGACGACGCGGCCGAGCTCACCCGCCTCGTCCGCCGTGGCCCTCGCGCTGCCTGACCAGCTCTCCTCTGCGGGCGTTCTTCGGCCCGCCCAGCTACCGGCCGCCTCGACGTACGGCTCGGGAGACCACCTGGGAGAACCAGGCCAGGCTGGGCGTCCCGCAGCGACGCCTTCGCACAACCGCCTACCGGCTGTCCGTACGGCTGACCCCACGGCCTGACCGGCGTCGCTCCACTCGCACCGACACGGCCGCGCCCTCTCCCCCCGGGGAGGGCACGACCGGCTCAGCTCTGCGTCGAGAGCCGACGCCTACGGCCTCGTCCGGCCAAGGAGATGGACCGGTCGGCCGCACCACCTGCGGCTCTCCTCGACCGCCCGGCGCGCCCACGCGACGGGCGAGAGGTCCCGACCGGCTCCTCGGCCTCGGCGCGCGGCCTAGCTGGTCTCGATCTCTACGTGGGCCGGCGCGAGCAGGAAGACGCGGTCGGCGATGCGCTCGATCCGTCCTTCGCAGCCATACGCCAGACCTGCCGCGAAGTCGACCATTCTGGTCGCCTCCGGCATCGGCATGCCCGTCACATCCATGATCACCGTCTGGCCGTCACGGAAGTGCTGCCCGATCATCGGCGCGTCGTTGTACTTGAGCGGCTGAACCATCACGATCCGTGACGAGTCGACGGTCGCCCGCCACCTCCTCGCGGCCCGCTCCGACGCCGGCATGTACTCCTCTTCGTACTGCTCGTCGTCGTAGTGGTCGTCGTAATGGTCGATCCCGCCCAGGCCAAGGTAGCCGGCCACCTTGCGCACTGCCCCCATCGGCTTGTCCTTTCCTCAGGAACTCACCGTAATCGGCACGTCCCTACACATTGGACGGTAACCGACGATTCCGTGTTCGCCATGCGACACGCCCACGACTAATTCCATTTTGTACGGCTTGCAGTCTGCTTTCATCTGGATAACTGTCTCCCCAGATAGCATCGAGTCATGCGCGTGTTCACTGTAGACGCCTTCACCGACAGTCCGTTCAAGGGTAATCCGGCCGGCGTCTGCCTGCTGGAGTCTCCGGCACCCGACTCATGGATGCAGGCGGTGGCCACCGAGATCGGTCTGTCCGAGACCGCGTTCCTGCTCGGCGAAACGCTGCGCTGGTTCACTCCGGCGGTCGAGGTCTCGCTCTGCGGCCATGCCACGCTGGCCACGGCCCACGTTCTCTATTCGACGGGCGCGGCGACCGGTCAGCTCGATTTCCTGACCGCGAGCGGAACGCTCAGGGTGAATCGAGCCGGCCACGGCATGATCACTATGGATTTCCCGGCCAAGGAAGTGACACCCACCACAGTTCCGCCCGGACTGGAAAAAGCGCTCGGCGCCACCCCTGTGAGCGTGGGCCGGAGCCACCTCGACCTGCTGGTCGAGCTGCGGTCGGAGGACGAGGTGCGCTCGCTCAGGCCGGACATCGAGGCGCTGCGCGCGGTCGACGCACGGGGGGTCATCGTGACCGCCGCAGCCACGATGGAGGGCCACGACTTCGTCTCCCGCTTCTTCGCTCCGAACGTCGGCGTCCCGGAAGACCCCGTGACCGGCTCAGCCCACTGCGCCCTGGCCCCCTACTGGTCGCAGCGCCTCGGCCGTACCGAACTGGTGGGGGCACAACTGTCCGCCCGGGGCGGGCTGGTCCGCGTCACGGCCGCCGGTGACCGGGTCCACCTGGCCGGCTACGCGGTGACAGTCCTCTCCGGCGACCTGCACATCTGACGACGCCCCGCGACCGCTGCCACGGGCGCTCCGGACCCGGCCGCGGTTATGCCTCCGCTCCGGCTCGCCGACAGCGGTCGCCCTGGAACCGCCGGTGCCCCTTGTCGGGGTCCGCGAAGCGAGAGTGGTCGTCGCGGAGCCGAGGCCGCTGACGGGCGGCGCTTACCCTTGCGCAGTGGCCACGATGCCACTCACGCGGGCCTGACGAGCGGGCGGCGACCACGGGCAACCCCGGATCGTCCGTACCGATCATCGACTGGCGAACCCGGCGCGCGGACGGCGCCCGGCGTCACTCCAACGGTGAGCGGGTCTCCTGAGCGGTCAGGCCGGAAGCACCCACCTGACCAAAGGTGATCACGATGTCCCTGCCGTTGGCGTAACTGACCACAGGCCGCTGCAGCTTGTCACCCACCCGGCGAGCCACCGCCTGGAACAGCTCCACCATCTCCGCGGTGTCGGCGGTCACCCGGAACCGTCCGTTGGCGACGAGGTGCTCGACGACGAGCGGGACGAAGTTCACCTCAGCCCGGATCCTCTCCTCCGCGCTGAGTGGCGTGCGCCGGGGAGCGGTCTGCGTGCCGAGGGGGTGCGTCATCGTTGATCTCCTCCTGATCGTCGTCACTCCAGCATGCCACCCACAGCCCCTCTCCGGACCGCCACCGACCAACCCCTCTACCGGAATTGGAGTGTCGTCCCCCCGCCCCGGTCTCACGATCCTCACCTCCAGCGGCGACGACGCGGACACCCTTGACAGGGAGCCACGGACGCGGCGGCTGAACGACGGCGTTGGGCAGTCCTCTTGTCCACCCGCCGTGCCCACACCCATGGCGCGAGAACCACCATGAGGCTGCCACACACCTCGAAGGTCAAGCCGAAGATCACTGACGAACTCTTCCCAGGAGCCTTGTCATCCTGATGGCCGGTTACGGCAGACCTCCGGAGCACGGTTCCCGGTGGAGCCTGCAGCGATGTGATCCACTGGCCATGGTCAACCTTGCGGAGGCGTGGACGGTGGGTCCTGCTCACCTCGATCCGGGCACGACCCCGCACAGGTAAGTGGACTCCTCCAGCAGCCGCGGCGTCATCGTGATCCCGGTGAGGCGCTCGGCCAAGAGGAACGCCGGCCCTTCGTGGGGGTCGGCGATCGGGTAGACGGGAGAGTCGATCCGCTCCAGGATCTCTGCGAGTTCGTCCGGCAGCTCCTCCGAGTAGCTTTCATGGTGCCTGAACATGAACTGGATCTTCCCGTCCTTGATCCGGTGGGAATAGCCTTCCTGGTAGGCGTACTCGAACCGGATCTTTCCGTCGTCGATCCAGTAGAAGTAGTCCATGCCGTCGACGTCGAGGTAGAAGTGGGAGACAAGACGGGTTCCGGCCGACAGCGGCATGATGATCTCTTCGGTGATGCCAAGCCCGCTGGAGGCCTCGACGAGGAGCACCCAGTCTCCAACGGCGACGGCACCGAAGGTCTGCCGCCGGATCAGCCCATCAAGCGTCACGCGAGAGCAGTCTTCAACCCGGACGCCGAGCCGGGTCACCGCTTCCTCAGGCGTGAGGCCGCGGACGTAGGTGAAGCAGTAGGCATCCGCCAGGCCGGGGAAACGCTCAGGGGCAAGCCAGGAGTAGTCGTCAGGAGTCGCGATCATCCCGTCATGCTCTCAGCACCCACCGACACGACAAGAGCGACTTCATCCCGAGTAACGGCCTTCGTCACGAACCGCAGCACACGAAGCCTTTCACGAACTGCAGCACACGGAGCGCTCTCGTCTCGGGAAGCGGTCCGCCTCGGCGGCTTCCCAGCACGAGGATGGCCTGCACGATCGCGGTCGCGCGGTGAGGGCAGCGGCGCTGCTTGGTCAATATCTTCCCGGCCTTGAGGGTGGCGACGGCGTGGTCGCCGAGTGCCAAGGCCTTGGCGTGGAGCCCATTGACTCATTCCCGGTGCGGCAGGTTCCACAGGTGGAGAGTGGTCTGGTCCTTGGAGACCGTGTACCAGGCGGCCTGCCCCGCTGATCGGGGAGGTCCCGAGACAGGGAAGGGGTAGGCGACCTGGCCGCGCAGGGCCATCGTGCGTGGGTCGACAAGCCAGTGGCGGGGGTCCTCCGCGGAGTCCTCGGTGCCGACCACGGCGGTGTCGTCGTAGGGGAACGCCGCCGCCTCGTAGTCCCACCGAACGCGGTCGTGGTCCGAGTTTGGGGGAAGGGGCACGGCTTCGTCGGTGTCCAGATGCTGTAGTTCGATGCCATCCTTCGCCCGGTGCAGGTAGAGGGTCCACTGCCCCGGGTCCGTGGTCAGGAAGTGCTCCCCGGACGGGCTCACGGCGAGGAGGACCTCCTCGACGAACCGCTGGACGGTGAGGTTCGCGCCGTCCCAGTGTCCCCACAGCACGGGCGAGTTCTCCTCGCCTTCGCCGATGGTCAGCCCCATGTACGCCGGGTTCGGATGGGGGAAGTGGATGGAGCCCGATCCCACGGTCATCGTCTCGGCCCGGGTCAGTACCGTGCCGTCGGCGGGGTCGAGGATCAGCCATTCCTCGTTGACGTCGCGCCCCGCGTGGTTGCGGATGTGGGCCCAGAGGAGCTTGCCGTCTGAGGAGAAGGCCGCCGACCCGCTGTCCGCGTGGCCGTGGTGGTAGTCGTCGGCGTACTCGGAGAACGAGGCATGGGCCTTGGTGCACACGGCGGCGGACCAACAACCGTGCCGGATTTCCCACCGCACGGTGCCGGTCGAATCCACGGCTCGCAGCGCGTGCACGCCGGCGAACACGGCGAGATCACCGGTGGGAGAGACCGCCACCGAGCCGTACCGGCGGGGCCACGGCGCGGGGAAGTGGGCCTCCATCCCCTCCCCGTCCAGGTCGCGGACGGCCAGCTCGGTGTCCCCACGCTGCACCAGCAGCCTGCGCCCAGGCCAGTGCAGCACCTGTGGACCGTCCGCCGACGCGGGGTCGAGCGGAGCGGCGGCGGTGGCCACGAGACGAGCGGCGAACTGGTTGGAACCCTCGTGGATGGCATCGTTTGGCACAGTCGCATGGTTTCACACGCCTCGGATGGTGAAGTCACCCGTTCTGTCCCGGCTTTCTGCACCGTGTCTTCGGCCTCACTTTGCGTGCTCAGCATCCGGTAACACCGCCGCGAGCAGCGAATGCCGGTTCTCCTCGAACAGCGCCGCCAAGAAAATCAAGCCTGATGTGGCTGGTGACTGGGTGATCACGAGCGGCGTGTCCCCCTCGATCAAGTGAAAAAGCTCCTGGACGATGCACACCGACCAAGATCGTGTATCGCCAGAAGCTTCGGTGCTGTTCTACCGTGCCGCCCTGCCGTTGTCACATCGCACCCTGAACTACGTGGCCAGCGTGATCCGCCGACCGTGGTGGCGCGGTGCGGGCAGCAGCGCAGCCGGGCCAGGATCTTCCAGGTCTTCAACGTGGCGACGGCGCGTTCTCCACAGGCACGGATGCGAGCATGTGCGCAGTGGACCGAGCGCTGATGACGCGACAGCGGCGGCCGCAGCCGATGACCTTTGAACGGCGTGCGGATGCTGCCGCCTGCGCCTTGGTAGCCCCTGTCGGCGAAGGCCTTCACCCCTGCGGCGTCAGCGCGTCGATCAGGCCGGTGGCGTGTGCCGCGGTCAGGTCATGCGTGGCACCGATGGAGGCAGCTCACTGCCCTTCGCCACAAACAGAAATGGGGCCTCACCCGAAGGTGAGACCCCATTTCCAAAGATTGTCCGGCGGT
>NZ_KZ559479.1:0-36106 GCF_002850745.1 Nonomuraea indica
ACCAGCCCGGCACCGGTACCTTCACCAGCCGCGACACCGCCACCCTCACCCCCAACCCCAGCGTCCAAGCCAACCGCTACACCTACGCCAACGCCTCCCCCCTCACCGGCATCGACCCCACCGGCCACTACACCGACCACCTCAGCAGAACCGGCGGGCCAGAATATGACCTCAGTCGAGACCACCAAGAAATCGCCGAGTCCTACGCCCGAATTGGGATCATCAGCGGGGGTGGCGGAAGCGGCCTGTGCATCGGAAAAGCCTGTGCTAGAGACGAGATCGGCGGTGGTGCCATGGGGTGTGATGCACAAGGCTGCTTCGGCGTGATCATCACCTCATGGCTGCGGATCTACACAGACGAGGAGGCCAAGAGACGAGGGCTCATGCCAAACGGCGAACCCGTGGATCAGCCAAACTTCTGGCATGCGAAGGAGAAAACGAGGAATTCTTATCTCGAAGTATGGTCCCCTGGCATGTCCGATGAGGAGCGCGCAATGGCGTGGGTCGGTGCCGGCGGTCTCGACGGTTGGAGTAAGTATCAAAGAGCTGTTAATATAAAGGATATTCCTGAGGAGGGCGCTCCTCTTTATCGCCTCTATTCTAAATTGGTGCGCCATGCCGAGACTATAGAAAAGGCTGCTATAAAGCATGGGCTCAGCAAGCATGCCCTAACGGCGCTCCTTATCTATGAGACGATGCACCTGGAGCCGAATACGGGATGGGCGGCTAAGCTATGGGGCAGTGTGCAGGGGTGGGAAGGCACGACGTCGCTCGGAATCGGTCAGATCCAGATACAGCTCGCGAGACACCTGTTGAAAACCTATTACCCGGAAGATTATAGGAAGATGGGTGGCGCGAAAGCGAGCAATGAAGCCATAGGGCGCCGACTGGCGGACGATGATGCACTGTCGATCCGACTGGCTGCCGCCTATATGCAGGAATTAAAATCAAAAATCACAGTCACAACGTACACGAAAGACGGAAGGCGCACCACGCGGCATATCAACGATTGGGAGGCGGCAGTCGCGTATGCGGTAGATCCAGCCGACTTCCAAGAGTGGATCAATGGCGGCAAGTTTGATTATCCGAAAACAGAACAAGAAGTAAAGAAGCGGTGGCGCGAGATCCATCATGGTGATGTAAATGCAGCAGCCCGCGAGTACTGGAGGTGTGCGGACAGGACCGTCAAGCCTGGCCAAAGCTGCGCGCGCATCCCTGTCGGCATCCGGAACCCGTAATGGTGAGGCCTTTTTTCCAACCTCATTGCGCAGGTCAGGAGGCGCGGCGGCGGGTCCGGCTGGCATGAGAAGAGGCCTCGGTAAGACAGCAGTCGACCAAGATCCGATGCCTCTACCGGAGAGCCTCGTTGCTGTCTTACTCTGCCGCGATTCCGCTGTCCAATCACACCCTGATCCGCCTGGCCGAACTGCTCCGCGTCCGGCGTGCCGAGCGCCCCTGCCGGTGGCGGCGCCTGGATGCGTCCCGGCAGGCCCTGCTGGTCCTGGCCCACCTGCGCAATGGCGATACCTACGCGCGTCTGGCCGCGGGCTTCGCCATCGGCGGCAGCACCGCCTGGCGCTACGTCCATGAGGCGGCCGACTTGCTGGCCATGCTCGCCGACGATGTCCATGACGCTGTTTTACGCGCCGGCCGGCTGGCCTACGCCATCCTGGACGGCACCCTGATCCCGATCGACCGGCTGGCCGACGAACGGCCGTACTACTCCGGCAAGCGCCGGCGACACGGCGTGAATGTGCAGGTTCTGGCCGATCCGGCCGGCCGGCTGGTATGGGCCTCACCGGCGCTGTCCGGTGCCACGCATGACTTGGCCGCGTCCCGCGTCACCGGCCTGATCGACGCGCTGAGGGTCGCAGGGATGAAGGCCTTCGCCGATAAGGGATATCAAGGTGCGGGCGGCAGCATCCGCACGCCGTTCAAAGGCCATCGGTTGCGGCCGCCTCTGTCTCGCCATCAGTGCTCGGTCAACCGCGCGCTCGCATTCGCGCCTGCGGGACGCGCCGTTGCACTTTGAAGACCTGGGAGGTCCTGACGCTGCTGCCCGCACCGCGCCACCACGATCGTGCAGGCCATCCTCGTCCTGCAACTCATCGAAGAAGGCCGCTACCCATGATAAAAAGTGCTCAGTATAGTTGGGCTTGCTGGATGTTAGGGGGAGGCTAACCTAGCTTCAGGCCGTGCTTGTTATGCTGCGGTAGACATCGCCGATTGTGGCTGATGTCCCGATCTAGTGCTCTGTTCTAGAATACTCGCTGGAAGCTCCCCTTCTCGAAAGGAAGGATTTAGGGCTCTGCAAGTGCGGAATCGCAATAGGGGACTTTTTTTGTGCAACGAAGAGCGGGCGAGAAGAGATTATGAGGAATCGTGTCAAATTCGTAAGAGTTGCGCTCCTCGTGATTGTGCTTGGCTCAGCGCTAGTCTATGGAGTGCTTCATCTTGTTGCTCTTTCGGTAAAGGTGTCGCTGGTAGCGGACCCTGGCGCCGTGAGCCAAGTCCGCGGGCTAGGTCGCGTGGTTGGCGAAGTTACGACGGAATTTGCAGACCCTAGCGGTATCGCTATCAACAACTACCTGATATTTGATCCGCCGTCTATCGATGCGCGTGAAGCTCTGAATGACTTTCATGGCCAACTAGCGGCAGAGGGCTGGGAGGTGGTCGCCAGAATACGACCAACAGGGGTGCAGATGAAATCGCCGCGATGGGAAAACACTATGCTTACGCTAGACGTGGTGAATCCAGGCCACCTACCTTTCGATGAGAAGGTGAGAATGACAATAGAAGCGGCGCGAGAAAAGGTGCGATATGGAGAATCCCTGCTGATAGTACGGTTGCGGGGAACAGGTAGTTGATTCTTTGAAGGGTCAGGTCGGCAAGGGATAGTAATGGATCATCGCCTGTAGGTCAGCAGCGCCAGATTATCCTGTTATGCGACGAAGCTTCAGTTTCTACTATCGCAGCTCACTCCGCCGAGGAGATGATGGGTAGCACATCGGGATCGGTGAGCCCCCCATAACGGTCGCCGTGATGGTCGCCAGGCTGGCAGGACCACGATGGAGCCAACACCGCCGTGCTGCCGGTGTACCTGACCACCCCGATCCGGCGCATCCGCTGAAGGAGGCTTCGCGGGACAGCTGGTGGATTGGGCTCGCGACACCCTACTCACTACGCTGGAGATCGTGCGTGAGTTCGCTGAGCAGCGCGCCTTCAACGTCATCTAACGAAGATAGGTCGTGGAGAGAACGCCGGCCTGGATGGGCGCCTGCCGCCGCCTTGCCGGTGACTGCGAACTCGACCCTGCGATCTCTGAGGCCATCATCCGTTGGGCTGCTATCGCCAGCATGGCCCCTCGCCTTACTCGAGGAGGCCCGCCCGACGTCAACAGCGCCACATCTGCGGTTGAGAATTCGACCGTTAAGGGTATTCTCCAAACACTCTCTGAGCTTGCTTCTTATCCTCCGGATTGTTGTAGCGCTGCGAGGGCGCGTCCCACAGCATGACGGTTTCGGCGCTGGCTGTGCTGCCCGTTGCCCACCAGGTCGGTATGTACTTCTACTTCTTCAGGAAACGGGCGTAGCGGCTTGTTCCCAAGGCGTTCCCGCACCGGGGGTTGATACACAGAAACCCCTGGTCGGGACTGTGTTGGGAGGGGACTGTAAAACCGTCGGCTTATGAGCTCGAGGCTTGTGTCGGCCCGGGGCAGAGCCTTTGCCGGTGGAGACGCAGAAATGGGCGCTCGCTGATCGCTCACGAGAGGCAGCAGTTCGTCAAGTACCAGTGGCCTCTGCTGCAGCGATCAGCGCATCGGCAAGCGGGTGTCCGATGCGTCCAATCGGATCCTTGGCCATGAAAAGGTGAGGACTGAGCCTGGGGCAGCGGATGCTTCGCCGTGCCTGTTGCGGGGCCAGGGTGCCGTCGGGGCTGTGGGGTCGTGGGTGTTCAGGTGGTTGATTCCTGGACGGCGGCGGCGGTGGCGGTGGTGGTGCGGGTCAGGAATCTGGCGATCACCTTGCGTTCCTCCGGGGTGAACTCGTCGATGGCGGCGGTCAGGTGGCGGCCGAGGGGGGCGAAGAAGCGGCCCGCCAGGCGGACGGCGGGTTCGTTGAGGGCGATCTCGAGCTTGCGGCGGTCCGTGGTGCTGCGGCGGCGTTCGACGTGGCCGACCTGTTCGAGGCGGTTGATGAGGGCGCTCGTGGCGGGTGGGCTGAGGTTGAGGGCGGCGCCCAGTTGGCCGGGGGTGAGGCGGCGGCCGGCGTTGGCGGCGTCGAGGATGACCACCAGGGCGTTGAGGTCGGTGCGGTGCAGGCCGTGCAGGACGGCGAACCGTTCGATGAACCGGTCGCTCTCCATGTTGAGCCGGCGGATCGCCACCATCAGTTCGTAGGCGCTCGGTGGCGGGGCGTCCTGCGTCACGTTCCTCCCTCGTCCTGGGTCACGTTCCTGTCTTGTCCCGGGTCACGTTCCTGCCTCGGCCCTCGGGTCATGGTCCTTCCTCGGGCCGACGGGCGGGCTGGTCCATTGTTCCATGCTAGAAATGTTCCATCATGGAACGACTTGCGTGGACACGGACGTTGACCCCGGCGCGGACGCTGGCCCTCGGGGTGGCCGCCAGCGCCCTGCTGACCGGGCTCGTGGGGCTGCTGGGCCGGCGGCTGGCCGGGATCGAGCTGCTGCCCGACCAGGGCGCCTCCTGGTACTACTGGAAGCTCGCCGAGCCGACGTTCTGGACGCGGCTGTCGGCCTGGGCGGGGTACGCGGCGCACCAGGTGGCCTTCTGGGGGCTGATCTACTACGCGCAGACCCGGGTCCGCCGCTACGCCACCGGCCTGCACCCGGTGAACGTCGTCGCGCTGGCGGTCAACGCCGGGTTCATCGTGCTGCACACGGTGCAGACGCACCTGTTCTACGACGGGCTCGCCCAGGACGTGTCGATCTTCAGCTCGCAGGGCTCGGTGGTGCTGCTGCTGGTCGTCGTGCTGCTGATGGAGAACCGGCGGCGCGGCATGTTCGCCGGGAAGCCGGCGCCCCTCGGACGGCAGGTGGTCGACGCCGCCCGCCGCTACCACGGCTACCTCTTCAGCTGGGCGGCCGTCTACACCTTCTGGTACCACCCGATGGAGGCGACCAGCGGCCACCTCATCGGCTTCTTCTACATGTTCCTCCTGCTGCTGCAGGGCAGCCTGTTCCTGACCCGGGCGCACACCGCGCGCTGGTGGACGGTCAGCCTGGAGCTCATGGTCGCGGTGCACGGCACGCTGGTGGCGGTCATGACGTCGGGGCCGGACGGGGCGTGGCCGATGTTCCTGTTCGGCTTCCTCGGGGTCTTCGTCGTGACCCAGATGCACGGGCTGGGGCTGTCCGCGGGGGTGCGGTGGGCGCTCGCCGCCGTCTACGCCGGCGCGGTGGTGGTCGTGTACGCGCTACGGGGCGAGCTGGGGGCCGCCGCCGGTGAGGTGGTGAGGATCCCGCTGATCGAGTACGCCCTGGTCGGGGTGCTGGCCCTGCTGGTCTGGCCGGTCCTGTGGGCCGTGGCCCGCGTTCGCGGGCGGCGGACACGAGTGCCCGGGTAAGCCCTGCTCGCGCGCAGGCCGCGACCGGAGGGGGCGCTGCGCGCGAGGTGGCTTCACCCGGACGCCAGGCGGCGGCACTCCTCCAGGGTGTGGCGGGACAGCTCGTCCCGTACGGCCGGGACGCAGATCGGGGCCATGGACAGGCTCGTCACGCCCAGGCCCACCAGCAGGGGCGCCAGCAGCGGGTCGCCGGCCGCCTCGCCGCACACGCCGACCGGCTTGCCCAGCGCGTGGCCGGCCTCCGCGCACAGGGCGATGAGCTTGAGCAGCGCCGGCTGGCGCGGGTCCAGCAGGTCGGCCAGGCCGGGGTGCTGGCGGTCGGCGGCGAAGGTGTACTGGCTGAGGTCGTTGGTGCCGATGCTGAGGAAGTCGAGCTCCGCCAGCAGTTCCTCGGCCTGCAGGGCGGCGGCCGGGACCTCGATCATGGCGCCGACCTGGGTGAGACCGCGGGCGCGGGCACGGCGGGCGAAGTCGGTGGCCTCGGCGACGGTGGTGACCATGGGGGCCATCACCCACGGGGTGGCGCCCGTGTCGCGCGCCGCCGCGGCGATGGCGTCGAGCTGCGTGTCGAGGACGCCCGGCAGCACCCGGTCCACCCGCAGGCCGCGGACGCCGAGCGCCGGGTTCGGCTCCGGCGGGAGCCCCAGGAAGGGAAGGGGCTTGTCGGTGCCCGCGTCGAGCGTCCGCACCACGACGAGCGAGGCCCGGGCGAACACCTCCGCGTAGGCCGCCACCTGCTCGTCGAACGACGGCGGCTGCCGCCGGTCGAGATAGAGGAACTCGGTGCGGAACAGTCCCACGCCCTCGGCGTCGGCGGCGTCCGGCCCGAGGTCGGCGGCCGAGCCGATGTTGAGCAGCAGCTTCACCGGGTGGCCGTCGGCGGTCCGGCCGGGGCCCCCGCCGCCGGCGAGCCGGGCCCGCTCGCGGCGGTCGCCCTCGATGACGTCCGCCGCGTCCTCCCGCGTCAGCCCGACGGTGACGTCGCCGGTGCGGCCGTCCACCGACACGACCGTGCCGTCCGGCACGTCGAGGACGCCCCGGCAGGCGACGACCGCGGGCAGGCCCCGGCTGCGCGCCAGGATCGCGGTGTGGCTGGTCGGGCCGCCCCGCTCCGTCACCAGCGCCAGCACCTCCGGGCCGAGTCCCGCCGTGTCGGCGGGTGACAGGTCCTCGGCGACGAGCACGTACGGGTGACCGGGGGAGGGGACGCCCGGCATCGGCAGGCCCAGGGCGGCGGCCACCGCCCGGTGCCTGAGGTCGTCCAGGTCGGCGGCCCGCTCGGCCAGGTAACCGCCGAGCGCCGCGAGCGTCTCGCGATGCCCGGCGAACGCCGCGTCGAGGGCGTGGGGCGCGTCGCGGCCCTCGCGCGCGTGCCGTTCGGCGTCCTCGCGCAGCATCGGGTCCTCGGCCATCATGGCCAGCGCGTCGAGCACCTCCGCGGCGGTGGCGTCGGCGGTGTCCGCGGCGCGGCGCCGCAGGTCGGCCGCGACCGCCTCCAGCGCCTTGGCGATCGTCGCGATCTCCGCGGCCGGGTCGGCCGCCGGCCGGGCCGCGGGCAGCTCGGGCGGGCCGGCCATGCGGACGAGCGGGCCGGCCGAACGGCCCGGGCTGACGCCCAGGCCGCTCAGACGCTGCCGGGGCGGGCGGGCCGGGTCAGGCATCAAGGGTCTCCTCCGCGTCGAGGTCACGTGCGAGCAGTGCGGCCAGGGCGTCCAGCGCGTCCTCCGCGCCGGGCGCGTCCGACTCCAGTGTCACCTCCGTACCCTGTGAGGCGCCCAGCGACAGCACCCCGAGCATGCTGGTGGCCGGGACGGTCCGCTCGCCGGCCCTGATCCGCACCGGCACGCCGAGGCGCACCGCCTCCTGGACGAACAGCTTGGCGGGACGGGCGTGCAGGCCGGCGGCCGAGGCCACGGTCACCGTGCGGTGGTGCAGACCCATGACGAAGCCTCCTCAGGGCTCGATGGTGACCTTGATGGCCGCGCCCCGGCTGACGAGGTCGATCCCGTCGAGCACCTGGGGCAGCGGCAGCCGGTGGGTGATGAGGTCCGCCACCGGCACCCGGCCGTCCGCGATCAGGCGGAGGGCCTCGGCGTTGTGCGCGGGGCTGGAGCCGTTCGCGCCGACGACGGTCAGCTCGCGGTAGTGCACCAGGTTGGAGTCCAGCCGGATGATCGGGTCGTCCTTGGGCAGCCCGCCGAAGAAGCTGATCCGCCCCTGCCTGGCCGCCATCCGCACGGCCTGCTCCTGCGCGGCGCCCGAGGCCGCCGCGGTGATCACCACGTCGGCGCCCCGGCCGCCGGTGAGCTTGAGCACCTGCTCGACCGGGTCGGAGTCGATGACGGCGTCCGGCGTGACGAGCTCGGCCGCCATCGCCAGCCGGTCGGCGTTGACGTCCACCAGGAAGACCCGCGCCGCGCCGCGGGCCCGCGCCAGCCGTACGTGCAGGCAGCCGATCGGGCCCGCGCCCATCACGACGACGTCGTCGCCCGGGCCGACACCCGCCAGCGACTGGCCGTTGAGGACGCAGGCGAGCGGTTCGGCCACCGACGCCTCGGCGAACCCGACGCCGTCCGGGACGGCGTTGACCCCGTTGACCGCGAGCACCTTGGCCGGGACGACCATGTACTCGGCGAAGCCGCCGTCGTAGTGGTAGCCCATCGACTCCTGGTTCGGGCACACGGTCAGCCGGCCGCGCCGGCACTCCGCGCAGGAGCCGCACGGGATGGCGGCGATCACCTGGACGCGTTCGCCGGTGTCGACCACCTCGCCGGCGATCTCGTGGCCCATCACCCGCGGCGGGCGGATGTGGTGGTGGCCGAACTTGAAGATCTTCGCGTCGGTGCCGCACGTCGAGCAGTTGCGGACCCGGATCTTCAGCTCGCCGGGGCCGGCGACCGGCTCCGGGGCGTCCTCCACGCGGATGTCGCCGGGGGCGTGGAATCGGGCGACCTTCACGTCAGCTCCTTGATCACTTGGTGGACCTCTGTCGCCTCGCGCAGGGTCCTGGCGCGTTCGGGGTCGAGCAGGATGTCGGCGAGGGCGGCCAGCAGCGGCACGTGACCGTCGCCCTTGGCGGCGATGCCGACGCACAGCGTCACCCGCTCGCCGTCCCAGTCGACGCCGCCGGGGAAGCGCACGACGCAGATGGCGTCACGCCGGACGACCTCCTTGGCGGCGGCGGTGCCGTGCGGGATGGCCACGCCCTCGCCGACGTAGGTGGAGATCGAGTTCTCGCGCTCCAGCATGGCGTCGACGTACGACTCCGCGACCGCTCCCACCTCCACCAGGACGCGCCCGCAGCGGCGGATCGCCTCGGCGCGGTCGGCGGCGCTCTCGTGCAGCAGCACGGCGCGCGGGTCGAGCAGGTCCGGCCGCATGGCCGGGGCGTCCGCCGGCTGGTCAGGCATCGACCGTGCCGCCCTTCTTGATCGCGTCGACGAGCCGGGTCACGGCCGGGTCGCCGAGGAAGATCTGGAACGGCACCAGCAGCTTGCCGGGCGCGGCGGCCTGGGCTCGGGCGGCCAGCCCGGCGTGGCAGAGCACCACGTCGGCGTCGGCCGGGATGGAGTTCACCGGGGTGTGCTCGACGGTGACGCCGGTGTCCCGGAGCTGCTTGCGGAGCTGGGTGGCCAGCATCACGCTGCTGCCCATGCCCGCGTCGCAGGCCACGATGATCTTGCGGATGTCCTTGCTGTCGATTCCGGCCATCTGGGTCAAGCCTCCTTGGAAGCGGATCGGGCCCGGGTCTCGCGGTCGTCCTGCTCGCGGTCGTCCTGCTCGGGCTCGGGGTCGGGGTCGTGGTCATGCGCCACGGGCGCCGCGGACGGCTCCGTGACGGCGGTGGGCTCGACGGTGGGCTCCTTCGTCTCGCCGCGGCCGAAGCCGAGCAGGACGGCGGCCACGGCGAACGTCACGGCCGTCGCGACGACGATCCCGAGGATCACGCCGAACCAGCCGCCCTTGGGGGTCACCGCCAGATAGGCGAAGATGCTGCCCGGCGACGGCGTCGCCACCAGTCCGGCGCCGGTGACCATGAAGGTGAACACGCCGGCCGCGCCGCCCGCGATGACGGCCAGGATGAGCCGCGGCTTCATCAGCACGTACGGGAAGTAGATCTCGTGGATGCCGCCGAAGAAGTGGATGATCATCGCGGGCGGCGTGCTGGGACGGAGCTGGCGCGGCCCGAACATCAGGTAGGCGAGCAGCAGGCCCAGGCCGGGACCGGGGTTCGACTCCAGCATGAACAGGATCGACTTGCCGTCCTTGAGCGCCTCGGCCACGCCCAGCGGCCCGAGCACGCCGTGGTTGATGGCGTTGTTGAGGAACAGCACCTTGGCGGGTTCGATGAGCACCGACGCGAGCGGCAGCAGGCTGTGGTTGATGAGCCAGCCGACGGCGTCGCCCGCGGTGTCGGTGATCGCCCTGACGACCGGGCCGATGCCCCACATGCCGACCACGGCCATCGCGCCGCCGACGATGCCGGCCGTGAAGTTGTCCACGAGCATCTCGAAGCCGGCCTTGGTCCGCTGCTCCGTGAACCTGTCGACGTACTTCAGGATCAGGGCCGTCAGGGGGCCGATGACCATGGCGCCCAGGAACATCGGGATGTCCGACCCCACGATGACGCCCATGACGGCCACCGCGCCCACCACCGCGCCCCGCTGGCCGTGGACCATCCGGCCGCCGGTGTAGGCGATGAGGACGGGGAGCAGGGTGGTGATGATCGGGCCGACCATCTTGGCGAGCTGCTCGTTCGGCAGCCAGCCGGTCGGGATGAACAGGGCGGTGATCAGGCCCCAGGCGATGAACGCGCCGATGTTCGGCATGATCATGCCGGCCAGGTGGCCGCCGAGCCGCTGGATCGTGGCCTTGACCCCGGTGCCGTAGACCGGGGGTGTGTAGGTGTCGGCCATGGACGTGCTCCTTCAGGGATGCGCAGGCTCCGGAGTGGGTGGTTCGGGCAGGGGAGTGGTGCCGGAGGGAGCCGTGGAGGGGTGAACGGGCTCGGCGGAGGAGACGGCCCGGCCGTCGACGCCGGCCGGGGCGCCCGGGGCGGACCGGTGTGCCGAAGGGACGGAGGTGAGGAGGCGGGAGGGGTCGGGCGGGCCGGTGCGGACGCCGTCGCGGCGGATGTCGGCCGGACCCGGCATGCGGCTGCCGGGCAGCCCGACCGCCGCCGCCCCCCAGGCCAGCGCCTCGACGAGGGCGGTCTCGCCGCTCGCGCCGCCCGCGAGGAACCCGGCCAGCATGGCGTCGCCCGCGCCGACCGAGCTGCGCCGCTCGGCGACCGACGCCTCGCCGTACCGGATGCCGCCGTCCTCGACGAGGACGGCGCCGTCGGCGCCGAGGCTGGCCAGCACGGTACGGGCGCCCGCCTCGCGCAGCCGGAGCGCGGCCGCGACCGCGTCGCCGACCGTGCGGATCGGCATGCCGGTGGCGGCGGCCAGCTCGTCGGCGTTCGGCTTGACCAGGGCGGGCCTCGCCGACAGGGCGGCGACCAGGGCGGGACCGCTGGTGTCGACCGCGACGTGGATGCCCGCCCCGGCGAAGCGCCGGCACAACCGGGCGTAGACGTCGGCGGGCACCTCAGGCGGCAGGCTGCCCGAGGCCACGACCCAGTCGGCCTCGTGCGCGGCGGCCAGCACCGCCTCGGCGATCGTGTCCAGCTCGCCGGCCGACAGCGCCGTGCCCGGCTCGTTGATCTTGGTGATGGTGCCGTCGGGCTCGGCCAGCGTGACGTTCGACCGGGTCGTGCCTGAGACGGGCACGGTGACCATGTCGAGCCCCTCGCCGGCGAGCAGGCGGACGAGCTGTCGCCCCTCGTCGCCGCCGAACGGCACGACGGCCCGCGAGGCGACGTCGTTGGCCAGCAGCGCGCGGGAGACGTTCACTCCCTTGCCGCCGGGGTCGAGGCGCGCGGCGGCGGCCCGGATCACGGCGCCCCTCGCCAGCTCGGCGATCTCGATGGTGCGGTCGAGGCTGGGGTTCAGGGTGAGGGTGAGGATCATGCCCGGACCACCTCGGGGCCGGCCGCCGCGAGGTCGGCGGCCAGGGCCGGGTCCACGCCCGAATCGGTGATCACCACGTCGATCTCGCTCAGCTCGGCGAACCTCGACAGGTACGTGTTGGTGAACTTCGTGTGGTCGGCCAGCAGCACGCTGCGCTGCGCGGCCCGCACCATGGCGCGTTTGATCGCCGCCTCCGCCGGATCGGGTGTGGTCAGGCCCTTGGCGACGGAGCAGCCGTTCGTCGCCATGAACGCCACGTCCACGTGCAGCTGTGACAGGGGCTGCAACGCCCAGTCGTCCACGGTGGCCAGCGTGCGCCCGCGCAGCCGGCCGCCGAGCAGGATCACGTGGAGGTTGGCCCGGGAGGCGAGCGCGATGGCCAGCGGCGGCGAGTTGACCACGACGGTCAGCTCCCGGTCGGCGGGCAGCACCTGCACGAGGCGGCCCGTCGTGGTGCCCGCGTCGATGATGACCGAGCCGTCGTCGGGCAGCTCGGCGAGCGCCGCCTTGGCGATGCGCTCCTTCTCCCCGGTCATCACCTCGTCGCGGGCGGCAAGCGCCGGCTCGAACCCCAGCCGTTCCACGGGAATGGCCCCGCCGTGCACCCGGCGCAGCACGCCGGCCCGCTCCAGGGCGGTGAGGTCGCGGCGGATCGTCTCGGTGGTCACCTCGAGATCGTCGGCCAGCGTCACGACGTCGACCCGCCCGGCCGCCCGCGCCCTGCGGAGGATCTCCTGCTGCCGCTCCTCGGCGTACATGATGTTGGTTCACCGCCGTTTCGGTTTGGTTTCATCTGTGTTTATATCCGCTTATGTGGGTACGTCAAGGGCTGATAGGTATGTCCCATGCAGAACAAGCCGTGGGCCGTCGTGGCCGCAGCCGTCCCCCTCGCCGCCGGATGCCTGTACGGCTCTCCGGCCGACGCCTTACCGATGCGGGTCGGGCAGGCCTCCGCCGGGCCGCCGCGCGTGCCGGCCGGGACCACGGCGGCATGGGTGGTGTTCGACCGGCGGGCCGGCTCTGCCGGGAAGATCGTCGCGGCGCGGAACGCGCACCGGAGGTACCGCTCCGCCTCCGTGGTGAAGATCCTCATCGCCATCGACTACCTGGAACGGCGCAAGACCGTCCCGGCGGCCGACGCCAGGCTGCTCGGGGAGATGCTGCGCTCCAGCGACGACGCGGCGGCCACCACGCTGTGGTCCCGCTCGGGCCGGGGGGCGATCGTCACGCGGACCGCGCGCAGGCTCGGCCTGGCCGACACCGCCCCGCCTCCGGCCTCGCACCCGGGGTTCTGGGGCTACACCTCGCTCAGCGCGTACGACGTCGTGCGCACCTACCGCTACCTGCTCGACACGGCCGAGCCGCGGGTGCGCGACACGATCCTCGGCCACCTGCGCCGGGCGACGCCGTGCGGCAACGACGGCTTCCCCCAGTACTTCGGCATCCCGGGCGGGGTGCCCCGGCCGTGGGCGGTCAAGCAGGGCTGGTCGGGGTTCGGCACGGTGCCGCCCACGCGCTGCGCCGGCTCGGCGGCGGGCGGCACGGCGGCGGATCGCACGGTGGCGGAGGGCACGACGGCGGATCGTACGGCGGCACCCGTGAGCCCGGGCGGGACCACGGGCGGGTCGGTCTCCGCGGTGGCGCGGCGGGCGGCCGGGTCGGGTGTGCCCGACTACGGGCGTCCCGTCCTGCACTCCACGGGCCTGGCGGGCAAGGGGGACCGCTACGTCATCGCGGTGCTGACCGCGCATCCGGCCGCCGGTACGTGGAACGACTCCGTACGGCGCATCACGCGGCTCACCGGGGAACTCTATCGAGGGCTGCCCTAGCGGGCGCCCGGGCCGCCGTGCCGGACGGGGCCGGCGCGGCGGCCGATCGGTGTGCGCGTCGGCGGGTCAGCGGTCGCCCGCCGCGGCGGAGATGTCGCCGAGCGCGGAGTCGGGGTCGCGTTCCATGGCGAGGTCGCCGAGGCTCACGATCCCGACGGCCCGGCCGTCCTCCACCACGGGCAGGCGGCGCACCGCGAGCCTGCGCATGATCTGTACGGCCTGCTCGACGCTGGTGTCGGGGCCGACCGCCTCCACCTCGCCCGTGCACGCCTCGCGTACCGGCGTGTCGGGGCCCTTCTCGTCGGCGACCAGCCGGATGGTGATGTCGCGGTCGGTCACGATGCCGCTGACCCGGCCGTTGTCGTTGACGATGACGGCGCCGGCGTCGTTGTCGCGCATGAGCGCGGCGGCCACCGCGACCGGCTGGTCCGCCTCGACCGCCGCCGGGTGGGCCGTCATGATGTCCGCCACTGTGCTGGCCATGGGGCTCTCCTCCTCGTATCGGTTCGGCCGGGCGTCCCCTACCCGCCTTTCCACGCCCTTCACCTGTCCGTATCATGAGACGAAACTTCTCTTATTGTGAGATGTCGATAGGGTGCGGGTGTACGGACGAGGACGAAGGAGTTGCGATGGACGCGGTCTACACCCATGGGCACCACGAGTCGGTGCTGCGCTCGCACCGGTGGCGTACGGCCGCCAACTCCGCCGCCTACCTGCTGCCGCACCTCCTGCCGCACATGACCGTGCTCGACGTGGGCAGCGGCCCCGGCACCATCACCGCCGACCTGGCGACCAGGGTTCGGCACGTGACCGCCTCGGAGGTCACCCCCGAGGCGCTGGAGCTGGCGCGGGCCGAGGTGGCGGCCAGGGGGCTGGACAACGTGGACTTCGCGGTCGCCGACGCCCAGGCGCTGGACTTCGCCGACGGCGCCTTCTGCGTCGTGCACGCCCACCAGGTGCTCCAGCACGTGGGCGACCCGGTGGCCGCGCTGCGCGAGATGCGACGGGTGACCAGGCCCGGCGGCATCGTCGCGGCCCGTGACAGCGACTACGCGGCCTTCGCCTGGTACCCGCGGCTGCCCGCGCTGGACGACTGGATGGCCCTCTACCAGCGGGTGGCCCGCGGCAACGGTGGCGAGCCCGACGCCGGACGGCGGCTGCTGTCCTGGGCCCGCGCCGCCGGCCTCGACGACGTGACGTGTTCAGCGTCGGTCTGGTGCTTCGCCACGCCCGAGGACCGGGCCTGGTGGGGCGGCATGTGGGCAGAGCGCGTGCTGCGCTCGGAGATGGCCCGGCAGGCGCTGGATCGCGGCGCCGCCACGGAGGAGGACCTGCGGCGCATGTCGGAGGGGTGGCGGGAGTGGGCGGCGGCCGAGGACGGCTGGCTGTCGATCACCCACGGCGAGATCCTCTGCCGCGTGTGATCCGGGGCGGCGGGCGCGGGTTTCCGAGCGCCTTGACCGGGCCCGTGGCCGCGGCGTTTCGAGCCGGGGCGGCGGACGCGGAGTTCGGATGTCTGACCGGGCGGCGGGCGCGCGGTTCCGGTGATCTCACCGGTCCCGCTGGTCCACGACCGCGTACGGGACGGAGCCGGGGTCAGAGGCCCGGGTCGAGGGTGCCGGCGCGCTGCCACTGCGGGTCGCGGTAGAGCACCACGTCGGCGCCGTCGAGCAGCTCGTCGGGGGCCGACAGCATGGCGATCTCACCGGCGGCCTGCATGTCCAGCAGCAGGTCGCGGACCCGCGGCCCCACCGGGAGGCGGCCCGGCGGCAGGCCGAGCCCGTCGCGCACCGCGTCGGCGATCTGGGACAGGTGGAACGGCCCGTCGAACTCCGCCACCACCCCCCGCACCGTGGCCGGCGTGATGACCTGCTCGGCCTCGGCGTGGGCGAGCTGCCAGATGATCTGCTCGCGTCGCCGTCCGGTCGCCGCGCACGCCGTGCAGCCGCGGTCGAGGCCCGGCGCCACCTGCTCCTCCGCCGACCCGAGACACACGGTGCACTGCCCCGTCTCGGCGGCGTGCAGCTCGGCGGCCATGCGGCTGTCCAGCCGGGCACCGCAGACGCAGGTGTGGACGTCGCCCAGGATGGCGGCGGACGGCGGAGTGATCGTGTGGTTCGTCACCGGGCCGACTCTACCTCCGGCGTCGTCGCACCGCGCCCGGCCCTCGCCGCGCCGCGCCCGGCCCTCGCCGCGCCGCGCCCGGCCCTCGCTGCGTCCGGCCCGCGCCGGGCCTGGCTCACGCCGCCCGTGCCCTGCCCTCGCCGCGCCCAGCCCTCGCGCGTCCGGCGTCCACGGTGGGGTCTCCACGCCCTGACCCCCTCACTCCCGCAGGGAGGCGAGGCTGCGCAGGCGGCGCAGGGCCTTGCGGGCGGCGGCGGCGACCTGCTCGTCCGGGTGCCGCTCGATGATCACGTGCAGCACCCGCTCGCTCCACGGATGATCGCCGAGCGCGAGCAGCGCGATGGTGCTCGCCTGCTGCTCCGGCTCCATCCCCATGGCCATGGACTGGATGACCTCGTCCGTCTCCCCGCCGAACTCCAGCAGCGCCGCCGCCATGTCCACGAACACCCAGGCGATCTCCTCGGGCGACGGCCGCTGCTCGTCGCGCCCCATCCGGGCGGCGACCACCGCGCCCAGCTTCCGCACGCCGAGCAGCCGGTCGAGCACCAGCCTGCCGTCGTCGCCGAGGTCCAGGGCGAGCAGCTCGACCCCGATGGCCCGGGCCAGCGGGCTCACCTCGGCCAGCGCGGCGCCGATCTCCTCGGCGGCCTTGGCCCGGTCCCTGCCGACGAGCCAGCCGGTCAGCTCCTCGATCCGCTCGGCCTCGCGGTAGGAGCGCAGGCCGTGCAGGAGGGCCGCCGCGTCCCGGCCGGCGAACGAGCCCATGACGGGGATCTCCTGTCCCGTGGCCTCGGCGATCATCTCGCGCGCCGTCCAGAGCCCGAGGGGGGTCAGGGCGTACGAGCCGGGGGAGCCCTCGTCCCGCTGCCGCGCGAGGCCGAGGGACGAGAGCGCGGCCGGGACGTCGCCCACCGGCTCCCGGCCGAGGAAGAGGCGGACGACCTGCAGGAAGACGGCCTGGTCGCGGCCGAACAGGTGGCGGCGCACGTCCGTCCACACGCGCAGCACGTCGTCGGCGGTGCCGTCGCGCAGCGCCCCGATCGCGTCCGGCCCGGCGGGCCCGTCCCGCAGACCTGCCAGCGCGTCGGCCCCGACCCCCGGCACGGCCTCCTCCCGAGTCCCGGGCCCCGGTACGGCCGCCTCCTGCGACCCACTGGCCTGCGCGGCCTCCTCCCGCAGCCCGGACCCCGGCGGGTTCAGGAGCAGTGCCGCCAGCGGGGTGGCTCGCACGGCGGCCGCCAGGTCGGCCCGCGAGGGCAGGCGGATCGGCGGCTGGAGCGGGAGCGTGTCGTCGTCGTAGGTGCCCACGGTCCCATCCTGTCAACAATCGGCACAACGCACTAACGACCGGCACGGTGCGGGCCGGCCGTGCGGCGCCGGCAGGACAGGACCAGGGCGGCGAGGAGAGGGGCCCAGACGACCAGGGGCGAAGTCGTTGACGATCAGACCGGCGAACTCGTCGTCCGTGCCATGCCTGTCTGGTCGCGGACGGGAATCGGTCGTGCGGTGGCGGGCGTCGGGGCCGGGCGGGTTGTGTGCGGAACGTGGTGGGGTGATGCTGGGGCGGCCCCCCGGAGCGATACTTCGATGTGGAGAAGCCATGGACGTGGTCAGCTTCGCCGAGGTCCCGACGCAAGAGCGGTTCGCCTTCTGGCGCGAGATGAGCTCGAAGATGTGGATGCCGCTGGACGCGCACTGCGAACCACGTCTGGAGAGCGCGTTCCAGGCTCACGTCGCTCTCAGCGGCCTCGGCCTGGTGCAGGCGACCTTGCTGACCGCGCCGTCGCTGACGATCCGGCGTACGCCTCGTCTGATCCGCCGCTCCGACCCCGAGACCTTCTTCGTGACGTGCACCGTCCGGGGTCACGCCATCGGAGAACAAGCCGGTCGGCAGGCGGAGCTGCGGGTCGGGGACCTGATGCTTCGCAACAGTTCGCAGCCCTATCTGACCACCTTCGAGTCGAGCGGTTCCGCGGACGGGCAGGTGCTGTCGCTGCAGTTCCCGCGGTCCTTGCTGCCGCTGCCCGAGCGGGGCCTGCGGGAGCTCAACGCGGTGCCGATCCGGGGTGCCCGGGGCATGGCCGCGCTGGCCTCGCAGTTCCTGCTGCAACTGGCCCGGCATCTGGAGGAGTTCAGCCCGGCCGAGGCGACGCGGGTCTCCCCCCTGACCCTCGACGTCCTGACCGCCGCGCTGGCCGGCGCGCTGGACGCCCGGAGCGCCGTGCCGCCGGGCAGCCGGCGACGCGCGCTGCTCGCCCAGATCTACGCCTTCGTCCAAGCGAACCTGGGCGAAGCGGAGCTGACTCCGGCCGCGATCGCCGCGGCACACCACATCTCCCTGCGGTACCTGAACAAGCTGTTCCACGCCGAAGGACACACCGTGGCCGGCTGGATCCGCGAACGCCGCCTGAAGCAGTGCCGCCGCGATCTCGCCGAGCCGCATCTGGCCGGATACCCGATCAACGCGATCGCGGCCCGGTGGGGGTTCACCAGCCCGGCGCATTTCAGCCAGGCGTTCCGCAGAGCCTACGGGCTTTCGCCACGCGAGTTCCGCGAGCAGTGCACGAGATAGTGCCCGCGGACTAAACACCCGTGCACGCAGCCGCAACGACAGCCCCAGCCGCAGCGAGCATCATTTTGCCTTGGCGGGGTCAAGGAGGCCGAAGCCTCCGAGCACGTCACGCGGGGGACGGACTCGTGAATCGACCGCACGACTCCGTCATCCGAAGCAGGCAGCACCGTCACGGAAACCCCCATGAGCAAGGGAGAGACTTTCATGGCAACAACAGGGAAGTTCAGGAAGGCCCGCCTCCTGGGCGCCTTCCTGACGATGGCGACCGCTTTCACGGTCACCACGACGGTGGGAGCATCACCTGCTTCCGCCGCAGTCACCGATGCGCAGAAGGTGGCCGGGATCAGCAGGTGCCTGGGGCTCTGGGCCCAGGACGGCAGGATCAAACTCCAGCACCAGAGCCGCTGCGGACCCAACGGCTCCTACCACATCCATGTCTGGAGCCCGGGGCGCGACACCAACAGCGGCACCTACACCTACGCCGGCGTCGCGCTGACGTTCAACAACCCCTGGCCGGTGCCCGAGGGCACCAACATCTGCGCCGAACTCTGGTACCACGAGCCCGGTGGCGGCTATTCGAGCTGGGGCCTTCCCTGCGACAGGATGTGACGCCGAGAACCAACGCGCGGGAGGCGGCTGCCTCGGTGGCCGCCCCCCGCTGCTGTACCGCGCTGCTGGAACACGAGAGGCTTCGCGTACTGATGCCGGGAGAGCACCGGGGCGAGATCCCACAGCCGAGCCGGCCGGACATGAGGAAGCCCTAACAGATGCGTCGATGACGCGACGTCTGGTGACATACGGCGTTGTCTGGATTACGCGCAGGGGCGAGCACCCCGTGGACAGTGACCCAGCCCGTGGGAGCGGATCGCGGGAGGCAAAGGGCTGGACGACCGTATGGGCCGCCCGGACCGGACCGAGCCCAGGGCATCCGTCCGGGTCATCGCCCGCCCGCGGCGGCCGGCGCGTGAGGCCCGAACCAGTCGAGTGGGGCGACATGGCTGCAGGCGTTGCACCCGCGACGCGCGGGGACCATAACGTACCGGTGAGCTTGACCTCGTTCGTCGGCCGGCGTGAGGAGGTCGCCAAGCTGCTCACCCTGCTGTCCTCGCGGCGCCTGCTGTCGCTGACCGGGGTCGGCGGGTGTGGCAAGACGAGGCTGGCGCTTCGGGTCGCCGAGAGCCTGGCCGCGTCCGGCGCCGACGGCCCCTGGGTGGTGGACCTGTCGGCGGTCAAGGAGCCGGATCAGCTGAGGCGGCTCGTGGCCTCGACCCTCGACCTCCTGTTGGAGCCGGGCAGCGACCAGCTCGCCGGTCTGGCCGGCCAGTTGGCTCACCGCGAGACGCTGCTGTTGCTCGACACGTGCGAGCATCTGCTGGCACCGGTGGCCGAGCTGACCGATCGGCTGTTGCGCTCGTGCCCCCGGCTCACTGTCCTGGCCACCACGCGGGAACCCCTCGGCGTCGAGGGCGAGACGGTGTGGCGGGTTCCCGTCCTCGATGCCGCCGAGGCCCGGCAGCTCTTCGCCGAGCGCGCGATGCTGGTCGCTCCGGGCTTCGACCTGCACGGGGTCGAGGCCGACGTGAATGCGGTGTGCACGAGGGTCGACCGGCTCCCACTCGGCATCGAACTGGCGGCGGCCTGGGTCAGGGCGCTCGTACCAGCCCAGATCGCATCCGGGCTCGAGGACTCGATCCGGCTGCTCACCGGCGGACCTCGAGGGGGCGTCGCGCGGCATCGGACGCTCAGTGCCTCGATCGGCTGGAGCCACGCGTTGCTCGACCCCCGCGATCAGGCGCTGTTCCGCCGCCTCGCGGCGTTCGCCGGTACGTTCGACATCGACGCCGTGGCCGCCGTGTGCGCCGGCCCCGGCGACCCGGTGCACGATCTCGCCGACGGTCCCGATCGGGAAGCTGCGCTGCCCGTCGACTGGCTTCGGCCGCTCGGCCGGCTCCTCGACAAGTCGCTGGTCACCGTACGGGAGGTGACCGGGCAGGTCAGGTACCGCCTCCTGGACACCATCCAGCAGTACGCCGAGCGGGAGCTGCGGGCGGCCGGGGAGGAGGACACCATCCTGGGCCGGCATCTCGACCACTTCCTGCGCCTGGCGGAGGAGGCCGAGCCGGGACTGGACCTCGACCAGGACACCTGGCGACCGGTGCTCGACGGTCATCACGACAACCTGGTCAAGGCGCTGCGTTGGGGATTCGCGGGCGGACCCGCGCGACGGGCGAAGGCCTGCAGGCTGGTCGCCGCACTGGGGCGCTACTGGTTCCTGCGCGGTCTGTCCACCGAGGGGCACCAGTTCCTTGACCTCGCCCTCCGTTCCGTCGAGGACCGCGCGGTCCGCCACCGCCTGCTGGCCGGGCAGGCCGCACTGGCCATGGTCAGCGGGCGCGGTGACCTCCTCGATGACGCGGTGGGCGAGGTTCGCGACGACCCGGCCCCGGACCAGGTCTCCCGCGCGCGGTCTCTCACGATGCGCTGTTTCCGGGCCTTCTTCCGTGACTTCGAGGAGACCCAGCGCCTGGCCCGGGAGGCCCACCACGAGGGCGAGCGGGCGGGCGACCCGTTCTCCCGGGACTGGTCGCTGGTGATCGAGGGATACAGCCTCCAGACACGGGGCCTGAACGATGAGGCCCGGAAGGTGGCCCGCCGGGCCTACGCCGGCAGCGTGGTGCGTGGTGACCGCTTCTGCGCCGCCTTCGCTCGTGGGATCGAGATCTTCACGAACATGCACACCGGCGACGTCCGGGCCGCGGTGGCCGTCGCGGACGAGGCGGTCAACCTCGCGCGGCCGCTGCGGGACTATTTCGCCGTCGGCACCAACACCGTCAACGCCGCCCACGCGATAGGGCTGTCCGGCGATCTGGACCGTGCTCGCGAGCTGATCGACCCCGTGGTGAGGTCGGTCGTCGAGACCGAGGACGCCGACGTGGTCGGATTCATGGTCGCGGACGGTCTCGTGCACCTGTGGTCCGGCGAACTCGAGGCGGCGGTCCGCACGTTCGAGCGCGGCGTCCGGCGACGCGCCGACGGGTCGATCGAGTGGATCGGGCTTCGCTGCCTGCCGGGCCTGGTGGGAGCGCTGCGACGGCTGGCCCGGCTGGAGACCGCCGAGACGACCGCGAAGGAGGGTGTCGAGCTTGCCGAGCGGCTGCGGACCCCGTACGAGCTCGCCCAGCTGCTGGACGAGCTGGGCAGGCTGGCCGCGCCGGCCGACCGGGGACGGGCCCGCGACCTGCTGCACCGGTCGCTGGCGCTGCGACACGACAATGGGCTGCTCACCTGCTTGGTCGACTCGCTCGAAGCGCTGGCGGAGCTCGACGCGGGCGAGGACGTCCACCGGGCGAGGGCGGCCCGGCTCCTGGGTGCGTGCGAGACGGCCCGCGAGCGGATGGGATACCCACGGCCGCCCGTCGACACGGCGGCTGCCGCCGCTCTGGTCGCCGAGCTTCGCGACAGGCTCGGCGCGGACTTCGACGGGCACCGGGCAGCAGGTCGGGACCTCACGCTCGCGGACGCCGTGGAACTCGCGCGACGCGGCCGAGGCAGCCGCGACCGCCCCAGCGCCGGTTGGGAGAGTCTGTCACCGGCCGAGCGTGAGGTGGTCGTCCTGGTCTGCGCCGGCCTCAGCAACCCAGCGGTGGCCGGCCGGCTGTTCATGAGCCGGTCCACGGTCAAGAGTCATCTCAGCCGGATCTACCAGAAACTCGGAGTGGCGAACCGGACCGAGCTCGCGGCATACGCGAGCTCCCACACCGATTCCCGCAGCTGATCGCCCTGGCCCGGCGACCGGGCCGAGGCGACACCCGAGACGATCACGGCGGCCTGCTCACCGAGGCCGCCGGCCCCCGCCGGGGTACGCGCCACCGGCGGGCGGGTGCCGAGAGGACTCCATGGGCGACCGCGGTGGTCTGCGGCGCGGGCTCCATGTCAACGATCCTCCCGTTTCAGCGATCGTCCCGGCGGGCAGTGCTGCGACGCAGGCGACCCCAGGGTTTGCAGACCGCCAGGACCGTGGCGAAGGTGAGCACGGAGAGGGACACGGCCGGCGGGAAGAACAGTCTCCCCACCTGCGTGGACGACGGTGTGCCGGTCAGCAGGTGTTCGCCGTATGCGCCGACCGCGTCCATGCCCGGCACAAGCAGGACGACGATGAGGATGCACAGGGCCAGGTTGAGTGCCAGTTTCACGGCGACCCACCAGTAGCGGACCAGTCCCCAGGCGGTGCCTACGCCCAGCACGACGCCCGTCGCCAGACACGCGAGGCCGGATCCCAGCATCGGCCGGACCACGAACTCCGCCAGTGCCCGGTACGCCAGGCTTCGCACGTTCACCTCAGCGCCGAACCAGCCGGTGAGCACCAGCACGGCCACGATCACGTCGATCCCGATCCAGGCGCCTGCGGAGATGACGTGGAGTACGAGCGTGGCGCGCCGCCAGCTCCTGGGGAGCCGCCAACGGGATGCGGCAGCCGGTGCCGACCGGCGCTCCGGGGTCTGAGAGGTCACTGCGGCCCCCGGCGCATCCGATGGGTCAGGCTCACACCGGCGCTGATCGCCCGCACCGTGCACAGCAACCGACCGAGCAGGATGAGGGCCGCTGGTGCCGGTGCGGCGGGTGGCTTCGCCGGCGGACCCGATCGGCACGATCATGGACGGCTCCTCGTCGGTATGGCTGGACGCTCCCTTGCTCTCAATCCTGGGAACGGGCGCAGCGTGGTACATCGGCCAGGTGGCCAGTCGTGCATACGCGCCAAGCCGCTCCGTACTCGCCGAGCCCTCACGTCACGTTGCCAGGGTCCCGGCGGACGGGGCGCGGTGTCGTGAACATGGGCCACCTGGCCGATGTTCGCCTCGGGGCACCTGCGCAGGATCCGGAGCATGAATCAAGCCAACGACACGGCAAGACCGGATCCCGTGGTCGGATCTGGTCGCTTTCCGGCGACGGACATGCCGACCAGGCTGCTGCTCCTGCTGGTGGCACTCGGCCTGCCGCGCACCGTCCTGGCGGATCTGGACCTGGTCCCGCCGGAGAGCGGACCGCTCTACTACGTGCTGGCGCTCACGCCGTTCGCGGCGTGGCTGCTGGTGGCGACGGTTCGTGAGAGCCGCCGGCCGTTCGCGGACTTCCTCGTACTCGGGATCCTCTACGGGCTCTCGCTGGCGGTGGCCCACCAGGTCCTGTGGAATGCCGCGGCGGGGTACGGGCAGAGCCCGCCTGCGGACGCCGTCGAGTTCGCGGAGCGGTTCGGTGCCGGCTGGCACGAGTTCGCGTTCCGCGCGTACACGAGCGGGATCGCCATGTCGATCGGGCTCGGCACCGGGCTGGTCGCGGCCCTGGTTGCCGTCGGTGCGCGCGCGTGGCGGTCCCACCGTGCTCACTGACTCGCCCGGCCGAGCAAGACGGTGGCGATGATGGATGCGGGCCGGCCGTGCGGCGCTGGTAGGACAGGACCAGGCGGCGAGGAGAGGGGCCCAGGCGACCAGGGGCACCGTGCAGGTCGTTGGTACGACGGGTTTGAGATGCCGACCTACTTCCGCACCAGCCCGAAGGAGAGCAGCGCGGCGCCCTCGGTCATCACGCTGAGCAGGACCAGCCAGAGCGGCCCCCACACCGCGACCGGCCTCCACGATTTACACCCGAAGTGGGGCAAATCGTGACGAAACACCCGGTCAGCGATAGGGACAAATCAGGACAAAGCGGGCAATGGGTCGGTTGGGTGAGCGTTCGGGCCACAGGGGTCGGGTACACGTGCCCTCGTCGCCTACCTTCGGAGTCAGCCATGACGGTCACCCGCCCGCGCGTGCCGGCGGCCGCCCGCTCGGGGCGGCCGTCGCCGTCGCCGGTCGCGCTGCTCGCGCTGGTCGGCGTGCTGTACGCGGCGGCCCAGCTCGTCCTGGTCTCGCCGCGGATGGGCATCGGCTGGGACGAGGCCATCTACGCCAGCCAGTACGCCGCGCACGCCCCGCCCGCTCCCTTCAGCGCGCCGCGCGCCCGGGGGACGTCGCTGCTGGTCGCGCCGGTGGTGGCGGTGACCGACTCGGTCCTCGTGCTGCGCCTGTACCTGACGGCGGTCTCGTCGCTGGCCCTGTTCGGCGCGTTCCTCGTCTGGACCCGGGTGCGCGCCGACCGGTCGGCGCCGCTGGCCGCGCTGCTGTTCGCCGGGTGCTGGCTGTCGCTGTTCTACGGCAACGAGGCCATGCCCAACCTGTACGTCGCCCTCGGCGGCGTCGCCGCCACCGGCCTGCTGGTCCTGGCCGTCCGGGCGGTGCGCGCCTCCGCCGCCCGCACGGGGCGGGGGTGGGACCCGGGGACCAGGCTGGACTGGGGACGGACCAGCGGGGCGGACCGGTGGCGGCAGTGGGGGCCGGCCGTCGCGCTGGCGGCCGTGCTGGCCGTCGTCTCGCTCATGCGGCCCTCGGACGCGCTCGTCCTGGCCGTCCCGCTCGCGGTCGCCGCGCTGATCGCGCTCCGGCGTCGCGCGCTCGTCCCGCTCGCGGCCGTCGCGGCCGGTCTGGCCGTCGGATGGGGCCAGTGGCTCGCCGAGGCCGCGCAGGCGTACGGCGGCGTCGCGGCCCGGATGCGCGGCGCCGGACAGGCCAACCTGACCGGCTGGACCGTCTCGCTGGTGGAGCACGCCAGAGCACTCGATGGGCCCTCGCTGTGCAGGTTCGGGGTCAGGTGCGGGGAGGTCTCGCCGGTGGCGCTCGCGTGGGGGCTCGCCATCCCGCTGATGACGCTGCTCGGCCTGTGGACGGCCCGACGCTCCGGCGGGTCCGGCCCGCTGCTGCTGGCCGCCGTCACCGGTGTCGCGACCGCGCTGCCCTACCTGTTCTACGTCGGCTACGCCGCTCCGCGCTTCCTGATGCCGGCGTACGCGCTGCTGTCGCTGCCCGTCGCGCGGGCCGTCACGGGACCGCGGCCGGCCGGCCGGTGGCGGGCGCCCGTCAGCGCGCTGCTGGTCACCGGCGTGCTGGCCCACCTGGCGCTCCAGGGCACGTACGCGTACCGGATGGCGGCCGGCACGTACCGCGACCGGGAGCGGATGGAGCTGGCCGCGAACGCGCTGCGCGCGGCCGGGGTGCGCCCGCCCTGCCTCGTCTACGGTCAGTCGGGTGTGCAGCTGGGCTACCTGCTCGGCTGCGACTCCCAGGGCGTCACCCAGCGCTTCGCCCGGCGTCCGCCCGACCGGGTCCGCGCCGCCGCCGACCGGGGCGCCCAGGTCGTCATCGTGCACACCCGGGTGCCGCTGCCGCCGTACGCGCGCCAGTGGCGGCCCCTCGACCTGCCCGGCCGGTGGAAGGCCCGCATCGCGCCCTGAGCACGTCCACGTGATCCGAGCACAGGAGGGGTGACATGCCGAAACACGCACCTTGGCAGGAGCCTGCGCCGCTGTCCGCCCGGCTGCTGTACGCCCGGCGCTCCGGCGCGCCGATCCCGCCCCACGCCACAGGAGTCCGGTCATGACCGCCGGGGCCGAGCCGCGGCGCGCGACCCGGCAGGAGACGGCACGGACGCGGCAGGAGACGACGCGGCAGGAGACGACGCGGCAGGAGACGGCGGGGGCGCCGCAGGAGACGGCACGAGGGCCGCTCCGGGGGTCGGTGCTGTCGGCGCTGCTCATCGGGATCGGCGTCATGGCCGCCGTGGACGAGCTGGTCTTCCACCGGCTGCTGGGCTGGCACCACTTCTACGACCGCGCCACGCCGCGTGTCGGGCTGCTGTCGGACGGGCTGCTGCGCGCCGCCGAGCTGGTGGCCGTCGTGGGTGGCTGCTTCTGGCTCGCCGACTTGCGCCGCCGGGCCGCGCTGGTGGCGCGGGCGGCCTGGGGCGGGTTCCTGGCCGGAGCGGGGGCGCTCCAGGTGTTCGACGGCGTCGTCGACCGCAGGGTGCTGCGGGTCCACCAGCTCCGCTCCGGCGTCGACCCGCTGCCCTACGACCTGGCCTGGAACCTGGCGGGCCTGGCGCTGCTGGCCTGCGGGATCGCCCTCGCCGTACGGGCAGGGGGGCGGCCGGCAGCCACCCGCGCGCCGGACGGCGGCCCCCGGACGACGGAGCGGCTGCCATGACGCCCGGCCAGCACGCCGGCTGGACCGCCTGGCTGCCCGCGCTGCTCGCGATGCTCGTCCACGCCACGGTCTACCTGGTGGCGGTCCGGCGGGCCGGAAGAGAGGGCGGCGAGCCGGCCGCCCGCACCCGCCGGTGGAGCCCCTGGCGGACCGCGTCGTGGCTCAGCGGCTGCGTCCTGCTCGGCCTGGCGCTGTCACCGCTCGTCCCGCCCGGCGACGTCGGGCACATGGTCCGCCATCTGCTGCTCGGCATGTTCGCGCCGCTCGGCCTGATCATGGCTGCGCCGATGACCCTGCTGCTGCGGGTCGCCCCGCGGAGTCTGGCCCGCCGCCTGACCCGGCTGCTGCGCACCCGCGTGGTGCACGTCATCAGCCATCCCGTCACCGCGGCCCTGATCAGCGTCGGCGGCCTGTACGCGGTGACGCTCACCCCGCTGTACGCCGCCGGCCTGGCGAACCCGGCGCTCCACCACCTCGTGGACCACCTCTACCTGGCCTCCGGCTGCCTGTTCACGTGGGCCGTCGCCGGGCCCGACCCGGCGCCGCACCGGCCGGGGGTGCCCACACGGGCCGCCGTCCTCATCGGGGCGGCCGCCGCGCACGGCTGGCTGGCCAAGCACCTGTACGCGACCGTGCCCGGCTTCCAGGAGGCCGCCCAGGTCATGTACTACGGCGGTGACGTCGCCGAGCTGCTGCTCGCTGTCGGGCTGTTCGCCGCCTGGTACCGCCGGGTGGGACGCCGCCGCCCCGTGCCGGCGCCCGCCTGATCGTCACCCGGACGGAGGGCGCCGCGGCCCCGTCACAGGTGTGCCCGGCGCACGTCCACGAGGAAGTCCTCGACCCGGGCGCGGTCGGGCGCGTCCGGCAGGACGCTGCCGGACGCGGCCACCTCGGCCCGCAGCGCCGCCTGCCAGGCCGCCACCTCCGCCCACGGCAGCTCCCCGCGCCGCACCGCGAGCAGGCGGTCCCGGTGGCCGTCCACCCGCACCATCGGCTCGCCCGTGCGGACCAGGTGCAGCCCGCTCAGCAGCAGCCGGATCATGTGCATGGCCTGCTTCCACCTGGGCGCCTCCGGGTCCAGCCGGCGGAACTGGGCGTCGGCGTACCCCGTGAACGTCTCCTGCGCCCGCCGCGACAGGAAGGCGCCCCGCAGCCCGAGCAGCCGCGCCCCGAACGGCGTGACCACCTCCACGATCGGCGACCACAGGCACTCCAGCACGGTCGGGTTCGCGTCGAGGGCCAGCCGGCAGAACCGCTCCACCTCCCACGAGAACTGCTCGGGCAACGGCCCGTCGCGGTGCGTCGGAGGCTTGTCCAGCCGCCAGAAGTCCTCCGTCGGAGCCACGTACACGCCACGCCGGTCGGTGTCGGAGCCGTCCACGTCCAGCCCGTACGCCCGCGACCCCACCACCACCGACAGGATCACGTCGTCCATCCGAAGCCTCCTCGCGCCGGGTCCGCACACCGTACCCGGCACGATGATCGGGCGGCGCGCCGGGGAGGGGGTTGCGCGGAGGTCGGGGCGCTGATCTGATCGAGAGGGTGAGCGGTTACGACGACGTCCACCGGCGCAGCATCGAACGACCCGAGGAGTTCTGGGCGGAGGCGGCCCGGGCCGTCGACTGGGAGGTGGCCCCCGAGACGGTCCTGCGCGAGGGACGATGGTTCCCCGACGGGCGGCTCAACACCTGCCACAACGCCCTCGACCGGCACGTCGCCGCCGGGCACGGCGAGCGCACGGCCCTCGTGTACGACAGCCCCGTCACCGGCACCGTCCGCAGCTTCACCTACGCCGAGCTGCTCGACCAGACCGCCCGCACCGCCGGGATGCTGCGCGACCTCGGCGTACGGGCGGGCGACACGGTGGTCATCTACATGCCGATGGTGCCCGAGGCGGTGGTCGCGATGCTGGCCTGCGCCCGGATCGGCGCCGTGCACTCGGTGGTCTTCGGCGGGTTCGCGGCGGCCGAGCTGGCCGTGCGGATCGACCACGCCGAGCCCGTGGTGGTGCTGTCGGCCTCGTGCGGCATCGAGCCGTCCCGGCTGGTGGAGTACAAGCCGCTGCTCGACGCCGCCCTGGAGCGGGCGCGGCACCGGCCGGCCCACTGCGTGATCCTGCAACGCCCCCAGCACCCGGCGCCGCTGGTCGAGGGGCGCGACCTCGACTGGGAAGCGGCCGTGAGCGCCGCCGCCCCCGCCGGCTGCGTCGCCGTGGCGGCCACCGACCCGCTCTACATCCTCTACACCTCCGGCACCACCGGCGCCCCCAAGGGCGTCGTCCGCGACAACGGCGGCCACGCCGTCGCCCTCCAGTGGAGCATGTCCCACGTGTACGGCGCCGCGCCCGGCGAGGTCTTCTGGGCCGCCTCCGACGTCGGCTGGGTGGTGGGCCACTCCTACATCGTGTACGGCCCGCTGCTGGCCGGCTGCACGACCGTGCTGTACGAGGGCAAACCGGTCGGCACTCCCGATCCCGGGTCGTTCTGGCGGGTGGTGGCCATGCACGGGGTGCGGACGCTGTTCGCCGCGCCGACCGCCATCAGGGCCATCAAGAAGGAAGACCCCGCCGGAGATTTCGCCAAAAAGTGGGACCTGTCCAGTTTGCGATACCTGTTCCTGGCGGGGGAGCGGCTCGACCCCGAGACGTACCGATGGGCCACCGAGCTGCTCGGCGTGCCCGTCATCGACCACTGGTGGCAGACCGAGACCGGTTGGCCCGTCGCCGCCAACTGCGTCGGCCTCGGCGCGCTGCCCATCAAACCCGGCTCGCCCACCAAGCCCGTGCCCGGCTACGACGTGCACGTCCTCGACTCCGACGGCGCCGACTGCCCGCCCGGCGCGGAGGGGGCCGTCACCATCAGACTGCCGCTGCCGCCCGGCACGCTCACCACCCTCCACCGCGACCACGCCCGGTTCACCGAGGCCTACCTGTCGCGCTACCCCGGCCACTACCTGACCGGCGACGGCGGCCACCTCGACGACGACGGCTACCTCTACGTCATGGGCCGCATCGACGACGTCATCAACGTCGCCGGGCACCGCCTGTCGACCGGGCAGATGGAGGAGGTCATCGCCGCCCACCCCGACGTGGCCGAGTGCGCCGTCATCGGCGTCGCCGACGACCTGAAGGGGGAGCTGCCCGTCGGGTTCGTGGTGCTCAAGGCGGGCGCCGGGCGCGACCCGGCCGAGGTGGAGCGGGAGGTGGCGGCGCTGGTGCGCGAACGCATCGGCCCGGTCGCCGCCTTCCGCCGGGCCGTGGTGGTCGCCCGGCTGCCCAAGACCCGGTCCGGCAAGATCCTGCGCGCCACGATGCGCGACATCGCGGCCGGGCGCGCCTACCGGACCCCGTCCACGATCGAGGACCCGGCGGCGCTGGAGGAGATCGCCCGCGTGCTCTGACGCCCGCCCCCCCGCGACCGGTCCGGAGGCCCTGATGACGGAGACGCTGAGCTACGCCGACGCCCTGAAGATCCTCGGCTGCAACGAGAACCGGCTCGTGAAGGCCGCCGAGTTCGCCGCCAACGCCACACGTACCGGCTGGGCGCTCGCCGGCGGCGCGCGGATGGCGCTCACCCTCGCCGACCTCAAGGAGGACGCCGTCAGATACGGCGAGCACGTCCTGCGCCGCGCCCCCGGCTGGAAGGCCGACGTCAACCGGCACACCCGCACCCAGCGGCTGGCGGCGGCGCACGCCGTCATCGTCGTGTCGGCCTGGTTCGAGGCCCTGGACGAGGCGAAGCTGCCGTTCACGCTGAGCCGGCTCGGCCTGGACCGGGGCGAGCAGGCGGCGCTGGCCCTCGGTGGGCCGGCCGCCGACGGATTCGCCCGGCTCGCCGAGGCGCTGCTGGCGCGGCGGCTGCCCGCGCCCGCCCCGCACCGCCCGTACGCGGCGACCCGCGAGGCCGTCGGCGCCGCCCACCGCGAGATGGCGCACGCCCTGGCCCGGTACGTGCGCGGCACCCCCGTGTGGGACGGGCTGTCGCCCGACGACCAGGTGCGCCTGCCGCTGCTGCTCGCCGACGGACCGCCGGCCAGGGCGCTGCGGATCTACGACGAGGACTACCGGCTGCTGGCCGCCGCGGGCCCCGAGCTGGCGGTGTGGAGCCTCGGCCAGGCCGCCGACGAGGGCAGGAAGGCGGGCAAGGGCCATGCCAGGGCCGACACCCGGGCGGCCGGCATCGGGCTGTCACGGGTGGCGCGGCTGCTGGCCGAGCTGGCGCCGCCCCGCGTCGGCGACCATCCCGCCGTCCACCGGCTCAGGCTGGCCGCCAGCGCACTCGACCAGCCGCTCATCGCGGCCGGCGCGGTGCCCGACGACGTGACGCTGCCGCTGCTCGGCGAGGGCTACATCAACCCGCGGATGCGGGTGGCCGAGATGACCCGCGAGGCCACCCCCGCCGTGAAGAGCTGGTGGGAGGAGCAGGCGGGGCTGCCCGACGCCGAGGCGTTCCTGGTCGGCCACCTCACCTCGCCGCACGCCACCCGCGCGCCGCTGGTCGTGCTCGGCGAACCCGGCGCCGGCAAGTCGAAGCTGACCGAGGTGCTCGCGGCACGGCTGGCCAGCTCCGAGTTCCTGCCCATCCGGGTGGAGCTGGGCGACGTCGCCGCCGGGTCGTCCGTCACGGGACAGATCGAGCAGGCGCTCACCGCCCTGCTCGGAGCGGAGACGACGTTCGCCGAGGTGGTCGAGGCCGCCGAGGGCGCGCTGCCCGTCGTGCTGCTCGACGGCCTGGACGAGCTGGTCCAGGCGGCCGAGTCCGACCGCTACGACTACGTGGAGCAGGTGCGCGCCTTCCAGCGCCGCCAGGCGGGGCTGGGCCGGCCCGTCGCCGTCCTCGTGACCTGCCGGACCGTGGTGGCCGACCGGGTGCGGTTCCCGCACGGCGTCCTGGCGGTCCAGCTCCGGCCGTTCGACGACGACCAGGTGGGCGCCTGGCTGGACGTCTGGGCCCGGACCAACCGCGCCCCGCTCGCCCGCCACGGCCGCCGGCCGCTGCCCGCCGCCGTCGCCCTGGCCCAGGGCGAGCTCGCCCGGCAGCCGCTGCTCCTGCTGCTGCTCGCCCTGTACGACGCGGCGGGCAACACGCTCGCCGACGACGGCTCCGGGCTGGGCCGGGCGCAGCTGTACGAGTCGCTGATCAAGGACTTCGCCGCCAGGGAGCTCGCCAGGGACCCCGCCGTGCGGGCGCTGTCGGAGGCCAGGCGGAGCAGGCTGGTGGAACGGGAGCTGGTCCGGCTCGGGGCCGTGGCGCTGTCGATGTTCGTCCGCGGCCGGCCCGCCGTCACCGGCGACGACCTGCGACGCGACGTGACGGCGCTGTGCGGGGCGGAGGCGGGGGAGGAGTGGGCCGGGCGCGCGACGGGCGGCTTCCTGTTCGTGCACCGGGGCGAGGCGCGCGGCCACGCCTTCCTGCACGCCACGTTCGGCGAGTTCCTGGTCGCCTGGCTCGCCGTGTACGCGGTGCGCGACCTGGTGCGGCGGCAGGACCTGGCCGAGGACGAGCTGATCGCGGTCTCCCCTCAGGATGCCGACGACGACCTGCTGTACGCCGTCACGTCGTTCTCCTGCCTGGCCGAGCGGGGCCCCATCGTGGGGTTCTCCATGGAGCTGCTGCGCCGGCTGCCCCAGGAGGTGCGGGTGCGTGCCGCGAACCTGCTGGCCGGGCTGCTGCGCGGCGCCCTGCACGAGCGGCGGCGGCGCTCCTTCACCGGCTTCGCCCCGGTACGGCACCCGCTGACCCGGCGGCTCGCCGCCTACTCCGCCAACCTCGTGCTGCTGGTCCGCGGCGTGTCGGAGGGACCGGTCGGCGTCTCGGCGCTGCTGCGCGACACCCCCGGCTTCGAGCGGTGGAGCTCGCACGCGCACCTGTGGAAGAGCCAGCTCGGCCGTGAGGGGTGGACCGGCCTGATCCGCGGCCTGCCGGCCTGCCGGGTGCCGGGCGACGTGCTGCTGGGCGGCGCCGCCGAGCCGTGGGACTTCGACGCCGCCGGCTGGTGGTTCACCGGCCCTTCGGACTCCGCGGGCCCGGCGCCCGGGGCGGGTGGTCGTGTCCCAGGCCCCCGCGAATCGGCCCCCGGCTCCGCCGAGCAGGTCGTCTGGTTTGCCACCCGGGCTCCGGACGAGCGGCCGTACCTGCTCAACCGCGACCTCGACCTGCTGACCGACTCGCTGCCCGACCGTGACGGCGTCGTCGTCGTGACCCGCACGTCGGGCCGGGTCGTCACCCTCACCCGCCTGGTCGAGGAACTGCTCATGAGCGGCTCGCTGCCGGTCCGCGAGCGCGTCGCCCGCTACCTGGACGCCATCGCCGCCCTCACCGCGCTGCCCGCCTCACGGGGGCGGCGCAAGCTGGACCTGCTGCTCCGGGCGCTCGCCCTGGAGGGGCCCGACCTGCCGTTCGAGGACCGCGCCCGGATCGTCGCCGAGCTGCTGCGGGCCGACGTCGGGCGTGACGTGCTGCGGCCGCTGCTGGAGTCGATGCTGTTCGAACGGACCGACAGCCTCACCCTGCTCACCGGCGCGGGCGTCCCCGAGGAGGTCCTGCGCGACGCGCACCCCTCCTAGAAGAGTGGTCTCCCGGAACGGCTTCGGAGTGGACGTGTGCCACCAGTCCACTCTGCCGATACCTTTCCGGCATGCTGACCTTGGACGGGTGTGGGGGATCGCGGTGAGGCTCACCGTGCTCGGAGGATGCGGGGCGTGGCCGGGGGCCGGTCAGGCGTGCAGCGGTTACCTGGTCGAACGGGACGGGTTCACGGTCCTGATCGATCCGGGGTACGCCACGTTGCCCCGGTTGCTCCAGCTCACCCCGGCAGAGAAGATCGACGCGGTGCTGGTGACCCACGGCCACCCCGACCACTGCGCCGACCTGAACCCTCTCCTGCGCGCCCGGAGTCTGGGGCACGCGCGCCCGCCCGCGCTGCCGGTGTACGCGCCGGACGGAGCGCTCGACGCCGTTCTCCGGCTGGACGAACGCATGTCGGCCCGCGCTGTCGTGCTGCACGACCTGGTGCCGTCCCGCGTGGTGGAGGTCGGGCCGTTCCGGCTGGAGACCTGGGCGCTGCCGCACCACGTGCCGAACGCCGGGCTGCGGCTGAGCGGCGGCGGCAAGGTGATCGCCTACACCGGTGACAGCGGCCCGGCCGACACGCTGGTGGACCTCGCCAGGGACGCCGACCTGCTGCTGGCCGAGGCTACCCATCCGGAACAGGTCCCCGGCGAGGACGCGCCCTACCTCTCCACCGCCCTCCAGGCGGGACGGACCGCGGCGACGGCGGGAGCCGCCCGCCTGCTGCTCACGCACCTGTGGCCGGGGACCCCGCCCGAGCGTGCGCTGGCCGCGGCGGCGAGGTCCTACTCCGGCGACCTGGCCGTCGCCTCAGGGGGCGTCACCGTGTGCCTGTGAGGGTGGGTCGCCGGCCGGGTGTCAGCCGGGGGAGTCGGAGGCCGGCAGCTCGACCGTGATCGTCAGCCCGCCCTCCTCGCGCGGCCGGGCGGTGACGGCGCCGTGGTGCGCCTCGGTGATGACCCGCACGATCGACAGGCCGAGACCGCTGCCCCGGTCGGAGCGCAGCCGGTCGCCGTGCAGCCGCCGGAACGGCTGGAAGATGGTCTCGATCTCGTACGGCGGCACCTGCAGCCCCGTGTTGGCCACGACCAGCTCGACCCGCTCGCCCCGGTGCCTGGTCGTCACCCACACCTCGCCCTTGGGGTGGTTGTGCCGGACGGCGTTCTCCACGAGGTTCTGCACCAGCCGCTCCACCAGCACCGCCTCGCCGGTCGTGGGCGCGGCGTCCAGCAGCCGGTGGATCGTCACCTCCCGCTCCGCGGCCTCGCCGGCGGCCTGGTCCAGCACGTGCTCGGCCACGTCGCTCAGGTCGAACGGCCGCCGGTCCAGCACCGCCTGCTCGCCCTCGGTGAGCGCCAGCAGCCCGTCGATGAGCCGCTCGTGCCGGGCGTTGACCAGCAGCAGCGACTCCCCGAGCCGTTTGACGTCGTCGGTCGCGTCGGGCCGGCGCACGGCCACGTCCACCAGCGTCCGGTTGATCGTCAACGGGGTGCGCAGCTCGTGCGAGGCGTTGGCGACGAACCTGCGCTGCCCGTCGAAGGAGCGGGCGAGCCGGCCGAGGATGGTGTCGACGAGGTCGGCCAGCTCCTTCAACTCGTCGGCCGGTCCCTGGTGGCCGATGCGCTCGGTGAGGTCGTGGGACTGGGCGACCCGCCGTGCGGTCATCGTGACGGAGGTCAGCGGGCGCAGCACCCATCCGGCCACCCGCCAGCCCAGCCCGAACGCCGCCGCGGTGACGGCCGTGACCGTCAGCGCGCCGATGAGGCGCACGTTCGCCAGGACGTCGCGCTGGTAGACGGACAGGACGTGCAGCACCCGGTCGCGGGCGATCTCGTAGCTGTCCTCGAACCTGTAGAGCCGCCAGTAGAGCCGCCCGGCATTCGGCACGTCGATGTAGTCGGGGGTGACGAGCCCGGTGCGGTAGGCCAGGCTCTGCCGCACCACCAGGTAGAGCACCGCCACCACCAGCGCGGACAGGACGAAGATGACCCCGGCGCAGGCCAGGGCGAAGCGCAGGCGGATGCTCATGGGATGCGGTACCCCGATCCGGGGACGGTCTCGATGACCTGCGGCTCGCCCAGCTTCTTGCGCAGCTTCGTCATCGTGGTGCGGACCGTGTTGGTGAACGGGTCGATGTGCTCGTCCCACACCTTCTCCAGCAGGTCCTCGGCCGACACCACCGCCCCACGGGCGCGCAGCAGCTCGGCCAGCACGCCGAACTCCTTGCGCGCCAGCGGCACGTACCTGCCGTCCCGGAACACCTGCCGGTGCGCCCAGTCCAGCCGCACCCCGGCCCGCTCCAGCATCGGCGGGTCCGCCGGCCGGGACCGGCGCCCCAGCGCGTGCACCCGCGCGACCAGCTCCTCGAACGCGAACGGCTTGGGCAGGTAGTCGTCGGCCCCCAGCGACAGCCCCGCCACCCGCGAGCGCACGTCGCCGGCGGCGGTCAGCATGAGCACCCGCACCAGCCGGCCCTCGCCGACCACCCGCGCGCACACGTCGTCGCCGTGCACCAGCGGCAGGTCCCGGTCCAGGATCAGCACGTCGTAGTCGTGCGTTCCGAGCCGTTCCAGCGCGGCGTCGCCGTCGTAGGCGACGTCGACGGCCAGCGCCTCGCCGCGCAGCCCCTCGGCGATCGAGTCGGCGAGCATCCGCTCGTCCTCGGCCACCAGCACCCGCACCCGTGCCCCCAAAGATCGTAAATGACGCCAGTGTGGATCAACCGGCATAACCTCGGCATAACCAGAATCGGTGACGCTCACGTTAGCGGCTGATCGCTGAACTGCCTTCCCTCTGGCCGGGATCGCCCGGCCCGGCCACGGGGGAGCGAGCCATGACATCCAGCCCGGTGGCGGCACGCCCACCCCTGCCCGCCGCACGGGCGGCGACGCCGGGGCACCGCCTGTTCGCGGTGGTCGTGACCCTCGCCGCCGCGCTGCGCGTGCTCGTCATGCTCGGGTACGACACCGCCCGGCTCTACTGGTACGACTCCTTCACCTACCTGGACACGGCGCTTCACCTGCGCCCCAACGGCGCCTTCCACCCGGCGGGCTACTCGTGGTTCCTGTGGCTGATGCGGCCCTTCCACAGCGTGGAGCTGATCGCCGGGGTGCAGCACGCGATCGGCCTCGGCATCGGCGTCATGATCTACGTGCTGCTGCGCCGCCGGTCGCTGCCGGGCTGGGCGGCGACGCTGGCGACCCTGCCCGTGCTGTTCGACCCGGCCTTCATCCGGCTGGAACACGCGATCCTGTCCGACACGCAGTTCATCGCCCTGATCGTGGGCGCGCTGCTGGCGCTGATGTGGCGGGAGACGGTGTCCGCCCGCCACCCCGCGCCGGGCG
>NZ_KZ559479.1:36116-206413 GCF_002850745.1 Nonomuraea indica
CTGACCCGCACCGCGGCCGTGCCACTGATCGGCCTGGCCCTGCTCCACCTGCTCGTCCGGCGCGCCGGATGGCGGCCGCTCGCGGCGATGGCCCTGGCGGGGACGCTCCCGCTGGTCGCGTACGCCGGCTGGTACGCCCAGCACCACGGCAGGTTCGCGCTCAGCGGCTCCGACGGGGTCGCGCTGTGGGCGCGCACCATGACCTTCGCCGACTGCTCGGTCGTCAAGCCGCCCCCGCAGGAGGCGCGGCTCTGCCCGAACGGCACCGTCGTCGACGCCGCCTCCGAGTACGTCTGGGCACCCACCGCCTCGCTCAACCGGCTGCCCGGCGGCAGGTTCGCCCACAACGACCTGGCCAGGTCCTTCGCCGTGCGGGTCATCGCGGCCCAGCCGCTCGACTACCTGGCCGAGGTCGTCAAGGACACCTCCCTCGCCTTCACCTGGGAGCCGGTGCCCCACCCCAGTCGCATGCACCCCACCACGTCGTTCCCGCGCGGCTCCTGGCCGCTGCCCGAGCAGCACGCCCTGGTCGGCGAGGTCCGCCGCGCCTACGACAGCGACATCCGCGGCATGCGCTCGGTCGAGCCGTACGCCTCCCTGCTGGCCGCCTACCCGTACCCGTGGTTCCTGCACGGCACCCTGTTCGGCGTGCTGCTGCTCGCCGGCGGGCTCGGCTCGATCGGCCGCCGCCGCCCGGCGCTGCTGCCGTGGGCGCTGGCGATGTTCCTGCTCGTCGCGCCGGTCGCCGCCCTCGACTTCGACCACCGCTACGTGCTGCCCGCCATCCCGCTCGCCTGCGTCGCCGCCGCCCTGGCACCGGCCGGGACGCGACGCCCGAGGTCCTGCCCGTCCCGGAGTGAGGACGCTCGCTCCGACGTGAGGACGCCCGTCCCGACGTGAGGACGCCCGTCCCGGCGTGAGGAGGCCCGCGCGGGTGTGAGGAGGCCCGCGCGGGTGTGAGGAGGCCCGCGCGGGTGTGAGGAGGCCCGCGCGTCGCGACTCCGCCCCCGCCCGCGTGCCCGGACGGAAGGCGCCGCCCCCGCCCTCACCCCCCTCCGCGGCCGGCTCTGTGGCCGTCGGGGTCGGTGGGACTGTCCTTCGCGAGGCTGACACCGGCGCCGAATGTTCCGTACTATTCGGACATCACGAGCGTTGGGGGCGCCAGGGTGCCGGCACAGAGCGTGGGTGTGGTCGTCGATCCGGGAGTACCGGTGGACGTCGCCGGATCGCTACGCGCGAACGCCCCCCTGCTCGTCCGGATCAGGTCCGGCTGGGTGCCGCCCGCCACGCCGCCGGAACCGCCGCGGCGCGGCCCGTCCAGCGTCGGACTGCTCGCCGCGACCCCCGTGGTGCTCGCCGTGATGGCCCTGCTGCTCGACTCGCCGGTGGCGCCGGCCGGCTTCGCCGTGCTGGGCGGCTTCCTCTTCGTCGTCCTCCTCAAGATGACCTCCATGAACGAGCCCGCCGAGCGGGAGCGGCCCCACGCGCGCCGCGTGTACGAGCAGGCCCGCCTGTACGACGGCCGTTACCTGCTCCCCGAGGACTTCGACCGGGAGGCGGCGGACGCGCTCGGCCGGGCGCAGCGGGCCATCGGCACCGTGCTGCGCTCCCACGTCAACGCCGAGGGGCTGCTCGACGGGGCCCGCAACGCCGTGCTGCTGCCCGAGCAGGAGTGGGAGATCGCCCGCCTGCTCGCCAAGCTGTCGGCCCTGCGCGCCGAACACCGCGCGCTGCTCGCCCGCGGCGTCGCACCCGAGGTCGCCGCCGTCGTCCAGCCGCTCGAACGGGCCCTGGCCGACAGCGAGGCGGCGATCGTCGCCCGCGTGGAGGCGCTGGAACGTTACGCCGCCCACGTCACGGAGGCCGAGCGGGCCTACCACGCCCGCGGCCAGATCGAGGAACTGCGCACCCGGCTGCCGCGCTACGAGGAACTGCTGGCCGAGTCGGGCGCCGATTCGCTGTCCGTGCCGGAGATCGAACGCCTCGCGCAGGACGCCGACCAGCTCGAACGGCTGCTGAGGCGCAGCGTCAGCTCGGCGCACGAGGCGTTCCGCTATCTCGAGGGCTGACCGCCCGTCAGCGGGGCACCGCCGCCGTCTCCAGCAGCAGGTCGCACAGCGCGTCGGCCGCGTCGAGACGGCCCAGCTTGCGCGCCGCCTCCGCCATGGCCGCCCGCAGCCCAGGATCGGCCAGCAGCGGCATCAGCTCCGCCAGCAGCTGCTCGGCCCCCGGGTGCGGCTCCAGCAGCGCCCGGGCCGCTCCCGCCGACACCAGGTAGGAGGCGTTCTTGCGCTGCTCGTCGCCACCCGTCGGGATCAGCGGCACGAGCACCGACGGCTTGCCGATGGCCGTCAGCTCCGAGACCGTGCCCGCCCCGCTGCGCGAGATCACCACGTCGGCCGCGGCGAACAGGTCGGCGAGCTCCGGCCCCACGTACGGCACCGGGTGGTAGCGCTCGGCCAGCTCCGGCGGCAGCTGCACGGCCCGCATCTGGTCGATCCACGCCGGGCCGCACTGGTGCACCACCTGGGCGTGCGGCAGCAGCCGGGGCAGGATCTCCGCGATCAACGTGTTGATCTGCTTGCTGCCCTGGGCGCCGCCCGTGACGTAGACCAGCGGCACCTCGAACGTCAACCCGAACAGGTCATAGGCCGCGGCCCGGTCGCCGCGCAGCAGCTCGGGCCTGATCGGGTTGCCGGTCACCACCGCCCTGGCCCGCGCCGACGGCGGCAGGTGCTCCAGCGACGACTCGTGCGACAGCGCGATCCGGGTCGCCAGCCTGGCCAGGATGCGATTGGCCAACCCCACCACCGTCGTCTGCTCGTGCATGACCAGCGGCCGCCTGATCAGCTTGGCTGCCACCCCGATCGGCACGGCGACGTAGCCGCCGGTCGACAGCACCACGTCCGGCAGGTACCGGGCCGCGTGCCCCACCGCCTGCGCCACCCCCACCGGGATGCGGAACAGGTCGGCCAGGTTGGTGCCGAGCTCACGCAGGTTGGGCCGGCGGCGCAGCTTGCCCGTCGTGATCGCCTTGAACGGGATGCCGTGCTCGGCCGTGATCCTGGCCTCCAGGCCGTTCGCGGTGCCCACCCAGAGCACGTCGTGCGGCACCTGACGTCGCTGGACGGCCTGCAGAGTCGTCAGGGCCGGATAGGTGTGACCGCCGGTGCCGCCGCCGGTGATCAACAGTCGCAGGGTACGAGACATGCGATCAGGGTATGGCCGCGCAGCGGAAACCCGTGTGCCCGGTCGCGGAGTCGGGGGTGTTGGACGTGCGCGCCGCCACCCGGTAGCGGTTGCAGTAGGAGTCGTGGCACAGGTAGGAGCCGCCCCGCATCACCTTCCCGGCTCCCTCGGCCGGGCCCGCCGGGTCCTCGGCGTACCGCTCCCACGTGGTGCCCCACCAGTCGGCCGTCCACTCCCAGACGTTGCCCACCACGTTGTACAGCCCGTACCCGTTCGGCTGGAACGACTTGACCGGCACGGTCCCCTTGCCCGGTGCGGTGGGGAACGGGCCCTGCCAGATGTTGCACCGCCGCCGCCCGTTCGGGGCCAGCTCGTCGCCCCACGGGTAGCGCGCCCGCTCCAGGCCGCCGCGCGCGGCCATCTCCCACTCGGCCTCGGTCGGCAGCCGCTTGCCCGCCCAGGCCGCGTAGGCGGCGGCGTCGTGCCAGGACACGTGCACCACCGGGTGGTTCTGCCGGTCGCCGACCGACGAGCCGGGGCCCTCCGGGAAGCGCCACGTCGCCCCCGCCACGCCGGCCCACCACGGCGCCCCCGGCACGCCGGCGTCCATGACGCCGCCGGTGGCGAACCGCCGGAACACGAACGACCAGCCGATCTGCTCGGCCTGCGTGACGTAGCCGGTCTCCTTGACGAACCTGGCGAACTGGGCGTTGGTCACGCACGCCGGATCGATGAGGAACGGCCGCAGTCGCACCTCCCGCACCGGGCCCTCGCCGTCGGCGGGGTGCCCGTCGGGGTCGTCGCCGCCCATGCGGAACGTGCCGCCGGGCACGCGCACCATCCCACGCGGCGGCTCCCGCCTCGCCCGCGCCGGGCCCGCCGGCGCGGGGGCCGCCGGTAGGGGGCCTGCCGGTAGTGAGCCCGCCGGCGGTGCGGCGTCCGGCCGGCTCGGCCCACAGCACGCGGTCAACGCTTCCCTCCCCGCTTCGTGACATCTGGAAGGGTAGTGGCCCAGCGGGACGGGTTCGGCCCGGTTCGCCGGTCAGGTCCCGCTTTCACGGTGCGGGGCGGCGGCCTGTAGCGTCGTCCTCATGCGACTCGGCGTGCTGGACATCGGCTCGAACACCGTGCATTTACTGGTGGTCGACGCCCATCGGGGCGCCTGCCCCATCCCCGCCTACTCCCACAAGGAGGAGCTGCGGCTCACCGAGCACCTCGACGCCGCCAACGAGCTGTCCGCCGAGGGCATCGAGCTGCTGGGCGCGTTCGTCGAGGAGGCGCTGCGGCTGGCCGAGGACAAGGGGGTCGAGGAGTTCCTCGCCTTCGCCACCTCCGCCGTGCGCGAGGCCGCCAACGGCGATCAGGTGATCACCCAGGTCGACGAGCGCTGCGGCGTGGACATCGAGGTGCTGTCCGGGCCGGACGAGGCCAGGCTGACGTTCCTGGCGGTGCGGCGCTGGTTCGGCTGGTCGGCCGGCCGGCTGCTGGCCTTCGACATCGGCGGCGGCTCGCTGGAGATCGCCGCGGGGGTGGACGAGGAGCCCGACGTGGCCGTGTCGCTGCCGCTCGGCGCGGGGCGGCTGACCCGTGACTGGTTCACCGCCGACCCGCCGCCGGCCGCGGAGGTGCGCGCGCTGCGCAGGCACGTACGCGCCGAGATCGCCCGCACGGTCGGCGGCATCGTCCGCTACGGCGAGGCCACCCGCGCGGTCGCCACGTCCAAGACGTTCAAGCAGCTCGCCCGGATCGCGGGAGCCGCCCCGTCGGGCGACGGGCCGCACACGCCGCGCTCGCTGTCGCGGCGTGACATGGCCGACTGGGCCGGCAAGCTCACCACCATGGACGCAGCCACGCGGGCCCAGCTCCCGGGGGTGTCGCCGGGCCGGGCGGCGCAGCTCGCGGCCGGCGCGCTCGTCGCCGACGCCGTCATGGACCTGTACGAGGTGGACCGGCTGGAGGTCTGCCCGTGGGCGTTGCGCGAGGGGGTCATCCTGCGCCGGCTGGACCTGCTCCCCGGTCCGGGTGATCTGCCCTCCCGGTGAGACGGATCTATCGCCGCGTCAAGGCATAGGCCCGGTCCGGGCGGGAACGTCTGGCCGGATGTTGGAAGCTCTCGGCGCGCTCGCCTCCCTGGCGATCGCCCTGTCCCTGGTGTTCCTGGCGATGGTGCTCATCGCGGTGGTGTTCCTGCTCGCACTCGCGTGCCTGGCGGGGGCCACCGCCCGGCACGCGCACGGTCCGGGTCGCGCGGCGTTCGGCCGCTCGGCGCTCCGGACCGTGCTCAGAGGGGTCTCATAACGTCCTGCCCGGACGCCGGCCCGTCGCCCCGGCGGGCTGGGCGGTCTCGCCGTGCCCCATGAACGGCGAGGCCGCCGCCCCGGGCGTGAAGCGCAGCCGCTTCTCCAGGCACACCACCGCCCCGTGCTCCGCCCTGTTGGTGAACCGGATGTCGTCGGCGAGTGCCCGCATGATCTGGATGCCCCGGCCGTGCTCGGCGTTCGGCGGGGCCTCGCCCACCAGCCGGGCGTCGAAGCCGTTCCCCGTGTCGACCACCTTGATCACGCACAGGTCGTCGTGCACCCCCGCGCTCACCGTGTACTCGTCGCTGGGTCCGGCGTGCCTGATCACGTTGGAGCACGCCTCGCTCAGCATGAGCTCGATGTCGTCGCGGATCTGCTCCTCGACGCCGAGGGTGTCGAGAGCCGACTCGAGGATCTGCCTGATCAGCGGGACGCTCGCCGCATCCCTGGGCAGTCGGAGCGCTATGGTCGCCTCCACCTGCTTCTCCTCCCGTTCGGATGCGTGACAGCCCCATGCCCGGGATCGATCGTCCCAATCGCCGCCGGGGTTCCACGAGTGCGATCTAGGGTTCCACGAGCCTGAGCGCCACCTCCAGGGCCGCCTCGTTCATCTCCTCCTCCGGCACCGTCTCGCTGTGCATCACCCACTTGCCCGCGTGCAGCGCGAACAGCGACATCGACCGGCTCAGCTTGACGGCCGGCGGGTCGTCCGGCTCGCTCAGCTCGGTGGTGATCTCGAGCAGCGCCTCGCGGATCCGGATGAACTCGGGGTTGGCGCGCAGCGCCGTCTGGTTGCGCTCCAGGAAGCGCGTGATCTGCAGGTAGCGGCGTTCGCGCAGCATCCGGGCGTAGCGCACCACCAGCTCCCGCCGCGTCTCCGGCGTCCTCGGCTGCGACCTGAACCAGGCCAGGAGCTTCTCGATCTCCTGCATGCGCATGTCGACGAGGCTCGTGACGATGTCGTCCTTGGTCCTGAAGTGGTAGTACAGCGCGGCCTTGGTCACGCCGAGCTCCTCGGCGATCTCGCGCAACGACGTCGCCTCGTAGCCCTGCTCCGTGAAGAGCCTGAGCGCGATGTCCTGGATACGGGTCCGGGTGTCTTCTGGCAAGGTGCCCTGTCTCCCCAATCGATCAGCTTGACGGCCGGCTAGTAAGTATCTACCTTAGACCCGCTTGCCGGTCGGCAAGTAAGGACACGTCGATACACGGGGGGTTCCATGTCGGAAGCGGGAGGACGCCGCCGTGAGGTGATGGTCGTGCTGCCCGGACTGATGCTGGCGATGATCCTGGCCATGCTCGACAACATGGTGGTGGGCACGGCGATGCCCCGCATCGTGGGCGAGCTCGGCGGGCTGTCGCAGCTGTCCTGGGTCGTCACCGCCTACGTCCTCGGCACGACCGTCTCCACCCCCCTGTGGGGCAAGATCGGAGACCTCTACGGCCGCAAGACCGTCTTCATGGTCTCCGTCGTCATCTTCATGGCCGGCTCCGCCCTGTGCGGCATGTCCGGCTCGGCCGTGCTCGGCGGCGCCGAGAACGGCATGGCCCAGCTCATCGGCTTCCGCGCGCTCCAGGGCCTCGGTGCGGGCGGCCTGATCGTGAATGTCATGGCGATCATCGGCGACCTCGTCCCGCCCCGCGAGCGCGGCCAGTACCAGGGCCTCATGGCGGGCACCATGTCCCTCGCCATGATCGCGGGGCCGCTCGTCGGCGGCTTCATCACCGACCATCTCGACTGGCGCTGGGCGTTCTACGTGAACCTGCCCATCGGCGCCGTCGCCCTGGTCCTGCTGGCCGTCAAGCTGAAGCTGCCCCGCCACGACCGCGGCCGGGTACGCATCGACTGGCCCGGCGCGATCCTGCTGTCGGTCAGCATCACCGCCATGGTGCTCGTGACCACCTGGGGCGGCACCGACTACGCCTGGGGCTCCTGGCAGATCCTCTCCCTGGTGGCCGCCGCGGTCGTCACCCTGGCGGCCTTCCTGTACGTCGAGCGCGGCGCGGCGGAGCCGATCATGCCGCTCCAGCTCTTCCGCAACCGCAACTTCACCCTCATCTCCGCCATCGGCTTCCTGCTCGGCTTCGCCATGTTCGGCGCGATCAACTTCCTGCCGCTGTTCCAGCAGACCGTCCAGGGCGCCTCGGCCACCGACTCGGGGCTGCTCCTGCTGCCCATGATGGGCGCGGCCATGGTGGTCTCCCTGTTCGTCGGCCGGGCCATCACCACGACCGGCCGCTACCGGGTCTACCCGGTGATCGGCGGCGTCGTCATGGTCGCCGGCATGTGGCTGCTGTCGACGATGGGCGTCGGCACGCCGAGCTGGCAGACCGGCCTCTACATCGCCGTCCTCGGCTCCGGCATGGGCTTCCTCATGCAGACCACCCTGCTGATCGCGCAGAACAGCGTCGAGCAGAAGGACCTCGGCGTCGCCAGCAGCACGGCCACGTTCTTCCGGTCCATCGGCGGCTCGTTCGGCGTGTCCCTGTTCGGCGCGGTGTTCAACCACGGCTTCGCCGACCGGCTCACCGAACGGCTCGGCGCGCAGGCCGCCGAGCGCCTCGTGCGGGGCGGCGGCCGGATGGACCCCGCCACGCTGGCCGCCATGCCGCCGCAGGGACGGGCCGGGATCGTGGAGTCGCTGGCCACGTCCATCTCCACGGTCTTCTGGTGGGCGGTCCCGTTCGCCGTGGCGGTGCCGGTGCTGGCCGTGTTCGTCAAGGAGATCCCGCTGCGCGGCTCCGCGCCCGAGCAGAACCCGGGCAAGCAGCCGGTCGGCCCGCCCGCCTGATCAGCCCGCCTACCTGAGCAGCCCACCTGAGCAGCCCGGCTGAGCCCGCCCGCCTGACCGGTCTGGCGGAGCGCGCTCCTCCGACCTGCCCCGCCCGCCTGACCGGTCCGCCGCGTCAGTCGGGCGGGAGCGCGAACAGGCGGTCCATCGCCGTCATCCGCAGCACGTCGCGCAGGTAGGGCGTCAGCGCCACCACCCGCATGGCGCCGCCGTCCTGCTCGGCGCGGCGGTGCAGGCGGATCAGCGCGGCCAGCCCCGAGGAGTCGAGGAACGTCACGCCCGACAGGTCGACGTCGAGCCGCCGGTAGCCGTCCGGCAGCTCCAGCGCCGTCAGACCGGCGACGGTCTCGTAGTCGAGGTCGCCGTCGAGCACGAGCCGGACGACGTCCGGCTCCGGCGTCTCGGTGCCGATGCTCAGCGGCGTCTTGTCGACCACCCCTCCAGCGTAACCAGCGGCGCGGAAAACCAGAGGCGCCGCCCCGGCCGGTGCGTGCACAATCACCCGCATGACCGCACTCAGCCGGCCCCGGGCCGAGGACGCCGCCGCCATCCACGACCTCGTGGCCGCCTGCGACCTGGCCGTCCTCGGCAGGGTCGACACGCCCCTCGACGACATCGTCGACGAGCTGGCCGAGCCCGGCTTCGACCTCGACCGCGACGGCTGGCTGGCCCACGACGCCGACGGCCGCCTGGTGGGCTGGGCGTCGGCGTACGCGCCGGGCGGCGACGACCTGGTGCAGATCGACGTGTACGTCCGGCCGGGCTCCGAAAGCCGGGCCGACGAGCTGTGGCAGCTCGTCCTCGGCCGGGCCCGCGAGCTGGCGGCCGAGCGCGGCCACGACCGCGCCACCGTGGACGTCGGCGTGCACCGGGCCGACGAGGCCAAACGCGCGCTGGCCGGGCGGCACGGGTTCGGCCCCGGCACCACCTACCACCGGATGCGCATCGACCATCACGGCCCGGTCGCCCCGCCGGCCGTGCCGCCCGGCGTCACCCTGCACACCGGCGATGCCGACGAGGTGCGCCGCCAGGCCCACCAGGTCCACCAGGACGGCTTCGCCGACCACTTCGGCTTCGTCCGCGTCGGCTACGACGACTGGTACGAGCGGCGCCAGGCGCGCAGCACCACCGACTGGAGCCGGCTCACCCTCGCCAGGATCGACGGCCGCCCCGCCGGGGTCGTCATCGGCAACGACCAGTTCGTCCCCGACGAGGGCTGCGGCTACGTCGCCACGCTGGCCGTCCTGCCGGAGTTCCGCGGCAGGGGCCTCGGCCGGTTCCTGCTGCTGCACGCCTTCGCCGCCGACGCCGCCGCCGGCCGCAAGGGCACGATCCTGCACGTCGACTCGCACAACACCACGCCCGCCCTCGACCTCTACCTGTCGGCGGGCATGCGCCCGGTCATGATCATCGACGTCCTGCGCCGCCACCTCTGACCTCACCGGGGCGCGGCGGGACGCGGCGGGTCAGACGCGGTGGGCCGCCAGGTGGTCGAGGACCGACTGGTTGGCCTCCCAGCCGTCCGGGAACTTGACCGGCACTCCGAGCTGCACCGGCTCCGCCGACGGGTGGGCGTCCAGCAGCTCGGCGATGCCGGCCCGGGCCACCACCACGCACGCGTGCCGGTGCCGCGAGGCGAGCACGCACAGCCGCCCCGACTCCAGGTGGAAGGCGGTCGCGTCGCGCCGCCCCGACAGCGGGTGCAGCACGATCGTCACGTCGTACTCCCGCCCCTGCAGCCGGTTGGCCGTGTCCACCGTGATCTCCGGCGGCAGCCCGGCGTTCCTGATCGCCGCCACCTGGTCGCGGTGCGCGGCGCCCACCGCGATCCGGTCGGCCGTCACGGGCCGCTCACCCTGCTCCGAGCCCGCCACCGCGCCGCGCTGCAGCAGCCGGGCCGCCAGCTGCGCGACGGCCTGCACGGCCTCGCCGTCGGTGCGGACGGTGTGCCGGTTGGGCAGCTCCAGCAGCGCCCACCCGGACCGGGCCGCCTCCTCCAGCGCCCGGTCGTGCACGGTGCCCATGCCGCCCGTCGCCAGCTCCAGCCGCCGCTCGCCCGGCCCCGTGCCGGAGCGGAACCCGGTGAACGGGTAGAACGCCCGCGACACCACCGGCGCCGCCGACGCGGGCAGCCGCCACGACACCGGCAGCCGGTGCACCGGCAGGTCGGGGTTGTGCCGCAGCAGCACCGACACGGCGCTCTGCAGCGGGTCCCACGAGAGCCCCGACCAGCGGTCGCCGTCCACGATCGAGAACGGGTCGAGCTGCCCAGGGTCGCCCACGAACAGCGCCCGGTCGAACAGCCCCGCGATGCGCAGCAGCTTGTCGGAGCGCATCTGGTAGGCCTCGTCCACGATCGCCCACGGCCACGTCCGCCCGGCGATCCACGCCCACTTGTCGGCGGTCGCGATGACGATGTCCGGGTCGCCGAGGTCCTGCACCCGCGTGCCGACGGTGACGCCGGGCAACTCCAGCACCCGCCGCGGCGCCACGTACCCGCTCGCCGACAGCCGGCCCACGGTCAGGTGCGGGTGCCGCTCGCACAGGCGCCCCACCAGGTCGTCCACCTGCTCGTTCGTCTGGGCCACGATCATCAGCGGCTCGCCGGTCCCGGCGATGTGCGCCGCCGCCCGTACGACGAGGGTGGACTTGCCCGCACCCGGCGGTGAGTCGACGACCACGCCGCGGTGGCGCGGCAGGTCGGCGAGCACCCTCCGGATGACCTCCTCGGGGCCCGGCGCCGGCTTGGGTCCGGCCTCGCCCGCGGCCGGGCCGATGGCCCGCGCGGCGGCCTGCTCTGTCACGACCACTCCTCCTGGGCGTCGTCGTCGGTGGGCACGTACGCGCTGGGCGGTCCGCCGTGCGTCCACGGCGTCGCCTCGGCCTCGGGCAGCGTGGCGGAGCCCTGGAAGTCGTCGGTCAGCGAGGAGTAGCAGACCCGCTCGCCCACCTCGGGCACCGCGCCCGGCGTGGGTGTCCGGCCCCGCCCCATCCCCTTGGTGATCTTGATGGTGACCAGGCCGTCGCCCGCGGACACGAGCTCGGCGCCCTGGCCGCGCCGCTGCGGCGTCCCCAGCGCTGTGCCGGGCGCCAGGCGTACCGGGTCGTCGGTCTTGACCACCACGAGCGGGCGGAGCTTGCGCGAGCGGCCCTCGCCCTCGGCGTGGGCGGGGTCGGTCTCGACCACCTCTCCGGCGAACGCCTCGCCGGTCAGCCGGTACTCGGCCATGACGAGCGGGTCGTCGTAGGCGCGCTGCACCTCGTAGGCGGCCTGGGCGCGCTCCATGCGCGCCAGCCGGGAGGCGGCGGCGACCGCGCCGTCGCGCCGGGCCTGAGGCGGCGCGCCCTCGGCGATCTGCGCCGCCATCCCGGAGAACGAGCCGCGGTCCTGCTCCCACCGCTGCGCCACGCTGGCCCCCTCCGGCAGGCCGGCCAGCAGGTCGACGGCCTGCCACATGAGGCGCCAGGTGGGTTCGAGCTGGGTGCGCAGCGCCTCGGTGATCCGTTCGGCGGAGCCGCTCTCGATGGCGGGCGCCAGCACCTCGGCGTCGAAGCCCGGGTCGGTCGCCGGGCCGGCCGGCGGCCAGATCAGCGGGTCCTCGGCGTCGTCGGCCGGCCCCTCGGTGATCCAGCCGAGCAGCGCGGCCAGGTTGGCGTCCTCCAGCCCGCTCTGCCCGCTCGCCCAGTGCCGGCCCAGCTCCTCGGTCGCGGCCAGCATGAGCGACGAGCCGGGGAACGCCGCCCGCTCACCGAAGTAGGTGAGCCACCGGCCGAGCAGCGGAACCGTCTCCGGCACCGGGTAGGGCCCGTCGGGCCGCCGGAAGCGCGTGGAGCGGCCGAGCAGCCGGGTGAAGGCGATCCCGGCCGTGTTGGGCACGAGGAGCTGGGGCGCGTCCAGCGCCCGCTCGTACGGGTCGGCGTTCCTGCGCTCCACCGTCTCGGTGTCCGACAGGAACCCCTCCACGTACGGCAGCAGCACCCCGGCCAGTTCGGCCGCCCAGGCGAAACGCAGGTCACGGTTGCGCGGCTGGGTCACCACGAGCAGGTGCGGCCGGTCGCGGTCGGTGCCCAGCACGGCGGCCAGCGGCGCGGCGGCCTCGCCGGAGAGCTTGAGCGGGACGAACACCATCGGCCGCGCCGACAGGTGGCAGTGCCGCACGGTCGCGATGGGCTGGGCGATGCCCTCGTCGAGCGCCCGCAGCCGGGCGAGGGAGGTCAGCAGGCTCACGACGGACGCCTCCGGAGCTCGGGGCGGCCGGGCGCGGGCGGCACCCGGGCCGCTCCGACGGGCGCGGGCGTCATGCGGGCAGCTCCCGCAGGTGCGGTGCGGGGGTCACGCGAGGCACTCCCGGCGCAGGCGCTCGGCGTTGCGGAGCAGGCGGGCGATCTCCTCCTGGCCCTCACCGGGGGCGCGGGTGCCGTCGGCCAGCCCGAGCGCCTCGCCGACGGAGCCGACACCGCCCAGCTCGTCGCGGACGTGCCGGCCCAGCAGATCGGTGGCCCCCTCCTGGCGGGCCTCGTCACGGCAGAAGAAGCACAGATCGCAGGTCGACAGGCAGTCGGGCGCGTAGCGGGCGGTGGCCCGGCGCAGCGCGTCGGCCAGCTCGGCGGCCGGCCGGGTGGGCAGCCCGTCCTCGCCCGGCATCAGGTCGAACGTCAGCTCCTCGGGCAGCCCGTCCAGCAGCCGGTCGAGCGCGGTCATCCGGGTGAGCTGCCGTTCGAGCACGCCGAGCTGCCTGCGCACGTCGACCAGGGTCGCCACGGGGCGGTTCGCGAAGTTCTCCGGGCAGACCAGCACCACGTCGTGCGCCACCCGCAGCGGGTCGTGGCCCAGCTCGGCGAGCATCCGGCGCAACGCCAGCACGTAGACGGCCGCCTGCCGCGCCGCCGCCGCCACCGCCGCCGGGTCGGCCTGCCCGTCGATGACCGCGAACGACTTGATCTCCACGATGTGGAAGCGGCCGCCGAGCTGGAAGGCCACCACGTCCGGCTCCAGGTAGGCGGTGTGGCCGGCGATCCGCAGGCTGAGCAGCGGATGGTCGTAGACGGTGCCGGCGTCGTCGCCGTCGCGGGCCGCCCGGTCGAACAGCGCGCGCGTGTGGGCGTGACGCAGGTGCGCGCCGACGTTCTCCACGTCGTGGTAGGCCACCTCGGCGATCGGCAGGCCGAGCAGCTCGCGCAGCATCCGCAGCAGCTCGGCGCACCCGTCGGCCTTCACCAGCGACTCGAACGCGTTGCCACGCGTGATCGCGAACGGGGACTGGCCGAACGGCGCCGGGAAGCCCAGGTGGCGGGCCGCGGCGTCCTTGTCGATGCCCGCGCCGTCCAGCAGCGCCCGGCGGGTGCAGCCGGGGTTGGCGGCGAGCGCGGCGATCGCGCGCGCGTCGTGCGGCTTCTGCGGGGTCGAGCCCCGTAGCGCGTCGAGCCGGTTCATCGGCGGCCTCTCGTGGCTGTGCCCCCGGCCGTGCCGGAGGTGGTGACGGTGTCGCCCGCGACCGTGTCGCGGGCGACGGTGATCAGCGTACTGGCGCCGAACAGCCGGGCCCGGTCATCGAGCTGGGATGTCGCGCGTCCGGCCAGCTCCGCGCGGTCGCGCGTGTCGCGGCCGGCGTGCACGGCCAGCTCGTGGGCCGCCGCCCCGGCCACCCGATCGGGATCGGGCGGGCCGAGGTCGGCGTCGGTGGCGCCGGGGATGTTGCGCGCCATGCGGGCCAGCAGCCGCAGCGCGCGGGGGTCGAGGGCGGCGACCGGGTCGGCGCCGAGGTGCCGGGCCACGGCCATGGCGCAGGTCAGGAAGTCGACGCGGGGGCTGAGCGGGCCCACCACGCGCCGCTCCAGCGGCCAGGTGCTCACCGTGAGCAGGCCGCGGGCGGGGGAGAGGCGGTCGGTCAGCGCCGCGCACAGGTAGTAGGGCCGGCCGTAGGGGGAGGAGACGAACGAGCGCTCCTCGTCGCGGCGCAGGCTGGTGAGCTGGGCGCCGCGCAGCGCGCCGTCGAGCAGTGCCTCGCTCACGGCCGCGACGAGCCGGGGCTGCGCGGGCGCGCCGAGCAGGGTGAGCGCCTGGTGCACCTGCTCGCGGACCGTCACCAGCCGGCCGCCGCGCGGTCTGCCGCGCCCGCCCGTACGGGGACCTGGGACGGCGGCCGGGGCGCCATCGGTGCCGGCGGCGGTGCCGGGGGCGGCGTCCTCGGTGACCAGCGCGTCCCAGGCGCGCTCGGCCGCGCGCAGCTCGGCGCGCAGGCCGCGGGCGGTGGCCGGGTCCTTGGCGCGCATGGCTCGGCGCACGCCGGCCCGCAGTCCGTCGATCCGTCTCTCCAGCTCGTCCAGCCGGTCACTCATGGCGGGAAGCGTAACAGGAGTTCCAGTCTTTCCCAGTAATTCGCAAAAATCTACGGTGTAAAGGCCCCTGGCGGGGCGAGCACCCGCGCGCCCGCCCCGGGGCGCTCCGGCCCGCCACGGGAGAGGCCCGCGCCCCGGTACCGGGGAGCGGGCCTCAGGAGAGCGCGCCGTGGAGGCGGGTCCTAGTGCGGGGCCGACAGGTCCAGTTCCTTGACCCGGGGGTCGCCCTCGTCGGCGAAGTAGTCGGCGCGCGACGTCGCGTCCTCGCCGTCGGCCACCTTCATCGCCCGGAACGCCAGCGTGCCGAGCGCCGCCACCGCCAGGTTGACGGCCAGCGCGAGGAAGCCCGCGTAGATCGTCATGGTGGTGTCGAAGCCGAGGTTGGACAGGCCGAACGCCGAGCCGCCGAAGTGCGCCTTGCCGGTGGCGGGGTTCGGGATGAGGTAGAGCATCCACATGCCCGCCGCCAGCCCGAGCGCCCAGCCGGCGAGCAGCCCGCCCTTGTGGAACCAGCGGGTGTAGAGACCCAGCGCCACCGACGGCAGCGTCTGCAGAATGATCACACCGCCGATGAGCTGCAGGTCGATGGAGAACTGCGGGTCGAGCGCCAGGATGCACAGCACCGCGCCGACCTTCACCACCAGCGACACGATCTTCGACACCTTCGCTTCCTGGGCGTCGGTGGCGTTCTTGTTGAGGTACTCGCGGTAGATGTTGCGGGTGAACAGGTTGGCCGCCGCGATCGACATGATGGCCGCCGGCACCAGGGCGCCGATGCCCACCGCCGCGTAGGCCACGCCGGTGAACCAGTCGGGGAACATCTGGTCGAACAGCACCGGCACGATCGTGTTGCCGTCGGGCTTGCCGTTGGCCCCGGCGACGGGCTTGGTCTTCGCGGCGATGGCCATGAAGCCGAGCAGCGCGATGAGGCCCAGCAGGAAGCTGTAGGCGGGCAGCGCGGCCATGTTCCGCTTGATGACGCCGCGGTTGCGGGCCGCCAGCACGCCGGTGAGGCTGTGCGGGTACAGGAACAGGGCCAGCGCCGAGCCGAAGGCCAGGGTGATGTACTGGAGCTGGTTCGCTCCGGTCAGCAGGATCCCGTCGCCCTTGGCCGGCGTCGCGTCGAACTTGGCCTTGGCCGCGTCGAAGATCGAGTCCCAGCCGCCCAGCCGCGCCGGGATGTAGATGACGGCCGCGAGGATCACGATGTAGATCAGCGTGTCCTTGACGAAGGCGATGAGCGCCGGCGCCCGGAGCCCCGACTGGTAGGTGTAGGCCGCCAGGATGGCGAACGCGATGACGATCGGCAGGTGCCCGGTGATGCCCATCGCCTTGAGCACCGCCTCGATGCCGACGAGCTGCAGCGCGATGTACGGCATCGTGGCCACCAGCCCGGTGATCGCGACCGCCAGCGCCAGCGTCGGCGAGCCGAACCGGGCCCGGACGAAGTCGGCCGGGGTGACGAACCCGTGGACGTGCGACACCGACCACATCCGGGCCAGCACCAGGAACACCAGCGGGTAGACGACCACCGTGTACGGCAGCGCGAAGAAGCCCATGGCCCCGGCCCCGAACACCAGCGCGGGCACGGCGACGAACGTGTACGCCGTGTAGAGGTCGCCGCCCACCAGGAACCAGGTGATCCACGAACCGAAGTTGCGCCCGCCGAGGCCCCATTCGTGCAGGCTCTCGATGCTCTCGGGCCGCCGCCACCTGGCCGCCACGAAACCCATGCCGCTGACGACGAGGAACAGCAGTGTGAAGATGACCAGTTCGGTCGTGTGCCCGCTCATCGCGTCATCCTGTAGACGATCGTCGTGCAGACCACGCCGACGACGATGAAGGAGAGCTGGAGCCAGTAGAAGGTCGGGAAGCCCAGCAGGCGGGGCTCGTCGGAGTTGTACAGGAACGTCAGCAGGGGCAGCACGATCGGCACGACCAGCAGCCAGTTCCATGGGCTGCGGTCGGTGCGTGGCCGTCCGGGGTCCGGGGTAGTCATTCGACCCTCCGTAAAACAGACCAGGAACCGGCCGCGACCGGCTCCTGACGCGTCGTCAACGACGGGGAGATTATCTTTAGGGTGGTATCAAGCCCTACGTCCAGATCGCCGAGCGGTAGCTCCGCCGCGCCGAACGGTCATCCCCCGGCCGGCACGCCGTCCTGCTCTCCCGGCGGCACGCCATACCGCTCCCCGTACTGCTCCGCCATCCGGGCGGCGGCCCGCGCCAGCAGCGCGCGCAGCTCTGGCGGGTCCAGCACCTCGGCCTCGGGGCCGAACCGGAGCAGCTGCCCGTAGGCCACCTCGATCGACTCCACGGCCAGCCGGGCGGTGCCGTCGGGCCGCAGCGAGGCGAGCGCGTCCGGCACCGCGGCCGGGTCGGCGACGTGGCGCAGCATCCGCACGCCCCGCTCGGTCAGCCGCAGCGTCACGGTGGTCCGCAGCAGCGAGCGGCTGAACGCCGCCGCGTGCTCGGCCCAGAAGGCCGCCAGGTCGAAGCCGGGGTCGCGGTCGAACGTCTCCTCTCCCGCGAGCACGCCGCCGAACCTGTCCACCCGGAAGATGAGCAGCCGCGACCCGGCGCGGGCGGCCAGGTACCAGGCGCCCGCCTTCAGCACCAGCCCGTACGGCTCCAGCGTGCGCTCGCGCCCCTTGTAGGAGGCGGTGACCACGCGGTCGCTCCACACGGCGCGGGCCAGCGGCGCGAGCGCGGGCGGCGGCGGGTCGCCGGGGGCGAACCAGCCGGGCGCGTCCAGGTGGAAGCGCTGCGCGGCGGTGGCGGGCGCGTCGCGCAGGCCGGGCGAGAGCGCTGCGGCGGCCTTCAGCCGGGCGGTCGCCGCCACCTCCTGCAGCCCCATCTCGCGCAGCGCCTCCGGCACGCCGGACAGGAACAGCGCCTGCGCCTCGGCCCGGTCCAGCCCGGTCAGCCGGGTCCGGTAGCCGTCGAGCAGCCGGTAGCCCCCGCCCCGCCCCCGGTCGGCGTAGACGGGGACGCCCGACTCCGCCAGGGCGAGCACGTCGCGGTGCACGGTCCGCTCAGACACCTCCAGCTCCCTGGCCAGCTCGGCCGCCGTCATCCCGCCGCGGTTCTGCAGCAGCAGGAGCAGCGACATCAACCGCGCGGCGCGCACGGCCACCTCACCCCCGCCGACGAGGAAAACCGCGACGCCGGTCGGACGTCGTGGAGCGGCTGGAACCGGACACCTCGCATGGCCTACCTGTAACAGACGGGAGCGGAACGGTGGTAGCCCGGGCCCTTGAGTTCCCGGCCGCGCCGACCGATGATCCGGATGTCCCCCCTCCTACGGAAGGATCGTCATGCTCCGCCGACCGCTTCTGGCCGCCACGGTGAGCGCCGCGCTCACCCTCGCCACCGTCGCCGTGACGAGCGCCCCCGCCCAGGCCCGGCCCTGCAGGATCGACCACTTCTGCGACACCGTCTACTACTCCGACTCCTCCCACACCACCGCCGTCGGCGGTAAACGGGAGGACTGCGACGGCACCGTCCAGACCTGGGGCGTCCGTACCGGCTACCTCACCTTCACCGAGGCACCCTGCTGACGGTCAGCTCAGGTGCCGGTAGCGGGGCCAGGCGGCGCTCCACGGCTGCCTGAGCCCCCGGCACAGGTGCACGGTCATGCCCTGCAGTTCGTTCTCGACGCCGACGCCGTTGTCGATCCTGGCCCGCTCCTCGCAGGCCGCGTACTGGAAGTCCATGCCGCGCCGGCCGATGTTCACGGCGACGGCCACCGTGCCGGTCTCGGGGGGCGGGCCGTAGGCGTGGAGCTGGTTGTGGCCGCTGTAGACGCGCGGGACGCCGGCCCTCACCAGCTCGCCGTGCTCGCCGTACGAGCCGGTCAGCACGATCGCGCGGGCGCGCTCGCCGGGCGGCAGCGTGTCGAGCACGCCGCGCACGGCGGCGGTGAACCGCGGCCAGCCGACCGACTCCCGCGCCACCTCGTTGATCGCCGGGATGGGGGTGGAGGCCAGCACGGTCACCGGGACCAGCGGCAGCGCGAGCAGCACGCCGCCGACGGCGTTGCAGCCGAGCGCGACGCCCGCCGAGCGTCGCCGGCCGGCGCCGGCCGCCTCGGCGCTCACGCAGCCCGCCGCGAACAGCAGCAGGATCAGCCCGCCCGTGTAGTCGAACCGGCCGCCGCCGGCCAGCGTGGCAGCGGCGGCCACCGGATAGGCCACGGCCGCCGCCCGTACCCGGCGGTCACGCCACAGCCGCCACCAGCCGAACGCGCCGATCACCGCCACCACCGGGCCGAACAGCAGCAGCTGCATCGGCACGAACAGCACCCGCATCTCGGCGCCCTCGTCGGCGCTGAGCGCCTCGGCCATCGCGAGCTGCGGCCAGCCGTTCGTCACCTGGTAGAGCAGGTTGGGAGCGGCCAGCACCGCCGCGGCCAGCGCGCCCGCCCACAGCCACGGGCTCGCCAGGACCCGGCGCGGCCCCACCGCGGCCAGCCCCGCGGCCAGCCCGGCGAACAGCAGCGCGATCAGCAGTTTGTTGTACGTGGCGAGCCCGGCGACCACCCCCACCGCGAGCCACCACCGCGGCTGCCCGCGCAGCAGCGCCCGCAGCGTGAACAGGATCGCCGCCGTCCAGAACGGCAGGTCGAAGCTCACCGTCAGCATCGTGTGGCCGGCGATCAGCGTGTAGACGCCGCCGGCCGTGCCGAACGCCGCCAGCGTCTGCGCCGTGGCGCGGCCCCCGAGTTCGCGCGCGACCAGCGCCACCAGCACGACGAGCAGCCCCGCCGCCAGCGCGGGCAACACCCGCAGGCCGGGGAGCGTGTCGCCGAACACCGCCCGCGACAGGCCCGCCAGCAGCGGCGTGAGCGGCGGCTGGTCCACGTACCCCCACGCGGGATGCTCCGACAGCACCCGGAAGTACAGCTCGTCCCGGTGGTGGCCGTAGCCGCCGGAGGTGAGCAGCAGCAGCGCGACCAGCGCGCCGGAGACGGCGGCGACCGGCCGCCGGGCGGGGGGAGGGGGGAGGTCCATGGGCGTCACGCTAACCGCCGCGCCCCCGCGGGTCACGTTGCGAGATCTTGCGTGCGACGGTTACCCTGTCGCCATGCGAAACCGCGTCGAGCTTCAGTGGTGGCGCCGCTCCTAGGCGGCGCTGGTTTCGCATCTCACAACGGACGGCCGCCCCGGATGGCGGCCTTTCTCGTGTCCGCCCCCGGGGCGCATCAGGTTACGGCGACGGTCGGCAAAGGGGCACAGGTGGAGACGAGCGGATATACCAGCGGTTACGTCACGGCCGGGGGCATCGGGGTCGAGCGCGAGACGCGCGAGACGTCGGAGGCGGCGCTGGAGGAGATCGTGACGGCCCTCGGCGAGCGGCGCGGCGGCGCGTTCTCGTCCGGCATGGACTATCCCGGCCGCTACAGCCGATGGGCGTTCGGCTACGTCGACCCCTGCCTGGAGCTCGTCGCCAAGGGCCGCACCATCTCCGCGACCGCGCTCAACGAGCGCGGGCGCGTCGTGCTGCCCGCCGTCGCCTCCTGCCTGCTGGCGGCCGGCAAGCCGGTCACCGAGCCGACGGCGGGCCGGGTCGAGGTGTACGTGCCCGAATCCGAGGACCTGCTGCCGGAGGAGATGCGCAGCCGCCGGCCCACCGTGTTCACCGCGATCCGCGAGGTCATCGCCGCCTTCCGCGGCGACGACCCGCACCTGGGGCTCTACGGCGCCTTCGGCTACGACCTGGCCTTCCAGTTCGAGCCGATCCGGCAGGAGCTCGTCCGGCCCGACGACCAGCGCGACCTGGTGCTGCACCTGCCCGACCGGCTCGTCGTCATCGACCGGCAGCGCGAGACCTGCGTCGAGCACCGCTACGAGTTCACCGTCGACGGGACGAGCACCCGCGGCCTGGACCGCACCGGCGCCGCCACCCCCGTCGTGACCCCCACCCAGATCCCCAAAAATCCGGAGAAGGGGGAGTACGCGAAGGTCGTCGCGGCGGCCAAGGAGAAGTTCAAGCGCGGCGACCTGTTCGAAGTGGTGCCCGGCCAGGTCTTCCACGCCGTCTGCACCGACCCGGCCGCCTTCTACCGAAGCCTGCGCCACAGCAACCCCGCGCCGTACGAGTTCATCATCAGCCTCGGCGAGGGCGAGCACCTCGTCGGCGCCTCGCCCGAGATGTACGTCCGCGTCACCGGCGACCGCGTCGAGACCTGCCCCATCTCCGGCACGATCGCCCGCGGCAGCAACCCCGTCGAGGACGCCGAGGCCATCCGCACCCTCCTGACCAGCGTGAAGGAGGAGTCGGAGCTGACCATGTGCACCGACGTCGACCGCAACGACAAGTCGCGCATCTGCGTGCCCGGCTCCGTGCAGGTCATCGGCCGCCGCCAGATCGAGCTCTACTCCCGGCTCATCCACACCGTCGACCACATCGAGGGCCGGCTGCGCCCCGAGTTCGACGCGCTGGACGCCTTCCTCACCCACATGTGGGCCGTCACCGTCACCGGCGCGCCCAAGACCTGGGCGATGCAGTTCATCGAGGACCACGAGGCCACCACCCGCCGCTGGTACGGCGGCGCCATCGGCTTCATCGGCTTCGACGGCTCCATGAACACCGGCCTGACCCTGCGCACCGCCCAGATCAGGCACGGCGTCGCGACGGTCCGGGCGGGGGCGACGCTGCTGTTCGACTCCGACCCGGCCGCCGAGGAGCGCGAGACCGAGCTGAAGGCCAGCGCCCTGCTCGGCGCGCTCGCCGCCGTCAACGAGCCGTCCGCCGCGGCCGTCACCCCGGCCCGCGACCAGCCCGGCCTCGGAATGAAGGTGCTGCTCGTCGACCACGAGGACTCCTTCGTCAACACACTGGCCGACTACTTCCGGCAGGAGGGGGCGGACGTGGTGACGCTGCGCCACGGCTTCCCCACCGAGATGATCGACTCGATCGCCCCCGACCTGGTCGTCCTGTCGCCCGGCCCCGGCTGGCCGTCCGACTTCGGGATGTCCGCCCTGATCGACCAGGTGTACGCGCGCGGGCTGCCGGTCTTCGGCGTCTGCCTCGGCCTGCAGGCCATGGTCGAGCACGCGGGCGGCTCGCTGGAGCTCCTCGACTACCCCGAGCACGGCAAGCGCGGCCAGGTCGGCCGCCTCGGCGACAGCGCGCTGCTCGACGGGCTGCCCGAGCAGTTCACCGCGGCCCGCTACCACTCCCTGCACGCCAAGCGGCCCGGTGTCGTCGGCTTCGCCGCCACCGCCGTCACGCCCGACGGCAACGTGATGGCGATCGAGGACACCGCCAACCGGCGCTTCGCCGTCCAGTTCCACCCCGAGTCGATCCTCACGGCCGAGGGCGGCGCGGGTGCCAGGATCATCGCCAACGTCCTGCGCCTGGCCCGCCGCTGACGTCCTCGGCCCCGCCGCTGGCGTCCTCCCGGCCCCGCCGTGCCCGGTCCCGCCGTTCCCGGCTCCCGGCCCCGCCGTGCCCGGAGCCGCCGTTCCCGGCTCCCGGCCCGGCGCCGCCGCTCCCGCGCCACCCGCGGGAGCGGCGGACACGCGCCCCGGCCGCCGGCTCGCGGCCGGGCATGTCACCCGCGAGTCAGAACCCGTAATTGGGCCTTGTCAGGGCAGCGCCGCGGGCCGACATTCTGAGCGACAGCGCCGATCGGGGACGACCTCAGGAGGCTCGCTTGCCCACCCCCCGCCGCACCCTCACCCTGCTCGCAGCGGTCACGCTCGTCCTCGCCCCGGCCACGGCCGAGGCGCACGCCGCCGAGGTCCCCGACGCGATGGCCTCCCTGGGCGACTCCATCACCCGCGGCTTCAACGCGTGCGGATTCTTCGTCGACTGCACCTCACGGTCCTGGGCCACCGGCTCCAGCTCGACGGTGAACAGCCACTACCTGCGGTTCCGGGCGGTGAACCCCTCCGTCGTCGCCCACAACGACGCGCGCTCCGGCGCCAAGGTCGCCGACCTGGCCGGCCAGGCCGACCGGGCCGTCTCCCAGGGGGTGGACCACGTCACGATCCTGATCGGGGCCAACGACGCCTGCACCTCCTCCGAGACGGGCATGACCACGGTCGCCGACTTCGAGTCCAGGTTCCGCGCGGCGATGCAACGGCTCACCACCGGCCTCCCCGAGGCGTCGGTCTTCGTCTCCAGCATCCCCGACGTCAAACGCCTGTGGGAGGTCGGCCGGAACAGCTCCTCGGCCCGCGCCGCCTGGTCCGCGTTCTCCATCTGCCAGTCGATGCTGGCGGCCCCCCGCTCCACCGACCCGGCCGACGCCGACCGGCGTGAGCGGGTGCGCCAGCGGGTGTCCGACTACAACGCGGTGCTGGCCAGGGTGTGCGCCGAGCAGGCCAGGTGCAGGTACGACGGCGGCGCCGTCTTCTCCTACCCGTTCGCGCTGTCACACCTGAGCACCTGGGACTACTTCCATCCCAACTCCTCCGGCCAGCGGCTGCTCGCCGAGATCACCTACACCGCCGCCTTCGACCTGTGACGGCCGGGGCCGGACCGCGCCCGCGACGGGCTCCGGCGTGGGCAAAACGCGGGCGGCGGCGTGCGGGAGCCCCGTAAAGTCTGCCGCATGCTCCCCGTAGACCTGCCCGACACGGTGCGTGAGGCCCTGCTCGCCCCACTGGTCGATCACCACTGCAACGGGGTGCGGCGCGACGAGCTGTCACGGTCGCGGTTCGAGCTGCTGATCGGTGACGGAGGCGGCCCGGCGCCCCCCGGCACGACCCACTTCGACACCCCGTTCGGCGTCGCCCTGCGCCGCTGGTGCGCCCCGGTGCTCGGGCTCGCCCCGCACGTGACCCCGTCCGTCTACCTGTCACGCCGGGCCGAGCTCGGCCCCGGCGAGGTCAACCGGCGGCTGCTGCGGGCCGCCGGGGTGGCGGCGTTCCTGGTGGACACCGGCGTGGAGAGCGGCGAGCTGCTGTCGGCGGCCGAGATGGGCCGGCACGCCGACGCCGCGGCCGACGAGATCGTCCGCATCGAGCAGATCGAGCACGACGTGGCCGAGATGGCGCGGATCGCCGTCGACTACATGGACAGCCTCGCCGAGGAGCTCGTCGCCCGCGCCGCCCGGGCCGTCGGCATGAACACCGTCATCGCGCACCGCTGCGGCCTCGACTTCGACCCGTCACGGCCGAGCCGCGGCTCGGTGATCGCCGCGGCGAACCGGCGGCTGTCCGACCCCAAGGAGCGCCTGACCGACCCCGTCCTGCTGCGCCACCTGCTGTGGACCGCGGTCGACGTGGCCCGCGAGCGGGGCCTGCCGCTGCAGTTCCACACCGGGGCCGGCGAGGCCGACGTCGAGCTGCACCGTGCCGACCCGGCCCGGATGACGGGCTTCATCAAGGCGCTGCAGCCGATCGGGGTGCCGGTGGTGCTGCTGCACTGCTACCCGTTCCACCGTCAGGCCGCCTACCTCGCCGCCACGTTCCCGCACGTGTACGTCGACGTCGGCCTGGCGCTGGCCCGCACGGCGGCCGGGGCGGCGCGGGTGATGGAGGAGGTGCTGGAGCTGGCGCCGTTCCACAAGCAGCTCTTCGGCTCCGACTGTTCCGGCATGGCCGAGAGCTGCCACCTGGCCGCCGTGTACTTCCGGAGGTCACTGGCCGCGGCCCTCAAGCCGCGCCTCGACGCGGACGAGTGGACCGCGGCCGACGCCGCGCGCGTGGCGCACATGGTGGGCTCCGGCAACGCCCGGCGGATCTACCGCCTCTGACACGCCGCTCCGCGGTCACCCCCCGAAGTCGCGTCCGGGGCCGCGACCTGGTTTGCTTGGGCCGTCACATCGCCTAACCGAGCGGGGGCTCGCCATGCGCACCGTCGAACCCGAGGTCTTCCTCGTCGCCCGACCGCAGCTCGACTACGACGAGCTCGCCCGCTACCTGCAGGAGGTCGGCGGCCAGAGCTGGCTGGAGCGGCTCGACCGGGGCGACCTCGACGCGCAGAATCTCGCCGAGTTCGCCGGCCGCCTGTGCTACCGCTCCTTCGAACCCGGCCTCAACCCCAACGTCGTCCGCATCCGGGGCCAGCAGGACGAGTACCTCCGCAACATCCTGGCCAGCGCGCACGGCTCCGTCCTGGAGCACGTCAGCTTCAGCTTCGTGCTGCACAACGTCAGCCGGGTCCTCACCCACGAGCTGGTCCGGCACCGGCCGGGCGTCGCCATCTCCCAGGAGTCGCTGCGCTTCGTCCGGCTGGACGAGCTGCCCTTCTGGTTCCCCGAGTGGGCCAAGGAGGACGGCGAGCTGATGGAACGGGCCACGGCCGTGCTGCGCGAGCTGGAGGCGTTCCAGCTGTGGATGGCCGAGCACTTCGGCCTCGACGAGGAGGGCGTGCCGTTCTCGGAGAAGAAGCACCGCACGTCGTTCATGCGCCGCTTCGCCCCCGAGGGCGTGGCCACCGGCCTGGTGTGGACCGCCAACGTCCGCACGCTGCGCCACACCATCGAGGCCCGCACCGCCGCCGGCGCGGAGGAGGAGATCCGCCTGCTCTTCCAGCGCATCGGCGAGCTGATGGTCAAGGAGGCCCCCGCCCTGTTCGGCGACTACACCGTCGAGGACGGGGCGTGGATCCCGGGCTGGCGCAAGGTCTGAGCGGCTCCGCGCCCTACGCCAGGGTCGGCAGCACGTACACCTCGGCGCCGGGGGGCAGCGCGAGGTCGAGGCTGCCGAGGCCCCGCGCGTTCTCCCCGGAGACGATCATGCTGATGTGGCGCCGGATCCGCCCGTACTCGTCGCGCAGCCGCTCCTCCAGCAGCGGATGCGTACGGCGCAGCTTGTCGAGCGCGGCGCCCAGGGTGGGCGGGGTGTCGGTGTCGGCGCCCACGGCGAACACCTTCACCTCGCCCAGCCCGCTCACCCAGCGGCGCAGCGAGCCGGGCAGCACGAACACGACCATCGTCACGGGTCTGGCCATGCTCTACAGCACCGCCGCGCGCACGGTCAGCACGTCGGGCAGGTGCCTGACGACCAGCGACCAGCTCTCGCCGTCGTCGCGCGAACCGTAGACCTCGCCGTCGCGGGTGCCGAAGAACACGCCCGCCTCGGAGGCGGTCATCGCGTCGCGCAGCACCCCGACGTACACCGGAGGCTCCGGCAGGCCCCGGCCGAACGGCCGCCAGCTGCCGCCGCCGTCGTCGCTGCGGTAGACGCGCAGGTGGTGGCCGACCGGCGTGCGGTCGAGGTCGGCCTGCAGCGGGAGCACGTAGACGGTGTCGGGCCGTGCGGGATGCACCGCGACGGGGAACCCGAAGTCGGACGGCAGCGACGAGCCGACGTCGGTCCAGTCGCCGCCGAAGTCGTCGCTGCGGTAGACGCCGAAGTGGTGCTGCAGGTAGAGCCGGTCGGGCCGGGAGGGATGCAGGCCCACCTTGTGCACGCACTGCCCGAACTCGGGGAACTGCTGCCCCTCCGGCAGGAACGGCACGCGGATGCCGCGGTTGGCCGCCTCCCACGACAGGCCCCCGTCGGTGGTCCGGTAGAAGCCGGCCGCCGACACCGCCACGCCCATGATCCGCGGATCGGACGGGTGCGGCACGATCGTGTGCAGGCACAGGCCGCCGCCGCCCGGCTGCCACCGCTCCCGGTGGGGGTGCTCCCACAACCCCTCGACCAGGGTGTAGGTGACGCCGCCGTCCTCCGACCTGAACAGCGCGGCCGGCTCGGCCCCCGCCCACACCACCCCCGGCTCCACCGGGGACGGCTGGATCTGCCACACCCTCACCAGCGTCGCTCCCGTCTTGTCGGGGAACGCCACCGGCGGGCGGGACGCCTCCTGCCAGGAAACGCCCAGGTCGTCGGAGTACATCACGGACGGCCCGAAATGGCCGTACTCTATGCCGGCGAGAATGCGGGGAGTGCCGCCGCGGACGTCGATCGCCACGGACGGCACCCCGATGGTGGCGAACTGGATCGGCTCGACCTCGAACGGGCCTCCGCCGGTCGAACGGGCCAGGAACAGGCCCTTGCGGGTGCCGATCGCGAGCAGCGCGTCAGTCATGCCCAAGCTCCCATCGCTTCGGGTGCGCTCTGCGGGCCATCGTGCCACGTCAAGGGGCCGCCCGCCCGGAACTGGCCGATTCCCCCACCGGGGAACGACCGTTTTGCCGAGAATTGGCGCCGTCCCGCCGTACCGCTGAGACCGTGACGACGAAGCGCCGGGTACGCCCTCGGATGCGCCCGGGGAGCCCCTCGGGCATGAGCGGGGAGGGGCCGGTGCGGGTTCTCATCGATCTGACGCGCTGCCAGGGCTACGGGCAGTGCGCGTTCCTGGCGCCGGACGTCTTCACCATGCACGGCGACGAGGCCGTCCTGTACGACCCGGACCCCGATGACGCGCAGCGCGAGCGCGTCCTGCGCGCGGCGGCCGCCTGCCCGGTCCAGGCGCTGCACGTCGACCGGATGGCCATGCGGCACCGGACCGCCTCAGGCCCGGCGACGCGGGACGGCGCCGCCTTCAGGCGCGACGGCCGCATCGTCATCGTGGGAGCCTCGCTCGCCGGGGCGCGGGCGGCGGCGGTGCTGCGCCGCGAGGGCTTCACCGGCTCGCTCACCGTCATCGGCGACGAGCCCCACCCGCCCTACGACCGCCCGCCGCTGTCCAAGCGCGTGCTGAGCGGCGGCGTGCCCGCCGAGCACACGCTGCTGCCCCGCCTGCGCGAGGAGATCGGCGCCGAGTGGCTGCTCGGCACCGCGGCGACCGGCCTGGACCTGGCCGCCCGACGCGTCCGGCTGGCCGACGGCCGCGAGGTCGGCTTCGACCGGGTGCTGATCGCCACCGGCACCCGCGCCCGGCCCTGGCCCGACCCGGCCGAGGCCGCGTTGCGCGGCGTGCACGTGCTGCGCACGATGGAGGACGCGGCCGGGCTGCGCGAGGCGCTGGCCGCCGGCCCCCGCCGGGTCCTGGTGATCGGCGGCGGCTTCACCGGCTCGGAGGTCGCCTCCGTCTGCCGCGACCTGGACCTGCCGGTCACCCTCGTCGAACGCGGCCCGTCCCCGCTCTCCGGCGCGCTGGGCGGCGTGCTCGGCGAGGTGGCGGCCGGGCTGCAGCGGGCGCACGGCGTGGACCTGCGCTGCGGCGTCACGGTCACCTCCCTGGAGGGCGACGCGGACGGGCGGCTGCGCCGCGCCCACCTGTCCGATGGCGGCACCGTGGACGCCGAGGTGGCGGTGGTCGCGCTCGGCGCGGTCCGCAACGTCGAGTGGCTGCGCGGCTCCGGCCTGGCGGCCGGCGTGTGGGGCGTCGCCTGCGACGCCGGCTGCCGCGCCGTCGACGCCAACGGCCTGGTCACCGACGACGTGTTCGTGGCTGGCGACATCGCGCGTTTCCCGCACCCGGTCTTCCAGTACCAGTTCATGTCGCTGGAGCACTGGGGCAACGCGGTCGACCAGGCCGAGATCGCGGCGCACAACATGGTCAGCGACCAGACGCGGCGCTGGCCGCACCTGTCGCTGCCGGTGTTCTGGTCCACCCAGTTCGGGGTGAACATCAAGTCCGTCGGCGTGCCCACGTTCGCCGACGAGATCGTCGTCACCCAGGGGTCGGTGGCCGAGCGGCGCTTCGTCGCCGTGTACGGCCACCGCGGCCGGATCACCGCCGCGGTGACGTTCGACCAGGGCATGTGGCTGGAGTTCTACCGGCGGCTGATCGAGCGGGCCGCGCCGTTCCCGCCGGACTTCCCGCACGTGGACCGGCGGGAGGACCCCCGGCCGGTGCCGGCGGGGGCGCCGGAGCGCATCGTCGCCGCCGCGGGCGCCACCGTCGTGGTGACCGGTCACGACCCGTCCGAACGGCGCGCCTCGCTGGCGCCCGGCCGGTGACGAGAGGAGCCGAAACGCCCATGGCGTCCCAGAGCCCGTCCGAGAGCCCGTCCCAGAGCACGTCCGGGAGCGCGTCCGAGAGCCCGTCCGTGAGCACGTCCGAGCACGCGTCACAGAGCGTCTTCCAGCGCATTCTCGATCCCGCCAACCGGGCCGACCCCTACCGGCTCTACCACGAGCTGCGCGAGGTGCCGGTGCGGCGCGAGGCCGACGGCACCTACGTCGTCAGCACCTACCGCGAGATCGTCGAACTGCTGCACGACCCGCGCGTCAGCTCCGACCGGCGCAACCTGGCCCGCCCGTACGGGGCGGACGCCCTCGCCGACGCCATGCCGGCGCTGGCGTTCATCGGGCTGGACCCGCCGGAGCACGACCGGCTGCGGCGCCTGGCCATGCGGCACTTCGGGCCTCCGCACACGCCCTACCGGGTGGAGAGCCTCCTGCCCGAGATGAGCGCGATGGTCACCGGGCTGGTCGACGGCCTGGCCGGCAGGCACCGCGCGGACATCGTCGACGACGTCGCCTACCCGCTGCCGGTGACGGTGATCTGCCGGCTGCTCGGGGTGCCGCGCGAGGACGAGCCCCGCTTCCACGCCTGGGCCGACGCGATCGTCGAGACCCTCGGCCCGGGGGAGGAGGACCGCGCCGAACGGGAGCGCGCCCGCCTCGAGACCACCCTGCACCTGCGCGACTACCTGCAGGAACTGGTCGCCGCCCACCGCCGCGACCCCGGCGACGACCTGCTGTCCGGGCTGGCGACGTACGAGGGTCCCGACGGGGCGATGGCGCCGGCCGACGTCGTCGCCACGGCGGGACTGCTGCTGATCGCCGGGCACGAGACGACGGTCAACCTCATCGCCAACGGCATGCTCACCCTGCTGCGCCACCCCGAGCTGCTGAAGCGGCTGCGCGGTGAGCCGGACCTGGTCGTCAGGTTCGTGGAGGAGCTGCTGCGCTACGAACCCCCCGTCCAGTTCCTGCCCCAGCGGGTCGCGCTGGCCGACATCGAGCTGGCCGGGACGACCATCACCGCGGGCTCGCCCGTCGTGCTCGCGCTCGCCTCGGGGAGCCGCGATCCGGCCCACATCCCCGACCCCGACGTCTTCGACCCCGACCGCCCGTACACCGAGCACCTCGGCTTCGGCGGCGGGGTCCACTACTGCTTCGGCGCCCCCCTGGCCCGGCTGGAGGCGCAGCTCGCGCTGCGCGAGCTGGCCGGCCGGCTGCGCGCCCCCCGCCTGGTCGCGGACCCGCCGCCCTACCGGCCGAGCGCCACCCTGCGCGGACCGCGCCACCTGCTGGTGGACTACGACGGCGTGGACCCGGCGTCGCCCTGAGCCCCGGCCCCGCCGTGAGCCTCAGCCGAGAAGCGGGTCGTCGGCGAGTGCCGCCCGCAGGTGCGCGATGGCGTCGTCCAGCCGCCGCAGCGCCAGCAGCGCCTCCACGTGGTCGCGCACGGCGGTCAGCCGACGCTCGGTCAGCTCGGCGGCGGCCAGGCCGAGCGGATCGGAGCAGTCGTGCAGGCCGTCCGGCGCGGGCCCGGTCCACAGCCCGAGCGCCCGCGCCAGGTCGCCCGCCGCCTCCTCGTGCCGTGCCGCCCCGCGCCGACCTCGGCTCCCGCCCGTTCCACAGGCCGTGCACCAGCCGGTCGGCGGATGGCGGCTGCGGTCCGTCCGCTACCTCGGAGGTAATCGTGCCGCGTCCCGTCGTACCGATAACGTGCCGGGCATGGGAGCACTTGCGCTGACTGAGGAGTCTTTCGGTGACCTGCTGCGGTCGTGGCGGCAACGGCGCCGGGTGAGCCAGCTCGACCTGGCGATCGAGGCCGACGTGTCGGCCCGCCATGTCAGTTTCCTGGAGACCGGGCGGGCCCGGCCGAGCCGCGAGATGGTGATGAGACTGGCCGAGGAACTGGAGGTGCCGTTGCGGCACCGCAACAGGCTGCTGGTGGCGGCCGGGTTCGCGCCCGTCTTCCCCGAGCGGGAGGTGCGCGCGCCCGAGATGCAGGTGGTGCGGCAGGCCCTGGACAAGATCCTGGCCGGCCACGAGCCGTACCCGGCGCTGGTCGTGGACGCCGCGTGGAACCTGGTGGCGGCCAACTCCGCGGCCGCCGTCTTCATGGACGGCGTCCCGGCCGAGCTGCTGAAGGAGCCGATCAACGTGATGCGGCTGTCGCTGCATCCCGACGCCATGGGCGGCAGGCTGATCAACCTGGCGGAGGTGCGGGCCCACCTGCTGCACCGGCTGCGCAGGCAGGCCGAGGCCTCGGCGCACGGGGCGCTGGCCGAGCTGCACGACGAACTGGCCGCCTACACCTACCCCGGGGTCGATCTGAACGTGGCACACGTGCCCGGGCCGGCGGACATCCTGCTTCCGCTGCGGATCAGGCACGGCGACCGCGTGCTGTCGATGTTCACCACGATCGCCACGTTCGGTACGCCCGTGGACGTGACGGTGTCGGAGCTGGCCATCGAGACGTTCTGGCCCAACGACGAGGAGACCGCGGCGGCCTTCGCCCGCTAACGCTCGTCGTGGACGACGTCGCGGTGGATGCGCGACAGCGGCACGCCGTCGATCTGCAGCCGCTGCACCGTCTCGTTCACCATGGCGGACGGCCCGCACACGTACACCTCGTGCTCGGCCCAGGACCGGAAGCGCTGTGTGACCTCCGGCAGGCGGCCGCGCATCCCGTCGTAGGCGGGCTCGTGCGAGACCACCGGCACCACCCGCAGCCACGGGAACGACGCCGCCATCCTGACCAGGTCGGGCAGGTCGTACAGTTCGGCCGAGGTGCGCGCCCCGTACAGCAGGTGGACGTGGGAGCGCCGGCCCGAGGCGATGATCTGCTCGATGACGGCCTTCAGCGGCGCCAGCCCGGTGCCGCCGGCCACGCACAGCACGTCGCGGTCGGCGTCGTCCGGCGGGGCCATGGTGCCCATCGGCGGCCCGATCATGATCGTGTCGCCGATGCGGGTGTCGCGGGTCAGCGCGGTCGAGACCCACCCGCCGGGGACGGAGCGCACGTGCAGGCGGATCGTGTTGTCCGGGCGGGGCGCGTTCGCGATGGAGAACGTCCGCCACACGCGCGGCCAGCGCGCCGTCTGCACGGTCACGTACTGGCCCGCCCGGTACGGCAGGTGCTGCGTCGGCCGGAGCGTGATGACGGCGATGTCCTGGGTGCGCCGTTCGTGGTCGATGACGTCGGCCAGCCACCACGCGGGCATGACGGCGGCGGCCGAGTCGGCGGCGTCGATCATCATGTCGGCGGCCGTCCGGTAGGCCGACACCCAGGCGGCCTCGATCTCGTCGTCCCAGACGGCGGCGGCGAACGTGCGGACGGTGGCGAGCAGCGCCTCGCCGATCGCGCCGTAGTGGTCGGCGGTGACGCCGTACTTGCGGTGGTCGCGCCCGAGCTGGCCCAGGAAGGCCGCCATGCTGTCGGGGCTGTCCAAGCTCCAGACGATGCGGGTCAGGGCGCGGAACAGCCGGTCGCGCTGCCCGTCCATGGCCGGCGGGAACATCCCGCGCAGGTGCGGGTTCGCGGCGAACAACCGGCCGTAGAAATAGGCGGCCGCCTTGTCGGCCACGGGTTCGATGACGGAGAAACTCTCTTTTACCAGGCGCGGATTCAACGGCATTGCCTCATCAACCTCACCCTGTTGACCGGAAGGGTGTTCCGGTCGCGTCGTTCCACCTCCCTGACGGCTCCGGGTCTCGAGCGGACGGCGGGCCCCGGCACATCCGTACGCTCGAAATCGAGTCTTACACCACTACCAGGGCGTCACAACCGATTCACCCCATCAGGGGGCTAACCCGAACTATGCGTGACAGTAATGTTATGCGTCGATGCGAAGGGCTCTTATTTATGGTCAATGAAGGTGAATAAGTATTTCATTCGCATTCATGGTGTGAAGTGGTACGGGGTCGTCGTGCTCAGCGCCGTGAATCCGAGCCGGTGCAGAATCGGGCGGCTGTCCTCGGAGGCGTCCACCTGGAGGTAGCGGTGGCCGCGCTCGGCGGCGATCCGCGCGCGGAAGCCGAGCAGGGCGCGGTAGAGGCCACGCCCGCGCTGGTCCGGCACCGTGCCGCCGCCCCACAGCCCCCCGAAGTCGGTGCCGGGCCGCGTCTCCATCCGTGCCGCGCTGACCGGCCGCCCGCCCACCACGGCCACCACCGCCACCGCCACCGCGCCGCCCGCACCGTCCGCTTGCGCGCCGCCCGCACCGTCCGCCAGGAGCGCCAGCAGCCGGCGCCTGATCGCGTCGCGGCCCTTGCCGAACGCCTGCTCATGAACCTCCGCCAGCAGTTCCACCCCGGCCGCGTCGGTCACGGGCACCAGCCGCGCGTCGCCGGGCGGGCGGCCCGCCGGCCCGTCGAGGGCCCGCACGACCGCCGCCGTCTCGGCCACCATCAGCGTCTCCGCAGGCTCCGGCTCGAAACCGGCCGCCAGCAGCCGCCGGCCCAGGTCACGCGGGTGGTCGTGGGAGTACAGCTTCCACTCGAACGCCAGCCCGCGCGCGGCGTAGTGCCGCACCTGCGCGGCGATGACCGCCTCCGCCTCCTCCGGGCCCGCCTCCCGCAGGTCCGACCAGAGCACGCCGTTCCAGTCGCCGGCCCCGCCGGTCTGCCGCACCACCCGCCCGGCCCGCTCCACCCGCGCGCCGGGCCCGTCGGGGCGGGCGTCGCGCCGCATCTGGCGGTCGTAGGCCGCCAGCACCTCGTCGTGTTCCATCGCGCCAGCCCAGCACCGCCCCGACCGGCCGCGCAACGGCTTTTCCCGCGAGCGTCAGGGCGTTCCGGGGCGTCTCGGGACGGTCCGGGCACCCGCGACGGCGGGCGATCCGCGCGAGGGGTGCCGCGAGCCGAAAGGTGTGCGTCATGATGGGGACCCGTGGCCGCCGCCACGCCTCGCGGGCGGCGCGCGCCGCCCGCACACCTGTGGAGGCCGCATGTCCCGACCGCTGATCGGCATCACCGCCTACTTCGAGGCCGCCCGCTGGAGCGACTGGGTGCGCGAGGCGGTGCTCTCCCCACCGGCCTACGCCAAGGCGGTCGGCAGGGCAGGGGGCGCCCCGGTCGTGCTGCCGCCGCTCGACCCGCACGCCGCCGCCGACTACGTACGCGGCCTGCGGGGGCTGGTGCTGGCCGGCGGCGTCGAGGTGGGTGCCGGCGCCTACGGTGACGAGCAGGACGAGCGGGTGCCCGCGGCGCAGGACCACCGCGACCGCTTCGAACTGGCCCTGGCCCGCGCCGCCGTCGAGGCGGACGTACCGATCCTGGCCATCGCCCGCGGCATGCACGTGCTCAACGTCGCCCAGGGCGGCACGCTCATCCCGTGGCTGCCCGGCTCGCTCGGCCACGACCGGCACGGCAAGGCCGGCGTCGAGCACGTCATCCAGGTCAGCGTGTCCAGCAGGCTGGGCAAGGCCGTGGGCGACCGCGTCGAGGTGGTCGCGCCGCACGTCCAGTCGGTGCGGCGGCTCGGCGGCGGGCTGCTCGCCGTCGCCTGGGCCGAGGACCAGATCGTCGAGGGCGTCGAACTGCAGGGCCACCGGTTCGCGGTGGGCGTGCAGTGGCACCCCGAGCGCGGCACCGGCGCGGCCCTCTTCGACGCCCTCGTGGAAGCCGCCCGCTGACACCTTCCCCACCGACCACCCACCGACCACCCACCGACCACCCACCGACCACCCGCCGACCATCCGCCGACCATCCGCCGACCATCCGCCGACCGCTCGCCGACCGCTCGCCTACCGCCCGCTGATCCCTCATCGATCGCCTACCGACTCTCATCGACCGCTCGCCGATCCATCGCCGACCGCACGCCTACCGCGCCCCAAGCGCACGCCTACCGCGCCCCGACGGCACGCACCGCGCCCCGGCCGCGTCCCGCCGCGTCCCGGCCTCCGCCGACCGCTCGCCTGCCGACCTTGGTCGGGTGGCCGTCGAGGGGGACCCTCCCGGCCGGCGCCCCTTCACCGCTAGGCTCCCGCCATGCCGCTGCATCCCCAGGCGCGCGACTACGTCGCCCGCTACCCGTCGGACCTCGGCATCGACCCGGCCACGCTCGACCTGGAGCGGATCCGCGAGATGCGGGCCACCGACGGGCTGGCCGTCCACCGGGGCCCGCTCATCCGCCTGCCGTCCATCCGCGACGAGACCGCCGACGGCGTGCCGATCCGCGTCTACCGCGCCGACCCGGGCGACGGGCCGCTGCCGGTCCTGGTCTACTTCCACGGCGGCGGCTGGGTGTTCGGCAGCGTCCGGCGCAACGACGCCGTCGGCCGAGACCTGGCCGTCCGCACCGGAGCGGTCGTGGTGTCCGTCGACTACCGGCTGGCGCCCGAGCATCCCTTCCCGGCCGCGGCCGACGACGCCTGGACCGTCGTCCGCGACGTGTTCGCCCGGCCCGCGTTCTACCAGTGCGACGGCTCGGTCGCGGTGATCGGCGACAGCGCCGGCGGCAACCTCGCGGCCGTGGCCGCCTGGCAGGCCCGCGACGCCGGCCTCACCCTGGCCCACCAGGCGCTCGTCTACCCGGTGCTCGACGTGGCGATGGACACGCCCAGCTACGCCGAGTTCGCCACCGGCTTCGGGCTGGACGCCAGGGAGATGGCGTGGTTCGCCGAGCAGTACGCCGCGCACGCCGACCCCGCCGACCCGCGCCTGTCACCGCTGCGGCTGCCGTCCGTCGAGGGGCTGCCGCCCGCCACCGTCGTGACCGCCGGCTGCGACGTGCTGCGCGACGAGGGGGAGCGGTACGGAGCGCGCCTGGCGGAGGCGGGGGTGCCCGTCGAGGTGCGCAGGTTCGACGGCGCGGTCCACAGCTTCTTCGGCCTGCCGGGCCTGTTCGACCAGGCCGGTGAGGCCCGCGCGTTCGTGGCCCGCCGCCTGCGGGCCGACCTGGGGCTGGACGCCCCGGAGAGGGCCCCTGACCTGGGCGCATCGTGACGAACAGGTGAGAGCCTCGCCCGCATGGGTAGGCGCAGGCCCATGGCAGACAAGGATGCCAAGGACCCGCCGCCGCACCGATGCGAGCGGACGACGGGCCTGGCCGGAGAGGCCGAGAACGCCGCCCCGACGGCCACGCCCCGACCCGCTCGGGTCGCCGTGACGGCGGGACGGCGCCGACATCGCCACGGAGGACCTGCTGCCCGGACCATCAACGGCGATCATGGACCGGACGCGGCACGTGATCCATCGGTGCCGGGCAAGCGGGGGTGAAGGGCGCCGACCACGGGGCCCCGGGCACCCGGCAGGCGGGGGAGTTGAGACCTAGCTCGTCCACCCCGGGTGCGCCCTTCACCTCTGAGCCGAGCCGTCCGGACGGGGGCGACGCGCGTGGAAGACGAACGCCGGCGGCGCGTTCCGCCACACCGTGCGGCTCGGCACCACCTCCTCGAACCGCTCGGCCAGCAGGGCGCGGAACCGCCGCGCCGAGCCCAGCGGGATGGCGTGCACGTACGAGAACGTGGTGAACGCGGCGCCCGGGCTCATCGCCGCGCACACCGCGCCGAGCAGGCGGCGCTGCGCGCCGGCCGGGAAGGCCGCCCACGGCAGCCCGCTGACCACCACGTCGGCCCGCCCGAGGCCGCGGTCGGTGAGCAGCGACGTCAGGTCCGCGGCGTCGCCGTGCACCACGTCCACTGCGGGGAAACGCCGCGTGAGCAGGTCCGCCATGGAGGCGTTGAGCTCCACGGCCAGATGATGACCGCGCCCGCCCAGCCGCCGCTGGATCTCCTCGGTGAACGGCCCCGTGCCCGGCCCGAGCTCGACCACGGTCGGCTCCCCGCGCTCGGGGACGGGCGTGCAGACCGACGCGGCCAGACGACGTGAGCTGGGCGCGAACGCCCCCACCGTCGCGGGGGCGCGCAGGAACTGGCCGAAGAACAACGCGGTGTCATGGGGCATGCCGCCACCGTAGGGAGTGCGGGACGGGCACAAGATCAGCCGACCGGCCAGTGGTCCGGCCACTTGGAGGAGGCGGAGTCATCCGCACGGAGGATCGGGTAAGACGAGTTATCCGGATAACGTGCCGAGTATGCGTTGGCGTGGTTTGCCGCTTGACGTCCTGCTGGCCGTCTCCGGAACCGGACTGGACCTCCTGCTGTCGGGCAAGTCGGGCGGCGGGGGGCACCTGCCCTCGTTCATGACCGTCCCGATGGCGTTGCTCGTGGGCGTCCCCCTGGCGTTCCTGCGCCGGTGGCCGTTGCCGGTGAGCCTCTACCTGGCGGGGTTACTGGTCTTCGCCGACCTGGCCGGCTCGTTCACCTGCGACACGGCGCAGATGCTGCTGTGCGTGGCGATCGGCGTCGTGGCGCACCAGTACGACCGGTGGGCCGTCGGCGTCGCCCTGCTGGCCGCGGTGCCCGCCACCGTCGTCAACCTCCTCGACCCCGGCGTCTCGATCACCGTCAACACCTGGACGTTCTCCGTGCTCGTGCCCCTCCTCCCGGTCCTCGTCGGCGTCTCCCTGCGCGGCCCCGCCGGTCGGCTGGACCACGGCGACCTCACTCCCGACCTGCTCCTGGCCGGCGCGGGCGTGGCCAGCGCGGTGCTGGGCACGTGGACGGACTGGGACAGCGGCTCCATGCCGGTCTGGGTGGTGGGACTGGTCGCCGTCGCCGGCGGGTTGTCCCTCGGCGTGGCGCGCCGGCTGCCCGGGATGGTGTTCGTCCTGCAGGGCGCGCTGCTGCTGGCCGCCGACACCTACCTGGAGGAGGCGGTCAACACCTGCCTGATCCTCACCATGATCACACTGGCCGTGTTCGCCCTGCGGGTCAGCTCCTGGGTGTGGACGCTGATCGCGTACCTGGCGGGCTGCCTGCTGGCCGGCGCCGCCGTCGTCGTCCCCGGCACCGACGTCACGCCGTTCCGGGTGATCGTGCTGATGGCGTTGGTCGTCACGCCCATCGCGATCGGCCGCTACCTCGGCGTCCGCCAGGCGGCCGCCCGCGCCGAGCGGCTGCGCGCCCGCGAGTCGGCCCGGCTGGCGGTGGCGCAGGTCCGCGCCGACCAGCTCGCCGAACGCGAGCGGATCGCCCGCGACGTGCACGACATCGTGGCCCACCACGTGGGCGCCATGGTGCTGCGGGCGGGCGCCGCCCGCTACGCCGCCCCCGAGGGACCGGTCGCCGACGCCCTCGGCGACATCCGCGACACCGGGCACCAGGTGCTGGAGGATCTGCGCGGCCTGCTCGACGTGCTGTGCACCCCCGAGTACGCGCCCCCGTACACCGACCCGGGCGACCCCTCCAGCACCCGCTCCGACCCCGCCGGACGGTCCGTCCCCGTCCCGGACCGGCCCCCCGTCCCGGACCGGCCCCCCGTCCCGGACCGGCTCCCCGTCCCGGACCGGCTCCCCGTCCCCGCCGTCTCGTCGTCTCCTGCGGTCTCTTCGTCTCCCGCGGTCCCGTCGTCTCCTGCCGTCTCTTGGTCTCCCGCGGTGCCGTCGGCCGGCGAGGCGCCCTCCGCGGCGTTCGCCCGCCGCACCGGGATGCTGGCCGACCCCGCCGACGTCATGCGCGAGTCCGCCGAACGGGTGGCGTCCGCCGGGCTGGTCGTCGACCTCCGCCTCGACCCGGCCGCAGACCGTTCCCCGCTCGTCGCCCGCGCCTCCGCCGCCCGCATCGTCCAGGAGGGCCTCACCAACGTGCTCAAACACGCCGGCCCCGGCACCGAGGTCCGCGTCGCCCTGGCCGTCACGGGCAGGGGCATGTCCATCGAGATCCACAACGGCCGCCCGCCGGGCCACGTCGAGCGTCTTCCGTCCTCCGGCCGGGGCCTGGCGGGCATGCGCGAGCGGATCCGGGCGCTCGGCGGCACCCTCGCGGCCGGGCCGGACGGGGACGGCGGCTGGCGGCTGGCGGCGTTCCTGCCCGCCGCCCGGAGCCTCACGGCCCCGAGCGCGGCCGCCTCGGACACGGCCGGGATCACGCGGCGGGACACAGCCGGGGGCGCATCTGGGGACACGGCGAGGCACCGGCCGAGGCACACGGAGGTGGAGACGGCGGGCAAGACGGCGGGGGAGACGGCGGGGGGCATGGCCGACCCGGTGGAGGGCACGGTCGCCACGGTGGGCGGCTGTGGGGGCGCCCGGTGATCCGGGTCCTCGTCGCCGACGACCAGGCGCTCGTCCGCGCCGGCGTGCGGATGCTGCTGCAGGCCGCCGGCGACATGGAGGTCGTGGCCGAGGCCGAGGACGGCGCGGAGGCGGTCCGCCTCGCCGAGCGGCACCTGCCGGACGTGATCCTCATGGACCTGCGCATGCCCCGCGTCGACGGCCTGGAGGCGATCAGGCGGGTCCTCGCGGCCCGGCCGGCGAGCAGGATCGTCGTGCTGACCACGTTCGCCGAGGACGCCAACGTGCACGCCGCCCTGCGTGCCGGCGCGGTGGGCTTCCTGGTCAAGGACGACGAGCCGGAACGCATGGTCGACGCGGTGCGCCGCGCGTCGGCGGGGGAGCAGCTGCTCGCCCCGTCGGTGCTGCGCCGCGTCGTGGAGGGGTTCCTCGCCGCCGGGGAGCGCCCGGCCGCGCCCGTTCCCACCGGGCTCACCGAACGGGAGCTGGAGGTGCTCGCGCTGGTGGGCACGGGCCTGTCCAACGCCGAGATCGCCGAGGAACTGCACGTCGGGGTGACCACGGTCAAGACCCACGTCGCCGCCGCGATGGACAAGCTGGGCCTGCGCAACCGCATCCAGGCCGCCGTCGTCGCGCACCGCAGCGGCCTGGTGGACGCCTCGTTCCGGCCGGTACGCCATCACCCCCGCCGCGCCCTGGAGTGAGCCCGGAACCCGCCCGGCGCGGGCCTGGCGCGGGCCTGGCAGAGGCCTGGCATGGGCCTGCCGCGGGCCTGGGGCGCGGCGGCGTGAGCCCCGGGCGGGCGGATGTCATCCCCGCGGCGGACCCGCGAATAATCCGCCGGGCTGACGACCGGACCCGCCTGCGCCGACGACCATGGTCCTCCGCCATCTCAGGAAGGACCTCACCATGCGCGACTCCGGCCGGGACACCTCGCCCAACGCCGTGCTCCGCGACGCGGCCGCCCCAGCCGACGCCCCCGCCGCCAGCCGAGCCGACGCCCACGCCGACGCCCCCGGGGCGGGCACGCACGCCGGCACGGCCCCGCGCGACGGCGGCGCCCCGGCGCCGGCCCGGAAGGTGCCGCCCGGCCTGCTGTACGGGCTGCGCGTCGTGGTCGTCGCGCACGCCGCCGCCCTGGTCGTGGCCGCCTCGCTGGCCGGGCAGGCGGTGCAGGCGGGCGGCGGCGCGATGGCCGAGAGCCACGTGATGGCCGGCATGCTGTCCCACCTCGTGGCGATCGTCCAGGTCGTCATCGCCCTGCTCGTCTGGCGTCCCGGGCGCGGCGCGGGCTGGCCCGCGCTGGCCAGCGTCGTGCTGCTGGCCGCCGAGATGGCCCAGCACCTCACGTGGGAGTCGCTGGGCGCCCACCTGCCCAACGGGGTCGTCATGTTCGGCCTGACCACCGCCGTCCTCGTCTGGGCCTGGTCCCCGGGCTCGGCCCGCCGCCGCTAACCTCGACCGTGTGTACGTCAAGATCTGCGGGCTGAGCGAGCCCGAGCACGTGACCGCGGCCGTCGAGGCGGGCGCCGACGCCATCGGGTTCGTGCTGACCGAGAGCCCCCGCCGGATCGATCCGGAGCGGGCCGCGGCGCTCGGCCGCCTGGTCCCCGGCCACGTGCTGACCGTGGGGGTGTTCCGCGGCGAGGACCCGGCGACCGTCCGGGCGGCGGCCCTCGCCGCCGGCGTGCGGGCGGTCCAGCTGCACGGCCGCCATCCGCACGCCGACTTCACGGCGCTCAAGGACCTGGGCCGGACCCTCGTCAGAGCGGTCGACTCCAGCGCCGACCTGCGCTGCGGCGCCTTCGACGAGGACCTGCTCATCGTGGACGCGCCCCGGCCGGGCTCCGGCCTGCCGTGGGACTGGGCGGCCGTGCGCGGCAGGCCCACCGGCCGCTGGATGCTCGCGGGCGGGCTCAGCCCCGCGAACGTGGCCGAGGCCGTCGCCGCCGCCGCGCCGTGGGGGGTCGACGTGTCGAGCGGCGTCGAGGTCGCCCCCGGCGTCAAGGACTCGGCGCTCATCCGCTCGTTCGTGGCGGAGGCGCGCCGTGCCGCCTGAGCTGGCCCGGATCATCGCCTTCGAGCACGGGTTCGCCCGCCGCCGGGCGGGCCGGGTGGTCGAGGTGCCGGGCGGCTTCGCCGTGCTCAACGATCGCTATCCAGGCTCGTACGACGACAACAGGCTGATCGTCCGCCCACCCGGACCGCCGGGCACGCCGGCGGCTCCGCCGGCCGGTGAGGTGCTGCGGGTGGCGGACGAGGTGCTGGCGTCCCGCGCCCACCGCTACGTGTGCGTCGACGACGACACGCTCGGCGCCGCCTACGCGCCCGCCTTCGCCGCCGCCGGCTACACCCACGACGTCAACCTGATCATGGTGTTCCGCGGCACGCCGCCGGTGGACCCGCCGGCGGCCGACCACCTCACCCTGGAGGAGCTGCTGCCCGTGCTCCGCCACGACTGGCGCGAGCTGCTGCCCGACGCCGGCGAGAGCGTCGTCGAGGGGCTCGCCCGGCGCGTGGCCGAGCGGCTGCGTGGCGCCGACGTGGTGCAGTTCCGGGGCGTGCGCGACGCGGACGGCCGCATCGCCGCCCGAGCCGACCTGTACGCGCACGACGGGGTCGCCCAGATCGAGAGCGTGCACACCGGCACCCGCCACCGCGGCCGGGGCCACGCGCGCACGCTCATGACGGCCCTCCTGGCGGACGCGGCCGGCAACGACCCGATCTTCCTGGTGGCCGACGACGCCGACTGGCCCAAGGACTTCTACCGGCGCCTCGGCTTCGAGCCGCTGGCGCGCACCCACTCCTTCCTCCGCACCTGACGGGGGCGGGCGAAACAGGCGGCACGGACGGCCTGGCCGGGGCCGCCTGGAGTCACAGGTGACGCAGTAGGGTCTGCTCCGTGAGCGAAACTTCCGCTGAGGACCGGATCTGGACGGTTCCCAACCTGCTGAGCTTCCTGCGACTCCTCGGCGTGCCCGTCTTCCTCTGGCTCGTCCTCGGGCCGAAGGCGGACGGGTGGGCGATCGCCGTGCTGGCGGTCGCCGGGTTCACCGACTGGCTCGACGGAAAGATCGCCCGCGCCTTCGACCAGACCAGCAGGCTCGGCCGGATCATCGACCCGGCCGCCGACAAGCTCTACGTCTTCGCCACGATCCTGGCGCTGCTCATCCGCGACGTCATCCCGTGGTGGCTGGTGGCCGTCATCCTCGGCCGCGAACTGTTCGTCGCCTGTTTCATCCCCGTCCTCCGCCGGCACGGATACCGGGCACTGCAGGTGCATTTCCTGGGCAAGGCCGCCATGTTCAACCTCATGTACGCCTTCCCGCTGCTCTTCCTCGCCTCCCACACCGGCTGGTACGCCGACCTGGCGCGGATCACGGGATGGGCCTTCGCTCTGTGGGGAACAGGTCTGTACTGGTGGGCGGGCGCGCTCTACGTGGTGCAGGTGCGCCGGCTCGTGACTGCGACCACAAAGGAGTGATCGTGTGAAGGCGGTCGTCATGGCGGGAGGCGAGGGCACCCGGCTGCGGCCGATGACGGCCAACCAGCCCAAGCCCCTGCTCCCCGTCGCCAACCGCCCGATCATGGAGCACGTGCTGCGCCTGCTCAAGCGGCACGGCGTCACCGAGACGGTCGTCACCCTGCAGTTCCTCGCCGCGCTGGTGCGCAACTACTTCGGCGACGGCGACGAACTGGGCATGAGCCTGCAGTACGCCACCGAGGACATCCCGCTCGGCACGGCGGGCAGCGTGAAGAACGCCGCCGACCGGCTGCGCGAGGACACGTTCCTGGTGATCTCCGGCGACGCGCTGACCGACATCGACCTGACGGACATGGTCCGCTTCCACCGCGAGACCTCGGCCCTGGTCACCGTCGGGCTCAAGCGCGTCCCCAACCCCCTCGAGTTCGGCATCATCATCGTCGACGAGACCGGACGGGTGCAGCGCTTCCTGGAGAAGCCCACCTGGGGCCAGGTCTTCTCCGACACCGTCAACACCGGCGTGTACGTCATGGAGCCCGAGGTGCTCGACCACGTCGCCGCCGGCGGGCCCGTCGACTGGTCGGCCGACGTCTTCCCCCGGCTGCTCGACGCCGGCGCCCCCATCTACGGCTACGTGGCCGACGGCTACTGGGAGGACGTCGGCACCCACGAGAGCTATCTCAAGGCCCAGGCCGACGCCCTGTCCGGGCGGGTCAGGCTGGACCTCGGCGGCTTCGAGCTCTCGCCCGGCGTCTGGGTGGCCGAGTCGGCCTCCGTCGACCCGGACGCGGTGCTCAAGGGGCCGCTGCTCGTCGGCGACTACGCCAAGGTGGAGGCCGGCGCCGAGCTGCGGGAGTTCACCGTGCTGGGCAACAACGCGGTCGTGCGCGAGGGCGCCTTCCTGCACCGGGCGGTCGTGCACGACAACGTCTACCTCGGCCCCGGTGCCCACCTGCGCGGCTGCGTCATCGGCAAGAACACCGACGTGATGTCCGGCGCCCGCATCGAGGAGAGCGCCGTCATCGGCGACGAATGCGTCATCGAGCCCGAGGCGTACATCTCCAGCGGCGTCAAGGTCTACCCGTTCAAGACCATCGAGGCCGGGGCGGTGGTCAACACCAGCGTCATCTGGGAGTCGCGCGGCCAGCGCAGCCTGTTCGGGCCGCGCGGCGTCAGCGGACTGGTCAACGTCGAGATCACCCCCGAGCTGTGCGTACGGCTGGCCAGCGCGTACGCCACCACCCTGGAGAAGGGCGCCCACGTCGTCACCTCCCGCGACTCCTCCCTGGCGGCCAGGGCGCTCAAGCGGGCCGTGATCAGCGCGCTGACCGCGGGCGCCATCAACGTGCTCGACCTGGAGGCCGCCCCGCTGCCGGTGGCCCGCTTCCACACCTCCCGGGAGTCGGCCGCCGGCGGCATCACGCTGCGCACCACCGCCGGCGACCCGCAGAGCGTCGACATCGTGATCATGGACGACCGGGGCGCCGACCTGCCCGCCGCGGCCCAGCGCAAGCTGGAGCGGGTCTTCTCGCGGCAGGAGTTCCGTCGGGCCTTCCCCGGCGAGATCGCCGAGCTCCGCTACCCCGCCCGCGTGGTGGAGGACTACACCCACGAGCTGCTGCGCCGCATCGACATGACCGGCATCGACGGCATGAAGGTGGTCGTCGACTGCGCTGGCGGCACCTCCTCGCTCGTCCTGCCGACGCTGCTCGGCCGGGTGGGGGTGGACGTGCTCACCGTCAACGCCCGCCTCGACGACACCTCGCCCACCGAGACGCTCGCCGAGCGTCGCCGCGACCTGCAACGCCTCTCGGAGCTGGTCGGCTCCTCCCGCGCCGCGTTCGGCGTCCGCTTCGACCCCGTGGGCGAGCGGATCGCCCTCGTGGACGAGATGGGCCAGCTCATCGGCGAGGAACGCGCCCTGCTCGTGGTCCTCGACCTGGTGGCCGCCGAACGACGCGGCGGCAGGGTCGCGCTGCCCGTCACCACCACCCGGGTCGCCGAGCAGGTCTGCCGCTTCCACGGCGTCCAGGTGCAGTGGACCCCGACCGCGCTCGACGCGCTCACCTCGGCCGCCGCCGGCCACGACATGATCTTCGCGGGCGACGGCAGGGGCGGCTTCGTGGTCCCGGAGTTCTCGCCCGCGGTCGACGGGCTGGCCGCCTTCATGCGGCTGCTCGGCCTGGTCGCCCGCACCCGCCTGTCGCTCAGCCAGATCGACGCCCGCATCCCCGTGGCGCGGCTGCTGAAGCGCACCGTGCCGACCCGGTGGGCGGCCAAGGGGGCCGTCATGCGCTCGGTCATCGAGGTCGTCGAGGCGGGCTCGGAGCGGCACCGGGTCGACACCACCGACGGGGTGCGCGTCACCGGCGACGACGGGAGCTGGGTGCTCATCCTGCCCGCCGCCACCGAACCCGTCACCGACCTGTGGGCCGAGGCCCAGGACGTCGACACCGCCCAGGCGCTCCTCGAACGCTGGGCCCGGGTGGTCGAGCGGGCCGCCGGCTGAGCACCTGAGAGGAATGTCACCCTCCGTGACGGGCCGCCGGGGTTCGCATAGAACCGGGCAAGATCGTATCGTGTAAAGGCGCGGCGGCATGGACCTGCGGGCTAGGGCGGCGGTAACTTTGTCACCGTCCGAACCCGTCGTCCAGCGCCCCGCCTTGACCTTTGCCGTTCAGCAGCGTAAGTTGCGGCATTCGCAAACTTGAAGAGCGAAGCGAGGCGCGCCCCGAGCACCGTCGCCGCGTCTTCGCGGTAGGAGGCCGAGCCGATCGATGCCGAGCGTCTACTGCACGCAGTGCGGGCACGCCAACCCCGAGGATGCCCGTTTCTGTTCCCGTTGTGGGTCCCCGCTGACCAGGCATGAGGTCGGCGCCGACACGACATCGACGATCTCCGTCGCGGGAATCGAGGCGTACGAGGCTGAGACCGGCAACATGCTGCTGGCCGAGCAGGCGCTGGTCGAACAGCTCCCGCCGGGCACGGGGTTGCTGACGGTGACCAGGGGCCCCAACCAGGGCAGCCGGTTCCGCCTCGACAAGGACCTCACCACCACCGGGCGCCACCCCGAGAGCGACATCTTCCTCGACGACATCACGGTCTCGCGCCGCCACGTCGAGTTCTACCGCCACCGGGGCGGCCAGTTCTCCGTGCGGGACGTGGGCAGCCTCAACGGCACCTACGTCAACCGCGAGCGCATCGAGGAGGTGCCGCTGCACTCCGGCGACGAGGTGCAGATCGGCAAGTTCCGCCTCCTGTTCCTCGTGCGGAGCGCCGGCGGCGCATGAGCTCGCAGGCGGCACGCTCGCACATGAGCATCGGGGAGGTCCTCGCCCTCCTGCAGGGCGAGTTCCCCGACGTCACGATCTCCAAGATCCGCTTCCTCGAGGGTGAAGGGCTCATCGAGCCCGAGCGCAGCCCGTCGGGCTTCCGCAAGTTCACCCACCTGCACGTGGAGCAGCTGCGCTACATCCTCACCGAGCAGCGCGACCACTACCTCCCGCTGCGGGTGATCAAGGACCGGATGGCCGAGGAGCTCGGCCGCCCCCGCGCCGTCCCCGGCGCGCAGGAGACGCAGGAGGTGCGGCTGAGCCGCGCCGAGCTGCTGGAGGCGGCCGGGATCGACGACGAGACGCTCACCGAGCTGGAGGACTACGGCCTGCTCGCCGCGCACGCCCGGCGCTACGACCAGGACGCGCTGGAGGTGGCGCGCAGCGTCGGCGCGCTGGCCAGGTTCGGCCTGCACGCCCGGCACCTGCGCGCCGTCAAGGCGGCGGCCGAGCGCGAGGCGGGCCTGGTCGAGCAGACCGTCGCGCCGATACTCAAACGGCGCGCGCCAGGCGCGATCGGCGAGGCCGACGAGGTGGCCCGTGAGGCCTCCACGCTGCTGCTAGACCTGCACGCCGCGCTGGTGCGCATCGGTGTGCGCACCGTCCTCGGACGCTGAGCCGCCGGACGCCGGGCCTCCGGGCCCCGGACGGCCGCCGACGGCAGGGCGGCGGGACCCGGGACGGCCGAGCCGGACCGGGCCCCTCCGGCGGGACATCCGGGGCCTGTCGGGTGTTACGTTGAATTGCAGAAGCGGACCAGCAATGACCTGTGCCGGGTCACCGGCCAGTCGAATACGGAGCAGCCCGTGTTGCAGATGGAGGTCGTGGGCGTACGCGTTGAGATGCCCACAAACCAGCCGATCGTCTTGCTCAAGGAGGCACACGGGGAGCGGTTCCTGCCCATCTGGATCGGCATGACCGAGGCCACGGCCATCGCGCTGGCCCAGGCGGAGGAGCCGCCGCCGCGGCCGCTGACGCACGACCTGTTCAGGGACGTGCTGAGCGCCCTGGGCGTCGGCCTGCGTGCCGTCAACATCGTCGCCCTGCGCGACGGCATCTTCTTCGCCGATCTGGTGTTCTCCAACGGGGTGGAGGTGAGCGCGCGGCCGTCCGACTCGATCGCGCTCGCCCTGCGCACCGGGGCGCGCATCTTCGCCAGCGAGGAGGTCGTCCAGGAGGCCGGAGTGATCATCCCCGACGACCAGGAGGACGAGGTGGAGAAGTTCAGGGTGTTCCTTGACACGATCACGCCCGAAGACTTCGGTAAGGCGGGGTAGGTATTTCAGTGCATTTACGCTTCACGACGCGCCGAGCCGGATCGTTGACTGCGCATGGTCACAGTCCTACGGTGCAAGTGAAACCCGTGGTCGCCCTTTTACGAACCCCCAGATCAGGCCACGGGATGAGAGAAAGCCGGAGGTCCGCGTGGCGGTCAGCAGCGGCGAGGGTAAGACGGCCGGCCAGGAAGATTCGGTGCGGCGCGAGAGCGCCCGGCAGCGTGCCGGGGAGCAGGGCCTGCTCTTCGACGAGCAGCCGACGGCGCTGCCGGGTGACATCGGATACCGTGGCCCGACGGCCTGCGCGGCGGCCGGCATCACCTACAGGCAGCTTGACTACTGGGCGCGCACCGGTCTGGTCGAGCCCACGATAAGAGCCGCCCAGGGCTCGGGCTCCCAGCGGCTCTACAGCTTCCGCGACATCCTGGTGCTCAAGGTCGTCAAACGGCTGCTCGACACCGGGGTGTCCCTGCAGCAGATCCGCACCGCCGTGCAGCATCTGCGTGATCGCGGGGTGGCCGACCTCGCGCAGATCACGCTCATGAGCGACGGCGTCAGCGTCTACGAGTGCACCTCGGCCGACGAGGTGATAGACCTGCTCCAGGGCGGTCAGGGCGTGTTCGGCATCGCGCTCGGCCGGGTCTGGCGGGAGGTCGAGGGCAGCCTCGCGGAGCTGCCGGGGGAACGAGCGGCGGTCGCGGACACCGTCCCGGCCGACCACCCCGCTGACGAGCTGGCCCAGCGGCGACGGGCGCGCCGACTGGGGTAGTAACCTGGAGAGCGCAAGGCTGACGACCCCGTGCGGGAGAGTCCCCGGGCAGGTCCCAGGGGGCGCCGAAGGAGCAACCCTCCCCGGAATCTCTCAGGCACCTGTACCGCTCGGGTGAGGCGACTCTGGAAAGCAGCCGCGCCCGCCAGGCGCGTCTCACCGACGGTGCAAGCCCCTCATCCGGGGTGAAGCTCTCAGGTCGAGATGACAGAGGGGGAGATCCGGCACACGTCCGCGCCCTGGCGCCGGTCTCCACAGCCTCGGGAGGCATCTCCATGACCGACCTGTCAGCTCCGCCGTTCTCGACCCGGCACATCGGCCCGTCGGAGGCCGAGCGGCAGCGCATGCTCGAGGCCGTGGGCTTCGAGTCCGTGGCCGACCTGGTGTCCGTGGCCGTCCCGGAGGCCATCAGGGCCAAGGACCGGCTCAAGCTCCCCGTCGCCGCGAGCGAGACAGAGGCGATCGCCGAGCTGCGCGCGCTGGCCGGGCGCAACCAGGTGTTCACCTCCATGATCGGCCTGGGCTACCACGACACCGTGACGCCCGCCGTGATCCGCCGCAACCTGCTGGAGAACCCCGGCTGGTACACCGCCTACACGCCGTACCAGCCCGAGATCTCGCAGGGCCGCCTGGAGGCGCTGCTCAACTTCCAGACCGTCGTCTCCGACCTGACCGGCCTCGACGTGGCGGGCGCCTCGTTGCTCGACGAGGGCACCGCCGCCGCCGAGGCGATGACGCTGGCGCGCCGGGCCGGCAAGGCCAGGAGCGATGTGTTCGTGGTCGACGCCGACGCGCTGCCGCAGACCAAGGCGGTGCTCGCCACCCGCGCCGAGCCGCTCGGCATCACGCTGGTGGAGCACTCCCTCGACGGCGACCTGCCCGAGTGCTTCGGCGTCCTGGTGCAGTACCCGGGCGCCTCCGGCCGGCTGCGCGACTTCCGCGCCGTGGCCGAGGCCGCGCACGCCGCCGGCGCGCTGGTGGTGGCCGCCGCCGACCTGCTGGCGCTCACCCTGGTCACCCCGCCCGGCGAGCTGGGCGCCGACATCGCGGTCGGCTCCTCGCAGCGGTTCGGCGTCCCGTTCGGCTTCGGCGGCCCGCATGCCGCCTACATGTCGGTGCGCGAGGGCCTGCAGCGGCAGCTGCCCGGCCGCCTGGTCGGCGTGTCCGTCGACGCCGACGGCGACCCCGCCTACCGGCTCGCCCTGCAGACCCGCGAGCAGCACATCCGCCGTGAGAAGGCCACCAGCAACATCTGCACCGCCCAGGTGCTGCTCGCCGTCATCGCCGGCATGTACGCCGTCTACCACGGGCCCGAGGGCCTGCGCCGCATCGCCGCCCGCACCCACCGGCACGCCGCCGCGCTCGCCGAGGCGCTGCGCCGCGGCGGCGTCGAGGTGGTGCACGGCGAGTTCTTCGACACCGTGCTGGCCCGGGTGCCGGGCAAGGCCGCCGAGGTGGTCCGGGCGGCGGCCGCGCGGCGCGTCAACGTGTGGCGGGCCGACGACGACCACGTCTCCGTCGCCTGCGACGAGACGACCTCCGCGGCCCACCTGGAGGACGTGCTGGCCGCGTTCGGCGAGGCCGCCGGCCACCGGCCGGTCGCGGCCGACGAGCTGGCCGGGCTGCTCGGCGACGCGGGCCTCGACCGGCTGCCCGCCGCGCTGACCCGCGAGTCCGCCTACCTGACCCACCCGGTCTTCCACAGCCACCACTCCGAGACCGCGATGCTGCGCTACCTGCGCCGGCTGCAGGACAAGGACATCGCGCTCGACCGGTCGATGATCCCGCTCGGCTCCTGCACGATGAAGCTCAACGCCAGCACGGAGATGGAACCGATCACCTGGCCGGAGTTCGCGGCGATCCACCCCTACGCGCCGGAGGAGCAGGCCGCCGGCTACCTCGAGCTGATCCGCACCCTGGAGGACTGGCTGGCGGAGGTCACCGGCTACGACGCGGTGTCGCTGCAGCCCAACGCCGGGTCCCAGGGCGAGCTGGCCGGGCTGCTGGCCATCCGCGCCTACCACCGCGCCAACGGCGACGAGGGCCGCGAGGTGTGCCTCATCCCGTCGTCCGCCCACGGCACCAACGCCGCCAGCGCCGTCATGGCCGGCATGCGCGTCGTCGTGGTGGCCTGCGACTCCGAGGGGAACGTGGACCTGGCCGACCTCGACGCCAAGATCTCCAAGCACCGCGACGCGCTGGCCGCGATCATGGTGACCTACCCGTCCACGCACGGCGTGTACGAGGAGGCCATCACCGAGATCTGCGCCAAGGTGCACGAGGCGGGCGGCCAGGTCTACGTCGACGGGGCCAACCTCAACGCGCTGGTCGGCCTGGCCAAGCCGGGCGAGTTCGGCGCCGACGTGTCGCACCTCAACCTGCACAAGACGTTCTGCATCCCGCACGGCGGCGGCGGGCCGGGCGTCGGCCCGGTCGCGGTGCGCTCCCACCTGGCGGGCTACCTGCCCGGTCACCCGCTGCGCGCCGGCTCCGGCCCGGCGCCGGCCGACCGCGTCGGGCCGGTCTCGGCCGCCCCGTACGGCTCGGCGGGCATCCTGCCGATCTCGTGGGCGTACATCCGCATGATGGGCTCCGACGGTCTCACCGCCGCCACCCAGCAGGCCATCCTGTCGGCCAACTACCTCGCCCGGCGGCTCGCCCCCCACTACCCGGTGCTCTACACCGGCCGTGGCGGGCTGGTGGCCCACGAGTGCATCATCGACCTGCGGCAGATCACCAAGGAGACCGGTGTCACGGTCGACGACGTGGCCAAGCGGCTCATCGACTACGGCTTCCACGCGCCGACCATGTCGTTCCCCGTGGCGGGCACGCTGATGATCGAGCCGACCGAGAGCGAGGACCTCGCCGAGCTCGACCGGTTCGCCGACGCGATGATCGCCATCCGCGGCGAGATCGCGAAGGTGGCCTCGGGCGACCACGACCGCTCCGACAACCCGCTGCGCAACGCCCCGCACACCGCCGAGGCCGTCGCGGCCGACGAGTGGCCGCACCCCTACACCCGCACGGAGGCGGCCTACCCGGTGCCCGCGCTGCGCGACGGGAAGTACTGGGTGCCGGTGCGCCGCATCGACCAGGCCTTCGGCGACCGCAACCTCGTGTGCTCCTGCCCTCCGCTGGAGGCGTACGAGGACTGAGGCCGGGCCGCCCTCGGGGCGGCGCACCCCGGCGGGCACGCAGGGCGTGCCGTCGGACGACAATGGGCACGTGGTTCTCGCCGAACGACGACCCGGTGCCGGAGGCGGCGAACACCGCCTCCGGCACCGGCGTCAGGTCCGCCTCCAGGGGCGGCGAGAAGCCCTTCATGCCGTTGCCGACTCGTCCCTCAGCCGGGCCGCGCCGTCGTCCTCCCGGCTGACGGTGATGACGACGCCCTCGCGCCGGTGGCTGCCGACGCGCGGCGTGACGTCCACGACGGGCGGCCGCGCCGGCGGGCCGGACGGGGGCGGCATGGTGACGCCGGCCAGTTCGGCGCACGGCGGACTCCGTCGTTCGCGAACGGGTCTTCCAGACCTTCCCCGGCAAGCGGGCAGACATGATCGTCAGAAGTCGTTAGGCTCGGGGCGATCGCCGCCGAAGGGGAGCCTTTCGTGACATCTTCAGAGCTGGAGACCCCGCCTCTGGACACCGCCCGCCGCCTGGCCGAGCAGGGCGACCTCGACGGCGCGGCGGCCATCCTCTCCGAGCTCGCCGCCGACCCCGACGAGCCCCACCGGGCGCAGGCCGCGGTCGGCCTCGCCGTCGTGCTGGAGGAACGAGGCGACGCCGAGGGCGCCCGTGCCGCCGCCAGGGCCGCGCTCGCCACCGGGCATCCCGAGTTCGCCGCCCAGGCTGCCTGCCACCTGGCCCAGGGCTTCGAACGGGAGGGGCGGGCCGAGCAGGCCAGGGGCGCCTGGCAGGCGGTGCTCGGCGTCGGCACGCCCGCCTACCTGCCGCTCGCCCACCTCGCGCTGGCGCGGCTCGCCGTACAGGCGGGCGACGACGGCGAGGCCGAGCAGGCGCTGCGCCAGGCCCTCGCGGCCGGTGAGACCGCCGGCGACGCCGAGTCGGCCGCGCACGCCGCCCAGCAGCTCGCCGGCCTGCTCCTGGAACGAGGAGAGGCGGGCGAGGCCGCCGACCTGCTCCTCGACGCGCTCGCCGTCGCCCCGGCCGCGTCGGTGCCGCGGCTGCGCGTGCAGCTCGGGATCGCGCACCTGGAGCTGGCGTGCGCGGAGTTCGCGGCGGCCGTCGAGGACGGCGCCGACGCCGGGACGGGTGCGCTCGCCATCGAGCTGCTGGCCCGCACGCTGCCCCTGCGCGGCCGCGACGAGGACGCCGGCCAGGTGTGGGCGTACGGGCTGGACCACGAGGACGAGACCCTCGCCGCCGAGGTCCGCCTGCGCCTCGGCCGCGACACCTGACCCCGCCCCGCATCCCTGATCGGCGAGGGGCCCACAGGGAGGGAGTCGGCTCAACCGATGACGTGCTCTATGCCGATCCCCACAGCCGCGAGGAGGGCGGAAAGGGACGTGATGGCGAGCACGACGAGGGCGCATCCGCCCGAGGCAGGTTTCGGCGAGTTCATCTTGGCGGCGGTCTGGTGGTAGAGCTTCACGGCGGGGTCGTTCTCGTCGTCGTAGTCCCCGTCGTGGTAGCTGATCATTTTCGCGGCGCACAATGCGCAGAGACTTCCCGCCGAGACCTCGGTGCCGCAACCGTTGCATTTCGCCATGCTCAACCTCCGCGTGGTCGGGTCATCGAAGCGTATCGATCTAGGCGGAGCTTTACACCCCATATGCCTTTCTCAGCCGGGCGCCGCAGCTCATGGTCCCGAGCCATGTCTGTGCGAGGGTGGGTGCGTCGGCTGCCACAGTGTGTCGGACGGAGGGTCGGTATCGATGCCGCGGGGGTGTGCCGTAAATCCTGCTTGGTGCGCCGCGCTTCTTTAATCACCTCTTTTCGGGTGTGCCCGCTATGCCGCGCTTGCTCAATTCGTCCCGGAAAAGAATGCGAATGACAGTCATGCGTGGTGAATCGCGGCGGCCGACAGCGAGGTGCCGGCTGAGCCCATCCGGTGGGCCGGCGCTGTCCGTGCCTGGCGCAGCAGCAGCACGCGCCGGAGGGTTCCCACCAGCTCATGACGTACCGGGCGTAGGGCTCCAGCGGTTGTCGGGAGAGTGGCGGCCGGGCATGCTGACACGACGCGCCGGGGCGAGGTCGGCGGCGGGCGGAAGGCGGCTCGGTGACCCATGGCGGGTGCAAGCCGGGGTCGGCAGGGCTGGGGCCGGGAGGTCTGGGGGTCGGGGGAGCTGGAATCAGCGGCGGTGGACCATGGTGGCCGCGGCGGCGACGTTGACCGCGACGATGGCGAGCCAGGCGATGATCAGCCCCATCGTCCCCGCGGTGGAGCCCGCGATCGCGGTCAGCGGCACGCCGAGCGCCAGCGAGCCCAGGGTGATCGGTGCCATGCCGTTGCCCTTGGGCTTGCGCGGCGAGGCCGGATGGGCGTCGAGCTCCGCCTGCACGCGGGCGGCGATGGTGGCGTCGAGCCGCGCCGCGAACGACTCGACGAGCGCCGCCTCGTAGGCAGGGCCGAGGTCGCGGTGGGCGTCCAGCGTGGCCTGGAGATCTTCGCGGATGGGGTGGGTGTCCTGCATGCGGTCATTCTCCCCGCTGGGCGACCCGCCGTCATCAGCCCTGAGAGCTAGCGTCGGATCGTCCGAAGGTACGGTTGCGCCATGGAGGTCATGACGCCGCGCGGGCCGGCGCGGGTCGAGGTCGACGAGGCGGAGCGGCCCCGGATGCTGCTGGTCCTGACCCACGGCTCGGCCGGGACGGTGGACGCGCCCGACCTGCTGGCGGTGCGCGACGCGGCGCTCGGCGTGGGCGCGAGCGTGGCCCGGGTGACGCAGCCGTTCAGGCTCGCGGGGGGCCGGGCTCCGGGCCCGGCGGCCCGGCAGGACGAGGCCTGGGGGGCGGTGCTGGGCGAGCTGCGGGCCCGCTGGCCGGGGCTGCCGCTGGTGCAGGGCGGCCGGAGCAACGGGGCCAGGGTCGCTTGCCGTACCGCCAGGGACGTCGGCGCGACGGCGGTCGTGGCCCTGGCGTTCCCGCTGCACCCGCCGGGCCGGCCCGAACGGTCGCGAGCGGACGAGCTGCGCGGCGCCGGCGTGGACGTGCTCGTCGTGAACGGAGACCGCGACCCGTTCGGCGTGCCCGACGCCGCCGACGCGGCGCGGCTGGTCGTGCTGCCGGGGGAGGGGCACGAGCTGAAGAAGGACCCGGCCCGGGTGGGCGAGGTGGTCGCGCGGTGGCTGCGAGCCCTGGTGCCCGCCTAGAACGGTGACTCTCCCGGGCCGCCCCGTCACCCGGGAGCGGGCGGGACCGGCGAGCCCGACCCGCGCGGGAAGCCCCCAGGGAGCCCCACCGGCTGCCCACAGGGGTTGGGCGGTGGGGTCCGGGACTCGTCGCGAAGGGTTGATGACCCGCTCCGGATCACCGGTGTGGACACGGGGGAGCGGGAGGCGCCGGGCCGCCACGCGGCGCGGCGGTCGTGGAGACGTGCGAGGTCAGGCGGCTCCGACCACGGGCCGGTGCGGGGCGATGGCGGTGCCGCCCGGCAGCAGCTCTCCGGTGTCCTCGAACAGGACCACGCCGTTGCACAGCAGGCTCCACCCCTGCTCGGGGTGGCAGGCGATGGTACGTGCGGCCTCGCGGTCGGGCGCCTCGGCGGACGGACAGACCGGGTGGTGCGGGCACATCGGCGTGCCTCCGATATCTCGTCGAAGCCCCCGCGGGAAGGGCGGGAGCGGCTCGGGTTCGTCGTTGTAGCAAGTGTGCGATGTACGTCACACCATCCGACATAGTCCGTTAGGACGGTTGGAGGAGGATGCCGGGGAGGTGTGACCCTCGACACAGCGTGCCTTAAGCAGGATAACGGTCCAAGCTCGACACGCCACTACGTTTCGAGGCCTTTGAGCAACGCCTCCAGCCCCCGTTCGAAATCGACGTCGGCCCGTTCGTCGCGGCGGACCCACTCGTCCACCTCGGGATCGGCCCAGCCGGACTGCTGCACCTCCACCGCCACGCTGCCGAAGACGAACGCCCGCAGCGCGCGCACGGCCTCGGCGGCGCCGGGCAGGCCCGCGTCGGTGAGCTGCTCGGTCTGCTCCCGGATGGCGACGGCGGTGGCGCCCTTGGGCGGTTTGGTCAGGGCGAGCGCGAGGACGCCCGGATGGTCGCGCAGCAGCTCACGGCTGGCCCGGCACCACGCCTTGGCGGTCTCCTGCCAGGTGGACCCCGGCTCGACGTGGACCGCCGTGACGTGCTCGGCCAGCGCGTCCATCAGCGCCTCCTTGCCGCGCGGCAGGTGGTGGTAGATGGCCATCGCCTCCACCTGCAGCGCGTCGCCGAGTCGGCGCATGGTCAACCGGCGCAGGCCCTGCGTGTCGGCGATGTGCAGTGCGGCCTCGATGATGCGCTCCCGGGAGAGCGGCACGGGCGGCCTCTTGGCTGGCATGGAGATCATCTTACTATGTAAAGGGCCTGGGGCCGGTCCGATGACGAGGCGTGGCGTGAAACGGCGTACCCTTGTCGCTGGTAAGCAGTGGGTGCGCGAAAGGCAGAGTCGATGGCGTTTTTCCGTCCGCGGGTGAGCCGGGAGGCCGAGGTCCGCTACCACGCGGATCTGGAGATCTCCAGGACGTTCCCGGAGCTGCTGGAGAAGGCCAGGAAGGCCGAGCAGACCCTGCGCGAGCTGAGGGCCGCCGACGCGGACGAGGTCGAGCTCCTGGGCGCCGGGCTGGCGTTCGACAAGGCGCTCACCGAGGCGCTGCGGGCCGCCGAGGCGGGCCAGCGGTCCACGTTCGGCGTGCGGTCCTACGACGACCGCATCGCGCGCCGCAAGGCGAAGGCCACCCCGGCCGGCGCCATGTGGACCGCCGAGGTCGAGCGGCTGCGCACGCTGCGCGAGGAGAACCGGATGTGGGGCATCCCGCGCATCCCCCGTCCCGTCCCCGCCCAACGCTAGAACCGGCCCGGCGTCAGGGCCCGCCCGGTGTCAGGGCCCGCCCGGTGTCAGGGCTCGCCCGGCGTCAGGACTCGCTCGGCATCGGGGCCCGCCCGGCGTCAGGACTCGCTCGGCATCGGGGCTCGCCGGGCGCCGGGGCCCGTCCAGTGCCGGGAGCCCCTCCGGCGCCGGGACCTGCTCGGCGTGGCGGGAGCGGACGGCGCGCACGTCGCGCGCTCACCCGGCCGTGCCGACGGTGAACGGCCGCCCCGGGCGCTGACGGCCGCGCGGGGTGCCGGGCCGTGTTCCAGGACGGCCGGATCGCGGACGCCGTCGCCGCGCCGTCGCGCCCCCGCCCGCCTGGATCGCCGAGGACCCCCCGAGTGAGATCACACGTGCGCATCCCGCTGCCCGACGGCGACGCGCTGACCGCGACCGTGGCCCTGCCGGAGCGGACCGCACCCGCGACCGGATGGCCGGGGGTGGTGATCGTGCACGAGGTCTACGGCGTCGAGCCCGACATGCTCGATGTGGCGGACCTGTTCGCCGACCACGGGTACGCGGCCGTCCTGCCCGACCTCTACAGCCACGGCACCAGGATCGCGTGCCTGGCGCGGTCCATGCACCAGCTGGTCACCGGCAGGCCGGGGCGGCCCACCTCCGACATCGACGCGACGCGGCGATGGCTGGCAGGACGCGACGACGTCGACGGCCACCGGCTCGGCGTGATCGGGTTCTGCATGGGCGGCGGGTTCGCCCTCGCCTACGCCGCGGGCGCGCCGCCTGGCGTGCGGGCCGCGTCGGTGAACTACGGCGCGGTCCCGCGCGACATGGCGCGGCTGCGGGCGGTGTGCCCGGTGGTGGGCTCCTACGGCGGCCGTGACAGGGGCTTCCGGACACACGGCAGCCGGCTGCGGGAGCACCTGAGCGCGCTCGGCGTCGAGCACGACGTCGAGATCTACTCCGACGCCGGGCACTCCTTCATGACCGACGGTCACCATCCCGTGGCGAGGCTCGCGCTGTTCCCGCTGCGGCACGGCCTCGTCCGCCCGGCCGCGGACGAGGCCTGGCGGCGCACGTTCGCCTTCTTCGACGCGCACGTCGCCGGCCACCGCTGACGCGCCCCCGGCCCGCGACGGATCAACCGTTGCGGGAGGCCGCCAGCGCGACCGCGGCACGGGCGCCCGCCGCGGCGACGCCGGGGATGCTCGACGTGATGAACGGACCGCCGCCGGCAAGGTCCCCCACCACGTGCAGGCGCGGGTCGGCGGGGACCAGCCCGCCCGCCGGGTGCAGCGCGGCGAGCCCGTCGTCGAGCAGGGACGTGACCAGCGGCTCGGCCGCGCGGGGCAGTGCCTGGGGCGGCGGGTTCACGGCGTTGACGACGGCGTCGGCGTCCAGCTCGCCGGTGTCGCCCAGCACCCGGAACCCGCCCTCCACCGCCTCGATCTTGCGCACGCCCGCCACCATGGTGAGCTGCCCGTCCTCGAACAGCCGCAGCAGGACGGCGGCGTTCACCGGCACCATGGGCGAGGCCAGGCTGGTGGCGAGCCGGAAGTGCGCGCGCAGCCGCTCGCGGTCGGCCTCGGGCAGCAACCGCCACGCGTACGGGCCGACGGTGTGCGCGGCCTCCTGCAGCACCCGCCGCCCGATCCCGGGGTCGTCGACGGCCGCCAGCTGCCGCCGCAACCGCCGCACGGGCTCCTCGGACCCGGCCGACAGCAGCTCGGCCGTGAAACGCGCGAAGTCCTCGCCCGTCTCGGCCAGCTCGGCCCGGAACAGCCCGGCGAGGTCGTCGAGGGTCAGGCCGCCGTGCTCGCGGCACAGCTCCTCCACCCGTCCGACGGTCAGGTGCACGGGCCGGTGGCCGAGGGGACGCTGCCAGACATGGGGCAGCATGCCGCTCCGGGACACCAGCGTGATCCGCCCGGCATGGCCGCGTGCGGCGAGCGACACCACCGCGTCCACGGCGGTCAGCCCGCTGCCGATCACCGCGACGTGGGCTCCGGCCGGGATCCGGCCGAGCGTGTGCGCCAGCGGATACGGATCGTCCACGAACCCCGCGGCGCCGCCCAGGCCGTAGTGGTCCTGCGGCGTCCCCCTGCCGATGCACAGCACCACCCGATCGGCCCGGTGGTGGTGGCCGTCCTCCGTGCGCAGCGTCACCCGCGCACCGCCGGAGCGGGCCGCCGCGACGACCCGGGCGGCCACGACCCGGGTCCGCCAGCCCCGCCGCCGCAGTGCGGCGAGCGCGGCCTCGGCGGCGTCGGCGAGGTACTCGCCGTAGAGCCCGCGCGGCACCAGCGGCTGTCCCAGCAGCTCGTCCAGGTGGGCGGCGGCACGCTCCGGGCCCAGCCAGGAGGCGTAGTGCCCGCCGTCCTGGTGGCGGATCGACATGATGGCGGGCGGGGCGTTGACCAGCACGCTGTCCAGATCCGGCCCGTACGGGCGTCCCCGCCACAGATGCGCGGACGGCTCGAACACGGTGACCTCCCCCGCCTCCATCCCCGCCCCGCCGACGGCCAGAGCGTCCAGCAGCCCGACAGCGGCAGCGCCGCCCCCCACGATCGCGATACGCATGACGTTCCTTCCTTGTCGGTCCCCACGGCTCTTCCGAGCCTCGCGGGCGCCGGGATCGCGCTCCATCACCCCGATGCGGGGGATCGGCGAGGAATGACCCCCTCGAATGAGGGGTTGGCGAGAGAGAGGAGAACGGGCAGGCTGACGCGTGTCCAGCCCTCGCAGGTGACCCGCGTCAGGAGGTTCGATGACCCACCCGCCCCGCCACGCCGGGATCCTGTCGGCCGCCGAGCGGGCGGCGAGCCCGCTGGAGCTGTTCAGCCGCGCCTCGGCCCGTTTGCGGCGGGTGCTGCCGTTCGACGCCGCCGTGTGGTCGGCCACCGACCCGGAGACGGGCCTGGTCACCGCGCCCATGCTGGTGGAGAACCTCGGTTCCGGCGAAGGGTGCGCCGCCTACTGGGAGAGCGAGCTCCTGGAGGAGAACGTCCTGCCGTTCCGTGACCTCGCCCGCGCCGCCGTGCCCGCGGCCGGTCTGCGCGCGGCCACCGGCGACCTGCCCGCGCGCAGCGCCCGGTTCCGCCGCCTGCTCGGAGACCAGGGCGTGGACGACGAACTGCGGGCCGTGCTGCGGATCGGCGGCCGGCCGTGGGGGTCGGTGAGCCTGTTCCGCATGCGGGGCGGCCGGCCGTTCGGCCGGCCCGAGATCGCGTTGCTCGCCGAGCTGTCCGGACCGCTCGCCGACCGGTTGCGCCGCTTCGCCCGCCCGTCGGCATCGGACGGCGGGCCCGGGGCGCCCGCTCCCGGCCTGCTGCTGTTCGACGAGCACGGCGAGGCCACGTCGATCAACGAGGAGGCCCGGCGCCATCTCGCGCTGCTGCCGGACGGCCCGTCCACGCCGTCGGCGCTCGGGCTGAGGCTGCCCATCTGGCTGATCGGCACGGCTCTGCAGGCGCGCGCCGTCGCGCGGGGCCACGATCGCGGCAGCGCCCGCACCCGCATCCGGACCGTCGACGGCCGGTGGCTGACCTGTCGCGCCTCGTGCCTGAGCGGCCCCGGCGGACGGCCGGGCCCGACCGCGCTCGTCATCGAGCCCGCGGCCCCCGCCGACCTGGCCGTCATCGTCGCCGAGGCGTACGGCCTGACGCCACGGGAGTTCGAGGTCGCTCAGCTGGTGGCACGGGGCCTGCCCACCACGGAGATCGCCGCGGCCCTGTTCATCTCTCCGCACACCGTGCGCGGCCATCTGAAGGCCGTCTTCGGCAAGGCGGGAATCACCAGCCGGGGTGAGCTGGTCGCGCAGCTGTTCGCCGAGACCCACCGGCCGTAGGACCGGCCGTAGGACCGGCCGTGGGAGCCGCCGTCGGCCGCCGCCATCCCGCCGTCCCGCTCCGGCCGTATGCCGTGGCCCGCCGCCGGACATGGCGGAGCCCCGGCCGGTCGGCCGGGGCTCCGCCGTCGACCCTCATGCTCCGTGAGGGGGTGCGCTGGTGGCAGCGGTCCGTCAGGGGCGGGCCGCGCCGGGCGGCCGGGTCAGCTGGCCCAGTCGAGCAGCGGTCGCGTGTTGCTCGGGTGCCGCAACTTGGACAGCGACTCCTTCTCGAGCTGGCGGATCCGCTCCCGGGTCAGGCCCAGGTGCTTGCCGATCTCGTCGAGGGTGTGCGGCTTGCCGTCCACGAGGCCGAACCGCAGCGCCATGATCTTCGACTCGCGCGGGGAGAGGTTCTCCAGCACGCCGCGCAGCTGGTCGCCCAGCAGCTGGCGGTCGACGATCTCCGACGCCTCCGGGGAGTCCACGTCCTCGATGAGGTCGCCGATCGTGGTCTCGCCGTCCTCACCGATGGTGGCGTTCAGCGAGATCGGCTGACGGCTGGTGCGCAGCAGCTCCTCGATCTGGTCGGGGGTCTTGTCCAGCTCGACGGCCAGCTCCTCGGGCGTGGGCTCGCGGCCCAGCCTCTGGTGCATGTCGCGCTCGATGCGCGACAGCTTCGACAGCATCTCCAGCACGTGGACGGGCAGCCGGATGGTGCGCGCCGAGTCGGCGAAGCCGCGCTGGATGGCCTGCCGGATCCACCACATCGCGTACGTGGAGAACTTGAAGCCCTTGGTGTAGTCGAACTTCTCCACCGCCCTGATCAGGCCCAGGTTGCCCTCCTGGACCACGTCGAGCAGCGACATGCCGCGGTCGGTGTACTTCTTGGCGACCGAGACGACCAGCCGGAGGTTGGCCTCCAGCATGTGGTCCTTGGCCTCCTTGCCGTCGCGGACGACCATCTCCAGGTCCTCACGGGCGGCGGGGGACAGGGAGACGTCGGTCTCCAGCTTGTACTCGGCGTACAGGCCGGCCTCGATCCGCCGGGCCAGCTCGACCTCCTGCGCGGCGGTCAGCAGGGTGCGCCGCCCGATCGACTTGAGGTAGGTGTGCACCGAGTCGCCCATGACGGACTGGTTGTCGTCGAGGTCGAGCGCCTCGTCGCCGTCCAGGTCGGCGTCCTCGGCGACGAGGACGGGCGCGTCGGGCTCGGCCTCGGCGGGGGTGGGGGTCGCGGTGACGGCCTGGACCGGCTCGGGGACGACCGGCTCGGGGACGACCGGCTCGGCCGTGGTCAGGTCGGCGCGCGTCAGGGCCGCGTCGGTCGCGGCCGCGCGCTTGGTGCTGGTGGTGGTGCTCGTCGTCGCCTTCTTCGCGGTCCTGGTGGTCTGGACGGTCGGGGTGGCCTTGCGCGTGGTCCTCCTGGCAGGCTTGCCCAGGGACGGCTCGTCCTCCGCGGCCAGGCTGACGCCGGCCTCGGTGAGCTCGCGCAGGATCGACCGGCCCTGTACGGGACTGATGCCGGCCTCCGCGAACGCGTCACGCAGCTCCGCGAGGGAAAGATGACCCTGGACTCGCCCTCGGTCAAGCAGCTGGTCGAGGGTCGCGGGCGGGGTCGCCACGGCGGTTCGGGGCATGAGGACACCTCCTCCATACGGAGTCGAAGCGATCAGGCAGGTTGTGGTGGGGCGGCTCCGGCCGCTCAGCGCACCAGTATCAATAACGCCATTCGCCGCAGTTTGTTCCCGCATGGACGAAAAAAGGGGCGGACCACCCCGAAAGTGACCCACCCCACCAGGGGTTCTACTCCTCGACGACGACGTCGCCCGGCTTCACCTCGGGCATCGGCATGGGCTGGGCCTCCTCGAGCCGGTCGTCCGACCAGTATTCGAGCACCTCGCCCGGGTCGGGATTGACCTCCTGGGACACCACGACGTCCTCCGGCGCGCGGGTCGCCTCGGTGAGCTGGTCGACGGGCTGCGGCGCCTGCTCGGACGGCTGGGTCGCCCGCGTGTCCGGCGCGGCCGGCTGCCCGGACGGCGCGGCCTTCTCCACCACCGCTCTGGTCTCCTTGGCGACCTGGTCGAGCCTGCCCGCGGAGGCGGCCGCCGCGACGGAGACGCCGCCGACGACGATCACGCCGACGACCGCCGCGGATGCCCACATCTTGCGGGTCTGGTCCATGAAGGCTCCCTCCTTGCTTTCCCCACTATGACGCATCCGAAGGTCACCGGGTTCCGGAGCGCAGCCGCTGGAGGTCGGGCTTGCCGTTCGCCAGCAGCGGCAGGCGCGCGACGACGCGCAGGTCGCGCGGGGCGGCGTAGGCGGGCAGCCGGTCGGCGCAGTAGGCGCGCAGATGGGGGAGGGTCGGCGGGGCCGCCGGGTCGGCGGGGACCACGACGGCGACCACCACCTCACCCCACTCGGGATCGGGCCGGCCCACCACGGCGGCCTCGGCCACCGCCGGATGGCCGGACAGCACTTCGGCCACCGCGCCCGCCACCACCTTCTCGCCGCCGGTGTTGACGACGTCGTCGGCCCGGCCGAGCACCCGCAGCCTGCCCCCGGACAGCTCGCCGAGGTCGGAGGTGACGAACCACTCGCCGTCGCGGGGCACGGGCTCGCCCGACCGGTAGCCGGACAGCAGCACCGGCCCCGCGACGCGGATCAGCCCGTCGTCGCCGATCTTGACGTTCACGTGGTCGAGGGGCCGGCCGTCGTACACGCAGCCGCCGCACGTCTCGCTCATGCCGTACGTCGTCACCACGTGGGCGCCGAGCGCGCGGGCCTCGGCCAGCAGGCCCGGCCGCGGCGCGGCGCCGCCGAGCAGGACGGTCCGGAACCCCGACAGGTCGGCTCCCAGCTCGACCAGCCGGTGGAGCTGGGTCGGCACCAGCGACACGTGGTCGGCGCCGGACTCCAGCACCCGCCGGGGGTCGAAGCGCGGATGGATGATCGGCTCGGTCCCGCTGAGCAGCGCGCGCACCAGCACCTGCAGCCCGGACACGTGCGACGGCGGCAGGCAGCACAGCCACCGCTCGCCCCTGGTCGCCGCCACCCGCCGCAGCGACGCCGCCGCCGAGGCGCGCAGGGCACGCGCCGACAGCAGCACGCCCTTGGGCGCGCCCGTGCTGCCGCTGGTGGCGATCACCACGGCCACGTCCTCCGGCACGCCCGCGCCGCCGTCGTGGCGCGCGCCGCCGACGTGGGTCGGGCGCAGCGCGGAGATCGCGGCGCCGGCCTGGTCGGGGGAGAGCGGCAGGACGGCCGGCCCGGCACCGGACAGCGCGTCACGCAGAGCCGCGAACAGCTCGGGCCCGGGGGGCAGCACCAGGGCGTGCAACGGACGGTCCGGATGCGGCGACGTGGTCGGCATGCTCGTAAGGTTAGTGGCGCACAACGTGCCGCCGGCGACAGCCGCCGGCCCGCGGTGCACGCCCATGACCCTGCCCGCATTCGAGATCCGATCTCCCTCGTGGCTTCGCCGGATCCAGGAGGCCGCCCAGTGAACCCCGCAACCGCGCTGGCCACGGTGCTCGTCGACGAGCTGGTGCGCTGCGGCCTCACCGACGTCGTGGTGGCGCCGGGCTCGCGGTCGGCGCCGCTCGCGCTGGCCTTCCACGCCGACTCGCGGGTGCGGATGCACGTGCGGGTCGACGAGCGGTCGGCGGCGTTCCTCGCCCTGGGGCTGGCCAGGCGCTCCGAGCGGCCGGTCGCGCTGGTCTGCTCCTCAGGCACGGCCACCGCCAACTTCCATCCCGCCGTCATCGAGGCGAGCGAGTCCGGGGTGCCGCTGATCGTGCTCACCGCCGACCGGCCGCCCGAGCTGCGCGCCACCGGCGCCAACCAGACGATCGACCAGGTCAAGCTGTACGGCTCGGCGACCCGTTTCTTCGCCGAGGTCGGCGTGCCCGAGGAACGGCCCGGCCAGGTGGCCTACTGGCGTTCGCTGGTCTGCCGCGCCCACCAGCGGGCCACCGGCCCGGCCGACCCCGGTCCGGTCCACCTCAACCTCGCCTTCCGCGAGCCGCTCATCCCCGACGGCGACACCGCCTGGTGCGAGCCGCTCGACGGCGCCGAGACCGGGCCCTGGGTGCGCGCCCGCGTGGCGCCGCCGCCCGTCGCCCTGCACCTGCCGCCGACGCGGCGCGGCGTGCTCGTGGTGGGCGACGGCGCGATGAACGTGCGCCGCTACGTCGCCGCGGCCGGGATGGCCGGCTGGCCGGTGCTGTCGGAGCCCAACGGCGGCGCCCGCTACGGCGACCACTCCGTCTCCGCCTACCACTACCTGCTGTCCACCCCCGAGTTCGCCGACGCCCACGTGCCCGAGGTGGTGGTGACGCTGGGCCGGCCGGGCCTGTCGCGGCCGCTGCTGTCGTGGCTGAAGCGCGCCCCCGAGCACATCGTGGTCTCCACGGGCCTGGAGCGCTGGCCCGACCCGACCCGGTCGGCGACCCAGGTGGCGCAGGCGGTCGAGATCCCCGTCGCCTCCGGCGACGACAGCTGGCTGCACGCCTGGCGGCACGCCGACCTCGCGGCGCGGGAGGCCGTGGACGAGGTCCTCGACGCCTCCGGGATGAGCGAGCCGCGGGTGGCACGCGACCTGGCCGAGGCGCTGCCCAACGGGGCGCTGCTCTTCTGCGGGTCGTCGATGCCGGTCCGCGACCTCGACCAGGCGATGCGGCCACGGCGCGGGCTGCGGCTGATGGCCAACCGCGGCGCCTCCGGCATCGACGGGGCGGTGTCCACGGCCATGGGGGCGGCGCTGGCGCACAACGGGCCGGCGTACGCGCTGCTGGGCGACCTGTCGTTCTTGCACGACCAGAACGGCCTGGTCCTCGGGCCGCGCGAGCCCCGGCCCGACCTGTGCCTGGTCGTGGTCAACAACGACGGCGGCGGGATCTTCTCGCTGCTGCCGCAGGCGGCGATCCGTGACGCGTTCGAGCGGGTCTTCGGCACGCCGCACGGGGTTGACCTCGGCTACGTGGCCGCCTCGACGGGCACTCCGTACACGCTGGTGGAGGACATCGGCGACCTGCCCAAGGCGATGCGCGGCCATGGCCCGCGGGTGGTGGAGGTCCGCACCGACCGTGAGGCGAACGTCGCGGTGCACGCCCGCCTGCGCGAGGCCGCGCAGGCGGCGGTCCGCGCCGTCGTCGCCTGACCCCGGTCAGCGCTCGATGAGGGTGACCTCCAGGGAGTAGTGCGAGGCGCGGTAGATGTGCGAGCCGTGCTCGACCGCCCGGCCCTGGTCGTCGTAGGTGGTGCGGACCATGGTCAGCAGCGGGGCGCCGCGCCGCTCGTGCAGCAGCCGGGCCTCCGCCTGGCTGGCCGCGCGGGCGCCGATGCGCTGGTTGGCGACCCGCATCCGCACACCCGCCCCGCGCAGCAGCTCGTACAGGCCGCGGTCCTCCAGCGCGGCGGCGCCCAGCGGCGCGAGCCCCAGCGGCAGCCAGTTGTGCAGCACGGCCAGCGGCTCGCCGGCCGCGAAGCGCAGCCGCTCGACGTAGAGGATCTCGGCGCCCGGCTCCAGGCCGAGAATGGGGGCGATGTGCTCGTCCACCGGGCGCGGCTCCAGGGTCAGCACCTGCGTGGCGGGCTCCTGGCCGGCGCGGCGCAGGTCGTCGTAGAGGCTGGTCAGCTCGACCGAGCGCTTGACCTGCCCGTGCACCACCTGGGTGCCGACCCCGCGCTTGCGCACCAGCAGGCCCTTGTCCACGAGATACTGGATGGCCTGGCGGATGGTGGGCCTCGACAGGCCGAGCTTGTCGGCCAGCAGGATCTCGTTGTCGAGCCGGGAGCCGGGGGCCAGGTCGCCCCGGCGGATCGCTTCGGCGATCTGCTCGGCCACCTGGAAATAGAGCGGCACGGGACTGGATCGATCCAGGTCGATCGCCAGATTCGCGGTCATGCCGATCAGCGTACCGAGGTCAGAATGTCCTGACAATCTGACGGCGAAGGCAGGTCGGGATGCCCCGTCGTGCGCCGATCGTCCTGTCGTGGGCATGAGAGGTTGCTGGAGACCCGTACGGACTGCCGGAGGAGACATGGACGTGACGCGACACCCGGACACGGAGCTGCTGGAGACGGCCGTCGAGGCGGCCAGGGCGGTGGGCCCCCGGTTGCGCAAGGCGTTCCGGTCGCGGCCGGCGGTGACCACCAAACGCGACTTCCACGACCCGGTGACCGAGCACGACAGGGCGGCCGAGGAGACGATCCGCGCGGTGATCGACGCCCGCTGGCCGGGCAGCGCCGTCGTGGGCGAGGAGGGCGGCGAGACCGGCTCTGGAGACCTGCGCTGGTACGTGGACCCCATCGACGGCACCGCCAACTTCGCCGCCGGACTGCCGTTCTTCTGCGTCTCCATCGCGGCGGCCGTGGCGGGCGAGCTGGTGGCGGGAGTCGTGTACGACCCGGTGCGCGAGGACGAGTTCACCGCCTCCGGCGCGGGCGCCTGGTGCAACGGCACGCCGATCCGCAGCGTCGGAGCCTCGCGCGACCGGGAGGCGATGCTGCTGTCGAGCTATCCCACTCCCGAGGACATGGTCGCCGGGCGGGAGGAGGCGCTGGGCCGCTACGGCAGGTTCCTGGCGTCGTTCGCGGCCGTGCGGCGGCCCGGCAGCGCCGCGTTGAAGCTGGCGCACGTCGCGGCCGGCTGGTCCGACGCCGCCTACGGCACGGGCGCGAGCCCCTGGGACGTGGCGGCCGGCGCGCTGCTGGTGCGCCGGGCCGGCGGTGTCTACCTGGGCGACCCGCTGGCGAAGGGCGACTACCTGGCGCACGTGGACGGCTTCGACCTGAGCTCGTCGGCGCTGGCCGAGGTGACGCCCTGAGCGACCGACCCGGCCCGGCCGCCGCTGACGGCGGCGACCGACCCGGCCCGGCCGCCGCCGTCAGCGCGTTCGCCGGTAGTCGCCGGCGCGGCGCACGTGGTCGGCCATGAGACGTTCGGCGGCCGCCCCGTCGGCGGCGGCCAGGGCGTCCAGGATGCGTTCGTGCGCCTCCAGCTGCGGGCCGACCTGGGCGTCGTCCAGCCAGAGCGACGCCTCGGCGGGCACCGGGAAGCTGTTGCGCACCGCCCGGGCGTGCCTGCCGAGGAACGCCGGGCCGCCGATGTCGGCGATGCGCAGGTGGAAGAGCCTGCTCTGCTCGCCGAGCCGGTCGTGGTGGCCGGCCCCGGCATCGCGGACCATCGCGGCGTGCAGCTCGCGCAGCCCGTCGAGCTCCTCGTGGGTGATCCGGGCGGCGGCCAGGCGCGCGCCGAGCCCCTCCACGACCGCGCGCACGCCGTAGAACTCCTCCAGCGCGTCCTCGCCCAGGTCCACCACCGTCGCGCCGTGGTGCGCCTCATAGCTGATCAGCCGGTCGTTCTCCAGCCGGCGCAGCGCCTCGCGCACCGGCGTGACCGACACCCCGAGCCGGCGGGCGACCGCGCCGGCGCGCAGCGCCGTGCCGCCGGGGATGCGGGCCGAGCGGATCTCGTCGAGCAGCACGCTGTAGACGTAGTCGGCCTTGCTCATCGGCGGGCTCATCGGCGGGCTCGTCGGCGGGCTCGTCGGCGGGCTCGTCGGCGGGCTCGTCGGCGGTCGGGGCTCGCTGGTCGGCATGCACCCAGTGTCGTGCAATCTGGGCAAAGGTTGCGCCATTTCGTATTTCTTATACGTTATATGGTCATGACAAGCCTCGCCGGTCTGCGGGTCATCGACGCCGCGACGCTGTTCGCCGGACCCTCCGCCGCGATGATGCTGGGCGACTTCGGCGCCGACGTCATCAAGATCGAACATCCCCGGCGCGGCGACCCCGCGCGCGGGCACGGCGCCTCCGTGGACGGCGTGGGCCTGTGGTGGAAGACGCTCGCGCGCAACAAGCGCGCCGCCGCCGTGGACCTGTCGCACCCCGACGGGCAGCACGTCCTGCGCCGCCTGGCCGAACGCTCCGACGTCCTGATCGAGAACTTCCGTCCCGGCACCCTGGAACGCTGGGATCTCGCCCCCGCCGGCCTGCTGGAGCTGAACCCGCGCCTCATCGTGGCCCGCATGACCGGGTTCGGGCAGGTCGGGCCGATGGCCGGGCGGCCGGGGTTCGGCACGCTGGCCGAGGCGATGAGCGGGTTCGCGGCGATGACCGGGGAGCCCGACGGGCCGCCCACCCTGCCGCCGCTCGCCCTCGCCGACGGCATCGCCGGCCTCGCCATGGCGTACGCCGTCATGGTGGCGATCCAGGCCCGCGAACGCACGGGCCGCGGGCAGGTCATCGACATGGCGATCATCGAGCCGATCCTCGGCCTGCTCGGCCCGCAGATGACCGCCTACCGGGCGCTCGGTGTGGTGCCCCGGCGCACCGGCAACCGGTCCAGCAGCAACGCGCCGCGCAACACCTACCGCACCCGTGACGGCCGCTGGCTGGCCGTCTCCACCAGCGCCCAGCCCATCGCCGAACGCGTCCTCACCCTCGTCGGCCGGCCCGACCTGGTGGCCCAGCCGTGGTTCGCCACCGGCAGCGGACGGGTGCGGCACGTGGACGAGCTGGACGAGGCCGTCGCGACGTGGATCGCCGAACGGGACGCCGACGAGGTCATCGCCCGCTTCGAGGAGGCGCAGGCCGCCGTCGCGCCCATCTACGACGTCACCGACATCGCCGAGGACCCGCAGTACGCGGCCCTCGGCACCTTCCTCGACGTGCCCGACGAGGAACTCGGCACCGTCACCGTGCAGAACGTGCTGTTCCGCCTGTCGGACACCCCCGGCGAGGTGCGCTGGGCGGGGCGGCGGCTCGGCCGGGACACCGACGAGGTGCTCGGCGAGCTCGGCTACGGCGCGGAGGAGATCGCGGCGCTGCGCGGGAGCGGGGTGATCGCGTGACCGCCCCGGCGACCGCTCCGGCGCCTCGCGTCAGGGTGACCTGGCTGTACGTGCCCGGCGACCGGCCGGAACGGTTCGCCAAGGCGGTCGCGTCGGGGGCCGACGTGGTCATCATCGACCTGGAGGACGCGGTGGCGCCCGCCCGCAAGGACGAGGCCCGCGCCAACGTGGCCGCCTATCTGCGCGAGCGCGGCGCGGCCGCGCCCACGGACGGGGTGGAGGTGCACGTACGGGTCAACGACCTCGCCACCCAGCGAGGACTGGACGACCTGAGCGAGCTGGTGGACCTGCCGGGACTCGACGCCGTCCGGCTGCCGAAGGTCGAGTCGCCGCGCACGCTCGACCTGCTCGACCACTTCCCGGTGCCGGCGTACGCGCTGCTGGAGTCGGCGGCGGGCATCGTGCGGGCCGCCGCGATCGCGGCCCATCCGCGGGTCGCGGGCGTCGCGCTCGGCGAGCAGGACCTGGCCGCCGAGCTGTCCATCACGGACGCGAGCGCCCTCGACCACCTGCGGCTCCAGGTGGTGCTCGCCGCGGCCGCCGCCGGGCTGCCGCCGGTGCCGCTGTCGGTCCACCCGCACGTACAGGACGAGCGGGGGCTGCTCGCCTCGTGCCTGGCGGGCCGGGCGCTGGGCCTGTTCGGCCGGGCGGCCATCCACCCCCGCCAGCTCCCGGTGATCAGGCAGGCGTTCGCCCCCACCGCCGAGGAGACGGCCCGGGCCAGGGAGATCGTCGACGCGGCCGAGCGCGCCGAGCGGGACGGGGTGGGGGCGGTGGCCCTGCCCGACGGCCGCTTCGTGGACGCCCCCGTCGTGGCCCGCGCCCGCCGCACGCTCGCCCTCGCCGACCGCCTCGCCCCCGATCCCGGTCGGCGCCGGCGCGACGGCGCCGACCCGGGCCAGGCCCCCTCCGGTCCCGCCCGGCCCGGTCACGCCGCCCCCTGACCTCTCACGGGTTCCAGCGGGACGACAGCTCGCCGTCCTCCGGGGCGGGGCCGGGGAGCGGGCGGTGGGCGGGCGGCAGGCGCAGCGCGTCGAGCGCCAGCGCCAGGAAGCGGTGCCGGAGCTGCGAGGTGCGCTCCTGGCCGCCCAGCCTGACCGAGGCGAGCTGCTCGAAGAGCAGCGCGATGTCGGCGGTCGTCACGTCCGGCCGCAGCACCCCCGCCTCGACGGCCCGCCGGTGCACCTCGGTCGCCAGCTCGGAGGCGCGGACGGCGTCGCGGAACAGCTCCTCCGTGGGCTGGAACGTCCCGGCCAGCTTGATGGTGAGCGAGTTGGTGTCGGCGTCGACGATGCCGCGCATATAGCCGGCGAACTCCTCCCACGGATCGCGGCTCTCGCGCATCACCCGCTCGCACACCTCGATGTAGAGCTTCAGCCCGTCGCCGCAGAGCTTCTGCAGCAGCGCCTCCTTGCTGGGATAGCGGCGGTAGAGCGCGCTGATGCCCACGCCCGCCCGGTCCGCGACCGCCGCGATGGGCGCGCCGGGGTCGGCGGTGAAGACCTCCCGCGCCGCCTGGAGGATCAGCTCGTCGTTGCGCGCTGCCTGCGCCTTGCGGCCGCTCATGGGTGCAGTTGTCATGCACCCAGCATACGGGAACGAATGATTCCGTTCTACTATGCCGACACGTGACCCGCATTGGTCCGTATGTCTATACAAATGGTTGACATTGGGGTAGAACCGGGGCTAGCCCGTTGGTCCTTGGAGGTGTCCCATGAGACGTACCCCAATCGCGCTCGCCCTGCTCGCAGCCCTGACCCTGACCGGCTGTTCCACCCCTGCCGGACCCGGCACCGAGACCGCTCCCGCGGGGTCCGCCGCCCCGACCGGGGGCGGCACGTTCGCCGTCATCACCCACGGCGCCCCCGGGGACGCCTTCTGGGACGTGGTCAAGAACGGCGCCGAGGCGGCCGGCAGGCGTTACGGTGCCACGGTCACCTACCAGGGCGACGGCGACCCGGCCAAGCAGTCGCAGCTCATCGACCAGGCGGTGTCGAGAAAGGCCGACGGCATCGTGGTGTCCCTGGCCAACCCCGACGCGCTCAAGGAGTCCGTCGGCAAGGCCGTCGCCGCCGGGATCCCGGTGGTGACGATCAACTCCGGCAGCGACTCGTCCAAGGAGTTCGGTGCCCTCACCCACGTCGGCCAGTCCGAGGACGTGGCCGGGCGGGGCACCGGCGAGCAGCTCAAGGCCGCGGGCGTGACCAAGCTGCTGTGCGTCATCCACGAGGCCGGCAACATCGGCCTGGACCAGCGGTGCAAGGGCGCGGAGGAGACCCTCGGCGGCGCGGTCGAGCGGCTGCAGGTCGACGTGAGCAACCTCGCGGACGTCACCTCCAAGGTCACCGCCAAGCTCCAGTCCGACCAGCGGATCGACGGCGTCCTCGCGCTCAACCCCGCCGTGGCCGTCGCCGCCCGCGACGCCATCGCCGACGCCGGGTCGAAGGCCAGGCTGGCCACGTTCGACCTGTCCGCCGACGTGGTGACCGCGATCAACGCGGGGGAGATCCTGTTCGCCGTGGACCAGCAGCAGTACCTCCAGGGTTACCTGCCGATCACGTTCCTGACCCTCTACAAGGACAACCTCAACACCGTCGGCGGCGGGCTGCCCGTCAACACGGGACCCGGCTTCGTCACCAAGGACAACGCCGCGCAGGTCGCCAGGCTGGCCGAGGCGGGCACCCGATGAGCGGTCGAGAGGAGGCGGCGTGACGTCGGTGGCCGGCCGCGCCGGCGGGCGGACGGACGAGCGGGTCGCCGCCGGCGGGCTGCTGCGTCGGCTGCTCATCCGGCCCGAGCTGGGCGCCGTCGTCGGGATGCTCGTGGTGTTCGCGTTCTTCGCGAGCCAGTCGGCGGTGTTCCGCTCGCCCGCGGGCATCGCCAACTGGCTCGATCCGGCCGCCACGCTCGGCATCATGGCGGTCGCCATCGCGCTGCTGATGATCGGCGGCGAGTTCGACCTGTCGGCCGGGGTGCTGACCGGCACCACCGGGCTGATCGTCGTCACGCTGGCCACCCGCTACGGGCTCGACGTGTGGTCGGCGATGCTCGTCGCCCTGGTCGTGGCGCTGGGCGTCGGGTTCTGCAACGGGATGATGGTGACCCGGACCAGGCTGCCCAGCTTCATCGTCACACTCGGCACGTTCCTCATGCTGCAGGGCGTGAACCTCGGCGTCACCAAGGCCCTGACCGGCACCGTGCAGGTCAGCGGCCTGCGCCGGGCGGCCGGCTTCGAGGAGGCCCGAGCGGTCCTCGCGGGCACGATCCAGATCGGCGGCACCCCCTTCCGGGTGGCGATCCTGTGGTGGCTGCTCGTCACCGCCGTGGCCACCTGGGTGCTGATGCGCACCCGGGCGGGCAACTGGATCTTCGCGGTGGGCGGCGACGAGCAGGCCGCCCGCGCGGTCGGCGTGCCGGCCGCCCGTACGAAGATCGCGCTGTTCATGACGACGGCGTTCGCCGCCTGGCTGGTCGGCTCCATCCTCGCCCTGCGCTACACCTCCGTGCAGGCCAACATCGGCATCGGGCAGGAGTTCATCTACATCATCGCCGCCGTCATCGGCGGCTGCCTGCTGACCGGCGGCTACGGCTCCGCGATCGGCGCCTCGATCGGCGCGGTCATCTTCGGGATGGCCGACAAGGGGATCGTCTTCCTGGGCTGGGACGCCGACTGGTTCACGTTCTTCCTGGGCGGCATGCTGCTGCTCGCCACGCTGGCCAACCGCCTGGTCAGGCGGTACGCCGAGGAGGTGAGACGGTGATCCTGGAAGCGCGCGGGATCGGCAAGACGTTCGGCTCGGTGCTGGCGCTGCGCGACGTCTCCATGGGCGTCGAGGCCGGCCGGGTGACGTGCGTGCTCGGCGACAACGGCGCCGGCAAGTCCACGCTCATCAAGATCCTGTCGGGCGTGCACCAGCATGACGCCGGCACGCTGCTGCTCGACGGCGAGGAGGTGCGGCTGGCCGGCCCGAGGGAGGCGCTCGACCGGGGGATCGCCACCGTCTACCAGGACCTTGCGATGATTCCTCTCATGTCGGTGTGGCGCAACTTCTTCCTCGGCTCAGAGCCGCGCCGGGGCCTGGCGTTCGACGTCGCCAAGGCCAGGCGGGTCGCCCGCGAGGAACTGCTGGCCATGGGCATCGACATCCGCGACGTCGACCAGCCCGTGGGGACCCTGTCGGGCGGCGAACGGCAGTCGGTGGCGATCGCCAGGGCGGTCCACTTCGGCGCCCGCGTGCTCATCCTCGACGAGCCCACCTCGGCCCTCGGCGTCAAACAGGCGGGCGTAGTGCTGCGCTACATCGCCAGGGCGCGCGACCGCGGGCTCGGCGTGGTGTTCATCACGCACAACCCGCACCACGCCTATCCGGTGGGCGACCGCTTCCTGGTGCTCAACCGGGGGACGAGCCTCGGCGAGTACGGCAAGGCCGACATCACCCGGCAGGAGCTTACCGCGCTCATGGCCGGGGGCGCGGAGCTGGAGGAGCTGGAGCATGAGCTGAGACGCGAACAGTAGCCCGCCTACCTGCGGCCGGTGGCCAGCGGCAGCATGACGTGGTCGACCAGGCGGCGGGCCAGCTCGCCGTCCACCGGCTCGCCGCTGACCAGGCCCCGGAAGAGCAACGTCGCCGGGCCCACCTGCCACAGCAGCTCGGTGTCGGCGGCGGCGTCCAGCTCGCCCCTGGCCCACGCCCGCTGGAAGATCTCCAGCGCCAGGCGGCGGCGCCGCTCGACGTAGTGCGCGTCGACCGCCGCGGCGAGCCGCGGGTTGTGGCGCATCTCGCCGACGAGGCTCACGAGGACGTCGCCGAGCCGGTACAGGTCCTCGACCAGGAACTCCATGAAGGCGAGCAGGTCGGCGCGCAGCGCGCCCGTGTCGGGCGGCTCGGGCACGGGGGAGGCGGCGGCGGCGAACGCGGCCGCCGCGAGGTCGGTCTTGGTGGGCCAGCGCCGGTGGACGGTCTGCCGGCCGGCCCTGGCCCGCGCCGCGACGGCGTCGGCGCTCAGCCGCTCGTAGCCGCCCTCGGCCAGCACCTCCAGCGCCGCGCCGAGCAGCTCGGCCTCCCGCGCGGCGCCTCCTCGCAGGGGCGTCACGGACATGACTTCCACAGTAAGCGGGGACGGGGCGCGACTGTAAGGGTCAGCGCTGCCAGACTGTGAGGTCCACCGAGACGTGGTCATGCCTCCCGCTCGGAGCCGCGCCACCATCCGTGCCCGTCAATGAATCTACAACGTAAAGGCGCTCGGCTGAACGCACAACAGCCCGTTCCCGCGGGCCTCTCGTGGAAGGTCTCGGGAACGGGCGGCGGCGCGGGGCGTCAGCGCAGACCGGCGAAGAACTTCCGGACGTCGCGCACAAACGCCTCGGGCTGCTCCAGGGCGGCGAAGGTGCCGCCCCGGTCGTGCTCCACCCAGCCGACGATGTTGTTGTCCCGCTCGGCGAAACGGCGGATCGGCCGCAGGATGTCCTTGGGGAAGACCGAGACGGACGTGGGCACCGTCGCGGGCTTCAGCTCCCACTCGACGCTGGTGTCCTGCTCGGTGTCGGGCGTCTCCACGAACGACCGGGCCGCAGAGCCGGCGGTGTTGGTCAGCCAGTAGAGCATCACCGTGGTGAGCAGCCGGTCGGTGTCGACGCCGCCGTCGGTCCATTCGTGGTAGACGCCGGCGAACCACGACAGCAGCGCCACCGGCGAGTCGGCCATGCCGTAGGCGAACGTCTGCGGCCGGGCCGACTGGATGAGCTTGTAGCCGTACTGCTCGGTCAGGTAGCTCTCGCGGAACGCCATCCGCTCCTGCTCCACCTCGGTGAGGCCGTCGAGCTCGCCCGGCGCGCCGATGGGGAAGCAGATGATGCCGTTGCCGTGCATGCCGACGACCCGCTCGGGGGCGAGCACGCCGGTCTCGCGGGAGATCCAGGTGCCCCAGTCGCCGCCCTGCACGCCGAAGCGCTCGTAGCCGAGCCGGGTCATCAGCTCCAGCCATGCCCTGGCGACGCGGGTGGAGCCCCAGCCCATCTCGCGGGTCGGGCCCGACAGGCCGTATCCCGGCAGGGACGGGATGACGAGGTGGAAGTCGCGGCTGAGCGGCTCGATCACGTCGAGGTACTCGACGGGGGAGCTCGGCCAGCCGTGTGTGATCAGCAGCGGCAGCGCGTCCTCGCGGGCGGAGCGGACGTGCAGGAAGTGGATGTGCTGCCCGTCGATCTCGGTGGAGAACTGCTCGTGGCGGGTCAGCTCGCCCAGCGCGCGCTCCCAGTCGTAGCCGGTGCGCCAGTGGCGCACCAGCTCCTTCAGGTGGGCGAGCGGGACGCCCAGCCGCCAGTCCTGGCCGGGCACCTCGTCCGGCCAGCGCACCCGGTCGAGCCGCTCGTGCAGGTCCTCCAGGGCGCCGGCGGGCACCTCGAAGCGGTAGGGCCGGATGGAGTGGTGGGTCAAGGTCGTGCCTCCCGTAGCGTTTCGGTACGGTGTACCGTACAGCATACGGTTCGATGCGGCAACCCTGCTTCCACGGTCTTCGCGGCCGGTTCTGTACGCTCTTGGGGTTTATGTCGGGGGACCGGGGGAGTCGGGTGTCACTGGAACAGGTGCTGTTGCTGCTGGTGGCCGCGGCCGGAGCGGGCTGGGTGGACGCCGTCGTGGGCGGTGGCGGGCTGCTGCAGCTTCCGGCGCTCATGGTCGCCGGCGTGCCACCGGTCCAGGCGCTGGCCACGAACAAGCTGTCCTCCGTCTTCGGCACCGCCTCCGCCGCCGTCACGTACGCGCGGACCATCAAGGTGGACCGGCAGGTGACGATCCCCGGGGCGGCCCTGGCGGTGGCGAGCGCCGGGCTGGGCGCCTCGGCGGCGGCCGCGATCTCGGTGGAGGTGCTGCGTCCGGCCGTGATGGCGGTGCTGCTGGCGGTGGCCGTGTTCGTGGCGCTCCGGCCCGCGCTGGGATCGGCGCCCCGGCCGCACCTGCGAACCCGCGGCCGCACGGTGGCCGCCGTCGCGGTCGGCGGCGTGGTCCTCGCCTTCTACGACGGAATCATGGGGCCGGGCACCGGCACCTTCCTGATCATCGCGTTCACCACGATCCTGGGCTGGGACTTCGTCTCCGCGTCCGCCTCAGCCAAGATCCTCAACACCGGGACGAACCTGGGCGCGCTTCTCGTGTTCGGCTGGCAGGGGCACGTGCTGTGGTGGCTGGGCCTCGGCATGGCGGCCTGCAACATCGCCGGAGCCCAGGTGGGCGCCCGGATGGCGCTCAGGCGTGGCACGGCCTTCGTCCGGATCGTGCTGCTGTGTGTCGTCGTGGCGATGGTGATCCGGCTCGGCTGGCAGCAGTTCGGCTGACCCGCGCCCCCTCACCCGGTACGGGGACCCTGCGCCCGGCCGGCCGCCACCGCCACGGCGACGCCCAGGACGGCCAGCGCCAGGTTCGCGAACACCTCGTACCCCTCGAAGAGCGCCACCCGGTGCACCACCAGCCGGTTGAACGCGTTGAGCACGATCCCCATGAACGGCTGCCCGGCGATCTCGTCGATGGTGCCGCTGACCCCTTCCAGGATCATGAGGACGCCCAGGAGGCGGATGGCGTTGCGCATGCACCCACGCTAGTGACGGCGACCCCGCCGAGGATCGGCCATCCGGCTCGCCCGGACGGTCCAGCGATGATCTTTGGTCGCCGCGCCACCGACCAAAGTAGCGTTCCGCTCGCGAACCCGGCGGCCCCCACGGCCTCCGCTGACGCGCGGCCGGCGTCCGTACAATGGCCGCCATGCGCGCCGGCCGCCTGCTCTCCCTCCTCCTGCTGCTGCAGACGCGCGGCCGGATGACCGCCCCCGAGCTGGCGGCCGAGCTGGAGGTGTCGGTCCGCACCGTCTACCGCGACGTGGAGGCGCTGGCGTCCGCCGGTGTTCCCGTCTACGCCGACCGCGGCCCCGCGGGCGGCTACCAGCTGCTCGACGGCTACCGCACCCGGCTGACCGGGCTGACGGCCGAGGAGGCGTCCTCGCTGTTCCTGGCGGGCCTGCCCGGCCCGGCCGCGGAGCTGGGGCTGGCCGAGGTGGCGGCCACCGCCGAGCTGAAACTCCTGGCCGCGCTGCCGCCCGAGCCGCGCTCGCACGCCTCCCGGATGCGCGAGCGGTTCCTGCTCGACGTGCCCGGCTGGTACCGCACCGCCGACGACGTCCCGCACCTCAGCGAGGTGGCCGACGCCGTGTGGGAGCCGCGTCCGCTGGAGATGACCTACCGGCGGTGGGGCAGCGAGGAGGTCGAACGGATCGTCCACCCGTACGGGCTGGTGCTCAAGGGCGGCTCCTGGTACATGGTGGCCGCGCCGCAGGGGGAGCGGCCGCGCACCTACCGCGTCTCCCGCATCCTGCGGCTGCGGACGCTGCCCGGCCGGTTCGAGCGGCCCGCGGGTTTCGACCTGTCCGCGTTCTGGCAGGACTACGCCCGCGAGTTCCGCGCGCGCATGTACACCGCCGAGGCCGTCATCAGGCTGGCCCCCGGCGCCGACGGCCTGCTCGCCTACACGCTGGGCGGCGACGTGGTGACGGCGGCGCTGGCCGCCGCGGGCGAGCCGGACGCCGACGGATGGCGCACCCTCACCGTGCCGGTCGAGTCGTTCAGGCACGCCCGCTGGCTGCTGCTGCGCATGGGGGCGAGCGTGGAGGTGCTCGACCCGCCCGAGCTGCGCGCGATGATGGCCGAGGCGGTCGCCGACCTCGCCGAGCTCTACGGCTGACCCCCGCTGGTCTACCGTGGACACATGACGAACGACCTGGGAAGCCTGATGCGGCAGGCGCAGGACGACGACCCGTTGCTCGCCCTGCAGGCCACCACGGCGTTGCGCCACGAGCTGGAGCGCATGGAGGCGGTGCAGGTGCGCCGGGCGCGGGTGGCGGGGCTGCCCTGGTCGCAGATCGCCGACGCCATCGGCGTCAGCAAGCAGGCGGTGCACAAGAAGTACGGGCGCAGCTAGCCGGCCGCTACGGCGGCGTCCGGTCCGGCTCCGCTCCGGAGGCCGCCGTCTTCGACGCCGCCTCCGGCCGCGTGCCGCCGAGCGCCCCGGCGAACCACTGCAGCGCGATGTCCCAGGAGTAGCCGAGGCGGATGCGGCCGGCCACGGCGGGCGGCAACGTGTCCAGGCCGCGGTGCTCCAGCAGCACCTCGGTGCCGCCGGCCACGGGGGAGAAGACCACCTCGACCTCCATGCGGCCCGTCCGGTGCAGCAGGTCGGCCCACACGAGCCGGCGCGGCGGCTCCCACACCAGCACCCGCCCGGTGTCGACGTGCCCGCCGTCGTCCCACAGCTCCCGCAGGTAGCCGCCCTCGAACCTGATCGCCGTCGCCCGGGCCGGATCGACCCAGCTGTGCGGGCCGCGCACGTACCAGCCGTCGATCTCGTCGGTGAAGATCCGGAACGCCGTGGCCGGGTCGACCGGCACCGTCACCCGCGCCCGCACGCTGTCGGGCGGCCCGTCGGCCGGGCGGCTCACCGGCCGCGCTCCACGTGGTCCTTGAACGAGCCGAGCTGTTCGGCCCAGAACGCCTGCACCTGGTCCAGCCACGCGCGCAGCGCCTCGAACGGCTCCTGCCGCAGGGTGTAGAGCCGCAGCCGGGCGTCGTCGCCGCCCGTGGCGACCTCCACCAGCCCGACGCCGCGCAGCACCCGCAGGTGCCTGCTCAGCGCAGGTGCGCTCATCTGGACGGCCTGCGCCAGCTCCCCAGCCGGCCGGGGGCCCTCGCGCAGCAGGTCGATCACCTTGCGCCGGGTCGGGTCGGCGAGGGCGGCCAGCGTCGCGTCCACGTCGTCCACGTCTGCCTTCCACCGCCTTCGCCGGGGTCCTCGCCGTCCACGATAGCGGCGTGCGCGGCGGTCATCCTGCGGGCGCCGGGGACTCCTGGCGAGGCGGCTCGGCGGGCAGGGCGCAGCCGTGGCCGTGATCGAGGATGTCCTCGTACACCCTGACCTTGAACTCGATCAGGTCGAGGCTGCGGCCGAGCAGCTCCAGCTGGGCGTTGACCGTCTCGCGGTGGCGGCGCAGCAGCTCCAGCCGGCCGCTCTCGTTTCCCGGGCCCTCGGCGCTCAGCCGGGCGTACTCCCGGATGGCGGGCAGCGGCATGCCCGACGCGCGCAGGATGACGCACACGCGCAGCCATTCGACGTCCTGCTCGGCGTAGACGCGCCGTCCGCCGGCCGCGCGCCGCACCGGCCGCGTCAGCAGGCCCTCGCGCTCGTAGAAGCGCAGCGTGTGCACGCTCAGGCCGGTGCGCTCGGCCACCTGCCCGATGCTCAGTCCGTCCGTGTCGCTCGGCATGCGGGCCAGGATACGGCCTTGACCTGGAGCCGGCTCCAACCCCTGGCTTGTGCCCTCGAAGCATCGGCCGCACGCTCCCCGAGCTGGCCGTGGCCTTCGCCGCCGAGCGCCCCGCCGTCACCTCGGTGATCGTCGGGCCGCGGACCATGGAGCAGCTGGAGGCGCTGCTGCAGGGGGCTTCGCTGACGAGCGTGCCGCCCGCCCGCGTCCGCCCGCCTCCGCCTCACGCGCCGCCGAGCGCCCTTTTCAGGGCCACGGCGAAGTCGGCGGAACGGCCCACGAAGCCGCCGTGGTCGCCGGGGAACACGGTGGGCGGCGTGCCGAGCTGCTCGGCCAGCGCGACCGCGCTGCGGTAGGCGTACTGGCGGTCCGTCGAGGCGTCCCCGACCCCGATGACGATCCTGGCGGGGCCCGACCGCAGGGCGGCCACGTCGGGCAGGTAGCCGCTGACCGGGCGCAGCACGTGGGCGAGGAAGAAGTCGAGGTTGCCGCCGATCCGGCCCCAGCCCTCCATCATCTCGGGGCTGGGCGGGGTCCGCGGCGGCTCCTGCTCCTCGCCGCTGAGCCCGACGAGCTCCTCGAACCGCTTCATGCCCGCTTCGACCCCCTGGTCGCGGTAGGCCTGGTAGACCTCCTCGGTGCCCGCGACGTACTCCTCGGCGTCGGGCAGGACGCGCCCGCACGGCGGCTCGTGCGCCACCAGCACGCGCACCCGGCCGGGATACCGGGCGGCCAGGTTGAGGCCGATGACGGCGCCGCCGCTGGAGCCGAACACGTAGGCGGGCTCGTCCCCCAGCTCGGCGAGCAGGCGGTGGGCGTCGTCGCCGTGCACGTCGGCGTCCACGTCCTGCGCCGGGCCGTCGAGGACGCTGCGGGAGTTGCCGCGCGGGTCGTAGGCCACGACCGTGAAGCGGTCGGTGAGGTGCGGCACGAGGTCGGCGAAGATCGCGGCGTCGGTGGGGCCGCCCGGGATCATCAGCAGCACGGGGCCGCTGCCCCGCACCTGGTAGTAGAGGGTCGCGCCGGGAACCTTGAGCGTCTTGTTCGCTTCCATGCCCTGACCCTCTCACCGACAAAAAAATTTGTCAACAGGTGGGTGCGGAGGCGCGGAGCCCCACCCGGCCAGGGCGATCGGACGGGGCCCCGCCGGCCTCTCCGGGCGCCGTCCCGGGAACCGCTCCCGGGACGGGCCTCACTTCCAGAAAGTGACCTCGGGGAAGGCCGCGGAGGGGCCGTCCAGCAGCCGCTGGTCGCGCTCGCGCAGGTGCCGGTCCATGAAGGCGGTCACGTACGCCCGGGTGATCTCCAGCTCTCGGGCCGACTGCTTGGTGAGCAGCGGGTAGTCCGTGAAGGAGGAGTGGTCGCCGCCTCGCACGGTGAGCCAGCGCTTCCAGCCCGTCATGCGCGCCCAGTCACGGCCCCAGGTGACGTCCTTGCCGCCCGGCTCGTGCGCGTCGCCCGCGCCCATCAGCATGAACGGCCGTGCCGGCCCCTTGTCCGGGACGGGAACGAAGAAGGTGCCGTCCATGTTGACCCCGGCGCGCACGCGCGGGTCGTTCAGCATCGTCCACGTCGTGCTGGAGCCGCCCAGCGAGTGCCCGGCCATGCCGATGCGTGAGCGGTCCACGAGCCTGCCGCCCTGCCACACCGGATGCCGCCCGAGCAGCCGGTCGAGCACGAACGACACGTCCGCCTGCCGGGCCCTGACCGCCTTGTCCCCGAACTTCCAGGCGTCGGCTTCCTGCTCCGCGCAGGCCTCGCAACCGGCCAGCCGGCCGCCGGGCAGGCTGGTGCCGTACGACTCGTGGACGTGGTCGATGCCGGCGACCACGTACCCCCGGCTGGCCAGCTCCTCCGCGAGGCCGGTGAGCGACGAGCGCGCCATGGTGAACCCGGGCGAGAGCACCACCAGCGGCAGCGCTCCCTTGCGCCCGGCCGGGCGGGCGCCGGTGACCGCGTGGGTCCTGATGCCGCTGAGCGCCTCCTTCGGCACATCGGTGATCTTCTGGCCCGCCAGGAGGGCCGCGGCCTCCGCGTCGGTCATGTACGGCGCGGGCCGGCCCTCGCCCCTGCGGGCCGGGTACCACAGCGAGACCATGAGCTCCCTGGCCTTCGCCGTGGGCACCCAGGGGTCCGGACGGCCTCGGTCGACCAGGTGCAGGCTGACCGTTCCCACCGGCTGCGACCCGGTCGGGGCGGGGAGTGCGAGGCTCTCACCCGGGGCGGGCTCGGCGCGCGCCGGACCCGTCGCCTGGGCCGGCACGGCCGCGACGAGGGCGAGCAGACCCGCGGCGACGGCGCCCGCCACGCGGGCGCCGAGCATGATCGTGATTCTCATGCCGCCCATGCTCCAGGTCCCGCCGCGGCGTCCGCTTCGGTCGAACGTCCACGCTCCACCTGCGACTTCCGGGCCACCGTCTACGCCCGTGGTCGTACCGGACGCGACCACGCCGCCGCCTGGCCGCTTCGGGTGGACCCGTGCCCCGCCCGTCCTCCGGAGATTCTGTCGGTGGGCGTGTGGATGATGGGGGCATGGCTTCTTGGCGGGAGTTCGAAGATCAGGCGCCCGAGCTGGCGGCGGTGGCGCGGCGGTTGATGGACCGATACCAGCACAAGGTGCTGGCCACGCTCCGGAAGGACGGCTCGCCGCGGGTCAGCGGCACCGAGGTCGACTTCCGCGACGGTGAGCTGTGGCTGGGGTCCATGGCGGGTGCGGTCAAGGCGCTCGATCTGCGGCGAGATCCGCGCATGGCCGTGCACGTCACCTCCGCCGCCCCCGACCCGGCCGACCCGTCGAGGTGGGAGGGTGACGTCAAGCTGGCCGGGAGGGCGGTGGAGGTGACCGACGCGCAGGTGCTCGCCTCGTTCGAGCTGCCCGGCGTCGGCTCGCACCTGTTCAGGGTGGAGCTGACCGAGGTGGTGTGGACCCGCGTCGAAGCCGACGACCTGGTCATGGACTCCTGGCGTGAGGGAGTGGGCGTCCGGCACCTCCGGCGCAAGTGATCTACAACGTCGGACACGCGATCGCCGGTGCGCCCGCACGCCCTCCACGACGGCGGAAGGCCCGAGACGGCGGTCAGTGCACGGCGAAGCCGCCGTCGACGAAGAGCATCTGGCCGGTGACGAAGCCGCAGGCGTCGCTCGACAGGAACACCGCCGCGCCCGCGAAGTCCGCGGGCACACCGTTGCGGCCGACCATGTGGCGGGCCGCGAGCTGCTCGGTGCGGCCGGGGATCGCCTGGGCGGGCGCCGTCAGCGGGGTCAGCACGAAGCCGGGGATGATCGTGTTGACCTGGACCCCGTGCCGCGACCAGGCCTCGGCCTGCGAACGGGTCAGCCCGGCGATGCCGGCCTTGGCCGCACCGTAGACGCCGCTGTCGCCGAAGGCGCTGACGGTCTGCTGGGAGCCGACGTTGATGATGCGGCCCCAGCCGCGCTCGGCCATGCGCGGGCCGAAGTGCTGTCCGAGCAGGTAGGGGGCGGTCAGGTTGACCGCGATGGTCTGCTCGTAGTCGTCGAGGGTGAGCTCGGCCATGGGCTTGCGGATGTTGTTGGCGGCGTCGTTCACCAGGATGTCGATGTGGCCCGCCTCGTCGCAGACCCGCTGGACGGCGTCGCGGTCTCCCAGGTCGGCGCTGATGGCCGAGGCGGTGACGCCGTGCCGCCGTAGCCCGGCCAGGGCCTCGTCGAGTGCCGCCTGCCGGCGGGCCACGATGACCACCTCGGCGCCGGCCCGGCCGATCGCCTCCGCCATGGCGTACCCGATGCCGGAACTGCCGCCGGTCACCAGGGCGCGGCGGCCGTCAAGGGAGAAGAGCTCACGCAAGTAGTCGGACACGGATGAGCAAGCTAGCAGGCGGCGCCGGAGTTTTCCAGGGATTGACCGATGATGGGATGAATGCTGCGGGAGCGCGGCGACGTCCGGCCGGGCCGCCGGGTCCGGCAGGGCGGCGAGCGCTACGCCGGCTGGTCGCGGAGGGTGGGCAGGCCGGCGGCGAGGGCGGCGAGGGCGCGGCGGAGGGTGGGCAGGAACGGCGGGCACAGCGCGGCGAGGAGATGGGGTTCCTGCTGGTAGAGCTCGGCGATGGCGGGCGAGGGGTGGGAGGCCGCGTACAGGCAACCGGCCAGCCAGGCGGCGAGGTGGGTGAGCTCGACGGCCTCGTCCACGGTCAGCTCGGGATGCGCCCGGGCTACCGCGCGGCCGAGTCCGGTGGTCAGTTCGAGGGCGGTCTCCTTGAAGGCGCGGGCCGCGGTGAGCGAGACGTTGTGCTCGAGGTGCTGGGAGAGCTGTCCGAGCAGGTCGCAGAAGAGGGGCCGCTCGGCCAGGGTCTCGGCCAGCACGGTGACGACGTCGCCCGGCGGGGTGGGCGCGCCGAGCCGTTGGACGACGGCGTCGTGCCAGTCGCGGCCGGCCTCGCTCAGGAGCTCCAGGTAGATCTCCTCGCGGGTGCCGAAGTAGCGCACCACGTTCGACTTGGCCAGCCCGACGGCCGTGGCGACGCCGCCGAGGGTGACGTTGCGGACCCCGGACTCCAGGGCGAGCCGGCGGGCGGCTTCGAGGATCGCCTCGCGCCGTTGTTGCTTGTGCTCCGGCCGTCTGGCCCGCACGAACGTGGGTCGGGTCATAGCCGACCCAGCATACGCCCGGCACCTAACGGAACAGCAGTCTCTTGTTAAGGGAACGGTGTTCTGTTAATGTCGGCCGGGCATGCCGCCCCCGTACGGCGGGGCATGCTGGACGGCGACGGACGCGATCGGAGAGAGCACATGGCCGAAGTGCGGATACGGGTCAACGGCGCCACCGCGACGCTCGACATCGAACCCCAGGTCAGCCTGCTCGACGCGTTGCGCGAGCACCTCGGCCTGACCGGCGCGAAGAAGGGCTGCGCGCAGGGAGCGTGCGGCGCGTGCACGGTGCTCGCCGACGGCGAGCGGATCGTCTCCTGCCTCGCGCTGGCGGTGCAGTACGAGGGACGGGAGATCACCACCGTCGAGGGCCTCGCCGACGGCGAACGACTGCACCCGCTCCAGAAGGCGTTCATCGCCCACGACGGCCTCCAGTGCGGATACTGCACCCCGGGCCAGCTCTGCTCGGCGATCGGGATGCTGGCCGAACACCGGGCGGGAGCGCCGAGCGCGGTGACCGAACAGCCCCCCGGCCTGCCGGAGGCCCCTTCCGGGCCGCCTCCCGTGCTCTCCGAGGCCGAGATCCGCGAGCGGATGAGCGGCAACCTGTGCCGCTGCGGCGCCTACAACGGGATCGTCGCCGCGATCCAGGAAGTCGCCGCCACGGACGCGGAGATGACGCGCTGATGAGGCCGTTCACGTACGTGCGCGCCGGAGACGTCGCCGAGGCGGTGCGCGAGGCGGCGCGGCCGGGCGCGAAGTTCCTCGGCGGCGGGACCAACCTCGTCGACCTGATGCGCGAGGACATCGAGCGGCCGAGCACGCTCGTCGACATCACCCGGCTCCCGCTGGCCGAGGTGACGGAGCCGCCGGGCGGCGGGCTGCGGATCGGCGCGCTGGTGCGCAACAGCCACCTGGCGGCGCACCCGCTCGTGCGCGCCCGCTACCCGGTGCTGTCGCAGGCGCTGCTCAGCGGCGCCTCGGCGCAGCTGCGCAACATGGCGACCGTGGGCGGCAACCTGCTCCAGCGCACCCGCTGCCTGTACTTCTACGACGGCGCCGCCGCCTGCAACAAGCGGGAGCCCGGCAGCGGCTGCGACGCGATCGGCGGGTTCAACCGCTACCACGCCGTGCTCGGCACGAGCGAGAGCTGCATCGCCACGCACCCGTCCGACATGGCGGTCGCGCTGGCCGCCCTGGACGCGGTCGTGGAGGTGACGGGCGAGGGCGGCACGCGCCGGATCTCGCTGGGCGACTTCCACCGCCTGCCCGAAGGCACCCCGCACCTGGAGACGACGCTCCGGCCCGGTGAGCTGGTGACCGCCGTGGAGCTGCCCGAGCTGCCCGTCGCGGCCCGGTCCCGCTACCGCAAGGTGCGCGACCGGGCCTCCTACGCCTTCGCCCTGGTGTCGGTGGCCGCGGCGCTGGAGGTGCGCGACGGCGCGGTCGGCGCCGTGCGGCTGGCGCTCGGCGGGGTGGCGGCCAAGCCGTGGCGGGCGCACGAGGCCGAACGGGTGCTGCTCGGCGGGCCGGCGACGGAGGAGGCGTTCCGGCAGGCGGCCGACGCCGAGCTGGCGGCGGCGACCGGCCGGCCGGACAACACGTTCAAGATCGAGCTGGCGCGGCGGACCGTCGTGGCCACGTTGCGGCAGCTGGCGGCCGAGGCGGGCACGGCATGAGCGGCAGACCCGGTTTGACCGGAATGACCAGCATGAGCGGCCGGAGCGGTGTGGGCAACGTGAGCGTGACCGGTCGGCCCGGTCACGGAGGTCCGGCGGGTACGGGTGACGAGAGGAGCACGGCATGACCACGGTGACCGAGGCGCCGGCCCCGCCCGGCGGCGCGACGGGCGTCCGCCCGGTGGGCGCGCCGGTCGACCGGGTGGACGGCCGGGAGAAGACCACGGGCGCGGCCCGCTACTCGGCCGAGTACCCCTATCCCGATCTGGCGCACGCCGCGCTCGTGCCCGCCACGATCGCGCGGGGCCGCGTCACGCGCATCGACACGGACGAGGCGGCCGCCGTCACGGGCGTGCTGGCCGTGCTGACCCACCTGAACGCGCCCAAGCTGAAGCCGGCACGGCGGCCGACCCCGTTCGACCTGAGCGGCGCCGTCTCCGGCACGCCGGTCGACTACCTGGGCACCGACGAGGTCCACTGGGACGGCCAGCCGGTGGCGGTGGTCGTCGCCGAGAGCCTGGAGGCGGCACGGCACGCCGCCCGGCTGGTGCGCGTCGGCTACGAGGAGAGCCCGGCCACGGTCGACTTCGCGGCCGAGCTGGACCACGCCGAACCCGACAAGGGCAACCCCGTGCAGCCGGGCCGGACGGTCAAGGGTGACGCCCCGGCCGCGCTCGCCGCGGCGGCCGTCTCGGTGGACCTGCGTTTCCGCACGCCGCCGTACAACCACAACGCGCTCGAACCGCACTCGACCACCGCGGTCTGGGACGGCGACCGGCTGACCGTGCATGAGGGGACCCAGCACATCGGCTGGCTGCGCAAACACCTGGCCAACCGGTTCGGCGTGCCGGCCGACGGGGTGCGCGTCGTCTCGACGTACGTCGGCGGCGCTTTCGGCGGCAAGTTCCGGGTGTGGGCCGGCACGCTCCTGGCGGCGCTGTCGGCGCGGGCGGTGGGCCGGCCGGTGCGGCTGATGCTGACCCGCGAGGAGGTCTACCGCACCGTGGGCGGCCGCACGCCGTCGGTGCAGCGGGTGGCGCTGGGCGCGCGGCCGGACGGCACGCTGACCGCGATCGTGCACACGGCGATCACCCGGACGGGACGCTCGGGTGGCGACGTCGAGCCGGTGACGGGAGTCACCCGGCATCAGTACGCCTGCGACAACATCCTGGCCGAGCAGAAGCGGGCGCGACTGGACGTCCTGCCCAACACCACCATGCGGGCGCCGGGCGAGTCGATCGGCACGTTCGCGCTGGAGTCGGCCGTCGACGAGCTGGCCGTCCGGCTGGGCCTGGACCCGATCGAGGTGCGCATGCGCAACGATCCTGAGGTGGGCCCGGTGGACGGCAAGAAGTTCTCCCACCGCAGGGTGCGCGAGGCGTACGCGGCGGGCGCCGAACGGTTCGGCTGGGACAGGCGGGACCCGCGGCCGGGCTCGATGCGGGACGGCCGGTGGCTGGTCGGCATGGGGGTGGCCACGGCCTACCACCCGGCGCTCATGATGGGCGCGCAGGTGACGGTGCGGCTGTCGGCCGGCGGGTCGGTGCTCGTGCGGTGCGGGTTCCACGAGTTCGGCAACGGGGCCTCGACGGCGCAGACCCAGATCGCCGCGCAGGCGCTGGGGGTGCCGGTCGAGGCGGTGACGGTCGAGTACGGCTCCTCAGACCAGCCGGTGGGGCCGATGGGCGGCGGGTCGATACAGACGGCGAGCGTGGCCGCCGACCTGCTGGCCGCCTGCGAGAAGGTCAGGCGGGAGGTGCTCGACCTGGCCGGGCGGTCGCCCGACTCGCCGTTGCGCGGGTGCGCGCCAGGTGACGTCGAGGCGCGCGACGGCGGGCTGTTCCGGGTGGGCCGGCCCGGCGCGGGGGAGACGTACGCGGTGATCCTCGGCCGGGCGGGTCGCGGCGAGGTGGAGGCGGCGGTCGGCACGGGGTCGCGGCTGGCCGGGGTGGCGGGGCAGGCGCGGTCGTTCGGCCGGGCGCTGCGCGGCCTGCGGGGGTTCGGCCGGGCGGCGACCGGGGCGCAGTTCTGCGAGGTGCGCGTCGACTCCGACACGGGCGAGGTGCGGGTCACGCGGTGGACGGGGGTGTTCGACATCGGCACGGTGGTCAACCCCAAGCTGGCCGGCAGCCAGCTGCGCGGCGGGATCGTCATGGGGCTGGGCATGGCGCTGGGCGAGGAGACGCTGGTGGACCCGCGTACCGGCCGGATCATGAACCCGAGCCTGGCGGAGTACCACATCCCGGTCCACGCCGACGTGCCGCGGATCGACGTGCACGTGCTGGACGACCCCGACCCGACGATGCCGCTCGGCGTGGTCGGGGCGGGGGAGGTGGGCATCACCGGGGTCGCCGCCGCGGTCGCGAACGCGGTGCGGCACGCGACGGGGCGGCGGCTGACCGAGCTGCCGATCACCCTGGACCAGCTGCTGTGACGGGCTCCGTGGCCGGATCCAAGGAACCGGTGGTTCGTAGACTGGCGGCGTGACGACGTTCCAGCGTGCGCGGAGCGAGGAACAGCGCGCGATCCGCCGGCGGGCGATCCTCGACGCCACGGCGGCGATGCTCGACGAGATGCCGGTGGGCGATATCAGCCTCAACGAGCTGAGCCGGCGCGTCGGGCTGGCCAAGTCCAACGTGCTGCGCTATTTCGACTCGCGGGAGGCGATCCTGCTGGAGCTGCTGGACCGCGCCCGGCGGGAGTGGACGGCCGAGCTGCCCGGCCTGCTCGCGGCCGAGATCGACCCGGCGGGCCCGGCGGCAGGGCGCGGCGACCGGTTCGCCGCGGTGCTCGCCCGTTCGCTGGCGCGGCGGCGGGTGCTGTGCGACCTGCTCAGCGCCCAGGCCGGGGTGCTGGAGCACAACGTCTCCGCCGAGGTCGCGGCCCGCCACAAGAGGGCCGCGCTGGCGAACGTCGGTGAGCTGGCCGCGCTGGCGGCACGTCACCTGCCCGAGCTGGGGGAGCTGGCGCGCCCGTTGTGCGCGCAGGCGATCCTGGTGACGGGAGCCGTCTGGACGCACGCGCGGCCGTCGCCGGCGATGCTCGCCGCCTACGAGGCCGATCCGTCGCTCGCGGTGCTGAGGACGGACTTCGCCCGCATGCTGGAGGAGACGCTGGCGACCCTGGTGGCCGGCGCGCTGGCCCGCGCCGCCCGCTGAGAGCGGTCGTGGGCGGCTCGCGGCGCCCGCTGAGAGCGGTCGCGGGCGGCTGCCGGCGCCCGTGGGCGAGCTTGTCGGGCCGGCCTGGCCGCACGCGTCGTGCACGGACTTCCCCGGGCGCCTACCGGCGGGTGTCCGTCGGGTCCAGCCGCAGGCGGTCGGCCAGCCCGGCGGCGGTGAAGGCGGCCACCAGGTCCTCCAGGCCCTCGGTGAAGTGCGCCCAGCTGTCGTAGTGCACCGGCACGACCCGGCGGGCGCCGAGGATCTCGGCGGCCTGGGCGGCCTGGGCGCTGTCGAGGACCAGCGGCGCGCCGTCGAACAGGACGGGGAAGCGGGGAGCCCCGGCGAAGAGGATGGCGGTGTCCACCGGGCCGAAGCGCTCGGCGATCTCCTTGACCGCGTCGAGGGAGGCGTTGTCGCCGCTCACGTAGACCGTGGGCAGCCCCTCTCCGGTCAGCGCGAATCCGACGACCTGCCCGGTGATCGGTTCGACCAGCTCTCGGGCGCCGGGCCCGTGGATGGCGGGCAGTCCCGTCACGGTGATCGTGCCGCCTCCGGGACGGTCCAGGTCGATCGACTCCCAGTCGGCCAGCCCCCTGGCTCCGCCTCCGAGGCGTCGCGCGCCACCGGGCGTGGTGAGGGTGAGGGGGACGTCGGCGAGCAGGGCCCGGCCGGAGTCGTCGAGGTTGTCGGGGTGCTCGTCGTGGGAGAGGAGGACCACGTCGATGCGGCCGAGCTCGGCGGGGCCGGCGGCGGGGGGCGCGGTCTTGGTCAGCGGCCGGCCACCGGGTCTCGGGTAGCCGCCGGGTGCGTCGAAGGTCGGATCGGTGAGGAACCTCAGCCCGCCGTACTCGAAGAGGGCGGTCGGGCCGCCGAGGACGCGGACGGGAACTGCTCACGGATCGTGCCGGTAGAAGCCATGACCACAACACCTCACGGATAGGAAGCGGGTTATCCGTGAGTGACGGTAGCGGTTTCTCACGGATGAGCGCAAGCCGTACCATGAGGGCATGGAGGAGAGCGCCCCCGCCACGCCTGCCCCGCCGTCCGCGCCGGGGGCGGAGCAGTATCCCGCCCTCGACTTCGCCAACAGCGCCATCGCCCTGCCCGGCGGCCAGTTCGTCGACCTCCTGGGCACCCCGGCGGACGCCGGCCGGTGGCTCGCCGACCACGGCCTCGCTCCCGCCGGCACCGACGCCGGGCTGCGCGAGATGTGCGCGGCTCAGCTGCGCACCCTGCGCGAACAGATCCGGGCGCTGCTCGCCTCCCAGGTGGACGGGCACCCCGTCCCCACCGGCGCGCTCAACGCCGTCAACGACGCGCTGACCCGCGCCCCCGCGTCCGACCTGCTGCGCTGGGACCCCACCCGCGGCCTCTACCGCGCCGCCCCGCACCCCACCACCCAGATCGTCGACCACGCTCTGGCGACGCTGGCCGCCAGCGCCGCCGACCTGCTCACCGGCCCCGACGCCGGACGCCTCACCGCCTGCGGCTCCGCTCCCTGCAACCGCTACCTGCTGCGGCACGGCCGCCGCACCTGGTGCTCGGTGCGCTGCGGCGACCGCGCCCGCGCCGCCCGCGCCTACGCCCGCCGGGCTCAGGTCGGCCCATGACGCCCGTGCCCGCCGGGCCCAGGCCGGCCCATGACGCCGGCCGGCCCGGTCACCCGCCAGGTCACCCGCCAGGTCACCCGCCAGGTCACCCCTGTGACGGTCCCTCGCCGTCCTCGTGCAGCGCCGACGGCTTGTGGACGGCCTTCTTGCCGGTGCCGGAGCTGCGGACGACGTACTGGGGCTCGTCCTCGGACGCCGCGACGGTGCGGCCCGCCTCCCGCGTCCGCTCGGTGATCTTCTTCTCCACCGTGCCGTGGACGGTGTTCCCATGGCTCCGCCACGTGACCTCGTCACCGATGCCGGGCTCTTTGTCGCGCTTGTCACCCATGCGCTCCGCGCTACCCTGGCGTGCGCGCGCACTCCGCTCCGCGGGCAAATTCCCGCTTTACCCCTGATCCGGATCGACCGTGGTTCGGGCGGAACTCTCCCGGGCAGCCGCCCGTGAGGGAGAGGGGGTGCCGTGGCGCGTTGCCTGGTCACCGGGGCGACCGGTTACATCGGCGGCCGGCTGGTCCCCGAACTGCTCGCGGCCGGCCACGAGGTCCGCTGCATGGCGCGCTCCCCCGACCGGCTGCGCGACCTGCCGTGGGCGGACCGCGTCCAGGTGGCGGTGGCCGACGCGACCGACCCCGAGCGGTCCCGGGCGGCCCTCGACGGCGTCGAGGTGGCGTACTACCTCGTGCACACGATGGGCGCGACCGGCCGGTTCGCCGAGCGCGACCGGCTGGCGGCGCGGACGTTCGCCGAGGCGGCGGCACGGGCCGGGGTGCGCCGCATCGTCTACCTCGGCGGGCTCGTCCCCGACGAGCGGCTCTCCCCGCACCTGCGTTCCCGGGCCGAGGTCGGCGAGATCTTCCTGCGAGGCGACGTCCCGGCGGTGGTGCTGCGCGCCGCGATGATCATCGGGTCGGGTTCGGCGTCGTTCGAGATGCTGCGTTACCTGACCGAGCGGCTGCCCGTCATGAGCACTCCGCGCTGGGTGCGCAGCCGCACGCAGCCCATCGCCGTGCGTGACGTGCTGCGTTACCTCACCGCCTGGGCCGGCGTGCCCGGCACGGTCAACAGGGCGTTCGACATCGGCGGCCCCGACGTGCTGACCTACGCGGGCATGATGCACGGGTACGCCTCCGTCGCCGGTCTGCCCCGACGGGTGATCATCCCGGTCCCGCTGCTCAGCCCGAGGCTGTCGAGCCTGTGGGTCGGGCTGGTCACGCCGGTTCCGCCGGGCATCGCGCGGCCGCTGGTGGAGTCGCTGCGCAACGAGGCGGTCTGCCGCGAGCACGACATCGCCCGGTACGTGCCCGACCCGCCCGACGGGCTGATCGGCTTCCGCCAGGCGGTGGCCCTGGCCCTGACGAAGATCAAGGGAGCCGACGTGGCCACCCGGTGGTCGTCGGCCTCCCACCCCGGCGCCCCGAGCGAACCGCTGCCGACCGACCCGGCCTGGGCGGGCGGCAGCCTCTACGTCGACGAGCGCAGCCGTGAGGTGGCCGCCGCCCCTCAGACGCTGTGGCAGGTCATCGAGGGCATCGGCGGGAACAACGGCTGGTACTCCTTCCCCGTCGCCTGGCAGGCCCGGGGGCTCCTGGACCGGCTCGTCGGCGGGGTCGGGCTGCGGCGCGGCCGACGGGACGCCGCCCGGCTGCGGGTGGGCGACTCCATCGACTTCTGGCGCGTGGAGGAGGTGCTGCCCGGGCGGCTGCTGCGGCTGCGCGCCGAGATGCGGCTGCCCGGCCTGGCCTGGCTCGAACTCGGCGTCACCCGCTCCGGCGACCGCACCGTCTACACCCAGCGGGCGATCTTCCACCCGCGCGGCCTGCTCGGCCACCTCTACTGGTGGGCGATCTCGCCGTTCCACGGCCTGATCTTCGGCCGGATGCCCGTCAACGTGGCGGCGGCCGCCGCACGGAACGAGTCCCGGCCGTCCGGGTAGGCCACGCCGACACGGGCGGCGGCATTTGACCTGGAGCCCGCTCCAGGCGACATGGTGGAACCATGCACGACGCCATGAGAACGCGCACCATCGGTCACCGTCACGTCGGGGTCATCGGACTGGGCGCCATGCCCATGTCGGTGGCCGGGCACATGCCGGACGAGAGGCAGGCGATCCGTACCGTTCACGCCGCCCTGGACGCCGGCATCACCCTGATCGACACCGCCGACGCCTACACTCCCTCGCACACCGACATCGGCCACAACGAGCGCCTGGTCGCCCGCGCCCTATCCCAGTGGTCGGGCGACGCCGGCACCGTGCTCGTCGCGACCAAGGGCGGGCACACCCGCACGCCCGGCGGCGGCTGGTCCGTCGACGGCAGCCCGGCGTACCTCAAGCAGGCCTGCGACCGCTCCCTCAAGGCCCTCGGCGTGGACAGCATCGGCCTCTACCAGCACCACCGGCCCGACCCGGCGGTGCCGTACGAGGAGACCATGGGCGCGCTGAAGGAACTGCACGACGCGGGCAAGATCCAGATGGCCGGCATCTCGAACGCCGGCCCGGACCAGATCAGGCTCGCGCACGACATCCTCGGCGACCGCCTGGTCAGCGTCCAGAACGAGTACTCTCCGCGCTTCCGCTCCAGCGAGCCGGAGATCGACGTCTGCGCCGAGCTCGGCCTGGCCTTCCTTCCCTGGTCCCCGCTGGGCGGCATGAGCAGCGCCGGGGAGCTGGGCCGGCGGCACGCCGCCTTCACCGAGATCGCCGAGGCGCACGGCGTCTCCCCGCAGCAGGTCTGCCTCGCGTGGGAGCTCGCCCGCAGCCCCGTCGTCATCCCGATCCCCGGAGCCAGCCGCCCGGAGACGATCCTCGACTCCGTCGCGGCGGCCACGCTGGAGCTCGGCGAGGAGGAACTCGCCCGCCTCGGCTGACCGCGGGGCAGGACGGTTCAGCCGTCCTTCCGCGCGGTCGCCTCGCGTACGGCCGGGGCGATCTCCGCGGCCCAGCGGCCGAGCGTGACGGGATCCGGCGCGGAGTGATCGGCGGCGAAGAGCGTGAAACCCGACGCGCCGTGCTCCAGGACGGCGCCGGTCAGCTCCTCGACCCACTGGCCGACGGAGCCGCCGATCCAGCGGCCGTCGCCGTCGCGGGTGGCGGGCAGCGGCCGCTCGGTGACGCGTCCGGGGAAGTTGAAGACGGTGCGGATCTCGCGGGGGTCGCGGCCCGCGGCGGCCGCCGCCTCGTCGATGATCGGCCGCGAGGTCCGGTACCGCTCGCTGAGCCAGTCGGCCGCGTGGCCGGGGATCCAGCCGTCGGCCACGCGGCCGGTGGCAGCCAGCGATCGAGGGCCGACCGATCCGGTCCACACGGGAGGTGCGGCCACCGGAGCCGGCTCGATCCGCTCGACCTGGTAGTGGCGGCCCCGGTAGGTGACCGGGGGGCCGCCGCCCGACAGCAGCCTGACCAGGACGATCGCCTCCTCGAAGGCGTCCACGGCGTCGCTCGGCGACAGCCGTGGCACGCCCATGGCGGAGATCCGGTCCCACAGCCCGCCCGCGCCCATGCCGAGCACGACGCGGCCGCCGGACAGCGCCGACAGCGACGTCACCGTCCGCGCCAGCATGGCAGCGGGCCGGGTCGGCAGGTTGGTGACGTTGGCGAAGCCGGAGATGCGCCGCGTACGCCCGAGGACGAAGGCGAGGGAGGCATAGGCGTCCAGGCGCCCGCCGAGGTAGGGATGGTCCGACAGCGAGAACAGGTCGAGCCCGTCACGATCGGCCTGCTGGACCAGGCTCAGCAACTCCGGCGCCTGCTCGACGCCGCTGTGCGCGCCGAAGCCGAAGACGACTTCTCGTACAGACAAGGGTCTGCCTTCCTTTTTCGATCGGGTGGTTCATCGTCGATGGGGGTGATCACCGGGCGTCCGCCCGGAGGGCGGGCTCGGGTCCGTCCGGCGCGGGCGGCGCGAACGGCTCGTCCGCGGCTCCGCTCCTTCAGGCGCTGCCGAACTGTTCGGTGAAGCGGCCGGTGAACAGGTCGGCGCCCTTGTACTGCGAGACCGTCTCGGCCGTGACGACGACCGGGCCGTCGGGTGTGGGCAGCTGGCCGACGCCGCCGCGCGGTCCGAGCGGGAGCAGGATCATGGGGTGGGGCAGGGGCCGGTAGGTGGCCGTGGGGCGCTCACCGTTCAGGTGGGCGGTGATGTTCCTGGCGACCACCTCGGCGTGCTGCATCGCGTATCCGGCCATCTTGGCCTCGGCCACGTCGGTGATGTCGCCGATGGCGTAGACGTGCTCGTACACGGTGTCGTGGCCGCGGACGTTGAGGGTCTCGGTGACGGCGACCTGTCCCCGCGGAGTGCGGGGGGCGAGGCGGCCGTCGGCGAGGTAGCCGCTGTTGACGCGTACGCCGTGGGCGCGGAACCAGATGTCGGCGGTGATCTCGTCGCCTCCGGCGGTGGTGACGGTGAAGGTCCCCGCCCGGCCGGGCTCGGTCGGCGGCGGCGCCACCAGGCCGGTGCCCAGCCGCAGCCGGACGCCGAGCTCGTCGAGCTGGCGGTAGAGGTCCTGGCGCATCTCCGGCCGGAAGCCGGCGAGGTGCTGTCCGGTCGGGTCGGCGACGGTCACGTGCTTGTGCGGCCAGACCTCCTTGATCTCCCCGGCCAGCTCCAGACCGACCGGCCCGGCGCCGAGGATCAGCACCCGGTCGGCGCCGGCCAGTTCCTTGTGGGTGCGACGCAGGTCGTCGAGGGCCTCGCCGGTGGAGTCGGCGTCGGGCTTGGCCGGATAGGCGTAGCTGGAGCCCGTGGCCAGGACCAGGTAGTCGGCCTCGACGCGCCGGCCTGAGGCCAGGGTGACGCCGCCGGGGTCGACCGAGACCGCTCGGTCGCGGATCACCGTGCCCCGCGTCAGCCACCTGTCGTAGGGGAAGAACATGGCGCCGGCCCAGTCGGGCTGGGTCAGCGCCCGCAGCGACCCGGCCGTGTTGACGAACGCGTCCCGAGGGTCGATGAGAACGACGTCGGCCTCCGCGTCCAGCGCCTTGGCCAGCGCCGAACCCCCGTAGCCTCCGCCCACGACCGCGACCGTACGGCTCATGATTTCACGCTCCTACCGAAAAGAAGAGTTGCAGTTCGTGCTACGAACCATATTAGTTCGTGCTACGAACTGCAACTCCGGTGCCAGGAGCGGGCGTTTTCAGCGGGTGCGGCCGGCCGGGGCTCCCGTGTCGGACTCCGGGAAGACCGCCGGGGTGTTGTTCTCCAGCACGACCCGCCCGAGCAGCCCGGCGAGCGCGTCGCGTTCGGCGTCGGTGAGCCCCGTCGCCAGCTGCTCGATCCGCCGGCAGGTCTCCTCGTAGAACTCCGCCGCCAGCCTGCCGCCCCGCCTGGTGAGCGCGACCCGCACCGCGCGCGAGTCCTCCGGGTCCGGCCTGCGCTCCACCAGGCCGTTACGCTCGGTCCGGTCCACCAGCCCGGTCAGGCTCGACTTCGCCAGTCGCAGCGTCGCGCCCAGCTCGCTCATCCCGTACGGTCGCGCCATCAGCACGCACAGCAGCTGACCCTGCTGCGCGGTGAGGTCGTACTCGCGGGCTGACTCGGCGTACACCGCGTTCACCAGGAACGTCGACCGCACCAGCCCGGCCACGACCCCGATCTCTCCATCATTCTTCTCGGCCACGCGGCCATGGTACCGAGAATCACCGCTCAATTCGTGGGACGAACTAGCTGTGGCGGCGCCGTTCCCGGCGTTCTCCGCTCCAGGGCGTGGGCGGTGACGCGCGGCGACGGACGCGGGCCTCGCGCCGCGCGAACTTTCCACCCGCCGGAGGCGTCCAACCCGTCAGGGAGCCGCCGGTCATCGTGAGGCCGGTGACTTCGCGCGCGAGGAGCCCACCCGCCCCCTTCCGGGCGGGTGGGCTCTTGCTCATCCGCCGGGCCGCCACGCCGAAAACTGCAATGGACTTAAAGTTTGCAGTAGGCTCCAGAACATGAGCGAAGGGCTGCGGGAGCGGAAGAAGCGGCAGACGCGGCAGCGCATCAGCGACGTGGCCATCGGCCTGTTCGTGGAACACGGCTTCGACAACGTCACGATCAACGAGGTCGCGGCCGCCGCCGAGGTGTCGGTGAACACCGTCTACAACTACTTCTCGGCCAAGGAGGACCTCGTCCTGCCGCCCGAGGAGGCGTCACCGCGGCGGCTGGCCGACATCGTGCGCGAGCGGCGGCCCGGCGAGTCGGCGGCGGAGGCCGTGCTGGCGCGGCTGCGCGAGGAGGTGCGCGGGCGCGCCCGCCGGGTGGGCCTGGACGAGGGGTTCGGCCGCGTCCTGGAGATGATGCGGGCCGCCCCCACGCTCACCGCCCGGCTGGAGAGTCTGGGCCACCAGATGACCGACGCGCTGGCCGACGTGCTGGCCGAAGAGACCGGCGCTGCTCCCGATGACCCGCTGCCTCGCGTCATGGCCTGGCACATCGGCAGCCTGCACGCGCTGGTCCTGTCCGAGATCGGCCGGCGCACCGCCGACGGGGAGCGGCCCGACGAGATCGCCGCGGCCGTGCTGCGGCTCATCGACACCGCGCAGGACGTGCTCGGCGAGCGCGTCCTCGCCTATGCCGTACGAGAGGAGTCCGCATGACCGTGTTCAGAGTGACGATCAGAGGCAAGTTCGCGAGGCTGGACGCCGAGGGCCGGGCCGCCGTGCTGGCCGCGGCCGGCACGGCGTTCACCGAGGCCGGGACGTTCACCCATGACGCGGGTGTCACCGCGTTCACCTTCCGCTGCGAGGTCCCCGCCGGGCCCGACGACGGCGAGGACGAGGCGGCGCTGGGGGCGATGGCCGCGCTGGAGGCGTTCGGGCTTCCGTACGAGATCCTGCGGCTCGCGGTGACGGACATGCGGGAGATCAAGGTGCGGCGCAGGGGTCGCGCCGCCGCCGGCGGGCTGACGGGCTGACGCGGCCGGGGGAGGCGGTCAAGCCGTCACCCTGTCCAGGAAGGAGCGCAGGTCGGCCCGGACGCGGGCGACCTTCTCCGCCCGGGTGAGCGACTCGTCGACGACGCCTCCCCCCGCGGCCTGCCTCCTGCCGCGGGGGGAGGCGGGCCGGTGCGCACGTACTGCCCGACCGAGTCGCCCTGGCGGCCCGCCTCGCCGGTCCGCCGCGCCGGTCCGCCGCGCGGTCATCAGCGCCACGCCGCCGTTGGTGTGCGTGGTCAGGCACAGCGAGCACATGCTGCGCGCGGTGAAGCCGCGTGAGGGCCACCGGCCTGACGGCCGCCGATCGAGCCCGGCGAGAAGCGGGGCTCCGGAGCTGCCAAGATCGTCAGTAGTTCACCGAGAAAGCGGGTAACTCATGACATCAGTGGTCGGCGTCTGCATCGGCCGCACATGGTCGCGCACGGTCCTCACGGACGAGACCAGGAAGCTCATCGGACGTCGGGCTCAGCTCGTCGAGTTCGATCCGGACGTCGGTCCACGGCAGGACGTCCGCGTCCTCGTCACCGGATGGGACGCCACGGCGCTGACCGGGGAGGTGCTGGACCGGCTGCCGTCGCTGGAGCTGGTGCTGCACGCCGCCGGCAGCGTACGGGGGATCGTCACCGACGCCGTGTGGACCCGTGGCGTGCGGGTCTCCACGGCCGCCGCCGCCAATGCCGTGGCGGTCGCCGACTTCACCTGCGCCCAGGTCCACCTGTCGCTGAAGAACGCCTGGCGGCTGGCCCTGGACGCCCGCACGGCACGGGCGCCGGTGGCCAGGACGGGCGTGCGCGGCGTGGACGGGGCCACGGTCGGTCTGGTCGGGCTCGGCCACATCGGGCGGCTCGTCGCCCGGCGGCTGGCAGCGAGCGGCCTGCGCGTGCTCGCCCACGACCCGTACGCCGGCGAGCAGCAGGGAGTCGAGATCGAGGATCTGGACACCGTCATCGCGCGCAGCGACGTCCTGTCGCTGCACGCGCCGCACAACGCCGCCACCCACCACATGATCTCCGCGGCCCGCCTGGCCCTGATGCCGGACGGCGGCACGCTGCTCAACACCGCCAGGGGCGGGCTCGTCGACCACGACGCGCTGGTGGAGTTCCTGACCGCCAGGGACGACGTCTTCGCCGTGCTGGACGTGACCGAGCCGGAGGAACTGCCGTCCGGGCATCCCCTCTTCACCCTGCCGAACGCGCTGATCACCCCGCACATCGCGGGCAGCCTCGGCACCGACCAGGCCAGACTCGGCGAACTCGCCGCCGGCGAGCTCTTCCGCTTCCTCGACGGCCTGCCCCTCGAGCACGAGATCAGCCGGGACGGCCTCGCGTTCTCCGCCTGACCCCTCCGCGAGAACCGGCCGCCGCCCCGACCCGGGCCGAGGGTGGCACGCCTGCCCTGGGGCGGCCGGTGCGCGGCTGCTCAGGCCGCGGACCAGCCGCCGTCCACGGGCACGATCGCGCCGTTGACGAAGGAGGCCGCGTCCGAGGCGAGGAAGAGGGCGGCGTCGGCCATCTGCTCGGGCTGCGCCAGCCGCTCGCCGAGGGTGAGCACGGGAGACAGCCGGGCCGCGCCGGCCGGGTCGAGGGTGGTGTTCGTGACGATGCCGGTCAGGGTGGGGCCGGGCAGGATGGCGTTGCAGCGGATGCCGTCCTTGGCGTACGCCCAGGCGACGCTGCGGGTCAGGCCGACGACGCCGTGCTTGGAGGCGGTGTAGGCGGCGCCGGCGGCGCCGCCGCGGATGCCCGCCTCGGACGCCGTGTTGACGATCGCGCCGCCGCCCTGGCTCAGCATGTGCGGCAGCACGGCGTGCGTGACGAGGAACGTCCCGGTGAGGTTGACGCGCAGCACCCGCTCCCAGAGGTGCGGCGGGATGTCGGCGGGCAGCGCCATCGTGTCCATGATCCCGGCGTTGTTGCACAGGACGTCGATGCGGCCGTACGTGCTGATCGCGGTCTCGACCAGCGCGGCCACGGAGTCCTCGGCGGAGATGTCGGCGGTCACGGGAAGGGCGGCGTCGCCGATCCCGGCGGCCGTGTCCGCGGCGCTGCCGGCGTCGATGTCGCACACCACGACGCGGGCGCCGGCCGCGGCGAAGGCGACGGCCATCGCCCGGCCGATGCCGGAGCCCGCTCCGGTGACCAGCGCGATGCGCTTGTCGAAGGTGGGGATGGTCACGTGCGCGTCCTTTCGAGGGGGAGTGACGGCGGCCGGGCGACCACGGCACGCGCTGGAGGGCGAGGGTCCGGCGACAGCCGCGCCGTGACGCGCTGCTCGACAACCGGACAGTGCTGTCCGGTTGTCACCGTAACGCGCCCGCCCGGCCGGTGTCGAGGCCGACCGGATGACATCGTCCGGTTGCTACGCTGGCCGCCATGCCGGACGCCCGCCGTACCAACCGAGGGCCCAGCGCCGCCGCCGCGAACCGGGCCGCGCTGATCGCGGCGGCCCGTGAGCTGTTCGCCGCCGATGGCTACGACGCGCCGCTCACCGCGATCGCCCGCGCCGCGGGCGTCGGCCAGGGCAGCCTCTACCGGCACTTCCCCGACCGTGTCAGCCTGGCGCTGGCCGTGTTCGAGGACGGCGTCGGCGAGCTGGAGGCGCTGGCCGCCGAGCCCGGCACGACGCTCGACGACGTGCTGGCGCTGATGACGGAGCAGACGATCGCCTCGACGGCGTTCATCGACATGGTGAGCGCGACGCCGGCCGACCCGCGTGTCCTCCGCGTGCGCGACCGCGTGGCGGCCCTGCTGGACGGCCCGCTCGCCGAGGCCCGCCGGGCGGGGCGCGTCCGCGCGGACGCCACCGTCGACGACCTCGTCCTCGCCGTCGCCATGATCGCCGGAGTGCTGTCGAAGTACCCGGCGGCCGTCCGGCGCCAGACCGCCGAACGGGCCTGGACGCTGCTCCGCAGCGGCCTCGACTCCCAGGCCAGGGGTGGCGGATGAGCTGACGGCCGACGTGCTCGGGTGCCGGTGCCGACCGCGGGGAAACGCCGCAGGGGCAGGTCCGCGCGGAGGGGCGTCGTCCGGCTCCCGACCGCTCCGACCGCTGGATGGTTAGGGTGGCGGCATGGTCACAGTCGAGGACGTGCGGCGGCTCGCGGTGACGCTGCCGCGTTCGTCGGAGCACCTCGTCCGGGATCGGATCAAGTTCCGGGTGGGTTCGATCGTGTACGTGTCGTTCTCGCGTGACGAGACGGTGCTGGGCTTCGCCTTCCCCAAGGACGAACGCGCCGCGCTGGTGGCCGCCGAGCCGTCGAAGTTCCTCCTGCCTCCCGAGAGCGACCTGCGCTACAACTGGGTGTGCGCCCGCATGGCCGTCCTCGACCACGACGAGATGTGCGAGCTGGTGGTGGAGGCCTGGCGGATGGTCGTGCCGAAGAAGGTCTACGCCGCCCGAGCCGCTCAGGGCTGGCCCGGCGGAGGCTCACCGTGACGAGTGCCGGCCACGTCCCCGGGCCCGCCGTGTGACGACGGCGTCCCGCGGCCCGGTCCTCCGAGGGCCGCGTCGGCGGCCCACCGGGGCGTCGGCCCGCAGGCACGGGCGTCCCTCCACGTGCCCCGCGCCGGTACGATGATCGGCCGGAAGGCGCCACCCAAGGATTTCCCTATTACCTACCAGTTGTATTAGGTTTTAGGTCGATCATGTACCCGACCCGCCCCGCACGCGGCCGAGCGTGCCAGGGCCAGGAGCACGATGACATCGCCTGTGGACCCGCTTCAGGGAAGCGGTGACAAGGAGCTCGACCGGCTGCTGGAGCAGTTCAGCGGCGAGGTCGCCGCGCTGCGGGAGCTTCAGGAGCAGATCGCCGGGGTCCGGGGCCGCGGCACGGACGAGCAGGGGCGTGTCACCGCCGAGACCTCGCTGACCGGCGCGCTGGTCGGTCTCACGATCGATCCGCGGGCTCTGCGGCTCGGCTCGGCCGAACTGGCCGAGGCCGTGCTCTCGGCGGCCGGCCAGGCGACCGCCGACGCCGAAAGGCGGGCCAGGGAGCTGGTAGGGCCCTTCCTCGACGGCACCCCGCTGGACCCGGGCCGTTGAGCGTCCGGCCCGGACGGGTCTCGATCTACGCCACCGGCACGCTCGGGATCGCGGCGTTCGTCTTCAAGATGCTCGCTGTCGAGTACCCCGACGGCGACCCGGCGCGCGCCCGGCAGGCCCGTGACGTCTGGTCGCGGCTCGCCGACCGCCTCGAGCAGAGCCCGCAGTACACCTACCCCGCCGCCGAGGCGGTGTGGAAGAGGAACGCCGGCGAGGGCGTCGAGGCGTTCAAGGAGACCGTCACCGCCGGGCTCTACCCGCCGCCTCCCGACGTCGGATACCCCGGCCTGCTCGCCCAGGTCTGCCGCCGCAACAGCGAGGCGTGCGAGGAGTACGCGGACGTCGTCGAGACGGCGCAGCACGCCTACTGGACGGCCGCCCTGGCGAACTTCGCGAGCTTCGTCTTCATCACCACCTTCCCCTGGCAGGCGGGGGTGGCCTACCAGATCACGCAGTTCCTCATCCGGCGGCTGCAGGCGAAGATGCTGTCCAAGCTGCTCGAACACGCCGTGGCCAGGATCGTGGCCAGCAAGCTCACCGAATACACGATCGGGAGCACGTTCTTCGCCGTCGGCGACGTGGCCGTGGTGGCCGGCGTCCGGGCGGCACGCGGCGAGGACCCGGGCTCGCTCGGCGACAACACCAGACAGGCGTTGAAGGAGTTCGCGGCCTCGGTCGCCTTCTACGGGGTGTTCGACGCGGCGATGCCCGCGGCCCGCGCCGTCACCAAGAACGCCGACCTCCAGTACTTCCTGGGACGCATGGCCGGCGGCTCGATCGGCTACGGGCCCAGCTACGACCTGCTGAACGGGCAGAGCGGTGGGGAGCTCGTCCCCACCTGGAAGGAGACCCTGGGCAGGATCCTGCTCTACTTCACCATGGCCCACAAACCCGCCGGCTGAGGAGAGACTCATGACCGAACCCCCGGAGCGGCCGGAGAGCGTCACGCTGACGCCGGAGGACACGCTGTGGAGCCTCGCCGAGGAGTACTTCGAGGACGCCTCGCGGTGGAAGGCCATCTACGAGGCCAACCGCGACGTCCTCGCCGACCCCGCGGCGGTCCGGCCCGGCATGGTGCTCCGCCTGCCCATGGAGATCTATCCCCGCCACCTCAGGGCGGTCGCCGGCGTCTTCGAGGACGAGGCCGTCGATCTCGCGGACGTCGCCAGGCAGGCGGCCGACGACCTGAACGCCATCGGTGACTTCTGGGGCCAGGGCACGCTCGGCACCACCTTCTTCAAGGGGGAGGGCGGCGAGAGGGGGTACGAGGCCGTCTCCGGCCAGTTCACCCAGGGCCTCAAGTCGCTGGAGGAGGGCCATCAGGGGATCGGCAGGCGGCTGCGCCTGACGGCCGACCGCGTCGAGGTGGCCGACTGGGAGAGCGTCGCCGCGATCCTCGCCGCCCTGCCGGACCCCGAACAGCCGTGACCTAGCGGATGCCCTCCCTGCGCAGGGTGGCGGCCAGGGCGCGGGTGTGCCGCACCAGCGCTTCGGTGACACGCTCCACCAGCGCCGGCGCGAGCCCGTCCGGCACCGAACAGCTGATCGCGTCCGTGGCGGGAATGCGGTAGTCGACCGTCGCGGCCACGCAGGCCACGCCGGGCGTGCACTGCCCCCGCTCGTAGGCCCACCCCCGGACGCGCACCCGGTCCAGCTCGCCGGCGAGGCGTGCCCGGTCGGTGACGGTGTGCTCGGTGCGGGCCGCCAGCGTGGCGGGCAGCAGGGCCGCGACCTCGCCGTCGGTGAGCTGGGCGAGCAGCACCTGGCCGAGCGCGGTCGCGTGGGCGGGCAGCCGCCCGCCCACCTTGGGCGGCGTGTGCGGGGCGTCTCGCGCCTCCCGCGAGCCCAGGAAGATCACGTGCGCGCCGTCCCGGCGGGCGAAGTTCACCGTGTGGCCGACCTCGGCCCGCAGATCGTCGAGGGCCTGCCGGGCGAACGGCAGCGCCGGGTCCTTCTTCAGGTACGCGGTCCCGGTCAGCAGCGCGTGCGGCCCGATGCCGAACGTCGACGTGGCCGGGTCCGCCTCCACCCAGTTGAGCTCGACCAGCGTCCGCATGAGGCCGTGCAGGCTGCTGCGCGGGAAACCGGTGCGCTGCTGGAGCTGCGACAGGGTCAGATTCCCGCGCGCCTCGGCCAGGGTCTCCAGAACGCGGACCGTACGCTCGGCCGACTTCATCAACGGGGGCTTCATGCTCGTTCCATCTCGACGTGCACCGATGGTGTCAGCATATGGGTTGCCGTCCAGATATATGGACATGCAACCGGTGAACGGGGCCGTCACACAGCCCGCACCCTGCGGCAAGTCCACGTCAACGGTGGCCATGCACCTGTTCCGCGTGCCGGACGAGCGGGCGTGAGATGCTGATCTCCGGCCGCCGCGCCTGGAGGCCGGCGAGCGACGTCGTCGCACGGCCGAGTCGCCTGACGGGGAACGGATCGAGGCTGTGGAGGCACGGTTGCGACGGTGGAGGGAGACTCCCGCGTTCTGGCGCGTGCTGACCCTCGTCCTGGCGGGTCTCCCGCAGCTGCTCAGCACCGAGCATCCCTTCGTCGGAACGGATCCGGCTGACCACGGCGAGGAGGTGAGCCGTGCCCCGGCGGACACCGCGACGGTGGCGATGATCGCCACGAGCCGCTCACCGCTCGCTCTCCGGCTGCTCGAGTACGCCCTGGAATCCGGCCTGGTCCTCCTGCTGGCCGCCGTCGTGCTCGTGCTGCCCGGGGAGCGCGGCCGCCGCGTCAGGTTCTGGGCGGCGGCGGCCCTGGCGGTTCTCGGGCTGGCCCTCGGCTACGCCGGGATGTCAGCGCTGGACAGCAGCGACCTGTCGATGGGATACCTGCTGGTTCTGTCCCCGTTCTACCTGCTGGCCGCGGTCACCCTGGTCATCGCCGAGCGACGGACCGCCCCCAGGCAGGCCGAGGACGAAACGCCCACGAGCGATCAACCGTGACGGGCCGCGCGCGCCCCCCGTCCGATCCGTCCGCACCGTGACCGGCCGGTGCGGCCCGGTCGCGCCGTCCGGGTCCCCCGCCCGTGGTCCCGTAAGGCCGGCGGAAGGAAACCTTAAGGGCCTGATGGGAGGGTTGACTCATCGCCAAGGCGGACACGCCGCCGCAACATCCCGAGAGGAACCCTCATGCGTACGTTCAAGCTCCAGGTCCAGACCACCGTCGACGGCTACCTGGCCGGCCCGGGCGGGGCGATGGACTGGCTGGCGGGCCCGTGGACCGACGACCTCAACGCCTACGTCGACGAGCTCAGCCGGCCGGTGGACTGCATGGTGCTGGGCCGCAGGCTCGCCGAGGGGTTCATCCCGGCCTGGGCCGCCGGGCCCGAGGGCGAGGACCAGAAGTCCATCGACTGGATGAACGCCACACCCAAGGTCGTGATCTCCAACTCCCTCACCGAGTCGCCGTGGGAGAACGCCGTCGTCGCCGGCGGCGACCTCGCCGAGACCGTGCACCGGCTGAAGGAACAGCCGGGCGGCGACATCATCACCTACGGCGGGGCCACGCTGGCGGCCGAACTGATCGCCAAGGGGCTGCTCGACGAGCTGCACCTGTTCGTCAACCCGGTCGCGACCGGGGGTGGCCTGCCCGTGTTCGCCGCCGGCGCCCGCCGGCGGCTCCGCCTGGTCGCCGCCCGCCCGTTCGCGTGCGGCGTCACCGCCCTGCACTACGAGCCGGAGCGCTCCTGAACCGCCGGGGACCGGGAAACGGCTCCGGACGGCACCTTGCGCGGCGGCCACCCGCCTCTACGGTGGCTGTGTGGGTGAAGCAGCGAAGGAACAGCCGCCGCCGCGCCGGCGGAGCGGGATCGGGATCGTGATCGCCGTCTCGGCCGCCGGGGTCGCGGTGGTCGCCGTGCTGACGTTCCTGCTCTGGCCGCTCGCGGACCTGATCGCGGCGCACGACGTGGAGCATCTCGCCGGGCCCGAGCGCGGCAAGGAGCTGCGCGTGGCCAGGGACGCGGCACGCGGGCGCGTCATCCAGGTCCTGGCCGGAGTCCTCGCCCTGGGCGGGTTCGTCTACACGGCGCGCACGTTCAACCTGGCGCGCCAGCAGAGCGAGCTGAACCGGCAGACGCTCGAACTGGCCATGCTGCAGGCGCGCGAGCAGACCGAGGCCACCCGGCGGTCGCTGGAGCAGAGCGAGAACGCCCAGCTGACCGACCGATTCATGCGTGCCGTCGACCAGCTCGGCAACGAGGCCGCCGACATCCGGCTCGGCGGCATCCACTCGCTGGAACGCATCGCCCGCGACTCGCCGCGCGACCATCCGGCCGTCATGGAGGCGCTGGCGGCCTTCGTCCGGCGGACGTCGCAGTCCAGGCCCGGCCCCGTCACGCAGGTTCCGCAGGACCTGCAGGCCGCGATGACGGCGCTGGTCCGCCGGTCGGCCGACGCGGACCAGGGGCGGCTAAGGCTGCACGGCGCCCGGCTCGACCACCTGGACCTCGTGGGCGCCAAGCTGGCCGGAGCCGACCTCACCGGTGCCGTGCTGGCCGGGGCGGACCTCACGGCGGCCGACCTGAGCGGGGCGACGCTGGACGACGCCGACCTGCGCGGTGCCCGGCTCGACGGGGCGAGGCTGGGCGGCGCCCGGCTCGCCGGCGCCCTGCTGAAGGCGGCAGGCCTCCCCGGCGCCGATCTCGCCGGGGCCGAACTCGGCGGCGCCGACCTGCGCGGGGCGAACCTGCGGCACGCCAGGCTCGCGGATATCCGCGCCGTCGGGGCCCGGTTCGCTAAGGCCGACCTCACGGGGGCCGACCTGGTGCGGGCGGACCTCACCGAGGCCGAACTCAACGGCGCGATCTTACGCGACGCGGGACTGGCCAGAGCGGTGCTGCGGCGGGCGACCCTGTCGGGGGCCGACGCCGAGCGCCTGTCCGCGGCTGGTGCCGTGCTGGCCGGCGCCGTGGCCAGCGACATATGCCTGACGTGGGCCGACCTGAGCGGCTGCGACCTCACCGACGCCAACCTGTCCGGCGCCGAGCTCCGGCAGGCGCGGCTGGACGGCGTCGACCTGACGGTGGTCAAACTCGTGGGCCTCGACCTGACCGACGCCATCGCGGCCGACGGCGCGCGCGTACCGTCAGGCTGGGAACGCCTCCCGGACGGCCGCCTCACCCGCCGCCCATCCTGACGCGCCCGGCCTGACGCGCCCATTCTGACGCACCCGGCGGTAGGAGCCCGGCCTGACGCGCCCGACGGTACGAGCCCGGCCTGACGCGCCCGACGGGACGAGCCCGATCTGACGCGCCGGCCTGACGCGCCCTCCTCACCCCTCCTGGCGCACGGCCTGCGCAGGGACACGCCCCGACGTGGCGGCCGGGTCAGGTCATGTCCCGGTCTTCCCGGGGCCTCATGTCGCGTGGTCGCTCATCTCGGTGACGAGGTCACGGTGCAGGGCGTGGGCCTCGTCGTCCTCGGCCGCCGTCATGACGGTGCTCAGGATGGCGACCGCCGCCGTGCGCTGGCCGGTGCCCGCCAGGGCCCTGGCCAGCTCGACCTTGATCGACCGGTCCGCCGGCAGGCGCGCCGCCGCGGCGCGGAGCAGGCCCTGGGCGGCCGGGAGGTCGCCCCGGCTGAGCGACAGCCGGCCGATCGCCGCCAGCATGACCCCCACGGACGCCTTGTCCCGCTGGGTCTCCAGCAGCACGAGGACGCGTTGGTAGGCGTCCTGCGCCACGGCGAGCTGACCTCGGGCGAAGGCGACGTTGCCCAGGATGGTGTGCGCGTCGATCTGCAGCCGCAGGTCGTGGGTGGCGGTCGTGACGACGTGGCGGGCGTGCCGTTCGGCTCTGCTCTGGTCGCCGTCCGCGAGCGCCTCCAGCGCGGCGCGCAGCCGGTCGGAGAGCCCGAGCGCCGGGACGCCGAGGGCGCCGGCCTGCCGGGCGAGCTGCCCGAGGGGCGCGAGAAGGCGGTGGCCGAGGACGTAGGTGCGCGCGCCGCCGCTGACCGTCACCCGCAGGACGGACCGCCGCACCAGAGCCCGCAGCACCGCGTTGGGCATGCCTGCGGTTTCGGCGGGACCTTCCGCCAGCGTGCCGGCCGCTCCTGACGGGGCGACCAGGTGGGTGGCCAGCCACCCGCACAGGCGGACGGGGTCATGGTCGAATGCGGCCGCCACCCGCCAGATCGCATCCCACAGCACGCCACGGATCGCGCCGTCGGTCACCCCCGACGGGTCGCCGCCCGACGGGTCGGCGGCTGCTCCCACGGGACCGCCTGGCGGATCGCCCGATGCAAGGGCGCCAGGTGCCGGGTCGCCGGGTGCCGGGGTGACGGCTGACGAGGTGACGGCTGACGGGGTGCCGGGAGGCGCGCCATGGCCCTGGGGCCAGGTGCGCCACAGCCACAGGCACGTGGCCTGCAACTGCCACGGCTGCACCGCCTCCAGGTGCTCGCTCGCCCGCACGCGGCCGGTCTCGTCGACGATCCGCTCCGTGGCCAGGTCGTCGGCCAGCGCCTCGGCCGTGGCCGGGGGAACGACGCGGCCCGCGTCGCGCAGGGGGCGGCCCAGCGCCTCGGCCGCCGCCGCGGGGGCGAGCCCGCCCAGCCCGAACAGGGCGATGTCGGGGAAGAGCCCCTCCGCCTCGCCGAGGAAGGCGTCGAGCCAGTCGTCGCGGATGCACAGCAGCAGGTGGACGTGCCGGGCCGGGGCGAGCAGGCCGAGAAGCTCGCGCCGCGCGGCGTCACGGTCGCCCGCGTAGGCGTCCTCGAGCTGGTCGACGGCCGCGAGGACGGGCCGGGAAGGGCGCCCGGCCCGCCGCAGGAACCGGTGGACGCCCGCCGGGGGCAGCGACGTGTCCGGCACCCAGCTCCGCAGCAGCGCGCGGACGAGCGGGTTGGCCGACGGGATCGCCGCCTCCGGGAACACCGGTCCGGCCGTTACTCCGCCCACCGGAAGCACATCTGCCCCAATTCGCCGCAAAAGGGGTAGAACACCGGCATGAAGAAGGGAGGATTTCCCTATTCCGGAAGGCCCGTGCAGAACCGTCAATGCCCGGGTGCGCCAAAGCGCTGCGAGCTGCGCGGACTCCTGAGCGCGTCCCCTGAACAGGCCCTCTTCCGTCGACCGGTAAGGGCGCAAGCCAGGAAACGGGCAGGCGGTATTGGGGGCCATCACGTTGTTCGCGGCCATGACCAGTACCTTGCGACGGTGGACACTGCAGCAACGATAGAGGAAACGCCGGGGCCGGCGGGTGACTTGCGCAGGTCGTCGTGGCGTCGCAGGGCCCACGGCGGGGCCTGGCGCGGACGCCCGCGCATCACTGCTGCTCGTCGGGTGGCCGGGACGACGGCGGGTCGCCGCCGAACAGCGGCTCCGCCGGATCGGCGTCGGCGGCCAGAATGCGCATGACCACCTGATGGAGACGCCGCTGCCCGATCGATCCCATGGCGGACAGCGATAAATCGGTCAAATCGACAATTTCGGTCTCGACGTCGCGCGGAGAATGCGCCATCGTGGCCCGATCTCCTTCCGTTCACCCCGGTAATCATCATCACTTGCCCATCATGGTCTTGGCTACCGTCTTCCTTGCTCAAAAACCGCGGCGTTCATGTCTACGATGACTGTGTGCTGAGTTTTATGGAGCGGACATGACCGAGATGCGGCGCAGGCCTCACGTGTGGGGGCGGGTTCCGCCTCGCAACAAGGACTTCACCGGACGTGAGGAGCTGCTCGAACAGCTTCGCCGCGGGGTCAGTGGTGGCGTCACGGCGGTGCTGCCCACCGCGCTCCACGGACTCGGCGGAGTAGGCAAGACGCAAATCGCAGCAGAGTACGCACATCGGTATAAATCGGACTATGACGTGGTCTGGTGGGTCCCGTCGGACCAGCCCCTGCTGATCGCCTCGTCGATCGCCCGGCTCGCCCCCTATCTCAGCCTGCCCAAGGCCAACGAGATCGGCGTGGCCGACGCCGCCGAAGCGGTGATCGAGGCACTGCGCAAGGGCGAGCCGTACGAGCGGTGGCTGCTGATCTTCGACAACGCCCACGCGCCCGAGTCGATCATGGAGTTCGTGCCCGACGGGCCGGGCGGCGTCCTGATCACCTCCCGCAACTTCGCCTGGAACGGCGTCGTGGAGACCCTGACCGTCGACGTCTTCTCCCGTGCCGAGAGCCGGCAGTTCCTGGACCGGCGGGTGCCCGGCATCGTCGGCAGCGAGGCCGACGCGCTCGCCGAGGCGCTCGGCGACCTGCCGCTCGCCCTCGACCAGGCCGGCGCGCTGCAGTCCGAGACCGGCATGCCGGTCACCGAATACCTGGCCCTGCTCCGCAACCAGACCGGCAAGCTGCTGGCCGAGGGCCGGCCGATGGAGTACGACGTGCCGCTGACGGCGACGTGGGCGCTGTCGGTGGCCACGCTGCGCGAGGAGCAGCCCGACGCCGTCGAGCTCCTGCACCTGCTGGCCTTCTTCGGCGCCGACCCGATCCCGCGCGACGTCCTCAGCACCAGCCGGGGCACGGTGGAGCCGCCCCTGTCGGACATCCTCGACGACCCGCTCCGGTTCAGCCGCGCCGTCGGCGCGCTCGGCCGCTACGCGCTCGTGCAGATCGACCGGGAGCACCAGACGCTCCTGGTCCATCGCCTGGTGCAGGCTCTGTTGCGCGAGGACGTCAGCGACAGCGACCGCGACAGGTTCCGGCACAACGTGCGGCGGCTCCTGGCGGAGGCGGTGCCGAGCGAGCCGGACGACACCGCCACCTGGCCGGCGTTCGCGCGGCTCATGCCGCACCTGGGGCCCGCGGAGATCGCGCAGTCCGCCGACCCGGCGGTCCGGCCGCTGCTGCACGACGTGGTCCGCTACCTCTACCAGTCGGGCAACGCGCCGGGAGCGCTGGCCCTGGCCCGCGAGTGCGTCGAGGCGTGGCAGGCCGACCCCACCCCCAACCCGCGCGACCTGTGCACGATGAAGCGGCACCTGAGCATCTCGCTGCGGTTCGTGGGCCGCTACCGCGAGGCGTTCGAGGTGGGCTCGCAGGCCCTCGCCGAGGCCGAGCGAGACCTGGGCCCCGACGACGAGGAGACGCTGCGGCTGACCAACAACCACTGCACGGACCTGCGGGCGATGGGCCTGTTCGCCGACTCGTTCGCGCTCAGCTCCGCGGCGGTGGAGCGGCACCGCGCCGCCTTCGGCGAGATGGACGAGCGCACCCTCCGCATGCGCACCAGCCTGGCCCTCGACCTCACGCTCACCAGCCGGTACGAGGAGGCCGAAGGCCTGCTCAAGCACGTCTACAGCGCGCTGCGCGACCTGTACGGTACCCCCAACCACCCCACGGCCCAGATCGTCATGAACAACCTGGTCCGGGTCATCAGGCTGCGCGGCGACTACGCCGAGGCGCGTGAGCTCGGCGAGGACGTCTACGCGGTCGGGGTGGCGACCCTCGGCGCCGACCACCCGACCACGCTGCGGGCCGCCGGCGACCTGGCCATCGCGATGCGCAAGGCCGAAGGCGGCTCCGAAGAGGTCGTGGCCTACGTCGAGGACCTCGTGCAGCGCTACCGGCGCCTGATGGGCGACCAGCATCCGGACAAGCTCGCCGCCGAGATGGCGCTGATCAACGCCTACCGCGAGGCGAGGCGGGTGGAGGCGGCGGTGCCCGTCGCGGAGCTGGTCACGCTGGCCTACGGGAAGATCAACGGCCCGGACCACCCCTACACCCACGGCTGCCGCGGCAACCTGGCCCTGCTGATGAGGCTGCTGGGGGAGCATGAGAGGGCGCGGGAGCTGCACGAGCTCTCGGCGAGACGGCTCAGCGAGCTGCTCGGGCCGGCCCACCACTACACGCTCACGGCGATGCTCGGCCTCATCGCGGACCTGTCGGCGCTCGGCAGGTGGGACGAGGCGGTGTCGGCGGGGGAGGAGACCCTCCAGCACCTGCGGCAGCTGCTCGGCCCCGACCACCCGATGGTGCTGGGCTGCGTGGCCAACCTGGCGCTGGACCTGACCCGGCTCGGCAAGGAGGAGGCGGCGCGGCAGCTGCGGGACAAGGCGCTGGGCCGCCTGCAGCGGCGGCTCGGCGCCGGACACGCGTCGGTGCTCGCCATCACGAACGGCGAACGGCTCGACTTCGACTTCGACCCGCCGCCGATCTGAGCACCGCCGCCCATCTGAGCACCGCCGCCCACCTGGCACCGCTGCCGCCCTGAGCACCGCTGCCGCCCTGAGCACCGCCGCGCCTGACAGCGCCACCGCCCCGACCTGACACCGTGGTCGCTCTCGGTGCCGCTACGCCGGAGGGCGGGTGGCGGCGCCGTAGTCGCGCCGGTGCCGGTCGGCGGCCCGGCGGGCGAGCTCGACGGCCCGCGGCGGGACGTGTTCGTCCCTGAGGGCGAGCAGCGTGCGCGTCATGCCGTCGAGGAACCTGCGGCCGGTCGGGGTGAGGGCGGAGCTGTCGTGGATCACCTGCGCGGTGCCGGCCGCGGCCTCGCGCCACCGGGCGAACTCGGCGTGCGCGTCGTCGCCGCCGTCCACGTGCCGCTGCCGCCGCCAGAACTCCGCGACGCCGAGGTGCGCGTACGTCCCGTGCAGGAGCCCGGTGATGGGCCGTGGGTCGTGCCGCCACGGCGCGTAGTAGCGGATCCGAGGATCTCCCGCGACCAGGTCGACGAGATAGAGCAGCGTGGTCAGCTTGGCGTGCTGCACCTCGTGCGCGAGCGTCGCGGCCAGCGCGGTGGCGCCGCGCGGCCGGGCGAGCGCCACGCAGCCGAACGTGGTGCGCGAGGTGCCGCTGGCCGCCCACACCGTGCCCGACAGGGGGACGACCACCGAGATCATCGAACTGATCTCGGCGGCCGTGGCCGGGTGGTGGTCGCGCAGGATCCGCCACGCCTCCTGGAAGAGCTCCCGCCACCGTGCGACCTCGGCCTCGGACAGCCGCGGCGCCAGATGGCCGATGGCGGGGAACCGGTGCGGGTCGAGGTCGTCGAGCGTGATGCGCAGGTCGCCGTGCGGGTGCTCGGCGATGATCGTGCGCAGCCCCTGCCAGCCCGCCCCGCCGGCCTCGGCCCGTGACGCCGGAGTGACGAAGGAGGCCGCGGGCGGGACGACCCGGACCAGGCAGTCTCCGGGGCCGACCGAGGCGCGGCCGAGCGAGGGCAGCATGACGCCGCCCCCGCGCCCGGACAGCGAGACCTCGAAGCGCAGGCCCGCCCGTAACGCCGCGGCGGCGGCCAGGGCGCCCATCTGGGCCGGGTGCCCGCCGCCGGTCCGAAGGCCGCGCAGGGCGGACAGCGCCCACGCCCCCACGGCCGGATAGCGCAGCAGCGGGTCGACCCGCTCCGGCGCGGCGTCGTGCATGCGGGCCAGCGCGTCGAAGGCGTCACGGACCGCACCGGACCCCGCGCCGTCGGCCACGGCCCGCAGGAGCACCAGGTGGCGGTCACGGGCGGCGGCGGCCAGGAAGCGGCCCGCCGCGGAACCACCCCGTCCGCTCGCCAGGGCCTCGAACATGTGGTGCGGAATCACCAGACGATTCACCGGCACGCCCTCGCTTGATCGAACAAGCCATGGACGATTATGCCCCGCCCGCCCGCGATCACTCGTGGGGCCCGGACGCCGGACCGAAGGTCCGCCGCCGTGAGAGGGAGAGGGCTTCCGCTGGACGGATCGCCGGGCGGGCGGCGCTGACTGTGCCATTCGTCCAGCCGCAGGCTTCGTGTCAGAGAAGGCGCAGAATCATGGGGAGTGTGAACGTTCTGAACGACCGCAGATTCGTGATGGTGAGCTCGACGGCGAGCGAGGTGGACCCGGAGGCGCCCACCGAGTTCAGGTACTGGGAGTCCGACGGGGTGGTGTGGGGCAGCTACACCGGCGACACCGTCACGGTAGGCCAGTTCGTCGGCACCAGGGACGGCGACTCGATCTCGATCACGTACGTGCACGCGCTGAAGAGCGGGGGCCGCGCGGTGGGGCAGAGCAGCAGCCGGATCGAGACCGAGCCGGACGGGCGGCTGCGCCTGGTGGAGGAGTTCCAGTTCGACGGCGACGACACCCGCCACGTGAGCGTGTGCACCGAGGTCGCCTGACTCGCCCGACACCCTTTCCCGCCGTCCCGCTGCCCGTCGCCCTGCCTCGGCCGCCGCTCCGGAGGCGGCCGCCCGGACGTTCAGTCGTCCTTGCGCAGGGCGGCGCGGCCCTCGGCCGCCCCGACGAAACGCATCTTGCCGAGCGGCACATCCCCGCGCTGCTCCTCCTGGACGGGCCGGCGCGCAGGGCGGGTCTTGTCGCGGTCGCTGGGCAGCACGTACGGCCGCTTGAGCACCTCGTCCAGGATGAACACCGTCTCCGTCGCCTTCACGGCGGGGATGTTGGCCAGCCGGTCGGTCACCATGGTGTGCACCTCGGCCACGTCCGCCATCCGCACCTGGATCATCGCGTCGTGCTGGCCGGTGGTGATCGCGCAGTACTCGACCTCCGGCATCCGGGCCAGCTCGGCCCGGAACTGCCGCCACATCTGCTGCCGCACGGTCACGAAGATCAGCGCGGTGATGCCGAGACCGGTCCGGACGTGGTCGATCTCGGCGGTGAAACGCTTGATCACGCCGTCGGCGCGCAGCGCCTCGAACCGGGTGTAGGCGTTGGCCCGGGAGATGCCCACCCGTTCGGCGAGCGAGGAGACCGAGATCCTGCCGTTGTCCCGCAGGACCTCGAGGATCTTCAGATGGGTGGCGTCCAGGTCGAGGCCGATGCCGATCCGTCCAGACGGACCACCACCACTGCCCCCATGGCTGGAAATATCACTCATCGTTACCCCTTCGCTCGATATATACGTCTCAGTAACTACACAGCGCCTGGACGTTCTGCCGGACAATCCTCGACATCTTTCGGCTAATCGTCCATCTGGAGGACAACCATGGCGACCCGCTCCCAGACGGCGGCAGTGCTGCTCGCCGGTGCTCTCGCCCTCGCCGCCTGCGGAAGCGGCGGCGCCCAGGCCCCAGCCGCCCAGAGCGGCGCGAAGACGCTCGTCATCGACACGTCCTTCGACCTCAAGACGGCCGACCCCGGCCGGACGTACGAGCCGACCGGCCTGATCGTCGGCAAGGCCACCTACGAGACGCTGCTCACCTTCGACGGCGGCGACGTCACCAAGCCCGTGCCGGCGCTGGCGGAGTCGTACGAGCTGTCGGAGGACGGCAAGGTCGTCACCCTCAAGCTCAAGCAGGGCGCCACGTTCGCCGACGGCTCTCCGGTCACCGCCGATGACGTGGTGTTCTCCCTGACCCGGGTGCGCGACATGAAGGGTACCCCGTCGTTCCTGCTGGACGGCGTGGAGGTGGCCAAGACCGACGACTCGACCGTCACCCTGACCTCGAAGCAGGCCAACCCGGCCCTGCCGTACATCCTGCCGAACCCCGCCCTCGGCATCCTCAACAGCAAGGTCGCCAAGCAGAACGGCGCCACCGCCGACCCGCAGGACAAGGCCGAGCAGTACCTGAACTCGGCGTCCGCCGGCTCCGGCCCGTACACGATCGAGTCGTTCAACGTCAGCAGCCAGGTCGTGCTCAAGGCGAACCCGAAGTACTACGGCACCAAGCCCGCCTACGACAAGGTCGTCATCCGCAACGTCGAGGCGGCCACGCAGAAGCTGAACGTCCAGCGCGGCGACAGCCAGGTGGCGCTCAACCTCTCCGGCGACCAGGTGACCGGCATGCCGGCGAACCTCCAGGTCAAGAAGACCGCGTCGGCCAACGTCATCTTCCTGTTCGCCAACCAGAACCAGGAGATCAGCAAGACCACGCCGAACGCCAAGTTCGTCGAGGCGGTGCGCAAGGGCGTCGACTACGCGGGCCTGCTGGAGCTGGCCGGCGAGGGCGCCACGCAGGCGCCGGGCGTCATCCCGTCGCAGATCCTCGGCGCGCTCGGCGCGGACCAGGCGGCCAAGCGCGACCTGGAGGGCGCCAAGGCCGCCCTGGCCGCCAGCGGCCTGTCGAACCCGACGGTCAAGCTGGAGTACCCGAGCGAGCTGACGGTCAACGGCCTGTCCTTCCAGCCGCTGGCCGAGCGCATCCAGGCCAACCTCAAGGAGGTGGGCATCACGGTGGACCTGAACCCCGCGCCGGTCACCACGGCACTGGACAACTACCGCAACGGCAAGGAGGAGATGGGCCTGTGGTACTGGGGCCCGGACTACCCGGACCCGAGTGACTACCTGGTCTTCCTGCCGGGCAAGACGGTCGGCGAGCGGGCCGGGTGGAAGGCCGGCTCGGACAAGACGGTCGAGGAGTCGGGCGAGAAGGCGGCGGCGGCCGTGGGCGACGACCTGCGCAAGCAGGCCTACGCCGACATGCAGGCCAAGCTCAACGCCTCCGGCCCGTTCATCCCGCTCATCCAGCCCAGCCAGAACATCGTCACGGCCGCCTCGGTGACGGGCCTCGAGTACCACCCGGTGTGGACCGTGGACGTCGCCGACCTCGGCGCCAAGTAGGGCCCGCGCACCGTGTCCAACACCGCCTCGGGCAAGACCCCCCTGCCGGGACGCGGGCCGGAGCAGGCCCGCGCCCGGCGGCGGGGCGCGCACCCGCTCGCCCGGTTCCTCGTCCGCCGGCTCCTCACCGCCGTCCTGCTCGCGTGGGGCATCACGCTGGTGACGTTCGTGCTGACGAACCTGGTGCCGGGCGACCCGGTGGCCGCCAACCTCGGCCAGCGGGCCCTCGGCGACCCGGCCATCGTCGCCCAGTGGCGGGCCGAGCACGGCCTGGACAAGCCGCTGTGGGAGCAGTACGCGCTGCACCTGCAGGGCCTGCTGCAGGGCGACTTCGGCACCAGCCAGCAGAGCCACCGGCCGGTCGCCCAGGATCTGGCCGAGTTCGTGCCCGCGACCCTGGAACTGGCCGGCGCGGCCATCCTCGTGTCCCTGGTGCTGGGCGTCGGGTTCGGGGTGCTGGCGGCGCTGCGCCGCGACCGGCTGTCCGACCACCTGCTGCGGGTGCTGAGCCTCGTCGGCATCTCGGTGCCGACCTTCTGGCTGGCGCTGGTGGCGTTCTACGTCTTCTTCTACCGGCTGCAGATCACCCCGGGCAGCGGCCGGGTGGACCCGGCCCTCGGCGGCGCGCCGCCGGTGACCGGGCTGCAGACGATCGACGCGCTGCTGGCCGGCCGGTGGGACATCTTCGCCTCCGCCGCCGGCCATCTCATCACGCCCACGCTGGTGCTCGCCCTCTACACCATCGGCCTGCTGACCAGGTTCACCCGGTCGGCGGTGCTGGAGGTGCTCGGGCAGGACTACGTCCGCGCGGCCCGCGCCAAGGGGCTGCCGGGCCGGGTGATCCTGTTCCGCTACGTGCTGCGCTCCGCGCTGGTGCCGATCATCACCGTGGCCGGCCTGGCCTTCGGCAGCCTGCTGTCCGGCACCGTGCTGGTCGAGGCGATCTTCGCCTGGCCGGGCATCGGCCAGTACGCCTACAAGAGCGCCACCACCCTCGACCTGCCCGCCGTCATGGGCGTCGGCCTCGTCGTGGGCGTCGTGTACCTGGTCATCAACCTGATCGTGGACGTGCTGTACGGCGTCATCGATCCCCGAGTGAGGCTGCAGTGAAACGGGACCCCCTGAGCCGCAAGGGGCTGACGCGGCGGCTGCCCGAAGCCTGGCGGAGGCCGTTGGCCCTCGCCGGCGGCGCGGTCGCGCTCGCCTGGCTCGTCATCGCCCTGGCGGCGCCGGTGCTGGCCCCGTACGACCCGCTCGCCCAGGAGCTGCCGCGCCTGGCCGCGCCGGGTCCCGGGCACTGGTTCGGCACCGACCAGCTCGGCCGCGACATCCTGAGCAGGGTCATCCACGGCGCGCGGGTCACGATCCCGCTGACGATGCTGCTGGTGGCGCTGTCGGTGCTGCTCGGCGGCCTGCTGGGCGCCTGCGCCGGCTACTTCGGCCGGTGGGCCGACGAGACCATCATGCGGGTGGCCGACCTCGTGTTCGCCTTCCCCACGGTGATCCTGGCCATGGTGGTCGCGGCGGCGCTCGGCGCCAGCCTCACCAACGCGGTGCTGGCCGTGCTGGTGGTGGCCTGGCCCGCCTACGCCCGCGTCACCCGGGGGCTGGTGCTCGGGGTGCGGGAGCGGGAGTTCGTGCTGAGCGGGCGGCTGCTGGGCTTCTCGGCCTGGCGGTCCCTGCGCGTGGACGTGCTGCCGAACGTGACCGGCCCGGTGCTGGTGCTGGCGACGCTGGACATCGGCACGGCGCTGCTGCTGCTGTCGGGCCTGTCGTTCCTCGGCCTGGGCGCCAAGCCGCCGTCCCCCGAGTGGGGCGCGATGGTGGCAGGCGGCGTCGAGGTGTTCGACAGCTGGTGGGTGGCGACCTTCCCGGGCCTGGCGATCCTCACCGTGGTGCTGGCGTTCAACTTCCTCGGCGACACCCTGCGCGACGCCCTGGACCCCCGGACGGCCCGGGCCATCAAGGAGCGTGCGCTGTGACACTCGAGATCACCGGCCTGAAGGTGTCGCTCGGCGGCCGGGACATCCTGCGCGGCGTGGACCTGCACCTGGAGAAGGGCCGGGTGCACGGCCTGGCCGGCGAGAGCGGATCGGGCAAGACGATGACCGGGCTGGCCGTGCTCGGCCTGCTGCCGCACGGCGCGCGGGCCACCGGCCGGATCGACCTCGGCGGGCGCGACCTGCTCACGCTGCCGCCCCGGGAGCTCAACAAGGTGCGCGGCGGCCAGGTGGCCATGGTCTTCCAGGACCCGGCGACCAGCCTGCACCCGATGCTGTCGGTCGGCAGGCAGCTCACCGAGCACATGCGCCACCACCTCGGGCTGGGCAGGGCCGAGGCGCGGGCCCGCGCCGTCGAACTGCTCGGCAAGGTGCGCATCCCCGGGGCGGAGGAGGCGTACGGACGCTTCCCGCACCAGTTCTCCGGCGGGATGCGGCAGCGCATCGCGATCGCCATCGCGCTGGCCTGCTCGCCCCGGGTGCTCATCGCCGACGAGCCGACGACGGCGTTGGACGTGACCGTGCAGGCGGGCGTGCTGCGGCTGCTGCGCGGCCTGTGCGACGAGCTGGGCCTGGCCGTCCTGCTCGTCACGCACGACCTGGGCGTCATGTCGGCCATCGCCGACGAGGTGAGCGTCATGAAAGACGGCCTGGTCGTGGAGACCGGCCCGCGGGGCCAGGTGCTGCGCGAGCCCGCGCACGCCTACACCCGCTCGCTGCTGGACGCACTGCCCGGGGAGCCAGGCGGCCCCGCGGAGCCGGGAGGGAAGGCATGACGCTGCAGATCGAGGACCTGGTCGTCGAGCACCGGTCCCCGGGCCGCCCGGTCGTCAGGGCCGTGGCGGGGGCGAGCCTCACCGTCAGCCCGGGCGAGGTCGTCGGCCTGGTCGGCGAGTCGGGGTGCGGCAAGTCCACGCTGGCCCGCGCCGTCTGCGGGCTGAACCCGGTCACCGGCGGCTCCATCACCTTCGAGGGGCGGCCGGTCACCCCGCTCGGGTTGCGCCGCCGGACGCTCACCGCCGTCCAGATGGTGTTCCAGGACCCGTACGCGTCGCTGAACCCGCGCCGCCGCGTCGGCGACCAGATCGCCGACGGGCTGCGCACCGCGGGCGACCGCGCCACGACGCCCGCTGACCTGCTGGAACGGGTGGGCCTGCCGCGGGAGTTCGCGGCGCGGCACCCGCACGAGTTCTCCGGCGGGCAGCGGCAGCGGATCGCCATCGCGCGGGCGCTGGCGGCCCGGCCGCGGATGCTGATCGGTGACGAGCCGATCTCGGCGCTGGACGCCTCCGCCCAGGCGCAGGTCGCCACCCTGATGCGGGACCTGGCGGTGGACTCGGGCGCGGGCCTGCTGTTCATCAGCCACGACCTGTCGGTGGTGCGGCTGATCGCCGACCGGATCGCCGTCATGTACCTCGGCCGGATCGTCGAGGTGGGGAACACGGCCGAGGTGTGGGCCGACCCGCGCCACCCGTACACGCGGGCGCTGCTCCAGGCGATCCCCCGGCCCGACGGGATGGGGGTGCTGCCGGCCGAGCTGCCCGGCGACGTGCCGGACCCGGCGAACCCGCCGGCCGGCTGCCGCTTCCATCCGCGCTGCCCGCTCGCCATGGACGTCTGCCGGGAGAAGGAGCCCGCCCCCGGGCCCGTCGCCTGCTGGCTGCACGAGCCGGCGTGACCCTCGACAGCAGGCTGGCGGCCGTCCGGGCGGCCATGGCCGCCTCCGACATCGACGCGCTGGTGCTGCGCCCGTCGCCGGATTTCCGCTTCCTCGGCGGCACGGGCGACGCCTTCCTCGTCGTCACGGCCGACACCCTGACCGGGACGGCCGTCCCGGCGCGGGTCGTCCCGGCGCGGGCCCGGCGCGTGGGCGTGGACCCGGAGATGCGCGTCCGCGAGCTGTTCGGGCTGTCGATCGAGGCGGAGCTGGTGCCCGCCGCGGCCGTGCTGGCGCCGTTGCGGCTGCGCAAGGAGCCGGAGGAGGTCGAGGCGGTCGGGCGGGCCGCCGCGGCGGCCGAGGCGGTGCTCGGGCAGGTGCGGGAGTTCTCCTGGTTCGGCGTGACCGAGCGGGCGATGGCGGCCAGGCTGCGCGTGCTGCTGCTGGAGTCCGGCTGCGAGGCGGTGCTGTCGCTGCGGGTGGCCGCGGGCGAGCACACCGCCCGGCCCGCGCACCGGCCGGGCGAGCGCGTGATCAATCCCGGTGACGCGCTGCTGGTGTCGGTCTGCGGCCGGTGGGACGGCTACTGCGCGGAGGTGGCGCGGGTGTTCGCCGTCGCCGAGCCGCCGGAGGACTTCGAGGCCATGTACTCGGTGGTGCTGGCCGCGCACGCCGCTGCCCTGAGCTCGATGCGGGAGGGGGCCTCGGCCGCGGGCGTGGCGGCGGCGGTGCGCGGCGTGATCGACGGCAGCGGTTACGGCCGGTTCGCCGCCACCGGCGCCGGAAGGGGCGTGGGCCTCGGTCACGACGAGGGGCCGCGGTTGCGGCCGGGGGAGGACACGGTGCTGGGCGCCGGGATGACGCTCTGCGTGGAGCCGGCCATCTACGTGCCCGACCTGTTCGGCGCGCGGGTGGCCGACGTGGTCGCCTGCACCGACGCGGGCCCGGAGGTGCTGACCGGGGGCCCGCCCCCGCTGCACGTCCTGGACCGCTGACGGGACCGCCTGGCGGGCCCGGAGACGATCGGCCGCCGGTGGGGGTCCCTCCCGTGGGGGAGGCGGATCCCCCGCTCGCGGGAAGGACGCCGCGGGCGGGGCGCCTACGGTGGCGGTCATGGTTGCCTCCGATCGCCCGCGACGCTGGCCGGCGTACGCCGTGGCGGTGCTGTTCCTCGGCTACGCCGCCGGGAAGGCCGTCTTCGCCTCGCAGGCCAGGCTCGGGTTCCCGGGCGGGCCGCCCGTGTCGGCCGCCGAGACGGCGGACTACTTCCTCGACCCCGCCCTGGGGCAGTGGCTCGCGGCGGCGACCGGGGTGCTGGCCGCGTGCGTCGCCCTGGCCACCGTCACGGCGCCGGGGCGCCGGGTGCCGAGAACGCTGATGCTGGCGGTCCTCACGGTCATGCTGCTGGCGGGCGTCGGCGGCGCCGGGATCATGATCCTCGACGGGTTCGTCGGGATCGGGGTGGGATGGCAGTGGTACCACGGAGTTCTCGGGATCGTCGTCATCTGGCTGCTCGCGGCGATGACCCGGTCGTACGCGACGGCCACCAGAGGTCTCCCGCGCTGACGCGCCGGCGGCCGCCCGTCCGGGCCTCGGTCCGCGGCGAGCCGCCGGCCGCCCGCGCGGTCATCAGGCGACGGAGCCGTAGGAGGGCTTGCCCGCCCACTCGTAGGTGACGTAGAGGACACCGGCGCCGGTCGCGGTGGACCCGGTGAACCGCAGCCCGGCCGGGGCGGTGCCCTCGGCGAACAGCCTCTTGCCCTGGCCGAGGACGACGGGGAAGACGAGCAGGCGGTACTCGTCGACCAGCTCGGCCTCCTGCAGCGTCCGCAGCAGGTCGCTGCTGCCCTGGACGAGGATCTCGCCGTCGGTGTCGCGCTTGAGGTCGGCCACCGTCCGCGCGGCCTCGCCCACCAGGACGTGGGTGTTGCGCCACTCGGGGGTCATCGGCGTCCGCGTGGTGACGTACTTGGGCATGCTGTTGATCTTGGCGCCGCCCTCCTCGTCGGGCACGCCGGGCCAGTGCGCCGCGAGGATGTCGTAGGACCGGCGGCCCAGCAACATGCCCGTCGCCCGTTCCAGCTGGTCACCCATGATCTCGCCGAACTTCTCGTCCACGTGCGGGGCCAGCCAGCCGCCGTGCGGGAAGCCGTTCGCGTCGTCCTCGCCGGGCCCACCGGGGGCCTGCATGACGCCGTCCAGGGACACGAAGGTCGATACGACCAGTTTGCTTGCCATCTGTCACTCCTTCTCGTGCGGGGAGCCGCGGGACCGGGCGGCTTCGTCGTGTGCCTTCAGACTGCCGGGTCCCGCTTAAGGATTTCTTACGGGCGCCGCCCGGGGGCTCCGGCCGGCGCCGCGTCACGCGTGCCGCGGCCGTGCCACGACCACCGGAGCCGGGCGGGTGGCCAGCCGCAGCGCGGAGGCCGCGAGCCAGCTCCAGGCGACGGCGGAGCCCAGCGCGAACAGCGTGCCCATCTCGGGCGGGTAGACGTACGGGAGCACCAGGTAGACCAGGGTGACGGCGATGCCGACGGCGGCCCGCGCCCGCCGTCCCTGTGCCAGGTCGCGGCGCGCCAGCACCAGCGTGGCCCCGGCCAGCGCGATTCCGGACACCATGGCGGCCACGCCGTGACCGATCCCGTGCCAGGTCGTCTCCGCCGCGGCTCCGACGGGGAAACCCGCCGCCGGGTCGGCGACCAGCACGCCGGCGGCGATCAGCCCGGCGCCGAACACCGCGACCAGACGGTGCAACCACGTGCGTCCCGGACCATCGGTCAGCGTGCGCCGGACGCCCACCGCGGTCAGCAGGAACAGCACGCCGGTGACGGTGAAGCCGGCCACCTGGATCCAGCCGAGCTCCCCGGCGGCCAGCTGGCTGATCATGTGGGGACCCAGCTCGAAGCCGTCGGCCGCGGGGATCTGCGCGAGGGCGACCGCGAAGAACAGGGGCGTGCCCACGGCGCCGCCGGCCAGGAAAAGGCGGGTTCGCTTGTCGATCACAGGGATCACTCTCCTTATGTGTACGATGTCCACATCCGTTGGCGAGCAGAACCATACACATAGATGTGGATGCTGTCCACATAAGGGGGAAGAACATGTCCGAGCAGGTCGTACCGGCCAGACGGCGTACCTATCGGCACGGCAACCTCCGCCAGGCCCTGCTGGAGGCCGGCCTCGAACTGGCCCGTTCCGGCGGCCCCGACGCGGTGGTGCTGCGCGAGGCCACCCGTCGCGCCGGGGTGGCGCCGAACGCCGCCTACCGGCACTTCGCCGACCGCGACGCCCTCGTGCACGAGGTGTCGCTGGCCGCGATGGCCGCGCTGGCCCGCACCATGGAGGAGGAGCAGGCCGCCCTGCCTCCGGCCGACGACCCGGTCCGGGCCGCCCGCGCGCGGTTCCGCGCCATCGGCACCGGTTACCTGCGGTTCGCCCGCACCGAGCCCGGCCTGTTCCGCGCGGCGTTCTTCGTCCCGGCGGACATGGCCGAGGCGGAGGCCGGCCATTCGGCGGGAGCCGGCGGACGCACGCCGTTCCAGCTGCTCGGCGCCGCGCTGGACGATCTGGTCGGCTGCGGGGCGATGCCGGCCGGACGCCGCGCGGGCGCCGAGTTCCTCGTCTGGTCCTCCGTTCACGGGCTGGCCGTCCTGCTCATCGACGGCCCGCTCCGCGGTCTGGAGGACTCCCAGGCCGACGAGGCCGCCCGCATGCTGATCGACCTCGTCGAACGGGGGCTGTGACGCGACCGCGCGACGGGCGGGCGGGGTGACGCGCGGATCGACGATGGGGCCGCTCATGGATGGCTGAGGTGAGTTGCGGCGTTTGGGGGTTATGTGATGTCGTGCCGCTTCCGGGATGGTACGGCCGGGCGTCGCGTGCCGTCCCGTCCCCCGCACCACCCTGCCCGAGGAGAGTGTTCGTGCCGTTCATCGTCGATCTGACCAGCGGGACCGTGGAACGCGAGTTCCGCTCAGCCGAGAAGGGGCACTATGGCGGGTCGATCCTCGGCCTGCGCCTGATGGCCGAGCGCACCCCCGCCGGGCTGGACCCGTACGACGCGCGCGCGCTGCTCTACATCGCGGCCGGGGCGCTCGGCGGCACCGCCGCGCCCGGCCTGGCCAAGGCCGTGTTCCTGGCCAAGTCGCCGCTCACCGGCGTGGCCGGGGAGGCGCACGCCCTCGGGCCGTTCGCGGCGGGGATGCGCGGGGCGGGCGCCAGGGCGCTGGCCGTCGTCGGCCGGGCCGAACGGCTGTCGTACCTGCTCGTCCAGGACGGCCACGTCACCGTCCACGACGCCGAGGACCTGCGCGGCTACGGCGTCGCCGCGGCGACCGACGCGCTGCGCGCCCGTCACGGCGCGCACGCGCACGTCGCGGCGATCGGGCCGGCGGGGGAGCGGCTCGTCAGGTACGCGAGCGTGGTCACCGACCTGGCCTTCCCCGCCGCGCGCTACGGCATCGGCGCGGTCTTCGGCGCCAAGAACCTCAAGGCGGTCGTGTGCGTCGGCGACGCCCCGGCCCCGGTCGCCGACCCGGCCGCCGTCGAGGCGCTGGCCGCCCACTACCGCGGCTCGCTCGCCACCAACCCGCTCGCCGCGCTCCAGCACGGCGAGCCCGGGTTCGCCGGCTGGACCGGCGAGCCGCCCGCCCCCGGCTACGCCTCCGTGCGCAACTTCTCCGTCCCGGGCGAGCACGGCCTGCGGGTCCCCGCCGTCGCCGGCTACGACGGCCGCGCGGTCGCCACCACCGGCGGCTGTCCCGGCTGCCCGAACGACTGCCTCAAGGTGTACGCCTCGCGGGACGCCGACGAACGCCGGACCGGCGGGCTCGGACAGGAGGCGTTCCTGTCACTCGGCTGGAACCTGGGCATCGACGACCTCGACGCCGTCCTGACCGCCAACGCCCTCTGCAACGACCTCGGCCTGGACCCCGTCTCCCTCGGGGGCACGCTGGCCTTCGCCATGGAGTGCGCCGAGCGGGGGCTGCTGCCGGGCGGGCCGGCCTTCGGCGACGCCGGCTCGCTGCCGCGCCTCATCAGGTCCGTCGCCCGGCGCGGCGGCACGCTGGGCGACCTGCTCGCCGAGGGCTCCGCGCGGGCCGCCCGGTGGCTCGGGCCCGCGACGGTGCCGTACGCGATGACGGTCAAGGGCGCCGAACTGCCCTGCTTCGACCCGCGCGTCCAGCCGGGCGTCGGCCTCGGCTACGCCCTCGCCCCCGGCGGTCCCCGGTACGACGCGCTCGAGCACGACCTGGACTTCGACCCCGAGGTCGGGCTGACGTACAGCTTCCCGGAGGCGAGACGCGTCGGCGCCGAGCCCGCGCCGGCGGGCGAGCTGGACAAGGAACGCGGGGTCCGCAGCGCCCGCCTGCTGCGGCTGTGGAGCGGCCTCGACGCGCTCAACCTCTGCGTGTTCGCCTCCTCGCCGACCCGGCCGCTCACGATCGACCGCCTCACCGCGCTGGTGACCGCCGTCCTGGGCGCTGAGTTCACCCTGGACGACCTGCTGGAGGCGGGGCAGCGGCGGCTCGACGGGCTGCGCGCGTACGCCGAGCGGGAGGGCGGCGTGCGCGACACGCTGCCGGACCGCCTCCACGACGAGCCCGTCACGGCGGGGCCGCACGCGGGCGCCGTCCTCGACCGCGCGGGCTTCGCCGAGGCCCGCGCCGCCTTCTACGCCGAGCTCGGCTGGACCGGCCCCGGCGCCCTCGCCTGACCGGCGGCGGCCGGGTCGTACGGCGTCGGCGTGACGCCGCACGACCCGAGGCGCGCCCGCGCATGACCTGGGGCGAAACCCGCCGACCGGCTTTGACACCCTTCGCCGGACGGCTCTACGTTGTGCACGCTCAATCGTTTGATCACGCGAGGAGGCGGGATGTCCGTCATCGACGCCCACCAGCACTTCTGGAACCTGGAGACGGGCTCCTACCCCTGGCTGACGCCCGAGCACGGCCCCATCCACCGCACGTTCGAGCCCGATGAGCTGATCCCGCAGCTCGCGGCGGCGGGAGTCGACCGCACGGTCCTGGTGCAGTCGATGGACTCCTACGCCGACACCGACGCGATGCTGGCGCAGGCGGACACGTACGACTTCGTCGGCGCGGTGGTCGGCTGGGTGCCGCTGCACCGCCCCGGCGAGGCGGCCGAGGCGCTCGCCCGCTACCGCGCGCATCCCAGGTTCGCCGGGGTGCGGCATCTCATCCACGACGAGCCCGACCCCGACTGGCTGCTCCAGGACGCCGTGATCGAGGGGCTCGGCCTGCTCGCCGAGGCCGGCCTGCCCTTCGACGTGGTCGCCGTGCTGCCCCGGCACCTGGAGCACATCCCGGTGCTGGCCGAGCGGGTGCCCGGCCTGCGCATGGTGATCGACCACCTGGCCAAGCCGCCGATCAGGGAGAAGGGCTGGGAGCCGTGGGCGTCGCTGATCGCCAGGGCCGCCGAGTACCCGCAGGTGCACGCGAAGGTGTCGGGCCTGAACACGGCGGCCGACCCGCTCACGTGGAGCGCCGCCGACCTGCGGCCGTACGTGGAACACGCGCTGGAGCACTTCGGCGCCGACCGGCTGATGTTCGGCAGCGACTGGCCGGTCGCCCTGCTCGCCGGCGACTACGCCCAGGTGTGGCGGGAGACCGGCGCGCTGCTGTCGGGGCTGTCCCGCGCCGAGCGCGCCGCCGTGCTCGGCGGCACCGCCACCCGCTTCTACGGCCTGCCCGAGACCACGTGACCCACGCCCGCACACCCGACCCGAAGGAGGCATCGTGATCGGCCTCCTCGCACCGATCGCCGCCGCGGCCGACCTGTCCATCCCGGCCGGGCACCGGCTGCCCGTCGCCGTCGTCGGAGCGGGGCCGTCGTGGACGTGGCCCACCTGCCCGCCTACCGCGCGGCCGGACTGGAGGTGACCGGCCCGTACGTCCTCGACCCGGCCCGCGCCGCCGAGGTGGCCGCCCGCCACGGCGTGCCGAGGACGTACGGGTCGCCGGCCGAGCTGCCGGCCGACGACCGGGTCGCCGCGGTAGACATCGCGGTGTCGCCGCGGGCGCAGCCGGACATCGCCCGGCAGGCGCTGGACGGCACCCACGAGAACCGCAGCGGCGACCAGGAGGCGGCGGTCGCGGAGGGCGGCGAGCCGGAGACGTCCGGCCGCGACGACCTGGGGACGCTGCGCCTGCTGGAAGCCCTGTACGCGTCGATGGACAGCGGCGAGAGCCGCCGCCTGGGACCGGCATGAAGCGCTCCCGGGTCACCCTCGCCGACGTCGCCGCGCTGGCGCGCGTCGACCGGGCCGTCGTCTCGCGCGTCGTCAACAAGGACGCCACGCTCAACATCCGCCCCGAGACCCGCGAGCGGGTGCTGGCCGCGGTCGAGCAGCTCGGCTACCGGCCCAACGTCGCGGCGCGCAGCCTGCGCACGGCGCGCGCCCACATGTTCGGGATCTTCGTCCCCGACTTCGCCAACCCCGTGTACGCCGAGATCATCAAGGGCGCGGAGGCGGAGGCGGCGGCACAGGGCTACGTGCTGGTCACCGGCAGCGCCACGGGCGCGGGGCTGGGCGGGTACATGGACCGGCTGGGGCAGGGCCGCGTCGACGGGCTGCTGCTGGCCGGCGCGGGCGGCGAGTCGGGCCTGGTCGAGCAGCTCGACCGGGCGGGCATCCCGTGGATCATGCTGAACCACCGCAGCAGGAGCGTGCGGCGCTCCGTCGTCCTCGACGACGAGCGCGCCGCCGCGCTCGCGGTGGAGCACCTGGCCCGGCTCGGGCACCGGCGCATCGGCCACCTCGCGGGCCCCGCCGGCGCCGACACGGCGACCCGCAGGTCGGCGGGCTACTCGGCGGCCATGCGCGACGCCGGCCTGCCCGAGGGGCCGATCGTGGCCGCCGACTACACCCCGGCGGGCGGTGCGGCGGCGATGGCCACCATGCTCGCGGCGGCCGAGCCGCCCACGGCGGTGTTCGTGGCGAACGTCGCCTCGGCGATCGGCGCGATGGAGGCCGTGCGCAAGGCGGGACTGGAGATCCCCCGCGAGATCTCGATCGTCGCCGTGCACGACCTGGACCTCGCGAGCTACCTGTTCCCGGCGCTCACCACGGTCCGCATGCCGCTGGCCGAGCTCGGCCGCCGCGGTGTCACGCTGCTGGGCCGGCTGCAGCCGGACGAAGCCGTCGCGGAGGTGCTGGACGGCCCGATCGACCTCATCCAGCGCCGCTCCACCGCACCCCCGCCCACCCCGTGACAGGACAGTACCGATGGGCGTGCGCGAGCGCTCGGCATCGATCGCTCGCGCACGCTCCCCGCTCACGGCCGGGGAACGCGGGGCGGAGCGGGCCGCGCCGGCGCGGGGACTGAGCCGCACGCGCCGGTGATCACCGGTGGTCAGTCGGTGCCGAACTCCATCGCGGCGTGGTCGAGCAGCTCGTCGTCCGTGGGCGCCTCGCCGGTGGAGGCGATCGCCTCGGCGCCGCCCTCGGGCATCGCGCCGATCAGCTCGGTCGGGGCCGCCGGGGTGGCGCCGATCAGCGTCTGGTGCGAGCTGCCGACCATCCCGAGGCCGGCGTACTGCTCCAGCTTGGCGCGCGTGTCGGCGATGTCGAGGTTGCGCATGGTGAGCTGGCCGATGCGGTCGACCGGGCCGAAGGCGGAGTCCTCGGTCCGCTCCATGGAGAGCTTGTCCGGGTGGTAGCTGAACGCCGGCCCGGTGGTGTCGAGGACGGAGTAGTCCTCGCCACGCCGCAGGCGCAGCGTCACCTCGCCGGTGACCGCGGTGCCGACCCAGCGCTGCAGCGACTCGCGCACCATCAGCGCCTGCGGGTCGAGCCAGCGGCCCTCGTACAGCAGCCGGCCCAGCTTGCGGCCCTCGGTGTGGTAGCTGGCGAGGGTGTCCTCGTTGTGGATCGCGTTGACCAGGCGCTCGTACGCGGCGTGCAGCAGGGCCATGCCGGGCGCCTCGTAGATGCCGCGGCTCTTGGCCTCGATGATCCGGTTCTCGATCTGGTCGGACATGCCGATGCCGTGCCGGCCGCCGATGGCGTTGGCCTCCAGCACCAGGTCGACCGCCGAGGCGAACTCCTTGCCGTTGATGGTCACCGGACGGCCCTGCTCGAAGCCGATCGTGACGTCCTCGGGGGCGATCTCGACGGACGGGTCCCAGAACCGGACGCCCATGATCGGCTCGACGATCTCGATGCCGGTGTCGAGGTGCTCGAGGGACTTGGCCTCGTGGGTCGCGCCCCAGATGTTGGCGTCGGTGGAGTAGGCCTTCTCGGTGCTGTCCCGGTAGGGCAGGTCGCGGGCGAGCAGCCACTCCGACATCTCGCGGCGGCCGCCGAGCTCGCTGACGAAGTCGGCGTCGAGCCACGGCTTGTAGATGCGCAGGGACGGGTTGGCCAGCAGGCCGTAGCGGTAGAACCGCTCGATGTCGTTGCCCTTGAAGGTGGAGCCGTCACCCCAGATCTGCACGTCGTCCTCGAGCATGGCGCGCACCAGCAGGGTGCCCGTCACGGCGCGGCCGAGCGGGGTGGTGTTGAAGTAGGTGCGGCCACCGGAGCGGATGTGGAAGGCGCCGCAGGCCAGGGCCGCGAGGCCTTCCTCGACGAGGGCCGCCCGGCAGTCGACCAGCCGGGCGACCTCGGCGCCGTACGCGGTGGCGCGGCCGGGCACCGAGGCGATGTCGGGCTCGTCGTACTGGCCGATGTCGGCGGTGTAGGTGCACGGCACTGCACCTTTCTCGCGCATCCACGCGACCGCAACAGAGGTGTCGAGGCCGCCGGAGAAGGCGATGCCGACACGTTCGCCGACAGGCAGGGAGGTGAGTACCTTGGACACGAGTAGAAGTATATACACACCAATGCATGCCCATGCAACGTTGCCCCGGCTGCGGCGTGGGACGCGGGGGTGCCCCGCGGTGGTTTCCCGGCAGAGGAGCAGAGAGCGCCCGGTGAACGGGGGCGGCACTCCGGCCGCGCTCAGGGCCGCCCCGGCCGTCACGGGCGGGTGCCTGACCGCGCTCAGGGCCGCCCCCCGGCGTCACCACGCGCGGGGCGGTGGTCCGGCCGCGCTCAGGGCGGCCCCGGCGTCACCAGTCGCGGGTGGCGATCAGCGTCTCCGCGTCGGCCTCCGCGAACCCGTAGGCCGAGGCCACGAACCAGAATTCGTCGGCTATCGCCTCGCGGGCGACGGTCTCGATCTCGCTGCCCGCGGCCTCGAAGGCCGCCTCCAGGTCGTTGAACTCCTCCGTCGCGGCCCACGTGAGCGCGTAGAGCGCCGCCAGGTCCGACGGCCGGTCGGCCTCGATCCGCTCGCACAGCCGCACCAGGATCGCGCTGCCCCGGTCGACGACGTGATCGGGATAGTAGTCGTCGTCGTAGAGAGGCTGGAGGAACCTGTGGCCGGCCACCTGCCGGTGTGTGGGGGGCACCGCGATCTCCCGTTCGTGTCTACGGTCCGGAAGTTCGATGGTGCCCCACGGCACCGACAGTCCCGGGCACCGACAGTCCCCGGCACCGACAAGCCCCGGCACCGACAAGCCCGCCGGTCAGCCTCCGGCGGCCGGCGGATATGACGCACCTCACCCTCGCCTGGGGCCTTCCGGATGTCACACCCCCCCGGCCGACGGCGTCTAGAGGGTAAAAGCCGAAACGAGGGGGCCCCATGCGCGCGCTGGCGCCGAAACGCCGGTCGTTCCGGTCCGGTCATTGGTCGTTCATGTTCGCCGAGGTGGCGATCTGGTCTTTCGTCGTCCTGGTGGTGACCGGACTGTTCCTGATGGTCTTCTACGACCCCGACATGTCTCCGGTGCTGTACCAGGGTGTGTACACGCCCCTGCGCGGCATTCCCGTCAGCGAGGCGTTCGACTCGACGATGCGCCTGAGCCTGGAGGTGCGCGGCGGCCTGCTCGTCCGGCAGATGCACCACTGGGCGACGCTCGTGTTCGTGGCGGCGATCGCGCTGCAGCTGCTGCGCATGTTCGTCACCGGTGCGTTCCGCCGCCCGCGCACGGTGCAGTGGCTGATCTGGGTGACGCTGCTGCCGCTGGGCATGGCCGCCGGGGAGACCGGCAACATCCTGCCCGACGACATGCTCTCGGGCGGGAGCCTGTGGCTCATCCAGTCGGCTCTCCTGTCGATCCCCGTGGTGGGCACCTCCGCGGTGCAGCTGCTCTTCGGCCCGGAGTTCCCCGGCGAGAGCATCATCCCCGTCATGTACTGGGTGCACGCGCTCGTGATCCCGGCCGCGGTAGCCGTGCTCCTCGGCGCCCGCGAACGGCTGGTGCGGCGGCACGGCCATTCGCGGTTCGCCGCGTCGGCCCCGGGACGGCGGGGCGCGCGCCCCCTGATGGCGGGGGCGACGGTCGGGGTGCTCGTCATCCTCGGGATGGGCTTCCAGATCGCCCCGATCTGGTTGTACGGCCCCGCGGGCCCCGGCCAGATCTCCGCGGGATCGGTGCCCGACTGGTACATGGGCTTCCTCGACGGCGCGTTGCGGATCATGCCGGGATGGGAGCTCACCCTCGGGGACCACACGCTCAGCCTCGCGGTCCTGCTGCCCGCCCTGATCATGCCCGGCGTCTTCTTCACCGCCCTGGCCGCCTACCCCATGGCGGAGCGGCTCGCCGTCGGACGCCTCACCCGGTACGACGCGCTCGGCCGGCCCAAGACCAGGAGCCGCATGGCCGGCGAGTGGACCGGCGCCACCGTACTCGACCGGCCGCGCGAGGCGCCGGTGAGAACGGGTGTCGCCGCCGCCGGGGTCGCCTTCTACGGACTGCTGTGGGCCGCGGCGGCCAACGACCAGCTGGCGCACGAGTTCCAGCTCTCGGTGGAAGCCGTGACGATCTTCTTCAGGTTCGCCGTGGTCATCGGCCCGGTCATCGCCTTCTGGGTGACCCACCGGCTCTGCCTGGGCCTGCAACTGCGTGAACGGGACGCCGGGGAACACGGACCCGAGAGCGGAGTGATCGTCCGGACCGCGCAGGGCGCGTTCCACGACCGGTCCGAGGACCACGATCGGCCGGCCGTCACCGCCGGATGAGGCCGAGCTCGGTGGCGGCGGCGACGGCCGCGGTACGGGAGTCGACCCCGAGCTTGGCGTAGACGCGGGCCAGGTGCGACTTGACGGTCCCCTCCGTGAGGTGGAGCCGGCTGCCGATGGCCTGGTTGGACAGGCCCTCGGCGACCAGGGCGAGCACTTCGGTCTCGCGCCGGGTCAGGGCCGTGCCCGGGGCGCGCAGCCGGTTCATCAGCCGGTCCGCGACGGTGGGCGCCAGCGTGACGCGGCCCGCCGCGGCGGTGCGCACGGCGGCGGCCAGGTCCTCGGGAGGGGCGTCCTTGAGGAGGTAGCCGGTGGCGCCGGCCTCGATGGCGGGGAGGATGTCGGCGTCGGTGTCGTAGGTGGTGACGATCAGCACGCGGGGCGCGCCGGGCCGGGCGGTGATGGCGGCGGTCGCCTCGGCGCCGTTCATCCCCTTGCCGAACTGCAGGTCCATGAGGACGACGTCGATGTCGCCCTGGGCCGCGCGGGTGACGGCGTCCTCGGCGGTGGCGCTCTCGGCCACCACCTCGATGCCGTCCTCGGTCTCCAGCACGGCACGCAGCCCGGCCCGCACGACGGGGTGGTCGTCGGCCAGCAGCAGGCGAAGAGGTGTGTCGGTCATGGGCGGGCCTCGGGTGCGGGATCGGCGGGCCGGTCGAGGGGCAGGCGGGCGGACAGGGCGGTGCCGTGCCCGGGGGAGGACACGACGGTGAGGGCGCCGCCGAGCGCGTGGACGCGGGCGCGCATGGCGGCCAGCCCGAACCCGCCGGTCCGCGGGTCGGCGACGGGCAGGTGATCGGGGTCGAAGCCGCGCCCGTCGTCGACGACGTCCACGGCGACGTGGTCGCCGAGGTAGCCGAGGGTGACCTCGGCGGTGGCGGCCCCGGCGTGCCGGACGGTGTTGGCGAGAGCCGACTGGGCGACGCGCAGCAGCGCGACCTCGTGGGCGGTCGGCAGCGGTACGGGCTCGCCGGCGAGGTGGAAACGCGCGGTGAGCCGGTGGCGGGCGCTGGTGGTGGCGCACAGGCGCCGCAGGGCGTCGGTCAAGGTGCTGCCCTCCAGTGCGGGCGGGGCGAGGGCGGCGACGAGACGGCGGGCCTCGGCGAGGTTGTCGACGGCGGCCTGACGGGCCTGGCCGACGTAGCGGGCGGCGCCGTGCGCCGTGCCGGGCAGGGCGCGTTCGGCGGCGCGCAGCAGCAGCTGGATGCTCGACAGGCCCTGGGCGAGCGTGTCGTGGATCTCGCGCGCCAGGCGTTCACGTTCGGCCAGCACGCCGGCGGCGTGCTGGGCCTCGGCCAGGTCGGCGCGGGTGGCGGTGAGCTCCTCGATCAGGCGGCGGCGTCGTTCGCTCTCCCGGTACAGGGCCTGGTACCCCCACACCACCGCCACCACCACGGCGGCGCCGAGCGCCGGGCCGATCGCCGTCGCCGCACTGAAGGCGCCCTGATGCGCGGCGAAACCCGTGATGGCCGCCGCCGCGGTGGCCGTCACGGCGGCCAGGCCGGCGCGGCGGGACAGCAGGTGCAGCTGCAGGAAGTACAGCGGGAACGCCACCCACACCCCGTCGGCGGACAGGGCCAGCAGGGCCAGCCAGACGGCGCCCACGGCGGCCAGCCACAGCGCGGCGGACCGCCGCGAGCGGCTCACGCGGGGCAGCGCAGGACCGGCCGCGTAGACCAGCCCGCACGCGGCGGCGGCGGCGACGACCGCGCCGGCGTGCGGGCGGCCGTCGGTCACGGCGCGGCCGGCGGTGAGGACCAGCAGGGCGACGACCAGCAGGTGCAGGCACCAGGTCAGCGTCCGGCCGGTGGGGGTCAGGGGAGGGGCGGTGGCGTTCACAGTCCTCCCAGCCTATGGAGCCACGCCGGGTCGGGCCTCCATCGAAAGTGACAACCGGGCCGCCGCCTTTCGGCGCGCCAGGTGCTGTCGTGGGCCGGATGCCCGTACGCAGGGCGGGCTGCGACGGTGGACGCCCACCGCATCGACCGCATGAAGGGAAGGCCGTGTTCGTCGCCTGGAGGGACCTCAAGTTCGCCAAGGGACGTTTCGCCCTGATGGGAACCGTCATCGTGCTGATCACGCTGCTCGTCGGGCTGCTGTCCGGGCTGACCGCCGGGCTGGGCCTGCAGAACGTCTCCGCGATCACCACCCTGCCCGTGGACCGGATCGCCTTCGGGGCGCCCGGCGAGGGGGAGGAGCTGTCGTACGCGAACTCCACCGTCACCGAGAAGCAGTGGCAGCGGTGGGCCGGGACGCCCGGCGTCAACAGCGCCGAGCCGCTCGGCATCACCACCACCCGGGCGAGCGCCGGAACCAGGAGCACCGGGGTGTCGGCCTTCGGCGTCCGGACCGGTTCCGCCATCGCCCCCCACAGCGACCGGATCGACGACCACACGGCGGTCCTGTCCACCGCCGCCGCCGACGACCTCGGCGTGCGCGCGGGCGACACCTTCACCCTCGCCGGGCGGGAGGTGACCGTCGCCGCCGTGAGCGGGGACGCCTCCTTCAGCCACACCCCCGTCGTCTGGACCAGCCTCGGCCTGTGGCGGAAGACCGCCCCGCCCACCGGCGCGACCGACGGGCCGGCCGCCACCGTCATCGCCCTGGACACCGCCTCCGGCACCGACGTGCGCGCCGCCGACGAGGCGGCGGGCACGAGGACGGTCACCAAGGACGACTCGCTGTCCGCGATCGGCTCCTACACCTCCGAGAACGGCTCCCTGCAGCTCATGCGCGGCTTCCTGTTCGCGATCTCGGCCCTGGTCATCGGCGCCTTCTTCACCGTGTGGACCATCCAGCGCAGCGGTGACGTCGCCGTGCTCAAGGCACTGGGCGCCTCCACCGCGGCCCTGCTCAAGGACGCGCTCGGCCAGGCCGTCGTCCTGCTGGCCGGCGGCACCCTGATCGGCACCGGCATCGCCGCCGGCCTCGGCGCCCTCGTCCTCGGCACGTCCGTGCCGTTCCTCCTCACCCCCGCCACCGTCCTCCTCCCGGCCGCCGTGATGATCGCGCTCGGCGCGCTCGGGGCCGCCCTGTCCATCCGCCGCATCACCTCCGTCGACCCGCTGACCGCCCTGGGGAGCGCCCGATGAGCCTGCACCTGACCGGCATCACCCTCACCTATCCCGACGGCGACTCCCGCCTGACCGCCCTCGACCACGTCACCCTGGAGGTGCCCCGGGGCAGCCTGACCGCCGTCGTCGGCCCGTCCGGGTCCGGCAAGTCCAGCCTCCTCGCCGTCGCCGCCACCCTCATCACCCCCGACAGCGGCACCGTCACCGTCGACGGCGCCGACACCACCGGCATGACCCGCGCGCAACTGACCGACCTGCGCCGACGCAAGATCGGCATCGTGTTCCAGCAGCCCAACCTGCTGCCCTCACTCACCGCCGCCGAACAGCTCCAGGTCATGGCGCAGATCGACGGCCGCAGGCCACGCACCGCACGGGACCGGGCCATGGAGCTGCTCGACGCCGTCGGCCTCGCCGGCCAGGCCGACCGGCGCCCCCACCAGCTCTCCGGCGGCCAGCGCCAGCGCGTCAACATCGCCCGCGCCCTCATGAACGACCCCACCGTCCTGCTGGTCGACGAGCCCACCAGCGCCCTCGACCACGAACGTGGCGCCGCCGTCATCGACCTGATCACCCGCCTGACCCACCAGCAGGTCACGGCGACCGTCCTGGTCACGCACGACCGCGCCCACCTCACCGCGGCCGACCGGATCGCCGAGGTCCACGACGGGCGGCTCCGCCTCCCCGCGCGATCCCGATGACCCTCCGGCGATCGGGGAGGCTTCGCGGACGATCTCCCTGCCGCGGGCCGTAGGGGTTCGTTACGCTCGAAGATCCACACAGGGGGGACCGCCGTGCTGATTCGGTTGCTGGGGCCTGTCGAGGTGGAGCGTACGGACCGGACCGGGCCCGTCCAGCCGCCGCAGGTCGCGCTCGCGCTCGCCGCGCTCGCCTGGGAGGCCGGCCGGGTGGTGTCCGTCGAGACGCTCCTCGCCCGCGTCTGGGGCGAGGAGGTGCCGGCCGGGGCGCGGCGCACCCTGTACACGGTCGTCACCCGCATCCGCCGCGACGTGCTGGCGGGTGAGGGCGCCGTCGTCCACCGGCCCGGAGGCTACCTGCTCGACGTGGACGGGTCCGCGGTGGACGTGTCGCGGTTCCGGAGCCTCGTCTCCCGGGCGCCGGCGGCGCCCGATCCGGCTCCGCTGCTGGACGAGGCTCTCGCCCTGTGGCGCGGCGAACCCCTGACCGGCCTGCCCGGCGCCTGGGCCGAGCGTGCCCGCCACCGGCTGGCCGGCGAACGCAAGGACGCCGTGCTGCGGTGGGCACGGACGATGACCGGCCGGGACCCCGCGGCCGTGGTGACGGCGCTGTCGCCGCTGGCGGACGAACACCCGCTGGACGAACTCCTGGCGGCCGCGCTGGTCGATGCGCTGCACGCGGCGGGGCGGACCGCCGAGGCGCTGGCGCACTTCGCGCGGGCACGCCGTACGCTCGCCGACGAACTGGGGGTCGAGCCGGGAACGGCGCTGCGACGTGCCCACCGGACGCTGCTGCGGTCCGGCGAGGCGCCCACGACCACGCACGTGGTCCCGGCCCAGTTGCCGGTCGGCCTTCGCGGCTTCGTCGGCCGGGCGGCCGAGCTCGAACGGCTGGCCGCGAGCGCGACCGGCGAACGGCCGGCCTCCGCGGCGGTCTGCGCGATCTCGGGACCGCCCGGGGTGGGAAAGTCGTCACTCGCGCTGCGCTGGGCTCACCTGAACCGCGACCGCTTCCCGGACGGGCAGCTGTACGCCGATCTCAGCACGGTGGACCCGGCCGGCGCGGCCATGGTCCTGCCCCGGTTCCTCGGGGCGCTCGGCGTCCCCGAATCCCGGGTGCCGGCGGACGTCGAGGCCCGGATCGGGCTCTACCGCAGCGTGCTGGCGCACCGCCGGGTCCTCGTCGTCCTCGACGACGCCCGCGCCGCCGACCAGGTGCGGCCCCTGCTGGCCACCGCGCCGGGGTGCCTGACCCTGATCACCAGCCGGTCCGAGCTGTCCGGCCTCGCGGTCACCGCCGGCGCCTCCCTGGTGGGTCTGGACGTCCTGCCGGACGAGGACGCCCACCGCCTCCTGGCGGCACGGCTGGGGGAGGCCCGGCTCGCGGCGGAGCCCGAAGCCGCCGCGCTGATCATCCGCCGGTGCGGCCGCCTGCCGCTGGCCCTGGCGATCGTCGCGGCGCGGCTGGCGCGGCGCACCGATCTGCCGCTGGCGGAGGTCGCGGCGGAGCTCGCGCGCAGCGACGCGGACCTGCAACCGTTCGCCGGCGGTGACCCGGCGACCGACCTGCGCAGCGTGTTCGGGCGGTCCTCCCGGGACCTGCCCGACCTCGCGCTCCGCCTCTTCCGGCGGCTCGGGCAGCACCCAGGACCGCACCTGCCGCTCGCGGCGGCGGCGAGCCTGGCCGCCCTGCCGGTGGAGCGCGCCCGGGAGCTCGCCGCGCACCTCGATCGCGGCAACCTGGTCGACCTCCGCGCGCACGACCGCCTGCATGTGCACGACCTGCTGCGCGCGTACGCGGCCGAGCAGGGACACGCCGCCGACAGCCGCGCCGCGCGGCGCGCGGCGTCGCGGCGGCTGCTGGACTACTACCTGCATTCGGCCTGCGCCGCGAGCGAGGTCTGCTACCCGCACCGCGAGAAGCCGACCCTGCGGGCGCGGGCGCGAGGCGCCGCGGTGGAGCGGTTCGCCGGGCAGGCCGAGGCACTGCGCTGGTACGCCGAGGAGTCGCCGGCGCTGCCCGCGCTGCTGGCCGAGGCGACCGCGGCCGGGCTCGACCGGCACGCGTGGCAGCTGGCGTGGGCGTTCTCGGAGTTCATGCAGCGGCGCGGCCCGTGGGAGCAGATCCTGCGCGTGCAGGAGGTGGCGCTGGCCGCGGCCGACCGGCTCGGCGACCGGCTGGCGCAGGCCCGCTGCCACAACTGCATCGCCCGCGCCCACGACAGGCTCGGCCGTGACGAGGAGGCGGTCGAGCACTTCCAGCGGGCGATCGCGTTGCACCGGGACCTCGACGAGCCGCGCCTCTTGGCGCACCTGCACCTGGGTCTGTCCGTCTCGCTGCACCGGGTCCGCCCCGACGAGGCACTCGGCCACACGCTGCGCGCGCGGAAGCTGTTCCGGCAGGCCGGCGACGCCGTCGGCGAGGCGCGGGCGTTGAACAACACGGGCTGGCTGCGTGCCCGGATCGGCGAGTACGACCAGGCGCTGGCCGACTGCCGCAGGGCACAACGCATCCTCGCCGAGCTCGGGTACGCCCAGGGCGAGGGGCACGCCTGGGACAGCATCGCCCACGTGCTGGAGGCCAAGGGCGACCTAGCGCAGGCGGTGGCGTGCTACGAGAGGGCGGTCGAGCTGCTGCGCGGCTGCGACGACCTGTACCCGGCCGCCGAGACGCTGGTCCGGCTGGGCGAGACGCACCTGCGGGCGGGTGACACCGCGGCCGCGCTGGACGCCTGGAAACGGGCGGCGGAGGGCTACGACGTCCTCGGCGACGCGCGGGCCGACCGGGTACGCGACCGCATCGCGGCCTGCGAGCAGCGGCGATAGGCCGTTCAGAATTCGTTGAGAAATCGCTCAACCCCCGGATGCAGGCTGCTCCGAGCGGTGGGACGGCGGCGTGGGCCGGCCGTATCCCGCCGCGCCGGGCGGGCGAGGGCCCGCCGGTACCGCCGACAGGGAGGTTCGATGCGCATCGTTTCCAGACTGGCCGACCGGGTGCTCGAGATGATCGCCCCGCACACCGTGGCACGGGCCGCCGACTGCGGCTACCAGTGCTGCAAGTTCCCGGCGTTCACCGCGAAGTACTGCTGCTACTACCCCGACGGCCGCGTGTCGTGCGGCGGCTGCAAGAGCAACGTCTACTGCTCCTGACCACCGGCAGGGCCACGCGCCCGCCACGATGACCGGTGCCCGGCGGCGGCCCGCCGCGGCCGGGCACACACTCATGAGCTTCCGACAGAGGTGTCCTGTGTCCTTCCTGATCGCCCTCGTGGCCCTGATCGGCGTCCTGTGCCTGGTGCTCCTGCTGTTGACCCTCGCGGTGGTCCGGCGGCTCCGGGAGCACACCAAGCTGATCGACGCGCTGTACGAGGCCGTCGGCGCCGGGTTGGCCGGAGCGGGCCACGGTGCGGCCGCCGGTCTGGCCGTCGGTGAGGCCGCCGGGGATTTCGACGCGACGACCGTGGACGGCGACCGCGTGTCGCGGGACCTCCTGCCCGAGGGCGCGGTCGTGGCGTTCCTGTCGCCTGACTGCCCGGGCTGCCACGAGCAGTTGCCGGAGCTGGTCTCGTGGGCGGCGGACCGGGACCGCTCGCGGGTGCTGGCGGTGGTGGACGGCCGGTCGGGCGATCCGGCGCAGCTGGTCACGGCGCTGTCACCGGTCGCCCGGGTGGTCGTGGACGACGCGTCCGCGCAGGTCGCCGAGGCGTTCAAGGTGCAGGCGTTCCCGACGTTCCTCCAGGTGGGCGCGGGCGGCAGGCTGCTCGCGACGGCGCCCCGCGTCTCCCGGCTGCCGGCCGGGTCCCCGGCGTGAGCGGCCGCCGGCAGGGGGCGACGCCGACGCCCCGGGTGCTGGCGGGCTGCGCGGCGAGGGCCGCCGGAACGGTGTGGCGGTCGGCGCCGCTCCACGTCCTCGGATACGCGGCGGTCACCCTGGTGGGCGCCGCCGTCCCGGTGGCCGTGGCCTGGCTGACGAAGGCCGTGCTGGACGGCCTGGCGCAGCACCGGACCAGCGCGTTGCTGGGCCTCGCGGTGACGATCGCCGTGGTGACGACGGCCGCCGCCGCGGCGGCGCAGGCCGCGCAGTACCTGCGCGCGGAGGTCGACCGGCGGGCGGCGGTGCACGCCAAGGACGAGCTGTTCGCGGCGGTGACCCGCTTCACGGGACTGGCGCCGTTCGAGAGCCCCGCCTTTCTCGACCGGATGCGCCTGGCACAGCAGAGCGCGGCCAACCCGGGCAGGCTGGTGGACACCGCGACCTCCGCCGTGCGCAGCGCGGTGACCGTCGCCGGGTTCCTCGGCTCGCTGGTGGTGATCAGCCCGGTGTTCACCGTCCTGGTGCTCGTGTCGGCCGTGCCGGCCCTGCTCGTCGAGCTGCGGCTGTCGCGGCAGCGGGTCGCGATGCTGTGGCGGATCGGGCCGGCCGAGCGCCGGGAGCTGTTCTACGCGCAGCTGATGTCGACCGCGGACGCCGCCAAGGAGATCCGCCTGTTCGACCTCGGCGCCTTCCTGCGCCTTCGCATGCTGACCGAGCTGCGGGCGGCCAACGCCGAGCGCCGCCGGATGGACCGGCGGGAGTTCCTCGTCCAGACGAGCCTGTCGGGCGCGTCGGTGGGCGTGGCCGGGGCGGGGCTGGTCTGGGCGATCCTCGCGGCGGGCCGCGGGCAGCTCGGCGTGGGCGACGTGTCGATGTTCGTGGCGGCCGTCGCCGGCGTCCAGTCGGCGCTGAACGTCATGGTGTCGGCCGGCGTGATGGCCCACGAGCAGCTGCTGACCTTCCACCACCACGTCACGATCGTGACCTCCGGCCCCGGCCTGCCGGCACCGCGACACCCCAGGCCGCTCCCGCGGCTGCGCCGCGGCGTCGAACTGCGCGACGTGTGGTTCCGGTACAGCGACGATCACCCGTGGGTCCTGCGCGGCGTCGACCTGTTCATCCCGCACGGCCGCACGGTCGCTCTCGTCGGCCACAACGGCGGCGGCAAGAGCACGCTGGTGAAGCTGCTGTGCCGGTTCTACGACCCGACACGAGGGTCCATCCTGTGGGACGGCGTGGACATCCGCGACGTCGCGCCGGAGGCGCTGCGCGCCCGGGTGGGCGCGGTCTTCCAGGACTTCGTGGCCTACGAACTGACGGCGGCCGAGAACATCGCCGTGGGCGACCTCGCCGCTGCCCGGGACCGGGCGCGGGTCGAGCGCGCGGCCCGGGACGCCGGCGTCCACGACACCCTCGCGGCCCTGCCGCGCGGCTACCGCACGCTCCTGAGCCGCGAGTTCGCCGCGGACCAGGAAGGCGAGGAGACGGACGGGGTGCTGCTCTCGGGCGGGCAGTGGCAGCGGGTGGCGCTCGCGAGGGCGTTCCTGCGCAGCGACCGGGACCTGATGATCCTGGACGAGCCCAGCTCCGGCCTGGATCCGGAGGCCGAGTACGAGGTGCACGGCCGGCTCTCGACGCTGCGGGCCGGGCGTACCAGCGTCGTGGTCTCGCATCGCCTCGGCGCCGTGCGCGCCGCCGACCGGATCGTGGTCCTGGCCGGCGGCGTCGTCGCCGAACAGGGCACGCACGCCACGCTGCTGGCGGAGGGCGGCACGTACGCGCGGCTGTTCGCCCGGCAGGCCGACGGCTACCGCGACGAGCCCCGCCCGGCTGAGGCGTCGCGATGACCGGCACGGTGACCGGCGTGATGATCGGCGCGGTCGGGGTGCTGGCGGGCGTCGCGGGCGTGCTCGCCGTCGTCCGGCTCCGCCGGCGGTACGTGGTGGTGACCGTGCACGGGGAGAGCATGCTGCCGACGTACCGGCCCGGCGAGCGCCTGGTCGTCCGCCGGACAGCGGCCCGTGCGCCGCGTGCCGGGCAGGTCGTGGTGCTGGCCGAGGCCGGTCACCCGCCGCCGGGCGGTCACGGGACCCCGAGCTGGATCGTCAAGCGGGTGGCGGCCGCACCGGGTGACCCGATCCCGCGGGACACCGTGCCCGCCCTCCGGGATGAGCCGGGGACACACGTCCCCGCCGGCCGCCTGGTCGTGCTGGGGGACAACCCGGACCGTTCCCACGACTCCCGGCACTCCGGGTACGCGACGACGGACCGCTTGCTCGGCGTGGTCCGGCGCAAGGTGGAGGGCCGCCGGCCGTCCGGGCCGGGAGGGCGGTGACGGCGGTCCGGGAGCGGCCACCCATCCGTGACGGCTCAGGCCGCGTGCTCACCGGCCGCGGTGACGCTCCGGCCGGTGCCGGGCACCGGGCTCCGGCGGGACGCGAGCGCCCGGTCGAGCAGGATGGCCGGCACGGCGGCCGCCGCCAGGCCGGCGCCGATCCAGACGACCGAGGTGACGCCCGCCCCGGCGTCGAGGGCGAGCCCGGCCAGCGCCGGCACCAGGCTGATGCCGAACTGGAAAGCGGAGACCGTGGTGGCTCCCGCGAGCGTCGGCGCCTCCGCCGCGATGCTGAACACGCGCCCGTAGAGGGCGGGGTTCAGCACGAAACCGGCGACTCCGAGCAGCGCCACGAGCGGGACCACGGCGAGCGCGTACGGGGCGAGGAGCGCGAGCAGGACCGAACCGGCCAGGATCCCGATCGCCCCGATCAGGAGCGCGTGGAACGGCAGCCTGTCGGCGATCCTGCCTCCGGCGGACAGGCCGGCGAAGGCGCCGACGCCGAACAGCGTGAGGATGGGCGGCACCCAGACGGCGGGGACGCCGGTGACACCGGTCAGGAAGGCCGCGAGGTAGTTGAACGAGATCATGTAGGCGGCGGTGGTCAGGATGACGACGGCGTAGACGACCCACAGCTGCGGCCGCCTCATGGTGCGAAGCTCGCTCGCCACCCGCGCCTCCCCGCCGGAGCCGGTGGCTGGCAGCACGAGGAGGGTCAGGGCCGCGCCTGCCAGGGTGAGGGCGACCACGCCCCAGAACCCGCCCCGCCATCCCGTGAAGTGGCTGAGCAGCGCGCCCGCCGGCCCACCGGCGATCATCGCGAGGCTGAGCCCGCTGACGACCACTCCCGAGGCGCGCGCCGTGCGGTCGGGCGTGACCAGGCTGATCGCGGTGACCGCCGCGACCGCCCAGAACCCCGCGTAGGCGAGCCCGCTGACGAAACGGGTGGCCAGGAGCAGCGCGTAGCTGTCGGTGAGCAGCCCGGCCGCCACCGAGGCGGCGAAGACGGCCTGAGTGGTCACGAGCGTGGCCCGTCGCGGCCAGTGCAGGGTCAGGACGGCCAGGGGAGGCCCGCCCAGGACGACGCCGGCGGCGAACGCCGAGATCAGCGCGCCGGCCGAGGACAGCGTGATCCGGAGGTCGTCCGCCACCGCGGGGAGGACGCCGGCGAGCAGGAACTCCGCGCTGCCCATCGCGAACAGGCAGAACGCGAGCAGGTGGACGCCGAACGGCAGCCGCCCTCCGGCGGTCCGCGCCCGCTGTGCGTTCCCGGCGCTCATCGGCCGTCACCCCCGTCACGGACCGAGCCACCGGCCGCGCCGGTGACCTCGGCCGCGCCGGTGGCGTCGGCCGTGCCGGTGACCGTGGCCGCGGCGGTGAGCGTGGCTGTGGCGGTGACCGCGGCTGTGGCGCGGTGCCGCCCGACGGCGCGCTCGACGTCCTCCTCCAGCAGGTCCGTGTTGATGGCGAACGCCGCGGCCGACCCCATGCCGGCGGCGGCGACGACCTGGGCGCGCGGGTCGACGACGTTGCCGGCGGCCCAGACCCCGGAGACGCTGGTACGGCCGGCCCGGTCGGTGGTGACCCAGCCGTTGTCGTCCCGGGCGCAGCCCAGCCCGGCCAGCAGCTCGTCGTGCGGCACCATGCGGGGGAAGAGGAAGGCCGCGTCGCGGGGGACCACGCGGCCGTCGGCGAGCCCGACGCCGCGCAGCCGGTCGCCGTCGACGACGAGCCGCTCGACCTGCCCCTCCACGACGCTCAGGCCGCGCGCGGCCAGCCGTTCCCTGTCGTCCGCCGTCAGGTCCAGGGCGTGCGGGAAGAAGACGACGTCGTCGCTCCACTGGCGCAGCAGCAGCGCCTGGTGCACCGCCCCCGGATGGGTGCCGAGGACGGCGAGGGGCTGGTCGCGCACCTCGTAGGCGTGACAGTAGGGGCAGTGCAGCACGTCCCTGCCCCACCGTTCGCGCACGCCGGGGATGCCGGGGAGCTCGTCGCGCAGTCCGGTCGCGACCAGGACCCGGCGCGCCCTGAGCACGGACCCGCCCGTCAGCCGGACATGGTAGCCCGGCCCGGCCTCGGCCGTGCGGCCGCTCCCGAGGCCGTCGTCCAGAGCCCCTTCCGCGCCGTCCTCCGGCCGGGGCCGGGGATCGATCCGCTCCACGCGGTCCCGGACGAGCCGGACACCGTACCGCGCCACCTCGGCGCGGCCGAGCTCGAGCAGGGTCGCGGGGGGCAGCCCGTCACGGGACAGGAAGCCGTGCATGTGCGCGGCGGGCGCGTTACGCGGCTCGCCCGCGTCGATCACCGCCACCCGGCGGCGGGCGCGTCCCAGGACCAGGGCGGCGTTCAGGCCGGCCGCCCCCGCGCCGACCACCACCACATCGTGGATCTCGTTGTCGTCCGTCGTGTCGATCATGACGATCACCTCCGGGCCCGATGGTGCTTTCCCCGTTGGCGAGACGACAACTTCTGTTGCCATTTCTGGGACAGGCGAGGTGGAATGGGGCCATGGACGAACCATCCCCGATCGCCGCCACACTGGCTCAGGTCGGCTCCCGCCTGAAGCGCATCCGCACCCGTCGCGGCATCACCCTGTCGGCGCTGGCCGAAGCCACCGGCATCTCCAAGAGCACGCTGTCGAGGCTGGAGTCGGGCCAGCGTCGCCCGAGCCTGGAGCTCCTGCTGCCCCTCGCGCAGGCGCACCAGGTGCCGCTGGACGAGCTGGTCGGGGCGCCCGAGGTGGGCGACCCCCGGGTCCGCTGCTCGCCCCGGCTCCGCAACGGCCGGACGGTGATCCCGTTGACCACCCAGCCGGGGCCGCTGCAGGCCTGGAAATCGATCATCCCGGCGGAGCAGAACCGGCCCGAACCGTGCACGCACGAGGGCTACGAGTGGCTGTACGTCCTGTCGGGGCGGCTGCGGCTCATCGTGGCCGGCCACGACCTGGTCATGGGGCCGGGCGAGGCCGCCGAGTTCGACACCCGCCTGCCGCACTGGTTCGGCCCCACGGGCGAGACGCCTGTCGAGGTGCTCAACCTCTTCGGCCGCCAGGGCGAGCGCGTGCACGTCCGCGCCCGGCCAAGCTCCCGGGAGGAGCGGGCTTCGTGACCGGCCCGGTCGTGGCCGTCCGGACGAAGAAATCTACATTGTAAAGGCGCTGGGGTTCGCCGCCGTGCCCTCCGTGTTCAGCAACACCACCACGGCAGCCGGTATGAGACCGAGGCTCGCCCGGCGCTCGTCCGCGCCGTCTCCGCGCAGCGCCACCCGCACGCCGGCGAGCGAGGCGGCGCCGCAGGGACCGGAGGAGACGCCGAGCGCGCTGAGGTCGCCGGCGGCGCAGGCGCTGTCGGCGTCGGCGACGGACACGGCGGCGTCCAGGCCGTCCCGCAGGTACGGCCAGGCGAGCGCGGACGGGGTGCCGCAGTTCAGGCCGGCCATGGTCGTCTCGCCGGTGGCGATGGTGACCGGCTCCCCGCGTGTCAGGCTGAGCAGGACGCACGGCGCGGCGTGCGGCTCGACCGACAGCAGCGCCGGGCCTGCCCCGGCCGGGCGGCCGCGGTAGTGGGTGACCACGGCCTGGGCGAGCGAGCCGACGCCCACGGGCACCGCGACGAGGTCGGGCCCGGCCGCCCCGGCGGCGGCGAGCTGGTCGTCGATCTCGGCGAGCAGGGTCGAGTAGCCCTCGACGATCCAGCCCGGGATCTTCTCGTAGCCCGGCCAGGCGGTGTCCTGCACGAGGACCGCGTCGGGGGCGGTGGCCGCCTCGGCCGCGCGGCGCACGGCGTCGTCGTACGGTCCCGCGACGCGGGTCACCTCGGCCCCCTCCTCCGCGATGGCGGCCACGGCCCGCGGATGCACGCCGCGCGGCACGAAGACGTGCGCCCGCTGGCCCATCAGCCGGGCCATGCGGGCCACGGCGCGCCCGTGGTTGCCGTCGGTGGCCGTCACCAGGGTGAGCGGGCCGGCCGGTGCGTCCGCGTCCGTCGCGCGCTCGGCGAGGACGCGGTGCACCGCCCACGACGCCCCCAGCGCCTTGAACGCGGGCAGCCCCAGCCGGGACGACTCGTCCTTGACGAACACCCGGCCGACGCCCAGCTCGACGGCGAGCGCGGGCAGCTCGATCAGCGGCGTGGGCGCGTAGCCGGTCAGCGTGGCGTGGAAGTCACGCACCCCGGCGGGCGCGGGCGCGCACCGCCAGGCCCGGGCGGCAGGCCGCGCGAGCCACGACGGCGTGGACGGCGACGTGGACGGCGACGTGGTCAACGGTCTCTCCTTGTCTCACGGTGCTCCTCAGGTCAAGTCTCCACCCGAGCCGGAGCGGCTGATCCCGCACCGGTAAGCGCCCGGACTGGATCACGCCTTGGCCACAAATCATCGAGGCTCTAGGCCGAAGGCGTTTTCCCCTTCACAGTGACGGCGAATCTGTCATCACACGGAGGTATGCGTGAAACGCGTCGCCGTCGTCGCCGTCAGCGCCTTGGCCGCCGCCGTTCTGGTCGCCCCCGCCCAGGCCCGGCAGCCGGATCAGGTCACGGAAAGCCAGGCAGAGTACGTCGTCCTCTACAAGGAGGGCGCCAGTGGTGCCCGGCAGGCCGTCGAGGCCGCGGGCGGGAAGATCGTCAAGGAGAACACCGCCGTCGGCGTCGCCACGGTCACCACCACGAACGCCGGGTTCGCCGCCGCGGCCCGGAGCAGCTCCGCGATCGAGGGAGTGGTGCACAACCGTCCCATCGGCAGCGTGCCCGACCAGGCCCGCGCCTCCGCCGGCGTCCGCAAGGCCGTCGAGGCCAAGGCCGCCGAGAAGGCCGTCGAGAGGGCCGGCCACGGCGCCCCGGCGAGCACCGGCCGCGGCAACCCGGGCCCGGGCGCCGAGCCGCTGGCCGAGCTGCAGTGGGACATGAAGCAGATCCGCGCCACCGCGGACGGGGCCCACCGCTACCAGCAGGGCGGCAAGGACGTCCTCGTCGGCGTCCTCGACACCGGCGTGGACGGCTCGCACCCCGACATCGCGCCGAACTTCAACGCCGCCCTGAGCCGCAACTTCACCGTCGACATCCCCGTCGACGCGAACGGCGCGGACGTGGACGGCCCGTGCGAGGCCGAGCCCGACCGCTCGTGCGAGGACCCCGCCGACGTGGACGAGAACGACCACGGCACGCACGTGGCCTCGTCGATCGCCTCACCGATCAACCGGCTCGGCATTGCCGGCGTCGCACCCAAGGTCTCGATCGTGAACCTGCGCGTCGGCCAGGACTCGGGCTACTTCTTCCTCCAGCCCAGCGTGGACGCGCTGACCTACGCCGGTGACCACGGCATCGACGTGGTGAACATGAGCTACTACATCGACCCGTGGCTGTTCAACTGCACGGACAACCCGGCCGACTCCGCCGCCGACCGGGCCGAGCAGGCCACGATCATCAAGGCAGCGCAGCGTGCCCTCGACTACGCGCACCGGCGCGGGGTGACCCTGGTGGGCGCCGCCGGCAACCAGGCGGCCGACTACACCAAGGACTACACCGACACCGGCAGCCCGAACTTCGCCAGCGTCCCCGGCGAGGCCCCGCGCGAGCGGACGATCCCGCCGAGCTGCGTGTCCATGCCGGGCGAGGGCAGGCACGTGGTCAGCGTCTCGTCCGTGGGCATCAGCAAGCGCAAGTCGTACTTCTCCAGCTACGGCAACGGATACGTGGACATCTCGGCGCCGGGTGGTGACGTCTACGACACCCCGGACAACACCCGCGACGTGACGAAGGGGACCCTGTCCGCCTACCCCGAGTCGTTGGCCAGGGCGCGCGGCGAGCTGAACCCCGACGGCACCCCCAACGTCGGCTACGTGGTCCGCGACTGCGATGGCTCCGTCTGCGGCTACTACCAGTACCTGCAGGGGACCTCGATGGCCTCCCCGCGTGCCGCCGGCGTGGCCGCGCTGATCGTCAGCAGGTTCGGGCATCCCGACCGGCGGCATGGCGGCAAGACGCTCGCCCCGGGCATCGTGGAGGCGGCGCTCAAGGCGAGCGCCACCAGGACCTCCTGCCCCGACCCGCGCGCCTTCACCTACACCAGGCACCTGCCCAACGGAACCACCGCGACCGACACGCACGTCTGCGAGGGCGGCCCGCTCCGCAACGGCTTCTACGGCTCCGGAATCGTCGACGCCCTGCGCGCCGTCCGCTGATCCTCCCCTGACCGTCCCCGCCTCCCGCGGCCCGCTGTGCGAGCCGCGGGAGGCGGGGCGGTAGGTGGAGGTCGCGTCATCCACGTCACGGGGTAGACATCCACCCGGACCGCCTGTTGCAGCGGGGCCGTGGGCGCCATGGCCGCCCGTCCGGCCGCCGCCGACGGAAGGAAGTGTGTGATGCATGCCACCGACGCCTACCGGGCCGTCCGGGACCAGTTGCTCGCGCTGCGCGGCGAGCATGCCCGGGCGGTGGCCGAGTTCCGCTGGCCGGAGCTGGGGGAGCGGTTCAACTGGGCGGTGGACTGGTTCGACGCGATCGCGCGCGGCAACGACCGTCCGGCGCTGCTGCTGGTGGAGGAGGACGGGTCGGCGGTACGGCGCAGCTTCGCGGAGATGTCGCGGGCGTCGGACCGGCTGGCGGCGTGGCTGGCGGCGCGCGGGGTGCGCAGGGGCGATCCGGTGATCCTCATGCTCGGCAACCAGGTCGAGCTGTGGGAGGCCATGCTCGCGGTGATGAAGCTCGGGGCGGTGATCATGCCGACCACGACGGCGGCCGGCCCGGCCGACCTCGCCGACCGGGTGGGGCGCGGGGGAGCCCGGCACGTGATCTGCAACGCCGCGGACGCGGGGAAGTTCGACGGCGTCCCGGGGGACTACACCCGCATCAGCGTGGGCGCGGCCGACGGGTGGGCCGACCTGCGGGGCGCCGCCGAGCTGGAGCACGTGCCGGTGGAGCACCCGGGTACGGCGCCGGGCGATCCCCTGCTGCTGTACTTCACGTCCGGCACCACCTCGCGGCCGAAGCTGGTCGAGCACACCCAGGTCTCCTATCCGGTGGGCCACCTGACCACGATGTACTTCCTGGGGCTGCGGCCGGGCGACGTGCACCTGAACATCTCCTCGCCCGGCTGGGCCAAGCACGCCTGGTCGTGCTTCTTCGCCCCGTGGATCGCCGAGGCCACCGTCTTCGTCCACAACTACCGCCGTTTCGACGCCGCCGCGCTGCTGGGGCAGCTGCGTGAGCGGGGGGTCACGTCGTTCTGCGCCCCGCCGACGGTGTGGCGGATGCTGATCAACGCCGAGCTCGGCGAGCGTCCCGCCGCCCTGCGCGAGGTCGTGGCCGCCGGCGAGCCGCTCAACCCCGAGGTGATCGAGCGGGTCCGCCGAGCCTGGGGGCTGACGATCCGGGACGGTTTCGGGCAGACCGAGACCACCGCGCAGGTGGGCAACACGCCCGGTGCGCCGGTGCGGCCGGGATCGATGGGCCGTCCTCTCCCGGGTGTCCCGGTCGTCCTGGTCGATCCGGTCACCGGCCGGGCGGTCGCCGGGGTGGGGGAGGGGGAGATCTGCCTCGACCTGTCGCGTGAGCCGCTGCCGCTGATGACCGGGTACCGGGGCGACGAGGAGCGCAACGCCGAGGCCATGGCCGGCGGCTACTACCACACGGGCGACGTCGCGGCCGTGGACGCCGACGGGTACATCACCTACATCGGCCGTACCGACGACGTCTTCAAGGCCAGCGACTACAAGATCAGCCCGTTCGAGCTGGAGTCGGTCCTCATCGAGCATCCGGCGGTGGCCGAGGCCGCCGTCGTCCCCGCCCCCGATCCGGTGCGGCTGGCGGTGCCCAAGGCGTACATCGGCCTCGCCCCGGGGTACGAGCCGAGCGAGGAGACGGCGCTGTCGATCCTGCGGTACGCGCGCGAGCACCTGGCGCCGTACCAGCGGGTCCGGCGCGTCGAGTTCGCCGAGCTGCCGAAGACGATCTCGGGGAAGATCCGCCGGGTCGAGCTGCGCGCCCGGGAGCACGACCTCGCCGCGGCGGGTGGTGGCATGGAATGGCGCGACGACCAGTTCCCCGAGCTCAAACAGCCGTGATCTACACCGTAAAGGGCCCGGGTCGATAGCAAGATCAACATCTCAGAAACCCGGCCAGATCATCGACAGGGCAGCGCGCGTCGCGCCGGTGTCAGTCGTCGATGGCCTGGTAGAGCGTGATCCAGAAGCCGTTGATGGCCCGCGCCGAGTCCGAGGTGGACCTGCCGGTCTGCGTGAGCAGGATGCCGGCGAGCCGGTTGCGCGGGTCGGCGTAGACGGTGGTGCCGGCTCCGCCGTCCCGGCCGAACTGGCCGACGGGCCGACGGGCCGACGGCGGTTCGGTGGTCGGTGGTCTTGGCGGCACATACTCGCGGCCGTATACTCGTGGGCGAGTAAGGGGTGGTTCCGGTGGCCGAGCGCCGCAAGGTAGGCAATCTGCTGGCGCTGGCCGTGCTGGCCGCGCTCGTCGAGAAGTCCATGCATCCCTACGAGATGGCGACGTTCCTCAAGGCCAGGGGCAAGGACGAGGACATGCCGATCAAGTGGGGCTCGCTCTACACCGTCGTGGCCAACCTGGCCAAGCACGGCCTGGTCGAGGCCGTGGAGAGCGGACGGCAGGGCGGCAGGCCCGAGCGGACCGTCTACCGCGTCACCGAGGCGGGCCGGGCCGAGCTCGCCGACTGGACCCGCGAGCTCGTGGCCACGCCCGAACGGGAGTACCCGCGGTTCAAGGCGGGGCTGTCGGTGCTGGGCGGGCTCGGTCCTGACGAAGCCGCCGAGCTGCTGCGCCGCAGGCTCGAGGCGCTGGAGCGCGGGCTGGCCGAGCAGCGGGCGGCGCTCGACGCGCAGCGGGCGGCAGTGCCTCGGCTGTTCCTGCTGGAGTCGGAGTACGAGCTGACCATGCGTGAAGCCGAGGCCGGCTGGACCAGGCGGCTGCTGGCGGACCTGACCGGGGGGTCCTTCCCCGATCTCGACGAGTGGCGGCGCTTCCACGAGAGCGGAGGCGTCTGACCGGACCTGGTGAAAGCGGGCCCTGGACGGGTGCGGGAACACCCGTCCAGGGCCCTGACCCTCGAACCCAGACCCGCGGAAAGAGCAAGCCCGGCCACGAGGTGGCAACGGCAAGGATAGCCGGGCTGTTCTCCCGCGGGCCGCGACCACATGGGAGACAGACGATGACCCACGAGATGACCCGGGAGACGGTGACGTCGAAGGACGGCACCACGGTGGGCTACCGCAGGATCGGGCGGGGCCCCGCGGTGATCCTGCTCCACGGGGCGATGGAGACGGGCCTCGCCCACAGCGAGCTGGCCGAGGCGCTGGCCCGCGACTTCACCTGCTTCCTGCCCGACCGGCGCGGGCGCGGGACCAGCGGCCCGTGCGGCGCCCCGCACGGCGTGCGGGACGAGGTCGAGGACCTGCGGGCCGTGCTGGCCGCGACCGGGGCGGAGCGCGTGCTCGGCGTCAGCTCAGGAGCGATCATCACGCTGCTGGCCGCGCTGGAGACGCCGGCCCTCGGCAAGGCGGCGATCTTCGAGCCGCCGTTCCTGGCCGACACCGCGTGGCTGCCGCGCTTCGAGCGGGAGCTGGCGGCGGGGAAGGTCGCCGCCGCCCTGGTGACCAGCATGCTCGGCACCCGGATGGGGCCGCCGGCGCTCGACCGGGTGCCGCGGCCGATCCTGCGCGCGATGGCGGCTGCGGGTATGAACAGGGGCGGTGAACTGTCGTTCCGCTCGCTCGTGCCGACCCTGAGCGCCGATACGCGGATCGTGCTGGAGACCCGCGACGGCATCGAGCGGCTGGGCCGGCTCGACGCCGAGGTGCTGCTGCTCGGCGGTGAGACCAGCGCGCCGTACCTCAAGGCCGGGCTCGACCGGCTGGAGGAGGTGCTGCCGAAGGCGTCGAGGATCGAGTGGCCCGGCCTGGGGCACGGCGCCACGGGCAACGCGAGGATGGGCGGCAGGCCGGAGCTGGTCGCCCGTGACCTGCGGCGTTTCTTCCTCGATCAGTAGGGGCCGGGCCGCCGCCGGCTGGTCGCGGCGCGGCCCTTCGCGGCCGCGCCGGTCAGCGGAAGTCGGAGATGCGCAGCACCGCAAGCATGTCCGTCGCCCGGGAGCCGGTCGAGAAGGACGCCTCCGCGCCGACCCAGCCCCGGAAGGCTCCCGTGTCGTCGATGATCTGCATGAGGGGTTTGACGTGGGAGTTGCCGGTGTAGCAGAACTCGCCGCGTTCCATCGCCAGACAGGTGCACCAGTGCCAGAGCGTGTCGCGGCGGTCGGACTTGGAGATCATCGTGAGGTAGTACTGGATGGAGCTGATGTCGGGGCGCGTTCCGCCGCCGTAGGTGGGGCAGCCGCCCGACTTCTGGCACGCGCCGGACGAGGACGGCTGCAGGTACGTCAGGCAGGAGGTGGTGGCGGCGCAGGCGCGGAAGGAGGAGTGGGCGAACGGCTGGTTGCCGGAGGTGACGAGCCTGCCGCCCGCCCAGCTCGTCAGGTCCTGCCTGAGCGAGCCGGCGAACGCCTTCACCGAGCTCATGGCGCGCCGGGTGCCGATCGCGGCGTTGCTGCCGTAGCCGTAGCCGTGCGTGGCCAGTGTGCTGTGCTTGAGGTCCAGGCGGGCCAGCTTGCCGTCGGGCGAGGTCCGCACGTACCACTGCTCCGTCCAGGTCTGGGCGATCTTCCACCGGATGGTGAGCACGTCGCCGGCCAGGGTGTACGTCCCCGCGCGGCTCTCGTCGGGGGCGCCGGTGAAGCCTCCGGCGGTGAGCACCTCGCAGGCGCGCGGCCGTGACGCGGCACCGCCCGCCTTGGTCGTGCAGCTCGGGTCGGGGACGGTGCCGGTGCGTTGCCTGGCCTCGGGATGGCGCTGCCACCACAGGTGGAGGCCGGCGCGCACCGTGCCGTCCGCGGCGAAGCGGTAGCTGCCCAGGCGTACCCAGTTCTGCCGGGAGGCCGTCTTCAGGTGACCCTGGGAGATGACATAGGTGGTCTTGCCGCCCGGCAGCGGCGAGGTGGAAGAGGTGGACGCCGTGGCGGTGGCGGGCCGGGCGGGCAGGATGGCGATGGCGAGCACCAGGGAGAGGATCGCCGCTGCGGTACGCAAGAAGGGACTCCCGAAGGCCGACGGGCTGGGTAGATCGTCAAGGGGCCACCGTATGCGCTCAGGAGCGGCCCGTCAGGAGATCCGAGGACTTCGGAGCACTGGGGCTGATCCATACCATCGCGATAGGGGTCAGATGACTTGTCCCCGGGCGGCGTCGTGGCGCCTACCGTGACAGCACCCCCACTGTCCGAGGAGACACGATGCCCACCCCCCTCCGTTTCGCGCTGTCTCTCGTCCTCACCGGCGCGTTCCTGCTGGCCACCTCGCCCGCGCAGGCCGCGTCCCTGGTCACCGTCCTTCGGTACGACGCCGGCCGGTCGGCCGAGTTCCGGAGCGCGGTGGACCAGGGCGCGCAGATCTGGAACTCCAGCGTCACGAACGTCCGCCTGCTCGCCGGCACTCCCGCCCACTTCGTCGTCGTCGCCGACAACGGCTGGCCCCGCGCCCTGCCCACCAGCCTGGGCCGGGGCACCATCTGGATGGGCCGGCAGGCCACCTCCCAGGGCTACCACCCGGTGCGCATCGCCGCCCACGAGATCGGCCACATCCTCGGCCTGCCCGACCGGCGCACCGGCCGCTGCTCGGACCTGATGTCCGGTTCCAGCGCTCCGGTGAGCTGCGCCAACGCCAACCCGAGCGCCGCCGAGCGGGCCGAGGTGGACCGTAACTTCGCCGGCGCCACCCCGCTGGTCGAGTTCGGTGAGCTGCACGTGGACCGCTGAGCCCGGCGCGCGGCCCGCACCTTTCGTCCGGGGGTGCGGGCCGCCGCGCGTCCGCCGGGCCGCGGTCCCGGCCTTGCCCGGCTCCTGGGTGCCGACCGTCGAGGAGGTCCGGGCCCGCCAGATGCCGCCCACTCTGCTGTTCGTCCGGGTGCCTGAGGGCAAGACCGTGAAGAACCGGCTGCACCTCGACGTCAGCCCGATCGACGGCAGCACTGACGCGGAGGTGGCCAGGCTGCTCGGCCTCGGCGCGGTGAAGGTGGACGTGGGCCAGGGCCCCGGCCGGAGCTGGGTGGTCATGGCCGATCCCGAGGGCGACGAGTTCTGCGTCCTGCGCACCCTGGCGCCGTCCGGCTGGAGGATCGGCCGGGAGCGCCGTACGCGCTGCCGGGTTCTGACGGTGGAGATCTCTACGCTGCCCCGTATGTATCGTGAGCGGATTCTCCTGACCCATCCCGGCACCTCGAAGCCCAAATATCTGGAGCTCCGGGCCGACGGGGTCGACCTGCACCGGAGCTGGTGGACCGGGGCCGGGAAGCCTCAGGAGCGCCTGAAGTCGTTCGGCAGCGGGCGCGCGGCACGCGAGGCCCTGGAGAAGATCGTCACCGAGAAGATGGGTGACGGGTACGCCCTGCTGCGTGACGTCGCCGCGGCCGAGCCGGGCGACGTCGTCGTCCAGTGCGCGACGCCGGCGGCCAACGGGACCGTTGCGTTCGCCCTGCACCCGGACGGCGGCACCCTTGCGGTCGCCCGCGGCATTCCTGACCGGGTCAGGCTGCGGCTCGGCTCCGAGGTGCAGACCGTCGACTTACGGACCGGCGCCCGCCGGGTGGTGTACGCCGACGCGTCGCGGAGCTCGGCGGTCCATGACATGGCGTTCGAACCCGACGGAACGCACCTTTCCTTCACCGTGCGCAACCTGCGCGACGGGGTGGACACGAGCCACACGGTGGAACTCGCCACCGGTCATGTTCGGCGCCTGCCCCGCGCCTGCTCGGGGCGGGACGCCGTCGCCGGCCGGATGCTGGTGTCCGACGATCACACGGTGCGCGTGCTGGGCCCGGATGGCCGTTCGTGCCTCGATCTTCCGGCGGGCGAGCCCTCGCGGGCCGGCGCCGTCGCCCTGTCTCCGTCGGGCCGGCTCGTCGGCCTCATCCGCCACCCGGACGGCCGCGATACGGAGTACGACCTCGAGATCTGGGATGTCGACACCGGCCGGCGCGTGCTCGGTGTCCCGTACCCCTTCCCGACCGTGGCCCGTGGGGTCGGCAAGCTGATGTTCGACCGGACCGAGCAGCTCCTTGTCGTGAGCGGTGCGACGTGGGGATGCGGCGGCGTCTCGGTGGAATCGGGTGTCTTCTGCTGGACGATCGAAGGTGGGTTGGCTGACGTCGCGCTGTCACCCGACGGCACCCGGCTCGCCGCCGCCCGCGTCCGAGGTCCGGTCGTCGTTCATGACGCCGCGACCGGACAGCCGCTGGAGCCGCGCTTCGTCGTACCCGGCGAGCCGTCGCTCACCTACGACACGGTCGAGTTCTCCGCCGATGGGCGGCTGCTGGCGGTCGGCGACAGCCCCGGCCGCGTCACGGTGTTCCGGTTCGACGGCCTGGAGTTCACCGCACCCGGCGGCTGACCGGGGCGGGCGTTCCTGTTCCAGGAGCGCGGGCGGGACGGCCGCCGGTGCGTTCAGCGGGCCGGATCGCCTGCCGCAGGCGCGGCCAGGGGGATGATTCTCCTGATCTTGCCGCCGGCCGACTGCTCGGGCGGTTCCTGACCGCGTTCGAGCGTGACGTGGCCTGCCTGGTGCCGAGCCAGCAGGTGGGTGATCTCGTCGCGCACCGCCTGCCACACGTGGTCGGGGTCGGCGCCGTCGGCGGGTTTCAGGCGCACGCGCAGCGTGGTGGGGGAGGTCTGGACGAGCTGGAACCGCTCGACGCCGGGAACGCGGTCCAGCAGGGTGCCGAAGGCCATGGGGGAGATGCCGACCGGCTCGCCGCCGCCGGTGGGGAAGGTCAGCAGCTCCGCCGCGCGGCCCTGCACCTGGACGGCGGGCAGGGGGCTGCCGCACGGGCAGGCGTCGGGGCGCAGCAGGACGTTGTCGCCCAGGTCGTAGCGCAGGATCGGCTGGACCCGGTTGGCGAGGTTGCTCAGCAGGACCGTGTGCGACGGCCGGCCCGCAGGGACGGGCCGGCCGTCGGCGTCGACCGGTTCCAGCACGGCCCAGTCGCTGTTGACGTGCAGCCAGTCGTGCGCGCAGCCGAACGCGAGGAAGCCGCACTCGGTGGCGGCGTAGGCGGAGCGGACCGGCGCGTGGAACGCGGCGGCGATCCTGGCGCGGTTCGCCGCCGTCAGCGTCTCACCGCCGGCGATGATCATTCCCGGGCGGATGCGCAGCCGGCCGGCCTCCTGCTCGGCGGCCAGCAGCCCGAGCATGCCGGAGAAGCCGGTGAGGGAGCTCGGGGCGTACCGGTTGAGCTGGGCGGCCAGTTCGGGCAGTGGCTGGTGGATCGAGAACTCCCGCAGCATCCAGCCGAGCCGGGGATGGTCCAGGCGGAACCGTGCGGCGCCGGCGACGGTGGCGAAGTGGCCGCCGGGCGCGGTGACGATCGCGGTGCGGCCCGCGCCGCGCAGGAGGCGCAGGAGGTCGCCGATCCGCAGCCCGGCGCGGGCGCGGCGGCCGACGGCGTTGCCCACGGCGAGGCTCAGCTCGTCCTGCAGGAAGATGCCGCGCAGGCCGCTGGTGCCGGACGTGGTGGCCACGAGGTAGCGGCCCTGGAACGGCTCGCCGACGACAGCGGGATCGGCCACGAACGCCTGTGCCTTCGCCAGCGTCACGTCCGGGTCGGTGACCCAGTCGTCGAAGTGGGCCATGAGGGTCTTCTTGTCGGTGACGGGCAGCAGCGCCGGGTCGTCGACCTCGTCCGGCAGGTGCCGGTACAGCTCGCGGAAGTACGGTGAGCGGGCGCGGGCGTGGGCCACGATCTCGGCCAGCCGGGCGCGTTGCCGCCGCGTGATCGCGGCGGGTCCTTCCCGCAGGGCGCGTCGGGCGTCGCGGGCGAGGTGTCGCAGGGTCTCGGTCATGAACGGCTGTCCCCTTCTTCCGGTGTGCGGGCGGCGGAGGTGCCGGGCCGGGTCACGTCCCCGTGCACCGGTGTGTCCGGTGCGGTGTCGGGTGTGGTGTCGGGTGTGGTGTCGGGCTGGATCGAGAGCAGGCCGTGCATGGCGATGTCGAGGCCGTGCCGGGCGGCCTCCCACAGCTCCTCCTGCGACCGGCCGAGCTCGGCACTCGCCAGGCTGGCCTGCTGGATGGCGCCGATCAGGGCTCCGGTCATCGCCGCGGCGGTGACCGGATCGAGCCGGCCGGGGAAGGCCTTCGTCAGCTCGGTGGAGATCCGCCGCTGCGCGTCCATCAGCAGGTACAGGCCCTTGGCCTGCAGGGCCGGGGTCGTCAGCACCAGGCGGGACACCGCCGACAACTCCTCGGGCTCCTTGTGGGGCACGACGGGTCTGCGCCGGGCGGCGTACTCCTGGACCATCCGCGCCAGCAACGCGCCCGGACCCTCCTGCGGCCGTCGCTCCGCGAACGCGCCGAGCAGCAGGTCGAAGACGTGCTCCGCGTCGGCGAACACGACCTCGTCCTTGCTGCGGAAGTAGTTGAAGAACGTCTTGGGATCGACGTCCGCCGCCACGGCGATCTGGGCCACCGTCGTCTGCTCGTATCCCTGCTCGTCGAACAGCTTCACGGCCGCGGTGACGATCCGCTGCCTGGTCAGCCGTTTCTTGCGCTCACGACGCGACTCCTGCATGAGGAAGATTACATCACATGGAACATTGGTAGTCACTGGAAATTTTCGCCGATCGCACCAAACTCGGCCGGGCGAGGGTTCAGGAGGTGGCTGGCGTAGAGGACCGCTGACCGGCGGGATCACGGCCCAGGTCGTACGGCAGGGCCGGGCGGGCGTGCGGGCGCTCGGGAGCCTTCAGCCGGGGAACGGCGCATCACGGAGCAGCAGGGCCGCCTGCACCCGGTTCGCGCAGTCGAGTTTGGCGAGGATGCGGCTGACATAGGTCTTGACGCTGGCCTCGGTCAGGTGAGCGCGCCGAGCGATCTGCGCGTTGGACAGGCCCTGCGCCACCAGGGCGAGGATGTCGGCTTCGCGCGCGGTGAGGGTGGCCAGCCGGCGGGCGGCGTCACGTCCGCCCGCGCCGGCGCGCGGCGCCGCCATGTCGAGCACCTGGCGGGTCACCGCGGGCGACAGGTACGCGTGCCCGGCGTGAGCGGCGTGGACTGCGCGGATCAGTTCGTCGGGGGTGCACGTCTTCAGGACGAACCCGGACACGCCTTGCCGGACCGCTCGCCGTACGTTGTCCTCATCGCCGAAGGCGGTGAGCAGCACCACGCGCGTCCCGGTCAGTTCGGCGGCGGCGGCCAGGCCGTCCATCACGGGCATCGAGATGTCCAGGAGGGCGACGTCGACGCGGTGCCGACGGGCGGCCCGCACCGCCTCGCGCCCGTCGCGCGCGGTGGCCACCACCTCGATGTCCCCGGCCGACTCCAGGACGGTGCGGATGCCGGTGGTGATGAGGCACTCGTCATCGGCGATCAACGTCCTGATCACGTGGCCGCCCCGGCGAGGGCCGGCGCCAGCGGAAGCATCGCGACGACGTGGAACTCGCGCGGTCCCGGGTGGACCCTCAGCAGGCCCCCGGCGGCGGCGACGCGTTCGGTCAGCCCGCGCAGGCCGCTCCCGCCGCCGGCGGAGGAGGGGGGCCGGCGGGACACCGGATTCGTCACCGAGACCAGCAGAGCGTCGGGCTGCCAGTCGAGCGACACGGTGATCGGCGCGCCGGGCGCGTGCTTGACCGCGTTGGTCAGCCCTTCCTGGACGACCCGGTAGGCGGCGTGGGACGCCTTCGGGTCGGTCAGGGGGACGGCCTCGCCGGACGTCCCGATCGTCACTGTGGCACCCGCCGCCCGGGTCCGTGCGACGAGTTCGTCGATGTCGTCCACGCGGGGGGCGTCATGGTCGCGAAGCGCGTTGACCACCTCGTGCAGTTCGGCCGCGGCGGCACGGGCGGTGTCCGCCAGGTCGCCCACCGCGCGCCGCCGGCCGGGGGGCAGCGGGCCCACCTGCAGCGCGGCGGCCTGCACCGACACCAGGCTGAGCAGGTGGCCGAGCGAGTCGTGCATGTCGTGGGCGATGCGCAGCCGCTCACGCAGCCGTTCCTGCTCGGCGATCAGGGCTCTCTCCCGGCGCATGTGCTCGCGCTGCTGGGCGACGTACCGACCGGCGAGCAGGGGCAGCACGGTCAGGACGACGACGCGGGCCAGGCTGATCCACGGTTCCTCGGCGCCGGGGGATCGCTGCACGGCCAGCAGCAGGGCGCACACGTACGCGCAGAGGGCGCATGCCGTCACCACGACATCCCTGCGTGCGGAGATGCGGTGCCCGGCGTTGCAGCCGGTGCAGACCAGCAGTGCCAGCGAGGCACCGGTGAGCAACGCCAGCACCAGTGACACGAAGAAGGCCGCGAACGGCACGCGCCCCATCAGCGCCGTGGTCAGCACCACCGCCCCGGCGTACGCGGCGAGCGTCCAACCCCCCGTCCCGTCCGCCCACAACAGCGCCGTGTCCGCGATGACGACCGCGGCGATGAGCGCACACCTGGACATGTGCCTCACCTTAGTCACTGCGCCTCGGCGCGCTCATCGTCAACTTTGGTGAACAGCGTCGCCCTCCTCAGGGGGCAGACCTCGCCTGCCGTGACCCCTAACGTGCTGCGCATGCCCAAGACACCCCGGGGAGCGGCCATCCTCTCGACGCCGGTCAGCGCCCCGACCCCACAGCCGTCCCCGCGGTGGAGCGCCGGCCCTCACGCGGCCACGCCCGGACTCCAGTGGGGCGCCGCATGCCCGTGATCCGGCGGAAGGGACGCCGCCGCTGGAGACGCCGGCGGATCGCGGGCGCCGTCACCGCGGTCATCCTGGCCGCCGCCGTGGCCCTGACGGCGGTCTTCTTCCCGTCTGTGGCGGCCACCACCTGCCCCGGCTGCTACGGCCTGGTGCGTCTCCAGCCGGGCGTGTACGTCGAACCCGGCCTGCCGCCGGACCGGCGCCGGCACGTGACCGAGGTCGTCGAGCAGGCCAACAGGCGGGTACACGACTTCTTCGGCGGACGGAAGAGCTCCCCGGACATCCTCGTGTGCCTGTCCGACGACTGCTACCGCGGCATCGGCGGCGGTCGCGAACGCGGCATCGCCGTGCTCAACCGGTCGGTGATGCTGTCCCCGCGCGGCGTCGATCCCGTGATCGCCTCGCACGAACTGACGCATGTGGAGCTGCACGCCCGGCTCGACGGCGCCGACGTCCCGCAGTGGTTCGACGAGGGTCTGGCCGTCCTGGTCAGTGACGATCCCCGCTACCTCGCCCCGACCGGCGATCGCTGCCTGCTCGACTCCCGCCGGCCCCTGCCTGCCACGCTCGGCGACTGGCTGCGCGCCGCCTCGGCGGATCCCCGGGTGTATGCCGAAGCCGCCTGTCAAGTGAGTCGTCGGGCAGGGGCGAACGGCGGGAAGGAAGGCGTACGAACCCTTGTCGAACAGCTGGCGGCAGGGCAGCCCTTTGCCGACATCCGGCTGCCGGCCGCGACCTGACCGGCGGCACCCCCAACCGGTCTCCCGGTGCTGAGGCAGGCGGGTCGAGGCAGACGAGTCCTCTGTGGACGGCGACCGGCGCCGGCCGGTGCGGGCGGCGTCACCCCGGCGTGTCGCCGGCTTCGCGTGCCACTCTCTCCAGCCGGTTGCGGTGGTCCTCCCACCACGCCTGGTCGACCGGCGGCATGTTGGAGTTGTCGGCCCGCACCCCGACGGCTCCGTCGATCAGCTCCCTGACGATGTCGGCGTGCCCGGTGTGCCGTTGGGTCTCGGAGATCATGTGCACCATGATCTGGTGGAGTGTCACCTGGCTGCGCTCGTCCGGCCACCAGGGGACTCGGCCGACCGCGTCGAGCGTCAACGCGTCGATCGTCGCGTCCGCGTGCGCCCACGCCCGGTGGTACAGCCCGGTGATCTGCTCGCGCGACTCGTCGGCGGTCGCCCACATGTCCGCGTTGGGTTCCGCGTCGTCCGCGAACCATGGCAGCGCCTCGCCGGACGGCCGGTCGAAGACGCCGCCGAAGTACTCCAGCTCGACGCTGGCCACGTGCTTGACCAGGCCCAGCAGGTTGGTCCCGGTCGGCGTAAGCGGCCGGCGGATGTCGTACTCCGACAGCCCGTCGAGCTTCCACAGCAGGGCCTCGCGGGCGGTGCGCAGGTAGTGGTGGAGGTGCGCTTTCGGGTCTGATTCGAGCATGCCGGACATTGTGTCACCGCGTTGAACGCGCGGCACGCCCGCCGCATGGCGGCAGGCGTGCCGGGAGATCTCATTTGCGGCAGCCGGACCAGTTGTGGTGGTGCAGCGGGTCGCTCGGCACGGGCGGCTGCCCGCCCCAGGTGATCTTGTACCAGTAGGTGCCGTTGTCGATGTGGGAGAAGGTGGCCATCGTGTGGGAGCCGGTGTCGAAGTACCACGGATCACCGCACCGGCCGTTGAAGGGGAAGTTGTAGGCGCCCGCCGCCCCGGCGGTCGCGACCACGAGAGCGGCGCTCGTGGCCAGGGCGGCCGCCGCCGCGAGAATCGGCTTCCTGAACATGGGTTCCTTCCCTGTCGAAGAGACGCGAACATGACGCACTGTAACGCAATCATGACTGTGTGTTGCCTTGGAGGGTGCGCGTTGCGGGGTCCCGCGCCGGCCGGGCATGATGATCGCCACATCGGACAAAGGCGGCACAGTGGACTTCACGGTCAGGTACGAGCCCTCTCCCGACGAGGTGGCGCGTGCGCTCGATCAAGGACTGGCCCGGCAACTCAGGACCCTCTACGTGGCCCTGCCGGTGGCTCTCGCCGGGGCGGGCGTCGCCTGCCTGCTGGCCGGCGCCGTCGGTCTCGGCGTCGGCCTGATGGTCGGGGCGGTGGCGTTCCCGCCGGCGCTCAAGTGGACGGCGCGCCGGATGGCCAGGCGGCAGCTCGCCTACATCTGCGTGCCCACGACGCTCCGGGTGGCCGACGACGGGTACGCCTGCGTGACGGACCAGTCCACCACCACGGTGCAGTGGTCCATGTTCACCCGGATCGACGGCACCCCGGAGTTCTGGCTGTTCTTCATCGGCAACCAGTGGTCGGGGTTCCTCCCCAGGCGCGCCTTCGACGGCGAGCAGCAGGCCGCCCTCGACGGCTTGTTCGCCGCCCACGAACCGGCCGGCCGCGGATAGGGGCGCGGGTCCGGGCGGGCGGCGAGATCGCGGGCCGCTCCTCGGCCGGGGCGCCGGGTGGAGTGAGGCGGGCGGAGAACGAGCCCTCGCCCGCGATCATCGCGCCGCGTCGCGTCCGCCGGGCGTGCGGAGGGGGCGAGGCGGGCCAGGGCGGCACGTGTCGTCCAAGGGTCTCCTACCATGGGGCAAGATCGGCGGAGGCGAGCCACGAGAGGACCGTACGACGCCACCCGCGAGAGCCGTCCTGACCGGAGGCGCGCCGGACGCCCGCACGGCAGGAAACGCCTGAACCGACCACCACGGCCACCCACCCGACATGAGGAATGATGCCGAGCATCAAAGAGGTCGCCCGGCTCGCCGGCGTCTCCGTTGGCACCGTGAGCAACGTGCTGAACCGGCCCGACACTGTCGCCCCCGACACCCGGCGTCGCGTCCAGGCGGCCGTCGCGCAGCTCGGCTACGTGCGCAACGCCTCGGCCCGGCAGCTGCGGGCCGGGCGCAGCCAGGCCATCGCGGTGGTCGCGCTCGACCTGTCCAACCCGTTCTTCATCGACGTGCTGCGCGGCATCGAGGCCACCGCGCACGAGGCCGGCCTCACCGTGATGGTGTTCAACAGCGACAAGAAACCTGCCCACGAGGCCCGGCTGCTCCAGATGATCGAGGAGCAGCGGCCGCTGGGCGTGCTCATCACCCCGGTCAGCGACGCGGGCTGGCGCGAACGGCTGGACCGGCTCACCTCGCGCGGCATCCCCGCGGTCCTGTTCGACAGCTCCTCCCACCACACCCACGGCTGCTCGGTGACGAGCGACGACGTCGTCGGCGGACGCCTGGCCGGCCGGCATCTGCGCGAGCGCGGTCACCGGCACATCGCCTTCGCCGGCGGCCCCTTCACCGTGCGCCAGGTGGAGGACCGGCGCGCCGGCCTGGCAGCCTCTCTCGCGGAGGACGACAGGCTGACGGTGCTGCCGCTGCCCGACCTGACCGTCGCCACCGGGCGGATCGCGGGCGAGGAACTGGCCCGGCTGCCCGCCGCCGACCGGCCCACCGCGGTCTTCTGCGCCAACGACCTGGTCGCCATGGGCGTCCTGCAGGAACTGACCCGGCACGGTCTGCGGGTTCCCGGCGACGTGGCCATCCTGGGGTACGACGACATCGACTTCGCGGCCGCGGCCGCGGTGCCGCTGTCGTCCATCCGCCAGCCGCGCAGAGAGCTCGGCCGCACCGCCGCCGAGCTGCTCATCGAGGAGTCCGACCAGCCCGACCGCCACGACCACCGGCAGATCATCTTCCAGCCCGATCTGGTGGAGCGTTCCTCCACGGACGGGCCTGGCCCGGCCCGCACGACCTGGTGAACCCGTACAACCCGGTGAACCTCGCCGGCCACGGCCACGGCGGCCGCTCAGTCGTGCGGCCGAACCGCGGCCAGAGGGCCGCCGACCTGCGCCGGACCTTCCACGGCCGCGGGCGGCCGGTGCCGACCGCCGGCGCCGACGAGCGGTGCCGGTGGCCCGTTCGCGGGTGCCCGCCCGGCGCGGAGGCCGGCGGTTTTTGATCGGTTCCCACAACTGGAGCCCCGTAGCGTGCGCGGTCTACGACATGGCGCGGCCGCGTCGAAGACGGAAAGGTAGAACTCTGCCGGAAGGGCGCCGTGTCGCGGCGCGCACATCGTTGGTCTACAGGAGGGCTCGGTCGGGTGTTCAGTCGTGTCGCCATCGTCAACCGTGGTGAGGCCGCGATGCGGCTCATCCACGCCGTACGGGACATCGCCGCGGAGACCGGGACCCGGATCGAGACCGTCGCCCTGCACACCGACGTCGACCGCGCCGCCGCCTTCGTCCGCGAGGCGGACCTGTCCTACGATCTCGGTCCCGCCGCCGCCCGCCCGTACCTCGACCTGAAGGCGCTGGAGCGCGCGCTGGTGGAGACGGGGGCCGACGCCGCGTGGGTCGGCTGGGGCTTCGTCGCGGAGGACCCGGCGTTCGCGGAGCTGTGCGAGGAGATCGGGGTCACCTTCGTCGGGCCGAGTCCGGAGGCCATGCGCAAGCTCGGCGACAAGATCGGCGCGAAGCTGATCGCCGAGGAGGTCGGCGTGCCGGTCGCGCCGTGGAGCCGCGGCGCGGTCGAGACGCTGGACGCCGCCCTGGCGGCGGCGGCCGAGATCGGCTACCCGCTCATGCTGAAGGCGACCGCGGGCGGCGGCGGGCGCGGCATCCGCGTGATCACGAACGACGCCGAGCTGGCCGACGCCTACGAGCGCACCAGCCAGGAGGCCGCGCGGGCGTTCGGCAGCGGCGTCGTGTTCCTGGAGCGCCTGGTCACCGGTGCCCGCCACGTCGAGGTCCAGGTGATCGCCGACGGACAGGGCACCGCGTGGGCGCTGGGCGTCCGTGACTGCTCGGTGCAGCGGCGCAACCAGAAGGTCATCGAGGAGTCGGCGTCGCCGGTGCTCGGCCCCGAGCAGACGGCCGAGCTGAAGGCGTCGGCCGAGCGGCTGGCCGTCGCGGTCGGCTACCGCGGCGCGGCGACCGTCGAGTTCCTCTACCACCCCGGCACGAAGCTGTTCGCGTTCCTCGAGGTCAACACCCGCCTGCAGGTCGAGCATCCGATCACCGAGGTCACCACGGGCTACGACCTGGTCAAGGCGCAGCTGTGGGTGGCGTCCGGCGGCAGGCTCGAAGGGGAGCCGCCGGTGGAGCGCGGGCACGCCGTGGAGGCGCGGCTCAACGCCGAGGACCCCGACCGTGACTTCGCGCCCGCCCCGGGCCGCATCGCGCGGCTCGACCTGCCCTCCGGGCCGGGCATCCGCGTGGACACCGGCGTCAGCGAGGGCGACACCATCCCGGCCGACTTCGACTCGATGATCGCCAAGATCATCGCCTACGGTCGTGACCGTGACGAGGCGCTGGGCAGGCTGCGCCGGGCGATGGCGCAGACCACGGTGATTATCGAGGGCGGCGCGACGAACAAGAGCTTCGTGCTCGACCTGCTCGACCAGCCCGAGGTGATCGACGCCAGCGCCGACACCGGCTGGATCGACCGCGTCCGCGGGGAGGGCCGGCTCGTCTCGCACCGGCACTCCGCCGTCGCGCTGGCGGCGGCCGCCATCGAGGCGTACGAGGAGGAGGAACGCGTCGAGCGGCAGCGGCTGCTGTCGACGGCGTTCGGCGGGCGCCCGCAGGTGCAGCACAAGAGCGGCCGGCCGCTGGACCTCAAGCTGCGCGGCGTCGGCTACCGTGTGCGGGTCGCGCGGATCGGCGCCCATCGGTTCCGGGTCGGTGTCGAGGTGGGTGACGACGTCCGCACCGCCGACGTCGAGCTCGACCGCTTCGACCGGCACACCGGCCAGATCATCGTCAACGGCGCCCGATACCGCCTGCTCACCGGCACGCACGGGCCGATCCACCTGGTCGAGGTGGACGGTGTGGCGCACCGGGTGAGCCGCGACGAGGGTGGTGTCGTCCGCTCGCCCGCGCCCGCGCTGGTGGTCGCCACGCCGCTGGAGATCGGCGCGGAGGTCGAGGCGGGCGCGCCGGTGCTGGTGCTGGAGAGCATGAAGATGGAGACGGTGCTGCGGACGCCGTTCAGGGCGCGGCTGCGCGAATGCGTCGTGTCGGTGGGCAGCCAGGTGGAGACCGGCGCGCCGCTGCTGCGGCTGGAGCCGCTCGCCGACGGCGACGCCGAGGCCGAGACCGCCTCCGGCGCCGGGGCCGTCGAGCTGGACCTGCCCGCCGCGCCCGACCGGCTGCCGGCGCGGGAGCGCACCAGGCGCGGTCAGGAGGATCTGCGCAGCCTGCTGCTGGGCTTCGACGTCGACCCGCACGACGAACGCCGGGTGCTCGACGACTATCTCGTCGCGCGGCGGGCGGCCGCCGACGACGGCTACCGGCCGCTGGCCGAGGAGCTCGGCCTCGTCGACGTGTTCGCCGATCTCGCCGAGCTGAGCCGCAACCGGCCGGCGGGCGAGGACGGCGGCGGTGACGGCCACGTGCCGAGCGCCCGCGAGTACTTCCACGCCTACCTGCAGAGCCTCGACGTCGAGCGGGCCGGTCTGCCGGAGTCGTTCCAGGCCAAGCTGGCCAGGGCGCTCAGGCACTACGGCGTCACCGACCTGGAGCCCTCACCCGAGCTCGAAGCCGCGGTGTTCCGGATCTTCCTCGCCCAGCAACGCGCCTCCGCCGACGTCGCGGTCATCACGACGTTGCTGCGCGCGTGGCTGCGGGAGCCGCCGCCGGACGAGACGCTGCGCGAGCCTGCCGGCCTCGCGCTGGAGCGGCTGGTCGCGGCGACGCAGGTGCGGTTCCCCGTGGTGTCCGACCTCGCGCGTGGCGTGGTGTTCGCCTGGTTCGCCCAGCCCCTGCTGCGCCGCAACCGCGCCCGCGTCTACGCCGCCGTCCGCAGGCATCTGCGTCACCTGGACGCGCACCCGGACGCGCCGGACCGCGCCGAGCGGATCGCCGAGATGGTGCGCAGTACCGAGCCGCTGGTGCGGCTGCTCGGGCAGCGGCTGGTCCGCGGCGACCTGGACAACGCGGTCATGCTGGAGGTGCTGACCCGGCGCTACTACGGCAACAAGGCTCTGACCGGCGTCCGCACCAGGGTGGTCGCGGGCTGCACGTTCGTGGTCGCCGAGCGGGCGGGCTCGTGCGTGGTCTCGGCGGCGGTGGGTTTCGAGGCGCTGGGCAGCGCGCTGCGCGGCCTGGCCGAACTGGCGGGCGGTGACGACGCCGTCGACGCCGACATCTATCTCGCCTGGGAGAACCAGCCCGCCGACTCCGACGCGATGGCCGCCGCGCTGCACGAGGTCGTCGCCGCGCATCCGCTGCCGGAGCAGGTCCGCAGGCTCACCACCACCGTCGCGGGCAGCGGCGGCGCGGTGATGCACCACCACTTCACCTTCCGCCCGTCGCCCTCCGGGATGGCCGAGGAGCGGCTGATCCGCGGGCTGCACCCGTACATCGCGGAGCGGATGCAGCTGGAGCGGCTGAGCAAGTTCGACCTCACCCGGCTGCCGTCGTCGGACGAGGAGGTCTACCTCTTCCAGTGCGTGGCGCGGGAGAACCCGTCCGACGACCGCCTCGTCGCGTTCGCGCAGGTGCGCGACCTGACCGCGCTGCGCGAGCACGACGGCAGGCTGGTCGCCCTGCCGACGGCCGAGGACACCGTGGCCGCGTGCCTCGACTCGATCCGGCGCGCGCAGGCGCGGCGGCCGTCCAACAAGCGCTTCAACACCAACCGGATCGTGATCTACGTCTGGCCGCCGAGCGACCTCACCCGCGCGGAGATCGAGATGATCGCCGGGCGGGTGCGGCCGACGACCGCGGGCGCCGGGCTGGAGGAGATCCTGTTCATCGCGCGGCAGCGCGACAAGGCGACCGGCGAGCTGACCAAGATGGCCGTGCGCATCTCCTTCGACGCCACCGGCGGAGCCGAGCTGACCATCGGCGAACCGTCGGACGAGCCGGTCGAGCCGGTCGACGACTACCGGCTGAAGGTGCTGCGCGCGAGCAGCCGCAACACGGTCTACCCGTACGAGCTGACCGGCCTGCTCGGCGACTTCGTCGAGCACGACCTCGACGCCGGCCACGCGCTGGTCCCGGTCGACCGGCCCAAGGGGCGCAACACCGCGGCGATCGTCGCCGGGGTGGTCACCACGCCGACCCCGCGGCACCCGCAGGGCGTCACCAGGGTCGTGCTGCTCGGCGACCCCACGAAGTCGCTCGGCGCGCTGTCGGAGCCGGAGTGCCGCCGTGTCATCGCCGCGCTGGATCTGGCCGAGCGGATGCGGGTGCCGTTGGAGTGGTACGCGTTGTCCGCGGGCGCCCGGATCTCCATGGAGTCGGGCACCGAGAACATGGACTGGGTGGCCGCGGCGCTCAAGCGGATCGTCGAGTTCACCCAGGACGGCGGCGAGATCAACATCGTGGTCGCGGGCATCAACGTCGGAGCGCAGCCGTACTGGAACGCCGAGGCGACGATGCTCATGCACACCAAGGGCGTCCTGGTGATGACTCCCGACTCGGCGATGGTGCTCACCGGCAAGCAGTCGCTCGACTTCTCCGGCGGCGTGTCGGCCGAGGACAACTTCGGCATCGGCGGCTATGACCGGGTGATGGGCCCGAACGGGCAGGCCCAGTACTGGGCGCCGAACCTGGCCGCCGCGCGGGACGTGCTGATGTCCCACTACGACCACACCTACGTCGCGCCGGGTGAGGAGTCGCCGCGGCGGGCGCGGACGGCCGACCCTGTCGACCGTGACGTCTCCGGGTTCCCGCATGCCGTGGCGGGCAGCGACTTCACCACCGTCGGGGAGATCTTCTCCGCCGAGGCCAACCCGGACCGCAAGAAGCCGTTCGACATCCGGACCGTGATGCGGGCGCTGTCCGACCAGGACCACCCGGTGCTGGAGCGGTGGGCCGGCATGGCCGACGCGGAGACCGCGGTCGTGCAGGACGTCCATCTCGGCGGCATCCCGGTGTGCCTGCTGGGCATCGAGTCGCGGTCGGTGCCGCGGCGTGGCTTCCCGCCCACCGACGGCCCGGACACCTACACGGCGGGGACGCTGTTCCCGCGCTCGTCGAAGAAGGCCGCGCGGGCGATCAACGCGGCCAGCGGCAACCGGCCGCTGGTGGTGCTGGCCAACCTGTCGGGTTTCGACGGCTCGCCCGAGTCGATGCGGAAGCTGCAGCTGGAGTACGGCGCCGAGATCGGCCGCGCGATCGTGAACTTCCGCGGGCCCATCGTGTTCTGCGTGATCTCGCGGTACCACGGTGGCGCGTTCGTGGTGTTCTCGAAGGCGCTGAACCCGAACATGACGGTGCTGGCGGTGGAGGGGTCGTTCGCCTCCGTGCTGGGCGGCGCCCCCGCCGCGGCGGTGGTGTTCTCCGGCGAGGTCAACGCCCGCACCGCGGCCGACCCGCGCGTACGGGATCTGGAGGCCCGTGTCGGGGCCGCCTCCGGCGCCGACCGTGCCGCGTTGACCGCGGAGCTCGACGAGCTGCGTTCGTCGGTCCGCGCGGAGAAGCTCGGTGAGGTGGCCGCCGAGTTCGACCGGGTGCACGACATCCGGCGCGCGGTCGAGGTCGGCTCCGTCGACGCCGTCATCCGCGCCGCCGAGTTGCGCCCGCGGATCATCGAGGCGATCGAGTCCCGCCTGCGCTGACGGGAGGCTCGTGCCGTCCGCGCCGTGGTCGACCGGCACGGCGCGGACGGCGGCGGCGTGGTCACGAGGGTGTGCCGCGGGTAGCACTCTCCGTGGTGGGCGTGTCGAGGCCGCCCACGACGTGTGGGAGGCGTGGTGACCGAGAACCTCAAGGAGCGCAGCACGGCGGTCCTGGACGTGAGCGGCCTGCACTGGGCGTCGCAGCAGAACGTGGTGGCCGCGGTGCTGGGCCGCCGGCCGGGTGTGATCGAGGTGGAGCCCAACCCGGTGGCGCAGACGGCGACCGTGGTGTTCGACCCGCGGGTCACCTCGGTGGCCGAGCTGCGCCGGTGGGTGGAGGAGTGCGGCTTCCACTGCGCCGGGCAGTCGGTGCCGGCCCATGTCTGTGACCCGATGGCCGAACCCGACCCGCCGGACGGCGGCCACATGCCCCCTCATGGGGCGACGGCGGTCCACGAGGAGCATGCGCCGGCGGCTCCGCACGACATGACGGGGCACGACCACGGCGGCATGTCGATGGAGGCCATGGCCGCCGACATGCGCAACCGGTTCCTGGTCGCGGCGGTGCTGTCGGTCCTGATCACCGTCTGGTCCCCGATGGGCCGCGAGATGCTCGGGCTGCACCTGCCGGTGCCGTTCGGGCTGCGGGAGGACGTGTGGGCGCTGCTGCTCAGCCTGCCCGTGATCTTCTACTCGTCCTGGGTCTTCTTCGCCGGCGCCGCGCGGGCGTTGCGGGCCCGCACTCTCGACATGATGGTGCTCGTGGCGGTGGCGATCGGCGCCGGCTGGCTGTATTCGGTCTTCGTCACGCTGGCCGGCGGCGGCGAGGTGTTCTACGAGGCGGCCGCGATGCTGGCGACGTTCGTGCTGCTCGGGCACTGGCTGGAGATGCGGGCCCGGGGCGGCGCCAATGACGCGATCCGCGCGCTGCTCGACCTGGCCCCGCCCAGAGCGGTGGTCCTGCGCGACGGCGAGCAGGTGGAGGTTCCCACCGCCGAGGTCGTCATCGGGGACATCCTGCTGGTCCGGCCCGGCTCGAAGATCGCGGTCGACGGCGAGGTGGTCGAGGGGGAGAGCGAGGTGGACGAGTCGATGGTCACCGGCGAGAGCCTGCCCCTGCACAAGGCCCCCGGTTCCGCCGTCATCGGCGCCACCATCAACAGGAACGGCACCCTGCGGGTCCGCGCCACCAAGATCGGCTCCGACACGGCGCTCGCGCAGATCGTCAAGCTGGTCCAGCAGGCGCAGAACTCCAAGGCGCCCGGCCAGCGGCTGGCCGACCGGGCGGCGTTCTGGCTGGTGCTCGTCGCCCTGGTCGGCGGCGCGCTGACCTTCGCGGTCTGGCTGGCCTCCGGGGCGCCCGCCGGCACGGCGATGCTGTTCGCCATCACCGTCGTCGTGATCACCTGCCCGGACGCGCTCGGCCTGGCCACCCCGACCGCCATCATGGTCGGCACCGGCCTGGGCGCCCGTCGGGGCGTGCTCTTCAAGAACGCGATGGCCCTGGAGACCTCGGCGCGGATCCAGGCCGTCGTCATGGACAAGACGGGCACGCTCACCAAGGGCGAGCCCGAGGTCACCGACGTGATCGTCGAGGGGATCGCCGAGGACGAGCTGCTGCGCCTGGTCGCCGGGGTGGAGCGCGAGTCCGAGCACCCGCTGGCCGGGGCGATCGTCCGCCACGCCGGCCGGCTGGGGGAGCCGCCGCGGGCGGACACGTTCGCGAACGTGCCGGGCCACGGCGCGATCGCGGAGGTGGACGGCCGCCGCGTGGTCGTCGGCAACCGCCGCCTCATGGAGCGCGAGGGCATCGGGCTGGGCGCGCTGGCCGCCGCCCGGGAGGAGCTCGCCGCGGGCGGCCGGACCGCGGTGATCGCGGCCGTGGACGGCCGGGCCGCGGGCCTCGTCGGCATCGCCGACGCCCCGCGGGACACCTCCGCGGCGGCGGTGGCCGCCCTGCACAGGAGCGGCATCGAAGTGATCATGCTGACCGGCGACAACGAGGCCACCGCACGGCGCATCGCCGAACGGCTCGGCATCGACACGGTCATCGCCGAGGTCCTGCCCGGCGACAAGGCCGCCGAGATCGCGAAACTGCAGCGCGGCGGGCGGAAGGTCGCGATGGTCGGCGACGGGGTGAACGACGCGCCCGCGCTCGCGCAGGCCGACCTCGGCATCGCGATCGGCGCGGGCACCGACGTCGCGATCGAGACCGCCGACGTCGTGCTGATGCGGTCCGACCCGCTCGACGTTCCCACGGCGCTGACCATCGGCGGCGGAACCCTGCGCAAGATGCGCCAGAACCTGGGCTGGGCGGTCGGCTACAACGCCGTCGCCCTGCCGGTCGCCGCCGGCGTGTTCGAGCCCGCCTTCGGGCTGGTGCTCCGGCCCGAGGTCGCCGCCCTGTCCATGTCGGGTTCGAGCTTCATCGTCGCGGTCAACGCGCTCATGCTCAAGCGGCTCCACCTGCCCGATCCCGCCGCGTCCCCGGAGAGCCGGCCGGTCCGGCCGGGAAGGCGTGAACCGGCCGGATGAACCGGGCCGCGGTCCCGGCGTCCCGTGGACGCGCGATGCCCCG
>NZ_KZ559480.1:0-179841 GCF_002850745.1 Nonomuraea indica
GTAACCGCCTCCTTGTGAACATCGCACCATGATCCCGGACGCTTCCGGCGGTGGACGGCGTGCCAGGCTTGATCCGGACCGTCTTCGACAGACCCCTGGGAACAGCGGGTTGCTGTCGCACCTGAACCTACGGCGCGGTGGGCGGTATGGCGTGACAGGCAGCACATGCGCATTGCCCGCCCCGCGCCTCAGATGATCCAATCATTTGGATTGTCACGGTATCCTGGGGCCTCGGGCGCCGCACACGCCGCCGAAGGAGGACGATGGGCCGGCTCACCAGAGCGGAGCTGCAGGAACGCACCAGAGCCCGGGTGCTGGCCGCCGCCCGCGAGGAGTTCGCCGAGCACGGCTACGACGCGGCCCGGATCGACGGCATCGCCGAACGCGCCGAGCTCACCCGCGGCGCCGTCTACTCCAACTTCCCCGGCAAGCGCGCCCTCTACTTCGCCGTCCTGGCCGACCTCGCCGAAGCCGACCGGCCCGGCCCTGCCGACGGCGCGGGGGCGGGGGAGGACCTCACGGTGCCCGGCGTGCTCGCCGCGTTCGCCCGCGCGTGGGTCGCACGGCTGCCGCTGGCCACCGACGACCGCTACGACGACGCCCGGCTGGGCCGGGACCTGATGCCCGTCATCGTCGCCGACGAGCTGACCCGGCGACCGTTCGCCCAGCTCGTCCGGCTCAACGCGCTGCTCCTCGCGCTCGCCCTGGAAAACCTCGCCCCGCACGCGCGGATGGTGCGCCTCGCGCACACGGCCCTCACCCTGCTGCACGGCGCGAGCCGGCTGGCCGCCGCCGCGCCGGGCTTCGTCGAACCGTTCGACGTCGTCACCGCCTGCGGCCGGCTCGCCGACCTGCACCTGGACGACGCCTGGCACCCGCCCGCCACCACCACCCCCGCACTGCCCACCGACGAGGCGTGGACGCCGCCGCCCGCGCGCGACGCGGCACGCGGCGAGCCCGCCCCGCTCGGCGGCGACGGCGTGGTGGCCCTGCTCGGGCTGCACCGGCTCGCCGCCGTCGAGGACGCCGTCCGCGCCGCACCGCCCGGCGCCCGGGTGACGGCCGTGCTGGTCACCGGCGCGGCGGACGAGCTGGCGCCGCTGGCCCGGCTGGCCGTCGCGGACCTGAGCGGCTGCCTGCGCCAGGCCGTTCCCGCCACGGCCTGGCCCCGGCTGCAGGTGGTCCACGATCCTTCCGGCGAGCTGGCCGCGGCGGCGGGGCTGGCCGCCGTCAGCGACGGCACGGAGGCGGCCGTCCGCGTCGAAGGCGGCCGGATCGTGGCCCGCGCCGACGGCCTGGGCGCCTGCCACGCCGCCGCCACCGCCACCGCGACCCCCACCGCGACCGTCACGCCACGCCCTTCCCCGCACCGATCCGCCCACCAGCCGGCCGCACCGGAGCCCCGACCGCCCCGCACCGGCTGACCACCGGCGCGCCCGCCTCACGGGGATCAGCTTGCCAGCCGCCGCGGGACGGGGCCGCACAAGGGTGAGCCGTGGCCCGCAGGATCGGATGAGCGGCAGGACGACGGCCGGCGGGCCGGGAGCCGCCGGGGTCATCTCATGTCGCGCCGATCGCGGAGAATCTCGACGCCGTCGCCGTCGAGTTCGTCGCAGTACACCGAGCGTCCGGTCGTGGCCATCACCAGTGCCAGCGTGGGGCCGGACACCAGCGGGCCGGAGCCCGTGGCGAAAGGGCCGTCGGTGGCGACGAGCCGCAGGCCGGCGATCCGTCTCCTGGCGGCGACGACCAGGTCGGAGCCGCGGTAGTACTCGGCCACCCGGGTGAGGGTCTCGATCGGGTGGTCGCGGCGGATGCCCAGCGGCCGCCGGATGTCCTCGGCATGCACGATCGTCTCACCCAGCATCGCGATGACCGGGAGAGGCGGCTTCGTCGTGCTGGTGATGACGTGGCGGAACCTGTCATGCGTCTCGGACGCGGTCGCGCCCAGCTGCTCGGCCAGCCGCATGGCGACCTGCTTGTCGAAGTCGAACCGGCAGCGGATCACCCCCGCCAGCCAGCGCACGCCGTTGAGGCTCGCGCCCGCGGTGAGGTGGGCCAGCACCTCCCGCACGCTCAGCCCGGCACACAGCGACGGCGTGGCCCACTGCTCGCCGGTCAGACCCGCCAGGTCGTCCGCCAGGGCCGCCCGCTCGGCGTGCACCAGCGGCCAGACGCCGCCGCCGCGGCCGCTCCGCACGCTGGGCGCCGGGCCGGTCAGGTCAGAGGGCCGCTTCTCGTCAGTCACAGGAGTCCTCGCATCGGATCGGTCAGGACGGTCGAAGTGAGGACTCCCGCCAGAAGGCGGAATCGTCGCTGGTCCGAGGATATGCCGACCACAGCCGGCCCCCGCCGGCCGGCTGTCGTCGTGGCGCGCTCAGCCGCGGTAGTACTCGGCCAGGGCGGTGAAGGCGGCCTTGGGCTCCCACCGCATGCCGGGGTAGGTGTCCCCGAGACGGTTGTCGAGGACCTTGACGATGCCGGGACTGGCCAGGTCGAGGTCGTCGCGGGGATCGCCGTCGGGCCGGTGCGGGAAGTCGTCGAGCGCGAAGAGGAAGACGAAGGCGCTGTCGACGCCCGCGGCGTCGTAGATCTCCAGCAGCTCGCGCAGGTATGCGGCCTGGCCGGGCTCGTCACGGACGTACGCGCCGTCCAACCGGACCGGCGCGCCGGTCTCCCGATCGAGTTCGAGGACCTCCAGGACGCGACCGCCCCTGTCGCCCGCGCCGCGGTAGGCGGCGGTCCCGAACTCGGTGATCGCGACCGGCTTCCCCTGCGCCACGAGCGTACGGACGCCCTCGGCGAACCGGTCGGCGACCTCGGCCGACCGGTAGAGATCCACGCCCACGATGTCGAAGGGCGCCCAGTCGACGCGTTCGAGCTGCAGCGCGGCGTAGGTCAGCCTGCCGCCGAATCGTTCGCGGACGCGTGCCACCGCGTCGGCGAGGAAGTCGTTGACCCGTGCGCTGAGCTCACCGACCTGCTCGGCCAGGCGGTCCCGCTGGGCGAGCAGCTGTTCGAGCCGGTCCTCCTGGGTCTCGCCCGGCAGGAATCCCTTGTTCATCAGGCTCAGCTCGGCGCCGGTGACGAACACGACCTCGGCGCCGCGTCGCCGGATCCGTTCCGCCCGCTCGGCGCAGTCGGCGAACAACGCCAGGGTCTCCTCGGTGGTCAGCTCAAGGGGGTAGGGCGAGAACCAGACCTCCAGGCCCAGGTCGGCGGCGTAGGTCGCGGCCACTTCCAGCCGTTCGGGGTCACCGCCGATGACGCGGACCGCGGTGCAGTGCAGGTCGTCCCGGATGATCTCCAGCTCGCGCTTGACCACGTCGGGGTCGAAACGCTCGCGGGAGGACTTTCCGTTGCGCACGAAGCCGGTGTCGTAGCTGATGCCTTTGGCCCTCATGGCTCTGGTCCTTCCTGGGGTGGGGTCGTGGACGCCAGACTAGAGCCAAAAATTGCGTGCACGCAAGTTTGCGTGCACGCATAGAGTCTGGGATGCTGAGACGGTGACGGCACGACGAGCGGGACTACGCGAGCAGAAGAAGCAGGCCACCCGCGAGGCGTTGCGCACGGCGGCCCTGCGACTGGCCCTCGAACGCGGACCCGACAACGTGCGCGTCGACGACATCGCCGAAGCCGCCGGCGTCTCACCAAGGACGTACAACAACTACTTCCCCAGCCGCGAACACGCGATCGTCGCCGCCGTCACCGGCGAACGGGAAGCGCGGATCGCGGCCGCGGTGGCAGACCGGCCCGACGGCGTCGGCCTCGCCGACGCCGTCGTCGAGGCGATCGTGGATCAGTACACCGCCCCGGACGAACCCGCACGCGACGCGCTGCTGCTCATCACCACCCGCCCCACGCTCCGCGACGCCTACGTCGAGGCCGCGAGCGCGATCGAACACCCCCTCACCGACGCGATAGCCGAACGCCTCGGCGACACCGACCCCCACACCGCACGAGTGCTCGCCACGAGCGTGGCCGCCGCGGTCCGCCTCGCGCTCCAGCAATGGCTGCACGCGACCGCCGCGTCCGCGACCGCCGGCGGGCTCGTCGTGCCCTCCGGCTCACTCCCGGACCTCCTTCGCGCCACGCTCGCACCACTCGCGCCCGCGCTCGACGCCGCCGAGCAACGAGCACGCCGCCACCCGCATCGGTGACCCCGGGCCCGGCACATCGCGGCGTCAGGCGCGGCGGCGCCGCCCGGACCACCGGCGCCGCCCAGACGAACGACGCGGAGCCGCGCCAGCGCCGGCACGCAACACCAGCACAGACCATCGGCACAGACCATCAGCACCAGCACCGGCACCAGCACCGGCACCGGGCTGTCTACACCAGCCCGCCGTCCGCCCGCAGGTTCAGACCCGTCAGCCACCCGGCGTCCGGCCCCAGCAGCAACGCCACCACCGCCGCGATGTCAGCCGGCGTCCCCACCCGGCCCAGCGCCGTCATGTGCGCGACCGTCGCCATCACCTCCGCCGACGCGCCCGCCCGCAGCAGATCCGTGTCCGTCGCGCCGGGGGAGACGCAGTTGACGGTGATGCCCCGCCGGCCCAGCTCCCGCGACGCGACCCGGGTCACCTGCTCCAGCGCCGCCTTGCTCGCCGCGTACACCGACTCGCCCGGGCTGGGCCAGGCGGTCCCCGTGGTGGAGATGTTCACGATCCGCCCCCCATCGGCCATCCGCCGCGCCGCCGCCCGCAACGTGAAGTACGCGCCACGCGCGTTGACCGCCATCACCCCGTCGTACACCTGCGGCGTCACCTCCTCGATCGGCGCATGCGCGATGACACCGGCGTTGTTCACCAGTGCCCGCAGCGGCCCGGCCCCCGCAGCGGCGAACACCTCGTCGGCCGCCTCGAACAACCCCTCCACCTGCGCCAGATCCGCCGCGTCCGCCCGAACGGCCGTCGCCCGCCCACCGGCAGCGGCGGCCACCTCCCGCGCCGCCCGCTCATCGGCGACGTAACTGAACACCACCGTCGCCCCGTCCCGCGCCAACCGCTCCACCACGGCCCGCCCGATCCCGCGCGAGCCACCCGTCACCACCACCGCCATGCTCATCGCCACGGCTCCCTTCCCCTGGACGTCATCCGACGACGTCATCCGGCTACGACGCCGTCCGGTACGACGCACACCCTGGCACCCGTTGCGGAAAGCCGACTTCCGCAACGCGCGCGATGATGCCGCCATGAGCGCACGAACCACCCGCGACGCGGCGGCCCGGCTGCTCCGCCTGCTCGCCCTGCTGCAGTCACGCACCGCCTGGTCCGGCCCCGAACTGGCCGAACGCCTCCACGTCAGCACCCGCACGATCCGCGCCGACATCGACCGGCTGCGCGACCTCGGCTACCCCGTCGCGGCCACCACCGGAACCGCCGGCGGCTACCGGCTCGGCCCTGGCGCCCGCCTGCCACCCCTGCTCCTCGACGACGACGAGGCCGTCGCGGTCGCGCTCGCCCTGCGCACCGCCGGCACCGCCACCCCGATCAGCACCGGCGCCCCGCTCGGCGGGGGAGCGGCGCCCGGCATCGAGGAGACCTCGCTGCGCGCCCTGGCCAAACTCGAACAACTCCTGCCGGCCCGGCTGCGCCCCCGCCTGGCCGCGCTGGCCGCCTACACGCTGCCCGCACCCCCCGGCGGCGGACCGGCCGTCGAGGCCGACCTGCTGGCCACGCTGGCCGGAGCCTGCCGCGACCGGCGACGGCTGCGCTTCGACTACCGCGACCACAACGACACCACCACCGTCCGCGACACCGAGCCGCACCGCCTGGTATGCGCCGGGCGCCGCTGGTACCTCCTCGCCTGGGACGTCGGCCGCGACGCCTGGCGCACCTTCCGCGTCGACCGGCTCACCCCCCGCACCCCGCCCGGCCCGCCGTTCACCCCCCGGCCGCTCCCGGACGGCGACGCCATCTCCTACGTCACCAAGGGCGTCGCGTCCGTCCTTGGCCCCTGCCGCACCATCGCGACCGTCCAGGCACCCGCCGAGGTCGTCGCCGAACGCATCCCGCCCGTCGCCCGCGTCGAACACCTCGACGCCGGCACCTGCCTGCTGCACATCGGCGCGAACACGCCGCTGCTGCTCGCCGCCTACCTGGTCGCGCTCGGCCTCGACTTCACCGTCGAAGGCCCACCCGAACTCCTGGACCGGCTCAGGGACGTCGCCGCACGCTCCACCGCAGCCCTCCCGCCCGGCCGGGGCACCACCCCATGAGGCCTTCGAGGAGGCCGAGTGTAGAGATCAGCGGGTCAACGGCGGGCTCACCCTCCACAGCGCGGCCAGCGCGGCGGCGCCCGATGCCGAGTTCACCACGACCGGGCCGCTGTTCCTGTCAGCCGACGATGACCCTTTCCTCCGGCAGCTGATAGCGGCGCGTCCGATTCTGCAACGCCAGCGCCGAGCCCAGCGTCAGCGGGCCGGTCCTGCCGACGAACATGAGCAGCACCAGCAGCACCTGACCGGCCGGGCCGGTGTCGGCGGTGATGCCGGTGGACAGCCCGACCGTCGCGAACGCCGACACCACCTCGAACAGCACCCGGTCCAGGTTATGCGGGGTGAGGACGAGCAGCAGGTAGGTGGAGACGGCGACCAGGGCCACACCGACCAGGCTGATCGAGATGGCCTGGCGCTGCGCGGCCTGCGGCAGGCGGCGGTGGCCGATGTTCACGTCCGGCTCGCCGCGCATCTCCGCCCAGATGACGAACGCCAGCAGCCCGAACGTGGTCACCTTGATGCCGCCGGCCGTGCCGGCGCTGCCGCCTCCGATGAACATCAGCAGGTCGGTCACCAGCCAGCTGGAGGGGTACATGCCGGCGATGTCCAGGCTGTTGAAGCCGGCGGTGCGCGGCATGACGGCGGTGAAGAACGCCGCCAGCAGCTTGCCTCCTCCGTCCAGTTCCCCCAGCGTCCTGGGGTTGCGCCACTCGGTGATCAGGAACGCCAGCGTGCCGGCCGCGAGCAGGATCACCGTGACGCCTACGGTGATCCGGGTCAGCACCGACCAGCGGCTCGGGCGCCGCCAGGCGCGGGACAGCTCGAATATCACCGGGAAGCCGAGTCCGCCCACGATCACCGCGCCGGCGATGGTCAGGCAGATCCACGGGTCGGTGACGAACCGCATCAGGTTGTCGGGCCACAACCCGAATCCGGCGTTGTTGAACGCCGACACCGCGTGGAACACCCCGAGGTAGACGGCCCTGCCGAACGGCTCCCCATAACCGAGCAGAAAACGCCCGGTGAGCACCACTGCGGTGATCGCCTCACAGGCGAGGCTGAACAGGACCACGTTACGCACCAGCCGCCGCACGTCGCTCAGGCTCAGCGCCTTCGTCTCGGCCTGTGCGAACATACGTACCCGCAGGCCGAGTTGGCCGGAGACCAGAACGGTGAACAGCGTCGCCAGCGTCATGATCCCGAGCCCGCCGATCTGGATCAGCCCGGCGATCACCACCTCGCCGAAAGCAGACCAGTGGGTCTCGGTGTCCACGACCACCAGACCGGTGACGCACACCGCTGATGTCGAGGTGAACAGGGCGGTCAGCCAGCCCGCCGACTGCCCCGACTCGGTGGCGATCGGCAGGGTGAGCAGGGCAGTACCGATCAGAACCGCCACCCCGAACCCGGTGACGATCACCTGGGCCGGATGCTGAAACCGATCAAGGATCCCGGTCCGCCGTCTCATGCCGCACGCTCACGTACACGGAGCCCACCAAAGCACGCCGCCGCGCCCTGTCCGCCAGCGCCCTGGCCGCGGGCGGACAGGGCACGGACCGGAGATGTTGGCGAGGGCAGTGCGACACTGATCGAGAACCTGTCTGGCACGCGGCCTCGATCGTGAACCCACCGGCTTCGAACGGCGCCTCCTCCGGCCGACCGTTCCGCCCGCACCATACAGGTCACCCTTCACCAAGATCCCGCAAAGACGCATCGCACCCTACCCAGGCCGCACGGGCGGCGGACCAGGTTAGGGCGTCAAGAAAACGTATGAATCGCAGACCGGCCGGCACGGGCGGGAAGGGGCCATCCGTTGGGGGCGTGGTGACGCCACCGTTCGCCCGGTTTCTCTGACCGCTCTTCTGCCCACCGGTCAGGGGCCCGGCGGGAGGGTCCGCCACGACGCCGGCCACGTGGCGACCGCCGAAGAGGAAGACCGCGACACGGACATCGGGAGATCGCGTCCGTCCACGAGTCCTCCGCAGGTGGGCTCGCCCCTGTTTCCCACCCCGCGCTGCCGGTCCCGATCTTGACGGCGTCCATGCGGGTGGCAGGCGACCGATGACGTGATGTCGACGAGCCGGGGCGTAGCCAGGGCATCAATATTCGGCTCGCAGCCGTATGGAATCCGTCATGAGCGGCAAAACCCCTCAAATCTCGGGGTTGGCTTGGGCCGCGGTCGCCCGGCCAGGCGCGACCCGAAGAAACATGTCCAGATGGAGGAGTGGGGATGGCCGACGTCATCTTCGTTGCCCTGACGATCGCGGTGTTCGTGGTCCTGGGGCTGGTCGTCAAGGCGGTGGAGCGGCTGTGAGCGCCGTCAACGCCGCCGGTCTCGTCGTGGTCACCAGTCTGGTGATCTTCATGGTCGTGGCCCTGCTGTTCCCGGAGCGTTTCTGATGCCGCCGACCCTGGCGGGGATCCTGTTCATCGCGTCCCTGCTCCTCGCTCTCGCGCTCTGCCACAAGCCTCTGGGCGACTACATGTACCGCGTCTACACCGGCGCCAAGCACAACGCCGTGGAGCGGGTGATCTACCGGCTCGTCGGTGTCCAGCCCGACGGCGAGCAGCGCTGGGGCGTCTACGCCCGCAGCGTGCTCGCCTTCTCGCTGATCTCGATCCTGTTCCTGTACGCCCTGCAGCGCCTGCAGAACCATCTGTACCTGTCTCTCGGGATGCAGCCGGTGGAGCCCGCACTGGCCTGGAACACCGCGGTCAGTTTCGTCACGAACACCAACTGGCAGGCCTACTCCGGCGAGTCGACCATGGGCCACCTGGTGCAGACCGCGGGCCTGGCCGTGCAGAACTTCGTCTCCGCGGCCGTCGGCATGGCGGTGGCGATCACCGTGGTGCGCGGCTTCGCCCGCACGAAGACCGACATGCTCGGCAACTTCTGGGTGGATCTGGTCCGCGGCACGATCCGCATCCTGCTGCCGATCTCGTTCGTCGCCGCGCTGGTGCTCACCGCGGGAGGGGCGATCCAGACCTTCGCCGATCACAGCACGTGGACCACCCTGGCGGGCGGCCACCAGACGTTCACCCCGGGCGCGGTCGCCTCGCAGGAGGCGATCAAGGACCTGGGCACGAACGGCGGTGGCATCTTCAACGTCAACTCGGCCCACCCGTTCGAGAACCCCACGTCGTGGACGAACTGGCTGGAGATCTTCCTGCTGCTGGTGATCGCGTTCAGCCTGCCGCGCACGTTCGGCCGCATGGTCGGCGACCACCGGCAGGGCTACGCGATCGTCGCCGTCATGGGCTCCATCGCGGTGATCAGCATCGGCCTGACGAACTGGGCGGAGCTGAGCGCGGGCGGCACCGTCCCGCAAGCGATCGGCGCGGCGCTGGAGGGCCGCGAGGCGCGCTTCGGCACGTCCAACTCGGCCATGTTCGCCTCGGCGACGACGCTGACCAGCACGGGTTCGGTGGACTCCTTCCACGACTCCTACACCGCGCTGGGCGGCGGCATGCTGATCTTCAACATGCTGCTCGGCGAGGTGGCCCCCGGCGGGGCCGGTGCCGGCCTGTACGGCATCCTGATCCTGGCCGTGATCACGGTGTTCGTCGCGGGCCTGATGGTCGGCCGGACCCCCGAATACCTCGGGAAGAAGATCGGCGCCCGGGAGATCAAACTCGCCTCGCTGTACTTCCTCATCACCCCGACGCTGGTGCTGCTCGGCACGGCCGCGGCGATGGCCACCGAGGCCGGCCGCTCGGCGATGCTGAACTCCGGCCCGCACGGGCTGTCGGAACTCCTGTACGCCTACACCAGCGCGTCCAACAACAACGGCTCGGCCTTCGCCGGAGTCAGCGTCAACACCACCTTCCACAACACCACGCTGGGCCTGTGCATGGCCTTCGGCCGGTTCGTGCCGATCGTGCCGGCCCTGGCGCTGGCGGGCTCGCTGGCTCGGCAGGCGCCGGTTCCGGCCTCGGCCGGCACGCTGCCGACCCATCGGCCGCAGTTCGTCGGCATGGTGGTCGGCGTGACGATCATCCTGGTGGCGCTCACGTTCCTCCCGGCGCTGGCGCTCGGGCCGCTCGCGGAAGGAATCCACTAGACATGTCGACGCACGTGCTCCCATCGCCGGGTAAGGCGCCGGCACCCAGGAAGGACCGCCGGGTCGGCGGCGGCCTGCTCGACCCCGAACAGATGATCCGATCGCTGCCGGACGCGCTGGCGAAGCTCAACCCGGTCACCATGTGGCGCAACCCGGTGATGTTCACCGTCGAGATCGGCGCCGTCTTCACGACCGCCCTGGCCATCGCCGACCCATCGTGGTTCGCCTGGGCGATCGTGGTGTGGCTGTGGCTGACCGTCATCTTCGCCAATCTGGCCGAGGCGGTCGCCGAGGGCCGCGGCAAGGCGCAGGCCGCCACGTTGCGCGCGGCCAAGCGCGACACGACCGCCCGCCGGCTCAGGAGCCGCGACGACCGCACCCGGTGGGACCTGATCGGCGCGTCCGAGCTCCAGCAGGGCGACCACGTGATCGTCGAGGCCGGGGAGACCGTCCCCGGTGACGGCGACGTCATCGACGGCATCGCCAGCGTGGACGAGTCGGCCATCACCGGCGAGTCCGCCCCCGTCATCCGAGAGTCCGGCGGCGACCGCTCGGCCGTGACCGGCGGCACCAAGGTGCTGTCCGACCAGATCATCGTGCGGATCACCCAGAAACCCGGTGAGAGCTTCGTGGACCGCATGATCGCCCTCGTGGAGGGCGCGAACCGGCAGAAAACCCCGAACGAGATCGCCCTCAACATCCTGCTCGCCGCCCTGACGATCATCTTCCTGGTCGCCACCGCGACCATGCAGCCCCTGGCCATCTTCTCCAAGGCGGTCAACCCGGGCGTACCCGACTCCCTGGCCCTGACAGATGACGGCGTGACCGGAATCGTCCTGGTGTCGCTGGTCGTCTGCCTGATCCCGACGACGATCGGCGCGCTGCTGTCGGCCATCGGCATCGCCGGCATGGACCGCCTGGTGCAGCGCAACGTGCTGGCCATGTCCGGCCGCGCGGTCGAGGCCGCCGGTGATGTGTCCACGCTGCTGCTGGACAAGACCGGTACGATCACGCTCGGCAACCGGCAGGCGTCGGAGTTCGTCCCGGTGAACGGCATCACCGAGAGAGAACTCGCCGAGGCGGCACAGCTGTCGAGCCTGGCCGACGAGACGCCCGAGGGCCGCTCGATCGTGGTCCACGCCAAACAGGCCTACGGGCTGCGCGAACGCCGGCCGGGCGAACTGGCCCACGCCGCATGGGTGCCGTTCACCGCGCAGACCCGCATGTCCGGGGTCGACCTGGACGGCCGCGAGATACGCAAGGGCGCCGCCACCGCGGTCATGAAGTGGGTCCGCGACACCGGCGGCCACCCGACCGACGAGGTCGGGCACCTGGTGGACGGCATCTCCGCCTCCGGCGGCACACCGCTGGTGGTGGCGGAGAAGGGCCGCGTGCTGGGGGTGGTGCACCTCAAGGACGTGGTCAAGGAAGGCATGCGGGAGCGGTTCGACGAGATGCGCCGGATGGGCATCCGCACCATCATGATCACCGGCGACAACCCCCTGACCGCCAAGGCCATCGCCGACGAGGCCGGAGTGGACGACTTCCTGGCCGAGGCCACCCCCGAGGACAAGCTGGCGCTGATCAGAAAGGAACAGAAGGGCGGCCGCCTGGTCGCCATGACCGGCGACGGCACCAACGACGCCCCCGCCCTGGCCCAGTCCGACGTCGGCGTGGCCATGAACACCGGCACCAGCGCCGCCAAGGAGGCCGGGAACATGGTGGACCTGGACTCCAACCCGACCAAGCTCATCGAGATCGTCCAGATCGGCAAGCAGATGCTGATCACCCGCGGCGCCCTGACGACCTTCTCGATCGCCAACGACATCGCCAAGTACTTCGCGATCATCCCGGCGATGTTCGCGGCGGTCCACCCGGGCCTGGACGCGCTCAACATCATGCGCCTGGCCGGCCCCCAGTCGGCCATCCTCGCCGCGGTGATCTTCAACGCCCTGGTCATCATCGCGCTCATCCCGCTCGCCCTGCGCGGCGTGCGCTACCGGCCCTCCAGCGCCTCGAAGCTGCTCTCACGCAACCTGTACGTCTACGGCCTGGGCGGGATCGTGGTCCCGTTCATCGGCATCAAGCTCATCGATCTGCTGATCCAGTTCCTCCCGGGGATGTCATAAAATGGACCGCATGCCCAGCTGGGTCCGCCAGCACGTCGCCGCCCTGCGGGCGCTGCTCGTGCTCACGGTGGCCACCGGCGTCATCTACCCGCTCCTCGCCACCGGGGTGGCGCAGGCGCTGTTCAACGGCCAGGCCAACGGCTCACTGGTGGAGAAGGACGGCAGGACCGTCGGCAGCGCGCTGATCGGCCAGTCCTTCACCGACGCCGACGGCAAGGCGATCAGGACATACTTCCAGTCCCGCCCGTCGGCGGCCGGTGACGGCTACGACCCCACCTCCACCAGCGCCGGCAACCTCGGCCCCGAGGACGTCATCGACCTGCCGGACCGCACGTCGCTGCTCACCGACGTGTGCGCGCGGTCGAAAGCGGCCGGGCAACTGGAGGGCGTCAGTGGCGCCCGCCCCTACTGCACCCCCGACGGGGTCGGCGCGGTGCTGAAGGTCTTCCCCGACCGCGCCGTCAGCGTCAACCAGCTCTGCCCCGCCACCCCGTTCATCGCCGCCCACCAGGGGCTGAAGGTGGAGTGCGCCCGGCCCGGCGAGAACTATGCGGCAGGCAGGACCGTGCCCGTGCGCGGGAACGTGACCACGGTCGCCGTCCCCGCCGACGCCGTCACGGCCAGCGCCTCCGGGCTCGACCCACACATCTCCCTCGTCTACGCCCAGCTGCAGGCACCGCGCGTGGCCCGGGAGCGTGGCCTGCCGCTCGAGCAGGTGAAGGCACTGATCGACGAGCACACCACGGGCCGTGCGCTGGGCTTCATGGGCGAGCCGGTGGTGCACGTGCTCAAGCTCAACCTCGCCCTCGACGGGGCCTGAGATGCGGGGGCGGCTGCGGGTCTACCTCGGGGCGGCCCCCGGGGTGGGCAAGACGTACGCGATGCTCGGCGAAGGCTGGCGCGGCCTGGAGCGCGGCCGGGACGTGGTCGTCGGCTTCGTCGAGACCCACGGCCGCGCCCGCACCGCTGCCCTGCTGGACGGAATGGAGATCATCCCCCGCAAGACGATCGCCTACCGGGGCGCCACGTTCACCGAACTCGACGTGGACGCGGTCATCGCGCGCCGGCCGAAAGTCGCGCTGATCGACGAGCTGGCCCACACCAACGTGCCCGGCTCGAAGAACGCCAAGCGCTGGCAGGACATCGACGAGATCCTGAACGCCGGCATCCACGTCATCTCCACGGTCAACATCCAGCACCTGGAATCCGTGAACGACGTCGTGCGACAGATCACCGGCATCCCCCAGCGCGAGACCGTCCCCGACGAGGTGGTACGGCGGGCCGACCAGATCGAGCTGGTCGACATGTCCCCCGAGGCGCTGCGCCGCCGCATGGCGCACGGCAACGTCTACGCGCCCGAAAAAGTCGATGCCGCGCTGTCGAACTACTTCCGCGTCGGCAACCTCACCGCGCTGCGCGAGCTGGCCCTGCTGTGGGTGGCGGGCAAGGTGGACGAGCAGCTCGACCGCTACCGCGCCGAACACGGCATCGCCGGCACCTGGGAGGCGCGCGAACGGGTGGTGGTCGCGCTGACCGGCGGCTCGGAAGGCGACACCCTGGTACGGCGGGCCGCCCGCATCGCCACCCGCACCAAGGGCGCCGACCTGCTCGCCGTGCACGTCACCCGCGCCGACGGGCTGGCCGGCGGCGACCCGGCCAGCCTGGCCCGCCAGCGCGCCCTGGTGGAAAGCATGGGCGGCACCTACCACCAGGTCGTCGGCGACGACATCCCGCGCGCGCTGCTCGACTTCGCCCGCGGCGTCAACGCCACCCAACTGGTCCTCGGCGCATCCAGGCGCGGCCGCTTCGCCCAGCTGCTGTCGCGCGGGGTGGGGGTGGAGACCACCGCCCTGTCCGGCTCCATCGACGTCCACCTCGTCACCCACGAGGAGATCAAGAAGGGACGCTCACGACCCGCACGCTCACAAGCCGTCCTGACCCGCAAGCGCCGCCTTGCCGGTTGGACCGCGGCACTCCTGGGCCTGCCCGCCCTCACCGCCGTCCTGAACGCGATCGGCGACGTGCTGTCCCTGCCCAGCCAGATCCTGGCCTTCCTGGTCGCCGTCATCGGGGTGGCCCTGCTGGGCGGCCTGTGGCCGGCCATCACGGCGGCCGTCGGCGGGTTCCTGCTGCTCAACTTCTTCTTCACCAACCCCTACCGCACCCTGATCATCTACGACCCCGAGGTGCTGCTCGCCCTCGTCGTCTTCGTCGTGGTGGCCGTCGCGGTCAGCGCCATCGTCGACCTGGCGGCCCGCCGTACCCGAGAGGCGGCGCGCGCGAGCGCGGACGCCGAAGTGCTGTCCACCCTGGCTGGGCACGTGCTGCGCGGCGAGCACGCGCTGGCCTCGCTGCTGGCCAGGCTCCGCGAAACCTTCGCCCTGACCTCGGTCACCCTGCTGGAACGCCGCCTGCCCGCCGGCGGCGAGAAGCAGAACGAGCCGGACGCCTGGCAGATCGTCGCCACCGCCGGCGGCCCCCCGTGCGCCTTCCCCGCCGCCGCCGACAGCGACGTCACCATCGACGAGGACCTCGTCCTGGCGCTGCGCGGCCGGCTGCTCGACGCCAGCGACCGGCGGGTGCTGGAGGCGTTCGCCGCCGAGGCCGCCATCGCCCTGCGGCAGGAGCGGCTGCGCGCCGAGGCGGAACGCGCCAAACCGCTGGCCGAGGCCGACAAGATGCGCACCGCCCTGCTGGCCGCCGTCAGCCACGACCTGCGCACCCCGCTCGCTTCCGCCAAAGCCGCCGTCGAGAGTCTGCGCAGCACCGACATCGACTGGTCCCCGCACGATCGCGAAGAGCTGCTGGCCACCGCTGACGAGTCGCTGGAGCGGCTGGACCGGCTGGTGGAGAACCTGCTGGACATGAGCCGCCTGCAAGCCGGAGCACTCGGCCTGTCCCTGCAGCCCATCGCCCTGGACGAGGTCGCCCCTCGCGCCATCGGCGACCTCGGCCCGCTCGCCGACCGCATCCACAGCGACATCTCCGCCGACCTGCCCGAGATCTCCGCGGACCCGGCGCTCCTGGAACGGGTGCTGGTCAACCTGATGGCCAACGCCGTCCGCTACAACTCATCGCAGGAACACGTCCTCCTCGGTGCCAGCCGGCACGGTGACCACGTGGAGATCAGGGTCGTCGACCGCGGGCCCGGCATCCCCGCCGAGGATCATGATCGGATCTTCCTGCCCTTCCAGCGGCTCGGCGACCGCGACAATCACTCCGGCGTCGGCCTCGGGCTCGCCCTGTCCCGCGGGCTCACCGAGGCCATGGGCGGCACCCTCGTTCCCGAGGAAACACCAGGCGGAGGACTCACCATGATCATCCGAATGCCGATCCAGCCGGCGCGGTGACGGCATGACCAAAATCCTCGTCGTCGACGACGAACCCCAGATCCTGCGCACGCTCCGCATCAACCTGACCGCCCGCCACTACGAGGTCGCGGTCGCCGCCGACGGCGGCCAGGCACTGCGCCAGGCCGCCGACTGGCACCCCGACCTGATCGTCCTCGACCTCGGCCTTCCCGACATCGACGGTGTGGAGGTCATTCACGGCCTGCGCGGCTGGACCGAGATCCCCATCGTCGTCCTGTCAGGCCGAGCAGGAAGCCAAGACAAGATCGACGCCCTGGACGCCGGAGCCGACGACTACGTCACCAAACCGTTCAGCGTCGGGGAACTGCTGGCCCGCATCCGGGCCGTCTCCCGGCGCACCACGGCCCACGACACCGAACTCGCCCACATCCAGGTCGGCGACCACACCGTCGACCTGACCAGCAAGAGCATCTCCCACGGCATCCGGCTCACTCCCACGGAATGGCACATCCTGGAGATCCTCCTGCGCAACCCCGGCAAGCTCATCCCGCAGCGCTACCTGCTCAGCGAGGTATGGGGCGGCAACTACGTCACGGAGACCCATTACCTGCGCCAATACATGGCCCAGCTCCGCAAGAAACTCGAACGTGACCCCTCCCGCCCGGTCCACCTGATCACCGAACCGGGCATGGGGTACCGCTTCAATCCCTAGCAGCCCGCCCCGGCCAGGCCAGGGCCTTCCGTGGTGGTCACGCCGAGCTCGGCGGCCGGGCGTCGCGCGCCGGCCGGCGTGTCCAGCGCGCTGACCGGCCCGACCCGCGCCGCCCGCCCGGCACGCGCCGCCACCGCCGCCGCGAACGCCGCGATCACCGGATGCGCCCGGCCGCCGTCACCGGACAACTCCGGCTGGAACAACGTGGCCAGGAAGAACGGATGCGACGGCAGCTCGGCCACCCGCACCGCCCCGTCCCCGGCGTGCCCGGAGAACTCCAGCCCATGCTCCTCCAGCACACGCTCGTAGAGCGGGTTCAGCCCATAGGAGCAGTTGTAGACCTCCACGGTCGTACCCGCCCCCATGATCCGCTCGATCAGCGAACCGGGCGACAGCCGCACCAGCCCCTCGTGCCCGGCCAGCGAGCACTCCAGCGGCGTCAGCAGGAACTCCCGCGCCCCCGGCTCGTTCTCCGCATGCGCCACGTCCAGCCCGCACACGTTCCGCGCGTACTCCAGCAGCATGTGATGGAACCCCCCGCACGTCCCCAGGAACGGGATGCCGCACTCCCTCGCCGTGCGCGCCGCCGCCACCGCCCCCTCCTCGCTGAGGTACGGGCTGCCGGGCAGCATCCAGATCCCGTCGAAACGCTCCAGCCCGCCGGCATCGGACGCGGCGTCGGCCGTGGGAACCCAGTACGCGTCCAGCACGACACCGTCACGCCGGCGCAACGCCTCCAGCAGCGACGGGACGCGGACGTGCGAACGGACACCGGGGGAGCGGTCACCGACCAGAGCGATTCTCATGCCCCCATCCTCACGCCCACCCCCGCTTCACCGCCAACGATGATTCCCGGACCTGCTATAAGGGACACTGATGGACCCTCATCTGCTGCGCACCTTCGTCACCGTCGCCCGCACCGGCTCCTTCTCCGCCGCGGCCGCACAGCTCGGCTACACCCAGTCAGCGGTCTCCCAGCAGATCGCCGCCCTCGAAAGCGACCTCGGCCTGCCCCTGCTGCACCGCCGCCCCGTCACCCCCACCGAAGCCGGCGCCCGGCTGCTCGACCACGCCGAACCCCTGCTGCTGCGCCTGCGCGCCGCCCGCGCCGACGTGCTGCGCACCGCCGCGACGCCCGCCCACCGGCTCACCCTCGCCGCCACACCGCTGGCGCTCAACGCCCGCCTCGCCGTACGGCTCGCCCGCGCCCGCGCCGCCCAGCCACGACTGGAGATCACCGTACGCACCTGCGCGCGCGAGGAGGTGGCCCGGCAGGTGACCGGCGGGGAGGCAGCGATGGGGCTGACCGACGGCATCGCCGCCCCCAGCGACCCCCTGCCGCCGCCCGACGCGGGCCCGATCACCATCGTCGGCGTGTCGGAGGAGAGCCTCGTCGTCGCCCTGCCCGCCGACCACCCGCTGGCCGACCGGCCGGGGCTGCGCCTGGCCGACCTCGTCGACGCCCGCTGGCTGCAGACCACGCTGTGCCCCGTGCAACGGCTGCGCCACCTGGCGGGCGACGGCTTCCCCGTGGCGCTCGACTACACCGGCGACGACGTGCACACCGTGCTCAACCTCGTCGCCGCCGGCCACGGGCTCACCCTGCTCCCCGCCTCCGTACTGGCCACGCCCGCCCCGGCCACCTCCGTACTGGCCACGCCCGCCGGCCGGGGCGTGCCGCTGTCGGCGCCCCGGCTGGTCCACCGGGTGGAACTGCTGCACGCCACCCTGCCCGCCGGCCCCGCCGCCCGCCTGGCAGCCGACCTGTCATGACGACGCAGGAACCCCGACGCGGACCGCCCCGGACGCGGCCCGCCCCGGACGCGACCTCAGCCCTCGCCGGAGGTCCGCCACCCCGCCACCCCGCCCGGCACGGGCGCGTCCCCGTCGTACGGAGCCCGGGTGAACACGAACGTGTTGACATCCAGGTGATCAGCCGCCGCCCGCAGCGTCTCACCCGCGTAGTAGCCGTCCAACCCCACCCACGTCCCGTCCGCGCGCGGCACGAACCTCGACGCCCGGCCACCCCCGCCGACCGGCGCCAGCGACAGCCACCCGCCCGGCAGCAGCCGCAACGTGTACGGGGTCGGCCCCCAGTGCCACAACCCCGTCAACGCCAGCAACCCCGGATCGACCGCCGACGGCGCCCACTCCTCAGGCAGCCGCGGCTCGTACTCCTCCAGGATGTCCAGCAGATCCACCGTCAGCGAACGGCTCACCCCCGACGTCGTGTTGGCCAGATACAGCACCCCCACCCCGTCGGCCGGATCCGCCCACACCGTCGCCAGGAACCCCGGCATCGACCCCGTGTGCCCCGCCAGCCGGCGACCGGCATGCCGGGTCAGCTGCAGGCCGAGCCCGTACCCGCCGGTCCAGGCGTCACCGTCGTCCACCGTGGCCGGCTCCCGCATCTCCGCCAGCGTCTCCGCCGCCAGCACACCCCCCGTCTCACCCGCGCAGAACGCCGCCCACCGCGCCAGGTCCGCGGCACTCGACCACAACTGCCCGGCCGGCGCCATCGCCGCCGCGTCATGCTCCGGCTCCGGTAGCAGCACGTCGGCGTACGGATGGACGGCATAACCGGTCGCGTGCGGAACCCGGGGCCGCTCGGTCGTGGCCCGCATCCCCAGCGGCTCCAGCACCTCCTCGCGCACCGCCTCCAGCCACGGCACCCCCCGCAGCCGGGCGACCAGCTCGCCCAGCAGCGCGTACCCCACGTTGCTGTAGTGGTAGCGGCGGCCCGGCCGATGCCTGACGTGCCCGCCGTCCAGCCGCGCCATCAGCTCGGGCACCGCGACGCCGGGCGTGCGCTCCCACCACCCGGTCGGCGGCTCGGCGGTCAGCCCGCCGGTGTGCGACAGCAACTGCGCCACCGTCACCTCACCCATCAGCGTCTCGGGCAGATGCCGGCCGACCGGGTCGAGCAGGTCGAGCCGGCCCTCGTCACGCAGCCGCATCACCACCACCGCGACCAGCGACTTGGTGATCGACCCCAGCCGGTACTGGGTACGCCAGGTCGGCCGCTCACCCTCCACCAGCCCCCGCGCCCCGAACCAGGCGACGCGGCCGTCACGCACGACCGCCGCGACGATCGACGGCACCCGGTTCTGCGCCTGTTCGACGGCCAGCCGCCGCAGCAGCGCCCGCCCGGTCGCCGCCCCCACCCAGCCCACGCCACCCTCCCGCGGACCGGCCCCCACCACGCCACCTGCCGTGCCGTCCGCTGTGCCGTTCGCCGTGCCCTCGGGGGAGTGGCCCGTCCCGTTCTCGCTCGCTCCGCGCCCTGCGTCCATGGCCGCACAGCCTAGCGCCGGCCCACCCGCCACCCACGATGATCGTCCCCACGCCGCCCCGAGCGCCGGCAGGTGCTCTACGCTGGCCCGGGAGAGGCGGACGGAGAGGTTGCGGTGAAGGCAGGCGCGGACCACCCCCCAGGCGTGGCACTGGACGCCGTACTCGAGCGCATCACCTACGCCAACGAGGAGACCGGCTACACGATCGCCCGGGTGGCGACCGAACGCTCCGGCTCCGAGCTGCTCACCGTCGTCGGCCCGCTGCTCGGCGCCCAGGTCGGCGAATCCCTGCGGCTGACCGGACGCTGGACCTCACACCCCCGCTATGGCCGCCAGTTCGAGGTGTGGTCCTACACCACCGTGCTGCCCGCCACCGTGCAGGGCATCCGCCGCTACCTCGGCTCGGGCCTCATCAAGGGCATCGGGCCGAAGATGGCCGAACGGATCGTCGACCACTTCGGCACCGACACCCTCGACGTCATCGAGCAGAGCCCCGAACGCCTCGTCGAAGTGCCCGGCCTCGGCCCCAAACGCACCAAGATGATCGCCGCCGCCTGGGACGAACAGAAGATCATCAAAGAGGTAATGATCTTCCTGCAGGGCGTCGGCGTCTCCACCTCCATCGCCGTGCGCATCTTCAAGCAGTACGGCGAGACCTCCGTCACCGTCGTCCGCACCACCCCCTACAAACTCGCCGACGACGTCTGGGGAATCGGCTTCAAGACCGCCGACACCATCGCCCAGGCCGTCGGCATCCCGCACGACAGCCCCGAACGCGTCAAAGCCGGCCTGCGCTACACCCTGTCCCAGGCCGCCGACGACGGCCACTGCTACCTGCCCGCCCCCAACCTCGTCGCCGACGCCGTCAAGATCCTCGACGTGCCCGCCGACCTCGTCACCACCTGCCTCGACGAACTCGTCGCCGACGAAGGCGTCATCCGCGAGGCCGTCCCCGCCGGCGACAACACCGTCCCCGCCGTCTACCTCCTGCCCTTCCACCGCGCCGAAGTGTCCCTCGCCACCGGCCTGCTCACCCTGCTGCGCAGCGGCCACGACCGGCTCAAGACCTTCACCGACGTCGACTGGGAACGCGCCGAGAGCTGGCTACGCCAACGCACCGGCGCCGACCTCGCCCCCGAACAACGCCAGGCCGTCCGCCTCGCCCTCACCGAGAAGGTCGCCGTCCTCACCGGCGGGCCGGGCTGCGGCAAGAGCTTCACCGTCCGCTCCATCGTCACCCTCGCCCGCGCCAAACGCGCCCGCGTCATCCTCGCCGCACCCACCGGCCGCGCCGCCAAACGGCTGGCCGAACTCACCGGCCACGACGCCACCACCGTGCACCGCCTCCTGCAACTACGCCCCGGCGGCGAGGCCACCTTCGACCGCGACAACCCCCTCGACGCCGACCTCGTCGTCGTCGACGAAGCCTCCATGCTCGACCTGCTCCTGGCCAACAAACTCGTCAAAGCCGTCGCACCCGGCACCCACCTGCTCTTCGTCGGCGACGTCGACCAGCTCCCCTCCGTCGGCGCCGGCGAGGTCCTCAAGGACCTGCTCGCCGCCGACGACATCCCCCGCGTACGCCTCACCCAGATCTTCCGCCAGGCCCAGGAATCCGGCGTCGTCGTCAACGCCCACCGCGTCAACACCGGCCGCCACCCCGTCCTGGAAGGCATGAAGGACTTCTTCCTCTTCCCCTGCGAGGAACCCGACGACATCGCCCGGATGACCGTCGACGTGGTCGCCCGCCGCATCCCCCGCAAGTTCGGCCTCGACGCCCGCCGCGACATCCAGGTCCTGGCCCCCATGCACCGCGGCGCCGCCGGCGCCGCCGCCCTCAACACCGCCCTGCAGGAAGCCCTCACCCCCGCCCGCGACGGCATGCCCGAACGCCGCTACGGCGGCCGCGTCTTCCGCATCGGCGACAAGGTCACCCAACTACGCAACAACTACGACAAGGGCGCCGCCGGCGTCTTCAACGGCACCGTCGGCATCGTCGCCGACATCCGCCCCGACGAACACAAACTCACCGTCCTGACCGACGAGGACGAGAACGTCGACTACGCCTTCGACGAGCTCGACGAACTCGCCCACGCCTACGCCGTCTCCATCCACCGCTCCCAGGGCAGCGAATACCCCGCCGTCGTCATCCCCCTGGCCACCAGCGCCTGGATGATGCTCCAGCGCAACCTCCTCTACACCGCCATCACCCGCGCCAAGCGCCTCGTCGTCATCGTCGGCTCCCGCCGTGCCCTGGCCCAGGCCATCCGCACCAAGGGCGCCGGCCGCAGGCACACCGGCCTCACCCACCGGCTCGCCGACCGCCCCGCCCCGCGCTGACCGCACGCCCGCCGCCACAACCGGCCCCCTTACCACTTGTTGACGTCGCCTGACCTGCGAATGACCTCAACAAGTGATGGAAACGTGACCGAACTCTCCCAAATGATTCCGCGTCATACATGTACGAGCATTAAGGTTTTTTGGGAGCACTTTGCTGCCATGGGGGAGAGGACTGTCTTGAACATCGCGCCACGCTGGAGCAAGCCCACAGCCGGCATCGCACTGCTGGCCGCAGCCGCCCTGACGGCTTCATGCTCGGGCGGCAACCCCGTCACGGGCGGCTCCGGCGCGCCCGACGCCACCACCTCCGCCACCCCCCAGGCACCCACCATCACCATCACACCCGCCGAAGGCAGCAAGAAGGTCAGCCCCGACAAGAAGATCGTCGTCACCGCGGCCGGGGGGACGCTCGACGAGGTCACCATCGAAGGCGGCGACGACCAGGTCACCGGCGCGTACAACGCCGACAAGACCCGCTGGATCAGCAAGGGCACCCTCCAGCCCGCCACCTCCTACAAGGTCACCGCCAAAGCCGGCACCACCACCACCGCCGGCCAGTTCACCACCCTCAAGCCCGAACGCGAACTCAAGGTCGCCGACGTCACCCCCAACCGCAAGGGCGAGAAGATCGGCGTCGGCGCCCCCATCATCGTCACCTTCAACCAGCCCGTCACCGAGAAGGCCGCCGTCGAACGCGCCCTCCAGGTCGAAGCCGAAAAACCCGTCAAGGGCGCCTGGCGATGGATCAACGACACCGTCGTCATCTACCGCACCGCCACCTACTGGCCCGCCCACCAGAAAGTCACCTTCACCGCCGACCTGTCCGGCGTCAAAGCCGGCAAAGACACCTACGGCGTCGAGGACTACGACACCACCCTCACCATCGGCGCCAAGGTCATCAGCAAGGTCGACGTCGACAAGAAGATGATGTGGGTCTACAAGGACGGCAAACGCGTCAAGACCATGCGCATCAGCGCCGGCATGGGCACCACCCGCGAATACACCACCACCTCCGGCGTCCACCTCACCATGGAGCGCGCCAACCCCGTCCGCATGATCTCCCCGGGCCGCAAGAAGGGCGACCCCGGCTACTACGACGTCATGATCAACCACGCCGTCCGCATCTCCAACTCCGGCGAATACGTCCACGCCAAGGACAACGTCTGGGCCCAAGGCGTACGCAACGTCAGCCACGGCTGCGTCAACGCCCGCCCCGACCAGGCCAAATGGTTCCACGACACCATGCAGCGCGGCGACGTCGTCGACATCACCGGCACCGACCGCGCCCTCGAATGGAACAACGGCTGGGGCTTCTGGCAGATGTCCTTCAACCAGTGGAAGAAGGGCAGCGCCATCAAGGAGCCGTGACCCGGCCCCACCCTGGCGGCCGCACCGCCGCACCGGCCGCCAGGACACCAACCCCGCGCCCAGCCCTACAACCGCCGCTCCAGCACCATCCCCGGCCACTCACCGACCGAGAACGGCGCCACCCGCGCAAACCCGCACTCCTCGTAGTAACGCACCAGCCGCCCATCACCACCGGCATAGCAGTCCACCCGCAGCAACCCCACCCCGCGCCGCACCGCCTCATCGGCCGACCACTCCAGCAGCGCACGCCCCACCCCACGGCCCGCGAACCGCCGGTCGATCACCAAGGCCTGCACATACAACTCAGGCTCCACCGCCGCCGGCACATACCCGTGCGCCGCCCCCACCACCACACACCCCGCCGGCGCACCCTCCACCTCGGCGATGCGCATCCCGCCACCCTCGGCCCAGCCCCGCACCTGCTCGGTCCGCCGCTCATCACCGGTGAACGGCCGGCTGCCCCACTGGCCCTCCCGGCCACGACCCACCAGGAACTCGACCGCACCGTCGAACATCGACAGCACCGCGCCGACATCACCCACGCCACCCTCACGGATCATCATCCGCTCAGGCTAGACCACCCCCGCACCCCGCCGGGTTCCCACCACCACCAGGTACGGACGAGGCTGCCGCACCCCGTCACCCACCCGGAAACCCTCGTAGAAACCCACGAAAGCCCGCCGCAACTCCTCCCGCCGCTCCGGCCCCAACCCCTCCGCCAGCACCCGCGTCGGCCCGTACACCGTCGAGAACAGCTCCCACACCTCCTCACCCGACCCCGACACCTGCGGCGCGTCCCCCTCCTCGAACCGCAACGCGAACGCCTCCCCGAGACGCTCCTCCACATACGCACGATCACCCCACCGGAACGGAGACCCCACACCCGGCGGCGGCTCCGGCATGAACGCCGCCATCACCCGGAACATGTCCACCACCCCCCGCTCCGCACTCCAATGACCCAGCACCAACCGGCCACCCGGCCGGCACACCCGCGCCAGCTCACGCGCCACCGCCCCATGATCCGGCGCGAAGATCGACCCCACACTCGACACCACCACGTCGAAAGCGGCATCCCCGTACGGCAACGCCTCCGCGTCACCCACCTCGTACCGGATCGACAGCCCCTCCTCAGCCGCCAGCCGCCGCGCCGTCTCCACCAGCGCCGGCGCCAGATCGACCCCCGTCACCTCCGCACCCGCCCGCGCCAGCCGCACCGCCAACGCCCCCGTGCCCGTGGCCACGTCCAGCACCCGCTCCCCGGGCCGCACCCCCGCCACCGCCGCCACATGATCCAGCAACGGCCGGTAATGCTCGGGCAGCCGCTCGTACGGACCCGCACCCCACACCACGCTCTGCCGCTTCTTCAGCTCCTCGAACCCCATGCCCCCGGCTCCTCCCGGCGCCCCCCGGCGAGCCGGACCGCTCACCGCACGGGGGAGCGCCACCCAAGCAGCGCCCTTCCCACCTGCGGCGACACAGAAACGCACCCTCAGCCGCACACCGCCCGCGCCAGCGGCGTCCCCGCCCCCGCATCCAGCGGAGCCGTCAACGGCACCGGGAACTGCGCCATGAACCTCGGCCGCGTACCCGCATGAGCCTGCGCCGCGTGCACCGTGAACGGATGCACCAGATACGCATCACCCGGCACCCCCGTCGCGAACGCCAACGGCCGCCCCTGGCTCGCCTCGTCCACCAACGGACCCGCCACGAACGGATCCAGCACCTCACCGACCGGCAGCACCCCCGCCACATCCCGCTGCGAACCCACCCGGATCCGCGTCGGCGCGTCGTCCGCCCCCACCTCCGACAGCAACAACAACACCAGCATCGTCTCCGGCCGCCCGCTCACCCCCCACGCCCCGTCAGGCAGAGCGGTGTTGGCGTCGATGTGCCAGCCGCAGTCACCAGCCGGCGGCAACCGCGGAAACCGCACCGGAATGTTGCCGATCGCCCCACGCGGCACCCAACCGCCCGCACCGGCCAGCAGATCCAGCGCACCACTCAGCCGCGCACTCCGCACCATCGACCCGAACGGCCCCTCACCCGTCAGATCCGCCGTCCACACCACCGGCTCCCGCCACCCCGACGGGTCGTCAGGGGACAGGCCGATGCGCCGCCACAACAACGCCCGCCCCTCATCAGCCACCTCACGCGGCACCACCGACTCCAGCTTCACGAAACCGTCGGCCACGAACCGATCCACATCGATGATCTGCATGCCCGACACGCTAACAGCGCCGTCCACCGGTTTTCCCGGCCCGCACGCCCCGGATCAGACCAGCGACAACTGCGGGAACCGCGGCCCCCGCACCACCGGCTCCGGCGCCCCGCACCGCAACCCGTACAGCCGGCACAACTGCTCGATCTGCCCCGTGATGCGCCCCTCGTAATCGGCCGACGGCAACCCCGCCCGGTCGTACAGCTCCTCGTAACGACCCACCAGACGCGGATGCGCCTCACCCAGCCACGCCACGAACCAGGCCCGCGTCGCCGGCGGCAACCGCAGCACCACCGGCTCCACCGCACCCGCACCCGTCGCCGCGATCCGCCGCACCGTCGCCGCCAGCTGGTCGGCCGCGTCACTGAGCAGCGGCAGCACCGGCGACATCAGCACCCGGCACGCCACCCCCGCCTCCACCAGCGCCGACACCAGCTCCAGCCGCGCCTGCGCACCCACCGCGCCCGGCTCCACCGCACGCCGGATCCGCTCGTCGACGAACGCGATCGACACCGCCACCTGCGCCCCCGCCTCCGCCAGCACCGCCGCGTCACGCAACACCAGCGGGCTCTTGGTGTAGACGGTGAACGGCACCGCCGCCTCACCCAGCGCCCCGATGACCCCCGGCATCAACCGGTAGACCTCCTCGGCCGGCTGGTAGCAGTCACCCGTCACGCCGACCGCCAGCGGCTCACCCGCCCAGCGCCCCAGCTCCGCCCGCAACCGCTCCACCGCGTTGGGCTTGACCACCACCCGGGTGTCGAAATCACGGCCCGTGTCCAACCCCAGCTTCGCGTGCCCCGCCCGGGCGCCACAGCCCAGGCAGGCATGAGCGCACCCCCGGTAGGGGGAGACCGCCCACCGCTGCGCGACGCCCGCCGCCAGCGGCACCCGCTCGATCATCGTGCGGGCCTGCGTCTCGTAGAAACCGTCGCGCCACACCGCCCGCCGCTCGATCAGCGGACGATCGTCGGATGCGTCCACCAGCGAAAGCGCGTCCCAACCCACACCCTCCAGTGGAACACGCATTCGACTCCCTTTCAAGCGCTTCCCCCCGCCTCCCACCACCCCCATAAACTGGTACGCACGTACCACTCCGCGCAAGGAGGCCACCATGGCCTGGCTCCTGCTCGCCCTCGCCATCACCGCCGAAGTCCTCGCCACCACAGCACTCAAACTCAGCAACGGCTTCACCCACCTCGGCTGGACCGCCACCGTCGCCCTCGGCTACATCACCTCCTTCACCCTCCTCGCCCAGGCACTCAAACTCCACCTCGACATGGGCACCGCCTACGCCGTCTGGGCCGGAGCCGGCACCGCCGCCATCGCCCTCATCGGCGCCGCCTTCATGGGCGAAACCCTCACCCCACTCAAGATCGGCGGCATTCTCCTCATCATCGGCGGCGTCATCGCCCTCAACCTGGCAGGCACCCCTTGACCACCCACCCACCACCCCGCCCCACCCAGGAACGCGGCCGCCGACGCCGCGCCACGCTCCTCGACGCCGCCGTCGAACTCCTCACCGAAGGCGGCTTCGCCGCCGTCACCCACCGCGCCGTCGCCACCCGCGCCGGCCTGCCCCTCGCCGCCACCACCTACTACTTCACCTCACGTGACCAGCTCCTCGCCGAAGCCTTCAACCAGCTCGTCGACACCGAACTCGCCACCCTGCGCACCTGGACCACCACCCACGGCCTCACCGCCCTGCCCGACCTCGTCGCCACCGCCGACCCCACCCGCCAACTCGGCCTGTGGGAGCTGTACGTCCACGCCGGCCGCGACCCCGCCCTGCGCCGCATCGCCCGCCGCTGGAGCGACGGCTGCCTCACCGTCCTCGCCGAAACCCTCGACCTGCCCGCCACCGACCCCCGCACCCGCCTGCTCTACACCACCGTCTCCGCCCTGTGGCTCGAACTCGTCGTCGAACGCCGCCCCACCGACGAAGCCCGCACCCTGCTCCTCCTCGCCCTGCAAAACGTCTCGCCCACCCGATGACCCGTTCCCTACACTGCCCCCGTGCTGAAACCCGACTACCCGATCCACACCGACCGGCTGCTGCTGCGCCCCCTCACCCTCGACGACCTGCCCGCCGTCCACGCCTACGAGTCCCGCCCCGACGTCGCCCGCTACCTCTACTGGGAGCCCCGCGACCTCGACGCCGTACGCACCTTCCTGCAGAAGAAGGCGACCCGCACCGCCCTGCAGAACGAAGGCGACGCCCTCGACCTGGCCATCACCCTGCGCGACAGCGGCCAGGTCATCGGCAACGGCCTGCTCATCTGGACCAGCAAAGAACACCGCCAAGGCGAGATCGGCTACGTCCTCCACCCCGACCACCACGGCCACGGCTACGCCACCGAAACCGGCCGCGCCCTGCTCGGCCTCGGCTTCGACGGACTCGGCCTGCACCGCATCGTCGGCCGCCTCGACGGCCGCAACACCGCCTCCGCCCGCGTCCTCGCCAAACTCGGCATGCGCCGCGAGGCCCACCTCGTCCAGAACGAACGCGTCAAGGGCGAATGGACCGACGAGGTCATCTACGCCATGCTCGAGACCGAGTGGAAACCATGACCATCCTGCACTTGGCCCTGGCCACCGACTGGGACGCCGCCCGCACCACCGGCGACTACCGCGTCTCCACCCTCGGCCGCACCCTCGACCAGGAGGGCTTCATCCACTGCAGCCACGACCACGACCAGCTACGCGGCGTCCAGGCCAGCTACTACGGCCACGTGACCGCGCCCCTGGTCGTCCTGGAGATCGACCCCACCGGCCTCGACGTGCGCGTCGAAGGCGGCTTCCCGCACGTCTACGGCCCCATCCCGCTGCAGGCGGTCACCGCCGTCCACCCCTACGAGCCCACCACCCGCTGACCCCGTCCCTCTGACACCCGCGATCCCCGGAGCCTCGGCGCCGAGGATCGCCGGGCTCAGCCATGCTCAGCCATGCTCAGCCGGGGTACGCCGGGGGAGGGGAGGGGCCACCATAATGATCACCATGGATCCCGTCACGGCGGCACGACGCTTCGCCGACACCTGGCAGCGCGGCTGGACCCACCACGACGCCGACGCCATCACCACTCTGTACGCGGCCGACGCCGAACACGTCTCGATGCCGTTCCGCCCGCCGCACCGGGGCAGGGCCGCCATCGCCGACTACATCCGCCGGTCGTTCGAGGGGGAGACCATCGAGCGGGTCACGTTCGCGCCGCCGCTCGTGGACGGCGACCAGGCCGCCATCGAGTGGCGGGTGCACGCCTACGACGACCGCGGGACCCCCGTCACGCTCGCCGGGTGCGTGTTCGCCCGCTTCGACGCCCACGGCCTCGCCGTACGCACCCGCGACTACTGGCACACCGCCGAGGGCCACCTGTGATCTTGCCCGGGCGCGGGGGAGCGGCCCCGACCTCACGGCGGCCCCGGCTTCACCTAGAGGTCAGAGGCGGACGGGAGCCATCCGCACCGGCGCCGGACCCTGCGCGTGCGGCGCCTGGGGCAGCTGCGGAGCCGGAGCCGCGGGCCGAGCCATCTCACGCGCCCGCTCCGCCTCGGCCAGCCGCTCGGCGCACCCGCCGGCGCAGTAACCGTTGGTCACGATCAGCCGCCCCCGCAGCGCCGTGTACGACTCACGGCCCGTGGCGGGCAGAACTCCCTGACACACCGAGCACAAGACCGACTGAGTCCCCACGTGCTGCTCCTCTCGCGGCGCGGATAGCAGATTCCCACACTAAACCGCGACCGAGCCGGGGGACAGCGAATCAACTCAAGGTCAAGCGAACCGTCATGCTCACGCAGCGTCACAATCCAGCCTACTTGACATAATGTTCATTATCGAGCAATTACGAACAGTGGCCCTGGCAAGGGCGAACGCCCCGATCGACGGCTCCACGCACCGCGCACCACCACCCGCCTCGCCGGCGATCACCGACAGCGTGATTCTCGTCACCCCATGCTCACAGGACCCGGCAGACACCTCCGACACCTCGGCGCCACCCGGTGCGGAGCGTCCCGGACACAGGATGCCGTCAACACCCTCTGACATTCACGTCAAGGCAAGGCTACGATCAATGCATGCACAGCCTGGCGATCTCCACCCCGGGCCTGATCGCGCTCACCGCGGTCGTGACCGCCGCGATCATCTACCTGATCATCGTGGCCGTCCGCCTCACCCAGCGCCCCCGCAACCGCCCCGCCCCCAGTGCCGACCTGGTCGACCAGGCCCGCGAGCTCAAGGCGATGGGCCAGCTCCAGGAGGCCGTCTTCCTCGTCCGCGGCGAGACCGGCATGAGCCATCGCGCCGCCACCCGCTTCGTCAACCGCCTCTGAAACCACCCTCGATCCCCCGAAACAGCGCGATACCGGACAGAAGGTGGATTCTGTTTGGTTTGACTGATTCGGCGGCCTCATGCGCCCGAGCGTGCGCCGTCACCAGTAGCCGAGGATCTTGAACCAGAGCGCGCCGACGCCCATCCACACGACGATGTTGACCGCGGCGACGATCACGCCGTTGCGCCACCACTCGGCCAGCGTGACGTAGCCGCTGCCGAACAGGACAGGCGCGGGGCCCGAGGAGTAGTGGGTGAGCCCGCCGTACAGGGAGCTGATGAAGCCCAGCACCAGCGCGGCCATCATCGGCGGGGCCCCGGTGGCCAGGGCGGCGGCCAGGAACGCGCCGTACATCGCGGCCACGTGCGCGGTGTTGCTGGCGAAGGCGTAGTGGGAGGCGAAGTAGACCAGGGTGAGCAGGACGAACGCGACCTGCCACGACAGGCCTCCCGCGACACCGGTGATCGTGGTGCTGAACCAGCCGATGACGCCGAGTTTCTGCAGTTGCCCCGCCATCATCACCAGGACGGCGAACCAGGTCAGCGTGGTCCACGCGGACTTGTCGCCGGCGAGGTCGTTCCAGGTGAGCACCCGGGTGATGAGCAGAGTCGCCACGCCGACGAACGCGCTGGCGGTGGCCGACAGGCCCCACACCTGGCTGCCGAGTGACCACAGGGTCAGCAGGGTCACGAAGACGCCCGCCATGATCCATTCGGGTCGGGTCATCGGGCCGAGTTCCGCGAGCTGGGCGCGGGCAGCCCGGGGCGCCTCGGGGGTGTCGCGCAGTTCGGGCGGGTACACCTTGTACAGCAGGGCCGGGATCACGACGAGGGCGACGATTCCGGGGACGATCGCGGCTACCGTCCAGGTCAGCCAGCTGATCTCGACGCCCTGCGCTCCCGCGAACTCCTGCACCAGCGGGTTGGCGGCCATGGCGGTGGCGAACATGGCGCTGGTGATGACGTTGACGCCCATCGCGGTCGCCGTCAGGTAGGCGCCGAGCCGGCGGCGGGTCTCGCCGTTCGGTCGCGAGCCGGCCTGTTCGCTCAGCGAGGCGATGATCGGGTAGATGACTCCGCCGGAGCGGGCGGTGTTGCTGGGGGTGGCCGGGGCCAGGATGAGGTCCGTCAGGGCCAGGCCGTAGCCGAGGCCGAGGCTGCGTCTGCCGAGCATGGCCACGAACCACAGGGCGACCCGTCGTCCGAGTCCTGTCTTGGTGACGGCGATGGAGATGAAGAAGGCGGCCACGATGAGCCAGATGGTGGGTTCGGCGAACCCGCTCAGCGCGACCGCCGGTTCCAGGACGCCGGTGATCATGGTGAAGGTGAGGCCGGTCAGCGCGACGGCGGCGAGCGGCATCGGCTGTGCGATGAGTCCGAGCACGGTGGCGACGAAGACGGCCAGCACGGCCCAGCCGCCCGGTTCGACGGCCGCGGGCCGCGGCAGCAGGTAGAGGGCGAGTCCGATGGCGATGGGGGTGGCCCAGCGCGCGGCTGTCCACCACCGTCGGCCTTGCCGGGCTGGTTTCGGGCTCAAGGTGTTCTTCGGCTGAGGCTGTGGCATGACGCCCTTCCCATCATTGCCCATGGGTTTTTCGGGCTGTAGGACCAGTGTGGGCATCCGGGCGCCGGGAGCGCTTGCAGCGGAAGTCACTCTGAGCAGGGTCTTTGGGCCTTCTGAATGCCCATGTCACGGGGGGTGCGGCTGGCGTTCCCGCCCGCCGCGCCCCGGCCGCCTCGCCGGCGTCAGGTCCGTCCGGTGACGCCGGCGGCGGGCGTCGCGGGCGTCGCGGTGGGCGGCGGGCCGTCGCGGGGTGGCGTGCCGCGTCGGTGCCGTCGCGCTGAGGGGGCGGGTCCGTACGGTCGGTGGCGGGTTTCGGTCTCGTGAGGCGCGGCGCGCGCGGGCGGTGGGGGCGCGATTTTCCCCCCCAAGATCCGCCCAAAACCGGACAAGTGCCATCGTAGTGGGCCACTTTTTGCGGTGATCTGTCAGCACCGCTTGCCCGTACATGTCAGCATCAAGACATGTACGGGTCTTATGGGACGGTCGGAAAGTGGCGGGACCGGTGGGACGAACCCCCGCCGCGCACGCCCGGCTGACCCCGCCCGGCCCGCACGGCGGCCCTCCCCCGCCCCGCTCGACCGATCGTCCGAAGGAAGCTCCCCCTTGCGTATCTTGCTGCTCTGCTCCTCGTTCAACGGCCTCACCCAGCGCGCCTGGCTGGAACTGCGCCGGGCCGGACACGACGTCAGCGTCGAGCTGGCACTGTCGGAGCAGGTGATGCTGGAGGCCGCCCAGCTGGCCAAGCCCGACCTGGTGATCTGCCCGTTCCTGAAGGAGAAGGTCCCCTCCCGGCTGTGGCGCACCCAGCGGACGATCATCATCCATCCCGGCCCGCCCGGCGACCGCGGCCCCTCCTCCCTCGACTGGGCCATCCTCGACGCCGAACCCGAATGGGGCGTCACCGCCCTGCAGGCCGTCGAGGAGATGGACGCCGGCCCCATCTGGGGCTACCGCACCTTCCCCATGCCGGCCGAACCGCCCCGCAAGTCCGCCCTCTACAACGGGCCCGTCGCCGACGCCGCCGTCGAACTCGTCCTGGAGGTGGCCGCCAAGGCGGCCGACCCGTCCTTCCTGCCCACTCCCCTCGACTACGGCCGGCCCGAGGTCCGCGGCCGGCTCCGGCCGGGCATGCGCCACGCCGACCGGCAGTTCTCCTGGAACGAGCCGACCGACGCGGTGCTGCGGCGGGTCCGTGCCGCCGACGGCGCGCCCGGCGGCCGGGCCCTGCTGTGCGACCTGCCGGTGCGGGTGTTCGACGTCTACCGCGGCCCGGCCCTGTCCGGGCCGCCCGGCACGGTGGCGGGGCGACGCGAGGGCGCGGTGCTCGTGCACACCGGCGACGGCACCGTGTGGGTGGGCCACCTGCGCCGCGACGAACCCGGCGCCGTCAAGCTGCCCGCCGCCACCGTGCTCGGCGAGCACCTCGCCACCGCCGGCGAGGTGAGCGGCTACAGCGAGATCACCTACGACCGGGGCGAACACGTCGGCGTGCTCAGCTTCGACTTCTACAACGGCGCCATGTCCACCGACCAGTGCCGGCGCCTGGCCTCCGCCCTGCGTTACGCCGCCGCGCAGGACACCCGCGTGCTGGTGGTCCGCGGCGGTGAGGTGTTCTCCAACGGCATCCACCTCAACGTGATCGAGGCCGCGCGGCACCCGGAGATGGAGGCGTGGATGAACATCAACGCCATCAACCAGGTCTGCCGCCAGATCATCGAGTGCACCGGGCAGCTGGTGGTCACCTCCCTGGGCGGCAACGCGGGCGCGGGCGGCGTGATGATGGGGCTGGGGGCCGACCGGGTGCTGGTCCGCGAGGGGGTGGTGCTCAACCCGCACTACCGCACGATGGGGCTGTTCGGCTCGGAGTACTGGACGTACGTGCTGCCGCGGCGGGTGGGCGCGGCGACGGCGCGGCGGCTGACCCGCGACGCGCTGCCCATCGGCGCGCCGGAGGCGCTCGCGACGGGCCTGGCCGACGTGGTGCTGCCCGGCCCGCGGCTCGACTTCGAGCGGGCGGTGCTGGCCGAGGCCGAACGGCTGGCGCAGGACCCGGGCTACGAGGCGATGCTGGCCGCCAAGCGGGAGGCGCGTGAGCAGGACGAGCTGCGCAAGCCGCTGGACGCCTACCGGGTGGAGGAGCTGGCCGAGATGAGCCGTGACATGTTCGACGACCGGCACGGCTTCCGCGCGGCGCGTCAGGCGTTCGTGCTCAAGCACAAGCCCGAGGCCACGCCGGAGCATCTGGCCGCTCACCGCGATCTCGTCGGCGGGTCGGGGGCACCGGCCACAGTCGCATCTCATATGTGAGATATGGTCGGGTCTTGTGACGGATGATTACCTTGTGAGGATCGGCCGGTTGATCCGGGACGCCCGCCAGCATCGCGGGTGGACACAGCTTCAGCTGGCCGACGCCCTCGCCACCAGCCAGAGCGCGGTCAACCGCATCGAGCGCGGCAACCAGAACATCAGTCTTGAGATGATCGCCCGCATCGGTGAGGCCCTCGACAGCGAGATCGTCTCCCTCGGCTACGCCGGCCCGATGCACCTGCGCGTGGTCGGCGGCCGGCGCCTGTCGGGCAGCATCGACGTCAAGACGTCCAAGAACGCCTGCGTCGCCCTGCTGTGCGCGTCGCTGCTCAACTCCGGCCGGACGATCCTGCGCAAGGTGGCCCGCATCGAGGAGGTCTACCGCATCCTCGAGGTGCTCGCCTCCATCGGGGTGCGGGCCCGCTGGATCAACGAGGGCAACGACCTGGAGATCATCCCCCCGGCCCGCCTCGAACTCGAGGCGATGGACACCGACGCCGCCCGCCGCACCCGCAGCGTCATCATGTTCCTCGGCCCGCTGATGCACCGCACCGACCAGTTCAACATCCCGTACGCGGGCGGCTGCGACCTGGGCACCCGCACCGTCCAGCCGCACATGTCGGCCCTGCGCCACTTCGGCCTCGACATCACCGCCACCGGCGGCTTCTACCACGCCCGCGTCGACCCGACCGTGTCACCGTCACGCGCCATCGTGCTGACCGAACGCGGCGACACCGTGACCGAGAACGCCCTGCTGGCCGCCGCCCGCCACGACGGTGTCACCGTCATCCGCAACGCCTCCTCCAACTACATGGTCCAGGACCTGTGCTTCTTCCTGGAGCAGCTCGGCGTGAAGGTGGAAGGCATCGGCACCACCACGCTGACCGTCCACGGCGTCCCCGACATCGAGTGCGACGTCGACTACTCCCCCTCCGAGGACCCCGTCGAGGCGATGAGCCTGCTGGCCGCCGCCGTCGTCACCTCCTCGGAGCTGACGATCTGCCGCGTGCCGGTCGAGTTCCTGGAGATCGAGCTGGCCGTCCTGGAGGAGATGGGCCTCGACCACGACCGGGGCGGCGAGTACGCGGCGGCCAACGGCCGCACCCGGCTCGTCGACCTGACCGTGCGCCCGTCGAAGCTCGTCTCCCCCATCGACAAGATCCACCCCATGCCGTTCCCGGGGCTGAACATCGACAACGTGCCGTTCTTCGCGGCCATCGCCGCAGCGGCGCAGGGCTCGACCCTCATCCACGACTGGGTCTATGACAACCGGGCCATCTACCTGACCGAGCTGACCCGGCTCGGCGCGTCGGTGAAACTCCTCGACCCGCACCGGGTGCTCGTCGAGGGACCCACCCGCTGGCGCAGCGCCGAGATGATGTGCCCGCCCGCCCTGCGCCCCGCCGTGGTGGTCCTGCTGGCCATGATGGCCGCCGAGGGCACGTCCGTCCTGCGCAACGTGTACGTGATCAACCGCGGCTACGAGGACCTGGCGGAGCGCCTCAACGCCCTCGGAGCCAGGATCGAGACCTTCCGCGACATCTGACCGGGCGCCTCGGCGTTTCTGTCGGTGCCGGCCGCTACCGTCTTCACCGGATCTTGTACGGATCGCTGTCCACGAGACGAGGGGGGACGGTGCGGCCTGCGGAGCTCGACCGGGTGAGCGTGGCTGAGGCGGCTGACCGCTATGTGGAGCTGGTGCGCGCCAAGACGCTCACCGGAGCGCTGTCGCCGGCCACGGCAGAGGTCTACGCGCGTGACGTGGCGACGTTCGTGTCCCTGGCGGGGGCCGAGCGGGTGCTCGACGACCTGACAGGCGAAGACGTCGACGCGGTGCTGCTGGCCTTCGCCCGCAAACCTGACGGCCGCCGTCCCGCCGGCCCGCCCGCCACCACCACGGGAGGTTCGGCGGGAAGCCCGGTGGGAGGGCCGGCGGGTGGATCGCCGTCCCGTTCCACGCAGTCGCCGTCGTCCCAGGCCCGCTTCCGCCGCTCCATCTCGACCCTGTTCAAACACGCCGTCCTGGCCGGCTGGGTCCAGGTGGATCCCATGGCGGCCTCCACCGTCACCGCCAGGCAACGCGGCGGGCTGCGCCCCGAACGCCGCGCGCTGACCCGCGAGCAGGCCCAGGGCCTCGTCGGCGCCGCCCGCGCCCTGGAGCGTTCCCCCCGCGAAGGCCGCCGTGACCAGCGGATGGAGCTGCGTGACGCGCTGATCGTGCTCCTGCTGGCCACCGTCGGGCCCCGCGTGTCAGAGCTGGTCCGCGCCAACGTCGAGGACTTCTTCACCAATGACGGGGTCCGCTACTGGCGCATCTTCGGCAAGGGCGGCCGCACCCGTGACGTCCCCCTGCCCGCCGTCGTGGCCGAGTCGCTCGACGCCTACCTGGAGCGGGGCCGCGCCGCGGTGAGCGACAAGGCCCTGCTGCTGTCGTGGCGGGGCCGGCGGCTGGCCCGGGGCGACGTCCAAGGGGTGATCGACCGGGTCCAGGCCCGTGTCGACCCCGCGCAGCGCCGCACGGTCACCCCTCACGGGTTACGGCACACCACGGCCACCCACCTGCTGGCCGACGCGGTCGACATGGACGCCGTGCGGCGGGTGCTCGGCCACAGTGACCTTTCCACCCTGGGCCGCTACCGCGACGAGTTGCCGGGCGAGCTGGAGGTCGCGATGCGCGTCCACCCGCTGCTGCGCGCCGCCTCTCCCCCGGCGGCATCCCCGGCCGCATCCCCGGCTGGCTCTCCCCCGGCCGCCTCTCCCCCGGGCGCGGCGGCCGACGCCGATCCGTCCGCCTGACCGCCACGCCGGAGCCCCGGCCGGGCGGGGGCCCGGCCGGTCAGCGGGTGAGCAGGTCCCGCAGGGCCTCGGCGACGTCGGCCGGCGCCTCCTCGGCCATGAAGTGGCCGCAGGTGACGGTCGTGTGCCGCAGATCCGGCGCCCACGCACCCCACAACGCGGCGGCGTCGAACCCCAGCGCCGCACCCCAGTCCTGCTGGAGCACAGCGACCGGCATGCGCAGCCGGTTGCCCGCCTCCCGGTCCACCCGGTCATGCTCGACGTCCACACCCGCCGAGGCGCGGTAGTCGGCCACGATCGACGGCACCGCCTCACGGCAGGCCCGCAGGTACGCGGCACGGACGTCGGCCGGGATCGCCGCGGGATCACTCGTCCAGATGTCGAGGAAATACCCGAAGAAGGCGTCCGCGCTCGCGGCGATCATCTGCTCGGGCAGGCCCGGCGGCTGGGCCATCAGATACAGGTGGAAGCCCACCGCCGCGCCCAGGCCGTGCATCACCTCCCACATGTCGAGCGTCGGCAGCACGTCCAGGCAGGCGAGATGACTGATCGCCGCCGGATGGTCGAGCCCGGCGCGGAAGGCCACCAGCGCTCCCCGGTCGTGACCGGCCAGCGCGAACCGTTCATGTCCCAGAGCGCGCGCCAGGGCGACGACGTCGGCCGCCATCGCCCGTTTGGCATAGGTGCCGGGGCCGGTGACGGCGGGCTTGTCGCTGGCCCCGTACCCGCGCAGGTCGGGACAGATGACGGTGTGATCAGCGGCCAGGTCCGCGGCGACGTGCCGCCACATCAGGTGGGTCTGTGGGAAGCCGTGCAACAGCATGACGGGACTGCCCGAACCGGCGACGGCCACGTTCAGGGACAGCCCGTCGGCGACAGGGACGCGCCGGTAGTCGAAGCCGTTGATGGTGTGCGGCATGGCGGGACGCCTCTCTCCTCGGGTTGAGTGGTCGCCCCCCAGCCTGGCGGGCGTGAATGAGCATCCGGTCAGCGCGCTACCGTGACGAGAGAAGCGTCGACCAGCACCGCACGATGCACGGCCGTGCGGGTGGGCGGTGGGGGTCGTACATTGTGCAGGCGGTCGGGCGGTCGTGGTCGTGCGGGCGGTCAGCCGGGTGTATGCGCCGGGTGGACAGGCGGGCGTGGCCGCCCCGGCGAGCGACGGCTCGTGAGGATGGCCGGGCGGAATGGCTCAACAGGGGGCGCGGCGAGCGGCGAGTGGGAGGACGGCGAGGTGGGGGTCACGTTCGGGGTTCTCGGACCGGTGACGGCCTGGGACGCCGCCGAGGACCCCGTCGCCCTGAGAGGGCCACGCCACCGCGCCGTCCTGGCCCGCCTCATCGTCGCCCGCCGCCGCGTCGTCCCCGTCACCCACCTCGTCGACGACCTGTGGGACGACCCTCCCCAGGGTGCGATCAGCGCCGTACGGACGTTCGTCGCGGCCCTGCGCCGCGCCCTGGAACCCGCACGGCCACCCCGCGCCCCCGCCACGCTGCTGGTCACCGAAGGCCCCGGGTACGCGTTGCGCGCGGCGGCGCGGGACGTGGACGCCTGGCGCTTCGAACACGCGGTCACCACCACGACGGCCCTGCCACCGGACCGCGCCGCAAGCCGGCTGCGGGAGGCGCTCGGGTGGTGGCGCGGCCCCGCCTACGCCGACTTCGCCGACCAGGACTGGGCTCGCGCCGAACGCTCCCGCCTCGCCGAGCTGCGGCTGCACGCCGTCGAACGGCTCGCCGACGCCCGCCTGAGCCTCGGTCTGGCCGCCGAAACGGTTCCGGACCTCGATGCTCACGTGGCCGAGCACCCGTGGCGTGAGGAAGGGTGGCGGCTGCTGGGGCTGGCGCTGTACCGCACCGGCCGGCAGGGTGAGGCGCTGGCCGTGCTCCGCCGTGCCCGCACGCTTCTCGTCGAACAGCTCGGCGTGGACCCCGGCCCCGCGTTGCGCCGGCTGGAGACCGACATCCTCCACCAGGCCGATCACCTGCACCCCGCCGGCCTCGACACCACCGCTGCCCTCACCTCCGCTGTCACCTCCGCTGTCACCCCCGCTGTCACCCCTGGCGCCGCTGCTGGCCCCGTCCTCGGCACCACTCATGGCCTTCTCGGTGCCATCCCTCGCCCCCTTCCTGGCACCGATCCCGATCCTGGCTCCGCGGAGACGGCGGACCGCGTGTGGGCCCGGGCCGCCGCCCTCTACGACCGCGCCGTCGCCCCAGGGGCCCGCGCCCGCCTGGAGTCCACGGTCGCTCTGCTGCGCAACCTCGCGGTGACCGGCGGGGGCGGCCTGCGGGCGGCACGCGAGCACCGCGTCGCCGCCATCGCCGCCGCCGAAGAGCTGGGCGACGCCGAACTGACCGCCCGGGTGATCGGCGCCTACGACGTCCCGGCCATCTGGACCCGCTCCGATGACCCCCGCCAGGCGGCGCACGTGATCGCAGCCGCCGAACGCGCCCTGGGCGCGCTTCCGGCCAGCGGATGCGAGGCGGCCCGGGCGCGGCTGTTGGCCACGATCGCCCTGGAGTCACGCGGCAGCCGCCTGACGCGCGGCCCCTCTGCCGCCCGGCAGGCGGAGGACATCTCTCGCAGCCTGCAGGACCCGGGGCTGCTGGCCTTCGCCCTGAACGGCGTGTTCATGCAGAGTTTCGACCGGACCGGTCTGGCGGGCCGCCGTGACGGCCTCGGCGCCGAGCTGGTCGCGCTGTCGGCCCGGCACGGCCTGGTCACCTACGAGGTGCTGGGCCACCTGGTCCGGATGCAGGCCCGCGCCGGGCTCGGTGACCTCACCGGCGCCGACGGCCACGCGGCGGCCGTGGACGGGCTCGCGGGACGGCACGAACTTCCACTGGCGGGCGTGTTCACCCGCTGGTACCGGGCCACGCGCCTGGCCGAGACGGGGCGGGCGCCGTTCGGACGGGTGGAGGCGGCTTACCGGCAGGCCGCCGAGCTGCTGGACGGCTCCGGGATGCCGGGCCTGGAAGACGGCCTGCTGCCGCTGGCCCTCCTGTGCGCACGCCTGCGGTACGGGATGCGGGGTCCGGCCCACGTCCACGGCGGCCGGCGGCCCCACCCGAGTTCCACCGGCCTCCCCACCGGCCCGCCCGCCGTGCTGCCCACGGACCGCGACGGCGCCCTCGACAGCCTCGACACTGGTCTGCCCGTACAGACCGGCCTGCCCGCCTTCCAGGACGGCGGAGAGGGTGGTGGCGGGGGGCCGGAGGTGTCGGCTTTCGCGTGGACCAGGGAGCTGAGCGCGTGGAGCGACAGCACGCAGGCCGACTGGGGCCCGTACGAGCCCTGGATCCGCCCACTGGTGCTCCTGTCACAGGGCCGCCGGCGCGAGGCCGCCAGCACACTGCGCGAGACGCCGGAGCCACCCCGCGACCTGCTGATGGAGGCCCTGTGGTGTCTCACCGGCCGGGCGGCGCTGGCTCTCGGCGACCGCCGGACGATGGAACGCGTCCACGCCGAACTGCTTCCCGCCGAAGGGGAGCTGGCCGGGGCGGGCAGTGGCGTGCTGACGCTCGGCCCGGTGGCGCACCACCTGGCGGACCTGGCCACGGCCCTGGGCCGCACCCGGCAGGCCGGGCAGCACCGGTCCAGAGCACGGGACGGCTGACCCCGGCCCTTTGCCCGCGACCCTCAGCATGCGCTGCTGACTCCGGCCCTGCCCGATGACCCCGGGCATGTGCTGCCAGACGCTCCGCCTGCCACGCGCCCGGCCCTGGAGCGCGCGTAGGGTGCTGCTCATGACGGGCGAGAGCGACCTGCGCAAGCTCCTCGGCGGCATGAGTCCGCGGCTGAACCCGGGCCGGTACGTGTTCACCACGGCGGGCGCGGAGGTGCCGACCGGCGTCACCCCCGTCGTCACGGTCGCCGAGGAGGAGGGCCTCACCCTGGTGATACGGCAGGACGAGGCTGACGCTGCCGGACTGGCGTACGACTATGTGGCGGGCTGGATCACGTTGCGCGTCCACTCGGCGCTGGAGGCGGTGGGCCTCACCGCCGCCTTCGCCCGGGAACTCGCCGACGCCGGGCTGAGCTGCAACGTGGTCGCCGGCCTGCGCCACGACCACCTCTTCGTGCCGTACGAGAGCGCGGCGCGGGCGGTCGCCGTACTGGAGGACCTCGCCCGGAGATCCGCCTGACCGGTGTGTGCCGCCGCGGCGTGGGCGGGCGCTCCGGACCGAGGCCGGCAGCGCCGCGAGGGCGGGCAGCGGGCAGGGTGGAGGCGGGCGCATGCTGGTCGTCGGCGACGGGGTTGACCGGCCTCGAGACATGGTCGGCGGCCTGCCGGTGCAGGAACGCGTCCCGCACGGCGTCCTCGGCGTCGGCGTCCTCGGCGGCGTCGGCGGCGGAGCCCAGCGGCCGGTACGCCGGCGAGCTCGCCACGGTGCGCGGCCTCGCCGGCGCCGCGAGCGTCGCCAGGCTTGACGAAGCCCGGCGACGGCAGGAACCGGGCAGGCCGCTGACCCGGTGGTGGCCCGTCGACCGGGGTTCAGGGTGAGGATCTCCTCGGCTGTTCCGTGGGTGGGCGTGCCTGTCTCAGTTCGCGGTCGACGGCCCAGGCGTCCGCCACCGGTCCCATGTACCCGGCGCCGAAGCCATCGTCAAGATCACCGAGGTCCTGGCACCCCGCCGCCGTACCCACTGACCAAGCTGAGGGGCGGCTCGCTGGAGCTAGAGGAGTTCTGGGCTGTCAAGCGCGGTCTCGGCCGGCGCACGGCCAACGGCGCGGGTTATCGGTTTGTCGGCCGGCTTGTGGTCGAGGGCGCGGCGGACTTGCGGTGGTGAGAGGCGCGGGCTTTGGCGCGGTTCCCGCAGATGTCCATGGAGCACCAGGTCCGGCGCCGATTGCGGGAGTGGTCATAGTAGGCCCATCGGCAGCTCGGCTCCCGGCAGGCTTTCAGCCGTGTCCACGTGCCTTCGGCCACGGCCTCGGCCACGACGGCGAGCAGCCTGGCCAGCGCCGCCTCCACCGGCACCTGGGCATGGGCGACCAACCGGGGCGGGGAGGCGGTCACGTCGAGCACCAGCGGGAAGTCGCGAGTGAGGTCGGCGAGTTCGGCACGGGCGGCGGGGTTGAGGCCGTCCGGGCGCGGGCTGGAGACCGGCTCGGTGTTGTTCTCGGCGATCAGCGCGCGTAGTCCCTCGCGGATCCGTTCGGCACGGTCGCGCTGTTCGGCGTTCACCACCGTGCCAGCCGATATCAGGCCGCGGGCGTGCAACCACATCGCCAGCTGTTGCGGGGTTGCGATCTCGTCGCCGTCCCGGCGGCGGGTGTTGATGAACTCCTCGATCACGCGCAGCGGCATCGGCGCCGTCCCCGCTTCGAGGTTGTCCGGCACGGGCTCGGCAGCACGCTCATCCATCACGTCTCGCAGCCTACCCGGCCATCGGCGATGGTAGGTTACTTAACCGACGTAATTGGTACGTCAGTTAGATGAAAAGGAATCGCTGGTGAGCATCAGCATCGGCAACATCTGCATCGACACGAACGACTTGGCCGGCAGCACCGCCTTCTGGCAGGCCGTCACCGGATACCAGGTCGCGTCCTCGGACGAAGGCGCCATCTACCTGGAGGACGCGAACAAGAGGGGCGTGGGCCTGTCGCTGCAGGCCGTGCCCGAGGGCCGGGAAGGCAAGAACCGGCTGCACCTGGACCTGTCCACTGATGACCTGGCAGGCGAGGTCGGCCGAATTCGGGCCCTTGGCGCGAGTGAAGTGCGGCGCTTCGACGGCTGGGTCGTGCTGGCCGACCCCGAGGGCAACCAGTTCTGCGTCGTCGCCGCATAGACGCACCCACCACCGCGCGACACCAGTTCCCACCACTACAGAAGAGACAGATATGGCCTCCGTGCACAAAGAGATCATCATCGATGCCGACCCCACGGCCGTGTGGGCGATCATCAGTGACTTCACCGACGGGCCCGTCCGGATGGCGCCGGGCTTCGTCACCGACAGCCGGCTCGACGAGGACGAACCGGACGTCAGGGTCGTCACGTTCGCTGACGGAATGGTGCTGCGGGAGCGGCTCATCGCGCTCGACGATGAGCCGCGCCGGCTCGTCTTCTCGGTCATCGGCGGCACCATGCAGCCGGAACACGACAACGCCTCGATGCAGGTCGTCCCGCATGGTGACGGCGGCAGCCGGTTCGTCTGGATCCACGACGTGCGACCGGACGACCTCGCCATCCCGATGGGCGCCGGAATGGACCACGGCCTGAGCATCTTCAAGCAGACGGTGGAGTCCTCCAGCGAGCACCCCGGCTAGGTCAGCCGCGTCATTGCTGGTCGCGGTCCTCCCCCGTGAGGACTGTGACCAGCTGCGTGACTCGGGCGGGGCTGCCCCGCCATTCGGCGGCAGGCGGCTCTTGCCTGCTCCGGCGGCCGGCCACCCCGTCAATCCCGTGGTCAATCTCGTGGTCAATCTCGTGGTCGGTCTCGCGACGGCTTCCGGAGCCGGGTGGTGCGGATCGCCCTCATGCGCTCGACGATCCACCTCATCGGCACGGCCGACGCGCTCGCGCTGCGTCCGCTCGTGCAGCCGGTGCTGGACCGCGACCTGTCGCCCACCACTAGTAGCGGGCGAGGGTGCCACGGTGCCGGGCGAGGTTTTCGAGCCGGTTGAACAGGACGACCCCGGCGGTCGTGATGAGTAGCGGTTGGGCCAGCAGCCAGCCGAGACCCCAGCCAGTGGGGAGAGTCGTCAGAGAGTGCCCGCCGAGCAGGATGTCGCGCATCGCCTCGATGCCGGGCGCGATGGGGACCAGGAGTCGGCTGAGGAAGGCGATCGGGTCGGGCAGGGCGGCCAGAGGGACCAGGGTGCCGCCGGCGATGGCGTAGAGGGCCACGGACAGCTGGGTAATGATCTCGATGCGTTTGAACACCAGGGTCAGCCCGCACAGGATGAGCGCGAGTCCGCAGGTGCCCAGCACGATGGCGGCCAACGGTACGATCATCTGCGCGTCGAAGGGCAGTGGCCCGCCCTGGACGGTGATGGCGACGGCACCGGTGACCAGGACGGCCAGCGCGGTGGGTACGGCGGAGATCACGGCGGCGACCTGACGGCCGAGGATGCTCGCGGCAGAGGGCAGCGGGGTCAGGTAGGTCTGTTCGAGCACGCCGGACTGGATGTCGCCCAGGTAGCTCCAGAACACCCGGTTGACCTGCTCGTGGATGAAGGTCAGCGCCACCATGCCGAGGAGCACCGGCAGTAGCAGGTCAGCGCGCAGCTGCCCGCGTCCCATGAACAGCACGATAAGCAGGTAGAACAGCGGAAACGTGATCATCTGGACGAGGACCTGGCGCCAGCCGGCGAGCAGGTTGAGCAGGCCCTTGCGGACTTCGGCGGCGAAGCCGCGGGCGAAGGTCATGACGCCTCCTGCAGGGCTCGGCGGTGGTTACGGACGAAGAGGAGGCCGGCGACGACGGTGAGCGCGAGGGTGTGGGCGAGGAGCCAGGGCAGGGTGCCGCCGCTCCAGAGCCGGGCCAGGCTCCGGCCCTCGAAGAGGGCCTGGGCGAGCGCCTCGACGCCCAGCGTGGTGGGCAGGACTCTGGCCGCCACTGCCAGCCAGTCCGGATACAGCGCCAGCGGCAGGAACGAGCCGTTGAGCAACAGGACCAGCGAGGTGAACAGCGACTGCAGGGCGCCGACCATCGGGGAGACCAGGGCGAGGGCGGCCATCAGGAACGTGAAGGCCAGCGCGTTGATCCCCAGCAGCACCGCGGGCAGGAGCGCCGCCCAACGCAGGGGAACCGTGATCCCCGCCACCAGCATCGGCACGACGGCGGCGACGCCGGCCACGGCCAGCCCGAACACCGAGGAAGTGATCAGCCGGCCGAGCATCGGCAGCCACGGCGGCGCCGTGGTCATCTGCGCCTGGGCGAAGGTGCCGGCCCGTCTCTCCTCGATGAGGTCGGCCACCATCACCAGGCCGGCGTACTGCAGGAACCAGTAGCCGCCGATCGCGACGAGGGTCTGAGGCAGCACATCCTGGCGGAGTTCGCCCTGTCCCAGGACGAACTGCAGTCCCAGGTACATCATCGTGCTGATCAGCAACGTGATCACATGTCCGACCGGGTGGGCGAGCTGAACCCGCAGGCCCTTGCCGATCTCCGCGCGCAGGACCTCATGCATCGGTCGGCTCGTTCACCAGGGTCAGGAATACGTCCTCCAGATCGGGCTGCACCTGGGTCAGCGACTCCAGGACGGCTCCCTGCGCGCGGAGCCGCTCGACCACGTCGTACACCTCACGTGGATCGCGCACCCGCACGCTCATCGTGGTGACGCCCTCGCGGGTGACGGCGTCGAAGCCGGGCGGCGCCGCTCCCTCGACGCGGATCTCGTACCGGTCACGTTCGCGGAAGCCCGCAAGCAGCTCACGCGTGGGCAGGTCCGCCACGAGCCGCCCCTGGCGCATGACGGCCACCCGGTCGCACAGCTCCTGGGCGACATCCAGCTGGTGGGTGGTGAGCAGGACGGTGGTGCCGAGCTCGCGGGCCTGCTCGGTGATCCACTGCTTGACGGTGCGGGTGGCCTCGACATCCAGGCCGAGTGTCGGTTCGTCCAGCAGCACGATCGGTGGTTCGGAGATCAGCGCCACGGCGATCGCGACCTTCTGCTGCATGCCCCGGGAGAATCCACCCACCTTGTCATTGCGCCGCTTCCACAGGCCGAGATCGGTCAGCAGATCCTCGGCGCGCTCGGCGACCCGCGCCTTGCGCAGGCCCTTGAGGCGGCCGAAGTACATCAGGTTCTGCCAGGCCGACAGGCTCCAGTAGACGTTGCGCGAACCTTCCAGCACCGCGCCGAGCTGTGCCATCGCCGCCGAACGCTGCCGGGCCACGTCGAAACCGGCCAGTCTCACCCGGCCCGAGGTGGGGATCAGCAACCCGGCCAGCATCTTGATGGTGGTGGTCTTGCCGGCGCCGTTGGGGCCCAGGAAGCCGAACACCGATCCGGCGCCGACGCGCAGGGACACCTCGTCGACCGCCCGGACCCGCGCCGTGCCGTAGACCTTGGTCAGCGCCTCTATCTCGATCATGTCATCTCCTCGATCGGGGTGGTCCCGGCCCCTTCGCGGGGCCGGGGCGGGCATCAGTGCTCGTCCAGGACGTCGATGTCGTCGACGGCGGCCTCGCGCGTCAGGGCGAACGCCTGGGTGGCCGCGGCGTCGCCGGGTACGGCCTGGCGGGCCGCCCGCAGGCTGGCCGCTGAGTCCCAGCGCCAGACGCCGACCCACGTCTCGTCGTTCAGCCGGCCGAGGCGCGCCTCGGTGAGGCCGGACTGAGTGGCTCTGATGGCGGCGACCAGGGCGGCGTGCCGGGCCTGAACCTGCTCGGCGTCCGCGGGGTCGGCCTTGAAACGGGTGACGGTGATGACCGGCATGACTGGACCTGCTCTCTAGAGTTGGTTTCTAGTGAATGAAACTAGAGATAGACTCTAGCCATGAGCGATGTCAAGCGGGCCGGCAAACGGGCCCAGAAGGCGCAGGAGACGCGCAGGCGCATCCTCGAAGCGGCACTGGAGCTGTTCGTGTTGAACGGCTACGGCGCGACGAATCTGCAGGACGTCGCCACGAAAGCCGGGGTCGCCGTGCAGACGATCTACTTCGTCTTCGGCAACAAGCGCACCCTGCTGAAGGAACTGGTCGACGTGACGATCGCAGGCGACGATGAGCCGGTGGCGACGATGGACCGGCCGTGGTACGTCGAGGCCCTCGCGGCCGGCACCGCCCGCGACATGCTGCACGCCTACGTCGCGGGGACGACCTCGGTCCTGGAGCGCGTCGCGCCGATCGGCAAGGTGCTGGACGAAGCGTGCGCGAGCGATCCCGAGGTGGCCGCGCTGTGGCCCCACGACGTCGATCCGCGGTATGTGGTCCAGGAGAAAGCGGCCGAGGCCCTCGTCGGCAAGCCCGGCGCGCGGACGGAGGTCCCGGTGGCGGAGGCCGCCGACCTGCTGTACGGCCTGCTCAGCCCCGAGCTGTACCTGCTGCTCGTTCGCGGGCGCGGGTGGACGCGCGAGCGCTGGGAGCGGTGGGTCGGCGAGACCCTTCGCGCTCAACTCTGCTCCACAGGGGAAGACTCGTGATGGACGGCGTCATCCTGAGTCCCGTTGCCCGCGTCCTTGGCGGACGGTCCGAGATGTTCGAGGACAACTGGTACAACACCAAGGCCGTCATTCGACTCGACGACCACCTCGAGGCATCAGCCCTGCAGGGCCTGCAGGAGTTCTCTCACCTGGAGATCGTCTTCCAGTTCGACCGGATCGACGAGGCGGACGCGCAGGGCCGGCCCCGGCCGCCGCGCAAGAATCCCGACGGCCCGCTCGTCGGCGTGTTCGCGCACCGCGGGCCGTACAGGCCCAACCGGCTCGGCGTCTCGGTGTGCCGGCTGATGGCCGTCGACGGTCGCGACCTGTATGTGGCCGACCTGGACGCTCTGGACGGCACCCCCGTGCTGGACATCAAGCCGTACCTGGTCGAATTCGCGCCCGCCGACCCGGTACGGCAACCGGCCTGGGCATCCCGTCTCATGCGCGAGTACTACAAGGCTTGATCAGGCGTGGCGGCGGCTGCGGTAGGCGGCGGTCTTGGCGCGAGCCGTACATGCCGCGCTGCAGTAGCGGCGCGAGGCGTTGCGGGTCAGGTCGATGTAGACAGCCTCGCACTGATGCGCCTCGCACACCCCGAAGCGATCTGGGCCGTAGCCGTCCACGATGAGGGCCAGCGCCGTAGCGAACTCGCCGCCCAGGGCCTCCACCTGAGTGCCGCCCGACCCATGGAAATGAAGGTGGAACGGCTGGCCGACATCCTCCACCAGGTACGGCTGCGCCCCGTACCTGCCGATCATGGCGTTGATGCGGGCGGCCTGGTCCGCCGGCCGCTCGGCCAGGAGCGCCTGACGCAGCTCGGTGGCCAGCTCGGCCAGGTGCCGCCCCGCGTCCGGGACCGCACGCAGGGCCGCACCCGTGCGCTCGCCGAGCTGGGCGGCGAACGTCGTCGTCAGGTCCTCACCTGCCAGCGGCCGCACCGAGGCGCCGCCCCGCCAGTGCGCCGTGGCCAGGTTGACCAGCTCGGCGATCAGCGGCGCCTGCCGCGTCACGTTACAGGCTATCTCCATTTGACTGGTAACACCTCTCTGTTATGTCATAGGCGTAATCCAGCTAGATGGTAACGGAGTCGCCATGTTCGCGCCCTATCGCCGCCTGCTCGCCCAACCAGGCGTCCCTCACCTGCTCGTCATCGGGCTCATTGTCAAGCTGGGCACGCCCGTGCTCAGCCTCGCCTTGCTGCTGGACGCCGTCGACAGGCTCGGCTCCTACGCCACCGCCGGCCTCGTACTCACCGGACACGCACTGGCCCTGGCCCTGTGCGCGCCTCTCGGCGGGCGCATCGCCGACCGGTACGGCCCCCGCCCGGCCCTGACCGGCTACCTGGCCACCCACGCCCTCGCCTACACGCTCCTCCTCCTCGCCCCACCCGCCCTGATGATCGGCGCCGCAGTACTGCTCGGCGCCACCACCCCGCCCGCCGGATCAGTCATCAGAAGCTCCTGGCCACGCCTCGTCCCCGCCGCCTCCCTGCCCGCCGCCTACGCGATCGACAACGCCGTCAACGAGCTGACGTTCATCGCCGGCCCCCTGCTCGTGCCGGTCCTGACCCTGGCCGTTCCGGCCCACGGCGTGGTGACCGCCGCCGGCGCCGCCATCCTGCTCGGCACCGCGCTCCTCCTGGTGTCCGCCGCGGTACGGCAAGCAGCACCCACCCCACCGGGCAGGCTCCGCCTGGCCGGGCCGCTCACCCACCGGCGTACCCTCCTGCTGCTGACCATCGCCGCCCTGGGCACCTTCACCTTCGGCTGCTTGCGCATCGCCACGGTCGCCTCGGCAACCACCTTCGGCTCCGCCGCCTCCGCCGGCGTGCTGATGGGCCTGCTGTCGGCCGGCGCCCTCCTCGGCACCCTTGGGTACGGGGCGCGGGCCTGGCCCATCACCGGCGGGCGCCTGCTCGTCGTGCTCTCACTCGCCGAGGCGGCCGTCCTGCTCGGCGGGGGCTGGGCGCCCGGCTTCGTGACCCTCGCCATACTGATCAGTCTTGTCGGGCTGATGACCGGGCCGCGCGACGCCATCGTGCCGGCCCTCCTCGCCGACCATGCCCCCGCTCGCTACCGCACCGAGATCTTCGCCTGGCTCAACACCTTCATGTGGGGCGGCTACGGCCTGGGCACCGCCGCCGCCGGCCGGCTCACCGGCCCCCACGACACCGGCGCCACCGCCTTCGGCGCCGCCGCCGCCGCAGCCGTGGCAGGTGCGATCCTGGCAATCGTCGTCAGCCGGATCGACTCGCCCCTGCCGGCGCCCGCCGCGGTGCCGGCCGAAGGCCCTTCCCGTGCATCTGATCACGTAGCTGACAACTGAGACGAGACAGGGGCCGCGGAGCCGGGCGGCCGCTTCCGCGAGCAGGTGGTGGGCGCGGCCGGCCTGGCCGCCGCCACTTGGTGATCCACTGCTGGTGCGAGTTCTGCGTCGAGACCGAGAGCGTGCTCAGGAGCCGATGTCGCGACCTCGGTCGCTGGTTTCGTGTTCGCGTTGTGGCGCCCTATGGCTGGTGGATCGGCTGCGGGCGTTCGGCCTCGGCCGGGACCGAGGGTGCGGCCCAGTGCGGGCCCGCACCGCCCCCTCGGGGGCCGATGCGCGATGGCGATGCCGAGCAGGTGCTGGCGATCTACCAGGCGGGCCGGCCAACGTAAGAGGCCACCGATCGGCGACTCCTGACCTGGGCCGACGTCGGCCAAGGGATCGAAAACAGGCACTTACGTTGACGCTTCCCGTCGACGCGATGTACCAGTCAGTTCGCGGTGCGGTGAGCGAAGTCGCGGATGATCCGCCAGACATCGGCGGATTGCTCCTCCTGCGCGAAGTGGCCGGCGTCGGTCACCATCGCGGTGACCAGTGTCCTCACCCCGGCGTCGCGGAAGCCCCGTGCGTAGGCGTCGATGTCGCCGCTCTCACGGTCGCCTCGCACGTACAGCAGCGGCGTGTCGACGGCACCAGCTTCGGCGAACGCGGCGTTGTCCACGGCGTCCTGCGGGAAGGCCCGGTAAAGGTCGAATCCGGCGGTGAGCGCCGCATCATCGCCGTACGCGGCGGCGTGGGCCGCCCGCGTGTCGGCGGAGATCCGGCCGGGGTCGGCCGACAGCACGTCGTAGAAATAGTCGAAGTACTCCGCCTGGTGTCCCTGGACGAGGGTCTCCGGCAGGTGGGGGACGGCGTGCAGGCCGAAATGCCAGATGTAGGGGTTGCGCAGCACCTCGTTCCACGGGTCGACGCCGGGGATGATCGTGTTCATGATGACGACCCGTTCGACATCGTCGAACCGCCGCAGGTAGGCATAGGCGGCCATCCCGCCGGCGTCGTGGCCGACCAGGGTCATGTCAGTGAGGCCAAGGTGCCGTACGAGAGCGTGTACCGTCTCGGCCAACCGGAGTTTCGAGCCGCCGCCGGCTGTGCCGGTGGACTCGCCGATGCCGGGCAGGTCGATGGCGATGATCCGCACGCCGGTCTGCGCGGCGTCTGCGGCCTCCATCACGCCCAGCCATGTCCGCCACGACTCCGGCCAGCCGTACAAGAACAGGAAAGGGCGCCCCTCGGCCGGCCCGGACTCGACGACGTGCAGCGACAGATCGCTGATCGACACCGTGGAGTGTCGCACCTTGATAGACATGTCGCATGTCTATCAAAAGACATGTGACATGTCTAACGGGTAGTCTTGCGTCCATGAAGGACCGCAGCACACGGCCCGTCTACGAACGCGGCACCGGCTTCTTGTTGGCGCGCCTGGGCTCGCTCACGGCACGCTCCTGGACGGCATTCCTGAACGAGCACCAGCTGACCCAGGGCCAATACACCCTCCTGGTCGCACTCAAACAGCACGGACCGGCCTCCCAGCGGCGCCTAGCCGAGCTGGTCGCGATGGACGCACGCAACGTTGTGCTCGTCCTGGACTCGCTGGCAGCCGCGAGCCTCATCGAACGGCGCCCCGACAACACCGACCGCCGCCGCCGCATCATCACCCTCACCGAACAGGGGAACGACCTCCTGGCCATCGTCGCCGACGCGGCGGCCGCCGAGCAGGACCATTTCCTCCATACTCTCAGCGACACCGAACGCAAGCGGCTCAACCATCTGCTCCAGCGGCTCTACGACTCCCACGTCCCCGCCGCCGACCCACAACCTGGCTGACCCTTCCCCTCCTCGCGGCACAGCGCAGCGCGCGTTGATGCGTACGTGACAGTCACTGGAACGCCACCGGGCACCTACGCTGATCCGCGCGTGTGGCCGGCCCGCGACCAAGGACGCGTCGTGGCCATGTCTTGGTGAGTGGCCATGTGTTGGTGAAAGGCGCGGGCTTTGGCGCGGTTCCCGCAGATGTCCACGGCGCCGGCCCCGATCACGTGTGACGGACCGTGCGCGTGGAGATCTCGCGCCTGCTGGCCGAGCACAGGGCCGAGCACGTTGCACTGGAACGCGCCGAGAAGCCGCCGAAGCAGTCGGCCGGCGGCAAGTCGCGCAGGATCATCCCCTGGCCCGCTGGTCCCCGGCCCGCTGACCGCGGCGCGGGCGGCGGCCTGCGCCGCGCTGGGCTGGGCGGCGCGGCCGAGCCTCACCCCCGAACCACGCCCACCGTTGCGCGGCGAACCCGCCGGCCTGCTCCACCGCCGCCCGCACGGCCTGCACGCTGTGGGTCTGCACCACGAGCGCCGCAAGCATCTCGCCCAGCGCCTGGACCTGCCCGGCGCCCGTGGCCGGCCGACCGGCAGGACACAGGTGCCGCCGATACCAGCCACGAGCCCGCGCATGTGAGGCCGCTCACACCGTGTCACAACCCATCGGCACATCTCGTCTCAGAGGACATGACGAACGCGGAACAGACCACGGTGTTGATCACCGGAGGCAACAAGGGGCTCGGCTTCGAGGCGGCCAGGCGGCTCGGGGAGCGGGGCTGGACGGTGTTCCTCGGCTCCCGCGACACGGGGCGAGGACGGGCAGCGGCCGGCAAGCTGGCCGACGGCGGCACGAAAGCGATCATGATCCCGCTGGACGTGACCTCGGACGAGTCGGTGACCGACGCCGTACGGCTCGTCCGCGAGCACACCGATCGACTGGATGTGCTGATCAACAACGCCGGCACGCCGGGACGGGCCGTCCATCCTGCGCAGGTGACGGCCGAGGAGGTGCATTCCGTCTACGACACCAACGTGTACGGACCGATCAGGGTCACGCACGCGTTCCTGCCCCTGCTGCAGGCAGCCGACCATCCGCGGGTGGTGATGGTCTCCAGCGCCGGCGGTTCCTTCGCGGTCGTGACCGATCCGGACCAGCCCGTCTCGAAGATGCCCGAACTCGCCTACACCTCGTCGAAGGCGGCGCTGAACATGATCACCGTCCGGTACGCCCAGGCACTCCCGAAGATCAAATTCAACCTCGCCACACCGGGAGAAGTCGTCAACCACGCCTTCGCCGCCACCGACATGAACCGGCACACCGGCCGGCTGACGGTCACCGAGGGCACCGACTCGATCGTGAGACTCGCGACGATCGACGCCGACGGACCGACCGGGATCTTCATCGATCGCCTCGGCCCCGTCGCCTGGTGACACGCAGGCGCGCCGCCCGGCCCGACACCGACCCGGCTGGGTGAGAGATCAGGTGGGTATGGCGGGGGCGGAGGCAGCCGGGGCGGAGTGGACGGCGAGACGGTCGAGGGAGACGTCGAGCACGTCGGCCAGGGCGGCGATGGTGAAGAAGGCGGGCGTCGCGATGCGGCCGGTCTCGATCTTGCGGAGGGTCTCGGCGGACATGCCCGCGGCCGCGGCGACCTCGACGATGCTGCGCCCGCCCCGGGCCTCGCGCAGGAGCCGGCCGAGCTGCTCGCCGCGCAGGCGCTCTTCGAGGGTCAGCGGGGGTCGTACCATGCGATCCAGTCTATAGCCACGATAGAAATACCGGTATAGTTATCGCCATGGTCGAACTCAAGACACCCGGCGAAATCGACGCCATGCGCGAAGCGGGCCGCATCGTCGCCCAAGCCCTGCACGCCGTCACCCAGCACGCCACCCCCGGCACCCGCCTCACCGAACTCGACGACATCGCCACCACCGTCATCCACGAAGCCGGCGCCACCTCCGCATTCCTCCACTACCAGCCACCCTTCGCCCCCACCCCCTATCCCGCCGTCATCTGCACCTCCGTCAACGACGCCGTCGTCCACGGCATCCCCAGCCACCACCGGCTACGCGACGGCGACCTGCTCAGCGTCGACTTCGGCGTCTCCTTCGACGGCTGGGCCGCAGACTCCGCCGTCAGCCTCACCGTCGGCCACCCGAACCCCGCCGACACCGCCCTCATCGACACCACCCGAGCCGCCCTGCAAGCAGGCATCGCCGCCGCCGCCCCCGGCAACCGCCTGGGCGACATCGGCCACGCCATCGCCGCCACCGCCACCGCCGCCGGCTACGGCCTGCTCGACGACTTCGGCGGACACGGCATCGGCCGCCGCATGCACGAAGACCCCCACGTCGCCAACACCGGCCGCCCCGGCCGAGGCCTCATCCTCAGACCCGGCCTCACCCTGGCCATCGAGCCCATGTTCATCGCCGGCGGCGACGGCCGCTACCGCACCGCCACAGACGGCTGGACCCTGCACAGCATCGACGGCAGCCGCGCCGCCCACGCCGAGCACACCATCGCCATCACCGACGACGGCCCCCGCATCCTCACCCTCCCCTGACCCCACCCAGAGGCCTGACCCACCCCTGAACCCGCCCCAGCAAGGGAGCAGATCACCCGGCCATGCAAGGCCAGCCGAGGAGTCAACGCTCCTCCAGACAGATCATGAGATGCGTGACAAGCTGATCAGGCGGAGTGACAGCCGGATTCGACACATACACCTCGCGGATCGGCCCACGCGGCTCGTGACGTCGCTCGGCACACCACGCCAGCACCGCGTGCGCGGTCAGGGAGATCTGGTCGTACGGGCCGACATGCGTCGCCGACGCGAACACGCCACCCGGCAGCACCTCGACCGACGCACCCCCGGGCACCGCACCCACCAGGCCCGGGGCGAGCACCAGCGCGACCGCCAACTCCATCGGGTCGTCCAGGTCAGCGGGAAACAACCCCACGAGCTGCACCGGCGAACCCTGACCAGGCGCGGCAACCCAGGCCTTCGCCCCACCGGCCGCCCCGTCCGCGGCCCCACCATCACCGCCGCCATGACCGCCGCCGCCCGCACCGCCCGCCGGCCCGCCCACAGCCCCGGCCGACCCAGCGGACGGCCCAGCGGACGACCCGCCGGGCCGCGCGGCGAGCCCGTCGCCGCCCCCGAACGCCAGAGCCGTCAACCGGGCCACCCCCGCCGAGGTCGCCCGGCCGAGGTCGGCGGGACCAGCCGCCCGCTCCCGCACCACGAGCACCCGGCGCGCCGGCTCCGTCACCAGCCGCACCGCCGCCGACGGGAGCCCCTGCGACATCACCCACTCCAGCGACGCCAGCGTGCGGCGTCTCCTGGCCAGCTCGGCCTCCAGATCGTCACGCACCGACGCGAGCGCACCCGCCGAACCCGACAACACCTCACCGACCACGGCCAGCGGCACGTCGAGCGAACGCAGCAACCCGATCGACAACGCGGCCCGGGCCTGGGAAGGCCGGTAGTAGCGATAGCCCGTATCGGCGTCCACGTGGGCCGGCACCAGCAACCCCAGCTCGTCGTAGTGCCGCAACTGCTTGACGCTCAACCGGCTCAGACGCGCGAACTGCCCGATCGGCAGCAGATCTTCCTCCACGCGTCCAGCATGGGGTCTCCCCCCAGGGGAAAGTCCAGCCGTTGACCCTCACGCGACGTGAGGGTGCACGCTGATGGGATGAGCTTCTCCGTGGGACAGGTGTCCCGCCTGGCCGGCGTCACCGTCCGCACCCTGCACCACTACGACGAGATCGGCCTGCTCACCCCCAGCGAGCGCACCCGTGCCGGCTACCGCCGCTACACCGACGACGACCTGCTGCGGCTGCAGCAGGTGCTGCTCTACCGCGAGCTCGGCTTCCCGCTGGAGGAGATCGCCGTCATCCTCGACGAGCCGCACAGCGACGAGCTGACCCACCTGCGCCGCCAGCACGAACTGCTCCGCATCAAGTCCGAACGGATCCGCGAGATGATCGCCGCCGTCGAACGCGCCATGGAGGCCCGCGCCATGAACATCAGGCTGACCCCCGAAGAACGCTTCGAGGTGTTCGGCGACTTCCGCCCCGAGGACCACGACGCCGAGGTCGAACGCCGCTGGGGCGACACCCGGCAGTACGCCGAGAGCCGTCGCCGCGTCGCCTCCTACACCAAGGCCGACTGGCTCCATCTGAAGGCCGAAGCGGCGACGATCACGGAAGATCTGGCGGCGGCGTTCAAGGCGGGCCTGCCGGCCGACGGACAGCAGGCGATGGACCTGGCCGAGCGGCACCGCGGCCACATCAGCCGCTGGTTCTACGAGTGCTCGTACGAGATCCACCAGTGCCTGGGCGAGCTGTACGTGACCGACCCCCGGTTCACCGCCACCTTCGACGCGATCGTCCCGGGGCTGGCGGACTACCTCCGGCTGGCGATCCACGCCAACGCCACCGGTCGATGAAGGGGGTTTGCAGGTTGCGGAAATGGGTTTTCACCCGACCCGACGCCTTTACATTGTAGATTTCAAGAAGGCGGTCAATGCGTCCGTCACCTCCGACGGGCGCTCCAGCGGCGCCAGGTGCCCGGTGTCCGGCAGGTCCAGGCGGCGGGCCCCGGGGATGCCCTGGGCCAGCAGGCCCGAGACCGCCTGGATGCCCGCGACGTCCGACAGCCCGTTGACCACCAGGGTCGGCGCCTGGATCTCCCGCAGGCGCCCCGCCGCCGGCGGGTCGAGGAGGCGTTCGGTGGTGCGCGGGCCCGTCCACATGCGGTGGAACACCAGCCGGCACATCTCCACCGCCGCCTCCCACACCTCGTCGGTCAGATCGGCGCGGCCCCGGTCGGGGCCCGCCACCTGCCACAGGGTGTGCGCGCGGGCCATGGCCAGCACGTCGGCCGGATCGACGTGCTCAGCGGAGCCGGCGCGGTAGCGGGCCAGCCGGTCGGCCGGTACGGAGCTGTGGACGCGCTCACGCGCCTGGGCCAGCATGTCCTCGGGCCACCGGTGCCCCGAAAGGCCCGAGCAGATCAGCGCGAGGCCGGCCACCCGGTGCGGGGCGGCCAGCGCCGCCTCGACGGCGTAGGCGCCGCCCATGGAACAGCCCACCAGCACCGCCCGGCGCACCTCCAGGGCGTCGAGCACGGCCAGCAGGTCCTCGTGGTGACACACCTCCGGCCCCGGGTCGCGCGACTCGCCGTGGCCGCGCCAGTCGTAGCGGATCACCCGGTGCCCGGCGGACAGGGCCCGGAACTGGTGCTCCCACATGCGCCGGTCGGCCACGCCGGCGTGCACGAGCACCACGGCCGGCCGATCGGCGAGGCCGGCCGCCCGCGCCATGGGGCCGGCCTCGTCGTAGGCGATCCCACAGGACTCGATCATCGTCATGGCCCGACCGTACGGGCGGGCCGGGCCGGGCGCGCAGCCGGTTCGCGGTCGGCATATCCGCCTCCCGCCCCTTTTCGCGGACGGCGGATCACGCCCCGGCCGGACATCCGCGGATCGCGCCCCGGCATCGGCGGCTCCGGCGGCCGGAGAGGCCCGGACCCTCTCACGCAGCGTGACGGGCGGGCCGGGGCACGGCGGGTGGGCACGACAGTGGGCACGACAGTGGGCACGACAGTGGGCACGACAGTGGGCACGACAGTGGGCACGACAGTGGGCACGACAGTGGGCGCGGCGGAGGGGCGCGGCGGAGGGGCATGACGGCGATCTCGCCGCGCGAGACGACGGGGGAACACGGTCACCTGGGCAAAGACCCCTCGCGGCGACACGGCGCCGAAGGGTCTCTCCCCCGCCGGGAACGCCCTGTCAGGTATGCCGCGAACGATCGTCGGTTGTGTGCGGATCCTGTGACACTGCCGCTCGCGTCAAGCTCCGCCCCACCCGGCATGACCGCGGATTCCCGCTGGTCAGAGCCACCACGAAGATCATGCGCAACCTAAATGATCTACCGCGTGGTGATCTTACTGTTATGTCGTGTGTATTGCTGACTCTTGCGATTTGCCGGATATTCTGCGGCGTGGTCGTCGACTCACGTCAAGTGTTCTTCAGCACGTAAGACGGCCTTTACGTTGCGGGGGCACCTCATCCGACCGGCACAACACGCCCCCGTCAACGCGAACGGAGGGTAATGGGCAAGTACCTGCTACGCAGGTTGGCGATCAACGTGGTCCTGGTCGCCATCGCAGCAAGCCTGGCTTACCTGCTCGCCGCGACCACCATGAATCCGAGGGCCGCCTACGAGGGCCGCCAGCCCCCGGTCGCCGAGCACGTCATCGACGCCACACTGGACGCCTACAACCTCAACGACAAGACGCCCGTCCTCGAGCGGTACGCCACGTGGGTCTCGGGCGTCGTCACCGGGGACTTCGGCAAGACCTGGAACGGCGGCTCGGTCAACGACGAGATGGGCCGGCGCATCTGGGTCAGCCTGCGACTGCTGCTCATCGGCACGGTGCTGGGCTTCGTCATCGGGGTCGCGCTGGGCGCGCTGTCGGCGATCAGGCAGTACAGGTTCACCGACCGGTTCGTCGGGGTCAGCTCGTTCGCCATCATGGCGATCCCGGTGTTCCTGATGGCCACCCTGCTCGCGATCGCGACGTACAACGTCAACCGCGGCCTGGGATTCACGCTGATCGAGTACACCGGCGAGTACAACCCGCGCCTCAGCGGCTGGGACCAGTTGCTCAACCGGGTCAACCACCTGATCCTGCCGACCATCTCGCTCACCCTCGGCTCGGTCGCGTTCTACAGCCGCATCCAGCGCAACATGATGCTCGACGTGCTGGGCCAGGACTTCGTCCGCACCGCGATGGCCAAGGGCCTGCGGCGCAGGACCGCCCTGACCAAGCACGCGCTGCGCACGGCGCTGATCCCCTCGGCCACCTACTTCGCCTTCGCGTTCGGGACGATGTTCACCGGAGCCATCTTCACCGAGAAGATCTTCGCCTGGCACGGCATGGGCGCCTGGCTGGTCGACTCGATCCACCAGAACGACGTCAACTCCGTCGCGGCGGTGACCTTCTTCACCGCCATCTGCGTCCTGACCGCCGCCTTCCTGTCCGACGTGCTGGTGGCGGCCCTCGATCCTCGTGTGCGGGTGAGCTAGATGCGCTCCAAAGTCGTCATCGGACGCCTGTTCCGCAACAGGCAGGCCCGCTATGGCTCCATCGCCCTGATCCTGCTGGTGGCCCTGGCCTACATCGGCCCCTTCCTCGGCTCCTACGACTGGACCGACAAGGACTTCCTGGCCTTCCTGTCGCCGCCGTCGGCCGACCACTGGTGGGGCACCACCACCATCGGCCAGGACATGTACGCCGTCACCCTGCGCGGCATGCAGAAGTCCATCATCATCGGCCTGCTCGTGGCGCTGATCTCCACCGGCCTCGCGGCCGTGGTGGGCGCGTTCGCCGGATACTTCGGCGGCTGGGTCGACAAGTTCCTCATGTGGGGCGTCGACCTGCTGCTCGTGCTGCCCAGCTTCCTCATCATCGCGATCATCTCGCCCCGGCTGCGCGGCGCCACCTGGCTGTGGTTCGTGGTGCTGCTCGCCGCGTTCGCCTGGATGATCACCTCGCGGGTCGTGCGCAGCATGACGCTGTCGCTGCGCGAGCGGGAGTACGTGCTGGCCGCCGTCTACATGGGCATCCCCCGCTGGAAGATCATCTTCCGGCACATCGTGCCCAACCTGTCGTCCCTGCTGATCATCGACGCGACGCTGAACGTCAGCGCCGCCGTCATCGGCGAGGCCGCGCTGTCGTTCTTCGGCTTCGGCATCCAGCCGCCCGACGTCTCCCTCGGCACCCTCATCGCCGAGGGCTCACGCAACGCCACCGGCTACCCGTGGCTGTTCGCCTTCCCCGCCGGGCTGCTCGTGCTGCTGGTGCTCAGCATCAACCTCATCGGCGACGGCCTGCGCGACGCCCTCGACCCGGGGAGCAACTCATGAGCATCCTTCAGGTGCGCGACCTCACCGTCACCTTCCCCGGCGACATCCAGGCCGTACGGGGCGTCAGCTACGAGGTCTCCCGCGGCGAGGTGCTCGGCATCGTCGGCGAGTCCGGCTCCGGCAAGTCGGTCACGTCGCTGGCCATCATGGGGCTGCTGCCGCGCGACGCCGTGGTCAGCGGCTCGGTCAAGCTGCACGACCGCGAGCTGATCGGCGTCGACGAGGACGAGCTCGTCAAGGTCCGCGGCAAGTCGATCAGCATGATCTTCCAGGATCCGCTGTCGGCGTTCACGCCCGTCTACACCATCGGCGACCAGATCGCCGAGGCCGTCCGCATCCACCAGAAGATGGCCAAGGACAAGGCCGCCAAGCGGGCCGTCGAGCTGCTCGACCTGGTCGGCATCCCGCACCCGGACGTGCGGGCCAAGTCCTTCCCGCACGAGTTCTCCGGCGGCATGCGCCAGCGCGCCATGATCGCGATGGCCATCGCCAACGATCCTGACCTGCTCATCTGCGACGAGCCGACCACCGCTCTGGACGTCACCATCCAGGCGCAGGTGCTGGAGGTGCTCAAGACCGCGCAGCGGGAGACCGGCGCCGGCATCGTGATGATCACCCACGACCTCGGGGTGATCGCCGGGATGGCCGACCGGGTGCTCGTCATGTACGCGGGCCGGCCCGTCGAGCAGGGCCCGGTGGACGAGCTGTACTACCGGCCGCGCATGCCGTACACGATGGGGCTGCTGGCCTCGATCCCCCGGATCGACGGCGAGGAGGGGCCGCTGGTGCCCATCGAGGGCAACCCGCCCTCCCCCGCCGCGCTGCCGCCCGGCTGCCCGTTCGCGCCGCGCTGCCCGATGCGCATCGACTCCTGCGACGAGGAGGAGCCGCCGCTGACCCCGATCGGGGGCGGCCGGCACGTGGCCTGCATCCGCTCGCGCGAGATCGAGCACAAGGGCCTGACGGGCGCCGACGTGTTCCCCGTGCCGGTCATCCCGCCGAGCGACGTGGTCCGGGTGCCGCGCGAGCAGCGTCCCACCGTGCTGGAGCTGGACGGGCTGGTGCGGCACTACCCGCTGATGAAGGGCGCGGTGTTCAAGCGGCGCGTCGGCACCGTGCACGCGGTGGACGGCATCAGCTTCGACATCGCCGAGGGCGAGACGCTCGCCCTGGTCGGCGAGTCCGGCTGCGGCAAGACGACCACGCTGCAGCAGATCATGCGGCTGGAGCCGCCACAGGGCGGCCGGGTCGTGGTGCTCGGCAAGGACAGCGCCCACCTGGACCGGGCGGCCAGGAAGTCGCTGCGCGGCGACCTGCAGATCGTCTTCCAGGACCCGATGGCGGCGCTGGACCCGCGCATGCCGGTCGGCGACATCATCGCCGAACCGCTGCGCGCGCACGGCCACAAGGACGTGGCCGCGCGGGTGGCCGAGCTGCTCTCGCTGGTCGGGCTGGCGCCCGAGCACGCCGAACGCTACCCGCAGCGCTTCTCCGGCGGGCAGCGCCAGCGCATCGGCATCGCCCGCGCGCTGGCCCTCGACCCGAAGCTGCTCGTGCTGGACGAGCCGGTATCGGCGCTGGACGTCTCCATCCAGGCCGGCGTGATCAACCTGCTGGAGAAGCTGAAGAACACGCTGGGACTGTCGTACCTGTTCGTGGCGCACGACCTGGCCGTGGTCAGGCACCTGGCCGACCGGGTCGCGGTCATGTACCTCGGCAAGATCGCCGAGATCGGCGCGGTGGCGAACGTCTACGACCGGCCCGCGCACCCCTACACGCAGGCGCTGCTGTCGGCGATCCCGCTCCCCGACCCGGAGATGGAACGCACCCGTAAGCGGATCCTGCTCGAAGGGGACCTGCCCAGCCCGGCCGACCCGCCATCGGGTTGCCGGTTCCGCACCCGCTGCCCCAAGTTCGCCCGCCTGAGTGAGGCCGAGCGGCGGCGCTGTGTGGACGAAGAGCCCTCAGTTGTCCGGCTCGCGAGCGCCGCCGACCATGGCGCCGCCTGCCACTACGCAGAGGAGATCGAGGTCATCACGGCCTCGGGAGACCAGGAGGAAAAGTGAAGGTTGGATACCGGGCGGCAGCGGGGATCGCGGTCCTCGCCATGGCCGTCGCGGCCTGCGGCGGTGGCGGCGGCGACGCCAAGAAGCCCAGCGCCCAGCAGTCGCAGCAGGCGCAGCAGCAGATGGCGGAGACCCCGTCCATCAGCATCAACCCGGTCGCCTACGACCAGGTCAAGGACGGCGGCACGGTGACGCTGGCGGTCGGGCAGTGGCCCAGCCAGTGGAACCCCAACCACGTCGACGGCAACCAGGCCGACACCGCCGACATGCTCGACACGATCCTGCCGCAGATGATGGTGGCCGACGAGAACGCCACGTTCACCCCGAACCCGGACTTCCTGACCGACGCGAAGGTGGACACCTCCTCGGGCAAGCAGGTCGTCACCTGGACGATCAACGACAAGGCCACGTGGTCGGACGGCACGCCGATCACGTGGAAGGACGTCGAGGCCATGTGGACGGCCAACAGCGGCAAGAACAAGAAGTACAAGCCGGCCTCCACCGACGGCTGGGACCGCATCGAGTCGGTCACCAAGGGCGACTCCGACAAGGTCGCCGTCATGACGTTCGCCAAGAACTACCCCGACTGGCAGGGCCTGCTGTCCCGCTCGCCGCACCTGATCCCGGCCGCCACCAACGGCGACCCGGACAAGTACGAGAAGGACTACCTGCAGAAGATCCCCGTCACGGCCGGCCCGTTCAAGGTCGAGAAGATCGACGAGGGGACCAAGACGCTCACCGTCGTGCGTGACGACAAGTGGTGGGGCAAGAAGGCCAAGCTCGACAAGATCATCTTCCGGACGATCGAGACGCCGGCAGCGCAGGTCAACGCCTTCGCCAACGGCGAGCTCGACGCCGTGGAGATCCCGCCGGGCAGCCCCGCCGACCTCAAGCGGGCCAAGGAGGTGCCGAACGTCGACATCCGCAAGGCGCTCAGCCCGAACTGGCGGCACATCACCGTCAACAACCAGACCGAGTTCCTCAAGGACAAGTCGGTCCGGCACGCCGTCGCGTACGCGATCAACCGTGACGTGATCACCCAGTCCGACCTGAAGGACATGGACTGGCCGTTGCAGACGCTCGGCAACCACGTCTTCATGAACAACCACAAGGGCTACGTCGACAACTCCGGCGACCTCGGCAAGTACAACCCCGAGAAGGCCAAGCAGCTCCTCGACGCGGCCGGCTGGAAGCAGGACGGCGAGGTCCGCAAGAAGGACGGCAAGGAGTTCGCGCTGAGCTTCGTCGTCCCGGCTGGCGTCCCCTACGCCAAGACCGAGGGCGAGCTCACCCAGGCGATGCTCAAGGAGGTCGGCATCAAGCTGACCATCCGTCCCGTCCCCGATGACAAGTTCTTCACCGACTTCATCATCAAGGGCGACTTCGACCTGGTGCCGTTCTCCTGGATCGGCACGCCGCTGCCGATCGGCGCGCTGCCGCAGATCTACAAGACCGGCTCCGAGAGCAACTTCCCCAAGGGCAGCGACCCGGCCCTGGACGCGGCGATCGACGAGACGGTGGGCGAGATGGACCCGGCCAAGGCCATCGAGAAGGCCAACGCGGCCGACAAGCTCATCTGGGACATGGTGCACACCATCCCGCTGTACCAGCGCCCCGACATCCAGGCGACGAAGAAGACCCTCGCCAACTTCGGCCCCTGGGGCTACAAGGCTCCCGACTGGACCCAGGTCGGCTTCACCGGCTGACCTGTCCTCCAGCGCACGAACCCCCGGCCGGCACTCCGGCCGGGGGTTCTTTTCATGCCACTGGCTTTATATAACCAGACTGGTATATTAGGGGGCATGCGCTTCGACGTGCTCGCGGACCCCGCCCGCCGGCAGATCCTCGACCTGCTGCTCGAACGCCCCCGCCCGGTCGGCGAGCTGACCGAACGACTCGGCCTCACCCAGCCGGGCACCTCCAAGCACCTGCGTGTGCTCCGCGAGGCAGGCCTGGTCACCGTACGCAAGGACGCCCAGCGCCGCTGGTACGAACTGCGCCCCGGGCCGCTCGCCGAGATCGACGCCTGGATCGCCCCCTACCGGCGGCTGTGGTCCACCGGCCTCGACCGCCTCGAACGCCACCTCGACACCATGCCCGACACCCCGGACACCCCGGTCACCGCTCCCGCAACCGCCGCGGGCCCGGCTCCGGACAGCTTGGAGGACCTCGCATGAACGAGCGCCTGCTCACCACGCCCGACGGCCGCAGCGTCCTGCACATGCAGCGCCGCCTGGCTCACCCGCCCGCCAAGGTCTGGCGCGCGCTCACCGAGCCCGAGCACCTCGCCCAGTGGTTCCCCACCGAGGTGAGCATCGACGGCGACCAGGTCCGGTTCGGGTTCGGCCCCGGCGGCACCGTGATCGCGCACGACCCGCCCCGCCTGCTCGCCTTCACCTGGGGCGACGACGAGCTGCGCTGGGAGATCAGCCCCGACACCACGGGCGGCACCCTGCTCGACTTCACCCACACCTTCGCCGACCGCCATGGCGCCGCCAGCTTCGCCTCCGGCTGGCACACCTGCTTCGTCGCCCTGTCCCGGCTGCTCGACGGCCTGCGCCCGCACGCCCCCGGCGACACCGCCGCCCTGCACGAGCACTACGTCGCCATTCTCGGCCTGTCCGGCGGCACCGCCCGCGGCGGCACCGTACGCGTCGAACGGCAGCTCACCCGGCCCGCGCCCGTGGTGTGGCAGGCCCTGGACGGCGACCGGGCCACGGTCGGCGCTCCCCCGCCCGCGCCGTTCACCGCGGCCGGCGTCGAGGCCGGCCCGGTCACCCGTGCGGAGCCGGGCAAACTCCTGGAGTTCGACGCCGGCGCGGGCACGGTCCGGTGGGAGCTCACCGAGGGCACCGGCCACGGCGCGCGCCTCGTCATCACCCACAGGGACGACCCGGCCACCCTGCCCGCCTGGCGCGCCCACGCCGAAGACCTCGCGACCACGGTGGCCGGCCTCACCATCTGACCCCCGCCGCTCGGGCTCGCACGCCGGCCGGGCGGGCCGCACGCAGCAGGACGGCCCGTCAGGCGGTGAGCCCGAGCGCCGCCGCGGTGACCGCCCTGGCCCGCCGCGGCTCCAGCAGCAGATCCACGCTGTCGCACACCTGGTCCACACAGCCCACCAGCGGCAGGCCCTTCACCACCGGGTCCGACACGGCTCCCAGCAGCGCGCCGGCGAACCGGTCACCGCCGATCACCGGGAACGGCCGGTCATGGAAGCCGCGCACCCGCGCGTCCAGCGGCTCGGCCAGCGCCACCCGGTTCTGCAGCGCCGCCAGCCGCGCGTACGCGGCCGCGAGCGACTCCTGCCGTTCCCGCCACGACCGGGCCGCCACCGCCCGCTCCAGCGACTCCCCCAGCTCCGCCGACCCCGGCAGCCGCGCCAGCGCGCTGCCCAGCCACTTGGCGTACGGCGGGTAGCGGCGGCGCAGCAGCAGCGCCAGCCGCATCACCTCGCGCGTCAGCCGCGCCCCCACCACGGCCGACCCCAGCTCGTCGCCCACCTCGCCGCACCGGCCGGGGAACGGCTCCTCCTGCGCGATGCGCCGCCACTGGCAGGCCAGCACGTAGCGCCACACGTCGTCCGGGTACCAGCGCAGCGCCGACCGGGCCGCCTCCAGCGTGCCCAGCCCGTCGTGGAACACCTCACCCCGCGTCACCTCGGCCAGTCCCTGCCACGGCACCGACAACCAGTCGAGCAGCGACACCCCCCTCGACGGGTCGAAGCCGAGCCGTTCGCGCAGCCACGCCCCCAGCTCAGCCACCACCACCCCGGACCGCACCACCCCGTGGTAGCCGAACACCGTCGGGAAGCCGCCGAACCGCTCCGGCAGCCCGACGGCCACCCGCGCCTCCACCGCCGCCACCCGCCCCGGCTCGGCGAACACCAGCACCCGCGGTCCCCAGTCATGGTCGGCCGAGCGCGCCGTGTCGAACTCCAACACCTCAGACCCCGGGCCGATCAACGCGGCGCTGTGCGCGACACCGGTCAGCAGCGGCGCCACCGCCTCGGCATAGAACGCTCGGGACAACTCGATACCAGGCACAAAATCGGACATCACTCTGCCAACTGTGCACCACGCCCCTGTGGTACTCACCTCAATTTCGGCGAGGCCGCCGGCGGTACGCCCGCGCGCGGACACGCCGACGCGGCACCAGGACGACCGTCCCGCGGTGCCGCCCGGCCCCCGTCGGCTACCGGCGGGCGTGCGTCGCCGTCGCGGCCGTGGCCTGCTGGCCGGACGCCGGGCCGGACGCCGGGCCGGACGCCGGGCCGGACGCCGGGCCGGACGCCGGGCCGGACCTCGACGCGTCGACGGGGTGGAGAACGGCGAGGATCTCGCCGATCTGGTGGCCGCCCTCGAGGGGGTGGCGCAGCGGCAGGGTCGGGTTGAGCTGGTAGCGGTTGCGGCGGCCTTCCCGGGTGGCTGTGAGGTATCCGGCGGCGGTGAGATCGGCCAGGATGCGTTGCGCGGCACGCTCGGTGATGCCGACGCGGGCGGCCACGTCACGGATGCGGGCACCGGGGTCGCGGGCGATGCACAGCAGCACGTGGGCGTGGTTGGTCAGGAAGGTCCAGTCCGGCACGTCTCCATCGTACAAAAGGCGCTGGATGTGTCCGGAACGCAAACTGACGAACCAGCGAGCGTGGATCCTGCCGGGTCAGGGACCTCCTGCGCGCGCTGGAGCGGCCCGTGCTGCGGGCGGAGGCGTGCCCGTCGCCGGAGGTTCCCCACCGGCCGTTCGGCGCCTCAGGTGAAGCCGAGAGCATCGGCCGCCGTGCGGCGGCGCCGCGACACGGTCTGGCCCCGACGGTCAGTTCCTGGTGGCGGTCAGCCAGTTGCGTACGTCGAGCATGGCGGTGCCGTCGCTGTCGGCGTCGATGTCGGCGGCCAGGTCGGCGATGGAGGTCCGGGCGAGCGCGTGGGACCAGGCGTCCTGGGCGGCGGCCATGGCTCGGGCGATCGCGCAGGGCCGTGAGCACCGTTCGGCGGGGATGCCGAGGGGGCCGCGCTGCCGGATCTCGGCGCACCGGTACGCGGGCTCGTCCCCGTCGATGGCCTGCACCACCTCCAGGGCGCTGATCTCCGAGGCGGGCCTGGTGAGGGTGTAGCCGCCGACCTGGCCCATGGTGGAGCGGACGATGCCGGCCCGCGACAGTGCCTGCAGGTGCTTGGCCGTGTACGCCGGCGGGGTGCCGTGCAGTTCCGCCAGCCGAGCCGCCGGCACCGGTTCGTGGCTCTGGCTGAGGGTGACGCAGCTGTGCAACGCCCACTCGACCCCGCTCGACATCTTCATGCCCCCACCCTACCCGTCTCGGACAAGTAATGTCCGAGTTGTGATATGAACTCGGATAGAAAATATCCGAGACAAGGTGTCGGAGCGCCCATGACGCAGACAGCACTGCCCTGCACCCGCACATCCCTGGGGGTGGCCGCCCTGGCGTTGTTCGTGGCGGCGGCGAACCTGCGGCCGGCCATCGCGGCCGTCTCGCCGCTCGTCGACCACATCCGCGCAGACCTGGATCTGTCGGCGACCGGAGTGTCGCTGCTGACCACCATCCCGACGCTGGCCATGGGGGTGTGCGCGCCCCTGGCCGCGTACGCGGGCCGACGGTACGGCCTGCACTCCGGCGTACTCGCCGGGCTCGTGATCATCGCCGTGGCCACCGCGGCGCGCCTGCTCGGCGAGTCCACCTGGCTGCAGTTGAGCAGCGCGGCCGTCGTCGGAGCAGGGATCGCCATCGCCCAGACGCTGCTGCCCGCCGTGGTCAAGACCCGTTTCGCCGCCCGCGCCGGGCTGGTCACCGGCGTCTACACCGCCGGGCTCGGCCTGGGCGGCGCGGTGGCGGCCGGAGTGAGCGCGCCGCTGGCCGACGCCCTCGGCTCCTGGCCGGGAGCGCTGGCGTCCTGGGCGGTGCTCGCGCTGGCGGGCATCGCGCTGTGGTCGGCCGCCAAGGGCTCGCTGGGCCTGGCCGACGCCATGGCCCCCGCCGGGCCCGCCGCCCAGCGGATACCCTGGCGCAGCGGCGTGGCCTGGCACATCACCCTGTTGTCGGCCGTCAACTCCGCCCTGTACTACTGCGAGCTGGCCTGGGTGGCGCCGCTGTTGCACGATGACGCCGGTCGCGACGCGGCGACCGCCGGGCTCATGCTCACCGCGATGATCTCCATTCAGGTCGTGGCGATGCCGGCCGTACCGGCGCTGCTGGGCGAGCGCCGCGGCACGTGGGCGGGTCTGGCAGTCACGATGACGCTGACCTCTGCCGGCTTCCTGGGGCTGGCGTACGCGCCCGGCACGGCGACATGGGTGTGGATCGCGGCGCTGGGCGTGGGGCACGGCGGGCTGTTCACGCTCGTGCTCACCCTGCCCGTGCTGGCCGGCCGCGACCCCGGCGAGGCCGGGCGGATCAGCGCGATGGCGTTCTTCGTCGGGTACGGCTGCGCCGGGCTGGCTCCGCTGCTGGTGGGCGCGCTGCGCGATGCCACCGGCGACTTCACTCTCGCCTTCGGCTCGCTGGGCGCGATCGGCCTGCTCATGCTCGTGCCCGTCGCCCGCCTGCGCAGCGCCGTCCTCCGTCCGGCCGAGGCAGGCTGACATGCGCCCCCATCACCGAGAAGGCGCGGGCGGCCGCGTGAACCTCGAACGCCTCACCGGTCAGGAGGTCGTGGCCCGCGCCTCCGAGTTGGTGAAGATCTACCGGGCCGCGTTCGGCGGCCCGCCGTGGCACGAGGACGATCGTGCCGCCGACGCCTTCGCCGAACGCCTGGCCGCGGACGCGCGACGTCCCGGATTCGCGGCGGTGCTGGCCGCCGACAACGGCGGACCCGCCGGTTTCGGTACGGCATGGCGCACCCCGAGGCCCTTCCCCACGGGCCGGGCCTACGATCTCGTCCGCGCCGAACTAGGTGACGCGGTGGAAACGCGGCTGGGAGGCGCGCTGGAGGTGGACGAGCTGGCGGTGAGCCCGCACGCGCGCGGTCAGGGCCTCGCGGGACGGATCCTCGACCTCCTGTGCGGCCGCGCCGGCTCCTGCTGGCTGCTGACCGCCCCGCGAGCGACTGACGCGATCAGGCTCTACGAACGGCTCGGCTGGCGGCGCCTGACCGGGGCGAGGGCGGACGTCGTGGTGTTCGTGCGTTCGCCGTGAACGCTTCGATCAGCCGGTGGCCCGTCACGCCCCCTCCCGGCCGGCACGGATCACTCAGGCGGCGGCGGTGGCTGCCGCCGTCTCGGCGAGGATGCCGAGGAAGTGCGGCCACCCCTCGGCGTGGGGTGGGACCTGCGACTCCGGCAGGTTCGAGTGGGTCAGGTCGACCCGCGTGCCGGTGGCCGTCGGCGTCAGGCGGAACGCCACCTCGGTCGACCCGGCGGGAAGGACGTCGTCGGCCTCCAGTCCCCAGGTGACGACGACCGAGCGGGGCCGGTCCACCTCGACGAACTCGCCGCGGATCGGGTTCCCGTCGATGTCGACGGCGAACACGCCGCCCGGCCGGGGATCGAGCTCGGCGCTGCGGCCCATCCACGCCAGCATCCCGTCGACCGTGACGAGGTGGTCGAACACGATCTCTGGCGGGGCGTCGATGTCGATGGAGGTGGTGAACTCAGCCATGGGTCCTCGCGGTCTTCTCAGCGGCGGTCTTCTCGGCAGCGGTGTTCTCGGCAGCGGTCTTCTCGGCAGCGGTCTTGAGAGCGGCCAGGTGATCGGGCCAGAAGCCCTCCAGGAACTGGCGGACGACGGCGAAGCCGTCGGTGCGCACGACGAAGAGGTGGCGGGTGCCCTCCCGCGTCTCGGTGACGAGCCCGGCTCTGCGGAGGACCCGGAGATGGTGGGAGACGGCCTGCTGGCTCATCGCCATCGCGTCGGCGACCTCGCCCACCGCCCGGGGCTCGTCCCGAACGATGCTCAGGATGGCGCGGCGGTTGCCGTCGGCCAGCGCCCGGAGGGTACTGTCCAGCACCTCGGCGGTGGCTGCGCTCACGGCGTCCTGCCGAGGTAGGCGACGAGCCGCTCGGACGCCGTGGCGCCGGTGTCGAGCGCCGGGCCGAGCGCGGGGCCGAAGGCGTCGCCGCGCTGCGCCTCCCCGATGGCCGCGTGGGCGAAGGTGAGGACGGCGGACGCGAGGTCGTCCGGGATGGACGCCGCTTCGCCGCCGGCCTGGCTGATGTCCCAGCCGTGGACGACGGCTTCGAGGAGGTTCGCCGACGCCATGACCGGCCCGGGCATCGTCCCGAACGGCAGCTCGTAGGTGCGATCCATCGCGCCGGGCTGCCGCCAGGCGAGCCGGGCCCGGGCCGCGAGGTCGGCCATGGCGGCGTCCCATGGTCCGGTGACGGTGGCGCCGCCGCCGTCGAGGGCGTCGGCGAAGGTCGCCATGCTCTGGACGGTGTGGTCGAGCAGCGACCGGAGGTCCCAGTCGCCGCACGGGGTGGCGGCGTCGAGGGCATCGGCCGGGACGGCGGCGATGCGGGCCGTCGTCCACGTCAGGCCCTTGTCGAGCAGGTCGAGGGTATCGGTGCTGTGCATGACTCTTACACAAACAGTCGTTTGTACAAAAGTCAAATGGTGTTCCAGGCGCTCGAATCGTCACGGGACCCCAGCTTCAGGATGACTGAAGGTTGCTGCAAGAATGTCGGCATGAAGCTCTCCGACATCCCGATCCCCACGTCCGCAGCCGCCACCGCCGCGTGCGAGGTGAGCGCCGCCTACTGCCCTCCCGCGCTGTACAACCACGTGATCCGGTCCTACCTGTGGGGTGCGGCGCACGCGATCGCGAACGGCATCACCTTCGACGAGGAACTGCTCTACGTCGCCGCGGTGCTGCACGACATGGGGCTGATGAAGGAGTTCGACAGCCATACGGTGTCGTTCGAGGAGGTGGGCGGGCACGTGGCGTGGGTCCTCGCGGCGGGGGCGGGCTGGCCGCCCGAGCGGCGCGAGCGCCTGGCGCAGGTGATCGTGCGCCACACGTGGGGCACCGTGGACGCGGCCGAGGACCCCGAGGTGCACCTGCTGGAGCTGTCGACCGGCATGGAGATCACGGGGCTCCGGGTCGAGGAGATCCCCGCCGGCCTGCGCGCCGAGGTGCTGACGGCATACCCTCGACTGGACCTCGCCGCCGAGTTCACCGCCTGCTTCGAGGACCAGGCCAACCGGAAGCCGGACGGCCGCGCCGCCGAGTTCATCCGCGCCGGGCTCGCCGGCCGCGTCTCCGTGAACCCGCTCGACGCCTGACCCGATGTCCCTCCCGGCCCGGGCGTTCCCACCCGCTCAATGCCCGGGCCGGGATAGGGCAGGCGCCGCCGCCACGGCACGCACAGGAGGACATTTGGCTCAGACGATGACAAGAGGGCTGTAGGTTATCCAGGTGATCTCTTACCGCCCCACTGTTCCAGCAGACCTTGACCGCGTGACCGCGTGGACCGTGACCGAGCCCGTCGGCTGGATCTCCGCCGACCGTTACCTCGCGGATCTGGCCGAGAACATGTACCGGCCGGAATGGACGTGGATCGCCGAGGTCGGCGACCGGGTCGTGGGACGGGCGCTGTGGTGGGGGCCGAAGGGCAGCGCGCACCCGGTCGCGCTCGACTGCCTCGACGTGGATCCCGCAGTGGGTGAGCGCACCGCCATCGCCACCGAGCTGATCACGGCCGCGCTGGCCGGATTCCCGCAGCCGGTGCAGTACGCGATCAAGGCGGCCGGCGGCTGGCGCGACGATCCGGCCACGTCGACGGCCGTGGGATGGCGGCGGGCGGCAGCACACGCGGCGGGCCTCACCCGGGAGGTGGAGCGGCTGCAGTTCGAGTGGACACCCGCCGACGGGGTGCCCACGACGACCGGCGTGCTGCGGTTCGCCGAGGCGTCCGACGAGGAGTTCCTGGCGGTGTTCACGAGAATCGCCGAGGGGAGCCTCGACGCCCAGACCTGCGCGAGCCTGGCCGCCAAGGGCGTGGACGCGACCGCGCGCGAAGAGATGGACTTCTATCTCGGGGCGCCGGGCAAGCGGGAGTGGTGGCGGATCGCCTATACGCACGACGGCGAGGTGGCGGGCATGGCGATTCCCTCGGCGACGCCGTACAACGTGAACGTCGGGTATCTCGGGGTGGTCCCGGAGTTCCGGGGGCGCGGCTACGTGGACGAGGTGCTCGCCGAGATCACCCGTATGCACGCGGCCAACGGAGAGGTACGCGTCACCGCCACCACCGACGTGGGCAACGCGCCGATGGTGGCCGCGTTCGGGCGCGCCGGGTACCGCAACACGGAGATCCGGATCAACCTGTCCAACGACCTCAGGCCCTGAGCGGCCGACGGGGTCAGGACCCGGCCGGCCGGCGTCGGCGCTGGTGTCGGCGTCGGCGTCCCGGGTGGCGAGCAGGCTCCAGATGATGGACGCGGCGATGGTGACCACGATGACGCCCAGGGTCAGCGGGATGGGCAGCTTGCCGATCGGGGTCTCGGAGGCGATGAGCTTGACGCCGGCGAAGGCCAGCAGCACCGCCAGGCCGTAGTGCAGGTGCACGAACCGGCGCAGCAGCCCGGCCAGGCAGAAGTACAGGCTGCGCAGACCGAGGACGGCGAACGCGTTGGCGGTCCAGACGATGAAGGTGCTGGTGGTGATCGCCAGGATGGCCGCGACCGAGTCGATCGCGAAGATCAGGTCGGTGGCCTCGATCGATAGGAGCACCACGAACAGCAGCGTGGCCACGCGCCTGCCGTCCAGGCGGACGAAGAACCGGTCGCCGTGGTAGCGCGGGTCGGTCGGGATGATCCTGCGCACCAGGCGCACCACCGGGTTGCGGTCGGGTGAGGCCTGCGCGCCGTGCCTGAACGCCATCTTGTAGCCGGTGTAGACGAGGAACGCGCCGAACAGGTAGGCGGTCCAGAAGAACCTCTCCAGCAGTTCCGCGCCGACGAGGACGAACACCAGCCGGAAGGCCAGCGCGCCGATGACGCCCCAGAACAGCACCTTGTGCTGGAGGGCGGCGGGCACCGCGAAGGTGGTGAAGAGCAGCGCGAAGACGAACACGTTGTCGATCGACAACGCCTTCTCGATGAGGTATCCGGCGAAGTACGTGCCCGCCACCTCACCGCCCTGCCACCACCACAGGATCACGCCGAACAGGAGGCCGGCGGCGATCCAGACGCCCGACCAGACGGCGGCCTCACGGAAGCCGACGACGTGGTTGTCGCGGTGCGACAGCAGGTCGACGGCCAGCATCACGGCGACCACCGCCATCACGGCGACCCAGGCCCACCAGGCGACAGACATGGGAAGACCTCCTCGACCCGGCCGCGGCACGCACAGCGTGGCGGCAGCTGACGGTCGACGGTCTCCCCGGGCCACCAAGGTGATGGCCGCACCACCGGGACCTGGATCTGCCGGGTCCGTAGTGACGGCGGCGCGTTGACGCGTCGGGTACTCCCCCTCGAACTATGTCTCAGTATTCACGACATAGAAGACGTGCGTCAAGAGTCGGGTGTTCCGGCGGTGACGTGGACCGCCAGCACGTGGCGACGCCGGTAGCCGAGCCGCTCGTACACCCCTATCGCGGCCGGGTTGTCGTCGTCGACCATGAGCGCCGCCCGGCCGTGCTCGGCCACCAGTTCGCGGGACACCCACGCGCACACCCGTGCGGCCAGACCCCGGCCCCGCAGCGGAGCGGCCGTCGCGACGCCCGCCAGGAACCCGACCGACGGCGCGCTCCACGCGTCGGCCGCCACCGCGGCGAGCCGGCCGGCCACGCGCAGACCCGCCCACCGACGCACGCCCGGCCCGCCCGGCACCGCGTAGGAGGAGGGCGCGTGCCCGGCCAGCAACGCCCGGACCTCCTCGGCGTCCTGCGGCCCCAGCCAGCCCACGTCCTCCGGCGGGCCGTCCGCCGGGGAGTTCGCACCACCGGCCGCACCACCGGCCGCGCCACCGGCCGCCGCGCCGGCCCACGGGCCGGGCAGGCTCATCCAGGAGAAGCCGCCCGACACCTCCAGCCCGTCGATCTTCGCCGTCACCTCGGCCAGCAGGCCCGCCTCGCCGAACGGCCGGAACGACGGCCCGACCTCGCCGAGCGCGTGGCGTACCAGCTCGACCGCGCAGGACGTGCCGCCCCACACCGCCAGCCGGTCCCGGCGCGAGATGTCGCGGGCGGCGGTCACCACCGCGTCGCCCAGCGCCCACGCCCGCGCGCCGTCGCGCAGCCCCTGCGCCCCCCACACGGGCAGGTCGTCGTCCCCGCAGGCGGCCCGCACCTCGTCCAGCGTCCGCAGCTCACGCAGCACGCGCGATCACCTGCCCGGCCACCCGCGCCCCCCGGCGGCGGACGCCGGGCGGACGGGTGCCGTCACAGGATGGCGCCCGGCCGGTAGGCGGCCGCCTCCGGATGGGCCGCCACCACCTCGCCGACCTGCAGTGACACCGCACGCACCTGGTCGGCGGCGGCCCCGGTGAACGACACCCGGTCGGCCAGCAGCGCTTCCAGCTCCGCCCGGTCCAGCGGGAAGCGCTCGTCGGCCGCCAGCCGGTCGAGCAGCTCGTTCGCCGCGCCCTGCGAGCGCATCGCCAGCGCCGACGCCACCGCGTGCTCCTTGATCAGCTCGTGCGCCTGCTCGCGGCCCACGCCCGCCCGCACGGCGGCCATGAGCATCTTCGTGGTCGCCAGGAACGGCAGGTAGCGCCCCAGCTCCGTCTCGATGACCGCCGGGAACGCGCCGAACTCGTCCAGCACCGTCAGCATCGTCTCCACCAGCCCGTCGAAGGCGAAGAACGCGTCGGGCAGCGCGACCCGGCGCACCACCGAGCAGGACACGTCGCCCTCGTTCCACTGGTCGCCGGCGAGTTCGCCCACCATCGAGGCGTAGCCGCGCAGCACGACCGTCAGGCCGTTGACCCGTTCGCACGAGCGGGTGTTCATCTTGTGCGGCATCGCCGACGAGCCGACCTGGCCCTCCTTGAAGCCCTCGGTCACCAGCTCGTGCCCGGCCATCAGCCGGATCGTCTTGGCCAGCGACGACGGCGCCGCGGCGAGCTGCACCAGCGCCGATACCACCTCGAAGTCGAGCGAGCGCGGGTAGACCTGGCCCACGCTCGTCAGCCGCCGCTCGAACCCCAGGTGCGCCGCGACGCGGCCCTCCAGCTCGGCCAGCTTGCCCTGGTCGCCCCCGAGCAGGTCGAGCATGTCCTGGGCGGTGCCGACCGGGCCCTTGATGCCGCGCAGCGGGTAGCGGGCGATCAGCTCCTCCAGCCGCCGGTAGGCGACCAGCAGCTCGTCGGCCGCCGTCGCGAACCGCTTGCCCAGCGTGGTGGCCTGGGCGGCCACGTTGTGCGACCGTCCCGCGACGACGGTGGCCCGGTGCTCCTCGGCCAGCGAGGCCAGCCGGGCCAGCAGCGCCACGACCCGGTCACGCACCAGCAGCAGGCTGTCGCGCACCTGCAACTGCTCGACGTTCTCGGTCAGGTCGCGCGAGGTCATGCCCTTGTGCACCTGCTCGTGCCCGGCCAGCGCGTTGAACTCCTCGATGCGCGCCTTGACGTCGTGGCGGGTGACCCGCTCACGCGCCGCGATCGACTCCAGGTCGACCTGCTCGACCACCTTCTCGTAGTCGGCCGGCGCCTCCTCGGGCACCGCCACGCCCAGCTCGGCCTGCGCGCGCAGCACCGCCAGCCACAGACGCCGTTCGGCGATCACCTTGTACTCCGGCGACCACAGGCGGGCCAGCTCGGAGGAGGCATAACGGGCGGCCAGAACATCGGGGATACGCGGCTTGGATGTCACGTCGCACAAGTCTATGCACCCGCGCTTGTTGATCTTGCATCAGCCTGTACGAGCCGAGCGCCTTTACATTGTAGATCACTAATCGGCCCGGGTGGCGGCGGACAGCAGGGTGAGCGCGGCGTCACGGGCGTGCCCGGCCGCGCCGGCCGGGTCGTGGTGCGCGGCGACGACGGTGGCGCCCTCGACCAGCACGAGCAGCTGCCGCCCGAGGAGGTGGGGATCGGCGGCTCCGGCGCGTTCGGCGATGCCGGTCAGCAGGCGCAGGTAGCGGTCGAGATGGCGCGCGGTGATGGCCCGCACCGTCTCGACGTGGTGCTGGGCGGCCGCGTTCAGCATCGCGCAGCCACGGAAGACCGGGTCGCCGTACCAGCCCTCAAGGGCCTCGAACACCGCGGCGACCTGGCCACGGGGGTCGTCCCCGGCGGTGGCGGCGGCGTCGGCCAGCCAGCGCGTCACCCGCTCGCTGCGCGCCTCCAGCATGGCCGCCACGAGCCCGTCCTTGGTGCCGAAGTGGCGGTAGAGGGTCTCCTTGGACACCCCGATGCGGGCGCACAACTCGGCCACGCCGACACCGTCGAGCCCGCGCTCGTACAGGATCGGGGTGGCCGCTTCGAGGATGGCGGCGCGCGTGCGCTCGGGGTCGATCGTCGAGCCTTTGGGAACCGGCATACCAAGGATGGTACCGATCAGTTCGATCCACTGCTAGCATTCGAGATCGTACCGATCGGTTCGATCTCTGGAGTCAACGACGTGCCCGCCCCTCTGGTCCTCCCCCCGTCGACACGGCAGGCAGCGCGGTTGGCTCTCGGCACCGCCTCGGCCCTCGGGCTGGCCCGCTTCGCCTACGGGCTGCTCCTGCCGGCGATGCGCGACGACCTGCACTGGTCCCTGGCCGAAGCCGGGGCGATGAACACCGCCAACGGGCTCGGCTACCTGCTCGGCGCGCTGCTGACCGCCTTCGCCGTCCGCCGGACGGGCACCGCCGCCACCTTCCGGTCGGGCATGATCGTCACCGCCGTGGCGCTGGCCGCCACCGCGGCCACCGACGACTACCTGGCGCTGCTCGCCGTACGAGCCGCCGCCGGCGCGGGCGGAGCGGCCGTGTTCGTCACCGGAGGCGTGATCGCCTCACGCATCGCCGCCCGCGCCGCCTCCGGCACGCCCATCACCGTGTACTTCGCCGGCACCGGGCTGGGCATCGTCTTCAGCGGCGCCACCATCCCGCCGCTCGGCGACCACCGCCACCTCGCCTGGGCCGGGCTGAGCGCCGCCGCCGCCCTGGCGACACTGATCAGCTGGACCGCCGTGCGGGCCGGCGCGGACAGCCCGGCCGCCACCACCGGACGGGCCCACGTGCGCCCGCTCTGGGGCGTCGCCCTGGCCTACCTGCTGTTCGCCACCGGATACATCACCTACATCACCTTCCTGTCGGCCTACCTCGCCGACCGGCACGCCCCCACGGGGCAGGTGGTGCTCACCTGGACGGCGCTGGGCCTGGCCGTCGTGGCGGCGCCCGCGCTGTGGAGCCGTCCCACCGCCCGCTGGCCGGGCACCCGCACCCTGACCACGTTGCTCGGCCTCCTCGCCGGTGGCGCGGCGCTGGCCCTGGCGGCACCCGCGCCGCCGGTCATCCTCGCCTCCGCGATCGTCTACGGGGCGACGTTCATGGGGGTCCCGGCGGCCGTCACGGCACTCATCAAGGCCGACACCTCGCCCGCCGACTGGACCGCCACGCTGGCGGCGTTCACCACGCTGTTCGCGGCCGGCCAGACCGCCGGCCCCTGGCTCGCCGGACTCCTCGCCGACCGCACCTCGACCGACGCCACCCTGGCCTGGACCGCGGTCCTGTGCGCCGCGGCGGCCCTCAGCGCGCTGATCGCCGGCCGTTCGCGCCCCGCTCCCCTCCCGCGGCCCGCTCCCCTCCCCCGGCCGGATGCCTGACCAGCGCCCGGCCCCCAGACCAGCACGTACCCGACCATGACGACAAGCACGACCCCGACAAGGAGCACCACCATGGCGACCTTCATCCTGATCCCCGGCATGTGCCACGGCGGCTGGTGCTTCGACGACCTCGCCGGACAGCTGCGCGGCCACGGGCACGACGCCCTCCCGCTCACGCTGACCGGGCTCAGCGAGCGCAGCCACCTCCTCCACGGCGGAGTGAACCTCGACACCCACATCCTGGACGTCACCGCGGTCCTCGCGACCGCCGACATCCACGACGCCGTGCTGGTCGGCCACAGCTACGGCGGCATGGTGATCACCGGAGTCGCCGACCGCGTGCCCGGCCGCGTGAGCGCCATGGTGTACCTGGACGCCATGGTGCCGGGCGACGGCGACTCCTGCTGGAGCCTCGTCACCGACCGCGAGCGGCAGTGGTACGCGGACGTGGTGGACACCGGATACGCGACGCGGCCCATGCCGTTCTTCGATCCCCGGGCCACACCGCACCCGGTCGCCTCCCTGCTCCAGCCGCTCCGGCTCACCGGTGACCACACGGGCGTCCAGCGCCTCGTCTACGTGTACGCGGCGGGCTGGGACGGCGAGTCCCCCTTCACCTCCGTCCACGACCGGCTGCGCGAGGACCCCGCCTGGACGACGCACGCGCTCGACAGCGGGCACAACCTCATGCGGGACGCGCCGCAGGACCTGCTGAGGATCCTGCTCGAGGCCGCCGGCCCCCGCTGACCCGCCGGGGCGGCCCGGCCGCACGTGTGGCACCCTGCAGGAGCCACGAGGCCGCGTTCGACGGGCACCGGCGCGCCGGCGTCACCGGATTCGCCGACCGCTGCCCCGGGGACGCCCGGCGACTGCTCCACCGCCGCCCCGCGGACGCCGCTCTGGGTGCGCGACCTCGGCTTCGACCGGCTGGACGCCTTCCGCGCCGACCGGGCCCGGCGCGGCTTCGCCCCACCGGCGTGAGTTCCCCGCAGGACGAGCCGTACAGGAGCGAATCCTGCCCGCGGGGTCCCCGCGACCGCGACAGCGCCGTGAGAGCGCCGTGCGAGGCGCTCCCCCGACGATCGGGGCGTGCGTGGACGTGGAGGACGAGATGCGCGATGACGCGGTCATGGCCGGGTGGGGCGTCGCGGCCTGGGCGTTCGTGTCCGCGCAGCAGCATCGGCTGCTCGGGGCGGCCGGGGAGCGGGGACCGCTGCCGCTGGCCCTGAACAGCTCCGCCGTCCAGCTCGGGGCGGCGACCGGCGCGCTGGCCGGGGGCCTGGTGGTCGACACCGCCGGAGCCGGCCGGCTGTGGCCGTTCGCCGTGGCGTGCTGCGGCGCCGGGCTCGCCGGGCACGCGATCCTCGCCCGGCGACCCGGCAGGAGGGCAGAGGCATGAGCACGGCAGTTCGCGACGTGGCCGGACTGGGCACCATCCTGGGCGTCTGGGCACACCCGGACGACGAGGCGTACCTGTCCGGCGGAGTGATGGCGCTGGCCCGCGACGGCGGGTCGCGGGTGGTGTGCGTGACCGCGACGCGTGGCGAGCTGGGCACTCCGAACCCCGAGACGTGGCCGCCGGACAGACTGGCGGCGGCGCGGACGCGCGAACTGGCACGCTGCCTGGAGATCCTCGGGGTGGACGAGCATCACTGGCTCGGCTACCGCGACGGCCGGTGCGCGGCGGTCCCGGCGTCCGGCGCGGTCACGCGGCTGTGCGAGATCATGGAACGGGTCCGCCCGGACACGGTGCTCACCTTCGGCCCGGACGGCATCACCGGCCACCCGGACCACCAGGCGGTCTCGGCCTGGACGACCGCGGCGTTCGGCCGTGCCGCCCCGTCCGGGGCGCGGCTGCTGCACGCGACGTTCGCCGAACGGCGGGCGGCCCGCTGGGACGCGCTCAACGCGAGCCTGGGCATCTTCCCGCCGGGCTACCCGGTCACGACCCCAGCTCACCGGCTGGCGGTGGACCTCGTGCTGGACGCGCGGACCGCGGCCCGCAAGGCGCGCGCGCTGGCGGCGCAGGAGACCCAGACGGGCGCGCTCATCGCCGGCCTGGGCGTGGACCGGTTCACCGAGTGGGTCGCCGACGAGGCCTTCACCGAACCGGCGCGCGTGCCCGCAGCGGACGGGCGGCCGTCATGAACGGGTGAGGTTCCGCTCGATCGCCCGCCTGGCGACGTCCAGCACGGCGGCCCGGCCCAGGACGGGCGTCACCGGGGCGGCGCACGACGGCGGGGCGGCGATCATGGTCGGGGCGTCGTGGGTGCCGGCGCAGGCGGTGGCAGCGTCATGGGCGACGGCCCGGGCGTCGGGGGCGGCGTTCACGGCGGGGGCGTCGGGGGCTTGGCCGGCCGCCGCGTCGATCAGCGCCGCCGGCTCGTCGTCACCGAGCCGGCGCAGCAGGCCGGCGAGGTTGCGCAAGGTGACCCACAGGTGGGTCCAGTTGCCGTTGCGGGCGAAGTAGTCGATGACGTCCCGGTAGCCGCCGAGGGCCTCCGGCGTCCGCCCGGCCTCGGCGCGCACGGTGAGCAGGCCGACGGTCGCGACGCCGACGAGGAACGTCGCGCCCGAGGCGCGCGCCAGGTCGATGGCGCGGAGGTAGTGCCGCTCGGCCGGTTCGCTGCGGCCTGCCGCGTTGTCGATCTCGCCGGCCACGTACGCGCCCCACGACAGCATCGTGGGCGACACCGCGGCGGCGAGCCCCCGGTCGTTCAGCTCGCGCGCCGCGTCGAGGTCGCCCGCGTACGCCTTCGCCAGGGCGGCGATCCCGAGGTTCTCCCGCTGCGGACCGGCCAGCTCGGCCGCGGCCAGGGAGTGCTCGACGACGTCGCCGTAGGCGCCGCGGGCCAGGTCGGCCACCGACAGCACCGACAGGCAGTGCCAGGACCCGTCGCCGCCGGACACCTTGGCCGGCCCATCGCCGCCGGACACCTTGGCCAGGCCGGCGCGGGCGAGCCGGTCGGCCCGCCGGTAGTCGCCGCGGTGGTAGACGGCCTCCGCCGCGGTGCCGAACACCGCCGGGGCGCGCGGGTGGACGGCGAGAGCCGGATCGCCGGCCAGTTCCTCCGCCCAGTCGCGGATCTCGGCGAGGTCGCGGTAGGCGACCGCCTCGTACAGGGCGACGACCATCGCCGCGGCGGCGTCAGGGTCGCGCCGGTCACGGGCCAGCCGCCAGGCGGCCCTCAGGTTCGGCAGCTCGCGGCGCAGGACGGCATCGGCGTCCGGCTCCCGCCCGGTGGTCATCGTCTCGGCGATCCAGGCGGTGAGCTCGGTGGCCCAGCGCAGCATGCGCTCGGCCGCGGCCTCGTCCTCGCCCGCCGCGGCCAGCCGGTCCAGCCCGAACGCCCGCAGCGTCTCCAGCATGCGGTAGCGGGTGCCGCCCTCGAACCTGGCCTCGATCATGGAGGTGTCGACGAGGCGGGCCAGCGCGCTGCCGGGATCGCCGCGCAGACCCAGCCCGGCGGCGAGACGCTCGGCGGTGTCGAGCGCGACGCCGTCGGCGAACACCGACAGGTGCCGGAACAGCCGCCGTTCGTCGTCCGTGAGCAGCCGGTAGGACCAGTCGATCGTCGCGCGCAGCGTCCGGTGCCGCGTGTCGGCGCCGGACGTGCCGCCGCCGAGCAGGTCGAGCGAGCGGTCGAGGCGGTCGCGCAGGTCCGTCAGGGAGAACGTGGACAGCCGGCCGGCGGCCAGTTCGATGGCCAGCGGCATGCCGTCGAGCCTGCGCACGATGTCGGCGACCGCGCGCAGGTCGTCCGGAGTGGGTGGCGGGCCGGGGCGCACCCGGTGGGCCCGGTCGAGGAAGAGCGCCACGGACGGGACCCGCGACGGGTCCTCGGCGGAGTGCGGCAGCGCCAGCGGGGCCAGCCGTGAGACGTGTTCGGCGGCCAGGCCGAGCGGTTCGCGGCTGGTGGCCAGCAGGCGGAGGCGGGGGCAGCAGGACAGGAGCACGCCGGTCAGGTCGCGGACACCGTCGAGCAGGTGCTCACAGTTGTCGATCACGAGCAGGCCGGGCTGGTCGCCGAGCAGGGCGACGCAGGCGGACAGGACGTCGCCCTGGACGACTTTCAGGTTCAGGGCCGCGGCCAGCGCGTGGGCGATGGCGGCGGGGTCGGTGACCGGTGCCAGCATCAGGACCGGGGCGGGGCCGCTCTGCCGCGCCACCTCCAGGGCGACCCGGGTCTTGCCGACGCCGCCGGGACCGGCGAGGGTGACCAGCCGCTCGGCGGCCAGCACCTGGTGCAGGGCGGCGACCTGCGGCGCGCGGCCGATCAACGGGGTGGCGGGGGCGACGGGCGTCCTGAGCCCGTCGTACACACCGAGCCCCGGGTGTGCGGCCGGCCCGGCAGGCCCGGGGCGCGGTGTGGGCGACGGGCGCTCGGCGGGCGGTGGTGGACCGGCGGGGCCGGGGTGGGCGGGGGGTGCCGGAGTGGAGGCGGGGCGGGGTCCGGCGGCGCCTCGGGCGACCGCGCGTTCGAGCTCGTCCAGGGCGGGCGACGGGTCGAGGCCGGTCTCGTCGGCCAGCCGGCGCCGGTGCGCCCGGGCGACGCGCAGCGCCTCGGGCGCCTGCCCGGTGGCCGCCAGCGCCCGCATGAGCAGGAGCACCGCGGGCTCCCGCAGCGGGTCGGCGGCGCAGGACGCGGCGGCGCGGTCCAGGACCCGGTCGGCCTGACCCGCGTCGACGGCGGCGGCGATCATCGCGTCGGTCACCTCGCGGTGCAGCCGCGCGTACTCCTCGACCGCGGCCGCGATCGGCTCCACCTCGGTGAGGTCGGCGAGCACCGGCCCCCGCCACAACCCGTACGCCTCCCGCAGCACGGAGAACGCGCGGCCCGGGTCGTGCCGTGCCGCCGTCCGCGCGGCGGCCAGCGACGCGCGGGCGTGTGCCACGTCGAGCCCGTCTCCCCCGAGGTCGAGCCGGTAGCCGTCGTGCCGGAGCGTCAGCCGTCCGGCCGCCGGGCCGAGATGGCCGCGCAGCCGGGACACGTGGTTGTGCAGGGCCTGCCGTCCCGACTCGGGCACCTCCGACGGCCACAGCGCGTCCACGAGCCGCTCCACCGTGACGACGCGCCCCTCGGCGAGCGCGAGCAGCGCGAGCACGGCGCGCCGCTTCGGGCCCGGGACGTCCACCGGCGCGCCGTCGACGAGCAGCCGCAGCGGTCCGAGCACCTCGACCCGGACCGGCGGCGGGCAGTCGGCCGCCATGCCACCTCCTCTCCCCCATCATGCCCGTGACCAGGAGAGATGCGTCCTGTTAGGACGACGATAACGCCGTGGGAGAGCCGTGACAGGCGGCGCGTGGAGCCTTTCGGGTGGGACCGGCACGAGCCGGGCCCGGAGAGAGGGGGGACGACGATGGACCACGACAAGGTGAACCAGTTCATGGAGCGGATGGTGGCGGACCTGGCGGCGACCGACGCCGCCGGATCCGTCGTGATCGGTCACCGGCTCGGCCTCTACCACGCGCTCGCCGAGGGCCCCGCGACGCCCGCGGAGTTCGCCGAGCGGACCGGCTGCCATCCGCGTTATCTCACCGAGTGGCTCCGCGGCCAGGCGGCCGGCGGGTACGCCGACTACGATCCGCTGACCGGCCGGTTCTCGCTGACCGAGGAGCAGGCGTTCTGCCTGGCCGACCCGGCGGGGCCGAACGTGCCGGCGGCGTTCCTGATCTCGCTGGGCATGCTGCGGGCCGAGCCGCGCATCACCGAGGCGTTCCGCACCGGCGCCGGGGTCGGCTGGCACGAGCACGACGAGGACGTCTTCGTCGGCTGCGACGCCTTCTTCCGGCCCGGGTACGCCGCCGCGCTGGTCCCGAACTGGATTCCCGCGCTGGACGGGGTCGAGGCGAAGCTCGGCGCGGGGGCGCGCGTCGCCGACGTCGGCTGCGGTCTCGGCTCGTCGTCGCTGATCCTGGCCGAGGCGTACCCGCGCACCGCGGTCGCCGGTTTCGACTACCACGCCGAGTCGGTGGCGCTGGCTCGCGAGAAGGCCGCCGAGAGCGGGCTGGCCGACCGGGTGACGTTCGAGGTGGCCACCGCGCAGACCTTCACCGGCACGGGCTACGACCTGGTGACGATGTTCGACTGCCTGCACGACATGGGCGACCCGCTCGGCGCGGCCCGGCGGGTGCGGCGGGCGCTGGCCCCGGACGGGACGTGGCTGCTGGTGGAGCCGTTCGCCGCGGACCGGGTCGAGGAGAACTTCACGCCTGTGGGGCGGCTGTACTACAGCGCCTCCACGTTCCTGTGCGTCCCCAACGGCCTGTCCCAGGAGGGCGGTCACGCGCTGGGGGCGCAGGCCGGCGAGGCCGCTGTCCGCGCCGTGACGGCCGAGGCGGGTTTCACCCGGTTCCGGCGGGCCGCGCAGACCCCGTTCAACCTGGTCTACGAGGTACGGCCGTGAACCGGCGGTGACACCCCTTGTGAGAAGATCCGTCCCGACATGTACCGGTTTCCACCGTGGAGGGACGATGTTCGCGGTATCCCTGGGTGACGACGGCGCGGAGCTGCGCCCCCTCGAGCCGTGGCGGGCCGAGGAGTTCCTGGCCCACATGGACCGGGGACGGGAGTTCGTCGGCCGGCACATCGCGCTGGCCGACGTGGTCACGGACCTGGCGTCGAGCCGCTCGTTCCTCCAGGCGTACGCCGACAAGGCCGCGGCCGACACCGGGCGCATCCACGGCATCTGGACCGACGGCAAGCTGGTCGGCGGCGTCCTGTTCCGGACGATGGACGTCGCGCAGGGCGTCGCCGAGGCGGGCTGCTGGCTGGAGCCGTCGGCGGCAGGCCGCGGCCTGGTCACCCGGGCGGCACGGGTGATCATCGACTGGGCCGTGGAGGAACGCGGCATCCACCGGGTGGAGTGGCGGGTCTCCTCGGCGAACGAGGCCAGCATCGCCGTGGCGCGGCGGCTCGGGATGACGAGGGACGGCGTGCTTAGGGAGAGTTTCCGCCACCGGGGGGAGCTGCAGGACATCGAGGTCTGGTCGGTGCTCGCGCCGGAGTGGCGGGCCGCCGGCAAGGCGCGCCGAAGCTCGCCCTGAAGCGGCCACCGCCGTCCCGGCGCGGGCGGACCGTACTCACACGATCGGCGGACGACCGGCCCGGGTCAGCCGCAGGACGGTGCGCCACGACATCGGCCGGCGCTGCCCGTGACCGCCCCTGAGCCCTTCCCGCAGGCCGGCGAACCAGACGGCGAGGTGGGCCCGGGACCGGATCCGGGTGACGCTGAGCACCGCCCAGGTCGCCAGGTAGACGGGGATCAGGGGCGCGGGCAGGCGGCGGAAGGCGAGCCAGACCCGGTTGCGGGCGACGAGCCGGTAGTAGCCGGCATGCCGGGCGGGGTCGGTCGCGGGGTGGTGGATGACGATGTCGGGCGCGTACCAGCCGGTGCGCCCCAGGTCCCACAGCCGCCAGCTCAGGTCGACGCCCTCGTGGAAGAGGAAGAAGTGGCCGGGCCAGCCGCCGGCGCGCTCGTAGTCGGCGCGGCGCACCAGGACCACCCCCTCCGCCATGACGGTGATGGTGCCCCGCCGGCCGGCGTCGCCCGCGCGCAGGCGCGGCACCCAGCGGCGCAGGGTCACACCGGTGTCCGGGTCGGCGATGCGCGGCTGGATGTAGGCGGCCTCGGGGTGCCTGCGGGCTTCGGCGACGAGCCGGGCCAGCGTGTCAGGCGTGGGCAGGACGGCGTCGTTGTCGAAGAAGAAGACGAACTCGCCGCCGCCCGCGCCGCCCAGCGCGTCGGCGCCGACATTGCGGCCCTGCGGGATGCCCTCGTTGACCGGCAGCGTCACGGTACGGACGCCCGCGGGCACCCGGGCGGGGACGACCCCGTTGCCGACCACGACCACCCGCAGGTCGACGTCCCGCTGGGCGAGGAGGGACTCCATCGCCTGCGAGAACGCCTCGGGCCGGTCGTTCATGGTGAGGACCACCACGTCGACCGCGGTCTTCGGGCTGGGCATCGTGTCTCCCGGACGGGTGCGGCTTGAGGTCGGGGCCTGGTCACGTGCTGTTCCGCTGCTCGTAACCGGCCCAACCTAGCGCCATCCCCGCCGGTCGTGGCCCGGAACGAGCCGCCCGGTGGTCACAGGATCGCCACGAGTACCATGGACACCGCCGTCGGCGTCAGCACGGCCACCGAACCGACCGCCCAGTACGGACGTGCGGCCTGGCGCGTCATGCCCCGCTCGGACCTGCCGCGCGAGGGCTCCCTAGCGCGGGACCGCGCGGCGCTCGTTGGCCAGGGCGTTCTCGGCCGCCACCTGTGAGCGTTCCTGCACGCTCACGCACACGTGGTCGCTCGGGCGCGCCTCGCGCCAGACATAGGGGACCTTGCAGTCGTCCGGCGCGACGAAGACGCAGTTGGGAGGAGTGCAGGTGTACGCCCGCCGGTTCTGCGCCTGGTCGTTGTCCGCGGCCACCTGCTTGCGCCGGTGCACCTCGACACAGACATGGTCCCCGGCGAACGCCTCCCGCCAGACGAACGGCGGAGCGCAGGTGTCGGGACCGGAGTGCGTCGGGTACGCGAGGGTGGAGGCACGGTATCCCAGAGCCCAGTCGTGGCAGTTGTCGCTGCCGATGCCGAAAATGGTCTCCGTACACCCCTGCACCGAGAAGTCGTAGGCGCGGCCCGGCAGCAGACCGTCGACGCGCTGATAACCCCACGTCCCGTCGTCGTCGTGGTGGACGGTACGCAACTCGCGCGGCCCCTTCGCCGTTCCGAACGGGCCGGTGAAGTTGACGAAGTACGAATCGTAGTCGTAACCGGCTTCCCATTTGATGCCGATCCACGTCGGACCCGCGTGATGCTCGACGATCCGGGGCCGGGGCGGACGATTCTGCGGCCTGGGAGTCTCGGGCGGGGCGGTCCGGCCGGCGCCCTCCGAGCAGGCCGGTTCGTTGTCCTCCTCGGTGATGAAGTAGGCGCAGACACGATAGGTGTACTCGGTGTCCGGCCGCAGTCCGCTGTCGAAGAGGTCACGCCGGTCCGGCTTCACGTTGTCCCAGCGTTGGTACGGCTCCAGCCGTTCGACCGAATAGTCCCAGACGCAGCCGATCCCGGTGCACACGGGGACGGGATGCTCCCACCGGACGACGACGCTGCCGGGCAGGCTGCCCGTGCCGGGGACGCTGGGAACGACTCTCGGCGGTTCGTCCGGCGCGGCGGCGAGCGCGGCGGTCCCCAGCGTCGGCAGCATGGCCAGGGAGAGCAGCACGGCGGCCGCTCGCACGCTCCACGCCGCCACCGCTCGGCTCGCGGTCCTGTTTCCGCCTCTGACCTCGGTCGCCATGATGCAACCTCCCGTCATTCCCCCTGGGCGGCTTCCCGCAGAACGGCGTGACGTGGCACGCCACAGCTCGTGCCGGAGGAAATGGCATGCGGCAAAGCCACGACGATTATCCGTGATGACCCGACGGGCAATATGAAATCCCCGGACTATTCGCGGTCGATGACGTGTCCGGCAACCGGCGAAAGCGCCACTCCGACGAAATACCCGAATCGGGGACGATGGATCGGCAGCGGCACGCGCATGCGCTCGATAATCAGCCTACGACACTTCTCGGGAAGGAACGCAACGCCACAAGTCTCAAGAATTCTTTTCGTTGTGGGCGTACCGGCCGAGCCGCCGAAGCGGCGCACGCCCGACCGCGGAAGCGGCGCATGCCCGACCCCGGGAGCGCCCGCGCTGACTCCGCGCCGTCCGCCTGTCGAGACGCCGGTCAGCTTCGCGATCGCCCTGTCCGTGCTGGTCGGAGACATCCTCGACCGCGCCTGTCGCCAAGAGCCGGACGAAGCTGATCTTGTGGCTGTAATCTTCCCTGCGTCGTTCGCCGACTCCCGGAAGGGTGCCACGTCACCCCGGCGGGGAGGCGACGTCCCAGAGATCCAACGAAGATGAGGAAAGCTCGTGATCCGACGCTCCAGGGCACTGTTAGCCGCAGCGGCCACGCTGCTCGCCTGCACCGTCGCGCAGCCCGCCGCCGCCGACGACACCGCGACCCCCGGCCCTGCCATCGTCCGGCCGGTCTCGGGGCTCAGCCCGCTCTCCCCGGACTGCGGACTTCCCCCGGCCGACGGCTACACCCTGAATCCCAACACCGAAGTCCTGCCCATGCTGGCGCGGGACCCGAAGCGTCCGCAGCGCCTCGTCACGGTGTTCCAGCAGGACCGCTGGAGCCGGTACGGCAGCAACGGCGCGGTCGCCGCCGTGTCGGACGACTACGGTCTGACCTGGAAGCCGTCCGAGAACCAGCCCGCCTTCTCCCGGTGCAACGGCGGCACGGCCGAGAACGGCGGAGACTACGACGTCACGACGGACCACTGGGTCACGGTCACCCCGTCGGGTACGGCGGTGGCCGCGTCCCTGTCGATGTCCCGCGCCGGCGACGTGACCGCCATCCTGGTGGCCCGGTCCGCCGACGGCGGCCGGACCTGGGACCGCCCGGTCACCCTGCAGCGCGACGACAACCCGCGGTTCTTCAACGACCGCCCGTCGGTGACCGCGGACCCGTACCGCCCGGGCGTGGTCTACGCGGTGTGGGACCGCATCGACGACCAGTCGACGAGCACCACCCCGAACTGGGTGCAGCCGGTCTACCTGGCCAAGTCGACCGACGACGGGCGCACCTGGACCACCAGCAAGGTGTACGACGTGCCGACCAACAGCGGCGTCATCGGCACCCAGCTCGTGGCGCTCCCTGACGGGACGCTGCTGATCGGCATGCACCACGAGACGACCACCGACGGCTCCACCCAGGTCATCCGCTCGACCGACGGCGGCCGGACCTGGTCGGCGCCGACGCTGAACGTCCCGGCCCCGCTCGCCGTGGGCCCCCGCATCCCGGACCCGGACAACTCGGGCGACCCGATCCGCAACGCGGCCCTGCCCCTGCTGGCCGCCCAGCCGGGCACCCAGGTGGTGAACGCCGTCTGGCAGAGCCAGGAGTCCGACGGCACCTTCCACGTGGCCTACTCGCGATCGGCGGACGGCGGGAAGACCTGGTCCAGCCCGGTTCGCGTGGACCGGACGCCCACCGGCTCCGCCGCCGTGCCGGTCGTCGCCGCGTCCCGGACGGGCACCGTGGCGGTCACCTACTACGACTTCCGCAACAACACCCCCGACCCCGCCACCCTGCCCACCGACCTGTGGGCCGTCACCTGCGCGAGCAACTGCACGCAGCCCAAGTCCTGGCGCGAGCAGCACATCGAGGGGCCGTTCGACGCGCGGAAGGTACCGGCCACCAGCGTGGGACGCCTCATCGGCGACTACACCGGCCTCGTCTCGGTCGGCAGCGCCTTTACCGCCGTGTACGGCGTGTCCACCAGCGACGCCGCCAACCCCGTGGACCTGCACAGCGCGGTCTTCCCCGGCTGAGCGGTGGCGCGCCGCCCGCGGCGCGGGCGGCGCGCTCCGCCGTTGCGAGGTGACGTCACCGACGCGCACCCGGCGCGGCGGATGCCGCGCCGCCGCGGACAGTGTCACACGGCCGGCGTCACACGGCCGGCGTCACACGGCCGGCGTCACACGGCCGGCGTCACACGGCCGGCGTCACACGGCCGGCGTCACACGCCAGGCCGGATCAGGCCGCTCTCGTAGGCCAGGATGACCAGCTGGACCCTGTCGCGCACGTCCAGCTTGGCGATGGCCCTGGTGATGTGGGTCTTGGCGGTGAGCGGACTGATGACGAGGCGCTCGGCGATCTCGTCGTTGGACAGTCCGAGCACCACCAGCTTGACCGTCTCCAGTTCCCGGGAGGTGAGGACGGCCAGCCGCTGCCCGGCGCCCGGCGCGAGGCCCTGCCGGTGGGCGAACTGCTCGATGACGCGCCGGGTCACGCCCGGCGACAGGAGCGCGTCTCCGCCCGCGACCGCGGCGACCGCCCGGCGCAGGTCGGCGGGTTCCACTTCCTTGGTGAGGAAGCCGCTGGCTCCGGCGCGCAGGGCGGCGAAGACGTGTTCGTCGGTGTCGAACGTGGTGAGGATGATGACACGGCAGCCCGGAGTGGCCGGGTCGGTGACGATGCGGCGTGTGGCGATGATCCCGTCGGTGCCCGGCATGCGGATGTCCATGAGGATCACATCGGGGTGGGTGCTCGCGGCCAGCCGTACGGCTTCGTCGCCGTCCTGAGCTTCGCCGACGACCGTGATGTCCCGGGAGCGGGCCAGCAGGCTGCGGAAGCCGGCCCGTACGAGTGCCTGGTCGTCGGCGAGGAGCACCTTGATCGTCATGCCGTCGAGCCTGCCACAGGGATGTCGGCCCGCACGGCGAAGCCGCCGCCGGGGAGGGGTCCTGCGGTGAGCGCGCCCCCGAGGGCGCTCACCCGCTCGCGCATACCGGCCAGGCCATGGCCTTCGGCGACGTCGGCGCCGCCGGTGACGCTGCGGCCGTTGTCGACGACCTCAACGGTGATCGAGCGAGGCTGGTAGCCGATCGTCACCTCGGCCCTGCTCGCCCCCGCGTGCTTGAGCGTGTTGGCGAGGGACTCCTGTACGACGCGGTACACGGCGATGGCGGGGAGCGCGGGGACGGCCACGCGGTCGCCGTGCTCGGCGAGGGTCACCTCAAGTCCCGAGGTGCGGGCGTCGGCGACGAGCGTGTCCAAGGAGGACAGATCGGGCTGGGGCGCGGTGCCGCCGGGACTGTCACGCAAGATCGTGATGAGGGAGCGGAGGTCGGTCATCGCCCGGTTCCTGACGTCCTTGGCCAGGCGTAGCGCGGCGGCGGCCTCGGCCGGATCCTCCTGGACGGTGTCGGCGGCGACGTTGAGCTGCACGCCGACGACGGCCAGCGTGTGCGCGACGATGTCGTGCACTTCGTGCGAGACGCGCAGCCGTTCCTCGGCGGCACGGGCACGGCTGTCGGACTCGCGCAGCCGCTCGCGCCAGCGTATCGCGGCGGCGTAGGTGAGGCCCGCGGCGATGAGGATCACCAGGAGCAGTCCTTCGCCCGCGACGTGGAACACGTAGCGGGTCGGGTTCGTGCCCAGGACCCAGCGGAAGTCGACCGCCGAGTAGATCAGTTGGGCCAGGCCGATGGCGGCCACCCAGCGCACGCGTGGTGTGGTGGCGGCGGTGAAGTAGGCGACCGCGGCCGGCCAGATCCAACCGGCGGGAGACCAGTGTCCCGTGAGGTGAAAGACGAAGATCCCACCGATCGACAGCAGCAGCACGGTCATCGGCCAGCGGCGTCTGACCAGCAGGAGCACTCCGAGAAGCAGGCCGAGGGGAATCGTGCCCTGCCAGGGGCTGCGCACCCCGGTGGCCAGGGCCACGGCGACGAAGAAGACCACAGTGAGGGCGGCGAGGGCGATGTCGGCGATCCGGGCGAGGTGCCGGACATGAGCGGGTTCGCATCGTGGGGACGGCTCGGCCACGCGGAGGCCCTTTCTCGAGGGGTGACGGGTGTGACGCCGCGCCGGGGCCTACCGGGGACCGCGTCGCCCAGGTGGTCACATGGGCGACGCCGTCGGCATGGTCGGCTTCCGTGGCCGCGTGGACGGCGGACTCAAGGACTGCGGAAGCTCTGGAGCCGTTACCGGCCCGGGGTGGGAAGGTTCGGATCAGACGTGGGTGACCAGCAGGGTCACGCCTGCCTCGCCGCCACAGTCGACGAACACGGGCCCGACGCCGTTACCGATCTTGGGGTCGAGGGTCGCCCTGGCCACGAATCCCTTCGGGTCGTCCTTGATGATGCGGATGTTCCGCATCACCGGGTGCTCCCTGTCGAGTCCGCCGATCACGGCCTTGAGCCCTTCGCCGCCGCCGCAGCGACCGGTGATCGTCACCTCCTGCCCTCGCTCGGTGGTGGGATTGGGGCTGACCTGAACCACCGCCCTGGCGCCCTTCGGCGGCTTCGGCGCGGCCATCGCAGCGGTGGCCGCGCCGGCCGCGCCGGCCTGGGCACCGGCCGGCGCGCCGGCCACTCCCAGCAGACCGGCCGTCAAGCTCAACCCGGCGACCGCAGTCATCGCTCTCCTGCTCATGGCGATCTCTCCATCTCTCATCCGGCTGTCTCGACGAGAAACGCTAGGCCGGACCGCAGCGGGAGCGCGTCATCGGTTGGTCGTCACCTGGCCTTGCACCGTTCGCCGTACGCGTTACACCGAACGGCGTAGCAAGCGCCGTCCCTCGACCCGTCTTCCTCACCCGCCGCCGCGCCGCTGCATGCGGCGTTCCCAGCTGTTCGGGTGGCGGATGACCACGCCCCCGGTCCCGCCATCGCCGGCAAGGCGGATCCGCGGCGTCCCGGGAAGCCGCTCCGACGTGGTCTTGTCCCTGAAGCCGCCGAGGCCGGGCTCCATGTCGGCGGTCTCCGCCACCCACCCGTCGGGGATGATGATCGTGACACCGCCCGTCTGTCCGTGCACCTCCATCACGATCTCGGGCAGCCGGCACTGGGTCTGGGTGAAGTCGAGCTTGACGCTGCCCATGCCGCCGTACACGGTGATCCGGGCAGGCACCCGCCAGCGCCCGGTCCGCGCTGCGCCGCTCATGCCTCCCTTGACGACCAGCGGCTCCAGGGGAGCCTCCGAGGGCAGATCGGCGGTGAGGGGTGCCAGGTCGGCGTAGGTCCTGGCGTTCAGCGCCAGATCCAGCCGCGCTTCCAGCTCGGCGAAGTCGAGTCGTCCTTCAGCCGCCGCCGTGTTGAGCCGCTCCACCACCGCTTCGCGCTCGTCGTGCGAGACACGGATCCGATCAGGGCGGAAGGGGGTCGGTTGCTGGTTCTCGCCCATGGGTTCGCTTTCGACTTGAGATGACGGCCTTCCCGGGAGCCCGGGAGATCGCCACCATCATCCCGGTAAACACCTCCATGAGGGGTCCTCCGCGATCACCGATCGGTGACATTGCCGTCGCCGTGACACACCGTCCGCCTCGCCGTGCTGTCGCGGGTGTCGCCGGTCGAGACGCCGACCACGCGCCATGGGGTTGGCCGACCGGGTCGGATGGCTGGTCCTCCTGATGGCCCTCGCCGGCTTGGCGGTGCCGGGGTCGGTGCCCGGACTCTCGCGACCGGCAGGGGCCCGAACGTGATGTCCGCCCCTGCCCAGCGCACTGCGATCTCTCCGCAGTGAGGCGTCGAGGTCAGCCGCAGTGCTCCCAGGGGCTCTCCCACCACTGGTCGCCGTAGGAGCCGCCCCACTTGATGCACTTGCCCGGCGCATAGGCCTTGACCGGGCCGGCGTAGTAGCGGTAGTGATTCGCGTCCACGTCGCCCGGCGAGCCGTACGCCTGCACCATCGCACGCACCCAGGCAGTGTTGCCCCTCGCTCCGGTCTTCCAGGTCACCACGCAGTTGCTGCTGCCGTTGTAGAGCAGGTAGGTGGTGGCGCTGGAGCCGAAGGCGTGGCTGTCGATCACATGGTAGCTGCCGCCGCCACAGGCCTCGATGGGCGAGGACGCCGCCATGGCAGGACCGCTCAACGTCACGGACGCCGCCAGCGTGGCGGCCATCCCGAGAGCGAGGGTTGCACTTCGCTTGATCTTACCCACCCGGGGGTGCCTCCTCATTGTCCGCACTGTGGTGATCACCATAGCCGCACCGCTGTACGGCTCCGAGCGATCGGCACGTGAGCACCGGCCGATCCGGCGTGCGCCAGGCCCCGGCCGCCGCGTTCCCGCGACGAGGGTGGAACGGGAGAAGCCCCGGCGGGCGGCCGGGGCTTCTGCGGGGAGGTGTCAGGCCGGTTGGCCGGCGAGCTTGTCCTTCCCGGCGGCGTCGGCGTCCTGGCGAGGCGGTACGCCGGCCTCGGGGCGGCGGCGGAGCCGCTCCTTGGTCCGCTCCACCATCACGTAGAGCGTCGGAACCAGGACCAGGGTCAGCAGGGTCGAGCTGATCAGGCCGCCGATGACGACGATGGCCAGCGGCTGCGAGATGAACCCGCCGGAGCCCGTCACGCCCAGCGCCATCGGCGTCAGCGCGCAGATCGTGGCGATGGCGGTCATCAGGATGGGCCGCAGCCTGCGCCGGCCGCCCTCGATCACCGCTTCCACGATGCCCATGCCCTGGTCGCGGTACTGGTTGATGAGGTCGATCAGCACGATGGCGTTGGTGACCACGATGCCGATGAGCATCAGCATGCCGATCAGCGCAGGCACGCCCATCGCAGTGTCCGTGGCCAGCAGCAGCCCCACCGCGCCCGTCGCCGCGAACGGGACCGACACCAGCAGGATGAGCGGCTGCACGAAGCTGCGGAACGTCGCCACCATGATCATGAAGACGATGGCGATGGCCGCGAGCATGGCCAGCCCGAGGTCGGCGAACGCCTCTTCCTGGTCGGCGGACGCGCCGCCGATCTTGTACGAGGCCCCGGCCGGCAGCTCCAGGCCCTTCAGCCGCTGCGTCAGCGTCTGCGTGATGCTGCCGAGATCGCTGGCGGTGACCTTCGCCGTCACCGTGGCCGAGCGGGCGCCGTCGACGCGCGTCACCTGCGTCGGGCCGGCCACCTCCTCGACCTCGGCCACCGACGACAGCTTGATCAGGCCGGTCGCGGTCTGCAGCGGCAGGTCCTCGATCTCCTCGACGTCCTTCGGCGCGTCACCGACGCGCATGACCAGGTCGCTGGCGCGCCCGTCCAGGGTGAGCTGGCCGAGCGGCGCGCCGCGGAAGGCCTGCGCCACCGACTGGCCGACCTGCGCCTCGGTGAGGCCCTTGGCCGCCGCCTTCTCACGGTCGACGCGCACCTCGATGCGGGGTGCGCTCGTCTCGAGGTTGGAGGCCACGTCGCGCAGCCCGGTCACCTGGCTCATCGTGGTCTTGACCGCGTCGGCGGACGTCTGCAGCGACGCCGCGTCGGGTGCCTGCACGATGATCTGGACGGTGTCGGAGGAGAACCCGCCCCCGCCGCCGGCTCCCACGCGCACCTCGCCGACGCCGGACAGGCCGTCCAGCTTCTCGCGCAGCGCCTGCTCGATCCGCGGCGTGTCGGCGCCCTCCTTGATCGTCACGGAGTACGAGGCCCGGTCGGCGCCGCCGCCACCGCCGAAGCCGCCCGCCAGCGCGTTGCCGCCGCCGACGGTCACCTGGTACGACTCGACGTCGTCCATGCCGGCCAGCACGTCCTCGACCTTCTTGGCCGCGGCGTCGGTGGTGGCCAGGTCGCTGCCGGCGGGCATGCGCTGGTTGACGGAGATGGTGTCCTGCCCCGAGGAGTCGAGGAAGTTGGTCTCCAGGCGCCCGGCCAGGCCCATCGTCCCGGCGAACACCACCAGGCCGATGACCAGCGTGACGACCTTGAAACGGGTGGCGAAGCGCAGCACCGGCAGGTAGGCGCGCTGCAGCGGGCTGCGCAGTTCCTTGGCCTCGGCCTGCTCGCGCTGGGCGCGCGCCTGCTCCGGCGTCAGGTCGGGCGCTCGCAGGAACCAGTACGCCAGCACCGGCACCACGGTCAGCGAGACGACCAGCGACGCCATCAGCGCCACCGCCACCGTGACGGCGAACGGCCCGAACAGCTCGCCCACCATGCCGCCGACCACGGCGATCGGCGCGAACACCGCCACCGTCGTCAGCGTCGAGGCCGTCACGGCGCCCGACACCTCCCGCACGGCCGACAGGATCGCCGTCAGCTTCGCCTCGCCGTAGCCGAGGTGGCGTTTGATGTTCTCCAGCACCACGATCGAGTCGTCGACCACCCGGCCGACGGCGATCGTCATGGCGCCGAGGGTCAGCATGTTCAACGAGTAGTCGCCGGCCCACAGCGCGATCAGCGCGATCACCACGGACAGCGGGATGGACACCGCGGTCACGACGGTGGAGCGCACCGACAGCAGGAACACCAGGATGACCAGCACCGCGAACGCCAGCCCGAGCAGGCCCTCGGTGGTGAGGTTCTCGATGGACTCCTCCACGTAGGGGGCCTGGTCGAAGACGACCTCGACCGCGGTGTCGGAGGAGTCGCCGAGCGCCTTGGTCAGGTCGGGCAGCTCCTTGCGCACGGCGTGCGAGATGGTGACGGCGTTGCCGTCGGGCTCCATCGTGACCGACACGCCGAGGCTGGTCTTGCCGTCGGTACGGGTGATGGACGTGGCCTCGGCCAGCCCGCGCTCGACCTTGGCGACGTCACCGAGCTGGACGGGCTTCGGCGCGGCGGCCGGCGCCTGACCTGTCGTCGGCCGGCCGCCCTGCGGCTGACCCTGCGCCTGCGGCCGGCCCTGCGCCTGTGGCTGGGGCTGCGCCTGCGGCTGGGCCTGGGGCGCGGCGGGGGTCAGGTAGAGGGCCTTGAGCTTGGCGACCGTGTCGACGCGCGCCCCCACCTGGACGGTCAGCGACTTGCCGTCGTCGGTCAGCGCGCCCGCCGGCACGGGGGTGCCGTTGGCCCGCAGCACGTCGGGGATCTGCGTGGGCGACACGCCCGCCTTGACCATCTTCCCGAGGTCGGGAGTGATCGTCACGACCTCGTCGCGGGTGCCCGTGACCGTCACCTCGCGCACGCCCTCGATGCCCTGCAACTCCGGCAGCATGATCTGGCGCAGCTTGTCGGCCATCGCCCGCGGGTCGCCGCCGTCGCCGACGGCCAGCACCATCACCGGGATGTCGTCGGTGTTGCCGGCCGTGACCTGCGGCTCGACGCCGTCGGGCAGCTGGACCCGGGTGACCGCCTGCTGCATCTCGTTCAGGGACGACTCGATGTCCGTGCCGAACGCGAAGGCGACCTGGATCTGTGCCAGGCCCTCCTTCGACGTGGACGTCATCTCCTCCATGCCGGCGAGCCCCTGGAACGCGTCCTCCAGCGGCTCGGTGACCTGGTCCTCCACGATCTCCGGCGAGGCGCCCGGGTAGGAGGCGATGACGAAGGCGCCGGGGAAGGCCAGCGAGGGCAGCAACTGCTGCTTCAACTGCGGGATCGTGAACGCGCCGAACGCGCTGAGCACGAGCGCCACGAGGATGACGAGGCTGCGGTTGGCAAGGCTCAACCGGGCTAATGCGGTCATGAGGTCCCCTCCGAGAATTCGCCTCAGCCTAACACTTCGTCTTTAACGAATATTTAGGGCAAACCAACCTTCCTGATAAGATTCTCAGGCAACGAGGGGTGAGAGTGATCGACGAGCGTGAAGATCTGATCCGGCGAGTCACCGAGGCCCAGCGCGGGCTGGGGCGGGCCTTCGCCCACCTGCAGTCCCCGCTGTTCACCTCCAACCTGACCATGAGGCAGCTCAAGGTGGTCCTCCTGCTGTCGGTCAGGGGGTCCCTCTCCGGTCAGGACCTGGCCCACGACCTCGGCGTGGGCCTGGGCACGGTCACCGGCATCGTCGACCGCCTCGTCTCGCACGGCCTGGTCAGCAGGCACGAGGACCCCAACGACCGCCGCGTCCGCCGGGTGGAGCTGACCGCCGCCGGCACCCGGCTCATCGAGGAGATCAACGACGCGGGGCTGCAGCACATCCGGCGGATCATGGAGCACCTCGACCTCGACACGCTGCGCGCCCTCGACTTCGTGACCCGCCGCCTGCAGGAGGTCGCCGAGGAACTGCACCGGTCGTGAACCCGTCCCGGCGCCTTTACATTGTAGATCAGGTGTGGGCCGGTGCGGCGGGCCAGTGCTCCAGCGCCACGTGCAGCGCGTCGACCGCCCGCTCCCACGACGCGCCGACGTCGCGGGGGTGGCCGAACCCGCCGATGGCCTCCAGGCTGGCGTAGCCGTGGAAGGTGCTGCGCAGCAGCCGCACGGCGTCGGTCAGATCCGGCTCCTCCAGCCGGTAGGCCGCCAGCATCGCGTACGTCAGCTCGATCATCTCCCGGCCCCTGCGCAGGTCGTCGGCCGGAGCAGGGTCACGGGGATCGGCGCACAGGACGGCCAGCACCTCCGGGTCGAGCCGGATCTGGGTGGCGGCGTAGCGGCCGGGGTGCGCGCGGGCGAAGTCGCGGTAGGCATGGGCGAAGGCGGCCAGCGCCTCCTTGCCCGCCCGGCCGGCGAGCGCCGGGCCGGTGCGGTCGGCGAACTCGCGCGCCGCCAGCAGCGCGACCCGGGTGCGTAGCTCGTTCAGGTTCCGGACGTGGGAGTACAGGCTCGCGTCCTTGACCCCGAACCTGCGTGCCAGCGCCGAGACCGTCACCTTCTCGAAGCCGACCTCGTCGGCCAGATCGGCCGCCGCCCGCGTCAGCCGGCCCGCCGTCAGCCCCGCCCGCGCCATCCCGCCCCCTCCGCCCTGAACACCCCGGTGACACCGCCGTCCCGGAAACGCCCTACGGAACGCCGAGCCCCCGGGAGACAGGCATGCTACTCCCTGACCAGCCCCGACAGGACCGGAGGCAGGTCGCCGTCGTGCAGCACGGTCAGCCGCCTGGTCGCCCGCGTGATCGCCACGTACAGGTCCTGCCCGCCCATCGGGGAGCGGGCCAGGATGCCCGCGGGGTCCGCCACCACGACCGCGTCGAACTCCAGCCCCTTGGCCTGCGTCACCGTCAGCGCCACCACCGGGGCCTCCAGGTCGTCACCCGGGAAGAGCGCGGCGACCCGCGGGTGCCACGCCTCGGAGGCGATCACACCCACCCTGCCGTCGCCCACCGCGTCCAGTTCGGCCGCCACCAGCTCGCGCAGCCGTTCCACGCCGCCGCGCACGGCCCGCGGCGGCGTACCGCCCTCACGCACCGACTCCGGCGGCTCCTGGTCCGGGGCGACGGAGCGCAGCACGTCGGCGGCCACCCGCATGATCTCCACGGGCGTGCGGTAGTTGACCAGCAGCCGCTCCTCCCGCCAGCGGCCCGCCAGGTGCGGGTCCAGCACCTGCGCCCACGACCGGGCGCCGGCGGCCGAACCGGTCTGCGCGATGTCGCCCACCACCGTCAGCGACCTGCCCGGGACCCGGCGCATCACGGTCCGCCAGGCCATCGCCGACAGCTCCTGCGCCTCGTCCACGATGACGTGCCCGTACGCCCAGGTGCGGTCGGCCGCCGCCCGCTCCGCCGTGCTCAGCCCGTCGCCGGTGCCGGCATGCCGCTCGGCCAGCATCTCGGCCCGCTGGAAGATGCCCTCCTCCAGCAGGCCGGTGGTCACCAGCACCTCCCGCGCGTAGCGCTCCAGCTCCTCCTCGCTTGCCTCGGCCTCCCGGGCCGCGGCGCGCCGGACCGAGTCGTCCTCGCCGAGCAGCTCGGCCGCCTCGTCCAGCAGCGGGACGTCGCCCACCGTCCACGGCTCGCCCGCCGGGCGTACCAGCGCGGCCCAGTCGAGCCCGGCGGGGACGACCGCGCGCAGCGTCGCGGGGGACGACAGCAACTCGCCCACGAGCCGCTGCGGCGTCAGCTCCGGCCACAGCGCGTCGATCGCCCGCCGGACCGGCTCCAGCGACCACAGCCGCCTGCTCGCCAGCCGGAGGTCCACCTCGTCGAGGTCGTGCTCCAGGTCGAGGGACCCGGCCAGCTCCGGGTCCTCGAGCGCCAGCTCGGCCAGGTGCAGCGACTCCTCGACGGCGCGTGCCTCGGCCCGCGCCAGCTCCTTCAGCAGCTCGGTGACGAACAGCTTGCGCGCCATGTTGTGCGGCAGCCGGACGGCCCGCGCCCGCTCGCGCAACCGCGCGCACACCGCGTGCGGCACCCTCATCGTCACCCCCTCGGCCGTCACCAGCAGGTCGCCGTCGGGCAGCCGCTGCCGGTCGCGCACCGCGGCGGCGACGACGCCGGCCATCCGGGCGTCGCCCTTCACCCGCGCGGTGCGCGGCTCGTCCACCGCCGTCGCTCGCACGCCCGGGAACAGCTCGCCGAGCGTCGCCATCACCACCTGCGTCTCCCCCAGCGCCGGCAGCACGTGACCGATGTAGCGCAGGAACATCGCGTTCGGCCCGATCACCAGGACGCCACGCCGTTCCAGCGTGTCACGGTGGGTGTAGAGGAGGTAGGCGGCGCGGTGCAGCGCGGCGACCGTCTTGCCGGTGCCCGGCCCGCCCTGCACGACCAGCGCTCCCTGCAGCCCGGAGCGGATCACCCTGTCCTGCTCGGTCTGGATGGTGGCGACCACGTCGCCCATCCGGCCGGTACGGCCGCGCCGCAGCGCCGCCAGCAGCGCCGCCTCCCCCACCAGGGCGCGGCGGTCGCTCTCGCTCATCCGCTCCAGGTCGAACACCTCATCGTCCAGCCCCACCACCCTGCGCTGTCTCAGGTGCAGGTGGCGGCGGCGCACCAGTCCCCCGGGGTCGCCGGCGGTGGCCACGTAGAACGGGCGCGCCGCCGGAGCCCGCCAGTCGACGAGCACGGACTCGTTCCCGTCGTCACGCAGGCCGATCCGGCCGACGTAGGTGGTGCGTCCGCCGGCGTCGTCGATGCGGCCGAAGCACAGGCCGCGCTCGACGGCGTGCAGCTGGGCCAGCCGGCGCGCCTGCTCGGCCGCGGTCACCTCACGCTCGACCCGGGCCTGCCGGGTGCCCGGCTCGCCGCCGCTCCCGTGTGCGGCGCGCAGCGCGGCCTCGGCTCGCGCGCGGGCGAGATCGAGCCTGGCGTACAGTGCCGACACCGTACGCTGCTCGCTGTCAAGGGCTTCGGCGCGTACGTCTTGACGATTTGCCATCAGCTGCTATACTCCTATCGGGAGAGTTGTGAAGCTGAGTAACATGTCGAGCTGATCACTCTATCCCGTGGGCGCGTTCCGAGCAAGACTCCGCGCCCATGTCTCGCCGCGAGTCGTCCCCCACTCACCATCACCCCGGCGGATGAACGGCGCCGTCACCCTCGGCACGCCCCAGCCTTGCGCGGGCGCGGAGCCCGCGGCGGCCTTGACGGTCACATCCGCCTCCGGGCAGACTGCGGAATGCGCTTTCCCGCTCCGTTCCCCCTGACAGGAGCACGTGACGCGCGTGCGCCGGGGCAGCGGCGGCACCCTTCAGGCGGCGCCTGACGAGCAGTGAAGGATGGAGATGTCCCCACCGAGCTACCGGGCCGCGATCGTCGGCACCGGTGCGATCGCCACCGCCCACGCCCAGGCCGTGGCCGCCTCCGGCGGACGGGCCCGGCTCGTCGCCGCGGTCGACGTGGACTCCGGCCGGGCCGCGGCGTTCGCCGAGACGTGGCAGGTGCCGCGGGTGCACACCGAGCTGGCCGGCCTGCTGCGGGAGGGCGAGGTGGACCTGGTCCACCTGTGCACCCCGCCGCAGCTGCACGCCCCACTGGCGACGGCCTGCCTGGAGGCGGGCGTGACGGCGCTGGTGGAGAAGCCGCCCACGCTGACGCTGGCCGAGTTCGACGCCCTGATCGAGGCGGAGCGCCGCTCGACGGCGCATGTCGCGACGGTCCTGCAGCACCGCTTCGGCGCGGGCGCGCTGCGGCTGCGCCGCCTGGCGGCGGCCGGCCGGCTGGGCCGCCCGCTGCTGGCGACGTGCGCGACGCAGTGGTACCGCGACGAGGCGTACTACGCCGTGCCGTGGCGCGGCACGTGGGAGAGCGAGGGCGGCGGCCCGACGATGGGCCACGGCATCCACCAGTTCGACCTGCTGCTCTCCGTGCTCGGCCCGTGGAGCGACGTCACCGCGGTCGCGGCCCGCCGAGCCCGGTCCGTCGACACCGAGGACGTGTCGATGGCGCTGGTGACGTTCGAGAGCGGCGCGGTCGCGATGGTCGTCAACTCGGTGGTGTCGCCCCGGCAGACCTCGCAGCTGCGCTTCGACTACGAGCGAGCCACGATCGAGGTGGAGCACCTGTACGGGTACACCGACGACGACTGGACGGTGACACCCGCCCCGGGCCAGGACGCGGTCGCCGGGCTGTGGACGCAGGACTACAGCGACGTGCCGAGCGGCCACGACGGCTGGTTCACGGCGGTGCTCGACGCCCTCGACGCCGGCCAGGCGCCCCCGGTCACCGCCGGGGACGCCCGCCGGACGATGGAGTTCATCGCCGCCCTCTACGCCTCGGCCTTCACCGGCGAGCGGGTACGGGCCGGCGAGGTGCCGGCCGAGTTCGCCCACCGGATGGACGGCTCCGGCACCCCATGGGAGAAGGTGAGGAACACGTGACCTTCCAGGTCAACCACGAGCTGAACCGGTCGCTCGCGGTCGGCTCCGGAGGCGTCGAGCTGTTCGTCTACACCTACCGGCCGGACACTCCGGTCCTGGAGTCCCCCAAGCCGTACCTGCACCCGGTCCGCACCCGCGGAGGGGCGCTGGTGTCGCTGTTCAGGCCGCACGACCACGTCTGGCACAAGGGGATCGCCTGGTCGCTGCCGCACGTCGGCGAGCACAACTTCTGGGGCGGACCGACGTACGTGCCGGGCAGCGCCTACGTGCAGCTCGACAACAACGGCAGCGCCGTGCACCGCGAGATGACCAGACTGGAGGCGTCCGGCGACCGGGTGGAGATCGGGCACACGCTCGACTGGTCGTCCCAGGCGGGCGCGCCGGTCATCGAGGAGCGGCGGTCGCTGACGGCCGTCACGCTGGACGAGGCCACCTGGGCGTTGCTCTTCGGCACGACGATGACGAACGTCTCGGGCGCCACGCTCGCCTTCGGCTCGCCGACGACGAAGGGCCGCGAGAACGCCGGGTACGGCGGCCTGTTCTGGCGCGGACCGCGGTCGTTCACCGGCGGCGTCGTCCAGTCGCCGGCCGGCGCGGGCGGTGACGAGCTGCGCGGCACGCGCGCGGAGTGGTTCGGCTTCCGCGGCCGGCACGACGAGACGGGCGGCTGGTCCACGATCGTCATGGTGGACGACGCGGCCAACCCGCGGCATCCACCGCAGTGGTTCGCCCGCAGCGAGGACTTCGCGTGCCTGTGCCCGGCGCCGTTCTTCAGCGAGGAGGTCGAGCTGCCGCACGGCGAGACGCTGCGCTTCCGGTACGCGGTCGTGGTGGCCGACGGCGACCGGGGCGAGGACGGCACGGCGCTGCTGGCCGGGCAGGGCCGTGCCGCGCTCGCCCGGGAGGCTTCGGCATGACGTTCCCCGGCGGCACGTCGGTCAGCCGGCTGTCGGTCTACTCCGGTCACCCCTGCCCCGACGGACTGGAGGGCGGCACGCCGCATCTGCACACGGCCTCCACCGAGGCGTACGTGGTGGTCGGCGGGCGCGGCGTTCTGCAGACCCTCGACCTGGCCGGCCCGCGCGAGACCGCGCTGGCCCGGGGCTCGACCGTGTGGTTCACCCCCGGCACGATCCACCGGGCCGTCAACCACGGCGACCTGGAGGTGGTCGTCGTCATGCAGAACGCCGGGCTGCCGGAGGCGGGTGACGCCGTCATGACGTTCCCGCCGGAGATCGTCGCCGACCCCGGCCGCTACCGCGAGGCCGCCACCCTGCCGGCGGGGGACCCCGAGGTGGTGGAGGCGGCCGTCCGGCGGCGCCGCGACCTGGCCGTCGAGGGCTTCCTGCGGCTGTCCCGCAGCGCCGCCGAGGGGGACCTCGGGCCGCTGCGGGCCTTCTACGACAGCGCCGTGGCGCTGGTCCGCCCGAACGTCGCCCGCTGGCGCGACATCTGGGAGGCCACCGTCGCCCGGCAGACCCGGGACACCGGCGAGCTGCTCGACGCGCTGGAGCGCGGCGACGGCGCGCACCTGCGGCGGGCCTCGCTCATGGAGAGCCCGCCGCGGAGCCGGTGGGGCATGTGCGGCCACCTGCTGGCCCACGACGTGGCCGACCCGATCGTCCACCCCTGACATCCAGGACGCCGGCGTGCCGGCGCCGGGCACGAAGCGGCCTCCTCGGCCCCCGGCCCGGCTCTCCCTCGACCTCGCGCGCCGCCGGAGTTTGCCGCAGTGGCAAGAAAGCTTTGCCGCGGTGTCGCGGGTGGGCATAGTGCTGTCGCGAACGAGGCGATCGACACGACGTCGCCGCGGCCCGCGTGCCGCCTTCCCCGGCTTGCCCGCCCGGCGCGACCGCGACGTCGGGCGAGAGGAGAACGGACATGACCGACACTTTCCCGGCCGGTGCCGCCCAGGAGTACTGGGAGGCCTTCTACCAGGCCGAGGAGCGGCGATGGAAGGGCACGCCCAACCCGTTGCTCGTGCGCGAGATCGGGTCGCTCGCACGGGGCACCGCCCTGGATCTCGGCTGCGCGGAGGGCGCCGACGCCGTCTGGCTCGCCCGCCGGGGGTGGCGGGTCACCGCGGCCGACGTGTCCCCCACGGCCCTGAGGCGCGCGGCGGCCCACGCGGTCGCGGCAGGCGTGGCGGACCGCGTCGAGTGGGTGTGCCATGATCTGTCGCAGTCGTTCCCCGCGGGGTCCTTCGACCTGGTGTCGGCCCAGTTCCTGCACTCCCCCGTCGCCGCGCGGGGTGAGCGGGAGGCCATCCTGGGCCGGGCGGCCGCGGCGGTGGCGCCGGGCGGAACCCTGCTGATCGCCGGGCATGCCGGGTGGCCGTCCTGGGTGGACGAACCGCCCTTTCCGTATCACTTCCCCACCACCTCCGAGGTGCTCGACAGCCTGCGCCTGGAGCCCGGCCGGTGGCAGGTCGAGGTGGCGGAGGTCGTCGAGCGCGAGCTGGCCTCCCCCGACGGACGGCCGGGGCGGCGCGAGGACAACGTCCTGCGCCTGCGCCGCGTGGGTCAGCCGCCGTACGGGTCGTGACCGGCGTCGCGGGGTCAGCGGGCACGGCCGTACGGGTTGTGACCAGCGTGGGCGTGGTCGGCGGGCAGGGCCGTACGAGTCGTGACCGGCGTCGCGGGGTCGGCGGTTACGGCCGTAGGTGTGGTGACCGGCATGGCGGGTCGGCGGTCACGGCCGGTCGAGGGTGAAGCGACGGGCGGAGAAGGCGACCGGGCCGCTGAAGAGCTCGCGGTCGTCGAAGTCGACGAGCCGGCCGACGCCCGGCGCGGTCGCGACGGCCAGCGTGATGCCGCAGGCTGCGGTGACAGCGCCGGCGTCGCGCAGCAGCTTCCGGCGTTCCGCCGAGTGGAGCATTCGGGCTCCCTGTCCTTCGCGGACGACTATCTCGCGGAGGAGCACAGGACGGGGCGCAGCCGGGCTTGAGCCGCGCCGGTGGCGGCCCGTCAGCCGTAGGCGCGCAGGAACGCCGCCACCGCCGCCTCGGCGAGCCGGTCGAGCTCGGCCTCGGCGTAGGAGCCGCCGCCGCAGAACATGAGCCGGTTGACCGGGATCCACAGCAGCATGCCCATGAAGTGCTCCGCGGCCAGCCGGGGGTCGTCCAGCCGGAGCAGCCCGCGCCCGGCCAGGCGCGCGAAGCAGGAGGCCAGGGTGTCGAGCACGCTCTGGAAGCCCTCCTCGTACCAGGTGCGTCCCACGTCGGGGAAGCGGTCGGCCTCCGCGATGATCAACCGGCGGAGCCGGAGCACGTCGGGCCGCAGCAGGGCGCCGAGGAAGGTGCGGGCCAGCCTGCCGAGGTCCTTCGCCGGGTCGTCGGCGGCGTCGAGCGTGGCGGCGATCGCCCGGGTGAGGTCGTCGAACTCGCCGGCGGTGGCGGTGATGACGTCGGTGAAAAGCTGCTCCTTGTCGGTGAAGTGCTTGTAGACGGTCTGCTTCGACACCGCCGCGAGCGCCGCCACCTCGTCCATGCTGGCGCCGACGTAGCCGTTGCGCAGAAAGACCGCCCTGGCCGCGTCGAGGATCTGCCTGCGCTTGCGTGCCGTCCGGCCCTCTTCCACGTCCGCCGTCATGTGCTTCCTTTCGTCGATGCGGAAACAGTACTAGACAGTTCCGTACCGGCGCCAGTACTGTACCGTCCAGTTCCGATCGAGAGAGGCAGATCCATCATGAGCGATCTTCAGAAGCAGGTGCAGGCGGCCGCCGACGAGCTGGTCGAGTCGGGCCAGGAGCGCGGCCTGCAGGTGGCCGTCTACCGCGGCGGCGAGCAGGTGGTGGACGTGGTGGCGGGCGTGGCCGACCCCGAGACCGGGCGGCCGGTCACGTCCGACACCCCGTTCTACAACTTCTCCATCGGCAAGGGCGCGACCGCGACCGTCGCCCACGTGCTCGCCGAGCGCGGCCTGTTCGGTTATGACACCCCCGTGGCGGAGCTGTGGCCGGAGTTCGCCGCGCACGGCAAGGGCGGCGTGACCGTGCGCCACGTGCTCTCGCATACGGCCGGGGTGCCCGGGATCCCGCTGCACACGACGCCCGAGGACGTCTGCGACTGGGGGACCATGGTCGCCGCCCTGGAGGACGCCGAGCTGTGGTGGGAACCGGGCACCAAGATGGGCTACCACGCCTACACCTTCGGGTTCCTCGTCGGCGAGATCGTACGGCGGGCCACCGGCAAGCCCATCTCGCAGGTGCTGCGCGAGGAGGTCAGCGGGCCGCTCGGCGTGGCCGACGAGCTCTACTTCGGCATGCCCGCCGCCGAGCACCACCGCCTGGCGCGGCTGGAGGACGCCCCCATGGAGATGTCGGCGGACATGCCGTCGTTCGAGGACATGCCGGCGGACCTGCCGATGTTCAAGGCGGGACCGATGACCCTGATGCCCACCGCCGAGCTGGGCAGCCGGCCCGACTACCTGTCCGCCGACATCCCCGCCGGCGGCAAGACCTCGGCCCGGGCCATCGCCCGCATGTACGCGGCGCTGCTCGGCGAGGTGGACGGCACGCGGCTGATCTCGCCCGGACGCCTGCGCGAGGTGACGTCCGTGGCGTCCGGCGGCGTGGACGAGGTGTTCGGCATGCCGGCGACGTGGGGGCTCGGCTACGGCATCGGCCGGCCGGACTCCTCGGCCGAGCAGACGCCGACGGTGTTCGGCATGGCCGGGGCCGGGGGCAGCGCCGCCTACGCGGACACCGCCACCGGCGTCACCGTCGCCATCACCAAGAACCGGCTGACCAACGACTTCGGCGTGGTGACCCTGATCGGCGACATCGTCGCCAGGGCCTCTCACTGAACCCCTGTGGGAGACGCAGAACCAGGCGTGTGATACTTAGGGTTGCCTAACCTAATCGATCAAGGAACACCCATGCGCCTACGCCTGGCCGTCGCCGCCATGCTCCCCCTTCTCGCCCTCACCGCCTGCGGCTCGTCCGGCCCCGCTCAGGAGGCGGGTCCGACGAGGACCGTCAAGCACGCCATGGGTGAGACGAAGGTGCCGATGACCCCCAAGCGGGTCGTGGTACTCGACACGGACAAGCTCGACACGATGGTCTCGCTCGGCCTGGCGCCGGTCGGCGCGGCGCAGGCGCAGGACAGCCAGAAGTGGCCCGCGTACCTGGGCTCGGCCCTGTCCGCCACCAAGACGGTCGGCACCCTGCAGGCGCCGAACATCGAGGCCATCATGGCGCTCAAGCCCGACCTCATCCTGGGCTCCAAGTTCCGGCAGGCCGCCTTCTACGACAAGCTCAGCAAGATCGCCCCCACGGTGTTCACGGAGCGGGTCGGCGTCACGTGGAAGGAGAACTTCCTGCTCGACGCCGAGGCACTGGGCAAGAAGGACAAGGCCGCGCAACTGCTGTCCGCGTACGAGAGCCGGGCCAAGGAGGTCGGCGGCAGGTTCTCGAAGGTGCAGGTCGGCATCGTGCGCTTCATGCCGACCGAGATCCGCATGTACGGCCCCGAGTCCTTCAGCGGCATCGTGGTGGGCGACGCCGGCATCGCCCGGCCGGAGCCGCAGCGGCTCTCCGGCCAGCAGGACAAGCGCTTCGGCAAGCTGAGCCAGGAGAACATCGCCCAGGCCGACGCCGACGTGATCTTCTACAGCGCGTACGGCGAGGCGGCCGCCGAGGCGCAGGCCAAGGTGACCGCCGGGCCGCTGTGGAAGAAACTGAAGGCGGTCACGTCGGGCAACGCCCACAACGTGGACGACGAGATCTGGATGCTCGGCATCGGCGTCACGGCGGCCGGCAAGATCCTGGACGACCTGGCCGAACACCTGGCCCCGCTGGCCTGACCGCGACCCGCCGACCTGACCGCGACCCGCCGACCTGACCGCGACTCCCTGGCCTGACCGCGACCCGGTGGCGGGCGTGGGAGACGGCGGAGGTCCGGCGGCGGGCGAGGCGGTTCATTCTGCTCGGGTTCGGGCCGGAGACGCCCCGGCTCCATCGGTCGCGCGAGGGGTCAGAACGAGACGACGGCGGTTGCGAAGGCGTCGATGACGACCGGCTCCCCCGGCCGCACCGGTGTGCGCACCGGTGCGGCCGCGCCGCTGCCGACACCCGTCTGTTCCACCTGGCCGGGACGGCCGTCCTGGGCGGTGATCGCGACGCCGACGGGCTCGTCCGTCTTGTTGACGAGCAGGAGCTTGCGATCGCCGCCCACCGTGACGAAGCCCTGAGCGTGGATCCGGTTGTCGGGGTAGCCGAACACCGAGCTGCTCGTGGTGACGAGAGAGTCGCCGGCGGCGAAGTGCCGCAGCAGCAACTGGAGCGCGCGGTAGCGGGCGTTGGGCGCGCCGGTGTCCCAGTCGATGAGCGTCGCGCCGGGGATCATGCCCGGATAGTCCATGAACTCGGCGATGCCGACGAGGTCCACGCCGAGTTCGACGAGCCGGGCCCACAGGTAGGACTGCAGCGCCGCGCTGAGCGACCAGTACTCCTCCGGGATCGTGGGGGCCGGGTTCATGAGGTCAGGGGGGTAGGTGCCCACTTCGTTGATGAAGGTCCGGGTCGCGGGTGCGAGCCGGCGGCGGATGGCGTCGATGTGGCGGACCTGGTCGAGGAACGCCTCGGCCTGGGCGAAGAAGAGTCCTCGCCAGTGTTCATAGGGGGCGTTGCCGTGCTCCGAGACCGGGTTCACGATCTCCGGGAAGGCGTAGAAGTGATAGGAGATCGCGTCCGGCGCCACGCCGTCGGCGTGGTTCGCCGGGTCGAGGAAGTGCCAGAAGTACTCCGGTTCGCGGGCGACGGGGCTCAGCGACAGCCCGATGAACTTCATCTCGGGATCGAGGGGGCGTAGCCGCTCCACGACGGCGCCGTACAGCCGCGTGTACGACTCGGGCGGGATGCGGTGGCCCATGTCGGGCTCGCACAGCACTTCCCAGTACGCGAAGCGGTAGTGGTGGCCCGACTCGTGCCGGCGGCCGAGCTCGTCGGTGAAACCGCCCGCGATGTACCAGCTCGCGATCCGGTAGAAGTAGTCGACGACCTCGTTCAGCGTGGGATCGCGCAGCTCGGTGCCCTGCTCGTATTCCCAGTGGATCTCGCCAGGGTCCTCCGCGACCGGCACCGGCTCGGGGGTGACGAACATCCACGAGGGGATCGTGGCGAAGTCGGCCACGACCGGCCTGCCCTGCGCCGCGTTCATGAAGTCTTCCACGAAGGGATCGAGAAGGGCGAAATCCCACGACGTCTCACTGGTGGTGGGCGGGGTCAGGGCGGGCACCGCCAGGCGGGGATGGGAGTACCAGGGCAGGAACCGCGCAAGGTCGGCGTTGAGGTCGCGCAGCGCGCCGAACGCCTTGTCGTGGATCGGCGAATCACGACGCAGCGGCGGGGCGGTCCACACGTGCGTGGTCAACGTCGTGCGCGACACGCCTGTCCTGGCGTTCCAGTCGAGGAGCACCTCGGTGGGCGGCGGCTGCGGCGGTTCGACCGTCATGGCTTCTCTCCTGTCGCTACGGGACCCAGTTCCAGAGCGTGGGACCGGGATCATATAGCTACACTAGTGTAGCTACAGTACTGTAGCTATAGATCGACGCGGCTCCTCGCATGTGACGCACGTCACGCTCGCCGCCGGTCACATCGCCCTGGGGCGCCGGGTCAAGGCAGTGACGGACTCACCGATCACGCAGCCGCGGCCCCGGCCCGGCGTCACCGAAGCAAGGAGCACCCCAGATGGTTCACGTCGTCGTCACCGTTCTCGCCGCCGCGTGGGTGGCTTTCTCCGCCTACGCCGTCCTCAGCCGCGCGGCGTGGGTCGTCGGGCCGCTCGCCTCGTACGGTGTCCCGCGCTCATGGTGGCCCTGGCTCGGTGCCGCCAAGGCCGCGGGCGCAGCGGGCCTGCTGGTCGGCCTGTTCGTGCCGCCGATCGGCACGCTGGCCGGAGTGGGCCTGGTCCTGTACTTCGCCGGGGCCGTCGTCACCGTGCTCCGCGCACGCTCCTACGCGACCGTCGCCTACCCGCTGCTGTACCTCGGGCCGGTTGTCGCCGCCCTCGTCCTGGGCTCCGCCGCCTGACCGCACGGGCCCGGCCCCGGCCCCCACGTCCCCGCCGCCATCGACCGGTTCCCCCAGGGGAGCCGGTCTAAGGGAGTGAGAGGCGGCGGATGCGGTCGTCGGCGCCGAGGATGCGGAGGGCCCGGACGAGGGGTTCGGAGTGGATCTCCCTCTCGTCGCGGTCGTACATCAGCGTGAGCGCGTCGCGGAGCCTGGCGGCCTCCGTCACCAGCGCCTGGGCGGCGTTGACGCCGGTGTAGGTGTGCTCGGCCGAGGCAGGGTTGATCCGGCCCAGGAGTTCGAGGATGCGCAGGTAGTGATCGAGGAAGTCCTGCTCGGCGCGGGTCAGGGCGGGAAGCGGTCGCTCGGGCTCCATCGGGTCCATCCCTGGGAACGGGGTTCTGGACGTTCAGGCTACTGATCACCGACAGGAAGGCCAAACTCGTCCGCACCGCGCCCGGACGACCGGGACGACTTCTGGCTCATAAGGTTTGACTTATATAAGCGTGGACTGAAACACTCTCCTGGACACCGGCATCACAGACGGGAGTGTCGACATGACACAGAAGATCATGACGTTTCTCATGTTCCAGGGGCAGGCCGAGGAGGCGATGACGTTCTACACGTCGCTGTTCGACGACGCCGAGATCGTCTCCGTCACCCGCTACGGCCCCGGCCAGCCGGGCGCCGAGGGGACGGTGCAGCACGCCGTCTTCACCCTGGCGGGGCAGCCGTACATGGCCATCGACAGCAACGTGCGGCACGACTTCACCTTCACCCCGGCGATCTCGCTGTACGTGACCTGCGCGTCGGAGGCGGAGATCGAGCGGCTGTACGCGGCGCTGTCGGAGAAGGGCGCGACCATGATGCCGCTCGACTCCTACGGCTTCAGCTCCCGCTTCGCCTGGGTCAGCGACCGGTTCGGAGTCTCCTGGCAGCTCAACCTCCCCTGACCCAGGGGCCCCTCTCGCTCGCGGGGCGGGACGCCGGGCGCGGCCGGGCCGCTCGTGCCCGGCCGCCGTGGCGGCGCGCCGATCCTCGGCCGGGCCGCCACGGGAACGACTGCGCTACAGTCGTAGGGTCCTGTTGTCTCCGATAGAGGTGGACATTGCGCATCTGAGGTCCGCGACCACCACGCGGCACGGCGACCGCCCGTGCTCCGTCACGTCGAGCAGGCTTCTCGCCGCCCGTGACCCCGCGTGGAAAGCGACCTCGGTGCATGAGCCCTCCGCGCCCTGCGGAGGGCCGCGTCCGTTCCCGGTCCGCCGCCGCCTGGTGCTCGCATCCGAAGCCCCGCTCCTTCGACATGCGACTGCGAGAACCATCATGGCTCATCCCATCACCCCCAGCGCCTCGGTGACCTGCTCGGCCCTGACCTTCCGGTGGCCGGACGGCACGACCGTCTTCGACGGGTTGTCCCTGACCGTCGGCCGGGGCCGTACCGGATTGGTCGGCTCCAACGGGTCGGGCAAGTCGACCCTGCTCCGGCTGCTCGCCGGCGAGCTGCGGCCCGCCCACGGGTCCGTGACCGTCGGCGGCCACCTGGCGTACCTGCCGCAGAACATCACCCTCGACACGGGACTCCGCGTCGACCAGGCCCTGGGCGTCGCCGAGCGGCGTGCCGCGCTGCACGCCATCGAGGCCGGAGACGCCGGCGCGCGGCACTTCGAGACGATCGGCGACGACTGGGACGTCGAGGAGCGGACCCTCGCCATGCTCGGCTCCCTCGGGCTCGGCCACGTCGAGCTGGACCGCCCCGTCGGGCGGCTGTCCGGCGGCGAGACGGTCCTGCTGCGGCTGGCCGCGCTCCTGCTCGAACGGCCCGACGTGCTGCTGCTCGACGAGCCGACCAACAACCTCGACCTGTTCGCCCGCCGCAGGCTCTACGAGGCCGTCGACACCTGGCGGTCCGGCACGCTGATCGTGGTCAGCCACGACCGCGACCTGCTGGAGCGGGTGGACCGCATCGCCGAGCTGCGGTCCGGCGAGGTCGACTGGTACGGCGGCGGCTTCTCGGCCTACGAGGAAGCCGTCGCCGTCCAGCGGGAGGCGGCCGAGCGAACCTTGCGAGCCGCCGAGGCGGACGTGCGACGCCAACGGCGCGAGCTGGAGGAGACCCAGGTCAAGCTGGCCCGCCGGCAACGGCACAACAAGAAGATGGACGACCAGCGGCGCGCCTCGCGCATCGTCGCCGGTGAGCGCAAGCGGTCCTCGCAGGAGTCGGCGGGCCGGCTGCGCGGCCTGCAGGAGGACCGTCTGCGGGACGCGCACGAGCGGCGTGAGGAGGCGGCCGACGCGATCCGCGACGACGCGGAGATCCGGGTGAGCCTTCCCCACACCGCCGTGCCGGCCGGTCGCACGGTGTTCAGCCTGGAGGGGCTGAGCCTGCCCTTCGGGCGGCTGCGCGACGCCGACCTGCGCGTGCACGGGCCCGAACGGATCGCGCTGGTCGGGCGCAACGGCGCTGGCAAGACCACGCTGCTGCGCACTCTCACCGGCGAGCTGGCGCCGCTGTCCGGTGCGGCCAGGGTGCACGTGCCGCTGCGGTTCCTGCCGCAGCGGCTCGACGTGCTGGACGACGGGCTGAGCGTCGCGGCGAACGTGGCCCGCATGGCTCCCGAGGTCACCGAGAACCACATCCGCTCCCAGCTCGCCCGGTTCCTGTTCAAGGGGGCGCGCGCCGAACAGCCGGTGGGCACCCTGTCGGGCGGCGAACGGTTCCGCGCGGCCCTCGCGGCGACGATGCTCGCCTCCCCGCCGCCGCAGCTGCTGATGCTGGACGAGCCGACGAACAACCTCGACATGGCGAGCGTGCGGCAGCTCACCGGCGCGCTCGCCGCCTACGAGGGGGCGCTGCTGGTCGCCAGCCACGACCTTGCCTTCCTGGAGTCGGTCGGCGTCACCCGCTGGCTGCTCCTCGGCGAGGACCTGCGGGAGACCAGCGCCGACGACGTCCGCGACGTGCTCGCCGATCCGGAGTCGGGCCGCGGCCGGACGACCGGGGCGCGGGCCGGCGGCGAGGCCGCGGCGGAGGCGGAGCCAACGGACGAGGCCACCGGCTGACGAAGCGGCTGCGTCCTTCCGCCGGGACGCACGGCGGGTGGTCCGAAGGTCAGGAGAAATCCTCACCCGTGGGAATGGACGACAATCTCTAACGGTTAGATAGTTTGCTAGCCGTTAGAAATCAGTCGAGAGGCCTGCGGGCCGACCACGTCCGGGGAGTGACCATGACCACCCGCGCAGCCGCCACCGAGCCGACGACGGATCCGAGGAGCGCTGCCGGGGAGCGGGTGGCGTGGGCGGGACTGGCGGCGATGACGGTCTCGTTCGGGCTGAACTTCTCCGCCGGCGTCTTCTTCGCCCCGGCCGCCGCCGCGTACGGGGTGGACGCCACCGCTCTCGCCGTGGCGGCAGCGCTCAGCACCGCGCTGACCGGCGTGTTACAGCCGGTCATCGGCATCCTGCTGGACCGCGTCGGCGCCAAAGTCGTGCTCGTGACCGGGCTGCTCCTCATGGCGGCCAGCTACCTGGCACTCGCGGTGGTGCAGCAGACCTGGCACTTCGTCGCCGCCTATCTGGTGCTCGGTGGGCTCGGTTTCGCCTCCTCGTCGAGCCTCGCGGTCACCACCCTCCTCGGACGCGTCTACGGCCAGAGCGCCGGTCCCGCTCTGGCCCGCGCCGCTGTCGGCATCAACCTGGGACAACTGCTGGTGCCGTGGGCCGCGACCAGCCTGTTCGAACCCGTGGGCGTCCGCGCCACCTACGCCCTGCTCGGCGGCGCCGCGCTCGCCGCCACCGCCGTGCTGGCGCTCGTCCTGCCCAGGGACCGCTTCTGGGCCTCGGTCGCCGGCCGGGAGAGCCTGCGAGGACGCATGCGCATGCTCGTCTCCTTCGGTCTGCACGCGGCCACCCTGTACGTGATGGTCCTGCTGCTCCCCAAGCACGCCGCCGAGCTGGGCTGGACCGTCGCCGACGCGGGCAGGCTGGTCGCGGTCGCCGCGGTCGCCGCCGGGATCACCTCGGCGGCGACGGCCCGGCTCCTGCGCCGGCACCGGCCCGAGACGCTGCTGCGTACCCTGCACCTGGTGCGGGCGCTGTCGCTGGCGCTGGCCGCCGTCGCGGACCGGCCCGCCGCGCTGGTCACGGTCGCGGTGCTGTTCGGCATCGCGTCCTTCCCCGTGATCCCGCTGACCATGGCCGTGCTCTCCCACGGCCTGGACCGCTCGAGGATGGGCCGCACCTTGGCCCCGGCCTGGGTGATCCACCAGCTGTCGGCGGCCGCGGGGCTGGCGGTCGCCGCCGTCCTGCACGCCGTCTTCGGCGGCTACCACCCCTACTTCGCCCTCGGCCTGCTGCTCAGCCTCGCCGCCGCACTCCTCGTGTCCACCAACGCGTGATCGTGGCCGGACCGCCGAGGCTGCCCGCCATCACACCGTACGAGCCGGGTGGCGCCGAACTGGCGGAGTACACCGGGCGATACGACCCAGGACCGGCCGTCGCCGGTGGGTCACGAGGGGTGGAGAGACTATGCTGCGCAGCATGCCGAAGGACGCACAACCGCGCGAGTGCTCCATCGCCGACACCCTGGACCTCGTCGGCGAACGGTGGAGCCTCCTCGCCATTCGTGAGCTCAGCTACGGCGTCCGGCGCTTCGACCAGATCGTCCGCAACACCGGCGCTCCCCGCGACATCCTGACCGCCAGGCTCCGCAAGCTGGAGGCCGCGAGGATCGTTCGCCGTGAACGCTACAGCGATCAGCCTGTCCGGCATGAGTACCACCTCACGCCCGCCGGCGTGGAGCTGTGCGACGTTCTGATCGTCCTGATGAGGTGGGGCGATCGTCACCTGCATCCCGACGATCCTCCCGTCCGCTGGCGGCATTCCTGCGGTCAGACCCTCGACCCCCTGCTGATCTGCAGCCACTGCGGCGGCGAGGCACGGGTGGGCGCCCACACCCCCACCGGCCGGGGCGCCCTGACCTTCTGACGCCCTCGCCCGAAAGGGGTGGGCCTTCGCCCTGCCGGGAGCGGCCTGGAGCGGCCCTTTACATTGTAGATTCATAGATGGCTCTCGAGCGCTTTCGCCTCGTCGCCGGACGACCGGGCCGTGATCAGAGCCTCTCGACGACGGTCGCGTTGGCCATGCCGCCGGCCTCGCACATGGTCTGCAGGCCGTAGCGGCCGTCGCGATCCTCCAGGGCATGCAGCAGGGTGGTCATGATGCGGGCACCACTGGCACCGAGCGGATGACCGAGGGCGATCGCGCCGCCGCGCACGTTCACCCGGGACAGATCGGCGCCGGTCTCCCGGGCCCAGGCCAGGACGACGGAGGCGAACGCCTCGTTCACCTCGAACAGGTCGATGTCGGAGAGCGTGAGGCCGCCACGGGCCAGGACCTTGCGGGTGGCGGGGATGATCGCAGTGAGCATGAGCAGAGGATCGTCGCCCACGACGGCGAAGGAGTGGAACCGGGCGCGGGGCCGCAGCCCGAGTCGCTCGGCCGTGTCGGCGCCCATGACCAGCACCGCGGCGGCGCCGTCGTTGACGGGGGAGGCGTTGCCCGCGGTGACCTTCCAGCCGATCTCCGGGAACCGGCCGGCGACCGCCGGGTCGTAGTAGGCGGGCCTGAGGCCGGCGAGGATCTCCGGTGAGGTGTCCGGGCGCACGGTCTCGTCGCGGGCGCCGGCCCAGGCGACCTCCCGATCGAACTCGCCGTTCTTCCACGCCTCGGCGGCGCGGCGGTGCGACTCGTACGCGTAGGCGTCCAGTTCCTCTCGGGACAGGTCCCAGCGGGCGGCGATCAGTTCGGCGCTGAACCCCTGCGGGACGAGGCCGTCCGGGTAGCGTCGGGCCAGCATCGAGCCGAAGGGGTCGCTCCCGGGAAGCACGGCCGAGCCCATCGGGACGCGCGACATCGACTCGACACCGCAGGCGACCACGATGTCGTACGCTCCGCTTCGCACGCCCTGCGCGGCGATGTGCAGGGCCTGCTGGGACGAGCCGCACTGCCGGTCCACGGTCATGCCGGGCACGCTCTCGGGGAATCCGGCGGCCAGCACGGCCGTGCGGGTGAGGTTGACCGCCTGCTCGCCGGCCTGCGTCACGACGCCGCCGATGACGTCGTCCACCAGCGCCGGGTCGATGCCCGCCCGCTCGATCAGCGCCTGGAGCGTGCGGGCGAGGAGATCGGCGGGATGCTCGCCGTGCAGTGCCCCGCTCGGCTTGCCCCTGCCCATCGGGGTGCGAACCGCCTCCACGATCACCGCGTCCCGCATGATTCCTCCATCGGTTTGATTTTCCAACTAAGCAGGTCTCGGACGATACAGCAGTCGATTGCGACGGACAATCACCCGACAGGCGAACCGAGCGGGCGCGGACCCGCTCGGCATGGTGCCGACCGTCTCCGGCGGGCGACCGGGCCCTGTCCCCCGGCCGCCCGCCGGAGCGATCCCCGCGACGCTCCCGCCCGCCGTCTCAGGTGAGCGCGAGGTCCAGCGCGGCCTCGACGTGGATACGGGTGGAGTCGAACACCGGCACCGGGCTGTCCGCGGGGCCCACCAGCAGCGTGATCTCGGTGCAGCCGAGCACGATCCCCTCCGCCCCGCGGTCTGCCAGGCCGGCCATGATCCGCCGGTAGGCGTCGCGGGAGGAGCTCTCGATCCGGTCGCGGGTGAGCTCCTGGTAGATCACGTCGTGGACCAGCGTGCGGTCCGGCTCCTGCGGCACCAGCACCTCCACGTCGTACCGGCGCATCCGCTCGCGGTAGAAGTCCATCTCCATCGTGAAGCGGGTGCCCAGCAGCCCGATCCTGGTGAGCCCGGCGGCGGTGATCCGCCGGGCGGTCGCGTCGACGATGTGCACGAACGGCACCGTCAGCGCCGCCTCCACGGCGTCCGCGACCTGGTGCATCGTGTTCGTGCACAGCAGTACCAGGTCCGCGCCCGCCCGCTCCACCGTCGTGGCCGCCTCGGCGAGCAGCCGTCCCCCGCCCTCCCAGTCGCCCGCCCGCTGTATCGCCTCGATCTCGGCGAAGTCGACGGTGAGCAGCACGCTCCGGGCGCCGTGGTGGCCGCCCAGTCTGCGGCGGGCCTCCTCGTTCAGCATCCGGTAGTACGCGGCGGAGGATTCCCAGCTCATGCCGCCGATCAGGCCGATGGTTCGCGTCATGGAGCCAGCCTGCCGTGCGCGCCTGCTCATAGGTAGCCCTGAAGGTCTTGGCGCTGACCCAAGCGATACTTATGGCATGAGCTCCGGTCTGGACGCACAACGGCTGCTGATCTTCCGGGAGATCGCGCGGGCCGGCTCCCTGGCGAGCGCGGCCCGGTCGCTCGGATGGACCCAGCCCGCGGTCAGCCAGCACCTGCGCCACCTCGAACGCCAGGCGGGCACTCCTCTCGTGCTGCGCCGCCCGCGCGGCGTCCAGCTCACCGAGGCGGGGCAGACGCTGCTGCGTCATGCCGAGGCCATCGCCACCCGGCTGCGCCTGGCCGCGGACGAGCTCGACGCGCTGGTACGGCTCAGCGCCGGGACGGTGCGGCTGGCCGCCTTCCCCTCGGCGGGCGCCACCGTCGTCCCCGCCGCGATGGGCCTGCTCGCCGACCGCCATCCCGGCCTCGACGTCCGGCTCCGCGAGGCCGAGCCTCCGCAGGCGCTCGCCCTGCTGGCGGCGGGCGAGGTGGACCTCGCGGTCACCTTCTCCCACCCCGCCCCGCGCCCGGACGCGGCTTCCGGGTCCGGCGCGGCCCTCACCCCGGAGCCGGAGACGGTCGGAGCCTCGGACCTGGTGCGGATGGTGGTCGGTGAGGATCCGCTGATGCTCGTCCTGCCCCGCTCGCACCCGTGCGCGGAGCCGGCGGACGTGCCGCTCCCGCTGGGTGAGCTGGCCGGCGAGAAGTGGGTGGGCGGGTGCGAGCGGTGCACGGCCAACCTGCTCGCCGTGTGCGCGGGCGCCGGGTTCGTACCGGACATCCGGCACGGCTCCGACGACTACGTGCTCACCCAGGCCCTGATCGCCCGCGGCCTGGCCGTGGGGCTGCTTCCCCGGCTGGCCCTCGACGCGGCCCTCGACCCGGGCGTCGCCGTCCGCCCGACCGCCGGGCTCCGGCCGCGTGTCCTGTACGTGTCGCACCACCGCGACGCCGACCGTGTTCCCGCCGTCCGCGGGGCCGTACGAGCCCTGCTGGACGCCATGGCCGCCCCCGTGTGAGCCGCGCCCGCCCACTCCCCCGGGACGCCGGATGACCCGGGTGCCCGCCAGGACGCGGGACCGGCCGACGCGGCCGAGCGCCGCCCGCTATTCGGCCTCGACGTCATGGCGGGACCGGATAGCCGGTGGGCCGTCCGGCCAGACGCCCTCGGTCATGGCTGTTTCGACGACCGGGGCGTACGCCGCGACGTCGAGGCCCTGGGCGTGCTGCCAGGCCGGGTCGAAACAGGAGCTGGTGTACCGTTCGCCCTTGTCACACCAGAGGGTGACCACGCTGCCGGTCTCTCCAGCCGCCCGCATCTCGCAGACGGTGCGCAGCGCGCCGTAGAGGTTCGTACCGGTGGACGGGCCGGCGAAGAAGCCGGTGAGCCGGTGGAACACCTCGGCCGCGGCGATCGAGGCGGCGTCCGGCACCTGGATCATCCGGTCGATCACGCCGGGCACGAAACTCGGCTCGACGCCGGGCCGACCGATCCCCTCGATGCGCGACCCCCGTCCGGTCCGGTACCCGGGGTCCTGCATGTCCCACGAGGGGAAGTAGGCGCTGTTCTCCGGGTCGACGACGCAGAGCAGGGTGGAGTGGCGGCGGTGGCGGAGGTACCGGCCGATGGTGGCGCTCGTGCCGCCGGTGCCGGCCCCGACGACGATCCAGCGGGGTTCCGGGTACGGCTCGTGGCGTAGTTGGCCGAACGTCGACTCGGCGATGTTGTTGTTGCCTCGCCAGTCGGTGGCGCGTTCCGCGTAGGTGAACTGGTCCATGTAGTGGCCGCCCAGCCGCTCGGCCAGGCGGCGTGACTCGCCGTCCGCCATGGTGGGGTCGTCGACCAGGTGGCAGGTGCCGCCGTGCCGTTGGATGAGGGCGATCTTCTCGGCGCTGGTGTTGCGTGGGATGACCGCGATGAAGGGCAGGCCGAGCAGCCGGGCGAAGTAGGCCTCGCTGATCGCGGTCGAGCCGCTGGAGGATTCGATGACCGGGGTGCCCTCGTTGAGCCAGCCGTTGCAGACGGCGTACAGGAACAGGGAACGGGCCAGCCTGTGCTTGAGGCTGCCGGTCGGGTGGCTGGACTCGTCCTTCAGGTACAGCAGGACGTCCCAGCCCGGCGGCAGCGGGACCCGGTGCAGGTGGGTGTCGGCGGTGCGGCCGCTCTCGGCTTCGAGCGTGGCCACGGCCCAGTTCGTCCACCGGCGGGCGGCGGGGCTGTGGCGTCGGGTGTCCTGCAGGACGTCGACGGTCGTGGTCACGGCTGCCCGCCGGTCGGAGCGGCACCGGTCTCGGCTCGTACGACGAGTTCGGGGTGATGTTCCATGGTGTTGTGCACCTTGCACCGGTCGCCGGCCCGGACCAGCGACTGGACCTGCGCCTCGGTCAGGTGTCCTGGCAGCTCATAGGTGATGTCGATGCGGCTCATGCGCATCGGACGGGCGGCGCTTTCCGCCGTCACCCGCACGCCGGCGCCGCTGACGTCGATCTGGTTGGTCTGCGCGTAGCTCATCAACGTGGCCAGCATGCAGGCGCCGAGCCCGGCCAGGAAGAGCTCCGTGGCCAGCCAGGAGCCGTCCTCGGGGTTCCAGGCGGTTGTCAGGTCGGTGCGGCCATTGGTGATGTTCAGTGAGAGCCCGTCGGCGTGGCGGACGTGGACAAGGTAGTCGGACATGATGACAGTCACCTTTCGGACGGGACGACGGGGACGTAGGGGTGGTCGTAGCCGAAGTAGGCGGGGCCGACGAGGGCCAGGCCCTCGGCGGTGCGCCAGCGCGGGTGGCAGGGCAGGGCGAGCACGACGACGCGGAAGCCGTAGCGCATGGCCTCGGTGGTGACCGGCTCGCCGGTGTCGGCGTCCAGGACGCAGATGAGATCGGGCACGGAGGCCACGACCTCGCCGTCCCTGTCGGCCACGAGGTGCTCGTTCTGGAAGGACAGGACCATCCGGGATCCGCTGTCGGCGCCGATGCCGTCGAGGCGGGCGGAGCCGCGGGCGAATCCGCCGCTCGTCTGCCGGACCACGTCGGCGACCTTGCCGGTGAACAGCACACTGCCGCCCAGCTCGGCGGCCAGTGTCCGGGCGACGTCGCGGTGCTCGTCGCGGCACCTCGTGATGGTGGCGCCGATCCAGAGCGCCTGGCTGAGGGTGTCCGGGACGAGCGCGCGTCGTGCCTGGGGGCCCGTCATGGGATACAGCGCAATGGAAGCCGAACACCCCATGTCGACGGTGGCGGAGCGGGCCAGGCGCTCGGCCCACGGGTTGTCGATGGTCTCCAGGGCGACCGTGTTGCCCTTCTCGTCCACCATCGCCATGGGAGTGGCGGCGATGCCGTCGAGGGTGGCGAGCACCATCTGCAGCTCGGGGAAGGCGCGGCCCATGCCGTCGCCGTCGATGAGCGGCAGTCCCGACGTCGCCGCGGCGATGATGGGGGTCATGGAGTTGAGGCCGCCCGCCTCCAGGCACGCGACGTGGGTGACCTTGCGCCCCGCCACCGCCTCGACCGCGTACAGGGCGCGGGCGAGCTCATCGCCGGAAGGGGGCTTCTCGACGATGACCGTGGGCGCCCCCATGATGGCGACCGGGACGACGAATGCATCGTCGGGCACGTCCTCCAGCGCCACCGTGGTCACGGGGCCGTAGCGGTCGATCATGTTCTCGGCCAGCAGCCTGCCGACGTGCGGGTCCCCGCCTCCGCCGGCGCCGAGGATGGCCGCTCCGCGGGCGATGTCCCGCACGTCCCTGCTCTCGATCATGTTCACCGGGATCCTCCGAAAATCAGGTCACCGACGGCCTTGACGCGCACGCGGACCGCGTTGCCCGGCAGGTAGGCCATGGGGAGCTCGTCGATCTCGACGATGCGGACGCTGTCGGGCGTGGCGCCTGCCAGCAGGGCCTTCTGGCGCGCTTCGGCGCTCGCCTCGGCCAGGATGTCCTCGCGGTCGAGGTCCTGGCCGGAGTACACCTTGTCCACCTCGCCGCCGACCTGGGCGATGGCCGCGCCGATGGCGTTGGCGACGGCGAAGTGCTCCGGGCGGACCACGGCGTCGAATCCCGGCATCTCGTCGGGCAGCAGCACGCTGCCGCCGCCGACGAGCACCATGGGGACAGGCTCGGCGGAGGTACGCATCGAGTCGGCGAGCGCGGCGACCCGCTCGGCGACCACCTGCTGGCACCGCCTGACCTCCGTCCGGTTCAGGTGAGCCACCCGAGAGGGGTCTCCCAGCCGCACCCGCCCGCCCGCGACGGCGATGTCGGTGGCGGTCAGGGTGGAGCCGCCGAACACCATGGCCTCCTGGTGGATGCGGAACCCGACGCTCTCCGGGCCGATGACGGGCGTGTCGCCGAGGGTGACGCGGCTGCCCCCGCCGATACCGACGGACACCACGTCCGGCATGCGGAAGTTGGTGCGCACCCCGCCGATGTCGACTTCGGTCGTGGCGGGCCGTGGGAAGCCGCCGACCACGGCGCCCACGTCGGTGGTCGTGCCGCCGACGTCGACCACGATGCAGTCGGACAATCCGGACAGCACCGCGGCGCCGCGCATGGAGTTGGTGGGGCCCGCGGCGAACGTCGCGACGGGATAGCGGCGCACGTAGTCGACGTCCATGAGCGTCCCGTCGTTCTGCGACAGGTAGAGCGGCGCGTCGATGCCGGCCTTGTCCAGCGCCTTGAGGAAGGCGTTGGTGATCTGCTCGGCCACGGGGAGCAGGGAGGCGTTGATGACGGTGGCGTTCTCACGTTCGAGCAGCCCCACCCGGCCTATCTCGTGGGAGAGCGACACGCGCAGTCCGGGCAGTTCGGCGCGAAGGATCTCCGCCGCGCGGAGCTCCATCTCGGCGTTGACCGGGGAGAAGATCGAGGTGATGGCGGCGGAGCTGACGCCCTTGGCGGCCAGGTCGCCGGCCACGCGCCTGAGTTCGTCCTCGTTCAGCGGCGAGATCTCCCTGCCGTCGAACTCGTGGCCGCCGCTGCAGAGGTAGACGTGGTCGCCGAGGGCCAGGCGGAGCCGTCGCGGCCAGGCCGTCAGCGGCGGGACGCCGGCCGCGGCCGGCAGTCCCAGGCGGATGACGGCGGTGGAGGCCAGCCCGCGGGCTTGGACGACGGCGTTGGTGAAGTGGGTGGTGCCGATCGCGACGGCGTCGATGTCCTGCGGGTCGAACGGCCGACCGGCGGCGAGGTCGTCCAGCGCCCCGATGATGCCCGAGGTCACGTCGTGCGTGGTCGGGTTCTTGACGGCTTCCAGGACGTGTGTGTGGTCCATGAGGACCGCATCGGTGTTGGTCCCTCCGACGTCGATGCCGATGTGCATGGCTGATACCTCAATCCTGGTGGGCGGGGGCGGTGACAGCGGTCTTCGAGCGGGCGGCGATGATCTTGCCGAGTGCCGCGTACACCACGAATCCGGTCACCAGCGAGTTGACGGCTGGGATGCCGGCCTCGATGGTGTAGCCGACCAGCGCGGCGAGCGCCCAGGCCAGCAGGCTGATGGGCACCCAGTCGGGTGCGGAGTCGGGCAGCGCGCCGCGGGCGGCCGATTCGGCCAGCGGCTTGCGCCAGGTGCGGACGACGAAGTACTCGGCGATCATGATCCCGGCCACGGGCGGGGTGAGGATGCCGATGAAGGTCAGGAGCGGTACGAAGTGTGTCAGGATGCCGGCGGCCGACAGGACGGAGCCGACGGCGCCGATGGCCAGAGTCACGCCGGCTCGGCTGAGTCTCTTGCCGAAGAGCACGTCGACGGCGTTGACCAGACCGAGGGACGACGAGTAGAGGTTCCAGTCGTTGATCTTCAGGATCGACGCGACCAGGACGACGGTTCCGACGATCCCACTGGACGTCGTGATGATCATGACGATGTCGCTGCTGCGGGCGGCGTGCGCGAGCAGGACGCCGATCAGGCCGACCACGTACTCGCCGAGGGTGACGCCGACGACGGTCTGCTTGACCACGTCGGCGACCGATCGGTTGTAACGGGTCATGTCCGGCGTCATCACGGCCCCGACGATGAAACCGCCGGCCACGATGGTCGCGCCCTGCGCCAGGGTCAGCGGCTGGCCCGGCGGTGGCGCGGAGATCAGGGCCCCGAGGTCGTGCTCCATGAGCTGCGATCCGATGGAGAACGCGGCCACCGCGAGGAAGGCGGGGACGGTCAGGTAAGCCGTCCAGGCCATCGAGCCGAACCCGTAGACCACGATGGCCGTGACGGCGGCACCGCCGAGCAGCGCCCACGCCCATACGGGCAGGGTCCCGACAAGCGAGTGGAGTCCGGACGCGAAGACGGCGTTCTGCACGCCGAACCAGCCGACGAGGCTGAGCGTGATGAGCAGGCCGATGACGGCCGAGCCCTTGCGGCCGAAGCCGCACCAGCGGGCCAGGACGGACGTCGAAAGCCCTTCACGCATTCCGGCGATCCCGACGAAGACCGTCACGATCTCCAGCAGGACGGATCCGACCGTGATGGCCAGGACGGCGTCCCAGAAGGTCATGCCCAGTCCGAGCGTGGCGCCCAGCAGGAACTGGGCGAGGGCTGACAGCTGGCCGAACCGCTGCGTGGCGACGGAGAACCACGAGTAGCGACGGTCGGCGGGCACGCGTTCCAGGGCGTAGTCGTCGTGTTCGCCGGCGCTCGCGGCGGGTACGGCTTGGCGGGTCATGAGACCTCCCGCGTGAGGGGTGTGACGGGCGTCACCGCCCGGTGGTGTTCGCCCCACAGTAAGAACGCAGGTCAGGCGGCGACAATGGGCAAAGTGCCAGGCCGCGGGGCATGGCCGGTGCAAGGTGCTGTGCCTATGCTGAGGCCTATGTACCTCAACGCGGCCGATGTCGAGGTTCTGGCGCTGGGCTGCACGTTCCTCGGCGCGGGTGGCGGAGGGTCCGTGGCGGCGGCCGCTCCGCTCCTGCGGCACACCCTGGAGGTCAACGGGACGCTGCCGGTCGTCTCCGCGTCCGCGCTGGACCCCGACGCGCGCGTCGCCTGCGTCGGCGCCGTCGGTTCCTCCACCGTCATGCTGGAGCGGCTGCCGAGCGGGGTGGAACTGGCGGCGGCTGTCCGGGCACTGGAGAGGCACACGGGAACGCGGTTCCAGGCCCTGCAGCCGCTGGAGATCGGCGGCGTCAACGGGCTGCTCGGCCTCGTCGCGGCGAGCCGGCTCGGGCTGCCGGCGATCGACGGCGACGCCATGGGCCGCGCCTACCCCCGGCTGGACCACACCGTGCTGATGGGTGTCGTCCCGGCCTCCCCGCTGGCGCTGGCCGACGCGGGCGGGGACGTCATGCTGGTGGACAGCGCCGGAGACCGCTCCGTCGAGCGGCTCGTCCGGGCGGTGCTGCCCGCCATGGGCGCCTGGGCCGCGGTCTGCCTGCACGCCGGGACGGCCGGGCAGTACGCGCGCCACGCCGTGCCCGCCTCCGTCAGCCGCGCCCTCACCCTGGGAAGGGCGTGGACCGGTCGACGGCGCGAGGACGGGGCCGACTTCCTGGCCGCCGCACAGGCGCGCCTGGTCTTCACCGGCACCGTGCTGGAGATCAGGAGGACCCGGTCCGCGACCGAGATCAGCGGCGTCATCTCCCTCGGTCACGCCTGTGAGGAGGACCGTTCCATGCGGATCGACTTCGCCAACGAGTACGTCGCCGCCTTCGACGACGGCGTTCCGGTGTCCACCGCCCCCGACATCACCTGCGTGCTCGACGCCCGCACCTGGGAGCCCGTCTCGGTGGAGCGGCTCGCCGTGCAGCAGCGTGTCCGAGTGATCCGCCTGCCCGCGCCCGAGACGCTGCGGCGGCCCCATCCGGGCCGGCTCGACCTGGGCCTGCGCGGGTACGGCATGGCCGAGGTCGGGACGGAGGCCCGGCCATGAGGGACGAGGCCGTACGGTTCCGGGATCTGCAGGCGCTCCCCACGCTCAACAGCGCGCGACTCGTCGGCGGCGGCGCCGGCCTGGACACCGTCGTCCGCGAGGTCGAGATCGTCGAGCCGGAGGCCGTCATGACCGCGGAACTGCCGCCCGCGGCGCTGATCGTCCTGCCGTTCGGGGACACCGACGGTCCCATCCACCAGGAGCACCTGCTCGATCTCATGCTCCGCCGCGCGCACCTCGCCAAGGTCTGTGCGATCATCGTCACCGGACATCACAGCGAGATCGCCACCGCCACCCGCCGGCTGGCCGACAAGTTCGCCATTCCCACCCTGGTGGCGCCCGACCGGCTGCCGGCGCTGCCCCTCGCGGTGCACCTGCGAACCGTCGTGCACGAGCCCCGGGTCGAGCGGAGCCGCATCCTGCACGCGCTGACATCCCGGCTGCGCACGCACGGCGAGAAACTCGACCAGATCGTGACCTGCCTGGCGACGACCCTCGACGCGGCAGCGACGGCGTGCACGGCCCAGGGAGCCGTCCTCAGCGGGGGCGAACCCGCCACCCCCGTACCGGACATCGTCTCCAGCCGTACGCTGTGCTCGTTCAAGACCGGCGACACGAGCATCGCGGTCCTCCCGGTCTCCGGGCTCGCGGGCTCGGCGGCCCTGTGGGTCGCCGTCGAGCGCGCCGGCGCCGGCGCCCTCTGGCGAGGAACCGCGGAGCTGTGCCTGTCGGTGGCGCACGGACCGCTGCTCGCCTGGCTGGCGCGCGAGCAACTCACGGCCGAGCGCGACGCCCGGCTGCGGGGCACCCTGCTGGCAGAGATCCTCGAACACGGGGGCGCGGTCACCAGCGCCGTCGCCGAACAGGCGGCCATGGCCGGCTGGGAGCTCGCCGGCTGGCATGTCGGACTGCACTTCCGCCTGAGCCACAGCGCGGGCCTGTCCACCTTCACGGTCGACACCCTGGCCCGCGAGCTGGCCGCCGCGCAGCTCTTCCCCGGTCCGCTCGTCGAACGCGCCGACGGCTGGTCCACCTGGATCACCAGCCCGCAGGCGGTGCCCGCCGACCACGCCCACAAGGTGGCCGGAAAGCTGACCCGGGCGTTGAAAGCCTTCCGCGACCGCAGGAGCGGCGTGACGGTGGCCGCAGGAGTGGGATCGCCGCAGCGGGACGCCAGCGGGATCGCCACGACCCTGGCCGAAGCTCGCCAGGCCGCCGTCATCGCCGCCTCGTCCGGGGACGGCATGGCGGTGCGGGTGGTGCAGGACCTGGGCGCGTCACGGCTGCTGCTCGGCTGGTACTCCTCCAGCGCCTTCCGCGACTACGCCGGCCAGATCCTGCGCCCGCTGCTGGATACCAGGGACAAGGACCTGATCGCGACGCTGGAGGCGTACCTGGACCGCTCCTGCTCGGCGATGCAGACCGGCCGGGTCCTGGGCATCCACCGGAACACCGTCTCCCAGCGGATGGCCAGAGCGGAGAAGCTCCTCGGCCTGTCGCTGAGCCAGGCCGACACCCGGCTCGCCGTACAGCTCGCGCTACGTGCGCTGCGAACCAGCGATCTGCCGACCCGCACCCGCTGACACCGGCACCGGCACCGGCGCCGGGAACACACCAGCAGAGGCATCGGCCACCCTGGCGGCGAGAGCCCGGCCCTGCCGCCGTGAGGCGGGCCGCGGGGGGCCGTATCGCAAGGTGCAGCGGCTGCGTCGGCGAGTTCGGCGTGGCCGACGTGCGCGCCGACGTCGTCGCCGTGGGCCACCTCTCGCACCGCCTCCAGCAGCCCGGGGAAGCGCACGACCAGATCATCGCGGCGCGACTCGACGAAGCAGCGGGTGCCTTCCTGGCAGGTCCGGGTCAGCCCGGCATCGTGCAGCACGCTGCTCGGGGGCGGTCGGTCATGTCCTCACGGTAGGCGATCGGCACCGGCCGGGTGTCAGGCGACCTTGGGTGTGGCCCGGACGCCGAGGTGGATGTACGGCGTGCCGTCGGGGAGCCGGTAGAAGACGACCGGCAGCCAGTCGGGCCGGCCGTCGGGGCGGCCGACGAAGGTGGCGTCGTCGACCGCGACGAGGTCGACGTCCAGCCGCGGCTGCCGGTCGGCCAGCGCGCCGGTGGGCTCGACGTGCAGCGTGAGCCGGCCGTCGCGGGCCGTCAGCTGCAGGCGCGCGCCCGTCCGCTCGTAGACGCCGGCGTGCCGTTCGACGTCCGTCTCGTACGGCTCGGCCGGCGGGCCCAGCTTCGGCGGCACGGCCAGGCCGAGCAGCTCGCCGAACAGCTCGGTGGCGAGGGCGTGCTGGAAGGCGGCGGTGTGGCCGCCGTTGGCCAGGACGCACACGGCCGTCGCGGTGTCGGGGATCGCCCACAGCATGGCCGCCTGGCCGATGGTGTTGCCGCCGTGGGAGATGACGCGGTGGCCCTGCCACTCGTCGAGGATCCAGCCGATGCCCCACTGCCTGCCCATGGTGTGCGGGTTGGGGATGTCGACCTGCGGCTCCCACAGGGCCCGCGGCCGGGCGAGCAGCAGACCGTCGGCGTCGAAGTGGGCGCGGGCGAAGGCGACGACATCGGCGGCGCGGGCGCTGACCAGCCCCGCGGGGCCGCAGGAGCGCATCAGGCCCCACATCGGGGCGGGCGCGCCGTCCAGGTGGCCCATGGCGGCGCGGAAGCGCAGCACGTCCTCGGGCAGGGTCCAGGTGTGGGTGAGGCCGAGCGGCTCGATGATCTGCTCGCGCAGCGCGGCGTCCCACACCGTGCCGGTCAGCCGTTCGACGACGCGGCCGGCGACGATGAAGCCGGAGTTGCAGTAGGACTGGGTGGCGCCGAGCGGGTGGTTCTGGGGGAGGTCGGCGCAGGCGGCGACGTACCTCTCGACGCAGTCGTCGCCGCGGCCGGTGTCGAGGAACAGGTCACCGTCGAGGCCGGAGGTGTGCGAGAGCAGGTGCCTGATGGTGACGGCCTCGGTCACCTCGGGGTCGGCGACCTTGAACTCGGGCAGGACTCGCGAGACCGGGGTGTCGAGGGTCAGCTCGCCCCGCTCGGCGAGGAGCATGATCTGGGTGGCGGTCCACACCTTGGTGATCGAGCCGATCTGGAACAGCGAGTCGGTGGTGGCGGGCACCCCGGTGGCCACGTTGAGCACCCCCGCGGCGAACTCGTGGATCTCTCCCTCGTACAGGAAGGCCAGGCTCGTGCCGGGGACCTCGTACTCGGTGGCCAGTTCGGCGAGCCGGGCGTGCCAGCGGCCCGGGTCCACTGCTGCGGTCACGGGTGGGTCCTTTCGTCGGTGGCGTGCCTTCCGACGGTAGGGGGCCTGCCGGGCGAAGGTAAGGGGCCTGCCGGGCGGTTCGCTCCGTCCGGGGCGACACGTCGGAACCCGTGAGGTCCGGACTTCAGGAGGGCCTATGCCGCTGGTAGTGGCGGGCGACGCGGGCGCGGTTGCCGCAGCGGGTGGCCGAGCACCAGCGGCGCCGCGGGTGGGCGGGCAGGAACAGCAGCACGCAGTCGCCGGCCGCGCACTGGCGGACGGTGGTGACGGCCGGGTCGGCCAGCAGCGCGGCGGCGGCCTCGGCGAGCCAGGCCGCCAGGCGTGGCCCGGCCGGACCGGCGCGCCGGCGGGTGGCGGTGACCGCGTCGCCGTTCCAGGCCAGCTCGGTGACGGCCGGGGCGGCGCGCTGCGCCTCGTTGAGCGCCGCGAGGGCGGCTTCGGGTGGCCGTCGGCCGTGGCGGGCGTGCTCCAGGGCGGTGGCCGTGTGCTCGCGTACGGCACGCACGGCGGCCAGGTCGGCATCGGTGAGCTCGCCGAACTCCTCGGGCAGCCGGTCCGACTGGAGCTCCAGCCAGGCGCGCAGGTCGCCGGGGGTGGCGAGCAGATCGCCCGTGGCCGGACGGGTGTTGACCAGGTCCAGCGGCAGGAGCTCCCCGGTGAGTGGCCTCATGCTTCTAATGGTACGCCCCCGGGTTGACACATTAGATGATCGGCGGCTAGACCTAATGCATCAGATACCCGGAAAGGCATTAGTCATGACGTTCCCGTTCGTCACCCGGACCGCGCACCGTCACCTCGACGTCGACGGGGTCCGCGTCTTCTACCGCGAGTCGCTGCCCGAGCGGCCCGACGCCCCCGTGCTGCTGCTCCTGCACGGCTTCCCCTCGGCGTCGCACCAGTTCCGCCGCCTCATCGACGCACTCGGCGGCCACTACCGGTTGATCGCTCCCGACTATCCGGGGTTCGGGCACACCGAGGCGCCGGACGGGTTCACGTACTCCTTCGACGGGCTCGCCGACGTGGTCGAGGGGTTCGTGGAGCGGCTCCGCCTGACGCGGTTCGTCATGTACGTCTTCGACTTCGGCGCGCCGGTCGGGTTCCGGCTCGCGACACGCCACCCCGAGTGGATCGCCGGCCTGGTCGTGCAGAACGGCAACGCCTACGAGGAGGGCCTGTCGGCGGGGGCCCGCGACTTCGTCGCGCTGCGCCCCGGCCAGGCGGGCGCCGAGGAGACGATCCGCGACCTGCTCACCCTGGAGGGGACCCGCGGCCAGTACGAGACCGGGGTCACCGACCCCGAGCGGGTCGCCCCCGACGGCTGGACGCTGGACCAGCACTTCCTCGACCTGCCCGGACGCAAGGAGGCCCAGGTCGCCCTCGCCTTCGACTACCACACCAACGTCGAGCGCTACGGCGAGTGGCAGGCGTGGCTGCGTGAGCACACCCCGCCCGCCCTCATCGTCTGGGGCGCCCGCGACCCGTTCTTCCCCGAGCCCGGCGCCCGCGCCTACCTGCGCGACCTGCCCGGGGCCGAACTCCACCTGTTCGAGACCGGCCACTTCGCACTGGAGGAGCACCTGCCGGAGATCGGCCCGCTCATCGCCGGTTTTCTCGACCGCGTCGCCACCTGACCGTCAGCCGCGGGGGAAGGCGACCACCCAGCGGCGCTGCCAGGGCGTCTCCACCGCCCGGGGGTGGTGGTGCGCCCGCGTCCAGGCGACGGCGTCGGCAGGGTCGAGCCCGGACAGGACCGCCAGGCAGGCGACCACGGTGCCGGTGCGTCCCACGCCGCCACCGCAGGCCACCTCGACGGCCTCACCGGCCCCGGCCCGCTCGTGCAGGGCGCCGATCCGCCGTATCGCCAGGTCACGGTCGCGGGGCAGCAGGAAGTCGGGCCAGTCGATCCACTCGTGCGGCCAGCGCAGTCCGTCCTCGTGGCGGCGGCGCAACCGGCCGGAGCCGAGATAGAGCCCGAAACCTGGGACCGCGCCGCCGGGCAGCGGGTTCCGCAGACCGCGGCCACGCACCCAGCGGCCGTCGGGCAACCGGATGGCTCCCTCCAGGGGAGGGCGACTCCCGGAACCCTCCGCCGGACCACCCGCCGGACCACCCGCCGGACCGTCCGCCGGGCCACTCCCCCGCCCACCGGCAGGGCCGTCCACCGAGCCGCTCATGGGATCGCTCATCGGACCGCGCTCCCCTCTCGGCGGCGGGCACGGTGCTCGGCGACGTTGCGGCGGTTGCCGCACAACTCCGGCGCGCAGTACGCGCGGCGGCCGCCCCGGCTGGGGTCGGCGAACACGCCCCGGCAGTCCGGAGCGGCGCAGCCGCGGAACCGGTCGTGGCCGAGGGCCCGGACGACCCCGAACAGCGCGATGCCGGCGAGCGCGGCCAGCTCGTCGGCGAGCGACGCGCCCGGGGCGGTGGGCACGTGCCACTGCCACCGGCCGTCACCGTCGCGACGCAGCACCGGGGCGAGACCGGCCCGGCGGGTCAGGACGGCCGCGCCCGCGACGGCCTGCTCCTCGGTCTCTGTCTCCATGATGCCGCGCACCTCCCGGCGCAGCAGGTGCACCTCGAACACGTCCTGCTCCGTGAGGCCGCCCGCCAGGGCGTCGGGCCGCAGGCCGTGCTCGGCGAGGAAGCCGGCCAGCGCCTCCGGACCGGTCAGGGCCTCGCCTCGGTGGGCCCGGACGGTCGGGGAGGTGTTGACCAGGTCGGTCGCCACCGCGGCCCCGGCCGCGTAGTCGGTTATGGGTATCAGCACCCGCCCAGTGTAACCGATATAATCGCCATATAACCCTTACACGTCGGTCCAGAGCGGGCTCAGCACGTCGAGCAGCTCGTGCCGGCCGGTGGCGTGGTCGAATCCCTCGTACTCGGCGAAACTCCGCCCCCACGATCGGCGAGCCCGCCGCCACTCATTCGACCCTCCAGTCCTCCTCCCGTGGTGGATAGGCGAATGTCTGGGGACCGGCCCAGCCCTCCGCGACGATGTGGTAGTCGTGCGAGGCTTCGCTGGCGGGGTGGTGGGGGCCGACGTCGACCGTGTCGGCGATCGACCAGTCTCCGTTGACCTGCTGCTCGATGACGTAGAGGAACTCGTTGAAGCCCAGGGAGGACGAGACGAACGTGTTGACGACGGTGAGAGAGCGCCGGCCCGCGGTCAGGGTCCGCGGGAGCTCGACGACCTGGTCCCGCCACTTGTAGGTGCCGTCGCCGGGCAGCTCCCGCCACACCCCGGCCGGGGCCCCGTTCACGGTGATGGTGGCGTACTGCGAGGCGACGCCCACATCCAGGCGGCGGATCAGGCGTACGCCGGTGCTGGCCGGATCAACGGATACGGTGAACCGGCTCGACCCGCCGGGGCCGAACGCGCGGCCGTCGTCGCTGACGAGGTGACCGGGCCCCGCGGAGCCACCCAAACCGTCGGACGCGTCGCGTCGCGACGCAGCCCGCTGATCGATGACGACGCTCACGGCCAGCGCCGCCGCCAGCACGGCCAGCGCCGCGGACACGGCAGCCCGACGCCGGCCCCGGCCGAGGACGCCCGCCGGCGCCGCCTCGCCAGGCCCGGCCGTCCGCGCAGCAGGCGCCGCGCCGCCGGGAGTCACGATCCCGCGCTCCTCCTCCCTCCCGGCGGGCATCCGGGTGACGCGCAGGCGCTCCCACGCCCGTTCCCAGGCCGGAAGCTGATCCTCGGGCACCTGGCACGCTCGCAGGAAGGCCACCATCAGCGCCTTCCTCGGAAAGCGCCGACCGGCCAGCATGTCCGCGCACGTCGCCCGCGGCAGGCGGGTCCCGCCCGCCCTGTCCGCCCGCAGCTGCAGCTCCCGCAGTGACGTGTCGGCCCGCGCGAACTGCTCGGCCAGCAGCCTCACCAGATCCTCGTGACAGGTCACGGACTCCACCGGGGACGGGGACGCCTGCCTGACGGCCCGGGCATCCTCGTCGCCGTCCGGATGCTCGCTCATCGCCTCAGTCCTCGCCCTTCCGCGCGGGCCGTCGCAGCTCACCGGCCCGTAGTTGACCGAAAGTTTACAAGTGACTACGCACAGTGTCCAAGACGTGTCGGCGCCGGCGGCCTGCCGTCCGGGGCTGGCCGACGGATGGCTCGTCTTCGGACGAGTCCGTCCGCGGCCCTGTTGGACACCGCGTACCCACGGCTTCGCTGACTCTCAGGGCGGCGAACCCGCCGCCCCTGTCGAAGCAGAAAGGCAACCATCACCATGGTGATCCGCAAGCACGCGGCCGGCGCGCTGCTCACCGCGGCCCTGTCCAGCGTCATCTGGGCAGCCCCCGCCCCCGAGGCCACCGCGGCGACCGCCCCGGCGGCCGCGGCGGCCGAGGAATGCGGGGTCCGCGCCGACGGCAGGCTCTACTGCCGCAACACCCCCAACGTCACCCTGTCCTACGACGCCTCCTACCAGACCGCCGAGACCGGCGTGCTGACGAGCAGCTTCAGCTGGTTCCAGTGCTGGGTCGAGGGCGGCCCGCACGCCGGCGGCAACAACATCTGGTACCTCGCCGCCGGTGACGAGGCGGTGCCGCCCTACCGCGGCTGGGGCTTCCTGCCCGCCGTTCATGTGTCCACCCCCCATGACCCCGCGCCGGGACTGCGCGAGTGCACCTCCGCCGACTACGAACTCATCGGACCGTGACCCCCCGATCCGCATCCCCGACAACCGCAGCACCGAACGAGGCACCACACATGAACAAGCACCGAGCCATCTCCACGACCATCGTCGCCGCGGCATTCGCGCTGCTCGGGGTCGCCCCAGCCACCGCCTCCGCCGCCTCCGCCGCCGCCTGCGGAGTCGATCCGCACGACGGAAGGCTGCACTGCAGCAACGAAGCCGGCGGCCTCCCCGTGTTCCACGAGCCCCGGCCCGTCGACGCGGTGGACTACCTCGACACCACGGAAAGCTGGTTCACCTGCTGGACACCGGGAGAACTCCACCCGGGCGGCAACACCACCTGGTACGGAACCGTCGGCGACAGGTTCGGCAACTTCGGGTACGTACCCGCATCCGTGGTGCACACGACCAGCGCCTTCGACGCCGACCCCAGCAGGTACGGCCTGCGCAGATGCTGATCGTGCCCGGGTGAACCGGTAACCCGGCCGACGCCCCGTCGCCACGGGCCCGGCATCCCCGGCGCAGCAAGCACCGGGGATGCCGGGGAGCAGCCATCAGAACGCCTGGTCCGGGATGATGCCGGCAGGAGGGCTCGCGGGAAGTCCATGATCCGGAGGACACGTCCCTGGCGGCCGGACCAGGGCGAGGCTGGACGTCACAACCATGGTTCCTTACCCCTCCGCCATGCGTCATTCTTCAAGGCTTGCCCACCATCGCGCCACCGTGGCCGCGCCCGGGGCGGGGGCCACGGTTCACCCCCGCCCCCACCAGCGCGGCCTGCTCGATCTTCGCGCAGTAGGCCGCACGGGCTTCCTCGTCGATCTGCTTCTCGTATTCGGCGCGCAACCCGGTCCGGCCGTCGAGGCCCTCGCGCAGGATGTCGGCGTGCCCGGCATGCCGGGTGGACTCGCCGAGGACATGGACCATGATGGCGAACAGGTTCGTGTGCCAGGCCGGCGTCGACTCCGGCCACCACGGCACGTGGCCGGGGGCGTCGAGGGGAAGCTCGTTGATCGTCGCGTCCGAGTGTTCCCATGCGCGCCGGTAGAAGGCGATGATCTGATCGCGGGTCTCGTCCTCGGTAGCCCACAGGTCGCTGCCGTCGGAGTCCTGCCACCGGGGCAGCGGTTCCGGGGAAGGGCGGTCGAAGACCTCGCCGAAGTACCTGGCCTCGACGGTGGCCAGGTGTTTGACCAGGCCGAGGAGGTTGGTCCCGGTCGCTGTCAAAGGTCGGCGGACGTCGTATTCGGACAAGCCGTCGAGTTTCCAGAGCAGCGCCTCGCGGTCCCGCCGCAGCCTCTCGTGCAGGTTGTCTTTCGCGAAATCGTCGATCATGGGTCACGAGTCTGTCAGGCCGCGCCGGTGGGCTCAGGTTGCGAGCCGCCCGGCGTCGTCGGCTCCGCCAGCTATCGCTCACCACGACACCGACTCGGCGAGATCTCGCGGGCCCGCTGCTCGATCTGCTCGTCCAGCGTGCCCAGCACCTTCTGGAGCTTCTCGACCGCAGACGGCCGGGCGCGGGGTCGTCGACGATGCCGTGGGCAGCCCGCGCGTATGCGGACGCGCTGCCTTCCGCGCCCACCTCGGCCATCTGGTCGCTGAAGCTTCCGGGGTGGTGGTGGAGTTCTTACTGGATGAGGACCAGGGCATCGACTGGCGCATCCTGGCATGGGAACGTCCCCGCCACGTGCGACGACCAGCGCAGCGCTGTGCCGCCTGCCGATGATCCGCTCCGCGCGGGGTATGGCCTCGCGCCGGCCGTCGAGGGTGCGGGTTCCGGCCGGCCAGGCCCTTGATCGTTTCGGTGGTGGCTCGCTAGGGTTGGGCGCCGTTGTTCGCCTCCTGTCCGCTCGTGCCCTGGGGATCGTTCGTGCGCCGCCATCGTTTCGGCACAGTCGCCGCGCTGTTCGCCGCCAGCTACGTGGCCGCCGTCGTCGGGTCCGGCGCCCACGCGCTGGCCACCGGCGACCCCACGCTGCTGCGCAAGATCGTCACCGGCTGGTGGGACCCGAACCTCGTGCCCTACACCTGGTGGGTGGAGCTCCTCATGGTCGCGGGAGGAGTCCTGCAGGGCTGGGCCTACTGGCAGGTGCTGCGCGGGCGGCCGGCCGGCACGGCAGCGGTCAACGACAGGCCGGTCCGGCTGTTACGGGCGGCCCTGTACCTCAGCGTCGCCTGCACGCTGCTGTACCGGCTGCCGATCTCGTACCCGTGGTGGTCGGACCTGCCCGCCGACCTGCTCGACTTCGCCGTCGTCGGGCTGTTCTTCGTGGTCCTCGCCGGGGCCCTGCCTCGATGGCTGCGGCTGCTCGGGGGCGTGGCCGGGCTGGCGAGCGCCGTCATGGGCGTGACCTCCACCGTCGCCTACGGCCTCGACCAGTACTCCGTCGTTCAGGCCATCTCTCCGTACCGGCTCGGCAACACCGTCCACCTGCTGTGGCTCGTGCCGGTCCTGGTCGGCCAGGCCAGGGACGCGCGCTGGGATCGAGGCACCGTGCGGATGGGCGGAGCCGCGGCGGCGCTGTCGCTGCTGTCGTCCGGAGGTCATTCGATCGTCGCGTTCGGCGGTTCGGACGTCAACTACCGCCTGGTGATGCTCATGGTCCTGAGCGTCCTGGGCGTCTTCGGGATGGTGTGGCAGGCCCGCTCCGCCCACGACCTGGGCGGCCCGGCCCCGGCACCGTCCCCGGCCGCTCCGGTCCGGCGCGCACCTGCGCGGGCGTGGCCCCTCGCCGCCTTGGCCGTGGTGATCCCGCTGATCCCCGCAGCCGTCAACCTCGCGGACGGCATGCCGGTGTGGACCGGCCCCAGGGGCGCGGTCGACGACTTCTTCCACGGGTACGTCAGCTACCCGGCGACGGTGCTCTGGGTCGCCGTCGACATGCTCATCGGAGTCGGCGCCCCTGCCGTACTGGTCCTGATCGCGATCGTCCGCAGGACCAGGCGGCTGCTGCGCGTCACGATGCTGATCTTGACCCTCGCCGCGGCGGCCGGCGTCGTCACCTCGTTCACCACGAAGCCCGAGGCGGACTGGCAGCTCATCCCCGAGGTGGTCGACCAGCGGCTGGCTCTGTACCCGGACGGGCTGTTCGACCCGAACGAGAAGGGCGAGATTCTCTTCGGGCTCTCCCCGCTGTGGTACAGCGCCGCGCTCGCCGCCTCCGCCCTCGTCCTGCTCGCCCTGTACGGCGCCCCACCCGCCGCCCGCCTGCGCCACCACGTGCTCGTGACGGCGCTGGCCACCTCCGTGGCCATGTGCTTCCTGCCGGCCGCCGACCAGTCACGCGGCCCGGTCACCACGGCCGAGGACTGCTCGCCTCCCGAACCCTGGGAGATGGACGGCAGGCCCGCAAAACCCCCGCCGCGGACCGGCTCGCAGGCCTTCATCTGCGCCGTACGCCGGCAGAATGCACTCACGTTCGACGCCACCACGCCGGACCAGGTGCTGCTCGCTTACGGCCGTCGCCTGTGCGCCGTCTACACCCGCAACGACCCACGCGAACTCGCCCGACTGCGGGAGGTGGAAGGGGTGGACGTCGGGAACCTGAGCGGGGTGCTCGCCGAGATCTGCCCGGCCGCGAAGGCAGAGGTCACGGCGAAAGCGGCCGCCGAGAACCGCGAATACGAGGAGTTCGCAGCCGAGGAGCAGCGCAAATGCGACGCCACCCCGCGTCACCGTCCCCTCATCAAGCCCGCCAAGGCGATCCGCCTCAAGGAGCCGGAGTGGCCCGAGGCGGGGCTGGAGCTGTACGACGAGTCCGCCGGCGAGGGCCGGAGCACGTCCGCCGGCCCGGTCACCGCCGGGCCCGGCCGTGTGACGGTGGGCACGCATTCCGACTTCTACGTCTGTGTCACGCTGGAGACCTACCCGCGCCGCCCACCGGTCGAGACCAAGGGCTGGGACGACGTCGTCGAGGTCGGCTACGCCAACCAGAGCGGCGAGATGAGCTTCATGGACGGGCTGAGCGGCACCGAACTGCCCGACCTGTCGCTCAACGGCCGCAAGGGGCACTACCGCATCCGCGTTCACTTCGCCTGGTTCCCCTGGAAGGGCGAGGAGTACGGCACCCAGCGGCTGCTGATCATGGCGTACCCGGGATCGGGCGACAAAGTCGTCACCTACCGCGGGCTGCCCAAGCGACGTTAGAGCGTGTTTGGGAAGATCATTCCAGTTTGGCGTGACAGCGTGACCGCGGATGCTGGGGCCGTCAGGATGGCCGAATGCCCCCTGCCCGCTACCCCTCCGACCTGACCGATGCCCAAGGGAAGCTGGTAGAGGACCTACTGCCTGAGCCGAACACCGGCGGACGTCCGGAGAAGCACACGCAGGGAGATCGTCAACGCCATCCTGTACGTGGTCCGCTCGGGCTGCCCGTGGCGGTACCTCCCTACCGACCTGCCGCCCTGGCAGACCGTGTACTGGTACTTCCAGCAGTGGGAACAGGCTGGCGTCACCGAGGAGCTGCTGACCGAGCTGCGCATCAAGGCGCGCCGCCAGGCGGGTCGCGAAGATGAGCCCTCGGCAGGGATAATCGACTCGCAGAGCGTCAAGGGCGCCGACACCGTGGGCCGCGACAGTCGCGGCTACGACGCGGGCAAGAAGGTCAACGGCCGCAAGCGGTTCATCATCACCGACACCACCGGCCTGCTCGTCACCGTGGCTGTCATGGCCGCGAGCTGGCAAGACCGCGACGGCGCCAAGACCGCCCTGCTATCGACCTACCTGACCACCCCGATCCGGCACGTCTTCGCCGACCAGGGCTTCGCGGGACGGCTGGTGGACTGGGCCCGCGACACGCTGCGCACCACTGTGGAGATCGTGCGCAAGCCCGCGGATCAGCAAGGGTTCAGCGTCATTTCCCGCCGCTGGGTGGTGGAAGGGACACTGGCGTGGCTGACCGCCTGCCGACGATTGGCTCGTGACTACGAATGCGACTCCGCCGTCTCCGAGGCGATCATCCGCTGGGCTGCCATCGCCGGCATGACCCGCCGCCTCGCTCGAGGAGGACCCGCCCGACGACAACCGCGCTTCATTTGCGATCGACATCCAGCGCAAACGGCCCTTCGAGCGCGCACTAAGGCCACAGCTCGGCATCATCAGGCGGCACATCACGTGCGTGAGGCCCCTGGACGCTGTCCGTCCCGGGCGTTAGTGCCGCATCGTGTCCCCGAGCCACGAGGACACCGCCTCACCACCGGCCGAGAGCCGGGGCAAGGCTTCAGCGCCATTCCAGTCGTCGGGTTCCACGATGACGAACCACGAGCCCAACTCGCCAATGACCAGTGTCTTTCCATGGCCAGACCGCTGAACGTGATGCCCCGCTTCCCCGCTGGCTTCCGACAGAGAACGCGGCGCAGTACTGGAGAGTTCCCCTCCGAGCGCAACGGCCACATCATCGGCGCTTACGGCGTGACACCAGGTGATGCCTACGTCCGGAAGGGACTCGGCAAGATCGTCGACGACGCTGCGGTAGTGGGATTCGAGATCCGTCGAGGAGTGGCGACGAGGGGGCATCCGGCCCCCCTGACGGTTTCCGCATCCTCGGTCACGCCGCCACGCCGAGCATGGATGATCTTCTCAAACACGCTCTAAGGCTTCTGCTGGCCACCCTGGTTAGCGGGCACCCCAACCCAGGCCCGTGGCGTGCAGGGCCGAGCCGGTAGCCGAGGGCTTTGGAACCGTGTTCTCAAGCGGACACGTCTGATGGTGTGACTCCTCACGGATGTGTCCGCGCAGTGACTTCGCCCAGGCCGCCTGCTTCCGACTCCGGCTGCGGGATGGAGTGACCCAACCATCTGCCGATCACGGGCGTCGGTAACGGGCGAGAGGAGTCATCTTGGACCCCAATGACAGCTTCCGCGAGTTCATGGCCGTCCATCAGCAGTCGCTGATGCGGACGGCCTACCTGCTCACGGGGGACGCCCACCTGGCCGAGGACCTGCTGCAGAGTGTGCTGCTGAAGGTGCTCGGCCGCTGGCCCAAGCTGGCGGACGTCACCAGTCCGCAGGCGTACGCCCGCAAGGCCCTGGTCAACCAGTACATCTCCTAGCGCCGGCGTCTGGCCAGGGTGGCCGAGTTGCCGAGAGCCGAGCCGCCGGATCGACCGTATTCCACCGAAGATTCAATGATTGTCCGGATCGTCATGCTTCGGGCGCTCGCGCAACTGCCGCCCAAGCAGCGGGCGGTGATCGTTCTGCGCTACTACGAGGACCTCACCGAACACGAGACCGCCAAGCTGCTGAGCTGCTCGATCGGCACGGTCAAGAGCCAAGCCCATCATGCGCTCGCCCGGTTACGAGTACTCGCGCCGGAGCTGGCACCGAAGTTCGCCGAAATGGAAGACCTGAAGGGAGCACACCGATGACCTGGCTGCGAGAGATGCTGGACGACGTAGCCGACGACGCTCCTCAGGTAGACCTGACCGAGCGGACGATCGGGATCCGCAAGCGGCGGCGGCGCAGGACGACCTCGATCGTCGCGGCCGCCGCGGTCGTCGCCATCGCGCTCGGCGTGACGTCCGCCGTACGGCTGCAGCCCACACAGCCGCGCCCTGCCGTGGCGCCCGGGACAGTGACCGACCTGCCGGCGCGAGGGGTGGGGCCGCTGAGCCACGCCTTCATGACGTTCTGCCGGCCGGAGCGCGGCAAGGCACCGGCGGGATGCGTGAACGGCGGCTGGCGGGTGGTCACCCGTGGTGGTACGACGTACCGGGTGGCGCAGGCCCTGTCCGGTTCCCCGTCGGGGCTCCGGGCGAGCCCGCTGGCGATCAGCCGGGACGGCCGTAAGATCGCGTACTACGACACCGAGGCTGACACCTTCGCGGTGCGCGACCTCGCCTCCGGAGCAGTGATCACGGCGCCGACGAAGGTGCCCACGGCCTGGCTCGGCAGTATCGCGCACCTCCTGCTGTCGGATGACGGCCGCTTCCTCGCCTTCACCAAAAGACCGCCACTCAAGGACCCGGCCATGCTGTTCGACATGCGCGAGCGCATGGCCCGGCCGCTGCCGAACGGCTGGAACCCCATCGGTCTGTCCCCGGACGGTGACACGATCACCTTGGCGGAGTACGCGCCCAAGACCCGTCTGCAGACCATCACCCGGCTCTGGCAGACGTCCACGGCGGGCAACGCGACAACCGTCAACGTCGCCGGCCACTACATGGTCGGCGCGCTCGGCCTCGACGGGCACAGCGTCGTCGCGGTGGAGAGCGTGGACGCGGGCATCACCGGATGCCTGAGAAGCGGCGCCGACCTCGTGCACCTGGATCGGAAGACCGGCAAGGTGCTCCGGAGGGTCCGCGTGCGGGGCCTTTCCATGACGGCCAACTTCGTCTACCTGCGCGGCTGGACCGGCCCTCACGAGATCACGGCCCTGGCCAAGCCCCTGGACTGCCGTGAGCGGGACGACAACGCGCCTGGATCGAGCCTCGACCCGCCATACGTTCCTTTCACGGCCTACGCGGTGAACGTCGAGACCGGCAAGGCCAGGAAGCTCGCCACCTACACCGCCCAAGGCTTCTTCCAACTCGTGCTCCCAGGCTTCCCCGGCACCCTGTGACGGACCCTCTGCGGCGTCACGAACAAATGGGCTGGCCAGCAGCTCGTTGAACTTGTTGATCTTCTCGTGGACCCTCAGATCTTGACGAGCGGTGATCAAGCCCGCGGCCCGTTTCTACCGTATTCCGGTGGCACCCGCGCAACGAGCCCAACTCGCCAATGACCAGTGTCTTTCCATGGCCAGACCGCTGAACGTGATGCCCCGCTTCCCCGCTGGCTTCCGACAGAGAACGCGGCGCAGTACTGGAGAGTTTCCCTCCGAGCGCAACGGCCACATCATCGGCGCTTACGGCGTGACACCAGGTGATGCCTACGTCCGGAAGGGACTCGACAAGATCGTCGACGACGCTGCGACCGGTCCGATCCTCCTCGAAGGCCTGTCCGTCCGCATGGGTGGCCTCACGGGGCGGCCCTCGGCGGCGATGGCGTCGGCGGCGTCGGCGATGCCGCTGAGCTCGCTTTTTCAGCCCTGCCCGAAAGGCTTTGACGGTCGGCTCCAACTGGGAAAGAGTCGCTGTTACCAGCGATTTATCGCCTTGCGGCCACACGTCCTGTGGTTTCGAAAGAACACAGGGAGCCGAAATTCGAGTGGTCGTACGCAACGAGGGAAGAGTCGCATGAACCCGCCGAAAAGAATCGCAGTAGGAGCAGTGGCCGGCGCCGCTGCCGCAACAGCGCTCATGCTGATCGTAGGATCAGCCACCCCCGCACAGGCAGATTCAGATTACCGACGAGAATCTGAAACGACTTTCTACGTGTCAAAACCCGGCAGCACCCCCACCACGCGTTGTAACGGCTGGGCCTGGGTCGGACAGACCTGGAACGGATACATCGAGGCTTCGACCCGCGTCACCTGCCCGGGCGAGCAGCTCGGCTACACCGCGCGAGCCAGGATCGCAACCGCCAAAATCTCTGGCGTCATCACGACGCACAGTACCAAGTGTGGGCGCGGCAAGACATGCAGCTCATCCGTAAGCACTTACGGTTCTAACGGAAAAACGTACTGCAATCAGGCATACGCCGCTACTCTTGGAGCAGGAAGCACGGGTGAAGGATTCGGCACGCCCTGCATTTACACATAGCATCCGCGCAGATTGCACCGACCCACTCCCACCATCAAGGTAGCCCTCCCCCTTCCAGGGGACCTGGCACGAAGAGCCTCCCGGAGCCCCTCAAAAATCAAGGGGACCCCCGGGGGGCTCTCGGATGCTCAGGCGGGGGTGTCGCGATGACGCAGCAGCGCGAGGCCTCGGTGCGACGCGCAGCCGGGTGATCATGGGGTCCGGCCAGGGCAGGACCAGGATGATCTTGAGCCGAGCACGGCCTGCGACGATGCCGGTCACGGAGTGCCCCGGCCAGGCCCTCGCCGCCGCCCCCGAAGCTGCCGACATCCCTCCTCCGGCCTCCCCGGCAAGTGTTCATCGCTGCGCAGGCGACTGCGGACAGCTGTGGAACGAACTTCGGAGATCGACACAGAACCCGATCAAGCGGACCCATAGGCTCTGATCATGGCGGAGAAGGTTCAGGAGATCGTTGGGTCCTTGCCGATCCTGAACGATGTGAACAGCGTGCATGAGATGGCCGAGCAGCGTCTGGCGGAAGGCGATGCCGCGTTCGTCGCGGATCTCGGGATCGCGTTGTTCAGGACGTACGGGTCGGCGGATCGGCCGATCTGGCAGTACAGGAGTGTCTTCGACTCGGTATTTCGCCTCCTGGCCGTCGCCGCCGACCCAGAGCATCTGGGACACGCCCTGCGTCTGATCGGGACCGTCGCCTCCGTTGACCGCAAGAAGGCGCGCTATGCCGCGTCGCTCTTGGCCTCAAGCCGGGCGGCGACCGACCTGGCGTGTGTCTTCGCTGGAGGCCAGGTGCACGCCGGAGGGTTGGAAGAGCTCCGCGCCTGTCTCGTACACGAGTTGGTACTGCGCGGAGAAGCCGTCGGTGACCTGCCCGGGATCGCGCCATGGGCGACGTCGCCGCACTGGCGACACCACCCCCTGGGCTGGTTGCCGCCGCGCCGGTCCTCGATCGAGCAGAGCCCCGACCTCCCCAGCTACAGTGTCCGCGGTTCCGGTCACTCCCTGCCGTTCGGGCCCTCCGGCAATGAAGCCGGCCCTGCTCCCGCAGGGGACGGCCGAGCCGTATCGGCGGTGGAGACCACCACGTCATCGGCTGTCGCCGAAATAGCGAGAGCCGTCGCGAACTGGGCCGAGGAGTCCAACGGCCGGATCGAGGTACGGACCTTCGCGCTCAGCACCGCCGGCGGGTCGATCGCGGAACTCCTCTCCGCGCTGAGCTTGGACTGCCTTGCCGCGAAGGGACGGCGGGCGGCGCCGTCGGCCTCCGCCTGCACGCCCTCACGGGTTTGGCAGGTCCTCTTCGCCGCAGCCTCCGCCGGAGGTGCCTACAACCACGGTCTCTACGGTGCATATGGACGCCTGGAGGCGTGGAAATCGATGGCGGGACTCTCCGGAGCGCCGCAGACCGCGACCTTCGTCGACGTCGAGCACCAGATCCATGACCACCGATGGTTCACCTTCTCGGCAACGACGAAGTGGTTCGAGCAGGTCGCCTGGGACATCGCCATCGCGGCTCTGTCACCTGACGGCCGAGCCCTCGCCGTCCTGGCGGCTACCGACACCGACTGATCAATCGACAGAACATCTCCGACGGTCGACCAAGCAACGTCCCCGCCCATTTCACGGCCCCAGGCCAGGCTGTCACTTTTCGAAGTCATGTGCACGGCTGTCCTGGGGGTTACGGGATCTGTGCAGAGGACTGCGAACATCCGGTGCGTCCATAGTCCTGTGCGCTGCCGTGCGTTTGTTCCGTACTCGTGTGCGCGACGGTGAGGTCCCGGCATGGACAGCGGGCGGGCGCGGATCGTCGAGCGGGGCGTGCTGACCGCCCTGCCATGCAGTAACCGACTATGCCTTTCGTGCGGGGATACGCACGGCCGTGCCATCGGGGATACTGACGCGATCCCAGTAGTCCCGTACCGAAACCTTACCGATTCGGCCCGTAAACGCCCGTTCATACCCTCGTGGCGACGAAGACGATCCCGTGCCGAGGAGGGTGACGTGAACGGGCTTCTCACGCCGGTGACCATCGGCGAACTGGATCTTCCCGACCGCCTGGTCATGGCGCCCATGACGCGCAGCCGGGCACGGGACGGGCTCGTCGGTGAACCGACCGCCGAGTACGCGGTCTTTCCACGTCGAGCCGGCGGCCATTCCTTCGACCCGAATCCGACACGAGAGGGAGCACCATGACGACGACAACAGCGACGACCGACAACCCCACCACAGCGGCGAGCCAGGTCACCGTGCTCGGTCTGGGTTCCATGGGATCGGCGATCGCCAGAACGTTCGTCGAACGCGGATATCGCACAACGGTCTGGAACCGGACGGCGAGCAAGAGCGCGCCGCTCGTCGACGCCGGCGCCACGGCGGCCGCCACGGCCGCGGAGGCGGCGGCGGCCAGCCCGCTCGTCGTGGTCTGCCTCCTCGACAGCGCGGCGGTCGACGAAGTGCTGGCCTCGGTCGATACCGCGGTCGCGGGCAAGGTGCTGGTGAACCTCACCAGCGGCTCACCCGCCCAGGCGCGGGCCAACGAGCGCTGGGCGAGTGAGCGCGGCGCCGTGTACATCGACGGCAAGCTCATGGGAGACCCGCCGTACGTCGGCACACCGAACATCACCGTCCTGCTCAGCGGTTCCCGCAGCGCCTTCGACGCCCACGAGTCGGCCCTGCGGGAGCTGGGCGGCGTCGGCTACCACGGCGAGGACGCCGGCTTGGCCGCCGTGGAGTTCATGGCCCAGGTCGCCATGGGCTACGAGATGCTCATCGGCTTTCTGCACGTGCTCAAGCTGGTTCGGGCGGAAGGGGCCGACGTGACGGAGTTCGGCGAGCGCGTCGCCGGCTCGCTGGCCGCCTATGCGCCGTTGCTGACCGCGATCGCCAAGGCGGTCGCGAGTGGGGAATACCCGCCGGACCTCGGTCCGCTCCGCGTCCAGGCCGCGCTGATGGACGACATGATCGACCACCGGGAGTCCGTCGGCGTGGAAGCCGTGCGGATGCGACAGGTCAAGGAACTGATGGATCGCCGGATCGCCGACGGCCACGGCGAACAGGGATTCTCGAGCCTTTTCGAGCTGCTGGAAAAGGAAGGCTGAACCGCGTCATGAGCCACCAGGTCGAAACAATCCTTCTCTTCCGCAACACCATGCGAATCACCGACGGCCACCTGGAGGAGTTCCGCGACGCCATCGCCCGAGCCGTGGAGTTCGCCCAGCAGCACGGCCCGCAGCTGATGGTGCAGACCTTCGTGGACGAGAAGCGGATGCTCGCGCACAGCTTCCAGCTCTATCGGGACTCCGACGCGGTCCGCCTGCACTGGAAGCTCGCGGACCCGTTCATCCAGGACGTGATGAAGCACTGCCGGGTGGAGCACTTCGAGGTGTTCGGCGAGCCGGACGCCGAGGTGGCGGCGGGCCTGCGCTCGTCGCTCGGCGAGCAGACCCCGCTCACGTTCTCCCCCCGCATCGCCGGCTTCCTACGCTTCGGCGTGGCACCTCAGGCGTAGCTAACGTGCCCGCACACCGCCGCCGACGCGAAGCGAAGCTCCCCGTCGGCGTCATACGGGAGCGCAGGGCCGATCCGCAGGGGCGGCCGGGCGCCGCCGTGACCTTCCAGATCCAGGAGGGCCAACCCACCCAGGGCAGCTGATCATCGACCGCGACACCTCCAAGGGTGCTGACCTTCGAAGTCACCGGCGGTATGCCGCAGGTGAAAGACCGGGTCAACATGGTGCTGGAGTCCGGCTGGACCGATACCCGGCCATCCCGTGTCGGGCATCGTTCTCCGGTCTCGCGTTTCTCCCATCTTGCAGCGGGAGACCGCTCGACCGCCCACCGGCATCGCGCCCGGCCTGCGGGTTCGCCGCGGTGACCACGCGCTTCGGGCCGCGTCCCCGCACGCCGGACGCGTGCGGGGCGCGGCCCGATCAGGTACGCGCGATCAGCTGTAGAAGTAGACGGAGCCACGGGAGACCGTGGTGCCCCGCTCACCCCAGTAGGTGGTGATGTCGGCGCGGTAGTGCGTGTCCTCGTAGGCCGTGGCCAGGCTCGTGCACGTGCTGCCCGAGTGGCCGTAGCTGTTGTTGTAGTCGGTGATGGTGGGCGACGGGCCGGACCTGGAGATCGGGACCAGCTTCACCCGCACCCAGCGGGGGCCTTCGGTGTTGAACGCCTGCGCGCAGAACCGGTCGTCCGCGTCGCTGTAGCTGACGGTCCCGTCACCGACGTTCTTCGTGAACGAGTTGGCCAGCGCCGGCTGGGAGAGGGCAAAGGTGGCCGCGGCGACGGTGGCGCCGACCACGGCGGTCTTGAGAAGCTTCTTCATCATGGCCTTCCTGTACGGAGCGGTGTCGTGCTGTCCGCTCGTCAAGGATCTTGGCCAATGGGTGATCATGGCAGAAGACCCTGGCGACGAAATTCGCCGGCTGGTCGCCTGCGCGTAGGCGTCTCGTCGCCTGGTCCATGCCGGGAGCACACCTCGGTGACAGCGCGTGGCGCTGCGCGCGCCCGTCGTGGGGAGGCTCACGGGGTATACAGGACCCACGTCCTCATACGGGGGAGGAAGCAGCCCATGAATCGCCGTGTCGCGCGCATGTACCCGGATCCCGCCGACGAGCCCATCGGCGTCACCCGCGGGGACACGTTCGAGATCCTGGACGACGACGCCGTCGTCGCCAGCGAGGTGGAGCCCCGCGACCACCCGGAGGTGCCGCTGTCGCCGGCGCAGCGCGACGCGGTGCTGGAGCGGCTGGGCTACGCCCGGACCGGCCCGTGGGTGGAGGACCGCGATCGCGCCGAAGCGTCGGTGCGGCCACGATGATCGGCCGGCTTCACGGTCACCGGACTCACCGTCATCCACGATCCCGGCCTCGTCGGACGCAACGGCGGCGCCTGTGGGCACCGACCACGAGATCCCCTCGGCCGCCGTGGAACACCGCGGCCGAAGAGGTCGACGCGCTCCTCAGCCGTCGGGGTGCACCATGAGAAGGACGGCGCGGTTGCGGGCGGCGTGGCCCTGGTACCGGTGCGGGCGGGCGGCATCGAACCGGATGAAGTCGCCTTCGGCCAGGTCGGTGAGGGAGTCGGCGGGCCCGATGGTGACGCGTCCGCGGGTGAGCACGAGGCACTCCTCGACACCGGGCAGGTGGGCGTCGGAGTGCTGGGTGTTCGGGCCGATGGCGATGTCGTAGACCTCCACGGTGCCGCGCAGCCTGATGCGGTGGAGGAGGCGCGCGCTCACCGCGTCACCCTCGACCTTCGGCCGGCTGTCACCGCTGCGTACCACCTCGACCGTCGGGGCGGCCGTTTCCAGCAGTTCGCCGAGGGACGCGCTCAGCGCGGTGGCCAGGGCCCACAGGGTGCTCAGGGTCGGGTTGCCCTGGCCCTGCTCGATGCCGTGCAACGTGGTCTTGCTGATGCCGCTGGCGGACGCCAGGTCGGCCAGCGATGTCCCGGCCGCCGTACGGAGCCGGTGCACGTTCTGCCCCACCACTTGCGCGAGATCCATGCGTATCAGCATAGTGGTATGACCGTACCAGTAGAAGGTCCGACCGTGGAGGCGGCATGACGGTGACGCGGCTACGCGACATCCCGGGCATCGGCGTGGATGCCGTCGGCGACGCGGCCGACGCCGCAGGCGATCCGGATTTCCTGCGGCTGGAGAATCTCGACACCGACCTGCGTCCGCCCGCCGTCGCCCTCGCCGCCACGCATGCCGCCATCGACGCCGACTCAGCCAACAGCTATCTGCCGTTCCCCGGGCACCGCTCGCTCCGCGCGGCCGCCGCAGCGCATGTCGGTCGCATCTCCGGCCACGTCTACGACGCCGACACCCAGTGCGTCGGTGTGGCCGGCGGGCTCAACGGCATCCTCAACACGCTGCTCGCAACCGTGGAAGGCGGGCAGGAAGTCGTGCTGTGCGACCCCGTCTACGCCGGCCTGGTCAACCGGGTCCGGCTCGCGGGCGGCATCCCCCGCTTCGTTCCCGCCCACCCCACCGCGGACGGCTGGACCATCGACCCCGAACGACTCGCCGAGGCCGTCGGACCCGACACGGCGGCGGTCTTGGTGATGGGCCCGGCGATGCCGACCGGCCTCGTCCTGGACGAGCGCCACTGGTCCGCCCTCGCCGGCGCCTGTGAACGCCACGACGCCTGGTTGATCTACGACGCGGCCATGGAACGCATCCGCTTCGACGGCCGCCCTCCCAGCCACCCGGCCGCCCACGAGGGCCTGGCCCGGCGTACCATCACCGTCGGTTCGGCTTCCAAAGAGCTGCGACTCATCGGCTGGCGCGTCGGCTGGGTCGTCGGGCCCGCCCCCGTCATGGCCGACATCCGCCTCGTCGGTCTGACCAACGTCGTCTGCCAGGTCGGCCTGGCCCAGCAGGCCGTGGCCGCCGCGCTGGACGCACCCGACGCCGAGGCCGACGTCGCCGCCGCCACCGCCGAATGGCAGCGGCGCTGCGAGACGGTTCTGGACCAGCTCGCCGCCTACCCGGTCATCCGGCCGCACGGCGGCTGGTCACTCCTCCTCGACACCAGACCCCTGGACCTGACCGCCTCCGAACTGTCCCGGCGCCTGTTCGATCGGGCGAAGATTGCAGCCACCCCCATGGACGGCTGGGGCCCGAGCGGAGGGCACTACCTGCGGATGGTCTTCGCCAACGAACCCGTCGAACGCCTCACCGGCCTCGGCGATCGCTTCCGCCTGGCCATCTGATGACAGGCCGCGAAGGCCACGGCTCATAGTGGAACGGGGAGCAGCGCCCACGCGGGCCGGGACACGCCTGGAGTCACGGACCGGGCGGGCACGGAGTCTGGGGTGGGCGGCCGTCCTCGATCCGGGTGACGGGGTCGCCGACCAGCCGTCGCAGTGTCTCCCGTAGCGCGCGGCCGGCCTCCGCGTCGAGGTCGGCCAGCAGCCGCGCCTCGACCGCCTCGACGTCGGCGCGGGCGGCCTCCAGCACGTCACGACCGCCCGGGGTGGCCTCCACGATGCGGGCCCGGCGGTCGGCCGGGTCCGGCCGCCGACGGACCAGCCCGGCCGCCTCCAGCTCGTCGATGATCAGGACCAGTTTGCTCTTGTCGACCGACACCGCCTGGGCGAGCGCGAGCTGGTTGCGCGCCGGGGCCTCGGCGACCGCCATCAGCACGGTGTAGCCCCACAGGCTCATGCCGTGCGCCTGGACGACGGCGGTCTCGGCCGTGGCCAGGCCCTGCTTGAGCCGGGCGAACACCCAGTGCAGGTCGTCGTGCAGCCGCCCCGGCGAGCTGCGGTCGGCGGCTGGAGAACGCGTGGCCATACCCGCCAGGATACCACCATCTCTAGATAGTATTGATTTCAAATCATCTGGCGCTATGTTTATCTTGCTTTCGGATCATCCAGGAAAGGGATCGAACGTCATGGACACCGAACTTGAGGACCGCGTGGTCCTGGTCACCGGCGCCAGCACCGGCATCGGCGCGGCGACCGCCCGCGCCTACGGCAGGGAGGGCGCCCGGGTCGCCCTCACCTACCGCGACAACCCCGGCCTCGCCCGCCGGGTGGCGGACGACGTCGAGGCCGCCGGCGGGCAGGCCCTCGTGGTCCGGCTCGACCTGGACGACCTGGCGACCGTCGAGGAGGCCGTCGCGGCCGTCACCCGCCACTGGGGCGGCGTCGACGTCCTGGTGGCCAACGCGGTCCGGTGGGGCGGCGACGGGCCGCCGGACCCGGGCGTCCGCTTCGAGGACGTGCCGATCGAGGACTGGCGGGCCATGATCGACGCCAACCTGGTCGGCGCCGCGGCCCAGGTCCGCGCGGTGCTCCCCGGCATGCGCGCGCGGCGCTGGGGCCGGATCGTGCTGATCTCCTCCAGCGTCGCGGAGGACGGACTACCCGGTCCCGGACCGTACGGGACCGCCAAGTCCGGCCTGTACGGGCTCGCGCGCGCCCTCGCCTGGGAGGGCGGCCGGGACGGCGTCCTGGTCAACGTGGTGGCGCCCGGGTTCACCCTGACCGACAGCCGCCCGCCCGTCCCTGCGGCCCTGGTCGACGCCCTGACCGCGGCCACGCCGACCCGGCGGCTGTCCGACGCCGGCGACGTGGCCAGGCTGGTCGTCTTCCTCGGCTCCGGAGCCAACGGCAACCTCACCGGGGAGGTGCTGCGCGACGGCTCTGCCGCGGCCCGCGCGCCACACCTCGGCGCCTGAGCACGGCCAGGCCCGTCCGACCGGCCGGGCCTGGCCCAGCCAGGGCCTGCGTCGCCCCGAGGCCGGGCGAGACGGCACCACCGCCGTCATGCGCGAGGCGGAGAATCGCGGGCCTGGCGGGGAAGCGGTCGACCCGCCGGGAGCCGCGACATTTAGACAGTTAGACTCCTATTGCAATTTTGGACGTCAAATCTATAGTTGGTGGCACAAGCACCACTCCCGATGACTACCCAGTCGGTAGCAGCCCTGAAGAAGCGGTCGCCTGCTCCTGATCGGCGCGGCGGCCGCGCCAACCATCCCGGCACGCGGTCCCTCACAAGGGGCCGGCGACTCCTGGCAACAGGCGGCCTCCCGGGCTGACGACTGACGATCGGCACGTCTGCCCGTCACCAGACGCCACGCTGCAACCGCTGAAGCAGAAGCCTTCCAGGAAGTCGCTCATGAAAAACAAGGCCGCCATCTCAATCGCCGCAGCCCTCGTTCTCGGCGTCGGCGTAGGACTCAGCTGCCATCATCTGACAACCGACGAATCGGTCCGAGCAAGCATCGTCGATGTCTTCGACACCATCGCGCACCTCTTCCTCAATCTCATCAAGATGGTCATCGCGCCGTTGATCTTCGCCACGATAGTGTCGGGCATCATCAACGCCGCCAAGTCGGGGCTCGGCAAGATCTTCGTCCGTTCGATGCTCTGGTTCGCCTCAGCCTCCGTCATCGCCGGCCTTGCCGGGTTCGGCGTGGCCCACCTGCTGAGGGTCGGCGAGGGACTGCACCTCAGGGCGACCGGTGCGGATTCCGGGCTCCAGGCCAAGCCCCACGACCCTGGAACGTTCCTGGTCAACCTGGTTCCCCAGAGCTTCGTCAAGGCGCTCGCCGAGAACCAGCCCCTGCAGATTCTGATCTTCGCCATGTTCTTCGGCGCGGCGTTGCTGTCCCTCAAGAGGGAGGGCAGCAACAAGATCGGGTCGATGATCGACGAACTGACCGCGGTCATGCTGCGGATGACGGGATATGTCATGATCCTCGCCCCGGTGGGGGTCTTCGCGGCCGTCGCCTCGGCCTTCACGGACGAGGGATTCGAGGCGTTCTCCACGTACGGGTCGTTCATCGCGACCTTCTACGGTGCGCTGGCAGGACTGTGGATCGTCATGCTGGGCGTCGCGGTGCTGTTCCTCGGCCGAGCGGCGTTCCGCCTCGTGGCCGCCATCCGGGAACCGATGTTCATCGCGTTCTCCACCGCCAGTACGGAGGCCGCGTTTCCCCGGCTGATCGAATCCCTCACGAAGTTCGGGGTGGATCGTCGGACGACGGGCTTCGTCCTGCCGATGGGGTATGCGTTCAACCTCGACGGCTCGATGCTGTACATGACGTTCGCGGGCACGTTCCTGATCAACGCCTACGATCTCGACATCAGCATCGGCCAGCAGCTTCTCATGGTGCTGATACTCCTGATCAGCAGCAAGGGCATGGCCGGCGTCCCCCGAGGCGCGCTCGTCATCGTCGCGGCGGTGGTGCCTGGATTCGGGGTTCCAGCCGCCGGTGTCGCTCTGCTGCTGGTCATCGACCAGATACTCGACATGGGGCGTACCGCGACGAACTGCCTGGGCAACGGCATCGCCACCGCGGTCATCGGGCGTATGCCGCACGGCGCCCAGGCAGGCGAGCCTCGTGCGCGGCAGAAGGGCGACGAACTGATCGAGCCCGCCGGCGCCTGAAGACCCATCGCTCGTGCGAACCGCGGCGTTCGCACGAGCTCCTCCCTGAATCGACGTGCTCGTCGATACCCGAAGGAGAAATCAATGAAGCAGTCCGAGGAAACCCCTCACCTTGTCGACCGGAGCGGGCGACGTTATGGTCTGGCGGAACCACGCTGGCGCGGCGACGACGGCGGCCCGCTCATGATGAGCCCGCTCTCCGGCATCACTCCCTCGCAGGTGGACACGGCCGAGCGCTCGCTGTGGCGATACGGCGCGGCGATCCCGGTGAACCCCGCGGCGCGGGTGAGCCTGGGTGAGGGATTCACGCCGCAGGTGCCGCTGGACTGGCATGGAAGGAACATCCATTTCAAGCTCGAATGGTTCAACCCCACGTCCAGTTTCAAGGACCGCGGGACGGCGGTCATGATCTCCCACCTGGCGAGTCTCGGTGTCACCGAACTGCTCGAGGACAGCTCCGGCAACGGAGGGTCGTCAGTCTCCGCGTACTGCGCGGCGTCCCGGATCCGCGCCCGGATTCTCGCTCCAGCGACGATGTCGGAGGCGAAGACCCTGCAGTGCCGGGCCTTCGGCGCCGACGTCGAGCTGTACCCGGGAACCCGGGACGAGGTGGCCGAGGAGGCCCTGCGGCAGTCGGCGAAGGTGTTCTACGCCAGCCACAACTGGCATCCGTTCTTCCTCCAGGGCACCAAGACCATCGCCTACGAGATGTGGGAGATGCTCGGCTTCCGCGCACCCGACAACGTCGTCCTCGTCGCGGGTGCCGGCAGCGTCGTCCTCGGCTGCGACATCGCGTTCACCGAGCTGCTCGAAGCGGGCCAGATCGACCGCCGTCCCCGCCTGCTGGTCGGTCAACCCGAAAGCTGGGCCACCATCGTCGACGGCGTCAACGGCTGGTCCACCGCCCCGCGTACCCGCACGCCCACGATCGCCGCAGGGGCTTCCATCTCTGCACCGGTACGGCTGAGGGAAGTGGTCGAGGCGATTCACCGATCCAACGGCGCGGCCATCGCCGTCGACGAGGACTCCATCCGCGCGAGCCTGCGAGAACTGCTCGCTCGGGGCCTGTACGCGGAACCGACGAGCGCGGTGGCGGTGGCCGCGCTGGATCAGTACATCGCGAACGGCACCATCGGCGCGGATGAGACTACGATCGTGGTTCTCACCGGCTCAGCGCTCAAGGCAGCCGACACGATGGCCGCCGTGATCTGACGAAGGGTTCGGACGACATGACGTCGACAGAGGACGAACACCTGCTCCAGGAAGCAGAGAAGATCGCCACCGCCGTCGGAAAGATGTTTCCCGGCCTGTGCGAAGTGGTCCTCCACGATCTTACGCAGCCGGACCACGCGATACGCGTGATCGAGAACAACCTGTCCGGCCGCAAGATCGGCGACTCGGCGACCGAACTCGGGCTCCAGCGCATCAAGGACCCCGAATTCCCGAGTGTCATCCAGAACTACCCCAACAAGTTTCCCGACGGCCGCCCGGTGAAGAGCACGTCTATCGGGATCAAGAACAGCGAGGGGCGCTACATCGCGGCGCTCTGCCTGAACCTTGACGTGTCAGCCCTGTCCCCCCTGCTCATGACGCTGGCCAACGTGATAGAGACCGGCGCCGACGACGCCGTGCCGGTGGAGACGCTCAGTGACCGCAGATCCAAGGAACTGCGGGACGCCATCGAAGCCTTCGCCGCCGAGCGGTCTCAGACGCCTCGCGGGCTGGGAAGGGAAGCAAAGCGGGAACTCGTCCGGAAACTGCACCGTTCGGGCTATTTCGAATCACGCAGCTCCGCCCTCACCATAGCGAATCTGCTGGGAATCTCCCGGGCGAGCGTCTACAACTACACGAAACAGAAATGAGGCCTTCGATGACCTATCGGTCGCCGACGCAGCACCGCCTCCCCATATCACTTCTCAACACACCGGCACTGCAGCCGCCTTTGGGGCATTACTCACACCTATCCGTTCATTCCGGTTTGGCATTCATATCTGGACAGCTCCCTGTTGACGCGAGCGGCAGAGTCCTCGCCGACGAGCCGTTCACGGAACAGGCGCGGCGGGTGCTGCACAACCTTGACGCCTGCCTGGCAGAGCTGGGAGCCGATCGCGGCCGGCTGCTCCAGGTCACCTGCTACGTCACGGACATATCGAACTGGCCCGCTTTCGATACGGTCTACAGCGAATGGATCGGTGATCACCGGCCGGCCCGGGCCGTTGCGGGAGCCAGCGAACTCCACTACGGCTCCGCCATCGAGATCCATGCCATCGCTGCCGCCCCCTGACAGACCCCCAGAAGGGGGCAATCGCCTGGCGTAGGCGAGGGTGCGGGGTCCCAGCGCAGACGGCACAGGACGATCCGGTAGGGCGCGGCATCGGCTTGGCGCTCACCGCCGCGGTTGAGGCGGTGGCGGGTCAGCCGGGCAGGGCGGGGTGTGGGCGAGGCCGGAGAAGTGCTCCTCCCACTCGGCTGGGGTGATGGCCGGGTGGGCGAGGGCGCAGACGCGGGCGGCGACCCGCTCGGGGTCGGGGTCCCACAGCCGCACCGTCCGGTCGGCGCTCGCCGTGGCCAGGGTGCGGCCGTCGGAGGCGAACGCCGCCGCGCGGACGGTGTCCGCGTGCCCGGTGAGCGTGGCCAGCGGGCGCGGCCGTCCGGGGTCGGCGAGGTCCCACAGCCGCACGGTCCGGTCGTCCCCGGTGGTGGCGAGGACGCCGCCGCGCGGCGCGAACGCCACGGCGCTGACGCCGGCGCGGTGCCCCTCCAGGGTGGCGAGGTGCGCCGGGCCGCGCCGGTCGCCGACGTCCCACAGGCGGACGGTCCGGTCGAAGCTGGCGCCGGCCAGCATGCGGCCGTCCGGGCTGAAGGCGACGGCGTGGACCGGGCCGGCGTGCTTCGGCAGCGTGGCGAGCAGCGCCGGCCTGCGGGCGTCGGCGAGGTCCCACAGCCGCACCGCGGCGTCGAACCCGGCGCTCGCCAGCGTGCGCCCGTCGGGGCTGAACGCCACGGTGTAGAGGGAGCCGGCGTGGTACGGGATCGTGGCGAGCGCCTCGGGCCGCCGCGGGTCGGTGAGGTCCCACAGCCGCACCGTGTTGTCGAACCCGGCGCCGGCCAGGATGCGCCCGTCGGGGCTGAACGCGACGGCCCGGACCCTGGCGGTGTGCTCGGTGAGGGTGGGCAGCTCGCGGGGGTCCGCCGGATCCGACACGTCCCACAGCCGCACCGTCTCGTCCTCGCCGGCCGCCGCGAGCACGGTGCCGCCGCGACCGAAGGCCAGCGCGTACGTGGTGCCGGAGGGGCTGTCGAGCACGCCGATCGGGGCGGGCCGGTAGGGGTCGGCGACGTCCCACAGCCGCACGTCGCGGCCGTCGCCGCCGGTGGCCAGGAGGCGCCCGCCGGGGTGGAAGGCCGCCGCGCGCACGGCCCCCTCGTGTCCGCGTGCGACGGGCTCGCCGGTCTCCCACAGCCGGGCGCTGCGGTCCCAGCTCGCGGTGGCCAGAGTGCGGCCGTCGGGGCTGAACGCCACGGTCCCGATCGTGTCGCTGTGCCCGGTGACCGTCGTCACCAGCCGCGGCCGGGCGGGGTCGTCCACCGCCCACACCCGGGCCTCGTGGTCCCAGCCGCCGGTCGCCACCGTCAGCCCGTCGGGCGCGAACCCGGCCGTGATGACGGGGCCGGTGTGGCCCGTCATCACGCCGAGCGGGCGGGGCCGGCGCGGGTCGGAGACGTCCCACAGGCGGCCCGTGCGGTCGTCGCTCCCGGTGGCGATCCGGGTGCCGTCGGGGCTGAACGTCACCCCCCAGACGTCCTCGTCGTGCCCGATGAGCCGGCCGAGGGGGCGGGGCTCGCGCGGGTCGGAGACGTCCCACAGTCGTCCGGTGTCGTCGTCGCCGGTGCTGGCCAGCAGGCGGCCGTCGGGGCTCAGCGCGACGCCGCGGACCGCGCCGGCGTGGCCGGTCATCGTGGCGAGCGGGCGGGGGGCGCGCGGGTCGGTGAGGTCCCACAGCCGGGCGGTGCCGTCGTCGCTCACGGTGGCCGCCGTCGCGCCGTCGGCGGTCAGGGCCACCGACCAGGAGGGCGCCCGGTGGGCGGCCACCCCGGCGAGCTCGGTCGGGCGCCGCCGGTCGCCGACGTCCCAGACGCGCAGGAAGCCGTCGTGGCCGGCTGTCACGAGCCGGCGTCCGTCGCCGCTGAGCGCGGCGGACTCGACGTCGGCCGCGTCGGCGCCGAACGCCGACAGCAGGCGCGGCCGGTGCCGGGCGGTCACGTCCCAGAGCCGGACGCCGTCGTCGCCCGCGGTGACGAGCAGGTCGCCGCGGCGGCTGAACAGCGCCTTGTTGACGCCGGCGCCCGCGGGCAGCCGGGTCGCGTACGGCAGGGTGAACGCGGTGAGCAGCCCGCCGCGCGCCTCGGGGGTGCGGGCCAGCCGGTAGGCGGCGAGGCTGAGCTGCGCGGCCAGCGACGGCGCCGCCTCCCGCAGGGCGGCCGCCTCGCCGGCGACCTTCTGCGACAGCGCGACGTCGCGCTGCTCGGTGGCCGCGACCTGGGTACGGGCGGCGTACACGGTGGCCGTGGAGGCCAGGACGAGCAGGACGGCGAGCGTGACGGCCAGGTGGCGCACCCGCCGGACGCGGCGTCGGGCGGCGGCTTCCTCGGCGGCGCGCAGGGCGAGCCCGGCGTCGAGGAAGTCCCGTTCGGGCAGGGTCGGCACGGTCTCGGCGCCGGCCGCCCACTCCTGGGCCGCCTGCAGGCGGGCGCCCCGGTACAGCAGGGACGGGTCGCGCCCCTCGCGCTCCCACGTCTCGGCCGCCTCCAGGAGCTGCCGGCGCAGCCGCAGGCCGGCCCGTCCGGCGAGGATCCACTCGCGCAGCAGCGGCCAGGCCCGCAGCAGCGCCTCGTGCGCGGGCTGCACGTGGCAGGCGTCCACGGTGAGCAGCCGGGCGCGGGCGAACGCCTCGACGACCGCCGAGGTGGCCTCCGGAGGGAAGTGCGACTCGGGCAGCCGCCGGGGGTCCACGGGGCGGCGCGTCTCGGCGTCGTCCTCGCCCACGCACACCATCTGCAGGAACAGCCTGCGGGCGATCTCCCGGCCCTCGGGGTCGAGCGCCTGGTAGACGCGTTCGGCGCTGGCGGCGACGGCGCCGCCGATGCCGCCGGTCCGCCGGTAGTCCTCGACGGTCAGGGTGTCGCCGCTGCGCCGCTGCCAGGTGACGAGCATCGCGTGGGACAGCAGGGGCAGCGCGCCGGGTTCGGGCCCGGGGCGGGGGTCGTGCTCGGAGGTCTCCGGCCGTACGCCGAGGTCGCGCAGCAGCAGCTCCACCAGGCCCGGTTCCAGGGTGAGGCCGGCGGCGCGGGCGGGGCCGGTGATCACGTCGCGCAGCTCGGCCGGCGTCATGGGGCCGAGCGGCAGCTGACCGTCGCGCAGGGCGTCCACCAGGCCGGGATGGGCCAGGCAGTGGCCGTAGAAGTCGGCCCGCACGCCGAGGACGACCAGCGCGGGCGCCCCGCCACCGGCGCCGGGCGGCACGGTGAGGGCGTGGACGGCCGACAGGAACGTGTGCCGCTCCGCCGGGTCGCGGCACAGCGTGAACAGCTCCTCCAGCTGGTCGACGACGAGCACCAGCCGCCGGTCACCGGAGCCGCCCAGCCCCTCCCGGACGCGGGCGGCGAACGCGTCCGGGCCGTCGGCGAGCGCCCGGTCGAGGGCGGCGCGGTCCAGCCCGGTGGCCGCGGCGACGCGGGTCAGCAGCTCACCGACCGGCTGGTCTCCGGGCGTGAAGAGCAGCGCGGGCCAGGAGCGGGAGCCGGGCACCGGCAGCGCGCCGCCCCGTACGGCGGCCAGCAGCCCGGCCCGCAGCAGCGACGACTTGCCCGCTCCCGAGGGGGCGACCACGGCGAGCGGACCCTCCCCGTGCAGCCGGTCGGTCAGCCAGCTCACCAGGAGGGCGACGGCGTGCTGCCTGCCGAAGAACCAGCGCGCGTCCTCCGCCTCGTACGGGCGCAGCCCCCGGTAGGGGCAGCCGCCGGCGCCGCCTTCGACCAGGGCGGCGAGCGCGCCGCCGGTCTCCAGGACCTCGTCGCAGCGGCCGGCGACGCCCGGGGTCAGCGCCTTCTCGTCGGTCTCGACCTTGCTGAGATAGCCCTTGGTGTAGTGGGTGCGCCTGGCCAGCTCGTTCAGGGACAGCCCGCGTGCCTGCCGGAGCCGCCGCAACCTGGCGCCCGGGCTGCCGGTGTCCGTGTCGTCCCGATCGTCGGCCCGCACCCGCGTACCCCGCCCTTCGCACACCGCTCGCATCCGATCCAGCACCCACTGTAGTGATCCGGGTGGGCGTCGCGAAGCCCGATGTCGCAGCCGGTTTCCCGGTTTCCTCCTGGCCCGGGGGCCGGGAAACCCCTTCTGACCGGCGGCCGGGCGACGCCACGATCGACCTGTCGAACTCGCCACCGCATGCCGCGGTGGCCGGCACACCGAAGGAGAACACCGTGAGCAAGCCCACCACGATCCGCCGGGCGGCCGTCGCCGCGTCCGCGCTCTGCGCCGCCACCCTCCTCGCCGGCGGCACGGCCGCCGCCGCGCCCGCCCCGTCCGGCGACGGGGTGCGGATCTCCATGGCGGCCGCGGCCGAGTGCGGGCTCTACCGGGACGGCAGCGCCGCGATGTACCGGAACTGCACCGCGGAGAACCAGCGGATCCTCGTGACCTACCTCATCTCCCCGAGCGAGTACTTCTGCGTGCCTCCGGGCGAGTCCAGGTACGTCGGCTCGTGGAACTGGACCTTCCGCGCCTACGTGCGCGGCACCTGCTAGCCGCTCCCGTCGCCGGGCGCGCCCCCGGCCCCCCTCCGGACGAACCTGTCTCCCCACCCATGGCCCCTTCCCGCGGCTCGCGCGCCACGGGACGGGGCCCGGCCCCCACCGAAACCGCCGTACCGTCCACCAGCCGACCGCAGGAAAAGGAAACGTCATGACCAGACTCATCCTCCGTACGACCCTGACCGCCGCCCTCGTCCTGGCCGGCGTGGCCCTCCCGGCCTGCGCGGCCGTCGCCGACGCCTGGGACGACATCGAGATCGTGGTCGGCCCGGGCGCGTCGCTCGGCGGCTACGTCGACCAGACGTCCGCCGCGCTGCAGCGCATGATCGACCTGCTGGGCGCGCCGTAGCGCGGATCTCGCCCTCCGCCGAGAGGTCCGATCACCGCCGGCGCGGCGCCTCACGCGTCTGTGACGCTGGAGCCCATGAGTACGGCGAACATGACCGAGAAGCAGACTGACGGCTCGCCCGCCGAGGGACGACCGCGGGACGCGTGGGCGGTGATGGAGGACTTCTACCGGGCCGAGGCCGCGTACGTCGCCGCGGGCGGGTTCGGCGAGGCCGACTATGACGAGGTGGCCGGATACCTCGACCCTGACGTCGTCCTGCATCAGGCCCCGGGCCTGCCGTTCACGGGGACGGGGACGTGGCGGGGACGCGACGGGCTGGAGCGGTTCCTCGCCGCTTTCAGCGAGACCTGGTCGTCCATGGAGTTCCTGGAGCAGGAACACTGGGGCGACATGGACACGGTGGTGGTGTGGAGCCGGGTACGGTTCCGCGCTCGCGCCACCGGCCGGGACGTCGAGACGCTGATCATGCAGCTGATCCGGGTACGGGACGGGCGCATGCTCGAATGCCGGCCCTTCTACTGGGATCCCGCCGCCATCGCCGCCGCGACCTCACACTCGTAGGCTCCGGGCCGAGGGGCCACCGACCGCGGGGCCCGCGCGTCACCGGAACGCGGGCCACCTGCCCGCCGGAGCGCCGGGTCACGCGGGTGGCCTGTCACACGCCTCCGGTGTCTGCCGCGCCGCCCCGGACGCCGGCTGACAGGCCGCGCAGGGCGGCGGCGGTGAACTCGTCGAGCGGGTAGAACAGCTCGATCGCCAGTTCCGACAGCGTCACGTCGGCCGGGGCGCCGAAGGTGGCCATGGTGCTGAACATCGACAGCTCGCCGAACGGCGTCCGGACCCGCAGCGGCACCTGGATCGGCCCGGCGTCACCGGTCGGAGCCTCGACGGGACCGGCGGGCACGGGATAGCGGCGTACCTCCTCGTACAGGTCGCGCAGGGCGGCGTCGCCGGTGGCGTCGACCTGGCGCCGCAGCCGTTCCAGGAACAGCGCCCTGACCTCGCCGAGGTTGGCCAGCCTGGCGGCCAGGCCGTCGGGGTGCAGGGTCAGCCGGAACACGTTGGGCCGCGGCCGGAGCAGGTGCGGCGGGATGCCGTCCATGAGGACGGTCATGGCGCGGTTGCCGTCGAGCACGTTCCACAGGCGGTCGACCACGACGGCGGGGTACGGCTCGTGCGCCGCCAGCATGGTGTCGACGGCGGCGCGGACGGAGGCCAGGTAGGCGTCGTCGAGGCTGCTCTCACGGTAGGCGGGGGCGTAGCCGGCGGCCAGCAGCAGCGTGTTGCGCTCGCGCAGCGGGACGTCGAGGGCCGCCGACAGGCGCAGCACCATCGCCCGGCTGGGGTGGGCGCGCCCGGTCTCGACGTACGACAGGTGCCGGGCCGAACTGCCCGCCTGGAGCGCCAGGTCGAGCTGGCTGAGCCGGCGCCGCCGCCGCCACTCCCGTAGCAGGACGCCTACCTGGGACGGCCGCTCCACGTTCATGCCAGGAGGATAGCCACCGCCCCGATCGGCTCCGGCATGACCTTGGAGGTCATTGAGCCGATGTCTCCGGTGCTGGCACGGTGTGCGCGTACGTCCACGGCACAAGGGAGTGATCATGCAAGCGGAGGCGGACCTGCTGCGCAAGGTGATGCGGATCGACGGCTGGAGCACCGCCGTCTTCGGCGTGGTGCTGCTGGCGGGCGCGGCGCCGTTGAGCGGGCCGCTGGGGCTGCCCGTCTCCTGGTCCGTCCCGTTCGGGGTGGCCATGCTCGGCGGCGCCGCCGCCCTCGGCCTCATCGCCGGGTATCCGCGGATCCCGGTCCGGCACGCCGTCTGCGTCGTGGCCGGCAACGCGGTGTCGTGCGTCGCGCTGCTGGCGCTCGTCGTCAGCGGTCTGCTGCCGCTCACCGGCCTGGGTGTGGCGTTCCTGCTGTCCGGGGCGGTGGTGGTGGCGGTCTACGCCGGGCTGGAGTACGCCGGGCTGCGGCGCCTCACGGCCGGGCGGGCGCTCACCGCCGGTTGACCGCGCCGGTCCGCGCCCGGGGACGGGCGGAGGCGCTCCACCCGCCCTCGGCCCGCCCAGCCCGGCCCACCCGTCCCCGGCCGCCCGCCCCCGGCTTCCCGTCCCTGGGCGCGCGCGTTATCCGAGGACCTCGCGCAGCGTGTCGGCGAACTCCGCCGGCCGGTCGATGAAACCGCCGTGCTCGCCGGGGAACTCGACGGGCGCCGTGCCGAGCAGCTCCGCCAGGGCCATGGACGTCCGGTGGACGATCAGGTGTCCCGACTCGGCACCGACACCGACGACCACCCGGCCCGCCCCCTTCAGCAGCGCGTCGACGTCCGGTGTGTACCGGGTGGTGCCGCGCAGCTCGTGGGCGAAGAAGCGGGCGCTGTCGGCGAGGTCCTGCTCGCTCGGCTCTTCCCCGGTGGGACCGGGGACGTCGTCCTCCCCGTACCCGGCGTTGGCCATGAACTTCCGCCACGCGGCGAACAGCCCCTCCCGGTGGAAGGTGTCGATCATGTCCTCGACCGCGGCGCGCCGTTCGGCGGCATCGGGCAGCAGCTCCAGCACGGGAGCCTCATGCGCGACGAGGGTCCGCACCCGGCCGGGGTGCCGCTCGGCCAGCGCCAGCCCGGTCACCGCGCCGCCGCTGGTGCCGAACACGTCGGCCGACTCGGCGCCGAGCGCGTCCAGCAGCGCGGCGACGTCATCGGCCCGCAGCTGCGGCGTGGACTCCTGCTCGGGGTCGTCGAGCCGGCTGCCGGCGATGCCGCGCGGGTCGTGGGTGACGACGGTGTGGCCGGTGGCGAGGGCGTCGGCCACGGGCGCGAACGCGGCGGCGCCCATCGGCGACCCCATCACCAGCAGCACGGGGCCGGAGCCGCGCACCTCGTAGTGCAGGCGGGCGCCGGGGACGGTGAGGGTGTGGGTGCTGGTCATGCTGGGCGGTCCTTCCGTGGGTGGTCGTCCCCGCGGCTCGCGGGGGGGTTCGACAGGTAGGACTCCGCCAGGGGCGCGGAATCGTCGCGGGGCCGCGAGGCGAACCGTGGGGCACAGCGGGCCGGGACGTCCTCGGCCAGGCCCGGCGGGGTGGCCAAGGCCGGAAGTCCCGGGATCCGTGGTCCACAGGACCCTGGTCCACCGGACTCGACAAGATCAAGATCGAGGCAGGGAGAGGGTGGTCCCCGAGCCCGCACCCTGTGGAGGTGAGCGATGGCAGAGACGATCCATCAGGTGCCGGAGCCGACGCGGCCCGACGCACCACGCGAGACCCCGAGCGGGGCGCGCACGGCCCTGCTCCTCTGCGGTGTCCTGGCCGCGCTGCTCTATGCCGTGACGACCGTACTGGCGGGCATGCAGTGGGAGGGATACAGCTCCACGTCCCAGACCATCAGCGAACTCTTCGCCATCGGCGCTCCGTCGAGGCCGCTCGTCGTCGTGTTGTTCCTCGTGCACGACGTGCTGGTGATCGCCTTCGCGCTGGGAATCTGGGCATCGGCCGGGCGGAGACGAGCCCTGCGGGTCACAGCCGGCATGCTGATCGGCATCGGGCTCGTCGGCCTGGTGGCGACGCCGTTCTTCCCGATCCATCTCCGTGGGGTCGAGGGGACGCTGACCGACACGATGCACGCCGCTCTCACCGCGGTGCTCGTGCTCCTCATCGTCCTGGCCATCGGGTTCGCGGCCGGAGCGTTCGGGAAAGGGTTCCTCCTCTACTCGCTCGTCACCCTGGTGACGCTCGTCGTGTTCGGCGCCCTGGCGGGAATGCAGGGTCCTCACATGGCCGCGAACGAGCCCACGCCCTGGCTCGGAGTGTTCGAGCGCATCAACGTCGGCGGCTACCTGCTGTGGCTGCTGGTGCTGGCCGTCGCCCTCTGGCGGCCCTCCATGGGGGCGCGGCGCCCTGGCGTGAACGCGGGTCAGCGGGAACCGTAGGAGGGGAGACAGGGGCCGGCCCCACCGGCTCGGCCCAGGAACCGGAAGGAAGCACTCCATGACCACCGAACCCACCCCGGACACCGGCGGGGCGCCGCGCGTCGCGATCGTCACCGGCGGTTCCCGCGGCATCGGCCGCGAGATCGTCCGCCGCCTGGCCGCCGACGGCCACGCCGTCGTGGTCGGCTACGCGGGCAACGCGCACGAGGCCGAGGCCGCCGTCGACGAGGCCGTCAAGGCCGGCGGCCAGGCGATCCCGGCACGCGCCGACGTGGCCGACGCGGACGCGGTCGCCGCCATGTTCGACACAGCCGAGGCGGAGTTCGGCGGCGTGGACGCGGTGGTGCACGCCGCCGGCCGGATGCACCTGGCCCCCATCGCCGACCTGGATCTGGACGTCCTGGACGGGCTGTACCGGACGAACATCCGCGGCACGTTCGCGGTGGCGCAGCAGGCGGCCCGCCGGGTCCGGCCGGGCGGCGCGATCCTGCTGTTCTCCACCTCGATGATCGGCCTGGCCCTGCCCACCTACGGCGCCTACGCCGCCAGCAAGGGCGCCGTGGAGGCGATGACGATGGTGCTGGCCCGCGAGATGCGCGGCCGGGACGTCACCGTCAACGCCGTCGCTCCCGGACCCACCGCCACGGCGCTGTTCCTGGACGGCAAGGACCGGGAGACCGTCGAGCGCATGGCCGCCCAGCCGCCGCTGGAGCGCCTCGGCACCCCGGCCGACATCGCGGAGGTCGCCGCGTTCCTCGTCTCGCCGCACGGCCACTGGATCAACGGTCAGGTGGTCCGCGCCAACGGCGGCATCGTCTGACGCCACCCGGCGGCGCCGCGACGACGCCACCCGGCGGCTCCGCGCGACGTCGCCCCCGGCCCTCGCTCGACGCCGTCCGGCGGGCTCCGGGCGATGCCGGTCCGCGGCCGGGTGGTGCGGTCGTCAGCCGAAGGCCGCCGCGTGCTCCCGGGCCCACTGTTCGAAGCTGCGGGGCGGGCGGCCGGTCACGTCCCGCACCGTCGGGCGCACCACCGACTCGTCCAGGGTGCCGGTGACGTAGAAGTCGAAGAAGGCGTCCACGTACTCGGCCGGGGTGGTCTCCAGCATCTCGCGGCGGGCCTCGTCGTCCGGCTGCGCCTCGAACCGCAGGTCCCGGCCGAGCACCGACGCGAGGATGCGCACCCGGTCGGCGGCCCGCAGGGCCCGGGGGCCGGTCGGCTGGTGGATGCGGCCCTCGTGGCCGTCCTCCGTGAGCGCCCGCGCGGCGACGGCGGCGATGTCGTACGGGTCGACGACGGCCATCGGCACGTCCGCGAACGGGGCGCGCACGACGTCACCGGCCCGGAGCTGCGGGATCCACTGGAAGGTGTTGGACATGAACGCGCTGGGACGCAGGAACGTCCACGGCAGCCCGGACTCGCGCACGGCCCGCTCCGACTCGGCCATGTAGCGGGTGATCGCGTTGCCGGTGTCGCCGAGGCCCGCCGAGCCGCCCGACAGCAGCACCACGCGTTCCACGCCGGCCCGGCGGGCGTCGGCGAGCAGGTGCTGCAGGCCAGGGTAGCCGGGCAGCAGGAACAGGCCGCGCACTCCGTCGAGGGCGGGCCGGACCGACTCGGGCCGGCCCAGGTCGCCGCTGACGTACTCGACGCCCGGTCGCTGCTCGGCCCGGGAGGCGTCCCGTGTCAGCGCCCGGACGGGTGTGCCGGCGGCGGCCAGCGCGCGGACGACTTCGGCGCCCACGTTACCCGTGGCGCCCGCTACCAGAATCATGTGATGGGGGTCCTTTCTCGGTTTCACCAGGGCAGGGGCCGGCCGTCGCGAAAGAAGCCGCCGGTCGGGCCGTCGTCGGGCAGCGTGGCGGCCCAGACGATCCCGGAGGCGCCGTCGGCGACGGGACGGCCGCCGGGGCCGCCCATGTCGGTGGCGACCCAGCCGGGGCAGACGGCGTTGACCAGGACGCCGTCGGCGCGCAGCTCGGCGGCCAGCATCCGGGTCAGGGCGTTGAGCGCGGCCTTCGACAGGCTGTAGGCCGGGGTGCCGCCGCCCATGCCGGTCAGCGATCCGGCCTCGCTGGAGACGTTGACCACGCGGGCGTGCCCGCTCCGCCGCAGCAGCGGCAGCAGGGCCTGGGTCAGCCGCCACGGGCCGTACACGTTGGTCTCCGCCGCCTCGCGCACCACGTCCAGGTCGGCCGTGATCGCGCGCTGCCAGGTGTCGTAGGTGATGGCGGCGTTGTTGACGAGCACGTCGAGGCCGCCGTACCGCTCGTCGATCTCCTGCGCGAGCCGGGCGACGCCGGCTTCGTCCGTCACGTCGAGCCGCATCGGACGCACGTCCGGGCCGATCTCGCGGGCGGCGGCGGTGGCCGCCTCCAGCGACCGGGCGGTGAGCAGGACGGTGTGGCCGAGCGCGGCCAGCTGGCGGCACACCTCCCGTCCGATGCCCCGGTTCGCGCCCGTGACGAGGGCGATCACCCGGCGTCCGCGGCGAGCGCCATCAGGTCCCTGTTGCCGTCGGCCCAGGTCGCGGTCATGACCACGCCGCTGATCCGCCAGGCGTCCCCCGCACGGACCAGGTCGAAGCGGTAGGTGCCGCCCAGCGTCCACAGCGGCGAGCCGAACGGGTTCGCCAGCCGGTGCGTGGCCTGGAACGACGCGGTGCACACCGCGGTGTCGCCGGCCACGGTCACCAGGTGGTTGGTGATCAGGTGCTGGGTGGCGTCGAAGCCGCCCAGCACCCGGGACCAGGCGCCGACGATCTGCTCGGGGGTGAGCGTGGCGGGCTCGCCGCCGTTGAGGCTCGTGTAGTCGAGCACCACCTCGTCGGCGAAGACGGACTTCAGCAGGTCCCACTCCCTCTGGTCCGCGTGCCACGCCATCCGCGTGCAGACCTCGACGATGGCCCAGCGGTCCTCGACCGTGCTCATGGGGACTCCTCTCGTGACGAATGCGATCATCCTGCCTTGCGTCATTTCGGACGTCCAATATCTGTTTAGATAGCCGTCAGCTATGGATGCCCACCTGAGAGATCTGCGCTACTTCGTGGCCGTCGCCGAGGAGCTGAGCTTCACCCGCGCCGCCGAACGGCTGTACGTCTCGCAACCGGCGCTCAGCAAGCAGATCCGGCAGCTGGAGGAGTCGCTCCGGGTCAGGCTGTTCGACCGCGACCGGCGCGTGGTGGCGCTGACCGCGCCCGGCCGCGCGCTGCTGCCCGCCGCGCGTGAGCTGCTCGACCGCTGGGCGCAGGCGCAACGCCAGGTCAGCGACGCGGCCGCCGCCGAGGCCGCCGTCCTCACCGTCGGCATGTCGACCAGTGTGGGCCGCGGCCTGCTGGCCTCGGTGCGGTCGGTGTTCCGGGAGCGGCGGCCCGGCTGGCGGCTCGTGATCCGCCAGGTCGACTGGGACGACGCCACGGCGGGGGTCGCCGCCGGCGAGGCGGACCTGGCGTTCGTCTGGCTGCCCCTCCCGCCCGCCGCGACGCTCGCCGTGCGCGTCGTGGCGCGCGAGCCGCGCTGGGTCGCCTTCCGCGACGACCACTGGCTCGCCGGGCGCGACGAGGTGTCCTTCGCCGAACTGCTCGACGAGCCGTTCCTCGCCCTGCCCGAGGAGGCCGGGCCGCTGCGCGCGTACTGGCTCGGCCTCGACGAACGCGGCGGGCGTCCCGTCACGGTCGGCGCGACCGTCTCCAACGCCGACGAGACGTTCACCGCCGTCGAGGAGGGGTGCGGCGTCGTGCTGCTCGCCTCCGGCAACGCCGCCATCTACCGGCGGCCCGGCATCCGCGCGATCCCCGTCACCGGGCTGTCCCCCTGCGAGCTGGCCGTCGCCTGGGACCCGGCGGACCACCGGCCGGTGATCCGCGACTTCATCGACGCCCTCGGCTCCGTCTGACGTCGCCCGGAGGGCGCTGTTCGGCGACAGGTCGTGAGGCGCGGCCGGGCGAGGCGCGGCAGTTCCGCCCTGGACCACCTCGGCGATCGGGTGACCGCGCTCTCCTCGTCCGGGGACCGGTCCATGCTGCCCGGCCTGTCAGAACCGGGACCGGATGCGCTCCCTGTGCTGCTCGCCTCATTCGCCGAGCGGCGCGATCGCGGTGTTGAACGACCGGCCGAGGGCCGCGTCGAGCACAGCGGCTCGGTCCTGGTCGAGCTGCTCCGGAGACGTCCGCACGCCGCGTGACGGCCTACCGTGGAAGGAAGGGGGCGCGCATGGCGAAGATCGACGTACGGGTACGCCGGGTGTACGACGAGCCGGCCGGCGACGACGGCGCCAGGGTGCTGGTGGACCGGCTGTGGCCGCGCGGCCTGTCCAAGGCGGCCGCCCGGCTGGACCACTGGTGCAGATCGGTCGCGCCCTCCACGGAGCTGCGCACCTGGTACGGCCACGCGCCCGAGCGCTTCGACGAGTTCGCCCGCCGCTACCGGAGCGAGCTGGCGGAGCCGGAGCGGGCAGAGGCGCTGGCCGGCCTGCGCGAGCTGGCCGCGGCGGGGCCGCTGACCTTGCTGACCGCGACCAGGCGGCCGGAGATCAGCGCGGCGGCGGTGCTGTCCGACATACTGGCCGAAGCACCGCGCCACCCCCGGCAACGCCCGGACCGCCCGGACCACCGGGACCGCCCGGACTCGGTTCCGGCATCCGGGACGCAAGCGGCTGGATGATCGGCCGGCGTTGCAGGGCATCCTGTTCGTGCCGGGGTCGCCTGCCGCAGGAACTGGGCTACGGCTCCGGCAGGGCCGGGTGTCACCGGCGGGCCCAGCTCGTCCTGACCCATGTACGTGGCAACAGGGGATGACCGCGTACATGAGTGATCATGGCGGCGCCACGACCAGGAGAACGTCCCACCGGACCGGTACGCGCCTCGCGCGCGTTATCCGTTACACCACTCGGACTCGTACCGCGGCCGCCGGCGCCTTCCCGCCACCGCGCGCACCGCCAGCCCCAACACCCACCGCGCCCACGCCTTCGCGATCGACCGCCTCACGAGGCGCCGTCAGCCGGCTTCCAGAACGAAGAACAGGAAGCTCAGGAACCTCGTGCCGGTGATCTCGCGGAACTCATCGGGGAACAGTTCGCGGGCTTCCGGCACGAACGGCGGCTCGCTGATGACGCTGATGCGGAATCCAGCCGCGGTGAAGGCCTCGGTCATCACGTGCAGTGGCCGGTCCCAGAAGCTCATCTGGGCGGTCTGCCCACCCATGGTCCATTCCTCGGTCCGGTTACGGACGCCGAAATAGCTGGGCTTCCCCCCGGCCATGGCACGCATGAGGGGGATCACGAAAGGATGGTCGACCGAGACGAGGAGCCGGCCGCCAGGTCTCAGCACGCGTCGCAGCTCGGCCAGTGTCGGTCCCCAGTCTTCCAGGTAGTGCAGCACCAGGGACGCGACGACGTCGTCGAATGAGCCGTCAGGGAAGGGCAGTGGGCCGGCCAGGTCGGCGACCCGTAGATCCGCGTCGGCGCCCAGCCGCTGTCGGGCCAGCTCCAGCATCCCGGCACTCATGTCGATACCGGTCACGATGGCACCTCGATCGCGCAGCGCGGAGAACAAGGGACCCGAGCCGCAGCCGGCGTCGAGGATTCGCCTGCCGGTCACGTCCCCGGCGAGTTCGAGCATCGCGGGCCGCTCGTAGTACGCGTTCGGGAGGCTGGTCTCGTTCTCGGCCGCGTACCCCTCGGCGATCCTGTCGTAGTCGTTGAGCCTGGAGGGGTTGGCGGTCCCAGCGAGATCTTCGGGCATGGTAGGCATGTGGGCCATTGTGGCCCAGCAGTATCGTCGGCACAGACATACGGCAGATCTGGATCAAGCATGGTGACGGCTCACATCCCTCTCGCCGGGCTGCGTCCATGGGAGTGGTGTCGCGCCAGCCACTGCTCAGGCGTCGCGCTTCTCGACCGCGGCGGCCTCCGGCTCCTCCAGGACCGCCTCGGGAAGGATCACCGTGCGGCGGGTCTTCGACGGCGGCGGTCCCGGCGAGCTCCAGGCCCAGACTGACGCCCGCAGGCCCGTTCGAGCCGACGCCCGCAGGGCCGCTCAGGTCAGTGCCCGCGGGCCGGTCAGGCCGACGCGCGCAGGGCGTGGATCGTCGCCAGGAGTTCGTCGCGGTTGTCGGCCGCCTTCATCCAGCCCGGCAGGCGCTCCAGCATGGTCTGCGACCCGGCCTGCTCCGGCCGCTCCCGCAGCCGGGCCCGGACGAACTCCTCCAGCAGGTCGAGGTGGGCGCCGTTGTAGGCCCACAGCGTCCGCCCGCCGCAGCACCGGCGGCGCAGCCACAGCGGCAGCCCGAAGTAGGGATCGTCCGGACCGCCGAGCCTGGGCACCACGAACGGCCCGCCGCGGGTGAAGTAGGCGTCGCCCAGGCCGCTGCGCCACCCGCGTGGCGCCCACTCGGCGGTGTGGCCGCATCCGCCGCAGGTCAGCCGGTGCGGGGCGGTCAGCCATCCGACCGCGTGCCGGTGCGCGTCACGGTCGGCGGGCCGGACCGTGACCGCCGCCCGGCCGTCGCACCGGGGGCAGCGCACGAGGATCTCGCGGGCGAAGTGCCACAGCCGCACGCCCGGATCACGGAACCGGCTCTCGCTCATGCCCCATGGTCCCAGGTTCGCGCACGGCCGTGGCGGGTCGTGTCACCTGGCCGGGAGGACGTTCTCCCGGTAGGCGTCGGACACGTTGCCGGGGGCCTGGTAGACGCACAGCACGTAGGTCTCGTGGCCCCGGGCGCCCTGCCCGGCGGCCCGCGCGCAGCCCAGCCGCGTCGTGCCCTTCCAGACGACCTGGGTGAACAGGCCCGTGCGGGAGGAGAAGCCGGGCCGAGCGTAGTCGTAGGACCGGCTGCCCTCGTACCAGTTGCGCACGCCGTCCGAGCAGGACGCCACCCGGCCGGACGGGGACGTCTGATACCAGTACTGGTTCTCGCCGTAGTCGGCGCTGAGCCCCCGGTGACCGCCCCGCAGCCCGTCGTACCTGGTGAGGTGGACGACCCGCTGCCTGGCGTAGGCGACGAGCGCCTGGTCGACCGTCAGCGCGGGCGCCTGGTGGCGGGCCCGCAGGCTGTTGTGGGCGGTGAGGCAGTCCTGGTGGAAGGCCGCGTCCATGCGGAGCGGCAGCGGCGGCCGGGCCCAGGCCGCGGCCGCGGGCCCGGCCACGGTCGCCAGCGTGGCGAGGGCGGTCACGGTCGTCGCCGTCCTGACAGTCAGGCCGAGGGGTCGGGGCATCTCGTCTCCGTTCCGTGCGCGTCTCGGCCGGGCGTTGTGCCTGGTCAGTGGGGCGAGGCGCGAACAGATAGAAGATCTCAGCCCCGTGACGGCGCGACGATGTCGGCGGTGGACAGCCTCCGGGGCGCGGATTTGCGGCGTGGCGTGTGTAACGGGCGCGCCCGTGCCCGCAGAGTCCGGGCACAGGCGGCATACCCCCGCGAACGACCGCTGCCGGAACGGACGGCGGGTGCGGGTGCGCGGGCCTGGTGTCCGCGTGCCGATCCAGGAGATCATGTCGGTTGGCAGATCCCCCACCGGCCTGGAGCCCGCCGTGCCGCATATTTCCCGTCGCCAGGTTCTCTCCCTTCTCCCCGCGGCCGGTCTGGCCGCCTGGGCCTCCCCCGTACGCGCCGCGACCGGAGTCGATCACGCGCGGCTGCTCGCCAACACCGTGGCGATCTTCGCGGGCACCCCCGAGGTCAACGCCCGGCCCGAGGTGGCCGGCAAGCTGGCGGCGATCCTCAGGACCGCCAGGCAACGGCTCGCCGCCATGGACCAGGCCGGCGACGGCGAGTTGTTCTCCGGCCTGCGCCTCGGCACCGACGACGCCAACCTGCGGCTCGCCTTCCAGTACCTGTACGAGATCGCGCTCGCGACCCGTACACCGGGCGGCGAGCTCGACGGGGACGCGAGCGCCCAGCGGCGGGTCGTCGACGGCCTGCTGTGGCTGCACGAGCGTCACCTCCAGGACCAGTCGGCGGGCTACTACGGCAACTGGCACAACTGGGAGATCGGCATCCCCACCCACGTGAGCAGGACACTCGTCCTGCTGGCCGACCGGGTGCGGGAGGTGCGGCCCGACCTGACGGCGACCTACATCGCCTCGATGGACGCCTACCTGCGCAACGGCAAGAACGGCGACGTCGATCTCGACTCGCGCTTCCACACCGGGGCCAACCTGGCCGACATCACCGCCAACCGGATGCTGCAGGGCGCCCTCACCGGCGACGACGCGCGGGTCGGCAAGGCCATCGCCGACCAGGCCACCGTGTTCGCCACCATCGACCCCTACCGCCTCCGGCACGGGGTGACCGACGGCTACTACCGCGACGGCTCCTTCATCCAGCACCATTCGGTCGCCTACACCGGCTCCTACGGGCGCATCCTGCTGACCCGGGTCGTCCAGACGCTCAAGATGCTCCAGGGCGTCACGAGCGGCGGCGCGACCGACCTCGCAGGCGTGGTGTACGGCTGGGTCGCCGACGGGTTCGCCCCGCTGATCTTCGAGGGCTGGATGATGGAGATCGTCAAGGGGCGGGCGGTCTCCCGCACCACGACCGGCTACGCCGACGTCGGGCTGATCGTGGAGGCCATCGCCGACCTGGCCGACCATGTCGAGGGCGCGGGCGCTCTCGCCCTGAAGAAGTACGCCAAGTTCCTGCCGGGCGTCGACACGGCCGCCTTCGTCTCCCCGGTGAGCATCGCGCGTTACTCGGCCATCCGCGCCGACCCCGCCATCCCGGCCGCCGACCTGAACCCGCCCGAGCGCTGCGTGGCGTTCAACGCCATGGACCGGACCGTGCACCGGCGCCCCGGCTACGCCTTCGCCCTGGCGCGCAGCTCCGAACGGATCAGCAAGTACGAGTACATGAACGGCGAGAACCTCATGCCGTGGTTCCAGGGCGACGGCGCGTACTACCTCTACCTGGCGGGCGAGGACCAGCGTGAGGTCTACGGCGTCGACTACTACACGACCGTGTCCCCGTACCGGCTGGCCGGGGTCACCGCGCCGGTGGAGGAGCGGCGGACGGTGCCCGAGCTGTACGGCCGGTTCTGGTACGACAACCCCGGCCATCCGCTGAACTTCACGTCCTCCTCCGAGTCCCAGAACACCTACGTGTACTTCCCCCGCGCCGGCAACGCCTTCTCCGGCGGCGCGACGCTCGGCGCTTACGGCGTGGCCGGCATGGTGCAGTCGGACGACGCGGCCTGGACCGCCAAGCAGGCGGGCACCCTGCCCGGCGACTTCGTCGCCTACCGGAACGCCCGCGCGACCAAGTCGTGGTTCATGCTCGACGACGAAATCGTGGTGCTGGCCGCGAACGTCGCCGGGCAGGGCGGCCGCGCGGCGACGACCACGGTGGACAGCCGCATCGCCGCCCCCGGCGACGTGATCGCCCTTACCGGCGAGGGCTGGGACGGCGCGGCCTGGCAGGCGGGCGACACCACGCCGCCCCGCTGGCTGCGCTACGCCAACGGCACCCGTCGTAGCGCTGTCGGCTACGCCTTCCTCACCAGGCAGCCCGTAACGGCCGGGCTGGAGACCGTGACCCGCAGCCGCCGGGTCGTCCGTGCGGCCAACCCCGACACCGGCGTGACCAAGAACGTCTTCACCGCCACGATCGACCACCCCGCCGCCGGAGAGGTCTCCGCCGTCGCCTACGCCCTGGTGCCGGGCGCCACCGAGGCCGGCCTGCGCCGTTACGCGCGCGGCCCGCTGACCGTGCTGGCCAACAACCGGCACGTGCAGGCGATCAGGCACGAGACCCTCGGGATCGTCGCCGCCAACGTCTTCACCGACGGCCCGCACCACGCCGGACGCCTGCTCGTCGACGGCCCCGCCTCGGTCATCGTCAGGTACGGCGAGCGCACCGCCGTCGCCCTGTCGGACCCCACGACGAAACGCGACCGCGTCACCGTCCTCCTGCGCGGCGCGCCCCTCCGGCTCGTCACGGCCGACGACGGGGTGACGGTGCGGCAGGTGCCGGGCGGCACCCTGGTGCAGGCGGCGACACGACACGCGCACGGCCGGACCTTCACCGCGACCCTGCGCTGACCCGCCCACGCCGCCCCGGAAGCCGTCGCGTCCCCGGCAACCCACGCCTCAGCAACGCACACCCGCAGCGCACCCCTGAGCAACCCACGCCCCCAGGAGCGCACCCCTGAGCAACGCACGCCTCGGCAACGCACCCGTCGGCGCCCGAGGCGTGCGGCGCTTCCTCCAGGTATGCGTTGTCTCCACCGGACGAGCCGATGGCCGCGGGCGTCCGGCGGGGCGGTGGCCGTCGGAGCCCTGATCAGGGCTGCATCCGGCTCAACGCCCGCATGGCGTCTCGCTCGATGCGTGAAAGGTCGTGGAGGAGGGCTCCGGCCTGCTCCAGGTGGGCCGCGTCGCCGCTCTCCCCGGCCTTGGCGATCAAGGTGGCCACGTCCGTCCACAGCGTGGCGGCCTCGCCGTACAGCCGATGGCCGGTGCGGAGGTCGTCGTCGTCGATCAGCTCGGCGCACTCCCCGAGGAAGTCGCGATAGAGGGCGCGGAACAGGGAACCACCGGTGCCGCCCTTCTCCATGAGCAGGGCCGCCCGCGCCAGGTCGCCCTGCGGGTCGTCCGTGCGGCCGAGCCACTGGGGCACCAGGCCGGCGGCCTTGGCGATGCCGCGATGGCCGAGGTTGGCGATGGGGGCGGCGAGGAAGGCGTCGGCGCACGCCCTGATGGCGGGGATGATCTGCTCCACCCAGCCGGACGGCCGCGCGGGCGCGGTGATGGTGAACGATCGGTGCCTGGCCGTCATCGGGCCGCGCTCGGCCCTCGCCCTGGCCAGGCCGGCCAGTCCGGTGCGCACCGCTCCTCCCTGCTGCTCGGTGTCCACCAGGTAGGCGTCGTGCTCGTCGTAGCCGTACATCGCGACGACATGACCGCCGAAATGGACCTTGGTGCGGAAGTAGTCGAGGTGGTAGCAGTCGAGCTGGAGGCCGACGGGCCGTCCGGCGTCGATGGCGGCCGACACGTTGCGCCAGGCCTTGCCGGGCGAGGTGGTCTCCTCCACCCGCAGCGTCAGCCCCAGCCTGGCGGCCAGGTTCTTCGTGAGCTCGAAGGGCTTGACCCGGCCGCCGAGGAAGGGGAAGGGCATGTTCCTGCTGTCCCAGTAGACGAAGGACAGGCCCGAGGCGAGCCCGAACAGCATGGGCTCGGACAGGTCGAGCCCCTCGTGCCGCAGGAGCACGCCCAACGCCGTCGTCTCGCAGTGCTGCATGCCGCGAGCCTGGATGTCCTTCACGATGGTCATGCGTCGCTTCCCTCCACGAACGGCCGATCAACGGGTGCTGGGCCGGCGCCGGTCGGCGGTGACGCCCGGCGTCCCCGTCCAGCTTGAGGTCTCCCACGAGGGGAAGGTCCAGCCGCCGGCGTGGTTCAACGGCCGGCGGTGACGCGGTACCCCACTCCGGGCGTGGTGGTGATGACCGGCGGCTCGCCGAGCTTGCGGCGCAGCCGGCCGACGGTGACCGTGACGGTGTTGGTCAGGGGGTTGGCGTACTCGTCCCACACCTGTTCGAGCAGGTCCTCGGCGCTGAGGAACGCGGGGGCGGCGCGGAGGAGGGCCTCCAGCACGGCGAACTCCTTGACCGACAGATCCAGGTGACGGCCGTCGCGGGTGGCGATGCGGCGCAGCGGGTCGAGCGCGATGCCCCCCGCGCGCAGCGTGCGGGAGCGGGCGGCGGGCTGCCGGCGGGCCAGGGAGCGGATGCGCAGCACCAGTTCGGGGAAGTGGAAGGGCTTGCCCAGGTAGTCGTCGGCTCCCAGGGTCAGGCCGGTGACCCGGTCGGCGGGCGAGTCGGCCGCGGTCAGCATGAGGACCATGACGCGGTCGTCGCGTTCGGCGATCATCTGGCAGAGCGTGTCACCATGGATGCCCGGAATGTCGCGGTCGAGGACGATCACGTCGTAGGCGTTGACGTCGAGCTTGGCGGCGGCCTCCAGGCCGTCGTGGGCCACGTCCACGGCCATGCCCTGATCGCTCAGCCCTTCGGCCAGCACGGCGGCCAGGGCACGGGCGTCCTCCACCACCAGCACCCTCACGCCGGGACTCCCGCCGGCACGGCGGCCGAGGGCAGCGAGACGGCGACCCGGAGTCCGCCTGCCGGCCGGGCCCGCAGGTCGAGGGCGCCGCCGTGCGCCGCGGCGACGGCCGCGACGATCGACAGGCCGAGCCCGGAGCCGTCGCCGGTGCGGGTGCGGTCGGCGCCGAGCCGCTGGAAGGGCCGGGCGAGGCGCTCGACCTCCTCCTGGTCGAGGACGCGCCCGCCGGTCTCGACGACGAGCTGCGCCGTCGTGCCGTCGTCGGCGGCGGCCAGCCGGATCCAGCCGCCGTCGTGGTTGTGCGTGACGGCGTTGCCGATCACGTTGTCGATCATGCGGGTAAGGAGCGTCACGTCGCCCCGCGTCCACGCCCCGTCGGCGACGGCGTCCGCGGAGTGGACGGTGAGCCGTCTCGCGGCGATCTCGGCGGAACGGACGTCCAGGGCCGCGGTCGCCAGGCGGCCGAGCGAGAGCGTCGTGCGGTCGGCCGGGGAGCCGTGCTGGGCGCGGGCCAGCATGAGAAGGCCGTCGAGCAGCCGGTCGACCTGGTCGAGCTCGGTGCGGAGCCGGCCGGCCAGGGCCGCGGTCTGCTCCGGCACCGGGTCGGGCTTGGCCAGGGCCACGTCCAGGGACGCCCGCATGGTGGCCAGCGGGGTGCGCAGCTCGTGGGAGGCGTTGGCGACGAACCGGCGCTGCGCGGCGAACGAGCCCTCCAGTCGTTCCAGCAGTTCGTCGATGGTGTCGGCGAGGTTCTTGACCTCGTCGTCCGGGCCTTGCACGGCCAGCCGCTCGTTCAGGTTGTCGGCGGTGATCCGGCGGGTCGTCGCCGTGATCACCCGTAGCGGGCGCAGCGCCCGCCCCGCGATGACCCGGCCCAGCACGACCGACGCCACGCCCATGACCGCGAGCGCGACCGCCGAGCCGATCAGCACCTGACGTGACTGCGCCGCGTGGCTGTCCGACAGCCGGGCCTGCAGCCATGCGATGCGCTCGGCGGCGGCGGCGAGCGTGGCCGGGTCGGCCGGCGAGGGCCCGGCAGGTCCGGACTCGCTCGTCCGGGTGCCGCCGAGGCCGACGAGATTGGCGATGGCCAGCGCTCCGGTCCCGGACAGCAGGAACATCACACCGTACAGAACGGTGAGGCGCAGTCGTGCGGTGCGCGCGGGGCGTCGCCACGTTCTCATGCCCTCCAGCATGCCGTGCCGGCCCTAACAGCGATGTGACAGCCTTCGTTCGGCCCGTGTTAGCGGTGGGTCCGTACAACCGACCGCATGAAGACGACCATCGAAGTCAGCGGGTTGCGCAAACGGTTCGGCCCGGTCCTGGCGCTGGACGGCATGTCGTTCACCGTGCTGCCGGGCCGCGTGACCGGTTTCGTCGGCCCGAACGGGGCGGGCAAGTCCACCACGATGCGGGTGATCCTCGGCCTGGACGCGGCCGACGAGGGCCGCGCGCTGATCGGCGGGCGCCCGTACCGGAGCCTGCGCACCCCGCTGCGCCACGTCGGCGCGCTGCTCGACGCGGGCGCGCTGCAGCCGGGCCGCACCGCGCGCAACCACCTGCTGTGGCTGGCCCACTCCCAGGGCCTCGGCTCCGGCCGGGTGGACGAGGTGCTGGACCTGGTGGGGCTGGCCACGGCGGCCCGCCGCCGGGCGGGCGGCTTCTCGCTGGGCATGCGGCAGCGGCTCGGCATCGCGGCCGCCCTGCTCGGCGACCCACCGGTGCTCCTGCTGGACGAACCGGTCAACGGCCTGGACCCCGAGGGCATCGTGTGGATGCGCGGCCTGCTGCGCTCGCTGGCCGGCGAGGGGCGTGCCGTGCTGGTGTCCAGCCATCTGATGGGCGAGCTGGAGGGCACCGCCGACCATCTCGTGGTGGTGGGCGAGGGCCGTGTCATCGCCGACACCGGCGTGGCCGAACTGATCACGGCCGCCTCCCGCGGCCGGGTCACGCTGCGGACGCCGACCCCGTCGGCGGCGATTCCGGCGCTGCGCGACGGCGGCGCGGCCGTGGACGTGACGGACGGCGGCGCCCTCGCCGTCTCGGGACTGCCGTCGGAGCGCGTCGTGGCGCTCCTGAACGCGAACGGGGTGCCGTTCTCCGAGGTGGCGGCGCATCGCGTGACGCTGGAGCAGGCCTACCTGGACCTCACCGGCGCACCGGCCGGACACCGGGAGGCGGCCCGATGAGCCCCCTCACCCTCCGCTCCGGACGGCAGGGCGGGGAGCTCGGGCGGCTGACGCGTGCCGAGTGGACCAAGTTCAGGTCGGTACGCGGCTGGATGGCCGGCATGACGACGGCGGCCCTGGTCATCGTGCTGCTCGGGCTGCTGTCCGCGTCCGGCGACCACGCCTCGTGCGCCGGCGCCGGCGGCGTCGAGATCGCCTGCCCGGCGCCGCCGGTGGGTCCGGACGGCACGGCGGTGAGCGACAGGTTCTTCTTCGTGCACCGGCAGCTGAGCGGGGACGGCGTCATCACCGCCCGGCTCACCTCCATGACCGGCCAGATCCGCAAGCCCGACGTCACCCCCGGGCGGCGGAACGTGGTCGCCGGGGTCGTGCCGTGGGCGAAGACCGGCGTGATGATCAAGGACGGCACCCGGCAGGGCTCCCCCTACGCGGCGGTGATGATGACCGGCGCGCACGGGGTGCGGATGCAGCACGACTTCACCCACGACGTGGCCGGCCTGCCCGGCGGCGTCTCGGAGCGGTCGCCGCGCTGGCTGCGGCTGACCCGCTCCGGCGACACCCTCACCGGGTACGAGTCCGCCGACGGAACGCGCTGGACCCGCATCGGCACCGCGACGCCGGCCGGGCTGCCGCGGACGGTACGGATCGGCGTGTTCGCCGCCTCCCCCGGCGACCTGACCGTCATGCGGGGAGATCTCGGCGGCTCCGGCGCGGCCGTGCGCTTCGCCGAGGCCACCGGCGTGTTGGACCAGGTCACCGTGCGGGGTGACACCTCCGGGGACTGGCGTGACGACGACGTCGGCGCCACCGTCGACCCTGACGGGTCGGTCCACCATCCGGGCCGCGCGAGCCGGTCCGGCGGCGCCTTCTCGGTCACCGGCGTGGGCGACATCGCCCCGGCCGTCGAAGGGCCGACCGCCGAGCGCCCGCTCGGCGGCGCGCCGGCCGCGCTCGTCCTGGTCATCGTGGTGTCGGTCATGTTCGCCACCGCCGAGTACCGGCACGGCCTGATCCGCCTCACCCTGCTGGCCGGCCCGCGCCGCGGCCTGACGCTGCCGGCCAAGGCGCTCGCGCTCGGCCTGGTCACCTTCGCCGCCGCCCTGCCCGCCATCGCGGTCACCTTCGCGGCCGGCGGGAGGATCCTGCGCGCCAACGGCAACGCCGTCCTGCCCGTGTCCCTGCCGACCGAGGCGCGTGTCGTGGCCGGCCTGGCCGCTCTGTTCGCGCTGGCCGCCGTGCTCGCCCTGGCGCTCGGCGCGCTGCTGCGGAGCAGCGTCGCCGCGGTCATCACGGCGGTCGTGGCGATCGTGGTCCCGCACGTCGTCGCGACCACCTCGATCCTGCCGGACAGCGCGGCGCGATGGCTGCTGCGCGTCACCCCGGCGGCCGGGTTCGCCGTCCAGCAGACCGTCCCGGCGTACCCGCACGTGCTGAGCCATGACGCGCCGAGCGCCGGTTTCTATCCGCTGCCGCCGTGGGGCGGCCTCGCGGTCGCGGCCGGTTACGCCGCGCTTGCCCTCGGCCTGGCCGCCTTCCGGCTCCACCGGAGGGACGCATGACCGGCCGCGGCCCGCGTGTCCGCCCCAGGCACGGGAGACGGCCGTGAGAGCGTACCTGCACGCCGAATGGACGAAGCTCCGCACCGCGCCGAGCACCGTCCCGCTGCTGGCCACGATCATCCTGCTGACCGTGGCCGGCGGCGCCGCCGCCTCCGCCGTCGTCTCCTGCGCCGCGCGGGGTTGCGGCTACGACCCTGCCAGGATCGCCCTGTTCGGGGTCCAGGTGGGCCAGTCGGTGGTGGCCGTCCTGGCCGTCCTGACCGTCGCCGGCGAGTACGGCACCGGCATGGTCCGGCTCACCCTGACGGCCATGCCGCACCGGATCAAGGTCCTGGCCGCCAAGGCGATCGTCCTGGCCGGGCTGACCCTGGCCGCCGGGAGCGCCGCCGTGCTCACCGCCATGCTGGTGGCGCGGCCGATCCTGCTCGACCGGGGCTTCCCGGCCGGCCTGCTCACGCTCACCAGCGGCCCCGTGCTGCGCGCGGTCTTCGGCTCCGTGCTCTACCTGACGCTCATCGCCCTGTTGAGCCTGGGGATCGCCACCGCCGTCCGGGACTCCGCCGCCGCCGTCGGGGCCGTCCTCGGCCTGCTCCACCTCTTCCCCTCCGTCATCCTCATGATCGCTGACGCCGGCTGGCAGCGGCTCGCGTGGCAGATCTCCCCCATGAACGCCGGACTCGCCGTCCAGGCCACCACCGGCCTGTCCAGCCTGCCTCTCACGCCGTGGGCGGGCCTGGGGGTGCCGGCCGCCTGGGCCGCGGCGGCGCTGCTGGGCGGCGGGCTGCTGCTCCGGGCCCGCGACGCCTAGGGACGTGACGAGCGTCGCGCGGGCGGCCGGCGCGCGGGCGGGATCGCGCGCCGGCCGCCGCTGACGGTAGAATGATGAGGAATCCCGCGCGGGCCACCCGCCGGGATTTCTGCTTTCATGACCTCTGCCCTTCGTGTGATCCTCGGCGCGGCCGCGCCCCTCGCCCTGTCGGTGGGCGCCGGCGTCGCCGTCCGCCTGGCCGCCACCTCGCTGCTCGGCAACCAGGCCACCGCCGAGCTGGCCGCCTTCGCTCTGGCCGGGGCGGTGCTCGGCCCGGTCACCGCCGCCGTGGCCGGCGGGCTGCGGGGGCTGACGCCGTTCGTCGCCCCCCACCGCGACCGTCCGGCCGCGGCGCTGCCCGCGCTGCGCGACGCGCGGTGGCTGGCCCTCCTGCTCGGCGCCTCGGGCGCGGGCGTCGTGCTGTGCGTGCCGCTGGTCGCGTCGGCGGGCGGCGTGCCCGGGGAGGTGACCGCCGCGCTCGGCGTGCTGCCTCCGCTGCTGGCCGCGCACGTCCTGCTGCTCGCGGCGGGCGGCGGCGCGAACGGGACGCTGGTGGCGCTCGGCCACGCCCGGCAGGTGCTCTGGCCGGGCCTGACCGGCACCGCCGCCGAGGTGCTCCTGCTCGTGGCGCTGGTGCCCAGGCTGGGCGTCGCGGGCGCGGGCGTCGCGCTGGTGGCGGGCACGGCGGTGGCCGTCGCGATCGCCAACGGCCGGCTGGCCCGCGTGACCGGCCTCAGCGGGCGGGCGCTGTGGCCGGGGCGTCCCCGGCCGCGCGAGATCCTGCGCATGGCCGGGGTCGGCCTGCCGATGTCTGCGGCGCTGGTGGTCAAGTTCGCGGCGCTGGCCGCAGTGGCCTGGGCGGCGGCGCGGACGGGCGCGCACGGCGCCGCCGCGTACGCGATCCTCGTGTCGCTGGACGGGCCGCTCGGCCTGGCCGCGTTCACCGCGGGGCAGGCGGCGGCACCCGAGGTGGCCAGGGCGGCTTCCCCGGCGGCGGTCCGCCGGGTCAACCGGGCCGCGCTGGCCGTCGCGGTGGCCGGGGTGCTCGCCGGGGCCGCCGTTCTGGGACTCGCCGGCGAGGACGTGCTCGGCCTGTTCGGCTCGGACGGCCGGGTGCGCGCGGCGGCGACCGGTCTGCTGCCGCTGCTCACCGTCTTCTCCCTGGCCAACGCTTGCGCCATCGTCATGTCGGCGTCCCTGACCGGGCTGCGGCGTCCGGCCTGGAGTCTCGGCTCCGCGGTCGCCGGTTACGGGCCGCTCGCGCTCGTGGCGGCGCCCGTCGCGGCGGCGTGGGGGCTGAGCGGGCTGTGGTGCGCGCTGACGGCCTGCGCCGTCCTGGTGCTCGGCCTGCAGACGTGGGGTTTCGTCCGCTACAGCGCGCGCCGATGAGTTCCGCCGCGCCGCACGGTCCCTACCCTGGAGGACCACGGACGATCAGGGAGCGGCGATGGGCAGGATCCTGTACTCGGCGATGGTGTCGCTGGACGGCTGCATCGAGGACCCGGACGGCAGCATCGGCTTCACCGTCCCGGACGACGAGACGCACGAGATGGCCAACAAGCAGGCCCGTCAGGCGTCGGCGTTCCTGTTCGGGCGGCGCACGTACGAGGCGATGGAGCAGCCGTGGCGCGCGGCGGCGAGCCGGGCGGACCTTCCGGAGGTCGAGCGGGAGTTCGCCCGCGCCTACCTGGACACGCCGCGCTACGTCTTCTCCGACACCCTCACCCGGGTGCCGGACGGGGTGCGGCTGGTGCGCGCCGGCGACGCGGTGGCCGAGGTGACCCGGCTCAAGGAGCGCATCGACGGGTGGCTGGGCCTGGGCGGCGCCGGCCTGGCGGCGTCGCTGCTCGACCTGATCGACGAGTTCGCGCTGTTCGTGCTGCCGGTGGCGGTGGGCGGCGGCAAGCCGTTCTTCCCGGTGGGCCGCACGCTGAGCCTGCGGCGGACGGAGCATCGGGCCATGGCCTCCGGAGTGGTGTACCTGCGTTACGAGCGCGCCCGCTGAGCGCGGGCCGCCCGGGAGGCGGGTGGCCCGTTCAGAACACGACGCCGCAGCGCAGGATGACGTTGGCGTACGGCCGGGCCTCCCCCGTGCGGACCACGAGCCGGCTCCCGCC
>NZ_KZ559480.1:179851-189161 GCF_002850745.1 Nonomuraea indica
AGCGCCTTGAGCCGCTCGTGCGGCACGTACGCCAGCCCCGGCAGGCGCTCGCCGAGCAGGGCGTGACAGGACGGGTTGGCCTGCCGCACCTCCTCGGCGGCCGTGGCGCCCTCCACGACGATCTCGGCGAGCAGGCCGTCGAGCACGTCGGCGAACGACGGGATCCCCGGCACGAACGCCAGGTCCACGACCGGCACGCCCGGCGGCAGCGGCATGCCGCTGTCGCAGACGAGCACCTCGTCGGTGTGCCCGAGCCGGGCCAGGGCGCCGGCCAGGGCCGCGTTGATGACGCCGCCGCGCTTCACAGGGTCTCCACCTCCGCCATCGTCGGGTACGAGCTCTGCGCGCCGGCGCCGCGCACGGTCGCCGCGCCGACGCGGGCGGCGAACGCCGCCGCGCCCGCGAGGGGCTCGCCGAGGGCGAGCCGCCAGGCCAGCGCCCCGGTGAACGCGTCTCCGGCGCCCGTGGTGTCGACGGGCGTGACGCGCGGGCTCGGCACCGGCCGGACGGCGCCGGCCTCGGCCGTCACGGCGCCGTCGGCGCCCAGGGTGATCACGACCGAGCGGGGGCCGAGCGCGAGCAGCGCCTTGGCCTGCCGGGCCGGATCGCCCGCGTCGCCGAGCAGCCACGCCGCCTCGTGCTCGTTGACCACCAGCGGGTCGCACAGTGCCAGCAACTCCTCCGGCACCGCCATGGCCGGTGACAGGTTGAGCACGGGGCGGCGGGCCAGCCGGGCGGCGGCCAGCACCGCCGGGAGCGGGATCTCCAGTTGGAGGGACACGACCGGCGCCGCCCGCAGCAGCGGCGCGGCCAGGCGCACGTCGTCCTCGGTGAGCAGGGAGTTGGCGCCCGGCGCGACGATGATGCTGTTGTCGCCCCGCGGCCCCACCGCGATCATCGCGACGCCGCTGGCGGCGGGCGTGTCGTGCAGGTGGCTCAGGTCCACGCCGTCGCGTTCCAGCGACTCGCGCAGCAGCCTCCCGTGCCCGTCGGCGCCGACCCGGCCGAGCAGCGCGACGCGGGCGCCGAGCCGGGCGGCGGCGACGGCCTGGTTGGCGCCCTTGCCTCCGGGGTGGACGGCGAGGTCGGAGCCGAGGACGGTCTCGCCCGGCGCGGGGTGCCGTTGGACCCTGACCACGAGGTCGGCGTTGGCCGAACCCACCACCACCATGTCGTGGCGGTGGTGGGGCTCGGGACGGCCGCCGGCCTCGTCTCGGGCTTCGCGCACGCCGCTCACGACCCGGTGAACTCGGACAGGTTGTCCTTGGTGGCCACCTTCACCGGCACGTCCACCGTGGCCGGGACCTGCTCGCCGTTGGCGGCCCGGACCGCGTTCTGCACGGCCTGCTGGCCGAGCAGGGCCGGCTGCTGGGCGACGCTGGCGGCGAGGGTGCCCGCCTCGATCGCCTTGAGCCCGTCGGGTGTGCCGTCGAAACCGACCACCTTGACCTGCTTGCCGGCCTTGGCGCCGAGCGCCTTGATGGCACCGAGCGCCATCTCGTCGTTCTCGGCGAACACGCCGGTGACGCCGGGGTGGGACTGGAGCAGGTTCGTCATGACGTCGAGGCCCTTGGTGCGGTCGAAGTCGGCCGGCTGCTGGGCGACGACCTTGATGTTCGGGTACGCCTTGATGCCCTCGCTGAAGCCCTTCCCGCGGTCGCGCGAGGCGGAGGTGCCGGCCACGCCCTGCAGGACGACGACCTCCCCCTTCTCGCCGAGCTCCTTGGCGAGCTGCTCGGCGGCCAGCTTGCCGCCGGCGACGTTGTCGGAGGCGACCGTCTGGACGACCTTGGCGCCGTTGACGCCCCGGTCGACGGCCAGCACCGGGATGTTGGAACGTTCCGCCACCTTGACCGCCGGCGCCGCGGCGTCGGAGTCGACCGGGTTGAGGATGATCGCCTTCATGCTCTGGCTGGTGAAGTTCTGCACCTGGTTGACCTGCTGGGAGGCGTCGTTCTGGGCGTCGGTGACGGTCAGCGTGGCGCCCAGCTTCTTGGCCTCCGCCTCGGCGCCGTCGCGCAGCTGGACGAAGTACGGATTGTTCAGCGTGGAGACGGACATGCCGATCTTGACGTCGGCGGCGGCCGGCGTCCCGCCGCCGGAGCCCGACGAGTCCGTGCCGGCGGAGCCGCAGGCGGTCAGGCCGAGCGTCAGAGCGGCGCCTGCCGCGACCAGAGCGTGGAATCGCATGATGGTTACCTCACTTCGTCTTTCAGGTACGTGGTGGTCTGGAGAGGTTCAGCGGCCGCCGCGGCGGCGGAGCGTGTCGAGCAGGACGGCCAGCGCGATCACCACGCCGATCACGACCTGCTGCCAGAAGGCCGACACCGACAGCAGGTTGAGCCCGTTGCGCAGCACGGCCAGGATGAGCGCGCCGACGAGCGTGCCGAGCGCCCTGCCCTTGCCCCCCGACAGGCTCGCGCCGCCGATGACGACGGCGGCGATCGCGTCCAGCTCGTAGCCGGCGGCCGCCTGCGGCTGGGCCGAGGCGAGTCTGCTCGCCAGGACGATGCCCGCCACCGCGGCGAACACACCGGACAGGGCGTACGTGATCAGCTTCTGCTTGCCGACGGCGATGCCGGACAGCCGGGCGGCCTCCTCGTTGCCGCCGATGGCGTACATCGCACGGCCGGTGTACGTGCGGTTGAGCACGACGGCGGCGATCACGCCCATGACGGCCATCACCAGCACCGGCACCGGCAGGTAGCCGCCGATGGTGTCGCCGAGGCGGGAGACCTCCTCGGGCATCTCGATGGGGCTGCCCTGCGACACCACCAGCGCGAGGCCGCGCGCCACGCCGAGCATGGCCAGCGTGGCGATGAACGGCGGCAGCTTGCCGTAGGCGATGAGCACGGCGTTGACCAGCCCGCACACCACGCCGACGGCGAGCGCGACGAGCGTGGCGAGCGGCCAGGGCAGGCCGGTGTCGGCGGCCGTCCAGGCGAGCACCATCGCCGACAGCGCGGCGACGGCCCCGACGGACAGGTCGATCCCGCCGGTGATGATGACGAACGTGGAGCCGAACGCGAGGATCGCGGTGACGGCGGCCTGGACGCCGACGTTGAGCAGGTTGGTCACGGTCAGGAAGTCGCCGGACATCAGCGACAACGCCACGACCAGCACCACGAGGGCGGCGAGCGAGCCGTTCTCGGCCAGCAGGCTCCTCGCCGCGGACCGGCTGGTCAGCACGTTAGTGGACACGAGCATCCTCCACCTCGGTGACGGCCAGCGCCATCACGGAGTCCTGGGTCGCCTCGGCGGCCTTCAGCTCGCCGACGAGTCTGCCTCTGGCCATGACGAGGACGCGGTCGCTCATCCCGAGGATCTCGGGCAGATCGCTGGAGATCATGAGCACCGCGTGTCCGGAGGCGGTGAGCGAATTGATCAACTGGTAGATCTCGACCTTGGCGCCGACGTCGATGCCGCGCGTGGGCTCGTCGAGAATGAGCACGTGTGCGTCGGCGAGCAGCCACTTGCCGATCACGATCTTCTGCTGGTTGCCGCCCGACAGGGTGCGCACCTCCTGGCCGAGGTGGCTCATGCGCACTCCGAGCTGTTCGGCGACCCGGCCGGCCGACTCGCGCTGGCCGGCGCGGTCGACGAAGCCGGCGCGGGTGGCGTGGCGCAGGGTGACCAGGCCGAGGTTCTCGGCGATGTCGGCGCCCAGCACCAGCCCCTGGCCCTTGCGGTCCTCCGGGACGAGCCCCAGCCCCGCCTCCATGGCGGCGCGCACGTCCCCGCCGGGCAGCCGCCGCCCGCGCACGAGCACCTCGCCCGAGTCGTAGGGGTCGGCGCCGAACACCGCGCGGGCCACCTCGGTGCGGCCCGCGCCGACCAGACCCGCCACGCCGACGACCTCGCCGGCGCGCACCTCGAAGGACACGTCGGCGAACGCGCCGGCCCGGGTGAGCCCCTCGACCCGGAGCAGCGGCTCGCCGGCCCGCTGGGCCTGGCGCGGGAACTGCTGGTCGATGGGCCGGCCGACCATCAGCCGGATGAGCTCCTCCTCGGGCGTGTCCGCCGGCACCTGTTCGACGGAGCGGCCGTCGCGCAGCACCGTCACCCGGTCGCCGAGCTGGGCGATCTCCTCCAGGTGGTGGGTGATGAACACGATGGCCACGCCCCGCTCGCGCAGCTGCCTGACCAGGCCGAACAGCCGCTCGACCTCGGTGGTGGTGAGCACCGCCGTGGGCTCGTCCATGATGAGGACGCGGGCGTTCAGCGCGAGCGCCTTGGCGATCTCCAGCATCTGCATCTGCGCGATGCCCAGCTCGGCGACGCGGGTGCGCGGGTCCACCGTGACCCCGACCCGGTCGAGCATGCCGCGCGCCTGCTCGTGCATCCGCCGCGTGTCGACGAGCCCGAACCTCCGGGGCGGGCGGCCGAGGACGAGGTTCTCGCCGACGGTCAGCTCGGGGACCAGGTTGAACTCCTGGTAGATCGTGGCGATGCCGAGCCGCTGCGCGTCGGCCGCCGTGCGGATCTCGACCGGCTCCCCGTCGACGAGGACGCTTCCGGAGTCGGGCTGGTAGGCGCCCGAGAGCATCTTGATGAGGGTGCTCTTGCCGGCGCCGTTCTCGCCGAGCAGGACGTGCACCTCGCCCTCGCGCAGGTCGAAGTCGACGCCGTCCAGTGCCACCACGCCGGGGAACCTCTTGCCGAGTTTCTCCACGCGCAGGATCTCCCGTGCCTGGCTCACGAGCCGGCCTCCTTTCGCCGTCCGTCCGACCGGCGCGCCTTCGTCGCCGGCCGGGCCTCTCCGCACGACTCGCGGACCACGAGCGCCGCAGGCAGCACGACCGATGTGGCGGTCCTGCCCGCCAGCGCGTCGAGAATCACCCGCACGGCGCGCCGGCCGAGCTCCGCGGTGGGCTGGCTGATCGCCGTGATGCGCGGCTGGATGTGGTTGAACCAGGGGACGTCGTCGAACGAGGCCACGGCGACGTCGCCGGGGATGTCGAGCCCGCGCCTGCGGATCTCGTCGAGGGCGCCCAGGGCCATGAGGTTGTCGCCGAGGAAGATCGCCTGCGGCGGCTCGGGAAGGTCGAGCAGCTCGGCGGTGATCCGCTGGCCGCTGCCGGCGCGGAAGTCGCCCACCCGCACGTACTCCTCGGGGACCTGAAGTCCGTGGTCGGCCGCCGCCCGCAGGAAGGCCGCGGTCCGCTCGCGGCCGGTGGACAGGGTGCCCGGTCCGGAGACGAACGCGATCCGCCGGTGCCCGAGCGCCCGCAGGTGGGCGACCAGCTCGGCGATGGCCGTGCCGCCGTCGGCCCGCACCGACGGGACGTCGATCCCGTGCAGCGTCCGGTCGAGGAAGACCAGGGGCCGCTGCCCCTTGCTGACCTCCTCGACGAGGGGCGTCACCTCGGCGGTGGGGCAGATGATGAGCCCGTCCACGCGCTGCTCCATCAGGGTGCGCACGTAGTGGTCCTGCTGGTCGGCCCGCTCGTCGGCGTTGCCGATGACGACGGTGTAGCCGGCCTCGCGCGCCTCGTCCTCCACGGCGCGCGCCAGTTCGGCGAAGAACGGGTTGAGGATGTCGCCGATGATCAGCCCGAGCGTCCGGGTGGCCTCGGTGCGCAGGGAGCGCGCGACCGCGTTGGGCCGGTAGTTGAGCGCGGCCATGGCGTCGTGCACCCGGTTGCGCGTCTCCTCGGTGACCGAGGGATTGTCGTTGAGCACCCGGGAGACCGTCGCGACGGACACCCCCGCCTGCGCGGCGACATCCTTGATGCGAGCCACCTGACCTCCATGTAATCGGTTTCATGAGGGTATGTAATCGGTTACATGCTTGTGAACAGGCCGTCCATGTGATTCAAGTCACATCTTCCGGCGTGTGCCGCGCCTCGTGCGTGGCGGGCCGGCGCTACGGTGGAGGGTCATGAGACTGGCCCACGGCATGATCGCGGCACCGCTCGTCGTCACCCTGGCCGCGTGCGGCGGCGTGGCGGGCGGCTCGGTGACCGCCCAGCGGCCCGCGCCCGCCGCCTCGGTGGCGACCCCGCCCCCCGTCCCCTCGCCGTCGACGGGACCCGCGGGCTCCTCGCCGTCGACGGGCTCCGCGGGCTCCGGCTCCGCTTCCGACGGGGACGCGCCGGCGACCGACGCCCGCATCCCGGCCGACCCCGCGCAGCTCGCCGCCGCCCTGCACCGGACCACGACGGAGCTGAACTCCGAGATCGACGCCTGGCGCGCGTCCGCTGCCGAGCAGCCGCCCCGGCGGGTCGTCCTGCTCGCCCTGCACCACCAGCGCATCTACCGCGCGATGGCGCGCGACGCCACGCTCGCCCAGCGGACGATCAGGAAGTTGCCCGCGGCGACGGCCGCCCACGCCCGCGACAACGTCACCGCCGTGGGCAGGCTGCTGGCCATGGCCCGGCCCATCAGCGACGCGCAGCGCAAGCGCATGCGCTTCGCCGAGCCGCTGCCCGCCGAGCGGCTGCACGGCTACATGACGCGCGCGGAGAAGCGGTTCGGCGTCGAGTGGGAGGTGCTCGCCGCGATCATGCTGGTCGAGACCAAGTTCGGCCGGGTCCGCTCGGCCAGCTCATCCGGCGCGCAGGGGCCGATGCAGTTCATGCCCGGCACGTGGCGCGCGTACGGGCTGGGCGGCGACGTCCACGACGCCCGCGACGCGATCCTGGCCGCCGCCAACTACCTCAAGGCCTCGGGCGCGCCGCGCGACTACCGGCGGGCGGTGTTCGCCTACAACCACGACACGCGCTACGTCGACTCGGTGCTGGCGCACGCCCGCTCGATCAGGCGCGACGCCCGCGCCTACTACGCCTACCACAACTGGCAGGTCTTCACCCTGTCGGCGAAGGGCGACGTCCGCATGACCGGCCCTCGCTGACCGGAGCCCGCCCGGCTGCCGGGAGGGGGCGGCTCCCTGCCCCGTCGTGGCGGCCCGTCAGCCGGGCGTCGGGGCGGGCAGGGCGCCCGCGTAGACCCAGCGGCCGTCAACGCGGGCGAAGCGGCTGTGCTCCTCCATCTGCCCGGCCCGGCCGCGCTCGACGTAGTGGGCGCGGAAGCGGACCGTCCCCTCGGTGTGCACGACGCTGCCGCCGTCCGTCCGGAGGATCTCCAGACGGACCCACCGCACCCGTGGGTCGAGGTCGAGGCGGGCCGGACGGCCGGCGGGATGCCAGGTGCGCAGAAGGTACGCCTCGTCGCCGACGGCGAAGGCGCTGAACCGGGATCGCATGAGCAACTCCGCCGTGGGCGCCGCGCCCTGGCCGCGGTGGAACCGGCCGCAACAGGCCGGATAGGGAGCGGGCAGGCCGCACGGGCAGCCGGCGGCGGGAGCGCGAGGCGACATGCTCCCATTGTGCCCGCCCCTGGACGGGCGGCCGACCTCGACGCCCTTCACCTCACCAAGGGGATATCTACCGAACTGTACGGAAATGCCCCTTATATCCGGGTAAGCCTCCAGATGCGGACGACTCGGCACGGAGGAGGTGCGCCCATGCTGACCGTGGCGTTCGTGGCGCTCGTACTGGTGCCCGCGGCGGCCCTGGGCATGGTGCTGGCCCTGGCCCGGATCGAGGCGGCACTGTTCGACGAGGAGGAACCACCCGCGCCGCACCCCGGCGAGGGCGACGGCTCCGGACAGCGATGACGGGTTGGTGCTAGCCGAAACAGCATCATCCGGCCTCTGGTGCTATATTCATTAGCACCAGTTTCGGCCACGGGCTCACGAGGCCCCGCGGGCCGTACGACCCCTGCAGAGAAGTGGATCCCCCATGCCCCTCCGGCGCACCGACCTCGCGGTGTTCCTCCTGTTCGCCCTCGGCCTGGCCTGGCTGGTCGCCCTGCCCCTGTGGTTCGGGGACGGGATCGCCTCCCCGCTGCTGCAGCCGCTCGGCGCGGTGATGATGTTCACGCCCACCCTGGGCGTACTCGCCGCCTGGCGGGTCACCCGCACGCCCCGCGCGGAGTTCGCCGCGCGGACGGGGCTCGGGCTCGGCCCCGCCAAGTCCCGCACGTTCGGCCTGATCGCCGCCGCCTGGCTGCTCACGCCGGTGTTCGTGGTCGTGAGCCTCGCCCTCAGTTCCGCGCTCGGCCTGCTGACGCTCGACCTGTCCGGGCTCAGCCTCTACCGGACGGTGATGCGGACCGTCGCCGGCGGCGGAGCCGACGGCCTCGATCCGCACACCGCCTGGGCCGCCCAGCTCGTCAGCGGCCTGACCTTCGGGACGCTGATCACCGTGCTCCCCGCGTTCGGCGAGGAGTGGGGGTGGCGCGGCTGGCTGCTGCCCCGCCTCACCGAGACGCTCGGCGTGCCCCGCGCCCTCCTCCTGTCCGGCGTGATCTGGGGGCTGTGGCACGCGCCGCTCACGCTGCTCGGCTACAACTACCCCGGCCTCGGCGCGTGGGCGGCGGCCCTGTTCACCGGCTTCTGCGTCGTGTACGGGCTGGTGATCGGCTGGCTGCGGCTGCGTTCGGGCAGTGTGTGGCCCGCCGTGGTCGCCCACGCCGCGCTCAACGCCACGGCGGGCACGTTCCTCATGCTCGGCGACGCGGCGGCACCACCCGACCCCGTCGTCGCCGGTCCCCTCGGCCTCGTCGGCTGGGCCCTGCTGGCCGCCCTCGGGGTGGCCCTGCTGAGGTTCCTGCCGGTACGGCGGCCGGCGGACGCGCCCGACCGGCCCGTGCCCGCCGCCTGACCGGTCCCGTCGGCGGGGTGAGACGAGCGGCCGGCTCTCGGGCGAGCCCTGGGCCACGCGGCGCGACGGCCGGAGAAAACGACGAGCCGGGACCCGCGCCCGTGAAGGCGCGAGCCCCGGCTCGGGGTGTCTCAGGTCAGGCGGGAACGATGTTCTCGGCCTGCGGGCCCTTCTGGCCCTGGGTCACGTCGAAGGCCACCCGCTGGCCCTCGCGCAGCTCACGGTAGCCGCCCTGGGAGACGATGTTGGAGTAGTGGGCGAAGACGTCGGCGCCGCCGCCGTCCTGCTCGATGAAGCCGAAGCCCTTTTCGGAGTTGAACCACTTCACGGTTCCGCTGGCCATGTCTTTCTCCTTCTGGTTGACGAACTCGGACCCGCCGAGTGCGAGTCCAGTGCCGCCGCGATGAGCCCATCCGGAGATGACCGGCAACAAAAATGCGCCTCACGGTTACATACCGTCAGGCGCACACAAGTCTCATGGGTACCACAACTGCAACTGCCGTCAGCTTAACACACCCGGCGCCGGTTCCGTCCGGACAGTGGGCAACGCCACAGCATCTGGCGACGGAGGCCCGCCCACGGGGTCGGCTGCGTCCACGGGAGTGGTGTAAGAGTTTGGCCTGGTGACAGGCGTGGTGTCGTGA
>NZ_PJOK01000064.1 GCF_002850745.1 Nonomuraea indica
CTGCTGGCGGCGCTGGCCGTCGTCGTCCTGCTGGTGATCTCCGCGCGGCAGGAGGCCGTCACACAGCCCCGGCCGCGCGGCTTCACCTTGGCGGGCCTCGCCCTCACCGCGCTGATCTTCCTGCTGTGAGGAGTACGCGAAACCCTTGAACTCGGCCGCGCGGACAGGCCCGCCGCCGAGGGTGGGCGGCCCTGGGACTGGAAGGAGACCGGCACACTCTCGGAATCCAACCTGCCGACGTCCAGGGGCTCCTCGGCAATGGAGAAGGGCGTCGAGATCTATGTGGAGGAGACGACGGCCGCCGTCGAGCGTTACAGCGCCAAGCTCACCTTTAAGGCAACTGGAAGATCTGTTCCTAACGTGGCGCGCATGAGATTCAGCCCCTTCCTTGCGGCCGTCGCCGCCGCCATGCTCCTCGCTCCCTCCCCTGCCACGGCCAGGACCGCGGCCCCTGCCGCCGCCGAGGAGTCCGACCGCGAGGTCGCCTTGGCTCAACTCGACTACACGACCGGGCTGTCGGTGACCTTCACCGACAGCGTCCCGTCCGACGAGGTCGGGATGGTCCAGACCGGAATGATCGGTCGCGCCCCCCTCATCGCCCGTGACGACGAGGACACCCTCCTGGAGACCTATCTGGAGATCACCCCGCCCGACGTCGCGGTCCCCCGGCGTCTCGTCGAGGCCCACGGCGCCGACCTGCCCGCCGAGCTGCAGCGGCGCAGGATCACCGGCGAGCCGGTTACGGCGGGTGGCCTGACCGCCCCGGCGAGCGCGGTCCGCTCCGGCACGTCGACCTGCACGTGGTCACCTTTCGGCTGGACGCTCTGGCACGACGACGGCGTGCCAGGCCTGCCGGCCAAGTCGTACAGCACGTTCGACTTCGGCGGCTTCAAGCAGAGCATCGCCGAGAGCTACGTCGCCAACTGCACCCCGCAGAGCTCGTCGAGCAACCTCTGGGCCCGGCACCGGATCTACTACAGGAACATCCTCGGCAACTTCGTGAAGCACTTCGAGGGCCTGGTGCCGCCGGGGCACCACCAGGCCGTGGTGAAGTCGGGCGCGATCAAGCGGCACCGCACGGTCTCCTACGACGACGCCTGGAACGCCGACCCGTCCTGCGGCGGCGGCACCTGCGTCTACGCCCGTGAGGGCCGATTCCGCAGCTAGAAGCTCGGCGGCCGCCTGCCGGTGAGCAGCCCGCTCTGTGTGCCGACCGTCGAGAACCTAGGAACCTGCCGCCGGAGCCCGCTGCCCTTTCGGGTCGCCGCCACGACTGCCGGAAAGTCGTACGACAGGCAAGAGAGGTCAGCATGAGAGGGAGGGGTCAGCCGGTGGCGCGGGACGGGGGAAGGCGGGCGGTCAGCTCGAAGCCGCCCTCCGGCAGCGGGCCCGCCTCGATGCGGCCGCCGGCCCGGGCCACGCGTTCGGCCAGGCCCGGCAGGCCGCTCCCGCCGCCGTCCCGGCCGGGCGCTCCTGCCGGGTGTTCCGGTGTCGGGAGCGCCGGGTGCCCCGGTGGCGTGTACGCCGGTGGCGGAGGTGCCGGTTGCTTGCGACGCCGCTGGTGGCGCTGCGGCTGGTGTGAGGGCGTCGATCGTGTCGTCCGCGTCGATCGCGGGTGCACCGGTTGTGTCGCCGCCGGGCGGCCGTCGTCGCGGACGCGGACCATGTCGGCGCCCACCTCGATCTCCACCCGGGTGGCGCCGCTGTGCCGGATCACGTTCGTGACGCCTTCGCGCACCACCCAGCCCAGCAGCACCTCCCGCTCCCCCTCCGGCGCCGGGCCGATCCGGCGGACGGCGAGGTCGATGCCGGCGGCGGCCAGCGCGTCGCGGGCGCGGGCCAGCTCGTCCGGAAGATCGGCGCGGCGGTAGCCGGTGACGGCCTCGCGCACCTCCGTCAACGCCTGCCGGCCCACCGCCTCGATGTCACCGGCCTGGCGTTCGGCCTGCCCGGGGTCGCGCCGGGCCAGCCTCCGCACCGCCTCGGCCTTGACGACGATCACCGAGAGCGTGTGGCCGAGCAGGTCGTGCAGGTCGCGGGCGAAGCGCAGCCGCTCCTCGGCGACGGCCGCCTCGGCCAGCCGCCGCCGGGTCTCGCGCAGCTCCCCGATGACCGCGTACAGGTGCAGCAGCGTCGCCACGACCACGCCCGTGCTGAACGTCCCCCACGAGAACGCCATGACCAGCTCCACGGAGGCGCCCTGCGCCCACACCGTCGCGGCCGTCAGCACGGTCAGCGCCGCCAGGACGACCCGCACGGCCCTGCCGTACAGGGCGATCCCGCACGCCACCCCCACCAGCGGGAACAGGTAGCGCCAGCTCGCGCCGTAGCGGGCCGCCATGACCGTCACCACGGCGGTCAGCGCCGCGAGCGCGACCCAGGCCGGCCGCGGCCTGCCGCGGAAGGTGAGCACCACCACCGCCGCGTACAGGGCGCATCCGGCTGCCAGGCCCGTCCACGACGGCCAGGCGGGCCGCAGCGTGCCGTCCACGGTCTCGGCCACGACTCCGACGCCGAGCAGGGCGAAAGGCATGAAGCCGGCAGGGCCGGGCGGCCGGTGCGGCTTGCCGTCCAGCGGCGTCAGATGGGCGGGCAGCATGCCCCCACGGTAGGCCCGCCAGATCGGTTCAGGCGCCGGGCGCGACGAGGCCATCCCCCGCTCCGTGAGAAGATCACCCTCATGACCGGTCTCCCAGGCGCAGCGACGAGCGACCCCCGGGTCAAGGTCAGCGGCATCGGGCGGCTCGCCGGGCTGCGGCCCCGCCGCCGGCCCGGCGACGGCGGCGAGGTGAGCGGCGCCGACGTCGACCTGGTCGACGCGCTGGACCCGCTCGGTCGCGGCACGGTGACCGCGTGGCTGCGCGACACCCCCTCCCCCGCCCAGCGGCAGGTGCGCCTGCGGGTGCTGGCGTCGTTCCTGCGCTGGCTGCGCGCCACCGAGCCGGGCCTCGGCCTGCTGGCCGTCACCGGGGCGGAGGTGGAGCGTTACTGCACGGCGGCGCTGGCGGGCGGACCGCCCGCCGGGCCGCCCGCAGCGTCGTCCAGCGGGTCGTCCAGCGGGTCGTCGCGTGGGCCGTCCGGCGGGCCGTCCGGCGGGTCGGGTCTGCCGGGCAGGCCGCTGGCGACCGCCACGGTGGCCAGGCGGCGCGCCGTCCTCGACGCGTTCTACGCCTACGCCTGGCGGTGCGGCGCGTTACGGGCCGGCTGCCAGACGGGGACCGCCGGGACCGCCGGGGGCCGTGAGGTGCCGTGTGACCCGCCGTGTGACGGCTCGCGTGACGGGGGCGCGGCTGAGGGGATCACCCGTGAGGAGCGGCGGCTGTTGCGGCGGGGCGTCGCCCGCCTGGCCACGGGCGGCCTGGCGGCGCAGGCGGCCGCGGTCGCCCTGCTGGACGCGACGGGCGCGGACGTGGACGCGCTGGCCACGCTGACCCCGCAGGACCTGTGCGCCGTCGCCGACGGCGCCGGCGGCGACAACACCGTCGTCGTGCTGCGGACCGGCCGTGACGACATCGCCGCCTTCCCCGTGCCCGCGCCGGCCCGCCCGCTGCTGCGGACGCTGTGCCGGGACCGGGCCGCGACGGAGCCGCTGCTGCGCCGCGACGACGGCGAGCCCGCGGACCTGGGATGGTTCGGCGCCGCACTCATCCGGGCGGCGCTGGCCGGTGGCATGCCTGAGGAGCGGGCGAGCCGGCTGCATCCGCGGATGCTGCGCGCCGTCACCGTGGGACGGCTTCGCGGCGGCTCCGGCTGACGCCCGGCCCGTGATCGGGCGGGGCCATGATCGGGCCGGGCCGCCTCCAGCGGCGTGCGCCCGGGGAGGGGCCTGGGGCGATCGGCTCACGACGCTGTCATGGAGCGGGGGGCGTCGCGGCCAGGCGGGCCAGGCGGCGCAGCGACAGGCGGGCCAGCGCGCCGGCGACCGGGCGGGCCAGCGGCCACAACGCCCGCCCGAGCGGGCCGAACGGCAGATCGAGCCGTTCGGCCCACACGACCCGGCTGCCGCCCGGGCAGGGCTCGACGCGGAAGACGCCCTCGCCGCGCACGAGCCGGCCGGTGTGGCGGACCCGCACCAGCCGGGGCGGCTCCCAGCGGGTGATCGTCATGGTGTCCAGGAAGCCGAACGGCCCGATCCCGGTGAACGCCTCGACCCGGTCCTCGCCGGCGCTCCAGGCGTTGGTCAGCACCATCCACTCCCGGTGCCGCGGCCAGTCGGTGAGCAGGGCGAAGACCCGCTCCGGCGGTGCGGCCGCCCGCAGGGCGGCTCCCATGTACGCGTGGCTCACCCTTCGACCACCCTGACCTCGTGGACGGCGGACCTGCCCGGCTCGGCGAACGCCAGCAGGGCGAGCGCCTCGGCGCGGACCTCCTCCACCTGCCCCGCCGTCAGCGGCGCGAACGGCTCGACGGTCACCACGTGCTTGTCGCGCCGCCACACGCCGCGGACGAAACCGTCGACGAGGACGGTGCCGAGGACCTGACCGTTGACGGTGATGACGCGGCGGCGGTGCTCGTCGGAGATGACGCGGGTGCGGTCGGCGTGGCTGAGCAGCACGTTGTCGAACGGCGCCACCAGCCGCACGGGCGCGGGTTCGTCGGCGTCGGGCCGGGGCGCCTCGGGCAGGTCGAGGAGTTCCCTGCCGTTCTCGTCCCGCAGGCGCAGCAGGCTCGGGCGCAGCGGTTCGACGATCTCGCGCAGCCCGGTCAGTCCTGACCAGGCCTGCACGTCGGCCACCGTGGCCGGTCCGAACGCTGCCAGGTAGCGCAGCACCATCGTCTCCGGCGACGGGGCGGGATGCTGCTCGCGGCCGAGCCACGTCTCGATGGTCGCGTACGCGGTCTGCCCGGCCTTGCCCCACACGGCCCGTGGAGGCACCTGCACCAGGGGCACGAGGCAGCGCATCGCCTGCGCCAGCGTGTCGGCCCCGACGGCTGGGAAGTGTTCGGCCAGCTGGGCGGCCAGCTTGGCGGCGGTGAGCGGGCCGGCCTGGTCCAGGGTTTCGCGGCCCACCTTGACGAGCTCCTCGACGTCGACGTCGCGCAGGCGCGGGCCGTGCGCGGCGGTGAGGAACTTGGTGAGCATCGGTTGCACGAGGGGGCGCAACGCCAGGCCGTCGGCGGCGCTGACCAGGTGGACGGTGCCGCGCATCAGCACCATCCTGACGACGTCGCGCTCGACCAGCAGCCGGGCCAGCTCCTCGGGCCCGAATCCCTCCAGGCGTGACCACAGCCCGAAGTACGGCGGGAACGGCGCCTGCGCCTGCAGGCCGACGAGGTGCTCGACGGCCTGCAGGGCCGGCATGGCGTGGCGTCGCAGCAGCAGCTGGCGGGCGAGCGTGGCACGGTTGAGTTCGCGACGGGTGATCACGGCCTCACCCTAGTGCTCCGGTGGTGGCTCGCCGGGCCGGTCCCGCGGTGGGCTACCGGCGCGGCACCGCGGCCACGCCCTCGATCTCGACGGCCAGCTCGGGGGTGGCCAGCGCGGCGACCACCATGAGCGAATGGGCGGGCCAGTCGTCTTCCGGATACCACCGGGTGAACGCTTCCTGCATCGCGGCGCGGCAGCCCGGCAGGTGCTCGGCGCCCGCGACCATGGTCAGCAGCTTCACCAGGTTCTCCGGCCCCGCGCCGAGCGATGCGAGCAGCTTGTCGATGTTGGCGAGGACCTGCCGCGTCTGCGACTGCGCGTCCGGGCCCGCGAGGGTCCCGTCTTCCAGCACGCCGACCTGACCGGCGATGAACACCAGCTCGTGGTCGGCCGGCACGGCGGCCAGGTGGTTGTATCGGCCGATCGGCGGTGCGACGGCGTCCGGGCTCCAGCGGCGGATCATCGATTGTCTCCTTCGCCCACGACGGGCTCATCGATCAGGGTCGGTGCCGGCGATCGCCCATTCTGCCAGCGGGTGATCACGGGTCGGGCCCGCGGCCCGGCCCCGCCCTCATGCCGGCGCGCGGCCGTGGCCGGCGGGACGGTGACACGGGCGGTGGATCTCGGCCCTCACGCCACGTTCGTGTTGTGCATGGCGCTGATCCACCACGCTCCCTCCTTCTTGATCGCCACGATCGTGCCGTGGTTGGTGAAGGCCCTGTCCGGGGTGGTGGTGTGCTGTTCCACCTGGACGACGGCGATCTCGGCGGTCAGGAAACCCATGTCCAGGACGGAGACCCGCGTGCTCCAGTCGCGGACGGCGCCCGCCAGGCGGGCGGTGTGGTAGGCGAAGAGGTCGTCCCATCCGCGGAGCGTCGTACCGTCGGGCACGGTCAGGATGGCGTCGGCGGTGAAGCGTCCGTCGAGCAGGGCCGCGTCCTTGCGGTTGAAGCCGGCCTCGATGTCGGCGACGACCTCCTCGAGGTCGCGGACGTCCTGCTCGTCGGAGGCCGGGCGGTAGGCGTGGGGTCGTGCCGTCATGGTTCACTCACTTCCGGTGTCTTGGCTGGTCGAGCTGCGGGGTCGTCTCACAACGAGTTCAGGAACCGTACGAACGCCTCATTGACCTCCGCCGGACGCTCCTGCTGGGTCCAGTGGCCGCAGCCCGGCAGCACGACGGCCCGGCGCAGGTTCGGCACGGCGGCCGAGGCGCCGGAGATCAGCTCCGCGCCTCCCGGCAGGGCCGCGGCGCTGTCCCTGTCGCCGGTGATGTACAGGGCGGGTGGGGTGACGGCGGCGTGCCGCCAGGGGCTGGTCAGCGTCCAGTTGCGGTCGAGGTTGCGGAACCAGTTCAGGGCGGCGGTGAAGCCGGTGCGTTCGAAGTCGGCGGCGTAGACGTCGAGGTCGTCCTCGGTCAGCCAGCCGGGCAGTTTCTCGGGTTCGCTCCAGGTGTCCAGGAGCCCACCGCCTGGCGGGATGACGGGATTCCACGGATATCCGTCACCGGAGGCGCCGTAGAGGGCCCGGCGGATCGTGGCGCGCGGGTCGCGGGCCAGTTCCCGGTCGGCGACTCCCGGCCGCTGGAAGTAGGAGATGTAGAAGTCGTCGCCTGCCTGGGCGCGGATGCCGGCCAGCGGCGCGGTGTCGGGCCGCCACGTGTACGGGCCGCCCAGCGCGATCACGGCCCGTACCCGGTCGGGCCGCATCAGGGCGCTGTGCCAGGCGACGCCCGAGCCCCAGTCGTGGCCGGCCACGACCGCCTGCTCCTCGCCGAGTGCGCCGATCAGGCCGATGACGTCGCCGACGGTGTGCAGGATGGTGTAGTCCTCGACGGCGGGCGGCCGGTCGGTGCCGCCGTAGCCTCGCTGGTCCGGGGCGACGGCGTGGTATCCCGCCTCGGCCAGGGCCAGGAGTTGGTGGCGCCAGGAGTACCACGATTCGGGGAAGCCGTGGAGCAGGATGACGAGCGGGCCCGAGCCCGCTTCGGCCACGTGCATGCGGATGTCGCCCACGTGCAGGTGACGGTGGGTGATCTGGGTCATCTGGGGTCCTTCGGGGTGGTCGGTGTTTCTCACAGGTGGTGCGGGTGTTCCTGGGCGGCGGAGGTGAGCGCGGCCAGCAGCGTCTGTTCCGCCTGGGCGCCGGTCAGCGGCGGCCGGCCGGCGAACCGGTAGACCGGCACTCCGCGCACGCCCGAGTTCCGTACCAGCTCCAGCGCGGCCCGTGTCTCCTCGGCGCCTTCGTGGCTCCATCGGACGCCGGTCTCCTCGGCGAGGGTCTTGAGCGTGTCGAGGTCGGCGATGTTGAGCTCGTCGGTGTGGTGCGCGCGGAACAGCCGTTCGGTCATCTCCTCGCCCAGCCCTTGCCGGGCCGCGACCGCGATGAGGCGGTGCGCTTCGAAGGAGTTGGAGGAGATCGCGTTCTCGTGGCGGAACAGCAGGCCTTCCTCCGCCGCCATGGCCGTGATCCGGGTCACGGCGGCCTCCGCGTCCGCGCCGAAGGCCCGGCGGAGCACCTGGAGCTTGGGCTCTCCTTCCACGCTCGCGTCGGGGTCCAGCTGGAAGGGGAGCAGCACGACGTCGGCCTGACCGCCGTCGGCGCGGAAACGGGCCAGCGCCCGCCGCAGGCGGGTGAACCCGAAGTAGGACCACACGCACGGGATGTCGAAGACGAACTGCACGGTTGTGCTCATGCCGGCAACGCTAGGAGCGACGCCCGGCCGGGCTCCTCTGTCACCTGACTGGGGTCGGCGATCCAGGTCGGGGCACCCCGGTCGATCGACAGAGGAGTCACCGCCGCGCGGCGTCCTAGCGTCGTTGTCCTCACGCCCGACAGTTGAGGAGGACACGATGCTGAATGTGGCGATCATCGTCGGCAGTACCAGGCAGGGCCGGTTCGGGCCGGTGGTGGCCGACTGGTTCGTCGCGCAGGCCAAGACGTACGGCGGGCTGGAGCTCGACGTGATCGATCTGGCCGATTTCGACCTGCCGGTGACGCTGCCGCCGGGTCTGCCGCCCACCCCGATGATGGCGGACCTGTCGCGGCGGTTGCACGCGGCCGACGCGTTCGTGGTGGTGACCCCGGAGTACAACCGCAGCTTCCCCGCCTCGGTGAAGAACGTCATCGACTGGCACTACGCCGAGTGGCAGGCCAAGCCGGTGGGCCTGATCTCCTACGGGGGGATCTCCGGCGGGCAGCACGCGGCGCAGGCGCTGCGCGGGGTCTTCGCGGAACTACACGCGGTGACGCTCAGGGACACGATCAGCTTCGTCAACCCCTGGCACAGCTTCGACGCCGAGGGCGGGCACGTCGATCCCGAGGAGCCGGAGCAGGCCGCCAGGACGATGCTGGGCCGGCTCGTGTGGTGGGGGCGCGCGCTGAAGAACGCCAGGGCCGCGCATCCGTACGGGACCTGACGATGAGGGCGATCAGGCAGTACGCGTTCGGCGGTCCGGGTGAGCTGGTCCACGAGGGGGACGTGGCCGCTCCCCGGCCGGAGGCGGGCCAGGTTCGCATCGCGGTGGCCGCGGCCGGGGTCACCCGGCTGGACCTCGCCGTGCGCGCGGGCGCCGGCCGCTGGCTGCCCGAGCTGCCGACGATTCCGGGCAGGGAGGTGGCGGGCGTGGTGGAGTCGCTCGGCGACGGCGTGGAGCCGCGCTGGCTGGGCCGGCGCGTCGCGACCTGCCTGGGCCTGGCAGCCGGTGGGTACGCGGAGCTGGCCGTACGCGAGGTCGCCGCCGTGCACGAGCTCGCGGACGACGTGTCCGACCACGCGGCCGTGACGGCCATCGGCACCGGCCGCGCCGCGGTCGGCGTCCTGGACGTCGCCCGGCTGACGCCCGAGGACGTGGTGCTGGTGCTCGGCTCGGCGGGCGGGGTCGGCAGCCTGCTCGTCCAGGCCGCGGTACGCATGGGGGCGACGGTCGCCGCGGTGGCGGGCGGGCCGGCCAGGGCCGCCGTCACGCGCCGGCTGGGCGCGGCGGTCACCGTCGACCACACCCGGCCGGGCTGGGCCGAGCGCGTCCGCGAAGGGCTGGACGGCCGGGAGGTCTCCGTGGCGTTGGACGGGGTCGGCGGCGGTCTCGGCCGTGCCGCGCTGGATCTGCTCGGTCACGGCGGCAGGTTGGTCATGTACGGCTGGCTGAGCGGGCATCCCGTCGAGGTGACCCCGCGCGAGCTCTACGAGCGCGGGTTGAGTCTCTGCGCGGCGCCGGGGCCGAGGATGCCGGGGCGGCCGGGTGGGGTGCGCAGGCTGGAGGAGCGCGCCCTGGCCATGGTGAGGGACATGGTGCGGGGCGGCGGCCTGACGCCGCTGGTGCAGCGGTTCGCCCTGTCGGACGCCGCGGACGCGCACGCCGCCATGGAACGCAGGGACACGACGGGAAAAGTGATACTAGTTCCATAAGTTGTCCACTAATGTCCGAAAAGGTAGGCATGCTGTACGGGCGGCCCGAGGAAACGGCCACGATCGACCGGCTCCTGCAGCGAGCGCGCAATGGCGGCAGCGGCGCGCTCGTCCTGCGGGGCGAGGCCGGGATCGGCAAATCCGCCCTCCTCGATCACGCCGTCGAGACCGCCGCTGACCTGCGCGTCATCCGCGGAGCCGGGATCGAGTCGGAGAGCGAGCTGCCGTTCGCGGGCCTGCACCTGCTTCTGCGGGGCGTGCTCGACCGGATCGACGCCTTGCCCGACCGGCCGGCGCAGGCGCTGCGCGGAGCGCTCGGCCTGGCCGCCGCCGTGGAGAGCGACCGCTTCCTGGTGGGGCTGGGCGTGCTCCTGCTCCTGGCCGACCTGGCCGAGGAGCGGCCCGTGCTCTGCGTCGTCGACGACGCGCACTGGCTCGACGGCGCCTCCGCGGAGGCGTTGCTGTTCGCCGCTCGCCGGCTGGAGGCGGAAGGCGTGGTCATGCTGTTCGCCGTGCGGGAGGTGCACGCCCCCGCCTTCCCCACGCCCGGCGTGGCCGAGCTGCGGCTGGCGGGCCTGGCCCCGGAAGCGGCCGCGCGCCTGCTCGACGAGCAGGCGCGCACCCTGCCCCGGCATGTCCGTGACCAGATCCTCCAGGAGGCGCAGGGCAACCCGCTGGCCCTGCTGGAGCTGCTCGCCGCTCAGCGGGAGGGGCAGCTCGTCGCCGAACCCTACGGCGCCTACGCCCTGTCCACGTTCAGCCGTATCCAGCAGACGTTCGCCGACCGCATCGCCACGTTGCCCGAGGCGACGCAGACCCTGCTGCTGGTGGCCGCCGCCGAGCAGGACGGCGACCCGGCGACGGTGTTCGGCGCGGCCGAGCGGCTCGGCGCGGGCGTGTCCGACCTGGAGCCCGCCGAGGACAGGCGCCTGCTCGGCATGTCCGGCGACCGCCTGACGTTCCGGCACCCCCTGATCAGAACCGCCGCCTACCGCGGCGCCACGGTCAGCGCTCGCCTGGCCGTGCACCGGGCCCTCGCCCAGGTGCTGGACGGGGACCGGCGGGCCTGGCATCTGGCCTTCGCCAGCACAGGACCGGACGAGCAGGTGGCGGCCGAGCTCGAACGTACCGCCGAAAGCGCACGCAGGCGCGGTGGCCACGCCGCCGTCGCCGCCGCCTACGAGCGCGCCGCCAAACTCAGCGCCGACCCCCGCGAGCGCGGCCGCCGCCTGGCCCACGCGGCCCGCGCCGCCGCCGACGCGGGCCAGCAGGAGCGGGCGGCGACCCTCGCCGACGACGCGGCGGCCCTGATCACCGAACCGGTCGCCACGGCGGAGGTGGCCAAGTTCCGGGCGGGCCTGGCCGACGAGCGCGGCAACGCCACCGCCGCGCACCAGCTCCTGGCCGAGTCGGCCTGCGCCGTGGCGGGCCGGACCCCTGAACTCGCCGCCGACCTGCTGTTCTCGGCCGTCGAGATCGCCTGGACCGCGGGCGACTTCACCGCGGTCCGGACCGTGGCGGACCAGGCGCACCGGTTGCGGGTGCCCGGCGCCGGACGCATAGGCGAGCTGGCCGCCCGCATCACCACCCTGAACGGGCCCGGGGGCGACGTGGTCGAGGCCGCCGTCGCCGTACGCCTGCTCCTCGACCGGGATCTCGCCGCGGGCCCGCCCGGCCTGCGGGGGAACGCCAGGATCGCCTGGTGGGAGATGCTGCTCGGAGACTACGGAGCCGCCCACGACCGAGCCGTCGCCCTGGAACGCGAGAGCAGGGCCCAGGGGGCGATCGGCGTGCTGCCACGCGCGCTGATGCTGCTCGCGCGCGGCCAGCTGTGGGCGGGCGCGCACCATGATGCCCGAAGCAGCGCGACCGAGGGCGTACGCATCGCCCAGGACACCGGCCAGACCCACAACCTGGCCTTTCTCTGGGCCGTCCTGGCGCAGCTCGCCGCGATCGAAGGCGACCAGGAACGCTGCAGACAGCTGACGGCCGAGATGACGGCCCACGGCACCGCGCCCGGCCAGGCCCGCGCCACGGCCATCACGGCGCTGCTCGACCTGGGCCTCGCCAGGCACGAGGCCGCGCTGGTGAGACTGACCGAGGCGGTCGAGGGAGCCAACAAGCTGGGCACCGTCCACAGTCTCCCCGACCTGGTGGAAGTCGCGGCACGGACCGGGCACCGGGCCCAGGCGCAGGCCGCCGCCCGCCGGTACGCCGACTGGGCCGACCACACCGCGCAGCCGTGGGCCCACGCCATCGCCGCACGATGCCAGGCGCTGCTCGGGGCGGGCGAGGACGCCTGGGAGCGAGCCCTGCACCTGCATCGCCAGGAAGGCGATCCACCGTTCGAACGGGCTCGTACGGAACTTCTGTACGGAGAGTGGCTGCGCCGGCAACACCGCAAGATCGACGCCCGCGCTCCGCTGCGGTCCGCGCTGGAGACCTTCGAACGCCTGGGCGCCCGGCCCTGGGCCGACCGCGGAGCCACCGAGCTGCGCGCCGCGGGTGAGAGCGTCACCCGCCACGCGGAGGACTCCGACCCGCTGGCCCGCCTCACGCCCCAGGAGCTGCAGGTCGTCCGGCTGGCCGCCACGGGGCTGAGCAACCGCGACATCGGGGCGCAACTCTTCCTCAGCCCCAGAACGGTCGGATATCACCTGTACAACGCCTACCCCAAGCTCGGCATAACCTCCCGCGTCGAGTTGGCGGGGCTCGTGTCGGGGCTCACCTCGGGGAGCGGCTCCCCGAGGTGAGGTCGGGCCTTCGCCGACGCCGGCCCTGGACGGCCGCCGGGATCCTCGGTTGGATGACGGATCATGAAGAGGCGACCGACGTGGGCGGCCATCGCCGCCCTGGCCATGATGCCGCCCGCCCCCGCCGTCGCGGAGACGCGGACGGAGCTGGCCGTGATGACGTGGAACGTCTGCACGGCGACGAACTCCGCCTGCGGCCTCTACCGGGCCGACGCCGCGCGGCTGGCGCGGACCGTCGGCGAGTACGCGACGAGCCGGCCGATCAGGCCGGACGTGCTGTTCCTGCAGGAGTTCTGCAGCGGCGCGGACCAGGCGCTGGAGGCGGGGCTGCGGCAGCGGACCGGCCGCACCTGGCTGGTGCGCTCGTGGAGCCTCACGTCCGCCGCGGGCGCCCCGTACACCTGCCACCCCGACTGGCAGGGCCGCCCGCGAGGGGTCCAGAGCATCGCGATCGCCGTCGCCGCCGACACGGCGACCTTCCAGGCCCACCCGCTGCCCGCACCCCCCTGGTACGTCAGGCGCGCGGTGCTGTGCGCCACGATCGCCGCCAAGCGGGTCCACGCGTGCGGCACCCACCTGTCGGTGGGCACCGCGTACGACGACCGGGAGCCGGGGGCCCCGTACCGCACCAGGCAGATCAGGCGGCTGATGGCCGTCGCCGCCAAGCCCGGCCACCACAGCGTCTTCGGTGGCGACCTCAACGTCGCCCCGCCGGACAGCGGTACCGGCAGCGCCGCCGGCCGGCGAGCCGTCGCGCCCGTCTACCGGGCCTACCGGGAGTGTGACCAGCGCGGGACCGGCCGCACCGGCCGCTGGACGCACAGCGCCGGCGACAGGCGCAAGAAGCTCGACTACCTGTTCGCGCCGCGCGGCAGCGTGCTGCGCTGCCATGTGGCCGCGGCCACTCCCCTGTCCGACCACAGGCCCGTCTACCTCGCGGTGACGTTCTAGCCGCGCGCTCGTGTCCGCGCACGGGCCCGGCGGCCGAAAGGCGTTGAAGCGTCGTGGCGCGGTCGGCGAAGATGCGGGCCATGGACATTCTTTCCTCATTGCCCGCCTTCGTGGTGGCCGTCGTGCTGATCTCCGCCTCGCCGGGCCCGGCGATGGCGTTGATCCTGCGCCGGGCCGCGGTGCGCGGCCTGTCCGGCGCGGTGCCCACGGTGCTCGGGCTGGAGGCCGGCCTGTACGTGTGGGCGCTGTTCGCCGCCGCGGGGCTGGCCGCGCTGGTGGCCGCCTCCGAGGTGGCCTACCTGGTGTTGCGCGTCGCCGGTGCGGCCTTCCTGCTCTACCTGGGGGTGAAGGCGTGGCGCTCGGCGTGGCGGGGGGCGCCGCCGGCCGCCGCCGAGCCCGGCCCGGAGACGGCGCGGGGCTGGTGGAAGGCGTTCGGCGAGGGGGCGGTGGTGATGCTGGCCAACCCGAAGGCCGCCGCCTTCATGATCGCTTTCTATCCGCAGTTCGTGCCCGCCGACCGGCCGCTGTTCGCCACGACGGCGCTGCTGGCCCTGCTGCAGGTGGCCATCGAGACAGTCCTGTACCTGGCGCTCGCGGCGGTGGTGGGCCGGGCGGGGGCGTGGTTCCGCCGTCCGGCGATCCGGCGCCGGCTGGACGCGGTCAGCGGCACCGTGCTCATCGCCCTCGGCCTGCGGCTGGCCGCCGAGAGCCGCTGACCGGGCCGGCTGCCCGGAGCCCGCTCAGATGATCTCGAGGTTGGCCATCATGCCCATGTCCTCGTGTTCGGCGTTGTGGCAGTGGAAGAGATAGCGGCCGCGGTGCCCGTCGAAACGGGTGATGATCTCCACCGATTCGCCCGGCCGCAAGGAGACGGTGTCCTTCAGGCCTGCGTCGTGGGGCAGGGGCGGCCGGCCGCCGCGTGACAGCACCCGGAACCCGACCAGGTGCAGGTGGACCGGATGGTGCACGTCGGCGACCAGCCGCCACACCTCGACGTCCCCGAGACGCGTGACGACGTCGGAGCGGGCGGGGTCGAACGGCAGCCCGCCGATCAGCCATCCGCGACCGCCGTGCATGCGTCCGGCGCGGAAGGACAGGTCGCGCACCCGGACGGCGTCCGACCGGCGCCAGTCCGGCAGATCACTGGAGAGCACGCGCGGGATACGGCTGTCGTCGGCGGCCCTGCGCACGACGCGGAAGGCCATCACGTCGCGGGCCCGCCCCGAGCCCAGCCGGTTGACGACGGTGACGCGGCCGCCGACCGGGACGTCGGCGAAGTCGATGATCACGTCGAAGCGTTCGGCAGGCGCCATCGGCAGGAACCGGTGGGTGACCGGCGCCGCCAGCAGCCCCTGGTCGGCGCCGATCTGGACGAGATCCAGCCGGCGTCCGTCGTCGCCGACCGCTTCGAGTTCGTAGTGGCGGGCGTTGGAGGCGTTCAGGATCCGCAACCGGTAGCGGGCCGCGTCGACCTCGTGCACGGGCCACGGGGCGCCGTTGACCAGGATCACGTCACCCAGAACCCCGGCCAGATACGGCTCCCGGACGCCAGGCCGGTCGCGCAGCGTGGGGTCGAGGGCCGGGTAGTCGAGGCCGCCGTCGGCGGCGAACGCCCGGTCGGCGATCATGAGAGGGAGCTCGCGCTCCCCTGCGGGCAGGCCGAGCGCGTCCTCGGCGTCGTCGCGGACGATCTGCAGCCCGGCCAGGCCCCGCCAGATCGCCGGGGCGGTGAAGTCCATCCGGTGGTCGTGGTACCACAGCAGCGTCGGCCGCTGGTCCAGCGGGAAGGTGTAGTCCCGCGTCAGCCTGGTCACCACCGCCCGCGGATCACGCATGCCGTGCCCTGCCCCCATGCCGTGCCCGGCGGGTGTGTGGTGTCCGGTGGGTGAGCCGGCGTCCGGCCGGCTCGCGGGCAGGACGAGGTCGGTCGGGTAGCCGTCCGACTCCGCCGGGGTGCGGCCGCCGTGCAGGTGCATCACGGTCGGCACGGGCAGTTCGTTGCGATGCGTCACGGTCACCGGCCGGCCGCGGCGCGACTCGATCGTCGGCCCGGGGAAGGTCCCGTTGTAGGTCCACAGCGTGGTCCTGACGCCCGGCAGGATCTCCACGCTCGCTTCGCGCTGGGTGATCTCGTAACGGTCGGCCTCGCCCGAGGTGCTCACCGGCGCCAGCACGGCGGGAAGCGGCAACGGCACCCGGAACGCGGGGGGCAGCGGCACGGCGCTGCGCAGTTCGGCGCCGGTGAACGACGGCCGGCGGGCGAGCCCGGCCGCGGCCGTCAGCCCGGCTGCCGCGGTCAGCCCGAGCGCCCCGCCGATGCCCAGCAGCCGCCGCCTGCTCAGGTCGCGGCCGTCATCGTGCTCACGCATCGCGGGCCTCCCGTCGCAGGAGGGGCCGGCGCCAGACGGCGACGAACTGCACGACGAGCGCGGCGATGGTCATGACCCCCAGCGGGAGGTGCAACCACAGCGCGCCGTCCAACCCGGCGAAGTACTGCACCGTCTCGGCCGCCACCACCGCCGTCGTGGCGAGAAACGGCCAGCTCTGACGCAGCCGGACCCAGACCACGATCGCGGCGATCGCCTGCAGGTAGCCGAGAGTGGTGGCCACGTCGGCGCCGACGGCGTGCCAGCGCAGGCTGTCGAAGTCGCCGCTCAGGTACACCCCGGCGAACACCGGCTGGCCGGCGATCGCCACCGTGTGCGCGCTGACGACGGCCCGCAGCGTCCATCCCGTGGGGGTGGTCCGGGATGCGGCCACGGTGAGCATGGGATCCCTCCTCGCTCTGTGCTGGATGCGTGAACGATCCCGAACACTATGACTCGCGAGTTATCTTGTCTAAGATCTATATTGCTATGCGGTTATGCCTTGGGGGTCATGATGGACCTGAACGCGCTCAGGCAGTTCGTGGTGGTGGCGCGACTGGAGCACCTCAGCCGGGCGGCCGACGAGCTGCACGTCGCCCAGCCGTCGCTGAGCCGCACCATCGCCCGCCTGGAGAGCGAACTGGGCACACCGCTGTTCGAGCGGAGCGGCCGGCTGCGGCTGAACGAGGCGGGCAGGCTCTTCCGGGATCACGTCGAGCGTTCCCTGGGTGAGCTGGAGGCCGGACGACGCGCCGTCGCCGAGGCCGCCGGCGAGGGCCTGGGCACCGTGCGGCTGGCGTCGGAGACCTTCCTCACGCTCACCGGGCCCCTGGCGGCCTACAAGCGGGCCCATCCCCGCGCCGAGATCGAGCTCCACTGGTCGCCGGCCGAGGACATGGCGCGCCGCCTGCGGGCCCAGGACGTCGATCTGTGCGTCGCCTCGCAGCCGATCTCCGCCGAAGGCCTGGAGTCGAGGCGGCTGTTCGACGAGGCGGTGGGGGTCGGCGTGCCCCTCGATCATCCGCTGGCGGGCCGCGCCTGTGTGACCGTCGACGAGCTCGCCGGCCATCCGATCGTCACCGCCCGCAAAGGGCACTGGCAACGCCGGCTGCTCGACCGGCTCTTCTCCGCGAGAGACCTCACACCGAAGATCGTCTGCGAGGTCGACGAGTCCAGCGCCATCGCGAGCCTGATCAGCGCTGGTCTCGGCCTCGGCCTCGTCCCCGCCTTCGCCCGCCGCACCTCCACGCGCGCCCCCGGCACCTGGATCGCCGTCGACAGCGCCGAATGCCGCCGCACGGTCACCCTGTACTGGAGCGCCGGCAGCCATCTGTCGGCCGCCGCCCGGCTGATGCGCACCATGATCACCGATTGGGACTGGACCACCGGCGAAACCCCGCAGGAACACTGATCGGCTCGCGGGTGGGCGCGACGCGCCCCGGCCGTGCGCGCCTCGACTCAGGCGGAGCGGCCGCCCGTGAACGGGGGCTCGCCCTCCTTCAGCGGGCGGAAGCGCAGAGCCGACCAGACCTCGTCCACCGCCACCTGCCCGTTGGGGCGCAGGCCGTACTCGCCGACGATCGGCCACAGGGTGTCGCGGTTGATGTCGGAGGCGTTGCCCTTGGGGTAGGCCACCCACAGCGTCGCCGGGCGGGTGAGGTCGTCGCGGTGCTCATCGAGCAGGCTGCGGGCGGCGGCCGCGTCGGCGGCGAACAGCACCGCGACCGCGGCCTGCGCCAGGTCGTCGGTGTGGGTGGCCCCTCCGGGCAGCGGGCCCACACGGTCGCGGTGGTCGGGGCCGGAGATCCACAGGGTGCTGCCGGGCTTGACGAGGAGCTTGTCGGCGACGGTCTTGGCGGCCATGTCAGGCCCTCCCGTAGGTGAGGTAGACGATTCCGGAGGTGAGGGTACGGCTGGCGAGCAGGGTCAGCGGGAGGTGCCCGGTGCCGTCGTCGAACAGCCGCTTGCCGCCGCCCACGACGACGGGGTGGATGGTCAGGTGCAGTTCGTCCAGCAGGCCGTCGCGCAGCAGGCAGCGGACCAGGGTGGGGCTGCCGGTGACAGAGATGTTCGTGCCGGGCCGCCGCTTCAGCTCGGTCAGGTGGGCCGTGACGTCGCCCTTGACGAGCGTGGTGTTCTGCCAGGTGGCGGTGTCGAGGGTGGTGGTGACGACGTGCTTGGGCGTGTCGTTCATGTAGGGGGCCATGTCCTGGGCGCGCGCCTCGGGGTTCGGCCAGTACGCGGCGAACTCCTCGTAGGTGTGCCGGCCGAGCAGCATGGTGTCGGAGCCGGCCATCTGCGCGCCGACCACCTCGGCCAGCTCGCCGTCGAAGTAGGGGAAGTGCCACTTCTGCGGTGACTCGACGACGCCGTCCAGCGAGATGAACAGCCCTGCGACGATCTTGCGCATCGCTCTCTCCGTTTCTGGGGATGCCCCCACCGTCCCACCGACAAAAAAATTTGTCAAGGCGGGCGCGCGCCCGCCGGGTCACCGACCCGGCGGGTCTTGTCCCCTCAGGACTCCAGGTAGCGCAGGACGGCCAGCACCCGACGGCTGTAACCGGCCGTGTGCGACAGCTCCAGCTTGTCGAACAGCGCGTTGACGTGCTTCTCCACGGCGCTCTGCGACACGTGCAGCTCCTGCGCGATCGAGGCGTTGGTCAGGCCCTGCGCCATGCGCTCCAGCACCTCCCGCTCGCGCGGCGTCAGCCGGGCCAGCGGATCGACGTGCGAGGTGCGGGCGAGCAACTGACGCACCACCTCCGGGTCGAACGCCGCTCCCCCGGCCCCCACCCGCTCCAGCGCGTCCAGGAAGTCGGCGACCTGGGCCACCCGGTCCTTCAGCAGGTAGCCGACGCCCTCCACGTCGCCGCTCATCAGCTCGGTGGCGTACCGCTTCTCCACGTACTGCGACAGCACCAGCACGCGCACTCCCGGCCAGCGGCGCCGGATCTCCAGTGCGGCGCGCAGCCCCTCGTCGGTGTGGGTGGGCGGCATCCGCACGTCCACCACCACGACGTCGGGCACGTCCGCGGCCACGGCGGCCAGCAGCGCGGCGGCGTCGCCCACGGCGGCGGGCACCTCGTGGCCCTCCTCCAGCAACAGCCGCACCAGCCCCTCACGCAGCAGCGTCGAGTCCTCGGCCAGCATCACCCGCACGGCAGCTCCGCCACGATCGTCGTCGGCCCGCCCGCCGGGCTGTCCACCTGGAACCTGCCGTCCAGCGCGGCCACCCGGCGCGCCAGCCCCGACAGGCCGCCGCCGGAGGCGTTCGCGCCACCGGATCCGTCGTCCCGCACCGTCACGACGACCATGGTGCCGCACCGCCGCACGTCCACCGTGATGAGCCCGGCCCCGGAGTGCTTGGCGGCGTTGGTGACCGCCTCGCACACCACGAAGTACGCGGCCGTCTCCACCGCCATCGCCGGCCGTTCGGGCAGGTCGCAGGTGACCCGGACCGGCACGGACGAGCGTTCGGCGACGCCGGACAGCGCCTCGCCCAGCCCGAGGGAGTCCAGGCCGCTCGGATAGACGCGCCAGGCCACCTCACGCAGCTCGGCCAGCGCGCGCTGGGCCTCCTGATGGGCCTGGTCGAGCAGCTCGGGGCGGCCCCGCCGCGAACGGCCGATCAGCATCGACAGGGCGACCAGACGCTGCTGGAGGCCGTCGTGCAGGTCACGCTCGATCCGGCGGCGCTCGGAGTCGACCGCCGCCACGATGCCCGCCCGGCTCTCGGCCAGCTCGGCGATCCGGCGGTGCAGCGCCTCGGTGGGGTCGGGGGCCAGCAGCCGGCGGGCCAGCCGCCGCTCCAGGGCGTACACGCCGGCCAGGCCCGACAGGTCGAGGAAGAGCAGGACGACGCCGACGACGGCGGTGGACAGCGCCAGCGACAGGGAGCGGTGCATGCCGTCGTACGGCTGCCCGCTCGACCAGGCCAGCGCGAGGTCCACGCCGATGTAGGCCCCGTAGACCAGGAGCACCAGGATGAGGCCGCCGAGCACACCGGCGGGCAGGCGGGCGGCGAGATAGCGAAGCGCCCGCCCACCGTCCGTGGGGTCGTCGTCCGTCCGGCCACCCGGCCGGACGTCCAGGGGGCCGGAGGCCAGGCGCAGCAGGGCCGGGTCGAGGCGGAGCCGGCGGGCCTCCAGCCTCGCCAGCCGCACGGCGCCGGCCGAGACGTTCGGGTTGCCGAGGAACGGCAGCGACAGCAGCAGGAACGCCGCCTCCAGCACAGCGGTGACCACGCCGAGCGTCACCGCCGCCACGATCCTGGCGCCGTCAGCGACGTGAGGCATGCCGTCCCTTGCGCCGCTCGACCAGCCGCACGCCGACGAAGACGACGACCGCCAGGGCCACGAGGCCGAGCACCACCTTGGAGCCGACGCCGACGTAGGCCTCGACCAGCTCCCACTGCTCGCCCAGGGCATAGCCGGCCAGGACGAAAGCGGTGTTCCAGATCGCGCTGCCCGCCGTGGTCAGGGCGAGGAAGGTGGGCAGCGGCATGCGCTCCACGCCGGCCGGGACGGAGATGAGGCTGCGGAAGATGGGGATCATCCGCCCGAAGAACACCGTCATGCGGCCGTGCTTGAGGAACCACGCCTCCGTCTTCTCGATGTCGGACGGCTTGACCAGCGGCATCTTGGCGGCGATGGCCAGCACGCGGTCCCGGCCGAGGAGCGCGCCGACCCAGTAGAGCGCGAGCGCGCCGAGCACGGAGCCCAGCGTGGTGAACACCAGCACGTCGATCAGCCCCATGTCGCCCCTGCTGGAGGTGAAGCCCGCCAGCGGCAGCACCACCTCGCTCGGCAACGGCGGGAACAGGTTCTCCAGGGCGATCGCGATGCCCGCGCCCGGTGCTCCGAGGCGCTCCATGAGCCAAACCATCCATTCAGTCATGCGACAAGGCTAGGGGCGTTCTCGGGTGCGGGTAATGCGGAAGGCAACCAGGTGTTGCTGTGGTAAACCACAGCCCCATGTACCGTACACTGTACGGTCGTGAGCTCCTCAACGGATCTGGCCAGGCAGGCGGTCGTCTTCGAGCCCGGAGACCCGCCACGGACGGGCCGGATGGCCTTTTTCGACCCCGACGACGACACCCCGCCCGACGGCCTCCCGTCCGGAGATTCTCAGGCCGGCGACGCCCTGCTCGCGGTGGTGCAGCCGCACGAGGGCGGGCTGCGCACGCGCCGGGTCGGCGCCACCCGCGTCCCCGTCGCCGAGGCCGTGGCGGGCCTGGTCAGGGCCCGCCGAGACGAGGCAGCGCACCCGGCCGCCCGCTTCTGGGGGGCGGTGGCACTGGTGGCGCTGCAACTCGTCACGCGGGGCCGCATCGTGCCGGGCGTCACGGCCGGGGGGCACGACTCCTGGCGGGCTGGCCCGTTCGACCCCGCCGACATGCTGCGCATCAGGGAACTGGCCGACGCGATGCCCGCCACCGCGAGGGCCGTGCCCCTGGCCGGCGCGCAGTCCGACGGGCCGGTGCCGCACTCCGACGGGCCGGTGCCGGCCGAAGCGGAAGGGCCGGCGGACGTCGACGGGCCGGTGCTGGCCGGCGCCGACGGGCTGGTGCTGGCGGACGCCGAAGGGCTGGTGCGGGCCTTCATCGACGCGGTCGCCGACGCGATGCCGCGCTCGCCCGGCGCGGTGCGCGCCACCGGCACGACCGCGTTCGCGGCCGTCAGGCCGGTCAAGGCGGCGCACCTTCGCGGGTGGGCCGACGAGGTGGCCGCCGGGCTCGACTCGGGGGTGCGGCTGTCGCTGCGGCTGGAGGCCGACGACCCGGGCGAGGCGGAGTTCCGGGCTGTCGTCCAGGTGCACAGCCTGGCCGACCCCTCGCTCGTGGCCGACGCCGCCGAGCTGTGGGACGGCGGCGACCACGGGTTCGGGCCCCGGGCGAGGATCGACACGACCATGGCCGTGCGCCGGGCCGCCCGTGCCTGGCCGGCCCTGGAACGGCTGCTCGACAGCGCGGTGCCCGACGAGCTGACGCTGTCCGACGCCGATGTCGGGCACCTGCTGGCCGAAGGCGCGCAGCGGCTGGCCGCCGCCGGGGTGCAGGTGCACTGGCCGCGGTCGATGGTGCGCGGCCTGAGCGCCCGCGCGGTCGTCGGCGAGCGTGACGCCGCGCCCTCCGACCTGCCGTCGTTCTTCGGCGGCCATCACCTGACGAGCTTCGACTGGCAGCTCGCCCTCGGCGGCGAGCGGCTGACGGCGGCCGAGATGGACCGGCTGGCCGAGGCGCACCGCCCCGTCGTGCGGCTGCGCGACCAGTGGGTGCTCGTCGACCCCGAGACGGTGCGCAAGGCGCGCCAGCGCGACCTCAAGCCGCTGACCGGGCTGCAGGCGCTCGGCGCCGCGCTGACCGGCGCGGTCGAGGTCGACGGCGAGCAGGTGCCGGTGGAGGCCAGCGCCTGGCTGGCCGAGCTGCGCGAGCGGCTGACCGAGCCCGAGGACGTCCGGGCGCCCGAGGGTCTGGCCGCGACGCTGCGCGACTACCAGCTGCAGGGATTGCGCTGGCTGGCCAGGATGACCTCGCTGGGGCTCGGCGGCTGCCTGGCCGACGACATGGGCCTGGGCAAGACGATCACACTGATCGCGCTGCACCTGCACCGGCGCGGGCTGGGCGCCGGCCCCACCCTCGTGGTGTGCCCGGCGTCGCTGCTCGGCAACTGGGAGCGGGAGATCACCAGGTTCGCGCCCGGCGTGCCGGTGCGCCGCTACCACGGCAGCGCCCGCACCCTCACCGGGGAGGGGGCCGACGAGGGGTTCGTGCTGACGACGTACGGCACCATGCGGCTGGACGCGGCCCGGCTGGCCGAGCACCCGTGGGGTCTGGTCGTGGCCGACGAGGCCCAGCACGTCAAGAACCCCGCCTCCGGCACCGCCAGGGCGCTGCGCGAGATCCCGGCGGCCGCCCGCGTCGCGCTGACCGGCACCCCGGTGGAGAACAACCTGTCGGAGCTGTGGGCCGTCCTCGACTGGACCACGCCGGGCCTGCTCGGCTCGCTGGGCAGGTTCCGGACGCGGTGGGCCAAGCCGGTCGAGTCGGGTGACGCCGAGGTGGCCGAGCGGCTGGCCCGGCTGGTGGGGCCGTTCATGCTGCGCCGGCGCAAGTCCGACCCGGGCATCGCGCCCGAGCTGCCGGCCAAGACCGAGACCGACCGTCCGGTGCCGCTGAGCGCCGAGCAGGCCGGCCTGTACGAGGCCGCGGTCCGCGAGATGATGGCGCGGATCGAGGCTGCGCACGGGATGGCCCGGCGCGGTCTGGTCGTCAAGCTGCTGACCGGGCTCAAGCAGATCTGCAACCATCCGGCGCAGTACCTGCACGAGGCGCAGCCGCGGCTGGCCGGCCGGTCGGGCAAGCTGGAGCTGCTGGACGAGCTGGTCGACACGATCGTCGCCGAGGACGGCGCGGTGCTGGTCTTCACCCAGTACGTCGCCATGGCGCGGCTGCTGGAGCGGCACCTGACCGGCCGGGGCGTGGCCACGCAGCTGCTGCACGGTGGCACGCCGGTGGCCCGCCGCGAGGAGATGGTGCGGCGGTTCCAGGACGGTGGCGCCCCGGTGTTCCTGCTGTCGCTGAAGGCGGCGGGAACGGGGCTCAACCTCACGCGGGCCGACCACGTCATCCACTACGACCGCTGGTGGAACCCCGCCGTCGAGGACCAGGCCACCGACCGCGCCTACCGCATCGGGCAGACCAAACCCGTCCAGGTGCACCGCCTGATCGCTGAGGGCACCATCGAGGACCGCATCGCCGGGATGCTGGCCGCCAAGCGTTCCCTGGCCGAGGCCGTGCTCGCCTCCGGCGAGGCGGCCCTCACCGAACTGACCGACGCCGAACTGGCCGCCCTCGTGGAGCTGCGATGAGATCCGACGTCAGTGCCGCACGGGGGTTCCCCGCCTTTCCCCGGCAGCAGGCCGGCACCCGTTTCGCGACCTCCTGGTGGGGCCGCGCCTGGATCAAGGCGCTGGAGGACACCTCCCTGGACCAGACGCTGCTGAAGAAGGGCCGCGCCTACGCCAAGACGGGCCAGGTGGGTCCCATCACGGTCAGCCCCGGCCGGCTCGCCGCGGTCACCGAGGCCGGCTACGACGCCGAGCACCACACGGTGGTCCACGTCGAGCAGCTGGGCGAGGCGGAGTGGGATCGGTTCCTCGACCAGGTCGCCGCCAAGGCGGGGCACATCGCCGCGCTGCTGGACGGCGAGATGCCGCACGACCTGGTGGAGGCGGCCGAGCACGCCGGCGTGCCGCTGCTGCCCACGGTCGGCGACCTCGAGCCCGAGTGCTCCTGCCCCGACTGGGGACATCCGTGCGCGCACGCGGCCGCCCTGTGCTACCAGGCGTCGTGGCTGCTCGACGACGATCCGTTCGTGCTGCTGCTGCTGCGCGGACGCGGCCGGCAGGAGCTGGTGGAGGCGCTGCAGGGCCGTTCCCTGCCGGACCCCGCGGCCGGGACGCGGGCGGGCACGCCGGCCGCCGAGGCGTTCGCGCTGGACGTCCCGCCGCTGCCGGATCCGCCGCCGGTGGAGGTGGCCTTCGCCCCGCTCGACCTCGATCCGGCGCCGGGCGTGGAGGTGGCGGCGCTGCGGGTGCTGGCCGCCTCGGCGGCCGCGCGGGCGCGTGAGCTGCTGGTCTCGGGCCGGCAGGTCGTGCTGACCGAGTTCCAGGACCGGGTCCGCCTGGCCGCCGAGCACGACCTGGATCTCGGGCTGGAGGCGGCGGTGCGGGCCTGGCGGCACGGCGGCGTGACCGGGCTGGAGGTGCTGGAGTCGGCCTGGACGCCGCCCGGGCGGGAGCTGGCCCGGTCCCGCGCGTTGCTGGAGGCCGGATGGGAGGGCGAGGCTCCGCCGGCGGTGGAGGCGTGGCGCAACCGCTGGACGGTGGGCGCGCTCCAGCTGCGTTACGGCAGGGACGGCCGCTGGTACCCGTTCGAGCTGCGTGACGGGCAGTGGTGGCCGGCGGGCCCGCCCGCGCGCGACCCCTCGGAACTGCTGGCGTGAGCCTCGCGCGGTCGGCCGGCGGGTGTCGTGCGCCCGCACGGCCGGCCGCCGAGACGCGGGTCCCGGCCACAGGGCCCGAACCCGCCGGACGTGATCCCTCTCAGGTGCCGGCGGGCCTCGTCTGCTGGGAGACGAAGCGCTGCCAGGCGCGTCGCTGCTGCTCGGGTGAGGCGTCGACCTGCTCGGCGCAGTCCAGGCGCAGGTGCCGGTCGCCGAAGGGCTCGTTCAGGTAGGCGCAGTGGTGAGGTTCGGCGGAGCCCGCGTGGAGGTGCGGGTGGAAGTGCCGGCAGGTGAGGCAGATGCGCTGCGGCGGGATGTCGCCGTTGTGCTGCAACGTCCGAATGACCTTGACCAGCGAACGCAGCATGGCGGTCTGTTCGCCCGGGTCGAGGGTCTCCACGGCGCGGCTCAGGAAGTCCGGCCATGCGCTCGTACGGTCTGCCATCGACGCCCCGGATTCGGTGAGGCGCAGCGTGATGGATCGCTTGTCCGATCCCGGCTCCTTCACCACGAGCCCTTTGTGCACGAGGGCGCTGACGGCGTTGCTGGCCGTCGCGGTCGAGGCGCCCAGGCGGGCCGCGAGGACGCCGAGGCTCGCCGGCCGCTCGCGCAGCGACTCCAGCGCCTGCGCCTGGGTCGGTGTCACGCCTTCGGGCCCGGCTCCCTCCCACGCCCTGCTCTTGAGCACCATGCCGATCGTGGAGAGACCGCTCGTCACGCGTCGGGCGACAGGTCCGCTGATCGCGTCGAAGCTTCCTGCCAGGTCCCTTCAGGGATTCGGTAGAGGGCCCTGGTCGAGGTGGACCATTCCCGGTCGAGGAAGCGCCCGGTGATCCGGCCCACCATGCACAACATGAGATGCAGGCACCGGCTCAGGTCGAGCGGATCGCCGAGCGCGATCCCGCTCGCGTACGGCCGATAGTCGGGTAGTTCCATATATCCGCCTTCCTCGTACGGCGGAGTGACGTCCCCGACATGTTCCCCGTCATAGTAGAGATTCACCGGTTCGAGTTCCTTGAGATGGTCGTTGTAGCGGATCTCAAAGACGCGTCGCTTTCCCAGGTGCCGGATGGCGGGGTGGTACGGGTAGAGCCCGGAGGCGAGTATGTGCGTCCACCCGGGCGAGTGCGCGCCCATCCAGACCATTTCCCCGGATGAGGCTTGGAAGGTCTCCGTCGCCGCCTCGAGGCCGCACTCCTGCCGCGAGTCAGGGTCAACCCGAAGAAGAGCGCTCACCTCGTCCGCGTTTCCGCTCTCCACCCAGAGCCCGTGAAAGAGATACTCGATCCGGTGCTCGGCCAGCAGGGCCCACTGATCCTCAAGCGGATACTGCTGTGCCAGGTCTGCCACTTTCCTACCTCCGGCCGCGAACGTCGCACGCTGAATACAACGCGGGGTTGCCGGGCCTTCGTCTCGGCAACCCCGCCTGAGATCGCTAACTATACCTAGACCGTCTGACTCCTAATCCACGATCTTCACCCAGAACGGACTTTCGCTGGACACGCTGTGGTCCGGGTTGTAGGTGAGCAGGCGATATTGGCTGTAGAAGTCCTGGAGCGCATCTCCGTGCCTAGAGTTGTGACTGGTCCAGACTGCCTGCACGGAGTAATTTAACCGGTCCTTGGCCGCGCCTTCCTGCGTGGACGCGAATGGGTATTCGTCACATCGGAGCACTCCGATGCCGTGCTCCTCGTACATGTCCTCATTGTAATACTTGCAGTAGTTGGACCCCCATGCGTTGCCCAAGTGGAATTCGCGATCGGTGCCCTTGTGCACCCAAAATTGATGCCCGGCGAACACTGAACGTTTTTCATCCCCTGGCAGCGGAGCGCTGGTCACAGCGTGATCGCAAGGTCGACGTTCGCCTGACGACATAGAGAAACCCCTGGTAGACGGGTTGATCACCACAACCCACACCGTCACAACCAGGGGCTTCGGATGCTGTTCTATCGTGCTGCCGTCGATTTGTCGTCCCAGACGCTGAACTACGTCGCCGGGATCGTCCGGCGGCGCCGAAAGACGATCAAGTCGCCGTGGCGCCGGCTCAACCCGGGACAACAAGCCCTGCTGGTCCTGGTCTACCTGCGCAAGGGCGAGACGTTCGGCGAGCTCGGCGCCGGTTTCGGCGTAAGGACAGCGACCGCGTGGCGGCATGTGGAGGAGACGGTGGCGCTGCTGTCGGCGCGCTCACTGAGGCTTGACCGGGCGTTACGGAAGGCCAAGCGCGACGGGCTGCACTACCTGGTCCTGGACGGCACGCTGATCCGCACAGACCGGATCAAGGCCGACCGGCCCTACTTCTCCGGCAAGCACCGCGTGCACGGGATGAACATCCAGGTCATCGCCACTCCGGACGGAACCATCCTGTGGACGTCAGGGGCACTGCCGGGCAAGACGCACGACCTGAGCGCCGCCCGCATCTGGGGAATCCTGCGGGCGCTGGACAAAGCAGGGATCGTCACCCTTGCCGATAAGGGCTACCAGGGCGCCGAGGGACCGCTGATCACCCCGTACAAGGGCAAGAACAAGCCCGAATCCCAGAAACGGGCCAACCGTGCCCACGCCAGACTCCGCGGACCCGGCGAACGCGCGAACGCCCAGCTCAAAGGCTGGAAGATCCTCCGAAAGCTACGCTGCAGCCCTTCCAAGGCCGGCCATCTCTGCAAAACCATCGCTGTCCTTCAGAACCACCGTGTCGCTCACGCCGCCCGAGGATGAAAAACGTTCACTCTCCGGTTGACGGTGTCGTTCCCGTTGGGTCCCTCTCCAGAGGGGGAGGCCCGCATCGGTGCCCGGCGCCGCCGCATAGTTTCCTGAGATGACTTTGAACCGCTCGGTGCCTGTCTTTTCTCGCGCCGGCGGATATTCGTCGTTCCGGCCGTCGGTCGTGTCTCCGAGGCGATACGGCGGATTGGCATCCGCGTTCTTGTTCGGGTCCAGAGCCTTCTCGATGTGTGCGATGACATCCCGGAAAATTGGAATTCTTTGTCTTGGACATCGTGAAGACCCGGTCTGCCCTGATGTAGACCATGGGCATGGCGTGACAGGCGAGAGGAGACGACTTTGAGCGGTCCGACGTACAGGTTTTTGCTGGAGGGCTGGGAGAACCGCAGCGTGTAGGGCTGGGATGAGGACACCCGGACTCATTGGGCGTACCCGTGAGCTCGGTAGTCGGGCGGTATCGCCTCCAGCAGCCAAGAAACAGCCGACACCTTCCAATCGGGGTCTCCGGGCGCTGTGACCTGTCAGGCCAGCCAGGAGGCCTCCCGTCAACCGGCACCTCCGCGCTTGTTCCCGCATCACCGATGCGCCGTTCAGTTCGCTCATCCACATCTTCCACGCCGCTGTAGTCCTCCCGATCGAGGAAGACCCGCCTCGACGGCGGAACCCGCCCTTGGCGAGGTACCAGCTTGCCGCGTGGGCCAGGGATGATGTCGGTCCACGTCAACAGCGCCTCACGGCGGCCATCGATCGTCGTCCGCTGTTTCAGCATCTGGCCAGCCCCATCGGGCAGCAGTCTTACCACGGGCGGCTTCGGGATACAGCCAGCCTGGCCAGAACCGAATGCATGTTCTGATCCATGTGGTTGCGCTCCTGAAACTGCTGGTCTTACTGGCCGCGACAGGCTCGTCATGTCGCCCGCGGCGGCTGGCAGCGCGGGAACGCGTCCGCGTCCTGCGGGGTCCCGGGCGGGGAAACGGTCCATCGGAGGCGATCCCAGGGACTATGGTCCCTGCCGTGACCACGGCCAGGCGCGGGAACGTCGTCCCATGTCCGCTGTTACCTCCGCGCCGGGGACGTCCCGGTGACCGACACCGGCGCGAGCCCTGCCCCTCCTGACCCCGGATCGCTCGCCGCCCGCCGGCTCCCGTTCGCGACGCCCGGCGGCGTCAGCAGAACGGTGAACGCCGCCGCCGCGGCGCCGTCGGTGCACAACACCCAGCCGTGGCGCTTCCGCCGGGTCGACGACGCGACCATGGAACTGTACGCCGACCTCGACCGGCTGCTGGCCGTCACCGACCCCATGGGGCGCGGGCTCGGCATCAGCTGCGGGGCCGCGCTGTTCAACCTGCGCCTCGCGGTCCGGATGACCGGGCACGACGCCCAGGTCACGGCGCTGCCGGACCCGGCCGCCCGCCCCGACCTGCTGGCCACCGTGCGCGCCACCCCGGGCGAGCCGCCCGACCAGGACGAGCGGCTGATGTACGACATGATCCCGCACCGGCGGACCAACCGCTTCCCGTTCGACGACCGCCGGCTCCCCAAGGACGTCTTCGTCGAGCTGGTCCACGCCGCGCACGCCGAGGGCGCCACGCTCGTCCTGGTCAAGGGGCGGACGGCGCGGCGGGTGCTCGACATGATCGGTACGGCGGACGACACGCTGGCCGCCGAGGAGTCCTATCGCGCCGAGCTGGCCTCCTGGACGGATCCGAGCCGGCGCTTCGACGGCGTGCCCGAGCACGCCTTCGGCCCCCGCCCGCGCGACGGCAGGTTGCCCATGCGCGACTTCAGCCTGCGGGACGCCGCGCGGCCGAGTGCCGACTTCGAGGCGGACCCGCAGGTCGCGGCCCTGTTCACCAGAGGTGACGGGCCGCTCGACTGGCTGCGTGCCGGGCAGGCGCTGCAGCGGGTGCTCCTGACCGCGACCGCGCACGGCGTGGCGGCGTCGATGTTCAGCCAGCCGCTCGACCTGCGCCCGGCACAGCACCACGGCGAGCAGGCCGGGCCGCTCGGGCACGTGCAGATGCTGGCCAGGTTCGGGTACGGCCCGCCCGTCCCGCGCGTGCCCCGCCGCTCGGTGTTCGAGGTGCTCGACCCGGTGGAGGTCCCCGGTGGGTGAGCAGGTGGGTGAGCAGGTGTGTGAGCAGGTGGGCCGGCCGCCGCGGCGGGACACCGCCGTCCTCGCCCTGACCGGCGACCACCCGGCCGCCGACGCGGCGGCCCACAACCCGCGGGGAGTCAGCGCATGACGCAGCGACCGTTGCGGCGGGTCCGGCGGGACGCCGCCCACAGCCCGTTCATCGTCATCTGGGAGGCCACCCGGGCATGCCCGCTGGCCTGCCTGCACTGCCGCGCCGAGGCGGTGCCCGACCGGCACCCCGAGGAGCTGTCCACCGACGAGGCCACCGGGCTGATGCGGCAGGTGGCGGATTTCGGCCGGCCCGCGCCGCTGTTCGTGATCACCGGCGGCGACCCGTTCGAACGGCCGGACCTGCTGGAGCTGATCCGGCGGGCCCGCGAGCTCGGCCTCTCCCCCGCCGTCTCACCCTCGGCCACCCCGGCGCTCACCCCGGGCAGCCTCGCCCGGCTGCGCGAGGCGGGCGCCGCCGCGATCTCGCTCAGCATCGACGGGGCGACAGCCGGCGGGCACGACGCCTTCCGCGGCTACGACGGCGTGTTCACCCGTACCATGGCGGCCTGGCAGGCCGCTCGCGAGGCCGGGCTCAAGGTGCAGATCAACACCACGGTGACGCGCCGCAACCTCACCGGGCTGCCGGACATCGCCCGCCTCGTGCGCGACCAGGGGGCGCTGCTGTGGAGCGTCTTCTTCCTGGTGCCCACCGGCCGGGGCCGCGCCCTGTCCGCGCTGAGCCCCGAGGAGGCCGAGGACGTGCTGCACTTCCTGTACGACGTCGGCACCACCGTCCCGGTGAAGACGACCGAGGCGCACCATTTCCGGCGGGTGGCCCTGCAGCGGCTCATCCTGGCCGAGCACGGCGCCGACCACGCCGCGTCGCTGGGGCCCCTCTACCAGAACCTGCACCTGCGGGCGCAGCGCGCCGGGCTGATCGGCCGCAGCCGGGTGCGCCGCCCGCCCATCGACGTGAACGCCGGGCGCGGCTTCGTGTTCGTCTCCCACACCGGCACCGTGCACCCCTCGGGATTCCTGCCCCTGGGCGCCGGCAACGTACGCGATCGGCCGCTGAGCGAGATCTACCGGTCCGCTCCCCTGTTCGCCGCCCTGCGCGATGCCGACCGGCTGGGCGGGCGGTGCGGGGCATGCGAGTTCCGGGCCATATGCGGCGGATCGCGGTCGCGCGCGTACGCCTGCACCGGCGACATGCTCGCCGAGGAGCCGTGGTGCGGTTACGAACCGGGCAGCTTCCCCTACCAGGAGGACCTCGCCCGGCATCTCCAGGCGTCCTAAGTCCCCGAAGGTCGAGACCTTGGTCCATACCCCGCGCGGGACCTCCGCGCTGAGATGGGACCAGGACATCGCAGCACGTCGACGGGGCGCGCAGCCGCTGCCCGCCGAGTCCACCCCACGAACGCACGATCACGCGAGGAAGACATGACGAACCCACAAGCCGCCGCCCACGGTCGAAGGCCCGCGCTGATGCTCGCCTTGGCGACCCTCGGGTTCGCGGTGAACTTCTGGGCCTGGGCGCTGCTCAGCCCGCTGGGCCCGCGGTTCAAGGAACTGCTCGGCCTGTCGGCCGGGCAGCAGGCGCTGCTGGTCGCCGTACCGGTGATCGTCGGCTCGCTGGGCCGCATCCCCGTCGGCGCGCTCACCGACCGTTTCGGCGGGCGGGTGATGTTCCCGCTCGTCTCCGCCGCCACCATCGTCCCCGTGCTGTTCATCGGGCTGTTCGGGCAGACGTCGATGGTCGCGCTGCTGATCGGAGGGTTCTTCCTCGGCATCGGCGGCACCGTGTTCGCCGTCGGCGTGCCGTTCGTCAACGCCTGGTTCCCGCCGCACCGCCGCGGGCTGGCCGTCGGGATCTTCGGCGCCGGGATGGGCGGCACCGCGATCAGCGCGCTGACCACCGTCCCCCTGGTCCGGAGCGGCGGCGCCACCGCCCCGTTCCTGCTCACCGCTGTCGTCCTGGCCGGCTACGCCGTCATCGCGTGGCTGGTCCTGCGGGACGCGCCGGGCCGCACCGTCGCCACCGCGTCGATGGTGACGCGCATGGCCGCGACCCTGAAGCTGCCGATCACCTGGCAGGCGTGCGCGCTGTACGCGGTGGCGTTCGGCGGCTACGTCGCCTTCGCCGTCTACCTGCCCGCCTACCTGCAGACCGGCTACGGGCTCGAACTCGCCGACGCCGCCAACCGGATGGCCGGATTCGTCGTCCTGGCCGTCCTGGCCCGGCCGCTCGGCGGCTGGTTGTCCGACCGGATCGGCCCCATCCCCGTGCTGACCGGCGTGTTCGTCGTCATCGCCTGCATGGCGGGCGTGCAGGCGCTCACGCCCAGCCTCATGCCGGTCGGCACGATCGCGTTCCTGACCATGGCCGCGGCGCTCGGCGCCGGCAGCGGCGCCACCTTCGCCCTCGTCGCCCGGGTCGCCCCCGCCGACAAGGTCGGCGCGGTCACCGGTCTGGTCGGCGCCGCCGGCGGCCTCGGCGGGTTCGTGCCCCCGCTGGTGATGGGCTTCCTGTACGGGCAGTTCGGCTCCTACGGGATCGGCCTGGCTCTGCTGGCCGTGACCGCCGTCGCGACCGTGGTGCTGACGGCGACGGCGGTACGCGCCCTCGCCACGAGGCCGGCACCCGCCGCCGCCGGAACCAGTGATTAGCCGGAAGGCTCCCAGCAGCACCGGACCCGTACGACCCTCAGGAGCGCCGCCGCGGCCGGAACAGCCGCGGCGGCGGCCGGAGCGACCGGGGCCGCCGGTGGCCTGGCGGCGGCTGCCGCTGCTGGCCGGGGCCGCCGTCGCGCTGGCCGCCGGGATCACCGGCGGGCTCGCGCTGCTGATCGAGGCGATGCCGGCGCCGGCGTCCTTCACCGAGCACCACGGGCCGCTCATGGCGCTCGGCTTCCTCGGCACCCTGATCGCGCTGGAACGCGCGGTGGCGCTGCGCCGCCCGTGGGGATACGCGGCGCCGGCACTGGCCGCGGCGGGGGCCGTGGCGCTCGCCGCCGGCGCCGAGCAGACGGGACGGTTGGCGCTGACCGCCGCCGGCGGCTGGCTGGTGGGCGTCTACCTGGCGTTGCTCGGCCGCCGTCGCTCCCGTGAGACGTTCCTGCAGCTCGGCGGCGCGCTGGCGTGGCCGGCGGCGGGGCTGCTGTGGCTGGCCGGCCGGCCGGTGGCGGAGCTGGCCGTCTGGTTCGCCGCCTTCCTCGTGCTGACGATCGCCGCCGAGCGGCTCGAACTGGCCCACGTCGTGTTCCTGCGGCCCGCCGCATGGGCGGGCCTGCTGGCCGCCACGGCCGTGGTCGGCGCCGGGGCCGTCGTGTCGCTGCTCGCCCCGGCCGCCGGGGCGCGCACGGCCGGGGCCGGGATGGTGGCGGTCGCCGGGTGGCTGGCCTTCCACGACGTGGCGCGGCGGACCGTGCGCGGGTCCGGGCTCCCCCGGTACGCGGCCGTGTGCCTGCTGGCCGGGTACGGCTGGCTCGCGATGGCCGGGGCACTGTGGTCGATCACCGGGCTGGCGTCCGGGCGCTACCTGTACGACGCCGCGCTGCACGCGCTCTTCCTCGGCTTCGTCATGTCCATGGTCTTCGGGCACGCCCCGGTGATCCTGCCCGCGGTGCTGCGGGTCCGGCTGCCCTACCGGCCCGTCCTGTACGCGCCGCTGGCCGCGCTGCACGCCGCCGTGGGGCTGCGCGTGGCCGGGGACCTGGCCGCCGCGGCGGTGGTGCGCACGCTGGGCGGCGTGCTGGCGGCGGTCGCTCTGCTGCTGTTCGCCGGCTGCGCGTTCGCGCTGACGCGCTCCGGCCGTGCCCGAGTCGCGCCTCCACGAGGTCCGGTCGGGGCACCGCAGCCGCCTCGGGGTCCGCGCGCGTCGTGGCGCCCGCGGGCGAACCCGGGCGTGGTGGTCGGCTGCCTGCTGACGGCCGCCGCCGTCGTCGTCGCCGTGACCGGCGTCTCCGCGCCGCCGACGGTGACCGCGACCGGTTCCCGCACGGTCGACGTGACGCTGTCCGGGATGCGCGTCCGGCCCGCCGTGATCGAGGCGCCCGTGGGCACCGTGCTGACGTTGCGCGTCACCAACGCCGACGCCCAACGCCACGACCTGCGCCTGGCGACCGGCGAGCGCACCCCGATGCTCGCCTCCGGGCAGAGCTCCACACTGAGGCTCCGGCCGCTGGGCGAGGCGGTGGACGGGTGGTGCACGGTGGCCGGGCACCGCGCGGCGGGCATGACCCTGCGCATCACCCCGACCGGCTCGGCCGCCGCCACCCGGCCCGACCAGGGCACCGGCCACGACGGGCACGGCTCACCCGCCGCCGCGCAGCCGGACGCGCCCGCCCGGCTGGACCTGGCCGCGCCCATGTCACCGGGCTGGACCCCGTACGACGCGGCCCTGAAACCCGCCCCCGGCGGCACGGAGCACCGCGTCGAGATCCGCGCGGACGACACCGTCGTCCAGGAGGTCGCGCCCGGAGTGCGGCAACGCGTGTGGACGTTCAACGGGACCATGCCGGGGCCGGTGCTGCGCGGGAAGGTCGGCGACGTGTTCACGGTGACGTTCGTCAACGACGGCTCGATGGGACACGGCATCGACTTCCACGCCGGGGCGAACGCGCCGGACGGCCCGATGCGCACCATCCAGCCGGGCGAACGGCTGACGTACCGCTTCCGCGCGGAGTTCGCCGGGGCGTGGCTGTACCACTGCTCGACCATGCCGATGACCCAGCACATCGCCAACGGCATGTACGGGGCCGTCATCATCGACCCGCCCGACCTGCCCGACGTCGGCCGCGAGTACCTCCTCGTCCAGGGTGAGCTGTATCTGGGCGAGCCCGGCAGCCAGGCGCAGGTCGCCAAGATCCGGCAGGGTGACCCGGACGGCTGGATGTTCAACGGCACCGCCGCCGGCTACGACCACGCCCCTCTGACGGCCACGGCCGGAGAGCGGGTCCGCATCTGGGCCGTGGCCGCGGGCCCCGGCACGGGCACCGCCCTGCACGTCGTGGGCGCGCCGTTCGACACCGTCTACACCGAGGGCGCCTACCGGCTCCGCGCCGGGGACCCGGGCGGGGCGCAGGTGCTCGACCTGGCTCCCGCGCAGGGCGGCTTCGTCGAGCTCGTCTTCCCGGAGCCGGGCACCTACCCGGTGGTCGACCACACCATGCACCAGGCCGAGGCCGGCGCGCACGGCCTGGTCAAGGTGAGCGCTCCGCAGGACGACTGACCGCGCACGGCCGGTTCAGGTGAGCCTGGACGACCGACCGCGCGCACGAGCGTGGCCTGCCCCGTTGTCTCCTTCGGGGCAGGCCACGGTCATGCGCGCGTCCGGTGCGCGCGACGGACGGTCAGGGACGACCGATGCGGACCTTCCAGACCTCCGGCCCCGCCTCCAGGTAGTCCCAGGTGAACTCGCCGGGGTGCTCGGCGGCGAACTGGTAGTACAGCGGCTTCGGGTCGTGGTCGTTGACCAGCACGAACGCCGTCCCGGCCGCCAGCTCGCCGTACACGGTGAAGATCTGCTCGTGGCGCTGGGCCGGGACGAGGCGGCGCACGTCGAGTTCGACGTCGTCCTCACCGTCCGGGTGTCCCGTGTCGGCGCAGCCGCAGCAGGCGCCGCCGGCTGGCTCGCCGAGGATCTCGTGCGCGTCACCCAGCAGGGACTCCAGATCGACCCCGTGGGCGGCGAGAGCGGGCAGCAGGACGTCGTTCTCCTTCTTCAGGTGCGCCTGGAACAGGGCGTTCAGCGCGGACGACGCGCTCACGATCTCGCCGGGGGTGGTCGCCGTGGCCAGGTCGCCGGCCAGCTCCTGCAGGGCGGCGTGCTCGTCCAGCATCGCCCGGACGAGCAGCTCGGTGGCGGGCAGGCCGGCCGCGGCGGCGTACAGGGTCTTCTCCTCGGCCGCGGCGTGCGGCAGCACCTCGTCGGCGCAGAACGCCGCCAGCACCGCCTGCCGGGGCGCCGGGGACGTCAGCCGGTCGATGGAGCGGGCGATGGTCACGGCGTGGTCGGACATCGTACGGCCGAGCTGGTCGTGATGGGCGCGGATTCTCGCCAGCACCGCGTTCTGCGCGTCGGCCTGCGTGTGGGTGGTCATGGAAAGGATCTCCTCCAGTGGTGCCTACGGGGTGAAGAGGGGGGTGCTGAGGTAGCGTTCGCCGGTGTCGGGCAGGACGACCACGACGAGCCGGCCCGCGTTGTGCGGGCGGGCGGCGAGGGCGGAGGCCGCGTGCAGGGCCGCGCCCGCCGAGACGCCCGCGAGGATGCCCTCGGTGCGGGCCAGCCGCCGCGACGCCTCCCGGGCCTGCTCCACGTCCACGCGCACGACCTCGTCGTAGACCCCGGTGTCCAGGACCTCCGGCACGAAGCCGGCGCCGATGCCCTGGATCCCGTGCGGTCCCGGAGCCCGGCCCGACAGCACCGCCGATTCGGCCGGCTCCACGGCGACCACGCGCACCTCGGGCTTCTTCTCGCGCAGGAACCGGCCCACGCCGGTGATGGTGCCGCCGGTGCCGACGCCGCAGACCAGCAGGTCGATCTCGCCGCCGGTGTCCTGCCAGATCTCCTGCGCGGTGGTGCGCAGGTGGACGTCGGGGTTGGCGGGGTTGGCGAACTGCTGGGGCATGAACCAGCCGTGCTCGGCGGCCAGCCGTTCCGCCTCCGCGATCGCGCCCTTCATGCCGAGCGCGGCGGGGGTGAGGACCAGTTCGGCGCCGTAGGCGGCCAGCAGCGCCCGCCGCTCGGTGCTCATGCTCTCCGGCATGGTGAGGGTGAGCCGGTAGCCCTTCGCGGCCGCCACCATGGCCAGCCCGATGCCGGTGTTGCCGCTGGTGGGCTCGACGATGCGGGAGCCGGCGCGGAGCAGGCCGGCGTCCTCGGCGGCCTCGATCATGGCGCGGGCGATGCGGTCCTTGACGCTGCCGCCCGGGTTGGCGGATTCCAGCTTGGCGGCCAGCCGGGCGGGCAGTCCCGCGCCGAAGCGGGACAGGCTCACCATGGGGGTCGCGCCGACGAGGGACAGGACGTCGGGATGGATGCCGGGCACGGGTTCTCTCCTGATGGCGGTGGGGGTGACGGGTGCGTGCACGTGGGCGCCCGCGCGCACGTCGGCCAGGACGAGGGCGTGGGCGCCGATCGAGGCGTCGTCGCCGACGTGGACGCGGCCGAGGACGGAGGCGCCGACGCCGACGGTGACCCGATCGCCGATCACCGGGTGGCGGGGCGTGCCCTTGGCGTCGGACCGGTGTCCGCGGCCGCCCAGCGTGACGTGGTGGTACAGCGTGACGTCGTCGCCGATGACGGCGGTCTCGCCGATGACGACGCCCGCTCCGTGGTCGATGAACAGCCGCCGTCCGATGCGGGCGCCCGGGTGGATCTCGATCCCGGTGAGGGTGCGGGCCAGCTGCGAGATCAGGCGGGGAACGAACGGCACCCGGCGGTCGTGCAGCCAGTGGGTCAGGCGGTGGGTCCACACCGCCCAGACGCCGGGGTAGAGGAGCGCCTCCAGCCTGCGGTGACCGTAGAGGGCGGGATCGCGGCGCACGGCCGCGCGAAGCTCGTCGAGCATGAGGGTGATGTCCGTCCGGGTCCACAGCGAGGTCGGCCTGTCGGAGGGACGGGCCATGGGGTGCGGGTCAGGCCCCGGGACAGCGTTCGTCGAAGACGCGCCGGACGTGGAAGCCGGTCATGGGGGTCGCGAAGTCGGCGACCGGCTGCGGGCCGGACGGGCGGTGAGTCCGGGGATGGGTGTTGACGACAGCGACTCGCCGCCCGCCGGGGTCCGGGCCCGTCATGGACGCCACGGGCCGCGTGCCGGGTGGGCGGCGGATCGGGTGGCGCTCATCGGGCATGACCCACACGCTAGGTCCGGGGCCTGACCGGCCGGCACTGCCACAGGTCACCCTCGCGTGGGACTTTGGACCCGACCTCACAGGGCCGATCGGCAGCCTCCTGGCGGCCGGGGAACACGCCGTACCCGGGAGTGATCGATGTGCCGGTGCGCCCGCTCGCGCAGCCCGGCCACCGGCGTGCGTCTCCTCGGCGGCGGGATTGTCGGCTTGGTGTGTGACGATGACGTCTTCGCCGGAGGCCGGGGGGTCGCATGTGGAGGTCGCTGCCGTCGGCGGCGCGGGTCCTGCTCGCGGTACGGACTCTCAACGCGCTGGGCGCCTACGCGCTGTCGTTCCTGGCGGTGCTGGCGGGGGCGGACCTTGCGGCGGCGGCGCTGGCGCTGTTCGGAGGCGGCGCGCTGCTCTCGCGGTGGGCGGGGGCGTTCCTGCTCGACCGGTTCTCCCCGCGCGGCGTGCTGACCGCCGGGCTGGCCGCCACCGGTTCGGCGCTGATCCTGCTCGCACTGGCGCGGGGCCCGGTTCAGGTGCTGACGGCCGTCACCCTGGTGGGGCTCGCCTTCGAGGTGTACGAGCCGGCCTCCCAGGAACTGCTGGCACGGGCGAGCTCGGGCGAGCGGCGCCATGCCACCTACGCGATGCTCGGGGTGACGCTGTCGGCGGCCGGGGCGGCGGCCGGCCTGCTGGCGGCGGTGCTGTTGCCGCTGGGGGTGCGCTGGCTGGTCGCCGTGGACGCGCTCACCTGTCTTGTCGCCGCCGTCGTGGCGGCGGCGTTCCTGCCCCGCGACGACGTCCGGCCCCACAGACGGCCAGACCTCCAGTCCGACGACCGGCCCCACAGGCAGCACGACGTCCGGTCCGGCCTCCAGACTCACCGGCGGGCCGACGTCCGGCGCGGTGGGTTGCGCGATCGGCTTCGGCGGAAGGCAGCCCGGCGCTGGCGGCCGCCCGCCGCGCTGGTGCGGCTGACCGTGGCCGGCACCGCGTTCGCGGTCGGCACCCTGGCGGTGATGATGTACCTGCCGATGGCGCTGCTGGAGCGGGGCGCCCCGGCGTGGCTGCCCGGCCTGACGCTGTCGGGCGCCGCCGCGCTGGCCCCGCCGGCCCTGTGGGCGGCCCGCGGGCTGCTGGCCGGGCGCTCGCACGGCGTGATCCTGGGGACGGGCACGCTCCTGCTCGGCGTGCTCGCGCTGGGCATGGCCTCCGCCACCAGTGTGCCGCTCACGGTCACCGCCTACCTTGGCTGCGCCGTGGCCACCAGCGTGCTGCTGGGCCGCTGGCAGGCGGCGGTGGCCGACGCCGCGCCGGAGGAGGAGCGGCCTCGCTGGTTCGCCTTCCAGGGATCGTCGTGGGGTGTGGCGCAGCCCGTGGTTCCCCCGTTGGCGGCCCTGGCCGGCACCATCGCGGGCGCTGTCGGCGCCGGTGCGTTCCTGACCGCCGGCGTGGCGTTCCTGGCGGTGCCGCTGGTGCTGCGACGCCTGACGGCCTGACGCCCGCCGAGCACGCGAGCGCCACGGGCACCGACTCATCCAGCCCGGACCTCCACAGGGGTGCTTTGCCCCGCCCGGACGCGCTCCGATAGGGTGGCCGTCCCAGGTGGACACGACCGAGGAGGTGAGCCCCATTACCGCCATGTCAGGCCGGGTGCTCTCCCATCGTGATCGTGCCGTCGCCACGGTGTAGGTGACCGGGAGAGCGCCCCTGGGCACCCGAAAGGCGCTCCATGCCATCCCCGCTGTCATCCCCGACACCGTCCCACCCCTTGGACCCCGCGCTCGTCGTGACGAGACTCCGTGCCGCCGGCTGCGTGTTCGCCGAGGACGAGGCGCGGCTGCTCCTGTCCACCGCCCGCGACCCCGCCGAACTCGACGCCATGGTTCAACGGCGGGTCGCCGGCCTGCCGCTCGAACATGTCCTCGGCTGGGCCGAGTTCCGCGGCCTGCGCATCGCCGTGGACGCCGGGGTCTTCGTGCCACGCCGCCGCAGCGAGTTCCTCGCCGACCAGGCCACCGCCCTCGCCCGGACGACCCTCGCCCCGCCCGCCGGACCGTCCTCGGCCCCGGCGGGCCGCGAGAAGACTGGCCGCGGGGAGCCCGGCGGCGGTGACGGCGGGCTCCGGCCCGTCGTGGTGGTGGACCTGTGCTGCGGCTCCGGCGCGCTGGCCGCCGCCCTGGCCGCGGCGCTGGTCCCGGTCGTCGGCCGGTGCGAGCTGCACGCCGTGGACATCGACCCGGCCGCCGTCCGCTGCGCCCGCCGCAACCTCGCCGCCGCCGGTGGCCGCGTACACGAGGGCGACCTGTACGAGCCGCTGCCCTCGACGCTGCGGGGCCGCGTCGACATCCTGATCGCCAGCCCGCCGTACGTGCCCACCGAGGCGATCGGCCTGCTGCCGCCGGAGGCCCGCGAACACGAGCCGCTGGTGGCGCTCGACGGGGGCGCCGACGGGCTCGACGTGGTACGCCGGGTCGTGGCGCAGGCGCCCCGCTGGCTCGCCCCCGGCGGCCACCTGCTGGTCGAGACCAGCGAGCAGCAGGCGGCGCCGGCCGCCGAGGCGATCTCCCGTGCTGGGCTCGCGCCCCGGATCGCCACCTCCCGCGACCGGTATGCCACCGCCGTCATCGGCACCCGCCCCGCCCCACCCGGCTCCTCCGCCCGCTGACCCCGGCCGGCCGTCCCCGGACACGAGACGGCCGGCCGGAGGGCGGCTCCGGTCGTCGCCCTGGCGGGGTGGGCGCCGCTGCGGGACGAGGTGCCGCGCGACGGTTCCTCGGCCGTGGCGCGCCTGACGATGCTGCTCGACGTGGCGGGCGCATCGGGCCGGGCACGGGGCCGGGTATGGGGCGGGGGCGTGCCCGGCATCCTTCGGCGCGGGTCGAAGGAATCCGCGCCTAGCGTCGTACGCATGGTCATCACACGTCACGACGAGGCCCGGGCGGTGCTCGCGGACACCCGGTACGTCCCGCCGCCCGTGCGCCAGGACGCGCAGCCGGACACGCTGGGGTGGCTGCGGGCGCAGGTCTCGCGGTTCAGCAGCGGCGAGGCGCACGCGGAGCGGCGGCGGGCGCTGGAAGAACGGCTGGCCGTGCTCGACCCGGCCACGCTGCGCCGGCGGGCGCGGACGGCGACACTGGAGCGCGACGGCGACTGGAGGGGCGTGCCCACGGAGGTGCTGGCCGCCGCCCTCGGCGTCCCGGCCCCGGTCACGCTGGTGGAGGCGGTCGCCGCCGGCTATCTGTCCGGAGAGGAGACCCCCGCGGCGGACGCGGCGGTGGCCGAACTGGTCCGGCTGGCGGGCGACGCGCCATCCGCGATCACCGGTCTCACGCTGCTGCTCCAGGCCCACGCCGCCACCGAGGGACTCATCGCGAACGCCCTCACCCACGAGTATGCCGCCGAGTCCGAAGGGCTGCTGCGGGAGACCCTGCGCCACGACCCACCGCTGAAGGCGACCCGCCGGGTGGACCGGGCCACGGGTGCGGAGGTCGTCATCGACCTCGTCGCGGCCAACCGGGACCCCGCCGTGTTCGCCGACCCCGAGCGGTTCGACCCCGCCAGGGGCGAGAGCCCGCACCTGACGTTCGGCCACGGTGTGCGGCCCTGCCCGGCCTCGGTCCACGCGCTCGCGCTCGCGGCGGGGGTCCTCGACGCGCTCTGCCCCGCGCCTCGTCAGCCCGTGTCGGAGAGGCCCGTGTCGGAGAGGCCTCTTTCGGAGAGGCCCGTACCGGATCGGAACGGGACCGCGCAGTCCCCGCGGCCCGCCTCCCGCGGGTGACCCGGTGCAGCCGTCGCGTACCGGGCGGCTGCCCCGCGCCGATCGCCGTTCGTCAGGACGTCAGGACGTCAGGGAACGAGATGGACCAGAACCTGCGTGCCGCGCCCCGTCCGGTACCCGAGCATGCTCTGTTGCAGGTGCAGGGTGGGCGGCGTCTGGTCGCCGCGGCGCGTCGGGGTGTGGAACAGCAGGCCGGTGCGTCCCGTCACGAGGTCATGTACGGCAACGGCTGCCCTGCCGGCGGAGTCACGCTGGCGGAGCAGGACGTAGCGGCCCGCGTAGAGGTCGCCGTGCACGGCCTGCCCCGGCAGGGCACGGCGGCCGGTGCCGTCGCGCCGCCAGGCCTCGGTGCCGTCGAAGCACCACATCACCCCGCAGCCATGCCACGACGTCCGGCCCGCGGGAGGGACCGCGTTCCTGGTCTCGCCGGTCAGCACGTTCTTCAGGTGCTCCACCGGGCGGGCAATGGGGTAGTCCACTGTGGGGTCGTTGCGCGGCCACCCGGCCCAGGGCCATTCGGCCAGGTAGAAACCTCTTGTCCCGCTGGACAGAGTCGGCCTGCCGCCTTTCAGCGGAAGCCGGTACACACCGCCCTCCTCCGGTGACCACACCACGGCGCCGTCGGCGATGGCCAGGCGGTCGGCCCCCACGAGGACGTTGTCGCTGGTGATCGTGGCAGGTACAGCGGCGGGGCGCGGCCGGTGTTGCCTGAGCGGCAAGCGATGACAAAGCGGTCACATACCGCAGGACGCCCCGCCGGTGAGCCCGCCTGGGGGCATCAGCGTCCGGGCGGATCCGGGGCGTCGGCGCGCTCGGACGGAGAGACGAGCAGGAAGAAGCCGACGACCATGACCCACACGGGGAAAACCATCTCCGACCAGGCGATTCGGCTGACGAGCAGCAGCTGCACCAGCCCGACCAGGTAGCCGGCGAGGAGCAGCCAGCGGGGGAACAGGCCGAGGCGCGACACGATGGTCGTGGTGGTCAGCGTGAACACACCCGCCATGCGGGGTGCGTACTCGGTGAGCAGGGTGATCGTGAGATGACGCCCGTAGTGCGGCAGCCCGGTCGGCGGGAGGGAGCCCTTCAACGCGTCGATCGTGACCACGAAGGCCTTCGCCGTCGCGCCGAACACGAAGAGCAGCGCCACGTACAGCAGTCCGGCGCCGAGGAACACCGTGGCGAAGAACCTGTCCTCCCGGATGCCGATGGAGTCGCGTAGCGCGCCCATGAACCACAGGAAGAAGACACCCCCGAACGGCAGGAGGACCAGCGCCAGCCGCAGGGCGTCGTGACCTGTCGCGCCGGAGAGGTGGGCGGCCGCGTCGAGCGGGCGCTCGGGGATCGCCCTGCGCACCAGGATCATGGCGCCGCCCAGCAGGAGGGCGGACAGAATCCCGGCGGCTCCCGCAGCACGCGGCGTCCGCAGCGCCTTCGCCGGCGGTTCGGCCGTGTTCTGCATGCGGTCGTTGTTCCCGCCGAGGCGGCGGGGGACTCCTCCCGAGCCGGATGGTCCCCCGGCCGGGGCCGACGTGAGGGCGGCACCGCCGCGTCACACGCGCGTGCGTGCGGCGCGGCGGCGGCGGGCGGCGGACGGCGGTCCGGGCCGAGGGTCAGTCCGTCAGGGCGGTGCGCAGCTTGGTCAGCACGGCGCGCAGAATGCGCGAGACGTGCATCTGCGAGATGCCGAACTCCTTGGCGATCTCCGACTGGGTCATGTTGCCGTAGAAGCGCATCAGCAGGATGTTCTTCTCCCGGGCCGGGAGCGCGTCGATGAGGGGCTTGATCGCGTGCGTGTCGAGCAGGGTCTCGAGCGAGTGGTCCTGCGCGGGCAGGAAGTCGCTCAGCTCGGCCGCGTCCTCGTCCCCGCCGCCGACCGGCGCGTCCAGCGACAGCGCGGAGTAGGCGGTCGAGGCCTCAAGGGCGAGCAGCACGTCCTCCTCGGAGATGCCCAGCTTGGCGGCCAGTTCGGCGACGGTCGGCGAATGGCCGAGGACCTGGGTCAACTCCGCCGTGGCCTTGTTGATCTCGATGCGGCGTTCCTGGTAGACGCGCGGCACCCGGATGGCCCACGTGCGGTCGCGGAAGTGACGCTTCACCTCGCCCAGCACGGTCACCATGGCGTATCCCCGGAACTCGTGCCCGAGCGTCGGGTCGTAGCCGTTGATGGCCTTCATCAGGCCCACGTAGGCGGCCTGGCGCAGGTCGTCCAGGGGCTCGCCGCGGTAGCGGTAGCGGCGGATGACCTCGCTCACCAATCCCTCGTGCATCTCCACCAGACGCTCGCGGATGCGCGCGGCTTCCAGTTCGGAGATGTGCGGGCCGGCCAGGCCGGTCAGGAGTTCCTCGGCGGTCAGGTGCTCGAGTGCGGTGGTAAGGACAGGCACGTGCTGCTCCCGGATGTGCCGGCGGCCCCGTACACGAGAAAAAGCCCATGCAGAGGCACGCCTCGATTCGCGTGAGAGGAAGCCCTCTGCTGGACTTCGAGATCCACTCTCCCCACCCGACGGCCGCCTCTCACCTCCTTATGGCAACGAATCCATAACGGCTGCCCGCTGTGGCGCTGGCGCAGCAGTGACTGATCGGGTTCGGGGCGGCCCGCTCGCGGCCGAGCGTGGCGACGGTGCGGTCGATCGCGCCGGTGTAGGCGCGGTGGGTGTTGGCGTTGGTGAGGCGGGGTGTGGACAGGAAGGCGTCGGCGGCCCGCCGTCATGGTGACCGTCGGGCCGCGGCTCGCCGTGCTCGCGTACTCCCCTAGGCGCCAGGACTATCTGCCAGATCTGCGAGCGTGGCTGATGGGCCTAGCCCTCGCCGAGGTAGGCGGCCAGGGCCGCTTCGAAGTCCGGGTTGTGTTTGATGGCCATGCGGTACTTGCGTGGGGGACCGATGCCCAAGTGTTCCTCCCCTGCCAGGACCGAGTCGACGAGCCGTGCCACCTTGGCCGGTTCAGGCAGCACACCCAGTCCGAGGTCGTAGGAGGTGTAGGCGAAACCTCGCACCGCACCGGGCTCGTTGACGTCGAGCAACGTCCACCCGTGCTCCTCGTCCCATTCGAGGCTCATCTCGACGGTGTTCCCGAAGTCCGGAATGTGCCAGTAGCCGTCCAGGAGCGAGATCGTCAGGGCACGCTTCAACTTGCCCGGCTCCCCGGCCCGTGCGGCGCCACTGTTTTCGACGCCCGCCGCCGTCAGCGCGTTCGCTACAGCCCAGCCGTAACTGATGGCGTCGGCGCGTTCCCGCTTGGCCATGGCCTGGTCCTTCCAACGTTGGTGCTGCTCCTCAGGTAGGTGAGACAAACAGCAGGATGCCTCATGATTGATGAGACTGGCCCCAAGCGGTTCGCGACGCCGAGGTGGATCTGGTCCAGGGGCGGGCCGTGGTTTCGGGATCAGCGGCAGCCGCGGGTGGTCCCGGCCTGCCCGATGGCCAGGTGTCACTGAGACCTAGACGCGCGTGACGGCGGCTCAGCGGGAAGAGGTGTCTCGGATCTCCTGCCCCGGCATCGTTCGTTCTCAGGTTCGGCCAGGCCGTCGATGGGAGCTGCCGATCTATCGACGGCGTTGAGAAACCGTGTGCCCCAATTTCTCAGGTGATCGACGAATTCCGGCGATTCGAGCACCTCGAATTCGGCGCCGACGTTGCCCAGGGCCTGCGTGGGCCAGTCCAGGCTGGTGGAGATCATCGTGAGCCGGCATCGATGGCGAGCGACCGGTTCGATCTCACCCCATTGGCCGACCATCCGGCGCACGTGTTCCGCGGGTGCGTGAACCAGCACGACGACAGTGTGAGCGGCAGGAACCTGGGCCGCGGTGCGTACGAATGCGGCGGCGTCCCCGCCGGGCAGCGGCCGTGGCAGGAAAGGGGCGCCGGTGTTGCGTGGCTGTGCCAGCCGGTCGAGGCGGAAGCTGCGCCAGTCGTGTCTGGTCAGGTCGTAGGCCACCAGATACCAGCGGCCCCCGAGCGCGACGAGGCGATGGGGTTCCACTTCGCGTTCGGTTTGCGCGCCGCCGCGTGTGGTGTAGCGGAAGCGCAGCCGTTCCTGGTCCCGGCACGACTGGGCGATCATCGTCAACACCTCCGCCGCGATGACCGGCCCGGCGGACGTCGCCGAGACGGTCATCGCACGCAGCGCGTTCACCCTGGCTCGCAGGCGGGGCGGCAGGACCTGCACCACCTTGGTCAACGCGCGCACCGCCGCCTCATCCAGTCCCGCGATTCCGCTCTGCGCCGCGTCTCCCATGCCGACCGCCAGCGCGACCCCTTCTTCGTCGTCGAGCAGCAACGGCGGCAGCACGGCCCCGGGCTCCAGCTGGTAGCCGCCGTCGGTGCCCCGGGAGGCGCGTACCGGATACCCCAGCTCGCGCAGGCGATCGACGTCCCGGCGCAGTGTGCGTTCCGACACTCCGAGGCGATCGGCCAGATCTGCGCCTGGCCAGTGGCGATGCGTCTGCAACAACGACAGCAGCGTGAGCGTGCGGGAACTGGTGTTGGCCATATCCCTATCATCGGCGACTTCCGGTCAGAAACTGGCCGGAAGGCTCCATAGGGTCGTCACCATGATGACTCGCGAGGTTCAGTTGACCGCTCAGATCGCCGCCATCCCCGGCCCCGAGCACTTCACCATCGCTCCAGCGGAGATCGAGGGCGAGGTCGTGGTCCGCACCGGTTACCTGGGCCTGGCCGCCACCTATCTCGAACTCATGCGCGCCGACTGCCACCTTCCGATCCCGCCCTGGCAGCCCGGCCAGCGGGTGGGCGTCATGGCGATCGGCACCGTGCTGAGCTCAGAGAGCCCCGACCTGCAGGAAGGCGACCTGGTCCAGTCGATGAGCGGCTGGAGCACGCATTCGGCGGGACCGGCCGCCTCCTATGTCAAGCTGGACCCGGACGCCTATCCCGACCCGAGCTACCACCTGGGCCAAGGCCCGACCGCCTACTACGGCGTCGCGGACGTGGCCAAGGTCGGCGAGGGTGACATCGTGTTCGTCTCCGGCGCGGCCGGCGGTGTCGGCTCGCTGGCCGGGCAGATCGCCCGCAACCTGGGCGCCAAGAAGGTGATCGGCAGCGCGGGCAGCCAGGCCAAGGCCGACTACCTCGTGGACGAACTCGGCTTCGACGCCGCCTTCGACTACCACCACAGCCCGGTCGCCGCGCTCAAGGAACTGGCCCCAGAGGGCATCACCGTTTTCTTCGACACCGTGGGCGGTGCGCTGTATGACGCCGCGCTCGAAGTCGCCGCGCCAGGAGCCAGGTTCGCTCTGTGCGGATCCCTGTCCACCCAACTCGGCGCCGCCTCCGACCGCTTCCCCGAGCCCGACCGCGACGCCGCCCTGGCCAGGGGCGTCGAGCTGCTGCCGTTCTCCTGCTACCACACCCCCGACCAGATCGCCGCCTGGCACCACCACTTCCGAACCGCGCTCGACCAGGACCGCTTCGTCTACCCGCGGACCGTCGTCGAGACCGGCATCGACGGCGTGCCCGGCGCATTCCTGGCCATGCTGCGCGGCGACTACCGAGGCAACGTCTCGGTACGGCTGGCATGACCAGGTTCGCCCTCATGACGCACGCTACCGGGCTGCCTACCGTACGGAATAGTTGAAACATAAACTTGGTTGTCGGGTGCACATTCGCTCGAGGCCCTCGGAAGGAGCCCAGCATGCCCGCCGTAACCGTCGACAACCCGCTCACCCTCCCCCGCCTGCCCGAGCCGGCGGCGGCACGGCCGCAGCGCAGGGTCCTGACCGTCGAGACCGCCCCCAGTGGATTCGAGGGCGAGGGCTTCCCCGTGCGCCGCGCCCTGGCCGCGATCAAGCCGTCCTACCTCGACCCGTTCGTGATGATGGACCAGATGGGTGAGGTGGACTACGCCGCGGGCGAGCCCAAGGGCACGCCCTGGCACCCGCACCGCGGCTTCGAGACCGTCACGTACATGATCGACGGCGTGATCGAGCACCTCGACTCGAACGGCGGGGGCGGCACGATCACCAACGGCGACACCCAGTGGATGACCGCCGGCGCGGGCATCCTGCACAAGGAGGCTCCGCCGGAGTGGCTCGTCCAGCAGGGCGGCCTGTTCCACGGTGTACAGCTCTGGGTCAACCTGCCGGGCGCCAAGAAGATGACCGAGCCGCGCTACCAGGACATCTGCGGCTCCAGCGTCGTCCTGCTGAGCAGCCACGACGGCGGGGCGGTGGTGCGCCTCATCGCCGGCGGCCTCGCGGGACACACCGGCCCCGGCAGCACGCAGACGCCCATCACGCTGCTGCACGCCACGGTCAGCCCGGGCGCCCGGCTCACCCTGCCGTGGCGCAAGGACTTCAACGCCCTCGCCTACGCCCTGTCGGGGCGCGGGTCGGCCGGCACGGAGCGGCGGCCGTTCGGGAGCGGGCAACTCGCGGTGTTCGACGGCTTCGGCAACCAGCCGGGACTGACGACACAAGGGGAGAGCATCACGCTCACCGCCTCGGCGAAGGACACGCTTGACGTGATCGTGCTCGGCGGCGAGCCGATCGGCGAGCCGGTGGCCCACTACGGCCCGTTCGTCATGAACACCCGCGAGGAGCTGGTGCAGGCGTTCGAGGACTTCCAGGCGGGGCGGCTCGGCACCGTCCCCGCCGGTCACGTCTGACCACCACCTGGCGATCGCGCGCCGGGTCCGTCCCGCATGGAGCGGAGCCGGTCCTTCGTGAGGTGAGCAGGGCCATAGGCGGGCCCCGCTGGGGCGATCTCCGCGCACATCGGCCCGGCGTGGGCCGGCGCCGCGATCGGCGGCTCCGGGGCGACGCCGAACCTGTGCCTGACGGTCCAGCTCCTGAGCGAGCAGGTCTCCGAGGCCGAGCTCGTCGCCGCCCTTCCGAGCTTCCGGCCGGTCCCGGCGACGACTCTGGCAGCCGTACCGGTGAACTGAGAGTCCAGCCTCCCCTGCCTGGACGCGTGCGGTCGTTCGCCTGGTGTGCGGACACGCGTCTGAGGTGCGCGGGCGGGGGTAGGGCCTCGGCATGGACATCAGCCGGGGGACACGCGAGGCCGTCATCGTCGTGGGAGCCGGGGTGGCCGGGCTGGCCTGCGCGGTGCGGCTGCACGAGGCGGGCATGGCGGTACGCGTGCTGGAGGCGTCCGACGGGGTCGGCGGCCGGGTGCGCACGGACGTCGTCGGCGGTTTCCGGCTGGATCGCGGCTACCAGGTGTTCAACACCGCCTACCCCGAGGCCCGCCGCGTCCTCGACATCGACGCGCTCGACGTGCGCCCCTTCGCCTCGGGGCTGATCGTCCAGGGTGCCACCGCCCGGGCCAGGGTGATGTTGCCGTGGCGGCATCCCCGGCACGCGCTGAGCGGGCTGCTGGCCGGCCTCGGCACGCTGCGCGACAACGCCGTGCTCGCCGCGATCACCGCGCGCGACCTCGCCCTGCCCGGTTCCCGGCTGCGCGGCGGGCGCGAACGGCGTACCGATGAGGAGCTGCGCGCCTGGGGCATGTCCGCCAAGATGATCGACTGCCTGATGCGGCCCTTCCTGGCCGGCGTGCTCCTGGAACGCGATCTGGAGACCTCCAGCCGGGTCTTCCACCTGTTCTGGCGGTCGTTCGCGCGCGGCACGATCGGTCTGCCCGCGCTCGGCATGGGCCAGATCCCGCGACAGCTGGCCGACCGGCTGCCGCCGGGCGCCATCACCCTGGGCGCCCGCGTGACAGAGGGCTCGGCCGACGGGGTGCGACTCGCGGACGGCACCACGGTGGAGGGCCGGGCCGTGGTGGTGGCCGCCGACCCCGTCTCGGCGGGCGACCTGCTGGGCGGGATCGAGGTGCCCCCGATGCGCGCGGTGACCACCTTCTACCACGCCGCCCCCCGCTCGCCCCTGCACGAGCCGGTCCAGATCGTCGACGCCACCGGGGCGATCACCGACACCCTGGTCGTCACCGACGCGGCCCCGGAGTACTCCGCGGACGGGCGCGCGCTGGTGTCCACGTCGGTCCTGGGCCTGACCACCGACGAGGGACCGGTCCGCGAGCGCCTGGGCGAGATCTACGGCACCACCGCCGGCTGGGAGCACCTGGCCACCTATCCGATCCCGGCGGCGCTGCCCGCGATGCCGCCGCCGCACCCCCTGCGCAAGCCGGTGCGCCTGCACGCCGGGCTGTACGTGTGCGGCGACCACCGCGACACCGGCTCCCTCCAGGGCGCGCTCGTCTCCGGCCGGCGGGCGGCCCAGGCCGTGCTCACCGACTGCCGGCCCCGCCTCGCCGGCAGCCGCTCCGCGCCTGGGGTGACCGCCTGAACCGCGGGGCCGGATCCCGCCGGACGGGACCCGCCCTCGTCGCCTCCGGCAACGAAGAGGCCGGACGAGGAGAGGCCGGACGAGGAGAAGCCGGGCGTGAGGTCAGGTCTGCGGCGGGTGGGCGGGGACGTAGAACGCGATCGTGTTCGCCGCCATGGCCCGGGCCTGCTCGGGCGGCGCGCCGGCCGCCTCGTGGGCGACGCCCCACGCCTCCCCGCTCATGGTCATGAACTGGCGGGCCTCCTCGCTCTGCTCCCAGGCGCGGTGGTCGCCGACGGCGCCCCCCGTCAGGTGCAGGCCGAGGCCGAGCACCGTCAGGTCCCAGCCGACGCCGACGGCGCCGGGGCCGAACTGCGACCAGAACTCCGGCGGCACCTCCGCAGTGTGCCGCAGCCGCAAGTCGGTGGTGTCGTCCGCGGCGGGGGTCAGCCGCACCTCGACCTCCGACCTTCCGGGGGCGTCGCCCATCGTCCAGGTGATGCGGAGCAGGCGGGGCGGCTCGCAGTGCAGGATCTCGCCGCCGGCGTTGCCCTCGAGCTGGTAGCGGCCGCCCACGCGAAGGTCACCGGTGACCGGCAGGAACCAGCGGTTGATCCGCTCGGGGGTGGTGCAGGCATCCCACACGTCCTCGACGGGCGCGTCGTAGGTGCGGGTGATGGTGATCGTCTTGGTGACGCCGTCGTCGCCGACCTGCCGTCCGGCCCGCTTGATGGCGTCGATGATGTCGATCATGAATGGTCGTTCCTCTCGGGTGGTCCGTCGGGAGGCGACGCCGCGCGGCGCTGGCGCCTGCCCCGGGCCAGCTCGGTGGCCAGCGAGTCCAGGCGCTGGTCCCAGAAGCCGCGGAAGTGGTCCAGCCAGGCGTCGATCTCGCGCAGCGGGGCGGGGTCCACGGCGTACAGCCGCCGGGTGCCCTGCGCCCGCACGGTGGCGAAGCCGCTGTCGCGCAGCACCTTCAGATGCTGGGACACGGCCGGCTGGGAGATGCCGAATTCGGTCCGGATGACCGCGGTGACCTCGCCGGAGCCGAGCTCGCCGTCGGCCAGCAGCTCCAGGATCCGGCGTCGTACCGGGTCGCCCAGAACGTCGAACGCGTGCATGGCCACAGCCTTTCAGCGACCACTTATATAAGTCAAGGCTAATGGGTAGGGCGGCGTCCCCGGAGCCCGGCCAGCCGCCGGACCGCGCAGGCGGCGCCGGCCGCGGCCACGACCCCGGTCGCCAGGGCCGGCACCCAGTCGCCGAGCCGGACGTACGGCGTGGCCTCCCGCGACAGCGGCACCCCGACCACGAACACGCCACGGTGGTCGGGCGGCACCCAGGCCAGCCGCCTGCCACGCGCGTCGAAGGCCGCCGACGTCCCGTCGAGCTCGACGAGCACGGCCGGGCGGCCCGACTCGATGGCCCGCAGCGCCTCGAAGCTCGCCTGCTGGGCGTGCGCCCAGCTGCCGTGGAAGGTGGTCAGCGAGCCCTGCGCGATCGTGACGTCCACGTCCAGCCGGGCGAGCTCGCGCCGCAGGTCGGGGAAGGTCGACTCGTAGGAGATGAGCGGGCCGATCCGGCGGCCGGCCACCTCGAACACCGCCGGCCCGGCGCCGGTGACCCGGTCGCGCTCCGCCGCCTCGGTTGCGCCGGCGACCCAGCCGAGCAGCGGCCGCAGCGGGATGTACTCGCCGAACGGGGCCAGGCGCCGCTTGACGTAGGTGCCGGCCACGCCCGCCGGGGTGTAGTGGGTGGCCGTCTTCGCGATCCGGCCGGTCGGGCCGGTGGCGTCGACGTTGACCAGCAGGTCGCTGCCCGCCTCGGCGCTCGCGGCGCGCAGCCGACGGTCCACGTCCGGCCGCCGGGCCGGGTCGAGCCCGACGCTGCTCTGGCCCCAGACGACGACGTCGTGGTCGCGCCCGGCCAGTTCGCGGGTCAGCCGCAGGTGTTCGGCGACGCGCCGTTCGGGGCCGGGAACGATGCCCGGCTGCACGCCGGCCACCCGCATGGCGCCCGTCACGGCAGGTTCGGGCCGCAGCAGCCCGTACCCGGCCGCGAGGGCCGTCAGGGCGAGCGCCGCTCCCCCGCCGGCCAGCCGGGTACGCCGCCCGGCTCCGGGCAGGACGGCGGCGGCGATCCCGGTGTTGACGGCGACCAGCACGAAACTCAGCAGCCACACCCCGCCGAGCGCGGCCAGCTGCGCCACGGCGGGCGCCCGCCATTGCGCCGCGCCGAGCAGCCCCCACGCCCCGCCCAGGTGCTTCCAGGAGCGCAGCGCCTCGGTCACCACCCACACCGACGGGAGCACCAGCAACGCCATCAGCACGCGGGCGGGTGTGGCACGCCGCAGCAGCCCGTGGGCGGCCAGCCCGAACGGCACCCACACCCAGCCGATCACCACGATCGCCAGCGGCGCGAAGATCCCCAGGAACGGCAGCACCCAGTGGTGCAGCGTCGTGAAGAACGCGGCGCAGGCACACCAGCTCAGCCACGCCGCCTGCCGGTAGGAGCCCGCCCGCGCCAGCAGCACCAGGAGCGGGGCCAGGCCCGCCCACGCCCACCACCAGGCGCCGGCGACCGGGAAGGCCGGCGCCAGGCCGGCCCCGATCGCCGCGGCGAGCAGACGCGAGCGCCACACCAGGCCCCGCTACCCTCCCGGGAGGCACCCAAGCCGGGGGCGAAGGAGCGCAGCTCAGCCCCCCAGGAAGGGAACGCCGCTCGGCCGAACCGGGGCGAGAGGGCGCCGCTCAGGCGAGCCGGTGCCGCAGGCCGTCGAGGAGGCGCTGCAGCCCGTAGTCGAAGTCCTCGTCGCGGCGCCGGGCCAGATCCGACTGCGCCTCCTGCCTCGGGACGGCGGCGTAGAAGGCCCGCAGGTGGGGGTGGTCCCGCACGGCCTGTTCGGCCGCCGGCATCAGGGCCCGCAGTAGCTCGCCCTCGTCCTGGCCGCTCTGGGCGAGCACGTTGAGCCAGGCGGCCTCGCTCGTCGCCATCCCCAGGACGTACGCGACGAGCGCCTTCATGGCCCGGTCGGCCTCGGTGACGTCGAACCCCGCGGCGCCCAGGATGCCCAGCACCCGGTCGGACATCCGCATCATGTTGGGCCCGAGGAAGGCGAGCCCGACCTGGCCCACCACGGAGGCGAACCATGGGTGGCGCAGCACCATGGCGCGCAGGCTGCCGGCCGTCGCGGCCAGGGCCGCCCGCCAGTCGTCGGGGCCGGCCTCCGCGGGCACCTCCAGCTCGCCGAACACCTCGTCCACGGCCAGCTCGATCAGCTCGTCCTTGCTGGCCACGTGCCGGTAGAGGGAGGTGGCGCCGGCGCCGAGGCGGGTGCCGAGGCTGCGCATGCTGAGGGCGTCGATGCCGTCGGCGTCGAGCAGGCGGACGGCCTCGGTGACGATGCGTCCGCGGCTCAGGGCGGGCTGTTCGCGTTCCTTGCGCGGGCGCGTCCAGACGGACGGGACGGCGGGCTGCTTGGGCGGCATGACGTCTCCTTGGGGTCGAATGTCCCTCTCACTCTAGCGAACACTGTACGCACTGAGCGAACGCGATGTCAGCCATGGCAGGTGCGGCCCTATATGGCTTTGCAGGCTTGCAGCTGCCAGGTAGGGTGGGGTTCCGTGACCATGTTCCGCATCAGCGAGGCCGCCGCGCTGCTCGGCGTCAGCGCCGACACCGTGCGCCGCTGGATCGACACGGGCAGGCTGCCGGCCGAGCGCGACGAGCACGGCCACCGGCAGGTCGAGGGCGCCCACCTGGCGGCCTTCGCCCGCGCGCAGGTCGCGGCCGACGGCGGGAGCGGCCGCTCCTCGGCCCGCAACCGCTTCCGCGGCATCGTCACCGAGGTGATCAGGGACGCGGTCATGGCCCAGGTCGAGATCGCCGCCGGCCCGTTCAGGGTGGTGTCGCTGATGAGCCGTCAGGCCGCCGACGAGCTGGGTCTGGAGCCCGGCGTGGTGGCGGTCGCCGTGGTCAAGTCCACCAACGTCGTCGTCGAGACCGCCGGCCACGGGCGCGTCGCCGGCGACCAGTAGGAGGCCCGCATGCCCAAGTCGTCCCGGTGGGCGCTCGCGATCCCCCTCGCCCTCGTCCTGGCGGCTCTCCCCGCCTGCGGCGCCGGGCAGGCGGGCGGCACCCCGGCTGCGGAAGGCGGCCGGACCCTGACGGTGTTCGCCGCCGCGTCGCTCACCGGCTCCTTCACCGAGATCGGCCGGGCCTTCGAGGCCGCCCACCCGGGCACGGCCGTGCGGTTCAACTTCGGCTCCAGCGCCACGCTGGCCCAGCAGATCGTCCAGGGCGCCCCCGCCGACGTGTTCGCCGCCGCCAGCCCCGCCACCATGAAGCCCGTCACCGACGCCTCGCTCACCGCGGGCGCGCCGGTGACGTTCGCGCGCAACAAGCTGCGCATCGCCGTCCCCGCCGGCAACCCGGCCAAGGTGGACGCGCTGGAGGACCTCGCCGACGCCAGGGTGAAAGTGGCGCTCTGCGCCCGGCAGGTGCCGTGCGGGGCGGCGGCGGTCAAGGCGCTCGACGCGGCCGGACTCAAGGTCACCCCGGTCACCCTGGAGCAGGACGTCAAGGCGACGCTGACCAAGGTGGAGCTGGGCGAGGTCGACGCCGCGCTGGTCTACCAGACCGATGTGATCGCCGCGGCCGGCAAGGTGAAGGGCATCGCCTTCCCCGAGGCCGACCAGGCGGTCAACGACTACCCCGTGGCCGCCCTGGCCAAGGCGCCCGCCGGTGACCTGGCCCGCCGGTTCGTGGACCTGGTGCTGTCGCGGCAGGGCAGGCAGACGCTCGCCGCGGCGGGCTTCGAGGTGGTGCCCGCCCCATGACGACCTCGCCCGCCACCGAGCGGGGTGGCGTCACCGGCCGGGCGCCGTGGCCGCTGGTCGTGCCCGCCCTGCTCGGCCTGGCCTTCCTCGTGCTGCCCCTGGCGGGCCTCCTCGTCCGGGCGCCCTGGTCGACGCTGCCGCGGCGGCTCGCCGAGCCGCAGGTGCTGGAGGCGCTGCGGCTGTCGCTGGTGACCGCCAGCCTGGCCACGGCCGTGTGCCTGCTGCTGGGGGTGCCGCTGGCCTGGCTGCTGGCCCGCGCCTCCTTCCCCGGGCGGCGGCTGGTGCGCGCCCTGGTCACCGTGCCGCTGGTGCTGCCACCGGTCGTCGGCGGCGTCGCCCTGCTGCTGGTGCTCGGCCGGCGGGGCCTGCTCGGGCAGTGGCTGGAGAGCACGTTCGGCATCACGCTGCCGTTCACCACCGCCGGGGTGGTCGTCGCCGAGGCGTTCGTGGCGATGCCGTTCCTGGTGATCAGCGTCGAAGGGGCGCTGCGCGCGGCCGACCCCCGCTACGAGGAGGCCGCCGCGACCCTGGGCGCCTCGCGCTGGACCGCCTTCCGCCGGGTCACGCTGCCGCTCGTCATGCCCGGCGTGATCGCCGGGGCGGTGCTGTGCTGGGCGAGGGCGCTGGGCGAGTTCGGCGCCACCATCACCTTCGCCGGCAACTTCCCCGGCACCACCCAGACCATGCCGCTGGCCGTCTACCTCGCCCTGGAGACCGAGCCCGAGGCCGCCATCGTGCTCAGCCTCGTCCTGCTCGCCGTGTCCGTGGTCATCCTGGCCAGCCTGCGCGACCGCTGGACGAGCAGCCCGTGACCGGCCCCTCGACCGGCCCCTCGACCGGCCCCTCGACCGGCCGCGGCGCCGGGCTGCGGGCCCGGCTGGTCGTCACGCGGCCGTCGTTCGCCCTCGACATCACGCTGGAGGTCGCCGCCGGCGAGGTGGTGGCACTGCTCGGGCCCAACGGAGCCGGCAAGACCACCGCCCTGCGCGCCCTGGCCGGGCTCACCCCGCTGTCGGCCGGCGGCACCATCACCCTCGACGAGCTGCCGCTGCACCCGTTGCCCGCCGAACGACGCCCGATCGGCATGGTCTTCCAGAACTACCTGCTCTTCCCGCACCTGTCCGCCCTCGACAACGTCGCCTTCGGGCCGCGCTGCCAGGGCGCGTCCAAGGCCGAGGCGCGGCGCACCGCCGCTGACCTGCTCCGGCGCGTCGGGCTGGCCGAGCAGGCCTCCGCCAGGCCGGGGCGGCTGTCCGGCGGCCAGGCCCAGCGGGTCGCGCTCGCGCGGGCGCTGGCCGTACGACCGCGCCTGCTGCTGCTCGACGAGCCGCTCGCCGCGCTCGACGCCCACACCCGCCTGGAGATCCGCTCGCACCTGCGCCGCCACCTGGCCGGCTTCGACGGCGCGACCGTCCTGGTGACGCACGACCCGCTCGACGCCATGGTGCTGGCCGACCGGCTGGTGGTCGTCGAGCACGGGTCCGTCGTCCAGCAGGGCGGCCCCGCCGAGGTGGCGCGCCGCCCGCGCACCGACTACGTGGCCCGCCTGGTCGGCCTCAACCTCTTCCGCGGCGTCGCCGACGGACACCGGGTCGAGGTGGGCGAGCTGACGTTCAGCACCTCGGAGCGGCCGGCCGGAGCGGTCTTCGTCGCCTTCTCCCCCGCCGCGGTGGCCCTCTACCGCTCGCGGCCCGACGGCAGCCCGCGCAACCTGTGGCGGGCCCGCATCGACGGCATCGAACGGCACGGCGACAACGTGCGCGTCCACCTCGCCGGCCCGATCGCCGCCTTCGCCGACATCACCCCCGCCGCGCTGGCCGACCTCGACCTGGCGCCCGGCCAGGAGATCTGGGCCTCGGTCAAGGCCACCGAGACCCACGCCTACCCCGCCTGACGCGCTCCCCGGCCGGACGCCACCCGGACCTCGCCCCCTCGCGCCCGGCGCTCCCCGGAGCGAGGGAGGCGCATCCCCCGCACAGGGGAAGTCCGCCGGTCCGTGGCCCGGAAAGGATGGCCGACCATGAGCACCGCACCCGTAGCTTCCGCACCCGTATCGACGGCGCGCCCGAGCCGGCTCACGATCTGGGCCGGCTGGACCATGATCCTGATCGCCGTCGCGCACACCGCCGTCTTCGCTCGCCTCGCCCCCTGGGCGAGCTGGTTCGCCGGGGACCTCCGCGACCGCACCGCCGACAGCGACTCGGTGGCGACGTTCTGGGCGCTGCCCGGCGGGTTCGTCGTGGTGCTGGTGCTGCTCGGGCTCCTCGTGGCGCGGGCCGGCCGGCAGGGGCAGCATGTCCCCGCGTACGTCGGCTGGGGGCTCCTGGCCTGGGGAGCGGCGGGCGTGAGCCTGATCGGACCGAGCGGGTTCCTCAGCGCGGCCATCCCCTCCGCGCTGCTCATCGCGGCGCACATCACCGCCCGACGGCGCTCCACCCGCCGGCACTGACCGGCGACCGCCTCCGGGAATCGGGTCCCCGGAGGCGGCGACTTCGCGTCCGGTCTGTGGGATGCTCCCGTCGAACGCCCCGGCGAGCGATGAGTTCGTTCGCCGAGACCTGTCCGTGGAGGCGGGACCCGCTTCGAAGGAGACGGCGATGAGCAACGACCCGGCACTGCAGGCCCTGACCAGACTCGTCGGCACCTGGAAGATCACCGGCGGGCACGAGGGCACCGTGACCTACCGCTGGCTGAACGACTTCTTCCTCCAGCAGGACGTTCACCTCGGCGGTGCGCACGGCATCGAGATCATCGGCCGAGAGCGGAAGCTGATGGCCGAGCCCAGCGCCGACATCAAGTCCCGCTACTACGGCGACGACGGCAGCACCCTCGACTACACCTACGAACTCGAGGGCGACACCCTCACCATCTGGGCCGGTGAGAGGGATTCCCCCGCCTACTACCGGGGCACCTTCAGCGCCGACGGCCGCGCCCTCACCGGAGCCTGGGTCTACCCGGACGGGGGCGGCTACGAGTCCAACGCCGAACGCGTCGAATAGCGTCCGGGCGAACGCGCGCCAGTCGCGGCCCCGGGGCGGACGGTGTTCCGTGCCCCGATCAGGCGGCGCCGCGGCCCGCCTTGAGCGCGGCCGCGGCACCGACGACGCGGCGGGCCTGGTGACGGGCCGCCTGCAGGGCCACCTCGCCGGGCGGGCCGTCGCCGGCCACGTGGGAGGTGCCGTAGGGGTTGCCCGACTGGAACTGGACGGGGTCGGTGTAGCCGGGGGGCACGATGATGCCGCCCCAGTGGTAGAAGGTGTTCCCCAGCGCCAGGATGGTGGACTCCTGTCCGCCATGGGCGGTGTTGGAGGCGGTGAAGGCCGAGTACACCTTGTCCGCGAGCTTGCCCTGGAACCACAGGGGACCGGTGGTCTCGATGAACGCCCTGAGCGGGCTGGCCGGATTGCCGAAACGGGTGGGCGTGCCGAAGAGCACCGCGTCCGCCCACTCCAGGTCGTCGTGGCAGGCCTCGGCGATGCCGGCGGTGTCCCGCAGGTGCTGGGCCCACTCCGGCCTGGCGCTGATCGCCTCCGGCGGGGCCGTCTCGGCGACCTTGCGCAGCCGGACGTCGGCACCGGCCTGCTCGCCGCCCTCGGCGGCGGCCTCGGCCAGGGCGTGCACGGTCCCGGTGGCGCTGTAGTAGACGATGGCGAGGTTCACGGGTGGCATGATCGGATTCCTTCGTTCGCGGTCGGTCCATCGGGTACGACGACACGACCCCGCGGGATGTGAGGCGGGGCGCCGGCGTCACATTCCGGGACGCTGTGTCGTCGTTCCGGTGAGGACAGATGCGACAGAGGGAGTCGGCGAAACCATGACCATCCCATCCGGGCCAGGAGACGGCCGACTGGACCCGGGCCTGAGCGCCCTCATGAGCGAGCGGCGTCAGCTGTTCAACCTCGCCTACCGGCTGCTGGGCTCCCTGGCCGACGCCGAGGACGTCGTCCAGGAGACCTACGCCCGCTGGTACGCCCTGTCACGGCAGCAGCAGGAGGCCATCGAGTCCCCCGGCGCCTGGCTGACGAGGGTCGCCGGCCGCATCTGCCTCGACCTGCTCGGCTCGGCACGGGCCCGGCGGGAGCACTACGTGGGCGCGTGGATCCCGGAGCCGCTCCCCGACCGCACGGAGTGGAGCACGGGGCGGCCGGGCGGCACCCCGGTCGACCCGGCCGACCGCGTCACTCTCGACGAGTCGGTCAACATGGCCTTCCTCGTCGTGCTCGAATCGATGACCCCGGCCCAGCGCGTCGCGTTCATCCTGCACGACGTCTTCCGCTACTCCTTCACCGAGATCGCCGAGATCGTCGGCCGTACCCCGGCGGCCTGCCGCCAGCTGGCCTCCGCGGCCCGCCGTCGCGTCCACGCCGCACAGGCGCCCGCGGCCCCGGCAGCCCGGCGCGTCGACATCGTCAGGGAGTTCAAACAGGCCTGGGAAGCCCAGGACATCGACGCGCTCGTCGGCCTCCTCGACCCCGACGCCACGGCCACGGGCGACGGCGGCGGCCTGGTCAGAGCCGAGATCCACCCGATCCACGGCGCCGAGAACGTCGCCCGCTTCTTCGCCGATCGGCCCGGCGCGACGCTCCTGGAGCGGACGGTCAACGGCCAGCCGGGCCTGGTGGTCCAGCTGGACGGCGTCACCGTGTCGGTGCTGGCGTTCGACGTGACAGGCGACCGGATCAGGCACATCTGGGCCGTGCTCAACCCCGAGAAGCTCCGGCCCTGGACAGCGGGCTGACCGTCCGGACACCGCCGGCCGCCGGCCGGACCAGCTGCCATGGGTACCGGTAGGACACGGGCTTCAGGCGAACCGGGACGAAGGCATGGTCCGCTCCTGGGATGGGGCGGTCAGGGGACGAGGACGACGCGGTCGTCGGTCGCGGCGGTCCACGCCTGCGTGACCTGGGCCAGGGGTACGGCGCGGGCCCGTACGTCGATCGCGCCCGCGGTCACCGCTGAGGCCAGTTCCGGCAGCTCGGCGAGGATGTCGCGGGCGGGGACCGAGCCGATGCCGCTGCCGACGATCTGCAGGCGGGGGGGGGGCCGGAGCCGATGCCGCTGCCGACGATCTGCAGGCGGGCGGAGCGCAGGGCGGCGGAGGGGATCGGCGCGGTCTGGCCGGCGATGGATCCGATCTGGATCCACGTCAGCGGGGCGGTGCGGTCGGCGCGGGCGGCGAGCAGAGGGATCATGGCGTCGGCGGCGCATTCGCCCCAGACGTAGTCGATGACCACGTCCACGTCGGCGGCGTGGCCGATCCGGTCGAAGGTGATCGTCTCGTCGGCGCCCAGCGCGGTCAGCGCACCGAGGCGGGTGGCGTCGCGGCCGGCGGCGATGACCTGGGCGGCGCCGAACAGCTTGGCGATCTGGACCGCCATCCGTCCGGCGTTGCCGGTGGCGCCGAGGACGAGGACACGCTGACCGGCGTGGAAGTCGACGCGTCGGCGCAGCGCGACCCAGGACGACATGGCCGGGTTCATCGCGGCGGCGATCCGCACGGGGTCGGTGTCGCCGGGCAGGATCACGCTGCGGCGAGGGTCGATGAGGGTGCGGTCGGCGAACGTCCCCAGAGCCGTGTCGTCCAGGACCACGTAGCGGACGTTGCCCTCCTCGTCGCGTACGACGCCGTCGACGCCGGGGACGAGCGGGTACACGCCGTTGCCGGAGTAGTGGGAGCCGTTCGCCTTGGCCCTGGTCAGATGGTGCAGGCCGGCCGCGAGGACCTCGACGGCCAGCTCGCCGCCGTGGCGTGGCGCGGGGTCGGGGTGGTCGCGATAGACCGGCGGGGCATCGGACGCCTGGATGACGGCAGCGTGCATGGGAGCCTCCAGAAGATGGTTTGTATTACCAACCATCTCCATAATGGTTGGTAATACAAACCATGTCAACCGGCCGGTGCCGGCCCTCGCCGCTCCGCGCCTGGCTGGCAACGCCCGCCGGGCGCGCACTAGCATGACGACATGACCGCCACCGACGACGTCGTGGACGCCCTCGTCCGGACCACGTTCGAGGTGGCGGGGGTGCTGACCCGCATCGGCGGCGAGCACGACCTGTCGCTCACCCAGCTACGGGTGCTCGGCATCCTCCGTGACCGCCGCGCCCGCGTCACCGACCTGGCCGCCTACCTCGGCCTGGACAAGTCCACGATGTCCGGCCTCATCGACCGCGCCCAGCGCCGAGGGCTGCTGACCCGTGGCAGGAACCCCGAAGACGGCCGGGTCGTCGAGGTGTACATGACCCCCGCCGGGCTCGAACTCGCCGAACGCGTCGAGGACGACATCCGGCGTGCCCTGGCACCCGTGACCGGCCGCCTCGACCCCGAACAACTCGACCGGCTCGTCACCCTGCTCGACGTCGTCTCGGCCCGCTCGCCGCGGGCGGACGCCGTGCCAGGACCGACGGCCGCCCCCTGACGGTCGGAGTCCTGACGTCCGCGGCGTCCGCTCCCTCGGGGCCGGCGGGCGGTGTCCCTCAGCTCACCAGGCCCCTGCGGTAGGCGTAGACCACCGCCTGTACGCGGTCACGCAGGTCGAGCTTGGTGAGGATGCGCGACACGTACGTCTTGACGGTCTCCGGGCTGATCACCAGGGTGGCGGCGATCTCGCTGTTGGACCGGCCGTCGGCGATGAGGCGCAGCACCTCCAGCTCGCGGGGGGTCAGCGCGGTCTCGCCGGGTGTGGCCTGGGCGGGGCGGATCCGGGAGGCGTACCTGCCGACGAGCTGCCGCGTCACCTCGGGCGCGAGCAGCGCGGCGCCCGCCGCGACGGTCCGAATGCCGTGCAGCAGCTGGGCCGGAGGGGCGTCCTTCAGCAGGAACCCGCTCGCGCCGGCCCGCAGCGCCTCGTAGACGTACTCGTCCAGGTTGAACGTCGTCACCACGAGCACCTTGACCGGATGCTCCACCCCGGCGCCGGCCAGCAGACGGGTCGCCTCGATGCCGTCGAGCACCGGCATCCGTACGTCCATCACCACGATGTCGGGACTCAGCCGGCGGGCGAGATCCACCCCGGCGCGCCCGTCGCCGCACTCGCCCACCACCTCCAGGTCGGGCTGGGCGTCGATGATCGTCGCGAACCCGGTACGGATCAGCGCCTGGTCGTCACAGACCAGGACCCGGACCGGCGCCGTCACGACGGGCTCCCCGCCGGGATGCGGGCCCGTACGACGAAGCCGCCACCCGCCTGCCGGCCGGCGCTGAACTCGCCGCCCACGGCGTCCACCCGCTCGCGGAGCCCGGCGAGGCCTCGCCCGCTCCCGCCGGGAGAGACGGCCCGGAAACCGGAGCCGTCGGTGCTGACCTCCACGATGATCTCCTTCTCGCCGTAGCGCACCCGGACCCCGGTGCGGCTGCCGTGGGCGTGTTTGAGAGCGTTCGTCAGGGCCTCCTGGACGACCCTGTAGGTGACGAACTCGGCGCTGCCCGCCGATTCCGCCGGAGTGCCCTCCTCGGCGAACTCCACCGGCTGCCCGGCCTGGCGGGTCTGCTCCACGAGCGTTCGCAGCTCGCCGGCGGAAGGCAGGCTGACATCGGTGTCGTGATCGGCCTTGAGCAGGTCGAGCATGTGCCGCAGATCGGTGATGGCCCGCCGGCCGGTGTCGGTGACGGCGCTCAGCGTCGCGTCGAGGCGGTCGGGGGCGGCGGTCAGGTAGCGTGCGGCCTCGGCCTGCACGACCATCGCCGTCACGTGGTGCGTCACGACGTCGTGCAGTTCGCGGGCGATCCGGGTGCGTTCGGCGGCGCGGGTGGCCTCGGCGACATGGCGGCGGCGTTCCGCCTCGGCGGCGCGGGTGGAGCGCAGCCGGGCCCCGATGCCCCAGGCGAGGGCCAGGGCCAGGTAGAACACCACGTACCCTTCCACCCGCTCGGTCGCGCCGAGCCGGTGGAGCGCGACCGCCAGCGGCACGTACGCCATGGAGAGCAGGAGCACGGTGACGCGCCGGTGACGCTCCAGGTGGGCTCCGGCGCTGATGAGCGCGATGGGCATCGCGTTGCTCGCGAACACGTGGTAGCCACGAAGCTGGTCGAGGACGAAGCCGAGCGACACGAGAGCCAGGCACACGCCCGGCCATCGCCGGCGCACGGCCAGCGGAAGGCACTCCAGGGCGATCACCACGAGCGCCAGGTCGTCGAAGGGGCGCGCCGGCAGGTCGCCGACCTGCGTCCCCTTGCCATGGAGGCCCGGCAGCAGCGAGGTGACGGCCATCGCCAGCCCGAACGGCAGATCCCGGACCACGACGTCGCACCGCTGCCACAGGTCCGTGACCCGCCGAAGATCGATCACTGGGCGAGCGTAGCGGTATGCGGTGGTCCGGGATCGTCCCCGCACGGGGGACAGTCTCGGGTAGCTCGCACGGGGGACAAGCCCCTCGTACGCCGCCGCGGGCCGCGTACGTCTTCGGCGGCGTGCGGCACGACACGGCACGGCGATCGGATCTCTCCCCGGCACCCCGCGCCTGTCCCCCGCACGAGCTACCGGTGAATGTCCACCGTGCGGGGACGATCCCGGTCCGCCGGATCCGTAGCGTTACGACGCGGCCACGGCGCTCCGTCGCCTTCCCGCCACACCGCCGTGCGCACCACCCCGCGTCCGCTCCCCGCTGGAGGACCTCATGCTCCCCAAGACCAAGACTGTTGTCGTGTCCGCGCTGTGCTGCACCGTGCTCGGCGCGGCCGTCGCCGGCTGCGACGGCGACGCGGTGCAGAACTGGGACCCCTTCGCTCCCGCCACGCGGACAGCCGGTCCCGCCCCGCTCTCCGGGACGCAGAGGATCGACGTCGCGGGCCGGTCGGTGAACGTGTCCTGTTCGGGCAAGGCGGAGAAAGGCGCTCCGGTCATCGTCCTGATGCACGGAGGAGGCGAGACGCTGGACAAGATGGCCGCCCTGCAGAGGACGCTGAGCGCGAAGAACCGGGTCTGTTCCTACGACCGGCTCGGCGCCGGCGCGAGCGACCAGCCGGACGGCCGGCAGAGCCTCTCCAGCACCGGGAAGATCCTGAGCGGGGTGCTCGACCGCGTCGCCGGTGACGGCCCGGCCGTCCTGGCCGGGCACTCGCTGGGCGGGCTGATCGCCGCCAGGTACGCCCCCGACCACCAGGACAGGGTCAAGGGGCTGGTCCTGATGGACGCCACCCCGCCCACCATGGTGGAGGACATCACCAAGACGATCCCCAAGACCGCCACCGGCCCGGCGGCCGAGTTGCGCGCGCAGACCCTGGCGGTGTTCCAGGGCGAGAACCCGGAGAAGCTCGTCATCACCGACGGCGAGGTCCGTTCCGCGGGGAACATCCCGGTGGAGGTGATCCAGCACGGGAAGCCGTACCTCGAGGCCGTCCCCGAGTACGGGCCGCGCCTGGAGCGGGCGTGGGCCGCCGGACAGCGCGCATGGCTCGCCCTGTCCAGCGGCGGCAGGCTGAGCACGGCCGCGAACAGCGGCCACCACATCTTCGTCGACCAGCCCGAGGTCGCCGTCCAGGCCATCGAACGCGTCACCGCGCAGGCCGCACGCCAGGCGCAGGGCGAGTAGCCGGCCCGGCCGCTCCCGCCGGCGGTGGCGGCAGGCCGTGGGGCCGAGGTCAGCGCCGTGGGGCCGAGGTCAGCGCAGCGGGGCCGAGGTCAGCGCAGCGGGTCGAAGGGGCGCAGGGCGGCGGACTGCTTGCCGGTGGTGATCTGCTCGGCCAGCAGGCGGCCGGTGGCCGGTCCGTGGGCGAGGCCCCACATGCCGTGCCCGCCCGCCACGTAGATCCCCGGGGTGTTCGTGGCGCCGATCAGCGGCGTCCCGTCAGGGGTCACCGGGCGCGGGCCGACCCAGACGTCGGTGCGCTTCTCCCAGCGCACGCCGTCCAGCAGGGGGCGCGCGGAGGCGATGATGGCCTCCAGGCGGGCCGGGACGCGCGGGGCGTCGGGGTCACGGAACTCCATCGTGCCCGCCACGCGCAGTGCCCCCTGGTACGGCGTGCACGCCACGCGCACGTCCGGCAGGTAGATCGGGCCGGGCACGGGGCGGTCGACCGGCACGGTGAAGGAGTAGCCGCGCCCGGCCCGCACCGGAACGCGGACCCCCCACCGGCGGGCCAGTCGCGGCAGCCACGCCCCGGTGGCCAGCACCACCGCGTCGGCCGACAGGGGCGTGCCGTTGCCGGACACCACGAGGGCCTTCCTGCCGTCGGTGCGCACGTCGGCCACGTCCAGCGCGTAGACGGTGGCGCCGCGGGCCATGACGGCCTCGCCCAGGGCGCGCACGAAGGCTCCCGGGTCGACGTACCGCTGGCCGTCGATCCGCACGCCCGCCTGGAGCCGGTCGGAGGCGAGCGGGATGTACTCGGCCAGCCGGTCACCGTCCAGGGTGACGTGGTCGACCCGCTGCCCGGCCCTGGCCAGCCGCCGCAGCTCGCGCAGCAGCCCCTCGGCCTGCCTGCGGGTGCGGAACGCCGCGGTGATCGGCGCCGGAACGGTGCGCGCCGCCACCCCGTTGCCGGTGAGCACGTCGTACGCCTCGATGCTCTCCTCGTTCAGCGGCAGGTTGTCCCGCACCGCACGCGTCCACGACGACCACCGGCAGTTGGCGGCGAACCGGATCAGGAACGACCACAGGCCGGGATCGACGGTCGCGGGGACGTGCAGCGGAGCGGCCGGGTTCAGCAGCGACCGCAGGCCGTAGCGCAGCACCGACGGCTCGTTCAGCGGGATGGCCAGGCCCGGCGCGATCCATCCGGCGTTGCCCCAGGACGCGCCCGCCGCCACTCCCCCGCGGTCGACCACGTCGACCTGCACGCCGCGTTCCTGCAGGAACCACGCGGTCGAGAGGCCCACGATGCCCGCGCCCACCACGATCACCGATCGCGGCCCGTTGCCGATGCGTTCGGCGCCGACCATGACGAACCTCCATACGCGACGAGTTGCCGTTGCCGAGGTCAGCATGGCCCGGAGGACGTCACGCGGCGTTGTACGGACGCCACAATTCCGTCGCCGGACTTGTGGCCGGGCGACAGTCAGGGGCGTCCGTGGCGGGCGGTGGCCGGCTCGTCCGCTGCCGCCAGCATGATGATCATGGCGAGGCGCTTACGGGCGTCGTCCAGGTCCAGCGGCGTGACCTCGTTCATCCGGCGCAGCCGGTTGCGCACGGTGTTCGGGTGGACGCCCAGCCGGTCGGCGGCCACGGTGAGATCGCCCTGCGCCTCCAGCCAGGCCCGCAGCGTGGCCACGTAATGGGTGGAGTGGACGGCGTCGTGCCCGCGCAGCGCGCTCACCGGCCCGCGCGCGGGTGTCCGGCCGGTGCGCGCCGCGGCCCGCAAGCGCTGCAACAGGATGTCGTCCCACGACTCGTCGTAGGTCGGCGGCGTAGCCGGCGGGACGCCCTTCTCGTGCAGCGCCAGGCACTCGTCGGCCTCCTGCCGGCTGGCCGGCAGCTCCGCCGCGTCGGCCGCCGCGCCGATCCCGGCCACGAGCCGCACCTGTGATGGCAGCGCGGCCCGCAGGCCGGCCACCCACGCGCGCGCCGCGTCGGCGCCCTCACCCGGCAGGACCGTGTAGAGGGTGTCGCCCAGAAGCGTGCTGCGTCCCGGCCGGGACCAGCCGAAACCGGTGGTCGCCTGCTCGAAGGCCAGCAGCAGCGCGGCGTGCAGCTCGGCGGCGAGGTGCGCGCGGACCGCGATGACCCGCATCGCCGTCTGCGGCAGCCCGAGCCGGCTCACCATCGTCGCGGCGTCGGCGCTGCCCTCCAGCAGCCGGATCACCAGGTCCGACTCCACCTGCCGTTCCAGGTCCGCGCTGGCGCGGGAGCGCAGCAGGTGCAGCGCCACCGTGCGCGCACCGTCCGCCAGGGCGCGGTAGCGCGCCCCCGTCAGCGGGCTGCCGCAGGTCACCCACACCGAGCCGAGCAACTCGCGGCCCGCGCGCACCGCCACCGCCATCCGGCCGGTCAGCCCGTGCCGCGGGTCGGGTTCGACGAACACCGGCTCGTCCGCCGCAGCCAGCCGGGCGAAGACGCCTCGCACCTGGAACAGCTCGCGCAGGCTGTCCGGGACCTGCCGGGCCAGGATCGTCTCCAGCCGGGCCGGATCGCCGGCCTGCTGGGACCGTGAGTACGCCAGCACCCGCGAGAGCCGGTCCTCGATGGTCACCGCGCCGTCCACCACGTCCGCCAGGCTGTCGGCCAGCGCGAACAGGTCCGTCGGCCCGCGCCCCGACTCGGTCTCGCGCCCCTCCAGCACCAGCCCGTAGACGAGGCCGGCGAGCTGGCTCCAGGACACCTCGGGATCGACCAGCAGCACGGCGACGCCCTGGCTCTCCCCGGCCGCGGACGCCTCGCGCTCGGCCTCGGCCCCGGCGCGCACCAGGACGGCCGTGGCCCGGGCCGACACCGCCCACCGCACCGCCTCTGTCACCGAGGCGGCTCCCACGGCCAGGAAGACGTCACCGGAGACCCACCGGTCGGCGTCGCCCGGCATCGCCACGCTGCGCAGCTGCGCCGAACGCGTGCCGGGCCCGCCGCACAGCCGCACCCCGTACCCGCCCAGCACGTTGACCAATCGGTCCAGTCTGACCACCGGCGCCCACCTCCGCTGACAAGCCACCCGACCATAGCCCGCGAAGCCAGGGCGCGAAGCGGGCGACCCGTGACGAAACGGGCGCGCGGTCCTCACCCGGCGGCCATTTTTGCCTTCCTCATACGCGGGGGTGATGGAGGGCTGACACGGCACTGCCTAGATTCCGAATCCCCGTAGGAATCACGTCAGGTGGCCACCGTTGAAACACAACCGTTCGAGCCTCGCGCACCAGGCCCGCTACGCGCTGCGCAACCCCCAGAAGATCGCACCGCATCTGCGCAGGCTGGCCCGCGACACCTGGCTGCGGCTGAGCACCCGCGACCACGTCGCCTACTACCGGGCCGTCATGAAGTCCGACACCGCCCGCAGCCCCGAGGGCGCGGTCGGCTCGCACAGCCACGAACGCTGGCTGGCGCTCGGCCGCATGCAGTTCGACTACCTGCTCGAGCACGGGCTGAAGCCGGAGTTCAGGATGCTGGAGATCGGCTGCGGCAACCTGCGCGCCGGGCATCTGTTCATCGACTACCTGCACACGGGCAACTACTACGGCATCGACATCTCGCCGGACATCCTCATCGCCGCCCAGGGGACGCTGGTCGAGCACGGCCTGCGCGACAAGCTGCCGCACCTGACGCCGGTGCGCGACCTGCGGCTCGCGTTCCTGCCGGACGAGCACTTCGACGTCGTGCACGCCCACAGCGTCTTCTCGCACTCGCCGCTGTCCGTCATCGAGGAGTGCTTCGCCCACGTGGGCCGGGTGATGCGGCCGGACGGGTGGTTCGACTTCACCTTCGACCGCACGGAGGGCAAGGAGCACCACGTGCTGCGGGAGGACTTCTACTACCGCACCGAGACGCTCGTGGCGCTGGCGAACCGGTACGGCCTGGACGCGAGGTTCATGGACGACTGGGAGAAGCTCCCGCACAAGCAGTCGAAGATCCGCATCACCCGGAGGGCCTGAGCTCCGCCCGGGCGCGCGATCGTCACGGCCCTACGTGGCGGGCAGGGCGGTGGCGAGCAGGACGATGCCGAGGGAGCCGACGAGCGAGGCCACGGCCAGCGCCCGCGCGGTGCCCGCCCGCCCCGCCCCGCTGGCCCACCCGTGCAGGCCGGCCGCCAGCATCACCGCGCCGAACAGCAGCAGCTTGGCCGCCAGGACGCGCCCGTAGCCGGGCTGCAGCAGCGAGGCCCAGGTGACGCCCTTGTGCACGGCGATGGCCACGCCGGTGGCGAGCTGCACCGGCAGGAACACGGCGGCGGTGAACATCCCGAACCGCCGCCCGACCTCGCGCAGCACCGTGGCCCGGCGCTCGCCGTCGAGCAGCCGCCGGGCCAGCGGCAGCACGATGAGCGAGACCGTGAGCTGCCCGCCGACCCACAGGGCGGCACCGAGGACGTGGAGGAAACGGACGACCGACCACCACGTCACGGCGCCCTCACCTCGAAGATCCCGTGCGCGCCCGCCTCGGCGCGCGGCATGGCGTGGTCGACGAACGGGTAGTGCCCGGCCTCGGGGAAGACCCACTCGACGAAGCCGCCCTGCGCGGGCGCCAGGTCCAGCACCTGGGAGCCGCCCGGCTGGTCCTCGCGCAGCAGGTACGCGCCCTCCTTGTAGACGGTGTCGAACCGGACGCCCACCACGTGGAAGGCCGTGCCGGTGCCGGGTCCGGCGGCCACCACCCAGACGCGGACCCGCTCGCCCGCCTTCGCGGTGACGGGGGCGTGGTCGTAGCCGGCGGCGGTGCCGTTGAACATCCACCCGTCGGGGCGGCTCTCGCGGATCCGGGCCGCCTGGGCCGCGTCGCCCGGCCGGCCGAGGTACAGCTCTCCCTGGACCAGGACGAACTCCCGGTCGACCTTCTTCAATTCCGGCGGGTCGATGACGACCGCGCCGTACATGCCGTGGGCGATGTGGTGGCTCATCGGCATGGTGGAGCAGTGGTACAGCCACGCCCCGGCCCGGTCGGCGCGGAAGCGGTAGGTCAGCCGCTGCCCCGGATCGATGGTGCGCATGGGGCCGTCCGGCGCGAGCGCTCCGGCGTGGAAGTCGATGCCGTGCCCGATCGTGCCGTCGTTGACGAACGTCACGACGAACACGTCGCCCACCTTGCCGCGCAGCGTCGGGCCCGGCAACGTGCCGCCGAACGTCCACACCGTGCGGCGGACGCCGGGGGCGACCTCCTGCTCGGTCTCCTTCACCCGGATCTCCACCTCGTGCGTCCCGCCGCCCGGCGCGGGCGGCAGCACGGGATCGTACGGTTTCCAGCCGGGTGACATGGGCGCCCCGAGGTCGAGACCCGCGCCGGTGTGGCCGGAGTGCGCGGCGGCACCGGGCGCCGCGGTGGGGGCGGCGGCGGTGGCGGAGGTGGGAGTGATGCGCAGGGTCATGCCGGCGGCCCGGTGGCCCGCGACCGTGCACCAGCCGTCCACCGGCTCGGCCAGCGGGGCGAGCGTGAGCGCGGCGGTGGCGCCCGGGGCGAGCATGGGGGTGCGTTCGCCGGTGGACAGCCGCAGGTCGTGCCGCTGCGCGTCGGTGTTGGTCACGCGCAGCGTCAGCACGGTGCCGGGGGCGGCGGTGATGGTGGCGGGCCGTACCCGCATTCCCGACAGCGTCACCTCGACCGTCCGCGCGCCGCCCGGCGCGACGTCGTGCCGGGCCGGGGTGTCGCCTCCGGACATCGCCACCGCGACGGCAGCGGCGGTCAGCAGGCAGCCGGCGACCAGCCCGGCGTGCGCGGGCGACATCCGGCCGCGGGGCCGCAGCAGGGCGACGGCGGCCAGCGCGACGAACGCCGCGCCGGACGCGAGCACGAGCGCCCACCCCGCCAGGCCGAACGGCTCGGGCAGCGGCAGGGCGAGCAGCGCCACTCCGAGGTTCGCCGCGGCCAGCCGGTACGGCCAGCCGCGTTCGAGCAGGGCCGCGTTCTCCTTGAACCGCGCCGGGCCGCCGCCGAGGACCGCCGGCAGCAGGTGCATGAGGGAGCCGAGCAGCACCTGCGCGACGAACCCCGCGAGCAGCAACGGCAGCAACGGCTCCAGGGCGGACTCCAGGCCGTCGGTGCCGCGCGTGGCCACGATGACGAGGTCGGCGACCAGCGCGACCACCAGCCAGCAGCCGCTCGCGGCGAGCGTCCAGGACGCCCCGGTGTGCGGGCGGCGGCGCCGCAGGGTCTCCACGAGCGGCGCCAGCGCCACCGCCACGCCCGCCGCGTAGACCGCGAGCCCGGCGACCGCCACCCAGCGCCAGCCGAGCAGCAGGCCGGCCACCGTCACGGCGAGCCCGGCCACCGACGGCCACAGCGCGGCGCGCGAGCAGCGGCGGGTCACCTCCGACAGGCGCGTCCGCAGCACGGTCGGCCACAGCGTGAACAGTGTGCCGAGCACCGTGAACGTCACCCAGCCGAACAGGTTGACCTCGGTGTGGGCGGCGTACATCCGGGCGTGCGCCACGCCGTGCCCGCCCTGACCGGTGTGGGCGGCGAGCAGCCCGCCGAGGGTGCCGCCGGTGGCGAGTGCCCCCGCGGCGGCCAGGTACCAGCCGATGACGTGCCCGAACCGGCCCGGCAGCGCTCGTTTGACCATCCGGGCCAGCACCACCGCGTGCCAGCAGGCCACGCCCACGATCGCCGCGGCCCCGGCCGCCGCCACGGGCCAGGGGCCCACGGTGACGCCGGCCAGCACGGCCACGGTGGCGGCGTTGAGCGCGCCCAGCCGGGTGAGGCTCGCCCGCTGGTCGGGGCCGCGGGTGCGCAGCAGGGCGGTGGCGAAGTGCTCGCTCCAGATGAGGATGGCGGTGCTCACCGCGCCGAGCAGGAAGAGGTGGACGACCAGCCAGCGGGGCGCGGGCAGCTCCCCCTGGGCCAGGGCCGCCGCCACGGTGAGGCCGAGCCAGGCCACCACGATCGCGTTCGCCCGTAGGTGCCACGAGGCGCGCGGCCTGGCCGGTGCCCGTTCCTTGTCGGCTCCGAGCATCACCTCTACGGGTGGCATGCCGGCTTCCTCCCTCTGCGAGCCGGGAGCACGCGACCCCGGTCGTGCCGCCGCCCGGTTCGTCGACCGGGTCATGAGCACGCTACGTCGCGCCGCCGGGCGGGTGAGGGGGCGTAAGGTCCACGATGGCCGGGACCAAAGTCCCTCGTGGGGACAGCCGGACATCATCGGTTGGAATGTACCTCCCGGGGTATGCGTTTCCTCAAGATGTGAGGCTGGGTACCCCCTGGGGTATATGCGGACACGCGTGACGGTGGACGCCCCCGACACCCCCGTAGGTGTTCCTGCACACGACGACGACCGCTCCCGATCCCGACGACGCTAAGGCGGCACGACGATGACCACGATCCACGTCGAGGTGGTGGAGACCTCCTCGCTGGGCGACCGCAGCTACCTGGCCCATGACGGCCGCGTCGCGCTGGTGGTCGACCCGCAGCGTGACATCGACCGGATCCTGACCCTGGCCGGACGGCTCGGCGTGCGCGTCACCCACGCGGCCGAGACCCACCTGCACAACGACTACGTCTCTGGCGGCCTGGCCCTGGCGCGGATGACCGGCGCCACCTACCTGGTCGCCGGCGCCGACGAGGTCGGCTTCGACCGGCTGGCGGTGGCGGACGGCGACGAGATCGCCGTCTCCGACGCGATGCGGGTCTCGGCGGTGGCCACCCCGGGTCACACCTTCCACCACCTGTCCTACATCCTGACCGGCCCGGCCGGACCCGAAGGCGTCTTCACCGGCGGGTCGCTGCTGTTCGGCACCACCGGCCGCACCGATCTGCTCGGCGCCGAGCACGCCCACACCCTGGCCCACCACCAGCACGCCTCGGCGCGCCGCCTGGCCGACCTCCTCCCCGACGGTGCGCAGATCTGGCCCACCCACGGGTTCGGCAGCTTCTGCTCGGCCGCCCAGTCGGACGCCCCGGCCTCCACCATCGGCCGCGAGAAGCAGGCCAACCCGGCGCTGCGGCTGGAAGCCGACGACTTCGTCACCCGGACGCTCGCGGGCCTGGACGCCTACCCGGCCTACTACGCCCACATGGGCGCGCGCAACAGCGCCGGCGCCGACCTGCTCGACCTGACCCCGGTGCGGGCAGCCGATGCCGCCCAGCTGCGCGAACGCATCCAGGCCGGCGAGTGGGTGGTGGACCTGCGCTCGCGCAAGGCCTTCGCCACCCGCCACCTGACCGGCACGCTCAGCTTCGGGCTGGACGGGCCGATGTCGACCTGGCTGGGCTGGATGGCCCCCTGGGGCGCGCCGATCACGCTGCTGGGCGAGTCGGCGGAGCAGGTCGCCGCCGCCCAGCGCGAGCTGGCCCGCATCGGCATAGACCGCCCGGCCGCCACCGCGACCGGCACCCCCGAGCAGTGGGCCGGCGGGGAGCAGACCCGGCTGACCGGGCTGACGGTGGCCACCTTCGCCGACCTGGCCGCCGCCCGCGCCGGCCGGACCGGCCACGACCTGCCCGCTCCCGACGTCGTGCTGGACGTGCGCATGACCAACGAATGGCACGACGGGCACATCGACGGCGCGACGCACATCCCGCTGCCTGAGCTGCCCGCGCGGCTGGCCGACGTGCCGGACGGGACCGTCTGGGTGCACTGCGGCTCCGGCTACCGGGCCGCCGTCGCCACCAGCCTGCTGGCCCGGGCCGGACGGGCGGTGGTGCACATCGACGACGACTACTCCGGCGCCGCCGCCGCGGGACTGACCATCACCGCCCCGCAGGACTGAACGCCCCACCCGCCGCCACCGTCCACCCTCAACCCGGGCGGGAGCCGAGATAGGCGTGCAGCGCGGCGGCGCCCGCCAGCATGGCGCGGCTCCTCGCCGAAAGGCGGGCGTGCCAGTCGCGCAGCGTCGACTCCAGCGGCACGACCCCGCCGGCCGAGCGGACCTGCGCGATCAGCGGGGCGATCTGCTCCAGCAGGTAGCCGCCCCGCCTGAGCTGGTGGACCAGCCGGGCGTCGCGTACGTCGGCCGCGCTGTAGACGCGGTAGCCCGTCCGGGGGTCGCGGCGCGGCTGGACCAGCCCGGCGCGTTCCCACTTGCGCAGGGTGGCCGGGCGCAGGCCGAGCCCTCTCGCCAGGGGGCCGACGAACGTGTCGCCGCGCTCCTGCGGGACGGGAGCGAGGTCGCGGAGCGCGGCTTCGACGGCCCGGAGGGTGCGGCGGTCGTCGAGGAGCTGGGCGTGGCTCTCGTCGATGAGGCGGAACGCCTCCTCGGCCGCGTCCCGGTTGACCGCCTGCATGATCGACGTGGCCGTCGGATGGCCGTGGCCGGGCACGAGGGCGAGGAACGCGCGCAGGGCCTGCGCGTGCAGCGGGGTGTAGGTGCGGTAGCCGTGGGCGGTGCGACCGGCGGCGGGAAGGATGCCGGCCTCCTCGTAGTTCCTGATCGCCTGCGTGGACAGGCCGTGCTCGCGCGCCAGGTCGACCGGCCTCAGCCGATCGCCGCTTCGAAGGTTTCGTCTCATCGCCCTAGCGAAGTCGTGGGAAAGTATCAACGGAAGGTTCAATGATACCGTTGAAGGCATGACTTCTGGCAGCCAGGCAGCCGCCCACCCCGTCGACGCCGCCACCGGCCTGCTGCGCTACCACTTCTGGATGGCCGACACGTCACCGAGCCGCGTGACACGGCTGTGCGCGCTGCGGGATTCGATGATGGCCGACAACCTTCTCGCCGTCGCCGAGCGGGGCCGGCGCTGGTCCACGGCCACAATCTCCATCTCAAGCGGGACAAGAGCCGGATGCGGCTGGGCGACCTGCGGCCGGAGTGGTGGAGCGCCGGCGCGCTCGTCAGCGCCCGCCTGGGCGAGAGGTACGCCTTCGTGGCCACGGCCCTCGGCACGATCCGGCACCAGGGGGTGGGCACCCCGCCCTCGGACACCGTCGAGGGCCTTCTGTACGCGCTCCCGGAGGACCGCTACGTCGTCGACCCTGACCGGCTGGCCGCCACCTTCGGCCACGCCGGACCCGTCCCCCGCGTGTCCCCCTGGTTCGGCTACTTCCCGCTGGACCCCGCCCACCTGGCCGCGACCGACGGGATCCTCTTCGTCAAGGACGTCCCCCGCACCCAGGCCCCCCGGCCTGCTTCGCCGACGTACGAGTGATCTTCGGTCCCGGAGCGCGTTCCCGGCTAGCATGAGGCGCTGAAGATCACCAAGAGGGGGAGCGGGATGGATTTCGGCCTGCTGTGCGTGCACGCCCATCCGGACGACGAGGCCATCTGGACGGGCGGCACCCTGGCCAGGTACGCCGACGAGGGCGCCCGGACCGCGGTGGTGACGAGCACCTGGGCGCAGGGCACCGTCCGCGCCGCCGAACTGGAGCGGTCGCTCGGCATCCTCGGCGCGGGGAGGCCGCGGCTGCTCGGGTACGCCGACGCGCGCAAGGCCGAGTCGGCGCCCGGCGCCCCGCGGTTCGTGGACGTGCCGCTCGACGAGGCGGTGGGGCGGCTGGTCGAGCACATCAGGGAGTTCCGGCCGGACGTCGTGATCACCTACGACGGCTACGGCTCGTACGGCCATCCCGACCACGTCCACGCCCACCGGGTGACCCTGGCCGCGGTCGAGGCCGCCGGGTACGACCAGCTCTATCCCGGCACCGGCGAGCCCTGGCGGCCCCGCGCCGTGTACCTGACGACCATCCCGCGCTCGGTGGTGGCCGCGCACTGGGAGGCGGTCTTCGGCTCGCCGCCCGCCCCCGGCCAGACGCTGCCCGGCGTCCCCGACGAGCAGGTCACCACGCACCTGGACGTCGGGCGGTGGGCCGATCGCAAGTGGGAGGCCATGCTCGCGCACGAGTCGGAGGTCGGGAGGGGCGCGTCGATGACGCTGCTGACAGCCCTGCCCGAGCAGGCCCGCGCCCAGATGCTGGCCAACGAGTGGTACCGCCGCGTCGCCTGGACCGGCTCCCCCACGACCACACTCGATAGCATGTGATCGTTCACGTCCCCACGAGGAGGTCGATCATGACGTTCCCGCCGCCCGGCATGGTTCTCGGCGACGTCCCGGCACGCACCTCCTCGCGGGAGGGCACGACCGGCTGACACCCGCCGCGACGAGGTGCTTCTCATGACCATCATTGGTTCGATCATGAGGAGCCCGAGTGCTCGAGATTCACTGGACCGAGGACGGTGAGGCGCGCTCCGCGCGCTGGCGTTCCGCCGCCGGAGCGCCGCCGCCCGCTCGTGTCGTGGTCGCCGACGACCGCATCAGTGCCGACACGGCCTACCGGCTGGCCCGCGACGGCACGGCGCTGCTGTGGCGCGGCGACTTCCACAACGCCCGCCAGTTGCTGAGCGCCATGGCCCGGCGCGACGCGCGCAGCCGGGTCATGGCCACCCGGGCGGAGCCATCCGGCGACGCCGCCCTTGCCCCACCGGCTGACGCCTCGCCGGTCGGTGCCTCGCCGGTCGGCGCGCCACCGGTCGGTGGCGCGCCGGGTGACGGCTCGCCGGCCGATGGTTCGCCGGCCGCCGCCTTCCACCGGCACAGGCTGGCCCGCTCGCGGACGGCGCGCGTGCTCGGCCGCCTGCTGGTGCCGCTGCTGGCCGACCACACCGTGCCGCTGCGGCGCGCCCCCGACCTGCGCCGGGCGTGCGCCGAGGTGTACGGTCCCGCCACCGGGCCGTCGGTGGCCCCGCTCCGCGAGCTGCTGGGCATCGCCGGGGCGCACGAATGGCGCAGGAAGGGGGTGGAGGTGCCCGCGCTCGGTGCTCGCGTCCATCCGCACCACGGCGTCTTCTCCCCCGTCCGCGGCGAGTACGTCGACCTGGTCGCCAGGGCGCCCCTGCCCTCCCGGACGAGGGCGTTCGACATCGGCACGGGCACCGGCGTGCTCGCCGCCGTGCTCGCCCGCCGGGGTGTCGAACGGCTGGTGGCCACCGACCAGGACGCGCGCGCGGTGGCCTGCGCCCGCGACAACCTCGACCGGCTCGGCCTGGCCGGCCGGGTGGAGGTGCTGCGGACCGACCTGTTCCCGGCCGGCCGCGCTCCGCTCGTCGTGTGCAACCCGCCGTGGATCCCGGCGACGCCGGTCTCCGCCGTCGACCACGCCGTCTACGACCCCGGCTGCCGGATGCTGCGCGGGTTCCTGTACGGGCTGGCCGGCCACCTGGAGCCGGGCGGCGAGGGCTGGCTGATCCTGTCGGACCTGGCCGAACACCTGGGGCTGCGCACCCGCGATCACCTGCTGGCCGACATCCGGGCGGCAGGGTTGCGGGTGGCGGGCCGCCTCGACACCCGGCCGGGGCATCCGCGCGCCGCGGACCCGCGTGACCCGCTGCACGCGGCCCGCGCCGCGGAGGTCACCTCCCTGTGGCGGCTCCGCCCGGCCGAGGACGCTACGCCACCGCCTCCAGGATGAGCGCGCGCAGGTCCTCCATCGGGTCGTCCTCTCCGGCTGTGAGGAGGTTCTTGGTGGCGGCGAGGGCCAGACCGTGGGCCGGAGCGGCCCCGGCCAGGCTGCCGCCGCTGCCGCTCGCGCCGAACATGGCGCCGCCCCCCTCGATCGAGTAGCCGAGGGCACGCTCGACATCGGCGCCGAACACCCAGTCCGGCCCGCCGACCGCCACCGCCGTCATCTCCGCCAGGCGTTCGGGAGAGACGAGGCGGACCCCGTCGACCTCGCCGATGAGCGCGGCGTACATCCGCGCCGCCGCGCGGGCGGTCATCGTGCCCACCGCGGGCACGTCGGCGCGCAGGACGTCGGGCCGGCCGCCGATGGCGGCGTCCGGCCGCACGCCGGGCGGCGCGACGAGGTCGAGCCGGGGAACGGCGGAGCTGATCTGCTCCAGCGCCGCCGACCAGTTGCCGTCGCGCAGGACCGCGAGCCGGTGCTGCTGGTCGGCGGGCACGCCGAAGAACAGCTCGCCGGGCACCTTCAGCGGCTCGGCGACGTCCTCGGCGAGGACCTGCGCGAGGGTGCGGCCGGTGGCGCGGCGCACGGTCTCGCCGACCAGCCAGCCGTAGGTCCACGCGTGGTAGCCGTGGGCCGTGCCCGGCTCCCACAGCGGCTCGCTGCCGGCCACGAGCGCGCACATGCGGGTCCAGTCGGTGAAGTCCTCGGCGGTGACGCCGGCGGGCAGGGCGGGCACGCCGGCCGCGTGGGTCAGCGCGTGCCGCAGCGTGGTGCCGCCCTTGCCGTGCTGGGCGTACTCCGGCCACACGTCGGCGATGCGCAGGTCGTAGTCGAGCTCTCCCCGCTCGACCAGGACGTGGACGGCGGTGGCCGTCATGCCCTTGCCCGTCGAGAAGCTGAAGAACGGCGTGTCCGGTGTGACGGGCCGGCCGGAGCCGGGGTCGGCGACACCCGCGCACGCGTCGACGACGAGCTCGCCCCGCACGTAGGCGGCCACCTGGACACCCAGCTCGCGGCCCGAGGCGACCAGCTCGTCGATGGCCCGCTGCACCCGTTCCTGGAGCGCGTTCACTGTCATGAGAACTCCTAGGTAATTTCCTAATGCTCCTAGGTTAGCAGGGGCGAGCCGGGCACCGGCCGACGCCGGACACGCTCACGTCTGCTTGGCCGGCATGACGATCACCTCCGGCAGGCTCACATGGGCCGGGCGGCCGACGGCGAAGGCGACGACCTCCGCCAGGTCCTCGGCCGCGAGGGGGTCGATGCGGGTCTTCATGTCCTCGGACCAGGCGGTTCCGAGCTCCGACCCTGACAGGAGGTCGGTGACGACCATGCCGGGCTGGATGTCGGTGACGCGGATCCCGGCCGGGGCCAGCTCCAGCCTGAGGTTCCTGGACAGGTGGCTGACGGCCGCCTTGGTCGCGGCGTACACGCCCGCGCCGAACTCCGCCTTGCTCGCCGCGACCGACGAGATGTTCACCAGGTCGGCGGGCCCGCCGGCCGACGCGGCCTCGGTGAGGAACGGCAGGAACCCCCGGGTGGACCGCAGCAGGCCGGTGAGGTTCACCTCGACCTGGCGCTCCCACTCGTCGATCCGGCCGTCCGCCGCCAGGCCCGGCGTCAGGATGCCTGCGGCGTTGACCAGCAGGTCCACGCCGCCCAGCTCCCGCGCCACCGCCTGCCCGTCGATCTGACCGGCGGTGAGGTCGAAGGGCACGGCCACGGCCGACCCGCCCGCGTTCTCGATCTCCTTGCGCACGGCGTCCAGCCGGTCCCGGCGGCGGGCGACGAGAGCCACCCGTGCCCCCTGTGCGGCGAGCAGCCGGGCCGTGGCCGCGCCGATGCCCGATGAGGCCCCGGTCACGACAGCTCGCCGGCCGGTGAGAGGTGAGTTCGCAGTCATCGCGTTCCTCCAGTGCTCGAGTTCTTCGCTGGGCTCGATGCTGCGCGAGGTCGTACGGGGCCTGCCAGCACCCCTGCGAAGGTGGTACTGGCAGGGTCAGGTCCGCCACGGCGGGATGCCCGATACTGGGCGGCATGGACACGGGCCGCGAACTGGGTGACTTCCTGCGATCGCGCCGGGCGCGCCTGCGACCGGAGGACGCGGGGCTGCCGACCTACGGCGAGCGGCGCAGGGTCGCCGGGCTGCGCCGCGAGGAGGTGGCGTTGCTCGCCGGGGTGAGCGTCCCGTACTACGTCCGGCTGGAGCAGGGGCGGGCCGCGAACGTCTCCGACGAGATCCTCGACGCGATCGCCCGGGCCCTGGCGCTGGACGAGACCGAGCACGCCCACCTGCGCAACCTCGCCCGGCCCCGGCAGACGGCGCGCAGCCCCGCCCCGCGGGTGCGGCCGACCATCCAGCGCATGCTCGACGCGGTCGACGCGCCCGCGTTCGTCCTGGGCCGCCGCTGCGAGCTGCTCGCCGCCAACCGGCTGGCCACCGCGCTGTTCTTCGGCAGCGTGAGCGCCGAGCCGATCCTGCCCGCCGCGGGGCTCAACTGCGCGCGCCTGGTCTTCCTGGACCCGTCGTTCCGCGCCCTCTACCGCAACTGGGAGGACAAGGCCCGCGAGACGGTCGCCTTCCTCCGGCTCGACGCGGGCCGCCATCCCGGCGACCGGCGGCTCGCCGCCCTGATCGGCGAGCTGTCGATGCGGAGCCCCGACTTCCGGCGACTGTGGGCCGGGCACGACGTCAAGGAACGCTCGACCGGCACGGTGCATCTCGACCATCCGCTGGCGGGCGAGATGCGGCTCGACTGCGAGACGCTCCGGGTCGGCGGCGACCCCGACCAGGTCCTCGTCACCTACCTGGCGGAGCCGGGCTCGGCCGCCGAGCAGGCCCTGAGCTTCCTGGCGAGCTGGGCCGCCCGCCCGGCCCCGCGGCTCGAGGTCCGAAGCGACCGCGATTCCTGAGCCATGCCCCCACGGCGGCCCGGCCGGGCCTGCCACGCTCTCCCCCCGCCCCCGCCCCCGCGCCGCGCCTCCCCGCGCCGCGCCTCCCCGCGCCGCGCCTCCCCGCGCCGTGTCCCGCAGCGTGTGACGAGCCGGCGTGTCCCTCTGCGTGCTCACGCGGCGGGATCGGCGGCGCGCCGCTCACCGCCGGGCGGCTCACCGGGCGGCGTGGCGCCAGCCGCGTCCCATCATGCGGACCACCGCCGGATCGACGATCAGCCGCCTGAACGGCCTGATCGCCGCCATGTAGGCCGCCCCGAACAGCCCGTTGGGCTTGACCAGCACGGCCATCTGACCGCGGTACCCGCCCGCCCCGTCGGGCACCCAGCCGATGTGCATCACCGTGTGCACGGTCCGGTTGGCCATCTCCGCCGCCCACTCGTCGCGCGTCCGGTAGACCGAGGTGAACGGGATCGCGCGGGGGTCCGGCCCGGCTGGGGCGTCGCGGAGGTCCGCCGGCAACCGGTCGCGCAGTGTCCGCACCCGGGCGCCGACGGCCGAGTCGGGCCCGTCCCAGCCGAGCAGCTCCCCGATCTTCCAGCGGAGCGCGAAGAGCACGCGGGTCGCTCCGGAGAAGCGTCCCTCCCCGGAGGTGATCTGCCGCACCAGCAGCTCCAGCTCGTCCGGCCCTCCCGGGGTCGGCAGCGCCCACACGTCCTCGAGCCGGAAGTCGCGCGCGATCTCGTGGATCCGCCAGGGGCGCGACGTGTGCGCGGTGTTCGCGAGTCTCATACGGACAACCTCCTGTGTTCGCCAGCATAGATTACGATTGCTAGCACACAAGGAGGTGGCGTGACAACGCGACGAGAGCAGACCAGCCAGGAGAGCCGCGAGCTGATCCTCACCGCGGCGGCGGAGCTGTTCGCCGAGAAGGGATACCGGCAGACCACGTTCGCCGACGTGGCCGAACGGTCCGGGATCAGCAGAGGCTCGATCCCCTGGCACTTCGGCAGCAAGGAGGGCCTGCTGCTGGCCGTGCTCGAACGCTCGGTCCAGCTGGTCCGCCTCGGCGTCACCGAGGCGGAGAGCGTGGAGGCGGGGTTCGAGCGCCTGGTGGAGGGGCTCGGCGCCCTGCTGACACTGCCGACGACCCGGCTCTTCGTCACGCTCCTGGTCGAGGCGCTGGAGCCGGGCTCGCCCATCCACGGCCGCTACCTCGAGATCCACGACGCGCTGCGCGAACACTGCAGGCGATGGCTGGAGCGGGTGCCGCTGCCACCCGAGCTGCCCGCCGACGCGCTGGCCGTCGCGATCGTCGGCGCGGGCATCGGCATCCATCAGCAGTGGCTCCTCGCGCCCGACCGGGTCGACCCCCACCGGGCGCTCGCCGCGCTGCGCACGCTGGTGTCGGCGGCACTGTAGTCCCGGCCACACCCGACGCCGTGGGACTCAGGGCTTGACCGCTCCTTCGCTCCGGGAGCTCTCGAAGCGCTACGGCCACCATCCGAAGGGCGGTGGCCAGCCCGCCGACCGCGGCCGGCTGGGCCGGTGCGATCTGGCGACTGCGGCTCTCGCCGGGCACCACGGTCGACGGCGTTCCCCACGCCCCGGCACGACCGAGCATCTGCTGGTCGCCTCCGCCAGCCTCCCGGCAGGTCCGGCCGACGACCTCGGGTGCTCAGACGCTGCGCAGGACCGAGACCACGATGCCCAGCACCGTGGCGCCGTCGCCGTCGATGATCTCGTAACCGGCGTTGCGCGGTTCGAGATAGACGTGCCCGTCGCGACGGCGGTACACCTTGACAGTGGCCTCACCGTCGATCATCGCGGCGACGATCTGGCCGGAGTGGGCCTCGGGCTGCTGCCGCACCACGACGATGTCGCCGTCGCAGATCGCGGCTCCGACCATCGACTCGCCCCGCACGCGAAGGCCGAACACGGTGCCGCGCCCGGTGAGGTCGCGAGGCAGGGTCAGGGTGCCGTCCAGGTGCTCGTCGGCGGAGATGGGGCTGCCCGCGGCGATGTCTCCGACCACGGGCACGGTCACCAGGTCGGCCACCGGTCGCGGCGCCGAGGCCCGCAGGAACGGCCGCACGTCGATCGGCCGGGTCATCGTCGTGGCCCGGCTGAGGAATCCCTTGTCCTCCAGGCTTCTCAGGTGCTTCGACACCGACGACGGCGACCGCAGGCCGACCGCGCGGCCGATCTCGCGCGTGCTCGGAGGATGCCCGTACCTGACCACCCAGTCCCGGATCGTGGCCAGGATCCGCTGCTGGCGCTGCGGAAGGGCCGAGAAGTCCAGGTGGCCGAACGTGTCAGGATCGTCGTAGGTGGTCACCCGCGAAATGCTAGACGCGGTGCGTCCCGCGTATCCGCCGGACGGTGCGACCGCCGAGCCTTCCTCCCGGCATCCTCGTGGGCGCAGCGACAAGAGCGTCCGCCAGGAGGTGTCGGCTGCGGGTGCCGACGCCGGAGGCGAGTGTCGGCCCGGACGTCTACTATCCGGACTCACTGGTGATCAGATGTGACCACTGTCTCCGGCTGAAGGGGCGCCCCCAGCGTGACCACGATCTTTACCGTGTCCGTCGACTCCGTCGACGGCTCCACCCTCCGTGGGAGGGTGCACATCGTCAACCCCGACGTCCCCTTTGTGCCGGAGGAGACCGTCTTCCCCCTGTCCCTCCTGGTCGACGCCTGGTGGAAGCTGGACCACGGGTATCTGCGCGACGAGGACGACGAAGACGGAGAGCGGTACCCCTTCACCGAGCACCAGGGCAAGGAGATCACCACAGGCATGCGGCTGAAGGACGAGTTTTCGAGTCTCTTCGAGCTCATCCTCGGCAAGGAGATAAGGGTCACCGAAGACGGGTACCTGCTCGCAGACGACGGCGAGACCGTCCTCGAACCCAGGCGCAAAGCCGAAGACGTGTACAAGCTGAGCGGGGGCAGCCGCCCCGGCTATTCCGTGTTCACTTCCGGCAACGCCGAGGAGTTCTCACAACGCGCCGCCGACATTGTGACCTCCTACGACATCAGCCCGTACCGGAACGTCCCGCTACGGAGCGAGGTCGCGGCGCTGAAGGACCCGAACGAGCCCTGGGATCCCGAGGAGCCGGACGGTCCCGCCGATCTGGACGACTACGACGTGTGGGCCGTGTTCGACGACCACTCCCTGGCCGGACTTCCGTACGCGGAGATCACGGTGACGGTCAGCGACGCGGGCTACCTGGAACACATGGTCGCCGGCATGCGCTGGGACACGACCATGACAGGGGAAGTGTGCTGAGAACTCGCCACAGCACGAGGTGGGTGGGCGAGCGCCAGGGCCGGGCGGCCGCTCAGCACGGTGGAAGGGGCGGCGTACGTACCGGATCTGCCGTAGCGGAAGGTGTGCGGGAGCTGAGGAGCGCCGGACGAACTGGCCTTCGGCGGTCGACTCGCTCCGAGCCGGTGCCCGGACGGCGACCCGGACGGCGAAAGAAAGAAGGGTGATCCTCCTTTCCACTCTCAACGTATAGCGCAGCGGGGGGCTTGCGGCAAGACCCGGGTCGTGCCGCAGAATCGTCCGCCGGAGCCGGAACCCGGGGAGACGACGGTTCCCGGCAGCCGTGCCTGAGACGGCTCCCACCACCCCGGACCCGCGCGGGAGCGAGGGCCGGGCGTCATGGTCGCCGGCCACCCACAGATCGGAGCAGATGAACGTGAACCCGCTGACCACCAGTGCGTTCGACCTTCCCGAGCACCTCTCCCCCAAGGCCGACGCGGCGCTGATCGGCGGTGACGAGCGGCACTTCGCGGCCATCGCGGAGAGCCTCGAACAGGCGATCGCCGACCTGTCCGACCGCCTCGACGCCGAGCGCAGGTCGCCCGGCGGAAAGGGCCGGCAGGCGATGGACCGGGACATGGAGATCCACCGGCTGACCGCTCGCCTGCGCGCCCTGCGTCGCTTCGGCCTGGACCTGTGCCTCGGACGCATGGTCGGCGCGGACGATCCCGAGCCCGTGTACGTCGGACGCCTCGGCCTCACGGACAGGGCGGGCCGCCGGCTGCTGCTCGACTGGCGCTCCCCCGCGGCGGAGCCGTTCTTCGGAGCGACCCACGCCAACCCGATGGGGCTGGCGAGCCGCCGCAGGTATCGCTGGGCCCGCGGCCGGATCAACGACTACTGGGACGAGGTGTTCGTCCAGGACGGGTTCGACGGGCACGCCGCGCTCGACGACCAGTCCGCCTTCATCGCCAGCCTGGGCGGCGACCGGTCGCCCAGGATGTGGGACGTGCTCGGCACCATCCAGGCCGACCAGGACGCCATCATCCGCGCGGGGTCCCGCGGCGCTCTCGTCGTCGACGGCGGCCCGGGGACGGGGAAGACCGTCGTCGCCCTGCACCGTTCCGCCTACCTCCTCTACTCCGACCCCCGCCTCGGGCACCACCGGGGCGGCGTGCTGTTCGTCGGCCCGCACCAGCCCTACCTGGCCTACGTCGCCGACGTCCTGCCCAGCCTCGGGGAGGAGGGCGTACAGACCTGCACCCTGCGGGACCTCGTGACCGAGGGAGCCGGAGCGACGGTCGAGACCGACCCGGACGTGGCCCGCCTGAAGTCGTCCGCGGACATGGTGAAGGCGATCGAGCCGGCCGTCAGGTTCTACGAGAACCCGCCCACCGAGGGGATGACGGTCTCGACCCACTGGTCGGACGTCTGGTTGGGCGCCGACGACTGGGCCGAGGCGTTCGGAGCGGCCGAACCCGGCACCCCGCACAACGAGGCGCGCGACCAGATCTGGGAGGAACTGCTCACGATCCTGGTGGACAAGCACGGCGGCGACGCGCCGGAGCACCTGCTCCGGCGGTCGCTGCTGCAGGACAGGGAGCTGCTCACGGCCTTCAACAGGGCGTGGCCGGTGATCGAGGCGGCCGACCTCGTGGGAGACCTGTGGTCGGTGCCCGCCTACCTGCGGATGTGCGCTCCGTGGCTCAGCGCCGACGAGGTTCGGCGGCTGCAACGCGCCGACCCCCAGGCCTGGACGGTGTCCGACCTGCCGCTCCTCGACGCGGCACGGCAGCGGCTCGGCGACCCGGAGGCGTCGCGGCGCAGGCGCCGCCATGAAGCCACTGTCGCCGCCGAGCGCGAGCGCATGGCGAGCGTGGTCGACAACCTGCTCGACGCCGATGACGACGGCGAGGGGGTGGTGACGATGCTGCACGGCCAGGACATCCGGGACGCCCTGGTGGACGAGGCGGCGCTGCCCCGCGTCGAACCGGACCGGCTCGCCGGCCCGTTCGCGCACGTCGTCGTGGACGAGGCCCAGGAACTGACCGACGCGGAGTGGCAGATGCTGCTGCTTCGCTGCCCGTCCGGGAGCTTCACCGTCGTCGGGGACCGTGCCCAGGCCAGGCACGGGTTCACGGAGTCGTGGCAGGAACGGCTCGGGCGGATCGGGCTCGACCGGATCAACCTGGCCTCCCTGAGCGTCAACTACCGGACGCCGGAGGAGATCATGACCGAGGCCGAGCCGGTCATCCGGGCCGTGCTCCCGGACGCGAACGTGCCGACCTCCATCCGCAGCAGCGGAATCCCCGTCGAGCACGGGTCCGCCGCGGATCTGGGCTCGATCCTCGACTCCTGGCTCGCCGCCCACGCCGACGGGATCGCCTGCGTGATCGGCGACCCCACGTTCCGGGCGACGCCGCGCGTCCGGTCGCTCACCCCGGAACTGGCGAAGGGGCTCGAGTTCGACCTGGTCGTCCTCATCGACCCGGAGACGTTCGGCCAGGGCGTCGAAGGGGCGGTCGACCGCTACGTCGCCATGACCCGTGCGACCCGGCGGCTCGTCATCCTCACAAGCCCCTGACGCGCGACCGCGCGGCCCACTGGTGGGCCGGCCCCGCATCCGTACGCCGTGGCGTCCGTACCGGACGAGCGGCATCCGTGAGAGCCGGCCTAGTGGGCCGGGGTGAACGTGGTGCGTATCTGGTCCCACATGCGCTCCGCGGCCGCTTTCCTGCCGTCGCCGCTCCGGATGGTCGCGGCCAGGTCCCGGGCGTGGCGCCGGTAGGAAGGCGTACCGAGCACGGTCCGGATGGCCTTCCTGATCAGCGGGGCTCGCCAGCGCCGTGCCGGGATCCTGATCCCGGCGCCGCGCCCGGCCACGTGGTCGAGGTTGATCTGCTGCTCGACCTGCATGGCGACGCCGACGATCGGGGTGCCGGCGGCGAGGGCGGTCTGCACGGTGCCCTGGCCTCCGTGGCTGACCACGAGGTCGGCGAGCGCGTTCACGGCCGGTGCGGGCACGAACGCGTCGGTGATGACGATGCCGGGCCGCTCGACCGCCTGCGCCCGCGCCTCCTCGAGCGGGCAGACCGACGGCGAGGCGAGGATCACGGCGTTCCAGGGGTCGTCGGCGCGGCCGCCGATGGCCCGGACCGCCTCCAGGAAGGCGTCCTTCGTTCCCGAGCTGCCCATCGTGCAGAAGATCTTGGGGAGGTGGCCGTCGGACGTCAGGACGGACTGGATCGCGGGGTCCAGCGTCGCCGGCCCGTCTCCCGGGGCAGCTGAAGCTCCCGGGGCGAAGAGCGGGCCGGTGATCGCCATGTGCTCGGGGATCACGCAATCGGCGTAGAAGTCGGGCAGATCGTTGATGAGGGTGAGGTCGGCCCGCAGCATCTCGAAGATCGTCCTGGGCGGCTCGCCGGGCCAGCCGCACTGGGCGATCGCCTGACCCAGCCGATGCTGGGTGAATGCGCCGAGCCCGGTCTTCACGCCTGCCGGGATCATCCTGACGATCATCTCGCGGACGGGGCGGGGCAGCCTGGGGAGCACCGGGACCACGTCGGGAAGGTCCCGCAGGAGGCCGCCCGCCACGCTGGCCGGGTCCAGCGGGATCGGCAGGAAGCACATCGTGCGGATGCCGAGCAGGCGGGCGGCGATGTTGCCGAACGGCCAGAACCCGTGCAGGACCACGTCGGGCCGCAGGGTCTCCAGCGCCTCCCGCTCGCCTTCGATGAGCTCCCGTGCCAGGGCCGCGGACCCGACGATCTCGGGCGGGTCCCATTGCAGGTCGTGGGCGATGCTGCGCCCTTCGAGCCGGGGCGCGCAGTGCGTGATGTCGAAGCCGGCCTGCCGGATCATCGGCTCGAACCGGCTGCCGTGCGACAGGAACGTGATGTCCAGGTGCCAGCCGTCGGGGCTGGACTCCCGCAGCCCTCTGGCGAGTTCGACCGCGCGGGTCGCCTCACCGGCGTCCTGGAGCGCCACCGCGATGGCCATCCGAAAACTGATCATGCCCGCATATTACGCTACAGAGTCCGTAGCGTAATATGCGCGGCGGTGCTAGCCGGGCGGCCTCCGGGCGACCAGGGGCAGTGCCAGGGCCACGACCGCCCGAGCCCACTCCTCGTCCACGCCGCCCTCGATCGCGAAGCGCGCGAAATATGAGCCGAACAGCAGGTCGCCCACCCGGCGGTAGTCGGCGTCCGGACGCAGCTCGCCGGCGGCCACACCGTCCTGGAACACGCGGTGCAGCAGCTCCAGCCGAGGCGCCAGCACGCACTGCCGGAACGTCTCGGCGAACTCCGGATCCTCGGCCTCCAGGAACAACGTCGCCACCACCCGCAGCCCCACGCTCTCCACCCCCTGCCGGAACTGTTCGAGCAGCACCACCAGCCGGTCGGCGGTCGGCAGCAGCGGTGAGGGCTCGGGCAGCTCGGCCACGGACCGCAGGGAGGCGTGCAGCAACTCACGGCGATTGCGATAGCGGCGATAGATGGTCGTCTTCGCGACCCCGGAGTATTCCGCGACCCCCTCGACCGTCACCCTGGCGGGCCCGCGCTCGGCCAGCAGTCTCAGCGCGGCGGCGGTGATCGCCCGGTCGGCCTCGCCGCTGCGCGGACGCCCCGCGGAAGAGGTCTTCGTCGGCACGCGATCGTCATTCGGCTCGCTCATGCCCCCGAGAGCATAGCGGGCGAACGCCGTCACCCCCTGGTGCGTCGCCCGCCGTCGTCCGCGCCGTCGTCCGCGCCGGGTCCGGTCCATGAGCGGAAGGTGCGGCGGTAGGTGTCCGGGGGTACGCCGACCGTGCGGTTGAAGTGCCTGCGCAGTGTCGTGGCGGTGCCCATGCCGGTGGCCGTGGCGATGGCCTCGACGCTGTCGTCGGTGGTCTCCAGCAGCTCCTGGGCGTGGCGGATCCGCTGGGTCAGCAGCCACTGCAGCGGGGTGGTGCCGGTCACCGACCTGAAGTGCCGGCCCAGGTTGCGCGAGCTCATCCGCGCCTGGCGGGCCAGGTCCTCCACGGTCAGCGGCTGGTCCAGCCGTGCGATCACCCAGGGGAACAGGTCGGCGAGCGGGTGGTTGTCCGGGGCGGGCACCGGGGTGGTGACGAACTGCGCCTGGCCGCCGTCCCGGTGCGGCGGCACGACCAGGCGGCGGGCGGCCGCGTTGGCGACCGAGGACCCGTGGTCACGACGGATCAGGTGCAGGCACAGGTCCATGGCGGCGGACTTGCCGGCGGAGGTGAGCACGCTGCCGTTGTCGACGTACAGGACGTCCGGGTCGACGTTCACCCGGGGATAGCGGGCGGCCAGGGCTTCGGCGTGCACCCAGTGCGTGGTGGCGCGCTTCCCGTCCAGCAGCCCGGCTGCGGCCAGCACGAACACGCCGGTGCAGAGGGAGGCCACGCGTGCGCCGGCCTCGTGGGCCGCGCGCACCGCGTCGACGAGGTCGGCGGGTGGATCCACCTCGACGTCGGCCCAGCCCGGGACGATCACGGTGTGGGCGCGTGGGAGGTGGTCGAGGCCGTGGTCGGGCTCCAGCCGGAACCGGCCGACCCGCACGGCGCGCGGCCCGCAGAGGACGACGCTGTACCAGGGATCGGCCACGCCGGTCGGATCGGTCCCGAAGACCTCGTACGCCAGGGACAGCTCGAAGTGCAGCATCCCGTCCGTGACGGCCAACGCGAGAGTAGCCATGTCCGGAATTGTACGGTACCTGGCGTTCCGGACACTCGTGGCGGGCGCCGGCCCCTGTCAGGATGTTCGCGACGGACCGCAGCAGACCATGTGAGCTGGGAGAACGACCTATGGGATCAGAGCAGGCCGTGACGGTGTTCGGCGCGTACGGGCACACCGGGCGCTTCGTGGTGGCGCAGCTGAGGGATCGCGGGTTCGCCCCGATCCTGTCCGGGCGCGACGCCGACAAGCTGAAGCTGCTGGCGTCCGAAACCGGACTGGAGGACCGTGCGGCGTCGGTCGATGACCCGGCCTCGCTCGACCGCGCACTGGCCGGCGCGGCGGCAGTGATCAACTGTGCCGGGCCGTTCGCCACGACGGCCGCCCCGGTGATCGAGGCGGCGCTCCGCGCGGGGATCCCGTACGTGGACGTGGCGGCCGAGATCGAGGCCAACGCCGACACGTTCACGCACTTCAGCGACCGCGCCCGCGCCGCGGGAGCGGTGATCGTCCCCGCGATGGCCTTCTACGGCGGTCTCGGCGACCTGCTGACCACCGCCGCGATGGGCGACTGGACGGCGGCCGACGAGGCGCACATCGCGTACGGGCTGAGCAGCTGGCACCCCACGGCCGGGACCCGGGCCGCGGGCGCGGTCTCCCGCCAACGGCGGGACGGCCGGCGCGTCCGTTACGCGAACGGCCGGCTGGAGTACCGCCACGACGACCCGCCGACCCTGGAGTGGCCCTTCCCCGACCCGATGGGGCCCCGGGCCGTCATCGGGGAGTTCTCGATGGCCGACATCGTCACCGTGCCCAGCCACCTGGCCATCCCCGAGGTGCGCACCTACATGACGGTCGAGGCGGCCAAGGACGTCCTGACCCCGGACACGCCGACGCCGGTCCCGGCCGACGAGCTGGGGCGGTCGGCGCAGACCTTCCTCGTCGACGTCGTCGTGCGCCTCGGCGGCAGCGAACGGCGCGCCGTGGCGAGGGGGCAGGACATCTACGCCGTCACCGCGCCGCTCGTGGTGGAGGCGGTCGACCGCATCCTGACGGGGCGGACGCGGACGGTCGGCGTCGCCTCCGCCGGTGAGATCTTCGACGCGCCCGACTTCCTCCGCGCGATGTCCTCGCACATGTCCCTGGACCTGCGTTCCTGACGGCACGTCCGGCGCGGGAGCCGTACGGGCGCCGGGCGGATCGCCTCTCCCGCGCACTCCTCCGGCAGGCGCATGCCGTGTCACATCGCCCGCTCCGCCGCGTCTCCCGCGGGGCGCACTCCCGTCAGGGCGAGGGTGAGCAGCCGGCCGGCCTGGACCGCGCCGTCGGGTTCCCCCTCGACGGCCAGGCTGATGGCGTTGACGAGGGTGAGCAGGTCGGTGATGGAGACGTCGGGCCGGGCGGCGCCCGCCTCGCGGGCATGGGCCAGCAGGTCCGCTCCCGCATTGATGATCATGGTGTGGCAGCCGGCGCCCAGCGTGGGATCGCCGTCATGGGCTCCCCCCATCAGGGCGGCGGCCAGGCCCCGGTTGTGCGCGGCGTGCCTGGCGACGGCTCCCAGCCAGGTCGCCAGCGCGTGTCCGGGGTCGGGGTGGCCGGCCAGGTCGGCGGCGGTGGCGCACAGCGCCTCGACCTTGCCGCGGAAGACCGCCTCCAGCAGGTGCTGCCGGGAGGGGAAGTGCCGGTGCAGCGTGGCCGATCCGACGCCGGCGCGCCGGGCGATCTCCTCCAGGGACGCCTCGGCCCCGTGCTCGGCGATGGCATCGGCGGCCGCGGTCACGATGCGGTCGTGGTTGCGGCGCGCGTCCGCGCGTGTCGGTCGAGAGGGTGAGGTCGTACGGCTTGCCGGCGGCATGCGGTCTCCGGGTGGCTTGCACAAACGGGGTGGTCCTCCATATCGTACTCCCCACAGAACCGGAGGGGCACCCCAGTTAGGTGGGCGCCTCCGCATGCCTACTTGTCGGGAGACACTTCGTGAAGACGATCGTGGTGGTGGGGGCCACCGGCCTGCAGGGCCGGGCCGTGACGGCGCAGCTGCTCGCCGGCGGCTGGCGGGTACGGGCGGTGACGCGCCGGCCGGACGCCACGCCGGCCCGGGCGCTGGCCCAGGCGGGCGCCGAGCCCGTCCACGCCGAGATGGACGACGTCGCCTCGCTCGTCGCCGCAGCCGAGGGCGCCCACGGCCTGTTCAGCGTGCAACCCACCGTCGGCTCCCCCGGCACCCCATCGGGCTTCTCGGCCGAGGACGAGGTCCGCTGGGGTCGCAACGTCGCCGACGCGGCACACGCCGCCGGTGTGCGGCATCTGGTCTACGCCTCCCTCGCCGGCGCCGGCCGCCACGACACCGAGAAGCTGCCGCAGAACACCGTCAACAAGTGGCGGATCGAACAGCACATCAGGAGGCTCGGCCTGCCCGCCACCTTCCTGCGCCCGGTCTCCTTCATGGAGAACTACACCGGCGCCTACCACCTGCGCGACGGCGCCGTGGCCACCGCGTTCGCCGCCGACGTGCCCCAGCAGATCATGGCCGTCGACGACGTCGGCGCCTTCGCCGCACTGGCCTTCGCCCACCCGGGCGAATGGATCGGCCGCACGGTCGACCTGGCCGGGGACGAGCTGACCCCGCGCCGGATCGCCGCGGTCATCTCCGAGGCGATCGGCCGGACGCTGCCCTACGTCCAGATCCCGATCGAGGTGATCGCGCAGGCCGGCGAGGAGTTCGCCGTCGCCTACACCTGGCTCAACGAACGCGGCTACCGCGCCGACGTCGCCTTCACCCGCGCCCTCCACCCGGGCCTGATGGACCTGCGCACCTGGCTGGAGCGCACCGGAGCGGCCCGGATCGCCGCCTTCCCGGCCGCTCAGGACGCCGCCGGACAGCACCGGTGAACGCGCTCGGTCTGGGGCGGGTCGGCATCTGGGCGGGCGAGATGGACCGCTTACCCGCCTCCGTCGTGCGTCGGACGGCTGCCGCCGTCGAGGATCTCGGCTATCCGGCCCTGTGGTTCCCCGAGACGACCGGCCGCGAGGCGGTGGCCCAGGCCGCCCTGCTGCTGTCGGCCACCCGGCAGGCGGTCATCGCCACCGGCACCGCCAGCATCTACGCCCGCGACGCGACCAGCGCCGCGGCCGCGCAGACGCCGAATCCCTGGACGGACGGCTGGTCGGCGCCCTGGTCGCCACCGGCGGGCCCGAGGACGTCGTCCGGCGGGTCCGAGGACGTCGTCCGGCGGGTCGGGGAGCATCTCGACGCCGGCGCGGACCACGTCAGCCTGCACGTGCTGACGGCCACGCCGGACGAGCCGCCACTGCGTCAATGGCGGGAGCTCGCCGCGCGGTTGCTGTGATCATCCTGGCGGAAGATGATCGCCGTGCCCAGCGCGGCGTCGGCCGGCACGAACAGCTCTCCGGATCCGGTGCGGGCGATCGGGACGTCGTTGTCGCGCAGAAGCCGCTCGGTGCCGCCGACGTCGCGTACGGACACCGTGTAGGCGACGAACGCCGGCAGGGCGGACGGCCGTTCGCCGGGCAGCAGATCGGCGAGCGCCGACGCGGGCACGACGGTGACGGCCGCCCGGTCGAAACGCGTCACCTCGCCGGCTCGCGCCTGACCGAAGTAGGCGCCATAGCGCTGCTCCACCTCGGGCAGCGCCGTGTCGGCGACGCACAGCAGGCATTCGACCAACCCGGTGGCGCCGTTGGGGTGGTCGGCGTGCCGCCCGTCCTCGTTCGCCTCGACCGGGGCGTTCTCGGCGAAGCCGATCCTGCCCTCCGGCACGCGTCCGGCGGGCCGGCCGGGGCCGGAGATCTCCAGGTAGCGGGCGGGCTCCATCACGGTGCCGGCTCCGGTCTCGACGGGTCGCTGGATCGCGTGCACGCCGCCGTGGCCGACGCCGGCCGCGGTGAGCCGCGCGGCGACGCCGTCGAGGTCCGGCGTGTCGGCGATCACGATGTGGATGCCCTCGAACCGCTGGAGGAAGGACGTGATGTTGGCGGCGGTGGCGCGGACGGCGGCCGTCAGCCCCGGCAGCTTGTCGTCGGGCACCCGCAGCGGGATCGGGCGTGCCTCGCCGGGCAGGTCGCCGGGGTCGTCGATGACGGCCACCAGTTCGATGAAGTCGCCGGGGAAGTACACGTGGGTGTTGGCCACCCCGAACGGTTCGGCGGCGCCTCCCACGACGCGGGGCAGGACGGGGAACGCGGGGGCCGCGACGGTGAAGCCGAGCCGGCGGTACCGATCCATCGCCTGGCCCAGGTCCCGCACGACGTGCCCCACATGATGCAGGCCGTTGATGTCGGCCACAGGCCACCTCCGTCACATCCGATATGAGAGTCAACTCTCATGTGAGATTACACCCTCATTTGCGTGCGCGATAGATTGTGACGCATGGGCGACAGCGGGCTACGGGAACGCAAGAAGGCCAGGACCAGGGAGACGATCCTGCGCGAGGCGTTCCGGCTCTTCCGGGAGCGCGGCTACGCCGCCACCACCGTCGAGCAGATCGCCGAAGCGGCCGAGATCTCCCCCGCCACGTTCTTCCGCTACTTCCCGGCGAAGGAGCATCTGGTCGCACTCGACCGTTTTCCGCCTCTCGTCGAGGCACTGGCCGCCCAGCCGCCGGGCCCACCGGTCACCGTGCTGCGCGGCGCGTTCCGTACGGCGTTCGCCGCCCTGTCCGCCGAGGAGATCGCCGCGGGACACGCGCGGGAGGTGTTCGCCGCCACCGTGCCCGAGCTGCTGGTGGCCAACCTGCGCAGAAGCCCGGGTCTGATCCGCGAGGTCTGCGAGGTCGTGGCCGGCAGGGCCGGATGCGCCGCGGACGACCCGCGGATACGCAACGCCGTCGGCGCGGTCCTCGGGGTCGTGGCCATGGTCTGGCTCGCCTGGGCGGGAGACACCGGCATGGACGGGCCCGCCGAGATCGACAGGGCGCTGGCCCACCTGGAGTCCGGCCTGAGCCTGTGAGCCCTCCACCCGGGGGGTGCGGGCGCGTCAGAGCCCGGCCGTGAGCTCCTCCCGGACGGCCTGCGCCGCCGCCCGGTGCTCGGCGGCGGCCACCGGGTCCGTCTCGTCGAGCACCGCGGCGATCCCCTCGTGGGCCTCCGCCTCCTTGTGCCGGTAGCCCACCTTCGGGGCCAGCTCGAGCGCCTGACGGTGCAGGCGCAGCGCCTCGCCCGGCAGACCGGCCAGCCGGCAGGTCTCGCCGTAGTCGTTGAGGAAGTGGATCTTCCACATCTCCTCGAACAGCTCGTCCAGGAGCGCGAACGCCTGCCGGTGGCTGGCCAGCGCCTCCTCGTAGCGGCCCATCCGGCGCAGGGCGACGCCCAGGCAGTTGAGACACCACGCCTCGTTGTGCTGGTGGCCGTCCTCGCGGGCGAACGCCAGGGCTTGGCGCAGGTGCGCGGTGGCCTCGTCGGACCGCTCGTGCGCGATGGCCATGCCCAGGGTGACCCGGGCGGTCAGCGCGGCCGGCCAGGCGGGCTCGTCGCGCGTGATGTCCAGCACCTCACGGGCCAGGCGCGCCGCCTCCTCGCGGTGTCCCAGCTGCAGCATCGCCCAGGCCTCGTAGGCGGTCGCATGGGCGGCGCCCATCGGGCAACCGGCGTCCGTGTACAGCCTCCCCGCCAGCCGGAAGAGGTCGAGCGGCTCCTCGACATGGCCCTCGTCCCACCTCAGGTAGCCGCGGCGCATGACCAGATCCGCCTCGGAGCGGGTGTCACCGGCCTGGGACACCAGCGGCGCCGCCGCCTCGTACGCGGCACCCGCCTCCGCCAGCCGGCCGGCGTTGTAGCGGGCGAACCCCAGGTCGCTGTGCGCCTCGGCCAGCTGCCGGGGATCGGCCAGGCGCTGCGCGGCCCCAAGTGATCGCTCGAACAGGACGTTGAGGTGCGTCGTCCCGCAGCGCCGCGCGAAGAACGCCCGCATGAAACGCGGCAGCTCGCACGCGTGCGTGTCGGCTCCGGTGGCGACCGCCGCCTCGAAGGCGCCCATCAGGTTGGTGTACTCGGTGGCGAACCAGCCGAGGGCCGCGTGCTTGCCGGTGAACTGCGGCAGCGCGGCCGGAGGCCGGCCCGCGGAGGCCGGGCGGCTGCCGGACTCGTTCGGCATCGCGGCGTCGGCGGCGGCCGCCGCGTGCACGTAGTAGTCGAGCACCCGGCCCAGCGCCTGCTCCCGCTCCGCCGGAGAGTCCTGCTCCGCGGCGGCGCGGCGCGCGTGCCGGCGCACCAGGTCGTGCAGCGTGTAGCGACCGGCCGACGGCTGCTGGACGAGGTGTGCGTCGAGCAGGTCCTCCAGCATCGTCCGGGCGCCGCGCAGCGGGATGTCGGCCAGCGCCGCCGCCACGTACTCGTCGAAGGACGACCCGGGGAGCAGGCCCAGCAGCCGGAACAACCGGCGCTCCGTGCGGTCGAGCTGCCGTACGGACATGGCGAACGCGGTGTCGAACTCGTCGGCGCCCTCCGCCATCCGCTCGACGAGGATGCCCACGGTCCAGCCCGGCCGGTGCCGCAACCGGGCCCCGGCCAGCCGCAGGGCCAGCGGCAGATGGCCGCACAGCCGCAACACCTCGGCCGCGGACTCCGGATCACGGGCCAGCCGGCCGTCGGGGCCGCTGGGATCGCCGCTGGCGCGCGCCAGCAGCTCCGCGCTCTCCGCCGGGGTCAGCACGTCCAGCGACACCGGGGGCACCTCCTCCAACCCCAGCAGCCGGTTGCGGCTGGTGATCAGGGCGACGGAGGGGCCGGCGCCGGGCAGCAGCGGGCGGACCTGCTCGGCGCTCGCGACGTTGTCGAGGACCACGACGGCCCGCCGTCCGGCCAGCTCGGACCGCCAGCAGGCGGCCAGCGGCTCGATACCACCCACCTGCGGGATCTTCTCCGACGGGACGTCGAGTGCGGCCAGCAACGCCCGCAGCGCGGCATCGGGATCGAGGGGCTCGCGCCCGTCGGTGAACCCGTGCAGATCCAGATAGAGCTGGGCGTCCGGGTAGTCGGCGGCGAGCCGGTGCGCGGCGTGCACCGCCAGGCAGGTCTTGCCGACACCGGCCATGCCGTCGACGGCGACCACCCGGCTGCTGGTCACCGCGGCGAGGACGGCGGCGAGCTGCTCCGCGCGACCCGTGAAGTCGGGCACGTCACGCGGCAGGTCGTTACGGGGCGGGCGGGGAGCTCCGGCGGGCGGCGCCGGGGGCTGGACCTGGCGGCTCGTCTTCGGGGGCGCCGGCAGGGGGTTCGCCGCCCGGTCCCACAGGGGGCGCAGCGGCCGGGGGTCACGTTTGACCAGGCGGCACAGTTCGATCACCACGGGCCAGGGCGGCACCGACTGGCCGCTGAGGTAGCGCGACAACGACGACGAGCTGAGGCCCGTGTCCCGCGCGAGGGCCCGCACACCCCGCCCGGACAGCTCCTGGAGCAGGCGCAGCCTGGTGGCGAGCTCGTCCTGCGGGTCAGTCGCCGTCCGCTGTCGAGCAACCACCGTGTCCCTGCCTCTCTGTCCCGTCGCGCAAGAAACTTACCGGGACGGATCGCCGCAGGCCAACGCCGTCTCAGCTGTCCCACGGTGTCCCACCGCCGTCGTCGCGGCAAGCCCGTTCCGCTGAGATGGAGTCACGCCCCGAGAGCAGGGGCCGAACCGGAAGAGGAGAACCACGATGCAGTCCCGTATGAAGAACCCGGCCTTCGTCCTGCCCGGCGCGATGCAGCCCATCCAGGAGCTGTTCAAGGCCGTGCACGCCGGCGGGGTGGACGGCCAGACGCTGGAGCTGGTGCACCTGCGGGTCAGCCAGATCAACGGGTGCAGCTCATGCGTCGACGCGGGCACCAAGTCGGCCCGCAAGGCCGGGGTGAGCGAGGAGCGGCTCGCCACGGTCGTCGCCTGGCGGGAGACCCCGTACTTCACCGAGGATGAGCGGGCGGCCCTCGCGCTGGCGGAGGCCGCGACGCGGCTGGCCGACCGTGCCGACGCGGTGAGCGACGAGGTGTGGGACCGGGCCGCCACCTATTTCGACGAGAAGCAGCTGGCCGCGATCGTCCTCATGGTCGGCGTCACCAACCTGTTCAACCGGCTCAACGCGACCACCAGGCAGATCGCCGGCGCATGGGGGTGAGCGACCGCCGCCCCACATGTCCTCCGTACGACAATCGTTTCAACCAGAACACGCAGACAAGGAGATTCCCATGGTGAACGAGAAGGCTGACCCGAAGTTCGACGGTTTCACCGACGAGGAGCGGGCGGCGATGAAGGAGCACGCCCGGGAGCTGAAGACGGCGGCGCGTCGCGGCTCGCGCGCGACCAAGGCCGACGGGGAGCGCGACGTGCTCGCGAAGATCGCCGAAATGGCGGAGCCGGACCGGGTCCTTGCCGAGCGTGTGCATGACGTCATCACGGCCGCCGCCCCCCACCTTGTGCCGAAGCTCTGGTACGGCATGCCCGCCTACGCCAAGGACGGCAAGGTCGTCTGCTTCTTCCAGAGCGCGCAGAAGTTCAAGGCGAGGTACGCGACCCTCGGCTTCAACGACGCGGCGGCCCTCGACGACGGCACCATGTGGCCGACGTCCTTCGCGCTGACGGAGCTGACCGCCGCCAACGAGGCGACGATCGGCGAACTCGTGAAGCGGGCGGCACGCTGAGGACCGCGCGTGCCGCGACGGGGCCCGGGGACGGTCACGGGGCGGGCGCTCCGGCGCTCGCGGGCGAAGGACCGCCGGTCTCGGGCCGGGTACGCCGGTCCTCGCGGCGGCTGGTCGCGGCGGCGGACACGTGCTCGGAGATGCGGCGCACCGCCTGGCGGACGACCTCGGCCTGCGCCGGGGCCAGCTCGTCGAGGAACGGTTCGACGGCCTCGGCGTCCCATCCCGCCAGGTCCGGGGCGTCGTCGTTGAGGAGGTGCTCGGTGGCGAAGCCGGTGAGCGTGGCGGCCAGGTCGGCGACCCTCGGATCGGCCGGATCGGCGTCGGCCAGCTCGTCCAGCCGCCGGTAGAAGTCGTTGCCGCGCTCCACCAGCTCCGGGTCGGCGACCAGCGCCGCGAACGTCGCCCACGAAGGCTCCCCCGCGTCCGCCCGCCCCACGCTGTCGACGAGCGTCAGCAGGTCGCGGTCCCACGCCGCGGCCCTGGACCGCGGCACGTCCACCAGCTGGAGATAGGCCGCCAGCTCGGCCGACACCGTGTCGTCCGGCCCGAGCGCGCCGGTCTGCGCCTTGCCGATCAGCTCGGCGATCCGGGCCCGCCTGACGTGGATCTCCCGCTCCTGCCGGGCCAGGTCGGCGTCGATCTCGGCCAGGATCTCCGGCAGCTCCCGCGTCCGGTCGTCGGAGACGACGTCGCGCACCTCGTCCAGGCTGAGCCCGAGCTGGACCAGCCGGCGCACGCGGGCCAGCGCGATCGCGTCGCGCATGCCGTACTCGCGGTAGCCGTTGGCCCGGCGGGCAGGCTCGGGCAGGACCCCCTGGTGGTGGTAGTGGCGCACCGTCCGGGTCGAGACGCCCAGCAGCGCGGCCAGCTCTCCGATCCGCATGCCCCCAAGGCTAGGACCTCGGCCCCGCGTCAAGGTCGGCTCAGCCGGGCCCAGGCCCGCGCGAGCGCCGCCACGGCCTGGTCGGCCACCGGCGGCGGCGGCGCGAAACTGAGGCGCAGGTGGTCGCGATGGCGGCCGTCCGGCGAGAACAGCGAGCCGGGCGCGACCGCCACCCCCTCCTCCCGGGCCAGCGCCGCGAACCTGTCACCGTCGGCGCCCGGCAGCCGCACCCACACCGACAGGCCTCCGGCGGGGCGCGTCCAGGACCAGTCGGGCAGCAGGTCGGCCAGGGCGGCGGTGAACCGGTCGCGGCGGCGTGTCAGCTCGGCCACCCACGGGCCGACGGGGTTGTGCTCCAGCAGCTCGGCGGCCAGCCGCTGGGCGACGGCGCTGGTGGCCAGGTCGGAGTCCAGCTTGACCTCGGCGATCCGGGCCAGCAGCGCGTCGGGCGCCGTCAGCCAGCCGACCCGCAGGCCGCCCCACAGCACCTTGGACAGCGAGCCCACCGTCACCGTGCCGTGCGGGTGCACCCGGGACAGCGGCTCGGGGGGCGCGGCGCCGTCGTGGACGAGCGCGGCCAGGGTGCGGTCCTCCACCAGGGGCACTCCGGCGTTCCTGGCCAGCTCGGCGACATGCCGCAGCTCGGGCACGGCCCCGGTCGGGTTGTCGACGCCCACCACGTAGACGGCGGCCGGGCGATGGCGGGCGAAGGCGGCCTCGGTGGCGGCGGGGTCGGTGAGGTCCACGGCGACGGCGTGCGCCCCGGCCCGGCGGAACGCCGCGAGCGCCCCGACGTACGTGGGGTCGCCCACGAGCACCCGCTCCCCCGCCCGCAGCAGCGTGCGCGCGGCCAGGTCGATGCCCTGCTGCGCCCCGCCGGTGATCAGCACGGAGCCGCCGGGCGTCGCGGCGTCGCCGGAGCCGAGCAGGGCGCGCAGGCGCGGGTCGCCCATGGCGTCGTAGCCGTGGCCGCTCGGGCTGCGCAGCAGCGTGGCCGGGTCGAGCGGCGGCATCGCCAGGTGGGAGGGGTCGGGCACGACGGAGGTCGACAGGTCGGCGGGCAGGGCGGCGCCGGTGAGCAGCCCCGCCATGGACCGCGTCCGCGTCACGTAGGTGCCGCTGCCGTGGCGGCGCTCGCACAGCCCCTCCTCGCACAGGGCGTTGAACGCGGCCGCCACCGTGCCCCGGCTCATGCCGACGGCCTGGGCCAGCTCCCGCTCCGACGGCAGCCGGTCGCCGGCGGCGAGGGCTCCCGTCTGGGCGAGGTCGGCCAGCGCGCCCGCCAGGCGGCGGCTCGGAGGCCCCTGGTGGAGCCGGATCCGGTCGCGGACCAGGGTGACGAGCGGTTCCATGCGGCCCATACTAGCTTGCCACTCTGCCATTCAGTGGCATAACGTGCTGAGCCACTTGGAAGGGTGGTGTCCATGGAGACAGGCCACATCTGGATGGACGGGACCCTCGTCCCGTGGGGCGAGGCCCGGGTGCACGTGCTCTCGCACGCGCTGCACTACGGCACCGGCGTGCTGGAGGGCACCCGGGCGTTCGACACCGGTGCCGGGCCCGCGGTCTTCCGGCTGGGCGAGCACCTCGAACGCCTCCACCGCAGCGCCCGGATCCTCGGCATGCGGGTGCCGTACGAGGTGGACGAGCTGGCGGCGGCCACGCTGGAGACCGTCGCCGCCAACGGTCACCGCGCCTGCTACATCCGCCACCTCGTGCACCGCGGCTACGGCCAGCTAGGACTGGCCGCGCGGGCCAACCCGGTCGTGGTGTCGATCGCCACGTGGGAGTGGGAGACGCCGGCCGCCGGCGTACGGCTGATGACCAGCTCGTGGCGGCGCAACGACCAGGCGGCCGTGCCGACGGCGGCCAAGGCGACGGGCCCCTACCTCAACTCCGTGCTGGCCAAGGCCGAGGCGGTCGAGGCCGGCTACGACGAGGCGGTGCTGCTGAACGCGGCCGGCCAGGTCAGCGAGTGCACCGCCGCCAACCTGTTCGTGGTCCGGGAAGGGCGGGTCAGCACGCCGCAGGCGAGCGCCGGGGCCCTCGAGGGCATCACGCAGGACACCGTCGAGCACCTCGCCGCCGACCTCGGCATGCCGGTGGCGAGGCGTGACGTGATGCGTTCCGACCTCTACGGCGCCGACGAGGTGTTCCTGTGCGGCACCGCCGCCGGGGTGGTGCCGGTGCGCTCGGTCGACGGGCGCGACCTGGCCGCGCCGGGACCGGTGACGGCCGCGCTGGCCGCCGCCTACCTGGCGGCCGTCCACGGCCGTGACCCCCGCTACCGGCACTGGCTGACCCCGGTACGGGCGCCCCTGGTCGCCGGGCCGCGCCCCTGAGCCGGGCGCCCCGGCGTGACGACGGACGCGACGATCCGCCCCCCGCTCCCGAAGGTGTCCCCGGCGGCCTGGTCAGCCGGCGGCCTGCTCGCCGCAGAACACCGCCCTGACCAGCCCGTCCAGCATCTTCGGATAGGTGGTGACGTCGAACGGGGCGTCGCCGGCGGTCAGCGACGCGGTCAGCGTCTTACTGCCGTCGGGCGTGCTGTACATCAGCGCCGCGTAGCCCGCCGGAGGGCTGCCGTTGTGGTTGAGAACGGTGCCGCAGGCCGGGCCCAGGTCCTTCACGAACAGACCGAGGCCGTAGCGGCCGTAGAGGGGGTCGCTCTTCGGGTGCGGTTCGCGCATCTCGGTCAGCAGCTTGGCCGGCAGGAGCTTGCCGCCGTTCAGCGCGGAGAAGAACCGGTGAAGATCCCGGGTGGTCGAGATCATGTCGCCGGCGCCGGCCAGCAGGGAGGGGTTCTGGCGGGAGACGTCGGTCACCTTCCACTGGCCGGCGTCCTGGTAGCGGAAGTAGCCATGGGCGTACGGGCTGGGCAGTTGCGTCCGGTTGCCCGGCACCACGGTGCCCTTCAGCCCGAGCGGCCGCAGGATCCGCCGCTTCAGCTCCGCGTCGAACGAGTGGCCGGTGACCTTCTCGATCAGCAGCCTGGCCAGCGTGTAGTTGGTGTTGGAGTAGCTCCAGTCCGTCCCCGGCGCGAACTTCGCCGGCTTGGACAACGCGAACCGCACCAGTTCCTCCGGCCGGTACGAGCGGAACCGGTTGTCCAGCCACTCCTTGCCCGTCGCGGGCAGACCCGGGACCCAGGTCCCGTCGGCGTCGAGGTCGCCGGTGTAGTTGAACAGTCCGCTGGTGTGCTGCAGCAGCATCCGTACGGTGATCCGCCGGTCCAGGCCGAGCTCCGGCAGGTAGCCGGCCACCGGGGCGTCCAGCCTGATCTTGCCCTCGGCCACCAGCTGCAGCACCACGGTCGCGTGGAAGGTCTTGGTGACGCTGCCCACCCAGAAATGCCCGTTCGCCGGCGGCTTCGCGCTCGTGCCCAGCTTGCGCTTACCGGCGCTGCCGACCCACTCGCCCCGCTCGTCGTTCACGCGCAGCTGCACCCCGAGGAAACCGGCATCGACGAACGCCTGGACGGCCTTCCGCAGCTCCGGGCGATCCTGCCCGGCGGCGGCCGTCGACACGGCCGCGCTGCTGTCCGCGGCGGCCAGACCCGGCGTGGCCACCGCGGGCGCGATCGTCCCGGCCAGCAACCCGGCCGCCAGCGCCGTGACCGCCACCGGCCGGCGCAGCCCTGCTGCGGAGAGGCCGCTGTTGCCTTGTCCCATCATGAATGTCCTCATCTCCAGTGTTCGATCTTGTGAGAGCTCCCCGGTGTGGCGCTCGTGGGCAGCCTGCAGCGACGCACGAGGGCGGGGGTTGAGCTTGGCGTTTGCCGGTTCGCGGCCCCTGGGGCGTGATCGCCGGACCGTTCATGGCATCCACCATCGCCGGCCGCCCTGGTACCGGGCCGTCACCGGGTTGACGCCGCTGCCGGAACGCGGCAAGAAGCAGCGGGGCGGGCGGCCGGGCATGACCCGTGGCCGCTCGGTGCAGCCAGTCGATGAAGGTGGCGCCCTGTCACCGGCCCCGGGCTGTGTCGTCGTTCAGACGGTCTTGTCGTCTCCGCCGGCGGCGCGCGCGATGGCGTTGATCAGCCGCTCCCGCTCGCGGGCCGGGGCGTAGCCACCTTCGGAGTAGTTCTTGACGAACGTCTCGGCGAACTCCACCGGGTCCTCCCCGACGATCTCGCGGATCGGCGTTCCGTCCGCCGCAGCCTGTTCGAACAGGTCGGCGAGGTCCTCGAACATCGACGCGCTGCTGTCGCCGTCGGTCGGCACGAAGTGCATCAGGTACCGCTCGATCGCTTCGACCGCCGTGCGGTGGTTCGGCGGGAGTTGTTTCACGCGCGCCTGGTACTCCCGCCACCGGCGCTTGGGGCCGATCACCTTGGACAGGAAGCCGCCCTTTTCGGCGTCGGACATGGTCATCTGCCTCCTTTGTGAAGCTGTTCGATCCGTTCCGTGAGGAAGCGCCAGGTCTTCCAGAACTCTTCGAGGTACGCCTGTCCCTGCGCGTTGAGGGAGTACACCTTGCGCGGCGGACCCTTCTCGGACGGGACCTTCTCCACGTCGACGAGGCCGCGCTGCTCGATCCTGACCAGCAGCGCGTAGACGGTGCCTTCGGCGATGTCGGAGAAGCCCTGGTCGCGCAGCCAGGCGGTGATCTCGTAGCCGTAGGCGGGCCGGCCGGACAGGATCGCGAGCACGATGCCTTCCAGTGTTCCCTTGAGCATCTCGGTCATCTGCTTGCCCATGGGACACCCCTCCCTCCAGCTACTTGGCGTCGCTGACTACCGGTACAAAGTAACACCGACTACCGGTACTTAGCAACAACGAATAGTCCCCCCTGGACCTCATCTGTGGTCGTGGAGGAAGGCGGGGATGTCGGCGCGGGTCGGGTAGTTCGGCAGGGGCGACGGGCCGCCCTGGAGGAACGCGGTGATGACGGCGGCGGCGCGCTCGTTGTTGTCGTCGAGGCCGTTCCACATGCGGTGCCCTACACCGGGCATGTAGTGGGTTCGCTCGATGGCCGGGTGGGCGGCGAGGATGCCGGTCTGCCACTGGCGAATCTGTGAGGAGCATTCGGCGATCATCAGCATCGACGGGGTCCGGGTGCGGCTCAACCCGGAGGCGATGGAGGGCGAGTCCCGGATCGTCTGCTGGATCCGGAGGCTGGCGGCGGCGTTGAAGGAGAAGTTCTCCGCGGTGTCCTCGGTGGGGATGCGGCCGGCGTCCCGCGCGCAGTAGGCGGAGGCGGTGTCGCTGCCGAGATCGGCGGCCTTGAAGGCGTTGACACCTTCGGCCTGCGTGATCAGGCCGGTGTCAGGTGGCAGGAGCCCGAGCTGGATGAGGCCGAGCGCGACGGCGTACCGGGGGACGCGCGTCGCCCGCGCTCCGGTCGGGGCCGGGGCGAGGCCGCGCGCGGACGGTCGCCCCTGCGGCCCGCTGATCAGCGCGGTGGGGCCGTCCATGGGGCCGGGTTCGGCGATGATCGCCCGGTGCACGCGGGCGGCGGTGTCCGGGGCGGCCAGGGCCCGGGTGAGCACGATCGCGCCCGCGGAGAAGCCGAGGACGTCGGCCGGCCCCTTGCCCAGGCGGTCGACGAAGGCGGCGAGGTCGCGTACGGATCTGGAGATCGTGTACTGCTCCATGGGGAGCAGGTCGCTCCGCCCGCCGCCGGCGTGCTCATAGGCGTACACGTCGTAGCCCTGATCGGCCAGGAGTCGCAGGAACCGGTGGTCGAGCACGGAGATGGAGCGGACGGGCCCGCCGTGGAGGTAGACGAGCGGCCTGGGGCGGCGGGTGGCGCCGGCGGAGGGGGGATGGCGGTAGACCGCGACCCGGCTTCCGGTGCTCAGGCTCCAGCGCTCCGTCGCTACGAAGGGCAGGTCAGGCGGGTACTGCCGGGTCGTGGGAACGGTGGGGACGCAGACCGACGCGGTGAGCGCCGCGGCGGCGGCCACCGGGACGAAGGGCCACAGCCGACCCGGCCAGGCACGGCCCCGGCCGCGCCACAGTGCGGCGATGACGCCGGCTGCGAGGACGGTCAGCCAGGCGGCGAGCCCGGAGCGCGCGCCGTCCGTCAGGACGACGAGGGCGAGGAACAGCCCGGCCAGCCCCACCACGGCGAGCAGAGCCAGGATCAGCCGGCCGAGGAGGCGAAGGGGAACGGGAAGAGACATGGAGTTTCCAAACGTTGTTTCAAAACAATGTTTGGAAACGCTACCAGCTCGGCTAGGCTGGCCGTCGTGGGAAGGCCGAGAACGAACGACGACACCGTGAAGGACCGTCTCATCGAGTCCGCGACCGAGATGTTCGCCACCCGCCCACGGGAGTCGATCACCATCCGCGCCCTCGCCGCCGCCGCCGGGACCGCGACCGCCGCGGTCTACTCGCTGTTCGGCGGCAAGGACGGGCTGATCGCCGAAGTGCGCGACAGGGCGGTCGCCGGACTGTCGCAGAAGCTGTCGGCGGTACCGACCTCCGACGACCCCGTCGCCGACCTCTACGCGCTGGCGGTCGCGTACCGGCGATGGGGACGTGAGCACCGCCACCTCTACACGGTGTTGTTCGGCGGCGTGCAGAGCTTCGATCCGTCCGGCGACGTGGGCGCCGCGGACCCCGTCAGGCCGCTCATCGAGGCGATAGACCGCGCTCGATCGGCATCCGCACTCTCGGGTGACGCGACCTCCATCGCGCTCTCCCTCTGGGTGACCCTGCACGGCCTGGTGACTCTCGAACTGGCCGGGGCCCTCGACACCGCCACGGCCGAGACCACCTTCCGCTCGGCGATCCCCGCCGCGCTGCGCGGCTGGGCGGTGGTCCCCCGCGACCCCCTTACCGGCCTGCCCGGTGGACGGTGAGAGAGCCGTACCTCGACAGATGCGCCGCGACGTCCACCGGCCTGTCGCGCAGGGTGGCGTCCAGGAAGACGGCCGTGGCCTCGACGGTGAGGCGCGGTCCCCCGTCCCGGCCCCGCGAGCCGACCAGCGAGGGCAGCGGCGGCAGGTAGAGCGGCGCGTCGGTGAAGGTCAGGTGGGCCGCGCCGCGGACGATCACGTGGTAGCCGGTGGCGGTGCCGAGCTTCAGCACCCGCGTCAGGCGCGGGATGTAGTCCTGGTTCTCGCCCGGATCGACCGGATGGGTGAGGGCGAGGAACGGCTGGTGGAACGGTCGCGGGTCGGGGTCGTGCGGGTAGCCGTCGAGGTTGATCACCGCCGCGAACCGGGGGTCCTGGTGGGCGGCCTGCAACGCGGCTCCGCCGCCGATGGAGTGCCCGGTCGCCGCCGCCCGGCCGGTGTCGAGGCGGCCGGTCAGTGTGCCAGGGCCCGGCGGGTCGGGGATCTCGCCCCGGTCGAGCCGGCCGAGCTGGGTGAGCACGAAGCTGAGGTCGGCGGCGCGCACCGCCGTCCACCCGGCCGCACGCCGGGCGTCCTCGGCCGGATCGCCGGTGGCGGCCACCCGCGTGCGCACCGTCCGGCCGCCGGTCAGGGTGACGGCGGCCGAGTCGTACGGGTGGTCGAGGGCGGCGACGACGTAGCCGCGACCGGCCAGCTCCTCCGCCCAGGCGGTGTTCTGGGTGCGGACCCCGCCCAGGCCGGGTGAGAACACCACGACGGGCCACCGGCCCCCGTCTGCGGCCGGAGCCCCGGGCACCGCGTGCGACCTGGCCTGCGGCAGCTCGTCCAGCAGGAAGCCGGGCACGCCGAGATAGCCGGTCAGCCCGCGGGCGACGGCCCGCGCCTCCCGTTCGGTGCGGCCGAGATACCGCGCCCGCTCCACGCCGGCGGGGCTGGGCCGCGCGGGGTACCAGAGCTGGACCACGACCGCGCGCCGGTCGTCCGGCTCCGCGGTGGCGGTCTCGGGCCGGTCGGGGTCGGTCCACCCCAGGACGGTCGTCCCGACGGCGTACGGGCCCGACGGCGCGGGAAACACCGGCCTGGGCAGCGCCCACGCCGCCGCCACGCCCGCGGCGACCAGCCCCGCGCAGACCGCCGTACCGGGAACGGCCAGCCACCGGGGCGCCCGCCACGCCGGACGTCCGCCACGCCGTCGCAGCAGGGGCGACACGGCGAACGGCGCCGCCAGCAGACCTCCGGCGAGGATCGGCACGAGTTGCCAGCGCACGCCGGTCACCAGCAGCGCCGCCCCGGCCGGCACGAAGACCGCGACCGCCGCCCACGTCACCGCGCGGCGCGCCCGGGACGGCGCCCAGCGGGCCGGCCCGAGAGCGGCGGCGCCCGCCACCACCAAGATCTCCAGAAGCGTCATGCGCCCATCGTCGGAGAGGTGACCGCGCCACCGCATCGGCCCATCGTCCGGACCGGGTGCCACCCAGGTCGCACCGCGGTGTCCGACCCGGGTCGCACGCCGCCACGGCGCGGTCACGGCGCGGTCACGGCGCTTGAGTGGTCCGCGGTCGGTGCCGGGACCGCTCATGCCGGTCAGCTCTGCCTGACGCCGAGGACAACTACAGTGGCCCGCATGGTGGAGAAGCAAGGACTGCGGGAGCGCAAGAAGCAGCGGACCCGGCAGGCACTGATCGAGGCGGCGGCGCGCCTGTTCGAGGACAGGGGCTATGACCACGTGACCGTGGCCGAGATCGCCGACGCCGCGGAGGTGTCCCCTCGCACCTTCTTCCTCCACTTCCAGACCAAGGAGGACGTGCTGCTGGCCGACGCCGACGTGCGCGTCGACCTGGCGCTGCAGGCCATCGCCGAGCGCCGTGCCGAGGAACGGCTGCCCGAGGTGCTCGTGCGGGCGGTGGACCAGATGATCGCCGACACCTGGGACGGCGATCTGCACAGCGGGCTCGCGGCTCTGCGGGCGCAGCTGGCCGCCTCGGTGCCGGCGCTGCAGGCGCGGCTGCTGCAGCGGTACCTCACCGCGCAGAGCGAGCTGGCCGAGGCACTGCGGCGGGCGTTCCCCGGCAGGCTCGACACGATCACGGCCTCGGCCCTGGTCGGCGCGATGGTGGGCGCGGTCAGCGCGTCCGCGATGACCGCCCTGCAGCGCGGCGACGGGCCCGACGAGGTGCGGGACGCCATGCGACAGGCCATGGCCCTGGTGGCGCGGTCCGTCGCCTGACCGGTGGCCGTCGTCCTCGGCGTGTCAGGTCCCCCCGTCGGTGTCAAGTCTCCACGCTGAGAGGCGGCCGTCAGCCGAACGGCTGGGCGATCTGGTCGAGCACCTGGTCGGTGATCTCGCGCAGCGTGCGCGTCTCGCCATCGGCGATCCACCGCTGGGTTGCGACGCGCAGCCCGGCGAGGAACGCGGCGGTGATCACCTCGGCGGCGACCCCGCCGGCCGCCCGTCCGGCCAGCGCCTGGGTCAGCTGGGTCTCCAGCCGCACCCGGCTGGCCAGCTGCCTGGCGAGCAGTGACGGGTGCCGCTTGGCCAGCTTGGTGCGGATCAGCCAGTCGCGGTCGGGACTGCCGTCCTCGTCGAAGAGACACTCCAGGGCCCCGCGCAGCGCCCGCCAGGCCGACAGCTGTGCCGGCTGGTCGCGAACGTGCTGCACCAGCTCGCCGAGGCGGCGCTCGTCGCCGTAGAGGAGCGCGTCCTCCTTGCTGTCGAAGTAGTTGGAGAACGTCCGGCGCGAGATGTTGGCGGCGTCGGCGATGGCCTCGACCGTGACGTTGTCGAGGCCCAGCTCCACGGCGAGCCGCAGCGTGGCCTCGTGCACCGCCTGGCGCGTCTCGGCCTTCTTGCGTTCGCGCAACCCCACTGTGGCGTCCATGATGCGGGCAAGCTTACCCGAACGGAATAAATGCCCAATGCGCAAATTTGCTCACTGGGAAGGTAGGGTGTCCGAGTTGCCCGCAGTGCCCTAACAGCCGGAGGTTGCGCATGACCGCACAGACGGCGACGCCGTCCGTGGCCGAGCCGATGACCCATCGTCAGATCCTGGAGCCCCTCAGCGGCCTGCTGCTGGTCCTGTTCGTCGCGATGCTCAGCGGCACCGTCGTCTCGGTGGCGCTGCCGCAGATCATCGGCGCGCTCGAGGGCAGCCAGTCGCAGTACACCTGGGTCGTCACCGCGTCCCTGCTGGCCTCGACCGCGTCGACACCTGTCTGGGGCAAGCTGGCCGACCTGTTCGACAAGAAGCTGCTGCTGCAGATCTCCATCGTGATCTTCATGGTCAGCTCGCTGGCCTGCGGCTTCGCCCAGGACACCGGGCAGCTCATCGCCTTCCGCGCGGTCCAGGGGCTCGGCATGGGCGCGCTGCAGATCCTCGCCCAGGTGGTCATCGCCGCGATGATCAGCCCCAAGGAGCGCGGCCGCTACAACGGCTATCTCGGCGCCGTCATGGCCGTGGCCACCGTCGGCGGTCCCTTGCTCGGCGGGCTCATCGCCGACACCTCCTGGCTCGGCTGGCGCTGGTGCTTCTTCATCGCCGTGCCGTTCAGCGTCGCCGCCTTCGCGCTGCTGGCCAAGACCCTGCACCTGCCCACCGTGCGCCGCCCGGACGTGAGCATCGACTACTGGGGCGCGACCCTGATCGCGGCCGGCGTCAGCGTCCTGCTCATCTGGGTCACCTTCGTCGGCAACGACTTCGCCTGGCTGTCCTGGCAGACCGCGGCCATGGCCGGCGGCGGCGTGCTGCTGCTCGCCGTGGCCACCTGGGTCGAGTCGAAGGTCAAGGAGCCGGTCGTCCCGCTGCACGTCATCAGCAGGCGCACCCCCGCCCTGGCCATCATCGCCAGCCTCTCCGTCGGGATGGCCATGTTCGGCGGCGCGGTCTTCCTCGGCCAGTACTTCCAGATCGGCCGCGGCTACGGCCCCACGGCCGCCGGTCTGCTGACCATCCCCATGATGGCGGGCGTGCTGGTGTCCTCCACCGTCAGCGGCCGGATGGTCTCCCGGAGCGGTCGCACCAAGCCGTACATCCTGACCGGCCTGGTCGTCCTGCTGCTGGGGTTCGCGGGCCTGGCCACGATCGACCACGAGACCTCGATCGTGCTGATCTCGGTCTACATGCTGGCCGTCGGCGTCGGTGTCGGCATGTCCATGCAGAACCTCGTCCTGGTCATCCAGAACACCGTCCCGCTGCGCGAGATCGGCGCCGCCAGCGGCGCCGTCACGTTCTTCCGCTCGCTCGGCGGCACCGTCGGCGTCTCGGTGCTCGGGGCCATCCTGGCCAACCGGGTCGCCGCCCACATCACCGAAGGCCTGGCCAAGGCCGGCATCCCCGTCACCGAACGCGCCGCGAGGGGCAGCCTCAACCTCGCCGCGCTGCCCGAGCCGGTCAAGGCGATCGTCCGGGCCGCCTACGGTGACGCCACCGGCCACATCTTCCTGATCTCGGCCGGGATCACCGTCGTCGGCCTCGTCGCGGCCGCCTTCCTCAGGCCCGCCGTGTTGCGCGACAGCCTGGACCTGCCCGAGCCCGCCGCGAAGGAGGCCCGGACCGGCGCGTGACCGGCGGCCGTCGACGCCACCGTCGCCGTCCGCATGGGCGGGATGGAGCGCCTGGTCCAGGAGGACGCGGCACTGGTCGGGCAGTCTCGCAAGCCCTCCGCCTGACGCCCCCCTCGCCGCGACAACGGGATGCAACCTGCGTGCAAGCGCTCCCCTGTTACCTGACGGGGCACGAACCCGACCGGCGAGCGAGGAAGACGCTGATGATGCGCAAGGGAATGCTGCTCCCGATGGGAGTGGCCGTGGAGGTGATCGGCGCCGGCGTGCTGGCCGCCGGGGTCGCCGGGATGTTCATGTGGCCGATGCCGGGCTGGGCGGTCACCGCCTTCACGGTCGGCATGGCGCTGACGGTTCCCGGAGCGTTCCTGCTCGTGTGGGGCCTCACCAGCCGTGCGATGGGCAGGGCCATGGCGGGCTTCGACGGGGCACCGGCGCGGCCGGGCGGGGCCGGCGGGCTGTTCGGGCTGCTCAAGGACATGGCCGGTGGCGGCAACCACGATCTCCTGGCCAACGGCGTGCGGGCCGGCGCGGTCGTCCTCGCCATGCGCGACACCGGCGTGACGGTCAACGACCAGCCCGTGGTCGCGTTCGATCTGGAGGTGCACCCCGCGGACGGGGAGGCCTACCGGCTCGCCCACCGCGACTCGCTGCCCCGCCTCCTGGTGGGCGCCGTCCTCCCGGGCGCCCGCCTGCGCCTCTTCGTCGATCCGCACGACCGCGGCCGTGTCCGCATCGACTGGGAGCAGGCCCCGGCGCAGGGCTTCCCCCCGGCGGGAGAGCGGGTGTCGGCCGCCGACATCCTCGCCCGGGGCGTACCCGCCGTGGTCACCGTCCTCGGTACGTTCTCGACGAACGGGATGACGGCCGACAACGGCGATCCCATCGTGGGGCTGCTTCTCCGCGTGGACGGCCCGCACGGCCCGTACGAGGTGCGCCTCGCCCACCGGGTGCCGCCGCACCACCTGGCCGGCCTCCTCCCCGACGCCCGGCTCGTCGCCAGGGTCGCCCCCGAGGACCCGCAGAAGGTCGCCATCGACTGGGACGGGGTGCACGCCGCCGGCCGAGGGCGCTGAGCGCTGCCCCGACCGGAGCCGGGGAATACTGGCGTCATGGGTGGCGACGACACGGCAGGAGGTCAGCGCGCGAGGCCGGCAGGTGAGGTTGTCCGCCGCGTGGTGGCGTGGGCGCATGCCACGCGGGTGAGGCGCCTGCTCGCCCGCGGGTTCGATCCGCACACCGCCCAGTCGCGCGAGGCGGGGGCCCTGCGGGAGCTCGCCCGCCTCATGTGGGCGGCCCCTGAGGACAGCCGGGAGGCCCGGATCGCCGCACGGGCGGCCGACGAAGCCGCCGCCGACCCGTTCGCGCTGCGGGAGTTGCTGGCCGAGTTCTGCGCGCAGGCCGTGGGCGGCGTCCACCGCCGCACCGACTTCTCCCGGCTCCCACCCCGCCGCGTACCACCACAGATCACCGCCTTCCTTCTCGAACCCGTGGACGGCGCCGTTCACCAGCCGGGCGTACGGGCTGTCGCCTACCTGGACGCCCCGGAGCTCCCCCTCCCCGGGCCGGTGCACGGGTCGCACCGCGACCTGGCTGAGTGGCTCGTGCACGCGGCCAACGCCGAGAGCCCCGCGGAGACCTCCTTCGGTCCGCTGTCGGGCCTGCTGGCCCGCACCGACCAGCCGCACCTCCTGGCCGCCCTGAGCTCGGCGTTCGTCTCCGGGGTACGCGACGGGGCTCACCACGCGACGCACCCGGACGCGCGCGAGCAGCCCAGGCCGTACCTGCTGTGGCGCGAGACGGAAGCGGCCCCCACCCTGCTCACCCGGATGCTGCGGGCCAACCCGCACCTCCCCCTCCTGCCGCCGGCGGCCGGGAAGGACGACCCGCCCCGGTTCGCCGGAGCCCACGCGGTGCTGCTCGCCCTGTTGAGGGACCGGCCGGACCTGGCCGGCCCGATCGCGCGTGCCACGGACGCGAGGAAGCTCGTGGACGCGCTGGCTCAGGGTGTCCTGCAGCCGGGTCCGCCCGAGATCGCCCAGGGTTGTCGCCGGCTGCTGCGGCGGCTGGACGACTCCGCGGCCCGGGACGAGGCGTGCGGGCGCGCCCTGGCCGGCGACGACCAGGAGATGCGCGCCGCCGTCGCCGAGGCCGGATACCTGCCCTCCATGCTCGACGAGAGCGGGCGCGCGGCGTTCCTCTTCGCTACGGAGCAGTGGGAGCGTTATGACGCGGCCGACCCCCGCGGCCTCCTGGTGACCGGCTACTTCGCCGACGTCTCGTCCCGGCCCGCCGGTGGGGAATGGTGGTGGTGGACGCTCAAGTACGCCGTCGTGACGGCCGCGGCCCGGTCCGGCCGGCCCGCTCCCCTGCCTGCGCCGCCCACGACACCCTCCCCCTCGCGCCGGAAGGGGCCCATCGGCAGCTGGCCGACCAGCTACACGGGCGGGTTCGGCAGCCACTGAAGGAGCGGCCGAACCCGCGAAGGATCATGCGCGGGTGGCCCCGGGCCGGCAGGCATCCCGGGGCCGACGGCGCGGCAGAGGCTCGCGCGTTGACGTCGTGTGCCTCAGGGACGGCGGGTCACCAGGCGCGGGTCCGCCCGACCCACACGTTGCGGGCGCGGAAGTAGGTGTTGCCGGTGGGGCCGGGCTGCTGCGCCCAGTCGGCGTCGCCGGGCTCACCGGAGGCGTAGGAGCCCATCTGCAGGTTGATGATCAGCCGCTGCGGGATGCCCGCCCAGCCGACTCCTCGATGGGTCGCCTTCCAGACCCCGTCGAAGTAGTAGTCGAGCATGACGTCGTCGCCGTCCTTGTACATCCAGACGCGGTACTTGTGCCAGGCGTCGGGATTGGCGACCTCGACGCGCTCCCGCTCGACGACCTCGCCTCCGTTCGCGTCCTTGCTCCAGGTGTTGAAGAGGTTCGTGGAGTCCCCGACGTACTCGAGGATGTCGGTCTCCGGCGGCCAGGCCGGCCAGGTGCCGGTGGTCCAGAAGGCCGGCCAGATGCCTCGGCCGGTCTGCGTGCGGAACTCGCCCTCGATGTCGTACTCGGGAAACTGGTCGTTGACGAGGATCTGCTCCTTGGCGTGGACCGCGCCGGAGCGGTACCACAGTGGAGCGTTCGGCGCGTGCGGGCTGGTCCCGTCCGGCGCGGCCAGCCGGGTCGCCGTCAGGGTCAGCACGCCCTGGCTGAGGGAGACCTGGCCGGCGTGCATCCGGGCGGCGCCGTTGTGGGTGTCGGCGTCGCCCTCCCAGGGGTAGAGGTAGTTCCATTCCTGGTTGAAGGCCGACAGGCTGGAGAAGGAGGACTTCTCGATGAGGTTCTCCCACGTGGCTCCGGCGCGGCGGGTGCGGTTGGCGTCCGGAGGCGTGGCGTGTGCCGCCGAGGGGCCGAGCGAGAGCCCCAAGGACAGACCGCCGGCGGCCGCCACCGCCGAGGTCAGCAGCCGGCGCCGGTTGAGCCCTTGTTCGGACATGTTCGTTCCTTTCCTCGATCCCTGAGCCTGGACGGTGGCGGCCGGCGCCCTGACGCGTGTCGGCTTTGCCGCAATCTGTCCTCATCCGGGGGAATGATCATGGTTAGGCGGGATCAGTATGGCACCGGCTTCCACGGAGGGAAGGAAAGATCGTCAAGTTTCGGGCTCGGGTGTCGCCGGGGCTCACGACTCCTCGACATCCGGCCCCGGTGGCATCGTCGTACCGGCTGACAGCAGCCTCTCCGCCAGCGCCCGACAGCGCTCCCCGAGCTCCGGAGGGTCGAGCACCTCGAAGTCGTGCCCCAGCAGGAGCACGTGCATGAGTACGAAGTCGAGGTTGCCGGCGCCGCTGACCACCTCGCACCGCTCGCTCCCCCGCTGTCGTACGACGGCCGCCGACGCCGGAACCTGCGCGCGCACCGTGTCGGCGGGCGCGTGCACGAGGAAGCGCGCCTGGTGCGGGTAGACCCGGCTCGCCACGCTCTCCTGCACGTACGTGGCCGCGTCGGGCGCAGCGCGCGGGCGGAAGCGCCAGGCCCGTGCCGACACGTCGGTCATCCGGTCGACGCGGAAGCTGCGCCAGTCGTCGCGATCGAGGTCGTAGGCCAGGAGGTACCAGCGCCGGTCGGAGGCGACCAGACGGTAGGGCTCGACCCGCCGCCGGCGCACCTCGCCCCCTGACGGGTAGTCGAAGCCGGCCTCGACCTCGTCGCGGCAGGCTCTGGCGAGCGTCATGAGCACCTCGGGATCGACCGGCGTACGGGCCACGCCGAAGGACTCCACCGCGCCGGACAGTGCCCGCACCTCGTGCCGCAGCCGGGTCGGCAGCACCCGGTCGAGCTTGGTCAGCGCCCGCAGAGCGGCGTCGCCGGCGCCGGCGACCGCGCCGCCCGCGCCGGCGAGCAGCGAGACCGCCGTGGCGATCGCCTCCTCGTCGTCGAGAAGCAGCGGCGGCAGGTCCCGCCCCGCGCCGAGCCGGTAGCCACCGCCGACACCCTGGCCGGCATGCACCGGGTAGCCGAGCGCGCGCAGCCGCTCGACGTCACGCCGGATCGTGCGCGGTGTCACGCCGAGCCGGTCGGCGAGCTCGGGGCCGGTCCAGACCTGGCGCTGCTGCAGCAGCCCCAGCAGGGTGAGCACCCGCTCCGTCGTGCCCCGCTCGGCGCCGCCCGCGATGTCCACGTCACTCACCCTGCCACAGATAGCGGACCGATCCTGTCCGCCAGAGGTGTCAGGGTAGCCCCATGGATGCAGACGGACTCGACTGGAACCGGACCCTGCGCGAGCAGTGGGAGTTCCACTGGAACCATCAGCTGCGAGCCCGGCTCGACGGCCTCACCGACGACGAGTACTTCTGGTCACCCGTGCCGGACGCCTGGAGCGTGCGGCCACGCGGCAGCTCGGCGGCGCCCGTGCAGGCCGGCGGCGGGGACTTCACCCTGGACTACGCCTTCCCCGAGCCGGTCCCCGCGGCCTTCACCACGATCGCCTGGCGACTCGGTCACGTCATCGTCGGCGTCCTCGCCTTGCGCAACGCGGCGCACTTCGGCGCGCCGGCGGCGTCGTACGAGTCCTGGGAGTACGCCGGCAGCGCCGCCACCGCGCTCGACCAGCTCCAGACGCAGCTCGACGTCTGGCTGGCCGGAGTGCGCGGCCTCGGCGAGGCGGGGCTCCGGGTCCCCGTCGGCGCGAAGGAGCCCTACCCGGAGGCGTCCATGGCGGACCTGGTGCTGCACATCCACCGCGAGCTGATCCACCACCTGTCCGAGGTCTGCCTGCTGCGCGACCTCTACCTGCACACGAAAGCCGCCACGAACGGAGCCACCCGATGAGCCGCCACATCCAGGTCACCTTCGACGCCCACGACCCCCGGGCGCTGTCGTCCTTCTGGCGCGACGTGCTGGGCTACGTCCACCCCGCCCCGCCGGGGGTCGAGCTGCCCGCGGACGCGGACCCGCTGGCCGCGTGGGACGACTTCCTCGCCCGAGCCGGCGTACCGGAGGAGCAGCGCAACACCAACTCGGCCGTCGAGGACCCGGACGGGCACGGTCCACGGCTGTTCTTCCAGCGGGTCCCGGAGGGCAAGGTCGCCAAGAACCGCGTCCACCTCGACGTCCGCGCCGCACCCGGGCTGCGGGGCGAGGAGCGGATGGCGGCCCTGGAGGCCGAGTGCGACCGGCTCGTCGCGCTGGGAGCGAAGCGGGTGCGTCGCCACGAGCCGGCTCCCCCGCTGAGCGCCGGCTTCATCGTGATGACGGACCCCGAGGGCAACGAGTTCTGCCTGGACTGACGCGGCTCGTCGCGGTCGCGGAAGCCCGGACCGGTCGAAGCGGCCGAGGCGGCCGGTCGGCTACCGCGACGCGTGGCGCTCGGGCGTGTCCTCCTCGGTGGAGGTGTCTCCGAGCGACTCGAGGAGGCCCCGCAGCAGGCCGGTCAGCCGCTCCCGTTCCTCCGGCGCCAGCCCGGCGAGCAGGCGCACCTCGTTCGCCACATGCGGCCCGACGATCTCGTCCACCATCGCGCGGCCCTGATCGGTCAGGCGGACGCGCACCGAGCGCCGGTCCTCCTCGTCGGGCAGGCGCTCGACGAGCCCCCGGGCCGCCAGGCGGTCGATCCGGTTGGTGACCGCGCCCGAGGTCACCATGGCGGCCCGGTTCAGGGCCCCCGCCGTCAGTTCGTACGGCGGCCCGGACCGGCGCAGGGTGGCCAGCACGTCGAACTCCCAGCGCTCGAGGCCGTGCCCGGCGAAGAACTCCTTCAGCTCCCGGTCGAGCAGCCGGGACAGCCGGGTGATCCGCCCGACGACCCCCATGGGCCAGACGTCGACGTCGGGACGCTCCCTCCGCCACTGGGCGAGGATCTGATCTACGACGTCGCTCATCGGCGGGGCCTCTCTCGGCGAACAATCTCAACGTTCATCTACTCGGCGGAGAGGATTCTCTCACGCGGCGCGGCGCGCCTCCCCGGCGAAGAGCACGGACGGGGCGGAGGTGAAGTACGGCCTCCATCCTGGTATTCGCAGAGGCCGATGCGGCCACCGGATGTGTCCGACAGGATGATCACATGGCTGTGCAGAACCGCAAGCGGTGGAACCACAACATCCACTACCACCCCCGCGTCCTGCGCGCGGTCCCCGACGGCGCCCGGCGCGCCCTCGACGTCGGCTGCGGCGAGGGCATGCTCGCCCGCGAACTCCGGCGCACGGTGCCCCACGTCACCGGCATCGACCTGGACGAGCCCAGCATCGGCCAGGCCCGAGAGCAGTCGGACGACGTCGAGTACGTCCTCGGCGACTTCCTCACCCACCCCTTCGAGCCCGCCTCCTTCGACGTCGTCGCGTCGGTGGCCACCCTGCACCACATGGACGCCGCCGCGGGGCTGGCCCGCATGCGTGACCTGCTGCGCCCCGGCGGGGTCCTGGCCGTCGTCGGCCTGGCCCGTAGCACCATGCCCGGCGACCTGCCGCGCGACCTGGCCGGCGTCGCCGTCGGCGTGTGCCACCGCGTGGTGAAGGGTCTCTGGCAGCACCCGTCCCCCACGGTGTGGCCGCCGCCGGTGACGTACCGGCAGATGCGGGCGCTGGCCGCCGACATCCTGCCCGGCTCCGAGTATCGCCGCCATCTCCTGCTGCGCTACAGCATCATCTGGCGCAAACCGCGGGACTGAGCGGCGCCCGCCGCATGAACGCCGGGCAGCGCTACGGCCTTCGCGACGACGTCTGAACCACCCCGTTCGCGGCCGGAACACCGTCATCCGGCCACGCCTCGGTCCGCTTCTCCAGCCGGCCGCCTCGGGGCAGGGCGACGGCCATGACGGTGCTGGGGATGTCCAGCGCGATGCGGTGCCATCGCCCGCGCGGGACGATGACGGCGGTTCCGGCCGTCAGCCTGATCTCTTCCTCCTCCTGCCCCGGCCGCTCCGGGCGAAGGAAGAGGCGGAACTTCCCGATGAGGCAGCACACGACCTTCTCGCCCTCGGGGTGGACCTGCCAGTGGTCGGCGTGGACGTCGGCGCCGGTCTTCGCGTGGAAGGCCGACACCTGCCAGCCGTCCTGTTCGGAGTCCGTCGATCTTCGCCCGGCATGGATGCCGCCGCCCTGGTGAAGGTGGAGAAGGGACGTGAAGAGATCGATCGGGGTGATGGTCATGCCGATCCGGCCTGTCTGCTCGTCACTGTCACTGACCTCTTGGATGGTGGGAGGTACCCGTGACCGCAATCGTCGTCCGGTCGCCGTTCGGAGACATCCTGCGAGCGAAGTCGTTCGCCGCTACCGCACCGGGTGCACGACCCGCCAGGCTACGACCCAGGGAGTATCACGCGTCAGGCGGCTTTCACTCGAGCGGCAGGGCGTGCCGTTCGGCAACCTGGCGGATCTTCTCCAGCGGGTACGGCGTCTTCCTGCTCTCACTCTGCAGGCCGTGGTAGAAGTCGTTCAGCACGGTGGCCAGCGGGCTGTGCCGCGACAGTAGCGCGGCGACCCCGCCGGGCACGCCGGTCGGCCGCTTTCCCGCCGCCCATGTCCGCACCAGTTCGCGACGCTCCGGCCAGCCGACGCCGTGGAAGGCCCCGGCCAGCCAGTTCACCAGGTACGTCAGCGTGTAGGTGCGGTCGAAGGTCAGGTGCCGGCGGCAGAAGGCCTGCTCCTCCTCCGACAGGTCGAACCGGGGCGACACGGCCTGCCCGAAGTCGGTCACGTAGAGGCGGCGCCCGTCGGTGAGGATGTTCTCGAAATGCGCGTCGAAGTGCAGGAGGCCGCCCGCGTTCATGAACGACACGGCCTCACGCAGGCCCTGGTCCACCAGGGCGCACGCGCGGTCGGCGTCGCCCGCGCGCACCCGCTCGTCCAGCCACTGGTGCAGGCTGCGGGGAAAGTACTCCAGGAAGAGCGTCAGGCTCGCCGGAGCCCCTGCCAGAGCTTCGAGGCGGCGGCGCACGCCCGGCGCGCCCTCCCAGAACGTGACCGCCCGATCGATGTCGGCCAGCCCTCCGTACAGCGGGGCGGGCTCGGCGTTGGGCAGCACCCGCCAGTGATACAGCAGCGGGAAGCCGGGGAACCGGCCGGTCAGCACCCACTCGGTGGTCATCCTGTGCGCGGCCAGCTCGCGCCAGGCGCCGAAGCCGGGCGAGCCGATGCCGTACTGGCAGAAGGGCGGCAGCCCGAACAGGTCGGCCGTCGAGTGCGGATGGCGCAGGTCGGGCTCGGTGAGGGGCACGCGTTTGACGAAGACCGAGGCGCCGCCGACCTCGAGCCGCGCGGACGTCCCGCCGATGCCGGTGCCGAGGGACACGGCCTCGCGCTCCAGCAGCTCGGCCAACTCCCGGTCGCCGTAGCGAGCCATGGCCGCGGAAACGTCACGGTGGGTGATCAGCCGCGCGTCCGTCATCATGATCACCCTACCGGCCGATGAGGGCTTGACGGCGCGTGGTTCGTCCCATCGCCCTTCCTGGCGCCGCTTCGTCTGAAGCGGATGTCGCATTGCCCTCCACGACAGCTGGTGAAACACATGTCCGTCCATCGGCGAAGGAGGGCGACCGTTCACGCTACCGAAGGCAGACAATGACACGAAAGATCTGGATATGTCCGCAATGACCCGGGCGCTTCCGGACCAGGAGGTCACTGACGCGGCGATCATCGAGCAATCGTGGCAGGACCCGGAACGCTTCGCCGCGGTCTTCGACCGCTACTACTTCCAGATCCACGGGTTCGCCGCACAGCGGTTGGGGCCGAGCCTCGCGGACGACGTGGCCGCGGAGACGTTCCTGGTCGCGTTCGACCGGCGTGGCCGCTACGACCTGTCGCGTGAGGATGCCCGGCCCTGGCTGTACGGGATCGTCACCAACCTGATCGCCCGGCATCATCGGGCGGAGGCCAGGCGGTATCGGGCGCTTTCCCGGACGCCTCCCACGCAGGCCGACGACGGCCACGCCGACCAGGTCGCGGGCCGTGTCGACGCCCAGGTGCAACGGGTGCCTCTGATGGCGGCGCTCGCGAAGATCCCCCGCTCCCACCGTGAGGTGCTCCTGCTCATCGCCTGGGGCGGGCTGAGCTCCGAGGAGGCGGCCGAGGCACTGGGCCTCACCGGCGCCGCCGTCCGGACCCGGCTGCACCGGGCCCGCAAGACCCTGCGCGCCTCACTGAACGGCGCCGAGCCGACAACAGCCGGAAAGGACGGTTGACCATGGACGACATCGAGATGCTGCACGCGGTGCGCCCGCAGCCCGACCCTCCCTCGCACGCCGCCTGCACGGCCGCCCGCGCGGCCCTCCTGGAACGCGCCGGCAGCCCGTCGCCCACGGCGCGCCGGCGCACCCCCTGGCGGCGGGCGCGATGGATCCTGATCCCAGCGGTCGCGGCGGCCATCGCCGCCGCGCTCGTGATCGTGCCGGGCCGGGTCGGCGACTCCCGGCCGCCGGTCATGAGTGCGCGTGACGTCCTGCTCGTCGCCGCCGACACGGCCGAGCGCACCCCTGAGGGGGCCGGGACGTACTGGCACATCACCATCACCAACGAGGCGGCTGAGACCGAGGAGTACTGGTATCGGCGCGACGGTCATTTCTGGATCAAAGGCAAGGGGCTGAAGGGGGAAGGCAAGCTCTTGGAGTGGCCGATGAAGCCTCAGCCTTTCGCGGTGGGGCCGCTGCGCATGACCTTCGAAGAGTTGCGGTCACTGCCCGCCGACGACAAGGCCCTGTACACCCGGCTCTGGTCGGCCGTCCCCGGAAGCGGTGTCCGCCCCAGCGGAGGGCCGATCACGGCTGCCGAGCAGGACGGCCTCGCCATGGAGGCGCTGATCTCGCTGATCAGTGAGGCGCCGGTCTCGCCCCAGGTCCGTGCCGCCGCCTATCAAGCGCTCGCCGCACGTCCCGGAGTCATCGATCTCGGCGAGACCGATGGCGGGCGGCGCCTGCAGGTCCCCGTGGCTCTCGGGAAGGGCACCATGGTCGTCGACCCGGACACCGGGCGGATCCGCGAAACCTCCGTATGGGCGCCCCTCACAGGCGGAATGGCCTATGACCTGGACGGCATGCGGACGATCCGCGCCGAGTGGACGGACCAGCTCCCGTCCGGGTGAAGTGCGCTTCTCCTCGAGGAGCGCCTGTGTCTGGTCGCCTGCCACGGAAACCCCCTGGGTACCACCTGCGAAGATGGCGCCATGCTGCAGGCTTGTCTCAACGGTGCTCGAAGCCGTGCCGAGTGTTCCCATCTGCCGGTGACCGCCGACGAGCTGGCGGCGGCGGCCCGTGAGGCTGTCGCCGCCGGCGCCGAGGACGTCCATCTGCACCCCAAGGACCGCGACGGTCAGGACACGCTGGAAGCCACCGCCGTCGCCGCCGCTGTGAGCGCGGTGCGGGTTGCTGTCCCGGGTATCCCGGTTGGGGTCACCACCGGTGCATGGGCCACGGCAGACCCTCAGGTCCGTGCCGCGCAGGTCCGCGCCTGGACCGTGCTGCCCGACCACGCTTCCGTGAACTGGCACGAGGACGGCGCCGCCGATGTCGCCGCGGCCTTGCTGGACCGGGGGGTCGGCATCGAAGCCGGCATCTACTCCGGTACTCCCGCGGCACAACGGTTTCTGGGCTGGCCCGGATCTCGCCGAGTCCTGCGTGTCCTGGCCGAGATCACCGAGGCCACCCCGCAGGACGCGCTCCATGCCGCAGCCGGCCTGCTCGATGAACTCGAACCGGCTGCCGCGCCGATTCTCCTGCACGGCGAAGACACCACCGCGTGGCCCATCCTGCGACTTGCGGCCTCCCGCCGGCTGGACGCCCGCATTGGCCTGGAAGACGTGCTCCACCTCCCCGACGGCGCCCCCGCCCCGGGCAACGCCGCCCTCATCCGCGTAGCACGCGAGATCATCCAGCACACGCGCAGGACACTCCTCAGCGAGTCGTGATCACGTGCTCTGCGTGAGTTCCGTGATCCAGATCATGGAGGCGCGGAGGCGGAGTCCGGCTTGGTAGCTCTCGGCGCAGCAGGCTGGGCCGCACGGCGGCCTTCACCGGGCGGCATGCCCATGCCCGCGCCGGGCGGGCATGGGCATGCAGGTGGTCCCGCTCTGTGCCGTCCAGCCGCAGGGCCTGGGCGAGGGCGTCCAGGACGCTGTCGGGGACCCCGCCGAGCTCGGCCAGGGGGTGACCGTAGGGCGCGGCCGGGGCTCCACCGTACGTGTCAGCGCAGGTGTGGTTCAGCGCACCGCCCGGCTCTCGGCTCGCAGGCTGGTGAGCGTGACCGTGACCAGCACCGTGACGATGACGCCGAGGGAGAGCAACGTGGGGATCTCGGGCACCCACGCCCACAGGCCGTGCGCCCAGTGCAGGATCAGCTTGACCCCGATGAACGCCAGGATGACGGCCAGCCCGTGGTTGAGGTGCCGCAGCTTGGCGAGCGCCCCCTTCAGCACGAAGTACAGCGCGCGCAGGCCCAGCAGCGCGAAGGCGTTGGTGGCGAAGACGAGGAACGGGTCCTCGGTCACCCCGTACACGGCGGGCACCGAGTCGACGGCGAAGACGATGTCGGTGGCGAACACCGCCACGGTGGCCAGCGCCAGCGGCGTCACGGCCGGCCTCCCGGCCTCCCGGACCACCAGCCGGAAGCCGTGGTAGTCACGGGTCACCGGGACGAAGCGGCGCAGCAGCCGGACGCTGCGCATGGAGTCGATGTCGACCTCCTGCTCGCCGCCCCGCACCGCCTCCCTGAGCACCTTGCCGGCCGTCACGATGAGGACGGCTCCGAACAGCAGGAACGCCCATGTTCCGCTCTGCAGCGCCGCCGCCCCGAGCGCGATGAACACCGCTCGGAGCACCAGCGCCCCGACGATCCCGTACAGCAGCACCCGCTGGGCCAGCTCGGCCGGCACCGCGAACGCCGCCAGCAACAGCATGAACACGAACAGGTTGTCCACCGACAGCGACTTCTCCACCACGTAGCCGGTGAAGAACTCCACCGCCGTGGTCCCGCCGAACGCCCCCCACAGGTAGGCGCCGAACGCCACCGGCAGCACCAGGTAGAACACCGACCACGCCACCGCCTCGCGCATGCGCACCTCGTGCGGGCGGCGGGTCAGCACGATGTCGATGGCCAGAAGCAGGAGCAGGGCGGCGACGGTGACCCACCACAGGCCGGTGGACGCGATGCTGTCCGGACCGGACGCAGCCAGAACTGTCCCCACGGGCATGAAACCTCCTCGAACGTCACTCAGTCGTTCGAGGTCTCCTTCACCCGGGGGTTACGGGCGGCCGTCCGGGGACGCTCGGTGCGTCCGTACTGACCGGAGCGGCACTTGGGAAGTACTCCCCTCGCCAGGCCCCAGGGTAGGTCAAGTGACGCGGGCACACCACCCGTACTTGAAATAATATGTAGAGCGGTCTACTTTGGCGGGGTGGGACAGAAGGGTTCGGAGACACGGGACCGGCTGCTCGACGCCACCCAGGAGCTGATCGAGACCGGAGGATACCTCGGGGCCGGGCTCAACCAGGTGGTCGCCGCCAGCGGCGCACCGCGCGGCTCCCTCTATTTCCATTTCCCCGACGGGAAGGACCAGCTGGTCGGCGAATCCGTACGGCGGGCCGGCCGGGTGATCGGCGGCGCGATGGACGACCTCGCCGGCTCCAGCTCCTCCGTGACGGAGTTCGTCGAGGGCGTGCTGCGCTACCTGGGCGACCGGCTGGAGGAGTCGGGCTGGCGCAAGGGCTGCCCGGTGGCCACGGTGGCACTGGAGATGGCGGCCACCAGCGACCCGCTGCAGCAGGCCTGCTCGCAGGTCTACACCGACTGGGAGGCGGCCCTGCGTACCCGGCTGGAGGGCCGTCCGGACGCCGACGACCTCGCCGTGACCATCCTGGCCCTGGTCGAGGGGGCCCTGCTGCTGGCGCGGACGCATCGCAGCAGGGAACCGCTGAGCCGGGTTTCCCGCCGGATCGCCGCACTGCTGAACTGACCGGACAGGCCCGCCCAGCTGGGTGGGCCTCTTTTCTGGCCAGAAAATATGTAGACCGATCTATTTTTGGAGGGTCCATGGACGCGATCGTCTTCGGCGCGACAGGTTTCATCGGCCGGTCCCTGGTCGCGGAGCTGCTCGGCAGAGGACAACAGGTGGTGGCGGTCGTACGGAACGACACGCTCACCCCCTGGCTGAAGTCCCGGAACGTCGGCACCGGCGGGCTGACCGTCGTCACCGCCGACATCAGCCGGCCGCTCACCGGAGCCGGGCTGCCCGGCGCACGCGACGTCTACAACACCGCCGGCCGCTACTCCTTCGGCCTCGGCGTGCCGGAGGCCCGGGCGGCCAACGTGACCGGGGCGCTCAACGTGCTCGACTGGGCCGCGACGCTCCCCGGTCTGCGGCGCGTCGTCCACATCAGCGGATACCGGGTCAGCGCGTCCGACGCCCAGCCCGACTACGCCAGGCTGGGGGCCTACGAGGCGTCGAAGGTCGAGGCCGACCACGCGGTGCGCACCCGCGCCGCCGAGCTCGGGCTCCCGCTGACCATCGCCAACCCCAGCAGCGTGATCGGGCCTGGCCAGTACATCGGCCTGGCCGCCCTCGTCAAGGACCTGTGGAACGGGCGGCTCCCGGCGCTCCCCGGAGGCCCCGACGTCTTCGTGCCGATCGTCACGATCGACTACCTCGTCGGCTTCCTGGCCGAGATCCCCGCCGCACCGGCGGGCGAGCACTACTGGGTGCTAGACGACACCACTCCCCTGCTGCCCGAACTGATCAGCACGATCGCCGGCCACCTGGGCGTGCGGGCGCCCCGCCGGACCATCCCGGTGGGTCTCGTACGCCGCCTGCCGCGCGGCCTGACCGGCGCCGATCCCGAGACGCTGTCGTTCCTGTCGTCCGACCGCTACCCGACGGCCTCGGCCCGCGCGTTCGCGGCGGCCGCCGGTCTGGAGCCACCTCCGGCCGTCGAGGCCCTGCGCGCATGGGCCGACGACCTGGTCGCCACCCGCTTCGGCGCCGCCTCACCCTGGCTGCGACCGTACGGCTTCCGCTCCGTGGCGGGCAGCCGCACCTGGGTGGCCGGCGAGCGGGACCGCCCGGCCCAGGTCCTGCTGCACGGCCTGCCCATGAACGCCGACCTCTGGGCGCCCGTCGCCGCGCACCTCCCGGGACCGGTCCTGGCCCCCGACCTGCCCGGCCTGGGCCGGTCCGCCCCCGCCGACGGGCGGACCGACGCCTGGCTGGCCGAGCTGCTGGCCCCGGTGCGAACCCGGCCCACGCTGGTCGCGCACTCGCTGGCCTGCGGTCCCGCGCTCCGCTTCGCCGTCGAACATCCCGAGCGCGTCAGCCGGCTGGTCCTCGTCTCCCCGGCGTTCCTGCAGGCGCCCGGCCCGTGGCTGAACCGCTCGCTCCTGGCCGTCCCGATGCTGCGCCGCATGTCCGCCGCCCGCCTGGCCGCGACGCTGGGCCTTCCGGAGGGGCCCGAGGTGGCGAGCGCCGCGACCGACCTGCGCCGGCCCGGCGTGGCCCGCCGGGTGGTCGCGGCGCTGCGTGCGGCCTCGGCCGCCCGTGACCGGTCACGGGCACTGCTGGACCGGGTGAGCGTCCCGGTGCAGATCGTCACCGGCTCGGCCGACCCGCTGACCGTGGACACCGGCCACCCGGTGGCGGAGATCGCGGGGGCCGGCCACTATCCGCAGCTCACCCACCCGGCCCGGGTCGCCGACCTCATCGGCGGGGGTTCTCTCCGCTGAGCGAAGAAGGCCGCTGCGACGGCAGCGCCGGCGACCACAGGCGGGATGCCCCCGAGAGTCAGGCCGGCGGCCGGGCGAGTTTGGCGGCCACGGCGTCGAGGACCCAGTCCAGGCCGGTCGCGAAGGACTCCTCGGCGTCCACCTCCGTGCCGTCGTGCACGAGCTTGGCCAGCGCCGGGAAGCGGCCCGTGGCCAGCATCCGCATCACATGCGGGCCGGAGGCGCGCTGCCAGTCGCGCTTGGACAGGCCCGTGGCGCGCTCGGCCCGCAGGTTCGCGATCTCGCGCCTGATGGCGCCGGTGAAGTAGGCGCTGACGGTCTCCACGGCGCCCATGACCGTGTCGAGATCGGCGAGGCCGTCGAGGGCGGCCAGCGTGGCCTCGGTCACGGCGAGGGCGTTCGGGCCCAGGGCCGGACGGCCGCCGAGCAGGTCGGCCAGCCATTCGTGACGGAGGGCGGCTTGCCTGGTGCGGACGGCGCGGATGCGCAGGACCTCCCGCCAGTCGCCGGGCTGCTCCCCGGGGAGGATCTCGGCGTGGACCTCGTCCACCATGAGGTCGAACAGCTCCTCCTTGGTGGCGATGTATCCGTACAGCCGCATCGGGCCGACGTCCAGCCGGGCGGCCACCTTGCGCAACGACACCGCCTCCAGCCCGCCCTCGTCGGCCAGCGCGATGGCGGCGGCGACGATCCGCTCCCGGTCGAGCGGCGCCGGGCGAGTCGGCGGCTCCGGCCGGTCCCACACAGTCATGGATACATCGTACGGTTCCGATACGCTGTATCGTCATGAGACATCGTATCGCGGTGGTCGGAGGCGGCCCCGCCGGCCTCACCTTCGCCCGCGTCCTGCGCCGCCACGATCACTCCGTCACCGTCCTCGAACGCGATCCCGCCCCCGACGCGCGGCCCCCGGGCGGCACCCTGGACCTGCACGAAGGGCTGGGGCAACTCGCGCTGGACAAGGCGGGGCTGCTGAAGGAGTTCCGGGCGCTGTCCCGTCCCGAGGGCCAGTCCATGCGCATCCTGGACACGGACGGGACCGTGCTCCGCGACTGGCGGCCCCGTCCGGATGACCGGGCCAACCCCGAGATCGACCGCGGGCAACTCCGTGACCTGCTGCTCGGCCCCCTGGACGTCCAGTGGGGGCGGAGCGTGACGGACGTGGTGCCGGGCAGCCGGGACGGCGTGCTGGTCCATCTCGCGGACGGGCGACAGGAGACGTTCGACCTCGTGGTCGGCGCGGACGGCGCCTGGTCCCGGGTCAGGCCGGCGGTCTCGTCCGCGACGCCGCACCACACCGGCGTCACGCTGGTCGAGACGTTCCTGGACGCGGTCGACACCCGCCACCCCGACCTCGCCCGGCTGGTCGGCGACGGTTCCGTGGCCGTGTACGGCGTGAACCGCGCCCTCGTCGCCCAGCGCAACAGCGGCGGTCACGTCAAGGTGTACGCCCTTTTTCGCGCAACGCTGGACCGGCACCCGGACCTGGACCGGCATGCGGGCCCGCACCGGCATGCAAGCCTTGACACAGACCTGGACACAGACCTGGAGGCGGGTTCGGGACGGGTCGACGTCGAGGCCGTGCGATCAAGCCTGTTGGCCCTGTTCGACGGTTGGGCCGCTCCCGTCCTCGACCTCCTCCGCCACGGCACCGCTTTCGTCCGTCGCCCCCTCTACGTCCTGCCCGTGGCCCACACCTGGACCCACGTACCCGGGGTGACGCTCCTGGGCGACGCCGCCCACCTGCTGCCCCCGTTGGGGGTGGGCGCGAACCTCGCGATGCTGGAAGGCGCCGAACTCGCCGAGTCCGTCGCCGCCGCCCCAGGCCCTGGCGACTTGGACGCGGCCGTCCGCGCCTTCGAGGAGCGGATGTGGGCACGGGCCGGCAGGTGGGCGAGGATCACGGCGGCCGGTCTGGAACGCCTCGTGAGCCCCGACCCCGCCGAAGCCCTCGCCCTCTTCGACGAAGTCCAGCCATCCTGATCGCCGGACGCGGGTCATTCCGCCCTTCTCCAGAGCACGACCGCGGCGAGACCGGGCACGCACGGGAGGACCAGCAGCCAGCCCAGCAGCGGCGCGAGGCCGACATCGCCCGAGGTGTCCCGGACGGTCAGCGCGGCGACCGCGAGGCAGGCCGCGATCGCGAGCAGCCCGGTCGCCAGCGGGCGGGCCCAGCGCACGCCGGCCCGGAGGGCCCAGATCGCGCCGAGCCAGCCGAGGAGTCCCAGTACCCCGATCACGGACAGGATCGTCACGTAGGCGGTGATGGCGGCGTCGACGGCGTCGGGCCCGTAGGCCGGATAGCCGGCCCTGACGTGGTCCGCCAGGACGGTCGTCGTGGCCCGGTCGACGAACGGGAAGATGGCCGCGATCGCGGTGAGCGCCGCCCCGACGCACATCATCGCCACGGGAAGCCGGTTGCGCGATCTCTGCTTCGACGCCGTCATGGCCTGGGTTCCTTCCATGGATTTGTGACAGTCACTGTCTTGAGCAAGTGACTCTAATGACGGCGTTTCAGGCAGTCAATGTCATTTGAGAGTGACATTCTTCAGCGTGCGACTGCCTGCTACTCTGATCGCATGAACGGGCTTCGCGAGCGCCGGCGCATCAAGGCCATGCGCTCCATCCAGGAACGCGCCCTCGATCTGTTCGACGAGAGAGGGTTCGCCGCGGTCACGATCGAGGAGATCGCGGCCGCGGCCGAGGTCTCGCCGTCGTCGGTGTACCGCTACTTCGGCACCAAGGAAGGGATCGTGGTCGCCGACGAGTTCGACAGGATGAGCCCGGAGGCGCTCAAGGACGTCCTGGACCCCGGCGATCCCATCGGCAGCCTGCTCCAGGCCGTCCTCGCCTACGAATCCGCACCGGAGGGCGCCGCCGGTTCCGACGGCGACGGCGAGGGCCCGCACGCCGCGAAGAGCCCGTGGCGCAGGGTCCGCTACTTCTTCACCGAGCCGTCGGTCCGCACGGCCGTCTGCGCCACTCTCGACCGCGCGAGCCGGCGGATCGCGCCACTGATCGCGGCGACCGGCGAGCTGACCGAGACGCAGGCTCGCGTGACCACCAACGCCCTCGTCTTCGGCTACTTCGCCGCACTCGAACAGTGGTACCTCGACGGCGGCGACCGCCCCATCGCCGCCTACGTCGAGGAGGGCATGCGCCCCCTGCGCGGCATCTGGCCCGCCCCTGGCCACGGACACCCCGCCTAGAGGCCGGGGGCCGTCGTCCCAGGAGCCTCGGCGGCCGCCTGCCGGGCGGGCCGCCGATGCCGCCCGCGGAGTCCGCCGCGAGGCCGGGCGGGAATCACGGGCCGTGGCGGCGCTCACCCATGGCCGGCTCGCCGAGGCTCGTCTCGTGCGCGGCGGAGTACGGGTCCCGCCAGGCGGCGACGGCGCGGCGGGTGTCCTCGGCGACCAGATCGGCGTTGACGTGGGCCGCAGCGTTGGCGCCCGCCGCCGCCGCGGCGCCGACCTGGGCGGTCAGGTCGGTGACGTTGCCCGCGACCCACACGCCGGGCACCTCGGTGCGGCCGGTCGGGTCGGCGGGGACGTGTTCGCCGACTCCCAACGGGTGTTCGACCGGCCGCAGGCCCAGCTCCGCCAGGAAGGCGACCCGCGCCGTCATCCGCGACGAGACCGCCAGCACCTCCCGGCCGGCCACCGTGCCGTCGGCCAGGCGGACGCCCACGAGCCGGTCCCCGGCGACCTCCAGGGCCGCCACCTCGCCGGTCACCACGCGGATCCCGCGGGCGGCCAGTTGCTCCTGCTCCGCGTCGCCGGGCGGCGGCATGGTGTGGGTGAAGAGGGTGACGTCGGCGCTCCACTGTCTGAACAGCAGCGCCTGGTGCACCGTCAGCGGCCCGGACGCCAGCACGCCGATGGCCCGGTCGCGGACCTCCCAGCCGTGGCAGTACGGGCAGTGCACCACGTCCCTGCCCCACCGGGCCCGCAGCCCCGGGACGTCCGGCAACTCGTCGACCAGCCCGGTCGTCACCAGCAGCCGGCGCGCCCGGACGGCCCGCCCGTCGGCCAGCGCCACCGCGAACCCGTCGCCGTCGCGCGCCACCGCGCCGACCTCGCCGGACACCACGTGGCCGCCGTACCGGCGGACCTCGGCCCGGCCGCGTTCCACCAGCTCGGCCGGGGGGATCCCGTCCCGGGCGAGCAGCCCGTGGACGCCCGCCGCCGGGGCGTTGCGCGGGGATCCCGCGTCGATCGCCGCCACCGACCGCCGCGCCCGCGCGAGCTGCAGCGCTCCGCTCAACCCCGCGGCGCCTCCGCCGACCACCACCACGTCATAGCTGCCGCCCAGCTCATCGGTCATCGTGACCACCTCCGTGACCACCATGCCGACCATGTCACAACAGCGGCAAACTCTCTTGCCGATCCGGCAAATCGGTCGATGGAGACCACGGCCCGATCGCGTCCCTCGACCGTCCAGCACGCAGGCGCTCCGGCGCGTCCGGGCCGATCCGCTGACGGCCGTGCTCCCTTACGGCCGTCCGGCGAGGGCCTGGAGGGTCCCGGCGCCGCCGGGGTCGCGGTCCGTGCTGACCGGGACGATCGCCACCTCGTCCACCCCCGCCGCCGCGTAGGCCGCCAGCTGCTCCCGCGGATCGCCGAGCAGGGCGACGGAGGCCACGAGCTCGTCGGGGACGGCGGCCAGCAGGTCGCGCGGGTGCGGCCGGGTGCGGGCGAACGCGACGACGTCGCCGAATCCGGCCTCGGCGAACATCTCGCCGTAGCCGGGAGCGGGCAGGTAGCCGACGACGGCGCGGCGTACCCGGTCCACGGCCTCGCGGTCGGGGTCGGCGGCGGCCGTGACCCAGGCGGTGACGGGCACGTCCGGGTCGGCGGCGCGCAACCGGGCGACGAGCCGCCCGGCGGAGACGGGCGTGACGAGGTTGAGCACCATGCGGTCCGCCAGGGCGGCGGTGCGGACGGCGGAGGGGCCGAAGGCGGCCACCGCGAGCCGGGAGCGGGGGGCGGGCAGGCGGAGCCGGTAGCCGGTGCTGCGCACGTGGGTTCCGGTGAAGTCGGACCTGTCGCCGTCGAGGAGCGGCCGGAGCGCTCGTACCGTCTCACGCAGCGCGGCGGCGGACCCGGCGCGGGAGCGGCCGTGCCAGCTCTCCACGACCATCGGGCTGGACGTGCCCACGGCCACGTCGACCCGGCGGCCGGTGACCGAGGCGACGGAGGCGACGCCCATCGCGATCATCATCGGGTCGCGGACGGCCACCGCGAGCGGGCCCACGGTGAGTCCGATCCGGTCCGTGGCCAGGCCGATGGCGGTGGCCAGGGCGAAGGCGTCGTAGGTCGCCATCTCGCCGACCCAGAGGGAGGGGTAGCCCAGTTCGTCGGCTGCGCGGGCGGTCAGCAGGGCCTCCTCGGCCGGGCGGTCCTGCCACAGCCCCAGGGACACGGACAGGTTCATACGCGCTCCAGCAGGACGGCCGAGCCGGAACCCGCCGCGCCGCTGACCGCCGCGACTCCGTAGCGGGCGCCGCGGCGGTGCAGCTCGTCCACGCAGGCGGCGATCAGGATGGCGCCGGTGGCGCCGAAGGCGTGGCCCATGGCGATGGTGCCGCCGTTGACGTTGAAGCGGTCGTCGCCGACCCCGAGGTCCCGCTGGAACTTCAGGCAGAGCGCCGCGAAGGCCTCGGCGAACTCGAAGACCTCGACGTCGTCCGGCGACAGCCCGGCCTCGGCCAGCACCCGCTCGACCGCGAGCTGCCCGGCGGTGAGCATGGTGACCGGGTCGCCGACGGCGGTGGCGGCGCCGGCGACGCGGGCCAGCGGCGGCAGGTCGAGGTCGCGGCCGACGAGCACCAGCCCGGCCGCGTCGCAGAGGCTGGGCGAGGTGCCGCGGGTGTGCAGGTGGCTGACGGAGTCCAGCTCGGGCAGGTGCCTCAGGACGATCTCGTCCTGGCCGGGGGTCGCGGCGAAGGCGGGTTCCATGGCCGCGAGCGCGCCGAGCGTGGTGCCCGGCCGTACGTGCTCGTCGTGGGTGAGGTCGCTCACGGGGACGAGCGAGCGGGCGTGGCGGCCGGCGGCCCAGGCGTCCGCCGCCAGGGTCTGGGTGCGCAGGCCGTACGCGTCGAGCTCCTCGCGGGTGAAGCCCTCCAGAGTGGCGACGGTGTCGGCGGCGACGCCCATGTGGAGCGAGCCGACGGGCAGCGACCACAGCGGCCCGCGGTCGGAGAACATCGGGACGCGGGAGACCGACTCGACCCCGCCCGCGACCACGGTCCGGCGCGAGCCGGACGAGACGAGTGCGGCGGCGGTGCTCACGGCGTCGATGCCGGAGGTGCAGAAGCGGTTGAGCGTCATGCCGGGCGAGTCGAAGCCCGTGGTCAGCGCGGCGGTGCGGGCCAGGTTGCCGCCCTGGTCGCCGTGCTGGCCGGCGCAGCCCACCAGGAGATCGTCCGCCCCCCGCAGCCCGGTGCGTTCCACGAGGGCGGCGAGCAGGCCCTCCAGCATGGCGAGCGGTGTGACGTCGGCGAGGCCGCCGCCGGGGCGCGCCTTGCCGCGCGGGGTCCTGACGCACTCGTAGACGTAGGCCTCGCTCATCGCAGCTGCTCCGCGCGTACCCAGGTGGCGTGGAAGCCGAGCGGCACGCGCTGCGGCAGCAGCACGCGGGCGACGGGCCCGTCGGAGATGCGCGACGCGTCGAGGATCTGGACCTCCGAACGGCCGGCGGCCGAGTCGGTGGCGAAGGTGACGAGGTAGCCGTCGTCCTCGCCGGTCGAGCCGTCGCGGGGCGCGAAGGGGGCCTCGCTGCCGTAGACGCCGGGGCCGTAGGAGTAGGTCTCCTTGGTTCCGGTGACGTTGTCGTAGCGGACCAGGCCGTCGAAGAGGTTGGTCTCGGCGTCGGCGACGGAGACGTTGTAGGCGTAGCGGGTGCGGTAGCCGGTGGAGCGGGCGTCGATAGAGGGGAACTCGGTGTTGTGGTTGCCGTCCACGTACTCCTCCGAGGTGCGCCCGGTGCGCAGGTCGAAGCGGTAGCGGTACATGCGCGCGTCGAGCTTGAGGTAGGCGATCATGCGGGTGAGCGGCGAACCGCCGCCGTGGGGCGCCGGGCGGGAGACGCGGCAGACGTCCATGACGATCTCCTCGCCCTCCTCCCAGGCGTTGACCACGTGGTAGATGTAGCAGGGCCTGGCCTCGAACCAGCGCACCTGATGGCCCCGCCTGGGGATCACGCCGAAGCGTGCGGGCAGCTCGCGGTCGAAGGTGAGCTTGTAGCGGCCCTGCCGGGCGGCGTCGAGGTCCTGGTAGAGCGGCAGGTCCATGAGGATCGCGTGGTTCTCGGTGATCGCCATGTCGTGGGGCAGCCGGGCGCCCGGCAGGTCCAGCTCGACGCAGTGCTCGACCGCGCCGGACCGGCCGACGACGCCGTAGCGCAGGTACGGTGGCCGCGGCCCGTAGTCGAACCAGAACAGCTCGCCGGTGCGCTCGTCCACCTTGGGATGGGCCATGAAGTCGCCGTCGAGCGTGTCGAGGAAGGTGTCGACGCCGAGCGTCTCCAGGGAGAGCGGGTCCAGGGTGTACGGCGTGCCGCACAGGTACCAGGCGGCGAGGACCTTCCCCCGGTGGAAGATCACGTCGGTGTTGGCCGTGTCCTTGTACGGCAGGCCGCGCGCGTTGCCGAACGGGTTGCCCTCGGGGTTCTCCATGACGCCTGTCCACAGAGACCTGCCGGCGGCCGACTCGGCCTCGAAGGCGCGGGTGCGGATCCAGCGGTTGCGGTAGCGGGCCCTGCCGTTCTCGAAGTGCACGGCGTGGACCATGCCGTCGCCGTCGAACCAGTGGTAGCGCCCCTTCATCGGATAGCGGGCGTTGGGCCCGTTGCGCAGGTAGACGCCGTTCAGGTCGGCGGGGATACGCCCGATCACGGTGAGCTCGTCGGCGGTGACCTCGTCCTGGACCGGGGCGTAGACGCCCAGCAGGTACGGGTTCTGCTCCCCCGACTCGTCCATCATCACGACACTCTCGGCCATGACCGGAAGCTACGATAGAAGAAGCCAGGTGTCAACGTTGACGTGCTGGCTTCGGCTTTCGTAGTGTTCGGCCATCACCGATGGGAGTCGCGATGACGCATTCCGCCGATCGGATCGCCCGCTACACCGCCGAGGGCTGGTGGACGGCCGAGACCATCGACCAGCTGCTCAGGACCCAGGTGGCGGCGCGTCCCGGCGCCACGGCCGTCGTCGACCCGCCCGACAAGACGATCGGACCGCCGAAGCGGCTGACCTGGGCGCAGCTCGACGCGGAGGTCGGCAGGCTCGCCGGCGTGCTCCATGCCCGCGGCGTCGGACCGGGCGACGTGGTCGCCATGCAGCTGCCCAACAGCGTCGAGCTCGTGGTGAGCTTCCTCGCGATCGTACGGCTCGGCGCCACCGTCACCCCCTTCCCCGTGCAGTACCGCGAGTACGAGCTGGCCCAGCTGCTGCCGTTGTCGGCCGCCACGCTCCTGGTCACGGGGCCCGAGTCGCGCGCGCCGGAGGGCACCCCGACGCTCTCGTGGCCCGCCGACCTGGAAGGCGTCACCGGTCCCGAGGCGCCGCGCCGCGTCGCCGATCCGGCCGAGCGGGTCACGATCTGCTGGACCTCCGGCACCGAGGCCACGCCCAAGGGCGTGCCCAGGTGCCACTACGACTGGCTCGCCGTCGCCGCCATCTGCACCGCCGCGCCCGCCCTGAGCGCCCGCGACGTGATACTCAACCCCTTCCCCATGGTCAACATGGCCGCCATCGGCGGCGTCCTGCTCCCCTGGCTGCGCACCGGAGCCGTGCTGGTCCAGCACCACCCCTTCCACCTGCCCACCTACCTGGCGCAGATCGCCGACGAGAAGGTCACCTACACGCTGGCCCCGCCCGCCCTGCTCTCCCTCCTGCTGCACCAGGGCGTGACGGTCGCGGAGTCGCTCACCAGGATCGGCTCGGGCTCGGCGCCGCTGCCGCCGCCCATGGTCAAGGGCTGGCAGGAGCGGCACGGCATCGCCGTCATCAACTTCTTCGGCTCCAACGAGGGCGTCACCCTGCTCTCCGACCCCGAGCGCATGCCCGACCCCGAGATCCGGGCCCGATACTTCCCCCGCCCCACGATGCCGGGAGTGCGGGTCAAGCTCGTCTCGCCGGACGGCGTGGAGATCACCGAGCCGGGGACACCGGGAGAGCTGCGGCTCAGCGGCCCCACCGTCTTCGCGGGCTACCTGCCCGGCACCGCGGCCCTCGACCCGTTCGACGAGGAGGGCTACCTGCGGACGGGCGACCTGTTCGAGATCGCCGGCGACGAGGGCCAGTACCTGCGTTACGTGGACCGCGCCAAGGACATCGTCATCCGCGGCGGCATGAACATCTCCCCCGCCGAGCTGGAGTCGCTGCTCGCCGGTCATCCCTCGATCGCCGAGGTGGCCGTGGTCGGCTACCCCGACGAGGTGCTGGGAGAGAAGGTCTGCGCGGTCGCCGTCCCCAAGGGCGAGATCTCCCTGGAGTCGGTGGTCGCCTTCCTCCGCGACAAGGGCATCGCCTCCTACAAGCTCCCCGAGCGGCTGGAGCTGGTGGACGCGCTGCCCCGGAACCCGGTCGGCAAGATCCTGAAGCGGGAGCTGAAGCTGTGATCCGTGTCCTGGGCGGCTACCAGACCGACTTCGCCCGTTCGGGTGTGGGCCTGTTCGACCTGCTCCACGAGTCCTGTCTCGGCGCGCTGGCGGCGGCCGGCGTGCCCGCGGAGGACGTGCAGGTGGCCCATGTCGGCAACCTGGCCGGTGAGCTGTTCGCCGGCCAGGCGCACCTCGGTGGCATGGTCGCCGCCGTCCACCCCGCGTGGGCGATGCTGCCCACGTCGCGGCACGAGGCGGCCTGCGCCTCCGGGTCCATGGCGGTGCTGGCCGCCATGGCCGACCTGGAGGCGGGCCGGTACGACGTGGCGCTGGTCGTGGGCGTGGAGGTGATGCGCAACGTCGGCGCCAAGGAGGCCGCCCGGAACCTCGGCTGCGCCGCCTGGGCGGGGCGCGAGGCGACCTCGGCCGACTACCCGTGGCCGGCGCTGTTCGCCGAGATCGCCGAGGAGGTGGACGCGCGCTACGGACTCTCCCACGAGCACCTGGCGCGCATCGCCGACGTCAACCACGGCAACGCGCTGCGCAACCCGCTCGCCCAGACCCGCTCGTGGACGTTCCCCGACGGCTGCTTCGACGAGGACGACGAGCTCAACCCGGTCGTCGAGGGGCGGCTGCGCAAGTACGACTGCGGGCGCATCACCGACGGGGCCGCCGCCGTCGTGCTCGCCTCCGACCGGTACGGCGGGCGCGGCCCCGTCATCTCGGGATGGGGGCACCGGACGGCGCCGATGCTGCTGAAGGACAAGCTGGCCGTGCGGGAGCCGTACCTCTTCCCGCACCTGCGCCAGGCGGTGCTCGACACCTACCGGCGGGCCGGTCTCGACGGTCCCGCCGCGGTGGACGTGATCGAGACGCACGACTGCTTCACCATCACCGAGTACGTCGCCCTCGACCACCTCGGTCTGACCCCGCCCGGCGAGTCGTGGCGGGCGATCGAGGCGGGCGTGATCGACTTCGACGGGAGCCTGCCGGTGAACCCGTCAGGCGGCCTCATCGGCCTCGGCCACCCCGTGGGAGCCACCGGCGTGCGCATGCTGCACGACGCCGCCCGCCAGGTCTCCGGTACGGCGGGCCCGTGCCAGGTCCCGGGCGCCCGCACCGCGCTGACGCTGAACATCGGCGGCAGCTGCACCACGGTCGCGCTGTTCGCCGTCACGGCGGCCGACGACTGACCACCGGCCGCCGTCACCCGGTCGCGTCGCGCTCCGGCAGGGCGAAACGCACCCGTTCGCGGCTGATCGCCTCGCCGCAGGAGCAACAGCGCAGGCAGGGACGGAACGGCAGGCCGCACGCCTGATGGGTGACACGCAGGTCCGTGTCGGGCGGGCCCGTGTACCACCGCTGCGCCCAGTCCACGAGGAAGGCGAAGATCCCGAAGAAGTCGAGGCCCTTGTCCGTCAGGTGGTACCTCGGCCGCGCGCCCGGCTCCTCCACCTCCAGCACGCCGAGATCCGTGAAGCGCCGCAGCCGGCTCGACAGCACGGACGGCGCCACCCCCAGCTCCCCCTGGAAGTCGGCGAAGCGCCGCAGCCCGAGGAAGGCCGCGGCCAGGATCACCGTGCTCCACCGGTCGCCCAGCACCTCGAAGGTCTCCGGGAGGTACGACAGCGGGTCGGCCGCGCCCCTGACCGTCCTGCGGTGCAGGCGCGGCACGGTCACCTGCGCGAACGTGGCCGCGCCACGGACCGTCGCGGTGTCGCGCGCGGTCACCGGGGCGTGGCCGCAGCTCGCGCACCCCAGCTCCACGTCCGCGCGCTTGCCGCAGGCCGTGTGGACCAGCTCGGGCAGCCCGTGCCGCCTCGGCACCCACCTGCGCTCCCACGACCAGATCTCCACCAGCACCGGCCACAGCTCCACGGCCCGCTCGGTGAGCCGGTATTCGGTCCTGGTGCGGCCCTCCTCGCGGTACGGCACCGGCTTCAGCAGGTCGCCCGCGACCATCTCCTTCAGCCTGTTCGCCAGCACCGACTCCGACATGCCGAGCTCGTCACGCCAGTCGGCGAAGCGGCGCACGTGCAGGAGGAACGCACGCTGGAGGATCAGCAGGGTCCACTGGTCGCTCACGGCCAGCAGCGCCTGCCCGATCGCGCTGGGGCGCTCCACTGCGCACTCCTTCACCCGATTGACTTTCGTTATGAGAGTACCGGGCCCTCCTTCCTCCGGCGGGTTCCGGTGGACACGGCGGGCGTGTCACCGGAGGGGGCGTCGGTGACGTGGCAGGCGCCGGAGGCGCGGAACGGCTCGGCGAGCTGGGCCAGGTAGCCGGTGGGGTAGTTCGGTTTGGCGGCCATGCCGAGCTGGTCGGAGGTGAAACGACGGTCGGGGTCGTAGGAGAAGGTGCCGAGCAGGTGGTCCCAGATCAGGGTGAACAGCCCGAAGTTGACGTCGCCGATGCCGGCCCACTTCAGGTGGTGGAAACGGTGCCCCTCGTTGAGCGCGAGCACGTACGTGAGCGCGCCGACGCGGTAGTCGGCGTTGGAGTGCTGGAGCAGCAGCTGGACGGCGACGATGACGGCCAGCGCGGAGGCGACGTCGAACGGCAGCCCGATGAGGACGAGCGGGGCGACGCCGACGGCCATCTCCAGGGTCTGGTGCAGAGGGTGCTTCATCAGGCCGTTGAAGCCGTAGAAGCGCTTGATCGAATGGTGGACGGCGTGGAAGCGCCACAGCACGCCGATCTTGTGGCTGGCGTAGTGAGTCAGCGTGATGCCGAGGTCGGCGATCAGGACCGCCCCGAGGACCTGCAGCGCGAAGGGCCAGGAGCGCGGCCACACGTCGGCGACGGTGACGGTGGCGGCCAGCAGCGGGATGACTCCGACGCTGACGAGCAGCAGCAGTTCGTTGACGCCGGCGTGCGCGACGTCGCGGCCGCCGTCACCGGCCGCCCTGTTCCAATCGGCCTCGTACGGCAGGACCCGTTCGGCGGCGAAGGAGCAGCCGATCGCGGCCAGCAGCAGGCCGACGAGCCAGAGCTTGGAGCCGCCGGAGGCGGCCACGGCGACGGCGGCGCCGTTGACGCCGAGCAGCATGAACGGCACGTAGCCGTAGCGGATCAAGGTGCGATACATGCCGTCCAGCGTCGCGGCGACGGGGCGGGCGAGGCTTGGACGGATCCGCTGACCTCGCCTGAGAACCTGTCCGCCGCGCCGGGGCGGACGGCGTGCAGCAGGCGCGAGGGGGCCATGCCGAACATCTCGCGGCAGGCACGGGTCAGGTGGGAGCTGTCGGCGAATCCGGCGCCATGGGCGGCCTCGGTCAGCGTGGCGCCGCCGCGCACCGTCTCCATGGCGTGCAGCAGCCGGGCCCAGCGCCGCCAGGCCGGGTACGGCAGGTGCAGGTGCTCGGCGAACAGGTGACCCAGCCGGCTGGCCGACAGGCCCACGCGGGCGGCCAGTTCCTCCAGCGGCAGGGGGCCGCTGATCAGCTGCGGGATCGCCTCCAGAGCGCGGGCCAGCGCCACCGGAAGCCGCTCACGCTCCCGGTCCGACGCGGCCGAGCAGAGCACGGCCGGCACCGGGGACACCGCAGCCCCGGGTGTGCCCGGCCGTGGACCGGCCGCGGCCTGCCAGGTTCCCACCTCGGCGGCGTCGCCGCTCGCGGCCACCCGGGCGGTGGCCGCCCGGCCGGCACGCCCGGCCGGATCGAGGTAGGCCAGGAGGCCATGCGCGCCCGGAGCGGCGCGCAGCTCGTGCCGGTGACCGGCGGGAATGATCGCGGCACTCACCTGGCGCTGGTGACCGCGCCGGTCGGCCAGGGTCACCTCGCCGCCGAACACCAGGAGAACCTGGACGGCGGCGTGCGCGTGCGGGGCGGCCGAGCCGATCCCGCCGGTGAAGGCCAGCAGTCCCGGCGCGGCGGTCGCCGTTCCTGCCCAGCTCACCGCAGGGGAGCCGCCGCTCGCCGGGCGACGCCGGCCCGGCGCTCTCTCCCCCATCACGCGATCCTGCATATCGCGATTATCGGTGCGAACTTTCGGTGATGCGTCACACCGCCGTCGCCGGCGAGCGGCCCCGGACTAGGCAACTGCGGCCCGACATGGCACGATCTCGCAGGTGACGAGCAGTTCCACCGCGGCGCAGCGCCTCACCGACCTCGCCCGGCTGCGCCGCGTCCGCGACCGGATCGACCGCGAGTACGCGCAGCCCCTGGACGTCGAGGCGCTCGCCCGCGGCGCGCACATGTCGGCCGGGCACCTCAGCCGCGAGTTCAGGCGCGCGTACGGCGAGTCGCCGTACTCCTATCTGATGACGCGGCGCATCGAGCGGGCGATGGCGCTGCTGCGCCGCGGCGACCTCAGCGTCACCGAGGTCTGCTTCGCGGTCGGCTGCTCGTCCCTGGGCACCTTCAGCACCCGCTTCACCGAGCTGGTCGGCATGCCGCCCAGCGCCTACCGGCGCGAGGCGGCGGACTCCGCGGCGGGGATGCCGTCGTGCGTGGCCAAACAGGTGACCAGACCGATCCGGTCTCGACAGGCGGCTGGCCCGTGACGCTCTTCGGCGGCGTCCCGGCCGCGGCGCACGCTGATGCCACGGGCTGCGTCCCGGCGAGCGATTTCTTCGGGATCGTGTCGATCCGCGGGCCGCTCGTTCGACGTGTGGGTGCGAGGGACGAGAAGCGGCCCCGCCGGACGAGGAGGACGCGATGCCGAAGTACCTACTGATCATGCGCGGCACCGACGAGTCGAACGCGGCCATGATGGCCGACATCGACGAGGCGATGGCCACGACCCGGCAGTTCATCGAGGAGATGGCCAAGGCCGGGGTTCTCCTCGCGGCGGAAGGGCTCGACGATCCGGGCCAGGGTGTCGTGGTCGACTTCAGCGGTGAGGCCCCGGTGGTCACGGACGGGCCGTACGGCGAGACCAAGGAACTGTTCGGAGGCTTCTTCCTGCTCGACGTCGCCTCGAAGCAGGAGGCCATCGAGTGGGCCAAGCGGGTTCCGGCGGTCCCCGGGTCCAAGATCGAGGTCCGGCGGGTGCCGGGGAGCGACGAGGTCCCGCAGGTCGGCTAGTGATCGCCAAGGGCCGGGCGCGAGAGCGAGGGCCGGATCTGATGGGCGCGGCAGACGTCGAGGCCGTCTGGCGGATCGAGTCGGCGCGGATCGTCGCCGCGCTGACCCGGTTCACCGGCGATTTCGGGCTGGCCGAGGACGCGGCCCAGGAGGCGGTGGCCGAGGCGCTGGTGTCGTGGCCGTTCGCCTCCCCGGCGAATCCGGCCGGCTGGCTGATGGCCACGGCCCGGCGGCGGGCGATCGACGCGATCCGCCGCAGGACCGCCCTCCAGGACCGGTACGTCCTGCTGGCGGCCGACCTGGCGAGCGGCTCGGCGGGCGGCTCGGCGGGCGGCTCGGCGGGCGGCGGAGACATCGATCCCGACAGGATCGATGACGACGTGCTGGCGCTGATGTTCGTCAGCTGCCACCCGGTGCTCTCCCCCGAGACCCGGGTGGCACTGACCCTGCGCGTGGTCGGCGGCCTGTCCAGCGAGGAGATCGCCCGCGCGTTCCTCGTACCCGTGCCGACCGTGCAGGCCCGCATCACCCGGGGCAAGAAGACGATCGCGGCGGCCGGGGTGCCGTTCGAGCTGCCGCCGGCCGCCGAGCGCCGGGAGCGGCTGGGCGGCGTGCTCAGCGTCCTCTACGTGATCTTCACCGAGGGGTCGACGGCCACGTCGGGCGACCGGCTGCTGCGCCCCGACGTCGCGTACGAGGCGATCCGGCTGGCCCGCACGCTGGCCGCGCTGCAGCCGGAGGAGCCGGAGGTGCACGGCCTGCTGGCGTTGTGCGAGCTGACGGCCGCGCGTTTCCCGGCCCGGACCGGCCCGGACGGTTCGCCGGTGCTGCTCGACGAGCAGGACCGGCGGCGGTGGGACGTCTCGGCGATCCGTCGTGGACTGGCCGCGCTGGCCAAGGCGTCGACCCGCGGCCTCGGCCCCTACGGCCTGCAGGCCGCGATCGCCGCCACCCACGCGGCGGCGCCCTCGGTCGAGGCGACCGACTGGGACCGGATCGTGGTGCTCTACGAGGCGCTCGGCCGGGTCGCGCCCTCGCCGGTGGTCGAGCTCAACCGGGCCGTCGCCGTCGCCATGGCCTCGGGCCCGGCGCAGGCCCTGGCCATCGTGGACGAGCTGATCGCCTCGGACCGGCTCCCCGGCTCGCACCTGGTCCCGACCGTACGCGGTGAGCTGCTGGCCCGGCTCGGACGGCGAGCGGAAGCGCGCGCCGAGCTGGAACTGGCGGCCCGGCTGTGCGCCAACCGGCGCGAACGCTCAGTACTGCTGAGCAAGGCCGCCACGCTGAGCTGACGCCGCCGGCGAGCGATCGCGCGCAGGAACCCGCTCGCCCCCACGGCGCGCACGTGGTGGCCGAGGTCGTCAGCGCACGATCTCCCTCGTCGGCATATCTGGTTGTTCGCTACAACTATGTGGTTGTATGGTCGAACCATGGCGGATGATCGCGAACTCCAGGAGGCCGTGGCCCGGTTCGTGCGGGCCTTCGGTCTCCACCGGCCGGACCAGACCCCGTGCGGGCAGCCCATCCCCACCTCGGAGGCGCACGCCCTGGGCGAGCTGGCCAGGGACGGCGCGTTGCGCCAGAGCGAGCTGGCGCAACGGCTGCGGCTGGAGAAGAGCACCACCAGCCGGCTGGTCACCCAGCTCATCAACCGCGGCTGGGCCGAGCGCGCCCCCGCGCCCGGTGACGGGCGCGGGGTGCTGGTCGAGCTCACCCCGCACGGAGTGAATGCCGCGGCCCGCCTGGCCGAGGCCAGGGCGAAGCGGTTCTCCGCCGTGCTGGACCGTGTCCCCGAGGGCGAACGCGCCGGCGTGCTGCGTGCCCTGACCATCCTCACGGAGGCCATCGATGAAACATGAGAACCGGCGCCTCCAGGCGCTCCTTGCCGCGCTCGCCCTCGTCGTCGTCGCCGCGACGGCGTACGTGCTCATCAGCCGGAACGAGCAGGCGCCGGCCGCCCGGCAGGCCGAGATCGCGGCCAACAGCCGGACGGTGATGCCGTTCGACCTGGAGCGCACCACGCACCGCTTCGCCAAGGCCGCCACCGGCGGCGTGCAGACCGTCACCTCCGACGACCCCGGCGACGCCGGACAGGTCGCCCTGATCCGCGAGCACCTGACCGCCGAGGCGGCGGCCTTCAGCAAGGGCGACTACGGTGACCCCGCCTCCATCCACGGCGGCGAGATGCCCGGCCTGCGCGAGCTCGAGGCGGGCCATGACCGCATCGACATCCGCTACGCGGAGTCCCCCGCCGGGGCCCGGATCACCTACACCACCTCCGACCCGGCCCTCCTTCAGGCGCTGCACGCCTGGTTCGACGCCCAGGTCACCGACCACGGCCGGCACGCCGAACACGGATGACTTCCCCGCCTGGGCGATCCTTCCTCCGGAGAGCAGGATCGGTCCCCGTCCGGGCCGCCGACGCGACCTCTCGTTCGCACGCTGCTCGACCGCCCTCCGCGGACCTGCTGGTCAGGCCCGGGTGAGGCCGAGCGTGGCGATGAGGTCTTCGTGGAGCTCGAACCAGACGCGATGGCAGGAGTCGACGTCGCTGCGGTCGACCCAGCCGCCCTCCCCCGCCCGGGCGCGCGCCAGGGCCGCGGTGAACCGCGTGTCGTATCCGCGGAACCGTGTCAGGACGCTCCCGAGCCTGCCCGCGAGTGACGCGAGCGCGCGATCGAGGCCGGCGAGCTCATGGAGGATCCTGGCGTCCCAGGCGGCGTCGGAGTGGTCGTTGGCGGCGAGCCGATCGCCGGCGGTGGGCCGGAGCTGCCAGTCGGTGCAGGCTCGGAGCAGGAGGGCGTTCAGCGGGAGGAACTCGCGGTGGACGGCACGGACCTCCTCGGCACCGCCGACGTGGGTGAGCTCGGCCGCGAGCTGCCGCTCGTTCTCGGCTCGGCCCGCTTCGGTCAGCGACCAGCCTCCGGTGCCGGCGAAGGAGGTGTGCTCCACCCAGCCGCGCGCCTCGGCGTCGAGGAGCAGCTCGCGCGTCTCGGCCGCGTCGAGGCCGTAGCGGTGTGCGATCACCGGAGTCTCCGCGAACCCGGTGATGCGCACGGCGTGCAGGGCCAGGAGGGCGGGCGGGGAGTCGTGGGTCACGAGCCGGCGTCCTGTCGTGCGGTCAGGCGGGTGTAGTGCTGCTGGCACGCCTGCGGGGAGTTGAATCCCAACGCGTCCGCCATCTGCGCCCAGGTCAGCCCCGCGCTCCTGGCCGAGAACAGCAGGGCCGATTCGAGCCCTTCGACCTCGGCGCGCGCGGCGGGCAGGAGGGTGAGCGCGCTCAGCACGTCCTCCGGGTCGAGGTCGGTGTGGCGCCAGACGGCGAACTGCACGAGGTCGATCGCCGCGGGCGGGGCGGGCGGGGGACGCCACGGGCGGGGGGCGAGCGCGTCCGCGCCCAGGCTCAGGAGACGCTCACGCGCGTCCTGCTCACGTCGAGCCAGAACGTGGTCGGCGCGCTGATCGAGGTCCTTGTTGCGTTCCATGTGACTCACGATGCATAATCAACGAAATTTTGTCAACAAAACGTTGAAGGCGAGCGTGGATGACCATACCCCTCATGGAGGCCGCCGCCGGCACCTGCGGCGGCAAGGCCGGCACACTCGGCGCGTTGCTGCGCGCGGGTCTGCCGGTTCCCGACGGCTTCGTCGTCCCGTTCGACGCCCACCTCGCCGCCGTCCGCGACCTGGACCTCGCGCGGATCACCGGGGAGCCGGACGGCCCCGCTGCGGCACGGCAGGCGATCATGGCCCGCCCGCTGCACGCCACGGTCATCGACGCGCTGGGACGCGCCCTCGACGACCTCGGCGATCCCCCGGTGGCGGTGAGATCATCGGCAGCGGGCGAGGACACGGCCCGGGAGTCGGCGGCCGGCCAGCACGAGAGCTTTCTCGCCGTGCACGGAGTCCACGAGGTCGCCGACGCCGTACGCGCCTGCTGGGCCTCGCTGTCGTCCCCGCGCGCCGTCGCCTACCGGGCCGCCTCCCGCCGCGACGACCCGCCGTCCGCCGAGCCCGTGATGGCCGTCATCGTGCAACGCCATCTGGACGCCGAGTCCTCCGGGGTCATGTTCACACCCGCGGGCCAGGACGACCCCACCGAGATCGAGGCGTCCTGGGGCCTGGGCCCCAGCGTCGTCGGAGGCACGGTCACCCCCGACGCCTACCACGTCGCCGAGGACGGCACGGTCACCCGTGCCATCGCCGACAAGCGGACCCGCCTCGACCGGCGTGGCACGCGGCTCGTCGTGAGCGACGTGCCCGCACACGCCCGGCGCCGACCGGCGATCGACGACGAGACCGCCGCGCGGCTCGCCGAGCTGGGCAGGCAGATCGCTGACGTACTCGGCGGGCCCCAGGACATCGAGTGGGCGATCGCCGACGGCCGCACCTGGGTCCTGCAGGCACGGCCGATCACCGCCGCGCCCCCACGACGGCCTTCGTCGTACGGCGCCACGGACGTCCCGGCCGCCGCACTCACCGGGGCCCCCGGCAGCCACGGGACCGTGACCGGCCCCGCGAGGATCGTCCGCGGCCCCGGCGACTTCGCGCGCGTGCGCCCGGGCGACATCCTCGTCTGCCCCTTCACCGACCCGGCGTGGACACCGCTGCTGCGCATCGCCGCCGGCGTCGTCACCGAGACCGGAGGCGTCCTGTCCCACGCCGCGATCGTCGCCCGCGAGCAGCGCATCCCCGCCGTCCTCGGCATCGCGAACGCGACAGGCAGGCTCCACGACGACACGCTCATCACCATCGACGGCACCACGGGCACCGTTGCGGCGGCCGGCGCCTGACCGATGCCCGCCGAAGGCGGACCCGCCCAGGGCATCCCGGAGCCGAACCCCCGCCGACGAAGCGAAAGGAGCGGGGCGAGCGGGCCCGCACCGGCCCCGCGCCCCGAGCGCTGATGACAACACGACACCTCTACCTGGCGCGCCACGGTGCGGCCGACGCGCACGGAGAGCTCACCGACATCGGGCACCGGCAGGCGGGCCTGCTGGGCGAACGCCTCGCCGGCGTGCCGATCGACGCGGTGTGGCATTCACCGCTGCCACGCGCCGCGGCGAGCGCGCACGAGCTCGCCCGGCATCTCCCGGACGTCCCCGTGGCCGAGGCGGCGGAACTCGTGGACCACGTGCCCTACGTTCCCGGCCCGGCCGAGACACCCCCGTCCCGGGCCGGCTTCTTCGACGGCCTCGACGACACCGAGGCGGCCGCGGGCCGACGGCTCGCCGAGGCGCTGGTCGCCCGGTTCGCCAAGGCCCCCGACGCGACCACGGAAGGGACCCGGCGCGACACGCACGAGGTCCTGGTGACGCACGCCTTTCAGATCGCATGGCTGGTGCGGCACGCACTGGACGCGCCGCCGTCCCGGTGGCTCGGTCTGAACAGCGCCAACACCGCACTGACGGTCATCGAGTACCGCACCGGCCTGCCGCCGGCGATCGTGATGTTCAACGACATGAGCCACCTCCCGGCCGACCTGCGCTGGACCGGATTCCCCGCAAGCGTGAGGCCATGAGGCGACGACCCCGGCCGCGTACCGGAGCGCAGCCCCCACCACGGTCGCCGAGTCCGGGCCCGCCCCGGGGCACGCGCGAGGCAGGCGGGTCCAAGGCCTCAGGAAGCGTCGCGGTACAGGTCACGCCTCTCGGACAGCCGCTCCAGGCCGGCCGACCGGTAGGTGGCGACGGCGCCGGCGTTGGAGCTCGGCGTGCACACGTCCACGCTTGACGAACCCGACTCCTGCAGGGCGCGCGCCGCGGCGACCGTGATCGCCCGGCCGTGACCCTGACCGCGGTGTGCCCGGTGCACCCCCATCGGCTCGATCAGCCCCGGCCTGCCCACACCCGCCGACCACACCGTCACGGCCGCCACCGCCTCGCCCTGCTCGTTGCGGACGACCAGGCACTTCGCGTCGCCGTACGGCGTACCTGCCGCCATGGCGTGCCAGCGCTCGTCGGTGAACGTGGAACCGTCGAACGACGCCCGCAGAACCGCGACCCATTCGTGGGCCTGGTCCGGCCTGATCACCTCGACGCGTACGCCGGGGTCGGGCACCAGCGCGCGGAGGTCACGCCGAAGCAGCGTCCACGGCTCGCCGCTCCCCCAGCCATCCTCGGACAACAGGTCCTGGACCAGCGCGCCGATCGGCGCCTCGACGTACACCTTCCCCTCGGGGAGCACGCCGCGCTCGGGCGCCGACACGTCCTCCACCACCTGCCGCGCCAGTGACTCGTCCCGCAACGCCTCCGGCGCGAACCCCAGCCGCAGCAACTCCGCACCGTCCAGCAACCCGACCGCCAGCACCTTGCCGGCCCGGCTCCAGGTCCGGACGGCCTCCGCCGTCCGCTGCGCACCGAACCGCCAGAACCAGCCCACATCCCCCGGATGCAACTGCACGGGCGCCGCGCCGTCCTGCCACTCCCGCAGCACCCGCACCACGTCGCCGAGCCCGTCGGCTCCCGGCCTGCCCATCTCGATCATCATCGACCCCTCACACACCACTCCACCGCCGGCCGGCGACGGGGGCGATCAGCGTCGCCGCACTCGCCAGGACGGGCAGCCCGACCACGACGGCGGCCAGGAACAGCCATGGTACGGCGATCGTGGCGGGGTCGCCGGCGCCGAGTGTCGTCATGGGGCGGGCCAGCGCCAGGCCCGTCACCGTTCCCGCGAGCAGTCCCACCAGCGCGCCGAGCCCGGAGATGTAGAGGGCCTGGCCGGCCACGACCGCCCGCAACGTCCTGGGCGGGGCGCCGATGGCCACCATCGTCGCCTGCTCGGGCCGCATGTCGGCGGCTGCCAGGCGCGTGGCGGCCAGCGTGCCGCCGACGACGAGGACGAGAGCGCCGCCGAGCCAGCCCCACAGGCCGGGTCGGGCACGTTGCGATGGCCCTCCTCGACGGCGACCGTGACACGGCGATCCACCTTGGCCAGATCACGCCACAGCGTCGAGTCGGCCGACGGCCGGTGCATGGCGTAGAGCTGGCGCTCCGCCGTCGAGAAGCCGGCCTGCTCCACCAGGCCACGCGGCAACAGGGCGCCGCCCTGGTGCTCGTCGGCGGGTGCGGCCAGCACCGCGGGCACCTCCAGCCGGCGCGCGGGGCCGGACGTGGAGCTCGCCCGCAGGGTGAGCTTGCCGTCCCGCAGCGCGCCCGCGTCGAACACCACCGACCGCGTCACGCACGGACATCCGCAGAGGGAGCCGCAACCGCGTGGCCAGGCGCCCGGTGAAGCCGACCAGCCACGGCGTCAACACCACCAGGCCGAGCAGCACCAGCACGGCGGAGGTGAGCACCCACATGGAGTCCGGCCGGCGCCACGCCACCGCGGTCGCCCCCAGTCCGGCCAGCACCAGCACCGCTCCCGCCAGCGGCCATCCCGGCCGCTCGGACACCGCGGGCGCCCGGCCCGAGAGCACCGCCGCGCCGGCCTGATCACCGATCATCGTGTTGGGGCCGCGGTGTCGGCGGGAGATGAAGGTGTGGAGACCACGGCCCTACGACTGTCACGGTCGACCAGGCGGCGCAGGGCGATCAACCCATAGCCGAGCAGCACGAAGCAGACGGCCAGCGCCAGCGCCATCAGCGCCACCCCGCCGTACCCGAACCTGTCCACATCCAGAAACGGATAGGGATACCGCTTCCACGCGCCAGGAGGCAGCAAGGCGCCTCTGACCAGGGCAAACACCAGATAGGCCATCGGGTAGATCAGCCACCTGAGAGCGGCCGCCCATGTCGGCCGAGGAGCGGCCCGGTCGAAGAACAGCCAGTCGATCACGGCCATGACGGGCGTCACGTAGTGAAGAAGAAATTTGCCCAGACCGTGACCGTGAAGGGAGAGGTGCTCGAAGGGGTTGGCTCCGCGCATGCGCAGAAAGTGCCAGACCAGACCAGTGATCACGATGTAGAGCGTCACCGCCCCCTTGAGCTCGACAGAGGAGCGCCATCTGCCGACCACCTGCCAGGAGCAGAACCCCGCGAGCAGCAGATTGCTCTGCACGGTGAAGAGCACGAGCGGGTTCAGCGGACTGCCCAGGGCCATCCACGTATGGATCAGGCCGACCACCGCGGCAAGGATCAGCATCAAGCGGTACGCCCTCACCCCAAGCATAGGGATCATGGTCGCACAGAGCGCATCACGCCGACCGACCGTTCGCCGATCGCTGGAACGCCGGAGTGAAGGCCTTCGGGCAGGGCTGCCCGAAGGCCGGCCCCCGGCCGCGATGGCCGCCTTCTAGGAGGTGCGGCGTGCGGCCCAGGCAGTGCGTTCGGTGCGCACCGCGAGGTCGTCGCGGCGCAGGATGCTGTGCGGGCCGGCCACGTCGAGCAGCCGGTCCAGTGCGGCCAGGTCCTCGGCCGAGAGCGCGCCGGCCACGCTGTGGCGCAGCCGCCGCAGGCCGGCGAGGGCGTAGGCGCCGACCGCCTTGCTGCCGGAACCCGTGACGTTCACGGCGACAGTGCGCTCCCCCTCGACGGCGAACCCCGCCTCGGCCAGCTTCGGCCCCCAGTCGGCGCCGCGGTGGGGGACGCGTTCGGCGTGGAGCCGGTCGCTCGCCTCGTGGCAACGATCCTCCAGGCCGGGCCGGTCCTCCGGGACGTCCTCGGGCAGGAATCGCGGGAAGCCGGACAGTTCCACCACCGCGAACAGGCCGCCGGGGGCCAGCAGGTCGTGAACGCGGCGCAGGACGCGGTCGGGACGGGCTACGTGGTGCATGGAGGCCGATGCCCACACCAGATCGGGCGTGCCGAGATCGGGCCAGTCGGTCCCGTCGAGATCGGCCTGAACGGTGCGCACGCGCCCCTCCACGCCCCGGGCGCACGCCTTCTCCAGCAGGCGCTGAAGGTGCGGGGCCGAGACGTCGACCGCCGTGATGCGCGCCTCCGGGAAACGGTCGAGGAGCGTGAAGGTGCCCGCCCCGGTGCCGCACCCGAGATCCACGATCTGGCCGGGAGGTTCCTGGACGGGCAGCCACCCGGCGATGGTGGCGGTGTGCTCGGCCAGGACCTCCGCGTCCAGGTCGAGGATCTCCGCCTGCCCGTCGGCGTGCTGCTCGTGGTGGCCGTGAGAGGAGTTGCATGGGTCTGCGTGAGTCATGCCGTCACGCTAGGACGATGACGTGCGCGGGGCGCGATCACTTCCCGGACCCGCAACCAGATGGCCGCGCGGCATGCCGGACGCGCAAGACGCCCCCATCCGGGCGGGCGGTCAGGTACGCGAGCCGTCCGATTCGCCGGTGCCGCCGGCGCGCTGATGACCGCGACGGGCGTCGCGGTCGAAGATGCCCAGGATCTCGCAGGGACCCCCCTCGGCCCCGATGGCGTGCGGCAGCATCGTGGGGAACTCGGCGGCCTGGTTCGTCTCGACGCGCAAGCGCCGGTGGCCCAGCAGGAGGATCGCCGTTCCGGACAGGACCACGAGCCATTCGCGACCCGGGTGGGCGCGCATCCGCGCGGGATTGTCCGGGGGCGGCCCGGTCATCCGCTGACGCACGACGGTCATACCGGGGTCGCTCTTGACGGGCCAGCGCATCAACCCGTGCGCACCGTCGATCACGGGGCTGGTGACGACATCGTCGGAGGCGGTCTCCACCAGTTGGTCCAGGGAGGTGTCCAGGGCTCGGGCGAGGGTCACCAACTGGTCCAACGCGAGACGGCGCCGGCCGTTCTCGATACGGGAGAGCGTGGACGGACTGACCCGGGCGCGGATCGCCAGCTCCTCCAGGGACCAGCCCTGCGCCACCCGGAGGGCACGGATGCGTCTGCGTACGAGACCGTCGAGGTCTCCATCGTCTTGCGTCACAAGCACTACCGTATGCCCCTCGCGCAAGGTCCAGGACTGTCCGGCGTCGAGGCCGGCGACCAGAGCAGCCGATGCGAGTGCCATGAGCCGACGCCACGGTCACCCGGCTGCGGCTCGTCTTTCCCTTGATCTCACCCAGGCGGTGAAGCCCTCGATCGCGTCGATGACGGCCTCGAAGCGGACAGAGTGGTACAGGTCGAAGGCGTGGTTACCGCCGCGCAGCTCGGCGTAGACGACGGGGGCGGCCGAGGCCTGACGCAGCCGGTCGGCGAAGTGCCGGGCATCCGCCACAGGCACCAGCGGGTCCAGATCGCCGTGGGCCACGAGGAACGGCGGCGCGTCCGGTGTGATGTGGGCCAGCGGCGAGGAATCGGGGCCCTGGCCGAAGTAGGCGCCGTACCAGCCGTTCAAGTAGATGGCGCCGGTCACGGAGGTGTCGGCGTCCTCGAAGCCCGGCTGGAAGGCGGGGTCGTTCTGGGTGAGCGCGGCCAGTGCCGCCATGTGCCCGCCCGCCGAACTGCCCGCGACGAACAGCGTCGACGGGTCGGCGCCGTACTCGTGGGCGTGCTCGCGCACCCAGGCGATGACCTTCTTGAGGTCGATCAGGTGGTCCGGGTGCCGGGCCTGCGGCCGGAGCCGGTAGTTGGCGCTGACGCACACCCATCCCTGGCGGGCGAGGTGGTGGAGCAGGGGAAGCGACTGGCTGTTCTTGCGGCCGCCGGAGTAGCCGCCGCCGTGCAGGTGGATCATCACGGGGGCGCCGGAGGGGCGCGAACGGTGGTGGTAGAGGTCGAGCAGGTTGCGGCGGCCTGCGTCGCCGTAGGCCAGATCGGGCACGCGCCGGACGTCCAGGCGGCGCCGGAAAATCGGCATGAGCAGGATGCGGACCCAGGGGGGACGGCGCCGCAGCCCACCTCCAAGGTCGGCGTCGATGGCGGCGCGCCACCCCGCGCCCAGCCCGGAGTCCATCGCGCGCTCGATCCTGGCCCGCTCGCCCAGCGCGCGGTAGGCGATGAACGCGAGCCCGAGCACGGTCACGGCGGCCAGGGCGACTACCGCCCAGCTGCCCGCCGAGTCGATGTCACCGTCGGCGAACGCCAGCGCCGTCGGAAGCAGCAGCATCCAGAAGAAGACCGCGAACGGCAGCTCGTTGGCGGCCAGGCCGAAGTAGTAGCTCGGGCGGCCGAGCGGGCGTGAGAACGGCACCGGCCGCAGCGCGAACAGCGTACCGATCGCGGCGAGCGCCACGGTGAACAGATACCCGAAGGGCACAGAACCTCCAAAGATCGCAATCTGCACGAGGGCATGCCCGCCCGCGTCAGAGTCGCCGGTGCACGTCCGGCAGCCTTGCCCGGCCAGGCGGGTTGCCGCATCGGGCTCGTGGTCGCGCTCCGTCCTTCCGAGGTGGGGTCAGGGTCCTCCTTTGGTAGGTGACGGCCGCGCCGTGGCGGCCACTAGCCTGAGCCGGTGAGTGAGAGGCGATCCCCCGGGCCCACGAGCGTGATGATCGTGATGCTCGGAGTGGGCGCCCTGACCTCGGTGACACTGTGGGGGCAGTCCGGCGGACCCTTCGTGGGGCTGGACGTCGTCATCGCGCTGGTGAGCCTCGTCGCGACACTCGCCCAGCTGTGGTGGCCGGTCCCCGGGGCGCTCGCCGCCACGCTCCTCGCGGCGATCTCCCCGGCGGCGACGCCCGCGGCGACGATGGGGGCGCTGCAGGCCGCCCAGCGCGGACGGTTCGGCGTCGCTGTCGCTGTGGCGGCGGCGGGCGTCACGGCTCACCTGCTCCAGGCGCTGTGGAGGCCGAACTCCGGCCTCTCCTTGGGATGGTGGCTGCTGCTGATCTTCACCTCGTACGGCGCCCTGCTCGGCTGGGGCGCGCTGGCCCGTTCCCGCCGAGCCCTGCTCATCTCGTTGCGCGAGCGCGCCCGCCGCGCCGAGACCGAGCAGGGCCGCCGGATCGCCGAGGCGCGCATGGCCGAGCGTCGCAAGCTCGCCCGGGAGATGCACGACGTGCTGGCCCACCGCCTGTCGTTGGTGGCCACACACGCCGGGGCACTGGAATACCGCCCGGACTCCTCCCCCGACCAGCTCGCCCTGGCCGCCGGGGTGGTCCGCTCCGGAGTGCACCAGGCGCTGGAGGAGCTGCGCCAGGTGATCGGCCTGCTCCACGAGGACAACGACCTCCTGGACGAGCGCGGACCGTGGCCCACGCTGGCCGACCTGCCGCGCCTGGTCGCCGAGGCACGCCAGGCCGGCCAGGACGTACGCGTCAGCGACGAGCTCCCCGACGCCGTCCCGCCCACCACCGGGCGGACCGGCTACCGCGTCGTTCAGGAAGGACTCACCAACGCCCGCAAGCACGCCCCCGGCCAGCCGGTGGACGTGCACCTGCGCGGTGCTCCCGGCACGTCCCTGCTGATCACCATCACCAACCCGATCCCGCCGCCGGGCGGGGCACCGACCGCTCCCAGCAGCGGAGTCGGACTGGTCGGGCTCACCGAGCGAGTACGGCTCGACGGAGGACAACTGGACCACCACAGCGGCGACGGACGGTTCCGGCTCCACGCCCGGCTACCATGGCCGGCGTGATCCGCGTGCTCCTGGTGGACGACGACGCCCTGGTCCGTGCCGGACTGTCGATGATGCTCGACGGAGCCGCCGGCATCACCGTCGTCGCCGAGGCGGCCGACGGCCAGGAGGCCATCACCGCCACCGACGCCCACGCCCCGGACATCGTCCTGATGGACCTGCGCATGCCCCGCGTGGACGGCATCACCGCAACCCGTCGGCTGCGGGCCCGCACCCACCCGCCGGAGGTCATCGTGCTGACCACCTTCGACACCGACGAGAACATCGTGCACGCGCTACGTGCCGGCGCCAGTGGGTTCCTGCTCAAGGACACCCCGCCGGCGCGGATCGTCGAAGCCGTCACCCGGGTCGCCGCGGGAGACCCGATCCTGTCCCCGCGCATCACCCGGCGCCTGATGGAACGCACAGTCACCCAGGCCGGGGCCTATGAGCGGGCTCGTGCCGCGCTGGCCACCCTCACCCCGCGCGAACACGAGGTGGCCGTGGCGATCGCTCAAGGCAGGACGAACGCGGACATCGCCACGGAGCTGACCATGGGCATCACGACCGCGAAAGCCCACGTGTCCAGCATCCTGACCAAGCTCGGCCTGGACAACCGCACTCAGATCGCGCTCCTCGCCCACGACGCGGGCCTGTCCTGACCACCTGTGCCCACGGGAACCGGCCGACAGCAGCGACCGGGCCCGCGCCTGCACCGACGAGCTCCGCCACCGGGGTCACGTCGCCCACTCCATGATCCGCAACCTCACCGCGGCCGAACCGAGCCCCGCACCGAACCTGGACGACCTCATGGACTCCGCGCCGTGGAGGCCGAGGCTCGCCATGGCGAGCGCCGGTCGGATCGCCGGCACGACCTGGGCGGCGTTCAGGCGTCGGTGGTCCTGGGCCCGTCATCGCGATGCCGGGCCTTCACGGTGTCCAGAGCGATCATGAAGCGGGTGAGGAGCGGGTTCGTGTTCCCGGCCAGCCAGACAAGGTGCAAGGTGGTGGCGGTACCCGCGAGTCGTCGAGGTGTCACCCCCTCCCGATGCAGCACCCGATAGGAGTCGGCCATCACGGCCGCGCCGAAACCCGCGGCGACGAGCGCGAGGATCGTCTGGACGCTCCGGCCTCGTGCGCCGACGCGCGGCACGATTCCGGCGTGGTGGCACAACGAGGTGATCTCGTCGTGCGCGTGGGGTGCGGACTCCCGTGGCCACAGCACCAAGGGGATCTCACCGAGCACGGACACCGGCGCCGGCTCGCGGGTCCTGGCGAAGGGGTGCCCGGCCGGCAGGAAGATTGTCAACGACTCGCGTGCGCAGACCCGTGTGGCGAGACGGGCGTCGCGGACCGGCAGCCGCTGCACCGCCACGTCAAGGCTGCCGTCCAGGATGCCGGCCGACATCTCGGCGTCGTCGAACAGTTCCACCAGGGTCAGCTCGATGTCGGGGAATTCCACCCGCAGCCGCCCGAGAGCGGCGCCCAGCACACCGTTGATACCTGATCCGGCGAACCCCACCGTCAGGCGGCCGGTCTTGCCCTCGGCGGCCAGCCGTACGTCGTTGAGAGCGGCTTCCGCGTCGGCCAGCATCTGCACGGCACGCCGGATCAGCACCTCCCCGGCAGGGGTGGGAACGAGTCCGCGGCCGGCGCGCGTGAACAGTTCGGCCCCCAGGCGTCGTTCGAGCTCACCCAGCTGCCGGCTCAGAGTCGGCTGGGTGAGCCGCAGGCGGCGAGCGGCTCCGCTGATGGATCCCTCTTCGGCGATCGCCACCACGTAACCCAGCAGTCGTAGATCCATCTATGCCTCCACGGCATGACTGCCATATCGATCGATGCCTCAGAGTAGGCGCCTGGGTACGACCCGGTAAAGAATGAGGTCGTCCCAATGTTCGGAGATGCCGGAGACGTCGTGAAACACCTCGGAGTTCTCGCTCACAGCACGGGAGGAGCCGCCCTCTGCTTCCTCACCTATTGCGAGGAGGGATTCCGCCGGACAGGTCGCAACGAGCATCCCGACGTCACCCTGGACTACATCGCCTTCGGGTACAGCATGCCTGCCTGGGACGCGGGGGATCACGCGAGCGTCCGGGCCACCCTGGCCACCAGCGCGCAGCGACTCGCCCGAGCCGGCGCCGACTTCTTCGTATGCCCGGACAACACCGCCCACCTGGCTCTGGAGGTGCCGGGAGCGGACCTCCCACTGCCGGGCCTGCACATCGCCGAGGTCGTCGCGGACCAGGCCGCCGCCGAGGGGCGCACCCGCGTCGGCGTGCTGGGCACCAGGTACACGATGGACGGCCCGCTGTACCCGCGGGCCCTCGCCGCCCGCGGGATCACGGCGGAGTTGCCGGACGCGAGCGACCGGCAACTCGTCAACGAAATCATTTTCAAGGAACTGGTGAACGGCGTGATCAGCGATGCGTCGCGCCAGGAGTACCTCCGTGTCATCGAACGGCTTGCCGACCGGGGCTGTGACGCCGTCGCCCTTGTGTGCACCGAGATCCCCCTGCTGATCACGCCAGAGGTCTCCCACCTGCCGACGCTGGACTCCACCCGGCTGCTGGCGCGTGCGGCCTACGAGGTCGCTGTCGGCGAGCGGGCGATGCCCGACTGGCGGGGCGGCCCTCGATGAGCTCAGGACGCCACGGAACGGATCGCGCAATGCCGGATCCCCATCAGCGGCTCCGGGAACTGGGGCTGGTGTTGCCGCAGGTCGTCCCGCCAGTCGCGACCTATGTGCCGGCTGTACGCAGCGGTGACCACATCCACGTGTCGGGCCAGGTGCCACTGCGCGAGGGACGGTTGATCGCGGCTGGCCGGCTCGGTGACACAGTCGGCGTGGAACTCGGGTACGAGTGCGCGCGTCAGTGCGCCCTCAACTCGCTGGCGGCCCTGCAGGCGGAGGCCGGCGACCTGGCGGAGGTGGCCCGCGTGGTCAAGGCCCTGGTGTTCGTCGCGTCGACGACCGACTTCACCGGGCACCCACAGGTCGGCGATGGGGCGTCGGACCTGCTCTGCGAACTTTTCGGCGATGCCGGACGGCATGCCCGCTCGGCCGTCGGGGTGTCGTCGCTGCCCCTGAACGCACCCGTCGAACTGGAACTCCTGGTCGAGCTTCGCCGACCGGCTCGCGGCTGAGTCCGCGTATCCCTGGGCCCCCCGCCCCGCGGGAGGGCGCCATCTTTCGGCAACAAGGAGGGCGCGCATGCCCGCGAAAGTCCCGGCGGCGATCGTCGGTTCAGGCAACATCGGAACGGATCTGCTCTACAAGCTACGCCGGTCCGAGCTCATCGATCCGCAGTTCATGATCGGCATCGATCCTGGCAGCGAGGGGCTGCGGCGGGCCGAGGACCTCGGCGTCGAGGTGTCCGCGGAGGGCGTTGACTGGCTGCTCGGGCGGTCGGACCTGCCCTCACTGATCTTCGAGGCGACCTCGGCGACGGTGCACGCCGCGGCCGCGCCGCGCTACGCGGCTGCGGGGATCATCGCCATCGACCTGACTCCCGCGTCGGTCGGCCCCTGGGTCGTGCCCGCCGTCAACCTCGACGACCATCTGCAGGCACCCAACCTCAACATGGTCAGTTGCGCGGGACAGGCCACCATCCCCCTGCTGTACGCAATCGACCAGGTTGCCGACGTCTCCTACGGCGAGATCGTCGCGACCATCGCGAGTGCCAGTGCCGGTCCGGGCACCCGGTCGAACCTCAGCGAGTTCAGCGAGAAGACCGCACAAGCCCTGGTCTCGGTCGCGGGGGTGGACGAGGCCAAGGCGTTCTCACTGATCAATCCAGCCGAGCCGCCCATGGTCATGCGCGACACCGTGTACGCGAAGGTCCGCCGCAATGACGCCGGCCGGATCGAGCACGCCGTGCGAGAGATGGTGGAGAAGGTTCGGCGCTACGTGCCCGGATACCGGCTGCGACTCGTGGAAGTCGATGGCGACCTGGTGACCGTCATGGTGCAGGTGCAGGGCGCCGGTGACTTCCTTCCCGCGTACGCGGGCAATCTCGACATTATCACCGCCGCCGCGGTCGCCGTCGCCGAACGGATCGCGGCGAAGACCCTGGGAGCCGCTCGATGATCACCCTTGTGGACACCAGTCTGCGTGACGGCATGAGCAGCGTCTCGCACCAGTTCACCCCGGAACAGGTCGGCGCCGTGGCGGCAGGCCTCGACCGGGCGGGGGTCCGGGTCATCGAGGTCGCCCACGGCATCGGCATCGGCGCCTCCTCGATTCAGTACGGATTCGCCGCCGCGACGGACGCCGAGTACGTACAGGCAGCCGTCGCCGCGGTGGACAGAGCGGACATCGCCGTGCTGTACGTGCCGGGGATCTCCACCCTCACGGCCCTGGACGCCGTCCGCGAGGCGGGGGGGTCCACGGTACGAATCGCCACGCACTGCACCGAAGCAGACTGCGCCGAGCAGCCGATCCGCCACGCCCGCGAACGCGGCATGCGCGTGATGAGCTTCCTGATGATGAGCCACAAGCTGGAACCTGCGGCACTCGCCGAGCAGGCCGCCACACTCGACTCCTACGGCGCGCAGGTGATCTACGTTGTCGACTCCGCCGGGGCGCTCGTGCCCGCTTCCGCCGGAGCTCGCGTCGCCGCGCTGCGTGAGGCAGTCCATGCCGACATCGGGTTCCACGCTCACAACAACCTGGGGGTGGGTATCGGCAACGCGCTCGCCGCGGTCGAGAACGGTGCGACCTACATCGACGGGTCACTGCGAGGTCTGGGGGCCAGCGCCGGCAACGCCCAGACAGAGGTTCTCGCGGCGGCGCTGGAACGAGCCGGTCACGACCCTGGAGCTGACGTCTTCGCACTGATCGAGGTCGCCGAACGCGTCATCGCACCATTGATGACCGAGCCCCAGATCGTCGACGAGACAGCGCTCCTGCTCGGCTACGCCGGTCTCTACTCCACCTTCTTCCACCCGGCCAAGCGCGCCGCAGGCAAGTACGGCGTGCCCGTGCGCGAGCTCCTTGGGGAACTGGGGCGGCGCGATGTCATCGGCGGTCAGGAGGACATGATCATCGACGTCGCGGCGGAGCTTTCGAGCCGGGCGCGGAGGGCGTAGGTGAGGGCTTCCGAGGTTCGTGAGGCGGCCGCCGCGCTGCTCGGCGCCTACCGGTCGGGCACGCCGATTCCTCCCTTGAGCGCGACCTACCCCGGCGCGACCATCGCCGACGCCTACCGGATCCAGCAGGAGCAGGTACGTGCCTGGGCCGACGCCGGAGACCACGTCCGCGGCCACAAGATCGGCCTGGTCTCGGCGGCGATCCAGCGGCAGATGGGCGTCCACGAGCCTGACTACGGCCATCTGACCGCCGGCATGTTCCGCTCGGAACACCGGCCCATCCCCGCCGGCGCGTTCCTCCAGCCGCGGATCGAGCCGGAGATCGCCTTCGTCCTCGGCGCCCCCTTGCGGGGACCCGGCGTGACGGTGGACGACGCCAGGAGAGCGGTGCGCTGTCTGCTGCCGGCACTCGAGATCGTCGACTCCCGGATCAGGGACTGGAGGATCTCGATCGTCGACACGATCGCCGACAATGCGTCAACCGGGGCGGTGATCCTCGGAAGCACGCCGATCGATCCGGCCGACGTCGACCTGGCGTCCACGAGCTGCGTGCTGCTCAGGAACGGCACGGTCGCAGAAGCCGGCACGGGAGCGGCGGTCTTGGGCACTCCCCTGAACGCTTTGGCCTGGCTGGCGAACGCTGTCGGTGGGCTCGGAGTGTCGCTGGGGCCGGGCCAGGTCGTCCTGTCCGGATCCATCACCAGGGCCATCGCCCTCGCGCCCGGCGACAGCATCACGGCGGACTTCTCCGGAATCGGGAGGGTGACGGCGATGCTGGGTGAGGAAGACGCACCATGAGAGGGGGACGCCGCCCCTGAGCACTTTCGTCCGCAGTGCCTCTCCGGCCCGGACGGCGCCCGTGGCGGTCCTCGCGGTCAGCGGGCCGGGTGCACGGTCGACGACGATGTCGCCGCTGGGCGCGTTCACCCGGCAGCTCGCCGGTTCGGGCATCGGCCGGCATGTGACCACGCGCACACTCTGGCGCTGATCAAGCGGTGAAGGCCGGGGAGACGGGTGTCACTTCTCGGCGGTGCCGGGTTTGCCGCTGATGGACTCCTGGTAGGCGTCCGCGTAGGTGCGCGAGTCCTTGATCAGGTCGTCGGCGAAGGCGGCGACGTCGTTGCCGATGAGTTCGAGGACTCCCTTGCCGGACGCGACGCCCTCCTCGAAGAAGTCGACGATGCCGGGGAGCAGGGGCCCGTCGATCACGTCGATCGGTCCGACCTTGAAGAAGTACTTCTGCATCTCCTTGTAGACGATCTGGTAGTCCGGCGGGAGCGCCTTGACCCGCGCCATGTGCGCCCGCCACTGCTTCTTGCCCTCGATGATGTCCTGGATGCCCATGTCAGCCTCCCAGCCGGCCCAGTTTCCTCGCGACGTTCCTGTTCAACTGTTCGCGCCACCGGTCGCGATAGCTTCTGGCGCCTTCTCCGCCGGCCAGCGCCGCGCAGAAGCCGCCGATGTCGTCACCCAGCACCTCCTGAATGCTCTGCCCGTCGGCGGCTGTCTCCTCGAGCAGTCCCAGAGCGCCGTCGACGATCGGCGTCAGGTTGCGGCCGGTGAAGTCCCCGTACGAGAAGAGATGGGCTTTGATCTGTTCCCACGCCGCCCGGTGGTCGGCCGGCAAGGCCGCGGCCCGAGCCTCGAACGCCTTCCATTCCCTGGTGAGATCGCTTCCTGTGATGGTCTCCCAGAAGTTCATCTCCCGCCCTCCTTGAGCTTGTCGATGCGTGATGAGACGTACTCCCATTTCGCCCAGAACCTCGCGAGTTCCTCGTGTCCGGCGTCGTTGAGCGCGTAGAACTTGCGCGGCGGGCCCACCCCGGACGGGCGTTTCGTCACCTGGACGAGCCCGTTCTTCTCCAGCCGCAGCAGGATGGTGTACACCGTCCCCTCCACGACGTCGGCGAAGCCGAGTTCGTTCAGCCGGCGCGTGATGGCGTACCCGTAGGTCTCCTCGCTGCCGATGATCTGGAGCACGCAGCCCTCGAGCGTGCCTTTCAGCATCTCCGTCAGGTCGTCCATCGTGAGTCCTCTTCCGTCCCCCTCTTGGTACTCGGTGGTACCGAGTACTGCTATACAGTACCACAAAGTAGCGGGAGGACGCTCGGCGCGCGGCTACACCACCTCACCCTCACCCCGCGCGCCAGGAGCGTGAACACCGGGCCGGCGTCTGTGGCGGTCAGCTCGCGCCCTGCCCGCCGCAGAACACCTCTTTGAGGAGCTTCTCGTGGGGCTTCACGTACGCCTGCGACGGTTCGATCGCGGCGTCCCCCATGGTGATCGAGCCGGTCAGGGTCTTCTTGCCGTCGGGCGTGCTGTACATGATCGACGCATAGCCCGCCAGGGCGTTGCCGTTGTGGTGGAGAACGGTGCCACAGTTCGGCCCCAGGTCCTGCACGGACACCCCCAGGCCGTAGCCGAGTGCGCCACTCTTGGGGTGCGGCCTGCGCATCTCGGTCAGCAGCTTGGCGGGCAGGAGCTTGCCGCTGTTCAGTGCGGAGAAGAACCGGTGGAGATCCTCGGAAGTCGAGATCATGCCGCCTGCGGCGCCCAGGTAGGTGGGGTTCTGCCGGGTGACGTCGACCACCTTCCACTGGCCGGCGTCCTCGTAGCGGTAGTAGCCGCGGGCGTGCGGCCCGGGGATCCCCGTCCGGGTGCTCGGCGGCACGGTGTGCTTGAGGCCGAGCGGCCGCAGGATCCGCCGCCGCATCTCCTCGGCGTAGGAGCGGCCGGTGACCTTCTCGATCAGCAGCTGGGCCAGCGTGTAGTTGGTGTTGGAGTAGCCCCAGCCCGTCCCCGGCTCGAACCGCGCCGGCTTGGAGAACGCGAACCGCACCAGATCCTCCTGCCGGTAGCTGCGCAGTCGCTTCTCCACCAGATCCCTGCCCGGCGCGATCAGTCCCGGCACGAACGTCCCGTCGGGGTCGAGCTCGCCGGTGTAGTTGTACACCCCGCTGGTGTGCTGCAGCAGCATCCGCGCCGTGATCCGCCGGTCCAGCCTGTCCTGGGGCAGGTAGTCGGCCACCGGGGCATCCAGCTTGATCCTGCCCTCGGCCACCAGCTGCAGCACCAGCGTCGCGGTGAAGGGCTTGGTGCTGCTGCCCAGCCGGAACAGCCCGTTCGTCGGCGGCTTCGCGGGGCTGCCCAGCCTGCGCACCCCGGCGCTGCCGACCCACTCGCCCCGCTCGTCGTTCACGCGCACCTGCACCCCGGCGAAACCGGCATCGACGAACGCCTGGATGGCCTTCTGCAGCTCGGGGCGATCCTGCCCGGCAGCGGCGTTCGGTGCGGCCGTACGGCTGTCCGCGGCGGCCGCCCCGGGCGCGACCGTCCCGGCCAGCAGCCCGGCCACCAGAGCCGTTACCGCCGCCGGGCGGAAGATCTTGACGGGGCGGAGGGATTCACTCATCGTCGTTCCTTTTCGCGATAGTACGTGTTTTGGACGACTCGAAAGCTACGTTGCATTCCGGATCGAGTCAATCGACCGATGCGCATCTATCCAGGTCAAAGCCCACAAATTGACGCAATGACGCTGTCCCGAAAAGCAACAGCCATGTTGCAATGAATGGCCGCTAAGGCAACACTGACGGCATGCCACGACGACGACTGACCCAGCAGGACCGCCAGCGCATCGCCGCCGGGCTCGCCGACGGACTCTCCTACCGCGAGATCGCCAGGCGGCTCGACCGGCCGACCTCGACGATCACCCGCGAGATCGCCCGCAACGGCGGCCCCGCCGGCTACCGGCCTCAGCAGGCCCACCAGGCGACGATCCAGCGCGCCAGGCGCGGCACACCGGCACCCCCACCCGCGGCCACGCCACCGGTCGCCACGATGGAACACGAAATCATCGAGATGGCGGTCGGAGCGGGGATGCCGAGGACGGCCGCCCGCGTGCACCACGACCTGATGCTGTCCGAGGACGGCAGACGCACCGCGGCCGAGCTGACCCAAAGGCTGAACGTCAGCCCGGCCTCCGTCTCCGTAGCCGTGAACTACCTGGTCCAGCACGGGTATGCCCGGCGCGAGCGCGATCCGCGGCGGCGCCGCGACCTCTACGTGATCGACAACGACGCCTGGCACGGGTCCGTCGTGATCAGCAGGCGGCAGACGCTCGAGACGGTGCGGGCCATGATGGCGGTGGCCGAGGCCTGCGGGCTCGACAGTCCCGTGGGAGAACGGCTGGCCAAGACGGCAGCGTTCCTGGAACACGTCAGCCTGGACATGATCGAGTCGGCCGACCGCTGGCGCCACCTCCTGACGTGACGGGACCCGGCAACCTGACGAGCCGCCCCCGCGCATCCGCCATCACGGCCGCCGCGCCTCGGCCGCGAGGCCGCCAAGAACAGAGGACGTCGTCGTGCGCTGAGCTCATGTTTAAGGCCACTGAAAGATCGGTTCCTAACGTTCTGCGTGGCAACCTCAACCGCAAGGAGTGACATGAGGGCAATCGCAGCTATCGCCGCCACGATGGTGCTCGCCTCCTCCCCGGCCGCGGCCGAGACCGAGGAGAGCGACAGGGAGATCCCCCTGGCGCACATCGAATACACGACCGGTCTCACCGTGAGCTTCACCGACAGCCAGCCCTCCAACGAAGTGGGGATGTCCCAGCTCGGGATCATCGGCCGCGCGCCGCTCATCGCCTGGGAGCGGAGCAACAGCTACCTGCAGACCTACCTGGAGATCACCCCGCCCGACGTGCCGGTGCCCCAGCGCCTCGTCGACGACCACGGCACCGACCTCCCCGCCGAGCTGCACCAGCGGCGGATCACCAGCGAGCCGGTCACCGTACGCGGCCTGACCGCCCCGGCCGGCGCGGTGCTCTCCGCCTCGTGCACCGCCGAACACTGGGGCTGGCACCTCTGGCACGACAACGCCCAGGCCGGCATGGCTCCCAAGTCGTACACCACCTTCGACTTCGGCGGTTTCAAGGAGCGTCGCGCGGAGAGCTTCATCTTCAACTGCCTGCCGGTGGGCTCGCCGAGTTACCTGTGGGCCCGGCACCGGCTGTACTACTGGAACGGCACCAGCTGGTGGAAGCAGGCGGAGGAGAAGGTCGGCCCCGGGCTGCAGGCGGAAGAGGTCAAGGGCAAGATCAAGCTCCACCGCAAGGTCTCCTACGACGACGGCTGGGGGTCCAACCCCAACTGCCTCAGCGGGGCCTGCAAGTACACCCGTGAGGGACGTTTCACCAGCTGACGGCTGACTGGCCGCCTAGGCAAGGCTCAGCCGTACTGTGGAGAAACTCCAGTCTCAGGGGTCGCGGCCGATGGCGAGACGGGCACGGTGGCACACGTGCCGGCGGTGGCGTGGCCGGCAGCGCACGATCCTCGGGTGCGAGAGCAACGATCGTGGCCGCGCGTGGCGCGCTGCTGGCGGAGGTGTCGTGGGAGTGGGAGTTCGAGGCGGGTGGTGTGCTGGGTCGGCCGCCGCTGCACCGAGGTGCCACGGCGGCGAGGTCCGTCCTGGCCGCCGTGGGCGGCGCCACCGCCGGCCCCGCACCGGCCGGCCCCGAACTGTCCGACGCTGCGCCGGCGGCCTCGATGGCCGCCGCCCTGCCCCCGCCGTCGGCGTACGGCAAGGGCATGACGCCATGGACAGCTCGAGGGGAGGATCCCCGCGCGCATGAGTGGGTCTGCGGAGAACCCCTGCTCGAGGCCAGTTCGTACGGCGGCGCGCCCGCCGTCAGCCGCCGCCTGATCGGTGAGGTATCGGTCCGCGAGGACGTGCTGTTCCTGCCTGACGAGCAGAGCGCCGAACGGGCCCGCACCGGGCCGCTCGGCTGGAACGGCTCATGCCGCTCCGACGAGGACGAGCAGTCCTACAGCAGCGGCCCCCGCCTTGAGCCCTTCGCCCAGGGCCCGTGGACGGGCGAGATCAAAACCTTCGCCGTGCGGCGCCTCGACCCGCCGCACCGGTCCAGGGGCGCCGCCCTCCGCTTCGTGGCACACGTCGCCGTGGGCGTGCGCCGCGGCACGACCGTGGTCTACCTCCGTTGGCAGGGGTCGGCCGAAACCGACCCGGCCGCCGCCCTGCGGACCGGCCGTGCCGCCCTCATCCGCACACTCGCCCGCCTGCCCTCCGGCGGCTGAAAACCGTGAGCCCGTAACCCCGGGACGGCCGGCCTGAAGGCATAAGCGCGCTCTCCCGCAGGTCAAGGTGCACAACAGACGCCTCTCCGGTCAGTGCTGTCACTTGACCCAGCGCCGGAACCCGCCCTCGGAGTTGATCACCTGGCCGGTGATCCATGCCGCCTCGTCCGAGGCGAGCCAGCGGACCAGGCGAGCGACCTCCTCCGGCCGCCCCCACCGTCCGGCAGGCAACGCGTTGCCGACCTGCCGGGCCAGTTCAGGCCTGGCCCACCCGGTGTCGACGGGGCCGGGATTGACGGTGTTGACGGTGATGCCGCGATCGACGAGCGCGTCGGAGAGGCTGGCGGTCATCTGGTGGATCGCGCCCTTGCTGATGGCATACGGCAACTCCAGAGGCATCGGGGCCAGATGCTGGCCGGACGTGAACAGGATCACCCGGCCACCGGGTCGGCGATCATCATGCTGAGCGGCGAACGCCTGGGTGAGGAGGACGCTGCCGCGAGCGTTCACCGCCCAGGACAGGTCGAGCTCGGTCGCAGTCAGTTGCTCCAGTGACTGTGCCGAGCTGCGGGCATGGTTGGCGACCAGCACGTCAACGTGCCCGAACCGCTCGCCAGCCTCCTCGATCACCCGCGCCGGCTGCAGTGGATCGGCGAAGTCCGCCTGCACGTGCGCCAGCCGGTCGCCCAGCCCGCCCAAGGCATCCAGCACACCGGACATGCCTGCCGGATCGCTGCCCCATGCCTGATCGGCATCATGAGGTGTCCATGACTGCACCAGCACCTTCGCCCCGGCCGTCAACAGCTCCCGTGCCACGGCGAACCCGATCCCGGCCCGCCGGCTCACGCCGGTCACCACCGCGACACGGCCGTCCAGAGGACCTCGCTGGGCACCTGCGTTCTCTTCGACGATCACTCAGAGATGATCGCTGATCCGGGTGGACGTCACCACCCGGCAGAAGCGATCGGAGATCTACTTCCTACCGCTGTCAGCCTCCTCGAAGGCCTCACGTGGCTCCGGTTCGGGACGCGGTGACCGCCATCGTGGTGTAGGACATCGTGAAGCCGCCCCCGAGCGCGTCGATGGCAGTCCCGACGCCTGCCAGCACCTCGGCCAGCTTGTCCGCCGGAAGCCGGGTGAGGCCACCGGTCGTGGGCAGGAGATCCAGCCATTCATCGCGGGTGTAGCGCTGCTCCCAGTCGAACCGCCACTGCTCCGGGTCGCTGAACCCGCTGTCCGCCTCTCTGATTCCGTCGGCGAACGTGGTGAACATCGCTTGGTAGACGTCCAGGGCCTGCTTCGGCGGCTGACCGTTGAACGGCGAGTCGGGCACCACCCGCCGGTAGGCCGTGGCGAAGGCTTCCGCGACAGCGGCAGGAGGGGCGAAGGCATGCGCGAACACCGCCAGCAGGCCACCGGGCCGCAGCACCCGGGCCGCCTTGACCACGCCCGCGACCGGGTCCACCCAGTGCCAGGCCTGTCCCGCGACGACCGCGTCGAACGACCGGCCGGCCGGATCCCATGCCTCGAACGTCGTCACCTCGACCTCGACCCCGGTGCGCCGCGCGAACTCGGCCATCCGCGCATCCGGATCGACGCCCAGCACCGTGCAGCCGGCAGCCTGGAACTGCCTGGCCTCGATGCCGGTGCCGCAGCCGACGTCGAGGACGTGCGGACCAGGACTGGCTGCGACGATCCGTTCCACCAGGGCGTCGGGATAGCGGGGCCGGGTCCGGTCGTAGCGCTCGGCGTCCACTCCGAACGACTCGGCCATCTGCCGGGCCTTGTGGGGCTCGTTCTCAGAGGGATGTGGCTGTTCCTGCGATAGAATGGGCATGTGCCCACCATAGTGGGCATGTGCCCACTCAGCAATCGGGCAGCCGTTTGCGGTAAGCGTAAGAAGGGGCCTGTGGTGCCGACCGGGGTGCACATTCGCGACGCGCGCCAGCAACTGTTCGACGCAGCCGAGCGCGTCCTGCTCCGCGACGGGGCCCACGCGCTGACCAGCCGCGCCGTCACCGCCGAGGCAGGCGTCGCCAAGGGGGTCCTGCACCGGCACTTCGCCGACTTCGACGACTTCCTCGTCGAGCTCGTGCGAGACCGCATCGCCCGGGTCGACGACCAGGCCGCCGCGCTGCGCGCATCCGCCGGGACGGGCAGCGTCGCCGGCAACCTCACCGGAGCGCTGACAGACCTGTTCGACTCGGTCGCGGTGGCGATCGTCAGTCTCGTCATCTTCCGGGACGAACTGCGCACCCGACTGCGTCGAACCAGGCCGACTCAGGGCATTCCGGTCCTGACGGAAGCCGCGGCCATGATCGCCTCCTACCTCCGCGACGAGCGCGACATGGGCCGCATCGCGGCGGACGCCGACGTCGAGGCGCTCGCACTCTCCCTGATCGGGGCCGGGCACCTGCTGTTCGCCGGCCAGGAAGGCGCCCCACCGGAGATGGAAGCCATCGACAAGGTCGTGACCACGGTCATCGCCGACGTCGTGCAAAGACGGCTGCTGTGACCGCCCCTCCACGCAACCCGGGGTCCCCCGATCACGAGATCGAGCACCTGGCGTGGAGGCCCCCACAAGGCAGAACCCGGCCCACCCCGTCGCGGCCTGCGTGCCACCGGTGTGGAGATCTCGGGCAGCCAGGTAGCTCGCCCCAGGTCAGCGATTCTGGGATCGCCCCACGTAGATGATCGGCTGCGGCCGGTACCGGTGCGGATTCTGTACCGTCCCGGTGCTTGATGCGGGGAGCTGCGCCGGGCCGACATCCAGCTGCAGCTGCTGTCCGGCCCGTGGCAGGGCTCTACGACCCGAGTGGGCGCGGCGCTGTGCGTCTTCTTCGTTCGAGGCTGCCGCGGGCGGCGACATGGACGCCCTGCTCGCCATGCTCGCGCCCGACGTGGTGCTGCACGGGGACGGTGGCGGAGCGCGACGTGGGTTCTCAGCAGGCCTACGCCAAGCGGCTCAAGACGGGGAGGAGCTGTCAGCGGCCGCTCGCTGCCTGCTTGGCCTCCTGGCTGTTCGGCGCGGGCGCCCCTCGGCGTCCGGCCGCGGTCAGCCACAGGCCGGTGAACACGGCGCAGACCAGCGTCACGGCACCCGCTGCGAGGAAGGCGCTGTTGAGGCCGGATCCGAAGGAGGCGCCGCCGGACTCCCGCGTGTGGACGATCGCCCCGAGCACCGCCACGCCGAGCACCGCGCCGATCTGCCGGGTGGTGCTGCTGACGCCTGAGGCCAGGCCGCCCTCCTGGGGGCTGACCGCCTGGATGGCGGCTCCGGTCAGCGGCGACATGGTCAGAGCGAACCCGATGCCGACGACCGTAAGCCGCCACCACACGTTCCCGTAGCCGGTATCGGCGTGGACGAAGCCCAGCGCCAGCAGCCCCAGCCCGGCCAGCGCCAAGCCCGTGCTGACGACGACACGGAAGCCGTACCTGGCCGCCAAGCGGCCCGCGTACGGGCTGACGATCACCATGGCCAGTGAGACGGGCAGGGTCTGCAGCCCAGCGACCAGGATCGAAGCGCCCTGGACGTAGACGAAGAACTGGGAGAAGAAGAACGACGCCCCCATCAGCGCGAACCCGACCACGACCATCGCCGTGTTGGACACCGCGAACAGCCGCTGACGAAACAGTCGCAGCGGCAGCATGGGCGTCGATGCACGACCCTCGACCACGACGAACGCGGCCAGGAGCGCCAGCCCGGCGGCGAAGCTACCCAGGATCACCGGCGAGGTCCAGCCTCGGGAACCGCCCTCGATAAGGCCGAAGGTCACAGCGCCCACGCCCGTGGCGGACAGGACCGTGCCGGGGACGTCGATCGGCGGCGCGCTCGGGTTGCGGGACTCCCCCAGCACGCGCAGCCCGGCCAGCAGCAGGACGACCCCGATGGGCACGTTGACCAGGAAGATGGCGGGCCAGCCGAAGGACTCCACCAGGATCCCGCCCACCAGCGGTCCGACGGCCAGGCCAGTGCCGCTGAACCCGGCCCACAACCCGATCGCTCTGACGCGCTCTCTCGGGGCGGGACACGCGGCGGTGAGCAGCGCCAGTGAGGCGGGGCTCAGCGCCGCGGCTCCGACGCCCTGCAGTACCCGTCCGGCGATCAACCAGCCGATCGAGGGCGCGAGCGAACACACCACCGACGCGGCCGTGAACACCACCACCCCGGCCAGGAACACCCGCCTGCGGCCGAACCGGTCGGCGAAGACGCCGCCCGACAGCAACAGCATGGCCACCAGCAGCACGTAGGCGTCGACGATCCACTGCAGGCCGGTCAGCCCGGTGTGGAGCCGCTGCTGCATGTCCGGCAGGGCGGCACCGACGATCGTGTTGTCGAGCAGCACCATGAACTGACCTGCGCAGGTCAGAGCGAGCAACGCTTTCACGAACTTCCCTCCTAAAAGCAGTTCACGACTGCGTTAACGTAGACCCGTGGAGGCTCTAACGCAAGCCACAACTGCTTTAAGGTGAGGGGCATGGATGAGCAGGGGCGGGCCAGGCGGCCCGGCGGGCGCAGCGCCCGGGTCCGCGCGGCAGTGCACCAGGCCGTTACCGACCTGGTGAGGGAGCGCGGCTACGGAAACTTCACAGTCGGCGACATCGCGGCCCGCGCGGGCGTGGCCGACACCAGCCTCTACCGCCGGTGGGGCAACCTCCAGGCCCTGCTCGGCGATGTGCTACTGACCCGGCTCAACGCGCGGTCGCCGATGCCTGACACCGGCAGCCTGGCCGGCGACCTGCGGACCCACGCCGCCAACGTGGCCCGCGAGGTCACCGGACCCGACGGCCTGGCGCTGGTGCGGCTGACCCTCGCGCTGTCAGGCGAGGGTCAGCAGGGCCTTCAGGCGCGCGACGAGCTCCTGGCCGACCGCACCAGGCAGTTGCAGGCCATGCTCGACCGCGCCCGCCGCCGCGGCGAGGACCCGCCTGACGTACTGGAGGTGCTGGACCATCTCGTGGCGCCGATCTACATGCGCGTCCTGTTCGGCGCGGGCCCGCTCACCCCTGACTACCTCGACGGATTGGTCGATCGGTTGCTCGCCTGATCCAGTCCTTCGCGCTTCGGAACAGCCGGTGCCCGTCGACCGTCGTCGGCGAGCGCAACCTGGCGGATGACGGAGGCGCACCGCATGGATCCGGTCATCGCCGAGCTGACCGCGACGCCGGTGCGCGCGTTCCTGGCCGGGCTCGCCGAACTGTCGCCGGCCAGCCGCAACGGACTAGGCCTGAACGTGGCCTCGGCACTTTGCGCCCGATCAACGCGCCGACCGGCGAACAGCGACCTCGAAGACGCCGTCAGCCATCTCCCCGCCGATCAGTAGGGCCACCGCGATGGAAGGCGTCTTCGCGCCACTCCGCGTCAGGCGTCACTCGTGTCCTGGGTGCCGACGAAACGCAGGTGGCCGTGCAGGAAGGTGTGGACGCCCGCGGTGACCGTCTCGTCGATCATGTCGGCGGACAGGCTGGCGTGAACCGTCGGCAACCCCGCCGAGACCAGCAGGAGCAGGTGGAGCGCCGCACGGTCGGGGTCGTCGATGCGGAGCACCCCTTGCTTCGCCAGCCGCTGCAGATGGCCGGCCAGCTCGCGGCGGACCCGCCGTGGCCCGGTCTCCTGCCAGGCGTCGACCGCCTCCTGGGGGATGTGGCCCGCTTCGGCGTTGATCTGCCTGACCAGGGAGAAGTGGGCGGCGCTGTCGGGCCTCGGTGTCACCCAGTCCCGGCCGAACTCGATGAGGTCGGCCTCCACGTCGGTGACCTTGTGCAGGTGGCGGTCGATGATCGCGATTTGGGCGTCGGCGGCCTGTCTGGCGCTTTCCTGGATCACGGCGAGGAACAGTTCGGCCTTGTCGGCGAAGTGGTTGTAGATGGTCCGGGTGGACACCCCCGCCTCGGCCGAGATCGCGTCGATGCTGGCGCGGGTGTAACCGTCGCGGGCGAACACCGTGAGGGCGCCGTCCAGGATCGCCTGCCGCTTGCCGGTCAGCCCTCGGCGCGGCCGGGGCGTTGTGCCGTCTTCCTTGGTCATCCCAGGTCCTCCGACAGAAATGCAATGAACGTTGTACTTTTTGCCATGCACGTTGTACTTTACCTCGTGCCGCACCCCGGCGGCACCGTCGCGAGGAGTACACGCATGATCAAGATCGCCATTGTCATCGGCAGCACCCGCCCTCGACGCAGGACCGCGGTAGCGGCCCGCTGGGTCGGCGAAGTCGCCGCCCGCCACCCGGCCGTCATCGCGGAAGAGGCCGCCTTCGAGGTCGTCGACCTGGCCGAATACGGCCTGTCCGTACTGGATGAGCCGCTGCCCGCCCTGTTCGGCGACTACCACCACCCGCACACCCACCGGTGGGCCGAGACCATCGCCTCCTTCGACGGGTTCGTGTTCGTCACCCCCGAGTACAACCACTCGGCCCCGGCGGCGTTGAAGAACGCCATCGACTTCCTGTTCGCCGAGTGGAACAACAAGGTCGCCGGGTTCGTCAGCCACGGCGTCCATGGCGGCGTACGCGCCGTTGAACATCTGCGGCAGGTCATGACCGAACTACAGGTCGCGAACGTGCGCACCCAGGTCGCGCTGTCGGCCTTCACCGATTTCGAGATCACCGATCCGGCCGAGCCCGGCACCATCGCGCCCGGCCCGCACCAGGAGCCGACCCTGAACGAGTTGCTGGACGAGGTCATCGCCTGGTCCCGGGCACTGAGGCCGCTGCGTCAGCAAGCCGGTCAGGCGGTGGGCGCATGAGCATGCGCTACCGGCTGCTGGGCCGTACCGGATTGCGGGTCTCCGAGGTCTTCCTCGGCGCGATGACCTTCGGTGACGAAGAGATCGGTGCCTCGCCCCAGGAGGCTCGTCGCATCCTGGACCTGTACGGCGAGGCCGGCGGCAACCTCATCGACACCGCCGACTTCTACTCGGGCGGGCGGAGCGAGACCATCCTCGGCGAACTGCTGACCGGTCGCCGCGACCGGTTCGTCCTGGCCAGCAAGTACACCGTCTCGCGCGACGGCAGTGATCCCAACGCCGCGGGCAGCCACCGCAAGAACCTCATCCTGTCCCTGGAAGCCAGCCTGCGCCGGCTGCGTACCGACTGGCTCGACCTGTACTGGGTCAATCTGTGGGACCGGCACACCCCGATCGAGGAGACCATGCGGGCGCTGGACGACGCCGTGCGCGCCGGGAAGATCCTCTACATCGGCATGTCCGACGCCCCGGCCTGGGTGGTCGCGCAGGCCAACACCCTGGCCGACTGGCGCGGCTGGACCCCGTTCGCGGCCCTGCAGGCTCCTTACAGCCTGCTCAACCGCGACATCGAACGCGAACTGCTGCCCATGGCCGAGACCCTCGGCCTGACCGTCGCCGCCTGGGGACCGCTTGCCCACGGCGTCCTGTCGGGCACGTTCACCTCCGCGAACGGGCCGCGAGAGAGCACGCGGGTCAGCCCGCGCTCTCTCGGAGCCCGCGAGCACGCCGTCGCCCAGGCGGTGCGGGAGGTCGCAGACGAGATCGGCGCCACCTCCGCCCAGGTGGCCGTCGCCTGGACCCGGGCGCGATCCCGCGCCGTGCATCCGATCCTGGGCGCCAGGAGCGCGGCGCAACTCCAGGACACCCTCGGCGCCCTGGACCTCACCCTGCCCGAACAGGCCGTACGACGCCTGGAGGCGGCCACCGGCTTCACCCTCGGCTTTCCCGGCGACTTCCTCTCCCAGGCCGGCCAGGCGGTGTTCGGCGAGGCCTCGGCCAGGCTCGATGGAAGACCCCTGCCATGAGCGGGGAACGCATGCCCGCGGCCGTCAACGCCTGGCTCACCGTGCCGCCCGCCATCACCGCCCCGTGGCTCCTCGGCCCGCTGGCCACCATCGGTACCGGCCTCGTGCTGGGAGCCGGCCTCGCCGCCATGTGACGCCAGGCCGCCGCTCATCGAGGCGGGCGTTGTCTGGTCACGATGCCCAGATGCGACAAAGCTGATTACATGATTACAGATCGCCTGATATGTTCCTACGCGAGATCGATATCAGCCAAGGGCGGGATCCAATGATCGTCGAGTACATCCGCTACCGCATCCCCGGCGAACGCTCGGCGGAATTCGAGGAGGCCTATCGCAGGGCGTCCCGCTTTCTGGCCGGTGCGCCGCAGTGCGTGAACTATGAGCTCAGCCGCTGCGTGGACGAGCCCGCCTGTCACATCCTGCGGATCACCTGGACCTCGACCGAGGACCACCTGGAGGGGTTCAGAGGCGGGGAGCTCTTCCCCGGGTTCCTGGCAGAGATCAAGCCCTATGTCGGGATGATCGAGGAGATGCGCCACTACGAGCCGACCGGGGTGCGCGGCGACGGCGGCTCGGTCCCCACCCTGTACACGTGGATGGGCGGGACCGAGGCCCTGGAACGGCTCACCGAGCGGTTCTACGAAACGGTCAAGGCCGACGAACTGATCGGGCCGCTGTTCGCACACATGGACCCGGCCCACCCTCGCTACGTGGCCATGTGGCTGGCGGAGGTCTTCGGCGGCCCGGCGCGCTACACCGGCGAGCGCGGCGGCTACCCGCACATGCTCGGCATGCACCGCAACAGAGCCATCACCGAAGCCCAGCGCCGCCGCTGGGTGAACCTCCTGGCCGACGCCGCCGACGCGGTCGGCCTGCCGGACGACCCGGAGTTCCGCGCCGCGTTCATGGGCTACATCGAATGGGGCACCCGCCTGGCCCTGGCCAACTCCCAGCCAGGCGCCACCCCCGTGGAGCAGGCCCCGGTGCCGCACTGGGGCTGGGGCGTCGCCCCGCCGTACCAGGGCTGAGACTCCTCGTCAGAAAGGACGGCCATGGCCGGCATCCTCCGAGCGCGCGAACACGACGCCAAGGTCGTGCCCATCGAGCTCTTCTTCGACCTCGTCTACGTCTTCGCCATCACCCAGCTGTCCCACCTGCTCCTGGGCCACCTCGGGCCGGCCGGAGCGGCGCAGACGCTGCTGCTGACACTGGCGGTCTGGTGGGCCTGGATGTACGCCACCTGGACCACCAACTACTGCGATCCCGACCATCCCGCCATGCGGCTGACACTGGCGGGCATGATGCTGGCCGGATTGGCCATGGCAGCAGCCGTGCCGCAGGCGTTCGGCGCCCGCGCCCTGTGGTTCGCCGCAGCCTACGTCGCCCTCCAGGTGGGGCGCTCGGCGGTGGTCGCGATCGCGGCGCGCAACACCCCGAACGGGCACCTGTTCCGGCTCATCCTCATCTGGCACACGGTCGCCGCGCTGCTGTGGATCGGCGGCGCGCTGGCCGGCGGCACCGTCCAGGTGGCACTCTGGGTGGCGGCGCTGGCCGCAGAGTACGCCGCGCCCTGGCACGGCTACCGGCTGCCGTTCCTGCGCCGCTCCAGCACCGCCCAGTGGACCATCGACGGCGCCCACATGGCCGAGCGCTGCCAGCTCTTCGTGATCCTCGCCCTCGGCGAATCCATCCTGATCATCGGACTGACGCTGGCCGACGGCGATCACCTCTCGGCGGCCACCGTGGCCGCGTTCGCCGTGGCCTTCCTCACCAGCATGGCCATGTGGTGGGTGTACTTCGACAGAACCGCCGAGGCCGCCGCCGAGAAGATCGCCGCCTCGGCCGACCCGGGACGGCTGGGCCGTTCGGCCTACACCTACGGCCACATCCCCATCGTGGCCGGCATCATCGTCACCGCCGTCGGCGACGAGCTGGCCATCGCCCACCCGCTCGCCGCCACCACGGCGGGCACCGTGCTCACCGTCCTGGGCGGGCCGATCCTGTTCCTGGCCGGGCATGCGGCCTTCCATCGAGCCGTCTTCGGCGACCTGCCGACAGGCAAGTTCACCGCCATCGCCGTCCTTGCCGCGACCGGGCTGGCCGCTCTCCTCGTCCCCTCACTCCTGCCGCCTCTCGCCCTGGCGATCATGGCCGCGGTCGTCGTCGGCGCCGTCGCTCTCCAGGACCGCCGCCCACCGGCCCGCGGAGCGGTCATGCCCGGCTGAACACGCTCTGCCCCGACCGGCCTGCCCCGGCTTTCCGCAGGCCGGCCGGGGCAGAGATTCCCTCCGGTCCCACCGCGCGTCCTGACCCGGACGGGCGGGGCGGTCTCCAGCGGGTGCCGGGGTGCTCGTTCGGCGGGAAGATCGGATAGAAGACGTGCTCGCTCCTTCCCTCCCGGATGATGAGCGTGCGGCGCCGGAAGAAGCGCTTGCCACCGGCCTGGAAGGTCGGCAGCCCCAGGGTCTCGGCCAGCCGGAAGCCGGTGTCGGCGAGCATGGCGTACGGCAGCCGCAGTCGTTCCGCTGAGTGCACTGTCACCGACACCGAACGGCTGACCCGGAGGCGGACCCCGCACCCAACATCCTCAGGACACTTCTAGTCGGCGGCGGGCTGGCCGGCGGATTCGCGGGCGAGGGCGACGATCCGCTCCAGGGCCGCCGCATGCCGCTGGAAGGCCAGCCGTCCCTGCGGGGTGAGCTGCACGTACGTCCGTCGCGCCCGCTTGTCCTGGTCCTTGCGGACGGTGACGTATCCGGCGGCGGCCAGTGCGGAGACCTGCTTGGACAGCGCCGAGTCGCTGGTGCCGACCGAGTCTCTGAGAAAGCCGAAGTCCACCCACTCGGCCGGCGCCAGCAGCGCCACGACCGACAGACGCGCCGGGACGTGCAGGAACTCGTCGAAGAGTGGATCCATCAGGCGGCCCCGCCGCCCTGCTGGACGATCGACTTCATGATGGAGCGGTTCACGGGCATGGCCGCGACGTACACCACGGCCGCCACGATCGCGCCTGCGGCGGCCTGTGACAGCAGCCCCTGAGCCGGCAGGTCGAACAGCGCGAAGGCGGCGATCCGCCCGATGCCGAAGGCCACCATGATGCAGGCCACCAGCCCGAGGTGGAACAGGGTCTCCTGGCGGGTGACCCTCCGGCGGACCGAGGCGCGGTGCTCGTAGACGATCCCCACACCCGCGTACAGAGCCCACCCGATCGCCGGGCCGACGAAGTACCAGGGGCGAGGGAGGTCGATGGCCGCGAGGGCGACGAAGATGCCGAGCGCGGAGATGACCACGCGCGGGGTCGCGAAGCTCTGGCGGACGATCTGCTCCCGGGTCCTGTCCTGGAGGCGGTGGATGTCGTCGAGCGAAGCCTGGGCGTCGTGCTGGTTCATGGGCATCCCCCGGAGTCGACTACTACTTTCCTGCGAGGAAAGTACCATCTGTTTTCCTTACAGGAAAGTGGTCGACGCTGGACCGGTGACGGCGTTGCACGCGGACGACCGGGCGCGGTGGCGGCATCGCCTCTGACCCACATCAACCACTCTCCCTGCGACCTGGCCGCCCCCCTGCGCCGACCCGGCCACCCGCCCGCTTCCGCATGCCCCCCAGGCGGGACCCTCCCGGACCGAACGGTGGTCAACCGGAGAGCGAGCCCCAGGCGGTGATGCGCCTCCACCGCGTCAGCACCAGCGCTCGACCCACGTCGCCAAGGAAGAAGAACCGCCTGTGCTCCCACGACGCGCGGTCAACGCGACCGCAGCTCCGCCGCCACCGCCCGCTCCCGCAGCCCGGCCGCCTCGGCCCGCGCGGCGTCGAGCTGAGCCCGTACGTCATCAAGACGCGCCCGCTCCAGCCGCAACTCCAGCCGCAGCTCGTCACACTCGCCGGCCAACGCGTCAGCCCGTGCTCGTTCGGCGGCCACGGCCTCGGCCGCCTGCGCGGCCTCACGTGAGCCGGCCTCGGCGGCCTGCCGCTCAAGGGCCGAGAGCCGCTCGAGCAGCGCAGCCAGCTCGTGGGCCGTCCTCTCCTGCTCCTGCCTGGCCTGCGCCACCTCCGCCTCGGCGACCTCACGTGCCAGCCGAACCTGCTCGGCCGCGTTCTCGCGGGCCTGCTCGGCCTCGTTGAGCGCCACCGCGCGGTCCCGTTCGGCCTCCGCCGCCGTACGGGCCGCGCTCTCGGCACGGGCGACCGCCCGGTCACGTTCCTGGGCGGCCGCCTCCGCCCTGGCCTGCGCGGCCGCCACATCGCGCTCGGCCTCCTGCAGGGCGCGTACGGCTCCAGCCACCTCCTCACGCGCTCGCTCGCTCTCGCCACGCGCCCGCTCGGCCTCCTCGGCGGCCTGCGTGGCCCGCTCCTGCGCCTCCCGGACCTGCGCCTCGGCCTCTTCCACCCGCTCGGCGAGCTCCCGAGCCGCCTGGTTCCTCGCCGCCTCCGCCTGTTCGGCCCGCCGTGCCGCGTCGTCCGCGCGGCGTTCGGCCAGCTTGGCCCGCCGGGCTGCCTCCTCGGCGTTCTGCAGCGCCTGCCGCTCGGTGCTCGCGGCCTCGCGCAGCGCGGCCAGCGCCTGCTCGCGCGCCCGTTCGGCGTCGCTCAACGCGTCGTCCCGCTCCGCCTGCGCCTCGTCGACCCGCAGCCGCATCTCAGCGGCCTCCCTGCGCGCGTGCTCGGCGGCCTCGCGCGCCAGCCGTACCTGCTCGAAAGCCTGTTCCCGCTCGGTACGCGCGATCGCCACGCGGGTGTGCGCCTCCGCCTGAACCGCGCTCAGCTTGGCCTCCACCCCGGCCGGACTCAGCTCCTCGGCCAGCGCACGAGCGAGCGGCTCGATGGCGGCGGCGAGGCCGGTCTCCATCCGCTCGTACAGTTGCTCAGCTCTGGCGAGCGCCCCTTCCAGCCCCGGGGTCGCGCGGCGCATCTCCCGCTCCCGCTTCGCCGCCGCCTGACAGTCCCCTTCGGGGCAGTACGCCTTCGGCCGCCCCCTCCCCCGCCGCTGCTCGATCGGCGCCCCACAGTGCTTACACGGCGTCACCACAACCGTCTCTTCCGTCACACCTCGAGGATACCATTTCTGATTTTCCAGAAAATCAAAATCAGAAAACACGGTCTGTTGCACCGCCCGCCACCTCGCTCAACTTGCGAGAAGGCTGAATTCCCGCAAGTTTCCGCACCTACGCCGGCCAGGATTGCCGCTCTGTGCGGGGATCGCCTGCGGATTGCCACGGTGGTCCTGAGGTAATGCCACTTCATGTCAGCAAGGGATCTGCAGGCTGGAAACGTGTCGAGAATCCCGTTCCCCCAGCTCAGGGCATACTGAACTGCGCTGGGATTGATGGAGGCTTCATCGGTTGGAAAGGATGGAGTCCATGTCAGGTCGATCCAGTTCCCCACACCCCGCCCAGCGTCGTTATCCACCGGAGCTGAAGGAACGGGCAGTGCGGATGGTGCAGGAGGCCATCCAGCAGTCCGGGGAGTCGTTCGGCGTGATCACCCGCGTCGCCCGTCAGCTCGGCATTGGATCCGAATCGCTGCGCAACTGGGTCAGGCAGGCAGAGGTCGACAGCGGTCAGCGGCCCGGTACCAGCACCGATGAGGCCAAGCGGATCGCCGAGTTGGAGCGTGAGGTCCGCGAGCTGCGCCGGGCCAACGAGATCCTGAAGGCGGCGTCGGCTTTTTTCGCCAGAGAACTCGACCCTCGACCGCCGAGATGAATGCCTTCATCGACGCCCACCGCGACCGCTTCGGCGTCGCGCCGATCTGCCGGGTCCTGCAGGTCGCGACATCGACGTACTACGCGGCCCGTAACCGTCCACCATCGGCGCGGGCGGTGCGCGATGAGCACCTCAAGAAGGAGATCAGCCGTATCTACCAGGACAACTACTCCTGTTACGGCGCCCGCAAGATCTACCACCAACTCCGCCGCGAGGGCCTGCTTGTCGCCAGGTGCACCATCCAGCGGCTGATGGGCGAGCCGGGCATCGCCGGACTGGTCCGCGGCACAGCCTGGCGCACTACTATCACCGGCGACCAGGCCGAGCGGCCGGCGGATCTGGTCCGGCGCGACTTCCACGCTGCGGCGCCGAACCGGCTGTGGGTCGCCGACCTCACCTATATCCGTACCTGGTCGGGGTGGGTGTACGCGGCGTTCGTCATCGACGTCTACTCTCGGATGGTCGTGGGCCGGCAGACCGCCACCCATCTCCGCACCGACCTGGCGTTGGACGCCTTGGAGATGGCCATCTGGCGTCGCGGCCACGACGCCGGCGCCGACCTGTCGGAGCTGGTTCATCACTCCGACCGCGGAGTGCAATATCTATCGATTCGCTACACCGAGCGCCTGTCCGACGCCGGCGCGGTCGCCTCCGTCGGCAGCCGCGGCGATTCCTACGACAACGCCCTGGCTGAGTCGTTCAACGGGTTGTCCAAGGCGGAGCTGATCCGCCGCTACGGGCCGTGGAAAGGCCTGGACGATGTCGAGCTGGCCACGCTGGAGTACCTCGACTGGTACAACCATCGCCGGCTGCACACCGCCTGCGGCGACATCCCACCCGCAGAGTACGAAGCGATCCACTACCGTCACCAACAAGCCGCAGCGACCGCGGCAGAAACCAAGTAGCCGAGTCTCCACGAAACCCGGCGCAGTTCACAAGGCTGGCGTGCCCATCACCCGGTGGAACGAGAGGTACGCGCCGAAGATCCGTGAGGATGTCGCGGCGGTGCACACCGAACTTCTGCTTAACATCGGCCGCCTCGCAGGGGCCCGCGGATGACGGCGGCCAAGGAAGATCTCATGAGCAAGAAGCGCAAGGGATTCGACGATCTCATCGCTCGCCGCGAGGAACTGGGCGACGTCTCCCCACCCTGGGTTACTGAGTCAGTTGAAGAACCCCATCCCCAGGAGCTGGTTGTCCAGACAGCGTCGACAGCTGCCACCGCAACGTCTCTGCCCAACCCCGACACAGTTCCGGCTCCGTACTCGAACGAGGCCGCCGGCGAGCTGAGCGAGCAAGAACGGGCGGACCTAGCCACATGCGAGGCCGCTTTGGATGGCCTACGCCTGGCCTGGTGGGCGGCCGGTAAAGCCCTGCAGACCATCAGGGACGCTCGACTCTACAGAGCGGACTATCCCTCCTTTGAGGAGTACTGCACCGACCGATGGGACATGTCCCGTCGCCAAGCGGACCGACTCATCGCGGCCTGGCCTCTCGCCGAGCAACTGAGACCAATTGGTCTCGCCACGATCAATGAGGGACAGGTCCGAGAGCTCCTCCCGGTAGCCGAGCGTCACGGCCAGGATGCGGCCGTTACGGTCTACCGGACCGTCCTCGAGGCAGACGGCGTGAAGGTGACGGCGGCCCTGCTAAAGGGTGCTGCTGGCGTCATCGCAAACAGTGAGCAGTTTGACCCCGTCCAAGCAGCTGCGCAGATACGTGCCTATCTCACCGGTGAGGCCAAGCCTGGAGCGCCTACAGATCCAGGTGAGGCATTCACCGCCGAAACGGAACGCTTGCGCGCCGTGCTCACCAGAACGGTCAAACGCCCGGCCTTCCTGACCTACGCGCGCACGCATCCTGAGCAGGCTCGCGCGGTCGTGGCCGAGCTGCGTGCGCTGCTGGACGACATTGAGCAGGCGGCTACCGCGGCCGAGGGACCAGAGTGACGGTCTAGACGAGTAAGTCCTAAGTCGCTGTGGTGTGAAGTGCGGGAAGGGCGAAGGGTGTTG
>NZ_KZ559481.1:0-16809 GCF_002850745.1 Nonomuraea indica
TTGCGCTCCACCTGCGTCTCGGTGATCTTACGGCCGAGGTCGTCGTAGGTCGCCTCGACACGGGCCCCGGTTGGGTCGACCGCCGCGAGCTGCTCGCCGGCCAGGTCGTACTCGGCCACCCAGCGCCCCGGAGTCTGGCCTTCCGGGGCGGGATCGGTGACGCGCACCTGCCGGCCCAGCTGGTCGTACTCGAACGTGCTCGTATACCCGCGCGGGTCGGTGGTAGCGGTCAGCAGACCAGCCAGATCGTAGGCATGCGAGACCTTGGGGGTGAGCGCGGTGCCGCCGGGCGGCGTGTACGCGGGGGCGCTCTTGCCGGTCAGCCGGCCGGCCTTGTCGAAGACCGACGTGATCGTGCGGCCTTCCGGATCGGTCTCGTGGGTACGGGCGCCGACCGTGTCGTACCCGAACCGGGCCGACGGACGGGCGGTGGCGGAGCTGCCGGCCTTGTCCACCTTGACCTCGGGACCGGTTGCCTCGACCAGGCGGCCGAGCGCGTCGTAACGCATGGTCGAGGTGAAGGCATCCTTGTCGGCTCCGGCGGCGTTGCCACGCGGATCAGTGGTGGCGACGGGCAGGCCTCGGTCGTCGTAGGTGGAGGTGGTGACGACGTCTTGGTCGCCGTTCTCCACAGTGGTCCGGGTGACCTGGTTGACCTTGTTGTAGGCGTACTCGGTCACCTCGGAACGGGTGGTGCCCCCACCGGTCAGCGTCTTCTTCAGCACGTTGCCGTTGGCGTCGTAGACGAACGCCGTCTTGCGGTTGAGCGTGCCCGGGTCGAACGTCTGCGAGGTCAGGCGGGCGGCGGCGTCGTAGACGAACTCCGTCGTGACCGTGCCGCCTTCCGTTACGGTGCCGCCAGCGGTCCCCAGCTTGGTCCGGTTGCCCGCCGCGTCGTAGGTGTTGTCTTCCAGCACGACGTCACCGGGTGTGGACGAGCCGTTCAGCTTGACGTCGTCGGCGATCTTCCTGGCCGGCAGGTTGTCGTTGAAGTACTCGTACGTCGTCTTGCGGCCCATCGCGTCCACCTGCGCCGCCAGCCGGCCGGCCGCGTCGTAGGAGTTGGACTCCAGGAGCACGTCCCTGGCCGGCTGCGGGTTGACCGGGCTGCCGGTCCACCCCTTCAGGGTGCGGGTGTGCAACTGGCCGCGCTCGGTGTAGCCGTTCTCGATCACCGTGCCGCGAGGGTCGGTCACCCGGACCAGTTGGCCTAGGGTGTTCCACGCCTGGCGGACCACGCCGCCCTCAGGGTCGGTGACGGTCTCCACCCGGCCGAGGGGGTCGTAGGTGTAGACGGTGGCGCGTTCGGCGTCGCCGCCGGTCAGGTCGGAGATCTTCTCGCTGAGCTTGTTGCCGTCGCCGTCGTAGGCGAACGTGGTCCGCTTGGTGTGCGTGACGTTGGTGATCTCGTTCTTCACGCCCGGCTCGGTCTGCGTCACCGGGCGGCTCAGACCGTCGTAGGTGAACGTCGTCTTGACGCCGTCGGGGTGGGCGTCCGACACCTGGGTCGAGGTGATCAGACGGCCGAGCGCGTCGTAGTCCAGCTTGGTGACCAGGCCCTCGGGGTCGGTCTGCTCGGCCAGGTCACCGGACGCGGTGTAGCGGTAGGTCCAGGCGTTGCCCCGCGCATCGGTCTTCGACGCCGGTAACCCCGCCGGGGTGGTGCCGTCGCCGATCGCGGCCTCGGTGCCGTCGGTGTAGCTCACGCCGGTGGAGCGGCCGGTCGGGAAGTCGGAGGTGGCGGGAGTCGTCTCCTTGGTCTGCTCGCCGTACTGGTTGTACTCCCAGCGGGTCGCGTAGGTGTTGTCCGTGCTGCTCGACGAACGTGCATCCCGGCGGACGAGCATCCGGTCGTTGCGCGGGTCGAACTCGTCATCCTTGTCCAGGTAGTACGAGGCATAGGTGACCTGGCAGCTACTGGACGTACGGCAGGTTCTGACGGACAGCGTGTTGCCCCGGTCATCGTTCCACTGGGTGACGACGTTGTTGTTGGGGTCGACGACCTCCGACAGGTAGCCGCCGGTGTCGTAGTCGTAGGTGGTCTTCTTGCCGAGCTGGTCGGTCTGGGACATCAGCCGGTAGCCGCGCCAAATGTCATGAACGGCTGTGGTCTTCTTGCTGTTGGGGTCGGTGACCTCGATGGTGGCGGTGCCGACAGCATGGTTGAAGATCGGGGCGCCGAGTTGCCAGGTGCCGCCGTCCTCGTCGGTGTGGGTCTTGATGCGCTCGGTGGAGGAGTCGTAGGTGTTGGTGGCCCAGACCCGCCCGGAGGGCAGTGTGATCTTCGTCAGCTGGTGGGGAGCCGTGGCCCGGGCGGCGTAGTGGCGTGCCACCTCGGCCGCCGACAGCGGCCGGTCATAGACGGCGACCTCGTCGATCGAGGCCGACAGCCCGCCGCCGCCGATGTCGAGGTCCTGCAGCCCGTCCAGGTCGAGCGGTGCGGTCAGCGTGCCGGCGACCTGTCCGTCCACGTACAGGGTCTGCACGTCGCCGCCGGCGGTCAGGACCACGTGATGCCACTGACCGTCCTTGACGGTCGCGCCACTGACGATCGGCGTGGAGGTCTGATGGAAAGACGCCGACAGCTTCCCGGTGGCCGTCACCTGCAACACCGGGTAGGCGTCTCCAACGGACCAGCCGTCCGTCTCCATGATCGTTCCGGTGCCGGTGGTCTTGACCCACGTCTCCACCGTGGCCCACGTGCCTACCCGGGTGAGAATGTCGGCGGGCAGGTTGATGTTGGCGATGGTGGAGGCGGTGATGTCCACGGCAGTGTCCGTGGTGCCCGCCAGCGCGCCGGGCTTGGCGAGGGCGACACCACTGTTGTAATGGGCGTCCTCCCCGGCCCAGCCGAGGCCCTTGGCCGTGGAGCCGGTGCTCTCACCGAGGCGCCAGTAGCCCATCGGATCGGAGTCCAGCACCATGCTGCGATACAGCGAGCCCGGAGCGTGCTCGTAGCTGGTGCAGCCCTCAACGGGGTTGCACACCTTCTCCAGCACGTCGCCGTTGTAGGTGTACGTCCAGCTCAACGCCTTGCCATCGACGGCGTCGGTCGAGACCGTGGTGACGTGGGAGCCCGTCCAGGCGAAGGTGAGCGACCGCCCGCCCGGCGCGCTGACCTTGGCCAGCTTGCCGTCTGCCCCATAGGTCAGCTCCTGGCTGCGACCCCGGTTGTCGGACACCTTGAGCAGACGTCCGTTGGCGTCGAACAGGTAGGAGGTGGATGCCTTGTCCATCAGCCGCCAGCCGTTGTCGGCGGTCTTGGCGAAGGTGGCGTGCATGCCCGGCGGCGGCTGGAAGCTCCCGTCGCTCTTCTTGGCGAAGCGCACCTGCCGACCGTCGGGGTAGGTGACCAGCACCGCTTCCTGCCCGCGCACGTTCTCCGGCACGATCCGCATGTCCCACCGGGTCGCCCAACCGGCGCCGAACGCGCCGTCTCGGCGCGGGTCCATGCTGTTGAACGACCGCACCACCGACAACGGCGGCCCCACGGTCGCCACCTGCGCGTCGGTGAACGTCGTGGTGTAGTTACCCGACTGCTGGTTGAACTCCTGGCCGTTAACGCCGCGGATCGACAGCTGCGAGGTGATCGTCGGCTGCCGTACCCCGAGCACGAAGTTGTACACCGGGGAAGACGCCCACTGACCACCGACGGTGGAGGCGTCATGAAGATGCACCTGCCACCAGTACTGGCGTCCCCAAGCCAGCGTGCCCTCCGGCACGGTCCATTCACGGGAGAGGCCACCGAAGCTGCCTGCATCATGTTTTACGCAGCCGGACATGGAAGGCGTACGGCAGATTTCGAAGCTGAAGCTCACCAAGCCGCCCGGCCAGGTGGTGGCCGCCGCCCGCAGTGTCGGCTGGACGGTCATCAACTGGGTGCCGTTCTCGGGAGACATCGACGTCAACGTTGGCGGCGGCGGTTTGGGACAGTCACCCACCAACACCCACCCGGAGATCACCGAGGGAGGAGCCTTGTTGAGATGCGCCGGATACTCGTATGGGGTTCGCCACACCTGCCTCTGATACGAGACGCTTGCGCCGGCTGCCACGTAGGTGCCCCACTGCCACGGCGGATACGACCCACACGGCGGCTCGGCCGCTGCAGTCGCAAGCGTCGCGGACGGACTCGGGCTCGGGCCGGGACTCGGCGCGACCGCCGGAGCCTTCCGACGCTCCCTGACCACACTGGAACGTTCCTCCTGCGGCAGGGCGTTCTTGGGCGGCTTCACCTCGCCCTTCGACGTCTCCGCCCCCTTCGTAGACCGCGTCGTATCAGTGGAAACCAGCGACGGCAAACGCGCAGCGGTCCCCCACATCTGCTTCGGAGTGTCCACCGCCCCTTGGGCCGCCGACGACACCTCCGCCACCGCCGCTAACGCCAATGCCCGTGGCTCCAGTGCCAACAACCCGGGAAGTAAAGCGACCAGGGTCAGCACGACAAGGCGAGACCGCAGACGTGCTGAACGAGCCCATGCCGAAAACCGGCGCATACGCCGTCACACTCCGAACCACGCTGGACGCCCGAAGGCGCCGGACGAAGCTCCATCTACTGAAACCAGAAACAAGGTTCCTGACTCGCGCAGTGCGGAGCATGTTGGCAAACGGGTAGAGCGTAACTTCGCGGAAATGGCCGGACAAGATCCAATCGCGTCACATAAGGACCACATAAGGTGATCGAATGGGCGGCTGACTTGATTCAGGCGTCCACCGGTTCGGGGTTGTGGGCGCGGAGGACGAGTTCGTCGTTCTCCACGTCGACACTGACCCGGCCGCCCTCGCTCACCTCGCCGGTCAGCACCATCGTGGACAGGCGGTTGTCCAGTTCGCGCTGGATCGTTCGCCGCAGCGGCCGGGCGCCGAACTCCGGCTGGTAGCTGCGGTCCGCCAGCCAGTCCACGGCCGCCGGGGAGACCTCCAGGTCCATGCCCTGCCCCCGGAGGCGCTGGCGGGTGCGGTCCAGGAGGAGTTCGACGATCTGGCGGAGCTGGTCGCGTTCGAGGCGTTTGAAGACGATCGTCTCGTCGATGCGGTTGAGCAGTTCGGGCGGCAGCGAGTGGCGCAGCAGGTCCATCAGGCGCTCCTCCAGGACCGCCGGGTCGTCGGAGTCGAGGATCAGCTGGGCGCCGATGTTGCTGGTCATGATGACGATGGTGTTGGTGAAGTCGACCGTGCGGCCCTGGCCGTCGGTCAGGCGGCCGTCGTCGAGCATCTGGAGCAGGATGTTCATCACGTCCGGGTGGGCCTTCTCGATCTCGTCGAGCAGCAGCACGCCGTGCGGGCGCCGCCGGACGGCTTCGGTGAGCTGCCCGGCCTCCTCGTACCCGACGTAGCCGGGAGGGGCGCCGATCAGGCGGGACACCGTGTGGCGCTCCTGGAACTCGCTCATGTCCACCCGGGTCATGTGGTCCTCGCCGCCGAACAGGGCCGCCGCCAGGGCGCGGGCCAGTTCGGTCTTGCCGACGCCGGTGGGGCCGAGGAACAGGAAGCTGCCGATGGGCCGGTGCGGGTCCGACAGGCCGGCCCGGGACCGGCGGACCGCCTCGGCGATGGCGGCGACGGCCTCCTCCTGGCCGACGACCCGCATGTGGAGGTGTTCCTCCAGCTGCATGAGGCGTTCGCGTTCCTGCGCGGTGAGCTGGCGCACCGGGATGCCGGTGCGGCGGGAGACGATCTCGGCGACGTCCTCGACCGTCACCTGTGGCACCTCGTCGCGGATCTGCCGGGCGCGCTGCAGCTCGGGCCGGAGCTTGTCGATCTGCGCCGTGACCTCCTTGGCCCGGTCGAAGTCGTCGGCGGAGACGGCCTGGTCCTTGTCACGGCGCAGCGCCTCCAGGCGTTCCTCCAGTTCCCGTACGTCGGTGCCGGGGGTGCGCGAGCGCAGCCGCACCCGGGCGGCCGCCTGGTCCATCAGGTCGATGGCCTTGTCGGGCAGGAACCGGTCGGCGACGTAGCGGTCGGACAGGGTCGCGGCGGCGTGCAGCGCCTCGTCGGTGATGCGGACCTGGTGGTGGGCCTCGTAGGCGTCGCGCAGGCCGCGCAGGATCTCGATCGTCTCCTCGACGGTCGGCTCGGCGACGAGGATCGGCTGGAAGCGGCGTTCGAGGGCGGCGTCCTTCTCGACGTTCTTGCGGTACTCGTCGATCGTGGTGGCGGCGATGACGTGCAGCTCGCCGCGGGCGAGGGCGGGTTTGAGGATGTTCGCGGCGTCCATGCCGCCCTCGGCGGAGCCGGCGCCGACGAGGGTGTGCATCTCGTCGATGAACACGATCGTCTCGTCGGCGTGCTCGCGCACCTCGTCGACGACCTTCTTCACGCGCTCCTCGAACTCGCCCCGGTACTTCGTCCCGGCCACCATCCCGGTCAGGTCGAGCGCGACGACCCGGCGGTCCTTGAGGGTGTCGGGGACGGTGCCGTTGACGATGCGCTGGGCGATGCCCTCGACGATGGCGGTCTTGCCGACGCCGGGCTCGCCGATGAGCGCGGGGTTGTTCTTGGTACGGCGTGACAGCACCTCCAGCGCCTGCTCGATCTCGTCCTCCCGGCCGACGACGGGGTCGAGCCGGCCCTGCCTGGCCTCCTCGGTCAGGTCACGGCCGAACTGGTCGAGCGACGGCGTGCCGCTCCGCGCCCGTTCCTGCCGCCCGCCCGCTCCGGTGGTCATGGCGCGCTGCAGGGCTTCGGCGGTGGCCCCCTGTTCCTGCAGCAGCCGGGCGGCGCCGGAGCCGGGATTGGCCGCGAGCGCGAGCAGCAGGTGCTCGGGGCCGATGTAGGAGGAGCCCGCGGCGCGGGAGATGCGCTGGGAGTCCAGCAGGGCCCGCTTGGCCGCCGGTGACAGCGCGGTGGGGGACCCGCCGGGCCGACCGGCCGGCTGGGCGCTCCGGCCGGCGGCGTCGAGGCGGTCGCGCAGCGTGCCCACGTCCACGCCGGCGGCCTCCAGCGTGGCGCGGGTCGGGTCGTACTCGGTCAGCGCGTCGAGCAGGTCGATGGCGTCGAGGTCGGTCGCGCCCCGGCGGCCGGCGATCTCCAGGGCGTTCGCGAGGACCGCGCGGGCGGGCTCGCTGAGCAACCGGCCGATGTCCACGCGCTGCACGCTGGGGCGTACGGGTGGCCAGGTGTCGCCGAACATCCGGCCGGTGAGCTCGTCGAACCGCCTGAACGGATCACTCGCAAAGAACGACATATCCGACATATCGGGATCCCCTCTCGACGCACCAGGGACCTTTGCCGGGGAGAGCGCAAGCCATAGCCAACGCCCGGCCGTCTAACCGCAAAATCGGTCAGGGGAGGGCGGCGATCGCGTCGTCGACCGGCGTGTCGCCGGACACCAGTTCCAGCACCAGCCCCAGGCCGGCCCGCTCCCGCAGGAGCGCGGCGATGACGGCGGCCACGTCGTCGCGCGGCACCCGCCCGCGCGGCACCTCCACGTCGAGCAGCACCTGCCCGGTGCCGGGGTCGTCGGTCAGGCCGCCGGGACGCAGGATCGTCCAGTCGAGCGGCCGCCGGGTCAGGTCGTGCTCGGCCTCCGTCTTGGCCGTGAGGTAGGCGGCCCACACCTCGTCGCTGCCGGGCTCCGGCGGGCGGCCCGCCCCCATGGAGGAGATCTGCACGAACCGCCGTACCCCGGCCCGCTCGGCCGCGTCGGCCAGCAGCACGGAGGCGGCGCGGTCGACGGTGTCCTTGCGGGCCACGCCGCTGCCCGGCCCGGCACCCGCCGCGAAGACGGCCGCGTCCGCGCCGCGCAGGATGTCGGCGACCTCCTCGACGCTCGCCCGTTCGAGGTCGCACAGCACCGCTCGGGCGCCGGTCGCCTCGACGTCCGCCACCTGGCCGGGGTCGCGGACCAGGCCGGTCGCGTCGCCGCCGAGGAGACGTTCGAGGCGCAGCGCGATCTTGCCGTGGCCGCCCGCGATGATGGTCCTCATGCGGCCATGGTGTCACGAGGCGCCGGCTTCCCCGCCGACCGGCCTCGGCCCGCCCGGGTTCGGCTGCGCGGGCTCGGCCCCTGGCGAGTTCAGCGGGACGGCAGCGCCTCCTCCACGTACCGGACGATGCGCGCCGCCTGGCGCCCGTCGGGGTCGAGGTCCGGGTTGTAGATGGTCAGCGACCAGCCCGTACAGCCGGGCCGGCGCAGCGCGAGCGCGGTGAGCTCGGTGAGCTCCGCCCAGGTCAGCCCGCCGGGCTGCGGGTAGTCCACGGCGGCCAGCTCGCCGGTGGCGAGGACGTCGAGGTCGACGTGCAGCCACCACCGGGGCGCGGACCTCTCGACGGTGGCCGCGGCGTCGGCCACCGACTCGGCGACGCGCCCGGCCAGCTCCCGGTCGGTGGCGAACCACAGGGAGCCGCGCAGCGAGGCGACCTGGTGCTCCAGCAGGTCGGCGCCGTCGCGCGGGCCGAGCAGCGCGGTCGCCTCGGCGCGCAGCAGGGGCGCCGGGCCGGGCACGACCCCCGAGGGCAGGGAGGCGGCGGCGGTGACGCCGAGGGCCAGGCCGAGCTCGCAGTCGGCGGCCTCGCCCGTGGTCGAGGCGGCGGGCGGCCAGGCGTCCTCGTGGCCGTCCACGAACAGCAGCCCGGCGGCGCCGTGGACGTCCCGGCAGGCGGCCAGCGCGCCGAGCAGCACCGGGCAGTCGCCGCCGACGAGCAGCGGGAAGGCGCCGCCGGCCAGGGCGGCCGCCACCTTCCGGCGGACGCCGCCGACCATGGCCGCCAGAGCCCGCTCGGCCAGCAGCCCCGACGCGCCCCGCTCCGGCACCGCCTCGCCGAAGGCGACGTCACCGGAGTCGCGGACGTCGTGCCGGGCGGCGACCGCGGCGACCAGGCCCGCGCGGCGCAGGGCTCCCGGCGCCCGGGCGACGCCGTCGCCGCGCCCCGCGGAGTTGAACCCGGCTCCCACGACCTCGATCACCGTCATCCCCCGCCCCTACCCTGCCGCCGCGGCCGCGACGCCCCCGCCAGGCCCGCCACGGGGCCCGCGACCGGCCGCGACCGGTCGGCGACCGTCATGGGAGGGGCCCGTATCGTGGCGCGGGGCAGCACCCCGGCACGTCCAAGGAGATCCGATGACCGCATTCCCGCAGGCGCCCGCGCCGGCCTTCCTGTTCGACCTCGACGGCACGCTGATCGACAGCGTCTACCAGCACGTGATCGCCTGGCGCCAGGCCCTGTCCGGGATGGGCATCGACCTGTCGGTGTGGCGCATCCACCGGCGCATCGGCATGAGCGGCGGCCTGTTCGTCAACGCGCTGCTGCGCGAGACCGGGCTGAAGCTCACCCAGCAGCAGATCGACGAGCTGCAGGTCGCCCACGCCGACGCCTACCTGGAGCACAGCGAGTCGGTCCGGCCGCTGCCCGGTTCCCCCGAGCTGCTGGCCGAGCTGACCTCGCGCGGCGTCCCGTGGGCGATCGCGACCAGCGGCTACGCTCGTACGGCGCGGCTGTCGCTGGGCCTGCTGGGGCTGCCGGAGGACACGCCGATGGTGACCCGTGACCTGGTGCGCCGCGCCAAGCCGGACCCCGACCTGTTCCTCGCCGGCGCAGCGCTGCTGGACGTGGACCCGCGGCACGCGATGGTGGTGGGCGACAGCGTGTGGGACCTGCTCGCCGCCCGTCGAGCGGGCGCGCTGGGCATCGGGCTGCTGTCGGGCGGGTACGGCAGGGACGAGCTCGAACGTTCGGGCGCGTTCCGGGTGTACGCCGACCCGGCGGACATGCTGGACCGGCTCGACGAGCTGGGGGTACGCCAGAGCGACTGAGGCGCGGGGAATATCCTGCCGAACCGGCGAGGCTGCACGGTGCGTATCTCCTGAGGAGGATCTGAGATGGACTTGGCGGACATCGGCGTCACCGGACTGGCGACCATGGGACGCAATCTGGCCCGCAACCTGGCGAGGCACGGCTACGCGGTCGCGGTCCACAACCGCTCGGCGGGCCGTACGCAGCAGCTGGTGAAGGAGTTCGGCGGCGAGGGCACGTTCCTGCCGTCGGAGGAGCTGGCGGACTTCGTCGCGTCGCTGAAGCGGCCACGACGCGCGATCATCATGGTGAAGGCGGGTGCGGGCACCGACGCCGTCATCGACCAGCTCGCCGAGCTGATGGAGCCGGGCGACATGATCGTCGACGGCGGCAACGCGCACTTCGCCGACACCCGGCGCCGTGAGGCCGCGCTGCGCGAGAAGGGCCTGCACTTCGTCGGCGCCGGCATCTCCGGCGGCGAGGAGGGCGCGCTGAACGGCCCGAGCATCATGCCGGGCGGCTCGGCGGAGTCGTGGGAGGCGCTCGGCCCGATCCTGCAGGACATCTCCGCAAAGGTCGACGGCGTGCCGTGCGCGGTGCACGTGGGCCCCGACGGCGCCGGGCACTTCGTGAAGATGGTGCACAACGGCATCGAGTACTCCGACATGCAGCTCATCGCCGAGGCGTACGACCTGCTGCGGCAGGCGCTGGGCGCGGCACCCGCGGAGCTCGCGGAGGTGTTTCGCGAGTGGAACAAGGGCGAGCTCGACTCCTACCTGATCGAGATCACCGCCGAGGTGCTCGACCAGGTGGACGCGGCGACCGGCCGGCCGTTCGTGGACGTGGTGGTCGACCAGGCCGAGCAGAAGGGCACCGGCCGCTGGACCGTGCAGAGCGCGCTCGACCTGGGCGTGCCGGTGACGGGCATCGCCGAGGCGGTCTTCGCCCGTGCCCTGTCGGGTCACCCCGAGCAGCGCGCCGCCGCGGCGGGCCTGCGGGGACCGAAGCTGTCGGGCGTGGGCGGACGCGAGCTGATCGAGGACGTGCGGCAGGCGCTGTACGCCTCGAAGATCGTCGCCTACGCGCAGGGCTTCGACCAGATGGCCGCCGCCTCCAAGGAGTACGGCTGGGACCTCGACCTGGGCGCCATGGCGACGATTTGGCGGGGCGGGTGCATCATCCGGGCCAAGTTCCTGGACCGGATCCGCGCCGCGTACGACGCCGACCCCGCCCTTCCGACGCTGCTGGCCGACCCGACGTTCGCCGCGGCGCTCGACGTGGCGCAGGACGCCTGGCGGCGGGTGGTGACGACGGCGGTGCGGATCGGCGTGCCGACGCCCGGCTTCTCCTCGGCGCTGGCCTACTACGACGGGCTGCGGCGCGACCGGCTCCCGGCCGCGCTGGTGCAGGGGCTGCGCGACTACTTCGGCGCGCACACCTACCACCGGGTCGACCGGGAGGGCGCCTTCCACACCGACTGGTCCGGCGACCGCGCCGAGCGGCCCGTCTGACGCTCCCGGCCCGCCCCTCGGATCCTCCCCGGCCTGCCCGTCGTCGCGGGCAGGCCGATCCGCCTCCCGTCCCCGCGCCCGGACGGGGGCCGTCTTCCGCCCGGTCAGAACGCCAGGGGCTCGTCGGCGAGGAACGGCGGAGCGGGGTCGTACTGCAGGTAGCGGCGGACCGCGCGGGCGTGCTCGCGGCCGTGCAGGCGGCCGACCAGCCACAGCGCGCTGTCGATCCCCGCCGAGACGCCCTGGCTGCTGACCAGCTTGCCGTCCACCACGTAGCGGGCGTCACGGACCACCGTGACGTCGCCGCGCGCCTCCAGGGTGTCCTCGTAGTTCCAGTGCGTGGCCATGCGGCGGCCGCGTCCCGGGCCCGCCGCGTGGGTGAGGATCGCGCCGGTGCACACGCTGCTCACCCAGGTCGCCCGTTCGGCGGTCCTGGCGATCCAGTCCGTCGCCACCTTGTTGTGGATCTGCACCTCGCGGGCGCCGCGACCGCCGGGGATCAGCAGCACGTCCAGCGGCGGGTGGTCGTCGAACGTGTGGTCCGGCAGGACGCGCAGGCCCTTGCTGCACCGCACCGGATCGGGGCGCTCGGCGATGAGGACCGCCCGGTCGGCGTCGTCGCGCAGCATCGCCGAGCAGGTGAACACCTCCCAGGGACCGGCGACGTCCAGCTCCTCGGCGATGTCGAAGATCATCAGTCCGTACGTGGTCACAGATACTCCTTGGTGGATCGGAAACGGTCCCGGTAGTCGGACGGCGCGATGCCGAACCGCCGGTGGAACGTGCGGCGCAGGGTCTCGGCGGTGCCGAAGCCGTAGCGGCGCGCGATGGTCTCGACCGGGTCGTCGCTCTCGGCCAGCGCCCGCTGGGCCGCCTCGACCCGCACCCGCTCGACGTAGGCGGAGGGTGGGGTGCCCACCTCGGCGGTGAAGCGGCGCTGCAGGTGACGGGGGCTCAGCCCGGCGTGCCGGGCGAGGTCGAGGATGCCGTGCGACGCCCCGGGATCGCCGTGGATGGCCCGGACGGCGGCGCGGATCGGGTCGGTCGACGGCTGCCCCGACCACAGCGCCACGCTGAACTGCGACTGGTCGCCCGGCCTGCGCAGGAAGAGCACCATGTAACGGGCCACCGACAGCGCGACCTCCTGCCCGAGGTCGTCCTCCACGAGGGCGAGTGCCAGGTCCATCCCGGCGGTCACGCCGGCCGACGACCACACGTTCCCGTCGCGGATGAAGATGGGGTTCCGGTCGACCCGTACGGTGGGGTGCGTCTCGGCGAGTTCGGTGGCCCGCGCCCAGTGCGTGGTGATCCTCCGGCCCTCGGCGAGCCCGGCCGCGGCGAGCAGGAACGCCCCGCTGCAGACCGAGGCGACCCGTCGCGCTCCCGCTCCGGCGGCCGCCACCCACCGCACCAGGTCGGGGTCGTGCCGGGCCTGGTCGACGCCGCGGCCACCGGCGAGCACGAGCGTGTCGACGCTGTCCGGGGCGAGGTCCGCGACGCCGAACCCGGCGTGGACCGGCAGGCCGCTGGACGAGCGCACCGACCCGGGCCGGGGCGCGACGAGGTCGCACGCGTAGCCGCCCTTCACCCGGCCCGCGTACTGGAACACCTCGTACGGGCCCACCAGGTCGAGCGACTGGAACCCGTCATAGACGACGAAGACGACACGGCGTTGTTGCACGTCTCCAGCCTGCGGAAAGTCGGCTCGTGGCGTCAACGACACGTATCCCACACATCGCGCCACGGGCGGCCAGGACGGCTGGACGTGATCGGCCCCGCCCGGCGCGAGGCCGGACGGGGCCGAACGCCGGACGGAGCCGAACGCCGGACGGAGCCGAACGCCGGACGGAGCCGAACGCCGGACGGAGTCGGACGTGGCGGCGCGCCGGGGCGAGCGCCGGGCGGGCGCTCCGGTCAGGCGGACACGCAGAACGGGTGGCCCTCCGGGTCGGTGAACACGACCCACGAGCCCTCGCCCGGCTGGAAGTCCGGCACGGAGGCGCCGAGGGCCGTCAGCTCCGCCCGCGCGGCGTCGAGATCGTCCGCCTGCAGCTCCAGGTGGACGTGGGCGCCGCCGGCCGGCCAGGCCGGGCGGCGGTAGCCGTCCACCCGCTGGAAGCCGAGCGAGACGGCGCCACCCTGGACGGAGGCGTAGTCGGGGTCGTTCTGCGTGACCTTGCCGCCGGTGGCCTTGGCGTAGAAGGCGGCGAGCGCGGCCGGGTCGGCGCTGTCGATCGTGATCGCGGTGATGGTCGTCGTCATGCGGACAGCGTGCCCGCCGGTGCGGCCACGGGTCTTGAACATCCTTGCGCCGCGGTTCTGTCGTAGCCGGCGCGTAACGTGCGGCAGGTGCGTTCCGCTGTACGTGTCTGCGCCGGGCCGGGGTTCGTTCTCGATTCGGTGACCTGTGTCGACGACCATCGCGGGTGGTCGCCGGTCGAGGCGGGCTCGGCCCACCGGCTGGTGCTGGTGCGCCGGGGCCGTTTCCGGCGCCTGGCCGACGGGCGCTCGTCGCTGGTCGATCCCGCGTACGGCTACCTGTCGGCCCCGGGTGAGGAGGAGCGGTTCGCGCACCCGGCGGGGGGCGACGTGTGCACGTCGGTGCGCCTGTCGGCCGGGCTGTGGCGCAGGCTCGCCGGGGAGGGCACGCGCCCGTCCCGGCCGGGCTTCTACGTGGACGCGCGCCTGGAGCTGGCCCACCGTCGGCTCCTGGCGGCGGCGCGGTCCGGCGACGCCGCGTTCGGGCTCGCCGAGGCGCTGCTGCCGCTGCTGTCCGGCGCCCTGCGCCAGGTGGCCGGACGGGTGCCGCGCGAAGCCGCCGGTGACGTCGCGCGGCGTGCGACGTCACCGGCCGCGATCGTCGACGCGGCCCGGGAGGCCATCGCCTGCGACCACGAGGCGGCGGGTGGCCTCGTGCCGCTGGCGGAGCTGCTCGGAGTCTCCCCCTACCAGCTCAGCAGGGCGTTCACCCGCGAGCTGGGCGTCTCGCTCACCCACTACCGCAACCGGGTCCGCGTCGGGCGGGCGCTCGACCGGCTGGAGCGCGGCGAGCCCGGCCTGGCGCGGCTGGCTGCCGAACTGGGTTTCGCCGACCAGGCCCACCTGACCCGGACCGTCCGCCGCCATGCCGGTCACACCCCGACGGCCATGCGCCGCCTGCTGGCCCGGCCGCACGACTGAGGGCGGCCGGGCGGGTCCCGTAGGATCGGCGAGTGCGTGATCCAGGTGAGGACCCCCGGCCGGCCCGAGGCGCCGTGCGTGAGATCCGGTCGACGGCCCAGGCGGCGACGCTGGCCTACTCCCCCGACCTCGACGGCCTGGCCGACCCGGGCGAGATCGTCTGGGCGTGGGTGCCGTACGAGGAGGACCCGGCGCGCGGCAAGGACCGGCCGCTGCTGATCGTGGGCCGCAGTGGGCGGCGGCTGCTCGGCATGATGCTGTCCAGCCGCGGGGGTGACGGTCCCGGCTGGCTGGAGATCGGCGCGTGGGGCCGCGACGGCAAGGTGTCCCACCTGCGGCTGGACCGGGTGTTCGTGCTGGACGAGACCGACATCAGACGTGAGGGCGCCGTGCTGGATCCTCGCCGGTTCGCCGCGGTGGCAGCGCACCTGACGCGGCTGCACGGCTGGACGGCCGGCTGATCAGGGCGAGGACCAGTGCGACGGCCACGAGCGCCACGCTGACCCACAGTGGCCCGCGGAACCCGAGGCCCGCGCCGATGGCGGCCCCGCCGGCCCACGGCCCCACGGTGGCGCCGACGTTGAGCGCCGCCGTGGCGAACGCGCCGGCGAGCGTGGGCGCGCCCGCCGCGGCGTAGAGCGCCTGCGCGATCAGCGTCGAGCCGACCCCGAACGACAGGGCGCCCTGGACGAACGCCAGGACGCAGGTCACGACCGGGTTCCCCGCCGCGAACGCCAGCGTGACCCAGCCCAGCAGCAGCGCCACGCCGCCGATCGCGAGGACCCGGCCGGGCCACCGGTCGGACAGCCGCCCGGCCACCGTGACGCCGGCGAAGGACCCGGCCCCGAACAGCGCCAGCACCACCGGCACCGCGTGCGCTCCGAGCCCGGTCACGGCGGTGACGAGCGGCGCGAGGTAGGTGAACGCGCAGAACGTCGCGCCGTTGACCAGCGCGCCGAGCAGCAGGACGGCCAGCAGCCGGCGGTCGCGCAGCGCCCGCGCCTCCCCTCGCACGCCGCCACCGAAGGCCCCGCGACCGGAGGCCCCGCCACCGGAGGCGCCGGAACCGGAGGCGCCGGAACCTGCAGCGCCGGGACCAGAGACACCAGGACCGGAGGCACCAGGACCAGAGGCATCAGGGCCGGAGGCACCGTCCGCGCCGCCGGTGGGGCCGATGTGGCCCGGCGGGACCGAGCGGCTCGGCGGCAGAGAGCGGTCAGGCGGGATCGAGCGGACGATGGCGACGAGGGCGGGCACGCAGATCAGCGCGACCGCCCAGAACGCCGACCGCCACCCCCACACCTGCCCGAGCAGCGCGCCGGCCGGCACCCCGGCGACGCACGCGACGGTGACGCCGCCCAGCAGGACGGACGTGGCGCGGCCCTTGGCGTCCGGCGCGACCATTCCGGCCGCCGTCGCCACCGCGACCGCCAGGAACCCGGCGCCCGCCAGCGCGCCGGCGGCGCGCGTGGCCAGCAGCACCCCGAAGCTGGTGGTGACCGCGCCGACGACGTGCACGAGCAGGAACGCGGACAGGAAGGTCAGCAGCGCCCGGCGGCGCGACCAGCGCAGCGCCATGACGGCCATGAGGGGCGCGCCGACGACCATGCCGGCCGCGTAGGCGGAGGTGAGCGCACCGGCGGCGGGGACGGACACGCGCAGGTCGTGGGCGATGTCCGGCACCAGGCCGGACAGCATGAACTCGGACGTGCCCTGGGCGAAGACGGCCAGGGCGAGCAGGTAGAGGGCGAAAGGCACAGCAGGACTCCGCAACCACGTCGTGGATCGACGTCATGGATCGACGAGGAGCGGCGGACCGTGGCACCGGCTGCAGGGGCACGGGCAGCGGACGTCCCGGGCGATGGGCCGGGGACGCCGGCCAGGAGAGCACCTGCCGGCCGGAGGCGCGGCCGCCGCGCGGCCCACCGCCGTCACGGACGCACCCGGGTGCCCGCTCGTCCGGGCCACGCTGACGCGGGACGGACGCGGTCATGGGTGCGGGACGCACGGTCGAGGCCGGGCACAACCCGCGCGGACGTTCCGGTGGCACGGTCGCGGAGCCGGCGCCCACCAGGGCGCGGCTTGATCAGCGCGACGACATGAGAGGCCACCGGACGACCGGTGGCCGGCGTCTTGACGCCTCCGGGCTCGACATGGTCCCGCACTCTACCGACCCGGCGCGCCGGACGTCCACGCGTTTCGCGCCCAACGGTCCCCTGCCCCGCACGGGTACCCGGCGGTCCGGCACAGGTTCCCGATGATTGGGGTCCCCGGTGGTGGGGGTGCCCATGCGGATGCCCGGGGGGTGGCCGGTGGTGGGGGTGGCCGGTGGGGGGGTGGCCGCAGGCGGGGGTCGCCGCAGGCGGGGGGCGCCGCAGGCGGGGGG
>NZ_KZ559481.1:16840-150358 GCF_002850745.1 Nonomuraea indica
GGCGGGGGTCGCCGCAGGCGGGGTGGCCTCGTGAGGTGGCGGCTCGGGTACTCGGTGGCGGTGCCCGGCATGCCCGGCGTGGAGCTCGGTGGTGGGGTGCCTGGTGGGGTGCTCGGGACTTTTCGGGATCGCCGGGAGGGCGAGGGCTGCCCGTCGTATGATCGTGCCCTCCCCGCCGCCATCGAGTGGGGAGACGTGTGTGCGCCCGTCCGTGATGCCCGTCCTGCGCGCGTCCGTGTCGCCGGTGCCGTCGTGGCCGGCGCCTGTCGCGCGGCTGACGGTTCCCGTGGCCGTTCTGGTGCTCCTGACCGCCGGTTGCGGCGTGGCGCCGCTGCCGGCGTGGCCGTCGGACCGGATCCCGGCCCTGGCCGGCCGCCCCTCCCCCGGTGGCGCGCCTCACGCTGCCGCCGTCGCCCGGCCGCGCCCGGCGCGGGTGCCGCGCGCCGCCTCCGGCCGGTACGCGGTCGTGCCCGGCGCGGCCCCCGCCCGGCCGGGGCAGGGCGCCGTGGTGCGCTACCTGGTGGAGGTCGAGCACGGCCTGCCGTTCGACCGGGAGACGTTCGCGGCGCAGGTGCACCGCACGCTGAACGACCCGCGCGGCTGGGCGCGCTTCGAGCGCGTCGACCACGGCCCGGTACGGTTGCGGGTCGCCCTGTCGAGCCCCACGCTGACGGACCGGCAGTGCCTGCCGCTGCACACCGGAGGCCGGTTGTCCTGCTGGAACGGCCACCGTTCGGTGATCAACGCGCGGCGGTGGGCCCGCGGCGTCCCACAGTACGGGGGCGACCTGGGCGCCTACCGCAGCTACCTGGTCAACCACGAGGTCGGGCATGGTCTCGGCCACGGCCACAGCACCTGTCCGGGGCCGGGCAGGCTCGCCCCCGTCATGGTGCAGCAGTCGATGTCGCTCGACGGGTGCCGGCCCAACCCCTGGCCGTACCCCGCGAAGGGCGCGGACACCCCATGATCCCGCTAACCTGACCCTGTCGCGATATATCGCCGCATCGGGAACACCGAGCGCGACTCGGTCGGTTGAGCATTCACGGAACGGAACTCCAGGGGAGAGTGAGCGATGGCACGACTGCGGACGGCACGACGGATCCTCATGGGCGGGGCGGCCCTCGCCGCGGCCGGGTGGGCGCTGCGCGACGTTCCCGCCGAGCTGGGCGTGCGCCCCCTGACGTCGGGACCGGACCGCGTGGCCCGGATCCGGCGCTCGCCGCAGTTCAGGGACGGCGTCTTCGTCAACACGATGCCGGAGACCACCCTCGTGACCACGCCGCCGAGCGGCATGCTGCGCGAGCTCGCCCGGGATCGCGACCAGCGCCGCCCCGCCGGCCCCGTGCCACTGCGGGTGCCGCCCGCCGGCGAAGCGTCGGCCGGGGTCCGGGCCGTCTGGTTCGGCCACGCGACGACGCTGGTGGAGATCGAGGGGCGGCGGGTGCTGTTCGACCCGGTGTGGAGCAAGCGGCCCTCGCCCTCCCAGCTCGCCGGTCCCAAGCGGCACCACCCGATGCCGATGTCGCTGCGCGAGCTGCCGCAGGTGGACGCGATCGCCATCTCGCACGACCACTACGACCACCTCGACATGGCCACGGTCCGGTCGCTGACGGCCCTGCAGCGGGCGCCGTTCCTGGTGCCGCTGGGCATCGGCGCGCACCTCGAGCGCTGGGGCGTGCCCGCGTACCGGATCATCGAGCTGGACTGGGAGGAGGAGGCCGAGGTCGCGGGGCTGCGTTTCGTCGCGACGGCCGCGCGGCACTTCTCCGGCCGCACGCTCACCCGCAACGACACGCTGTGGGGGTCGTGGGTGGTGGCCGGGCCGGCCAAGCGGGTGTTCTACGCGGGCGACTCCGGCTACTTCGAGGGCTACCGGGGCATCGGCTCGGCGCACGGCCCGTTCGACCTGACGCTGATGCCGGTCGGCGCCTACAGCCCCGCCTGGCCCGACATCCACATGAATCCCGAGGAGGCGGTCAACGCCCATCTCGACCTGGGCGGCCGGTTGCTGCTGCCGGTGCACTGGGCGACGTTCACGCTGGCGCTGCACCCGTGGTCGGAGCCGGTCGAGCGGCTGTGGCGCGAGGCCAAGGCCCGGGACGTCTCGATCGCCGTGCCCCGGCCGGGCGAGGCCGTGGACGCCGACGCCGCCCCCGCCGTGGACGGCTGGTGGGAGACGCTGGCCTGACCGTAGAGTCGTCGGGTGAGCAACCTGGAACGGGATCCCCGCGAGATCCGGTGCGGCGAGGCGGCGGCGCCCGGCCGTGACGCCGGGATCGAGCTGCTGGAGGGGCGCGAGGTGCCGCTGGGCGGCCCGCGCGCGATGCGGGTGAGCCGGACCCTGCCCAACGCGCGCCGGCGCATGATCGGCGCCTGGTGTTTCGTGGACGCCTACGGGCCGCAGGTCGCGACGATGCGGGTGCCGCCGCACCCGCACACCGGGCTGCAGACGGTGTCCTGGCTGCTGGCGGGCGAGGTGCTGCACCGCGACAGCCTCGGCAGCCTCCAGCGGATCCGCCCCGGGCAGCTCAACCTCATGACCGCCGGGCGGGGCATCTCCCACTCGGAGGAGTCACGCGAGGAAGAGTTGCACGGGGTGCAGCTCTGGGTGGCGCTGCCCGCCGGTCACCGCGACGTCGAGCCGGCCTTCGAGCACCATCCGGCGCTGCCGGTGTGCGCGGGGCCCGGGTTCCGGGCGGTCGTGGCGATGGGGTCGTTCGGCGGGGTGCGCTCCCCCGCGACCGCCTACACGCCGCTGGTGGGGGCGGAGGTGACCGTAGACGGGGCCGCCGAGCTGCCGCTCGATCCGGCGTTCGAGCACGGGGCGTTGCTGCTCGACGGCGAGGTCGAGCCGCTGACGGCGGGGCCGCTGCGCTACCTGCCGCCCGGCCGGACGGGCCTGTCCGTGCGCGGGCACGGCCGGCTGCTGCTCATCGGCGGCGAGCCGTTCGCCGAGGAGATCGTGATGTGGTGGAACTTCGTCGGCCGCGACCACGACGAGATCGTCGCCTTCCGCAAGGAGTGGATGGGGGGCGAGGCGTTCGGCACCGTCGAGGGGTTCGACGGGGCGCCGCTCCCCGCCCCCGTCATGCCCGGCACCCGCCTGCGCCCGCGGGGCCGCACCCGGTAGCTACGGGCGGGTGTAGGTGTAGATCACGTCCAGGTTCGTCGCGTTGGCCGGCATGTCGAGCAGGGTGCGCACCGCCGTGCCGGTGAGGTCGAGGACCTGGAGCTGGTTCCTGGCGCCCGGCCCGGTCCACACCCAGCACACCACGTGCTCGTCGTCGTACCAGGTGGCCAGGCTCACGCACGGCGAGGTGAAGCGTTCGAGCTCGGCGCCGCTGACGGCGTCGTACACGCAGTTGGCGCCGTTGCCGAGCCCCGGGCAGTTGGTGACGAACCGCTCCCCCGACGGGGAGAACAGCGACTCCGCGACGGCCGCGCCCACGTTCGGGATGTGCCGGACTCGCCTGCCGGTGGGGTCGAAGAAGCGCAGCGCCTGCTGGGTGGCGTCGTTCGCCAGGGCGACCACGCCGCTGTCCAGGTGGTCGAAGCCGTAACGGATGCCCTTGAGCGAGCCCTCCCTGAGCGAGGCGAGGCGCACCTGCCGGGTGGTCACGTTCACGATCGCGAACCCGGTCGACTGCCAGACGCCCTTGACGGGGTTGCCGAGGTTCACCAGGACACGGGTGCTGTCGCGCGACCAGGCCTGGACGTAGGCGCTGAGCGGCTGCCGGGAGGTCGCGACGGTGAACGTGCCGCCGGTCACGCGGTCGGTGATGCGCACGGTGTCGTGGCCGTCGACGAACGCCTTGCCGCGGCCGGCGAGGTAACGCCCGTCGGGCGACATAATGTTCTCCCACAGGTCCGGATATTTGGTGAAAGGGCCGGTGAGGGTGTCGCGGGCGTAGTAGACCCAGGTCTGCGTCTTGGGGTCTCGCACCTTGTACGTCGTGAGCCTGACCGGGTCCGCCGGGCTCTCGTACAGGGTGCCGGACGTGCCGGCCGGGCTGGAGGTGACCAGGCCGGTGGTGGGCACGGGCGTGCGGGTGGGGCTCGGCGACGCGGTCCCGGCCGAGGTGCGTACCGGGTCCGGACGGTCGCGCAGGTTCACCACGACGACGGCGATCACGGCGACGAGCACCACGACGGCCGTGGCGGCGACGGCCACGGCGAACCCCAGCCCCTTCCTCCTGGCGGCCCCCGTCGTCCGCCCGCCCCCGTACGGCCCCGAACCTGGAGTCCCGTACGGGCCCGGACCCGGATGACCCCCGGAACCCGGCATCGCGGACGCGCTCTGGCCAGGCTGCGGGTGGATGGGCGGACCAGGCTGCGGGTGGGCAGGTGGGCCAGGGCGGGGGTGGACGGCGGGTGGCGGAGGGGGCACGGGACGCGGCTGCGGGTGGGGGCCCGCGCCGGGCGCGCCCACCGGGCCGGGTGCGGCGGACGGGCCCGCGCCGGGTGGCCGGCCGCCCGGCGGCGCCCACGGCGGCGTTCCGCCGGGAACCGGCTCCCGACCCGGGGGCGGCGGGGCGGGGACGGCGAGGACGGCGGTGGCCTGCTGGACGTCGGCGGGGTTCGAGGCGGGCTGCTCCAGCAGGCGGCGGATCACCTGCTCGGCCGTCGGCCGCAGCGCCGCGTCCTTGGCCAGGCAGGCCGCGACCAGGTCGCGCAGCGGCCCGCCGAGCGGCGTGAGGTCCGGCTCGGTGTACAGCACCCGCTGGACGGTCAGCGGCGCCGTCCCGGCGGCGAACGGTTCGCGCCCGGTGGCGGCGTACACCATCAGGCAGCCCCAGGCGAACATGTCCGCGGCCGGCCCGACGCGCTGGTCGAGGATCTGCTCGGGCGCCATGTACGCGGGGGTGCCCACGGGCGTGACGGTGATGGTGGGGGTCGCGTCGAGCGCCCTGGCGATGCCGAAGTCGATGATCCGCCAGCCCTCGCCGCCGAGCAGGACGTTGGTGGCGCTGAGGTCGCGGTGCACGATGCCGGCCCGGTGGACGGCGGCCAGCGCGGTCGCGGTGCCGATCGCCAGCCGGTACAGCGCCGCCTCGGGGCGGGGCCCCTCCTCGGTCACGACCTGCCGCAGCGACGGGCCGTCCACGTACTCGCTGACGATGTACGGCCGCCCCTCCCACACCCCGGTGGCGAGCACCTGCGCGGTGCAGAACGGCGCCACCCGCTGGGCGGCGGCAGCCTCCCTGGCGAAACGCTCCGCCGCCACGGCGTCGCCCGCCAGGTGGGGGCGCAGCCATTTCACGGCGGCCAGCCGGCCGTGCCGGTCGGCCCCGAGGTAGACGACGCCCTGGCCGCCCTCGCCGAGCCGCCCCCGGAGTGTGTAGCCGCCGAGGCCGGCCGGGTCACCGGGCCTGAGCTCAGTCACAGACGCCATGACAAACTGTCTTCACTTTTCCTTGCAAGCCACTTGCACCGGAAACCCGACCATACCGTTCACCGCCCGGCACGGGACTAGAGTCGGGACGAAAACCATCGCCGGCGAGGAGGCAGCACCCGCATGGAGGCCATGACGCCCGAGGACGCCGTCCGGGTGACCGACCCCCTGGAGCGTGCCGGCGTCCTGTCGCGCCTCATGGCCGAGCACGCGGGCCTCCTCGCCGAAGCGGCGGAGCTGCGCCGGGCGGCCGTCGCGGAGGCCCGCGCCGCCGGCCTGAGCGTGGCGGAGATCGCCGGGCGGCTCGGCGTCTCCCCCGCCCGCGTCGCGTCGATGGCGGGCGGGCCGGAACCGGCGGTGCTCGTCCGCCGCGCCCTGCCGACGGACCCCGCCGTGCGGGCCTCGACGTCGCTGTTCCTGGCCGAGGCCGAGCGCCAGGGGCTGGAGGCGGGCCGGCGGATGCTGTACGTGGGGCCGGAGCCGGCCGCCGAGCACGTGGCGGCCTGCCTGCGGGTCGAGCCGGGGGCCGAGGTGATCGCCCGCCGCAAGGTGATGACGGTCGGCGGGATGCCGGTGCGGGTGGCGACGAGCTACTTCCGCGCCGATCTGTTCGGCGGCACCCGCCTGGCCGAGCCCGGTTTCGTCCGCCCGTCGCTCCAGTCGGCGCTGGTCGCCCTCGGCCACTCCTTCGGCCGGGCCGAGGAGACCCTCACCGCCCGCCCGCCCGTCCCGTCCGAACGCGAGACGCTGGAGCTGGACCCGGGCGAGTGGGTCGTCCAGGTGCTGCGCGCCGGCTACTCGACCGACGACACGCCGGTCCACGTCCTGGAGACGATCTGCGCCGCCACCCGCCATGTCTTCACCGTCGGCCAGGTCCCGGGCCACGACGAGTTCTGACCTTCCGCGGGCACCGGTTCGCGACGACGCCGTCGCGTCCGCGGCGGACGGGATCGCCGTGGACCGGGCCCTTGGAGCGGGGTCCGTCAGCGATCGGCCCAGCGTCCTGTCATCCAGGTCAGCGGCAGGCAGGCCAGGCACATCAGCAGGCCGGTGAGGACGACCGCCGGCAGGCCGCTGCTGGTCAGGGACCAGCCGCCGAGCAGCGCGCCCCCCGCGATGCCGGCGTTGACCGCCGAGGCGGGCAGCGTGGCGGCCAGGTCACGGGCCGGCCCGGCCAGGGTGGCCACCCGGTACTGCAGTGCCGGCACCAGGCCGAACCCGACCAGCCCCCAGACCGGCAGCGCGACGGCGACCAGGGCGGGAACGGTTCCGGTCAGATACAGCAGGCCCATGGCCAGCACCAGGACGACGTTGGCCGCCAGCAGCGTGCGGGAGGCGTCGCGGTCGGCCGCCCAGCCGCCGGCGAAGGTGCCGATCGCCGTGGCCACGCCGTAGGCGAGCAGGAAGCCGCTGACCTGGGCGTCGGAGACGCGGGTCACCTCAAGGAGGAAGGGCGTGATGTAGGTGAAGACGGTGAACTGTCCGCCCAGCAGGAGCACGCCGACCGCCAGCATGACCAGGACGCGGGGGGCGAACGCGGATCGGGCCTGAGCGCGCAGCCCGGGCGCCTCGCCGGTGGTGACGGCCGGGATCGCCAGGAGCAGGCCGGCCAGGACGACCACGCCGACGCCGACGATCACGGCGAAGGAGCCGCGCCAGCCGAGTGTCCTGCCGACCAGCGTCCCGATCGGGACGCCCATGGCGGTGGACACGGCGATCCCGCCCAGGACGATCGCGATGCCTCGGCCCATGCGCTCGACGGGCATGATCGAGCCGACCGCCGCGAAGGCCGCTCCCACGAACGCGCCGTGCAGCGCTCCGGCCACCACCCGGGCCACGAGCAGGAGCTCGAAGGTGATCGTCGTGACCATCGCCAGGGTGGCCAGGAGGAAGGCCAGCATGGAGACCCACAGCAGGGTGCGCCGCCCGACGCGGATGGTCACCGCGGTCAGCAGGGGCCCGCCGACGGCCAGGCCCAGGGCGTAGGCGGTGACCAGGGTGCCCGCCGTGCCGACCGTCACCCCGGCGTCGTCGGCGATCAGGTCCAGCACGCCGACGATCACCAGCTCGGTGCTGCCCAGGACGAACGTGGCGAGGAACAGCGAGACCAGAGCCAGGTTGCCACGGGTCCGGCTCAAGGTCGGGGAGGGATGCATGTCGGACTCCGGTCGCATCATCGGTGGGGGTTTCTGCGCCGACGGCTGTCGAGCAGCGGCCGGCCGGGGGTGGTCTCTCAGGTCTTCGTGTTCACCGGGCCGGCGGCACGCCTGTCGCCGGCCCGGTGGCACGGGTCCGGGAGCCCGCCCGGTTCATTCGGCCGGTGTCATGGAGATGTTCCAGAAGTCGGCGTAGCGTCCGCCGCGGCGTAGCAGCTCGTCGTGGTCGCCTTCCTCCACGATCCGGCCGTCGTCCAGGAAGACGATGCGGTCGGCGCGCTGGACGGTGCGCAGCCGATGCGCCACCATCACCACCGTCCGGCCCGCCATGAGGCGTTCGATGCCGTCGTGGACGGCCGCTTCGTTGATCGGGTCGAGTGCGGAGGTCACCTCGTCCAGCAGCACGATGGGCGCGTTCTTCAGCAGCGCCCTGGCGATGGAGACGCGTTGGCGCTCGCCGCCGGACAGCAGCGCGCCGCCCTCGCCGACGTTGGTGGCCCATCCGGCGGGCAGTCGTTCGATCACCTCGTCCAGCCGCGCGGCGGTCGCCGCCGCCCGTACCTCGGCCTCGGTGGCGCCGGGGCGGCCGAGCCGGATGTTGTCCTCGATCGTGCCGTCGAAGAGGTAGACGTCCTGGAAGACGATGGCGATCCGCGCCATCAACGCCTCCGTGTCGATCCGGCGGACGTCCACGCCGCCGACGCGTACCGCGCCGGAGTCGACGTCGTAGAAGCGTGCGAGCAGCTGCAGCAGGGTGCTCTTGCCCGCGCCGGAGGGTCCGACCACGGCGAGCCGCCGCCCCTCGGGCACGGACAGCGAGACGCGGTCGAGCACGGTGCGGTCGCCGTGCCGGAAGGTGACGGAGTCGAAGTCCAGGCCGTGGTGCGCCGGCCGGATCGGCTCGGCGGGTTCCGGCAGCGGCTCGGTGCGCAGCACCGTGTCGAGCCTGTCCAGCTCGGCGCGCGCGCTGCGGAGTTTGCCGCCGATGTCGGCCAGCGACAGCAGCGGGTCGGCGCAGCGGGCGGCGAGCACCAGGATCGCCAGGAGCTCCGCGGCGCCGATGTCCCCGCCGAGCGCGAGGTAGGCGCCCAGGATCAGCAGGACGGTGAACACGGCCTGCACGGTGAGGGTCAGGCCCACCGCGCCGGGCAGCGTCGCCAGCACGGTACGGCGGGAGGCGCGCTCCACCTGTCGCAGCGAGTCGTCGAGCAGCGTGAACCGTTCACCGGTCCGGCCGCCGGCGCGCAGCACCGGCTGGGCCTGCAGGAACTCGATGACGCGGCCGGCGGCCTCCTTGTCGCGCTCGTGCCGGTCGGCGTCGGCGGCGGCCGTGGAGCGGGCCGTCCAGACCTGGATCGCCGCCACGACGGGGGCGGCGAGCAGCGCGGCCAGCCCCAGCTGCCAGTGGAAGGCGAGCATCACGGCGACGATCGTCAACGGCGTCACCAGGGCGGAGACGAACGGTGCCAGCAGGTGCGCCGCCACGCCCATCGCCTGCAGGAGGCCGCGGCTGGCCATGACGGACACCTCACCGACCCGGCCGGCGTCGTACCAGCCGACGGGCAGCCGGGCCAGGTGCTCGCCGAGCCGGTGATACATGCCGCGCAACATCGTGGTCCCGACGCGCATGCCGGACAGGTCGCTGATGTAACGCAGCACGGCGTAGAGCGCGACCGCCGCCCCGAACGCGCCCAGCCACGGCACGGCGTCGGCCGGCGTGCTGCCGAACAGGGCCCGCAGCACGGGGACCAGCAGCGCGTACGACAGGCCTTCGGCGATCGCGGTCGTCGTCATCAGGGCGACGGTGCGCCGCATCGCCCGCGCGTGGTCGTCTCCGAGGACGCGCAGCAGCATTCGGATCATCGGGGCTCATCTCCCTGCAGTACGCCACCGTGGGTCTCGGTCTCGCCGGCGGCCGCCGACTGGTGGGATCGCCAGAGCGCGGCGAACGTGCCGCCTCGTGCCAGCAGGTCGGCGGGCCTGCCACGCTCGACGATCGACCCGTTCTCCAGCACCACGACGGTGTCGGCGTCGGCGATCGTCTCCAGCCGGTGGGCGATGACGAGGATCGTCCGGTCGCCGGCCAGCGTGGACAGGGCCCGGCGCACCGCCTGCTCGGTCTGCGGGTCGGCGAAGGACGTCGCCTCGTCCAGCACCACGACGGGCGCCTCGGACAGCAGCGCACGGGCCAGCGCGATGCGCTGCGCCTCGCCTCCGGACAGTCTCGCCTCCTGCCCGAGCACCGTGTCGTATCCGCGCGGCAGTTCGGCGATCCGGTCGTGGATGTTGGCCAGCCGGGCGGCACGCACCACCTGCTCGCGGCCGGCGTGCGGCACCGCCAGCGCGATGTTGTCGGCGACCGAGGCGCGCAGCAGGCGAACGTCCTGGAAGACGAAGGACACCATCCGGTACAGCTCTCCGCCGGCGATGTCGCGCAGATCGACCCCGCCCAGCACGACCGAGCCGTGGGTCGGGTCGAAGAACCGCGGCAGCAGCTGGACCAGCGTCGACTTCCCGCTGCCCGACGCGCCGACGATCGCGGTGACCGTCCCCGGTTCCAGCACCAGGTCGACACCGCGCAGCACCTCGTGCCCGGCCTCGTAGGCGAAGCGCACCCCGCGCAGCTCCACCCGATGCCCTCGCGGTGCGGCCGGACGCTCAGGCTCCGGCAGCGACGGCACCGCCAGCACCTCCCTGATCCGGCCGAGCGCCCGCCGGGCGGCCTGGAGGTCGTCGAAGCCATGGCCGAGGGCCGCCACCGGAGCCGTCAGCCCCAGCCCCAGCAGCACGAACGGCAGCAGGTCGGCCGACGCCAGGCTCCCGGAGGAGATCAGCGCCGTGCCACCGACCAGCACCACCAGCAGCACGAACGGCGGCGACAGGGCCAACTGCATCCCGGCGGCGATCACGGACACGCCGCGCACCCACCGGAAGAAGACAGCGACGAAATCATCGGCGGCCGACAGGAACCTGCGATGAGCGCGCTCGCCCCCGCCGAACGCCTTCACCACGGCGATCCCCTGGACGAACTCGACCACCGAGCTCGCGATCCGCCCCATGGCCGCGTCGTACTCCTCCTGCTCGCGCGTACGGGCAGGCAACATCAGCAGCGGGACCAGCGCCATCGCCAGCACCACGGGGACCAGCGTGATCAGGGTCAGCCGCCAGTCGACCGCGAACAGGTAGATCAGCGACACCAGCGGCACCACGAACGCCGCGACGAACTCACCGGGGGCGTGGGCGATGAACGGATGCACGGCACCCACGTCCTCCCCCACCACCTTGGCCAGTTCGCCGGTCCGGCGGCGGGAGAACCAGCCGATCGGCACCCGCCCCAGCCGCGCGGCCAGCCGCCGCCGCAACGACAACTGCACCCGGCCGTCCAGAACGTGCCCGACACCGGAGGACGCGGCGGTGAACACGAGGCGGACCAGCAGGCCCACCACGCCCCCGATCACCACGGTCCACACGTGGCCGCGGTCGACCGGACCGGCGGACAGCAGAACCCGGCCGAGTTCGACGACCGCCAGCAACGGTGCCAGACCCGCCAGAGCGCCGACCACCTGCAGGATCACCACGGCCGCGAAACTGCGGACATGAGGGCGCAGCAGCCCCGCCATGCTCTGTCCCGCCTCGGGACCGGCGTCCGGTGGCGGCGTGGACCGCTCCCTCGCCTCGGCGAGATCAGTGGCGTTCATCGGTCTCCTGTCTTCGTCGATCTGGTCGCGGCCAGGCGGGCCGGGCGCCGGCTGGACGACCGGTCGTTCCTCTGCCGCTTCCTCACGCGTCACCGCGACCCGGTTCTCCGCATGCCGGACATCGTGCTGCCCGGGCCACCCAGCGGTCGTCGTGCGCCGGGAGACTCCTCCACCTGGCACCTGGGGAGTAGCGTCGGCCGCACTACATCGCGGGGAGTAGTGACGTGCTCATCCGAAGGTCCTGCGGTGGCCGCCCCTCGCCGGTCGCCTCCTGGCGACAGCCCCTCTTGCGAAGGTGCCGCGCCCGCGGCCATGCTCGATTTCCAGCACGAGTCGATCTCCGGGAGGCGCGGTGCACACCAGGGATCCCGGCGTCTCCCGCGGGAGCAGGCCATGGCGGTGACGGCGACGCCGCGGGTCCGGCGCGAGCAGTCGGTCTCCGGCCGGGTGCGGACGCTGGCCGGGCTGTCCCTGCTGACGTTGGCGCTGCTGCTGGCCGCGATCCTGGCCGGGGCGGCCGGCACGGGCTCCGGCCTGCGGACGATCGGGCATGACGCCGGTCCGCAGGTGCTCGCCACCACCGGCCTGTACCGGCAGATGTCGGAGATGGACGCGCTGGTGGCCGAGGCCCTGCTGCTGGGCAGGGAGTACGGCCCGCAGCAGCAGGCCGATCTGACCGGCTACGACCAGCGACGTCTGGAGATCTCCGAGAGCCTCCTCAAGGCCTACCGGCTGGCCCTGGACGACCCCGCCGAGCGGCGCACGGTCGAGTCGCTGGTCGAGGGGCTGGGCCGCTACGAACGGCTGGCGACCCAGGCCCGGCTGCTGGACGCGCAGTCCGGGCACACCGCGGGACGGCCTCCCGACCACGTGGTCGAGGCCTATCAGAAGGCCACCGAGCTCATGCACCGCGAACTGCTCCCCCAGGCCTACAACCTGACCCTGGAGACCGGGACGATCGTCAGGCGCGCGCACGCCGCCGAGCGTTCGGCCTCCTCGCTGGCCCGTTCCGCCGTCGTCGTCACCGGGCTGCTCGCGCTGGCCTGCCTGCTGACCCTGCAGGTCTACCTGGCCCGCAGGTTCCGCCGGGTCTTCGCGCCGGCTCTGGTGGTCGCCGTCGTCCTCGCCGCGGCCGGTACGGTGACCGGCACGGCCCTGCTCATCCGGCAGGGCGAGGCGCTGGAGGAGGCCAAGCGGCGCGGTTTCGACGCGGTGCTCACCCTGACCAGAGCCCGGGCGATCAGCAGGAGCATGCACGGGGACCAGAGCCGCTACCTGCTCGACCGCTTCCGCAAGGACACCTACGAACACACCTTCCTGGACAAGGCCCACACGATCGCCGCCGTCGAGTCCACCAGCCTGCCCGACTACCAGAGCAGGCTGCACCTGAACTTCCAGGGGCTGCTCGGCGGCCTGACGGGCCAGGACCGCCGGCGGCTCTTCGCCGTGTATCAGAACTTCCAGCGGGCCGACGCGCGGATGCGGACGATGCCGGCCGACGCGGCGATCAAGTTCTGGGACGGCGAGCTCACCGAGGCCTACGAGAGCTACGACAAGGTGCTGGAGGAACTCGTCCGGCGGCACGAGTCCGACTTCGAGCGGGCCGTCGACCGCGGCGGCGAAGCGCTGGAGAGGCTGTGGCAGTCGATCCCCGCGGGCCTGGCCGCCGGCGCCCTGCTCGTCCTGGTCGGCGTCTGGCCACGACTCAGGGAGTACCGGTGAGGAAACTGCTGATCTGCGTGGTCCTGCTGCTCACCGCCTGCGGCGCCGGACGGCCGGAATCGCTCGTGGACAAGGACGAGCTGATCGTCGCCATCCGCTCCGACGTCCCGCTGATCAGTTTCGAGCGGCAGGACGGCACCTACGACGGCTTCAACGTCGACGTGGCCGAGGACCTCCTCTCCCGGCTGGGCAAGCGGATCCGCTGGCTGGAGATCAAGGCCGGCGACCAGCTCACCGTCCTCACGGGCGGGCGCGCCGACCTGGTCTTCGCCCACATGTCGGTCACCCCGGAGCGGAAGAAGTCGATCGACTTCGCCGGGCCGTACCACGTCGACTTCCAGGACATCGCGGTACGCCCCGCCGACAGGGACGCCATCCGCGACGTCCGCGACCTGAAGGGCCGCAGGATCTGCTGGGTGCGGGGCACGAACATCGCCCAGCGGATCATCGACGAGCGCCGGGTCCCGGCGATCGCCGTCCAGGCGCCCGACTACGACGCCTGCCTGGAGATGATCAAGGACGGCCGGATCGACGCCATCTCCACCAACAGCCAGATCCTGGCGGGGCTGCTCACCCGGCCGGGCGTCGACCTGCACCTGGTGGGCGCGCCTTTCAACGAGCAACGAACGGCGATCGGGGTGCGCAAGGGCGACATCGACGGCTGCGAGGAGCTCAACCGGGCGATCACCGAGATGTACCAGGACGGCACGGCGCACATGCTGCTCGACAAGTGGTTCGGCAGGTCGGGCATCGACCTGTCGGTGGTCGCGGTCCCGCAGTTCGAGGGCTGCTCCTAGAGGGGCGGCCGGGCGATCTCCGCGCCGAACCTGCCGACCAGGGTCGGCTTGGCGCCGCCCGCGACCGCCACGTCGTAGGGGACCAGCTTGGTCACCGCGGGGTCGGCCGCCTTGGAATGCGCGGGCACCTTGGTGTTGGTGGGCAGGGCGTAGAACTGCACCAACGGCCCCAGCCGCTGGGAGGCCCCGCTCAGCGCCCAGTCGACGTATCTGCGGGCGCCGCCGGGGTTGTGCGCCCCGGCCAGCACCGCCAGGCCGCCGAGCTCGTAGCCGGTGCCCTCCTGGGGGAAGGTCACCTGCAGGTGGGGATAGCCCTGCTCCTGGGCGGCGACGCAGTCATGGGAGAAGACGACGCCGACCGCCGCCTCCTCCTTGGCCGCCTGGACGGCGGCGGCGCTGCCGGACGAGTTGTATCGCAGCACGTTCGGGTGGAGGCGGCGCATGTAGCCGAGCGCGGCGTCGGGATCGCGGCCGTTGAGCTCCATGTGCGTCCACAGGGCGGTGTAGGCGGTGCCGGAGGTGGCCGGGTGGGCGATGGCGACGCCGCCGCGCAGCCGTTCGTCGAGCAGCTCCTGCCAGGACCGGATCGGCCGCAGGCCCCGCTCGGCCAGTTTCTTGGTGTTGTTGCAGAAGGCCAGCACGCCGGCGTAGATCCCGCTCCAGGTGTGCTCCCGATCCGCCCACCCTTGCCTGATTTCACCGGCCATATCGGACTTGTACGGCTCCAGCAGCCCCTGGCTCTTGGCAGCCACGTAGGAGTCGGCCGGCCCGCCGTGCCACACGTCGAACTCCTGCCGCGCCCTGGCCGCCTTGATCCGCTCCAGCGCCTCCCCGCTCGACAGCCGGACGAAGTCGGCCTCCACGCCGGTGGCATCGGAGAACCTCTTGACCATCATCGCGCACCAGCGCTCGCTCGCGCCGCACGCGACGGTGATCTTGTCCCGCTTCGGCGCCGAGCAGCCCCCGGCCAGCAGGACCGCTACCAACGCGATGGCCGACGGCCTCATTGCCTCTCCAAGGGTGCGCCGATGTCTCGCCCGGGTGCCGATCCCATTCGACACTTCCCTCTGCGGATCACGCAAGCGATCTCCGCCGCCCCCCGCGGAGGGCGGCGACGGGTGCCGCCCGCATCCGGTCGCCACGCAGGCGGCGTGCGCCCACGCCGACACCTCGCACGCCGTGTGCCCGCACCGCCGCCACGCAGGCCGCGCGCGTCCGCACTGACGCGGACACAGGCGGCGTGCGTTGACACCGCCGCCGCCACGCAGGCCGCCCGCGTTGACACCGCCGCCGACACAGGCCACGCGCGTTGACACCGCCGCCACGCGGGCCGGGTGCGTCCACGCCGTCGCCGCGTCTCGGTGGCCGCCCGCTGCCGACACCCCTGCGTATCCGCGCGCGCCGACGTCTGGAGGCTGGTGTCCGGCAGCGGATCAGTAGACGGAGATGTGCGGGTGGTCGTAGTGGTTGGCCGTGGCGCCGCCGCGGTCCGACATGGGGCGCCAGGTCCCGGTGCGTACGTGCCAGATGCGCTGGCGGTAGATCACGTACATGATGGCCAGCCGCTTGGCGTTCTTGGTCGCCCATTCGGCGATCTCGTTGCCGCGCTGGACCTCGGCGGCCGACGGCATGGCACCGCCACGGCTCAGCATGAAGTCGCACGCCCGGCCGAGCGGATGCTCGCCGCCGTCCTGGATCTGCCGGTAGCACCCGATGCCGAACGGCACCTCGAACCGTTCCTGGATGAGGGTCCTCACCAGGCGCATGCGGGGCGTGATGTGGTCGGGTCCCCCGGGCAGCTGGGGCACCCAGGTGCCGTCCGAGCGCCGCACGCCGGGCGCCTTGTGGAGCTGGTCGATCTTGTCCCGGATCTTCTCGATCAGCTTCTCGGCGCGCGCCTTGCGGGCGGCGAGGTCCTCGACCTGGTCGCCGAGCTCGCGGGCGCGGGCGGCCGCCTCCTGCTGGGCCCGGCGGTGGGTGTCGCGCACCTGGGCGAACCCGCTCAGCCGGGCGGCCTGCTCGTCGACCAGGTGCTGGGCGAAGGCGAGCCGGCGCAGGTAGTCGTCCGTGCCGGGGGTGGTCTGCAGGAACAGGGTGGGCAGCGAGGAGGCGTTCATGTACTCGGTGACGGCCATCGACCGCAGTTCGGCGGACTCCCGGTCGAGCACCTTCTGGGCGGCGGTGAGCTTCGCGCGGGCGGCGTTCTCGGCCTTCGCCGCCTTCTCGTGGGCGATGCGGCCGTTGTAGTAGTCGGTGATGAGCGCGTCCGACTCCTTCTGCAGGGCGGCGAGCTCCTTCTTGAGCTGCTCGACCGTCGGTTTCGGCGCCGCCTGCGCGGGTGTCGCGCTCACCGCGAGAACCAGGGCCAGCACCGTGCCGAGGAGGCGCAGCGCGCCGCGCCGACGGTCGGCGGGGGACGCAACCGCCACAGTGCTCCTTCACCCGTGCCTCTACTTCCGATGGAAGATAGTAGGGGATCACCTCACTTCGGCGTACATTTCCGCTTTTTCGAGGGATCGACTCCCGGGCTGAACGCTCCGGACATCGTGGTGCGGCAGGACACCTGACCACCGGATGGACCCGGGTAGCCCCTTTGGCCGCCGTGTGGACGCAGGTGGCCCCTGGCCCGGACGGCCCGTGGCCGCTGTATGGACCCAGGTGGCCCGTGCCCCCCGGTGGACCCGGATGGCCCGTGACCACCCGGTGGTCCCAGGTGGCCCGTGGCCGCCCGGATCGACGGCCGCTCCATGTCGGGTGCGGGTGATGTGTCAGCGGTCGCGGCCGGGCGAGGGGCGGCCGGGCGAGGGGCGGCCGGGCGAGGGGCGGCCGGGCGAGGGGCGGCCGGGCGAGGGGCGGCCGGGCGAGGGGCGGCCGGCTGTGCCCACCCCCGACGCCGCCGGGCGTGGTCGCCGCCGGCGCTCGTGCCCGCGCCCTCGCTCAGACGAACGGGCTGACGAGGCCCGCGAACTCCTCCGGACCGACGATCCGCACGCCGAGGCCCTCGGCCTTGGCCCGCTTGGAGCCGGCCTTCTCCCCGGCCACCAGCAGCGACGTCTTCGCCGAGACGCTGGAGGACGCCTTGCCGCCGGCCCGCTCGATCAGCTCGTTCATCTCGTTGCGGGTCAGCTCCGCCAGCGCGCCGCTCATCGCGCCGGTCACCACGACAGACATCCCGGCCAGCGGAAGCCCGGAGACGCCGCTCTCCTCCGCGCCGGCGGCGCCGGGATCGGCCGGCGGCGTCCAGCCCGGCTCCGTCATGGTGACTCCCGCCCGGACGAGCTTGTCGATCAGCGGACCGAGCTCGGCCAGCTCGGCCACCACGACCGGCGCCTTCTCCGGGCCGATGCCCTCCACCTCCTGGATCGCCCCGGCGTCGGCCTGGCGGATGGCGTCCATGCTGCCGAAGTGTGCGGCGATGCGGCGGCTCATGGACCGGCCGGTGCCGCGGACCCCGAGCGCGCAGAACACCCTGCGCAGAGGCTGCCCCTTGGCCCGCTCGATGGCGGCCAGCAGGTTGTCGGTGCTGGTCTCGCCCATCCGCTCCAGGCCGAGCACCTGCTCGCGGGTCAGGGTGAACAGGTCGGCGAAGTCGCCGATCAGCCCGGCGTCGAGCAACTGCTGGATGCGGTTCTCGGCCAGGCCCTCGATGTCGAGCTGGTCGCGGCCGACGGCGTAGCGGATGGAGGCGATCGCCCTGCAGGCGCGGCCGCGCACGCACCGCCACCGCTCCTGGGAGGAGTCGATGGCGTCGCCGCAGGAGGGGCAGACCTGCGGGATCTCGATCGGCTGCTCGTCACCGGTGCGCAGGTGCACGACCGGGGCCTCGACCCGGGGGATGACGTCGCCGGCCTTGTAGACCACCACGCTGTCGCCGAGCATCAGCCCCCTGCGGCGGATGTCCGCGACGTTGTGCAGGGTGGCGTAGGTGACGACGCTGCCGTCCAGCTCGACGGGCTCCAGCACAGCGCGGGGGGCGATGATGCCGGTGCGTCCGGTGTTCCACTCCACGCCGATGAGCTTGGTGATCTTCTCGGTGGCGGGCAGTTTGTACGCGACCGCCCAGCGCGGGGCCCGCGAGCTGAACCCGGCCTGCGCCTGGTCGGCGGCCAAGTCGCACTTGATCACGATGCCGTCGATGCCGAACGGCAGCTCGGGCCGGGCGGCGGCGATGTGCTCGACGCGCTGCCGCACCTGCTCCAGCGTCTCGGCCGCGATTCCCGCGACCGGCGTGGCCGCCGTGGTCTGCACCCCCTGGGCGGCCACCCACTCCATGACCTCGCTGTGCGGCAGCTCGCGCAGCCGCGCGGCCGGCTCGGAGTCGTCGTCCGGCTGCGGGAGCGCGCCGTAACCGAAGAACGTCAGCTCGCACACGTAGGGCCGGTCCTGGGCGCGCAGCGTGCCCGCGGCGGCGCTGCGCGGATTGGCGAACGTGGTGCCGTCGTGGGCCTGGCGCTTGGCGCACGCGTCCTCGAACTGCGGCGTGGTCATCATCACCTCGCCCCGCACCTCGACGGTGACCGGATCCGCCAGCCGGTCGGGCAGCCCCACGATGGTGCCGATCGCGTGGGAGACGTCCTCGCCCGCGGCGCCGTCACCCCGGGTCACCAGCTGGGCCAGACGTCCCCCGCGGTAGCGTGCGGCGATCGCCAAACCGTCGAGCTTCGGCTCGACGCTCCATCGCGTGACCGGGCGGCCGATCCGGCGCTCCACCGAGGCCGCCCAGCCGGTCAGCTGCTCGGCGCCGAAGACGTTGTCCAGGCTCAGCATGGGCACCACGTGCGGGACGTCTCCGACCACGGCGCCACCCGCGACCTTGCCCGTCGGCGAGGCCGGCAGGATCTCGTCGGGGTGCTCGGCCTCATATGCCTGGATGCCGCGGACCAGCCGGTCGTAGGCGTCGTCGTCGAGCGTGGAGGTGCCGTCGCCGTAGTAGGCGGCGGCGGCGTCCTGGGCGAGCTGGACGGCCTCGGCATAGGCGGTCTGATCGGCGAGCAGCGTGCTCGGCGGCGTCTCGGTCATGCCCGTCATGATGCCGACCTGCACCGACAGTTTCACCCCCGAGCCGGCGGCCTCCGGCCGCGCCGCTTCGGCCCGCCCATGCCTGCTCCACCCGCCCGGACGGCTCACGGCCCGAGGGGGGCGGGCTCGCGCAGGCGGCGGGTGAGCAGCAGGGCCAGAGCCGGGAGGACGCACAGCGTGGCGAGCACGGTGCGCAGGGAGGTCGCGTCGGCCATCGCGCCCAGGGCCGGGGCGAGTACGCCGCCGACGCTCACCGCCAGGCCGAGCGTCACGCCGCCGGCGGTGCCGACCCGGTTGGGCAGGTAGTCCTGCCCGAGCGTGATGTGCAGGGAGAACGGCACGTACAGGGCGATCGCCGCGACGGCCACGAACCCGTACAACGCCGGCCCCGGGACCAGCGCCACCCCGGCGAGCGCGGGGACCGCCACGCCGTAGGCGCGTCGCATGGTGCGGATCCGGCCCCAGCGCCTGGCCAGCCGGCCGCCGAGCACGGTCCCGACCGCGCCGCCGGCGAACAGCACGAACAGCGCCACCCCGCCCGCGGCGTCGCCGGGCTGGACCCGTTGCTGCACGAACAGGCCCAGGAACGAGCTCAGCCCGATGTAGGCGATCGAGCGCAGGACGACCACCGCGGTCAGCACCCGGAACGCCGGCCAGTCGTCGCGGCCGCCCGTCCGCGTGCCCGCCGTGACGCCCGCGCGCCGCCCGAGCAGCGGCACGGTGACCAGCACGCCGAGCACCGCGGGCGCGAGCAGGAACGGCGCGGCGGCGAGCCCGCCCACCGCCAGGACCGGAGTCGCGACCACCGGCGCGAGCGCGAAACCGACGTTGCCGCCCAGCGAGAACCAGCTCATCCCGACGTGGTCGCCGCCGGTCACCCCGCGGGCCAGCCGCGCCGCCTCCGGGTGGTACGCGGCCACGCCGAACCCGGTCAGCGCGATCGCCGCGAGGGTGAGCGGGTACGACGTCGTCAGCCCGACGACCGCGACGCCGCACCCGGCCGCCAGCGTGCCGGCCGGGACCAGCCACGGCATCGCCCACCGGTCGGTGAGCACCCCGCACAGCGGCTGGACCACCGAGGACAGCAGGGAGGCGGCCAGCACGAACCCGGACACGCCCAGATAGCCGTAGTGACGCTCGGACACCAGGAAGGGCACCAGCACCGGCACGATGCCCTGGTAGAAGTCGACGCCGCCGTGCCCGGCGGACAGCAGCAGCCGCTTGTTCGCACGCATGCCACCAGGGTCGAGGGTCAAGCTCCTGGACGGCTTCCGATAATCTGCCAGTGAATGACGCTTTCCCGCCACACGCCGATCGCGCCCACCGGGCTGCGCCGTCTCGCCGCCGGGGCGGGGATCGACGCCCACCACCACGACGAGCACCAGATCGTCTACGCCGCCCGCGGCGTGCTGTCGGTCACCACGGACCGGGGCAGCTGGATCGCACCGGCCACCCAGGCGATCTGGGTGCCGGCCGGGACGGTCCACGAGCACCGTGCCTACGGCCGCACCGACATGCACCTGGTGGGCCTACCGGTCGGCATGAACCCGCTGGGCCTGCACGCCCCCGCCGTGCTGGCGGCCGAACCCCTGCTCCGCGAGCTGATCATCGAGTACACCCGCGACCCGGACGGCGGTGACGGAGCCGAACGGGAGCGGCTCCGCGCCGTGCTGCTCGACCGGCTCAGGCACTCCCCGCGGCACCCGGTGCACCTGCCCACCCCGCGCGACCCCCGGCTGGCCGCGGTGTGCGCGGCACTGCACGACGACCCCGCCGACGGCCGCACGCTGGCCCGGCTCGGCGCACAGGCCGGGGCCAGCGAGCGCACCCTGTCGCGGCTGTTCCGCGCCGAGATGCGCATGACGTTCCCGCAGTGGCGCACCCAGCTCCGGCTGCACCACGCGCTGATCCTGCTGGCCGACAACACACCCGTCACCACCGTCGCGCACAGGTGCGGCTGGGCCTCGGCCAGCGCGTTCATCGACGTCTTCCGCCGCACGTTCGGACACACGCCGGGACGAGGCGCTGACGCTGACAGCGTGGTCAGGGCGCCTGTGCGGTGAAGGTGCCTGACGGCGTGATCAGGGCACCTGTGCGGTGAGGGTGCCTGACGGGGTGTCCGGGGCGGCGCCCGTGAGGAGGCGGTGGACGTTGCGGGCGGCGGTCCGGCCGGCCCGGTTGGCGCCCACGGTGCTGGCCGAGGGGCCGTAGCCGACGAGTTGGACGCGCGGCTCGGCCGGCACCCGGGTGCCGTCCACCGCGATGCCGCCGCCCTGCCGTCGCAGGTGCAGCGGGGCCAGGTGGTCGAGCGCGGAGCGGAACCCGGTCGCCCAGACGATCGTGTCAGCCGGCTCCTCGTGCCCGTCGGCCCACGCCACCCCGTACGGGGTGATGCGGGCGAACATCGGCAGCCGTTCGAGCGCCCCCTTCGCCCGGGCCTCCAGGACGACGGGCGTGTGGCCGAGGCCGGTGACACTGACGACGCTCTGCGGCGGCAGCCCGGCCCGGACCCTGGCCTCGACACGGGCGACGGCCTCACGCCGGGCGTCCTCGCCGAAGTCGTCCTCGCGGATGACGGGCCGGCGGCGGGTCACCCACAGCGTCGCCGCGGCGACGCCGGCGAGCTCGGACAGCACGTGGGCGGCCGAGTGGCCGCCGCCCACCACGACCACCCGGCGACCGGCGAACTCCTCCGGCCCCCGGTAGGCGGCGTAGTGGAGCTGCCGTCCTCGGAAGTCGCGCGCTCCCGGGTAGTACGGCCAGTACGGGCGGGTCCACGTGCCCGTGGCGTTGACGACGGCCCGCGCCGCCCACACCCGTCCGGCGTGCGGGCCCGCCGGGCCGGCGGTGACGAGCAGGCGGTCGCGCGGGCCGGGCGCGACGGTGGACACCGTGACCGGGCGCAGCACACCGAGACCCATCCGGCGCTCGTAGGCGGCGTAGGAGGCGGGCACCACCTCGGCGGCGGGCCGCCGGCCGTCCGCCTCGGGATCGCGCCGGACGCCCGGCAGGTCGAAGATGCCGTGCAGCTTGTCCATGGTCAGCGTGGGAGACCGATGCCGCCACGCCCCGCCCGGCCCGTCGGCGGCGTCGAGCACGACCGGCTCCAGGCCGAGCCGGCGCAGGAAGTACGCGCTGGACAGGCCCGCCTGCCCGGCGCCGATCACCACGACGTCCGTCTCCTCCATGCCTCTGCCAACCGTCTCGTCGCCCGCCGTCTTCCCGGGGACGCGGGCTCAGCGGACGAAGGCCACCGCGCAGGCCGAGGCGATGAGCGTGGTCAGCACGACCATGAGCAGCACCGTGCCGAGCGGGCCGGGACGCTCGCGCGGCGGCTCGGCCCGGTCGGCACGCGGGCGGGCCTGCTCAGCCGGCCGGGACGGCGACGGGGTCGGTGCCGGGCTGGGGGCCGGCTCGCGGCTCGGGCGGACCACCGGCGCCTCGGCCCGCAGGGCGCTCGGGGTGGGGACGGGCCGTGGCGCGGTGCTGCGCCGGGGCCTGCGGGTGAGCGTCGGCGCGGGCTTGACGGGCTTGGACGCCGTCGGCCGTGGGGTCGGCTCGTGCGTGGGCGTCGGGCGCGGGCGGGGACGCACGGCCGCTGGAGCCCGGCCGCAGGCTCCGACGTGCACGGTCAGGACGGGCGCGTCGACGCAGATGGAGATCGGCGGGGCGCTGCACGGCCCGAGGTCGAGTCTCAGCACGGGGAGGTTGACGCACACCGACACGCCCGCCCGCGGCCGCGCCTCGTGCCCGGGGTCGCCGTCTGCGGGCTCCGCCGCCGCGGGGCCGCTCGCCCCGAGGGCCAGTAACGTGCCGGCGACCAGCAGCCGGGCCCGTCTGCCCCGGCCTGCCACGCGGCCGTGCGACAGACGGCGGGACAGGCGGCGGCGCAGACGGCGGGACAGGCTGCGGGACAGACCCCCGCCCGCCGCCCGCCGCGGGCGCGGCTGCCCGATGCCGGAGGCGAGGTGCGGGAGCGCGCCGCCGCCAGGGTGGGCGGCCTCGCCGGTGGAGGCGGGTGCCGGCTCTCGTGACCCCGTTGCCGTGCCCATGGTCACACGCCCCCGGAGATCCGGGCGAACTCCTCCAGCGCGCCCCGGAAGGCGTCGGGGCCCACGGCCAGGGGGCCGTCGAAGACGCGGGAGATGTCCCACGTCAGCAACGCGCCGAACCCCAGCAGCGCCGCCATGGCGAGCAGCGGGACGAGGGCCGCGCCGCGCGGCCGGGCACCTGCGAGGAACGGGAAGACGATCACCAGCAGCCCCGTGACGACGGTGAGGACCAGGACCCCGGGCGGCGGGGCGGCGGCGGCGTCGGCGGCGCGCAGCGCCCGCGCCCCGGACAGCGCCGCCAGGTGCTCCAGGACGTCGGCCCGCGCCTCCATCGCCCCGGCCTCCGTCGCCTCCATGGAGGTCACCCGGGTGCGCAGCGCGTCGAGACGTTCGGTGCCCACCGGATGCAGCCGCCCGTCCCGCATGGCGTCCCACTCGTCGCCGACCACGAACGTGATGTAGTCGCGCAGCCCGGCCCGCACCGTCTCGGGCCCCGTGCCGGGCAGGCCGGCCGCCGCCCAGTAGGCGTCGACGGCCGAGCGGCTCTCGGAGTAGGTGTTCTGCCGGGCGGCGTCGGCCGTGGTCCACGGCACGATGATCGCGATCGCGAAGACCAGCAGGAACAGGGCCGACAGCATCGAGCCCGCGTGACCGGCCGACGGCCCGTCGGCCCGGCCGTCGGGGCTGCCCTTGGCCGCCATCCTGAACACGAGCGCGGTGAGCGCCACCACGCCCACTGCCGCCCCGACCGCGAGCGTGTACGCCACCATGACGATCTCCAACCCCCTGGCGAATACTGACCGTCACTTGACTATCACACTCCGCAGTCAATCGTGAAACCAGCGAGCCAGGAAAGTGACACCTTCCGGCGACTGGACGGCGTCCACCCACCGGCCGGTCGTCCGGAAGTCGCCAGGAGGCGGCGGGGTGGCGTGTTAGCCTGCTCCGACGACCCGCCGCAGCGGCCGGATTCCGTCCCGCGCGCCCGACCGCGGCGATCCCTGCCGCCTGGGGCGGGCGACCGGCGGGCCGACGATGCCCCGCATGGCGGTATGACATATTCCATGCACGAACGTATGGAAACTTCGCATTAAGGTTGTTTGGGTGTTGTTTGAGAACGATTGGGCGGCTTCGCCGCTGCGCTGGCTCATGGAGACGCTCGGCCATGCCCAGCTCGAGCGGATGGCCGCCGATCCCTCGCTCGTGGCCGCCGTGGACCAGCACGCCGCCGAGCTGAGGGAGACCATCTCACTCGACCGCGAGACGCTGGGCGACTACCTCCTCGGGTTCGCCGACGAGCTGCGCGAGCGCAACTGGAGCTTCCACGAGCTCCACGAGTTCGACGAGTTTCCTGAGCTCCACGAGCTCCACGAGCTCGCCGGGCTTCCCCGATACCGCGGAGGCCACGACCCGGCCGCCGTGCGGCTGACGGCGATCTGCTGGCTGGCCCGCGAACTCAACCTTCTCGACGAGTCACCCGCCTGAGGCCGCTCCACGACAGCGAGCGACCGGGGCCGCCGGGCCGCCGGTCGCTCTCTCGCTCCGTTCTGGTGATCGATCGACGCCGATCACCGGCTGTCAGTACTCGGGCCGCCGGCCGGTGTCCGGCATGTCGGGACGGGCGCCCGGCATGTCCGGCCGCGCGCCCGGCATGTCCGGGCGGTCCGCCCGGGCCCCGGGCTCGCCGCCGGTGCGGATGGGCGTGGTCGGCTCGCCGGCCGCGGGCGTGGTCCGCGGCGCCTGCTGCGGCGCCATCTGCTGGGCGTCCTGGCGTCCGCGCTGGTACGCCTCGGCCTGCGCGCGGGCCTGCGGCGCCTGCTCCTCCATGCGGCCCAGCCAGCGGTCCCAGCGCTGCTGCATCGGACGCACCAGGCCGCCGCCGACGCCGATCGCCAGGATGGCGCCCACGGTGGCGAGCACCGTGATCAGCACCGGCGTGGTGACGGTCGTGGCCACACCGATCTGGTTGAGCGCGGCGATGATGCCGAGGGCCCAGATGAACACCGAGGCGGCCGTCGCCAGCCACCGGCCGTAGGACAGCCCGCCGAGGGCGCTGCCGACCAGGTCACGGACGGCCGCGGCGATCGCGCCCGCCACCACCACGATGATGATGGCGACGACGGCTCTGGGCAGCCAGGCCACCACCGCGGTCAGCAGCGTGGAGATCGGGTTGGGCCCGAAGACGCTGAAGGCCAGCTGAAGGGTGACCAGCAGGATCGCGTAGTACACCAGCTTGCCGATCAGGCCGCTGGCGTCGTAGCGGCTGCGCTCGAGCACCCGCCCCATGCCGCTGCGCTGGACGGCGCGGTCGAATCCCACCCGCTCCAGGATCTTGTCGACTGCCTTGGCCAGCAGCTTGGCGATCAGCCATCCGATGACGAGGATGGCGATGAAGGCGACCAGCCTCGGGACGAACGCCACTACCTGCCGCAACATGTCCGTCAGGCTTTGGCCTATGTTGTTCTCCACGGTTTCCTCCTTCGAGGCTCCAACGCAGACGCGCTACCCGCGGATCGGCGCTTCACACACGTACCGCGACCGGACATGCGCCCACCGCCATGACACCGCGGTGACCAGGTCCGACTCCAGCTACACAGTGTGACGAAACGCTGCGCAGGGTAATGGCAGAGTATGTTGCGCATCGGCACCTCCGGCACGGCCGGCTCGGCGGACGTGGTCATCTGCGGGTGGCGCGACAGCCGGCGTCCCCCGGTCAGGACCGGGGTCAAGCTGGTCTTCCAGGCGGGCGGCACGGTCCCCGCGCTGCCCGGGCTGCGGGTCGGCAGGCGGCCGGCGCGCGGCGTCGAGGAGCTCGCGCGGGCGCTGTGCGACGGGTTCGACGTGGTGGTGGCCGAGCCGGGCGATCCGGCGGCGCCCGTCGTCGCGGCGGGCATGTGGCACTACGGGTGGGCGGCCGGCGACGTGGGGCCGCTCGCGGGGGCGACGGTGGCCGGGCTGATCCTGGCCGGGCTGCGGGTGCCGTGCGTGCTGGAGGTGCGGGCCGACGGCGGCGCGACGCTCGACGGCGGGTCCGTGCCCGGTCAGGAGGTGCGGGTCGCCGACCTGCTCGCGGGGCTGGCCACCCGCTTCCGGTCCGGGCGCTGCCGCACGCCGGTGGTGACGGTCCCGTTCGCGTCCGTGCGGCTGGTGCAGGAGACGTGCTCGCGGGTGCGCGTCGCGCCGTGCGCGGGCGAACCGGTGTTCCTGACGCCGTCCGGGCGGGTGCAGTCTGTGTAGGTACGCATCGAGACCTTACGCACGGGAGCAAGCGTGAAGATCACAGGAGTCGAGCTGCGGCGCATCGCGATGCCGCTGGTGTCGCCGTTCCGCACCTCGTTCGGCACCGAGACGGCCAGGGACGTGCTGCTGGTCAGGGTCGTCACCCCGGAGGCGGAGGGCTGGGGCGAGTGCGTGGCGATGGCGGAGCCGCTCTACTCCTCCGAGTACGTGGACGGCGCGGCCGAGGTGATCCGCCGGTTCCTGCTGCCCGCGCTGCCGCCGGAGGTCGACGCGCACGCCGTGGGCCGGGCCCTGGAACCGGTCAAGGGCCACCGGATGGCCAAGGCCGCGGTGGAGACGGCGGTGCTGGACGCGCAGCTGCGCGCCGCGGGCGAGTCGTTCGGCCGCTACCTCGGCGCGGTCCGCGACCGGGTACCGTGCGGCGTGTCGGTGGGCATCATGGACTCCGTCCCGCGGCTTCTCGACGCGGTCGAGGGCTACCTGGCCGAGGGATACGTGCGGATCAAGCTCAAGATCGAGCCGGGCTGGGACGTCGAGCCGGTCAGGGCCGTGCGGGAGCGCTTCGGCGACGCCGTGCTGCTCCAGGTCGACGCCAACGCCGCCTACACGCTCGCGGACGCGCCCCGGCTGGCCCGGCTGGACGCCTTCGACCTGCTGCTGATCGAGCAGCCGCTCGCCCACGACGACCTCGTGCAGCACGCCAGGCTGGCCCGGCGGTTGCGCACCCCGCTCTGCCTGGACGAGTCGATCGAGTCGGCCGCGCACGCGGCCGCGGCCATCGAGCTGGGCGCGTGCTCGATCGTCAACATCAAGCCGGGGCGGGTCGGCGGCTACCTCGAGGCACGGCGCATCCACGACCTGTGCCGGGCGCACGGGATCGCGGTGTGGTGCGGCGGCATGCTGGAGACCGGCCTCGGCCGGGCGGCGAACGTCGCGCTGGCGGCGCTGCCGGGCTTCACGCTGCCCGGCGACACCTCCGCCTCGCGCCGCTACTTCGCCACCGACGTGACCGAGCCGTTCGAGCTGCGTGACGGCCACCTCGACGTGCCGACCGGGCCGGGGCTGGGCGTCGAGCCGCTGCCGGAGATCCTCGACGAGGTGACCACCTCCACGGAGTGGATCCCGTTGTGAGCCCGTACGGGAAATAACCCGTTGCCGCGCGGTGCCGAGGCCCGGCACCATGGTCGCCATGTTCCGGCACGCTCCCTTCGCGACGCCCGCCAGCGCGGGCGTGGCCGAGCGTGTCCGCGACGGCCTGGAGCGCTGACCTCTTCCCGTTCGCCTTCGAGGTGATCCGGCGGGGAGAGGTCGACGACCCCGACGGGTCACCGAGACACCAGGCTCTCCGAGGAAGGGACCATGGCCAAGCAGGCCTATGTGCGCACCAAGCCGCACCTCAACATCGGCACGATGGGGCACGTCGACCACGGCAAGACCACGCTGACCGCCGCCATCACCAAGGTGCTCGCCGCGCGCGGGCAGGCCGCGTACACGCCGTTCGAGCGGATCGACCGCACCCCGGAGGAGCACTCCCGGGGCATCACGATCGCCATCTCGCACGTCGAGTACGAGACCGCCACGCGGCACTACGCGCACGTCGACATGCCGGGGCACGCCGACTACGTGAAGAACATGATCACGGGGGCGGCGCAGCTCGACGGGGCGATCCTCGTCGTGTCCGCCCAGGACGGGATCATGCCGCAGACGCGCGAGCACGTGCTGCTCGCCCGGCGGGTCGGCGTGGAGCACCTGGTCGTCGCGGTCAACAAGGCCGACGGCGCCGACCCGGAGCTGATCGACCTGATCGAACTGGAGCTGCAGGAGCTGCTCGCCGAGCACGGCTACCACGACATCCCGATGGTCCGGGTGTCCGGGCTGCGGGCGCTGGAGGGCGACCCGGAGTGGACGGCGTCGGTCGAGGACCTGCTGCGGGCGGTGGACGACCACGTCCCGGTGCCGGTCAGGTACGTGGACGCGCCGTTCCTCATGCCGGTGGAGAACGTGCTGAGCGTCACCGGCCGGGGCACGGTCGTCACCGGCGCGATCGAGCGCGGCACCGTGGCCGTCGGCGAGCAGGTCGAGGCCGTCGGGCTCGGCGGCGGGTTCACCGCGGTGGTCACCGGGGTGGAGACGTTCGGCAAGACCATGGAGCGGGGCGAGGCGGGTGACAACGCGGCCCTGCTGCTGCGCGGCGTGCGCCGTGAGCAGGTGCGGCGCGGCATGGTGCTGGCCGCCCCCGGCAGCAGGCGCGCGCACCGGTCGTTCACCGCCCGGATCCGCCTGCTCACCGCCGAGGAGGGCGGCCGGCGCGGGCCGGTCGCGCCGGGGTACCGGCCGCAGTTCTACCTGCGGACCACCGACGTGCCGGGTGAGCTGGTCCTCGACGGCCCGGCCCGGCCGGGCGACACCGTGGAGGTCCGGGTGGAGCTCGGCAGGCCGGTCGCGGTGGAGCCGGGGCTGGGCTTCGCGATCCGCGAGGGCGGGCTGACGGTCGGCGCCGGCACGGTGCTCACCGTGCCCGGCTGACCCCGCTCGCCCGGCCCCGGCCCCGGGCACGGCAGCTCCGGGGCGCCGTCGGCCCCGCCCAAGGTCCAGGGGCGGGGCCGGGTTCGGAGCGCCGGGTACAGGCCGCAGTCAGGTCGCCGCGTTCAGGCCGGGGTCGGGTCGCCGGGTTCAGGCCGGGGTGAAGCGCAGGCGGAAGGTCACCGGCGCGGCGCGCAGCTCGTACGCGGGCAGCGTGCCCGGCCCGCAGCTGGCCGTGCCGATCCCGTGCTGGGCGTGGTCCAGGTTGACGTGGACCCGCTCGCCCGGCACGAGATCGGGCCGGTGGCCCGCCCGTTCCAGGTCGGCCGTCGTCCACCGCCGGACGGTCAGCCCGAACTCCGGATCGCCCGACACCCGCACGCCGCGCCCGCCGTCGCCGGTCAGCTCGGCCCAGCGGACGCCGGCGCGGTGGCCGTTCTCCTGGGGGTACACGTACGGCGTCTGCAGGTCCTCGACGGTGGCGCTCCACCGGCCGACACGCGCGGCCATGCCGGTGTCGGGGTAGGCCTCGCCGGGACCGCGGCCGAACCAGGTGACGTTCCCGTACGCGGCGGGCAGCGCCATGACGACGCCCAGCCGCGGGATCGGCACGTGCCAGTCGCCTTCGGGGGTGACGTCCACGGTCAGCTCCAGCGCGTCGCCGGCGGCGGTCCACCGGTAGGCGGCGCGCAGGCCGAGGTCGGTCGCGGCGGGCGCGACGCGGGTCAGCACGGTGAGACCGCCGCCGTCCTCCCGGACGGAGTCCACCCGATGGGTGAGCCGGTGCAGGCCGAGGTCGCGCCAGGTGGCGGCCAGCCCGCCGTACCGGTCGTTGTCGGTGGGCGCCCGCCACAGCTCCAGGCGGGGCCCCTCGACGTCGATGCCGAACAGGCCGGCGAGCCGGCCGGTGGCGGCGTCGAACCGGCCGCCGCCGAGCACGATCCCCGAGCCCTCCCGGGCGGGCGCCGGAGCGGGGGCGGTCGCAGGTGCCACCGCAGGGCTGACAGCGGGGCCCGCGGCGGGCGACAGGCGGACCTGTCCCCACGCGACCTCGTGCCCCGCCGGGGCCCACGGCTCGTCGGCGGCCAGCACAGCGCGGACGGTGAGCCAGCGCTCCCCCTCCCCCTCCGGTGGTTCGGGCAGCTTGACCTCCCCGCCGTCGGCCGGCACGTCGAGCGCGAACTCGGCGACCCGCTCCCCGTCGGCCTCCACCGTGGCCGTGAACGCCAGGTGCGTCAGGTCGCGGTGCGCGTGCGGGTTGGACACGCGCACCGTGCCGTCGCCGAACGCGAACCGCACCGGCTCGAACACCTTCTTCAGATCCAGCAGCCCCGGGGACGGCGTGCGGTCGGGGAAGACCAGCCCGTCGATGACGAAGTTGCCGTCGTGCAGCGGCTCGCCGTAGTCGCCGCCGTAGGCGTGGCCCAGCGTGGGGTGTTCGAGGCCGTGGTCGATCCATTCCCAGACGAACCCGCCGGCCAGTCTGGGATGACGCTCGAACAGCTCCTGGTACTCGGCAAGGCCGCCGGGGCCGAGACCCATGGCGTGCGCGTACTCGCACTGCAGGAACGGCATCGCGCGCCGCCGCGCGTCCAGCTCCGGGTCGGGCAGCGGGTCCTCCACGCCGCGCCCGATGGCCTCCACCTCGGCGTGGTCGGCGTACATCCGCGAGTAGACGTCGGCGTGGGCGCACGACCAGTCGCCCTCGTAGTGGATCGGCCGGGACGGGTCGCGCTCGCGCGTCCAGTCGGCCATCACCGCGAGGTTGCGGCCCACGCCGGACTCGTTGCCGAGCGACCACATGATCACGCTGGGGTGGTTCTTGTCGCGTTCGACCATGCGCCGCATCCGGTCGAGCAGCGCCTCGGCCCAGCGGGGGTCGTCGGTGGGGTTGCGGCGCCAGCCGATCTTCCCGAAGCCGTGCGTCTCCAGGTCGCACTCGTCGATCACCCACAGCCCCAGCTCGTCGCACAGGTCGAGGAAAGCGGGGTGGGGCGGGTAGTGGCTGGTGCGCACGGCGTTGACGTTGTGCCGCTTCATGAGCAGCACGTCCTCGCGCATGGTCTCCAGGGGTACGGCCCGGCCGTGCTCGGGATGGAACTCGTGCCGGTTGACGCCCTTGAGCAGCAGGGGGCGGCCGTTGGCGAGCAGGACGCCGTTGTCGATGGAGATCGTGCGGAAGCCGACGCGCAGGCGCACCCGCTCGCCGGGGAAGGTGACGACGGCGTCGTAGAGCCGCGGGGTGTCGGCCGACCACGGTTCGACGTCGACGGTGACGGGGGTGCCCGGCTCCAGGCCGTCGATGCCCAGCTCGGGCAGGCTGAGCACGCCGCCGTCGGCGTCGAAGCTCAGCGTGCCGCGTCCGCCGTCGTACGAGGCGCGCACGAACACGTCGGCGGCCGAGCGGGTCAGCGTGACGTCCCGGAAGATGCCGGGCAGCCACCACATGTCCTGGTCCTCCAGGTAGCTGGCGGCCGACCACTGGTGGACCCGTACGGCGAGCACGTTGCGGCCCGGCAGCAGGTACGGCCCGGCGTCGAACTCGACGGGCAGCCTGCTGCCGGTGGAGCAGCCCAGCTCGTGGCCGTTCAGCCAGACCCGGGCGAAGGAGTCGACGCCCTCGAACCGCAACCGCCCGCCGTTCCAGTCTGCGGGCAGGTCGAAGGCACGCCGGTAGTCGCCGGTCGGGTTGTCGGACGGGACGTGCGGCGGGTCCACGGGGAACGGGTAGACGACGTTGGTGTAGGCGGGGGCGCCGTGGCCGTGCAACGGCCAGTGGGACGGCACCGGCAGTTCGTCCCAGCCGGAGTCGTCGTAGCCGGGTTCGGCGAAGTCGGCGGGGACGTGCGCGGTGGCCGAGAGACGGAAGCGCCAGGCGCCGTTGAGGTCGAGGGCGGGGGCGTCGGAATGGAGGGCTGCCCGGGGAGCGAGACGGCCCGAGCCGGGGGTGAGATCTGCGAGTTCCATCGCCGCAGAAGCCTACGGCGTCGGGGCGGTCCACGGGCGGCGGCCCCCGCCGTCGTGGGGCCGCCGCCGCCGTCCGGGGCGACGGCTCCCCGCCGCCCGCCCGGGTGGTCCGCGAGCCGTGTGGACCACCCGGACGACGGTCCGTGCCGCGGGGAGCCCCGGCCGTCACTGGGGCATGAGCACCTTGTCGATGACGTAGACGGTGGCGTTGCGGGTGGAGATGTTCCCGCACGTCACCTTGGCGTCGTTGATGGTGAGGTCCTCGCCGGAGCCCTTCGTGGTGAGCTCGCCGCCCTCCAGCGTCTTGAGCGTGACGTCCTCCAGGTCGGCGGGCGCCTTGCGGCCCTCGACCACGTGGTAGCTCAGGATCCTGGTCAGCTCTTCCTTGTCGGCCATGACCCGGTCCCTGGCGTCCTGCGGGATCGCGTCGAACGCGTCGTTGCTGGGCGCGAACACGGTGATGTCCTCGGACTGGTTGAGCTTGTCGGCCAGGCCGGCCTGCTTGACCGCCTCGGCCAGCGAGGACAGGTCGGGCACGTCGCCGAGCGCGCTGCCGACCGGCTTGTCGGCGATGCCGGACAGGGCTCCCTCCAGCGCGGAGCACCCCGGGCCCTGCGGCGACGGCGTGGTCATCTCGTCCGGTGAGGTGGTCTCGCCGGGCGAGGGCGTCATCTCCCCGGTGGCGGTCTCCTCCGGAGTGGGCGGCGGAGAGGAGAGTGCGGAGACGCTGGTACTCCCGGTCACGGTGGCGGTCAGCGCCAGCGCCGCCGCGAGAAGCATTCGTTTCACGATGTCCCCCTGAGTGCTGAGCGGCCCGGGCTCGATGGCCCGGGTCCTCTCCAGTGTCGGAGGCCATAGAGAACACAACAGTTGCAAATGCCCCAAAAAGGCACAAAAGGCGTATACCACAACTTTTGCCCGGCGCGGCGCAGAAAAGGCCGCAGTGTGGGCAGTGCCGCCGCCCGGCCCGCGCTGAACGGCCCGCGCCGGACGGCGCGTGGTGAACGGCGCGCGCCGGACGACGCGCGCCGGACGGGCCAAGCGGCGGACGGGCCGAGCGCCGGACGGGCCGGGCGGCGGACGGGCCGGGCGGCGGGGTGTCAGGCGGCGGGCTTGGCCGCGGGTTCGGCGGCGGCCGCCGCGACCTCCACGACGGCCTGCCGGGTCACCCCGTTGACCGTGACGGCCACCGTCACCTGCCCCTCGCGCCGGCCCGTGAGCGTCCCCGTGGCCGGATCCAGCACCGCCACGTGCCGGGGCCCGGCCGTACGGGGTGAGCCGACGTGCAGGCCGGGCGAGCCGGACCAGGACGCCGACACCGGGTACGCGGCGGGCACGGTCCGCGAGCCCTGCCTGACCTCGGCCGTGACCTGCGCGCTCGTCCCGGCCGCGAGCGTGGCCGGCGCGGTCAGCGTGAGCTCGTCGACATGCGGCCGGACCTGGGCGCCGATCCAGGCGGGCGCGTCCACGAACCAGTTGCGCCGGACGTGTTCGGCCTCCTGCGGGGTGACCGGGTCGACGCCCCACAGCGACCAGCCGGTGAAGCCGCCGTCGTTCGGGGCCGTCGCGGGGTTCTTGCCGGAGTTGCCGTTGACGAACGCGGGCACGGCGTCCACCCGCGAGGCGTGGAAGGTGCCGACGTGCGCCCCGATGAGCGCGGCGCCCTTGCCGGTGGTCCGCTGGAAGTCGGCGAGCCAGCTCTCGACGAGCGCGGCCTCCTTCCGGTCGCCCAGCTGGCTGCCCTTGCCCGGGGTGGGGTCACGCGGCGGCACGTGGAAGACCACCACGACCGAGCCGATCCCGCGGTCCCGCGCGGCCGCGTCGAGCCGGGACCGCAGCAGCGCCACCTGGTCGAACCCGCCGCCGCGCAGCGTGAGACGCGAGGTGTCGAGGGTGACGAAGCGGGTGCCCCGGTGATCGAAGGTGGTGTGGGTGTCGCCGAAGACCGCCCGGAAATTGTCGATCTTGCCGCCCATGACCTCGTGGTTGCCCGGCACGTAGTGGTAGGGCAGCGTGCCGCCGAGTTCCTCGTCCAGGATGCGCTTGGCCAGTGCGAAGTCCTCGGGTGAGGCCTCGTCCACCAGGTCGCCGTTGATGATCAGGAAGTCGGGCTTCGCCGCCCTGATCTCCTTCAGCGTGCGGCGGGCGTTGCGCACGATGTCGCTGTCGGGGTCGCGGGCGACGAACTGGGCGTCCGACATGACCGCGAACCGCCACGGCATCGCCGACACCTCGGGCTTGACCACCGGGTCGGCGATCCTGACCGCGGGCGGCGCCGACACGGACGGCGGCACCTTGGCCACGAGCCCGTCGATGACGATCTCACCCGTGTACTTCTGGTCGGCGCGCGTCTCGGCGACGTAGAAGCGGCGCAGCCGGAGCGGGTGGTTGACGCCCGACGGCACGGCGAACTCGACGTACTTCCAGCCGGTCCACGTCAGGTACGGCCCGCGCAGGATCTGCGACTGGCCGAGCGCGTCGTAGAACTCCAGGCTGGGCCACTCGCCCTTGCCGCTGGAGTGGATCCACAGCCCGAACGCCTGCGCCTGGCCCGGGACCGTGATCTGCTGCGGCGGGCTGGCGTAGGCGGCCCGGGTGGCGGTGGACTGGGTGAAGTCGTAGGAGAGCTTCAGGCCGCCGCCGTTCTGGCCGGGCACGGCCGACAGCGAGCCGGTGGCGCGGGCCGCGGCGAACGTCCACGAGGCCGCGTCGTCGAAGCCCGCGATCGGCTTGTCCTCCAGGCCGACGGTGACGGGCACGGCGGTGGTGACGCCGCCGGCCTTGGCGGTGATGAGGCCGGACCCGGTGTCGCGCCTGGCCTTGACGGTGAAGGAGCCGTGCTCGGACGGCGTCACCTCGAACAGGTCGCGGTCGTAGGAGAGGGTGAGGTCGGCCGGCTCGATGGGGGCGGAGTTGCCGTTGCGGTCGTAGCCGACCACGCCGAACACGGCCGTGCCGTCCGCGCCCTGCAGGGTGACACGGTCGGCGGTGGTGCCGAGCCGCTGGAGGGGCTGGAGCACGGTCAGGTCCAGGGTGCCCTTGGCGGTGCCGCGGGAGGCGGTGACCGTGGTGCGGCCGGGGACGAGCGCGTGGAATCTCCCGTCGCGGACCACACCGTGCACCGCCGGGCTGGAGCGCCAGATCGGGGCGCCCTTGGCCGGGCCGTACGTCTCGTCGTATCCGGCGGCGGTCAGCCGCCGGGTGAGACCGGGGAAGACCCGCTCGGGCCGACCGCCCGCGACGGGGGCGGCGCCGGGGGCGCGGGCCGGGTCCGTGGCGGTCTCCAGCCAGAAGCCCTTGAGCCGGCCGCTCCCTTCGGGGGCGAACAGGGCCAGGCCGTTGGGCACGTGCCGCTCGCCGCCGTCGGAGGGGCTGTTCTCCACCTGGACGTCGGCCTGGCCGGGCTCGCGGGCGAGCATGGTGGACGAGCCGCCGCCGTCGAGGTTGAGCGCGTTGGCGGCGCCCAGCTCGACCATCATCGCGGCCAGCTCGTTCAGGGTGACGCCGCGGCTGTCGGCCTGACGCCCGTCCACGGTCAGCAGGTGCATCGTGCGGCCGTCGGCGGAGAAGCCGACCGCGGTGCGCGGGTGGGCGGCCGGATCGGCGGAGTGCTGCGCGACGCCGTCCTTGACGAGGACGTGGTTGCCGCCGACGGCCGCCTTGACCTCGCGGTCGTCCGACGCCTTGGGCCGGTAGGCCACCTCGACCCGGTCGCCGGGCCGGAGCGCGGCCAGGGCGGTCGCTCCGGCGTCGCGGCCCAGCAGGACGGTGGTGCCCGCGGGGATGGGCCCGCTGCCGGCCGCCTGCCGTACCTGGGTGACGACGCCGCCGGCCAGCTCCACCTCGGTGACGGCGGTGGCGCCCTCGACGGCGCGGGTCCGCGGGTGGGAGCCCCACAGCGGCGTGAACAGGCCCACGCCGTCCCGCTGGACGAGCTGGTTGAACTGGGTGAGCGTGATCGGCGAACCGCCCGCGGGGGTGGCGGTGCCCTCGAAGTGCATGGTGAGCACGCGGCCGATGCCGTCGCCGGTGACCGCGACGGCCTTGTCGTGGCCGGCGGCCGGGGACTGGATCAACGTGCCGTTCTGGACGCCGATGCCGCGGGCCGCGCCGGAGTTGTTGATGTCGAAGAAGTCGCCGTTGACGGCGGCGACGGCGCGGGCGCGCCGGGCGGGGCCCGACAGCGGCTCGGTCTTCGACACCTCGCCCGAGAACACGTAGTCGGCCCTGGCGCTGCCGAGGTCGGCGGTGACCGCGTCGGCGCGCAGCCAGCCGAGCGCGTCGTAGCGGTCGAAGGAGGTCAGGGAGACGCCGGGCGCGACGGGCCTGGTCGTCCTGGCGGTCTCCAGGTGCTCGCCGGCGGTCCCGGCGAGCAGGGTGGAGGGGGGCGGGTACGACGACGCGGTGGGCGCGTCCTCTGCGGGGGGCTTCGGGTCGGCCTGAGCGGGGGCGACGGCGCCTAACAGGAGCGCGGCCCCGGCGAGGGAGCCGGCCAGGGAACGGAGGGTCTGCACGACCGAACTCAATCGCTCGTGGCTATAACTTTCAAGTCTTCGCAATGAACTAAAAGAAAACTTCAAGCGTGGGAGGCCGCGCCGGGCCCGTGACGTCGCGCATGCCTTTTCCCACCGGCTGGGCTATGGTCGGCCTCATGACGAGGTCGTGGCGGCTGTGGCGGGCACCGGGAGGCTGCCTGGCCCATGCCGGCGTGCTCGGCCTCGTCCTGCTGAGCCTCCTGCTGGCCGGCTCCGCCCCCACCTCCTATGGCGGGCCCGCCCAGCGCGGCGCCCTGGCCGGCGACGCCTGGGTGCTCGGCGCCTGGGACACCCAGCTGTCGGGCACCCTGCCGCAGGCCGCGCCGAGCGGCCGCGAGCACCACGTGCTGTCCCTGTGGCCGGCGCCGCGCGGCGAGCAGGCCGGGCATCCCCCGGCGGGACCGGCCCGGAGCCTCGCGCCCGTCGGTCCGCGTGACCCGCAGCAGGTCGGTCATCGCGCCCCGGGCTCGCGCAGCCCGCCGCTGATCTAGCCGTTCCTCTCCGCACCCGCCCGCGGGACACCCGCCGGCGGGCCTTCTCGCGTGCCCATCCGCGCACGCGGGCGCTCGATCAGCGACTTCACCGTCCAGAAAGGACGTTCAGCATGACCGGCACCACCGGCGGAGCCCACCTCAGCAGCGTGCAGGCCCAGACCCTGCGCCAGGAGCTGGAGGAGCAGCTCGCCTGGCGCAGCAGCCAGCTGCTCAACCTGCAGGCCGCGGCCCGGGACGCGCGCGGGGCGGACGACACCTGGCAGGAGTTGCTCGCCTCCATCACCGCCGCCGACCGCGCGGTCGCCGAACTGCGGCAGGCCCTCGACCGGCTGGAGGAGGGCGACTACGGCCGCTGCGCGCACTGCGCGTCGGTGATCCCGTTCGAACGGCTCAAGATCCGGCCGCTGGCCCGCTACTGCATCGACTGCCAGCGCCGGCACGAGGCCGCCTGACCTGCGGGGAACGGGGCGGCGGGCCCGCCGTCCCGTTCCCGCTGCCCGGCTACGCGTGCCGGGCGACGGGGTCGCCGTGCCGCTCCGGCCGGGCGGCCTCGGCGGGCTCCTGCTGCCCGGACGCGGACTTCAGCCCCGCGTACAGGACCAGGGGGACGGCCAGCGCCACGGCCATGGACAGCACTGCGGTGCCGGAGTCGTTCACCAGCATGCCGACCACGCCGCTGACCAGCGCGCCGATGAGGCCGGCGCGCAGCATCGGCGCCCGCGCGAACGCCTGCGGGAGCAGGCCGGCGCTGGCCTGGCCGGGCCGCAGCAGCGCGAAGACCAGGAACGCCAGGCCGACGATGACGATCGGCATGAGGTTGGGCGAGAGCATGGTGTTGAGCATGGCGCCCAGCTTGCGGCCGATCATCGGCAGGAACGTGCCGTCGATCACCTGGCCGACGAACCTGCCCAGGTGCGTCTGCGAGGCGGGCGGGCGCTGGAAGTCGAGCACCGCGATGACCGACACCGCCACCCCGCCCAGCACGCAGAACGCGCCGAGCTTCAGCACCGACACCTTCCGGCCCGCCACGAGCAGCGCCGTGACGGCGATGCCGGGCACGAACGCGATCACGCCGCCGAAGTCGCTGCCCACGCCGGGCCAGCCGGCCAGCAGCATCGCCGCCACGCCGAGACCGGCGACGAGGCCCACCGCGACCCGGCCACGCCCGCGGCGGACCAGGTGGTCGGCGGCTATCGCGGTGCCCATGAGCACGGCGGTGGCGAGCAGCGCGAACGGGATGTTGGCCAGCCCGTAGTAGCGCCCGCCGACCACCGCGGTGTAGCCCATCAGGCTGTTGAACTGCAGCGTCGTTCCGGTGAGCAGGTCGGCGACGAGGGCGGCTGCGGTCACCCCGGCGACCACGGCGGGCGGCCCCAGAGGGTGGCGACGCCACGGCCCGGCCATGGCGAGCGTCACGACCACCGCCGCCAGCGCGAGGACTCCCGCGACGAGCGTCGCGACCGGCTGCCCGGCGTGCACCCACGGCAGCAGGTTGACGAGGTAGGTCGAGACGGGGATGGAGGCGATGCCGAGCGCGGCCACGCCCACGGCGAGCGGCCGCCTGCTCCGCGACAGCAGCAGGTAGGCGGTGGCGTAGAAGGCGACCTGGACGATGGCGAACCCGGTGAAGAACACCCCGGTCGTGGAGCGCACGCTGGTGCCCGCCAGGTCCGAGCGGCGCAGGTGCGCGGCGGCCTCCGCCAGCGGCAGCACCTCGCCGGGCGCCCACCGCACGCCGATGACGGTCGACGGCACGGGCACACCGGCCGAGGTCAGCAGGGTGGCGGTGAGGTCGGGCAGGACCGTGATGTCGTCGCGCCGGGTCGAGGTGGTGCCGAGCAGCGCGCCGGCGACCTCCGCCCGCTTCCACATGACGACCCTGAGATGCGGCACGCTGCCGTGGTCGCCGATCCCGGTCAGCAGCACCTCGGCGTCGGCGGGGATTCTGGCGAGCGCCTCCCCCACCTCGGCGTCGGCCGCTCGCACCGCCTCGCGCCGCCGCTCGGGCGTGAGCAGCTCGGGCTCCTGGGGCAGGCTGCCGCCGGCCACGTACGGGCTGATCAGCTCGTCCACGTCGACGGCCAGCACGCGGCAGCGCGACCAGTCGGCCAGCGCGGCAGGCTCCGGCGCGTACAGGTCCACCTTGCCTGTCCGGTCGGCCAGTGCGAGCGCCGCTCCCCTGCCGACGGCGGCGGTGCACTGGCCGGCGTCGCGCAGGGCCTGTCCGAGCGTGCCCACGTAGGTGCCGTCACGCCGGGCGAGCAGGTCCTGGAATCCCGGCACCACGGCGCCCGCGCCCCGCGCCTCGGGCACCGGGGGCAGCGCGCACCCGTGGCCGTAGGCGGAGCGGACGCCGGCGGAGACGGTCATCCAGCCGTCGAACGGGCAGGCGACCGTGCCGACCGTCTTCACCGAGACCGACCCGAGCCCGCTCTGACCTGCCAGCCGCCACAGGTGGGGCGTGGTGTCCGGGCCGAGGTCGTCCCAGTGCAGGCCGGGCACGCCGATGAGCGCCACCCGCCCGGCGGCCGTGCCCCCGGTGGCCCCGGTGTCGCCAGTGCTCACGGTGCCCCCGGCGGCCTGCGCCGTGGCGGGCAGTGTCCACCACAGCGCCGACGTGACCAGGAGCAATAGTGCCCACCTCACCGCAGGCCCCCATCCGGATGAGGAGCGCCGCGCGACGTCACATCCTGGACCCGCGCGGCGCTCGAATACGAGAATCGCTCGGCAACCTAGCACGCGCCCGTCGTCGTACGCTGCCTTCTCGATCACACCGCGATCACACCGTTCGTCAGGCGATGGGGGTCATCCCGTACGGGTGGTGCCCGGCGGCGGGAACGGCGGCGATTCGTGATCTCCACGCCGGGGAGCTCCAGGGAGAGTAGCCAGGTCATAGCCGTCCAACCCCGCACAAGAGGCGTCACATCACTGGCGTTGGCGCGATCGGCGGCGCAGACTGAAGAGACGGCGATCCGTCGAGTGGGAGCACCCGTGGACAACTACCTTGAGCACATGCCGGTCCTGTCCCGAGGAAGGCACCGTAACCCGAAGCGTGGTGCCTGCTTCATGGAACTGGCTTCCTACCTCGCCGGCGAGCGGTGGAGCGACCACCCGGCCTGCACGCACCCGCTGCTGGCCGCGCTCGCCCGCCTGGTCAACGACAACACCGATGACGACAACCGGGGCAAGCTGATCGGGCTCGTCCCGTCGATCATCGGGCTGGCGGGCGACGACCTGCGCATCGACGCCCGCATCGCGCTGCGCTGCGCGACGACCGCGCTCCCGGTGGCCGCGGCCGAGCGGCAGCTCGCCCTGGCGGTGTCCGTCCTGGCCGCCGAGGAGATGCTGTGCCGGCTCGACGGCGCGCCGGCGGGCCGGCTGAGCGAGCGCAGCCGCTGGGCGATGGAGCAGGTGCCGCTCGCGGCCGAGCAGGCCCGGCGGTTCAGCAAGGCGGCCCGGATCACGGAGAAGGGCTTCCGCCGGTACGCCGCGCCGAACGCGGTGCAGCTGTCGGTGGTGGGCATCGTCCAGGCCTGCATCCCGGATCCGGACGCGCTGCTGCGCGAGCTGCTGACGGCGGCGATCGCCGACTGCGCCGAGCTGGTCCACGGCGTCAGGCCCGGCGACCGCGCGGCCGCCACGCCGGACGCCACGCCGGACGCCGCCGCAGGCACGGCCGAGCAGGGCCAGGGAGTGCCGGAACCGTCCCCCTGGCACCCGGCGCCCGGTTCGTCCCCGGCCCGCACCTGACCGACCGCCCGGCAGCCCGGACCCGGCACCGCCCGGGCCCGGGCGGGCACTCGCAGGGTGAATCCGGTCACTTTGGTGGCCCTTACCCGCGCGGGGGCCCGCACCCCCTTGTGCGCTTGTGATCCCGGGGAGCTCCGGTCGCCGCGCCCACCCACCCCGGCGATCACGAGCCGGGTCGCCGTCCTGTGACCTGGCCCTCCACTCCCCGTACGGCATTCTCTCCACCGGCTCGGAACGTCCCCGGAGAGCCCGCACGCACGTTCGGAACGCCGTGTCACAAAAGAGCGAAACCGCAGGTCAGGCAAGCCTCTCCTTCGTTGCGACTGTCCCGACATATGCCTAGATTTCAGTAGAAGGCATGATCTATGGGAGGCGCTTTCATGACCATCGAGCTTGTCCAGCCCCACTCTGCGGAGCAGCACCACACGCACCGGGACGTGACCGGCGGCTGGTTGCGCCCGGCGGTCTTCGGCGCGATGGACGGCCTGGTCTCCAACTTCGCGCTGATCGCCGGCGTGGTGGGCGCCGCGGGCGCCGGTCGCGGAGCGGTGCTGGCGGGGTTCGCCGGTCTGGTGGCCGGGGCGTGCTCGATGGCGGCGGGCGAGTACACGTCCGTGAAGTCGCAGACGGAGCTGATGCGCGCCGAGATCGCGGTGGAACGCCGCGAACTGGCCCGCAACCCCGAGGGTGAGCAGGCCGAGCTGGCGGCCCTGTACCGGTCCCGCGGGCTCGACCCCGACCTGGCGCAGCGGGTCGCGGCGGGGCTGTCGGCGGACCCGGAGCAGGCGCTGCGCGTGCACGTGCGCGAGGAGCTCGGCGTCGATCCCGACGACCTGCCCTCCCCCTACCTGGCGGCCGCGTCGTCGTTCGGCGCGTTCTCGGCGGGGGCGCTGGTGCCGCTGGTGCCGTTCCTGTTCGGGGCGTCGGGGCTGGTGGTGGCGCTGGTGCTGAGCGTGGTGGCGCTGTTCGTCTTCGGCGCGGTGGTGGCGCGGATGACGGCCCGGCCGTGGTGGCTGGGCGGGCTGCGTCAGCTCGGGCTGGGCGTGGGCGCCGCGGCGGTGACGTTCGGCATCGGCCACGTGCTCGGCGTCACCGTCGCCTGACCCGCGGCGACTGGCGGCCGATTCGGCTGATCCGGTAGGTCCGCGGCGGGCGGCGGGAAGTCATGGCGAGGAGGTCGGCCTCCTCGCCATTTTCAGGTTATAGCGCGCTGGGGGGCTTGCGGCAAGGCCCGGCTCCTGCCGCAGAATCGTCGGCCGAGGCCAGGACCTGCGAACGGGGATTCGACGTGTGTGTGTCGTTGTCGATGTACGGGGGACGCGGTGGCGTCGGACCGGCGGGGACCGGCGGAGCGGCGGGCCGGCTCATCGGGGAGAAAAGGCCGTGCCCGACGGCACCGGTGACCCGACCGGCCGGCGCAGCGCGACGAGGCACCGCCGGCGCGGGGGTGTCGCGATGACCGGGCGGCACGTGTGGGACCTTCACGAGGTGGACCGGACGCGGGTCGCGGTCGTCGGCGGCAAGGGCGCGCATCTCGGGGAACTGTCGCGGATCGACGGGGTCCGCGTGCCGGCCGGCTTCTGCGTGGCGACGGACGCCTTCCGGCGGATCATGGCGGAGGCGCCGTCGATCGGCGATCGGCTCGACGAGCTGTCACGCCTGAACCCGGATGACCGGGAGGCGATCCGCACCCTCAGCGCCGGCGTCCGCCGGACCGTCGAGGGGATCGCCGTCCCCGACGATCTCGCGGCTGCGATCACCGGCGCGGTCGCGCGGCTCGGCGAGCACGCCGCCTACGCCGTGAGGTCCAGCGCCACGGCGGAGGACCTGCCGACAGCGTCGTTCGCCGGCCAGCAGGACACCTACCTGAACGTCGTGGGGCCGGAGGCGGTCCTCCAGCACGTCCGCCGGTGCTGGGCGTCGTCGTTCACCGAGCGGGCCGTGACCTACCGCCTGCGCAACGGCTTCGACCACCGCGCGGTCCGCATGGCCGTGGTCGTGCAGCGGATGGTCTTCCCGCAGGCGGCCGGCATCCTGTTCACGGCCGACCCCGTCACGGGCAACCGGAAGGTCGCCACCGTGGACGCCGGCTTCGGCCTCGGCGAGGCCCTGGTCTCCGGCCTGGTGAACCCGGACGTCTTCAAGGTGCGGGACGGCGAGGTCGTCTCCCGGGCGGTCGCCGTCAAGGAGCGGGCCGTCCACGCCTCGCCGGCCGGCGGGACGCGGGTGGTGCCGATCGACCCGCGGCGGCAGGGGCAGCCGGCGTTGACGGACGCGCAGGTCGTGCGGCTCGTCCAGCTCGGGCGGCGGATCGAGGCGCACTTCGGTCACCCGCAGGACATCGAATGGTGCCTGGTCGGCGATGACTTCCGGATCGTCCAGAGCCGGCCGATCACCACGCTGTTCCCCGTCCCCGAGACCGGTGACCAGGAGAACCACGTCTACGTCTCGGTCGGTCACGGGCAGATGATGACCGACGCCATGAAGCCCCTGGGCGTCTCCATGTGGCAGCTGACGGCCCTGGCGCCGATGCACGAGGCCGGCGGGCGGCTGTTCGTCGACGTCACCCGGCGACTGGCCTCGCCCGCGAGCCGCGCCGGCCTCCTGGAGACCGTGGGGAGGTCCGATCCGCTGACCAGGGACGCGCTGGAGACCGTCCTCGACCGCGACGGCTTCGTCCCGACGCTCCCGGACCCGGACCCGGATCCCGGCGAGCCGCGTCCGAGCGGCACACCCGCCCCGATCGCGACCGATCCGGCCATCGTCACCGAGCTGGTCGAGCGCAGCCGGTCCTCCATCGCCGCCCTGCGGCGCGACATCCGGGCGAAGAGGGGACCGGCGCTGTTCGACTTCCTGCTGGAGGCCTTCCAGGAGCACAAACGGGTCCTCAGCGATCCGCTGAGCATGCAGGCGATCATGGCCGGGATGGAGGCCACCTGGTGGCTCAACGACCGGCTGCGGGAATGGCTGGGCGAGAAGAACGCGGCCGACACCCTCACCCTGTCCGCCCCCGGCAACGTCACGTCGGAGATGGGGTTGGCACTGCTCGACGTCGCCGACGCGATCCGCCCGCATCCGCAGGTGGTGGCGTACCTGCGGGACGTCGAGGACGACGGCTTCCTGGACGAGCTGTCGAAGCTGCCGGGCGGGACCGAGGCCCGCCATGCCGTCCAGGCGTTCCTCGACCGGTACGGCATGCGCTGCGTCGGCGAGATCGACATCACGAGACCGCGCTGGAGCGAACGGCCCGCCACGCTGGTGCCCCTGATCCTGGACAACGTCAGGCTCTTCGAGCCGGGGGCCGCCGTACGGCGCTTCGAGCAAGGGCGGCAGGAGGCGCGCAGGAAGGAGCAGGAGGTGCTGTCACGCCTGCGGGACCTGCCGGACGGGGAGCGGAAGGCCGACGAGGCGAAGCGGATGATCGACCGGGTCCGAACCTTCATCGGCTACCGCGAGTACCCGAAGTACGACATCGTCAGTCGCTACTTCGTCTACAAGCGGGCCCTGCTGGAGGAGGCCGAGCGCCTCGTCCAGGCCGGCGTGCTGCGCGAGCGGGAGGACGTCTTCCACCTCACGTTCCAGGAGCTGCACGACGTCGCGCGCACCCACCAGGTGGATCACGAGCTCATCCGGCGGCGCAAGGACGCCTTCCGGTCGTACCAGGCGCTCACGCCACCGCGGGTGCTCACCTCCGACGGGGAGGCCGTCGCCGGGAGGTACCGGCGCGACGGCGTGCCGGCCGGCGCCCTGGCCGGCCTGCCGGTCTCGGCCGGGACCGTCGAGGGCAGGGCCCGCGTCATCCTGGACCTGGCGCGGGCCGATCTCGAAGCGGGCGACATCCTGGTCACGACCTGCACGGATCCCAGCTGGTCGCCGCTGTTCGTCGCGATCACGGGCCTGGTGACGGAGGTGGGCGGCCTGATGACCCACGGCGCCGTGATCGCCCGGGAGTACGGCCTGCCGGCCGTCGTGGGCGTGGAGCGGGCGACCCGGATCATCCGGGACGGCCAGCGGATCCGCGTGCACGGAACGGAGGGCTACGTCGAGATCCTGTCGTGACCGGCCACACCGGCGGCGGCATGACCGGCCGTCTCCGTACCGTCACCGGCCGCAGGCGGCCCCGCCACGGCGGACGGCCCGTCACGGGAGCCTTACCTCGGCGAAGACCGGCCGGTGATCGGTGTGCCGCAGCTCCAGCACGCGGAAGTCCCGCACCGCCATCCGCGAGTCCACCAGCACGTGGTCGATCGTCACGCCGGGCAGCCGCCACGTACGGCCCAGCGCCTGCGGCCAGGTCGCCGTCAGCCCGCGCCCCATGACGTCGGCCGCGTCCCGGTACCCGGACGCCAGCAGCTCACGCATCGGCAGGTGGTCGAGCGTGGCGTTGAAGTCCCCCGCCAGCACCCGCAGCGGCCCCCCGCCTCGCGGCAGCGCATGAAGGCCTCCCTGCCAGCACGGTTGCCGGGCGGTGCGCCTGGGCGCGCACGGGTGCACGGAGACGATCTCCACCCGCGCCCCGCCGGGATGCGCCAGCCATGCCCTGGCCTGCCCGAACGCACCGACCTTGATCATCTCTCCGGCCGTCAGCGGATGCCTCGCGAAGACGGCGGACCCGCCGACCCCCGGCAACGGCCGCGTGACGGCGTGCGGCAGCCTCTCCCGCACGCCCGCCTCCTCCAGCCGACGTAGGGAGTCCGCGGTGAGTTCCTGCAGCGTCAGCACGTCCGGCCGCGTCCGGCCGACCAGGGCCATCAGCTGGTCCGTGTCCGCCTGGCCCACCATCAGGTTGGCCGCCAGCACCCGCAGCACCGGCCCGCTCACGGCCGGATCGCCGTCGGCGAGGGCTCGGGGCACGACGGCGGCCCCCAAGGCCGTCACGGCCGCGATCCCCACCACTCCCGCCGCCCGGCGTCTCAGCGCCCAGGCCAGTGCCGCGCCGGCCACCGCCCCGGCCGCCGCGTACGGCGTGTACGCCACCACCGGCACCCACGGCCAGTCCGGCTCGAACCCGCTCAGCCGCAGCAGCGCCCACCCGGCGAACGGCAGGACGGCGATCCAGCTCATCCATGTACGCACGTCTCTGTATCGCCGCGAAGCCCGAAAGGCGTTCAGGGTGGTGCGGAAAATGACCGGATGCACACGTGGAGCGCACTACGCTCCCATGAGACGGCATTGGCGGGGGCGGAGGGACGAGTGACGGTCAACGGGGCGGTCGATCATGAGGCGTCGGAGGGGATGGCCGCTGCCGGCGAGGCCGTCGGGCGGGTGCTCGGCACTCAGGCGGCCTCACCGCTGTCCTTCTGGATCGGCCTGGAGCCGGGGAAGGTCGTCCAGCTCGACGACGTGGTGGTGACCAGGCGGGAGGTGCCGGGCCACGGTCCGGTGCTGGTGGCGGGCGTGGTGACGACGGTGGAGGCCAGGCACGAGGGCGCCACGTACGACTCCGACGTCTTCCTGATCGCCGACGGCGCGCTGCCGGCCGCCGTCGTGGAGGTGGCGGAGGTGCGGGTGACGAGGGTCGAGCCGGAGGTGTTCGTGCCGCCGCTGCCCGGCTCCAAGGTCTACCTGGCCGGCACGGGCGACCGCGAACAGGCGCTCTACTTCGACGTGATGGAGCGGCGCATCCCGCTGGGGATGGGTCGCGACGGTCTGCCGTTGTACGTCAACTTCGACTTCCTCGACGGCACCCGGGGCGCCCACGTGTCGATCTCCGGCGTCTCGGGCGTGGCCACCAAGACGTCGTTCGCCACCTTCCTCCTGTACTCGATCTTCAACTCGGGCGTCCTGGAGGGCGAGGCGGCCAACACCAAGGCGCTGATCTTCTCCGTCAAGGGCGAGGATCTGCTCTTCCTCGACCACGACAACGTCCGGCTCGACGAGCGGGCCCGGAGCGTCTACGCCCGGCTGGGGCTCCCGGCTCAGCCGTTCGGCAGTGTCCACGTCTTCGCTCCGCCGCGGCCCGGCGACGCCAACGGCGTGCCGCACGTCTCCGCCCGTACCCAGGGTGTGAGCGCGTTCTACTGGACGCTGGTCGAGTTCTGCGAGGAGGAGCTGCTGCGGTTCGTCTTCGCCGACGCCGACGACGAGCGGGCCGGCTACTCGTTGCTGGTGGGGCAGGTCGCGGCCCGGCTGAAGGCGTGGGCGGAGCCGGTGGGCGAGGGCGGGGCCGTCATGGTGCGGGGCACGTCCTGCCGCACGTTCGCCGATCTCGTCGAGATGCTGTCCGAGCAGTTGCAGGACGAGGCCTTCCGGATGGACTGGGCCGGCGCGCAGACCCCGCTCGGCACCGTCAACGCCTTCCTGCGCAGGCTCCGCAGCGCCGTGCGCCCGCTGTCGCCGATCGTCCGCGGTGACCTGCCGTTCTACCGCAATCACGTGATCCGCACCGCCGACGCGCAGGTGTCGATCGTGGACCTGCACAATCTGCCGGAGCGGGCGCAGCGGTTCGTGGTGGGCGTGGTGCTGCGCGGGGAGTTCCACCGCAAGGAGTCGTCCGGGACGGCCCGGCCGCTGTTGTTCGTGGTGCTGGACGAGCTCAACAAGTACGCCCCGCGCGAGGGCGACTCCCCGATCAAGGAGATCCTGCTGGACGTGGCCGAGCGGGGCCGCTCGCTCGGCGTCATCCTCATCGGCGCCCAGCAGACCGCCTCGGAGGTGGAGCGGCGCATCGTCTCCAACAGCGCCGTGCGCGTCGCCGGCCGGCTGGACCCGGCCGAGGCCGCGCGGTCGGAGTACGGCTGGCTGCCGCCGGCCGTCAGAGACCGGGCCACGATCGCCAAGCCGGGCACCATGTTCGTCGCCCAGCCGGAGATCCCCGTGCCGCTGGCGGTGGCCTTCCCCTTCCCCGCGTGGGCGACCCGGCCGTCCGAAGCCGCTGCCCCGGTGACGAAGGCGTCGGCTGATCCGTTCCAGGGCCTGCCCGGCGTCGAAGACGACATCCCGCCCTTCTGACCCCCAGGTGGTTTCGTGAAGATCCTGCACACCGCGGACTGGCACGTGGGCAAGGTGCTCAAGGGCCGCTCCCGCGTCGACGAGCACCGCGAGGTGCTGCGCGAGCTGGTCGCCGCCGCCCGCAGTCACGACGTGGACGCCGTCATCGTGGCCGGCGACCTGTTCGACACCTCCGCGCCCACCCCCGAGGCGCAGTCGCTGGTGCTCAACGCGCTCATGGCGCTGCGCGGCGACGGGCGGGACGTGGTGGTGCTGGCGGGCAACCACGACAACCCGCAGTTGCTGGAGGTCTACCGGCCGGTGCTCGGCAGGCTCGGCCTGCACGTGATCGGCTCCTTCCGCCGTCCCGATCAGGGTGGCACGCTCGCCTTCACCGCGCGGTCGGGCGAGCCGGTGCGGCTGGCCGTGCTGCCGTTCCTGTCGCACCGGTACGTGGTGCGCGCCGCCGAGGTCCTCACCGGGACGGCGGCCGAGCACAACCGTGACTACGCGGCCCGCATCGGCGAGCTGATCGGCGCGTTGACGGCCGGTTTCCACGCCGACACGGTCAACCTGGTCACCACGCACGGCACCCTGCCCGGCGGGGCGTTCGGCGGCGGCGAGCGGGAAGCGCAGTCGATCTTCTCCTACTACTTCGAGCCGACCGCCTTCCCGCCCGCCACCCAGTACGCCGCCCTCGGTCACCTGCACCGCCGCCAGCAGATCCCCGGCCCGTGCCCGATCTGGTACAGCGGCTCACCCCTCGCCGTGGACTTCGGCGAGGAGGGCAACACCCCCGGCGCGCTGCTGGTGGAGGTCACGCCCGGGCGGCCCGCCGTGGTGCGGGAGCTGACGTTCGCCTCGGCCCGCAGGCTGCGCACCGTACGCGGCACGCTGGAGCAGCTGGAGGGCGTCGACCCCGGCGACGACTGGCTCAAGGTGATCGTCGAGGAGAAACCCCGCGTCGGCCTGGCCGACGACGTGCGGCAGCTGCTGTCCGGGGCCGTCGACGTCATGCTGGACGAGCGGTTCAGGCCGGTGACCGCCACGCGGCGGGCCGGCACGGCCGGCCGGAGCCCGCGCGAGCTGTTCCGCGACTACCTCGCCGCCACCGGCCGGCACGACGACCAGGTGGCCGCCCTGTTCGACCGGCTCCACGACGAGGTGAGCGGCTGATGCGTCCCCTGCTGTTGCACCTGGACCACTTCGGCAGCTTCCGCGAGCCGGTGACCGTCGACTTCTCCGACACCGAGTACTTCGCGCTCGTGGGCCCGACCGGCGCGGGCAAGAGCACGATCATCGACGCGATCTGCTTCGCCCTGTACGGCACCGTGCCGCGCTGGGGCAGGGAGGGCGCCGTCGCCCACGCCCTGGCGCCGTCCGTCACCGCCGGCAAGGTGGCGATGGTGTTCGACAGCGACGGGCGGCGTTACGGCGTGGTCCGGGCGATGGTGCGCGACGCCAAGGGCGCGGTACGCACCAAGGAGGCCAGGCTGGACGAGCTGGACCCGGCCGCCCCGCTCGCCGAGGCGTTCGGCGCGGTGGTCAGGCCGCTCGCGGAGGGCGAGAACGTCACTCCCGAGGCGCAGCGGGTGACCGGGCTGGAATACCGGTTCTTCACCCAGTGCGTGGTCCTGCCGCAAGGGCGCTTCGCCGAGTTCCTGCACGCCGCGCCCCGCGAACGGCAGGACCTCCTCGTCCAGTTGCTGGACGCCGACGTCTACGAGCGGATCAGGCAGCGCGCCGCCCGGGAGGAGGAGACCGCCAAGCAGGAGGCCTCCTTCGCCCGCGACGAGCTCGCCAAGCTGTCCGGGGCGACGGAACAGGCCGAGCGCGAGCTGGCCGAGCGGCTGGCCGGGCTGCGGCGGCTGGCCGAGACCATCGGCGCCGACCTCGACCTGCTGCGCGCCCGCGAGGCCGACATCCACCTGGCCGAGCGGGAGCGGGCCGCCGTGGCCGAACGTCAGTCCGTGCTGTCGGCCCTGCGCATGCCCGCCGCGGTCCCCACCCTGGCGGCGGCCCGGCGCGCCGCCGCCGAGGCGCTCGAGACGCTGGCCGCCGATGCGGCCCGGCTGGAGGCCGACGAGCAGGAGGCGTACGAGGCGCTGGCGGCGCTCGGCGACCGCGGCGCTCCCGGGGCGGCGCTGGCCGCGCTGGACGCCCGCGAACGCCTGGAGGCCGAGGCGGCGCGGGCCCGCGCCGCCGCGTCGTCGGCCGCCGCGGCCCTGGAGGGTGCGGCCGGCGAGCAGGCCGTGGCCGAACAGGCGCTCGCGGCAGCCGAGGAGCAGCGGGAACGCCTGCGTGACGCCCACGCCGCCGCCCACCTGCTCACCCGGCTGGAAGCGGGCCGGCCGTGCCCGGTCTGCCGCCACCCGGTCTCCGAGCTGCCCCGCCACGAGCCGCCCGCCGACATGCGCACCGCCGACCGGGTCCTGGCAGGCGCCCGCGAACGGGCCCAGCGCGCCAGAGCCGCCCACGCCAAGGCCGAGACGTCGGCGTCGATGCTGGCCACGCAGGCGGCCCGGCTGGAGTCGGAGCTGGCCGCGCTGCCCGCCCCCGGCGACCGGGCCGAACTCCAGGCGCGGCTCGCCGCCTTCGCCAAGGCCGACGAGCTGGCCGCCCAGGCACGCGACGCCGCACGCGCCGCGCGCGGCGAGCTCGGCCAGGCCCGGACCAGGGCCGAGCAGGTCGAACGCCAGACCGAGTCCGCCTGGCAGGCGCTGCAGGCCGCCCGCGACCGGCTGCTCGTCTCCGGCGCTCAGGACGATCCACCGCCGCCCCTCATCCGCGAGGACCTGCACCGGGCCTGGACCGATCTGCTCGGCTGGCGGGACCGGGCCGCGCAGGCCACCCTGGCCGCGCTCGCCGAACGCGAGGAGCGGCTGGCCCAGGCCGGCGCCCGGCTCACCGCCGATCGCCGCGGGCTGGCCGAGCGTCTGGCCGAGCATGGCGTGCTCGCGCCGCGCGACGCCTCCCCCGACCAGCTCGGCGCCGCCGTCGCCGCGGCCGTCGCCCGTGCCGACAGCGCGCTCGACCGCCTCAAGGAGGAGCGCGCCCGCGCCGCCGATCTGGAGACGCGGATCACCATGAAGGAGCACGAGGCCAAGGTCGCCCACGAGCTCGCGCTGCGCCTGCGCGCCAACGCCTTCGAGCGCTGGCTGTGCGCGGAGGCCCTGGAGGTGCTCGTCGCCTCGGCCTCCGACACGCTGCGCGAACTGTCCGACGGTCAGTACGAGCTGGCGCTGGCCGACAAGACCGGCGACATCGAGGTCATCGACTACGGCGAGGCCGGCATGCGGCGCAGCGCCCGCACCCTGTCCGGTGGCGAGACCTTCCAGGCGGCCCTCGCCCTGGCGCTCGCGCTGTCCGGCGCGGTCGCCAGGCGCCTCGACTCCATCTTCCTCGACGAGGGGTTCGGCACGCTCGATCCCGCCACGCTCGACACCGTCGCCACCACGCTCGAACGTCTCGCCGCCGGCCAGGAACGCATGATCGGCGTCGTCACCCACGTTCCCGCGCTGGCCGAGCGGGTACCGGTGCGCTTCCGGGTGGGCCGCGACGCGAAGGGCTCCCACATCAGCAAGGCGGACGTCCGGTGACGGGCTTCACCGTCGACCCGTGGGACCCCGGCTACGCCGCCGCCCTCGCCGTCGAGAACCTCGCCGAGCTGGGCGCCACCAGCGCCGAGCTGGTACTCGACGTCGAACGGCCGGCCGAAGACTGGAAACCCGTCACGCCCGGGCCGGGCGCCCGCGCTCCCGCGACGCTGCTCGTCGCCGACGGCGTACGCAGGATCGACGCCCGCGTGTGGGTCCACGAGCCCGGCGCGGCCATGCCGGTCCCCGGCATCGCGGCCTCCTACGCGGCCGGAATCGTCAGCTGCGGCCCGGACGGCGCCGATCTGGTGGAGATCGAGGTCAGCCGGTCGCTCATCTCCGCCTCGCCGCACGCGCCCGAGGTGAAGACCCCGTACGCCGTCTATCAGCCGAGCAAGGCAGCGGACGCGAGCTTCGAGGAGCTGTCGCTGGCGCTGCAGCGGCAGGTCACCCAGCTGGAGGTGGACCTGTCGGTGCGGCACCGCTCACGCAGCGACGACCTGCTGCTGGTGGACGGGCCGTTGCGGGGGCGCACGCATCTGGCGCGCACGGTCGGCTACGTCAAGACGCACCACACCGCCTACCTGCCGCCGCCCCAGTCGGAGGTGGTCGCCGCGCTCACGCCCGGGCAGCGCACGCCCGTGTTCCTGATGGGGACGAGCTGGCGGCGGCACGCCTGGTACGTCCGGCTCCCCGTGCAGTCGTCCGCGCCCTGGGCGGGCGTCGCACGGTGCGAGGCCGGCGCGGACCTGGACCCGGCCGAGGCGGTGCGGCTGGCCGACGCGGTCACCGTCGCCCTTCCCCCGCTGGCCGGCGTGGACTACAAGGATCCACGCGCCCCCCAGAACCTGGTCCCCATCGGCGGCCTGGAGAAGCTCCTGCGCCACCACCTGGGCGACCCGCGCCTGCTCTACCGGGCCCTCCGCACGGCCGCGGGCGGTGAGGCGCGAGCCCGGACGTGAGGGATCGGCGCGGTGAGCGGCGCCGCACGGGGCAGGTCCGCGAGAGGCTCGCCGCGGTGGGCACACTGGTCGGGTACGGAGAACGGACATGGCCGCGGGTACCTCTGTCGACGATCTGGTCCGGGCGGTCCGGGCGGCAGGCGTCCACGACGAGCGCCTGCTCGACGCCATGCGCGCGACACCCCGCGCGGATTTCGTGCCCCCCGGCTGCGCCTCGGCGGCCTACGACGACGGGCCCGTCCCGATCCAGCACGGGCAGGTGACCACTCAGCCGTCCCTGTCGGCGCGCATGATCGCGGCGCTCGGTCTCCACGGCGCCGAGCACGTGCTGGAGATCGGCACCGGCCTGGGTTTCCAGACCGCGCTGCTGGCCCGTCTGGCCGCCGACGTGGTCACCGTCGAACGGTGGCCCGACATGACCGAGGCGGCACGGCGGAGTCTCGCCCGGCACCGGATCCGCAACGTGGAGCTCGTCGTCGGCGACGGGACCCGCGGCGTGCCGGAGCGCGCCCCCTACGATGCCGTCCTCGTCTCGGCCGCCTTCCCCCGGGTGCCGCCGCCGCTGGTGGAGCAGCTCCGGCTCGGCGGGCGCCTCGTGCAGCCGATCGGACGTGGCGGGTGGGAGGAGGTCACGCTGTTCGAGCGCACCGGCACCGGGCTGCAGCGCCGCAGCCTCCTCACGTTCGCCAGTTTCGTCCGGCTCCACGGACGGTACGGGTTCCCGTCATGAGCGACCGCTCGCCGCCGAACGGTCCGACGCCATGACGCCGCCTGCGTACCGGCCGATCGTGCCGAGCCGGCTCTCGGTGAGGACGTCCGGCAGCTCGTCGCGCCCGGTCGCCGGTTTCCAGTGGCGCGCCACCTGGTCGAGTCGGTGATCACGATGACGCCGCGGAGGCGCCGGGTGTCCGCCGGGAACCGGCCGGCCCGGTCGATGCCGTCCTCGATGTCGCCGATGGCCTCGTTCAGCCGCTCGTCGAGGAGCGCGCGGATCTGCGGATCGACGGCCGCGGCCGCGAAGGCGGCCGTCGCCCATCGTGCCATCGTGCCTGCCGGTCCTGCGGATGGTGGAGGGTCAGGGGCGGGCGGCGGTGGCCAGGTTGACGCCGAGGGCGACCAGGGCGGCGCCGGTGAGCCCGTCGACGGTCCTGCGCACGGCGGGCCGGGTGAAGACCCGGCGCAGCGTCCCCACGATCCCCGCCACCGTCACGAACCAGGCGACCGTGCCCGCCAGCGCGACGAGCGAGAGCAGCAACGCCTCCCCCACCGGCGCCTCCGCGGTCAGGAACTGGGGCACCAGCGCGACGAAGAACAGCGCGGCCTTCGGGTTGAGGACGTTCGTCAGCAACCCCTCGGCGAAGGCCGCGCGCCGGCTGCGCCGCGCCGGGTCGGGGACGTCCAGGTCGAGGCCGCCGCCCCCGCGCAGCGCCGCCCGGAACGCCTTGACGCCGAGGAACAGCAGGTAGGCGGCGCCGACCACCTTGACCACGGTGAACGCCAGGGCGGAGGCGGCCAGCAGCGCCGCGACCCCGGTCGCCGCGGCGGCCACCCAGACGAACACGCCGACCGAGATGCCCGCCGCGGCCGCCATGCCGTGGGAGCGGCCGGAGACGGCCGAGCGCCGGACGACGACGGCGAAGTCAGGCCCGGGAGACATCGCCCCCAGCATCACCACACCCCCGAAAGCGACGAACTGTGTCAGTGAACTCATGACGCCCACCTTACGAGCACGCGCCCCTCGGGCATGAGGTGAGATCGTTCCCACGTCCAGCTCCCCACTGTGACCAGCTCGGCCGGGTGGGAGAGGGCGACGGGCGTGTCGCGCAGAACGGAGCTGGGGGTGAGTGGCAGGCCGCCGTCCGGGATGACGACGCCGGCCAGCGGGGTGCGCAGCGACGGGCCGTCGGGCTCGTCGCGGTCGCTCGGCACCCAGACGGCGCTTCCGGTGAAGCAGCTCAGCACCAGCGCCCCGACGGGCGCGGCGCCGGAGTGACGCAGCGCGCCGGCCGGCAACCAGCCGTGGTGGCCGGGCAGGTAGTGGACGCCGGAGATCTGGAGCTCACCGCCCAGCACCACGAACTCCTCCCCCGCCAGATAGTGGCCGTGCTGGGGGCGGCCCCAGCCGGGCGGGAGCCGCAGGAGCGACGTCGAGTCGCTGAGCCGCACGGTCTGCGCCGTGGCGGTGCAGCCAGGGAAGAGGACCGCGTCGCCGGGCAGCGCCGCGTCCAGGAGGTCGACCAGCGTGGTGCCCATGCTCACATGGTCTCGCCTGCGCGGGGCGGGGAACCACCATGCCGAGGTAGACCCCGCCACCGGCCCCACGCGGGACGGCCCGATCCCGCCCACCCGTCGCACCCGTGCCGCCCCGGCCGCACCCGGGACGGCCCGATCCCGCCCACCGGTCGCACCCGTGCCGTCCCGGCCCCACCGGCCCTTCCCGGTCGGGTGGGGCCGGGGAAGGTCAGACGCGGCGGCCGCGCAGCTCGCGGTATCTGCGGACGAGCTGCTCGGTGGACGGGTCGGCCAGGTCGTGCGGCGGCTCGTCGGAGGTGAGAGCGGGCGCCAGGTCGAGCGCCATCTTCTTGCCCAGCTCGACGCCCCACTGGTCGAAGGAGTCGACGCCCCAGATGGTGCCCTCCACGAACACGATGTGCTCGTAGAGGGCGACGAGCTGGCCCAGCGTCGACGGGGTCAGCTTGGGCGCGAGGATCGTGGAGGTGGGCCGGTTGCCCGGCATCACCTTGTGCGGCACGATCGCCGGGTCGGTGCCCTCGGCGGCGATCTCCTCGGCCGTCCTGCCGAACGCCAGCGCCGAGGTCTGCGCGAACAGGTTGGCGGTGAGCAGGTCGTGCATGCCCTCGCGGTCGTCGTGGGGCTCGGCGAAGCCGATGAAGTCGGCCGGCACCAGCCGGGTGCCCTGGTGGAGCAGCTGGTAGAAGGCGTGCTGGCCGTTGGTGCCCGGCTCGCCCCAGAAGATCTCGCCGGTCTGGACGCCGACCGGGGAGCCGTCGGCGCGCACGGACTTGCCGTTGGACTCCATGGTGAGCTGCTGGAGGTAGGCGGGGAAGCGGTGCAGGCGCTGGCTGTAGGGCAGCACGGCCCGGGTCTCGGCGCCGAAGAAGTCGGTGTACCAGATGCCGAGCAGGGCCATCAGCACCGGCATGTTGGCGTCGAACGGCGCGGTGCGGAAGTGCTCGTCGACGACGTGGAAGCCGGCGAGCATCTCGCGGAACCGCTCGGGACCGATCGCGATCATCAGGGACAGCCCGATGGCGCCGTCGTAGGAGTAGCGCCCGCCGACCCAGTCCCAGAAGCCGAACATGTTGTCGGTGTCGATGCCGAACTCGGCGACCTTGGCGGCGTTGGTGGAGACGGCGACGAAGTGCCTGGCGACCGCGTCCTCGCCGAGCGCCCCGACCAGCCACTGGCGGGCGACCTTGGCGTTGGTGAGCGTCTCCAGGGTGGTGAACGTCTTGGAGCTGACCACGAACAGCGTCGTGGCCGGGTCGAGCCCGGCGAGGGTGCCGGTGATGTCGGCCGGGTCGATGTTGGAGACGAACCTCGCCTGGATGCCGGCGTCGGCGTAGTCGCGCAGCGCCTCGTAGGCCATGGCGGGGCCGAGGTCGGAGCCGCCGATGCCGATGTTGACGACGGTGGCGATCGGCTGCCCGGTGGCGCCGCGCCACTCGCGCGAGCGCACCCGCTCGGAGAAGGCGCTCATCTTGTCGAGCACGGCGTGCACGTCGCCGGTCACGTCCTGACCGTCGACGGTCAGCGCGCGGCCGGCCGGCAGGCGCAGCGCGGTGTGCAGCACGGCGCGGTCCTCGCTGACGTTGATGTGGTCGCCACGGAACATCGCGTCGATCCGCTCGCGCAGCCCTGCCCGCTCGGCCAGCGCCACGAGCAGGTCGAGCGTCTCACCGGTGACACGGTGCTTGGCGTAGTCGAGGAACAGGTCGCCGGCGGTGAGCGTCATCCGCGCGGCCCGCTCCCGGTCCTCGGCGAACAGCTCCCGCAGGTGCCTGCCGGACAGCTCCTCGTAGTGCTTGTCCAGAGCCGCCCACTCCTGGCTCCGGGTGATGTCGCCGTTCACGTCTCCTCCTCGTACCGTCACACCGTTCACATCGTTGCGTAACCCCGTACCCGCCGGCGCGGATTCCGCGCACGGCGGACGATCCCTTCTCGCTGGTACGTGGCGCGGGCGGTCAGCGCGAGACGCGGCCGTCGTGGCGGCGTTCCCGGCCGCGCAGCACGGGCGTCACCGTCCAGGACGGCCTTCCAGCCGGTCTACGGTGTGCCGCCTGCCCGGGGGGCGTGGTGGGTGGGGACGGCGGGGCCGCCGGGCCGGGCGGGCGGGGCGGCGTCGCGCGGGAGCCGCATCACCATGAGCACGGTGGTGCCGGCCGGGCCGGTGGCGAAGGCGGCGCCGTCGGTGAGGCGGCGGATCAGCCAGATGCCGCGGCCGCCCATCTGGGACGGTTCGGGCAGGCCGGTGTCGTCGAGGAAGCGCTGGGGGATGCCGGGCCCGGAGTCGGTGATCTCGCAGAAGAGGCTGGAGCCCTCCACCCCGAGGCGCACCCGTCCGCGTCCGCCCGCGTGGGCGACGACGTTGACGAGGCACTCGTTGACCGCCATCACGAAGTCGCCGAGCCGTTCGCCGGTCAGGCCGTGCGCGTGGGCCCGTCGCTGGACCTCGGCGCGGGTCACCGCCAGGCCGCTGTCGTCGAAGTCGAACTCGGCGTCGAGCGGCGGTGGGAGGTCCGCGTCGCCTGGATCGTTCACCTGCTCGCCTTACTGGGGTGCAGGGCCCTCACCGCAGGTCGCGATCGTCATCGGACAGCGTCATCGCGATCCGTACGGTGGTGCCGCCCGGGCCGGTCGTGAAGGCGACCTTATCGGCCAGCCGCCGGATGAGCCAAATGCCCCATCCGCCCGGTTGCTGGGCGGGTGGCGGGTCGCCGCCGTCGAGGCGGTCCATCGGGACGCCCCGCCCGAAGTCCCTGATGTCGCAGTAGACGGCCCCGTCGTCGGCCCACACGCGCAGCACCCCCTGACCGCCGCCGTAGGAGACGGCGTTGACCACCGCCTCGTTGGTCGCCAGCACCAGGTCGGTGACCCGTTCGTCGGGCATGCCCCGAGCGCGCGCGACCCGTTCGACGGCGCTGCGTGCCCCCGCGACGTCCCCCTCGGTGAAAGCCATGGTGAACGTCTGTTCCTTCCTAGACCGGATGTCCATGACGCCTCGCTCAGCCGGATGCCGGACCTCTGCCACAGCGAGGCCCTTCTAATCGTCTTGATTGAGCCGGTTCGTGTGGAGCGGAGAACAGGAGGCCGTGGGCGGGCGAAGGGACGGCACGGCCGACCGGATCTCGACCGGCCCACGAGCGGCGCCGATCCTTTCCGGGCGGTTGACCTGCGCTTGGTAAAGTCACGGTGACCTGCGCGGAACCAGAGGATGGGAAGATCGGTGGACGTAGAACAGACGGCACTACCCGGCATCGGCCTACGTCACGAGTTCACCACGCAGTCGGGCAAGCGGGTAGGCGTCATCTCCCACCGTACGGGCCGCCGTGACCTGGTGATCTACGACCGGGAGGACCCCGACCGCGTCTGCGAGACCGTCAAGCTCAACGACGAGGAGGCCGAGGCGCTGGTCGAGCTGCTCGGCGCGCCGCGCATCGTGCAGCGGCTCAACCAGCTGCACCAGCAGGTCGAGGGCCTGGTCAGCCTGCAGCTGCCCATCCCGCCCGGCTCGCCGTACGTGGACCGGCCGATGGGCGACGCGCGGGTGCGCACCCGCACCAACGCCTCCATCGTGGCCGTGGTCCGCGCCGGCCGGGTCTCCGCCAGTCCCGGTCCCGACTTCGTCCTCGCCGCGAACGACACCGTCGTGGTCGTGGGCAGCGCGGACAGCACCGCCGAGGTGGCCGACATCCTGGCTCACGGGTAGGGCCCGGCTTGCACCACACCGCGATCATCTTCCTGGAGTTCGGTGCTGTCCTGGTGGGTCTCGGCGTGCTCGGCGCGCTCGCCCTCCGGGCCGGGATCTCCCCCATCCCCCTCTATCTGCTCGCCGGTCTGGCGTTCGGCACGGGCGGCATCCTCCCGCTGGCCACCAGCGAGGAGTTCATCTCGGTGGGCGCCGAGATCGGCGTCGTGCTGCTGCTGCTCACCCTGGGCCTGGAGTACAACGCCGACGAGCTGGTCACCAGCCTCAAGGGCAACGCCACGGCCGGCATCGTCGACATGGTGCTCAACGCGGCGCCGGGCGCGATCTGCGCGCTGCTGCTCGGCTGGGGGCCGGTCGCCGCCGTGGCGATGGCCGGCGTCACCTACGCCACCTCGTCGGGCATCACCGCCAAGGTGCTGTCCGACCTGGGCTGGGTCGGCAACCGCGAGACCCCCACGGTGCTGTCGCTGCTGGTCTTCGAGGACCTGACGATGGCCATCTACCTGCCGGTGCTGACGGCGATGCTGGCCGGGCTGAGCCTGGCGAGCGGCGCGGTGACGGTGGCGATCGCGCTGGCGACCGTCAGCGTGGTGCTCCTGGTGGCGCTGAAGTTCGGCCGGTTCATCGAGGCGTTCGTCTCCAGCCCCAACAACGAGGTGCTGCTGCTGAAGGTGGTCGGCCTGGCGCTGCTCGTGGCCGGCATCGCCCAGCAGCTCCAGGTGTCGGCGGCCGTCGGTGCGTTCCTGGTCGGCATCGCGCTGTCGGGGCAGCTGGCCCACGACGCGCGGGCCCTGCTGGAGCCGCTGCGCGACCTGTTCGCGGCGGTGTTCTTCGTCTTCTTCGGCCTGCAGACCGACCCGACCAAGATCGGTCCGGTGGCCGGGCTGGCGGCGTTGCTGGCCGTGATCAGCATGATCACCAAACTGCTCACGGGCGCGTTCGCCGCCCGGCGGGCGGGCATCGCCAAGGCGGGCCAGGCGCGGGCCGGCATCGCGCTCATCCCGCGCGGTGAGTTCAACATCGTCATCGCCGGTCTGGCCGTGGCCGCAGGGGTGCACCCCGACCTCGGCCCGCTGGCGGCCGCCTACGTGCTCATCCTGGCGGCGTTCGGGCCGCTGGCGGCCAAGCTGGTGCAGCCGCTCATCACGTCGATCGCCAAGCGCGCCGCCGGCTGACCCGCCTCCCCGGCCGCCCTCGTGCTCGTGGGCGGCCGGCAAGTGTCGGGCCCGGTTGCTAGCGTGCCGGCCATGGCCGAACGCAGATCCGGGCGCCCCGCGCCGCCGACCCGCACCACGATCAGATCCGCCGACTGGGACGGCCGCGAGCTCGACGGCGAAGTGCACCGGCAGGTGCTGTTCGTCGACGTGGACATGACCGAGGTGACCGACCGCGGCTCGACGTTCGAGGAGTGCACCTTCAGCGACGTCCGCTTCAACGTGTCGGTGCACGAGGACACCCTGTTCGCCGCCTGCACGTTCGTCCGCTGCTCGTTCTTCGACGCCACGTTCAAGGCGTGCAAGCTGACCGGCAGCATGTTCGACGGCTGCTCCTTCGGGCTGCTCAAGGTCGAGGGTGGCGACTGGTCCTACACCGGCCTGCCGGGCGCCGACCTGCGCGGCAGTTCCTTCAGGGGCGTGCGGCTGCGGGAGGCCGACCTGACCGGGGCCCGGCTGGAGGGCGCCGAGGTCCGGGCGAGCGACCTTTCCGGGGCGTGGCTGCACAGCGCCGACCTGACCCGCTGCGACCTGCGCGGCACCGAGCTGGCCGGTCTCGACCCGCGCACGGTCAGGCTCGACAAGGCGGTCATCGACCTGCACCAGGCGGCGGTCCTGGCCGCCTCTCTGGGGCTGGAGGTGCGTTAGCGCCCCCGTACGCACCGCGGGACGGCACCCGGCGGGACCGGACGTGAGAGCTACCGGCGGCCCACCCGAGACGGGGCCGCGCGTGAGGGCCGCCGGAGGCCCGCCTGCCCAGGACCGAGGGGCTGCCTAGGGCGGGGGCCGTCCGAGGCGGCGTCGTCCGAGGCGGCGTCGTCCGAGGCAGGGCCGCCCGAGGCAGGGCCGCCCGAGGCAGGGCCGCCCGTGAGGGCTGCCGGGGGCTGCCCCAGGAGGGGTTGCTGTGGGCGGGGGCGGGGCCCACCGTCGTGGGGTGGGTCGTGATTTGAGAAGCTGATGCGGCACGCGGGTGGCACTGCCAGGGGAGGCACACATGAGCGACGAGTTCGACGTGATCGTGATCGGGGGCGGGCCCGCCGGCGAGAACGTCGCGGGCCGGGCCGTCCGGGGCGGGCTCACGGCCGCGCTCGTCGAGGAGCGGCTCGCCGGCGGCGAATGCTCCTACTGGGCGTGCGTCCCGAGCAAGGCGCTGCTGCGCCCCGTGGAGCTGGCGGCCGAGGTGAGCCGGGTGCCGGGGCTGACCCTCGGCCCGATCGACGTCGGCAAGGTGCTGGGCCGCCGTGACGAGGCGGTCTCCTTCTACGACGACGCCGGGCAGGTGGGCTGGGTCGACGGGCTGCCCGCCACGTTCGTGCGCGGCAGCGGCCGGCTCGACGGTCCGAGGACGGTGCGGGTCGCCACGCCCGACGGCGGTGAGCGGGTGCTGACCGCCCGGCACGCCGTGGTGGTCGCCACCGGTTCCACCGCCGCCGTCCCGCCCGTGCCGGGGCTGCGCAACGCGTCCCCGTGGACCAGCCACGAGGTCACTGCCGCCACGGCCGTGCCGGAGCGGCTCGTCGTCATCGGCGGCGGTGTGGTCGCCTGCGAGATGGCGCAGGCCATGCACGGTCTCGGCGCGCGGCGCACCACGGTGCTGGTGCGCGGCGACCGGCTGCTCACCCGGATGGAGCCGTTCGCTGGCGAGCTGCTGGCCGAGTCGTTCGCCGACGCCGGCATCGACGTGCGCCCGGACACCAGCCCCGTCCGGGTGGACCGGCCGGTGCCGGGCGGCCCGGTGACGGTGCACCTGCCGGACGGCCCGCCGATCGAGGCCGACGAGATCCTGGTGGCCACGGGCCGCCGACCGGCGACCACGGCGATCGGGCTGGAGAGCGTGGGTCTGCGACCCGGCGAGAGCATCGAGGTCGACGACAGCATGCGGGCCACCGCGGTCGGCGACGGCTGGCTGTACGCGGTCGGCGACGCCAACGGCCGGGCGCTGCTCACCCACATGGGCAAATACCAGGCCCGGATCTGCGGCGACGTGATCGTCGCACGGGCCAAGGGCGAGCGTGACGACCTGCCCGCGCTGCGCGACCTGGCCGACGGCTACGGGGCGCCGCAGGTGGTGTTCACCGACCCGCAGGTGTGCTCGGTGGGCCGCACGGAGGCGGCGGCCCGTGAGGCCGGGTTCACGGTGCGGACGGTCGAGTACGACATGGCGTCGGTGACGGGGGCCTACCTGCTCGGCGACGGCTACCGGGGCCGGGCCAAGGCCGTCGTGGACGAGGAGCGGCGGGTGCTGCTCGGGGTGACGTTCGTCGGGCCGGGCGTGGCCGAGCTGCTGCACGCGGCCACGGTGGCGGTCACCGCCGAGGTGCCGCTGGAGCGTCTCTGGCACGCGGTGCCGTCGTTCCCGACGGTCAGCGAGGTGTGGCTGCGCCTGCTGGAGGCGTACGGGCTCTGAGCCCACGGCCCCGGAGCCTCGCCGCCCGCGCTCAGCGGCGTCGGGCGGCGCGACGCGATTCGGCGACGCGCCGCCCGACGAACACGGCGACCGCCAGGGCGACGACACCGAGCACGACGTAGGTGACGATCCCCAGGTAGGTGTCCACCACCTCCCACCGGTCGCCCAGCAGGTAGCCGGCCATCACCAGGACGGTGTTCCAGATGAGGCTGCCGAGCGTGGTCAGCAGGACGAAGGCGGCCAGCTGCATCCGGTCCAGGCCGGCCGGGATGGAGATCACGCTGCGGAAGACGGGGACCATGCGCCCGAAGAAGACGGTCTTGCGGCCGTGGCGGTCGAACCAGTCCTCGGCCCTGTCCAGGTCGCCGGTCCTGAGGAGGGGGATCTTCGCGGCGAGGGCGTGGGTGCGGTCCTTGCCGAGCAGCGCGCCGGCGCCGTAGAGGACGAGCGCCCCGGCCAGCGCACCGATGGTCGTCCACACGAGCACCGCCCACAGCTCCATCTCGCCCTTGCCCGCGGTGAACCCGGCCAACGGCAGGATCACCTCGCTGGGCAGCGGGGGGAAGACGTTCTCCAGGGCGACGATGATGCCGGCGCCCGGCGCGCCGAGCGCTTCCATGATCCCGGTCGCCCAGCCGATGATGCCGTCCGTGTTCTGTGCCGTCATCGGGTTCTGTGCCGTCATCGGCCCTGCCCTCCACGTCGCCCGGCGGTCGGAGATCCTCTAGCCGCAGCGCGGCGGTCTATGCGTCCCCGGGGACACGGGCCTGGCGTCGATCATGCGGCCGTGCACGGAGGTGCCGGGGTGGCGTGTGGGACGCGGCCAGGCATGGACGGGCCTCCGGCGGGAAGCTGATCGCCGTGAACCCCGCACCAGAGGACGCGTCGGCGCTGGCGAGCCGCGTCCGCCACGAACTGGAGAACGCGGGATTCACGGTGGAACGGCATCCGCTGCACGCCGACGGCGGCCTCAGCGTCCGGCACGACCCGGCCCGGGGGGTGGTGGTGTCGTGGGGCCCGGCGACGGGGGTCGGCGGCGACGACGTGGCGAGGTTCCCGACGATCCGCAACGTGGTCCGGCTGGCGCTGCGGACGATCCTCGCGGAGGCCGGCTACCAGGTGACGGAGGACGGCGGCGAGATGGTCGTCACCGGGCGTGCCTGACCGTCAGCTCCTCGGCGAGCCCGCGCAGCCACGGCAGCGCCGCCCGCACCTCCTCCGCGCGCCGGTGCCGCCGGGCGGGCGTGTCAGCGCCGAGGTCGGCGAGCAGGTCACGGAACCCGTCCTCGTACGGCGAGCCGTCGGCGCCCGCCAGCGACAGCTTCGTCAGGCACCGCGCATAGGTGGCGACCAGCCAGAAGACGGCCTCCCGGTGCAGCCCGCGCGCGATCAGGTCGCGGCTGCCGCCGATGGAGACGGGCCGGCCGGAGGCGCTGACGTCGGAGGCGAACGGGTAGGACGCGGCGGTGACCCGCTCGGCGGCGTCGAACGCCCGCTCCAGTACGCCGAGGTGCCGTTCGACCCGGTCGGCGCCCAGCTCGGCGCAGCCGAGGAGCTCCAGCAGCCGCTCGTGGTGGTGGGGCAGGCCGTGGCCGGCCAGCAGCTCGCGGGTCGCCGCGTAGCGGCTGCGGACGGTCGGGTTGCGCAGCGCGGCCACCAGCGGCACGTGCGCGGTGATGCCGGTCCCGAACAGCCAGGCGTTCACCGCCTCCGGCCGCACCGCGCTCCCCTGCCGCTCGGCGGCGGGTTCCACCTGGTCGAGGGTGCGGCGGATCAGGTCGAGGACGGCGGCGGTGCGGGCCCGGACCCAGCGCGGAGCGGCGAACTCGCCTGACACCGTCCGGTGCAGCGCCTCCAGGCGTCCCGTCGGGTCGGCCAGCACGCCCGGCAGGTGGAAGGCCCCCGCCAGGTGATGGTCGCGCAGGACGTCCTCGGCGGACCCGAGCCGCGCGGCCGGCAGGTACGACACCTCCAGCAGCACCCCGTCGTAGCGGAACTTGCCGGGTTTGACCGGCGGTTCGGCCGCGTCGAGCACGACCATGACGTCGACGTCCGAGGCGGGGCCGAGGAGCGTCCCGGCCGGGGCCCACAGCGCCGAGCCGGTCAGGAACGCTCCGGCGAAGCCCGGCAGCGCCGCGCCCTCCCGCGCCACCCATCGCCGCGCGACCCGCCTGGCCGCGCCGACCCGCACCCCGCCCGTCCCCACCCCGCCGACCTCCACCTCGCCCACGTGCCCGGCCCGTACGCGGTGAGGCTAGCGCGGGTGGGCGGGGCGGCGGAGGGGGGCGCCGACCGCGTGGAGGTGGCGCAGCGCCTGGCCCCAGGAGGCCAGCAGCCCGCACTCCACGTACGGCACGCCGAGCGCGGCGCAGTGCTCGCGGACCAGCGGCCGGGCGCGGCGCAGGTTGGGTGTGGGCATGCTGGGGAACAGGTGGTGCTCGATCTGGTAGTTCAGCCCGCCCAGCGCGGCGGTCAGCAGCCGGCCGCCGCTCACGTTGCGCGAGGTGAGCACCTGACGGCGCAGGAAGTCGAGCTGGTCCTCGGCGGTGAGCACCGGCATGCCCTTGTGGTTGGGCGCGAACGAGCAGCCCAGGTAGACGCCGAAGCACGCCTGGTGCACCACCAGGAAGACCAGCGCCTTGCCGGCCGGGAGCACCGCGAAGACGGCGCCCAGGTACGCGGCGAAGTGGGCGAACAGCAGCAGCCCCTCGAGGCCGCGCCGCCGGACCGGCGAGTCGCCGCGCAGCAGCGACCGCACGCTGGAGACGTGCAGGTTCACGCCCTCCAGGGTGAGCAGCGGGAAGAACAGGAACGCCTGCCGGCGCCCCAGCAGGCGGACGAGCCCCGTGCTGGCCTCGGCCTGCTTGACCGACCAGACGAGCACGTCGGGAGAGACGTCGGGGTCGTGGTCCTCGTGGTTGGGGTTGGCGTGGTGGCGGGTGTGCTTGTCCTGCCACCAGCCGTATCCGAGGCCGATGCCGAGGTTGCCGGTGAGCCGCCCGGCGAGCGCGCCGGCGCGGCGGGAGCGGAACACCTGGCCGTGCGCGAGGTCGTGGGCGAGCAGCGCCGCCTGACCGAACGCGACCGCGAGGACGACGGCGACCGCGATCTGCCACCAGGAGTCGCCCACGGCGGCGAAGGCGGCCCACCCGCCGGCGAACAGGCCGGCCACCAGGGCCGACCGCACCGCGTAGTAGCCGGGGCGGCGGTCCAGCAGCCCGGCCTGGGCGACGGCGCGGGACAGGCGTGCGAAGTCGCTGCCCCGCCGGGCGCCGGCCGCGTCCGGTGGGTGGGTGGTCCGCGCAGATGTCACAGGTCCTCCGAAGTGCCGTGGTTGAGCGATCATCACCAGCATGGGGTCCGCGCGGGCGCGGCGGACCCGGGCAGGCACCCGTGTCCGGGGTATGGCTGGCCCTACCCCGCCCTGCCGCCTGGGCGAGCCTGCCGGCCGCCTGGACGCGGCCGGGAGGGCGCGCGGCCGGGAGGGCGCCGGGCGCGGGACGGGAGCGCTACGGACGCAGGACGCGCGAGCACGACGGGAGCGCGGCGGGAGCGCGGCGGGAGCGCGGCGGGCGGGGGCGTGGGAGCATGGCTTCGTCCGCCGTCGCCGTCCCCGGGAGGGCCGTCATGCGTGCCAGTGATCTCGTCGCCGACTTCCCCACCGTCGGGCTCGACACGCCCGTGGCGGAGGCCGCCCGGCTGCTCGCCGAGCAGGACCTGCCCGGCCTGATCGTGGTGGACGAGCGTGGCCTGCCGTCGAGCATCCTGCCCGGCACGCAGGTGCTCCGGCTGGCGGTGCCCGGCTACTGCCTCGACGATCCGGCCCTGGCCCGGGTGGTGGACGAGGCGCACGCGGACGCGTTCCTGGACAAGCTGGCGGGCCGTACGGTCCGCGAGGCGCTGCCGGCGCGGGCGCGGGAGCTGCCGGTGGCCGCCCCGGACGCGACGGTGCTGGAGCTGGCGGCGCTGATGGCGCGCACGCACAGCCCGCTGGTCGCGGTGGTGGACGAGCAGGGGCTGCAGGGCGCGGTCACGCTGCAGGCGCTGGTGGACCGGCTGGTGGAGGGGTGAGCGGGCGCGCCGGCCGGCCGATCCCGTACGGCGGGGAGGATCTCGGCGGAGCCGCCCACTCCCCCGGGCGGCGATGCTGCTACGGTGACCCGGTTCGAGGCGTTTCGACCCGAAGGCAGGTGGGCGATGGGTGACAAGACGAGCGACCCCGTCGTGGTGATCGGGCTCGGCCGCTTCGGCACGTCGCTGGCCCTGGAACTGGTCAGGCACGGCACCGAGGTGCTGGCCATCGACAGGCGGCCCAAGGTCGTCCAGGCGCTGGCCGGGCAGATCACGCAGATCGCCGCGGCCGACGCGACGGACATCGAGGTGCTCCGGCAGCTGGGCGTGCCCGACTTCTACCGGGCGGTCGTGTCGATCGGCGGTGACCTGGAGGCGAGCATCCTCACCGCGTCGCTGCTGGTCGAGCTGGAGATCAACGACATCTGGGCCAAGGCCGTCAGCAAGCAGCACGGGCGCATCCTGAACCGGATCGGCGCCCACCACGTGGTGCTGCCCGAGCACGACATGGGCGAGCGGGTCGCCCATCTGGTGAGCGGGCGGATGCTCGACTTCATGCAGGTGGACGAGAACTTCGCGCTGGCCAAGACGCGCCCGCCGAAGGAGTACGTCGGCCTCCCCCTCGGCCGGTCCAACCTGCGCCGCAAGCACGGCATCACGATCGTCGCGGTCAAGAGCCCGGACGAGGAGTTCACCTACGCGACGGCCGAGACGGAGCTGACGTACAACGACGTCATCATCGTCTCGGGCCGCACCGAGGACGTGGAGCGCTTCGCCGAGCTGTGACCGGGGCCGCACGGCAAAAATTCGGAAGAGCAGGGTTCGACCGTCCCGAGCCGGGAAGGGCTGGCAACTCATGTACGTCGAGTACGAGGAGGAGCCGCAGTGCTCACCCTGACAGCCAACGCAGCCCAGGCCATCCGCGACCTGACGGCCTCCGCTCCGGAGCCGTCCCAGAGCGGCATCCGGATCGCGTCCCAGGGGGAGGACACGGGTTCGCTGACCCTCTCGCTGGCGAGCCGCCCCGAACCCGCCGACGCGGTGGTGGAGGCGGAGGGCGCCCGCGTGTACCTCGACCCCGTGGCCGCGACCGTCCTGGACGACAAGTCGCTCGATGCGGGGGCGGACGACCAGGGGGCGGTGTCCTTCCTGGTCACCGACCAGACCGTCTGACGCCGCCCGCCCCGTCCGCCCATCGGCCCGGTACCCTGCCGTACCGGGCCGATGGCATGTCCGGCCGGTGAACGGCCTCAGCCGGCCGAGAGCAGCTTGTGCAGGTAGCGGAGCTGTTCCTCGCGCTGGTAGCCCTGGCCGCCCTCGTGGCGGTTCCACGGCCAGACACTGATCTCCTTGGGCCCCTGCCAGTGGTTGTAGGCGGCGAACACCGTGGACGGCGGGCAGACCTCGTCCATCAGCGCGACCGAGTAGAGGGCGGGCACCGTGGCGCGGGCGGCGAAGTGCAGGCCGTCGAAGTAGGCCAGCGTGCCGAACACCGTCTCGGCCGCCTCGCGGCGGGTGGCGAGGAAGCGGACGAGCTCCTGGTACGGGTCGGCGTCGGTGATCTCGACGGCCCGGCGGAAGTGGGTCAGGAACGGCACGTCGACGAGCGCGGCGATGACCCCGGGGTGCAGCGCGGCGGTCGCCTGGGCGATGCCGCCGCCCTGGCTGCCGCCGGAGACGACGATGCGGGAGGCGTCCACGGCCGGGTGCCCGGCCGCCGTGTCCACCGCGCGGACGGCGTCGGTGAAGACGCGGCGGTAGTAGTAGTCGTCCGGGTCGAGGATGCCGCGGGTCATCATCCCGGCCGCCTGGGCGTGGGCGCTGCCGTGCGGGTCGCCGGTGGTGCCGGGAGCGTTCGGGCTGGCGCCGCCGTGTCCGCGGGTCTCCATGACGAACACGGCGTATCCGGCGGCGGGCCACAGCAGGTGGTCGTGCGGGAAGCCGCGGCCGCCGTTGTAGCCGATGTAGTGCATGACGCACGGCACGGGGCCGTCGGCGCCGCGCGGGGTCAGGAACCAGCCGTTGATCCGGTGGCCGCCCCAGCCGGCGAAGGAGACGTCGTACACCTCGACGGCCGTGTAGGGCGCGTCGTACGGCGTGAACTCGGGCGCCAGGTCGAACTCGGCGGCCTCGGCGAGTGTGCGCGCCCAGAAGGCGTCGAAGTCGGCGGGCTCGTCACGGTCGGGGCGGTAGGAACGCAACTGCTCCAGCGGCAGGTCGAACAGGGCCACGAGATCTCCAGCCTGTAGCGGTCGTGGTGATATTTCACCTCATAGCAGTGGAAAGCGCTATCCCAGGGTCACGAATCATGCTCGCGGGGTAGAGGCGGGCGCATGAACGGTCGCCCGAACGATCACCTGGTCCGACTCGCGCACTCCCACCTCTATCCCGGCATCACGTTCGAGGCTCCGCCGGACGCCACGGACTTCCTGCTGCTGTTCACCGACGACTCCGAGTCGCGGACCCGGCTGCTGCGGGACACCGCGGGCCGCCCGGTGCTGCGCGTGGGCGCCCGCATGAACCCCAAGGGGACGGTCGTGGACGAACAGGTGTGGGAGGTCCGGGAACTGGTCGAGGACGGCGACCTGCTCGTCCTGCGCCTGGGCAATCCGATCCCCGCCGCCCCTACTCGATGACGGTCTCGACCGCGATGTTGCCGCGGGTGGCGTTGGAGTAGGGGCACAGCCGGTGGGCGGCCTCCACCAGCGACCGCCCGGTCTCTCCGGCCAGGTGGTCGGGGAGCTCCACGCGCAGCGTGACGGCGAGCTGGAACCCGCCGGCGTCGTTCGGCCCGAGGCCGACCTCGGCGGTGACCGAGACGTCGGACGCCTCGACCTTGGCGCGCCTGGCGGCCAGTCCGAAGGCGCTGGTGAAGCAGGCGGCGTAGCCCGCGGCGAAGAGCTGCTCGGGGTTGGTGCCGGCACCGGTGCCGCCCATCTCCTTCGGCAGGGCGAGGGTGACGTCGAGGCGGCCGTCGGAGGAGACGGCGCGGCCGTCGCGCCCGGAGGCGGTGGCGATGGCGGTGTACAGCATGGGGGAAGCTCCTTTTCAATTGCCTACAACTCGATTGTGCACAACTTAATTGGGCGCGTCAAGCTGGCGGTAGACTGGCTCCATGAACGCCCTCCACCTCGACAACCAGCTGTGCTTCGCCGTGCACGCCGCCTCCCGGGCCTTCGACGCCCTCTACCGGCGGCAGCTCACGGAGCTGGGGCTCACCTACCCGCAGTACCTCGTCATGCTGGTGCTGTGGGAGCGGGAGCCGCTCTCGGTCAAGGAGCTCGGCACGGCGCTGCGGCTCGACTCCGGCACGCTGTCGCCCCTGCTGAAGCGGCTGGAGGCGGCGGGGCTGGTGGACCGCGAGCGCGACCCCGCCGACGAGCGGTCGGTGCTGGTCCGGCTCACGCCGGAGGGCGCGCGGCTGCGGGAGCGGGCCGAGCCGCTGCCGGGCCGCATGCTGGAGTCCACCGGGATGAGCCCTGGCGAGCTGGCGGACCTGCACGCGGCGCTGGGCAGGCTCACCCGGTCCCTCACCGAAGCCGCGCGCTGAGGCGCGCGGGACCCGCCGCGGTGCCATGCCCGGCCGTCCCCGGGGTACGGCTGGGGTCGTACGACCGCTGACGAAAGGTGTGCGTCATGTGCCGCTGGCTTGTCTACTCGGGTACGCCCGTCCTGCTCAGGGACGTGCTCTACCGGCCGGTGCCGTCGCTGATCGACCAGAGTCTGCGCTCGCGGATGGGCGTCGAGACCACCAACGGCGACGGGTTCGGCGTCGGCTGGTACACCGGTGACATCGAGACCCCGGCGATCGTCCGCGACACCGGACCGGCGTGGAACAACCGCAACCTGCGCGAGCTCGCCGACCACGTCCGCTCTCCGTTGTTCTTCGCCCACATCCGGGCCTCGACCGGCACGGCGGTGCAGCAGACCAACTGCCACCCGTTCCGCCACGGCCGCTGGATGTGGATGCACAACGGCATGATCGCCGGGTTCGACCGGCTCAGGCGCGAGCTGCTGTTCGCCGTGGACCCCGAGCTGTTCTCGTCCATCGAGGGCACGACGGACTCCGAGGTGATGTTCTACCTGGCGCTCACGTTCGGCCTGGACGAGGACCCGCCGGGAGCCGTGGCGCGCATGGCGGGCCTGGTGGAGCGGCTTGGGCACCAGATCGGCGTGGAGCACCCGCTGCAGATGACCGTCGCGACGTCGAACGGCGAGCGGGTGTGGGTGTTCCGCTACTCCAGCCGGCACGAGTCGCGGACGCTGTTCTACAGCACCTGCGTGGAGTCCCTGCGGGTGCTGCACCCGGACGTGGCGTGGCTGCACAAGCTGTCGGCCGACACGCGCATCGTGGTGTCGGAGCCGCTGGGCGACCTGCACGGCGCCTGGAACGAGCTGCCCGAGAGCACCTACGGCGTCATCCCGGCCCAGGACGGGGAGATGCTCGCCGACTTCGAGGTGCCCCGGCTCACCGGGCCGGGCGTCCGCTAGCGCAGCGGCCGGCCCGCGCGCCGCTCACCTTCCACTCGGCGCCGGGGAACGGCGACATGAAGTGGGTGAGCAGGTCCACCGCGTAGTCCGGCACCCGGCCGCCCGGGTCCAGCAGCGACACCATCTGCGGCCCGTCGGAGCCGCGCAGCGTGATCGCCTCCCCGGAGCGGGCGCCGGCGAACCCGGGCCTGGCGTCCACGGTCAGGCAGGCCAGCCGCACCCCGGCGGCGCTGATCTCCTGCCTGGCGGAGACGCGCCGCATCCGCTGGTCGTAGCGGCGCGGGGCGAGGGAGGTGACGGGGCCGAGCCGGACCGACTCGCGGAAGACGTCGGCGCCGACCTTCCGGCTCAGCCGGGCGTCGAGCCTGACATCGGGCCGCAGGTCCACGCCCTTCGCGGCGAGGTCGAGCCGCCCGTAGCCGCCCTCGAACGCGGGCGCGACGTACCCGAGCGCGGCGGGCGCCTTCAGCCCGAACGGCACCTTGCCGGGGCGGACGCGCAGCCACGACAGGCGGCGCACGGTGAGCGACAGGTCGTCGATGGTGCTGCGCCCCAGCGCGAGGTCGCCGGCGAGGTGGTAGGTGAGGAGGCCGCCGGTGTGCGGGATCTCCTTGCCGGCCGTGAAGCGCTGCCGGGCGACAGGATCGATGGTGACGCCGGCGTGCAGCTCGACCCGTTTCGTCGGCACCGGGCGGGACACCAGGTCCAGGCCGCCGCCGGGGACGAGCCGGACGGTGGTGTCGGCGGCGAGGTCGGCGACGGCCAGCGACAGCGCGCCGAGCCTGCCGGCGCGGTCCACGAGTCCGCCCTGGACGGCGAGGTGACCGTCCAAGGTGCTGGCGCCGCCCTCGGCCCGGTAGGTGACGGCCGGCGCCCGCACCTCCCCCGCCACGGCGTCGGCGTCCACGCCGAACACGGCGGGCACGTCGCCGAAGCGCGCCTCGCCGGTGCCCGCCCCGGGCACGGTGACGGCCGCGCTGAGCCGCCTCACGGCCGCGGAGTTGCGCACCCGGACGCGGGTGCGCGGCCCGTACGCGGCCTGGACGGACAGGGTGGCCGGGACCGGGTCGACGGCGAGCCGGCCGCGCAGACCGCCCGCCTCGGCGTGCACGGTGAGCGAGCCGAGCGTGGCGGCCGGCTCGACGCGGTACGCGGCCCGCACGGCGCCGCCCGCGACCTCGAACGGGCCGAGCGACATGGCGGTGACGGTCCGGGGCAGCCCCGCCACCGTGACCCTGGCCTCGACCGGCACGGGCGCGAGGACGGTGCTGCGCAGGTAGAGGCCCAGCCTGTCGCCCGCGGGCCGGTAACCGGCGAACGTGAACGTCTTCCTGGTGGCGTCCACCGTGATCCGCTCCGGCAGCCCGGTCACGTCCAGGTGACCGCGGACGGCGAAGCAGCCCCGCTCCCCCACGCAGAACGGGCCGGGAGCGCAGCCCTCGCTCCCCACCGCGCAGCCGCCGTCCACGACGGAGACGCCGCCCGCCACGGCCGGCGCCGGCGGCAGGCCGCGCAGCGCGGCCGCCTTGCCGAGCCAGGCGCGGGCCCGCACGTCCAGCCGCGAGCCGGTGTACGTCAGCGCGCCGCCGTCCACGGACACGGCGAGCCGGCCGGGCACCGGGCCCAGCCGGCCCAGCGCGCCGAAGCGCAGGTCGCCCCGGGTGACGTCGGTGTCGAGCGCGATCGTCTGCCGGGCGGCGCGGAAACCGGCGGCGAACCCGGAGCCCGCAGGGCCGAACTCGACCCGCGACAGTCCCTTCACCAGCACGCTCGCGTCGAGGTCACCGGACGCCTCGTCGTAGTGGGCCGCCAGGTGCGGGCCGGTGGGCGCCTGCGCGCCGTCGTGGTTGGTGACGGCTACGGCGGCCGAGCCGAGCGGCCCGGACAGGCCGCGGAATCGGTACCCGGCGGGATCCCACGAGGCGTCGAAGCGGGCGGGCACGCCGGTCACGCGGGCGGCGGCCCTGACGTCCCGGCCGCGCACGTGGGCCCGGGCGAGGGCCGAGACGGAGTCGACCGGGCCGGTGGCGGTCCAGGTCAGCGTCCTGGCCCCGGTGTCGGCGACCAGCCGCGCCTTCCCCCGCAACCCCCGCACCTCAGCCCACACCCCCTCGCCACGCACGCCTCCCCCGCGCGAGTCACCTTCCCCGCGCACATCACCCCCGCGCACACCTCCCCCGCGCACACCTCCCCCGCGCACATCACCCCCGCGTAGGCCGCCCCCGCGCGTGGCCGCTTCCCGCGAGGCCGGGGCGGGTGCACGGCCGGCGTGGAGCCGGACCGCGCGCAGACGCGAGGAGGTCGTCACCTCGGCCGCCGGACGCTCACCGAGCGTCCAGGACGCCTCGACCTCGCCGCGCAGCCCGAGCACGGTGCCGTCGAACGTGGGACCCGCCTTCAGGCCGGTGTACGCGGCCCGCGCCCGCCTGACGGGGCCGCCGGCACGGTAGACGGCCCGGCCGGCCACCGGGTCGAGGTCCACCTCCAGCGTGCGCGGAAGGTTGGAGACCTCCACGCCCGCCACGTGGACGCCGTCGAGGCCGGCGGCCCCGGTGAACGGCCGGTCGCTCGGCCGGACCTCCAGACGGGCCCGCGGGCGCGCGCCGTAGGTGACGTCGAACCCCGCCAGCCCGGCCAGCCGCGCCGACACGCCGAGAGCCGGCCCGTTCTTGATCATGGTGAGGTGGTGGCCGCCCGGGGTGGCCAGGGCGCCCCCGCCGCGCTGCAGCACCACGGCGAGACGGCCGAGGGGCGAGCTGGTGGTCTGGGCCAGCCGGTGCCTGGCCGGGTCGTGCACCAGCCGCACCTTCGCGGGCAGGTCGTCCAGCTCGGCCCGCAGGACGGTCCCGGCCGACGCCCGGTCGTAGTACAGCAGCCGCGCCGAGCCCGCCCCGGACCGGCCGGAGTCGACGGTCAGCGTCCGCGTGCCGTCCTCCGTGCCCTCCGGCGCGTACGCGGCCGTCAACGAGGGCGGGGCGCGGCGTACCTCGACGCTCGCCGCCCGGGACAGGCGGCCGTCCCGGTAGTGGTAGGTGCGCAGCTCGGCGCGGCGTACGGCGCTCGGGCCCGTGAAGCGGACCCGGGCGGACCCGGCGTCGCCCCGGGCGAGCTCCACCCGGGCGCGGGCGGGCATCCGGTCGAGCAGCGCCCGCGTGTACCGGCCGCGCTGGACGGCCACCGCCTCGACGGCGGCGGGCGCGGACGCGTCGAGGGCGAGGGAGACGGCGTCACGCCCGGTGGGCTCCGCGCCGGAGGCGTCGCGACCGGCGGAGTCCCCATCGGCAAGGTCACGACCGGCGGGGTCCCGGGAGGTCGCTCCCAGGGAGGCGTCCACGGTCAGCTTCTCGGTGGCGGGGGTCTGGCGCAGGCTGACCGCGGTGCGGCCGATCAGTCCGGCCACGACGGCGGCGGTGGCGCCCGGCCGGGTGCGCCGCACGTTCGCCGTCACCCTGCTGCCGGACAGGTCCACCGTGAACGTGCCCCGTTCCGCCTCCGGCAGCTCCGCGCCGCCCCGCAGTCCGTCGAACCCGACCGCCACCCGGCCGTCGTACTCGGCCCAGACGAGCGCCCTGAGGCGGCCGGCCGCGCCGGGCAGCCGGCGGACCGCGAACGCCAGCCCCGCGGCCGCCTCGCGCGGGGCGGCGGCGGGGGTGAGGACGGCCGCGAGATCGGGGACGCCGTCGCCGGTGACGTCCGCCGCGACGGGCGTGGCCACGAGCCGGGTGGCCGAGCACGAGACGGGCACGCCGGGACCGCGCACGCACAGCCGGTACGCCGGCCCGGTACCGGCGGACGCGGCGCCGGAACCTCCGGGCAGGCCCAAGGCGCCGAGGACCTTCCGGGCAGGAGCCTTCAGCGGCAGGGGCCGCGCCCGGGCTGTGTCGGGCAGCACGTCGCCCACGTCGGGGCCGCGGCCGCCCACCTGCTCGGCCGCCTCCCGCTCGATCTCGCGGACCAGCCCCGGGCCGGCGGGCGTCGTCACCTCGGGAGCGGCGGGGCCGGTGCCGTGATCGCCGGGCTCGCGCAGGGCCAGGGACGGTTCGCGGGGAACGTCCACGGCGGCGCCCGCCGGCTTCCGTACGCCGGGGACCGGCCGTACCCGCACGCCGGCGGTCGGGGTGCCGCCGTCGCGGACGGGGCTCGTGACGGCGGGACCGGCCACCCAGCCGGCGGGACCGGCGTGGACGGCGGCCGGAGTGGCCGCCAGGGTGGCACTCGCCAGGGACGCGGAGGCGAGCACGCGGACGAGCACGTGCCGTGGGAACCGCGGCATGAAACGCTTAACCCCCGAAGCGGTATCAATCATCACAACAGAAACATCTGTCACGACCTGACCACACCTGTTCACTGGGCGTCAATCTGCCGCCGACATGGGGCTCCAGCTCGTGACAGCCCGTCTCCGGCTCCCGCAGGGCCGCGACGGTCCGTGACGCCCGGCGGACCCGAGCCTCCCTCTGCTTCCGTGCTTGATCGGCGTCGACCCGGGTAGCGGGAGCCGACCACGGAGATGAAGGGAGCGAGGATCATGTCATCGGTCGCCCGCGTCACCGAGATCAGCGCGGTGTCGGAGAAGAGCTTCGAGGACGCCGTCCGAGTCGGCATCGAGAGAGCCGGCCAGACCCTGCGAGGGCTCCGGTCAGCCTGGATCAAGGAGCAGGAGGTGCAGCTCGACGAGAACGGCGGCATCACCGGCTACAAGGTCAACATGCTGATCACGTTCGTGCTGGAGTAGGGCCCGCGCCGGCCGTCTCCGCCCGGACGTACCGGGCGGAGACGGTCACCGGAAAACCCGTTGAGCGGCCGCCGGAAGGGTGGTTACCGTGGCGTGCCGTGGAGATCTACCTCACGACCGACCGGCTCGTCCTGCGCCGCTTCACCGATGCCGACGCCGATGACCTGGTCGCGCTGCACAACGACCCCGCCGTCATGCGCTTCCTCAACGGCGGCAGGCCCACGCCGCGCGAGGTGATCGTCCACGAGACACTGCCCGCGTTCGCCGCCTCCGGCTTCTTCGCCGCCGTCGAGCGGGCCACGGGCCTGTTCACCGGCTGGTTCCACCTGCGGGCGGCTCAGGGCGGCGCCTCCGACGAGCCCGAGCTGGGCTACCGCCTGCACCGGGCGCACTGGGGCAAGGGTTACGCCACGGAGGGCTCGCTGGCCCTGATCGACAAGGCCTTCGGCGAGCTGGGCGCCCGGCGCGTCTTCGCCCAGACGATGACCGTCAACCGCGGCTCACGCCGCGTCATGGAGAAGTGCGGGCTGCGCCACGTGCGCACGTTCTTCCCCGACTGGCCGGACGTCATCGACGGGTCGGAGGAGGGCGAGGTCGAGTACGAGCTCCTCCGCGCCGACTGGGAGGCCCGCCGTACCAGCTGACCCGCTCGGCGGGGCGGCGCCGGGGTGGCCGAGAGGCGCGTTCCGGACGGAGAACGTCCGGAACGCGCCCTAGCATGCGCACCATGACCGACGACACCGTCTTCAGCGAGCCGTCTTCGACCGCCGGCGAGGTCGAGATGCTGCTGTTCGCGCTCGACCGTTCCCGTGCCACGTTCGCCTGGAAGACCGGGGGCCTCGATGCGGCCGCCCTGCATCGGCCGCACCCGCCGAGCGCGATGACCCTGGCCGGGTTGATCAAGCATCTGACCCGGGTCGAGGAGGAGACGGCGGCCTGGCGCCTGTTCGGGGAGCGGCCCACGCCGCCCTGGGACACCGCCGCACGCGGCTGGGAGTGGCAGGCCGCGGCCGCCGACACGCCCGGCGAGCTCTACACCCGGTGGAGCGAGGCCGTGGCCCGCTCGCGGGCCGCCGTGGCCAGGATGCTGGCCGACGGCGGCCTTGACCGGCCCGCCGGGTTCGTCGTCACCGGGGACGGGCAAGCGCCCAACGTGCGCCGCGTGCTGGTCGACCTCCATGACGAGTACGCCCGGCACGTCGGCCACGCGGACCTGTTCCGCGAGGCGATCGACGGCCTGACGGGCGAGGATCCGCCCCAGCCGGCTTAGGTCTCCGACCGGCGGCGCGCACGGCGAACCGGCCCGGCGAGAGAACGCGGTCGGCGAGCGGACGGCGGCTGTGCGGGCTGCCGAGGCCCGGGAACGGAGGGTGCGCGGCGGGTTGACCGCGCTGCCGGTGATCTCGTGAGCTGCGCGGGCGAGCCCGAACCCCGGCTGCCGGCTTCCGCCTCCAGCCTGTCAGGCTGGTGTACTGGTCGGACCAGTCACTAAGGTGGGCGGCATGACGGGATACGAGGGGTTGTTCCGCCTGGACGGGCGGCGGGCTGTGGTCATCGGGGCCGGGAGCGGCATCGGACGGGAGGCGGCGCTGGCGCTGGCCGCCCAGGGCGCCGAGGTGGTGTGCGCCGACCGCGACGTGGCCGCCGCCCGGGAGACGGCCGGCCGGTGCGGCGGGACGGCGCGGCTGCTCGACGTGCTCGACGGCGACGCCGTGCGCCAGGCGGCCGCGGACGAGCCTGCCGACGTGCTGGTGTTCACGGCCGCGACGAACGTTCGCAAGCGGCTGCTCGACTACACCGCCGAGGAGTTCGGCCGCGTCGTGGACCTCAACCTGCGGGCCTCGTTCGACGTGGTGCGGGCCTTCGGGGCGGCGATGGTGGCGCGGGGCCGGGGATCGATCATCGGGTTCGCGTCGATCCGGGCGGCGGTGACGGAGCCGGGCCAGGGCGTGTACTCGGCGACGAAGGCGGGGCTGGTGCAGTTGCTGCGGACCGCCGCCGCCGAGTTCGGCCCGCACGGGGTGCGGGTCAACGCCATCGCGCCGGGCGTGGTGGAGACGCCGCTGACCCGGCAGATCAAGGACGATCCCGCCTGGTACGGCGCGTACGCGGCCAAGAGCGCGCTGGGCCGGTGGGCGCGCGCCGAGGAGATGGCCGGGGCGGTGGTCTACCTGGCGAGCGACGCGGCGAGCTTCGTGACCGGCTCGGTGCTGTACGTGGACGGAGGCTGGACCGCGGTGGACGGCCGCTTCGACCCGCCCAACTGATCGCCCCCGCGGGCGTCCCCCGAAGGGCGGTGAAACGCCGTCCGGCGGTGATGTTAGCGTTCGCAGCGGGAGAGAGCGAGAGAAGGGGGATCACGTGGAGCAGCGAGTTCTCGGCCGGACCGGCCGCCGGGTGGGCGTGGTGGGGCTCGGCGCGTGGCAGCTCGGCGCCGACTGGGGCGAGGTGCCCGAACAGGAGGCGCTGGCGACGCTGGCCGCCGCCGCGGACGCCGGGATGACGTTCATCGACACGGCCGACGTCTACGGGGACGGGACCAGTGAGCGGCTCGTCGGCCGGTTCCTGAAGTCCCGCCCGGGGCACGGCATCACGGTGGCGACCAAGATGGGCCGCCGGATGCCGCAGGAGCCGGGCAACTACACGCTCGCCAACTTCCGCGCCTGGACCGATCGCTCCCGGGCCAACCTGGGCGTCGACGTGCTGGACCTGGTCCAGCTGCACTGCCCGCCGACGGCCGTCTACTCCTCCGGCGAGGTGTTCGACGCGCTCGACACGCTGGTCGCCGAGCAGCGGATCGCGGCGTACGGCGTCAGCGTGGAGACGCGCGCGGAGGCGCTGACCGCGATCGCGCGGCCGGGCGTGGCGAGCGTGCAGATCATCCTCAACATGCTGCGGCTCGGCCCGCTGGCGGAGGTGCTGCCCGCGGCGCGCGAGGCGGGCGTGGGCGTCATCGCGCGGGTGCCGCTGGCCAGCGGCCTGCTGTCGGGCAGGTACGACGAGAACACGACGTTCGCGGCGAACGACCACCGGACCTTCAACCGGCACGGCGAGGCTTTCGACGTCGGCGAGACGTTCTCGGGGGTGGAGTTCTCGACGGGGCTGGCGGCGGTGCGACGGCTGGCGCCGCTCGTGCCGGACGGCGCGACCATGGCGCAGTTCGCGCTGCGCTGGATCATCGACCAGCCCGGGGTGAGCGTGGTGATCCCGGGCGCCCGCAACCCGGAGCAGGCCCGGTCCAACGCGGCCGCCGCGGATCTGGCGCCGCTGGCGGAGCGGCACCTGGAGGCCGTGCGCGAGGTCTACGAGGAACTCCTCGCACCGCAGGTGGCCGACCGCTGGTGACCTCCCCGGGCGACCGGGTCGCGGGTGACCGGGCCCGCGTGACGCGGGTCAGTCGCGGCGGCCCGGCCAGGCGGCCAGGGCCACCTCGGCGATCGTGGCGAGCTCCTCCGGCCCGGCGCCGTCACGGGCGCGCTGCGACATGCCCTGGATGACGGCCCCGAAGTAACCGGCCAGCGCGCGGGGATCGGCGCCGGCGGGCAGCTCGCCCCGCTCGCGCGCCTCGCGCAGCCGCGCCTCGAAGACGACGAGGTTGGCGTTGCGCAGGTCGCGAAGGTACTCCCCCACCTCGGCGTCCTGGACGGTGACGTTGGTGGCCGCGCAGATGGTCAGGCAGCCCGCCGGATGCGACGGGTCGGGGTAGATCGACGCCGCCTCGCGCAGGATCCGGGCGAAGGCGCCGTACGCCGTCGGCTCCTCGCGCAGGGCGTCGGCCATGAAGGTGCCGAGCGGCGAGCGCCCGTAGGTTTCCACCACTTCCCTGAACAGGGCCTTCTTGTCGCCGAACGCGGCGTAGAGGCTGCCGGGCCGGATGCCCATCGCCTCGGTCAGCTCGCCGACCGAGGTCGCCTCGTAGCCGCGCTCCCAGAACAGCCGCGTCGCCTCGGCCAGCGCCGTGTCCCGGTCGAAGCCGCGCGGGCGGCCCCGCGTCCCCCCTGTCGTCGCCATGCCCTCATTCTAGAGCGCTCACTCAAGAATCCGTGCTACTGTATTTCTTGAGTGACCGCTCAACAAATAGGAGGCATGTCATGAGCAAGCCGTTGGACGGCAAGATCGCACTGGTCACCGGTGGGAGCCGCGGGATCGGCCGGGCCATCGCCGAGCGGCTGGGCCGCGACGGAGCGGTCGTGGCCGTCGCGTACGCCCGCGAAGAGGTCGCCGCCAAGGAGGTCGTGGCGCGCATCGAAGGCGGCGGCGGCCGGGCGTTCCCGCTCCGCGCGGAGCTGGGCGGCCACGGTGACGCGGTGGCGCTGTGGGACGCCTTCGACGCCGCGGTCGCCGCCTACGCGCCGCGGGGAGGCGTGGACATCATCGTCAACAACGCCGCCATCGCCACCAGTTCGGACCTGGACGGGCTCACGGAGGAGGAGTTCGACCAGGTGTTCGCGGTGAACGTCCGGGCGCCGTTCTTCATCGTCAAGGAGGCGCTGCGGCGGGGGCTGCGCGACGGCGGGCGCGTCGTGAACATCTCCAGCGGGGTCACCCGCATCGCGCTGCCCGACGTCATCGCCTACTCCGCCACCAAGGGGGCCCTCGATGTGTTCACGCTGACGCTGGCCAAGCAGCTCGGTCCGCGCGGCATCACGGTCAACTCGGTCGCGCCCGGCTACGTGGACACCGACGTGAACGCCGGGTGGCTGAGCGACCCGGAGGCGGCGGCCCAGGCCGCGGCCGCCTCGGTGTTCGGCCGGATCGGGCAGCCGGACGACATCGCGGGCGTCGTGGCGTTCCTCGCCTCCGACGACGCCCGCTGGGTGACGGGCCGGGTGATCGACGCGACGGGCGGCTCCCTGCTCTGAAGCGAGGTCGCCCGGGAAGGCTCAGGGCCCGTTGTCGGTGGCGGGTGGGATCATGCCGGGCATGCGAACTCGTGCGGATTTCCGCTGGCTCGGCGAAGACGACGCCCTGGACGACGTCTACTGCGTGTCGTTCGTCCGCGACCTGTCCCCCCGGGAGGCGCTCCGGCGGTTCGGCGTGGACGAGAGCACGATGGAGGAGATGACCTTCGACGAGCTGAGCGAGCGGTCGGCGGCCAACGCCGACGGCGCGGCCGGTTGCGTCGGCGCCGTGCGGATCGGCGGCTGGACCATGGTCGTCGAGCCGGGCGGCTGGAAGCTCGCGATCGACTCCGACACGGGCGCCCGGGTCTCGGCCGGGACCGAGCTGGTGTCGGTCTGCCGCCACGACTACGCCGCCGACCGCTTCACCTGTCTGGCCGACGGCGAGGTCGTCACCTCCTTCGACCCGATCGCCCCCGGCGCGCGGGAGGGCGGCGACCCCGACCGCTTCCTCACGTGGATGCGTGAGACCGGCCTCGATCCCGGCGACGGCGACCCGCCGATCCCCGCCTGTTTCGCGCTGGCGAGCCGGATCACGGGCCTGCCGTTCACCCGCGACCTGCTGGAGCTGGGGTTCCTCGGCGCGGAGCCGCTCGAGCAGTGATCACGGGCGGATGATGGCCATGCGGGTGACCGTCAGCTCCTCGATGGCGAAGCGGGGGCCCTCACGGCCGGCGCCGCTGTCCTTGACGCCTCCGTAGGGCATGTTGTCCGCGCGGAACCCCGGCACGTCGTTGACCACCACGCCGCCCGCCTCGATGCGGTCGATCGCGGCGAAGGCCGTGGCCAGCGAGCGGGTGAAGACGCTGGCGTGCAGCCCGTACCTGGAGGCGTTGACCGCGGCGAAGGCGGCGTCGAGGCCGGGCACCGGGCGGACGCACACCACCGGGCCGAAGATCTCCTCGTCCCAGGCGGCGGCGCCGTCGGGGACGCCGGCGAGGACGGTCGGGGTGATGGCGCGGCCGTCGAGGGCGCCGCCGGTGACCAGCGTGCCGCCCGACTCGCGGACCCAGGCGAGGACGCGTTCGGTGGCGGCCGGGTCGATGAGCGGGGCGACCCGCGTCTCGGGCGAGCGGGGGTCGCCGACGACGACGTCCGCCATCCGCTCGGCCAGCAGCGCGACGAACTCGTCGTGGACGGGCTCCTCGACCAGGACCCGCTGCACGGAGATGCACGCCTGGCCGGAGGCGTAGTAGCCGCCGCGCACGACGGCCGCGGCGGCGGCCTCGAGGTCGGCGTCGGCGGCGACGACGAGGGCGGCGTTGGAGCCGAGCTCCAGCAGCACCTTGGTGGGGGCGGCGGCGCGGGCGATGGCGTGACCGGCCGACGCGGAACCGGTGAACGACACGGCGCCGATCCGGCGGTCCTCCACGAGCGCTCGCCCCACCTCGACGTCCCCCGTGACGAGCTGCACGCCCGCCGGCGGGAGCGCGCCCTCCCCGTCCGCGGCGGCGCGCAGCAGGTGGACGAGCCAGAGGGTGGCCAGGGGCGTCGCGGGAGCGGGTTTGACGATGACCGGGCAGCCCGCCGCCAGCGCGGGCGCGATCTTGTGGGCGGCCAGCAGCAGCGGATAGTTGAAGCCGGTGATCCCGACGACCACGCCGATGGGCCGCCGCGTCCAGAACCCGAACAGCCCCTCCCCCGCCGGCAGCAGGTCGAGCGGCACGGTCTCCCCGTGCAGCCGGGCCACCTCCTCGGCGGCGGTGGCCAGCGTGACGAGCGTGCGCGCCACCTCGACGCGGCAGTCCACCAGGGGCTTGCCGGTCTCCAGCACGAGCAGCCGTTCGAAGGCCTCGCGCCGGGCCGCCAGCGCGTCGTGCGCGCCCATGAGGGCGGCGCGGCGGGCGTGCGAGGGCAGCGCCGCCACGGCGGGCGCGACGGCGAGGGCCTCGTCCACGGCCCGGCGGGCCAGTTCGGCGGTGCCCACCGGGGCCGCGCCCACCACGGAGCCGTCGTACGGGAAGACGACCTCGCGGGTGGCGCCCGTCTCGACCCAGCCCGGCCCGACGGGCAACCCCTCCGGCCAGCCGTCCTCTATATCGTGAAAAATCACGCCACTCCCCCTACAGCGCTGGGAAACACGTCCAGGTACGCGGGCGCGCCGTCCCGTCCGGTGGCTGCCAGCACGGCGTGCGCCACGGCGCGGCTGAACACGTCGGCCCCGGCGGCGAGCACGTCCTGCAGGTCGTCGGCGCCGGGGGCCGGCCCGCGGCAGCCGGCCAGGCCGAAGATCGTGTCACCGTCGACCATGGTGTGGGCCGGTCTGATCGCGCGGGCCAGGCCGTCGTGGGCGACGCCCGCCAGCTTGCCGCACTGCGCCTTGGTGAGCGTGAGGTCCGTGGCGACGACGCCGATCGTGGTGTTGAACGACGTCACGGCGCCGGGCCGCCAGGCGGCGGCCTCCTGCGCGAGCGGCTCGCGCAGGTGTCCGAACTCGCCCGGCAGGCCGTACCTGGCGCCGGACAGGAACGCGCCGCCGGGGTCGAGCACGGACCCGGCGGCGTTGACCACGGCGAGGGCGGCCACGGTGGCGCCGGACGGCAGGACGGCGCTGGCCGTGCCGACGCCGCCGGCGAGTCCGCCCGCCACGGCGCCGGCGCCCGCGCCGATCGATCCGTTGCGGGCCTCGGAAGCCGACGCCGCGTCGTAGGCGGCCGCGCCCAGCGCGCCGTCCGGCACGGCGCGGAACCGGCCGCCGCGCCCCAGGTCGTAGATGACGGCGGCGGGCACGATGGGCACCACGCCACCAGCGACGGGGAAGCCCGTCCCCGCGTCCGCCAGCCGGTCCATGACGCCGCACGCCGCGCTCAGGCCGAAGGCGCTGCCGCCGGTGAGGACGACGGCGTGCACGCGTTCGACGAGATTGCGGGGATCGAGCAGCTCGGTCTCGCGCGTGCCCGGCGCGGCCCCGCGCACGTCCACCCCGGCCACCATGCCGCCGGGGGGCGCGAGCACGACGGTCGTGCCGGTGCGGTGGCCGTCGCCGATCCGCTCGGCGTGACCGACCCGCAGCCCGGCCACGTCCACCAGCGCGTTCGCGGCGCCCGCCACCGGCCCCGCCACCCGGCCCGGCCCGGTGCTCACGGCAGGTCCCGGGTGAGGAAGCGTCGGGCGGCCTCGGCGAAGACGCGGGTGCACCGGACGATCTCGGCCACCTCGACGTACTCGTCGGCCTGGTGCGCGATCCACTTGCCGCCCGGCCCGTAGACGACGGACGGGATGCCGCCCCAGTGGGTGAGCACGGTCCCGTCGGTCGAGCCGGGCACCCCGCCGTAGACGGGCTCCGCGCCCGTGACGGCCCGATGGGCGGCGGCGAGCGCGACCACGACCGGGTCGTCCACGGGCACGTCCACCGGTGGCCGGTCCACCAGGATCGAAACCTCGGCGGCGATCCCGTCGCGGGCGGTGAGCGCGCCGACCCGGCCGGCGATCTCCTGGTGGTCCACGCCGGGGATCGTCCGCACGTCCACGAACACCGAGGCGACGGCGGGGATGACGTTCACCTGCTCCTCGGTGCCGGCCCGGACGACGGTCGGCGTCACGTACACCTCGCCCAGGTGCTCGTGCGCCGGGTGGCGTTCCTGCAGCTCCTTCTCCAGCGTCTCCAGGGCGGCCAGCAGCGACGCGGCAGCCGGGATGGGGTTGCGGCCGTGGCGGGGCATCGCGCCGTGCGCCATCTTGCCGGTGAGGTCGATCCGCAGTCGCAGCGCGCCCTTGGCGACCGCGCAGATCTCGCCCGCCTCGGGCTCGGCGACGATGGCGCCGTCGACGTCCGCCGCGAGTCCCTCGGCGACGAAGTGGTGGGCGCCGATCATCAGGCCCTCCTCGTCGGCCAGCGCGCACACCTTGATCCGGCCGGGGAACGGCCCGGCGAGCTGCAGCGCCCGGGTGGCGTAGAGGGTGGCGGCCAGGCCGGACTTCATGTCGGCGCTGCCGCGGCCCCACAGCCGTCCGTCGCGGATCTCGCCGCCGAACGGGTCCACCGTCCACTCCGACAGGTCGCCCTCGGTGACCACGTCGGTGTGCCCCTCGAACATGAGCGTCGGCCCGTCGCCCCCACCGCCCTCGACGACGGCCACCACGTTCGGCCGGCCGGGCGCCGCCTCGTGGACTGCGGGCTCCCAGCCCCATTCGCGCATCTTCGCCACGACCAGGTCGGCGGCCGGCCGTTCGCTGCGGCCCCGCGCCGGGTCGTTGGTGCTGGGGACGCGCACCAGCGCCTGCGTGAACTCCACGACCCCCTGGGCGTCGACCTCGATCACAGCAATCCCTCCAAGGTGGGTACGGCCTGCAGGAGCGTGCGGGTGTACGGATGAGCCGGCCGGGCCCAGACGTCGTCCACCGGGCCCGTCTCCACGATCTCGCCGCCGTTCATGACCGCGACGGTCTCGCAGACGTGCCGGACCACCGCCAGGTCGTGGGAGACGAAGACGAGGGTGAGGCCGTGCTCGTCGACCAGGTCGGCCAGCAGGTTGAGTATCTGGCCGCGTACCGACACGTCGAGCGCGCTGACCGGCTCGTCGGCGACGAGCACGGTGGGGCGGGGCGCGAGGGCGCGGGCGATGGCGATGCGCTGGCGCTGGCCGCCGGAGAACTGGTGGGGGTAGCGGTCGGCGGCCGAGGCGGGCAGCCCGACCTCCTCCAGGAGCTCGGCGACGCGCCCGCCGACGGGCCGGCCGAGGGCGACCAGCGGCTCGGCGACGATGTCGCGCACCCGCATGCGCGGGTCGAGGGAGCTCATCGGGTCCTGGAAGACGATCTGCAGGTCGCGCCGCAGGAAGGCGAGCCGCCGTTCGGGCAGGCCGGTGATCTCCTGGCCGTCGAACCGGATGGAGCCGCCGGTGGGCCGGTCGAGCGCGCACAGCAGCCGCAGCAGCGTGGACTTACCGGAGCCGGACTCGCCGACGATGCCGTGGCGCTCGCCGCGCCGCACGGTGAGCGAGACGCCCTTCAGCGCGTGCACGGCCTCACCCGGCCGGGTGAGGGAGGTGCGGGGGCGGCGGTAGACGCGGGTGACGTCGCGCGCCTCGATCAGGGGGTCACCCGTGGGGGTGCCAGCACGCGAAGGCATGGCCGTCTCCTGTCAGCGCGGGTTCGCTCTCGCAGGCGGGGGTGGCGTGCGGGCAGCGGTTGCGGAACACGCACCCTCCGGGGAAGTGGCCGGCGGGCGGGACGCTGCCGGCGATGGTGGCCAGCCGGGTGCCGCGCGGGGTGAGCCGGGAGGCGGCCAGCAGGCCCTCGGTGTAGCGGTGGCGAGGGCGGGCGAACACCTCGCGGAGGGGGCCGGACTCGACGACGCGCCCGCCGTACATGACGAGGACGCGGTCGCAGACCGAGGCGACCACGGCCAGGTCGTGGGTGATGAACAGCAGCGCGGGCGCGACCTCGGCGATGAGTTCCAGCATCTGTTTCTGGACGGTGACGTCGAGCGCGGTGGTGGGCTCGTCGCAGATGAGCAGGTCGGGCTCGTTGGCCAGGGCGATGGCCAGCATGACGCGCTGGCGCTGCCCGCCGGAGAGCTGGTGGGGGTAGGCGCGGGCGACCTGGGCGGGCTGCGGCAGGCGGACCCGGCCGAGCAGCTCGACGGCACGCTCGCGGGCACGGGCGGCGGGCACGCCGTGCAGGGTCATGACCTCGGTGACCTGTGCGCCGACCCGCATGAGCGGGTTGAGCGCGGTCATCGGCTCCTGGAACACCATGGAGACCCGGCGGCCGCGCAGGTCCTTGAGCCGCCGTTCGGGGACGCCGACGAGGTCGCGCCCCTCCAGCCGGGCGGTGCCGGTCGCGGTGACGCCCTCGGGGAGCAGGCCCATGAGCGACAGCGCGGTCAGCGACTTGCCGGAACCGGACTCGCCGATGAGGCCGACCCGCTCGCCGGGGGCGATGCCGAACGACACCTCGCGCACCAGCTCGACGGGGCCCGCGTGGACGCTCAGGCGGTCAACCTTCAGCACGCACCCTCCTCAGCTTGGGGTCGAGGTGGTCGCGCAGGCCGTCACCGAGCAGGTTGAAGCCGAGCACGGCCAGGGCGATCGCCAGGCCCGGCCACAGGGCCAGGCGCGGGGTGGAGAACAGCAGTTCCTGCGACTCCTGCAGCATGCGGCCCCACGACGGGGTGGGCGGCCGGGTGCCGAAGCCGAGGAACGACAGCGCCGCCTCGGCCAGGATCGCGATGGCGAACGACACCGACGCCTGCACGATGAGCACCGAGCCGATGTTCGGCAGCACGTGCCGCACCGCGATGGCGGTGCGGCGGCGGCCGGCGGCCCGGGCGGCGAGGATGTAGTCGGTCACCATGACCTGCATGGTCGCGGCGCGGGCGACGCGGGCGAACGCCGGCACGGTGGCGACCCCGATCGCGATCATCGCGGTGAGCGTGCCCGCCCCGTAGACGGCGCCGAGCATGACGGCCAGCAGCAGCGCCGGGAAGGCGAACACCAGGTCGTTGACCCGCATGACCAGCTCCGCCTGCCAGCCGCGAGGCGTCATCCCGGCGAGCACGCCGAGCGGGGTGCCGAGCAGGGCGGCGATGCCGACGGCGACGACGCCGACGTAGAGGGTGGTGCGGGCGCCGACCATGAGCTGGCTCAGCGTGTCGCGGCCGAACTTGTCGGCGCCGAGGAGGTGGCCGCCGCCGGGTTCGCGCAGCTTGTTCGCGGCGTCGACGTAGGTGGGGTCGTGGGGGGTCCACACGAACGAGACGAGCGCGGCGAGCACGACCAGGCCCACCAGCGCGCCGCCGGTGACGAGGGCGGTGTTGACCCGGCCCCTCACCGCGTGCCCCGCAGCCGCGGGTCGAGCGCCGCGTAGCAGACGTCCACCACGAAGTTGATCAGCAGGACGGCCACGACGAGCACCATCACCACCCCCTGGACGAGCAGCAGGTCGCGGCCGGCGACGCCGTTGAGCAGCAGGTCGCCGAGGCCGGGGATGACGAACACCCGCTCCACCACGACCGCGCCGACGAGCAGCGTGGCGAGCTGCAGGCCGAGCACGGTGACCACGGGGACGGCGGCGTTGCGCAGCCCGTGCCGCCACAGCGCGCCCATCCGGCCGCGGCCCTTGGCGCGGGCGGTGCGCAGGTAGTCCTCGCGCATCACGTCGAGCACGGCGCTGCGCACGTACCGGGTGAGCACGGCGGCCTGCACGAGGCCGAGTGACAGCCAGGGCAGCAGCAGGCCGCGCAGCCACCCGGCGGGGTCCTCGGCGAGCGGCACGTACCCGCCGGAGGGCAGCGCCTGCGCCCGCACGGCGAAGACGAACACCAGCAGGATGCCCGCGAGGAACGCCGGGACGGCGAGGCCGACCTGGCTGGCGGCGCTGATGGCCGCGCCGAGCGGGTCGCGGTGGTGGACGGCGGCGAACGTGCCCACCGGCACCGCGACGAGCAGCGCGATGAGCATGCCACCGGCCACGAGCACCGCCGTCACGCCGAGCCGGTCGCCGATCTGCTCGCCGACGGGTGAGCTGGTGACGTAGGAGGTGCCGAAGTCGCCCTGGAGCAGCCCGCCGAACCAGTCGAGGAACTGGACGACGGGCGGCCGGTCGGTGCCGAACTCGGCGCGCAGCCGCGCCACCGCCTCAGGTGTGGCGTTGACGCCGAGCGCGATCTCGGCCGGGTCGCCGGGCAGCACCGCCATGAACGCGAAGACGACGGCCCCGGCGACGGCGGTGCTGGCCAGGAGCACCGCCAGGCGCTTGAGCAGGTAGAGGATCACTGCTTGGCGAGTCCCGTGAAGTCGAAGGACTCGGAGATCGCGTTCTTCGGCAGGCCGGTGACGCCCTTCTCGGCCACGATCAGGTTGGGGAAGAGGAACAGCCAGTCGGCCGCGGCGTCGTCGGACAGCAGTTTGGCGGCCTTCTTGAGGTCCTCGGTCTGCTGCTGTTCGGTGCCCTCGTCGGCGGAGGCGAGCAGCTTGCCGAACTCGGGGTTGTCGTAGCGGAAGTAGTACGACTTGTCGGCGAATATGCCCATGTCGTGGGGCTCGACGTGGTTGATGATGGACAGGTCGTAGTCGGCCTGCTTGAAGACCACGTCCAGCCACCGGGCGGGGAACTCCAGCGGCTCGATGTCGGCCGTGATGCCCACCTGGGCGAGCTGCGACTTGACCACCTGGGCGGAGGCCACGGCGTACGGCAGGTTGGGGATGCGCATCTTGACGGTGTACGTCCTGCCGCCGAGCAGTTCCTTGGCCTTGGCGACGTCGTAGGGGTAGTCGCCGGTGCGGTCCTCGTACCAGGGGTCGGTGGGCGGCACCATCGAGCCGATCGGCCGGCCCCGCCCGGCCCAGGCGGTGTCGAGCAGCGCCTTGTGGTCGATGGCGTGCCGGACAGCCTGGCGCACCTTCTTGTCGTCGAACGGGGGGCGGCCGTTGTTCATCGACAGCACCACCTCGCCGTTGGTGGTGCCCTCGACCGTCTGGAAGCGGGCCGGGTCGGCGAACTGCTGGAGCGACTCGGGGGCCTGGACCGCGGAGATGACGTCGATGCCGCCGGTGAGCAGCGCGTTGTTCATGGCGGTGGCGTCCTTGAAGTACTTCAGCGTGACGGCCGGGAGCGCGGGCCTGGCACCCCAGTACTTCGGGTTGGCGTCGAGCCGGATGGAGTCGCCGCGCTTCCACGCGGCCAGCTGGTAGGGACCGGTGCCGACGGGCTTGTTGGCCAGGTCGGCGACGCCGGTGCGGCTGAACATCGCGCCGAGGCGGGTGGCCAGCGCGTAGAGGAAGTCGTTGCTGGGCCGCTTCAGCGTGACGACGGCGGTCGTGTCGTCCTTCTTCTCGACCTTGTCGATGACGTCGAGCTTCGACTTGATCTTCAGCTTCCAGTCGGTCCTGACCCGGTCGAGGGAGAAGACGACGTCGTCGGCGGTGAACGGGGCGCCGCTGGTGAAGGTGACGTTCGGGCGGAGGGTGAAGGTGTAGGTCCGGCGGTCCGGCGAGACCTCCCACTTCTCGGCCAGCAACGGCTGGATCGTGCCGTCCTGGCCGAGCTTGACCAGTCCCTCGTAGACGTTGACCAGCAACGCCTGCGGGATGGCCGCGCCCTCGGTCGAGGTGAAGTCGAGATTGGCCGGCTCCGCCACGAACCCGACCGTCAGCGACCCGCCCTTGGCCGCGCCGCCCCCGCCGGAGCCGCCGCCGCAGGCGGCCGCGCTCATCAGGAGACCGCCCAGGGCGATCCAGATGCCGATGCGCCTCATGTCCCAAGCCTCCTGGCTAGTGCACTGGTCTGACCAGTAGGCTATGCACATTGCCAGTCCACGACGGCTCAGGTCAAGGGGGCTTTGATGGGTGGTCCACGCTTCGAGCCGGTGCGGGCCGTACGCGCCTACGAACGGATCGTGGAGCAGATCGAGGAGGCCGTCGAGAGCGGGGCGCTCGCCCCCGGGCAGCGGCTGCCCAGCGAGCGCGACCTCATGGGGCAGTTCTCGGTGAGCCGGTCCACGGTCCGTGAGGCGCTGCGGGTGCTGCAGGCGCGCGGCCTGGTCCGGTCCCGGCCGGGCGACCCCAACGGCGCCGAGGTGCTGCCGTTCACCCCCGCCGCGCTGCACAAGTCGATGACGACGCTCGCCCGGGTGCAGGGGCTGTCGCTGGCGGAGCTGGTGCAGTTCCGCATGGTCCTCGACTCCTCGGCCAACCTGCTGGCCGCGCGGCTGCGCACCGACGAGCAGCTCGCGGAGATGGACGCGGCCATCGACCGGATGCGCGAGGCGGTCGAGCAGGACTACGACGCCTTCAGCGCGGCCGACGTGGCCTTCCACGACGCGGTGGCGCGGGCCAGCCGCAACAAGCTCATCCAGATCTGCACCGAGGTGGTCCGCTCGATCGTGCTCGGCCTGGTCTCGGGCCGGATCGCCGAGGCGGACGACCGGGTGGCGCTGATGCGGCGGAGCATCCGCCACCACGAGGAGGTGCTGGCCGCCGTCCGCGCCGGCGACGGCCCGCTCGCGGCCCGGCTGTCGCGCCGCACCATGTACGACTACTACGTGGGGTACGTGCCGGCGGAGGAGCGCGCGGCGCTGCGCGCGCTGCTGGAGTAGCCCCGCGCCGGCGTCCTGTGCGCGGCGGCCGTCGGGCGATCCGCCGGTGGACCGCCCGCGCCGGCGCCCCGTGCGCGGCGCTCCGGCCTGGCGCGGGGTCAGCCGCCGGACGCCTCCTCGGCGGCATCGCGCATGCGGCGCAGAATCTCCCCGAGTATCGGCCCGGAGGTGGCGAAGTTCAGCCGCGCGAAGCCGTCCCCGCCCGGACCGAAGGCCGGACCGCCGCTGAGCATGACGCCCGCCCGCCGCAGGAAGAACTCCGCCGGGTCGGCGCCGAGCCCCAGAGCGCGGCAGTCGAGCCAGGCGAGGTAGGTCGCCTCGGGCAGGTGGTGCCGCACCCCGTCGGGCAGCGACGCGGCGACCAGTTCGCGGTTCCTGGCGAGGGTGGCGCGTACCTCGGCGAGGTAGCTGTCGCCGTCCTGCCAGGCGGCCAGCGTGGCGAGCACGCCGAGGGAGCTGACCTCGCCGAACAGCAGCGGCGGCTGGGCGGCCAGCGCCCGGCGGACGCGGGGGTCGCCGACGTGCGCGACGGAGCAGCGCAGCCCGGCCAGGTTGAACGCCTTGCTCGCCGAGGTCAGCGTCACGGTGCGGGCGGCGTCCTCCGGACCCAGGGCGGCGAACGGGACATGGCGGTGCGGCTGGTGTACGAGGTCGGAGTGGATCTCGTCGGAGATGACGAGGAGGTCGTGCCGGTCGGCGACCTCCGCGATCGCGGCCAGTTCGTCGCGGCCGAACGCCCGGCCGGTGGGGTTGTGCGGGTTGACCAGGATGAGGGCCCGGCACCCGTGCCGCGCGACGTCCTCGGCCAGCCGGTCGGCGTCGAAGCGCCAGCCGTGGCCGTCGTCGACCATGGGGATGGGGACGAGCGGGCGATCCATGTCCGTCAGCGTCTTGATGAACGGGGGGTAGGCGGGCGTGTGCACGGCCACGGCGTCGCCGGGCCGGGTGGTGACGTGCAGCAGCACCTGCAGCGCCTGGATCAGCTCGGTGAAGTGGTGGACGTGCGACGGGTCCAGGGTCCAGTCGTGCAGCCGCTTCATCCGTTCGGCGAAGGCCTCGTTGAGCGGGTTCGCCCACGGCTGGTCGTCCCAGGCGGGGTAGCCCAGATCGACCTCGATGGCGCGCGCCAGCGCTTCGCGTACCGGGGGAGGCACCGGGAAGTCCATGTCGGCGATCCAGGCAGGCAGCACCTCCGGCCCGGCCTGCGCCCACTTCACTCCGGGGCGCAGCCGCAGGACTTCGAGGTCGAGATCGTCGAACATGGGGCTCCGTTCGCTGTCCACGATCCAATTGGATTGCCATTAGACCATTGATGGGCTCTACGTTGTCCAGCCGGCTGCGGCCCTCGCGTTCGGCCCAGGGGTGCCTCAGGCCAGGTCGCCGGCCGCGCCTCCCCCGCGCCCGCCCAGCGTGCTCTCCCTGGTCATGAGCCGGTACGTGGCGTGCACCTCGCGGGGCGGGCGGTCGGTCCGGCCCTCGATGCGCTGCTTGAGCAGGTCGACCGCGATCCCGGCGAGCTGCGCCTTGTCGGGGGCGACCGTGGTCAGGGTGGGCGTGGAGAAGCGGCCGTCCTCGATGTCGTCGAACCCGGCCACCGCGACGTCCTCCGGTATCCGCAGCCCGGCGGCGAGGATCGTCCGGATCGCCCCGAGCGCCAGCAGGTCGTTGAAGCAGAAGACGGCGTCGGGCCGGGCCTCCAGCAGGGCGGCCATCGCGGCGGCGCCCTCCGCCCGGCGGTAGCGGTCCACCTTCGCCACCGTCTCGGGCAGCGCGTGCGCGGCCAGGGACTCGCGGTAGCCGGCCAGGCGGGGCGGGGCCGTCCCGCTGATCGAGTTGTCCTGCGCCCCGAGGGCGGCGATCCGTCTGCGGCCGAGCCCGATGAGGTGCTCGGTGACGTCGCGGGCCGCGCGCACGTTGTCGACCGCGACATGGTCGGCCGGGCCGCCGTGGATGCGCTCGCCCAGCAGCACCAGAGCCGTGTCGTCGGTACGGGCGGCCAGCTCGTCGGCGCCGATCGCGATGGGGCTGAGGATGAGCCCGTCCACGCGGTGCCTGCGCACCCCGTCGAGCACCTGCCGCTCCCGGTCCAGGCTGCCCCCGGTCTGCTCGATGATCACCAGCCAGCCGACCTCGGCGGCGGCGTCGATGATGAACCGCGACAGCTCGGCGAAGTAGGGGGCGTCCAGCTCGGGCAGCGCCAGGGCGATCACGCCGGTGCGGCCCTGCCGCAGGTTGCGCGCCGACAGGTTGGGGCGGTAGTCGAGCTGGGAGAGCGCGTGCTCGACCTTGGCCCGGGTGGCCGGGGACACGTGGGCGTACCCGTTCACCACGTTGGAGACCGTCTTCACCGACACGCCGGCCAGGCGCGCGACGTCGCGCAGGCTCGCTCCCATCCGCACTCACCTCCCAAGGTCGCACGGCTCGCCTGCCGCACACGATTCGACGCCGTCGATCGTAACGCCCCGGTATCGGCGGTCCGCACAGCCATTTACAACGTTGAAGCAACGTTGTATCAATACCTCCACGAAACGTCGCGTTCACAGTGAGGTTGTTGTCTTGGCGACCACCGCTCGTCTCACCCTGGATCCCGCCTTCCGCGTCGCGCCGGTCGAGCCCCGGCTCTTCGGGTCGTTCGTCGAACACATGGGCCGGTGCGTGTACACCGGCATCTACGAACCCGGCCACCCGCTGGCCGACGCCGACGGCCTGCGCACCGACGTGCTCCGGCTGGTGCGCGAACTGGGCGTCACCGTCGTCCGCTACCCGGGGGGCAACTTCGTCTCCAACTACCGCTGGGAGGACGGCGTCGGCCCGGTCGAGGAGCGGCCGGCGCGGCTGGACCTCGCCTGGCGGAGCCTGGAGGACAACCGGTTCGGCCTGAACGAGTTCATGGCCTGGGCGGCGAAGGCCGGCGTGGAGCCGATGATGGCGCTGAACCTGGGCACGCGCGGCGTGGCCGAGGCGCTGGAGCTCGTCGAGTACGCCAACCACCCCGGCGGCACCCGTCTGTCCGACCTGCGGCGGGCGCACGGCGTGGACAAGCCGCACGACATCCGGCTGTGGTGCCTGGGCAACGAGCTCGACGGCCCCTGGCAGATGGGGCACAAGACCGCGGCCGAGTACGGCCGGCTCGCCGCCGAGACGGCGCGGGCGCTCAGGCGCCTGGACCCGGGCCTGTCGCTGGTGGCCTGCGGCAGCTCCAACAGCACCATGCCGACGTTCGCCGCGTGGGAGGCCGAGGTGCTGGAGGCCGCCTACGACCTGGTCGACTACATCTCGTTGCACGCCTACTACGACCCGACCGACGGCGACGTCGACTCGTTCCTGGCCAGCGGCGCGGACATGGAGCACATGATCCGTTCCATCGCCGCCACCGCCGATCACGTGGGCGCGAAGCTGCGCAGCCGCAAGCGGCTCAGGCTCTCCTTCGACGAGTGGAACGTCTGGTACCAGAGCCGTTTCCACGGCGAGTCCTCGCTGGAGTGGAGCGAGCACCCTCGGCTGATCGAGGACTCCTACGACGTCACCGACGCGGTGGTGGTGGGCAGCCTGCTCATCACGCTGCTGCGCAACGCCGACCGGGTCGGCGTCGCCTGCCTGGCCCAGCTCGCGAACGTGATCGCGCCCATCCGGACCGAGCCGGGCGGCCCCGCCTGGCGGCAGAGCATCTTCCACCCGTTCGCGCTGACCGCCCGGCACGCCCGCGGCGAGGTGCTGCGGGTGGAGCCCGACTGCGCGACGATCCCGACCGCCAAGTACGGCGATGCGCCCGCGATCTGGGCGACGGCCACCCACGACGCGGCGACCGGGGAGATCTCGCTGTTCGTCGTCAACCGCGACCGGCACGGCCCGTGCGCGCTGGAGATCGCGCTGCCCCCGGGCCTGCGCCCGGTGGAGCACCTGGAGCTGTCCGACGACGACCTCTCGGCCGTCAACACGGCCGACGCCCCCGACCGGGTCGCCCCTCGGGCCGGCACCGGGCTCGACCAGGCGGGACACGGGGCAACCCTGACGCTTCCGCCCGTTTCTTGGAGTATTGTCCGCTTCGCTCCCAGCGTCCCGTAGGAGTCACCATGAGCAGTTCCCTGTCCCGTCGCTCGTTCCTCGGTCTGTCCGGCGCCGTGGGGCTCACCGCCCTGACCGCCTGCGGGGGCGGCACCAAGATCGGCGCCGGATCCGGCTCCCCCGCCTCGGCCGCGCCGACCTTCTCCGGCGGGGAGTACACCGGGCCCAAGGTCACCCTGGACTACTGGAACGGGTTCACCGGCGGCGACGGCCCGCACATGCGGGCGATGCTGGAGACGTTCAACAAGCAGTTCGCCGGGCGCATCGAGGTCCGCAACGTCACCCGGCGCTGGGAGGACCTCTATCCCGCGATGCCGACGGCCATCGCCGCCGGCAAGGGTCCCGACGTGGCGGTCATCCACAACGACTGGGTGGGCACCTTCGCCGCCCGGCGGACGCTGCTGCCGCTGGACGACGTCGTCGGCGCGCTGTCTCTGAGCGAGGCGGACTTCATCCCCGCCGTCTGGAACGCCGGCGTCTACCAGGGCAAGCGCTACAGCGTGCCGCTCGACGTGCACTGCCTCGGCGACTACTGGAACCGGGCCCACCTGCAGAAGATAGGGCTGAGCGAGGCCCCGGCCGACAGGGCCGGCTACGAGGACGCGCTCGCGCAGCTGAAGAAGGCCGGGATCGCCGCCCCGTTCTGGATGCCGAACAAGTGGCCCGCCCACCTGATGTTCATGAGCCTGCTCTGGCAGCACGGCGGCGAGCTCTACAGCGACGACGGCACGCGGGCCCTGTGGGGCGGCGAGCCGGGCGTGCGGGCGCTGAGCTGGATGGTCGAGCAGATCGACAAGGGCTTCAGCCCCGCCCAGGTCGCCCAGGACAGCCAGTACGCCGCCTTCAAGAACGACAAGGTCAGCTTCACCTGGGACGGCATCTGGCAGATCAACGACCTGAAGACGAACGCCAGGTCGCTGCAGTGGGGCCTCGGCCCGGTCCCGAACATCGGCGGCACGGCGGCGGTGTGGAGCTCCTCCCACAACTTCGTGATGACCTCCCAGGCCGGCAAGGACGGCGACAAGGTGCAGGCGGCCAAGTTCTTCATCGACCACATGGGCCGGCTGTCCACCGAGTGGGCCAAGGCCGGCATGATCCCGGCCCGCAACTCCGCCCGCGAGGACCCCGCCGTGGCCGAGTTGCCGCAGATCAGGCTGGCCGCCGACCTGGACTCCTTCCGCTTCCTGCCGGCGCTGCCCGGGGTCGGCGACGTGCAGTCCAAGGCCCTCGAACTGGCGGTGGCCAAGGCGGTGCTCAAGCAGGCGTCCCCGAGCGAGGCACTGAAGGAGGGCGTCGCGACAGCGAACAAACTGCTCGCCGACAACAAGCGGAAGTACGCCCGGTGAGCCTGCTGACCCGGCCGCGCGGCCTGCCCGGCGCCCAGGCGCCCGGCAGGCCCGCCCCGCGCACCCCGCGGATGCGGCCCTGGACGCCGTACGCCTTCCTCGCCCCCTACCTCGTGCTGTTCGCCGTCTTCATGCTGGCGCCCATCGCGTTCGGCGGCTGGACGAGCCTGCACGAGTGGGACATCAACCTGCCGGCCAAGCCGTTCGTCGGCCTGCGGAACTACGCCGACCTGTTCGACCCGGCAGACGTGGACGGGGCACGATTCTGGACGGCGATGCGGGCGACCGCGATCTTCACGGTGGCCTCGGTCCCCCTGCTGATCGTGCTGCCCCTGCTCGTGGCGCTGCTGATGAACGGCCGGTTCAAGGGGCGCGACCTCTACCGCGCCGTCTACTTCGCCCCCTACGTGCTGGGCGTCGCGGTCGTCGGCCTCGTCTGGCGGTTCCTGCTCGACGGCAACATCGGCCTGGTCAACCACTACCTGGGCCTGGACGTGCAGTGGACCACCGCCGTACCGCCCGCCTGGGTCGCCCTCGTCGGGGTGACGGTGTGGTGGACGCTGGGCCTGAACTCGGTCATCTTCCTCGCCGGCCTGCAGGACATCCCGCGCGAGCTGCACGAGGCGGCGATGGTGGACGGCGCCTCGGCCTGGCACCGGTTCCGCGCGGTGACCCTGCCCGGCCTGCGACCGGTCACGGTATTCGTGGTCAACGCGACGATCCTGGCCTCGGCCAACATGTTCGGCCAGTCCTACCTGATCACGGGAGGCGCCCCGGCCGACCAGACGAAGACGGCGATCTACCTCATCGCCGAGACGGGCCTGCGCCAGTTCGACATGGGCACCGCCTCGGCCATGAGCTTCGTCCTGGCGGGCTGCCTCATGGTCGTCAGCGCCCTGGTCTTCGGCGCCTTCAGGGGAAGGAGCAAGCCGTGACCCGAGACGTGCGCGGCCTGCGGCGGGCGCTGCTCCACCTGGTCCTCGTCGTGCTGGCGGCGCTGTACCTCAGCCCGCTGATCTACATGGTCGCCACCTCGTTCAAGACCCGGGAGAGCGCCGGATCGACCGAGCCGGCGTGGCTCCCGGACCCGTTCACCACCGGCGCCTACCGCGAGATCCTCTCCAGCGCCGACAGCCCCGTCATGACGTGGTTCGTCAACAGCCTCGTGGCGGCCACCGGGCACGCCGCCCTCGTCCTCGTCACGGCGGCGCCGGCCGCCTACGCGCTGGCCCGGCTCCGGTTCCGGGGCCGGGGGGTGATCTTCACGTCGATCGTCGCGACGCTGTTCGTGCCGCCGGTCGTGCTGCTGGTCCCCAACTTCCTGATCGTCAACGAGCTGTCCTGGGTGGACAGCCTGCCCGCCGTGATCGTTCCCGCGGCCGCGGGGGCGTTCGGGGTGTTCTTCCTGCGGCAGTTCTTCCTGACCCTGCCGGCCGAGCTGGAGGAGGCGGCCGAGCTGGACGGGTGCGACCGGTGGCGGATCTTCGTCACGATCGCGCTGCCGCTGGCCAGGCCCGCTCTCGTGACGCTCTTCCTGCTGTCCTTCCTCACCAACTGGAACGACTTCCTGTGGCCGCTGTACGTGCTGCTCAGCCCCGAGTCGCTCACCCTGCCGGCGGGCCTGGGCAACTTCCAGAGCGCCAACAGCATCCGCTACGACCTGCTGATGGCCGGGGCGGTGATCGCCAGCCTGCCGGTGCTCGCGCTGTACCTGATCGCCCAGCGGTGGGTGATCGAGGGGATCTCCCGCTCCGGCCTCAAGGGGTGACCCGCCCCGGCCGGAGGGCGCCGCGCCCGGCCCCCACCTTGGCAAATGGGGGCAAAACGGGACCCTCTCATCCCCCGTCGCGGTGTATCTTGCAGCATGACGCACGAGGATCCTGACGGGCTTGCAGAGGCGTTCCTGCGCGAGCCCCGTCGCTACACCAGCCACCAGGTCGCGCACATGGCCGGGGTGCCGGTCTACCGCGCGCGCCGGTTCTGGCGGGCGCTGGGGTTCCCGAACGTCGCCGACGACGCGGTCGAGTTCACCGACTCCGACGTCGAGGCGCTCAAGACGCTGATCGGGATGGTCACCGACGGCGTCTACGACGAGGAGCACGTGCTGCTCACGGCCCGCTCGCTGGGCCGGGCGACGGCGCGGCTGGCCGAGTCGCAGGCGCAGCTCGGCGTGGAGACGCTCGACCAGGCGGGCGTGCCGCTGTCGGAGCGGGCCAGGGCCTGGCGACGCCGGGCCGACCGGGTCGTCCCGCCGCTCGCGCGACTGCTCGTCTACTCCTGGCAGCGGCAGCTCGCCGCCGCGGCCGGCCGCATGGTCGACCAGGACCACACCGCGACGCGGCTCGCGGTGGGATTCGCCGACCTGGTCGGGTTCACCCGTCTGAGCAGGCAGATCACCGAACGGGAGCTGGCCGAGCTGGTCGACCAGTTCGAGGGCCGCTCGGCCGACGTCGTCACCTCCTCCGGCGGGCGGGTGGTCAAGACGCTCGGCGACTCGGTGCTGTTCGTCTCCGGGAAGGCGCACGAGACGGCGGAGATCGGGCTGCGGCTCATCGAGACGCACGCCAAGGCGCGCTCCATGCCGCAGCTGCGGGTGGGGATGGCCGCCGGGCCGGTCGTCTGGCGGATGGGCGACGTGTTCGGCACCACGGTGAACCTCGCCAGCAGGCTCACGGCCCTGGCCAACCCGGGCACGATCCTCGCCGACCCGGAGATGGCCGAGGAACTGGAGGGCGACCGGGCGTTCGAGCTGCGTCCGGTCAACCGGCTGTCGGTGCGCGGCCTGGGCGAGCTGGCCCCGTTCACCATCGTCCGCGCCGGCCGCACCACCACCTGACCGCCGCCGGACCGCCGCCTGCGCGTGGCCCCCGCGTGGCCCGAGCGCGGCCTGCGCCCTTTCGGCCGCCTGCCGTCTCCCGGGCACTTCCGATCGTCCGCCTGCCCGGGCAACCCGGGTCCGGTGTCGATGCGTCACTACCGGCAGTGGCCCCGGACGCCCGGGGCCACACGGCCGGAATGTGGTGAGCGGGCGCCGGCAGGAGCGCTGACAGGAGGCAGCACGTGGCAGATCGGGCGACATATCAGGACTTCGTGCTTGCGCGGTCCGACCTGCTGTTACGCACGTCCTACCTGCTGACCCGGGACTGGGCGCTGGCGGAGGACCTGCTGCAGGAGTCGCTGGCCAAGGCGTGGTTCGCCTGGCCGGGCGTGGAGGAGCCCGAGGCGTACGTGCGCAGGGTGCTCGTGACCACCTACACGTCGTGGTGGCGGCGCCGGTGGCGCCGCGAGCTGCCGAGCGCCGACCTGCCCGACATCCCGGCCGGCGACGCCGCCGCCGGGCTGGGCGAGCGGGAGGCGCTCTGGCAGGCCGTGGGCCGGCTGCCCGCCAAGCAGCGCGCCGTGCTCGTGCTGCGCTTCTACGAGGACCTGCCCGTGACCGAGGTGGCCCGGCTGATGGGCTGCAATCCCGGCACGGTGAAGAGCCAGACGGCCAAGGCGCTGGCCAAGCTGCGCGTGGACGAGTCGATCGTGAGGGAGTTGCACCGGTGACCGTACAGGATCTGCGGGACGTGCTGCGCGAGCGCGGCGAGGGGCCGGCGCCGGCGAACCCCTCCCGGCACGACCAGGTACGGGCGCGCATCCGCCGGATGCGCCGGCGCCGGCGCGCCGTCGTGGCCGCCGCCGCGGGGACGGCCGTGGCGGCGGTCGCCGCGCTCGGTCCGAGCCTTCTTCCCGGCGCGCAGGCCGCGCGCCCGGCCGACGGCACCGCGGTCGTCACCCGGAGCGCGGACCGGCCCGAACTGCCCGAGTCCTTCACCTCGGCGGACGGCGCCAGGTACCGGCGCCTGGGCATGGCCTCCGTCGGCACGTCGTCCGGCAGGAAGACCACGATCACGATCCCCGTGACCGGCAAGCCGCTGGATCTGGCCTCCGTCTGTTCCGGGAGCGGCCGGAACCACGCCTCCCTCAAGATCACCGTCGGTCGCAGGCCCGTGTTCCCCGGTGTGTTCTGCCTGAAGGGCAGAAGGCTGATCTCGCTGCCCGTGCCGCAGGGCACCGGGAAGGAGGTCACGATCTCCTTCGACACGACGACCCAGGGCTGGGGTTGCGTGCGCGACAAGCCGTCCGATCCGTGCCGGAAGGTGAAGGAGGACCCGGCCGACTGGTCGCTGGCGGTGTACGAGTGGACGCCGCCCGAGCGGCCGGTGGAACCGCCCGCGCCGCGGGCGCTCCCGCGCCGCGAGGGTGACCTCACGCTGGAGGAGACCCGGTCGGGCACGTGGCCGCGCGAGTCCTCCGCCACGTTCCGGGTCCGAGGGGACGGCCGGGAAGTCGGCATCGACCAGATCTGCACCGGCGAGCTGGCCGACCGGCTGCGGTTCAGCTCCCGGGTGGACGGCCGGGACCTGGGCAGCAACACCTCGTGCGGCGTGTGGAAGAGCGGGTCGTTCCCGTCGGCGATGATGGGGATCACCGTGCCGAAGGGGAAGACGGTGACCATCACGGTGAAGGCGTCCATGCCGGCCGAGGCCCCGAACCGGCTCGTCCGTTGGTCGGTCGGCCTCTACCGGAAGTAGGAATTCTCCGCGTCCATCGGTGTTGCACCCGTATGTGACCAGGCTCTCGATCCTCGACCGCTCGCTCGTCCGGCAGGGACACCCGCCGGACGAGGCGCTGCGCGACACCGTCCGCTTCGCGCGGCAGGCCGAGGAGCTCGGCTACCACCGGTTCTGGGTGTCGGAGCACCACAGCGTCCCCGGCGCCGCGGGGTCCGCGCCGACCGTGCTGGCCGCCGCCGTTGCCGCCGCCACCTCCCGCATCCGGGTGGGCACCGGCGGGGTGATGCTGCCCAACCACCGGCCGCTGGTGGTGGCCGAGCAGTTCGGCGTGCTGGAGTCGCTGTACCCGGGCCGTGTCGACATGGGGCTCGGCCGGTCCGTGGGGTTCACGGGCGGCATCCGGCGGGCGTTGGGGGTCGGCAAGGAGGAGGCGGACGAGTTCGGCGACCGGCTGGCGGAGCTGCTCGGCTTCTTCACCGGGCGCTCCGCCTATCCGGGCGTGCACGCGCTGCCCGCCGAGGGGCTCAGGCCGCAGGCGTTCGTGCTGGCCATGGGGGCGGGCGCGGACATCGCCGCCGCGCACGGGCTGCCGCTGGTGATCGGCGCGACGGGCGGGCGGGCCCGGGAGGCGGTGGGGCGGTACCGCGCCGGCTTCCGTCCCTCGACGTGGGCGGCGCGGCCGTACGTGGTGGCGGCGGTGGACGTCGCGGTCGGCCCGACGGCGCGGGAGGCGGCGCTGCTGCAGGTGCCGGAGGCGTGGTCCACGGCCCACGCCCGCGCCCGCGGCTCCTTCCCGCCGCTGCTCCCGCCGCAGGAGGTGCTGGCGCTGGAGATGACCGACCGGGAGCGGGCGCTGTTCGAGGAGGCGCGCAAGGGGCGCGTCCACGGGACGGCGCAGGAGGTCGCGCTGGAGCTGGCCGGCCTGGTGGAGCTGACGGGGGCGGACGAGGTGCTGGTGACCATGAACACCTACGACCTGGACCGCCGCCTCGACTCCTACCGCCGGCTGGCGGCAGCCTGGCCCGCGACGGCGTGACCCCGCTCAGCCGACGGGGTGCCACTCGTGCAGGGCGAACGGCACGCCGTCCCTGATGTGCGCGAGCGCGGCGTCCGGATAGCCGACCATGTCGTGCGGCAGCTTGTCCAGCGGCCACCAGCCGAGCTCGGAGCACTTGTGCGGCTCGGCGTTGTACGGCTCGCCCCGCCACCGGGTGGCGGCGAAGAACAGGCCGACCCGCTCCGGCGCCCGGTGCATGACGTGGACGAACGTCAGGTCGGCCGGGTCGAGGACGACGCCCGTCTCCTCGCGCGCCTCGCGCACCGCGGCCTCGATCACCGACTCCCCCGCCTCCAGGTGGCCGGAGGGCAGGTGCCACAGGCCGTCGCCGTACCCGGTGCCCGCCCGCCGCCCCAGCAGCACCTCGCGCACGCGAGCACCCGTCGGGGGTGCGCCCGTCGGGGGTGCGCCCGTCGGGGGTGCGCCCGTCGGGGGTGCGCCCGTCCGCGCCCTGCCGCCCGGCCCGCCCGGCGCGAGCCCGCCGTCCCCTACGGATCCGCCGCCCCGCATGAGCCTGCCGTCCGGCATGAACTCGTCGTCCCGTACGGGCCCGTCCTCCCACGTGGGCCCGCCGTCCCGCGTAGGGCCGCCGTTCCCTGTGCGGCCGCCGTCCCACGTGGGCCCGCCGTCCCGCGTACGGCCGCCGTTCCCTGTGCGGCCGCCGTCCCACGTGGGCCCGCCGTCCCGTGCGGGCCGGAGCAGGAGGACGTGCACGTCCACGATGGCGCGGAAGCGCTGCCGGACCCGCCGCGGCGGGGGCTCGCGGCGCCGGTCGAGCGCCTGGACCCACTTGACGGCCACCGCGGCCACCTGGATCAGCTCGGCGCGCAGGGCGGCCGGGTCGTCCTCGGCGAACGCCTCCAGGACCTCCTCGTGCAGGACGTGCCGCCACGTCAGCGCGCCGCGCGCGGCCGCCTCCGTCACCTCCCGCTTGGCCCGGCCGGCGGCCTCACCCGCCTCCCGGACCCCGCCGGCGCCCACGAGGGCCGTGCGCCCCGTGCCGTCGGGGAAGTCCTGGAACCCCCACATCGCGTCCTGCGCGGCGCGCTCGGCCGCGACCTCGGCCAGCACACCGCGCAGGGAGCCGGACGCCTCACCGTCATGTGTCATGGCTCAGGAGTCTGCCCGATCGGCCTCCGGCTCGGGGGCGCGAACGACAGGGTGGGCCACATCCTGCGGGCGCGAATGCCCACACATGCCTCAGCGGACGGCCGGCGGGGACTCCAGGACCCGGCCAGGACGGGGACGCGGATCTGTCGGTGGCGGGGAGTAGGGTTGCGGACCATGGACCGGCAACTCACCCTCATGGCCGTGCACGCCCACCCCGACGACGAGTGCCTGAGCACCGGCGGCGTCCTCGCCCGCTACACCGCTGAGGGCATCCGCACCGTGCTGGTCACCTGCACCAACGGCGAGCAGGGCGACGGCCCCGGAGGCGTCAAGCCGGGCGACGACGGCCACGACGACGCGGCGGTCGCCGAGCGGCGGCTGGCCGAGCTGCGCGAGTCGGTCTCCGTGCTCGGCATCGACCACCTGGAGCTGCTCGGCTACCGCGACTCCGGCATGGACGGGTGGGAGACCAACAACCACCCCGACGCGTTCGCCAACGTGCCCGTCGACACGGCCGCGGCCCGCCTCGCCGAGCTGATGGAGCGCTACCGGCCCGACGTGGTCGTCACCTACGACGAGACCGGCGGCAGCGGCTACTTCCACCCCGACCACGTCCAGGCTCACCGCATCACCGCCGCGGCCGTCGAGGCGTCCGGCGTCCCGGCCAAGTTCTACTACACCGCGATCCCCCGCTCGGCGATCAAGCGGATGTTCGAGTTCATGCGTGAGAGCGGGGCCGACCTGGGCGACTTCCAGCCGTCCGACGACTTCGGCACTCCCGACGAGCTGGTCACCACGGTCGTCGACGTCGCCCCCTACGTGGAGCGCAAGCTCAAGGCGCTGATGGCCCACGAGAGCCAGGGCGAGAACATCTTCCTGCTCCGCATGCCGGAGGAGACGCAGCGTCAGGCGTTCTCCCACGAGGCGTTCATCCGGGTCCTGTCCCGCGTCGACGCCCCCGACCACGAGGACGACCTGTTCGCCGGCCTGCGCCCATGACCCAGGCCGACCCGGTGGCCGTGGCACACGACCTGGTGGCGCGGGCCCGTCGCGACGGTGTCGGCAAGCTGGTGGTCGGGGCCGTCGTGCACCGCGCGGGCCGGGTGCTGCTGCTGCGCCGCTCGGCCCGCGACGCTTTCCTGCCGGGCATCGAGGAGTTGCCCTCCGGCGGCGTCGAGGACGGCGAGGACCTGATGTCCGCGCTCGGCAGGGAGCTGGTGGAGGAGATCGGCTGGAGCGGGCCGCCGACCGGCGACTTCGCCGCGACGTTCGACTACACGTCGGGTTCGGGCCGCAGGGCCCGCCAGGTCACGTTCGCGGTGCCCTACCCCGACGGTCCGGTGGTCCTGTCGGACGAGCACGAGTCCTACCGCTGGGCCGAGGTGGGCGACCTCGACGGCTCGGACGTGACCCCGGAGACGGCCCGCACCGTCCGCGCCTGGGCCGCGACCGTCCACCCCACCTGACCACCGCCGTACACCGTGCGAGGCCAGGCGAGGGGCCAGACACGCGGGGCGTCACACGGGCCGCGCATCACACGGCAGGCATCAAGCAGGCGACGCGTCAGGCGGCCGGGCATCAAGCAGGCGGCGCGTCACGAGGCCGGGCGTCACGAGGCCGGGCGTCACGAGGCCGGGCGTCACGAGGCCGGGCGTCACGAGGGCGGGGGGATCTCTCCGGAGCCGCGGGGGATGAGACGGGTGGGGATGACGAGGCGGCGGGCCGCCTTGGAGCGGTGGCCGTCGAGTCGTGACAGCACCAGCTCGGCGGCGGCCGCGCCGATCGCGGCCGGGTCCTGGGCGACGACCGTCAGCGGCGGGTCGAGCACCTCCGCGAGGGTGAGGTCGTCGAACCCGACGAGCGCCACGTCGCGCCGCCCCGTTCGGGCGAGGGCCACGACGGCGCCCATGGAGGCGAAGTTGTTCGCCGCGAACAGAGCCGTCGGCGGGTCGGGCAGCGCCAGCAGCCGCAGCACGGCGGCGCAGGCCGCCTCCTGGTCGTGGCCGCTCTCGACGAGCATCCGGTCGAACGGCACGCCCGCCGCCTCCAGGGCGTCGCGGTAGCCCTGGAAGCGTTCGCGGCGGGTGTAGAGGGTGGCGGGCAGGTCGCCGACGAAGCCGATCCTGCGGTGCCCGCCCGCGAGGAGGTGCGCGACGCCATCGCGGGCGCCGTCGCGGTTGCCGCTGACCACCTGGTCGGCGGCCATCCCGACGGCCGGGCGGTCGAGGAAGACGACCGGCAGCCCGGCCGCCCGTTCGGCGCGCAGGTGGCGGTGGTCGCCGGTGGCGGACGGCACCACCATGAGGGCGCTGACCCTGCGCGCCAGGAACGTGGCGATCAGCGACTGCTCCAGGTCGGCCGTCTCGCTCGAGGAGCCGACGATGAGGGTCAGGCCGCGGGCGCGGACGGCGCTCTCGACGGCGCCCGCGACCGTGCCGAAGAACGGGTTGCCCATCTCGGGAATGACCAGGCCGATCGCGGCGTCGCGGGCGCCGACCCGCATGTTGCGGGCCATCAGGTTGGGCTGGTAGCCCAGCCTGCGCACCGCCGCGAGGACGCGCTCGCGGGTGTCGGCCGCGACGGGTCCGTCGTCGTTGAGCACCCGCGAGACGGTCTTGGCGGTCACGCCGACCTCGCGGGCGACGTCTGCCATCGTGGGGCGCCGCATTCCGACCATGGTAGTGGCCCGGCTACAGCCCGATCGCCTCCGCTGCGCCCTGGTCGGCGACCACCGTCCTGCCGTCCTTGACCTGCATCGCCCCGGTCATGATGGCGACGACCTGAGCCATGTTGTAGTCGCCCGGTCTGATCTGGGCGACCCGGCGACCGAGCCGCTGGACGTGGATGCGGTCGGCGATCTCGAACACGTGCGGCATGTTGTGGCTGATCAGCACGACAGGGGTGCCGCTGTCGCGGACCCGCCTGATCATGTCGAGCACCTGGCCCGACTCCTTGACGCCGAGCGCGGCGGTGGGCTCGTCCATGACGACGACGTTGGAGGCCCATGCGACGGCCCTGGCCACGGCGACGCCCTGCCGCTGGCCGCCGGACAGCGACTCGACGGGCTGCGTGAGCGAGCGCAGGCCGATCTTGAGGTCGGCCATGTGCCGGGCCGACTCCTCGCGCATGCGCCTCTTGTCCAGCATCCGGAACACGGTGCCGAGCAGCCCCGGCTTGCGGATCTCCCGGCCGAGGAACATGTTCGTGGCGATGTCGAGGGAGGCGGCGACGGCGAGGTCCTGGTAGACGGTCTCGATGCCGTGCCGGCGCGCCTCCAGCGGGTCACGGAAGCGCACGGCCTTGCCGTCGAGGAGGATCTCGCCCTCGTCCGGCTGCAGGGCGCCGGTCAGCGCCTTGATGAGGCTCGTCTTGCCGGCGCCGTTGTCGCCGATGACCGCGAGCACCTCACCGGGCATCAGATCGAAGTCCGCGCCGTCGAGCGCGGTGACGTGGCCGTAGCGTTTGACCAGGCCGCGAGCCTGGAGCACGGGGGTCATCGGTTCCTCCTGCGGGACAGCTGGTCGACGGTGACGGCGAGGATGACCAGGATGCCGGTGATGAGGGTCTGGTAGATCGACGGTACGCCCATGAGCTGCAGCCCGTTGCGGAACACCCCCACGATCAGGGCGCCGATCAACGTGCCGAGCACCAGCCCCCGCCCGCCGAACAGGCTCGTGCCGCCGAGGACGACCGCGGTGATGCTGTCGAGGTTGTCGGTCTGCCCCGCCTGCGGGTCGCCCACTCCGGTGCGCGACACCAGCAGCAGGGCGGCGATGCCGTACACGAAACCGGCGACCGTGTAGACGCCGACGATGAGCCGGTTGGTGCGGATGCCGGTCAGCCGGGCCACCTCGGGGCTGTTGCCGAGCGCGTACACGTGGCGGCCCCAGGCGGTCTGGCCGAGCAGGTAGGCGAACAGCAGGAACAGCAGGATGGTGAGCAGGGAGCCGTAGGTGACGTTCGTCCCGCCGAGGTTGAAGGTCTGGCCCAGGTACGTCATCGCGGGCGGCAGGTCGGTGACCGTCTGGTCCTGCGAGTAGATGTGGGTCAGCGCGAAGACCACGTTGAGCATGCCGAGGGTCACGATGAACGGCGGCAGCGAGATCTTCATCACGAGCAGCCCGTTGAGCAGCCCGAACGCCGCGCAGACGGCAAGCCCGGCGGCGATGGCGAGCAGCGGCGGCAGGCCGCTGTCGACGGCCAGCTTCGTCATCACGATTCCGCCGAACGCCATGATGGCGCCGTTCGACAGGTCGATGCCCGCGGTCAGGATGATCAGCGTCTGGCCGATGGCGAGCGTGCCGACGACCATGACCTGCTGGATGATGAGCGAGAAGTTGCCCCCGGTGAGGAACTGCTCGGAGTTGACCGAGAAGAACACGCACGCCAGCAGCAGCGCCGCCAGCGGGCCCGCGGTGGGGGTGGTGATGAGACGCCGCGGCAGCGTCGCTTCCATGACGGCCATGTCAGCCCCAGCAGTTGGCGAGGCCGAAGGCGGTGTCCTTGGCCTCGACGCCGCCGACCGCCTTGTCGGTGATCAGCGTGACGCCGGTGTCGGTGTAGCCGGTCGCCTTCTTGCCGCCCTTGGCGAAGTCGGCCACCGCCTTGACGCCGTCTTCGGCCATCTTCAGCGGGTACTGCTGGGAGGTGGCGGCGATCTGGCCGCTCTGCACGGCTTTGACGCCGGTGCAGCCGCCGTCCACGGAGACGATCAGCACGTCCTTCTCACGGCCCTTGGCCTTCAGCGCGGTGTACGCGCCGAGCGCGGCCGGCTCGTTGATGGTGTAGACGACGTTGATGTCGGGGGCCTTCTGCAGGCAGTTCTCCATCGCGGTCTGGCCCTTGGACTGGTCGCCGCGGGTGTCCTGGGAGCAGACGATCGACGGGTCCCCCTCGGCGACGCCGAAGCCCTTGAGGAAGCCGTCGTGACGGAGCTGACCGACCGTGATGCCGGGCGCCAGGTCGAGGGTGGCGATCTTGGCGGGCTTGCCCGCCATGGCGGCCTTGGCGTACTGCCCGATGAGCTCGCCCGCCTTGAAGTTGTCGGTCGCGAGCAGCGCGTCTGTGGCGTCTTGGGGGTCTGTCGGTGTGTCGAGCGCGATGACGAGGACTCCCGCGTCGCGGGCCTTCTTGACGGCCGGGACGATCGCCTTGGTGTCGCTCGGCGTGATGAGGATGCCCTTGACGCCGGCGGCCACCATGTTCTCGATGGCGGTGATCTGGGAGGCGTTGTCTCCGTCGAACTTGCCCGCGGCCGTCATCAGCTCCATGCCGTTGGCCTGTGCGGACTTCTGCGCGCCTTCCTTCATCTTCACGAAGAACGGGTTGGTCTCCGTCTTGGTGATCAGACCGACCTTGGCGCTGGAGGCGGCCTGCTGGCCGCTGCCGCCGCCGTCGTCGCCTCCACATCCGGCGGCGAGGAGTGCGGCAGCCAGGAGACCGGCCGAGAGCCTAGCTTTCATGGTGGCGTCCTATCAGATTGGTCTCGGATCTCATCCTACTATCAGGGCGAACACAATGTCATCGTTGACATATGTCATCGTTGACATCGGCTGTGTTGCGATGATGAACTCCGATCCGGGAAACGTCAATGGTCCACGGCCGTAACGAATCGGCAACGCGGTGAGAGGCGACTGTGATGATCTCTGTCCTCGGGGAGTGCGTGGCCGACGCCTTCGCGGGCCGCGCGAGCGGCGAAGACGCCCGTCCCGGGGCCGGTCGGGGGGCCGGTGACCCGGAGCTGGCGCTGCGGGTGCTGCCCGGCGGGGGCCCGGCGAACACGGCGGTGGCGCTCGCGCGGCTCGGCACACCCACGCGGTTCCTGGGCCGGATCTCCCGCGACGTGTTCGGGGGGCTGTTCCGCGACCGGCTGGCCGCCTCGGGCGTGGACGTGTCGGGCTGCGTGGAGGCGGCAGAGCCGAGCACGCTCGCCGTCGCCTCGCTCGACGCCCGCGGCCAGGCCGCCTACAGCTTCCACGCCGAGGGGGCGGCCGACTGGCGGTGGACCGCCGGCGAGCTGGCCGCAGCCGGTCTCGGCGGCTCCTCCTGCCTGCACACGGGATCACTCGCCCTGGTCAGGGAGCCGGGACGGGAGGCGGTGCTGCGCTTCGCCGCGGAGGCCGCCGCGCGGGCGACGGTCTCCATCGACCCGAACGTCCGGCCCGGCCTCGCGCCCCGTGAGGCCTACGACGTGCCGCGCTGGTGCGCCTTCGCCGACATCGTCAAGCTGAGCGAGGACGACCTGGCCTTCCTCGCCCCCGGCGAGCCGGCGGAGGACGCCTGCGACGCCTGGCACGCGGCGGGCGCCCGCCTCGTGGTGGTGACCAGGGGCGCGGCCGGAGCGCTCGTCTCCCTCGACGGCTCCCGCGCGCGGGTGGCGGCCCCCCGCGTCGGCGTGGTGGACACGGTCGGCGCGGGCGACGCCTTCACGGCGGGGCTGCTGCACCGCCTGGGCGAGCGCGGCCTGCTCGGCGGGCGGCTGGACGGCCTGGATGTGGACACGGCGGCCGACGCCGCCGCGTTCGCGGCCCGGGTCGCCGCCCTGACGTGCGCCGTCGCGGGGGCCAACCCGCCGTGGGCGTACCAGCTCACCGAACCGGCGCCGTCGTGACGTGGCCGGCGAACCGCCCGCCGCCACGACCACAGCCTCCGCCACACCACCACACCACGCCACCACGCCGCCGTGCCGGGCGCGGGTGTGGGTGCGGGGGTCAGCGTGCCACAGCCGTCCCCGCGCGTCGTTTGCCCCGGCGGGCGGTGGGTACGGCCGGGTGACATGGCAGAGTACGAGGCGACGCGGGGGATGCCCGCGGACAGCGATATCACGTTCGGCGTCGCGTCCGACGTCGACATGGTCAACAGGTGGCTGCCGCACGGCCTGCTCGTGCGCGACAGCGGTCCCGGCACCGTGGAGGCGACCGGTGACCTGGTCCCCGGGGACGGCGCGCACGAGGGGCTGTTCCGGGTCTCGCGCGAGCAACTGCGCGTGGAGTGGGGCGGCCGTGACCATCCCGAGTACGCGGGCTGGCTGCAGGTGACCGACTCCGGCACCGGGACCAGCGAGGTGGTCGTGCACCTGTCGCTGCTCGGCGAGCCGGACGAGCGGACGTCACCGGAGCGGCGGGCCGAGGTTCAGGGTCTGCTGGAGGAGGCGCTCGGCAGGCTGGCCGACGAGGTCACCCGGCGCGTCACCGACGCCGGGTGACCCGGCCCCGCGCCGGGTGATCCGACCCGCCCCAGGTGACCCGGCCCCGCGCCGGGCGGGCGCCCGGCGCGGGGCGGGCGGAAGGTCAGGTGTCCTTCCTGTTCGGATTCTCCAGCCGGAAGAAGTTGCTGTCCTTGCCGTCCTTGGTGTGCTCCTGGTAGATGAAGTTCAGCTTGCGCGCGTCGAACGTGGCGAACCAGTCGTCCCAGGAGATCTCCTCCAGGTCGGCGCCGCCGTAGCCGGGGAAGTCGAAGCGGAGCACGCCGGGGCGTCCCTCGTGCTCCGAGCCCGGCGCCGTCGCCGGGCGGCCCCCGCGCTTCTCCGCCCACTGGCGGATCACCTCGTGGTCGGTGGTGATCAGGCTGCGGCCGGGCCGCTCCTCGTGCTCCTCCGCCGAGCCGATCTCCTGCTCGTACTTGTGCTCCCCCTGGACGGGGTGGTGCTTGTCTGCCACGGTTCCCCCCGATTACTCGTAGCGTTCCCCGTCCGGTTACCCTCGCTGCCCCCGGGCATGCCCGGCCGCTACCCGCGCCGGTCGTCGGAGAGCGTGGTCTCCCGCTCCGGCGCGCCGGAGCGGTCGAGCGCCGGCTGGACGAACCACGACCACACGGCGAGCAGCGCCACGACCGCCGCCGTGACGGCCCCGATCGTGCTGTCGAAGAGGTAGTCGACCACGAGCATGGTGGCCGCGGTCATCGACACGGCGAGAGCCAGGGCCCCGGCGATGCCGTAGAAGTTGGACCGGCGTACCAGCGTCTCCTTCAGCCCCTGGCGGAACAGCACGCGGTGCTGCGCGGCGGGCGCGATGTAGCAGATGGACGCGATCGCGGCGCTGACCAGCGCCACGTAGAACAACCTCCGGTCGAACGCGTCCAGCCGGGTGAAGCCCGGCGAGAACGGAACCGTGAGCAGGAACGCGAACAGCACTTGCACCCCGGTCACGGCCACGCGGGCGCCCTGCAGCAGCTCCACGAAGTTGCGATCGGCGCGGTCGCCGCCGGATTCCCCGCCCGACTCCAGTCCCTCGCTCACCTGGCCCGTCCTTTCCCTCGCAGGTCGTCACTCAGACGCTATGACTTACCGGGCTTTTCCCTGCAAAACCTGACCTTTTGCCCCGCTGGCCTGCGTCGCTGATCAGAGCACGCGTGACGGCACGACGGGGACGAGTATGAGTGCCCCGCAGCCGGTTAGGAAGGGGTGGGGCCGGCAGTCCCCCGAGTCGCGGCGACCCGCGGCCAGGCCCGGCGCGCCGGGACCGGATCCACCACAGCAGAGACCGAGGAGCAGTGCCATCGTGACGAGCGTGCTCACCGTCAACGCCGGATCGTCCAGCCTCCGGCTCGACCTCGTGGACGGCGGGGCGCTCATCGACAGCGCGCACGCCGGACGGGCCATGGACCCGGAGGCCGCCCGGGACGAGCTGTCGTCGTTCCTCGGCCGCCATCTCGACCGCGACATCGAGGCCGTCGCGCACCGCCTGGTGCACGGCGGCGAGGCCGTGCGGAGCGCGGTGGTCGCCGACGACGACCTCCTGGAGGCGGTGCGCGCCGTGCGCGGGCTGGCGCCGCTGCACCTGCCGCCGGCGCTGGCGCTGGTGGACGCGGCCCGCGAGCTGCTGCCCGCCGTGCCGCACGTGCTCTGCCCCGACACCGCCTTCCACGCCGGCCTGCCCGCCGAGGCCGCGACGTACGCGCTGCCGGCGCGGTGGCGCGAGCGGTACGGGCTGCGCCGCTACGGCTTCCACGGCCTGTCCTACGCCTGGGCGGCCGACCGGGTGGCGGAGCTGACGGGCCGGCCGGTGGAGGAGCTGGACCTGGTGCTCGCCCATCTGGGCGGCGGCGCGTCGGTGTGCGCCGTGTCCGGCGGGCGCAGCGTGGACACCTCGATGGGCTGGACGCCGCTGGACGGGGTGCCGATGAGCAAGCGGTCCGGCGCGGTCGATCCGGGGATGCTGCTGTGGCTGCTGGCGGAGGGCGGGCTCACGGCCGAGGAGCTGGGCGAGGGGCTGTGGCGCGAGTCCGGGCTGCTCGGGTTGTCCGGCGGCCGGTCCGGCGACACGCGGGAGCTGGTGGCGGCCCAGGCCGACGGCGAGGCGGCGGCGTCGCTGGCGCTGGCCGTGTTCTGCCACCGGGTGGCCAGGGAGATCGCCGCCGTGGCGACCTCCCTGCGCCGGGTGGACGCGCTCGTGCTCACCGGCGAGATCGGTTGGGACCAGCCCGAGGTGCGCGACGACGTCTGCCGGCGGCTGCGGGTGCTCGGCGTCGAGCCGCCGACCGTGACGCACCGGTCCGAGGACGGCCCGGTGAGCGCGGAGGGCGCCGCCGTGCCCGTCTACGTCGTCGAGCCGCGCGAGGAGCTGCAGCTCGCCCGCGAGGCCCTCGCGGCGCTGGACTGAACCCGTCCGAGCGGGCCCTCCCGCCCTGCCGGCCGAAGAGCTTCATGCGGGGCGGGTCGATGAACGTCTACGCCTGCCACCGGTGCCTGAACGTCACCCCGCGCGGCGGAACCGGCTCTTCCGCCGCGCGTTCCGCGGGGGCCTCCTCCGGCAGCCGGGGTGATGAGGGGGATGTCGACCGGCGTGCCACGCCCCCGGCCGCTGTTCGGCATCCCTGCCCCGGTCAGGAGGGCGGCGAGTACAGCCACGGGGAGCGCAGGTCGTGGAAGTCCGGCCGCCCGTCGAACAGGCTCATCATCTCCTCGAACGACTCGCGCAGGCGTGGCGACAGTTCCTTGCGCTCGCCCTGCCTGGCCTCCTCCTCGCTGGTGAAGTACGCCACGTCGACGTAGGCCCCGTCGTCCTCGACGGCGGCGAGCCCGCCGATGAGGTCGGGCCGCTCCCCGGCGAGGTCCGCCTCGCCGGCCCGCATCAGCTCACGGACCCGGCCGGCGTCGCGGACGCGACCCCGGATCACCTGGACGAACCCGGCGGAGTCGGACCCACCGCGCAGGTACGGCTCGGCCCGGTCGGAGTCGTGGAAGGAGACCTCCCCGGCGAACAGCTTCGCCGTCTCCATCCACCACTGGTGCTGCTCGGGACGTTCGGAGTTGGCGCGGGCGGCCTCACGCGACTCGAACCGCGCGATGGCGACGAACGTGCCGTCGTCCGTCACCCCGGCCGTGGTGCCGAGCCAGCCGCGCGCGGCCGGCTGGAGCTCCCGCAGCCACTGGTCGAGCGCCCCGCGGATCTCCCCTGCGTCGCCGACCTGCCCCTGCATGACCTGGATGAACATGTCCTCCCCTTTCCGGCGGTGCCACCTCCCTCCACGCTAGGAACGGTCCGGTCGCGCGGTCGATCTCCAGGGGGCCAAGACCTCGTTGCGGCCCGTTGACCGAAGCGCTGTCCACGTACAGAGCACGTTGTCTTCATATGGAGCTGGCATCCATGTCGCGAGCAGAGCGGCTCGCAGGTTGGTAAGGTGTCAACCGTTGGAGCCCTCTGATCTCGAGCGGATGATCGCGATGACCCTTCCCGTTGATGCCGCGGCGGACGGCGGAGCGCAGACCGGCGTCCGCGGGGTGAAGTCCGCCGCGCGCACGGTGGAGCTCTTGGAGCTGCTCGCCTCGCGCCAGAACCGCCCGGCGAGGCTGCGCGAGCTCAGCGACGCCCTCGGCGCGCCGCGGAGCAGCGTCTACGCGCTCATCCGGACGCTGGCCGAGCACGGCTGGGTGCGGACCGACGCGACCGGCACGCTCTACAGCATCGGCATCCGCGCCCTGCTCGCCGGCACAACCTACCTCGACACCGACCCCTACCTGCGCATCGTCCAGCCGCACATCAACGACCTCAGCGCGCTGCTCGACGAGACGATCCACTTCGGCCGCCTCGACCGGAGCGACATCGTCTACCTGGCGACGAAGGAGTCGAGCCAGTACCTCCGCCCGTTCAGCCGGGTGGGCCGCCGGCTGCCGGCCTTCAGCACCGCCATGGGCAAGGCGCTGCTGGCCGAACGCCTCGGCACCGGCATGGAGGTGCCCGTTCCCGAGCGGCTCACCCCGCTCACCCCCAAGACCATCGTCGACCGCGACGCCCTCGTCGCCGACCTCAGGCTGACCCGCGAGCGCGGCTACGCCACCGACGACGAGGAGAACTACGAGGGCGTGGCGTGCTTCGGCTTCGCGCTGCGCTACAGCCGCCCGGCGACCGACGCGATCAGCTGCTCGGTGCCGGTCTCCCACCTCTCCCCCGAGCGGTCCCGCGAGATCGTCGAGGCGATGGAGCGCACGCGGCTGGCCATCGAGCGGATGGCTCCGGTCGATCCGTCCGCCGAGTTCTGAGGTGGACGCCGCCTCCGCGGTCCTGCTGGTGCTGGCCGGGATCGCCTCCGGCCTGGCCGGCTCCGTCGCCGGGCTGGCCTCGCTGTTCAGCTATCCGGCGCTGCTGGCCGTCGGGCTGCCGCCGATCGTCGCCAACGTCACCAACACGGTGGCCATGTTCTCCACCACGGTCGGCTCCGCCGCGGGGTCGCGCGCCGAGCTGCGCGGCCAGCGGACGCGCGTCGCCAAGCTGGTCGTCCTCGCCGCGGCGGGCGGCTCGCTCGGCGCGTGGCTGCTGCTGAGCACTCCGGCGTCGGCGTTCGAGCTGGTCGTCCCGTGGCTCATCGCGCTCGGCTCGGTGCTGCTGCTCGTCCGCGACCCGCTAAGAAGGTTCGCCGACCGGCGCGCCGCCGCCGCCTCGGTCATCGCCGCCACCGGCCGGGCGAGGGCGCGCCTGCCGCTGGCGGTCGCCGTGGTGCTGGTCGGCCTGTACGGCGGCTACTTCGGCGCGGCGGCCGGTGTGCTCATGCTGGCCGTGCTCTCCGCCTCGGCCACCGAGCCGCTGCCGGTGACCAACGCCGTCAAGAACATCGCCACCGGGGCCGCCAACATCACCGCCGCCGTCGCCTACGCCTTCCTGGCCCCCGTGCACTGGCCGGCCGTGGGCGCACTCGCGATCGGCTGCCTGGCGGGAAGCTGGATCGGCCCGGCCGTCGTGCGGCGGCTGCCGGAGAGGCCGCTGCGCTTCGCCATCGCGCTCGCGGGCCTCTGCCTCGCCCTGTACCTCTGGCTGTCCGCCCTCGCGTGACATGTTGTATGACGACATGGCGAGTCGTACGATGATCGGCATGACGTCTCCCTCCGACCGCATCGCGTGGGTCCGGCTCTCCTCCGTCCACCTGCCGCTCGACACCCCGGTCAGCGACGCGAAGGTGCTCACCGGCCGGCAGCGGCCGATGACCGAGATCGCGTTCCTGTTCGCCGAGATCGGCGCCGAGAGCGGGCACCAGGGCTTCGGCTTCGGCTACTCCAAGCGCGCCGGTGGCCCCGGCCAGTACGCCCACGCCCGGGAGATCGCCCCCGACCTGATCGGCGAGGACCCCAACGACATCGCCCGGCTGTGGGACAAGCTCGTCTGGGCCGGCGCCTCCGTCGGCCGCAGCGGCCTGTCCACCCAGGCCATCGCGGCGCTCGACATCGCCCTGTGGGACCTCAAGGCCAAGCGGGCGGGCCTGCCCCTCGCCAAGCTGCTCGGCGCCCACCGCGACTCGGTCCGCTGCTACAACACCTCGGGCGGCTTCCTGCACGCCCCGATCGAGCAGGTCCTCGACAACGCGAGCGCCGCCGTGGAACGCGGCATCGGCGGCATCAAGATCAAGGTCGGCCATCCCGACGCCCGGGTGGACCTGGCCCGGGTGGCCGCCGTGCGCGAGCACCTCGGCGACGGCGTCCCGCTGATGGTCGACGCCAACCAGCAGTGGGACCGGCCCACCGCCCAGCGGCTCGGCCGGGCGCTGGAGCCGTACGGGCTGGTGTGGATCGAGGAGCCGCTCGACGCCTACGACGCCGCTGGGCACGCGGCGCTCGCGGCGTCCCTCGACACGCCGATCGCCACCGGCGAGATGCTCACCAGCGTCGGCGAGCACGCCGAGCTGATCCGCCTCGGAGCCGCCGACGTCATCCAGCCCGACGCGCCCCGGATCGGCGGGGTCACGCCGTTCCTGCGGCTGGCGGCACTGGCCGAGCACAACCGGCTGCAGCTCGCGCCGCACTTCGCCATGGAGATCCACGTGCACCTGGCCGCCGCGTACGGGCTGGAGCCGTGGGTGGAGCACTTCGAGTGGCTGGAGCCGCTGTTCGAGGAGCGGCTGGAGATCCGTGACGGCCGGATGCTCGTGCCGTCCAGGCCCGGCCTCGGCGTCACCCCCAGCGAGCAGGCCGCCCGGTGGACGGCCGACCGGTGCGAGTTCGGCACGCGCTGACCGGAGGGCGAGGACCATGGCCAACCTGACCCAGAAGCTGGTCGACAGCCTGACGGCGCGGATCCAGGAGGGCGTGATCCGCCCCGGCGAGCGGCTGCCGACGGAGAGCAGCCTGGTGGAGACGTACGGTGTGAGCCGGACGGTCGTCCGCGAGGCGATCTCCCGGCTGCAGGCGGCCGGGCTGATCGAGACCCACCACGGCCGGGGCAGCTTCGTGCTGGCCCGGCCGAGCACGGCGCGCTTCGACCTCGGCGCGCTGGCGCGGGAGGGTGAGCCCACGGTCCACGACGTGGTGGACCTGCTCGACTTCCGGACGGCGGTCGAGGTGGAGGCGGCCGCGCTCGCGGCCGGGCGGCGCACCGAGGCCGGGCTGGCGGACCTGCGCGAGGCGCTGGACCGCTTCGCCGTGGCCGCCGATCACCCGAGCACGGCGGTCAACGCCGACTTCCTGTTCCACCTGCGGATCGCGCTGGCCACCGGCAACCGCCACTTCGGCGACCTGATCGCGTCGTTCGGCCCCTCAATGATCATCATGCCGCGTGACCGGCTGGCGGCCGCCGAGCCCGGCCACTTCGGCCGGATCGTCGCCGAGCACGAGAACATCTACGCCGCCATCGCCCGCCGCGACGCCGAAGGCGCCCGCGCCGCGGTGCGGGTCCACCTCGCCAACAGCCGCGCCCGCCTGCTCGCCACCGACCAGCGGTAGCACCCGCGCCGCGCCCCGCCACCACCGCACTGTTACCGTCGGTGACGGGAGGTGGACCATGGGTGAAGCAGGCCATGGGTGAGGCGGGCCGGGGCGAGGCGGGCCGGGGCGAGGCGGGCCGGGGCGAGGCGGGCGCGGTGCGGGCCGGAGCGGTCCCCCCCGGGCAGGGGGCGGAGCGGGTGGCCGCGTTCGTCGACGCCGTCTTCGCGATCGCGATGACGTTGCTGGCCGTCGAGCTGCCCCGGCCGCCCGCCGAGCTGATCGAGGGCGACCAGACCCGGCCGGTCATGGCCGCCCGCCTGTGGGACTTCCTCGGCGACAACTGGGGGACGTGGCTCGCCTTCGTCATCGCGTTCCTCATCCTGTGGGGTGTCTGGCGGGAGCATCACCGCACCCTCGACCTGGTCAGCCGCGTCACCCCCCGGATGATGTGGTGGCACGTCCCCCTGCTGCTCGTCGTGGTGCTGCTTCCGTACGCGAGCGCGCTGATCGGCGAGACGGTCGCCAACCCGCTGGCCGTCTGCCTGTTCGCCGGCGCGGTGGCGGCGCTGCTGCTCACGCAGGCGGGGCTGCTGCGGGCGGTCGTCCGCGACGGGGCGCTGCGCCCCGAGGCGGACGCGCGGGAGCTGCGGGTGCGGGCCGGCACGCTCGCCGTCGTGGGGGCCTTCTGGCTGCTCACGGCGGGACTGACCTGGCTGGTGGACGGGGTGACGCCGCTCTGGCTGCTCACCCCGGTGGTGGGGCGCGCCGCGGCGCGGGTGCTCGGCAGGACCCTGCCGGCCTGAAGGGTCAGCCGGCCTCGGTGAGGTTCTGGCCGCTGTCGGGGTCGAACAGGTGGATGGCCTCGCAGTCGAACCACAGTCGCAGCGGCTGCCCGCGGCGCGCCTGCGACTTCGGGTCGAGCTGGGCCACGAGCTGCGCGCCGCCTCCCGCCTCGCCGGTGGCCACGTCCTCCAGGTACCGCGACCGGACGCCGCGGGCGCCGAGGGTGAAGTAGGCCAGCTTCTCCGGCCCCATCGACTCCAGCAGATCCACCGTGCCGGTGAAGCTGCCGCCGCTGTCGCGGTCGTGCACCAGGGACGCGTCCTCGAACGCCTCCGGCCGGATGCCGGCGATCACTTCTTTGGGTACCTCGCCGGGCTTCTCCCCGGCCGCGTCCTTCGGGCCGCGGCCCTCGACCGCGCGGCGCAGCCGTCCCCGTAGCGGGATGTCGCCGATCGCGGTGCGCAGGCAGTCGCCGGTCACCTCGGCGGCCAGGAAGTTCATCGCCGGCGAGCCGATGAACCCGGCCACGAACAGGTTGCGCGGGTGGTCGTACAGCTCCTGCGGCGGGCCGACCTGCTGGATGAGGCCCGCCCGCATGAGCACGATCCGGTCGCCGAGGGTCATCGCCTCGGTCTGGTCGTGGGTGACGTACACGGTGGTCGTGCCGAGGCTCTTCTGCAGGCGCGAGATGGAGGTGCGCATCTGCACGCGCAGCTTGGCGTCGAGGTTGGACAGCGGCTCGTCCATGAGGAACGCCTTGGGGCTGCGCACGATCGCCCGGCCCATCGCGACCCGCTGCCGCTGCCCGCCGGACAGCGCGCCGGGCTTGCGGTCCAGGTACGGGGTCAGGTCCAGCAGGCCCGCGGCGTGCTCGACCTTCTCGTCGATGGCCTTCCTGTCGAGCTTGGCGAGCTTGAGGGGGAAGGCGATGTTCTCGCGGACGGTCATGTGCGGGTAGAGCGCGTACGACTGGAAGACCATCGCGATGTCACGGTCACGCGGTGCCTTGTCGTTCATCCGCACGCCGTCGATGCGCAGCTCGCCGTCGCTGATGTCCTCCAGGCCCGCGATCATGTTCAGGGTGGTGGACTTGCCGCAGCCCGACGGGCCGACCAGGATGATGAACTCGCCGTCGGCGATGCGCACGTCGAAGTCGTCCACGGCCACGGTTCCGTCGGCGAACCTCTTCGTGACGTGCTCCAGCTCGATCTCAGCCATCGTGTCGCGTCATCCCTTCACCGCTCCCGACGTCAGGCCGGCCACGATCCGGCGCTGGAAGAACAGCACGAAGATCACGATGGGGATCGTGATGACCACGGCCGCCGCGGAGATGGACCCCGTGGGGTCCTCGAACTGCGTGCTGCCGGTGAAGAACGAGATCGTCGCCGGGGCCGTGCGCGCCGCGTTGGACGAGGTCAGCGAGATGGCGAACAGGAAGTCGTTCCAGCAGAAGATGAACGCCAGGATCGCCGTGGTCACCATGCCGGGAGCCGCCAGCGGCACGATGACGTGCCAGAACGCCTGGAAGGGGGTGGCGCCGTCCATCTTGGCGGCCTTCTCCAGCTCCCACGGGATCTCCCGGAAGAACGCCGACAGCGTGTAGATGGTCAGCGGCAGCGCGAACGTGATGTACGGCAGGATCAGCCCCGGCCAGGTGTTGAACAGCCCGAGGCTGCGCTCGATCTGGAACAGCGGGCTGACCAGCGAGATCTGCGGGAACATCGCGATCAGCAGTGAGACGCCGATGAGCAGCCGCTTGCCGGGGAAGGTGAGCCGGGCGATGGCGTAGGCCGCCATGGTGCCGAAGACGATGGCGACGAACGTGGAGATCAGCCCGATCCCGATGGAGTTGACCAGGCCGCGCACGAAGTCGGGGTTGTCGAAGATGCCGGCGTAGTTGGCCAGGGTCCACCTGCGCGGGATGAACGAGCCGTCGGTGAACGTGCCGGGGTCCTTGAACGACAGCGACGCGATCCACACCACGGGGATCATCGCGTACAGGAAGACCACGACGTTCACCACGGTCCAGCCGGTTGCCCGCTTGCGGTCGAGACGGTTCATCAGCGCCCGCTCCCCGGCGCGGCGGTGCCGAACCCGACGATGAAGAGCGTCGCGATGATCGCCACGCTGATGAGGATGAGGACGGACATGGTGGAGCCGATGCCGAGGTTCAGCCCGCCGATGAGGTTGTGGTAAGCGGTGATGGACACCGAGCTCGTGTTCTGCGAACCGTTGGTCAGCACGTAGATGTTGTCGAAGATGCGGAAGGCGTCGAGGGTGCGGAACAGCAGCGCGACGAGGATCGCCGGCTTCATCAGCGGTAGCGTCACCCTGACGAAGCGCTGCCAGCGCGAGGCCCCGTCCATGGACGCGGCGCGCAGCAGCTCCTCCGGCACGACGGCCATGCCGGCCATGAGCAGCAGCGCCATGAACGGCGTGGTCTTCCACACCTCGGCCAGGATGATGATCGCTATCGCGGAGACGCGGTCGGTGAGCGGCGCCGACCCCTCGGGCAGCATGCCGGCCAGCCATCCGGTGCCGGGCGTCCAGGCGTACCTCCAGCCGTAGGCCGCGGCGACCGTGACGATGCCGTACGGGATGAGCACCACGGTCCGCACCAGCCCCCGCCCGACGAGCGCCCGGTACATGGCGAAGGCCAGGGCCATGCCCAGCACCAGCTCGATGGCGACACTGATTACGGTGATGACCACGGTCACCCACAGGGCGCTCCACCAGAACCCGTTGGTCAGCACGGCGGCGTAGTTGGACAGCCCGACCCACGCCCGGTCTGCCGGGAAGCGCAGGTCGTAGCGCTGCAGCGACAGCAGCACCGAGTAGACGATCGGCCAGCCGGTGACGAGCAGCATGATGAACGCGGCGGGGGCGCACAGCCACAGCCCGAGCCGGCGTTCGGAACGCTGGCCCTCGGTGAGCGCCCGGCCGGTCGTCACGGCAGCACCCCCTGGCTGCGCAGCGCCTCGGCGATCTGCTCGCGCAGCTGGCCGAGGGTGGCCGGCGGGTCGATCGCGGCGGGCGGCGACAGGGCGGCCGAGATCATGGTGGAGACGTTCTGGTAGGTGGGCGTCCTGGGGCGGGGCGCGGCCGTCTTCAGCGCGTCGAGGATGGCCTGCCGCATCGGGTACGGCTCCGCCATGGCCGGGTCGTCGTAGACGGCCTCGATGGTCGGCGGCAGGCCGTCCTTGACGGCGGCGGTGAGCTGGCTCGTGGGGTCGCGCAGGCACAGCGCCGCCTGGAACGACTCCTCCGGGTTCGGCGAGTAGGCGCTGACCGCGAAGTTGCCGCCGCCCAGCGGCGAGGCGCCGGGCCCCTGGATGCCCGGGTAGGGCGCCCATTTGAAGACGGGCAGCATGTCGGGCTTGTTCGACGCCATCGAGGCGTACACGAACGGCCAGTTCACCTCGAACGCGGCCCGGCCGCCCTCCATGGCCAGCCGGGCGGCGTCCTCCTGGGTGTTGGGCAGCGACGGGTCGGCGGCCTGGGAGCGGGCGTAGTCGCGCAGCACCTGCAGCGCCTTCAGCGCGGGCGGGCCGAGTTCCACCCTGGTGCCCTCGGGGTTGAGTATCCGGCCGCCGGCGGAGGCGACCAGGCTGTTGAACCAGACGACGAGCCCCTCGTACTGCGCCCCGGTCACCTCGCCGTAGTGGGGCTTGCCCCGCGCGGCCAGGTCGGCGGCGACCCGCATCATCTCGTCCCACGTCCTCGGCGGCTCCTGGACCAGGTCGGAGCGGTACCACAGGAGCTGGACGTTGGTGTTGTACGGCGCCGCGTACAGCTTGCCCTGCCAGGTTGCCGTCTCCAGCGGCTTGGCGAGGGTGCCCGCCCGGGCCTGCCGGGCGTGCTCGCCGGTCCACTCGCGGATCCACCGCGCCTCGGCCAGCTCGGCCGTCCACGTCACGTCCAGTCCGAGCACGTCGAGCCCGGGGTCGGCGGCGGCGAGGCGGCGCACGAGCTGCTCGCGCTGGCCGTCGGCGTCGCGCGGCAGGGTGTTGAGCACGATCCGGTAGCGGCCGGCCGCCAGGTCGTTGCACCGGTCGACGATGGCGGCGAGATTCTCCTGCGGGGCGTTGTAGAGGTTGATCAGCTTCTGGCCCGCTCCGCCGCCGGCGCCGCAGGCGGCGGGCGCGAGCGTCACCGCGGCCAGCAGCGCCGCCGCGGTTCGTGTCCTCCTCGCACTCCGCACATCGCGGATCTACCCGATGACCTGGTGATATGACCAAGCGTGGTCCATCAATGACCCAAACGTCCGCCTCGGAGCGGCTTCGGGTCCGAACTTCCGCCGCGGAACGCGCGTCGAACCCGGGCATGAGAACACGTGATCATTTTGTGCTGGCCGCGGCGTCCCTCGTGGCGGCGACGACGCTGACCGCCGCCCCCGCCCACGCCACCGCCCAAGCACAGGCCACCCCCGCACAGGCCGCCGCCCCCGGCTGTCCCGCTCCCACCCGCGCCGAGGCGCAGCGGTCGGCGTCGGGCGCGATCGACCGGCCGCCGCTGGGCGTCACGGGCGTGCGGATGCGCCACCTGCCGAAGGGATTCCGGTACGGCCAGGTGACCGCGGGCACGCGGGACGGCGTCAGGGAGTACGGCTACCGATGGTCGGACGACCGCGACGACGTGGACCGCAAGCACAGGTCGCTGTGGGTGCGGGTGATCTGCTGGCCGGAGGCGAAGAGCCTGGCGTCGCTGCGCAAGGGGCCGTGGACCTCCGGCACCTTCGGCGACGAGGCGAAGCGGACGCGGCTCGGCGGACGCACGGTACTCGCCAAGGCGGGCGACGGCGCGCTCGGCCACGGCCGGTACGTGGGCTGGGTGGAGCGCAGGGGCGTCGTGGTCACCGTGATGGCGAGCCGGCCGCTCCTCCCCGAGCTGGGCCGGATCGTCAAGGGCATCCGCGTCCCCTGACGCGGCGGCCGGAAGAAAACCGGGCGACCGGAGGGCCGGTGGATCTCTAGGCTCGACGCCATGGACGCCTCCGGGGACCTGCTGAACGTGGTGGATGTCGAGGCCACCTGCTGGAAGGGCACGCCGCCGCCCGGCGCGGTGAGCGAGATCATCGAGATCGGACTGACGGTCGTGGACCTGCGCGCGGGCGAGCGGCTGGCCCGCCACCGTATCCTCGTCCGTCCCGAGCGGTCGGCGGTGAGCGCGTTCTGTACCGAGCTGACGGGGCTGACGCAGGCCGAGGTGGACACCGGGGTGAGCTTCGCGCAGGCGTGCCGGACCCTGGCGGCCGAGCACCGGGCCGGGGCACGGCCGTGGACGAGCTGGGGTGACTACGACCGTCGCCAGTTCACCCGGCAGTGCCGGGCCGCCGGCGTCCCCTGTCCTTTCGGCCGGCGGCACGTCAACGCCAAGGCTGCCTTCACCGGAGCGCTCGGGCTGCCCAGGCGTCCGGGCATGGCGCAGGCGTTGCGCGTCGCCGGGCTGCCGCTGGAGGGCCGCCACCACCGGGGCGAGGACGACGCCTGGAACATCGCGGCGCTGGTGCTCTTCCTCGCCCGCCGCGGCGCCTGGCCGCCGGCGCCCTCACCCGCCTGACCCGGACTGCGCGGCCTGACCGCCGCGCGCCTGACCCGGTTGTGCGGCCCTGCCGGTGCGTGCCTGACCGGCCGCGCCCGCGCCGGGAGTACGGTCCATCGCCCTGCCGCGTCGGGACCTTCGGCCCGTCCGGTGCCCGCTTCCGGCTGCCACGCTGGCCGGGAGGCGCACACGATCGACAGGGGGGCCGGGATGGACGCGGGAGATCCGTTCGACGAGACGACCGGGTTCCGGGTGTTCGTCGCGCTGGACGGTTCGCTGGCGAGCCTGGCCGCGCTGCGCCGGGCCGTGGGCGAGGCCCGGCTGCGGGACGCCCACCTGGTCGCGGTCCGTGTCCTGTCCGGGTCGGGGGCCCTGCGCGACCTCGACGGCTGTGACGAGGACCTGCAGCGGGCCCGCGACACCGTGTGGACGGCGTTCGAGGAGGCGCTGGGCCAGGTGCCGGAGGACCTCGACATCAGCGCGATGGCCCTGCGCGGCGGGGCGGGGGCCACGCTCGTGGACCTCGCCGACCGGGCGGACGACCTGATCGTGCTCGGAGTGGGCGACCCGCGGCCGCTGCGCCGCTGGCGCGCCCGGGTGACGGCCCGCCACTGCGTGGCCCACGCCGGCTGCCCGGTGCTCGCCGTGCCGCTGCCTCACCACCTGCGCGCCCTGTCACGCACCCGGTTGCGCCCGCGAGACGTGGACCGCCTCCTGCCGGACTGACGGCGCCCGCGCCCGGTCGACGTGGAACGTCGTGTCACCCGGGGCCGGATGGGTCAGGAGGCGGGGCGGCCGTGGGCGACGTGGGCGACCAGCCACTCGACCAGGGGACGCAGGCGCCGCCAGTCGTCGCGGACGGCCGTCAGCGCCTGCTTGCCGGTGCCCCTGGTCTTGGGGATGCGGCGTTCGGCGCCCAGCGAGGCGAAGCGCAGCAGGTCGAGGCGCGGATGGTCGGCCGGGTAGCCGCGCGGCCGCGTCTTGACCCGCTCCCCCACCAGCTCGAAGCCGTCCTTGGTGAGGCGTTCGGTGACGGCGGCCAGCTCGGCGCCCGCCTCGTCGTCGGCCACGGCGGCCCGGTAGCGGGCGGTGTCGTCACCGCCGAAGGCGTGGAACCCGGCGCCGACGTACAACCCGGCCGCCTCCAGCTGCAGGTAGTAGCCGACGGAGCCCTCGACGGCGACGCTCGCCGTCTGCTCGGTCTTGTACGGGGACTTGTCCTTGCTGAAGCGGGTGTCGCGCTGCGGCCGGAACAGCTTGGCCGGGCCGAACTCGTCCTCCAGCTCGGCCAGCAACGCCTGGAGCGGCTCACGCACGCAGGTGTCGTACGTCTCCTTGCGGGCGTGCCAGGACTCTTTCGTGTTGTCGGCTTCCAGCTCCTTGTAGAAGTCGTAGGCCTTGCGCGGGATGCCGTCGAAGCTCACGTCGCCTCCTTCACAGGACTCTCACGAACCGGTCGACCACCTCGGCCGCCTGGCCGGCGTTGAGGCGGGGGTCGCAGGCCGTGCGGTAGCGCGGCAGCGCGGGCGGCCCGGCGTGCGGGCGCGGCGCGGTGACGCACTCGGTGACGTCCTGGGGCGTCATCTCCAGGTGCAGCCCGGCCGGATGCCGCCGCTGCGCCTGGAGCACCCGGACGAACGCCACGACCTCCTCCAGGATCGCCTCCATGGGGCGGGTCTTCGGCCCGGAGCCGAGGCGCACGGTGTTGCCGTGCATCGGGTCGCACAACCACACGACCGGTGTACCCCGCCTGGTCACCTCTCCCACGATCTCGGGCAGCAACGTGCGGACCTTCGTCGCGCCGAGCCGCACCACGAACACCAGCCGCCCGGGGCGGCCGTCGGGGTTGAGCAGCCGGCTCAGCCGTACCGCCTGCGCCGGCGTGATCGACGGCCCCAGCTTGACGCCGACGGTGTTGGCGATGCCCGCGGCGAAGGCGACGTGCGGCCCGCCGGGGTCGCGGGTGCGCTCGCCGATCCACACCGAGTGGGCGGAGGAGGCGTAGGCGGCCGTGCCGTCCCGGCGGGTGAGAGGCTGCTCGTAGTCGAGCAGGAGTGCCTCGTGGGAGACGTACGCCCGCTCCAGCGGGTCGCGGCCCCGCCACGAGCCGCGGACCTCGTGCAGCACGCGCTCCGCGCACGCGTAGGCGCGCAGCAGCCGGGACGGGTCGGGGTCGCGGGCGGCGGCATCGCTGGCGGGGCTGTTGACGGCGTCGCCGCGGTAGGCCGGGACGGGGCGGCCGTCCGCGCCGCGCTCGTACGGCGCGGAGCGCGGCTTGCCGTACTGGCCGGCCAGGCGGCCGACGGGCACGGCGGGCAGGCCGGTGGCGGCGCGCATCCCGGCGGTGAGGCCGTAGAGCTGCAGCAGCTTGGCGCCGACCTGCTCGGGCCCGGACTCGCGGAAGCGTTCGGCGCAGTCGCCGCCCTGGAGCAGCAGCGCCCGGCCGCGTTCCACCTCGGCCACCGCCTCGGTGAGCCGGGCGCACTCGGCGCGGGTGACCAGCGGCGGCAGCCCGGCGAGCGTCCGCGTGACCTCGGCCAGCAGCTCCGGATCGCCCCAGTCGGGCTGCTGGGGGGCGGTGCGCGGGTGCGCGGCCCCGCCCGCGGCGGCCGTGGCGGGACTCACGCCTGCTCGCCGCCGTCGCGGTGCGCGCCCGCCCGGACGCGCAGCCGGGCCTTGTCGATCTTCCCTACGGGGGTGAGAGGCAGGGCCTGGACGACCTCGACGCGGTCCGGCACCTTGTAGGCGGCCACGCCGCGCTCGCGCATGAAGTCGGAGATCGCCCGCTGGGTGGGCGCCTCCGCCGCGGGGCCGGCCGGAACGACGTAGGCGCAGGTGCGCTCGCCCAGGTACGGATCGGGCGCGGCCACCACGGCGGCGGCCCGCACCCGCGGGTGGGCGAGGAGGTGCTCCTCCACCTCGTCGGCGGGCACCTTGTCGCCGCCTCGGTTGATGACGTCCTTGACCCGGCCGCAGATGACGAGGTGGCCGGTCGGGGTGATCCGGGCCAGGTCGCCGCTGCGGAAGAACCCGTCCGGGGTGAAGGCTGCGGCGTTGTGCTCCTCGGCGCGGTAGTACCCGCGGATGGTGTAGGGGCCGCGGACGAGCAGCTCGCCGGTCTGCCCGGCGGGCACGTCGCGGCCCTCCTCGTCCACGACGCGCACCTCGTCGGCGGCCGACAGCGGCCTGCCCTGGGTGGTGGCGAGCAGGTCGGGCGGGTCGTCGGGCGGGCTCTGGCTGAGCAGCCCCTCCGCCATGCCGAACGACTGCTGGACGCGGCCGAGCCGCTCCCCCACCGCGCGGGCCAGTTCTGGGCCGACGGCGGCGCCGCCGACCTGGACCAGGCGCAGGCTCGACAGGTCGTGCCCGCTCCAGGCGGCGGCCTCCGTCCAGAGGCGGGCGAGCGAGGGCACCAGGCCGGTCACGGTGACGCGTTCCCGCTCGATCAGCGGGAACGCGTCGTCAGGGCTGGGGGTGGGCGGCAGCACGACGGTGCCGCCCGCGTGCAGGGCGCCGAGCACGCCGGGGCAGCCGAGGGCGTAGTTGTGCGCGATGGGCAGCGCGGCCAGGTAGACGTCGCCGGGGCCGAGGCGGGCGTTGGCGGCGCTGAGCCGGATGTTGCACAGGTAGTCGTCGTGGGTGCGCGGGATGAGCTTGGACCGGCCGGTGGTGCCGCCCGACAGCAGGAACAGCGCCACGTCCTCCGGTGCGGGGCCCGGTTCCGCGTCGCCGGGCGCGGCGCGCAGGCCGTCCAGGGGGGTGAACTCCTCGGGCTCGCCGCACACGATCACCCGCCGCAGGCCGGGCACCGCTCCGCGGACCCGCCGGGCCAGCTCGCGGTGGTCGAAGCCCTGGTGCCGGTCGGGGATGACGTACGCCACCGCGCCGGTGTGGGCCGCCAGGTGGGTGATCTCGTCGTGGCGGTGCGGCGGCAGCGCCAGCACCGGGGCGGCGCCGGTGCGGAACAGCGCGAAGCACAGCTCGACCAGCTCGGGGACGTTGGGGAGCTGGACGAGCACGCGGTCGCCGGGCCGTACCCCCGAGGCGCGCAGCCCGGCGGCGAGCCGGTCGGCCCGCTCGTCCAGCTCGCGGTAGCTCCACCGCACCGGGCCGGAGCCGCCGTGGGCGGCGGCCACCACGGCGGTGCGGTCGCCGTGCTCGCGCGCGGACCGGCGGAGCAGGTCGCCGAGCGTCTCGCCACGCCACAGCCCCTCCTCGCGGTAACGCCGGGCGACCTCAGGGGGCCACGGCACGCATCCGGGCATCATCGCGTCGTCCTCCTCCTCACTACGGGGCTCCTCATCACGACGGCGCCTCATCACGACGGCGCCTCGTCACCACGGCGCTCCGTCACGACGGGCTCCTGGTCACCGGGCTCCTCATCACCACGGCTTCTCACTGCGGCTCCCCGTCGCCACGGGCGTCCGGGCGATCGTGAGGCCGTCACGGGGCGAGCCTGACGTGCCGCCAGCCGGCGCCGTCGCGGTGGTAGCGCAGGCGGTCCTGGATCTCGTCGCCACGCCGCTGCCAGAACTCCACCTCCAGCGGCGTGACCCGGTAGCCGCCCCAGTGCACGGGCCGCGGGATCTCCTGACCGGCGAAACGCTCCCGGGCCTGGCCGAAGCGTTCCCGGACGACCTCCCTGTCACCGATCTCGGCGCTCTGCTCGCTCGCCCAGGCCAGCGTCTGCAGGGAACGCGGCAGCCCCGCGAAGTGGGCGTCGGACTCCACGTCGGTCAGCCGGTCGGCCGTGCCGTCGACGCGGATCTGACGGCCGAGGTCGAGCCAGCCGAAGCAGAGCGAGGCCGCCCGGTTGACGGCCAGGTCGGCGGCCTTGCGGCTGGCGTGGTGGGTGAAGAACACGAAGCCGTGGTCGACGTGGGCGACGTCCACCCAGCGGGCCGAGGGGCGCCCGTGGTGGTCGGCCGTCGCGAGCACGGCCGAGGCCGGAAGCCCGGGGCAGGCGGCCCGCCACTCCTCCAGCCAGCAGGCGAACTGTCCGAGCGGGTCGGGGTCGGGCGCCTCGATGCCCGTGCGCCGGTACGCGGCGGCGAGCCGGGTGACGTCTGCGGTAGCGGTCATCGCCATATCCGTCCTTATCCAGATTCATCTCCCGATTACCATCACTGGTGGCATTTAAACACTAATGCATATAATAATCATGACGCAATGCCGGACAATGATCGGAGAGCGGTGATGAATGGACGAGCCAGACAGGCGGCGGGAATTCTTCTCGACCGGCACAGGGAGATCGCCGAGCCCGCGACATTCCGGCTGCTGGGCCTGGAATGGGACCTGCTGCCGGGGGTGTACGCCCCGCACCTGACCCAGTCCGCCGCCCTGTACGCCGAGTGGCTGCCGTACCCCGTGCACGGGTCGTTCTGCGAGGTCGGGAGCGGCTGCGGCTACCTCGCCGTGACGGCGGCGCTGCGCGGCTGCGCTCACGTGACGGCCCTCGACGTGAGCGCAGCCGCAGCCCGCAACACCCGCATGAACGCCGTACGGCACGGCGTGGCCGACCGGGTGCGGGTCGGGCACGGCGACATGTTCGCGCCGCTGGGCGGCGACGACAGGTTCGACCTGATCTTCTGGAACTCCAACTTCGTGGAGGCGCCGGCGACCGAGCGGGTGGACGGCGATCTGGATCGGGCCTTCTTCGACCCCGGCTACGGCGCGCACGAGGCGTACCTGCGGGACGCCGCCCGGCACCTGCAGCCGGGCGGCCGGCTGCTGCTCGGCTTCACCGACCTCGGCAGCGAGGACCGCCTGAGCGAGCTGGCCGCCCGGCACGGCTGGTCCGCCGGCACGCTCCGGGCGGCGCGCTGCGGCACGGCGGAAGGACACATCGAATACCGGCTCGTCGAATTCCGGCGAGCCGGTCGATAGCGGTTCGCGCATTCTTCCGGACCGGGGAAAAGGCCCGGAAGAATGCGTTTCACCGCCGCCGGTAAAGGCGCACCGCGAGCGGCACGAATATCGCCGTGGCCGCCACCGCCCAGGCGAAGGTGAAAAGCACCGGAACGGCCACGGGCCCCCCTTGGGAGAGCCCCACGAGAGCGTCTCCCGCGAGGGAGAGCGGATTGGCCCGGACGACCGGTTGGAGCCAGCCGGGGAACTGCTCGGCGGGCACGAACCCCGACGACAGGAACAGCAGCAGCGTCACCGGCGTGTTGAGCGCCCCGCTGACGGCCTGCTCGCTGGAGGCCGACATGGCGGCGACCAGCGCCGGCCACAGGAAGATCCAGGCGAACAGCAGCACGACGGCGAAGAAGCCCGCCACCGCCTGGGGCCCCTGCGTGAACCGGAACCCGGCCAGGTGCGCGACGGCGGTGGTGACCGCCGCGACCAGCAGCACCCGGACCAGGTCGCCGGCGACCCGGCCGGTGAGCACCGACAACCGGCCGATGTCCATCGCCCGGAACCGGTCGACGATGCCGCCGCGCAGGTCGGTGAAGAAGCCGACCCCGGTGCCGACCGCGCCGTAGGCGGCGCTGAACAGCACGATCACGGGGGCCAGCCGGTCGATGTACGCGCCGCGGGTGACCTCGCCGACCAGCTCGCCGAAGACGAGCAGCATGACGAACAGCAGGATCAGCGGGAACATGACCGAGTCGGCGATGAGCTGCGGGCTGCGCAGGAAGCGCCGCAGGTTGCGACCGGCCAGCAGCGACGTCTCGGCGAGCGTGTTCACGCGGCTGCCCTCCGCACGGCTCCGCTCCACACGGCCTCCCTCCACACGGCCTCCCTCCGCACGGCTGCCCTCCACACGACCTCCCTCCACGCGGCCTCCCTCCGCACGGCTCTCCTTCACGTCGCCCTCCTGAACGCGCGGACGGCGGCCAGCGAGAAGAGCGCCAGCAGCCCCGCCATCCACAACACGGCCCGCGTCACCGGCCCGGCGGTGGGCCCGCCGTCGGCCAGAGCGCGCAGCGCGTCGATGACCGCCGTCACCGGCTGCGCCCGGACGAACGGCTCGATCCAGGCGGGAAAGGCGTCAGCGGGGACGAACGCCGACGAGACCATGAGCAGCGGCAGGTACACGGTGTGCAGGGTGGAGGAGACGGCCTCCGGATCGCGTGAGGCCAGGCCGACCGCGCTGGTGCCGGCCGACAGCGTCAGCGCGAAGCCCACGGCGAGCGCCACGAAGGCGAGGGCGGCGAGCGGCCCCGCCTGGAAGCGGAAACCCGCCACATGGCCGGCGGCGAGGATCACCACGATGGCCAGCAGCGCGCGCAGGCTGTCGGCGGCCATCCTGCCGACCACCACCGCGCCGCGGTTGATGGCCATCGCCCGGTAGCGGGCGAGCATGCCGGTGCGCCGGTCGGCGGCGAAGAAGAACGCGGCGGAGATCGCCACGGAGAACATCCACTGCACGACGATCGCCGGCGGCAGGAACTGCGCGTAGTCGACGCCCCGTGCCGCCAGCAGCCTGCCGAAGATGGCCAGGAAACCGAAGACGAAGATCACCGGGAAGACCACCATGGTGCTGACGGTGTCGGCCACCGAGCTGAGCCGGACGTTGCGACGGGCCAGCAGCAGCCCCTGGCCCAGCAGGTTGCGCGGGCCCTTCTCGGTGACGAGCGGCCGGGCCGCCGCGGCGGTCGCGCCGGCCGAGCTGGTCGGGAGCGTCACAGCCGCATCCCCTCCTGCTCCTCGCAGTCCTCGCGCCGGCCGGTGAGGGCGAAGAACACGTCGTCGAGGGTGGGCCGGCGCAGCCCCACGTCGTCGGGCTCCACCCCCTCCTCGGCGAGGACGCGCACCACCTCGGCGAGCGTGCCGGCGTCGGCGCCCGGCACGGTGATCAGGTCGCCGGACTCGGTGACGCCGTCCATCCGCTCCCGCAGCGCGCGCACGGCCCGCTCGCGCTGCTCGGGCACGTCGACGTGGACGGCGCAGACGGCGCCGCCCACCTGGTCCTTCAGCTCGCGCGGGGTGCCCTCGGCGATGACCCGGCCCTGGTCGAGGACGACGATCCGGTCGGCGAGCCGGTCCGCCTCCTCCAGGTACTGGGTGGTCAGCAGCAGCGTCGCCCCGTCGTCGCACAGCCCGGACACGATGCGCCACATCTCCCTGCGCCCGACCGGGTCGAGGCCGGTGGTCGGCTCGTCGAGGAAGATGACGGGCCGTCGCACGACCAGGCTCGCGGCCAGGTCGAGGCGCCGGCGCATGCCGCCGGAGTAGGACTTGACCGGCTGGTCGGCCGCGTCGGCGAGGCCGAACCCGGCGAGCAGTTCCTCGGCTCGCGCGGCGGCCTCCTTGCGGCCCAGCTTGAGCAGCCTGCCGAACAGGACGAGGTTCTGGCGGCCGGTCAGCACGTCGTCGACGGCGGCGAACTGGCCGGTCAGCGCGATGGAGGCGCGCACGCCCGCCGGGTCCTCGGCGACGTCGTGCCCGGCGACGACGGCCCGCCCGCCGTCGAGGGGCAGCAGTGTGCTCAGGCAGTTGACCATCGTGGTCTTGCCCGCGCCGTTGCCGCCGAGCAGGCCGAGGACGGTGCCCGGCGCGACGCTGAACGACACCTCGTCCACGGCCGTCTTCTCGCCGAAGGTCTTGCGGAGGCGGTCGACCTCCACGCTGCCTCCGTGCATGGGGAACCTCCTGGAGTGAGCGGTCGGTTGCGCCGGAGATCCTGCCCACGCCCGGGCGTGGGCATCCGCGATCAGCCGTCCTCGCTCTCCTCCTTCACCGGGGTCTGCTGGTGGAAGACCAGCTTCCACTCCTCGCCGGCGCGCTCGTACACGCTGGTCATGTAGAGCTGGAAGGTGAAGTCGGCCTGGCTGAGCCGGACGACGGCGCGGTAGGTGATGAGCGCGGCGGCGTCGCCGAGCGGCAGCACCTTGACGTCCTCCAGCTTGTAGTCGTCGAACGGCGACTTGCTGGCGTCGATGTCGTCGGCCAGCTCCCAGCCGGTCTGCAGGCCGTCGGGCTCGACGCAGACGGTGCGGTCGGTGACCAGCCTGCGGTAGAAGCCGCCGTCGCCGACGGAGATGGCGGCCCAGCCCTGCTCCTCCAGGGCGGTCAGTTCCTTGTCGAGGTTCATCGCGGTGCTCCTTTCGTGGTGGTGGACGTGGGTCAGGGAGTGGACGGCCAGGGGGCCGGCAGGTCGCAGGAGCGCAGCACCTGGGCGACCAGCTCGGCCTCCTGCGGCACCAGGTAGAAGTGGTCGCCGGGGAAGACCCGCAGCTCGAACGAGCCGCTGGTGTGGTGCTCCCAGGCCGCCGCCTCGCCGGGGTCCACCTCGGGGTCGGCGTCGGAGACGCAGGCGCACACCGGCGTGCGGATCGGGGCGGTCGTGGCGGGACGGTAGGTCTCGATCAGGCGGTAGTCGGCCGCGAGCGTGGGCAGGACGATCGCGCGCAGGGCGGGGTCGTCGAGCACCTCGTCGCTGGTGCCGCCGAGCCGCCGCAGGTCGTCGAGCAGCGCCTCCTCCCCGCCCAGGTGGACCTCGGAGGGGCGCAGCCGGTCGGGGGCCGGCCTGCCGGAGACGACGAGCCCGGCCAGCGGCCGGCCGAGCCGGCCTTCGAGCAGCCTGGCGGTCTCGTGGGCGACGGCCGCGCCCATGCTGTGGCCGAACAGCGCGAGCGGGACGCCGGCCAGCGGCTCCAACGCGGCGGCGACGGGGCCGGCCAGGTCGTCCATGGTGGTGGCGTGACCGTCGCCGATGCGGTCCTGGCGGCCGGGGTACTGCACGCCGTACAGCTCGATGCCGTGCGGCAGGCGGGCCGCCCAGGGGCGGAAGAAGCCGGCGGCGCCGCCCGCGTGCGGGAAGCACACCAGGCGCAGCCTGGGGGCGTCGTGCCGGCGCAGCGGGCGCAGCCACCGTTCGCGCGCCTCGGTCGTGGTGACGGTCATGCGGTCGTCTCCTCCAGCGTGTCGGACTCCTCCTGGCTCGCGGCCTCCCGCAGGGCCGCGGCGAGCAGCGGCCCTGCGGGGAGCGGCCGGGGCGGCGGACCCGCCAGCCGCTCAGGGAAGCCGAGCGCCGCCGTCATCTCCTGCCATGCTCCGCTGACCGCGAGGTGGTACTGTCCGTCACTCATCGTGTCCATTCCATCACGGACAGCGGCCCAGGTGGTGGAGATCGCGCGGCGGGCGGCGGCGGGCCACATCCGCGCCAGGATCTCCCGGTACGACGGCGCCTCGGCCGGTCCGAGCGGGACGCAGGCCGGGAAGTCGAGGTGCGTGTCGGCGGCGTCGTGCAGCCGGGTGGCGTTCCGCGCGGCGGCGGGCAGGTGCGGGCGGGGCGACCAGACGACGGGGCCGTGCGGGTCCAGCAGGGTCAGGGAGCCGCCCTCGGCGCCGACGGTGATCCGGTACAGCAGGTGGGCGTGGTTGTCGGGGTCGGCGGGGTGGAGCTGGTTCTGCACGCGCAGGGTGACCGGGACGCCGGCGAGCACGCCCTCCAGCGTGCGAAACGGCGTGCGTGGCCCGTCCGTCGTGCCGCACGCGGCGAACTCGTACGGCCTGAGGCCGCCGAGCGCCCGGCCGAGGACGTCCACCAGGTGGTAGGCGACCTGGATGCCGCAGGCGGCCTCCACCCACAGCGGCTGCTGTTCGGCGCGCAGCGCCCTGGCGGCCGCCACGAACCTGCGCACCGGCGGCAGGTGCACGTAGTGGGTGTTGACCCGGAACACCACCTGGTGGCGGCGGGCGGCGCGCAGCGAGGCGGCCAGCTCGTCGCGCAGCAGCGGCCCCTCCTGCAGCACGGGCACGCCGCGGGCCATCAGCTCGCCCGCGACGGCGCTCCCGGGGCCGCCGTTGACGTCGCCGAGCAGCACCACGCAGGCCAGGTCCGCGCCGTCCGCCCCGTCCGGCAGGTCGGCCACCCGCGTGTACAGCGGCACGCCCGCCTCGGCCGCGCAGGCCCGTGACCGGGCGCCGCCCCTGGCGAGGACACCGGCGAGCTCGAAGGGCGATCGGGGGTCGGCCAGCGCCGCCAGGTGCACCCGGCCGAAGCCGGTGCCGCAGACGAGGACACGGGGCCGCCGGCTCACAGCACTCCCTCCTCCACGGGCGCGTCCGCCTCGTCACCGGCGGCCCGGGTCGCCGGCCTGACGGTCAGCCGGGTCAGCGCCGGGTCGCCGTCCAGCCGCCCGAACACCTCGCGCGGGCTCAGCACGTCGCCGGCCTCGTGCACGCCGGCGGGCACCTGCCCGCGCAGCACGGCGGCGGTCGCGGCGGCGGCCACGGCGGCGCTCAGCTCGTGGCTCTGCCCGGTGCGCGCCACCAGTGTCCGCCCGCCGCCGTCGCCGGTCAGCTCGAAGACCATCTGGAAGTACGGCTCCCCCCCCCAC
>NZ_KZ559481.1:150368-157590 GCF_002850745.1 Nonomuraea indica
GGAAGTACGGCTCGCGCCCGAACGCCTCCAGCCGGGAGGCCAGCACCAGCGCCTCGGCCGCCCGCTCCGGCTCCGCGTCGCCGGCCCGCGCGAGCGCGTCGAGGGTGCGGTCGCCGTCGAACACGGTCCACCACTCCACCTCGGCGATCCGCAGGGTCCGGGCCAGCCGCTCGGTCTCGGCGGCGAGGTAGGGGTAGACGCTGACGCGGCCGGGCCAGCCGGGCAGCCGCACGCCGCGAGCCGGCCGCAGCGCCCCCCGCACGGGCCCGCCGTCCCGCCAGGCGGCGAGCGGGGTCCCGTGGCCGCCGGCCAGGGAGGCGACGTAGTCACGCGCGGCGGCGGGCGTGAACGGGTCCAGGCCGCCGACGTACGCCACGAGCCGGTCCACCCGGCTGAACCCGGCGGCGAGGTGGCGCGGCAGCAACGCCGACAACCCCGGCATCATCCCGGCCCCCAGCACGGCCGTCCCGCCGGGCCCGGGGCCGCCCGGGGGGCCGGCCTCGCGGGCGGCGACGGCCCGGAGCGGGGCGCGGTCGATCTGGTCGCCGGCGACGTCCACGTACGCGGCGCCGGCGGCGAGCGCGGCGCGGGCGACGGTGTCGAGGACGCGGGCGGACGGGCCGGCGCAGTTGACGACGACCCGGCAGCCGCCGCAGAACGCCGCCAGCGCCCGCGCGTCCTCCACGTCGACCCGCACGGCCTCGACCGGCACCACGCCCGGCACGGTCTCGACGGGCCCGACATCCGGCACGGTCTCGACCGGCCCGACGCCCCGCACAGTCTCGACCGGCCCGACGCCCCGCACAGTCTCGACCGGCCCGACGCCTCGCACGGGATCGACCGGCCCGACGCCTCGCACGGGATCGACCGGCACCATGCCGGCCCTGTGAGCCGAGTCCGAGGCGGGGGTGTCGAGCCGGGACGCCACCGCCTCGACGCGGGTGAGGTCGCGCCCGCCGAGGCGGAGGGGGCCGATGCCCGCCTCGCGCAGGCGGCGGACCAGGGCGCGGCCGACGGCGCCGGTGCAGCCGAGCACCCCGACGGCCGCGACGGCCGCGCCGGAGCGGGCGGGCGCCCCGGCGAGGGCGGTGCCACGGTGGCCCGGCCGCACGGCGGGGACGGCGCCAGGGTGGTCCGGCCGCACGGCGGGGACGGCGGGGGCGGCGCCAGGGTGGTCCGGCCGCACGGCGGGGGTGGCGTCCGGGGCGGTCATCGGCGTTCCCCGAGGCGGGTCAGGAGCATGGCGACCTCGTCCACGTGGGGTGGTTGGAGGCAGGTGAAGTGGTCGCCGGGGATGTCGGTCACGGTCAGGTCGCCCAGGCACAGGTCGCGCCAGAAGCCCGTCATGTCGTCGCGCAGCCACGGCAGGAAACCGGTGTCGCCGCGTTGCCGCAGGAACGTGATGTCCCCCGCGTACGGCTCGGGCCGGTGGGCGCCGACGGCGTCGAGGCTGTGCCGGACCACCTGGTAGAGGGAGGTGACGTGCCGTTCGACGTCGGCGTCGGCGTGGACGGTGGCGGCGGCTCGGCCGATGGCGGCCAGGCGCTCGGCCTGGGGGCGGGCGGCCAGCGGGCGGAAGGCGGCGTCCAGGGCGGCGAGCCGGCCGGCGGGCACCCGTTCGGGGTCTTCGGCGAGCAGCCGCTCGAACAGCCGCGACATGGCCGCCTCGTCCGCCGGGTAGCCCGCCGCGGCCGGGTCGACGCCCATGACGCGGGCGAAGACGTACTCGGCGACCAGGTCGTCGTCGATGGCGCGCGGCAGCGTGTAGCTGCTGATCACCGTGAGGTTCTCGACGGCGGCGCCCGCCTCGGTGAGGTGCCGGGCGACCTCCGTGGCGAGCAGGCCGCCCATGCAGTAGCCGACGACGTGGAAGCCGGTCGCGCCGGTGTCGAGCAGGGCGCGGGCGTAGCGGGCGGCGCGCCGCCCGATGAGGCCGCGCGGGTCCTCGGCGAGGTAGGCGTCGACCTCGGTGACGGCGAGGCCGGCGAGCCGGTCGCCCTTGTCGGCGAGGCGGCGGGTCAGGGCCCGGTACGGGCCGAGCGTGCCGCTGCCCTCGTGGACGAGCACGCGCAGCGTCCCGGGGCCGGCCGGCTCGCCGCCGAGGGGCACCAGCGGGGTGCTCCCGGCCCGGCCGCCGCCGTCCTCGGCGGGCCGGGCGCCGCGGCGCAGCTCGTCGGCCAGGGCGGCGACGGTGGGCCGGTGCAGGATGTGGCGGACCAGGTCGTCCCAGAACGCCTCGCGCGCCTCGGGGACCTGTTCGCGCAGCACGGCGGCGAGCTTGGCCACGACGAGGGAGTCGCCGCCGAGGTCGAAGAAGTCGTCGTCCCGGTTGACCCGCGGCAGGTGCAGCACCTCGGCCCAGACGGCGGCGAGGCGGCGCTCGAGGTCGTCGCGGGGCGGGCCGCCGGCGGACACGCGGCCTGAGGCCGCGCGGGGCAGCAGCCCGCGCAGCGCGGCCGTGTCCACCTTGCCGTTGGCGGTGAGCGGCAGCGCGTCGAGAACCTGCAGGTGCGCCGGGATCATGTACTCGGGCAGCCGGTCCGCCAGGTGCCCGGCCAGGCCGGCCACGTCGAGGGGGACGCGGTCGGCCTTGAAGCGGGCGGCGAAGACGCTCTGGCCGAGCGGCCCGGTGACGTCGCCGTCGCCGGGCAGGCAGACGGTGGCGTCGGCGCCGGCCTCGCGCAGCAGCCCGAGCCACTGCTCCCGGGTCAGGAAGGTCTGGTCGAGGCCGCGGCGCAGGTCCTCGTAGTCCCAGGTGGCGGGGTCCTTGCCGGGCATCATGAACTCCATCGAGGTCATGATCTGGTAGCTGTCCTTGGTGGTCTCGATGAAGACCAGCCAGCCGCCCGGCCGCAGCATCTCGGTGAGCCGCCGCAGCACGCGGCCGGCGTGGCGGGAGTTGTGCAGCACGTTGGCGCAGAGGATGACGTCGAAGTCGTTGGGGGCGTAGCCCTGCTCGCGGTAGTCCTCGTTGATGTCGAACAGGCCGTAGCGGACCCAGGGGCGGTCGCCGAAGCGTTCGCGCGCCTCGTTGACGAAGAACGGCGAGACGTCGGTGAACAGGTAGTCGACGTCGTGGCCGTCGAGCGCCGGGATGGTCTGGGCGCTGGTGCCGCCGACACCCGCCCCGGCCTCCAGGACGCGGAGCGTGCCCGGGTGACGGCCGGCGATCCGGCTCAGCAGCTCGACGGTGGCGTGGTTGACGTAGCGGCTGATGATGTTCTCGCGGTAGGCGGCCTCGGAGATCTCCAGTCGTCCTTCGGGGAACAGCAGCGGCAGGGGGTCGAGCTCGTCACGCAGCAGTTCGGGCAGGCGGTCGGTGCTGTCCCTGAAGTAGCCGATCAGCTCGGCCGGATAGCTGTCCTCGCGCTGCAGCTCGTCGACGGCCCGCCAGGCCGCCGCCAGGTCCTCGGCGCCGACGGTCCGTACGGCCCGCCATCCGTCCCCGTGGCGTTCGAGCAGCCCTTCCCGGTCCAGGACGCGCAGCCAGCGGCGGACGAGCCGGTGGTGACGGGGGGCGGCGCCGGTCGCGGCGAGCACCTCGTCGATGCCGGCGGCGGCGCCGGGCTCGGCGAACAGCCCCTGCCGGACGAGCGCGCGCATCATGCCGAGGACGGCGGCCCGGTCCAGCCGGGCGATGAACTCCATCAGCTCGGCGCGGTCGATGTGGGCGGTGTGCGGGTCCGCCGCGGCGGCGGCCGCCGCGCTCAGCTCGGTGGCGAGCCGTTCGCCGTCCTCGGCGGCGCCGCCGGCGATGCGGGCGGGTTCGGCGAACGCGGCCAGCCGGCGGTCCATGCCGTCGCCGTCCACGAGGACGTGCGCGGCGGCGACCGACGGGTGGGCCTGGACCGCGGCCTCCACCTCCGCGAGCTCGATCCGATGCCCGCGGATCTTGACCTGCCGGTCCTCGCGGCCGAGGAACTCGATGACGCCGTCGTCGCGGTACCGGCCCAGGTCGCCGGTCCGGTAGAGCCGCTCGCCCGTCCCGGGACGCCGGATGAAGCGTTCGGCGGTCTTGCGCTCGTCGCCGAGGTAGCCGAGGGCGAGGCCCGCGCCGGAGATGTACAGCTCGCCGGGCACCCAGTCGGGGCGGGGGCGCAGCTCGTGGTCGAGGACGTGGAACGCCTGGTTGGCGAGGGGCTTGCCGTACGGGACGCTGGACCAGCCGGGCAGCGGGTCGCCGATGGGGTGGTGGATGGACCAGATGGCCGCCTCGGTGGCGCCGCCGAGGCTGACGAGCTCGAGGCCGGGCAGGTGGGCGCGGACCCGGCCGGGCAGGGCGACGGGGATCCAGTCGCCGCTGAGCAGCGCCAGGCGCAGCGTCGGCAGGGCGGTGCCGGGGTGCGCGCCGAGGAAGTGCTCCAGCATCTGCAGCTGGGCGGGGACGGAGTTCCACACGGTGACGCCGTGCTCGGCGACGAGCCGCGCCCAGTGGGCGGGGTCCCCGCGGCGGCCGGCGTCGGGCAGCACGAGGGCGCCGCCGACGGCGAGGGGCCCGAAGATGTCGTACACCGACAGGTCGAAGCCGAGGCTCGCCAGGCCGAGGACGCGGTCGCCGGCGGTGACGGCGAAGCGGGCGTTGACGTCGGCGACGGTGTTGAGCGCGGCGGCGTGCGAGATCATCACGCCTTTGGGCGTGCCGGTCGAGCCGGAGGTGTAGATGACGTACGCGAGGTCGCCGGGTTCCGCCGGGGAGGCGGGCGGCGGGGTGTCGGAGGGGGCGAGGGTGTCGACGTCGAGGAGTTCGGGGCCGTCCGGCCGGTCCGCGAGCCATGACTGGGTGAGCACCTGGGTCACCCCGGCGTCGGCGAGGATGCGGGCGCGCCGGGCCGGCGGCTGGCCGGTGTCGACCGGCAGGTAGGCGGCTCCGGCCATGAGGGTGCCGAGAGCGGCGACGACCTGCTCCCAGCCCTTGTCCATGAGGATCGCCACCCGGGTGCCCGGGCGCAGCCGCGCGGCGACCGCGCCGGCCCGTTCCAGCAGCTCGCCGTAGGTGAGGGTGCGGTCGCCGGTCACGACGGCGGGCCGGTCGGGGGTGCGGCGGGCCTGCGCGACGACGGGTTCGTGGAGGAGGCCGCCGGGGATCGGGGCGGCGGTGGCGTTGGCGCGTTCGCGCCGCGCGGCCTGCGCGGCCGGCAGCCGTACGGGGTCGGCGGCGTCCCAGGCGGTGTCGGAGCCGGCCAGGTCGAGCAGGAGGTCGCGCAGCGCGCCGAACGCGTCCTCGGCGACGCCGTCGGGCAGGACGCCGTCGCGCACGTCCCACCGGACCTGCAGGGTGCCGCCCTCGACGAGTGCCTGGCAGTCGATCCACACCTGCGGCGTCTGGCTCCTGCCGTACACGACCTCGGCCAGGCTGTCGGCGGTGGCGGGGTCGTCGCCGACGCCGATGGTGCTGGTGAAGACGACGGGCATGAGTGCGGCGGCCCGGCCGCGGCGGCGGGCGATCTCGCGCATCAGCTCGACGCCGGTGTAGAGACGGTGGTCGAGGTCCTCCCACAGGCGGCTCTGCACGGCGGCGGCCCGCCCGGCGAAGGTGCCGGCGGCGGCGGTGTCCACGGCGAGCAGGCTGACGGTGGTGAAGTCGCCGACCAGATCGGCGGCCTGCGGGTGCAGGGGGCGGCGGTTGAGCAGGGTCAGGTTCAGCGTGAAGGCGGGGTGTCGGCTCCACCGGCCGACGACCTCGGCGAACGCGGTGAGGACGGCCGTGGACGGGGTCACGCCGTGGGCGGCGGCCCTGGCGCGCAGGCCGTCCCACTGGCCGGGGGTGAGGGTGACCTGGTGGCGGGTGAAGCGGGTGCCGGCCCTGGTGGCGGCATGGTCGGTGACCGGCAGTTCGGGAGGGCCGGGCAGGTCGTCGAGGCGCGACTCCCAGTAGTCGCGGTCGCGCTCGTAGGCGAGGCCGTCGCGTTCGCGGCCGGCGGCGAGCAGGTAGTCGCGGAAGGTGATCTCCAGCGGGGGCAGGACGGCGCCGGGGTCGAGGTAGAGGCGTTCCAGCTCGGTGAGCAGGAGCCGGATGCTGAGGTAGTCGGCGATGAGGAAGTCGACGGAGACGTGCAGCAGGTCGCGCTCACCGGTGCGGGTGATCCGCAGTTCGAACAGCGGCCAGACGTCCGGGTCGTAGACGCGGTGGTCCAGCTCGGCGCGGGTGCGTTCGACGTGCGCGGCGACGTCGGCGGCGGGCCGGTCGCGTAAGTCGGCCACCTGGACGCGGTAGTGCGGCACGTCCGGGCTGACCTGCTGGTAGCCCTCGGTGTGGACGGTGGCGCGGAGCATGTCGTGGCGGCGGACGAGCTGGTTCCAGGCCTCTTCGAGGCGGACGGGGTCGAGGTCGGCGAAGGCGAGTTCGGCGTAGACCTGGCAGGCGGTGCCGCCGTAGTCGAAGGCGTCCCGGCGGCCCAGCAGGTAGGCGGCCTGCACGTCGGTGAGGGGGAACGGCTCGTGGCGGCCGTCGGGGTCGTGGACGACCTCCGGCCGTTCGCGGCGGGCGAGGTGGTCGAGCAGGGCGGCCTTGTGCTCGGCCAGCTGCGCGCGCCGTTCGTCGGTGAGGACGCCCTGGGGTGCGCGGTAGCGGAGCCGTCCGGACTCCTCCCAGAGATGGACGCCCAGGCTCTCGAGTTCCGCGACGAGCCGGCCGGCGTTCATATCGTGCCCTCCTCGAAGTCGGTCGCGGTCCGCCGCTGTTCGATCAGGGCGGCGTGTTCGGCGATGGTGGGTCCGGCGAAGATCTCCCGGAGGGGGAGTTCGACGCCGAACTCGGCGCGGATCTCCTCGGCGAGGCGGGCGGCCAGGATGCTGTCGCCGCCGAGGGTGACGAAGTTCTGGTGCCTGCCCACCTCGGGCAGGACGAGCAGGTCCTGCCAGATGCGGGCGAGGGCCCGCTCGGTGTCCCCGTCGGGCGGGGCGTCCGCGCTGGTGCCGTCCTGCTCCGCCAGTCGGGTGAGGGCAGCGCGGTCGATCTTGCCGTTGGGGGTGAGCGGGAGGTCGTCGAGCAGCCGGATGGTGGCCGGTACGGCGTAGGAGGGCAGCCGGTCGGCGAGCCAGGCGCGCAGGTCCTCCTGGGTGGGTGTGCCGGCGCCGCCGGCCGGTACGGCGAGGGCGGCCAGGCGGCGGGCGGCCCCGCCGACGACGGTGGCGACGGCCCGGTCCACGGCCGGGTGAGCGACCAGGGCGGCCTCCACCTCGCCCAGCTCGATCCGGTGCCCGCGCACCTTGACCTGGTGAT
>NZ_PJOK01000068.1 GCF_002850745.1 Nonomuraea indica
CTGCTGGCGGCGCTGGCCGTCGTCGTCCTGCTGGTGATCTCCGCGCGGCAGGAGGCCGTTACACAGCCCCGGCCGCGCGGCTTCACCTTGGCGGGCCTCGCCCTCACCGCACTGATCTTCCTGCTGTGAGGAGTAATAGGCCGGCTCGCTCACCTGGATGGTCAACATCGCCCAGCAGCTGTTCTGATCGAACACCGAAGTAGCCCCGCACTGGAGAAGGACGAGTTGGATGCCAGGCGGCACCAGATCGGGCAGCACCGCTTCCGTGCAAAGTTCCGGTTCCCTGGCCGGGACCGTGCGGAGCACCGAGCGTGGGGCGAAGATGTGGGCGACCGAGCCGAACAGGCGGGCGGTGTCAGCGATGCGGATGGCCAACCGAAGCAGCCACGCGGGACCGCAAAATGTCCATCGTCTGCAAGATTTCTCGGCGAGCCTCTCGTTCTTCGGCCGGCTCGCCTGCACCTTGGATTGCGCCGTGTTCTACGCAGTCCTGGCGAGCTTCGGCTGCACCGCCTGGCCCGTACACCACTCCCATGAACGCAACTCAGCTGCGCCACCTTCAGTTGCACGCTGTAGGCGGGCACGTGCTGTTGTGACGGCCGTTTGACGCCCGATCACCTTGCGGGCCGCCCGGGCAGCGAACCGCGACGCCGCGATCCCGGCGCGGCGTCGCGGACTCCGGGCGCGATGGTACGGCGGCGCCTCCGTGAAATGCCATTTCACCTTCGCGCCCGGCGGCGCTTTCTCGGAGATATAGCGCCATCTACCACACGGTCAGCAATGCCATTGCGACACAACGCATTCATTGCCGAAATTCCATCAATTATGTAAATTCAGTGGCGATACTCCTCACCGTTCACTTATTAACCGGCACTATTCCTGATTTGGTGTCGTCCTTGCCGCCGTTACCGCGTACCGGCAGGGCTGCGGGCGTGCGCGTACACCCGAGATCACGGATGCATGGGGCAGGTGGGAATGACGGCGGTCGGAGAACCGGATCGGGCCGCTCCCGGCGGGACGCGGCCGTGGCCGCGCGGCGCGGCGCGGTGGTATCGCCGGGATCCGCTGGGGTTCGTCGAGCATGCGGCCCGCGAGCGGGGCCCGGTGTTCCGGCTGCCCGACGACGGGTCGCTGTGCGTGGCCGACCCGGCGGAGGCCCTGCGGGTGCTGCACGACGAGGAGGGCCACTACGACGACGTGTCCGACTTCTTCCACGTCCGCGGCGGTCGGCTGGAGCCGCGGGAGACGCAGGTCGCGATCGGGCGGGCGGCCCGCGCGACGCTACGCGCCCATCTGGCAGCGCATCGGGAGCGGCTGCCCGCCGTGGTGGCGGAGCTGGGAGAGGTCAGCGAATGGCCTTCGGCCGGGCGGGCCGCCGCGTACCGGTTCCTGGCCGAGGCGCTGCTGCGGCCGGACAGCCCGCCGCTCTTGCGGGAGCTGATGGAGCAGGTGGTGCGGAACGATGTGCTGATCCGTCCCAGCGGCCTGCTGGCGAGCGTGATACGGCGGGCGCTGTGGGCACGCGTAGTGCGGGCGCTCACCGGCGAAGTAGTCGCCCGCCGGGCCGGCCCGCGGCCCGGCGGGCGGGGCGACCTGCTGGACGCCGTACTCGAGGCCGCCCCGCCCGATACGCCTGCCGCGCAGCTCGCCCAGGTATATCTGCTGCTCTTCCGAACCTCGGTGGCGCCGGTGGGCCACGTGGTCGCCTGGGCGCTGCTGAAAGCCGCGACCGACGGCGTCGACCTGGCGGCCGTGCCCGCGGAGTCGGCCGTACGGGAGTCGCTGCGGCTGTGGCCGGTGGCGTGGCTGCTGGGCCGCCCCGTACTGCGCGCCCATCAGGTCGGCGGCGTGCAACTGGCGCCGGGGGACAGCGTGTCGGTCTGCGCCTATCTGCTGCACCGCGACGAACGGCACTGGCCCGAGGCCACCCGGTTCCGGCCCGGCAGGTGGGACGGCCCCGGCCCCCGTGGGCCCTACCTGCCCTTCGGCGGCGGCCCGTTCACCTGCGCCGGCGCCGCCGTCGCGCGCAGCCTGGCCTCCGAACTGCTCGCCGCCGTGACCGACAGCGCCCGTCTTGCAGTACGCGGCGGTCGCGGACAGCCCCACGTGGCGGGCATCATCACCCCTCCCCCCTTCCAGCTGCACCGGACCCCCTTCGCTCGTTGAGAAAGGAGGTGAACTCCATGAGGAAGTTGCTGCGCCGCGTCACCGGCCGCCGGATCAACCGGCAGGCCTGGTTCATCTGGTAGTCCATCTCCGGTGGCCGTGCCGGGCCCGACGGCCCGGCACGGCTCCGCTCCCCACGAGGGCGGGACACCCGCACCCAGGAGGCACGCATGTCGCAGGTGGATGAGACGCTGGCCGCCTACGAGAGCATCGCGGCCCGCTACGACGAGCTGAACGCGAGGATGGACACCTCCAGCCTCGTGGCCCGCTTCGTGGAGGCGGTCGATCGGTACGGGCCAGGCGGTCGGCGCCTGCTGGACGCCGGCTGCGGAACCGGCCGCAGCAGCGTGGCCTTCCGCGAGCGCGGGTTCGAGGTGACCGGCTACGACCTGTCCCCCGCGATGGTCGCGATGGCCCGCCGCCGGCCCGGGGCCGAGGAGATCGGGTTCCTGGTGGGACGGCTGCAGGAGCCGCCACCCGGGCTGACCGGCTTCGACGTGGTCGCCTGCGTAGACGTGCCGATGGCGTACCTGACCGGCACGGACCAGCTGCGACAGGCGCTGACGGCCGCCCGCGACCAGCTCGCCGAGGACGGGGTGCTGGTCTTCGACCTGAACACCATCGGCTACTACCGCCGCATGTTCAGCGTCCCCACGGTCGCCGACCGAGGCGACCGGTACGTGGCCTGGTTCGCACAGTCCCCGCGGATCGAGGCCGACGCGGTCGTGGTCACGCAGTTCGACCTGTTCGAACGGAACGACGCGGGCTGGGAGCGGCTGTCGATGCGCCACGTGCAGCAGCACCATTCCGACCGGACGGTGCGCAAGGTGGCTGAGCAGGCCGGACTGCACGTCGTGGCCGCCCACGGGCTGGTGGGGACGTCAACGCGGGACCCGGCTGACGAGAGCGACCACGACCGCATCCTGTACGTCGCCCGCCGGGCCGGCTGACGTCGGCCGGGATGGCGGGCTGGTCGCCGAACTCCTTGCTCTGGCCGAGCGCTTCCCGCACCTGGTGCAGCTGAATGTCACGCAGCAGGCCGATGTGTTCATGAAGCGGGCGCGCCAGGTCACCGCCGTCCGCGCGGCATGGGCCGTGCCTTCCCTCGAATTTGACCAGGTCCTTTCAACGTGAGCCGCGACAGCACGTATGCGATCAGCGCTGCCAGAGTGACCTGACCACGAGTGTCCATCATCGCCAGGCGCCTGCAGCTTGTCGGTGTCAAGTGTGGTCTCGGATCAGTGCACTCCGTCGGTGACCTAGCGGGCATGGTGATGAACCTCGCGGAGCGCTCGCACGTCTGAAGGTCATGCGCTCACCCGCATTCCTCGCCCTCATCGTGCTGACCGCCTGCGGCAGCGGAGCGGCGGCCGGCAAGCCGGTCACGTACGCGGCCGACGCCGTCTCCGTCCTGGAGAGCCCCGGCCACGGGCCGCAACTGTGCGTCGCGATGGCCACGTCGCTGCCACCCCAGTGTGCTGGGCCGGACATCGTCGGCTGGGACTGGTCCAAGGTGCAGCACGAGAACGTCCGGGGAACGAAGTGGGGTCAGTATCGGGTGGTCGGCACCTGGGACGGCTCTCGGCTGACCTTGACCGAACCACCAGGGGCGGCGGTTCAGGGCGCACCGGAGAAGCACAGCTTCGACAGCCCGTGCCCCGTCCCGGAGGGCGGCTGGCGGCCGGCCGATCCCGCCAAGGCCACCCAGGAAGCGCTCGAAGCGACCCAGCAGCGGCTGGAGAACGAGGCGGCTGTGGGTGGGGTATGGCTGGACCAGAGCTATCTGAACTCGATCCCCGGCTACGACGGCAGCAAGCGGGAGTGGGCGGAGAAGTATGCCAACGACCCGACCAAACTGGTGCTGAACGTGAAGTTCACAGGCGACCTGACCGGCAGGGAGGCGTGGATTCGGGAGAGCTGGGGCGGCGCGCTCTGTGTCAGCCAGGCCCAGCGCAGCCAGCAAGCGCTGCGGCAGATCCAGAAGGCCATCGGCGACGATCTTGGCCAGCCCTTGACCTCGACCTCCGTCGACATCATGAAGGAGCAGGTGGTCGTGGGCGTCTGGGTGGCCAGCGAGAAGCTCCAGCAACGGCTGCAGGACAAGTACGGCGAGGGCGTCGTGCTCCTCCAGGCGGTACTGACGCCGGTGCGATAGCGAAGCCGTGGCCACAGACCTCCAGCCAGTGACCGCGCTGACGCGCTGACAGAGAGGTCGGCCTTGGCGCTGCTGAGCGCGAACAGCACCGGCAGCCCGCCCAGAGTGCAGAGCAGGCGCCGCTCAGATCTGGTTCTGCTCAGGGTGACCGGTCGGATCAGGGCACCGTGAAAGGGCGCTGGCTGCGTCCACGGGAGTGGTGTAAGAGTTTGGCCTGGTGACAGGCGCGGCGTCGTGAGATGAAGACGGCCATCGCGTGATCCTTCGAGTGCTTGACCTGGACCGAAGGAGTAAGCGATGGCCGTGGACAACAATGTGGCGCCTGAGCAGTGGCTGGCGCGGCAGATCGAGACAAGCAACCCAGACGTGTTGTGGCCCATGGTGAAGACCATGGCCGAGGCGTTGATGTCGGCCGAGGCCGACACCCTGTGCGCAGCCGTCTACGGCCGGCGCAGCAGCGAGCGGACCAACTCCCGCAGACACTTACCGCTTAACCTGCAGAAACAGGATCACGCGAAGATCGACTCATACACCACGTCCGTGGACGTGACCGCCCTGGCAACCCCGAATTCCTCGACCAACCGGCGTTCCGACGGCAGCGGGTTGCCGCGTTTGTACGCGCCAGCGGCGATACGAGCGCGTAGCTCTGCGGCTATCTGCACCCATTTGGGCTGGTCAAGCCTCCAGTTGATCACGGACACGATCATAGGCATGACCACTCTGGCCGTGGTGTGGAGCTGCGCGTCGCGCATCGATGGTGCCGCTGACAGTCATTGGCCCGCGATCGCGCTCGTCAGGGGGCTCATGACACGTTTCTTGCCGACCGGCACGCCTTGCTGGATGAGCTCTTTGCAAGTCGTGTCACCCGGAGGAAGCCTCTTCGTCGCCAACAGGATGTCGAAGCGCTATGTATCAACTCATGGACTCACAGTAAGGTCTCCCCATGGCAAGTGTGCACAAAGCTCCCACCATGCACTTTGTTGGCAGTTATCCCGCTGGTTCCGCACAGGAGGCTCTGCGGGAGATGCTGACCGAGCGAACGAAAGACAAGCTGTACGCGCTGACCGACGGTGAGACCGATCGCCTGGACTGGGTGGTCGACCAGATCGACTCCTACCGCGAGAACCCGGCCTTCCATCTCGTCCAGGATGGTGACTGGTCTGACTACACCCGGTGCCCCGCCTTCGCGATCGCGCCGGGGCATGAGCTGACGTCCCAGGACCTCGGCTTGCGGTACCAGGAGTGGGCCGACGCGTCCTGGGAGGTGTTCGACGCCGCCCGCCGAGCCGCGGGAAGGCCGGATCTCAGGTACCAGGTCGGGATCCCTACCGGGTTCGACATGGCGCTGTTCACGCTGGGCCCTGAGCGCGGCATGCGTGAGGAGGCGATCGAGGCCTTCGTCCGGGCGACGGTGGAGCAGATCAGCGCCATCCACGCCGGACCGTACGGTGGTGACGTCGTCTACCAGTTGGAGACGCCTGCCAGCCTGAGTCTCGCCCTGGTCGTGGACGATCCGGACTATCGTCGTGGTCTGGCGCGGCGGCTCGTCGACCTGGTGGCCCGCTCGCCCGAAGGATCTCGCTTCGGCATCCACCTGTGTGTCGGAGACCTCGGCAACGAGGCCCGCACCCAGCCCGCGACGCGGCGGATATCGGTCGAGTTCGCGAACGCTGTCACGGAGGACTGGCCCGCTGGTCGCCACCTGGACTTCGTGCACGACCCGATCGCGGCGGGCAGTTGGGTTCCCAGCCTGGAGGAGTCCGTCTACGCCGACTTGCGCGACCTGCGGTTGGCGTCCGGCACCCGCTACATCGCGGGCCTGGTTCACGAGGGGCAGAGCCTGGAAGACCAGCAGGCCGTTCTCGCGATGGTGCGCGAACACCTGCCGGAGGGGCAGTCGCTCGGCATCGCGACGGCGTGCGGCCTCGGTCGCCGGTCACGAGAGGCGGCCGACGACCTCGTCGAGCGGATGGTGCACCTGACCTCCCGGTAGAGGGGCTCATCGCGCGGCGTGGAGACCGCCCGCGCCGATGAGACCGCCGAACCCTTCACCTCTACCTGGCTGCGCACATCGGCTCCCTGACACGCTTTGCTGGCGAGGGGGATGATCCAGGTCTTCTCCAAGAAGTCCGACGGCTGGCCCGCGACGTCATGTTGGCAGGTGCCGGCGCGGGGCGCGCAGAACCGTCATGCCTACGGTCGTGGCCACATCGGCCGCGACCGTAGGCGAGGGGCGAACGAACTACTGACGGGTGACGAGCGGCAGCGAGACCGACGTGCCGGCCAGGTCAACGGTGATGTTGGTCCCGGTGCCGGTTTCGGCGTCGCCGAGATCGGCGTTGGTTCCGGTCAGCACCAGGCCAAGCCGGTGCCCTGCCTTGAACTCGTAGTCCTGCGGCAGCATCGACCAGGTGATCTGGTACGGCTTGCCCGGCGTCAGCGGTGCTGTGCGGCTCAGCGACTTGTGGTTCTGCGCGTCCAGGGCCCCGCGGGTGACCACCTGGAAGTCGGAGGTCACCGTGTTGTCGGCGGCCCTGCGATAGCAGCCGTCGTCATCGGCTGTGCTCTCGCCGACGCAGTCCTTGCCGTCGATGAGCTTGAGGCCCTGCCCTCCGGCGGGGTCGACGCCGTGGATGCGGGTGTCGGTGCCGTAGTCGACGAGCAGGACACCCAGGTTGGCGGTCGGCTTGTTCAGCGTGAGGCGCAGGCTCACCGACGGCGTTCCGGACAGCCGCATCGCGTTCTTCAGCGGCGGGGTCAGGAATGCCAGCCGGTTTGGGTTGGTGGTGCCCGGGTCGCCGGCCATCGCGGCCTCACTCTGCCTCGTGTCGAGGTAGCTGCCGGTGCCGGTCGATGGCCTGCGGCCCAGTGAGTCGTCATGCCGGGGTCGCAGGGTCACCGTCCGCGTCGGCGCCGGCCAGTCGGCCTGGGTGATCCATCGGTCCGGGCCGAGCTGTACGTCGGCGCGCGGCTGCCGCATGATGTCGTTCGGCACGCCCATGAGTTCGTGGTCGAACCACTTGTGCAGGGTGTCGACCCAGACGTCGCGGCGGGCCCAGAACGGGTCGAGGTGCCCGTACTGGGTCACCCACACCTTGCGCTCCACCTGGCGGGGCAGCTTGGTCCACCACTGGGAGAACTGGTCGGCCATCACGTTCCGGTCGTGCATTCCCACTACCGGGAAGACGCTGGCGCGGACGTTGCGCGCGTTCGACACCGGTCCGGTCCGGTAGTTGCGTTCGTGCCAGTAGGCGTTGTAGTTGCCGGTGGCGTCGTCCGCGCCCTCGTTCAGGCGCTGGTGCACCGCTGCGCATTTCTCATCCGGGTCCTCATCGATCCATTGGGCCATCCATCGCTGCCCGCCCTTGAAGTCTGTGAGCGTGCCGTTCGCGCGCCACATGTCGTACCAGCTGCTGGGGCCCGCGAGCGGCACGATGGTCTCCAGGCCCCACACCCCGGTGCCGGCGACGCCGATGGCGAGCGATCCCTCGTACGAGTGGCCGATCATCCCGGTACGCCCGGTGCTCCAGGAGGCTTTGACCGCGTTGCCCTCGTCGTCGTAGGCGCTCGCCCGGCCGTTGAGCCAGTCGACGACTGCCTTGCCGCCCAGCACGTCGGACGAACCGCCGGTTGTCGGACAGCCGTCCGACAGCCTGGTGCCGACCATGTCCACCGACACGAACGCGTATCCGCGCGGCACGAAGTAGTTGTCGTAGAACAGCGGAAACTTCGTCAGGTTGCCGTCCGCGTCGTACTTCTTGTGATCCAGCTCGAAGCCGACACCCGGTTGATCGTAATACGGGCTCTCGTGCATGATCACCGGGACCTTGAGGCCGGAATCGCTCTCCTTCGGCCGGATGATGTCCACCCGAACCAGGTCCTTCTTGCCGTCGCCGTCGCTGTCGAGCGGCGACTGCACCCGGACGTGCTCGCGGATGGCGTCTTCGTAGGAGAAGACGGGTTGGGTCACCCCACCGGAGATCTCGATCTCCGGCTTCACCGCCGCCGATGCGGCGGGAGCGCTCGCCGCCACGGTCGTGGTCGCGAGGGCGACAGTGGCGAGGAGCGCTCGCCGTCGGACGTCTGACATGTGCATCCCCCTGTTGGAGTGTTCGGAACAAGCTGCGGCTGGACGAGGCGAGGTGACCTCACGCCCCGTCGAGAGCTGCGGTGATCTTGCTGGCCATTTCGGCCATGGTGGGGCTGGGCGGACCCTGGTGGGTGCGGGCCGTGGCGTCGAGGCAGACGAGGATGGTGCCGCGGAAGTTGTCGGCCTCCGCCGGGTCCTGCCGCTTGAGCAGGCTCATCGCCTCGGCGAGGGCCGGCAGCACCACGTCGGCTAGCTCGGCCACGGTCTTGCCCCACTTCACGCCCTTGGGCGCCTTGGAGACCACATGCCCGACCAGGCCGGTCGCCGAGGTCAGCGCGATGGAGCCCTCGGTGGCGACCTTGTGGGACGAGCCGGCGGCGCCCGCGGCGGACATCAGCGAGACGGCGCCCCACGCGGCGGTCCGGAGGGTGAGCTGGTCTTGGTCGGTGAGGGTGACGGTCATGATGACGAACTCCTTGGAAACTGGTACGAAAGGCCGACAGAAGGCGGACGGCTACCGGACCACGGCACTCGGGCCGGCCACGGTCGCCGAACCGTTCATGGGTCTACGATCTCCGCCCGCGCTGACACCGCACGGTCGCCGGCCTGACGCGACCGCTGACACGGCGGCCGCGTGGATCCGGGCCGGTTTCAGTGAGAGGCGGCGACCGGGGCCGGCAGCTGGTCCACCGGGGCGGCATGAGCGCCGGCCTTGCGGCCGCACAGGACGAGGAGAGCCAGGACGGCGGCGCAGAGCTCCCCGGCGGCCGCGCCGAGGAAGGCCGGTCGGCCACGGCGGCGGCGACCGAGCGGCGGGCCTCCTCCGGCGCGGAGGCCGGCATCGCGGAGGTCGGCGTCGCGGAGGTTGTGGCTACCGGTGGCCAGGCTGCCCAGGATGGCCACGCCGCGAGCGCGGCGCGAGCGTCTCAGCCGCAGGCAAGCTGCGTAAGCCGCTCTCGGGTGAGCAGCACGCCTGCAGGCTGACCTCCAGACCCGCCAAGGCCCTGCCGATCCGGGCGGGGTCGGCGCGGTAGTGGACGGTCTTCCATTCCCGACGCGAGGTCAGCACCCCGCCGTCGCGCAGTGTGGCCAGGTGGGTAAAGGCGGCCGACTGTGCCGGCCCCATGCGCTCGGCCACCTCGTGCAGACCCCGGCAGCCGCGGGGTCCGTGGCCGACACCCCGGTGTTCCGCGGCCATGGATGTCGGTTCTCGGTGGCGGGGGCACACACCGGCGCAAGCCCGCTGCGGCCACTGCGGCCCGACCTGGCGCTCGCGTCCTGGGGGCCGCAGGCTGTGGCGTCAGGAATGCTCAGTCAGAGGCTGTCGAGGAAGTCTCGGAGAAGGTGGTTGACGTCGTCGGGGCGTTCCTGCTGAATCCAATGGCCGCAGTCCAGGAGATGGCTCCCCCTCAGATTCGGGAGGGTACGGGAGTAGGCGTCGATCGCGTCGGAAAGCCACATGGTGGAGGCGTCCCGCTTGCCACCGACGAACAGGGCCGGCTGCTCGATCGGGGCCCCGGCGTAGGGAGCCAGGTCCTCCCAGTCACGGTCCATGTTGCGGTACCGGTTGAGCGCTCCGGTCAGGCCGGTCCGCTCGAACTCCGCGGCGTAGAAATCAAGATCCTCCTCCGTCAGCCAGGACGGCATGGCCCCGGTGGGGAACCGCTCGCGCAGGGTGCCGCCCTCGCGGGTGACGAAATGCGGGTCGGGAGCGTCGGGGCCGGCCATGGTGTCGCCGGACAGAGCGCGGTAGAACCCGGCGAGCCAGCCCCGCACGTCGGGCTCGATCTCGGACTCGGCCCGGCCGGGCTCCTGGAAGTAGGAGACGTAGAACTCCTCCAGCCCGCCCATCTGAGCGAACGCCTCGCTTGGCCGGGGACCGCCCGGCGGCGCGTAGGGCACGCTCAAGATGCCGACCGCGCGGAACACCTCAGGTGCCAGCAGCGCGGAGTGCGCCGCGATCGTCGCCCCCCAGTCGTGGCCGATGATCACCGCCGACGACTCGCCGAGCGCCCGCACGACCGCGACATTGTCGGCGACCAGGTCGAGCATCCGGTAGGCGGCCGGATCCCGCGGCTTGGACGAGCGCCCGTATCCCCGCACGTCGAGAGCGACGGCCCGGTAGCCCGCCTGCGCCAGCACGGGTATCTGCCGCCGCCAGGAGTACCACGACTCAGGGAACCCGTGCACCAGCAGGATCAGCGGCCCGTTGCCCTGCACCGCCAGGTGAATGCGCCCCGCGCCCGCTTCCAAGATCCGATGCTCGACTGTCATGACGCCTCCTGACCTGCACTTCCTTGATCTGGCCGACCATAGGTCCGCAGTTCCCCGGGGGCAAGATCAGTTGCCATGTCAGCAAGTCCGCGTGCTCGGTGACCCAGTTCAGGCCACGCCTGCAGTGGGTGGTACGGGTTTCGGCTCTGTCGCAGATTCGGTGGTAACGGATGGCGCCGTGACGTCACGCTGAGTTGTTATCGATGTCAACGAGCTTGCGCATACGGTATTCGCGGGGTTATCGCCGCTGGTGGTGGAAGACATGGCGGACGAGGCCGAGCAGTTCCGGGTTCGGGCGCGAATCCGGAACGGGCCCGTCGCCTGCCCAGTCGCCCTGCGCCGGCGCCACCGTTACGCCACTGTGCTGATCGACGCCGAGACCCGCGAGCGCATCGACGTCCTGCCAGGCCGCACCGCCGACACTCGGGACGCCCAGGTGCGCGCCCACCCCGAGGTGCAGGTCGTGTGCGGTTGACCCAGCTCCTTGTCTTTCTGCTCGGTCGGTCGGTATGGCGGCTTGCCGCAGCTATGGGCTTCGCAGGCTGGTCACCGATGACGTGCAGCGGCCGGGGCGACTCCGAGACAGCGATCCTTATGATCCTTTGACATCTAGAGCTCTAAAGTACTAGGAGGCTAGATAAATGGAGAAAGCCGGTGATCGAGTTCCATCTGGACGGCAGGTCGGGTGTTTCGCCGTACCTGCAGCTGGTCCAGCAAGTACGGCATGCGCTACGGCTCGGCGTGCTACGCGAGGGTGATCAGCTGCCGACGGTCAAGGAGGTCGTGGCGCACTTGGCGATCAACGCCAACACCGTCCTGAAGGCCTACCGGGAACTCGAGCACGAGGGCCTGGTCGCCGCCCGGCCGGGAGTGGGGACGTTCGTGACGACGACGCTCACTGACACCTCGCTGGCCGCGCACGGCCCGCTGCGGCTGGAACTGCGGCGCTGGCTGGCCAAGGCCCGCCGGGCCGGCCTCGACGACGAAAGTATCGAGGCCCTCTTCACGACCACCTTTCGGACCACCGCTGAGGAGGACATAGCGTGAACACCGTCCTGCAGGCCCAGGGACTGGGCAAGAAGTACGGCAAGCGCTGGGCGCTGCGCGAGTGCACCATCGACATCCCGGCGGGCCACGTCGTCGGACTGGTGGGACCCAACGGAGCCGGCAAGACCACGCTGCTGAAGCTGGCCAGCGGCCAGCTCGAACCGACGGCGGGTGATATCACCGTGCTCGGCGGCCGGCCCGCGGGCACGCCCGCGCAGCTGGCCAAGGTCGGGTTCGTCGCCCAGGACACCCCCGTCTACGCGGGACTGCCGTCGCCGAGCACCTGCGGCTGGGGGCACGGCTCAACCCCCGCTGGGACGCCACCATGGCGCGGGAGCGCATCGCGCAACTCGGCCTCGATTCCACCCGCCGGGCGGGCAAGCTGTCGGGCGGCCAGCGCGCCCAGCTCGCCCTCACCCTGGGCCTGGCCAAGCGGCCCGAGCTGCTGATCCTGGACGAGCCGGTGGCCTCGCTCGATCCGCTGGCGCGGCGGGAGTTCATGCAGGGGCTGATGGAGGCCACGGTCGAGCACGAGTTCAGCGTGGTGCTCTCCTCCCACCTGGTCTCCGACCTGGAACGGGTCTGCGACTTCCTGATCGTGCTCGTCGACTCCCGCGTCCAGGTGGCCGGGGAGGTCGACAAACTGCTGTCCACTCATCACCGGCTCACCGGCCCGCGCCGCGATCCCGATCGGCTGCCCGCCGATCAGCAGGTGGTGTCCGCGCGCCACACCGACCGGCAGAGCACGTTCGTGATCCGTACCGAGGCCCCGATCCACGACCCCGCCTGGACGGTCACCCGGCTCAGCCTGGAGGACCTGGTCCTGGCCCACATGAACAAGCGCACCGCCGACGACCGGCGCGTCGCCCTGGAGGTGCAGCGATGATATGGCTGACCTGGCGCCAGCTCCGCGGCTCGGCCGCGATGTTGGCCACCGTACTGGTCATTCGTCCTGGCCCGGACCGGACCGGACCTGGCCACCCGCTACTCCGCCGGGATCGCCGCCTGTGCCCAGGACGACACCTGCGACCGCTTCTACAACCGATTCTTCGACACGTACGACATGCCCTTCATGGCTGTCAGCCTCGTCGTGTTGCTCCTGCCCGTTCTGGTCGGGCTCTTCTGGGGAGCACCGTTGATCACCCGCGAGCTTGAGGCGGGCACGCACCTGCTGGTGTGGAACCAGAGCATCACCCGCGGCCGCTGGCTGGCGGTCAAGCTCGGGCTCGTCGGCCTGGTCGCCATGGCCGCCGTGTGCTTGTGCGGCTTCATGGTGAGCTGGTGGTCCGATCCCCTGGACAAATCGGCCGCTGAGAGCCTCGCCCTGATGGCCCCCCTGGTTTTCGGCGCGCGCGGCATCGCCCCGATGGGATACGCGGCCTTCGCCTTCGTCCTCGGCGTGACCGTGGGCATGCTGGTGCGCCGCACCGTCCCCGCCATGGCCCTCACACTGGCCGTGTTCGCCGCGATCCAGTTCGCCATGCCGCTCACGGTCCGCGCCCACCTGATGCCCCCGGTCACGGGGACCTTCGAGCTCAGCAAGGCGAACGTGGAGAACCTCGGCATATCGCAGGAGGGGGGCGGGCCTGCGCGGATTCTCTTGAGGTCGACCGTTCCTGGTCATGCGGGCGCCTGGGTCCTGTCCAGCAGCCTGGTCGACCCGTCCGGACGCACGATCTCCGGTGGCGACGGTGAAGCCGCCCTCCAGGTCTCCACGACGTCGGGGCCGTGCTCACCGTCGGGGGCGGTGGGCTCTGCTGACGCCTGCATGGCCGAGATCAACCGACTCGGCTACCGGCAGCAGGCGACCTACCAGCCCCTTGAGCGCTTCTGGCCCTTCCAGTGGATCGAGACCGGAATCTACGCCCTGCTCACCCTCGGCCTCACATGGTTCTGCTTCTGGTGGTTCCGGAGGCGGCTGGCATGACCGAGTTCGGCGAGGTCATCAGTGAGCACAGCATCGTGGTCATGAGGCCGACGAAGGAGGTCTCATGACCACCGTCAGGACCGCGGCCGCCGGGCTCGCCCTCCTCCTGGCGGCGGCCTGCACGGTGCCGACGCCGCCGCGCAGCCGGGCGAGCACGGCAGCCGGTACGGCCTGCACACAGCCCCAAGGAGCGCCCGGGGCAGAGACTGCCACCACGATCGACGTCATCGAGCAGGCCTACTTCTGCATCCTCGGCAACTACTACAGCGGCGCCACACTGGACGCCCGCTCGCTGCTGACCGCCGGATTCGTCGCCCTGACGCAGGAGATCAACCGCAACGGGCGCGACGTACCCGAGGCCACCATGCCGGCGCTGACCGGTGACCGGAAAGCCGACTGGACCGCTTTCGAGGCCGCCTACCGGAAGACCACCGATCAGGTCCCCGACCTCCGCGACAAGCTGGCCATCGTCACCCTTGAGGCCATCGTGGCCGCCCTCGGCGACAACCACGCCACCTGGACGCACGACGTCGAACGACCGCCCGACTACTACGACGGTGACGGCTACGGCCTAGGTTCCCAGGCGAACGTCAATGCTCCCCAGATGAACGGCAACCCCGGCGCCGCCCTGCCCCCGCTGTTCGTCACCACCGTGCAAGGCGGCGCGGCGCAAGCGGCCGGACTGCGCCCGGGCGACATCATCGAATCGATCGACGCATCGGCACCCTTCATCGACGGGAAGGCCACCCCCGCGATCACCGCCCTCTACCCGCAATACCCGGAGGCGCGCCCGGTCCGGCTGAGGCTCCTGCGGCAGACCACCGGCCGCCGCTGGAGCGTGACGCTCAAACCCGGCCTCTACCAGCGGGACCTGGCCGCCCTGCAAGTGGTGCAGTCCAAGCTGCTGGACGACGGCATCGCCTACGTACGGCTGGCCGGATTCGCCCCCGACTCCGCGGACAGAGTGCTCAAGGCGATCACCCGGCTGCGCACCGGCCAGCCCCTCACCGGCGTCGTGCTGGACCTGCGCGGCAACGGCGGCGGCAGACCCGCGGAGGCGACCCGGCTGCTGAGCGCGTTCACCCACGGCAAGGTCACCGCCTACCAGTGCGCCGTGGACGGCACGTGCGAACCCATGCGGACCGACGACACCGTCAAGCTGCTCGACCTGCCCCTGGCGGTGCTCACCGACCGCAGCTGCGCCTCGGCGTGCGAGCACTTCAGCGCCGCGGTCAAGGACCTGCGCATCGGCCAGCTGGTCGGCACCAGAACCGCCGGCGTGATCTCCGGGCCGGCCCGGTCGTACCTGCTCGCCAACAACACCCTCCTGGCTTTCCCTGACAGGCACCACCTGGGGCCCGACCGAGAGGTGATCGACCGGATCGGCGTGCCGCCCGACCACCACGTGCCCCTGACCCCGAAGGACGCGGCCACCGGGCGCGACCCCGCGCTGGCCAAGGCCCTGACCTTGCTGCACAAGTGAACGGACCTCTCCATGAGACAGATCCTGGCCGTCACCGCGGGACTGGCCGTCCTGGCCGCGTCCGCCTGCTCCGCACCCACACCGCCCCGGTCCGACGCCCCGTCGGCCACGCCGACCGGCCCCGCCACCCTGCCCGCCCCCACCGGCCCCCACCCGGTCGGCACCACCGCCCGGTATCTGAAAGACACCTCCCGCCCCGACCCCTGGAACCTCGACGCCGACGCCAGAGAGCTCAAGGTCACCTTGTGGTATCCGACCGAGCATCGTGACGGACAGCGGGCACCGTACATGACGCCGAAGGAATCGGAGCTCACCCTGAAGGGCTTGGGCGTCGCGGGCGTGCCGTACGACACGCTGAGCAAGACCCGCACCAATGCCATCCACAACGCCGAACCCGCAGGGAAGAAGCTGCCGCTGGTGGTGCTCTCCCCCGGCTTCACCAAGCCGATGAGCACTCTCACGTCCCTGGCCGAGGACCTGGCCAGCCGCGGGTACGTCGTGGCCGGGATCGACCACACCTACGAGAGCTACGCCACGACCTTCCCCGACGGGCGGGTCACGGAGTGCCTCGCGTGCGACAGCGACACCGACCCCGGCTTCGGCACGGGGGCGGTCCAGGGCCGGGCGGCCGACGTCTCCTTCGTCCTCGACCAGCTGACATCGAAGCGGAACGACTCTGGCCTGATCGACCGCTCCAGAATCGCGATGGCGGGCCAGTCGCTCGGCGGGGCCGCCGCCGTGGCGGCCATGCTGAAGGACTCTCGGATACGCGCCGGAATCGACATGGACGGCACCACCTACGCCCGGATCCCCAAGAGCGGGTTCTCCCGGCCGTTCATGTTCATGGGTTCGCCGCGGCACGTCCCCGGCGGCCGCGACAATTCATGGAGCCGCGACTGGAAGCTGCTGACCGGGTGGAAGCGCTGGCTCGTGCTGTCGGGCGCGGACCACCAGTCCTTCACCGACGGCCCTCTGCTGGCGGGCGCCCTCGGCATCAAGCCCGCCTACGGCCTTCTGCCCGCGGCGCGGTCCGCCGAGCTCACCCGCACGTACGTGACGGCCTTCCTCGACCAGCACCTGAAGTCGCAGCGGCAGCCCCTCCTGAACGAACCGTCATCGCGCTACCCCGAGGTCACGTTCTGCCCCGCGACCTGCGGTCAGTCCTGAGGCCCCGCGCGCTGCCCGAAGCCGTCGGGGAATGCTGAGGCGGCTCGCCAGGCATTCAGAGGATGTGAGAAGAGGACGACACCGCGCCGCCCACTCTCCCCACCGACAGACACCCCGGAGCGGTGCGACGCGACCACGGCCAGGCCGTCTTCTGTAACGAGGACCGCGTCTGGCCTCTGACCAGCCCTGTCAGCCCCTCCCGCGTCCTTGGTCTGCCCCCGTACAGGCTTGACACACGAGGGGTCGTCGATCCGCGACTGCTCGGCCAGGTATTCCACCACCGGCCACGGCATCTCCCAGGGATCTTCCAGGGTGATCTCTGCGGCGGTACGGGCGTGCCACCGCGTCTCGGGTGCGCCTGCGTGGTTACGGGCGCGCCCTCGCCGCAGCGTCCCGGACCGCGTGGTCCGGGATCGTCTCCGCCAGTTCGTCCAGCACCTCCAGCGCCTCCGCGGTCCCGATCCGGGCGATGGCGTCGATCGCCTTGACCGCGCGGGCCCTGGCGCCCCGTGCCACCCAGCCGGGGATCAGGGCGGCCAGGTCGCGGGCCGTCCGGCCGTCGCCGAGCCATCCCAGCGCGGGCAGCGCCCAGGCATCGCCGTGCAGGAACAGCGCCCAGCCCAGGTCGGCCAGCGAGCGCCGGTCGCAGGCCTCGCGGACCGCGTCCAGCCGCTCGTCCGGCTTCTTGGCCAGCGCGACGAGCCTCCTGGTCGCGTCGGCGGGCAGGGCCCGGCCGCCCTTGAGCAGCACCTGCGGCAGGACATCGGGATCGGCGTACGCGGGCAGCCGGGCCGCCCGCCCCGGCGCGGTCAGCACGGCCGGGACGTCCTCGCCGGGCGCGTCCGGCACCCGCGGCACCGGGTCTGCGCCGGGCAGCTCCGGATGCGCCTTGAGGTGCATGCGAAGCAGCCCGGAGGCAAGGAGCGCCGACATCGAGTCGCTCGCGGCCACCGCGGACAGCACCCGCGCCGCCCGCACAGGGAAGCGCTCCATCGCCGCGAGCAGGTACTCACCCGCGAACTCCCGCTCGTACCGCTCCAGCAGCAGTTTGAACGCCTCGTCGCTCGGGATCAGGGAGATCAGCTCCACGAACCGCTCCCGCCACGGCTTGTAGATCCTGAGCCGGTCCCAGGCGTCGACCAGGACCGGGGCGGCCGCCGGGCCCAAGCCGTCGGCCATCGTGGCGCGCATCCCGTACGTGAACGCGTCGAAGTCGGACTCCTCCAGCCGCCAGCCGAGCAGTTCGAGGTGCCGCGGCGTGCTCACCGACGCCCACAGCCGTTCGCGGTAGAAGGCGTTCGAGCCCCACTCGGCGGACGGCGGGTTGACGCAGCACTCGTCCACCCAGTCGTGCCGGGTGGGCACCAGGTAGGAGGCCACGAGCCGCCGGGAGCGGGTGCCGCGGTGCGCGGCCAGCCGTTCCACCGCCCGCTGGTACTCCTCTTCGGGGCAGAAGGCCAGCAGGCCCCGGACCCGGCGCAGGCTCACGGAGTCGACCTGCCGAAGGGATTTCAGCGGGTTCAGGTCCTCCGCCGAGGAGGCGATGCCGCTCAGCTCGGCGAGCGCGCAGGCGGCGAAGGCGAGCCCACGGGAGGCGATCCACCCGTCGGTGAAGGTCCGCTGGGTCTCACGCCTGTTGTCGACGCAGCCGACGATGGATGCGATCGCCGCCGCTCCGGCGGGGTCATCGGTGCCGCTGAGGTACGCCCGCGCGTGCGCGACCAGGGCCTTGTCGCTCCTGCCGGCCGACAGCACGGCCTCGATGCGGTCGCGGTGCTTCTCGGTCAGCTTCGCTGCCACGTCCGCGGCGCCGGGGTCGACGGTGTCGCCGGGCGCGACCTCGCCCAGCGCCCGGTCGGAGACGCCCGGTTCCGCGGGGAGCGCGCCGCCCCGCCGGGGGTGCAAGTCTCGGCGCAGGGGCTCGGAGAGGACCAGGACGTCCTCGGCCGGGGGGAAGTGATCATCCATGGCGGATCACCGTAGCGGAGCGGGGTGACACTCCCCCGTTCCGGCAGATCGGCCAAGACCCGGGCACGTCCCTCGGGACGTGCCCGGCGGCCGGCAGGTGCCGCCTGTCCGTCAGGTCGACGCCGTTCCGAAGGCGGCGGTGTGGTCGGCGACCCATTGTGCGTAGGTGAAGGGCGGTCGGCCGGTCACGTGTTCGACCGTCGGCAGGACCTCCGCGGTCTTGCCGACTCTCGCGGTGAGCGCGTCGACGTAATCGTCGATCCCCTGGGCGGGCATGCCGAGCCGGGCCATCTCGTCCCGGAACCAGTCCTCGGACTGCTCCTGCCACCGCAAGGGCCGCCCGATGGCCTCCGCGATGATGCCCAGCCGGTCGATCTGGGTCAGCGACTGCGGCCCGGTCACCGAGTACCCCTCGCCGGTACGCCCGTCGAGGAGACTGCGGACGGCGACCGCGGCGATGTCGCGCGGGTCGACCGGGGCCGTCGCGGCGTCGCCGTACCGTCCGCGCACGACATCGCCGTCGATGATCTGGGATGCCCAGACCAGATCGTTGGTCGTGAACCCGTCAGGCCGCACGAAGGTCCATGGCAACCCGGACGCTTGGACGGATCGTTCGAGCCGCAGGTGCGCCTCGCCGACCCAGCCGGGCACAGACCACGTGACGGATATCGAGGACAGCATCACGAGATGCCGCAGGCCGGCTCGCTCCGCCACGTCGAGGAACCCGTCGACCCCGTGGAGAACGGGGAACAGGAAGGCCCGCTCGATGCCGGACAGAGCCTCCGTCAGGGTCTCCGGCCGGGTCAGGTCGCCGGTCGCGACTTCGACCTGGTCGGGAAACGCCTGGCCGCTGGGGTTGCGCGTGATGACGCGGACCTTCTCACCCTCCTCCAGGAGTTGGCGGACGACGTTGGAACCGACGTTTCCGCCGGCACCGGTTACCAGGATCATGATGGAGATCTCCTTTGGTTTCGCTTGTTGTGTGCACCGACGACGAACCTCACCCGACCCCGCACGCGAGGGCATCAGCCGATGAAGGACTCGGGGCCGAAGAAGCGGCCCCACGCCACGAAAGCGGCCAGGGCGAGATAGACCACGTCGCCCACGACCGTTGCCCTCTCGCCACGACGGAGGCGCGTGATGATCGCGCCAACGAACAACAGCGCCGCGCCTGTCGCGGCCAACGGAACGAGAACCGGCGCGATGCCGAGTACGGCGGGCAGGATCAGTCCCACCGCGGCCAGGAACTCGAGGCCTCCGATGGCCTTGAGAGCACCGGGGCTGAAGTCTTCGACCCATCGGGTCGCGGCGCCGAAGCCGGCCATCTTCTCCTTGGGCACGAACAGCTTGGCGCTGCTGACCAGCAAGGCGGCGGCCAGTAGTCCGGCGACGATCCAGAGTGCGATGTTCATGAGTTCGTCCTTGGCCCAATGTCGGGGGGTGACGAACGGGCCCGGGGTCGTCCCAGGTCCGCCCGCGAGTCTGAGGGGGGAGGATGTCCGCGTCAGCCGAACTGGCCGGGCTGGTACTCGCCGCCGGGCGTCCGGGTGATCACGTTCAGCCGGTTGAAGGCGTTGATCACACAGATCTGGGCCACCAGGGCCATCAGCTGATCCTCGTCGAAGTGCTTCGCCGCGTTCGCCCACGCCTCGTCGGTGACGCCGCTGGAGTCGGCGAGGCGGGTGCCCTGCTCGGTGAGTTCCAGCGCTGCCCGCTCCGCCTCGGTGTAGACGGTCGTCTCCCGCCATGCCCCAACCAGGTTGATCCGCACCATGCTCTCGCCGGCGGCCGCGGCGTCCTTGGTGTGCATGTCCAGGCAGCCGCCGCAGCCGTTGATCTGGCTGGCGCGGATCTTCACCAGCTCCTGCACCGCCTTCGGCAGAGCCGAGTCGGTGATGACCTTGTTCGACGAGATGATGTACTTGGCCCACTTCGCCCCGACCTCGTTGACCATGGGGTTGATCCGGGTTTCCATCTCGATCTCCTTCGTCTTCGGATGCTTGCACCACTACGACGAGGCACACCGCCAAGAAGTAACAACCCCATGCGCGGGACGTGCGCTACGCGGGTCGCGCGGGCAGACCCATGGTGTCGAGGAGCTTGCGGTCGCTCACGGTAAGAAGCTCGACGATCCGGCCGTCGACCACGGTGCACGCCACCACGCCGAGCACCTTGTCTCTCGCTCCCCAGGCCACGAACCCGGGCTCGCCGTTGACCAGAGCCGGCAGCACCGAGGTCATCGACCGGATGCCGCGCAGGATCGGACCGGCCACCTCGGCAGCCCCGACTGTGGTCGTCACGCCCTGTGGGTGGTACGTGCGCCAGGTCACCTTCGGATCGAGCAGCCGTACGAGCCCTTCGAAGTCCCCGTTCTGCGCCGCGGCAAGAAAGGCGTCGACCACTGCGCGCTGCCGCCGCGGCTCCTGCTCCGGCCGCGGTGTGCCCTGCACCTTCCGGCGGGCCCGGCTGGCGAGCATCTTGGTCGCGTCGGTGGACCGCCCGATGATCTCGCCGATCTCGGCGAAGGGCACCGCGAACATGTCATGCAGGACGAACGCCAGCCGTTCGGTGGGCGTGAGGGTGTCGAGCACCACCAGCAGCGCCAGCCCGACCGACTCGGCGAGCATCACGTCGTCCTCGGGTGCCGCCCCGCCGTCCACGGTCACCACCAGCTCGGGCAGCCGGTCTTCGTACGACAGCTCGGCCTGGGTGGTGCGCGAGCGGAGCACGTCGATGCAGACCCGGCCGACCACCGTGGTCAGCCAGCCGGCCAGGTTGTCGATCGCGGCCGCGTCCTGCCGCGCCAGCCGGATCCACGCCTCCTGCACCGCGTCCTCGGCGTCCACCCGCGACCCGAGCATCCGGTAGGCGACCGCCACCAGGCGCTCACGCTGCTGTTCGAAGGCTCCAGCCAGTGCTTCGTGCGGACCTGGTCCGGCCATGTTGTTACCTTCCTTGCGCGAACTCCGTCATGGTAATGACGGGCCCGAAGGCGCCGAGGTAACCGTTCGACGCGCAGCGGGCACAACAAGGCAGGGTCAGCGCACTGGAAGTCAGGACAGGGAACGTCAGATCGGCCGAAGAAAGCTGCTTGTCACTTCGTGGCAGCTGCATCGATCAGCCCGTACCTGGCGAGCGTCATCGACCCTCGGCCGCGAAGAAGGCACTCAACCGGCGCCAGTGGGCGAGGGACGAGGCGCTGCGGCAGCGGGAACACGACGTCATCACGACCGCCGAGCGGCGGTGCGCCTCTGCCCCGGAGCACCGACCGCGGACCCGCCCCGTACTGCGGGACAGGGAGATGTTGTGGGTGGCGGAGCTGGGCATGCTCGTCATCTGGGAGGAAGGATCGGAGGACGACGTCCACCCGTCATCTCTCGACAAGGCCTCCGCCAACAAGCTGGTCGGAGCCACACCCGGCGACCTCACCATTCTCACCGCCGACACCGACAAGCACGTCTGCGTCGCCGTCGAGGCGTACGCCAGACGCCCTCCCGTGGAGGTCGAAGGCTGGGAGAAGGTCGTCGAGGTCGGATATCGGAGCACCGCCGGAGAGATGGTGTTCACCGGCGAGGACGAGGACGGGAACATGATCGAGGTCGACGAACTACCCGATCTGGCCATCCGCGGCACCGGTCGCTACCGGGTGCGGGTCCACATGCGAGGGGCGAAAGCGGCTCTGGCCGACGACGGAGACGCTCGGCAGCACTTCCTCGTCGTCGTCTATCCCGGGGACTCCAGGCAGACCGAGATCTACAGATAGCTCCGCGTTCGAGGCGTGCGCCTCGCCGGTGAGGAACTCACCGATCGACTGTACGGTGCGTGGCCAGGCGGCCGCTGACGCGGGTGATCGTCGAACGCAGCGACCCTCCGAGCCCGACGGCGCTCTCCCGCGGAGGAAGAGATCATCTCGATGCCCGGCAGCGCCCGCCGTCTTCCGCTGAACGTCGATCGCCCGGCGATCTACGCCGACGCCGTCGAGGCATGCCTCCGCTCGGCAGACTCAGCGGCAGGTCAGGTTGACGGCCAGCGCGGCCACCGCCGCGCAGAAGAAGAGGGTCCAGGGGGCGAAGTGGTGATCCCTGACCCGGAGGTGTGCTGCGAACGCGCCGAGGAAGTACAGGACGAGCCCGCCGGCGGCGAGCGTGCCCAGGATCGGTACGGCGATGCCGGCCAGCAGCCCCAGCGTCCCGGCGGCCAGCAGCACGCCCAACGGGCGCGTCCAGGACCGGGGCACGCCCAGCTTGTCCGCCTGGCTCCTGGGGTGGTCGTGGCCGATGAGGTTGGCGATGGCCGCCATGCCGTTGAGCGTCGCGACGAGGAGCGTAATCGTGAGATAGACGGCGAACATCGAGGTTTCTCTTTTCCATGAGAACGATCGGGTGGTTGATCGCCTCACGGACGAGACGGCTGCCCAAGGAGTGACGGGCCACCGTGTGATCTGCGTCACAGCGCGACGCCGGTCAGCTTCTCCGGATTGCTGACCACATGGATCGCCTCGATCGTTCCCTCCACCAGGTGGAGGGTGACCGCCAGCACCGGTCTGCGCCCGGCGTGGATGATGATTCCCGGGCCGCCGTTGACCTGGAAAACCTGTGCCCGCGAGCCGTGCGGCCGTTGTGCCGACAGGACGACGACGGCGCGGGCCACACGCTCGCGGCCGTGGATGGCGGTGCGAGGGGCGCCGGTGAGTCCGCCACCGTCGCTCACCATGGTCACATCCGGCGCCAATACCTCCATCAGGGCCTTCAGGTCGCCGCCGAGACAGGCGGCCAGAAACCGTTCGGTGGCCTGCCGCCTGGTCGCCTGATCGGTGTCATAGCGGCGGTGCCGCGTCTCCACCGCCTTCCTGGCGCGGAGCGCTATCTGGCGCACCGTCGCATGTTTGCGCCCGACGAAGTGCGCTATCTCGTGGTGGCCGTACCCGAAGGCCTCGCTGAGCACGAATACCGCGCGTTCCACGGGGGAGAGCGTCTCCAGCACCAGCAGCATCGCCGTCGACACCGACTCCTTGAGCAGGGCGTTCTGCGCAGCATCCACATCGGTCAGAATCGGCTCGGGGAGCCACGATCCCACATAGGACTCCCGCCGCACACGCGCGCTGCGCAGCCGGTCGATCGCCAGCCGGGTGGCCACCCGGACCAGATAGCCTTCGGCGTCCGCAACGGTCGCCACATCGATGCGGCTCCAGCGCAACCACGCGTCCTGCACCACGTCTTCGGCTTCGGTGACGCTGCCGAGCACCCGGTAGGCCACAGCGTGCAGCAGGCTGCGGTGCTCGGTGAACGCCCGCTCGACCGCCGGCTGGTGCGCCTCTGGGCGGCCGTGCATCGCAGTCCTTCCTGTGCCGTACCCCCATCTGGGCATCCTGGAGCCGGCCATCAGCGGCGCGAGATGCGCCTCATGTCATGAGCGTCGGTCAGCCGACGAGCCTGGCCACGAGAATGCGGTCCTGTCCCAGCGCTGAACGCCCGCACAGCCCGGAGGTGTCCACGGCCTCATACACATCCACGCCTTCGCGCCCCTCACTCAATGACGATCAACCCCTTTTACCGTAGTCAGCGGTCAGGGCCGAGCATCGGCGGGCATGGGACAATGTCCCGCGATCAGTCGAGGGGCGGAAGGCTCACGCCGCCACGAGATCGGCTTCACCTCCCTGCATGAGAGCCTCGACGCCACCACCCCCGGGCGGGCGCCTGGTCTTTCTCGTCTTCGCCGCGCTGGCGGAGTTCATCCCGCGAACTCATCGTCGCCGGCACCCGCGAGGGGCTGGCCGCCGTACGGGCCCGCGGCCGGATCGGCGGGCGGCCCACCGTGGTCACGCCTGAACTGCTGCGGGCGGCCCCGGACCCGCTCTCCAACCCCGAGCACTCCATCACCTCGATCGCTCGCCTGCTCAGCATGAGCCCCGGCGCTCTCTCCAACCACATTCCGGACCTGCGCGAGCTGCGAGTACAGCCGACCGGCGGCGGGGCCTGGGCCCTGGGGCTCAGCGAGAATCGACGACGCCGTGAAGCGCCTGGAGGCCGGTGGACCGGCCGGGGGTCGGCGGTGCACCAATCGGCGAACGGGTTACCGTTGCGCGTCGGCTTGTGCGCGGGCGCGTTCGATGTCGGGGACGTGGCTCTCGGCCCATTCCCGGATGGCACGCAGGGGTGCCAGCAGTGACCGACCGAGGTCGGTGAGGGCGTACTCGACATGCGGGGGATTCGCCGGAATCTCCGTGCGAGAGATCAGACCGTCGTACTCCATCGCGCGGAGCGTCTCGGTGAGCGCTTTCGGTGTGATCCCCCGGATGTGCGCCTTGAGCTCGGTGAATCGCATCGGCCTGTTGTCCAGCGCGTTGACGATGAACACCGTCCAGCGCGCCCCGATCCGGTGCAGAACGGTGCGACTGGGGCAGGTCGCGGCCATGACGTTGTAGGCCTTACCCATGCACGACTCCCGGTAGCGTTGTAGATACCGGTATAGAATCTATACCGTCCCGGGTTGTGTCCATTCCCGATTCCACGGTCCGTCCATCGATGGCTCGGCACGGCCGTTTCGTCGCAGCGATCATCATCGACTCGATCGGCACCGGTGTCTTCGTCCCCGTTTCGATGCTGTATTTCCTGGCCACGACGCCGCTGACGCTGGTGCAGGTGGGCGCGGCACTGACGACGGCCGGACTGCTGGCGCTCCCGGCCGGCCCTCTGGTCGGAGGACTGGTCGACCGGTACGGCGCCAAGCCGGTACTGCAGGCGGCAAGCCTGGCCCAGGCGCTCGGCTTCGCCGGGTATCTCGTCGTGGACCAGACATGGCAGATCGCCGTCTGCGCCTGGTTGAACAGTGCCGGGCGGGCGGTGTCCTTCAGCTGCTACGGCGCGACCGTCACGGCGCTGGCCGCGCCCGGCCAACGCGAGCGCTGGTTCGGTCTTCTGGGGTCGGTACGCAATCTCGGCTACGCACTCGGCGGCCTCCTCTCCGCCGTCGCGGTCAGTGTCGGTACCCACGGCGCCTACGCCGGGATCGTGATCGCCAACGCCTTGTCCTATGTCACCGCCTTCGTTCTGATGCGCGCCGTGCCGAACGTCCGTCCCGAGGCGGGCCAGGACGCTGCTGGAGGCTGGGGGCGCGTGCTCCGGGACCGGCGGTACCTGGCACTGGTCGCGCACCAACTGTGCTTCGCGATCTCCTTGTTCGCCCTCAACATCGCGATACCGGTCTACGCCGTGGACGTGCTGGGACTGCCTGGCTGGACTGCCGGCATGGTCTTCACGCTCAACACCCTGATGGTCGGCTTCGGCCAGGGCATCGTCCTCGGGTGGCTCAGCGGGCGGGTCCGCAGCCGCGTCCTCGTCGCCGGACACGCCTGCTTTGCGGCCGGCTACCTCCTGTTCCTCGCCGCCGACCACGTGGCTGCGCTCGCCCTCGCGGTCGGCGTCGTGGTGCTCGGTGCAGGCAGCTACACCTTCGGTGAAATCCTCGGCGGCCCCATCACGTCGACCATCGCCGCGGAGAGCGCCCCAGACGCTCTCCGCGGCCGGTACCTGGCCCTCAACCAGCTCGCCGTGACTGTCGCAGGAGCGGTCGCTCCGGCAGCGCTCTCCGGGTTGCTGTCCACCGGGGCAGCCGCGATCTGGCTGACCATGGTCGGCGTCAGCGTCCTCGGAGCCACGCTCGCCACGACGATCGGCAGAGTGGTGCCAGCGGCGCAGAGCCGCATCGGAGGCGTCTAGAGACGGGACCGGGTAGCGCGCAGCAGTTGATGACCTGGTCGGCCGATCCCGGCATGCCCACGGACACGCGTAGCGTGGCCTGCTGTGTGCCCGCTCCGTGAGGGTGAACCCGATGGCGTACAACAGCCGCGCCTCGCCCCCGCAGGACGACGGCGCCGGGACCATCACCCCGCGGAGCCGCTGGAACAGCGTGATGTACGTCGGCGAGGTCGGGGGCATGGGCTGGGTTCCGCGATGGTGTCGGCGAAGCATGCTCGCAACTCCTATTGCGAACCGTCGGATCGGCATCTACAGTTGCGCCATGGAGTACGGCAACACCCGTGACTGGCTCTCCGACCTCGTGCCGGAGAAGGGCCTTTCTCCCGCGATGATGCGGGTCATCCAGGTGCTGATGACCAATCAGCGGGTGGCGTCGTACGGTGACGTGGGCGAGATAGCAACCCGCGCACAGGTCAACAGCAGCACCGTGGTGCGGTGTGCCCAGGCTTTGGGTTTCAAGGGCTGGCCGGTCCTGCAACAGGAGTTGCGGGCGCGCTATCTGGCCTCGCTCAGCTCCGAGGAGACCTTCTACGCCCACGGTGAGACGGCGTCCAGCCCCGGACACAACGCGATCCGCCAGGACATCCAGAACCTGCGGGAGACCCTGGAATCCGTGGACCCAACGGACGTGGATCGCGCCATCGAGACCATCGCCGGCTCGCGCAGGGTCGTCGTCGTCGCGACCGGGACGTTCGCCGCTGTCGGTCAGATCTTCGCGCACCTCGGATCCGTGCTCGGCTACCCGATCTCGCTCGAGACGAGAGGCGCCGTGCACCTGTCCTCGGCGCTGGCCGGATTCGGGCCCGAGGACACGTTGATCGTGATCAACGTGTGGCGTCCGATCCGCGACCTGCTCAACGCGGCACGGCTGGCACGGAAGGCGGGGGCGCGGGTCCTGACCATCACCGACTCCAGACGGGGACCGTACACCGAACTATCCGATCTGATGCTCGTCGTCCCGAGCGAAGGGGTCTCCTTCTTCCAGTCGGTCACCGCCGCCACGTCCCTCGCCTACGGCATCGTGGACGGGCTCGCGCAGGTCGACCCGGCTCGCACGCAGGAACGCCTGCGGGCCGCGCGGGACTACTGGGAGACACTCCAGACCTACGAGTCCTGAGACGACAAGCCCTGAACGACGAGTCCTGACGGACTCGCACCCTGCTCACAACCAACGACGGCTCGGGGGGCCGCTGATCCACCAACAGTACTGAGTTAGGTTCCGCCATGCCCAGAAAAGTTCTGGTCCCCATCCTCATCGGAGCAGCGATCATCTCGGCGCTCGCCGAGCTCATCGGTACCCGCTATCTCCAACTCGGCCCCGGTCGCGTCATCCTCTTCCCCATCATCTGGGCGATCCTCCTGGGAGGGCTGGTCAGCTTCCAGCGGGTACGGCCGCTTCCCCTGGCATCACAACGCGCCGCGCTGCACCTCGTATCCGTCGGGATCATGGTGTTCCTCGTGCTCGTCGGCATCACGGTAGGCGCCGCCCTCGACTCCCTCAAGAACATCACCTGGGTGCTCGTCCTGCAGGAGGCGATGCACCTGTTCGGCACCGTCATCATCGCTCTGCCGGTCGCGGTCGCCATCCGGATGGGCCGCGCCTCGATCGGCGCGACGTACTCCATCGATCGGGAGGCGAACCTCGCCTACACCGCGGAGCGCTACGGGGCCTCATCACCGGAGTACCGCGGCACCGTCGGCGTCTACGTCTTCGGCTCGGTGTTCGGCGCGCTGTACCTCGCCCTGCTCGCCGGCTACTTCAGCTCGGCCGGCTGGCTGGATCCGCTCGCCCTGGCCATGGGCAGCGGCGTCGGCTCGGGATCCATGATGGCCGCCGCGGCCGCCGCGATCGCCTCCGCCTACCCGGAGCTCAAGAGCCAGATCCTCGCGTACGCCGCAGCCTCCAACCTGATGACGCAGACCATCGGCACCTACGTCACCTGCTTCATCGCCCTGCCTCTCGCCGAGCGTCTCTACCGCCTGTGGTGCAGGCTCTTCCGCGTGCCCGAGCGACTGCCGGGCGACGCCCCGGCCGAGCGCCCAGCCCGCCTGGCCGGGCAGCACGCCTCCGCCATCTCCCCGCAGGACAGTCCCGCGGCACGGCAGGACACGCCTCGCGAGGGTGACGACGCCACCGTCGAGGACGTGGCCGGGCCGAATGCCGCCACGGAGGAAAGCCCGGCGACGACCGGGTTCGGACGGCTGGCCGCCATCCTGGCTGCCTTCACCGTACTCATGATCATGTCGAACACGGTCAGCACCGGGAAGCTCACGCTCCAGACGGCGGCGGGAATCGCGCTGCTCGCCGTCGTCACGCTGGGCGCCTTCCTGCTCAACCGTCAGGTCCGCCGGCTGCCCGTCCTGGTCATCACCACGGCGACCGGGATCCTGCTGGCCGCCCCCTTCAGCCCGGTCTCCGACCAGGTGCTCCAGCTCACGTCCGGCATCAGCTTCCTCTCGCTGGTCACGCCGGTGCTGGCCCTGGTGGGCCTCTCCCTCGGCAAGGAGCGGCTCGCGCTCAGGCGGCTCAGCTGGCGAGTGGTGGTCGTGGCCCTCGTCTCGTTCAGCGCCTCGTTCTTGACCGCGGCCTTCGTCGCCAACCCGTTCGTCTGACCGAAGGAGAGCATTGTGAGTGAGAGCGTCGGCGTGGTCGGCCTGGGAACCATGGGATCAGGCATCGCCGCCACGCTGAAAGGCGCAGGCCGGGACGTCCACGGCTACGACCCGAGCCCGGCCGCGGGCCGGATCGCGCAGGACCACGGAGTGCCCTGCGCGGTGGAGATCTCCGAGTTGGCCTGCGAGGCGTACGTGTTGTCACTGCCCTCGGCCCGCGTTGTCAGGGACGTGGTCCCTGAGCTGTTGCGGACCGGGCGCGCGCGGGTGGTGGTGGACACGACCACCTCCGACCCGCAGACCAGCGCCGAGATGGCAGCGCTGTGCGCGGAGTCGGGCGTGCACTTCGTGGACGCACCCGTATCCGGCGGGCGGGCCGGTGCCTGGTCCGGGCAGCTCGCCGCGTTCGTCGGCGGAGAGGCAGCCGCGGTGGACGTCGCGGCGGGAGTCCTCGACGCCTTCACCGGTCGCTGGCACCACCTCGGCCCACCCGGGGCCGGCAATGTGGTCAAACTGCTGAACAACCTGCTCTGCGCCGCCAACATCGTCGCGGTCGCCGAGGCGGTGGACGTCCTGTCGGCCTACGGGCTGGACGTGCGCCGCTCGGTCGCCGCGCTGAACACCGGATCGGGGCGCAGCCTGGTCAGCGAGGTGGTCTTCGCCGAGTCCATCCTGCGAGGGCGGCTCGAAGGCGGGTTCACCGTGGGTCTCATGACCCGCGACGTCGAGCTGGGGCTCGCCACCGCGCGGGCCGGGGGAGCCGAACCCGCCGTCCTACCGGCTGTGGTCGGCTCGTGGCGCGGCGCCCTGGAGCGGCTCGGCGTATCCGCCGACTGCAACCTGGCGCCCTCTGCCTTCGCTAGCGCCACGGACGTCTTCGAACCGGAAAACCTGGCGCGGCTCGCGTCCGCGGATGACGAGAAGGGAGATTCCTGATGAGCCTGGATGACGTGCGAGTGCGGCAGGATGCCGCCAGGCGGGCATTGGCCGACCACCTGCCGGACGGAATCGGCGTCTGCGCCGGCGAGGAGGTCCTGCCGGGAGCCGGTGCGATGATCGAGCTGGTCGATCCCGCCTGCGGCGAGGTCGCGGCGCTGTGGCGCGATCCGGGAGCCGAGGGCGCCCGGACGGCCGTCGGCCTGGCCGCGGCGGCCTTCGGCGCCTGGACCGCGCTCGGCCCGGCCGGGCGGGCGCAGGTGCTCCGGACGGCGGCGCAGCTCGTGGAGGCGAACGCGGGGGAACTGGCCCTCCTGGAGACATCCACCACCGGCAAGCCGCTGCGGGACTCCACCGCCGAGGTACGCGCGATCGTCCAGATGTGCTGGTACTACGCGGGCTGGGCGGAGCGGATCAACGGCGAGACCCTCGGCGTCTCGGCCGACTTCCACGCCTACACCCTGCGGCAGCCTTTCGGGGTCGTGACGGCCGTGACGCCGTGGAACGCTCCCCTCCTCACCGCGGCGGCGAACGCCCTCCCTCCTCTCGCCGCCGGTAACACCGTCGTCATCAAGCCCAGCGAGTTCACACCGGCCAGCACGATCCGACTGGCCCGCCTGATGCGCGAGGCCGGAGCGCCGCTCGGCACGCTGGTGGCGGCGCCGGGGCTCGGTCCCACGACCGGTGCCACGCTCACCACGGATGAGCGGGTGGGGAAGGTGATCTTCATCGGTTCGGTGGAGACCGGCCGCGCCGTCGCCGCCGCGGCCGCCCGCGCGGGCATCCCGAGCGTGCTCGAGCTGGGAGGCAAGAGCGCCAACGTCGTCTTCGCGGACGCCGATCTGGACGCCGCGGCGGCCGGAGCCCTGGCCGCGGTGTTCTCGAGCGCGGGCCAGTCCTGCCAGGCGGGGTCGCGGCTCCTCGTCCAGAGGGAGGCCGGGGAGGCTCTGTTCGAGCGGATGCTCGCCGGGATCGGACGCCTGCGGGTGGGCGATCCGCTGGATCCGGCGACGGAGATCGGCCCCATCATGCATCGCGCGCAGTACGACAGGGTCGGCCGGTTGCTGGAGAAAGGCCTGGAGCAGGGCGCCCGGTGCCTCAACGACACGAAACCCCCCGCCCGGCTCGCCGAGGGGCCGCTCCGCGGCGGAAACTGGATGATGCCGGTGATGCTGGGCGACGTCAGCACGGACAACCCGCTCGAACACACCGAGATCTTCGGCCCGGTGCTGTGCACAGCCACGTTCACCGACGAGGCCGAGGCGCTGGCCCGCGCGAACGGTACGCGGTTCGGGCTCGTAGGCGCCGTCTGGACGCGGGACGCAGCCCGCGCGCACCGCTTCGCGGCGGCCACGCAGGCCGGGACCTTCTATATCAACTGTTACAAGGTCGGTCACCCCTCCGCGCCCTTCGGCGGGTTCAAGGCGTCCGGCTGGGGCCGGGCCAGCGGCAGGGGCGTGATCGAGGAATTCACCCAGAGCCAGGCCGTCTGGCTGCCGACCAGGTCGCTGCCCGCGACGTTCCCCTCGCTGAACGGCCCTGGAGGCAGCACGGACGGCCGGCCGTGACCAGGCCGTGGGACGAACTGCGACAGCGAGCCCAGGTTCATCTGCCGGGCTTGGTCGCGCTGCGGCGGCACCTGCACACGATTCCCGAGGTGGGGCTCGACCTGCCGCGCACCCAGACAGCCGTGCTGGCCGCCCTCGACGGGCTGCCCCTCGACATCCGCACCGGCACGGCGTGCTCCTCCGTGGTCGCGGTTTTGACGGGGGCGAGACCCGGCCCGGCCGTGCTCCTCCGGGCCGACATGGATGCGCTGCCCGTCAGAGAGGAGAGCGGCGAGCCCTTCGCCGCCACCAACGGGAACATGCACGCCTGCGGACACGACCTGCACATGGCCGGTCTCGTCGGCGCCGCCAGGTTGCTCAACGAGGCGCGGAGCCGGCTCTGCGGCAGCGTGGTCTTCGTGTTCCAGCCCGGTGAGGAGGGCTATGACGGAGCACAGGTCATGCTCGACGAGGGCCTGCTGGAGTCCTGTCCCGAGCCGCCGGTGGCCGCCTACGCCGTCCACGTGGGCCCCGGACGTCCCGGCACCCTGTGGACCCGTCCCGACGTGATTCTCGCCGGCATGAGTGAGTTGACGGTCGAGGTGCGCGGGCGGGGCGGCCACGGGTCCGCCCCGCACCGGGCGGCCGACCCCGTCCCGGTCCTGTGCGAAATCGTGGGCGCCCTGCAGACGTACGTGACCCGCCGGCACAGCGTGTTCGACCCGGTCGTGCTCACCGTCACCCGGCTGCGCGCCGGCCAGGCGCTCAACGTCATACCGGACACCGCGTCGTTGGGCGCCACGGTCCGCACGCTGTCCGAGGCGGCGTCGCGGGCGGTGCGAAGCGGCGTGACCGAGCTCGTCCGGAGCATCGCGCAGGCTCACGGCGCGCAGGCTGAGGTGCGCTTCACCGACCGCTACCCCGTGACCCGCAATGACCCGGCCGAGACCGCCTTCGTCTCCGAGGTGGCCGCCCGCCTCCTCGGCTCCGACCGCGTCACCACCCGGCACGACCCCCTGATGGGCTCGGAAGACTTCGCCAGGGTGCTGGAACGGGTCCCTGGAGCGCTCGCCTTCCTCGGCACGACTCCTCCGAACCTCGACCCGGCCGACGCGCCGGACGTCCACTCGCCGCACGCCAGGTTCGCCGACGACACGCTGGCCGAGCATGCCGCCCTGCTGGCCCGGCTCGCCGCCGACAGGCTGGCGGTCGGGGACACCGGGCGGCCGAGAGGAGGGCGGGCATGACTCCCACCGCAGCCCGTAGCGCGCTCGTCACCGGCGCGGCCGGTGGCCTGGGCCGTGCGATCGTCGAGAAGTTGCTTCGCCGGGACTGGACGGTGATCGCCACGGACCGCGCCGGCGCCGCTCTGGACGACCTGGCGGCGGAACACCGCGACGTCGCCGAAGCATGGGTGCTCGAGCTCGACGTCACCGATGCCGGCGCGGTCACCGGCATGGCCGCTGAGCTCGGCCGTCTCACCGCGCTGGTCAACGTCGCCGGGGTGTTGCAGGACCCGGTGCCACTGCACGAACTGGACTGGCCGGCGCATCAGACCCTCTGGGAGGTCAACTACTTCGGCGCCGTCCGGTGCACCCAGGCGTTCACGCCCCTCATGACCGGAGGCGGATGCGTGGTGAACATCACCTCCGTCAACGAGATCACCCCCCTCCCGCTGTACGCCTACGCTCCGGCCAAGGCCGCGCTGGGCTGCTTCACCCGCCTGGCCGCGGGTGAGCTGGGGGCCCGTGGCATCCGTGTCAACGCGGTCGCCCCCGGCTTCACCCTGACCCCCGCCCTGGCGGCGAAGGTCGACCGAGGCGAGCGCGACGCCACCGTCATCGAGCGTCACACCGCGTTGGGCCGGCTCCTGTCACCGGAGGAGGTCGCCGACGTGGTTGCCTTCCTGCTCGACGACGCCGCACGCGGGATCACCGGCGTCACCGTCCCCGTCGACGCCGGCTGGCTCTCCAAGGCCCACTGGATGGACTTCGGCGAGCGCCTGCTCCGTACCCCTGCCACCGAGACCAAGGAGTGATCATGACAGCGATCTCGTCATCGTTCGAGCTGGACACCACCACCGTGGCGGCGCCGCCGCCCTCGGCCGAGGAGGTCGCGGTCCGCCAGGACCTCGCGGCGGCGTACCGGCTGTGCGCGCTCTTCGGGTGGGACGACCTCATCTACACGCACCTGTCCGCCCGCGTCCCTGGGACCGACCACCATTTCCTCGTCAATCCGCTGGGGCTGTCGTTCGACGAGATCACCGCGTCGAACCTCGTCAAGATCGACCTGGACGGCAACCAGATCGGTGAGAGCCCCTACCGGCCCAACGCCGCCGGCTTCGTCATCCACGGCGGCATCCACGCCGCCCGCCAGGACGCGAGCTGCGTCATCCACCTCCACACCGAGGCCGGTATGGCGCTGTCCTGCCTGGAGGAGGGCCTTCTGCCGTTGACCCAGCACGCCATGCGCTTCTACCGGCGGATCGGATACCACGACTACGAGGGGATCGCGCTCACCATGGGAGAGCGGGAACGTCTGGTCGCCGACCTCGGACCCCACAACGCGATGATCTTCCGGAACCACGGGACGCTGACCGTCGGCCGCTCTGTCGGGCACGCCTTCGTGGAGACCTTCTACCTGGAGAAGGCGGCGCGGGCGCAGTTGCAGGCACAGGCGACCGGCGCGCCCCTCCGCGTGCCGGATCACGAGCTGGCCGAGCTGACCGCCGTCCAATGGGCGACGGACCTGCGTTCCTCGGGCGATCGGGAATGGCCGTCCCTGCGGCGACGGCTGGACCGCGTCACCACCGACTACCTGCAGTGAAGAGAGGACGGAGCCGGCATGGACACCCGCGCGAACATCGCCGAGGCCGTCGCCGCGACCGCCTGGCGGGAGCCCGACCGCCCATGCGTCTTCCTCGGTACCGACCCCCTGCACACCTACGGCTCCTTCGCCCAGCGGGTCGCGCGGCTGGCGGGCGGCCTGCGGTCGCTCGCGCGGCCCGGCGACCGGGTCGCCATCGCGATGACCAACCGGCCCGAATACCTTGAGCTGCTCTTCGCGACATGGTGGGCCGGGCTTGTGGCGGTGCCCGTGAACCGGAAACTCCATCCATCGGAGATCGTCTACATCGCCGATCACTGCGACGTGACCCTCCTCTTCTGCGATCAGGACGCCGCACTCCGCGAAGCGCTGCCCGCCTCCCGCGCCGAGTGCCTGGTGCTCTGTCCCGACGGGCGGTACCAGGCCCTCCTCCAGGCGGACCCCCTGCCCCTTCAGCCCGTGGCCCCGGACGACCTCGCCTGGATCTTCTACACCTCCGGGACGACGGGACGTCCCAAGGGCGCCCGGCTGTCGCACCGGAACCTGAGCGCCATGGCACGGTCGTACGTGGCCGACATCGCCCAGGTCACACCGGCCGATCGCCACCTCTACGCGGCTCCGATGTCCCACGGGGCCGGACTGTACTCGGTCGTGTTCATGGCCGGGGGCGCGGCGCACGTCTTCCTGCGGTCGGGCCGCTTCGACCCCGCGGAGCTGCTGTCCACCGCGTCCGCGCACCGCCACGTCACCGTGTTCGCCGTGCCCACCATGATCAGGCGCCTCGTCCGCGAGGCGACCACGCGTGGCGTCGATCCGGCGGCCTTCCGCACGATCGTGTACGGCGGCGCGCCCATGTACGTGGACGACCTGCGTCAGGCGCGAGCGGTCCTGGGCGGGTGCCTCGTGCAGATCTACGGCCAGGGTGAGGCGCCGATGACCATCTCCACGCTCTCCCAGGCCGAGCATCTCCACCATGATGACCGCGTACTGGCCAGCGTGGGGCGTCCGTTCTCCACGGTCGAGGTCCGGCTCTGCGACGCGGACGGCAAGGACGTGCAGCCGGACACTCCAGGCGAGGTGCTCGTCAAGGGCGATGTCGTGATGGACGGGTACTGGCGTGACGAGCAGGCGACCGGCGAAGCCCTGCGGGACGGCTGGCTGCGCACCGGCGACATCGGGACGCTGGACGCCACCGGGCGCCTCACGCTGCTGGACCGCTCGAAGGACGTCATCATCAGCGGGGGCAGCAACATCTACCCGCGCGAGGTCGAGGAGGTGCTGCAGACCCATCCCGGCGTGGCGGACGTGAGCGTTGTGGGCGAGCCCGATCCGGAATGGGGCGAACGCGTGGTCGCCTACGTCGTGCCCGAGCCGGGCGTGGCGCTCGAGACGGAGGCCCTCGACCGGCATTGCCTGGCGCACCTGGCCCGGTTCAAGCGCCCGAAGGCGTACCGTTTCCTCGCCGCGTTGCCCCGCAACACCTACGGCAAGGTGGTGAAGGCCCGACTCCGGTGATCGCAGGCGGCTCCCGGCGCCTCGGGGGCTGTCACGCCGGCGCGGAGGTCCTGCGTTGCGTCATCGGAGGGTCGCTCCGGCGCGGGCGCGCGGGTAGAGCAGGGCGGCGGCCAGCACGAGGGCGGCGGCGACGAACCAGGCCGGGCGGATACCGTACGCGACGGCCAGCCAGCCGAACAGGACGGCGCCGCCCACGTTGCCCAGTTGCTGGACAAGGGAGTCGATCGACAGCACGGTGGCGCGCTCCGCCGACGAGACGCGGTTGTGCAGCAGGTCCATGCGGAGCGGTTCGACGAGGCCGAGACCGGTGTACAGGCACCAGTAACCGGCGGCGGTGGCCGCCACGCCCGCCGCCCCCGCGAGCGTCGCCGTGGCGGCCAGGCCGGCCAGGGCGGCGGCCACGATGAGCGTGCCGGCGACGGCACCGGCCGAGGCCGAGCCGAGCCGCCGGGCCGCCGCGGGGGCCAGCGCGCTGCCGCCCGCCGTCGCGGCGAAGCCGAGCGTGACGACGACGCCATAGGCGCCCGCCGCCAGCTCCAGGTGCTCGACGGCCCCGGCGATGCGGCCGGGGGTGAGCAGTTCCATGGCGTTGAGCGCGAGCCCGGTGCCCAGCGCCACGGCCAGGACGCGCAGCACGACCGCGTCGCGGGCGCTGACGCGGGCGCCCGACCCGATCGTGGCCGGGACGCTGCGCAGGACGGCACGGAGCCCGGCGTGGGCGAAGGGGGGTTCGGGCATGGCGAGGAGAATCAGCAGGAACAGCGCCGCCGAGGCCGCCGCGGCGAGCAGGAGCGGCACCGACAGCGGGATCACCGGCCCCCAGCGCAGCGACGGCAACGCGGGCGCGATCAGGCCCCCGGCCAGGGCGCCCATGGCCAGCGCGGCGGAGGTCCAGGCGTTGCCCCTGGCCAGGCCGGGCTTGAGGTCGGCCTCGGGGTCGGCGGCGCGCAGGCTGTCGACGTACCAGGACTCCAGGGGGCCGGTGCGGAGCGTGCGGGAGACGCCGCGCAGCGCCGAGGCGAGCACCAGTGCGCCGAGTGAGGTGCCCAGGCCCATCATGACCAGCGACGCCGTGCCGATCACGGCGGACGTCAGGAGCACGGCCCGCCTGCCGATGACGTCGGCCAGCCCGCCGGTGGGCAGTTCGAGCACGACCGTGGTGACGCCGTAGGCGGCGAAGACCAGGCCGATCTCGGCGGGGTCGAGGCCGCGCGCGCTCAGCAGGAGGACGAGCGGGACCGTGTAGAGCCCGGTGGGGAGGTTGACGAAGAAGCTCAGCACGCAGAAACGGCGGCGCACCGCTGCGGGGGTCAGGGGCGCGTTCATGCCAGCAGGTCCGCCGCGTCCTCGTGCGTGACCTCGGGGACGCCCGCGCCGAGCAGGGTGAGCGCGGCCAGGTGGCCGGGGCCCGCGGGCACGTCGGCCATCACCGCGCCGGCCACGATCTGCGGCCGCCCGGCGAAGCGCAGCAGGCGCGGCGGCTGCCCGGGGCCGCTCACCTCCACGTGGGCCGGCGGCACCCGTAACCCGTCTCCTGTCGCCTTCACCACCGACTCCTTCCTCGTCCAGTAGGCGAGGAAGGCGCGCGCCCGTTCGTGCTCGGGCAGGCCGGTGAGCGTCGCGTACTCGCCACGCGTCAGCACGTGCCTGACCGGCCGCGTCCGCGGCTCGACCCGCTCGAGGTCCAGCCCCACGGCGTCCGCCCGCGCGAACGCCACCGCGACCCTGTCCGGCGCGTGCGTGACCGAGAACCTGAGGTCACAGTCCTCGGCCACCGGCCTGCCGTGCGCCTGCCCACACCTGTCACAGGTACGGCGAAGCCGTACATGCCCCGGCGGGCACCCCAGGTAACGTGCCAGGACCAGCCGCGTGAGCGCGCACCCCACGGTGAACCGGTCGCGGGCCTCCGGGCGCGGAACGGCCAGGCGGCGCGCCCGCTCGGCGGGGTCCAGCAGCGCCACGTGCCAGGGCCGGGCGTGCCCGGGACGCGCCCACCAGATGCGGCACTCGGTCGGCGGGCGTTCAGTAGGCGGGCGCATTCCGCTTGCGCGTGACGAAGTCGTGGATGCTCGACACCGACAGGAAGTTCTCGATGTCGAGGTCCTCCTCGGCGACCGGCACGCCCAGCGTGTTCTCGGTGAACATCACGATCTGCACCACGAACAGGGAGCTGACGTACCCGGAGGCGAAGATGTTCTGATCGTCGGACAAATCCTGATCTTTCACGTGCCGGAGGACGAAGTCCCTGATCGTCGCGCGGTCGTCCTGCATAGCACTCCTCAGGTGTCGTAGGTGAAGAATCCACGCCCGCTCTTGCGGCCGAGCAGCCCGCCGTCCACGTATCTGCGCAGCAGCGTGGAGGGCCGGTATTTGGGATCGTTGAACTCCCGCAGGAGCACCTCCAGCGAATACAGGACCGTGTCCAGACCGATCAGGTCCGCGGTGGCCAGCGGCCCCATGGCGTGCCCGAAGCAGCGCACGAACAGCCGGTCGATCTCCTCGGCCGCCGCCACGCCCTCGTCCAGCAGGCAGATCGCCTCGTTGAGCGTCAGCATGAGCACGCGGTTGGTGACGAACCCGGGCGAGTCCTCCACCACCGCGCTGTCCTTGCCGATCGCGCGCAGCAGCTCCAGCGTGGTCCGGAGGGTCCGCTCGGAGGTGTGCAGCGCCCTGATCACCTCCACCAGCGGCTTCAGGTGCGCGGGGTTCATGAAGTGGGTGCCGATGACCCGGTCGGCGCGCCGGGTGAACGAGCCGAGCCGGGTGATCGGGATCGCGGAGGTGTTCGCCCCGATGACGCACTCACCGGGCAGCACGTCCTCCAGCGCCCGGTAAAGGTCGCGCTTGATCTCCATGTTCTCGGTGACGTTCTCGACGACGAAGCCCGCGTCGGCCAGGCCCTCCAGCTTGGTGGTGAAGCTCAGGCGCTCCATGACCTCCTGCGGGGCGCAGGGTGAGGCCGAGCCGAGCATCCCGGCGAACCTGCGGTCGCGGACGATCGCCGCCCGCGCCCGGTCCAGTGTCTCGTCGCTGGTGTCGACCAGCGTGGTGCGAAAGCCTCGGGCGGCGAACGCCTGGCTCACCCCGACGCCCATCGTCCCCGCTCCGACGACCCCGACATGTGTGATCACGACGCCACCTCCAGGTTGAGTGCCCGCCGTACGGTCGCCGGCCAGCGATCGGGGTCGGGGCCGTGCTGGCAGACGAGGGCGAAGGCGAAGCGCTCCAGCCCGAATCCGGCGCAGGCGGTGAACGGCGTCCCCGCGATGGCGAACGCCTCGCCGAAGAAGCGCTCGTGGAAGTTGAAGGAGGCCACCGCGATGCTCTCCTCCTCGTCCACGCGCAGGCCCAGCTCGTACTTGAGCTCCATCAGCCGCTGGGAGGAGCTTCTGTCGCCGCTGTCGGTGTCGCCGAAGAACGGGTCGTTGGCCACCTCGCACGACCCGGACACCTCCAGTTCCTCCGCCAGGTCCAGGCTGCGCCGCAGGAACCGCTCGCGCAGCCCGAGCGCCTCGTCCCTGGTGCCGAAGAAGACGACCTCCCTGATGGTGAAGTCCCACAGCCGGGCCAGGGTGTGGCTGTAGCGCGACTCGTGCCGGAACGACTTGCCCCTGGCCGTGGCGACCGCCATCCCGCCGGGCAGCGCCCGGTCGGCGAACTGGTGGAAGGTGTGGTAGCACATCGTCGGCGGCAGGCAGTAGTCCACGCGGCCGCAGCGGCTCAGGATCTCCGCGCCCGGGTCGCCGCTGTTCTTCACCGCGTCCAGGAAGTCGCGGTAGACGTCGAGGTCGGCGGTGATGCGGGTGGCGAACATCGCGTACTGGGGGAAGGAGGTGAAGTAGCCGCAGCGGGCCAGCGCGGTCGTGGGGATGAGCGTCGGATAGCGGAACTCCCGCCCGCCGAACTCGGTCAGCACGATCCGCCTGATCGTCGCGTCGAGCGCGTCCATGATCGTCAGCAGCGGTTCGCCGAGCGCGACCTGACCCTCGCCCACCAGGTGGACGACGCCACGCTCGGCCAGCCGGTCGAACGTGCCCGAAGCGGGCACCCGCGCCACGGGCGAGCGCCAGACGACCTTGGGGGCGCGGACGAGCTGTGGCAGGACGTCGTTGCGCAGCAGGTAGCCGAGCTTGCGCGCCAGGTCGGCGGGGTCGGCCGCCTCGGTGGTGGTCAGCAGGACCGCGCTGTTCCCCTCGGCCAGGCGGAAGTCGAGGATGGACTCGTCGGCGAAGAACACCCGTTTGGTGAACTCCGCGACCAGCTTGTTCGGCAGCGGGGCGTCCAGGGTGATGCGGTGCTCACGCGCCATGGGATCCCTCCGGGAGGCCGGTGAGGCCGGCGATGATGGTGCGCTGGATGTCGGAGGTGCCGCCGAAGGTGGGGGCGGCCAGCGCGTCTCTGACCTCGCGCTCGATGGGCAGGTCGGCGACGTAGCCGCGGGCGCCGTGCACGCGCATCGCCGCCAGCGCCCCCTCCAGCAGGCTCTCGCCGGCGAACAGCTTGAGGATGGACGCCTCCAGCAGCGCGATCCTGCCCTCGCGTTTGAGCCAGCCGACCTTGTAGAGCATGAGACGGGCCAGCTCCAGGTTGACGCGCAGGTCGGCCAGGCGGTGCGAGACGGCCTGGAAGGCGCCGATGGGCACGCCGAACTGGGTGCGGTCGTTGGCGTAGGCGACCGAGGTCTCCAGCAGGCGTTGCAGCCGGCCGATCTGGCCGGCCGCCATGAAGCCGCGCTCCCATTCGATGACGGAGGTGAAGACCCGGTACCCGGCGCCCTCGGCGCCGAGCAGGTTCCCGGCCGGCAGGCGGCAGCCGGTCAGCCGCAGCTCGCCCATCGGGGTGCCGCGCAGGCCCGCCTTGCTGATGGCCCGCCGCACCTCCAGGCCGGGCGTGTCGCGGGGCAGGAGAAAGGCCGACAGGGCCTGCTGGGCGGGGCCGGACCGCGCGGTCCTGGCGAACAGCACGTACAGGTCGGCGACGGTGCCGTTGCTGATGAAGCACTTGACGCCGTCGATGACGTAGGCGTCGCCGTCGCGCTGGGCCGTGGTGGTCAGCGACAGCATGTCGGAGCCGGTCTCCGGCTCGGTGAGGGCGTGCGCGCCGATCAGCGTGCCGTCCACCAGACCGGGCAGGAACCTGGCGCGCTGCTGGGGCGAGCCGTGCCGCAGCAGGTAGATCACGCAGGCCCACAGGTGGTTGTCGACGGCGAAGGCCAGGCCGTTGTCGGCGCAGCCGTAGCCGAGCGCCTCGCAGGCGATGATCGTGGTCAGCGGGTCGTGTCCGGAGCCGCCGTACTCGGCCGGCACCGGCCAGCCGAGCACGCCGAACTCGGCGCACGCCTTCCAGCCGTCGCGATCGAAGCTCTCGTCCCTGTCGTGCTCGGCCGCCTTCGCGCCGAGCTCGTCCCTGGCGAATCTGATGACCCGCTCGCGCAGGTCACGTTGTTCCGGGGTCAACGCGAAGTCCACGCTCAGCCTCCCGCCTGCCGTACGGCGTCCCAGTCCACGCGCCCGCCCGCCGCCCACAGCCCGGCGACCGAGGTGAGCAGGTCGGTCATGTCGTCGCCGCCGGCCAGGGTGGCCAGGACCGCGCCGCCGGGCGGGCGGTCGGGGTGCCGGTCGGCCAGGCCCGCGAGCATCGTCCCCACGCCGACCTCCAGGGCGATCACCGACGGCAGCGCCCACAGCCGGGCGAGCTCGTCGTGGAAGCGGACGGTCCTGCGCAGGTGCCCGGCCCAGTAGCGGGGGTCGGTCGCGTCGGCGTCGGTGATCCAGTCGCCGGTCACGTTGGACAGGAAGGGAACGGCCGGGGGGCGCAGGGTGAAGGTGCGCACCAGGCCCTCCAGGTAGGGCTCGACCGGGGCCATCATCCGCGAGTGGAAGGCGTGGCCGGTCCTGGCGCGCAGGTGCGCCACCCCCGCCTGCGTGAGCTCGCGTTCCAGCCGCTCGACGGCGGCCACGGGCCCGGCGGCCACGCACAGGGACTCGCCGTCCACGGCGGCCAGCGACAGGTCGGCGCCCAGGCGGGCGGTCAGGTCACGCTCGTCGAGCATCGCCACGAGCATGGCTCCCGCCGGCAGCGTCTCGATGAGGTCGGCGCGCCGGACGATCAGGGCGAGCGCCTGCTCCAGCGGCAGCACACCGGCCAGGCAGGCGGCGACGTACTCGCCGATGCTGTAGCCGACCATGCCGCTGGGCTCGACGCCCCAGCTCACCAGCAGCTTGGCCAGGGCGTACTCCACCGAGAAGACCACCGGCTGGAGCACCCGCGTCCTGTCGAGCCCCTCCGGCGCCTGCTCGCCCCGGCGCAGCAGCGCCCGCAGGTCGGGTCCGCCCCCGGTACGGCGGGGAGCCTCGCCGGGGAAGAGCAGACCGCGCACGTCCTGCCCGAGGTCGGCGGCCAGCAGGTCCAGGCAGGTGTCCAGGTGGTCGCGGAAGACCGCCTCGTGCTCGTACAGTCCCTGGCTCATGCCCGGGTAGTGGTCGCCCACGCCGGGAAACATGAAGATCACCGGCCGGTCGCCCGCCACCGGCGGCACCTCGCCGGTCTCCTCCAGCAGCCGCGCCGCCCGGCCGGGCTCCTCGGCCACGACGGCCCTCCTGAACGGCAGATCCGGTACGGCCGGCGGCACCATCGGCACCCGCTCCAGCCCGGCCACCTCCCGCGCCAGCGCGCGGGCCCGCTCCCGCAGCTCGTCCGGACGCGCGGCCGACACCGCCAGCACCCCCGCCGGGTGGCGCTCACCCATGCCCGCCCTCCTCCTCGATCGCGTACCTGATGGGCAGGGCGAGCTCGTGCAGCACGTCGGCGACGAAGGCCGGTTCCCCGCCGAGGTTGGCCATGATGACCAGGCCGTCGCCTGTGTCCCTGTTCACGGCGGTGAAGCACTGATAGGAATGCCGGTCACCGGGATGCCCGAACCAGCGCCCGTCGATCGCGGTGCCCGCACCGTAGGCGCCGCCGCGCGGCGTCAGCATGACCTCGGCCATCTCCCGCGTCAGGAACGCCGTCTTCAGGCCCGACGCCGCCTTGAAGATCTCCAGCTCGGCCTTGGCCAGGTCCTGCGGCGTGCTCCACAGCCCGCTGGCCGCCAGCTCGGGGAAGACCCGCCAGCCTCCCTCGACGACCGTCCCGTCCGACAGATGCCCGAGCGCCGTCGGCGGCTGCGCCTCATAGCCGCTGTCCTCCATGCCGAGCGGCTCCAGCACCAGCTCGCGCATGGCCGCCTCGAACGGCATCCCGGTGACGTCGGTGACGACCTGCTGGAGCACCGAGAATCCGCCGCCGGTGTACCGGAACGCGCCCGGCGCGCGCTCCCGCACGACGGCCGGCGTGTTGGCGGGTGGCACGCCGTTCAGCACCTCGGCCGGCCCCGGCAGGCGGGCGTGCCGGGGGTAGCCGGGGTGGCCGAATCCGTTGAGCCCGGCGCGGTGGTCCAGCAGATCCCGCACGGTCGCCCCGCCGCCGGGCAGCCGCCACGCGCTCAGGTAGGCGTGGACGTCCTCCTCCAGCTCCAGCCGTCCCTCCTGGACCAGCCTGAGCACGGCGAGCGTGGTGACGTGCTTGCTGACCGAGCACGCCTGGAACCGGGTACGCGCGCCGACGTCCCGTGCCGGCCGCTCCCCGGTGACGCCCTGGCCCCACGCCCTGACGCGGCCGCCTTCCTCGATCACCGCGACGCCGACGCCCGGCACGCCGTGCCTGGCCATCGGCAGCAGCAGCGCGGGCGAGCCCGGATACAGCCGGCGCGGCGCGGGAAGGGCGGCGTCCATCGGCGGGCACTCGGCCAGGACCTCCAGCTCGCGCAGGCAGCACCCGGCCAGCTCGGCGATCGTGGACTCCTCATGCAGACCGCTGGAGTAGGCCCACTCCACGACGAGCCTGCCGTCGGCGACGGCCGCGCTGACCGCGAGCCGGTGCGCCCTGACCCCCTGGCGCACCCGGCCCGGCGCCTCGTCGGCCACGGTGAACAGCGCGCCGGGCCGGTCACCGCGCCTGCCGTGGTAGGTGAAGGACACCTGCGCCCGCGCCCGTCCCTCCAGGTCGGGCAGGGCCAGACCGTACCCGATCCCGTGGTGCGGCACCGCGCGCAACCGAGCGCCCAGGTCGGGATCGTCGGCGTGCACGTGCAGCGGGTAGGCGGCGGTGAACCAGCCGAGCGTGCGGCTGAGATCCACCTCCTCGAACAGGTCGGCCCTGCCGTGGCTCTCCACGTCGATGAGCACGTCGGGCGAGCCGGTCCAGCGCGACAGCGCGGCGGCCACGCATAACAGCAGCGCCTCGTCGACCCGCCGCCGCAGCAGCGCGCCGGTTGCCCGCGCCGACAGCACCGAGCGGTACACCCGCTCACGCGCCTCGGTGTTCTCACCGTCCGGGTGGTCCAGGGGCAGGTCGGCGGCGGTCACCGGCAGCGCGGCCGACCAGTAGGCCAGTTCCTCGGCGTGGCGCGGCGTGCCGGTGCGGTCGGCCAGCCGCCGCGCCCACTCCAGGTAGGTGGTGGTCACCGGCGCGAGCTTGTCGCCCCGGTAGGCCGTGGCCAGGTCGTCCAGCAGCACCGACCAGGAGACGGTGTCGATCGCCAGGTGGTGCACGACGATCAGCGTCCTGGCCTCGCCCGCGACGAGCGCCGCCTGGATCAGCGGCCCGTCGACCGGGTCGACGGCGGCGTTGACCTCCTCGGCGGCGGCCTCCAGATCGGTGACCTCCCGCAGGATCGGGTGATCCGCGGCCTCCGACCGCCGCAGTCGCCCGTCGCGCAGCCGCAGCCGCAGGGTCTCGTGGTGGGCGACCAGGGCGCGCAGCGCCCGCTCCAGCCGCGCCGGGTCGGGCGGCTCCCGCCAGAGCAGCAGCGCGGCCTGGTTGCACCGGCTGACGTCCAGCGCGAGCAGCCGCCTGATCGCCGGGGTCAGCGGGGCGCTGTCCGCCGGCGCGGCCGGGCGGGCCGGTTCGGGCGCGCCGTCGAGCAGTTCGGCGATGGTCCGGTGGCGCAGCAGCTGCCGCACCGTGAGCTCGATGCCCTCCTGCCGCGCCCGGCTGACCACCTGGAAGACGAGCATCGAGTCGCCGCCCAGGTCGAAGAAGTCGTCGTGGCGGCCCACCTCGGCCACGCCCAGGACCTCGCGCCAGATCCGCGCGAGCACCTGCCAGGGTTCGCGCGCCTCCGGCTCCATGACGGGCGCCTCGGGCGCCGCGGCGACCAGCTCCTCCAGCGTCCGCACGTACTCGCCGAGCAGCCGCTCGGCGACCTGCCCGTCGTAGCCGGGCACGTCGTAGCGGAGCTGGACCTGCGTGACCTCGCCCGTGGACAGGGCCAGCACCAGCGCGCTGTCCAGCTCGCCGTCCACCACGGTCACATCGGTGATCCGCAGCCCGGCCCGCTCGCCGCCCGCCTCCTCGTGCTCGGTCCCCGCGTAGACGAACCGGGTCTCGTACAGCGGCCGTCCGGCGGGCAGCCCGGCCCAGCGCCGGACGTCCACGAGCGCGTCGTGCTCGTGCTCGCTGCGCGCGAGCCTGCTCTCGTGGACCCGCCGCAGCCACGCGCCGACCGTGCCGCTCACCTCGACGGCCGAGGGCAGCGTGTTGAGCAGCATGCCGACCATGCGCTCGATGCCCGGCACGTCGGCCAGCCGTCCGGAGACGGTGACGCCGAAGGTCACCCGCCGCTGCCCGCTCCGCCGGGCCACCAGCAGCGCCCAGGCCGCCTCCGCGATCGTGGCCGTGGTGACGCCGTGCGCCGCCGCGGCGGCTTTCAGCCCGAACGGCAGGGTCGTCGCGACCACGCCCGCGCCGCGCGGCCCCGCACCTCGCAGCGGCACCGGCGTCGCCTCGGCGAAGCCGTCCATGGCCCGCCGCCAGTAGCCGACGCCGTCGGGCCGCCGCCCGAGCGAGGCGATGAACTCCCGGTACGGCACCGCCGCGGGGGCGCTCGGCGCGCGTCCCTCCCGCAGCGCCTCGTAGGCGTCGAACACCTCCCGCATGACCAGCACGTGGCTCCAGCCGTCCAGCAGGATGTGGTGCGCGCTCCACACCAGCCGGTGGCTCCGCTCGCCCGTGCGGACCAGCATCAGCCGCATCGGCACGCCCGCGTGCAGGTCGAAGCCGCGCTCCCGGTCCTCGGCGAGGAGGTCATCGAGCGCCGTCGTGCCCGTGCGCCGCGCGTCCCAGCGCTCCAGCATGACCGGCGAGTGCCGCCCGACCACCTGCACCGGGTGGGACAGCCCCTCCCACACGATCCTGCTGCGCAGGGCGGGATGCCGGTCGATCACCCACTGCCAGGCCCGCGCGAACGCCCCGGCGTCCAGGTCGCCCTCCAGCTCGTAGCTCCACTGCCGGAAGTAGGGGTCACGGCCCTCGGCGGCCAGCGTGCCGACCAGCATGCCCGTCTGCAGCGGCGACAGCCGCAGCACGTCCTCCTCCCCGGAGAACCGCTCCAGCTCCTCGGGCCGCAGCCCGGACAGCTCCGCGGCCGGCGGCGCGGGCGGCACCTCGGCGAGGTCGGCCGCGAGCAGCGCGGCGACGGTCCTGTGCTGGAGAAGCTGGCGCGGGGTGAAGGTGAGGCCGTGCGTCCGCGCCCGTCCGACGATGTGCACGCTGAGGATCGAGTCGCCGCCGAGCTCGAAGAAGTCGTCCTCGGGACCGACATGATCGACCTGGAGCACCTCGGCCCAGATCCGGGTGAGCACCCGCTCGGCCGCCGCGCCTGGATCGGCCAGCTCGCGCAGCGGGGCGCCCGGCGCGTCGGCGACGGCACGCAGCAGCCGCAGATACTCGTCCAGCAGCGCGCGGGCCGAGGCGTCGCCGAGTCGTTCGCGGCGGTGGAGCAGGGCGAGTGTGACCCGCCCGTCGAGGCCGGTGTCCACGGTGACGGTCAGCGGCAGGTCGTTCCCGCCCTCGTCGGCGCTCTGCCGGATCGTCAACCCCGCCGCCGAGGGCGGGTCGGCGAACCCTCCCGCGTCGTAGACGAACACCGACTCGAAGATCGGCAGGTCGCCGGGGATGTCACTGTGCCGGCGGATGTCCACCAGCGAGGAGTGCTCGTGCCCGCGCAGCTCGACCTGGCGCAGGTGAACGGCGGCCAGCCAGTCGGCCGCAGCGGCGTCCTCCTGCAGGCGTATCCGCGCGGGCACGGTGTTCATGAGCATGCCCACCATGCGGTCGATGCCGGGCACCGGCGCCGAGCGCCCGGACAGCGTGACGCCGAAGACGACGTCGTCGGTGCCTGTCGCGCGGCCCAGCAACAGCGCCCACACGCCGAGCAGGACGGCGTTGAGCGTCATGCGCCCGCCGCGGGCGATCCCGGTCAGGTCGGCGACGAGCCGCTCGTCCAGGACGGCGGCCTGCCGTCCCGCGCCGGTGCCGCCCGCTCTGCCCGGCAGCGGCGTGGGCGCGCTCACCCCGGCCAGCTCCCGCCGCCAGAAGCGCGCGTCGGCCGCGCCGTCCAGCCCGGCCAGCCAGGCGGCGTGCGCCGCGAACGGCACCGGCTCGGGCAGCTCGGGCTCCCTGCCCTCGCACAAAGCCTCGTAGACGGCGAACACCTCGGCCAGCACGGCCGACTTGCTCCAGCCGTCGAGCACGATGTGGTGGCACGCCCAGCGCAGCCGGTGCCGCTCCGCGCCCTCGCGCACCACGACGATCCGGTACGGCAGGCCGTCACCGAGCCGCACCTCCTCCTCCACGCCTGCCTCGGCGAAAGGCGCCTGCACACCGCGCAGCACCACCTGCACCGGGTGCGGCAGCCCCTCCCACACGAAGGTGCTGCGCAGGGCGGGATGGCGGGCGATGACCCGCTGCCAGGCGGCTGCGAACAGTCCGGGATCCAGCGGCCCGGTGATCAGGTATTCGTCGACGCCGCTGTAGTCGCCCGGCCGGTTGAGCGCGTGGAAGAGCATGCCGCTCTGCAGCGGCGAGAGCCGGAAGGCGTCCTCGGCGTCCTGCCGCCCCACCTGGTCCCGGCCGAGTCCCGACAGGGCGAACGGCTCGGCGCGCACCGGCCGCGCCGCGTCCTCCACCCGGGCGGCCAGCTCGGCGATCGTCTGGTGGCGCAGCACGTCACGGGGGCTCAGCTGCAGCCCCAGCCGCCGCGCGTCGGCGCAGAGCCTGATCGCCTGGATCGAGTCACCGCCCAGGTCGAAGAAGTTGTCGTGGACGCCCACCTCCTCGACCCCGAGCGTGCGCGCCCACACCCCGGCCAGCAGCCGCTGGGCCGGCGTGCTCGGCACGCCGTGCGCGACGGCGGCGCGGCCCGGCGGCGGCAGCAGCTTCCTGTCGACCTTGCCCGCCGTGGTGAGCGGCATCGTCGGCAGGATGACGAACGTGGCGGGCACCATGTACTCCGGCAGCGCCTCGGCCAGGAACGCGCGCAGCCCGGCGGGGTCGGGCTCGTGCCCGGCCGCGGCGACCACGTACCCGGTGAGCTGCCTGCGGCCGGGTCCTGTCTCGTGCACCGCCACCACGCCCTGGGCGACGCCGGGGTGCAGCAGCAGCCGCGCCTCGATCTCGCCCAGCTCGATCCGGTAGCCGCGGACCTTCACCTGGTTGTCGATGCGGCCGAGAAAGTCCATGTTGCCGTCGGGGCGGAACCTGATCAGGTCGCCGGTCCGGTACATGCGGGCGCCGGGCAGGTCCACGAAGGGGTCGGGCAGGAACCTCTCCGCGGTCAGCGCGACCCGGTTGAGGTAGCCGCGGGCGACGCCGTCGCCACCGATGAACAGCTCGCCGACCGTGCCGGGCGGCACCGGGTTCAGGTGCCGGTCCAGCGCGTACATGCGCATGTTGGCGATGGGGCGGCCGATCGATATCGGCCGCGAGGGGTCGAAGTCGTCGCCGATCACGTAGACGGAGCAGCCGACGACGGTCTCGGTGGGGCCGTACTCGTCGATGATCCGCGCGCCCGGCGCGACCTGCCGCCAGGCGGCGACCGTCTCGGGCCGCACCTCGTCCGCGCCCACCACGAAGGTGCGGACCGAGGTCACCTGGTCGCGGCCGAGCACGCCGCGCAGCGCGTCGAGGTGCCCAGGGGTGATCTTCAGGAGGCTGAAGTCGCCCGGCCGGCTCAGCAGCTCGGCCAGCGCCATCACATCGTCGCCGCCGGGGACGAGCGTGACGCTCTTGCCGCCGATCAGCGGCAGGAAGAAGTTGGGTATCGACAGGTCGAAGGCGATCGAGCCGACCATGGGCGCGCCCGCGGCCCCGTCCAGGCCGTAGCCGTCGATCGCCCACCACAGGTAGTTGTTGAGCTGCCGGTGAGTGATCATCACGCCTTTGGGCAGTCCGGTGGAGCCCGAGGTGTACATGGCGTAGATCAGGTTGTCCGCGCAGGCCGTACGGCGGGGCGCCGGGGGCGCGTCCTCGCCCGCGCACACGACCCGTCCGGTGAACGCGGCCGGGACCCGCCCGCGCAGCCGTTCGACCGTCACCAGCACCTCGGCCTTGGTGTCCGACAGCATGAACTCCAGCCGGTTGGCCGGGTGCCCCGGGTCCAGCGGCAGGTAGGCGCCGCCCGCCTTCATCACGCCGAGCAGGCTGACGAACAGGTCCACGCAGTGGTCGACCAGCACGCCGACGAACCGCTCCGGGCCGACCCCCGCGGCGGTCAGGACGCGGGCCAGCTGCTCGGCCCGCTCGTCCAGTTCGGCGAAGCCGACCTCGCGGCCCTCGGCGTCCACCACGGCGACCGCGTCGGGCGTGCGCCGCACCTGGTCCTCGAAGAGCTCGTGCAGGCATGAGTCGGCCGGGTACGGCGCGGCGGTGTCGTTCCATCGCCGCACGACCAGGTCGCGTTCGTCGGCCGACAGCACCTCGATCCGGCTGAGCGGGACGTCGGGCTCGGCCGTGACGTGGGTCAGCACGGTCTCCAGCCGTTCCAGGAGACGCTCGGCGGTCCCGGCGTCGAACAGGTCCCTGGCGTAGGACAGCTCCAGCACCAGGTGGTCGGCGGTCCCGGTCGCCAGCAGCGTGAGGTCGGCCTTCTCCAGATCGGCGTCGAGCTCGGCGCGTTCGGCGGTCAGCCCCGGCAGGCTCCAGCACTCCTCGCCGTCCAGGTACTGGACCAGGACCTGGTAGAGCGGATTGCGGGACGGCTCGCGCTCCAGGCGCAGCTCGGCCACGATCTGGTCGAACGTGACGTCCTGATGGTCCAGCGCGCCGACCAGGGCGCGGTTGGCGCGCTGAAGGGCCTCGGCGAAGTCCGGGTCTCCGGTCAGGTCCATCGGCAGCGGCAGGGTGTTGGCGAACAGCCCGATCAGCGGCTCCAGCTCCACCCGGTTCCTGCCGGTCAGCAGCGAGCCGACGGCGAAGCGCTCCTGCCCGGTGACGCGGTGCAGGGTGCCGGCGAAGGCGGTGAGGATCGTGGTGAACATGGTCGCGCCGTGCGCGGCGGCCAGCGCGTGGATCTTCGCGGTCAGCTCGGCGGACAGGGCGCGTTTGGCCTGGGCGCCCCGGTAGGAGGGTTCGGGCGGCCTGGGCCTGTCGGTGGGCAGGTCGAGGATGGTCGGGATGCCGTCCAGCGCCCTGCGCCAGTAGGCCAGCTGCTCGTCGCGGCGGGCGGCGGCGCGTCGAGACTGCCAGGCGGCGTAGTCGCCGTACTGGAGGGGCAGGTCCGGCAGGCCGGGCCGGGCGGGCGGGCCGCCGCGCCGCCTGGCCGCGTAGAGCGCGCCGAGCTCGCGGGCCAGGACCTGGAAGGACCACTCGTCGGTCAGCATGTGGTGCATGTTGACGACCAGCAGCCAGGACTTCGCCTCCACGCCGAGGAGGAGGACCCGCAGCAGCGGGCCGCGCTCCAGGTCGAACGGGCGGTGCACCTCGGCCTTGGCGCGCTCCAGCGCCTCGGCCGCGTCGCTCGCCTCGACCGCCTCGAAGGCGGCGGGTCCCGGCGGATGCACCACCTGGGTCCCGCCCGGCCGGGTGTCCGCGGGGAACGTGGTGCGGAGGATCTCGTGCCGTGCCACCAGGTCGTCGAAGGCGGTGCGCAGCGCGGCCACGTCGAGGTCGCCGCGCAGCCACACCGCCTGGTGCGCGCCGAACAACGCGTTGCTGTCCAGGAACCGATCGACGATCCAGAACCCCCGCTGGACGGGCGAGAGCGGGATCGCGGCTCCGGCCTCGCGCGCCGGGACGGCGGCCCGCGCCGAGCCTCCGCCGCCGCGCAGCCGCCGCTCCAGCAGGGCCTGCCTGGCCGCGCCTGCCCTGTCAGTGACCGAATCCATGATCCACCCTGCTTCTATCGCGGCTCGTCCATGCGGTTGCGCAGGCTCAGCGGCCTCATGTCCACCCAGACCCGCTCGATGTGGTCGAGGCAGTCCTGCCGGGGACCGACGGTCCCCTCCTCGTCCCACCCGGCCGGCGGCTGCCGGTGCGCGGGCCAGATGGAGTACTGCTCCTCGTGGTTGACGACCACTTTGAACAGGTCATCGGACATGGGACCCTCCTTCGCCGAGGCTCAGCACCTCGTCGTCGTCCATCGCCGCGATCTCCATCGCGACCAGCCGCTCCACCTGTTCGGCCAGCGCCGCGACGGTGGGGTGTTCGAACAGCAGGCTCAGCGGGATGTGGGTGTCGAAGGCGTGCCGCATCCGGTTGACCACCCGGGTGGCCAGCAGCGAGTGGCCGCCGACGGCGAAGAAGTCGTCGTGCGCGCCGACCCTCGGCAGGCCCAGCACGTCCTGCCAGATGTCGGCGACGACCCGCTCGGTCACCGACCCCGGCGCGGTGTATCCGGCGGAAGGCCCCGGCAGCGGCTCGGGCAGCCCGCGGCGGTCGAGCTTGCCGTTGGGCAGGCGGGGCAGCGCGTCGAGCGTCACGACCGCGTTGGGCACCGCGTACGCGGGCAGCAGGCCGCCCAGGAAGGCGCGGAGCCCGTCGGGGGTCGCCTCCTGGCCGAGCACCACGTAGGCGGCCAGCCGCCGGTCGCCGGGCTCGGGCTCCCACACCGTCACCGCCGCGTCCGCCACCGCCTCGTGGCGGCGCAGCGCGGTCTCGACCTCCTCCAGCTCCAGGCGCATGCCGCGGATCTTCACCTGACGGTCGAGCCTGTCCAGGTAGGAGAACGACCCGTCAGGCAGCTCCACGCCGCGGTCGCCGGTCAGGTAGACGCGCTGGCCCGGCCTGGTCGGGTGCGGCACGAAGGCCGCCGCCGTGCGCCGGGGATCGCCGAGGTAGCAGCGGGCCAGCGACGGCCCGGCGATGGCGAGCTGGCCGGGCTCGCCCGCGGGAACCGGTGTGAGGTCGCCGTCCAGGACGTGGACGCTGTTGCCGTCGATCGGCCGCCCGAGGCAGACCGCGCCGCGTTCGGCCAGGCCGTCCTCCTCGACGCAGACGTGGCGGGTGGAGTCGATGGAGGCCTCCGTCGCGCCCCAGGTGTTCTCCAGCAGCACCGCGTGGCCGAACGCGTCGCGGAAGCGGCGCACCAGTTCGGGTCTGAGCGCCTCACCGCTGGACAGGACCGTGCGGACGGACGCGAGCCGCGCGACGTCGGCGGGGGTCAGCGTGTCGAGGAACTGCTCCAGCATGCTCGGCACGAACTGCAGATGCACCGCGCCGCCGGCGACGGCCCCTTCGATGATCGCGCGTGGGTCCCGGTGCTCGCCGGGGCCGAGCAGCGCGACCCGGCCGCCGGCCGACAGCGGCCAGAACACCTCCACCGCCGAGTCGTCGAAGGTGAGCGTCGTCTTGTGCAGCACGGCCTCGCCGGCGCGCAGGCCATGGCTGCGCTGCATCCACGCCATCCTGATGGACCAGCCCTCGTGGGTGCAGGCCACGCCCTTCGGCTCGCCCGTCGTGCCGGAGGTGTAGTAGACCGCGCACAGGTGGCCGGGGCGCACGTCCACCTCGGGCGGCCGGTCGGCCGGCGCGGCCTCCAGCGGGGCGCGCGGCACGCCGAAGTCGCCCAGGCGCGGCGCGGAGAACATCGCGACCGCCTGGGAGCGCTCCAGGATCTGCTCGACGCGGGCGCGTGGCGCCTCCACATCGATCGGCACATAGGCGCCGCCCGCCTTCAGGACGGCCAGCAGCGCGACGACCAGGCCGGGCGAGCGGTCGAGCATCACCGCGACCCGCCGGTCGGGGCCGACGCCCAGCTCGCGCAGCGCCGTGGCCAGGCCGTTGGCCCGCCGCTCCAGCTCCCCGTAGGTCAGCTCAAGGCCGGGCGGGCCTCCGGTGCCGGCCGCCGTGGCGGGCGGGCCCGCCGTCGTGCCGGCCGTCGTGCCGGCCGTCGTGCCGGCCGTCGTGCCGGCCATGGTGACGGCCACTGTGCCGGGAGCGCGGGCCGCCTGCTCCTCCACCGGCCGGTGCACGAGCCCCGGCGTCCATGTCGTGTCTGTCACGGTTCGACCATCCACATCCGCGCTACCAAGTCGCTTCCCTTCGGCTATCGGCCGTCGGATAGTCGCCGGTGAAGCACGCGGTACACAGGTCCATCGACCCCCGCGCGGCCGACACCAGCGCGTCGGCGGACAGGTAGGCCAGCGAGTCCGCGCCGACCAGCCGTCCCATCTCCTCGGCGGTACGGTGGCGCGCGGCCAGATCGTCGCCGACCCTGATGTCCACGCCGAAGAAGCACGGCCACCTGACCGCGGGCGAGGCCACTCTGACGTGCACCCGGGTCGCGCCCGCCGACCGCAGCAGCGCGACCACCTGCCTGGCCGAGGTGGCGCGGACGATCGAGTCGTCCACCACGACCACGCTGCGCCCGGCCACCACGTGCTCGACGGGACGCAGCTTGAGCCGCACCCCGCCCTGCCGCTGCGCCTGCGACGGCTGGATGAAGGTGCGGCTGACGTAGATGTTGCGGACCAGTCCCTCGGCGTACCGGATCCCGCTCTCCTCGGCGTACCCGAGCGCCGCGATCCGCGCGGTGTCGGGCACCGGCATCACCAGGTCCGCCTCGACCGGCGCCTCGCGGGCCAGCGCGGCCCCGCAGTCCCGCCTGACCTCGTAGACCGGCCGCTTGTCGATCACCGAATCGGGGCGGGCGAAGTACACGTGCTCGAACACGCACAGCGCCGACCGGCCGCCGCCGAACCGGTAGGACCGCGTGCCGCGCACGTCGAACTCGACGATCTCCCCCGGCTCCACGTCCCGCACGAACTCCGCGCCCAGCGCGTCCAGCGCCGCGGTCTCCGAGGCCACCACCCAGCCGCCGCCCTCCAGCACCCCCATGCTCAGGGGCCGGAACCCGTAGGAGTCCCTGGCCGCGTAGAGCGTGCCGTCCGCCATCGCCACCAGCGAATACGCCCCGCTCACCAGAGGCAGCGTGTCGGCCATCGCCGCGCCCAGCGGCCGGTGGACCCCGGCCAGCAGCGTGGCCAGCCGCCGCGTGTCCGACCCGCCGGGGCCCGGCACCCACGTCAGGTTCCCGTTGTGCGCGATCGCGAAGGGTGTCCGCCCGCGCCGCCGCCCGCGGATGGGCTGGGCGTTGGCCAGCGAGGAGGCGCCCGAGGTCGAATAGCGGACGTGGCCGATGCCGAGACTCCCGCCCAGCCCGTCCACCTGGCCGCCGATCGCGTCACCGACCAGGCCCATGCCGAGCCTGGTCTCGATGTCGTCACCGCCGTCCCAGACGGCCAGCCCGGCCGACTCCTGTCCCCGGTGCTGGAGCGTGAAGAGCCCGTCGAGGAGCATCGGTACGGCCGGCCGCCCCGGCGCCAGCACGCCGATGACGCCGCACTCCTCCCCCGCCTCACCGCTGATCATCGGATCCGCCCCCAGGCCGGGGCAGCGGTACGCGCGCAGCGCCAGGCGGCCGCCAGCAACACCCGGGCGCCGGCGACCAGCTCGGCGTCGGCGGTGAACTCCTCGGGCACGTGGCTGACCCCGTTCCGGCTCGGCACGAAGATCATTCCGATGGGCGCGACCGCGGCGACGATCTGCGCGTCGTGCCCGGCGCCGCTGAAGATCGGGCAGTGGGAGTAGCCCAGCTCACCGGCCTCCGCGGCGATCACCGAGCACAGCACCGGATCGGTGGGCACCGGGGCGATGCGGTCGCTGACCTCGGCCGTGACCCGCACCCCCGACCCCTCGACGGCGGCCAGCCGGCGCGCCAGCTCCTCCTCGGCGGCGCGCAGCCGTTCCCGGTCGCCGTCGCGCAGCTCCGCGGTCATCCTGACCAGGCCGGGGATGACGTTGGTGACGCCCGGCTCCACGCTCAGCCTGCCGACCGTGGCCACGGCGCAACGCCCGTCGTCGCCGGCCAGCCTCTCGACCTCCAGGACGACCCGCGCGGCGGCGGCCAGCGCGTCGGCACGGGCCTTCATCGGGGTGGTGCCCGCGTGCCCGGCCTGCCCGCGCACCTCGATGTCCAGCACGGTCCTGCCCACGATGCCGCCGACGACGCCGATCGTGGTTCCGGTGGTCTCCAGATGAGGTCCCTGCTCGATGTGGAGTTCGAGGTAGGCGGCGATCGAGCCGGGGCGCCAGCGCGCCGACTCCAGCGCCTCGGGGTCGCCGCCGCAGGCGCGCAGGGCCTCGCGGAGCGTGACGCCGCGCTCGTCGGCGATCTCGTCCGCGCCCCGGTCGAGACGGCCGGTCACGGCCAGCGAGCCGTAGAACGGGCAGGGGAAGCGGGCGCCTTCCTCGTTGGCGAAGGCGACCAGGACCGGCTCCATCGCGGTCTCGCGCGGCGCGAGCTGCTGGAGGACCTCCAGACCCGCCAGGACGCCGTAGGCCCCGTCGAGGGGGCCGCCGTGCCGAACGGTGTCCAGGTGCGAGCCCATCATGAGCACGGGCCGCCCGCCCCGGCGCGGGCCGCGGACGATCAGGTTGCCCGCGGCGTCGACCCGCGCCGACAGGCCCGCGCGCGCTGCCTCCTCCGCCACGTAGTCACGGCCTCGCAGGTCCTCGGGGCTGAAGCCCAGGCGCGTCACGCCGCCCCGCTCGTCGGCGCCGATCTCCGCCAGCCGCCTGAGGCGGCCGAGCAGGCGCGCTCCGTCGATGGCCGGTCCGGGATTCGCTTCAGTCGTCGCTGGCACACGCCCAGTCTGCGATCGCCCCTATCCGCCACCTATCGGGCGGCTATCCCCGGTCGCCGGGGCGGAAAAGCCTGGTGATAGCGCCGATCGGCACGCTGGCGTGACTCCGGCGCGACACGGGAGGCGCGACACGGGAGGCGGGACAGTGGAGGCGGACATGAAGGGCGAAAGGGCCTTAACGGGCAGGATCGGCAGCCCACCCGACCGGCTGCTGCGGGAGGAGATCCTCGAACCGCAGTTCCGCATGGAGGCCGAGCGCCTTCTGCCGTGGTACGTCCTGGCGGAGAAGGTCCTGACCTTGGAGTACCTGCGGATGGGGGTGCTGGACCACGCCCAGGCCGCACGGCTCGGCGCCGCGCTGTCCAAGGTGGACGCCGCCGGGCTCGATCCCGGCGCGGCCATGACCGACATGGTGTTCGCGATCGAGAGCCGGGTGCTCGCCCTGCTGGAGGAGGCGCCCCCGCCCGGCTGGCACGTCGACAGGAGCAGGAACGACCTGCAGGCGTGCGCGCAACTCCTGTACGGCAAGGAGCGGCTGCTGGAGCTCGCGGCGCTGGTCGCGGCGTGCGTGCGCGCCGGGCAGACGACGGCGGCGCGGCACCTGGACGACCTCATGCCCGGGTACACGCACCTGCAGCCGGCGCAGGTCACCACGCCCGCGCACTATCTGACCGCGCTCACCACGCACCTGCTGCGCACGCTGTCCCGGCTGCGGGACGCCTACGCCGGCCTGGACCTGTCGCCGCTCGGCGCGGGCGCGATGACCGGGCTGGAGCTGCCGTGGGACCGCCCGCGCATGGCCCGGCTGCTGGGCTTCGCCGCCGCCCAGCCGCACACGCTGGTCGCGGTGGCCTCCAGGAGCTGGGTGCTGGAGGTGTGCGCCGAGCTGTCCACGGCCGGGGTGACGCTGAGCCGGTTCGTGACCGACCTGATGACGTGGAGCGGGGGCGGGCACGGCTTCGTGGACCTGCCCGACGAGCTGGCGGGAATCTCCTCGGCGATGCCGCAGAAGCGCAACTTCCCCCTGCTGGAGCGGGTCAGGGGGCGGGCGGCCCACCTGAGCGGCCACTACCTGGACGCGGTCCTGTGCCAGCGTGCCACGCCGTACGGCAACAGCGTCGAGGTGGCCAAGGAGGGCGGGGTGGCGCTGACGGCGCTGCTGGACGGGGCGGCCTCGCTCTTCCGCCTGCTGCGCCTGGTGCTGGAGCGGCTGAGCTTCCGCACCGAGGTGATGCGGGCGGCCTGCGAGCGGGAGTACCTGGGCGGCTTCACCCTGGCCAACCTGCTCACGCTGCGGACGGGCGTGCCCGCCCGCGAGGCGCAGGTGATCGCCGGACGGTACATCGCCGCCGCCGTGGCCGCCGGGCGGCCGCCGTTCGACGCCGACCCGCAGGGACTGGCGGCACTGGCCGCGCCGTACGGGGTGAGCGTGGCGGAGGCCGAGGGGCTGCTGCGGGACTCCGGCAACCTGCGGCGGATGCTCGGACGCGGTCCCGGGTCGCCGGAGCCCGAGGCGGTCGCGAGCCTGCTCGACGAGCAGCGGGCGGAGCTGGCCGGGCTGGAGCGCGACTGGGAGCGGCTGCGTGCCACCCACCGGGCGGCGCCGGCCGAGGTGGACCGGCTGCTCGGGGAAGGCCCGCCGATAGGCGGCCGATAGCGGCGGGCCGCCCGCGGCGCGCCCGTCGCGGGGAGGCGGGGCCGTGCGGATAGGACCTCGATAGGCCGGTGGAGTTGCGTGGCGACGCGGACTCCGGGCGACCCCCGGATACTCCGGCGAATCCGGCGAAAGGGTGGTTGGCGTTGACGGACGACCAGATCATGACCAACGTCCTCGTGCGATATCACGCGTTGCTGCGGCAGGCCGCGCAGATCGTGCGGAGCGAGCGTGCCACAGCGCCGCCACCGGTGACGCTGGACCTGCCGGAGCCGGACGAGCGGCTCACGGCCTTCTACGACGTCTCGGACATGTCGCTCACCCCGCTGGGCGAGCGCGACGGCCGCCGGTTGTTCCTGCTCGACCTGATGCGCAACCCGGGCACCATGACCACCAAGACCCCGGCCTCGCTGCTCATGGTCGCACGGGCCGCCGCGCACGTGCGCGCCACCGGCGAGCGGCTGATCATCGTCACCCCGACCTCGGGCAACAAGGGCACCGCGCTGCGCGACGCCGTGGCCCGCGCCTACGCGCACGGCCTGGTGACACCCGACGAACTGCGCGTGGTGATCGTCGTCCCCGAGCGCTCCAGGGGCAAGCTGCGTGCCTGCCCGCTGTCGCGGGACCCGGCGCTGAGCGCCGCCAACCCGATCGCGCTGGCCCGCGTCCAGACGCCCGGCGACGTCAAGCCGCTGAGCCAGCGGGCCGTGGAGGCGTACGGCGCGGCCATCCACGCCGACACCGGGTTCCGCCTGTGGTACACGCTCGACCTGGACAACTACCGGATCGCCGACGCCGCACGCGCGTTCGCCGAAGCCGAACTCATGCCCATCACCCCCGACAGCCGGCCACGCGTGCACGCCCACGCGGTCTCCAGCGCCTACGGCCTGCTCGGCTACCACCTGGGCCACCGCGTCCTGACCGAGCGGCGGCCCCAGTCGCTGCCCGCGCCCGCCAGACATCCAGGGTTCTTCCTGATCCAGCAGCTGTCCACCCCCGACATGGTGCTGAGCCTGACCAAGGGCGGCACCGCGCGCACGCTGCTGCCCCGCTACGAGGCCGACGGCGGCCTGTGGCGGCAGTCGGCCGACCCGGCCTTCCCCTCGGTGACCGAGGACCCGGCCGAGGAGATCGACGCCACGTTCTACACCCGCGCTCCGGTGACCTCGCCGCAGGTCAACCGCATCATCGGCGAGTTCGGCGGCGGAGGCGTCGTGGTGTCGAGGTACGAATGCCTCCAGCGCTACGACACCGTGCGCGCGCTGGCCCGCCAGGCGGGCGTGGAGCTGCCCGGCGACCCGGCGGACATCCGCGAGTGGTCGCTGGTCAAGGCGCTCGCGGGGGCGCTGACCGGCATCGAGCGTGGCCTGCTCGCCCCGGGCACCGACGTGATCGTGCACGCCTCCGGGTTCTACAGCGACGCGGTGCTGCCGCCGCTGGCCGAGCACGACACCACGCCGGTGGACGGTGAGGACGAGCTGGTCAAGCTGCTCATGGCCGCGGCGGCCGGATGACCCGGCGTCCAGGGAGGAGAGGCCCGCGCGTGATCGACTCGATGATCCACCGTAGCGCCCGGCCGGCCGGAGCATGAGACTCGACGGCTGGTGGGCCGAGGGACACTACGTCTGGCGCACCGGCTCGGGACCGCTGGTCGGCGGCGCGCACCGGCTCGTGGACGCGGCAGGGGCCCTGCGACCGCCGGTCACCGTATCCCGCGACGCGTCCGGCGCGTTGCCGCTGGCCTACGCCGGACACCCGGACGGCCTGACGTACCTGCTGCCCTTCCTCGAGGAGCGGCGCGCGGGACCGGCCGCCGCGCACCGAACCGAACAGACGACAGCGGGGACGACAGTCGGGACGGCAGCGGGGACGACGGGACGGACCACGGGACGGACGACGTGGCGGCAGATCGCCGCCGACGCCGCCGCCCCCGACGCCGACCTGATCGCGGTCGGCTGCTCACACCGACGCGCCCTGTCCCTGCCCACCGACCGCGCGCTGCTCCTGCCCTTCCGGCTCAGCCTCGTCGTGCCGGTGCACGACGGCCCCGAGGCCGTACGGCGGCGCGTGTCACGCAAGGACCGCCAGCAGTACGCCAGGGAACGCGAGCGCAGGGCCTGGAACGTGGTCCCGGGCACGGCCGACGCCGACTTCGCCTACTTCTACCGGCGCATGCACCTGCCCACGATGGCGTCGCGGCACGGCGAGTCGGCCCGCTCGGAGTCCCCGTCGGTGGCCTACCACTGCCTGTTCCGCCACGGCGCGCTGCTGTTCCTGACCGAGGCCGGCCGGCGGGTGGCGGGCATGCTCTGCCGCTACGAACCCGCCACGCGCACACTGGTCATCCGCCTGGCCGGGGTGCTCGACGGCGCGGAGGGCCACTACCGCTCCCCCACCTACCTCGGCCTGTACGTCGGGGTCCTGGAGTGGGCCGCCCGCCAGGGCCTCAGCGCGGTGAACCTGTCCGGCTGCGAGCCCTTCCTCAGCAAGGGCATCTTCCAGTACAAGCGCAAGCTGCACCCGCGGGTGACCCTTCCCGCCGACCATTTCGGCGGCAAACGCCTGTGGCTGCGGGCGCGCCGCGACACCCCCGCGCTCCGCGACTTCCTCGTGGACAACCCCGCCATCACCCTCGACGAGGGCGGGCGGCTGCACGCGACCTACTTCCACGACGCCGACCGCCCCGCCCGCACCGGCCTGAGGTGGCGCACACCCGGCCTGGCGGGGCAGCGCCTCGTCGACCTGGACGCCTTCCTGGCGGGCGCGCCCGCGGACCTGCCCGCGCGGGTGTGACATGGCGACGCGAGTGGGGGTCATCATCCTGCCGGCCCAGCGCTGGGCCGACTCGGCCGCCACGTGGCGGCTGGCGGAGCAGATGGGGTTCGCGCACGCCTGGACCTTCGACCATGTGACCTGGCGTGACCTGCGGGACAAGCCGTGGTTCTCCGCCGTGCCGACGCTGGCCGCCGCCGCCGCCGTCACCACGCGGCTGCGGCTGGGCACGCTGGTGTGCACGCCGAACTTCCGCCATCCCGTGGTGCTCGCCAAGGAGGCGATGACACTCGACGACATCTCCTGCGGCCGCTTCACCCTCGGCCTGGGCGCGGGGGCGGCCGGCCCCGACGCGCAGGTCCTCCAGCAGCGGCCCGCGCTTGACCGGGGCGCGCGGTTCGCCGAGTTCGCCGAGCTGGTGGACCTGCTGCTGCGTCAGCGTCACACCACCTACCAGGGCCGCTTCTACCACGCCCACGACGTCTTCATGGAACCCGGCTGCCGGCGGAAACCCCGGCTTCCGCTGGCCGTCGCGGCGACCGGCGCCAGGGGCATCGGCCTGGCGGCCCGCCTGGCCGACGTGTGGGTCACCAACGGCCTGGCCAGGCCGGGCCAGGCGCCCGTCGTCACGCCGCGGATCGTGGCGGAGCAGGCCGCCCGCGTCCGGGCGGCCTGCGCGGAGCTGGGCCGCGACCCGGACACGCTGGCCCGGATGGTCGTCGTGGCCAACCGCGACCGCTCACCACTCGCCTCCGCCGGGGCGTTCGCCGAGGCGCTGCACCGCTACGGGGAGGCGGGCATGACCGATCTCGTGGTGCCCTTCCCCCGGCTGGAGCCGCCGTTCGCGGCCAGCTTGGCGGTGCTGGAGCGCGTCGCGGAGGACATCCTGCCCCGCCTGCCCGGCGCGGCGACCTGACCGAGCGACCTGACCGAGCGACCTGACCGAGCGACCTGACCGAGCGATCCGACCGAGCGATCCGACCGAGGAGGAAGCATGTGCGGCATCGTGGGCTGGGTGGATTTCAGCCGGGACCTGCGGCTCGAACGCGACACCGTCGCGGCCATGACCGGCACCATGCGCGCCCGAGGCCCCGACGGCGAGGGCGTGTGGACCTGCGCGCACGCCGCCCTGGGCCACCGCAGGCTGGCCGTGATCGACCCGGCCGGCGGCGCCCAGCCCATGACCGCGCTGTGCGGCGAGCCCGGCCTGCCGGTCGTGCTCACCTACAACGGCGAGATCTACAACTACCGCGAGCTGCGCACCGAGCTGATGGTGCGCGGCCACCGCTTCCGCACCGCGTCGGACACCGAGGTCCTGCTCTGCGCCTACCTGGAGTGGGGGTCGGACTTCGCCCGCCACCTCGTGGGCATCTTCGCCGCCGCCCTGTGGGACGCCCGGCGTGAGGAGCTGATCCTCGTTCGCGACCGCATGGGCGTCAAACCCCTGTACTTCCACCCCTACCCGCAGGGTGTGCTGTTCGCCTCCGAACCCAAAGGCATCATGGCCAACCCCCTGTTCCGCCCCCGCGTACGGGAGGAGGCCCTGCCGATCCTGCTCAACCCCCGGCTGACCATGCCGGGCGAGACCCCACTCGACGGGCTGCAGCAGGTACGGCCGGGCCACACGGTGGTGGCCGACCGGTCCGGCACGCATCAGACGCCTTACTGGCGGCTGGTCAGCCGCCCGCACACCGACGACGCCGCGACGACCGTGGCCACCGTACGCGAACTGCTGGACGACATCGTCGCCCACGAGCTCCGCGCCGACGTGCCGCTGTGCACGCTGCTCTCCGGCGGCCTGGACTCCAGCGCCGTCACCGCCCTGGCCCAGCGGCACACCGCCCCCGAACCGGTCCGCTCGTTCTCGGTGGACTTCGTCGGCGCCGACGCCGACTTCCGCCCCACCGCGCTGCGCCCCGAGCGCGACACCCCCTATGCCCGGCTGGCCGCCGACCACCTGGGCACCGAGCACACCGAGGTCGTGCTGGACCCGCGCGGCTTCGCGCGGGTCCACGACGTGACGCTGCGCGCCAGGGACCTGCCGACGCTCGGCCAGTTCGACGAGTCGATGTACCTGCTGTTCCAGGCCGTACGCCGCCGCTCGACCGTGGCGCTGTCCGGCGAGGCGGCCGACGAGGTGTTCGGCGGCTACCCGTGGTTCTTCGACGCCACGGTGGTGTGGCGCGACACCTTCCCCTGGCTGGGCGACGCCCCCAGGCTGGCCGACTGCCTCGCCCCCGGCCTGCGCCGGCGGCTGCGCCCCGCCCAGGTCGAGCGGGACCGCTACAGGACGCTCCTGGCGCGGGTGCCACGGCTCGACGGCGAGGACGGGCTGCAGGCGCGGATGCGGGAGGTGCTCTACCTCAGCATGCAGGGGCCGCTGGCGTACCTGCTGGACCGGGTGGACCGGATGAGCATGGCGAGCGGCCTGGAGGTCAGGGTGCCCTTCTGCGACCACCGGCTGGTGGAGTACGTCTGGAACGTGCCGTGGGCGATGAAGACCGCCGACGGCAGGGAGAAGAGCCTGCTGCGCGCCGCCGTCCGCGACGTGCTGCCCGCCAAGGTGCTCGGCCGGGCCAAGAGCGGCTACCCGGCCAGCCACGACCCCGGATACGGCGACGCCGTACGCGCCCAGGTGCGTGACCTCCTGCGTGACCCGGACTCGCCGCTGCGTGAGGCGCTGGACCTGGACCGGGTGCGGGCGCTGGCCGGCAGCGAACGCGACACCATGGTGTTCGCCGACACGGCGCACATGCTGCTGCCACTGGTCGAGACCGACGCGTGGATGCGGGCCTACGGTGTCGAACTGGCCGCCTGACCCGGCCCCGGCGGCCACCCGCGCGGACCGGCCCGCCGATCCCGTGCTGGAGCTGGCCACCCGGTTCTGGGCCTGGCGCGCGGTGCACCAGCCGCGCACCCGCGACGACATCCCGCGCATCGAACGCCCCGCCGGATGGCTGCCCCGCTGGAGCCCCGCCGACGTGCGCCGCAAACGCGCCGAACTGGGCGGGATGGAGGCCCGCCTGGCCAGGACGGCGTCCGGCCCGCCACCGTCGCCCGCCACGGAGGTCGACCTGCGCCTGCTCGGCAGCGCGATGGCCCGCGCCCGCTGGGAGCTGGACCAGCTGCGGCTGTGGCAGCGCCACCCGGGGTTCTACCTCGACCAGTCCCTGGGTCCCGTCTTCGACCTGCTGCTGATCCCCCACCCGTTCGACCGTTCCCGCTGCGCGGACCTGCTGCGCCATCTGGACGCGGTGCCCACCGTGCTCACCACCGGCCTCGACGCCGTCCGCCCGCACGCCGTGGACGCCTTCACCCGCCTCACCGTCCAGGAGCTGGACGGCATCGGGGACAGGCTGGCGACCGTCGCCGACGAGCTGACCGGAGCACTGCCCCTCGCGCTGACCGGCCGCTTCCGCAGGGCGGCGGCGACGGCGGGCCGCGCGCTGGAGCAGTACCGCGCGGCCCTGCGCCGCCTGCCGCCCAACGACCGGCCGGTCAGCGCGGGGGCCGAGGCGTTCGGCTACTTCCTGTCCCGCGTGGCGCTGCTGCCGTACACCCCGCAGGAGCTGATCGCCCTCGGCCGGCGCGAGTACGAGCGCGCCCGCGCCCGCGAAGCCGCCGAGGAGACACGCTGCGGCCCGCCTCCGCCCCTGCCGCGCAACGCCCGCGAGCAGGTCGCGGCCCAGCGCGACGCCGAGCTGCGGGTCCGCCGCTTCTACCGCGAGCACGACCTGCTCACCCAGCCGGACTGGCTACCCCACTACCGCACCGCTCCCCTGCCCGCCCACCTGGCTCCGCTGGCCTGGCTCGGCATCACCGACGACCTGACCTCGCCGGCCCGGCTGACCGAGCACGCGACGAGCTACGTCCCCGAACCCGCACCCGACCTGCCGTTCTTCCACCACGCCAACGCGGTGGACCCGCTGCTGGGCATCATCCACGAGGGCGCCCACCACCAGCAGCTCGCCCTGTCCTGGTCACAGGCGGGACCGGTGCGCCGGCACTACCACGACTCGGCGCCCAACGAAGGCGTCGCCTTCTACAACGAGGAACTGCTGCTCAACCACGGCCTGCTCGACGCCAACCCGCACGCCCGCAGGATCGCCTGCACCTTCATGCGCCTGCGCGCGCTGCGCGTGGAGGTCGACGTCGAGCTGGCCACGGGCGCCATCGGGCTGGCCGAGGCCGCGCAGCGGCTGGCGCGCGGCGCGTCGGTGGACGCCGCGACCGCCTGGCAGGAGGCGGCCTGGTTCGCCGCCACCCCCGGCCAGGGGCTGTCCTACCAGGTCGGCAAGGCCCAGATCGAGCGCCTGGTGGCCGGGGCACGCGAGCGGGACGGCTTCCGCCTGCGTGACGTGCACGACTACCTGTGGCGCAACGGCAACGTGCCGATCGCGCTGCTGCGCTGGGAGTATCTGGGCCTGCGCGACGACCTCGACCGCGCTACCGGCCCGGACCGCTGACCGGCCGGTCCGGTCGCGCGCAGCCGGAGCGCAGCACCGCCTCGTACTGCTCGGCCAGCCCCTCGGCCGTGGCCGGGTCGAACAGCGCCCGCGCGTATTCCAGCTCGACCTTGTACCCGCCGTCGAGCCGCTCCTCCACCTCCAGCGACAGATCCACGCTGGTGCCGCGCGGCTCGACGGGCAGCGCGGTCACCGTCAGCCCCGGCAGCTCCAGCGACGACTGGGCCGTCATGGTGAACAGCGTGTCGAAGATCGGATGCCTGGACAGGTCGCGCGGCGGCGACAGCCGCTCCACGACGCGCTCGAACGGCACCCGCTGATGCTCGTACGCCGCCATCGCCCGCTCGCCCACCCGCGCCACGAGCTCACCGAAGGTCACCTCCGCAGGCACGGCGACACGCAGCGCCAAGGTGTTGACGAAGCACCCGATGAGCTCCTGCGTCTCCGGCAGGTCACGGCCCGCCGCGGGCGTGCCGACGACGATGTCACGCCGGCCGCTCCTGGCCGCCAGCACCGCCGCGTAGGCCGCGAACAGCACCATGAACGGCGTCACCGACTCCCGCCTGGCCAGCTCCCGCACCCGGCCGGCCAGGTCGCGCGGGAGCAGGCGGCGGACCAGGCCCGCGGAGGTGTCCCACACGCGGGGGCGCGGCCGGTCGGCCGGCAGGTCCAGCGGGCGGACCCCGGTCAGGGCCGCCACCAAGGAGTCGAGCATCGGCTCCCACGAGGCGCCCGCCTCCCAGGTGGCGTAGTCGGCGTACTGGACCGGCAGGTCCTTCAGCTGCCCCCTCCCGGCGTACAGGCGTTCCAGCTCGCGGTCGAACAGCCGCAGCGACCAGCCGTCCGAGGCGATGTGGTGCACCACGGTCACCAGGAGGTGCTCCTCGGGAGCCAGGCGGATCAGCCCAGCCCGGAAGACGGGCCCCTTCGCCAGGTCGAAGGGCGTGAAACAGGTCCGTTCCACCAGGTCGGCCGCGTGCCGCTCACGCTCGGCCGGCGGCAGGCCGGCCAGGTCGGTGAACGGCAGGTCGTACGGCGCGGGCGGGTCGACGACCTGCACGGGGCCGTCGCGCAGGTCGGCGTAGCGGGTGCGGAGCGTCTCATGGCGGGCGAGGACGCCGGACAGGGCCGCAGTGAGGGCGCGGACGTCCAGCGGGCCGCGCAGCCGCACCACCTGCGGCAGGTGGTAGTCCAGGCGGCCGGGCTGGAGCTGGTCCAGGAACCACAGCCGGGCCTGCGCCGAGGAGAGCGGCGGCGGGTCGGCCCTGACGGTGGCGGCCAGCTCGCGCGACCTGCCGTCCGCGTGCACCTGGGAGATCGCCTCGGCCTGCCCGGCGACGGTCGGGGCGGCCAGGACGTGCCGGACGGTGACCTCGACGCCGAAGGCCGCCCGCATGCGGGCCGCGATCCGCGTGGCCAGCAGTGAATGGCCGCCCAGCGCGAACAGGTCGTCGTCGGCGTTGACCCGCTCCACGCCCAGGACGTCGGCCCAGATGGCGGCGATGACCTGCTCGGCGTGGGTGCTCGGCGGCCTGCCCGGCCGCGTCCCGGCCCCCGCCGCATCCCCCGCCGCGTCTTCCGGCGCGGGCAGGGCGGCGCGGTTGAGCTTGCCGCTGGTCGTGGTGGGCAGCGCCGCCATCGGCAGGTACAGGGACGGGACGAGGTAGGCGGGCAGTTCCCGGCGGACGGCCGCGCTCAGCCGCGCCGGGTCCGGTGCGGCGTCGGCGTCGGCGTCGGCGACGATGTAGGCGACCAGGCGCGGGTCGCGCACCTCGCGGTCGTCGCCCAGGCTGCGCAGCGCGACGGCGGCGGCGCGCACGCCCGGCTGGCGCATCAGCACCGCCTCGATCTCGGCGGGCTCCACCCGGACGCCGCGGACCTTGATCTGGTCGTCGGCGCGTCCCAGGTAGACGATCTGCCCGTCGGCCCGCATCCTGCCCAGGTCGCCGGTCCGGTAGAGGCGGGCGCCCGGCTCGCCGTACGGGTCGGGCAGGAAACGCTCGGCCGTCATCGCGGGCCGGTTCAGGTAGCCGCGCGCCAGCCCCACACCGCCCACGCAGATCTCGCCCTGCGCGCCGGTCGGCACCGGGTCCAGCTCCTCATCGAGCAGGTGGACGCGTTTGTTGGCGATGGGCCGCCCGATCGGCGGGCGCGCGCCGGGCTCGGCGGGGCAGGGGTAGGCCATCGCGCAGTGCGTCTCCGAGGGGCCGTACTGGTTGTGCAGCGCGATCTGCGCGGCCGACAGCAGCCAGCGGACGGCCGGCGTGAGCGAGAACAGCTCGCCGGCCACCGTCACCTCGGCCAGCGACGCCGGGACCCGCCCCTCCTGCCGCCAGCGGCGGGCCAGGTGGTCGAGCATGGTCGGGGTGGTGATGAGCTGCTGCACGTCCGCCGCCTCCACCCACCCGGCCAGACGCTCGGGGTCGCCGTGGAAACCCGCGGGCGGGATCGCCACCTCACCGCCCGAGGCCAGCGTGATGAAGATCTCCTGGAAGCTCACGTCGAAGCCGAGCGAGGCCAGCTGCGCGGTGCGGACGCCGTGCAGTTGCGTCCTCGCCTGCCAGGTGATCAGGTTGACCAGCGCGTCGTGCGGCAGGGCGACGCTCTTGGGCGTGCCCGTCGAACCTGACGTGGTCAGGACATAGGCCAGATTCTCCGGGTACGCGAGCGGCGCGGGGTCGTGGTCGGGGCCCGCACCGTCCACGTCCACGACCGGCGTCCCCGCGGGCGCCGCCGGACGGGACGCGGCGTCGCTCACCACGGCACGCAGCCGGACGCCCGCCGCGATCCGCGCCAGCCGCTCGACCGGGTGCGCCGGGTCGAGCGGGACGTAGGCCGCGCCCGCCTTCAACACGCCGAGCAGAGCGGTCGTGGCGGCCATCCCGTTGGGCAGCAGGACACCCACGAGATCGTCAGGGCCGATGCCCAGCGCCCGCAGCCGGTGCGCGAGGCGGTTGGCGGCCCGGTTCACCTCCCGATAGGTGCGAACCTGCCCGTCGGCGGACACGGCCGTCCGCTCCGGGGTCCGGCGGGCGTGCTCCTCCACCAGCTCGTGGACACAGGCGTCCTTCCGGTACGGCGCGTCCGTACGGTTCCAGCGGGCCAGCCGTGCCTCCTCGGCCCGCGTCCGCAGGGTCAGCGCCGAGACCCGCTCCTCCGGCCGGGCGGCGGCCAGCGAGCCCAGCAGGGTCAGGTACTGGGCCAGCAGCCGCTCCGCGGTGGCGGCGTCGAACAACTCGGTCGAGTACTCCAGCTCGGCCATCGACCGGTGCTCCTTGAGCGTGAGCACCAGGTCGAAACGGCTCAGCCCGGACTCCACGGCGATCTCCTCGGTGTCCAGACCGCCGAGCCGCAGCGCCCCGGTCTCGGCGCCCTCGAGGTTGAGCATCACCTGGAACAGCGGATGCCTGCCGTACTGGCGGGGTGGCCGCAGCTCCTCCACCAGCCGGTCGAACGGCACCTCCTGGCGGGCCTGGGCCTCCATCGCCACCTTGTGCGCCTGGTCGAGCAGCGCCCCGACGGTCGGCGCGCGCGACAGGTCCAGCCGCAGGACCAGCGTGTTGACGAAGAACCCGATGAGCTCCTCCAGCTCGCGCCGGTCACGCCCGGCCGACGGGACGCCGACGACGACGTCGCGGGTGGCGGCGTGCCTGCCGAGCAGCACGGCGAAAGCGCCGAACACGGCGGCGAAGAACGTGACCCGCCGGCGGGCGCACAGCGCGCGCAGCCCCTCCATCACCTCGGCCGGGATCGCGCCGGTCAGGTGCGCGCCCCTGCCGGTGGGCCGCTCCGGCCTGGGCCGGTCCGGCAAGGGGGTGACCTGCTCCGGCAGGCCCGCCAGCTGCCCGCGCCAGTAGGCGAGGTGGGCCTCACGGTCGCTGCCGCGCTCCCACAGGGCGTAGTCGGCGAACCGGAGCGGCGGCGCAGGCCGGGCGCCGCCTTCGTAGGCGGTGGCCAGGTCCCGCAGGAACACCCCCTGCGACCAGCCGTCGAAGATCAGATGGTGCCACTGGAACAGCACCAGATGCTCGACGGGTGACACCACGGCCAGCGTGGCCCGCATGAGCGGGCCGTCGCACAGGTCGAAGGGCCTGGCCGCGGCTTCGGTCAGCAGCTTGACGGCCACCTGCGGCGACCCGCCGGCGTCGTGCACGGCCAGCGCCACGTCCCGCGCTGCCGAGACCCGCTGCACCGGCTCGCCGTCCCGCACGCGGATCACGGTCCTGAGCACGTCGTGGCGGTCGGCGACCGCCTGCAGGGCGCTTCGCAGCCGGCCGTCATCCAGCGGGCCACGTACGCGGTAGGCGGCCAGCGTGCTGTTCAGGCCGCTGACGCCGCTCTCCTCCTCCACGAACCACAGACGGCGCTGCCCCGCCGACAGCGGAACCTCGTCCACGGCGCCCCTGCGCGGAATCTCCCCCGCCCCGCCCCCGCCCCCGCCCGCGCCCCCGCCCGCGCCGGCGAGCGCGGCCAGCGCCCGCGCCTGGCCCGCCGGGGTGGGGTCGGCCAGGAGCGCGGAGATCGGCACGTCGGCGCCGGTCGCGGCGCGCAGCCGGGAGGCGAGCCTGGTGGCGATGAGCGAGTGGCCGCCGAGGTCGAAGAAGTCATCGTCCACCCCGACCTCGGGCAGGGCGAAGACCTCCCGCCACGCCCGCGCCACGATGTGCTCGGCGGCCGTGCGCGGCGCGAGCGCCGGCCCGGCCTGCTCCTCCCACCGCGGCTCCGGCAGCCGGGAGCGGTCCACCTTCCCGTTGAGCGTCAGGGGCAGCGCCGCCACGGTGACGAACGTGGCGGGGATCATGTAGGAGGGCAGGCGGCGGCGCAGGACATCGCGGAGCTCGACCCGGTCCACCCCGACCCGGTCCACCCCCGCCCCCGCCTCCGGCACGAGATAGGCCACCAGGCGGGCCTCCCCCGCCGGTCCCGGGCGGGCCACGACGACGGCGCGGGCGACGGCGGGATGGGCGGCCAGGGCTGCCTCGACCTCCCCCGCCTCCACACGGAACCCGCGGATCTTGATCTGGTGGTCGGTCCGCCCCACGATCTCGACACCGCCCGACGCCAGGCGCCGTGCCACGTCCCCCGTGCGGTAAAGACGGCCACCCGGCGGGCCGAAGGGGTCGGGCAGGAAACGCTCCGCGGTCAGCGCGGGCCGCCCGAGATAGCCGCGGGCCAGCCCGAGCCCGCCGATGTACAGCTCTCCCTCCCCGCCGCCGGGCACCGGCCGCAGGTCCGCGTCCAGGATGTGGATCGAGGTCGCGGCCACCGGCGCCCAGTCGTCGCGACCCACGCGGGCGGTGGTGGACCAGATCGTGGTCTCGGTCGGTCCATACAGGTCCCACGCGGGCCCGCCGTGCCCGGCGAACCACGCCGCGAGGTCGGGCGGCAGCTTCTCCCCGCCGCACAGGATCGTGAAGCCGTCCGGTGGGCGCCAGCCGATGTCCTGGAGCATCCGCCAGGTGGCGGGTGTGGCCTGCATGACCGACGCGCCGGTGCCGTCGATGAGCGCGGCCAGCCGCACCGGATCGCTGGTCTGGCCGCCGTGGGCGACGACCACGTGCGCCCCCTCCAGCAGGGGCAGGAAAAGCTCCAGCGCGGCGATGTCGAAGCACACCGTCGTCACCGCGACCAGCGTCGCGCCAGGCGGCATCCCCGGCCGCCGCCGCATCGACAGCAGCAGGTTCGACAGCGCGCGATGCGAGATCATCACGCCCTTGGGGCGGCCGGTGGAGCCGGAGGTGTAGATCACGTACGCCAGGTCGTCCGGGCGCGGCGAGACCGGGGCGATGGTCGGGGCGGTGGTCGCGCCGCCGGCCGCGGCCTCGGCGTACGGCACCGGGCGCGCCGTACCCAGGTCGAAGCCGACGCGGTCGGTGAGGATCAGCCGCACCCCCGCGTCCTCGACCATCGACGCCAGCCGCGCGCCGGGAAAGGAGGGGTCCAGCGGGACGTAGGCCGCGCCGCACCGCAGCACGCCCAGCAGCGCCGCCACCAGGTCCACGCCGCGGTCCATGAGCACGCCCACCAGGTGGCCGGGGCCTGCCCCGAGCCCGGCCAGGTGCGCGGCCACGCGGTCGGCGCGGTCGAGCAGGTCGCGGTAGGACAGGCGCGCGTCGCGGCAGGAGACGGCCACGGCCTCGCCCATGGCGCGAGCCCGTTCGGCGAACAGATCGGGGAAGGGTCTCATCAGAAAGCGCCCCGGTAGGTCGGAATCGAGTACGGGGAGATGTCACGCGCTGCACACGGCCGTCCGCGGGCCGGTTACCGGCCGTGGCGCCGCGGGCCACGCAGATGGCGAGTCCGGCGTCCGCCGGGACCATCGACGAGGTCATACTCCCCACCGTTCACGGAAATCTCGGGCCGGCCGGCCCCTTGCGGCGCACTGTGGCGCGCTCCGCTATCGCCGGGGTATCGGCCGGACATCCCCACCGGAGGCGGACCGATGATCGTGAGATAGGGCAGGCGCCTAGCTTCCTGCATGACCCGCCCACCAGGACGGGACCTCGACGGAAAAGGACGTGGCGTCATGACCCCGGCTCTCAGTCGCATCCTGGCCCTCCTGTCCTGCGGGCTCGGCGTGGTCGCGGCGGCCCTGCCGGGGCAGTCCATCGCGACGGCCGGCGACACGGGCGCGCCGGTGACCGTCGTCGCCGGGATCCTCGGCAACACGGCATGGGACTGACGGCTCACGCCGTCACGGCGGGCGATCGACGGTTCACACGGTCGTGAGGCGGTCGAGCTCGCCGCGCAGCGCGGCGGCGCGCGGTCTCGTCCCCGACAGGAGCACCTCGGCCGTCCGCCAGTCCGCCATCGCGGCCCCCGGCGACCCCGCCGCCTTGCGTATGCGCCCCCTGACCACCAGGGCACGCGCCTGGAGCAGGGCCAGGCCCGCCACCCCGAAGTCGTGCACCGCCCTGTCGGCGTGTGCCGCCGCCGCCTGCAGCTCACCCTCGGCGAACTCCACCTGCGCCAGCCCGAGCGCGACCCGGCTCCGCATCGACGGGTCGCCGACCGACGCGGCCAGCTCCCCGGCCTCGGTGAGAGTACGGCGGGCACGCCAGAGATCACCGCGTGCGGTGTCCACCGCCGCCAGGCCCAGCAGCGCGTGACAGGCGCCGATGCGGTCGCCGGACTCGCGGACGTCCTGGAGCACACCGGCGTACGTGTCGGCCGCCTGGTCGAGCCGGCCGCGCAGGTGGTACAGCGCGCCCAGCCGGTGCCGCACCTGGGCGCCCACCCGCCGGTTGCCGGTCTCCTTGCAGATGCGGTCCGCCCGCCGCAGCAGCGCGTACGCCTCGTCCTGCGCGCCGAGGTCGAGCTGGACCTGCGCCATGTTGTGCAGCACGTACGCCTCGGCGACGCGGTCGTGCACCACCTGGAAGGTCTTCAACGCCTCCTCCCAGCGGGACAGCGCCAGCTCCAGGTCGCCGTTCTGCCGGTCCAGGTAGGCGATGTAGCGCAGCACGAGCGCCGTACCGTGCTGGTCGCCGAGGTGATCGTACAGCCTGATGGCCCGCTCGAACTGGGCCGCGGCCTCGGCGCTCTCCCGCTGGACCAGGTGGAGCGAGCCCAGCGAGTACCGCATCGCCGCCTCGCCCCGCACGTCCCCCGCGCGGCAGGCGGCCTCGAGCGCGACCTCGTGGGTGGAGCGCCAGTCGGAGAAGTACGCCTGCGACTCGAACAGCGGCACCGCGCCCAGTGCCAGCCTCCAGGCGTGTTCCAGACCGCAGGCGGCGGCCTGCCGGACGCCGGCCAGGATCGAGGTGCGCTCCTGGCGGTACCACGACAGCGGGTTGCCCAGCACGCGGCCGGCGCAGGAGGCGGGCAGCTCCCACCGGGAGGCGCTGCCCGCCGGCAGCAGGTGGTCGCCGGAGTACTCGCGGCGGTGCGCCTCCTCGGTCAGGAACAGCAGCGCGCCGATCAGCCGCTCCAGGGCCGCCCCGCGTTCGTCGGCGCTCTCGCAGGCCAGCAGCCGCTCCAGGGCGAAGGAGCGCATGATGTCGTGGAACCGGTAGCGGACCGGCTCCGGCGCCGGGGTGTGCTCGATGTCCAGCAGATACGCCTCGGTCAGCTCCTCCAGCAGGTCCTCCGCGCGCAGCGGGTCGGCCTGGAGCAGCGGCGCGCCGACCCAGGCGGCGAAGCTCGGCGCCTCCGACAGCGCCAGCAGCCGGAACAACCTGCGAGCCTGCGGGGACAACGCGTCGTAGGACAGTGAGATGCTGGCGCGCAACCCCATGTCGCCGTGGTTGAGCTCGTCGAGCCGGTGCGACTCGTCCAGCAGACGCTCCACCATGGTGGCGACGCTCCAGTGCGGCCTGGCCGCCAGCCGCGCGGCCACGATGCGCAGCGCCAGCGGCAGGCAGCCGCACAGCTCGCACAGCCGTTCGGCGGCCTCGCGCTCCGCCTCCACCCGCTCCTGCCCGAGGATCCTGCCGAGCAGCGTGAGGGAACTGCGCGGGCTCAGCGTCCCGACCTCCACCCGGCGCGCGGCCGGCAGACCGGTCAGCCGCCTGCGGCTGGTGACCAGCACCGAACACCCGGGGTTGCCCGGCAGCAACGGCACGATCTGCTCCTCGGACATGGCGTCGTCCAGCACGATCAGCATGCGCCGCTTGCTCAGCAGGTCACGGTAGATCTCGGCACGCTCCTCGCCGCCTTCCGGCAGGGCCGATCCGCTGACGCCGAGCGCCCGCAGGAACCGGCCGAGGACGTCCACCGGGTCGACACGGCGCGTCCCCGACTGCAACTGGGCGTACAGCTGGCCGTCCGGGAAGCGGGCGGCCAGGCGATGGGCGGTGTGCACGGCGACGGTGGTCTTGCCCGCGCCGCCCCGGCCGTACAGGACCGTGACGGGCACCGCCTCCCCGGTGCCCGTCAGGTCGGTCATCCGGTCGATGACGCCCGCGCGTCCGGTGAAGTCAGGGATGGTCGCCGGGAGCAGCATGGGGATGTTGCGGCCCGGCTGGGGCCCGGGCGACGGACGGACCTCGACCGGCGGCGGCGGGTCGATCCGCCGGGCCGGGCCGTCCGCGAGCGGCCTGCCTTCGAGCGGCCTGCCTTCGAGCATGGCCTGGTGCAGGCGCTGCAGGTTCGAGCTGGGCTCGATGCCGAGTTCGTCGGCCAGGATGGCGCGGGTGTTGCGGAAGACCTCCAAAGCCTCCGCCTGCCGCCCGGTCCGGTACAGGGCCGTCATGTGCAGCGCCCTGAGCCGCTCGCGCAGCGGATGCTCCTGGGTCAGCGCGACCAGTTCGCCCACCAGGTCGTGGCTCAGCCCGGCGTTCAGCTCGATCTCGACGCACTCCTCCAGTACGCTGAGCCGCCGCTCGTTGAGGTGGGCCACGCTCTGCTGCACCACCGCGCTGCTCACGCTGGACAGCGCCGCGCCACGCCACAGTGACAGCGCGCCGCGCAGGCAGGCCGCCGCGGCGGCCGGGTCGCCGGCCGACAGTGCCTCGCGTCCCTCACGCACCCGGGCTTCGCAGACCCGCGCGTCCAGGGTGCAGCCGTCGAGCCTCAGGACGTAGCCGGGGCTGTGGGTGCACAGGAGCTTCTCGCCGTCGGCCCCGACGAAGGCCCGGCGCAGGCCGGAGACGCAGATCTGGATCTGTTCGCGGGCGGTGCTGGGCGGATCGTCACCCCACACCGCCTCTATCAAACGGGCGACCGGAATAACCTTTTCCGCACCCAATAACAACATCGCCAGGACGGTCTGCTGGCGGGGACCGCCTAACTTGATCGGGAAGTTCCCCCTGCTTGCTTCCAATGGACCAAGAATACGGATGTCCATGAATCCTCACTGTGGCATGCTGCGCCCGGAAGGGGGTATCCAAGAGATCCAGCAGGTTGCCGGGTATGAAGGGTCACGCGGGCCATCGACCGTGCTCGCCGCGCGCATACAACCTCCACGCTCGCCCGAGCGCCCGTGTAAAGCCCCCACGAATAACCGAACTCCACGTCGGATGCTAAAAGCCCGCCACTTTTCCCGTCAATCAGGATCCTTGTCGAAAATGGCCATTCCGAACTGGCAATAGGTCGTGAAGGGCGGATTGATAGCGGGCGCTCCCAGGCTGCTCAAGGGGGACGGACCCCCCAGGCAGGATCCGCACGAGGTGAGCTCTCTGTGAGACGGACGACCAGCGTGGACACGCGTGTCGGCCACGGGCACTGTTTCGGCACCTTCGGCGAACTGATCCAGGGGGCGCTCCCTCCCGACGGGCGCGACTTCCTGGTGACAGTGCCGGTGGCACGCTGGTCGCACGCGCGGTTCGTCCCCGAGCCCGGCTGGCCGATACGGGTCAGGCCCGGCGGCAAGAGCAAGTCCCGGCTGCTGGTCGAACGCATGCTGCGCGGTCACGGGTGGGACGGCGGCGGCGTGCTGACGATCACCAGCACGCTGCCGGTGGGCAAGGGCATGGCCAGCTCCTCCGCCGACCTGGTGGCCTCGGCACGGGCGGTCGCCAACGCCTTCGGGCTCACGCTGCGGCCCTCGAAGATCGAGGACGCGCTGCGCGGCATCGAACCCAGCGACGGGGTCATGTACGACGCCGCCGTCGCCTTCTGCCACCGCGAGGTCACGCTCCTGCACGAACTGGGCGCCCTGCCCGCCCTCACGATCGTCGGCATGGACGAGGGCGGGACCGTGGACACGGTCGCCTTCAACCAGATGCCCAAGGCGTACACCGCGGCACAGACCCAGGAATACGCGGCGATGCTGGCCGCGGCGGGCCGGGCCGTACGCGACGGCGACGCCCGCACGCTCGGCCGCCTGGCCACCCGCAGCGCCGAGATGAACCAGCGCCTCCAGCCCAAGCGGCTGCTGCGGCCGGCCATGGAGCTCAGCGCGCGGACGGACGCCCTCGGCGTGCTCGCCGCGCACAGCGGAACCCGGCTGGGAATCCTGCTGGCCGACGCCGACCCCGACTACGACCGCAAGCTGGCCCACCTGTCAGCCGCCTGCGGGCAGCTGACCGACTCCGTGCACGTCGAATACACGCTTCGCTGACATCTCTGAAGGGGATTTCGCGTATGAGGTTCGACAGCGTCATCGACGCGATAGGCCACACCCCGCTCGTCCGGCTGCGCTTCGACGACGCCCCCGAGGTCGAAGTCCACGCCAAACTCGAACTGCAGAACCTCTACGGCATGAAGGACAGGGTCGCCCGGCAGGCGATCCTGCACGCCCGCGACACCGGCGACCTGGCCCCCGGCGCGCCGGTCGTGGAAAGCTCCTCGGGGACGATGGCGCTGGGCATCGCCCTCGTCGGCCGCGCGCTCGGCCATCCCGTCCACATCGTCACCGATCCCCGCATCGACCCCCTGACACTGGCCAAACTCCGTGCCCTCGGGGTCCGGGTGCACATCGTCTCGCACATGACCGGCCAAGGGTGGCAGAGCGCCCGCCTGGAGCGACTGGAGGAGTTGCTGCGGGTGATGCCCGACGCCTTCTGGCCCCGGCAGTACCGCAACCCGCAGAACCCCCTGGCCTACCGGACGCTCGCCGCGGAGCTGATCCGCGACCTGGGCCACGTCGACGTACTGGTGGGATCGGTGGGCAGCGGCGGGTCGCTGTGCGGGACGGCCAGGGCGCTGCGCGAGACGATGCCCGAACTGTGGACGGTCGGCGTCGACGCGGTGGGCAGCGCGCTGTTCGACCAGCCCGACCGGCCCACCCGGCTGCAGAGCGGACTGGGGAACAGCCTGATCCCCGGCAACCTCGACCCCGGCCAGATCGACGAGGTGCACTGGCTGAGCGACAGGGAGGCGTTCGCCGCGACCCGCCAACTGGCCGCCGAGCAGGCGCTGTTCTGCGGCAACACCTCAGGGTCGGTGTACCGGGTACTCGGCCACCTGCGCCGCTCGGCGCGGCCCGGCACGCGGATCGTCGGGATCTTCCCGGACCGGGGGGACCGCTACCACGCCAGCGTGTTCAGCGCCGAGTACTGGCACGAACACGGCCTGGACGAGATGAAGGACCGGCCCTCGCCGGTCCGCGTGGACTACGGGCAGCCGGTGTCGGCCTGGTCGTACTGCCTGATGCCGCGCCCCGGGGAGGTGGAGGATGTCGCGGGGACGGCTGCTGTTCGTTGAGTCCAACACGACCGGATCAGGCATGCTGGCCCTGCGTACGGCGGCCCGGCTCGGGTACGAGCCCGTGCTGCTGACCTCCGATCCCGCACGCTACCGGGGGCTGCGCGAGACGGGAGCGCAGGTGGTGCGGTGCGACACCTCCCGCGTGACGGCGGTGCGGCCGGCGCTGCCGGGCAGGGTCGCCGGTGTCACCACGACGAGCGAGTTCTTCCTGCCCGTGGCCGCGGCGTTGGCGCAGGAACTCGGGCTGCCCGGCAATCCGGTGGACGTCGTACGAACATGCCGGGACAAATCCGCGGTCAGGCGGCGCCTGGCCGAAGCCGGGATACCACAGCCGCGCTGGGCCTGCGCCCGCTCGCCCGAGGAGATCCCCGACGCCGTCGCGGCTGTCGGGCTGCCGTGCGTGGTCAAGCCGGTGGACGACTCCGGCTCGGCCAACGTGCGCATCTGCGGAACCGTACGCGAGGCGCAGGCCCAGGCACGGGCCGTGCTCGCGGTCCGCCACAACGTCAGGGGCCAGCCGACAGCGGGTGTCGCCCTCGTGGAGGAGTACGTGGCGGGGCCCGAATACAGCGTCGAGATGTTCTCCGGACGGTGCGTCGGCGTCACCCGGAAAGTGATGGGCGCGCCGCCGTACTGTGTGGAGCTCGGCCATCTCCATCCCGCCGACGCCGACCCCGCGCTGGCCGAGACCGTACGCGCCGCCCTCAAAGCGCTCGACGTCCGCGTCGGACCCACCCACACCGAGATCAAGGCAGGCGCGCTCATCGAGATCAACTGCCGTCTCGCCGGCGGCATGATCCCCGAGCTCATCCGCCTGGCACGCGGCGTCGACCTGCTGGAGCAGCAGGTGCGTTGCGCCGTCGGGGCCGCCCCCGACCTCGAACCCCGGACGGACGGCTGGGCGGGCATCCGGTTCTTCACCGCCCGCCGCACCGGGACGCTGCGTGACGTCCTCGGCCTGGACCACGCCCGCCGTACGCCCGGCGTCACCCAGGTCACGATGACCGCGCGGCGGGGCGCACCGGTGCGCCCGCCCCGGACCGCCTACGACCGGCTCGGCTTCGTCATCGCGGCGGGCGATTCCCCTGCCGCCGTCACCGCGTCGCTGTCCGCCGCTGCCCGCCGCGTGGTCCCGGTGATCACCGCGCGGACCGCTTCGACCGCGTAGTCCACATCGTCCAGGCCGACCCCGACATGCGTCACCGCCCTCAGCCGCTCGTGCCCCAGCTCCGCCACCGCCACCCCCCGCGCGCCCACCTCCTCGATGAAACGCCCGTGGTCCATGCCCGGCACCCGGAAGAACACCATGTTCATCCCGCTGGACACCACCTCGACGCCCGGCGTGGCCGCCAGTCCCTCCGCCAGCCGCCCAGCGGTCTCGTGGTCGTGCGCCAGCCGGTCCCTGTTCTTCAGCGCCACGATCCCCGCCGCGGCCAGAACCCCGCTCTGCCGCATCCCGCCGCCGAGCATCTTGCGGATACGCCGTACCTCCCGGACGAACGCCGCCCGCCCCACCACGACGGACCCGACGGGCGCCCCGAGCCCCTTGGACAGGCAGAACTGGACGGAGTCCGCGCAGGCGGCGATCTCCTGGGCGGGCACCCCGCTGCTCACCGCGGCGTTGAAGATCCTCGCCCCGTCGAGATGCACCGCGATCCCATGACGCCGCGCCAGCTCCGCCACCTCCCGCACGCGGGCCTCGGGGAGGATCTTCGCCCCGGCGTGGTTGGCCGGGTTCTCCAGGCACAACACCCTCGGCACCGCGAACTGCGGATCGTCCACGTCGCCGGGCAAGGCCGCCAGGATGTCACCCGGCTCGAAACCGCCGTCGGCCCGATTCAGGATCGGGCGATACACCACCCCGCCGCACACCGAGGCCCCTCCAGCCTCATACCGGTAGATGTCCGAATCCATCCCTACGAGCGCCGCGCTCCCACGCGGGCAGTGCGCCATGATGGCGGACAGGTTGGCCATGGTCCCGCTCGGCATGAAACACCCCGCCTCCTTGCCGAGCACCCGCGCGGCCATCCCCTCCAGCTCCCGGACGGTGGGGTCCTCCCCGTAGACGTCGTCCCCCAGCTCGGCCGCCACCATGGCCTCACGCATCTCCCGGGTCGGCAGGGTGAAGGTGTCACTCCGAAGCTCGACCCGGCGGGATGTCACGCGCATCAACGGCCTCCTCTACGTCGCCACTGCGACCGAGGCTCGCCCGCGTCGCTATCCACCCGCCTTCCGCCACCTATCCTCCGCACCCGATCCACGGCCGGACACCCCCGGCGGCCCGCCTTGGTCACCGCGCCACCCCCTTCCCCCCGGCTGTCCGCCCGGTGAAAGCTCCTGACGGCCGATGCGCAGTACGATGGGCATCGATGATCACAAGTCCAAGCCTGCGGCCGGCCGAACCCGGCGACTACGATCGCATCGTCGGCGTGGTGGACGACTGGTGGGGACGGCCGATGCGCTCGCTCCTGCCCCGGCTGTTCCTCGACCACTTCCACCGCACCAGCCTGGTGGCCGAGGACGACGACCGGCTGGCGGGGTTCCTCATCGGATTCCTCTCACCCTCGGTGCCCGACACCGCCTACATCCACTTCGTCAGCGTCGCGCCCGAACTCCGCGGCAGCGGGCTGGCCCGCCGTCTCTACCAGCGGTTCTTCGACATCGCCGCAGCCGAGCATCGGGTGAGGATCCAGGCGATCACCTCACCGCAGAACCACGCTTCCGTCGCCTTTCACACCGCGATGGGCTTCACGGTCACCGGCCCCGTCATCGACTACGACGGCCCGACAGCCGACCGGATCGTCTTCCAGCTCCACCAACCGCCGCGACGGTGACGCCGCCCCGGGCCTGTCCTCGCGTCGGCGGGGCGAAACGGTCTCGGTTCAGGCGTACGCGTACGGTGACGGATGGCGTGAACCAGATCGACCGGGTGGGCGGAGGATGCGATGTCGGGAGAAGCACCCGCGGGCGGCCTGAGCGAGGACGTTAAGGTCTACGAAGTGGACCGCGAAGGCGACGAGGACAGCCCCTGCGGAGATCGTCTGCCCACAGTCCTCGGCGGGCTCGCACTCGTCGAGCCGCCGCCAGAGGCAGACCGATGAGACCCTTGCCGACGAGCAGGCGCAGTCCCGAGCCGAGGGAGCCGCAGGCGGGCAAGGCGCCGCCGTAGGCGCGCTCCGGTGCAAATGGGATTCTCACATTCAGAAATGACAATACAAAAGAGTCGTGCCATGCAGACGGCACCGCGGCGATCTCAACCAGCTCACCCGGCTTAGAGGGTGTCTTGGAACTGGCTGAAACGATTTTTCCGGGACAAAGACGAGACGCATCAGCTTCGGACCTTTCTTGGAGAGACACCGCGGAGCTGCGACGGTTTAGCACTCGTGTGTGCGGATGTTCACTGTCTGGTAGAAGACGCATGCAAAAGGAGATCTTGGATGGTAGCTTCGCGAGATGCGTGCGCAGTTAGCGATGTTGAGCAGTGAAGTGCCCTCCTCGTCCCGGATCATGGACTTCACGTTGGTCGAGACCGCGGCTGGGCCGCTCGTGGTCTGCGCCGACTCCAGGTATGGAGGAGTGTGGACGTGGGATCCCCTGCGAGACGTGTGGCATGAGCGGCCGCTGGCCTTCGCCTGCGCGGGGGACCCGCTGACCGCCCAGTATCCCAATGCTGACAACGACATCCATTCGGTAGCCGCGGTCATGTCCGAAGGCAGGGTGGTCCTAGCGGCGGGAGGCGATGAACAGGGGTTTGCCTTCTGGGATTTGGATAGCGGCGAACTGATCCGGGGCGCACGTTTCGACGATCCTTACCTTGCTGCCATCACCGAGGTGCGGGGTGAGGGGCCGCCGTTGTTCGTGACCGCGACGCAGTACGCGGAGGAGATCTTGGTGTGGGGGCCGTCCGCGGAGGCGCCGCTGGAACTGGTCAACGAGGTCGGCCGCATCGCCTGCCTCACGGCCTCACACAGCCTTGGCTTCTCGCTGGCGGCGGCGGGCGGGATGGACGAAGGAGTGGCTGTGTGGGATCTGACAACGGGCGAGGAAGTGAGGAAGTTCGACACCGACGAGAAACGTGTACTGGCCGTCTCATTGACGAGGCTGACGGGTGACCCGATCCTGGTGGCGGGTGTTGAGGACGAGATCCATGTGTGGGGCCTGACTGACGAGCACGGGGATGACCCCATCCGCGATCCGCTGACTGGCCACGAGGACGCCGTCGAAGCCATGGATACGGCGGTGATCGGTGAGCGTGCCCTGGCGGTGAGCGGGGGCGCCGACGCGACGGTGCGCCTCTGGGACCTGACGACCGGCACGCAACTCGGCGATCCGCTGATCGGCCACGAGGGGAGAGTCGACACGGTTCAGACCGCCATCCTCAAGGGGCGCCACGTCGCCCTGAGCGCGGGCCGGGACAGCAGAATCAACATCTGGGACCTGGAAGCCTTAGCGCAGTAGAGGAACTTCAGGCGGCCTGGGGAGCGGATGCTGGCCTTCGAGTCCAGGCCGGGGGCCTGTTCCGGGTCAGCCGCCTGGTCATGAGTGTGATCGCGGCAATGGTCAGGTGGGCCTCGCTGTGCGACGGTTTGCGTTCGAAGTCGACCACATTGCGACGAGCGTTCATCATCCAGGACAGGGACCTCTCGACGATCCAACGTCTCGCGAGCACTTCGAATCCCGTCTGACCAGGCCGTTTGGTCACGATCTTCAGGGTGAGGCGCAGGAAGCGGCGGGCCCACTCGACCAGCGTCCCGGCGTAGGCGCTGTCGCCCCAGATGAGGGTGAGCTGCGGGTGCAGCATCCGCAGCCGGGCCGGTAACTCCCGGGCGGCGTCGCGGTCGGGCTGCCCGGCGGCCGTGACAATGACCATCATGAGCAGGCCGAAGGTGTCCACGACCAGATGGCGTTTTCTCCCCGGCACCCTTTTCCCTGCGTCATAAGACCGGGAGCGGCCGGTGACGGTGGCCGCGGCGCGCACCGACTGGGAGTCGATGACGCCAGCGACCGGGTTGGGGCAGCGCCCGGCGCGCAACCGGATGGCGCGGCGAAGCTCATCACGGACCCGGTTGAAGACCCCGGCCCTGGTCCAGCGGCTGAAGAACCCGAACACGGTCTGGTAAGGCGGAAAGTCCGCGGGCAGGGCCCTCCACTTGCAGGCGTTGTCGGTCACGTACCTGATCGCGTCGATGATGTAGCGGCGGTGGTGCTTCTCCGGGCGCCCGCCTGTGCGCGTCTGGCAGGCGGGCACCGGCAGGAGGAGCTCGATCAGCGCCCACTCCTCATCGCTGGTGTCGGACGGATAACGACGCGGGCGCATCGACTCACGCTCGCCCGGCCTTGTTGAGCAGGCTCAGCGCTGCCTGCACCACGTTGAGCTGGCCCAGCACCAGGTTGACCCACTCCTCCTCCGGCCGGGCGGCCGCGTGCGGAGCGACCGTCGCTGACAGCAGGCGACTGATTCGGGTCAGTTCGGTGCGCATCCGCGAGCGCTCGTAGGCGATCCAGCCATCGGGTTGGGAGGAGAAGCGGTAGCCGTCGGCATAAGTCCAGATCAGCGGGGTCAAGTGGGCCATCGCCGAGACCTCCCGGATGTAGAGGATGCCCTTGCGGACCTGATAGAGGCTCAGTTTGGTGGCGCCGACCAGTTGCCGGGCAGTCAGTCCGGCCGGGCGGGCCTCCAGCAGCGCGAGACGAACCTGGTCGCCGCAGACATTGGCGGCCAGGCCCCTGGAGGGCATGGCGCTACTCGCCGCGCAGCAAAAGTCGCGGCTGCGTTCGATCCGGGGCAGCGCGGGGTGCGCTCCCGGACCACCTCGCCGGCCTGCCGGGCCTGATCGACCTGCGCCCGGTTGACCAGATGCCGGGCGGTAGTGTCGGTCATCGCCTTGAAGGCGACCTCCGGGCGGCGCAGCAGATCGGTGGCCACGGCGGCGGCGACCTGCTCGTCTCGGGCCAGGTCGTGGATGCGCTCCACCTTCTGCTGCACTGAGGTGGTGTCGGCGAACTTCTGGTCGACGGCCTGCTTGGCGGCCGTGTCGGTCCACCGGTGCGTCTGGGTGCGCTTGTCCAGCGGAGGCTTGGTGATGCGCTCCCACCGCTCCTCATCGTCGCGGAGCGAGGCCCAGCGTCTTGTGAATGTAGTACGGGACCTCGTACCGGCGGTGCTGGGCCGGCCAACGGGAGGCCACCCAGCGATAGGTCTCCAGTCTGGAGTTCAACCAGTTCCCGGCCGCGAGTGATGATCTGTTCGTACCGCTCCTGGCTGACATGACCGATCATGGTCAGCATGGTCCGCTCTCCCCTCGCACGCGACGTACGGGACAACGGCGGGATGCGGACCACCAACACCAAGCATCCTATTGATCGCGCCTAGTGACAATCCCTGGCAAACAAGGTCTTTTGTGTTCCCTAACGATCATCAACAGGATCAAAAACACCTTCTTAGCGAGCGTCGCTTATGATCACGCGGATGACCGACATCAGCGGCCCCCCGATCGCCCGAGTGGACGTGGTGCGCGACGTTCACCACGGCGTCACACTCGACGATGCCTACCGGTGGATGGAGGCGGACGGCGAGGAGTTCCACCGCTGGCTCGACGGCCAGGCCGGCCATGCCCGCAAGCAGCTGGACACCCTGCCCCGCCGGGAGGAGCTGCTGACCCGGATCCGCGAGCTGGGCGGCGCGCTCCCGCAGTACTCGGACTTCACACCGGCGGGCGACAGGATCTTCTACCTGGCGCGCGAACCGGGCGCCGACGTCCTCGTGCTGATGGTGCGTGAGCCCGAGGGAGCGAGCAGGGTCCTGTTCGACCCGGACACCGTGCCCGGCGAGGCGCACCACGCCATCGCCTGGTACGTGCCCTCTCCCGACGGCCGCCACATCGCCTGCGCCGTCTTCCCGTCCGGGTCGGAGGAGAGCACGATCCAGGTCATTGACGTCGGCTCCGGCGCCATCCTGGAGACGATCCCGCCCACGACGCGCTTCGCCTTCCTGAGCTGGCTGGAGGACGGCCGGTCGTTCGTCTACCACCGCTTCGTGGCTCCTCCGGCGGGCGCTCCGCCCGAGAAGCGCCGCCTGGACAGCCGTTCCTTCCTGCACCGGCTGGGCACCGACCCGGCGCGGGATGAGGTGGTGCTGGCACGCGGGCTCAACCCCCACGTCGAGCTGACCCCCCAGGATCGGCCCTTCCTCGTGGCACCGCCGCGCGGCGAGTGGATGCTGGCGATCGTCTCCCACGGCGCACTCGGCCCCTGGACCAGCGAACAGCTGAGCGATTGCTCACTGTACGTGGCGCCACGAGCCGCGCTCGCCGATCCGGCCACCTGCCCGTGGCGGAAGGTCGCGGGCGTGGCCGACGGTGTGACCGCCTTCGCCACCAGCCACGACACCCTCTACCTGGTCTCCCACCGGGACGCGCCCCGCTCCCACGTGCTGGCCGTTCCGTTTGCCGTACCGGAACTGTCCCGAGCCCGGGTGGTCGTGCCCGCGGGTGAGCGCGTGGTGGAGGCGGTGCGGGTCGTCGGCGACCGGCTGCTGGTGCGCGATCTCGACGGTGGCGTCCATCGGATACGGCATGCGCCCCTGTCCGGCGGCGAGCCCGCCGACCTCCCGCTCCCGGTGGACGGCGCCATCTGGGAGTTGACCACCCACCCGGAACGACCCGAGGCCCTGCTGCTGGCGGCCGGTTGGACAGACGCGCCGCGGCTCTACCGCTACGACGGCGAAACCCTCCAGGACACCGGGCTGGCGCCCCGCTCACCGGTCGACTTCGGCGACGTGCACGCCCGCACCCTGCATGTGCCCGCGAGGGACGGAACACAGATCCCGCTCACCGTCATCCACCACAAGGACCTGGAGCTGGACGGCGACAACCCGGTCCTGCTCACCGGCTATGGCTCCCATGGCATGTCCGAGCTGCCGGAGTTCCGTCCCGAGATGCTCGCCTGGTACGAGCGCGGCGGCGTCTACGCCGTGGCGCACCTGCGCGGCGGCGGCGCCTATGGCCGGGAATGGCACGAGGCCGGGCGTGGCCTGCGCAAGGAGGCCACCATCACGGACTTCATCGACTGCGCCGAGCACCTCATCGCCCTGGGCTACACCCGGCAGGGACGGCTGGCCGGCGAGGGCGTCAGCGCCGGCGGCATCCCCGCCGGCGGCGCGCTGGTGCGCCGGCCGGAGCTGTGGGCTGCCATGGCGATGCAGGTGCCGACGGTCAACGCCACACGGACCGAGTTCACCGAGAGCGGGCCGATCAACGTGCCGGAGTTCGGCAGCGTCACCACCGAGGAGGGCCTGCGCGGTCTGCTGATCATCGATGCCTACCTGCGGGTCGAGGCCGACGTACCGTACCCGGCGGTGCTGCTGACCACCGGACGGCGCGACGCACGGGTGCCGCCGTGGCAGCCGGCGAAGCTGGCCGCCCGCCTGCAGGCGGCCAGCGCCTCCGGCCGGCCGGTACTGCTGCGTGTCGAGGAGCACGGCGGTCACGGCGCCGGCTCGACCCGCGAGCAGGAACATGCCCTGCTCGCTGATGTGCTGGCCTTCCTTTTGCACGCTTTCGAGGCGTCACGATGAGTACGACTGAGCCGCGGGCCCTTCGTCATGTCGCGTCGCCGTCGTCCGGCGGGCCGCTCGATCCCGGCCTGCGGGTGACGCCCCCGAAGTGACCGCATGGTGCCGCCGTGCCGTCGCTGAGTACCACGTGCCCGCCCCTACCCGGTCGCGGCCGGCATCGACGGGTCCGGTGCACCGCACAGCAGGAGCACACGGACCTGTGCGGTGTCGGTCGGGGCATCGAGCGCTCTCCTCAGCGATGCGTGGCCGGTCAGTGGCGTCGGAGGCCCGGGTCGTGTTCGGCGAGCGCGGCGGCGACGGCTTCGGTGCTGGGCTGAACGCAACCTCCGAGAGCGGCTTCACCATAGGGGGTCCTGCGCCAGGTAGGCCTGACGCGGGGCCGAGCACGCTGTTCGGCATCGCGCAGCCCGCTGCTGGCCCTTCCTCTCCTACTCGTGGAGATCGCATCCAACCGGCCGCCGAGGGGGCGGACCCAGTGTTGTCCCCGGGTGAACCGGTCGACGTCCAAGCGCACGCCGGTCATCGCCTCCACGGTCGCCAGCGCGGTCTCCCACTCCGGGTACGCAGCGGAGGGTGTCACACCGGCCTGGTCGTCTGTCCGCTTCTGATCGGCAAGAGCGCGCAGGGCCCCCAGGCAGGAATCCAGCGCGCGGGGAGTTCGGCCCCAGCACTGTGAAGGCTCGGGACGAAGGGCGTCCATCTCGGTGACGAGCTGCCCATCGGCGGCGTGGAACAACCTGTTCGCAGCATTGATCAGATACCAGAAGCCCCACGCCTGCGCGTTCTCGGTCAGACGGGCCCATATGTCGGGACCGTCGATGTAGACGTCCGCCGCCAGCAGGATCACGCCGTGGTCGCTCTGTTCCAGCACGGCATGTTCCGCTGGTTCCAGCACCGTTCGCAGGCTCGTCATGTCGAGGTCAGCGCCCAGCCGGCGAGCGACATCGGCGACCGTGAGGGGCTGCTCACGGCCTCGCACGACCATCCAGAACAGCGCGTCGGTGCTGCCGCCCCTCACCCGTTCCAGATCGTTCAGGAGCTGCGTGTAGTAGTTGATCATCTCAGGCGTGACGGAACTCATGCGTCTCCTCCTCGAACCCTGGACCCGGCTCGCATCGGCGATGGCACGCTTACGTCTGCGATGGTCACGGCCTTGCCTGCCCCCCTTTTCGGGTTGGGCCCACGGCTGGGGGCCGATGGCGAACAAAGCCGGCGCGACTCGGCGACACCGTGATTCCGGCTCGCTACCGCAAAGGCAAGCGGCCCTGTCATGACGTGGAGGCCGGAGCCGTGGATCGGGTTCGCGGGGCCGGCAGGCGGAACAGGTGGTGAAGCCGGCGCAGGGCCTGCCGGTCGCCGGAGGCGGAGGCGGCGCCGCCGCTGATCGCTTCGTCGAGGGTCGACCTGCTGGCCGCGAGGTCGCGAAAAGTCTCCCTGCTGGTTGTGATGACGACGTCAGGGTGTTGGGCCGGGCCGTGCACGGTTTCGATGGTGCCGTCGTCGATGCGGGCGTGGAAGACCTCCTCCTCCACGCGAAACTCGTACAGCGCCCGCAGGCCCCTGGCGGCCTCGGCGTCGAAGCACGCCTTCAGGCCGAGCACGGCCCAGCCGGGGTGGAAACTCTCCTGGTCGCGGGGTTCGCCCATGGCCCATGCCAGCCCCCACCGGGCCAGGGCCATCACCACCGGCTCGAGGTCTTCACCGGCCGGGGTGAGGGCGTAGGCGGGGGTACGGGCCGGCGGCGGCAGGGTGACCTTGCGGGCCAGCCCTTCGCGTTCCAGGTGTTTCATCCGTGCCGCCAGCAGGCCGGTGCCGAGGCCGCGCAGGCTGTGTTGCAGGTCGCTGAACCGTTTGGGGCCGGTCAGCAGCTCACGGATCAGCAGCAGCGTCCACCGTTCGCCTATGAGGTCGAGGGTGCGCGCGGTCGCGCAGTACTGGTTGTAGTTCCGCTGTTCCACTTCTCCATTTTAACCTTACAACTTCTCGTTATTGAACTGATATGCGTGAGCGTCCAGGAGGAGCCGGGCCAGTGCCTGCGGCTGGGTGAGCATCACGTCGTGCGGGGCGTCCATGGCGATGATCCGGTACCCGATCGCCGCGGCGAACCGGTCGAACGGGTACGTCTGCGGCCGGCAGCAGATGGCTGTGCCAGGAATGTCGTCGACGGCTCCCCTCAGCCGGGTCGCTTCGGCGAACGTACGCAGAGGTTGTGGCCGCAGGCGCGGGGCCAGCCAGCGCACGTCGTCGGGATCGGTGATGCCGAAGCTCGCCGGGGGTGGGGCGGGGATGTGACGACCGCCCGCGGTGGTACGGGCGGCAGCGTGGATCGCGTCGACGAAGGTGCCGGGCGCCAGACTGAACATGCCGGCGCCGTCGCCACCGGCCCAGCCGTCGATCAGGATGATGTGACCGATCAGATCGGGTCGCCGGTCGGCGGCCTGCCGGACGATCAACCCCGCGTAGCTGTGCCCGACCAGCACCACGTCGTCGTCGGCCGTCGCGGCGACGTCGAGGCAGGCAAGGACCTCATCGACGTGGGCGTCCAGGCCGGCGTCGCCTTCCAGCGTGAGGGAGGGCGTCAGAGTACGCGTTCCGGCCTCCCGCAGGAGCGGGGTGAGACGCTCCCAGGCGGATGGGCCGTGCCAGGCGCCGTGTACGAGAACGAAGGTGGTCATGCTGTTCCCTTCACATCAAGCAGGGGCAGGACGTGGCCGGCGAAGTTCTCCAGGGCCGCGAGATGGTCGTCGGCGGCGAGCCGGATCACCACATGCCGAGCACCGGCCTCGGCGTAGGAGGTGAGCCAGTCCGCGGCCGCGCGAGCCGTACCGGCGAACATGGCCTGAACGCCTTCGACGGCCTCCAGAGGTGCGTTGTAGTAGCGTTCGATGCTCGCGCGCAGGCGGTTCCGCGCCCGCCCGGGGTCCTCGTCCAGGCACAGGGTCGCGTACAGGGCGGGAGCGATCGGCCGGGCCGCGCTCCGCTGGAGCGCGGCCCACTCCCGGGCGTAGGTGTGCGCCTGGGGCGGGTAGGGCAGCCAGCCGTCGGCCAGGCGGGCCACGCGTCGCAGCGCCGCTTCGCCACCTCCGGCCAGCCAGATCGGCGGGCCTGCCGGCCGATCGGGCGCGGGAGCCAGGGTCACGCCGTGGAACTCGAAGTGCCGGCCGGCGTAGGAGACCTCCCGGCCGCTCCACAGGCGACGCATCACCTCGATCGATTCCTCGAGGCGGCTGACGCGGCGCGCGAAGGCGACCCCGAGCGCGGTGAACTGATCTTTCGTGCCGCGGTTGGGGAATCCGCCCCCCACGCCGACGATCAGGCGCCCGTCGGCGAGCCTGTCCAGGGTGGCGAGCTGGTGCGCGAGCAGGATGGGATGACGGAGCGCGGGCAGCAGTACGGCGGTGCCGAGCGTGATGCGGCGGGTGGCGACAGCCACGGCCGACAGCAGGAGCAAGGGGTCGGCTCGGGGCCGGGTGAGGGGGCTGTCGCCGGCCCACACGGAGTGGAATCCCAGCGCTTCGGCGCGCCGCGCCTGTTGAACCAGCTGCTCCAGGTTGTGATCGCCGCGTACGGCCTGGTCGCGTGTCGGCAACAGGTAGCCGATCTCTAACGGGGCCACGTGGTTCCTCTCTCGTCGCCGGCAGTGGTCGAGCCTATGGGATTGACTTCCTATTTTTGAAGTCTAAGATACATTTTCGAGTAGCAGACCCCTAGGGAGATCACCATGACGAACGCGCTCTACACCGCACAGGCACACGTTGTCGGAGGCCGGGCTGACGGGCACGGCCGCACTGCCGACGGCAGGCTGGAGGTGAACCTCAGGCAGCCCAAGGAACTGGGCGGGGACGGTGAAGGGACCAACCCCGAGCAACTGTTCGCCATCGGCTACGCCGCCTGCTTCGCCGCCTCGCTGGCCCTGGTCGGTCAGCGCAGACAGCTGCGCGGCGACGACGCGGCGATCGACTCGAAGGTCATGCTCATCCCCGCCGGCAACGGCGGCTTCAAGCTGGGCGTCGAACTGGAGATCAGCCTGCCGTCCATCACCGACCCCGACCAGGCCGCCGACCTGGTCCGGGTGGCGCACCAGGTCTGCCCCTACTCCAACGCCACCCGCGGCAACATCGAAGTGACGCTGGTCGTCAACGGCACACAGCTGTGACACGCCGCCGCGTACCGGGCCGGGGACGGCACGGACGAGGGCGACCGACCGGTCGACGATCGCCGGACGCCAGATCGGCTCGATGATGACCCTGTGCAGGTCGCTCCGCGCGTGCCACTTGCGAGCATGCGGCTCCTGGGCGGAGATCCTCCAGTGCCTGGACGGGTGCGCGACCCGCGGGCCATGAGGCGCTCGAAGGGGCGGGCAAGCGATCGGCTCCGTCGTGGAAGGCGCGCTCGTTCAGGTGGCCGGAGGTCGCCGCCCTCACCGCTCAGGTGGTGGCTGACGGTGGGGGCGGCCAGCCCGAACTGCGGGCTCCGCTGTGGGCACGTCGATCACCGCCCCCGGTACCAGCTCGCCGATTCCCAATCTTCCTGGTCGCGCTCATAAACTTCCGCCGGCGCCAGCAGGTCCGTCGCGCCGATGAAACGGAGAAACTCCGAGTCGAGGCAGTTGTCCCAATCATCGGCGCATCGGTGCTGCCATTCAGGGTCAGGATCGTTGTAACGCTCGTCGGACTGGAACGACGACCAATGCACGATCCGGCCTCGCCAGCGGTACTCGATCAACACGGCAGCCGACCCGGCCTCGGTGAGAGCAGCCAGCCAGGGCGGGTCGATGCTCGACAATTCCTCGCCGTGGATGTTCGGGGTGGTCGGGGTGGACAGAGGCAGGTCCGCCGGGTCTGGGGCCGGCGGGTCCACTGCGGCCGTGGCGCAGGGCCCGACGCTGGCGAAACGGTCGTTGCCGGTGCGGTAGCTGCCGGCGACCCGCAGCCGCCAGGAGCCATCCAGTTGTCGCCGCCACGGCGCTTCCGGCACCACGGGCGGTTGCCCGCCCGCGGTGATGACGCGGACTTCGTCGAAACCGTACCGGCAGAACCGACGCGGGCCGTCGTTGACATCGTCCTGCCAGATCACGTCCTCTGAACCGCCGTCGTTGAAGGACCGGCCCCAGATCGTGCTGTAGCGCCAGTACCCGATGTGATTCTCACAGAAATTCACGACATCGGGGCTCTTGCCGGAACCGTACTGGATCTCGGCGTAGCGCCCCTGCGGCCCGCACCGGACGCGAACCGGAACATGATAGGAACCGCGGGGCCCAAGCAACATCCAGGCGATCCACTGGGCCTCGACCTCATCGATGTGGTGACCAGGCTGCGCATAAACCCGGATGAAGTCGGTGAAGATATTCGACACCAGCCGATTCTGCCCATACGCCGAGGCCCGCACGACCGAAGGTGCAGGCAAGTCTGAACAAGATCGACGACCGATGCTCGGAACTCCTGCTCAACCCGCAGCTCAGCGCGCTGACTGCTGGCAAGCTTCGACCGGAACGGACACTTCTCGCGCGGGCGCGCGGCCGAGACCCGCGCTTCCCGCCCGCAGTCGGCGGCCGTCCGGCCGGCGTCCGTAGCCCGCTCCGAACGCTGCTGGCCCTCGGTGGGGTTTGTAGAGGGTGAGGGGTAGATTTTTGCATCTAGCCCGCCCCTTTACATTGTAGATTAACTAGCGGCGAGGCGCATCGATGACCATGTTCTTCCGGACGTCGGACACCGGCCCGGTGTCCGACGTCCGGCTGGTGGAGATGTCATCGGTCTCGGACCTCTCCCTGGCGCCCTACCCTGAGGCCACGTGCTGCCCGGAGATCCTGGCAGCGGTGACGATCCCCCCCAGCGGTGAGGCCGCCTATCCCCTACGGCAGGGTCAGTCCGGATGAACCTGCGCGTGAGCCTCTTCGAGAGAACGTCCCGCCAGGAGCGCCGCGACCACGCCGGCGAAGTTGGAGCACTCGAAGATGTCCTCGTGCGGGCAGGCCAAACCGTGGGCGATGGCGGTGCGTGCCACCTGTGCCTGGGCGATCCGTTGATCCAGCTCGGCGAGCTTGCGTTGGTACATCTCCCGCCGACCGTCGCTGACCGGCGAACGAGACGCGATGAACGCTTTGACCTCCCGCAACGTGAAACCGGCATCTCGCAGCGACAACACCACACCGACCAGCCCGACGACCGATGGCGGATAACGTCGTTGGCCTGAGACGCGGGCCGGCGCCGGCAGCAGGCCGAGCTCCTCCCAGTAGCGCAGAGCGGAGGTGGCGACGCCCGTGCGGCTCGCCAGCTCACCGATCGTCAACTGCTCGCTCATTTGACTTCAAGCATACTTGAAGCCGTTGACTGGCGATCATGAAGGCAGCAGGTACATCTCTCAAGCAACGCGCGCGCAGGAAACTGGTGCGCCAGGCCCATCAGCCCCGAGGCGTCATCGGGTGGGCGGTCGGCTGGATGTTCGCCCATCGTCCCTCCAACCGCAAGCGCAACATCTGGGCGGTGTCGCTGCTGGACGTGCAGCCCACCGACCGGGTGCTGGAGATCGGCTTCGGTCCCGGCGTCGCCATCGCCGAGTTCGCCGCCCGCGCCACCCGGGGCCACGTCTTCGGCATCGACCACTCGCAGGCCATGGTCCGGCAGGCCGCCCGTCGCAACGCCGCCGCCGTCCGCGCCCAGCGCGTGCACCTCACGCGCGCCTCCGTGGAGGAGCTGCCGAGCTTCGGCGATCCGCTCGATGCCATCCTCGCCGTCAACTCCGTGGGGTTCTGGCGCGACCCGGTGGAGCGGCTGGGCGAGCTGCGCCGCCTGCTCCGCCCCGCCGGGCGCATCGCGCTCGTCAGCCAGCCCCGCTGCCCCGGCGCCACCCGGAAGGACACGGCCCGAGCCGCCCAGGAACTGCGGGACATGCTCACCCGGGCCGGCTTCATCCATCTCCGGGTCGAGACCCTCGAGCTCGACCCGCCCGTGGCCTGTGTGCTCGCCGACAACCCGGCCGGCATGCCGTCTCCAGCGACCTGAGATGTCGGCTCACACGTCTCACAGCCCTCGGCGGCGGAGACGGGGCGATGTCCGGACGGGAACACCGGTACGCTCTCCGCGGACCAAGATCGTGCGAGAGGCTGCCGATGTTCCGTCTCCTGGCCATCCTGGCGGCCACCGCGCCGGCCTTCTTGTCCCTGCTGATGCTCCACAGCTACGGCTGGTTCGGCCACGAGCCGCCGCAGCCGGGTCCGTTGCAGCTCGCGATCGGGACAGCCCACGGCTACGCCACCGACTACCTGCCGGTCCTGCTGGCGTTCCTCGCGCTTTGGGCGCCACGGTGGCTGCCCAGGACCGGCGCGCTCGCCGCGGCCGTGGCGCTGGTGCTCACCGTGGCCACCGCCGCGCGATACGCGGCCTTCCCCCTACCAAGGGCGCGGTCGGCCTGAAGGTCGAGACGTGGGACGCGGCCGGCGACCGCGTCAAGCAAACCACGCTCCGCGCGTTCGCCCTCCGCTGACAGACCGCGCAGCGCGCCGCCCGCCCCGTCTCGACGGGGCGGGCGGCCTCGCCCATGCGTCAGCAGCCGCTGGTCACGTAGCAGCCCTTCACGTACCACTTGCCGCTGTAGTAGGCGCTGCTGGACGCCTTGCTCGTGCCGCCCAGAGGGACCAGGCCGCCCGGCACGTACGAGCAGGACGAGGTGGAGCAGAAGTAGCCGTAGACCCGGAAGTAGGTCTCAAGCCCGCTGGTGCACCGGACGCTCACCGAGTGGTCGGAGCTCGCGGTCTTGGAGCAACTGCCCACCGCGGCCGCAGGGGAGGCGGTGCTGCCCACGATGGCGGCGGCCCCCAGAACGACACCGGCGACACTGGAAAGGATCTTCTTCGTCATGGGAGTCCATGATCGTCCACAGGTGCCCTTCCGCACAAGATCGCATCGACGCCGGGCCGGTCCGCAGACGGATCGGTCCGGCCCCGCCGTCCTGGTGGGCGGAGGGGCCGTTACTGCCGGGGACGGATCTATCCGAGCACCGGGTAGTTCGCGCGGAACACGTTGTGCGGGTCGCGGGCCCGCTTGATCTCGCGCAGCCGCGCGAGCGCGCTGCCGGAGAAGGACATCGCCGCCGTGTCACCGGGGGACAGCAGGGTGTACGGCTTGCGGCCGCTGACGTAGGCCTCCAGGTCGGCCACGACCTCGGCCTGCTTGGCGCGCGTCGCGTCGGCCGCGTGCGGCAGGCCGAGACCCAGCAGGCCGAGCAGGTACGGCTCAGCCAGCGCGCCGCTCGCACCGGCCCCGCCGCCCGGCTCGGCGAGCGCCCCGCCCAGGTGCCTGATCTGGACGTTGATGAGCGGCTCGGCCGGCTTGGCCAGCAGGAGCTCCACCGCGTCCGCGTCCAGGCCGGTGAGCAGCTCCGCACGAGTGATGGACGGGGCAGGAGCGGTGGGCTCGGCGCTGATGCCACCCAGCTCCGCGACCGGGAGGACGCCGCGGCTGTCGGAGATCGCGCCCCCGATCTTGTCGATGCGCGCCAGCAGCTCCTCCCCCTGAGCCGCCCCGCCCAGGTAGGCCAGATCCAGCGTCACCATCGGCGGCGCGCCGGGGGGCTGGAGCCGGTTGATCCAGACGCTGAGTTCGCGTGGCGCCTCGGCGGTGATCTCCAGGAACGCGTCGTACACCTCCCTGGTCCGGTGCTCCGGCCAGATCACGCGCCCGCCGTACAGGGCCGGCGCGGGGTACAGGTCGAGTTCGAGGGCGGTCACCATCGCGAAGTCCCCGCCGCCGCCGCGCAGCGCCCAGAACAGCTCGGGATCGGACTCGGCGGTCACCCGGCCCGGCTCGCCGTCGGCGTCCACGATGTCGACGGCCCGCACGCTGTCGGAGGCGAAGCCGTACCTGCGGCTGAACCAGCCGACCCCACCGCCCAGGGTGTAGCCGGTCACGCTGACCCCCGGCGCGCTGCCGGACAGGCCGGTCAGACCCAGCGGCCCGGCCGCCGCCAGCACCTGCCCCCACTTCACGCCCGCGCCCACCCGGACCACGCGCTCCTCCGCGCGTACCTCCACCTCGTCCAGCAGGCCGGTACGCAACAGGATCAGGCCTTCCACGTCACCCGAGGCGCCATGCCCGCTCGGCTGCGCGGTCACCGTCATACCCGCCCGCCGCGCGTAGCGCACGAGCGCCGCCACGTCGTCGGCGTCCGCGGCCTCCGCCACGGCCGCCACCGGCTGCCTCACGGTCAGGTTCCACGCGGCGGCCGCCTGCTCGAAGCCGTCGTCATCGCGCAGGAGCACGCGCCCTTTGAGGACACCCCGCAGATCGTTGATCGTCATCATCGTCTTCCTTTGTCGAGTCGTCAGAAAATGGAAAGAATGCCGTGCCGCGCCACGGGGACGTCAGGCGGGCCGCGCGGCGGGCGCCGGGGTGGTGGTCCCCTGGGTCGTGCGCGCCTTGCCGGTCTCGCGGAGGAGCAGCGACCCCGTGACCGCGATCAGCGCCGAGGTCAGGCCGTGGATGCCGAACGCGGCGGCAGCGGAGCCGTGGTGGGCCAGGACGTTGACCATGTCGCCGAACGGGGCGACGGCCACCATCACCAGGACCCAGCCCAAGGCGCGGCGCCGGCCCGTCACCAGCAGGATGCCCATGGCCAGGCCCATCGCGACTTCACGGCTGCCCTTCACGACGGGGAAGCCGCTGTCGCCGGAGGGCCAGTTCGGCAGGCCCGGGAAGGACGCCTCCAGGGGCAGGAGGAAGGACGACCCGAGGTAGAGGGTGAACAGGACGACGGCGGTGGCCAGGACGGTGTTGAGCTTCTTCAGCGACATGGGTGTTCTCCTTCGATGTTCGGACCGGGCAGGGGTTCAGCCGCGGACGCGGCGGATGTGGCGGGCGTAGCGGGGGCGGCCGACGACGTGCCAGAGGACGCGGGTCGGGGCGGCGAGGCGGCTGAGGACGGCGGCGCGCTCGGCCGGGTTCGCGTCCTCCATGGCCGCGCCGAAGAGCGTGAGCAGGGTGAGCCTGGGGGTGTTGTTCACCAGGTGGTCGCCCAGGGAGGCCCACTCCTGCCGGGTGATGTGCTTGGCCGCGAGCGGGAGGAGGGTGGCCTCCTCGTCGTCGAGGTGTGCCAGCAGGACCGCGCGGTGCTCGGACAGGGCGGCCACGAGGGTGTCGCGCTCGTCGGCGCCCGCGGTGGCCTCCCAGGCGGGGACCGCGGCGTCCAGCCTGGTCAGGGTGGCCGCGATGCGTTCGTGCTGGGCCTGCATGCGCAGGACGATGTCGGCCTCCAGGTCCACCCGGGAGAGCAGCGGCGGCCACAGCAGCTCGTCCTCGCCCTCGTGATGGTTGCGCAGGCCCAGCCGGTAGACGCGGAAGTGGCCGGCGATCACCTTGGCGCGAGCGGTGTCACCCGGGGTGACGGCCGCGACGAGCTCCATCAGCAGCCGTGACTCACGGCGGAGAACGCGGTGGACGATCTCCATGTCCTGGGTGTTGACGCTCATCTGTCCCTGCCCTCGGTCGGTTGCGATGTGTCCAGGCTGCTCCCGGGTGTTTGGAGGGGGCTTGGAGCCGATTTGGAGCGCCCACGTACGATGTCCAGATCATGGTCTTCATCCGGGTGCTGGGCGCGTTCGCGGCGGAGGTGGACGGTGCGCCCGTTCACCTCGGCGGGCCCCGGCAGCGGGGCGTGCTGGCGTTGCTGGTGGCGGCGCGCGGGCAGGTCGTGCCGGTCGACCGGATGATCGAGGATCTGTGGCGCGGGGAGCCGCCCGCGCGGGCGCTGATGTCCCTGCAGGCGTACGTGTCCAACCTGCGTCGGCTGCTGGAGCCCGGACGTCCGCCGCGCACGCCGGCCCGGCTGCTGGTCAGCGCGGCGCCGGGTTACGCGCTGCGGCTGCCTCCGGAGGCGGTGGACGCGTGGCGGTTCGAGGGCCTGCTGGGCCAGGCGCGTACGGACACCGACCCACGCGCCGCGCGGGCTCGGCTCGCCGAGGCGCTGGGACTGTGGCAGGGGCCGGCGTTCGCCGAGGTCGCCGACGAGCCGTGGGCCGCCGCCGAGACGGCCCGGCTGAACGAGCTACGCCTGGTCGCCGCCGAGCTGCACGTCGCCGCGGGTCTGCGCATCGGCGACCCCGCCGCGGTGGTTCCCGAGGCCGAGCGGCTCACCCGCGACGAGCCCCTCCGCGAGGAGGGCTGGCGATTGCACGCCCTGGCCCTGTGGAGCAGCGGCCGCCAAGCCGACGCGCTGGCGACGCTCCGTCGCGCCCGCGGCATCCTCGCCGAGGAGCTCGGGCTCGACCCCGGCCCGGACCTGCGGGCGTTGGAGGAGGCGATCCTCGCCCAGCGCACGGACGTCCTACGCGCGACCGTGCCCCCTCCCCCGCCCCCGCACGTGGCTCCCCTCCCGGGGACGGCTCCGATCGCCGAGGCGCCGTTCGTCGGACGTGAGGCGCAGCTGTCGGCACTGGTCACGGCCGCCACCGGGGCCGCCGCCGACGGAGCCCGTGTCGCCCTCGTCACCGGCGAGGCCGGGCTGGGCAAGTCGACGCTGCTGGAACACCTCGGCAGGCGGCTCGAACGTGACGGCTGGCTGGTCGCCGTCGGCCGCTGCCCCGAGGTCGACGGCGCGCCGCCCGCGTGGGCCTGGACCGAGGCGCTGAGCGCCGTGGCCGCGTCCACGTCCCCGGGCGCGTACGCGAACGACCTCGCGCCGCTGCTCACCGACACCGAGCCGGTGAACGCCGACGCCACCGCTGGACGGTTCCGCCTGCGCCAAGCCGTGTGGAAGTGGCTCGCGGCGGTCGCCGCGGAACGCCCGGTCGCCGTCGTGCTGGACGACCTGCACTGGGCGGACGCCACCACGCTGGAACTGGTCGGCGGCGTCGTCGGCATGCGGGCGCCGGTCCTGGTCGTCGCCGCGTACCGCGCGGACGAGAGCGGGCGCCTCACCGAAACGCTGGCCTCCCTCGCGCGCGCCACGCCCCTCCGCCTGGCGCTGCCGGGGCTGAACGACGAGGCCGTCGCGGAGCTCGTGAGGGCCGAGTGCGAAGCCGACGAGGAGACCATCGCGGGAATCGCCGAGCGCACCGGCGGCAACCCGTTCTACGTGCGCGAAAGCGCCCGGCTGCTGAACGGCGAAGGCGCGCTGGTCGCCCTCTCCGAGGTCCCCGAAGGCGTACGGGACGTCCTGCGCCGCCGGCTCGCGCGCCTGCCCGAGGGAGGGGTGTCCGTCCTCAGGCTCGCCGCGGTCGCAGGGCGAGAGAGCTCGGTGGACGTCCTGGTCAAGGCCGCCGACACCGACGAGGACGGGGTGATGGACGCCCTGGACGCGGGCGTCATCGCCGGGCTTCTCGACGAGCCCGGTCCCGGCCTCATCCGCTTCGTCCACGCCCTCGTCAGGGACACGCTCATCGCCGACGTCAGCAGATTGCGTGCCACCCGGATGCACGCCCGCATCGCCGCCGCTCTCGAAGGCACCGACGACGTCGCGGCGCTGGCCCATCACTACGCGCGCGCCGGCTCACCGAAGGCCGTCGGCTACTGCGTCCAGGCCGCCGAGCTCGCCGAGGCCCGTTACGCCCACGAGGTGGCGGCCGACCTCCTCACCGACGCCGTCGCCAACTCGACCGGACCGGACGAACGCGTCGAACTGCTCGGCAGGCTGATGCGCGCGCAGATCCGGGCGGGGGCCGTCGCAGCCGCCCGCGAGACGCGCCGTGAAGCCGTGGAGTACGCGGAGTCCCTGGGCCGCGACGACCTGATGATCGCCGCTTTCACCGCGTGGACGGAGCCGACTCCCTGGCAGGCCCGTACCTACGGCACGGTGGACCGGCCCATCGTCGACCGCCTGAGCCGCCTGCTGAAGCGCGAACTGGCTCCTCCGGTGCGGTCCCGGCTCCTGACGGCGTACGCGCAGGAACTGGTCGGCGAGGACGACCCGACCGTTCTGGAGGCGGCGCGGGAGGCACTCGACCTCGCCACCGAACCCCGGTTGCGGGCCGCGGCACTCGAGATCCTGGCCGAGGTCCACAGCGATGCCGAGCTCTGCCGGGAGCTCGTGGAGATCGGCACCGAGCACGACCTGCCGGTCTACCGCGTCTCCGGGCTGCTCAACCATGCCGCCGTCGCCGCCGCCGCCAACGACCCGGTGACCATGCGCCAGGTGATCACCGAGGCCCTGGAACTCGCGCGCACCTACCGGATGCGCGAGGCGATCGCCGTCGCCGAGATCACGCTGGCGAGCCTGGCGCTCGTCGAAGGCCGGTTCGCCGACGCCGAACGCCTCTACCGCACGGCCGACGAGGGCATGCGACGCATCGGGTCGGTGCACGCCACGGGCTTTCTCCACCTCGCCCTGGCCACGATCCGGCTGAACGAGGGCACGCTCGGCGCGCACCTGGACGACGTGCGCGCCCTCCACGCCACGCTCGGCCCCATGACCTCCGACCTGCTCGCGCTCGCCCTCCACGCCAACGGCCTGGGCGCCGAGGCCCGCGCGGTCCGCGCGTCACCCCGCCCGATCCGTCCCGACTTCTTCTTCACCTTCCTCACCACGGTCCGCGCGATGGCCATCATCGCCCTGAACGACCGCGACGCCGCCGAGGAGATCTACGCGGCGCTGCTTCCGCACCGCGACGGCCCCCCGGCGGGCGCCGCGAGCCTGTCCTTGGCGCTGCCCCCGGTCGCCCACACCCTCGGTGAACTGGCCGTCTTCCTCGGCCGCACCGAGGCCGCCGCCCACTTCGCCCACGCCGCCACCATCGCCGACCGGTGGAACGCGCCCCACTGGGCCGCCGAGGCCCGGTCACGGAAGCTGGCTGCTGGGTCGCCTGGGGCGGGAAGGGGTACGGGCTCGGTGGACCGGCCCGGCACGGTGCGGCGGCCTCAGCCCGAGCGGAGCTGAAGGACACCGCCTCTACCGCGCCTACCCCGCTCGGCGTGAGCTCCCGCCACGACCTCCACGAGGCTCTGGCGTAGCCTTCGAGCATGTCCGTGTATCTGAACCACACCATCATGCCTGCCAGGGACAGGGACGCGACCGCCGCCTTCCTCGTCGAGATCCTCGGCCTGGAGCCGGCGCCGGAGTACGGGCCGTTCCGGGTTGTCTCGCTCGGCAACGACGTGTCGATCGACATCGTGCAGGCGGGCGACGACCTGCCGTCGCTGCACTACGCGTTCCTGGTCGGAGAGGAGGAGTTCGACCAGATCTGGGGCCGCATCAAGGAGCGCGGGCTGACGTACTGGGCCGATCCGTTCCACCGGCGGGAGGGGCAGATCAACACCAACGACGGCGGACGCGGCCTCTACTGGTCCGACCCCAACGGCCACAACCTGGAGATCATCACCGTGCCGTACGGCGGCTAGGCTGTTCCGACCCGCGGGGTTGCCGCCGCGGCACCCTGTCCCCCCGCGGCGGAACGGTTCAGTCGCCCCCCGCCAAGGCCGCGTACGGTGTCTGATGCGCAAGGAGAGCGCCATGTACACCTGCAGGCTGGCGCGGGTGGCCAGCGGCTGACCGAAAGGCTGCCTGGTGACGAGGTCCCAGAACTGCACCGTTCCGTCCTCCTCGATGGTGGCGGTGTGGCCGGTCAGCGGCTGACAGACAGGGCGGCCGGTGGCCGGGTCCCACAACCGCAGCGTTCCGTCCCCGTTGACGCTGGTGACGACGACGTACTCCCCTGGCTGGAGCGCGGCAGGGATGTCCGGCTCGGTGTAGAACAAGGTGGACGCGTTCGCCGCGGGCGCGAGACTGCGACGGGCCGGTCCAGTATCTCGTCCTGTGCCTCCCACACGTGCCCCATCCCGCCCTCGCCGAGCTGCCGCACCAACCGGTAACGGCCCCCAAGGAGCTGGTCTCGCACTGTCGCGCCTCCCTCGGTTCCGAGTCTTCGAGCTTCCTGCCGAGCCGACCGGGGGCCGCGGGTCAGAATGTGGCGATCGGGTTGACCGGGCTGCCGGACGTACCGGCGAAGCGTACCGGCGCGACTGCGAGGTGGAAGTCCCACTGGCCGAGCTCGGCAGCCGTCGTCGCGCACGCCTCCAGGTCGCAGTTGTCGAGCATCCACAGACCCATCGCGACGAGGCTCACGGCGTGCACCGGCATCAACACGTCTTCGTACCCCGACGGCTGGACGTCCTGCGGAGTGTCGGCGCCGATCAGCGCGACCTCCCGTTCATGCAGCCACGGCAGGCAGGACGCGTGCCACCCGGCCTGCGTGAAACCGCTGACCGCACCGTTCTCGCGCCGGACGCGGCCACGGCCGGTGCGCAGGAGTACCGCGTCGCCGGACCGCACCCGCACACCCTGGCGACGCTCGGCCTCCTCGAGATCGTCGGGAAACACTCCCTGCCCGGGTTCCAGCCACGGCACATCGCGCACGCTCGCGATGTCCAGCAGGACGCCACGCGTGATGATCCCGTTCGCCGCCGCCGTGACGGACGCCCACGCCGATCCCGTCGCGGCGTCGACCAGCGAGTGCGACCGCCCGTTGTACATCATGCCGTCCCAGAAGATGTGGCACGGCGAGTCGACGTGGGTGAGCGTGTTGCCGTGGAACGTGACGCCGAGCCGCTCCGACGAGAAGCCCCAGCGCCGGTCGTTGCGGAAGCCGGGCGCCGGCATGTTGTCGGCGCCCGGCATGTCGGCGGCGCACGGGCATGTCGTCGTCGACCGCTCCATGTCCTCCGGCGCGGCGACCTCCCACGCGCACGACACGCTCCTGCCGTGGCGCACGGCCCGCGCCGCCGCCAGCCGGACATCGTCGGTGATGTGGTTCAGAGTGCCGAGCTCGTCGTCGTCGCCCCACCGGCCCCAGTTCGACAGCGTGTCGAAGTATCCGAGCACGTCGTCCTGCGTGGGCATCGGTCGCTCCGCCGTCATCCCAGCATCGACTCCTCCGGTCACGTGGTTCGGGGCACTGCAGGCAGGGTATCCCGCCCGGTCCCGATCGGCCGTCATCTCCGCGCAAGCCCCAGAAGCACGACTACGCTCCGGACCACGTCGAGCCGGTCCGCAAGACGCCTGGAGCGTTCAGCGTCCTCGGCGCGTGTAGGCGCGGAGCGACAGCGGGACGAAGATCAGCAGCAGCGCGGCCGACCAGAGCAGGACGGTGGCCACCGGATGCGCCAGTGGCCAGGCCACGCTTCCGGACGGAGCTCCCGGGTTGCCGAACAGCTCCCGTGAGGCGGCGGTGAGCGCGCTCACCGGGTTCCAGTCGGCCAGGAAGCGCAGCCAGCCCGGCATGCCGTCGGTCGGGACGAACGCGTTCGACAGCATCGTGAACGGCAGGAACAGCGGCACCATCGCGTCGGCGACCTGGTCGTTCTTCACCGCCAGGCCCACGTAGACGCCCACCCAGCTCAGCGCGTACCGCAGCACGACCATCAGCAGGAACGCCTGGGCCGTGGGGATCAGGCCGCGGTGCGGCTGCCAGCCCACCAGCAGGCCCGCGCCCACCATGATGGCCAGCATCAGCAGGCCGGTCAGCAGGTCGGCGCCGGTCTGCCCGAACGGCACCGCCAGGCGCGCCATCGGCATCGACCGGAACCGGTCCATCACGCCGCGGGAGGCGTCGGCGGCCATCCGCGTCATGACCCCCATCAGCGCGGAGAAGGTCACCATCGCGAACAGGCCGGGCATGAGGTACTCGCGGTAGTCGCCGCCGTCCGGCACCTGGATCGCGCTGCCGAAGACGTACCCGAACAGCAGCACCATGACGGCCGGGAAGATCAGTGCCGCGACGAGCTCGCCGGGGTCGTGTCGCAGGCGGCCCAGCTCGCGGCCGACCAGGGTCAGCCCGTCGGTGAGCGTCCAGCGCAGGCGGCCCAGTGGTGAGGTGAGGGCGGTCATCGCACGGTCTCCTTACGGTCGGTGAGGCGCAGGAACACCTCGTCGAGGGTGGGGCGGCGCAGGCTCACGTCTGCGGCGGCGACCCCGGCGTGGTCGAGGTCGCGCACGATGTCGGCGAGCCGGAAGCCGCCGCCGGGCAGGGCGACGCTGAGCCGGTCGGCGCCCGTCGTCGTGGGATCGGTGCCGGTGAGGGTGTTCAGGACGGTCATCGCCGCAGGCAGTGCGGCGGGGTCGTCGAGGACGACGTCGAGGCGGTCGCCGATCGTGGCCTTCAGCTCGTCGGGGGTGCCCGTGGCGATGACCTGGCCGTGGTCGACGACGGCGATGTCGTCGGCCAGCTGGTCGGCCTCGTCCAGGTACTGCGTGGTGAGCAGCACCGTGGTGCCGTCCGCCACCAGCTCGCGGACGTGGTCCCAGATCTCGCCGCGGCTGCGCGGGTCCAGGCCGGTGGTCGGCTCGTCCAGGAAGAGCACCTCGGGGCGCAGGATGAGGCTGGCGATCAGGTCGAGGCGGCGCCGCATGCCGCCGGAGTAGCCGGAGACCTGCCGATCGGCGGCTTCCATCAGCCCGAAGCGTTCGAGCAGCTCGTCGGCCCGCCGGTGCGCCTCGCGCCGGGGCAGGTGGCACAGGCGCCCGAACATGCGCAGGTTGCCACGGCCGGTGAGTTTCTCGTCCACGGCGGCGTACTGGCCCGCGAGCCCGATCCTGGCGCGTACCTGGTCCGCCTCCCGGACGACGTCGTATCCGGCGATGCGGGCGTGGCCGGCATCGGGATCGGACAGGGTCGCCAGGATGCGCACCGCGGTCGTCTTCCCCGCGCCGTTGGGCCCCAGCACCCCGCAGACGGTTCCTCTCGGGACGCTCAGGTCCAGTCCTCGCAGCGCATGGGTGTCGCCGAAGGACTTGTGCAGCCCTTCGGCGACCACGATCGGATCAGGCATGTCGCCTCCACTGGGTACGTTGTACGCGGTTCCGGGTCAGGCTAGAGTACTGGGTACTATGTACGCAACTGGAGGGGAGGAGACGGTGGCCGACGCCGAATACGTGAGCATCTGGATGCGGCCCGAGCGCCCCGCCCGCGGCCCGAAGCCGGTCTACAGCCGCGCGCAGATCACCGAGGCGGCGATCCGGATCGCCGACGCCGAGGGGCTCGACGCCGCCACCATGCGGCGGATCGCCGCCGAGATCGGCGCCGGCGCGATGTCCCTCTACCGGTACGTCCCGAGCCGCGACAACCTGGTCGAGCTCATGGCCGACCGGCTGATGGGCGAGATCGACGTCACGGGCATGCCCTCGGGCGACTGGCGCGCCGACCTGACCCGCTACGCCGACGGGCTGCGGGCCATGTGGCTGAGGCACCCGTGGATCTCCACCGTGCAGCGGTCACTCCCCAGCTTCGGCCCCAACCAGCTGCTCCTGATCGAACGGCTGATGGGAGTGCTCGACCCCTTCGTCTCCATCGACGAGAACCTCAGCCTCATGGCCGTGCTGAACGGCTACGTCGAGGGCACCGTCCGCGAGGAGATCAGCTCGGCCGAGGAGGTCCGCCGCAGCGGGCTCAGCGAGTCGGAGTGGATGGAGCGGAGCTCCCCGTACGTCGACCGGCTGGTGAAGAGCGGGGAGTACCCGATCTTCACCAAGATCGTGATGGAGGCGCGCCAGCCGCACCTGAGCCGTGACGACCAGTTCCGGTACGGGCTCCAGCGCGTCCTCGACTGCATCGCCGCGGCCCTCCCGTCAACGGCCGGGTCTGCGATGCCGGCGCACCGGGAGGAGCGGGAAGAACAGGACGGGCCAGGGCACCGATAGGCACGGCGGCGGCCCGCACCCGGCCGGCCTGCCTGCCAGGACCGCCGACGTGTCGAGGGACCCGGACCTCTCGCAACTGCTCCTGCCGTGGCCAACAGCACTTCAGAAGGCCACGCCGCTGCGAGCCTGGGCGGATGCGGCCGGCTAGGGGTCGGTCGTGTCTCACCCGGCCGCCCGATCGCGGAAGATGTGGCGATACGTCTGCGGAGACTGGCCGGTGATCCGGCTGAAGTGGTGCCGGAAGTTGGCGGCGGCGCCGAACCCCGTGCGCTTCGCGATCTTGTCGATCGACTCGTCGGAGGTCTCCAGCAGTTCCTGTGCCAGGCGGACCCGCTGTTGCATGAGCCACTTCTTCGGGGTGATGTCGAGTACCTCGCGGAATCGGCGGGCCAGAGTCCGCTCGCTCATACGGGCGGCCCTGGCGAAGTCGGAAACCGTGAGCGACCGGTCCAGGTTCGCACGCGCCCACTGCAACACCGGCGTGAGTTCGCTGCGGATCTCGGGTCGAACCAGCAGCTGGGCGACCTGGGGCTCCGCCGCCTCGCGAGGAGGAGGGACGACCATGCGGCGGGCGATCTCGTTGGCCACTGCCGCGCCGTGGTCCAGGCGTACCAGGTGCAGGCACAGATCGATGGCCGCGGCTGTTCCCGCTGACGTCAGTATGTCGCCGTCGTCGGTGTAGAGCACATCCGGTTGGACCTGAACGGCGGGGAAGCGGTGGGCGAAGTCGCCGGCGTTCATCCAGTGGGTTGTGGCCTTGCGGCCGTCGAGCAGCCCAGCGGTGGCGAGCACGTACGCACCGGTGCACAGGGAGACGATCCGGCGGCCGTGGTCGTGGGCCGAGCGCAGCGCCTTGATCAGGAGCGGGGGCGGGTTGAGCTGAATGTCCCTGTCGATCGCCGGCACGATGACGGTGTCCGCCTCGGCGAGATCTTCCAGCCCATGGGTGGTGTCGACCCGCATCCCCGCCGGTGTCCGCAGAGGACCCGGCTCTGCGGCGCACAGGCGTAATTCGTACCAGGGAGCGACGATGTCGCTACGGTCAACGCCGAAGACTTCGCACGGGACCGCCAGTTCGAACGTCGGCACGGCATCGGTGACCGCGACCGCGATGACGTGTCTGTGCCCGTCAGGCCTGCTTGGCATAGCGAGATTTCCACCTTCCGTGAACGCGCGTCGTCCGTACTCCCCCATCACGGCCCGAGCCCCGCGCCCGCGGTGCGGCGCGCTCCGGCGGTCGGCGAAGGTTGCGCCGGCGATCAGGGCCTCGATGAGCGACAGGGGCAGGCGCAGGTCCTGTTCCACCGAGAACCTCGGCATGACACCGCCGGCGCCCCGTGATCAAGTCCTGTTCGACCCCGCCACCACCCAGCCAAGCCCACCTTGGGCACGCGGCCTCATCGGCCGGCATCGCACCACTGCACCGAGCACGCGCCCGACGACCCGCCGCGCCCGCTGCCGGCCATATCGCTCGCCGCGTGGGCTCTCACAATAACGGTTCAACGCGAAGGTCCGCCTGGCCATCCTTGAGCACCCTGCGGCTTCCTCGCCTGTCAGCGGACCGTGATGAGGACGTCCAGGATGGTGGCCTGATCGACAACACCATCCTCAACCTGGCCATCCCGTCGCTGATGCGCGAACTGGGCGCATCGAGGCGGGCTCGTGAAACCATATGAACGATCTGTTCGCTTGAGGGAAGGAATGGTCGTCCGATGCCGCCCGCGTTCACCGCCCAGGAAAAGGCCCGCATCACCGCCCTGCTCCTGGAGACCGGGCAGAAGCTGTTCACCAGCCAAGGGCTGCGCAAGACGTCCCTGGAAGAGCTGATGGCCCCCACCGGAGTGGCCAAGAGCAGTTTCTACGTGTTCTTCGACTCCAAGGAGGCGCTGTATCTGGAGCTGATGCTCCAGCAGTCGGGCGAGGTCACGCGCCGCGTCATCGACGGCGCGCTGCTGAGCACCGACGACACACGCGAAGGACTGCGCCGCTTCCTGCACGCCACCATCGAGGAGTTGTCGGCCAACCCGCTGTGGCGCCGCCTGATGACCCATCCGGAGGAGATGCAGGCTGTGGCCCGCAAGCTGGACCCCGAACGGGTCGCCGCCATGCCGGACAACCCCGCCACCGCACTGACCGAGTACGTCGCCGCCCACAAGGACCGGGGCGACCTGGTCGCCGCCGAGCCGGCCGTCATCATCGGCGTCCTGCAGTGCGTGCTGCTGGTGCCGATGTTCGCCGAACGGCTCGGCGACCCGGTCCTCTACCCCAAGATCCTCGACCTGCTCATCGAGATCGTCGCCGCGGGCCTGGCCCGGCGCAACGAATGACTCCACCCCGGATCGGCATGGGACAAGGACCGTGAACGCGCTTCCGCCGCCTCTGCCGGCGGACCGTCGTCCTACCCAGCCGGATGATGAGAAATCTTGGCTGTCGTCTCACGTTCGCGTGCGCAGCAGATGAACACTCAGCGCGATGAGCCAGCAGAAGCCGGTCAGCAAGGAGACGTGTTCGAGCAGTCCCGCCGGTGCCGGTCGCCAGACTCCCAGGACGTCGAGGCGGCAGGCGATACCGGCGGCGAACGCGGAGACGATGATCAGTGCCCCCGACAGGTGAGAGTAGCGGGCCCAGCTCCGGCCTCGTTCCCGCAGGCGCCGCGCCAGGACGAAGGCCGCCGCACTGAGCCGCCGCGCAACGCCCGGCGCAGTCCGGCCGCGAAGGCCAGCAAGAGCATCCCGCCGAGCACGAAGTTCGCCGTCTGCAGCCAGGCGCGCTCGCCGGTGCCGAGCTGGCTGGCGCTGTGGTGCCACAGGCTGTGACCGGGCCGGGTGGCGTCGTCGGCCCACAACAGCACCGGCACCAGAGCAGCGGCGTGAGGATACGCGCGGTCAATCAACGGACGCCCACTTGATCAATACAGATATTTTAGCCCATACTGAAATAACTGTAAGAGGGAGGGCGGGTCCGGCATGACTCAAGGAGATGCGTTGCTGGAGTGGGTTGAACGCGTCGCCATGTATCTGGCGCGCGACGGTGTGCCACCGATCGCCGGGCGGGTGCTCGGCTGGCTGATGGTCTGCGATCCGCCCGAGCAGTCCGCCGGGCAGATCAGCACCGCCATCGGCGCCAGCCGCGCCTCCCTCACCTCGAACCTGCGGCTGCTGACCAGCATGGGGTTCCTCACCTGGCGGACCCGGCCGGGCGAGCGCACCGTCTACTACCGGATGGCCGACGACGCCTGGGTGGTCGTGGTGCGCCGCCAGATCGCCTCCATCGCCTCGTTCCTGGAGATCGCCCGCGACGGCGTGGACCTGGTGGGCGCGGACGACGAACGTGCCGCACGGGTCCGCCAGGCGCACGCCACCTTCGAGTGGATGGCCAAGATTTTCGACAGCGCGCCGCCTCCACCCGTTGACGGCCCCGGCGACGAGGAGACTTCATGAGCGGACACGCCATCGTGGTCGGCGGCGGCATCGGCGGGCTGGCCGCGGCGCTGGCGATGCACCGGATCGGCTGGCGGGCCACCGTGCTGGAGCGGGCGAGCGAACTGAGCGAGATCGGCGCCGGGATGTCCCAAGCGCCCAACGCCCTGCGCGCGCTGGCCGAGCTCGGCGTCGAGGACCAAGCCCGTGCGGTCGGGGTGCCCACCCACGCCTCCGCCAACCTGCGTACCCCGGACGGCCGCTACCTGCAACGAGCCCGGCCCGGGGATGCGACCGCGATGCTCGCCTTCGCTCGCGCCGATCTGCACCGGCTGCTGCTGCAGGCCGTACCCGCCGACTGGATCCGCACAGGTGCGGAGGTCACCGCCGTCCGGCAGAGCGGCAGCAACGTGACCGTCGACTTCGTCGGCGGCGAGCTGACCGCCGACCTCGTCATCGCCGCCGACGGCATCCGGAGCACCGTCCGCCGCCTGCTGTGGCCGGACGCGCCACCGCCGCGCTTCCTGGCCCGTACCGCATGGCTGGGCATCGCCCCGATCGCCGGCCTGCCGGGCAGCATCACCCTCGGTCCAGGCGGCTACCTTCTCGTTCACCCCATCGCGCGCGATCGCGCGTACTGGGCCCACGTCACCACAGCCGACACGCCGGGCGTCCGCTACGACCAGGAGAAGGCCGAAGTCGCCGCCCGTGTCGGCGCCTGGCACGACCCGATCCCGGCCCTGGTCGAGGCCACCCCGGCCGAGGCGGTGATCCATATCGACATCTGTGACCTGGAGCCGTTGCCGACCTACGTGCGCGGCCGGGTGGCCCTGCTCGGCGACGCCGCGCACGCGATGAGCCCGGACCGCGGCCAGGGCGCCGGGCAGTCGATCGAGGACGCCGTCGTGCTCGCCGCAGCCCTCGCCGGCGAGCCCAGGATCGAGGCCGCGCTGCGCCGCTACGACACCGAACGCCGCCCGCGCACGCAGGCAACCGCCCGAGGCGCCCGCAAGGACGGCGACCGCACCACCTCCAGGGCCGCCCACCGGGCGATGGTGACGATGATCCGGCTGATGCCGGCGCCGTTGTGGCGCAAGGGCATCGCCGCTGACGGAAACCCCACCTGGCGATGGCGGCCGCCGCGCCTGCCCTCATCGACGCGCCCCTGACGCCGGGCCGGCTCCCGGCGGCGAGCGGGAAGGCGGTGCGTCTCATCCGGCCGGCGGGCCGCCACGATGCCGGTGGAAAAGTACAGCACGAGGGTGTCCCGGGATCCCCCGCACACAGCCGCGAGACCGGCGCTGGTCGTTCCGGCCATCAGCAGTGTCGTGATGAGGCGTCGCTTCCATGTGGGCAACGGCTTGATGACACCTTCACTCCAAGCGGCAGGAGTAGCGCCGGAGTTCGCAACCTGCCACAGCGAGACGAGCCCATCGTGAACGGACCGGCGTGATCGGCGGAAAGTGATGGCCACCGGACGGCGTCTGCGTCCCCCACGCGATGAGACGCAGTCGCCGGTTGGCAGTAAACCGAGAGAAATTGGCAGTCGTTGCCCTGTGGTTGCCGTGCGAGGTTGGCCAGGATGAATCAGTAGGAACCCTATGAGCGAGGAGCAAGAGTGGATCTTGGGGTGGTGCTGCCCACGTCCGGGCCGTATGCGTCGGTGAAAGCCATCACGCGGGTGGCGCGAGAGGCCGAGCAGTTGGGCTATGGAGCCGTCTGGACCTACGAGCGGCTGCTGTACCCGACGGCCGGTGCCACGTCCGGCGGCCGGCCCCAGCCACTCCCCGACTACTACGCATCGACCTTCGAGCCGATCGAGACGTTGAGCTATGTGGCGGCGTGCACGGAGCGCATCAGGTTGGGGACCAGTGTCGTCAACGCGATCTTCCACAATCCTGTGGTGCTCGCCCGGCGTTTCGCCACGCTCGACCAGTTGAGCGGTGGGCGAGCCATCGCAGGCCTGGGTTTGGGCTGGATGGACCAGGAGTACGAGGCGGTCGGCGTCTCACAGCGCACCAGGGGCGAGGCTCTGGAGGAGGCGATCGGCGTGCTGCGGGCCGCCTGGGGCGCCGACCCCGTCGGCTTCCAGGGCAAGCACTATGCCGTCCCGTCGTCTGCGATCAATCCCAAGCCCGTCCAGCGGTCGGGGGTTCCGATCGTGCTGGCGGCGATGGTTCCGGCTGCGATCGACCGGGCAGCGCGAGTGGCTGACGGGTTGCACCCGGTGGCGTTCTCGTACGAGTCCTTGGAGGAGGCCGTCACTCGTTTTCGCGCCACGGCCAGGGAAGCGGGGCGTGCTGTGGCGGACCTGCGCGTGGTCGTGCGGGCCAACACCCCCATCACCTCGAGCGACCTGGGCGGAGAGCGGCCGTTCCTGGGTGGCTCGGCCCGGCAGATCGCCGCCGATCTCGACCGGCTCGTCGGCCTGGAGGTCGACCACGTCCTGTTCGCCGACGGCACCTCCACCACGGTGGACGAGGCGCTGCGCCGTCTCGCCGAGTTGCGGGAGGCCGTCCCGACGGCGCGCTGGCGAACCCTTGCCTGACGGATCGCTGTCCTCCGACCATCGCCGGCCGGTGTTCGACAGAACCGACAGGGAAATTCGATCTTGAGCGTCACAGTGCATTTGATGAGGGTGGCGCAGGCGGGGACCGGTCCGCGACGGCGGTCCGTGACAGAGTCGGGCGTCGATCTCGGCTGGGAGCCGTGGGCAACCATCGAGCATCTCGTCGCGCTCGCGAGAGACAGGAGCCGGGCTCCCCTGCTCCAGCGCATCGATCCCTGGGACGACGTCACCCTGACCTCGTCGGAGATGCCGCAGTTCCTCGACGAGCTGGACTATCTGCGAACCTTGGCGGAGGACGATGTCGAGAGAGACGCCCTGGACGAGCTCGTGGCGATGGGCCGGCTCTGCGCAGAGGACGCCGGCCTCGAACTGCTCTTCGCCGGTGATTGAAGGCCGTATGGCAGCGAGGACGACTCCATGACGAGCTCGTGGCGATCCCGCTGGGCCGTGGACCGTTGCACGATGTCGAGCTCTTCCCGGGCGGGCGTCGACCTGGCGGGGTGATCCCGGGCTTCCGAGTTGACCTCGAGTCGACTCTAGGGTGAATGATTTCGCCCGAGACAGCCGCGAAAGGATTATCGATGAAGTACCGCATGATTGGCAGCGACCCGAAGAGCCGGCGACGTGTCAGCGCGCTGAGCCTTGGTGCGATGCTCTTCGGCAGCGCCATCGACGAGGCGACGTCCTTCGCCATCCTCGATCGCTTCGTCGAGGCCGGCGGTAATTTCATCGACACCGCGAACAATTACGCCTATTGGGTCAACGGCACGCAGGGCGGCGAAAGCGAGGCGCTGCTCGGCCGCTGGCGTCGCAGCCGCGGCATCGGGGATGACATCGTCATCGCCACCAAGCTCGGAGGACGGCCGAACGTTCCGGCGACCACGCTCACCCTCGACATCGAGGGCTTGTCGGCCAAGGTGATACGGGAGTCGTCGGAGCGAAGCCGGGAACGGCTCGGCGTGGCCAAACTGGACCTCCTGTACGCCCACATCGAGGAGGCGAGGGCGCCGCTGGAGGAGATCGTCGAGAGTTTCGCGGGCTTGGTCGAGGAAGGCACCGTGGGTCTTCTCGGAGCGAGCAACCACTGGGTCTGGCGACTCGAGCGGAGCAGAAGCCTGGCGGCCGCGGCGGGGCTACCCGGTTATGAAGTCGTGCAATATCACCACTCCTACCTACGTCCGCGCACCGATCTGCCGACGCTGCGATCCAAGGACGGCAACCTCGGCCTTACCAGCGGAGACCTGCTCAGCTATCTGAGAGCCGAGCCTGCGCTCACGCTGGTCGCCTACTCCCCCTTGCTGGGCGGTGGTTACGTACGACCGGACAAGCCACTCGGCGTCGCGTTCGACCACGCGGGCACGCCACGGCGTCTCGCGGCACTGCGGGAAGTGGCGCAGGAGACGGGAGCGACCGTCAACCAGGTGGTGCTCGCCTGGCTGATGGGCGGCGAGATTCAGGTCATCCCGCTGGTCGGCGCCTCCTCGGTCGAGCAGCTGGAGGAGAGCCTGGCCGCGGTGGACCTGGAGCTGACCGCGGAACAGCGGGCGAAACTCGACGCCGCATACTGACGCGGTCACCGTCCGGTCAAAGGCGCAGCCCGAGCGGCGCCGCTGCCACGAGGCCGCCATCGATGACGAGCCCCTGTCCGGTGATGTACTGCGCGCATCTCGGAGCCGCGCCGCTGCCGCGCATCTGTGGAGATCCGGGAGCTGCCCATCAGTCGTACACCGTCCGGTTGGACACGGGCAGCTCCGGGGACTGGTAGGTCAGATCCAGGTCGCTGACCTGCGGGTGCCACAGCCGCTTGCTGCCGTCGTGGCGGATACGCACGTCGTGGGCGGCCCACTGGCTACGGAACTCGGTGCTGCGCGTGGACAGCTCACCGACGAGGTCGCGCAGGGCTCGGTCGTGGGGCTCGCGCCCGGCTTCGGCGCGCAGCAGCGCGGCGGTGGCGACGGCGGCCGCGTCCCAGTCGACGAAGAACCGCTGGGAGCCCGGGTCGAGGAAAAGGTAACGGGCGATGTTGGCGCGGCCGTGCTGCGCGGTGGTGGGACTGTCGAAGACCGGCGCGTGCAAGGTCCGAACAGCGCATTGCCGGCGACGATGTCCTGGCAGCCGTTGCGCACGAACGCCGCCGACATCGTCATGGAGTCCAGCAGCCACCGAACCCGCGGCGGAACCTGGACGTCCTTGCGACGCGAGGGTACGCGGCGGGCGGTACGGGCGGCGCGGGCCAGGTCGCCCCCTGTGAACGCGCTCTGCCTCGCGTGCGACCAGGCGGGTTTCCTGGGCTCGGCACCCCACGACCGCCATCGCCGTCATCCGGCGCCGCCGCTCCGCGCTACCCGCGCACTGGCTGCCGCCCTGGGGTGTATGGCCAGGTCAGACGGGGAGTGGTGGGGAGTCGAGACACTCCAGGCAGCCCGGGTCACGGCACGGGGCACCGCCACCACCGAGAGAGACGACCATCCGGAACGGAGAACTTCTGATGCGTGCAACCCTGATGTACGGTGCCGGCGACGTCCGCGTCGAGCAGGTGCCGGACCCGGTCATCAAGCTGCCCACCGACGCGCTCGTCCGCGTCACCGCGTCCTGCATCTGCGGCAGCGACCTGTGGCCCTACGGCTCGATGAAGCCGGAGGACGGGCCCGCCCGGATGGGGCACGAGTTCATCGGCATCGTCGAGGACACCGGCCCCGAGGTGACCACCGTCGACCGGGGCGACCTGGTCGTGGCGCCGTTCGCCATCTCCGACAACGCCTGCCAGTTCTGCCGCGAGGGACTGCACACCTCCTGCGCCCACCCGCAAGCCGGCTTCTGGGACGGCGAGGCGGACGAGGGCGGCCAGGCCGAAGCGGTCCGCGTCCCGCTCGCCGACGGCACCCTGGTCAAGCTGCCCGTCGAAGCGGACTCGGCCCTCATGCCGTCCCTGCTGACGCTCTCGGACGTGTTGGGCACCGGCTACCACGCGGCCGTGGCCGGCGGCGTCAACGAGCGCACCCGCGTCACCGTGATCGGTGACGGCGCCGTGGGCCTGCTGGCGGTCCTGTCGGCCAAGCGCCTGGGCGCCGAGCAGATCATCCTGATGGGACGCCACCAGGCCCGCACTGACCTCGGCCGCGAGTTCGGCACCACCGATGTGGTCTCCGCCCGCGGAGAGGAAGGCATCGAGCAGGCGCGGGAGCTCACCGGCGGCAACGGTACGCACGTGGTCCTCGAATGCGTGGGCAACATGCCCGCCTACGAGCAGGCCCTCGGGGTCGTCCGCCGCGGCGGCGTCATCAGCCGGGTCGGCGTCCCACAGTACGAGGACGCCCCCGTCGGCTTCGGCAGCCTCTTCCGCCACAACATCCGCCTGGCCGGAGGACCCGCACCCGTGCGCGCCTACATCGAGGAACTGATGCCCGACATCCTCGGCGGCGCCATCGAGCCCGGGAAGGTCTTCGACGCCACCACCGACCTCGACGGCGTCCCAGCCGGCTACCGGGACATGGCCGACCGCAAGACCCTCAAGGTCCTCATCAACCCCTGACCGATACAGCACGGCGACGAAGAAGGACGACATGTCTGGGCGGGTGAGGAACGGCCCGGTCGACCCGTCCGCGTTCGGTTCGTCGCGGCCTCGCGTCGGCGCCGGCCACCAGGAGGATGGACCTCATATTCGGTCGGTGGGGAAAAGGGCGCGGCGGTCGGTGGTGTCGCGACCCGGACGCGATTTCAGGAAACCGCTTCTGTGCCGGGCGTGGCAGGTCGGGTTTGTGGGGGTACAAGCGGCCCCGTCATCGAGCCGCGGTGCTGATCGACGCCTTCGGCCGGCCGTCCCCCGTGTGGACGTTCCTGCCGAAACCCGGGCGCTACCGCAGTTGGTCGCGGCGGCGGGTGAGGTAGGCGGTCTCGCCGGTGTTGCCGGCCAGGTCGATGGCCCGGTCGTAGGCCGCGTGTGACTGCCGGCTTCGGCCCAGCCGGCGCAGCAGGTCGGCGCGGGTGGCGTGGTAGGCGTGGTAGCAGGCCAGCACCTCGGCGAGGCGGTCCACGATGGCCAGTGCCACCTCAGGCCCGTCGAGCTCGGCCACGGCGATGGCCCGGTTGAGGGCGATGATCGGCGAGGGGTCGAGGCGGACGAGCCGGTCGTAGAGGGCGAGGATCTGCGACCAGTCGGTGTCGCGGATGTCGCGGGCGGAGGTGTGCACCGCGTTGATCGCGGCGAGGATCTGGTAGCGGCCCGGAGCCACCCCGGCGGCGGCAGCGGCCAGGCGCTCGCGCACCAGCCGATGGCCTTCGGCGATGAGTTCCGCGTCCCAGGCCCCACGGTCCTGCTCGTCGAGCGGGACCAGTTCGCCGTTCGCCGAGACGCGGGCGGTGCGGCGGGCCTCGGTGAGCAGCATCAGCGCCAGCAGCCCGGCCACCTCTCCGTCCTGCGGCAGGAGCGCGCGGATCAGGCGGGTGAGCCGGATCGCCTCGGTGGTCAGGTCGTGTCGTACGGGGTCGGTGCCGGGGCCGCTGGCCAGGTAGCCCTCGTTGTAGACGAGGAACAGCACGGCCAGGACGCCGGAGACACGAGCCGGAAGATCGTCGGCGGACGGCATCCGGTAGGGGATGCGAGCCGCCTTGATCTTGGCCTTCGCCCGGGTGATGCGCTGTTCCATGGTGGTCGCCCGTACCAGGAAGGCGCGGGCGATCTCGGGCACGGTCAGACCGCCGACCATGCGCAGCGTCAACGCCACGCGCGCTTCCACCGCCAGCGCCGGGTGGCAGCAGGTGAAGATCAGCCGGAGCCGGTCGTCATCGATGGCGCCGACGGGCTCGGGCAGGTCGTCGTACGTCATCCGAGCCTCCCTGTGCTTGTCGTCGCGCCTGCTCTCACGCCGGATCCGGTCGATGGCCTTGCGGTTGGCGGTGGTGGTCAGCCACGCGCCCGGATTGGGCGGTACGCCGTCGGCCCGCCACCGCTCCACGGCGGTCGCGAACGCCTCGGCAGCCGCCTCCTCGGCGATGTCGAGGTCACCGAAACGCCTGGTCAGGGCGGCCACCACCCGCGCCCACTCGTCGTGGTGGGCCCGGATGACCGCCTCCTCGGCCTCGCTCACAGGAACGGCCGTACCTCGATCTTCCGATGGCAGATCTTCGACGCCTCGGCGGCGAGCTTGAGCGCCACATCGAGATCAGGAGCCTCCCACACCCAGACGCCGGCGAGGTACTCCTTCGACTCCACGAAAGGCCCGTCGCTGAACACGGGCTGCTCGCCCCGGTTGTCGACGACCGTGGCCGCGTCGGTGTCCGCGAGCCCGCCCGCGAAGACCCAGTGGCCTTCGGCGATCAGTCGTTCGTTGAACGCGCTGATGGCGGGCCGCCTGTCCGTGCTGTCGGGATCGCTCCTGTCGTCGATCACGGAAACCAGGTACCGCATCTGAAGATCATCTCCTGTGGTGTCAGGACAGCGTGGTCCGGTGGTCAGGCACGTCAGGCCGTCGCGTACCGCGGCCGCCCGGCCGGCCGGTAGACCTGGATCGTCACGCCCTTCGAGTCGACCCGCGACTCGACCAGGTGGAGAGCGAGGTCCGGACCGGTCTCCGGGAACAGTCTCGCGCCCTGGCCGACGATCACCGGGATCACGATCAGGATCATCTCGTCGACCAGGTCCTTCTCCAGCAGCCACCGGGTCAGGATGCCACTGCCGTGCACCTGCAGCTCACCCCCGGGCTTGGCCTTCAGCTCTCTGACGGCCGCCGCGAGGTCACCGCGGAGAACGGTCGTGTCCTTCCAGCGCGGCGAGGTGAGCGTGGTCGAGGCGACGTACTTGGGGGCGTCGTCCAAGGCCGCGCCGATGGGATGTGTCCGGTCCCAGGAGGTGAACAACTCGTAGGTGCGCCGGCCGAACAAGAACGCCTCGGCGCGCTGGTAGGTCTGTGTGATGAACGACCTGGTCTCGTCGTCACCCGCCCCGCGAGCCCATCCGCCGCGCTCGAATCCGTTCCTGCGGTCCTCATCCGACGTACCGCCGTTTCCCTGCATCACTCCGTCGACGGTGACCTGAGTGACGGTCGTCAGCTTCATGATCGCGATTCCTTCGCCTCGGCGCCGCCCCGTGTGGGCGGCCTCACCCCTGCTACGAACACCACCGCCCCGATCCGACATCGCCGCCCGGACTTCTTCACCGAATCCTCCGGGACGCCGGTCGCCGGCGATCCGACAGCACGACCGCGTCGCGGCGACCGCGCTCCAGCGGAAGACCGTCTTGGCTGTCCGATTATCGACGCTCTTCGTCTGTTTTTCGGGCTCCTTACACCAAGGACGTCGACCTATAGTCGAGCTGTTTCGCATCCATGGGAAGAAAAGGCCGAACCGATGATCCGAGGCGTCTGGCGGTTCCTTTTAGCTACGGTCACGATGACCGCGCTGTTCACTGTCCATCCGCTCTCTTCGGGAAGCGCGGCAGCCGCACCCGAGAAGAAATGCGTGTTCATTGCCGAGAAGGCCAAGCCGGGCACGGAGGCCACCCCGCTGCGGGAGGTGTGCGGTGACGAGACGACGGTCGCCTCGGCCGCCGCCGAGCGCACCTTGCTGATGACTCTGTACGAGCACGCCGACTTCGGGGGCGACAGTTCCGACATCTACGGCGACTACGGCACCTGTGACCCGCAGGGATACACCTTCGACTTCTCCGCCAGGTACTGGGGCTGGGTGCTCAGCTCCTACCGGGTCCACGGCCGCTGCTGGTTGTCCAATCTTGACACCCGATCTCCGGGAATGAACTACGGCCCCACTCGCGCGGGTCCCGTCACCTACGTCGGTGACGCCTACAACGACAACGTCGGATTCCTCTGGATCCGGGCCCAGGCGATCTGAGAGCGTGTCCGAGATGGCCGGCTCGGGGAGTGACGGCTGATCCAGGTTTCGTTCGGCTTGTCCGGTCCGAGGACCGCAGTGGATAGGGTTGCGCCATGATCGAATCGAGGCGGTTCGACGCCGCCGTCGAGGTGGGGATCGCCGCGTTCTGCGCGGGCGAGAAGCCCCCGGAGGACGAGGACGTGTGGGAACGGCTGACCGAGGCCGGCGTCGAGCCGTGGCTGGCCGAGCGGCTGCTGATCTTCCTGCCCATGGCGTACACGCGGCGGTTGCTGTCGGACGTCACGTACCCGGACGAGCTCGTGACTCCCGGCGGGCGGGTGGAACTGTCGGCCGAGCCGGTGTTCGTGGCAGCGTTGGACCGCGCGCAGCGGGCCGGCCGTGACGAGGTCGAGCGGATCGCGATGCGCAGCGCCGAGTTCAACGCGATCAACAACGCGCTGTACGACGGGGCGGAGCTGTCGGACCTGATGCTCGGCGAGACCACGCTGGACGAGGACCTGGAACCGGCCGAGGACGGCGACGGCGGCGTACCCTCGCCGCGAGCCGTGTTCGAGGGATTCCTTCACGCGCACGGCGTACCGCTCGACGGCGGGACGAAAGTCGACGCGGCCATAGTCGTCCACCCCGCCCCGGCCGGCGTGGTGATCGCTCAGATCGACTTCGCCGTGTCGCACCCCGCGCTGGCCGAGCCATGGCTGGTCGAGAGCTTCGCCGGGCACGGCCCCACCTGGCGGGACGCGATCAGCGAGGGGGTGAACCAGTTCAGGATCGGCGCACTGCACCCGATCGTCGACGGCCTCCTGCGCCCCGGCGCGGCGCCCGACCACGTCGAGCGGGAGCGCTACGACCACCCGAGCGGCGCGTTCGAACTGGTGCTGGGCTCCCAGATCAACCGGTTCGCCAAGGGGCCGGTGCCGTCTGCCGGGCCCCTGCTCGACCGGCTGCTGGAGGCGCTGCGCGCCGAGCCGCTCACACGAAAGGTGCACGGGCTACGCCTGTTCGTCGAGTACCACGACGGCCGGGTGCAGACCAACGAGGTGCTGCTGGACAGCGAACAGTGGCCCGGTGGCGAGGCGGTGGTCGCGGACAGCCAGGCACTGTTGGCCCACGGGTGGGTCGCCGTGCGGATCTTCGGCCTGCTGGTGCCTGTCGACGACGCGTAGCGCCTCGAAACCGCCCCGCTTCCGTTCGAGGACGCGGGCCAGGCGAGCGCCGCCCCGCGCGCTGGGTGCCGCGCCGCCTGCCGGTTCGGGCCTGCTGAGGCGCGCGCCGCCGCCGGACACCCGTCACCAGGCTCGTCGCGGCCCGCGCCGCCACCGGACACCCGTCACCAGGCTCGCCGCGGCCCGCGCGCCGCGGCGGTCGGTCCTGGTGACGGTGCCGGCCGGCCTGCCTCAGGTGAGGCGGCCGACGATGGCCTTCGCCACCTCCTCCGTGTGCTCGGCCAGGTAGAAATGGCCGCCGGTGAAGGTGACCAGCTCGAAGCCGCCGGTCGTGTGCCCCGCCCAGGCCCGTGCGTCGTCCTCGCCGACCCGGGGGTCGGCGTCCCCCACCAGGGCGGTGACCGGGCAGCTGAGCAGGTCGCCCGGCCGCCACGCGTACGCCTCGATCGCCCGGTAGTCGGCGCGCAGCGCGGGCAGGATCATCTGCACCACGTCCGGGTCGTCGAACAGGCGGGCGTCGGTGCCGCTGAGCGTGCGGATCTCGGCCAGCAGCGACTCGTCGTCCTGCCCGCCCGGCACCTCCCGTCGCCGTCTGCTCGGTGCCCGCCGCCCGGAGGCGAACAGCCGTACCACCTCCACCCCGCCGGACTGGAGCCGCAGACACGTCTCGTAGCCGACGCTCGCCCCCATGCTGTGCCCGAACAACGCGACCGGCCTGCCGGCCGCCGCGGCCGTCAGCACGGCGGTGATCTGGTCGGCGAGTGCGTGGACGTCCTCCACGGCCGGCTCGCTGCGGCGTTCCTGGCGGCCGGGGTACTGGACCGCGACCACGTCGAGTGCCGGAGCCAGCAGCGCCGACAGGCCGTGGAAGTAGGTCGCCGAGCCGCCCGCGTGCGGGAACAGGGCCAGCAGCGGCCCCGCGCCGGGCCCCGGGTGGAAACGGCGCAGCCAGAGGTCCAGGTCGGGCGCGGTCATCCGGCCACCACCGGGAGGGAGGCGAGGCCGCGGATGACCATGCCCTCGGTGTGCCGCGGGCCGGGGTCGGCGATGGCGAGGTCCAGCTCGGCCAGCCGCCCGATCACCACCTGGACGGCGAGGCGGGCCAGCGGCGCGCCGAGGCAGAAGTGGATGCCGTGCCCGAAGCCGAGGTGACGCGCCGGCGTCCGGCGAGCCAGGTCCAACCGGTCCGGCTCGTCGTACACGGCCGGGTCGCGGTTGGCCGCGCCCAGCACCAGCAGCATCGACTCGCCCTGCCGGATCGGCGTGTCGCCGATCACCGTGTCGCTGAGTGCCGTCCGCGAGATCACCTGGGCGGGCGCGTCGTACCTGATCAGCTCCTCGACGGCGGCACCGATCCGGTCGGGGTTGGCGCGCAGCCAGGCGAGCTGGCCGGGCTCGCGCAGCAGCGCGAGCATGCCGTTGCCGATGAGGTGCACGGTCAGCGCGTACCCCGCCGAGACCAGCAACGTGCAGGTGGTGACCAGTTCGGTCTCGGTGAGCCGGTCGCCCTCCTGCTCGACCGCGACCAGCTTGCTGACCAGGTCGTCGGCGGGTTCCGCGCGGCGCCGCGCGGCCAGTTCGGTGAAGTACTGGTTGAACTGCTCGCGGGCGCCCTGTCGCTGCGCGACCTGGGCCCGGGTGAGCGCGAAGTCGGGGTCGAGGCCCCGCCCGATCGCCGCCGACCAGCCGCGGAAGCGGTCCATGTTGTCCTCCGGCACGCCCATGAGGTCGCCGAGCAGCAGCGCCGGAAGAGGATGGGCGATGGCGTCCATGAGGTCGAAGGAGGATCCGGCCGAGGCCAGGAGCCGGTCGGTGAGCTCAACGGCGCGCGGGCGCAGCCGTTCGACGACCCGGGTGGTGAACGCCCCGCTCACCAGGGAGCGGAGCCGGGTGTGGTCGGGCGGGTCCATGAAGATGAACTGGCGCACCGGCCTGCCCTCCGGGTCGCGGCCGAAGTGCTCGGCCACCGACTGGCCGTCTCCCCAGCCGATGAGCGGGTCCCGCAGCGCGTCCGAGGCCTCCCGGTGGCCCAGGACGACGACCATGCCGCCCGGCGTTCGCATGACGGGGCCGTTCTCGGCGATCCGCCGGTAGACCGGGTACGGGTCCTCGCGGAACGCCGGGTCGAACGGGTTGAACGGCAGCATCCTGCTGATGGCGTACTGGCCGGGATCGGCCGGGATCGTGGGCGGCGGCTGCTCGGGCAGGTGGGGCGCCTCGACCGGCGTGAGGGCGCCGTAGGCGACCGGCAGGCGCAGGATCACCGTGTGCTTGTTGCTGCGCGCCCACCGGACCGGACCCGCCGTGCTCAGCTCGCCCACCCGCTCCAGCAGCGCTTCCAGGACGAGCCGCAGCTCCAGCCGGCCCAGCCGCTCCCCCATGCAACCGTGGGCGCCGAACCCGAAGGCCAGGTGGGGGTTGTGCTCGCGGCGGATGTCGAAGGTGTGCGGGTCGGCGAAGACCTCCTCGTCCCGGTTGGCGGAGGCCCACCAGAACGTCACCTTCTGCCCGGCCCGGATCCGCATGCCGCCCACCTCCACGTCGCGGGTGGCGGTGCGCCGGTTGTACGGCGTCGGCGACGACCAGCGCAGCATCTCCTCGACCGCGCCCGGGATCAGCGAACGGTCCTCGCGCAGCGCCTTCCACTGGTCGGGGTGTTCGGCCAGGGCCAGCAGGCCGTGGGCGATCGCGTTGCGCGGCGGTTCGGAGCCCGCGCCGAGGATCAGGTTGAAGAACACCTCGCGCTCGTAGCTCGACAGCGGCCGTTCGCTCTCGGGCAGGTCGCCCGTGGCGACGAGGGAGAGCAGGCCCGGGCCCGGCTCGGCGGCGAGCGCCTTGAGCGCGCCGCTGCCGTACTGGTAGAGGGCGAGCCGCGACATCTGCGAGCGCTCGGTGTCCTCGCCGGCCTCGCGGTCGTCGAAGCCCATGCTCACGTCGGCCCACGCGTGCAGGGCGGGCCAGTCACGACGCGGCACGCCGAGGACCAGCAGCGCCGTCCTGATGGCGAACGGCCCGGCGATGTCCACCATCAGGTCGCCCCTGCCGTCCGCCACGGCCTCGGCGACCAGGTTCGCGGCGATGGCGCGCAGCTCCGGCTCCAGCGAGGCGACCGTCTCACCGTCGACGGAGGGGCTGACCAGGTCTCTGAGCGCCTGGTGGCGGGGGTCGTCCATCATGTTCAGCATGGTCCCGGCGTGGACGCCGGGCGCCAGGTCGTCGATGTGGGTGCCACCGCCGGCCCGGCCGCCTCCGCCCTGAGAGGAGAACGCCGGATCGGCCGCCGCGGCGCGGATGTCCGCGTAGCGGCTCAGCACCCAGAAGCCCTCACCGTCGGCGGTCGTGCCCGGCGGGTGGAAGAAGACCGGCGCCTCCGTGCGCAGGCGGGTGAAGACGTGGTGCGGGAACCCGTCGCCGAACCGGCTCTGGTCGGAGAGGTCGAACCCGTCGAGTACGGGAGGAAGCTCTTGCTGTCCGGTCATGACTGTCCCTTCACGTGGTGCGAGGCGCCTGCTGCCAGCCGCTCCAGCGCGGCGGCGGCGTGCGGAAGTACGGAGGCGGGGCCGCTCGCGCCGACGAAGCCGTCCGGGCGGAGCAGCACGAACGCGTCGGCGCCGCCCGCCCGGTGCCGGTGGACGACCAGGTCGGGCAGCCGGTCGGCCAGCGCCGCCCCCTGGCTGCCGGCCGCCCCTGTGGTGATGAGCTGGAAGCGGTCGCGAGCGTCGGGTTCGAGCCGCCACTTCGGCCGGCGGGTGCCCGGCCGGGGCAGCCCCGGCGGCGTCCTGCCCGCCGCCGGGAACAGGGTGTCCGGGTAGGTGATCAGCCAGCCCGACAGCAGCGGCGGCATCCGGCGGCCGAGCACGCCGGTGCGGTGCATGAGGGTCATGGCCAGGTCACGGATGCGGTGCGCGACCGGGCTGAGCACCGCCTGCCTGGCCATCCGGCCGGTGGCTCGTACGGTCTGCTCGGCGGCGGCGCGGCGCTCGACGTCGTAGCTGTCCAGGATCTGCGGCGCGTACCTGCCGTCGAGGACGCCGGCCAGCTTCCACGCCAGATTCCGCGCGTCGGCGAACCCCAGGTTGAGCCCCTGCCCGCCGACCACGGAGTGCACGTGTGCCGCGTCGCCGGCCAGGAAGCAGCGGCCGGCCCGCAGCGGCGAGGCGATCCGCTCGTGGCTGGTGAACAGCGTGTTCATGGTCAGGTCGGTGAGCCGCAGGCCGCCCGGCCCGCGCTCGTCCAGCAGGCGCTGCCCCGTCTCGCCGGTGAGCTCGGTGCCCTCGGGCACGGCACCCGAGATCCGTACCCGGCCTCCGGGCAGCGGCGCCACGAGCACCACCCCGGCACGGCCGAGGTAGTAGTTCACCGCTCGCGTGTCGTAGTCGCCCTCCATCCGGCCTTCCGCCAGGAGGAAGGTGATCGGCAGGGGCGCCCCGGTGAAGTCCGCGCCGATCAGGTCCCGTACGGTGCTGCGGAAGCCGTCGGCCGCGATCAGCCACTCCGTCTCCATCGTCACTTCGCGGCCGTCCGCCTCCCGGGCGGTCACGGTGACCGAGTTCTGGTCCTGGGTCAGGCCCACCACCCGCAGGCCGCGCCGTACGTCGCCGCCGAGCCTGCGCAGCTCGTCCTGCAGCAGTTCGGTGGTGTCCTGCTGCGGCAGGATGAGCGGCGCCATGGTGGGGGCGAGCGGCAGCCTGAGCGTGGTGCCGCCGACGTGGTAGCTCAGCGCGTCGACCGCGACGCCGCGCTTGCGTGCCTCCTCCAGGATGCCGAGGTCGCGGTAGCTCTCCAGGGAAGGCGGCCACAGCAGGATGGCGCGGGATCCGGCTCCGGGTTCGGGAGCCGCGTCCACGATGTCGGCCGGCACACCACGGCGGCGCAGTTCGCACGCCGCCATCAGTCCGACTGGCCCGGCTCCGACGATCAGGACTTTGACGCGTTGGTTCATCGGTCGTGCTCCTTCAGGATCTGCTCCAGGTGCTGGGCGAGCCGGCGAGGTGTGGGGTGTTCGAAGACGAGGTCGGCGGGCAGGGCGCGGTCCACGGTCCGGCCGAGGGCGTTGCGCAGTTGCAGGCCGGTCAGTGAGTCGAAGCCGATGTCGGTGAAGCGGCTGTCGGCGTCGATGTCGGCGGGATGGTCGTGGCCGAGGACGGAGGCGGCGTGGCCGCAGACCAGGGTGATCAGGCTCTCCTGGTCGAGGGCGCCGGACTGCGCGGGCGGGTCGTCCGGGACGGCGGAGCCGCGCGGCCCGGCCTCGTCCAGATCGGCGATCAGGGGCCGGTGGCGGTCCCCGGCGTAGGCGGAGGCGAACCGGGGCCAGTCGAGATCGACGATGGCGGCGGTGCCGCCGGTGCCCGTTGTGGCGGACAGTTCGCGCCGCAGCGCCTGCAGGGCGGGACCGGGCCGCATCCTCGCCACCCCCTGGTTCTCCAGGCGCGTGCCCAGCTCGCCGTTGCCGCGTTCGAGCCAGGGCCCCCAGGCCACCACCGTGGCGGGAGCGTGGCGGGCGCGCCGATGCCGGGCCAGCGCCTCGATCTCCGCGCCGGCCGCGGCATACGCCGCCTGGCCGACGCCGCCGAACGTGGCCGCGATCGTGGAGAACAGCACCAGGTCCGTCTCCGTGGCCTCGCTCAGCGCCCTGGCCTCGACCGCGTTGGCGACCAGGACGCGTTCCAGCCGGTCGAGGGTGAGCCCGGCCAGGGTGCTCTCCTCCAGGTGGTCGGCCGCGTGCACCACCAGGGACGGCCGGTGCTCGGCGACCAGACGGGCGGGTGCGGCCGGGTCCGACGGGTCGACGACGGCGACGGTGATCCGCTCGCCCAGGTCGGCGACCGGTTCGTCGGCGACCAGGATGACGTGGTCGGCGCCGGTTTCGGCCAGCCAGCCGGCGAGGTGCGGCCCGTACGGGCCGGAGCCGCCGTTGACCAGGACGGTGCCGGCGGCCCGCCACTCCGGGCCGGCGTGCGGCGCGCGGCTCAGGCGGGGGGCGAACAGCGTGCCGCCGCGCACCGCCACCTGGTCCTCGCCTCCGGGCGGCTGGGCGAGCGCGCGGGCGAAGGCGGCGCGCGCCCGCGCGTCCAGCCGTTCCGGCACATCGACGAGGCCGCCCCACAGCTCGGGCCGCTCCAGGGCGAGGCTCCGTCCCAGTCCCCAGATCCGGGCGCGCGCCGGCTCCCCGACGCCGCTGCCGTCAGCGGCACCATCAGCGGTGCCGGGAGCGGTGCCGGGAGCGGTGCCGGGAGCGGTGCCGGGAGCGGTGCCGGGAGCGGTGCCGGTGTCGGTGATCGCGTTCTGGGTGACGAGCCACAGGGGGCCGCTGCGCAGGCCGCCGGGCTGGGCGAGCGCCAGCGTGGCGGCCAGGCCCCGGCTCAGCACGGGATGGTCCGGATGCGCGGACTCGTCCAGGGCCAGCAGCGACACCACTCCCGCGTACGCCCCGTGCCGCGCCCGGCTGCTCGTCTCGACCTCGGCACCGTGCTCGGTGAGAGCGGCGACGACGTCCTCGACCAGCCCGTGCCGCTCGTGGGCCGCGGGGACGAGCACCTGCCAGATGCCGGACAGCGCGGGCGTCGCGGCCGCCGCGGGCATCGGCCGCCAGTGCAGCCGGTACCGCCACGAGTCGGCCCCGTGGGCGGCGGGCCTGCGGGGCATGAGCCAGAAGCGCCGTCGCTGGAAGGCGTACGTCGGCAGATCGACCGGCGGCGCGGGAGTCAGGACGGCTCGCCAGTCCACCCGTGCCCCGTGCGCATGGGCCTCCCCGAGCGCCGTCACGAAGCGGCGGAGGTCTCCCGAGTCGCGGCGCAGCGTGCCGATGGCGACGGCGGGCGCGCCGGCCGCCTCCGCCGTCGCCGCCACACCCGCCGCCAGCACGGGGTGCGGACCGGGCTCCACGAACAGGGTGGCGCCGTCGGCGAGCAGAGCCCGGACCGTGTCGGCGAAGCGGACCCGCTCGCGCAGGTTCCGGCCCCAGTAGGCGGCGTCGAGCTCGCGGCCGTCGAGCGGCCCGCCCGTGATGGAGGAGTAGAACGGGATCCGCGCCGTCTCTGGTGCCAGTCCGGCGAGTTCGGCGACCAGCAGGTCACGGGCGGGCTCCACGTACGGGGAGTGGGCCGCGTAGCCGACCTCGACCCGGCTGGCCCGCACCCCGGCGGCCGCGCAGTGGGCCAGCACCTCCGCCAGCGGCCCGGCCTCTCCCGCCACCGTCGTGTAGCGCGGCCCGGTGTCGGCGGCGACCGTCACCCGGTCGCCCCAGCGCCGTTCGACCTCGTCGGCGGGCAGCGTGATCGCCAGCAGTCCTCCCGCGACGTCGGCCTCGGCCATCAGCCGGGCGCGCAGCGCGACCACGCGGGCGCCGTCGTCCAGGGACAGCGCGCCGGCGACGGTCGCGGCGGCGATCTCTCCCTGCGAGTGTCCTGCCACGGCGTCGGGGATCACTCCCGCCGCCCGCCACAGCTCGGCGAGCGCCACCATCGTCGCCCACAGCGCGGGCTGGGCCACGTCGTCGCGGCGCAGGTCAGGGGCGTCCAGGCGGCCGTCGAGCACCTCGGTCAGCGACCAGTCGACGTACGGGGCCAGCGCGTCGGCGCAGCGGCCGATCGTCTCGGCGAACACCGGCGACGAGCTCAGCAGCTGCCTGCCCATCCCCGCCCATTGCCCGCCCTGCCCGGAGAACACGAACGCGACCTGGGCTCCCGGGCGTGCCGCTCCCCGCACGAGCCCGGGGGCCGACTGCCCGGCGGCCAGCGCGTCGAGGCCCCGGGCGAAGTCGGCGGGCTCCGCGCCGACGAGCACGGCACGGTGGTCGAGCGCGGCCCGCGTGGTCGCCAGCGACCAGGCGACCCGGCTCAGGTGGGCGGGCTCACCGTGCTCGGCGGCCGTGGCGTAGGGGCGCAGGCGGGCGGCCTGGGCGCGCAGGGCGGCTTCGGACCTGGCCGACAACAGCCAGGCGACCGCCGCTCCCCCGGCGACCCCCGGCCCGGGCCGGGGTTCCGTCCGCGGCTCCGGCGGTGGCGCGGCTTCCAGGATGACGTGGGCGTTGGTGCCGCTCACGCCGAACGCCGAGACGCCCGCCCGGCGCGGCTGCCCCGTGTCGGGCCACGGCTGAGCCTCGGTGAGCAGCGCGACGCGTCCGCCTGACCAGTCGACCCGGGGCGTCGGCTCGTCCACGTGCAGGGTGGCGGGCAGCACGCCGTGCCGCATCGCCTGCACCATCTTGATCACCCCGGCCACTCCGGCGGCGGCCGCGGCGTGCCCCAGGTTGGACTTGACCGACCCCAGCCACAGCGGCCGGTCCCGGTCCTGGCCGTAGGTCGCGAGCAGCGCCTGCGCCTCGATCGGGTCGCCGAGCACGGTCGCCGTGCCGTGGGCCTCGACGGCGTCGACCTGGGAGGGCGTCAGCTCCGAGGAGGCGAGCGCAGCGCGGATCACCCGCTCCTGCGCGAGGCCGCTCGGCGCAGTGAGACCGTTGGAGGCGCCGTCCTGGTTCAGCGCGCTGCCCCGGATCACGGCGAGGATCTCGTGCCCGTTGCGGCGGGCGTCGGAGAGCCGTTCGAGCAGCAGCAGGCCCACCCCTTCGGCCCAGCCGGTGCCGTCGGCGGAGGCGGCGAAGGACCGGCAGCGGCCGTCCGGCGACAGCCCGCGCTGCCTGCTGAACTCCACGAACCCCGTGGGGGTCGACAACACCGACACGCCGCCGGCCACGGCCAGCGAGCACTCCCCCTGCCGCAGCGACTGCGCGGCGAGGTGCAACGCCACCAGCGAGGAGGAGCAGGCGGTGTCGACGGTGAGCGCGGGCCCCTCCCACCCCAGGCTGTACGCCAGCCGGCCCGACAGCACGCTCGCGGCCACACCGGTCAGCAGGTAGCCCTCCAGCCCGTCGGGGACGGGGTCGAGCAGCGCGGCGTAGTCCTGGTTGTTGGTGCCGACGAACACCCCGGTCCGGCTGCCGCGCGTCGACTCCGGATCGAGGCGGCCACGTTCGAGCAGTTCCCAGGTCGTCTCCAGCAGCAGCCGCTGCTGCGGGTCCATGGCCAGGGCCTCGCGCGGGGAGATCCCGAAGAAGGCCGCGTCGAAGCCCCCCGCGTCGTCGAGGAACCCGCCCCGCAGGACGTACGTGGTGCCGGGATGGTCGGGGTCGGGGTGGTACAGGGACTCCAGGTCCCAGCCCCGGTCGGCGGGGAACGCCCCGATCGCGTCCACCCGCCCGGTCACGAGCTCCCACAGGTCCTCCGGGCTGCGCACGCCTCCGGGGTACCGGCAGCTCGCCGCGATGATCGCGATCGGTTCGCGGTGCCTTTCCTCGGCCTCACGGAGCCTGCGGCGGGTCTCGTGCAGCTCCAGCGTGGCCCTTCTGAGGTAGTCACGCAGCTTGTCCTCGGTCGACTCTCCGGTCGGCGCGGCGCCAGCGGTCAACGGATCTCACCCTTCCAGCTCGGCGTCGAGGAAGTCGAACAGTTCGTCGTCGCTGGCCACGCGCAGCCGTTCCGCCACGGCCTCCGCCGCCGGGGCGGGCGGTTCGTGGCGGGCGGTCAGCTCGCCGAGCAACGCCTGCAACCGGGCGGCGGCCCGCTCCGCCGTGGGGTCGCCCGGCGGGATCGCGGCCATCGCCGCGGCCATGCCCGCCAGCGCGTCGTCCAGGGACGGGCGGGCGGCCTCGTCCAGGCGGGCGCCCAGGTGCGCCGCCAGGTCCTCGGCGGTCGGGTGGTCGAAGACGAGGGTGGGGGGCAGGTCCAGCCCGGTGGCGGCGCCTAGCCGGTTGCGCAGGTTCACGGCGGCGAGGGAGTCGAGGCCCAGCTCGCGTAACTGGCGGCCGGGTTCGACCGCGTCCGCGCCGTCGTGGCCGAGAACGGCCGCGATCTCGGCGCGTACGGCCCGCAGCAGCAGGCGGCGCCGTTCGGCGTCGGTGAGCCCGGCGAGCCTGCGCGGCAGCTCGGCGTTCCCGGCTTCGGCGAGCCGGCTTTCGGCGGCGGCGCGCAGGACGCCGGCCACCTCGGGCAGGTCTTCCACGAACGGCCGTCGGCGAAGCGCGGTGAAGGCGGGCACGAACCGTTCCCAGTCCACGTCGGCCAGCACGAGGGCGGGGCGGTCCTCCTCCAGCGCTTGACCGAGCGCGGCCAGTGCGAGGGGCGGCGGCATCGGCGGCACGCCGCGGCGGCGCAGTTGCTCGCGGCGTTCGGCCTCGGCCGCCGGGTCGCCGAGATCGACCTCGGCCCACAGCCCCCACGCCACGGCGGTGGCGGGCAGGCCGCGGGCGCGGCGGTGCCCGGCCAGCGCGTCGAGGTGGGCGTTCGCGGCGGCGTAGGCGGCCTGCCCGGCACTGCCCCACACTCCGGCGATCGAGGAGAACAGCACGAAGGCGTCCAGCTCGTGGCCGGCGAGGAGTTCGTGCAGATGAGTGGCGCCGAGCGCCTTGGCGCCGAGCACCGCGTCCAGCTCGGCCGAGGAGGTGCCGGCCAGCGGGGCCGCGTTCAGCGCGCCCGCCGTGTGGAAGACGGCGGTCGGCGGATGCTCGGCGAGCAGGGCGGCCAGCGCGGCGCGATCGGTGAGGTCGCAGTCGGCGACGGTCACCCGGGCGCCGCCGAAGGCGGCGGCGTCGAGGTCGCCGTCCCCCGGGCGTTCGGGGACGAGGACCAGGTGCTCGGCGCCCAGGCCGGCGAGCCAGCGGGCCACGTGGGCGCCGAAGCCGCCGGTTCCTCCGGTGACGAGGACGGTGCCGCGGGCGCGGAAGCCCGGCCCGGGGGCCGGGGCCGGCAGCCTGGCCAGGCGGCGGGCCAGCAGGCCGCTGGGCCGCACGGCGAGCTGGTCCTCGCCGCCCGTGCCCGCGAGGGCGCGCGCCAGGTGGGTGGCGGCGCGGGCGTCGAGAGTGGCGGGCAGGTCGACCAGGCCGCCCCACAGACGCGGGAGTTCCAGCGCCACGGTGCGGCCCAGCCCCCACACCTGCGCCTGGCCCGGCTCGTCGGGCCCGTCGGACGCGCCGGTGCGCACGGCGCCGCGCGTCACCAGCCACAGCGGGACGTCGGCCCCGTCCAGCTTCTGGACCAGCGCCAGCGTGGCGGCGAGGCCGGCGGAGACGGCGGGGTGGCCGGGCACGGGCACGTCGTCGAGCGCGAGCAGCGACACCACTCCGGCGAGCCCGCCGGGGAGGCTGAGCCGCGGGCCGTGGGTGACGGTCACCACCTCGGCGCCCGCCTCGGCCAGGGCGGCGGCGCAGAACGCGGCGCTCGCGCCCGCGGCGGGCGTCTCGGGGACGACCAGGAGCCAGGTGCCGGACAGCCCGGACGCCTCGGCCGCGACGGGCGTCCACGTGACTTCGTAGCGCCAGGACGTCGTCGCGTTCCGCTCGCCCCGGCGGGCGTGCCAGGCGGTCAGCGCGGGCAGCACCGCGTCCAGCGGGCCGGGGTCGGCCACGCCGAGCGTCCGGGCGACCTGGCCGGCGTCCGCGCTCGCCACCGCCTGCCAGAACGCCGCCTCCGCCGGGTCGGTCCCGACGGCCGTCGCGGGCTCGGGCTCGGGCTCCAGCCAGTACCGCCTGCCCTGGAACGCGTACGTGGGCAGCTCGACCCTCGTGGCCGGACGGCCGTCGTAGGCGGCCCGCCAGTCGACGGCCACCCCGTTGGTGTACGCCTCGCCCAGCGCGGTCAGGAAGCGGTCCAGGCCGCCGTCGTCACGTCGCAGCGTCGCCGCCACGGTGAGGGCGAGCCCCGCCTGCTCGCCGCTCTCCTGAATGCCCGCGGCCAGCACGGGATGCGGGCCGACCTCCACGAACATCCGGTGTCCCCGGTCGAGAAGCGCGCCGGTGGCCTCGGCGAACAGGACGGGCTGCCTGAGATTGCGGTACCAGTACTCCGCGTCCAGCGACGCGTCCTCCACCCACTGCCCCGTCACCGTGGACAGGAACGGCACGGCGGGCGGGCGGGGCGCGATCCCCGCCAGCGTCGCGCGCAGGTCGTCGCGGATCGGCTCGACCCCGGGCGAGTGGGAGGCGTAGTCGACGGGCAGCCGCCGGGCGCGGATCCCCTCGGCCTCGCACCGGGCGACCAGGGCGTCGAGGGCGGCGTGGTCGCCCGCGACCACCACCGACGACGGGGCGTTGACCGCCGCGACGGTGAGTCCGGTGCCGTCGAGGTCGAGCCGATCCGGCGGCGCCTGCACCGACGCCATCCCGCCGGTGCCCGCGAGGGCGCGCAGCGCGCGGCTGCGCAGCGCGACCACCCGTGCCCCGTCGGCCAGGGAGAGGGCGCCCGCCACGCAGGCGGCGGCGATCTCCCCTTGGGAGTGGCCGACGACGGCGGCGGGCCGCACGCCGTACGCGCGCCACAGCTCCGCCAGGGCGACCATCATGGACCACAGCGCGGGCTGGACCACGTCCACCCGCTCCAGGTCGCCCTTCCCGCGCAGCACGTCCTCGAGGGACAGGTCCAGGTACGGGGCGAGCGCCTGCGCGCACTCGGCGATCCGCGCGGCGAACACCGGCGAGGAGTCGAGCAGCGCGGCCCCCATGCCGAGCCACTGCGGTCCCTGGCCGGGGAAGACGAACACCGCCTCGCTGCCGGCGCCGGCGGATCCCCGCACGACTCCGGCCGCGGGCTCGCCGGCGGCGAGCGCGCGGAGGCCTCGGGTGAAGGCGGGCACGTCGGCGCCCACCAGCACCGCGCGCCGTTCGAGCCCGGCTCGGGTGGTGGCGAGGGCCAGGCCGAGACCGGCGAGATCCGGCTCCGGGTCGCGTTCCAGGCGGGTCAGCAGGCGGCGGGCCTGCTCGCGGAGCGCGGGCTCGCTCGCCGCCGACACCACCCACGGCAGCGGCCCGGGTTCGCGGCCCGCCGCACGCTCGACCTCGGGTTCGCGGCCCGCCGCACGCTCGACCTCGGGTTCGCGGCCCGCCGCACGCTCGACCTCGGGTTCGCGGCCCGCCGCAGGCTGCGGCTCGGGTTCCCGGCGCGCGGGGGGCTCGGGTTCGGGGCTCGCCGGGGGCGCGGGTTCGGCGGGGACCGCTTGGAGGATGACGTGGGCGTTGGTGCCGCTGATCCCGAACGACGACACCGCGGCCCGCCTGGGCCGGTCGGTCGCCGGCCAGGGCCGCTGTTCGGTCAGCAGCTCCACGGCGCCGGACGACCAGTCCACGTGCGGAGTCGGCTCGTCGACGTGCAACGTCCGCGGGAGCGTGCCGTGCCGCATGGCCTGCACCATCTTGATCACGCCGGCGACCCCGGCCGCCGCCTGCGTGTGCCCGATGTTCGACTTGACCGACCCGAGCCACAGCGGCCGGTCACGATCGCCGTACGTGGCGATCAGCGCCTGGGCCTCGACGGGGTCGCCGAGCGCGGTGCCGGTGCCGTGCGCCTCGACGGCGTCCACGTCGCCGGGGGCGAGGCGCGCGTCGGCGAGCGCGCGCTGGATGACCCGCTGCTGCGAGGGGCCGTTGGGGGCGGTGAGCCCGTTGGACGCGCCGTCCTGGTTGACGGCGCTGCCGCGCAGCACGGCCAGCACGTGGTGGCCGTTGCGGCGGGCGTCGGACAGCCGCTCCAGCAGCACCAGGCCCACGCCTTCCGCCCAGCCGGTGCCGTCGGCGGAGGCGGCGAACGACTTGCACCGGCCGTCCGGCGCCAGCCCGCGCTGGCGGCTGAACTCCACGAAGGTCCCCGGCGTCGCCATCACCGTGACGCCGCCCGCCAGCGCCATCGAACACTCTCCGCGCCGCAGCGCCTGTGCCGCCAGGTGCATCGCCACCAGCGACGACGAACACGCCGTGTCCACCGTGACGGCCGGGCCCTCCAGCCCGAACGCGTAGGCGAGGCGGCCGGAGACGACGCTGCCGGCCGTACCGGTGCCGACGTAGCCCTCCAGGTCGGTGGGGACGGACGGCAGCAGCGTGACGTAGTCGTGGTACATCACGCCGACGAAGACGCCGGTGTCGCTGCCCGACATCGAGGTGGGGTCCAGCCCGGCGCGCTCGAACGTCTCCCAGCCGACCTCCAGCAGCAGCCGCTGCTGCGGATCCATCGCCAGCGCCTCGCGCGGGCCGATGCCGAACAGGTCGGCGTCGAACCGGTCGGCGTCGTACAGGAAGCCGCCCTCACGGGTGTAGCTGGTGCCGGGACGGTCGGGGTCGGGGTCGTACAGGGCGGAGAGGTTCCAGCCCCGGTCGGTGGGGAACGGCGAGATCGCGTCGCCGCCTGCCGCGACCAGCTCCCACAGGTCCTCCGGCGAGCGCACGCCGCCCGGGTAGCGGCAGGCCATCGCCACGATCGCGATCGGCTCGTCCGCGCTCGGCCGGTCCACGACGACGGGAGCGGGCGCGGCCGGCGTGTCGAGGATCTCCCGCAGCAGGAACCCGGCCAGCGTCGCCGGCGTCGGATGGTCGAAGACGAGGGTGGCGGGCAGGCGGGCGCCGGTGCGGGCGGCGAGGGCGTTGCGCAGCTCGACGGCGGTGAGCGAGTCCAGGCCGAGCTCGGCGAAGGTCGCGGCGGGCGGTACGGCCTCCGGGCCGCGATGCCCCAGGACCGCCGCCACCTCGGCCCGCACCGCCTCCAGGGCGGCTCGCTCCCGTTCCTGCCCGGACAGCCCGGCCAGCCGGCGTGCCAGGTGCGTGCCCGCCGGCTCCGCTGGGCGCCGGCGGGTGCGGACCAGGCGGCGCAGCAGATGCGGCGGCTCGCCGGAGCGCGCGATCGTCGTCAGGTCCAGGCGGGCGGGCACCAGGACGGCGTGGCCGTACCGGCCGGCCGCGTCGAACAGGGCCAGCCCGGCCCCGGGCGTCAGCGCGGCGGTCCCCTGCCTGGCGGTGACCGCCATGCCGGCTTCCACGTCCCACAGGCCCCAGGCGAGCGAGATCGCCGGCAGCCCGCGGGCCCGGCGGCGCTGCGCGAGCGCGTCCAGCACGGCGTTGGCGGCGGCGTAGTTGGCCTGGCCGGGCGTCCCGAACGTGGCGGCGGCCGACGAGAACAGCACGAACGCCACCGGGCCCCGGGTGAGCTCGTGCAGGTGCAGCGCCGCGTCGGCCTTCGGGCGGAGCACGGCGGCGAGCCGGTCGGGCGTGAGGGACTCCAGCACGCCGTCGTCGAGCACGCCCGCCGCGTGCACCACAGCGGTCAGCGGGTGCTCGGGGTCGACGGCGCCGATCAGGGCGGCGACCTGGTCACGGTGGGACAGGTCGCACGCCGCGAACTCGACGCGCGCTCCCAGCCTCTCCAGCTCGGCCCGCAGCGCGGGGGCCGTGGGGGCGTCCGCGCCGCTCCGGCTGGCCAGCAGCAGCCTGCGCACGCCGCGCTCGGACACCAGGTGCCGGGCGAGCAGCCCGCCCAGCGCCCCGGTCGCGCCGGTGATCAGTACGGTCCCTTCCGGGTCGTACGCCGTGGGCGGTTCGTCCCGCATGCTCGCGCGGGCCAGGCGCGGCGCCAGCATCGTGCCGCCGCGCAGCGCCAGTTGCGGTTCGCCGGTGGCGAGCGCCCTGCGCAGGCTGTCCGGGGCCTGCGCCGGCTCGTCGAGGTCGACGAGCACGAACCGGCCAGGGTGCTCGGACTGCGCGGAGCGAACCAGGCCCCATGCCGCTGCGCCGGCCAGGTCGTCGACGTCCTCCTCCGGTCGTGACGCCATGGCCCCCCGGGTCAGGACGACGAGGCGGGCGCCGGGGAACCGGTCGTCGGCCAGCCAGCCGCGTGCCAGGGCCAGCGCGCGCTCGGCCGTCGCGTGCACGGCGGCCACGTCGTCGTCCGGCCGCCCTGCCCGGCCGGGGTCGTTCGCCGCGGTGAGCGGGACCAGGACGTACTGCGGCGCCTGCGCGCCGGTGGGCAGAGCGGCCAGGTCGGGGTACGACGGCGCGGCGATCCCCTCGTACGGCTCGCCGAGGACGGCGATGCGGGCCTGGGGCACGACGTCGGGTGCCTGGACCTCGGCCCAGTCCACGGTGTACATGTCGGCGTCCGGCCGCTCGGCGGGGAGCGGGCGGAAGGCGATCGTGTCCATGGTGGCGACCGTGCGGCCGGTGGCGTCGGCCAGGGTCAGGGCCAGCGAGTCCGGGGTGAGCGGCGTCAGGCGGGCTCGCGCCGCCGTCACGCCGGGTACGTGCACGCGGAGGCCGGTCATGACGAACGGGATCCGCGCCGCGTCCGTGCCGGAGAGCACACCCAGGCCGGCGGCGTGCAGCGCCGCGTCCAGCAGCGCCGGGTGGACGGCGTAGCGTTCGGCGCCCGCCTGTTGCGGCTCGGGCAGCGCGACGTCGGCGTACACGCGGCCGCCGTGCCGCCAGGCGGCTCGCAGGCCCTGGAAGGCCGGGCCGTAGTCGAGCCCGGCCGCGGACATGGCGGTGTACAGCGCGTCGACGTCGGCGGGGTCGCCGTCGGGCGGTCCGCTCGCCAGGCCGGGGTCGGTGCCGTCCTCGGGTGGCGAGGTGCCGGCGTCGGCGGTGAGCGTGGCCACGGCGTGACGGGTCCAGGGCTGGTCGGTGCCCGGTCGGGCGTGGATGGTGAGCCGGTGCCCGTCGGCGTCCACCGAGATCTGGACGGTGACCTCGCCGCCTTCCGGGATGACGAGCGGGGCCTGGAGGGAGAGCTCGCCGATCTGGTCGCGGCCGGCGTGGGCGGCGGCGTGCAGGGCCAGCTCGGCGAAGACGGCGGCGGGGATCACGAGCGCGCCCGCCACGACGTGGTCGGCCAGCCACGGATGGGATCGTGTGGACAGCCGGCCGGTGATGACGGTCCCGCCGTCCTGGGCGAGGGGGACGGTGGCGCCGAGCAGGGGATGCCCGGCCGGGGCCAGGCCGAGGCCGGCGGCGTCGGTGCCGGGGGTGGGGGCCAGCCAGTAGCGGCTGCGCTGGAACGGATAGGTGGGCAGGTCGGCCAGGCTGCCGGTGAGCATGGTGCGCCAGCCGACCTGCGCTCCGCGCGTGTGGGCGGCCGCCAGGGCGGTGAGGAGTGCGCGCGGCTCGTCCTTGTCGCGTCGCAGCAGCGGGACGACGTCGCGGTCGGCGGCCATCGCGGTCAGCGTGGCATCCGGGCCTACCTCCAGCAGGACCGGCACGTCGTGCAGCCAGTCCAGCGCCTGGCCGAACCGGACCGGCTCTCGCACCTGCCGCACCCAGTAACCCGCCGTGGCGACCTCCGGAGTCGGCTGCCCGGTCAACGTCGCCACGACCGGGATGGACGGCGCATGGAACGTCACCCCCCGCGCCCCCTCCGCGAACCCCTCCAACATCGGCTCCATCCGCGCCGAATGAAACGCATGACTGCCCCGCACCCGCCGCCCCCGCCGCCCCCACCCGGCCACCACGGCCTCGACCCGCGCCACCTCCCCCACATCCCCCGACACCCCCACCGAACCCGGCGCGTTCACCGCGGCGATCTCCCCCCCCGCCGACAACAACGGCGCCACCTCCGCCTCACCGGCGGACAAAGCCGACATCGCGCCGCCCGCAGGCAACGCCTGCATCAACCGAGCCCGCGCCCCCACCAGAGCGCACGCGTCATCCAACGACAACACCCCGGCCACATGCGCCGCGGCCAACTCACCGACCGAATGCCCCAACACGAAGTCCGGCCGCACCCCCCACGACTCCACCAACCGGAACAACGCCACCTGCACCGCGAACAACCCCGACTGCGCGAACAACGTCCGATCAAGAGCCTCCGAACCCGCCGCGATCACCCCACGCAACGACGGCTCCAACCGCGCACACACCTCATCAAAAGCCGCCGCGAACACCGGATACCGCTCAGCCAACCCGAGCCCCATCCCGACCCGCTGCGACCCCTGACCCGAGAACAGGAACGCCACCTTCCCGGGGCTGACGGGGCCGGGGTCGCTGATCCGGGTCAGCTCGGCGAGCAGTTCGTCGCGGTGGCCGGCGACGATCGCGGCGCGATGGGCGAGCACGGGGCGGTTGGCGTACGACCATGCCACGTCCCGCAGCGGCACGTCCGGATTCCGGTCCAGGAATGCCGCGAGCTCGGCCGCCTGGGTCTGCAGGGCGTCCGCGCTGCGGGCCGACAGGAGAACGGGCACGATCCCCGGCTCGGTTTCGGTGGTGGGAGTCTCGGGCGGTGTGGGGGGTTCTTCGAGGATGACGTGGGCGTTGGTGCCGCTGATCCCGAACGACGACACCCCCGCCCGCCGCGGCCGATCACCCGCCGGCCAGGGCCGCTGCTCCGTCAGCAACTCCACCGCACCCGACGACCAGTCCACATGCGACGACGGCGCATCCACATGCAACGTCCGCGGGAGCGTGCCGTGCCGCATCGCCTGCACCATCTTGATCACACCCGCCACACCCGCAGCCGCCTGCGTGTGACCGATGTTCGACTTCACCGACCCCAACCACAACGGCCGCTCCCGCCCCCGGCCGTAGGCGGCGATCAACGCCTGCGCCTCGATCGGATCCCCCAGCGCCGTGCCCGTGCCGTGCGCCTCGACCGCGTCCACATCACCGGCGGACAACCCCGCACCGGCCAGCGCCTGAGCGATCACCCGCTCCTGCGCAGGACCGTTCGGCGCCGTCAACCCGTTCGACGCACCATCCTGATTCACCGCACTCCCGC
>NZ_KZ559482.1:0-60664 GCF_002850745.1 Nonomuraea indica
TCGCAGATGGCCAAGGTCCTCGATGAGCAGGTCGAGGCGTTCCGCACCCGGACGCTCGACAGCGGCCCGTACACGTTCGTGTGGCTGGACGCGTTGACGCAGAAGGTGCGTGAGGGCGGGCGGATTATCAATGTTCACGTGCTGGTGGCCACCGCCGTCAACGCCGACGGCCGGCGCGAGATCCTCGGCCTGGACGTGACGAGCACCGAGGACGGCGCGGGCTGGCTGGCGTTCCTGCGCGGCCTGGTCGCTCGCGGCCTGTCCGGCGTTCAGCTGGTCATCTCCGACGCCCACACCGGCCTCGTCTCGGCGATCGGCGCCACCCTTGCTGGGGCGTCGTGGCAGCGTTGCCGCACCCACTACCTGCGCAACCTGCTCACCGTCGTCCCCAAAAGCGCGCAGCCGTTCGTTGCCACCCTGGTGCGCACCATCTTCGACCAGCCCGACGCGGCTTCCGTCGAAGCTCAGCACGCCTGGGTCGTCCAAACGCTCGAGGCCAAGCACCCGGCCGCGGCCGAGCATCTGGACGCCGCCCGCGATGACCTGATCGCCTTCGCCGCCTTCCCACGCGAGATCTGGACGCAGATCTGGTCCAACAATCCGCAGGAACGGCTGAACAAGGAGATCCGCCGCCGCACCGACGTGGTCGGCATCTTCCCCGACCGGCCGGCCATCATCCGCCTCGTCGGCGCGGTGCTGGCCGAGCAGACCGACGAATGGGTCGAAGGACGCCGCTACATGGGCCTGGAAGCCCTCGCCAAAGCCCGCCTGCGTGTCCTGCCCGGCGACACACCCACGCAGAACCCACTCCCACAGACACTTACCGCTTAACCTGCAGAAACAGGATCACGCGGAGATCGACTCATACACCACGTCCGTGGACGTGATCCGGCCGAGTGGATGTAGTCGTAGCCGGTGGTTCGACGCCGGTCGGGACAGGCTGCCCGGCCCAGGGCGCGCCGGCCTCCGCCGCCGGGGATACGGCGGAGCGTTTCCACATCGATGTGCATCAGTTCGCCGGGCCGGGCGCGTTCGTAGCGGCGGATCACGTGGCCGGTGGGCCGGTCAGCCAGGCCACGTGGTGCAGGTGGTGGCGGGTCAGGATGCGATGCACGGGCCTGGGCGGCACCCGCCGCTACGGGGGCCGCATCCTGTGCCGCGAGGTCATGGCCGCTCGTCCAGGAATCTCTGCACAAACTCCGGGCTTGGTCAGGAGGGTGCCGTGCTCGATCGCCGGGCGGGCCGCCGGTCCAGTGAGGTCTTCTCGGTGATCTCTTCGCGGGGCAGTTGGGAGAGGACCTGCAGGGCGCGCAGGAAGCCGTAACGGTCGGCCGCCGGGAGGCGCGCGAGCAGGCGCTCCTCGTTGGCCTGGATCTCGGCCCGCACCGATCCGCGCACCTCGCGGCCCTTGTCGGTGATGGCGAGGATTCTCGCGCGGCGGTCGTGCGGGTCGGGCTCACGAGTGATCAGCCCGGACGCCTCCAGCTTGCCCAGGATGCCGATGATGCGGGTCTTGTCGGCGCCGATCGCCTCGGCCAGGGCTGCCTGGGTGCGTACGGACCCGTCGTCCAGAGCGCCGAGCACGGCATAGCCCCACATGGAGACGCCATGGGTCGCCAGCACGGGAAGCTCGGCGGCGACGAGCCATTGCAGAACAGGGTGCAGCATCTCAGCAAGATCGCGACGGCCGGTCACGCTCCCAAAATACCCATTTGACAGATAATAAGCACATGCAGATCATAAGCCAATGCCTATGAATCGGCCGACCGCCGAGGCCGACCTCGTCCCGCTAGGCACGGGGGCGGCCCGTGCCGGCGTCGAGCCGGCGACTCCCTCGCGGGCGGCGGACCTGTCCGTCCGACACCGCGCCTCGCATGGACGGTGGAGGGTCTGCTCGCGCACGTGACCACACAGCACCGCGGGCATCTCCGCGGCACCCGTGGGGCACGGCGACCTGGTTCCGAGGCGGGTCCTGGCGGTTCCGGGGCGGGTCCTGGCGGCCAGGGGCGGGCCGCGCTCTCCCGGCGACGACCCTGCGGCGAGCCACCGGACCTCCCGTCGTACCTGCTGGACGTCAGCGTGGCGGGACCCGGCGGCGAAGCGCGCCGGCCCTCACCGAATTGTTGAATCGGAGCACGATATGAACAGCAGCGTCACTTTGATCCGCAATCACCAGCTCGCGCAACAGGTGGAGTACGCCTATGCCGCGGTCGCCGACGCGCCGGTGCGTTCCATCTGGGTGGCCGGCGCGTGTCCTCTCGACCTCGACGGCGAGACGGTCGCGATCGGCGACTACGCAGGGCAGACGCACCAGGTGATGCGCAACCTCGTGACCGCCCTGGAAGGGGCGGGCGCGTCGCTGACCGATATCGTCAAGACCACCGTCTATGTGGCCTCGTCCCGGCAGAGCGACCTGGTCGCGGCGTGGGAGGTGTACCGGGAGTACATGGGCGAGCACGACGTCCCCAGCACCCTGCTCGGCGTGACCGTGCTCGGCTACAAGGACCAGCTCGTCGAGGTCGAGGCCGTCGCCGTGCTCGCGGGCGGGGCCGGCCGATGAGGATCTCGCCTTCCGGGCACGGCGCCACCTCCGCCCCTGGCCGGCTCCTGGCCCTGGCCGCCGCACTCACGCTCGCGGTGACCGGATGCGGGATGCTGCCCGTGCAACAGCCGGCGGCACCGCCCACCACCAGTGCCCCGGCTTCGGATGCCCCGGCCTCGGATGCCCCGGCCTCCGACGCCCCGGCCACCACTCCTGCGGCGGGCCAGGACGACAGGCCTGCCCTGGCCGAAGTCCGCAGCACCATGACCGAGCACCTCAAGGTCGAGGTCGTCGGGCTCAACCGGGTCAAGGGCAAGCACCTCGTCGCCCAGATCCGCCTGTCCAACACCGGCACCGAGGACCTGCCCTGGACCGGCCAGCTGGGCGACCACACCCGCGAGCTCGGGGAGATCCGCTGGGCCTCCGGCATCGGCGTGCTCGACACGCAGGACCGCGCCTGGCTCCTGCCCTACCAGCCGCAGCACGCGCCCTGTCTGTGCAGCGACCAGAAGCGCGACAATCTCGGCTACTTCATCGCCCCCGGCCAGTCGATCGGGGTCTACGCGGTCCTCCCCGCCCCCGCGGGCAACCCCGCCACCGCCACGATCGTCACCCCCGTCGGCCCGCCCATGCCGGACGTGCCCATCAGCGACGAGCCGCCGACCGGTGACTTCCCCGACCCTGACGCCGAGCCCGTCACCCCGGTCGTCCGGCGCCTCGTCCTCCCCTCGGAGTCCTTGGACAAGTCGGAGGAGACCGCGGACGACGGCAAGAACCTGCAGGTCAGCCTCTCTTCCGATGTGCTGTTCGCCGTTGACGAGGCCACCCTCACCCCACGGGCGCGGTCGGTCCTCGCCGCCACGGCCAAGCTCATCGACGCCTCCCCCGCCAGCGTGGTGGCGGTTGCGGGACACGCCGACTCCTCCGGCAACGACGCCATCAACGACCCGCTGTCGCTCCGGCGTGCGCGGGCGGTACAGCGCGCCCTGGCCTCGCTGCTGAGCAGGCAGGGCGTCAGCTTCCAGGCCAAGGGGTACGGCTCGCGCCGCCCCCTCTACAGCAACGACAGCGAGGAGGGCAGACGCCGCAACCGCCGCGTCACGGTCACCTTCTCCAGACCTCAGCAGGCCGCCGCCGAGCCCGCGGCCACGACCTCTCCTGGTGCGACCGGCCTGACCGCCACCACCGACGCGGGCGGCAGTCCCATGGCCCTGAAGGTCACCGGCCTGCGCCGCCTGTCCGGCGGACTGGGACTGCTCACCTACACCGTCACCAACCAGGGAACGGCCGAGACCTGGTTCAACGACCTGCACCACGCCCAGGACTGGGAGGCCTACAAGTACCAGGCCGCCAGCAACGTCCGCCTGACCGACGTCGCCGCCCGCCGCCAGTACCTGCCCGGCCGCCTGCAGGTTCCCACCGATGACGGCGTGGACTCCTACTGCGCCTGCACCGACGTCTCCGGCGTCCGTTCGGCCACCTCGAAGTTCGCTCCCGGCCAGACCCGCGAGTTCTGGAGCCTCTTCGCCCTGCCCAGCACCGCCGAGACCCTCAAGGTCGCCGTCGGCCCGTTCCGCGCCCTCCAGGTGCCCGTGCGGTAGCCCCTCGTAAGCGCCGGCCCGGCAGCTGGGACAGGTCCGGAGCGAGATCGCCCACCGGGGGCGGTCCCGCACACGGGACGATCGGCTGGACCCACTGCCGGCTCACGGCGCCCACCACCGGCCCCCACCACCCGCTCGAAGGGCCACCGCACCACAACCCCACCACCGGCTCCACCGGCCTAGCACCACGACGCCCACCACCGGCTCCACCGGCCCCGCGCCGTGACGCCCACCACCGGCTCCACCGGCCCCGCGCCGTGACGCCCACCACCGGCTCCACCGGCCCCGCGCCGTGACGCCCACCGCCGGCTTCGCGCCGCATCCACCCGGTCAGCCACGTCGGTACGCAGGCGGTTCGTCGAAAAGACCGAGCTCGTCGGCATCGGGAGCCTGGAAGAACGTCGCATACTCCGCGAGCGACTCACGGCTGATCGGGACCGTCCCCGGCCTGCCCTCCGCGTTGCGGGCCTCAAGGCGGCGGCACAGCTCGTCGATCGGCGCAGCAAGGTAGTGCAGCTCGACGGCAACGCCGAGTGCGCGTGCCCCCGAACGCTTCTCATCGCGCTCGGAACGCGCCCAGAAGCCGAACTCCAGGATCACGCTCCGTCCAAGCCCCAACAGATCCTGAGCATGCTCCCAGAACCGCCGCTCGAGCCGGTCGCGTGCCTGCTCGTCGAATAGGTCGATGCCAAGATCGGCCATCCATTCGTCCGGACACAGACGCACCGCCGGAATCTCACCCGCCAGCCGTTTGGCCAACGTCGTCTTCCCGGAGCCCGGAAGCCCGCACAGCAAGATCAGCCTGGGCAAGGTCACTCCTCCATGGTCGCGCGACAGCCCCGGCCGGCGGAAATGGTTTCCGCCGGTCAGCCATCGCCACCTGGGCGCGTACCGACCGCTTCTCGGCCTCGACGTCCACGGGGAGCCAGGAGTTGTTCGAGGCCGGACCGGGCCCGTCAGCACCCGATTGCCGGCGAGCGCACCGCGAACCCCGCCGACCGGCGGCGATCAGGGGGAAGGCGCACGCGGCTTGCTGGGGCGGATGTGGCGACGAGGTGCCTGACCTGCGAGAAGAAGATCCCGTTACTGAAGTGAGATATGCCACTGAATGTGGCATTATCTTGCCTTTACTAGTGGTTTGTCGCATATCTTCTTCCCCGTCGCGGGCTCCGCCCCGCCCGGGATCGGCCGGACGTTCGTTCCTCCTCGCCCCGGCCGTCCCCCCGTCCTGTCCCCTAGCTAGGACCGTGGTTCCCTTGGGCCAGCACTCGCGTACCGAAACCTCCACGCAGAGCCACCTCACCCGCGCGACGGCGCCGGGCAGGCGCCGTTGGGCCGCCGTGGCGGCGGGAGCGGCCGTCATCGCCGCCTCCACCACCGCCTGGGCGGCCGTCGGCAACGACGACACCTCGACCGCCACCAACGCGGCGGGCCTGTCCCCCCTCGGCCAGCCCCCCGAGACGTCCGCCCGCTCCTCCCGACCGCAGCCGCCGGCCTCCCCCGCCTCCGGGTCCTCCGCCAAGGCGACGCCGCCGGCCACCGCCCCCACCGCGGCCCCCTCCTCCGACGGCGCCAGGCCCGCCCGCCTGTCCGCGAACGCCACCAGGGCCCTCTCCGGGTCGGCCCCCAGGACCGGTGCCGAGGGGAAGCGCGAGACCGCCAAGACCGGGAAGCAGGCGGCCAAGGCCAGGACCCGTGTGCTCTCACGGGGCAGCTGCGGCGCCTCGTACTACAACGAGGGCCAGATGACGGCCAACGGCGAACGCTTCAACCCGTCGGCGCTCACCGCCGCGCACAAGACACTGCCGTTCGGCAGCAAGGTCCGCGTGACCAACCCTGCCAACGGCGACTCGGTGACCGTCCGCATCAACGACCGCGGGCCGTTCGTCGGCGGACGCTGCCTCGACCTGTCCGAGGCCGCCTTCGCCTCGATCGGCAACACCGGCGCGGGCGTCATGACGGTCAAGTACGAGGTCCTCGCCCGCTGAGGCCGGACCGCACCGCCACGCCGTACGCGCCGGCCGTGCCGGTGCAGGCCTACTTGACCATGCGGAACGTCAGCGGATAGCGGAACGGGCTCTCCGAGAGCGCCGAGATGCCGCCCGCGATGGACAGCACGAACGCGCCCACCCAGATCACCGGGACCAGCAGGACGCCGATCAGGGTGAGCGGCAGCAGGATCGTCGCGGCCAGCATCGTGAGCTGGAAGTTGAGCGCCTCGACGGCGTGGCGGCGGATGTACGGCGAGGTCCTGCCGCCGGTGAGCATCAGGATGAGCGGACCGGCGATCGGGAAGCCCACGGCCGCCAGCAGGTGGGCCGCGGACGCGCCGATCCGTTCGTTGCTCTCCGGCGGCGTCTCCTGATGTCTCGGAGACGCCGGGACCGGCCGGGGCACCGGCACCGCCTGCGCTCCGTACAGCTCCGTCATGATCGGCATCAGGTCGCCGTGCGTGCGCGCGGTCATCGCGCGCTCCAGCCTCTCGTCGAACTCGAACTTGTCGAGGCGCCCCTCCGCGTAGGCCGCCTTGACGTGCTCGACGACGTGCTCACGGTCCTGGTTGGTGACACGCAGGTGAGCCGGCGGCACCTGTCCCGGGTTCGGGGGTGTGGATACCCCAGCCATTGCACCCATGCCTCTCCTCAGATCGGGGGCGGTCCCTTTCATACTGCTCCAGACTCCGGCTTTGCGGACATCCGGAGAATCCCGGATGTGTCCCCTAGATCAACCCCGGGCGCACACAAGCGTTTGACGGTATAAAAAGGACTCATGAGATGGCGAGACCGCTACGGCATCCGACGTCTACGCGGTCCCAGGATCGCGAAATTCGACCGTGAGGCCACCGACGCCGACATCGAAGCGCTCATCGCCTTCGCCCGGTCGCGGCGCGGCGTCGAGTTCTATGTCGAGCCGGAGACGTTCGCGACCGACACCACCGCCGTCGCCGTCGCCGACGACGGCGAGTGGACCCGGCGCCGGGTGGGCTCCCCCGCCGTGATTCACAAGGTGGCCCGCGACCTCGCCCTCCCCGTGTACGACGTCCAGCTCACGGGCTATCCTCCGCGGATGCGCGCCTACAACGAACGCCGCCGCCGCGAAGGCGACCACCTCTGACCCGGCGGCGGACCGTGGACGGCGCGCAGACGCGGACTCCCCAGCAGGGCCGCCTGGTCATCGAGGAACGCCCGCGTACCGATCGCGGCCTCACCGTCCTGCTCGACGCCGCTTTCGGGGAACTGGTGGCCCGCTACGGGCCCGAGGGGCGCTCACAGGTCAGCGACGGCGCGCGGTTCCTCGTCGCCGCCGTCGACGGCGAGGCGGTCGGATGCGGCGCCGTCCAGCGCGTCGACGATCTCACCGGCGAGCTGAAGCGGATGTACGTCGTGCCGAGCCACCGGGGGCGCGGCATCGCGCGCTCGCTGCTCGCGGCGTTGGAGGCTCTGGCTCACGGCCAGGGCTGTCAGCGGCTGCGGCTGGCGACCGGCGCGCGGCAGCCCGAGGCCATCGCGTTGTACGAGACGTGCGGCTACACGCGTGTCGAACCGTACGGAAAGTATGTGAACGACCCGCTGAGCCGCTGCTACGACAAGGCGCTGACGGCCCGCTGAGACATCCCGGGGCGATCATGTTTCGGGCGTCTCACGCGGCGATCAGGCCGATCGCCGCCGGGCCCCGTCACCGGCCGGGTCAGGTGCACGGCTCCTGCCCCGCCGGGTGCCGCCGTCCCGCCGCCGCCCCTGGCCGGGGACGGTTCAGGTGGGGGTGAGGGAGCAGGGGGCCGGGTGGGCCTGAGGCTCCTGGTCGAGGAGGGCGAACAAGGGGAGCAGCCAGCCGGCATGGGGCGCGCCCATGGCCGTGTCGAGCTCGGCCGGGGTCGGCAGGCGACCGCTGAGCGTGCCCGGCGACAGCAGGCTCTGCAGCGCGTGCATGAGCAGGTTGGCCATGGAGTAGCCGGGGTCGATGGCCAGGGCGCGCTCGAGTGCGATGGTGGCCTGGGTGCTGTCGCCGCCGAGCCAGGCCGCCATGGCGAACAGCGTCGCGGCGGGCGGGGCGAAGCGGGGCTCCAGCCGGCGCATGAGGTCCTTCCACAGGCCGGTGTGGGAGTCTTCCATGAGGGTCCAGGCTTCGTCACGGACCCGGATCACCGCCAGGTCGAGGCCGATGCGGGCCGCCTCGGCGTCGTCGATCCGCCCGCCGCCGGCATGGACGGCGAGTGCCGCCCGGACGCGGGCGAGGCCACGGTCGACGAAGTCCCTCGCGAACGCGTCGGCCCCCGCACCCGACCGCCCGGCCGCCGCCAGCCCCGCGCGCACGTCGGCGACGACCTCGGCCGTGGCACGGCGCATCGCCACCCGGACGGGGCCCGTGACGGGCGCGATGGTGTGCTCGAGGGCCCGGCGGTCGGGCAGCGCGACCATGCCGCGGACGGTCGCCTCGGCGGCGACCCGGCTGGCGACCGGGTCGTAGGGGGTGCCCTGCGGCGGGCAGCAGCCGGGGATGTCGCAGATGTAGGACCAGTAGCGGGACTCGTGGGCGCGCAACGCCTCCTCGACCTGGACCCCCGCCTTCGCCGCCTCGGCCCGCGCCTCGTCCACCGCGGGGGTGACCCGCTCGCCGGGACCGTAGCCGACGACCACGATCCGCGTGACCCCCTCCCGCGCGAACAGCGAGCCCAGGGGCGCGAGCGCGCCGGCGGGGAACGGGAGGCTCCACCTGACGGCCACCTGGGCCCGGCCGCGGCCGGTGAGGCCGACGACGACGAGGCTGTCGGTCGGATGGAAACCCACCAGGTAGGGCACGGCGGCCAGGATGTCGGCGGGGCTGGTCAGGGTGAGGCCGGGGTCGGACGTGTTGGTCGTCATGGGCACGAGGGTGCCGGGTACGCGGGTGGCCACGCGGGGCCGAATGCGGTTCTGGGGATGACGCGAGGCTTTCGCTGCCGGCCTGTGGACGCGTCACCCCACGGGCTCCGGACAAGCCGCCCGCACGACTGCGGGCGGAGCCGCCCCATGGCTCCGGACAAGCCGCCCGCACGACTGCGGACAAGCCGCCCCATGGCTCCGGACAAGCCGCCCGCACGACTGCGGACAAGCCGCCGTACGTGACAGGAGCGGTCAGGTGGCCGGGTGCGGGGAGAGGCGGTCGCGGACCATGAGAGCGGCGCCCGCGACCGCGGCCGGCATCAGCACGACCGACACCAGCGGCACCAGGAACAGCAGGAACACCCCCACCCCGAAGCCGAGCGCCGTCGACTTGTTCCCCCGGAGCAGGGCGAAGCGCTGCTTGCGCGCCATCCCCCGGCGTTCGAGGGCGAGGGTCGTCAGCTCCACGGTGAGGAAGAAGCCCGACACCGCGGCCCCCAGCACCGGCACCACCGTCTGCCCCACCACGGGAACGAAGCCCAGCACGAACAGCGGAGCCGTGAACAGCAGCACGTAGCCCAGCGTGACCAGGCTGTCCCTGATGGACCGCGGCAGGGAGCGCCACCACGGCTCGTCGACCTCGCCGGGCAGCGGATCCACGGCCCCGGAGAGCTTCTCGTAGAACGGGTCGCCGATCGCCAGCGTCACCGCCGTGAACGTCACCACGGACAGTGCCAGGCCGCCGAGGAACAGCGCGATCGCCACCGTCACCCGGAACGCCTCGCGCCACGCCCACGTGTCGGCGAACGGCGTGAAGGTCTCCGCGAGCGACAGCGCGTTGGTCCCCAGGTAGATCAGCGCCGCGGCGTAGACGGCGAAAGCGATCACCGCGGGGATCAGCCCGAACAGCCACCAGCGGCCGTTCGCGGCCACCCACCTCATCCCCTGGAAGAAGAAGCCCACGCCCGCCAGGAAGTCACGCACTGATCGCATGCCCGGCAGGCTAGCGCCAGAACGACGTCACCGCGTAGCCGAGCTCCTCGAACAGGCGGCGCACCAGCGGCAGGGAGATGCCGAGGACGTTGCCGTGGTCGCCCTCGATGCTGTCGACGAACCACCCGCCGCGGCCCTCGATGCTGAACGCCCCGGCCAGCGCGAGCGGCTCGCCGGTGGCGGCGTAGGCGGCGATCTCCTCGTCGGTCGGCTGGCCGAACCGGATCACGGTGGTGGCCACCTCGGCCGCCTGCCTGCCCGCCGCCACGTCGACGACGCAGTGGCCGGTGACCAGGCGGCCGGTGCGGCCGCGCATGAGCCGCCACCGCTCGACCGCCTCGTCCTGGTCGGCGGGCTTGCCGTAGGGGCGCCCGTCCAGCTCCAGGATCGAGTCGCAGCCGATGACCAGCCCTTCGTCCAGCCCGCTCGTGACCGCCGCCGCCTTGGCCTTCGCCAGCACGAGGCTGAGCGCGGCCGGCGAATGGGCGGAGTAGGCGTCCTCGTCGACTCCGCTGACGATCACCTTGGGGTCGAGGCCGGCGCTGCGCAGCAGGGCGAGACGGGCGGGCGAGGCTGAGGCCAGAACGATCACCGTCCCAGCTTACCGGTCACCACCCGGGCCGCCGCTCCAGGCCGCCGCCTGCCACGGGGGGGACGAGACGGCCGTGGGGCGTCACGGGGGGAGCGGCTCGCCGTGGACGCCGGTCGTGCCGGGGAGGATCTCACCGTACGGGCCGGCGCCGCCCGGCAGGGACTCGCCGTACGGACCGGCGCCGCCCGGCAGGGGCTCGCCGTACGGGCCGCCGCCCGGCAGGGATTCGCCGTACGGGCCGGTGCCGCCGGGCAGCGGGTTGCCGTAGCCGCGCTGGTACGCGGTCGGACCGTAGATGTCGGCCAGCAGGTCGTCCACCACGGTGCGCACCTCGTCGGGCAGGGCCTTGGACTCCTGGTCGATGAGGGTGGCCACCTCCTCGGCGTCCATGTCGTGGTCGCCGGCCAGGGTCGCCAGCAGGGTCATGACCATGGGGGCGGTGAGGGGGAGGATCTTCATGACGGCGGCGGGGTCGACACCGGCGAGGCGGGAGATCACGGTGGCGGCCTCCTCCATGCCGCGGCCGCCGAGGACGTGGCCGAGGATGTTCTGGCCGTCGCGCATGAGGGAGGCGACGTCGCCGTTGAAGGGGTCGGCGTCGGCGTGGTCGTCGAGGGCGGCGCGCAGCGCCTCCGCGCCGTCGAGGTCGCGGGTGTTGCGCGCGAGGCCGCCGACGATGGTGCCGGAGACGGTCTGGAGAACGAAGCGCGCGGTGTGCTGGTCGGTGCCGAGCATCCCGGCGAGCTGTTCCATGCCGGGGTCGCCGAGCCGGGCGAGAAGCTCCTCGTGCAGTGTCATGGGAGTCCCCCCTTCTCTCCGGGGGGACTTCCCACCACTAAATCCCTCTATATCCCGATTTGCCCTAATTCTCGGGAAAGGCTGGCACTAGGCGCCAGCCGGAACGCTCTCCCGCCCCAGCCTCGCCGCGGCGTAGGCGTCGGCCTCGTCGAGCGTCTCGTGCTCCAGCAGCGCCTCGACGATCGCGTCAAGCTTGTCGCGGTTGTCGCGCAGCACCTGGAGCGCCCGGTCGTAGCACTCGTCCACGATCCGCCGCGCCTCCTCGTCCACCAGCGCCAGGGTGGCGGGCGAGGCCTGCGGCTGCTGGCCGTCGGACGGCAGGATGGTCAGCGGGCCGACCTTCTGCGACATGCCCCAGCGGCCCACCATGCCGCGAGCGATCATGGTCACCTGTTCGAGGTCGTTCTCCACGCCGGTGGTGATCACCCCGAACACCACCTCCTCGGCCGCCATCCCGCCGAGCGCCCCGGCGATGCGCCCGCGGAGGTAGCGCTCGTCGTAGGCGTAGCGGTCGCTGTCGGGAGTGGAGAGCGTGACGCCGAGCGCCCGGCCCCGCGGAATGATCGAGATCTTCCTGACCGGGTCGGCGCCGGGCTGCAGCATGCCGAGCAGCGCGTGGCCCGCCTCGTGGTAGGCGGTGCGCCGGCGCTCCTCCTCGGGCATCACGATGCTGCGGGCGGCGCCGAGCTGGAGCTTCTCCAGCGCGTCGGTGAAGTCGACGCCGGTGACCTTCTCCTTGCCGCGCTTGGCGGCGAGCAGCGCCGCCTCGTTGACGAGGTTGGCGAGGTCGGCGCCGGTCATGCCGGGGGTGGTGCGGGCGATCTGCTCCAGGCTGACCGCCGCGTCCATCGGCACGCCCCGGGTGTGCACCCCGAGGATCGCGATGCGGCCGGCGGCGTCGGGCAGCCCGACCTGGACCGTGCGGTCGAAGCGGCCGGGCCGCAGCAGGGCCGGGTCGAGCACCTCGGGCCGGTTGGTGGCGCCGATGACGATGACGCCCTCGGCGCCGGAGAAGCCGTCCATCTCGGTGAGGATCTGGTTGAGCGTCTGCTCGCGCTCGTCGTGACCGCCGATGCCGCCCGCGCCGCCACGCGCGCGGCCGATGGCGTCGATCTCGTCGATGAACACGATGGACGGCGCCACCTTGCGCGCCTCCTCGAACAGGTCGCGCACCCGCGAGGCGCCCACGCCGACGATCATCTCGATGAACTCCGACGCGCTCGCGGAGAAGAACGGCACCTTCGCCTCGCCGGCGACCGCTCGGGCGAGCAGCGTCTTGCCGGTGCCGGGCGGACCGGCGAGCAGCACGCCCTTGGGCAGCTTGGCGCCGAGCCGGCGGTACTTGCCGGGATCCTTGAGGTAGTCGACGATCTCGACCAGCTCGTTCTCGACCTCGTCGATGCCCGCCACGTCCTCGAACGTGACCCGCACCTTGCCCGCCTCGACCGGCTTGGCGGCCTTCGACTTGCCGAGACCGCCCAGCCCGCCGCCGCCCATCATGCTGGCGCCGCGGCGCATGATCCAGATCCACAGCGCCGCGAGCAGCAGCACGGGCAGCAGCGACAGCAGCAGGTTGAGGAAGAAGCCGCGGCCACCGCCGATCGGCTCGGCCTTGATGTCCACACCGGCCGCCTGGAGCTGCTGCGAGAGCTGCTCGGTGTTGGCGAACGCCGGGATCTCGGTGGTGAACTGGGTGTAGGTCTGGTTGCCGCTGTCAGGGTCCTTGGCGGCGGTCCTCAGGTCACCCTCGACGGACAGGCCGGTGGCGTAGATCTGCTTGACGTTCTTGGTGTTCACCTGCTGGACGAACTGGGTGTAGGAGATGGTCTCCACCTGTCCGCTGTCGGTGAACGACGAGACCAGGAAGAACGCCGCGTACACCACGAAAAGAGTGGCGGCGAACCGCCACCAGTTGATCTTGGGTCGTCCGCCGGGGGTGCCGGGGAGTCCCTCGGCCCGCCACGGCGGCTTGGACTTGCCCTTGCTGTCGGACGCCTTCGGCGTCCCGGTGCGACGGTCCGGCGGCTGCGGCGTCTCCGAGCGTTCCACGGCGTCACTCCCCACATCGCCGCAATAATGATCTTCTACCCTAGGGCACGGACTCCGGACACGACGCTGGTGATGTCGCGCCAGCGCTTCTTCTGTGCGTCAGGCACTGACACGAACGCCAGACCGGGCTTGGACATTCCCCCGTCGACCACGGCCACCGCCGCCCGCGAGGACCGCTTGCCGTAAGTGACCTGGTAGACGAGCATCCAACCGTCCTTGACCGGCTGCGAGGCCATCCACCTGACCTTGGCGCCCTTCGGGTGGTGGTTGAGCGTCCAGCGGGCGGCCAGCAGCGCCGTGTCACGCGGGTGCTCCTGCGCCTCGATGGGGAGCGGGCAGGTCGCGATCGTGCCGCGCAGCGCCGAGCCGCGCGTCTTGGGGAGCACCTGCCTGCTGGTGAACGGGGCCGGCCCGTACGTCTTCCACGGACGACCCAGCCGGGGTACGGCCAGCCCGCTCCGCCGGTCCCTGATGACGTGCTTGCCGGCGGCGCCCAGGGAGATGCGCCGCACCTTGGCGGGCAGCCGCGGCAGGCGGGCGTCGGCGTACAGGGCTTCCATGGCCGTGTACCCGGGCGCCAGCGACGTTCCGGGGGTGGGCGTGGGCCGGGGAGTGGCCGACGCGACACTGCCGGAGGAGGCGGGCCCGGTGGGATCCGGCGAGGCGGCGGGAGCGGAGCCGATCGGGGTGGCGCCGGCGGTGGCCGCGACCGCCTGTGGCGTGGCCGAGGCGGCGGGGGCGGGGCCGGACGAGGACGGCGGGGTCGACGGCGCGGTGATCGGCCCCGCGGCGACCTCGTCCGGCTCCTGCGGGAGCACGAGGACCAGCGCGACGGCGGCGACCACCACCGTCACGACCACGGCCAGCCCCCGGTAGATGACCCGCATCGGCAGATCGCCGATCCGGGAACGCCTCGGCGGCGAGGCGGGGGTCGCCGGTCTCACGGCGTTGTTCCCACCAGCACCATCGGTCCCAACTTCCCCATCGAGCACGACGGGAGCGTACGACATATCCAGCCATTCCGCTTATGAAGCAACCGAAGTGCAATCATGAGGGCCCGGGAACAGGTGGAACGTGGTCAACGACAGCCCGTCTCCTGCCCGGATCACTCCGGCAAGCGGAGGGCCCGGCCCCTCTGACCGGCCGCGGTCTTCAGGAACGCGCCAGGCGCCCGTACAGCCACGGCGCCTCGGCCACGAACGTGCACGAGCCCGGCTCGATCTCGGTGAACCCGGCGTCGCGCACGACGGGCAGCCCCGCCGCGACCTTGGCCGCGAAGTCGCCGGAGCCGGCGGTGCGCACGCGGACGGTCAGGCCGGCGGCCCGCCAGGCGTCGCGCTCGGCGGGGCCGCCGGCCCACCAGGCGAGCTGGGCGGCGTGCCCGGCCTGGGCCATGGCCTTGCCCGCCGACATGGCCAGGCCGGGGTTCTCCCACAGGACGGGCGGCCCGGCCTCGACCGGGCCGGGGTCGGCCGAGTCGGTCAGCTCGGTGCCCGACACCTGCAGCCGCGCCAGGTCGCGCGGCCAGTCGTCGAGCGGCACGGGCGGGTGGACGCGGACCTCGGCCGTGCGGTGCAGGAGGGTACGGCCGGGCAGCGCGACCGCCCGCCGCCACTCGGCGCCCCTGGCCCGGCGCACCACCTTGCGGATCTTGCCGGTGGACTCCCAGGCACGCACCTGGTCCGCCCACTCCCCCGGATCGTCGAGCAGGCCCAGCACGGCCATCGCCGCCGCCTCCAGCGCGTCGGTGCGCTCGGGCGGCGCGGTCCTCTCGATCCGCACCACGAGGGGCAGGACCATCAGCTCGGTGTCGTTCATCGGGTCCCAGCATGCCTGATGGCCAGCGACATGGCGGCGGCGGCCAGGCACAGCAGGCCGGCGGCGTACCAGGCGAGGTCGTAGGCGCCCAGGTGGTCGCGGGTGAGGCCGGCTCCGACGGCGGCGACGGCGGCGCCCACCTGGTGGGAGCCGAAGACCCAGCCGAAGACCACGGCCCCGTCCGGCCCGTAGATCCGGCGGCACAGCGCGACGGTCGGCGGCACGGTCGCCACCCAGTCGAGCCCGTAGAAGACGATGAAGATGAGCATGCTGGGCTCGGCGGTGGCCGCGAACAGGCCCGGCAGCACCATCAGCGACAGGCCGCGCAACCCGTAGTAGACGCCGAGCAGCACCTTGGGGTCCATCCGGTCGCTGAGCCAGCCGGAGGCGACCGTGCCCGCCACGTCGAAGATCCCGATGATCGCGAGCAGTCCGGCGGCGGTCGGCTCGGACATGCCGTGGTCGTGCGCGGCGGGTATGAAGTGGGTGCCGACCAGGCCGTTCGTGCTGGCGCCGCAGATGGCGAAACCGCCGGCGAGATACCAGAACGGGCGGGTACGGGCCGCCGAGCGCAGCACGCCCAGAGCGCGGGCGGCCGCGTTGCCCGTGGCGGGGACGCGGCGGGTTGCACCGGGGCCCGCGCCGAGGGCGGTCAGGCCCACGTCCTCGGGGTGGTCGCGCAGCAGCCACCAGACGAACGGCACCACGGCGAGGGCGGCCCCCGCCACGGTCAACGAGGCCACCCGCCAGCCGGGGCCGGTGGCGAGCCAGGCGAGCACGGGCAGGAAGACGAGCTGCCCGGTGGCGCCCGCGGCGGTGAGCACGCCGGTGACCAGACCGCGATGCCGGACGAACCAGCGGTCGGTCACCGTCGCCACGAACACCAGCGCCATCGAACCGGTGCCGAGGCCCACGAGGACGCCCCACAGCAGCAGGAGCTGCCAGCTCGCCGTCATCCAGACGGTGAGCCCGCTGCCCGCGGCGACGAGCAGCAGGGCGCAGGCGACCACCCGGCGCATCCCGAAGCGGTCCATGAGCGCCGCGGCGAACGGCGCGGTGAGCCCGTAGAGGACCAGGTTGACCGACACCGCCAGGGAGATCGTGCCGGTCGTCCAGCCGAACTCCTCCCGCAGCGGGTTGATCAGCACGCCGGGAGTGGCGCGGAAGCCCGCCGCGCCCAGGATGGCCACGAACGCGACGGCGGCCACGAGCCAGGCGCGGTGCAGCCGCCTCGTGCGGCCGGGGATGGTGCTCGACGTCATGGGTGACATCCTGCTGGCGGGCGGGGCGCCGGGCGAGTGGCCGGAGAGCCATGATGTGAAAGAATCCGGCCATGGCGCATCGCGTGGCGGTTCTCGTGCTCGACCAGTTCTCACCGCTCGACCTCGGGGTGCCGGGGCAGGTGTTCTGGGCGGCGGAGACGCCGTCGGGCGAGAAGCTGTACGAGGTGGTGACGTGCTCCCCCGGCAGGCAGCCGGTGCGCTGCTCCGCTGGTTACACCGTGCTGCCCGACCACGACCTCGACGTGCTCGACACCGCCGACACGGTGCTCGTGCCGGGCGTGCACGCCGGCCCGCCGGTGACGGACGGCACGTTGCCCGGTCCGGTCCGCGAGGCGTTGCTGGGCCGGCCCAGGGTCATGTCGATCTGCACGGGCGCGTTCGTGCTGGCCGCCGCCGGGCTGCTGGACGACCGCCCGGCGACCACGCACTGGCGTGACGCGGCGCGCTTCGCCACCCTGTTCCCCCGGGTGCAGCTGGACCCGTCGGTGCTGTTCATCGACGACGGCGACGTGCTCACCTCGGCGGGCGTGGCCGCCGGGCTCGACCTGTGCCTGCACGTGATCAGGCGCGACCACGGCAGCGAGGTGGCCAACCGCACGGCCCGGCGCTGCGTCATGCCGCCCTGGCGCGACGGCGGGCAGGCCCAGTACATCGAGCGCCCGCTTCCCGACCCGGCCGGCTCCAGCACGGCGCCGACGCGCGCCTGGATGCTCTCCCGCCTGGACGCCCCGCTCGACCTGGGCGCGCTGGCCGGGCACGCCCGCATGAGCGTGCGCACCTTCACCCGCCGCTTCCGCGAGGAGACGGGCGTCAGCCCGGCCCGCTGGCTGACCCGGCAGCGGGTCGAGCACGCCAGGCACCTGCTGGAGACGACCGACCTGGGAGTGGAGGAGGTGGCACGGCGGGCCGGGTTCGGCACGGCGGTCTCGTTGCGCCAGCACCTGCACGCGGCCGTCGGCGTCGCCCCGCTCGCCTACCGCCACACCTTCCGCCGCGCGGACGTCCCCCACGCGCACGATCAACCCAGCGCCTAAGGTAGGCCTTCATGGGGGAATGGGGGCCGGCGAGCCCGTTCGAGGAGGAGCTTCTGGACGCCCTGGCCGGCGAGGCGGCGGCCCGCGGCCTGGCCCTGCTGCGCGGCGCCGACTTCGCCCTGCCGATCACCGAGGCGGCGGCCGCCGGGGCGGAGCAGCCGGCCTGGGCGACCATGGAGGGCGGCGGGCGCACGTGGGTGGCCGCCTTCACCTCCGTGGAGGCGATGCGGGCGATCACCGGCTTCGCGACCTACCGGGTCAGCTCGCTCGTGGAGCTCGCCTCCGCGTGGCCGGACCCGCGCTGGGGGCTGGCCGTCAACCCCGGCCTGCCGATCGGCCTCACGCTGGAGTCGGGAACGGTCGCCCGGCTGGCCGTCCCGACCATGGCCCAGGATCTCGCCATCGACCCCGGCTCGGGGCTGCCGGTCGTGCAGAAACTGCTCCGGCCCGGCGACCTGCACGACCTGCTCGGCGACGGCGCGACCCGGGTGTCGGGCTACTGCCACCACGCCCTCGACGTCGCCCATATCGCCACGCCCACCGTGCTCGCCCGCGCCCTCGGGCAGCCGGAGCTGGTGACGCCCGACGGTTCGGTCAACATCCTGCGCTGGCGGGCGGCCGGGCCTGAGCTCTACCGCACGCCATACGGGGGGCTGGACGAGGAACGCATGACCGCGGTGGCCGGATGGGTGGTCGAGGAGCCGCCCTTCGTCGGCCTCGGCCTCGTGCCCACCCCCGGTCAGCTGATCCGTGAGTACAAGATCGACGGGGTGCTCCTGACCCACGGCGCCCTGATCGTGGAGCTCACGGTGGAAGGGGTGGAGCGGCGCCGCGCCGTCTATGACGGCGACACGGGACGATGGTTCCTGGTGCGGCACGCCCGGCGCGAGGAGATCGCGTGAGCTGGTCCGGATACCGGGCGCGCTGGCGGGGCACCGACTACGAGGCGACGCCGGACCCGCGCGACGACGGTCTGTGGATGCGCCTGCGCGCTCCGTCACCCGCCGAGGGGTTCGAGGAGTCGGCGCCGGGCTGCTTCGTGCGGGCCGTCCCGGCCGCCGAGTGCGAGGCGGCGGTGTTCGTCACGACGGTCTGCGAGTGGCGGGGCGAGCCGTTCCAGGTGTACGGCGAGCACGACGGCGACCTGCTGCTGGAGTACGTCGGCGGGCGGGTCACGGTGGCCCGGCGGCTCGGCCTCGAGCGGGTGGAACGCGGCGTCCACCGCTCCCGTGCGCCCCGGCAGGAGGTTACCGCCCTGCGACAGCACGTCGTCCCTCTTGTGACGTAGACGTTTTCCGTTTACCCCTTGTGCACTTTGTTAACTTTTTGGAAAATCGGTCGCAGATGTGGAATTTGTGTCTGTTGGTGCCCGGGGGGAGCGTTGGAGTTCGGGTCGCCGGAAGCCGCAGGGATGCAGGCCTACGCCGAGGAGCTGCGCTCCATGTTCATGCGCATGCAGGACGAGGCGTTCGACCTGCACAAGAAGGCCCGTGCCGTCCAGGTGACGGAGACCTCGCGCGACGGGCTCGTGTCAGCCACCGTGGGTCCCCGCGGTGACCTCATCCGGCTCGACCTCGACCCGAGGCTCTACCGCCGGCCCGACTCCCGCCATCTCGCCGACACCATCACGGAGACGGTCGCCCGCGCCGCCGAGAAGGCACGCGAACGCGTAGTGGAGATCTTCGAGCCCGTGATCCCGCCGGAGCAGATGGCGGCCCACATCGAAGGTGACATCGAGACCGTGATGCGGCAGCTCGCGGAGCGGATGACCGGGGAGAGGTGAGCACGATGCGCGATGGGGTGCGGTTCAACGAGCAGCTCTGCGCGACGGGCATCTCCATGTGGGGAGACATGGCCGCCGCCCTCAAGAAGGAATGGGAGGAGGCCGTCGCCGAGATCGAGGGATGCGTCGCCGCGGCCCCGTGGGGCGGCGGAGCCGAGGGCATCAGGTTCCATCAGGCCCTGCTCAAGAGCGGGGGACCGGCGAAGCTGTGCCAGACGGCACGCCGGGTCCTCGGAGACATCGAGCGGACCGCTCCCACCATGCGCGACACCATCTCCATCTCGGTCGCCGCCGACGAGTACGAGGCCGAACGGATCAAGCGACTGCTCATGGAGGCTTGAGCCACCCGCACGAGGCGGGCGGCGACGGGGTGACGGGATCGGGGCGGGGGTGGCATGTCGAGGTACGGGAACGGCGACGTCAACAGCGACGTCCCCGGCGCTCAGACGTTCCGCGGGAGCGGCGGCACGTCGGCCACCGACATCCAGCCGGTGTGGGAGACCGAGGCCCTGCCGCAGTGGGTCAACCGCATCCTGATCCCCCTGCTCGCCTCCGGCCAGGCCTGGCCGAAGGCGAGCGAGAGCGGGCTGTGGGCGGCCAGCAGGCCGCACAAGCGGACGGCGAAAGCCGTGCTCGACGCCCTGGACCCGACGGAGAAGGCCGTCACCAACTTCGTCCACGGCTGGGACGCGCCAGGCACCCCTGACCACATCAAGCGGGTCTCCGAGCTGTTCGGCATGGAGGCCGGGGCCGGCGCCGTGGCGACCTGGGCCGACGGCTACGCCCAGCAGTTCGACGCCTTCGCCCGCGAGACCCAGTACTCGAAGATCTCCATCAACGTGTCCTTCTGGGTGGCCATCACCGCGGCGTTCATCGCGATGGTCGCCGCGTTCTTCTCCGCCGGCACCACCGCCTGGCTGGTCGGCCCGTACGCGGCGGCCGCGCGCCGGGCCGTCAGCCGGATCCTCGAGATCCTCGCCATCAACGCCGGCCGCGGCTTCGTCGCCACGACGGCCGGACGGCTGACCACGTTGAGCGCGATCACCTCCGTCGCCTCCCGCCTGATGGCCTCGCCGTTCGGCCGTGAGGGGGTCGAGGAGATCGGTGAAGGGCTCTTCATCGATGTCTACACCCAGCACAAGCAGATGGAGATGGGCACCCGCACGGAGTGGGACTGGAAGCGGATGCTGCTCACGACGGTGGGTGCGGGCTTCGGCGCCGGTCTTGGCATGCGCATGGCCGACCGGATCTCCCGGCTGGTCAACCGGTTGCCGGGCATCGGCCGGCTCAATCGCATGGCGGGTGACGCGCCCGGCTGGGGGAACGCGTTCCTGCGTTTCCCGGGCCGGGCACTGAGCATCGGCGTGAACAATATGATCGTCTCCCCCGCCAGCAGCGTCGCGGCGGAACTGGCGGTGAACCAGCGGCTGGTGCTGCCGGGGCCGGAGGCGTTCGTCGGCGGGTTCATGGGCGGCGTCGGGCGTGCCGGGACGATCAGCCCGTTCAACCCGGACGTGGCCGCCGCGCTGCTCAACCCGAGCGCGGCGCTGGACCGGGCGACCGATCTCGCGGCGCGCAGCGACCTCGAGCGGGCGGTCAACCAGGCCATGTCCACCAGGTCCGAGCCGCCGTCGGGCCCCGGCCCGTCGAGCCCGCCCGGCTCCCCCACGCCCGGCTCGCCCACGCCGGACTCGCCCACCGGCCCCGTGCCGGCGGGCCAGACGGCCACGCCCCCGGCGGGCCCCCCCGCCACGCCGCAGCGGACGGGCTCGCAGGTCACGACGCCCGGCACGCCGCCCACCGGCTCCTCGGCCTCCCAGCAGAACCCGCTCGCCGCGTCGAACGGGCCCTCCTCGCCGCAGTTGCCGGCCGGCGCGCGACAGGGCGGCCAGCAGCCCGCTCCCCAAGGCCCGCAGCCGGACCAGGGCGGCAACGGGCCGGCCCCGGCGAACCAGCAGTCGCCCACCACACCCGGCCAGCCCACCGCACCCGGCCAGCCCACCGCACCGGGGCAGGCACCCACGCCCGGCCAGCCCGCCGCACCGGCGCCCGCGCAGGGCCAGACCGGCCAGGCGCCCACCGCCGGGCAGGCTCCGTCGCCGTCCGCTCCGGCCGCCCAGTCGCCCGACCCGGGGCAGGCGCCCGACACCGGCCAGGGGGCCCAGAACAGCCAGCCCGCGAGCCAGGCCGCGCCCGACAACTCCGCCGGCCAGCAGGCCGCCCAGCAGACGGCGCCATCCCCCGGCCAGACGCCCGACCAGGCGACCGGCCAGACGCCCAACCAGGCGACCGGCCAGACGCCCGGTCAGACGACGAGCCCGGCCACCGCTCCGGCGAACGCCAACGCGTCCGCCGACAACCCCGCCACCCTGATCGCGCAGCGGACGGTGGCCGATGTCCAGCGGACGGCGTTCGCGCACGGGCTCATGCTGGACGACGGCGGCATGCTGATCACCGATTCGAGCGGCCGCGTGGTCACGCTGACCCCGGAGGCCCTGCGACGGGTGCAGGACCTGGTCATGATCCGGACGGCGAACGGCGCGACCCCCGAGCGGCTGCGCGCCGCGGCGGCGGCCGCGCTGGGCACCGAGATCGCCGTCGCGGCCGGCCGACCCCCGGCCGAGGGCGCCATGGAGGGCCTCGACCAGCTCGCGCACGTCGATCCCAAGGCCGCCCCGCACGCGGCCGCCGAGGGTCTGGACGTGGACACCTCGGGCTCCGACAGAGCGGACCGCCTCGCGGCCGGCCTGGCGGCCCGGGCCCCCGCCCCCGACGCCGGGCTGCGGCCGGGCTTCTACAGCACGGCCGCCCAGGAGATCGCCGACCGGCTGGCGGCGTTCTCCTCCCCGGACGCGGGCGCGAACGCCTCAGGTACCAACGCCACAGGCCCGAACGCCACGGGCCCGAACGCCGCGACGACGAGCCGGCCGGGGACCGTCACCGCCGGGCAGATCTCGCAGTCCCTGTTCCAGCACCGCCGGCCCGCGCACCACGGGAACGCCACGGTGGCGGAGGTGCACGCCGCGGTCCTGGCCGAGCTGACCCTCGCGCACTTCGGCGGCCATGTGCTCGATCTGACCTGGCCACAGCCGTCCGATCTCCTGGTGGTCGAGACCAGGAACCGGGGCACGCTCCACTACCGGGTCATGGTCGGTCCCGTCGGGGACGACATGGCCCGTTCGGACGGCGCCACCGGCACCGCGACCGACCCGATCATCATGCGCGTCGCGCCGCGCAGCCCCAACGAGTCGCTGGCCCGCGCCGTCCTGCACGAGGTCTCCCACCGTCTCCAGGACGACACCGCGGCCGCCGGCGGCCGGCCCCAGGGCGTGGCGCGGCGGTGGCTGTCGCCTTCCCAGCGAGGCCGGAGCGTGGACAGCTGCGTGCTGCCGCGGCTCAACGAGTTCCGCCTGCTGTCGGACAAGTGGCGGGCCGCCGCCACGATGGACGAGCGGAACATCTGGGCGCACGAGATCAACCGGGTGCTGGACGACCTGCGCGAACGGGGCCAGACGCCGCCGCTGCCCCCGTGGTCGGGAGGGCAGCACCATACGTCCGCCGCGCCGACGGCGCCGGACACGCCGCTGTCCGACCTCACCTCCTACGTCCGCCACACGATCGACTCGCTGGGCAGGACCGTCGAGGGCCTGACCGAGCGCGAGGAGGCCAAGCGCACGTCGTCGACCGCGGCGATGGAAGAGGCGGTCGTCAAGCTCGCGGAGTACTACACCGCGCAGGAGCAGCGTGACCGCGGCGCGGCGGAACGGACCAGGAAGGCCTGGGCGGCGGCCGAGAAGGCCCAGGCCAAGGCCAACCGGCACGGGCGCATCGCGGACAACTACCAGCAGGCGCGCGAGTACGCCGAGCAGGCGCGCGAGGCCTACGAGAAGCTGCTGTCCTCGCTGGAGCAGGGCACGCCCCCCACCGCCGAACAGCTGGCCCAGCTGGCGGACCAGGCCCAGAACTGGTTGACGGACCTCCAGGCGGCGCTGCGGGAGGCGGCGCCCCCGCCGGAGGCGGCCCCGTCGTTCGTCCCGGCGGACCGGCTTCCGCACCTCAACCGGCTCACCCGGACCGTCAACGAGATGATGTGGCGGAACGGCATCGACCACACCTTCACCCCGGACACGCTGGAACGCGTCCTGTCCGAGGAGTTCAGCCGGATCATCTCCGGCGACGGCGCGCTGGTGCGGGTGGGCCGCGGCACGCCGGGCGAGCTGCTCATCCACATCTCGGCCACCGACCTGGTGGAGGTGCTGGGCGCGAGCAAGGTGGCCTCCGAGATCATGAACGGTGTGCTGCCGCAGGGTGGCCGGTCCGTCGGCGCCTCCGCCAACTACAGCCAGAACGCCGACGCCGCCTACAGGCTCCACACGCTCATCAAGGCGCTGCCCGACGGCGACGCCAAGGAGTTCCTCAAGCACTTCGAGCTGAGCGTGTCGCCCAGCGGGGGCCACGCGCAGTCGCTCACCGGCAGCGCCGGCAACGCCGCGCTGCCGGGCGGAGTCGCGGACGACCGGGTCGAGTCCGTCGCGTACGACGCGGCGGCCACGTGGACGGTGCGGGTGCGCACCGCCAAGCACCCGAACTGGTCGGACCCCGTCACGGTGTCCCACGGCGACCAGAACGACCCCACGAACCTGCGGGTCTACGTCTCCCACGCCTACATGGAGCCCCCGCCGCCGGGCGAGGCGCAGCTCGACGAGAAGGATCGCGGCAAGACGCCCTTCCCCGAGAACGTCGCGCTGGGCCTGACCGGGCTCGTCAAACTGGCCGACGACACGGCGCGCGCGCTGGGCGAGGAGCATTTCCCGCCGGGCAGCGTCGCCCGCCGGCAGCTCTACACCGCCATGATCGACGACCTGTACGGCCGCATCGACGAGGCGGTCAACGACCCGAGCGGCCTGCGGCGGATCATCCACGTCAACGGCAAGCCGTTCGTCCAGCTGCAGATCAAGGCCGTTCCCCGGCTGAAGAGCTTCAAGCGGGTCGGCACGGCCAGCGAGGTCTGGCAGGAGCGGCTGCGCGTCGAAGTGGTCAAGGCCACGGGCAACCAGTCGTCGAGCCGGTCCAGGGGCGTGTCCACCACGCTCGGCGTCACCGGCTTCACGGCCGACGCGGTCCCGGGCGACGGCGAGTACGCGATCGGGCCGAGCGCGAACGGGCGGGGATCGGTGGGCGCGTCCGTCTCCGACGGACTGAGCGTGGAAGGCGTCACCTACCACCCGAGCGTGCAGCGCTTCACCGGTCGCTCGCAGGGCGAGGAGGTCGAGTTCGACTACGTGGTGACCGGGCAGCTCATCGACTCCGACACGGAGATCGGCCCGATCACCGGCGAGGGCAAGGGCCTGTTCAGGTTCGCCGAGAAGGACGCCCACGAGTACGGCATGCCGGTGGACGCCGAGGCGTTCACCGTCGAGAACGGTGAACGGGTCTACCGCGACGACGGCACCCCGGATCCGCCGGAGGGCCGCAAGGCGGAGCTGCCGCCCATCTACGGCAACGAGCCCGGCAAGGTGCGCGGCGCCGGCCCGGGCCGGGTCGGAGGCATCAGCGAGGCCGAGAAGCTGAAGGAGGACGTCAAGGAAGGGCTCCGCAGGAAGGGCATCCTGGCGCCCATCGTCGACGGCAAGCGGCAATACAGCAAGGACCCGCTCGAACGGGTCAGCCAGATGCTCAACGAGGAGGAGATCGACCGCCAGATCGACAAGAAGCGGCTGCAGTCGGGCTACAACCAGGCCACCGCCGACGGCATCCCGATCAAACTGGTCGTCCGGAAATCCGGCCGCGCGCCGCAGGTCATCACCCTGAACGTCACGCTGGAGCAGCACTTCACCGCCGAGCACGGCAGGATCCCTCCCGAGCTGCTGCGGATCATCGAGTCCGAGGCGCTGGCGCACCTGCCCATCGGCAGCGACACCAACGTCTGGTCGCACAGCCGCACGGAGAACGCGGGCTGGGGCGCCGGTGCCAACGTCAAGCACGTCGTCCCGGAGAAGACCGAAGGCGTCAGCCCCAACGTCGGCGTGGGCGGCGGCCGGGACTACTCCCGCACGACCGGGCACACGCAGGGCCTCACGATCAACTACGTGGGGCTCTACGAGAACGGCGCGCCGCTGGCGGCGTTCGCGATCCGGCACACCGCCCGGGTCGAGATCCTGCACGCGGACGGTACGCGGGAGCTTCTGGCCGAGCGCGACGGCACCGCCGAGGTGCTGATCTCCAGCGACCTGCTTCCCCCGGACGGCACGTCGCCGTTCGGTGAGAGCTTCGAGACTCCGGCGGAGGTGCGGGAGTACCTGACCGCCCAGCAGGTCGACACGGGCGACCTGCTGGAGGCGCTGCAGGGGGTGCTCGACATGACGGACCCGGACTCGCCCGCCTACCACCACCTCGCCGAGCTCGCCAACAGCTACACCCTCACCGCCCACCCGGAGATGTTCACGACCGCGTACGGCAGCAACCTCCTGGTCCGGCCCCAGGGTCTGAGCCCGTCGACCGGCTCCGCCGACGTGCGTGCGACGATCGGCGACTCGACACTCGTCGGCGTCGTCACGGACGTGAACGGCAAGATCAACCTCACCCTGGCCAGCATGGGCGTCACCTCGGCCAGGTCGCACAGCGGGAAGGTCGAGGGCTCGGCCGGCGTGTCCCACCAGCACGCCGACGGCTCGGGTGAAGGCGGCAAGGTGGGCGGCGCCCACTCCGGTGGCGAGTCGCGGGCCCAGACCGACCTGGCGATCTGGGGGCGCGAACGGCTCGCCATCGAGACGGGCAACCAGTACGTCTTCACGGCCAAGGTGGCCTTCGACGTGACCGGCGGCCCGACCGGCGCGGAGCCGGTGGGGCGGACGGCCGACGGCACCCTTCTCTACACGGTGCCCGAGCGCCACGTCCTGCGCATGTACGCCGAGGGCACGTTGAACCTGCCGCTGGCCCAGATGGCCGACGTGGTGGAGCGGTTCCTCGACGGCACCCTCAAGATGGACCGCTCGGTCGCCGTGCCGCTCGTCAAGCGGTACCTGGAGGCGTTGCAGCAGTCCCCCGCTCCGGTCCCGCTGGCGGACCGGCACACGCCCGCGGCGTTGATCGCCGCGCTCAAGCCGCTCGTGGACGCCGGCTCGACACTGACGCGGGTGGACGAGTTCCTCATGCGGGCCACCGAGATCGTCGAGGCCGTGCGCGAGGCGCAGCTCCCGTCGTGGATCAAGGATCGGATCGGCCACACGCTCATCGAGACCGCGCGGCTGCAGCGCAACGGCGAGGACGTGCAGCTGCTGGACGCGGTCCGCGAGGCTGTCGCGTCCGTCTCCACTGAGGCGCTGTCCGACGCGGCGATCCCCGACAGCCTGCGCAAGATCTTCAGCAACGACCGCTGGGTGGGGCCGATCGACACGATCTTCAGCGAGGAGGGGCTCCAGCTCCGCTACTACACCCCGTTCGACGCGCTGGGCCGGCGCGAGGAGGTCGTGGTCAAGGTCCGGGGCGAGTTCACCGACGACCCCGCGATCTTCCTGGAACACGTCGACGACATCGGCGGCATCTGGCAGGACTACACCTACCTGGAGGAGATCCTGGCGGAGACCCGGTTCGCCGGAAACGCGGTGAACGCCGGCGGCGACCGCTCCGGCGACGGCCACGGCAGCAACGCCTCCGTCAGGACCGACCGCGGCCGGTCGGCCACCGGCTCGGCCGCCGAGCAGGAGACCCGCATCCAGCGCGTCGCCATGTTCAACGGCGGCATGGAGCGGGTCAGCCAGAAGTTCAGGATGACCGTCGAGGTGGAACGCACCCCGCAACAGGCGCGCCCGAACGGCCTGGGGATCAAGGCGGGCCGCACGGTCACCAGCACCCCGATCGAGCTGGACGGCACCATGGTGCGGCTCATCCCCAACGGATTCGTCAGGATCGGCGCGGAGCAGGCCGCCGAACCGGCCAGGCGCTACGACCCTCGGCAGGTCACGCTGCCGCAGAGCTTCGCCGCGAACTCCGTCCGCACCGACCTCCACAGGAACGTCGTCAAGGCGCTCAAGAACAAGAAGCTGCTCGGCGACGGCGTCGAGGTGCTGGAGACCGAGCTGCTGAACCTCCTGTCGGAGACCGCGACCACCACCCTGTTCGAACGCATGAACGGCGAGCAGGGGCACGAGATGACGCTGCCCGTGGAGGGGCTGCGCAACCGCGTGGTGAAGATGCGGGTCAAGGCGTCGGCGACCGACATGCAGGTGCTGGCCCGCGGCGTCAAGGACGTCGAGCTGGGCGATGTCTGGCGTATCCAGCGGACCACCGGCTCCTCCAGCTCCGGCGGGATGGCCTTCCCGATCGGCGGCGGCACCGGCATGGAGGACTCCGCGAGCGGCCTCAGCGGCGGCGTCTCGGGTGGCGAGCAGGCGTCGGTGAGCGTGTCGGACGGCGGCGGCATCCGCCGGGAGATGACCCGGATGGAGAAGGACGACGCCGTCATCGTCCGGTTCACCACGCACTACGACCTCACCATGACCCGGCAGGCGCTCACCCCCGAGGGCCCGAAGAGGCAGGGCAACGCCGTCCACATCCCCGGCGCCGCCACCGGCGAGGCGATCGTCATCATGTCGGAGACCGACTACCAGGCGATGACCGCCATCCTGGAGTCCGGCGGCACGCTGGGCCCCGAGTGGCAGATCTCCCGCGACGCCTCCGCTCCCGCCGCCGCTCCCGCGAACGTCACCGCCCAGCAGAGCGACCCGGCCCGCCCGTGGACGTCCCTGTTGCAGGCCCGGATCGACGCCATCGAGAGCGGGCGCGACGTCCTCGTGCGGATCACGGAGCCGGACCGCACCGAGCGGGTCTTCCTCGCCACTCCGCAGGGCCGCCTGATCGGCGACGAGCACGAGCACGACTCCGGGTTCGCCGAAGCGTTCGCCACCCTATCCCCCGAGCTGGTACGGCTCGCCGACGACGCCCACGTGAACCTGCGCCAGGTGTACGAGGGACCGCGCACCCAGGAGCGCTTCGCCCTCCGGGTCCTGTCCGAGCTGGTCGGCCTCGGCGTGGACGTGTCCTCGGTGCACAACCACGGCGCGATCTGGCCGACGCCGCAGCCGGACGGTGACACCGGAGCCGCCGGAAGCGTCTCGGCGATGGGCTCGGAGGCGACGTCGGCGAGCGCCCCGCCGGGGGGCGCCCCGGCGGTGAGCACCCCGTCGGTGAGCACGCCGTCGGTCAACGCACCCGAGGTTGCCGGTTCGGCGTTCGTCGCCGACGGCCGTGCGCCGCACCTGGGCGACGTGACGCTCGACGAGCTGAAGGAGGCGGTGGAGCGGGACCTGCGCGTCTCGGACTTCGGCGGCAAGGTGCTCGGCTGGACGTGGTCCGGCTCGACGCTGGTCGTGGAGACCGAGTCGTGGGGGACGTTGCGCTTCGAGGTCTCGATCGGCGAGGTCACTCCCGGTAACGTCGGCGAGACGGACCTGCGCACCCGGAACCTGTCAGTGCCGCCGCGCACGGCCAACGACCAGCTCGCCCGCGCGGTGCTGCACGAGATCTCGCACGCCGGCCGCCGGATCGCCGCCGACGCGGCCAGGTCCCGGCAGGGAGTGCTGCGCCGCTGGATGTCCGCGCTGCGACCGTCGGTGGGGCGCGACGACTGCGTGTCGGCCCGCTTCGACGAGTTCAGGTACCTGTCGCGCCGGTGGGTGGCAGCCAAGGCGGCGTACGAGCAGGACGCCACGCCGCAGACCTTCGACGACGTGCGCAAGTGGGAGCACGCCCTGCGGACCCTGGGCAGGGCCCTGCTCGACCAGGGCCAGTCGCACCCGTCCTACCCGTGGTCGGCCGGGCGGCAGACGCAACCGGGCTTCCACGCCGGCTCCATCGGCGCGCTGCCGACCACCGGGCTGGGCCTCGGCACGCTCGCCGACCTGGCGGGCGTCACCTCCGTCACCCCGGCCGGCACGGTCCGGGCGAGCGTGGCGCCCGTGACCTCAGGCACGTTCACCGTCTCCGGCCCCGCCGGGGACCTCACCCTCGACGTTGCCGAGGCGGACCTGCCGCCTGGGCAGGTGGCGGTTCGCGCGTCGGAGCCGGTCCGGCTGTCGGTGGCCGTCTCGCCCGCCGACGGGTCGGCCGTCCGCCTGCGCGTCGCCGAGCTGATCGCCGAGGCCGTCGCGGCGCAGGCGGGTCTCGCGCCGGGCGACGCGCTGGTCCCCGGCCCGCTGAACGCCGTCCCCCAGCTCCGGCGCGGCGACGCCGCCACACTCGTCCGCATCCGGGCCCTGATCGCGGCCCGCGCCGAGGCGTCCCTGCTGGAGCGGGGCTTCGTGGAGGACCAGCTCCGCACCGAGCTGAACAACGCGGGGCTCATGCCGGGCACCGAGGGGGCCACGGCCCGGCAGGTGAGCGCCGCCCGCGCCGGCCTGCTGCCCGCGGCGCACCTGGACGCCATCAACGAGTTCGCCGGCCGCGCCCCGCACCACGCCGTCGCCGCCGCCGTCGCCGCCGTGGCCCGTGCCGCCACCCTGCACAACGCCACCGCGACCGCGTACGGCTCGGCTCTCGTGGACGTCACCACGCGCCGGGGCACGCCGATCCTGGTGGAGGTGGTCCTCAGCGACACCCCGACCGCCGGCCCCGTCGAGCTGACCGAGCATGACGGGGTGCACGTGCTGACCGTGAACCGCACCTCTCCGGTGCCGCTCGTGGAGCGCGCCGTGGCCGTCACCGTGGCCGGTCTGGTCGCGACGGCGTCCGGTGTGCCGCGGACCGGCCCGGTCACCGCGGAGAGCGCGGCGTTCGTGGCGAAGGCCCAGCTCGTCGCCGAGCTGCACGAGTTGATCCATCAGGTGCGCTCGGCCACCCCCCAGCAGCGTGCCGGCCGGTTCGACCAGCTCGTCCAGGTGGCGGAGGCCCACGGGCTGGGCAGGCGCTCGCCCGGCCGCGACGCCAACCGGGGCGCGCTTCCCGGCCCGCTCGCCGTCCAGCTCGTCGAGCTGCTCGACCACAGTGTCAGGGGCGAGTCGCGACGCGAGTTCTGGGAGCGCATGCGCCGGCTCGCCAACGGCACCGGCTGGTGGCTTCCGGAGGAGGAGCTGCGCAGGCGCGCCGGACTGCCGGACGTCGAGACGCTGCTCGACGAGCGCATCGGCAGAACCGGCTCCCCCGCGCGGCCGCCGGAGACCACCGCGCCGCCGGCGCGACCCGCCGAGCCCGGCGGTCCGGCGGAGCCCCCGGCCCCCTCGTCGTCGCACGAGACCGAGCCGCACGTCCTGGCATGATGGCCATGAGACAAAGGAGGCATGATGCCGTTCGCGGTGGCCCGCACGCGGGACGAGGCACACCTGTACCTCGATCTGCACCCGTGCACCTGCGGTTCGGTCGAGACCACCTGGGAGACGACGCTGGCCCACTCCGGCGGAGAGCTGGTCTCGCGCTACTCGGGTGACTGCGCCGACTGCGGCAGCCGGCGCGAGTTCTTCTTCGGCCTGCCGGAGCGTGAGACGCTGACCGGGGAGTTCCCCACGTTCGGCGGGAGCGAGCCGTCCCAGCTCCTCGACGCGGGCGAGTGGCTCTGGGTGGCCGACCTGACGGCGGGCAACGTCCCCGCCGACGACCCGGCCGCCGCCAGGCAGGCGCTCACCATCGCCACGGCCGCCGTCGAGGAGGTCGTCAAGTTCGTGCCGCCGGGTCAGGACGAGGTGCCCGAGCACGCGTTCTGGTCCGCGCAGGGCCGCGGCGTGCGCGCCGCCGAGCCGGGCAGGTTCGCGCTGGACCGGCTGCTCGTCGTCCGCGACACCTACCGTGACCTGGCCGCACGGACCGCCGGCCCGGACGGCGCCCATGCGTGAAGCCCGCACCATCGCCGAGGCCTACCTGCACATCAGCCTGACGGTCGCGGAGGACCGGCCGGGCGGTGCTCCCGACCATCGCCCCTGGACGACGGTCACGGAGGGGCCCGCCGCCTGGACGCTGGTCTACGACCGTGGGCGGCACCACATCGAGCTGCGCGTCCCGTACACCACCGAGGCGGCGGCCCGGCACGAGGGCCTGTCCTTCGGGTCCGGCGTCTCGACCCTGATCGACGCGGGCGAGTGGGTGCTGACCGGCGCCGGCTACGCCCGTCAGGCCCTGGAGGACGACCTGCTCTCCGCTCCCGGCGCCGCCGACGGCTGGCGCCTGGCCCGTGACGCGGCCGCGGAGGCGCTCAAGTTCCTGCCGGAGGACGCCGACGAGCTGCCGCCCACCGCGTTCTGGACGCCCCTTGGCACCGCCGCCCGTGAGCGCGAGCCGGACCGCTTCACCCGCGAGCGTCTGGAGAGCGACCTCGCCTTCTACGAGCAGAGCCTGCGGGGCGCCGCTTCGTAGGGCCGGAGCCACCAGGCCGGCCTGCGGGCGGAGCCCCTCGGAGTGCTCGACCAGGGCGGGATCAGCCAAGGCCGAGCCGGGTGCGCACCACGAGGTCGTGCAGGCCGTCGTGGGCGGTCGCCGCGTCCGGCAGCGTGGACGCCTCGCTCTCCGCCGCCAGCCCGGCCGTCATCCGGGCCACGTCGTCGCCGGCCGTGGGCACGGGAGGAGCCGCGCCGTGCTCGGCCTCCCGCTTGGCGGCCACCAGGTCGGGCAGGTACGGCGGGCCGTAGGCGTACAGCCGGGTCAGGTCGGCCTCCAGCTCACCGGTGCGCATCAGGTGAAGCCCCGTCGCCAGCACGCGGAAGGTGTAGAGCAGCGGCTTCAGCTCGCCCGTCCGGTCGTACAGCCGCCACTGCGTCCGCGCGAACCCCAGGTAGTGCTGGGCGTGGTGGCGGGTCAGGCAGCCGGGCGCCAGCGCGACCAGCTCCTCGTGCACCGGGGAGGACGCCACGACCAGCGGCGACAGGAGCTGTTCCAGCACGTAGCCGTTGCGCCGCAGCAGCAGCCGGCAGAACTTGGCCAGGTCGTGCGTGACGAGGTCCACCTCGACGCCGTCGCGTGTCCACGTCCGGTCGAGGGTCTCGGGGCCGGTGCGCAGCCCCACCACCAGCTCGGCCGGCAGCACGTGCACGCCTCGCAGGTCCACGTCGGAGTCGGCGGACGGGAAGCCGTAGAGGTGCGCGCCGCTGACCGTCGCGAACGCCACCGGATGCGGCTGCTCGGCAGGGATGCCGGACAGCCAGGCGGGCAGGGTCTCCGTCATCGTTCCTCCCAGGGGGCGGGCCGTCCGGGCGGCGGCTGGTGGCGGCGCGTGCCCCCGGAAACGACGAGATCCCGCCCTGTGTCAGGACGGGATCTCGTGAGGGTGGAGCTATGGGGATTCGAACCCCAGACCTCCTCCATGCCATGGAGGCGCGCTACCAACTGCGCCATAGCCCCTTGCTGCGTGCACCAGTGTATCGGAATGTTCGGCCGCTCACGCACACGCGCGCGCCCGGCCGGCCCGGCGGTGGCGGGCCGGCCGGGGGCCCGATCAGCCCGACACGGAGCGGGCCGTCTCGATGAGGGCGGCGAGCTCGGTGACCATCGGGTCCTCGGCGACGCCGGCCAGCCGTCTGGCCTGCGCGCCGAGCGCCGGCAGGTCCAGGCCGAACGCCTGCCGGTCCCGCATGTGGCCGGCGAAGGCGGCGGCGACCACGTCCACCTGCAGGCGCAGCGGCGCCTCCCACACCGCCGTCCCGAGGTCGCCGGCGTCGATGGACCGGCTCTCCTCGGCGGGCGCCCTGGTGTCGGGGTGCTGCCAGCGGACGGCGGCCTGGGCGAGCTGGCCGGTCGCGCCGGGCCTGAGCCGTACGGAGTAGAGGGCGGTGACGGCGTGGCCGGGGCCGATCTCGCCGCCGTCGCGGTCGTCGTCGCGGAACTCCTCGGCCGTCAGGGCACGGTTGTCGTAGCCGACGAGCCGGTAGCCGGCCACGACCGCCGGGTTGAACACCACCTGCGCCTTGGCGTCGCGGGCGCGCACGTCGAGGGTGGCGGGCAGCTGGGAGACGAAGACCTTCTCCGCCTCCGCCCTGGTGCTGACGTACACGGCCGCGCCGTCGCCGTTGTCGGCGAGCTGCTCCATCAGCTCGTCGCCGTACTCCCTGCCGACGCCGACGGTGAGCAGCGTGACCTGCCGGCCCGCGTGCTCCTTGACCCGGTCGAGGATGGCCTGCCAGGCGGTCCGGCCCTGGTTGGCCAGGCCGTCGGACAGCAGGACGACGCGGTTGGTGGCGGCGCTCCGGTACGCCCGGGCGGCCTCCTGGTAGCCGGCCACCACGCCGGCCTCGAGGTTGGTGCCGCCGTCGACGGCGAGCCGGTCGACGGCGGCGTGCAGCTCGCTCCTGGCGGTGAGCGGCGTCATCGAGGCGACCAGCCTGGCCTGGTCGCTGAACGAGACGATCGACACCTGGTCGCCGGGCGCGAGCTGGTCGAGCAGGGTGTGCAGGGCGTGCTGGACGAGGTCGAGCCGGCCCGTCTCCGCCATGGAGCCGGACACGTCGACGACGAAGGTGAGGTTCGCGGGGCGGCGGGCCGCGGCGTCGGAGCCGCGGGTGCGCAGTCCCACCCGCAGCACGGCCTCGTCGCCCGCCGGCAGCCGCGCGCCGTCGAGGTGCACGGCGAAGCCGTCGCCCTCGGGCTCGGCGTAGTCCTGCCTGAAGGCGTTGACGAACTCCTCCGGCCGGATCCGTCCCGGCTCGGGCCATCGCCCTTCCTTGAGGGCACGGCGGGCGTAGTCGTACGAGGCGGTGTCCACGTCGAGGGCGAACGTGGAGATCTGGGCGGCGGGGGTGTCCTGGTCGTCCCGCGGGGAGGATCGGTCGGGCCGCGCCTGCTCCGTACGGGACTGCTCCGTGCCGGACCGCTCGGGGGCGGCACGGTCGGGAGCGCTGTCGGGGACACGGTCGGGGGCGCTGTCGGCGGCGCGGTCGGCGGCGCCGTCGGACGAGCCGCCGGGACCGCCGCACGCCGCGAGCATGAGTGATCCGATAAGTCCGACACTTACTACCAAAGGGCGGAATTTCACTGCGAACCACCTCCATGACCTACGACGGTCTCCCGTCGCCCGGCGGCCGGGGCGGTGACGCAAGCGAGCGCAAACCGCGACCAGCGTGTGATCGGCCGTGACCGGCCGGTGACCTACGGTCCGCGATGGCTGGCCCGCGCTGCGCCACGGCCTCGTCCGCCCGGCCGCGGCGGCGGTACTACCATGCGGCCATGCCCCATTCGGTCGCTTCGCCCACGCGGCTTCCCTCGGTGGCCGTGCTCGCCTTCGACGGGATGGCGCCGTTCGAGCTGGGCTGCGTCGTGGAGATCTTCGGCCTGCCGCGTCCCGAGCTCGGCGTGCCCTGGTACGACCTGAGGGTGTGCGCCGAGACGCGGGAGCCGATGCGGGCCGTGGGCGGGTTCACCGTGCAGGCCTCCCACGGGCTCGACGTGCTGGCCACGGCCGACACGGTCATCGTGCCCGGCGTCCCCGACGTGCGCGCGGACGTCTCCGGCGAGCTGGTGGCGGCGCTGCGGCTGGCGCACGAGCGGGGCGCCCGGATGGTGTCGGTCTGCTCGGGGGCGTTCGCGCTCGCGGCGGCGGGGCTCCTCGACGGCCGCGAGGCCACCACGCACTGGAAGTACACCGACCTGCTCCAGCGCCGTCATCCCGAGGTGCGGGTCAATCCCTCGGTCCTGTACGTGGACAGCGGCGACGTGCTCACCAGCGCCGGCAGCGCCGCGGGGCTCGACCTGCTCGTCCACCTGGTGCGCCGCGACCACGGCCCGAGAGTGGCCAACGCGATCGCCCGCCGCCTGGTCATCGCGCCGCACCGGGAGGGCGGGCAGGCGCAGTTCATCGAGGCGGCGGTGCGGCCGGTGGCCGACGACGACGCCGTGGCGAGAGCCATGGACTGGGCGCTGGACCACCTTGCCGAGCCGATCAGCGTGGCCGGCCTGGCCAGGGCCGCGCACATGTCGGAGCGGTCGTTCCTGCGGCACTTCAGGCGGCGGACCGGCACCAGCCCGCTGCGCTGGGTGATCGCGCAGCGGGTGGCGGCCAGCCTGCCGCTGCTGGAGAGCACGACCGTGCCGGTGGAGGAGGTCGCGCTGGCCGTCGGGTTCGACAGCGCGGTGACGTTCCGGCACCACTTCACCCGGGCCATGCGGACCTCCCCCTCGGCCTACCGCCGCACCTTCGGCGGCGGCGCGGTCGCCGGCTGACCACCGGCCGGGCGACCGCGCGGCCCCTCCGCTGACCACCGGCCGGGCGACCGCGCCGCCCCGGCCGCCCGTCAGCGACTGCGCAGCCCGGTGGGGCGCCGGGTCAGGCGACGGCGCGGGAGCCGGCGCGCGGGTCGAACGGCGCCCAGATCTCCGCCCGCGCCGCGTCCGCCGACACGTCGTCCGGCTGCAGCTCGGCCGACATCTCGGCCTGCACCAGAGCCCGGTAGCGCTCGGTCTCGCGCCGCACGTCCGCCGCGTCCCAGCCGAGGACCGGGGCGATGAGCGCCGCCACCTCGTCCGCGGCGGCCAGGCCGCGGTCACGCTCCTCGATCGAGATGCGGGTCCGACGGACGAGCACGTCCTCCAGGTGCAGCGCCCCTTCGTGGGAGGCCGCGTACACCGCCTCGGCCCTGAGGTAGTCGGCTGCGCCGGCGATCGGCTCGCCCAGCGCGGGATCGCCCTCGACCAGGCCGAGGACGTCCACGACGGCCGACCCGTAGCGGCGGAGCAGGCGCTCGACGCGGGCGACGTCGAGGCCGGCGCGGGCCGCCAGCCGGCACCGGGCGTTGCGCAGCGCCTCGTATCCCTCCGCGCCGAGCAGCGGCAGCCGGTGGGTGACGGACGCGGGCACGGCCGAGCCGAGGTCACGCACGGCCACGTCCACGGCGTCCCGGGCCATGACCCGGTACGTGGTGTACTTGCCGCCGGCGATGACCACGAGCCCCGGCGCGGGGCGGGCGACGGTGTGCTCCCGCGACAGCTTGGCGGTGTCGGAGGCGTCCCCGGCCAGCAGCGGCCGCAGGCCGGTGTAGACGCCGTCGACGTCGTCGTGCGTGAGCGGGGTCTCCAGCACCTGGTTGACCCGGTCGAGCAGGTAGTCGATGTCGGCGCGGCTGGCCACCGGGTGGGCCTTGTCGAGGCACCAGTCGGTGTCGGTGGTGCCGATGATCCAATGCCGGCCCCACGGGATGGTGAAGAGCACGCTCTTCTCGGTGCGCAGGATCAGGCCGGTGTGCAGGGTGATGCGGTCGCGCGGAACGGTGATGTGGACGCCCTTGGAGGCGCGCACGCGCAGGCCGCCCGGGTTGCCGGCCAGCTCTCCCGTCTCGTCGGTCCACACCCCGGTCGCGTTGATCACCTGGCGGGCGCGGACGACGATCTCGTCGTCCCGCTCCAGGTCACGCACCCGCGCGCCGGTGACCCGGTCACCCTCGCGGACCAGGCCGGTCACCCGGGCCCTGGTCACGACGGCGGCACCGTACTGGGCCGCGGTGCGGGCCAGCGTCATCGCGAAGCGCGCGTCGTCGACCTGGGCGTCGTGGTACTGGACGGCGCCGACGAGGCCGTCCGCGTTGAGCGACGGCGCGGCGGCCAGCGCGCGGCGCCGGCTCAGGTGGCGGTGCCGCGGCAGGGTACGGGCACCGTCGAGCAGGTCGTAGAGGGCGATGCCGGCGCCGACGTAGAACCGCTCCCACACCCGGTGCCGGAGCGGGAACAGGAACGGCACCGGGCGCACCAGGTGGGGGGCGAGCCGGGTCAGCAGCAGGTCGCGCTCCCGGAGGGCCTCCCTGACCAGCCGGAAGTCGAGCTGTTCGAGGTATCTCAGGCCACCGTGGATGAGCTTGCTCGACCGGCTGGAGGTGCCGGCCGCCCAGTCCTGGGCCTCGACCATGGCGACCGAGAGGCCGCGCGACACCGCGTCGAGCGCCACTCCGGCGCCGACGACACCGCCGCCGACGACCAGCACGTCGAACTCGCTCTCGTCCATCCGCCGCAGCGCTTCCGCGCGGTACGCCGGTCCCAGCGGTACAGATGTCACAGTAAAGCTCCTCAGTTTCACGTAGTCAGGGATGAGGCCCGGGGGCACGCGCCCGTGCCCCCGGGCGAGCCCGGCTCAGCCGACGTCGACCCAGTCGAGGGTGCGGGTGACGGCCTTCTTCCAGGTGGCGTAGGCCGTGTCGCGCCGGTCCTGCGACCACCGGGGCTCCCAGCGGCGGTCCTCCTGCCAGTTCTGCTTGAGGTCGTCGCAGGACTTCCAGAAGCCGACCGCCAGCCCGGCCGCGTAGGCGGCGCCCAGCGCGGTGGTCTCGGCGACCACGGGCTTGGAGACGGGCACGCCGAGGACGTCGGCCTGGATCTGCATGCACAGGTCGTTGGCGGTGACGCCGCCGTCCACGCGCAGCACGTCGAGGGCGACCCCGGAGTCCTGACGCATCGCCTCGACCACGTCACGGCTCTGGTAGCAGATCGACTCCAGGGTGGCGCGGGCGATGTGCGCGTTGTTGTTGTAGCGCGACAGGCCGACGATCGCGCCGCGGGCGTCGGAGCGCCAGTACGGGGCGAACAGCCCGGAGAAGGCGGGCACGAAGAACACGCCGCCGTTGTCGTCCACCTGCCGGGCCAGGGACTCGCTCTGCTCGGCCCCGGAGATGATGCCGAGCTGGTCGCGCAGCCACTGCACGGCCGACCCGGTCACCGCGATCGAGCCCTCCAGCGCGTAGACCGGGGCCTGGTCGCCGAGCTGGTAGCAGACCGTGGTGAGCAGGCCGTGCTGGGACCGCACCGGGGTGGTGCCGGTGTTCAGCAGCAGGAAGTTGCCGGTGCCGTAGGTGTTCTTGGCCGTGCCGACGTCGAAGCACACCTGGCCGACGGTGGCGGCCTGCTGGTCGCCGAGGACGCCCCCGAGCACGACCTCGCCGGCCAGCGGGCCGCCGGGCCGGGTGCGCCCGTACGCCTCGGAGTGGGAGGAGGGCACGATCAGCGGCAGCATCCGGCGCGGGATGCCGAAGAACGACAGCAGCTCGTCGTCCCAGTCGAGGGTCTCGAGGTCCATCAGCATGGTCCGGCTGGCGTTGGTCGGGTCGGTGACGTGCAGGCCGCCGTCGATGCCGCCGGTGAGGTGCCACAGCAGCCAGGTGTCGGTGGTGCCGAAGATCGCGTCACCGGCCTCGGCCGCCTCGCGGACCCCGTCGACGTTCTCCAGGATCCACTGGATCTTCCCGCCGGAGAAGTACGTCGCCGGGGGCAGGCCCGCCCTGCGGCGGATGACGTCGCCCTTGCCCTCGCGCTCCAGCGCCGAGGCGATCCGGTCGGTGCGGGTGTCCTGCCAGACGATGGCGTTGTAGTACGGCCGGCCGGTCCGGCGGTTCCACACCACCGTGGTCTCGCGCTGGTTGGTGATGCCCAGCGCCGCCAGGTCGCCGGCCCCGAGGTTCGCCTTGGTGAGCGCGGTCTCGATGACCGCCCGGGTGCGCTCCCAGATCTCGGTCGGGTTGTGCTCCACCCAGCCGGCCTGCGGCAGGATCTGCTCGTGTTCGAGCTGGTGGCGGGCGATCTCGTTGCCACCCTGATCGAAGATCATGAAGCGGGTGCTCGTGGTGCCCTGGTCGACGGCTCCGACGAAGTCCGGCATGGAATCGTGCCTCCTCAACGGGGGTGTGAATGGTCAGACGGTCTCGTACGAGGTCTTCTCCGGCACTCGGCCCGGCTCGGTGTCGTCGTCGACGGGCAGGAAGCGGCCCACGAGAAGCTGGTAGAGCGCGGCGCCGATCAGGCCGCCGATGATGGGGGCCACGATGGGCACCCAGAAGTAGAGCTGGCCGTATTGATCTTGCCAGGCCGTCTCGTACCCGGTGAGGAACGACGCCAGCCGGGGGCCGAGGTCGCGGGCGGGGTTGATCGCGTAGCCGGCGTTGGTGCCCCAGGCCATGCCGATCGCCACGACGAGCAGTCCGATGACGACGGGGGCGAGGTTGGCGAGCGGGGCGTTGTTGCGCATGTCGGTGATCGCGAGGATGAGGAACAGCAGGATCGCGGTGCCGATGATCTGGTCGCGGAAGGCGCCCCAGGTGCCGACGGGCAGGGTGCCGTTGCCCGGCAGCGTGGAGAAGACGCCCTGCGTCTTGATGGTGAAGCCGGGGTCGGCCTTGGCCAGCACCTCGGCGTAGTTGAAGCGGACGATGAGCGCGGCGACGAAGGCCCCGAGGGTCTGCGCCAGCGCGTACGGGGCCACCTTGCGCCAGGAGAAGCCCTGGAAGGCGGCCAGCGCGATGGTGACGGCCGGGTTGAGGTGCGCGCCGCTGATCCGGGCGGCGACGTAGACGCCGAGGGTCACACCGAGCCCCCACGCCCACGCGATGCTGTCGTGGTCTCCGATCTCGGCTGCCGCGACCTGGGCCACCACTCCGACCCCGAACAGGATCAGGATCATGGTGCCCGCGAACTCGGCGGCCATCTCGCCGAGGAGTCCTCGGGCTTTCAGGCGTTCCGCCATGTTTCCTCCTCATCCGCCTCGCCACCGCGCCGGGACCGGCGTCGTCGCAGGCAGGAAGTCGGTGAGGCGCTGGGGTGCCTCACAGTTGACTGGAAGTTAGGTGAGGAAAACGGGCGGGTCAACGACAAGGTGCCGACAATGTCGAACACTAGTCAGCTATGACATACGGGGCTATCGTCTATGGGCTATGACCGAGCCCACACCCGCCCCAGTATGTAGGGGTATGCGTAGATTCTTGGGCTTGGTCTGCCGACAATGTCGAACGACCCCCGAGAGGGGGCTACGCTCTGGACCGTGCCAGGTCCAGTGCAGTCCATCCAGCGCGGAGCGGCGATCCTGCGCCTGCTCGCCCGCAGCTCCGGCAGGCTCGGCGTGGGAGAGATCGCCACCTCGCTCGGCCTGCCGCGCGGCACGGCCCACGGCCTGTTGCGGACCCTGCAACTGGTCGGCTTCGTGGAGCAGGACGACGCGACGGGCAAGTACCAGCTCGGAGCCGCCCTGCTCCATCTCGGCACGAGCTACCTGGACGTCAACGAGCTCCGTTCGCGGGCGATCAACTGGGCCGACGCCCTCGCGGCGCGGAGCTGCGAGTCCGTGAAGATCGGCACCGTCCTCGACGGCCAGGTCCTCGTGGTGCACCACGTCTTCCGTCCCGACGACTCGTTGCAGACGCTCGACGTCGGCTCCCTGCTGCCGATGCACGCCACCGCCCTGGGTAAGGTGCTGCTGGCCTTCGACTCGGGCGCCAGCGCCACGCTCGGCGCCGGCCCGCTCGACGCGTTCACCCGCCGCACCATCGTCGAGCCCAGGGCGCTGGCCCGCGCCCTCGCCGCCATCCGCGAGGTGGGCTGGGCAGCCCAGGTGGAGGAGATGACGGTGGGCGAGGCGGCCGTCGCCGCGCCCATCCGCGGCCACGGCGGCCTGGTGGTCGGGGCCATGGGGATCACCGGCGCCGTCGAGCGGATCTGCGACGCCAAAGGCCAGCCCAACACCGCCCTGGTGACGTTCGTGCGCGACGCCGCGCGCGCGGTGTCCCGGGACCTCGGTGCGTCCCGCTGGTAGCCACTTTCCACACCTACCGAGGTGAACGACATGGTCATGCGCTATGTGATGTCCATCGACCAAGGGACGACGTCGACGCGGTGCATCGTCTTCGACCAGCGGGGGCGCCTGGTGTCGGTGACGCAGCGCGAGCACCGCCAGCACTTCCCGCGGCCGGGGTGGGTGGAGCACGACGCCATGGAGATCTGGCGCAACCTGGAGCGCATCGCCCCCGAGGCGCTCCGGCAGGCCGGCGTCGGCCTGGAGGAGATCGCGGCGATCGGCATCGCCAACCAGCGCGAGACCACCCTGTTGTGGGACCGGCGGACCGGGCTGCCGCTCCGGCGGGCCGTCGTCTGGCAGGACACCCGGACGAACGCCCTGGTCGACGAGCTGGCGGCCCGCCCCGAGGCCGCGATGGTGCAGAAACGCTGCGGCCTGCCGCTCGCCACCTACTTCTCCGCGCCGCGCATCCGCTGGCTCTTCGACGCGACACCGGGACTGCGCGAGCGCGCCGAGCGCGGCGAGGTGCTGTTCGGCACGATGGAGAGCTGGCTGATCTGGAACCTGACCGGCGGGCCGGACGGCGGCCTGCACCTGACCGACGTCACCAACGCCAGCCGCACGCTGCTCATGGACCTGGCCACCCTGGAGTGGGACGCCGACCTGCTCGACTTCTTCGGCGTGCCGCGCGCGATGCTGCCGCAGATCCGCCCGTCCACCGAGACGTACGGCGTGGCCAGCCGGGTCCTGCCCGGCGTGCGCATCGGCGCCGCGCTCGGCGACCAGCAGGCGGCGCTGTTCGGCCAGACCTGCTTCGCGCCGGGCGAGGCCAAGTGCACCTACGGCACCGGCAGCTTCCTGATGCTCAACACCGGCACGGAGCCGGTCCGCTCGTCCCACGGGCTGCTCACCACCGTCGGCTACCAGGTCGGCGCCGAGCCTGCCGTGTACGCGCTGGAGGGCCCGATCGCGGTGACCGGCGCGCTGGTGCAGTGGTTCCGCGACGGGCTCGGCCTGATCAACAGCGCCGCGGAGATCGAGACGCTGGCCAAGACCGTGGACGACAACGGCGGCTGCTACATCGTCCCCGCGTTCGCCGGGCTGTTCGCCCCCCACTGGCGCAGCGAGGCCCGGGGCGTGATCGTCGGCCTGACCTCGTACATCACCAAGGGACACCTCGCCCGCGCGGTGCTGGAGGCGACCGCCTGGCAGACCCGCGAGGTCGTCGACGCGATGAACGCCGACTCCGGCCTGGCGCTGCGCACTCTCAAGGTGGACGGCGGGATGACGGCCGACAACCTGCTCATGCAGTACATCGCCGACGTGCTGGACGTGCCGGTGGTGCGCCCCATGGTGGCCGAGACCGTGTCGCTCGGCGCCGCGTACGCCGCCGGGCTGGCCGTCGGCTACTGGCCGGACCTGGAGGGGCTGCGGCGCAACTGGCACCGCGCCGCCCAGTGGCTGCCCGTCATGGAGCCGGAGCGCCGGGCGGCCGAGTACGACAACTGGTGCCGGGCGGTGGAGCGCAGCTTCGACTGGATGCGGCCGCGCGACTGAGGGATCAGTCCGGCAGGCGGTAGTCCAGGGTGTACGAGTGGGAGCCGTACCTGTCAGATTCCGTCAGGTTTCGAGGAGCCTGCGCACGAAGTCGTTGCCGAACTTCCCCGCGGGGTCGTACCGGCGCACCAGCTCGGCGAAGCGCGGCGGGCACGCCGGCCACCGGGTGAAGAGCTTGCCCCAGTGCGGCCGCGGCTCGAACGGCGCCAGCGCGTCCTCCACCAGCCGCAGCACCGGGCGCACCACGTCCCAGTCCCTGACCCAGGTGAAGTGCACGGCCACGCTGTCGCGGCCGTGGAACGGGCTCAGCCACAGGTCGTCGGCGGCGACCGTGCGCACCTCGGAGATCTGCAGCGCCGGCCGGATCCGGTCGCGGAGGGCGCGCAGCACGGCCAGCGCGTCGCCGAGGTGCGCCCTGGGCAGCGCGAACTCCGACTGCAGCTCGTCCCCGGCGCTGCTGGGCGGCGCGTCGGCCCGGAAGTGCGGCAGCCGCTCGTGCCACGGTCCCGGCACGCCGAGCTGCGCCGTGCACGCGCCGGCCGGCATGCCGGGCACCGGGTGGCGCGGCCCGTCCGCCGGCCGGGCGCCCCACCGCGCACCGGCCGGCAGCTCGTCGTGGCGCTTGAGCCAGACGCGGACGGAGTGCCAGTCGGTGAACAGGCTGACGCTGTGGCCGGCGGCCAGCACCTCGTCGAAGGGGGCGTCCCAGGGCAGGTCCTCCAGGACGTACTGGCGCAGCTCGAACGCCGGCAGCACGTCGAGGGTGAGCGCCGTGACGACGCCGAGCGCGCCCAGCGCGACCACCGCGCCGGGGAAGTCGGCCTCGCCCCGCTCCAGCGTGACGAGCGAGCCGTCGGCGGTGACGAGTTCCAGGCCCGACACCGCGGCCGACAGGCTCCGGTTGCCGTCGCCGGAGCCGTGGGTGCCCGTCGCCACCGAGCCCGCCACCGAGATGTGCGGCAGCGACGCCATGGCGGCCAGCGCGTGCCCGCCGGCGTGCAGCGCGTCCGCCAGCCGCGCGTAGGTGACGCCCGCGCCGACCCGCACCCGTCCCGCCGCGCGGTCGAGGGTGATCTCCTGCGGCATGCGGTCCAGGCGGACCAGCGCGCCGGGCGCGTCGGCCACGTCGCTGAACGAGTGGCCGCTGCCCAGTGCCCGCACCCGCGAGGCGCCGGCGACGAGCCGCCGCAGCTCCTCCAGGCCGGCCGGCCGGTGCACGCCGCTCGCGCGGAAGGCGACGTTGCCGGCCCAGTTGGTCGCCCCCGGGGACGCGGCGCCCGCCACTACAGCCCCTGGGCCAGCCGGTAGTAGGCCTGGTTCCAGCGCAGCTCCTTGGCGAACTGGCGGGTCGTGGTGCCGGCGTCGATGAGGAGCAGTTCGACGCCCAGCATGTCGGACAGGTCGGTCAGCTCCTCGGCGCCGACGGCGGTGGACAGCACGGTGTGGTGCGGCGCGCCGGCGGTCAGCCACGCCTCGGTGCTGGTGCGCAGGTCGGGCCGGGGCCGCCAGACGGCGCGGGCGACCGGCAGGCTGGGCAGCGGCTCCGGCGGCGTCACGATGTCGATCTCGTTGGCCACCAGCCGGAACCTGTCGCCCATGTCGGCCAGCCCGACCACCACGCCGGGGCCCGGGGTCGCGTCGAACACCAGCCGGACCGGGTCCTCCCGGCCGCCGATGCCGAGCGGGTGGATCTCGCACGACGGCGTGCCGGCGGCGATCGACGGGCAGACCTCCAGCATGTGCGCGCCGAGGATGAGCTCCTCGCCGGGCGTCAGATGGTAGGTGTAGTCCTCCATGAACGAGGTGCCGCCGCCGGGCGCCATGGCCTTGAGCGTGCGCAGCAGCACCGCGGTCTTCCAGTCGCCCTCGCCGCCGAAGCCGTAGCCGTCGGCCATCAGCCGCTGCACGGCCAGGCCGGGGAGCTGCCGCAGGCCGCCGAGGTCCTCGAAGTTCGTGGTGAACGCCTTGAAGCCGCCGCCCTCCAGGAAGTGACGCAGGCCCAGCTCGATCCGGGCGGCGTAGCGCAGCGACTCGCGCCGCTCGCCGAGCAGCTCGGGCGCCACCCGGTAGAGCTCCTCGTACTCCTTGACCAGGGAGGTCACGTCGGCGTCGGTGGCGGCGTCCACGGCCTCGACCAGGTCGTTGACGCCGTAGGTGTTGACCGAGACGCCGAAGCGGAGCTGCGCCTCCACCTTGTCGCCCTCGGTGACGGCGACGTCGCGCATGTTGTCGCCGAAGCGGGCGAGCCTGAGCGTGCGGACCTCGGCCAGGCCGGTGGCGGCCCGCGCCCAGGCGAGGACGCGGCCGGCCACGTACGGGTCGCTCACGTGCCCGGCCACGGTCTTGCGCGCGACGCGCAGCCGGGTCTGGATGTGGCCGAACTCCCGATCGCCGTGCGCCGCCTGGTTGAGGTTCATGAAGTCCATGTCGATGGAGCTCCACGGCAGCTCGACGTTGGCCTGCGTGTGCAGGTGGAGCAGCGGCTTGCGCAGCGCGTCGAGCCCGGCGATCCACATCTTGGCCGGCGAGAAGGTGTGCATCCAGGCGATCACCCCGGCGCACGTGTCGTCGGCGCTCGCCTCCAGCATGATGCGCCGGATCGCCGCCGCGTCGGTCAGCACGGGCTTCCACTCCACGGCCAGCGGCAGCGCCTCGGCGATGCGCCGCGACTGCTCGGCGACCTGCCGCAGCGTCTCCTCGCCGTACAGTCCCTGGCTGCCGGTCAGAAACCAGATCTTCAACGCGGGCTCCTTTGTCCATAGACATTCTGGTAGCGGTCGTGGAGGCGGTCGATGTCGGCCCGCGCGATCGTCAGCGGCTCGCCGAGCTGGCGCGCGACGTGCACGGTGCGGGCCACGTCCTCGCACATGACGGCCGCCTTCACGGCGGCCTTCGGGTCCTTGCCGATGGTGAAGACGCCGTGGCTGCGCATCAGCACGGCCGGGGAGCGGTGCCCCTTGAGCGTCTCGACGATGCCCTGGCCGATGGAGTCGTCACCGATGAGGGCGAACGGCCCGACGGGGATCTCCCCGCCGAACTCGTCGGCCATCGCGGTGAGCACGCACGGGACGGCCTCGCCGCGGGCCGCCCAGGCGGTGGCGTAGGTGGAGTGGGTGTGCACGACGCCGCCGACCTCGGGCATGTTGCGGTAGACGTAGGCGTGCGCGGCGGTGTCGCTGGACGGGGAGTGCGCGCCCTCGACCAGGTTGCCGTCGAGGTCGCAGACGACCATGGTCTCCGGTGTCAGCTCGTCGTAGCCGACCCCCGACGGCTTGATGACGAACAGGTCCTCGCCGGGCACCCGGCCGGAGACGTTCCCGGCGGTCCATGCCACGAGGTTGTTGCGCACCAGCTCGGCGTGCAGGTCGCTGACCGTCCGCCGCATGTCCCTCACGTCCGTGGCGGTCATTTGCCGGCCTCGTTCCTGATCGCGCGCAGCGTGTGCAGCATCCGTCCGTCTCCGAAGTAGTCGTGCAGGGTGCGGTACTCGGCGTAGAGCCGGTCGTAGGCGTCGGCCCTGGCCTCGTCGGGCAGGTAGGCGTTGTCCCGCCGCGTGCCCATCGCGGCGGCGGCCTGCTGGATGTCGGCGTAGGCCCCGGCGGCGACGGCCGCGTGGATCGCCGAGCCGAGTGCCGGGCCCTGGTCGGAGCCGATCACCGACAGGGGGCGGCGCAGCACGTCGGCGTAGATCTGCATGAGGAAGTGGTTCTTCAGCAGCCCGCCCGCGGCGACGAACTCCTCGACCGGCACGCCGGCCTTCTCGAACGTCTCGACGATCATGCGGGCGCCGAACGCGGTGGCCTCGATGAGCGCGCGGTAGACGTCCTCGGGCCGGGTGCTGAGCGTCTGGCCGACGATCACGCCGGACAGGTTGTGGTCCACCAGCACGGAGCGGTTGCCGTTGTGCCAGTCGAGCGCCACCAGCCCGTGCTCGCCCACCCGCTGGGCGGCGGCCAGCTCGGTCAGGTACGCGTGGACCGACAGGCCGCGCTCCTCGGCGGCCCGGGTGTAGGAGGCGGGCACGCCGTGGTCGACGAACCAGGCGAAGATGTCGCCCACGCCCGACTGGCCGGCCTCGTAGCCCCACAGGCCCGGCACGATGCCGTCGCGGACGACGCCGCACATGCCGGGCACCTCGGCGAGCCGGTCGGAGGGCATCACGTGGCAGGTGGAGGTGCCCATGATGGCGACCATCTGGCCGGGCCGGACCGCGTCGGCGGCGGCCGAGGTGACGTGCGCGTCGACGTTGCCGACGGCGACGGCGATGCCCTCGGGCAGACCGGTCCAGGCGGCGGCCCGGGCGGTGAGCCGCCCGGCGAGCCCGCCGAGGGGGGACAGCTCGTGGCCGAGCTTGCCGGTGAAGCCGGCGAAGTCCGGGTGGAGCGCGGCCAGGAAGTCCTCGGAGGGGTAGCGGCCGTCCTGGTGGACACCCTTGTAGCCGGCGGTGCAGACGTTGCGGGTCTCCACGCCGGTGAGCTGCCAGATGATCCAGTCGGCTGCCTCGATCCACCGCTCGGTCCTGGCGTAGACCTCGGGGTCCTCCTCCAGCACCTGCAGTGCCTTGGCGAACTGCCACTCGGAGGAGATCCTGCCGCCGTAGCGCGGCAGCCACGGCTCGCCGCGCTCGGCGGCCAGCGCGTTGATCCGGTCGGCGTGCGCCTGCGCGGCGTGGTGCTTCCACAGTTTCGGCCAGGCGTGCGGCCGGTCGGGCGTCTCCTGGCACAGCGGCGTGCCGTCGGCCCGGGCCGGCAGCACGGTGCAGGCGGTGAAGTCGGTGCCGAGGCCGATCACCAGGGCGGGGTCGATCCCGGCGGCGGCCACGGCCTCGGGCACCGCGGTGCGCAGCACGTCGAGCCAGTCGTGCGGCGACTGGAGCGCCCAGTCGGGCGCCAGCCGGACGTCCGTGCCGGGCAGCCGGTCCTCGATGACGCCGTGGGTGTACTCGTGGACGGCCGTGCCCAGCTCGGCGCCGTCGGACACGCGCACGACCACGGCGCGGCCCGACAGCGTGCCGAAGTCGACGCCGATCACACAGTGGTCATTGTTAGCGCTCACACAACACTCCCCAAGGTCGGTACGGCACAGCCGCACACACGGTCACGGACGGCGCCGCGCCGAGAATAGACGCTGCAACAGAATGAAGACGAACAGCAGCAGGCCGATGAAGATCTTCGTCCACCACGAGCTGAGCGTGCCCTCGAAGGTGATGACCGTCTGGATCAGCCCCAGCACCAGCACCCCGAGCACCGTGCCGAACACGAACCCGGACCCCCCGGTCAGCAGCGTGCCGCCGATGACGACCGCGGCGATGGCGTCGAGCTCCATGCCGACGGCGTGCAGCCCGTAGCCGGAGAGCATGTAGAACGACAGCAGCACGCCGCCGAGCGCCGAGCAGAACCCGCTGATCGTGTAGACCGCGATCTTCGTCCGGCCGACGGGCAGGCCCATGAGCAGCGCCGACTGCTCGCTGCCGCCGGTGGCGTAGACGGTCCGGCCGAGCCGCGTGTAGTGCAGCACGTACGCCGCCGCCAGCACCGCGAGCGCCGCGACGATCACGCTGGGCGAGATCCACAGGTCGGCGAACAGGTCGATCCTGGTCTGGGCGAACGCGGTGAACGTCGGGTCCTCGATCGGGATGGACTCGGTGCCGATCGTGTAGCACAGGCCCCGGGCGAGGAACATCCCGGCCAGGGTGACGATGAACGGCTGGATGTCGAAGGCGTGCACGATGTAGCCCATCACCAGCCCCAGCGTGGAGCCGATCAGCAGCACCAGCGGGATGACCAGGTAGGGCGGCCAGCCCGGCCCGGCCATGAGACTGGCCGAGATCATCGTGGACAGCGCGACCACCGCGCCGACCGACAGGTCGATGCCGCCGGTGAGGATCACGAACGTCATGCCGACCGCGACGACCAGCAGGAAGGCGTTGTCGACGAAGACGTTGAGGATCACCTGCCCGCCGGCGAAGCCCTCGTAGCGGACGCCGCCCGCCACGAACATCGCCACGAACAGGCAGGCCGTCACCAGCACGGGAACGTACCTGGCGGGGACGGCCCGCAGCGCGCCCCGGCCGGACGTCATCGCAGGGGGCGTCATGCCGTCACCCGCACCTTCTCCTCGGCCGCCGGTCGCGGCCCGGCCGCTGTTCCACGGCGGCGGAACACCTTGTCACGGAACGACGGGGACTGGATCAGGCAGACCGCGGCCACCACGAGCGCCTTGAACAGCAGGGTGGTCTCCGGCGGCACGCCCACCGAGTAGATCGTCGTGGTCAGCGTCTGGATGATGAGCGCGCCGACCACCGTGCCGCCGAGCGAGAAGCGGCCGCCCGCCAGGGAGGTGCCGCCGATGACCACCGCGAGGATCGCGTCGAGCTCGATCCACAGTCCGGCGTTGTTCCCGTCGGCGCTGGAGACGTTCGAGCTGATCATCAGGCCGGCGACGCCGGCGCACAGCGCCGCGAACGCGTAGACCATGACGATGATCCCGCGCGCGCGGATGCCGGCGAGCCGGCTGGCCTCGGCGTTGCCGCCGACCGACTCGATGAGCATGCCGAGCGCCAGCCTGCGGGTGAGGAAGGCGGTGACGCCCAGCACCACGAGCACGAGCAGGATGCCGAACGGGAGCGTCAGCAGGTAGCCGCCGCCGATGAGCTTGTAGGCGGGGCTGTTGACGGTGATGATCTGCCCGTCGGTGATGAGCTGCGCCAGACCGCGTCCGGCCACCATGAGGATCAGCGTGGCGATGATCGGCTGGATGCCGATCCCGGCGACGAGGAAGCCGTTCCACGCGCCGAGCAGCACCGAGAGCCCGAGCGCCAGCACCACGGCGGTGAACACGCTCGCGTCCTCGCTGATCTGCAGGCAGGCCAGCGCGCCGGAGATGGCCACCACCGAGCCGACCGACAGGTCGATGCCGCCGGTGGCGATGACCAGCGTCATGCCCAGCGAGACCAGGATGAGCGGCGCGCCGAAGCGCAGGATGTCGATGAGGCTGCCGTAGAGGTGGCCCTCCCGCATCTGGATCGACAGGAAGCCGGGCGAGAACGCCACGTTCAGCAGGATCAGGGCCGCCAGGACGGCCAGCGGCCACAGCAGTCGTCTCATGCCCGCCCTCCGCTCGCGATCGTCTCCAGCAGCACGTCGGTGGTCAACGCGTCGTCGTTGGGCAGGTCGGCGACCAGTCTGCGGTCGCGCAGCACGCCGACCCGGTGGCTGAGCCGCAGCACCTCCTCCAGCTCGGCGGAGATGAACAGCACCGCCATGCCGCCGTCGGACAGCTCGGCGACCAGGCGCTGGATCTCGGTCTTGGCGCCGACGTCGATGCCCCGGGTCGGCTCGTCCAGGATGAGCAGCTTCGGCTCCAGGATGAGCCACCGGGCGAGCAGCACCTTCTGCTGGTTGCCGCCGCTGAGGTCGCGGACGAGGTGGTCGGGGTTCGGCGGGCTGATCCGCAGCGCCTTGACGTACCGGCCGACCAGCTCGTCCTGCTGCTCGCGCGGCACCGGCCTGGTCCAGCCGCGGGTGGCCTGCAGGGCGAGGATGATGTTCTCCCGGACCGTGAGATCGGGGATGAGCCCGTCCTGCTTGCGGTTCTCGGAGCAGAAGGCGATGTCGTGCGCCATCGCCGTGCGCGGCGTGCGCAGCGACACGGCGGTGCCGCCGACCGTCACCTCGCCGGTGGTGGCGTGGTCGGCGCCGAAGAGCAGCCGGGCGATCTCGGTACGGCCGGAGCCGAGCAGCCCGGCCAGCCCCACCACCTCGCCTTCGTGGATGGTCAGCGAGAACGGCTCGACGGCGCCGGCCCGGCCCAGCCCGCGCGCCTCGACGAGCGGGCGGTCGAACACCCGGGCCTCGCCGTGCAGCCTCTCCAGGTCGGCCAGCTCCTTGCCGATCATCTTGGCGACCAGCTCGACCTGGCTCAGCTCGCTGGTGCGGTACTCGCCGACGAGCCGGCCGTTGCGCAGGATCGTCATCCGGTCGGAGATCTCGTAGATCTGGTCGAGGAAGTGGGAGACGAAGAGGATGGCGATGCCCTCCTCCTTGAGCCTGCGCATCACCCGGAAGAGCTGTTCGACCTCGCCCGCGTCGAGGCTGGAGGTCGGCTCGTCCAGGATGAGCACCCGGGCGTCGACGTCGATCGCGCGGGCGATGGCGACCATCTGCTGGATGGCCAGCGAGCAGGACGACAGCGGCGCCGCGACGTCGACGTCCAGCTCCAGCCGGGCCAGCAGCTCGGCGGCCCGCGTCCGCATGCGCCGGAAGTCGATGCGCCCGCGCCGGCGTGGCTCACGGCCGATGAAGATGTTCTCCGCCACCGAGAGGTTGGCGCAGAGGTTGACCTCCTGGTAGACGGTGCTGATCCCGGCCTGCTGGGCCTCCAGGGGGCCGGCGAAGGCCACCTCCCGCCCGGCCAGCTCGACGGTGCCCTCGTCGCAGGGGTGCACCCCGGTCAACACCTTGATCAGCGTGGACTTGCCCGCGCCGTTCTCGCCCATCAGCGCGTGCACCTCACCCGGCAGGAGCCTCAGGTCGACGCCGTCGAGGGCCCTGACTCCGGGAAACTGTTTACCGATCCCGCTCATGCGCAGGATGGGTTCGGGTTCGGCCATCGCGGCGTCCCCTCTCCTGTTCGCGCTCGTCGCACGCGGCCGGGCCGGCCCCGCGGGGACCGGCCCGGCCACCGGTCAGTACTGACGCTGGGGCAGCGCGGCCTTGGCCTGCTCCTGGGTGAAGGTGGTCTCCTCCGTCACCACGCGGGCGGGGACGGACTCGCCCTTGACGACCTTCTTGGCGAGGTCCATGAGCTGCGGGCCGAGCAGCGGGGAGCACTCGACGATGTAGTTGATCTTGCCGTCGGCGAGGGCCTGCATGCCGTCCTTGACGGCATCGATCGTGATGATCTTGATGTCCTTGCCGGGCACCTTGCCCGCGCCCTCGATGGCCTCGATGGCGCCGAGGCCCATGTCGTCGTTGTGGGCGTAGATGACGTCGATGTCGGGGTGGGCCTTCAGGAAGGCCTCCATGACCTCCTTGCCCTTGGCCCGGGTGAAGTCGCCGGTCTGCGAAGCGATGATCTTGAACTTGGCCTCGCCGCCGATGACCTCCTGGAACCCGGCCTTGCGGTCGTTGGCCGGAGCGGAGCCCGTGGTCCCCTGCAGCTCGACGATGTTCACCGGGTCGGTGCCCGACTTGTACTCCTCCAGCAGCCACTTGCCGGCCTTGCGGCCCTCCTCGACGAAGTCGGAGCCGAGGAAGGTCTTGTAGAGGCCGGTGTCCTTGGAGTCCACGGCCCGGTCGGTCAGGATGACCGGGATCTTGGCGTTCCGGGCCTCCTTCAGGACGGTGTCCCAGCCCGACTCCACCACCGGCGAGAAGGCGATGACGTCCACCTTCTGCTGGATGTAGGAGCGGATGGCCTTGATCTGGTTCTCCTGCTTCTGCTGGGCGTCGGAGAACTTCAGGGTGATGCCGGCCGCCTTGGCCGACTCCTGGACCGACTTGGTGTTGGCCGTACGCCAGCCGCTCTCCGCGCCGACCTGCGAGAAGCCCATGGTGATCGAGCCGTCGCCGCCGCCGGAGGCGCCGGTGCCGCCACCACCGCCGCCGCAGCCGGCCAGCGTCACGGCGGTGAGCCCGGCGAGAGCCAGGGTCGAGATCCTCTTCAACACGTGGGGGGTTCCTTCCTGAATGTGAGCGCTAACATAATGGGCCGTGTCAGCGCCGTGCCAACCTGTCCCCGACTAGATCCGGGCCGTGCTGGCCCGGCCGACCAGCGAGGGCGGGACCACGAGGCGCTCGCGCGCGTGCGGCTCCCCACCCTCGATCTGCCGTAGAAGCACCTCGATGCTGTGCCTGCCCACCGCGTCGAAGTCCTGCCTGATGGTGGTGAGCGGAGGCGAGAAGAACTCCGACTCGGGCACGTCGTCGAACCCGACGACGCTCACCCGGTCGGGGACCTGCACGCCCCGCTCGGTGAACGCCCGCAGCACCCCGAGCGCCATCTGGTCGTTGGCGACGAAGACCGCGGTCACGTCCGTCATGCTCGCCAGGCTGCGCCCCGCCTCGTAGCCCGAGCGCGGGCTCCAGTCCCCGGCGAGCGGCTCCGGGGCCTCACGGCCCGCCCGCTCCAGCGCGGCCCGCCACCCGGCCACGCGCCCCTCGGCCTCCAGCCAGTCGGACGGGCCGCGGACGTGCCAGACCGTCTCGTGCCCCAGGGACAGCAGATGCTCGGTGGCGAGCCTGCCCCCCTCGGCCTGGTCGACGCAGACCACCGACACCTCGTCGGCCTCGCCGCCCTCGACGGCGACCGTCGGCACGCCGAGGTGCAGGTCGGTCAGCGCCTGGGCGGCCGAACGCTGCGGCGCCACCACGACGATGCCGTCGACGCCCTGGTCCGCCAGGTAGTCGAGGGCGTCGCGGACACCGGCCCGGTCGATCGACTTGAGGCTGACGATGCTGATGAAGTAGCCGGCGGCCCTGGCCGCCTGCTCGATGCCGTAGACGGTGCTCGCCGGGCCGTACAGCGTGGTGTCGAAGCTGACCACGCCGAGAGTCCGGGAGTGCCGCGTGACGAGCGCCCGGGCGACGAGGTTGCGGCGGTAGCCGAGCTTGTCGATCGCTTCGAGCACCTTGGCGCGGGTCTCGCCGCGCACGTTGGGATGCTCGTTGAGCACCCGTGAGACCGTCTGGTGCGACACACCGGCCTCTCTGGCCACGTCGGCCATGACCGGCGGGCGGCGACCCGGGATCGATCCCACGAACTGCTCCTTTCCGGGCTTGACAAGACTGTGAGCGTTAACAATAGGTCACGTCAAGAGGGGCTCCGATTACGGTCGTGTCACGCCGGACGGCCCTTCGACGAGCGACGGAGAGGTTCGCCGGGCCCCCGGCTCGCGCGCGGGCGGGGGCCCGTGCCGTTGCCACCGGGTCGAAGTGTGATCCGCACGAGGCCGTGCGAGCATGAAATCTGGTGAAATGACCGCTACGCTCGGATCATGGCCGACCTCCCCGATCGCGACCCCCTGCAGCTGCGCCCCTCCGACCGCGATCGTGACCGCACGCTCGACATCCTCCGCTCGGCCACGGAGGAGGGCCGGCTGCCGATGGCGGAGTTCCACGAGCGGCTCGACCTCGTCTACTCCGCCAGGACCTACGGCGAGCTGGAGCGCATCACCCACGACCTGCCCGACACGACCCGGGGCGCGGCGCCCGCGAGCGGCGGGGCGGTCAGCCGGGCGGGGAAGCTGGGGCTGGCGTTCCTGGGTGCTTTCACCCGGGCCGGTCGCTGGCGGGCCGCGCGCACGTTCACCTCCGTGACCGTGTGGGGCGGCGGCACGATCGACCTGCGCGACGCGATCCTCGACGGGAACGAGATCCGGATCAGGGCGTTCGCCGTCATGGGCGGCGTCGGCGTCATCGTCCCCGAGGACGCCGAAGTGGAGGTCAGCGGCATCGGCATCATGGGCGGATTCGACCACCGGGCCAACGGCCCCGGCCGCCCCGGAGGCCCCCGCGTGACGATCACCGGTCTGGCGTTCTGGGGCGGCGTCGGCACCATGCGCAAGCGCCGCAAGACCCCCACGGACGACACCGCCGCGGGCTAGTCGTGCCGACCCACGCTAGTCCTCCGGCAGGAGGGTGCCGAGCGGTCCCAGGTCCAGGTTGAGATCGGCCGGGGTCAGGTCGAACCGCTCGCACAGCTCCGTCATGGCCTCCTCCAGCTTCATCAGCGTCAGACCCAGCGTCTCGACCTGCTCGTCCGACAGGTCGCCCCGCTCCATCCGGCGGATCGACTGGCGTTCCACGAGCTGGCGCACCAGCTCGACCAGCGTGAGCACGAGCCGGGACAGGTCGCGCTCCACCGCCTCCGGATCGGTCTCGATGCGGAGCCGGGGCGAGCGCGCCTGCCTGCCGGACGGGTCAGAACTGGTCGAGGTCATCGTAGGCTTCGGACTCCCGGATCGAGGTGATCAGCGCCCGGATCGAGATCCGGACCAGGTCGATGTCGGCGATGGACAGGACGAGGTCGCCGCTGATGACCACGCCGCCCGCGAGCAGCCGGTCCAGCAGGTCGACCAGGGCCACCCGCTCCGACGGCAGGCGTCCCTCGGCCGCCAGTGCGGCGCCGCGCGTCGGCTCGAACGTCACGCCGCGCCCCCGTGGTCGACCGGGTCGTCCAGCATCGCGAACGAGTAGGGCGCCCACGGCCCGGTCAGCTCGATCTCCCCGCCCTGGGCGCGCAGTTCCTCGAGGACGCGCGCGAACTCCTGGCTCCGGTCGTCCTCCACCAGGTAGGCGCCGTTGAGCACCATCCCCTCCGCGCGCCCGGAAAGCTGCGGGTCCTGGACCCGGTGGCGCCGGCTGGCGACCGCGATGGACCGCAGGACGTCGTGGACCCGCTCGGCGCGCTCCCATGCCCGCCGCATCGCCTCCTCGCGGCCGCGCAGGCTCGCCTGCCGCCGTTTCAGGTACGCCATGCCGGGCGAGGACGCCGACGTCCCCTCGTCGCGGCCGTCGTCCTTCGTCCCGGGGTCGGCCCGCTCGCCGGATCCCGCGTACACCTTCACGCCCCACTCCCTGCGCCCGGCGACGCGGGCGAGAGCCTGGGTGAAGTCGTCGTGCCGCTCGTCCAGGAGCGCGCGCACCTGGTCGTCGCCCGAGTAGACGGTGACCAGGCGGACCGGGACGGTCACCGTCCGCCTCGCCACCTCCTCGACCACGTGGTGGTGGGCGCGGGCGGTGCGGTCCAGCCAGTCGAGGTCCTCCATGGAGCGCCGCAGCGGCTCCTCGCCGAACTCGTCGAGCGGCACCGTGCTCACGTAGGCCGCCAGGCCCGCCCGGGTGATCGCCCGTACCGGCGCCCCCGCCACGCCCGTCAGCTCCTCGGGCGGGGCCGCCCCGGCGCCGTGCGCGACCGCGTACAGGTACGTGCCCGCGTCAGCGGCCATGCCGTCTCCTCTCCTCCCGTTCGCCGCCGCGACGCTCCCGCTCGCCCGCCGGTCCGGCCCGCGGCCTGCGCGGCGGCTCCTCGTCCGCGTACTCGACCGTCCCCTCGATGGAGCGGCGGGACGGGTGCCCGTCCTCCAGCTCGGCGACCCGCTCGCGCAGCCGGCGGTTCTCCTCCACCAGGTGCCGGTCGCCTCCGGACAGCCACGGATCGTGCTCCCACCAGTCGATGCCCATCTCCTTGGCCGTGTCCACCGAGGCGATGACGAGCCGCAGCTTGATCGTCAACAGCTCGATGTCCAGGAGGTTGACCCGGATGTCACCGGCGACGATCAGACCCCGGTCGAGCACGCGCTCCAGGATGTCGCCCAGGTTCGTCGGCTCCCGGCCCCCGGCCACGGACGACGGGCGTCCGGCGGGCCCCTGCCGCATCGGTTCCATCATCGCGCCGCCTCACCCAGGTCACCGCTGCCGCGCCGATAGCGCCGCAGCCTGCGGTAGGACAGCAGGTTTCCCTCCTCGTCCAGCTCGGCCTCGTAGAGGGCGAGGATGTCGCCGGACGACGGGATGCGGCGGTCCTCGACCACCTCCACGCCCACCAGCCAGCCGTCGTCCTGGGGCTTGACCAGCGTGACGCCCTCCGTCTGGCGGGAGGTCAGCTCGGCGATGTGGCGCAACCCGGCCTCGCCCGCCGTCATGGCGTTCAGGCGCCGGGGCACGTCGTAGTCCTCATCCCGGTAGTCCTCATCCTGGTAGCCCTCGTCCTCGTCGACGGGGTTCTCCTCGTACTCCTCGACGGGCTCGGCCGCGTCGAGGATGCCGGCATCCGGCTCGTCGCGTGTCCTCCGCCTGGCAGGCACCAGATCACCTCTCCCCGTTCTCGGCTTCCGGAGCGGCCGCGCCGGCCTGGACGGGCGCGCCGATCATCCGTTGCAGCACCTCCTGCATCCGCTCGGCGTGCTCCTCCTCCGAGATCAGGCCGGCGGCCAGGACCCGGTCGAGCTCCTCCAGCTCCCGCCGGACGGCCGCCGGGTCGCTCATCTCCCGCTCCACCTGCTCCTGGATGAGCTCACCCAGCCGGATCACGCCGCGGACCGGCGCCAGCGGCCAGCCGAACAGCAGCCCGAACAGGCCCATCTCCGCTCACCCCGCCGCCGGTGTCACGATGAAGTCGTACGCGGCCAGCGGCCCGAGCAGGCGCACCGTGACGCGTCCGGCCCACTGCCCGGCGAGTTCCTCCACCGCCTCCTCCAGTTCCGCCTGCCGTTCCGTCTCGACGAGGAGCGCGAGGTGGACGGCGTCCAGCTCGTGGGTCGGCTCCCGGACGGCGGCCATCACGCCCAGCGGCGCCAGGGCGTCGTACGCCGCCTGCGTGTCGGCCTCCCGTCTGGCGGAGATCGCCGCGTTGACGATCTCCCCGATCTGGATGCGCGCGTCGCGGGTCACCTCCTCGGGCTGCTCCCGGATCTGGTCACGCAGCCGCGCCACCTCCGGGTACTCCTCCAGCACCTCGGCGAGCACGGTCCGCTCCTCGTAGCGGCCCCTGACCACGTACTGGGCCCGCCCCTCGAGCTCCTTCAGCGCCGAGCTGAACTCGTCGTGGTGCGGGGCGAGCAACTCGTCCACGATCTCGTCCGGGCCGGGCATCACCGCCCCGAACCTGATGGGCAGCACCGGCACCTCGGCGGCGGTGGCGTCGAGGAGCTGCTCGTGCGCCACGAGGTCGTCCGGCGTGCCGAGCGGCCCCTTGCTGGTCAGATCGCTCACCAGCGCGCCGATCTCCCCGTGCCGGACCAGCGTCACGGGATGGGGCGGATTCCCCACGCCGCGAGCGTCCTCGGCCACCTCGACGTCGGACGGCACGATCCCGTACACGTAGGTGCCGACCCGCTGCGGGCGGGCCTCCTCCCCCGGCCGGTCGGCCGCCGAGGTCCCGGTCGCCGCACGTTCCGCCATGTCAGCCCTCCCCCTTGCGTCGCCCCCGGGCGGACCTCCGTTCGGAGTCCGGGGCGGGTTCGCCGATGATGTCCTGCAGCTTGTCGCCGGCCGCTTCCAGGACGCCCTGCACGGCCCCCTTGCTCTTGCCGGCCGCGCCGCTCTTCGTCATGTTCTGCATCAGCTCGGGCAGGCCCTGCTGGTTGCCCGATTCGGCGAGATCCAGCCGGTTCACCGCCTCCGCGAAGCGCAGATAGGTGTCCACGCTGGCCACCACGATGCGCGCGTCGATGGTCACCAGCTCGATGCCGACGAGCGAGACCCGCACGTAGGCGTCGAGCACCAGGCCCTTGTCCAGAATCGTGTCGATCACATCTGCCAGGCCCGAGGCGGAGGGCCGCTGGGCCACTCCGCCGGAAGACGCGGGCTGTACAGTCATTCGTTCGCTCCTCGATCGGCGCGGGCGTCACCCGCCGCGGCTACCCGCCCTGCGGCGCGCCGGCGCTTCCTCCTCGGGCTCCGCTCGACGCCGCCGGACCGGACGCTCGGCGCCCTGGCTCCGGGCCCTGCCACGGGCCGCCGGAGCGGCGGCGCGGCCACGGCGCGGCCTCTCCTCTTCCTCTGGCTCTTCCTCTTCCTCTGGCTCCTCCTCTTCCTCCTCCTCTGGCTCTTCCTCCTCGGCCTCGGCGGTCTCCCGCTCCTCTTCCTCTTCCTCCTCCTCGGGCTCCTCTTCCTCCTCCTCGGGCTCCTCTTCCTCCTCCTCTTCGGGCTCTTCCTCCTCCTCGGCGGTCAGCTCGGCGCGCTCGCCCTCGGCCTCCTCGGGCTCCTCTTCCTCTGCGCCCTCCTCGGCCTCGCGCTCCTCGTCCACGGCGGTCTCGTGGTCCTTGACCACCTCGCCGTCGCGGATCTCGCCGCGCCACCCGCCGTCCTCCATCTCGTCGGGATGGAGCATGACGTTGGTCATGACGTGCCGCTTGAAGTGCTTGAGCTCCAGGCGGGCCCGCCGGCCCTGCGCGCGCCAGAGGTTGCCGGTGCGCTCGAAGAGGCCCTGCGGGTGGTATTCGAGGACGACGACCACGCGGGTCAGGTCCGGCGTGAGCTCGTGGAAGCTCACCGCGCCGTCCACGTAGCCCTTCGCGCCCTCCGAACGCCAGATGATCCGCTCGTCGGGCACCTGCTCGCGGATCGTCGACTTCCACTCCCGGTGCGACCAGAGGACCTGCGCCTTCCAGGTGAGCTTCTCGTCGGACTCCTGGTTGACCTTCTCGACCTTCTTCATGAACGTCGGGAAGTCCTGGAACTGCGTCCACTGGTTGTAGACCACGCGGCGCGGCGCGCCCACGTCGACGGCCTCGACGATGTTGGTCAGCTTGAGCTTCTTGCCGCCCTTGCCCTTGCCCTTCCCCTTGAACAGGCTGCCGACCGCGCCCTTGAACGCGCCCGTCGCCGCCCCGGCGATGATCGATCCGGGCTTCTTGTCCGAGCCGGTGAGCGCGCTCAGCAGGTTGCCGCCGCCGTCGCCCTCGGCGAAGTCGGTGAGCCGGCCCGTGACGCCCTCGACCTTGTTCGTCACGGAGGACAGCGCCCGTTCGGCCAGGGCGAGGGCGACGTTCTGCAGGGCGGACCCGAGTTCGCTCGTGAGCCCGTCGGGCAGGAGCTTCTGGGCGCCCTCGGTGGCCTGTCGCCCCTTGTCCGTGGCGGTGCCCACGGCGCCGCCCGCCGCCTGCCGCCCTCGGCCCGCGGCCTGCCCCGCGGCTCTGCGAGCCGTCCCGGTCATCCTCGTCACGTCAGCCATGCCGGGTCACCTCCCCCTCCGGCTCGTGCCGGCGGTGGGACGCCGGGTACGGGTGACGGGTGAGCTCTTGGTGCTCCTCGCGCGGGGCCTGGGCTTCTCCTCGGGCTCCTCTTCCGGCTCCTCTTCCTCGTACTCGTCGTAGGCGCCTTCTTCCTCGTACTCGTCCTCCTCCGCGCGCGCCCGGCCACCTTCGGACTCGCCGAAGTGCCGCAGGGTTTCGGCGCGCTCGTGGAGCCGCGAGGTCAGGGTCTCCAGCTGCTTGCTCGTCGCGGCCACGGCGGCGGCCTTGCCGACCTCCATGAGCTCCCCGCGCAGCCGGTTGGTCATCTCCTCCATCTGAGGAGACTGGCCCAGCAGCTTGATGCCGTGCTTCAGCAGGCCGCTGCTGTCGCCCTTACGCAGGTTGCGAGCGACACCGGCGGCCGCCAGGATTGTCGCCAAACGCAATTTGTGGCGCCGACCGAGGTAATAGCCCGCGGCGAGTGCAAGCGCCACTCTGGCCCGGTCATTCATGACGTGCGCTCCCTACTGTGTCGAGCACCGACTGGCCGTCACCAGCCGATCGCCCACATGCCCATGAAGGGGATAGGGAAACCAAAACCACAATAAAACGGACAGACTTGCCGCATTGCAGGCTGCCGATTTACAGGGATCACCGGAGACGCCGTCCGGGCTCGCGAAGCCGCAGGTCAGGAAGCCACCGGCTACCCCCGGAGCGCTACAGCGGCTCGTGCACGCCGCGTGCGCGCGTCACCTCCGCCATGTGCGCGGCGGCCCATTCACAGGCGGCGGCCAGCGGCTTCAGCAGCGTCCGGCCGAGCGGGCTCAACTCGTACTCCACCCGCGCCGGGATCTCCGCGTAGGCGGTCCGTGTCACCAGCCCGTCACGCTCCATCGCCCGCAGGGTCTCGGTGAGCACCTTCGCGGTGATCCCGCGCAACGGCGCCCGCAGCTCCGAGAATCGTCGGGGCCCCGTCTCCAGACACCTGATGATCTTCGCGGTCCACTTGTCGCCGACCCGGATGAGCGGCGTGACCTGCGCGCAGGCGTCGAACATGCCGGGGTCGAGGGGCTGCGTCACGCCGCGAGCGTACGCGGGTTTCGTTGCGGGAACCAAGGGGGCGCCCGCTAGCGTCCGCCACATCGGCCGGCGACCAGGCCGGTCCGGCGAAACGGAGCATCACCCAAATGAGCAAGATCGTCATCTTCGGCGCGGGCGGGCGGGCAGGCAGGCACGCGGTCGCGGAGGCCGTCGCCCGCGGCCACCACGTCACCGCGGTCGTCCGCGACCCGGCCAGGCACCAGCACCTCCTGTCCCCCACCCCCGAAACCCTGGCCACACCCGCACCCGCAACCTTGGCCACGCCGGGAGATCCCACCACCCCCGCGACCCCGGCCACACAGGATGTCACCCCCGCTTCCCTCGCCGTCGACGGCCGCCGACTCGGTGGCGGGGAGCGTGGCGGACACGGGCGGCACGCCGGCGGCGGGATCGCGTCCGCGGGCGGCGGTGTGACGCTGGTGGCCGGTGATGTCACCGACGCGGGCAGCGTGGCGGCCGTCGCGGTGGGACACGACGCGGCGATCAGCGTGGCGGCCCGCCCCCACGTCCCCCCCGCGGGGG
>NZ_KZ559482.1:60674-112789 GCF_002850745.1 Nonomuraea indica
GCGCGCGCCCTCGTCGAGGGGCTGGCCCGGGCCGCCGTCGGCCGGCTCGTCCTGGCCGGCATCGGCACCACGCTGGAGGCCGCGCCCGGCGTCATGGTGCACGACACGCCGGGGTTCCCGGAGGAGGCGCGGGCGTTCTCGCTCGGCCACGCCGCCGAGCTGGAGGCGCTCCGCGACGCGAGCACCGGCCTCGACTGGGTGGTGCTGGCCCCGCCGCCCGTCTTCCTCGACGACGCCCCCCGCACCGGCCGTTACCGGCTCGGCGGCGGCCAGGTCCTGCCGTCCTCCGGCGAGGCGACGTTCCCGTACGCGGACTTCGCGGTGGCGCTGGTCGACGAGGCGCAGGCCCCGACGCGCCACCGCACGCTGGTCGCCGTCGCCGGCCTCCAGGGCTGATCAGCGCTGGAGGCCGGCGACGCGCGTCACGCGGCGGCGTTCACCTGGTGGCGCTCGCCGTCCGCGCCGGTGTCGTGGGAGGCTCCGGCCGCGTCCTGCGGAGCGTCCGCCGCGTCGCGGTCGTGAGCGCGCAGGAACTGCTGGAGCCCGGCCAGGTCGTCGGTGTTGATGTGGTCCACGTCCGCCGCCACGAGCTCCCGCCAGAGCGCCTCGCGGGCGGGCCCGGCCGTGTCGGGGGTCGCCCAGAAGCGCACCCGCTGCCCGTCGCGGTGCGCGGTCCGGACGATCTCACGAAGCCGGTCCCGCTCGGCCTGCGGCATCTCACCCTCGCCGCGCCAGGCGAAGTGCTTGGTCCAGTTGTCGCTGATCAGCGGGATCAGCGACGCCCCGCCGAGACCGAGGTCGCCGAGCCGGCCGTCGTAGAAGGCGTACCGGTCACGCTGGGCGGCCATGAGGTCGCGCGGCCGGTCGCCGCTGACGACCACTGTCACGGCGCCGGGCTTGACCCTGCCCCGGTGGTAGGCGGTGAGCATCTTGCGGTACGAGCGCAGCACCCGGTCCAGCTCGGTGTAGGTCGCGGCGCCGTTGTTCTTGATGTCCACGAGGAGCTGGAGCCCCTGGCGGCTGCCGGGGAAGACCCGCCCGTGCCCGGCACGGACGCGGCGGGCCAGCGGGTCGAGGTAGAGCGACTGGAGGGTGCGGCCGGGCCGCAGGTCCTCCGGGTCGTGCCCGACGCGCAGCTCGCCGTCGACGAGGTAGATGTCGGCCTCGACGCTGGTGAAGCCGTGGTCGAGCGCGTCGAGGAGGGGGCGCTCGTGTTCGTAGTCGTTGTGGGCGTGGGCGCGGGCCAGCGGCTCGGCGGTGGTCGCCGCCGCGGCGGGGGTGACCGGCAGCAGCAGGGCGCCTGCGGCGACCAGCGCGCCGAGGGCTCGACGGAACATCACGTCTCCTTACGGATGCGACAGCGAGCAGTGATCGCGTGCCACGCTATGCGGGACAGGTGTTTCCGGAGTGACATTTCGCCAAATAGGCGAAGACAGCGCCATGTGACTGGAGGGGCGGAGCCGAGATCGCCACGGCACTCGAGTGAGCCCAGGTCGTACGCGGTCGTCCTCTGGGGCTACCTGCCGGCCGACCGCGTGTTCGGCGTCGTCATACGCGGGCTGTCGCCGTCCGTCAGGCCCGCCTCCGCGCCCGGCTCCCGCCCCGGCGGGCTCCCATCCGGCGAACCGGGCCCCTCGGCCTCCTGCGCCCGTCCGTCGCCCGAGGACCGTCCGTCGCCCGGCGACCGTCCATCGCCCGGCGAGTCGTAGCCGCTCGCCTGCAGGGTGAACAGCCGGGCGTACTCGCCCCCGGCCGCCATCAGCTCCTCGTGCGTGCCACGCTCGATGATCTGCCCGCCACTCAGCACCACGATGAGGTCGGCGTCGCGCACGGTGCCGAGCCGGTGCGAGATGAGCACGCTCGTCCGGTCGCCCCGGTAGCGGCGCAGGCTGGTGTGCACCTCGTGCTCCGCCTCGGCGTCGAGGCCGGAGCTGGGCTCGTCCAGGATGAGCAGGTCCTGGCGGCGGCGCATGAACGCGCGGGCCAGCGCGAGACGCTGCCACTGCCCGCCGGACAGGGCGACGCCGGACTGGTCGTCACGGTCGCCGAAGATGCGGCTGAGCATGGTGTCGTAGCCGCGCGGCAGGGCCGTGAGCGCGTCGTGGATGCCGGCCTGGCGGGCCGAGTCCTGGACGCGTCCGCGGTCGTCGCCCGCCTTCAGGTCGCCGAGCCGGATGTTGTCGGCCGCGCTGAGGTCGTACTCCATGTAGTCCTGGAAGACCGCGCCGATCCGCTCGCGCAGCCGCGACGGGTCCGTGTCGCGCAGGTCCACCCCGTCCCACCTGACGTGCCCGCGTTCCGGGTCGTACAGCCGGCACAGCAGCTTGACGATGGTGCTCTTGCCCGCGCCGTTGACCCCGACCAGCGCGACCGTGCGGCCCGCCGGGATGAACAGGTCGACGCCGCGCAGGATCCACGGGTGCTCGTGGCTGTAACGGAACCACACGTCGCGCAGCTCGATGCCCTCGCGCAGGGCGGGCAGCGGGGCGGGATCGGCGGGCACGGGCAGGTCGGGCCCGGCCTCCACGACCTGCGTGTAGTGGCCGAACATCAGCAGGGCGTTGTGGGCGTCCGCCCACTGGCCGACGATCGTGGTCAGCGCACCCTGCACCCCGGCGACGGCGGCGACGAACACCGTCACGTCGCCGACGGTGATGCCGCCCGACGCGGCGCTCAGGATGGCCCACAGCAACCCGCCGCCCGCGACGGCGCTGCCGAGCAGCGCCATCACGCCCTGGCTGCGCAGCGTCCTGCGGTCGAGGTCGCGCTCGGCGCGGTTGATGCCGCGTACCTCGCGGAGCATCCGCCCGCGCAGGTGGTCGCCCAGGCCGAACAGCCGCACCTCCTTGGCCGCCTCCGGCCTGGTGAGGAGGTCGCCGTAGAAGATCTGCCGGCGCATGGCGGGGGTGATGTCCCACATCATCTCGGCCCGTTCGCGGCTCAGCACGAGCTGGATCCGCACCGAGGGCAGAGCGGCCACGACGATGACGGCGACCATGATCCAGTTGACGGCCAGCAGCGTGACGACGAACCCCGACAGGGTGATCACCGCCTGGCCGATCATCAGGGTGCCCACGACGAGCCGGTCGGGCGCGTTGTTGCTGGACTCGTAGGCCAGCCGGAGCGTGTCGTGGAAGGAGGGGTTCTCGAACCGGCTGAGCCCGGGATGGGTGTTGACCGCCCGGAACAGCCGGTCGTAGATGAGCAGCCGCAGATCCCGGCGCAGCTGGGCCTGGGCGTAGTCGGCCACGTGGGGCAGCACGATGACCGCCAGTCCGGTGACGGCGAGCCCGGCGGCCAGCGGCACCAGGCGGGCGGCGCCGTCGCCTCGGGCGAGGGCGTCGAGCACGAGCTTCGTCAGCCAGGCCGTGACCACGGGCGCGAGCCCGGCGCAGACACCGAGGATGACGGCGCCGGTGGTGGCCGCCGGGTTCGCCTGCCAGGCCAGCGCGGCGACGGCACGGATCCGCCGTGACGTGGGACCCGCCATCACCGTCTCCCGACGGGACCGTCGCCTTGAGGCGATGGGGGAATCGGGACCGGGAGGGCCGTCGAGGCCCGAGTGTTCAGCGACCCGCCGGTTCGGGGCATCGGAGATCTCCGTTCGTCGCGTACGAGAGGTGCGGCGCTGTGATGCTGCTCGCGTGACTCGCCAGGTGCGCGCCTCCTCGGGCGGGATGCATGACCTCGGGGACCACCCCTACCGGTCGAACTCGATGAGCACCGGTTCCTCCGTGATCTGGATGTCGTCGCCTGCCCTGACGGCCGTCTCCCCGCCGTCCAGGCGGCGCACGATCCTGGCGCCGTCCCCCGTGGCGATCGTCGCCGTGCCGGTGTCCGTCCACACGACCGCCGCCTCGTGCCGGCGGCCGGGCTCGTCGATGGTGAACTGGCAGCGCCAGGCGTTGGCCGGCAGCCTGAACGCCAGGCCATGGCCGCAGGAATGGCCGCGGGCATGTGCGAGCCAGCGCTGCAGCTGCTCCACGGCCAGTGCGGCGGCGGTAGGGGGACTGCCCTCTGTCTGGAGCACGATGGGGATCTTGCCGCCGCCCCAGTTGTAGAAGTACATCCGTTCGACGTTCAGGGGGCGTGCGTACAGGCCGGTGAGGTAGAAGCGGACCGCGTAGGCGCGGGCCCTGGCGCCGTCCAGAGCGCCCTGCAGGGGGATGTCGTACGTGGTGCCGGTGCTCCACAGCCGGGGATGGACACCGGCCTGGTGGAACGCGCGGTCGACGGTCGCCGCGAGGCCGAGCATGGTCTCCGGCGGGTCGGCCGCTGTGCGCTGGTGCAGCTTGACACCCGCCACGTCGCAGTGGTCGTACCCGCCGAGCTCGGCGAACCTGCGCAACGAGGCACGCCCCTCCGCGCTCCACAGCCGGCCCATGCCGGGGCACACCAGCAGGGCGCCCGGATCGATCGAGCGGATGATGCGGCCGGCCCGTCGTGTCATCTCGACGAGGGTCTCCATGCTTCCGCTGTAGAAGCGACGGTCATTGGCGAGGACCCACAGTTCGTACGCCTCGATGCGGCCCCGGTAGCGCTTCGCCAGCGCGCCGACGAAGCTGTCCCAGTCGGACAGCCGGTCCGGCGGTGAGGTCCGCGAGCCGCCCGGGTAGGGACCGGTAGGCCCGGCGGGGCTGGCCCAGTGGGGAGTGCCGCCCATCACGAACAGCACCGGCAGCCCGGCCTGGCGGGCGCCGTTCACCAGCCGGTCCAGGATCGACCAGTCGAACTCGCCGCGGCTCGGGTGGATGTCGGACCACTTGGTGGTGCTGTCCCACAGGCGCACCGCGCCCACCCGGAACGCCGGCATGGCGCCGGTCGAGCTGTTGAGCGTGACGCCGAACAGCGTGGCCGGGACAGGGGCGGCCGGCCGCGTCCAGCCGCCGAGATCGCCTGGCACGACGAGAGCGCGCGATGCGTGGGGCCGCATCGGCGGGTGGACCGGCACGGCCGGGCCGTCGGACATCGGAGCCATCGAGACGAGCACGCCGATGACCGCCAGCAGCGCGATCTTCCATGAGGCCGTCAACCGGCGCGTCCGACGCCGCTGCCCGGCCTCGTCACCCGGCTCGGGCCCGGCATCGCCCGGCAGGGGCCCGGCGTCGCCCGGCGCGGGGTCAGGGTCACGGGCCATGGCGGGGGCGCCGGACGCCTGCTCCTCCTCCAAAGGGCCGGGGGCGAGCAGCACCGCGGCCTCCCACAGTCGATAAAGGCGGGCCATTTCCTCGGGCCGTGCGCCGCAGACGCGCGCGATGCGTTCGATGATGCTGAATTCGGGGGGAATCGAGTGGCCCGTGCAATACCGATGGACGGTGGACTTGCTGACGCTCACCGTTCGGCCTATCGACTGGTAACTGTGTCCGCTGCGTTTTTTCAGCTCAGTCAGTAAGGCTCCCACTTCCGCGGATGTTGCCATGGCCCACCTTTGGGTCTACGGAACAGGGCGGCGGCATCGCCGGGAAGAGAGTACCCCATGCGGTCGAGCGTCCCAAGGTCTGCCGTTTCCGCAGGCAGAGGCGGCTTCGTCGTCCCAGGCTTCCCAGATCGGGCCTCGCCTGTTGTCTTCCCGCAGCCGGCCGATCAGGCTGTGCGTGCGGAGGCGCCTCCCGCAGGCGAAAGCACGCGGAAGGCCTCGGCATATTCGATTCTCCAGGCCGGCACGGGCGTGGCGCGACGCCATGGAAATGACTTTCGCGCGCGTCCCATGAATATCCGGTTCCGCCCGCGACCCTCACCCGGAACTCGACTCGGCCGGAGGTGCGACCCTCCGCGACCGCACCGTGGCCGGAACCTCACAACAGCCGTGTCAGCGGCTGCTTTCGCAGACAAGAAGGAGTGACCGTGTTACGTCAGCTCAAGGCACATGCGGCTGTCGGTGCGACCGTCGCCGCGTTCGTCGGGATGTTCGCCGTCGCGCCCCCGGCTGCGGCCGGGGTGAGCACCACGGGCCCGAGCCCCGATCCGGCGGTGACGCCGCTGGGCGGTTGTATCGGCACCATGTGCGGCCTCGTCTACAACTACAGCCCGGACACCGTCTCCGTCACGATGGACTGGGGAAACATCAACGGAAACATCCGCTACCTCTACGGCGGGCAGAACACCAATGGCTGGGGCGACGTCGACGGCGTGCACGTGGGTCCGGGGCGGACCATGCGCGTCTACATCGACAGCCGTCTGTGGGGCGGCAGGGGCGACGGCTACTACACGTGGCTCGAAGGCTGGCACAAGATCGAGACCGACGAGATCGTCTACATCATGAATCCGAACGGCTGACCTGTCCGGCCTGCGACCTCCAGACTTCGCGGCAGCCGGCCTCCGACCGTTCCCGGGGGCGAGGCCGGCTGGCGTGTTCGAGGTCCATCGGCAACCGGCCCCATGACGGAGGTGTTCACCCGGCTTTCATGGGTGCGGGCTCGGGCGTGGGTACACGTCCCGCGGAGCCCACGGCCGGACTCCGGCCGGTCGAAGATCCGGATCGCCTGGACGAGCGGCGCACCCGCGCCACCGTCACCTCGGCAGTCGGTCGGGTGCGCCGAGGATGATATGCCGTGGTTTGCCTGACTCGGACTCCGCCTCGATCATCTGATCATGGCAGACGTGCCGCGGTTGAGGAGTGCCGAGAGCTGTTACGGTGCTCATCGTGGCGCACCCGGAGCCCCTGCTCGACCTCATCCACCGCGCCCCAGCGGCCGCCGAGTTGCTGACATGGCCGTTCGACTTCGACGTCTCCCGGACCGATCACGTCGAGGCGGTAAAGCTGGCGTCCGGTGATGCGCTGGAAGCGATTGCCGGTGACGGTGCGGGTGGGACGTTCTTCCTGTGCGGGGACACCGCCGGACAGCGGCCCGTACTGTATGCCGACTCCGAAGGACAGGCCGGACTGATCAGTCGTGATCTGAGCACCGCGATCCAGCTGATCGTGAGGGTCCCGTACTGGAGGGACTGTCTCGCACACGCTTCCGGCGGTCTGGAAGCGATGCGATCGATGGTCCCAGAGCTGGAGCGGGAGTACAGCGACGACGGCATCGATCTTGACTCGTGCCGCGCCTCGGCGGTCGGGTTGCTCACGTTGGATCTCCCCCCGGCGGCGGACGTGCTGGCCCGTCTCCTGGAGACGGTGACGCTGCCCGGCTTCGTCCTGCTCAACGAATGGGGCGATACCTATGAACCGATCAGCAGATGATTCGGTGATCGTGGATACGACAAGGCCATAATGTCGCCTCTGATGGCTAGGGTCTGCGTCCACAAGCGATGATCGCGATGGAGGTGCCGGATGGCCGAGCTGATCCGCAGTGTCGACGAGGCCGCTGAGTCCGAGCTCGACCAACCACACACCACATCACCGGCCGCGAGGCCACGCATGCCTCTCGGCCGGTCCGTGCTGCGCTCGCAGTGATTGCACACCGCCAGCACCCTTCTCCGCGGCCGCCACACCCACTCGGAAGAGTCTGTCGACGGTCACGCCATCCGGAGAAACGACGAGATCCCGTCCGATCGGACGGGATCTCGTCAACGTGCTTCAGGCCATTTCAAGAACGACCTGCCGTGGAGCTATGGGGATTCGAACCCCAGACCTCCTCCATGCCATGGAGGCGCGCTACCAACTGCGCCATAGCCCCGCGAGCCGTCGCCCAGTGTATCGGAATCGCGGCACCTGCGTGCCACACCGCGATTCCCCTCGGGCGGCGACCCGCCTCCCCGCTCACGGCGTCGAACGGCCCCGCTCCTGGCCCGCGGATGACGGCGGAAGCCGGCGTAGTTCTCCTGCCTGGCGACGGAGGAGATCGCCTACACCTCGCCGTCGTCCCCGGTCAGAGGCACACGGCTGTCTCCGGGCCCCTCCCGCCAGGCGGGCAAGGGTCAGGTGGCCGGCTCCTCCTCGACGGTCCACTGGATCCCGTACGGGACGAGAAAATCGAGGAAGGCGGTGGGCTCGAAGGCCTGGGCGGGTGCGAGTACTCCCGGCTTGGCAGGGTCGGCGATGAGACGACGGGCACTCTCGACCGCGATCACCGCGGTCGACCCGTACGTGTCAGGGCCCCGGACGACGCCGCGGGCGCGGCGGCCGTCGGTACCGGCGGCGTCGAGCACGTAGGTGAAGCGCTGGGTGCGGCGGCTCTCCGCATCGGGTCCTTCGGGCAGGCCTTCGATGATCTCCGACGTGAGCGGGGCGTTCAGCTGGTCGCCCAGCGCAGCCTCGGTCAGGCCCTCGACATGCCGGAGGCGGATGTGACGGGGAATGGTCACCACCTCCGACACGGGGAAGGCCATCACAGGGGTCGCCTCCGACTCCCCGGGCAGCCTGATCGAGGTGTGGCGGGGGGGGGCGCCCCCCCCCCCCCGCCACTCGCCGTCGTAGTACGTGATGCCTCCCGCCTTGATGGCGTCGATCGTCGCGACCAGCGAACGCAGCGAGCCGCGCGACATGGCACCACCCCCGACCACCCTGTGGGTGGAGATGATCTCTTCGACGGATTCAAGGCGGTCGGCCAGGATCTGCGCCATGAGGTCCACCGGGACGCAGCCGTCGTTGGCGGCGGGTACCACGGTGACCCCGGCGTTCTCCGCCTCGGTCGCGAAGGCGTCGAAGATCTTCTTGACGTAGAGCTGCTCGCCTGAGGTGTCGACGTAGTGGCAGCCGGCAGCGATCGCGGCGCGGACCACGGCCTCCCCCGACGTGGTGAACGGTCCTGCGCAGTTGATGACCCCGTCGCAGCCGCGGAACGCGTGCACGAGCGCCTCGTGGTCGTCGGTGCCGGCCACGCGTCGTTCCGCGCCGGGGAGGCCGACCGCCGAGGCGGCCCCCTCCAGCCGAGCGAGATCACGTCCGGCCAGGACCATCTCGATGTCACGTCGTGCCAGTTCGGTGAGCACGAGCTTTCCCTGGTATCCACTCGCGCCATAAACGGCGATCTTCATGTCTTCTCCTCACGGTGCGGACCTGCGCCTTCGCTCGGCCCTCGCAAACAGTAAGGCGCTGACATGAGACGGCTGAATGCGTGATGCGCTCGATAGTTTGCATCATCGTCTTCGCCGAAATCGCCGGTGGATATAGTGGCTGCGTGGATGTCCTGTCTGACGTGGTGAGTGCGGCACGCACCGGTCGCCCCCACTCGGGCCGGGTGACCAGGTCCGCTCCGTTCGCGCTGTGGTCTCCTGCGGCGCCGTCCGCCGGGTTCCACATCGTTCTCCAGGGGACGTGCTGGCTGATCCCGTCGCGGGGTGAGCCGATCGCGCTCGGGCCGGGCGACGTGGCGTTCCTGCCGCGCGGATCCGCGCACGGTCTGGCCGACGACCCGTCCACCCCGATGAGCGAGCCACCGGAAATCTCCACCGGAGTCGAGGGTGGACACGACGACGAGACGCCGGCCGACCGGCCGCCGACGGCGGTCATGCTCTGCGGCGCCTACCTCCTGGACGGTTCAGCGCCTCATCCGCTCCTGAACGACCTACCCGAGGTCATCCACCTGCCGACGCAGGTAGGGCGCCACAGGGAGCTCCGGGCAGCGGTCGAACTCCTCGGCGTGGAACTCGACAGCGACCCCCGCCCGGGCTCGGACACCATCCTGCTCACCCTGCTGGATCTTCTCCTGCTCTACATCCTGCGCGCGTGGTTCGAGGAACAGCGCGTCTCCGGCCGTTCCGCCACCGGCTGGGCCGCGGCCCTGCACGACCCCGCCGTCGCCGCCGCCCTCCGCGCCATCCACGGAGACCCCGGCCGGCCGTGGACCGTCGAGGAGTTGGGCGCGCAGGCACGCCTGTCGCGCGCCGCCTTCGCCCGGCGGTTCACCCATCTCGTCGGTCAGCCGCCGCTCACCTACCTGACATGGTGGCGGATGACCACCGCCGCCCGGCTCCTGCGCACCTCCGACGCTCCCGTCCACACGATCGCCCAGCAGGTCGGCTACAGCTCGCAGTACACCTTCACCCATGCCTTCAAACGCCAGTACGGGTCACCACCCGGCAGTTACCGGCGCCACGCCGGCTGAAGCACAACACCCGCGTAAGGGCCTCGGCGAACAGCCGGCGAACACATGTGGCCGGTGGGAGAGGCGGGGCCGGTCAGCGGGTCACGGTGGTGCGCATGGTGAGGGTCGCGTCCTCGCGCGACAGCGCGACGGTGACCGAGCCCAGCTCCGACGTGCGCGCGACGTGCGTGCCGCCGCACGGGATCGAGACCTCGCCCTCGGGCAGCGCGCAGTGCCAGGTACGGCGGGCGGTCAGCCACCGGCCGGGCACGTCGATCCGGACGGGCGCCCCGGCGGCCACCCAGGCGGCGAGCCGTTCGTTCGCGTCCGCGGCCACCCGGTCGAGGTCCAGGTCGTCGCCCGGGAAGCCCTTCTTGCGCAGCGACTTGCCCAGCCGGTAGACGTCCACGCTGCCGTCGGGCGTGATGCGGGACGAGGTGATCGCCGCCTGGTCGAAGTCGGGGTGCCCGAGCCCGTCGCGGGCGGCCTCCTTGCGCCAGTGCCCGGCGAGGGCGGCGTTCAGGGCGAGCGCCGCCAGGTGACAGGCCGTGTGCCCGGCCGACAGCGCCGCCCGGTGGCCGGCGTCCACGACGAGGTCCACCGTCTCCCCCACCGGCAGCGGGGTCTCGGTGACGTGCACGACCAGCCACTCCCAGCCGTCGGCGCCGCGCCGTACGGGGATGTCCGGACCCAGGCGCAGGCCCTCCTGCTCGGCCCAGGCGCCCGTCACGCAGTCGACGACGGGGAGCCCGCCGAGCGTGCCCAGGTCGGCGGGCTGGTCGGGCCAGGTGTGGTCGAGCGGGTGGAACGGGGTCTCGGCGACGACGAGGCCGTGCCGGGCCCCCACCGGCACGACCCCGACGATCTCTGACCGGCCGGTGACATGACCGTCCGGGAAGGTGACAACTGTCGAATTCACGCCGCTATCTTGCCAGTCCCGGCGAGGTCGCGCGGCTTCGCACCCTGCTCGTCCTCGAGGAAGCGGTCACCGCCCGCGTACAGGCCGGTGCCGAGCTGGGCCGCCAGGACGGCGAAGAGCAGCACGTACGGCAGCGACCACCCGCCGCTCAGCTCGTGCAGCACGCCGACGGCGAGCGGCCCGGCGCCGGCCATGAGGTAACCGGCGCTCTGCCCGAAGGCGGACAGCGCGGCCGTGGACTCGGCGGTGCGGGTGCGCAGGGCCAGCATCATGAGCGCGAGCGGGAACGAGCCCATGCCGACGCCGATCAGCACCACCCACACCATCGCCGTCGAGGGCGGCGCGAACCACAGTCCGAGGAACCCCACCGCGTAGAACGCCACCAGGCCGGCCACGACCGGCCGCTGGTCGCGGAAGCGCCCGGCGACCATGGGCACCAGGATCGAGACGGGGATGCTCAGGGCGGTGAAGACGCCGAGGATGACCCCCGCCTGCCCGGTGCTGTATCCGGCGTCGGTGAGAATCGTGGGCAGCCAGCCGAACATGACGTACGCGATCGTGGACTGGGTGCCGAAGTAGATCGCGACCATCCAGGCGAGCCTGCTGCGGGCGAGGTGGCGCAGGCCGGTCCCCTGCCGGCCGGCGCGGCGCTCCGGCTCGCTGCGCAGGAGCGCCAGCCACGGGATCGCGGCGACGGCGGCCAGCGCGGCCCACACGCCGAGCGCGATGTGCCAGTCACCCGAGGCCCGCTCGATGGGAACCGTGGCGGCGGCCGCCAGCATGGTGCCCGCGGCGAGGGCGGTAGTGTAGACGGTGGTCATGACCCCGGTCCTGGCCGGGAAGTGACGCTTGATCAGCGTCGGGATGAGCACGTTGCCCACGGCGCCGCCCGACAGGGCGAGCGCGCTGCTCAGCAGGAAGACCGTCGCCGAGCCGACGACGGACCGCACGAGCAGGCCCACGCCGAGCGTGACGAGCGCGAGCAGCAGCAGGCGGTGCTCGCCGATGCGGATCGCGAGTGCGGGCGTGACCGCGCCGACCGTGGCGAACGCGAGCACGGGCAGCGTGGTGAGCAGCCCGGTGCCGACGCTGCTCATGCCGAGGGCGCCGGCGAGCTGGTCCAGCAGCGGGCCGACGCTGGTGACGGCGGTGCGCAGGTTCAGGGCGGCGAGGACGATCCCCAGCACGAGGAGCCAGGCGAGGGGCCCGGTCCGGTCCCTGGACTCGGGGGCGAGCACAGTCATGCGGAGTCAATCCTTCGGTCATGGGGTCATGGGATGACTCGCATGCTAACAGGCCCTAAATGGCATTTTATTCCTGGCACATGGTGAAGCCCCCGATCGCTCGGGGGCTTCACCATGTCCTGTGACGCGGCTCTCAGCTGCTAGAGCACCGGTCGCGGGCCCTGCGGCGGCTCGTCGCGCGTCGGGATCGGGCCGGGCGGCGGCAGAGTGGAGCCCGGGGTGCCGCCGGGAGTGAGGTCGGGGCCGCCCACCGTGCCGGGGGGAACGTTCCCGCCGGTGCCGGGAGGCACCGCGCCGCCGGCGTCGTAGCCGGAACCGTGCTGGTGCGGGCCGGGCACGTCACCGCGCCAGGCGCCGGTCTCGCCGCCGCGCGACTCGATGAACGCCTTGAAACGCTCCATGTCGCCGCGGACGCGGAGGCGGACGAGCTGCAGCCAGTCACCGGCCGTCTCGACGAAGCCCTCGGGGTCGTACTCCAGCTGGAGCGTGACCTTGGTGGTGTCGTCGTTGAGCCGGTGGAACGTCACCACACCGGCCTGGCGCGGCTTGTCGATCGAGTGCCAGGCGATGCGCTCGTCCGGGTGCTGCTCGCTGATCTCCGCGTCGAACTCGCGCTTGACCCCGGCGATCTCGGTGATCCAGTGGGTGCGCGTGTCGGTTAGCTGCTTGACGGACTCGACGCCTTCCATGAATTCGGGGAAGCTCTCGAACTGGGTCCACTGGTTGTAGGCGACCCTGATCGGAACGTTGACGTCTACGGAATGCTCGATCGTACTCATGGAAATGCTGACTGCCCCGGCGGGGCGGGCCCTAACGTCGGCGCAGCAACCAGTAGAGGCCGATCAGCGGCAGCACCAGCGGAATGAACAGGTATCCCCTGCCGTACGCCGACCACACGGTCGCCTCGGGGAAGGCGGCCGGGTCGAGCAGGCTGGCCGTGCCGATGACGAGGACGCCCACCAGCTCGACGAGCAGCGCCGCCAGCGCGAGCCGCCGCGCGCCGCGCACCAGCGCGACGGTGAGCAGCACGTAGACCAGCGCGGCGAACGCCGACAGCGAATAGGCCAGCGGCGCCTCCCCGAACCTGGTGAGGATCTGCACGGTGGCCCGGGCCCCGGCGGCGAGCGCGAACAGCCCGTAGACCGCGACCAGCGCCCGGCCCGGCCCGGTGCCCAGCGACGGCACGCTCACGCCACGCCCTGCCAGATCTGCAGCAGCCGCGCCGTCATCACCGCGACGGCGAACCCGGCCACGACGAGGATCGCCGTGCCCCACCGGCTGCGTTCGGCCAGCGCCAGGAACACCCCGGCGGGCGGGATGACGGCCTGGCCGCCGAGATAGCCGAACAAGGTGCCCTTGGACACGCCGGCGCCCTCGCCGCCCGCGACGGCCGCGATCACGACGCCGGCCTGGACCAGCACCGCCACCTCCAGCAGCGCGAAGCCGACGAGCAGGATCACGCCCATGGCACGGTCCCGGACCGCCGTGATGAGGCTCGCCAGCGCGAGCAGCAGCGACCCGGTGATGACGATCGTGGCGACGGTGGTGTTCATCAGCGCAAAGGCTATCGCCCGCGGGGGCCGCCCCCTGATCCCGCCGACCGGTCCCGTCGCGGGGACGGCCGTAGGATCGAAGGCGTGGAGAGGATCCTGGTCAGCGCGTGCCTGATGGGCCGGCGGGTGCGCTACGACGGCGGCGCCAAGACCAGCGCGGACCGCCGCCTGGCCGCCTGGCGCGACGAGGGCCGCCTGGTGCCGTTCTGCCCCGAGGTGGAGGGCGGGCTGCCGACACCGCGTCCGGCCGCCGAGATCGAGGGCGGTGCGGGAGGCGCCGCGGTGCTGGCGGGCGCGGCGCGCGTGCTGGCCGCCGACGGTTCCGACGTGACGGCGGAGTTCCTGTCGGGCGCGCAGGCGGCGCTCGCGGTCGCGCGGTCCTTCGGGATACGGCTCGCGGTGCTGAAGGAAGGCAGCCCGTCGTGCGGCGCGCTGGCCGTCTACGACGGCACGTTCCGGGGGCGGCGCACGCCCGGCCAGGGGGTCACCACGGCCCTGCTGGAGGCCAACGGCATCCGCGTCTTCACCGAGGACCAGCTCGCCGAGGCCGCCGACCACCTGCGCGCCCTGGAGGCGTGACCGTCACCGGGCCGGCGGCGGCAGCACCCTTGCGACCAGGCGGACCGCCTCGTCGATGGTCTCCGCCGCCTCGCGCTCCGACTCGCAGGCGGCGACCTCCCGGCCGGCCTCGCGCATCATGGTCGTCAGGAGCACGACGAGCACGTGGCTGCGCCGGGTGTCGTCCAGGCCGAGCAGCCGTTTGTTCCCGCCGATCCAGTCCCATCCGCGCTGCCGGCGCAGCGCGTCGAACTCGGCCGGCCCGTCGCTCTCCAGGAACAGCCGGGCCAGGTCACGGTCCTCCCAGGAGCCTTCGAGATAGGCCCGGGCCCCGGCGAGGAACCGGCCGGCCGTGCCCTCGACCGCGCGGGCGGCGCGGGAGGTGCGCTCCTGCTGGGCGCGCATGAACTGCTCCCACAGGGCGAGGAACAGGCCGGGCTTGCCACCGAAGTGGTGGTAGAGGCTGCCGACGCTGATGCCCGACGCCTGCACGATGTCGGCCACCGTCGCATCGCCGTACCCCCTGGCCAGGAAGACGTCGCGGGCGGCGCGCAGCAGCGCCTCACGGGTGCCGGTGGACCGGCCCCAGCGGCGGCCGGTCATCGGCGCTCCCAGCCGCCGGTGCGGCCCCCGTGCCGGTGCGGGCTCCCCTGGTTCACCGGCACGGGGCGGCTCCTACGGGCGGGTGATCGTCACGTCGTCCACGCCGGCCTCCACCAGGCTGGCGGTGGCGGCGTCGGCCGCCTCGACGACGATGCGGACGGTCTGCCCGGCGTAGGCGGAGATGTCGGCCGTGGCGGTGCTCCACGCGCCGTCGCGGTCGGTGGCCGCCCCGGCCTGGCTGAGCACCGTGGCCGTGCCGCCGCTGCCGACGACCCGGACACGGAGGAAGTCGGCGGCGGAGGAGTTGCTGCCGTGGGCGAGATACCACGCGAGCGTCAGATGCAGCGGCCCGCCGGACGGCAGCGTGATCTCCGGCGACCGGATCGACGTGACGCCGCCGTCGACGTCGTACGTCCCCGCGCCGGAGCCGGCGAGCCGCCCGGTGACCAGGGCGTTGACCCCGCTCGCGGTGGTGCCGAGTTGCTTGGCGCCGCTGGAGGAGGTCGGCTCCGGGTCGCCGCGCTCCCACTGGCCGCTGGTCGCGGTGTCGGTGCCGTCCGGATCGGCGGTCCAGGCCGGCGACCCGGTCTCGAACGTGTCGGACCACACCGTCTGCGGCGGCGCGGCGGTGCCGAGCGTCCACACGGCGTGCGCGATGGCGTCGGCGTTGCGGTCCAGCGCCGTGTCGTTGATGTTGGCCGTGGTGTCGCAGGAGCGGTGGTAGCACCGGTCGAACGCCTGCCCGGCCGTGCCGCCCCACAGCTGCGCCTGGGCGCTCGTCTTGGTGCCCTCGGCGCCGGTGAACGTGCCGCCCGCGGGGATTCCCGCGCTGATGAACGGCCCGTAGTCCGAGCGGCCGTCGAAGTCGGTGCCCCGGGTGGGGACGCCGATCGAGGTGAAGTACGACTGCAGGACCCGCTCCAGCTCGGCCGAGCCGGCGGGCCCCGGCCCGGCGCCGACGCCGTCGGAGTCGTCGCCGTCGTAGACGAAGTAGCCGGCGTTGGGCGAGCCGACCATGTCGAAGTTCAGGTACGCCTTGATCCTGGCTCGCTCGGCGGCGGGCAGGGTGTTCACGTAGTGCCGCGAGCCGCGCAGGCCCAGCTCCTCGGCGCCCCACCAGGCGAACCTCAGGTGCTTGGCCGGCCGCAGCGCCTGCCGGGAGACCTCGAGCGCCACCTCCAGGATCGCCGCCGACCCGGAGCCGTTGTCGTTGATGCCCGGCCCGGCGGTCACGCTGTCCAGGTGGGCGCCGGTCATGACGACGTCGCCGGGGTCCCCGCCGGGCCAGTCGGCGATGACGTTGTAGCCGGTGGCGCCGTTGTAGGTGAACGACTGCAGGGTGGTGGTGAAGCCGGCGGCGTCCAGCGTGTCCTTGACGTAGGTGGCGGAGGCCAGGTAGCCGGGGCGGCCGTGGGCGCGGTTGCCGCCGTTCGCGTCCGCGATCGTCTGTAACCGGGCGAGGTGCGCCTTGACGTTCGCCAGCGGGATGTCGGGGGGCGCGAGCGCGGCCGCCGCGCTCGCGGGCGCGGCCGGGGTGAGCGCGACGACCAGCGCGAGAGCAGACAGGAGGGCGTGGAGCTGCTTCATGGGTCCTCCGCTGGGGTGGGGACGAAGGAGTGCTCAGCGGGAGCGGCGGAGTGCGCCGCTCCCGTCGTTCCATGCGCGCGCTGCCCGAACGTAACGAGCCAGGCTCACCTTGAGAAGGCCCATAAATCAGGAAATTTCGGGTTAAGCGACCTTCGCGGAGGGCGCGGCCCACGTGTTGCACGAGCCCGGGTCACCCGTCGCGTACCCGGCCCTGAGCCACGCCTTGATGCTGGACGTCTTGCCGTACCAGCGGCCCTCTCCCTTGCTGTCGCCCTGCATGAAGCCGACGAGCCGCCGCCAGTCCCTGGAGTGCCTGCCGTCCAGCGGCCAGACGCTCTTGAGGAAGGCGCCACCCAGGCAGTCGGTCTGCAGGTTCCGCCGCCGCGCCTGCTCCATGTCCTCGGACTTGCCGCGGTACGACATGTTCTCGAACGCGGTGTTGATGCCGACGAGGTTCTGCACGTGCAGGCCGTACATCGACGAGCCCACGTAGGCCAGCCACAGGCTGTCCGCGTCGCTCAGCCACGACCTGCCGAGCTGGATCATGAGAGTGTTGTTGCCCGCGCAGTAGTAGGCCTGCGAGTTGTAGTCGCCCGTGGTGAATCCACACCACTTCTTGGGCGTTTTGGCGACGTGCTTCACGCGGATCTTCTTGAACGGCAGCCCGGCCCCGGTGAGGTGCTGCTCCCAGGTGTTGTCGAGGCATTCCACAATGCCGTCGAGGTAGGCCCTGGCCGAGGCGCGGTCATTGGCCTTGATTTTCTTTTCCGCGCAGGTGGTGGCGGGCAGGGCACCCGCCTCGTACAGCGCGTTCTTCGTCAGGGTGGCGTCCTTGACGGGATAAGCGGTCTGCGCCGCGGCCGCGCCCGCACTCGCGAGGGGGATCAGTGCGGCGGAGGCCAGCACCGCGAAATGGCGGATTCTCATGAGCCGCGACGATAAGGCCATGATCAGACAAACTGCAACTCGCTTGTTCCGCGTCACCGAACGTCACGCCACGGCGGCGATCAGGAGCCTTTTCCGGCCCGGTCGCCATTCACGGTGGCGGGGCCCGGCAAGGGTGCGTAACGTACCGTCGGTGGATCTCTCCCGGAAACAGCTGACATGACCATGGCCCATGTCTTCGTCAACGTCCTGCTCAGCCTGACCGTCGCCGCCGTGCTGATCGTGGGCGTCGTACTCATGGTGCGCGGCCGCAGGGAGCACGGCAGGGCGGCCGTGCTGGGCCTGTGGGGCTGCGTGGTGCTGCTGGCGGGCATCGTCCTGGGCGTCGTGCGCGGCTACGCCCTGCCCTTTCTGGCCGACGCCCTGGGCATGCAGTCCCTCTCGATCGTCCTCGTGGTGGAGAGCGCGCTTCAGACGTTGCTCACCGTCGTCGGCACCGGGCTGCTGATCTGGGCCGTGATCGCCCGCCGGCCGCCCGCCCGTGATCCGCGGCAGCCCGCCTGGCAGCCTCCGCCGCCCCCGCCCCCGTATCAGCAGCCCCGCCAGCCGCCGCAGCCTCCCGGCCACTGACATCCGCTCCGGCCACCCTCCTGGCCGCCCCCGCGATCACGCGCGGGTGAAGTCCATCGTCCAGTTGGTCTCCCAGGTGCGCTCACCGTCCACCGAGAACGCCTGCTCCCACCGGCAGGAGTCCGGCCCGTGCACCGTCCAGACGAACCGGCAGCGCACCGGCGTGCCCTCGTGGGAGTCGTCGGCGTAGAACTCGCCCCTCGGCCCGTCGAAGCGGCCGACCATCGGCGGCAGGTCGAGCACGCCCCGCGCGCTGTTCGCCCAGTAGATCGACCACAGCTCGGTGGCCGAGTCGTAGAGGCGCAGGGTCAGCCCGGAGAAGCCCTTGGTCGGGAAGACGATCTCGTCAAAGTTCGCCGCCCCGTCGAAGTGCCGGGTGCTGACCGTGCTGCCGGGGAACTCGTCCCACACGTCACTGCCGGACAGCGGCTTGACGAGCCTGCGGTTGGCGACGTTCCAGGCGCCGTCGAAGAAGTCGAAGTCGTTCATGGAGAGACCGTAGGCGTGGGTCACTGACAGGTAGTGTCAGTGGAATGCGCGCTTCCCGGCTCGTCTCGATCCTCCTGCTGCTGCAGACGCGCGGGCGCATGACCGCCCGGGAGCTCGCCGACCGGCTGGAGGTCTCGGTGCGGACGATCTACCGCGACGTCGAGTCCCTCCACTCCGCGGGCATCCCCCTGTACGGCGACGCCGGACCGAACGGCGGCTACCAGCTGCTCGACGGCTACCGCACCAGGCTGACCGGGCTGACGAGCGACGAGGCGGAGTCGCTGTTCCTGGCCGGGCTGCCGGGCCCGGCAGCCGAGCTGGGCCTCGGCGCGGTGGTGACCGCCGCCCAGCTCAAGCTGATGGCCGCGCTGCCCGTGGAGCTGCGCGACCGGGCCGGCCGCGTCCGGGAGCGGTTCCATCTGGACGCCCCCACCTGGTACCGCGACCAGGACCCGGCCACCCACCTGCCCGCCGTGGCCGACGCCGTGTGGAACGAGCGGGTCATCCAGGTGAGATACCGCCGCTGGCGGGCGCCGCAGGAGGTGGAGCGGCGGCTGGAGCCGTACGGGCTGGTCGTCAAGGCGGGCCGCTGGTATCTGGTCGCGCGGTCCGGTGACCGGGTGAGCACCTACCGGGTCTCCCAGATCCTCGCCCTGCACCCGCTGCCCGAGCACTTCACCCGGCCCGCCGGGTTCGACCTGGCAGCCTACTGGCAGGCCTATCTGGCCGAGTTCGAGGAGCGGCTGCGCCGGGGCGAGGCGGTGGTGCGGCTTTCGCCGCGCGGGCTGGAGCTGCTCGGCAACCTCATGACACCGGGTGTGGTGGCCGCCGCCGGGACGAGCGCGGAGCCGCCCGACGCCGACGGCTGGACCACGGTCACCGTGCCGATCGAGTCCGTCGGCCACGCCACGGGCGAGTTCCTGCGGCTGGGCGCCGAGGTCGAGGTGCTCGCGCCCCACGAGCTGCGGCGCGCGGTCGCGGACACGGCCGCCGCGGTGGCCCGCCGGCACGGCGGTGACGCTAGTCCGCCTGCCGGCGCATGACGTGGAAGCGCCGGGTGATGCCGTAACCCGCCCGCGCGTACAGGTGGCCCGCCGAGCTGGTCTCCCCCGTCCACAGGAACCACGACGAGTGCAGCCCCTCGGCGCGCATCATCGTCATGGTGAGGTGGAGCAGGATCTTGCCCAGCCCGGAGCCGCGCTCCGCCTGATCGACCCCGAACGGCCCGAACCGCTCAGGAATCCCGCGATAGGCCCCGTAGGCGGCAAATCCCACTATGCGGTCCTTTTTCGCGATGATGAGCCGGTCGGGGTTCGGATGCCGCCTGATCGCCTCGCCCCAGTCCGGGCTGAACGCGCCCGCCGCGAACCTGACCAGCTCCGGCAGTTCCCCGTCCAGCGGCGCGCGGAAGGCGTACCCCTCGCCCTCCCGCCTGGCCCGCAGCTCGTGCACGCCGTCCGGCGGCAGGTAGCCGACGAGCGTGCGGTCCATGGCGACGGGCGAGTACAGCCGCTCGAACCCCGCCCGGCGCAACAGCCCCAACCCGTCCGGGTACAGCTGCGGATCGACGCCCGGCAGCACGTAGTGCGGCGTGTAGCAGGCGAAGTCCACCCGGGTCCGGCCCTGCGCCGCCAGGAACGCCACCGCCTCCTCCAGCAGCCGCAGCCCCAGCCCGTTGCCCCGGTGCTCCGGCACGACGAAGAAGAACGGGATCCAGCCGGTCTCCGGATCCAGGCCGGCGCCGGGCGCGATCGGGACCAGCCTGCGCACCGCGTACGCGCATCCGGCCACCCGCCCGTTCACGACGGCCACCCGCAGCCCCTCGGGATCGAAGTTCGGATCGAGCAGCACGCACTCGCGCAGCCAGGCACGGGTGGTGGGGTCGGCCGGCATGCTGCGGTTCCAGCCTTCGACCAGGGACGCCTCGTCACCCGAGACGAACCCGCGGACGATGAGGTCCTCCTGCTGGCATGGGTCCATGGGCCAACCCTCGCAGAAAGATCATCGTTGCCCCAACCTCGCGTTACGAGTCCGTGATCTCACCGATGGCCGGTTCTGGTCCGGATGCAACCGCTCGGCGGCGGTGTCCGGAAGAATGACCAGGAAAAGCGCGATAGGGGACGTCCGCGTGGAGGAGATCGGCCCGGTCACCACCGGGGAGGAGCCAGGGTACGGCATCGGCGCCGTGTCCCGGCTGCTCGGCGTGCCCGCGCCCACGCTGCGCACCTGGAACCTCCGCTACGGCATCGGCCCGAGCCGCCGCAGCCCCGGCGGGCACCGCCGCTACGACCGGGCCGACCTGGCGCGCCTGGAGGAGATGAACCGGCTCATCCACGCGGGCGTCCCGCCCGCCGACGCCGCCCGCCAGGCCCTGCGCCTCACCGTCCCCTCCGAAACCGCACCCTCCCGCACCGAAGCCACCCCGCCGGGAGCCCTCTCACCCGCAACCACCCCGCCCGGAACCACCCCGACCGAAACCACGCCGACCGGAACCACCCCGCCGAAAACCCCGGCAGCCCAAACCACCCCGCACAGAGCCACTACCCCGGCCACCGCCTCCCCCCAGCCGGCCCCGTCCGGGCTCGTCCGGGCCGGGCGCGGCGAGCTCGGGCCGCACGTGCCGTCGGCGGCGATGCTGGCCCGCTCCGCGCACGCCCTCGACGGCCGGGCCGTGGCCGACGGCCTCGCCGCCGCCCTGACCCGGCTCGGCGTCGCGGGCACCTGGGACCGCCTGGTCCGCCCGGTCTTCGCGACGATCTGCCGCCGGCAGGAGGAGACCGGCGCCGGAGTCGAGGTCGAGCACCTGTTCTCCGACCGGCTGCTGGCGGCCCTGCTGCCCCTGGCGGCCCGACCGGAGCGCCCGGTGAACCAGCGCCCGGTCCTGCTGGCCTGCGCCGAGGACGAGCAGCACAGCCTGCCCGTCCACGCGCTCGCCGCCGTGCTGGCCGGCGAGCGCGACGTGGACTGCCGCGTGCTGGGCGCCCGCACCCCGTACCCGGCGCTGGCGGACGCGATGCGCCGCCTCGGGCCCGCGGTCGTCTTCGTCTGGTCGCAGCGTGCTGCCACCGGCGACCCCGCGCCCCTCGCCGCGCTGCCGGTCTCGCGGCCGCCCGCCCGGATCGTCGTCGGCGGCCCCGGCTGGGGTCCCGGCCTGCCGCCCAAGGTCGTCAGGGTGGACTCGCTGCCGGATGCCGTCGCCCGGATCGTCGCGACACTCCACTGATCTCCCTGTCCATGGTTGCCCGTTTTCGCACGAAGAGGGTTGAATAAGTTTTGAAGAGGTTATCCGTGGAAGGAGAGGGCGATGGAATCGCTCGCCGAGTGCTATCGCACCCATGCTTCGCTGGTCCGCTCGTACCTGAGGCGTCTCGTCCCGCCCGCGGACATCGACGACATGACCCAGGTCGTCTTCCTGGAGTTCTGGCAGTCCCGGCACCGCTACGACCCGGCGCGCAGCCTGGAGGCCTGGCTGCTGGGCATCGCGCGCAAACGCGCCGTGGACCACCTGCGTGCCCGCCGCCCGGTCACCGTCCCGCTGGAGGCCGTCGGGGAGCCCACCGGCGAGGACGGCCGGGCCGACAGCGACGGCCTGGCCCGTCGCGACCTGGTCCACCGGGCGCTGGCCGAGCTGCCCGCCGCCCAGCGGCAGGCGATCGAGCTGGCCTACTACGGCCAGCTCACCCAGCGCGAGATCTCCGAACGGCTGCGCGTGCCGCTGGGCACGGTCAAGGCCCGGACCGCCCGCGGTCTGCAGCGGCTCTCCGGCCTGCTGGAGCCGGCATGACCAGGCCCAGGGTGGCGGTGTCGAGCTGCCTCATCGGCGAGCCCGTGCGCTACAACGGCGGCCACAGCCGCGACCGCTTCCTGTCCGGCCCGCTCGACCCGTACGTCGACTGGGTGCCGATCTGCCCCGAGATGGAGGCCGGGCTGGGCACGCCGCGCGAGACGCTGCGCCTGGAGCGCTCCGGCGCGGGACCGCGCCTGATGACCCGCACCACCCGCGCCGACCTCACCGAACGGATGACCGCCCTGGCCGCGGCCCGCGCCGCCTCGCTCGACGTGGACGGCTACGTCTTCAAGTCCCGCAGCCCCACCTGCGGCGTCCACGGCATCCCGCTCTACCCGGGAGCCGACGGACCTCCGATCGACCGGCGCCACCGGGGCGTGTTCGCCGCGCGGGTCATCGACGCGCACCCGTCGCTGCCCGTGGAGGACGAGGGCCGGCTGAACGACGCCGTCCTGCGCGAGGCGTTCGCGGAGCGGATCTTCGCCCACGCCCGGCTGCGCGAGCTGCTGGCCGGCGACTGGCGCCCGCGCGACCTGGTCGGCTTCCACGCCCGGCACAAGATGCAGCTCCTCGCCCACGACCCGGCCGGATACCGCGCGACCGGCGCCCTGGTGGCCCGGGCCGGGGTGCGGCCACGCGCCGAACTGGCCGCGGGCTACGCCGAGGCGTTCCGCGCGGCGCTGTCGAAGAAGACCGGCCCCGGCCGGAACGTCAACGTGCTGCACCACCTGCTGGGCATGGTTTCGCTCGACCGGTCCCGGCGCGACCACCTGCTGGAGGTCATCGAGGCCTACCGGGCCGGTCTGGTGCCGCTGAGCGTGCCGGCGACGCTGCTGCGCCACGACGCCGAGGGCGAGGGAACGGCCGCCGCCTACGTCCGCGCCCAGACCTTCCTCGCCCCGTACCCGGAGGAGCTGCGGCTGCGGCACCACGTCCCCGCGTGACGGACCCCGCCGCCGGGGAACCCGAGGCCCCGCCCGTACGTCCTTCACCCTGTACGCACCACGATCCAGCGGAATGGGGCCACATGCGCAGCGCGCTCTTCGGGAATCTGGACTCCCAGCAGGTGCCCGGCACCTTCGCCCTGCAGAACGCCAAGATGCTCGTCGTCCAGCTGCCTCCCGAGGTGCTCGCCCGCCAGGGCTCCATGGTGGCCTTCCAGGGTCAGATGGACTTCAACTACGAGGGCGGCGGCGTCGGCAGGATGTTCAAGAAGATGGTGACGGGTGAGGGCGCGCCCCTCATGCGCGTCACCGGGCAGGGCAGGCTGTTCCTCGCCGACAACGCCGACGACATCCACCTGTTCTATCTGGAGAACGAGGCGCTGACCGTCAACGGCCGCAACCTGCTGGCCATGGACGCCCACCTCACCTGGGACATCCAGCGGGTGCAGGGGGCGGGCGTCGCGGCGGGCGGCCTGTTCAACATGACGGTCAAGGGCACCGGCTGGGTCGCGGTCACCGCGCACGGCACGCCCGTGCTGCTCGACGCCTCGCAGGCGCCGACCTACGCGGACGGCCAGTCGGCCGTGTGCTGGAGCGCCGGCCTGCACGTGGGCGTCAACCGCACGTTCAAGGCGAGCGCGCTGATCGGCAGGGGCAGCGGCGAGGCCATGCAGCTCGCCTTCCAGGGGCAGGGCTTCGTCCTGGTGCAGGCCAGCGAGGGCCCTCCGGTCATCCCTAGCCAGTGACCCCGAGGCCGCCCGGCTGCGCGGGCGGCGGGGATCACCCGTGAACGACGAAAGCTCGTCCGATCATCACGATCAGACGAGCTTGGTCTGGGCCGTCTCACGAACGGCTCCAGGTGGAGCTATGGGGATTCGAACCCCAGACCTCCTCCATGCCATGGAGGCGCGCTACCAACTGCGCCATAGCCCCTGGTCACCGCTCCGAGTCCGCTCGAAGACGGCGCTCGGGAAGCATATAGCCATCCGGAGGAATCACCTAATCGGCAGGAACGCCGCGGCTCGTACGGCCGAGACCGTACGGGCGCGCGTCAGACCTGCGTCTCCGGGCGGTCGTCGCTGCTGACCGGCTCCGGCAGCGTGCCCGCGTTGTGCTCCAGCAGGCGCCAGCCCTTGCGGCCCTCCTGCAGCACCGACCACGAGCAGTTGCCGAGCCCGCCCAGGGCGGGCCAGAGCTCCTCGGGCAGGCCGAGCAGCTCGCAGATGCCGAGCCGCAGCGCGGCGCCGTGCGAGACCACGACGAGCAGGCCGTCGTCGTCGAGCTCGGCCGCCCAGCGGCGCATCGCGGCGGCGACCCGCGCGGCGACGTCGCCGACCGGCTCGCCGTCGGGCGCGTCCCACGCCACGTACTCCTCGGGCCAGCGGGCGGCGATCTCGTCGCGGGTGAGCCCCTCCCACTGCCCGCCGCCCCGCTCGCGGAAGGCCTTGTCGACGGCCACGTCCAGGCCGACGATCCGGCCGAGCGCGAGCGCGGTGTCGTTGGCGCGCTGCAGGTCGGAGGAGACGATGAGCGTCGGGCGCAAGGACGCCAGCAGTGAGGCCGCCCTGGCCGCCTGGGCCACGCCGGTCTCGTCCAGGGGGATGTCGGAATGGCCCTGGAACCTGTGCTCGACGTTCCACAACGTCTGCCCGTGCCGGAGGCAGACCATCCGCTTGCTCAAGTGCGCGCTCGCTGCATGTTGGCCTGCAGCACGCTCTCCGGCAGGCCGATCGCCGGGCAGTCCTTCCACAGCCGCTCCAGGGCGTAGAAGGTGCGGTCCTCCTCGTGCTGGACGTGCACGACGATGTCGAGGTAGTCGAGGAGCACCCAGCGCCCCTCCCGCTCGCCCTCGCGGCGCACCGGCTTGGCGTCGGCCTCGGTGCGCAGCCGGTCCTCGATCTCGTCGACGATGGCACGGACCTGGCGGTCGTTGGTGGCGGAGCAGAGCAGGAAGGCGTCGGTGATGACGAGCTGCTCGCTCACGTCGTAGGCGAGGATGTCATCGGCCAGCTTGTCCGCCGCGGCCTCGGCGGCGATCCGGACGAGCTGGACGGCTCTCTCAGATGCGGTCACGGTGCGGGTCGGTCCTCCTGTGTCGGCAGTATGCCCAACCTTGAGCCTACCCGTTTCCGCCGGCGCTCCTCCGATTCGCGGTACAGGCCGCGCTTGTTGATGTACTGCACGATGCCGTCGGGCACCAGGTACCAGATCGGCTCGCCCATGGCCACGCGCTGCCTGCACTCCGAGGAGGAGATGGCCAGCGCCGGGATCTCCAGCAGCGTGACCTTGCCCTCGGGCAGTCCGGGGTCGTGCAGCGGATGGCCGGGCCGGGTGCACCCGACGAAGTGGGCCAGCTCGAACAGCAGGTCGGCGTTCTGCCAGGTGAGGATGGCGCCGAGGGCGTCGGCACCGGTGATGAAGTACAGCTCCGTGCCGGGGCCGTGGATCCGGGCGATGTCGCGCAGGGTGTCGATGGTGAACGTCGGACCGGGCCGGTCGATGTCCACCCGGCTCACCGAGAAGCGAGGGTTGGAGGCGGTCGCGATCACCGTCATCAGGTAGCGGTCCTCGGCCGCCGACACCTCCTGCTCCGACTTCTGGTACGGCCGTCCCGTCGGCACGAAGACGACCTCGTCGAGCTGGAAGTGGTGGGCCACCTCGCTGGCGGCCACCAGGTGACCGTGATGGATGGGGTCGAACGTGCCGCCCATGACACCCACACGCCGTTTCCCATCGACACCTGGGGCATTCATCATGAAACGGACCTTACGCGGAGGGCGTATCCCGCCCGATGGCACCCCCCTTCGCGATGCCCGCGCATCCCTCCCGATGCGGACGTAGCATGCCGGGCATGACGACCACCCCGGACCGCAACCGCGTCCAACTGCCCGGCATCTCGTCCCGTGCCTACGAACACCCCGCAGACCGGTCCGCCCTGGTCGCTCTGCGTAAGTTGAGTGGGTTCGACACGGTTCTCAAGCAGATGTCCGGCCTCGTCAGCGAGCGACGGTTGCGCCTGATGTACCTCGCGTCGGCCGTGCGCGTGAGCGAGACCCAGTTCCGCTCCCTCTACGACATGGGACGCGACGCCGCGTACACGCTCGACCTGCACCGCATTCCCGAGATCTACGTCCAGCAGGACCCGCAGGTGCAGGCCAAGGCCATCGGCTTCGACGATCCGTTCATCGTCGTGACCACCGGTCTGCTCAACCTGATGAACCAGGAGGAGCAGCGCTTCGTCATCGGCCACGAGACCTCGCACATCCTGTCGGGACACGCGGTCTACCGGACGATGCTCGACATCCTCACGCGTCTCGCCTCCCGCGTCGCCTGGATCCCGCTCGGCTACATCGGCCTGCGGGCCATCGTGGCCGGCCTGGAGGAGTGGTACCGCAAGTCGGAGCTGTCGTCCGACCGCGGCGGCCTGCTCACCGGCCAGGACCCGGAGGCGGCCAAGCGCGCGCTGATGAAGCTCGCCGGGGGCGACTACACCCACGAGATGAACATCGAGGCCTTCCTCGAGCAGTACAACGAGTACGACACCGCGGGCGACCTCCGCGACGGCTTCCTCAAGGTCCTCAACCTGCTCGGCACCACCCACCCGTTCGCCGTGGTGCGCGTGGCCGAGCTCGACAAGTGGCAGCGCGGCGGCGAGTACGACCGCATCCTGGCCGGCGACTACCCGCGCCGCGAGGACGACGCCAACGCCAGGGTCACCGACGAGGTCAAGGCGGCGGCGGAGTCCTACCGCGCGTCCTGGTCGCAGTCGCAGGACCCGTTCATCGGCGTGCTGCGCGACGTGGCCGAGGGCGCCGTCAACGCGGGCGAGCGCATCTTCAACCGCTTCTCGCGCCGCGACGGCCAGGGCTGACCCGCCGGCCGGAGGGCGGCGTGCCCCCGGTCAGAGCAGCAGGGCGATGGCGCGCACGGCGGCCGCGCACAGGGCGACGAACCCGCCCAGCACGGCCAGTGCGCGCAGCCCCTCCCTGCGTAGTTCCGGCAGCCGGGCGCCGACCCGCTCGATCTCGCGGCCGGTGATCCCGCCGCACAACATGCCGAACACCACGCCCGCGGCGGTCACCGGCGCGGGCTGCTGCCACCAGTCGGAGTGGATCTCGCCGCCCCCGGTGAGCCAGAGCGCCCCACCCGCCGCCACCGCGACGGGCACGCCCGGCCAGACCACCGCGCTCGCGGCCGACCCGGTCAGCGCGAACGGGAAGAGCAGCACCCGCAGCGCGATCCTCCACCGCCGCGACGGGCGCTTCCTGACCAGCCAGTGACTCGTCCAGATGGTCCGGGTCAGCACCACGAACACCGTCGTGATGCCGATCGAGGCGATCGGCCACATCACCGAGGCCACCACGCACGGCACGGCCAGCACGGCCAGCAGCAACAGCGCGGCGCTGCCGGCCGGCAACCCGCCGGCGCCCTGCTCGGCCCCCTTGCCGGTGGCGCGCCCGCCGCGCGCCCGCGCCGCCGCGGCCCGCGCCCGGACCCGCGCCGCTCCCTCGACCGCACGGGCCCGCGCCCTGGCGTCCGTACGGCCACGCGGCGCCGGCACCGCGACGCCCTCCGCCGCGGAACGGGCCCTCGCCCCCTCCACGCCGGAGCGGACCCGTGCGCCGTCCACCGCGGAGCGGGCCCGCGCCCCCTCGCCGGTGGCGCGGCCACGCCCCGGCTCGGTCACGGCCCGGCTCCTCGCGCTCTCCGCGCTCGTCCGGCCGCGCACGTTCTCGCCGCCGGATCGGCCGCGCGTCACGTCAGCTGCGGCCCGGCTCCGCGGCGCGGGCACCTCGCCCTCGCCGCCCTGCCGCCGGGCGCCGCCGTCCGCGCCGGTCGTACGGCCACGGGGATCGGTGTCCCCGCCGCCCATCGCGCGCCCACGCCCGGCGCCGTCCGTGCCCGCGGCCCCGCGACCGCGTCCGGTGCCCTCGGCCCCGGTCTCACGCCCGCGACCCTCCACACCGGCACCCCGGCTCCGCGCCGGCCCGTCAGCGCCACCGGCCCCCGCGCCGCGCCCGCGGCCCGCTCCGTCCGCGCCACCGGCTCCGGCGACTCGCCCAGGGGCGGCCCCCTCGGCGCCGCCGGCCCCGGCGCCCCGGACGCGCGCCGGGCCCTCGGCCCCTCCAGGACCGGTGGCCCGCCCTCGCGCGGCAGCCTCGGAACCCCCCGCACCGGCGCCCCGGCCACGCACCGCGCCGTCCGCGCCACCACCCGCACCCCGGCCACGCAGCGCGCCGTCCGTGCCACCACTCGCGCCCCGGCCACGCACCGGGCCGTCAGCGCCGCCCACGATCCGCCCGCGTGCGGCCGGGTCCGCCGCGCGGCCGCGGGGATCGGTGTCCCCGCCCGACCGGCCCCGGACGGCCCCCTCGGCCGCCGAACGCCCGCGCGTCAGGGCGTCGCCGCCCGGCCTGGGCCGCGGCCCGGAGCCCCGGCCGTCCTCCGGCGGCGCCTTGCGCGGCGCGGGCAGCTTGGCATCCTCACCGCCACGCCCGCGCGCCTCGCCCGGACGGCCACGCGCCTCACCGGCCCGCCCCCGGGCCTCCCCCGGACGGTCACGCGCATCCTCCGCGACCGGCGCGGCGAGCAGCCCGGCGGGCGAGGCCGTGATGTCGGGCACCCCGGTCGCCTTGGCCAGCCGCGACAGGCGGTCGGCCAGCAGCGCCGCCGTGGGCCGCTTGGCCGGTTCGCGGTTGAGCGCCGCCCGCACCAGCGGCAGCAGCGCCACCGGCACGCCCTTGAGGTCGGCCTGCCCGTTCAGCACCGCGTACATCTGCGCCTCGGCCGTCCCCCGCCCGAACGCGGGCCGTCCCGTCGCCGCGAACGCCACCGTCGCGGCCCAGGCGTGGATGTCGGCCGGAGAGTCCACCTGCTCGTCGGCGAAGATCTCCGGCGCGGTGTAGCCGGGCGTGCCGAGGAACGTGCCGGTCATGGTCAGCCGGGTCGCGTCGAGCACTTGGGCGATGCCGAAGTCGATGAGCACGGGGCCGTCGGCGCCCATGATGATGTTGGCCGGCTTCAGGTCGCGGTGGACGACACCGGCCGCGTGGATGATGGCCAGCGCGGCGGCGATGCCCTGCGCGAGCTGCACGAGCCGCGGCAGGTCGAGCGGCCCGTCCTGGCGGACGAGGTCGAGCAGCGTGACGCCCTCGATGTTCTCCATCACCAGGTAGGGGCGGTCGCAGTCGAGGTCGGCGTCGAGCACCTTGGCCACGTACGGGCTCTCCACCCGCCGGAGCGCCCGAACTTCGCGCTCAAGCCGAATACGGGAGGAATCATCCTGGGTGAGCTCATGCAGGACCTTGAGCGCGACTCGTTCGCCGCGCCGGGAGCTGGCGAGGTAGACCTCGCCCATGCCGCCCCGGCCGAGCCGCTCGAGCAAGGCGTACGGCCCGACCTTGCCGAGCTTGCTCACCGTCCCTCCCTGCTCGGCGTGCCCATAAGGGGCACAACCCTAGCGGCACGGAGGCCCGTGGTGTCCGAGGCGCGCCGAAGCTTTATCGGCGGGTGTGTTCGGACAGCATGGTGTCCAGCCGGGTCGTGGGCTCCAGCGAAAGGTCGCGACGGCCCGTCCTGCGCCAGCGGACATGGCCGCGGCTCTCCAGCCAGAGCAGCAGGCGGTCGGCACCGAACAGCACGGCGGCCGCGGAGGCCAGGGCGATGACGATCTCCATGTGTCCAGCCAAGCGGGACCCCGGCGGGCCGGGCACGCCGACACGCCGGGGTCTGCCGTAATCGGTCAGCGCGCTGACCCGGCGATGACCGTGCCGTCGGACGTGCGCAGGTGCCCCTCGCCGGTGTAGACCCACTTGGTGGAGGTCAGCTCCGGCAGCCCCATCGGCCCACGGGCGTGCAGCTTCTGCGTCGAGATGCCGATCTCGGCGCCGAACCCGAACTCGCCCCCGTCGGTGAACCTGGTCGAGGCGTTGACCGCCACGGCCGCCGAGTCGACCAGCGACACGAACCTGCGGGCCGCCTGCTGCGACCGGGTGACGATCGCGTCGGTGTGGCCGGAGCCGTACCTCCTGATGTGCGCCACGGCGTCCTCCAGCGAGTCCACCACGGCGGCGGCGATGTCGAGGGAGAGGTATTCGGCGAGGTAGTCGTCCTCGGTGACGGGCACGACACCGTCGCCGTGGCCGGCGATGCGCTCGTCGCCGTGCACGGTCACGCCCGCCTCCCTGAGTGCCGCCAGCGCCTTGGGCACGAACCGGTCGGCCACACCGGCGTGCACCAGGAACGTCTCGGCCGCGTTGCACACCGACGGCCGCTGTGCCTTGGCGTTGACCAGGATCTCGACGGCCAGGTCCACGTCCGCCTCGGCGTCGACGTACACGTGGCAGTTGCCGACCCCGGTCTCGATGACCGGCACGGTCGACTCCTCGACCACCGAGTTGATCAGGGAGGCGCCGCCGCGCGGGATCAGCACGTCCACCAGCCCGCGCGCCCGCATCAGCTCCTTGACCGAGTCGCGGGTGAGCCCCGGCACGAGCTGCACGGCGCCCGCGGGCACGTCGGTCGCGGCGAGCGCCTCCTGCATGATGCGGACGAGCGCGGTGTTGGAGGAGTAGGCGCTGGACGAGCCGCGCAGCAGCACCGCGTTGCCGCTCTTGAGGCACAGCGCCGCGGCGTCGACGGTGACGTTGGGGCGGCCTTCGTAGATGATGCCGATCACGCCGAGCGGCACCCGGAGCTGGCGCAGCTCCAGGCCGTTGGGCAGCGTGCCGCCGCGCACCACCTCGCCGACCGGGTCGGGCAGGTCGGCCACCTGCCGTACGGCCTCGGCGATGGCGGCGATCCGGCCCTCGTCGAGCCGCAGCCGGTCGATCATCGCCTCGGCCGTGCCCTGCGCGCGGGCCTGCTCGACGTCCTTGGCGTTGGCCTCGATGATCTCGGCGGCGCTCGCCACCAGGGCGTCGGCGACGGCGCGCAACGCCCGGTCCTTGGGCGCCCGCGGCAGCGGGGCCAGCTCGGCGGTGGCCTCTCGTGCCGCACGGGCGACCTTCAGGAACTCCTCGGACATCACACGCTCCTCGTTGTCGTGCCGCTCGCGGAGCGACGTCTCTCGCCGCCCCACCCACCACCACCCCGGCCACCGGGACGTCGCGGAAGGCGACGGCCCGCGACGGGACCCCCAGGCTCCGCCCGAGGCGACGACCCGGAGAGGCCGCACGCCCGAGCCCGCGACCGGCAGCACCCTCCATCCGGAGGAACCGCGTGCCCGGGCCCCCGACCGGGAGAACCGGAGGAACGCCCGACCCCCCGACCGGAAGGACCGGAGGAACCTCGCGCCCGACCCTCCGACCGGAAGGACCGGACGCACCTCGCGCCCGAGCCCCCGACCGGGAGAACCGGACAAACCGTCGCACGGCCGAGCCCGGCGAACCCGACCCACGTCGTGAGCCGCCCCTGGGCACGGCCCGCCACGCGGCCCCGCCGCACCCCGGGGGACGCGGCGGAGTCAGCTGTGGGCTTCCAGTATGACGATGTCGTCGCGATGGATCAGCTCACGTTCATATTCCGGACCGAGCTCGCTCGCCAGGTCGCGGGTGGACCGCCCCAGCAGCCCCGGGATCTCCACCGCGTCGAAGTTGACCAGCCCTCGCGCCACGACCGCGCCCCTCGGCCCGCACAGGTCCACCGGGTCGCCGGCCGCGAACTCGCCCTCGACCGAGGTCACCCCCGCGGGCAGCAACGACTTGCGGCGGCTGACGATCGCCTCGACCGCGCCGTCGTCCAGGTGCAGCCGTCCGCGCCCCGTCGTCGCGTGCGCCAGCCACAGCAGCCGGGTGCCCGGGTGGCGGCCTCCCGGATGGAAGTAGGTGCCCACGTCGGCCCCGGCGAGCGCCTGCGCGGCGTGCGCGGCGGCGGTCAGCACGACGGGCACGCCGGCCCCGGTGGCGATCCGCGCGGCCTGGACCTTGGTCACCATGCCGCCCGTGCCGACCGCCGCGCCGTTGCGGCCCAGCTCGACGCCTTCGAGGTCCTCGGGGCCGCGGATCTCGGCCAGCCGCCGCGAGCCGCTGCGGCTCGGCGGCCCGTCGTACAGGGCGTCGACGTCGGACAGCAGCACCAGGGCGTCGGCGTGGATGAGATGGGTGACCAGCGCGGCGAGCCGGTCGTTGTCGCCGAAGCGGATCTCGTCGGTGGCGACCGTGTCGTTCTCGTTGACGATCGGCATGATGCCGAGCTCCAGCAGCCGGTTGAGGGTCCGCTGGGCGTTGGCGTGGTGGGCACGGCGCATCATGTCGTCGGCGGTGAGCAGCACCTGGCCGACGCGCAGGCCGTACCTGGCGAAGGAGGAGGTGTAGCGGGCGACGAGCACGCCCTGGCCGACGGACGCGGCGGCCTGCTGGGTGGCGAGGTCGCGCGGCCGGGTGGTCAGCCCGAGAGGGCCGAGCCCCGCGGCGATGGCGCCGGAGGAGACCAGCACGATCTGCGTGCCGGCCAGCCGGCGCGCCGCCAGGACGTCGACCAGCGCGTCCACCCGGTCGACGTCGATCACGCCCTGAGGTGTGGTGAGCGAGGACGAGCCGACCTTGACGACGACCTTCGACGCTGCGCTGATCCGTTGCCGCACGACCGAAACCCTACTCCTCTTCCTATCCCAGCCGGCTGTCGGTGCCGCGCGGCCCCTGGTGCACGGACTCGGCGCTCAGCGTCGGCTGCCAGTCGAAGATGTAGCCGTCCTCCATGGAGCCGATGACGACCTCGGCTCCCGCGGTGGCGCCGGCCTTGACCAGCTCCTCCTCGACGCCGAGCCGTTCGAGCCGGTCGGCGAGGTAGCCGACGGCCTCGTCGTTGGTGAAGTCGGTCTGCCTGATCCAGCGTTCGGGCTTCTCGCCGGTGACCTGGAACAGGTTGTCGTTGACCTTCCGCACGGTGAACCCGGACTCGCCGAGCTGCCGGGGCCTGATCACCAGGCGGGTGGGCTCCTCGACCGGCTTGGCGGCCCGCGCCGCGGCCACCCACTCGCCCATCGCGTACGTCAGCTCACGCAGCCCCGCGTGGGTGGCGGCGGAGATCGTGAAAACCTGGAGCCCCCGCTCCTCGAACTCGGGCCTGACCAGCTCGGCCAGTTCCTGCGCGTCGGGCACGTCCGCCTTGTTCAGCACCACCATCCGGGGGCGGCCCTCCAGCTTGCCGTACGCCTGGAGCTCCGCCTCGATCACCTCGAAGTCGGTGACCGGGTCGCGGCCCGGCTCCATGGTGGCGCAGTCGATGACGTGCACCAGCATGTCGCAGCGCTCGACGTGGCGCAGGAACTCGTGCCCGAGACCCTTGCCCTGGGATGCCCCCGGAATCAGCCCCGGCACGTCGGCGACGGTGAACACCGTGTCGCCCGCGGTGACCACGCCGAGGTTGGGGATCAGCGTCGTGAACGGGTAGTCGGCGATCTTTGGCCGGGCGGCGCTCAGCGCGGCGATCAGCGACGACTTGCCCGCGCTGGGGAACCCGACGAGGGCCACGTCGGCGACGCTCTTGAGCTCCAGCATGACGTCGAGCCCGTCGCCCGGCTCGCCGAGCAGCGCGAACCCCGGCGCCTTGCGCTTGGTGCTGGCCAGCGCGGCGTTTCCCAGCCCGCCGTGGCCGCCCTTGGCGATCACGTAGCGGGTGCCCGCTCCGACGAGGTCGACGAGAACCTCGCCGGTCTCGGCGTCCTTGACGACGGTGCCGTTGGGCACCGGCAGCACGACGTCACCGCCGTTGGCGCCGTCACGGTTGGAGCCCTGGCCCTGCTTGCCGTTCTCGGCCTTGCGGTGGGGGCGGCGATGGTAGTCGAGCAGGGTGGCGGTGTTGGGATCCACTTCCAGGATCACGTCGCCACCACGACCGCCGTTGCCGCCGTCGGGCCCGCCGAGCGGCTTGAACTTCTCCCGGTGGACAGAGGCGCAGCCGTTCCCCCCGTCACCGGCCCTGACATGCAGGATGACCTGGTCCACGAAGTCCGGCATGCTCGTCTCTCCTTCGGGCCCCCGCTGGGGCTGTTTCCCTCGTCACGGCCGGAACACCCGGCCCGTGCGGCCCGGTGCTCCCCACGGCCCTCCCGGACCGGCGGCCACGGGGAGCAGCCCCGCCCACACACGGGACACGGACGGTCCGGCAGGCGCACAAACGCCCATAGAACACACAAAGGGGCGGATCGCCACCGATCCACCCCTGTGCTAACGCTTACCGGCGGCGGATTACTCCGCGACCGGGACGATGCTCACGGCCCGACGGCCGCGCTTGAGGCCGAACTGCACGTGACCAGCGGTCAGCGCGAACAGCGTGTCATCGCCACCACGGCCGACGTTGTCGCCGGGGTGGAAGTGGGTGCCACGCTGACGGACGATGATCTCGCCCGCGTTGACCAGCTGGCCGCCGAAGCGCTTGACGCCCAGGCGCTGAGCGTTGGAGTCACGGCCGTTCCGGGTGGACGACGCGCCCTTCTTGTGTGCCATCTCTCTAACTCCCGATCAGGCCTGGTCGATACCGGTGATCTTCACCTGGGTGTACCGCTGGCGGTGACCCTGGCGCTTCTTGTAACCGGTCTTGTTCTTGTACTTGAGGATCCGGATCTTCGGGCCCTTGGTCTCGCCGAGGATCTCGGCGCTCACCGTGAACTTGCCCGCCTCCGTGGTCACATCGCCGTCGTTGACGACGAGCACCGTCGGCAGCGAAATCGAAGAGCCGACCTCGCCGGCGACCTTGTCCACCTCGAGGACGTCACCGACGGAGACCTTCTGCTGCCTGCCGCCGCAACGAACGATCGCGTACACCGCGGAACCCTTCTACTGTCTACTGCTGCGATCTTCGGTCATCCCGGACGGGAGGACCGTTGACTGCCGAGTGCTGCGCCCGCACCCGCATGGTCTGGAACCGACGACCCGAGTGGGCGCGCCAACAGGGCACGTCACCTGACGCACCGGCTCACTAGGTTACCGGATTAACGGTGCCCTAGGCGAACCGGACGGATCGTCGGGCAGCCCCCCGAGACCACTCAGTGGTGCTACTCGGCGGACTTGGCTCGGCGGGAGCGTCGCCGCCCCCTGCCGGAAGTCTGACCGGCCTGGTCGTCCTCTGCGGGGACGTCATCAAGCGCACCGGTCACAGTATCACGACCGGCGGAGTCCTTCGCGGCGGAAACCTTGTCGGCCTTGTCGGCGGTCTTCTCGGCGACCGCCTTCTCGACCGCCATCTTGCCCTGCGTGCCACGCGGCTCGGACCTGGACTCCACCGGCTCCGTGGAGACGATGAGCCCGCGGCCGTTGCAGCACTCGCACGGCGTGGAGAAGGCCTCCAGCAGCCCCTGGCCGACCCGCTTGCGCGTCATCTGCACCAGGCCCAGCGAGGTCACCTCGGCGACCTGGTGCTTGGTCCTGTCGCGCGCCAGGCACTCCAGCATCCGGCGCAGCACCAGATCGCGGTTGGACTCCAGCACCATGTCGATGAAGTCGATGACGATGATGCCGCCGATGTCACGCAACCTGAGCTGGCGGACGATCTCCTCGGCCGCCTCCAGGTTGTTGCGGGTGACCGTCTCCTCCAGGTTGCCGCCCTGGCCGGTGAACTTGCCGGTGTTGACGTCGACGACGGTCATCGCCTCGGTCCGGTCGATCACCAGCGAGCCGCCGCTGGGCAGCCACACCTTGCGCTCCATGGCCTTGCCGAGCTGCTCGTCGATCCGGTACGACTCGAACACGTCGCCCTGCTCGCCGTCCCACTTCGACAGGCGCTCGGTCAGGTGCGGCGCGACGTACTTGACGTACTCGTCCACCGTCTCCCAGGCGTCCTCGCCCTGCACCACCAGCGAGCTGAAGTCCTCGTTGAAGACGTCGCGCACCACGCGGATGGTCAGGTCGGGCTCGGCCGAGAGCAGCTCGGGCGGGCTGGCCGACTTGGCCTTCTTCTGGATGTTCTCCCACTGGGCCGACAGACGGGCGACGTCGCGGGCCAGCTCGTCCTCCGAGGCGCCCTCCGCGGCCGTGCGCACGATGACGCCGGCGTTCTCGGGCATGACCTTCTTGAGGATGCTCTTGAGCCGCGTGCGCTCCTTGTCGGGCAGCTTGCGGCTGATGCCGGTCATCGAGCCGTCGGGCACGTAGACCAGGTAGCGGCCGGGCAGGCTGATCTGCGAGGTCAGCCGGGCGCCCTTGTGGCCGATCGGGTCCTTGGTGACCTGGACCAGCACCGACTGGCCGGACTTCAGGGCCGACTCGATGCGCTTGGGCTGGCCCTCCATCCCGGCGGTGTCGAAGTTCACCTCACCGGCGTACAGGACGGCGTTGCGGCCCTTGCCGATGTCGACGAACGCCGCCTCCATCGACGGCAGCACGTTCTGCACCTTGCCGAGGTAGACGTTGCCCACGTAGGACTGGCTCGCCTCCCGGTTGACGTAGTGCTCTACGAGCACGCCGTCCTCCAGCACCGCGATCTGCGTGCGGTCGCCCTGGCGGCGCACCACCATCATCCGGTCGACCGACTCGCGCCGGGCCAGGAACTCCGACTCGGTGATGATCGGCGGGCGCCTGCGGCCCAGCTCGCGGCCCTCGCGGCGGCGCTGCTTCTTGGCCTCCAGGCGGGTGGAGCCGCGCACGCTCTGCACGCCGTCGGCGGAGGTGTCGAGCGCGGCGGCGCGACCCGAGCGGGGCGCGCGGATGCGGACGACCGTGTTGGGCGGGTCGTCGGCGACCGGCTCGGCCCCCTCCTCGGAGCCACGGCGGCGACGGCGGCGACGGCGGCGCGAGCTGGAGACCTCCTCTTCCTGGGTCTCCTCGGCCGGCTCCTCGTCGCCGTCGTCCTCCTGCTCGTCGGAGTCGTCGGCCTCGTCGCGCTCGCGCTGCTTGCCGCGCCCCCTGCCGCCGCGGCGGCGACGGCGGCGGCGGCCGCCGCTCTCGTCCTCGTCCTGCTCGTCGGCCGTGTCGTGCACGTCCTCGTCGGTCTCGTCGACGGTCTCCTCGGGCTCCTCGACGGGCTCCGGCTCCACGCGGGCGGGCTTGGCGACGGGCGTGGCCTGGCTCGGGTCGGGCGCCTGGAACAGCGGCGCGAAGATCGCGGCCGGCCGCCGGATCGCGGCGCCGGGCTCGTCGTCCCTGCGCATCGCCGCCAGGCCGAACGGGTCGGCCAGCAGGCTCGGCCGGTCGACCTCCTCGTCGAGGTCCTCGCCCGCGGGCTCGTCGTCGAGCGGCTCCTCCTCCGGCAGCACCTCGACGATGTCGTCGCCCTCGGCGGCGGGCTGCTCCTCGACGGGCTCCGGCTCGGCCTTCTTGCGCGTGCGACGCCGCTTCGCGGGCGCCGCGCCCTCCTCGGCGGCCTGCTCGCCGCCGGCCGCCTGCGCCTCCGCCTGGGCCGCCTGCACGGTCTCGGCCGCGACGTCCTGCGTGGCGGCGCCCTGCCGGACGTCCTGCGGCGCGGCCTCCTCGGCGGCGGCCCGCGCGGTGGCGTTCCCGTCCGCCTGGGCGGCCTGCCCGGCCTCCTGAGCCACCCCGGTCGCCGCCTGCCCGCCGTCGGCGGGCTGCGCGGCCTCCTCCGCGGCCTTCCTGCTCGTACGGCGGCGCGGTGTGGTAGCCGTCGACCTGGTGCGCGTGGCCCTCTTGGGCTTGTCCTCCACGGCCGGCTCGGCGGCCCCGTCGGCGGCCGCTGCCACGGCGTCCGCGACGCCCGCCTCGGCGGCCACCTGCGCCACGGCCCCGGACACGGCGTCAGCCACCGAGTCGGACACCGCCGCCTCCGTCGGGCTCCCCGCGGCCGTTACGGCCTCGGCGGCCTCCGCGGCCGAACCGCCGGCGGCCGGACCAGTCGCGGCCGTATCGGTCGCGGCCGGACCAGCGGCCGTCGCGCTCTTCGCCGCGGACGACCTGGCGGACCTCGTCACGGGCGCGGCCGGCCCGGCCGGCTCCTCCACCGGCGCGGGCGACCCGGCGGGCCGCGACGCCCGGCGGCGGGTGGAACCCGTCGTCGCGGCCGGCTCCCCCGTGATCACCTGACCGCCTGTGCCCGCGGCGGGCGCCACGGTCACCGGGGCGGGCTCGTCGGGCACCTCGGGCGGCGGCCCGGCGGGCCGGCTGGCCCGGCGGCGCGGAGTCGCCGCAGACTGTTCTGTTGTTTCGCCGTCAGGGCCAGTGGCCCCGGCGTTGGGCTCGTTCTCGAGCATGCGGGCGCTCTCCCGTCAGCTCCCGGGCGCGTCGCCGCGCCGCGCAGGAGCTCTCGTGTTTCGTTGTCCGCCCACGCCCCCGTCAAGGGGCGTGGGCGCCAAGTCCTGTCAGCGGTCGCGCCTCGCTCTCGCAAGGCACTCCCTAACCGGCGACCTGCTCACTCGCCTGTCCCGGGTCGCCGCCGCGCGTGGTCTCGCGGTCAAGGCCGAACGGGTCGGCAAGCGCACCGGTGCTGGCGTCGAGCGGCCCCTGCGCCAGCCTGGTCACCTCAGGGGGGACCGGCGGCGCGAAGTCGGCCACAAGGCGTAGCCCCGTGAGCACGTCGTCGGGTCGAACGGCAGGCGTCATGTGCCGAACAACCATGCGCAGTATGACACACGACCGTCCGGGCACCTGAGCTGCGGTTCTGTCTGTCCCCTCGGGCGGTGTCCCCGCCACCGCGAGTCTCAGCACGGCCTCCCGCGCGTCGAAGCGGCGCGGCCCCTTCTTGGTGAGGCGCTCGACCTCCACGGCGCCGGCGGCGAGGAACTTCTCCACCGCCGCTCCGGCGAGCCCGGGATCGGCGCCGGGCAGGCGCACCTCCCACTCGGAGGCCTCCAGGCGGTCGGCCAGCCCTCCAGGGCCCGCCTCGACGACGTCGAGCACGTCGAGGCCGGGGGGCAGCGAGCCGTCCAGGTCGGCCCGGACGCGCTCCGGGTCGCACGGCGTCGTGACACCGAGCTCGAGGTATTCGGCTTCGCTCGCCACGCCGGTCGGCGCGGCGCCCGCGTAGGAGATCTTCGGGTGGGGCGAGAAACCCGCGCTGTAGGCCACCGGAATGCCGGCACGGCGGACCGCCCTCTCGACGGCCCGCGAGATGTCGCGGTGACTGGTGAAGCGCAGGCGGCCGCGCTTGGCGTAGCGCACACGCAGGCGCTGCACCGTCGGCGCGGGCGGGGGCCCATCGGGAACAGGTTTCAGAGCTTTGTCGTCCTTCCCGTGTCAGAGTGTCTTCGTTTCAGAATAAGCCGCCCCGCCGTCTGGTCGGCTCGGCACGTGTACGGCGAGACACCGCGCAGCCACCGAGCGCGCCCGGACGCCCGCTAGACGACCGTCAGCGGAAGGAGCTTGCGGCCCGTGGGACCGATCTGGATCTCGGTGCCCATCGTCGGGCAGACGCCGCAGTCGTAGCAGGGCGTCCACCGGCAGTCCTCGACCTCGGCGCCGGACACGGCGTCCTGCCAGTCCTGCCACAGCCACTCGCGGTCGAGCCCCGCGTCGAGGTGGTCCCACGGGAGCACCTCGTTCTCGGCCCGCTCGCGCACGGTGTACCAGTCGACGTCGACGCCGGCCTTCTCGGCGGCCGACATCCACCGCTCGTAGGAGAAGTGCTCGCTCCACCCGTCGAAGCGCCCGCCGTCCTCCCAGACGGCGCGGATGACGGCGCCCACCCGCCGGTCGCCGCGCGAGAGCAGGCCCTCCACGATGGACGGCTTGCCGTCGTGGTAGCGGTAGCCGATGGCGCGGCCGTACTCCCTGTCGCCGCGCAGCGAGTCGCGCAGCGCCTTGAGCCGCCGGTCGACGGTCTCGTGGTCGGCCTGACCCGCCCACTGGAACGGGGTGTGCGGCTTGGGCACGAAACCGCCGATGGACACGGTGCAGCGGATGTCACGCGAGCCGGTCGCCTCGCGGCCCGCCTTGATGACCTTCTTGGCCAGGTCGGCGATGCCGAGCACGTCCTCGTCGGTCTCGGTGGGCAGCCCGCACATGAAATAGAGCTTCACCTGCCGCCACCCCTGGGAGTAGGCGGTGGTGACGGTGCGGATGAGGTCCTCCTCGGTGACCATCTTGTTGATCACCTTGCGCATCCGCTCGGAGCCGCCCTCGGGTGCGAACGTCAGGCCGGAGCGCCGCCCGTTGCGGGAGAACTCGTTGGCCAGGTCGATGTTGAACGCGTCGACGCGGGTGGAGGGCAGCGACAGCGAGGTGTTGGTGCCCTCGTAGCGGTCGGCCAGCCCCTTGGCCACGTCGGCGATCTCCGAGTGGTCGGCCGACGACAGCGACAGCAGGCCGACCTCCGTGAAGCCGGACTCCTTGATGCCGTTCTCGACCATGGCGCCGATCGTGGTGATGGACCGCTCGCGCACCGGCCGGGTGATCATGCCGGCCTGGCAGAACCGGCAGCCGCGCGTGCAGCCGCGGAAGATCTCCACGCTGAACCGCTCGTGCACGGTCTCGGCCAGGGGCACCAGCGGCTTCTTCGGGTAGGGCCACTCGTCGAGGTCCATGACGGTGTGCTTGTGGACGCGCCACGGCACGCCCGGCCGGTTGGGGGCGACCCGCTTGATCCGGCCGTCGGGGTGGTAGTCGACGTCGTAGAACTTCGGCACGTAGACGCCGCCCGACTCCGCCAGCCGCATGAGCAGCTCGTCACGGCCGCCGGGCCGGCCCTCGGCCTTCCACTCGCGCACGACCTCGGTGATGGCGATCGCGATCTGCTCGCCGTCGCCCAGCACGGCCGCGTCGAGGAAGTCGGCGATCGGCTCCGGGTTGAACGCGGCGTGCCCGCCGGCCAGCACGATCGGGTCGTCGTCGCCGCGGTCGACGGCCAGCATCGGGATGCCGGCCAGGTCGAGAGCGGTCAGCATGTTGGTGTAGCCGAGCTCGGTGGAGAACGACAGCCCCAGCACGTCGAAGGCACGCACCGGCCGGTGGGCGTCGACCGTGAACTGCGGCACCCCCTCGGCGCGCATGAGCGCCTCCAGGTCGGGCCAGACGGCGTAGGTGCGCTCGGCGAGGGTCGCGGGCAGCTCGTTGAGGATCTCGTAGAGGATCGCGACGCCCTGGTTGGGCAGGCCCACCTCGTAGGCGTCGGGATACATCAGCGCCCAGCGGACGTCGGCCGCGTCCCAGTCCTTCACGGTCGAGTTGAGCTCACCCCCCACGTACTGGATCGGCTTCTGCACCTTGGGCAGCAGCGCTTCCAGGCGGTGGAAAATCGACTCGACAGGCATATGTCAAGGGTAGCGGCGCGGGCAAGGTGGCGGCGACGCGCCGTCACGTCAGGTGAACGACTGCTCGCGGATCCTGATCGACTGCAACAGGCCCACCGCGATGAGGTTGGCGAAGGTGGCCGTGCCTCCGTACGACACGAACGGCAGCGGCAACCCCGTGATCGGCATGATCCCGATCGTCATGCCGATGTTGATGAACGTCTGGAACGCGAACCAGCACACGATCGTCCCGGCCGCCAGCGTGCCGAACCGGTCGTCGCACCTGCGCGCGATCTTCAGTCCGCGCAGCAGCACCACCCCGAGCAGCAGCACGATCGTCACCGAGCCGAGGAAGCCGAACTCCTCACCCGCCACCGTGAAGATGAAGTCGGTGTGCTGCTCCGGCACGAACCTGCCGGTCGTCTGACCGCCCTCGAACAGCCCCTTGCCGAACACCTGCCCGGAGCCGATGGCGATCAGCGACTGCGTGCTGTTGTAGCCGACCCCGCGCGGGTCCACCCCGGGGTCCACGAACGCCGTGAACCGCGCCACCTGGTACGGCTCCAGCATCTGGAAGGCGAACACCGCGAACACCCCGGCCCCGGCGGCGAGCCCGAGCAGCGCGATCCACCGCTTGCGCACCCCGCTGATCACCAGGGCGCCGACCACGATGACCCCCAGCACCAGCGCGGTGCCGAGGTCGGGCTGCGCCATCACCAGCCCGATCGTCAGCGCCGAGAGCACCAGGGCGATGACCACGTCGAGGTTGCGCGGCCGCTCACCGCTGTCCGCCGGCTGGGCGAGCAGCATGGCCAGCATCAGCGTCAGCCCCAGCTTGGCGAACTCCGACGGCTGCACCGCGAAGCCGCCGCCGAGCAGGATCCACGAGTGCGACCCGTTGATCGTCGCGCCCAGCGGCGTGATCACGAGGACCAGCCCGATGACGCTGAGCAGGTACACCAGCGGCGAGTAGGCGCGCATCGCCCGGTGGTCGACCGCGGTCGTCACCACGAACAGCCCCGTCCCGATGAGCAGGTTCAGCACGTGCTTCTTGACCAGCCCGGTGGCGCCGGGCGCCCACGTCCGGGTGGACGACCACACCAGCAGCGTGCCGATGACGCACAGCGCGGCCACCGCGACCAGCAGCACCCCGTCGAGCCGCCACACCGGCGACTGCGCGCCGACCGCCCGCCGGGCGAACGACCGTCGTCCCCGCGTCACCGCGCCGTCCGTCATCCCCGCGCCACCGTCCCGTCGGGCCTGAAGACCGGCAGCACGTCGACGGGCCTGCCGCCCGGCAGCACGGCGGGCCGTTTGATGCCGTAGATGCCCTCGTAGATCTCCCGTACGGCCGGCGCCGCGGCCTGGGACCCCATCCCGCCCTGCGAGATCATGGCGACCACCACGAACCGCGGGTTCTTCGTCGGCGCGAACGACGCGAACCACGAGGTGTCGGCCTTCCCCCACACCTCGGCCGTGCCGGTCTTGCCGCCGATGCGCACCTTGTCCATCGGGAACCCGCTGAACGCCCCGGCCGCGGTGCCGTCGGAGGCGACCTCACTGAGCGCGTTCTTGATGTAGACGCGTTCCTTCTCGTTGATCGGCAGCTTCCCGACGACCGGCACGTCGTACGTCTCGACGACCGTCCCGTCGGGCCGCACCCGCGCCCACCCGATGCGCGGGCTGCGCAGCTTGCCGTCGCTGACCAGGGCCGCGTACGCGCGGGCGAGCTGCAGCGGCGTCACCAGCACGTCACCCTGGCCGATGGAGAAGTTGGCCGAGTCGCCCGGCCGCAGCACGAACCCCTCGGTGCAGTTCTCGTGCGCCAGCCGCTTGAGGAACTCCGCCCGCGCCCGGTCGGTCACCTCGGGGTAGCCGGTCTGCGCCCGCTTGCAGTTGGTGGCGCTGGTCAGCGTCCACATCTCCTTCTTCCACGCCCGGTCGGGGATGCGGCCGGCCGACTCGCCGGGCAGGTCGACCCCGGTCGGGCTGCCGAACCCGAAGCCTCTGGCGGTGTTGGCGAACACCTCCTTGACCGTCTTCTTCGGGTTGCGCCCGCCGTCGCGCAGGTACTGCTCGTACGCCGCCCGGTAGAAGATCGTGTCGCACGACTTGACCAGCGCCGTGTGCAGGGTGAGCGTGCCGAGCCCGATGCCGCGGAAGTTGTTGAACGCCCGGTCGCCCACCATGTAGGAGCCGGGGCAGCCGTACTGCCCGTCGATCGGGTAACCGGCCCGCAGCATCGCCGCCACCGACGACACCTTGAACGTCGATCCCGGCGCGAACTGCCCGTTGATGGCCCGCGACACCAGCGGCTTGCCCGACTTCTCCGACATCAGGCGCTGGTAGGCGCCCGCGGTGATGCCGCCGGCCCAGATCTCCGGGTCGTACCCGGGCGCGCTGGCCAGCGCCAGCACCCGCCCGGTGCGCGCGTCGAGCACGACGGCGGCACCGCCGTCCGCCCGCGGCGCGCTCTTCATGGCCCGGTGCAGCGCCCGCTCGGTCACCTCCTGCAGCCCCGCGTCGATGCTGGTGATCAGGTGATCGCCGCTGACCGGCCGCACCTCCTGCTCCAGCCCGATGGGCTTGCCCATCCTGTCGACCTGCACCCGGCGCTGCCCGGACTTGCCGCGCAGCGCCTCGTCGTAGACCTGTTCGAGGCCGTCGCGCCCGGCCAGGTCGACACCGGAGTAGGCGGCCTTCAGCCCTTCGCGCTTCTCCAGCTCGGCCTCGGTGACCGGCTGCAGGTAGCCGAGCATCTGGGCGCCGGCCCGGCCGAGGGGGTACTGCCTGACCGACTGGATCTCGGCGGTGATGCCGGGGAACTCCTCCTGCCGTTCGAGGATCTGCAGCGCCTCGCGGGTGTTCGCCTTCTCCTCGATCGGCACCGGCTGGTACGGCGAGCCGGTCCAGCACGGCTGCGACACCGTGGGCCCGCACGGCCTGATCCGCTCCTGCAGCTCCTTGAGCGGCTTGCCGAGCACCGCGCCGAGCTTGCGCAGCACCCCCACCCCGCGGTCGGGGGTGCGCAGCAGCGCCGTCCGGTCGACCGACACGACCAGCGAGGTCTGGTTGCGCACCAGCGGCCGCCCGGAGGAGTCGAGGATCTGGCCCCGCACCGCGGGCACGATCACCGTGCGCGTCCGCGTCTCGGCCGCCCTGGTCACGAACTCCTGCCCGCGCACCACCTGCACCTGCCACAGCCGCACGGCGAGCACCACCAGCAGCGTCAGGACCAGCACGTGCAGGATGAACAACCGGGTCCTGATCCTGATCATGTCGCGTACCCCGGCCTCGTCGTCCGTCCCGACAGCCACATCACGACCGGGGAGAGCAGCAGCGTGTAGGCGATCGTGAGCGGCACCTGGTCGGTCAGCGTGGCGACCGTGACCCGCGGGTCGGAGATCAGCCCGCCCAGCCCCGCCGCCAGCAGCGGAGCGAGGATCACGCCGGCCATGACGGTGGTGACGACGCTGCCGCCGAGCCCCTGCCCGGCCAGGTAGCCGACGACGGCGAGCACGAACGCGTACTGTCCCAGCAGATGCGCCGTGGGCGGCATCACGTCCGCCAGCAGCCCCGCGCAGAACCCGATCACGGCGCCGGCCGCCGGCCCGCGCGCCATGGCCACCCCGATCACGGCCAGGACCACCAGGTCCGGCGTCACCCCGCCCGGCAGCGACATCCGGTTGACCACCATGACCTGGACGAGCACCGTGGCCAGCACGATCAGCGCGCCTGTCATCGCCCTCCCTCCCCGCGCGACGCCCGCCCGCCGTGCGCGGCGGGCCTGACGGTCTCTCCGGAGTCGCGGACCGGTGGCCGCGCTGCCGCGCCCCCGCGCGCGGCCGGCCGTGGCTGCGCCCGCCCCGCCTCGCCCGGAGCGACCGCGCCGGCCGGCGGGGAGGTGACTCCGCCGTCACGGGGACGGGCCGAGGGCCGGACCGAGGGCCTTGCCGCGGGCCTTGCCGCGGGCCGGACGGACTGCTGTTCCGCGTCGGGCCTCCGGACCGCTCTCGTCGAGTCCCGTCCCGGCGCCACTCCCGCGCCCACCGGCTCCTGCCCGTCGTCCTCACGCCCGGACGTGGCTCCGGGCGTCCGCGACTCGCTCTCCGGCTCACCCTCCGGCGCCGGCGCGGACGGCTGCCTGGACGGCTGCACAGGCGGCTGCGCAGATGGCTGCACGGGCGGCTGGACGGGCGGAGCGGTGCCGCCCCGGCGGCCGCGGGTGGGACGCAGCGCGGCGTCGCGCGCGTCGCGCCGCGGCGCGACCACACCGCGCTTGGGCGGGCGCGCGGCCTCCGTCAGCTGCTTCCTCGGGTCGGGCTTGGGCGGCAGCACCGCGTCACGGGGATCGCGGGCGGGCGCCCGCACCACCACGCCCACCACGTCCAGCGCGGTCAGGTCGGCGTACGGCCGGGCGAAGGCCACCCGCGTCAGCTCGCCCGGCGTCGCCTCCACCCGCTCGATCACGCCGATCGGCACCCCCGGCACGTACGGCCGGCCGTACTGCGAGCCGAAGCTGACGATGCGCCCGCCCGGCGCGAGCGGCGCCGACGCGTCGAGCAGCTTGAACCGCAGGAGCCGCCCGTTCTCGCCCACCCCGTGGACCACGCCGATCTCCTGGCCGCCCTCCAGCCTCGCGCCCGTGGCGGAGCCTCGGTCGCTGATGAGCACGGCCGTCGCGGTGTCGGCCGTCGCGCTGATGACGCGGCCGATCAGCCCGTCGCCGTTCAGCACGGTCATCTCGGGACGGACGCCGTCGGCGGTGCCGGCGTCGATCTGGATGGCCTCCTCGAAACCGGGGCTGCCGCGCCTGGCGATCACGTTGGCGGTCACGACCTTGTAGCCGCCCCTCCCGGCCAGTCCGAGCATCCGCTTGAGCTGCTCGGAGCGGCCGGTGTCGAGCTCCTTGGCGATGAGGGAGGTCCGCAGCCGGGCGTTCTCCAGCTCCAGGCGTTCGATCTCGTCATGGGCGGCCGGGGCGTTGGCGACGGCACGCAGGAACTCGCCGAACGGGCGCGTCACCGACCCCGCGGTCCGCTCGACCGCGCCGAAGATCCAGGTGCCGGCCGCGCGCAGCGGCCCGAACGGCGAGGCGGCGCCCAGGCGATGGTCGACGGTCAGGATCACGAGGGCGGCCGTCAGCAGGATGCCGAGAGTCAGTCTGGCGCGGCGGGAGTCTCTCATCAGTGCCGCGACTCCGGCACGAGGACCTGCTGCAGCGCCTCGAACTCCTCGACGCATCTGCCGGACCCCAGTGCCACCGAGTCGAGGGCGTTCTCGACCAGGTGGACGGGCATGCCGGTCTCGGCCTTGATCCGTTCGTCCATGCCCTTGAGCAGGGCTCCGCCGCCCGTCAGGGCGATCCCCCGGTCCATCAGGTCGCCCGACAGCTCGGGCGGGCACCGGTCGAGCGTGGTCTTGACGGCGTCCACGATGGTGTTGACCGGCTCCTCGGTGGCCCTGCGGATCTCCGCCGCCGACACCACGACGGTCTTGGGCAGCCCCGTCACCAGGTCACGGCCGCGGATCTCGGCGTGCGCCTCGTCGCCGGCGGACCACGCCGAGCCGATCGCCATCTTGATCTCCTCGGCGGTGCGCTCGCCCAGCATGAGCGAGAACTCCTTCTTGGCGAACGTGATCACCGCCTGGTCCAGCTCGTCACCGCCGACCCTGATCGACTGGCTCGTCACCACCCCGCCCATCGAGATGATCGCCACCTCGGTGGTGCCGCCGCCGATGTCGACCACCATGTTGCCGGTGGGCTCGTGCACCGGCAGCCCCGCCCCGATGGCCGCGGCCATCGGCTCCTCGACGATGTAGACCTTGCGCGCCCCCGCCTGGTAGCCGGCCTCCTTGACGGCCCGCTGCTCGACACTCGTGATGCCGCTCGGCACGGCGATGATCACTCGCGGCTTGGCGAAGTGGCGCCGCCGGTGGACCCGCTGGATGAAGTAGCGCAGCATGCGCTCGGTCACGTCGAAATCGGCGATCACACCGTCCTTGAGCGGCCGGACGGCCACGATGTTGCCCGGCGTGCGACCGATCATCCGCTTGGCCTCGATGCCGACTGCCACGATCTTGCCCGTGGAGGTGTTGATGGCGACGACGGACGGCTCGTTGAGCACGATGCCGCGGCCTCGCACGTACACCAACGTGTTGGCGGTGCCGAGGTCAACGGCCATGTCACGGCCGAGAAACGCGAGCTTGCTGCCCATGGGGAACGGAGCCTTCCGTGTCGTACGCCTTTGACTACGGACCGAATTCGAATCGTAACGTGACGTACCCACCAGGACCCGCAATGAGCCCACGCGCCCCTCAAAAATCCTGCCGCCTCTGCACCAAGCCCGTTTTGCCCGATATGCGGGCTAAAAGCACGATGCCCGCCCGGCAGCTACGGCCAGGCGGGCATCAGGCGACGGCGCGGCGGGCGAACCCGCGCGGCGCGCGGGCCTAGAAGCGGTCCGGGAAGAAGATCTTGATCTCTCGGGCGGCGGACTCGGGCGAGTCGGAGCCGTGGACGACGTTCTCGCCGATCTCCAGGGCGTGGTCACCGCGGATGGTGCCCGGAGCCGACTTCACCGGGTCGGTGAGCCCGGCCAGGGCGCGGAAGGCCTCCACAGCGCGCGGCCCCTCGAGCACCAGCGCGACGAGCGGGCCGGAGGTGATGAACTCGACGAGCTCGCCGAAGAACGGCCGCTCGGAGTGCTCGGCGTAGTGGGCCTTGGCCGTGTCGACGTCGAGGGTGCGCAGGTCCATCGCGACGACCTTGAGGCCCTTGCGCTCCACGCGGGCGATCACGTCACCGATGAGGCCGCGCTTCACCCCGTCGGGCTTGATCAGGACAAGAGTGCGCTCGGACACTTGAGGTTCTCCTTTGAACGGGTCTGGGGGTCGCGGATGCGGCTACGCGCGCCGGGGAGCCTCCGTCTCGGGGGCCGGGAACGGCTCTGCGGCTCGGAGCGCCTCGATCGCCGTAGCTGCGGCTCAGCTTACCGCCCCACGGCCGCCGGCCCGCGTACGCGGGCTCAGGCCCTCCAGGAACCCGTGTCCGCCGCGCGCCCTCGGCACCGGTGGGCCCGCCCCTACGGCGTTCCGCTGTCCTCCGGAGACCCCGCCTGCGGCGGAACCGGCGGGACCGGCGGGACCGGCGGGACCGGCGGGACCGGCGGAACGGCTGGAACCGGCGGAACGGGTGGAACCGGCGACCCGGACGAGTCCTTCGGACGCGACCGGTCCGGCCGAGGGGACGGATCCGCCCGAGGGCCCGGCTGTCCTTCCGGAGCGGCACCCGGCGGCATGGGCGGCGGACCCGACGGAACGCGCGGGACAGGACCGGTGTCCTCTCCTGACGACCCGCTGCCCTCCCGCGCGTGTGCGTCCGCCTGCTCTTCGCCCGCCTGCCCCGCCTCGGCCTCTCGCTGCCCGACGTCGGCAGCATTCCGCCGCACGCCTGCATCCGCCACGCCGGCCACGGCCCCGCCATCGGCCGCCCCATGCGCGGAGTCATCCGCTGCACCGGCCGCGGGCTCCTCGGCCGCCCCAGGCGCGGGCTCAGTCGTCGCGTCCCTGCCGCCGCCCACAGGAGCGGACCCGCCCTGCCCGACCGGATCAGCAGGCGCCGCGGGCCCGCCGCCCACACCCGGCCGCGGCCCGGCGCCCTCGGCCGTGGCGGCGCGCCGGGCCAGCAACGCGACCAGCACGATGATCGCCACGACCAGGAACCCGCCGATCAGCGCCCACAGGTGCAGCGCCCCCACGAACCTGTCCACCAACTCCTGCGGCGACCTGACCCCCTGCAGCAGCGCCATCTGCACGCCCGTGCCCAGCAGGTAGCCCGCCAGCACCCCCGGGAAGCACAACGCCACACCGAACAGCGCCGCCCCGAGACCGGCCTCGCGCAGAGCGGCCGTGAGTGCCACGGCGGCGCCCACCGCGAGCAGCGCGAACGGCACGACCAGCACCAGCCCGTCAGGGTCCGGCACCACGACCCGCACGGAGCTCAGCCCCAACACCATCGCCAGCAGGCCCAGCGACGTCAGCCACCGGCCGCCGTCGGCCGCGAACAGGCACACCAGCACGGCGGCGGCCACCGCCAGCAGCCCCGCGACGCCGAACGGGATCCACAACCCCTTGAGCCCCGGCCCGCCGAGGCCGCCCATCTCGATGAACGTCACCTGGGCGATGCTGGGCAGCAGCACCACCCCCACGGCCACCATCGTGCAGGCCGGCGTGCGCCCCTCCGCGGTGCCGGCGGACGCGAGCGCGAGCAGCGCCACGATCGCCAGCGCCGCCACGAGGATCACCAGCTGGGCCTGCCAGTCCTGGCTCGCGGTGCTGATCGCCGCGACCGCGATGCCGGTGGCGGGCACGGCCGCGAGGAGCAGCCGGTTGCGTTCGCGGGGCTCGGGCCGCGGGGCCGCCTGACGGCCTCGCAGCAACCAGACGACGAGGTAGGCGGCGGCGAGGGCCAGCGCCACGCCGCTCACCAGCGGGTACGGCTGCAGCGTGACCTTCCAGTCGTTCACCCCGTCGAGCGGCCACAGCGCCAGCGCCTGCGCGCCCAGGAGGCTCAGCGCGAGCACGCCCGCCCACAGGGCGCGCAGCAGCGGCGGGCGCTCCCAGACGGCGACCAGCGTGGCGGGCACGAGCAGGCCGGCGCCGATGCCGTGCAGCACGCGCATGACGCCGACGATGAACGTCGAGGCGGCATAGCCGCCGGAGGCGTCGGCCAGGGCGAGCAGCAGCAGCCCCGCGATCACGAGGTGGGGCGCCCTGACCCGGGCCAGCGCCACGGCGGCCAGCGGCACGGTCAGCATCATCGCCGGCAGGGCGAGGCCGTGCGCGCGCATGAGGCCGAGCCGGTCGAAACCGTCGGGCAGCAGGTCGCCGACGATGGAGACGGTGTTGGGGATCGAGACGATCGCCAGGGGCAGCGCCGCCACGACGAGCAGCGCGAGCACGGTGTCGAGCAGCCAGGGGAACCTGACGCTCTCGGCGGGTCCCGTGACTGACTGGTGCGGGAACCGCTGAATCGGGGGGACGGCCATGTTCGCCGACTTTAGCGGGAAGTCACGCCCTCGACACGGCGAGCGACGAATATCGCCGTGATCCACAGCGCGGCGAAGATCCCACCGAGGAAGAACATGGCCGGGACCAGGAACCCGGTGGCGATCGCCAGCACCTGCGCGAGCGTGCCCAGAACGTAGCCGACCGGCTTCTTCAGCAGCCCGGCCGACACGACGCACAGCACCGCGAGCCCCGCGCCGGCGCACACGGCCAGCACCGGCCGCACCCCGCCGACGGAGATCGCGACGGGGATGGTCAGCGCGGCGACGATGGACTCCATGCCGAGCACGCTCGCGCCGAGCCTGCGCATGCCGGGAGTCACCTGGAATCCCATCAGGCGCCCTCCGCCTTGAGCAGGAGGCGGGCATCGCCCGCGGTCACCACCGAGCCGGTGATGAACACGCCCGTGCCGCTGAACTCACCCTCGGCGTCGGCGGCCGCGATGGCCCTGTCGATGGCGTCGTCCAGCCGCTCGACGGCGTGCACCCGGTCCTCGCCGAAGATCGGCTCGGCGAGCTCGGCGAGCTCCGCCGCGCTCATCGAACGCGGCGAGGAGTTGCGCGTCACGACCACCTCGTCGAGAACGGGCTCCAGCAGCTCCAGCAGCCCGTCGACGTCCTTGTCCCGCATCGCGGCGACGACGCCGATCACCTTGGCGAAGTCGAACGCCTCGTGCAGCGCCTCGATCGTGGCCTGCATCCCGCCGGGGTTGTGGGCGGCGTCGACGACCACGGTCGGGTTGCGGCGCACCACCTCGAGCCTGCCCGGCGACGACGCCTGCGCGAAGGCCTGGCGTACCAGGTCGACGTCGAGCGGCTCGTCGCCGCCTGTCAGCGCCTCCACCGCGGCCAGCGCGGTGACGGCGTTGCTCGCCTGGTGGGCGCCGTACAGGGGGAGGTAGACGTCCTCGTACACCCCCTTGAGCCCGCGCAGCGTCAGGAGCTGCCCGCCCATGGCGATCTCACGGGCGAGCACGCCGAACTCCAGCCCCTCACGCGCCACGACCGCTCCGACGTCGGCGGCGCGGCGCATCAGCACCTCCGCCGCCTCCAGCTCCTGCTGGGAGAGCACCGCGGTGGCGCCGGGCTTGATGATGCCCGCCTTCTCCCCCGCGATGCTCGGGATGTCGGGTCCGAGCCGGTCGGTGTGGTCGAGCGAGATGGGCGTGATGACGGACACGGTGCCGTCGGCGACGTTGGTCGCGTCCCAGGAGCCGCCCATGCCGGCCTCGACGACGGCGACGTCGATCGGGGTGTCGGCGAACGCCGCGAACGCCATGGCCGTCAGCAGCTCGAAGAACTGGATGCGGCGGCCCTGCGTGTCGGCCAGCTCGACGTACGGGATGATCTCCTCGTAGACCTGCGCGAACCGCTCCTCGCTGAGCGGCTCGCCGTCCACGGTGATGCGCTCACGCATCGAGACCAGGTGAGGGCTGGTGAAGCGGCCCACCCTCAGGTTGCGCTCCTTCAGCAGCGCCTCAGTGAGCCGCGCCGTGCTCGTCTTGCCGTTGGTGCCGGCTATGTGAATGACCGGATACGCCCGCTGCGGCGAGCCGAGCAGATCCATGAGAGCCGCGATCCTGTCGAGCGTCGGCTCGAAGTCCCACTCGACGCCACGCTCCATGATCGCGCGTTCAACCGCACGATAGTCCACACCTCAACCCTACTGACCGCCGCGACCGGTCCCGCCCCGGGGCGGGGGCGACCCCCCGAAAACAGAAATGGGGCCTCACCCGAAGGTGAGACCCCATTTCCAAAGATTGTC
>NZ_KZ559483.1:0-77446 GCF_002850745.1 Nonomuraea indica
AGCTTGTCAAGGCGATCCTCGTCCTTCAGCTCCGCGAGGCAAGATGAAAAGCACTCACTGCCTGCACTGCCGCCGGGGACCGAGGGTCGGGGGCCAAGGCCGCCGATCCGGCGCGTGGCGGGCCGCCATAACGCCGCATTTTCGGCCATTCCCTCCGCCATGAGTGGCCATTGTGACAAAAGGGAGTTTGTAGCACGTAACTCCCTTTTGTCGGGAGGGGTTTTGTGACCTGTCTTGCGGAGTTCTTGGTTGACCGTTCCAGATGCGGGTATGAATCCGACGCCCCCGATCGACGGGATTCGGACGGGGGCGCCAACTTCCCGGCCCGGCCTCTCAGCACGCGCAGGCGGCGCCCGTGGCCGGAGCCGTGAGCGGGTCCACGGGGTGGCGGGCGACCCCGGAGGCGGTCTCCACCGGCAGGCCCTCCCTGGCCCAGTACTCGAAGCCGCCCAGCATCTCCTTGACCGGGTAGCCCAGCCGGGCGAACTCCAGGGCGGCCCGCGTGGCGCCGTTGCAGCCCGGGCCCCAGCAGTAGGTCACCACCGTGACGCCCGCGGGCACCACCGCGGCGGCCCGGGCGGCGATCTCCGCGGTGGGCAGGTGGACGGCGCCGTGGACGTGGCCCTGCCGCCAGCTCTCCAGGCTGCGGGAGTCCACGACGACGATGCCGGGCTCCCCGGCCGCGAGGTCGGCGGCCACGTCCGAGACGTCGGTCTCGAAGGCGAGCCGGGCGGCGTAGTGGGCGAGCGCGGCGGCGTTGCCGGCGGCGGGAACGACGGTGACTGCGGACATGGTCTCCCCTGTCATCTGCGCGGGTCGGCGGGCAGATGAAGCGTGTCAGCCCGGGGCAGAGACACAACAGTGGCGCGAAGGACGGCCGACGCTAAGATCTCGCCACATCTATGACCGATACCCGCATGTTGCTGTCCGGGAATGACCGATATGGTCACCAGTCATGGACCAGAACACTGCTGACCGCCGGTCGTCGCTCATGGTGTGGGGCGCCCTAGCCGTCGTCTACGTGGTGTGGGGATCGACGTACCTCGGCATCGCCGTGGCCGTCGAGTCCATCCCGCCCCTGCTGAGCGGGGCCATGCGGTTCGTCGTGGCCGGACTGCTGCTCGGCGGGGTCGTGCTGGCCCGCTCCGGGGTGGCCGCGTTCCGGATGACCAGAAGGCAGTTCCTCGGGGCGGCCGTGGTCGGGGTGCTGCTGCTCACGTTCGGCAACGGCATGGTCGCCGTGTCCGAGCAGTACATCTCCACCGGCCTCGCGGCCCTGCTCGTGGCCTCGGTCCCGCTGTGGCTGGTGGTCTTCCGGATCGTCGTACGTGACCGCCCCAAGTCGCTCACGCTGGCGGGCGTGCTGGTCGGGTTCGCCGGAGTGGCGGCCCTGTCGCTGGGCGGGGCCCAGGCGGGCAGCACGTTCGGGATCGTGGTGATCCTGTTCGGGTCGCTGTCGTGGTCGGTCGGCTCGTTCCTGTCGAGCCGCATCGCGATGCCGGCCAACCCGTTCGCGGCCAGCACCGTCGAGATGCTCGTCGGCGGGGTGGGCCTCAGCCTGCTCGGGACGGGAGTGGGCGAACGGGTGGACCTCCAGGCGATCACGGGGCGGTCGTGGGCGGCGCTCGCCTACCTGGTGGTGGTGGGGTCGCTCATCGGGTTCACGGCGTTCTCGTGGCTGCTCGGCCACGCCCCCATCTCGCTCATCTCGACCTACGCCTACGTCAACCCGGTGGTGGCCGTCATCCTGGGCGCGCTCGTCCTGAGCGAGCAGGTCACCACGCAGATCCTGGTGGGCGGCCTGGTCATCCTCGCCGGCGTCGCCCTGGTCATCTCCACCGAACGCCGCGGCCGCGCGGACCGGGGCGACGGCCCGTCCCCGAGCGAGCCGCCCGTGGCGGCACGTCCCCACGGCAGGCGCGAGTAGCACCGCACCCACGCGCCTCCTGCGACGGCGAGTCTTGATAACCAAACAGGTCGTCCCGTAAGGTAATCGGCATGGCAACCGACCGGGCGGCAGGCCGTCCACGCGACCGGCGCACCCACGAAGCCATCGTGAGCGCCACCGAAGAGATGATCATGCTGCACGGGTACGCCGGCACCTCGATCAACGCCATCGCCTCCCGTGCCGGCGTCGGCAAGGACGCCATCTACCGGCGCTGGCCCGGCAAGCCGGAGCTGGTCTACGAGGCCCTGTTCGCCCGGGTCGACACCGGTCCCGTCCCCGACACCGGCACGCTGGCCGGCGACGTCGCCCAGCTCACCCAGGCGCTGGTCGACGAGTTCGCCACACCGGCGGCCACGGCGGCGCTTCCCGGCCTGCTGGCCGACTTCGCCGCGGACCCCGCCCTGCGCACACGCCTGCGGTCGGCCTTTCTCGCCCCGGCCAGGGCACGGATGGTCGAGATCTTCGACCGCGCCGGCGCACGTGGCGAGATCGCCGGCACCGCGCAGGTCGACCTGATCCTCGACACGCTGGCCGGCGCGGTGTTCTTCCACGTGGGCCTGATGGGCGAGCCGCGCACCGCGGAACTGGCCGCCCAGCTCGCGGACATCGTCACCACCGGGATCGGAACCCGATGAACGGCCATCTCCTCGCCGCCGGCATCACGGCGGCCGTCGTCGCCGCGGTGCACCTCACGGCCGGACACGTCGACCCGGTCCGGCCGCTGCTGGCCTCCACCCTTCCTCAGGTGCCCAAACGCACCCTGCACGCGGTCTGGCACCTCGTCAGCGCCGACCTGGTCCTCGCCGCGGCCGCTCTGCTCTATCTGGCGCTGGTCCAGCCTCCCGGCACCCCTCTGGCCGGGTTGCTGCTCGCGGTGCACTTCGCCGCCTACACCGCGGTCTTCCTGGCCGTCACCTCGACGTTCGACGGGGCATGGCGGCTGCTGCGTCTTCCCCAGTGGCTGCTGCTCCTCCCCGTCGCCGTTCTCGCCTGGATCGGGTCGACGTGACGGCCGACGGCGCCGGGCCCGGGGCGCGCCGAGACTACTCCAGGAAGGCGGCGGCGGCCTTGAGGAAGGCGTCGTTGGCCTCCGGGTCGCCGATGGACACCCGGGCGCCCTCACCGGCGAACGGCCGGACCGCCACGCCCTCCACGGCGCAGGCCGCCGCGAAGTCGAGCGTGCGGTCGCCGAGGCGGAGCCAGACGAAGTTGGCCTCGGTGGGCGGCACCGTCCAGCCCTGGGCGATGAGCGCCTCGCGCACCCGCGTGCGCTCCTTGACCACGCGGTCCACCCGCTCCAGCAGCTCGTCCTCGGCCCGCAGGGACGCGACGGCGGCGACCTGGGCGAGGTGGTTGACGGCGAACGGGATGATCGTCTTGCGGATGGCCGCGGCGACCGGCTCGTGCCCGATCAGGTAGCCGACCCGCAGCCCCGCCAGCCCGTACGCCTTGGAGAAGGTGCGCAGCACGCAGACGTTCGGCCGGTCACGGTAGAGGGTGAGCCCGTCGGGGACGTCGGCGTCGCGGACGTACTCGCGGTAGGCCTCGTCCAGGACCACCAGCACGTCGCCGGGCACCCGGTCGAGGAACGACTCCAGCTGGGCCCGGCGGACCGAGGTGCCGGTCGGGTTGTTGGGGTTGCACACGAACACCATGCGGGTCCGCTCGGTGACGGCCTCGGCCATGGCGTCGAGGTCATGGTCCTCGCCGGCGAGCGGCACCCGTACGGACGTCACCCCGGAGAGGTCGGCCAGCAGCGGGTACGCCTCGAAGGACCGCCAGGCGTAGACCACCTCGGCGCCCGGCTCCCCCACGGCCTCGAAGAGCTGCTGGGCCACGGTCACCGAGCCGGCGCCGAGCGCGATGTGCGAGGCGGGCACGCCGTGCCGCTCGGCGATGGCCTCGGTCAGCCCGATCGCGCCGGGGTCGGGGTAGCGGTGGATCTGGCGGGCCCCCTCGGCGATCGCCTCGACCACCGACGGCAGCGGGTCGTAGGGCGACTCGTTGGAGGAGAGCTTGTAGGACCGGCCGTCGGCGGCCGCCACGGCCTTGCCGGGCCTGTACGCCGGCATGGTGTCCAGAATCGCGCGGAAACGAGGCATGCACACACTCTAGGAGCATCCCCAACCGGGGGCGCCACCCGTGTCCGCCAACTCAGGCGCCCGCCGGACGAGGAGATGTTCCTGGACGAAACGACGAGTCCTACGGGGACAATCTGTAGAGTTGCCTGCGGACGAAATGACGATCGCAAGGGGTCGAAAATGGACGATCTCCTTCCGCGCCTTTTCGGAACGACGGCTCGACGCGTTGGGCGATCGCTTCGTTGCCGGTGTCGTCCTGCACCTGGGCGCCCACAGCGTTTCCGTGGGTGACGACCTTTACATGCTCCCCTTGTCAGCCTTGTGGGGGCATGCCCGGCTCACACCTTGAGTGAGCGGAGCATGGGCGGGTGGAGGAGCTCGGCGGGGCCGCGGCGGTAGAGCTTGGCCGGGCGGCCTCCGTCGCGGGTGGTCGTCTCCCCCGTCTCGACCAGGAACCCCTCGGCCTTGGTGACCTTGCGGTGGAAGTTGCGCGGGTCCAGCGGGCGGTCCCAGACGATCTCGTACACCCGGCGCAGGTCGGCGACCGTGAACTCCGGAGGGCAGAAGGCCGCCCCCAGCGAGGTGTATTCGAGCTTGGCCCTGGCCCGCTCGATGCCGTCGAGCATGATGCGCCGGTGGTCGAAGGCCATGACCGTGAGGTCGCCGGCCGGCTGCCAGCTCATGTGGGCCTTCTCCGAGGCGGGCAGGTCGGGGGCGAGACCGAGGTAGGCGACGCTGACGACGCGCTGGCGCGGGTCGCGGTCGGGGTAGCCGTAGGTCTGGAGCTGCTCCAGGTGCACCGGCGCGCCGGGCAGGCCGGCCCGTTCGGCGAGGATGCGGTGCGCGGCGGCGGGAAGGTCCTCGTCGAGCTGGACGAAGCCGCCCGGCAACGACCAGCGGCGCAGGAACGGCGGGATGTCGCGACGCCAGACGAGCGCGCACAGGGCATGGCAGCGGACGGTGAGCACGACCAGGTCGACGCTGACCGGGACGCTCGGAACCATGTCAGGCACGTTACACGCCACGGCCGCGGCACGGGGCCGTCGTCGCGCACGGCCCCGGCCCCGCCGCGCCGCCGGGCCTGCTGGTCATGCGGCGAGCCGGACGCGGAGCGGTTCGGTGGTCTCCTGGCCCGACGGGAGCCGGACGCCGATCCGCACCCACTCGCCGGCCGGCACCTGCGCCCAGTCGAACGGCACCCAGGCCGTCTGCATGCCGTCGGGCAGCTCCTCCAGGGGGTCCTCGTCGAGCAGGCCCGTGGTGGCGATGACCATCTCGGTGGCGCCGCCCGGCCAGGTCACGGTGACGGTGCCGTCCTTGAGGTGGTAGCCGCGCACCTCGACGCCGTCCCGGGCGTCGTGCCCGCGCCGGATGGCGTCGACGGCGATGGGGCGGTCCCAGTCCTTCATGACCTCCTGCTCCAGCGACGGGGAGCCGCAGGTCATGAAGTCGCTCCACATGTAGGAGACGATCTTCTGGACGTACCGGCCGGCCATGGTGACGGCCTGGTCGAGCCGCTTCTTGTCGGTCTTGCCACGGGTGCCCTGGGGGGCGCACGGCTTGTCCCCGGACGGCTCGAACGACTCGACGTTCGCCCACAGCTCCACCTCGTGGCCGGCCCGCAGCATCTCCTCGCGGGCCAGCGCCATCTCGCGGTAGTAGTCGCGGGTGGAGCCGTGGTAGGCGGTGCCGTAGGTGGTCTCGCCGACGACGGGGCGCAGGCGTTCGTCCACCTCGTCGTCGCGCTGGTCGGGCCAGAACAGGCCGACCTTGCCGGTGCCGCGGCTGTCCTGCGGCGCGATGATGCCGACGCCGGTCTTGACCAGCGCCTTGAAGCCCTCGGCGACCTGGGCGGGCGTCTGGCCGAACGCGACCCGCTTGCGCGCGTCGAGGTAGGGACTGATCAGGATGGGCTTGCCCGGCAGCTCCTGCTCGACGATCCGGTGCTGCTCGGCGTAGACCTGCAGGGTGGGGTTGCCGGCCAGGGAGGCGGCCATCTGCACCTCGAACGGCTGGTAGACGCCGCCGAGGGAGGTGCGGTCGGCGAAGCGCACGCCGTAGTCCTGCAGGATGCGGCGGGTCAGCGTCCGCAGCGTCTTCTCGTGGTCGGGGTTGGCCCTGATGGGCGTCTTGGGGTCGCGCGGGGCGAGCGGGAGCGCGGGGAAGACCCGGATGCCGAACTGGTCGCCGAGGGCGAGCAGCTCGGTGAGGCTGTCCTCGGCCGCGCCCGCGATGATGATCAGGTCGTACGGCTTGGGCGTGCCGAGGTCGCAGCTCGACGGGTCGGAGCCGTCCATGGGCGTCAGCACCCGGTAGTAGACCCGCTTGCCCGCCGCGACCGAGCGCTCGATCTCGGAGCAGCGGAACAGGTCGGGGCCGAACGCCTGGTCGGTCCGGTAGACGTAGGTGCGGGCGATCCGGTTGTCCGGGTGGGCCCGCCTCAGGTCGCGCTCGGCCGCGTCGTGGCAGGACAGGCCGTCCTCCACGCAGTCCTCGTAGAGGGAGTCACGGGTGCCGTCCTTGGCCAGGACGCGGCCCTCGTCGTCCACGGCCCGGTACTGCAGCCCGTAGCCGATCCGGATGACGGTGTCGCCGCCGACGCTGTGGATCTCCTGGAGCTGCTTGCGCCAGGTGCACCGGTTGGACTGCGGCATGATCCAGTAGCCGGTGACGGCGTACGGGTACTTCTCCTCGGTCTCGTAGGTGCCGCAGTCGTCGGTGAACTCCGGGACCTTCGGAGTTGGCTCGGTGACCGTGGGGCTGGGTGTGGCCTTCTGGCTCACCCGCGCGGGCGGCGGATCGCCGGGCAGCACGATGAGGACGGCCGCCACGGCTGCCACGACGGCGGCGGCCAGCAGCCCGAAGAGCCAGCGCACGTTCAGGAACCTACCGCTCTTGTGATCTGCGGGACGTAAGCCGCTATCTCACGACTCCGGCCCACGACTCCAGCTGGGTGACGAACCGCTTGGCCGAATTGGGCCAGTGGTGGTTGGCGCGGGCCGCCGCGTAGCCGCGCGCACCCTGCGCCCGCCGCTCGCGTACGTCGTCGCGCAGGGTGAGCACGGCCTGCGCCACGGCCTTGGGGTCCTCCCAGGGCACCACGACGCCGCTGGAGTAGCGCTCGACCAGCTCGACCGCGCGGGGCGAGGGCGTGGTGATCACCGGGATGCCGTGCGCCATGTACTCGACGATCTTGGTCGGCATGGAGTGCCGGTAGTTCGGCTCGTCGTGCAGCAGCGACAGGCCGGCCAGCGCCCCGTCGAGCCGCTTGAGCGCCTCGTCGTTGGGCATGAAGTCACGCCACTCCAGCAGGCCCTCGGTGACGGCCTCGTTGAGCAGCGGGCGGCTCTGCGGGTCGGCGTAGCCGATCAGCTCCACCGCCACCCGGTACGGCTGGAGCAGCCGGGCCACCTCGATGGCCTCCATGACGCCGCGCGCCCGGGACAGCCAGCCGAGGTAGACGACCCGGTCGTCACCGGGCGGGGTGACCGAGTCGGGGACCCAGGTCTCGTTCGGCACGATGAGGTGGGCGTGCTTGAACCTGCCCGCGTAGGCGGTCTCCGCCAGCAGCAGGTGCATCTTGCGCTCGGCGGTGCTCTCCAGCATCCGGGCGAGGAAGCGGGCGGGCGGGCGCAGCAGCGAGGGCAGCCACGGCTTGAGCGACAGCGTCGCCGGGGTGTCCTCGTGGACGTCCCAGACCACGGGCGGGCTGTTGCGCACGCCCCAGACGGCGAACAGCAGCTCCGGGTCGTGCACGAGCACGAGGTCGACCTTGCCGCGCATCTTCTTGAACAGCCTGCGGGCCGCCCACACGGCCGCCATCCGCTTGCGCTGGGCGGCCCTGGGCAGATCGACGCCGGTGACCCACGGGCGGGGCACCACACCGTGGGCCGTGAAGGACGCCGCATACGTGACCTCATGACCGGCATCCACGAGGGCGCGGATCTGCCGGTGCAGGATCCTCGCGTCCTCGGGGTTATGCACCACCGTCATGACGAGCACGTGCACTGCGCGCAGCCCTCCGTCGCTACAGCCGCTCGATGCGTTCACCCTCGGCGAGCACGCCGCGGGTGTCGAGCACGAGCCTGGCCTTCGCCTCGACCATGTCCAGGTCGAACGCGGCGTGCTGCTGCAGCAGCAGCGTCACGTCGGCGCCGACCACGGCCTCGGCCAGGTCATCTTCACGTGGCACGGGTGTGCCGTCGACCGCCCACTCCTTGACGTACGGGTCGGCGAACGACAGGTCCGCGCCCAGTTCCAGCAGCGCACGCGCCACGGGGAGGGCCGGTGTCTCGCGTTCGTCGGCGATGTCTGGTTTGTAGGTGACGCCGAGCATAACCACTTTGGCGCCGTTCACGGCCTTCTTATGCCGGTTCAGCAGTCGCTGGACGCGGGCCACCACGTAGGACGGCATCCGCTCGTTGATCTCCTGGGCCAGCTCCACGAACCGGAACGGGTAGCCGAGCTTGCGCACCGTGTACGACAGGTACGACGGGTCGACGGGGATGCAGTGCCCGCCGACGCCCGGACCGGGCAGGAACTTCTGGAAGCCGAACGGCTTGGTGGCCGCGGCCTCGATCGACTCCCACAGGTTGATCCCCAGCTCGTCGCAGAAGATCGCCATCTCGTTGACGAGGGCGATGTTGACGTGCCGGTAGGTGTTCTCCAGGAGCTTGGCCATCTCGGCCTCGCGGGTGCCGCTGACGGGCACGACCTGCTCGATGAACTGCCCGTAGAAGGCGGTCGCCCGGTCGCGGCAGGTCATGGTGTAGCCGCCGACGACCTTGGGCGTGTTGCGCAGGCCGAACTTGGGGTTGCCCGGGTCGATGCGCTCGGGCGAGAAGGCGAGGTGGAAGTCCTCACCGGCGGTCAGGCCGGAGGTCTCCAGCAGCGGCCGGGCCACCTCGTCGGTGGTGCCGGGCCAGGTGGTGGACTCCAGCACGACGAGCGTGCCCCGGCTGAGGTTGCGGGCGACGCTCTTGGTGGCGCCCTCGACCGCGGACAGGTCCGGGCGGTGGTCCTCGTCGAGCGGGGTGGGCACGCAGATGACGATCGTGTTGCTCCGGGACAGCACGGACTCGTCGAGCGTGGCGCTGAAGCCGCTGGCCAGCATGTGCTCGAGGTCGGCGTCGGACAGGTCATCAATGTAGGACTGCCCGGCGTTGAGCGCCTCGACCTTCGCGGGGTCGACGTCCACGCCGACGACCTTCAGTCCGGCGGCCACCGCCTCCTTGGCGAGCGGCATGCCGACGTACCCCAGGCCGATGACAGCCAAGTCGATTGCTGTCACAGGAGTGCCTTTGAAACCGGGAAACAACACTTCATGGTCGCAAAGGTTATCTCAAGTCCACCTAGCTCACGCCTAATGCGCCCGAACCCGTCGCAACAGACAGACATCAGCATGGTCATCGTTCGGTAAGACTCTGGTAGAGCGACCGATAGGTCTGAGCGACGCGACTCCAGGTGCGCTTGGCCGCGACCTCGGCCCGGCCCGCCTCGCCCATCTCGGCGCGCCTGGCGGGGTCGTCGCGGAGCCCGGCGATGGCCTTGGCGAGCTCCGCCGGGTCGCCCGGCGGAACCAGCAGCCCGGCGCCGTCGGAGCCGACCAGCTCCGACAGGGCGGGCAGGTCGCTGAGCACGACGGGCTTGCCGAGCGCCATCGCCTCGACCGGCTTGAGCGGCGTGACGAGCCGGCACACGCGCAGGTCCTCACGGGGGCAGGCGAAGATGTCGATCGCCTCCTGCGCCTGCAGGGCCTCGTCGGGGCCGACCCGGCCCGGCAGGATCGCGCTGGTCAGCGAGAGCTCCTCGACGAGCTCCAGCAGGTTGGCCCGCTCGTTGCCGTCGCCCACGATGAGCACCCGCACCGGCGCGCCCTGGTCGCGCAGCAGCGCCGCGGCCCGCAGCAGGGTCGCGAAGCCCTCGTAGGCCACGATGCTGGAGACCGAGCCCACCACGATCTCGTCGTCGCCGATGCCCATGGCCCGCCGGAAGGACGCGCCGTCGTAGCTGGCCGACAGCAGCGTGTCGTCCACCGCGTTCGGCGCCAGGAAGATCCGCTCGCGCGGGACGCCGCGCTCGACGATCTCCGCGGCCATCGTCTCGGCCAGCGTGACGACCGCGTCGGCCTCGCGCATGAGGAACGCCTCGCGCTCACGCTGGAGCACATGCCGCTCGCTGCCCACCCGGACGGGGTCGCGCGAGGCCCAGGTCTCCTCCAGGAAGCCGCGCACCTCGTAGACGTACGGGGTGCCGGTCCGGTCGCGCACGGCGTGGGCCACGGAGCCGTTGCGGTGGTCGGTGGCCGCGTGCAGCACCTGGGGCCGCAGCTCGGCGACCAGCTCGGTGACCGCGTCGGCGCCCTTGACCATGCGCCCGCGCATCTCGAACGGCATCTCGCCGAGGCCCTCCGGCAGCAGCCGGTGGTAGGGGATGCCGTCGATCTCCTCGTACGGCGTGACGTCCGCGAAGCCCTGGAACAGCGGCCAGCCCCAGCTCGTCACCACGTGCGGGTCGAGCCCTGCGGCCTTCTGGGCGGTGACGATGCGATGGGTGCGGACCGTGTAGCCGGCCTGCGTGTACGGCAGCGCGTTGGTGACGCAGTGCAGCACCCGGCCCGGAACCCGCTCGCCGACGGCCGTCTTCGGGCCCGGCGGGATGGGGTCGGGGCTGATCGCGGCCAGCTCGCCCCGGTAGTAGGCGGCCCGGCGCTTGACGAACGGGTACTTGGTGTGCGCTTCCAGCACCTGGGCGGCCATGGTGACCCGGCCCTCGTTCCAGTGCACCTTGGCCTCGTTCCACGGCGCCCTGATCACCCGCATGCCGAACTTGCGCACCGCGCGGCGGGCGCGTCGGGCGGCCGGCCAGGCGACCCGGCCGACGACCGGCCGCAGCCGCGGCGGCAGGGCTTCGGCGGCTGCCTGCGCGACCCGTACGGGATCGGACTTCACCTTGGTGTAGACGACCCGGGAGACGAGGACCGGGTGCTGGACGAAGCCCTTCAGCAGCCCGCCGACCCCCGCTCGGGCGGTCTTGGCGGAAACCTGGGAGGAATGGGAGGAGTCTGGACGACTGGCGTCGTTTACCACGCGGTGACCGTACCATAGGCAGCGTTTTTCCCCTTCCGCTATGAAAGGCGAGGTCAATGAGGGAGAACCCCCTGGTCCTGCACGTTCTGGGCGCTCGGCCCAATTTCGTGAAAGCGGCCCCGGTGGTGCGAGCACTCGGCGAGCTCGGCATGCGGCAGGGCATCATCCACACCGGTCAGCACTACGACGCGCTGATGTCCGACGTGTTCTTCGCCGACCTCGGCCTGCCGGAGCCGGTGGCCAACCTCGGCGTCGGCTCGGGCACGCACGCCAGGCAGACCGCGGCCCTGCTCGTCGGCCTGGAGGAGGTCGTGCTGGAGCAGGCCCCCGACCTGGTGGTGGTGTACGGCGACGTCAACTCCACGCTGGCCGCGATCCTCGTCTGCGCCAAGCTGGGCGTGCCGACGGCGCACGTGGAGGCGGGGCTGCGCTCGTTCGACCGGGGAATGCCCGAAGAGGTCAACCGGATCGTCACCGACTCGCTGTCCGACCTGCTGTTCGCCACCTCCCCCGACGCCCTGTCGCACCTGGCGGCCGAGGGCGTGCCCGCGGCCAAGGTGCACCTGGTGGGCAACCCGATGATCGACAGCCTGTTCGCGGCCCTGCCGTCGCTCGACCCGGCCCCCGTCGTGGAGCGGCTCGGCCTGCCGGAGCGCTACGCCGTGGCGACGCTGCACCGGCCGGCGAACGTCGACACCCCCGAGGCGGCGCGGGAGCTGGTCTCGGCCGTGCTGGAGGTCTCGCGGCAGGTGCCGCTCGTGGTGCCGATCCACCCGAGGGGGCGCACCCGCCTGGCGGAGGCCGGACTGGTGGACGGCCCGTCGGTGAAGGTCGTCGACCCGCTCGGTTACGTCGACTTCCTGTCCCTGGTCCGGGGCGCGGCGCTGGTCGTCACCGACTCGGGCGGCGTCCAGGAGGAGACGACCATGCTGGGCGTGCCGTGCCTGACCGTGCGGCCCAACACCGAGCGGCCCGTCACGATCACCCACGGCACCAACCGCCTGGTCACCCCGGCGCTGCTGCCGGCCGCGGCGGGCAAGGCGCTGGCCGACGGCGCCGCGACGCCTTCGGGTGAGCTGCCGCCGCTGTGGGACGGCGCCGCCGGTCCCCGGATCGCCCGGGTGATCGCCGCCTGGCTGAAGGGTGACAACCTGTCGCCCGCGTCCCAGGGCACCCGTTCCGAATAACTCCCCCATTTCGTACGGCCTCCCCCGTAACATGACATACCTCCGCTAAGCGATAGGGCGCGCATCACCATGGCCGAAACCCCCGAAGAACCCACCTACCAGCGGCTCGGCCCGGTCAACTGGCTCCCCGAGGAGCGCAAGGTCGTCGAGCGGTACGAGGCGGAGCTCAGGGAGCTGCGGCGGCGGCTGGAGATCGCCGAAGCCAGGGCCGCCTACGCCGCCTGGAAGCTGGAGGCCACCCAGGCCAAGCGGACCGTCAAGCTGGGCGAGGCCCTCGGGACCAAGAAGCCCGGCAAGGTGCTGGAGGCCGTCCGGTCCAGGGACCGGGCGCCCAAGCCGCCCAGGCCGGTCACCGAGGCCATCGAGGCGGCCAACAACCGGCCGCCGCTGGTCGAGGTGCCCGCGGTGAAGTGGCCGGCCGGGCCGGTCAACCGGCCGGACCTGCGAGTGGCCGTGATCCTCGACGACTTCTCCCGGATGGCGTTCCGCTACGAGTGGGACCAGATCGAGTTCGGGTTGAAGGACTGGCCGGAGATCTTCGCCGAGAAGCGGCCCGACCTGCTGTTCTGCGAGTCGGCCTGGCACGGCAACCAGGGCCGCTGGCGCTACCAGATGACCGGCACCAACGCCCCCAAGGAGCCGCTCCGCGACCTGGTGGCCTGGTGCCGGGCGGAGGGCATCCCGACGGTCTTCTGGAACAAGGAGGACCCGCCGAACTTCGACTTCTTCATCGACACGGCCAAGCTCTTCGACTACGTCTTCACCTGCGACGGCGACATGCTGCCGAAGTACCGCGAGGTGCTCGGGCACGACCGGGTGGACGTGCTGCAGTTCGCCGCCCAGCCGCGCGTGCACAACCCGGTGCAGCGCAGGGAGGGCCGCCTGCACGACGTCGTCTTCGCGGGCATGTACTTCCGCGACAAGCACCCCGAGCGCCGCGAGCAGATGGAGGTCGTCCTCGACCCGATCCGCGAGCTGGGCCTGCACATCTTCGCCCGCAACGGCGAGGTGGACGAGAAGTACGCCTGGCCGGAGAAGTACCGCCCGCACATCGTCGGCGAGCTGCCCTACGACCAGATGCTGGCCGCCTACCGGATGTACAAGGTCTTCCTCAACGTCAACTCGGTGCTCGACTCGCCGACCATGTGCGCGCGGCGCGTCTTCGAGCTGTCGGCCTGCTCGACCCCGGTCGTCTCCGGCTGGTCACGGGCCATCGAGGAGACCTTCGGCGAGCTGATCCCCATCGCCCGCGAGCCGGTCGAGTCGTACAACCAGGTGCTGCACCTGATCAACAGCCCCGAGCTGCGGGCCAGGATGGGCCACCTGGCGATGCGCGAGGTGTTCGACAAGCACCTGTTCTCCCACCGGGTGGACCAGATCCTGCAACTGCTCGGCCGGCCCGTGCAGCCGAGGTCGCGCTCGATCTCCGTGGTGCTGCCCACCAACCGGGCCTCCCAGATCGAGCACGCGATCTCCTCGGTCGCCAAGCAGATCCACCGGCCGCTGCAGCTCGTCATGGTGCTGCACGGCCTCGACATCGACCCCGTCGTGGTGGCCGACAAGGCCCGCATGGCCGGCATCACGGACGTCGTCGTGCTGCCCGCCGCGCCCGAACTGTCGCTCGGCGCCTGCATGAACCTCGGCATCGCCGCCGCCGACGGAGAGCTGATCGCCAAGATGGACGACGACAACCTCTACGGCGAGCACTACCTGTCGGACCTGGTGCGGGCCTTCGACTACACCGACGCCGAGCTGGTCGGCAAGGGCGCCCACTACTCCTACTTCGAGGGCAGCAACACCACCATGCTCCGCCTGCCCGGCCTGGAGCACCGCTACTCGTTCCTGGTGCAGGGCGGCACGTTCCTCGGCACGGCCGGCATGTTCCGCTCGTACGGCTTCGCCGACATCACCCGCGGCGAGGACACCCACCTGGTCCGCCGGCTGAAGGAGGACGGCGTCAAGATCTACTCGGCGGACCGCTTCAACTTCGTCTACTGGCGCAGCGCCGACGCCAGCATGCACACCTGGCAGGCCGACCACATCAAGCTGACCCGCAACGCCCAGTTCTCCTTCGTGGGCCGCCCGGACGACCACGTGCTGATCTAGGCCGCCGCCCGGACGTGACCCGCCAGCCGCGTGCCCAACCTCATGGGACAGAACAGCTAGCCGACGGCCTGGGCGAGCTTGCGGTCGGCGAGGCCGCCCAGCTCGTACAGGCCTGACGGCTCCACCTCGCGGCCCACCACCAGCAGGCTCATGACGACGGCGCCGCGCCGCAGCACGACGGTGCCCACCTGGGTGTCCTCCGCGCCGCCCGAGGCGGTCGTGAGGTAGGCGCGCGACTCGTCGCCGCGCCTGGGCATGTCCAGCTCGCGGGTGCGGTAGGTCACCTCGACGCCGTTGACCCGCGCCGTGTAGGTGGCGCACCGCCGCGGCAGCGGCGCGGGGAACGCGGGTGACGGCAGCTCGACCAGCGCCTGGGTGATCGAGCCGGTGTCGGAGGCGTAGGCGACGACGGCGGCGGGCGCGCCGGCCAGCGCCGGCTGGGTGGCGTCGAGCTGGGCGGCGCCCGCGCACTCCGGGCGTTCCAGCTTGGCCTTCCTGGCGGCCTCCAGGCCCTGCCGGGTGGCCGCCAGGGCGCCGAACGCGCCTGTCTCGGGGCCGTGGACGACGCGCATGCCGCCGGGGGCGGGCAGCAGCGCGGCGCGCAGCCGCCCCGCCTCCGCCTGCGCGGTGGCCGACGTCGTGGCCGACGTCGTGGCCGACGTTGTGGCCGACGTTGTGGCCGACGCGGTGACCGAGGCCGTGGCCCGCGCCGCCGGGGCCGCCTGCCCCGAGGAGCAGCCGGCCAGCAGGGTCATGCCGGCGCATACTCCGGAAAGGATCGCCGGGACGGATTTCCGATTTCGTTCGTACGGCATAGCGAGGAACGGTAGAGGAATCGGCCGGCGGGAGGCCGGGTAACGACGCTATTCGCGGAATTCCGCGCTATCTCCTTCTTCTGGCTTTTGCGGCCGTACCCGCTTCCCCGCTGGTCAGAGGCGGCGAGGCCGGGGCGGCATTCCGGTCAACGCCCAAAAGGACATTCGCCGGAACAGGCCGCGCAAAATGTTCGTCGAAGCGGTGCGCGGCGTACCATGACAATTGCCCACGGCGCACAGGATCTCGGCATGGGCGACATCGACCCGCGCCACGCGCGCGACCTCGGGATGAGCCGGCCGATCACGCGCCGCGACTTCTTCGACGGCGTCGCGGTGGCCGCGATCGGCACGGTCGCCGCCACCGGTCACCCGGCCGGCGGGCGGCCGGCCCAGGAGCCCGGCGGCGACGCGTTCCCGCCGCGCCGCACCGGGCTGCGCGGCGACACGGCGGACTCGCTCGCCGTGCCGCACGCCCTGCGGGACGGCCGCTTCTGGGAGCACGCCGGCGACCCCGAACCGACCGGCGAGAGCTACGACCTCGTGGTGGTCGGCGGCGGCGTCAGCGGGGTGAGCGCCGCCTACGAGTGGCTGCGCCACGAGCCGCGGGCCCGCGTCCTCATCCTCGACAACCACGACGAGCTGGGCGGCCAGGCGCGGCGGACCGAGTTCCGGCCCCCGGGCCGCGGGGGCGCGCTGATCGGCCGGGCCGGGGCGCGGAGCCTCACGGCGCCCGCGATGTGGACGCCCGAGGGCAAGGACCTGCTGGCCCGGCTCGGCGTGACGGTGCGGAGGCTGCGCCGTCACGTGGACGAAGGGCTCCATCCGGGCCTCGGGATGCACGAGGGCGTGATGTGCGACCGCGAGACGTTCCCCGTGGAGGGCCTGCACCGCCTGGTCCCCGGCGTGCCGCCCGAGCGGTGGGTGAACCGGCTGCCGATCGCCGACGAGGCCCGGCGGGACCTGCTCGCGCTGCTCACCGACCCGCCCGACTGGTGGCCGGGGCTGCCGGTCGAGGAGAAGGAGGAGCGGCTGGCCGGCCTGACGTACTCCGCCTTCCTGCTCGACGTGTGCGGGGCGCACCCGGACGTGGAACGGTTCCACCGGACCCTGCCGAGCGCCCGGTGGGGCTACGACACCAGGGCCTTCGGCGCCATCGACGCCTGGGCCTCCGGCTATCCGGGCTTGCAGGGGCTGGGGCTGGACCCCGGCAAGCCCTCGCGGTTCTGCTCGCCGACCGTGAAGAAGGACTGGGGCGCCGCCGACGACGACGTCCCCTGCCTGCCCGAGGGGGTGCAGGCGCTGGTGCGGATGATGGTGGGCCGGATGATCCCCGGCTTCGCCACGGCCACGACCGTGGACGGCGTCACCACGGCCGGCTACGACTACGGGCGGCTCGACGCGCCGGGCAACCGGGTGCGGTTCCGGCTGTCGAGCCCGGTGGTGTCGGTGCGCAACGACGGCGACCCCGACAGCGCCACCTCGGCCACGGTCGGCTACTTCGACGGGCACCGCGTCCGCACGGTCACCGCCGGGGCCGTGGTCATGGCCTGCTGGTCCGCGGTGGTCCCGCACGTGGTCGGCGGTCTGCCCGACGCGCAGCGGACGGCCCTCGCCGAGGCGGTCAAGATCCCGCTGCTGGAGGCGACGGTGCAGGTGCGCCACTGGCGGGCCTGGCGTCGCGCCGGGGTGCACCGGGTGCGCTGGACCGGCGCCTACTGGTGCCTGACCGAGCTCGACCGGCCGGTGGGCGCGCCCGGCTACGACCATCCCCGTGACCCCGGCGAGCCGGCCACCGTCCACCTGGTCGCCGCGCCGTGCCGGTCGGAGCTGGGCCCGGCCGGGGGCGCCGCCGCCGGGCGGCGGGCGCTGCTCAGGACCCCGTACGACCATCTGGAGTACACGATCCGCGACCAGCTCGCCCGGCTGCTCGGGCCGGGCGGCTTCGACCCGGCCGCCGACATCGAGGGCGTCACCGTGCACCGGTGGGGGCACGGGTACGCGCCCGAGTACTGCCGGCCGTGGCACGGCTTCTACCCCGACGGCCCGTTCCCGGCCGACACCGCCCGGCGGCGCCTCGGGCGCGTCGCCATCGCCGGCGCCGACTCGGTGCCGGCCGCCCGCGCCGACGCCGCCGTCACCGCCGCCTACCGCGCGGTGGCGGAACTCCTGGCGTGAAGCGCCCCGGGGGTCAGATGGCCCCTGGTATGAGCGCTCCCGGCAGGAGGGTCCCCCGGGCTTGAGGGCCCCCGGCGCCGCGCTCCTGACGGCCGTGGGGGCCGCTCACGCCGTGGGCAAACCGCTCAGTCCGGGGGAGCCGCTCACGCCGTGGGGACCGCTCAGGCCGTGGAAGCCGCTCACGCCGTGGGGACCGCTCAGGCCGTGGAAGCCGCTCACGCCGTGGGGACCGCTCACGCCGTGGGGACCGCTCAGGCCGTGGAGGCGCGGGTGCCGTCCACGGCGTCGGCGCTGGCCCGCCAGAGGCGCTCGGCCAGGTCGGGGTCCGACATGGTGGAGGGCACCTCGGCGGGCCGCTCGCCGTCGAAGTAGCGTCCGGCGTGCCGCAGCCCGTCCTCGTGCGTGGCCAGGTACGTCAGCCGGCGCGCCCCGTACTCCGGCGGCTTGGCGTAGCCGGGCACGAGGAGCATGAGGCGCATGAGCAGGGCGCCGGACGCGAAGCCGGTCCTGATCACGCCGGGGTGGAAGCAGGTGGCGGCCAGCCCCCGGGCGGCCAGGGCGACGGTGAACAGGGCGTTGGCCTGCTTGGTGTCGCCGTACTGGAGCCAGCCGTTCCACCGGCGGCGTTCGCGCGACAGGTCGGTGACGTCGAGCCTGCCGGCGCGGCCGGCCCGCGAGGAGGTGGTCACGATCCTGTCGACGTGGTCGGCCAGGGCGCGGGTGAGCAGGAACGGGGCGAGATGGTTGACCTGAGCCATCAGCTCGTGCCCGTCCGGGGTGGTCCGCCGCGTCGGGCTCATCACGCCGGCGTTGTTGACCAGCACCCCCACGCGCTCGTAACGTTCCCGTACCTGGGACGCCAGCTTGCGCACATCGTCCAGGGAGGTGAAGTCGCACGTCAGCACCTCGCCCTTGGCGCCCGGCAGGCCGCCGGCCACCTCCCTGAGCCGCCGCTCGTCCCGTCCGACCAGCACGACCCTGTGCCCCTCGCGCGAAAGCGCCGCCGCCGCGGCGGCGCCGATGCCGGAGCTGGCACCAGTAATCACACTAATCATCCCGTTCCTCCCACTGCGCCGGAACCTTAAACGGTGCTAGTCTCCTATGCGATCTTCCGGAGGTGTATTTACACAAAGGTGGAAATGCCCCTCGACTTCGAGGTTGGGACATGGGCTCGCGTAACCGGTCAATTCGGTTCAAGATCTTCTTATTGTTGCTGCTACCCCTCCTGTCTCTGAGTGCGCTGTGGGGGTTCGTGCTGAACCTCACCGTGGGCGACGGTCAGGCCCTGCTGCGGGCCAACACCATCTACCAGACCGTCGGCGTCACCTCGACCGAGCTGGGACTGCAGCTTCAGGAGGAGCGTGCCCGCTCGGCGGTCGCCATCACCACGCGCCAGCTCACGGAGGATCTCGGCGCCCAGCGGACCCGCACCGACCAGGCCGTCGCCACCTTCAAACGCGCCTCCGCCGAGGCCGGCGACACCGCCGACGGCACCCTGCGCGCCTCCGTCCGCGCGCTGGAACGCGAGCTCGACCGGCTGGGCGCCATCCGCTCCGACATCGACAACGGCCGCAGCAGCCGCCTGGCCGCCCTGAACTCCTACAACCACGTGCTCGACGCCCTGTTCAGGGTCTACGACCAGATGGTCTCCCTCCCCGACCTCGCCATCTTCCAGCAGGCCGCGGCCATGCAGGCGATGGGCAACGCCCGCGAGGTCATCGCCAGGGAGCACGCCCTCATCAGCGGCGCGCTCATCGACCAGGAGCTCACCGAGGCTGAGGCCGCCGCCTTCACCGAGTACGCCGCGACCCGCGCGTTCCTGCACACGCGTGGCACGGCCGGGCTCGACCTGGCGCTGCGCCGGCCGTACGAGAAGGTGTTCGCCGGACCGACCTTCCGCAGCTTCGTCCTGATGGAGGCGAGGATCGTCGCCACCGGCGCGCCGCCGCCCGACGCCGACGCCTGGAACGCCGCGGCCGGCCAGGTCATGAAGCAGCTCGACCGGATCGGCCTGTCCGCCACCCAGGAAGTCGCCGACCGCACCACGGACGCCGCCGTCGCCATCATGGGGCGGATCGCCGTCGCCGGCGGCATCGGGCTGATCGCCGTGCTCGCCTCCATCGTCATCTCCGTACGGTTCGGGCGGCGGCTCGGCGCCGAGCTCGCCGGGCTGCGCTCCGCCGCCCTGGACCTGTCGGAACGGCGGCTGCCGCTCCTCGTCGAACGGCTGCGCCGCGGCGAGGACGTCAACGTCAAGAAGGAGCTCAAACCGCTCAAGGTCAGCGGCTCGGCCGAGATCACCGACGTGGCCCGCGCGTTCGGCTCCGTGCAGCGCACCGCCGTACAGGCCGCGGTGGGCCAGGCCGAGCTGCGGCGCGGCGTCGGCCAGGTGTTCGTCAACCTCGCCCGGCGCAAGCAGGGGCTGCTGCACCGCCAGCTCCGGCTCCTCGACCGCATGCAGCGCCGCACGCACGACCCCGACCGGCTGGAGGAACTCTTCCGCCTCGACCACCTGACCACCCGCATGCGCCGGCACGCGGAGAGCCTCATCATCCTGTCCGGCGCCGAACCGGGACGGGCCTGGCGCAAGCCGGTGCCGGTGATCGACATCGTCCGCGCCGCCATCGCCGAGGTGGAGGACTACACCCGCATCACGGTCGAGGCCGTCCCTCCCGGCGCCGTGGACGGCACCGTCGCCGCCGACCTCACCCACCTCGTCGCCGAGCTGGTCGAGAACGCCGCCATCTACTCACCGCCCGACGCCCCCGTCCAGGTCCGCGGCGACATGGTGAGCAACGGCTACGCCATCGAGGTGGACGACCGCGGGCTCGGGCTCTCGGAGGCCGAGTACGGCGCGTACAACACGCTGCTCGCCAACCCGCCCGAGTTCGACCTGGCCGACAGCGACAGGCTCGGCCTGTTCGTGGTCGCCACGCTGGCCCGGCGGCACGGCGTCAACGTGCTGCTGCGCCGGTCCCCGTTCGGCGGCACCACGGCCATCGTCCTGGTGCCGCGCCGGCTCGTCACCGAGCAGCCGGCGCTCACCTCAGGCGACGCCGCACCGGCCCTGCCCGGCCGCACCCGGGCCACGGCCGACGGCGACGAGGGCGGCGACGGCGAGAGGAGGGCCGGCGCGGCCGCCGAACCGGCCGCCCGGACCAGGAAGGAAGGTGACGGCGTATCCGCGCTGCCCACCCGCACCCGGAAGAAGGCGCTCGCCGTGCTGAGCGGCGGAGCCGGCGGAGGGGCGAGCGGCGGCACCCACGCCGGGTTGCCCACCCGGGTACGACAGGCGAACCTGGCACCCCAGCTGAGGGCGGAGCCGCCGCCCGAGCCGGAGCCGGAGGAAAAGACCGAACGCTCTCCCGACGAGGTACGCGATCTGTTCTCCGCGTTCCAACGGGGAACCCAACGCGCCCGAGAAGAAGCACAAGAAGAGGGGGAGGCATGACCGTGCCGACGACCAACACCGGTGAACTGAACTGGCTGCTCGACGACCTGACGACCAGGGTCGCGGCGGTACGGCAGGCGGTGATCCTGTCGACCGACGGCCTCGCGGTCGGCTACTCGAAGGGCCTGAGCCGGGAGGACGCCGAGCACCTGTCGGCCGTGGCCGCCGGCTTCCAGAGCCTGGCCCGCGGCACCGGACGCCACTTCGGCGGCGGTGACGTCCGGCAGACCATCGTCGAGATGGAGTCGGCGTTCCTGTTCGTCACCGCGGCGGGCCAGGGCACCTGCCTGGCCGTGCTCGCCGAGGCGAACGTGGACGTGGGCCACATCGCCTACGAGATGGCGATGCTCGTCAAGCGGGTCGGGCAGCACATCTCGACCAGCCCGCGAGCGGCCACGTCATGACGGAGACCCCGCAGTGGCTCGATGAGGAGGCGGGACCGGTCGTCCGGCCCTATGCTCTGATCCGCGGCCGTACGAGGTCTTCCGGCGACATGTTCGACCTCATCGCGACCGTACGCGTCGTCGACGAGCCGCCCGGCGACGCGCCGAGTGACCTGGGCCCCGAGCAGCAGACGATCCTGCGGATGGCGCGGAGCCCGATCTCGGTGGCCGACGTGGCCGCCGACCTCGACCTGCCCATCGGCGTCGTCCGGGTGCTGCTGGGCGACATGCGTGACCACGGTCTGATCTCGGTGACGTCCCCCTCAGCGGCGAGGCCACGTCCGAGTTCGGGCATTCTCAAGGAAGTGATCAATGGACTCCGGGCTCTCTGAGGACCCCGTAGCGCTGAAGATTCTCATCGCCGGAGGCTTCGGCGTGGGCAAGACCACCCTGGTGGGATCGATCAGCGAGATCAAGCCGCTGCGCACCGAGGAGGTGCTCTCCGAGCGCGGGATCGGCGTGGACGACATCGACGGTGTGGAGGCGAAGACCACCACCACCGTCGCCATGGACTTCGGCCGCATCACCATCCGCGAGGGGCTGGTCGTCTACCTGTTCGGCACGCCGGGCCAGGAGCGGTTCTGGTTCATGTGGGACGAGCTGTCCTACGGCGCGCTCGGCGCCGTCGTGATCGCCGACACCCGCCGGCTGACCGACTGCTTCCCGTCGGTCGACTACTTCGAGCAGCGCGGCACGCCGTTCGTGGTGGCCGTCAACTGCTTCGACGGGGCCGAGCGGCACAGCGTGGACGACGTGCGGATCGCGCTCGACCTCGACGACCACGTGCCGGTGCTGCTGTGCGACGTCCGGCGGCGCACCTCGGCCAAGGAGGTCATGGTGACCCTCGTCGAGCACTCCCTGCGCACGCTGACCGCGGCGGGTTAGGCCGGGCCGGGCCGCCGGCCCGGCCTACAGGGCCTTGAGACCGTTGATCACTTCGCGGAGCAGGTTCTCGGTGGCCGCCGTGTTCTTGGGAGCCGGCGGCCGTACCGTGACCAGCCCGTAGTGCAGCAGGTCGCCGAGGAGCACGCGCACCACGGCCACCGGCAGGTCCAGCTCGGCGGCCAGCTCCACCACCGGCCGCGGCCGCGCGGCGACGCCGGCGAGCAGCCGCCGGTGCTGGGCGCTCAACTCCGCCTTCGTCGGCACCGGCAGCCCGCTCCCGGTGACGCTCGCCAGCAGGTCGATCGCGGACGTCGCGGAGGACCTGGTGCGGCCCCGGGCGACCGCGTACGGCCGCACCACAGGTCCGGCCTCCTCGTCGACCCACTCGTGCTCGCGGCTCACGATCGAGATCCCCCATCCTGGTCGCTGTCCTGACGCCCCCGTTGCCAGCCTGACTGAAGGGACGAGAGCAGCGCCCTGGTTTCCTCGGGCGAGCGCTCGTCCGGCGGCGCCGCCACGGGCGGCTGCCTGAGCTGCTGCGGCAGGTTGGCCTGCCGTTGGCGGCGCGGCAGCGCCGGCTCCGCCTGCTCCGCCGTGCCCCGCTTGGAGGTGCGCACGCGGCGGGGCAGGCCGCCCGGGCCGGTCGGCTGCTCGGCGCCGTTGCGTCCGTTGCCGTCGGCGGCCGGGCCGCGGTTCGCGATCTGGTCGGTCGTGCCCGGCAGCTCGTTCCTGACGACCGAGACGGACACCGACTCCAGCTCCGGCACCTCGACGGGCATCGGCAGCATCTCGACCAGCGTCGGCGGCACCAGCACGATCGCGGTCGTCCCGCCGTACGGCGAGGGCTTGACCGTCACCGAGATGCCGTGCCGGGCCGCGAGCATGCCCACCACCGCGAAGCCGAGCTGCTCGGTCTGCGACGGGTCGAACTCGGGCGGGCTGGCCAGCCGCTCGTTGATCTCCTGGCGCATCTCGGGCGGCATGCCGAGGCCCCGGTCCTCGACCTCGACGGCGAAGCCCCGGCCGACCAGCTCGCCGCGGACCGACACCTCGTTGCCCGGCGAGGAGAAGGCGGTGGCGTTCTCGATCAGCTCGGCGAACAGGTGCATGAGGTCCGCCACGGCGGTGCCCGCGAAGCCGTACTCGGGCATGGGGTAGACCCGCACCCGGGTGTACTCCTCCACCTGGGCGGAGGCGCCGTTCAGCACGTCCTCGACGGGGATGACGCCGCGCCAGCGGCGCCCGGCCGTGCCGCCCGACAGCAGCACCAGGCCCTCGGCGTGGCGGCGCATGCGCGTGGTCAGGTGGTCGAGCCTGAACAGGCGCTCCAGCGCCTCCGGCTCCTCGGTCTCGCGCTGCATGTCGTCGAGGAGCCTGAGCTGGCGCTGCAGCAGCGACTGGCTGCGCCGGGCCAGGTTGCGCAGCGCCTCGGAGACGCCCTCGCGCAGGCGGGCCTGCTCGACCGCCGCGTCCACGGCGGTGCGCTGCACGCTGTCGAAAGCGGCCGCGAGGTCGGCGACCTCGCTGGTGGTCCGGTCGGCCACCTTGATGGGCGGCGCCTCGGCCTCGACGTCGACCCGGTCGCCCCTGCGGAGCCGTTCCACGACGCCCGGCAGCCGGATCTCGGCCAGGTCGAGCGCGCTGCGCCGCAGCGTACCGAGGTCGAGGGCGACCTGCCTGCCGACGCGGACGGAGACGATGACGGAGAACACCACCGCGACCAGCCCGAGCGCGCCCGCCACCGCGGCGCGCACGATGATCGTGATGCCGGCCGGCTCGATCCGGGCGAGCAGCTTGTCGCCGGTGCGCCAGACGACCTGCGTGTAGTCGGTCAGCACGGGGTCGGCCAGCTCACGCCACATCTGCATGTTGACGGGCTCGCCGTTGATGTACGACTGCATCGCGCGTTGCATCGTGGCGAAGCGGGTGGAGGCCATGACCTTCTCGAACGGAGCCCGCAGCTCGGCGTCCAGGTTGGCCATCGCCGTGGGGAACAGATGCTCGCGCACCCCGTGGAAGTGGGCGAGCATGTGCACCTCCGCCCTCGACAGCTTGCCGCCGGCGGCGACGATGAGGGCGTTCTCGCGGCTCATCATCTCGCGCACCTCGTCGGCGGCGATGAGGCCCTGCGACAGGCGGGCCAGCTCGACGTCGGTGCTGATCGTGAACGTGGAGTACAGGATGTGCACCCGGTCGGAGATCGCGGAGTACTCGTTGACCAGGTCCGCGGCGGCCATCTCCCCGGCGTCCACCTGCCGCCTGATGTCGGGCAGCCGGTCGATCGCCTCGAACGCGTCGGCGAGCCTCTCGGCCATCTCCGGCGTCATGGCCGACCGGACGCTCTCCTGGCGGGCGGACTCGGTGAGCTTGGTACGCACCCTGTCGGTCTTGGCGCGGGCCGCCGCCAGCGGCGCCGGGTCGCTGACGGCTCCACCTAGGCGTTCGGCCGAGGCGAGTCGCTCGGCCTGCAGGTTCCCGACGAGCCCGTCGGCGTAGTTGATCACGCCGGTCCAGATGGTCTGGGCCTTCAGCAGGTTGAAGGCGTCACCGAACGTGCTGCTCGCGGCGAAGCCCCACAGGGCGACGAGGGAGACCAAGGGGATGACGAGCAGCGTCGCGATCTTGAATCTGATGGATCTGCCCGATGCCATTGGTACCTGCTCCCGGATAGAAGATCGCCGGAGAGAATAGCACCGAAACAGGCCCGTTTAAGATCAACTAGCGATAAATCTGTGATATGTCGGGAAATTGACGGCTTTTGTGGCGTGCGTGCGGGTCCACGCCAGCCGGACGAGCCAGCCGGCCAGCACCGCCAGCACCGCCACCTCCGCGCCGAGCAGCAGCCGCTCCACCAGCCCGATCAGCACCCGCTCCCCCGGCAGCGCCACGTACGTCATGGCCAGCACCCCGAAGCCCCCGGCCAGCGCCAGCCACTCCACCACCCGCGCGACCGGCTTCCAGTCCGCGTGGGCCCCCAGACGAGGCACCAGCACCGCCGCCGCCACCGGCAGGCTCACGAACGCCGCCACCGACACGTACCGGTGCACCTGCGCCGTCAGGTCCAGGTCCATGCCGAGCGGGGTGGTCGGGAGCACGGCCGCCACGACCATCGCCCCCGACCACACCAGCAGCAACCGCTCGGGCAGCCCGCGCACCGGAGCCCCCACCGCGCGCAGCCCGGCGAGCAGCGCCAGCGACCCCAGCCCCATCACGGCCATGGCGACCTCCGTGACGCCCCCGCGGTCCGCCACGGCGTACTCGCTCACGGTCACCTGCAGCGGATCGAGGTACGGGTCCGGGCCCAGCTGACCGATCACCACGGCCACGACCGAGAACCCGATCGCGGCGCACGCGATCCACGCCCACATGCCCGGCGACACCCGCGCCGTCAATCCGCTCATGCCCCAACCCTCCCGTCTCACCCCCTTCGCCACCATCCGGCCTGACCCCCACCCCGCCCCTGACTCGCCCCCTAGGGGTTCGTGGGCCGGTGACCCCGGAAGAGGGTTCGGGGGCCGAGCGGGCCGGTCGGCGCGCCGGAGCCGGGGTGGGCGCCGGGGAGCCCGGCCGGGGGTGGTGACCGCCCCGGACACGAGGCCCCGCCGGGTACGTGGGTGACGGGGTGGGACCGGCCGCGGCACGAGAACCACCGCGTCCAGGAACCCGGGGGTGCGGTCAGGGGGTGCGGTCGAGGATGTGGGGTCGGGTGGCGGCGTAGCGGGCGCGGATGGCGGGCACGGGGTCGGCCTCGTGAACGGCCGGTGACCGGGACGACCAGTGGACCTCGCCGTCGAGGAGCCAGGCGGCCTGGTAGGCGGCGCCGTCGGCCACGTACTCGCCCGGGGGCGGCGCCAGGACGGGGCGGCCGAAGACGGTGGGGGCGATGCGGCGGACCGCCTCCGAGCGGGCCCCTCCGCCGATCAGCAGCACCCGTTCGGGCGTCACGGCGAGCGCGTCGAGGGCGTCGGCGAGGCCGCAGAGCATGCCCTCGATCGCGGCGCGGGCGAGATGGGCGGGGGTGGCCGTGGCCAGGGTGAGGCCGTGGACCGAGCCGGTGGCGGCGGGGAGGTTGGGGGTGCGCTCGCCCTCCAGATAGGGGACGAGCGTCAGGCCGTCGGCGCCCGGCGGCGCCTGGAGCGCCAGCTCGCCGAGACGGTCGAGGTCGACGCCGGTGAGGCGCGCCGCCGCGTCCATGACCCGGGCGGCGTTGAGCGTGCACACCAGCGGCAGGAAGCGGCCGGTGGCGTCGGCGAAACCGGCCACCGCCCCGCTCGGGTCGGCGGTCGGCGTGTCGGAGATCGCGAAGGCGGTGCCGGACGTGCCGATGGACACCACCACGTCGCCGGGCCGCGCGCCCACGCCGAGGGCGGCGGCCATGTTGTCGCCGGTGCCGGGCGCGATCCGCATCGGGCCGCCACCGCTCACCGCGTCGGCGACCGGGCCCAGGACGCGGGGCAGCAGCGGCACCGCGCCGAAGGCGGACTTCAGCAGGTCGGTGCGGTACGCGCCGGTGGCCGGGGACCAGTAGCCGGTGCCGGAGGCGTCGCCCCGGTCGGTGACGAGCAGGTCGAGGGGCGGGGGCGGCGCGTCGGCCCAGGACGGGAAGGGCAGCGCCAGCGCGCCCGCCAGCCGCCAGGTGAGCCAGTCGTGCGGCAGGCACACCGCGGCCGTGCGGCGGGCGTTGTCGGGCTCGTGCTCGGCGAGCCAGCGCAGCTTGGTGACGGTGAACGACGCGACGGGCACGCTGCCCACCGCCTCGGCCCAGGCGGTGGGGCCGCCCAGCTCGGCCACCAGGTCGGCGGCCGCGCCGGCCGAGCGCGTGTCGTTCCACAGCAGCGCGTCACGCACCACGTGGCCCGACTCGTCGAGGCAGACCATGCCGTGCTGCTGGCCGGCCACGCTGATGGCGGCGACGTCGTCGAGGCCGCCGGCCTCCTCGACGGCGCGCAGCAGCGCGGCCCACCAGTGGGCGGGATGGACCTCGGTGCCGCCCGGATGGGCGGCCCTGCCCTGTCGTACGAGCCGCCCGGTGGACACCTCACGGATGACGACCTTGCAGCTCTGCGTCGAGGAGTCGACGCCCGCGACGAGTGTCATGCGGTCACGCCCGGCAGACCGTCGTGGCGGGCACGGCGAGTGTTAACGCTACCCATGCTCGCATGCTGCACGAGCGGGCGGGCGGATCACAAGCCCGAGGGGTCGCGACCCACGCTGATCTCCTCGGCGATGCGGCGGATCTCCACCGCGTCCAGCCCCGGCGCCTGGGGCAGCCGGCGCCGCAGCGCGTCCATCACCACCGGCACCGGCTGGCCGGCAAGCTGCCCCGCGATCCCGTGGACCGCCCTGAACAGCGCCTCGTCCGTGTCACGCATCCCGACCCCCCGACGTACAAGACCTGGCTCCGACTGTCCGGAGAACCGTACGACGTGGCACCGACAGTTTCCCGCTAACCCTCCAGCGTGTTCCGCACGGCTCCGCAGATTTCGCTCAGGGCGCGGAGCTGCTCGGGCGTCAGCACGTCGAACAGACTCCTGCGCACCTCCTCGACATGGCCGGGCGCGGCGGCGGCCAGCGCGTCGAAACCCTGCTCGGTGAGCACGGCGATGTTGCCGCGCCGATCCTGCGGGCAGGGCTCCCGCCGCGCCCAGCCGCGCTCCTCGAGGCGGGCGACCGCGTGCGAGAGCCGGCTCTGCGAGCACTGGGCGCGCCGGGCCAGCTCGCTCATCCGCATGCGCCGTTCGGGCGACTCCGACAGCGCCACCAAGATCATGTAGTAGGTGTGCGGCATGCCCGCGTCGCGCTGCAGCTGGCGGTCGAGCGCCTCGTGGACGAGCTGCGTGGCGGCCAGGAAATCGCGCCAGGTGCGCTGCTCGTCGTCGTCGAGCCATCGGGTCATGCGGGCAGTTTAGTTGAACTCTCATATACTTTGGTGGTACATCCCGAGAAAGGGGGCCGCCATGCCGGTCCAGCGCCTCAACCATGCCGTCCTCTACGTCCGCGACGTGCAGCGCAGCGTCGCCTTCTACCGGGAGGCCCTCGGCTTCGACGTCGTCATGAGCCTGCCGGGCGCCGCCTTCCTGCAGGCCGCGGGCTCGTCCAACGACCACGACCTGGGCCTGTTCGAGATCGGCGCGGGCGCCGCCCCCTCGCCCGCCGGGCGCACCTCGGTCGGCCTCTACCACCTGGCCTGGGAGGTCGACACGCTCGACGAGCTGGAGAGCGTCGCGACCAGACTGCGGGAGATGGGCTCGCTGGTCGGCGCGTCCGACCACTCCACCACCAAGGCGCTCTACGCGCGCGACCCCGACGGCCTGGAGTTCGAGGTGTCGTGGCTGGTGCCGGCCGCGCTGATCGACGCGGAGATGCTCGCCGGCCGCCTCAGCACGCGCCCGCTCGACCTCGCCGCGGACAAGCAGCGGTTCGGCGGCCGGACCCGTGGCGGCGTGGGCGTCTCGACCCCCGCCTGATCCGGCCGGGCGGGGCCCCGGCCTATCGCCTGCGGCTGTACGCCCACACGGCCGCCACGACGACGACGACGATCACGAAGAGGATCAGGAGCTCGACGGGGCCGATGTTCGGCATTGACGCCTCCACCTTGTCCGGGATGTCCCGCTACAGGGTGATCATCGCACAGGGCGGGCACGACCGGGAGGCGCCGCCGTCAGGGCGCGGGTGACGCCCCCGAGGCCCGCTGGCGCTGGTTGAAGCGGCCGACCTTGGCCCGGTTGCCGCACACGTCCATCCGGCACCAGCGACGGCTGCCGTTCCTGCTCAGGTCGAGGAACCACAGCACGCAGCGCGGATTGCCGCAGCGCCGCACCCGGTCGGGGCGCTCGCCCAGGACGCGCGCCAGGTCGGCGGCCGCCGTCCATGCGGCATGCCAGGACGGATCGTCCAGCACCAGCATCTCGTACGGCCCGTCGTCGCCGATCTGAGGCCGCCGGCCGCCGTGGGACAGCACGTCGTTGAGCGGCGCGGAACCGCGCCCTTCGAGCAGGTCGCGCATGGCCGCCCGGGTCCGTGTGAGCCGGTCGCGCACCCGCTCGGCGTCGTCGCCGCCCGGCAGCCCGTGATCGGCCAGCCAGGCCCGCACGCCCTCCAGCGTGTCGAACTGGTCGACCAGGGTCTCGTGCTCCACCCAGACGGTGTCCACCAGGTCCAACCCCACAGGCTCGCCACGTAGCGGCCGGATCCTCACACTAACCCCTCAAGTCGATTTGACCGGTTAACGTCTGCCATGCTATCACTTAACCACCAAACGCGAGATAGGGAGTTAGTCATGACCATCAGGTACCGCACCGAGGTGATCGACGGGCTGGACGTCTTCTACCGGGAGGCGGGCGACCCCTCAGCGCCCACGCTCGTCCTCCTGCACGGCTTCCCCACCTCGTCGATCGTCTACCAGGAGCTGATCGCCGAGCTCGCCGACGAGTTCCACCTCATCGCGCCCGACTACCCCGGCTACGGGCACAGCTCGGCCCCCTCCGCCGACGACTGGGACTACACCTTCGACCACCTCGCCGACGTGGTCGACGGGCTGCTCGACCGGATCGGCGTGACCCGTTACGCCGTCTACGTGCACGACTACGGCGCCCCCGTGGGCTTCCGCCTCGCACTGCGTCACCCCGAGCGGATCACCGGCATCGTCACCCAGAACGGCAACGCCTACGAGGAGGGCCTGACCCCGTTCTGGGAGCCGATCCGCGCCTACTGGGCCGAGCCGTCCAAGGAGAACGGGGACGCCCTGCGCGCCCTCCTCACCCGCGAGGCGACGCACTGGCAGTACACCCACGGCGTGCCCGACCCGGGGCTGGTCAACCCCGACCTCGAGGCCTTCGACCAGGCGTTGCTCGACCGGCCCGGCAACCAGGAGATCCAGCTCGCCCTGTTCCTGGACTACGGCACCAACCCGCCCCGCTACCGTGAGTGGCAGGACTACCTGCGCTCCCACCAGCCGCCACTGCTGGCGGTCTGGGGAAGCAACGACGAGATCTTCGGCCCCGACGGCGCGCGCGCCTTCGCCCGCGATCTCAAGGACGCCCGCATCCATCTCCTGGACGCCGGCCATTTCCCCCTGACGACCGAGCTGGCGCGGAGCGCCGCCCTGATCCGCGAATTCCTGCGCTCGCTGTGACGGGGCGGTTGGCGTCCGGCGGCCGGGGCGGCCGCCGGCGCCGCCGCGCCGTCGCCGTTCCGGACCTGCCGGGCACGTCGGTGGTCAGCGGGTACCCGCCGACCGGACGACGGACCGCGCCGGCGGCGCCGTGCCCTCTCGTGGCAGGGGCGCCGGCGGAGGTACCGTGGGCATGTCCGACTCCCGCGCTTTGGAGAACGGTCATGTCGCGCGACCCTGATCACGTGCTCGACGCCATCGACGGCGCCGTCGACGAATGGGAGACGTTGAGCGCCGACGCCATGCGCTGGGCGCCTCCGGAGAACAAACAGCCCGACCTGCTGGCCGAGGTGGGCGAGATCCTCGCCCCGCTCACCCACGCGATCACCGAGGTGCTGCGCCCGCTGGGCGACGCCGTGAACCGCGTGCTCGACCGCCTCGTCGACGACGACGAGGAACGCTGACCGGCGGGCCGCCGACGGCATGGTGCCGCCCGAGACGCCGCCGGAGCGGGCGGGGGTCACGGGTGGTGCTCCGCACGCAGCCCGGACGTAAGCTCAAGGACGTGAGCTCCGACACCGTCCGCAGGCGCTTCCACATCGCCCTCCAGCTGATCGGGGCCCGCCGGTCCGGCGCCGGACACCACCCCACCGGCAAGGGCTCCGAGCCGCGGCCGATCCCCGACGCGCCCGCCCACCGGTCGCACGGGCGGGTCCCGCTCCCGGAGACGGTCTCCTGACCCGCGACGGCAGGGAGGCGGGCACCGCCTCCCTCGGCGCGCTGCTCCGCCACGTCCACGAGATCATGGACGCGGCGATCGCCGACCTGTACACCGATCTCGGCCTGCCCGACTACCGGCCGCGCTTCTCCCCGGTCGTGCGGGCCCTGGCCGGCCAGGGCCCGATGGCCATCCGCGACCTGGCCGACGCGATCGGCGTCACCCACTCGGCGGCCAGCCAGACGGTGCACCAGATGCGGCGGTCGGGGTTCGTCACACTCGAACGCGGCGCCGACGCCCGCCACCGCATCGTCCACCTGAGCGAGCGGACCCGCGCGGCGCTGCCGGCCATCGAGGCCGAGTGGGATGCGACGGCCCGCGCGGTCGCCGCGCTGGAGGCGGAGCTGCCCATGCCGCTCACCGACGTGCTGGCCGCCACCGTCGACGCGCTGCGCCGCAGGCCGTTCCGTGACCGGATCGCGGGCGCTACGCGGCAGGCAGACCCAGGTGCCGTGCGATGGCGGCCGTCACCGGAGTGACCGTGGGCAGCGGCGGCCCGGCGTAGTGGCCGGGCTTGTGGGTGCGCAGCAGCAGCTCGCCGCTGCGTTCCCACTGGAAGCCGTCGCGCTTCAGCAGCCGCGCGAACACCTCGCCCGCCTTGCCGGGGTCCCGCGCGGCCAGCCGTTCGATCGGCACCGGCGAGACGGCGTCGCCCCGCAGGTACGCCGTCAGCAGGTCGCGGTGCTCGCGCGTGACGACCAGGCGCGGATCGGCGAAGATCCGCTCCAGCCGGCCGAAGTCGGCGTAGTAGCCGAGCCCCCGCTCCTCGTCGAAGATCAGCGCCACGGTCTCCGCCTCGGCGAGCCGCTCGGGCAGGTCCGGCTCGGCGGGCGGCGGGCCGCCCAGCCGCGCCGCCTGGTGGGCGAGATAGCCGCGCATCATGGCGGCCACGTCGGCGCCGGGCAGCACGACGAGGTCGGCGCCAAAGTACTCGACGAAGCACCGCCGCTGCTCGCGCTGCGTCTGGCGGGCCTGGGCGAGCAGGACGGGGTTGCGCAGCACCCACGCGGGGTTGGCGAGGGCGAGGTGCGCCGCGACCGCGGTCAGCGGTTCGAGGGCGGCGGGACCGTGCACCGCCGGAGTGCCGCTGAGCAGCCAGTCGCCGCCGAGCGGGATCAGCCGGCCGACCACGAACATGCCCGGGGCCAGCTCGCCGAAGGCGGCGGAACCGAGATTGGAGAAGACGCGGTAGACCAGCTCGTCGACGAGGTTGAACAGCAGCGCGGCGGCCCCGTCCACGGCGCGCACCTCGTACACGCCCTCCACCACGGTCTTCCAGCTCGTCAGCAGCTCGACGTCGGTCCGGTCGAGGGCTGGCACCTCGGCGAGGAACCGGTCGATGACCGTGCCGCCGCCCGCCAGCTCGTGCTGGTGGACGAAGAAGTCGACCGGCAGGAAGGCCGCGGCCTCGTCGGCGGGTGGCCCGTCGGCGAAGAACCGGTCGAGCACGACCCCCAGCTCACGGCCGAACCTGCCTGAGGTGGCGAAGTGGACCAGCTCGGCCTTCAGCTCCACGGCCCGCGCAAGCATGCTCATCGTCACTCCTCGTGTCCGGAGTGACACTAACCGCTCCGGCGGCGTTTCCGGGGCGACTTCCCCCAACTCGGCGCCGCGGACCTACGCCCGCGGTCCGGAGGCGGTCTCCAGCTCGGAGTGGCGGCGGCTGTAGGCGAAGTAGATGACCAGGCCGAGCAGGAACCAGACGGCGAACCGCAGCCAGGTCTCCGGGGCCAGGAACGTGATCAGCCAGATGGAGAAGATCACGCCGATGGCCGGCACCACCGGCATCCCCGGCGTCCGGAACGTCCTGGGCAGCTCCGGGTGGCGGTAGCGGAGCACGATCACGGCCACGCAGACCACCACGAACGCCAGCAGGATGCCGATGTTGGTCAGCTCGGCCGCCTCCCTGATGGGCAGGAAGCCCGCGATCAGGGCCGAGCCGACGCCGACGATCCAGGTGACCCGCGTGGGCACGCGCCGCACGGGGTGCAGCTTGGCGAACCAGTGCGGCAGCAGCCCGTCGCGGCTCATCGAGAACCACACGCGCGTCACGCCCAGCATGAACGTGAACATGACGGTCAGGATGCCGACGATGGCCCCGACGGCGATGACGGTCGCCAGCCCCGACAGCCCCACCGCGGCGAACGCCGAGGAGAAGCCGCTCTCGGGGTCGATCTCGCGGTAGTTCTGCATGCCGGTCAGCACCAGGGTGGCGAGCACGTACAGGATCATGGAGATGACCAGCGAGTACATGATCGCCTTGGGCATGTGCCGCTGGGCGTCCTTCGACTCCTCCGCCGCGGTGCTCATCGCGTCGTAGCCGAAGACGGCGAAGAACACGGTGGCCGCGCCGGTGATCGCCCCGCCGACGCCGAACGGGAAGAACGGCGTGTAGTTCGCGGTGTTGACGTAGAAGAAGCCGACGACGATCACCAGCAGCACCACGGCGACCTTGATGGCGACCACGAACGTCTCGAACCTGGCCGCGCTCTTGATGCCGAGGCTCAGCAGGTACGCGATGAGCAGGCAGAGGATCACCGCGAAGAGGTCCACGACGCGGCCCTCTCCGGTGCCCGGCGCGCCGAGCATCCAGGCGGGCAACTCGACGCCGAGCTGCTGGACGAGGAAGCCGAAGTAGCCCGAGATGCCGATGGCCACGACGGCGACGATCGCGGTGTACTCCAGGAGCAGGTCCCAGCCGATGAACCAGCCCACGATCTCGCCCAGCACGGCGTAGCCGTAGGTATAGGCGGAGCCGGCCTTCGGGATGAGCCCGGCGAACTCGGCGTAGGAGAAGGCCGCGGCGGCGCTGGCCACGCCGGCGATGAGGAACGAGATGAGCACCGCCGGCCCCGCCGTCTGGTTGGCGACCGCGCCGGCGAGGGCGAAGATGCCCGCGCCGATGATGCCGCCGATGCCGATGGCGGTGAGCTGCCACAGGCCGAGCGTGCGGGAGAGCTCCCCCTCGTGTTCGGCGGCGATCCGCTCGACGGGTTTGCGGCGGAAGATGCTCCGTGAAGTCACCATGACAGCCTCCTCGGGGGTGCCCTTCCCGCCAGGAGTCGTCCTTATGCCCGGTATCAGCCCAGGTGAGGGCTATGGTTTGACGCGCAGGGCGAGCTGGACACGGTCGCGCAGGCCGAGCTTGCGCAGCACGCTGGAGACGTGGTTCTTCACCGTGCCCTGACCGCGCCGGCGCCGTTCGGGCGGAAGGGACGTCAGGCGGAGGACGGGCAGGGCCGCATCGCGACGAAGTCGGCGTAGTGGTCGCGGTACGTCTGCGTGTAGGTGAGCGGCGGGCACAGGGCCGCGCGGGCGCGCATCGCGACGGCCTCCTCGCGGGTGATCTGGCCGGCGGCGAGCTGGGCCAGCAGCCTGCCGCGGAAGGCCGCGAGGTATCCGGCGTGGGAGGCGAAGCCCAGCTGCCCGATGGTCCTGACGGCGTCGTAGCCGCCCACGAACCCGGCGACGTAGCGGGCCTCGCCCAGCTCGACGTACGGCGGGCGGGGCGCGGGACGGCCCTGGACGTCCACGGCCAGAGCGTTGCCGTTCGCGTCGCGGACGACGCCGCCGCCCGCCGTCTTCAGGTGGTAGGAGGCCGGGGGCGCGTCGCCGTCCCGGACCCAGCGGTCGGCCTGGAGGAAGTGCGCGCGCAGGGCGGGCTCCCAACTGGCCGGGGTGGTCCGTGTCGCGAACGACGGGATCTCCAGGTGGTCGGGCACGTGCGGGCTGCCGGCGACCGCGTAGAAGCGGTAGCGGCCGGGCACGACGCCTCGGTCGAGGAGGGTGGCCGAGGTCTCCGCCTCGGAGTTGACGATGACGAGCCGGCCGTCGAACCTCCCGGCCAGCAGCGCGGGCTGCGGGTCCGCCCCCTCGGTGGTGAACGGCAGCGCCAGGTCGAACACGCCCCGGGCCCGCCCCGACGTGACGAGGTCCAGCACGGGGACGGAGGAGTCGGAGAAGCCGGTGGCGTACGTCCGGCCGAGCTCGCCGAGGGTCTTGCGGGCGACCGGGTCGCGGGACAGCGCGCGGGCGAACTCGGTGACGATCTCGGGGTCGGTGCGGCCGCCGCCCTCGGCCGTGCCGCCCTCGACGACGGTGCCGGGGACCTTCGGGTCGAGGATGCGCAGGTTCTGGCCGGGGCCGAAGTCGGCGGTGCTCCACCCGATCCCGGCGTGGGCGAAGCCGCGGCCGAAGAGCAGGCGCGGCCGCAGGTAGACGTCGCGGGCGCCGAGTCCGATGGCGAAGTGCGACGGCTCGACCAGGACGGTGCCGTTGCCCTTCCCGGCGTCCACGGGCGCGGTGATCTGGTACGGCACGCGGAACGCCCCGGTGGAGGTCCGGCCCACGAACAGCCCGTCGTGGCGCAGGTACGGCGTCCCGCCGTGCCATCCGGCCCAGGTGACGTTCCGCGGGATCAGCCGGTCCTCGGCGGCCCGCTCGCGGGGCGGGCCCGCCCGGCGCTGGTCGGCCGTGCCGCGGGCGGCTCCCGCCGGCAGGGCGGACGCGACGACGAGGGTGAGGATGAGCGAGCGGCGCAGCCGGGAACGGGTGAGCATGCGTACGGGCCCCTTCGACCGTGGCCGCCCCGCACGGGCGGCCTCATCGCGACGCTAAGCCGCAGGTCAGCGACGGTCACGCGGGCACGCCCCGGCTCGTCGTCAACACCGGGCCAAGTTCGCGTCAGATCGGTGAGAGGCTCTCGCGGGCCGTCCCGGGCCGGCCGTGCGCGTGCGCGGACGGCCGGCCCCGGGCATCGCGGGTGCGGGATCAGCCGCAGTTCATGAACTTGCCGCGCCTGGCCGAGGCGGTCGTATACTCCACCCAACGCGTGTCGGTGGTGTGGCCCTCGAAGTCGACGCACTGACCCTTGCCGTAGCCGATGGCGGCGGCGTAGTAGCGGTACCTCTTCGCGGTCAGCTTGCCCGGGTCGCGGTAGGCGCCACCGCCCTCGACGTGGAGGATCGCCTGGGTGTAGGTGGGCTTCCCGGCGTAGGCGGTCTTGATCACCACGACGCAGTTCTTCTGCAGGCCGCGGTTCCACATCAGCCAGACGTGGCCCCACGTTTCGCCGCCCTTCTTCAGCGTCCGCCTGTTGTCGGACACGTGCGTCCAGCCGCCGCGGCCGGACTCCTTGGCGCAGGCGGACTCCGGGGTGTAGCCGGCGGCCATGGCGGGGGCGGGGTGGACGAGGATCGTGCCGGCGCCGAGGAGCGCCGCCACGGCAAGGGACTTCGCGTGCTTGCGCAAATGCGTTCCATCCTTCTCGGGGGTGGACCAGGCCGGCAGGCCTGACCGGAGGTCATGACATCGTGTCGGCATGATCGCCGACCGCGGTCATGGTCTCATAGAAGAGATCCACAATTACCTATTTCAGACGCCGAATCCTGTTATGGGGTTCTGTGGCGCTGATCACTCCAACTGCGTGGATTTCTCCGCAGCCGTGGCGAGGTCCCCGCCGGGTGGGCACGTCCGGCGGCCGCGTACCGCGTGTTCTAGCCCCGGGGAGGCTCTCCGGGCAGACCGAGCGTCCGGTGGATCATCGTGTGCATGTGGGCGCGGAAGCGCGCCAGCGCGCGGGGGTTCTCGGCGCCCTGGCGCTCGCCCGCTTTGTCGTACACCCCGCTCTGCACGAAGCTGTGGATGCACCAGATCATCGAGATGACCGTGAAGTCCAGGTCCGCGTCACCCACGTTCAACGGCGCCATGGCATCGATGACGGACTGCGCGAGCGGCCGGACGTACACCGGCTCCAATCCCGCCACGTCGGTGGCGTCGGCCAGCCAGCGGTGCATCCACAGGGCCGGGAACTCGGGGTGCGCGGCGCAGAAGTCGATGTAGCGGTCGAGGAGCCGGTGCAGCGCCACCACCTTCGCCGCGCCGGGAGCGGCCGTCAGCTCCCGCTCGGCGTCCTCCAGCTCGTCGGCGAAGGCGCGGAACACGCGCTCCATGACCGCCAGGTACAGCTCGCGCTTGCTGCCGACGTGGTAGCTGACCGTGGCGACGTTCAGCCCGACGGCCTCGGCGATCTGACGGGTGGACGTGCCGTCGTAGCCGAGCGCGGCGAACAACCTGGTGGCCACCTCGAGGATCATCTCGCGCTGGCCGCTCTCCCGTGAACTCACGCGGACGACCCTAGGTCCGGCCGCGAGGTCGCTCAATCAGTTGATGGACTGGATTGGGCCAAGTTCTCCCCAAACGCCCCGCACCATCCACCGATCGGTGGATTCACTCCTCAGCCGCCCACCCACCGAACTCCGCCCGGTGGGTCGATTCGCCGCGCGGCGCCGCGCCGGATGCTTGGTCCATGGCAGTCATCGAGGTCAGCGGCATGACGAAGAGCTATGCGGGACAACCGGTCCTGAACGGGGTGTCGTTCTCCGTGGAGGAGGGCGAGATCTTCGGCATTCTCGGCCCGAACGGCGCGGGCAAGACCACCGCCGTGGAGTGCGTGGAGGGCCTGCGGCGACCCGACGGCGGGTCCGCCCGGGTCCTCGGGCTCGACCCCGGCAAGGACGGGCGGCGGCTGCGCGAGCTGATCGGCGTGCAGCTCCAGCACACGCAGCTCCCCGAGAACATCAAGGTCTGGGAGGCGCTGGACCTGTACGCCTCCTTCTACGCCCGGCCGCGCGACTGGCGCGAGCTGCTGGAGCAGTGGGGCCTGGCCGACAAGCGCGACGCCCGCTTCGGCAAACTGTCGGGCGGCCAGAAGCAGCGGCTGTTCATCGCCCTGGCCCTGGTCGGCGGCCCGAAGGTGGCCTTCCTCGACGAGCTGACGACCGGTCTCGACCCGCAGGCCCGCCGCGCCACCTGGGAGGTCATCAAGCGGGTGCGTGACGGCGGCGTCACCGTCGTCCTGGTCAGCCACTTCATGGACGAGGTGGAGGAACTGTGCGACCGGGTCGCGGTGGTCGACCGCGGGAAGGTCGTCGCCGTCGACACCCCGTCCGGCCTGATCGACGGCGTGGACGCCGAGCACCAGATGCGCTTCACCCTGATGACGGGCGACTCCGCCGACCTGGCCGCCCTGCTGGGTGACCTGCCGGGCGTCTCCGGCGTGTCCCGCACCGGCGACCAGGTGGTCGTCACCGGCCGGGGCGACTTCGCCACGGCCGTCACCGCGGCCCTGGCCCGCCACCAGCTCCTCGTCGCCGACCTGCGCATCGGCAGGCGGACGCTCGACGACGCCTTCATCGCCCTGACCGGCCGCCCCTTCGGAGACCACGCATGAACGCCCTCGCCAAACTCACCACCGTCGAGCTGAAGCTGCTGGCACGCGAGCCCGGCGCGATGTTCACGATCCTCATCCCGCTGTTCATCCTCGTCGTGTTCGGCAGCTCGATCACCCCCGGCGACACGGTGCTGCTGCCGATGTCCCTGGCCATCGCCGTGGGCCTGGTGGGCCTCTACCAGCTCCCCACCACCCTGGCCACCTACCGCGAGCGGGGCGTCCTGCGCCGGCTGTCCACCACGCCGGTGCGGCCGACGAGCCTGCTGACGGTGCAGCTCGCGCTCCAGCTCGTGCTCGCGCTGACCGCCTGCGGCCTGCTGGTCGCCGTCGCGGGCACCGTGCTGCGCGCCCACGTGCCGTCGAGCGCCCTCGCGCTCACGGTGGCGTTCCTGCTCGGCACGGCCGCGATGTTCGCCGTCGGGCTGCTGATCGCCGCCCTGGCGCCCAACGGCCGGGCCGCCAACGGGATCGGCGTGCTGTTGTACTTCCCCATGGCCTACCTCGCCGGGCTGATCCAGCCGCCGCATCAGATGCCCCCTGTGTTGCGGAACGTGGGCGAATACACTCCTCTTGGCGCCTTCCGACGGGTTCTCGCGGAGGTCTGGGCGGGCGGTTTCCCCAGCCCGGTCATGATGGCCGTGCTGGCCGCGTACGCGCTGCTCATCAGCCTGGCGGCGGCCCGGTTCTTCCGTTGGGAGTGAAGAGGTGACGAGGACGGCGGCGGACGCGCGGCTCGACCGGCGGGAGCGGCTCCTGGAGCGCCTGCTCGGCGCCGTGCCGTACCTGCTGCTCGTGCTGTCCACGGCGCTGAGCTGGCTGACCGGCGACACCGCGTGGCCGCACCGCCTCACCACCCTCGGCCTGGCCGCGCTCACCGCCGCCTGGATCGCGGTGATGGGCAGGGCGCCGGGGGTCCGCCGCGTCGTCTACGTGACGGGCCTGGTGGTCCTCATCGCGGTGCTCAACACGCGGGGGATCTGGTTCGCCTCCTTCTTCTCCTTCACCGGCTACCTGCACTCCTGGTGGTACCTGCCCGGCAGGTGGCGGCTCGCCGGGGTGACCGCGACCGCCGCCGTCTGCATCCCGGGCTACACCGGGCGGCTGCCCGAGCCCACCCCCATGGGCGTTCTCACCTACCTGTTCTTCGTGGCCGTGATGGTCGCGCTCGTCGGCCTCTTCAGCTTCGTCGGCGACGTCACCACCGAGCGGAGCGCCGAGCGCAAGCGCATGGTGACGCGGCTGGAGGAGACGCTGCGGGAGAACGCGGGCCTGCAGACCCAGCTGCTCGTGCAGGCGCGCGAGGCCGGGGTGTTCGACGAGCGCCGGCGCATGGCCCGCGAGATCCACGACACGCTCGCCCAGGGGCTGGCCGGCATCATCGCCCAGCTCCAGGCCGCCGCCCACGCCGAGGACGCCGGAGAGGACCCGGCGGTCCGGCGGCGGCACCTCGACGCGGCCACGCGGCTGGCCCGCGACAGCCTGGCCGAGGCCCGCCGGTCGGTGCACGCCATGGAGCCGGGGCCGCTGCAGTCGGCCCCCCTGCCGGACGCGCTGGCGCGGGTCGCCGCCGAGTGGTCCGAGCTGCACGGCGTACGCGCCGACGTCACCGCGACGGGCACGGTCCGCCCGCTGCACCCGGAGGTCGAGGGGACGCTGCTGCGCACGGCCCAGGAGGCGCTGGCCAACGTGGCCAAGCACGCGGGTGCCGGCCGGGTCGCCGTCACCCTGTCGTACATGGAGGACCTGGTCAGCCTGGACGTGCGCGACGACGGCGCCGGGTTCGACCCGGAGCGGGTCCGCGACGGCGGCGGGTACGGCCTGACCTCCATGCGCCAGCGGGTCACCCGACTGGCGGGCACCCTGGAGATCGAGAGCGAGCCGGGCGGCGGCACCGCGATCTCCGCGGCCGTTCCGGCGGTGCCGAGAGAACGCGCGGAGGAGAGTTTCCTTGCCTGACGCCCCCATCCGGCTGCTGATCGCCGACGACCACCCCATCGTCCGCGACGGCATCCGCGGCATGTTCACCGGCGACCCGCGCTTCGAGGTGGCCGGCGAGGCGGGCGACGGCGCGCAGGCCGTCGACCTCGCCCGCGCCCTCGACCCCGACGTCGTGCTCATGGACCTGCGGATGCCCCGCATGGACGGCGTGGCGGCCATCAAGGAGCTGGCGCGGCTCGGCCTCCGGGCCCGCGTCCTGGTCCTCACCACGTACGACACCGACAGCGACGTGCTGCCCGCCATCGAGGCCGGAGCCACCGGCTACCTGCTGAAGGACGCCGCGCGCGAGGAGCTCGCGCGCGGCGTCGAGGCGGCTGCGCGCGGCGAGGCCGTCCTGTCGCCGTCCGTCGCCACCCGCCTCATGGGCCGGGTGCGCGCGCCGGCCGACCCGCTCAGCGGCCGGGAGCTGGAGATCCTGCGGTTGGTGGCCCAGGGCACCACCAACCGCGAGGCGGCGGCCCGGCTGTTCATCAGCGAGGCGACGGTCAAGACGCACCTGCTGCACATCTACGCCAAGCTCGGCGTCAACGACCGGGCCGCCGCGGTCGCGGCGGCCTACCAGCGAGGCCTGCTCACCGTGGAGTGAGCCGGCTCAGTCGGCGACCAGGCGGGCCCGGGTCCCGTCCAGCTCGCGCTGCCGCCGGACGACGTAGCGGCCCGGCGGGCAGCCGGTGGCCCCGTGCTCGGGATGCAGCAGGTAGGCGACGGCAGCGGTGTCGAAGATGCCGATCGCCAGCCCGTCGAGGTCCCTCACGCCGGTCGTCCACCGGCAGGCGCCGGCGTCGGCGACGAGGGTGTGCGGGTTGCCGCCGGCCCCGCCGCGGAGCAGTTCGACGCCCTCGGGCGGCACGTCCGTCCAGACGGCCCCGGGCCACACGCCCACGGACGGCTCGACGACGGGCAGCGGGATGACGATGAGATCGCCCTGGGCCTGGAGCCCGTCGACGACGGGGATGCGCACCGACCGCTCCAGGTGGTCGAGCACGGCGAGTCCGGTCTGCCGGGACAGCGAAGCGAGAGTCATGTTCATGGCGGGCACCTCAGGTTCGGCGGGCGAGAAGGGAGTACTGCGCGGCCGACAGGCCGTAGGTCCAGCCGGCGGCGGCGACCGGGTCGTCGAGGAAGCGCGGCACGGTCAGCCCGTACCTGCGGCGCGTCCCGTCCCGTTCGACGGAGCCGTTGACCGCGACGAGCACTCTGGCGTTCTCGCGCAGGTCGTAGAGCCGCAGGTGCGCGCCGGGGTTGCCGGGATCGGGCGCGGTGGCGACCAGGCGCAGCCCCGCCTGCTCGATGTACGCCGTCCAGCCGAGCCGTTCGACGGCGCACCGCCGGACCTCGACGTTGGGCTCACGCGCGATCCGGCGGACGTCCGGGTCCTCGATCACCCAGGCGGGCACCCGGGTCCCGTGCCAGGCGTGCACCTCCCACCCGTCCGCGTAGCGGACGGCCGGGCCGTCGGCGCGGTGCAGCCGGACCTCGCCGTCGTCGCCCCACGCCTCCGTGTGCAGGGCGACAGGCCGTTCGGCCACGGTGCAGACGCCCTCGCGGGGCCACCACCAGCGGCAGGACCGAGCCACCGCCGTCCAGAGGCCGAGCCGCCGGGACGCCTCGGGCGGGAAGTCCGCGCCGCCGATCCGGCGCAGGGCGTCGTAGTGGGCGAGCCAGGAGACGCACAGCGTGTCGTACCAGGAGGTCCTCCGGTGGGAGGCGGAGTCGTGGGCTCCCTGGAGCGGCATGCGGAGCGCGGCGGCGGACAGCGCGAGCGGCCTGCCGACGTTGTCGCGGATCATCTGGTCGAAGCGCCGATGGATCGGGGTGAGCGACACGTCGAGGTCGCGGCGCAGCTCGTCCGTCACGGCTTTGAGCCTGGGCGGCAGCGGCCACGACGGCAGGTGCTCCACCGCCTGCGAAGGGCGGGGACGCACCCCTGGCGGGAGCGTGGCCACGGCCGTGGCCGGTGAGGAGACCCAGTGGAACCGCGGCGGGGCCTCGCCGATCAGGGTGTAGAGGCCGGTGATGGCCGCCTCTGCGGCCGGACGGTCGGCGGGCCGCGTCGACGACGCCCGGCCCAGCCATTCTTCGCGGATTGCGGCAGCTTCGCGCTGCACGAGGACGCTCACCAGACGAGGGTGGCGTCGTCCTTTCTCACGATCATGTGGGAAATGGTGACAGACGACCGGAAGGTCTGTCCAGCACCGTGCTGCTCCGCTGTTGCGCGCCTCCGGGTGCCGGGTTACGTTGATCGCGTCCAACGCGGGAGCCCGGTGTGACCGGGCTGAGAGGACGGCTACCCATCAGCCGCCGACCGCCAGAACCTGCTCCGGGTAATGCCGGCGAAGGGAGTTGCCGCATGAGTGGCGCGCGCTTTTCCAAGACCTACACCGGTGAGCTGCGGGTGCCCGCGCGCGAGGTGCCGCTGTCCAACGGGGAGCGGGTCCGCCTGTACGACACGTCAGGGCCGTACACCGACCCGGCGGCCACGATCGACGTCACCCGCGGCCTGCCGGCCCGGCGCGAGGAGTGGATCCTGGCTCGGGGCGACGTGGCCGGCTACGACGGGCGGCCGGCGCAACCGCTCGACGACGGCCGGTCGAGCGCGGCCGGTCGCGGCGAGCACGCCTGGCGGGGCGCGGCCCGGCGTCCGCTGCGGGCCACCGGGGCGCCCGTGACGCAGCTCGCCTACGCCCGCCGGGGGGAGATCACCCGGGAGATGGAGTTCGTCGCGGTCCGCGAGGGCGTGACGCCGGAGTTCGTCCGCGACGAGGTGGCCGCCGGCCGGGCCATCATCCCCGCGAACGTCAACCATCCGGAGAGCGAGCCGATGATCATCGGCCGCAACTTCCTGGTGAAGATCAACGCCAACATCGGCAACTCGGCCGTCACCTCCTCGATCGAGGAGGAGGTCGAGAAGATGACCTGGGCCACCCGCTGGGGCGCCGACACGATCATGGATCTGTCCACCGGCCGCGACATCCATACCACCCGCGAGTGGATCATCCGCAACTCCCCCGTGCCGGTCGGCACGGTGCCGCTCTACCAGGCCCTGGAGAAGGTCGGCGGGGTCGCCGCCGACCTGTCGTGGGAGGTGTACCGCGACACCCTGATCGAGCAGTGCGAGCAGGGCGTCGACTACATGACCGTGCACGCCGGGGTGCGGCTGGCGTACGTGCCGCTGACCGCCCGCCGCAAGACGGGCATCGTCTCCCGGGGCGGCTCGATCATGGCCGCCTGGTGCCTGGCGCACCACCGCGAGAGCTTCCTGTACGAGCACTTCGCCGACATGTGCGAGATCTTCGCCGCCTACGACGTGGCGTTCTCCCTGGGCGACGGCCTGCGGCCCGGCTCGATCGCCGACGCCAACGACGAGGCGCAGTTCGCCGAGCTGCGCACGCTGGGCGAGCTGACCGCGGTCGCCCGCGAGCACGCGGTCCAGACGATGGTCGAGGGGCCCGGCCACGTGCCCATGCACAAGATCAAGGAGAACGTCGACCTGCAGCGCGAGCTGTGCGACGACGCCCCGTTCTACACGCTCGGCCCGCTGGTGACCGACATCGCGCCCGGTTACGACCACATCACCTCCGGCATCGGCGCCGCCATGATCGGCTGGTTCGGCACGGCCATGCTCTGCTACGTCACCCCCAAGGAGCACCTGGGGCTGCCCGACCGGGACGACGTCAAGACCGGCGTCATCACGTACAAGATCGCGGCGCACGCCGCCGACCTGGCCAAGGGTCACCCGCTGGCCCAGCAGTGGGACGACGCGCTGTCGGACGCCCGGTTCGAGTTCCGCTGGGAGGACCAGTTCGACCTGTCGCTCGACCCCGACACCGCCCGTTCCTTCCACGACGAGACGCTGCCCGCGGCCCCGGCGAAGACCGCCCACTTCTGCTCCATGTGCGGGCCCAAGTTCTGCTCCATGAAGATCAGCCACGACGTGCGCCGCTACGCCGACGAGCACGGCCTGTCCGGCGCCGAGGCCCTCACGGCCGGCATGGCCGAGAAGTCGGCGCAGTTCCGCGACCAGGGCGGCACGGTCTACCTGCCCCTCGCCGACGCCTGAGGCGAACGCCCGGCGACTCTCCCGGATCCGCCAGGGGCACGGCTGGCGGCACCGCCTGCCGTGCCCCACCCGGTGACAGGGGTCGAGGGTGGACACCCGCCATCGCTTCGCCCCCTTGCCGCCGGCCGGCTCCGTCACAGGTCCGTGGCGATGATCTTCTCGATGTTCCGCTCGGCGAGCGCGGTGATGGTGACGAACGGGTTCACGGTGGTGTTGCCCGGGATCAGCGCGCCGTCGATGACGTACAGGCCCGGGTAGCCGGCGAGGCGGCCGTAGCCGTCGGTGGCCCTGCCGAGGACCGCGCCGCCGAGCGGATGGTAGGTGAGGTGGTCGCCCCAGATCTTGTACGTGCCGAAGAGGTCCGTCCGGTAGATCGTCCCCTCCGTGGCGTTGATCCGGTCGAAGATGGTTTTGGCCATGTCGATGGACGGCTGCTTCCAGGCGGTCTGCCAGTTCAGCTCCACCCGCCCGGCCGCCGCGTTCCAGGCGAACTGGGCGCGGTACGGGTTCCTGGTGATCGACAGGTAGAACGAGGCGAACGTCTCGATCCCGGTGGGCAGCGGCGCGACCTCGGCGAACGCGCCGCCCGCCGCCCAGTTGTCGATGCCGCAGCACGGGATGGCCGACTGGAGGCTGCCGGTGGGGTCCCACAGGTGGTTGGCGCGGCCGCACATGACGTTGCCGTTGTCGCCCCAGCCCTTGCCGACCTCGCTGTTCAGGTTCGGCAGCACGCCGGTGGCCTTCAGCCTGACCAGCAGCTTGCTGGTGCCGACGCTGCCCGCCGCGAAGAACACCCGGTCGGCGGTCACGGTCTTGGTCGCCGTGACGCCACCGGTGTCGTCGAGCTGCTCGACGGTCACCGCGTACCCGGTGCCGGCCGGGGCGACGGAGGTGACCCGGTGCAGCGGCGAGATGGCGACCCGGCCGGTGGCCCTGGCGCGGGCGAGGTACGTCTGCTGCAGCGACTTCTTGCCGTGGTTGTTGCCGTAGAGGATCTCGCCGGCCAGCGCCGACCTGGTGACCGTCCCGGCGGCCTCCTGCTTCATATAGTCCCAGTCGTAGACGTCCGGGACGAACACGAACGGGAAGCCCGACCGCTGGGCGTGCTTGCGGCCGACGCGGCCGTACTGGTAGCAGGCGGTGGTGTCGAACCACGCCGGGTCGATGAGGCCGACGCCGAGCCCGGCGTTGGCGCGCGGGTAGTAGACGTCGTACATCTCCGCCGCGTTCACCGTCGGCAGGACGGCGGCGAAGTTCTCGCGTCTCGGGGTGACCGCCATGCCGCCGTTGACGAGCGAGCCGCCGCCGACGCCGCGTCCCTGGTAGACCGTGATGCCGCCGAACTCCTCGGCGTCCAGGATGCCGGTGTAGCGAGGGATGTCACGGTCGAGGGGGAAGCCGAGGAAGTAGTTGAGCGGCGCCTTGGTCCTGGTGCGCAGCCAGTAGGACCGGTAGTCGGGTTCGCGGGTGTTGCAGAAGATCTTGCCGTCGGACCCGGGTGTGTCCCAGGCCCTGCCCATCTCGATCATGTGCACGTCCACGCCCGCCTGGGCGAGGCGCAGGGCGGCGACGGACCCGCCGTAGCCGGTGCCGATCACCAGGGCCGGCACGTGCGCGCCGGAGGAGATCGACGTGGTACGGGCCTGGGCGGCGGGAGCGCGACCGGCCAGGGCCGCGGCGCCGAGGAGGGATCCGGTTCCGGCGATGAACCCACGGCGCGAGACTCCATGGGAACCGGCACGGACAGCGAAGTTGTCACTCATGCGGCATTCCTCACGTGAGGAAGAGAACTGGCCTACATTCGCTCGCGCCCTGGGTGAAGATGGTGTCCCCGTCCGAATCGTCCGCTCGGGCCGTCGCTAGGTCATGGCGCGCCCCCTCGTCCGCCGGACGGTGTGGCGCCGCCGGGCAGCACGCACACCGTGTCGAGGCCGAGCACGTGGTTGAGCCGGCCGAACGCCAGCCACGAGCCGATCGACATGCTCAGCTCGACGATCTCCACCTGGCTGTAGTGCGCGGTCATCCGGGCCCAGAACTCCTCGTCGAGCCCGTGGTGGTCGAGCGCGTACCGCTCGGCGTACTCGGCGGCCAGCCGGGTGCGCTCGTCGAAGGCGGCGCTCGTGCGCCACTCGCGCACCGCGTCGGCGAAGCCCTCCTCCACCTTCGTCCCGTCCCGTTCGGTACGCCAGTCGAGGCAGAACGCGCACCCGTTGATCTGCGCGATCCGCAGCCGCGCCGCCTCGAACTCGCGCAGCCCGAGGGTCGTGTGGGCGTACACCGCCAGCGAGAAGTTCGAGGCGGCGACCCCGATGCCGGGGACCATCTCGCCCCACACGTACGCGATGGGGTCCTTTCCGTCGGGGATGTCGATCCTCACCGTTGCCTCCTTCCGAGCCGGCCGGTCGCGGGACGGAGCGGGACGTCGAGCCCGTCGTACAGGCCCGGCTCGGCCGCCACCAGCCAGTCGATGGCGTTCACCAGCCTTCCGGCCGCCGTGGCGTTGCCGCCGGCCGAGCGGTTGCCGTCCTCGTCCGTCGCCTCGACCGTCACCTCGATCCGCGGCCGGCCCTCGACGATCACCCGGTGGGCCCCCTCGCCGCCGGGCGGCGCCGGCCAGTCCGGCGCGCACGACGGGTGGATCCGGGTGACGTGCTCGATCACGATGAGGGGGTCCCCGCCGACGATGCCCTGCACCTCGAACCGCACCGCCCCCTGGGTGCCGGCCGCGAACTCGCCCATCGCCGCGGTGCGCACGCCGTGCTCCAGCGGGCGCCGGTCCACGCTCTCGCGGATGTCGTCCAGCTCGACGCCGAGGGCCCTGGCGATCAGCCGTACCTGGCCGCCCCACACCATGGCCGGGACCGTGGGCGCCAGCATCGGCGGCTCGTAGTCCATCGGCTGGCCCATGCCGACCAGGTAGCGGACCGAGTCCTCCTGGTCGTAGGTGGTGTAGTCGAAGATCTCCTGGCAGCGGATCGCGTCGATCGTGCTCCCGAGGCCGCTGATGAGCGCCGGCAGCACGTCGTTCCCCCAGCCGGGGTCAACGCCGGAGACGAACAGGGAGCCGCCGCCCTCCGCCACGGCCGCCAGCACCTTCGACCGCGTCTCGGGCGGGGCGTTGCGCTGGTCGTACAGCGCGTACAGCGACGGGGTGACGACCACGGCCCCCACCCGGACCGCGCGGAGGACGTCGGAGAGCGCGTCGTCGGGACGGATGTCGCCGGAGGCGGCGTAGACCACGGCGCGCGGGGCGGTGGCGAGCACCGCGTCCACGTCCAGGGTCGCCGCGACGCCCAGCTCGTGGTCGAGGCCGGCCAGCTCGCCCGCGTCCCGGCCTGCCTTGCCGGGGTCGCGGACGAGGACCGCGGCGAGTTTCAGCGCCGGATGAGCCGCGACGGCGCGGATGGCCGCACGGCCCACGTTGCCGGTACCCCAGACGACTGTGGCCACCATGGCCGGAGCGTAACAAGCGCTTGGTCAGGTGTATAGGCCCACGCCGCTCCTGCGGCCCTCCGGCCGCGAGCTACCCTGGAAAGGTGAGCATCGCCCCGGGCACCTACCCGCTCGGCCCCGAGTCCGGCCGGCTCCTGGTCGACACGACGCGCACCGGGCTCGGCGCGAAAGCCGGGCACGACCTCACCATCGAGGTCACCCGCTGGCGCGGTGAAGCCACCATCGACCCCACGGACCCGGCGCGCTCCCAGGTGACCGTCGAGATCGACGCCACCTCCCTCGAAGTCCGGAAGGCGACTGGCGGCGTCAAACCCCTGACCGGCTCCGACCGCGGCGAGATCGAGAAGACCGTCCGCGACAAGATCCTGACCACCGGGCGCCACCCCACGATCACGTTCCGGTCGACGCGCGTCGCCGGCACGCCCGAGTCGTTCGAGGTCGACGGCGACCTCACCATCGTCGGCGCCACGCGGCCCGTCACGCTGCGGGGCTCACTGGCGGAGGGCCGCGCGCGCGGCGCCGCCACCGTCGCGCAGACCCGGTGGGGCATCCGCCCCTACTCGGCGTTGTTCGGCGCGCTCAAACTCAACGACGACGTCGTGGTGCGTTTCGACATCGGCCTCACAGACGACCGGTGACCCTTTCCCGCGGCGGGCTCACCCCCTCCAGGCCGGATCCCGGCCGATGAGGCCGAGCAGGCGGCCGAACGGCGGAGCGTCCTCCGGCACCGCGACCGGCGGCCCGAAGGCGCCGTGCTCCCTGCCTATCTCCACCATCTGCCCGGCGAAGTCGAGCGCCCGCGCGACGGCCTCGGGGTCCGGCTCGTACTCCTGACCGGTGGCCCGAGCCAGATCCCAGCCGTGCACGACCATGTCGACGAGGTACATGTGAGCCAGGGCCGTCTTGGGCAGCCCCATGCCGGGGCTGATCCCCTCCCACGCCTCCGGCCGTGACCAGGCGGCCAGCGTGCGCTCCGCCCGCTCGGGGAAGTCCCCCGCGTACGGGCCCTGCTCGACGGACGCCCCGTCCCGGGCCAGCGACTCGAACATCTCCGCCACCCACTCGAGGTGGCTGACCAGCGCCTTGACGTCGAACTCCGCGCACGGCGTCGCGGCCCCGAACTGCTCCGGGCGCACCGCCCGCACGACCGCCGCCGTCCGTTCGGTGGCGCGCGTCATCAACGGCATCATGTCTTCCATGGCAGCCAGCGTGCCGCACCGGCCCGGGACACGGCTTGTAGAAACGCGACAGCGCGGCTGGGTCAACCCGTACGCGGGACTCAGCGCCTTCGACTACGCCCGCCAGGCGCCCTGTCCCGCGATGTCCCCGTACGTGGAGCACTTCTGGGTCGTCACGTGGGCCGATCTCGGCGAGCCGTACGAGCAGCGCATCGTCTCCCACCCCACCGTCAACCTGACGATCACCGGCGACTTCCACCGCATCGCGGGGGTGATCCGAGGCGGGTTCTCCTACACGATGCGCGGCAGCGGCCGCGCGATCGGCACGCGCTTTCGCCCCGGCGGGTTCCGGCCGTTCCTCGGCGGCCCGGTGTCCCAGCTCACCGACCGGTTCGTGGAGATCGGCGAGATGTACGGCGTGGCGGGGGCGACCCTGGTCCAGCAGGTCCTGGCCGAGCCCGACGCCCGGTCCGCCATCGCGCTGATCGAGACGTTCCTGCTGGACCTGCGGCCGGAGCGGGACCCCCTCGCGGAGGAGATCGCGGCGGTGGTGGAGACGGCGGAGACCGACGTGTCCGTGACCAGGGTCGACGAGCTGGCCGCCAGGTCGGGCCGGTCGGTGCGCTCGCTCCAGCGGCTGTTCCGCGACTACGTCGGCATCGGCCCCAAGTGGGTGATCCGCCGCTTCCGCCTGCACGAGGCCGCGGAACGGATCCACGACGGCCGCGACCTCGCCACCCTGGCCGCCGAGCTCGGCTACACCGACCAGGCCCACCTGACGCGCGACTTCACCGCCGCGCTGGGCACGTCGCCCGCCGCCTACGCCCGGCTCAACGGCCGGGCCTGACACCTGGGCCGCATCCCGCCGCCTGCGCCCGGCGTCGCCGCCGGTGTTCCGAACTGTTCCGAACGCCGTTCGATCTGGGCGATCGGCCCCGCATGGGCCACCTTCTGGGTGATCACCGACCTGCTCCCCCGGAGGCCGCCCGATGCTCAGATCACGTTTCAGAACCCGCGCGGTCGCGACCGCGACCGCCGCGATCATGTTGTCCACGACGGTGCTGTCGAGCCCGGCGCGAGCCGAGTCGTCCGGGCCGCCGCCGCAGGCGTCCTCCTTCGACCACGTCCTCTACTGGAACGGGGTCCTCCTGGACGCCTTCCGCCGGGTCAGGAGGCAGGACGCCGCCCCCACCCTCCTCGCGCGGGCCGGGGCGATGCTGCACATCGCCGTCCACGACGCCAACTGGCCGGCCGCGCCCGTCACCTACTTACCGAAGATCCAGCAGCAGCACCCGGACGACTCCATCGAGGCCACCATGGACGCGGCCGCCCACCGCGTCCTCACCGAGGTGTTCAAGAACGCCGAAGTCGAGGGCGGAACCAGGGGCATCGACTTCGGCCCCAACCTGACCTACGCGCTCAGCCAGATCCCGTCCTCGGTGCCGCGGCAGTACGTCGACGGCGGCAAGGCGGACGGCGTGAAGATCGGTGATCTGATGATCGCCGCCCGTTCCGGGGACGGCCCTGCCATGGACCCCTCCTACACGGAGGGCACCGTGCCGGGAGCATGGCGGCAGACCGGCTCGGGGGCGGCGGTCAGCCCGAACTGGTGGAAGCTCAAGCCGTTCGCCATGACGTCGTCGACGCAGTTCAGGCCGGGCACGCCCGGCGGGTTCACCACCTACGAGCAACTGGTGCGCAGCGCCGCATACGCCACGCAGGTGCAGGAGGTCCGGGAGTACGGCGGCGCGTCCGGGCCGACCAAGCGGACAGCCGACCAGACCCAGGCGGCCTTCTTCTGGGCCAACGACGTCGACGGGACGTACAAGCCCGTCGGCCAGCTCTACGCGATCACCGCGGACATCTCCCGGCAGAAGGGACTGAAGCAGAACGAGACGGCGGAGCTGTTCAACCTCGTCTCGATGGCGCTGGCCGACGCCTCGATCGTCGCCTGGGGGGCGAAGTACGAGAGCGCGATCGACCTGTGGCGCCCCGAGAGCGCGATCAACCTGGCCCCCGCCAACGCCGATCCGGCCTGGAAGCCGCTGTCGATCGACCGGGCGGGCAACAGGTTCTCGCCGCCGTTCCCCGCCTACGTCTCCGGCCACGCGACCTTCGGCGCCGCGTGGGCGGGCGTGATGCAGCGCTGGTTCGGCCACGGCTTCGCCTTCACCGCGGGCACCGAGGACCCCAACGCCAACCCCAGAACCCGGTCCTTCGCCAGCTTCCAGGCGGCGGCGGAGGAGAACGCGCTCAGCCGGATCTGGCTCGGCGTCCACTACCGGTGGGACGCGGACGCGGGACTTGAGGCGGGCTTCAACCTGGGCGAGTTCGTCTACGTGACACGCCGGGACCAGTAGCCGCCCCCGACTCATCCCCCTGGCCCCTCCCTCGCCTGGCCAGGGGGATGACCCGCGTCAACATCCCTTGTTAACATGACCGCCCGAGCCAGGAAAGGGCTCCGAGCGGAAGAGACAGTGTTGGACGAGGCCGGCAGCCCACCCGACCCCGCGCACGCCACCAGTGCCGCCGAATACGTCGCCGCGCTGGCCCGATTACGCCGCTGGAGCGGCCTCACCTACCGCCGGCTCGCCGCCAAGGCGGGCGGAGCCCTCCCGGCGAGCACCATGGCGGGCGTCCTCGGCCGCGCCACCCTGCCTCGGGAGGACTTCGTGGTGGCCTTCGTCGCCGCCTGCGGCCTGGACGAGGCGGAGATCGACCGCTGGGTACGCGCCCGCAGAACCCTGGCGGCCGGCGCGACCGGCCCGGCCGGTACCACCGGCGCCGGTGAGGGGTCCGCGACCACCACGCACGACTCCGCGACCACGACGCAGAACTCCGCGGCGCACGACTCCGCGGCCACGACGCAGGACCCCGCGACGCACGACTCCGCGGCCACGACGCAGGACCCCGCGACGCACGGCTCCGCGACCGGGGCTCAGGAGTCCGAACCGCGTGCCGGCACCCCGGCCGAAGCAGGCCCCGAGCCCGCGGCGCGGCTCGCACCCGAGACGCCCCGCCGCCACCCGGTACGGCCGGCCGTATGGCGGTCGGCGCTCGTGGTGGTCGTGGTCGTCGCCCTGGTGCTCATGGCCGGACCCGCGCTCCTCAACGGCGCAGGCGACCCGCTGGAGAGCCATGCCTCGGCAAGCCACACCACCTCCCCGGGCGTCCTGCCGGACGGCTGGTACCTCGTGCGGCCCGCCCACGTCGCCGACCGCGACCTGTGCGTGGGAGAGGGCCTCGAACGCTCCGGGCGCACCGACCGCCCTCTGGCTGTCCAGCGTTCCTGCGCCGCCCTGACCCCCGACACCTACCTCAAGTCCCTCGGCGCGGGCGTCTACGAGCTCCAATGGCACCACCCGGTGCAGGGCGTCGGCTGCCTGACCGTGGACCAGGCCCACCTCGGCGACGAGGCGCTGGTCGCCCCCACCGACTGCACCGGGGCGGCCCACCAGCGTTTCCTGCTGGCGCCCGCCCACGCCGGGCGTGGTCACGTCCTGCGTCCCGTCCACAGCGGCAAATGCCTCGGCCTCCTGTACGGCGAGGCGGACATCCACCCGGGCGCCGAGCTCGCGCAGCTCACCTGCTCGGGAAAGCGGGACCAGATCTTCCGCCTCGACCCGACGGACCGGCCGGACTGGCTGAAACAGGGCCAGGCACCGACCTCCTCATGACGGCCCCGGCCGTACCGGCGCATCCGCTTCACGCGGTGAGGGCGCGATCATCACCTCCGGCTGCCTGACAGGTGAGCCAGCAGCATGTCCAGCGGTCGCGGCACGCGATCGGGATCGAGTGCCGCGACGAGCGGGCCGGAGTAGCGGATCTTGCGGCCGCTGCCGGACCCCATGAACCGGCGCAGCTGGTCGTGGGTGGCGCTGCCGCGCCACGCGGGTTGCCTCTGGAGCGTACGGAACGAGCCGAGCTCGCCCTCGGCATCGACGACGCGCTCGACCGCGGCGGTGCCGAGGGCGCGGATCAGCTCGTCCTCCAGGTCGGCGACACACACGAAGAACCCGAGCGCCTCCAGGTCGCTCCGGCTGAGACCGGATCCGAACCCGGCACGTTCGAGACTCCTCCGGAAGTCGCCCTCCTCCCCGGCGTCGCACAGTCCGGCCAGCCGGAGATCGCGACCGGCAGGGCCGAACCTGCCGATGTACGTCCCGATGTTCGTGGCACCGCCCATCGCCACGACGGAGATGCCTTCGGCCGCCAGGTCCCGGCCACGGCGCCCGGCCAGCGCCTCGATGGCCGACTTGTCGCTGGCGCCCTCGACCAGGACCACGGTGTGCGTGTCGTTCACGCGCCCAGCCTCGCACCGAACCCGCCGGGCATTCATCCCCTTTTGTGCCGCAGACCACGCCGCCGTACCGGATACCGGCTCTGGAGACACATTCCGCCGGCGGGGCCGATCCGTTAGAGTTGCGTGATCGTTTGTTGTGGATCATGGGGTTGAGTAGTCATCGCCGACGATCTGTCCCCCGCCGGGGCACTGCGATTCCACCCGGAGATCTGGGTGGGCGCGGGGAAAGGCGTCCGGGAGGCCGCCGACCAGCTGGCCCGGGCCGTGGACGCGTTCTGCCGGGCGATGGACGAGCGGCCCTTCGGTCAGGACGACCTGGGCCGGGCGTTGCTGGAGGGCCATGCCGAGGCCGGCGTGCCGGGGTTCGCCCGCTACCGTGACGACCTGCTGAAAGATCTGGTCGCGGCGGTGAACCTGCTGCGCGGGATGGCGGCCGCGTTGGTCGTCACCGGGGAGAGGTACGCCACCGCCGAGGCGGCCAACCTCGGGACCCCGTACGCGGCGCCGTGCCCGGATTGGCTGAAGGATCCGGAAGCGTACAAGCCTGAGCTGGGCCCGAGCGGTCTGCCGACGACGACGCCGCCACCTGACCTCGTGAGCCAGGCGATCTGGTTCCTCGAGTCCGTGGGAGTCGGCTCCGCGTGGCCGGATGCCGACCTCGACGGTGTGACACGGCTGCGCGATGCCGCGTCGGCACTGGAGCGTGTGGTCGGCGACGTCCAGGAGCAGGTCGCCGGGCAGGCCGGGCGCGTGACCGGGGCCGGGTCCGGGCCGGCCACCGCCGTGTTCGGACGGGCCGCGCGGGTGGTGCACGGCGAGAAGGGGCACCTGGCGGACCTGCGGCGGCGGTGCGAGCATCTCGCCTCCTGCGGCCAGGTCGCCCATGACGCCATCGTCAAGGCCAGATGGCAGTTCGTGGCATGCGCGATGTTCGTGCTCACTCTGATGCTCCTCGCGAAGCTCCTGGCTCCCCGTCTCGGCCCGCTCCTCGACGTGGTGGTGAAAAGGGTCCTCCGAGCCGAGGGCCTGGCACTCCGGATCATCCTGCTGATCATCAGGCAGGCCGCGCTGGGCGCGATGTACTCCGGCGGGCTGGGCGCGATCGACCAGCTGTTCACCACCGGCGACATCGACGCGGCGAGGCTGGTTCGGGACATGTGTCACGGAGCGCTCGCCGGCGGCCTGATGGCAGGTGCGCACGCCGCGCTGCCCGCGCTCCTGCGCCGAGGCGGACCCGCGTTGACCGGCCTGGCCGAGGCCATGGAGTCGGCCACCTGGGAGCGGGCGTTCTCCCGGGTCCTGGCCGGCGGGGCGGTGAGCACCACTGTGCTGGCCGCCACGGGATGGGCCGGCGGCGCCGGCTGGGACTGGAAGCATGCCGCTGAGATGGGTTTCGGCATGGCCGTTCTCAGCACCGGCGCGGCCATGGCCTCCCGAGCCTGGCCCGCGCCGGGCTATGCGAGCCTGACCGGCAGAGCCTGGAAACAGAGCCCGGCCAAGCGTTGGCATGACGTCAAGTGGGCCTTGGGGATTCTCGCGATCACCGCCCCCGCGGTCTCCGCCTTCGCGCTCGCGAAGTTCGCCGAGGACAGAAGGAATCCCTTCTTCCTCCAGAAACGGGTCGGCCAGTTCGGCCGCGAGTTCTTCATGGCCAAGGGCCGTTCGATGAGCACGACCGAGGGCAAGGACAGCAGCCTCGGCTCATCGGATTCGCGGCGTACGAAGGTCGGCGAGGTATGGGCGAAGACCAGCCTCGACGAATTCGTCCAACTTGCTTACAACGTCCTCTACAAAGGCAACATGTCGGTCATCAACGACCGGCCGCTCCTGCAGGCCACCAGGCAGGAGACCATACAGGCCCTCGGCCCCACCCTCGGTCCGCGCTGGAACGAAGCGGATCTCGCCGGGAAGCCCGGGTTGTTCGGCCCGTTCCCCAACAAGATCGTCGAGCTCGGTCTCACACCGAAGACGGCCGCGTTCGACCTCCAACGCGGCCACACCGGCATCTGGCACGACAAGACCGCGAGCCTGCGTTCGGACCGGAACATCCTTTGGGAGTTCATCACCACCTACGTGAAGCGCATCTCCTGACCCCGACGGCGACGAGCCCCGGTCACACAGGTGGGACAGTCATCCAGATCAGAAGTACTTCGAGGTCAGGTCGGTGGTGGGCCAGGAGGACACGGTGACCTTGTTCATGTCGTCGTCGATCCCGTCGTAGTCGAGTGAGCCGCTCTCCTCGCGCCGGTTGAACAGCAGGGCGTAGCTGAACCCGTTCTGCAGCCGCGCCAGGTAGGCGAACGTGCCCGGCATCGAGCCGTTGTGCCAGGTGTTGAGGTGGCCGGTGACCTGGCGGCACCACCAGCCGCCGCCGTACCAGGAGCCGTACTCGTTGACACCGATCTCCGGCTTGGCCACCAGCTTGGCGATCGAGGTCGAGCTCAGCACGGTGCCCGGCCGGTCGAACGCGAGGGCCCAGCGGACCAAGTCCACGGCCGAGGCCAGCCAGCCGCCGTTGGCGTCCTGGTTGGGCATGTTGAAGCCGCCGTAGGGGTACGGGACGGTGGTGCCGGAGGTGTCGAGCACGGTCTTGTTCGTGTACTGCGACTCGTACCCGACCTCGCCGGGCGCGGCCTCGCTCCTGAGGCTCCTGCCGAGCCGCATGCGCGTGATGCCGAGCGGCTGCAGCAGCTTGGTCTGGACGTACGTCTCGTAGGGCTGCCCGGACACCTTCTCGATGATGCGGCCGAGCAGCAGGTACCCGTAGTTGCTGTAGGCCATCTTGGTGCCCGGGGCGTGATCGAGCGGGCGGGCGGTGGCGTACCGGATGATGTCGTCATGTCCGATCGGCAGCGGCACGTCGAGCGCGGCCGAGATGGTGTGGTCCAGCCAGAGCTGGTCCTTGGAGACGTCGCGGTCCCAGCCACCGAGGTGCTGCATGAGGCGGAGCACGGTGACCTGCTCCATCCGGGCGTCGGCCGGGGTGAGGCCGAGCAACTGGGTGACCTTGGCCGACAGGCTCAGCCTGCCGTCCTGGACCAGGCGCATGACGGCGGCCGAGGTGATGTTCTTGCTCAGGCTGGCGATCCGGAACAACGACGTCGGCGACGGGACGGGCACCGCCCGGGAATAGTCGTCGTAGGAGTAGCCGCGCGCGAGCAGGATCTTGCCGTTCTTCATGATGGCCAGCTGCGCCGCCCTGATCCGGCGGTCCCGCACGAACTTCTTGAGCAGGTTGTCGTACCCCGCCAGTTGCGTCGGCGCGGTTCCCACCGCGCGTACGACCGGAAGGGGGGCGTTCGCCGCCGCCTGCGCCGGTCGCCCGGCGATCAGCGCCGCCGGTGCTGCCGCGAGAAGAGCCCTGCGGGAAAGGCCCGTCACTTATGCCCCTAACGTCACATCCGATACTTCGGTCACACATCTTACGGATGTCACGGTCGAAGGCGAAGCGGACGACAGGCCCGGCGACCAGCACCCCTGCGCCCCCACCCCCGGCCTCCGGAGGGGCTCCACCGCCACGCTCCTCCTCGCCGACGTGCTCCAGGCCGTTCAGGCATCGGCGGCGGACATCTCCGCTCAGACGACCACCGAGTAGCCGGAGCCGCGCTGTGGCGCGGGTCCACTTCTGGAGCGTCGCCATTGGTTGTGCCCTTATATCCTGCACGCTTGTTCAGGGCTTTTTCGTACAGGCGCTCCCTCTGCGTCCAGCTCGAATGGGACGCGCGCGAAGAAGGTTCTCCGCATAAAATCAAAAGGGCAGCAACCGGCCAGGCCACCCCGTATGGGGGAGACGGCTGTGCAATCAGCTTCGTCGGGGAAATGCGGGTCAATCGGATGGGTGGTTTGCCGTGGTTTATCGGCGCGGTCCTGCAGGCCGCTGGGTGCTCCTGCTCTTGATTGCCGCAATAATCACACTTCTGCTCTGGGTGGCCCTGACCGTTCTCAACAAGGGAATGGATGCCGGCGACCATGTCGCGGGAGTCGCTTCCGCCGTCTTCGCCGCGACGGCCCTGTACCTCCAGGTTCGATCGACCCAGTCACAGTCGCAGTCACAGTCACGTCCAGACGCGGCTGACACGGACATACGGGTCGAGTCCACGGCCCGCCTTCTGGCCCTGCGCGTGCAGGAAATCAGCCAACAGGAGGAACGAAACTGGCGTATCGGCGATCCGTGGGCACTGCGGGTGCGATGGCGCACCGCCTCTGATGACGTGGTCGACCGCTGGGACGACATCCAGGCCTTCGCGGCCGACGGCGGTGACAGACCTCTGCCGCCGACCGGCGATCTCCCCGGCGTCCACAGCTTCTACCAGAGTGTTCCCACCGGCCGCCTCGTCATCATCGGCCGGGCAGGGGCGGGCAAGACCGTACTCGCCCACCGGCTGATCCTGGAGTGTTTCAACCACCCTGGGGATTCGCTCCGCGTACCGGTGTTGTTCAGCCTCGGCGACTGGGATCCGAGCCGCACCGGCCTGCACGACTGGCTGGCCGACCGGCTCATCGGCGACTACGCCTTCCTGGAGGGTGTCGACGCCACCGGGACCGCGTTGGCCAGAGTGCTGCTGGAGAGCGGGCGGATCCTGCCGGTGCTGGACGGCTTCGACGAGATCCAGCACCGTCACCGCGGTGCGGCCATCAGCGAGCTCAGCCGTTTCGACGGGCCACTGATCCTCACCACCCGGCCTGACGAATACGCGGCCGCCGTCAGTGCCACCAGAGCGCTCAGCAGAGCTGCCGCCATCGAGCTCGAAGACCTCACCCTCGACGAGGCCCAGCGCTACCTGCAGGCTGTCAGCGGCAAGACCCGCGCCGCCCAATGGGCGTCGGTCTTCTCGCACGTGCGCACCTGTCCCGACGACGTCACCAGCCGGAATCTCACCGCGGCCCTGAGCACACCGCTGCTGGTCATGCTCACCCGTACCATCTACAACGACACACCACACGACAACCCCACCGACCTGCTCGACGGCGGCCGGTTCCCCACCCAGGACGCGCTCGAAGAGCACCTTTTCAGCGCTTACCTCACCGCCCTCTACGACCCACGCCGCGCAGTCCGGTCCGGCACCGGGAAAGCGACCTGGACCGACCACCAAGCCCGGCGCTGGCTCGGCCATCTCGCCGGCCACCTCGCCCGGCTCGACACACAGGACCTCACCTGGTGGCGACTCGACGCCACCCTCCGCCGCCGCACTCGCGTGCTCGTCACCGGCCTCGTGGCCATGCTGGCGGGTGGGATCGTGGGCGTAGTGAGTTACGTCGTCGCCATGTATCTGTCCGGGTCGCGGGTCGGAGGGTCCCAGTTCCGTGAAGGACTGCTGGAGATGGGAACCGGCCTCGTCGCGGGCCTCGCCGCCGGGCTCCTGAACGAGACGAGGGTCGGACGCCGAGGCACCGGCCGGAGCCCCGAACGGCTGCGCCTGGGTCCTCACCGGCGACCCGTCCTCGCCCGCTCGCGGGTTCTGCACGGGATCGGCGCCGAACTCGTCGTCGGGTTCTCGGCCGCTCTCGTGTTCTCGCTCGCCTCGTGGCTTGTCTGGGGCTTCGCGTACGACGACTTCTCGAATCCTTCCGCCGGACGTTTCGTGCAGGCCTTCGCGCCGTGGCTGAACACCTGGCTTCCCGACACAGGCGCACCCACCTACGTGGCGGCCGGTCTCGTGCTCGGCTTCCTGGTCGGGATCTCGTACGCGTTCGTGAACGCGGTCGTGTACGTGTTCAGCGGGCCGAACGACCGGAGTTCCGCGGTGAGTCCCTGGGACCTGCTGACCACGGACCGTGGGGTGACGCTCTTCCGCGTCGGCATGGTCGGATTCGCGGTCTTCCTGGTGAACTTCGTCCTGGTGGGCAATCAGTACGGCACCTTCCCGAGTGAGGCGTTCGTGAGGCAGGGCCTCCTCTACGGCTTGCTCTACGGCTCCTTCGCCGCGCTGACCCGGCTCGTCCTCTCGGCGTGGGGACGCTGGCTGCTCTTCGCACGCTTGTGGCTCCCGCTCTCCGGCCGGCTGCCGTGGCGGCCGAAGCTCTTCCTCGATGACGCCTACGACCGAGGCGTGCTGCGGCAGTCCGGCGCCGGGTACCAGTTCCGCCACGTCAGGCTCCGCGACCATCTCGTCGACCAGCACCGTGCCCAAGACCGCGGCATCCCAGAAGAGCCGGCTCCCCGTACGCCAGATGACCACACGACTGAGCGCGAAGCGCCGAAACCCGTCTGACATGCGAAACGCAAGGGTCGTCGGCCGCGATATGACAAGCTGGCGGTCCGCTATGAGGCGACCGTCCTCATCGCTGCCATCAACGAGTGGCTGTGATCAGCACCTTCACAGGGGTGCTACGCGACCCTGACCACGTACTTGCCCTGGACGCCGCCCGCCTCCAGCGCCCGGTGCGCCGCTGCTGTCTCCTCCAGGGGGAAGACCGTGTCCACCGCGGGGCTCAGCTTGCCCTCGACCACATGGCGGGCGAGGTCGTCGAAGTCCGCCCGCGTGGGGTTGCCGCTGAAGAAGCGCACCCGGCCGTGTCCGTGGACCGTGCTGACCGCGAGGTACCCGAGCGACGCAGCGGGCCGTTTCAGGTCAAAGGCGATGGTGACCATGCGCCCGCCGGAATTCAGTAGGCGCCGGAAGGCCCGCAGGTCGGTCCCCACGGTGTCCAGGACCACGTCGAAGCGGCCCAGTTCCGCCGGCCGCACAGTCCGGTGGTCGACAGCCTTGTGCGCGCCGAGCCCGCGGACGAAGTCGAGGTTGGCTGCGCGGGCGAGGGCCGTGACCTCGGCGCCGTACGCCCGTCCGAGCTGGACGGCGGCGTTGCCGACACCGCCCGCCGCGCCCCGGACGAGGAGTCGTTCGCCGGGGCGCAGCCCGGCTTTGTCCCGCAGCGCGGTGATGGCCGTGGTGGCCACCGGCAGCGCGGCGGCGTCCACCAGGTCAAGGCCGTCGGGGAGTCGGCCGACCTGCTCGGCGGGCACGGTCACGTACTCGGCGGCGCTGCCGAACCCGGAGGTGCGGCCCAAGACCCCCCATACGCGGTCGCCGGCCGCGAACCGTGTGACTCCGGCACCCAGCGTGGCGACCTCGCCGGTGAAGTCCAAGCCGACGCGCTTGGGGAATTTCCGGCCGGTCAGGAGGCGGAGACGGCCGGCACGGGCTGCCAGTTCGCCGCCGTTGACGCTGAACGCGCGCACCTGCACAAGGACCTCGCCGTGGGCCGGCTCGGGGCGTGGCACGCGGCCCGCGTAGAGCACATCGGGGCCGCCGTAGCGGTCGTAGAGCACTGCCTTCATCATGCGGTCGTTCATCGTTCCGCCTTTGCCGCCGAGGGCCGTACAGGGGTCTGGCATCGACCGTAAGCTCTTAAGCGGACGCAATCGTCCGTTTGGGCCGGAAGTGAGAGACAGTGACAGCGGAATCCTCTCGGATCACAGCCCGGGACGGGGTGCGGGCGGACGCCCGGCGCAACCGGGAGCGCATCCTCGTCGCCGCCCGTGCGGTCTTCGCGGAGCATGGGATCGACGCCCCGATGGCGACTGTGGCCCGTCGTGCAGGGGTCGGCGTGGCGACGCTGTACCGGCATTTCCCGACCCGGGACGCTCTGGTGCGGGGTGCGTTCGCGCAGCAGATGGAGACCTGCGCGCGGGCGCTCACCGAGGCTCTGGCCGCCCCTGACCCGTGGCAGGGCTTCCAGCAGCTGGTTGAGACGGTCTGCGCTCTGCAACGGGAGGAACGCGGGTTCCCAGCTGCATTCGTCGCGGCCTTCCCGGAAAGCACGTCGGAACACGCGCAGTCCCGGCAACGAGCCGAGCGGGACCTCACGACCCTGGTACGCAGGGCCCAGGCGTCGGGCGCGCTGCGGGCCGATTTTCACCCTTCCGACCTCGCCGTGGTCCTGTTGGCACACTGCGGTCTGGTGACCGCCCTACCGGATGATGGTGCAGCGTCCCAGCGCCTGGTGGCCTATCTGCTCCAGTCGTTCCGGACCGACACGGCCAACAAACCGCTGCCTCCGCCGACCACGCTGACACTGCGCAGCCTCCCGATCGCAACTGACAGTACCGGCCCATCTCGCTGCCCCGATCCCAGGTGAGAGAGCGCTTGAGACGGGCCGGTAGTCTTTCCATGGTCTTCCAGCTGGTCAGCCGGCAAGGAACGGATACCGGGCTGCCGCGAGATCGTCGGCGAGGTCCTCGACTGCAAGATCAGCATTGAGCGCGGTGACGACCGCCTGCGTCAGTGGACGGAGGGCATAGACGTGTCGCAGCGCATCGAGATCCACGGGCACCTCGTAGTAGTCCTCCGCGAACCGTTGGAACGCCTCCGGAGACCGATCGACGAGTCGCTCGAACAGGTACAACGCCCCATCGGGATCGTTCACGCCGTCCGGGTAGTCGATCTCACCCACTCGCCAACGACCATCGCCGACCTCACGCCACAGGCAGGCGGTCACGACCGGCATTCCGTCCTCGTCGCAGAACGCCGGCTCCTCCACACCATGGCGGAAGACCTTGGGGACGGAGTCGAGCACCCCCGGCCACGGCCCGTCGTTGCCGTACGGACTCATCACTGACTCGTGGGCGAAGCCCCGGATGTACGTACCCGCCCCGGAGAAGACGATGGAGTATTCGTCTCCCGAGCCGTTGCGCATCGAGGCCATCTCCTCTCCAGTGCTCCAGCCCGCGTCGAAGGAGTGGTAGCGGCTGAACCATTCGGGGCTCATGATGGCCTCCAGTACCGCCATGGACCGGCACAGATCGCGCAGCATCGGGATATCAGGCAGTAGCCGGGCCACCTCGAAAGCAGTCATGAGCCTCATCCAAGCGAATGCCAGCGACATCCCCGCATCGTCTTCAGCCAAGAGCAGCAGGGGTGCCCTCGTAGCACTGGGTGGTCTCCGATGCCCTGGCACCGGCCTGCGAAATCCTGTCGATCAGGGCATTGCCACCGGTTACTGTTGCGGCTGGCTCTCGTCACTTCTCGCTGTTCTCGCCGTCCCACAGGACAGGAGATCACTCATGGCGATCCCTAAGAAGGGCTCGCGGTTCATCACCGTCGACGGCACCCTGTTTCGCTGGCGTGTCCGTCGTAAGCCCACGTATTGCCAGGGGAACAGCTGGGGTCCGATGACCTTCGCGGCGGAACTGGCCGACGCGTCTGGTCGCGTCCTCCTGGTATCGCTTTCCTGCTCACGGCCCGACGCGTGGTGGGGAGAGCGGACGATGGCCGTACGGCCGGCGCTCGTGACGGCGACCATACGGACGGCGCTCAGTCGCGGCTGGGATCCGCAGCAAGCAGGCAACGCCTTCGAACTTGCACTCACCGATGGGGACCTGACCGAGTTGATGGCCGGCCAACCGCCTGCCTACGACGTCCCTTTCATGCGGAGATGACTCCCCGCGGCCAGCACGACCGTCCGTTCTCAGGCGGAGCGATCGTTCTGGTCGGGTGGCGGGCGCCGTGGCCAGAGAGGGTGGACGGTGGCCGAGGTGAGCCCGCGTGTGGGGACGCGGGCGTGCCCGAGGCTGGACCAACGTGAACTGCGAGACATCCGATACCACGCGAGATACCTTCGACAAGCCGCTGCACGTCGCGGCACAGACTCCCGCTCAGCTGGGCACCAGAAAACCGACAGATCATCCAGCCGGAGTGTCACCCACCCCCCGGCCGGATCTGCCGCACGGGTTCTGAGACCTGACACTGGTGATCATCGCTTGGCGGGGTCTCATGACGTGCGCATCGTGCTCAGGACATGCGTGATCATCCAGTTGGTGCGTTACTCAGCTCAGTGGGAAGCCCTGCCAGAGCCGCCTGCGAGGCCCGGCACGGCTCGTTCCAACTCGACCAGGGCCAGTGGGGGGCCGTCGCCGAAGTCGTGGTCGTGGGTCCTGCCGGTCTCGGCGAAGCCGTTCTTGGCGTAGAAGCGGCGCGCTTGGGCGGAGTCCCGGAGCGTCCACAGATGCACGTCGTCGTATCCGGCGTCTCGCATCCGGTCCAACACGGCCGCCAGCAGGACCATCGAGATGCCGCTGCCCCAGACGTCCGGATGGGCGAAGAAGGTGTGGATCTCCGCCAGGCCGGGGCGGGAAGTGGAGGTGCCGAACCGGGCGAAGGCCCCCGGCCGCTCGTTCAAGTGCGCCAGCAGGATCCCCTCCCCGCCCTCGGCCAGAGTGCCGTGCCACTTGGTGCGCCGTTCCTCGATACCGGCCGCGGCGACCTTCGGCGTGCAGAACGGGCCGTGGGAGACACCCCAGGACGGGGCGTGGATCTCACCGAGGATGTCCCCGTCACCGGGTTCCGCGGGACGGACGGTGATCACATCAGGCATGGGATCGACACTACAAGCAGGGTCTACGCGTTCTCGCTCCGGACAGCGATTAGGCATGATTCACACGACCGGGATCGAGGAGTTGCAACGAACGTGCCGGATCCTCGCCGTCCTGATCTGTCCCGCACCCGAGGATCACAAAGCCGTTCAGGACGCCGCTCTCCTCCCTTTGGCAAAAGAGGGGATGCTGGAGATCAGCAGGAGCGGCTTGAGCAGCACTTCCCTGCAAGAGTGGGTTCACCCGTCTCAGAGAGGGCCTCGGCGGCACCTGAGCAGGCTGCCGGCTTCCGCGTCCGTGACCGAACCGATCGTCAAGCGTTTCTCCACGCGTCGGTGACGCAGGGCTCCTCGAAGTGCCACCAGCCGTCCATTTGACCGCGCGTCAGCAGCGTCTTCATCTGCCTGAGGTCCGCGTCGGCCGGCACGGTGAAGGCGATCAGAGGGAGCTCCGGGCTGAAGGATTCTCCGCCCAGGCCGAACGGTGCCAACCGCTCGTGCACGGCGTGCGCGCTGCGGCCGAGCGGCCCATCGGGAACAGGCAGGACCCGGATCGTGCAATTGCCGGACGCTTCCAGCCGCTCACAGGGTCAGTGAAGTCCGTCGTCGTCGGTGACGAAGCGAACCACGTCGCCCTCGGCACCTCCCTCCTGGAGGAATGGGGAGTTCGCCACGCGGGCGGTGTCACCCCCTCATCACCCTGGTCGATGGCCCGACGATCAGCCTGCGACGTGGCGTTTCTCGCGCGACACGCACACCCTGCCCGCCTGCTCATGGAAGCGGGCCAGGGCCATGGGGACAAGGTGGGGAGCCGGAGTGCCCCTGCCGATGGCTTACGTCTGCGGACCTGATCGTTTTCGCTGGAATGATGGAGGGATGGACAGCCCGCTCATGGTTCGGAACTTCCGGCTGGTGAGAGGTTCTTGCTTCGTCCGTGGCGGCTCGATGATGTCGCGGTGGTGAAGGAGGCCGCTGAGGACCCCTACATTTGCCTGATCACCAGCGTGCCGTCGAATTACTCGGACGTGGAGGGTGCGGCCTTCATCCGCCGGCAGTGGAGCAGGGCCGTTGAGAGGGCTGGGTACTCGTTCGCTATCGCGGATGTCGGCGCTGATCGCGCCGTGGGGCAGATCGGGCTGTGGCCGGGTCCGCATGGGCGGGCTTCGGTGGGTTACTGGGTGGCAGGGTCGGCCCGAGGCCGGGGCGTCGCTCGCGCGGCGTTGTGTGCGGTCTCGTCGTGGGGTTTGGAGCGGCTGGGGATTCCGCGGTTGGAGTTGCATGTGGAGCCGTGGAACGTGTCGTCGTGGAAGGCCGCCGAGGGAGCCGGGTTCGTCCGTGAGGGCCTGCTTCGCAGTTGGCAGGACATCGGCGGTGAGCACCGCGACATGTACCTGTACTCCAAGCTGTTGACGGACCTCGCCTGAGCTGCAGGTTGCGGCGGCGTAGTCGACCATGCCAGGCCCTGGCAGCTGCCGCTCGGGACCGGACTTTCAGGCCGCACGCCCGGGCGGCGGGCGGCGGAGGGCCGTCGGCGGCGTGCGGCGCCGCCACTTGATCCCTGTGGGAACAACTCGCCAGAGTAGGCCCCGGACGCCGTCAGCTCGCTCGTCCCCATCCTGATCAAGCGCTACAAAAGGACCACCCGGACGCACCGCTGCCACATTGCCCGGCTGCACGACCTCCGCCACATCCACGCAACCACGCTCCTGCTCGCCGGCGTGCCGGTGCGCGTCGTCGCCGCTCGCCTCGGTCATGCAGATCCGTCGATCACCCTGCGCGTCTACGCTCACGTGGTCCGGGCCGCTGAAGCGTCGGGCGGCGGACATCTTCGCTCAGGCGAGCGGTGAGCAGTGGGAGCCACCCGGGAGCCACGCTGCTGGCAGCGGTGTTAGCAAGATCCCGAGATTGTCCTGACAAACGCGAAGGCCCGCTCCAGGTTTTCCCTGGTAGCGGGCCTTTCGAGTGAGCGCGGCCGAGAGGACTCGAACCCCTAACCTTCTGATCCGTAGTCAGATGCTCTATCCATTGAGCTACGGCCGCTCGCTGCGTAAGCAAGCATAGCGGGTCTTCGGCAGTGACTCGAACCAGATATGGCGATCAGGTTCGTGACGTGTCTGTCCTGCTGGGCCAGAAGGTGTAGCTGACCGGCCAGATCAGGGCGATCAGGGGGACTTTGAGGAGGCCGGATGTGAAGGCGAACAGGGGTTCTGTGCGGGTGGGGTTGTTCACGAGCCAGGTGAGAGCGAAGACGATGGCCCAGGTCAGGGCGTAGGCGAGGGCGATGTGGAGCCAGAAGGCCCACTCGTGGCGGGCGCGTGCCGCGGCTCCGGCGGGCGGTTTGGGGGGTGGGGGGCCGCCGGCGAAGCGGTGACGGAACTTGGCGTCGGCCCAGCGGATGGTGCGGTGGCCGAAGACGACGCTGTAGGCGAGGTAGGCGGCGGCGAGGCCGTGCCGGAGGTCGGCGGTGGCGCCGCCGCGCATGTCGACCACCGCGGCGGCCAGGAGGATCACGTCGAGCAGCGGCACGCCGAGGAGGAGGATCGTGCTCAGCTTGCGGAGGTTCCACAGGTAGCGGGAGGCGAAGCCCAGCGCCAGGAGGACCCAGAAGCCGATCTCACAGCCGATGAGGATGGCGACAATCACCCGTTAATCGTCTAGGGGTGGAACAGTCCGGACATCGTCGGCGGAAACGATCCTGTGGATACATCGAAGGGTGTATCCACAGGCAGTCGGCTGGAGGATGGCGGGACTCGCGGGCGGTGGTGGGATGGGGGCATGAAACGCGCGGCGCACTGGGCGGCGCTGGTCTTCGCGGTGGGGCTGCTCCTGATCCTGGGAGGGGCCTACACGCGACGTGGCGTGCCCGAATGGGTGTTGGTGGTCCCGCTGGCCCTCACCTGTCTGGGGGTCGTCGTGCGGTATCGGGCTCCGCTCCTGTCGTTGGGGCTCGGTGTGGTGGGCATGTCGATGGATCTGGTGGTGGGGCCGTCGTTGCCGACCGTGCTGGTGTTCACGGACAACGTGTACGCGGCGGCGTTGTACGGGCCGGCGAGGTTCTCGCGGTGGCTGCTGGGGGCGGCCAGCGGGCTGGCGGTGGTGGCCGGGGCGGTGGCGGGGTCCCTGGCCAAGGACTGGAAGCTGCTGCCGATCTTCGGCATTCAGGCGGCGCTGGTGCTGGTGACACCGGTGACGACGGCGATGGTGCTGCGTCAGCAGCGCGATCAGGCGGCGGCCGAGCGAGCCCGGGCGGAGCAGGTGGCGCGGCTGGCGGAGCTCGACCGGGAGGCGGCGATCGCGGCCGAGCGGCGGCGGATGGCGCGCGAGCTGCATGACGTGATCGCCAATCACTTCAGTGCCATCGCCATCCAGTCGACGGCCGCGCTCTCCCGTAAGGATCTCGACGAGCGGACGGTTCGGCGGGTCATGGAGTCCGTACGGGAGAACAGCGTTCAGGGGATGGCCGAGATGCGGTCGATGATCGGGCTGTTGCGCCAGGAGGGTGACGAGACCGCCGAGGCCATGCGGCGGCGGCTGGCCGATGCGGAGAGTCTGGTCGAACGCTCGCGCGCGGCCGGGCTGGCGGCCACGATGCGCGTCGAGGGAGAGATTCGGGAGTTGCCGGCGCCGGTGGATCTGGCGGCCTATCGCATTCTGCAGGAGGCACTGACCAACGCCCTGAAGCACGGGGTCCAGGCCGTGACCGTCGCCATCGCGTACGAGCCGGAGCGGGTGACGATGACCGTCGACAATCCGACGAACGGCCATCGGGCTCGGCTGGACGGGGCGGGGGTCGGGCTGATCGGGATGCGGGAGCGGGCCGCGCTGGTGGGCGGGTCGTTCGAAGCCGGGCCGGCGCAGGCGGGTGGATGGCGGGTGAGGGCCGTGCTGCCCACGGATGGCAGGGAGGTGTGAGCTGATGATCCGGGTGCTGGTCGCCGACGATCACGCGGCGGTGCGCGCGGGGATCGTGATGATCCTGGACGGGGCCGACGACATCGAGGTGGTCGGCGAGGTGGCCGACGGCGAGCAGGCGGTGGCGCTGGCTCGCCAGCTGCGGCCTGACGTGGTGCTGATGGATGTTCGGATGCCTCGGCTGGACGGGATCGCCGCGACCCGTGAGCTCGCCGGGGTGACCGACGTGCTGATCCTGACGACGTTCGACGTGGACGAGTACGTGTTCGGCGCGTTGCGGGCCGGTGCCGCCGGGTTCCTGTTGAAGAACACCGATGCCGACGGGCTGGTGGAGGCGGTGCGGGTCGTCGCCAGAGGGGACGGGCTGATCTCTCCCGCGGTGACGCGAAGGTTGATCTCCGCCTTCGCCGAGCAGCCGTTGCGGCGGGAGTCGTCGGGGGCGGGGGCCGCGGGGTTGACGCCACGCGAACGGGAGGTGCTGGCGTGCATCGGGCGCGGCCTGTCGAACGCGGAGATCGCCAAGGAGCTCGACATGGCGGAGGCCACCACGAAGACACACGTCAGCCGGGTGCTGAACAAGCTGGGGCTGAAGAGCCGGGTGCAGGCGGCGATCTACTACTCGGACTACTGCTCGACGGACGGGGTGTAGGGCATGCGGGGGTGAGGGTGGATGGCCCCTGGTGGGGCGGCGGGTGATCGTCCGGGTTGACCCGAACCGGGCAGGCTGGCGGTGTTCCCGGGGGTGGGACACATCGGTACATACAAAGCGGTCGTCAGCCCCTACGCTTGCTGGGGATTGGGGGGGTCGGGTGATGAACACACCACCACCGGAGTCACCGGAAGGTAGGGGCGAGGCCGCGGGGCAGGGCTGGGTGCCGCCTGGGCAGGGTCCTGCGCACGGGCCGAGTGGACCGCCGCCTCCCACCGGGCCGCCGATCGCCGGTGGGCCGCCTCCTCCCTCCCGGCCTTCCCAGGGCGGTGCGCCGCCACACGGCATGCCATCGCAAGGGATGCCGCCGCAGGGGCCGCCATCGCAGGGGATGCCGCCGGGTGGGATGCCGCCGCAAGGGCCGCCGCCGCAGGGGGCGCCACCTGGCAGGATGCCGCCGCAAGGGCCGCCACCGCAGGGGACGCCGCCTGGCAGGGTGCCGCCGCAAGGGCCGCCACCGCAGGGGACGCCGCCGTACGGGGGGTGGCAGTCGCCTCCGCCGCCTGCGTCCGGCGGATCCGGCGGGATCGTCGTGGCGTTCGCCCTCGTCGGGGTCACCGTGTACAGCATCGTCAACGCCGTCTTCGGTTTCGTCGTGTTCGCCGCCGCCATGGGCGCGAGCACCGACGGCGGTTCCGGCAGCGGGATCGTGGCGGCCGGGGCCGTGCTGCTGGCGCTGGCCGGGCTGGGGGGCGGTGCGGGGTTGCTGTTCGTACGGCGGCCGTGGGCGACCGGCTCCGGGCTCGGGCTGATGCTCGGCTGGGCGTTGTGGTCCATCGTGACGGCCGGTTGGTGCACGGGTCTCAATCCGGCGCTGTACGGCTGACATGCCGCTGCATGAGATCTTCGTCGGCCTCGGGGTGTTCGTGGCGGCCGTGGTGTTCGTCCGGGAGGCGCGGCGGCGTGGGGCGCTGAACGAGCAGTCGCTGGTCGCCGTCACCGGGGCTCTGGTGGGCGGGGCGATCGGGATGCGGCTGGCGGGCTGGCTGGAGACGCTGGAGCTGTCGGAGCTGTGGCTGTACGGCTCGCGGAGCATCCTGGGCGGCCTGACCGGGGCGTACGTCGGCGTGCTGGCGGCCAAGCGGATCATCGGCTATCGCGAGCGGACGGGCGACCTGTTCGCGCCGGCGGTGGCGCTGGGGATGGCGGTCGGGCGGATCGGGTGCCACCTGACGGAGGCGCCGGGCCGGCCGACGGGCCTGCCCTGGGGGGTGCACGCGCCCGCGACGACGCCGGAGTGTCCGGGCTGTCTGGCGGGGCAGGCCATGCATCCGTCCTTCGTGTACGAGATCGTGTTCCACCTGGTGGCGTTCGGCGTCCTGGTGTGGGCGCGGGGGCGGCTGACCCGGCCGGGCGAGCTGTTCACGCTCTACCTGGCGGGTTATGCGGTGTTCAGGTTCGTGGTGGAGTTCGTCCGGGCGAACGAGACGGTGTGGCTGGATCTGACCCGGCCGCAGTGGTTCCTCATCCCGGGGATGCTGCTGCTCGGGATCAGGGTCGCCTACGGGTGGCGGCGCGGTTACTACGATGCCCTGTTGGGGCGGAAGGTCGCGGTATGAGCACGGGAATGGGGCTGAGGGGCGACCGCATCCTCAGGTACGTCAACGCGTTCTGCCCGCACTGCCACGGACGTGACCTGGACCGGGTGGAGCGGCTGAGCGGCTACCTGGCGGTCCGGGACGGCAGGGTGTGGCTGGAGCGCGGGTGCCGCGAGCACGGGCTGGTGCGGACGCTGTACGACGAGGACCCGGAGATCCTCGCGTACCTGGAGGAATGGACCGCTCCCACGAAGCAGCACCTCCCGGACCTGGCGGGCAACTTCGATCCGGTGCCCGCCGCGTACCTGCGGGGGCTTCCGGAGATGCAGACGCAGCACACCTGCATCCTGCTGGAGGACATCGTCGAGGCGTGCAACCTGCGCTGCCCGACCTGTTTCGCCGGCAGCTCACCGGACCTGAGCGGCGTGGTGCCCGTCGCCGAGGTGCTGGCGAACGTCGACCAGCGGCTGGCCCGCGAGAACGGCAAGCTGGACGTGCTCATGCTGAGCGGCGGCGAGCCGACCCTGCACCCGGAGCTCCCGCTGCTGCTGGGCGAGCTGGTCCGGCGACCGGTGACGCGCATCCTGATCAACACGAACGGCGTGCTCGTCGCCCGCGACGACGACCTGCTCGACCTGCTCACCGAGCACCGGGAGCGGGTCGAGGTCTACCTGCAGTACGACGGGAGCTCGGCGGAGGCGTCCCGGCACCACCGCGGCGGCGACCTGCGGCGGCTCAAGGCGCAGGCCGTACGGCGGCTGTCGGAACGGGAGATCTTCACGACGCTGGTGATGACGGCGGCGCTCGGCGTCAACGACGGCGAGATCGGCGACGTGGTCCGGCTCGCCCTCGACACGCCGTACGTGGGCGGCGTGTCGCTGCAGCCGCAGTTCGGCTCCGGCCGGAGCGGCGTGATCGACCCGCTGGACCGGCTCACCCACACCGGGGTGCTCCGGCGGCTCGGGCCGCAGACCGGCGGCCTGGTGACCTGGCGTGACCTCACCGCGCTGCCGTGCTCGCACCCCCACTGCTGCTCGGTCGGCTACCTGATCCGGGACGACGCGGGGCAGTGGCGTTCGCTGGTCGCGCTGATGGGCCACGACCGGCTCAAGGCGAACCTCGGCCTGGTCTCCAACCGCATCGCCGACAGCGAGATCCCGCGCGAGCTGCGGCTGGCCGTTCAGGAGTCGCTGCTGGGGCTGCTGTCGGAGCAGTCGTCGCTGTCGCACCCGCAGATCGGCGACCTGTGGCGCGACATCTGCGAGAACTGCGACCTCGGCGTGTCCACCCTGCTCACGCTGGCGTCGTCGGCGCTGCCCGGCCGGCGTCGCAAGCTGCGCAGGATGCTCGGCGAGCGGGTCGTGCGGATCACGGTCAAGCCGTTCATGGACGTCTCGACGATGATCGAGGAGCGGCTGACGCAGTGCTGCGTGCACGTGGGGACGCGTGCCGAGCAGGACCAGTGCGCGCCGTTCTGCGCGGTGCAGGCCTGGCCGCAGCTCTCCGCGCAGCGGTTGTCGGCGGTGGCCTCCCAGCCGCGGGTCCGGGTGCCGCTGGAGGTCCTGCCGTGAGCGCGCCTCGGGTGCGGGTGCCGCTGGAGGTCCTGCCGTGAGCGCGCCTCGGGTTCTGGTGGCGCTGGAGGTCCTGCCGTGAGCGCGCCGCGGGAGGCCGGGCCGTACGATCCGCTGCGGTTGTGCGTGTACGCGACCGTGGCGCTGCTGGCCTGGCTGTTCGGGCCGTGGGCGGTGCTGGGGTTCGCGGCGCTGGGGTTCGCCGGCTACTGGAAGGCGCGGCGGGCCGGGCTGTCCCGGAGCAAGTGTCTGCTCCGGGACACCCGGCTGGTGCTGGCCTACCTGGGGTTGCTGGCCGTGGTGGCCCTGGCGGCGATCGTCAGTCCCCTGCTGTGACGGCCGCCAGGTTCACGACGGTGAACTCCTTGCCGCCGCCCAGTTCCTTCGCCTCGCACACTTTCGCGCCTCCCTTGGTGGTGCACACCTGGGACGACCGCACGTCCTCGTCCCAGTAGACGATCGTGCTGGGCGAGGAGGAGATGCCCCGGCCGAAGCCGGCCCCTCCGCCGTCGGACGGCATCCTGCTCATGCCGCCCATCAGTCCGGTGACCGGGTCGTAGGTGGCCGCCAGCGGGACGTACTCCTTGGCCGGATCACCGCTCCGGTATGCGGTGAGCAGCGCGAAGCGGTCACCGAGGAGCTCGGTCATACCGTGCATGCGGACCTCCGCCGGCAGGTCCTTGCGGTCGGATCCGTCGTGCCGCTGGACGATCGTCCGGTCGCCGGCGGCGCCGTAGCACCAGACCGGACCGCACGTCAGGGACGTGACCTTCGCGGGCGCCGGCACCGTGACCGTCTGCCCGGTCTCCAGGTCGACCACCCGGTCCTGCCTCCTCCCGCGGTTCTCGTCGCGGTCGGCGTAGCCGGCCGCCAACGGCCAGGACATGAGATGAAGCTCATCGGCGACGCGTTCGGGCGTGCCGCCGGTCAGCGGCATGCGGTAGACGCCGCCCTGGTGGACGGACCAGACGACCGAGTCGCCGGTGACGCCGATGCGGTCCACCTCCGACATGGGGCCCGTCACCTCGCCCACGCGCTTCGCCTGGCCGCCCGCCCTGGGCATGATCCAGAAATCTGCCCATTTGTCGGGACTGTTGGGCGTCGTCCCGTACCAGGCGATGTGCTGCTCCCCGACCTCGAAGTCCTGGACGAAGTAGCCCTTCACGCCCTCGGGGGCGGGCACGTCGCCGAGCACGCGCGCGCTCTTGGCGGCCGAGTCGTACACCTCCAGCCGGCCCGCCTTCTCGAACGACGACTCGGCGCTGAGCAGCACCTCGGTCGCGCTCAGGCCGGTCACCGGGCGGTACCTCCAGCCGTCGGCGGACTTGGCCGGCATCGTGAACACCGCCTCGGGCCACACCTCGGCCGCCGGCCGGATCTTCTGCTTCACAACCGCCTCCTTCGGGGTCGGCGTGGCCGGGACGGCGGTGACGGTGACGGCCGGACGCACCTGTTCGCCCCCGCGGGACAGGACGGCGGCCGTGGCACCTGCGACGACGACCACAGCGGCGGCCGCCAGCACCATCTGGATCCGTTGCCGGACGCGGCGTACCCGCCGGCGGGCGGCCACCGCGCCCGCCAGGCCGTCCGAACCGGCATGGCCGGCGGCCGTGCGCAGGGTACGGATCAGGTCCTCTTCGCTTCTCATCGCGCCTCCTGCAGCACTCTTGCGATCCGGAGCTTGTCCAGGGCACGGGCGGCCTGACTGCGCACGGTTCCGCGGGAGACGCCGAGCACCTCGGCGATCCTGTCGTCGGGGAGGTCCTCGTAGTAGCGCAGCACGAGGACGGCCCGCTGCCGAGGGGGCAACTGCCGCAGCTCGGCCCACAGGTCGGCGTCGTCGTAGCGGTCGAACCTGCCGTTCTCGGGCACCGCCGCCACCAGGTCCTCCCGGTGGCGGCGGCGCCAGGCGTTGATGTGCAGCCGCACCATGGTCGTGCGGACGTAGCCCTCGGGGTCGTCCTTCCTGCGGACGCGCGGCCAGGCGTCGCCCAGCCGCGCCAGCGCCTCCTGGACGAGGTCGGCGGCGTCCTCCATGTTGCCGGAGAGTACGTAGCCGTACCGCAGGAGAGCGTCGCCCCTGGCCCGGACGAACTCATCGAAATCAGCCGTATGGTCCACGAATCCAGGGACCGGCGAGCCGGTGCTTCTGTTGCACGCGGCGGCGAGAATGCCGCTACTGGGCGGGAACGTACAGGCTGAGCGTCTCGGCGACGCAGGCGGGACGGCGCTCGCCCTCGACCTCGACCGTCACCTTGAGGTTGGACAGGTAGCCGGCGGGCGTGCCCTTGACGTCGGTCAGCTCGGCGGAGGCCCTGACGCGCGCGCCGACCGGGACCGGCTTGGGGAAGCGGACCTTGTTGAGGCCGAAGTTGACGCCCATCGCGATGCCGTCGACGTGCAGGAGCTCCGTCATGAACGACGGCAGCAGCGACAGGCTCAGGTAGCCGTGCGCGATCGTGCCGCCGAAGGGTCCCTCCTTGGCGCGCTCCACGTCCACGTGGATCCACTGGTGGTCGTCGGTGGCGTCGGCGAAGAGATTGACCTGCTCCTGGGTGACGGTGCGCCACTCGGTGGGGCCGAACGTCTCGCCGACGGCCGCCTTGAGCTCCTGAACATTCGCGAAGGTCCGCATGGGGCGAAACGCTATTGGGCGGCTGGTACGGCTGCCAAGTTGAGCACCCGGTACTCGTGGGGCTTGCCGCTCCTGGTCGTGCCCCAGTAGAGGATCGTGCTCGGCTCGGCGGACACGCCGACGCCGCTCCAGGTGCCGGGGTTGTCGACGCGGGCGGACACGCCGGTGGCCGTGTCGTACACCTCCCCTCGTCCCCGGACGAACCGGTCGAGAACGGGGTAGGCGTCCGGCGGCGTCATGGCCTCCCGGAACGCCGCCTGCCCCGAGCCGTCGACCCGCTGTACGAGCCCGGCGTGCCTCTGGCGTCCGGAACACCAGGTGACCCCGCACCGCAGTCCTTCGGCTCCGGGCGCGGCCGCGATCCGCCTGATCTCGCCGGTCTCCAGGTTGACGACCCGGGTCTGGTTGGCATCGGCGGTGCCGGGGCCCTCGGCCAGGTCGCCCGCCCACGGCCAGGCGATGACGTGGAGCCCGTCGGCCAGCTTCGTCTCCTCTCCCCCGGCCAGTGGAAGCCGCCACACCGCGCGCTCGTCGGACCACACGACGTGCTCCCCCGCCAGCGCGATCGTGGCGATCCTCGCCCGCTCGCCGGTCAGCGTGACCAGCAGCCTGGGCTCGCCCCCGGACAGCGGGACCGTCCAGATCTCCCGCACCATGGAGCCGTCCTGTCGCTCGCCGTACGTGAACCAGGCGACGGACTTCCCGTCCGTGGTCGCCGTCTGGTGGATGTACTCCTTCAGTCCGGGAGTGGACGGCATCCTGGTGACCACGCGGGCCTTGCGGGTGACGGTGTCGTAGACCTCCAGGGCGCCCGCCTTCTCGAACGACGGCTCGGCGCTGAGCAGCACCTCCGTCGCGCTGATGCCGGTGATGGGCCGGTACTTCCAGCCGTCGGCGTTCCTGGCCGGCATCGTGAAGACCGCCTGGGGCCAGACCTCGTCGACCGGCCTCGCGGGCGTGTCGGCCGGCTTGGCGGCCCTGGGCTCCTCGACGGCGGAGGCGGTCGCCGCGGCGTCGTGTCCGCCCCCGGTGGCCAGGACGCCGCCGCGGGTGAGCGTCGTGCTCGTGCCGGCCACCGCGATCACAGCGGCCACCGCCACCGCCTGCGCGCGCCGCCGCGTACGCCGCCGCCTGCGTTCGCGCACTCCGGCGAGCAGGTCGATCTCGGGTGCCGCCTCGGCCAGCTGCCGGAGCGCGCGGGCCAGCTCGTCCTCTGTCGTCATGCCTCTCCCCTTTCGTACACCGCGCGCCTGACGCGGAGTGTGGCGAGCGCCCGGAACGCCTGGCTGCGTACGGTTCCGCGCGAGATGCCGAGGACTTCGGCGATCTCCCCGTCCGACAGGTCCTCGTAGTAGCGCAGCACGAGGACGGCTCGCTGCCTGCGCGGCAGCGCGGCCAGCGTCTTCCAGAGCTCGCCGGACGGGTGGGCGTCGAGATAGGAGCCCTCGGGCGGCTCGTCCGTCAGGTGCTCCCTGCGCCGCCTCCGCCACCAGCTGATGTGCTGGCGGGCCATGACGGTGCGGACGTACGCCTCGGGATTGTCCTTGTCGCGGACGCGTGCCCAGCTGTCGCCGAGCTTGAGCAGCGCCTCCTGCACCAGGTCGGCGGCGTCATGGCCGCTGCCGGTGAGCACGTAGCCGTACCTGAGCAGGGCCGGGCCCCTGGTGCGGACGAAATCCTCGAACTCCACATCACCGGGACGCCCGAGGAGGCCGCCACGTTGCAAAGATCTTTACCCGAAAACATCGCATGGGTGTTCGAGTGCGCGCTACAGTTCTGGCTAGCGAATCGAACACGGGTTCGGCCTGGTGGGAGGGGGTGTGTCCGATGACCGTGCTGGCGGACGCCCCTGCCCGGACACGCCGTAGCGCATTCTGCCCAAATCTACGACGGCCGCTATATCCGGCAATAAAGTCCGAGAGCGTGGACCCTGTGCGCAATCCCTACGCCCCCGGAGCCGGACAACGCCCGCCGGAGCTGGCCGGGCGCGACCGTGAGCTCCAGCAGTTCGAGGTCGTGCTGGAGCGGGTGGCCCGTGGCCGGCCCGAGCGCAGCATGGTCGTCACCGGCCTGCGCGGCGTCGGCAAGACCGTCCTGCTCAACACCTTCAAGTCCATGGCGATGCAGCGACTGTGGGGCACGGGCAAGATCGAAGCCCGTCCCGACCAGTCGATCCGCCGCCCCGTCTCCGCCGCCCTGCACATGGCGATCCGCGAGCTGGCCCCCCGCCATCGGGCGCCGGAGCGCATCGAGGAGTTCCTCTCGGTGCTCAAGGCGTTCGCGATGCGCGATCCCGCCGCGGCCAAGGGCACCTCGCACTGGTCCCCCGGCATCGAGGTGCCGGCCGCCCGCGGCCGAGCCGACTCGGGAGACCTGGAGATCGACCTGACCGAGCTGTTCGTCGACGCGGCGAGCGTGGCCACCGACCTGGGGGTGGGCATCGCGCTGTTCATCGACGAGATGCAGGATGTGCAGGCCGCCGACGTCTCCGCGCTCTGCGCCGCCTGCCACGAGCTGTCGCAGTCGGGCGGGCCGCTGATCGTGGTCGGGGCCGGGCTGCCGCACCTGCCCAGCGTGCTGTCGGCCAGCAAGAGCTACTCCGAGCGGCTGTTCCGCTACGCGCGCATCGACAAGCTCGACCGGGAGGCGGCCGATCTGGCGCTGATCCTGCCGGCGCGCGAGGAGCAGGTGGAGTTCACCCAGGACGCCCTCGACGCGCTCTACGAGGCGGCCGACGGCTACCCCTACTTCGTCCAGGCCTACGGGAAGGTGGCGTGGGATCTGGCGCCGCGCAGCCCGATCACGGTCGAGGACGTCAAGGTGTCGGCGCCGGAGGCCGAGGAGGAGCTCGCGGTCGGCTTCTTCGGCAGCCGCTACGAGCGGGCGACGCCGGCCGAGCGCGACTACATGCATGCCATGGCCCAGATCGGCGACGAGCCGGTCGCCACCTCCGACGTGGCCGAGGCCCTCGGCCGCAAGCCGTCCAGTCTGTCACCGGCCCGCGACAGTCTGATCAAGAAGGGGCTGATCTACAGCGCCGAGCGCGGCCAGATCGCGTTCACCGTGCCGCATTTCGGGAGGTTCCTCCGTGCCCAACCGATCTAGCCGGCACCCCTAGTCCTCTATTGGGCTGTCTAGTGGGGAAGCTAGATAGCCCAATAGAGTCATATCTGGCTGCCCGTCGAGCGAAATCTACGGCTGTCTAGCGTCAGGCCGAGATCGGCGTATACGACGGCAGAGATCCCGTGCCCTCCGCGCTGACCACGGCGGCCCGAACCACCGGGCGCCGCCCGCTGAGATAGACGGCGAAGACCACGTCGCCGCCGTCCTTGCCGGCGAAGGCGAAGAAGCGCCAGCACAGCTCCCGCCAGGTGTCGTACGGCTCCGGCGCGGCCAGCAGGCCCTCGTGCGCCCGCCACGGGCCGCTGCTCCGCAGCCGGGCCAGCGTGACGTTCTCGGCGGGGGGCCCCCCCCGCC
>NZ_KZ559483.1:77456-100800 GCF_002850745.1 Nonomuraea indica
TCGACCATCTCCTCCAGCTCGGGCGACAGCAGCAGGAGCAGCGCCACGCCGACCGCCATCCACCACGACGGCTGCACGAACGACACCCAGCCGGGCACCTCGGCCCACACCGTCAGCACCGCCATGCCGGTCAGCACGACGGTCCTGCCGATCGACCGCACGCCGACGGGGGCCGCGCTGACGTCGCCGAAGCAGCCGCACCCGGCGTCCGGCCGCCGCCTGCGCAGCTCCAGCAGCACGTACGTGGACATCGCGAAGAACATCACCGTCGCCCAGCGGAAGACCAGGGCGGTGGACAGCAGGAGGCCGGCGGCGAGCACCAGTTCGCCCACCGCGCAGGCCACCAGGGCCGGAGCCTGCAGTCTCCCCGGCACCAGGACGGCGGGCCCCAGTCTGGACAGCGCGCCGGGCTCGCCGCCGGAGCGCACGGTGGCCACCTTGGCCACCGTGCCGAGCACGAGCAGCACGATGAGAACCGGTAGTTGCGAGGCCGGCACGAGCGTCACCCCAATCCGATCTGCGCGTTGAAGCATCCTTTGACCAGGTCGCCACCGAGCTCGACGTACGACGACGGCGACAGCTCCACGATCCGGCCGCGGGGCGACGTGCCGCACTCCACGCAACGATCGCAGAACCGCCCGGCCACGCACCCGCACGCGACGACGGGCACGTTCGCCGAGCGACCGGCGCAGACGTTCCTGACCTGGACCAGCGAACCGACCGCGAGGTACGACAGGCCCGTGCACGACACCTCGGCGTCGGGGCAGCCGGCGTCGGAGCGCTCGACCATGGGGTAGGCCAGGCCGTGCTCGCCGTCGTCGAACGCGTCGGACCAGGTGGCGGTGCCGGAGACGCGGGCGTGCACCCCGGCGTACGCGGGCGGCGGAGCGGGCACGGCACGCGCGGTGTAGGGCGGCTGGGAGGTGGCCGGCAGCAGCGCGTGGCAGACGCCGTCCCTCCGCACGCCGATCGCGTCGAAGAGGTACCCGGGCTCCAGCCTGGGGTGGCGGACCTGGACGCGGCCGGTGGCCCGGTAGGGGATGACGATCGTGCGGCGGCCGCGGTGCGGGCCGCAGGACAGCTCGACCGTCAGGTCCCTGCGCCCTTCGACGGACAGGATCGTGCCGGTGACACGGGTGGTGTCGGCCCAGACGCGCTCGACGACCCTGCCCTCGCGCACGGTCCGCATCATGACCCTGGAGCCGATCGGGATGTCGGCCGGCCGCGTGTCGCCGCCGTGCCAGGCGGTGGCCCAGGGGGCGATGACCAGCCGTTCCTCCCCGCCCTCGGGCGTCTCGACGACGACCAGGTGCGGGCTGACGTCCATGACCTCACCCGCGACCGCGCGTAACGGCTCCTCGGCCGACGGTTCGGCTCCGGGAACGCCGGCCTCCCGGCCCAGCGCCGCGGCCGCGAGGACCCGGCGACGTTCAACGCTCGGACAGCCCATCCGCCCTCCTTTGTCGCGTCTCCAGCGTCACACGGCCGGCCCGGCCGCGCTCGGGACCGGGACTCATAGGGAGCAAAATACGCATCCCAGGGGAAGGACATGACATCCGGCGTCGTACAAACCGCCACCGACCTGGACGCATCTTTGTCGTCGGCGGGCCGAATCCTGAATTCCGGTTCAGCCCCAACAGGGCGTCCGGCTGCGATTCTGGCCACGATGCAGATCACCACGGAGGAAGAGGAGTTCCGCGAGTACGTCGTGACCCGCGGTCCCGCGCTGCTGCGCGCCGCCCACCAGCTCACCGGACATCCTCTGGACGCCGAGGACCTGCTGCAGAACGCCCTGACCAAGACGTACCTGGCCTGGGACCGCATCGCCGACCGCGGAGCGCTCGACGGCTACGTCAGGCGGGCGATGGTGAACATCAACATCTCGCAGTGGCGGCGGCGCAAGCTGGAGGAGTACCCGTCCGACGAGCTTCCGGAGGTGCCGTGCGAGCCGCCGGAGACGTACGGCGAGGTCCACGAGCGGCTCGAACGCGCGCTCAGCAGGCTGCCCGAGCGCATGCGGGCCGCCATCGTGCTGCGCTACTACGAGGACATGACCGAGCCCGAGGTCGCGAGCACGCTCGGGATCAGCGTCGGCACGGTCAAGAGCACGGTGTCGCGGGCCATGGCCAAGCTCAGGTCCGAGCTGGGGATCTCCGGTCAGCCCCAGCGGTAGCGCAGGGCCGTACGACGTCCCTGATCGTGCGCAGGGCGGCGAGGAAGGCTTCGAGCTGCTCCTCGGTGAGCAGCCCGGTGAAGCAGCTCTCGATGTCGGCGAGGTGGAGGGGCAGCACGGACTCCAGACGCTCGCGGCCGGCGTCGGTGAGCGCCGCGTAGGAGGCGCGGCGGTCGCTCGCGCAGGCCACGCGGGTGACCAGGCCCTCGCGTTCGAGGCGGTCCACGACGCGCGTCACGCCGCTCGTGGACAGCCCGGTCTGCGCGGCCAGGTCGGTCATGCGCAGCCGTTCGCCGGGGGAACGGCCCAGCCGGACGAGGGTCTCGAAGTCGATGTCGGACAACCCGGCGGCGCTGAACACCGGCTGCATCCTGGCGCTCAGGCCGGAGTGGACCTCGGCCAACAGACCCATGGCCGTCAGCCGGGGGTCTTCGATCGGTTTCACGTTCACACTCTATCGGACGATAGTTGACGTGGGGAATATTCCTCGTGTAGATGTCTGTTGACGCAACTATCCGCAAGACAAGCTTCAAGGAGCACCTCATGAGCACTCGGACCTGGGAAGGCCTCACCGTCCCCGCCGCCGGCACCTACACCATCGACGTGGCCCACAGCCGCATCGGCTTCGTCGTCAAGCACATGATGGTGAGCAAGGTCCGCGGGCACTTCTCCGACTACAGCGGCACGATCACGATCGCCGAGAACCCGCTCGAGTCGGCCGCCCAGCTCACGATCAAGACGGCCAGCATCGACACCGGGGTCGCCGACCGCGACGGCCACCTGCGTGGCGACGACTTCCTCGCCGTCGACAAGTTCCCGGAGATCACCTTCCGGAGCAGGCGCGTGACCCGCCAGTCGGACGAGGAGTTCACCGTCGTCGGCGACCTCACGATCCGCGACGTCACCAAGGAGGTCGAGCTCACCGTCGAGTACGGCGGCGCCGGCACCAACCCGTGGGGCCAGGCCGTGTGGGGCTTCTCCATCCACACCGAGCTGGACCGCGAGGAGTTCGGCCTGACCTGGAACCAGGCCCTGGAGACGGGCGGCGTCCTGGTGGGCAAGAAGGTCAAGATCGAGATCGAGGGCGAGGCCAACCCCGCCGCCTGACGAACCCGACGACTTCGAAAGCCCGTTCTGGAACAGGGCGGGCTTCGTCCACAGGAAGTTACCCACAGGCGGTGGATAACCTCCTCGAAGGGCTCGCGGACGGCGCCGCTTTGCCGCCTCGCCAGAAGGCCGGTACGCTGTCCTGAGCCACATGGCTTCCAGGAGGATTCGCCTAGTCAGGTCTATGGCGCCGCACTGCTAATGCGGTTTGGTGGCAACACCATCCGGGGTTCAAATCCCCGATCCTCCGCCAGCTCGAAGGCCCTTCCCCGATTGTGGGGAAGGGCCTTTTCGATCTCTGGGGGCTTTTCCGAGAGCCTCGCACCCTGGCGGATGCCGAGTGCCAACGTCACCGGCCAGCGAGCGCCGTTCCTCTTGGTCTGGCATAGGGCGAGCGGCAGCGCCATCATGTACCGGTGCACAAGCCGACCGCTTACCATGACGCACTCGGCGATCACTTCGCCGCACACGCGGAGACGAGCCCCTACAACGCCTACACCGACAGACCCGCGATGCTTTGACTCGCGGGCAATGTCTCCGGGGCCAGAATCCTGGATGTCGGCTGTGGAGCAGGCCACTACGCCGCCGAACTCTCGGCCCGTGGTGCCCAGGTCGTCGGAATCGAAGGCAGCGCCACCCTCCTGCGCCACGCGCAAGCACGTGTGAAAGGCCAGGCAGAACTATTCCTTCATGATCTCGAAGAGCCACTCGGTTTCGCCGCTGACGCATCCTTCGACGGGGCAGTCTGCGCCCTTGTGTACGAGCACGTCAGAAACCGCGTGCAACTGCTGGGTGAACTCCGCCGCGTCCTGCGCCCAGGCGGATGGCTCCTGATATCGACCACCCATCCCACAGCCGACTGGCGCCACTTCGGAGGCTCGTACTTCAGCCATGACTGGAGAGACCTCCCCCTCGGAGACAGCAAGCTCTCGATCCACTACCAACGCCTACCGCTGGAGACCTTCCTGAGCGAGCTACTGGCCGCAGGGTTCGTACTGCAGCAGCTCATCGAACCGCGCCCCACGGCCGACCTCCGGGAGATCGACGGAGCCAGCTACGACAAGCTCCACCAAGCGCCATCCTTCCTTGCTGTCAGGCTCCAGCGACCTTGAACACAATCCGGAAGCTCCATCTCGCCGACATGGGAACAACCGCCTCCGGCGGGGGCACTCCGGCTCCGGGATGATCAGGACGCGGAGGCGTACGCGGCGCGCAAGAAAGGCCAGGTCACCGGCCGATCGTCGTGCAATAGGCGTGCAGCGAGCCAGGGTGACGAGGGGTCAATGACGGTCACTCATGACCCACCTCACTCCCAGGTCGACGGCCCTACAGGGCGTGATCCATGCGATTCCCAAGCTGACAGCCCACTTCGCGCGCGATCATGGGAGAGTGAGAGCACGAGTGGGAGACTTCCGTTGGGTCGATCTTGAGGCGGGGCGGGGAATGGACGATCCAGCCCATGCCTGCGAACTCCTGGAAATGTATGTCGGTCCTCAGGGCGAGCTGAGCGAGGAACGCTTCCAACTCACCGTCTGCACCCCGTCGGCCCTCACCGAGCAACTTGGACACCGTCCCTTTCTCATCGGCCGGCACTGGCTCTTCGTTGCCGAACTCCATCCCGACAAGGTGACCGAGTGGCTGAGCGATCGGATTGCCGTACTGGAGGCACCTACATGGGCTGAGCTGGCAGAGAAGATCGGCCGGATCGGAGAGTGGGAATTCGAGGACTACACAGACTGAGGCCCAACCATCCAGCACAGTCTCGGAGCCGCCGAGCCGAACGATCATGAACTCCAGTGAACCGCTACGGACGGTGCGACATCCAGTGACCAGCCGGCGAACGCGTCCGGATGGGCATGAGAATCGTTTGGGGACCTACGGATCAGAAGGTGCGTGCCCGTACGGTCAGCGATAAGTGGGGAGTCGCGGAGGCTCGCCGTAACTGGATCCACATACGCCCAGGTCAACGTTTTCCCAGCCGCTGCCGGGCCGATTCCCACGGCCGCATCTCACCGTCGCCATCGGCGTCTTCCTCGTACCAGCCCGTTCCCGACAGCCACGTCTCCAGCCAATCGGTCAGACTCTCTGCGTCGACGTGCCACGCGCGGGGCCAGTCACCGCTGACCCCGTTCGGCTCGAAGAGCAGTACGGTGCCCTCGAACCTGCGGCAGTCCACTGCGGCGTACATGCCGCACCCCCAGTCCAGGATGGGCAGCACGTCCGCCGGCCAGCGTGCGTCGCCGCCGGGCTCCGAGCCGTTCCGCTCCTCCCGGTAGTCGCTCACGGCAGTACGTCCTTCACCCAGCAGCGGCAGAAGGCGGTAATCGGGGCCGAAGCCTCCGTTGGCCACCTCGCGGTAGAGCCGCACGAGCACGGGAGGAAGCCGGAAGCCCAAGAGGCGCTGCGCCTGTGCCACCTCCTCCGCCGTCGCGGGGGGAGGCAGGTGCTCCATGGTCATGCTCGCCTTGGCGGACACCCGTCGAAGGAGATCATCGATGTCTGTCACGGCGTTGATCCTGTCATCTGCTCACGACAGAGAGGCAATATCGCTACGGCCGCTCCTAGGTGCAGTTCTCGTTGCCATCCAGCGCCGTCCCATGCCGTTCCCGACGGACCGGCCGCGCCCGTCGGTCCAGGTTGAACCGATCGGAACGGCCAGGATCCGAGCTGCTGATGCGGTTGGGCGGCAACACCATCCGGGGTTCGAATCCCGATCCTCCGCAGGTAAAAGGCCCTCGCCCGGTGACGGGGAGAGGGCCTTTGATCTTTTCGGGGCGTCGCCGGCCGGGACGGGCTTCCAGACGTAGCGGTGTGGGTCGGTCCGTTGATCGGTCTGGCCGAGGGCTTCCAGGACCCAGGTGCGGTGATCCTGCCTGTGGTCGGCGAGGATCTTGTTGGACCACTTGCGCGAGGCCAGGACGCGACGCCCGGCGTACGCGAGGTGGTCGGGCTTGTGGGCCTTGCTCCGGCACGCTCCCGGAGTCATCCCCGGCTTGGCGTCCTTGGGTTGGACGCCGTAGCGCAGCCAGTTCGGGCACCTCGGAGAACAGGGTTCGAACCGCAGCGCATCTACCATCCGAGAGGCGTGCTCCCGCTGGGGAGCCGCTTCTGTGGCTCCACGGTGGCGAAGTACTGCACGTTCATAGCCCGCGACCCGGCGCAGGTTCTGCACGAAACGGTCCACCAGCTTGGAGAAGTGCAGCGCGTCACGAGCCGCCCGCCTGTAGTCGTACGTCTCGGGATCGACCGGGACGCCGTACGCCGTCAGTGGTGAGACGTCCGCCTCCGGGTGTTGAACGCTAGGTACGGGCGTTCGTCGATCACGCGGGCGCGAACGTGCACCTCGTCGGTGCGGAAGGAGACCGTGAGGCGAGCACGCGCGTGTCGACTCGATGGGTCGGCGATGAGCGACGGCTGCATTCCGGATGAATCGTCACTACGTGCCAGCGTGCTGGCATGCCGTCGCCATGGCACTCCACCGCGGTCGCCGACCTGACGCAATGAGCATGCCGCCATAGGTGACGAACTCTATGATCAGGTTCGTCCTGATCGTTGAGATTCGGAGAAGATGTCAATCTCATGCGCCGCGCCATGGTCCTTCTGGGTGGCGTCGCCCTCGCCGTCTGCGCGTTCGTCCTCTTGTACCGGGGCCCGGGACAACCGTTCATCCGCGGTTACGTGAGCGATGTCGGCGCCACCATGCTGGTCTACGCGTTCTTGGGGCTGTTGTGGCGCACCACCGCCGCACGCCGCACCCTGGCCACGGCCGCGATCGCCGCCGCCGTCGAGTTCTACCAAATAGTCGGCATGACCCCGCCGGGTATCGGCGGTGTCGTGGTCGGTGCGTTCCCCGACCCATGGGACCTGGTCGCCTATGCCATCGGTGTGGTGATGGCCCTGGCCTGGGAACGCCGATTGGTCGGATCCGGTGATCAGACCGGCTGACTCAGTTGTTCGAGTCTCATCCACAGCTTGTGGACGGGGAGGCAACCCTGCCCGTACCCGCTGGCGAGTCTCCACGTCGAAGGTCCCTCCCAGAACGAGCGATCACCTACCACGTCCACGGCTTCACCAAGGATTCGTTACGACATGTGACGTTCGAGATCGGCGATGCCGCCAAGGTGAAGCCGGGCCAGGTGCTGATACAGCGATGGGACGAGACCCGGCAACAGGACGTCGACGTTGTGATCTCTCTGGCCGCCTTCGAGCAGATGGGCCAGGATCCCCGGAGCTGCTCTTGAGCGTGCCCGCGCACATGCGCGAGATCGGCCAGGGGCGATCGAAGGGTCCAGGGCCGGCGCCGTCACGGCTGCCGGGTGAGTGTCGCGTTCATCCGATTGCCTGGTAGGTGGTGGTCCAGAAGTCGCGGTGCAGGCGCGGGGTGTGGGGCGAGTCCATCGCGCTCTGGGTCAGCAGGATGCCCGTGAGGCCTTCGGACGGGTCGGCGTAGGCGGTGGTGCCCAGGCCGCCGTCCCAGCCGAACTGGCCCGGCGAGGCCAGGTCGCGGCGATGGGTGCGGACCGCCATGCCGAAGCCGAACCCGCCGTGCCGGCCGAAGTGGTCGCCGAACGCGTCCTTCTCGGCCTTCTGTCCGGGCGTCAGGTGGTCCATCGTCATGAGCTCGACCGAGGCCCGGGACAGGACCCGCTCACCGCCCAGCGTCCCCTTGCCGAGCAGCATCCGGTAGAACGCGTGGTAGTCGTCCACGGTCGACACCAGCCCGTCGCCGCCCGCCTGGAACACCGGCGGCCTGCCGTACTTGCCGCCGGCGGCCTCGTCCCACACCACCAGCTCGCCGGTCTCAGGGTGGTGCGCGTAGCTGGTCGGCAGCCGGTGGATCTGGTCGGCGGGCACGTGGAAACCGGTGTCCTTCATGCCGAGCGGGGCGAACAGCCGCTCGCGCAGGAACTCCTCCAGCGACTGCCCGGTCACCCTGCCGACGAGCACGCCGAGCACGTCGGAGCCGACGTGGTACTGCCACAGCTCCCCCGGCTGACGCATCAGCGGCAGCGTCCCGAGCCGCCGGATCCACTCCTGCGGCCCGAAGTCCGGTGAGGTGGTGTCCAGGCCGAGTTCGCGGATGGCGGTCTGGATCGGGTACGTGTCGGGTGCCGCCAGCACGACGCCGAACCCGAAGGTGGACGCCGAACCCGAAGGTGAAGGTGAGCAGGTCGCGTACGGTGATCGGGCGGACCGCGGGAACCGTCTCGTCCAGGGGGGCGTCGATCCGGGCGAGCACCCGGCGGTCGGCCAGCTCGGGCAGCCACGCGTCGACCGGGTCGTCCAGCCGTAGCCGGCATTCCTCGACGAGGATCATCACCGCCGCGGCCGTGACCGGCTTGGTCAGCGACGCCATCCGGAAGATCGTGTCCCGCCGCATCGGCTCGGCGCCGCCCGCGTGCATCGTGCCCATCGCCTCGACGTGCGTGTCATCGCCTCGGCTGACCAGCGCGACCAGGCCGGGGACCGCGCCCGATGCGACATGGCCGCTCAGCACCTCGCGTATCCGGCGCAGGCCCGCCTCGGACAGTCCGGCGCGCCGGCGCTCTTCCATACGTCCCTGGGTCTCCCAAGCGCCCTTGCTGTCCCAGGTGCCCTTCATGTCCCAGCTAGTGACCTTCGACATGGTTTCCGTTCCTTTGTGGTTATTGTTCGCGTTGTGCGCACAGCGTCTCCGTACGGAACGCCGTGTGGCGCCCGCCTGGCGACCCGGTGGCCGCCGAGCCGGCCTGACATCTCAGCCCTGGATCGCGCGTTCCTGGAGAAACCGCCGGACGTGGGGGCGCATGATCTGCGATCCCCAGGCGCCCCACTGGCCGGTGAAGTTGTGCTCGGCCCACGGGATGGTCACCGCGGTGGCGGGAACGCCCACGGCGTCGAGCCGGGCGGCCAGGTCGGCGGCCTGGGTCGCGGGGATCATGTGGTCGCGGTCGCCCTGGACGAGCAGGGTCGGCGGGAGGCCGGGCCGGACATGCGCGACCGGGGAGGATGCCTCGTAGCGGTCGCGGTGGGTGTCGATGTCGCCGCCGAGGTAGTCGCTCGCGACGGTGGCCGCCATGCCGGGCAGGCCGTTCTCGTCGAGCAGGCGGGGCAGGTCGGTCGGCGCGTACCAGCCCATGACGGACCTCACCGGCGCGTCGGGCACCCGGCAGGAGGGCTGGAACCGAGCGTCGCCGACGGTGTAGGCGGCGATCAAGGAGAGTTGGCCGCCGGCGGAGTCTCCGGCGATCGAGACGTTGGACGGCGCGATGCCGTACCTGTCGGCCTTGGCGCGGATCCAGCCGAGCGCGCACTTGACGTCCCCCACCGCGTCCTGCCAGCGCGGCGGCGGGGCCAGCCGGTAGTCGACGGAGAAGACGACGATGCCCTGGTCGGCCATCCAGCGCAGCCAGGGTGCGCTGTCGGCGCGGGTGCCGGAGTTCCATGAGCCGCCGTGGACGTAGAGCAGCGCGGGTTTGCTCGCGGCGAGCGCGCGCGGCCGGTACACGTCGATGTGGAGGTCCTGACCGTCGACGGTGGTGTACGTCTCGGTCGAGGTGGGGATCGCCGCGGCCGGTGAGGCGAAGTAGTCCGACCAGGAGACCTCCGCGGTACGGGCGGCGGCCGCCCAGGGCACGACGACCATGAGCACCGCCAGCAGGCCGGCCAGCACGCCGGCGCCGAACAGGGCACGGCGGCCGGACCGCCACGCCATCACCGCCGTCACGGCGGCGCCGACCACACAGACCAGCAGGAACCCTGTCAGCCAGGGCACGAACAGCGCGGTCACGCCCAGGACGTCCTGCACCGGAGCGATGGGCAGGCGTGGCGCGAAGAACGCCCCTCCCAGGACGAGGACCAGCACGCACATGGCCCAGGCCGACACGCGGCCGGCGCGCCGCCACAGGGTCTTCTTCCCGGGCCTGCCCACGTCGTGCGGGCGGGCGGCCGTAGGACGGGCGGTCACTGTCATGATTCCCCCTCAGAACGCATACGATGTACGCATGTCGGAACGATGTACTCACACGGGCGTCGAGAACCCGGGAGACCATGGGATGCTGCTCAGGCGCCCGCGGGCGGCACCCATTCCACGAGCTGGACCACGATGCCGTTGGGATCGGTGAGCTGGAACAGCCGCTCCGCCCACGGCTCCTCGCGCAACGGCACGCTGATGGGAGCCCCCTCCCGCACGAGCCTCTCGTACTCCGCGGCGACGTCGGTGACCGTGAGGGTCACCACGACCCCGGTCGCGGGCCGCTCTCCCGCAGCTCGCGGGCGCAGCACGACGTCGCTGGTGGCGTCGGGGCGGACGAGGCAGGCGTAGGCCTCGCCCACCACCGACTCGTGAAATCCCAGGTAGCCGGAGAAGAAGTTGCTGGACGCCGCTACGTCATCGACGTTCAGCGTCACCGCGGAAGCGATGATGTTCACGGCGTCAGCGTGCCGGGATCGCGCCCGGACGGACAACGCCTGATCCGGTGCCGTGCCTTAACCTCTCACTTAACGACGAACGGGGCCGCGTGGAGCTGCGTGACATCGAGATCTTCCTGACACTCGCCGAAGAGCTGCACTTCGGCCGGACGGCGGAGCGGCTGCACGTGACGCCGGCCCGGGTGAGCCAGGCGATCAAGAAGCAGGAGCGTCGCATCGGCGCCGCCCTGTTCGAACGCGACAACCGCCACGTCGCGCTGACCCCCATCGGGCGGCAGCTCTTCGAGGATCTTCTGCCGATGTACCGGGGGCTGCGCGACAGCATCGAACGCGCCGCCCTGACCGCCCGGGGGACGACGAACACGCTGGTCCTGGGCATGGTCAACGAGAATCCCCAGGACCTGCGCCCGCTGTTCGACTCTTTCAGGAGCCGCCGCCCCGGATGCGACCTCCAGCTCCGCTACGCCGGCTTCGCCGATCCCTTCCGGCTGCTGCGCTCCGGGGACATCGACCTGCTGATCGCCTGGCTCCCCGTCAAGGAGCCCGATCTCACCGTGGGCCCCGTCGTCTGCACCGAGCCCGTCGTGCTTGTGGTGGGCCCCGGCCACCGGCTGGCCGGCCGGGAGTCGGTGTCGTACGAAGACCTCGGGGACGAGACCGTCTTCGGCGGAGCCAAGCCGGACTACTGGCGCAACTGGCTCGTTCCCACCCACACCCCCAGCGGGCGTCCCATCCGCATCGGACGCATCGTCACCAACTCCGCCGAGATGATCCCCCTCGTCGCGAACGGTGAGGCCGTATCACCGTGTTTCGCACACTCCATCCGCTACTACGCCCGGCCCGACCACGTCTACGTGCCCATCCGCGACGCTCCCCTGGCCCACTGGGCGCTCATCTGGCGCACCTCCACCGAGACCAGCCTGATCCGGGAGTTCGCCGAGGCCGCCCGCGACCTCGGCGTCATCGCCCTCTGAACCCGGCCGCGCACCGAACCTCACAGGCGGCAGCGCAACACGGTGCCGGCTCACCGGTCAGCCGCATGCGGGACGACCGTTCAGCGTCCGGCCCCGTAGCCTCGGTCTCATGAGCGAGCGATCCTTCGTCCCCGACGACTTCGCCGTCCCCCCGTACCTGGTCACCCCGCGGTTCCGGCTGGAACCCCTGGGGCCGCAGCACAACGCTGCCGACCTCGCGGCCTGGACCGGAAGCATCGAGCACATCCGCGCGACCCCCGGCTTCCCGGATCAGGGGTGGCCTCCCGTGGGCGGCATGACCCCGGAGGCGAACCTCGCCGACCTGCGGCGCCACGCGAACGACTTCGCCCGGCGCCGCGGGTTCACCTACACCGTCCTCGATCCGGTCGGCGGCGAGGTGATCGGATGCGTCTACATCTATCCCTCCCGCCGCGAGGGCCACGACGCCGACGTGGCCTCCTGGGTCCGGGCCGACCGAGCCGAGCTGGACGTGCCCCTGTACGAAGCCGTGACGGCTTGGCTGTCCACGCATTGGCCCTTCGGAACGCTCAACTATCACCCGCGCTGAGACCGCTTCCATCCCGCGTGGCATCACATCGGTCCGCGCGGGACCGTGGCGGTGAGCGCGCGTCACCCCGCGTCACCCGGCCTGCCCGACAGGGGTGTTTTCGTGCGGTGTCTCGTTAGAGTGTGAGTTTCGGGTCGCTCTCCCGCTGAGAGGACAAGCATGGCGGACGAACCCGCCAGGCCGCGACGGCTCACCGTCTACGCTGAAGCCGCTGCTGTCCTGGCCCTCATCGTGGCGGTCGTCGGCGTGGTCGTCGCCGTTCTCGCGTTCGAGCACGACAAGGAAGTCGCCACCGACAAGCCGGGAGCCACTCCCGTGGTCACGGTCACGCAGTACGTCCCGAATGCCGATCCCCAGGAACCCGACGGCTCCTCGCCCAGCGGCTTCTGGGGAGTGGCCGGCACGGTGATCCTCACGGTGCTGACCGGCGCTCTTTCCAGCTTTCTGGTCTACCTGGCCTGGGAAGAACTGATCATCTCCGATGTCATCGTCTCCCTCATCACGGCCGCCGTCGCGGGAGCGCACGTCTTCGTGCTCTCCTTCCTGGGCATCACGTTGATCTGGGCCATCATCATCGCGGTGATGTTCGCGGCGATCGGGTTCTTCGCCGACGTGCTGTCCAGCTAGCCCCGCCTCGCGGCCGGACGGGCGGCGGGCGCGGGACTCTTCGCCTCCCCGGCCCTTGCTCTACAGCCTGTAGAGTGGGCGCGGTTTCCGAGGGGAAGGGTGGATCGTGCTGCGCTGGTTCCGAATCGTGGCGGTGGCCGAGGCGTGCTCGTGGGCGGGGCTCCTGGTGGGGATGTTCTTCAAGCACGTGACCGCGACCGGGGAGCTCGGCGTGAAGGTGTTCGGGCCGGTCCACGGGGCGCTGTTCGTGCTGTACGCGGCCGGGGTGCTGCTCTCGGCGCGGGAGGCGGGCTGGAGCCGGGGCGCGGTGGTGCTCGGCCTCGCGTGCGCGGTGCCGCCGTTCACCTCGCTGTGGTTCGAGCGGCGGATGGCGGCGCGCACACCGACGCGGGAACTCGCCTGATCCGGAGGCCCCGGGCGAAGACCCGGCGACGGCGGTTCCGGCGAACGTCACAGTTGTGGCGGTAGCGTGGGTTGCCCGCTGAATCATCCGGGTCTGTGGCTCTAGGCTGTGCGCTGTGACTTCCGGACGTATCGTCATCGACGACCGTTTCGAGCTGATGGAGCGGTTGGGCAGCGGCGGCATGGGCACGGTATGGCGCGCCTACGACCTCGCCCTGCACCGTGAGGTGGCGCTGAAGGAGGTCCGCCCGTCCAACGCCCAGGACGAGGATCCGGGCAGGGCGCGGATGATGCGCGAACGGGTGCTGCGCGAGGCGCGCGCCCTGGCCAGGCTGGACCATCCGAACGTGGTGACGATCCACCACATCGTGGACACTCCGGCGATGGCGCACCCGTGGATCGTCATGGAGCTGGTGCGCGGCCAGTCGCTGCAGGACCGGCTCGCGCAGGGACCGCTGGCGCCGGGCGAGGCGGCGCTGCTGGGGCGCGGGATCCTCGCGGCCCTGCGCACCGCGCACGAGGCGGGCATCCTGCACCGTGACGTGAAGCCGGCGAACGTCCTGCTGCGCCCCGACGGCAGCCCGGTGCTCACCGACTTCGGGATCGCCGCCATGCAGGACTCCCCGGGGCTCACGGCCCACGGCGACGTGGTGGGCTCGCCGGAGTACATCGCGCCCGAGCGGCTGCGCGGCGAGGAGGGCAACCCCGCCTCGGACCTGTGGTCGCTGGGCATGCTCCTCTACGTGGCGGTGGAGAACCGGCATCCCATGCGCCGCGACACCCCCATCGCCACGCTCGCGGCCGTGCTGAACGGCCAGATCCCGCCGCCCGTACGGTCGGGGCCGATGACGCCCGTGCTGAACTCCCTGCTGCGGTCCGAGCCGTCCGCGCGGCCGTCCGCCGCCGATCTGGACAGGATGCTGGCGCAGGCCGCCGAGCAGGCGTCCGGGATGCCCGCCTCCGGCCCGGCACAGCCCGGCATGGCGGCCCCAGGTCCGATGCAGCACGGCATGGCCGCCCCGGGCTCGGTGCAGCACGGCATGGCCGGCGGTCCGATGCGGCCCGGGATGCCCGGGCAGGCGCAGCCGGGACCGTTCCACGGGCAGGGCCCGTACGGGGTGCAGGGGTCCCCGACGCAACCGCCGTTCCCGGGCCCCGGCAAGCACCCCGGCTCCTACCCCACGGGTCCGACGGCCGCGTCCGGGCGCCGCCCCAAGGCGCGCGGGCTGACGATCGCCGGGGTGGCGGCGGTGGCGGGCGTCGTCACCGTGGCGTTCGTGGTGGTCCCGCGGTTAGGCGACCGCACCACCCCCACGGACCAGCCGAACCCCCGGCCCACCGTCAGCGCCGACCGCGGTACGACGGCCCCGGAGCCGAGCGCCGAGGAGACCACGGACGAGCCCGCCCCGGTGAACCTGGTGACCCCCGAAGGAGTCCGCCAGGTCGTCGCTGCTCTGAAGAAGGCGTCGGGCGGCGACACGTTCATCAGCCTGACCGTCCACCAGGAGCACGCGTCGGCCGAGGCTCCCGTCAAGGGCCGGCCGAAGCTGTACGACCGTTACACCTACCGGAACGGCCAGGTGACCCGCGACGCCGGAGGCACCGTGAGCTTCGGGGACAAGACGGTCAAGTTCGACGTCTTCGACTGGTCGGTGCTGCCGAAACTGCAGCGGGCGGCGGAGCAGCGGCTCAACGTCGACAAGCCGACGTCGCGTTACGTGATCGTTCAGGGCGCCTGGACGTTCGCCGATGACCAGCCGACCATCCTCTACTACCTCGGCGACGAGTACGGCGTCGGGTACCTCGCCGCCGACCGCAGGGGCAAGGTGGTCCGTGTGTACGCGCGGGAGGGCTGACCTCCCCTAAGCTCTCAAGATCGAGAACTGAGGGGAGAACCGGAGATGAGACGGTGGGCGATCCGGGGGCTCGCGGTGCTCCTGGTCGTGGCGCTCGGCGCCGCCGGCCTGTACAAGCTGGTCAACGCGCGGACGTTCCAGCTCGCCGGAGAGCTGACCGCGCGGGTGGAGACCGGTGAGAAGGTCGTCGCCCTGACGTTCGACGACGGGCCGGACGAGCACACCCAGGAGATCATCGGACTGCTCGCGGCCGAACGGGTCCGGGCGACGTTCTTCGTCGTCGGGTCGCAGATGGCCGCCCACCCGGGGGCGGCGGAGCAGCTGGTGGCGGCGGGCCACCAGCTGGGCAACCACACCTTCACGCACCGCAGGATGGTGTTCGTCTCCCCCGGCACGGTCGCCTCCGAGGTGGGGCGGACCGACGCGCTCATCCGCCGCGCGGGGCAGCGGGGCGACATCCCGTTCCGGCCGCCGACCGGCAAGAAGCTCCTCTCGCTGCCCCTCTACCTCTCCGAGCACCGGCGGCACACCGTGATGTGGGACGTCGAGCCCGACTCCGGCCGGACCCCGGCGCCCGCCGAGATCACCGCGATGGTGCGCGAGCAGGTCCGCCCGGGGTCGATCGTGCTGCTGCACCCGTGGTACCCCAGCGGGCGCGACACCCGCGCGGCGATCAAGGACACCATCGCGGGGCTGCGCGCCGACGGCTACCGCTTCGTCACGGTCGCCGAGCTTCTGGCCCTGCAAGGTCAGCCCACCAGCAAGGTGGCGATCGCCGGGCCGAAGGCGGCGCCGAGCAGGTAGGCGAGGTTGAACAGGCCCATGGCCGCCGGCCGCGCCCCGTCCGGCACCGCCGCCCCGGCGCGCGTGGCGAACGCCCCCTGCCCCGAGGCGGCGGCGAGCGAGGTGAGCGCCTGGGCGACGAGCAGCACGGCCGGGACGGTGCTCAGGCCGGCCAGCGCGACGCCCGCCCCGCTCAACACGGGGAACCCGACGACCAGGGCCCGGAACGGCGCCCGTGCGGTCATCGCGATCACCAGGTAGGACGCGAGCCCGCCGAACAGCAGCGGCCAGGTGATGGCCAGGCCCACCTGCCCGCTGCTCCAGCCCGCGTGCTCGGCGAGCAGCGGCGGCAGCGCGTACATCATCCCGAAGTTGGCCACCGCCAGCAGGAACGCCGTCCCCGCCGAGGCGAGGAACACCGGAGCCCGGACCACCGCGGCCGGCACGAACCCGTCCGGCCTGGCCCGCAGCCACAACGCGGCCGCCACCCCGGCGACCGCGGCGGCGGGCACCGCCACCTGCCAGGCGTGCGGCACGAACACCAGGGCCGTGACCAGGGCCGTCAGCAGCACAGCGCCCGGCAGGTCGAACCGGGCGTCCGACAGCGGCGTGACCGACCGCTGGCGCAGCACGGCCGGCAGCGCGAGCACGCTGAGCACCGGTAGCGCCAGCGCGGCCCGCCAGCCCAGCAGGCCCGCGACGACGTCGCCGACCAGCGGTGCCGTCGAGCCGACCGTCGCCAGCGAGGCGGTGACCAGCCCCATCGCCCGGGCCGAGCCCGCCAGGCTCATCGCGATCGTGGTGAGCCCGGCGGTGCCGAGGCCCTGCAGCGCGCTGCCTGTCACGAGCATCGGCAGCACCGGCGCGACCAGCGTGAGAACCGCGCCGAGCAGCACCAGGGCGGCGGAGACGGCCAGCGCCGTGCGGGCGCCGCGGCGGCTCTGCAGGCCGGCCATCAGCGGGGTGCCGACCGCTATGGCCCAGCCGAACGCGGTGGCGATCCACGTCGCCGTGGCCGTCGGCAGCCCGAGGTCGCGGGCGACGTCGGGCAGGATCAGCGCCGGCCCGGCGATGCCGAACGACATCGGCCCGGCCAGCAGCGCCAGCCACCCGGCCGGGACGCCGCCACCTGGGGCACCGCCTCGTACGCCATCTGGGGCACCGCCCCGGACACCGCTCCGGTCGCCGCCACCCGGCCCGTCCGGCTCGACGGCGCGGGCGTCCTCCCCCGGCGGGAGGAGCGCGCGTGCCTTCTCGTCCATCAGGCCTCCACCGTCGTCAGCACCGGGTAGTCGGTGTAACCCCGGTGGTCGCCGCCGTAGAAGGTCGCGGGGTCGGCCTCCGTGTACGGCCCGCCGGCGGCGAGCCGGGCGGGCAGGTCGGGGTTGGCCAGCCAGAGCCGCCCGTAGGCGATGGCGTCGGCGAGGCCCGCGCGCAGCGCCTCGACCCCGTCCTCGGGCGTCGCGGGGCCGGGACCGCTCCACGGGTGCGGGTTGAGGATCAGCGTGCCCGGCCACTCGGCGCGCAGCTGCTTGGTGACGTCACGCGTGTCGTTCTCCGAGACGTGCAGGTACGCCAGGCCGAAGGGGGCGAGCGCGCGGGCCAGCTCCGGGTAGAGGATCTCGGTGTCGCTCTCGGCGATGCCGTTGTAGGTGATGCCGGGCGACAGCCGGATCCCGGTGCGGGCGGGGCCGATCGCGTCGGCGACCGCCTGGGCCACCTCCACGGCGAACCTGATGCGCCGCTCGACGGTGCCGCCGTAGGCGTCGGTGCGCCGGTTGGTGTTGTCCGACAAGAACTGGTGGATCAGGAAGCCGCTCGCGCCGTGCAGCTCGACGCCGTCGAACCCGGCGTCCATCGCCAGCCGGGCCGCCTGCGTGAAGTCCTCGACGGCGCGGGCGATGTCCACCATGGTCATCTCGCGCGGGGTGGGGTGGTCCAGCATGCCGTCAGGGGTGTAGAGCTGCTCCCCCGAGGGGATCGGCGACGGCGCCATCGGCAGCTCGCCGCCCGGGTAGAGCACGGGGTGGCCGATCCGGCCGGCGTGCATGAGCTGGACGAAGATCCGTCCGCCGCGCCGGTGCACCTCGTCGGTGACCCGCCGCCAGGCCGCAGCCTGCTCGCGCGTGTGCAGTCCGGGAGTGTCGATGTAGCCCTGCCCGAGCGCGCAGGGCTGGGTGCCCTCGGCGATGATCAGTCCGGCCGCGGCGCGCTGGCCGTAGTACTCGGCGGTCAGCTCGCCCACCAGGCCGTCACGGGCGCGGCTGCGGGTCATCGGCGCCATGACGAGGCGGTTGGGCAGGTCCAGCTCGCCCACGGTCACGGGCTCGAACAGCTCCTTCACGTCGGTCTCCTCGATACTCGGGGTCGTCTGTGTCTCCGACGGTAGGAAGAGGGGGTTACGCAGCGAATCGGTAGAGTTTCCCTACTTGGCTACGGGCGTCGCGGCGTACGTACCTACGGAGGCGGGGGCGTTGGTGCTGTACGGCAGGGAGACCGAGCAGGCGGCCATCAGGGAGCTGGTCGACGCGGCGCGCGCCGGCCGGAGCGGCGGCCTGGTCCTGCGCGGCGAGCCCGGCATCGGGAAGTCGGCGCTGCTGGCGTGGGCCGCCGAGCACGCGGCGGGCGCGGGCCTGCGCACGTTGCGGGTCACCGGGATCGAGGCGGAGGCCGACCTGGCGTTCGGGGGGCTGGTGCAGCTGATCTGGCCGGTGCAGGAGCGGCTCGACGCGCTGCCGGGCCCGCAGGCCGACACGCTGCGCGCGGTGCTCGGCCACGGTGAGCGGGCCGGGCGGGACCGGTTCCTGTCGGGGGTGGCGGTGCTGACGCTGCTGGCGGAGGTCGCCGACGACGGCCCGCTGCTCTGCCTGGTGGACGACGCGCAGTGGCTGGACCGGGCGAGCGCCGACGCGCTGCTGTTCGCCGCGCGGCGGCTGACCGCCGAGGGGGTGGCGATGCTGTTCGCCACCCGGGAGGAGGGGTTCGCCGCGACCGGGCTGCCGGAGCTGCGGCCGTCGCGGCTGTCGCCGGAGGACTCGGCGAAGCTGCTGGAGCAGCGGGGGCTCGCCCCGGCCTCTCCGGCGCAGGTGATCGAGGAGTCGGCGGGCAACCCGCTGGCGCTGATCGAGTTCGCCGCGGCGCAGCGCCGCTACCACTCCGCCGCCGGGCCGATACCGGTGCCGGACCAGGTGCTCGCCTCCTTCCGGGCGCGGATCGGGCGGCTGCCCGAGAGGACCCGGCTCATGATGGTGACGGTGGCCGCCGAGGGGCGCGGCCACCTGACGACGCTGCTGGGCGCCGCCCACGCGCTGGGGGTGGGGCTGGAGGATCTGGTGGAGGCCGAGCAGGAGGGGCTGGTCGACGTGACCGGGAACGTCGTCGCCTTCCGCCATCCGCTGGTCGGCACCGCCGCGTACCAGGCGGCGCCGCTCGCGCGGCGGGTCGCCGTGCACCGGGCGCTGGCCGAGGCGGCGACCGACGACACCTGCCGGGCCCGGCATCTCGCCGTCGCCACCACGTCGGTCGACGAGGACGTCGCCGCGGAGATCGTCCGGGCCGCCGAACGGGATCGGGCCCGTGCCGCGTACGCGGCCGCCGCAGGGCTGTACGAGCAGGCCGCGAACGTCACGCCCGACCCGCGCGTCCGGGCGGCCCGGCTGGGCGAGGCCGCGTCGCTGGCGCTGTCGGCGGGACTGGCGGCGCAGGCGGCCGAGCTGGCGGGGCAGGCCGAGCTCCTGGTGGACGACCCGAAATCGGCCGCGAGGCTGGCGCCGGTGCGTGCGGCGGTGGAGTTCGAGCTGGGCGAGCGGCGGGTCGCGGCCCGGCTGCTCGTCGACCGCTCGGCGCACGCCGACCCGGACGCGGCGGCGGCGATGCTGCGCACCAGCGCCGGGTACGGGTGGTTCAGCGGTGACCGGGAGGCGATCCGGGACGCGGCCGAGCGGGTGCGGGCGCTGGGGCGGCCCGACCCGATGGTGCTGGGGATGGCGTACCTCGTGGACGAGGACTACGCGCGGGGGCTGCCGTTGCTGGCGGAGTTCGTGGCGGCCGCGCGGCAGGTGGCTCCTGACCTGCTGAACGGCTCGGCGGAGCCCGACGGGGACGCCGCCCTGGCGTGGGCCGCCTTCTGCGCCATGATCCTCGGCGCGGACGCCGCGGCGGCGGAGCTGGCCGCGGCGCAGGTGGTGCACGGTCGCAGGCACGGCCTCGTCGGCACGCTGCCGCAGGCGCTGCAGGACCTGGCCGGGACCCAGGTGCAGGCCGGGCGGCACCGGGACGCCGAGGCGTCCGTGGCGGAGGCCCTGCGGATCGTCCGCGACGCCGGGCTGGACCAGCGGATGGCGCGGCTCAACTCCGTGCTGGCCCGGGTCGCCGCCATCGAGGGCGACGAGGAGCGCTGCGTACGCCTCGCCGCCGACGAGCCCGACACCGGCGGCGTGTCAGGGCTGGCGGCGCTCAGCCTGCTCGACTTGGGGCTCGGCCGTCACGAGCCGGCGTTGGAGCGGCTGGAGGAGGTGGGCCGGGGGCCGCTGCGGTACGCGACGGGTCTGCTCCAGGCCGCCGCCGACCAGGTGGAGGCGGCGGTGCGGCTGGGCGAGCCGGACCGGGCCGCCGCGCCGCTGCGCCGGCTGGAGGCGTGGGTGCGGGCGGGCGGGCAGCCGTGGGCGCAGGCGCTCGCCGCGCGTGGCCGGGCGCTGCTGACCGATGACGAGGACGACTACCTGCGCGCCCTGCGGGCGCACGGGGACTCGGGCAGGCCGTTCGAGCGGGCGCGCACCGAGTTGCTCTACGGCGAGTGGCTGCGCCGCGCCCGGCGCCGCAGCGACGCGCGGGCGCCGCTCCGCTCGGCCCTGAAGACGTTCGAACGGTTGCGCGCGGCGCCCTGGCTGGACCGCGCCCGCGCGGAGCTGACGGCCACCGGGGAGTCGCTCGTGCAGGCCGAGCCCACGGCCGCCAACCCGCTGGACCGGCTCACCAGCCAGGAGCTCCAGGTCGTCCGGCTGGCGGCCGACGGCGACACCAGCCGGGAGATCGCCGCCCAGCTCTTCCTCAGCCCGCGTACCGTGGAGCACCACCTCTACCGGGCCTTCCGCAAGCTCGGCATCCGCTCCCGCCGCGAGCTGTCCCGCCTCGACCTGACCTGACGTACGCGGATCAGCGGGGGTCGCGGGCCTCGATCGCGTGCAGGACGGCCACCATGTCCGATCCGCCGTGGCCGAGGGACACGGTCTCGCCGAACAGGGCGTGGCAGACGTCCAGCAGCGGCGAGGCCACGTGGGACGCCCTGGCCGCCTCGGCGATCAGGCGGTTGTTCTTCAGGACGTCGAGGGCGGCGGCCTGGACGGAGAAGTCGCGGTCGAGCAGCTTGGGCGCCTTCATCCGGGAGACGCCGCTCGCCATCGGGCCGGCGTCGAGGACGTCGAGGAACAGCCGCCGGTCCAGGCCGTGCCGGTCGGCGAAGTGGAACGCCTCGGTCAGGCCGGTGACCAGGGTGATGAGGAACAGGTTGACCGAGAGCTTCATGAGGATCGCGTTCGGCACCGGGCCGCAGGCGAACGTCTCGTGGCACATCGGCCCGAGCAGCGGGCGCACCTCCGCCACGGCGGCGTCCTCCCCGGCCAGCATGGCCACCAGCCGCCCGGCCTCGGCGGGGGCGCGGGACCCCGACACGGGGGCCTCGACGAACCGGCCGCCGGCCGCCCGGACGTCGGCGTCGAGCCCGCGCGAGTAGTCGGCCGACGTCGTGCCCATGTGCACGACGGTGCGTCCCGCGACGTTCGCCGCGAACGCCGGGGTGCCGCGGCCGAGGACGGCGTCGACCGCCTCGTCGTCGGCCAGCATGACCATGACGAGGCCGGTGCGCCGGAAGACCTCGGCGGGATCGGTCACCACGGTGGCGCCGGCCGCGCGCAGGGACTCGCAACGCTCGGCGGTGCGGTTCCAGACGACGAGCGGCGTCCCGGCGCGGGCCAGGTTGAGCGCCATGGGCTGCCCCATGACGCCGAGGCCGACGAAACCGACATCCATGGCCACCTCCAGGCTGGTATGACAGTCGTCATGATAGACCGGGACTATGACGAGCGTCATGATGGACATGCGGCACCGGACGGGCGGAGAGTGAGATGACGCCCCCCGAGCCGACGCCTCCCGAGACGGCGGGCACCGAGACGGCGGGCACCGAGACGGCGAGCCCCGAGACGGCGGGCTCCAAGACGGCGAGCCCCGACACGGCGAGCACCGAGACGACCGGTCGGAAGCGGGGGCCTCGCGAACGGATGGTCTTCAGCGCGGCCCAGCTCATCCGGCGCGACGGAGTCGCGGCGACCGGCGTCCGGGACGTGGTGGCGCACGCCGGGGCGCCACGAGGCTCCGTCCAGCACTACTTCCCCGGAGGCAAGGAGCAGCTCGTCAACGAGGCCGTCGAGTGGGCCGGCCGCTACGCCGCCCGGCGCGTCGGCCGCTTCCTGGCCGGGATGGCGGAGCCGTCGCCGAGCCGGCTGCTCGCCGCGATGGCGGGCCAGTGGATCGACGAGTTCGACCGGACGGGGTTCGCGGCCGGAGGCTGCCCGGTCGCGGCGGCGACGGTGGACCGCGCCGACTCCAGCCCGTCCACCCGTGCCGCCGCCGCGGCCGCGTTCGCCCGGTGGACCGGCCCGGTCGCCGAGGCGCTGGCGGGCATGGGCGTACCGGCCGAGCGGACCCGGCCGCTGGCGACACTCATGATCAGCTCGTTGGAGGGCGCGATCCTGATCGCCCGCGCCGAACGGGACGTCCGCGCCCTGACGACCGTGGCGGACGAACTCGGCCCCTTCCTGGACGCCTGCGTGCCTACTCGTAGTGGTAGCGAGCCTGCAGGATGACGAGCTCGCCGTTCTCGACGAGATAGACCAGGCGGTGCTCGTCCGTGATGCGGCGCGACCATGCGCCCGCCAGGGCGTACTTGAGCGGCCCGGGTTTGCCGATGCCCTCATAAGGATCGGGCAGGGCGTCCTCGATGAGGCGATTGATGCGTTTGAGCAGCTGACGGTCGACCGTCTGCCCATGGACGTAGTCCTCCCAGCCGTGGCTGGTGAAGGCTGTTTTCACTCCCCGTTCAGCAGTTCGTGCCACTCGTGACGCCCGTCGACCGCCTGCCGGTAGGACTCGGTCAACCTGCGCGCGTTCGCGGGCGGGCGAAGCAAGTAGGCCGTCTCCTGGAGGGCTTCATATTCCTCCGCGGCCACCAGATAGGCCCTGCCGCTCTTGGCGACGATCTCCACCGCGGTGCGGTCGTTGTTGACCTCTTCGATGAGCGGGAACAACCGACGGCGCGCCTCGCTTGCGGTGATGGACACAACACCCTCCTTCGGAGTGGTACAACTTCGCGGTACCACTCGAAGATGCGGCTAGCACTCGATGACGTTGACGGCGAGGCCGCCGCGTGAGGTCTCCTTGTACTTGTCGA
>NZ_KZ559484.1:0-38778 GCF_002850745.1 Nonomuraea indica
TAACACACTGTTGAGTTCTCAAGAAACGGACGCGTACTCCCCAGAACCTCAAGGAGGCGTTCATTTCGTTTTCCGTGCTCTTATTCTTTCAGCCCTTCCGGTTCGTGTCAAATTGACTCGATCCGGTCCGGAAGAAAGAAATCGGAGACGTCTTTCAATTTACCAGCCTCCAGGCGGTCCAGCGAACCGATCTTGGAGGCGCCCCCGAGCACAGCACAGCCACCTCAGATTGGGAGAGATGGGTTGTGCCGCACCGCGTCGGCTCCACAAGATTAGCAGCGCTCCCGACCACTCGAGACGTGTTCGCCCATCGCGAGGCCGCGGTCGGGTCACGGCCCGGTCCGGATCCCCAGCCATAGACTCCACACGTGAGCAGCATCAAGCCGCCAGTGGCGAAGAAGGTCCCGGCCGAGCGCACACACCACGGCGACACCGTGGTCGACGAATACGCCTGGCTCGCCGACAAGGAAGATCCCGACACGGTCGCCTACCTGGAGGCGGAGAACGCGTTCCTCAAGGAGCAGACCGCTCACCTGGCCGGCCTGCAGGAGCAGGTGTTCCAGGAGATCAAGGCCCGCACCCAGGAGACAGACCTGTCGGTGCCGAGCCGCAAGGGCGCGTGGTGGTACTTCAGCCGTACCGAGGAGGGCAAGCAGTACGCCGTCTCCTGCCGTCTGCCGGCCGACGGCGACACCCCGCCGGAGATCACGCCCGGCGTCCGGCTCGACGGTGAGCAGGTCGTCCTCGACGGCAACGAGCTGGCCGGCGACAGCCCCTACTTCTCGGTCGGCGTCAGCTCGATCTCCGCAGACGGCCGGATGCTCGCCTACTCCACCGACTTCACGGGCGACGAGCGCTTCACCCTGCGCTTCAAGAACCTGGAGACCGGTGAGCTGCTCGACGACGAGATCGAGGGCATCTTCTACGGCGGCGCCTGGTCCGCCGACGGCTCGGCGTTCTTCTACACGCGAGTGGACGACGCCTGGCGCCCGTACCAGGTCTACCGGCACATCCTCGGCACGCGGGACGACGTGCTGGTGTACGAGGAGGGCGACGAGCGCTACTGGGTGGGCATCGGCCTCACCCGCAGCGAGCGCTACCTGGTGTTGGGCGCGGGCAGCAAGATCACCAGTGAGGTGCGCATCCTCGACGCGGCCGACCCCACCGGCGAGTTCAGGGTCGTGCGCCCGAGGAAGGCCGGGGTCGAGTACGGCGTCGAGGACGCGGGCGACTTCTTCTACGTGCTGCACAACGAGAACGCCGAGAACTTCGAGCTGGCCACCGCCCCGCTCGACGACCCCGGCACCTGGACGCCGCTGATCGCCCACCGCGACGACACCAGGCTCCTGGAGATCGACGCGTTCGCCGGCCACGCCGTCGTCCACTTCCGGCGCGAGGGGCTCACCGGCATCCGCATCCTGCCGTACGGGCAGGCCGACACGGACGGGCAGGCCGACACGGACAGCGCGGCGAGCGGGCGGACGGCCGGTTGGCGCGAGCGGGCCGAGGTCGCCTGCGCCCGTGACTCCTACGAGATCGAGTTCCCCGAGCCGCTCTACAACGTCAGCCCGGCCGGCAACCCCGAGTTCGCCACGCGGCGGCTCCGGCTCAGCTACACCAGCATGGTCACGCCGCCCAGCGTCTACGACTACGACCTGGCCACGCGCGAGCTGATCCTGCTCAAGCAGCGCCCGGTGCTCGGCGGCTACGACCCCGGCGACTACGAGCAGGTCCGCGAGTGGGCCACCGCCGACGACGGGACGCGGGTGCCGATCTCGCTCGTCAGGCGCAAGGACACCGCCACGCCCGCGCCGACCGTCCTGTACGGCTACGGCAGCTACGAGACCTCGATCGACCCGGGCTTCTCCGTGCCGCGGCTGTCGCTGCTGGACCGCGGGTTCGTCTTCGCCGTGGCGCACGTCAGGGGCGGCGGCGAGATGGGCCGCCGCTGGTACGAGGAGGGCAAGCTCACCCGCAAGCGCAACACGTTCACCGACTTCGTGGCCGCGGCCGGGCACCTGAAGCAGGCCGGTTGGAGTGAGCGGATCGTCGCCAGGGGCGGGTCGGCGGGCGGGCTGCTGATGGGCGCGGTCGCCAATCTGGCGCCGGAGAGGTTCGCGGGCGTGGTGGCCGAGGTGCCGTTCGTCGACGCGCTCAACACCATCCTCGACCCGTCGCTGCCGCTGACCGTGATCGAGTGGGACGAGTGGGGCGATCCGCTGCACGACGCCGACGTCTACGCGTACATGAAGAGCTACACGCCGTACGAGAACGTGGACGGCCGGCGCTACCCGCCGATCCTGGCGATCACCAGCCTGAACGACACGCGGGTGCTCTACCACGAGCCCGCCAAGTGGATCGCCCGGCTGCGTGCCACGGCGCAGGGCGGCCCGTTCCTGCTCAAGACCGAGATGGGGGCCGGGCACGGTGGGCGCAGCGGGCGCTACGACGCCTGGCGCGAGGAGGCGTTCGCGCTGTCGTGGATCATCGAGAAGGGACGCGGAGCATGACCTACCAGCCCGACGACCGCCGCTACGAACGCCAGCCGTACAACCGGAGCGGACGCAGCGGCCTGCGGCTCCCGGCCGTGTCCCTGGGGCTGTGGCACAACTTCGGCGACGACCGGCCGGTGGCGAACTCCCGCGCCATCCTGCGCCGGGCGTTCGACCTGGGTGTCACGCACTTCGACCTGGCCAACAACTACGGCGTGCCGTACGGCTCGGCCGAGCGCACCTTCGGCCGGATCTTCCGCGAGGACTTCGCCCGCCACCGTGACGAGCTGGTCATCTCCACCAAGGCCGGCTACGACATGTGGCCCGGCCCGTACGGCGAGTGGGGGTCGCGCAAGTACCTCCTGGCCAGCCTCGACCAGTCGCTGGAGCGGATGGGCCTGGAGTACGTCGACGTCTTCTACAGCCACCGGTTCGACCCGGACACGCCGCTGGAGGAGACGATGGGCGCGCTGGACCGGGCGGTGCGCTCGGGCAAGGCGCTGTACGCGGGCATCTCCAACTACACCCCCGAGCAGACGGCCCAGGCGGCGCGGATCATGCGGGAGCTCGGCACGCCCCTGCTCATCCACCAGCCCTCCTACTCGATGATCAACCGGTGGATCGAGAAAGGCCTGCTCGACACCCTGGAGGAGGCGGGCATGGGGTGCATCGTCTACTCCCCGCTCGCGCAGGGTCTGCTGACCGACCGCTACCTGGACGGCGTGCCCGCCGACTCGCGGGCGGCGACGAGCAGGTTCCTGTCCTCCGACGCGATCGATGCCGAGCTGGCCCGCGACCTCGACGAGGTCGCCAGGGGCCGGGGTCAGACGCTCGCGCAGATGGCGCTGCTGTGGACGCTGCGCGACCCGCGGGTCACCAGCGTGCTGATCGGCGCGAGCAGCGTCAGGCAGCTGGAGGACAACGTGGCCTGCGTGGACGGGCCGGCGTTCACCGAGGACGAGCTGGCCTCGATCGACAAGATCACCTCGCGCCGCGCCGCGTGACGGCTACAGGGCCTCGTGCCGCTGCAGGTAGGCGAACGAGGCCCAGCCGGGCAGCACCGGCAGCCAGAACGTGAGCAGCCGGTAGAGGAGCACCGCCGAGGCGGCCACCTCAGGGGTCAGCCCGGCGACGGTGAGCCCCAGCGTGAGCGACGCCTCGACCGCGCCCAGCCCGCCCGGGGTGGGCGCGGCCGAGCCGATGGCGTTGGCCGTCAGATAGACGACGGCGACGGTGGTGAACCCCATCGAGCCGCCGAAGGCGCCCACGCAGGCGTCGAGGCACACGATGAACGCCAGGGTGATCATCAGGGTGCCGACACAGGACTCGATCATCTTGGCCGGCGACTGGAGCACGTCGAGCAGCCGCGGCAGCACGTTGGAGAACAGCCGCCGCATCCGCTCGGTGACCAGGCGGCGCAGCCGCGGCACGCCCAGCAGGATGACGACCAGCACGGCGACGGCCAGCAGCGCCACGCCGAGACCGCGCGACGGCGTGAAGGAGTTGGCGGTGTTGGCTCCGGTGATGTAGGCGAACAGCAGCAGCAGCGCGATGTGGAAGACCAGCATGACGAGCTGCGAGGCGCCCACGCTGGCCATCGCCGACGCCGGATGGATGCCGCGTTTTTGCAGGTAGCGGGTGTTGATGGCGACGCCGCCGACCGCGGCGGGCGCCACGAGCTTGACGAACGAGGCCGCGAACTGCACGAGCACGGTCCGCCACAGCGGCAGCGGCTCGGGCACGAAGCCGCGCAGCATCAGCGCGGCGGCCACGAAGCTGACGAACGAGGCGACCAGCGCCAGCCCGGACCAGGCCCAGTTGGCCGTGGTCACCACCTGCACGACGTTGACGCGGCTGAGCTGTGACAGCAGGAAGTAGGCGGCCAGCGCGCTGGCGATGATCGTGACGAGGGTGCGCGGCCGGAACCTCTCCAGCCGGATCTCCTCGACCTTGCTCTGCGGCTTGAGCGCGACGATCTGCTCGCGCAGCGCGCCGAGCATGCCCTTGTCCTTGGCCAGGGCGGCTCGGGTCTCGCGGGTGAGCGCGATGCGCTGCAGCAGGGGCAGCGCGGCGGCCAGCGCGTCGGGGCCCATGACGGCGGCCGCGGTGCGCACCGAGCGTTCGGCGCCGACCCGCAGGGCGAGGTAGGTGAGGAGCTGGGCGACGTCGAGCCGGAGCAGCAGGTCGCCGGCCGCGATCTCGCCGCTGCGGGCGTCGGTCAGCACGACCCGGCCGGCCGCGTCGAGGTGGATGCCCTCGCCGGTGAGCCGCCGGTGGGCGAGGCGCTGGATCTGCAGCAGCGAGATCTGCTCCCAGATCTGGGCGAGGGTGTCGTCGGTGATCTCGTCGTCGGGCACCTCGTCGAGCGGGCGGGTGTCGAGGTGCTCGTAGGCGAGCAGCGCGGCCTCGGTGCCGATCTCGCTGGTGCCGAGCAGCCGTGGGGTGCTCGCGCCCGCCGCCTGGGTGGCGTACGCCATGAGGGCCTCGCGTTCGAGCTCGGCCCGCAGCGACCTGATGGCGCGGCGCCGGGTCTCGGAGTTGAGGCGGAAGCGCCGCCACAGCCGGTACGGCAGGCCGGCCACCTGGCGGTCGCGGTCGAGGACGGTGACGTCGAGGGTGGTGCCGTCCTTGAGCCCGACGGCGTAGCGGCGGCTGCCCTGGTGGTCGTCGTCGATGCGGCGGGCCGAGACGGGCGTGAAGGACAGCTTGCGCAGGGCGGTGAGCACCGCGTTGCCCGGGGGCCGGGTGTTGGGGCTGCCGACGCCGTACAGGGTGCCGTAGCCGATGGCCATGCCGATGAGCACGGTGATGATGCCGCCGACCAGGGTGATCTGGTAGCCGGTGAAGAAGGCGAGGACGTAGAGCCCGATCACGCCCCACATGAGGGCGCGCCAGGTGGGGCGCCGGGAGATGCGCACGGCGGTGGAGTAGGCGATGACGGAGGTCAGCAGCGTGTTGAGCGGCTCGATGTCGCGGTTGCCGGTCAGCAGCAGGCGCAGGTCCTCGGGGGCGGCCGTGACGGTCCACTGCCCGAGGAGGAAGGCCACGACCATGCCGAGGATGGCGGCCACCAGGCCCTCGGCGACGCGCAGCCCGTCGCGGTGGAAGACGCGCTCCACGGCGAAGGCGGCGGGCACGACGAGCAGCGCGGCGCCGCCGAGGAACGTCGCCACGCGGCTCAGCAGCTCGGGCAGCCGGGTCGCGCCCTCGGTGACGTCCTTCTCCAGCCCGTTGAGCGTCTGCTTGGCGACCAGGGCCAGCACGAGCACCCCGGTGATCGCGAGCAGGGTCGCCAGGAAGCGCAGCAGGTCGGAGGGGCGGCGCAGCCGCTGGGGCAGCAACGGTTCGACGACGTAGACGTCGCGATCGGCGCGCGCTTCCGCCTCGGCTGGATCCCGCACCGCGAGGTCCTCCGCGTCGTCACGTTCCCTGATATCGGCCACCGACAGCGATTCTGCACCTTTCCGGCCGGACCGTACGATCTTTGGTCTCCCTGCCCTGCGTGGGCCGCCGCGTCGCGAGGCAGGCTACACGGTGGGCCTTCTGCCCTTCACCTTCGATTTCTACCGTGTGCGGGGCCCGCGCGTGCCGCAGCGGCGTGGACGAATTTCGGGGGGTCGATGGCGCCGGGAGGCTGAACGTAGGCTGTGCCCCATGTCGGGTGAACTGAAGGTGCTGGGAGCCTGTCCGCTGGACTGCCCGGACGGCTGCTCGTGGGTCGTGACGGTCGAGGACGGCGCGGCCGTGAAACTGCGCGGCAATCCGGACCATCCCTACACCAGGGGCGCGCTCTGCGTGAAGGTCAACCGCTACCTGGAGCACACCCGGGCGGCGGACCGCATCCTGCATCCGATGCGCCGCACCGGCTCCAAGGGGTCGGGCCGGTTCGAGCGGATCAGCTGGGAGGAGGCGCTCGACGAGATCTCGGCGCGGTTGCTGGACATCGTCGAGGAGCACGGCGGCGAGGCCATCTGGCCGTACCAGGGCACCGGTTCGCTGGGCTACCTGCAGGGCTGCGAGGGCGTGGCGGGCCGGCGGTTCTGGAACGTGCTGGGCGCGTCCAAGCACTGGCTGAACATCTGCTCGGCCGCGGGCAGCGCCGGGCTGAGCCTGACGAACGGCACCCCGGGCGGCATGGACCCGGAGAACTTCGCACTGTCCCGGCTGATCCTGCTGTGGGGGACGAACACGCTGACCAGCGGCCACCATCTGTGGAAGTTCGTGCAGGACGCGCGGGCGAACGGCGCCCACGTGGTGGCCATCGACCCGATCCGCACGCGGACGGCCGACCAGGCCGACGAACACCTGGCGATCAGGCCGGGCACGGACGCGGCGCTCGCGCTGGGGCTGCTCAACGTGGTGCTGGCGGAGGGGGCGCAGGACGAGGAGTTCCTGGCGGCGCACACCCAGGGCTGGGCGGAGTTCCGCGAGGAGATCCTGCGTCACCCGGTCGAGCGGGTCGCCGAGATCACCGGCATCCCGGCCGCGGACGTCCACAGCCTGGGGATGCGGCTGGCGCACACCCGCCCGACGGCGATCAGGGCCACGATGGGCATCCAGCGGCACGAGGGCGGCGGCACCGCGATGCGGACGATCGCCGCGATCCCCGGCGTGACGGGCGACTGGCGTCACCCCGGCGGCGGGGTGGCCTACTCCACCAGCGGGCACGTGCACGTGAACATCGACACCCGCGACGACCTGCTGGCCGCGCCGGTGCGGACCCTGACCATGACCCGGCTCGCCTCCGAGCTGGACTCGGTGAAATGCCTGTGGGTGTACGGGGCCAACCCGGTCGGCTCCACCTCCGACACGGGCGCGATCAGGCGTGGGCTGGCCCGCGAGGACCTGTTCACGGTGGTGATGGAGCACTTCCCGACCGACACGGTGGACTACGCCGACATCGTGCTGCCGGCGACCATGCAGACCGAGCACGCCGACCTGCACGCCGGCTACGGCCACCTGTACCTGCAGTGGAACGAGCCGGCCGTGGAGCCGCCCGGCGAGTGCCTGTCGACCACGGAGACGTTCCGCCGGCTGGCCCGGCACATGGGCCTCACCGAGCCGTCGCTGTACGACTCGGACGTGGAGCTGGCCGAGCAGCTGCTGACGAGCGGCCACCCGTCGCTGGAGGGCGTCACGCTGGACCGGCTGCGCAAGGAGGGCTGGGTGCGGCTCAACTATCCGCGGCCGTTCGCCCCGTTCGCCGAGGGCTTCCCGACGCCGTCGGGGCGGCTGCGCTTCCCGCCGCCGGGCAGGGCGTACGTGCCGTCCCGGTCCGCGCGGGAGGCCGGCCGGTCCCCGTACCCGTTGACGCTGATCACTCCGGCCTCGCACGTGTTCCTCAACACGACCTTCGGCAACAACCCGGAGCTGCGGCGCCGGGCCAAGGAACCGGTGGTGCTGGTGCATCCGGCCGACGCCGCCGAGCGGGGGCTGGTGAGCGGGCAGCGGGTGCGGGTGCACAACGCCGGCGGGGAGTTCCTGGCCGACGTGGAGGTGAGCGACCGGGTGGCGCGCGGGGTGGTGGCCGCCCCGAAGGGGCACTGGCCCAAGCTGAGCCCCGGCGGCGCGAACCCGAACGCGGTCGTCGAGGAGCGTGACGCCGACCTGGGACGGGGCGCGGTCTACCACGACAACCTGGTCGAGCTCAGCCCTTGTGCCGGTCCATGAACGTGAGGATGCGGTCGAGCGCCTCGGCGGCGTGAGGGGTGCGGAACAGCTCCGAGGCGTGCGTGCTCTCCCCCTTGACGATCAGGAGCTCGTTGGCCGGGGCCTTGGTGGCGGCGTCGTGGGCGGGCTGGAGGTCCTCGGCGCCGCCGTAGCCGTCGTGCTCGGTGCCGATCTGCAGCAGCGGGACGGTGATCCGGGCGGCGTCCGCCGGGTCGATCGCGCCTGAGAGGGCGACGATGCCGGCCGTCCGGCCGCCGAACTTCTCCGCGGCCAGGGGGGCCGTGGTGGCGGCGATGGAGCCGCCGACGAAGAACAGCCGCTTGACGCCCTTCTCCTTGGCCAGCCGCTTGGCCATGGCGACGGTCACGTCCTCCGGCGGTTTGGTGCTGTCGCGGGCGTACAGGAGCACCCGGTAGCCCGCCGCGACGAGGCGGTCGGAGAGTGGGCGCCAGGTGCACACGTTGCCGTTGCGCTCGTAGGTGATCACCACCCCCACCTCGCCGCGGCCGGTGATGACGCCGGGCAGGTCGTCGGCGCCGTGGGAGAAGATCTTGCCGTCCTTCTCGGTGAAGCAGCCGCTGACGTTGGGGCCGGTGATCTGCGGCGTGGGTGTCGGCGCCGAGGGGGCGGCCGACGTCGGGGTCGGTGTCGGGGTCGGCGTCGCGGGGGCTGCGACGCTCCCCGTGGAGGGGCTGACCGAGCCCCCGCAGGCGGTCAGCACGACCACGAGTCCGAGCGATCCGGCGATCTTGCGCATGCCGCCACTATGTCACAACTGACATAGTGGCGGAAGACTATCCTGGGCCACGATGACCTCGACGCTTGGTTTCGCGATCCTCGCCGTGCTGGCCCGCGGGGAGCGCACCGGATACGACATCGCCACCGCCATGCGGCGGCCGATCGCCTTCTTCTGGACGGCCCGCCACAGCCAGATCCACGCCGAGCTGCAGAAGCTGCTGGCGGCCGGGTTCGTCGGCTACGAGGCCCGGCAGGGACCGGGCCCGCAGGGCAAGAAGGTCTACCACGTCACGGCCGAGGGCTCGCTGGCCCTGCGCGAGTGGGTGACCGAGCCGCCGCGCGAACGGCCGGAGCGCGACGAGCTGGTGCTGAAGACGTACGCGTCGTGGGTGGCGGGCCCGGCGGAGATCAGGCAGATGTTCGCCGACCAGCTCGCGGCGCACGAGGCACGGCTGGCCGAGTACGAGCGCGAGGGCGAGCTGATCGGGAAGCCGCCCGGGTTCGGCGACCCCCGGTTCGGCAACTACGCGGCGCTGCGGTGCGGGATCGGCTACGAACGGCACCGCGCGGAGTGGTGCAGGTGGATGATCGATCAGCTGAGCGAGAGCTTGAACCCCTCGTGGGAGGCCGCGAAGCCGAGCGAGCCGTAGAAGCGGTGTGCGTCGGTGCGCGACTTGTCGGAGGTGAGCTGCACCATCGCGCAGCCGCGGGCGCGGGCCCGGTCGACGGCCCACTGGATCATGCCGCGGCCGAGACCCCGGCCGCGGGCGGAGGCGGCGACCCGGACGGCCTCGATCTGGCAGCGTTCGGCGCCGAGCCTGGACAGGCCGGCCAGATAGGTGAGCTGCATGGTGCCGACGACCTCGCCGTCGCGCTCGGCGACGATCAGCTCGTCGTGGGGGTCGGCGTCGATGCGGGCGAACGCCGCGAGGTAGCGCTCGTCGTGGGGGTCGCCCTCACGCCGGGCGCCGAGCGGGTCGTCGGCCAGCATGGCGACGATCGCGGGCACGTCCGCGGCCGTGGCGTGCCGGAAGCTGACTGTCTCTGACATGCAGCGCATCATGCCAGAAACCGGCTTGACGCCTTTGCTGGTGTCGCGGTTGGCTGGCGCCCATGATTGAGATCCACGCCGTGACGATCGACGCCGCCGACCCGTACGAGCTGGGGAGCTGGTGGAGCCGGGCCACCGGCCTGCCGCTGGCCGACGACGACCAGCCGGGGGACGACGAGGTGATGCTGTGCACCGAGCAGGGGCCGTACGTGCTGTTCATCCGCGTCCCGGAGGGCAAGACGGTCAAGAACCGCGTCCACCTCGACGTCAACGGCACCGAGGGGCGCACGCGCGACCAGGAGGTCGCGCGGCTCGTCGAGCTGGGGGCGACCGTGTTCGACGACCGCCGCCAGGCCGACGGCACGGGGTGGGTGGTCATGCGCGACCCGGAGGGCAACGAGTTCTGCGTCTGCCGCAGCAAGGCCGAGCGCGAGGGCACTGTCTGACGTTCAGGAACCGGCTCGGCCCTTCATGGTGAGGGTCAGGATGCCGGCGATCAGGTAGACCAGCGCGCCGTGCCAGAGCGAGTGGAAGGCCGAGCCGAACACGCCCTCCTGGTCGAGGACGAGCTGCACGGGATAGTCCAGCACGGCGGTGATGCCGGCCGGGAGCAGCGCGAACTTCCACGGGTGGCGCAGCGCCCAGAGGCGGGCCTGCCTGGTGACCCGGTCACCGTCGTTCGGCCTGGCCACCGCGCCGACGGCGGCGATCAGCGCGAAGAGGCTGATGCCGAGCCCGAGCGCCCACACCAGGTCGGCGTCGCCCGGCAGGATCACGCCCATGCCGTAGCTGGCCGCCGTGACCACGCCACCACCGACGGCGGCGGCCTTCCACGGGGCGCCGCGCAGCGCGGCGCCGGACAGCGAGACTTCGTCGCGTCGGGTGATTTCGTTCATGGACCCAGACTGCCTCGCGGAGCACCCTGGTCACATCGGGGATTACCCCTGAAAAGTCCCCTACGCGGGTCACTCCCACCAGAGGGTGACCCAGCGGTCCCTGGGCAGCGGCCACATGCCGAGCGAGAGCGCGGTCTCGGCGACCTCCTCGGCCTGGCCGGGGTCGAGGCAGAGTCGGCGGCACGCGCTGGCCGCCAGGTCGTCCAGCGAGGCGAACCTGTCCAGCGGCGCCTCCCGCTCCTCCACGCGCACGTCGTAGCCGAGCGCCGCGGCGAGGGCGACGCAGTCCTCGGCGACGGGCCGCACCGGGCGGTCCACGCCGTGGAAGTGCTGCCACAGCGGGGTCATCCAGCTCATGGGGTGGCGGTGGCTCAGCTCGATGACCACCCGGCCGTCGGTGCGCTCGTCAAGGGCGCCGAGGAAGGCGGCCAGGTCGGGGACGTTGTAGACGACATGGCCGGCGACGGCCACGTCGGCCCGGGGCACCTGCCCGGCCACGTCGGGCCAGCGGCCCTCGATGGGAGTGCAGGCGACGCCCAGCTTGTCGGCCCGCAGCCCCAGCTCGGCCAGCATGCCCGGCGAGGGGTCGACGGCGTACAGCTCGCCGATGCGCCCGTGCAGGGGCAGCGACGAGGCTCCGGTGCCCGCGCCGACGTCGAGCAGGCGGCCGCCGTCGGGCAGCGCCTCGGCCAGGCGGGTCATCGTGGGGCCGTCGTCCGGTTCGGCCAGCGCCCTGTCGGTGCGCGCGGCGAAGCGGGCCGGCGAGTGACCCCACGGGTCCGCCGGTGCGGCGGCCAGGATCTTCTCGGGGATGGCCCAGGATTCGAGGCGTGCTCGCCAGCGGCGGGCGAGTTCTTCGGCATCCATGGAGACGAGCATGCCACGCATACCGGTGGTTACCCGCGGGTAGCATTCCTAGTAAGGTTACTAGCGAGTAGATAACGACCTCGGGTCAAGGAGATCAGCACCCATGGGCCACTACAAGAGCAACCTGCGTGACCTGGAGTTCAACCTCTTCGAGGTGTTCGGACGGCGAGAGATCCTCGGCACCGGGCCGTACGCGGACGTCGACGAAGACGTCGCCCGCGGACTGCTCGAAGAGGTCAACAGGCTGGCCACCGGTGTCCTTGCCGAGTCCTTCGAGGAGGGCGACCGCAACCCGCCCGTCTTCGACCCCGACAACCACACGGTGACCCTGCCGGCCGGCTTCAAGAAGTCGTACAAGGCGGTCGTCGACGGCGGCTGGACGCACCTCGACCTGCCCACCGAGCTGGGCGGCCCCGGCATCCCGCGCAGCCTCGCCTGGGCCACGGCAGAGATGATCCTGGGCGCCAACCCCGCCGCCTACATGTACGGCGCCGGCCCCAACTTCGCCTACACCCTGTGGCTGCTCGGCACCCCCGAGCAGAAGCGCTTCGCCGAGCTGGCCATGGAGCGCGACTGGGGCGCCACCATGGTGCTGACCGAGCCCGACGCCGGCTCCGACGTCGGCGCCGGGCGCGCCAGGGCGGTCCGGCAGCCCGACGGCACCTGGCACATCGAGGGCGTCAAGCGCTTCATCACCAGCGCCGAGCACGACCTGACCGAGAACATCTTCCACCTCGTGCTGGCCCGCCCCGAGGGCCACGGCCCCGGCACCAAGGGCCTGTCGATGTTCCTGGTCCCCAAGTACCACGTGGACCTGGAGACCGGCGAGCTCGGCGAGCGCAACGGCGTCTACGTGACCAACGTCGAGAAGAAGATGGGCCTGAAGGTCTCCACCACCTGCGAGCTCACCTTCGGCGACAGGCACCCGGCCGTCGGCACGCTGGTGGGCGAGGTGCACGAGGGCATCAAGCAGATGTTCATGGTCATCGAGCACGCCCGGATGATGGTCGGCACCAAGGCCATCGCCACGCTCTCCACCGGCTACCTGAACGCCCTGGAGTACGCCAAGTCCCGCAAGCAGGGCGCCGACCTGACCCGGATGGCCGACAAGGCCGCGCCGCGCGTCACCATCACCCACCACCCCGACGTGCGCCGCGAGCTGATGCTGCAGAAGGCGTACGCCGAGGGCATGCGGGCGCTCGTCCTCTACACCGCGACGTTCCAGGACGCCGTCCAGATGAACCCGGACGACGCCCACGCGCACGCGATGAACGACCTGCTGCTGCCCCTGGTCAAGGGCGTCGGCTCCGAGCGGTCGTACGAGCTGCTGGCCCGCTCCCTGCAGACGCTCGGCGGGTCGGGCTACCTGCAGGAGTACCCGATCGAGCAGTACATCCGCGACGCGAAGATCGACTCCCTGTACGAGGGCACCACCGCGATCCAGGGCCTCGACCTGTTCTTCCGCAAGATCCTGCGCAACCAGGGCGCCGCGATCGGCTCGCTGCTGGCCGAGATCAACGCCTTCGCCGCCTCCGAGGCGGGCAACGGCCGGCTCAAGGAGGAGCGCGCGCTGCTCGCCGAGGCCGCCGCCGACATCAAGGCCATGGGCGACACCATGGCCGGCTGGGCGCTCGGCTCGCTGGAGAAGCCGGAGGAGGTCTACAAGGTCGGCCTGAACACCACCCGGTTCCTGCTCGCCCTGGGCGACCTCGTCATCGGCTGGCTGCTGCTGCGCCAGGCCGAGGTCGCGCTGGCCCGCCTGGGCGAGGGCGACGACCCGTTCTACCGGGGCAAGGTCGCCGCGGCGTCGTTCTTCGCGACGACCGTGCTGCCCCGGCTGGCCGCCGAGCGCCGGGTGCTGACCGGCACCGGCCTGGACCTGATGGAGCTGCCGGAGGAGGCGTTCTAGCCTGCCCCGCCCGGCTTCCCCGTGCCGGTGACCGCCCGCTCCGCGAGCCCGGAGCGGGCGTTCGCCTCTTTCGGGCACCCGCGGGTGTGATCGCCTGTACCCGGGTATGACCGTGGGCGTACCTTGTCTTTCCCCACGGAGGTCGGCATGGGTGTCGGGGTCAGCATCTTCTTCCTCACGCTCGGTGCCATCCTGAGGTTCGCCATCGAGCCCGACGTGTTCGGTGACGCGGTCCACATGGACGTGATCGGGCTGATCTTCATGATCGTCGGTGGTGCGGGCATCGTGCTCAGCCTCGTACTGGCCCCGCGACGCGGCCACACCTCCGAGGACCGGCTGATGCGCCGCGAGAACCGCCCACCGGAAGTCTGAGGGAAGGGTCTCCCGCCGGCGGGCAATCACGGTTGTCCACGTTCCCCGGCAAGGGAGACCCTTGCATGACCATGTCCCTCGACGGGACGGTGGCCGACCCCGAGCGGTTCGCCACCGTCTTCGACGCCCACTACGAGGAGATCCGCCGCTACGTCGGCCGCCGGCTGGACCTCGACATCGCCGAGGACCTCGCCGCCGAGACCTTCCTCGTCGCCTTCCGCCGCCGCCACACCTTCGACCCGGCCAGGGGCGACATCCGGCCCTGGCTGTACGGCATCGCCACCAGACTCGTCGGCCGGCACCGCCGCGCCGAGGTGCGCCGCTACCGCGCCCTGGCCCGGTCCGGGCCGCCGCCGGACGGCGACGGCCACGACCAGCGGGTCGTGGACCGGGTGGCCGCCGGGGTCACCGTGCAGCGGCTCTCGGCCGCCCTGGCCGGCCTGTCCCGTGGCGAGCGCGACGTGGTGCTGCTCGTCGCGTACGGCGAACTGACCTACGACGAGGTGGCCGCGGCGCTCGGCATCGCCTACGGCACCGTCGCCTCCCGGCTGAGCCGGGCCAGGACCAAGCTCCGTGACGCTCTGGGGGTGGAGTTGTGATGAAGGACTTCCAGCTGATCGACGACGTGATGCCGGACGCGCCGCCAGCCGACCCGGCGCGGGCGATGGCCGTGCGCGCCCGGGTGCTCGGCGGGGCCCGCCGGACGCCCCGCTGGTCCTGGGCGCTCGCCGGCGCGGCTGTGGTGTCCGTCCTGGTCGCCGGTTTCCTGGCGATTCCCCGGCTGGGCGACGGCACCGTGCACACGGCGAGGATGTCCGACGCGGCCACCGTGCTCGACGTCGCGCTGGACCGCCTGGCCGCCCGGCCTTCCGGGAGCGGGGCGCGGTGGCGGCGCGAGACGCTGGAGGTGCACCTGAGCCGCCCGAAGGGCGCCTACACCGTCGAGCGGCGGATCAAGGACGTCGTCTGGCGCGACGGGGCGACCGTGCGGACGGAGCGGACGGACCTGTCGGCCGAACCGCTCACCGCCACCGACAGGCGAGCGTGGAAGGCCGCGGGATCGCCGCCGCTCTGCGCGGCCGAGGACCGGTGCCGCATCGGCAGCGCCAGGGTCGAGAGCCTCCCGGCCGACAGCGTCGGCTACCCGGTGGGACCGGCCGCACAGCTGCCCACCGACGCCGCGACGCTCAGACGGCACCTGCTGAGGCTCCACCCGCAGGGCGCCCCGGAGAGCCGGGAGAACTTCCTGTGGAACCTCGCCACGCATCTCCTCAAGGACATCGAGATCACCCCCGCCACGAGGGCCGCCGTCTGCCGCATGCTGGCGGCCTCCCCCGGGGTGACCGTGGTGGACGGGGTCACCGACGTCGAGGGCCGGGTGGGTGTGGCGCTGGTGCAGCCGCCGCGCGAGAACGACATGCAGGAGCTGATCCTGCTGGACCGCGAGAGCGGCGAGCTGCTGGGCTTGCAGGAGGCGCTGCTGAAGCCCAATCCGGAATACGCCGACATCCGGCCCGGCACGCCGTTCCGGTGGGAACTGATCAGGTCGCTCGGCTGGACGGACGAGGCGCCTACAGGCTGAGCTGGGCGGCGGCGCGGGTGGCCATGATCGGCTTGATGCGCTCCGCGATCACCGCCTGGTGCACCGGATGATCGCGGTAGGTCTCGAAGTCGGCCACGCTGTCGAAGTCGGCCACCACCGCGAAGTCATGGCCGCCCGGGCTGATGCCCGCGTCGGGGCCGACCGTGTAGGAGCGGATCTGCGGGATGGCGGCCGGCAGCTTGCGCAGCTCGGGCGCCACCGCCGCCTTCTGCTCGTCGGTGGCGTCCTCGGTCCAGGTGAACAGCACGACATGGCGAATCATGCGGCCACCCTACCGGCGCGCCGCTCCCCTGACCTGGGCCCGGGGAGCGGCGGCGTGTTCAGCTCCAGGCGAGCATGCGCAGCGGGTCCTCCAGCATGTCGCCCACGTCGCGCAGGAACAGCGAGCCCAGCTCGCCGTCCACGATGCGATGGTCGAACGAGAGCGACAGCGTCGTCACCTTGCGCACGGCCAGCTCGCCGTCCACCACCCACGGCATGTCCCTGACCTGGCCGAAGGCGAGGATGGCCGCCTCGCCCGGGTTGAGGATCGGGGTGCCGGTGTCGACGCCGAACACGCCCACGTTGGTGATCGTGAACGTGCCGCCCGCCATCTCGGCCGGTTGCGTGCGCCCGGCCCTGGCGGTCTCGGCGAGCTGCCCGAGGCGTCTGGCCAGCTCGGGCAGCGGCAGCTCGTGGGCGCCCTTGATGTTGGGCACCACGAGCCCGCGCGGGGTGGCGGCGGCGATCCCGAGGTTCACGTAGTGCTTGACCACGATCTCCTGGGCCGCCTCGTCCCAGGAAGAGTTGATCATCGGGTGCCGCCTGGCGGCGACCAGCACGGCCTTGGCCACCAGGAGCAGCGGCGACACCTTGACCTCGGCGAAGTCGGGCAGCGTGCGCAGCCGCCGGACCGCCTCCATGGTGCCGGTGACGTCCACCTGGAGGAACTCGGTGACGTGCGGCGCGGTGTACGCGCTGGCCACCATGGCCTGCGCGGTCATCTTGCGCACGCCCTTGATGGGGATGCGCTCCTCCCAGGCCTGCCCGGCCGGCGCCCCGGACTCCTGGCGCGTCGGCGCCTGGGGGGCCTGGGCCGCGGCGTGGACGTCCTCGCGGCTGATCGAGCCCTGAGGGCCGGTGCCGGTCAGCGTGGTGAGGTCCACGCCGAGGTCCTTGGCCAGCTTGCGCACCGGCGGCTTGGCGAGCACCGCGACCCGCGCGGTGGTCACCGGCCTGTCGGCCTCGGCCCGCGCCGGGCCTGCGACCGGCGCGGCCGGGACCGGCCGCGGCGCGGGGGCCGGCGCGGCCGGGACCGGCTGCGGGGCAGGGGCCGGCGCGGCCGGGACCGGCTGCGGGGCGGGGGCCGGCGCGCCGGACTGTCCGGCGTGGCCGGGCTTGCGGGCGCGGCGCTTGGTGGCGCCGGTCTTGACGCCGTAGCCGACCAGGACCGCCTGGCGCTCCTCGCGGGGCGCCGGGCTGCCGTGCAGGCCGGGCTCCACCGCGCCCTCGGGCGGCGGGCTGGGGACCATGTCGTCGGCCAGGGCCGCGCCCCGGCCCGTGGCGGCGCCGCCGTCCGCGCCCTCCGCCCCGGACACGGCGCCGGGGGCGCCGGCCGTACGGGAGGCGTCGGCGGGCGCGGCGCCTTCCTCGGCGGTGTCGACGGCGATGATCGGCACGCCCACGTCGACGGTCTCGCCCTCACCGGCCATCAGCCCGGCGACGACGCCGTCCCAGGGGATGGGCAGCTCGACGATGGACTTGGCCGTCTCGATCTCGACCACGATCTGGTTGACCTTGACCGCGTCGCCGTCCTTGACGTGCCAGCGGACGATCTCCGCCTCGGTCAGCCCTTCGCCGACGTCGGGGAGCTTGAACTCACGTCGCATGGAACCGGGTCCCCTCTCAGTAGCCGAAGGCGCGGTCGACGGCGTCGAGCACCCGGTCCAGGTCGGGGAGGTAGTGCTCCTCCAGCTTCGACGGCGGGTAGGGGGTGGAGAAGCCGCCGACCCGCAGCACCGGTGACTCCAGGTGGTAGAAGCACTGCTCGGTGATCCGCGCGGCCAGCTCGGCCCCGAATCCGCTGTTGACCGGGGCCTCGTGCACCACCACGACCCGGCCGGTGCGGCGGACGGAGTCCATGACGAGGGGAGCGTCGAGCGGGTTGAGCGAGCGCAGGTCGATGACCTCCAGGGAGCGTCCGTCCTCCTCGGCGGCCGTCGCGGCCTCCAGGCAGGTCTTGACCATGGGGCCGTAGGCGAGCAGCGTGGCGTCGGTGCCCTGCCGCACCACCTTGCCCTTGTCGAGGGGCGTCCACCAGTCGGTGGAGCCGGTGTCGATGTCGGCCTTCTCCCAGTAGCGGCGCTTCGGCTCGAAGAAGATCACCGGGTCGTCGCTCCGGATCGCCTGCTGGATCATGGAGTAGGCGTCGGCCGGGTTGGAGCAGGCCACCACGCGCAGGCCTGCGGTGTGGGTGAAGTAGGCCTCGGGCGACTCGCTGTGGTGCTCGACCGCGCCGATGCCGCCGCCGCACGGGATGCGCACGACGACCGGAAGCTTGATCGCGCCCAGCGAGCGCATCGGCATCTTGGCGAGCTGCGTGATGATCTGGTCGGCGGCGGGGAAGACGAAGCCGTCGAACTGGATCTCGCACACCGGCCGGTAGCCGCGCAGCGCCAGGCCGATCGCGGTGCCGATGATGCCCGACTCGGCCAGGGGGGTGTCGATCACCCGGTCCTCGCCGAAGTCCTTCTGCAGGCCGTCGGTGACGCGGAAGACGCCGCCGAGCTTGCCGACGTCCTCTCCCATGATGAGGACCTTGGAGTCGTCCTCCATGGCCTTGCGCATGCCCTCGTTGAGCGCCTTGGACAGGCTCAGGACGGTCATCGCTCGAAGCCCTCCAGGTAAGCGGCGAACTGGGCGCGCTCTTCGTCGATCAGGGGGTGCGGCTCGGTGTAGACGTGGTCGAACATGTCGAGCGGCTCGGGGTCGGGCATGGCCAGGCAGCGCCTGCGCAGGTCGGCACCGAGCTGGTCGGCCTCCGCCTCGACGGACTCGATGAACGCCTGGTCGGCCAGCTCGTTCTTGAACAGGTAGGACTTGACCCGCTCGATGGGGTCCTTGAGCTTCCACGCCTCCAGCTCGCTGGCCACCCGGTAGCGGGTCGGGTCGTCGGTGGTGGTGTGGGCGCCCATCCGGTAGGTGTACGCCTCGATCAGGGTGGGGCCATGGCCCTCGCGGGCGTTCTTGAGCGCCTGCCTGGTGACGGCGAGGCAGGCGAAGACGTCGTTGCCGTCGACCCGGATGCCGGGGAAGCCGAAGCCGGAGGCGCGGCGGTAGAGCGGGATGCGGGTCTGCTTCTCCAGCGGCTCGGAGATCGCCCACTGGTTGTTCTGGCAGAAGAACACGATGGGCGCGTTGAACACGCTGGCCCAGATGAACGACTCGTTGACGTCGCCCTGGGAGGTGGCGCCGTCGCCGAAGTAGGCGATCGTGGCGGCGCTCGCGTCGTCACGCTGGATGCCCATGGCGTAGCCGACCGCGTGCAGGGTCTGGCTGCCGATGACGATCGTGTAGAGGTGGAAGTTGTGCTCCTTGGGGTCCCAGCCTCCGTGGTTGACGCCGCGGAACAGGCCGAGGAGCTTGACCGGGTCCACGTCGCGGCACCAGGCCACGCCGTGCTCGCGGTAGGTGGGGAAGGCCATGTCGGCGTCGGTCAGCGCGCGGCCGGAGCCGATCTGCGCCGCCTCCTGGCCGAGGAGCGACGCCCAGATGCCGAGCTCGCCCTGCCGCTGCAGGGCCACGGCCTCCAGGTCGATGCGCCTGACGAGGACCAGGTCGCGGTAGAGGGACCTGACCTCCTCCGGCTTGAGGTCGATGTCGTAGTCGGGGTGCTCGACCCGCTCTCCCTCGGGGGTGAGCAACTGGACGAGCTCTGGGGGTGCTTCGGCACCACGAGAGGCGTCGGCGGTCACGTGCCACTCCTGTGCGGTCAGGGCCGGTGCAGATGGGGTTGCCATCGCATGCCGGCCTTTTGGGCGTCGGACCATGTGATGGTGGTTCGTACGCGTTTGGGGACATCGTGGCAGACGTCACAGCCCTCCGCGCAAGCCCCATGTCCACCCCGTTCCCGTTGTGCCGACCGCCACACGCACCGGTAGGCTGGCTTTCCCGACCCCACCCCGACCTGGTCCGATCCAGGCTGCACCCAGGAGGAACCCGTGGCCCGCGTCATCGTGGACGTCATGCTGAAGCCTGAGATTCTCGATCCGCAAGGCCAGGCGATCGCCCGCGCGCTGCCCCGGCTGGGCTTCTCGGGGGTCGCGGCGGTGCGGCAGGGCAAGCGTTTCGAGATCGAGCTCGACGGCCCCGCCGACGAGGCGGCCGTTTCGGACGTCCGAAAGATGGCCGAGACGCTTCTGGCGAACACGGTGATCGAGGACTACACCGTCCGGGTTGAGGGGTAGATCACCGCTTTCGGGCCCCAAGATTCCGCTACGCGGCTTACCACCGGGTTCCGGCGCGTTCTAACCCCACGAGCGTGCCAACACTAAATAACAACAACGTGATTTTGCGGTTAGCCCCGATTTCACGGGGAAACCTACTCCAGGTGACATTCCGGAGCCCGGAGGAGTCCGGTGGATATTGAGTTCTCGTTGGCACTGCCCCGGGACGCCATCGGCATACCGATGGTCAGGCGGGTGCTCGGCGATGCGATGCGCTCGCTCAACGTGAGCGAGACCTGCATCTCCGACATGCTGCTCGCCGTCTCCGAGGCGTGCTCCAACGCGGTGCGGCACGGGGGGCCCGCCAACCGCTACGAGGTGTCGGCGTCGATCGGCTACGGCCGCTGCGACGTACGCGTGGCCGACAGCGGAGGCGGGCTGCCGTCGATGCCGCTGCACTTCCCGCCCCCCGACACCGAGAACGGCCGCGGCCTGCTGATCATGCGGTCGGTGGTCGACGAGATCTCCTTCGGCATCACCCCGGGTCGTGGCACCACGGTCCACCTGCGCAAGCAGCTCGCCTGGGACGACGAGGCCGACGCCCGCCCCCGCCAGCTCGCCGCCGTCTGACCCGCCCGGCGAGGTGCATCCGGCCGCACCCGATAACCTGGGACTACCGCCCCCGTCCACCCCGAGGCGACGGTGGCGTGCGCATCCTCGAAGGGGACGACTGTCATGAGCGCTGCCCGTGTGGGCATTGTCACGTTTCCAGGCACACTCGACGACCAGGACGCCGCCCGAGCCGTGCACCTCGTGGGCGCCCAGGCGGTCCCGCTGTGGCACGCCGACCACGACCTCAAGGGGGTCGACGCGGTGTTCCTGCCGGGCGGTTTCTCCTATGGCGACTACCTACGGTGCGGCGCCATCTCGCGGTTCGCGCCGCTGATGGAGGAGCTCATCCCGGCCGCGCGGGCGGGCCTGCCCGTGCTGGGCACCTGCAACGGGTTCCAGATCCTGTGCGAGGCGCACCTGCTGCCGGGCGCCCTGACCCGCAACGCCTCCCTCCACTACGTCTGCCGTGACCAGCGCGTCCGCATCGAGCAGACCGGCACCGCCTGGACCTCCGCGTTCACGCCGGGCCAGGAGATCACGCTGCCGATCAAGCACGGCGAGGGCCGCTACGTGGCCTCCGCCGAGACGCTGGCCGAGCTGGAGGCCGGCGACCGCGTGGTGGTGCGCTACGTCGGCGGCAACCCCAACGGCTCCATGAACGACATCGCGGGCATCCGCAACGAGGCGGGCAACGTGGTCGGCCTCATGCCGCACCCCGAGCACGCCGTCGAGGAGTTGGTCGGCGCCCCGAGCACCGACGGCCTCGGCTTCTTCACCTCCATCCTCAAGAAGCTGGTGAACGCATGAGCACCGACTCCGTCAAGCGGGCCGAGAGCACTCCCGACGAGCCGATGCCCTTCGCCGAGCTGGGGATGAAGCAGGACGAGTACGACCGGGTCAAGGAGATCCTCGGCCGCCGTCCCACCGGGTCCGAGCTGGCCATCTACAGCGTCATGTGGTCCGAGCACTGCTCGTACAAGTCGTCCAAGGTGCACCTGCGCCAGTTCGCCACCAAGGCGCCCAAGTCCGAGGCGCTGCTCGTCGGCATGGGCGAGAACGCCGGCGTGGTGGACATCGGCGACGGCTGGGCCGCCACGTTCAAGATCGAGTCGCACAACCACCCGTCCTACGTCGAGCCGCACCAGGGCGCGGCCACCGGCGTCGGCGGCATCGTGCGCGACATCATGTCGATGGGCGCCCGCCCGATCGCCGTGATGGACTCCCTGCGCTTCGGCGCGGCCGACGCCGTGGACACCCGGCGGGTGCTGCCGGGCGTGGTCGAGGGCATCAGCCACTACGGCAACTGCCTGGGCCTGCCCAACATCGGCGGCGAGGTCGTCTTCGACCCCTGCTACATCGGCAACCCCCTGGTCAACGCCCTCTGCGTCGGCCTGCTGCGCAAGGACCAGATCAAGCTGGCCACGGCGCCCGGCCCCGGCAACAAGGTGGTCCTGTTCGGCGCCTCGACCGGCCCCGACGGCATCGGCGGCGCCTCCGTGCTGGCCAGCGCCACGTTCGAGGACGAGTCGCACGCCAAGCGGCCGGCCGTGCAGGTGGGCGACCCGTTCATGGAGAAGCTGCTCATCGAGTGCTGCCTGGAGCTGTACGCGGCCGACGTGGTCGTCGGCATCCAGGACCTCGGCGCGGCCGGCGTCTCCTGCGCCACCACCGAGCTGGCCGCCAAGGGCACCGGCGGCATGAGCGTCGACCTCAACCTGGTGCCGCTCCGCGACCCCTCGCTCAGGCCCGAGGAGATCCTCATGAGCGAGTCGCAGGAGCGGATGATGGCGGTCGTCCGCCCCGACGACATCCCGGCGTTCATGGCGATCTGCCAGAAGTGGGACGTCCCGGCCACCGTCATCGGCGAGGTCACCGACACCGGGCGGCTCGTGATGACGTGGGACGGCGAGGTGATCGTCGACATCCCGCCGGGCACCGCCGCCGACGACGGCCCCGTCTACGAGCGCCCCTACCACGAGCCCGCCGGGCAGGCCGCGCTCAACGCCGACACCCCCGACCGGCTGGAGCGGCCCGGCGACCTGGGCGCCACGCTGCTGCGGCTGCTCGGCTCGCCCAACCTCGCCTCCCGCGAGTGGGTGACCTCCCAGTACGACCGCTACGTCCGCTCCAACACGGTGCTGGCGCAGCCGGCCGACGCCGGGATGCTGCGCGTCTCCGAGTCGATGGCCGGAGCCGAGCCGACGACCCGCGGCATCGCGCTGGCCACCGACGGCAACGGCCGCTACGCCAAGCTCGACCCGTACGCGGGGGCGCAGCTCGCGCTGGCCGAGGCGTACCGCAACGTCGCCGTGACCGGAGCGCGGCCGCTGGCCGTGACCAACTGCCTCAACTTCGGCTCCCCCGAGGACCCTGAGGTCATGTGGCAGTTCGCCGAGGCGGTGCGCGGCCTGGCCGACGCCTGCCGGGCCCTCGGCGTGCCGGTCACCGGCGGCAACGTGTCCTTCTACAACCAGACCGGCTCCACCGCCGTCAACCCGACCCCCGTCGTGGGCGTGCTCGGCGTGATCGACGACGTCGCCAGGCGCGTCGGCTCGGGCTTCACCGCCGAAGGGCTGCGGGTCGCGCTGCTCGGCGAGACCCGGGAGGAGTTCGGCGGCTCGGAGTGGGCGCACGTCGTCCACGGCCACCTCGGCGGGCTGCCGCCCGTGGCCGACCTGGAGGCCGAGCAGGCCCTGGCGGCCGTCATGGTCGAGGCGGCCCGGCGCGGGCTCGTCGAGGGCTCCCACGACCTGTCCGACGGCGGCCTCGGCGTCGCGCTGGCCGAGGCGTGCCTGGCCCGCGGCGTCGGGGCGACGGTGACGGTCACCGGCGACCCGTTCACCGCGCTGTTCAGCGAGTCGGCGGCCAGGGCGCTGGTGGCGGTCCGGCCGGAGGCGTTCGAGGAGTTCGCCGCGCTGTGCGCCGAGCACGACGTGCCCTGCTACGGGCTCGGCACGACGGGCGGCGCGTCGCTCGTCGTGGAGGGCGTGCTGGAGGTTCCGGTCGCCGAGCTGCGCGACAAGCACGCGGCCACGCTGCCGGCCCTGTTCGGCTGACGGGCTCTCGCGGAAGGGCCGGCACGGGTTTCCCGTGCCGGCCCTTCCCCGTAAAAGGACGCGGTGTGCCGTCGAGCCGGCCGTGGATAATCGGGACCGTGCCGACGGAAAGCCCCTACCTCCCGCCCGCCACGCAGCCGGTCCGGGGAGTCGTCTGGGCCATCCACCTTGTGCTGCCCATGCTGGGGCTCTGGCTGTTGCTGGCCGAGCCCGACCTGAACGTCGAGTGGCACCACAACTCCAGCCACTTCTGGATGATCCTCGCCGTGGCCGGCGTCAACGTGGCGCTCGGCATGCTGATCAGCGAGGCGTCGCGCCGCAGGCAGGACGCCCGCCTGTTCCTCGTGTCGATGGTGTTCCTGGCCAGTGCTGGGTTCTTCTTCATGCACGGGCTCGCCACGCCGACGATCATCCTGCCCACCGGGTCGCTGGGGTTCGACCTCGGCCAGCAGGTCGGGCTCACCATCGCGTCGGGCTTCGCGTTCGCCTCGGCGCTGCCGCTGGGTGAGCGGGCGGCGCGGGCCGTGCTGTCCGCCCAGCACGTGATCCGGGGCGTCCTCGTCGGATTCATGATCCTGTGGGGCTTCGGCTCCCTCGTCGACGGGCTGACCCCGCTCAGCGAGCCGCCGCTGGGCGGGTTCCACGCGTGGGTGGCCTGGGCGGCGCTGCCCGGCCTGGTGCTGTACGTCGCGGCGACGGTGATGATGTTCCGGCTGCACCGCGGCCGGCCGTCGGCCATGCTGGTCAGCCTGCTCACCGCGTACGCGCTGCTCGCCGAGACCATGGTGGCCGGGATGTCGCAGCTCAACTGGCACCTGACGTGGTGGCTGTGGCACGTGCTGCTGACGTTCGCGTTCGGGTTCGTCGCCTACAGCGCCTACCTGCAGTTCAGGCGCGAGGGGTCCAGTGCGGGCCTGTTCGACTCGGTGACGCTCTCGGCGACCGTGGCCCGCATCCAGCAGCAGTACGACGAGGCGCTGGAGGAACTCGTCGAGCACGTGCGGCGGGGCGAGCCGATGGCGGCGACCCGGCTGTCGGGCAAGTTCCGGCTCAACGAGGGCCAGGCGGCGGTCCTCGACCGGGCCGGCCAGGCGCTGGCGAACGAGCGGGAGCTGTCCGGACGCCTCGGCGCGCTGGTCGCCGTGAGCGCGCACACCCGCGTCGGCCTGCCGGAGACCGAGCTGCTCGCCGGGGCGCTGGAGCGGGTGCGCCAGGCGTTCGGCGACGTGCGGATCGGCCTGGTGTCCGAGGGCCGCACCCACATCGGCTCGCGCTCGTACGCCTTCGACGGCGACGAGCCCGTCCGGCGCGGCGAGCTGCTGGCGTTCCCGCTGACCGTGAAGGGCCGCCCGGCCGGGGCGCTGGAGGTGCCGGTCGGCCGCACCCCGCAGGACGAGGCGCTGGCCGCCACCCTGGCCGGGCAGCTCTCGCTGGCGCTGGAGAACGCCCGCCTCTACCAGGAGCTCGACACCCTCTTCCGGCAGTACATGTCGCCCGACGTGGCCCAGGCCCTGCTCGCCGACCCCTCGCAGGCGGCCCTCGGCGGCCAGCTCAAGGAGTTGACCGCGCTCTTCGCCGACCTGAAGGGCTTCACGTCGTTCTCCGAGCAGGTGACGCCCGGCGAGATCGTCGAGATGCTCAACCGGTACCACACGGCCGCCGTGCCGTGCGTCCTCGACAACGGCGGCACGATCGTGCAGTTCGTCGGCGACGCGCTGCTCGCCCTCTTCAACGCCCCGGCCACGCAGGCCGACCACGCCGCGGCCGCCTGCCGGGCGGCGCTGGCCATGCAGCGGGCCGCCGCCGAGATCGCCGAGGAGGTCGCCTGGCAGCGGGCGGGCGACGTGGAGTGGCCGACGTTCCGGGTCGGGGTCAACACCGGGCCGGCGCTCGTGGGCAACATCGGCAGCCCCCGGCTGCGCGGCTTCAACGCGATGGGCGACTGCGTGAACGTGGCCGCCCGGCTCCAGGCGCTGGCCGAGCCCGGCACCGTCGTGATCGGCGGGACGACGCTGCAGCAGCTCGGCCGCGGCGCCAAGGCCACCCCCCTCGGCAGGCTGACCCTGAAGGGCAAGGAGGAGAAGGTCGCCGCGTACGTCCTGACCGAGCTGCCGTAACACGGTTGCGGCCGTTTGTGACGTGAAAGGCGGCCTGCCCTGCCGCCATAATCAGGCCCATGAACCCTGAGGCCGGCGAGTTCCTCTCCATGCTCACCCCCGACGAGGTCGAGGCGCTGCACGCCGCGGGCCGGCCGCGCCGGTGGGAGCGCGGCGCGAGCCTCATGTCGGAGGGCGACACCTCCGACTGGGTGCTCGTGCTGACCGAGGGGCGGGTCAAGGTCTCCTCGCACACGAGCAGCGGCACGGAGGTGGTGCTGGCCGTGCGCGGTCCGGGCGGCCTGATCGGCGAGATGTCGTGCATCGACGGCTCGCCCCGGTCGGCGACCGTGACCGCGCTGGAGCCCGTCGCGGGCGTGGTGATCAGCGACTTCGCCGCGTTCCTGCAGGCGCACGGGCGGGTGGCGGTGCTGCTCCTGCGGATGGTCACGGAGCGGCTGCGCGACTCCGACCGCAAGCGCATCGAGTACGGCGCGTACGACACCACCGGCCGGGTGGCCACCCGGCTGCTGGAGCTGGCCGACCGATACGGCGAGGAGACCGGCGGCGGGGTCCGCGTGGCGCTGCCGCTCTCCCAGGACGAGCTCGCCGGCTGGACCGGCGCCTCCCGCGAGGCGGTGAGCAAGGCGTTGCGGAGCCTGCGCGACCGGGGCCTCATCGAGACGGGGCGGCGCCGCGTGGTGATCCACGACGTCGAGGGGCTGCGCAAGCGGGCCCGCTGACGTCGTGACCGGCCGCGAGGACGAGGCCGCGCGCCGGGCCCGGCTGCGCTACGCCTGGCGGGTGTGCTCGGTGACCAGTCTGGGGCTGGTCCTCATCGGGGTCGCGGGCAGCACGCTCAACGTGGCGCTGCCCTCGGTCGTGCGCCACTTCTCGGCCGGCCCGTTCGAGTCGGGCTGGATCCTGCTGTCGTTCCTGCTGGTGAACACCGCGAGCCTGGTGTTCTTCGGCCGCGTCGCCGACCTGGTCGGGCGGCGGGAGGTCTACCTCGCCGGTTTCGCGCTGTTCACCGTGGCGTCGTTGCTGGCCGGGCTGTCGCCGGACGTGTGGTTCCTCGTGGCGATGCGGGTCGTGCAGGCGGCCGGGGCGGCGATGATCCTGGCCAACGGCACCGTGATCATCACCGACGCGTTCCCGCCCGAGCGGCTCAGCCAGGGGATGGGCGTCTACATCGGCACGCTGTCCGTGGCGCAGCTCGCCGGGCCCACGTTGGGCGGCCTGATCGCCGAGACGGCCGGCTGGCAGTGGATCTTCTGGGTGAACGTGCCCGCCGGGGTGCTGGCGCTGGTGTGGGGGGCGGTGACGCTGCGCGGGGTGCCACGCGGGCCGAAGCAGCCGGTGGACGCGCTGGGCAACGCGCTGGTGTTCGCGGCGTTGTCGGCGCTGCTGCTGGCGCTGTCCGAGGCGGGCGCGCGCGGGCCGTCCAGCCCGGTGGCGGTGGCCGGTGCGGCGGTGTTCGCGGTGCTGGTGCCGCTGGTGGTGCTGGTGGAGCGGCGGGCCACCCATCCGGTGCTGGACGGGCGGCTGTTCGGCGGGCGGATGCTGGCCTTCGCCAACCTGGCCTCGTTCTGCAACGCGCTGGCGCGGGCGTCGCTCATCCTGGTCGTCGCGCTGTACTTCCAGGCGGCGCGGGGCGTGGACGCCTTCACGGCCGGGCTCAGCGTGCTGCCGGTGCCGGTGGGCATGGCCGTGGCCTCGCCGGTGGCGGGGGCGCTGGGGCGGCGGGTTCCCGCGTACGCGCTGTCGGTGGGCGGCTCGCTGCTGAGCACGGCCGGGCTGGGCGTGCTGGTGCTGGCCACCGGGGCCGGCACGCCGTACTGGGTGGTGGGCGTGGGGCTGTTCGTGGCCGGCTGCGGCAGCGGCGCGTTCCTCACCGGCAACACCACGCAGGTCATGCAGGGGCTGCCTGCCGGAGGGCTGGGAGTGGTGAACGGGTTCCGGCTGATGGTGATGAACGTGGGCGTCGTGCTCAGCGTCGGCGTGTCGCTGAGCCTGCTGGCGGGCTCGGTCGGGCCGGAGCTGGGCGCCCAGGTGTACGCCGGCACGCTGTCCACGCTGTCGCCGGTGGCCGTGGAGCAGCTCATGGACGGCTTCCGCCGGACGTACGCGGTGCTGTGCGCGGTGGCCCTCACCGGCGCCGCCCTCGCCGCCCTGGCCCGGCCGAACCGCCGCTGACGTATCACAAAACGTGTTACATTCGGTGCATGGGGACTCTGAACGTTCGTACCGATGAGGCGATGGAGACCGCCCTGCGCGCCTTGGCGGGAGACACGCGAAGCCGTTCCGAGGCCGTCCGCTACGCCTTGCTGCGCACGTACAAGGAAATGCTGCTCGAGCAGGCCGCAGCCGACGCCGAACGTTTGCGGAACGACCCCGACGACCAGGCCGAGATGCTGGCGATTCAGCGGTTCATGGGTGTCGCGGAGTGATATCCCGGGGTGCGATCTACGAGATCAAGGCACTGCCGGGCAGTCGGGACCATGAGCAGCAAGGCCGACGATACGCCGTGATCATCCAGTCCGACCGGTTCGCCACGAGTTCGGTGACAGTGGCTCTCACCTCCACGAGCGCCGGGGCGGCCGTCTACCGGCCCGACTTCGAACTCGACGGCACGAAGTCGCGCATCCTCACCGACCAGATCTACTCCGTGTCCCCCTCACGGCTCGGCGACTTCAAGGGCGCGCTCGAAGCGCACGAGGCCGCTGATCTCGATCGGGCATTGATGCTGAAGCTGGGCCTCATCTGAAGGCGCCAGCGAGGCGGGACTCGACGTCGCGGTAGCGGCTGACCGGGTGCAGGGAGTGGGCCGTCGTCACGAGTCGGGTGGGTGGCTGCGGGGCGGGGCGCCCTCGTCACCGCAGGGGCGTTTCGGAACGGAAGAGGCGGTTCCGGGGGCGGGGGGTGGGCGGTGTACATTGATGATCTTATTCGGCAGACGGCACCGCCGGAATAGGAGTACTGCCCATGGCGCCAGACGAGGACGAACCGCCTACCGGTTCGGGAGAGGCCGCCGGAGGGCTGGTACGCGCCGTGGTCGGCGAGGACGGCCTCCTGGCCGAGCTCCGGCTGAACGCCCGCGCGATGCGCTTCGGCTCCGATGACCTGGCCGATCATGTTCTCTCGGCGGTGCGGGCGGCGCAACAGGACAGGCTGAGCCGCATCGAGCCGCCGGCCGAAGAGCAGAGCCTGGACGTGGAGGAGTTCACGCGCCGGCTCGACGACATGGAGAACCAGGCGGCCCGCGACTTCGCCCGGTTGACGGCGAGTCTGGACGAAGCGCTGCGCCGCATCGAGGAACGGTGATGTTTCGTGACCGATGAGGGGGTCGTGTGGGACACGGCCGGTCGCATGGCGTCCGGCCGGGCGTTCCACACGCTGACGGACGAGCAGTCGGGCTTCCACGAGGGTCTGCGCGCGCAGTTGGGCGGCCCCGCACCGCTGCCGTATCCCGAGTTCTCCCGCCCCTACCAGGACTTTCTCCTGGCGCTGACCGGCGGCACGGAGGAGTTGCTGGCCGACTGGGACACCCTGGGTGACGGGCAGGCGCTGATGGCGGCCCGCAACGCGCAGGCCGAGACCGCCAACGAGGTGATCATCAACCATGACCGCCGGGCTTGAGTCGATCGGTTTCGGCGTCCTGGGCGTGCCTCAGCCGTCGCGCACCGGCGAGCTGGAACGCCACGCCGGTGTGCTGGAGTCGGTGGCGACCTCGCAGGCGGCGATCGGCGAGGACGGCGTCCGCGCGCACCGGCTCGGCGGGGCGAACGCGGGCGCGGCCAGCGACGCGCTGGATCAGCACGTGCTGGGCAAGGACGGCGTGCTGCCGCGGGCCAACGCTCATGCCCACCAGGTGTCGGTGGCGGCAAGTGTCGCGCAGGTGGCGGTGACCACGATCAAATGGGCGGGCGGCGTGCTGACCGGCCTGGCCGGATTGGCGGGACTCGCCGCGCTCACCCCGCAGGGCCGGCTGTTCCTGCTGGCGCGGCTGCGGCCGTTCGCGCAGCGGGTGCAGCAGTGGATCCGTACCGCCATGCACGCGGTCGGCCGGATCTTCACCCGCCTGGCCGACCTGGTACGCGGGCAGTCGGCCAAGGCACGTGCCGGGCAGACGCTGCAGGGCGAGCAGAAGGTGATCACGACGCGGGGACGCGCGCTGGCCGACGCCCTCCCGGCCGTGCGCACCAAGGTGGCACACGCCAGGATCTCGGCCGGCCAGGCAAGAGCCGGCCTGGACCGCGCCGAGACGCAGCTCCGCTCGGCGCAAAGGTCCCTGGCGGAGGTCAAGGACACCCTCACCCGCCATGTGGAGGCGGTTTCCGCCGGGCGCGTCGATGCGGCCACCCGCCTGCGGTTCAAGCAGAATCTCGAAGGCTCTGACGGCATTTCGATCCAGTGGCGAGTGCAGAATGCGGAAGTCCGCCTGCGGAATGTCCGTGCCCAGCTTCGAGGGCATGTGTCGAGACACCTGGACGACGCCGGGCTGCGCCTGGCCGAAGGGCAACACGCGGTCAGGGGCTCGGGCGGGGTGCCGCCCGAGTTGCAGGAGGTCCAGAACGTGGTGAGCGCGCTGAAGGCCCGCCATGCGCAGCTCGACGACATGGCCCTGACCGCCCGGCGGGACGCCGACGACATCTGGGCCCTCTGGTCGCGGGCGTGACCAGGACGGCCGCCCGGAGGCGGCCGCCGTCCCGGTAGGCCTGGACGCCCTGCGCGCTCCCCGCGCCGCCGACCGGCCCGCGGCTCAGGCGGCGGGGACGACCGCCGGCTCGGCGAACTGGGTGGTGTAGAGCTCCTCGTAGCGGCCACCCGCGGCGAGCAGTTCGGCGTGCGTGCCGCGCTCCACCACGCGGCCGTCCTCGATGACCAGGATGAGGTCGGCGGCCCGGATGGTGGACAGCCGGTGCGCGATCACCACGGCGGTGCGGCCCGCCAACGCCTCGCCCAGCGCCTCCTGCACGGCCGCCTCGGAGGTGGAGTCGAGCGCGGCCGTGGCCTCGTCCAGGATGACCACCTGGGGCCTGGCCAGCAGCAGGCGGGCGATGGTGAGCCGCTGCCGCTCGCCGCCGGACAGCCGGTAGCCGCGCTCCCCGACCACCGTGTCCAGGCCGTCGGGCAGCGACTCGATCAGCGTGGCGAGGCGGGCCCTGCGCAGCGCGTCCCACACCTCGTCCTCGCTCGCCTCCGGCCGGGCGAACAGCAGGTTGGCCCGTATCGTCTCGTGGAAGAGGTGCCCGTCCTGGGTGACCATGCCGAGCGTCGAGCGGATGGAGTCGGCGCTCAGGTCGCGCACGTCCACCCCGCCGATCCGTACGGCCCCCGAGTCCACGTCGTACAGGCGGGGCAGGAGCTGCGCGATCGTGGACTTGCCCGCTCCGGAGGAGCCGACCAGCGCGACCATCTGCCCCGGTTCGGCCCGGAAGGACACGCCGTGCAGCACCTCCTCGCCGCCCCGGGTGTCGAGGGCGGCCACCTCCTCCAGCGAGGCCAGCGACACCTTGTCGGCCGAGGGGTAGGCGAAGCGCACGTCGTCGAACTCGACCCCGACCGGCCCCTCCGGCACCCGTACCGCGTCCGGCCTGTCCTGGATGAGCGGCTTGAGGTCGAGGACCTCGAAGACCCGCTCGAAGCTGACCAGCGCGCTCATCACGTCCACCCGGGCGCTGGCCAGCGCGGTCAGCGGCGAGTAGAGACGGGTGAGCAGCAGCGCCAGCGCAACCACCGAACCGGCTTCGAGCTCGCCGCGCAGCGCGTAGAAGCCGCCGAGGCCGTAGACGAGCGCGAGCGCGAGCGCCGACACCAGCGTCAGCGCGGTGACGAAGGCGAACTGCGACATCGCCGTGCGCACGCCGATGTCGCGCACCCGCCGGGCCCGCGCGGCGAACTCCGCCGACTCGTGCGCGGGGCGGCCGAACAGCTTGACCAGCGTCGCGCCCGGCGCGGAGAACCGCTCGGTCATCTGGGTGCCCATGGCCGCGTTGTGGTCGGCGGCCTCGCGCCGCAGCCGGGCGATGCGCACGCCCATCCGCCGCGCCGGCAGCACGAACACCGGCAGCAGCACCAGCGCCAGCAGCGTGATCTGCCACGAGATGCCGATCATCACGGTGAGCGCCAGCACCAGGGTCACGACGTTGCCCGCCACGCTGGACAGGGTGTCGGTGAACGCCCGCTGGGCCCCGATCACGTCGTTGTTCAGCCGGCTGACCAGCGCGCCCGTACGGGTGCGGGTGAAGAAGGCGACCGGCATGCGCTGCACGTGGTCGAAGACCGCCGTGCGCAGGTCGAGGATCAGCCCCTCCCCGAGTCCAGCCGACAGCCACCTCTCCAGCAGCCCCAGCCCTGCCTCGGCGACGGCCAGCCCGGCGATGAGGACGGCCAGGCCGACGACGACGCCGAGCTCCTCACCCTTGCCGATGGCGTCCAGCACCCGGCCGGCGAGCACGGGCGGCGCCACGGCCAGGGCCGCCATCACCACGCTGAGCAGCAGGTACACCGCGATCCGGCGGCGATACGGCCGGGCGAAACCCCAGACACGGCGGAGCGTCGCCCTGGACACAGGACGACGCTCGCGCTGGTTGTTCAACGAGTACAGCTGGTGCCAGGCGGTCACTTCCATGCTCATGGCATGGAGCCTAGAACCTCAACTTTGGTTCAGGTCAACTGCCGATCTTGCGGCCCTCGGCGTGCCAGACGACCGCCACGGCCGGGCGGGGCTGGCCACCGTCGGGCCAGCGGCTCGCCGGGCTGTCGGGGCTCGCGCCGTCCACCTCGCCGGGGTGCTGCACCGCGACGAAGACGCTGCGCTGGTCCTGGGTGACCATGGGCCCGCAGGTCTCGGCCCCGACCGGCACCGAGAGGAACTGGCGCAGGTAGCCGCGCTCCCCGCCCCGCACGGGCATCGCGAACAGGCCGTCGTTGCCGCCGAGCGCGTTGCCGTCCGTGGAGATCCACAGGTTGCCGTCACGGTCGAAGGCCAGGTTGTCCGGGCAGGAGATCGGCGAGACCTTCGACTTGTCGAAGCCGGCGAAGTACGTCGAGGCGTCCTTCGGGTCGCCGCAGACCAGCGGCAGCGACCAGGCGAACGTCAGCTCCGTCGGGTCGCCGCGCCGCTCGACCAGCTCCAGGACGTGGCCGTGCTTGTTGGAGGCGCGCGGGTTGGCCTCGTCCACCTGCGCGGCGGTCCGGTTGGAGTTGTTGGTCAGCGCGATGTAGACGGCGCCGGTGACCGGGTTGCGCTCCACGTCCTCCGGCCGGTCCATCTTGGTGGGGCCGATCTTGTCCGCCGTCGAGCGGCCGGCCCTGTCCGCCGCCGCGCGGGTGTAGACGAGCACCTCGGCGGCGGTCATCCCCTCGACGTACGACCTGTCGCCGCTGACCAGCGGGATCCACGTGCCCGAACCGTCGAACGCCCCGTCGGAGGGCAGCTTGCCCGATCCGTCCAGCTCGGCCGCCGGGCTGTCGCCGGTGAACCTGGCCGCGTACAGGGTGCCCTCGTCCAGCAGCCGGCGGTTGTGCCGGTCGTTGCCGGGCCGGTAGCGGTCCTTCGAGACGAACTTGTAGACGTACTCGAACCGCGAGTCGTCGCCCATGTAGACCACCAGGCGGCCGTCAGGGGCCACCGTCGTCGTGGCGGCCTCGTGCTTGAACCGGCCGAGCGCCGTGCGCTTCACCGGCGTCGAGTCGGGGTCGAACGGGTCGATCTCCACGATCCACCCGAACCGGTTGACCTCGTTCGGGTGCTTGGCCAGGTCGAACCGCTCCTCCACCCGGTCGAACCGGCGGCTGCTCGACGAGGTGCCGGACGGGATGGTGTAGCGGGCGATGTACGGCCGCTGCGCCTCGGGCACCTTGTCGCCGTTGACGAAGTACTGGTCGAAGTTCTCCTCGGCCGTCAGCACCGTGCCCCACGGGGTGGTGCCGCCGGCGCAGTTGTTCAGCATGCCGACCGGCTTGGTGCCGGACGGGTCGGCGGCCGTCTTCAGCAGGTCGCTGCCCGCGGCCGGGCCGGTGAACCGCATCGGCGTGTGCACGGTGATGCGCCGGTTGTAGCGCCGGCGACCGCTGGTGACCAGCTTCCACTCGCCGGTGCCCTTCACCCGCTCCACCTCGACGACCGAGCCGCCGTGGGCGGCCATCGCGATCTTGATCTGCTCCTCGGTCGCGGTGCCGCCGCCCTGGTAGCCGCGGAACATCAGGGCCTCGGTGGTGTACTCGTGGTTCACCCACAGCAGGCCGCGGTCACGGCCCATCGGGAACAGCGTCACGTAGTCGCAGTTGTAGCCGAACTGCTTGGCCTGCGCCTCGGCGCTCTGCTTGTCGAAGTCGAACTCCGGCGCGTCCGGCAGCACGGGGTCGCCCCAGCGCACCACCACGGAGCTGGTGTAGCCGCCGGGCACCCGCAGCGCGTCGTCGGTGTTCGGCGGGACGGGCGTGAACCGCAGGTTCGAGCGGCCACCTCCGCGCAGCGCGGCCTCCTCGGGCCCGGCCGGGTCCGCCAGCGCGGGGGCCGCCCCCACGGCTCCGGCCACGCCGGTGCCCGCCACGAGCGCGCCCAGCGCGCCGGCGCGCAGCACGCCGCGGCGGGACATGGCCTGGGCGACGACGTCGCCGAAATAGGTGTTGCCGCTGTCGTTGCCGGGCTCGTGCGCGCAGGCGTTGCCACAGCGGAACTGGCAGGTCATCGCCGATCGGCCTGACTTGTGCGTGGTGAGCAGCGGAAGAAGCCGATTCTGCACGGGAGACTCCAAAGATGGTGCGCGGTGTTTCGGCCGAGACGCTACGAGAACCGCGGTAACCCTCGGTGAACAACGGCCTCCGGCATGGTGAACCCTTCGCCCCCAAGGAGAACCGGGGGGACAATGGGCGGGTGCCACCACGCAGACCCGACCCCGAGAAGCTGAGGACCGCGCTGGACGCCCAGCTCGTCGCCCTGGACGAGCCGCCCTTCGACGGCCCCGCCACCGCGCTGGCCGGAGCCCTCGTGGCCGCCGTGCTCGCCGCCTACGACCGGGGCCGCACCCCCGAGCGCGACGCCGCCCGGCAGGCCGTGCGCCACCTGCTCGACCGGCTGACGACCGCCGCCCCCGGCCGGACGGTCGAGGTGCGCGTGCCGCCGTACGCGGCCGTGCAGGCCGTCGAGGGCCCGCGCCACACGCGCGGCACCCCGCCGAACGTCGTGGAGACGGACCCGCGCACCTGGATCGAGCTGGCCGTGGGCCGCCTCACCTGGCAGGAGGCCGTGGCCAAGGGAGCGGTCGCGGCGAGCGGGGCCCGCGCCGATCTGTCGGCCCACCTGCCCCTCGACCGGCCCGGCCGGCCCGGTTAGGTCAGATCGGCCGGCCCGGTCAGGTCGGTGGCCGCACCCAGGGGAAACGCTGCCGGAAGCACCGGTCGGCCAGCTCCGGCGGCAGCCCCGAGCATTCCTGGACCACGCTCCAGAACCACACGGCCACGATCGCGAACAGGGCCAGGGCCAGGACACTGATCACGATGCCGGCGATGGCGCGGCCCTTGCCCACGCCCTTGCTGAGCGCGACGCCGCCGAACACGATCGACAGGATCGCGGTCAGCAGGCCGGTGAAGCAGACGAAGACGAGGAACGGGCTGGCCACGCCCAGCACCAGCGACGCGGTCGCCAGCCCGCTGCCCGGCCTGGACGGTGGTGCCTGCTGGTACGGGGTGGGCGGCGGGTAGCCGGTGCCGTACGCGCCGCCGGGCCCGTAAGGACCGGTCGCGCCGTAGGGGCCGGTCGCGCCGGTCGCGCCGTAAGGGCCGCCCGGCGCGCCGCCGGGGCCGTACGGCGCGGGGCCCGGGCCGCCGCCGGGCGGGCCGCCGTACGGGCTGGAGGGCGTGGTGCCGGGCACCGGCCCACCCTGCTCGTGCCGCTGCTCGGGTCGCTCGGGCGGCTGCCCTGACGGCTGCTCGTACGGTCGCTCGGGCGGCTGCCCTGACGGCTGCTCGGCGGGCTGCTCGGGTGACTCGTAGCGGGACGGCGTCGTCGCGGCCGAGGCGGGGCCGCCCGGTTGCGGCGGGGCGGTCTCCTCCCAGCCGGGGTACGGCGGCGTGCCACCCGGAGCGGGCGGCGGTTGCGCCCCCTCCCCGGCCCGCTCCTCCGGCTCGACGCCCCGTGGCCGCGTGCCGCCGGGACGCTCGAAGACGGCCGTGCTCTCGGCGTCGGCGCTCTCGGGAGCGGACGGCCCGCCGGAGCCCAGGTAGTCGTCGGACTCGTCCTCGCGCCAGGCGCGGTTCGGGTCCCCGGGTGTGGTCACGTCTGCGTCTCCCCGACTGAGGTCAGATGCCGGATACCTCACCCTTACGCGCAACGCTCCGGCGCAACCGCACGACACGGCAAAGGCCCGGCCATGCTTGGGGCAGCATGCGGCCAACCGGCCGACCGCGCAGGTCACGTGACCCCGTACCCGGGTGTGCGAGCAGCCGAGCGGCCGACCTAGACTGAAGCACGTGCTGAAGGGCGACGGCCGGCTCGGCCATGACCTGGACCCCGACGATCGAGCGCCACGCGACGCATGCGGCGTCTTCGGCGTCTGGGCTCCGGGCGAGGAAGTTTCCAAACTCACCTACTACGGGCTGTACGCGTTGCAGCACCGCGGCCAGGAGTCCGCGGGCATCGCGGTCAGCGAGGGCAGCCGCATCCTCGTCTACAAGGACATGGGCCTGGTGGCCCAGGTCTTCGACGAGTCGGTGCTCGGCACCCTGCGTGGGCATCTGGCGATCGGTCACTGCCGCTACTCCACCACCGGCTCCAGCGTGTGGGAGAACGCTCAGCCCACGCTGAGCTCCACCGAGGTGGGCGGCCTCGCGCTGGCCCACAACGGCAACCTCATCAACACCCCCGAGCTGGCCGAGCGGCTGGCCCCGGGGGCGACCCGCGCCACCACCGACACCGAGGTGCTCACCACCCTGCTCGCCCAGGACCGCGACCGTTCCGTGGAGGACGCGGCGGCCGAGCTGCTGCCGCAGGTCAAGGGCGCCTACTCGCTGGTGTTCATGGACGAGACGACGCTCTACGCGGCGCGCGACCCGCAGGGCATCCGCCCGCTGGTGCTGGGCAGGCTGGAGCGCGGCTGGGTCGTCGCCTCCGAGACGGCGGCGCTCGACATCGTGGGCGCCACGTTCGTCCGCGAGATCGAGCCCGGCGAGCTGCTCACCATCGACGCCAACGGCGTCCGCTCGCGCCGGTTCGCGCTGGCCGAGCCCAAGGGCTGCCTGTTCGAGTACGTCTATCTCGCCCGCCCCGACACCACGATCGCCGGGCGCGGCGTCCAGGTCACCCGTGTCGAGGTCGGCCGGGTGCTGGCCCGCGAGCACCCCGTGGAGGCCGACCTGGTCATCCCGACGCCCGAGTCGGGCACCCCCGCCGCCGTCGGCTACGCCGAGGAGAGCGGCATCCCCTACGGCCAGGGCCTGGTGAAGAACTCCTACGTCGGCCGGACGTTCATCCAGCCCTCGCAGACCATCCGCCAGCTCGGCATCCGGCTCAAGCTCAACCCGCTGCGCGAGGTCGTGCAGGGCAAGCGCCTGGTCGTCGTAGACGACTCGATCGTGCGCGGCAACACCCAGCGCGCCATCGTCAAGATGCTGCGCGAGGCCGGAGCACGCGAGGTGCACGTGCGCATCTCCTCCCCGCCGGTCGCCTGGCCGTGCTTCTACGGCATCGACTTCGCCACCAGGGCCGAGCTCATCGCGGGCTCGCTCACGGTCGAGGAGATCCGCGCGTCGCTGGGCGCCGACAGCCTCGGCTACATCTCGCTCGAAGGGCTCACCAAGGCCACGACCATCCCGGCGTCGCGGCTGTGCATGGCCTGCTTCGACGGCTCCTATCCCATCCCGATCGACCAGGACAACGTCGGCAAGTACGTGTTGGAGAGCAAGGCGTGACGAGTTACGAGGCCGCCGGCGTCGACATCGAGGCCGGCGAGCGCGCCGTCGCGCTGATGAAGGACAAGGTGGCCCGCTCCCGCAGGCCCGAGGTCGTCGACGACGCCAGCGGCTTCGCCGGGCTGTTCGACGCCTCGGCGTTGCTGCGCTACCGGCGGCCGCTGCTGGCCACCTCCACCGACGGCGTCGGCACCAAGGTCATGCTCGCCCAGCAGTACGGCAAGCACGACACGATCGGCATCGACCTCGTCGGCATGGTCCTCGACGACCTGGTGGTCTGCGGGGCCGAGCCGCTGTTCATGACCGACTACATCGCCTGCGGCAAGGTGGTGCCCGAGCGGGTCGCCGAGATCGTCGGCGGCATCGCCGAGGGCTGCCGCCTGGCGGGCGCCGCGCTGGTGGGCGGCGAGACGGCCGAGCATCCGGGCGCGATGGGCCCGGACGAGTACGACCTGGCCGGTGCGGGCACCGGCGTGGTCGAGGCGTCGGCCATGCTCGGGCCGTCCCGCGTGCGGGCCGGCGACGTGGTGCTGGGGCTCGCCTCGTCCGGGGTGCACTCCAACGGCTATTCGCTGGTGCGCCACGTGCTGCGCGAGGCGGGGCTGTCGCTCGACGCCGACCTGCCCGAGCTGGACCGGCCGCTCGGCGAGGAGCTGCTGGAGCCCACCCGGATCTACTCCCTCGACTGCCTGGCCCTGGCCCGCGAGGCCGAGGTGCACGCCTACGCGCACATCACCGGCGGCGGCATCGAGGGCAACCTGTCACGCTCGCTGCCCGGCGACCTCGACGCCCTGCTCGACCGGTCGTCGTGGACGCCGCCGGCCGTCTTCGAGGTGCTGGCGGGGCACGGCCGCATCGGGCAGCGCGACATGGACCGTACGTTCAACCTCGGGGTGGGCATGGCGGCCGTCGTCGCCCCCTCGGCCGCCGACGCGGCGGTGCGGTTCCTCGCGGAGCGGGGGCTGCCCGCCTGGGTGCTCGGCGAGATCGTCCCCGGCTCGGGCGAGGCCCGCTACCGCTGATCCCGCTGTCCCGCGCCGGGTCCGTGTGGTCGACGCCACACGTGCCCGGCGCCG
>NZ_KZ559484.1:38788-99346 GCF_002850745.1 Nonomuraea indica
GCTGGAGCTTCCCGGGCGTGGCCCCGTGGTCTCCGGGGCGTGGCCGCGTGGTGTCCGGGCGTGGCCGCGTGTTTCGCCGAGCACGACGAAAGCCCCACGGGCTTTCGCCCGTGGGGCCCGACGCGGTGGACGTGCAGCGCGCACCCGGCGTGGCGGCCACGCCAAGTGATCGACTGCGTCACCCGGGAGAGCTGCTAGCGACGTCCGGACGAACGGTCGTCGTCATCGCCGTAGTCGCCGGCGTAATCGGCATAGCGATCAGCCAACTCGTCGTTGAGGTCGTCGGCGTCGTCATTGCGGCTGGGGTCTCCGACCCCGAGTTCGTCGCGAAGACGGTCAAGATCTGTGCCACCGCTGTTGTACTTCAGCTGGCGAGCAACCTTGACCTGCTTGGCCTTTGCTCGGCCGCGCCCCATTGGCTCGACCCCCTCGTGTGGGGTCGTCCCCGACCCCTCGTCGCTAACGCACCACACGCTGACCCCGCCTGACTACGGGCGTCAGCCTATCGTTCGCCTATTACCGTACCTGTTTTGTGCCCAGCTCGGTACGTCGTATGGGCGTGGGGCGTCAGTGGCCCAGCCAAATGGCCCTAATCCGCCCGACTTCCGACATTCTGCGCTCGGCTAGCCTATCGGCTGCGACGGCCGGAGGGACGCCCTCGTCCGCGGCGATCTCGAAAATCTTCAGCGTGGTGTCGTAGATCCGGGCCGCCTTGGCCCTGGCGCGCTCCATGTCGAAGCCCCGGATCTCGTCGGCCACCTGGATGACGCCGCCGGAGTTGACCACGTAGTCGGGAGCGTAGAGGATGCCGCGCTCGGCGAGCTGCTTCTCCACACCCGGGTGGGCGAGCTGGTTGTTGGCCGCGCCGCAGACCACCTTGGCACGCAGCCTGGCCACCGTGTCGTCGTCGAGCGCGCCGCCCAGCGCGCAGGGGGCGAACACGTCGATGTCGGCCGTGGTCAGCGCCTCGGCGTCGGTCACCACCTCGACCTCGGGCCGGCGCTGCCGCACGCGCTCGACGGCCTGCTCGCTGACGTCACAGATCACCACCTCGGCGCCGTCCTCGCGCAGCAGCTCGACCAGGCGGTGGCCGACCTTGCCGACGCCCTCGACGCCGACCCGCCTGCCGAGCAGCGACGGGGTGCCCCAGACGCGCTCGGCCGAGGCGCGCATGCCCTGGAAGACGCCGAAGGCTGTCAGGATGGAGGAGTCGCCGGCGCCGCCCTGGGCGAGCGTGCGGCCGGTGACGTGGCGTGACTCGCGGGCCACGACGTCCATGTCCTCGCTGTAGGTGCCGACGTCGCAGGCGGTGATGTAGCGCCCGCCGAGCGACTCGATGAACCTGCCGTAGGCGCGCAGGAGCGCCTCGCTCTTGTCGCGGGACGGGTCGCCGATGATGACGGCCTTGCCGCCGCCGTGGTCGAGGCCGGCCAGGGCGTTCTTGTAGGCCATGCCGCGCGAGAGGTTGAGCACGTCGGCCAGGGCCGCCTGCTCGCTCTCGTACGGATAGAACCTGGTGCCCCCGAGCGCGGGGCCGAGTGCGGTGTTGTGGATGGCGATGATGGCGCGCAGGCCACTGTGCGCGTCGGCACAGAAGACGACCTGCTCGTGCGCGTCCTTGTGAGACGGGTCGAAGACGTCGGTCACGGTAGTGACTCCCTGTCCGGTCCGCCGCACCTTCGCGGCGGAGATCCCTTCCAGGGTAGTGGGCACGACGGTGCGAGCCGATTGTCTTCATGACACGATGCCTCCGTGCTGCCCTATGCCGCGTACCTCCGCGTCTACGAGCCGTTGACCGCCTTCCCCGAGTCCCAGCAGAAGGTCTGGGCCGACTACGCCGACTCGCGCGACCGGCCGCGCCGCGCCAACGCGCTCAACCACGAGCACGGCGAGTCGGTGCGGCGGCTGCTCGGCACGCCCCCTCAGCCGGTCCCCGCCCAGGAGAGCCCCAACGCCTATCTGCGGCGCGTCGAGGACCGTCTGTACGTCTGCCCCTGGCAGACGCGCCTGCGCTCCTGGCTGGCCTTCTCACGGCTGCGTGGCAGCACTCCCCCGAAGCTGATGGATCACATGGTCCCCAAGGCGATCGCCGAGCAGACCGCCGACGACTTCGACCGCTACAAGCGCGGCGGCTCCTCCTCCGCGCTGCGCACCCACATCCGCACCACGGCCTGGCACGTGCCGCCGTCGTGGTTCGTGCCGTTCGACGGCAACGAGCGCTGGCTCGTGCTCGGCTCTGCGGTCCCCGGGCAGGACGTGACCACGGCCACGGGCCGCAACCTCATCTACGTGACCTCCATGGCGCAGGCCAGGAGGCGGGCGGCGCGGGCCCTGCAGGTGCTGCGGCGGCACCTGGGCGACGTGGCGGCCAACCTCGACGTGGAGGACGTGGCCCGCTGGCTGGAGGAGTTCCATCCGCACTCGCTGGTCGAGCTCGACTACGGCGGCCTGGTGCACCTCATGGACGACGACGCGCTGCAGGCGGACCAGTCGGTCGCGGAGCTGTCGGCCGCCCTCACGGGCCTGGACACGGGTCAAGAAGAGCTTGCCTTCGCCATGTACCAGCGTGTCGTCCTGCGCTGGAAGTCAATGCAACTTCTGGAATCTGCCAACTGAGCCCCAATGCAACCGTCTGACCTGCATGAGTAGGTCATGAGTAGCGGCTGCTCGCTTCTGCGAACTGAGCAGTTTGCCGTTTTCACTGCGATACCACGAAACGTGTCGCTAGAATCACCGAGCGTGACATCGCCATGGGGGCGGGCAGTTGGGTCAAAGAAGGGCTCGCCAATCGCTCAGCGTGGCGGTATGGTCACTTCGGGTGATGCCGCATATGGCCGAGAAAAGCCGCACGTTCGGGGCCATAGGGGGACATCCGTGACACGCGCAAAGGCAGTCACAGGATCGCTAAGCCGGTCCACACGGAGGAGAGGCCGCACAAATGTCAGCTCGTACACCCGAGGCCGAGCCACTGCTCACGCCCGCCGAGGTCGCGACCATGTTCAGGGTCGACCCCAAGACCGTCACGCGGTGGGCCAAGGCGGGCAAGTTGACGTCGATTCGCACCCTGGGGGGCCACCGGCGTTACCGGGAGACCGAGGTCCGGGCTCTGCTGGCGGGGATTCCGCAGCAGCGCTCTGAGTAGTGCCGGGGTTCGTCACGGACCTCAGGGGGGTTGAACGGTGGGCCAGGCCGGCGGCATGGTCCACCTCTGTGACGAGGACCGTCGCGTCCGGAAGCTGGCGCCGCCCGCCCGGCGCCATCCTTCCGATCCCCTATGCCGGCCGCTCCCCCAGCGCCTCGAGGAGCCGGCCGACGTCACCGTCATAGCGGGCGGCCGCGCCCAGGAGCGCGACCAGCTGGTCGACCAGCATCCTCTCCAGCGTCGGCCGCTCGATGTCACGGTGTTCGAGCCAGTCGAGGCCCGCGGTCTCGACCGAGGCGATCCACGAGCGCAACGACGCCCGCAGCACCGGGCTCGGCCGCTCGACGCCCAGTTGCTTCTGGATGCGGCGCGACAGGCGCTGACGCACCCCGTCGACGATCTCGCCGACCTCGCCCGCCCGGTTGGCCGGCCCGCCGCGCAGCAGCGCCGCGAACCCCGCCGCGTGCTCCTCCACGAAGTCGAAGTAGCGGGTGAGGCCCGAGGCCAGCTCGTCCAGCGGGCTCCCGCCGAGCTGCGGACGCAACCTCGACTCCAGCTGATCGGCCGCGCCGCGCAGGGCGGCCACGTAGAGCTCCTGCTTGCCGCCGAAGTAGTGGTAGACCAGCGCCCGTGAGGCGCCCGCCGCCGTGGCGACGTCGTCGATCGAGACGTCCTCGGCGTCACGCGTGCTGAACAGTTCGAGGGCCGCCGCCATGAGCTCCTCGCGGCGACGGTCGACAGTGAGCCTGCGCCGCGCCGGACGCGCCTGCTCGGCTGGCTTCCCGGGTGTCACACCTGCACAGTAACCGAGCGCCCCGTTCTCGGCGGACATGTGACCTCACCGTCAATAACAGGCTTCCCTAACCTCAAGCCGTACCCTGCGGCGAACTCGATCGTTTGGTGAGACAAGGTGCCCATCTACGCATCGCGGGGGAGAACCATGTCAGGACCACCCGTCAAGTCTTCAACCATCGACCTCCGGGAGATACCACGGCCCCGGCCGACGATCCGCAACGTCGCCGAGCGGGCCGGCGTCTCCAAATCGCTGGTGTCGCTGGTGCTGCGCGGCTCGCCGCACGTCAGCGAGCACCGCCGCCAGGCCGTCCTCCAGGCCGCCCGTGAGCTCGGCTACCGGCCGAACGCCGTCGCGCGCAGCCTGGTCGAGGGCCGTACGCATCTCGTCGGCGCGCTCGTCGCCGACCTGCACAACCCGTTCTACGCCGAGTTCCTGGACGGCCTGCAGGAGAGCCTGCACGGCGACGGCCTGCGCATGCTCATCGGCAACAGCCAGTGGGACCCGGCGTTCGAGGACGAGGCCGTGGCCGCCTTCCTGGAGCTCCGGGTGGACGGGCTGGTCCTGTTAGGGATCGCCCCGACCAGCGAGACGCTGATGGAGGCGACGTCCTACACGCCCACCGTCGTCGTCGGGGAACGCGACATCGAGCTCGACGGCGTCGACATCGTCGTGGACGACGACCGGCACGGCGCCCGCCTGGCCGTCGACCACCTGGTCGGGCTCGGGCACCGCAGGATCGCGCACATCGAGGGCGCCCGGCCGTCGCGCTGCGAGGGCTACCTCGTGGCGATGCGCAGGCACGCGCTCGCGCCGTACATCATGGTCGAGGCCGCCGAGGCGACCGAGGAGGGCGGCCGGACGGCGGCGCTGGCGCTGCTGACCCGCGACCCGCGCCCCACGGCGATCTTCGCGGGCAACGACGTGGTGGCGGTCGGCGTGCTCCTGGCCGCCGAGGAGCTGGGGCTCCGGGTGCCGGAGGACCTGTCGGTCGCTGGCTACGACAACACCCACCTGGCGGCCTCCCGCCAGATCGCGCTCACCTCCGTGGACCAGTCGCGCCGCGCCATGGGGCGGTCGGCGGCGTCCCTGCTCAGCGACCGGATCGGCGATCCCGCGAAAGCCGCTCGGCTGCACGAGGTGGCCCCCGAGCTGATCGTACGGCGGAGCACCGGCCCCGCCGCCTGACCGGCCGCGGCGCGCTCGGCACCGAGCACCAGGCGCGCCCAAGAGCGGCTCAAGCCTCGGTCAACCCGTACGGCCGGCCCCGGTCCGGGAGGTTTACTCGTCAGGGTCATGTCACGAACTGATCCAGGGGGACAGTCATGCGTGATCCAGAACTGGTGTCCTGCGCGCAGCGCGCGGCGGCCGAACTCGAACGCGCGTGGGCCCAGTGGCGCTCGGGCCGGGGCCGCATGGCCGACGCGGGGGCCGAGTCCGTGGCCAGCTACGTCGCCCATTCCCTCGACCACCCGTGGGGCCGCCCCCGCGTCGTGCTCGGCCTGGACGCCGAGGACGCGCGGGAGCTGGCCGCCCTGCTCCAGCGGCAGGAGGTCGGCGAACACGTCTGGTGACCGCCTGCCTTGACGTACGGTGGAGGCCATGCGTGCACTCCCAGCCACCGTTCTCGCCGCGTGCGGCCTGATCGCCACCGCCTGCGGCGGCGCGGCCGGCGGCACCTCCACAGGTGCCGCCCCAGGTTCCGCCCCGGCGGGTCAGGCCGTCCAGCAGCCGCAGGCCGCGAGCTCCTCGGCCGCCGCGCCGGGAGCGGCCGCCGAGACCGGCACCACGCCGGCTGCGGCCAAGGCCGCCGCCGCGCCCCTGTCCGGCAAGGTCGTCGTCATCGACCCCGGTCACAACGGCGCCAACTACCGCAACCCGAAGGCCGTCAACCGCAAGGTCAACGTGCTGACCCAGTGGAAGCCCTGCGACACGACGGGCACGTCCACCGACTCCGGCTACTCCGAGGCCGCCTTCACCTGGGACGTGTCCACCCGGCTCGCCAAGATCCTCAAGAGCCGGGGCGCCCAGGTGAAGCTGACGCGCTCCGACAACGACGGCGTGGGCCCGTGCATCACCGAGCGGGCCGCCATCGGCAACAAGGCCAAGGCCGACGCCGCCATCTCGGTGCACGCCGACGGGTCTGGTCCGGCCGATCGCGGCTTCCACGTGATCATGCCGAAGAAGATCAATGGCCCGGTCGACCCGGTCGTGGACGACTCGCGCGAGCTGGGGCTCGCCGTCCGCGCGGCGTTCAGGAAGGGCACCGGCCTGCCCTACTCGACCTACATCGGCAGCAAGGCGCTCAGCTTCCGCGACGACCTGGGCGGGCTCAACCTCTCGACCGTGCCGAAGATCTTCATCGAGTGCGGCAACATGCGCAACGCCGCCGAGGCGGCCAAGTTCCGCGACCCGGCGTTCCGGCAGCGGATCGCCCTGGCGCTGGCGAACGGGATGCAGCACTATCTGCAAGCATGATCCCGCGCCCGCGCATCTTCAGTCATCTGTCCGGCTCCTATGAGCTGACCGCCGGCTCCGTCGTCTCCGGCCCCGCCGACCTGGCCGACGCCGTACGGGCCGCGCTTCCCGGCCTCGACCTGCGGCCTGGCGACTCCGGAGCGATCGACCTGCGGCTCGACCCGGCGCTCGGGCCCGAGGCGTACCGGCTGGTGGTGGGGTCGCGCGGGGTGGAGATCACGGCGGGCGACCGCGCCGGGGCGTTCTACGCCGGCCAGTCGCTGCACCAGCTGCTGCCCGACGCGTCCTACCGCTTCTCGGCGGGCGCCGCCTGGCGCGTGCCGGGAGTGCGGGTGGAGGACGCGCCGCGCTTCCCCTGGCGCGGCCTGCACGTGGACGTGGCCCGCCACTTCTTCCCCAAGCGGGAGATCCTCCGGCTGATCGACCTGATGGCGGCCCACAAGCTCAACCGGCTCCACCTGCACCTGGCCGACGACCAGGGGTGGCGGGTGGAGAGCAGGGCCTATCCCCTGCTGCACGAGGTGGCCTCGCACCGGCCGCGCACCGCCGTCCACCACTACGGCGAGCCCGAGGCGTACGACGACGTGCCGCACGGCGGCCACTACACGCTGGCCGACCTGGCCGAGCTGGGCGCCTACGCGCGCTCCCGCGAGGTCGTGATCGTCCCGGAGATCGACGTGCCGGGCCACGCCTCGGCCATCCTGGCGGCCTACCCCGAGCTGGGGGCCACGGGCGAGCGTCACGAGGTGCTCGACCGCTGGGGCATCTCCCCCGCGATTCTGTCGCCGCTGCCGCCCACGGTCGAGTTCCTGAGCGCGGTCTTCGACGAGGTGATCGGCGCGCTCGGCGAGGTCCCCTACTTCCACATCGGCGGCGACGAGGTCGTGCTCGACCACTGGGCCGCCTCACCGGAGATCGACGCCTACCGGGAGTCGCTCGGGCTGCCCTCGACGGGGCCGTTGCACGCGTGGTTCCTGCGGCGGCTGGCCGACGCGCTCGCCGAGCGGGGGGCGCGGGCCGTGGTGTGGGACGAGGCGTTCGTCAGCGGCGAGCTGCGGTCCGACACGGTGGTGATGCCGTGGCGGGGCATGGAGGTGGGCCGCCGGGCCGCCGCCGCCGGTCACGACGTGGTGGCCACGCCGGTGTTCCCGCTGTACTTCGACTACGCCGAGGCGGCGACGGCCGACGAGCCGATGGCGATCGGCGAGACGATCACGGTCGCGGACGTGGCGGCCTTCGACCCGGCTCCGGAGAGCTGGCCCGAGCAGTCACGGGCGCGGGTGCTCGGGGCGCAGGCGCAGCTGTGGACCGAACGCATCCCCGACGGGCGGACCCTCGACTACCGCACCTGGCCGCGGGCGTGCGCGCTGGCCGAGGTGACCTGGTCGGGCGCGACGGACGAGGACTTCCCCGGACGGCTCGAAAGGCATCTGGGCCGGCTCGACGCGCTGGGCGTCGAGTATCGGCCGCTCGACGGGCCCCGGCCGTGGCAGCGCCGCCGCCCGCACCGGCCGGGCGTCGTCCGGGTGCCCGACGTCATGGAGCGGCTCGACCGGCTCACCCACGACGCCGAGTCGACCCGTCCCAGCGTGTGAGCCGCCGGGCCCGTCAGAGGGCGGGCGGCCGGTCGTGGAGGATGCGCTGGAAGAGCCGATGGTCGCGCCACTCCCCCGCGATGGCGAGGTAGCGGGGGGCGATGCCGAACGACTCGAAGCCCGCCTTCACCAGCACCCGCTGGGAGGCCGCGTTGTCGAGCAGCGTGCCCGCCTGGACGCGGTGCAGGCCGAGCCGCTCGCCGGCATGCCGGCACGCCTCCTGCGTCGCCCGGGTGGCGAGGCCCCGGCCGGTGTAGCCGGCGTCCATCCAGTAACCGAGGTCGCCGTTCTGGAAGGGCCCGTACACGATGTGGGACAGGGTGAAGCAGCCGACGATCAGGTCGCCGTCGGCGAGCACCCACGGCACCAGCCGCGCTTCGGCGTGCTGTTCGAGCTGGAGCCGCACCCGCTCGGTCTGGCCGGCGACGGTGAAGAACTGCTCGGGCCGGTGCGGCTCCCAGCGGCGCAGGTGCTCGCGGTTGCGCGCGTAGGCGTCGGCGAGCGCCTGCGCGTCACCCTCGGCGACGAGCCGCATGACGACGCCGTCGCCGAGCGGGACGCTCACCGCGCGTGCCGGCTGTCGGGCGCCGTACGGCCGATGACCTCGGTGATGGAGGCGAACCCGTGGCGGCGGACGCGCCGCGAGAGCTGCCGATGGATGCGGGAGGCCCACAGCGGCCCGCCATAGACCCAGCCGGTGTAGCCCTGCACCAGGGTGGCGCCGGCGAGCAGCCGCTCCCAGACGTCGTCGACGTCCTCGACGCCGCCGACCGAGACGAGCGCCAGCCGGTCGCCCACCCGGGCGCGCAGCCGGCGCAGCACCTCCAGGGAGCGCCCCTTGAGCGGCCGGCCGGACAAGCCGCCGGTCTCGCCCTCGTGCCGGATCGTGGTGTTGGTCGCGATGATGCCGTCGAGCCCCAGCTCCAGGGCGAGGTCGGCGACGGCGTCCACGTCCTCGTCGGCCAGGTCGGGAGCGATCTTGACCAGCAGCGGGGTGCGGCGCGGCGTGCCGTCGGCGACGTCCTTGACGGCGGCGAGCAGCGGCCGCAGCTTGGAGACGGCCTGCAGGTCGCGCAGGCCGGGCGTGTTGGGCGAGCTGACGTTCACGACCAGGTAGTCGGCCAGCGGCGCGAGCTCCTTCGCGGCGGCCACGTAGTCGGCGACGGCCTCCTGCTCGGGCACCACCTTGGTCTTGCCGATGTTGACGCCGACCACGACGGGCACGCCGCGGGTGCGGCGCAGCCGGCGGGCGGCCGCGGCGGCGCCGGCGTTGTTGAAGCCCATCCGGTTGATCACCGCCCGCCGGCCCACCAGCCGGAACAGCCGGGGCCGGGGGTTGCCCGGCTGCGCGTGCGCGGTGATGGTGCCGACCTCGACGTGACCGAACCCCAGCGCCGCCACGCCCTCGGCGCAGGCGGCGTCCTTGTCGAACCCGGCGGCCAGGCCCAGCGGCCCGGGGAAGTGCACCCCGAAGGCGGACACGCGCAGGGCCGGGTCGTGAGGCGCGAGCGATCGGTGCAGCAGCCGCTTGACCAGCGGCAACGCCGACAACAGGGCGAAGGCCCGCACGGTGAGATGGTGCACGGCCTCGGCGTCGAAACGCCGCAGGACCTGCATGAACACGAGGCGATACATCACGTGTCAGGCTACCAAGCCGGCGTCGTGGGCGATGATCGCGGCCTGCACGCGGTTGCGCACGTCGAGCCGCGTGAGGATGGCGCTGACGTACGCCTTCACCGTCCCCTCCACCAGGTGCAGCTCGCGGGCGATCTCCGCGTTGGACATCCCGGCGCCGACCAGGGCGAGGACCTCACGTTCGCGGTCGGTGAGCACCTGGACGCGCTCGCGCGCCACACTGCCCTTCGACATGCGGCCGCCGGCGAGCTGGGTGATGACGCGCTGGGCGACCTTGGGCGACAGGTACGCGGCGCCGCCCGCCACGGCGTGGATCCCGGCGATCAGCTCGCGCGGGTCGCCCGACTTGAGCAGGAACCCGCCGGCGCCCACGTCGATGGCCCGGGCGATGTAGTCGTCCTCGCCGAACGTGGTGAGCATCACCACGGCCGTGTCCGGCGCGACCCGCCGGATCTCGGCCGCCGCCCCGAGCCCGTCGAGCTTCGGCATGCGGATGTCGAGCAGCGCCACGTCCGGGTGGTGGCTGATGGCCAGGTCCACCGCCGCCCGGCCGTCGCCCGCCTCGGCCACCACGTCGAGCGACGGGTCGGAGGCGAGGATGGCCCGGATGCCGGCACGGATCATGGCCTCGTCGTCGGCCAGGAGAATGCGGATCACGGCCTCTATAGTGGCCCATATGGCTCAGGTGAAGGTCTACGGACGCCGTGACGTGTGGGCGGGACGACAGCGCGAGGTGTCCGACCTGCTGCACGGCTGCCTCGTGGAGGCGTGGGGGCTGCCCCAGGACAAGAGGTTCCACCGGTTCCTGCTGCTGGACGCGGACGACCTGATCTGTCCCCAGCGCGGCGACGGCTACCTGATCATCGAGGTGGTCTGCTTCACCGGCCGCAGCGACGAGGCCAAGCGGGCGCTGATCCGCGCGATCTACGACCGGCTGCCGTACCCGCCGGAGGACGTCGAGATCACGATCATCGAGATGCCCCGGGTCAACTGGGGCATCCGCGGCGTGCCGGCCGACGAGCTGGCCCTGCCGTACACGGTGGAGGTCTAGCCCCGAGTCCTTACGGCTCGCGAACGTGATGGCGCCGTCCCTTCTGGCGCACCGGACCGGTGACTAGCGTCGACGGCGTGAAGGTGATGGTCACCGGCTCCGCCGGTTTCATCGGGAGTCACGTCGCCGAGGCGCTGACGCGGGCGGGGCACGAGGTCGTCCCGTTCGACCTGCGCGCCGGCGCCGACGTGCGGGACGGGGCCGCCCTGGACCGGTCGCTGCCGGGCGTGAACCTGGTCGCGCACCAGGCGGCGAAGGTCGGCCTCGGCGTGGACGTGTCCGATCTCCCGGCGTACGCGGCCGCCAACGTGCACGGCACCGCCGTCCTGCTGGCCGCGATGGCCCGGCACGGGGTCGGCCGGCTGGTGCTGGCGTCGTCGATGGTGGTCTACGGCGAGGGCGCCTACGACTGCGCGAAGCACGGCCGGGTGCGGCCCGGTCCACGCGCCCGCGAGGACCTCGACGGCGGCCGATTTGACCCGGTCTGCCCGGTGTGCGGCGCGCCGGTGAGCCACACCGTCATCGGGGAGGACGCGCCGCCGGACCCGCGCAACGCGTACGCGACGACCAAGCTCGCCCAGGAGCACCTCGCCGCGAACTGGGCCAGGGAGACGGGCGGGATCGCGGTCGCGCTGCGCTACCACAACGTCTACGGGCCGCGGATGCCGCGTGACACGCCCTACGCCGGGGTGGCGGCGATCTTCCGGTCGGCGCTGGCCGCGGGGCGGGCGCCGCGGGTGTTCGAGGACGGCGGCCAGCTGCGCGACTTCGTGCACGTCCGCGACGTGGCCGACGCCAACCTGGCGGCGGCCGGCGCCACCCTGCCTCCGGGCCGGCTGAGGGCCTACAACATCGCCAGCGGGACGCCGCACAGCGTCGGCGAGATGGCCGCCGCCCTCGCCGCCGCGCGCGGCGGGCCGCGGCCCGTGGTCACCGGCGAGTACCGGCTGGGCGACGTCCGGCACATCGTCGCCGCGCCCGGCCGGGCCCGCGCCGAGCTGGGCTTCCGCGCCGCCGTCGGGTTCGAGGCGGGCATGACGGAGTTCGCCGCGGCGCCGCTGGGGGTGTCATGAGCGTCGAGGTGATCCTGCCCTGCCTGGACGAGCGGGAGGCACTGCCGTGGGTGCTCGGGCGGATGCCGCCCGGCTACCGGCCGATCGTCGTCGACAACGGGTCCACCGACGGCTCGGCCGCGCTCGCCGCCGAGCTGGGCGCGCACGTGGTGACCGAGCCGCGCCGGGGGTTCGGTGCCGCGTGCCACGCCGGGCTGCTGGCCGCGACGGCGGACGTGGTGTGCTTCATGGACGCCGACGCCTCGCTCGACCCCCGCCTGCTGCCCGAGGTGGCCTGGCCCGTCCTGTCGGGGCGGGCCGACCTGGTGCTCGGCCGGCGGGTGCGCCGGCCCGGCGCGTCGTGGCCGCTGCATGCCCGGCTGGGCAACGCCGTGCTGGCCAGGAGCCTGCGGCAGCGCACCGGGGTCCCGCTGCGCGACCTGGGCCCGATGCGGGCCTGCTCGCGGGCCGGGCTGCTGGCGCTCGGCCTGACCGACCGCCGGTTCGGCTACCCCCTGGAGATGGTGCTGCGCGCGGCGGCGGCCGGCTGGCGGATCACCGAGGTGGACGTGGCCTACCTGCGCAGACACGGACGCTCGAAGGTCACCGGCACGGTTCGCGGCACGCTGCGGGCCGTCGCCGACATGCGCGGGGTCATGCGCGAGGTCACGAACCGGGTCATGCGTGAGCCGTCCCGGTGAGGTCCGGGGAGCGGCGCGCCGACCGGCGGACGGCCCAGCAGGCCGCCACCGCCAGCGCCGCCGCCGCGTACGCCGCCGTGGCCGTGCCGGGCGGCGCGGCCGGGCCGGACAGGTAGGCGACCGCTCCCGCCGCCGCCACCCCGAGCCACTCCCACCGTCCGTCCATGGCGGCCAGCGCGACGACGAGGAGCGCGTACCACGAGTACCCCGGCGTGAACAGCAGCAGCAGGGAGCCCGTGACCAGCAGCGCGCCGGCCCACGGCCGGTCCGGGTCGCCGCGGCGCAGCACGTGCAGGACGGCCAGGCCCAGCAGCAGGATCGCGGCGTACGGGGCCCACGCGTCGGGCAGGAACAGCCGGAGCAGCCCGTACCGATCGCGCGCGGCGGGCTCCTCGTACCCCTCCTCCTGGACGTAACCGAAGAGGTACCCCACGACGGACCCCCGCGAGGCCAGCAGGTACGGCAGGTAGGCCAGCGCGACGACCAGCGTGGCCGGCGCCATGACGGCGAGCACGCGCCGCGTCCCGTCCCGCAGCCCGCCGCCCCCCTCGGCCCGCGTCCCGCCGCGCCAGGCGCGCGACAGCACTCCCGACAGCACTCCCGACAGCGCGCCGGGAAGCGCGACCGCGGGCAGCAGCTTGACCGCCACCGCCGCCCCGAACAACGCCCCCCGCCCGCGCACCGTGTGGCAGGCCAGCACCACGAGCAGCACGCCCAGCACGTCCACGTGCGCGTTGTTCACCGCCTCGACCGGCACGGCCGGGCACCACGCCCACGCCGCAGCCGCCCGGCCGCCGGCCCACCGGTACAGGCACAGCAGGACCGCGACCGACAGCAGCGCGCCGCCGACCTGGAGCGGCTTGTGCCGCGCCTCGGCGGGTGACAGGCCGTGCACCAGCAGGAAGTAGCCCTCGGCGAGCGGCGGGTAGATGGTGTGCACGGCGGGCCGGTTGATCCTGGTGCACCCGCCGTCCGGCAGGCGTGACAGGAAGGGCGCCGCGCACTCCTCGGGGAACAGCCAGCCGTCACGCAGCGGAGCGAGCGCCGGGTCGGCCGGCGGGTGGTCGTAGGGGGAGACGCCGGCCGCCTGCACCCTGCCGTCCCACGCGTAGCGGTAGGAGTCGGTGCTGGTGGCGGGCGGCGCCACCAGGCCGGTGGCGGTCACGGCCAGGCCGCCGGCGACGACGAGTACGGCCAGCTCCCGGCGCGGCAGCCCGCGCGTCAGCCACAGCGCGGCGGCGAAGAGCGCCCAGCCCGCCGCGTACCAGCCCAGCAGGCCGGGATGGCCCAGCGACATCCTGACGAGGACGGCGACCAAGGCCAGGAGCGTCGCTCCGGCGCACACCGTGGTCCTGCTCATGTCCCGGAGCCTGCCACCGGCGGGCCCCCGCCTGGCCGGGGCGGCGGGTCCCGTCCGCACTCCGTAAGGAATGGCCGGGCCCGTAACGACCTCGTAAGACCCCGACGGTGCCGGCTGTCCTACGGTCGAGTCATGAAGATCGCCCTGGAGGTGGCATGACACAGCTCGTGACCATCGCCAAGGAGCCGGTGGCCGGCCGGGTCAAGACCCGGCTGACGCCGCCGTTCCGCCCCGCCGAGGCCGCGTTCCTGGCCGAGGCGGCGATCGTGGACACGCTGCGGGCCGTCACCGCCACCCCGGCCGCGCAGCGGGTCCTCGCGCTGGACGGGCTGCCGGGGCGCTGGCTGCCCACCGACATGGTGGTGATCCCCCAGCGCGGCTCCGGCCTGGACGAGCGCCTGGCCGCGGCCTTCGCCGACGCACACCGGCTCCGCCCCGGACCGGTGGTGCTCATCGGCATGGACACCCCTCAGGTGACGCCGGGCCTGCTCCTGCGCGCCGTCGAGGAGCTCGACCGCTGTGACGCCGTGTACGGCCCGGCGGCCGACGGCGGCTTCTGGCTGCTGGGACTGCGCCGGCCCGACCCCGCGCTGCTGCTGGGCGTGCCCATGTCCCGCCCCGACACCGGGCGGGAGCAACTCCGGCGGCTGGCGCGGGCCGGGCTGAGCGTGCGGCACCTGCCGGAACTGACGGACGTGGACACCGCGGCCGACGCCCACCGGGTGGCCGCCGAGGCGCCGGGGTCCCGCTTCGCCGCGGCGCTGCGCGCGGTGACCCGGGTCCCGGCGGAGGCGGCCCTGCGGTGATCGGAGAGCTCTACGCCGACGCCCTCACCGGCACGCCCGTCGAGATCGAGCACGTCGACGGCTCCCGCGCCGTCCTGGAGGCGACCCGGTGGACGCGCCCCATCGACGGCGACGAGTCCCTGCTTCGCCGGTGCGCCGGCGCCACGCTGGACATCGGCTCCGGTCCCGGCCGGCTCACCGTCGCGCTGAACCGGCGGGGCGTCCCGGCGCTGGGCATCGACATCACCCCGCACGCGGTGCGGCTGACCCGCGCGGCAGGCGGCTTCGCGCTGCTGCGCAGCGTCTTCGACGAGGTCCCGGGGAGCGGGTGGTGGGAGACGGCGCTGCTCGCCGACGGCAACATCGGCATCGGCGGGCACCCGGGTGCGCTGCTGCGCAGGGTCAGGGAGCTGGTACGGCCGGGCGGCGAGGTCGTCGCCGAGGTGGAGCGACCGGGCGTGACCAGCCGGGTGAACCGGGTGCGGTTGCGCCGAGGCGGGACCGTGGGCGACTGGTTCGCCTGGGCGGTGGTGTCGGCAGACGACGTCGCGCGGGTCGCCCGGCCCGCGGGGTTCGGCGTGGCCGGTCTCTGGGAGGAGGCGGGCCGCTGGTTCGCCGCCCTGCGCTGACGCCGTGGCGGGAGCGTGCCGCACGGGTCAGCCCAGGGCGCCGATGACGACGGCGCCCGCGCCGGCGGCCAGCACCAGCGGGACGGCCCACCACTTCGGGGCGGGCCCGGCGCGCAGCACCCTGACCCCGTACGGCACGAGCGCGACGCACAGGCCGGCGGTGGCCACGACCGACAGGGGGCCGGTCCCCTTGAGCACCCCGATCGGCAGCGCCGCGGCCAGCCCGAGCGCGACGGCGGGCACCACGCCCATGACCCCGGCCCGCCGGAGGCCGGCGGCGAGCACGATCCACCCCGCGAGCGTCGCGAGGTTCAGCGGCTGGAAGACGTGGAAGGCCCCGTAGCCGCCGGCCACGGCCGCCTGGGCCGGCGCGAGCCCCTGCACGTCCACGAGCTGGAACGCCAGGTGCGAGACGCCCGCGTGGAACACCCGGGCGAACAGGCCGAGCAGCACCATCACCCCGCCCCACCGTACGAGCCGGGAGCCCGGCGCCCGGCGCGCCAGGGCGAGCACGCCCGGCCACAGCAGCGCGCAGCCGGCGGCGAAGCACCCGTACGAGGCGCTCATCAGGCCGGGCTCGGCGGCGAAGGCGGCGAGCTGGCCGGGGAAGAAGTCGTCGTGGCCGGCGCGCAGCAGCACTCCGGCGAGCAGCAGGACGGGTGCGAGCGTCAGGCAGACGCCCTCGGCCCAGCGTCCGGGGAAGTCGGTCATGCCCCGATCCAACCGGCCCCGGCCGGCCGGGGCACTGGGGTGGGGGCGAGGGTCAGGGGTAGAGCTGGGTGGACGGTATGGTCCGACTCATGAGCACTCACTATGACGTCGTCGTTCTCGGTGCGGGGCCGGGAGGCTACACGGCAGCTGTCCGTTCGGCCCAGCTCGGTCTGCGCACCGCGGTCGTCGAGGAGAAATACTGGGGTGGCGTCTGCCTGAACGTGGGCTGCATCCCGTCCAAGGCGCTGCTGCGCAACGCCGAGCTGGCCCACATCTTCCACAAGGAGGCCAAGACCTTCGGCATCAGCGGCGAGGTCTCCTTCGACTACGGCGCCGCCTTCACGCGCAGCCGCAAGGTGGCGGACGGCCGGGTCAAGGGCGTGCACTACCTGATGAAGAAGAACGGCATCACGGAGTACGACGGCCGGGGCGCCTTCCTCGACGCCAACACGCTCCAGGTCAACGGCGAGACCATCACCTTCGACCACTGCATCATCGCCACGGGCGCCACCACCAGGCTCATCCCCGGCACGACGCTGTCGGAGCGGGTGGTGACGTACGAGGAGCAGATCATGACCGATCAGCTCCCCGGCAGCATCATCATCGCGGGCGCGGGCGCCATCGGCGTGGAGTTCGCGTACGTCATGCACAACTACGGCGTCAAGGTCACCATCGTCGAGTTCCTCGACCGCGTGGTGCCTCTGGAGGACGCGGAGGTGTCGGCGGAGCTGGCCAAGCGCTACAAGCGGCTCGGCATCGACATCATGACCTCGACCCGGGTCGACTCCATCGACGACACGGGCTCCTCCGTCAAGGTGACGGTCACGCGTGACGGTCAGCAGCAGGTGCTCGAGGCCGACAAGGTCATGCAGGCGATCGGCTTCCAGCCGCGGGTCGACGGCTACGGCCTGGAGAAGACCGGCGTGGCGCTCACCGACCGGGGCGCCATCGCGATCGACGGCCGGTGCCGGACGAACGTGCCGCACATCTTCGCGATCGGCGACGTCACGGCCAAGCTCATGCTGGCCCACGCCGCCGAGTCCATGGGCATCGTCGCGGCCGAGACCATCGGCGACGCCGAGACCATGGAGCTCGACTACGTGATGATCCCGCGGGCGACCTACTGCCAGCCGCAGGTGGCGAGCTTCGGCTACACCGAGGCGCAGGCGCGCGACCTGGGCTACGACGTGAAGGTGGCCAAGTTCCCGTTCACGGCCAACGGCAAGGCGCACGGCCTGGGCGACGCCAACGGCTTCGTCAAGATCGTGAGTGACGGGAAGTACGGCGAGCTGCTCGGCGCCCACCTCATCGGCCCCGAGGTGACGGAGCTGCTGCCCGAGCTGACCCTCGCCCAGCAGTGGGACCTGACCGTGCACGAGGTGGCGCGCAACGTCCACGCCCACCCCACGCTCGGCGAGGCGGTCAAGGAGGCGATCCACGGCCTGGCCGGACACATGATCAACATGTGACGACCGCCACGGAGGATGATCGGTACGGCGTCGCCGTACCGATCACGGGCGGTTCACGAGAGGTGGAGCCCGACCGCGGCCAGCACCAGCGCCACGGTGCAGGCGAGGGAGCGCAGGTGGTTCCACCGGAGCCAGCGCGGGGAGTAGCCGGCCCAGTCCACGCCGCCCGCTTCGAGCGCGTTGTTGAGCGGCACGTTGACCGCCGCCGTCGGCACGAAGGCGCCGAGGAAGTAGACCACCGCCGCGGCGACGAAGAGAGCGCCGGCGGTCGCGTCTCCGTCGCCCATGAGCAGCAGCACACCGGTGGCCAGTGAGGCGATCGGCGCGAGCAGGTAGGACGACAGGAACCACGGGTTCAGGATCTTGATGTTGACGCCGCGCATGGCGGCGGTCGCCTCGGCGGGGCCCGCGGCGTCGAGGCCCTGGATGACGGCCGTGGAGAAGGCGAAGAAGACGCCCGCCATGAGGCCGTTCGCCAGCACGGCCAGAATCGCGAGAACGGGGAGCATGCCCCGATGATCGCAGCCGGCGCCGGCCGCGCACTACCTGGGAGGTAGTCGCGGCGCCGGCGCCCGCGGGGGCAGGATGCCCGGATGGCGGGTGATGATCTGATCGTGGGTGTGGTGGCCGTCTTCTTCGCGGGGATGGGCGTCTACGGCCTGGTGGCGCCGGCCGCGCTGCTGGCTCCGTTCGGCACCCGGGTGGCCTCGGCGGAGGGGCGCAACGAGGTCAGGGCGGTCTACGGCGGGTTCGGGCTGGCCACGGCGCTGGCGCTGGCCCTGGCGGCGCTGGACGTGGGCACGCTGCGTGACGGCGTGCTGGTCGCGGTGGCGCTCGCGCTGGCGGGCATGGCGGCCGGCCGGGTCGTCTCCATGGTGCTGGAGCGCCCGGCGCGTTTCTATCCCACCGTGCTCTATCTGGTCGTCGAGGCGGGTCTCGCGCTGGCCCTGGTGGCCGTGCGCTGAACCGCCGGTGGGCGAGGCGTGGGGGCCGGATACCACCCCGGCCCCGCCACCGCCCGGCTTAGAAGCTCCGCGAAGAGTCGTCTGCGCCGGTCCGACAATACCCTCCGCTCCAGCTTGATCGCGCACAGTAATCAAAAAGTGATCCCAGAAAACTTCTCGGATTCCGCCTGGCGTCAATGATGCGCTCTGCCCGGATCGAGGCAGTAGAGTGCCGACATCGACAGTCCGTAGTCGGTCAATTACCAACCGTGGCAAATGCGGACACAGTCGATATAGCTCCGCGAAGCAGTCAAAGGGGGACACCCTCCCCTCGTCCGAAAGGGGGACAGAAATGCCGTCCCTGGCCCTTCTGAGCGCCGTATGCGTCATCGTCGCCATTCTCTGGCTCACCTACTACGCGATCAGGCGGCTGTCAGACGTCGCCCCGACGGCCATCGCGGCCGTGATCGCCGCACTGGCGGCGCTGCTGACCGCCGCCGCCGACCTGTTCGGACTCCTGCCCATCTGACCCGCGACCGCATCGCCTCCCTCCGCCCAGAGGCGGGGGGAGGCCCGTGAACGGAGCAGGCGCTAGTGACCGCCGCCCGCCAGGTTCAGGCCGACGACGCCGCAGACGATGAGGGCGATCGACACGATCCGCACCGGCGAGGCCGCCTCGCCGAGCAGCGCCATCCCGAGCACGGCCGTGCCCACCGCGCCGATGCCGGTCCACACCGCGTACGCCGTGCCGACGTCCAGGCTCTTCAGCGCGTACGCGAGCAGGCCGAAGCTCAGCAGCGCGAACGTGACGAACCCCGCGCTCGGCAGCGGCCGGGAGAACCCTTCGCTGAGCTTGAGCGAGTAGGCCATGGCGACCTCGAACAGACCGGCGACGACGACCACGAACCAGGCCATGACGGCTCCTTCCACGATCAGGGAGCGTCGTCTTGGCAGACCGGGTACGGCGCGTCTCGTCCGGGCGGGTCCCGGGGCGGGCCCGCGTTCAGGTCAACGGCTCCCGTTCCGGCCCGATTCCCGCACCGGGCGAGTCGAGGCTGAGCAGGCGGGCCAGCCGGCCGCCCGGCCGGGCCATCAGCTCGGCGTAGCCGCCCTGCTCGGCCACCACGCCCTCCTCCAGCAGCACGATGTGGTCGGCGCGGCGGATCGTGGCGGGGCGGTGGGCGACGACCAGCGTGGCCCGGCGGGCGGCCGCCGCCTCCAGGGCGCGGGCGAGGCGGGCCTCGTTCTCCGGGTCGAGGTTGGCCACCGCCTCGTCCAGGACGAGCACGGGCGGGTCACCGGCCAGCGCCCTGGCGATGGCCACGCGCGCCCGCTGCCCGCCGGACAGGGCGACGCCGCGCTCGCCGGCGGTCGTGGCCGGATCCAGGTCGAGCTGCGCCGTGCGCAGCGCCGCGGTCACGTCGGCACCGGGGGTGCCGAGGCGCACGTTGTCCGCCACCGTGCCGGCGAACAGGTGCACGTCCTGCGGCACCACGCTGACGTGGGCCGGCAGGTCGGCGATGCGGTCCAGCGGGACGCCGCCGACCAGGATGCGCCCGCCGTCGGGGTCCCAGTACCGCAGCAGCAGCGACACGCAGGTCGACTTGCCCGCGCCCGAGGCGCCCACCAGGGCGACCGTCTGGCCGGGCGCCACCGTGAACGACACGCCGCGCAGCACCTCGGGGCCGTCCGGCGTGTAGCGGAAGCGCACGTCCTCGAAGACCACGGCGTACGGCTCGGCCGGCGGCACCGGGTCGCGCGGCGCGGCGACGTTGGCCGGGGCGGTGACGAGAGTGTGCACCCGCCCGGCAGCCGCCCGCAGCGTGCCGACCTCCTTGAGCAGCAGCGCCACCTGCGCGGCCGGGCCGAGCGAACCGGCCGCGACCACCATCGCGAGCGGGCCGTCGGCCACGGCCAGCTCGCCGGAGCGCACCAGCAGGGCCACGACCAGCAGCGTGCCCGCCGCGGCCAGCGCCAGCAGGCCGTCGATCAGCGCCGCCTCGGCCCCGCCGCGCGCCGCCGCGGCGGCCTGGGCGCGGGCCAGGGCGCGCGTCCGCCGGGCCAGCAGCCCCCTGCGCCGGTCGAGCGCGCCGAACGCGGTCAGCTCCCGCAGCCCCTGGACGGTGTCCACGATGTCGGAGGTCAGCTCGGCCGTGGCCGCGCGCAGCTCGTCACCGTGCCGGCGTGACACGCGACGCAGCCACAGCGGCAGCGTGAGCACGCCCAGCGCGACCGGCAGGCAGACGACGAGCAGCCACGGGTGCAGCGCCGCCGCGACGGCCGTGCCCGCGGCCAGCACCACCGAGCCGGTGATGAGCTGGGCGAGTGTGTGGGCGAACAGCCACTCCAGCGTCTCCACGTCCGACAGCAGGGCGGCGGACAGGTCGCCGGTGCGCCGTCCGAGCACCCGGGCCGGGGCGATGCGGGCCACGGCGTCGTACACCTGGCCGCGCAGCCCGGCCAGCACCAGATAGGCCAGGTCGTGCGAGACGTACATCTCCCACCACGTCGCGACGGTCACCACCAGCACCAGCACGCCCAGCACGGCGGCGAGCGGGCCGAGCGGGGTCGGCACGCCGGCGACGACCCGGCCGAGCAGCCAGGCGGAGCCGGCGGCGGCCGCCAGGGTGGCGGTCTGGCCGGCGAGGTTCGCGATCAGCGTGGCGGTGAACGAACGGCGGTGGCCGCCCACGGCCCCCGCCAGCCACCGCATCGGCGAGCGCGCCGCGGCGGCCGCACCCGCGTCCGTGGCACCCGTTCTGTCCGGCGCGGTCATGCCCGCCTCCGTGGCGTCGGTCCTGTCCGGCGCGGTCATGCCCGCCTCCGTGGCGTCGGTGCTGGTCGGCGCGGTCATGCCCGCCTCCGTGGCGTCGGTGCTGGTCGGCGCGGTCATGCCCGCCTCCGTGGCCTGGGTTCTGGTCGGCGTGGGTCCGGTCCGGCGGGTCACGTGCGCACCTCCTGGGCGGAGAGCAGGCGGTGGTAGGCGCCCGCGGCGGCGGTCAGCGTCGCGTGGTCGCCGCTCTCGATCACCGCGCCGCCGTCCAGCACGACGATGCGGCGCACGTCCCTGACCACGGCCAGGCGGTGGGCGACGAGCAGGCAGGTACGGCCGCGCCGCAGCCTGGCCAGTGCCTCCTCGGTGCGCGGATCGACGTGGGAGGTGGCCTCGTCCAGGAGCAGCACGGGCGCGTCGGCCAGCAGGGCGCGGGCGATGGCCAGCCGTTGCCGCTGCCCGCCGGACAGGGTCGCGCCGCGCTCGCCGAGCGGGGTGGCGTACCCCTGCGGGAGCGCGGCGACGAAGTCGTGGGCGTGCGCGAGCCGCGCGGCGCGCTCCAGGTCGGCGTCGGAGGCGTCCGGGCGGGCCAGCCGCAGGTTGTCGGCCACGGTGCCGTGGAACAGGTAGGTGTCCTGGGCCACCACGGCGATGCCGGCGCGCAGCGTGGCCAGCGTCAGCTCGCCCAGCGGCCGGCCGCCGACGCTGATGACGCCCGCGTCCGGGTCGTGGTGGCGCTGGAGCAGCGCGGCCAGCGTGGACTTGCCCGCGCCGGACGGGCCCACCACCGCGACGGTCTCCCCGGCCGGGACGGTGAAGGAGACGTTCCGTACGGCCGGCCGCCCGGCGCCCGGGTAGGTGAAGGTCACCCCGTCGAACCTGATCTCGGGCCGGGCCGGGAACGCGGTGCCCGTGCCCCCGTCGCGCACCGCCGGCCGCGCCGACAGCAGTTCCTCCAGTCCGTCGGCGGCCGTGAGGCCCAGGTACCCGGCGTGCCACGAGTCCGACAGGCCGCGTACCGGACGGAAGCACTCGACGGCCACCACCAGCACCGCGAAGGCGCTCCACGCGTCGCCCGGCGCCGCGGCGACGGCCAGGACCGCCCCGGCGGTGCCCGCCTGGACGAAGAAGGCGCTGACCCCGCTCTCCACCAGCGAGATCCTGAGCTGGCCCATCGTCGTCAGGTAGAGCTCGCGGGCGCGGGTGGCCAGCTTCGCGCCGACCCTGCCGACCGCGCCGAAGGCGCGCAGCGTGGCCATGCCCTGCAGCGCCTCCAGGTAGTCGGCGGCCAGTTCGGCGAAGGCCGCCCACCGGGCCCGGCCCCTGCGCAGCAGGGTGGCGTCCCAGAATCTCGGCACGACGAGCACGCCGCCGACCGCCGCCGCGAGCACGGCGGCCGCGGGGGCGTGCACGGTGAACAGCCAGCCGACCAGCGCCAGGGGCACGCAGCAGGTCACGACCACCTGGGGCAGGTAGCGGCTGAAGTAGGCGTCCAGGCCCTCGACGCCGTCCACGAGCGTGGTCTGCACGCGGCCCGTCCGCGCGCCGGTCAGGTGGGCGGGCCCGAGCGCGCCGAGCCTGGCCACCAGCCGGTCGCGCAGCCGGGCCCGGATCAGCGCGCCCGCCCACGCGGCCACGCTCTCCCGGGCCCACAGCAGCAGCCCGCGCGCCGCGATGACGGCGAACGCCCAGGCCAGCAGGACGACCGCGGCGTCGTACCGGCCGGCGGCCAGCTCGCTCAGGGCGGCGGCGAGGAGCAACGCCTGGGACACGTAGGCGGCGGAGACGGCGAGGCCGACTCCGGCGCAGGCGGCGACGGGTGTCCGGACGTCGCCGGCGAGTTGGAGCAGCCGCCGGTGGACCATCATCGGCGGCGGCCTTTCCCTGGGACGGACTTTGCACACACAGCGATGAATGGTAATCATTATCGGAACCATTTTCACCCTATTGGGGAGGATTGACGGTGATTCGTACCGGTGTGGCTGTGATGTTGCTGTTCACGGCCACATTGACCGCCTGCGGGCGGCAGGACGCCCCCGCGAGCACCCCCCGGCCGGCCACGCCGGCCGCCGCGGCCACGGCCACGGCCACGGCCACGACCCCCGTCACGGCGGTCCCGCCGTCGCTCACCGTCACCGACGCCTCGGGCAAGACGCTCACCCTGCCCGAGGCCCCCCGGCGGATCGTCTGCCTGACCGGGATCTGCGACGACATGCTGGTGGAGCTGGGCCTGACGCCCGCCGCGACGGCCACGCCGAAGCTGCTGTCGCGGCCCGACTACCTCGGCGCCGCGGCGGCCCGGGTGCCGGTGATCCCCGGCGGGTTCGGCGCCGAGGACGTCGCCGCCATCGCCAGGGCCGAACCCGACCTCGTGATCGGCCTGGCGGGAGTGCACGACCAGCTGCGGGCGGCGGTGGAGAAGTTCGCGCCCCTGTGGGTGGTGAAGGTCGGCGACCACGAGGACTCGGTCGCCCACCTGCGCACCCTCGCCGCGCTCACCGGTCGCGGAGCCCAGCAGGCCGAGGCCGAGACCCGCTTCCGCGCCAAGGTCGCCGAGGGCCTGGCCACCGCGCGGGCGAAGGGGCTCGACCGGGTGACCGCGCTCGCCATGTACGGCGGCTCGTCCGTGGGCGTCAACACCACCGACGACGTGCTGGGCGGATTCCTGTCCAGGTTCTTCGCCTACCCCTGGCCCAGCAAGGGCGGCGGTTTCGAGACCGCGCAGGCCTACAGCGTCGAGGAGATCCTGGCCAAGGCCCCGCAAGTGATCTTCGTGCAGTCGTTCGCGTTCGGCGGCGGCAAGCCCGTGACCGAGACCTACCGGGACAACCCCGTGTGGAAGCGCATCCCGGCCGTCGCCGGCGGCAAGGTGTTCGAGGTACGGCCCGAGCTGTGGGCCTCGGGCCGGGGCACCCGGGCGTTCGGCATCATCCTCGACGAGGCGATCGCGAAGGCCGCGGGGTGACCGGCGCCCGCCTGGCGGCACGCGGCCGTTCCCCGGCGTCCGCCGTGCTGGGCGGGGTGCTGGCCGTGCTCGTCACGGCGGGGCTGTGCCTCGGCACGCCGCCCGTCGCGCCGCAGCACCTGCCCGCCGTGTTCGCCGATCCGGCGTCGCTGGAGTACGTCGTGCTCTGGGAGCTGCGCCTGCCCCGGGTGCTCGTCGGCCTGCTCGGCGGCGCCGCCGTGGGCGTGGCCGGGCTGCTGCTGCAGGAGTCGCTGCGCAACCCGCTGGCCGTGCCGGAGCTGACGGGCGTGTCCGCCGGGGCGGCCCTGGCGGTGGTGGCGTGCGTGGTGTGGACGCTACCGGTGCCCGTCGCGCTGTACCCGGTCGCCGGGCTCGCCGGAGCGGTGGCCGGCGGCGCGGTCACGCTGGCCGTGGCGGGCACGGCGCGCAGCGCGCAGGGCGTGCTGCTGGTCGGGGCGGCGGTCTCGACCGGGATCCAGGCGCTCATGCTGGCGGTGCTCGCCACGGCCGACCGGCTCCAGTACGACCTGCTGTTCCGCTATCTCGTCGGCAGCCTGAACGGCCTCATGTGGGAGCAGGCCGGCCGGGCCCTCCCCTGGTTCGCCGTCGCGGCCCCCCTCGTCCTGGCCTGCGTGCCCGCCCTGAACCTGCTGCGGCTGGGCGACGAGGCGGCGGCCGCCCTCGGCGGCCGGGTCCGGGCCGCCCGGCTCGGCGTGCTCGCCGTCGCCGCGCTGCTCGTCGGCTCCGTGGCCGGGCCGTGCGGCCCCGTGGCCTGGGTGGGCTTCGTCGCGCCGCTGCTGGCCAGGAGGATCCGTCCGTACGGCGGGGCGCGCACGTGGCTGCCCTGGACGGCGGCGCTGGGCGCGGCGGTCACGGTGGCGGCCGACCTGGTCGCGCGGCTGGCGTTCGCCCCGGTCGAGACCCCGCTGGGCGCCTGGACGGCACTCTCCGGCGTCCTCATCGGCGCCGCCCTGCTCCGCCACCGGAGTCCGTCGTGACCGCCACGAGACCGGACGACGACGTGAGCCCGGACGACCACCTGAGGCCGGACGATGACGTGAGACCGAGTGACGACCTGCCGCCTGACGGCGTGAGACCGGGGCGGGGCATGAGGCAGGGCCGAGGTGCGGGGCAGCGGCGGGCCGCCAGGCCGGGTGGGGGGCTCGCGAGGCGGGGGGCGCTGGGCGTCGCGGTCCTCGTGGTCCTCGTGGTGGCGGCCGTGGCGCACCTGCTCTCCCCTGGCGTCTCGCCCGGCACGCTGGCCGGCGTGCTCGACGGCGCGCCGCACGGGCTGCCGGAACGGATCGTCTGGGAGCTCGGCCTGCCGCGCCTGCTGACCGCCGCGCTCACCGGCGCGGCGCTGGCCGTGGCGGGGCTGGTGCTGCAGGGCGCGCTGCGCAACCCGCTGGCGGCCCCCGAGTTCACCGGGGTGAACCCCGGCGCTGTGCTCGGGGTGCTCGCCGGCGTCGCCTCCGGCGTCTTCCCCGCCGACTCCCCGACGGGGACGCTGGCCGCCGCCGTGCTGGGCGGAGCCGTGGGCGGCGCGCTGAGCTGGCTCTTCACGGCACGTGGCGGGCCCGAACGGCTCATCGCGGGCGGCCTGCTGTGCTCGGCCGTGCTCGCCGGGCTCAGCACCATGCTGCTCGCCTACCAGCCCGCCCGGTTCGGCAACGCGCTGCGCTGGCTCGTCGGTTCGGCCGAGGGCCGGGTCTGGGACCATCTCGGCGTCGTCAGCTGGTGGATCGTCGCCTGGATCGCCGTCCTGTGGGCGTGCTCGCCGGCGCTGGCCGTGCTCGCCGGCGGCGACGACCACGCCGCCTCGCTGGGGCTGCCCCCGCACGCGGCGCGGGCGGTGGCGTCGGCCGGCGCGGTCGCGCTGACGGCGGGCGCGGCCGGCCTCGCCGGCGCGGTCGCGTTCGTCGGGCTGGCCGTGCCGCACGCCGCCCGGTGGCTGGCCCGGGGTGAGCCCCGGGCCGGTGTGCCCGCCGCCGCGCTGGCCGGTGCGGTCGCCCTGACCTGTGCCGACGCCCTCGCCCAGCTCCTCACCCGGCTCGTCGCCGGTGGGGCGCTGGCCCAGCGTGTCGGCGTGCCGACCGGCGTGGTCACCGCTCTGACCGGCGCCGCCGTCCTCATCGCACTCGTCCGCAGGGAAAGGACCACATGACCGCCATCGAGGCCCGCGGCCTGACGTTCTCCTACGGCGGCGATCCGGTGCTCTCGGGGGTGGACCTGACGGTCTCGTCCGGGGAGTTCGTCGCCCTCGTCGGGGTGAACGGCTGCGGCAAGAGCACCCTGCTCAGGATGTTCGCCGGGCTGCTGCGGCCCACCACCGGCACCGTCCTGCTCGACGGCGTCCCGCTGACCGGGTTCTCCCGCCGCGAGGTGGCCCGCCGGGTCGCCGTCCTGCACCAGACCCTGCCTCCGGTGCCCGGCCTGACCGTACGCCAGCTCGTCCGGCAGGGCCGCTACCCCACCCGCGGCGCCCTCGGCATGCTGTGCGAGCCCGACGCCGGCCACCACGCCGACCAGGCTCTCGACCTCACCGGTGTCGCCCATCTGGCCGACCGCGTCCTGGACACCCTGTCCGGCGGGGAGCGCCAGCGCGTCCGGCTCGCCCTGGCCGTCGCGCAACGGGCCCCCGTCCTGCTGCTCGACGAGCTGACCGCCCACCTCGACATCCGCCACCAGCTGGAGGTCCTCGGGCTGGTCCGCGAGCTGCGCGCCACCCGTGGCCTGACCGTCGTCGCCGTCCTGCACGAGATCGACCACGCCGCTCGCTTCGCCGAACGGGTCGTCGCCCTGCACGGGGGCCGGGTGCACGCCGACGGGCCGCCCGGCCGGGTCATCACGCCGGAGCTGCTCGCCGAGGTGTTCGGCGTGGCGGGGCGGGTGGTCGTGGACGAGCTGCACGGCACGCCGCGTTGCCTCCCCGACCACCCCTTGGCGCCGGGCCCCGCGCACGGGACCCGCGTACCCGCCCCCACCGAGTAACCCGGCCAGGCCGGTCAGGAGCCGGTGGCCGAGGAGCCGGTGGCCGAGGAGTCGACGACCGAGGAGTCGACGGCCGAGAAGTCGAGGCGGCTCAGGCGCTCGGGATCGGCCAGCACGTCGATGGCGACGATCCGCCCGCCGGTGACGGTGAAGGCCATGACGGACAGCGGCCGGCCCTGCGCCGCGACGACCACCCCGGCGGCGCCGTTGACCAGCGCCGGCCGTACGAACGGGGCGAACCGCCCGAACGTGACCGCCTGGCCGGCCACGGCACGCGCGCCCGTGACCACGAGCGTGTGGCGGGCCCGCGTGACGCCGCCGTCGGACCGCAGCACGACCTCGGGGTGGAGCACGGCGACGAGCCCCTCGAAGTCGCCGTCCCGGGCGGCGGCGAAGAATGCGTCCACGACGCTGCGCTGGCGGGCCAGGTCGGGGTCGGGAACGGGGGCCTGGTCGCGTACCCGGCGGCGGGCCCGGCTGGCGAGCTGCCGCGTGGCCGCGGGCGTCCGGTCGATCATCGGCGCGATGTCCTCGAACGGCACGGCGAACATGTCGTGCAGCACGAACGCGAGCCGCTCGGCCGGTGACAGCGTCTCCAGCACCACCAGCAGCGCCAGCCCGACCGCGTCGGACAGCACCGCCTCGTGCTCGGGGTCCGCCCCCGACTCGGGCCCGATGACCGGGTCGGGCATGTACGCCGCGAACGGTTCCTCGCGCCGCTGCTCACGCGAGCGCAACATGTTCAGGCACACCCGGGCCACCACCGTGGTCAGCCACGCGCCGAGGCTCACCACCTCGCCGGTGTCGGCCCGGTTGAGCCGTATCCACGCCTCCTGGACGGCGTCGTCGGCCTCGCTCACCGAGCCCAGCATGCGGTAGGCGACCGCCCGCAGGCGACTCCGGTGCTCCTCGAACCGCGTCGCCAGGTCCTCGCGTTCGTCCACCGTGTCACATTCCTTCCTCGCCGCGGGTCACAGCAGCAGACCCAGGACAACCATCGGAGCGGCGCCCTGACGTCCACCATTCTGGTCACCGGCGGCACCGGCACTCTCGGGCGCCTGGTCGTTCCGCTCCTGCGGGACGCCGGCGCCAGGGCGCGGGTGCTCAGCCGCGGCACCGCCGCGCCCGGCGACGCCATCGAGCACCTGACCGGCGACCTGCTCGGGACGAGGTGCGGATGCCGGGCAGGGCCGGCCGCACCTGCCGGGCAGGCGAGAACCTCTGCCGGGCGGGCGAGAACCTGACGCTCGACGGGGCCGACCTGGGCACGCGCACGTGGGAGGAGTTCCTGGCGGAGCGCATCGGGTCAGGGTGATCGACGCCCCCGAGCGCGATCACGCCGCCGAACCGGTGTCCCCGCGTGTCAGGCGACCTTCGCGGAGCTCGCCGTCCAGGTGTTGCAGGTCCCGGGGTTGCCGGACTCGTAACCCTGCTTGATCCAGTGCAGGCGGTTGGCGGGCTTGCCGTTCCACTTGAAGCCGGAGTACTCGCGCGGCTCCATGCCCGCGACGAACGCCCTGAAGTCGCCGACCCTGCGGCCCAGACTCTTGGCCGAAACCCCGGCGAGGCAGTCCTTCTGCAGGTAGAAGCGGTGCGTCTGCTCCCACATCTCGGCCCCGTAGGTCTTCTCGCTCAGCTCCCACCAGGCCTCGCCGATGCCGGTCTGCCCCTGGACGACGCCGCTCCACGCCCGGGTGACCGCGGCGAACACCTTCATGTCGTCCTTGGCCCTGATCCAGTCGGCCGCCACCCGTACCTCGATGACCGTGTCGCAGATCTCGGCGAACGAGCCGGCGATGTCCATGCCGGTGGAGCAGGACTGCTGGACGTCCTTGAACTCGACCTTGACCGGCTGGAAGTCCTTGATCCTCGATTTCCAGCCGGTGTTCAGGCAACCGACGAGCTTCTCCACGTACGTCCGCGTCGAGTCCGCGCTCGTCCCCTTGGCCGGCTTGCAGGTGACCTTGGGCAACGCGCCCTTCGTGTAGAGCTCGTTGTGGGTCAGCTCGGGCACGTCCTTGACGGGGTAGGCGTGGGCCGTTCCGGATAACAGGACGAGACCGGCAGCGGCCATGCCCATCAGACGAATGATCATGGACCCGAACAATAGCGGTCATCGCGCACAGCTCGGTCGATCATGGGATGGCGCGGCTCATCTGCTGCCGGCCAACTCGGCGTCGGGGGCGGCGTCCGAGGCCTTCCGGCCGGTGGCGAGGGTGAGGAGCAGCGAAGCCGCCGTCAGCGCCACACCGAACCAGACGGCACTCGTGACACCCAGATGATCGGCGAACAGCCCGCCGAAGAGCGCGCCGAGCGCGATGGACGTGTTGTATCCCAAGGTGTTGATGGACATGGCGGCTTCGAAGGTGTCGGGTGCGGCGGCGAGCGTCATGTTGATCTGGCACAGGTTCGCCGCGCCGAAGGAAACGCCCCAGAGGGCCAGGGAGACGATCGAACCGGCCTGCGAGTGACCGATCGTGAGCAGCAGCACCAACGACACCACGAGTCCCGCGCAGGCGACGACGAAGCTGCCCCGCAGACTCTTGTTCACCGTGTACCCGGCGATGAAGTTGCCGGCGGCGCCTCCGACGCCATAAATGATCAGCAACGCGGCGACGAAGGCGGGCGTGGCGGACGCGTTGTCCTCCATGAAGGGGCGGACAAAGGTGTACGCCCCGAAATGGCCGAGCACGTACAGGATGACGGCGAACATCACCGAACGCAGCCGGACGTTCCTGAACGGGAGCCCGAAGACCTCCCGGACCGGAACCGCGTTCTCCGACGGCAGCGACGGAATGACGGCGGCGACGGCGAGGAGCACCAGCACACCGAGGCCGCTCCAGATGAGGAACGTGGTCCGCCAGTCGGTGAGGCTTTCGAGGAAGGTTCCCAGCGGTATGCCCACCACCGTGGCGATCGAGATGCCGGACAGCGCGACCGCGGCCGCCCTGCTCGCGTGGCGTCGCGGAACGAGGCGCATCGCCATGCCCACGCCGATGGCCCAGAACACCCCGTTGGCGAATCCCATGATGAGCCGCGCCGCCAGGACCAGCGGATAGCTGGGCGAGACGGCGGTGACCAGGTTTCCCAGAACCAGCACCGCGAGCAGGGCCGACAGCAGCACACGCCGGTTGACGCGCCTGGTCCAGGCCACGATGAACGGGACGCCCAGCCCGGCCGAGACGCCGTACAGGGTGACCATGAGCCCGGCGACTCCCACCGACACCTGCAGGCTTGCGCCTACGGGCGTGAGCAGGCCGACGGGCATCAACTCGGTGGTGACGAAGATGAACAGGCTCGCGGTGATCACGGCAACGCCCAGCCATGACCGCAGGGCCGAGTGTGGGTGTCTATCGGGTGTGGTCACTTCTTCTCTCCGACTGTTTCGCGGATGAACGGAAAGAGCGGCGGCCCTGGGACGCCCGCCGCGCTCGTCGGGCCGGTCGGGGCTGCCCGGTCAGCACGGCAGCGATGATCAATAGCCCCTGTCGCCAGCCGCCTCTGGGTCACTCTCATCAACAATCTCAACGTTGAGATAAGACCACAGAGATCAGTTCAACGTCAAGTAAATGAGTGTTGAGATACTTTGCGGTGAGAGAGTCCCGGTCATCACCGCCGGACGGACCGGTCTTCCTGCCGGCGGCACCGGCCGGCCCTCGCTACGCCGCTCTGCCGACCGGATACCCTCGCTACGCCGCTCTGCCGGCCGGATAGACGAGGATGAGGTCCACCCCTGGGCGCGTATACAGGCGCAGCCGGTAGCGGCCGGGGCCACGGCGGGCGAGATCGGGGAAGCGCACCCTGCTCGCCGACAGCGTCTGCATGCGCAGGTGACCCGACTCGCTGACGATGTCGGCCTCGACCACCTTGTCCCAGCCCTTGCGTCGCAGGGGTGGCGGGGCCGAGCTCAGGGCCTTCGCCGTGACACAGGTCGCCCAGTCCTGGGCCGGCGTGAAGATCAGGGCCAGCGAGCCCCTGGTCGCCAACGTCTCGGGCGGATCCCCAGTCCAGAGCGCTCCCGAATCATCCTCGGTATCCGCTTTCGGGTCGTAGATGCCGTACGGCTGGGCGTCCCAGTCGTAGTAGGACGCGGTCGCCTGGAACCTGGTGCGCAGCGCGGGCCATGGGTCGCGGCACAGGGCGTCCTCCTTGCGGGCCTCGCGCGCCAGCTCTTCGCGCTGGACGTTCTCCTTCTCCGCCTGTTGCCGCTCCATCTGGGCGGACGACAGCATCAGATCGGGATGTCTCCGCGCGACCACCTCCGGGCAGAGCAGCGCGAGCAGCGCAGGCCGGGCCTTGACCGGCTCCCCTGCCGCGAACCTCGCGCACGCGCCTCTGCCCATGCCGAGAAGCTCCTGGTCCGAGACATCCCGGTCAGGCTTGCGCACGCTGCACAGGTAGGCCCGATCTCGCTCGTGGGCCGGGATGTCCGCGACGCGTGGCGGCTCCCACCGTCCCTGGCATTCCATGGGCCCATCGCTCCGCCAGGTGTAGGAGAGACGTGGACCGCCCTCGGGCCCGACGACCATCAGCAAGGGGAGCACGGCCACAGCCATGACCGCTGTCGGCACTCGCAGAGGCGCCTTCGGGCTCGGCTCACGGTTCAGCTCGTGCGCCGTCCGCGCCAGCCAGACGATGGAGAGCACGTCCATCGCCTCGGCGATCGACTCGATCGTGCCGCCCCTCGTCAAGCTGTCCACGAGCTCCACCAGGAAGCCGCTCGCGAACGTGCCCAGACCGATGAGGAGCGTCACCCGGCTCCAGCGCCCGTCGCGCCGCTGGGCGAGCAGGAGCATCACCGTCATGACGAACGTGGCCAGCGCCGCGGCCATGACAGTCACCTGGTAGGCCGGGCTCACGAAGAGCCGCGGCTCCGCCGCGGCGTCCGCCAGGCCGTACGTGAGCGATCTGGCCGGTTCCACCAGTCCGAGCAGGAGCAGCACCAGCCGGAAGGGCCGGCCTGACCCGCTGAGGACCACCACGAGCAGCACGAGCGCGGGCACCCACAGCGTCAGCCCGATGATCGTCTCGACCGGGCCCGGGAGGAAGGAGGGGATCAGCAGCCACACCGCGTTGGCGTACAGCAACAACCGTAGCCACGCGGCCGCCCCCCACGTCGAGGCGGCCTTGAGCGCGGGCCCGCGCAGGACCTGCCACAGCGTCCACGACTTCACCAGCCCGAGCAGCAGCAGTCCGCCCAGTACCGGCACCGGCGGAGAGTTCCCGACGATCTCGTCGGGCGGGTACCACATGGTGACCACCCATGCGGGTGTCGCGGTGCCGATCGCCAGGCTCAGGATGACCGAACCGACGGTGAGGGCCAGGAAGGCGGAAGCCGCCAAGCGGTAGAAGGGCACAGTGAGGCTCGATCGTAGTACGACCGAGTCATGTCTCGTTGACGTCCAGTGGACGAAGGGCAGAAGGCGGCACCGCGGTCGACCGGAGCGGCGCCGTGCGGCTCAGACCTCCGGAAGGGAGGGATCGGGCTCCCAGGGCTGGGGTGCGGTGATGGACCAGCGTTCGTGGTCGCGCCAGGCCCCGTCGATGTACAGGTAGGCGGGCGACAGCCCCTCGTAACGGAAGCCCAGGCGCTGGGCCAGGGCCAGGGACGCCTTGTTCGCCGGCTGGATGTTGGCCTCCAGCCGGTGGAGTCGCAGGTCGGTGAAGGCATGCCGCAGGATGACGGTGAGTCCCTCGGTCATGTAACCCTGCCCTGCCGACGGGGCGAAGGCCGCGTAGCCGAGGGACGCGCCCTGGTAGCGGCCCCGGATGATCGAGTTGATGTTGACCATGCCGGCGGCTGCGCCGGTCTCCCGGACCCGGATCAGGAAACCCAGGTTGGTGCCGTCGTCGAAACGACGCATCCAGGCCTGGAACTCCTGCGCGGTCGCGGGCAACTGCATCCACGGCAGGTGCAGCCCGGTGCTGGCCCGCACGAGGGAGCAGAACTCGTCCTGGTCGGAGAGGGTGAGCGGGCACAGTTCGACCCGTGACGGCATTTCAGACATGGACCAACGTTAGGGCTTTTCGCGAGCGGCGGATCGCCCGAGTGTTCCCGCCCAGAGCCGGCCGGCCCTTGTGCCGGCCGAGCGACCTGCCGGCTTGGCGGGCGACCCGCTCGTGACGGTGTGAGCCGTCAGGCCCGGCGGGTGGACGAGGCTCAGGAGGACGCCGGTCTGGGCGGGCGACAGCGGCATGCCGCTGATCAGCTCTGTCATGGATGTCACCGGTCCAGCCTCACGGAGTTCGCGACGCTGGGTCCAACACCGGAAACGCCGGGATCAACGCGAATCTGTTGTTAATGTGGGCCGGTGGACCTGCATCCCCGGCTGCTCAGGGTGTTCGTCACCGTCGCCGAGGAGCTGCACTTCGGTCGCGCCGCCGCCCGCCTGTACGTGGCCCAGCAGGCGCTCAGCCGCGACGTGCGGCGGCTGGAGGCACAGCTCGGGACGGCGCTGTTCACCAGGTCCACCCGGCGCGTGGAGCTGACCCCAGCGGGAACCCGGCTGCTGTCCGGGGCCAGGCGGCTGCTCGCGCTGCACGACGAGCTGGTCGCGGAGTTCTCCGGCAGCCGGGGGCCGCTGCTCGTGGACGTCAACATGCAGGGGCACGAGGTGCCGCAACCGCTGGCCAGGGCCAGGGAGCTGGCGCCGGGCATGGAGATGCTCGCTCGCTTCCACGGCGGGCTGGCCGCCGGGGTCGCCGCCATGCGGGAGGGGCGTCTCGACGTGTCGTTCGGCCGGATCGCCGGACTGCCCGCCCACGTACGCAAAGGGCTGGCCCAGGTGCCCGTGCGGCTGGATCCGCTCGCCGTGCTGGTGCCCGAGGACCATCCCCTGGCCGCGCTGGAGGAGGTGCCGCTCGGCACGCTGGCCGGCTTCCCACTGGATGCCCTGGCGGGCAACCCCGCCACCACCGAGTGGACCGACCTGGGCGAGCGCCTGGCAGAGGAGTTCGGGCTCAGCCTGGCCGCGCCGCACGCGCCGCCGGTCGGACCCCACGAGATGGGCCTCTACCTGCAACGACACCGGGAGCCCGTGCTGGCCACGGTGAAGGTCGGCGGGGTCCCCGGCGCCGTGGTGCGCCCACTGGTCGATCCCGTGCCGCTCACCCTCGAGAACCTCGTCTTCCCCGAGGCCCTGCGGCATCCGGGTCTGGACGCGCTGCTGCGGGCCGTGACGGAGTTCCAGAGGTCGGAGCGCTGGCTGCACCGGCCGCCGCGCTCCTGGCTGCCCGAGGCCGACGCGGCCGTGCTGATGCGCTCGGGACACGCTGTGGATGCGTTCCCCCCTCGACGAGAAGCGCCGGGCTGACGTGATCACCTCGCGCCGCGAAGCGCCCCAGGGCTCCTGGAGCGCTTCGCCTCACCTCTAGTAGAGCCACTTCTCGCCATGGCGGTGCCGCGTGGGCTCCGGTTCCTCGCCTCGCAGCAGGATCAGGCGGACGCGTCGCCGGGCCTTCCTCTCGGCGATGTTCGTGTCCCTCCCGATGCCCTCATAGGAACCGCCCACGTCATGCCGGTAGCGGCGGCCGTCCTGTTCCTGGATTCGTAGCGGCATCGTCTTGTCGGTCCGGCTCACGGAACGAATCTTGCACCCCTTCGGCGGTCCTGACACAGCGGATATCAGCGTCGATCACGCAACACAGCCCTGACGAACTCGTGGACCGTGCGCGTGAACAGCTCGGGCTGCTCGAGGTTCCAGATGTGACCGGCGTTCGGGATCACCCGGTGTTCGGCGCCGTGAATGCCGGCGGCGATCTCCTCGGCATGCGGCAGGTTGGCCTTGTCCTTGGCTCCATTGAGCACGAGGGCCGGGATCCTGATCTCGCCGAGCCTGTCGCGCAGATCGAGCCGGCCCAGCTCAGCCAGTCCCGCGAGGATGGTGGCCTTCCCCGCGTGGCGAAGGTCCCGGGCGGCTTGGTCCAGGTGTTCGGCCTTGCCTCCGGCGTACATGCCCTTGAGGATGCTCACGATCATCCCCTCCGGCATCAGGCGCAGCATGAGGCGTTGCACAGCGTCTCCGCGCCCGCCGCGTGCCGCGCCTCCGGACAGGACCAAACTGGCGACCCGAGCCGGCTCGGCCAGCGCGACCAGCAGTGCCACGCTGACCGAACCGGAGACGGCCACGAGGTGGACGGGCTCGGCCTCGCCGAGGATCATCGCACGCGTCGACGCGACGGCCCGTTCCAGCGAGAACGGTCCCGGCGTCGCGCCGTGACCGGGCAGGTCAGGAGCCAGCACCCGATGTTCGTCTCTCAACCGGAGGACCTGCGGCTGCCAGGCGCGCCCGCTGGATCCGAACGCGTGCATGAAGACGATGACCGCCATATCGCGGCTCCTTCCCTGTTACGTGGTGGGCCTGCCCTCGTCGAGGAGCGCGCGTGCCCCGCGAGTCCGGTCTCAAGGCGGGCAGGCCACACCGGGGTCAGCGGCTGTAGGCCGCGGCGAGCTGTCCGACGAGGGTGGCGAACGGCATGTCGAGGTCGCCGTACACCTCGCCGGCGATCGGGTGCGCGTTGTCTGCGAGGATCTCCACGGCGAGGCTGGCGTAGTCGCTCACGATCACACCCGCCTGCTGCAGCCGGAGGAGCCCGGTCTCCCGCTTGGTCCGGGAGAAGGTGCCACAGGCGTCGACGGCCACGTAGGCGTCATAGCCTGCCGCGGTCGAGGAGATCGCGGGGAACGCGGCACACACCTCGAGCGAGACGCCCGCGATGAGGAGCTTGCTGCGTCCGGTCGCCTCGACGGCGTCGCGTACCCGGTCGTCATGCCAGGCGTTCACCGAGCTCCGGTCGATCACCTTCAGCTCCTCCGGGAGTACGGCCCGCAGTTCGGGGATGAGTGGTCCCCACATGCTGTCAGCGGCCGTGGTGGTGACGACGATCGGCAGCTTCAGGCGCACCGCGGCCTTGGCCAGGCTTGTGACGTTGTGCTTCAGCTCGCTCACGGTGATGTCGCGCACCCCGGTGAACAGCCCGATCTGGTGGTCCACCAGCAGCAGGGCGGCGTTGCCGGCGGTCAAGGGGGTGTGGAATCGGTCCTGCATGTCGGTCTCTCTCTGCTGAAAGTCATGGTCGGTGACGCGCATCCAGCCTCGATGCACCGGCCTGCCGGAACAATCGCGATTTGGCACACTATTGGTGAGCAATCTTCACCAATGGGGGCGCAGGCAGTTGGACGAGCAGGAGATCGAGACCTTTCTGACCCTCGCCGAAGAGCTGCATTTCCGTCGTACGGCAGAGCGTCTCGGCCTGTCGCAGGGCCGAACCAGCCAGATCATCAAGAAGCTGGAACGCCGCATCGGCACTCCATTGTTCGAGCGCACCAGCCGGCGGGTCAGTCTGACTCCGATCGGGCGCCAGCTCCGCGACGGGATCGAGCCGGCCCACCGGCAGATCCAGCGCGAGATCGCCAAAGCCTCAGCCGCCGGGCGCGGCATCCGCGGGGGGTTGCGCCTCGGCTTCTTCGGCCCGGCGACCGCGCACCTGCTCAGCCAGATCATCGACGAGTTCCACGCTCGTCATCCTGACTGCGAGGCCCAGCTCACCCTGGAGACGCAGATCGACGACCATCTGGCGCCGCTGCGCGACGAGAGCGTCGACCTGCTGGCCACCCTCCTGCCGGTGAACGAGCCTGATCTCACCGTCGGCCCCGTACTGCTGCGCGAAAGCTACGTGCTGGCCGTCTCCTCCCGCCACCCCTTCGCGCGGCGCGAAACGGTCGTCCTCGACGACCTGGCCAGGGATACGGTGCTGACCGTCGACGGCGCCCCCGAGTACTGGCTCGACCGGCACATCCCGCCGCGGACCAGCGCCGGCGAACCCATCCGCCGCGGACCGTCGGTGACAACATTCCAGGCGGCACTCGCCCTGGTCGCGGCGGGCAAGGCCATGGTCCCGCTCACCTGCCAGGCCACCCGCTACTACGCCCGGCCGGACATCGCCTACATCCCCATCACGGACGCCCCGGAGGCCGCCTACGGCCTGGTCTGGAAGACCGCCAGGGAGAACGCCAGAATCCGCGCCTTCGCCGGCCTCGTCCCCAACACGTGAGCCCGGGACCCGGGCTGGCGCGTGGCGAAGTGGGCGATCGTCACGGCCCTGACCACTTCGAGGCGAACTGCAGGATGACCCGCGACGACAACCCCCTACGGTGCACTTCGGGCATCCGGGGTCGAACCGCCGACCTTCCGCTTTTTCAGGTGTGGCGATCAACCTGCTCACGGGCACGGACCTTGGGGTACGTGGGCGCTCGTGTCGCAGTTCGTACGGGACCGGTAGTCAGCGTTACCCTCACAGAACCCGGGATGCCCGGGGGCAGGGACCCGACGGAGGAGGCCCGCGGCAGGCGATCGCCCTGGCCACGTACGGCAGACACCGAAGTCGGCGATCGTCACGGCCTCTGCAGAACACTTCATTACGAGCTTGGCTGTGGGGCCTGGTGATCCAGTTCCTACAGCCGTCCCGTGCCGTCCACGCAGCACGTGGAAGCCGCCTCTTCGCAGGCAGGCTGTTCAACGAAGGTCGGGGACGCGTTCGCCGTTCTTCGCAGGGCTCCGGTCTGGCGATGAAGCCGGCCACGCGACGTCGTCGATCGCGAGCCACGGCGCGGCGGCCACGGCCGCGGGCGTGAGCCCGGCGAACGTCCTGACCTCACGGTGAAGGTGCGACTGGTCGACGTAGCCGCTCTCGGTGGCGACGCTGGCGGCGGCGTGACCTGCCGCGAGAAGATGGGCAGCGTGGTCGAAGCGCACCAGTTGGGCGGCGCGTTTGGGCGTGATGCCGAGCTGGGATCGGAAGCGGGACCACAGGCGTTTGCGGCTCCAGCCGACCTCGTCCGCCAGGCCGTCGACTCGCACCCGCCCCCGGCTGGCGAGCGTCCGCCGCCAGGTGTAGGCGACTTCCGGATGAACCGGCGGGCGGGCGCGCAGCCGTCGGCCGAGGATATCCGCCACGATCGCGAACCGTTCGTCCCACGACGCGGCGGCGCGCAGCTTGTCCTCGGCTTGCTCGGCGTCGCGGCCCCAGACACCCTCAAGGGCTACCACCGTCCCGGTGAGCTCGATCGATGCGTCGAACACCGCGGCCGCCGCCACCGGGTCGAACCGGATCTGGAGGCACTGCCCGACCCCTCGGCCGGTTGCTCGAAGATCGCCTGGGAGGAGCCCCACGACGACACTGCCGCGCTCGCGTCGGCCGTGGATGTGGTGGACGATGCCTTCTCCGTCGCTCAGATCGACGAGCAAGGTGACGGACGGGTGCGCGACCATGGCGATGTCGACGAGTGCGGGGGCTCGGTGATGGAACCCGGCCATGCTGATCCCCGGCAGCCGACCTGATGGGCGCGGGACGGCGACCTCCACCCCCGCCCAGTCGGGTGGTGCCCCTGTCGACCGCACATGACCAGTTTAGGCGTCAGAGATCGCGGGCGGGTGTCAGTGGCCCGTTGCCGTGAAGCCCAGCAGCAGTTTGCTGGTCGTCTCGGGGGCTTCGAGCATGGGTAGGTGCCCGACGCCGGGCAGCAGCTCGACCTGGGAGTTGGGCACCGCGTCGTACTGGTGCGCAGACGACGGCTCCCAGCGGGGGTCGGCGGCGCCGAAGATCACCATGACCGGCACCTGGAGGGCGGCCAGACGCTCGGGTACGCTTCGCTCGGCGATGTACGCGGTGTTTCGGCGCAGCACCGTCCTGAACGTGCGGTAGGAGGTCCCTCGCAGTTCGGCGACCATGTCGTCCGGGACCTTCACCGGGCGAGCGGCCGTCGCGCTGAGCCCCCTGCGGATCATCGCGTCCGAACGCCTCGGCCACAACAGCGGGCCGAGAGGCGGGCCCAACAGGACCCGGAGGATGAACGGCTGCGGAAGCAGCGCATCCGGACTCGGGCCGGTGCTGATCAGCACGAGCGACCTCACCAGGTCGGGGCGCTGTTCGGCCAGCGCGGTGGCGACGTAGCCGCCGCTGGAGTGCCCCACCGCGGCGACGGGACCGAGGCCGAGGTCGTCGAGCACCGCCGCCACCCGGGCCGCCTGGTCGGGCACCTCGTGCGACGACGCGGGCGGGGACTGGCCGCAGCCTGGGAGGTCGACCCGGACGAGGTGATGGTGGCCGGCGAGTTCCGGGACCATCGGGCTCCAAGAGGCGCCCGAGGCCCCCGATCCGTGGATGAGCAGCAGTGGCGGCGCCTGTCGCGGGCCGTCGTGGACCACGTGCATCCGATGCGAGCGCTCAAACTCGTACGTACTCATGCAGGGGACTATGCACGGACGCTCGACCATCAGTCTTGGACAAATGTTCCCGCGGGCTCACGACCGACGGACCGCGCTCTGCGACCACTCGAAAGCCGTATCCATCTACGTAGTCCTGCCCGACGGACGCCACGCCACCATCGTCGCGGCCTCGGAGGGCCACGTTGTCATCGGCTGGATGAGGACGACAGCGCCTTTTCCAGCATGGGGCACGATCGATCAGCCAGCACCGCGTGCCCGCGGGCAAGCAAGAGCGACACTTGCCATGCTCACGATCGTGCGCCTGTCCCTACAGGGTTTCGGTCCCCAACGTGCTCGATCCCGGTGACGTTTCATGCTCATGCCGAGCGTCGGGTAACAAGTACGGAAACCGCACGACGACATTGCCGTCAGCAGAGACACAAACGCCCCGGAGCGATCTTCGCTTCGGGGCATTTTTGCTGGTCATATGAGGTGGTCAGGGGCGGGGTCGAACCGCCGACCTTCCGCTTTTCAGGCGGACGCTCGTACCAACTGAGCTACCTGACCCAGAGCGGTCCTGACGGGACTTGAACCCGCGACCTCCACCTTGACAGGGTGGCGAGCACTCCAAACTGCTCTACAGGACCTTGCGTTGTCTTTCCTTGCCTTGCGACTCGTTTAGCTTACCAGTCTTTCGGAGGTCTTCGACCATCCGTTTCCCGGTGCGCTGAGCGCGTCGCGGTGCCCCCAACGGGATTCGAACCCGTGCCGCCGCCTTGAAAGGGCGGTGTCCTAGGCCGCTAGACGATGGGGGCTTAGGATTCCCTGTCGCCTTCCGTCGGAGACCTCTGAAGCATAGGGGACGATCGCCCCTGATGCCAAAGTGGCGGGCCGGCGGCCGGCTTGGGGGTGCCACTCACGGTCCCCGCTGGCGACGGGGCGTTCGTTGGCTCAGGGGAAATCATACGTCCAGGGTCGTCCTCCACGTGACGCTGGACGTACACCGACTGCTCCCCCAGCCCGCCCAGCGTGATGTCGTCCCAGGCCTGCAGGCGTTTGGTCTCCCGGTCGAAGTAGAGGACGGAGGCCTGGACGGGGGTCGGCGCGGCGTGTTCGAGGGCGCGCAGGCCCGCGCCGCCGGTGGAGCCCTGGACCATGACGCGGGTGCCGGTGGGCAGGAGGGCGGTGGAACGCTTGTGGGCGTGGCCGGCCAGGACGAGCGGGGCGGCGCCGGAGAAGCCGCGGGCGATGATGTCGTCGTGGACGGCGACCAGGTCCGCTCCGTCCAGCCTGGGGACGCGGGCGCGGCCGTACTCCCGCAGGTTGGACGGGTCCGCGTCGACCGCCACCGACTTGTCCGGGGTGAAGCGGGGGTCGCCGAGACCGTAGATCTTCAGCCCGGCGACCGTCCTGGTCCGGTCGTCCAGGACGACGGCGTTCTTCTGCCGGGCCACGGCCTTCTGCGTGGTCATCGAGTCGTGGTTGCCGCGCACGAACACGTACGGGACGCCGAGGGGGCCGATCTCCTCGACGAACTTGTTCTCGGCCTTGGTGCCGTGGTCGGAGATGTCGCCCGTGTCCACGATCACGTCCACGGCGAACTGGTCCTTCAGGGAGCGGATGACGTTCCAGCCGATGGGGTTGAGGTGGATGTCGGAGACGTGGAGCACCCGGATGGAGCGCGGATCCGCGTCGTACACGGGCAGCGTCGAGACCGTGTCGTACAACTTGGAGACGTTCGTCACGAGCTTGGTGAGCTGCGACCGGTACGACTCGAACTTCGTCACGATCGACTCGGCGCTGCCGACCAGGGACGGCGCCGCGGCCACCAGGCCGGAGTAGCGCGGCTCCACCAGCGAGCCGGGCCGGAACGTCAGCGCCGCCAGCGCGCCCGTGGCGGCCAGCCCCACGGCGGCGGCCAGCAGGCCCGACAGGGCGACGCGTGGGCGCCGGTACACCATGAGGACGGCCAGCAGCGCCCCCGCCCCGGCGCACAGCAGCGAGCGGATGACCAGCGCCCGGACGCCGTCGAGCAGGTCACGCTCGATGATCTCGGGGAGGCGGTCGGCCAGGCGCGGGTCCTCGATGAGGGACTTGGCGCGCTCCTGGTCGATGTTCTCCAGCGTGATGCGCAGGCGCAGCGGGGCGTCGTGCGTGTGGAAGGTCAACGTCCCCAACGGGCTGGCATCGACGACGGTCTCACCACCCCACGCGGGACGGAGGGACATGCCGGTCTCCACGGGCCCGATCTGGGCCCTGACGGTGCCGCTGAGGAAGATCCCCAGCCAGGCCCCGACCGCGGCGACGAGCAGCACGGCCAGAATCCTCGACGCGCGTGACCGGACGACAGCGTTCAAGCTGCGGACGAACTTCATACGGGCTTACCTGACCAGCGGGGCAGAATGGCAACTGTGATCGACGTTTCGCGGGAGAGGTTCGAGGAGCTCGTGGCCGAGGCACTCGACACGATCCCACCCGAGCTGACGCAGGCGATGAGCAACGTCGTCGTCACCGTGGTGGACGAACCTCCCGAGCCAGACCTGCTGGGTCTCTACACAGGTGTCCCCCTTACCGAGCGCGGCGACTGGTACTCAGGAGTTCTGCCCGACCGGATCGAGATCTACCGTCATTCGATCTGCCGAGTGTGCGACACGGAGGAGGACGTGGTCGACGAGGTGCGGATCACGGTCGTGCACGAGGTCGGTCACCACTTCGGGATCGACGACAAGAGGCTGCACGAGCTGGGCTGGTGATCCGCCGGACGGGTTGACCGCTTCCGCTTGCGGGGCGGGCCGTGATCAGGCACCTTAGGTGACATACTGAACACGCTCAGTCAGGCACAGCGGAGTCCAATGGGGGCCATGCGGACGCGACGGCTGCCGGGGCGGCATCGCCGTGCTGGAGACCATCACGCCACCTACGGCGAGGTCATCGCCATCAGCGAGTTCCGCGCGCTCTGGTACGGCCAGGGCCTCTCGCTCCTGGGTGACCAGCTCGCCCAGGTGGCGCTCGCGGTGCTCGTCTACGACCGCACCGGCTCGCCGCTGGCGACCGCCGCCGTCTACGCCCTGACCTACCTGCCGTCCATCGCGGGCGGGCCGCTGCTGGCCGGCCTGGCCGACCGGTTCGCGCGCCGGGGCGTGATGCTGGCCTGCGACCTGATCCGGGCCGCGCTGGTCTCCGTGATGGCGCTGCCCGGCATGCCGTTCTGGCTGCTGTGCGGGCTGGTGTTCCTGGTGGTGCTGCTCAGCGCGCCGTTCTCGGCCGCCCGCGCGGCGCTGCTGCCGGAAGTGCTGGAGGGCGACCGCTACGTGGTCGGCTCCGCGCTGCAGAACATGACCAACCAGGCCGTGCAGATGCTGGGCTTCGCCGCGGGCGGGGCGGTGATCGCCACCATGGGCCCCTACCGGGCGCTGGCGCTCGACGCGGCGACGTTCCTCGGCTCCGCGCTGATCCTGGTCTCGGGCGTACGGCGGCGCCCGGCCGCGAGCACCGACGGGCCCAGGCCGTCCATGTGGACGATGACCAGGTCGGGCGCGCGGCTCGTCTTCGGCGACCGGAGGCTGCGCACGCTGGTGCTGTTCGCGTGGCTGTGCGGCTTCTACATCCTGCCGGAGGGGCTGGCCGCGCCGTACGCCGCGCAGCTCTACACCGGCACGCTGCCGGTGCCGGTGATCACCGGGTTGCTGATGGCGGCGATGCCGCTGGGGACGGTGGTGGGGGCGTTCGTGTTCGGCAGGTTCGTCTCGCCGCCGAGACGGCTGCGGATGATGGGCTGGCTGGCCGCGCTCAGCTGCCTGCCGCTCGTGGTGACCGCGCTGCGGCCGCCGCTGGCCGTGGTGCTGGCGGCGTGGGTTCTGTCCGGGATCGGGGGCGCCTACCAGCTGGCGGCCAACGCCGCGTTCGTCCAGCGGGTGCCCGCCGAACGTCGAGGGCAGGCGTTCGGGCTGGTGCAGTCGGGGTTGATGGCCGTACAGGGCGCCGGGATCCTGCTGGGCGGGCTGGCGGCGGAGAGACTCGGCCCCGAGCCGGTGATCGCGCTGGCCGGCCTCATGGGGGTGGTGTGCTCGGTCGTGCTGACCCTGATCTGGGCCGAGTCCCGTCGTGACAGCGCCGCCCGTGCCGGCGCCCCGGCCACCGGCTGATCACTGCTGGGGCTTCGGCCGGTCGTCCCAGGTGTCGGTGGTGCCCTGCCAGCTGTCGGCGGAGCCGGACTTGGCCTGCTGCTTGTTGATCAGGTCCTGGACGATGGAGGAATCGCTGCCCTCGTCAGGCATGAGCAGCCAGCCGATCGCGTAGACGCCGACCCCCATCCCGCCGAACAGCGTCGCGATCGCCAGCCCGATGCGGATCAGGTTGGCGTCGATGCCGAGGTAGTCGCCGACGCCCGAGCAGACGCCCGCGATGATCCGGCCGTTGCGGGTCCTGCGCAGCTGCTTGATGCTCTTTTCGTTCATGCCTCAAGATTGCCCCGGCGCATGGCGTTCGCACATCGGGATTCCCCCTGGTAGAACCCTGGTAGCCCCTTACGCGAAGAGAGGACACGGCATGGACGACCTGCTGCGCGTCGACGACCGGCTCAGCGGTGACCAGAGGTTGATCCGCGACACGGTGGCGTCCTTCGTCTCCGACCGCGTACTTCCGCACGTGGCCGACTGGTTCGAGGAGGGCACGTTCCCGGCCCGCGAGCTGGCGCCCGAGCTGGGCTCGCTCGGCCTGCTCGGCACGCACCTGGAAGGCTACGGCTGCGCCGGCACCGACGCCGTCTCCTACGGCGTCGCCTGCCGCGAGCTGGAAGCCGGCGACTCCGGCCTGCGCTCGTTCGTGTCGGTGCAGGGCTCGCTCGCGATGTTCCCCATCTGGCGGTACGGCTCCGACGAGCAGAAACAGGAATGGCTCCCCCGGATGGCGGCCGGCGAGGCGATCGGCTGCTTCGGCCTGACCGAGCCCGACCACGGCTCCGACCCGGCCGGCATGCGCACCTACGCCAAGCGCGACGGCTCCGACTGGGTGCTCAACGGCTCCAAGATGTGGATCACGAACGGGTCCGTCGCCGACGTCGCGGTGGTGTGGGCGCAGACCGACGAGGGCATCCGCGGGTTCGTGGTGCCCACCGACACGCCCGGCTTCTCCGCCCCCGAGATCCACAAGAAACTGTCCCTGAGGGCGTCGATCACCTCGTCGCTGTACTTCGACGACGTCCGCCTGCCCGGCTCCGCCGTCCTGCCCGGCGTCACGGGCCTCAAGGGCCCGCTGTCGTGCCTCACGGAGGCCCGCTTCGGCATCCTGTGGGGCGTCGTGGGCGCCGCCCGGTCATGCCTGGACGCCGCGGTGGAGTACTCCAGGACCCGCGTGCAGTTCGGCAAGCCGATCGGCGCCTTCCAGCTCACCCAGGAGAAGCTGGCGTGGATGTACGTCGGGATGACGCAGGCGTCCCTGACCGCCCTCCACCTGGGCGAGCTGAAGGACGCCGGACGGCTGGAGCCGCGCCAGGTCAGCTTCGGCAAGCTGGCCAACGTCCGCGCCGCGCTCGACATCGCCCGCCAGGCCCGCTCGGTGCTGGGCGGCAACGGGATCACCCTCGAGTACCCGGTGATCCGGCACATGAACAACCTGGAGTCGGTGCTGACGTACGAGGGCACGCAGGAGATCCACACGCTGGTCCTGGGCGAGGCGCTGACGGGGATCGCGGCGTATCGGTGACCTTGCGGGGCTTCTCATCGGAAACCGATGGGAAGCCCTATCCGTTACTGTGATGAGGGCCGTTACGACGTCGCGTACCAGGCGGTAGTCTCGGTACCCTTGCTGTGCATGGGGCGTTAGCTCAATTGGCAGAGCTGCGGACTTTTAATCCGTAGGTTCCGGGTTCGAGCCCCGGGCGCCCTACCTCACTGAACTGGGCGGACTCCCCTTTTGATGATCGGGAAATCCGCCCAGGGTTGCAATGTGGGTTGCAATCACGTCTCCCACAGCGCATGTCCCAGGCGCGCCGCCGCCTCAGTGGCGAGCGTTTCCGTGATGTGGGTGTAGCGCTTCGTTGTACTCAGTTGAGAGTGGCCGAGAACGGCTTGCACCACACGAATGTCTACGCCCTGCTCCAGTAGCAGGGTCGCGGCGGTGTGGCGGGCGTCGTGGACTCGGGCGTCCTTGTCGATGTCGGCCTCTTTGAGGATCTCTTTCCACTCGTCCCAGTCGCCCGTGTCGATGGGGCTTCCGTCCGGCATGCACCAGACGAGGTCCCAGTCCTGCCGCGTCTCCCCTGCGGCTTCGCGTTCGGCCTGCTGCGCTTCCCGGTGCAGCCTGAGAAGGGCGATCAGTGGGGGCGGGAGGGCGATCGTGCGCTTGCCCTTTCCCTTGGGTTTCACAAACGTCCAGCCGCCCACCCGCTCGGGGCAGGCTACGGCGTGCTTGACGCAGTCCGGCGGGCAGAACTTCGGGCACTCGCCGTTGTGCTTGGCGCAGTTCGTACGGCACGCAGTCAGGCAGACGTGCCGCCGGCCGGAGGTGCGCTTGGCCTTGGGGCAGTCCTGGGGACACGGGTAGCGGTGGTGGCGTTCGCCGCAGACGTGCGGGTCCTCGCAGCCGTGCCGAGAAACGGCTGGTCAATGGTACGGCGGCGGGGCGCTAGGCGTACTCGGTCATGACGCGGCGGCGCTGTGGCACAGCTGGTGCAGGTCGAGGGGCGTACTGGTCAAGCAGAACGCGGGCGCGGTCGTAGCCGAGGCGGGCGCGGCGCCGGTGTGCAAGGCAGATGACCGTGGCAGCAGGGCAGCGGGCCGGGGGTGCGTGAGGCGCCGTCTGCAGATATGACCGACGGCCGGAGCGGACACGCCGCGCGGCCGTGGACGAGCTGCGCACTCCCGAGGTGACGCCACTGCGCCCACGGCGAAGATCACTCCAGGCGATATCGGCTGTCCGCAGGTTCCTCGCCCCGAGCAAATCCTCGCAGCCCCAGGTATTAGGGTTTCTGATGTCCTGGATTGTTGGACATTCCGACAGTGTCCTGTGCTGGTGCCCGCTCGTTGTGTACGTGCGAGCCCATGACTCCGGAGGTCGCGATGCAGTATGCCCTCTTGATCTACACAGAGCCGGGCTATCACGAGGTGTTGTCCGAGGCGGAACGCGAGGCGGCGTACGCGGAATATTTCGCGCTGGCCGACGACACGCGCTACAGCGCCGGGGCGCGGCTGCAGCCCGTCGAGACGGCGACCACCGTACGGGTGGTCGACGGCCGGACGCTGACGACCGACGGTCCCTTCGCCGACACGAAGGAGGTCCTCGGCGGCCTGTGCCTGATCGAGGCGGCCGATCTGGAGGAGGCGCTCGACCTGGCGGCGCGGCTCCCGGCCGTCCGGCTCGGTGCCGCGGTCGAGGTCAGGCCGTTGGTGCCGCGCTGATGCCGCTCGACGCGGTTTTCCGGGACGAATGGGGCAGGGTGCTGGCCTCACTGGTCGGCTATCTCGGGGATTTCGACAGGGCCGAGGAGGCCGCGCAGGAGGCGTTCGCGATCGCGGCCGAGCGCTGGCCCATATCGGGCATGCCGCCCAACCCGGGGGCGTGGCTGGTGACCACGGCCCGCAACCGGGCGATCGACCGGATCCGTCGCGAGCGGACCCTGGCAGAGAAGATCCCCCTGCTGCCGGTGCCCGAGGCCGCCATGGACGACCTCGACGAATGCGTGTTCAAGGACGAGCGACTTGAGCTCATCTACATGTGCTGCCATCCGGCGCTGTCACTGGAAGGGCAAGTGGCACTCACCCTGCGCGCCCTCGGAGGCCTGCAGACCGCCGAGATCGCCAGGGCATTCCTGGTCTCCCAGGAGACCATGAAGCGCCGCCTGTCCCGAGCCAAAAGCAAGATCAAAGCGGTCGGGATGTCGTTCGAGGTGCCCGATGCCCGCCAGCTTCCCGAGCGTCTCGACGCAGTGCTGACCGTCATCTACCTGATCTACAACGAGGGCTACAGCGGCCGCGTCGATCTCAGCGCTGAGGCCATCCGGCTGGGCCGGTTGCTCACCGGGCTCCTGCCGGACGAACCCGAGGCGCGCGGGCTGCTCTCGCTGATGCTGATCCACCACGCCCGGCGGCAGGCCCGGTTCTCCGGCGAAGATCTCGTACTGCTCGACGATCAGGACCGCTCGCTCTGGGACATGCGCCAGATCGAGGAGGGACGGGCGGTGCTCGACCAGGCGCTCGCGCTCGGCGGGCGCGGTCCCTACGTCGTCCAGGCGGTGATCGCCTCCCTGCAGACACACGAGCGGATCAATTGGCGACAGGTCGCCGAGCTGTATCGGCGCCTGGTGGAGCTCACCGGCTCACCCGTGGTCGAGCTCAACCGCGCGGCAGCGATCGCCCAGGCCGGCGACCCCGTCGCCGCGCTACGCGCTGTCGACAGCCTTAACCTGCATGAATACCTCTATTTCCACTCCACCCGTGCCGAGTTGCTGCGGCGTCTCGGCCGCAGGGAAGAGGCCAGAGCGGCGTACGGCCGAGCCCTGCGGATGGCCACCTCGACGCCCGAGCGGCGATTCCTCACCCGGCGGCTCGAAAATATCTGAGCCGGGTTGTCCCCCCGGCGGGTCGTCATTCGTCGCCTGGATGCAAGCGACGAACGAGACCCAAGACGGGGTAGCGATGACAACGCAGCGTGAGATGGACGAGGCGGAGATCCGCGGACTGGCGGACAAGATCATCAGGGGGCTCCGCGCCAAGGATCTCGAGGGGCTGAAGCGGGTTTACGCCACGGACATCGTGTCCTTCGACATCGAGCCGCCGCTCCAGCACGTGGGGATCGAGGCGAAGCTCAAGAACTGGGCGAAGGTGTTCACGCTCTTCGAGGGCGTGAACTACGAGATCCGCGACCTGACGCTCACCGTGGGCGATGAGGTGGCATTCGGGCACGCCTTCGGCCGGCTCAGCGGCGTGTTGAAGGGCGGGCCGGCGACGAGCGGCATGTGGGTGCGGGTCACCTTCGGCTTCCGGAAGATCGACGGCACCTGGTTGATCACGCATGACCAGGTCTCGGTACCGCTCGACGTCGAGAGCGGCAAGGGCATGACCGGCCTCGAGCCCTGACCGCCGCACGACGACGAGAGACGACCTTCGATGAACATCTTCCTCTGGATCCTCCAGGTCGTTCTGGCCGCCATGTTCGCCATGTCCGGCCTGGAGAAGGCTACTCAGCCGAGGGACAAGCTGATCGGAAAGTACCCGTGGATGGGGGATGTCCCCCAAGCGGCCGTGCGGTTCATCGCTGTGCCGGAGCTGCTCGGCGCGATCGGCCTGATCGTCCCCGCCGCTACGGGGATCGCACCGATCCTGACGCCGCTCGCCGCGGCAGGACTGGCGATCCTGATGGCGCTGGCGGCGGCCATGCACATCCGCCGCAAGGAGACCCAGGGTCTCGCGATCACGATCGTGTTGTTCCTGCTCACCGCATTCGTCTCCTGGGCCCGATTCGGCCCCTACGGCTGGTAGCCACCACCCCGTGCCGCGCGCGTTCTTCGTGTAGCGGAGCTGGCTCGAGCGAGTGATGCCGCGCGTCGGCCAGATCAACCGGCGGCTCCGTTGAGCTCGACATCTATCGACATTCTCCTGTGTGGAAGGAACATCATGAGTTCAGCGTTTGAACTCTCTCGCCGTGACTTCGGTGGGGACGTCATCGAACCGGGCACCGCTGCCTACGAGTCGGCCAGCCGCTCGATGTTGGTTGCGGGTAGTCCGGCCCTGGTCCTGCGACCCGAGAGCGTCGTGGACGTGCAGGCCGGTGTCAGATTCGCCGTCGGCACGGGGCTTGTGCTGTCCGTGCGCGGCGGTGGCCATGGCTTCGCGGGCTTCGGCACCAACGACGGCGGCGTCGTACTCGACCTCGGCAAGCTCGCGAGTGTGGAGATCATAGACAAGGAGCGTCACCTGGTGCGGATCGGCGGTGGCGCCACCTGGGGTCAGGTCGCGGCCGCGCTGGCCCCGCATGGCCTGGCGATCTCCTCGGGCGACACCAGGAGCGTCGGTGTCGGCGGGCTGACCTTGACCGGCGGCATCGGGTGGAAGGTCAGGAAGTACGGTCTTGCCCTGGACAACGTGGTCGCCGCGGAGGTGGTCACTGCCGGGGGCGAGCTGGTGCGGGCGAGCGCGGCGGAGAACCCGGAGCTGTTCTGGGCGCTTCGCGGCGGAGGCGGCAACTTCGGGATCGTGACCGCCTTCGAGTTCGTGGCCCACCCGACGACCGACGTCTTCTTCGGGAAGATCAGCTTCCCGGCCTCCGAGGCGGGCACCGTGCTCCAGGGCTGGGCGGACCACCTCCGTACCGCGCCCGAAGAGCTCACCTCCATCGTGGACTTCGCCAACCCCTTCGCCGGCGGCCCCGACGCGCCCGTCGAGATCCAGGTCGCCTTCGACGGCGATGACCCCGAGCTCGCCGCCCAGGCCCTTGATCCGATCCGCCGGCTCGGTACGGTGATCGGCGACGATGTCGCGCTCCAGCCGTACGCTGATGTGCTCGTGGACTTCGCGCCCCCGCCGCCCGGCATCCAGCTGGTCACCCGAAGCGCGTTCGTCGACGCGGCACCGGTGCCAGAGGTGCTTCGCATCCTTGCCGAGGTAGGGGCATCGCAGTCCCCGCCGAAGATCTCCGTCCGCAGCATGGGAGGGGCGGTGTCCCGTCTTCCCGACGACGCCACCGCCTACGCGCACCGCCGGGCGGAGCTGATGTTCGTGACCACCACCATTGGCCCGCCGCAGGTCATCGAGGCCGCCCGTCCGGGCCTGGACGCGATCTGGGCCAGGCTCGCACCTCATGTCAGCGGGGCCTACGCCAACTTCCTCGCCTCCGCCACCGAGGAGGACGTCGCCGCAATCTATCCGCCGCACGTCTACCAGCGGCTCGCGGCGGTCAAGCGCCAGTACGACGCGCACAACCTGTTCTCCCGCAACCACAACATCCGCCCGCTGTAACGCCCGACGCACAGCACAGTCGTCTGTCGCGTCCCATGCGGATCCGGATGACCAGCAGCGGCCGGCACCGGGAACGACCGGCCGCTACGTACCGAGCCATCCCGCCCGTACGGCCGGGGCGCCGGAGATGGCCAGCTCGGCGCCCGAGCGGCGATTCCTGATCCGGCGGCTCGAACATCTCTGATCCGGGTTGTCCCCCCGAGGGATGCTCATTCATCGCCTGGATGCGAGCGACGACCTTCCACCCCCGACTATCGAAGAATGGAATGACATCATGAGCAAGGTCTGGTTCGTTACCGGTTCGTCCCGCGGCCTGGGCCGCAACTTCGTCGAGGCCGCCTTGTCACGCGGCGACAAGGTGGCCGCCACCGCCCGTAACCCGCACCGCCTGGATGAGCTGGTCGCCACCTACCGCGACGCGGTGCTTCCGCTCCCACTGGACGTGACCGACAAGGCCGCCGTCTTCGAGAGCATGAAGCGGGCCAAGGAGCACTTCGGCCGGGTCGACGTCATCGTGAACAACGCGGCCTACGGCTTGTTCGGCGCGGTGGAGGAGCTGACCGAGCAGCAACTGCGCGACCAGCTCGAGACCAATCTGATCGGCCCGCTCTGGGTCGTTCAGGCCGCCCTGCCCCATCTGCGCGAGCAGGGCGGCGGGCACATCATTCAGATCTCTTCGGTCGCCGGCCTCACCGTGTTCCCGCTCGGCGGCGGGTACGCCGCCTCCAAGTGGGCGCTGGAAGGCCTGAGCGAAGCCCTCGCCCAAGAGGTCGCCCCATTCGGCATCAAGGTGACCGTGATCGAGCCCAGCTCCTACGCCACCGAAGGTTACGCCACCGATGGCGCCGCCGGCGGCGTAACCGCCGACCCCAACCCGCTGTATGACGGTCTGCGTGCGGGCTTCGCCGAGTTCGCCGCTTCACTCGACCTCGGCGACCCGGCCGCGGCAGGCCGGGCAATCCTGAAGATCGCCGACGCGGACAACCCGCCCCTGCGCGTGCTCTTCGGCATCCATGGCAACCAGATTGTTTCGCAGGTCTACGCCGACCGGCTCAAGACCTGGGCTGACTGGCAGGACCTGTCAGCGGAGGCACACGGGCCCACCTCCGCAGCCCCGGCCGTCTGACCCCGGCGACGGCCTGCGGGGGAAGCGCCGATCACGCCACGGCGACCCCGCTAGCAAGGGCAACACCTCGAGCATGCACACGCCTCGGCAGGATGGTGCGGGGCGTCCAGACCAGCGCCGCCCGGCCGTGTCGTAGGTGGCCCGACGAGGCCGACGGCCACGGCCGACTTCAACCGCTCCTCGGCCCGGCCTGGCGCACGGTCACGCAGATCGAGGAATTAGTGGCGGATGCCGGCGTGCATGGTCGACGTAGCAGGGCTCGCGCAGCTCTGCTCGGGGGCTGAGGACGCCGCATCGTGCCACGGGACGGATCACACGGAGCATCCTGCCCCAGGCGAGAACGTCGCGAGGGCCTTCCCGCCAAGACCCTCGCACGGCCTGGCGACATCAAGCAGACCCGCGATTCCGCGGTACCAGGCAACCACCTCGGTCTAGAGCGACCTCAGGCACCACACCGACACGAAAGAACGATCTCATGAGAGTCAAACCATTCCTGATCGCCCTCCTGACCGCGCTGCCCCTGGCCGCCATGCCGTTGCCCGCCACCGCGGATGGCGGCAGGTGGGGCGGCGGGTGGGCGACAGCCGTTCAGCAGCCCACCGCCACGTGGTTCCCCAACTGGTCGCAGGAGGGCTTCGACAACCACTCCGTCCGCCAGGTGATCAGAACCTCGGCAACCGGCACCCACCTGCGTGTCCGGTTGTCCAACGCCTACGGTACGACCCCGCTCCGGCTCACCGGAGCCAGCATCGCCAAGACCACAACCGGCGCGGCGATACGTCCGGCCACGGTCCGGCCGCTGACCTTCGCCCGCTCGGAGTCGGTGACCATGCCCGCCGGCGGACAGGCGGTCAGCGACCCCGTCCGGCTCCCGGTTCGCGCGCTGGAGCAGCTCACGGTGACGCTGTACTTCCGGGGAGCCACCGGCCCGGCCACCTTCCACAGCATCGCCATGGCCACCTCGTACCGCGCCAAGGGCGACCACCGGCGCGACGCGGGCGGCGCCGCGTTCACCGAGACCAGCCTGTCGCGCTATTTCCTGTCCGGGCTCGACGTGTCCGGCAGGAAGAACACGGTCGTCGCCTTCGGCGACTCCATCACCGACGGCTACGGCGCCACCAACGACGCCGACGACCGCTACCCCGACCGGCTCGCCGAACGCCTGGCCAGCTCAGGCACATCAGTGCTGAACGCCGGAATAGGCGGAAACCGGGTGCTCAACGACTCGGCCTGCTTCGGCGAGAGAGCCACCGCCCGCTTCCGGCGCGACGCGCTCGACCAGCCCGGCGTGGGCACCGTGATCGTCCTCGAGGGCCTCAACGACATCCTGTTCCCGAAGAACACCGGGGCCTGCGCCACACCGAACCCGCAGGTGACCGCGGAAGAGCTGATAGACGGTCACCGCGCCCTGATCCGCGCCGCCAGAGCGCGGGGCGTGCGGATCATCGGGGGAACCCTCACCCCGTTCAAGGGATCGGATCTCTACAGCGAGTACGGCGAGGGCGTGCGCCAGGCCGTCAACCACTGGATCCGCACCAGCGGAGAGTACGACGCCGTCGCCGACTTCGACCGCGCCCTGGCCAACCCCGAACCCGGCCACGCCGGCGAACTCCTGCCCGCCTACGACAGCGGCGACCGCCTGCACCCCAGCCCCGCCGGTTACCAGGCCATGGCCGACGCCGTCGACCTGTTCACTCTGACCAGATAATGCCGATGACCGAGATGGACGTGTGCCGCCTGACCAGGCATCCCTGTAGTCGGGGAATTCTGGTCGGCGCTGGTGTGGCGGTTGAAGGGGGCCGGGGCAGGCATGCGGGGTCCGCGGCGTCCGTTGATGCTGGCCGGAACAGCGGCCTGGCGGTGTAGCCGGCGCGGGCCAGCCAGCGCTTGAGCAGGGTGACGTAGTGGCGATCGAACTTCGCCCAGCCGTGAGCGGGACCGCCAAGCGCTGTGCGATGGAACGGGATCCGGCGTTGACCACGCTCGGGCTGGTGCCGAGACAGAGGCCGCTGACCTGGAGGAACCGCCTTACCGCTGGATTCCGTTCCGAATCTCTCTGCCCCGGCGCCGGGAGGGACGGACTGGTTGGGGGCGGGCGTGCTTATCGGTGTCCGACGTGCTTGATGGCGACGCGACCCGCGTCACGGGGTGATGGGCGGAGCGTGTGCCGCCAGGTCAGCAGCGGCTCCCGGGCGCCCTGGCGGGTAAGGGGCGCGGCGTCGGTGAGCTGGAAGCCGCAACCGCGGGCCACGGCGGCACTGGCCAGGTTGTCTTCGGCGATGCGCAGCAGTAATCGGGTGAGCGCCAGCACGTCGTACGCGTAGCTGATCATCAGCCGGACCGCGCGCGAGGCCAGGCCCTGGCGCCGATGGGCGGCACCGATCGCGTAGGCCAGTTCCGCCTCGCCGACCGTGCCGGTGCGAAACAACAGGATCTCGCCCAGCGGCGCGGCGCCGTCGGTGGTGATGGCCAGTTGCATGCGCTGGTCATCTGCGCGGCGTTGACGCGCCTGGTCCAGGTAGGCGCGGGCGGCCGCCTCGTCGAAGGGCGCGCGCAACGGCGTCCATCGGTCGACCTGCGGATCATCGAACAGGTGCGCCATCGCGTGAACGTCGGTGTCGTGCCATTCGCGCAGGGTGATGCCAAGCCCGGTCAGGTGGACCTCGGCGGGGAAGGGGGTGTGCTCCCCGGCGGTGCCGGTCATCTCTGCCCGCCTGGGCCTGTCGCCGTGGCGGCGATCGACGCACGTCGCCAGGCGGCCGGAGCGTCGTCGCCCACCAGGGCCGGCGTCCGCTTCAGCATCGTGCGTGGCCTGCGCCGGATCGGCGCGGGCAGGGACAGCGACCGCCGCACCGGCGGGCTGGTGTCGGGCATGAAGGCCTCCATCAGGGTTGGGTATACCTGGGATCTGCGGGTCGGCGCGGGCGGAAGCGTCCGGTGATTACAAGCGGTGATGCCCCTCAGGTGATCAGGAACGAACCCAGATCACTCGATCGTCGGCCCCTGGTTTTGCTGGAGAGAAGCAGCAGCGTTTGCCGGTCAGTTCGGACAGCGGTCGGGGGGTGACCGGGGCCGGAATGTCGGGTGAGAAGGAGCAGCACCCCCGCACGACACGCCTGAGCTGATGAGTCGGAGGCTGGCGGGGAAGCCGGTCGGTGTGCTGTCTGCGGTCATGACGGCCAGGGTGAGCATGTCCTGGAGCTCTTGGGCGGCTCGGGCCGTGGTGTCCCGGGTAGCACCGGGACGGCGGGGCTGGCTGACGAGCGCGATGCGTCCGGCGGGGCGGAGCAGGCGGCGCAGCTCGCCCAGCCGCTCCACCGGGTCGGGCCAGAACCCCACCGACTTGACGGCGAGGATGGCATCGAGCGGATCGCCGAAGCTCGGCAACTGCTCCACGGAGGCGTGCGTGAGGTGCACGGCGGGCGCGGACGGCGCGGGCGTTGCGACGGGCGGCCTGCCGGACCATGGCCTGCGAGCGCTCCCGGTTGGAGGGGCGATGAGCGAACACACCTGCTGTCTGCATGATCGCCAGTCAACGACTTCAAGTATGCTTGAAGTCAAATGAGTGAGCAGCTGACCAATCGGTGAGCTGGCGAGTCGCACCGGTGTTGCCACCTCCGCTCTGCGCAACTGGGAGGAGCTCGGCCTGCTACCGGCGCCGCCTCGAGTCTCAGGCCAACGGCGTTATCCGCCCTCCGCGGTCGGGCTGGTCGGCGTGGTCGTGTCGCTGCGGAATATCGGTTTCGCGTTGCAGGACGTCAAAGCGTTCATCGCGGCTCGTTCGCCGGCCGGCGACGGATGGCGGGAGCTGTACCAACGCAAGATCGCCGAGCTGGATCAACGGATTGCCCAGGCTCAGGTGGCACACACCGCCATCGCCCATGGCTTGGCCTGCCGATCGCATTCGGCCATCAGCAGCTCGGCCGGGAAGCCGAGATAGTTCATCTGGTCGCGCGGGGCGGTGGCGGCCAGTTCGACGAACTGGCCGCGGTCGGCAGTCGCAACCGCTGGCAGGCCTGGTGGATCGAGGCTTCGGCCGCTTCCTCGGTCAGGGCGCGGCGGTGAACGGTGGTCATAGCAGCTCTCCCTCGGATGCGGGCCAGCCGCCGGTCCGGCGGCGCAGCAACTGGAACGGCACCACATCGGATATCAGGACTGTCCGATCGCCTAGGGCGGTTACCAGAGCCAGCGGTCGAGGAATTCGGGCCAGATGAATCCTTGGTAGCCGTCGAAGGGGGGCGGAGTGAGCTGCCGGTGTGACCGAGAACGGCATGGCCGCGTCTGTTGGCGACCAGGTCACGGACGAGGGCGGCCAGTGGCTCTGGGAGGTTGCTCTGGATGGCCCAGTGGACAGCTCCGCTCGAGAATGACGGCGGATCGCCGCGTACAACTTGCCCTTGGACTTGGGCACCAGCACCGCCACATCCCGAGAAGCACATCAATGCTCCCACCGCAAGTCCTCGCGCCCGTTACTGCTCAGCGACATGACCTTGCCGTGGAAACAACTGCTGTTGCAGCAGACCGGCAGACGCTGTCACCTGTCACCGACAAAACCAGGCCCCTCCGGTGCCGCCCCCGCGAGGTGGGCCCGGTAGTTCGGGCAGGTCGTAATGTCCTCGTGCGAGCAGTTCATTCCGGCTTCGAGGAGATCGAGTGCTGAGCGCAGCGCCGCCATCTTGGCCTGCAGCGCGCGATGGTTGTGGCGCAGCACGTCCTTGCGAGCGGCCGGGTCGCCCGCGGCGAGGAACGTCCGGATGTCCGGCAGCGGCAGGCCGGCCTGCTTCGCGATCACGATCGACGCTACCCGGAACAGGTCGTCGCGGGTGTAGCGGCGGCGCCCGCCGGCGACGCGGACGGGGGAGAGCAGGCCCATCGACTCCCAGTGCCGCAGGACGTGTGCCGGCAGGCCGAAGTGGTCGGCCACCTGGCCGATTGTCATCGGGCTTGACTTCATGTCGACATTAAGTCGGATCATGGCGGGCATGTCGAATCTGCTTGCTGTTCTCGACGCCGTCGACGCGCAGCCCATGTCCGTCGAGCTGCGCACACGTTCCTACGAGTTGCTCGGCGACCTCACTGGCCGAACCGTGGTCGATGTCGGCTGCGGCGCTGGCCGCGCGGTCGCCGAGCTGGCCGAGCGCGGGGCCCGCGCGGTCGGCGTCGACCACGACCCCGAGATGATCGCCGTGGCCCGGGAGCGCTGGCCGGGCGGCGAGTTCCACGTCGGCGATGCCTGCGAGCTGCCTTTGGAGACCGGATCGGTTGCCGGCTACCGCGCGGACAAGGTGTTGCACACGCTCTTGGACCCGGTGCGGGCTGTGGCCGAGGCCCGCCGGGTTCTCGCGCCGGGCGGCCGGGCCGTGCTGCTCGGCCAGGACTGGGACACGGTCGTCATCGACTCGGACGAGCCGGAGACCACCCGCCGGCTGGTCCACGCGAAGGCGGACTCGCTCCCGTCGCCGCGCGTCGCCCGCAAGTACCGCAACCTGCTGCTCGATGCCGGGTTCGCCGACCCGGTCGTCGAGGTGCGCACCAGTGTGTTCACCGATGACACCGCGCTCGCCCTGCTGCACCGGATCACCGACGAGGAGAGCTGGCTTGCCGAGCAGGCCGAGCGTGCCCGCACGAACCGGATCTTCGTCGCGGTGCCGATGTTCCTCGTCGCCGCGCAGGGATAGCGATCTGTTGCCTCCGCCGCGGATGCGGGCGCACTTAGACATTTCACTGAGCGACATTGGCGCTCAGGGCGGTACATCGAAATAGGAAATGACACAGCCAAGCATTAGGGCGGCGGACTTTTGATCCGTAGGTTCCGGGTTCGAGCCCCGGGCGCCCTAACTGCTCGAACGCCTCTCCTCGATCTTGTTCGGTGAGGTCGTACAGCCAGCTTTCACAGCCATGAGGGCCGGAATCCCGTTGGGGGAGTCCGGCCCTTTTCGCTGCGTCGTGTCATCCGAAGAGCTGTTCGGCGACCGCGTCGACGGCCGCGCGTTCGATGTCAGGGAGCACGTGGGCATACGTGTTCGTGGTCGGCGCGATCTGGCTGTGGCGAGCGTCTTCATGACCGTTCGCGGCGAGGCAACGCACGCCAGGAGGTACGACGCGCAGGCGTGGCGGAGATCGTGCAGCCGCAGCCAGTCGAGGCCGGCCTTGGCCCTGCCCTGCGCCAGCGGGTGCTGAGGTTCCCCGGCTCCAGCGGTGTGCCGATCGATGTCGCGAAGACGAGCCCGTGGTCCTTCCACCCCTCTCCCCCGCCGCCAGTTGCTCGGCGGCCTGAGCGCGCCTGTGCTTTCCGCTGCAGCTCCTGCCCCTTCTGCTCAGCCAGCCGAAGCACCCTGACCGGCCCCGCCGTCGGCCTCACCGTGCCGATCGGACGTGTCATCACATCCAACCGGCGCAGAATCAGTGGGCACCAATCCGGTGATCGTTTCTGGTGAGGACCTCGTCACCGCGGGTGGTGCTCACGGGCGATCCGTAGGACTCGTGGAACACGTTGCGTTCCTGGGCCCGACGGCCGGGGTGGCGACGCTCCTCCGCCGGATAGCCGAGGGACATCAGCAAGGCGATGGCCAGGTCGTCGCGGTCTTCGATGCCGATCACCTTCTTCACCTTGGCCTCGTCCCAGCCGTTCATCGGCGAAGTGGCAAGCCCCATCTCCGTGGCGGCGAGCATCACGTAGCTGGCCGCGATCATCGCGTCCTTGACCGCATACTCCCGCAGCAGGCCACGCTCCTCGAGGTCTGCCTGGAAGGCTCGCGATGCCGCGGAGAACATCGTGACGAACTCGTCGTTCCACGCTCCATTGCGGCGGGCCTGCTCGTAGACGTCGCTGTGGTCCTCCCGCCAGGACAGCGGCTCGGCGACGAAGACCAACATGAGCGGTGCCTCCTGCGGCTGTGGCTGACCATCGGTGGCCCAGGCCAGACCCGCACGTCCTTCGTCACTGGTGACGGCGACGATGGACCGGTCCTGGAGGTTCCAGCTGGTGGGCGCCTCGATGGCGAGGGCGAGCAGTGCGTCGAGCGCGTCCGCGGGGATCGCATCGGGGCGGTAGTGACGGACGGTGCGGCGGGTGCGGATGGCTTCGGCGACAGACATGATGTGAGGCGTCATGCCACCTACTATCGGAGAGCGACTCTCCATCCGGAAGAAGGAACCAATTAGTGCGTTACTCTCCCTTCATGGAGACCATTGTCGAGTCCTCCGGGCTGCCGGCCGACGCCTTCTCGGCGAAGTGCCCGACCCGCCAGGTGCTGGATCACATCGCAGGCAAGTGGACGGTCCTCGTCGTGGATGCCCTCCTCGAGGGCACCATGCGCTATACCGACTTGAGCCGACGCATCGAGGGTGTCTCACAGAAGATGCTCACCCAGACCCTGCGCAGCCTCGAAGGCGACGGGTTCGTCACGCGCACCGTCCACCCCACCATCCCGCCCCGGGTGGACTATGACCTCACCGCGCTCGGGCGCAGTCTTGCCGAGCCCATCACGGCGCTCCGCCGGTGGACGGAGAACCACATCAACGAGATCGAACAGGCCCGGAGCCGAGCACGTCGCTGACCCGGCATCGGGAACCGCACCCCGCCCGGTCATCCCGCCAGCCGTACCCGGCGAATCAGCACCAGATCACCCGCACGCCATCCCGTGGACGTGAACCCCGGGCGGGTGACGTCTCGCCGTGGACGTGACCTCGACACCTCGGCGTTGCTGCACGATAAGCATCCCTGATAGCCGCTCAAGGAATCATCGTTGGTGGTGAACCTGATCGGCAGAGCAGAATGCCCACATGTCCAGTTCCACAGCTCCTCAGGCCGACACCACCTGTCATCCCCGCGAACATCTGACTGTGACGCCCTCTCCAGAAGCTTTCCGCATGGCCAGAGCCGACGGAAATGAGCGCCTGCGCAGCAGCGGGTCGCTGTTCGAATCCTTCTTTTCGTTGGACGGCGCAGCGTACGCGCCCGGCGCCCTGCCCGTCTCGGTCAAGGAACTGCTCGGCCTCGTGGTGTCCGTGATGAAGGACTGCGAGGAATGCGTCTACTACCACCTCGAACGATGTGACGAAGAGCGGGTCGTTCGTGAACAAGTGCTCGAGGCGCTGCAGATCGCCCTTGTAGGAGGCGGGTCGGTCACCATTCCGCTCCTTCGCCGAGCCGTCTCCTTCATGGAGGGTCTTCCGACCTATGGCGAAGGGAGGCCGTGAACGAAGTGCAGGCGGAAGCGGAGATTGCCATGATGGTCAACCACTCGATCGATCCGGACCGGCGAACAGGCCGCGCCCTGTCGCAACGCGCGAGGCTGACAGGCCAAGAATGACACCTGGATGCTTCGGCCCCGACACGAGGTGTGAAGTCCTTGGCCGTTAGCTGATCGTCGTGCAATCGGACAGGGGAACGAACGGTCAAGCACGGATGCTCACCACCCGCCTTCCGTCCAGCTCAGCGCCCTGACACCGGGTGATCGTTGCGGCTCCCAAGCTGACACGCCGCTTTCATCACGACTCCGCTGGGATGCCAGGAGGACAAGCAAGATCCGGGACATGCGCGGAATGGCCTTGCCGCGGTCGTGAAGGGCTGGGCGATCACACGGGGTCAGCACATCGTTGGCCCACCAAGGACAATCCACTTTCAATCCGCGTCCTGCTCATCATCGGCTGGAAGCAGGCTGCACGCATGGTCGATCTCTCCGCTTGCGATCAAGTCTCGTACGGCGTCGAGCATCGACGCGAAGCCGGGCTCGCGGATGATGACGAGGTCCGTGCAGGAGAAGTATCGGCCGTTGAGGGATTCACCCGTCTCCTGCCAGCGATCCATGATCCCACTGACGACGTCAAGTGTCATGAACGTCGCGTACCGACGGGTCCCATCGGGCAGCCTGATGGTCGCATCGGCCTGATCAGCAGTCTCAGGGGCATACCCTTCCCAGCGAGGGATCATCATCTCGAAACCCGGGTCACTGACCCGATAGAACGCCCCTGCAGTCTCGATCATGCGGCTCACTCTGGCAGGGCCACCGCGGGGCTGCAACAGCTCTCATACCTCTGTGATCGCCGGAATCGGCGAGCCGCCATAGGTTGCGTTCCGGGTTGCAATACGAGCCCGTTCACAACCGTTCAGGATGGACTGCCATGCCCTCTGACCCACATTGACCTCTTTTCATCCTCGGGCGACTTCGTAGTTCTGCAGAAGAGCGATGGCCTTG
>NZ_KZ559485.1:0-4401 GCF_002850745.1 Nonomuraea indica
AGCCCGAACGTGTACGCCACCCGCCCCGACAACACACTGGCCGCACCACCGGTCAGCAGATACCCGTCGGCGCCGGTGTCGGCCTGGTCGGTACGCGGGCCGTACTCCTGGTGCATGGCGCCGACGAACACACCCGCGTCCTCGCCGCGCAGGGACGCCACATCGATCCCGGCCCGCTCCAACGCCTCCCACGACGTCTCCAACAGCAACCGCTGCTGCGGATCCATCGCCAGCGCCTCACGCGGCGAGATCCCGAAGAAGTCGGCGTCGAAATCTCCGGCATCGCCGAGGAACCCGCCGAACCGGGTGTCGGACGACCGGCCGGATCCGGCGTCGAACAGCGCGGCCAGATCCCAGCCCCGGTCGGCGGGGAAACCGCCGATCACCTCGGCCTCGGAGGCCACGAGCCGCCACAGGTCCTCGGGCGAGGAGATCCCGCCCGGATACCGGCACGCCATCCCCACGATGACGATCGGATCGTCGTCGGAGCGCTCCTCCCGCGCCGGCACGGCAGTCGCCGCGGCGGGACCCTCCGCCACCTCCTCGCGCAGCCGCCGGGCGAGCGCCTCCGGGCTGGGGTGGTCGAACACCACGGTCGTGGGGAGCTCGACGCCGGTGACGCTGTTGAGGTTGTTGCGCAGCCGGACGGCCAGCAGGGAGTCGAAGCCGAGCTCCTTGAAGGCCCGTCGCGGCTCGACGGCTTCCGCGCCGGCATGCCCGAGGACGGTGGCGACCTGTTCGCGTACCAGGTCGAGCAGCACCCGGTCCCAGTCGGCCGCCGGTACCCCGGCCAGCCTCCGCCGCAACGATCCGCGCGCCGCGCCGGAGGTCCGGCGTCTGCCCGTACGGGGCGCCAGCTCGCGCAGCATCGACGGCACCGGGGGCGTGGCCCGGCGGGCGTCCAGGTGGGCGGGCACCAGCAACGCGTCCGGCGGAGCGGCGAGGGCGGCGTCGAACAGCGCCAGGCCGCCCCGGGTCGGCATGAAGGCGACCCCCACCTCGCGCCACCAGCCGAGTTCGGCGGTCCGCAGGCCACCGGTCAGGGCGCTGCGCTGCTCCCACAGCCCCCAGGCCAGGGAGATCGCGGGCAACCCGAGCGAGCGGCGGTGGGCGGCGAGCGCGTCGAGGTAGGCGTTGGCCGCCGCGTAGTTGGCCTGGCCGGGCGCGCCCAGCACGCCCGACAGCGACGAGAACAGCACGAACGCCGAAAGGTCGAGCTCCCGTGTCAGCTCGTGGAGATGCCGGGCGGCCAGCGCCTTCGGCCGCAGCACCCGGTCGACCCTGTCGGGCCGCAACGCCTCCACCACGCCGTCGTCCAGCACGGCGGCGGCATGGACGACTCCGCGCAGCGGCCGGTCGGCAGGCACCCCGGCCAGCAGGGCCGCCAGCGCGTCCCGGTCCGCCACGTCGCACGCGGTCACCGTCACCTCCGCGCCCGCCGCCTCCAGCTCGGCGACCAGCTCGCCCACCCCGGGCGCGTCCACGCCGCGCCGGCCGGTCAGGAGCAGATGGCGAACGCCGTACCGGGTCACGAGGTGGCGAGCCACCTCCCCGCCCAGGGTCCCCGTGCCTCCGGTGATGAGCACCGTCCCGTCCGGCCCGAACGCCGCGGCCCCGGACGCGCCGGTGCCGTCCCGGCCGAGCGCCGCGGTCTCCGACGTGCCGGTGCCGTCCGCGGGAGCCAGGCGGGGCGCGCGGAGGCGGCCGCCGCGCAGGGCGAGCTGGGGTTCGCCCGACGCCACGGCGCGGGACGCCGTCTCCTCCAGGTTCTCGGCGTCGTCCACGTCGAGCAGCACGAACCGCCCGGGATGCTCGGCCTGCGCGGAACGGACCAGCCCCCAGACCGGCGCCTGCCGGGGGTCGATCTCCCCGTCGTCGTGGCCCGTCGCGACGGCCCGGCGGGTCACCACGACCAGGGGCGTGTTGCCGTCCTCGGCCACCCGCTTCTGCACCTGCTCCAGCGCCCACCGCGCCGCGCTCGTGGGATCGTCGGGGCCGTCGGGGCACACCGCCGTGGCCGGACGTGACGCCCCGCCGGAGATGTCAGCGGCCTCGTGCCAGCCGACCCGGAACAGCGAGCCGGACCGTGCCGTCCCGAACCGCTGCCGCGAGGCGGCCCGCATCGCCAGGGCGTCGACGGACACCACCGGCCGCCCCTGATCGTCAGCCGCGTCCAGGCGGATGGCGCCGTCGCGGCCGGGCTGGAGCCGTGCCCTCAGGAGCGAGGCGCCGGTCCCGTGCACGCGCACGCCGGTCCAGGAGAACGGCAGCGGGATCTCGTCCGGTCCGGCGGCCGGGATCAGCTCGCCGAGCCCGATGGCGTGCAGGGTCCCGTCCAGCAGCGCCGGATGCACGGCGAAGCCCCGCACCTCCGTCTCCTCCGGCAGCACCACCTCGGCGTACACGTCGTCCCCGCGCCGCCAGGCCGCCCGCACGCCCTGGAAGGCCGGCCCGTAGTCGTACCCCTGCGCGGCGAGCCTCTCGTAGAGATCCGCCACGTCCAGCGGCCGCGCCCCCGGCGGTGGCCAGGCGTCCAGCGTCTCGCCGGTGCCGGTGCCGGCGCCGGCTCCATGGGAGACGGCCACCAGGCCAGTGGCGTGGCGCGTCCACGGGGCGCCGTCCTCGGCGTCCTCGGGCCGCGAGTGGATGGCCACGGTACGGCGTCCCGCCTCGTCCGCGGGCCCCGCGACGAGCTGGAGCCGGACGCCGCCCCGCTCGGGCAGCGCCAGCGGCGTGTGCAGGGTGAGCTCGTCGAGCTGGTCCCCGGCCTGGAGTGCGAGGTCCACGAACGCCGTTCCCGGCAGCAGCGCCCCGCCCCACACGGCATGGTCGGCCAGCCAGGGGTGGCTCTCGGACGAGATCCGCCCCGTCCAGGTGAGCCCGCCGTCGGCGCTCTCCAGGGTGGCGCCGAGAAACGGGTGGGCGGCGGGGCTCAGGCCAAGCCGCCGGACGTCGGTCCGCGACGGCTGTGTCGCCAGCCAGTAGCGCCGCCGCTGGAACGGGTAGGTCGGCAGCTCGGCCGAAGCCTGTCCCGTAGGCGGCCAGTCGACCGGCGCCCCGCGGACGAACGCCTCACTCGCTGACAGCAGGAACCGGTCCAGCCCGCCCTCGTCGCGACGAAGCGTCTCCGAGGCTCCCTCGATGTGCATCCCCAGCACCGGATGCGGGCTCACCTCGACGAAGATCCCCACGCCGGCGGCCCGCGCCGCCGCCACCGCGTCGGTGAACCGCACCGGCTGCCGCAGGTTGGCGTACCAGTAGTCGCCGTCGAGGCCGGTGGTGTCGAGCAGGGTGCCGGTCACCGAGGAGAAGAACGACACCTCTGAGTGGCGCGGCCGCACCGTCAGCCCGCGGATCTCGCTCTCGACCTCCTCCACCGCCGCGCTGTGGGAGGCGTAGTCCACCGCGATCCGGCGCGCCCACGCCCCCTCATCCGCGCACAATCCCACAAACCGCTCGACGGCCTCGATCGGGCCCGACACCACGGTCGCGGCCGGGCCGTTCACCGCGGCGACCGACAGCCCGGCGAAGCCGGCGAGCCGCTCCTCCACCCAGCTCACGGGCTGTGACACCGACGCCATCGCGCCGCGGCCCGCCAGCCGCGCCAGCGCCCGGCTGCGCAGCGCCACCACGCGGGCGCCGTCCTCCACCGACAACGCGCCGCACACCACCGCGGCCGCGATCTCGCCCTGCGAGTGGCCGATCACGCCCGCCGGAGTCACCCCGGCCGAACGCCACAACTCGGCCAGCGCGACCATCACGGCCCACAGCACCGGCTGAACCACCTCGGCCCGCTCCGGCACCGCCCCCGACCGCAGCACCGCCTCGACGTCGAGGTCGCCGAACTCGCGCAACGCCACGGCGCACTCGCGCAGCCGTCCCGCGAACACCGGAGCCGTGTCCAGCAGCTCGACGCCCATCCCCGCCCACTGCGACCCCTGACCGGGGAAGACGAACACCACCCGCCCGTCGCCCCCCGCCACGCCCCGCACCACACCAGGCGACTCGCGGCCCTCGGTCAGGGCCCGCAGCCCGGCGGCGCCGTCCAGCACGACGGCCCGATGCTCGAACACCGACCGGCGAGCCAGCGCCGCCGCCACCGAAGCCGGACCGTGCGCCTCGACCACGGGCACCAGCCCGGCCGCGAGCGCCCGCAACGCCGAGTCGTCACGCGCCGACAACGCCAGCGGCACGACCCCCGGCTCCTCGCCGTGAACAGGCGCCTCCTCCAGCACCGGTGACTCTTCGAGGATCACGTGGGCGTTGGTGCCGCTGATCCCGAACGACGACACCCCCGCCCGCCGCGGCCGGTCGGTCGTGGGCCAGGGCCGCTGCTCGGTCAGCAACTCCACCGCACCCGACGACCAATCCACATGCGACGACGGCGCATCCACATGCAAC
>NZ_KZ559485.1:4411-92546 GCF_002850745.1 Nonomuraea indica
GGCCTGCACCATCTTGATCACACCCGCCACACCCGCAGCCGCCTGCGTGTGGCCGATGTTCGACTTCACCGACCCCAACCACAACGGCCGCCTCCGCCCCCGGCCGTAAGCGGCGATCAACGCCTGCGCCTCGATCGGATCCCCCAGCGCGGTCCCCGTGCCGTGCGCCTCGACCACGTCCACATCATCAGCCGACAACCCCGCACCGGCCAGCGCCTGAGCGATCACCCGCTCCTGCGAAGGACCGTTCGGCGCCGTCAACCCGTTCGACGCACCATCCTGATTCACCGCACTCCCGCGCACCACCGCCAGCACCCGCCGCCCGTGACGCCTCGCCTCCGACAGGCGCTCCAGCACCAGCACCCCGACACCCTCCGACCACCCCGTCCCGTCCGCCCCCTCAGCGAACGGCTTGCACCGGCCGTCCGCAGCCAGCCCCCGCTGACGACTGAACTCCACGAACATGCCGGGGTTAGCCATGACGGTGACCCCACCCGCCAGCGCCAGCGTGCACTCGCCCCGGCGCAGCGACTGAACGGCCAGATGCAACGCCACCAGCGACGACGAACACGCCGTGTCCACCGTGACGGCAGGCCCCTCCAGCCCGAACGTGTACGCCACCCGCCCCGACGCGACGCTCGGCGTCGTGCCTGTCAGCATGTGGCCCTCGAACCCCTCCGGCGCGGCGTGCAGAGGAGCGGCGTAGTCCTGCGGGACGGCGCCGAAGAAGACGCCCGTGCGGGTGGCGCGCAACGCATGGGGATCCAGCCCGGCCCGCTCCAGCGCCTCCCACGACGTCTCCAGCAGCAACCGCTGCTGCGGATCCATCGCCAGTGCCTCACGCGGCGAGATCCCGAAGAAGTCGGCGTCGAAGTCACCCGCGTCGTACAGGAACCCGCCCTCACGCACGTACGAACGACCCGGCCGCTCCGGATCAGGGTCGAACAACGCCCCCAGATCCCACCCCCGATCGGCCGGGAACTCTCCGATCGCGTCCCCACCGGAAGCGACCAGCTCCCACAGGTCCTCCGGCGAGGAGACCCCGCCCGGATACCGGCACGCCATCCCCACGATCGCGATCGGCTCGTGGTCGCGCTCCTCGGCCTCCCGCAGCCGCCGTCGTGTCTCGTGCAGTTCGACGGTCACCCGCCGCAAGTACTCCACGAGCTGGTCGTTGTCCGTCATCCGGCCGCCCCCCGAGTCCGTCCCGCCGTGCGTCATCCGAGTTCCCCGTCGATGAAGCTGAGAAGTTCGTCCACCGAAGCCGTTCGCAGCCGGCCGGCGACCCCGTCCTCAGGTGGTGTCCCGGCCGGCGCCGCGGCCTGCCGGGACAGCGCGGCCAGCCGGTCGGCCAGCTCCGCGCGCCTGGCCGGGTCGGCGGGTGGTTCTTCGAGCGCCTCGGCCAACCGGTCGAGCATCGTGCTCAGCGGGTCGGGCGGCCGCAGCCGCGCGCGCAGGTGCTCGGCCAGGAGCGCGGGCGTGGGATGGTTGAACATCACGGCGACCGGCAACCGCAGCCCGGTGGCGGCGGCGAGCCGGCCGCTCAGCTCGACGATCAGCGGAGAGTCCAGCCCGAGGTCCGTGAAGGTCGCAGTCATGTCCACCGCGCCGGGGTCGTGGTGCCCGAGCAACGCCGCCACCTGGGCCCGCACCAGTTCGGCGGGATCCGGGGGTGCCTCCTCGGCGACCCGCTCGGGCTCGTCCCGCTTCGTCGCGGGCGGCTCCACGACGCGCGCGCTGGTGTCGAGCCAGTGCCGTTTCCGCTGGAACGGGTATGTGGGCAGGTCGACCGCCCGGGCGTCGGTCCCCGCGAAGCAGCGGTCCCAGGCGACCGCGGCCCCGGCGGCGTACGCCTCGGAGAGCGAGGTGAGAAAGCGGTCCAACCCGCCCTCGTCCCGGCGCAGTGTTCCCAGTACCGCCGCCTCCGGAACGGTGTCCCGCACCGCTCCGGTGAGGACCGGGTTCGGGCTCACCTCGACGAAGATCCCGCAGTCGATCGTCCGTACGGCCTCGGCGAAGCGGACCTGGTGCCGAAGGTTGCGGTACCAGTACTCGGCGGTCAGCTCCTCACCGGCCAGCGGTCCGCCCTTGACGGTGGAGTGGAACGGCACCCGGCCGGGTGCGGGACGCGTCGGGGCGAGCGCGTCCAGCATCTCCGCGCGGATGACCTCGACCTGGTGGGAGTGCGAGGCGTAGTCGATCGCCACCCGGCGGGCGCGCACCCCGTCCGCGTCGTACCGCTCCTGCAGTGCCGTCAGCGCGTCGAGGTCGCCGGAGACCACGGTGGAGCCGGGCCCGTTCACGGCGGCGACCGTCAGGCCGCCCGGCAGGTGCTTCACGACCTCCTCGGCCGCAAGCGCGATCGAGAGCATGCCGCCGCGACGGGCGAGCCGCATCAGCAGGCGGCTGCGCAGGGCGACGATGCGCGCGGCGTCAGGCAGGGTGAGGGCGCCCGCGACACAGGCGGCGGCGACCTCCCCCTGGCTGTGCCCGACGACCGCCGACGGCCGCACCCCGTAGGACTCCCAGAGGGCGGCGAGCGACACCATCACCGCGAACAGCGCGGGCTGGACGAGGTCGGAGTGCCGCAAGGTGGCGGGGTCGTCGAGGGTGTCCAGCAGCGGCCGGTCGAGGTAGGGCGCGAAGGCGTCGGCGCACGCGTTCATGTGCTCGCGGAAGACCGGTGAGCTCTCCAGGAGCGGCACCGCCATGCCGGTCCACTGCGATCCCTGCCCGGGGAAGACGAAGGCGACCCCGTCCCGCGGTCCGGTGGCGCCTTCCACGAGGCCGGGGGCGGGCTGTCCGGCGGCGAGGGCGGTGAGTCCGCGCTCGAACCCGGCGCGGTCGGTGGACAGGAGTACGGCCCGGTGCTCGAAGGCGGTGCGTGTCGTGGCCAGGGAGAGGCCGATGTCGAGGGTGCGTGCGGGGTGCTCGCGGAGCCGGTCGAGAAGTCGCCGGGCCTGGTCGCGCAGTGCCTGCCGGTTCCGTCCTGACAGCGGCCACGGGATCGGCCGGGAGACTGTGTCCTCGCCGGGGTCGGGATCCGGCGGCGCGGCGTGGGGGGCGGGCGGTTCGGCGACGACGAGGTGGCAGTTCGTGCCGCCCATCCCGAATGAGCTCACTCCCGCGATCAGCGGACGGTCCGGCTCGGGCCAGGGCCCCGTCTCGGTCTGAACGCGTAAGCCCAGCTCGTCCAGGGGGATGCGCGGGTTGGGAGTCCTGAAGTGGAGGCTGGGAACGAGCCGCCTGTTGCTGATGCACAGGATCGTCTTGATGAGGCCCGCCATCCCGGCGGCCCCTTCGAGATGCCCGATGGCTGTCTTGACCGATCCGACGCGTAACGCGGTGGGATCGCCCCGGCTGAAGACCGTCCCCAACGCCCTGGCCTCGATGGGATCGCCGACGAAGGTTCCGGTGCCGTGTAACTCGACATGCTGCACGTCGTCGGCGCGGATCCCGGCCGAGGCGTGGGCCCGCCGGACGACGTCCTGCTGCGCCTCCTGGTCGGGGGTGGTGAGCGTGTCGCCACCGCCGTCGTTGTTGACCGCGCCCCCCAGGATCACCCCGTAGATCCGGTCGCCGTCGGCGAGTGCCGTTTCGAGCGGTTTGAGCACCACCACTCCGCCGCCCTCGCCGCGCGCGTATCCGTCGGCGTCGGCGTCGAACGTGGCGGAGCGGCCGCTGGGCGACAGCCCGCCGAACGCCGCCGAGACGGCCGCGCTGCCCGGATCGAGCACCAGGTTCACCCCGCCCACCAGAGCCATGTCGCATTCGCCGCGTAACAGGCTCTCGACCGCGAGATGGACGGCGACGAGCGACGACGACTGCCCGGTGTCCACGACGAGGCTGGGTCCCCGTAATCGGAGGAGGTAGGAGAGCCGGTTCGCGAGCAGCGCGCGGTGCAGGCCGCTCATCTCGTACGGCGACCTGGCCCCTGCGGCGTACCGCTGGGCGAGGGCGGCGTAGTCGTCCCACATCGCCCCGACGAACACGCCGGTACGGCTGCCGCGGCAGCGTTCGGGCACCACCCGGGCGTCCTCCAGCGCCTCCCAGCTCAGTTCGAGGAGCAGCCGCTGGCGCGGGTCCATGGTCGCGGCCTGCCGGGCCGGGATGCCGAAGAAGTCCGCGTCGAACCGGTCGACGTGCTCCAGCCAGCCGCCGCGCCGTGTGTACGCCGGCGCGCCCGCGAAGCCTGGCTCGGCGTCCCACCGCTCGGGCGGCATGTCCGCCACAGCGTCCACGCCATCACGCAGCAGCGTCCAGAACGCCGCCAGGTCTGCCGCTTTCGGCAGGCGGCAGGCCATGCCGACGACCGCCGCCTTACCCTGTCCCCCGTCACCAGTCACCAGAGAGCGGTCCCCCTCAAGGCAATGAATTCGAGCGACATGTCCCCGATGGGCACAACGTCGGCCCCATCCTAAGCAGGACCATTCTCGGTACCGCAACTGTTTTCGGCGATCATTGTTGACTGCGATGTGAGATCCGCAACTGCCCGCATACTAGGCACACCCGGGATGAAAGAGGTAAAATCCGCGCTTTTTCATTCGCGTCCACGAATTCCCGAAACCCGCTATGACCTGCGAAAAAGAATGGGGCGGTTACTCGCTCGTAATCGTCGATCACCGCGAGTGCCTCATCACGCCTGACCGCTTTTCTCACCTCCGCCCGTTGTGAGCGGTCGGGACCGGCCCGTGAGTCAGGAAACCGTGACGCCGGTGACCAGCAGCCCGCCGGCGGCCAGCCATCGGCCCGCGAACGCCCGCAGTTCGACGTCGCCGACCCGCGGCCCCGGCACGAGCAGCCGCGCGGAGAACGTGCCGCCGGCGTCGATGTCGACGAGGGCGTCCTCGAACCCGAGCAGGCGTCGCGCCAGCGGGTACCACGCCTTGTAGACGCTCTCCTTGGCGCTGAACAGCAGACGGTCCCACGGCTGCGCGTCGCCGAGGCGAGCGAGCATCTCGCGCTCCCGGGGCAGGGAGATCGCCTCCAGGACGCCGTCGGGAAGCGGCCGGCACGGTTCCGCGTCGATGCCGACGCTGAGCACGTCCACGGACACGGCCGCCGCCCGGTATCCGGCGCAGTGGGTGATGGATCCGACGACGCCGGACGGCCAGACAGGGGCGCCGCGCTCGTCGGCCAGGACGGGGGCGGGCGGGAAGCCGAGCCGGGCGAGGGCGGCGCGGGCACAGTGCCGTCCCGTGGCGAACTCGGCGCGTCGCCGGTCCACGGCGTTGGCGACGAGTGCCGCCTCCTCGCCGAGCAGCACGGCGCCGGGCACGTCGCCGAAGGACTCGACGCAGGCGACCCGGCCCGGCAGGACCTCATCGATCATGGGCAGGGCGATCTCGTTCGGGTGGGGGCTTTCTCGGGCTCGATGGCTCGGTCCGGGCCGGAGCTGGTCGTCCACCTGAGTGCGGTGCCTTCGAACCGGGGAGCGGGGCTTGCCGAAGGTCGTTCAGGGCCTGCGGCCCCGGAAGGTGCGGCGCAGGTCGTCCACCCAGGCGTCCGGGTTCTCCCAGGGGATGAAGTGGCCGCCGTGGTCGTGGGCGTTGACGTTGACGTGGTTGAAAAGGGCGCCCTGCGGGCCGCTCCTGAACGCCTCGACGCGCTCGGTGGCGGTGTGGATGCCGGGCGGGTTCTCGAAGGTGACGAAGGTGAGGCCGACCGGGGCCTGCACGACCGGGGTGCGGTCGTGGGCGGGGGCCCAGGGGTAGCGGTTGGCGTTGGCGTAGTAGCGCATCGACGTGGCGATGGAGTTGTTCACCCAGTAGATCATGGCGTGGGTGAGCAGGTCGTCCTTGGTGAAGACGGATTCGACGTCGCCGCCGTTGTCGCTCCAGGCGTTCCAGCGCTCCAGCAGCCACGCGAGCAGTCCGGCGGGTGAGTCGCTCAGCCCGTGGGCCAGGGTGGCGCCGTCGAGCATGTGCACGGCGAGGTGGGACGCCCAGCGGTGGTCCAGCTCGACGATCCGGGCGTGGACATCGGCGGGCTGGTCGTCGGTGAGAGGCCGGTTCCGGGCGAAGTCCCAGGCCCGGGGGCCGGTGAAGAAGTCGAGCGGCAGTCCGGAGCCGATGTGGATGCCGTACAGCTCGTCGGCGTACTTGTGGCCGAGCTGGCTGGAGACGATCCCGCCGATGTCGCAGCCCCCGGCGGCGTACTTCTCGTACCCCAGCATCTCGGTCATCAGGGTGTGCCAGAGGTCGGAGACCTTCCAGAAGTTGACGTCCGGAAAGCCGGTGAGCGGGCCGGGGAAGCCGAAGCCGGGCAGGGACGGCACGATGACGTCGAAGGCGTCGGCGGGGTCACCGCCGAACGCGGCCGGGTCGGCGAGCGGGTCGATCACCTTCGACCAGTGCCAGAACGTCCACGGCCAGCCGTGGGTGAGAATCAACGGGATCGGACGGGGGCCGCGGCCAGGCTTGCGCATGAAGTGCACCGGGACGCCGGCGACGCTCACCTCGTAGTGCTCGTGGACGTTGATGGCGGCCTCGGCCTTGCGCCAGTCGTAGCCGTCCCGCCAGTAGGCGACCAGCTCGCCGAGATAGCCGCCGGGGACGCCGTAGGACCAGTCCTCGTTGCCCTCGTCCAGCGGCGGACGGGTCGACGCGAGGCGGGCGCGCAGGTCATCGAGGACCTCGTCGGGCACGTGAATCGCACGGGGCCGCAGGGGAAAGGCGTGCTGGGTGCTCATCGTGTCGTTCCTCACTGGCAGGCGCGCCGTCGGCCTGGTGGACGCGAGCCGTTCCGGCGCGAAGGTGCGCGCCAATCCAACCACATCCGACATGACATGATCTAACGCCGGATACGCTCCCGCCGACTGCGATCATGTGAGCCATGACGATCCCCCAGGGCCCGCTCGCAGCCGCACCACCGCGGGAGTCCGGACGTTCACGGACGGCTCGCCGAATCGGCTGTCTGGCCCTGCTGTCGGCGCCGCCCCTGCTGCTCGCGGCGATGGTCATCGCGCCAGTGTGGATCAATGACCACCGGCTGGCGCGCATGGTGGACCGCATCCAGGAGTCCTCTCTCCCGCCCGGAACGGGCTTCGGGTCCTTCGCCCCGCAGGTCGAGGTGAGCGGCGACTCCGGCGACTGCTGGTACACCATCCGCTTCGAACTCTCCACGGACCGGCCCGTCCCAGAGGTGCTGAACCACTATCGCCAGGCCAGGATCGAGGACCCCGACGGAGACCTCGGCGACTATGAGGTCGCCGGCTGGACGCCGTCCGACGAGCCCGGCACCCCCGGGGACGGCACCTCCACAGGGGTGATCGTCGACCTGCACGGGACGTACGACACCTCGACGGACATGCGCTGCTGGTAGCGCGGCAGGAGCACCAGGTTCGGGAGGGGTCGCCGGGAGAGGTCCGGGATCTCCTGGCGAGCCTGGTCGCCCTGCTCGGTTCAGTGGGTCGGCAGCCGCCGTACGACGACAGCGCGAGGTGGTTCGGGCCTTCCTGGCCGCGGCCCGCGACGGCCAGTTCGAACGGCTGTCCGACCTCCCCGCGGGCGGTGGTCGCTCGTCGTCGGTGTGGTCCGTGCCGGATCGCGCGCTGACGGTGAACGTGGCCACTGCTGAGAGGAATCGCGCGCCGACCGACCGGTTTCCGGCCCCGGCGGTGTCCATCCATGCGAGACAGGGATGCCAAGAGAACACCAGGAGCCGACATGCGAGGGACACCACCGGCCGGGGACACCGATCCGGACGCGCTGCAGCGGGCGCGAGGAGGGGACGGTGAGGCGTTCCGGAGGCTCGTCGAGCCGTACCGGCGCGAGCTTCAGGTGCACTGCTACCGCATCCTCGGCTCGGTGCAGGACGCCGAGGACGTGCTGCAGGAGACGCTGCTGGCGGCCTGGCGCGGCATCGGCGACTACGAGGGACGCGCATCGCTGCGCACGTGGCTCTACCGGATCGCGACCAACCGCTGTCTGAACGCTCTGCGGGCCGGCGCCCGCCGCCCGCAGCACGCGGCCGCCTACCGGACGGAGATCCCGATGCCCGAGCCGTCGCATCGCCGGGAGGAGCCGAGCTGGCTGGAGCCGTACCCCGATGCGCTGATCGACGAGATCGCCGACCGGCTGCCGGGGCCGGAGGCCCGGTACGAGGTGCGGGAGTCGGTGTCGCTGGCGTTCCTGGCGGCGCTGCAACGGTTGCCGGCGAGGCAGCGGGCCGTGCTGGTGCTGCGCGACGTCCTGGGGTTCCGGGCCGCCGAGGTGGCGGCCATGCTGGACACGACCGAGAACGCCGTCGCCATGGCGCTGAAACGGGCGCGCGCCGTGCTGGCGCGCGAGCTGCCGGATTCGGGCCGGGAGAGCACTCCCCTGCCGGACTCGCCGCAGGAGCGCCGCATCGTCGATGCTTTCAGCCGCGCGCTGCAGGCGGGCGACGTGGACGCGATCGTCGCCATGCTGAGGAACGACGCGTGGCTGACCATGCCGCCGATCCCCCTCGAGTATCAGGGCCCGGACGCCATCGGCCACTTCCTGGCCACGGTCGCGCTGCGCGGCGGCCGGCGGTACGTGCTGATCCCCACCCGGGCGAACGGCCAGCCGGCGTTCGGCTGCTATGTCCGTGACCCGGGGACGCCGCTCCTGCACGCGCACGGACTGCTCGTGCTGACCCTGGCCGGGGAACGCATTTCCGCGCTGACGCGCTTCCACGACAACTCGCTTCTGCCGATGTTCGGCCTCCCCCGGTCGCTGCGCGGTGTCTGACCGGCCGCGCGGCACGAAGCGCAGGGAGACGAGGATGAACTCGAAGCAGGCATGGGGGCTGGGGCTGGCCTCGCTGGCGTCGTTCATGATGGCCCTGGACAGCCTGGTCGTGACGACGGCGCTGAGCACGATCCGGCAGGACCTTTCGGCCTCGGTCGAGGCGCTCGAGTGGGTGGTCACCGCCTACAACCTGACGCTCGCGGTGCTGCTGCCGACGGGCGCGGCCTGGGGCGACCGGTACGGCCGCCGCCGCGTGTTCGCCGCCGGGCTGGCGGTGTTCACCGTCGCCTCGGTGGCCTGCGCGCTCTCCACCGGCATCGGCGCGCTGATCGTGTCCCGGGCACTGCAGGGCGTGGGCGCCGCGATGGTGCTGCCGCTGTCGCTCACCCTGGTCAGCGCGCTGTTCCCGCCGCAGCAGCGGGGCAGGGCGATGGGACTGTACCTGGGCGTCACGGGCCTGGCGACGTTCAGCGGGCCCTTCGTCGGCGGCGTCATCGCCGAGGGGCTGGCCTGGCAGTGGGTCTTCTGGCTGAACCTGCCGATCGGGGTGGTCGCGATCGTGCTCACGATGCTGCGCGTCGAGGAGAGCAGGGGGCCGGACAGGCGGTTCGACCTGGGCGGGGTCGTGCTCGTGACGCTCGGCGCGTTCGGTGTCGTGTGGGCTCTGGTGCGCGGGAACGCGGCAGGCTGGGCCAGTGGGGAGGTCCTGGCGGCGCTGGTGCTCGGTGTCGCGCTGGTGGTCGCGTTCGTGCTGTGGGAACGGCGGGCCGAGGCGCCGATGTTGCCGATGCGGTTCTTCCGGGCGCGGGCGTTCGCCACGGCCAACCCGGCCAACTTCCTCCTGTTCGCCTCGCTGTACGGCACGATGTTCTTCCTCGCGCAGTACTTCCAGACGGTGCACGGCGACGGGCCGCTCGTCGCCGGCCTGCGCCTGATGCCGTGGACGGCGACGCTGATGGTCTGCGCGCCGATCGCCGGGCGGCTGGCCGACAAGGTCGGCGAGCGGACGTTCGTGGTCGGCGGCCTGCTGCTCCAGACGCTCGGCATGGGGTGGATCGCCCTCGTCGCCGGCACCGGCGCCGGCTACCTCGAGCTGCTGCCCGCGCTGATCGTCGGGTCGGCCGGGCTGACCATGGCCATGCCCGCGGCGCAGAAGGCGGTGGTCGGCGCGGTGCGCCCGCACGAGATGGGCCAGGCGTCCGGCGCGTTCATGACGCTGCGGATCTTCGGCGGGGTGTTCGGTGTCGCGGTCGCGGTCGCCGTCTTCTCGGGGGCGGGCGGCTACGCCTCGCCCGAGGAATTCGGTGCGGGGTTCGCGGCGGGCATGGGTGCGGTCACCGCGCTCGCGTTCATCGGCATGCTCGTCGCGCTCGGCATGCCGGGCAGGCGGCCGGCCGCCGTGGTCGCACCGCCGCCGGCGGCGAGCACCATCCCGCCCACACCGGAACCGCGTCAGCCGAAGTCACCCGAGAGAGGGAGATCATCATGAGTGACATGTCCCGTTCGACGGTCAGCGATGCCGCCGCGCCCCTGGAGAAGGTCGCCGGCCTGCGCGGGTTGCACGTGCCCGGCGCCCCGCTCGTGCTGCCCAACGCCTGGGACGCCGCCTCGGCCCGGATGGTCGAGGCGGCCGGTTTCCCCGCCGTTGCCACGAGCAGCGCCGCCACCGCCGCGGTGCTCGGTCACGACGACGGTGAGCGGGCTCCCGTCGATGAGGTGCTGGCCGCGGCCGGACGGATCGTCCGCGCGGTGCGCGTGCCGGTGACGGTCGACTTCGAGCGCGGGTACGGGCTCGCGCCGGCCGAGCTGGTCGAACGGTTCGCCGAGACCGGGGCCGCCGGGTTGAACCTGGAGGATTCCCACCCGGCGCGCGGTGACATGATCGACGCCGCCGAGCAGGCGGACTTCCTGTCCGCGGTGCGTGACGCGGCGGTCTCCCTCGGCGTGGACCTGGTGATCAACGCGCGCACGGACTCGTTCCTGCGCCGGGCCGGGACTCCCGAGGAGCAGCTCGCGAGCACGCTCGACCGCGGCGCCCGCTACCTCGCGGCCGGCGCCGACTGTGTCTACCCGATCGGGGCCGGGGACCCGGACGTGATCCGGGCCCTGGTCGAGGGCGTTCCCGGGCCCGTCAACGTGGGGTACGGGGGCGGGCGGCTGACGCCGGCCGAGCTCGCGGCGCTCGGCGTCGCGCGGGTGAGCTTCGGACCGGCCCTGCAGCGGCACCTGTACGGCACGTTCGGGTCCGCGATGTTCTCGGCCGTCGCCTCGGGCCGCGACCCCTTCTCCCTCTGAGGCGCGCGACGCGGCCAGGCCGGCTCGGCCTGGCCGCGATCTGGTGAGCAGTGTCCGGCCCCTGTCCCTGGTGTGGGAGAAAGGCGGTCTTCGAATGCCGTGGACTGGTCGCGCGGAAGCGCCGTTTCGTTCCATCGCTGCGCTCGCCATGGACGGCGTGAGCGCCTTCGCACTGGGCGCGATCGGCGGGGGCTTCACCGATCGGGCGCATCTCGGGCTGCCGGCGTTCCGGTTCGTGGTGTGCGCTGAGACGCCGGGCATGGTGCGGACCGATCTGGGGCTGCCACTGCGGGTGACACACGGGCTGGACAGGCTGGCAGAGGCGGACCTGATCATGGTGCCGCCCGGTGACGGGCCGGTCCCCCGGCCGTCCCCGGCGGTGTCCGCGGCGCTGCGGGCCGCCCACCGGCGCGGGGCGATCATCGTCGCGTTCTCCGCCGGGGTGTACCTGCTGGCCGACGCCCGGCTGCTGGACGGGCGCCGGGCCACCACGCACTGGACCCTGACCGACGACTTCGCCACCCGCTTCCCCCGGGTGAACGTGGTGCCGCAAGCGCTCTACGTCGACGAGGGGCGCCTGGTCACCGGAGCCGGCGGGGCGGCCTGCGTCGATGTGTGCATGCATCTGCTGCGCCGGGAACACGGCGCCACCGTGGCCAACGCCGTCGCCCGTGAGATGGTCACGGCGCCGCACCGGGAGGGCGATCAGGTCCAGTACCGCGACCTGCCCGTCCCCGGCAGCGGTGAGCCGTCCCTCGGCGCCGTCATCGACTGGCTGCTGTCCAACCTCGACCGGCCGGTCTCGATCGGGGAGCTGGCCGACCGGGCTCTCATGAGCGAGCGCACCTTCAGCCGGCGTTTCAAGGCCGTCACCGGGGCCACCCCCTATTCGTGGCTGCTGGCCCAACGCCTGGAGCGCGCCAGCGAGCTGCTGGAGGTGACGAACCTGTCCATCGAGGAGGTCTCCCGGCAGGTCGGATACAACACCGTCGCGGTTTTCCGCCAGCAATTCACCAAACGCCACGGCATCCCACCCCGGGCTTATCGCCGCAGATTCCGTCGAATACCGAGTTCGGCGGGCGGGTCGTGCGGGGAGAGAATTCACGGTTGCACGACCCGCCGCTGAACGGCTATCCGGCGCGCGACTCGACCTGCGGCGACAGGTCGGTCAGGCCGTCCGGCGCCTTCTCCTCCGCCGTCGACGAGAGGAAGAGCGGGGCCAGGCGCGAGCCCCAGCCGACGTTCTTGGAGTCGGCGAGCCACCAGGGTCCGGAGATGGTCGCCGTCTCCCAGCTCGGATTGTCCGGATCCAACGTGGTGGTGTGGAAGTAGTCGTAGGCGTCACTGCCGTTGGGGTCGAGACAGTCGGTCCAGGTGTACCAGCCCGCACCGAGATACATGTTCGGCCGCATGACGTCCGCCCCGCCGTTGAAGAACTGCGCCCAGTCGTAGTTGCCTGCGGCCAGTTCGATCCGGCGCTGCACGCACGAGGTCTCCATGGAGTCGTCGGGTTCCGCCACCAGGTACTGGATCTTGTAGTTGTACGCGGTGACGGCTTCGGCCGCGGCCGCCGGGGTGGTCAGCGACAGCATCGCGGCGAACAGTCCGCCCGCGATGGCGGTGATTTTCTTCCGGTTCATCGGCATCCTTCGCTGCTCGTCACTTGTGCCGCCCTTTTTGTGTGCGGCACGTCGAATCGTAGGAACACCCGACGAGCGGAAAAATAAAAAGACCCGCCATTCTCCGCCTGCTTCCGGCCAGCGGCCAACCGTTGTTCCACGGCGCTGTCCGGCCATTCATCCGCGCGCTTCCCACCTTTGGCGCCGAGCACCGTGTTCGCGTCGGGCCCCACAGCTGTGTGACACCCGCAGCCGGTGACGCATGTCACATGGCCGGGCCGTCACAGGGGCCGGGCCGGCGGCATCTGTTGTGCGTCGGGACGCCGCGCGAACGATCCGCGCGGCGCGCGACTCCACGAGACGGACTCTCCAGAACAGGAGCTTGGCCATGAACGAGCACACCACACAGCGGAAGGTGGCCTTGGTCACCGGGGCGAACAAGGGGATCGGCCGCGCGATCGCCGAGCAGCTCGCCGCGCTGGGCATGACGGTCCTGGTCGGCGCCAGGGACCCGCGGCGCGGCGAGGAGGCCGCCGCGGCGGTCCGCGCGGCGGGCGGCGACGCGCACGCGCTCGCCCTGGACGTCACCGCCCCTGCCACCGTCCGGGAAGCCGCCAGGCTGGTCGAGGAGCGCTTCGGGCACCTGGACGTGCTGATCAACAACGCCGGCATCACCGGCTCCGGGCAGGTCGCACCCCAGGACGCCGTCGACCAGATCCCCAGCTCCGTCGACCTGGACATGGTCCGGGCCGTGTTCGAGACCAACGTCTTCGGGGTGATCGCCGTCATCAACGCCATGCTGCCGCTGTTGCGGCGGTCCCCGGCGGCGCGCATCGTCAACGTCAGCAGTCATGCCGGGTCGCTGACCCTCACCAGCGACCCGGACGGTCCCTTCGCGGCGCTGCTGCCGTCGGCCGCCTACACGCCGTCCAAGGCCACGCTGAACGCGCTGACCGTGCAGTACGCCAACGAGCTGCGCAAGGACGGCATCCTCGTCAACGCCGCCGCCCCCGGTTTCGTCAACACCGAGAGCAACAACCACACCGGGCACCTCACCCCCGCGCAGGGCGCCGCGGTCGTGGTGCGCCTGGCCACGCTCGGCGCGGACGGCCCGACCGCCGGTTTCTTCAGCGAGGACGGCCCGCTGCCCTGGTAGCGGTGGCGGCCGAGCAGCAGCCGTCCGCGCAGCCGTCGCCCTCGTTCACCGCGCCGGACCCGGCGCCGCCGGACAGGGGGACGGCGCAGCAGGCGTCTCCGCGCCAGGCCTCACGGCCTTCCTTGACCGCGACGGCGGCGATGACCAGGGCGGCGATCGGGTCGGCCCAGGACCAGCCGAACAGGCTGTTCAGCGCCAGCCCGACCAGCAGCACGCCGGACAGGTACGTGCACAGCAGGGTCTGCCTGGAGTCGGCGACCGCGGAGGCGGAGCCGAGCTCGCGGCCGGCGCGGCGCTGGGCGTACGAGAGGAAGGGCATGATCGCCAGCGAGAGGGCGGCCAGGATCAGGCCGGGGGCGGAGTGCTCGGCCTCGCCGACGCCCAGCAGGGCGCGGACGGCGTCGAAGGTGACATAGGCGGCCAGCGCGAAGAACGAGATCGCGATGACCCGCAGCGCGGTCCTTTCCCGCCTCTCGTGGTCGGTGGCGGAGAACTGCCAGGCCACGGCGGCGGCGGAGGCGACCTCGACGACGGAGTCGAGGCCGAAGCCGATCAGGGCGGCCGAGGAGGCGACGGTGCCGGCGGTGATGGCCACCACCGCCTCGACCACGTTGTAGGTGATGGTGGCCGCGACCAGCAGCCGGATGCGGCGCCGCAGTGCGGTGCGCCGGTCCTGGGCGGGCGGGTCGAGCGGGGTCATGACACCGTCTTCCCGCCTGTCCGCCGGTCGAGACGTTCGAGGAGGTGATCGAACTCGGCCTCCGGAGCGCTGCGCGCGCCGGCTGCCCCGTGCCGGGTGTCGTGGGCGGGGCAGAGCACCACGGCGTGGCCGGTGGCGGCCAGCAGCTGCTCAGCCGAGGCGAGCAGGTCCATCAGCTCGGGGCGGGTCAGGGAGTAGAAGGACTGGCGGCCTTCGGCCCGGTAGTCGACCAGGTCGCAGTCGCGCAGGCAGGCCAGGTGCTTGGAGACCGTGGACTGGGCCAGCCCGAGCTCGCCGACCAGGTCGACCACCCGGGCCTCGCCGCGCGCGAGCCGGGCCACGATGCGCAGCCGGTTCTCGTCGGCCAGGGAGCGGAACAGGGCCGCCGCCGGGGGGATGCCGGCGGCGATGTCGGCACTCACGCAGCGGCCGGCATCACCATCAATCGCCATGCGGCGATGATAGCCCCATATTTGCATGTGAAGTCAATCGTGAAGCCGGCCGGGCGGGCGGGCCGGTGGTGGACGCGGCCATGAGCGGCTTGACTCTGCCATCGTGTCAGGCGGCACGGTACGGGCCATGTCTGTCACCTACGTCGGCTCCGGGCCGTACTGCTATGCCAACTCGCTCGCGATGATCCTCGGCGGCGAGGCGCCGCCTCCGGCCGTGATCGAGGTCCTGACGGGCTCCCCGTTCGGGATGCAACTGATCGGCGGGCGCCTTCCGCTGTTCGACCCGTTCGGCTGGGACCCCGAGATCGGGCTCGACGCCGCGATCGGCCTGCTCGGCTGGGAGTGCGAGCGCCTCGACGGGGGAACGGCCACGGCGGCGCTCGACCGGCTGCGCCGCGCCTGCCAGGACGGCCCCGTGCTGGCCGGACCGCTCGACCTCGGCCTGCTGTCCTACCAGCCCGGGTCGGGCAAGGCGGTCGGCGCCGACCACTACGTGGTGGTGCTGGAGGTGGGCGACGACACCGTGCTCGTGCACGACCCGCAGGGCTACCCGTACGCCACGCTGCCGGTCGCCGCCTTCGCCGAGGCGTGGCACGGGGAGCTGATCGCCTACCTGCAGCGGCCGTTCCGGATGCGGCACGGGTTCACCCGGCGGGAGCGGGTCGGTGTGGAGGAGGCGTTGCGGCGCTCCCTGCCCGCCGGACTGGCCTGGCTGGCAGGCCGGACGGACGTGGAGGTCCCTCCCGGCACGCTGGGGCAGGCGGAAGCCGCCGAGCGGACGGCCCACCTGGTGGAGGCGGGGTTGGAGCCCGAGATCAGGACGGTGTGGCAGGCGTTCGCGGTGCGGGTCGGCGCCCGCCGCCACAACGACCTGGCGGCCTGCCTGTCGTCCCTCGGTCTTGACGCGGGCGCGGCCGTCGCCGCCGAGCAGGCCCGCATCGTCGGCAGCCTGCAGGGTCCGGTCGTGTCGGGCGACGATCCGGCGCTGGCGGCCGGCCTGCGCCGGTTGGCTCCGACGTACGAACGGCTGCGCGCAGCCCTGATCACCGGCGACGCGGCTACCTGACACGCCGACGCCCTCTCGACCGGGTGCGCGAGGGCGAGGACGGTGAGCGGTCCCAGTGATCCGCCGGTGCGGCGCGGGTGGCGGCCAGCTCGGCCGGGCGGGTTGACCCTGACGCAGGGTCAACCTCTCACCATGGCGGCATGACCACGAAAACCGGTGCGGCCGAGGCCGCCGAGCTGCGCACGTCGCATGGCGACCATGGCAGCGATGAGGAGCGGTTCGAGAGAGGCGACGGGACCTTGCAGCACTTCACGATCCACCACGACGGCGTCACGATCCCGGTGTCCCGCGGGGGTCGTGGACGACCGCTGGTCCTGTGCCCGGGGCTGAACTCGACACAGGCCGACCTGCACGACCTGGCCGAGCTGCTGCGGCGTGACCACGACGTGGTGACGTTCGACCTGCGGGGCCACGGCCTCGCCTCGGCCGCCGGCGACTACTCCTTCGAGGCGTTCCTCAGTGACCTGACCGCCGTGATGACGAACCCGGCAGATCCGGGATCGGCCGACGCGCCCGTCCTGGTGGGCTACTCGCTCGGCGCGGACCTGGCCGTGCACTATGCCTCCGAGCATCCCGGCGCGGTTGCCGGGCTGGTCGTCATCGACGGCGCGAACCCGGTGCCCGAACCGTTCATCACCGAGGCCGTCCTGCCGGAGTTCCGCGCCATGTGGGAGGAGCTGGCGACGCAGCAGGCGGCCCGGCGGGACACCGCGCGCCAGGTGTCGCTCACCGCCCAGGAGATCCTGGAGCTGAATGTCGAGATCGACGTGGTCCGGTCCACGATCCTCGACCGGTACAGGAGGATCGACCGGCCCATCAGCCTTATCATGTCGACCTCGATGGCCGGCGACAGCGATGAGGGGCACGCGGCGCGGTTCAACCAGATCTGGCGTGCCGGTGTCGAGCGGCTCGTTCGCGAGCAGCCGCACATCGCCACGTCGTGGATCGACGCCGATCACGGGCTGGTCTTCACCCACGCCGCGGAGATCGCCCAGCGCATCCGGAGCGCCGGCGGCTCAGCCGGCCGGGCCACCTCCTAGCGACCCTGCGAGACTGGTCCGATGCTGACCATCGGCGAGCTGGCGTCGTACGCCGGAGTGACGGTGCGCGCGGTGCGGCACTACCACGCCAAGGGGCTGCTGCCGGAGCCGGAGCGGGACCGTTCCGGCTACCGCAGGTACGACGCCGGCGCCGCGGTCGAACTGATCAAGATCCGGATCCTGGCCGAGGCCGGGGTCCCGCTGGCGCGGGTGCGGGAGCTGTTGGAGGCCGGTGAGGAGGAGTTCGCCGCGGCGGTCGCGGACATCGACAGGCGGCTGCGGGCGGAGATCCGGCAGCGGCAGCGGCACCGAGAGCGGATCGCCCGGCTCGCCGCCGGGGACAGCCTGGTGCTGCCCTCCGAGGTGGTCGAGTACCTCGACCGGCTGCGGGGGCTCGGGGTCGACGAGCGGATCGTGCAGGCCGAGCGCGACGGCTGGATCCTGTTGGCCGCCCACTCACCCGAGCGGGTCCCGGAGTGGATGGCGCGCAAGCGCGAGCAGCTCGCCGATCCGCGGCTGGTCGACTTCTTCCTCACCCTGGGCCAGGCCCTTGCCCGGCCCCCCGACGACCCGCGGCTGGCCGAGGCGGCCGACAAGCTGGCCGCCTGCATCACGCGGATGGCCGAGGAGAAGGGCGAGGACTATGTCGACGACATCGACCTCGAGTCACCGCTCGTCAAGGTGATGGACACGCTGGCGTTCGACACCGTGCCGCCGGCCCGTCGGCTGATCGAGCTGCTGAAGCAGCGCGGCTGGACCGGCTGGACCAAGCTCGAGCGCGTGGCTCCCCCGCGGGGTGCCGCTCCTCACTAGGGGTCCTGCGGCGGGCGACCTGGACGACCCGGCACGCGGGCAGCCGCTCGAGGCGATGACCCGCCGGCTCCCCCGCGGAGCCGGTGCGGGTTCGTCCAGCCGTCGCGCCTCGGGGGTGGGGCGCGCCGGTCCGCTCAGTATCCGCCGCGGCGGGGGGCCGCGGTCGGGCGGCGGGAGAGGTGGGGCCGGCCCGTGGGCTTGACGTCGCGGGCCGGGTGCTCGTTCCGGTGCGACGACCGGGCCTGGTGGCCGGCCTTCGCCTGAGTGATCGAGGTAGGGAGTTTGATCTGCAATGCTTCCTCCTTGCGGTTCTAGGCTCTGGTGAGCCAGGTGACCTGGGTGCCGTTGTCGAAGGACTCGCGCCGGGTGGGCGTGAACAGCGTGGGGCGGAACTGTCCGGAGAACATGGGGATCCCCGCGCCCGCCACCACGGGGTAGCTCTTGAGGATGATCTCGTCGATCTCCGGGAGCAGTGAGGCGGCGAGCCTGCCGCCACCGCAGAGGTAGATGTCCATGCCGGTGTCCTCGGCCTTCAGGCGCCGGACGAGCTCGATCGGGTCGCCGGACTCCACCTGCACCGTGGGGTCGTCGATCGTCAGCGTGCTGGAGACGACGTACTGGCGCAGGTGGGCGTACGGGCTGGTGGTGGGCACGTCCAGGGCCGGCTCGTAGGTGCCGCGGCCCATCACCAGGGTGTCGAAGACCTTGTTGGGCTCACCGTCGAGGCCGACGAGCTTACGGACGTGGGTGGGGAGCGTCTCCGGATAGCGGGCGTTGATCCAGGCGGCCATCTGGTCCGACACGGGGTAGAAGTCGAACTCGGCATTGGGGCCCGCGATATAGCCGTCGAGCGAGACGGCGACGTAGTAGACAAGCTTTCGCATACCGATCAACTCCTGATGTAGTACTCTGTGTGGAGTGGTTAGAACGTAGTACTACAGACGGAGTGGTGTCAAGTGCGGAGAAATCCCGAGCGGCGACAGGCCCTGATCGACGCGGCCATCGAGGTGCTGGCCAGGGAGGGGGCACGAGGGCTGACCTTCCGGGCCGTCGACGTGGAGGCCGCCGTGCCCCCGGGCACGGCCTCCAACTACTTCGCCAACCGCGACGACCTGTTCACCCAGGTCGGCGGGCGCATCTACGAGCGGTTGCTGCCCGACGAGGCCGCGATCGCCCGCAGCCAGGAGGGCGTGCAGGACGAAGCCCGCTATGCCGAGCTCATGCACGAACTCGTGGATCGGGTCGCCGCCTTCAACTCCGGTTACCTGGCCCTGCTCGAGCTACGGCTGGAGTCCACCCGGCGGCCCGAGCTGCGCGCCGTGCTGACCAAGCGCATCCGCGAGGACATCGACGCCAACATCGGCTACCACGCCGCCTCGGGCCTGCCCGGCGACTCGACCTCGGTGGTGCTCCTCTACCTCGCTCTGAACTGGCTCATCGTGGAGCGGCTGACCCTGCCCGACATCTTCACCGAACAGGAGATCCACGAGCTGGTGGAGGCCGCCGTGCGGAGGTCGCTGAACGCCTGACGAGGGCCGTTCAGGTCCAGCTGGGCGGAGCGACGTCGTTCGCAACCCGGAGCTCTCCCGGCGGACGGCTGGTGGCGGTGAAGGTTCGCCCGGCTCGGCCCCTTCGACATCCGTGGGGCCGGGCGGGCAGGACTTCCCTGCGCGGGCTTGGTGGAACGGGCGGGCCCGGTGTTGCGCTCGGGCCCCGGAATGGTGTTATCGTGCAAGTGGCTCATCGAACTGGTCGATCTGATCCCGTCGATTCGAAGCCCTTTTCCCGCCGCCGCTGAGCGCCGGCATTCCGTTGTCGCCCGTTCCTGAGGGCGTCGCTCCCCGTTCGGCAACCGGACGTGTCGTCATACACCTTGCCTGTGCGTCGACCGACCGCCGCCTGCCGGGACTTCATCGCGTCATGCCCATCGGGCCGAACCACGCGCACTCTCCAACACCCACTGCCGTCCCAAGGACACACCATGACCATCACCACCGACAGACGTTCGAAGAGAACCATCACGACCGCCGCCCCGGCAGCCCCGAAGGGCCCGGTTGCCGAGAGCGAGGTCACCGGGCTGGTCGACATCCGCGACGACCGGGCCTACCTCAGGACGAACGGCTACCTCCCCGGCGAGCACGACGTCCGCCTGCCCGCCGTACACGTGAAAGCCCTCGACCTGCGCGCGGGCGACCTGATCACGGCGACACTGCGCCGGCCCCACGGCAAGCCCGCCGAGGTGATGTCGATCGACCATCTGGACCCGGGCGGGCCGCGGCGGCACTTCGCCGACCTGACGCCCGTCCATCCCCGGCGTCGCCTGCTGCTGGAGACGGAATCGTCGACCACCCGCCTGATCGACCTCGTCACCCCGGTCGGACTCGGGCAGCGCGGCCTGATCGCCGCGCCGCCGAAGACCGGCAAGACCATGGCGCTCAAGGCCGTCGCTGACGCGATCGCGACGAACCATCCCGCCGTCCACCTCATGGTGGTGCTCGTCGGCGAGCGTCCCGAGGAGGTGACCGACTTCCGCCGGCAGGTGCGCGGCGAGGTCATCGCCTCCACGTTCGACCAGGCGGAACGCGACCATACGGCGCTCGCCGAACTGGCGGTCGAGCGGGCCAAACGGCTCGTCGAGCGCGGCCGGCACGTCGTCGTCCTCCTGGACTCCTTGACCCGGCTCGGCCGGGCGTACAACGTCGTCGCCCCCAAAGGCGGCAGGACGCTGACGGGCGGCATCGACGCGTATGCCGCGCAGCGGCCGAAACAACTGTTCGGCGCGGCCCGGGCGACGGAGGAGGGCGGGTCGTTGACCATCCTGGCGACGGCGCTGGTCGAGACCGGGTCGCGGATGGACGACTACCTCTTCGAGGAGTTCAAGAGCACCGGCAACATGGAGTTGCGGCTCGACAGGGCTCTCGCCGAGCAGCGCATGTTCCCCGCCGTGGACGTCTCCTCCTCCGGTACGCGCAGAGAGGAGATGCTCCTCACCCGCGAGGAGCGGGAGATCGTGTGGAGGCTCAGGCAGGTGCTCGCCGGTCTGAACCGGGAGCAGGCGCTCACCGGGATCCTCGATGGCGTGCGCACGTCACCGTCCAACGCGGCCTTCCTCCGGAAACTCGCGCTCTCCCATGCCCAGCGCTGAAGCGCGCTTCGAAGGTTTCGCCACACATCGGTGATCACCTGCCGACGGGGGCCGGCGCAGCGGTCCGGAGCGTCCTGGGAACGTCCGCATGACCTCACCGGCATGGAGCCGGATCAGGTGGCCGGCGGAGGGCGGAGGATCGACCAGATCTCGGCGGCTCGCGGACGGCTTCTTTGCCGTGAAGTCCGAGATCGGCGCCAGGCGCGGGAAGCAGAACCGGTGCGCCGCGCGTCGGTCCACGTCCAAGGGGGTGCGAACGTGCAGGTCAGTGCAGTGATGTCCGAGGCAGGTGTGCCACGTGTTCGCTGATCGTCATGATGCGGGTGTGCGGCTGGCCGAGCGGCTGGCCGGGCTCGTCACCGAGAAGAACGTGGTCGTCCTCGGGTTGCCCAGGGGCGGCGTGGCCGTGGCCTTCGAAGTCGCCCAGGCGCTGGGCGCACCGCTGGATGTGATCGTGGTCCGCAAGCTCGGGGTTCCGTTCCAGCCCGAACTGGGGTTCGGCGCGGTCGGAGAGGGCGGCGTACGTGTGATCAGTCCCGGTGTCGTCCGGATGGCGCATGTGACCGAGGAGCAGATCGCTGCCGCCGAGAAGCGCGAACGGGCCGAGGTCCTGGCCCGTGCGCGCCGCTTCCGTGGTGACCGAGCGCCGGTCGAGCTGGCCGGACGGACGGTCCTCATCGTGGACGACGGCATCGCCACCGGTGGCACGGCCCGCGCCGCCTGCCTGGTGGCCCGGGCGCGGGGAGCCGCGCGAGTGATCCTGGCAGTGCCCGTCGGAGCGCCGGACACGATCGCGAGCCTGCGCGCGGACGCCGACGAGGTGATCTGCCTGGAGACGCCTGCCGACCTGTGGGCCATCGGCGTCTGGTACGCCGACTTCACCCAGACCACCGACGAGCAGGTGCTCGCGCTGTTGCGGCGGGCCACGGCCGCGCGCGCGGCGGAGGGCGGCGACCCGTGAGCCCACCTGTGGCGGCGCCGGCGGGCACACCCCTCGCCGGCCGGGCCCGCCCAGGTCAGATGGCTTGACCGGCGTCAGCCCCAGCACTCCTTGGTTGACGATGGCCGAGGGCAGATCTGCGGGAAGGTGCCCCGTGCCTTGGATGCCGACATGCCAGGCCGCCCACAGCAGGGACGTCAGGACGATGGCGGGCCGGCGGCCGATGACGTGCTCCCATCGGGTCTGCAGCCAGCCCCGGTAGAAGACCTCTTCGAGCAGGCTGTTGACTGCGAACACCACGACGACGGTGAGCACCAGCGTGCCGGGGTCGACCCTCGCCGCGTAGTCGCTGGACGGCACGGCCAGCGGACCCGTGTAGGTGAGGACGAGCCAGGCGGTCACCGGTGCGCTCGTTCTGAGCCATCCGACCTGAACTGCGGACTCCGGCTTCCTCCGCGGTGGGGAGAGAACCAGGCACCGAGCGATCAAGGTGGCGGAGCGGTGCGGCGGAGCCGTACCACCACGAAGGCGAGCAGCCCGAGAGCGGCCAGTGCGAAGACCGCGTTGCCCATGAGGTCCACATGCGCGGGCGCCGGGAAACTTGGCGGCTGGGGGAAGCCGTGCCATGCGTAGGTGACCAGGCCGGCAGCGCTCAGGGCGAACCTGTGCCAGGGTCCCCAGCCCGTGCGCCGGGACCAGCGCAGGACGAGCAGCGTCATCGTGGCGTAGAGCGCGAGGTAGAAACCGACTGTGATCCACGCGGGCACGATGGACTCCAGCTTGATTCCCGCCATGGCGAGCAAGCTGGGGTGCCAGAACGCCAGCCCGGCCGCGATGGTGATCGCGAAGACGGTCCACGGGCCGGCCGGTGCGGCCGGGAGGAGAGGGCGGCGGAATCGAGCGGACAGGAACGCGGCGGTGATCAAGGTGACGGCTGTGATCAGCGTCCAGGCGATCTGAGCGGCCGACAACGGGTAGCCGGCCGGAGCCAGGGCCATGGGCACCGCGCCGCCCAGCACGAACAGGACGGCTGCCCCGGTGAGGCCGGCCCTGCCGAGCCAGGGCGTGTCCGGCCGGCGCGAGCCCGCCTCCACCATCGAGATCGGCACCGCGATGCTCCACACCCCGTGGATGGCCAGGACGAACACGGTCCAGTAGGCGCCGATGCCCAGTGCCGGGATGAACCCGTAGTCGAGCAGCCGCAGCCCGACATAGTCGGGATCGAACAGCGACCGGGTGAGCAGGCCCTCCTCGATCACGGCATAGGCGAGCCCGAGCAGGATGATCCCCGGCCACCCCAGCCGCCACCGGCGGGCGACCTCACGGATCAGCAGCGCGCCACCGCCGTAGAGCGGAATCAGCCCGATGATCACCGGTAGGGCGTTGATGGCGATGTTGCCCAGCAGGTACTCGCCGACCAGCGGCGCGAGAACCAGCAGGCCGAGTGCTGGAAGAATGCGTTTGAACACGTCTGTCCTCACCGGTTGTAGAGCCTGCGTGCCCACAGGTATCCGCCCAGCGCGATGGCCGCGCTCCACAGTGCCGCCGCTGCGAAGCTGGATCCCGCGGGCTGCCCGGCCAGTAGCGCGCGCAGGGTTTCGATGACCGGTGTGAACGGCTGGTGTTCGGCGAACCAGCGCAGCGGGCCGGGCATCGACTCCGGCGGGACCACGCCGCTGCCCAGGAACGGCAGCAGCATCAGCGGCATCGGCAGGTTGCTGGCCGTGGCCACGTTCTTGGTGACCATGCCCAGCGCGGCCGACAGCCAGGTGATGGCGAAGGTGAACATCGCCAGCACGCCGATTACCCCGAGCCAGTCCAGCGCGGAGGCGGCGGGGCGGAAGCCGATCAGCAGGGCCGTCAGCGTCACCGCCGTGATCGCGATGAAGTTCTGGACCAGCGCGCCGAGCACGTGCCCGGTCAGGACCGAGACGCGGGCGATGGCCATGGTCTTGAATCTGGCGACGATGCCCTCGGTCATGTCCATGGCAACCGAGATCGCTGTCCCCTGCGCGGCGCTTGCGATCGTCATGATCATGATGCCGGGGGTGATGTAAGCGGCGTAGGCGGCGCGGTCGCCGCCGATCCCGGCGCCCATGATGCCGCCGAGGACGTAGACGAACAGCAGCAGGAGCACCACTGGGACGCCCGCGTAGGTGAGGATCAGTGTGGGGTAACGCCACATGTGCCTGATCTGGCGGCGCAGCATGGTCGCGGAGTCGGTGATCGCTCTCATCGGGAGGACTCCTCGGTCAGGGCGAGGAAGACGTCGTCCAGGTCGGGTGTGTGCACCGACAGTTCAGCGACGTCGATGGCCTGTGCGTCGAGCCATTCCAGGAGTTTGCGCAGCGTGCTGACGCCGGTGTCGGGGATCTGCACCGTGAGGGACTCCTCGTCGCGTGAGGTGGCCCTCAGGTGGGAGGCCGCCCTGAGGTAACCGTCGGGGTCGGCGAAGCGCACGACGATGTGGCCGCCGGGGACCATGCGCTTGAGCTTCTCGGGGGTGCCTTCGGCCACCAGCCGGCCCTGGCTGAGCAGGGCGATACGGTCGGCGAGTTCGTCGGCCTCCTCCAGGTATTGGGTGGTCAGGAAGATGGTGACGCCGTCCTGCTGGACGAGGTCGCGGACGATCTGCCACATGGTGCGGCGGCTGCGCGGGTCCAGGCCGGTGGTCGGTTCGTCGAGGAAGATGAGCTTGGGAGTGCCGACGAGGGTCATGGCGAGGTCGAGCCGGCGGCGCATGCCGCCCGAGTAGGTGACTGCGGGCTTGCGCGCGGCGTCGGTGAGGTCGAAGCGCTCCAGCAGTTCGCGGACGCGCCTGCGGCCCTCGGCGCGGCCGAGGTGGAGCAGGTCGGCCATGAGTCGCAGGTTCTCCTCGCCGGTGAGGAAGCTGTCGACCGCGGAGAACTGGCCGGTGACGCCGATCGTGGCACGCACCTTGTCGGGTTCCTTGGCCAGGTCGTGCCCGGCCACCCAGATCTCGCCGGCGTCGGCCTTGGTCAGGGTGGACAGGATCTGCACTGTGGTGGTCTTGCCGGCGCCGTTGGGGCCGAGCAGCGAGAAGACGGTGCCCTGCGGGATGGTGAGGTCGATGCCGTCCAGGACGCGGTGGGCGCCGTAGGACTTGCGCAGCCCCGTCACCGAGACGAAGGCCCGCGTCGCCGTCACCGCTGGTCCCAGGTGACGGGCAGGCTGTGCACGCCGTACACCTGCGAGGGGTCGGTGCGCAGCGACAGGTCCTCAGCCGGTACGGCGAGCCGCAGCGTCGGGAAGCGCGTGAGCAGGGCGGGAAACGCGACGCGCATCTCGACGCGGGCGAGCTGCTGACCGAGGCACTGGTGGACGCCGTGGCCGAAGGCCAGATGTCCGGCGGCCGAGCGGCGCAGATCGAGCACGTCGGGGTCTGCGAACCTGGCCGGGTCCCTGTTGGCGGCGTTGATCGCGATGATGACCGTGTCGCCCGCCTTGAGCTGCCTGCCGCCGAGTTCCGCGTCCTCCAGCACGCCGCGCATGCCGGTGGCGGCGACGGACAGGTAACGCAGCAGCTCCTCCACGGCGCCGGCGACCAGGTCGGGGTCGCCGCGCAGGGCGGCGAGCTGGGCCGGGTTGCGCAGCAGGGCGAAGGTGCCGAGCGCGAGCATGTTGGCGGTGGTGTCGAGCCCGGCGCCGAGCAGGAACGCGGCCACGCCGCCGAGCTCCTCGTCGGTCAGTTCGCCGCCGGTGGCCAGATCGCTGAGCAGGTCGTCGGTCGGCTCGGCCCGCTTGGCGAGCGCGAGCTCCAGCAGGTAGGCGCCGAGCTCGACGAAGGCGGCGTACTGCGCGCCTGCGGTGTCCGACAGGGCCCGGGTGAAGCTCTGGAGCCGGTCGCGGTCCTCGTACGGCACGCCGAGCAGCTCACAGATCATCAGCGCTGGAACCGGCTGCGTGAAGGTCTCGACGAGGTCGGCGGGCGGCCCCTGCCGCTCCATCGCGTCGAGCCGCTCACGGGTGATCTCGGTGACCCGCTCGGTGAGCAGGTTCATCCTGCGGACGGTGAACTTGCCGGCCAGCAGCCTGCGTAAGCGGGTGTGCTGGGGTGCGTCCATGCCGGTCAGGTCACCGACGGGGGCGGGCGGCAGGTGCCCGCCCGCCAGGGGGTGGTAGTGGGTCTCGTAGCGGGAGCTGAACCGCGGGTCGGCGAGGACCTGGCGAACCAGGTCGTATCCGGTGATCATCCAGACGCCGGGGGCGCCCTCGGGCGCGGCCAGGCGGGCGATCGGCTGCTCTGCGCGCAGGGCGATGAGCGAAGGGGCGGGATCGAAGGGGCACGCGGGTGCACGGTCCAGGGACAAAGTGACCGGCTCCACGCCATAGTTAGCGTTTGACATGATTGAAAGCTACGTTGCTTTCAAAAATTTCGTCAATCAATCGATACGCTTTAATCCAGGTCGAAGCCAATAAATTGATGCGTTGGCGCTGAGGCTGAATGCAACGATACGTTGCATTGTCTGGCACCGAACGCAATACTGGCGTCATGCCAGAAGGAAGGTTGACCCGGCAGGAGCGCCAGCGCATCGCGACCGGCCTCGCCGAAGGCCGCTCCTACGCCGAGATCGCCAGGCGGCTGGACCGGCCGACCTCGACGATCAGCCGCGAGGTCGGCCGCAACGGCGGTCCCAGCGACTACCGCCCCGAGCGTGCGCACCACGCAGCGGCGCGGCGGGCACGGCGCGGCACCCCGGCACGTTCACCCGAACCCCAGGACCGCACGGCCTTGGAGGTGGAAGAGGGAGCCGTCGAGCTGGCGGTCGGGATGGGCCTGCCGAAGATGGTGGCGCGCGTGCTCATCGGGTTGTGGCTGAGCGAGGAGGGCAGGCTCACCGCGGCCGAGCTGGCGCGCGGGCTGAAGGTCAGTCCCGCCTCGATCTCCATGGCGGTGGGCTACCTGATGCGGCAGGGGCTGGTCAGGCGCGAACGTGATCCGCAGCGGCGGCGCGACATCTACGTGGTCGACGACGACGCCTGGTACCACTCGACGGTGATCAGCGCGCGGCAGACGCTCGCGGCGGCGGAGATCACGAAGGCGGCGGGGCGGACGCTCGGGCTCGACACGCCCGTGGGACGCCGCCTGGCCAGGGGCGGTGCGTTCCTGGAGCGGATCAGCCTGGACGCTCTGGCGTCGGCCGAACGCTGGCGCGACCTCCCGCCGTGATCAGGGATGGTGCCCCGTACTCCCAGTGACGCCGCAGGTGAGCCGTCCACCGCTACACCCCGACCCGAGATCGGCGTGCGCCGAGGCGGCTCCGCAGCCTGCGGACCAGGTGGCGGGCGTCGCGGCCGACTCCGCGCAGAGTGTTGGAGGCCGGGTTGCGCTGCCATTCCAGGCCGAGGAAGCCCAGTCCGGGATGGGTGGTGGAAAGTCCCCGGTCGTGGCGTGGGTGGCCGCGCTCGTCGAGGGCGCCGAGCCCGTCAAGGTAGGGCAGGTGGGGCCGGTATCCGGTGGCCAGCAGCACGACGTCGACGGGCCGGCGGCTGCCGTCGGCCCACACCACGGTGTCGCCGTCGAGGCGGGTGAACATGGGGCGTCGCTTCAGGCGCCCGTCGCGCAGTGCTTGGCGGTAGATGCCCTCGTCCAGGACGGGCACGGTGGGCGTGGTCTTGACCAGCCGGGCGGGCAGCCGGTCGAAGCCGGTGACGCCGAACCAGAAGTGCAGGTCCTTGCCGAGCGGGCGCTGGTCGACGAAGCGGATCGGCTCGCGGGTGGCCAGCGTCACCGTGGCGAGCCGGGCGAGTTCGTGGGCGATCTGGACGGCGGAGTTGCCAGCGCCGACCACGATGATCTGCTTGCCCGCATACGGCTCGGGGCTGGTGTAGGCGGCGGCGTGCAGGATCCGCCCCGTGAAGCCGGCCTGGCCTTCCAGGCGCGGTAGGTACGGGTTGGCGAAGGATCCGCCGGCACTGATCACGCCGGGCGCGCTGAGCGTGGTGCCGTCGGCCAGGCGAACCACGAATCCGCCGTCGTTGGTCTTCCCGCCTGCTTCGACGGCGACGACGCGGGCACCGGTACGGATCTCCGCGCCTGAGCGGCGGAGGGCGCGGGCGTAGCGGGCGAGGTAGTCGACGACCTCGTCGCGGTGCGGGTAACGGTCGGGATCACCAGGGAAGGCCATGCCGGGCAGCGAGCTGTAACGGGCCGGGGAGAACAGGGTGAGGCTGTCGTAGTAGCGCGGCCACGAGCCGGTCGCCTGCTCTGTCGCTTCCAGCAGCACGGGCGTCAGGCCGGCGTCCAGCAGCGTTCGGGCGGCGGCCAGGCCGGACTGGCCGCCGCCGATGACGATGATGTCCACGCCACACATCATATCCTCAAATCTAGAAATGACAATATGATGGGGGTGGGGTGATGCTATGACCATGAGCACGGACGGGATCGAGCTGACCGAGGCGGCACGCGGGTTTCTCAAGGCGATGGCCAGCGATACGCGCCAGCGGATCCTGATGCTGTTCGCCGGCGGGATCGAGCTCACCGTCAACGAGGTGGCCGAGCGCATGGGGCTGGCACAGTCGGCCGCCTCCACCCACCTGGCCACACTGCGCGACGGCGGGGTACTGGTCGCGCGCCGGGAATGGAAGACCGTCCACTACCGCGCCGACCCCGCCCGGATCGGCAGGGCCTTGGCCGATCTGCAGGTCAGCCTGCAGGCGTGCTGCCCACCCGAGAACTGTTCCGCGCAGCCTGCCTGCGACTGAGACGCTCGCGCCGCCCGGCTCACGAGCAGCCGGCCGGCCTGGCCGCGCCCGGCCTCCGGTGAAGTGCGCGGCCGGCCTCCCCGTACGGGAAGGCGACCCTCCGGGCCGGTCAGCCGGGCAGCGGTTCGCCCAGCAGCCTGGAGACGCGGGAGCGGATGTCGTCGCGGATGGCCCGGACGGCCTCGACGCCTGTCCTGCCGGGTCGTCGAGCTGCCAGGGCACGCGGGGCCGCCACGCGCCGCCGGGCCGCCGGCGCCGCGGCGGCACTCGGGCCGTCCTCGGTCAGCCGCCGGTCAGTTCCGGGGGCTTGGGGCCGCCGTAGACGGGGTTCTTGGCCAGGCGCTTCTCGGTGACCAGCAGGCGGACGACGCCGGGCTGCTCGGCCTCGGCCTCCCAGACGATCCAGTCGTCCGCCACCGGCTCGTGGCGCGCACGCGGGTCGACGCCGTAGCCGTTGCCGTCCTCGTTCGGGTCGATGACCTGGAAGACGACGCGCAGGCCGCGCAGGCGGGCCTCCGCGACGACCTCCCCGACCGGGCGCTCGTCCACCCGGAAGCCCGCCAGCATCTCCCCCTTCCGGGTCGCCGCGCCGGACGACTGGTACCTCTCCCCCGGCCGGGCCGCCCGCCCCAGGTACAGGACGCCCTTGCCGGTGAAGTCGCGGCCGACCGTCACCTTGAGCCGGCACTCCCCCTGCCCGAACGTGCAGCCGGCCGGTTCCCGGTCGCCGCCGATGCCCTTGCTCCGGCCCTGGCCACCGCTGAAGCCCATCCGCACGATCCGGCCCACCTGGCTGGGCGAGACGGGCAGGAGCCGCATGTCGATGTCCAGCCCCACGGCCCGGAACGCCTCCGCGTACTCGTGGTGCCGGGCGAACGGGTCGCGCACCTCGGCGACCCAGTAGTCGCCCCGCAACTCGATCTCCATCGCCGCGTTGGCGAACGACGTGGCCGTCCCCACGCGTTCGCCCAGCAGGCCGGGACCGGCGGCGACCGCGCTCACGACCGCCGCCGTGACGAGCGCGCCGGCGAGAAGACGCCTGGCCCGGCGGCGCCGCGGCCGCGCGCCGCGTTCCCGGACGGCGCCGGGATCGCCGGTGGCGGTGATGGCCGCCAGCAGCGTACGCGCCCCCGCGCCGGACGCCCGGCCTGCCAGGTCCTCGTCACGGACCCTGGCGAGCTGCCTCAGCTCGTTCATGTCGACTCCACGGGGATGTGAACGGTGACGCCCGCACCCGCGAGCGCCTTGGAGAAGCGCCTGCGCGCCCGGTAGAGGCGGATGCGCGCGGCGTTGCGCGAGCAGCCGAGGACCCGGGCGATCTGGCCCGCGTCCAGCCCTTCCCAGGCGACCAGTGACAACAGCTCACGGTCGGCCTCGGGCAGCCGGCGGAACGCCACCGCTATGGCGCTCAGCTCGAGGACGCTGTCGGGGGTGTGGGAGTACAGGTCGGCCACGTCGGCCTCGAGCACCGCCGACCGCGTCCTGGCCGCGCCGCGGCGGTGGTTGGCCAGGACGTTGCGTGCCACGCCGTACAGCCAGAGCCGGGCCTGCTCGCCCGGCGGGAGCGCGTCCACGCGCCGCCAGGCGATGGCGAACGTCTCGGCCACCACGTCGGCGGCGTCCTCCGGCGCATCGCAGCGGCGTACCGCGTATCCGAGGATCTGCTCATATGTCTGTGCGTAGACGGCCTCGAACCGGGTCTTCCGGTCATCATCCACGGGCGGTCCCCATGGCCGGCCTCCTCTGTCGGGGACGATCGAACATCCCCTACATGTCGGCCGATGCGCCGTCATTTCACCAAAAAGCTAGACACGAGGTCGGCGGTGTCCCCTCCCCGCACGGACCCTGCGGTCATCGGCCGGGCGGGCGCCAGCCGTGTGCGAGGAGGTCGAAGATCTCCTCGACGGCCGTCCGAGGATCCTGCCGGCCACGGGTGAGTGCCGGTATGTCCAGAACGAACCGGGCGAGTGCGCGGCAGACGATGTTGTCGTGACTGACGCCGGCGTCATCGGCGATGGCTGTACTGAGCGCGGCGGTGTGCCGGGTCCACATACGCTCGGCGTACTCCTGCAGCGCAGGCGTGGAGTCCACGAGGTCGGTGAATCCGGCCCGTAGCGGATGGGTCGCGACCGGGAGCCAGGATTCGAGGACGTGCCGGCGGAGCGCCTCGACGACGCTCTGGCCGGCGGGGCGTCCGCGCACCGCGGCGATCAGTCCCGCCTCCCGGTCCTCGTCCCGGTCGAAGACCAGTGCCTCCTTGCTCGGGAAGTGCTTGAACAGCGTTGTGGTCGACACATCGGCCGCTTCGGCGATGTCCCTGATGCTCACCCGGTCGTAGCCGCGCTCCAGGAACAGCCGCAGGGCGGCGTCGGCGATCGCTTGTCGCGTGGCCGCCTTCTTCCGTTCACGGCGACCGACGACAGGTGACGTGTCCATGCCCCCACCCTATCCAGAACGCGGACACGGCAAATAAGTGGACTGGTTGCACTTTTTAACTGGTTCTGCTTTTCTGGGCCTGCGGGGGTCGCCTCCAGCTCTGGGGTCCCCGAGGGACGAGCCCCACGCGCCCCGGTCAGTCACGTCCGCGATCCCGCCGCGACCCGCACACCGTCATGAACGAGTAGGGAACCCCTCCATGAACTCACCAGCACCGGCCGCCGCGAGGATCAGCATCGTCGGAGCAGGCCCCGGCGGCCTCACCTGTGCCCGCATCCTGCAGCGGCACGGCATCCCCGTGATGGTCTACGATCGCGACCCGCACCCGGCGGCGCGCAACCAGGGCGGCACCCTCGACCTGCGTGCCGACGACGGGCAACTCGCCCTGCGCGAGGCCGGCCTGATCGACGGGTTCTTCCGGCTGGCACGTCCGGAGGGACAGGAGATGCGTCTGCTGGATTCGAGGGGCCGGATCGTGGGCCACCACGTCCCGGCCGAAGGCGAGCTCCACAAGCCCGAGATCGATCGGGGCCAGTTGCGCGATCTGCTGCTCGACTCGCTGGAGCCCGGGACCGTGCGGTGGGGCCACGCCGTCGAGAAGATCAGTGGCCCGGTCGACGGGCCACGGCGGGTGCACTTCCTCGATGGCACGACCGTCGAGACGGACCTGGTCATCGGTGCCGACGGCGCGTTCTCCCGAGTCCGCCCGGCTGTTTCGCCGGCCGCGCCGCGGTACACCGGGGTCAGCTTCCTGGAGGCCTGGTTCCAGGACGTCGAGCACGCGCACCCCGACCTCGCCGCGCTCGTCGGCCAGGGCAGCGCCACCGCGGCCGACGGCGCCCGCGCTCTGTTCGCCCAGCGCAACAGCGGCGACCACATCCGGGTCTACATCATTCAGCGCCTGCCCGCCGACTGGATCAGCGCGAGCGGTCTGCGCGTCGACGACACCGCCGGGATCCGTGCCCGGCTGCTCGACACCTTCTCCGGCTGGTCGACCCCCATGCTGCGGATGATCGCCGACAACGACGGACCGTACCTCGATCGCCCGCTGTACGCTCTGCCTGTCCCGCACACCTGGGAACACTCCCCGACCGTGACCCTGCTCGGTGACGCCGCCCACCTCATGCCCCCGCTCGGCGTCGGCGCCAACCTGGCCATGCTCGACGCCTGCGAACTCGCCCTCGCGCTGGCCGGCTCCGCCACGGTCGGCGAAGCCGTCGCCACCTATGAGAAGACCATGCTCCCCCGCGCGACGGACGCGGCCCGGAGCCTCGAGAACGGCGCCGAGGCCCTGCTCGAGCCGCACGACGACGACGCGATCGCGGTATTCGGCCCGCCCCGGCGCTGACCACCCGACCGAGGTGGCGGAGCGGCCGGCTCCGAGGGGCCGCGCCGATACGCCGTCGTGGTCGCGGCGATGAGTTCCGGCCGGGTCGCGGGTCTCTTCTCGCACAGGGCGTCGTACGACACCGCCCCCCACGAGAGGCCACGGAGGACACCATGACGGCCACCCCACATGACCCGGCCACCGCGCTGCCCGGCCGGCCGGCCATCGTCGACCTGGCGACCTGGCAGGCCGCCCGTGACGAGCTTCTGGTCCGCGAGAAGGCCCACACCCGCCAGGGCGACGCCCTCGCCGCGGCCCGCCGCCGGCTGCCGATGGTGGAGCTCGACGGGACGGTCGAGGTCGTCGGACCCGGCGGCCCGGTCCCGTTCCTGGACCTGTTCCAGGGCCGCGACGAGCTCGTCGTCTACAAGCACATGTGGTACGACGGCGCGCCGCACCAGGGTCAGTGCGAGGGCTGCACCACCGCGGCCTGGCACCTGAAGGACGCCGTCTACCTCAACGCGCGCGGCGTCTCGTTCGCCGTCCTGACCTCGGGCCGGTGGGACGAGGTGGCCTCCTACGTGGACTTCATGGGCTACACCCAGCCCTGGTACTCGGTGCGTGACGTGGACGCGCCGGTCGGCGGCAGTATGGGGTCCATCACCTGCTTCCTGCGCGACGGCGACCGCGTGTTCCTCACCTACTCCACGACGGGCCGTGGCAACGAGCCGGTCAACGGGTCTTTCGGCCTGCTCGACATGACGCCGTACGGCCGCGGCGAGGCGTGGGAGGACAACCCCGACGGATGGCCCGAGGGTCGCCATCCGTGCTGGTACTGGCGCTCGGACGCGGACGGGAACGCCACCTGGGGCGCGACCAGCCGCCCCGTGCCGCAGTGGACCCGCCCCGGCGCGACGCCCGTACAGACCCTCGGCCGGCGCGGCCACCACCACTGACAGGACATCCTCGGCGGCCCCGAGCGGAGCCCGGGGGCGCGGTGTCAGGCCGGGGTGAGGAGGCAGAACTCGTTGCCCTCCGGGTCGGCCAGGACCGTCCACGGCACGTCGCCCTGGCCCAGGTCCACGTCGGTGGCGCCGAGAGCCCGCAGCCTGGCCGCCTCCGCCGCATGATCGTCACCGGGGTACGGCCGGAGGTCGAGATGGGTGCGGTTCTTCACGGTCTTCACGTCGGGCGAGCGGAGAAACTCGAGGTACGGGCCGACGCCCTTGGCGGAGCGCAGCACCGCGTGATCGTCGGTCACCTCGTGCAGGGCCCAGTCCATCGCCTCGCCCCAGAACCTGGCCATGGCCCGCGGATCCACGCAGTCGACCACCACCGCGGCCATCGGCCCGGTGTCCTGATAGATCGGCCGGGGCTCCAGCACGCAGAACTCGTTGCCCTCCGGGTCGGCCAGGACCGTCCACGGCACGTCCCCCTGGCCCACGTCGGCCGGCGTCGCGCCGAGGTCCCGAAGGCGCGCGACCAGCTCCGCCTGATGGGCCGCGGAGGTGGTGGCGAGGTCGACGTGCACGCGGTTCTTCACCGTTTTGGGTTCGGGGACGCGAAGGACGTCGACGCAGACGGCGGACGGGTCAGGGTAGGCGAAGTCCACGGGTTCGACGTTGGTCACGCCGGGTCCCTCACTGGTGACGCCCCAGCCGAGCGCCTCCGCCCAGAACCGGCCGACCACGGAGTCGTCCCGAGCGTTCATCGCAATCTGAACCAGCCGCGTTGCCATGCCGCCGATCCTATTCCCCCGCGCATCCGCCTCCCCTGATCAGGTACTGCGTGAGACGTCACCGCGGCTCACAGCATCCGTCGCAGGGCGGTCTCCACGGCGTCGACGAGCGCGTCGCCTTCGGTGCCGGGGTGGCGGGCAAGGCCGAGTTCGACGTCCGGCAGAGCAGGCAAGGCGTCCGCGTCGTGGCAGGCCATGGCCGGCTCGAGGTTGGCGGGCATGAGCGCCGCGACCCCGAGCCCGGCCCGGAGCGCGGCGAGCACGCCGACGAGGCTGTTGCTCTCGAACGCCACCCGCCAGCGGCGCCCGGCGCCTTCCAGCGTTTCCAGCACCGACGTCCGCCAGGCGCACGCGTTCGAGAACAGCACGACCGGCAGCGGATCGGCGTCGGCGGCGACCCCCTGCCCCATCGCCCAGACCAGCGGCAGACGCACCGTCCAGCGCGGCGGCCAGGGAAGATCCGGGATCTCGTCGAGGACGAGCTGGACACGGCCCGTGTCATAGGCCTCCCGCATCGTGGCGCTGGACAGGCTGAGCACCTCCAGCGTCGCGTCGGGGTGCAGCCGCGCGAGGTCGGCGAGCGCCTGCGGAAGGCGCGAAGCGGCGAGATCCTCCAGGAGCCCCACGCCGCAGTGCCCCGTGAGCGCCCGCCCTGTCTGGGCGAGCGCCTGTGCCGACAGCGCGAGAATGCGCTCGGCGTAGGGCAGCAGCTCCTCGCCCGCCCGGGTCGGCGAGACGCCGGACGGCGCCCGGTGCAGCAGCGGACTGCCGACGGCCCTTTCGAGCTTGCGCAACTGCTGGCTGAGCGCGGGCTGGGTATGGCCGAGCGCCGCCGCCGCCCGGCTGATGCTGCCCGCTCGTACGGCCGTGACGAACGACCGCAGCAGCGCGGTCTCGAGATCGCGTGCCATAAGCATTCATTATGCCTGGTCCAACTGATTGACGACTTCCTATGGCCAGGGGGGCGACCTAGCGTCAGACCGGTGACCAGTTTTCGACAGGTGCTCGCGGTGCCGGGGATGACGCCCCTGCTCGGCATCTCGCTGCTCGCTCGTGCCGCGATCACGGCGGACGTGACGGCGCTGACGATGTACGTCGTGCTCGCCCTCGACATGAGCTACGCGGCGGCGGGAGGCGTGGCGGCGGCGCTCACCGCCGGTGTCGCGCTGGGCGGGCCGCTGCTGGGCCGGATGATCGACCGGCGCGGCCTGCGCACCGTGCTGCTGGCCACGGTGGTGCCGCAGATCGTGTTCTGGCTGACCGTGCCTGTGCTGCCCTACGCGATCCTGCTGGGTGCCTCCTTCGCCGCCGGTCTGCTGATGGTGCCGGTCCAACCGGTGACCAGGCAGGCGATCGCCGCCATGACGACGGCGGGGCAGCGGCGGGCGGCGTTCGCGCTGGAGGCGGTGGCGGGCGAGCTGTCGTACATGGTGGGCCCGGCGGTGGTGATCCTGTGCGCGGCGACGCTGTCCCCCGGCGTGGTGGCATGGGGCGTGGGCGCCGCGATCGTCGCCGGCGGGGCGGGGATCGCCCTGCTCGACCCGCCGCTGCGGGCCGAGGACGAGGCGGGCGGCGACGCGGCGGACCGGCCCCGGCGCCGGGAGTGGCTGGGGACGCGCATGGCCGCCGTTCTGACGATGGGGTTCGGCGCCACGATGCTGCTCGCCGGCATCGACCTGGCCATCATCGCCACCCTGGAGGAAGCGGGTCAGGTCTCGTGGGCGGCCATGGTCGTCGCCGTGCTCGGGGTGACGTCCGTCGTGGGCGGCCTGGTGTACGGAACGCTGGCCCGGCCGCTGCCCACGTGGCTGCTGCTCGGCCTGCTCGGGCTGGCGACGGTTCCCGCCGGACTCGCCCGTGACTGGCCTTGGCTCTGTGCGGCCGTCATCGCCGCCGGGCTGCTCACCGCACCCACGCTCTCCACGATCTCCGACGCGGTGAGCCGGCTGGCGCCGGCCGGCGTGCGAGGCGAGGCCACCGGCCTGCAGTCCTCGGCGCTGAGCGCGGGCTTCGCGCTCGGCTCCCCCGTCGTGGGATTGGCGATCGACGCGTCCGTGCCGGCGGGCGGCTTCGCGGCGGCCGGCCTGGCCGGCCTGCTCGCCGCCCTGACGGGATACCTGCTCTCGCGCCGGTCACCCGCCCCCGCGCCGTCCCCGTCGCCGACCCCCGAGCCGCGCGACGCCGTCGCGCCTACCCCTTGACGTCCGGCTCGGTACGGCCTCCCGAAGCCACTCCCTCCGCACAGACGGTTGATCTCAACTGTGGTTGAGCTTGCATGATGGCGGCCGGGGCATCGCCCCCGCATCCGGCCTTGTGAGGAGTGTGCCCGTGAGCACGGATTCAGGTTTCCGCTCGACCATCGACCACACCTTGATGGCTTCGAGGGCGAGCGAGGGACCACGTTCATGAAGCTCGAGATGTACGCCGATGTGCTGTGCCCCTGGTGCTACATCGGCAAGAGACGCCTGACGGCCGCCCTGGCCGGGCAGCCCGGCCGCGACAGCATCGAGATCGTCTGGCGCGGCTACGAGCTGGCGCCGGACGAGAGCCGGACCCCGGGCCCGACCGCCGCGGAGGCCATGACCGGCTGGTGGGGCGAGCAGGCGCCCGTCCGCATCGCCCGGATCCGGTCGCTCGGCGCGGCCGAAGGCCTGGAGCTGAACCTCCACCTGGCCCGCCCGGTGAACACCTTCGACGCGCACCGCCTCGTCAAGCTCGCCGCCGACCACGGCCGCGCCGACCACATGATGGAGCTGCTGCTGCACGCGTACCACACCGCTGGGGACAACGTGGCCGACCCGCGGGTCCTGCAGCGGCTGGGCGGCGAGGCCGGGCTGGACACCGAGGACGTACGCGCGGTCCTGGACGGCGACGACTACGCCGGCGACGTCCACGCCGACCGGCGCCGCGCGGCGCAGCACGGCGTCACCAGCGTGCCCAGCCTCGTGATCGACGGGCGCCCGCCGGTTCCCGGAGTCCAGCCGGTCGCCGATCTGCGGGTGCTCCTGCGCAACGACCCGACCGGCTGACCCGCCGTCCCGATCGACCCTGACCAGCCGGGCCGACGGACAGCCCGTCACACGATCTCCTCCGTCACCCCGGCCGCCCCGTGCCCGCGATCTCGTCCAGGGAGAGCGGGCCGGTCAGGTAGCGCTGGACGGTGGGCGCGACCACGGCCACCACCTGGCCGGCGGACATCGAGGCCAGCGGGTCCACCTTGAGCATGTAGCGGATCATGGCCAGGCCGAGCAGTTGCGAGGCGGTCAGCAGGGCGCGGATCTCGGCGTGGTCGCCGGACAGGCGGCGAGTGACCGGGCCGAGCAGCTCTCGGCTCGTCAGCTCCTTCAGCAGCTCGGCCGCCGCCGGCGTGGCGGCGGCGGCGTGCAGCACGGCCGAGAGGTCGGGGCCGTGCGCCGGGTCCTCCCACACCTCCAGGTATTTCGTCACGAGCCGTTCGCCGATGTGCGCCTCGTCGCCGTCGAAGGCCCCGACCAGCAGCGCGACCGGCAGGCTGGTGTTGATCGCGGCACTGAACAGCCCGTCCTTGTTGCCGAAGAAGTGCATCACGAGGGCGGGATCGACCCCTGCCGCCCGCGCCACGCCCCTGATCGTCGTGCCGCCGTAACCATGTGCCTTGAAGGACTCCATCGCCGCCTCCAGGATCTCCTGCCTGGTCTGCGGGTTTCCCGGTCGTCTTCCACGTTCGTCGGCCATGGGGCTATTCAACCATGTGGAATTGCTCTACCGTAGAATTCAACACCGATGAAGTCATCAGGTGGTGAAAGTCGAGCACGGGGAGACGTCCCGCCATCGGGCAAGCGCGTACCGGCTCGCCCGGTCACCACGTGCCTCACCCGTTCTTCTGGAGGAGTAGCCATGGCCGCTCAAGCCGCCCCGGCAGCCGCCACGCCACCGTCGCCCTGGTCGACGGTGGCCAGGGCAGTCGTCCTTCTCACCGCGATCGTCTCCGTGATGCTCATCGCCTTCGCCTGGCCGTCGGTGCGTGCGTCGGTGCACGATGTGCCGATCGCCGTCGCCGGGCCGGCCGCCGCGGCCGAGCGCATCCGCACCGCTCTGGACCTACGCCTGCCGGACGGCTTCGAGATCACCGAGGTCGCCGACACCGCGGCCGCCGAACGATTGATCCGCGACCGGGAGGTGTACGGGGCGATCGACGTCAGCTCCGGCACCCCGCAGGTCATCATCGCCTCCGCCGGCAGCGCAGCGGTCGCCCAGACCCTGCAGGGCGTCGCGGCCGCGCTCGGCCAGGCGCAGGCGCCCGGCGCCGGTCCGGCGGCCGCCGTCCGCGATCTCGCCGCGCTGCCGGCCGACGACCCGCGTGGCGCCGGTCTGGCCGCCGGAGCCCTGCCCCTCGTCATGGCCGGACTGCTCGCCGTGCTGCTGCTGACCAGACTCGTCAGCGGCACCGCCCGGAGGGTCACCGGAGCGCTCGCCTTCGCGATCACCGGCGGCCTGGCCGCGGCAGCGATCCTGCAGTTCTGGCTCGGCTCGCTCACCGGCTCCTACTGGGCCAACAGCGGCGCCATCGCCCTGACCATCGCGGCCACCGCCCTCAGCATCCTCGGATTGGAGGCACTGTTCGGACTCGTCGGCTTCGGACTCGGTGCCGTCACCATGATGCTCATCGGCAATCCCCTGTCGGGTACCGCGACCGCTCCCGAGATGCTGCCCGGCTGGTCCGGCGTCCTCGGTCAGCTGCTGCCGCCCGGGGCCGGCGGCCAGCTGCTGCGCTCCACCGCCTTCTTCGACGGCCATGGCGCCACCCACCCCGTCACCGTCCTCGCGGCCTGGCTCACGGTCGGGGCGATGCTGTGCCTGGCCGGCGGCCTGCGCGCACGCCGCGGCCCCGCTGTCGGGGCGCGACATGTGCGGACGGCCGCACCCCCCCACTCCTACGCGCCGGCGACCCCGCGAGGTTGACGGCCCTCCGGGCACCGCTCGGCGGTCCCTGGTCGGCTCGGGGTCTGGATGTGGCCCGGAAGGAGGACGTCGTCGTCCTGTGCGGGGACAGCCCGGCAGGTCGGGGGTGGCCGGTACGAGTTACGTGGGCGAGGTCACCGGCGGGCACTGCACGTCAGTCAGGTCTATCACTGGAGGTCATCGATGATGGAAAGCGTCACCGGCGAGTCGGCCGATGTGGAACTGCCGGTCGAACGTGGCTGCCCGTTCGCCCCGCCCGCCGAGTACGAGCGGCTGCGCGCGCGGGCGCCGATCAGCAAGATCCGTCTGGCCGGCGACGGCGAGGCGTGGTGGGTGTCCGGGCATGACCAGGCCCGTGCCGTTCTCGCCGACTCCCGTTTCTCCTCCGACAGGCGCAGGGACGGCTTCCCGCTCTTCACCCTCGACGCGGAGACCCTGCGGCAGCTCCGCAGCCAGCCGCCGCTGATGCTCGGCATGGACGGCGCCGAACACTCCGCGGCCCGCCGTCCGGTGATCGGCGAGTTCACCGTGAGGCGGCTGGCCGGGCTGCGCCCGCGGATCCAGGAGATCGTCGACCGCTTCGTCGACGACATGCTCGCCACCGGCCGGCGGCCGGTCGACCTGGTGCGGGCGCTGTCCCTGCCGGTGCCGTCACTGGTCATCTGCGAACTGCTCGGCGTCCCCTACACCGACCACGACTTCTTCCAGAGCCGCACCGCCATGATGGTCAGCCGGACGTCGCCGGAAGACCGCCGGCGAGCCCTCGCCGAACTGCGCGCCTACATCGACGACCTGATCACTCGCAAGGAGTCCGAACCCGGCGACGACCTGTTCGGCCGGCAGATCGCCCGGCAGCGCCAGGAAGGCGCGCTCGACCACGCGGCCCTGGTGGGCCTGGCCTTCCTGCTGCTGACCGCCGGGCACGAGACCACGGCGAACATGATCTCGCTCGGCGTGGTCGGGCTGCTCACCCATCCCGACCAACTGGCCCTGGTCAAGGCCGACCCGGACAGGACGCCCATGGCCGTGGAGGAGCTGCTGCGCTTCTTCTCCATCGCCGACGGGGTCACCTCCCGGCTGGCGACCGAGGACGTGCAGATCGGCGGGGCGCGCATCAAAGCCGGCGAGGGCGTCATCGTTTCGATCCTGTCGGCCAACTGGGACCCGGCGGCGTTCGAGGACCCGGCCGAGCTGGACGTCGAACGCGGTGCCCGCCACCACGTCGCCTTCGGGTTCGGCCCGCACCAGTGCCTCGGCCAGAACCTGGCCCGGATGGAGCTGCAGATCGTCTTCGACACGCTGTTCCGCCGCATCCCGACCCTGCGGCTCGCCGCACCGGTCGACGAGCTGCCGTTCAAGAGCGACGCCGTCATCTACGGCGTGCACGAGCTCCCGGTCACCTGGTGAGGAGGGCCTGATGCGGATCAAAGCGGACACCGGCCTCTGCGTCGGCTCCGGCCAGTGCGTCCTGACCGTCCCGGCCGTGTTCGACCAGGGCGACGACGGCATCGTGGTCCTGCTGACCGACCGCCCCGACGACGAGACCGCGGCACGGGCGCGGCACGCCGTCACCCTCTGCCCCTCGCGAGCCCTGTCCATCCTGCGGGAGTAGGCGCGCCTCGGACGGACCACGCGCTCGCGCCAAGAGAGGGCTACGCCCTCACCCCGTCCCGCTCAACTCACCGAAAGCAAAGGACAGGAGCACCACATGAAACACCGCATCGTCGTCCTCGGCGCCGGCTATGCCGGCGCCTACGTGGCCGGGAACCTGGCCCGCCGGCTGTCCCGGGCGGACACCGAGATCACCGTCGTCAACGCCGTGCCGTACTTCGTCCAGCGCATGCGGATGCACCAGCTCGTGGCCGGCCAGGACGTGAAGGCTCCGCAGCTCGCCGACGTCTTCGCGAACACGGGGATACGGCTGTGCCTGGACCGTGTCACCGCCCTCGACCCCGAGCGCCAGGTCGCCACCGTGGCCAACGGCGGCGAGCTCGGCTACGACACGCTTGTCTACGCGCTCGGCAGCCAGGGCGCCGACCACGGCGTCCCCGGCGTGGCCGAGCACGCCTTCGACGTCGCCGCCCGGCCGTCGGCGCTGCGCCTGCGCGAGCGCCTGGACACCCTGGACAGGCGGCGCGAAGGCGGGAACGTGGTGGTCGTCGGCGACGGGTGGACCGGCATCGAGACCGCCACCGAGATCGCCGAGTCCCGGCCAGGCCTGTCGGTGACGCTGGTCGCCCGCGGCGAGCTTGGCGCCCGGCTCGCCGCCGGAGCCCGCCGCCACCTGCGCCGGGCCTGCGACCGGCTGGGCGTCACCGTCGTGGAGCACACCAGCGTCGAAGCCGTCGAAGCGACCCGGGTGCTGTGCTCCGACGGCACCGCCCTGGCCTCCGACGCGACCGCGTGGACGGCCGGGTTCGCGGTCAGCCCCATTGCCGCCGCCGCCGGACTGGAGGTCACGAGGAACGGTCAGGTCGTCGTCGATCGCACCATGCGGTCGGTTTCGCACCCGAACGTCTACGCCATCGGCGACAGCGTCTGTGCCGTCGGCGACAACGGCCGGCCGCTCCCGATGTCCTGCGCTTCGGCGGGGTACACCGGCAATCAGGCCATCCAGGCGATCGTGGCACGACTCACCGGCCGCGAGGTCACCAGGACCAAGCTGGTCTACACCTACAACCACATCAGCCTCGGGCGGCGGGACGGGATCCTGCAGACGTTCGATGACCGAGGACAGCCGAAGCCGAAGTACGAGGGCGGCTGGAAACCCGCACGGGTCAAGGAGGGCATCATCAAGACAGCGCTCTGGTCCACCTCGCACCCGACCTTCGGCCTGCCCAGGCGCAGGCGCCACCTGGCCACCGTGCCAGGTCTGTCCGCCGAGAATGCGGTCGTGTAACCTGCTGGCCGGCGTGGACAGCACCGTCACTGGCTGTTGCGTGCGCGTGCGTCGCGTGCTGCCCCCCGGGTGCGTTGCCGGTGAGATGCGGCTCTTCCGCAGTGACGTGTCGATCTGCCTTGCCATCGTGATGCGACGGCCGCGCCATGTGGGCACTTCCGGTGCCGTAGCCGTGGGGGGACGTACGGCGGCGGGAGTAGCGCGAACCGTCTTCGGTCGTACGACGACGGCGGCCGGCACGGGCGGCACGATCGGGACCGCGATCGCACACCACCCGTCGAAGGGCACGATCCATGCCGTCATTGGTACGCCACGTCATCCCCGTTTCCCCGAACCGCGCCCATGGCCTGGTGGCCGAGGTCTACGCACAGGTCAACGCCGAGTTCAGCAGCATCGGCCCGGCCGTGATGATGATGTCCCCGTCCCCTGAGCTGATGGCGGCCGGCTGGTCGCTGATGCGCGAGGCCCAGCTGGCCGGCGGTGTCCCGGCACTGGACAAGGCCCTGGTGGCACTGGGCGTGGCCCAGGCCAACGACCTGGAGTACGACGTCCAGGCCTTCCTGGCCGTGCTGCGCCTCCTCGGGCGGCCGGACCTCGCCGACGCCGTCGAGCGTGGCGGCCGGCCTGCCGATCCGAGCCAGGCGGCCCTGCTCCGCTGGGCGGTCGCCACCGGAGGTGACCAGGTGGAGGCGCCGTTCTCCGGCGACGGCACCGCCGAGTATGTCGGTACGGCGCTGTTCACGCACTTCATCAACCGGGTGGCGGCGGCCATGCTGCCCGCCGGGCTCACCCCGGGCAGCATGGCCGCCGACGACGAACCGCCGTTCGAGGGCGCCCCGGTCCTGCGTGACCTGGACCAGGACCTGCGCCCGGGTGCCACCCTGCCGCTGTTGGACGGGCTGCCTGCGGGCAAGGAGCCGGCGTGGGCCGGCGGCCTGCCGATCGGCACGGCGTACGCCGCCCTCGCCGCCACCGCCGCGCAGGGCGCCGGGCTGCTCACGTCCGCCACCGCGCGGGCGGTGGCCACGACGATGGCCGAGCACCGCGGCCGCCGCCGCGCCGCCGGTGACTGGGTGGACCGGCCGCTGACGGCGCTGACGGAGCAGGAGCGAGCGGGGGCGAAGGTGGCGATCCTGGCGGGGCTGGCGCCCGAGGCGGTGACCGACGAACAGGTCGCCGCCTGGCGCGCGACCGACCGGCGCCTCAGCGACCACTGCACAGTGTTCCTGCTGGCCTACGGCGCCATGGCCGCCGTCAGCCACATCGAGGCCGACATCACCGCCGCACTCGCCGCGTAGGAACGCTCGACGGCGCGTCGGGTACGTCCGAACATCGACCTTCTCCCACCAAGGAAGCATCATGGGCATCAATTCCGAGCGTGACCTCGCCGACTTTCTGATCACTTACACCCGGGACATGGCTGCCTCCGACGAGGACCCCGGCGCGATCCTCGACCGCTACTTCGTCCCGGACTTCGAGTACCGCAACGACGGGCTCGTGATCGACCGGCAGCGCATGATCGATCACGTCCGCCCTGTCCGCAGGAACGTCGACAAAGAGGCGCTGGCCTCCGACGAGTGGGCCGGTGCCGAGATCCACGAGGCGCTGGTCTCGGGCGACCGGATCGCCGCCCGGTGGACCCTGCGCACCAGGTTGCGCAGGGGCAGGACCTTCGTGGCGGAGATCTACATGTTCGGCCGGCTGGCGCCGGACGGCCGGATCCGCCGGATCGACCAGATCAGCAGGCGGGTGGAAGAACCGGAATGATCGAGGCGGCCGAATGGTGATGCCGCAGGCACCGGCTTCGTGCCGCACCCCGGTGCTCTGATTGAACGAAAGTATTCGTTCACAATCGAAAGCGCTGCCGCTAGGATTGCTCCATCGAGCCAGAAGGAGCCGCCGTGTTCGCCGAGCAACGCCATGAACTAATCCTGCATGAGGTGCGCGAGCGCGGCTCGGTCCGCCTGGCCGAACTGGTCGACCGGCTGAACGTCTCCATGGTCACCCTGCGCAGGGACGTCGAGCAGCTCGCGGCGCAGGGGCTCGTCAAGCGCGTACACGGGGGCATCACCAGGCCGGACACCGTGCCGGAGGCCTCCCCGAGGCGCTCGCTGGCCATCGGCATGCTGGTCCCCTCGGCCTCCTACTACTTCCCCGCCGTCATCAGGGGGGCCCGCGAGCGGGCGGAGCGGCTGGGGGCGCGGCTGGTGCTGGGCGTCTCCTGCTATGACGACGACGAGGACCGCACGCAGGTCAAACAGCTCGTGGACGGCGGCATCGAGGGGCTGCTGCTGACGCCCAGCAGACAGCCCGACGCCTCGCACGAAGCCTGGCTGGCGGAGCTGGAGGTGCCGGCGGTGCTGGTCGAGCGGCGGGCCGAGCTGGGCGGCCCGGCCTCGCTGCTGGACGCAGCGGCCTCCCACCACGCCCATGGCGCCTACCTCGGCACCAGCCACCTGGCCGGGCTCGGCCACCGGAGGCTGGCCATGGTGTCGCGGGTCAGCCCGACGGCCCCGCGGGTGCGCCACGGGTTCGTCTCCGCCGTGCGCGACCTGGGGCTGGAGGAGCCGGCGCACCTGGGCATGGCGCAGGAGGGGCCCACCCGTGAGCAGGTGGCCGAGGTGGTGGCGGCCATCAGGGGCGGCGTCACGGCGCTGCTCGTGCACAACGACGAGGACACGCTCCTGCTGGTGCAGCACCTGCGGGCGGCCGGGGTGCGGATCCCGGGCGAGGTGTCGATCGTGGCCTACGACGACGAGGTCGCGGCGCTGAGCGACCCGCCGTTGACAGCTGTCGCGCCGCCCAAGAGAGCGGTCGGGCAGTGCGCCGTCGACCTGCTGGTCAGCCGGATCGAGGAGGGGCCCGAGTATCCGGCCCGCCAGGTCGAACTGCTGCCCGAGCTGCGCGTCCGGGAGTCCACGACCGCCCTGCGCTGACGCCCCGGCCGGCCCTCGCCGAGCGCGCGTTCCAGGGCGCGGCGGTTTACGCGTTCATTTCGTTACTGATCGATTTGCCCTCCGACCCTAGACAGACGATCGAGTATGAGCGAATGATACTGTCTCGATCGATCTCGATCGAAGCGCGATGAGGAGCAATCGATGGGACGCAAGAGTGCCGGCATCGCCGGAGTCCTGGCCGCCGTGAGCCTGTTCGCCGCCGCGTGCGGTGGCGGAGAGCAGGCACAGCAGCAGGCGGGACAGGCGGGCAAGCCCGTCCAGGTGACGTTCTGGGGCTGGGCCAAGGGCACCCAGGAGGTCGTGGACGCCTTCAACAAGACGCACAAGGACGTCCAGATCACCTACGAGGAGATCCCCTCCGGCAACGCGGGCGGCTACGCGAAGTTCTCCAACGCCGTCAAGGCGGGCAACGCGCCCGACGTCATGTCCGTGGAGTACCCGCAACTGCCCGACTTCGTGAACCAGGGCGCGCTGCAGGACCTCTCCTCCGAGGTCGCCGACGTCAAGTCCGCGTACCCGGCCAGCGTCTTCAGCCTCGTGGAGCTCGGCGGCAAGGCGTGGGCGCTGCCCATGGACGCCGCCCCCCAGGTGTTCTTCTACCGCAAGGACCTGTTCGACAAGCACGCCATCGAGGTGCCGAAGACCTGGGACGACTTCAGGAAAGCCGCCGAGAAGGTGAAGAAGGCCGACGGCGAGGCGCGCATCGCGACGTTCTTCCCCGACGACCCGAGCGTTCTGGCCGCGCTGTCGTGGCAGGCCGGCGGCAGGTGGTTCGGCACCGAGGGCGACGCCTGGAAGGTGACGATCAACGACGCGCCCAGCAAGAAGGTCGCCGAGTACTGGCAGAGCCTGGTCAAGGACGACCTGGTGAAGGTGCAGCCGTCCTTCAGCCAGGAGTGGAACGCCGCCTTCGAGGACGACACGCTCTGGGGCTACGTCGGCGCCAACTGGGGCGCGGGCGTCATGAAGGGCAACCACGCCGGCCAGGCCGGCAAGTGGGCCATCGCCCCCGTCCCCCACTGGGGCACCCCCGCGAGCGGGATGCTCGGCGGCACCACGTTCGGCGTGAGCAAGGGGTCGAAGAACACCAAGGCGGCCGTCGAGGTCATCAAGTGGCTGACCGGCTCGAAGGAGGCGTGGACCGCCCGCCTGTCCTCCGGAACCTCCAGCGGCTTCCCGGCCGTCGCCGATCTCGTGCCGGTCGCGGCCAAGAGCTTCGACGCCGGCTTCTACAAGGACCAGGACATCTACGCGCTGTTCTCCGAGGCGTACCGGAGCATCCAGCCCGGCTGGACGTGGGGGCCGAGCATGGTGCAGACGCTGACCGCGTTCAAGGACGCGCTCGGCAAGGTCGGCGCCGGCCAGACCACGATCCCGGCCGTGCTCGACACGGTTCAGACGGCCACGGTCGAGGAGATCAAGGGTCGCGGGCTGAACGTCGCCCAGCAGTAGGCGCGGAGATGACGACCACCACTGTGGAGACACGGGCGCGGGCGGACGGCGGGGACGCGTGGCGCAGGCGCGGCGCGATCCTGCTGTTCGTCGGGCCGTTCTTCGCGCTGTTCCTGGCGGTCATCGTGGCGCCGCTGGCGTACGCGGTGTACCTCAGCCTGTTCGCCGAGAAGTCGTCGGGGCTGGGGTTCGGCGGCGCGGAGACCGTTTTCGTCGGGCTCGGCAACTACCTCGACACGCTGAAGGACCGGGCGTTCACCGACGGCTTCCTGGTGATCCTCGGGTACTGCGTGCTGTACATCCCGCTGATGATCGGCGGGGCGCTCACGCTGGCGCTGCTGCTGGACTCGGGGCTGGCCAGGTTCGGCAGGTTCTTCCAGGCCGCGCTGTTCATGCCGCACATCGTGCCGGGCGTCATCGCCGGGCTGATCTGGCTCTATCTGTACCTTCCGGGCATCAGCCCGATCGTGGACCTGCTGGGCGAGGCCGACTTCCTGGACGGCCGCAACGTCCTCGGCGCGGTGGTCAACATCGCGCTGTGGGAGTGGATCGGCTACAACATGATCATCTACTTCGCCGCGTTGCAGGCCATCCCCGCCGAGGTGGTCGAAGCCGCCCGGATGGACGGCGCGGGCACGGCGCGGATCGCGTGGAGCGTCAAGATCCCCATGATCCGCGGCGCGGTGGTCACCACGGTGCTGTTCACGATCATCGGCTCGTTGCAGCTGTTCACCGAGCCGACCGTGCTGGACAACGTCAGCGACGGCATCGTCAGCACCTGGACGCCCAACATGTACGCCTATAACCAGGCGTTCGGCAACAACGACATCGGGCAGGCCGGCGCCGCGTCGATCCTGCTCGCGCTGCTCGCGGCCGTGTTGTCGTACGCCGTCACGAAGTGGGGTAACCGGCGATGAGGTGGATGTCGCGCACGGCGGTCAACACCCTGCTCGTCCTTTCCGCCCTCTACACACTGCTGCCGCTGAGCTGGCTGCTGTTCGCCGCCACCAAGTCGCTGCCCGACCTGTACGCGACGCCCGGGTTCGCCTTCGGCGAGTTCAACCTGCTCGCCAACGTCGAGTCCGTACTGCGCGAGGGCGACGGGGTGTTCCTCCGCTGGTACCTCAACAGCGTGCTGTACGCGGGCGTGGGCGCGGCGGTGAGCTCGCTGATCACGGTCGCCTGTGGGTACGCCTTCGACAAGTACCACTGGCTCGGCAAGGAGAAGATGTTCGGCGCGGTGCTGCTCGGCGTGCTCGTCCCGACGACGGCCACCGCGGTGCCGCTCTACCTGCTGGCCTCGCGGACCGGGCTGGTCAACACGTTCTGGTCGGTGTTCGTGCCGGTCCTGGTGCACCCGTTCGGCGTCTACCTGGCCCGCGTGCTGTCGGCCGGGTACGTGCCCGGCGAGGTGCTGGAGGCGGCGAGGTCGGACGGCGCGGGCGAGCTGCGGACGTTCGCGTCGGTGGCGATGCCGATGCTGCTGCCCGCCTACGTGACGATCTTCCTGTTCCAGTTCACCGCCATCTGGAACAACTTCTTCCTGCCCCTGGTCATGCTGAACGACCAGAACCTCTACCCGCTGAGCCTGGGCCTGTTCGCCTGGGAGAAGCAGGGCAACGCCTTCCCCGAGTTCCACGGCCTCGTGATCACCGGGTCTCTGCTGTCGGTGGTGCCGCTGCTGGTGGCGTTCCTGTTCCTGCAGCGGTTCTGGAAGGCCGGGATGACGGCGGGCAGCGTCAAGTGAGCGAAGACCGGGGGAAGACCATGACAAGGCCCGCGACCGTCGTCGCCATGAGCGCCCAGGTCGCCGAGCGGATCGTCCGGGGGGCGGTGCGCGGCCGGCTGGCCCGGATCGCCGACGTCCACCAGATCGTCGACGACTTCGCCCGCGCGGACCTGTCGCGCACGGAGGTCCTGTTCACCTCCTGGGGCTGCCCGCCCGTCACCGCCGAGGTGCTGGACCGGGCGCCCGGTCTGCGCGCCATCGTGCACGCGGCCGGCTCGGTCAAGCACCACGTCACCGACGCCTGCTGGCGGCGCGGCATCGCGGTGTCCTCGGCGGCGGCGGCCAACGCCGAGCCGGTCGCCGAGTTCACGCTCGCGGCGATCCTGTTCGCCAACAAGCGGGTGATCGACATCGCCCGTGCCTACCGGGCGGCAAGAACCAGCGACGACTGGGAGGCCCGCTTCCCGGGCTTCGGCAACTACCGGCGCACGATCGGGGTGGTCGGCGCGTCCAGGATCGGGCGGCGGGTGATCGAGCTGCTGCAGCCGTTCGCCTTCGAGGTGCTGGTCAGCGATCCGTACCTGGAGGAGGACCTCGGCGCGCGCCGGGTCGGCCTCGACGAGCTCGTGGCCGTCTCCGACGTGGTCAGCCTGCACGCGCCCGACCTGCCGGAGACCCGCCACCTGATGCACGCCGGACGGCTGGCGGCCATGCGCGACGGCGCGACGCTCATCAACACCGCGCGGGCGGCCCTGGTCGACCAGGCCGCGCTCACCGCCGAGCTGGCCTCCGGACGGCTGTACGCGGTGCTCGACCACACCGAGCCCGAGTTCCTCCCTCCCGGATCGCCGCTGTACGACCTGCCGAACGTCCTCGTCACCCCGCACATCGCCGGCTCCCTGGGCGGCGAGCTGACCCGCATGGCGGATCTCGCGCTCGACGAACTGTCCCGTTACGCGCGGGGGCTGCCGTTCGAGCATCCGGTCGAGCCGGACACCTTGTCGATCTCCGCCTGACGCCCGCGACCCTGGACTCCCCCAAGAGAGGAAACATGCGCCTTCATCGACGCCTGGCCGCGCTCGCGGCCGCGCCGGTGGCGAGCGGCCTCATGGCCGTTCCCACCCAGGACACGTTCCGCGCCGGTACGGTCCGCGTGGGCCGCCCCGGAACCGGTCGGGGCAGGTAGCGGTGGGTGACGCCGGGCAGGGCCGGGTGCGACGTCTGACGGTGGACGGCGGCGCTTTCCGTCTCGACGGCGAGGAGTTCAGGGTGCTGTCGGGGGCCCTGCACTACTTCCGCGTCATGCCCGGGCAATGGCAGCACCGGCTGAGGATGCTGAGGGCGATGGGGCTCAACACGGTGGAGACCTACGTGCCGTGGAACCTCCACGAACCCCGCGTGGGAGAGTTCCGCGGACTGGACGAGCTGGCCGCCTTTCTCGACGCCGCGGCGGAGGAGGACCTGCTCGCCATCGTCAGGCCGGGGCCGTACATCTGCGCGGAGTGGGACAACGGCGGCCTGCCCTCGTGGCTGACCGCCGAGCTCGGCCTCCGGGTGCGGACCCGGGACGCGGCCTACCTGTCCCACGTCGAGCGTTTCTTCGACGAGGTCATCCCTCTGGTTGTCGAGCGGCAGGTCACCAGGGGCGGCAACGTCATCATGGTGCAGGTCGAGAACGAGTACGGCTCCTACGGCAGCGACGCCGTCTACCTGCGCCGGCTGGCCGACGACCTGGTGGCGCGCGGCATCGACGTCCCCCTGTTCACCTCCGACGGCGCCGACGACTTCTACCTGACCGGCGGTACCGTTCCCGGCGTGCTGGCGACCGTGAACTTCGGCAGCGATCCCGAGGCCGCCTTCGCCGCGTTGCGCGAGCATCGGCCCGGGGACCCGCTGATGTGCATGGAGTTCTGGTGCGGCTGGTTCGACCACTGGGGGCACGAGCACGTCACCCGCGACGCCGCCGACGCGGCCGACTGCCTGGAGCGGATCCTGGCCGCGGGCGCTTCGGTGAACCTCTACATGGCGCACGGCGGCACCAGCTTCGGCACCGGCGCCGGCGCCAACCGGGAAGGGGAACTGGCCCGCGGGGAGTACCGGGCCACGGTCACCTCGTACGACTACGGCGCCCCGATCGACGAGCGCGGCGCCCCGACGGAGAAGTTCTGGCGCTTCCGCGAGATCCTGTCCCGATACAACCCGTCGCCACCGGAGGTTCCCGAACCGCCTCCGGCGCTCCCGCCCTCGGTGCTGCCGCTGGAGGAGTCCGTGCCGCTGTTCGACGTCCTCGACGACGTGGCCGGACCCGCGGTGACCTCCGCCCTGCCGCCGTCGTTCGAGGACCTCGGCCTGGTCCACGGTCTGGTCCTGTACCAGGTGGAGGTGCCGGGCCCGCGAAGGCCGTACCGGCTTCGGGTGGGCGGCGTGCATGACCGCGCCCACCTGTACGTGGACGGCGAGCTCGCCGCGGTGCTGGAGCGCGACGGCGAGGAGCCGCTGCTGGAGGTGCCCGGTCCGGCGACGCTGGAGCTGCTGGTGGAGTCGATGGGCAGGACGAACTACGGCCCCGCCCTCGGTGAGCGGAAGGGGCTCCTGGAGCCTCCCCTGCACGACCGGCAGTACCTGCACGGCGTGACGGCGAGGCCGATCCCGCTGCAGGAGCTGCCCGCCCTTCCGTACGAGGCGGGAGTGGGTGCGCGGGTGCCCGCCTTCTTCCGCGGCACGCTCGACGTGACCGGGCCCGCCGACGGCTTCCTCGCCCTGCCCGGGTGGGGCAAGGGGTACGTGTGGGTCAACGGCTTCCTGCTCGGCCGCTACTGGGACAGGGGTCCGCAGCGGACGCTGTACGTTCCGTGGCCGCTGCTGCGGGCGGGCGCCAACGAGGTGGTGATCCTGGAGCTCGACCGCGCGGGGTCCCCCGAACTCCAGCTGCGTCCCCAGCCGGATCCGGGCTGACGACCTCGTGCCGGTGGTCCCGCATCACCATGTCGAACTGCTCAGCTGGTGGCGCGCCAGGCGAGGGACAGGCCGGTCGCGGCGCGTTCGGTGCGGATCTCCATCATGGTGCCCAGGATGGTGGCATGGTCGGAGACGACGGGGACGGCGTCGGGCGTGTAGGTGATCCGGGTGCTGACGAGCACGGCGCTGCCCTCCGGCTCGTGCAGGCGGCGCGCGGCGGCGGGGTCGAGCAGGCCGGGCCGGACCACCTCCGACGCGCGGGCGACCGCCACTCCCGCTTCGGCGAGCGCCGTGTAGAGGGAGACGGCGGTGAAGTCGCGGTCGCGGATCTGGTCGGCCACCGGCCGGCGGACCCAGGACACCTGGTGCACGGCGGGACGGCCGGCGAACTCACGGACCCGCTCCAGCCGCAGGGCGGTGTCGCCGGGACGCAGCCGCAGCTCCGCCGCGATCCCGGCGGGGGCCCGGCGTATCGCCCGCCCGGCCACCACGGTGCGCACGTCGTGACCCTGGTCCCGCAGGTCGTCGGCCAGGCTGCGGAGCGAGCCGAGCTCGTACGCCAGGTGGGGCGGGGCCACGAACGTGCCCTTGCCGGGCCGCTGCACGATCAGCTTCTCGTCACTGAGCTCCCGCAACGCCTGGCGCAGCGTCATGAGGGTCACCCCGTAGGAGGCGCTCAGCTCCCGTTGCGGGGGCAGGGCCTCGCCGGGGGCGTAGTGTCCGGACCGGATCTTCGCGGCGAGGTCGGCGGCGATGGCGCGGTATCTCGCCTCGTGCCCGGCGTCGGTCATCGTGATGCGTCACTCCTGGTCGAGGGCCCGTCGCAGGGTCGCGAGGAAGGCCCGCAGGTCGTCCGGCCCCGCCCCGTCGAGCACCCGCCGCATGACCGCGGCGCCGACCACCACGCCGTCGCAGTGCCGGCGGGCCTCCCGCACCTGGTCAGGCGTGGAAATGCCAAATCCTAGCAAGACCGGCAGGTCGGTGCTGCTTCTGAGCCGCGCGGCGAGGTCGGCAGCGGAGGCGGGGAGGGCGGCCCGCTCGCCGGTGGTGCCCATCAGCGACACCGCGTAGACGAATCCGCGGCTACGGCGCGAGATCTCCTCCAGCCTCGGCTGCGGCGTCGACGGTGCCGCCAGCAGGGCCAGGTCGACCCCGGCCGCGGCGGCCACGTCCGTCAGCTCGTCCGCCTCGTGCACCGGCAGGTCGGGCACGATCAGGCCGCTGACGCCGGCCCGGCGCAGCGCGGCGCAGAACGCCGCGGGCCCGTCGTGCAGCACCAGGTTGTAGTAGGTGCTGGCGACCAGGGGCACGCGCGGCTCCCCCGCCTCGGCCAGGTCGGCGAGGATCCGGCGGGTGCTCGCCCCCCTGGCCAGCGCGGTCTCGCTCGCCTGCTGGATGGTGACGCCGTCGAGCGTGGGATCGGAGAACGGCAGGCCGACCTCGATCGCGTCCGCGCCGGCTTCGGCGAACGCGTGCAGGTACCGCGTCCAGCCGGGCGTGACTCCCCCGGTGACGTACGGCATGAGCAGACCTCGACCGGTGTCCCGGCGGGCACGCAGGTGGCGTTCGACCGTGCCCGGGGCGAGGATGTTCGTCACACCAGCTCCTTCAGGGTGGAGATGTCCTTGTCGCCCCGGCCGGACAGCGTCATCAGCACCGTCGATCCGGCCGGGAGTTCGCCGGCGCCCGCCGCGCGGATCACCCAGGCGAGGGCGTGCGCCGATTCGAGCGCCGGGACGATGCCCTCGGCGCGCGCCAGCCGCACCGCCGCGGTGACGGCCTCCTCGTCGGTCACCGTGACGTACCGGGCCCGGCCCAGCTCGCGCAGGTGGGCGTGCTCCGGACCGACCCCCGGGTAGTCGAGCCCGGCGGCGATGGAGTGCGCCTCGACGATCTGCCCGTCGCCGTCCTGCAGGAAGAGCGAGCGGCAGCCGTGCAGGACACCGGGCCGGCCCCGGGCCGCCCCGGCCCCGCCCTCCGCCTCGACCCCGACCAGGCGCGCCGAGGTGTCGGCGAAGCCGGCGAACGTGCCGGCCGCGTTGGAGCCGCCGCCGACGCAGGCGACCACGTGGTCCGGCACGCCGGTCGCCAGCTCGGCGGCGCACTGCCCGCGGGCCTCGTCGCCGATGACCCGCTGGAACTCCCTGACCATCCACGGGTACGGATCCGGCCCGATGACCGAGCCGACGCAGTAGTGGGAGTCGCCGGTGGCGCCCACCCAGTGCCGCATGGCCTCGCTGGTCGCGTCCTTGAGCGTGCGGCTGCCCGTGGTGACCGGGACCACCTCGGCGCCCAGCATCCGCATGCGGAAGACGTTCAGCGCCTGCCGCTCGATGTCGCGCTCGCCCATGAAGACCGTGGCCTCGAGCCCGAGCAGCGCGGCCGCGGTCGCGGTGGCCACCCCGTGCTGGCCCGCCCCCGTTTCGGCGATCAGCCTGCGCCGTCCCATCCGCGCGGCGAGCAGGGCCTGGCCCAGCACATTGTTGATCTTGTGTGAACCCGTGTGGGTGAGGTCCTCACGCTTCAGGTACAGCCGCACGCCCAGCTCCTGCGACAGCCGCCGGGCCGGTGTGAGCGGCGTCGGCCTCCCGGCGTGCAGGGCGAGCAGTTCGGCCAGGGCGCCGCGGAAGCCCGGATCGGCCCGTGCCTCCCGGAACGCCTCGTCCACCTCCCGGCACGCCTCCACCAGGGACTCGGGCGCGTACCGCCCGCCGTACGCGCCGAACCTGCCCCGCGCCCGGGGCTCGTCCATCGTCCCGGTCGCCGGGACGGACATCTCGCGCATGCCACGCTCACCTCGTTCTATAACTCTGAAGAGAGTTCTATAACAGTGAGCATGGCATGGACGGGCGGGGGCGCGCCACCCCGGCCGGCCACCTGCCGCCGGCGTCGCCAAGCGACACAAAGCGCCACGGAAAGGACGGGCGAGAAAAAGCAGGTGACGGACGGGCCAGAAAAAGCAGGTGACGGCGCCGGTGGGGTCAACCTTTCAGGCCGAAGAAGTGCATCGGTGAGTTCGGCGTGAAGCCGATGCGCGGATACACCTGCGCTCCGGCGACGGTCGCGTGCAGGGTGGCGCGGGTCAGTCCGGTGGCCCGCGCGCCCTCGTACAGCGCCTTCCGCGTCACCGCCTCGCCGTAGCCTCTGCGCTGCCACGTCGGGTCGGTGGCGACGAGCGCGACGAAGAGCCGGCCTTCCGCTTCCACGGTCGCGGCGCACGTCACCGGAACGCCGTCCCGCACGCCCAGGTAGGCGTACGCCTGGTTGGTCCACAGCGTGGAGCCTTCGAGCCCGTCGCGGCCGTTCTGCAGGGGGAACCCGTAGGCGCGTGAGTTCAGATCCGCATAGGCCCGCACGTGCTCGTCGGTGGTCACCCGCACGAAGGTCAGGTCGGGGTGGGCCGGCTCGGGGACGGGAAGGAGGTCTCCCGCCATGCCGGTGCCGGCGAAGGCGTACGCGAGGCCCGCCTGCTCCGCCGCCGCCTCCAGCGACGCGCGCGCGTCGCTGTCGAGGAGGTCCTCGAAGATCCACAGGAACCCGGGATGCTTCTTGGCGCGCATGACGTCCGTCGCCTCCCGCAGACGCCGCTCCATGAGCCTCGTGTCCACGCCGACCTCCGTCAACGTGACGCAGTTCCAGAACGCGAACGGGCTGTCGGCCCAGCGGACGGCGATGCCGGGGAGGTCTCTCACATCCGCCTCGGAGTCCCGGTCCAGCACGAAGGCACGCCAGACCAGCGCGAGCTGCTCCATCGACTCGACCGACTCCACAAGATTCGCCACGAAGCTCCCCAAGGTCGTCGCTACAGGCCGTCGCTCAATCGATGGCGTTATTTCCGGGCAAATACGGTTCGAGCCACATATGCGTACGCGCACACGATCCCCGAAAAGGGATCGCCCGAGACGCACGATACAGCGTCCACCCCGGGTATCCAGTGAATTCCCGGCGACCCATCGGCCCAGGTCATGGCGGGCTCCGCCTCCTGGCCAGCGGGTCGCTCATGGTCTCGGAGGCGGGGCACCCGGCGACGGTCCCCTCGTTATTGCCCCACCCGGCCGTCGACGCATTCGCGCAGCAGGTCGGCGTGTCCGCAGTGGCGGGCGTACTCCTCGATCCGGTGAACCCACAGCTCCCTGACGGAGGTGTTGTCGTGTTCGATGCGCACACCCAGGTCCGGATACGCGGCCAGCGCGGCGTCGGTCGCCGCCTGTTCGCGGGCGAGGTCGGCGAAGGCGCTCTCGACCAGCTCCCGCTCCGGGAGGGCTCCGTCGAAGTCGCCGTCCTTCTCCCCGTACAGCCTGGGCGCCGGGTCGTCCGGCACGATCCAGTTGCGCCAGTCACGCTCCACCTCGGCGAGATGGCGGACGAGGCCCAGCAAGGACATGGTCGACGGCGGCACCGACCGGCGCGCCAGTTGCTCCGGATCCAGCCCCTCGCACTTCATCCGCAGCGTGAGCCGGTAGCTCTTCAGGTATTCCTGCAGCGTCGCCAGCTCGCCGTCCGGGCCGGCTTCGTCGTTGGTGCGGGGGTCCTCGCCGGGGTCCGCCCACATGTCGGGGTGGATGCCGGCCTTGCTCCACCGTTCGGGGATGTCGCTCATCCGCCGCATTCTGCTGAGCGGCGGTCCGGCGGGCAAGCGGTTATCCGGGCGTGCCGTGCGACGTCGGAGTGCCCGGGCCTGGCCGGTGGCGGACGTGGGCGAGGTGCGGCGGGGCCTGGAGCCTTGTAGGTTCGAGACATGAGCGCCGATGAGCAGCGGCCCCCGCTTTTCGAGCTCCTGCCGGACGAGGACGACCGGCCGGAGCCCATCACCTTCCACACCTCCGAGGGCAGCCTCAGCGTGGCGGCCGATCTGACGGCCGAGGAGTTCGAGATTCTCGACGAGTTGAGGCGAGCGGCGGCGAGAAAGCTGGATTGAGGGGCCTTTGCGGCGTATGTCGGTTTGAGGTGTGCGATGCTTCTGTGATGCCTGAGAGGGGGAAGGCGTGACGGGGCCCGGATACACCGCGCGCACGGAGGGGATACGGCAGCACGGACGCGCCTCGGCCGGTGAGGCGGAGCATGTGCGTACGGTGCTGCGTGACGTGCAGGAGGCGTTCGCGAGGGCCGGCCGCCCGATGGGCGACGACCAGTACGGCGCCGAGATGGAGAAGAGGTACCCGGTCCTGCGCGACCAGGTGATCACCGCCTTCCACGCCTACATCGACGAACTTGAGGGCGTCGGCGGGAATCTGCACGTCACCGCGGCGACGTACGACGCGGCAGAGGGCGCGGGAGCCTGACAGGCGGTGTTGCTCGACGGGGACATTCCCGCCTGGATGCGGCCCTGGATCGGCTGGGCGGTCGGCATGGACTGGCCGCAGGCCGACGAGTCCAGGCTGTTCGCCCTGGCCGACGCGCTCGTGCAGGCGGCGTATCGCATCGCCGAGGGCAGCGCCGTCTGGATCCCGGACCGTGACACGTGGGACGGGGAGGCGCTCAGGGCGTTCGCCAAGCACGCCTCACGCGCCGTCGGCGGCCGCCGGGCAGAGGTGATCACCAGGCTGGTGACCATGGCGATCGCGCTGAACGACCTGGGTGTGCAGGTCCAGTACACCAAGTGGATGATCAAGCTGATGATCGGGTTGCTGATCGTCCAGCTGGTGGCCCTGCTGCCGGTGCTCGCGAACCCCGCGACGGCCGGACTCGGAGTGACGACCGCGGGATGGCGGGCTCTCCTCACCCGGAAGGCCGTCGAGGCACTGGCCAGGCGGCTGATGTTCAACATCGGCCTGTTCGGCGGCCTCATGTTCGCGATGGACCTGACCGTCCAGTCCCAGCAGGAGCGGCGCGACCGGATCGACTGGAACCAGGCTCTCGCCTCGCTGGGCGCCGGAGCGCTCAACGGCGTGTTCCTGACGGGCACGACGTTGTTGGCGCCGCCGCGGACGCTGCTGGGCTTCATGGGCGCCTCCGGGGCCGCCGGCGGGCTGACCGACGCGACCATGCAGGCGTTCGACGACCAGCCGTTCGATCTGGAGCGGCTGCTGAAGGGGGTCTCCTCTGGAGCCATCGGCGCCGCGGACGCGCACTGGGCCACCTGGAACCCCCACTTCGGCGGACGAGGAGCCGACGGGGCGCCGCCCCCGCCGGACGGCGGCACGCCGCCACGCCCGGACGCCGGAGACGGGGACGGGACGCCACCACGCCCGGACGACGGAGACGGCGGGACGCCGCCCCACCCGGACAGCGGCAACGGCTCCCGCACGACGCTGGCCGACCACAGCACGGCCGCTCACACCGGCCGGGAGCCGGGATGGACGCCGGCGGATGCCGTGCGGACGTCCGGTGACCGTCCCCTCCCCCACCCGGCCGCCGCCGACCCCCGCCCCGGCCCCGCCCAGGCGGTCCCGGCCATGGCGGCCCGCGCCACGCAGGGGGACGCGAACGGGCCGGCGGCCCACCCGGCGCGCCGGGAACCTCCCGTCCTGCGGGCCGACCAGATGGACGACAAGCTCAACTGGGGTCATGCGCGCCCCGCCGACCCACCGCGGACCCCGTACGAGTTCAGCCAGGTGGCCGGCAAGAAGATCATGGGCGCGTGGGAACCCGCCGGCGACGACAGCGCGCGGGTCACCCTGGCCGACGGCTCGCACGCCATGGTCACCGACCTGCCGACCAGGCAGGACCGGGACGCCAAGGTGCTGATGGCGCGGCTCGGCCAGGAGCTCGGCCTGAACACGCCCGCCGTCCACCCGGTGGGCGAGAAGCGGTTGCTCCTCGACTGGGTGTACGGCGACCCCGGCCAGATGACCTGGAACGGCGGGCCGTGGAACCTGTCCAGGGACGCACCCACCCGCGACAGCGTCCTCGTCGGCCTGATGGGGGCCCTGATCCGCGACGAGCCGGCGTTCGCCAACGCGCTGTCCGGTGATGCGCGCCTCATGCCCGCACCCGCCGTGGCGACGTTGATGAGCAGGTTCTTCGTCCGCGACATGGGCGCGGGCCAGGAGGTGTGGGCGCCCAACCCGCTCACCCCCGCGGACGCCCTGCGCGTCGAGCAGGCCCTGCAGTCCATGCGGGCCGATTTCCGGGACGCCGGGATGATGGACGCGTACCGGCGGATGACCGCCGCCGTCCGGGAGATCAAGGAGAACGCGGTCCGCACCCACTCCGTCTTCAAGGTGGACCCGGCCGAGCTGCTGCCGGAGATCTCCGTGCGCGAGCTCAACGCCCGGGCCGAGCACATCGCCGAGCTCGTCGCCGGCCTCACGGACGCCGCCCCGCCCGGCGCGGGCCGTACGCTGATGGACCCCGTCCGGCGTCTGGCGGACAACATCGGCGACATCGTGGCCTCGCGCGACTCCGACCTGGGTCGCGTCGTCACCTTCGGCGACGGGTCCCAGGCGCTGGCGTTGACCGGCGAGGCGGCGGCCGTCGCACTGGACGCGGCGCTCACCGGGCGCGTGCTGGGGCTGCACGTCCCGGCCGTTCACCGGGCCCCGGACGGCACCGTCTACCAGGCCCACGGCAGCGACCAGCTGCGTACCTCGCTGGCCACCGGCATCCGTGACAGCAGCCTCCTGCCGACCAAGGAGGAGGTGGTCACGTTCAACGACGGCAGCCGGGCCATCCGTCACGAGTTCAGGACCGCCGAGAGTGCCGACGAGCTGGAGGCGCGGGTTCACGCGCTGCACGGCCTGAGGGACGGGCACCCCGGTACCTACCGGGCGGCGCCCACCGTGGTCTACGAAAGCCGCGTCTCCCCGTGGCAGTGGACCGACGACACCCCCGTCCTGTCCGCGGCGGTCCGGCAGGAGCTGGACAGACGCGCGCTGCACGCCTGGCTCACCCGTCCCGACCTGCCCCCGGGGATGCTCCGCGACAATCCGCGGATGGAGCACCTGAAACCTGGGGCCGCCCTGCTCGACGAGGCGGACAGCTCCGCGCTGCGCGCCAGGTTCGAGGCCGCGCGGGCCGATTTCGAGAGGTACGGCCTGAGCTCCCGCCTCGAGGAGCACCTGGACCTGATCGGCCGAAGCAGCCCGGACGCGGCGCTGGACCTGGGCCCGCTGCGGGACCCCGGACAGCTGGTCCCCGACTTCCGCGAGACACCCTGGCAGCCGCCGCGCGGCCAGGTGAGTCCCCTGCGGCACCTTCTCGAGGAGACCAACCTCCATCAGGTCAACGAGCTGGCCGTCGGACGGGCCGCCGACCCCGCGCTGGTCCCGGCCGCCGAGGCGTTCCTCGACAGGGCGGACGCGGAACTCGCCGCCCAGCCCATGTCGTCGGGTCATGTCTCGGCGCGGGTGCCCGCCGACTGGCTGCCGCCCGACGTCCGGCCGGGCAGCGAGGTCGTCTTCCACGGGATGCTCGAAGGGGTGGACGATCCCGCCCGCCTGGCGGACCGGCCCGACAGCGTGCGGCTGACCATCCGGGCGAGCCGGTACGCCGACGTGGGCGATCTGTCGGGCAAGCCCTCCCACGCGCTGTTCGGCCTGGGGACGCGGCTGAAGGTGCTGGCCGTCCAGGAGGCCTTCGGCGAGCGGCACCTGTTCGCGGTGCAGGTGCCCGACGGGCGCAGCGCCGACGCGACCGCGCTCCGGGTCCCCCGGATGAAACCGCCGCTCACTCCGGAGGTGCGCCACCATCTCGAGCACCATGTCGAGAGGACCGACGCGGGTGTGTGGCTGCGTGACCTCGACAACGAGCACGACCGCGAGCTGGTCACGTCGGCGCGTAACGTCCAGCCCATCGACGGCGTCTTCTACGTGGACGGGCACGGTTCACAGGACGGCAACGCGATCGGTGACCGGACGCCCGGCGCCAAGACGATCGCGGCGCTGCTGCTGCACAGTCCCGGCCTGAAGCCGCACGACGTGATCCTGCTGGCCAACTGTCACATCGGCACCGGGCGGTACCCGCTGGCCATCGCCCGGCACACCGGGCACGTCGTCATCGCCGCCGACTCCGCGATCGTCGTGACGGAGGACGGGCAGATGCGCGCGGTGTCCAGCGAGTTCGGCCATCTCGGCGGGCGCGGCCGGATCCGCATCTACCTGCCGGACGACGCGGTCGCCGGCCAGGTCCTCGACACGGTGCGGGCGTGGTTCCAGGCGCCCTGACGCCGCGGGGCGGCGCCCCGCATCCCGCTCCGCGCGGACCTGCCTGCCGTCGGGCGGGCTCGTACGGCGCCGTCCGAGCCCGCCGCCCCCGGGCCTCAGACGCCGATCCACCAGAGCTGCTCGCCGCCCTGGTGGCAACGCCACTGGTAGATGTCCGTCCACTCCTCGACGAACCGGGCGTCCAGGCACTTCTTGGTCGCCACGTTCCAGAACTCGTAGTACCCGTCGTTGCGCGCCACGAGGTGCCATTTCTGGTTGGTGCCCTGGTGACAGCCGTACGTCATGGCGGTGGCTCCGTCGGCCGTGGACCAGCCGCCGATCTCCAGGCACGCCTTGGTGGCGGTGTTGACGACGACGTACTGGTGCGGCACGTCGTTGCCGGCGCCGTCCTTGACCTTGACGAGGTCCCAGCGGTCGTGTCCCCAACCGGAGTTGCAGCGCAGGAGCAGGACGTTCCCTCCGTCGGTGCCCGGCCCGTTGACGCATCGGCGGCTGCGGATGTTCCAGAGGATGATGTTGCGCCGCTCTCCGGGGGCCTCGGCGAGCCGCGCCGCGCCCGCGGACGAGGCGCCCGCCGTGGTGGCCTCCGCGAGGACCTGGGTGGAGAACGCCGCGACGAGGGCGAGGGCGGCGGCGGCCGCGCGACGGCGGAACGCGTGTGTCATCTCGGGCTCCTTCTGGATCGCTGGGTGGGAGACGACCGTCGCACGGCCGAAGGGGCCGATCGAGGGCGTACGGAACGTCCGTACAAGCCCGTACAGGAGCCCGCCCCGCGTTCCACGGCCACGGGCGGGCAGCACGCCGGCCGGCAGACCTCATGCATGCATCAACGATTGAGGGTCCGTGGCAGCCAAAGCGGAGATATCGGGCGCAAAGTCTACATCGAAAGTTCAACGATACCGTTGAGGCATGGACATCAAGGACACGGCCCGGGCGCTCGACGGCGCGGGCATCTCGGCGTTCCTCCGGTCGCTTCCCACCCAACCCCTGCTGCTCGGCCTGGGCGAGGCCAGGCACTTCGTCGCGGAGCTGGGCGAGCTCCGCAACGAGATCTTCCGGCACCTGGTCGACCACGAGGGCTACCGGTCGTTCGCCATCGAGAGCGACTGCCTCATGGGGCTCGCGGTGGACGACTACATCGCGACGGGCGAGGGCACGCTCGACGACGTCATGGAACGCGGCTTCAGCCACGACTTCGGCACGTCACCGGCCAACCGCGAGCTCGTCCGCTGGATGCGCGCGTACAACGAGGAGCATGACGAGAAGCTCCGGTTCTTCGGGATCGACGCCCCGGTGGAGTACTGGGCGGCGAGCCCGCGCGAGGCGCTCACCGGCCTGCACGCCCTCCTCGACGGCCCGCTTCCGTGCAGCGGGGAGACCCTCGACACGCTGCTGGGCCCGGACGAGCGGTGGTCGAACCAGGCCGCGGCCATGGACCCGTCCCAGTCGATCGGCCGGTCGGCCGAGGCCCTGCGCCTGCGGCTGATCGCCGACGACCTGGTGGCGCTGCTCGACACGCAGTTGCCGCGGCTGGGCGCGGAGGACAGGGAGCGGGCGGCGCTGTACGGGCGCACCGCCGTCGGCCTGCTCCGCTACCACTACTGGATGGCCGACGACTCCCCGTCACGGTGGACCCGGCTGTCGGCCCTGCGGGACGCGATGATGGCCGCCAACCTGCGTGCCGTCGCCGAGCGCGGCCCTGCCCTGGTCTTCGGCTCCAACCTCCACCTGCAGCGGAACAAGAGCCTCATGCCGTTCGGCGACCAGCGGTTGGAGTGGTGGAGCGCCGGGGCGATCGCCGCGACGCACCTGGGTGACCAGTACGCCTTCCTGGCCTCGGCCTTCGGCACGGTCGGCGACGACACCCCGCCCCCGGACACCGTCGAGGGCATCCTTTCCACGCTGCCGTGGGACCAATCCCTCATCGACGCCGGCCGCCTGGCCGAGGCCGTCAAGCAGGCCACCCCGCGCGTCTCCCAGGACTTCGCCTACTTCCCGCTCGACCCGGCGCAGCTCCACAGGGCCGACGGCCTCGTCTTCCTCAAGCGGGCCGTCCGGCTGAAGAAGCTGGGTTGACGGGCGCGTGCGCGGCGACGGCCCCGCGCCGTGACCAGGTGTGACTCTTGACATACCGGATGTGGCGCGCTTAGCCTCACCCCAATCGACAGGCACAGACGAAGACACCCTGTCAGCGGTCTTCGTCTGTGCCTTTGTCGTTCCCGGACCGCTGGCCAGGGTTTCGACCACCCGAAAGGCGGCGGGCATGCACGACCCGGCGAGCACGAGAACCACGGTCATCAGCAGCGCAGGAGACGCGGCCGACCTCATCGACACCCTCAAGACCCTGAGCGGCCGGGCCAACGGCATCTGGTTCCTGGCCCTGGCGGGCCTGTTCCTGGACGCCTACTCCAACGCCGCGCTCGGAGCCGGTCTGGCCCCCATGGTCAAGCAGCTCGGCCTGTCTCCCACGCAGGTCGGGCTGCTCACCGCGATGGCTCCGGCGATCGCAATCGTCTCCAACCCGTTCGGCGGCTGGCTCGCCGCACGCATCGGCCGCGTCAAGCCGCTGCTGATGACCAAGGTGATCTTCGCCGCGGGCGCCCTGCTCACCGCCGTGGGCTCGGACTTCCAGACGGTCTTCGCCGGGCGGACCCTGGTCGGCATCGCCTACGGCATCGACTTCGCGGTGGCCATGGCGCTGCTCGCCGAGTACACCCCGGCCTCGCTCAAGGGCAGGCTCAACTTCTGGCAGGGGGTCTGGTACACCGCGACGACCACCAACCTGCTCCTCACGCTGCTGTTCTACAAGTTCGACGTGGGCGCCGACATCTGGCGCTGGTCCGTCAGCTCCTCGGCCGTCTTCGCGCTGCTCCTGTTCGTGCTGCAACTGGCCTTCCTGGTGGAGAGCCCCACCTGGCTGGCGTCCAAGGGCAGGCTGCGCGAGTCCGTGGCCAACCTGCGCCGCATGTACGGCTTCGCCGCCCAGGAAGGGCCGATGGCGACCGGCCAGGCCGACGAGGCCCGGCACCAGGTCGGGCTCCGCGACGCGGGCGTCCTCTTCCGCCGTCCCTACCTGCCCCGGACCGTGCTGTCCACGGCGATCTCCCTCACCCAGGCCATGCAGTACTTCGCCGTGGGCTGGTACCTGCCGGTGATCAGCCTCGAGCTGTTCGGCAAGGAGTTCGAGAAGGCGACCATGGGCGCCATGGCGTTCAACGCGGTCGGCATCGTCGGGGGTTGCCTGTCGGCCTACTTCGGCCGCCGGCTCGGGCTGCGGGTCAGCTCGATGGCCGGATACGCCGTGGTGTTCGTCGCGCTGCTGGTCATGGGGGCCACGTTCAAGCAGCTCCCCGTCGCCCTGGCGGCGCTGCTGCCCGTGCTGTTCATCTTCTTCCACTCCGCCGGACCCGGCCCGAACGGCAAGTCGATCGCGGCGCTGTCCTACCGCAGCGACATCCGCACCCTGGGCACCGGCGTGACCGGCATGCTCGGCAGCTTCGGCTCGGTCGCCGGCCTGTACCTGTTCCCGCAGCTGCAGTCCGGCATCGGGGTCGGCAACAGCCTGATGGTGCTGTCCGTGGTGCCGCTGGCCGGCCTGCTCACCTGCCTGGCGATCAGGTGGGATCCGACCCGTACGGCGATCAACCTGGAGGAGGAGCCGATCCACCTCCAGCAGCGCCAGCCGGTGTCCGCCTGATCCCGCCCGCACGACGAAAGGACCTTCACGGATGACCAGGGAACGCCGCCGCGGCGTGCTCGGCATCGATGAGGGCACCACGGGCACCCGCGCGGCCGTCGTCCTGGACGACGGCGGCGCGGCCCCGCCCGCGTACCTGCCCATCTCGGTCAGCTCGCCCGACCACCTGCGCGTCGAGCAGGACGGCGCGGAGATCTGGGAGCGCACCGTCCAGGTCTGCCGCGAGGCCCTGGCCTGGGCCGCCGCCCACCAGGTGGAGATCACCGGAGTCTCGATCTCCACCCAGCGCGCGACGGTCCTGCTGTGGGACACCGAGACCGGCCGGCCGCTCAGCCCCGCCGTGGTCTGGCAGGACCGCAGGTACGCCGCACGGCTGCGGGCGTGGGAGCCCGAATGGGACGCCCACCTCGCCGAGCACACCGGCCGGCCGGTCGGCTCACGCGCGCCACTGCTGTGGGCGGCGGAGGAGATCGCCGGCAACGCGGCCGCCCGCCGGGCGCACGCGGCGGGCAGGCTGGCGTTCGGCTCGATCGACACCTGGCTGGTGTGGAAGCTCACCGGGGGCGCGCGCCACGTCATGTCCGCCACGAACGCCGTCGCCGCGGGCGCCTACGACCTGCGCACCGGTGACTGGCACGAGCCCTGGGTCACGTTCCTCGGCTGCCCTCCCGACGTGCTGCCCCGGATCGTCGACGAGGACGGCGACTTCGGCACGACCGACCCGGCGGTCCTCGGCGCGCGGCTGCCCATCCTGTCCGTCATGGGCGACCAGCACGCGGCGATGCTCGCGCTCGGCGCGCACCGGCCCGGCCAGGCCATGTGCGTCCACGGGACGGGAACGTTCCTCGACGCCGTCGCCGGCGAGCGGCCGCCGGCCCACCGCCGCCCGGTGCCCGGGGTGCTCACCCTGGTCGGCTGGCGCTCCCGCGGCGTGCCCGTGTTCAGCGTGGAGGCGTTCGCCGCGACGACCGGCTCCGCGCTGCGCTGGCTGTGCGACGAGATCGGCCTGTTCGCGTCGCCGCGCGAGCTGGCGGGACTGGCCCGCGAGCACCCCGGCCCCTCCCGGGTGACCTTCCTGCCGGCCCTGACCGGGATGCGCACCCCCGTGTGGGCGCCCGAGGCGACCGGCCTGCTGGCCGGTCTCAGCCTGTCCACCACCCGGGCGGAGCTGGCCCGCGGCATCCTCGACGGCGTCGCGCACTCCGTGTGCGACCTGCTGGACGGCGTGGAGGAGGCCATGGGGCAGCCGGTCACCGAGCTGGTCTGCGGCGGCGGGCTCGCCTCCAGCGACGTCCTGATGTCCAGCCAGGCCGGCCTGCTCGGCCGGCCGGTGCGGCGCGCCCACGACCACGAGAGCGCCAGCCTGCGCGGCGCCGCCTACCTCGGCGGCGTGCGGGCGGGGCTGTGGCCGAGCGTCTCGGCGGCGGTCGCCGCGCTCCCGGTCGCCCCCGCCTTCGAACCGTCCCTGTCCGAGCCCGAACGCCAGGAGAGCCGGGCAGCCTGGCGTGACCTGCTGGCCCGCCACGTCCCGGTCCCGCCGCCCGCCCCCCGCCGGCCGTCCACGCCGCCGCCCGGCTCCGGCGGCTCCCGACCCGACTCACCGGAGGAATCAACGTCGTGATCCGGCTACCCGAACGCAAGGCGAGATCGGAGACGAAGAACGCCATCCGCCGCACCCCGCTGCGGCTCGACCGCCGCGAGCAGCTCGACCGGCTCACCTCCCGCCCTGTCGACGTCCTCGTCGTCGGCGGCGGCGTGACCGGCTGCTACACCGCGCTGGACGCCGCCACCCGCGGCCTGTCCGTCGCGCTGGTCGAACGGGACGACTTCGCCTCCGGCACGTCGTCCAAGTCGTCGAAGATGGTGCACGGCGGCCTGCGCTACATCGAGCAGGGCAACCTGCCGCTGGTCCGGCGCTCGCTGCTCGAACGCCAGCGGTTCCGCCGCAACGCGCCGCACCTGGTGCAGCGGCTGCCGTTCGTCTTCCCCGTGCTCACCCAGGACGGCGTCTTCGACGCGCGCATCGCCAAGGCCTTCGAAGGCCTGCTGTGGACCTACGACCTGGCCGGAGGGTGGCGGATCGGCCGCCTGCACAGGCGGCTCACCGTGCCGGAGGTCCTCGTCCGCGCCCCGCGCCTGCGCGCCGACCGGCTCAGGGGCGGCCTGCTCTACTACGACAGCCGCACCGACGACGCGCGCCTGACCCTGACCATCGCGCGGACCGCGGCGCACTTCGGCGCGACCGTGCTGAACGGCGCCACCTGCCGCGCGCTCATCCGCGAGGGCGGCCGGGTACGCGGCGCCACCGTCGAGGTGGACGGCCGGGACGTGGACGTGCGCGCCGGTGTGGTGATCAACGCGACCGGGGTCTGGTCGGACACCCTCGACGGGCTGTCGGACCCGGGCCACCGGCCCCGGATCCGGCCCGCGAAGGGCGTGCACATCATCGTGCCGTGGACCCGGCTGCCCGTGGACGGCACCGTGACCGTGCCGATCCCCGGCCGGGCCCGCCGCGCCACCTGCACCCGGTGGGGCGACGTGGTCGTGGTCGGCACGACCGACACCGACTACGACGGCTCCCTCGACGAGGTGCTGTGCACCCGCGAGGAGATGGAGTACCTCCTCGACGGCGCCAACACCGCCTTCGACGCCGACCTCGCCCCGGCCGACGTGGTCGGCTCGATGGCCGGGCTGCGGCCCCTGGTCGGCGGCAAGGAGGGCGCCACCCTCGACATGAGCCGCGACCACCGCGTCTCGACGGACGCGCACGGGCTGGTCACCGTCACCGGCGGCAAGCTCACCACCAGCCGCCACATGGGCGAGCTGGTGGTCGACGAGGCGCTGAAGGTGCTCGGCCGCCGGGCCGGCTGCCGGACGGCGCGGCTGCCCCTGCTGGGCGGCGCCGGCTACGACGCGGAGGCCACCTCCGCCACCGGCGGGGTGGGGGCCCACCTGGGCGAGCGGTACGGGACCGAGGCGCGCTTCGTGGCCGACCTCTTCGCCGAGGACCCGTCGCTCATCGAGCCGATCATCGAGGGCGCCGGCCACCTGCGCGCCGAGGTGGTCTACGCGGCCCGCTGCGAGCTGGCGCGGACCGTCGACGACGTGCTGTCACGCCGCACGCGGATGCGGCTGTTCGCCCGCGACCTGTCGGTGAAGGCGGCCCCCGAGGTCGGACGGCTGCTCCAGCGGGAGCTGGGCCTGTCCGACGAGGAGGTCGCCCGCCAGGTCGACGACTACGTCTCCGGCGTCGAGCGGGAGAAGACCGTACTGATGGAAGGACTTTCATGATCAGCAGGCAGACCGTCACGCATCCGTTCAACCGGGGCGACTACGTGGTCGGCGCGCCCACGCCGCCCCGATGGGCCGCCGCCTGCCCGCCCGGCACGGGTCCGGCCAGCCTGCAGGCCGCCGTGGTGGAGGTTCCGGCCGAGGTCCTCACGGAGCTGCGTTCGGCCGCCGCGGCCGTGCACACCGACCGGGACGAGGTGATCCGCCGTACCCGCGACTGGTGGGCGGGAACGTCCATCGGCGAGACGGACGGCCGGCCGGCCACGCCCGACGCCGTGATCGTCGAGGCCGCCGACGAGGAGCAGGTCGCGGCGGTGGTGCGGATCTGCCGGGCGCACGGCATCCCGCTGACGGTCTCGGCCGGCCGCAGCAACGTGCTGGGCGCCGCCCTGCCGGTGTTCGGCGGGGTCGTGCTGGACGTGTGCCGGCTCAACCGGATCGTCTCCTTCGACGCCGAGTCGATGATCGTCGAGGTGCAGGCGGGGATGTTCGGCGACCTGTTCGAGAAGGAGCTCCAGGAGGTGCACGGCGTCACCACCGGGCACTGGCCGTCGGCGTTCGCCATCTCCACCGTCGGCGGCTGGGCCGCCTGCCGGGGGGCGGGCCAGCTGTCCACCCGGTACGGGAAGATCGAGGACATGGTCGTCGGCCTCGACGTGATCCTGCCGGACGGCACCACCGCGAGCTACGGCACCTACCCGCGGGCCGCCGTCGGCCCCGACCTGCGCCAGGTGTTTATCGGTTCGGAGGGGACCCTCGGCGTGATCACGCGGCTGCGGCTGCGGACCCACCGGCTGCCGGAGTACGCGCGCGGCCTGGCCTACGGGTTCGACACGTTCGCCGCCGGCCTCGACGCCTGCCGGGAGATCCTCCAGCGCGGCGCGACCCCCGCCGTGCTGCGCCTGTACGACGCGCACGAGAGCGGCACCCACTTCGCCGAGCCCGGCACGAACCTGCTGCTCATCGCCGACGAGGGCGACCCCACGCTGGTGGACGCCACCATGGCGGTCGTCGAGGAGGTCTGCGGCGGGTCGGCGACGACGAAGCTGGACGGCGCGCCCGTCCTCGCCCGCTGGCTGGACGAGCGCATGGTCGTCGGCAAGTCCGGCGACGGGTTCGCCAAGGGGCCCGGCTTCGTCGCCGACACCTGCGAGATCGCCGCCCCGTGGTCGGCACTGCAGACGATCTACGAGGAGGTGGTCGCGGCGATCGAGGCCGTCCCCGGCACGCTGCGCGCCTCCGCGCACCAGTCGCACGCCTACACCGACGGCGCCTGCCTGTACTTCTCGCTGCGCGGCGACGTGGACCGGCCCCGACGCCGGGAGTGGTACCGGGCCGCCTGGGACGCGGCCAACGAGGTGCTCATCCGGCACGGCGCGGCGATCAGCCACCACCACGGCGTCGGGCTGCTGCGCTCGCCGTACGTCGAGCCGGCCCTGGGCAGCGGCTTCGGCACGCTGGTGGCCGTCAAGCAGGCCCTCGACCCGGCCGGCATCATGAACCCGGGAAAGCTGGGGCTGCCCAGCCCCTTCGGTGAGGCCCGTGCGTAAGGTGTTCCGGTGAGCTCACGCCCGAAACGCCCGGTCGACCGGCGTCTGCTGGCCGCGCTGGCGGACTACCCCGTCATGGCGTCGCTGGTCAGCGTGGCGATGGCGGACGCGTTCACCGCCACCTCGACCCCGCTGGGCATCCTCGCCTCGGTCCCGCTCGGCGACCTGGCGGCCACGGTGCGGCGGACGGTCGACGCCGGCAAGATCGTGTTCGTCAACATGGACTCGACCCCCGGCCTGGGACACGACCCCGGCGCCCTGTCCTACCTGCGGGACATCGGGGCGATCGGCGTCTGCTCCACCCGGGCGGCGATCGTGGAGCGGGCCGCCGGGCTCGGCCTGCTCTCCATGCAGAAGGTGTTCGTGACCGACCGGTCCAACCTCAACCGGAGCCTGCAGGCCATCGCGCGCTCCCGCCCCGACCTCGTGCAGCTCATGCCCGCCGTCGTGCTGCGTTACATGGAGCAGCAGGCCAGGGATCTCGGCGTGCCTTACCTGGCGGCCGGGTTCGTGCAGGGCGAGGCCGACGTGGTGGAGGCGCTCCAGCACGGCGCGGCGGGAGTCTGCACCTCGGACCGGAAGCTGTGGGAGCTGCGCCGCTCGGCGTTGCGCGCGTCCTGACCCCGGGACACCCCGCCCCAGGCGGCTCGGCGGGCCATGAACCGCCGAGCCGCTCCCCAGCCGTGCCCGTACCTCGGAAGGACCATCGCATGACGCCGGCCAGGCCGGGCCTGTCAGCCCCGCCCCCCGCCGCGCTGGCTCCGCCGCTCTTCGTCGTGCTGTGGAGCAGCGCCTTCATCGCGGGCATCCCCGGGGTCGAGGCCGCGCCTCCGCTCCTGCTGATGTTCGCCCGCTTCGCGGCGGCCGGGACGCTGCTCGCCGCGTACGCCCTGATCACCCGCGCGCCCTGGCCGCGCGGCCGGGCACTGACGCACATCGCCGTCTCCGGCCTGCTCATGCAGGCCGTCCAGTTCGGCAGCTTCTACACCGTGCTCGACATGGGTTTCCCCGCCGCCGTCATCTCGCTCGTCCAAGGGCTCAGCCCGATCGTGGTCGCGCTGGCCGCCAGGTTCCTCGGCGAACCGGTCACCGGGCGGCAGTGGCTCGGGTTCGCGCTCGGCGCGTCCGGTGTGCTGCTCGCGGTGGCCGACCGGGTGAGCCTGTCGGCCTGGGGAGTCGTGCTGTGCCTGGTCGGGCTGGCCGGGCTCACCACCGGCACTCTCTACCAGAAGCGCTTCGTCCCCGCCATGGACGTCAGGACCGGCACCTCCACCCAGCTTCTCGCCAGCGCCCCGGCGGTCGGACTGGCCTGCCTGGTGGTCGAGACACCGCGGGTGTCGGACTGGACGGCGTTCGGCGGGTCGGTGGCCTGGATGGTGCTGGTCAACTCCATCGCGGCGTTCATCCTGCTCAACACCATGCTGGCGCGCTCGTCCGCCAGCCGGGTCAGCACCGTGTTCTTCCTGACGCCGGCGGTGACGGCGGTGCTGGCCTGGCTGCTCGCCGGGCAGTCCCTGCATCCGCTCGCCGTCGCCGGGCTCGCGCTCGGCGGCGCCGGCGTCCTCCTCGCCAACCACCGGCCACGGTGATCCGGCCCGGTCGCGATGATCGGGCCGGATCGCGGTGATCCGGCCCGGTCGCGGTGTCAGCGGGCCGTCATGGCGCCGTCCACGGCCATCGGCAGGCCGGTCACGAAGGAGGCCGCGTCGGAGCTGAGCCAGGCGATCGCCTCACCGATCTCCGGCGGGTTGGCGTACCGGCCGACCGGATGGTAGGCCGCCGTCTGCTCCAGCGTCATGATTCCCTGCGCGATGAGGTCGTCCACCATCTGGGTGCGCACGGCGCCGGGACATACGGCGTTCACGCGGATACCGGAGGTCGCGTACTCCAGAGCGGCCGCCTTCGTCAGCCCCACCACCCCGTGCTTCGCGGCGACGTAGGCGGAGACGAAGGGCGCCTCGATGCCGACGAGCCCGGCCACCGAGGCAACGTTGACGATCGAGCCCGAGCCCTGTTCCACCATCCGGGCGAGCTCATGCTTCATGCACCACCAGACGCCCTTGAGGTTGACCGTGATGGAGGCGTCCCAGGCCTCCTCGCCCACCTCGTGCAGCCGGCCGTCGCCGGCGGTGTCCACGCCCGCGTTGTTGACCGCGCAGTCCAGGCGGCCGAACCGCTCGACGGTGAAGTCGACCATGTCCTTGACCGCGTCGGACCGTCGTACGTCCACCCACACGAAGGCCGCCTCGCCTCCCGCCGCCTCGACCTCGGCGACCGTGCGCTTGCCGCCTTCCTCGTCGATGTCGGCGACGATCACCTTGGCCCCGTGCCGGGCGAACACCACCGCCGTCGCCGCTCCGATGCCCGAGCCGGCGCCCGTGATCAACGTCGCCTTGCCGTCGAGAAGTGAACCTGCCATGGAGAGCCGACTCCCGTACTGCCTGAGCTGATAGGAAATGGCACCGTACTCGAGAGTTGATCAAGATGTCGAGTTTCGGAAGGATCACATGCGTCGCCATGAGACGCGGTCTTATGACGCTGAGTAAAGTGCTGTAAGATCTTTTGTCGCTCGCCCCGCGATCAAGGAGATCGGCCGGAACAGGTCGTCGTCGCGCGTTCGGCCCCGGTCGCGTCGCGTTCGCGACGACTGGGCTCCACTCGCCGACGAGGAGCTCATCGATGTCAGTACAGGTACACACACGCCACCGCGCGGCGCGCCCACCACTGGGCGAATCGCTGGCGGTCCTGGCGGCCACGGTCGTCATCACGGGGGCCGCGTCGCTGACGGCCGTGCTCATCGCGCCCCTCCCGGCTCGGCCCCACCTGGCCTGGACCCTCGCTGTCGCGGCCGTCCTGGTGTGCGGCGCCGTCACGTTCGCGGCCTACGGCGCCCGCCAGATCCGGCAGTTGCGCAGCCGGCTCGCCGCCGGCGACGCGGAGCTCATCCGGCTGGCCACGGAGACGATGCCCGGGACCGTGATGCGCATCCGGGAAGGCGCGTCGGCGGAGACCGTCCTCGCGGCCACTCCCCAGCCGGCGAACACCGCCCAGCAGCACCTGCTGTACGTCTTCGTCAACGAGGTCGCCAGGGAACAGCGGGCACGTGCCGCCACCATGGCCGCGTGCGCCGGCGCCGCGGGGCGGGTGCAGGCACTGGCCACCAGCATGCTGGCCGACCTGCGCGAGATGGAGGACCGCCACGACCGGATCACGCTGGGCGACCTGCTGAAACTGGACCACACGACCGCGCAGGCCGGCCGGCTCGCCGACAGCATCGCCCTGCTGACCGGGGCGAGATCAGGGCGGCGCTGGACCAAGCCGATCGTGATGGAGAGCATCCTGCGTGGGGCGATCGGCAGGATCAGCGCCTACCAGCGGGTGCGGGTGCACTCGGTCAGCACCCTCGCGATCGCGGGGCACGCCGCGGAGGGCGTCATGCACGCCCTCGCCGAGCTGATGGACAACGCCACCAGCTTCTCCCCGCCCACCGAAGAGGTCCACGTGTACGTGGAAGAGGTCAGCACGGGGATCGTGATCACGGTCGAGGACTGCGGCCTGGTGATGAGCCCGGCCGCGCTGGCCCGGGCGGAGCGCGCGGTCTCCGCCGAGCCGCTGGACTTCACGACGCTGTCCGGGTCCCGGCTCGGGCTGGCGGTCGTGGGATGCCTGGCCCGCAAGCACGGCCTGACCGTCTCGTTCCGTCCGTCCTCACGTGGCGGCACCGGCGTGGTGGTCATGATCCCGCAGCAGCTCATCAGCCACAACCCTCCGGCGCCGCGGGTGACGCCATCCCCGCCGCAGGCTTCGCGCGACCAGCAGGCCGCCCCGCAGGCGGGCCCCGCGACGGGCGACGAACTGCACGGGCTGCCGCGACGCCGCCGGGGGCAGACGTTCGCGGCCGCCGCACCCGCATCCACACCGCCGCCACCGGCCGCCGGTCAGGAACGCAGGTCCACGCGGCCGGCTTCCGACACCGCGGCGAAGTTCGCGGCCTTCCATCAGGCGAGCAGGGCACGACAGATTGGTGAGGACGGACCTCGATGAGAAGCTCAGATCAGGAACTCTCGTGGCTGCTGGAGAACCTCCTGCAGCGGACTCCGCAGACCAGGTACGCGTTGGTGCTGTCACGTGACGGCCTGCGCCTCTCCCACACCGCCGGGCTCTCCGTCGACCGCGCCGACCAGCTCGCCGCGATCGCCTCCGGCATCCAGAGCCTGTCGTACGGGGCGTCCGTCGAGTTCGGCGACGGCACGGGGGGCCTGCGTCAGTCCATGACGGAGTTCCACGGTGGGCTGCTGTTCATCGTGGAGGCCGGGGAGGGCGCGCACCTGGCCGTGGTGGCGGGCGAGGACGCCGATCCCGGTGTCATCGGCCACAACATGAACGAACTGGTGGAGCAGATCGGTGAATACCTGACCGCGCCACCCCGCGAACCGCAGCAGAGCAGCCGGCTCTGATGTCGCCGCGCCTGGAGGACGAGGTTCCGGACCGCCTCTACATGGTGACCGGCGGGCGCAGCAGCGTGACGGACGACGCCTTCGACCTGGTCACGCTGATCGTGAGTGAGGGCGATCCCACTCCGGGCATGCAGTCCGAGCATGCCCGCATCCTCCGGCTCTGCAGGAGCCCGATGGCGGTCGTGGAGATCGCGGCGGAGTTGCGGTTGCCGGTCAGCGTGGTCTGCATACTGCTGTGCGACCTGCTGGACACCGGACGCATCACCGCCAGGAACCCGCGTCCGGCCCCTGCCGAGACGCGTCTGCCCGATCCCGACATGCTGAAGCAGGTACTCGTTGGACTCCAGAACCTCTGATCCGGTCGCGCGCATGCCGTTGCGGAGCTCCGCGACCACCGGGCTCAAAATCGTGATCGTCGGCGGATTCGGCGTCGGGAAGACCACCATGGTCAAATCGGTCAGCGAGATCCGCCCGCTGAGCACCGAGGAGACCATGACGCGGGCGGGGATCGGAGTCGACGACGCCCAAGGGGTGGAGGCGAAGTCCACCACCACGGTGGCGTTCGACTTCGGCCGGATCAGCCTGAACGACGAGCTGGTGCTCTACCTGTTCGGCGCGCCGGGCCAGGAGCGGTTCTGGTTCCTGTGGGACCGCCTGTTCTCCGGGACGCTGGGCGCCGTCGTACTGGTGGACACGCGTCGGCTGGCCGACTCGTGGTACGCCATCGACCGGCTCGAACACCACGGCACGCCGTTCGTCGTGGCCCACAACCAGTTCGGCGAGCCCACGCACACGCTCGACCAGATCCGCGACGCGCTCGACCTCTCCGGCGACGTGCCGCTGGTCGCGTGCGACGCGCGCCGACGGGAGTCCAGCAAGGCCGTGCTCATCACGCTCGTCAACCATCTCCATGCTCTGTCCTCCGCCCGGCAGGTGACCTCATGACCGACCCCACGCATTCGCCCGAACCCGTCCACTGGTTCGCCGCCCCTCCGGCCGGGCCCGACCGCAGCGCGTTCGACGGCGCCTTCCCCATGTACGGCAGGGCGTACCACCAAAATCCCGCCCGGGCCTTCGAGGAGATGCGCAAGCAGGGCCCCGTGGTCCCGATCCTGCTCGAGGGCGACGTGCCCGGCTGGCTGGTGCTCGGCTACCGCGAGCTGCGGTACGTGCTCAGCAACCCCAAGCTGTTCGTCCGCGACTCCCGCCACTGGAACCAGTGGCCGAACATCCCGCCCGACTGGCCCCTCAACGCCTACGTCGCCTACCAGCCGTCCATGCTGTTCGAGGTGGGCGCGGCGCACGAGCGCCGGGCGGGCGCGGTCAGCGACGCGCTCGCCGCGGCCGACCAGTTCGAGCTGCGGGCGCGCTGCGAGCGGGTCGCCGGCGGGCTGATCAACACGTTCATCGGCTCCGGCCGGGCCGACCTGATGGCGCAGTACGCCAATCCGATCCCGCTTTTGGTCCTCGCCTCGATGCTGGGCCTGCCGGACCCGGACACCCGCGCGCTGGTCGGCGAGGTGGCGACGACCCTGAACGGCGGGCCGGCCGCGATGGAGGCGTACCAGCGGGTGCAGACCATCATGAGCCGGCTGCTGGAGACGAAACGGCGGTACCCGGGGCCCGACATGCCCTCCCGGCTGCTCGCCCACCCCGCCGGGCTCACCGACGAGGAGCTCACCCAGGACCTGCTCCTGACGCTGACCGCGGCCCATGACCCGACGGCCACCTGGATCGGCAACACGATCCAGCTCATGCTGACGGACGACCGGTTCGCCATGACACTGTCGGGCGGCAGGCGCAGCATCGGTCAGGCGCTGAACGAGGTGCTGTGGAAGGAGGCGCCCGGGCAGATCGCCATCGGACGGTGGCCGGTCATGGACACGCAGCTCAGCGGCCGCCGCATCCGGGCCGGTGACCTCCTCGTCTGCGGCCTGGCCGCCGCGAACCTCGACCCCCAGGTGCGCCCGGACCTCTACGGCGACTCGGTGAGCAACCACGCGCACATGTCGTTCGGGTACGGCGAGCACGGCTGCCCGCATCCCGCGCCCGAACTCGCGGAGGTCATCGCGCACATCGCGGTGGAGATGCTGCTGGACCGGCTGCCCGACGTGGTGCTGGCAGTGCCCCCCGAGTCGCTGGAATGGCGGTCGTCGATCCAGATGCGCAGCCTGGAGTCGCTTCCGGTCGAGTTCACCCCGGGTTATCCGGTGTGATTCATGGGTTCGGCCCGCGGTGAGCTCGTCGCGGCCTCCTCAGACGAACATCCGCACGCGCCGGCCCCGTCATGATCTCGATCGGCGGGACCATGGCCGGCGCGTCCGAACGAACGTCACCAGGAACAGCACCTGTATGCCGCCCTCGACCAGGATGAGCAGCGCGGCGTCAACCGCGGCGAGGGCGGGCCCGCCGTGGAGTCCGTCCCAGACGGCTGTGAGCGCTTGGGCCAGCCCGGTGATGACGATCGGGGCGCCGTAGGCGGCGAAGACCGTCAACGTGATGGAGCTGCCCAACGCGAGGGCGACGGCGTAGATCCTGACGGCGCGCCGCTCGTGCGGGGACAGCTCGCCGGTCGGGTCGGTCACCGGCGAGCCCGGCTTCCTCAACGGAGCGACCGCTCTGGCGAGCAGGTACCGGACGTAGCGGAGCCCGTCGCCGAACAGGTCCTTGCACCGGAGGAGATCCCGGAGCACGAAGTAGAGGTCGGTCCGCATGTAGATCTGGGCCTGGAGAGGCAGGGACAGCAGCGCGGTCAGGATGAAGGCCCGGAGCAACGCCTGGGCCAGGTTGGGCAGCGGCAGGTACGCGACGGCCAGCACCATCGTTGCGATCAGCAGGACGTCGGAGGCCATTCCGGCCAGGTAGACGCGGTACCGGCGCCGCCGGGGGACTCCCCAGATGGCGGTGACGTCGGTCTGCACGACGAGGTAGTGCAGCCGGGTGCCGAACGCGATCCTGGCCGGCGCGCCGAGCGAGCGCGCCGCCAGCAGATGCAGCAGCTCGTGCACGCTCGCGACGACGGAGAAGAACGCTGTGTTGACCAGCACGGAGAGCCCCGTGTACCCGCTCCAGAAAAAGTCCTGGTGCCGGGGCAACAGGCCGGGCTCGAAGACGACGGTCAGCGACGCGGCGACGACGACGACCAACCAGAAGAGCTTCATGGGTCTGGCGAAGAGCCAGCGGACGTGCCGCTCGGTGATGCCCGTGAAGTGGCCGCTCACCGGCGCAGATGCCGGTCCGGGCAGGGGGCGCCCGTCAACCTCGGCCACGAAGGCCAGGTCGGCGAGGGACTGCACGAAGTCGGCCACGTCCAACTCGACGTCGTGCTCGGCGGCGACGGCGGCTTCGACGTCCGCGACCGGACGCCCCTCGCCGAGCAGCCGGATCACCTCTCCGCACACCGCGGGCAGCTCGACGAACTCCCCGAGGTCCGGGCGGCCGACGATGACCGCCTCCGGGTCGTCGTCGTCAGGACGGACGACGAGCGGGTGAAGGCGTACGACGCTGCCGGCGCCGACCTCGGCCGCCGGGGCGCTCACCTAGCCCTCGGCCCACACAGCGGGCAGTCCTCGTCACGCGGGACGTCGATGTAGTACTGGTGGTCCCAGACGGCCAGATTCCAGTGGAAGACCTTCCCGCGAGTCTGCGCCGGCAGGCCGCCGAGCTGGTACAGCACCTCCAGCGCGCACAGGTGGCCGCTGATGTTCGCGCTGGCGGCGACCACCGCGTTCGGCCGTGACTCGGCCAGCAGCCGCCCGACCTCCTTCTCCTTGCGTGCCTCCTCCTGCCGGTCCAGGCAGGCCCAGCAGCCGGTCTCACCGGGCACGAACGAGCCCACCACGACCATCGGCCCGGTGTACAGGCTCATGAACCACGGCGTGCCGGTCCGCAGGGCCGCTTGGTTGGTCCACTCGACGATCTCCGGATGCGGTTCGTCCGCGCAGAGGACGAACAGGTCGCAGCCGGTCATCAGCTCCACGACGTCGTCGGGGCCGGTCACCTTGGTGTCGCTGCCGGTCACCAGGACCGCGCTGTTCATCGCCCGCAGCCGGGCGATCGCCTGGTCCACCTTGGGCTTGCCCAGGTCCGTCTCGGCGTACAGAAGCTGGCGGGTCAGGTTCGACTCTTCGACGCGGTCGTAATCGGCGATCCGCAGGGCGCCGATGCCGCTCGACACCAGCCCCGCCGCCACGGCAGATCCGGTGCCGCCCACGCCGAGCAGGCTCGCCCTCGCGTTCTTGATCTTGGACTGGACCTCGTGCGGTGATGTGCGTGGCGACGTGTCGATCCAGCTGAAGAAGTGGCGCGCCGATTCGTGCCGGGCGAGGTCCCGCTCGGTGAGGTTGTCCGGCACGGGCGATCCCGCGTCCTCGACGAAACCGCTCCCGACCAGGTCGGCGATGACGCCGCGCACACTGTCGTCATCCACGTCGGGATGGGTCCGGACGAAGTCGGTGCAGATCTCGTCAATGGTCCGGGTGCCGTCCATCAGGGCGAGGATCGTGGCGATGCTGCCGTCCTCGTCGTCGGCTATCTCCGAGGCCACCCCGAATTGGGACAGTCCGATGACGATACGATTCCCGGGCAGCACGAACGGCTGGTGGACGCGTTTCACCCTGGGCAGACGCACTCGGCCACCCTCTCCTTCGCACAGTAAAAGCAGAACCGGCCGGGCGACAGCCGACCGGTTCTGCGCGTCCGTGAATCAGCCGCTGGATCCGCCGCGGTTGATGGTGGTCTCGATCTTCTCGAGCTTCCTGATCTTGACTTCGAGCTTCTTCTTCATCGACATCTCCTCGCTCTCGATCTCAAGCCGGGGAGACTCCCCGAGAACGACCGGCGAAGGGCACCCTAACCAACGCGGATCCCGCTCGCCGCTCAACCGTTCAAGATCATTGCAGTCGAGAGGCGCGACGGTCAATGCCCGATCGGCTCGCCGTGCACTGCCGGTCGTCCGCCCGCGGAAGCGGAAGGTAACCATCGCGCTACGATTCCCGACCCGCCTTGGTTGAAGATCGCTATGAAGGTTGGATGGGCTCAGTTGTCACTGCTCCCCCAAAGGCATCACATGGCACCGAACCTCCCCCCATTCCCCGTCGCCGACGAGAACCTTCTCGACACCTGCATCCGGTTACGGGAGATCGCTCCCGTGGTGGAGGTGGAGTTCCCCGGGGGCGTGCCGGCCTACCTGGCACTGACCCACAGGGCCGCACGCGAGATCCTCGCCGGGGACAACAGGACCTTCCTCCGGGATCCCCAGCACTGGCCCGCTCTGCACGACGGATCGATCCCCGACGACTGGCCGCTTCGCGCCATCGTTCAGGGCGGTCACCTGTCGACCACGGACGGTGGCGACCACAGGCGGCTGCGCGGCCTGATCGGCAGGGCGTTCACGCCGGCGCGGGTGCAGGCGTTGGAGCCGCGGATCCAGCAGATCATCGATGGCCTGCTGGACGACGTGGTGGCCGCCGGTGACGGCGTCGACCTGGTTCCCGCCTTCACCGAGGCCCTGCCGATGTGGGTGATCTGCGAGCTGTTCGGTGTGCCCGCCGAGAACCGGCTCCAGTTGCGGAACTGGACCGCCGCGCTGCTGGCGCACACCACTCCGCCCGACGTGGCGTTCACGACGCAGAACGAACTGCAGGCCTTCCTGCACGAGCTGGTGGAGCGCAAGCAGCGCGAGCCGGGCGACGACCTCACCTCCGGCCTGGTTCAGGCCCGCGACGAGGGTGACAGGCTCACCACCGACGAGCTCGTCGGCATCCTGTGGCTCATGCTCGTCGCCGGCCACGAGACCACCGTCCACCTGCTCGGGCACGCCGTCGTGGCACTGGCCCAGAACCCTGACCAGCTCGCGCTGGCGAAGGCCGAGGACCGCTGGGCCGACGTGGTCGAGGAGACCTTGCGATACCGCCACTCGGTCATGATGACCAGCTTCCGCTTCACGGCGGAGGACGTGACCATCGCCGGCGTGCACATTCCCCAGGGCAATGCGGTGGGTGTGGTCTACCAGGCGAGCGGTGTCGATCCGGCGGAGTACGGCCCCAGCGCGGACCGGTTCGACATCACCCGCGAGCGGAACGGAAACCTCGGCTTCGGCCATGGCCCGCGATACTGCATCGGGGCGCCGCTGGCCCGGCTGGAGAGCCGGCTGGCGCTCGCCTCGCTGTACCGGCGGCTGCCGGAGCTCAGCCTCGCGATCGACCCCGACGACATCCCCTACTCCCCGTCGTTCTTCACGATCGGCCCGCTGTCCCTGCCGGTCGACCTCGGTGTCGCCAAGCCCTGACGCGCCCCTGCCGTCTTCGCGCGCGGGGGCGGACCGGCGTGCCTGCGGACGGCCTCGGGCCTGCGGACGGCCTCCGGCACCGCGGCGCAGGGCGTTCGCGTCAGTGACGAGCGCGCTCAGGGCCTGGTCGCGACGGTGGCGATCACCGAGCGGGAGCCGACCTGCGCGAGGCGCGCCTCGGCCTCGACGAAACCCGCCGTGGCGACGAACGCCAGCGCGTCGTCGACGGTGTCCGGGATGGGCACGTCGGGGGCGAGCAGCTCGACGAACGGGCCGGTGGGCCGGAAGTGCGAGGCCACCGGGAGGGTGAAGCCGACCCGGCCCCCGGAACGGAGGGCACGGCGCCAGTCGGACAGCGCTCCGGAGCCGAGGAAGTGCAGCGCCGACGAGCAGAGGACCAGGTCGAGCGAGGCGTCGGGGACGGGCAGGGGCACGGCCGGTGCCACCCGCCAGTCGATCGCGTCGGTGAGGCCGGCCCGTTCGGCCCGGTCACGGCCGACGGCGATCATGCCGGAGGAGATGTCCACGGCCAGGACAGGGGTGGCGACACCCATCCTGGCGAGATCGAGCGCGATGGCGCCGTTGCCGCAGGCGACGTCGGCGACCACGGCGCCCGGGGCGGGTCGGGCCAGATCGAGCAACAGGCGGGCGATCTCGTCGTGATGGTCGTTGTCGTACCCGTCGGCCAACTCGTCGAAGAACCGCGCCATCTGGGGAGAGTTCGTCATGCGTCGATTATCGGGCAGGGAGATCTTCGCTTCGGCCTGTGACGGATGCGTCATGCCGGTTGCTTCCGCGAGAGATTCCCGTAGGCGGCGGCGAAGAGAGCCGCCAGCAGGGCCGCCCCGGCAGCGACGCCGAAGGCCCACCCGGCGCCCCCGTTCGACAGCACCGCCGCCCCCACCGCCCCGGCAACGCTGCTGCCCACGACTCTGACCAGCGCGTTCACGCCGCCTGCCGCCGCGGTCTTGGCGGGCTCCACGTGCTCGACGGCCATCGTCCCGAGCGCTGCGTAGCCGAGGCCGATCCCCAGTCCCAGGACCGTCGCGGCCCCGTACAGGTCCGCGCCCGAGGACCTGGACATCGCGAGCCACAGGGCGGCGGCCGTCACCAGGGCGGAGCCGCCCGCCACGAGCGCGGAGGCGGTGAAGCGGCGCATCAGCGGGCCCGCGAGCACGGACACCACGAGCATCAGCATCGTCGTCGGCAGCAGGTAGACGCCGACCTGCAGCACCGAGGCGCCGAGCGCCCCCTGGGCCACCGCCGACACCGTCGTGATGGCGGCGAACAGGGCGAACCCCAGCAGGAACGAGGCCACGGTCGCCCCCACCGTCCCCCGGTGCAGCAGCATGGGGATCTCGATCAGCGGCGACGCGGTACGGCGGGCGGTCGCCACCCACACCGCCGCCACCGCCACCGCCGCGGTGAACAGGCCCAGCGTCAGCGGCGAGGTCCAGCCCCAGTCCGTGCCCTTGCTGATCGCCAGCAGCAGGCAGGAGAGCCACACCGAGACCAGCGCCGCCCCGGCCAGGTCAGGCCGCCCGGACCCGGGCGCGGGAGCCTCACGCACGACGGCCGCCACCAGCACGAAGCTCAGCGCGGCCAGTCCGGCCAGCACCCAGAACACCGTCCGGTGGTTCCCGTCCAGCAGCCCGGCGAGGATCATGCCACCGCCGCTCCCCACGCCGATGGTGGCGCTGAGCACCCCGATCGCGCCGGGCAGCCGGTGGCCGGGCACCACCTGCCTGACCAGGCCCATGGCCAGCGGGAGCAGCGGCGCGGCCGTGCCCTGCAGCACCCGGCCGACGATGAGCAGGGGAAGCGTGCCCGCCACGGCACTGAGCGCCGACCCGGCGAGGAGCAGTCCGAGCGCCACCAGCGACACCGCGCGGCGGCCGTACATGTCGCCGAGCCGTGCCAGCAGCGGGATCGAGACGGCACCCGACAGCAGCCCCGCGGTCAGCGTCCACGAGACGGTGGTGGGCGAGGCGTGGAGCTGTCGTCCGAGGCCGGGCAGCAGGGGCACGACGACGGTCATCTGAAGGGTTCCCACGGCCACCGCGAAAGCGAGCACCGCGACGACCGATGCATTTTTATACATGTATAGAAACTAGCATGAGGGGATGTCGACGCGTACAGGAAGACCGCCCAGGATCTCCAGGGCGGAGATCGTGGCCGCAGCCCTCCGGGTGATCGAGGAAGAGGGGGTGGGCGTGCTCACCATGCGCAGGCTGGCCAGGGAGGTCGGCAGCACAGCGATGGCGCTCTACCACCACGTGCGCGACAAGGAGGAGCTGCTCCTGCTGCTGCTCGACGACTACGCGGCCGGGCTCCCCCGGCCCGAGCTGCCCGAGGAGCCGCGCGAGCGCGTGGTGGCCGCCGCCATGGCCATGCACGAGGCGGTGTCGGGGTGCCCCTGGGCCGTGGACGTGCTGAGGGCCGACGACCTGATGTCGGTGGGTGCCCTGTGGTATCCGGAGCGGATCGTCGACGCCGCGGTACGCGCGGGGCTGACGATGGAGGAGGCCGTGGACGCGTACCGGATCATCTGGCACTACACGGCGGGCGAGATCGGCGGCCGGGCGGCGGCGCGCAGACGGCGGGAGGAGGGCAGGCCCACCCACCGCGAACGGGTGTTCGCCGAGCTGGACGCCGAGGAGTTCCCCCGGCTGAGCCAGGTGGCCGCGCGATGGGAGGAGCTGACCGTCCGCGACACCTACGGCAAGGGTGTGCGCGCTCTCGTGCACGGGCTTCTCCCGTGAAGACCACCGCCCACCGGACCGCCACCGCGCGGCCCGAACGAGCCCGAGCCGACCACCGACGGGATCATCGTTCTCAACCGGGACCGCATCCCGTGCCGCACGCCGAGGGCATCCCCGGGGAGGACGTCGACGCCCTGGTGAACGGGCTGCGGGAGGCGGACGGGTCTGCGTCGCGTACGACGTGAACCTGTCGCGTCGACGCTCGACCGGCCTGGCGCCTCAGCCTTCGTCGGGATGCTCGGCGTCCCAGCGGGCGCGAGCCTCCTGCATGCCGTCCTTGTGCTCGCGCGACCAGTCGGCCAACTGCCGGACGGCCTCGGCGAGGCTGCGCCCCATCGGCGTCAGGTGGTACTCCACCTGCGGCGGGATCGTCGGGTACGCGGTGCGCTCGGCCAGCCCGTCCCGGCACAGCCGCCGCGTGGTCAGCGTCAGCATCCGCTGGGAGATGCCGGGTATCGCCCGGTGCAGCTCACGGAAGCGCCGCACCCCCTTGGACAGCTCCATCACCACCAGCACCGTCCACTTGTCCCCGATGCGGTCGAGCACCTCCCGGATGCCGCAGTCGTCGTCTCCGCACGGGCCCCCGGCCTGGGGGGTTACCTGTGTGTGCGCGACTGACATGAAAGTGCCTCCTTACGGCGAGCGCTGGACCTCGCCCATGCTGGGTTGGTTTCACCTGGCAGAACCACATTAGGGGGTCTCATGATTGTCGTTACGGGTGCGTCGGGCGCGCTGGGCGGGGCGATCCTGGAAGGATTGCGGGCCGTGGCCGGGACGGAGGTGGCCGGGGCCAGCAGTTCGGGCGACGGCACGACGCTTCGGCACGCCGACTTCGACCGCCCTGAGACCCTGGGCCCGGCGTTCGCGGGGGCGCGGGTGCTGGTGTTCGTGTCGGCGGGGTACGCCGAGGACGACGTCGTGCTGGCCCGGCACGGCGCGGTCGTGCGGGCGGCGGCCGATTCGGGTGTCGAGCATGTGATCTACACCAGCCTGGCCGAGTCGGGAGAGCGGCTCACGATCGCCCTGGCCCACCGGTGGACCGAGGCGCGGCTGGCCGAGGCGCCCTTCGACGTCACGGTGCTGCGCAACGGGCTGTACGCCGAGATCCCCGCCGGGTTGGCACTCGCCGGTGCCGCGGCGGCGGCTGAGACGGGGGTGTTCGCGGCGCCCTTCGGCGAGGGACGGCTGTCGGTGGTGGCCAGGCAGGACCTCGCGGCGGTGGCCGTGCGGGTGGCGGCGGAGGCATGGCGGGACGTCGCCTCCGGCGGGGCGCGGCGGCACGCGGGCCGGACGTACGAACTGGAAGGGCTGGACGCCGTGGGCGGGCACGACCTGGCGGAGGTGTTGTCCGAGGCGCTGGGGCGGGACATCGCCTACCGGCCGGTGCCGCTGGGCGAGGCGCGGGCGGGGCTGGCGGGACTGGAGGCGTACCAGGCGGGCCACTCGATCTCGACCTTCGCCAACATCGGCGCGGGCCTGCTGGAGGCGAGGCGCAGCGACCTGCCCACGTTCCTGGACACGCCACGACCGGCCCGTGACCTGATCACGGCCGCTGTGCGGTCGGGGCTCAAGCGCTGAACTTCGCGCCGCGCGTCCGTCCCGTGCCCGGTGCAGCCGCCCGGCGGGCTCGGTCCGGACCGCCGCCTGCCGGGCGCGTCGCTGCGGACACTTCAGGACGCCGCCGCGGGCGTCAGCGCGGCGAGGTGGGCCCGGAGCACGGCGAGCATGGTGTCGGCGTCCAACCGGCCGGGGTGGAACGCCGATTCCAGGGACAGGCCGTCGAGCAGCGCGCAGAGGCGGCGCGCCTCTACGGCGATGTCGCTGTCCGGGCGTAGCCGCCCGGCCCGGCGCGCGCCTTCCAGGATCCGGGTGGTGAGCACGAGCAGGCCGTCGTACAACTCGTCGGCGTGCGCGCGCAGCTCGGGCCGGGTGCGGGCGGCGGCGGCGAAGGACAGCCAGACGACGACCTCGGTCCGGCGCTCCTCATCCAGCGGGAGCATCTCGGCGAGCATGCGGACGACGGTCTCGCGTTGCTCGTCCGGCGTGAGCGGCGCGGACGGGTCCAGGAGGCGGTCGGCGTGGGCGGTCAGCCGGGCGATCAACCGCGCGGACATCTCCCGCATCGCGAACACCATGAGCTCGGTGTGCCCGGCGAAGTAGTGCCGCACCGAGCCGATGGCCAACCCGGCCTCGGCGGCGACGTTGCGCAGTGAGGTCTGCTCCAGGCCGTGCCGGCAGACCACACGGAACACCGCTTCGGCGACCAGTCTCCGCCGCTCCTCCGGATCCACGATCTTCGGCACCCTTCCTTTATAGCACGGTCATGCTATTTTTATTTAGCATGCTGATGCTATTAACGGAGGTCTCATGAGCGAAGCCCTGATCGCGCTGGTGGTGGTCGCCCTGGTCGTCGCCGTGGTGATCCGGCGGTTCCGGGGAGAGCCGCTGCGTGCCCGCGACCTGTTCGTCACACCCGCCGTGCTCGTCGGCATCGGCGTGTACAGCCTGGTCAAGTCCGTTCCGCCCGGCGGGGCCGACCTGGCCTGGGTGCTGGCCGGCGCCGCGACGGGACTGCTGCTGGGCGCGCTGCGGGGGCTGACCCCGCGCCTGTTCGTCCGCCACGGCCACCTCTGGCAGCGCTACACGGGCTGGACGCTGCTCGCGTGGGTCGTCTCCGTCGCGATCAACGCCGGCCTCGGCGCCATGGCCACGGCGGCGGGCACCCTGGGACAGGCCCGCCCGACGACCCTGTCCATCGGCGTCGGCCTCCTCGGCGAGGCCATGACCCTGGCCCTGCGCGCCCGCGCCACCGGCGCTCCTTTCGCCCCCGAGGAGGAGGACTCCCTGCTCGACCGCCTGACCCGCCGACACCACTGACAGGAGCCGCCCCTCGCGCATCATGACGGCTCCCATCGGCTGAACCGCGGAGTCCGCGAGGCCCCGCGGCCGCCCTCGCGCCTGAACCCCGCTGCGCGCGAACGCCGGCCGGCGGCCACCGGGGAGATCCTGCGCCGCCACGACCGCCAGGGCGACCGCGTCGACGTCACCCGGGCACTCGGGCCGGCCGCTCCGCCGTCCGCACAGGCACCGGATCGCCTTTCGGCCGTGATGCGCGCCGGGAGGTGGTCAGGCGCAGATCACGGCCGGTCAGCCCGCCGGGCCGGGCGTGACGTCGTCCTCGGGCGGGCCCGCCAGAGCGGCGGCGAGACGCGCGGCGAGCGTAGCGACCGCGGCGCGCAGTTCGGGTCCGCCCTCGACGCGGAAGGGGAACGGCACCGCCGGCAGCCACTCCTGCGCGTACATCGCCGGGTTGCTCGTGCTGCCGACGAGCACGCACCCCTCCCCCGCCGGCTCCAGCCGTCCCATGGGCGGCCGGATCCAGGGCGCCACCTCGGGCAGGGGCGCGTCGAACACGACACGCGTGGAGAACTCCCACCCCGTGCCCAGGTTCTTCTCCAGTGCCGCCACCGGGTCGAGGCCGTCGGGCGGCTCGAACGCGCGCGTGCTCCGCCGGACCTGGCGGACGCGGTCGACCCGGTAGGTGCGGACGGCGTCCGCGCGGTGGGAGTGGCACAGGAGGTACCAGCGGCCGTGGCGGACGACGACCGCCCAGGGGTCCACCTCGGCCTCCCACTCGTTGCCGGACTCGCTCCGGTAGCCGATCACCACCCGCCGCCGGTCCGCGACGGCGGCCACGAGCGCGCTCGTGGTGACGGGATCGGGCCGGGTCGACCACGGGTCGGGCGCCGCCGACGCGTGCTCGCGCAGCGCCGCCGCCTGCCGGCCGACGTTCTCGGGAAGGACGCGGATGACCTTGCCGAGGGCGGCGCCGAGGTCGTCGTCCGCCGGCCGGCCGGCGAGCACCGCCATGACCAGGCCGAGCGCCTCGGGCTCCGTGAAGGCCACCGGAGGCAGCCGCGTCCCGCGCCCGAGCCGGTACCCGCCATAGGGGCCGCGGGCCGACTCGACGGGGATTCCCGCCTCGCGCAGGATCCCGACGTAGCGGCGCGCGGCCCGCTCCGTGACGCCCAGACAGGCGGCGAGCTCGCCGGCCGTCACGCCGGGGCGGGCCCGGAGGACCTCCATGGCGCGCAGCGCCCGTGCGGTGGGGCTCAGGTCGGTCGGCACACGAGCACACTAGGAGGTCACGGGGAGAACCGGAAGGAGAACGTCCGGAATCGGTCCTAGCCTGGCGTCCTGACCGACCGGCGCGGCAGGACCTCGCCGGACCGCACCGCAGAAAGAGAGCTGATCGTGGACATCCTGCTCGTCGCCGGGCTGTGGCTCGACGGATCCGTGTGGGACGACGTCGTCTCCGAGCTCGAGACGCTCGGCCACCGCCCCGTGCCGATCACCCTGCCCGGGCAGGGTGACGGATCCGCCTCGGCCACCCTGGACGAGCAGGTGGCGGCCGTGCTCGCCGCGGTGGACTCGGCGTCGGGAAACCCCATGGTGGTCGGGCATTCCGCTGCCTGCACCCTGGCCTGGCTGGCCGCCGACGCACGCCCCGGGCGGGTCGCCAAGGTGGCGCTCGTCGGCGGCTTCCCGTGCGCCGACGGGCAGCCCTACGCCGACTTCTTCGAGGTGAAGGACGGCGTCATGCCGTTCCCCGGCTGGGGTCCGTTCGAGGGGCCGGACTCCGCCGATCTCGATGAGCAGGCCAGGCGGGATTTCGCGTCCGCGGCGATCCCCGTCCCCGCAGGGGTGACGAAGGGTGTGGTACGCCTGACGGACGAGCGGCGGTTCGACGTCCCCGTCCTCGTCGTGTGCCCCGAGTTCAGTCCCGCCCAGGCCCGGGAGTGGATCGCCGCCGGTGACGTGGCCGAGCTGCCCGACGTCAGGCACCTCGACCTCGTGGACATCGACTCGGGCCACTGGCCCATGATCACCAAGCCGGTCGAGCTCGCCCGGATCCTGGCCGCGGCCGCGCCGGAACGCGGCGGTCACGCGGCGGTGGCGGCGTCCCCCTCGTCGCCGGGGAGCGGCGCGAGGTAGCCGCACCACCTCCGTCTCGACCTCGGTGCCGTCGGCCACGATCCCCCGGCCGGCGTCCCGGCCGGGACGGCAGTGTGACGCCGGCCGCGCCCGGCGACCGTCAGACCTCTTCCACGCTGCTCGGCTCACGCCGGGACAGGTCGATACCGAGCTCCTCCGCGGCGCGGAAGACGTCCTCGTCGGTGTCGCGCATCTCGATGGACATGCCGTCGCTGGAGAGCACCTCGACGTTGAGGCACAGCGACTGCATCTCCTTGATGAGGACCTTGAAGGACTCCGGGATGCCCGGCTCGGGAATGTTCTCGCCCTTGACGATGGCCTCGTAGACCTTCACCCGGCCGAGAACGTCGTCGGACTTGATGGTCAGGAGCTCCTGAAGGGCGTAGGCGGCGCCGTAGGCCTCCAGTGCCCACACCTCCATCTCACCGAAGCGCTGGCCACCGAACTGGGCCTTACCGCCGAGCGGCTGCTGGGTGATCATGGAGTACGGGCCGGTCGAACGGGCGTGGATCTTGTCGTCGACCAGGTGGAGCAGCTTGAGGATGTACACGTAGCCGACGGCGATCGGGTAGGGGAACGGCTCACCGCTGCGGCCGTCGAACAGGCGGGCCTTGCCGCTGCGCCGCACCAGCCGATCCCCGTCGCGGTTGGGCAGGGTGCTGTCGAGCAGCCCGACGATCTCCTCCTCGTGGGCGCCGTCGAAGACCGGGGTCGCCATGTTGGTGCGCGGCTCCACCCTGTCGAGGCCCTTCTCGCGCAGCCGCTCGGCCCAGGCCTCCTCGATGCCGGAGATGTCCCAGCCCCTGGCGGCGATCCACCCGAGGTGCATCTCGAGCACCTGGCCGACGTTCATCCGGCCGGGCACGCCGAGGGGGTTGAGGATGATG
>NZ_KZ559486.1:0-2932 GCF_002850745.1 Nonomuraea indica
AATCTGGTCGAGCACGCGTTGACGGTCCGGATGGCCGTGCCAGGCTGGAGCGGCTAGCGGAGCGGCTAGGCTGAGTCCAAGACCTTCATCCGCTTCGAGGACTGGCCAACCACGTGTTCGAGACGCTTTCCGACCGGCTGACATCGGTCTTCTCCTCCCTCCGATCCAAGGGTCGGCTGTCCGACGCCGACATCGACGCGACCACCCGCGAGATCCGCATCGCGCTGCTCGAGGCCGATGTCGCGCTGCCGGTGGTCAAGGCATTCGTCGCCCAGGTCAAGGAGCGCGCACGCGGCGCCGAGGTCTCCCAGGCGCTCAACCCGGCGCAGCAGGTCGTCAAGATCGTCAATGACGAGCTGATCGAGATCCTCGGCGGCGAGACCCGCAGGCTCCGCTACGCCAAGACCCCGCCCACGGTGATCATGCTCGCCGGTCTGCAGGGCTCCGGCAAGACCACGCTGGCGGGCAAGCTCGCCCGCTGGCTGCGCGAGCAGGGCCACACCCCGATGCTCGTCGCCGCCGACCTGCAGCGCCCCAACGCCGTCCAGCAGCTCCAGGTCATGGGCGAGCGCGCGCAGGTGGCCGTCTACGCCCCCGAGCCCGGCAACGGCGTCGGCGACCCCGTCGACGTGGCCCGCCGCTCGATCGACGAGGCCAGGCGGCAGCAGCACGACATCGTCATCATCGACACCGCCGGCCGGCTCGGCATCGACCAGGACATGATGCGGCAGGCCGCCGACATCCGCGCCGCGGTCACGCCCGACGAGGTGCTGTTCGTGGTCGACGCCATGATCGGCCAGGACGCCGTCACCACGGCCCAGGCCTTCATGGACGGGGTCGGCTTCGACGGCGTGGTCCTCACCAAGCTCGACGGAGACGCCCGCGGCGGCGCCGCCCTGTCGGTCAGGCACATCACCGGCCGGCCGATCATGTTCGCCTCGACGGGCGAGAAGCTCGAGGACTTCGACGCCTTCCACCCCGACCGGATGGCGTCGCGGATCCTCGACATGGGTGACATCCTCACCCTCATCGAGCAGGCCCAGAAGACGTTCGACGAGGAGCAGGCCGCCAAGATGGCGGGCAAGCTCACCTCGGGCGAGAACTTCACGCTCGACGACTTCCTCGAGCAGATGATGATGGTCCAGAAGATGGGGCCGATCAAGAATCTGCTCGGCATGATGCCCGGCATGGGGCAGATGCGCGACCAGCTCAACTCGATCGACGACCGCGACCTCGACCGCATCGCCGCCATCATCCGGTCCATGACGCCGGCCGAGCGGCAGGACCCCAAGATCATCAACGGCTCGCGGCGGGCCCGCATCGCGGCCGGCTCCGGCGTCACCGTCACCGCCGTCAACAACCTCGTCACCCGCTTCTTCGAGGCCCAGAAGATGATGAAGCGGATGGCCGGCGGCATGGGCATCCCCGGCATGCCGGGCGGTCGCGGCAAGGCCGGCAAGGCGCAGAAGAAGGGCAAGAAGGGGCGCCGGGTCAGCGGAGACCCGCGCAAGGCGGCCCTCGGCAAGGCCTCGGCCGACTCCGGCGACGGCGCGGCGCCCGCGCCCAAGCCGGGCGGCATGCTGGGCAACCTCGGCGGCAAGCTGCCTCCGGGCATCGAGCTCCCGCCGGGCTTCGACCCGTCCAAGTTCAAGCTCCCCGGCCAGCAGTAGCCGCGAGTCGAACAAACTCCCCGGCCGGCAGTAGCCGCGAGTCGATGAAGCTCCCCGGCCGGCAGTAGCCGCGAGAGACCGTCGCCGGGCGGGCCCCCGTCCTCCAGGGTGGGGCCCGCCCTGCGGTCGTCTGCGCGTCGCGTCGCTGGCAGTGCCCGGGATCTGGCACAATGACATGTTGGAACACCGTGACCAGCTGGGTGCCCTCTCATCTCCCGGCGGCCACGCCTGTCCCTGGAGCGAGCGTCCTGTCGTGCCCCACTCGGCGAGGCGTAGCTCACCCGCGCTCGAATGCAGGAGAGACCACACCCGTGGCAGTCAAGATCAAGCTCAAGCGGCTCGGCATGATCCGCAACGCTCAGTACCGTATCGTCGTCGCCGACAGCCGCACCAAGCGTGACGGCCGGGCGATCGAGGAGATCGGCCTGTACCACCCGAAGGAAAACCCTTCGCGCATCGAGGTCGACGCCGAGCGCGCGGCCTACTGGCTCGGCGTCGGCGCGCAGCCGACCGAGCCGGTCCTCAAGCTGCTCAAGCTCACCGGTGACTGGCAGAAGTTCAAGGGCGAGCCCGCCCCTGCGCCGATGAAGGTCGCCGAGCCGAAGGCCGACAGGCACGCGCTGTACGAGGCCGCGGCCAAGGAGGCGCTGTCCGGTGGCGACACCGGCACCACCGCCACCACGCCGAAGAAGGCCAAGAAGAAGGACGAGGCCGAGGCCGCCGCCGAGACCCCGACCGAGGGCGAGGGCTGACGTGCTCGAGGAGGCTCTCGAGCACCTCGTGAAGGGCATCGTCGAACATCCTGACGATGTCCGGGTTCGCGCACGCCGCATCCGCAGCGGGCGCGTCCTGGAGGTCCGGGTGCACCCCGAGGACCTGGGCAAGGTCATCGGTCGCGGCGGGCGCACCGCCAAGGCGCTGCGCACCGTGGTGAACGCCCTGTCCGACGGGAAGTACGTACGGGTCGACCTGCTCGACCTGCACGAAACGGTCCGTTAGCGTCAGGTTTGCGCGCCCTCATCGGGACCTTCCGATGGGGGCGCTCGCGTTCGCGGCCCTTCCCGTCCAGGAGGTGGCGCCGCCACGGACCCGGGGCGCTGGTTCCGGCGGTCCGGCCGCGTGCGTTCGCGCACGGCGGTCCGCCGCGGGCCGGGATTCGCGCCGGACGGTCACGACGGCCGGCGCGCGCGGGGCTTCCGGGCCCACCTTGAGCCGCGGGGTGGCGTTGCCCGCGCACACCCGCCTCACCGGCGGGGGGGCGC
>NZ_KZ559486.1:2942-35963 GCF_002850745.1 Nonomuraea indica
CCGGTGCCCGGCAACCAGCGGCCAGGGAGCACTGAGGGTGGTGTCCCGGCAACGGGGCGGCACTGAGGGTGGTGTCCCGGCAACGGGGCGGCACTGAGGGTGGTGTCCCGGCAACGGGGCACTGACGGTTGTGTCCCGGCAGTCGCCCGGTGGCTGCCGGACGTCGGCCACCGGCACCGCGCGGCCGACGTCGCTGGACGGGCTTCGGCTCACGGGTGGACATTGGGTAGAGGCCGGGCAGGGGGATCACGCAAGGGCCATCGCGGTGGCCCGGTTGAGGCCACGGGCGTCGGCCATGGGCCGGCGGGCATGTCGCCGGTCCCGCCGGCTGCCGAGGTCGGCCGCTCCGGACGACGGGGCAGCAGGCCGCGCCCATCGCGTACGAGGTGGGTTTCACGCCCGTGAGGACGGGCGTTCACGCTGGAGACATCGGGTGAGAGAAGGCAGGTTCAGGTGCAGCTGGTCGTCGGCCGGATAGGCCGCCCGCACGGAGTGCGCGGCGAGGTGACCGTGGAGGTGCGCACCGACGATCCCGAGCTGCGCTTCGCCGTGGGCGCGTCGCTGGCCACCGACCCGCCCGGCCGCGGCCCGCTCGTCATCGAGAGCCGCCGCTGGCACAAGGGCAACCTGCTGCTCGCGCTCGCCGGGGTCGCCGACCGCGACGCCGCCGACGAGCTGCGCGGCACGATGCTCGTCATCGACTCCGCCGAGGTGGAGCCCTCCGACGACCCCGATGAGTTCCACGACCACCAGCTCGTCGGCCTCACGGTCGTGACGACCTCTGGCGAGCGGGTCGGCGAGGTCACCGACGTGCTGCACCACGGCCAGGACCTCCTGGTCGTCGCCCGCGGCGGCCAGGACGACGCGCTCATCCCGTTCGTCAAGGCGCTCGTGCCGGAGGTGGACCTCGACGGCGGCAGGCTCGTCGTCGACCCGCCCGAGGGGCTGCTGTGACAGAGCCGGCCACGCCGGGCACCATGCGGCTCGACGTCATCTCCATCTTCCCTGAGTACTTCGCGCCGCTCGACGTCTCGCTGATCGGCAAGGCGCGCGAGCGCGGCATCCTCGACGTACGGGTGCACCAGCTCCGCGACTGGGCGCACGACGTGCACAAGACGGTCGACGACACCCCGTACGGCGGCGGCCCCGGCATGGTCATGAAGCCCGAGGTCTGGGGCGAGGCCATCGACGAGGTGGTCGGCGACGGCGCGCCCCGCATGATCGTCCCCACGCCGAGCGGCCGGCCGTTCACCCAGGAAGTGGCGCAGGAGCTCGCGGCGGAGCCGTGGCTGCTGTTCGCCTGCGGCCGCTACGAGGGCATCGACTCGCGGGTCATGCGCGAATACGGCGCGCGGCTGCGGGTGGACGAGCTGAGCATCGGCGACTACGTGCTCGCCGGCGGCGAGGTCGCGGTGCTCGTCATGGTGGAGGCCATCGGGCGGCTGCTGCCCGGCGTGCTCGGCAACGCCCACTCGGCCGTCGACGACTCCTTCGCCCCCGGCAGCATGCAGAACCTTCTCGAAGGGCCCGTCTACACCAAGCCTCCCGCGTGGCGGGGGCACGAGGTGCCGGCCGTGCTGCTGTCCGGGCACCACGGCAAGGTCGCCCGGTGGCGGCGCGACGAGGCGCTGCGCCGTACCGTCGCCAACCGGCCCGAGCTGGCGGCGGCGCTCGACCCCGCGACGCTCGACAAGCGCGACCGAGAGGTTCTGCGGGAGCTGGCGTTTCGCGTCGGGCCGGAAGATATGGCAAACTGAGGCGTTGCCAACCGTCGTTTGGTTGGTCTGTCATGCCCGGGGTCCGATCCCGGGCTCATCACATCAGCAGGCGTGTCCGCCGCGAGCTCCGGCCGGGTGGACCTCCGCGTGCTGGCGAGACTTTGAGGACAGCTCTCATGCACACGAAGATCCAGGAGCTCGAGCAGGCGACCCTGCGCAGCGATGTGCCGGACTTCCGTCCCGGTGACACGCTCGAGGTTCACGTCCGAGTCGTCGAAGGCAACCGATCCCGTATCCAGGTCTTCAAGGGCTTCGTGCTGCGCCGCCAGGGCAGCGGTGCCCGCGAGACCTTCACGGTCCGCAAGGTGAGCTACAGCGTCGGCGTCGAGCGCACCTTCCCGGTGCACAGCCCGGTCATCGAGAAGATCGTGCTGGTCAGCCGCGGTGACGTGCGTCGCGCCAAGCTCTACTACATGCGTGACCTGCGCGGCAAGGCCGCCCGCATCCGCGAGAAGCGTGAGGCGACGCCCGCCAAGTGACCCGGCGTTGACGGTGGCCCGCGCCGACCCGGGCGCGGTGGTCCGCCGGACGGCCCGCCCACCTCGGTGCGGCCTGTCCCGCCCGATGGCCCGCGTTCCGCGCGGGCCATCCGCTTTTATCGGGGCAATTCTCTTTATGTGGAGCGACTCGGGCGCGGGTGTAACGTCGGTCGGGCGTTGTCGAGCCGGTGCATCATCTAGGCTCGTCAGCGATGACAAGCGAGAGCCAGGAGTACGGCGCTGCTGCGCGCCGCCCTGTCGAGGACGAGGTGGACGTGGTCGCCGAAGAGACTCAGAAGCCGGCGAAAGGCGACAAGGAGAAGAAAGGGTCGTTCTGGAAGGAGCTTCCCGTCCTGGTCGTCGTGGCGCTGGTGCTGGCCCTGATCATCAAGACCTTCGTGATCCAGGCCTTCTACATCCCGTCCGAGTCGATGCAGAACACCCTGCTCAAGGACGACCGCGTCCTGGTCAACAAGCTCGTCTACCACACCCGTGACATCGAGCGCGGCGACGTGGTGGTGTTCTCCGGCATCGACTCCTGGGACCAGGAGTTCCAACTGGAGGAGCCGGCCAACCCCGTCGCCGGGTTCTTCCGCTGGATCGGCACCGCGTTCGGCGTGGTCCCCGGCGAGAGGGACTACATCAAGCGGGTCATCGGCGTCGGCGGCGACCACGTCAAGTGCTGCGACTCCAAGGGGCGCGTCACGGTCAACGGCGTCGCGCTCGACGAGGAGAGCTACCTCTTCCCCGGCAACGAGCCCTCCGACAAGTTCTTCGACGTCAAGGTGCCCGAAGGGCACCTGTGGGTGATGGGCGACCACCGTGCCGTGTCGCTCGACTCGCGGGCCCACCAGGGCGACCCGGGCGGCGGCTCCATCCCCGAGAGTCAGGTCGTCGGCCGGGCGTTCGTCATCGTATGGCCGTTCTCCCGGGCCGGGACACTGCCCATCCCCGACACGTTCGCCCAGCCCGCGCTGCAGGCGCTCGGCGGAGCCACGCCGTTCGCGGCCGGATTCGCGCTGGCCGTACCCTTGGTTCTGGTGGTGCGCAGGCGCCGTTCGCGCAAGGCGCGCTGATGGCCGACACCGAGAAGGCGGAGGGCGTGGAGCAGAAGAAGAAAAAGGGCGGCTTCCGCGAGACCGTCTTACTCCTCGCGCTCGGCGTGGGCATCGCGCTGGTGCTCCAGCAGTTCGTGGTGGGATCGTTCTACATCCCGTCCGAGTCGATGGAGAACACCCTGCAGATCAACGACCGGGTGTTCGTCAACAAGCTGTCCGGCAAGCCGGAGCGCGGCGACATCGTCGTCTTCAAGGGCTGGAACGGCGAGGACACCATCAAGCGGGTCATCGGCGTCGGCGGCGACCAGGTGGTCTGCTGCGACTCCAAGCGGCGGATCACGGTCAACGGCACCCCGCTCGCCGAGTCCTCCTACCTGTACCCCGACGACTACCCGTCGGGCGACGAGTTCAAGGTCAAGGTTCCCCCGGGCAAGCTCTGGCTGATGGGCGACCACCGCAGCGCCTCGGCCGACTCCCGCAGCCACATGGAGGCGCCGGGGGGCGGGTTCATCGCCGAAGAGGCGGTGGTCGGCAAGGCGGTCATGCGCTACTGGCCCCTCTCGCGCGGCCTCATCTTCACCAGGCCCGAAACCTTCGACGACGTCAAGTAGACCCGTCTCGCACGGCCCGGCAGCAACAGGTCGGTGGCGCGTGCGGAGCCCCGTACGGCCCCGCCGCCCTCGACCGTCCCGCCCTGTCCATGCGTCCGGTCCGGGCGAGCTGACACCAACCGGCCCTGCGTCACTGGGGGTCCGGCGTCCGGGCGTGCTGACACCAACCGGCCCCTGCGTGACTGGCGTCCGGGCGAGCTAACATCAACCGGCTCCGCGTGACTGCGGGCCGGCGTTCGCCCGGGGTGGGCGTGCCGGATCGCGACGGCCGGGTCAGGCCTTCATGCGGCACTGCGCGGTCGGGTGCCGGCCGTGGTGGGGTGGCTCCACCAGGTAAAGGCGGCAGCGTAGGGGATTCCGGCGGTTTCGCGCGGTCCGGCAGACGGGGGTTTCCGGTCGCGGTTTGCGGCGAATGGGGCGTACGCTGCCTCTGTCATGACAGTTGCGTTCCGTCCCCGCCCGAGCGTGGTCCGGCGCGATTCCGGACTCTACGCCTACGAACGGGCGCTCGCCCGCCGAGGTCTGGCCCCCATCGCGGGCGTCGACGAGGCCGGCCGGGGAGCCTGCGCCGGGCCGCTGGTCGTCGCCGCCGTCGTCCTGCGCAAGCAGATCCAGGGCCTGGGTGACTCCAAACTCCTCACCGCCGCCGTGCGCGAGCGGCTCTACGACCAGATCGTCCGGTCGGCGCACGTCGGCCTCATCGTCATCCCGCCCGCCGAGATCGACGCCCGAGGGCTGCATCGCAGCAACGTCTCGGGAATGCGGCGCGCCGTGGCGCAGTTGACCTGCGATCCCGCGTACATCCTCACCGACGGCTTCCCGGTGCCGGGCCTGCCGGCGCCGTCGCTGGCGGTGTGGAAGGGCGACCAGGTGGCGGCCTGCGTGGCGGCGGCCTCGATCGTGGCCAAGGTGACCAGGGACCGGATGATGGTTACGCTCGACGCCGAATTCCCCGCCTACGGATTCGCCGATCACAAGGGATATGTCACGGCAGCGCACCGGCTCGCGCTGGAGACGCACGGCCCGTGCCCGCACCACCGTTTCTCCTTCGTCACGGTGGCCAGAGAGATGGGCGAGAATGAAATAGGGGCCGGGGTTGCCTGACCAGGCACACCGGGGGACCGGTACGACAGGAGGACCGCGATGAGCGCAGAGGATCTCGAGAAGTATGAAACCGAGATGGAGCTGCAGCTTTACCGCGAATACCGTGATGTCGTCGGGCTGTTCACCTACGTCGTGGAGACGGAACGACGCTTCTACCTGACCAACTCGGTCGACCTCGACGTCCGGACCGCCGAGAACGGCGACGTGTTCTTCGACGTGAAGATGCAGGACGCGTGGGTGTGGGACATGTACCGTCCGGCGCGGTTCGTGAAGAACGTCCGTGTGGTCACGTTCAAGGACGTCAACGTGGAAGAACTGGCCAAGGCCGACCTGGAGATGCCGAAGGAAGGGTTCTCCGGCTGACGTCTCCCTTGAGCCACTCCAGGCGCCTCCACTCCAGCCGTTGCCGGCACTTCAGGGATCGCGTGCCATGGCCGGCCGTACCCGTGTGAAGGCCACCTGACCGGTGCGGCGGAAGCACCAGAGGCGACGGCCGAGCGCGACCGCCCCGAGCACGCAGCAGATGAGGCGCCCCCGGTCTTCGGCTGGGCTCGCCTTACGGTGGGCTCGTGGGGGGAAGCCGCGCCTGGCACGACCTGCCACAGGACAGCCAGCAGCGGGAAGGCCGATCATGGCGCCCGTCGAACCCGCCGGCCGAGTTGTTCCCCGCGACGCGAGGACGCCACCCACCGTCGGCACCCGCCGTTGTCCACAACGCTGCACGTCCTCGGACGACGTTTTCCCCAGAACCCCGTTCGCGAGCCTCCTCCCCACCCCGGTTGGGCGAAGGTCGTGCCCGGAGGTGGCACATGGCCGCGAAGAACGACCTCGGCAGACACGGCGAGCAACTAGCCGTCGACTATCTCGAAGCCGAGGGAATGAAGATCATCGAACGTAACTGGCGCTGCCGCCACGGCGAGATAGACGTCATCGCCGAAGACGGCTCCACGCTGGTGGTGGTCGAGGTCAAAACCCGATCGGGCAGGTCCCACGGCACGGCACTCGAAGCTGTGCGGCCGGCCAAACTGAGCAGGCTGCGCCTGCTGGCCGCCACATGGCTGGCGTCCCAGCCTCGCACGTACCCGACGGTCAGGGTCGACGTCATCGCTCTGGAGCGCTTCGCGGGCGACTATTCCTTGCGTCACGTCCGGGGAGTGGTCTAGATGGCGGTCGCACGCACCCGCAGCGTCGCCCTGACCGGTGTGACCGGCCGCACGGTCGAGGTGGAGGCCGACGTCGGCAACGGCCTGGCCGGCATCCACCTCATCGGCCTCCCCGACACGGCACTGAGCGAGGCACGCGAACGGGTGAGGTCCGCCATGGTCAACAGCCACTATCCGTGGCCCGACGCCCGCATCACGGTCAGCCTGTTCCCGGCGAGCCTGCCCAAGCGAGGCAGCCAGTTCGATCTCGCCATAGCGATCGCGATCCTGGGTGCAGCCGGTGTGGTCCCCGCCGAGCGCATCGCGGAGCCGTTCTTCCTGGGCGAGCTCGGCCTTGACGGGCGGCTCAGGCCCGTGCGCGGCATTCTCCCGTCCGTGCTGGGCGCGGCCCGGCACGACGACGTCACCGTCGTGATCCCGTCGGCGAACGCCGCGGAGGCGGCTCTCGTGCCCGACGTTCGCGTCGTGCCGGTGGCCGACCTCCGGCAGCTCGTCGAGTGGCTCCGCCGGGGAGACGACCCACCGGAGCCGCTGACCCCCGACCCCGAGTCACCGGTGTCCACCGTCACCCGTCCCGCCGTCGACCTGGCCGACGTGGTCGGCCAGCCGGTGGCGCGTCGCGCGCTGGAGATCTGCGCGGCCGGCGGCCACAACCTCTGGATGCTCGGCCCGCCCGGCACGGGCAAGACCCTCCTCGCCGAACGCCTGCCGACCCTCCTCCCGGACCTGGAGCTCGACCACGCGCTCGAAGTCACCGCCATCCAGTCGGTCGCCGGCACCCTTCCGCCCGACAGCCCGCTGGTGAGCAGGCCGCCGTTCGTCAGCCCCCACCACACGGCCAGCGCCGCCGCCATCATCGGCGGTGGCGGCGCCGTCGTCCGCCCCGGCGCGGTCTCCCTGGCGCACAGGGGTGTGCTGTTCATGGACGAGGCTCCTGAGTTCCCACGCCATGTGCTCGACTCACTGCGCCAGCCCCTGGAGTCCGGTCGCGTGACGGTGTCCAGGTCGGCGGGTTCGGTCACGTTCCCGGCGAGGTTCATGCTGGTGCTGGCGGCCAACCCCTGTCCCTGCGCGCAACCGCAGGACAACATCGACAACTGCCGGTGCACCCCCGTGGTCAGACGCCGCTATCTCGGCAGGCTGTCGGGCCCCCTCATCGACCGCATCGACATGAAGGTCACCGTCGCCCGTTCGTCGAGACGCGAGCTCATGGCCGACCGCCAGTTCGTGGAGTCGAGCCGGGTCGTCGCCGAGCGGGTTCTCGAGGCACGAAGGCGAGCGGCCGCCCGCCTTTCCGGCACCCCTTGGCGCACCAACGCCGAGATCCCGTCCACGGCCCTGCACACCGACTACCGGCCGTCGGACGAAGCCATGAAGCCGGTGACCGCCTGCCTCGACTCGGGCGCGCTGAGCGCTCGGGGGCTCGACCGGGTCGTGAGAGTCGCCTGGACAGTCGCAGACCTGGCCGGGAAGGACAAGCCAGGACACGATGAGACCGGCACGGCACTCGCCCTATGGCTCGGCGTGAGCACCTGACCGAGCACGCACCTCGTCGGCCACCCCATGCCGCACTGCACCCATCCGACGAGGCCACACGACCACGGCACGCGATACACGGTACGACCACGGCACGCGGTGCGCGGTACCGCTACGACGCGCGGTGCGCGGTACCGCTACGACGCGCGGTGCGCGGTACCGCCACGGCACGCGGTGCGCGGTACGGCTACGGCACGCGGCACGGCAAGGCACGCGGCACGGCAAGGCACGCGGCACGGCAAGGCACGCGGCACGGCAAGGCACGCGGCACGCCACGTACGCCCGGCACACCACGCGGCACGGCACGGCACGGCAGGCACGGCCACGAAAGCTGGCCCCGATCCTGACCGCCCTCGTGAGCTCGCCGCTGTCACGAGCACGGCTGTGCCGCGAAGCATGCCGTCCTGACACCCGGACGCCACGAGCGGCTGCTCGGCCGCCGAGTCCGGCCCGCCACGAACCCGGCCCTTCCACCGGCCCCTCCTCCTCGCCGGCCCTCAACACCTCGATCCTCAGGAGTCACGATGAGCAGCCTTGAACTGGTGGCCAGAGCCGCTCTCATGCGCGCCGCCGACACAGGAGACACGACGATGGGCCGTCTCGTAGCCGCCCTCGGTGCTGTCAAGGCATGGGAGGCCATCCGCGGCCGGACGCTCCCGCCGGCGTTCGTCGCCCGGGAAACACAACAGGAGCGCGTCAGCAGGCTCGATCAGAAGCTGCACACCTGGCACAACAGGCTCGCGTCAGCGGACCCGGCGGAGGACATCGCCATCGGCGAGCGGTCCGGAGCGAGACTGATCGTCCCAGGCAGTCCTGAGTGGCCGACCCAACTCGATCAACTGGGCTCGAGCCGCCCGCTCGGACTGTGGCTGCACGGCTCCGCCGACCTGCGCTTCGCCTGCCTGCGATCCGTTGCCGTCGTCGGGGCACGTTCGGCCACGTCGTACGGCACCCACGTGGCGGCCGAGTTCGGGTTCGGCCTCAGCGAGGCGGGCTGGACCGTCATCTCGGGTGGCGCCTACGGGATCGACGGCGCGGCACACCGCGGAGCCCTGGCAGCCGACTCTCCCACCGTCGCGGTCCTCGCATGCGGCGTCGACATCGCCTACCCGCGCGGACATCTCGATCTGTTCACCGCCGTCCGCGAGCAGGGCGTCCTGGTCAGCGAGTGCGCTCCAGGCGTCCACCCCACCCGCGCACGTTTCCTCATCAGGAACCGCCTGATAGCCGCCCTGTCCCGGGGCACTGTCGTCGTGGAGGCGGCGCTGCGCAGTGGCGCGCTCAACACGGCCGCCCACGCCCTCACGCTGAACCGCCACCTGGCGGCCGTTCCCGGCCCTGTCACCTCGTCCATGTCGGCCGGCTGTCACCGGCTTCTGCGCGAGCGCAAGGCCGTCTGCGTCGCCACACATGAGGAGATGATCGACCTGGTGGGCGTTCTGGGGGATGACCTCGCCCCGCCCCCTCGGAGTCCGGCTGTGCCCCGCGACACTCTCAACGATGTGACCAGGAAGGTCCTCGATGCCGTGCCTTCGCGCGGCGGGGCGGGCTTCGCATCGATCGCGCTGGCCGCAGGTGTGCCCCTGGACGCCGCCCTCAGCGCGCTGGGAGGCCTCGCGGCAGCGGGCTACGTCGAACGCGTCGAAAAGGGATGGCGCATCCGCACGCCGGCGTCGGCCGCCTACCGCAAGCACCACTCCGTGCCGGACCCCGTGGACTCCTCTGGAGCGGACGCCTTTGCCGAACCCATGCCCCCTCAAGAGCAGACGGCACCCCTACCCGACCTTGCATGACACGCGCCCCGAGGTAGCGGCGTACTGAGGCAGGTGGTGGTCTGAGGCGGCGGATCGCTTGAGATGTCGTGGGGCTTGGGCCGGGCGTGGGCGTGGGCTGGCGTGCGGCCTGGAGTGGCGTACGGCCTGGGGTGTTGTTCGCTCCGGGGGGTCTCGTGCGGCCTGGGGTGTCGCTCCGGGGGTGTCGTGGGACCTGGGGTGTCCGCGCGGCCTGGGCGCCGTGGGGCATGGGTGGCGTGCGCTCTGGCTTGGCGCACGGCCTTGCGTGGCGTAATGCCTTGGATGACGTGTGCTGTGAGTTGCGACGTGGCGGGGTGGGGATGTGCGATCTGGGTTGTATGGCCTGGGTGTGACGTGGGCTGGGCTGGGTGGCCTGGGGGTGACGTGGGCTATGGGAGGGCTTGGCGCTGACCAGCGCGTCTTCCCGCCAGTGCCCGTGCCGTGACCGCTCTGCCCGGTTCGTGACGTGCTGGAGTGGGGGTGATGTTCATGGGGAAGGGGCTGGAGGCAACGCGGGGAGACGTGCCTGACGACGCGAGTGATAGAGAGGTGATCGGCTTGGTGGCGGCTGTGGCCGCGGTGCTGGGCCGGTGGCTGAGGATGTGTGCCGGCGGGCGGACATGGGTGGGATATGGCGGATGTCGATGAGGTAACAAGTGAGTTCGAGCGGTATCTGCGGTTCGAGCGGGACCTTTCGCCGCATACCGTGCGGGCTTACCTGTCTGACGTTCGGGCTTTGATGGGGCATCTGGGCGGCAGACTCGGCGGCCTCGAGGTCGGCACGTTGCGGGAGTGGCTGGCCGGACAGCATGCTGAAGGAAAGTCGCGGGCGACTTTGGCACGGCGGACCGCTTGCGCGCGCACGTTCACCGCGTTCTGCCATCGCCAAGGTTGGCTGCCGGATGATCCAGGGCTCCTGCTCGGGAGCGCCAAGGCGCCACGATCGTTGCCCGCGGTACTCGACCAGGAGCAGGCTCGGGCCGTGCTGGAGGGGCCCTCGGCGGGTGAGCCCAAGGAACTACGCGATCAGGCCATCCTGGAGTTGCTGTACGCCACCGGCGTCCGCGTGAGCGAACTCTGCGCGCTGGACGTGGACGACGTGGACCGCGACCGCCATGTCATCAGGGTGCTGGGCAAGGGGCGTAAGGAGCGGACGGTACCGTTCGGGACGCCGGCGCTCCGCGCGGTTGACAGGTGGTGCGTCCACGGGCGGCCGTTGTGGATCAAGCCCGGTTCCGGCGCGGCGTTGTTCCTCGGGGTCCGGGGGGCCCGTATCGACGCGGGCACCGTGCGTCGGGTGGTGCACGGACGCTTGCGAGATGTGGAAGGAACTCCGGACCTCGGGCCCCACGGGCTGAGGCACACCGCCGCAACCCACCTGCTGGAGGGCGGCGCCGACCTGCGAAGCGTTCAGGAACTCCTGGGGCACGCCTCACTCAACACCACGCAGATCTACACCCATGTCTCGATCGAGCGGCTGCGGGCGGCGTACCGACAAGCCCACCCGAGGGCATGACGCCATGTAGGGGAACGCAACGCCAGGGGGATGTCACTTAAGGGAGGTTCGCCACATCAGGCAGTGCACCACGCCGGGGGGACGCCACGTCAGGGGGCACCGCGTCAGGGGGGACGCCACATTAGGGAGTGCGCCGCGTCAGGGGGCGCCACGTCAGGGGGGCACGCCACGCCAGGAGAACGCCACGAGGGTTGCGCGATCTGTTGTCACAGGGGGGACACGCCGGAGCCGTTCCCGTGGGGATCGCGCGGCATTGCCGCTACGTAGGATCCGGTCCGGCAGCGGCCGGCCAGGGTCAAGGTACGGACCTGTCCTGTCGGGTGGGCGGGTCGCGGTGGGGTCGGTCGTGAGACTTCGTGCCTGTGGACGTGGCCCCGGCTGGGTGGGCGGGGGTAGGGGGCCCCGGTGGGGGTGGTGGGATGCGTCCCACTGCGAAGGGCGATGCTGAGATCAGGACCGCTCTCATGCTTGGGACAAGGGCTGGGTGCACCGCCTCGGTGGGGATGACGGCCGGAAGCCGGGGGGTCGGGGGGAGCGTGAGGGAGAGGGGCCTCGTACGGTCTGGGGTGGCCGCCCTGTCGCCGGCCAGGGGAACCCTCTGACCTCGGCCGGACGTCGTCATGGGAGCGGCTGCGTGCACGGCCTTCCCAGCGGGCCAGACGGCCTGCCCGGCGGGCCAGAAGGGCAGGAGGCGAACGCGGGACCTGCCCAGGAGAAGCAGCGGATCGAGGTAGACGGGCGCGCGGACGAGCCCCCAGTGCAGGCATGATTCCGCGCAGTGCGAGGGGGACGCCGCCACGACTCCCAGCCGATCACCTCGGGTCACCTGCTGCCCTCGCCGCACCGACGCCGTGACGGGGAGGTAGGTGGTGCGGAGCCCGCCGGGGTGCTCGATGGACACCACGCCCCGGCCGGCGAGGGGTCCGGCGTAGCGCACCACTCCCGACCCTGCGGCGAGCACCGGCGTGCCCGGTGGGGCGGCGAGGTCGACCCCCCGGTGCCCTGCCAGCCACCGCTCGGGTGGCGGGGCGAAGTGGTGCAGGACTCTCGGGCGGCCGTCCAGAGGCCAGCGCCAGGGTGCAGGGTCGGCTGCGGCCGGACCGGCGCGGGTGAACGAGGCGGCGGTCATGAACAGGATCGCCGCCGCCGTCGCCACGGTTGCGGTCACCGAGGTGTGTCCTGCCCGGCGACGTGCCCGCGTAGCCGGGCGCGCGCGGGTGGCCGATGGGCAGGCTCGAGTCGGGAGCGTGAGCCCGTCCCGGCGCGCACGGAGCCTGGAGGCGCGGGTGGGGGCGGGCGGCTGGTCGTGCCGGCGGGGCGGATCGCGCGGCTGCACTGGTTGACGCAGCGGGGCCCGGTCGTGCCAGAGGGCCCGCGCCTGCCAGAAGGCCCGCGTGTGTCGGAGGGCCCGCGCGTGTCGGAGGGCCTGTGCGTGCCAGTGGGTTCGATCATGTGAGTGGACTCGGGTGTGCGTGGCGGTGGGGGAGTGGAAGGTAGGCATGCCCGCGAGTTTCGTCGGCGGGCGGCCGGTGGCGTGTGGCTGAACGTCATTCTGTGGACAGGGCATCGCCGGGCGCGCCGGGCTGTGGACAGAGCGCCGGGCTGTGGGGAGAAGCGTCGTATCGTGGCGTGAGATCTGCTTCGGGGTCAATCGGTTCGGGTGGCGCGGCTGCGGGGGCGGCATGAGATGAAGGAAGCGCCGTCGGCCCACGGGTCATCCACGCTGGGCGTGCGGGGCACGAGAGGCGGTGCGCAGCGGTGACGTCCAGATCCAGACGGCGCTGAGGGCGATCCCGGCCGCGGAGACGATGATGACGGGGCGCAGGCCGATGAGCTCGGCCAGCAGGCCGCCCGTGATCCCGCCCACGGCCATCACGCCCTGCACGGCGAACGTCATGGTCGCGTTGACACGGCCGCGGAGTTCGGGGGCGGTCACCCGCAACGCGATCGCGCTCATGCACGTGGCGTACGCCACCACGATGCCTCCTGTGGCCGTACCCATGAGGGCGAGCACCGTGAGCTTCCACCAGAGCGGACCGGCGAGCAGGCCGACGGCGAGGATCTCGATGGGGAAGAGCAGCACGGAGAAGAGCATCACCCGTTCCTCCCCGTATCGTTTCGCCAGGCGGGTGGTGGCCCAGGCGCCGAGGACGCCGCCCAGGCCGCTGAGGGCGACGAGGGCCCCGATGAGCCCGTGGGGGATGCCCAACGTGTTGATCATGTAGAGCATGTGGATGGCCGTGTACGTCATCGCGAAGAAGTTGATCGTGACTCCGGCGCCCAGCAGAGCTCGTAACACGGGATGGGTGACACCGACCCGGAGGCCTTCGGCCACGTCGCGCCACATGCCCCGCGAGGGTGCGGGTTCGGCGCGTTCGGGGGTGCGGATGGAGCGCAGCAGAAGGGCGGAGGCGAGGAACGTCAGGGCCTCGGCCAGTACGGCGATCGGGGCGCTCAGCAGATGTACGAGCGCGCCCGCCAGTCCCGGCCCGCCCACCGAGGCGACCGAATAGGAGGCGTTCAGGCCGGCCATGGCCGCCGTTCGCTGATCGGGGGAGACTACGGCGGCCAGGTGGGGGAAGCTCGCGGCTCTGAACAGGACTCCGGCCGCCCCGATGGTGAAGGCGACCGCCAGCAGGAGGGGAATGGTGAGGACGCCGAGCCACCAGGCCAGGGGGACCGCCGACGCGGCCACGCAGGAGACCAGCTCTGTGGCGATCATGAGAGGGCGGTGCCGGGTGAGCCGGTCCGCGATCGCGCCTGCCTGTAGCCCGATGAGCAGCGCGGGTACGGAGGCGGCGGCCGTCAGCAGGCCCATCTCGGCGGGGGAGGCGGCGAGTGACGTCACCGCGGTGAGGGGGACGGCCAGCTTCGACACCTCGGAGCCGGTGATCGAGGTGGTCCGGGCCGTCCAGAGGAGCCGGTAGTCACGCTGCTTGCGGAGCGGCGGCGTGGAAGACGCCGGTGTCGGTGGGGTGCCGCTGGGAGACGGGGGGCTCGGGGTTGGCAGGCTGGGAAGTGTGGAGCCCGGGCTCTGCGGCGGGTTGGGAGGTGTGGAGCCCGGGCCCTGCGGCGGGCTGGGAGGTGTGGAGGCCGGGCTCTGCGGCGGGCTGGGAGGTGTGGAGCCCGGGGCAGCCGGCGGCGCTGCCGTGCGGCGGTTCGGGGGGATGGGATCGCGGGGTGGCGGTGGTGGGGTGCGACGGAACGGGAAACTCTGAAAGGATCGCTTCATAACTGTGAAGGTATTGCTTCATAGTTATGAAGGCAATGCTTCGCATCGCGATCGGGGTACCTTGATGCGCATGACGCAGGAAAGGGCGAGCCTGAGCGACCCCAAGGCGATGCGGGCCCTGGCGCATCCGGCGAGGCTCGCCATCCTGAACCGGCTGGGGACGGGAGTGCCCGCGACGGCTACCGAGGTGGCCGAGGTGGCGGGCATCACGCCGAGCGCCGCCAGCTATCACCTGCGCATGCTCGCGAAGTACGGATTCGTACGGGACGCGGAGCCTCGCGGAGACGGCCGGGAGCGTCTGTGGCGCGCCGTGGACGAGCCGTTCAGCGTCGGCGTGCTGCCCGACGACCGGCCGGAGGTGCGTGAGGCCAAGGGGCTGCTCATCCGGGCGGTGCGCAGGGCGGCGAACGAGGAGGGGGAGCGGGCGCTGGCCGGCCTCGACCAGGAGTCGCACGAATGGCGCGAGGCCACCCGGTTCAGCCGTACGCTGCTCCGGGTGGACGCGGCCGAACTGGCGTCGCTGAACGCGGAGATCGAGAAGCTGCTCCGGCCGTACGCCGCCCAGCACCGGCGTGCCGAGGACGCCCCGAGCGGCGCCAGGATCGCCGAGGCGCAGGTCAATCTCTTCCCGCACGCGCCGAGGCCGGTGCCGGGTCTGCCGACCGAGGACCACGACGCCAGGTGATCCCGCCGCCGCGTGGCCCCGCCGGGGTGTACGGGAGGCGCGCCGGCCGCGGGGGGCCGTCGGCCGCGCGGCCGGAGGGTGACGTCGCGGGTCGGGGCGGGACGCTGTTGGCCGCAGGCGGTCGGGCGGGGGCGGTGCGGGAGGTAGACTTTCCGATGGCCTGTCACCACAGGCCGACTTCGCATGCCCCATCGCGGATCGCACCATCGGTCCGGGTCTCGGCTCGGCTGGAGCGGTTCGGGGCATCAGGGCGGCACCCGACGGGTTGCCGCGACACAACCGAGAATGGCGCCTGCCCGCTACGGCGCCCAGACCTGGAGGACCAGCACATGGCCCCCGTCGTCACCATGCGACAGCTGCTCGAGAGCGGCGTTCACTTCGGTCACCAGACTCGCCGCTGGAACCCGAAGATGAAGCGCTTCATCTTCACCGAGCGCAACGGCATCTACATCATCGACCTGCAGAAGTCGCTGTCCTACATCGACCGTGCCTACGACTTCGTCAAGGAGACCGTCGCCCACGGCGGCACGATCCTGTTCATCGGCACCAAGAAGCAGGCGCAGGAGGCCATCTCCGAGCAGGCCGCCCGTGTCGGCATGCCGTACGTCAACCAGCGCTGGCTGGGCGGCATGCTCACCAACTTCTCGACCGTGCACAAGAGGCTCCAGCGCCTGAAGGAGCTGGAGGAGCTCGACTTCGACAACGTCGCGGGCTCGGGGCTCACCAAGAAGGAGCTCCTCATGCGCCGGCGTGAGAAGGACAAGCTGGAGCGCACGCTCGGCGGCATCCGCGACATGGGCCGCGTGCCCAGCGCCGTGTGGGTCGTCGACACCAAGAAGGAGCACATCGCGATCAGCGAGGCCAAGAAGCTTGGCATCCCGGTCGTCGCGATCCTCGACACCAACTGCGACCCCGACGAGGTCGACTACCCGATCCCGGGCAACGACGACGCCATTCGCGCCGTCGGCCTGCTGACCAGGGTCGTCGCCGACGGTGTCGCCGCCGGCCTGATGGCTCGCTCGGGCGCCGCTCGCGGCGACGAGAAGCCCGCCGCCGCCGAGCCGCTGGCCGAGTGGGAGCGCGAGCTGATCGAGCAGGGCACGGGCGCCGGTGAGGCCGAGGCCGCCGCTCCGGAGGCCGCCGCCCCCGAGGCCGCTGGTTCCGAGGAGGCCGCTCCTGAGGCTGCCGCCGAGACCGAGACCGAGGCCGCTCCGGCCGTCGAGGCCGAGCAGCAGGCCTGACCCGTCAGGAGCGGGTCCGTCCGGGTCCGGTCCATGGTCTTCGCCCGACTGCGTCGGGTCGGCCAGGAGGCACGAGTGGCTCCTGGCTCCGGCTCATGATCGGAGGTCCTGGCCTCTCGCCGCAAGGCGTCAGGCCGGGGCCTCGCGGCGAGACTGAGCGGATGACCCGGGTGAGGTTCGGGCGCTTCGGGGCAAGGATTCGTTGAAGGTTCGTGGCCGCGAGGCCAGAGGGTGAAGAACCGGGCCGGTGTTCGATCGAAGGTCCGGGCTCCTGCGGCCGGCCGGGCTCGGGCGGCGCGCTCGGAGCCGGGGAGTCGAACCGGGGCCGGGCTGCCGGCCGGGCACCGACCGCCACGCATCGGGAGGCCGTGCCTTGGCAGACCGCACTCCGGCAGACCGCGCTCCGGCAGGCCCGACCCGGGCAGACCGCACTTCGACGGGCCGCACACCGACGGGCCGCACTGCAGACCGCACCTCGACAGACCGCACATCACGGTCGCCGACCAGGGCCGGACGGCTCGGGTGGGCGGCCACCGGCTCGGGTTAGTGACCGAGCAAGCCAGGCTCCCGTACGGCACCCGCCGGGCCGTACGACAGAGGGCGGGCGCCGGACCCCCGGCACCCACCCGATCAACGACGAAATCCCACGAGGAAAAGCAATGGCTTCCGTGAACATGGCCGACGTCAAGCGGCTTCGCGAGATCACCGCTGCCGGCATGATGGACTGCAAGAAGGCGCTCGAGGAGGCTGACGGCGACTTCGACCGCGCCATCGAGCTGCTGCGCCTCAAGGGCGCCAAGGACGTAGGCAAGCGCGAGGCGCGCACCGCCTCCAACGGCCTGGTCGCGCTCAAGCAGGACGGCGACGCCGCCGCTGCGCTGCTCGAGCTCAACTGCGAGACCGACTTCGTGGCCAAGGGCGAGCGCTTCCAGGAGCTGGCCGCCCAGGTCGTCGCGCACGTGCTGGCCACCAAGCCGGCCGACGTGGCGTCCCTGCTGGAGTCCTCCTTCGACGGCAAGACCGTCAAGGAGCACCTCGACGTCGCCAACGCCGCGCTCGGCGAGAAGATCGAGATCCGCCGTTTCGCGGTTCTCGAGGGCGGTTACATCGGCGCCTACATGCACCGCACCGACCCGGCGCTGCCCCCGGCCGTCGGCGTTCTCGTGCAGCTCGACAAGCCGAACGCCGACGTGGCCAAGGACATCGCGCAGCACGCCGCCGCGATGGCCCCGCAGTACCTCAACGCCGCCGCCGTGCCGGGCGAGGTCATCGCGAAGGAGCGCAAGCTCTTCGAGGAGATGACCCGCGAGGAGGGCAAGCCCGAGGCCGCCATCGGCAAGATCGTCGAGGGTCGCGTCAACGGCTGGTACAAGGACTTCACCCTGCTCCAGCAGGCGTTCGTCAAGGACAACAAGAAGAGCGTGGGCAAGTACGCCGAGGAGAACGGCGTCGAGGTGCTGGGCTTCGTTCGCTACAAGGTCGGTCAGGCTTAGGCTTGAGCGAACCCCCAGCCCCACGAACCGCCTAAGAAGGAGGCCGCCGCCGTGCAGGAGAATCAGGAGCCAGCCACGTCGGCGGCTTCTTCGCATCCGGGTCCGTCCCAGAGCCCGCTGAGGTGGAAGCGGGTGATGCTGAAGCTGTCGGGTGAGGCGTTCGCGGGTGGCGACCCGCTGGGCATCGACCCGCTGGTGGTCGACCATCTCGCCGACTCCATCGCCGAGGCCGTACGCGAGGGCGTGCAGGTGGCGGTGGTGGTCGGCGGGGGCAACATGTTCCGTGGCGCGGCCCTGTCCGAGCAGGGCATCGACCGGGCCCGCGCCGACTACATGGGCATGCTCGGCACGGTCATCAACTGCCTCGCGCTGCAGGACTTCCTGGAGCGGCGCGGCGTCGAGACGAGAGTCCAGACCGCCATCACCATGCAGCAGGTGGCCGAGCCGTTCCTGCCGCGCCGGGCGATCAGGCACCTGGAGAAGGGCCGCGTGGTGATCTTCGGTGCGGGGCTCGGCTCGCCGTTCTTCTCCACCGACACCGCCGCGTCGCAGCGGGCGCTGGAGATCGGCGCCGAGGCGCTGCTCAAGGGCACCCAGGTGGACGGCGTCTACGACTCCGACCCGCGCAAGAACCCCGACGCGGTGCGCTTCGACCACCTCGACTACGGAGAGGTGCTGATCCGCGACCTGCAGGTCATGGACGCCACCGCGATCAGCCTCTGCAAGGACAACGACCTGCCGATCGTGGTCTTCGACCTGATGGGCGAGGGCAACATCCTGCGCGCGGTCCGCGGTGAGAAAATCGGCACGCTGGTGAGTCCCGCAGGGAAATGACGGAGCGAGCCCGATCCGCCAGCTAGTAGACAGGGAGCCGCTGTGATCGACGAAACTCTCCTCGAAGCCGAGGAAAAGATGGACAAGGCCGTGTCGGTCGCGAAGGAGGACTTCGCGGGCATCCGCACGGGTCGTGTCACCCCCTCCATGTTCAACAAGATCAGTGCCGACTACTACGGTTCGCCGACACCGATTCAGCAGCTGGCCTCGTTCCACGTGCCCGAGGCCCGCATGGTCATCATCCAGCCCTATGACAAGAGCTCGATGGCCGCGATCGAGAAGGCGATCCGCGACTCCGACCTGGGCGTCAACCCGGGCAACGACGGCGCGGTGATCCGGGTGACGTTCCCCGAGCTTTCGGAGGAGCGCCGCAAGGAGTACATCAAGGTCGCCCGGAACAAGGGCGAGCACGCCAAGGTCTCGGTGCGGAACATCCGCCGTGCGGCCAAGGAGACCCTCGACAAGATGATCAAGGATGGCGACGCCGGCGAGGACGAGGTCCGGCGCGCCGAGAAAGAGCTCGACGACATCACGCAGAAGCACGTCGCCAAGATCGACGAGTTGCTCAAGCACAAGGAAGCCGAGCTGCTCGAGGTCTGAGCGGCGCGCCGCACGGCCCTCGCCCCGGGGCGAGGGCCGTGGCATATGGAGAGTCTCAGTGGAAGAACGTACGGCTGGCAGCAGCCCGAGCGGCGGCAGCCGTACCGGGAGAAACCTGCCCGCCGCGATCGCGGTGGGCGTGGGGCTGGGCACGCTGGTCATCGCCTCCCTCTACACGATCAAGGAACTCTTCCTGCTCGTGGTGGTGGCGGCCGTCGGGGTCGGCACGGTGGAGCTGGTACGGGCGTTCGCCACGCGCGGCATCCGGGTGCCGGTGGTGCCGGTGCTGGTGGCGCTGGCCGCCATGCAGGCCGGGGCCTACTGGGGTGGGCCGGTCTGGTTGCTGGGCACGTTCGTGGTCGCCACGTTCGTGCTGCTGATCTGGCGGATGTTCAGCGACGGCACGGACGGTTATGTCCGGGACGCGACGGCGTCGGTCTTCCTGCTGGCGTACCCGCCGCTGCTGGCGGGGTTCGTCGCGCTGCTGCTGGCGCCGCCGGACGGGCGGAGCCGGGTGGTCGTGTTCATCGCGGTCACGGTGGCGAGTGACATCGGCGGCTACATCGCCGGCGTGCTGTTCGGGCGGCACAAGATGAGCGTCATCAGCCCGAAGAAGACCTGGGAGGGGTTCGCCGGGTCGGTCATCGCCTGCATGGCCGTGGGGGCGTGGCTGGTCGTCTGGCTCTTCGACGGGGCGATCTGGCAGGGCGCGCTGATCGGCGCGCTGGGCGCGATGCTGGCGACCGCGGGCGACCTCGTCGAGTCGATGATCAAGCGAGATCTCGGCATCAAGGATCTCGGATCGATCCTGCCGGGGCACGGCGGGCTGATGGACCGGCTCGACTCGCTGGTGACGACGCTGGTCCCGGTCTGGCTGCTGCTGTCGTTGTTCTTCTGACGCCTGGTCTCCCGGGCGCCGGGCGCGGCGCAGCGGCGGCGGGACCAGCTGAACGGGTCTAGTGGCGGTGCTCGTCCAGTTGCCGGGCGGTCACCGGCACCAGCCACAGCCAGCGGACGCCCTCGCCGCCGAACGTGAAGCCGGACATGTGCGGCATGCCGGGCTGTTCGGCCAGCATGAGCACGCCGGCGTACTGCGGCCCGAGCGGGAACGTCGACGGTTCGTGATACCACTTGGCCGTGTGCCCGTGGCCCAGCCAGGTGACCGAGTGCCACGGATACTGCGACAGCCACACCAGCAGCAGCGCCACCTCGCGAGGGTCGTCGCGGGTGGCCACGGCCAGCTCGACACGGGCGTAGGCGTCGGGCTTGTCGATCCACTGCTCGACCGTCGGCATGCGCTGGCAGCTCATGCCGACGGTGGACAGCACCGTGAACGCCCGGCCGGCGTGCGGCGGCCGCTCGGTGATGCCCACGGTGGGCAGTCGCTCGCCGCTGACGTCCCAGTAGCGGCCCGCAGGGCCGAGCACCCGGTCGAGGTGGCTCATCACGAACTGCTGGAACGACGGCCACGACCCCTGAGAGTGCCGCCACCGCCAGTAGGAGCGGGCGTTGGAGATGCGCGGGTCCAGCCCTTCGAGCGCCTCCGACAGGGCCCAGGCGAACGGCGTCTCACCCACCGCGTCCCGGGCGTACCCGGGCATGCCTCTGCCCATGTCGGCCCAGCCGGGGATCACCGCGAGCAGGTCGTCGTCCTCGTAGAGGGCCACCCCGTCGCCCTCCTCGAACCACAGGGCGGTCAACTGCCCGAGGGGCCGCCGACCGGCCGGGTGCGTCGTGTGGGGGGCCGGCATCACGGGCGGCAGGCCGGCGGAGACCCTGCCCGGATCGACCGTCTCCGGGGCGGGCCGGTGGTTGGCGAGCCACACCGCGCCGTGCACGGTGCCGTCGGGGGAGCACAGGTAGGCCACCGAGGCGTCCTCGTCTCGTTCGACCACGAGTGTCCGGCTCCCGTACGGGTTGCCGGCGGTGAGGACGACCTCGGTCCGTCCCTCGCTGGACGCCGACCGGAAAATCGCCATACGCAACGACTGTAGAACGGCCGACCACCTCAGGCGACCCGTACGGCGAGGATGGTCCGTCCGCATGGCGGGCTGCCGCGGATGGAGCAGGACGGTCCGCATGCGGTCCGTGCGTACGGCAGGGCGTTCCGTGCTGCCGGGTCACCGTGGGCCGGGACCGTCAGAGGGGATGGAATGGCGCGGGGCGGGTCGAGCGTTCACTACCCTGGTCGGTAACCCTCTAGCAGAAGGCAGTCCCGTGTCCCAGCAGCCAGGCCAGCTCACCTTCGTCGCGCCGCGCCGGGCCAAGCCCGCCAGGCACCTGGCCGACCTGTCGATGGCCGACCGCCGCGCGGCGGTCGCCGAGCTGGGCGAGAAGGCCTTCCGCGCCGACCAGTTGTCGCGTCACTACTTCGAGCGGCTCACCACCGACGTGCGGGAGATGACCGACCTGCCCGCCGCGTCCCGTGACCGGCTGGCGTCGCTGCTGCCGCCGCTGCTGACCGCGGTGAAGGAGCTCACGACCGACGGCGGCACCACCCGCAAGACGCTGTGGCGGCTGTTCGACGGCGCGCTGGTGGAGTCGGTGCTGATGCGTTATCCCGACCGGGTGACGATGTGCGTGTCGTCGCAGGCGGGCTGCGGCATGAACTGCCCGTTCTGCGCCACCGGCCAGGCGGGGCTGACCCGCAACATGTCCACGGCCGAGATCGTCGAGCAGGTCGTCTCGGGTGCCCGCGCGCTGGCGGCCGGGGAGGTGCCGGGCGGGCCGGGCCGCGTCAGCAACGTCGTGTTCATGGGCATGGGCGAGCCGCTGGCCAACTACAAGCAGGTCATCGGAGCGGTCCGCCGGCTGGTGGAGCCGGCTCCGCACGGGCTCGGCATCTCGGCGCGCGGCGTCACGGTCTCCACGGTCGGCCTGGTGCCGGCGATCGGCAAGCTCGCCGACGAGGGTCTGCCGGTGACGCTCGCCCTGTCCCTGCACGCGCCCGACGACGAGCTGCGCGACACGCTGGTGCCCATCAACACCCGCTGGAAGGTGTCGGAGGTGCTCGACGCGGCCTGGGCGTACGCGGCGCGCACCAAGCGGCGTGTGTCGATCGAGTACGCGCTCATCAAGGACGTCAACGACCAGGAGTGGCGCGCCGACCTGCTCGGCAAGCTGGTCAAGAACAAGCTGGTGCACGTCAACCTGATCCCGCTCAACCCGACGCCCGGCTCCAAGTGGACGGCCTCCCGCCCGGAGGACGAGCGGGCGTTCGTCCGGCGCCTGCAGTTCCACGGCGTGCCGGTGACGGTGCGTGACACGCGCGGGCGCGAGATCGACGGCGCCTGCGGCCAGCTCGCCGCCGCCGAGTGACCGGCCGGGAGTGACGAGCCCGAGGTCACGGGGCGCGTCACAGGCCCGGTGTCACGGGCCCGGCGTCACGGGCCCGCTGTCACGGGCGGGTGCGGCGCAGGCGCGCGTACGTGGCCACAGCGGCGAGACACCACGCCAGCGAGACGGCGGCCAGCACGGGCAGCCGGGCGGTGAGCTCCCCTGCCGTGGCGGCCTTCATCCAGGCGGTCACGGGCACCGTCAGCCAGTACACCGGTGAGGCGCTGACCAGCAGCATCGCCAGATACCCGGCGAGCAGCCCCATGATGGACAGCGCCGGCGAGGGCACGATCGCGCGGCTGGTGAGCGCGCCGAGGGCCAGGCCCGTCACGGCGGCGAGGCCGTGCAGCGCGGCGGCGGCCAGGGTGACCGCCGGCGAGGGGAGGACCGACAGGCCCCATGCCAGGCCCCAGCCGAACACCAGCGCCGCGAACGCCACACACGCCGTGAGCGCGGCCAGCAGCCCGGCGACGACCTCGCGGGTGCCGCTGCCGACGGCGGTGGCGGAGACGACGCGCTGCTGGTCCGGCTCGGTGTCGAGGACGCTGCGCGCGGCCCAGGCCAGGAACGGCAGGACGAGCACGGCCGAGTCCGCCAGCGCGGTCGCCCCGGACTCCGCGGGCGCGCGGTTGCCGTGCACGATCGCGAGCACGGTCAGCACGGGCAGCAGGGCCTGGTAAGCGCGGTGCGACCGCACGTAGGCGGTGACGCGGAAGACGACCAGAGCGGTCATCCGACCTCCTCCGGGGTCACGGGGCGGGCCTGATACCCGTCGCTCCGGACGCGATGCAGGAACGCCGGCAGCTCGCCCGCCGGGACCCGCACCTCCACGGTCACCCGCGCCTCGCCCGGCCCTTCGGGGGCGGCGACTTCGGCGAGCCGGCCGTCCTGGAGCGCCCAGTGACGCAGCCCGGCCAGGCCGCGCAAGCCGCCCTGATGGTCGCTGGCCACCACGACGCCGCCGCGGTCCGCGACCTCGGTCATGATCGCGGGCAGTGCTTCGCGGGTGTCCCGGTCCAGCCCGGCGAACGGCTCGTCGAGGATGAGCAGCCCCGGGCCGGGCATGAGCGCCTGGGCGAGCCCCACCTTGTGCGCGCTGCCCTTGGACAGCTCCCGCAGCCGCACCCCCAGCAGGTGCGTCATGTTCAGGCGTTCGGCCCACGGCTCCCAGCGGGCGCCGCCCCGCACCCGGGACATGTGCCGCAGGTAGCCCGCCACGGTGAACGGTTGCCCGGCGGGGAACCGGTCGGGAGCGAAGCCCACGACGGCCGGCCGGCCCGTCACCGTCCCCGAGGTGGGCGGGGTGAGCCCGGCCAGGAGCCGCAGCAGGGTCGACTTGCCCGCCCCGTTCGCCCCGGCCAGCTCGATCACGTCGCCGGGGTCGAGGCGGGCGTCGATGCCCCGGAGGACGTCCTGTGCCCGTCTCCGATAGCGGAACGAGACCCGTGACAGCCGCATGTGCGGTAACCGTAGGGCATGACTCGCTTTGTCGAGATAAAGAGCCCCACAATAGGAGCGAACCCCCGGCACACCTCAGAAGGAGTGGGCTTGAACCGCTTTCCGCGCGTCATGGGTATGCGTTCAGGCTACGACCCGGCCGAGGTCGACGCCCTCATCGGGCGGATCGAGGCGACCCTGGGCAGGGGGACACGTGATCTGGAGCCCGTGACGGCCGACGACGTGCGCAATGCCACGTTCACGGCCAGGCGCGGCGGCTACCACGAGACGGCCGTGGACTTCGCGCTGGAGGCGTTCGTGGTGGCGCTGGAGACGAAGGCCACCGCGCCGGTGCGGCTGGCGATGGCCGAGCCGACCGGCGACATGCTGCGCGAGGAGTGGTTCGAGACGCAGGCGGCCCGGGTCGAGCGGGTGGCGTTCCGGCCCGGTCGGATGGGCACCGGCTACAACGAGGACGAGGTCGACGCGTTCCTCGACCGGATCGTGGCCACGCTGCGCGGCACGACCGAGTATCCGGTGTCGGCCAAGGAGGTGCGGGAGGCGAAGTTCTCGACCGTGCTGCTGCGGTCGGGCTACCTCATCGCCGACGTGGACGCCTTCCTGGCGGGCATCGCCGACGTCCTCGAACAGCGCGGCTGACGTCCTCCGACAGCGCGGGGCCGCGCCAGGACGGCGCGGCCGGTAGCCCGTGCGGGTCGGGTGGGCGGTGCGTGCGGGTCGGGTGGGCGGTGCGTGCGGGTCGGGTAGGCAGCGCGTGCCGGGTCAGGCGGCGATCGTGGCCGCGAGGCCGCGCAGGTCGGGCAGCTCGGTCTGCGTGACCGCCGGGTCGGCGGGCCGTTCGGCCAGCCGGTTGATCCACACGCGGCGGATGCCCAGCCGGTGGGCGGGCACCATGTCGTGGGTGTAGCTCTGCGCGACGTGCACCCACCGCTCCGGCTCGAACGACTCCCGGAACACCCTGAAGTGCGCGTCGTCCGGCTTGTAGGCGCCGGCGTCCTCGGCGGTCACCACCGCGTCGAACGGCGTCTCCAGCCGCCGCCGCGTCTCGGCGATCAGGTCGCGGTCGCAGTTGGTGAGCAGCGCCAGCCGCCACCCGGCGGCCCGCAGCGTCGCCAGCTCGTCGCGCACCTCCGGGAAGACCGGCCAGTAGGGCAGCGTGGCGGCCAGCACGGAGGCGTCGTCGGGCCGCAACGCCGTCCCCGTCTCGGCGCAGGCGCGGCGCAGCGACTCGGCGAGGACCTCCCGGTAGCGCAGCGACGGCGACTCGGTCTGCACGTCGAGTTCGTGGCGGCCGTAGGCGCCGAGCAGCCGCTCGCCCTGGCCGGGCAGGATCAGGTCGATCGCGGTGGCGATGCCGTGCCGCCAGTCGACGAGTGTGCCGAAACAGTCGAATGTGACCCATCGCATGGGTCCATCATCGCTTACGGCGATCACCGTGCGGCCGATCGAAGCGGCCGATCCGCCCTGCTCCTCTCCGTCGAGAGCCGGGGTTCCGCGGAGCGAGCCCGTCGAGGGCGGCGGTACGGGGTGGATCGGGTCCGGGGGCTCAGGCCGGCGATTCCTTCGCGGGCGGCCCGGCCCGCGGTCCGGCAGGGGCCGGAGGCGGGACTTCGTCCGACGCCGCGACGTGACGGTGCAGCAGGGCGACGATCACCGACGTGACAGGGGCGGCGAGGAACGCGCCGGTGACCCCGGCGACCAGGCTGCCCACCGCGATGGCCACGATGATCACCGCGCCGGGCAGGTCGAGCGCCCGGCCGTAGATCTGGGGGGCCAGCACGTGCCCTTCGAGCTGCTGCACGGCCACGGTCACCGCCACCACGATCAGCGCCACCAGCCAGCCCTTGGCCACGAACGCCACCACCGCGGCCAGCAGCCCCGCGATGAACGCCCCGACGACCGGCAGGAACGACCCCACGAACGTCAGCACGGCCAGCGGCAGCGCCAGCGGCACCCCCAGGATCCACAGCGCCAGCCCGATGAAGAACCCGTCGACCAGCCCCACGAGTGCCACGCCGCGGATGTAGCGGCCGATGACCGTGAAGATCAGCTCGCCGCTCTCGACGAGGGGCCGCCGCGCCCCGGCGGGGGCCAGGTCGACCAGCCAGCGGAACAGCCGGTCGCCGCCGTGCACGAAGTACACCGCGAGGATGACGGCCAGCACGGTCCCGACGAGGATCTCTCCCGCGGTCCGGACGCCGGTGAGCGCCCCGGTGGCGATCGTCTGGCCCTGCCTCGACAGGTAGGCGCCGATCTGGTCGACCACGGCCGAGCCGTCGACGCCGAACCGGGTGGCGAGGTTGTTGAGCTCGGCGACGGCCTTGCCCAGGCTCGCGTTCAGCTCGGAGACGCTGGCGACGGTGGGCGGCACGAGCAACGCGATGAACGCCCCGCCCACGAGCAGCCCGCCCACGAACACGGCGAGGGTGGCCAGTGCCCGGCTGAGCCCGCGCCGCCCCAGCCACCGGGCGGGCGGCAGCAGCAGCGCGGTGATGAACACGCCGACGATGACCGAGATGACCACGGTCCGCAGGACCTGGAACAGGAACAGCCCGACGGCGATGATCGCGATCCACCCGAGCGCCCGCCACGCCCTCATCCCGGCCCTCCCGACGTCGTGCCTGGTGAGCAGCCTTCCCGCCGTGCGGTGCCGTACACCCGGACCGCCGCCCGCCGCCCGCCGCCCGCCGCCCGGGGCGGGCGGCCTCCAGGAGGACGGCCGCTGACCGGGCGGTGTGGCGGGCTGCCGTTGCACCGCCCGGTCACCGCCCGCGTGGTCAGCCCGGTGGGGTGAGGCGCGGGCGCTGTCCCTTCTTGCCCGCCTCGTAGGCCTGCCGGGACTCGCGGCCCGCGACGGTGGTGGACAGCTCGGCCACCGGCACGTCCCACCACGCCTCCGACGAGGGCGCGGAGACCGCCGGGTCGGTCCGCACGTAGATCACGGTGGTCCCGGTGGCGGCGCGGGCGTCGTCGAGGGCCTTGCGCAGCCCGTCCAGAGAGTCGGCCCGCAGCACCGAGGCGCCCAGGCTGGCGGCGTTGGCCGCGAGGTCCACCGGGAGCGGGCCGCCGTCGTAGCGGCCGGCGCCGCGGTAGGCGTAGGAGGTGCCGAGCCGTTCGGCGCCGACGCTTTCGGACAGGTTGCCGATCGAGGCGAACCCCGAGTTGTCGACCAGCACGACGACCAGCTTGATCCCCTCGGCGACGGCGGTGACGAGCTCCTGGGCCATCATCAGGTAGGACCCGTCGCCCACCATGACGAACACCTCCCGCTCGGGCGCCGCCAGCTTGACGCCGAGCCCGCCGGCGATCTCGTAGCCCATGCACGAGTAGCCGTACTCGACGTGGTAGCTGCCGGGCCCGCTGGGGCGCCAGAGCTTGTGCAGGTCGCCGGGCATGGAGCCGGCCGCGCACACCACCACGCCGTCGTCGCCGGCGGCGGCGTTGACCGCGCCGATGACGGCCGGCTGCGGCAGGGGCGAGCCGTCGGGGGCGCCGGCGGCGTAGGCGGCGTCCACGGCGGCGTCCCAGGCGCGGTTCAGCTCGGTGGCCCGGGCCCGGTGGGCGTCCGGCGCCGCCCAGCCCGCGCACGCCACCGACAGGTCGGCCAGGCCTTCGCGGGCGTCGGCGACGAGCTGCGTGCCGGACAGCTTGGCCGCGTCGAAGCCGGTGACGTTGAGGTTGACGAACCGGGCGTCCGCCGCGAACAGCGACCCGGAGGCGGTGGTGAAGTCGCTGTAGCGGGTGCCGACGCCGATGACGACGTCCGCCTCGCGGGCCAGCGCGTTGGCGGCGGTCGTGCCGGTCGCGCCGACCGCGCCGACCGCCAGCGGGTGACCGTGCGGCAGCGCCCCCTTGCCCGCCTGCGTCTCGGCGACCGGGACGCCGTGCGTCTCGGCGAAGGCGCGCAGCGCGTCGGAGGCCTCGCTGTAGAGCACCCCGCCGCCGGCGACGACCAGCGGCCGCCGGGCCGACCTGAGCAGCTCGGCGGCGCGGGCGACGGCGGCCCGTTCGGGGCGCGGCCGGGGGATGTGCCAGACGCGCCGGGCGAACAGCTCCTCCGGCCAGTCCCACGCCTCGGCCTGCACGTCCTGCGGAAGCGCCAGCGTCACCGCGCCCGTCTCGGCCGGGTCGGTGAGCACCCGCATGGCGGCCAGCAGCGCCGGGGGGAGCTGCTCGGGCCGGTTGATCCGGTCCCAGTAGCGGGAGACGGGCCGGAAGCAGTCGTTCACCGACACGTCGTAGGAGCGCTGGTCCTCCAGCTCCTGCAGCACGGGGTTGGCCACCCGGGTGGAGAACACGTCCCCCGGCAGCAGCAGCACCGGCAGCCGGTTGATCGTCGCCCCGGCGGTGCCGGTCACCATGTTGGTCGCGCCGGGCCCGATCGAGGTGGTGCAGGCCAGGGTGGACAGCCGGTTGGCGGCGCGGGCGTAGGCGGCGGCGGTGTGCACCATCGCCTGCTCGTTGCGGGCCAGGCGGTAGGGCAGCTCCACGTCAGGGGGCGAGGTGGCCAGCGCCTGGCCGAGCCCGGCCACGTTGCCGTGGCCGAAGATGCCGAGACACCCGCCGAAGAAGCGGTGTTCGGCCCCGTCGCGCTCGCTCCACTGCGCGGCCAGGAACCGGACCACGGCCTGGGCGACGGTCAGCCGGATCGTCGAGGTCGTCATCGGTTCCTCCCGAACGGCAGTCTGGGGTCGGGGGCCTGGCCCTCCCAGGAGGAGCGGATCCAGGCGTGGCGGGGGTCGTCGCAGAAGGCCATCGTCCGCTCCTCCGCGGGCCCGGCCAGGACGTTCAGGTAGTACATGTCGTAGCCGGGCGTGGCCATGGACGGGCCGTGGTAGCCGTAGGGGACGAGCACGACGTCGCCGGAGGTCACCTCGGCGAGGGTGTCGATGCGGCCCCGCTCGGAGGAGTAGACCCGCTGGTAGCCCATGCCCTCGCCGGCGACCTCGAAGTAGTAGACCTCCTCCAGCACCGCCTCGCCGTCGCCGGGGGTGTCGTGCTTGTGCGGGGGATAGGAGGACCAGTTGCCGCCCGGGGTGAGCACCTCGACGGCGACGAGCCTGTCGCAGTCGAAGACGCCGGGGGCGCAGAAGTTGTTCACCTGGCGGGTGGCCTGCCCGGCGCCGCGGATCTCCACGGGCACCTGGGAGGCGGGCACGTAGCGGGGTTCGAGCCGGCGGGTGGCGCGGGCGGACGGCACCGCGACGCGCCCCCGGCCCTCCAGCGTCACCTGGGACGCGATCGGGACGTAGGCGAAGTCGGAGGGGCCGTCGAACACCGACTTCCTGCCCCGCAGCTCCCACTCGACCGTCTCGTCAGGCGAGCCGGTGGAGGAGCAGCGCACGGTGCAGGAGCCCGCCAGCGGCAGGACCACCATCTCCTCGTCGCCCGTGCCGAACGACACCGGCGCGCCGCCCAGCTCCAGCACGCGCAGGCCCGAGTAGGTCCAGCCCGCCACCTCGGGGGTGATCTCCACGGACCAGGGGCCGTTCGCGGCCTTGCCGTACGGAAGGTATGTCATCAGCGAACCTCTCGAACCAGGGCGGCCGCGCCGTCCACGGCCGCGGCGACGTCGTCGTCCGGAGGGTAGAGCAGCGCGCGCCCGACCACGAGCCCGCGTACCCCCGGCAGCCGCAGCGCCCGGCCCCAGTCGGCGTAGGCGGTGTCGATGTCGGGCGGGTCGCCGCCCAGCAGCAGGGCGGGCAGCGTGGTGGCCGCCATGACCCGCTCCATCTCGGCGACCGCGGGGATCTTCAGCCAGGTGTAGGCGGAGGTGACGCCGAGCGCCTGGGCGACGCTGATGGCCTTGATGACGGCGTCGGGCGACAGGTCGTTGCGCAGCGTCCCGGCGCCGGAGCGGCTCGACCAGAACGGCTCGACCATGGCGACGAGCCGTCTGCGGGCCAGGTCGGTCACCGCGTGCGCGCACGACTCCAGCGTCGCGGCCGTCGCCGGGTCGGCCGGGTCGATGCGGCAGAGCATCTTGCCGCCGTCCAGCCGCATCGCGTCGATCGCGGCGGCGTCGTAGCCGGTGAACCGGTCGTCGGCCTCGAACACCGCGCCCTGCAGGCCGCCCCGGTTCATCGAGCCGAAGGCCAGCTTGCCCTCCAGCGCGCCGAGCAGCAGCAGGTCCTCCAGCACGTCGGGCGTGGCGAGGATGCCGTGCACGCCGGGCCGGTCCAGCGCCACGCGCAGCCGGTCGAGCAGGTCGGTACGGCTGGCCATGGCCAGGGGCCGGTCGCGCACGGCCAGCGCGCCCCGCGCGGGGTGGTCGGCGGCGATGACGAGCAGCCGGTCGCCGTCGCCGGGCAGTTCGCGCCGCTGCCGCCGGGCCGCCGCCTCGGCGATGCCGCCGGGGTTGCCGGCGCGGATGCGGGTGAGGTGCTCGTAGGAGGTGGCGGCGGATGGGCGCCCGGCGGCGCCCGCGGAGGAGGCGGGGGCGGTGGAAGGCGCCGAGGGCGTGGAGGGCAGGGTCGTCTCGCTCATAGCAGTGCCTGCACCTCGTCCGTGGTGGGCATGGCGTCGGCGCAGGCCAGGCGGGCGGCGACGAACGCGCCCGCCGCGTTGGCGAAGCGGATCGTGCGCTCCAGCGACCAGCCCCGCACCAGCCCGAGGCAGACCGCGCCGCCGAACGCGTCTCCCGCGCCGATGCCGTTGACCACCTCGACCTTGACCGGCTCGGCCAGCACGTGCTCGTCGGCGCTGCGGGCCAGCACGCCCTCGGGCCCCATCTTCACGATCGCCACCCGCATCCCGGCGTCGAGCAGTGCCTGCGCGGCGGCCTCCGGGTCGCGGACGCCGACGGCGTTCTCCACCTCGTCGAGGTTGCCGACGGCCACGTTCGCGTGCGGCAGCAGCTCGCGCACCCGGTCGCGGCCGGCCTCGGCGGACTCCCACAGCATGGGCCGGTAGTCCAGGTCGAAGACGGTCCATCCGGAGGGGCGCGCGGCCAGCGCCGCGGCGTGGGCGGAGCGGCTGGGCTCCTGGCTGAGGCCGGTGGCGGTGAACCAGAACACGCGGGCGTCGCGGATCGCGGCGAGGTCCAGCGATTCCGGGGTCAGCCGGAGGTCCGGGGGATGCTCGCCCCGGTAGAAGTAGAGCGGGAAGTGGTCGGGCGGGAAGATCTCGCAGAAGGTGACGGGGGTGGCCGGGCCGTCGACCGTGGCCACGAACGAGTCGTCGACGCCGAACCCGCGGATCGCCTGCCTGACGTACTCACCGAAGGGGTCGGCGCCGGTGGCGGTGATCACCGCCGCGCGCAGGCCGTGGCGGGCCGCCGCCACGGCGACGTTGGTGGGGCTGCCGCCGAGGAACTTGCCGAAGGTCTCGACTTGGGCCAGGCCCACGCCGGTCTGCAGCGGGTAGACGTCGACGCCGCAGCGTCCGATCGTGATCAGGTCGAACAACGCACCTCCAGAGGGCTCTGGTCCCCCAGTACGACGTAATGTCCTGACATTAGCATGTCCGTTATCGTTCGCTCGGAGCCGGACGCATCGCCGGCCGTGCCCCGGGTAGGGGGCCGCCACTCCGGTCGGTCACCGGTTCGACACATTCCCGAAATATAGCCAGGCCTTTACGACATATGAATGTCATGACATATTGGCGTTTGCTCCGTTAGAGAACAGTCGGAGGGTACGCATGGGAGTGCGGAAGCGGTCGTTAGGTTTCACTGCGGTCCTGGCCGCGTCCGGGCTGGCCCTGGCCGCCTGCGGCCAGTCCTCGGGTGGCGGCGGTGACGCGATCGAGCTCACGATCGCCCAGAACGCCATCGCGGGCGGCAAGAACGCCGCCGCCGCGGAGTTCATCGACAAGTGGCTGATCCCCAAGTTCGAGGAGGCCCAGAAGGCCAAGGGCAAGAACGTCACGGTCAAGTTCGTCCCCAGCGGCGTCGACGACGAACAGTACAAGACCAAGCTCTCCCTCGACCTGAAGTCGGGCAAGGGCGCCGACGTGATCGACATCGACGGCATCTGGGCCGGCGAGTTCGCCCAGGCCGGATACATCAAGCCGCTGTCCGAGCTGGTCGGGCCGGAGGCCGACTCCTGGGACGGCTGGCAGCAGATCCCCGAGGCCGTGCAGGGCATGGCCACCTACGAGGGCAAGAAGTACGCGCTGCCCGTCGGCACCGACGGCCGCGTCCTGTACTTCAACAAGCCGGTCTTCGCCAAGGCCGGACTGCCCGCCGACTGGCAGCCCAAGAGCTGGCAGGAGGTGCTCGACGCCGGAGCCAAGCTCAAGGCCGCGGGCGTCCCCGTCCCGATCCAGATCAACGCCGGCACCGCGATGGGCGAGGCCACCTCCATGCAGGGCGTGCTGCCGCTGCTGGCCGGCGCGGGCGGAGAGGTGCAGAAGGACGGCAAGTGGACCGGCGCCTCCCAGCCGCTCAAGGACGTGCTCGGCCTGTACCAGAAGATCTACGGCGGCGGGCTCGGCGACCCCCGGCTCCAGCAGGACGCCAAGGGCCGCGACAAGTCGTTCCAGCGGTTCGCCGAGGGCGAGGTCGGCATCCTCATGGAGGGCGACTACTTCTGGCGCGGCGTCGTCAACCCCAAGGACGGCATCGCCAAGATGGACGACCGTGACCAGAACGTCGGCTACGCCCTCATCCCGGCGATGGAGCCCGGCAAGGGCATCCGCGGACAGGACTTCGTCAGCATGTCCGGCGGCGCGCTGCGCACGGTCAACCCGCACAGCAAGCACCCCAAGGAGGCGTTCGAACTGCTGGCCTTCACGCTGTCCCCGGAGGCGCTGAAGGAGGAGGCCAAGAACGGCAGCGTGCGCGTCACCCCGCGCACCGACGTCAACAAGGAGTTGCTCGCCGGCGACCCGCTGCTGACGTTCATCTCCGAGAAGGTGCTGCCGCTGACGGCCTACCGCCCGCCCGTCGCCGTCTACCCGCAGGTGTCGGTGGCGCTGCAGGAGGCCACCTCCGCCGTGGTCGGCGGCACGACGCCCGACCAGGCGGCGGCCGACTACCAGAAGAAGCTCGAAGGAATCGTCGGTGGCGCAGGCAACATCGCTTCCTGACACCGGCGAGGAGCGGCCGGCCCGCCGCTACAGCGAGGACGCGGCGGGCCTGGGCCGGCTGCGCGCGGGGGCCCTCA
>NZ_KZ559486.1:35973-41035 GCF_002850745.1 Nonomuraea indica
GCGCCTTCACGGCGCCCGCGCTGGCGCTCATCGCGGTGTTCCTGGTGTTCCCGGCGCTGTGGGTGCTCTACCTCGGGCTCACCAACTACCGGCTGACCGGCGTCGCCGCGGCCGACCCGCAGATCGTCGGCGTCGACAACTTCCTCACCGCGCTGGGCAACCCCAGGTTCTGGAACTCGACCTGGCTGACCGTGGAGTTCGTCGCCGGCTCGGCGGTCATCGGCCAGGCCGTGCTCGGCTTCGCCATCGCCTGGATGCTGCGCGACCGGCGCGGCCCGCTGCGCAGGATCGTCGAGGGCATCGTCATCCTCGCGTGGATCCTGCCCAGCGCCGTCGTGGCGTTCCTGTGGGTGGCGCTGCTCGACCCCGGCGACGGGACGCTCAACGCGGTGCTCGGGCTGACCGACTTCGCCTGGCTGCTCGACCACCCGATGCTGTCCGTCATCGTCTTCAACATCTGGCGCGGCACCGCCTTCTCGATGATGCTCTACGCCGCCGCGCTCGGGAACGTGCCGCCCTCTCACCTGGAGAGCGCCCGCCTGGCCGGCGCGTCCGGCTGGCAGCAACTCAGGGACGTCGTCTTCCCGCACATCAGGGGACACGTCCTGACGAACCTGCTGCTGATCAGCCTGTGGACGTTCAACGACTTCTCGCCGTTCATGCTCACCGCGGGCGGACCCGACGGCAAGTCGGAGGTGCTGGCCGTGCACGTCTACAACGAGGCGGTCCGCAACGGTTCGCTCGGCTACGGGGCGGCCATCTCCACGATCATTCTGCTGATCAACCTGGTCGTGGCCGTGTTCTACCTGCGCCTGCTCAGGAGTAAGCGATGACGCGGTTCGTGCTCGGCCGGATCGGCTTCTCGACGCTGATCGCGGTCCTGCTGGCGTTCTTCACGCTGCCGCTGCTGTGGCTGGCGTCGGCGCCGCTCACCTCCGACCCGACGTACAAGGTGTCGGTGCCCGACTTCACCTGGGAGAACTTCCAGACGATCCTGGAGCACCCGTACGCGCTGCCGTCGCTGTACAACTCGCTGGTGCTGTCGGTCGGCACGGCCCTGGTCGTGGTGCTGCTGGCGGCGCTGGCCGCCTACGCGCTCAGCCGGGTGCACCTGCCCGGCCGCGACGTGCTGCTCTACGTCCTGCTGCTGCTGTCGTCCATCATCACCGGCACGGCCGCCATGGTGCCGCTGTTCCAGCTCGCCGTGGACCTGCAGCTCATCGACTCGCAGTTCGGGCTCATCCTCATCCTGTCCGGCGGCCTGCTGCCCGCGGCGATCTTCATGCTCAAGGACTTCATGGACGCCACCCCCAAGTCGTACGAGGAGTCGGCGCGGGTCTTCGGGGCCACCCCGCTGCAGATCGTCCGCCACGTCGTGGTCCCCCTGGTACGGCCCGGCCTGGCGACGATCGCGGTGTGGTCCGTGGCCAACGTGTGGGGCAACTTCCTCATGCCGTTCCTGCTGCTGCGGGACGTCGAGAAGCAGCCCGCCGCGGTGATCATGTACACCCTGTACACCGAGGGCGGGCAGGCCAACCTGCGCCTGCTGTCCACGTTCGGCCTGCTCTACTCGGTGCCCGTGGTCGTCATGTATCTGATCGTCAGCAAGAAGTACGGCTTCCGCTTCCACGGAGGGATCAAGCGCTAAATGGCCGCCATCGAACTGCGAGGCCTGACCAAGGTCTACCCGGGCGGGGTGCGGGCGCTCGACGCGCTCGACCTGGTCATCCCCGACGGCGAGTTCTTCGCCCTGCTCGGCCCCTCCGGGTGCGGCAAGACGACGCTGCTGCGCACCATCGCCGGGCTGGAGACCGCCACCGGCGGCTCCGTCGTCATCGGCGAGCGCGACGTGACCGGCGTGCAGCCGGGCGGCCGGGACGTCGCCATGGTCTTCCAGGACTACGCGCTGTTCCCGCACATGGACGTCACCGACAACATCGCCTACCCGCTGCGCATCAAGAAGGTCGCCAAGGCCGCCCGGCAGGCCAAGGCCGCCGAGGTCGGCGCCCGGCTCGGCCTGGACCACCTCATGGACCGCCGTCCCGGCCAGCTGTCCGGCGGCCAGCAGCAGCGCGTCGCGCTGGCCCGCGTCATGGCGACCCAGGCGCAGGCGTTCCTGTTCGACGAGCCGCTGTCCAACCTGGACGCCCGGCTGCGCCTGGAGGCGCGCACCTTCCTCAAGAAGCTGCAGCGCGAGCTGGGCGTCACCACCGTGTTCGTCACCCACGACCAGGCCGAGGCGCTGGCGATGGCCGACCGGATGGCCGTCATGGAGGCCGGCCACATCCGGCAGATCGGCACGCCGGCCGAGGTGTTCCAGCGGCCCGCCAACACCTTCGTCGCCGCCTTCATCGGCTCCACCCCCATGAACCTCCTCGACGGCGTCGTGCGCGGTGGCACGCTGGAGGTGGCCGGGTGCGCGCTGCCCGTCCCCACGTCGGCCCAGGGCCTGCTCGCCGACGGCGAGAAGATCGTGTACGGCGTGCGCCCCGAGTACAACGCCTACGCGAGCGAGCCCGCCGAAGACGCGCTGGGCGGCAAGGTGGTCATCATGGAGAACCTGGGCGCCTCCCACCTCGTGACGCTCGACGTCAACGACGTGCTGGTGCAGGCCATCGTGCCCGAGGGCCGCGAACCGGCCATCGGCGAGCAGGGCTGGGCCGTGCCCCGCCGCGACCGGGCGCTCGTCTACCGCGACGGCGAGCTGGTGGCGGGATGACGGTGATCCGCGGCCACTGGAGCCTGGACGACCGGCTGGAGCGGATGCTGCGCGAGGTGCCCTTCGAGGTGCCGCCGGGCACCGCCGCCGTGACCGTGCGGCTCGACTACGACCGCGCGCAGGGCGTGCTCGACCTGGGCTGCGGCGCCCCCGGAGGGTTCCGCGGCTGGTCCGGCGGGGCCCGCGACACGTACACGATCACCGAGGACTGGGCGACGCCCGGCTACCTGCCGGGACCCCTCGAACCGGGGGTCTGGCACGTGTGGCTGCGGCTGCACCGGGTGCCGCCCGAGGGCCTCGACTACACCCTGGACATCCGCGCCGAGACCGCCGCCCCGCGGCGGCCGGCGGCCCAGGAACCGCCCGCGGCCGACCGGCCGCCGCGCCGCGACATCCCGGCCCTCGACGGCCTGCGCTGGTACGCCGGGGACTTCCACGCGCACACCCTGCACAGCGACGGCACGCTCACCGTCGGCGAGCTGGCCGCGCTGGCCCGCGGCCGCGGCCTGGACTTCCTGGCCGTCACCGACCACAACACCGTCAGCCACCACCCCGAACTGGCCGCGACGGATCGGGGCATCGCGCTGCTGCCCGGCCAGGAGGTCACCACCGACCGCGGCCACGCCAACGTCTTCGGCGACGTCGGCTGGGTGGACTTCCGCGAACCCGCCGACACCTGGCTGCGGCACGCCCGCGACCGCGGCGGGCTGATGTCGATCAACCACCCGCTGGGCGGCGACTGCGCCTGGCTGCAGCCGCTCACCGAACGCCCCCGGGTGGCCGAGGTCTGGCACTCCGGCTGGTGGGACCGCCGCTGGGGAGCCCCGCTGGCCTGGGCCGACGCCTGGCGAGACGACCTGGTCGCGATCGGCGCCAGCGACTTCCACCGCGAGGGCGCGGACGGCCTGCCCGGCTCGCCCACCACATGGGTGCTGGCCGAGGACCCCGCCGCGGCCTTCGACGCGGTCACGGCCGGCCGTACCGCCATCTCCGCCGCGCCGGACGCGCCGCTGCTCGTCCGGCTCGGCGACACACTGCTCGCCCTGGACGCCGACGGATTGGTCCTGGTACGCCCTGACGGGGCCCGCCAGGTGATCCGCGGCGACCGGGTGACGGTGCCAGCCGGGGAGGGACGGCACCGCCTGGAAACACACGAGAACGAGGTGATGGCGCTGTGCGCATGATCAAGGTCGCCAACGCTCCGGTCAGCTTCGGCGTCTTCGAGCTGAGCGACGCGCCGCCGCCGCTGACGGCCGCCGAGATGGTCACCGCCATCGCGGACGCCGGCTACGACGGCATCGACCTCGGCCCGATCGGCTACCTGGGCACCGCCGACGACCTGGCCGACCGGCTGGGCGGGCTGCTGCTCGCCGGCGGCTGGGCCGACCTGCCGTACCACGACGCCGGCGCCTTCCGGGCGAAGCTGCCCGAGCTGGACGCGACGCTGGACGTGTTCGCGGCGGCGCCCGCCGCGGACGGGCCGTTCGCGCCGCGCCCCACGCTCGGCTGCTCCGGCTCGCCCGAGCGCTTCGCCCGCCCCGGCGGGAGCGCCCCCGGACTGGCTCCCGCCGCCTGGGCCGGATACGCGGCCCGCGTGCAGGAGACCGCCGACCGCTGCCGCGAGCGCGGCTTCGAGCCCGCCTTCCACCACCACCTGGGCACCTACGTCGAGACGCCGCAGGACGTCGAGCGGCTCCTGGAGCTGACCGACGTGCCGCTCTGTCTCGACACCGGCCACCTCCTGCTCGCAGGCGGCGACCCGGTCGGCGCGCTGCGCGACTGGGCGGGCCGCATCGGGCACGTGCACGTCAAGGACGGCGACACCGAGATCCTCGGCCGGGCGCTCGCCGACGGCGCCGACCTGCGCGAGCTCATGGGCCGCGGCGGGTTCGCCCCGCTCGGCGAGGGCGAGCTGGACCTTCCGGGCGTGGTCGCCGCGCTGCGCGACACCGGCTACCAGGGCTGGGTGGTCATCGAGCAGGACACCCTGCCCGGACGCCGCTCCGTCGAGCGGAACATCGCCGACCAGGCCGCCAACCGCGACAAGCTGAGAGAGCTGGGACTGTGAAGAGGAGCTGGCTGTGAAGATCGCGCTGCTCGGGTGCGGCGCCGTCACGCAGGCGGTCTACGTGCCGCTGCTGTCGCGCCGCCGCGACCTGTTCGAGGTGACCGCCGTGTGCGACCTGTCGCGCACGCTCGCCGACGCCGTGGGCGACCGGCTGGGCGCGGCCGCCCGGTACACCGCCGTGGAGCCGATGCTGGCCGCCGGCGGGTTCGACGCCGTCCTCGTCCTCGCCTCCGGCTCCCACGGCGAGCCGGTACGGCAGGGGGCCGCCCCCCGCC
>NZ_KZ559486.1:41045-73893 GCF_002850745.1 Nonomuraea indica
GCCGTGCTGTGCGAGAAGCCGCTGGCACTGACCCGCGCGGAGGTGACCGCGCTGCCGGCCGGGCGGCTCATGGTCGGCTACATGAAGCAGTACGACCCGGCCGTGCTGCGGGCCGAGGAGCTCCTGGCCGAGCTGGGCGGACCGGGCGCCATCCGGTCGGTCGAGGTGACCGTGCTGCACCCGAGCGCCGCCTCCCAGCTCGCCTTCGCCCACCTCGCCCAGGCCGGCGACGTGGACGCCGGCCTGCTCGCCTCGCTGCGGGCGGCCGACGACGCCCTCGTCTCCGTGGCCCTCGGCGAGTCGGCCCCGCGGCAGGTGCGCGACCTGTACGCGGTGGCGCTCGGGTCGATCTGCCACGACCTGTCGCTGCTGCGGAGGTTCACCGGCTCGCCCGTCGAGATCTCGCACGTCGAGACGTGGGGGGAGGGGCCCGGGTCGGTCGAGATCTCCGGACCGCTGCCCGTCTCCGGCCGCTTCTCCATCCGCTGGCACTACCTGGAGGACTATCCCGCCTACCGCGAGACCGTGGCCGTCCACCACGACCGGGGCACGCTGGAGCTGGCCTTCCCCGCGCCCTACCTGATGAACGCCCCCACGACGCTGACCGTCGTGTCCCCGGTCTCCGGCGGGGAGAGCCGCACCGAGTGGCGGGACGTGACCGAGGCGTTCGAGACGCAGCTCGCCGCCTTCCACGCCTTCGTCACCGACGGCAGGGCCCCGCTGACCGGCATGGCCGGGGCCCTGGAGGACATCGTCACGGCCCAGCGCGTGGCCGCCCGTTACGCCGTACAGCACGACCTGCCCATCGGAGGGGAAGCCGCGTGAGCGCCGAGCAGTCAGCCAGGCCCGCCGAGATCGTCGTCGTCCCGCACACGCACTGGGACCGCGAGTGGTACGAGCCCTTCCAGCGCTTCCGGCTGCGGCTGGTGGCGCTGCTGGACGAGGTGCTCGACACGATGGAGCGCGAGCCCGCCTACCACTTCACCCTCGACGGGCAGCTGGCCTGCGTGGACGACTACCTGGAGGTCCGGCCCGAGCAGCGGGACCGGATCGCCGCGCTGGTCGAGTCGGGACGGCTCGCGGTGGGGCCGTGGCAGATCCTGCTGGACGAGTTCCTGTGCTCGGGTGAGAACATCGTCCGCAACCTCGAACTCGGCATGGACCGGGCCGACAAGCTCGGCGGAGCCATGCCGGTCGGCTACCTGCCCGACATGTTCGGCCACACGGCCCAGATGCCGCAGATCCTGCGCAAGGCGGGGCTGTTGCACGCCTGCGTCTACCGTGGGGTGCCGTCGGCCGTGGTGACCGACGCCTTCGCCTGGGTGGCGCCCGACGGGACCGCCGTGCGCGCGCAGTACCTCCCGGCGGGCGGCTACGGCAACGGCGCCCACCTGTTCGAGGAGCCGGGGCGGCTGGCCGAGCGGGCGGCGGAGTTCACCGGGCGGATGCGCGAGTGGCACGGGCCGGACGGGCCGCTGCTCGCCATGTACGGCACCGACCACTCGGCGCCGGTGCGCGGCCTGCCCGGCATGGTGGCCGCGATCGGCGCCCGCATGGACACCTTGTCCGGATATATCACGGCTAATGGCCAGGGCGGAGCCGTGGACGGGCTGCCGCGCGTCACCGGAGAGCTGCGCTCCCACGCCCGCGCGAACATCCTGCCCGGCGTCATCTCCGTCCGCGCGCACGTCAAGCAGGCCATGGGCCGCGCCGAGCGCATGGTCGAACGCTACGCCGAACCGCTCGCCGCGCTCTGGGGCGACGAGTGGCCGGGCCGCTTCCTCGACATGGCCTGGTGGCGGCTGGTGGACGCCAGCGGCCACGACTCCGTCACCGGTTGCGGCGTGGACGACACCGCCCAGCAGGTCGCCGCCCGCATCGCCGAGGCCGAGCACCTCGGGCAGGCCGTCCGCGACATGGTGACCGCGAGACTGGCCGCCGCCGTGCCCGCCGGCGGCGTGCTCGTCGTGAACCCGACACCGGCGGCCCGGCGCGGCGTCGTCCTCGTGGACGTCGCCGGGAACGACCCGCTGGTGGACGCCGCGGGTCGCCGCCTGCCCCTCCAGCCGCTGGAGTACGCGCCCACCCTGCTGCTGGACGAGGAGATGGACCCGGCCACGGCGCTGACCTTCATCCACGGCACCGAACTGTACGGACAGCAGATCACCGGCTGGTCCGTCGAGGGCGGCACCCTGACCTTCACCGTGGCGCGCGAGACGTCGGCCGCGTTCACGGTGGCGGAACTGCGCGGCAGGCTGGACGGCGTGACCCGGGTCCGGATCGTCGCCGAGCCGCGCCGCACGGTCGCCACGCTCGTCGAGGTGCCCCCGCTCGGCCACACGAGCCTGCGCCCGGTCCCGCACGACACCGCCCCCACCACCGGGGAGACCGCCTCCCAGACCGCCTCTCCGACCGCCTCCCCGACCGCCTCTCCGACCGCTGGCGGCGGGGCGATCATCCCGGTGCGGGCGGACGGGCAGGTGCTCGACAACGGCCTGCTGCGGGTCGAGGTGGCGGCCGACGGCACCCTCTCCCTGACCGGCGCCGACGGCGTGACGCTCACCGGAGCGGGCCGCATCGTCGACGGCGGCGACGTCGGCGACACCTACAACCACGCGCCGCCCGCCACCGACCGGATCGTCGACGAACCCGAGAGCGTCGAGGTGGACGCCGTCTGCGGCGGCCCGCTCGTCGCCGTCCTCGACGTTCGCCGCGTCTACCGCTGGCCGGTCGCCGGAGCCGGGATCGAGGGCACCCCCGAGCTGCCCGCCCCGTCCCGGACGGACGCCACCGAGGAGATCGTCGTCGACACCAGAGTCGAGCTGCGGGCGGGCGAGCCGTTCGTCCGGCTGCGCGTCGCGTTCGACAACCGCTGCGCCGACCACCGGGTGCGACTGCACGTGCCGCTGCCCGAACAGGCGAGCACCTCCCACGCCGAGGGCCAGTTCGCGGTCGTCACCCGCGGGCTGACGGCCGAGGGCGGGTGCGGCGAGGAGCCGCTGCCCACGTTCCCGGCCGCCTCGTGGGTGGCCGCCGGGGGAGTGGCGGCGCTGCTGGAGCACGTCACCGAGTACGAGCTCGCGGACGAGGGACGCGAGCTGGCGCTCACCCTGCTCCGCTCGGTCGGCTACCTGTCGCGCAACCGCCACGCACTGCGCCCCGAGCCCGCCGGCCCGCAGCTGGCCACGCCCGCCGCCCAGTCGCGCGGCCCCCGCACGGTGGACCTGGCGCTCATGCCGTACAGCGGGACCTGGGCGGCGGTGCCGCCGGCGGCGGAGACCTTCCGGCACGACCTGCTGCCGGTCCCCGGTGCGGGCGACCCGTCGCTGCCCCTGCCCGCCCCGGCCGCCGGCCTGTCGGTGACGGGCGACGGCGTGGTCATGACCTCGTTGCGGATGCGCGACGACCGGCGCGAGCTCCGCGTCGTGGCCCTCACCCCGACGGCCACGGAAGCGGTCATCACCGGCCCCTTCACCGGGGCCCGCCACGCCGACCTCCGCGGCCGCCCCGGCACCCCGCTGCCGGTCACCGGCGGAACCCTCCGCCTCCCCCTCGACCCCTGGGAGATCGCCACCGTCCAGCTAGCTGACTGAACGTGCCGACGTGCTCGCGTAGGGTAATATTCCGGCCATGGTTACCCCCCTCCATGAGGGGCGACTCATGGCCACCCAGACCCACCTCTACCAGGGCGAGTACGCCCGCGCCCTCAAGGCCGAAGGAAAGGCCGAAGGCAAAGCCGAGGGGAAGGCCGAGGGCGAGGCGGAGGCTGTGTTGTTGCTGCTCGACCATCGGCACGTCGCGCTGAGCGAGGACGATCGGGCGCGCATCATGTCCACCACCGACCTGGACGTCCTGCGTAAGTGGGTCCTGCGGGCGCCCAACGTCGAGTCGGTGGAGGAGCTCTTTGTCTAGGCCCTTGACAACGAGCGAGCTCATCGCGGAGTTCGGCTACAACCTGATCAGAATCGGTCATCCGGACTGGTTCGCGAATGGGTTGCGGGCCCGCCTCCGATACCAGGGGGTCTACCTCTCCGAAAAGGACGTCGAGCGCTTCATGAGTCTCACTGACAAGACGGAGATCGAGTTCTGGGTCCGAAAGGCCCTCAGCGTCCGCTCCGCCGAGGAGATCTTCGGCTCGGAACCGTCACCGATCGCGCAGGCCGAAGCGGCGGGCGGGCTGGATGGCTAGTCAGGCCTCGGCGGAGCCGACGCTCGACGACGGGTCGCGGCCGGTGGTGTCGTCGCCGTAGTGCGCCAGTGCCCGACCTTGGTCGAAGGCGGTCGACGAGGCGGTCGTGTGACGATGTCGGGCATGGAACTCGTCGATCTGTCCGTGCCGGTCGCCACCGGGATGCCGGTCTACCCCGGCGATCCGGAGGTGAGCCTCACCCCGGCGCTCACCGTGGCCCGCGACGGCGTCAACGTGCTGTCGGTGCACCTCGGCTCCCAGTCGGGCACGCACGTGGACGCGCCCTTCCACATCGACGACGCGCTGCCCACGCTGGAGGAGCTGCCGCTGGAGCGCTTCATCGGGCCCGCCGTCGTCGTGGACCGCCGTGGGCTCGCGCCGCGCTCGCCCATCGGGCCGGAGGCGTTCGCCGAGGTCCCGGCCGGGGTGATCGTGCTGGTGGCGACCGGGTGGTCGGCGCACTGGGGGAGCCGGGCGTACCTGGACCACCCTTATCTGAGCGAGGAGGCCGCCGCGCTGCTCATGCGGCGGGGTGTGCGCACGGTGGGGATCGACGCGCTGAGCGTCGACCCCACCCCCGCCGAGGAGTTCCCCGCGCACCGCGTGCTGTGCGGCGCGCACGCCGTCATCGCCGAGAACCTCACCGGGCTCGACCGGCTGGTCGCCGCGCAGGCGGAGGGACGGGCGGTGGAGGTGTCGATGCTGCCGCTGCGGCTCGGGGCGGCCGACGGGGCGCCGGTCAGAGCCGTCGCGCGGCTGGGTCAGCGTGTCCCCCACGAGTAGGTCTGCTTGCGCAACTTGAGATAGACGAACGACTCGGTGGTCCGTACGGAGGGAATGGCGCGGATTTTGCTGAGAATTTCCAAAAGATGACCGTCGCCCTCGCAGACCACCTCGACGATCAGATCGAACGAGCCCGCCGTGAGCACCACATAGTCGATCTCCTCGATCGCGGCCAGCTCGTCGGCGACCGTGTCGAGATCGCCTTCGCAGTTGACCCCGATCATGGCCTGGCGCGGGAACCCCAGGGTCAGCGGGTCGGTCACGGCGACGATCTGCATGACACCGGCCTCCTGCAGCCGCTGCACGCGCTGGCGCACCGCGGCCTCCGACAGGCCGACGGCCTTGCCGATCGCCGCGTACGGCATGCGCCCGTCGGCCTGGAGCTGCTCGATGATCTGCTTGGACAAATCGTCGAGCACGAATGGCCCGGGCGTTGCGGCGCTGTTGCGGCGCACGCGCGGCGGCGTCGTCATTGCGAGGAGTCCTCCCAGCCGGTCGCGCCGTTACGGGCGCGTTCCCGTCTCATTGCCGTCCTGGTGCGACATGTTGTCAGTTTTGGCGGTCCTGTCAAGCGATTTCGTAGCAATTTGATATCTTCGCCACGAAATCCCTTGTCCAGACGCACGTGCTCTGTAAGAGTCGCGGCATCTCAGCCACCTCACCAGGAGGTCATTGCCTTGACCACCCGTCTGCAGAACTTCATCAACGGTGAGTTCGTGGACGCCAAGAGCGGCCGATTCTCCGACATCATCGATCCCTGCACCGGCGAGGCCTACCTTGAGGCCCCGATCTCCGGCCAGGAGGATGTCGACGCTGCCTACGCCGCCGCGGCTGCCGCGTTCGAGTCATGGGGCCGGACCACCCCCGGGGAGCGGGCCAACCTGCTGCTCAAGGTCGCCGACGCGATCGACGCGCGGGCCGACGAGATCAACGAGGCGGAGTGCCTCAACACCGGCAAGCCCCGCGCCCGCATGGCGGAGGACGAGACCCCGGTCGCCGCCGACCACTTCCGCTTCTTCGCCGGCGCCGCGCGCACGCTGGAGGGGCCGACGGCCGGGGAGTTCCTCGCCGGGCACACCAGCGTCATCAGGCACGAGCCGATCGGCGTGATCGGGCAGGTCACGCCGTGGAACTACCCGATGATGATGGCCGTGTGGAAGATCGCCCCGGCTCTGGCCGCGGGCAACACGGTCGTGCTCAAGCCGTCCGACACCACGCCGGCCTCCACGCTCAAGCTCGCCGAGATCCTCGGCGAGGTGCTGCCGGCCGGGGTCTTCAACGTCGTCACCGGCGACCGCGAGACCGGCGCCCTGGTCGTCGGCCACCCGACGGCCGCCATGGTCGCCATCACCGGCTCGGTCGGCGCGGGCATGTCGGTGGCGAGGACCGCCGCCGACGACCTCAAGCGGGTCCACCTCGAACTGGGCGGCAAGGCGCCCGTCGTGGTGTTCGAGGACGTCAAGGACCTCGGCAAGGCCGCGGCCGACATCGCCGTGGCGGGCTACTACAACGCGGGCCAGGACTGCACCGCCGCCTGCCGGGTGCTGGTCCACGAGAGCGTGCACGACGAGTTCGTCGCCGCGCTCACCGAGGCGGCCGCGGCCACCGTCACCGGCGACCTGTCCGACGAGGACGCCCTGTACGGCCCGCTCAACAACGCCAACCAGCTCGCCAAGGTGCAGGGCTTCATCGACCGGGTCCCGTCGCACGCCAAGGTGCTCACCGGCGGCCACCGGGTCGGCGACAAGGGCTACTTCTTCGCCCCGACCGTCGTCTCCGGGCTCCGCCAGGACGACGAGATGGTGCAGAACGAGGTGTTCGGCCCGGTCATCACCGTGCAGACGTTCACGGACGAGGCGGACGCGCTGGCCAAGGCCAACGACGTCCAATACGGCCTGAGCAGTTCGGTGTGGACGTCCGACCACGGCCGCGCCATGCGGATGTCCAACCGGCTGGACTTCGGCGTCGTCTGGGTGAACACCCACATCCCGTTCGTCTCGGAGATGCCGCACGGCGGCTTCAAGCACTCCGGGTACGGCAAGGACCTGTCGGTGTTCGGGTTGCACGACTACACCCGGGTCAAGCACGTCATGCACTACATCGGCGAATAACGCGACACGGCACGACAAGGAATAGAACCTGGACATGGCCGAGCTGAACGCGATCGAACTCGAAGGCGTCGTCAAGGAGTACGTCTCGCACGGCGAGGTCGTCCAGGCGGTGAAGGGGGTCACGCTCGACATCGCCGAGGGGGAGTTCTTCTCCCTCCTCGGCCCCTCCGGGTGCGGCAAGACCACCACCATGCGGATGATCGCCGGCTTCGAGGAGCCCTCACGAGGCGTGGTGAAGCTGCACGGGCAGGACGTGACGAACGTCCCGCCGAACAAGCGCGACGTCAACATGGTCTTCCAGTCCTATGCCCTGTTCCCGCACATGAACGTGTGGGACAACGTGGCCTTCGGCCTCAAGCAGCGCAGGACTCCCCAGGAGGAGATCAAGCGGCGGGTCGGCGAGATCCTGGAGATCGTCGACCTGACGGGCCGGGAGAAGCGCAGGCCGCGGGAGATGTCCGGCGGCCAGCAGCAGCGGGTCGCGCTGGCCCGCGCCCTGGTCAACCGGCCGAGCGCGCTGCTGCTGGACGAGCCGCTCGGCGCGCTCGACCTGAAGCTGCGCCAGGCCATGCAGATCGAGCTGAAGCGGATCCAGCGCGAGGTCGGCATCACGTTCGTGTACGTGACGCACGACCAGAGCGAGGCGCTGACGATGAGCGACCGCATCGCCGTCATGAAGGACGGCCTCGTGGAACAGCTCGCCGGCCCGCGCGAGATCTACGAGCGTCCGGCCAGCTCCTTCGTCGCGGGTTTCATCGGCACCTCCAACCTCCTGTCCGGCGTCGCGAACGGCGGCGTCCTGGAGGTGGGCGGCGGCCGGGTCCTGGTGCCGGAGCGGGAGGGCGACGTCACGCTCACCGTCCGCCCGGAGAAGATCACGATTTCCGCCGAGAAGCCGGACGGCGAGGTGAGCGTGGTGCCCGGGACCGTCACCGAGGTGGTCTACCTGGGCACGTACACCAGCTACGCCGTCAGCCTCGCGGGCGGGACGGAGGTGACGGTGTTCCAGCAGAACGCGCACGACGCCAGGAACATCGCGGAGCGAGGCGACGCGGTGTGGCTGTCGTGGCAGGCGCAGCACTCTTACGCACTAGGAAGTTGACCGAGCACATGAAGCACCAGTACGACCCCGCCCTGCTGCGGGGCATGACGCAGCCCCGCACCCGCCGCGAGGCCTTCCGGATCGCCGGCTTCTCCGCGGCCGGCCTGGCCCTGGCCGCCTGCGGCGTGGAAGGCCAGAAGGCGGCGCCGCCGAAGACCGACGCGGTCCAGGACTACTGGGCCAAGCAGACCAAGCACGGCAAGGTGGTCTTCGCCAACTGGCCGGAGTACATGCCGGAGGATCAGGCTCCGCTGAAGCAGTTCCAGAAGGAGACCGGCATCGCCTACGAGTACAAGGAGGTCATCCAGGAGAACGCCGAGTTCTTCGGCAAGGCCGACCCCGTGCTCCGCGCCGGCCAGTCGCTGGGCTACGACATCGTCGTCATGACCAACGGCATCCAGCTCCAGCACATGATCGAGCTGGGCTACTGCGTGCCGCTGGACCACTCCAAGCTGCCGAACTTCGCGGCCAACGCCGGGGCGGCGTACAAGAAGCGGGCCTACGACCCGGGCAACACCTACACGATCCCCTACACCTCGGGTGTGACGGGGATCGCGTACAACACCAAGTACGTCAAGGAAGAGCTCAAGAGCATCAACGCTCTGTTCGACCCGAAGTACAAGGGCCGGGTCGGCATGATGGCCGACGCCCAGGAGATCGCCAACTTCGGCATGATCGCGCTCGGCATCGCGCCGGAGGCGTCGACCGAGGCGGACTGGCAGAAGGCCGGGGAGAAGCTCAAGGCCCAGCGCGACGCGGGAATCGTCCGGAAGTACTACGACCAGGCGTACATCGACGCGGTGTCGAAGGGCGACATCTGGATCAGCATGGCCTGGTCGGGCGACGTCTTCCAGCGTCAGCTCGCGGGCGAGCCGGTCGAGTTCTACGTGCCCGAGGAAGGGGGCACCATCTGGACCGACAACATGCTCATCCCGAAGGGCGCCGCCAACCCGGTCGACGCGCTCATGCTCATGGACTTCCTGTACAAGCCGGCCATCGCCGCCGAGCTGGACGAGTTCATCCAGTTCATCACCCCGGTGCCGGCCGTGCAGGACATCCTCAAGGACAAGGCCGCCAAGGCCACGGGCGAGGACAAGGAGTCGCTGGACCAGATGGTCTCCAGCCCGCTCATGTTCCCGACCGAGGCCGACTACGCCAAGCTGCACAGCTACACCAAGCTGACCACGGCGCAGGAGCAGGTCTTCAACCCGATCTTCCAGTCGATCACGCAGGCGTAGGGCATGAAGCGCCTCACCCCGTACCTGCTGGCGCTGCCTGGCTGGATGTGGCTGGCGATCTTCCTGGTGGTGCCGATGGCCGCCATGGCGTCGGTGTCGCTGCAGACGGGCAACGCCATCGACGGCTTCGCGATGACGTTCAGCGTCTCCAACTACACCGACGCTCTCAGCCGCTACAGCACCCAGCTCGTGCGCTCCCTGGCGTACGGCGGAGCGGCCACGCTGGCGATGCTGCTGATCGGCTACCCGGTGGCCTACTGGATCGCCTTCAAGGGCGGCCACCGCAAGTCGATGTACCTGTTCCTGCTCCTGCTGCCGTTCTTCGTGTCGTTCGTGCTGCGGACGATCTCGTGGGGTTTCCTGCTGGCCGACGACGGCATCCTGTTCGGCACGCTGAAGGGCTGGGGGCTGCTGCCCGCCGACTTCCACGTGCTCGCCACGGCGTTCGCGGTGATCGCCGGCCTGACGTACAACTGGCTGCCGTTCATGATCCTGCCGATCTACGTGGCGCTGGAGCGGGTCGACCCGCGGGTCGTGGAGGCGGCGCAGGACCTGTACGCCTCCCGCACGGCGGCCTTCCGGCGGGTCGTGCTGCCGCTGTCGCTGCCGGGGGTGTTCGCCGGGGTGCTCATGACGTTCGTGCCCGCCACGGCGGACCCGGTCAACGCCCAGGTGCTCGGCGGCACGTCCAACACCATGATCGGCAACATCATCCAGACCACCTACCTGACCAACCTGCAGTACCCGACGGCCTCGGCGCTGTCGTTCACGCTCATGGCGGTGCTGCTCGTGGGCATCTTCGTCTACGCCCGGGTGCTCGGCACGGAGAACGTGCTGGAGGCGGCGGCGCGATGACCAGACTGTCCACCCGGATGCGCGGGAAGCTCGGCGACCGGCTGCTGCACGCCTACACCTGGCTGATCATCGCCTGGCTGTCGTCGCCGATCGCCGTGATGATCCTGTTCGGCTTCAACGACAAGAAGAGCAAGTCCAACACGAGGTGGCAGGGCTTCACGCTCCGGTGGTACCAGGAGCTGTTCGGCATCTCCGACCTCACCACCGCGCTGCTCAACTCGATCTACATCGCGGTGGCCAGCACCGTCGTCACGGTGGTGATCGGCACGATGCTGGGCCTGGCGCTGGGCCGCCACCGCTTCAAGGGACGGGGCGTCACCAACTTCCTGGTCTTCGCCGCCATCTCCACCCCCGAACTGGTCATGGGCGCCTCGCTGCTGTCGCTGTTCGTCTCGGCCAACCTGCCGCGCGACGCCGCCACGATCACGATCGCGCACGTGCTGTTCTCGCTGTCGTTCGTCACGGTGACCGTGCGGGCGCGCGTCGTCACGCTGGACCCGTCGCTGGAGGAGGCGGCCCGAGACCTGGGCGCCACCCCGTGGGGGACCTTCCGCCAGGTGACGCTGCCGGCCATCATGCCGGGCGTGGCGGCGGGCGCGATGCTGGCCTTCGCGCTGTCCATCGACGACTACGTGGTCACCAGCTTCGTCAACGGCTCGACCATCACGTTCCCGCTGTGGATCATCGGCTCCGTCAAGACAGGCATCCCGCCGCAGGTCAACGTCATGGGTACGCTGATCTTCGGCATCGGCGTGCTCATCGCGATCGCCAACGCGGTCGCCGCGCGCCGCCGCGCCTGACGCCCGCGCACCAAGCTTCCCCCCGCGGCCCCGCGGGGGGTTACGCGTACTCCGGCAAAGAACAGGGAGGCGAGATCGGATACCGGCGGGGGGAACCCGCGCGAGGTCAAACACCTTGAGATCCCGCAATCACACAACGAACAACACCGTAGGGAAGTGGGATTTGTGGATCCGCTGAAGGCGCTTGCTGACGCGGAGCGCAAGCCGTACTGGCTGGACACCCCGGCCAGACCCGAGCCGCGACCGCGGCTCATCGGAGACACGAGCGCCGACCTGGTCGTCGTCGGCGGAGGCTTCTCGGGGCTGTGGACGGCCCTGATGGCCAAGGAACGCGACCCCGGGCAGGACGTCGTCCTGCTGGAGGGGCGCCGGATCGGCTGGGCGGCCTCCGGCCGCAACGGCGGGTTCTGCATGGCGACCCTCACCCATGGCCTGGCCAACGGCCTGGAACGCTGGCCCGACGAGATCGGCCGGCTCGAACGCCTGGGCGTGGAGAACCTCGACGAGATCGAGCGGACGCTGGAACGCCACGGCATCGACTGCTCGTTCGAGCGCACCGGAGAGCTGAACGTCGCCACGGAGCCGTGGCAGCTCGACGGGCTGACCGAACACCTCGACCTGATCGCCGAGCTGGGCCTCGACTACGAGGCGATGGACCGGGAGCAGGTCCGGGCGGAGATCGACTCGCCCACCTACCTGGGCGGGCTCTGGGACCGCCGGGGCTGCGCCATGCTCGACCCGGCCCGCCTGGCGTGGGGGCTGCGGGAGGCGTGCCTGCGGCTCGGCGTACGCGTCTACGAGCGCACCCCGGTCCGCTCGCTCGACGACGACGGGACCGTCATCCGCCTGCACACCCCGCACGGAGTCGCCTCCGGGCGCCGGGTCGCGCTCGGCACGGGGGTGTTCCCGCCGCTGCTGCGCCGGCTCAAGCACTTCGTGGTGCCGGTCTACGACTACGCGCTCATGACGGAGCCGCTGTCGGACGACCAGCTCGCCGCGATCGGCTGGCGCAACCGGCAGGGCGTCGGCGACTCGGCCAACCAGTTCCACTACTACCGGCTGACCGACGACAACCGGATCCTGTGGGGCGGCTACGACGCCGTCTACTACAACGGGGGCCTGGTCAAGCCGGAGTACGACCAGCGTGACCAGACGTTCGTCACCCTGGCCGAGCACTTCGCCACCACCTTCCCCCAGCTTCCGGACGTGCGCTTCACGCACCGCTGGGGCGGCGTGATCGACACGTGCAGCAGGTTCAGCGCCTTCTACGGCCGGGCGCACGGCGGACGGCTGGCCTACGCGGTCGGCTACACCGGCATGGGCGTCGGCGCCACCCGCTTCGGCGCCAACGTCATGCTCGACCTGCTGTCAGGTGAGCGGACCGAGCGGACGGAGCTGCGCATGGTGCGGGAGAAGCCCGTCCCGTTCCCGCCCGAGCCGGTGCGGTCGGGGGTGATCCAGTTCACCCGCTGGTCGATCGCCCAGGCCGACCGCCACCAGGGCCGGCGCAACCTGTGGTTGCGGACCCTCGACCGGATGGGCCTCGGGTTCGACTCCTGACCCGCGGATGCCGCGAGGCCGCGGCGGCCGGGTGCCGGCCGGTCGCCGCGACCCCCACACTGGGGGCATGAGGATCACTTTCGCGGCCGACGGGATCGAGCTGGCCGGCGACCTGCGCGTGCCGGCCGGCGCGCGCGGGCCGCTGCCCGCGCTCGTGCTCACCGGGCCGTTCACCGGCGTCCGCGACCAGGTGACCGGTCTGTACGCCGAACGGCTCACCGGCGAGGGGTACGTCACGCTGGCGTTCGACCATCGCAACTGGGGCGAGTCCCGGGGCACGCCGCGGCGGCACGAGGATCCGCAGGGCAAGCTGAACGACCTGCGGGCCGCGGTGTCGCTGCTGAGATCGCGGCCGGAGGTGGACGGTGAGCGGATCGGCGCCGTCGGCATCTGCCTCGGCGGCGGGTACGCGCTGAAGTTCGCCGCCTTCGACCCCCGGGTGAAGGTGTTCGCCGGGATCGCCGGGGCGTACAACAACCCCTACGCGATGCGGGCCGGCATGGACTACCAGGCGGCGCTGGCCGCTCTCGGCGAGGTGCTGGAACGCCAGGACCGGGGCGGGCCGGTCGAGTACCTCCCGGCCGTGGCCGAGGAGGGCGAGGCCGCCATGCCCGGCGACGAGCCGTGGGCCTACTACGGCACCGGGCGGGCCGCCTCGGCGACCTGGCGGAACGAGGTCACCCGGGCCAGCGTCCGCGAGCTGATCACCATGGACAACATGATGGGCGCGGACTTCCTGTCGCCCAAGCCGGCGCTCATCGTGCACGGGGTGGTCGACCGGTTCTGCTCGCCGGAGGGCGCGGAGGAGGCGTTCCGGCGGCTCGACGAGCCCAAACGGCTCGTCTGGCTCGACGCGCGGCGGCACATCGACCTCTACGACGCCGAGCCGTACGTGTCGCAGGCCGTCGAGGCGACCGCGGCCTTCCTGCGCGAGCATCTGTGACCCCGCCCCCCGAGGTGTGACAAGGCGGGCATGAGGGGATGGATCGTCGTGACCCCCGGTGACATCTCGGGGGTTGCTGCGTGGGTGCGACAGGACGGGGTGCCGTGCTCGCCACGGCCCTGCTGGGGTTCGGGCTGGGGGCCGGGTGCGGCACCGAGCGGGCGGTGGGCCCGCCCTCGCCGGTGGCGTCCGCGCGGGCCCGGATCATCGTGGCGCCCTGCGTGCTGAAGGTGGCCGATCCGCGCGCCGGCCGGGCCGCCCGCGCCCGGCTGCTGCGTGACATCGACCGCTACCTGGCCGGACGGCCCGGCCGGATCGTCTTCGCCGCGCACGACCTGGTGACCGGCGTGCGGCTGGGCCGCGGGGAGCACGAGCGCGGCACCATCACGGCCAGCGGCGCCAAGGTGGACATCCTGGCCAGGCTGCTGGTGCTGCGCCGTACCGGGCCGGCGGCGGGGGAGCGGGAGCTGGCGTCCCGCATGATCCGCGAGAGCGACAACGCGGCGGCCGACACGCTGTGGGGGCGGGTGGGCGCGGGCGGCGGCATGAGCGGCTTCTACCGCCGGGCGGGGATGCGGGAGACCACGCCGGGGCCGAGCAGGTTCTGGGGCGGCACCACCACCAGCCCGGCCGACCGGATCAGGCTGCTGACCGTCCTGGCCAGGGGCGGGGCCGGGCTGAGCGCCGCGGACCGCCGCCTGGTGCTCGGCCTCATGAGCCGGGTCCGGCCGGAGCAGGCGTGGGGGGTCAGCGCCGCCGCCCGGCCCGGCGACCGGGTGGCGCTCAAGAACGGCTGGACCCCGCGGCCGTTCGTCCGCAACACGTGGGCGGTGACCAGCTACGGGCGGATCACCGGCCCGGGCCGGGACCTGCTGCTGTCGGTGCAGACCGACCAGCAGGCCGGTGAGGGGCAGGGCATCCAGGCCATCGAGGGGCTCGCCCGGCTGGTCGGCACCCGCCTCGCCGGCCTCGCCCCGCTCCGCTCCCGGCCCTGCGCCGCGCGCGCGGCGGCGTGACGCCCCCTCCTCACCCGGCCCCGCCCGGCCGCTCCGTGCGGCGGCGTGGCGCCCCTTCCTCGCCCGGCCCCGCCCGGCCGCTCCGCGCGGGTCAGGAGCGGGCGCGGGCCAGGACCTCCTCGGGGATCACCCTGGGCACGCCCCGGAGCCCGACGAACGCGAACACCGCCGTCACCACCAGCAACCCCGCCGTGACAAGCCCCGTGACGTGCATCCCCTCGACGAACGCCACCCGCGCCGCCCGCACCAGCGCGGCCGCCTGGTCAGGCGGCAGGGTCGCCGCCACCTCCATCGCCCCCGCGATGGACTCGCGCGCCGCCCCGGCGGGCACCCCGGCCGGCAGGCGCAGACCGGCGCTGTAGGCGCTGTTGAGCACCGTGCCGAGAACCGCGATGCCGAGCGCGCCGCCCAGCTCGAACGACGTCTCCGACACCGCCGCCGCGGCCCCGGCGCGTTCCCTGGGCACGGCGGCCAGCACGTTGTCGTTGTTGACGGTGAACGCGAACCCGATCCCCAGGCCGCCCACCAGCATCGCGGCCAGGATCACCGGGTAGCCGGCGTCCGTCCCGAGCGAGCCGTACACGAGGAACGCCCCGGCGTTCAGCAGCAGGCCCAGCGCCACGACGCCGTTCCGGCCGAGAGGCCCGATGAGCCGGGCCGCCAGCATCCCGCCGATCGCGCCGCTCAGCCCGCCCGGCAGGCCCGCCAGGCCCGCCTGCAGCGGTGACCAGCCGAGCACGAGCTGGAAGTACCAGGCGAAGATCAGCGACATGGCCATCATGGTGAAGATGGCCAGCAGGTTCGTGCCGATGGACGCGCTGAACGCCCGCCGCCGGAAGAGCCGCACGTCGATCAGCGGCTCGGCCAGCGTGCTCTGCCGCCGGCCGAACCAGGCCAGGCAGGCCAGCCCGAGCACGCCGGCCACCGGTACGTCCGCGTGCTCGACGCCCCTGTGCGCCGCCTCCTTGACCGCGTAGATGACCGCGACCACGCCGGTGAACGACAGTGCCACGCTGAGCAGGTCGATCCTTCCCGCGTCGGGGTCGCGCGACTCCGGCAGCACCAGGAGGCCGCCGACGAACACCAGCGCCATGATCGGCACGTTGACGAGGAACACCGAACCCCACCAGAAGCGCTCCAGCAACAGCCCGCCCACCACTGGGCCCACGGCGAACCCGGCGGCGCTCATCCCGCTCCAGACGCCGATCGCGGCGGTGCGCTCGCGGGCGTCGGTGAAGACGTTCCGGATGATCGACAGGGTGGACGGCATGATCGTCGCACCCGCCACGCCGAGCAGTGCCCGCGCCGCGATCAGCAGCTCGGCGTTCGGCGCGTACGCGGTCACCGCCGAGGCGGCGCCGAACGCGGCGGTGCCGATGAGCAGCAGCCGCTTACGGCCGATGCGGTCGCCGACGTTGCCCATGGTGATCAGCAGGCCCGCCAGCGCGAAGCCGTACACGTCGCCGATCCAGAGCAGTTGCGTGGCGCCCGCGCCGAGCTCGCCGACCAGCCGTGGCAGCGCCAGGTGCAGGACGGTGAGGTCGAGCGAGAGCAGCAGGGTCGCCAGGCAGGCGACCACCAGGGAGGACCATCGTCTCGTCATGCGGCCACCCTCGGCGACGCCGCTGACCGCCCGCCTACCGCCCGCTGACGGCGCCGCCCGGCGCCCCGCTTCCCGAGCCGCCCGTCGGCTGGTCCGGCGGCCTGTCCGCCGGATCGCCCTCCGGTGACGGCACCGCCGCCTCCAGTTCGCCGAGGCCGGCGAGGATGCGGCCACGGATGTCGGTCGCGCTGTACCAGTCCTCCGGGCACTCCGCCAGCGCCTGCTCCAGCCACCGGCGGGCCGTTCGCACGTCGCCGCGCCGCATCGCCATCTCGCCCAGCCCGGCGTGCGCCCGTGACATCGCCTCGCCGTGGCCGACCCGGCGCGACAGGTCGGCGGCGCGGAGGTAGTCGGCCTCCGCCCCCTCCAGGTCGTCCAGGGCCGCCTGGGCGTCACCCCGGCAGCAGAGGCTCTCGGCCATGTCGGGCGCCGACCCCAGCTCCTCGGCCACCTCCAGCGACCGCCCGGCCAGCTCGTACGCCTCCGCGTAGTCGTGCCGGTCGAGGGCCAGCGTGCCCAGCCCCGACAGCGCGAGCGTCGTGCCCCAGCGCTCGCCCAGCGCCGTGAACGCGGCCAGCGTCCGCTCGAACCCGGCTCTCGCCTCCTCGAGCCGGCCCTGCTCCTGCAGCACGAACGCGACGCCGGTGTGGGTGAGCGCCTCCGTCCAGGCGGGCAGCCTGCCGGCCACCTGGGCGTGCAGGGCCATGACCTGGTCGGCGTCACCCGGCGGTCCCACGAACGTCGGCAGCAGCATCGTGAGGAACTCCAGCCGCGCCGGCAAGTACCAGAGCGGGTCCATCCGCTGCAACCCCTCCAGCCGGGCCCGCAGCTCCGGGCCCGGCTCGCCGCCCCATGCCGCGACGAGCACGCACATCGCGTACTCCTGCTCCAGACCGGCCGGCGCGCCGCCGGGCATCCCGGCCAGCAGCCGGCGCGCCAGGGCCGCGCGCGTCAGCCGGTGGCCGCGCATCCACCAGTAGCAGGCCGCGTGGGCGACCAGCCGCAGGCCCAGCTCGGTCCGGCCGGCCTCGGCCGCCCACCGCACGGCCGCGTCGAGGTCGTCGTTCTCCCCGTCGAGGAGAGCCAGCCACTCCAGTTGTTCCGCCCGGCGCAGCCACGGGTCGGCGGTCGTCGCGAGGTCGAGGTAGAAGGCGGCGTGCGCCTCGCGCAGCGCGTCCTCCTCGCCCGCCTCGGCCAGCCGCTCGGCGCAGAACGCCTTGATCGTCTCCAGCATCCGGTAGCGACCCCCGGACACCTCCACCAGCGACTTGTCCGCCAGCGAGAACAGCACCTCCTCCGGCAGCCCGCACACCCGCTCCGCCGCGCCGGGTGTGGCGCCGTCGGCGAACACGGTCAGCCGCCTGGCCATCACCTGCTCGTCCTCGTCGAGCAGGTCCCAGCTCCAGGCCACGACCGCGCGCAGCGTCTGGTGCCGGGGCAGCGCCGTGCGGCTGCCCTTGGCCAGCAGCCGGAACCTGTCGTCGAGCCGCGCCGCCACCTCGGCCACCGTCAGCGTGCGCAACCGGGCGGCGGCCAGTTCGATGGCCAGCGGCAGCCCGTCGAGGGCGCGGCAGACGGCCGCCACGTGGGCGGCGTTGCCCTTGCCGACCGCGAAGTCCGGCCGGACCGCCGTCGCCCGGTCGGCGAACAGCCGGACGGCCGGGTAGTCGAGCGGGTTCGGCGCGCTGGGCGGCGGCAGGGGCAGCAGGGGGCTCACCGGCAGCAGCCGCTCGCCGGTGATGCCCAGCGCCTCGCGGCTGGTCGCCAGCACCCGCAGCCCCGGGCAGGCGGCCAGCAGCAGGTCGGCCAGCTCGGCGGCGGGCCCGACGACGTGCTCGCAGTTGTCGAGCACCAGCAGCAGGTCGCGTTCGGCGAGCGCGGTGACCAGCCGGGAGACCGGGTCGGGCGCTGCACGGTCGGGGCCGGCGAGCCGGCCCTCGCGGATGCCGAGCGCCGCCAGCACGGCGTCCGGCACGCCACGGTCGGCCGTGCCGCCCGCGAGCTGCACGAAGCAGACGTCGCCGGCCTCGCGCCCGGCCGCCTCCAGGGCCAGCCGGGTCTTGCCCGCGCCACCGGCGCCGATGAGCGTGACGAGCCGGGCCTGCCGCAACAGGGCGGCGACCTGTTCCAGCTCCGCACCACGGCCGACGAAGCTGGTGAGCTGCGCCCGCACCCCGGCCTTGCGCGCGCCCGGCACCCCCGCCGTCTCGCGTGACGGCGTGCCCGCTGTCTGGTGTGACGCCGCGCCGGCAGTCTCGTGTGACGGCGTGCTCGCTGTCTGGTGTGACGGCGTGCCCGCAGTCGCCCGTGACGGCGTGCCCGCCGTCTCGGGCGACTGCACGCCGGTGGTCGCCGTGCCCAGGGCCGGGTCGCCGCGCAGCACGGCCAGATGGGCAGCCGACAGCTCGGCGCCGGGCGCCAGGCCCAGCTCCTCGTCGAGGACGCGCCGCGCCTCCTCGTACGCGCCGAGCGCCTCCGCCTGCCGGCCGCTGCCGTACAGGGCGCGCATCAGCTGGGCCCGCGGCCGCTCGCGGAGCGGGTGGGCGGCGGTGAGCTGCCGCAGCTCCGCCACCAGCTCGCGATGGCGGCCCAGCTCCAGGTCGGCCTGCACCCGGTCCTCGACGGCCACCAGCCGCCTCTCCTCCAGTCCCGCCGCCGCGGCCGCCGCGAGCGGGGCGTCGGACAGCGCCGCGCCGCGCCACAGCGACAGGGCCTCGCGCAGCAGGGAGGCGGCCAGGCGGGCGTCGCCCGCGCGCAGCGCGTGCCCGCCCTCGCCGGCCAGCCGTTCGAACCGGCGGGCGTCCACGTCGCCGGGGTCGGCGGCCAGCAGGTAGCCGGCCGGATGGAACTCGATCCGGTCGCGGCCCAGCACCCGGCGCAGCCGCGACACCTGGGCCTGCAGGGCGTTGGCGACGCCGTCGGGCGGCTGCTCGCCGTACAGGCCGTCGACCAGCACGCCGGAGCGGACGACGCGGCCCACGTCGAGGGCCAGCAGTGTGAGGAGGCTCCGCATCCGGGGGCCGCCGAGGGGGATCTGCTCCCCGTCCTCGCCCACGACTCGGGTGGGGCCGAGGATCTCGAAGCGCATACCCCGATTATCCGGGGTGCGGCAGCATCGCGGCGATCTGTCCGTAGGTGGGCAACGGCACCGGAGCCTCTTCGCCCCGTACGGCCAGCACGGCCGCCAGCGCGCCGCGCAGCGCGGCCCGGTACGGCAGCGACCCGGTGCTGACCCTGGCCACGCCCGCCGCGGCGAGCCGGTCCAGGGCCGGGCCGTCCGGCTGGTGGAGCACGTTGAGCGGCAGCGGGGTGCTCGCCGCCACCGTCTCGATCTCGCGCAGGCCGGCCAGACCGGGGACGAACACGCCGTCGGCGTGCCCGTAGGCCCGCACCCGTTCCAGCGTGTCGCCGGTACGCAGCCAGCAGGTGTCGGTCCGGGCGTTGACGAACACGCCGTGGCCGAGCGCGGCCTCGATGATGCGCTGCTGGAGCGCGATCGGCCGCAGCGTGCCGTCGGGGCGGCCGTCCTCCAGGTTGACGCCCACGACGCCGAGCGCGGCCAGGGCCGCGACGAGGTCCGCGACCTCGGCGGGGTCGTCGCTGAAGCCGCCCTCGATGTCGACGGTGACCAGGACGCCGAGGTCGCGGATGGTCGCGGCCAGCTCGATCGTCTCGGCCCGGGTGGCGCCTGCGGCGTCGGGCCTGCCGTGCACGGCGGCCACGCCGAGGCTGGTGGTGCCGATCGCGGCGAACCCGTGGGCGGCCAGCAGCGCGGCCGAGCCGTAGTCCCAGGCGTTGGGCAGCACGAACGGGTCGCCGGGACGGTGCAGGTCGCGGAAGGTCACGGCGCCCGCGGTCATGGTGTCCGGGGTCATGGAGTCCGGGGTCATGGAGCCCGGGGTCGAGGTGTCCGGGGTCGTGGTGTCCGGGGTCATGGAGTCGGCCATGTCCCCACGCTAGGCGCGGATCGTTTCGACGGGTGACGAAGCATCTCAGGCGGCGAGCCGTCCCGATTCCGGAGCGGCCCCGGCGCGTTCGGCCGCGGGACCGGCGGAGCCCGGGGACCGCAGCGCGGCCGCGGGCCGGCGCCCGGCGGCGGCCGTCAGCGCCATGACGGTGACCAGGGCGATCTCGGCCAGCACCACGCCGCGCTGGAACAGCCCGTAGAAGGCGGCGCCGTCGATCGCCGCCGAGGTGAACGACGCCGGGTGCGCGAGCAGGAAGCCGGCCAGCGCCAGCGCCGACGTCACGCTCAGGGCCCGGAGCGCGTTGGCCCACGACGGGGACGTGTCCCGCCGGGCCAGCGTCCACCCCGCGAGGGGCAGCGCGGTGAACACGACGGCGGCGGCCCACCGGTGGATCTCCCCGGCCACCGTGCTGAGCTGCGAGACGCCGGGGTCGGTGGGGAAGACCGCGCACAGGAGCAGGCCTGCCGCGGCGGCCACCAGCAGCACCCGGGTGGCCGCGGTGCGGGCGGGCTCGCGGACCGTCAGCCCGTACGCCAGCCACAGGCAGGCCCCCGCGAGCGCCAGCAGGCCGGCCAGCACCGGCAGCATGCCGCCGGGCACGAGCGCGTAGTCGCTGAGCAGCGGCTGCTCCGGCAGCGTCACCTGGGCGTAGCCGAACGCGCCGGCCGCCAGCAGGGCGCCGCCGACCGGGCCCGCGACATCACCGCGGACGCTTCCCGGGGCCGGGTCGTGAACCGTCATCGCGTCACCTCGTCATAGATCTGCTCGAAACGGGCGAGAGAGTGCTGGTGGTCGTGCGTCATCGCCAGCTCGCGGCTGGTCCGCCCGAGCCGGGCGCGCAGCGGCTCGTCGGTCAGGATGGCGGTCAGGTGCCTGGCCAGAGCCATCACGTCGCCGGGCTCGAACAGGTAGCCGTTGCCGTCCACCAGGTGCGGCAGCGCCATCGCGTCGGCCGCCACCACGGGCAGGCCGCTGGCCATCGCCTCCAGCGTGGCGATGCTCTGCAACTCGGCCACGCCCGGCATGGCGAACACGTCGGCCGCGGCGAACGTCTGCGGCATCTCCTCGTCGGGCACGAATCCCAGGAACGACACCCGCTCGGCCACGCCGATGCGCCTGGCCAGCCTCTCCAGCTCGGGCCGCTGGTTGCCCCGGCCGACGAGCGCGACCTGCGCGTCGGTGACGTTGAGCACGTACGGCAGGGCGCGGATGAGCTCCGTCAGGCGCTTCTCCTCGTCCAGGCGGCCGACGAACAGGACGGTGGGCCGGTCGGGCAGGCCGAACATCTTGCGCGCCCACTGCTTCGGCTCGGCGTGCGGGCGGAATCTCGCCAGGTCGATGCCGCAGGACACCGGTTCGACGTCACGGCCGAACCCCTGCTCGCGCAGCAGGCCGGCGGCCAGCGGCGTCGGCGTCGTGATCCGGTCGGCGCGGTCGAAGATCCGCGCGAAGTCGCGCCAGGCGAGCCGGCCGGCCCTGGCCCGCAGCCGCTGGGGGATGTGACCGAACTGGAAGAGGTTGTCGGGCATGAAGTGGTTGGTGGCGACCACGGGCACCCCGCGGCGGCGGGCGGCGGCGATCGCGGCCCGGCCGACGACGAAATGGCCCTGGGTGTGCAGCACGTCCGGGTCGACGGCGGCCACCAGCCGGTCCAGCCGGGCCGGCACGGTCACCCGCATGGTCGGGTGGACCAGGACCGGGGCGGAGCGCAGCCGGTGCACGACCACGCCGTCCACCACGTCGGCGGTGGCCGGCCCGGTGTCCGACTGGCAGACGACGTGCACGTCGTTGCCGCGCTCGGCCAGGCCGGTGGCCAGGCGGTGGGTGAAGTACGCGGCGCCGTTCACGTCCGGCGGGTAGGTGTCGGTGGAGATCAGGATGCGGCGGGGCCGCACCGGGACGGGGGCGAGGGCGGCGTGGTCGGCGGCGGTGCGGGGCAGCGGTACGGCCATGGGAGACTCCGTTTCGCAGGTGGACGCGGACCGGCGCGGGGAGGGCCGGAGCGACGACAGGACAGGACGGGACCGGCACGACAGGACAGGACCGGCACAACGGGACAGGACTGACAGGGCAGGGTCTGCGGGACCGGGCCGGGGGGAGGGGCCGGGGGGGCGGCGATCAGGTCAGTGGCGGGCCTCCAGCGGAGTGGTCCGGGCCAGGGCGACGGTTCCCGCCGCCGTCAGCGCCGCCGCCACCACCGGCACCACGCCGGTGGGGAGCGGCTCGCCGAGTAGCAACGCGCCGAACGCCACCGCCGTGAGCGGGTCGGCGATCTGCAGCGAGGCGAACGACACGCCGAAATGGCCGACGGCGTACGCCCGTTGCAGCATCATCAGCGCGAGCAGGGCGGGCACCGGCAGCGCCAGCAGGTACCACCAGTTCCAGGCGCCGTCCACCAGCACCCGGACGAGTGTGGCGGTGGCCCCGTAGAGCACGCCGGAGCTGGTCGCGAGCAGCGCCGCGCGGCCCGCGGGAGACGCCGCCCGCGAGCCGGCCCACAGCAGCACCGCCGCCGCGCCGGAGACGCCCAGCAGCGTCAGCACGCCGGCGGGCTCCAGCCGGGTCGGCCCGTCGGACTCGGGCACCAGCAGCACCAGCCCGACCAGCCCGCTCGCCACCACGGCGGCGGCGGCCAGCTCGCGGCGGGACGGCCGGCGGCCGTGCAGCGTGGCCGCGATCGGCAGCGCGAACAGGAGACTGGCCACGCCCATCGGCTGCACGACCGTCAGCGGTCCGAGCCCGAGGGCGACGATGTGCAGGCCGCCGCCCACCAGGATGGACCCGCCGCCGAGCAGCCAGCGCGGCCGGCGCAGCAGCGCGAGCAGGCCCGGCCGGGCCGCGCCCACCGCCTCGAACTGCTGCAGGGCGGCGCCGAGCGCGAAGAACAACGAGCCGACGAGCGCCACAGCCGCGGCCAGCACTGTCATGCCGTCTCCTCTCACAGGGATGGTCACCGGGCAGGGTCAAACGGACATGTCCACCGGGGGTCGCTCAGCGGAAGCCTGGGTGGCGCGCCGCTTCCTGACCCAGCGCACGAGCTCGACGATCCCGGTGACGGACACCGCGATGCCGAGGCCGAGCAGCAGCCCCTTGACGGGGTCGTTCTCGAACGCCATCCCGCCGAAGAAGCCGATCAGCCCGGAGTACACCGCCCACGAGGAGGCGGCGATCGCGTCGAAGAACGTGAACGAGCGCAGCGGGTAGCGCACCGCGCCCATGGTCAGCGTGGTGGCGGTCCGGCCGCCGGGGATGTAGCGGGCCACCACGAGCACCAGCCCGCCGCGCTCGGCCAGCGCCTCCCGTGCCCACACGAACGCCCTGCGCTCGCGCAGCCGGGCTCCCGACCTGTTGCCGATCAGGTACGAGGTGTGGTCCCCGGCGAAGGCGCCGACGGCGGCGACCAGGATCACCAGGGCCAGGTTCGTGTCGCCGGACGCCGCGAAGACCCCGGCGGTGATCACCGACGTCTCGGCGGGCACGATCGGGAAGAACCCGTCGAGCACCGCCAGCGCGAAGATCGCCACGTACAACCACGGTGACGACATCACCTGGTGCACCAGGTCGAGGATGGCGTGCGACATACGTGTACTCCGATCGTTGAGGCACCTCGAAGCCTGACGGCGTGAGGTGGCGTTGGACATCGGGGAATCCCCCGGGTCGAACGCGGGCCATGCCCCGAGAGAGATCAGGGCCCGTACCTCAGGACGGTAGGAACTCCGCAGGTCACGGCACATCGGACGATTGGTACGCACCACCCCCGACTTTGGTCGGGGCCGGAACCATGGCCGTCGATGACCACACCACCGATCCAACCGGCCCGCGGCCCGCGGGGCAGGAGTGCACGTATCCGCCTTTGGGGTGGAGCCAGCCCCACCCCACCGCGGGCCCTCGCCCCACCACCCGCCGCCCACCACCCGCGCCCACCGCCCACCGCCCACCGGCCACCGGCCCACCGCCCACCGGCCCACCGACGCATCGCCCCCACGTGCACCGGCTCGCCCGGCCCCCACTTTCGTCAGGGGTGCGGGCTTACCCCCGGCGGGGTCGCGCCCGCCCCGCCGCCCGGTAGCGTCGCCCCGTGAAGCACCTGCGCCGCCGGACCCGCGCCCAGTGGGCCCGTGACCTCCTGCTGTGGCTCCTGCTGTCGGCGTTGATCGCCGCCATGGGGCCCGACCCGCTCACCGACGCGGCGGAGTTCGCCGTGCGGACCGGCCCGCTGATCGCGCTCGCCGGGGTGGCCGTGCTGGTCGGCAGGCCGTGGCCGCTCGCCGCGGTGCTGGTGCTGCTGCCGTTCGGGCCGTGGCGGTTCGACGCGGGGCTCGCCACGTCCACGCTGGTGTGGCCGGAGCCGCTCCCTTACGTGAAGATCCTGCCGATCCAGCCGGTGACGTTGTCCGTCATCTGGTACGCCTACCTGGCCGGCCGGCGCACGGCGGGCACCTGGCCGGCCCCGGCGGCGCTCGTGCCGCTCGCCCTGGTCGGCGTGGGCCTGGTGGTGGCGGAGGGCGGCGGCCTCGGGCTGTGGATCACCATGACCACCGGGCTGCTGGGCGCGTACGTGCTGCCGTACCTGGTGGGGCTGCTGCGACGCCGGCTCGTGCAGCAGCGCGAGCAGGCCAGGCTCTCGGCGGCGGCGCGGGCGAGGCTGCGCGAGCGGGCCAGGATCGCGCGCGAGATGCACGACTCCCTCGGCCATGACCTGGCCCTCATCGCCGTGCGCGCGGCCGGGCTGGAGATGGCGCCGGGCCTCGGGCCGGCGCAGGTCGAGGCGGCGGGAGAGCTGCGGGTGGCGGCGGCCGAGGCGACCGAGCGGCTGCGCCAGATCATCGGCCTGCTCCGCGACGACGCCGACGCGGACGCCGGGCCGCCCCTGGCTCCGGCGGGGGAGGACGTGGCCGCCATCGTGGAGCGGGCCCGCGCCTCCGGCCTGCCGGTCACGCTCCGGCACGACCCCTCCGGGCCCGCGCCCGCCCTCGCGGGCGCCGTGGTGCAGGAGGCCCTGACGAACGCGGCCAAGCACGCGCCCGGCGCGCCGGTCACCGTCCTGGTGTCGCCGCACCGGGTCGTCGTGCGCAACGGCGCGCCCCGCTCCCGCCCCACGGCCGTGCCGGGCGGCCTCGGCCTCGCCGGCCTGGACGAGCGCGTACGGCTGGCGGGCGGCACGCTCACCGCCGGCCCCAGCGGCGACGGCTACGAACTGGCCGCCGAACTCCCCTGACGGGCCGTCCCCTCCCCTGGACGGGGGAGGCGGTTCCCCTCCGGGCGGGAGGGAGCGCGGCGCCCGGCAGGCGAGCCTGAAGGCATGACCCGCACGAAACCGTCCATCGGCCGCGTCACCGCCGCGATCGTGACGATAGCCGCCATGCTTCCCTACCTCACCCTCAAGATCCTTTGGATGGCCGGCAACCCGCTGGGGCTCGACCCGGCGTTCGTGGACGACCCGACCGTGGTCGCGCTCAACGCGATGACGTTCGGCATGGACGCCGTGGGGCTGGTCATGGCGCTGGCCTTCACCATGCGGTGGGGGATGCGCCTGCCCGCCTGGCTCGTGCTGCTGCCCCTGTGGGTCGGCACGGGTCTGCTGTCCGTCATCGTGGTCACGGCGCCGCTGGGCGTGCTCGTCGAGGGCGCCGACGTCCTGCCGGACGCCGGACCGATCCAGCCGTGGGTGATCATGGTGGTGTACAGCGGGTTCGTGGTGCAGGGCGTCGGCCTGATGATCTCCTTCGCCCTCTACGCCCGGGACCGCTGGCCGCACGTGCTCACCGCCCCCGTGGCCGACCGGCCCCTCACCTCCACGCTCCCGTTCCAGGCCGTGGTGGCGAGGGGGGCGCTGCTGTTCACCCTGCTGATCGGCGGGATCCGGCTCGCCTGGGCGTTCGGCGTCAGCGCCGGGCTGCCCGGCGTGGCCGACGACTACTCGCCGTCGTCGGCGCTTCTGGACGGGTTCAAGGGCCTGCTCGCCATCGGCGCGGGCGCTGCCCTGCTCGCCATGGTCGCCGGCGCGGGACGCGCCCCGTTCTGGAAGCCGCTGGTCGTGGCGTGGCTGGGCAGCGGCGCGATGTTCGGCTGGGGCCTGTACGCGATGATCGTCACCGTCACCGGCGGGCCGCTCGGCGGGAACTCGCCTGGCCTGGTGGGCGTGGTGCAGCTGTTCGAGACGCTGACGGGCCTGGTAATGGGGATGTGCGGGGCGTTCCTGCTCGCCGAACGGTCGCGCCGGGCGGCCGGTGGGTCAGGCGGACGCCACGTGCAGGCGGCCGAGCACGCGCTTGAAGGCGAAGATCGAGAAGGCGATCGCGCACCCGCTGATCACGGCCACCGCTGACGTCCGCAGCAGCATGAACGTGCCGAGCGACTGGTGCAGCGCGAGCCAGATGCTCACCGTCGAGTTCGCCAGCAGCACAAAGGCCCACAGCAGCGTGATCCGGGCGAAGAACCGGCGCATCCGCTCGTGCTTGAGCACCGCCGACGGCAGATGGATGTAGTCGAGCGTCAGCTTCTGCACGAGCGGCCGGTTCAGCCGCACCGAGGCGAGGAACGCCATGCTGATGCAGATCGTGCCGAGCTCCGGCTGGATGAAGTACACCACCCAGCTCCCCGTCCAGAACCCCACCAGCGCCCGGACCGTCACCGCGATCGCCGCGAGGAACATGGTGGCCGGCACCCGGATGCCCCTGACGAGCCGCCAGGCCACCCCGAGGTACACCCAGGAGACGGCCGCGATGAGCGCCCCGGTCAGCCCGAGCACCGCGAGCGCCGCGTAGAACACCGCGAGCGGCGCCACCACCCCCTCCAGCAGCCGGGGGACGGCCTGGCGGGCGAGGGACGTGAGACGTGGCAGGGTGATCGCAGGATGGTTCAAGGCTGCTCCGCGGGTGGGCCGGTCGGCCGTCGACGTCCGGCGACTACCCGCGTTTCGGGTGGTCAGGCCTGCCGGTCGGCCGATACGGGGTGATTGCGTGCTTACCCCGGCGCACCCGAGGGCGGCGCGCCGGTGGCCTACCGTACCCGAGGGTCCGGGATGCCACTGCGTCTTCTGACACGTTCCAGCCCCAAGACCACCCATCCGGGTGGTGTCCGGATCACCCGCCCAGGGAGGCGGTGGCGAGCTTGGCGCCGAACCCGACGAACAGCGCGCCCACTCCCGAGGTGAGGCCGGCGCGCAGCCGGCGGCGTGCCCTGAACTGCCTGGCCAGGAACGTCCCGCCGAAGATCAGCGCCGTCAGGTAGAGGACGCTGAACACCTGGACGATCGCGCCGAGGACGAGGAACGACAGCGCCGGGGTGGCGTACCCGGGGTCGACGAACTGGATGAAGAACGAGACGAAGAACAGGATCGCCTTCGGGTTCAGCAGGCTGATCGTCAGCGCCTTGCGGAACGGCCGGGACGCGCGGGCCGCCACGACGCCGCTCCCGGTCCCGTCGGCCGCAGGGGCGGAGCCGGACGCGCCGCGCCAGGCCCGCCAGGCGCCCCGGATCATCTGGAACCCGATCCACGCCAGGTAGCCGGCCCCCGCGTACTTCACGACCGTGAACAGCGCCGGGTTGGAGCGCAGCAGTGAGGCGGCGCCCGCCGCGGCCAGGGCCATCAGCACCGTGTCGCCCGCGAACACGCCCGCCGCCGCCCGGTAGCCCTGCCGGACACCCTGCTGGGCGGCCAGGCTGAGGACGTAGAGGGAGTTGGGGCCGGGCAGCAGGATGATGAAGAAGGCCCCGGCGACGTACGTCCAGATGTCGGTGATCCCGAAGAACACGCCCTGACCTCCCCACACAGATGCCCACACGGATGACGACATATCACGTTATCGCGCGGCGGGGGCACCACGGCAAACCGGCGATCTGACCGCTCCAGTCAGATTGGGTCTTGTCCGTTGACAGGCATCGGCCTACGCTCACCCTTGCTCGTTAGTTAAGTTTCCTAATAAACGAGTAGGAGCCCCCCATGCCCCGATTCGCCCGACTCGCGACCGCGGCCGTGGCAGCGCTCGCCGCCGCCTCCCTGCACGCGCCCACCGCCCAGGCGACCACCCCCCGACCCGCCGAGCAGCCCGCCGAGCAGCCCGTCCAGCAGCCCGCCGAGCAGCCCGTCCGGCAGGCCGTGACGCCGGTCCAGGCCAACGGCCGGCTCCGCGTCTGCGGCCTGCGCCTGTGCAACCAGAACGGCAAGCAGATCCAGCTCCGCGGCATGAGCACGCACGGCCTGCAGTGGTACCACCAGTGCCTCAACGCCGCCTCGCTGGACGCCCTGGCCGGCGACTGGAGAGCCGACGTCCTGCGCATCTCCATGTACATCCAGGAAGACGGGTACGAGACGAACCCGCGGCTGTTCACCGACCGGGTCCACAACCTGATCGAGCAGGCCACCGCCCGAGGCATGTACGCGATCGTCGACTGGCACATGCTCACCCCGGGCGACCCGCACCACAACCTGTCGCGGGCCAAGACGTTCTTCACCGAGATAGCCCGGCGGCACAACGGCAAGAACAACGTCCTGTACGAGATCGCCAACGAGCCCAACGGCGTCTCCTGGTCGAGGATCAGGAGCTACGCCCACCAGATCATCCCGACCATCAGGCGGCACGACCCGGACGCCCCGATCCTCGTGGGCACCCGCGCCTGGTCGTCGCTGGGCGTGTCCGAGGGCGCGAGCGAGAGGGAGGTCGTCGACAACCCGGTCAACGCGACCAACATCATGTACACCTTCCACTTCTACGCGGCCACGCACGACGGCCTCTATCTCGACACCCTGCGCCGGGCCGCCGACCGCATCCCCGTCTTCGTGACGGAGTTCGGCACCCAGAGCGCCTCCGGCGACGGGGCCGACAACTTCACCCGGTCGCAGCAGTACCTCGATCTCATGGCGCAGAAGAAGATCAGCTGGGTCAACTGGAACTACTCCGACGACCACCGCTCCGGCGCCGTCTTCACCCCCGGCACCTGCCCCGGCGGGCCGTTCGCCGGCACCTCCCGGCTCAAGCCGGCCGGCGCCTGGGTCCGCGAGCGCATCCGCACCGCCGACGACTTCTGAGCGCGGGCCCGCGGATTTGGGCCTTCACCGCGGCACGCTTCGTCTTCACTCTCGGTTCAGGCGCGTGTCAAACCCCCGACTCGCGCGCCTGAGGAGGACCAGGTGAAACGCCGATTAGTCATCCTGCTGGCCGTCCTGGGACTGGTCTGCCTGACCGGCGCGACCGGTGCCGGAGCCGCCGCCGAGCCGCCGCCGAACAGGCAGTATCGCGTGCAGGGGCCGGCCGACGCCAAGCAGCGCAGCGCCGTGGCCGCGACCGGCGCGGCGATCGACGAGGTGGCGAAGGACTCGGTCCTCGTCACGGCCACGGAAGCCGAGGTCGCCGCGATCGCGAAGCTCGGCTACCGGGTCACGGAGGTGCCGCGCCCGTTATACCCGTCCGGTGCCAGGATCAATGACTTCCCGCCATCGGACTCCGGCTACCACAACTACGCGGAGATGAACGCGAACATCAACGCGCTCGTAGCCGCCCGGCCGAACATCGCCAGCAAATTCGTCTACGGCACCTCGTACGAGGGCAGGCAGCTCGTCGGCGTGAAGATCAGCGACAACGTCGGCACCGACGAGGCCGAGCCGGAGGTGCTCTTCACCGCCCACCAGCACGCCCGCGAGCACCTCACGGTCGAGATGGCGCTGTACATCATGCACCTGCTCGCCGACAACTACGGCACCGACAGCCGGATCACCAACCTGGTGAACACCAGGGAGATCTGGATCATGCCGGATCTGAACCCGGACGGCGGCGAGTACGACATCGCGACCGGCTCCTACCGTTCGTGGCGCAAGAACCGCCAGCCGAACAGCGGCTCCTCGGCCGTCGGCACCGACATGAACCGCAACTGGGCCTACCAGTGGGGCTGCTGCGGCGGCTCGTCGGGCTCACCCTCCAGCGACACCTACCGCGGCACGTCCGCGGAGTCGGCGCCCGAGGTCAAGGCCGTGGCCGACTGGGTGCGCGGCCGCGTCGTCGGCGGCGTGCAGCAGCTCAAGGCGCACATCGACTGGCACACCTACAGCGAGCTCATCCTGTGGCCGTACGGCTACACCTACAACGACACCGCGCCCGGCCTGACCCAGGACGACCGCGACGCGCACGCCACCCTGGGCCAGAACATGGCCGGCACCAACAACTACACCCCCGAGCAGGCCAGCGACCTCTACATCACCGACGGCACCATCGACGACTGGCTGTGGGGCGCGCACAAGATCTTCAGCTTCACCTTCGAGATGTACCCGACGGGCGCGAGCCCCGGCTTCTACCCGCCGGACGAGCAGATCGTCCCGCAGACCACCCGCAACCGGGAGGCGGTGCTCCGCTTCCTGGAGTACGCCGACTGCGTCTACCGGATCATCGGCAAGGAGGCCCAGTACTGCGGCACCGGCAACCCGCCCCAGACCGTCTACTCCGACACCTTCGAGTCCGACACCGGCTGGGCCGTCAACCCGGGCGGCGCCGACACCGCCACCACCGGGCGGTGGGAGCGCGGCGACCCCGAGGCCACCAGCTCGTCGGGGGCCAAGCAGCTCGGCACCACGGTCAGCGGCAGCAACGACCTGGTGACCGGCCGCCTCGCCGGCGCCTCGGCCGGTGATCACGACATCGACGGCGGCGTCACCTCGATCCAGTCGCCGCCGATCGCGCTGCCCACCGGCGGCACCCTGTCCCTTTCCCTGTCCGCCTACCTCGCGCACGGCTCCAACGCCTCCAGCGCCGACTACCTGAGGGTGCGGGTCGTCGGCGGCACCACGACGACCGTGCTCCAGCAGGCCGGCGCGGCCACCAACCGCAACGGCGCCTGGGCCCTCACCACGGCCGACATCTCCGCCCACGCGGGTCAGACGGTCCGCATCGTCGTCGACGCGGCCGACGCGTCCGGCGCCTCCCTGGTGGAGGCCGGAATCGACGACGTCCGCATCACCCGCACACCCTGACAGCCGGCACCAGGGCCGCCCCGCGCCCTGCGGGGCGGCCCACCGGCCCCCTCGGGCGCCGACGGCGGGTGACATTCCCGTTTCCTTGGGTCTTGTAAGGACCGGCTGTCAAGGCTACGATCGCGACAACTCTTAGGAAACTTTCCTATAAATAGCCGCGGCGATGACCGTGCCGTACGGCTCCGCGCTCTCACCCCCCGGCGCGGGCCGTACGGCACACCCCTTGAGCCCAGCCCGACCCCCCAGACCTCAGGGAATGCCATGACACTCCGTCGCCTGCTCCTCGCGTTACTGGCCGCACTCGCCATGCTCGCCACCACGCTGGCCGCGACCGCGCCCGCCGCCGCGCACGGCGCCGTGACGGCCGCCGCGCCGCAGTGGCAGCCCAACACCGCCTACACCGCCGGCACCCGCGTCACCTACAACGGTCAGGACTACGAGTGCATCCAATCGCACACCTCCCTGACCGGCTGGGAGCCGCCCAACGTGCCCGCCCTGTGGAAGCCCGTCGACGGCGGCGGCGACCCGGGGGCGCCCCCGGCCCCCGGCGCCCCGGCCGTCACCGGGACGACCAACAGCTCGATCAGCCTGTCGTGGGGCGCCTCGACCGGCACCGTCACCGGCTACCGCGTCTACGAGGGCGCGACGGTCAGGGCCACGACCGGCGGCACCTCCGCGACGATCGGCTCGCTGGGCTCCTGCACCACCCACACCTACACGGTGCGGGCCTACAACGCGGCCGGTGAGTCGCCGGCCAGCGCGTCCGTGACCGGCACCACCGGCGGCTGCACCGGCGGCGGCGACCGGATGCCCGGAGCCCCCTACCTCTACATGGGCTGGGGCAACCCGCCCGCGCCCGCCACGGTCATGAACGCCACCGGCGTCAAGTCGTTCACCATGGCCTTCATCCTGTCGAGCGGTGGCTGCACCCCCGCCTGGGACGGCCAGCGCCCGCTGACCGGCGGCGCGGACGCCCAGGCCATCTCGGCCGTCAAGGCCGCCGGCGGCAACGTGCAGATCTCCTTCGGCGGCTGGCAGGGCAACAAGCTGGGCCCCAACTGCTCCACCCCGCAGGCCTTCGCCGGCGCCGTGCAGCAGGTCATCAACGCCGTCGGCCCCGCCGTCGTCGACTTCGACATCGAGAACACCGACGAGTTCGAGAACTACACCGTCCAGGACCGCATCCTCAACGGCCTCAAGATCGTCAAGCAGAACAACCCCGGCGTCAAGGTCGTCGTCACCTTCGGCACCACCAGGACCGGCCCCAACGCGCACGGCATCCGCCTGATCAACCAGTCGAAGGCGCTCGGCGTCCCCATCGACAACTACACGATCATGCCGTTCGACTTCGGCAGCTCCAACATCTACCAGGACACCGTCAACGCCGCCGAGGGCCTCAAGACCGCGCTGAAGAACGCCTTCGGCTGGAGCGACGCCCAGGCCTACGCGAAGATGGGCATCTCCGGCATGAACGGCCTGTCCGACCAGCAGGAGCTCACCACTCCGGCCACCTGGACCCAGATCCGCGACTGGGCCAGGAGCAAGGGTCTGACGAGGCTGGCGTACTGGTCGGTCAACCGCGACCGGCCGTGCCCCGGCGGCGGGGTCGTCTCCCACTGCAGCGGCATCTCCCAGACCGACTGGGAGTTCACCCGCATCACCGCGGGCTTCTGACCCCCCTCCCGGCGTGGCGGGCCGCCGCCCGCACCGGCGGCCC
>NZ_KZ559486.1:73903-82846 GCF_002850745.1 Nonomuraea indica
CCGCCCCCCCCCCGCCGCGAAAGGACCACCCCCCATGAAGCCACGCGGACTCGCGGCGGCTGCCGCGATCGCCCTGGGCCTCACCGCCCTGCACACCGCCCCCGCCTCCGCCGGTGACACCGCCGGGAACACCGCCGCGAACATCCTCGCCAACCCCGGCTTCGAGACCGGACTCGACGGCTGGACCTGCACCGGCCAGGCCACGACCGTGACCTCGCCCGCGCACGGCGGAGCCCGCGCCCTCCAGGCCACCCCGGCGGGCGACGACCTCGCCCGCTGCGCGCAGACCGTGAGCGTCCAGCCCGGCACCACCTACCAGCTCTCCGCCTGGGCGCGCGGCGGCCATGTCTTCCTCGGCGCCACCGGCGCCGGCGTGAACGCGAGCACCTGGGCCACCCCCGGCGCCGAATGGACCCGGCTCACCACCTCCTTCACCACCCCCGCCGGCACCCGGCAGGTCACCGTGCACGTGAACGGCTGGTACGGCCAGCCCGCCTACCTGGCCGACGACATCGCGCTGGACGGCCCCGGCGGAGCCCCCGACACCCGGCCCCCGACCGTCCCCGCCGACGTGTCGGTCGGCGGCCCCACCGGCACGAGCCTCACCGTCACCTGGGCCGCCGCCACCGACGACACCGGAGTCACCCGCTACGAGGTCTCCCGCGACGGCGCCGCCCCGGTCGCCGTCACCGGCACCACGCACACCGCCACCGGCCTCACCCCCGACACCGCCTACGCCTTCCGCGTGCGCGCCTGCGACGCCGCCGGCAACTGCTCCGCCTACAGCGCCGCGGTCCAGGGCCGCACCACCGGCGACACCACCCCGCCCACCGGCGAGATCAGGTACGCCCCGTACATCGACATCACCATGCCCACCCCCTCCCTGACCGGCGCGGCGGCGGCCACCGGCGTCAAGAACTACACCCTCGCCTTCGTCCTCGGCGACAGCACCGGCTGCAACCCCGCGTGGGGCGGCACCATCCCGCTCGCCGACCCCCGCATCATCGGCGACGTCAAGGCGCTCCAGGCCCAGGGCGGCCAGGTCGTGGTCGCCAGCGGCGGCGCCATGGGCCCGTACCTGGAGCACACCTGCGGCGGCAGCGCCGCGCTGCTGGCCGCGTACAAGAAGGTGCTCGACACCGTCGGCACCAACCACCTCGACGTGGACGTCGAGGCCTCCATCGACATCGCCAAGGTCAACACCGCGCTCAAACAGCTCCAGGCCGAACGCGGCACCGTCGTCAGCTACACGCTGCGCGTGCAGGGCCAGGACTACGGCGTGGACCCGTTCTCCCTGCAGATCCTCCAGGACGCCGCCGCGCGCGGCCTCGACGTCGTCGTCAACCCGATGCTCATGAACTTCGGCCACACCGGCGACTGGGGCGACGCCATGATCGCGGCAGCCGAGGCGACCCTGGACCAGATGCGGACCGTCTGGCCCGGCAGGTCCGACGCCCAGCTCAGGCGGATGCTCGGCGTCACCCCGATGATCGGCCGCAACGACACCGGCATGACCACCACCCAGGCCCACGCCCGCAAGCTGCGCGACTGGGCCAACGCCCAGCACATCGGCTTCGTCGGCTTCTGGTCCACCGGCCGCGACAACGGCGGCTGCCCCGGCGGCACGCTCTCCCCGACGTGCAGCGGCGTCGCCCAGTCGCCCTACGAGTTCACCGGCATCTTCAAGGGATTCACCGGTTGAGGCTCACGTCGTCAGGATGAGCTGGGTCGGCTTCACCGGCAGGCCCGGCCCCGGCGGCCGGTACGTCGGCAGCGCCTCCCCGTACTCGTGCATCCACGGATGGTCCAGCAGCAACCGCATCCGCCCCCCGGCCGGCGGCTCGGCCTCGGCCGGGACGGGCGTGCCCCGCTCCACCGCCAGCTTGGCCACCGCGTCCGCCACCAGCTGCGCGTCCGGCGGGGCCAGATCGCAGCGGTCGTCCGGGCCGATCAGCAGCTCCACGTCCGGCGGCAGCGGGTAGATCGGCCGCGGGATCGCCAGCACCCTCGGCGACGGCGCCATCGGCAACCCCTCGCCGACCGCCTCCAGCAGCACCGACCGCGCCGAACGGCCGCTCAGCGTCCCGTCCGCGAGCGGCCAGCACCACTTGCCGACGTTCGTCCCGTCCTCCCCGCAGGCGTGCAGGCACAGGTACGGCACCAGCGGCACCCCGTTGTCCGGCCCCTGCCGCACCCAGCCGTCACGGCAGCCGGCCAGCACGAGCAGCGCCAGCATGGCCCGGTATGCCGTGTCGGCGTGCGAGGTCTCCAACCGGCCCGGCACGATCACGCACCGCCCGCCGGTCCGCCCGGCCGTCGTCCCCAGCTCCCGCGCGATCTTCACCGTGCGCGCGGCCGGAACCCCCGTGAGCGCCTCCTGCCAGGCCGGCGTGTACGGCTCGGACCGGTCGTCGTAGCCCTCCGGCCACGAGCCGGGCAACCCTTCGCGGGGCACCCCGTACACCGCGAGCAGCAGGTCGAACACCGTGGTCGCCAGCCGCTCGCCGTCCCGCACCACCGGCACCCCGCGCCGCAGCACCCCCGGCCCGTCGTCGAAGCGCGGCAGCAGCACCTCCACCGCCTCGCCGCCGTACACGCTCAGCCCGTCGGCCGGCTCGCCCAGCCCCCCGCCCGCCACGAACGCGCCGCCGCGCTCGCGCAGCCCCACGAGGAACGGCAGGTCCGTGTGCGCCATCGCGTGCGCCGCGAACGCCGGCCGGTCGAGGTAGAACTCCCTGAGCAGCACGTGACCCATCGCCATCGCCAGCGCCCCGTCGGTGCCCGGCCGGACCACCAGCGTCTCGTCGGACAGCCGCGTCGGATGCGGCCCGATGGCCACCACCTTCTGCCCCTTGTACCGCCCGGCGATCACCCACGGCGTGTCGGGGGAGCGGGCCAGCCGGTTGTTCTCGCCCCACAGCATCACGTGCGCGGCCGTGGCCCAGTCGTCGCCGCGCGGCCCCCGGAAGCCCCGGCCCAGCATCTGCTCCGGCGCGCTCGGCTGCTCCGTCAGCACCGCGCCGCCCAGCCCACCCACCAGCCCGGCCAGTGACGAGGTGGACAACGCCGCCACCCGCCCCGCCCCGTGCTCGGCGACCGTGTGCACGATGGCCGCGGCGGTCAGCTCCGCGGCCGTGCCGTCGTCGAGCGGCACCCGCCGCCCGCCGCGCGCCCGGCGGTACACCTCAGAATTCCCTGTGAGTTTCGCCCAGGCGGCCACCGGGTCACGAAGCCCGTCCATCACCTCGAAGTAGAGTCTGACCAGTGCCTGGTTGACCTGCGATCCCCCCATGACAAGAGTTCAGCACAGACAGTCATGGTCTATCGCGGTACGACCCGCCATGTCGGGGATAAGAATCGTACGCGGTACGTCAGGTCGAGTGGCAGGACACAGGGGAGTACGGCAGGCTAGAGGCCGCCATGGAATACGCAGTCCTCACGGGGATCGTCCTCGTCGCCGGAATCGTCCTCGCCCTCGTCGCCCAGTGGCGCGACTGGCGCCCGTCCCTCCTCCTCGCCGTGCTCGTGGGCGTCGCCGTCCGCGTCCTGCTGCTGTTCACCGCGGCGGACGACGCCTGGCAACCCGTCGACTACGTCGAGAGCTTCAAACCGGCGGGCGTGGCCATCCTCAACGGCGAGGACCCGGTGCTGGCCAGCGAGGGCGGCTGGCACTTCCTGCCGATGATCCCGTACGTGTACGGGATCCTGCTGTGGACCGGCCTGCCGTGGGAGTACGCCGGCCGCCTCGTCACCGTGGTCGCCGACATCGCGCTGATCCCGCTGGTCGCCAGGCTGGCCGGCGGCCCCAGGGCGACGCTGCGCGCCCTGCAGTACGCCCTCAGCCCGCTCGCCCTGCTCGTCGCCTGCATCCACGGCCAGGTCGAACCCGTCGCCCTGGTCTTCGGCGTGGCGGCGTTCGTCGTCGCGCGCGGCCCCGGCTCGCCCTACCGCGCCGGCATGACGACCGACGTCGTCGCCCGCGTACGGCAGGGCATGGCCGCGCACGGCTGGCGCTCCTCGATCCGCCGCGTCGCCGGACCCGGCGGCATGCTCGCCCGCGCGCTGCGCCCCGGCCCCGACGACCGCGCCCACCTCAGGCGCGCCGCCCTGGCCGGCCTCCTCATGGGCCTCGCGCTCAGCGCCAAGAGCTGGCCCATCTGGCTCATCCCCGGCATGCTGCTGCTCCTGCCCAACCTGCGGGCCCGCGTCGCCGCACTGTTCGCCACCGGCGCCGTGCCGCTGTTCTTCCTGGTGACGCTGCCCGTCTTCGCGGGCACCTCGTTCAGCCAGATCCCCGAGGTCATCGACACCATCCGCGACATCCGGCCGATCGTCGGCGAGTGGGGCTGGACCCCGCACCTCACCGAGGGCGACTGGGCGCTGATCCCCTGGGCGGCCCAGCTCGGCACCTACCTGATCTACGCCTGCGTGCTCGGCTGCATCTGGACGTGGCGGCGGGCCGACCCGATCGACATGACGACGGCCATCCTGCTCGCCTTCATGGTCGTCACGCCCCGGCTCGGCGCCCAGTACCTGCTGTGGTTCATGCCGTTCCTCATCGCCCGGCCCACCCGCTTCGCCTGGCCGGCGATCATCGGGGTGTCGTTCTGGGCGGCCTACGGCTACCTCTACATGACCCAGTTCGACGTCAACACCTGGTGGGAGCTGCACTCGTACTGGTCGCGGGCGTCGATCGTGCTGCTGCCGATCCTCGCCCTCGCGATGCCGTGGGCCCGCCGCGTCGCGACGGGCCCGCTGGACGGCCTGCCCGCCGACGTGGCAGGCAGGCCGCGCGTCAGGTCAGCGGCATAGCCGCTCCCACAGCACCGCCCACTGGTCGGGGTGGACGAACGCCACCACGGCGTCGCGGGGGATCCCCGCGGCGGCGAGTGCCGCGTCCACCCCGTCGTACCTCCTGCGCAGCGAGGCGCGCAGCGTGCCGCCCACCCCGCCGAACCCGAGCTCGACCAGTTCCCGGTAGCCGCGCCCGGCCCGCACCAGCGGCTGCGGCCGCCGCTCGATCCGCAGGATCGCCGAGTCGACCGACGGCACCGGCCGGAAGCTGTGCCGGCCGATCCGCTCGCCCAGCTCCCAGCGGAACCACGGCCACGACCGCACCGTCACCAGGCTCCACCGCCCGTAGTCGCCCGACCGCTTACGGGCGTACTCGAGCTGCGTGAGGAGCGTCGCGGACGTGAGAGCCGGCGCGTCGAGGCACCAGTCCACGATCCTCGACGTCGCCGAGTAGGGGATGTTGCCGACCACCGCGAACGGCTCGCGTGGCGGCCGGGCGGCGACGAAGTCGCCCCTGACCACCTCGATCCGGGGGTCGTCGCGGGTCCGCGCGGCGAGCCGACCGGCCAGCCGCGGATCTATCTCGTAGCCGACGACCCTCGCCCCGGCCTCCGCCAGGGCCCAGGTCAGCACGCCCTCGCCGGAGCCGGGCTCCAGCACGAGCCCTTCGGGCGCGGCGGCCTTGACCACCAGCTCCAGGGCGTGCCTGTCGACCAGGAAGTTCTGCGACAGCGTGCGCCTCGCCCGGTCCGCGGGCGTGCGGCCGCCGCCGCCGTTCCTGACGGTCTTCTTCTGAGTGTGTGAATGGTTTCCGTGCGCGAAGTTCTGCGCCACAGCTGCAGCCCTCTCGGGTCCTCGAGATCAACAGGTCTCGGAGGGCCCTGGGCGCGCCCGCGGCCGCGTGGAGAAGAGAGAGGAACGCGTCCGCTAGCGGGCCAGAGCCCGGCTGTGACGCAGACGCATGAAGCAGATACCTGGCATGCCCGCCAGGCTAGGCAGAGCCGATGCCGTCCGGCAACGCGATTTACGCGGGCCCCGTCCTCCGGAACGCGTCCGATTTCTCCAAGAAGCACGTCGTCCCGGCTCGATAGCGTCGGCCGCATGGACGTACTCACCCGGGCGGCGGCGTACCTCGAACTGCACGGCCGCCTGATCGACCGGCTGACCTTCGCCGCGCTGTTCGCCGGCGGGCAGCCGGAGCGGGCGCTGGACGCGCTGCGCTGCTACCAGAACACCGACGGCGGCTTCGGCAACGCCCTCGAACCCGACCTGCGCGGCGCGGGCAGCCAGCCGGAGCCGGTCGAGGTGGCCTTCCACATCCTCGACTCGCTCGACGCCTTCGACGACCCGATGGTGCCGGCCGCCTGCGACTACCTGCTCTCCGTGACGGCGAAGGACGGCGGAGTGCCGTTCGTGCTGCCCAGCGTCCGCGGCACCGCGCACGCGGTCTGGTGGGAGCCCGGCTCCGACGACCCGCCGGGCGACCTCGTCCCGACCGCCGGCCTCGCGGCGCTGCTGCACAAGCACGGCGTCGAGCACGCGTGGCTGGCCCCCGCGACCGACTTCTGCTGGTCGCGGATCGCCCTCGTGGAGGAGACGACGCCCTACCACGCCCGGGCCGTCGTCGCCTTCCTCGAACACGTGCCCGACCGGGCGCGGGCCGAGGCGGAGTTCGCCCGGCTCCGCGACGCCGTCCTGGCGACCGTCGCCTTCGACCCCGCGGCCTCCGGCGACGCGCACTTCCCGCTGGACTTCGCCCCGGAGCCGTCGCGGCTGCCCTGGTTCGACGCCGAGACCCTCGGCGTCCACCTCGACGCGCTACCGGCGGCGCAGAACCCGGAGGGAGGCTGGGCGCCCAACTGGCCGATGTGGACACCGCTGGTGGAGCACGAGTGGGGCGGCTACCTCACCGTGCAGCGCCTGCGGACGCTGCGCGCCTACGGCCGCCTCTGAGCCGTTCCCGCCGCCCACGGTTGTGTCGGTGGCGTCGCCTAGCGTGGGGGCATGTACGAGGAACGGCGTCCCGCGCCCGCGCTCGCCGGCCGCATCGCCTGCGAGTGGTCGAGTGTCAGCGAGGCCGGTGAGACCAAGCTCGTGGTCCCCGACGGCTGCGTCGATCTCATCTGGGGTCCCGAGGGCCCGTTCGTCGCCGGTCCCGACACAGGCCCCGTGTTGACCGCCATGCGACCCGGCGACACGTTCACCGGCATCAGGTTCAGGCCGGGCGCGGTGGGCGAGGTGTTCGGCGTGCCCCTCGCGTGGCTGCGCGACCAGCGCGTCCCGGTGGCGAGTCTCGACGTCATGCGGGAGCTTGCCGAGGTCGAGCCCGGCCGGCCCGGTGATCGGGCGGCGGCCCTGCGCTCGGCCGTCGCCCGGCGGCTGCGCGCGACGTCGCCGGTCGACCCGGCGGCCACGGCTCTCGTGACGGCGTTGCGGCGGGGCCGCACGGTGCGGGAGGCGGCCGGGGACCTCGGCTACAGCGAGCGTCAGCTGCACCGCAGGAGCGTGGCCGGCTTCGGCTATCCGCCCAAGACGCTGCAGCGCATCGTCCGCTTCCAGCGGGCTCTGCGGCTGGCGCGCACCGGCGTGCCGTTCGCCCAGGTGGCGGCCATGACCGGCTACGCCGACCAGGCCCATCTGTCGCACGACGTCAAGCGGCTGAGCGGCGTGTCGCTCCGGAGCCTCGCCGGCTGACGGCCGCCCCGGCTCAACGAGGCGGCTCAGCGGATGGCGGGGCTCAGTGGCGCGGCTCGGCCGGCGGCCTGCCGTCGGCCGGTTCGGGCGTCTTCGTCGGGGGCGGCTCGGCGGGCTCGCTCGTGGGCGCGGGCGGGGCCTGCGCGCCGGAGATCAGCGCCGCCGCCCACGTCGCGCTCGGATCGCTGTCCACCAGCACCGCCCGTGCGAGAAGGCTCAGCGGGATCGCCAGGATCGCGCCCAGCGGCCCCAGGACGAAGGTCCAGACCAGCAGCGACAGGAATGTCATCGTGGTCGAGAGCCCCACCGCGTCACCGAGGAACTTCGGCAGGATGAACGACTGCACCACGACGTTGATGACGCAGTACGCGCCGATGACCAGCAGCATCTGCCTGACCCCGCCGTCGAGGAGGGCGAGCAGCGCCGGAGGGATGAGCCCGAGCACGAAGCCGACGTTCGGGATGTAGTTGGTGATCAGCGCCAGCACGCCCCACAGCAGCGGGAGCGGCACGCCGAGGACGGACAGCGCCGCCACGTCGAGCGCCGAGCAGATCAGCCCGAAGACCGTCGAGACGACCAGGTAGCGGCGGGTCTTGTGGGCGAACGTGGTCAGCGCCGTCACCAGACCCGCCTGGCTCTCGTGCCGGCCGGCCAGGATCCGCGAGGTCACCGGGGCGTCCAGGCACATCGCCAGCAGCAGCACCACGATGAGGAAGAGGCTGGACAGCACGCCGACCAGGCTCGACAGGAGGGTCTGCGCGACGCCCACGAGCCGCCCGACGTCGATCGCCTGGATCGCCTGGTCGATCTTCTGGTTGCCGATCCCGAACCCCCCGGCGTAGGTCCGGGCGTCGGCCAGCAGCCGCTGGAACTGCTCGGCGTACGTGGGCAGGAGATAGGCGAGCTGCGTGGCCGAGAACGTCACCACCGCCACCATGCCGAGCAGCACCAGCACGACGATGAGGAACGGCACCGCCACCTGCGTCCAGGCGGGGGCGCCCCGGCCGGCCAGCCAGCCGCGCACGGGCGCCACCGCGATGACCAGCACCAGCGCCAGGAAGACGGGGCCCAGGATGGATGCCACCTCACGCATTCCGAACAGGGCGATCACCGCGCCGGCGATCCCCAGCAGGACGATGAGCGCTCGGGGTACGGGTCGATCGCGCACGTCCTGTTCCTACCCGGACACCGCGCGGAACACCGACGCCGGCGGGGAATCCGGTTGATTTGACGGTTCCGGGAGTGCTGCATAGAGTTCTCCAGTCCCACGAGGACGGCGACCAGCGCCGGACTCACTCGGGGGCCCCTCATGATCCATCCCATGCACGGGTTCACGCCCGCGTACGAGCGGCTTTGACATCAGTCGAAAGTCTGGGTAGGTTAAGAGGGTTGCCCTGGAGACGGGGCGGAGTTCGATTCTTGGAAGTCGATCCGGTTCGAGTCAATTTGACACGG
>NZ_KZ559487.1:0-28081 GCF_002850745.1 Nonomuraea indica
CGTGCACATGTAGTTCTCCTTCGCTCATACCCGAGGGGGGTATCTCCGACGTCGAGGAAACTAACATACCCCCCTGGGGTTTGCAACCCGTGTCGTGAACCCCGGGGCGGGCCTCACCGGGGCCGGGGGAGCGCGGCGGGTGCGGCGGCGCCGTCGCCGGAGCCCCGGGGCGCCCCCGACCTGTTCGGTGACTCCCGCTCAGTCCTCGCCGACCACGGTGAGATCGTCGCCGAGGGCGGCGGCGATCTCGGCGGCACGGGAGTGATCGTCGAGGTGCCGCGTCAGGTAGGCACAGCCGTGACGGTGCCGGAGCGACCACCATGCGGCCGAGCCGCCGATCCCGCCCTTGGCGATCTTGCCGCGGTCGCGGACGAAGCCCAGGGTCCAGGTGATCCTCGTGCCGAAGACCTCGTCGAAGCCGGTGACCTGGGAGGCGAGGAGTTCGTCGTGCAGGGACGCCCCCAGCAGCGCGCGCACGGGGCCCTCCTCGTCGGTCAGCCGGGAGAAGAACGCCGCCATGGCGGTCGCGCTCGTGTGCAGGTTGACCGCGCCGAAGACCGACTGCCGCCAGGCCGTGGAGTTCGTCCGCCGGGTGTCCAGGGCGCCGGCGGGAATCCGGAGCCACGGCGCCGCGTGCAACCGGCGCGGCCATTCCGGGTCGGCGTACTCCAGGTCGGCCACGCGCTCCAGGGCGTCGTCCGGCACGCCGAACCAGGCGTCGAGGGCCAGGGCCGGCCGTACCACCTCGTCGAACACCTCTCCCAGCGTGGTGGCGGCGCCCGCGCGCAGGACGCCGTCCACGAGGTGGCCGTAGGTCAGCGCGTGCTCGCCGAGCGACGTGCCGGGAACGTACTCCGGCGCCGCCGACGCCAGGCTCGCGCGCAGCGCCGCGTCGTCGAGCAGGTCCAGGCCCGCGGCGCCCGCCGGGAAGCGCGGCTGGCCCGCCCGGTGCGTGAGCACCTGGCGCAGCGTGGTGCGCTCCTTGCCGTGGGCGCCGTACTCCGGCCAGTAGGCCGCCATCGGGTCGTCCAGCGCCAGCGCGCCGTCGCGCACCGCCACCAGGGCGGCGATCGTGACGAACGCCTTCGACAGCGAATACGGCTGTACGAGGGTGTCGGGTCGCCAGGGGCGGGTCCGCCCGGCGTCGGCCCACCCCGCGCTGAGCCGCACAACCTCGCGGCCGTCCTTCCAGACCGACACCCCGGCCCCGGTCTCCCGGCCGTCGTCGACCAGGCCTTGCAGGACCTGACGCACCCGGTCGTACCCGTCCGCGACGAACCCCTCGACCTTCACCATGTCCATCCCTCCGCCGTCACGCCCGTTGCCGGGCCTCGTGCCCTTTCCATACCCCTCCGAGGTATAAGGGCAACCGGCCCTGCGGGGAGCTAACCCGTACATGTCTGTTCGACTTTCGGATGGTCGTGGGCTACCTTAACCCGAACAGTTATGTACGATTTAGGAGGGTCGCTGATGCACACCGAGTCCGTGCCGCAGGCTTCGGCTCATTCCGCCAGGCGGTGGTGGACGCTGGGCCTGCTGTGCCTGGCGCAGTTCATGGTCATCCTGGACGTGACCGTGGTGAACGTCGCCCTGCCCGTGATGGCCGATCAACTGGGGCTCCAGCGAACGACGTCCACCTGGGTGGTCACCGCCTACACGCTGTGCTTCGGCGGGCTGATGCTGCTCGGCGGCCGCCTGGCGGACGCCCTCGGCCGCCGCCGGGTCTTCCTCGCCGGGGTGGTGATCTTCACCCTCGCGTCGCTGGCCGCCGGGTCGGCGGCGAGCGCGAGCGTCCTGGTCGCCGCCCGCGCCGTCCAGGGGGTCGGCGCCGCCCTGCTGTCACCCGCGGCGCTGTCCCTCGTGACCACGACGTTCCACGGCGCCGACCGCAACCGGGCACTCGGCGTCTGGGCCGCGCTGGGCGGCGCGGGAGCCGCCTTCGGGGTGCTGCTCGGCGGAGTGTTCACCACCGGGCCCGGCTGGGAGTGGGCGTTCTTCGTCAACATCCCCGTCGGCGTCCTGGTCGTCATCGCCGTGCCCACGCTGGTCGGCGCGGGCCGTCCCGCCGGCCGCCCCGCCCGGGTCGACGTGCCCGGGGCCGTGCTCGCCACCGGGGCGGTCGGCTCGCTCATCTACGGGCTGCTGCGGGCCGGCGACACCGGCTTCGCCGAGCCGGTGACCCTGCTGGCACTCGCCGCCGGGACCGTGGCGCTGGCGCTGTTCGCCGTGGTCGAGCGCAGGGCCACCACCCCGCTGGTCCGGCTGGAGATGCTGGCCCGCCGGCCGGTGCTCGCCGGCAACGTCGTCATGCTGGGCGCGTCCGGCCTGCTGCTGGCCGACTTCTTCCTCACCTCCCAGTACCTGCAGCACGTGCTCCGGCTGAGCGCGCTCGCCACCGGGCTGCTGTTCCTGCCGGTCGCCCTGGCGATCGGCGTGGGCACGCACATCGGCCTGCGCGTCGTCGGCCGGCTGGGCGGGCGACCCGCCGTCGTCGCCGGGTTCCTGCTGGTCGCCGGGGGAGCACTCCTGCTGGCCCGGGTGCCCGCCGACGGCAACGCCTGGACGCACGTCCTGCCCGGGTTCGCCGTGGCCGGACTCGGGCTCGGCGCCGCGTTCGTCGCCGCCACCACCACGGCGATGGCGCACGTCGGCTCCACGGAGGCCGGCATGGCCTCCGGGCTGATCAACATGGGGCACGAGATGGGGGCGACCTTCGGAGTCGCGTTCGTCTCCACTGTCGCCGCCTCCAGCCTGGGCGCCGTCGCCGGTCCGGGCGGCGCCGCCTCGGCGCCGGTGGGCGGGTTCGGCGCGGCCTTCACCGCCACCGCCGTGGTGGCCGCCGTCCTGGCGGCCCTCGCGGGATGGCTGGTGCCCCCCGGCCGTCCGCCGGCCACGGATCAGCCGGTGTTCGCCCACTGAGTCCGCCTTAGGCTGGGACATGTGAAGCCCACCGAAACGCGGCACCGACCCGCCGGTGCCGGGCGATCGCCCGGCGCGGCGCCTCGGCGCCGCGCGGACGCCGAGCGCAGCATCACCGCCATCGTGGAGGCCGCGCAGGACTGCCTCGCCGAGCAGCCCCAGGTGAGCATGGCCGCGATCGCCCGCGCCGCCGGCGTCGGCCGCGTCACGCTGTATGCCCATTTCCCTTCGCGGGAGGTGCTGTTCGAAGCCGTCATCGATCACGCGATCGCCAAGGCCGAACCGGTCCTCGACGCCGCCGCGCCGGGCGACGGCCCCGCCGCCGACGCGCTGTGCCGGCTGTTGCGCTCGTCCTGGCAGGTCCTGGACCGGCATCGGCGGCTGTTCGAGGTCGCGCAGCACGAGCTCGGCGCCGTCCGCATGCGCGAGCGTCACGATCAGGCGATGGCTCGCGTGGAGCAGTTGCTGCACCGCGGCCGGGCGGAAGGCGCCTTCCGCGACGACCTTCCCCTCGCCTGGATGGTCACCACCGTCTACAGCCTCCTGCACGCCGCGGCCGCCGACGTCAACGCCGGCCGCCTTCCCCAGGACTCCGCCGCGGAGACCCTGATCGCGACCCTGCTGCCCGCTCTGCGACCACCTCGATGACACCTCCGCCGTCGCCGAGCTGATCGCCGTCGTCGGCAGGCCGTGTCGGCGCCCGCCTGTCCTGCGGCGATCGCGATCAGCGGCCGCCGAGATCATCCGGGTCGGGCGCTACCTCCGCGGCTCCGGCAGCCTGGCGCGGAGCAGGGTGTCGGCGCAGTTCTCGACCGTGTCGGCGACGCCGGCCGCGATGGCCCCGCCGTCGGCGAGGTGCCTGCGCACCACGGCGTACGGCAGGTCCACCACGGCGATCACGAGGCGCTCGAGGTCTACGTCGAGCCGGCCGGCGAGGGCGCGCAGCGCGGAACGCAACCGGCGGTCCTGCGCCGCGGCGCGTGCGGTCTGCTCGGCCGGCCATTCCTGGGGTACGAAGTCCCGGCGCGCATACAGCAGCAGGCGCGCACTGTCGGGATCGGTGCGGGACCAGTCGACCACGTACCGGGCCGCGGTACGGGCGCCCCGGCAGGCGTCCCGGTCGGCAAGACAGGGGAGAAAGCCCTCCTGGAACCGGTCGACGGTACGCAGCCACAGTTCGGCGAGCAGCACCGCGCGGCTGGGAAAGCGGTGGTAGACCGAACCGCTCGGCACCCCGGCATGCCGGGCGAGTTCGGCCACCGACACGCCGGTCGGCGTGTTCGCGACCGTCAGTGCGAGGGCGGCGTCGAGCAGGTCGTCGACGTCGTAGCGGGGTGGTCTTGGCACGTCATGGAGAGTACTCTCACTTATCGGTTCTGGAGAGGTCTCTCTAATACGGAGGTGTCAGTCATGGCAGTGCTCAACATCCACCGGCGCGCGGTGCCGGCCCCGCTCGACGAGGTCGGCCGGCTCATCGACACGCTCGCCGGTCCGGCCGACCTGCTGTGGCCGCACTCCGCCTGGCCGGCCATGCGATTCGACCGGCCGCTCGGCCCCGGCGCGGTCGGTGGCCACGGCCCTGTCAGGTACTTCGTCAGCCACTACATGCCCGGCCGCTGGATCCGGTTCGCCTTCACCGGCCCGCGCGGATTCGACGGGTTCCACGAGTACGCCGTGTCCGCCGAGCACGGCCACACCGTGCTCGGCCACACGCTCGCCATGTCCACCCACGGGCCGGCGCGTCTGACCTGGCCACTGGTCTTCCGGCCGCTGCACGACGCGCTGATCGAGGACAGCCTCGACCGCGCCGAGCGCGCGGTCACCGGTACCGTCGCCCGGCCCGCACGCTGGAGCGGTACGGTCCGCCGGCTGCGCCGCCGACTGGCTCCACGCGCCTGACGAAGGGCGACGGGGTGAGTCCCGGGTCTTGACGCAAGATCGACTACTTCGTCACCCCTGTTCCCCGTACAGAAAACGATCTAAGAATTGATCTACGGGGACGGCGATCGCTCATGGGTGAACTCACCAGGGAGGGCTGATGGGGTTGTTCCGCACGTACAGCGTCATGACCGCGGCGGTGATGGCGGTGGTCGTCGGCGTGGCGCCCGCGGCGGCCGCGCAGCCGCCCACGCGCACCTGGCACAAGCAGACCCTGTGGAAGCAGTACACGACCACGGACCCGGCCACCGGAGCACAGGTGACCACCTGTTTCCGGCTTCCGGCGGTCGTGAGGACCAACAACGACGTGCTGCTGGCCTTCGCCGAAAAGCGTCACAGGAACAACTGTGCCGATCATGGTGCCTTCGACGTCGTCATGCGCCGTTCCACCGACAACGGCGTCACGTGGGAGGCGAGCCGGACAGTCCTGGCGAGCACCACCGGGGCGGCCCTGCAGGGGAACGCGACGGTGGTCGCGGACTCGACCGGGCCCGTGTTCCTGTTCACGACGTCCGAACCCACGCCCACCCAGACCACCCCGCGCACGCCGAAGGTTCAGGTCAGCCACGACGACGGGCGGACGTGGTCGGCGCCGAAGGATCTCTCGGAGTCCATCAAGGCTCCGGCGGGGGCCGGGGACTGGTTCGCCACCGGGCCCGGGCACGGGATCCAGCTGACACGGGGCGACCACAAGGGGCGGCTCGTGGTGCCGGTCTACTTCGCCGTCGGCAGCCGGCAGAGCGTACGACTGATCTACAGCGACGACCACGGCGAGAACTGGAGGATCGGCGCGACGGCCACCTACGACAAGGCCGTGCTGAGGCTGGGCGAGCAGACTCTGGTGGAGCGGACCGACAGCAGCATCCTCGTGATCGCCCGTAACGGCGCGGTCCCCGACGACCAGACGTCGGTTCACGGCCTGGCCGGCGGCGTGAGCAGGGACGGTGGCGTGACCTTCGACGGCGGGTTCCGCGCCGACCACGCCATCACCGCGCCGCCCACCCATCCGGCGCTGCTGCGCCAGCGCGGGGACGGCGGTCCCTACACCCGGATCCTGCTGTCGGCGCCGGCCACCCCCAAGACGGACAACAATCCCGTGGGCATGAACGTCCGCTCGTCCTTCGACGAGGGTGCCACCTGGCGCAACTGGGACGGCACCGTCGACAACGCGGGTGTCCGGATCGACGGCGATCACGCCGGGTATTCGGACATGACCCTCATCGGCAACGGCGCCATCGGCGTGCTGTACGAGGCCGGCACGGCGCGCTTCCGGGACGAGATCCGCTGGAACTGGTTCTGGGAGAGCGCCATCGGCCTGCGCTGAAAGGCGTTGGCACCCCCCACCCGCGTGCCACTGATCAGCGGTCTGCTCGGCCCGATCCCGCCGGGGCACGCCCTTCCCCGGCGGCCGGCGACAGCCGCGGTAGGTCCGCCACGGCACCTCACCGTGACTGCGTCCGCGGAGGTCATCACCCGCCGGGCAGCGGGCGGTGGGCGATGGCGTGGGCCTCCTCGTGGTTCATGCCGTACATCCGCAGCAGGTGCTCGGCCAGTTCGTCCGCCGCGCTCGCGTCCACCCTGTCGGGGCGCTCGATCCAGAGCTGCAGGAATCCGAGCATGGCGCCACCGGCCCCGGCCAGCGCCACGTACGGGTTGCCGGACCGGAAACGCCCGGCGTCCATGGCGTGGCGGATGTCGCGCAGCGCCCGAGGTGCCAGGCCCTTGTCGGAGCTCAGGTACGGCAGCCCGGTCCGGGTCAGGATGCGGGCGATCTGGGGATGGGTGTCGGCCAATCGGCCGGTGAGCCTGACGGAGGCGGCGAAGACCTCGGCGGGGTCCTCGATGCCGGCGGTCAGCTCGTCGAGCAGTTGCCCATGTTCTTCGAGCACGTCGGCGATGGCCGCGTGGAACAGCTCGTCCTTGCTCCCGAAGTGGTTGTAGAACGAGCCGAACCCCACGTCGGCCGCCTCGGTGAGCTCCTGAATGCTGACCTCGGCCATGCCCTGCCGGGCGAGGACGGCGCGCGCGGCGTCGATGAGGGCCTGGCGGGTGCGGGTCTTGCGCCGCTCCAGTCGGGACACGGGTTTGGGGGCTTGCGCCATCACACCGCTGAGCATAGCGGCTTGACAGAGCACCGCCTCATTTCTGATGATTTCATCAATAATGACGAGCCAATCAGAGAGGCGGCGATGGAGAGCGCGCACGCCAGCCTGCACAGCGAGCGCGGGCCGCTGCGGGGCGAGCACCCCGGCAGGTCCCGCGACCCCGTGATCAAGGTCAGGGATCTGGCCTGGCTGGAGTTCGAGAAGACGAACCTGCGCAGGGCCGAGTCGTTCGCCCGGGACTTCGGCTTCGCCGTGGCGGCCCGGACACCCGACACGCTCTACCTGCGCGGCACCGTGCCCGGCCCCCAGTGCGTGGTCGTCCGGCACGGCCCGAGATCACGCTTCGTGGGCCCGGCCTTCCAGGCGGCCGCCGCCGAGGACCTGACGCGGCTGGCCCGCGCGACCGGCGCCCAGGTGCGGGAAATGGGCGACCTGGGCGGCGGCCGGGTGGTCGACCTGCGCGACCCGAGCGGCATCCCGGTGCGGGTGGTGCATGGAACCACCCCGCTGCCCGCACTGCCCGAGCAACCGGTCCTGACGGTCAACTACGGCTTGCGCCCGGAAAGGGTCAACGCCGTGCAGCGGCCCGCGCCCGAACCGGCCCGGGTGCGGCGGCTCGGGCACGTGGTGCTGGAGACGCGGTGGTTCGAGCAGGCGCTCGACTGGTACCTGGACACGCTCGGCATGATCGTCAGCGACTTCCTGTTCCTGGACGACCAGCGTGACCGCGGTCCGACCATGGCGTTCGTCAGGTGCGACAAGGGCGGGGAGCCCGCCGACCACCACACGCTGGCCATGCATCTGGGCCCCGGCGTCGGCTACGTCCATTCGGCCTACGAGGTGGCCGACATGGACGCGGTGGCGGCGGGCGGCGAGTACCTGGCCTCGCGGGGCCACCGTCGGGTGTGGGGGATCGGCAGACACATCCAGGGCAGCCAGATCTTCGACTACTGGCGCGACCCCGACCGGTTGATGATGGAGCACTTCGCCGACGGCGACCTGTTCGACTCCACGCTGGAGCCGGGCTGGGCGCCCATGTCGGCCTCGGGACTGGCGCAGTGGGGCCCGCCGGCCACCCGCGACTTCCTCGGCACCGGCCCGTCCCCGGCTCTGCTGCGCAACGTCGTGACGGCGCTGCGCGAGGAGAACGAGATCGACCTCCCACGGCTGCTGGGACTGATGAAAGCGATGAGAGCGTGAGCATCGACGTCCTGCGAACCGACGGCCAATGGTGGGTCGAGCGCGACGGGCTGGCCCACCCCGTGGACACGGCCGCGCAGACCACCGCCGAACTGCTGGCAGACCGGAAGGCGCTGACGGACGCCGCTTCGGACGGGGTGCCGGTACGGGAGCTGAAGCTGCTGTCGCCGGTGACCACGCCATGCCGGGTGGTGTGCCAGATGGTGAACTACCGGTCCCACGCCAGGGACTCGGGTCTCGATCCCGACGACGTGCCGATCACGTTCTTCCGCAAGGCGTCCGGATCGGTGTGCGGGCCGTACGACCGGATCGTCAAGCCGCCGCACGTGCGGCTGCTCGACTACGAGATCGAGCTCGGGCTGGTCATGGGCGCGCCCCTGCCGATCGGCGCGACCGTCACCGAGGCCGACCTGCCCGCCTACGTGGCCGGGCTGGTGATGGCCGACGACGTGTCCGCCAGGGACGTGCAGCTGTCGAAGTCGCAGTTCTACGAGAGCAAGTCCTACCCGACGTTCACGCCGCTCGGTCCGCGGCTGGTGCTGTTGGCGGCGGAGGAGTTCGCGCGGCTGGTGGACCTGCGACTGCGGCTGTCGGTCAACCAGGTGCTGCGGCAGGACCGCACGGTGACCGACATGATCGCCCGCCCCGCGGCGGCGCTGACGGCGTTGGCCCGCTTCCAGGAGCTGGCCCCCGGCGACGTGGTGCTGACCGGCACGCCCGGCGGGACCGCGCTGAAGGCGCCGCCGAAGCCGGTGGAACTGCTCGGATCGCTGCTGCCACCCTCGCTGAAGTGGAAGATCTTCTTCGGGCGGCAGGCCCGTGTCCCGGCCTACCTGCGGCACGGCGACGTCGTCACCGCGCGCATCGCGACCGGCGACCGGTCCATCGACCTGGGCTGCCAGCACACGCCGGTGGAGTTCGCGTGATCCCCGTCCTCGTGGCGGGCGCGGGGCCGACCGGGCTCACAGCGGCCGCCCTGCTCGCCGCGCGCGGCGTCCGCAGCCTGGTCGTGGACCCGCACCCCGGCGTCCACCCCCTGCCCCGCGCGGTCCACCTGGACGACGAGGTCATGCGCATCCTGCAGGCCGTCGGCGTGGCGGAGGAGTTCGCCGCGATCAGCCGCCCGGCGCCCGGCATGCGCCTGCTGGACGGCGAACTGCGCACGATCGCCGAGTTCCGCCGCGACGACGGCACGGGCCACTCCGGCTGGCCGCAGGCGAACCTGTTCGACCAGCCCGACCTCGAGGCGCTGCTCCGCGCCGGCCTGGCCCGCCGTCCGGAGGTGGAACTGCGGCCCGGCACCGAGGTCGTGCACATCGACCAGGACGGGCGCGGTCCCGTACGCGTCCGGCTGCGTGAGGTCGCCGGCGGGCGGCAGGAGGAGGTGCGGGCGCACGCCCTGCTCGGCTGCGACGGCGCCAACAGCCGCACCCGCCACCACGTGGGCGCGCGGATGCGGGACCTGCGCTTCGCCGAGCGCTGGCTCGTGGTGGACGTGCGCTGCGCCCAGCCGCTCGGCGTGTGGGACGGCGTCCACCAGGTGTGCGATCCCGCCCGCCCGGCCACCTTCATGCGGATCGGCCCGGAACGCTACAGGTGGGAGTTCCGGGTCCGGCCGGGCGAGGTCGTCGGCCGTGAGGCGCTGGCCCGGCTGATCTCGCCCTGGACGCGCGGGGTGCCGGAGGAGGATCTGCTCGTGCTGCGCCAAGCCGTCTACACCTTCCGCTCGCAGGTGGCGGACCGGTGGCGGCGGGGGCGCGTGTTCCTGCTCGGCGACGCCGCGCACCTCACCCCGCCGTTCATCGGCCAGGGCATGGGAGCCGGCCTGCGGGACGCGGCCAACCTGGCGTGGAAACTGGCGCTCGTCCTCGCGGAGGGCGGCCACGAGCGGCTGCTCGACACCTACCAGGCCGAACGGGCGCCGCACGTCACCCACATGATCAGGACGGCGATCGCGGTCGGCCGGGTCATGACCGGCCCGGTCGGGGCGGCACGCCTGCTGCTCCGCCAGGCCGAGCACCTGCCCGCCGCTGCGAACAGCAGGTCGCCCCGGCTGCGCCGCGGCCCGCTCGTCCGGCCCCACCGCCCCTGGGGCGACCTGGCCGGCACCCTGCCCCCGCAACCCTGGGTGACGGTGGACGGCATGCCCCGGCGCCTGGACGACGTGCTCGGCGACTCCTTCGCCGTCCTCACCCTCACTCCGCTCGACCCCCTGCTGGCCGCCTTGGCGCGTCGCCTGCGCGCACGCGTCCTCGACCTGCGGGCGACGCCGATCGACGACGGCACGCTGGAACGCTGGCTGCTCGGCGCGAGAGCCGCGGCCGTGCTGCTACGGCCCGACCGGGTCGTCCTGGCCGCCGCCCCGCTCGCCTCGGGCACCGCCGCGATCGCGCGCGCCGCCGCCGCCTGGCTCCCGCTGTTGCCGGCGTCGCGCACCACACCGACCACAGCCGAGAGGAACGTCACCGCATGACCGACAGACCCCGGGTACTCCGACCCGAGGACCCGGCCGCCGTGGAACCCATGCCTGGGTCACCCATGAGTGACCTCGCCGCCCTGCGTCACGTCGGGCTGCACATCGCCGAGACCGCGGCCCCCGTGCTGGGGTTCACGCTGCTCTACGCGATGACGACCCGGCTGCCGCCGGCGCTGGCGGCCGGGCTGTGCGTCGCCGCGCTGGTGGCGGCCCGCCGCGTCCGCCAGTCCCGCAGCGTCTGGCCGGCGGTGGGCGGGTTCGCGCTGACCGCCGGGGCCGCCGCCGTCACGGTCCTGTCGGGCGAGGCCACGAACTTCTTCCTGCCCGTGCTCCTCGTGCGCGCCACCATCGTCGTGGCGACACCGTTGCTGCTGGTGGTGCGCCGACCGCCGGTCGGCCTGGCCGCAGGGGTGCTCACCGGGCGGGGGCTCGCCTGGAGACGGTGCCCCGCGCGGGTGCGGGCCTACACCGTCGTCACCGTGCTCTGGATGCTGGCCGAAGCCGTCCTCGTGGCCAACCAGGCGCGGCTCTACCTCGCCGACCGGGCCCTGGCCATGGGGGCCTTCAAGCTTCTGGTCGAGGTGCCCGTCCATGTGCTCCTGGCCGGCCTGATGTGGGTCGTCTACCGGCGTATGACCAAGCGTCCCTGTCCTTGCGAAGGAGTTCACCGATGACCACCACCGTCACTCTGACCGGCACCGGCGTGCCGATCCCCTCCCCGGGCCGCGCGGGCGCGGGGGTCCTGGTCCGGCACGGGACGACCGTCCTGCAGTTCGACGCCGGACGCGGCACCGTGCTGCGCCTGGCCGAGGCGGGCGTCGGCCTGCACGAGGTGACCGCCCTGTTCGTCACCCACGTGCACAGCGACCACGTGATCGGGCTGCCGGACCTGGTGATGGGACGATGGATCCAGGACCACGTGTGGCGGACCGGGCCGCTCGACCTCCACCTGCCCGAGGGGGAGGCCGCCGGATTCGCCGCGCGGATGCTGGACCCGTACGCGGCGGACATCGCGCTGCGCATGGAGCACGTGCAGGAGGCGCCGCCGGAGCCGCGGCTGCACGCCTTCGCCTGCGGATCCGAGCCCCGGGAGATCTGGTCACGCGACGGGGTCACGGTGGAGGCCGTCGCCGTCCACCACGAGCCGGTGCCCGACGCCGTCGCCTACCGTGTCCGCACCCCCGACGGCACGGTCGTGATCTCGGGCGACACCCGCGTGTGCGACGAGGTGGAGGAGTTGAGTCGCAACGCGGACGTACTGGTCCACGAGGCGTGCCGCACCACCGCCCTGCACGCCGCCGTCGCCGGCACTCCGTTCGAGAAGATCTTCTCCTACCACGCCGACACGGTCGCGCTCGGCGGCCTGGCCAAGCGCGCCGACGTCAGGCACCTGATGCTCACTCACCTGATCCCGGCCCCTGGCGATGCGGCGGGGGAGCGGGAGTTCGCACACGACGTACGCCTGGGCGGCTACGAGGGGGTCCTCACCGTGGGCCGTGACCTCATGACGGCGACCATCGGCTGATCCCCGGCGCACCGCTCCCACCGCGGCCGCAGCGGGAGCCCCGGCCGCGGTGCTCAGGGGGCTCCTGCGGAGGTCGGCCCGGACACGGCGCCGCCCGTGCGGAGCTGCCGCAGCCATAGGGATGCCCGAGGCGCCGTCCCAGCTCGCCGGCCGGTTGCACCACCAGGGGGAGTGGCTGACCGGCCGCAGGAAGCGCCCCCGGTCAGCGGGCGAGGAGCTCGTGGCAGTGGTGGGCGAGGAACGAGCCGAGGCCGGGCAGCAGGGCCACCACGGCCGGGCCGCCGAGGAGCAGCCCCACGGTGAGCGCCCCGGCCAGGCGCTGCCCGCGCCCGAGCGGGGTCTCGGGACGGAGCATGCGCCGTACGCGGGCCAGCGCGGTGTCGCCGCCGGCGCCCAGGGCGGAGGCGGGCGTGCGGCCGGTGGCGAGCCCCACCAGGGCGGTCGCGATGAGGACGCGGGGGTGGCGGCGGGCCGCCATGTCGTCGGCGAGCAGCTCGACGAGCCCGGCCAGCTCGGCTCGGGCCCGCTCGAACAACGGCACCCGGGGGAATGCCGTGGCCAGCGCCTCCGCTCCGGCCACGACGAGATGGTGACGTCCGCGTAGATGGGCCCGTTCGTGGGCGAGCACGGCGGCCACCTGCTCCGGGCTCAGGCTGCGCAGGGCCCCCGTGGTGATGACGGTGCTGGCGCGCCTGCCCGGCAGGCAGTAGGCCAGCCGCTCGTCGTAGTCGACGACGATCGCGCCCAGCCGTTCGTCGTGCCTGCCCAGCCGTGCCAGCACCTCCGCGTGGCGGCGTCGCTCCGTACGCGCGCGCACGAGGACGGCCGCCGTGCGGTACGCGATCCGCGTCACCACGGCGCCCGCGACGGTCACGGCGATGCCGGTGGTCGCCACGGTCATGCCCGTGCCGTGCGTCAGCCACGCGGTGCACGCCGCGAAGAACGCGGCCAGGCCGTGGCCGACCACCGCCGGAGGGACCGCGAGCACGAAGGCGGCCAGCAGGACGGAGCCGACCACGGAGGCGCAGGCCGCCTGCCACAGCGTGATCGCCAGCCTCGGCGCCCGGTCCGCCCATCCGGCCCGGCCCAGCACCCGCGGCAGGATGAACGCGGCGAGCAGCGGATAGAGCGTCAGCGCGACCGCCGTCACCCGCGCCCCCTCGGCGGAAACACCTGCAGCGCCGCCTCCAGCGCGCCGGCCTCCTCGGGGGTCAGCCGCTCCAGGAAGTGCACCAGGGTGGCGGCCTGGTTGCCGCTCCTGGCCAGCGACTCGCGCATCAGGTCGGCGGTGTAGGCCTCCTTGGTGGAGACCGTCCGGTAGATGTACGCCTTGCCGGCCAGCTCCCGCGTGAGCAGGCCCTTGGTGTGGAGCTTGTCCATCACCGTCATCACGGTGGTGTAGGCGATCTGCCGCTCCCGGCGCAGGTCCTCCAGCACGTCGCGCACCGAGGCCGGCCGACGGTAGGACCACATCCGGTCCATGATGACCGACTCCAGCTCACCCAGACCGCGCATCACGCGAAACCCCTCCAACCGGTCAGGTCGCCTCGATGCTACCGGCGGTCGTAGACCCACGGCCAGGAACGCCTGCGCCGGCCGGACCGGGCAGCCGGCGGGCCGCCGCATCCCCGCCGCCCGGTTCGATGATCCGCGGCACGCCGACCCGCCGGGTATGCCCCTCCTCTGCCGTCAGTTCCTACTATCGTCAGTAGGGAAGACTGGCATCAGCACGGGGAACGGATGATTCGACGCGTAGTAGACGGGAGTCGCCGCCTCTCGCGGTGGGCCTTGCTCGTCCTGCTCGTCGTCGGCGTCTGCGGCATGCACACTCTCGGCCACCCCGGCACCTCTCACGCGCACGGCGAGGAGGCGGTGGCGCCGATGCCGGCGGGACACCTGCCGGCTGCGGTCATGGGCGACGCCGTCTCCTCGAGCGGCGAGCTCCCCGACCTCGATCCCGGCACGATGTGCCTGGCCGTGCTGACCTCCCTGCTCCTGCTGTGGGCCGCCGCGCGGCGCGGGCGCCTGCTCGGCCACGCGGAGACGCCGTTCGGAGCCGGGCCCGACGTGAGGCGGGCAGGCAGGCCGCCGCCCCCGTTCATGGCGTTGCGACTCTCTCGCGTCTCGGTGCTTCGCATATAGGCCGGTCGGCTCCCGCACCCGGTCCTTGCATCCATCCGACACGACAGGAGTCACCGACCATGTTCACCAACCGCTCGCTCGTTCAGCGGATCACCTCCGCGGCCGCCGCCGGAGCCGGCGCTCTCGTCCTGCTCACCGCCTGCGGCGGCGGTGGCGACGCCCCGATGTCCGGGCACGCCGCACCCGCCACCGGCGGCGCCGCGGTCACGCCCACCGGCACGCAGCCGGGGGCCTCGTTCAACGACGCGGACGTGATGTTCGCGCAGATGATGATCCCGCACCACCGGCAGGCCGTGGAGATGGCCGAGCTGGCCGAGTCCCGCGCCAAGGATCCCGAGGTCAAGGAGCTGGCCGCCAAGATCAAGGCCGCCCAGGACCCCGAGATCGCGACCATGCGGGGCTGGCTCGAGGAATGGGGCAGGCCCGCGCCCACCGGCACCGAGGGCATGGCCGACATGGGTCACGGGATGCCCGGCATGATGTCCCCCGAGGACATGGGCATGCTCGGAAAGGCGAGCGGTGCCGCCTTCGACAAGCGCTTCACGCAGATGATGATCGCCCACCACAAGGGCGCGATCGAGATGGCCAGGACCGAGCAGCAGCAGGGCGCCGACCCTGAGGCCAAGGAGCTGGCCAGGACCATCGAGTCGTCCCAGCAGGCCGAGGTCGAGCAGATGCAGAAGATCCTCGACCGGCTCTGACGCCTCGCGCCTGGTGGCCCGTCCGGGCGGCGTCCCGGCCGGGCCACCAGGCCATCGGGCCATCGGGCAGCCGCGGCGGCGCGTCCGGGCGGCGTCCCGGCCGGGCAGCCGCGGCCGGACTGCCCGCCTTCCGTGCCGTACCGTCCGGGCGCCGCGTGCTTCGGCGGTCCCCCGTCAGGGGGCCAGGGTGGTGAGCAGGCGGGCGAGCGCGTCGGCGGCCCAGGCCCGCCAGCGTGCGTGGTCCCACCCCCGGTTGTCGACCAGCAGGTTGTAGGTCTCGGGGGACAGCACCGTGAGCGCGATGTCGGCGGCGGCGTCGGGGGTGAGGCCGTCGCGCAGCGGCGTCTTGCGGGCGAGGGCGTCGGCGAGGGCGCGCTGCACCGTGAGGCGCTGCCGGATGTTGGTGGCCCAGACCTCGGCCAGGTCGGGGTCGGTGGTGGCCGCGCTGCGCACGACGTCGAGGAGCGGAGCGGCGCGCAGGTAGATGTCTCCCGCCGCGGCCACCTGGCGGCGGATGTGCCCGAGCGGGTCGGGGTCGTCGAGCGTTTCGCGGAACCACGGCCGCTCCATCGTGGGGACGGGCTGGTCGTCGCCGGCGACGGCCAGGTCGAGGGCGGTGGTGAGGATGGCCCGTTTGGTGCCGAACGCGTAGTAGACGGTCTGCTCGCTGACCCCGGCCCTGGCGGCGATGGCGGTGATGCTCGTCGTGGTGTAGCCGGCCGTGGTGAACAGCTCGGTGGCGGCCGTGGTGATGCGGGTGCGGGTGGCGCGGGCCCGCGCCGTCCGCCCGTCCTCCCGCTCGGTGGCCGGGCCGCTGCTGCGTCGTGGTGTCTCGCTCACGACTTGACTATAGCGGCACTCTAGAAACATTCTTGGAGTGTGACTACAAAAACTTGGGGAGCGGGAGGCTTCGCCGTCCTGCTGCTGCTCACCTCGGTCGAGCTCGTCGTCTTCCTCGAGGTGTCGATCGTCAACGTGGCGCTGCCCGCGATCGGTGCCACGTTGGCCATCGGCGAGACGGGTCTGGCCTGGGTGGTGAACGCCTATCAGCTGACCTTCGGGGGGTTCCAGCTGGTGGGCGGGCGTGCCGCCGACGTGCTCGGCCGGCGCCGGATGTTCCAGGCCGGGCTCGTGCTGTTCACCGGGGGCTCGCTGATGTGCGGCCTCGCTCCCGACGCGGGCACGCTGCTCGCCGGCCGCGCTGTGCAGGGCATCGGCGCCGCGCTGGTCGTCCCGGCCGAGCTGGCCCTGCTCGCGGCGATCTTCACCGAGCCGGCCGTCCACCGCAGGGCGTTCGGGGTGTGGAGCGCCATGGCGGCCGCCGGCGCGGCGTCCGGGGTGGCGCTGGGGGGAATCCTCACCGAGGGCGCCGGCTGGCCCTGGATCTTCCTGATCAACGTCCCCATCGGGGTGGTGGCGCTCCTGGCCGGCCCGCGCCTGCTCCCACCGGACGGGCCCCTGGCCACGGGCGCCGGCGGGCCGCGGCCGGATCTCGTCGGCGCGCTGGCCGGCACCGGGACCCTGCTCGCGATCGTGTTCCTGGCCTCGGAGCTGCCCGCCCGCGGCTGGGACGCGCTCACCGCCGTGGCGGCCGCGGCCACCGCGGCCCTCGCGGCCGTCTTCGCGGTGCGCCAGCGGCGCCACCCGCAGCCGATCCTGCCGCCGGCGTTGCTCCGGCAGCGGGACGTCCGCGCGGGCACCGTGGCGAACGCCCTGGTGGGCGCCGCCCACGTGCCGGCGTTCGTCCTGCTGTCACTGATGCTGCAGGAGGTCATGGGCTACTCCGCCATCGTCGCCGGCTTCGCCGTCCTGCCCATCGCGGTCGTCAACATGGTGACCGCCCGCACCGTCGTGCCGTGGGCGCTGGGCCGACTCGGGCCGCGCGTCGTGCTGGCGGCGGGGATGGGCCTGCTCATGCTGGGCCTGGCGGGATACGCCCTCCTCCTGCACCCCGCGGCCGGGTTCCTGACGGCCGTGCTGCCGCCCGGCCTCGCCTTCGCCGTGGGACTGCCGGCGGTGTTCGTCGCCTCCACCTCCCCGGCCGTACGCGCCGCGCCCGAGGACCAGAAAGGGGCCGCGTCCGGCCTGCTCAACACCGCCCAGCGGCTGGGCGCCGCGCTCGGCGTCACCGGCGCGCTCATGACCTCCGCCGCGTGGACCGCCTCCCGCGACGGCGCGGCCAGTGCGCTCGCCGACGGCCTGCGTGCCGGCTTCGCCGTCGCGGCCGGGCTGGCGGCGCTCGGGATCCTCTGCGCCCTGCTCATGTTCACCCGCCGGCGCGCGGACCACGCGGCCGGCTCCACCCGGCGACAAGGAGCGACCCGGTGACGACCACCGTTCTCATCCTCGGCGGATACGGCGCGGTCGGTCGCGAGGCGGCCGCCGCACTGGCCGGCCACCCGGGCACGACCGTGATCGCGGCCGGCCGGCATCCCGGCCGGGCTCGGCCCGTCGCGGGCGCCACCGCGATGCGCGTGGACGCCGCGGACCCCGCCGACCTGGCCCGGGCGCTGGACGGCGTCGACACCGTCCTGATGTGCGCCGAGGCCGACAACGCGCGGGTCGCCCGCGCCTGCCTGGAACGCGGCATCGGCTACGTGGACGTGTCGGCCTCCCACCACCTGCTCGCCGACATCCGGGACCTCGACGGCCTGGCCACGCAGCGCGGAGCGACCGCCGCCCTCAGCGTCGGCCTCGTCCCCGGGGTCACCAACCTGCTGGCGCGCGTCTGCGCCGAGCGCTCGCCGGCTCCGGAACTGCGCATCGGGGTGCTGCTCGGCTCCGGAGAGCAGCACGGCCCGGCCGCGATGGCCTGGACCGTGGACGGGCTCGGCCGGCTGGACGGCTCGTGGACGATGAGCTTCCCCCCGCCGTACGGCGAGCGCACCGTCCACCGGTTCCCGTTCTCCGACCAGTACACGCTGCCCGGCACCTTGGACGTGCCGTCGGTGAGCACGGGGTTGTGCCTGGACTCCCGCCTCACCACCGGCCTGCTCGCCGCCGCGGGCAGGCCCGTCGCGGCCCGGCTGCTGCGCCGGCCCCGGGTACGCGGTCTGCTGCTCGGCCTGCTGGGGAGGGTCCATCTCGGCGGTGACGGGTTCGCCGTGGCCGTGACCTCCGGGACCGTCGGGGCGGCCTTCACCGGTCGCCTGCAGAGCCGAGCCACCGGGCGCGCCGCCGCTCTCATGGTCCGCCACCTGCCGGCCCTGCCGCCGGGCGTCCGGCACATCGAGCAGCTGGTCGATCCCGTGACCTTCCTGACCGAGCTCGCCGCCGACGGCTTCGACCTGCACCTCGACCGGCCGGGACCCTCGTGACGATCACCCCGCGCCTGACCGGACGGTGCGCGGCCACCGCGCGGAGGTGTCCGCGCCTCAGGGGAGTCTGATGAGCCGCCGCTCGACCGCGGCCGTCACGGCGGCGGTGCGGGTGTCCACGCCCAGCTTGCTGTAGACGTGCACCAGGTGCGTCTTGACCGTCGCCTCGGTGATGAACAGCCGCCTGGCGATCTCCCGGTTGCCCGCGCCGCTCGCCAGCAGTTCCAGGATCTCGACCTCGCGTGCGCTCAGCGCCGTGCCCGGATCGCGCATGCGCCGCATCATCCGGGTCGCCACCTTGGCGGACAGCACCGTCTCGCCCCTGGCGGCGGCCCGGATTCCCTGGAACAACTCCTCCGGCGGGCAGGCCTTGAGCAGATAGCCGGTGGCCCCCGCGTCCACGGCCCGCATGATGTCCGCGTCGCTCTCGTACGTCGTGAGGACCAGGACCTGCGGCGGCGAGGGCAGCTCGCGGATGCGCCTGGTGGCCTCCACCCCGTCGATGCCGTCACCGAGCTGCAGGTCCATGAGCACGACGTCCGGCGTCCGCACGGTGATCGCGCGCAGTGCCTCCTCCCCGCCGGGGGCCTCGCCGACGACGTCGATGTCGTGCTCGCCGCTGAGCAGCGCCACCAGCCCGGCCCGGACCACCGGGTGGTCGTCCACCAGGAACAGCCTCATCGTTCGTCCACCTCACCTGCCGGGTCGCCGCCGCCGGGCCATGCGGCGGGCACTCCGGCCGGGATGTCGCCGCCGGGCCATGCGGTGGGGACCCTGGCCGCGATGGCCGTGCCCTCGCCGGGGACGCTCTCGACGGCCAGCGTCCCGCCCACCTCCGCCAGTCTGTCGCGCATGGTCCGCAGTCCGTATCCCCGTCCCGTGGCGGGCGTCGGCTCCGCGAAGCCGGCGCCGTCGTCGAACACGTCCAGCGTCACCTCGTCGTCGAGGTAGGACAGGGTCACCGTGGCCGTCGCCGCGCCCGCGTGGTCGCGGACGTTGGCCAGCGCTCCCTGCGCCACCCGGAGCAGCGCCGCCTGCGCACCCGGCTCCAGGGGGTACTGCTCGCCCTCCTGGCGGAAGCGGACCCGCGGGCCGGCCTCCTCATGGGCGCTGTCGCAGAGCCGGGCGAGCGCCTCCGGCAGCGAGCCGTCCACCAGACCGGCGGGCTGCAGGTCCCGGACGAACCGCCGGGCCTCGTCGAGGTTCTCCGCGGCGGCCGCGGCGGCGCGGCGTACGTGGGAGCGGGCCAGCTCCGGGTCGGCCGCCCACATGCGGTCGGCGGCCTGCAGAAGGATGCCCATGCTGGTCAGCCCCTGGGCGATGGTGTCGTGGATCTCCCTGGCCAGCCGCTCGCGCTCCTCCAGGACGCCCGTCCGGTGCCGGGATTCGGCCAGCGTGCCCCGGGTGCGGATGAGGTCGTCGATGAGGACCTGCCGGGCGGCGCTCTCCCGCTGGAGCTCCCAGAAGATCACGGCCGTCATCGTCGCGACGCCGATGGGCGCGAGGACCAGGCTCACGTCGAGCTCCTGGGCGATCTCCAGCTGGGCCGCGATCACCACGAGCGTGAGCGCCGCGGCGGCGACGGCGACCCCGCGCGCGTTCAGCAGGCGCAGGCACACGAAGAGCAGGGGGACGGCGCACCAGCTGAACGACGGCGCGAGGACCACCAGCACGAGCCAGACGGCCGCCACGCCGGCGAGCCAGACGAGGCGCCCGCGCCCGAGGCGGTTCCACAGGACGACGCCGATCGCGTAGGCCAGGGCGAGGGCGCCGCACACGGCCAGCGCCGCGACGGTCCGCGGGGCCGGGCCGTGCCGCGACACCAGTCGCAGGGCCGACGCCGCGAGCAGCAGGTAGAACCCCGCGTGCATCGCACGGTTGAGCCAGGTGCGCTCTCTCATCACTCTCCCTGTCCGGCTCGCTCCGAAGGTACCCGCTGACGGAGCCTGCCCCCTCCCGGGTCAGCAGCGGATCAACCGATCGGTTGATCCCGGGCTCGTCCGCTTGTCGTCCGGGCACCGTCCGGGCGCACGATGACCGCCGGTGGCGGCGGCAGCAGGGTTGAGCGTGCTGATTCCACCACGTTCACCTGGAGAGACAATGATCGGTTCCGCCCGCGCCCGCCTGCTCGCCATCCTGGCCGGCACCCTCACCGTCACCGCCGCCGTCACCACGGCCACAGCCGCCTCCGCCGCTCAGGCCGCTCCCGGTGAGAGCGCCGTCGTCCAGACGCCTGTGCTCTCCGCCGACGCGGCCCTGGAGATCGCTGACGCGGCGATGAAGGAGGCCGTCAAGCGGAAGCAGCGCGTCACGGTGGTGATCGTCGACCGGTCCGGGGCGACCCGGCTCGTGCTGAAGGGAGACGGCGCGGGCCCGCAGACGGAGGAGTCGGCCAGGCGCAAGGCCTTCACCGCGGTGTCCTTCGGCAGGACGACCGGTGAGCTGGGCAAGGGCCTGACCGGAACGGGCCCGACCATCGCCGACATCCCCGGCACCCTCTTCCTCGGCGGCGGCGTCCCCGTCGCCTCGGGCGGTGCTCCCGTCGCGGGCATCGGCGTGGGCGGAGCGCCCGGTGGAGACATCGACGAGGCCATCGCCCAGGCCGGTCTCAAGGCCGTCGCCGGCAGGCTCGGCTGAGACGCACGCGCGGGCGGCGGGGGAGCGGCGTCCCCGGGGTCACGACGCGTCGTAGCGCACGCGGGAGGCGGCCACGTAGGCGCGGTGCTGCTCGGCCCAGGTGATGAGCTCGGCGACCTGGGCCGAGAGCGTCTGCCCGACCGGGGTCAGGGCGTAGTCGACGCGTGGCGGCGAGGTGGGGGTGACGGTCCGTTCGACGAGGCCGTCACGCTCCAGGCTGCGCAGGGTGAGGGTGAGCATCCGCTGGGAGATGCCGTCGACGGCGCGCTGCAGCTCGGAGTAGCGTCTGGGGCCGGCGCCGAGCAGGTGCATCACCAGCACGCTCCACTTGTCGCCGACCCGGTCGAGGATGTCGCGCAGCTGACAGGTGGGGTGGTTTTCGCCGACCGGCTCGCGCACATCGGTGTGCCTTGCGCGGGTCGAAGTGCCTTCTTCCGCCATGACGGCATTCTGGACCAGACTCATCGCACGCACAAGAAGTAACCAACGCACACAAAGTGCTGTTGCGATGAGTGGAATCGGAGTGATCACTATGCGTGCCATGGCTTTCACCGGCTTCGGCGCCGACCTGCGGGCCGCCGACCTGCCCGTGCCCGAGCCCGGTCCCGGCGAAGTGCTCGTCCGGGTGCTGACCTCCTCGGTCAACGGCTTCGACCTCGGCGTCCTCGGCGGCTATCTCCAGGGCGTGTACGCCTACGAGTTTCCCGTCGTGCTCGGCAAGGACTTCGCCGGCACCGTGGCGGCCGTCGGCGCGGACGTGACCGGCCTGACCCCGGGTGACGGCGTGTTCGGCGTGGTCATGCGGCCGACCCTGGGGCAGGGCGGCTTCGCCGAATACGTGGCGGTGAGCGAGCGGTACGGCCTGGCCAGGATTCCCGACGGGCTCGACCCGCTTCGCGCGGGAGTGCTGGGACTGGCCGGCACCGCCGCGCTCGACGCCGTCGACGCCGTCGCCCCGGCACCGGGGGAGACCGTCCTGATCTCGGGTGCGACCGGCGGCGTGGGGGCGTTCGCCGTCCAACTGGCCGCGGCGCGCGGCGCCCGGGTGATCGCCACGGCCCGGCCCGGAGCCGAAGCCGCCTTCGTCACCGCCCTGGGCGCCACCTGGGCCGTGGACCGCACCGACCTGCCGGCGCGGGTGCGCGCGATCGCACCCGGCGGGGTGGACGCCGTGCTGCACCTGGCGGGCGACGGCCCGGCCCTCACGGCCCTGCTGGCCGACGGCGGGCGGCTGGCCTCCACCCTTCACTACGTCCCGGAGGAGTCCGGCCGGGACATCAAGGCCACGGCGGTGATGGCCGACCCCGATCCGGCGACCCTCGCCCGGCTCGCCGCCGACGCGGTCGAAGGACGCCTGCGTGTGCCGGTGGCACGCTCCTACCCGCTCGCCGAGGCGCCGCGCGCGCTCGACGACTTCACCGCCGGAGCCGTCGGCAAGCTCGCCGTCACGATCTGACGAGACGTCTCCGACCGCTTGTCCGCGCCTGCGTCGAGCCGCGACACAGGCGCCGGCAGCAGGGGTGCCACAGTCCTGGGTCGGAGGGCCGTCCGGCGACCAGACGGGCGCCGTGCGTCGAGGTGAACGGTCGCGACGTCGCCATACAGTTGCCCAACATCCAATACATGCGTATAGGATGCTGGTCATGCGACCAATATCGGAAGAGGACCTCACGGCGCGCGCCCGTATCCGCGATGTCGCGATGGCCCTCTTCGCCGAGCAAGGAGTCAAAGCCACCACGATCCGGGGGATCGCCGAGGCGGCCGGAGTCTCGCCCGGCCTGGTGCAGCACCACTTCGGCACCAAGGAGCAGCTGAGGCAGGCCTGCGACGCCCACGTCCTCAGCTACTTGCGCGAGCAGGTCAGCGCGGGCGTCACCGGCAACGAGCTGGAGAAGCCGGAATTCGTCGAGAACGTCCACCGGACCGCGCCGCCGCTGATGAAGTACCTCGGCCGGGCCCTCGTGGACGGCTCGCCCGAAGCCGCCGCCATGTTCGACGAGCTCGTGCGCGTGACGGAGGAGAGCCTGGCCCGCGGTGACCACTCCGAGGCCGACCACCGCGCCCGCGCGACCGTGCTGACGGCGATGAAGCTGGGCATCACCGTGCTGCACGAGCACGTGTCCCGCGCGCTCGGCACGGACCTGTACGCCCCGCAAGGGGCGCTGCGCGTGGGCAAGGCGCAGCTCGACCTGATGAGGCCGGAATTCCTCGGCCGCGAACTGTTCGAGCGGGCACGCTCGGGCCTGGAGAAATACGAGGGACGACAGTGAACGCCGCGGTGCGCACGGACGGCCTGGTCAAGACCTTCGGCCAGGCCAGGGCCCTGGACGGGCTCGACCTCACCGTCAAGACCGGAGAGGTGCACGGATTCCTCGGCCCCAACGGCGCCGGCAAGACCACCACCATCCGCATCCTGCTGGGCCAGATGCGCGCCGACGGCGGCCGGGTCGAGCTGCTCGGCGGCGATCCCTGGCAGGACGCCACAGAGCTGCACCGAAGGCTCGCCTACGTGCCCGGTGACGTCACGCTGTGGCCGTCGCTGACCGGCGGCGAGGTCATCGACCTCCTGGGCAGGGTGCGCGGCGGCCTCGACCCCCGGCGGCGCGCCGAGCTGTTAGAGCGCTTCGAACTCGACCCGCGCAAGAAGTGCCGCACCTACTCCAAGGGCAACCGGCAGAAGGTGGCGCTGGTGGCCGCCTTCGCCTCCGACGTGGAGCTGCTGGTGCTCGACGAGCCCACCTCGGGCCTCGACCCGCTGATGGAGACGCTCTTCAACGAGTGCGTCCTGCAGGAGAAGCGCGACGGCCGCACCGTGCTGCTGTCCAGCCACATCCTGTCGGAGGTGGAGGCGTTGTGCGACCGCGTGAGCATCATCCGCGCCGGCCGTACGGTCGAGACGGGCACCCTGGCCGACCTGCGCCACCTCACCCGCACCTCGGTGCGAGCGGAGCTGATCGGGCCCGCGCCCGGCCTGGCGGCGCTGCCCGGCGTGCACGACCTCGCCGTGGACGGCGCCCGGCTGCGCTGCCAGGTGGACGGTGACGCGCTCACGCCGGTGCTGGCCGAGCTGGCCCGGGCCGGGGTGCGCACGCTCACCACCCAGCCCCCGACGCTGGAGGAGCTGTTCCTGCGCCACTACGAAGGAGCCGCGAGATGACCGGCACCTGGACCCTCATCCGGCTCATCCTCCGCAGGGACCGCGTGCCGCTCCTGGTGTGGATCGCGATCAGCGCGGCGCTGCCGGCCGCCATCGCCTCCTCCACCACGGCCCTGTACCCCGATCAGGCCGCCCGCGACTCCTTCGCGGCGGCCTCCATGAGCAACCCCGCCCAGCTGGCGACCCGCGGCCCGATCTACGACGCGAGCGTCGGCGGCCTGACCGCCTGGACGCTCGGCTCGTCCCTCGCACTGGTCGGCGGGCTGGTCAGCGTCCTGATGATGATCAGGCACACCAGAGGCGAGGAGGAGACCGGCCGGCGCGAACTGCTCGCCTCGGGCGTGGTCGGCCGCCACGCCCCGCTGGCCGCCGCACTCGCGGTCGTGCTCACCGCCAACCTGCTGCTGGGGCTCCTCGCGGTGCCCGCCCTGGTCGGCAACGGCCTGCCCGCCGGCTCCTCCCTGCTGTTCGGGCTCTCCGTCGCCGCGGGCGGCTGGGCCTTCACGGCCGTGGCAGCAGTCACCGCGCAGCTCACCGCCGGATCCGCCGCGGCACGCGGCATCGCGCTGGCCGCCGGCGGCCTGCTGTTCGCGCTCCGCTCGCTGGCCGACGCCGGTGGCGTCGCGTGGGCGGCGTGGCTCACGCCGTTCGGCTGGGTCCGGCTGACCATGCCCTACGCCGGAGACCGGTGGTGGGTGCTGGGGCTGATCGCGGTGTTCGTCGCCGCTCTGGCCGCCGCCGCGTTCGCGCTGTCCACCAGGCGCGACGTGGCCGGCGGCCTGGTCTCCGCCCGCCCGGGACCCGCCACCGGCACGCTGCCGGGCGCGTTCGGCCTGGCCGCACGCCTGCACCGGGGCACGCTGGCGGGCTTCGCGATCGGATTCGGCCTGATGGGCGTGCTGCTCGGTGTGGCGGCGCGCGGGCTGGACACCCAGCTGGACACGCCGCAGTTCCGCGAGCTGGCCGCGACCGTCGGCGGCGCGGACGCCCGCATCTCGGAGGTGTTCTTCACCTTCGTGATGTACGTGTTCAGCCAGCTCGTCGCCGCGGCGGCGCTGGTGTCGGCCCTGCGGGCCCGCGGCGAGGAGGCGGCGGGCCGGGCGGAGCTGCTGCTGTCCACCCCGGTCGGCCGGCTGCGCTGGGGGCTGAGCCACCTGGTGTTCGCCGTCGCGGGCCCCGCGGTGCTGCTGACCGCGCTCGGAGCGGCGGCGGGGCTCAGCTACGGCGGCGACACCGTCCGCGTCATCGTGGCCACGCTGGCCTACCTGCCCGCCGTCTGGACCGTCGTCGGGATCGCGACCCTGCTGTTCGGCGTGCTGCCCCGGCAGGCGACCGCCGTGAGCTGGACCGTGCTCGGTCTCGTCCTGCTCGTGGACCTGCTGGCGGAGTTCAAGCTGGCCGGCGGGCTCGTCCTGGAGCTGTCGCCGTTCGTGCACGTGCCGGCGATGCTGCTGGGTGGTGCCGCGTCGCCGGCGCCGCCGCTGCTCGGGCTGACCGCGGTGGCGGCGGCCCTGGCCGGGGCGGGGATGTGGTTCCTGCGCCGCCGCGACCTGGCGCCTTCCGCCTGAAGCCGCGGTCGAACCGGCTTCCCGCCGTCCGGTCCCCGGCCAGTACAGTGCGTGGGTGGCGAACCTGAGGGAACGGATCCTGGCCGAGCTCGGCGTCGCGGCGGCCATCGTCCCCAAGGTCGAGCTGCGGCGACGGGTCGACTTCCTCAAGGACTACCTGCGGTCGACCCCGGCCAAGGGCTACGTGCTCGGGATCAGCGGCGGTCAGGACAGCACGCTGGCCGGCAGGTTGTGCCAGCTCGCCGCCGAGGAGCTGCGCGCCGAGGGACACGAGGCCGTCTTCGTCGCGGTGCGGCTGCCCTACGGCGTGCAGGCCGACGAGAGCGACGCGCGGATCGCGCTGGAGTTCGTCCGGCCCGACCGGGTGGTCGAGGTGAACGTCAAGCCGGGCGCGGACGCCGTCGCCGCCGACACCGCGCTCGGCCTGCGGGAGCTGCTGGGTGGTGAGCCGAGGCTGCGCGACTTCGTACGCGGCAACATCAAGGCCCGCGAGCGCATGGTGATCCAGTACTCGATCGCCGGGCAGCTGAGCCTGCTCGTCGTGGGCACCGACCACGCGGCCGAGGCGGTGACCGGCTTCTTCACCAAGTACGGCGACGGCGGCGCCGACGTCACTCCGCTGACCGGACTGACCAAGCGCCAGGGCGCCGCCCTGTTGCAGGAACTGGGCGCACCGCCGAGTGCCTGGGAGAAGGTGCCCACCGCCGATTTGGAGGACGACCGGCCGGCGCTGCCCGACGAGGTGGCGCTCGGCCTGAGGTACACCGAGATCGACGACTACCTGGAAGGCGTGGACGTCACGCCGGAGCTGGCGGCGAAGGTCGAGTCGGTCTACCTCGCGACCCGGCACAAGCGGGCCCTTCCGGTGACCCCGCTCGACGACTGGTGGCGTTGATCCCGGTGGCCCCCGGCCGGTTTGCGTTCGAGCGCGCTCGAAGCCCTAGCGTCTGCGCCATGACGACACAGACCTGGATCATCACCGGCGCGTCCCGCGGTTTCGGACGCGCGTTGGCGCAGACGGCACTCGCGGCGGGCGACAACGTGGTAGCGGCCGTGCGGCGGCCCGACAGTGTGGCCGACCTGGAGACCGAGTACCCGGGCACCTGCCTGGTCGCGACGTTCGACGCCCGCGACACCGCCGTGGGCGCGCGCCTCGTGCGCGACACCGTCGACCGGTTCGGCCGGCTCGACGTGCTCGTCAACAACGCGGGACGGGCGGTGGTCGGCGCGGTCGAAGAGGTCGGCGACGAGCAGCTGCGCGAGCTGATGGACCTGCACCTGTTCGGCCCTGCCGCGCTCGTCCGCGCGGCGCTGCCCGGCATGCGCGCGCAGGGCGCCGGGACGATCGTGCAGATGAGCAGCCAGGCCGGGCGGATGTCGTTTCCCGGCGTGTCGACGTACGCCGCGTCCAAGTTCGCCCTCGAAGGCTGGTCCGAGGCCCTGGCCGGGGAGGTCGCGCCGTTCGGGATCCGCGTGATGATCGTCGAGCCGAGCCGGTTCCGGACCGGTTTCAACGGGGCCGACGTGCTGGAGTTCGCCGAGGCGTCCGAGACCTACCGTGACCTGCTCGCCGCCGTCCGCGCGGACATGGCCGGCACCGACGGCCGCCAGGAGGGCGACCCCGAGCGGGCGGCCGAGATCATCGTGTCCCTGGTGCACGGCGACGAGGTGCCGCTGCGGCTGCCGCTCGGGCGCGAGGCCGTCGAGCGGATCTCGGGCGTCTACCGGCGTGGGCTCGACGAGGTGGAGCGGTGGGCGGAGACGGCCCGCAGCGCCGACTTCGAGGGTGTCCCGGCATCGGTCCGGCCGATCTAGGCTGGCGTCATGGCCACCGACGACCTGATGACCCGGGCACTCGAGACGCTCGCGGAGGACGACCTGCCGTCGGTCGAGGCGATCCACCGCCTCACGGACCTGGCCGGCGTGCCCGAGTCGATGACGATCGCCGAGGTGGCCGACGTCCTCGACATCTCGCCCCACACGCTGCGCTACTACGAGCGGGCCGGGCTGGTCGAGGTGGCCCGTGACGGCAACGGCCACCGCGTCTACGACGCCGGGGCGGTGCGGCGCCTGGTGTTCCTGACCCGGATGCGGCTGTCCGGCATGCCGATGCGCGACCTGCAGCACTACGTCTCGCTCGTCGACGCCGGTGAGCACACGGCGCCCGAGCGGCTCGACATGCTGCTCGAACATCGCGACACCATCCGCCGCCGGATCCGCGAGCTGACCCTCTCGCTCACGGCGGTCGAGTTCAAGATCGCCACTTACGGGGGCTCGACCGGGCCGGACGCACGGCCTCCCGGCGCCGCCACGGGCGCGTAGGCCACCTTCCCGCGCCACCACCGGCGCGTAGGCCACCTTCCCGCGCCACCACCGGCGCGTAGGCCACCTTCCCG
>NZ_KZ559487.1:28091-78235 GCF_002850745.1 Nonomuraea indica
GCGTAGGCCACCTTCCCGGCCCGGTGCCGGCCGGCCCGGATCCGGCCGGCACGGTGAGCGGGACGGCCCGGGGCTCCTGGAGGATCGGCAATCACCGGCAGGACCGTGCTTGTCACGGAAAGTTCTGCCCTTATTAGCCGATTGCTGGATTTCGGCCTATACCATAATCGCCGCGGTGATCACCGGTGAGAGTCTCCGGTGCGGACGCCGCAAGGAGTTCCCCGTGCGAAAGATCGCAGCAACCACCCTCGCCGTCCTCGTCCCCCTCGCCGGAGCCGGCGCCTCACCGGCCGCGGCCGACACCGCGGCCGAGCCCGCGCGTGACCGGTCGCAGGTGGTCGTCATCGGCCACCGCGGCTCGGCGGGTCACCGTCCCGAGCACACCCAGGGCAGCTATGAGCTGGCCGTGGCCATGGGCGCCGACTGGATCGAGCCGGACCTGGTGCCCACCAAGGACCACGTGCTGGTCGTCAGGCACGAGAACGAGATCTCCGGGACGACCGACGTGTCGCTGCGCCCCGAGTTCGCCGCGCGCAGGACCACCAAGGTCGTCGACGGGCGCAACGTGACCGGGTGGTTCACCGAGGACTTCACCCTGGCCGAGCTGAAGACGCTGCGCGCGGTCGAGCGGCTGCCCGCCATCCGCCAGCGCAACACCGTCTACAACGGCGCCTACCAGGTCCTCACCTTCCAGGAGGTGCTCGACCTGGCCAAGCGGCTCTCGCGCCAGTACGGCAAGCAGGTCGGCGTCTTTCCCGAGACCAAGCACCCGACCTACTTCCGGTCGATCGGCCTGCCGCTCGAGGAGCCGCTGATCAAGACCGTCCGGAGCAACGGGCTCGACCGCCCGAACAGTCCCGTGGTGGTGCAGTCGTTCGAGCCGTCCAGCCTGAAGCGGGTGGCCAAGAGCCTGCGGGTCCCGCTGTGGCAGGCGCTGGGCACCAGCGGGCAGCCCTACGACCTGAGGGCGGCCGGGGACCCGACGACCTACGCCGACATGATGAAGCCCGAAGGGCTGGCGAAGATCGCGGAGTACGCGCAGTGGATCGGCCCGGACAAGTCCTCGGCGATCCCCGTCAACGCGGACGGCAGCTGGGGCACGCCGACGTCGCTGGTGGCCGACGCGCACAAGGCGGGCCTGAAGATCGGCGTCTACACCTTCCGCAGCGAGAACCAGTACCTGCCGCTGCAGCTGCGCCGCGGCCAGAGCCCGACCGACCACGGTGACGCGCTGGCCGAGTATCGCGCCCACATCGAGCTGGGTGTGGACGCCTTCGTCACCGACTATCCGGACGCGGCCAGCCTGGTCAAGGCCGAGCAGGGCAGGCCGCACCCGCACGTCCAGCCCAAGCAGTTCGACAACGGCATCGCCGAGGAGGGCCGCGAGTAGCCTGCCACCGGCCCACCCGCCCTCGGTCCGGCCGGATCGGGGGCGGCGGGCTCGGCCGGTCGCCGCGTCGCCCATACGGATCTCGGCGCCGTGTCCGTCCTCGAAGCGATCCCTTCCCGCTCCACGGGGGAGGCCGGCAGCCGGGGCGGGAGTCAGGTGGTGGCCACCCCGTGGCGGTGGAACCGGTCGTGTACGCGGGCCAGGAGCTCCTCGTCGGGTGGTGAGGTGTCGGCCAGGGGGAAGCGCAGGCCGAGCCGCCGGTACTTGTCGGTGGCCATGCGGTGGAAGGGCAGGACGTCGACGCGTTCGACGTTGTCCAGGCTCGCCACGAAGCGGGCCAGGCCGTCGACGTCCTCCAGGTCGTCGGTGACCCCGGGGACCAGGACGAACCTGATCCACGTGGGGCGGCCGAGGTCCGCCAGCCGGCGGGCGAAGCGGAGGGTGGGCTGGAGCGGCCCCCCGGTCAGCCGCCGGTAGGTGACCGCGTCGTAGGACTTGATGTCGAGCAGGACGAGGTCGGTGTCGGCGAGCATCGCGTCGGTGGCCCGCCCGCCGAGCAGACCCGAGGTGTCGAGGGCGGTGTGCAGGCCGCTGTCGCGGCAGCGGCGGAGCAGGTCGGCGGTGAAGCGGGGTTGCAGGAGCGGTTCGCCGCCGCTGATCGTCACACCGCCGCCCGCGACGGTGATGAAGCGCTGGTAGCGGCCGATCTCGGCCATCACCTCCTCGGTGGTGACGGGGCGCCCGTCGCGCATGTGCCACGTCTCGGGGTTCTGGCAGTACAGGCAGCGCAGGGAGCAACCGCTGGTGAAGACGACGAACCGGGTACCCGGGCCGTCCACGCCGACGGACAGGTCCCAGGAGCTGATGACGCCCGTTGCGGCCGGCACCGGCTCGGTGGGCCGAGGCGGTGGCGCATGACGGGAGTTCACAGCGATCCGTGGAAGGTCCGGTTGACGACGTCCTCCTGCTGTTCGCGGGTGAGGCGGACGAAGTTGACGGCGTAGCCGGAGACGCGGATGGTCAGTTGCGGGTAGCGGTCGGGGTGCTCCATGGCGTCCAGGAGCACGGCGCGGGTGAGGACGTTGACGTTCATGTGGAAGCCTGCCGCGTCGAAGTAGCCGTCCAGGACGCCGACCAGGTTGTCCACCCGTTCGGCCGGGGTGCGGCCGAGCGCTTCGGGGGTGACGGTGTTGGTCAGCGAGATGCCGTCGAGCGCCTGCTCGTAGGGCAGCTTGGCGACCGACAGGGCGGAGGCGATCATGCCGTGGCGGTCGCGGCCGTTGCCGGGGTTGGCGCCGGGGGCGAAGGGCTCGCCGGCGCGGCGGCCGTCGGGGGTGTTGCCGGTGTGCCTGCCGTAGACGACGTTGGAGGTGATCGTGAGCACGGACTGGGTGTGCTCGGCGTCGCGGTACGCGGGATGACGGCGGATCTTGGCCATGAACGAGCGGACCAGGTCGACGGCGATGGCGTCGGCGCGGTCGTCGTTGTTGCCGTAGGCCGGGTAGTCGCCGTCGATCTCGTAGTCGACCGCGAGCCCGGTGTGGTCGCGGACGACCTTCACGCGGGCGTGCCGGATGGCCGACAGGCTGTCCGCGGCGACCGACAGCCCGGCGATGCCGCAGGCCAGGGTGCGCCTGACCGGGTAGTCGTGCAGGGCCATCTCGATGCGTTCGTAGGCGTACTTGTCGTGCATGTAGTGGATGATGTTGAGCGCGTTGACGTAGGTCCGCGCGAGCCAGTCCATCATCCGGTCGAAGGCGGCCCTGACCTCCTCGTAGTCGAGGACGTCACCGGTCAGCGGAGGGTGGGCCGGGCCCACCTGGACGCCCGTCATCTCGTCGCGGCCGCCGTTGATCGCGTACAGGAGCGTCTTGGCCAGGTTGACGCGGGCTCCGAAGAACTGCATCTGCCGGCCGACCGGGGCGGCCGACACGCAGCAGGCGATCGCGGTGTCGTCGCCGAGGCGGGGGCGCATGAGGTCGTCGCTCTCGTACTGCAGGGAGCTGGTCTCGATCGACAGTTCGGCGCAGAAACGCTTGAACGGCTCCGGCAGCCGCGGGGACCACAGCACGGTGAGGTTCGGCTCCGGCGCGGGGCCGAGGTCGCGCAGCGTCTGCAGGTAGCGGTAGCTGGTGCGGGTGACCAGGGGGCGGCCGTCCGCGCCCATGCCGCCGATCGACTCGGTCACCCAGGTGGGGTCGCCGGAGAAGAGCTGGTCGTACTCGGGCGTGCGCAGGAAGCGGACGATACGGAGCTTGATCACGAAATCGTCGACGAGCTCCTGCGCCTGCTCCTCCGTGATGCGTCCTTCGGCGAGGTCGCGCTCCAGGTAGATGTCGAGGAAGGTGGAGGTGCGGCCGAGGGACATGGCCGCGCCGTTCTGCTCCTTGACGGCGGCCAGGTAGGCGAAGTAGAGCCACTGGACGGCCTCGCGGGCGGTGGTGGCCGGCTCGGAGATGTCGTGGCCGTAGGAGGCGGCCATCCGCTTCAGCTCGTCCAGCGCGCGAAGCTGCTCCGACAGCTCCTCACGGTCGCGGATCACCGCGTCGGTGGCCGCGCAGCCGTCCAGGGAGCGAAGATCGGCGTGCTTGCCCGCGATCAGCCGGTTCACGCCGTACAGGGCGACGCGCCGGTAGTCGCCGATGATGCGGCCGCGGCCGTAGGCGTCGGGCAGGCCGGTGATGACGCCGGAGCGGCGGGCGGCCAGGATCTCGGGGGTGTAGGCGTCGAACACGCCGTCGTTGTGGGTCTTGCGGTACCTGGTGAAGATCTCCTTCACCAGCGGGTCGAGCGTGAAGCCGTACGCCGCCAGGCCGTTCTCCACCATGCGCAGCCCGCCGGCGGGCATGATGGCGCGCTTCAGCGGCGCGTCGGTCTGGAGGCCGACGATCAGCTCCCGGTCGCGGTCGATGTAGCCGGGGCGGTGCGAGGTGATCGACGAGGGCGTGGCGGCGTCCACGTCATGGATTCCGCGCTCCCGCTCCTCGGGGAAGAGGGCCGACACCGCCGCCCACACGGCCCGGGTCCGCTCCGTCGGCCCTGCCAGGAAGCTCGCATCGCCCTCGTAGGGGGTGTAGTTGGCCTGGATGAAGGCGCGTACGTCGATCGTCGAGCGCCAGTCCGCGCCCTGGAAGCCGCGCCATGCGCCGACCTCGACCGCGGTGACCGTCATTGCTCCCCCTTGTGGTGATGGATGTTCGATGGCACGCTCGGCTCCCCGCTCAGGAGCGGGACAGACGACCTTGAGCGCTCCGGTCGACTTCCGGGCGGCGATGGGGCGGTGCCTCCTCGCCAGCTTTCCTCCTCCACGGTCGCCGGTGAGGGGCCGTACCGGCCAGGGACCAAGGTCACCGCACATCGTGGCTTTGGCCTCGGCGGCCGGGCCGGCCGCTGATCGAGGACCAACGGCGTCCTCCCCGGGGACCTAGGTCTCGGGCGCGCGGGGCCGGCTTCGGTGACAGTGGGTACGGAGATCTTCCGTCGCCAGAGGAGGCGTGTGATGGACGCGCTGGTCGTCTACGAATCCATGTTCGGCAACACCAGGCGGATCGCCGAAGCCGTGGCCGAAGGGCTGTCCTGCCGGGTGCGAGCCGAAGCGGTCGAGGTCGGCTCGGCGCCCGCGCAGGTGGGGCCGGACATCGGCCTGATCGTGGTGGGCGGGCCGACGCACGCCTTCTCCATGAGCAGGACCTCCACCCGCCGATCCGCCGCCCAGCAGGCCACGGGGCCGCTGGTCTCGCGCGGCGACGGCGTACGCGAATGGCTGGCCACGCTGCGCACCCCCGCGGCGAGGCTCGGCTCGGCCGCCTTCGACACCCGCATCGCCAAGCCGCGCATGCCGGGCTCGGCCGCGCGCGGCATCGCCAGGCGGCTGCGCCGCCTCGGCGTCAGGGCAGTGGGGCCGGCGCAGAGCTTCCTCGTCATCGGGACGCAGGGGCCGCTGGTGGACGGTGAAGTGGAGCGGGCCCGGCAGTGGGGCGAGCGGCTGGCCGCGTCGCTCCCCGCCACGGCCCCCGGCGAGAGCGCCTGACACGCGCACGGACGGGAACCCCTGACACACGCACGGACACGCCTGGAGCCGGCAGCCGCGGTGCCGGGTTCCGGCGCGCGGCCGGCCCCGGTGGCCGGAGGCGGAGTACCGCATCGAAGGCACGTCGTCGGCAGCCGATCACACCGAGATCGTCGGAGACGTAACCGGTAGGGGTGCGTCTGGGACAGACGTCGCTCTGGGGCGGTGCCTTCGGGCGACCGCCGCCGCGCCGGTGCCGCCGGCGACGAACAGTGCGGCCAGCGCGAGCCAGCCCGCGGTTCCGTGTTCGATGGCGGTGGCGGTGACGAGCAACGGTGAGATCATGGCGGCGATCGCGTAGCCCGTCTGGCTGAGGCCCTGGTAGGCGCCGGCGTTGCGCTGGTCGGCCAGTTCGAAGGCCATGCCCCAGCCGCCCGCCTCGCCCAGGATCTCGCCGAAGGCGTGGGCGAGCCCCGCCAGGAGCAGCAGGACACAGGCGGTGATCACGTTTCCGTAGCCCGCCAGCGCGTACAGCCCGCATGCGAGCGCGAGCAGCCACGACGCGCGCCGGACGGCGGTCCCGGCGTGACGCACGTCGCAGACGCCACGCGAGATGCGCACCTGGAGGCCGGCCACGACCACGGTGTTGAGGACGAGCAGCACGGACACGATGGCGGTGGGGGCCCCGGTGGAGGCGACCCAGAGAGGGACGCCGACAGTCAGCAGGCCGAACTGCACGGCCACGACGGCGTTGCACACCACGCTCGCGAGATACGTGCGGTCCTTGAGCGGTGACGGTCCCTTCACGGAAGTGTCGGTCGCCTGGCCGTCCGCCGAGGCGACCATCCGGGCCGGTAGCTCCGGCACCCGGGATCCGAGCCGTGCCAGCGGCAACGTGGCCGCCAGCAGCAGGACTCCGGAGGCGATCAGCGCGGCCTGGTACGCCACGGCGGTGCCCGTCTGGAGCGCCGCGGCGGCGGCCACAGTGCCCAGGCCGATGAAGACGTTCGTGACCACACGCAGCCGCGCCCGGACCACCACCCGTTCCGGGCCGGTGTACCACCGTGCCAGCATCGTCTGCTTCGACGTGCCGCTCGCCGAGCGCATCACTGCGGCCAGGCAGGCGACCAGGGTGAACACGACGGCGTCCGAAGCGAGCGTGTAGGCGAGCATCGCCAGGCCGTTGAGGGCCGTCGCCACCGTCTGGACGCGATGCGCGCCGACCCGGTCGGCGAGCCACCCTGACGCGTACGAGGCCAGGACGCCGGCGCCGCCCGCGATGCCCAGCGCCAGGCCGACCGTCGTCGCACCGAGTCCGATGACAAGCGTGAAGTACAGCGTGCTGACGGTGTAGAAGGTCCCGCTGGACAGCGCGAACGCCATCGTGCTGAGAGTCAGCGACCGGCCGACACGGTCCTCGGGGAAGAAGGTTCGGATCACGCCCCGTTTCTCCCGCAGCGGGGGTGCGAAGACCAATGATGTAGCGTACGGCTACATGGTCGCTGTGCGGAGCGGTGGGCTCATCGCGTACGAACTCGCCGGGATGGACGTCGCCGACGTGCGCTTCGCCGCCTCACCCATCAACGAGCTCACCCTGTCACTGCGTACGTTCCGCGACCCCGGACGCTTTCCCGTGCACCTGCCCTGGCTGCGGCGCACGGAACAGGTGCGATCCGGGCTCGACCTGCCCCTGCTGCGCGCTCTCACGAACGACGCGATGTGGTCGCCCGACTATCTGACGCCCCGTCCGCACGCTCCCCTCACCCGCATCGACGACGAACTCGCCGCCGTCGCGCGGGTGCCTCTGGACCGCATGCTCGACGACCTGCGCGCCCTCCACCCCGGTCGGCTGCCCCCACCGCTGCGGGGTGACCCGGCGACCGTTCGCACGCGCATCACAGAGGCGCTGCGGACGTACTGGCGCACCTGCTTCGCGCCGTGGTGGCCGCGGATGCGGACGGTCCTGCAGGCCGACATCATCTACCGCGGACAGGTCATCTCCGCGCACGGTCTGGCGGCGATGTTCGCCGACCTCAACGAGCGGGTGCGCCTGGACGACGGTGTCGTACACGTTCGCCTGGTCAGCAACGCCGGCTACCGCCGGTCCACCGGAGGAGAAGGGCTCACCCTGGTGCCGACGCTCTTCAGCAGAGGCGTGACCGCCCCGATCTCACCGGAAGAACCACCTCTGATCATGTACGGCACGCGTGGCGCCGGAACGCTCTGGCAGGCGGAGCCCCGCCGTTCCCCCGCGGCGCTCACCGGACTCCTCGGCGCGACACGCGCGGGCCTGCTCACGGCGCTGGAGACGCCGGCGTCGTCGACCGAACTCGCCGGCCGCCTCGGCGTCACCACCTCGGCCGTCAACCAGCACCTGCGCGCGCTGCGGGACGCCGGCCTGCTCATCGGCGCACGCCATGGCCGCTCGGTCCTGTACTTGCGTTCAGAACTCGGCGACGCTCTCATCGCGGGCGGGGCCGCGGATGACCCCGAAGACGCGCGGTGACACGGGCGGGCCGGCGCCGGGCCGGAGGAGTCAGCAGCGTTCCAGGTCGGGCTGGGTGAGGTGGAGGCGCTCGACGCTCCGGACGAGCGAGAGGTTGGCGGCGGTCAGGGTGCGCACCTGCTCTTCGAGTGCGGTGACCCGTTTCTTCAGGGCTACGAGTTCAAGGTCGAGCGCCGGCGCTTCCATGATCATCCGTCCAGTCGCCATCGCTGGTTCACCTCCGTCTGCAGGGGGACACACTCTCATCGTGACCGGCTCGTCCACCCTGCGGCACAGGCGAACGTCTCCGCCCGGAGGGACCAAAGGCACAGGCGACCTTCAGATCCTCTCCACGTCGTCCACCCGGAACAGGCCCCACCATCGTCCGCTGACATGGTCGTCGCGCACCGACCGGGCGTGGCGCTCCAGGCTCGGCTCCGACAGGGCGAAACGTACGTGAAGGGGCGCGTCGGCCTTGATCAGCACCACGGTGGCCAGCGTCAGCGCGAGCGGGCTGATCCTCCGCCGGCCGGGACCGGAACGTGACATCCGCGCATGGGGTGATCTTGCCCGCTCTCACCCGCGAGCGCGTCCCCGATGCCGCATCCGTCAGCGCCATCTCTCGGGGCCGGAGGGGGCGTGGCTCATTCGCGCCGGTCGGCCCGCAGCCGGGCGGACAGTGCGGCGGCCTGGGTGCGGCGCTGCATGTTGAGCTTGGCCAGCAGGTTGGAGACGTAGTTCTTGACCGTCTTCTCGGCGAGGAACAGCCGCTCGCCGATCTGCCGGTTGGTCAGGCCGTCGCCGATCAGGTCGAGGATCTGGCGCTCCTGTTCGGTCAGTGCGGCGAGCGGGTCCTTCTGGGCGGCATGGTCGCGCAGCCGCTGCAACATGGCGGCGGTGGTCTGGGGGTCGAGCAGCGACTGCCCGGAGGCGACGGTGCGGACCGCGCCGACCAGGTCGGAGCCGTGGATCTGCTTGAGCACGTAGCCGGACGCGCCGGCCATGACCGCGTCGAACAGGGCGTCGTCGTCGGCGAAGGAGGTGAGCATGAGGCAGGCCAGCCCCGGCAGCCGCGAGCGGACCTCACGGCACACGTCGATGCCGTTGCCGTCGGGCAGGCGCACGTCGAGCACCGCCACGTCCGGCTTCAGGGCCGGGATGCGGGCGATCGCCGACTCGGCGGTTCCCGCTTCGCCGATGACCTCGATGTCGTCCTCGGACCCCAGCAGGGAGGCCACCCCGCGCCGCACGACTTCATGGTCGTCAAGCAGGAACACACGAATCATGCCTTCGACGCTAGTCACCCGATCGAGGATTCCAAAAGGGGCCAAAGTCCCCAAGTCGCGCGGGGCGGCCCGCTCGTACGGGGCGAAGGTCCTGCCGCCCGACTCCCAACGTCCCTGTCCCTCCCCGGGGCCGGGCAGGACGCTGGAGGCCCCGGCGAGAGGAGCCCGAGATGCCCGCGGTGGTCGTCACAGGACTGCGCAAGGAGTACGGGACGGTCAAGGCCGTCGACGGAGTGAGTCTCACTGTCGAACGCGGCGAGGTCTTCGCGCTGCTCGGCCCGAACGGGGCGGGCAAGACCACGACGGTGGAGATCCTGGAAGGCCACAGGCGCCGCGACGGGGGAGAGGTGTCGGTGCTCGGCTTCGACCCCGCTACCGGCGGCCGGGCCTACCGTGAGCGCATCGGGATCGTGCTGCAGGAGGCCGGGTTCGAGGAGGAGTTCTCCGTCGCCGAGCTGGTCCGCCTCTACGCCGGTTTCTATCCCCGGCCGCGTGACCCGGAGGAGGTCATCGAGCAGGTCGGGCTGAAGGACAAGCGTGACGCCCGGGTGCGGACGTTGTCCGGGGGGCAGCGCCGCCGCCTGGACCTGGCGCTCGGCCTGGTCGGCGCGCCGGAGCTGCTGTTCCTGGACGAGCCCACCACCGGCTTCGACCCCTCTGCCCGGCACCACGCCTGGGAGCTGATCGACGCTCTGCGCTCGTCCGGCACCACGATCCTGCTCACCACCCACTACATGGACGAGGCCCAGCACCTGGCCGACCGGGTGGCGGTGTTGCGCGCGGGCCGCCTGGTCGCGGTCGGCGCGCCGGACACCCTCATCGCGGCCGAGCGCACCAGCGTGCTGTCCTTCCGGCTGCCCGAGGGGACGATCCTCGCCGATCTGCCGTCGCTGACCGGTCACGTCGAGGCGCATGGCGCGGCGGTGTCGGTCCAGACCGACCAGCCCGCCCGCGACATGCACGCCCTCACCGGCTGGGCGCTGGAGCGCGGCACCGAGCTGACGTCGCTGACGCTGGCCCGGCCGTCGCTGGAGGACGTCTATCTCGACCTGGTGAACGAGGTGACATCATGATCGGCGGGCTGGTCCGGCACGAGACCCGGTCCTTCTTCCGCAGCCCGGTCGCGGCCGGCTTCACCGTGGCGATGCCGCTGCTGATGGCGGTGATCGTGGGTGCCGCGGTGGGCAACCAGGTCGTCGACCCCCGGACGGGCGTGCGGGTGATGCAGTTCGTCATCCCGGTCATGGCCGTGTTCGGCGTGGCGCAGGGGTGCTTCGGCGCCCTGGCCATTCACCTGGCGGACCTTCGCCACCGAGGCTGGCTGAAGCGGCTGCGCGGCACGCCGGTGCCCGCGTGGGTGGTGCTCGCCGGGCTGGTGGGCGCCTCGCTCGTGATCGCGGCGGTGACGGTCACCGTGCTGCTGGCGGTGGGCGTGGTCTTCTACGACCTGCAGATGGTGTGGCGGACGCTGCCCGCGCTGCTGGTCACCCTGCTGCTGGGGGCGTTCTGCTTCACCGCGCTCGGCTTCGCCGTGGTCGCGCTGGTGCGCAGCGCGGCGGCGGTGCAGCTGATCGGCACGGGGCTGCTGCTGGCGCTGGCGTTCGTCTCGGACATCATCCTGGTCGGCGCCCGGCTGCCGGCGTGGCTCGACACGGTGGGCTGGGTGTTCCCGCTGCGGCATCTCGGGAACGCCGTCCGCGACGACCTCAACCCGTTCCTGACGGGCTCCGGCTTCTACGGCGATCACCTGGCGGTGCTCGCGGCCTGGGGGATCGGCGGGGCCGCGGTGGCCGTGTGGCGCTTCCGCTGGGAACGGCCACCCGCCCGTACGACGAGCGTCCGGACGCCGGGAGCCCGGAGGACGAGCGCCCGGACGGTGGGAGCTCAGAGGACGGAAGTCCGGACGGCGGGAGGCCGGCCGGCCGGCCGGGTGGCGCGCGCACGACTCGCGCGGCGGGAGGGCCGGCCGGCGGCGTGGCGCCTTCTCGCCGGCCAGGCACGGCACGCGCTGATCCGGCTGCGCCGTGACCTGTCCACGGCGTTCTTCACGGTGATCCTGCCGGCGCTGCTCCTGGCGCTCATCTCGCTGATCTTCGGCGACGCGCGGGTCTCGGGCATCCGGCTCCCGGTGTTCATGCTCGCCGCGATGATCACCTACACGGTGGGCGTCGCGTCGTACGTCAACATCGCCGAAGCCGTCGCCGGGGACCGCGAGCGCGGCGTGCTCAAGCGGCTGGCCGGCACGCCGCTCCCTCGCTGGGCCTACCACGCGGGCCACCTCACCACCGCGCTCCTGGTCACCGTGGCCACCGCGATCGTGCTGGCGCTGGTGGCCGCGCTCGGGTACGACGTCGTGCTCGCACCGGCCATGATCCCCGGGATGCTCGCCGCGATCGTGCTCGGAGGCGCGTGCTTCGCCGTCCTCGGCGCTCTCGTGGTGGCGTTCGTGACCAAGCAGCAGACCGCGAACGCGGTCACCCTGGGCACCTTCCTGCCGCTGGCCTTCGTCTCCGACGTGTTCGTCATCGGCGGGGAACTGCCCGGGGTGCTGCGGGCGATCGGCGACGCCTTCCCGCTCAAGCACGTCTCCCACACGCTTCTCGCCGTACTGGATCCGGCGGGCCGCCCGTGGCCGTGGACGGATCTCGCCGTGGTGGCGGCCTGGACGCTGGGCGGCGGCGTGCTCCTCGCGCTCAGGCGAGGACGCTAGACCGGCCTGCCGCCCCGACACGTGGTGTCCGGGCGGCAGGCGGTGTCACGGTGGTGGCGGCCCGGTCGGCGCCGCCGTCCACTGCGCTCCGGCGCGGGGACTCAGGGACGGTCCCATGTGAAGGGCAGCTCCATGATGTCGTCCTCCCGCCAGGCGAAGGCCCCCTGCACGTCGACGACTCCGTCGAGCTGCCGGGCCGCGTGGACGGCGGCGGTCGCCTCGCTGCGCCGATCCGGGTATCCGGACAGCGTCACGATGCCGTCGCGGACCTCGACGAGGATCCCGCCGCGGTCGTTCCACCTGGCGTGCGGCGGGATCCCCTCGACGACGCGGCGCCTGATCTCGTCGTCGTCGCGCAGGTACATCCTGAGCAGGTCCCGCCGGCTGACGATGCCCTGCAGCCGGCCCTCGGCGTCGACGACGACCAGCCGTTTGACGCCGCCCTCGTCCATGACGCGGGCGGCACTGACGGTGGAGGCCGACGCGGAGATCGTCACCGCGGGCGTCGTCATCAGGTCCGCCGCGGTGTGCCCCGCCGCCTTCCGGCCGTCCGCCGCGCCCTGGCCGGTGACACGCCGGCGCAGCCGGGCACGCAGCGGCGGGTGGTAGCTCTCACCGCAGTACTGCTCCCGGAACTCCTCCTTGCGCATCAGGTCTCCCTCGGAGACGACGCCGACGACCCGGCCGTCCTCATCCACCACGGGCACGGCGCTGATCGCGTTCCTCACCAGCACCTCGGCGACGTCCTTGAACGGGGTGTCCGCCTTGACCGACGTCACCTGCGCCGTCATGACCTCTCGCACCGTGATCCGCATCGTGTCCTCCTCCTTGGGCTCTGTCCTCCATCACATCGCCGTTCCGGGTGGATGCGTAGGGACGGAAGCCCTCGGGCCCCTGGACCTTCGGGTGCGGAAAGTCCCGGAAACCCGTCCCGCCCCGAGGTCCGCCTGCCGATCCCGAAGGCGGCCGGGTGCTAGGTGGTCAGGAAGGCGTCGGCTGACTCGGCGAGGGTGGCGTGCCCGCCGTGCCCGCCGTGTCCGCTGTGTCCGTCAGGAAGGCCAGTGCGTCGGAGGCGAAGCGCTTGTCGGTGAACGTGCCGCTGTGGCTGCGGCCCGGGTAGACGACGAGCCGGGCGTCGGGGATGCCCTCGACCGTGCACCGGGCCAGTTCCAGGGGATAGACGAGGTCCCTGTCGCCCTGGATCAGCAGCGTGGCCGCCTTGATGTCGTGCAGCCGGCCGCGCAGGTCGAAGCCGTCTTCGGCGTTGAGGACGGTGACGGCGTCGCTGTGGTCCTGGTGGCCGCTGTCCGACAGCCACAGCAGGCCTCGGAGCAGTTTCCGGCCGATCGCCGATTCGGTGACGATCTCGGCCAGCGCGGGGCTGGGCCGCCTGCCCTGGCGTGCGCGTTCGATGTAGGCGCGCTGGGCCCGCTTGCCGGCCGGGCCGAGAGTGCAGGCCGTACCCGCCAGGACCAGGCGGTCGACCAGGCCGGGATGGTCGGCGGCGAGTTGCAGGGCGATGGAGCCGCCGGTGGAGATGGCCAGCATGTTCACCGGGCCGTCGAAGGCGGTTCTGATCGCCTGCGCGTAGACGGCGGCGAGGTCGGCCATCGTCGTGGCCGGCGGCAGCCCGGGTGGCCGGTTGACGACGTAGACGGTGAAGTGCTCGGTGAACGGCCGCACCATCCGCATCGTGGACCAGCGCGCCAACCCCGTCGGGTTGGCCGCCTGGGGGGTGTAGAGCAGGACGACCAGGGGCGCTCCCGCGCCGGCCGAAAGGTACGGCAGGCCGTTCATCATGGGGTGATCCCTTCTGTGACCGCGTCGATCTGACGGTTCATCACGGCCGGACAGATCTCGGGTGCCCAGGTGCTCGGCGTGCAGCGGGGTCACCAGGACCCGAGACCGCCGTACAGCATTGTGGCTCTATGTGAACAGATTGGTTTTTCGTTCACAGCATAGCTGCCGCCGGCCGGGCGATCTCATCCGCCCCCGGCCGGATGGATCCGGCGCGGGGCAGTTGCCGTCACATACGGCTCAGAGCCGGTCCATCGCGTCGTCCAGCTCGACGAAGAACTTGTCGACGGCGCTCGTGTCCAGACCTGGGGACGTGATCGAGAAGCTGGGGAAGATCTTGATCCCGTTCGAGGAGGCCCCCGCACGGACCATGGGGCCCCGACCCTCCAGGCCCGCGATGATCCGGTTGATCAGGGCGTCGACCTGCCGCGCACTGTAGCCCTGGGGCACCACAGGAACGTGGGTGCCGCGGATCTTCCGTACGAGCCTCGCCTGGGGGGTGCGAGCCGCGCCTCTGATCCGGCGCCATTCGCGCAGGCGCGTCATCGGGGCGTCCAGGCTGTCGCGCACCAGGCCGCCCGCCAGCAGGAGGACGCCGCCCCCGATGAGGGTCCCGCCGACCAGCAGCGTTCCGGACGCCGCGGCCGCGGAACTGCTCTTGGACTCCTCGTAGCTTCTCGGCCCCGACTTCCTGCTCGAGCAGTAGTCGCCCGGGCTCATCCGCTCGAAGCCGCACCGGGGTTGTTCCGCGTCCTTGGCCACCACCAGCCACACCAGCATGACAACTGCCCCGATGGCCAGCATCCAGGCGCCCGCCTTGGTCATGTCCACCCCCTTCGGGTGGGCAAGATCGTATAGGCGCGGCACCCGGTCGGCCAGCCACACCGGCCGACCGGATCTCCATCGACTAGCCGGGCAGCTGCGATCGTTCGCCCAGCACCTTGCGGTAGAGCGCGTCCCGCAGGGCGAGCTCGCGCCTGTCGGTGATGCCGAATCCGAGACGGTTGGGCGCGTAGCAGTATCCGATGCCGGTGTCGGGATCGGCGAGGCCGAACGAGCCGCCGTTGCCGGGGGTGCCGAACGCGTCGTCGGCCGCGCTGCCGAAAGGCCAGCTGCTGGTGGGTTTCAGGTAGCCCAGCGAGTACACCGCCGGCGCCCGGAGGACGAGGTCGACCAGGCCGCCGCTGGGCGGCTGGGCCGGCCGCACCAGAGCGTCGAGGGTGTGCGGGGCCAGGCCGAGCTTGCCGGTCACGGCGGCGCCGTAGGCGGCCGCCACGGCACGTGCCTCGCCGATGCCGTTTCCCGCGGGCAGTTCGACGCTCAGCACGTCGAGGCGGTTGTAGTTGACGTCGGTCAGCAGTTCCTGCGGGTTGGCGAACGCCCGCAGCGTGAGGCTGCCCGGCGTCATCATGCCGCGCAGCAGGCCGCGCGGAACGTCGCCGAGGTGAAGCAGCGACTCGTACTTGCTGCGGCCGTGGATCGTCGCCCGGCGTTCCAGGTCGAACCCGGCCGGCAGACCGATGTAGAAGTCGATGTCCAGCGGCGCGGCGATCTCCTCGGCGAAGAACCGCCCCAGCGACCGCCTGGCCGGGTCCACCCGGCGGAGGAGCTCGCCCTCGTACCAGCCCAGCGAGATGCCGTGATAGCCCTGCCGGGTGCCCGCGGGCCACAGCGGCCGTTGCAGGGCGATGGCCGCGGCCACCAGGTCGAGGTCGCCGAGGTCGGCGATGGTCAGCGGGATGTCGATCACCGGCAGGCCGGCCTGGTGGGACAGCAGCTGCCGGACGGTGATGCCGCCCTTGCCCCGCCAGGCGAACTCGGGCCAGTACGCCGCGACCCGCTCGTCGTAGTCCAGCAGGCCACGCGAGTGCGCCAGAGCGAGCGCCAGCGAGGAGACGCCCTTGGTGGTGGAGAACATCGTCACCACCGTGTCCTCGCGCCACGGCGCACGGGTGACGCCGTCGCGGTAGCCGCCCCACAGATCGACGACCTTCCGGCCGTCGCGATAGACGGCGCACGCCGCCCCGACCTCGCCGCGCTCGGCGAAGTTGCGCCGGAAAGCGTCGGCGACCGGCCCGTACCCCTCGTCCACCTCGCCGCGCAGGAGTGCGGAGGGGACATCCACTTTGAGTGCCATGACGCTCCTCTCGTCATTCCCTGGCTACCGGTCTGCGCGGCTTCCCTGAAAGGGCCGAAAGGCCCCGCCTCGTGCTCGAAGCAGCCCCTCTCCTCCAGGACCGCATGAAGACGACAGCGAGGCGGGCCCGGTCGGTCAGGGGCGAACGTAGCGCCGGAACACGATTCCCGAGGCGAGGGAGTGGTGCTCGACCAGGCGCAGCCGCAGCGGCGCTCTCACGGGCGGGTACGGCTTGCCGTCTCGACGATCACGGGGAACGCGTACACCCAGAACACGTCGATCAGGTCCAGCGGCGAGACGGCCGGCTCGAGGCCGCCGACGGTCTGGAGGGCAGGCAGGGCGGCCGTGCGGGACGGACGGCGGGGACGATGCGCCAGTCGCGTTGGAACACGAGGTTGTGCAGGTCGGCGGCGGCGATGGCCCGCAGGACGGGGACGAGCTCCGCCGCGTGCCCCGCGTCCGTGACGTTGAGCGGCCACTCTCCGACCGTGCCGCCCCGCAGGTGCGGGTGGTGGAATCCGGCGCCGTAGTGGGCGGTGAGAGTGATCGGCGCGATGCCAGCCGCGCGCTGCGCCGGCCACGACAGCCGCCAGGCGGCGAAGCTGCCGCCGGCGGCGTCGGTATGCGGGCCGGTGGCGTGGACGGTGCCGGTGCCCAGCAGCAGGTGCTGGTCGAACTCGGCGAGCACCTGCCGTGCGGGCGGGTCGAGGAGGCTGACGGCCTGCCGGAAGGCGCCTTCCTTGCCCTGGCGGGTGGCGTGTCCGGCGTGGGTGCCGTCGCGTAGGTCGGCGAAGTGGCGGACCAGAGCCTCCAGCGGAGGTGGGGGAGTGGTCATGGCAGGTCCTTTCGATGGTCAGGCGGGACGAGCCCGCGCAGAGCCCGGGCGAGTCGGTGGAGAAGGAGGCTGTCCGGGCGCAGCACGTCCCCGTGGACGGCACCCGGCGGGCGGTGGATCCGCGCCGGCACGCCGTCCTCGCGCAGCCGGCGCGCGTACGTCTCGACGTCGTCGTGGACCGGGTCGTCGCGGCCGACGGCGAGGACCGCCGGCGCGACCCCCGCCAGGGAAGGCGCATCCCAAGGCGTCGAGTACAGGCGGGTGCCGTCGTGGTCGACGGCGCTCCCGCCGTCTCCGCGCCAGGCGCGCCAGGCCTGGCGCAGCAGCACCGCCTGGGGGAACGCGAAGGGCGAGCGATGGTAGGACGGGCTGGCACAGGCGGGATCGAACGGCGGGTAGGCCAGTACCTGCGCCACCAGTGGCAGGCCGCGGTCCCGGGCGGCCAGGGCGGCACAGGCGGCGAGCGTGCCGCCGGCGCTGTCGCCGCCCACCGCGAGCGGGCTTCCGGCCGCCTCGCCGTGGGCCCAGGCGAGGGCTGTGAGAACGTCCTGCACGGCGTGGGGGTGGCGGTGACGCGGCGCGAGCCGGTAGTCCACGCTGATCACCGTCCATCCGGAGCGGGCGGCCAGAGCCGTGGTGGCGTGCCGCCATTCGGCGGCGGAGCCGCGCTGCCAGCTCCCGCCGTGCGCCCAGACCAGCAGGCCGGCCGGAGTGCGGCCGGCCTGCGCGTGGACCTGGACCAGGACGGGACTCGTGCCGGGCAGGACGAGCCGGTGGCACGACGGCGCACGGCCTTCGACGGTGGACATCATCGGTGACTCCTCAGGTCAGGAACGCGTCCCGGTGGCCGCGTTCACAACTGGCGCAGGGCTTCTCCGTCAACGGCCCACTCGGGGCGCTGGTGACCTGCGCGGCACGGGGCGACAGCAGGTGGACGATGACGCCGGTCACCTCCTCCGGAGTGCCGATGCGCCCCGTGGGCGGTCCCCGTTCGACGGTGCGCTCCGTCCGGGGTCAGGTGCGGCGGGTGCGCAGGAAGACGGCGGCGATGAGGACGCCGAGCAGGACGAGGCCGGTGTTGGCGGCGATGGCGACCGTGACGCCGTCCAGGATGGCCGCCGCGGTGACGGCGCCGCCGGTCACAGCGGTGACGATCGAGGACATGATCGGTGTCCCCATGGTGATGCCGACCTGCTGGGACATGGAGGCCAGGCCGGTGGCCAGGCCCTGCTCGCGGTCGGGCAGCCCGGTGGTGGCGGTGACCATGAACCCGACGATGACCAGCATGTTGCCCACGCCGCCCAGGAAGGTGGCGGGCAGCAGGAGCCCCATCGCGGCGGGCGTGTCGCCGAGGAGGAGCAGGACGGCGGTGAAGGCGGCCTGCAGCAGCCCGCCTCCGATCAGCACGGCCGAGGTGGAGGTGCGGGCGATCATCCTGGACGCGAGCAGGCCGCCGGCGACGGTCCCGAGGCCCAGCACGCCGAAGGCGAGCCCGGCGGCCAGGGCCGAGAAGCCGAGGGTCTTCTGCATGTAGAGGGTGAGCAGGTACACCAGGGACGTCTCGGTGACGAAGGCGAGCAGGCCGAGCACGTTGCCCCAGGCCACGGTGCGCTTCCTCAGCACGTCCAGCGGGACCAGAGGCTGGACGGCCCTGCGCTCGACGAGGTGGAACAGGGCGAGCAGGACGGCGCCGCCCAGCAGCCCCGCCATGGCGAGGGGGTGGGTCCAGCCGTGCTCGCCGGCCTGGGTCAGGCCGTAGACGATGCCGAGCAGCGCGAGGGTCACGGTCAGGGCGCCGGGCAGGTCGACCTTGGGGCGGTCGGCGGGCCGGGACTCGGCGATGACGGTGGGGGCGACGAGGAGCACCGCGAGCGCGACGGGGACGTTGATGAAGAAGGCCCAGCGCCAGGAGAGCACGTCGGTGAGGACTCCGCCGAGGACCGCTCCGGCGGTGAACCCGGCTGACATGAGGGCGCCGTTGAGGCCGAGGGCCTTCTGGCGCAGCGGGCCTTCGGGGAAGGACGTGGTGAGCAGGGCGAGCCCGGCGGGGGTGGCGGCGGCGGTGGCCAGCCCCTGCGCGACCCGGGCGATGATGAGGATCTCGGGGTTGGGGGCGAGCCCGCCGACGAGCGAGGCCACGCCGAGCAGGGCGATGCTGCCGAGGAAGATGCGCCTGCGCCCGATCAGGTCGCCGATGCGGCCGAAGAACAGGGTGAACCCGGCCGCGCACAGGGCGAAGGCGGTGGCGATCCACTGCAGGTTCGCCAGGGAGAAACCGAGGCTGTCGCCGATGTCGGGCAGGGCCACGTTCAGGATCGAGAAGTCCACGGCCAGCATGAACTGGGCGACCAGCAGCACCGCGAGGACGACCTTCAGGCGGCCGGTCAGGTGCTGCGGAGGCGCCGCCTGCGCGGGCGCCGGCAGGGGTTGGGTGGAGGTCATGACAGAACGTCCTCTCTGGCGCGCCCGGACAGCACGCCATCGCAAACGGGTCCAGAGTTCCGTTAAGATGAGAGAACAGTAGCACCAGATCGACGGCTAAGGGAACTGCAGTCCCGATAAGCCCTCACGTGAGAAGGAGCCCGTCATGGCCGCCGCCCCACAACCCGGTGCCGTCCGTCCTGGCGGACGCACCGCCCGCGTCCGCGAGGCCGTCCTCCAGGCCGCCGGCGACATCCTGGCCGACAAGGGCTTCGAAGGCCTCGACCTCGGCGACATCGCCCGCGTCGCGGGGGTGGGCAAGACCACCGTCTACCGCCGCTGGGGCACGCCCGGCGCGCTCGCCGCCGACCTCCTCCAGGACATGGCGGAAAGCTCGCTGCCCCGCGCCCGCACCGGCAGCGTGGCGGAGGACCTGCGCGACAACGCCCGCCTGGTCGTCAGGACCCTCACCGATCCCCGCCAGGGACGCCTGTTCAGGGCGCTGATCGCCGCCTCCCTCTGCGACGAGCAGGCCGCGCGGGCGCTGCACCGCTTCTACGCCGTACGCATCGAGGAATGGTCCGGCTGCGTCACCGACGCGATCGAACGCGGCGAACTGCCCCCCGGCACCGACCCGCGCCGCGTGATCGCCGCGGTCTCCGCCCCCCTGTACTACGCCCTGCTCAACACCGGGGAAGCCCTCGACGAGGCCGCCGCGGACCGGGCCGCGGCGGCGGCGCTGGCGGCGGCACGCGCGGGGGCCATCTGACGCGAGGCTCCCGACCTCGCGCGATCAGCTGTGCAGCGGGCCGCTCGCCCGGGAGCGTCACCGCCGTTCGGCTCGGGGAGGGCGAAGCGACGGGATGAGTGCGGCGATGGCGTCGAGGATGCGGTCGAGTCCGTGCCGGAAACGCTCCTCGGGGGCGAGGTGGGCGGTGCGGGAGTCGAGGACGGATCGGTTGAACAGGGGGAACGCGCCGGACTCGACGACCTGGCGGACGTACGGCCCCATGTAGTCCCGCTTCCAGCGCTCGGGGTCCAGGCCGGTGCGGCGCGCCTCCTCCAGCCAGCCGATCTCGCGGCGGATCGCGCTGTGCAGGTAGTCGTTCAGCATGGCGACCAGGCCGGTGCTGTCGTCGATGTCGAGCCCGAGCTCGTCGAAGGTGCCGAGCGCGAACTCGTGCACGCGCAGGAGGTGGGGGCCCAGGGTGGGCCGGCTGGTGAGCAGCGCGATCAGCCACGGATGGCGCAGGCCCGTGGCGCGGATCCGCCGGGCCAGCAGGGCGAGGTCGCCGCGCCAGTCACCGGACGGGCCGTCGGGGAGTTCGACCTCGCTCATCGCCAGGTCGATCATGAGGTCGAACAGGTCGTCGCGCCGGGGCACGTAGCGGTAGAGCGACATGGCGCCGGTGCCCAGCTCGCCGGCGATCCGCCGCATGGTCGCGGCCTCCACCCCTTCGGCGTCGGCGATCCGGACAGCCGTTCGGGTGATCTGCTCGCGGCTGTAGCCGGGGCGCCGTCCCGGGCCGGAGCGTTCCTGCCGTTCGGGCTGCATCCAGATGCTGGTCGGTTCCTCGTCGGCCACATGGCCCCCTCTCTCATTTGCGTACATGGTACCTGAATGGCTATGGTCCCTTTCACGTACGAGGTACGCGAATTTGGAGGACGTATGGATCGAACTCTTCGCACGGGCGTGACCGGTGTGATGCTGGGCATGATCACAGCCCCGCTGGACGGCATGATGCTCGGACCCGCGCTGCCGTCGATCGTGAGAGACCTCGGCGGTCTGGAGTACTTCTCCTGGGTGGCGACGGCCTACCTGATCTGTATGGCCGCTTCGACGCCGATCTGGGGGAAGCTCGGCGACCTGTACGGCCGCAAGGCGGTGTACATGGCCTCGATCCTGGTCTTCCTGCTGGGATCCGGGCTGTCCGGAGTCGCGCAGGACATGGTCCAGCTCGTCGGCTTCCGGATGGTGCAGGGGCTGGGCGCGGGTGGCCTGATGACCGGGGCGCTGGCGTTGATCGGTGAGCTGGTGCCGCCCCGGCACAGTGGCAGGCTCATGGGCCTGTTCGGGATCATGATGCCGATCGCCTTCATCGCCGGGCCGTTGCTCGGCGGCCTGTTCGCCGATGCGGGCTGGCGGTGGGCGTTCTTCGTCAACCTTCCCATCGGTGCGGTCGCCCTGCTGCTCATCGGCGCGGCCGTACGGCTGGAGCGGCGCCGGATCAGGGCACGGATCGACTACCTGGGAGCGCTGCTGCTGACGGTGGTGCTGGTGGCGCTGAGCCTGGTCGCCAGCTGGGGCGGCACCCGGTACGCCTGGGCCTCCGCACCCGTCCTCGGGCTGACCCTGATCGGGGTGGCGGCCCTGGCCGCCCTGCTGCTCGTGGAACGGCGCGTGGCCGAGCCGATCGTCCCGCTGCGCCTGTTCGCCGACCGCAACTTCACCCTCGCCCAGGTCATCCGGTTCCTGGGCGGCGTCGGCATGGTGGTGGCGGCCACCTTCCTGCCCCAGTACATGCAACTGGTCCACGGCGCCTCGCCGGTCGTCAGCGGCCTGCTGATCCTGCCGGCGATGCTCGGGATGGTCGCCGTGCTGATCGGCACCGGCCGGCTGATCAGCCGCACCGGGCGCTACCGGATCTACCCGATTCTCGGCGGCGCCACTGTGGCGGCCGGCATGCTCGCGCTGCTCCTGCTGCGGCCCGGCACCAACCTGGCCCTCGCCTCCGCACTGACGCTGATCGGCGGTCTCGGCGTGGGTCTGCTCATGCAGTCCACCACGATCATCACCGTCAACAGCGCCGCGCCGCGCGACATGGGGGCGGCCAGCGGCTCGGTCACCCTCTGGCACACCATGGGCGCCTCGCTGGGCATGGCCGCCCTGGGCGCCCTCTACACCGCCCGCCTGCAGGACACCCTCGTCGAGCGCCTCGGCGCGGAGGCCGCCACCCGGATCGCCCTGACGCCCGAGGCGCTCGCCCGGCTCACGCCCGCCGCACGGGAGGCGGTGCACCTCGCCGTCTCCAACGGCATCCACGCCATGGCCCTCGGCGCCGCCGCGCTGGGCGCCCTCGCCTTCGCGCTGGCCTGGTTCATCCGCGAGGTCCCCCTGCGCGACGGCGCCCCATCGGCCGAGCCCGCCACCGCGGCCGCGTGAGGCGGGCACCCATGTCACACCACGTGCGAGTCCAGCTCGTCATGGACGTCATCTGCGTCCACTCCTACCTCGGCCACACCCGCTTCGCCCGCGCCGCGGACCGGCTCAGGGCCGAGGGCACGGAGGTGACGGTGGAGTTCCTGCCCTTCGAGCTCGCCCCGGGCGCCCCGGCCGACGGACGGCCGCTCCTGGAGGTCCTGAAACAGACCTTCGGCCCGCAAGCGGCCGCCGGCGCGCTCGCCTTCGCCGAACACGCAGCCCGCGAAGGCCTCCGGCTGGAGTACGGCAAGGCGCTCGCCACCGGCACCTTCGACGCGCACCGGCTCATCGCCGACGCCGCGCGCCAGGGCAAGGCCGAGCCCATGGCGGAACGCCTCTTCCGCGCCCACTTCACCGACGGGCTGCACATCGGCGACCCCGCCACCCTGGCCCGGCTGGCCGCCGAGGTCGGTGTCTTAACCGGCCACGTGCCTGCCGACAAAGTACGCGCCCGGCTCGATCACGTACGCCGCCTCGGCGTCACCGGCGTGCCGGTCTTCCTCATCGACAACCTGCCCCCGCTCACCGGTACCCAGTCCGAGACCACCCTGCTGGCGGCCCTGCGCCAGGCCCGCCATCACGAACGGAGAACACCATGAACACTGACCCCCTACGGCTGGCCGTCATCGTCGGCAGCGTTCGCGACGGTCGCCTCGGCCCCACCGTCGCCACCTGGTTCGCCGGCCAGGCAACCTCCCGCCCGGACCTCGACGTGGACGTGATCGACCTGGCCGACGTGCCGATCGGCGCGGCGGCCCCGTCGATGTCCGCGCCCGCGCCGGTGCTGGAGGCCCTGGGCGGGCTGACCCCGCGGCTGGCGGCCGCCGACGCGTTCGTGGTGGTCACTCCCGAGTACAACCACAGCTACCCGGCCGGCCTGAAGAACGCCATCGACTGGCACAACCAGCAGTTCCATGCCAAGCCGGTGGCGTTCGTCTCCTACGGCGGCATCTCCGGAGGTCTGCGCGCGGTGGAGCACCTGCGGGCCGTCTTCGCCGAGCTGCACGCCGTCACCACCCGCGACACCGTCAGCTTCCACGGCGCCTGGGAGAGCTTCGACACAGGCGGGCAGCCGAAGGACCCCGCAGGCCCGGCCGCGGCCGCCAAGGCCCTGCTGGACCAGGTGACCTGGTGGGCCCGCATCCTGCGCGACGCCAGGACCACCACCCCCTACACCGCGTGAACCAGAAAGGCATGATCATGATGAGTTCGACCGGAAAGACGGCGCTGGTGACCGGCGCGAGCCGGGGCATCGGCCGGGCGATCGCCACCCGGCTGGCCCGTGAAGGCGTCCGCGTCGCGGTGCACTACGCCGGCAACCACGCGGCCGCCAAGGACACCGTCGCGGCCATCGAGGCGGCCGGCGGGCGGGCCTTCGCCCTCCAGGCCGAGCTGGGCGCCCCCGGCGACGCCGAAGCCCTGTGGACCGCCTTCGACGCGCACGCCGACGGGCTGGACATCCTGGTCAACAACGCGGGCGTCCTCGGCGGCCAGAGCGAGATCGACGGCGTCACCCGGGAGGGCTTCGAGCGCCTGTTCGCGGTCAACACCACCGCCCCGTTCTTCATCACCCAGCAGGCCCTGCCGCGGCTGCGCGACGGCGGGCGGATCGTCACCGTGGGCACCATGCTCACCCGCGGGGCGGCCATGCCCAGGGCGATCGACTACGCCATGTCCAAGGCCGCGCTCGACGTCATGACCGTCGCCCTGGCCAAGCAGCTCGGGCCGCGCGGCATCACGGTCAACCTCGTGGCCCCGGGTGTCATCGACACCGACATGCACCAGGGACGCCTCGTCGGCGAAGCCCTGTCCTGGCTGTCGTCGCAGACGCCCCTCGGCCGGCTGGGCACACCGGCCGACGTGGCCGACACCGTCGCCTTCCTGGCCTCCGACGACAGCCGCTACGTCACCGGGCACCGGCTCGACGTGTCAGGCGGGACGACCATGTAGACGCCGCCGCCCGGCCACGGGCAGCGGCCCGGCCCTCCAGGGCCGCCCCGTGGACGGCGGGAGCGGCGAACAGAGGACCAAGGTCCTGGGACATCGGTGGCATAAGCCTCAATTCGCGGCAGTCCCTGGGTTGATGTGCTGGCGGTGATCATATGAGAGGGGATCACCATGTCCGTCACCCCGCTACCGCAACGCCGCAAGCTGGGGCCGTGGATGGCGACCGCGCTGGTCGTCGGCAACATGATCGGCTCGGGGGTGTTCCTGCTGCCCGCGTCGCTGGCCGCCTTCGGCAGCGCGAGCCTGCTCGCCTGGGTGCTCACCGCGACCGGCGCGCTGCTGCTGGCGATGGTCTTCGCCCGGCTCGGCCGCGCCTACCCCCAGACGGGCGGCCCGTACGCCTATGCCCGCCGGGCGTTCGGTGACTTCATCGGCTTTCAGACGGCATGGGGCTACTGGATCGCGGTGTGGGTGGGCAACGCCGCCATCGCGGTGGCGTTCGTCAGCTATCTCGGCTACTTCTGGCCCGCGCTCGCCGACACCGCCCTGCTCGCCGCGACCGTGGCGCTGGCGGCGATCTGGCTGCTGACCGCCGTCAACGTCCGGGGAGTGCGCCTCGGCGGCTGGATCCAGGCCGTGACCACCGTCGCCAAACTGCTGCCGCTGGTCGGACTGGCCGTGGCCGCGCCGTTCTTCATCGACGCCGCCGACTTCACCCCGTTCAACCCGAGCGGCCAGAGCACCTTCGGGGCCGTCACCGCCGCCGCCACGCTCACCCTGTGGGCGTTCATCGGCATCGAGTCGGCCACCGTCCCCGCCGAGGACGTCGAGGACCCGGAACGTACCGTCCCGCGCGCCACCGTCATCGGCACGGTCGTCACCGCGGCCGTCTACATCCTGGGCACCGTCGCGGTGTTCGCCGCCGTGCCCCGCGCGCTGCTGGTCGACTCCACGGCGCCGTTCGCGGACGCCGCCGAGGCGATGTTCGGCGGCTGGGCGGGCACCGCGGTCGCGGTCGGCGCGACCGTCAGCGCGTTCGGCGCGCTGAACGGCTGGATCCTGCTGCAGGGTCAGGTGCCGCTGGCCGCGGCCCGCGACGGGCTGTTCCCGCGGGTGTTCGCCAAGACCTCGCGCTGGGGCACCCCGGCCGTGGGGCTGGTCGTCTCCAGTGTGCTGATCACCGGGTTGATGCTGCTGAACTACAACGCGGGGCTGGTCGAACAGTTCAACTTCGTGATCCTGCTCGCCACGCTCACCACCTTGATCCCGTACGCGTACGCGGCGGCGGCGCAGCTCCTGCTGGCGCTCACCGACCGCGAGCGCTTCTCCGGCAGGCGGCTGGCCGTCGACGGCACGATCGCCGTCGTGGCGTTCGTCTACGCGCTGTGGACCATCGCCGGATCCGGCTACGAGGTCGTCTACAAGGGCACGCTGCTGATGCTCGCCGGCATCCCGGTCTACGTGTGGCTGAAGTATCGCGACCGAGCCGACACCGTACGCATCGACAGGAAGGCGGCATGAGCATGTTCCACGTTGACAGCGAGGTGGGCACCCTGCGGCAGGTCATCCTGCACCGCCCCGGGCTGGAGCTGATGCGGCTCACGCCGTCCAACTGCGACGAACTCCTCTTCGACGACGTGCTGTGGGTCAAGCGGGCCCGCCAGGAGCACGACGCCTTCGCCGACGCCCTGCGCGAGCGCGGCGTGACCGTCCACCTGTTCGACGAGCTGCTGGCCGAGACGCTCAAGCTGGCCGAGGCCCGGGCGTGGGTGCTGGACCGGGTGGTCACCGAACCCGCCTTCGGCCCCACGCTCGCCCCGCCGCTGCGCCTGGAGCTGGAGGCGATGCCGGCGGACGTCCTGACCCGCCATCTCATCGGCGGGCTGACCAAGCGCGAGCTCGGCCTGGCGGCCGACAGCCTGTGCCTGGCCGGGCTCGGCGACGACGACTTCATCCTCCCGCCGCTGCCCAACCACCTGTTCACCCGCGACGCGTCGGCCTGGATCTACGGTGGGGTGTCCCTGCATCCGATGGCCAAACCGGCCCGGCGCCGCGAGACCACGCACGTGGCCGCCGTCTACGCCTTCCACCCCCTGTTCGCCGGTCAGGCGCCGCTGTGGTTCCCGGCGGAGGCCGAGCAGCCCGCCAGCATCGAGGGCGGCGACATCCACGTCGTCGGGGACGGCACGGTCCTGGTCGGGATGAGCGAACGCACCACACCCCAGGCGATCGAGCTGCTCGCCCGCCGCCTGTTCGAGGCGGAGGCCGCCGACCGGGTCGTCGTCGCCGCCCTGCCGCGGAAACGGGCCTTCATGCACCTGGACACCGTCATGACCATGGTCGAGCGCGGCGTCTTCGTGGTCTACCCGGAGCTGCCGCCGCTGCGCTCGTTCACCCTCACGCCGGGCCTGCGCGTCCGCGAGAACGACGACCTGTTCGCGGCGCTCGGCGCGACCCGCGTCCTGCGCGCCGAGCAGGACGTGTGGGCGGCCGAGCGCGAGCAGTGGGACGACGGCACCAACGTGCTGGCCATCGCCCCCGGCGTGGTCGTCGCCTACGAACGCAACGTCACCACCAACACCATGCTCCGCAAGCACGGCATCGAGGTCATCACCATCCCCGGCGCCGAGCTCGGCCGCGGCCGCGGCGGCCCCCGCTGCATGAGCTGCCCCATCGAAAGGACCGCGTCGTGAAGGACCTGCTGCGCATCGCCGACCTGGCGCCTGACACCCTCATCCACCTGCTCGACCGCGCCGGCCACTTCCAGCGGCACCCCCACGACCGCGGCGAGCTGCTGCGCGGCCGGACCGTGCTGCTGTACTTCGCCAAGCCCTCCACCCGCACCCGCCTGTCCGCCGAGACCGCCGTGGTGCGGCTCGGCGGGACCGCGCTCACCGTCGGCCCGGCCGAGCTGCAGCTCGGCCGGGGCGAGACCATCGCCGACACCGCCCGCGTCGTCAGCTCGTACACCGCCGCCGTGGTCATCCGCACCTTCGACGACGAGGACGTGCGGAGCTTCGCCCGCGCGGCGCACGTGCCGGTGATCAACGCGCTCACCGACGGCCACCACCCGCTGCAGGCGCTCGCCGACCTGATGACGTTGCGCGAGATCTTCGGCGACCTGCGCGGGCGGAAGGTCGCCTACGTCGGCGCGGCGACCAACGTGACGCACAGCCTCATGGAGGCCGCCGCCCTGGCCGGGCTCTCGCTCGCCGTGGCCACCCCGGCCGGCTACGCGCCCGATCCGGCGGTCGAAGCCATGGCCAGGAAGCTCTCCACCGGAGGCGACCTGGTGCTCACCGGCGATCCGCGCGAGGCGGTCGACGGGGCGGACGCCGTCTACACCGACGTGTGGCTGTCCATGGGAGACCCGCCTGAGCAGAAGGCCGCCCGTGTCGCCGCGCTGGCCCCGTACCGGGTCACCGCCGGCCTGATGGCCGCCGCCCGCCCCGGCGCGGTGTTCCTGCACTGCCTGCCCGCCCACCGGGGCGAGGAGGTGACGGCCGAGGTGATCGACGGACCGGCGTCCGAGGTGTTCCGGCAGGCCGCCAACCGGCTGCCCACGGCGCAGGCCGTACTCGACGCGCTGCTCACCGGCGGCCTGGCGGGGACGCTGTGAGGGTCGTCGTCGCGGTCGGCGGGAACGCGCTGCTGCGCCGAGGCGAGCCCGCCGATGCCGCGACGCAGCAGCGCAACATCGCGGTCGCCGCCGAACAGCTCGCGAAGGTCGCCGAGCGGCACCAGCTCCTCATCGTGCACGGCAACGGCCCCCAGGTGGGGCTGCTGGCCGAGGAGAGCGAGCACGACCCCACCCTGGAGCGGGGCTATCCCCTGGACACGCTGGTGGCCGAGACGCAGGGCATGATCGGTTACTGGCTGGCGCAGAGCGTCGGCCGCCGCCTGCCGGAAACGCCGGTCGGCGCGCTGGTCACCCAGGTCGTGGTGTCCGCCGCGGACCCCGCCTTCGACCGGCCGGACAAACCCATCGGGCCCTACTACCCGGCGGAGGAGGCGAAGCGGCTGGCCGGCGAGCGCGGCTGGGAGTTCACCGAGGAGGAGCGCGGCATGCGGCGGGTCGTCCCCTCGCCGCGCCCGATCCAGGTCGTCGAGCTGCCCATCATCAGGCGCCTGCTGGACGGCGGGTGCGTGGTGATCGCCGGCGGGGGAGGCGGAGCACCCGTCACGGCCGACCGGACCGGGGTGGAAGGCGTGGTGGACAAGGACCTGGTCACCGCGCTGCTCGCCGAGCAGGTCGAGGCCGACTCGATGGTCATCCTGACCGACGTGCCGTACGTGTACGCCGACTACGGCACTCCGAGCCAGCGGCCCCTCGTGGTCGCCTCCCCGGACGAGCTGGACGCCGGGGCGTTCGCGGCAGGCTCCATGCGGCCGAAGATCGAGGCGGCCTGCGCCTTCACCCGGGCCACCGGGCGGCCGGCGAGCATCGGGTCGCTGACCGAGCTGGCGGCCGTGATCAGCGGCACGCGGGGCACGCACATCCGTGCACGGCGAGCGTCCGGCGCCACCCCTGCCTGAAGCAGGGCGAACGGCCGAGCAGCCCACCTCCGGCCACCGAGGTGGGCTGCGCCCTGTCCGAGGTTCTCAGGCGCTGGGCGTCGGCGCGGTAGGCGCGGTCTCGGGGACGGGGCGCCGGGTCAGGCGGATGCCGAGCAGGACGAGCCCGACGCCGGACACCAGCAGGATGCCGGTCGCGACGAACAGCCAGGTGGTCAGCCCGTCCAGCCACGGAAGCGTGGCGGACAGCCGGAGGTCGGCCGAGATCGTGGGGCTCGCGTCCGCGTTCATGATCACGATGGTCCACTCGCCCGGCTCGACGTCCCATTCGAGGCTCCCGGAGCCCGTCGCCGTCCAGAAGGTCTGCGCGGCGGGAGGCGTGGCCGGCCGCCCGCCCGCGTGCCGGGTGTAGACGGTGTCGTCCGGACCCGGGCCGAAGGTCAGGCGGGTGACGCGATCGTGGCCGACGCCCTTCAGGTAGGCGTCCACGTCGGCCCGGGGGCCGATGCCGACGAACAGCGGGCCGCCGGAGGCCGACGTCTCGACGCGCACCTTGCCGGTGAAGCCGCGCAGGTACTCCACGCCCTGGCCGCCGATGGCGATCCGGTCGGTGGTCAGCGCGTAGGCGGGGGTGGAGACACGCTCGCCGGTCGTGCTGACGAACCCGCCGCCGGTGCGGGACTGGGCGAGCACCGCCGAGAGCGAGCCGGCCGCGGCCGTGCCGATCCCGCCGGACGCGAGCAACGCGCCCACGACGATCGCCGCGATCGAAGCGGCGCCGTGCCGGACCGGCGCGTGCCGCGGCTGCGGCGGCGGCTCCATGCGCGGCAGCTCGTGGCCGCCCTGCTCCAGCCGGAACGGCGGGTAGACATCGGTCATGAGCGTGGCGTACGCGGCCACTCTGAGCGCCCACCGGTTCATCCCGATCACGAGGTCGTGCAGCCCGTGCGGGTAGCGGCCGGTGAACAGCAGGGACAGGGCGGCGACGAGAACCAGCAGCCCGATGAGCCCGCCCCAGTCGAGCGTGTAGAGCAGGCCGCCGCCGTCAGGCAGGTCGCCGCGCCAGGAGACGACGCTGCCGCTGGTGAACAGGCCCACGATGAGGTAGTGCGGGATGGCCAGCAGCCACCACTTGATCAGCACCAGGCCGCGGGAGAGCCGTTCGGGGTAGTCGATCTCCAGCGTGGCCGGATAGTCCGGCGCCGGGCCGAGGGTGAAGGGCGGATAGCGGTCGGTTCCCAGGGCGCCGTAGGTGTAGTAGGCCACGCGCCAGGTCCACCGCAGCACGCCGACGTTGAAGTCGAACAGCGCGCGAGGGTAGTGGCCGGTGAACAGGATCGCGAAGAACGCGATGACGGTGAGGACGCCGAAGGCGATCCACAGGAGGGCGAGCACGATGTAGTGGGGGATCGCCAGGAACCACTTGACGATCCAGAGGCCCCGGTTCAGCGGCTCGTCCAGCCGGGCCTCGACTCGTACGGGATAGGTGCTCATGACTCCAGCGCACCACCGTCACGCACGCGCGCCTGCGGTCGAAAGTCCCGGCCCGCCCGCCGATGGGCACCTGTGACGGCGTGCCGAGCGAGCGTGGCGACGGCCCGGGCGGGCGCGCGGGGGCGGGCGCGGGGGAGGGCGGGCGTGCGTCCTCACCCTCGACGATCTCGGATGTGGTCCGGGGCGGACCGGTGCTCGCCCCGTGGCCCCGTGGGCGGTGCGAGCGGTAGCTCGAGTTCCCAATGCCCCCTGGCGACACGCGGCGGGCCCCAGCCGAGCGGCACGGGTCCGGTGGCCTCATCGGCCACGTCGTAGCCGGGCGCGACCTCGGGCCGTTGACAGAAGCACCGCCACCGGGTCGGCGGACCGTGGCGCGGTCCTCTCGGCGGCCAGAAGCGGATGCGTATCCTCGTGCCGTGGATCGCGCCGGCGCCGGCGGGGAGCGGGACCCGGAAGCGGCACGGGCGGTGCGCCGTGACGTCGAAGACCTCGATCGGGCCGTTTCGACGCCGATCGGCCGGCTCGATCCCGATCGTGTAGTCGCGGGGAAGCGTCACCAGGCCCCACCACTGCGGATTCCCCTGGCGATCCTGGTCCAGGAAGGTCTCGACCTCGGGGAGGGACGGCGCCAGCTCCTCGTGGCGGCGTTCGCGCTCCTCCTCCCGCCGCTCCTGTTCGACCCTCGCGATGGCGGCCGCCTCTCTGGCGGACATCCTGGCCGCCCTGGCGGCTGCCGCGGAGAAGTAGAGCGCGACGGCGGCAATGGCGGCGGCGGCGGTGGCGGCCCATGCCTCTGAGTCCACGTCCACCACGCTACGTCACCGCTGGCGGCCGGGCCGCGCCCCTGTTCGCGCGGCGGAGGGCGACCGCCTGAGCGATCGCCCTCCGCCGCGTCACGAGATGTGCGCTAGCACAGGCCTATGTACCACGCGTTGTCGGCGGTCTGGCGTTCCGCCAGGTACTTGTCCTCCCACGGATCCACGCACGTGTATTGGTTGGGTCCGGAGATGTTGTCTATCTCGACGAAGATCCTGGTGTCCCCGCAGTGGTAGTAGCGGAGATCCGCACCCCACGCCTCGCCGGTGAGGTAGGCGCCACACCGCTTGCCGACGGGGGCGGCCATGGTGCCGACGTCCTGAGAGGCGGTGGCCGACGGGGGACCGCTGGAGGCCTGTGCGGCTCCTGCGGCCAGGGCTGGTGCCAGTGATCCGGCGAGTACTCCGCCGGCGAGGACCAGTCCACCCAAGGCGCGTCTGACGGTCAGCACTCTGGTCTCCTTCACGTCGTCAAGTGCCGCTTCGTGATGGCCTTATACGGCTACCACGGGCTGTGCGGTGGAGCCTTCCGCTTCATGAAAGATCACTACTGCCCTTCGTGCAACAGCATGACGGGAACGGGGCGATGATTGGCGCTTTTCGGTGTCCCCGACAAGCGCGTCACAGGCCTGGCCAGCCGACTGATCACCTCCAGGTGGTCGGGCATGCGGGATCATGTCCGGATGGATGCTCGTTTCTCTGGTATCGCCGAGCTGGCCGAAGCCCCGTCCGTGGCGGTCGTGGTCGACGTCATGCGTGCTTTCACGGTGGCCGCCTGGGCGTTCGCCCAGGGAGCGGAGAAGATCGTTCTCGCCGAGTCTCTGGACGAAGCCCTCACGCTCAAGAGTCGCCACCCGGATTGGGCGGCGCTCAAGGACGGTCCGCCTGCGCCCGGGTTCGACGCCGTGAACTCGCCGGCCCTGCTGCGGTCCGTCGGCTTCGGTGGACGGACCGTTGTGCAGAAGACCACGGCGGGGACCGTCGGCGCTCTCGCGGTCAAGGAGGCGTCGCTGGTGCTGTGCGCCAGTTTCGTGGTGGCGGAGGCAACGGCCCGGCTGCTGCGGACCCGTGCGTGTGACAGTGTCACGTACGTGGTCACCGGCGAGGACGGGCAGGCAGACGAAGATCTGGCGTGCGCTGAGTACATCGCTCGAAGGGCGAACGATGCCGGGGCGGACGCGGCTCCGTTCCTCCGCCGCGCTGCCGAGTCGCGCGCCGCCGCGGAACTGGCGGAAGGGGTGCGTGAAGGAGCCCATCCCGATGACGTCGCACTCTGTCTGGAGCTTGACCGGTTCCCCTTTGCCATGGTGACGACCGTGGAGGAATCGCTCATGGTCCTCCGTCCTTCACCGGCCGGCGCGGCTTCGATCTGATCGCTGGTCAGGTCACCTCGTGGACACCCGCCTGCGGACGGTGTGGTCCTGGGTTGGCGCGGCCGGGCTGGCGCAGGCCGAGGACGACGCCCGCCGTGACGAGCAGGGCGCCGGTGACGTCGGCGGGGCCTGCCTGGCCGAGGCCCAGTGCGAGGGTGGTGAGCAGGGCGCCGACCGGTACGAGACCCGCGAACAGGCCCGCACGATCGGCGCCGAGGCGGCGCAGTGCGTCGTACCAGAGGAAGAAGGCGGCCGCGGTGACGATGGCGCCGAGGTAGCCGAAGGCGGCTGCCTGGCTGGGTGTGGGCAGCCGCAGGGAGGCCGTGCCGTCCAGGGCGAGGCCCGCGGCCAGCAGCATGGGGACGGACAGCGCGGCGGGATAGGCGGCGACCCTCAGGGGGCCGAGTTTGGGCAACAGGGGGACGGCGAGCAGGGAGAAGGCCACCTCGCCGGTGAGCGCGCCGAGGGACAGCAGGAGGCCCGTCAGGCTGCCCGAGCCCAGACCGGCGGCGACCGCCGCGCCGAGTGCCACCACGAGCGCGGCGCCGACGGTGCGGGGAGCCGGGCGCCGGCGTTCCATCAGGGGTCCGACGAGGGCGAGTACGAGGGGGACGGCTCCGACCACGGTGCCGATCATGGCGGGGCCGGCGTGCCGGGTGGCTTCGACGAGGAAGAGGTTGAAACCTGCCAGCCCCGTGGCGGCCAGCGCGATCAGGAGCAGGATGTCACGTGAGGTGAGACGGACGCGGGGCGGGCGCCGGTGGCCTACGACAGTGAGCAGGATGGCCGCGGCGATGGCGTAGCGCAGGGCCTGCCCGGTGAAGACCGGGTAGTCGGCGATGGTGGCGGAGACCGCGGTGGAGGTGCCGACGAGCAGCATCGCCGAGGCCGCGCTGAGGGAGGCGGCGGAGGATTTCATCCGGCGTGCTCCGCCACGGTCGAGGGGGCGTCAGCCGAGGGGGTGAGGACCTTGCGGGTGATGCGTTCGGCGATGGCGGCGACCAGGGTCCGGGGCCGGCGGGGGGTCAGGTGCGCGGTGAGGGCGTTGCCGAACCCGGGGGCGACGTAGCCGCGGTCCCGCTCCAGCGCGCGCAGGGCGGCGCGGACGACGGGTTCCGGGGTGGTCATGGAGCCGGTGACGGCCGCGTTGCGGGTGCCGATGGTGTCGAAGAAGGCGGTCTCGACCGGGCCGGGGCACAGGGTGAGCACGCGGATGCCGCGCCGGCGGTACTCCTGTCGCAGGGCGAGGCCGAAGTTCAGCACGAAGGTCTTGGACGCGCCGTAGACGGCGAAGTAGGGGGAGGGCTGGAAGGCGGCGTTGGAGGCGACGTTGACGATCGCGCCGCGGCCGCGCTCCAGCATGCCGGGCAGCACCTCGTGGGTGAGGTCGACGAGCGCGACGACGTTGACCATCAGCTGGTCGTGGTCGCGGGCTGCGGGGATCTCCTCGAAGCGGCCGCAGGTGCCGAAACCGGCGTTGTTGATCAGAACGTCGACGTCCAGACCGCGGGTGGTCAGCTGGTCGGCGATGCGACGGGCGGCGTCCGGCTCGGCGAGGTCCTGGACCAGCACATGGGCGCGGATGCCGTGTTCGGCGGTGAGTCGCTGGCCGAGGGCGGCGAGCCGGTCGCCGGAGCGCGCCACCAGGACGACGTCGTGGCCCTGGGCGGCGAGCTGGGCGGCGAATTCGGCGCCGAGGCCGGACGACGCTCCGGTGATGAGGGCGGTGCTGCGCATGTGGTTCTCCTTGGCTGGGGCCACCTGAGGTGGTGGCAACTGGGACGAAAATGTACCAGGAATCGGCATAACTGCAACAGGCATGATGCAATTAATGAGTTGGCTGCATCAACGCTGTAGTGTGGCGTTGGATAAGTGGCCGAGCAGGAGGCATGATGGGCGAGACGACAGCACGATCGTTGCGGGCGGACGCGGAGCGCAGCGTGCGCGCGATCCTGGAGGCGGCCGAGCGGGTGCTCGCCCAGGAGCCGGGCGCCTCCATGGAGCAGATCGCCGCGGCCGCGGGAGTGGCCCGCACGACCATTCACCGGCGGTTCGCCAGCAGGCAGGCGCTGATCGAGGCACTGGCCGCGTCCGCGGCCCGTCAGCTCGCCCAGGCGGTCGACGACGGCCGGCCGGACACCGCGCCGCCGCTGGTGGCGATGCACCGCATCACCGCCAACGTGCTCGAGGTCAAGAGCGCCTGGGCGTTCGCGTTGGGACTGCCGGCAGCCCCCGGCGGTGAGGCCGCCGCACTCCACCAGGACATCGCCCGCAGCTGCACCGCCGTACTCAAGCGGGCCCAGGACGACAAGCTCATCGACCAGGCGGCCGACCTCGACTGGGTGCGCCGGGTCTACTACGCGCTGATCGGTGAATCCCTGCACGGCAACGCGGACGGCGCCGACCCGGACACCCTGGCCGCCCGCATCGTCGACACCCTGCTGCACGGCGCAGGCCCCCGCGCCTGAGGCGCCGGAGGTCTCGTCAGCCCACCTCTGCCGGCTCCTCGTCGGAGACCCCGACGGCGCCGTCCGCGGGCACGGGCTTGGTGAGGAGGGCCGTCGCCCTGTCGGACGACTCCGTACGGTAACCCTGGGCGTGGTAGAGGCGGATGTTGTCCCGGCTCCGGGCGCCGGTGGACAACACGATGCGGCGGCATCCGGCGTCGACCGCGGCTTCGGCCTCACGCAGCAGCCAGCGCCCCACGCCCTGGCCGCGCAGGTCGGGGACGACGCCGAGGCGGCCCACGTGCCAGTCGTCGCCCACGCGTCGCGCGCGCACCATGCCCAGGAGCCGGCCGTCCCGCCACAGGCCCGTGGTCCGCCAGGTGGCCAGCCACGCGCGTACCTGCTCCAGCGACTCCTCCAGGGCAGGGATGGCCAGGGTGTCGTTGGCCAGCGCCTCCTCCAGCCAGCAGCACCGCTGGAGCACCAGAACCTCCGCGGCGTCGTCCGGGGTCAGCGCTCGCACGTACGACCCCGGGAGCGGCCCGGAGCCCGAGCGGGGGCGCTCGCGCATCGGCCGCAGGGCGTGCGCGAGGCGGACGAGCTCGTCCAGGACCCCGATGGCGGCCTGGTCACGGCCGGCATCCGGGCGGACCCGCCCGCCGTCGACCGTGTCGGCGATGCGCAGGGCGACCGTCGCGCCCAGCGGCACCAGCCGCAGCGTGGTCACCACCTGCTTGGCGTGCTGGACCGACCGGGTGCCCGCCGAGGTGTTGCCGTAGCTGACGAACCCCATCGGCTTCCACGCCCATTCCCGGCCCAGGTAGTCGAGGGCGTTCTTGAAGGCCGCGGGCATGCCGTAGTTGTACTCGGGGGTGACCGCGATGAAGCCGTCCGCCGCGTCCACCATCGCGCTCCACCGCTTGGTGTGCTCGTGCCGGTAGACGCCGGACGCCGGCTCCTCCTCCTCGTCGAGGAACGGCAGCGCGAGGTCGCCGAGGCTCACCGGCAGCAGTTCCACGCCCAGCTCCGTGGCCCGCGGCGCGATCGCGTCGATCAGCCACCGCCCCACGGCCGGGCCGAGGGCGCCGGGACGGGTGCTGCACATGAGGACGATGACCCGCAGAGGTTTCGTTGACATGGAAACGAACTTAGCTGGTAACTTGTTTACATGTCAAAGAGAAGTCCGGGGGAGACGGTGCGCTGGCTCGACGCGGACGAGGAGCGCGCCTGGCGCGCCCTGCGCCGCATGATGATCGCGATCCAGTCGCGCACCGCGCACGACCTGGCCGCGATCGGCCTGTCCGAAGCCGACTACGAGGTGCTCAGCACGCTCTCCGAACGCCCGGGCCGCACCAGCACGCTGCACGAGCAGGCCGCCAAGATGGGCTGGTCGCGCAGCCGCCTGTCACGGCACGCCACCCGCATGGAGACCCGCGGCCTCGTACGGCGCGAGCCCGACCCGGACGACGGACGCGGCTGTTATCTCGTCCTCACCGAGCACGGCATGGAAACCCTCGAGGACGCCGCCCCGGCACACCTCGAATCGGTCCGCCGCCACGTCATCGACCGGCTCTCGCCGGCGGACCTGTCCGCCCTGGAAAGCATCGCCCGCAAGCTGGAGGAACCCGCATGTACCAGAAGTTGACGGACAGGGCACGGCGGGTCCTCGTCCTGTCCCAGGACGAAGCCAGAATGCTCGGCCACGACTCCATCGGCACCGAACACCTTCTCCTCGGACTGATCCGTGAAGGTGAGGGCGTGGGCGCCACGGTGCTCAAGAACCTGGGCCTGAGCCTCGAAGGCCTGCGCCGGCAGGTCGAGGCGAACCAGGGCCGGGGCCGGACCGTCGCCTCGGGACACCTTCCGTTCGCCCCGGCAGCCGGCGAAGCCCTCCAGCTGTCGGACCAGGAGTCCACGCGGCGTGGCCTCGACCACATCGGCACCGAGCACCTCCTGCTCGGGCTCGTCCGGGACGGCGCGAGCGCGGCGGCTCAGGTGCTGGTCAAGCTCGGAGCCGACCTCGACCGTGTCCGGCGTGCCGCGGACGAGCTCGTCGCGGGGCAGCGCCCCGGACACGCTCATCACGGACCGCCGACAGGCGAACAGGCCACGGGCCGCCACGCCTGATCTCCGCACCCGGCGGCGGACGCGGGGAGGCATCGCCGTCAGCACAGCGGCTGCGCCGAGCGGAACAGGTCCTCCGGGTCGTAGGCGGCCTTCACCTCGCGCAGCCGCGGCAGGCTGTCCCCGTGATAGGCCCGCCCCCAGTCCGGCAGGTCGGCGTCGGGGTAGTTGGGGTAGACCGCGCCGGATGCCCACGGCGCCAGCCGCGCCCACGACCGGCACAGCCACGCGTGCGCGTCCCGCCGGCGGCTGTCGGTGGCGCGGAACCCCACCTGGACGGACTGCTTGAGCAGGAAGCGCGGCGCTCGGTGGGCGAAGGCGGTCACGCCGGGGGCGACCCGGGCGATCGCGCCTCCCCAGGGCACGAACTCCAGATCCCGGATCTCGCCGCGCACCCGGTCGGCCGCCAGCCGTCCCAGCAGGTCCTCGACGGCCGTCCGGGGCAGGCGCCCGTCGAAGAAGCCGGACTTGTTCAGGCGGAGCCCCGGCCGCTCGCCGTACGGCAGCTCCGTGACGGCACCGTCTCCGCCGTCCGCGTAGGCGTGGTGGCAGGCGGCCGCGGCGCCCTCCAGCCGGGTGAGCCGCAGCCGATCCGGCGGCGCCAGCTCGCCGGCCAGTTTCCCGGCCTGCTCCACCGGCCCCGCGACGACGCCGAAGAGCACGGCGTACGGCGGTTCGCCGGGCTCGTCTCCGGCGACGACGGCGATCTCCAGGTTCGCCTCGTCCGGCGCTTCGGGCGCCCAGAGCTGCCAGGCGTCGATCAGATCGACGGCATCGGCGAAGTCGCAGACCGCCTGGACGGCGGTGACCGGCACGATGGGCCGGGTGCGCAACGTCACCCGCGTGACCACGCCGAAGTTACCGGCGCCGGCCCCGCGCAGCGCCCACAGCAGGTCATCGCCCGCCTCGACGCTCCGCCCGTCGGCCAGGACCACCCGCGCCGCCAGCAGATGGTCGGCGCCGAGCCCGTACATGCGGCTGAGGACGCCGTAACCGCCGCCGAGCACGGCTCCGACCACGCCGACCGTCGGGCACCAGCCGCACGGCACCATGCGCCCGTGCTCGGCCAGGCGGCGGGCCAGCTCGCCGATCCGCACGCCGGGGCCCACCCGCACGCTGCCCGCGCCGACCTCGATCTCCTTCATCCCGCCCAGGTCGACGAGCAGCCCCGTCGTGGAGGAGTGCTCGGCGAAGCTGTGGCCGCCGCCGCGCAGCGCGAACGGCAGGCCGCGCGCGCGGACCAGCTCCAGGACGCCCGCCACGTCCCCCTCCGAAGCGCAGCAGGCCACGGCGGCGGGCAGCGCCTCGGTGAGCGTGCCGAGGAAGGCCTTGCGCCTGGCCTGGTAACCCGGCTCGCCGGGGTGGATCATGCGCGTCATCGCCTGGCCGCCTTCCCGGTCTGCAACGCGTACAGCTCGGCGTAGCGTCCGCCCAGCGCCAGCAGCTCCTCGTGCGTGCCCTGCTCGGCGACGCGCCCCCGGTGCAGCAGGTAGATGCGGTCGGCGTGCCGGACGCTCGTCAGCCGGTGCGTGATGAGCAGGACGGTCCGCTCTCCGGCGATCTTGCGGAGCGTCTCGTAGACCGCGTACTCCGCCTTGGCGTCCAGCGGCGCGGTCGGCTCGTCCCAGATCAGCAGGGGGCCGTCGCGGAACAGCCCGCGCGCGACAGCCAGACGCTGCCACTGGCCCGCCGACAGCTCGTGACCGCCCCTGAACTGCCTGGACAGCAGCGTCTCCCATCCGGACGGCAGCCCGGCCACGACGTCGTCGGCCGCGGCGAGCGACGCGGCCTCGCGCAGGGCGCGGTCTCCCGGGTCGGCGCGGTCGTGGCGGCCCATGCGGACGTTGGTCCTGGCGTCGTGCGGCCAGCGGACCGGGTGCTGCGGCACCAGGACCACCCGGTCGGCCAGGGTGCCCGGGTCCAGGCCTGCGCTGTCGAGCCCGTCCCAGCGCAGGGTGCCGCTGGTGGGCCGGTAGAGCCCGGCCAGCAGCCTCGCCAGCGTGGTCTTGCCCGAACCGTTCTCGCCGACCAGCGCGACCGTCTGGCCCGCGTGGATGGCCAGGTCGATCTCCCGCAGCGCCGGGCTCGAACTGCCCGGATAGGTGAAGCCGACGCCGTGCAGGGTGATGCGCTCGGGGGAGCGCGGCGCCGCCGTACCGCCCGCCGGTCGCCTCCTGGCCTCGGCGTCGGCGAGGAAGTCGTGGTAGTCGGCCACGTACAGCGACTGCTCGAACAACTGGTCGCCGGCCTGGGTGAGCTGCCGCAGCGCCGCGGCCGCCACCCTGACGGCGATCACCGCGGTGCCCGCCGCGGCCGGCGCGATCCAGCCGGCGTGCAGCATCAGCCCGAGCACGACCAGCACCCCCGCCGTGGCCAGGCCGCTCGCCGCGCGGCCCGCCGTCCTGGCCCGCGCCATGGACAGCGCGACCCGCGTCTCCTCCGCCATCAGGACGTCCGCCGCCCGGCGGTATTCGGCCAGCACGTACGGCTCAGCCTGGCAGGCCCGCAACTCGCCCGCCGGTTCGCGCTCGGTGGCCAGCTCGGCCAGCATGTCCACCCGGCGGTTCAGCGTCACCATGGCCCTCATCCCCGCGTACCCGCGCCGGGCGGCCTTCAGCACCGCCCACGCCTCCGGGATCACGCCGGCCACCAGCAGCGGCACCAGCAGCGGGTGCAGGACGGCCAGCCCCGCGGCCGCCGCCGTGACCCCGCAGGCCGCGCCGATCAGCTCGACGATGTTGCCCGCCGCGCGGTCGAGGTGGAACAGCCCCCGGTCGCGGGCCCGGTGCAGGCCGTCGTAGAACTCGACGTCGTCGAAGTCGGCCAGCTGCACGGCCAGGGCGGCGGCGAACAGCCGCTCCTGCGCCGCCCGCCGCAGCGCGGGCTCCAGCCGCGCCCGGGCCAGCTCCACTGCCGCCTCGGCCGCGCCGCGCAGGGCCACGACCGCGGCGACCAGGGCCAGGCCCGGCACCGCCGCCAGCAGCCGGTCGGGCGCCGCCCCGCCGGCCAGCAGCTCGTCCAGCACCGTCGTGGTCGCCAGCAGCCCACCGGCCGTCGCGGCGCCGGAGGCGAGCTGCAGGACGAGGATGGTCAGCGCGGGCCCGCGCCCGGACTGCCAGATGAGCCGCAGCACCGGGACGGTGAGCGCCGGCAGCCGTCGCAGCCCGCGCCGGGGCGCGTCCGTCCGGTCCAGGTGCCAGTACGGGGAGACCAGCTCCTCCTCCACCGGGCTCACTCCAGGTCCGGCAGCAGGACGGACGGCAGGGCGCTGTCCGGGTGCATGCGCAGCAGCTGGTAGGCCACCCCGCCCAGACCGGGCAGCAGGCCGGGGGCGAAGGCGTCCCTGGCCAGACCGCTGACCGGGCCGTTGGCCTCCAGGCTGCCCAGGATGTGGGCGTCCAGCCGCGCCCGCTCCACCGGCGCGACCCCGGCCGCCCGCGCGTGCTCGATCACCTCCCAGGCCCCGAGGTCGCCGTGGCAGAGCGTGTGGTTCCAGCCGGTGCCGTCGGCCCAGCAGGAGGCGGCGGCGCGCGCCAGCCTGTCGCGCCACAGGGTGCCGCCCTCGCGGGCCAGCAGGTCGGCGGCGACGATCCCGACCCCGCCCGCGCCGTGGCACCACGCGGCGGCGGTGAAGCCGTCCCCGCGCAGGTCCACCCAGCCCCGCTGGGCGGGGTCGTACAGGGTGTCCTCGTAGGCGAACGCCGCCTCGGCGAGCTCCTCCAGGCCGCCGGGCGCCCCGGGGGAGTCCGCCAGCCGCGACAGGGCCCAGCCGATACCGGTGGCGCCGTGCGCCAGCCCGCCGAGCCCCTGGGGGAAGCGGGGGCTGGGCCAGCAGGCGCCGCCCGGCCGGTGTTCCGCCAGGCCCGCCAGGCGGGTGCCGATCGACCGGGCCAGCTCGGCGTACCGTGCGTCGCCGGCCTGCTCGGCGAGCCGCAGCAGCGGGACGATCGCCCCCGCCATCCCGGAGAGCAGGTCATAGCAGTCGTCGGCCTCGATCGACTCCGGGAGCAGCCCGGCCAGCGCCCGGGCGCGGAGCAGCGCCTCCTCCCCGGCCGCGCCGAGGGCGCGCAGCAGCAGCCAGCCCCACACCTGGGAGGTGATCCCGAGGTAGGCGCCGGGCGGCTCCGGCCGCATCCGCATGTCCTCCCTCCGCTTGGCGGCGTCGCGGTCCTCGGCGAGGCGCATCGTGCGCAGCACCGCCTCCAGGAGGCCGGGCAGCTCCTCGATCGGCTCGGCCCTGCCGCTGCCCGCCTCCCGGATGTAGGCGGCCAGCAGGACCGCCACGCCGTGTGCTCCGCCGTACAGGTCGGCGGACAGCGGTTGCACGGCCCAGCCGGTGGGGTTGAGCACGGGCGTGATCCAGGTGACCGTCCCGTCCGCGCCGCGGACGGCGCTGTCCAGCACTCCGCGCATGATCCCGGCCGCCGCCGCGCGCCGCCGGGGCTCCAGGCGGTCGGTGCGGACCAGGCCGGGCGAGAGCCGCTTGTCCTCCGGCATCCAGCCCTCGTTGAGGTAGGCGCTGACCAGGGCCGCCTGCGCCACCCGGCGGTCCAGGCCGTGGTCGCGCGCCCGCCAGCGGGCCACGGCTTCGGCGATCAGATCGCGTTCCGGGCCGCACCGGGTGCCCGCGGGGCCGTGCAGCACGCCGACGCGCGGCGTGGTGTCGAACATCGGGATGTCACCGTGGCACAGCTCGTCCACCTCGGCGGCGATGATGGCGGGGTCGCCGGGGGCGCCCGGCACGTTCTCCGACATCTTGGCCAGCAGCGCGGCGGCCTTCGCGCGGGCGGGCGCCTCATCGTGCAGCGCGGCGGGATGCCAGAGCATGCGGCCCAGCTCGGCGTACGACTCGGTGGAGCGCAGCACCGCGCGGACCGGGCAGTCGGCGAAGCCCGCCAGCAGCGGCTCCAGCTTGCCCGACCGGTCCAGGGCGGCGAGGCGGCCGTCGAGTTCGTCGAACCCGGTGATGATCTCGTCCCAGTAGTGGCCGAGCACCGGCTCCGGGCTGGGATGGTTGGCCGCCGGAGGCAGCCGCACCCGCTCGGTGCCCATGCGGGGGCTGTCGGTGCCCGCGCCGAGCACCACCGGCAGCTCGACCTCCGGTTGCTGGCCGGGCAGCGCGCCCGCCGCCGACATGTCCACGCCCCGCCAGCCCAGGGCCACGCCGCGTCCCGGCAGCAGCCCGGTGCGCATCACCGAGGTGTCCACCAGCTGCACCGCCAGGTCGACCGCCTGGCCGTACCCCGAGGGGCGGGCCTTGGCGTGCGGGGTGAACAGGCTCTCGCAGTCGACGACGACGGGGTGCGGTCCGGCGGCGATGAGGTTCTCGGCGTGCAGGTCGCTGCCGCCGAGCAGGCGCATGAGCGCCAGCCAGTGGCCCATGCCGCGGTAGAAGGCGCGCAGCTCTCCGGGGCCGGCGCAGTGGCGGTGCTCGATGTGCTCGGCCCAGCCGTACCCCTGGCGGGTCACGACCGCGGGCACGCGCATGGTGGAGACGCCGAGATGGGGGAGCAGCTCGGCGAGCGCCGCGTCCACCGCGAGCGAGCGTGGCTTGTAGACCGCCCGGCCGTCCGCGCCGTGTAGCACGACGACGGTCTGCCCGCCCCGGTGGCTGTCCCCGGCGCCGAACTCGACCCGTCGGAGCTCGCCCGACGGCGCCCCCGGAAGCGCCGCCAGGGCGGCGCGGTCCTCGGCGAAGCGCGCGGCGAAGCGGTGGGCGGCCGCGCACCGGTGGCGGATAGCCGTCGTCAGCCTGGCCGTCATCCCCGGGTACGGCACCGCCAGCTCGCGCCAGAACGCCGGTTCGGCGACGCGTCGCCGCCATTCCTCCCACCGGGCGGCGGGGTCGGCGGCGGTCAGGCGTCCCGACAGCCGGGCGGCGTTCAGCTCCAGCACCAGCACCCTGGTGATCTTGCGGCGGACGTCCTCCTCGACGGACCGCGCGGAGCCGGCCAGGACGGCGGCGCGCTCGGCGGGGGCGAGGCCGGTGAGGGACCCCAACCGGGCCTCCAGGTCGGCCAGAGCCGGTCCGATCAGCGGGTCCAGCGGAGGGTCGAACTCACCGGCCATGTGCTCCCGTCCCCGCTCAGCAGCAGTAACGGGTGTAGGAGCCCGAGCAGGCGGTCCCGCACTTGCCGGAGTAACCCGGCCCGGTCATGGTGATCTCGGACTCGGCGTACATGCCGGGCAGCATCGGGCCGACCGGGCTGTCCGGCTCGTCTCCCGTCCTCCAGGCGGCGATGATCTCCTCGGCCCTTTCGAGCGTGACGGTCATGCTTGCTCCCTTCTCGGACTTGGCGCCATGATCCAGCGCCGGGTCTCCGACCGGTAGCCGCCATAACTGCGCACTTGACACCTCATTCCCGATATGAAAAAGACAGGCGTGATCACCCTTTCGGTAGTCGACGATGACCGGATGCTCATCGAAGGGCTGGCCGCCTGGCTCGCCGGGGTGCCCGACGTACGCCTGGTCGGCTGCGCCGCGACCGTCGCCGAACTCCTCGGTACGGAGCCGTCACCGGCCGACGTGGTGCTGCTCGACCTGCTGCTGGCCGACCGGTCCGACCCCGTGGCCAACGTCCGCAGGCTGGTGCGGCTGCGGCGGCGGGTCCTCGTGGTCAGCGTGGTGACCTCGGGCGACATGGCCCGGCAGATGATCGCCGCGGGGGCGGGCGGCTACCTCACCAAGGACCACGACCTGGCGGCCCTGGTGGCGAAGGTCAGGGAGGTGGCCAAGGAGGAGGTGGCCATCTCGCCCGAGCTGGCGCTGGGCTGGCTGGCGGACCGGGACCACGACCGGCCCGTCCTGTCACCGCAGGAGCGCGCGGTGCTGCTCGCCTACGCCTCCGGCATGACGCTCATCGCGGCGGCCCGCAGCGCCGGGGTGCAGCCGGGGACCGCCAAGAACTACCTGGAACGCGTCAAGGACAAGTACCGGAAGGCGGGCCGCCCCGCCTACACCAAACTGGACCTCGCCGCCCGCGTCAGGGAGGACGGCCTGGCGACCTGAGCTCCACGCGCGTCCGGCTCACGCACGTCCGCCCGGGCTCCGGGCGGGGTCAGGCCACCTGAGCTCGACGCACACCCCTTCACCGGGAGCCGTGATGATCTCCGCTCTTCCGCCGATCTCCCGCATGCGTCCGACGACCGAGGAACGCAGCCCGTAACCGTGCTCCACCCCGCCGGGAGCGAAGCCCCTGCCCCGGTCCACCACGCGGACGGTGACCACGCCGTCCACGGCCACCGCGGTGAGCCAGGCCTCCCGTTCCCCGGAATGCCGGGCCACGTTGTTGAGCGCCTCCGTCGCGGCCTCCGCCATGGCCACCGCCACGTCGGCGGGCAGATCCTCGGGCAGCGCACCGGCCGCGTAGCGCACGCACAACCCCAGCCCCGCCGCCCCGGCCACGGCCCGGGCCAGGCCGTTGCTCAGCCCGTTGGCGGGGCCCGCGGCATCCTGACTGATCAGTGCCCGCACGTAGGCCGCGTCGGCCGCGCAGCGCCGCCGCACCTCCTCCGTGTGGTGATCCAGCCCGCCTCGGGCGATCGCGGTCAGCGTGGCGAGGACCGTGTCGTGCAACTGCCGGTAGTGCGCCAGCCGAGCCCGTTCGGCGACCCGCTCCGCCTCGGCCGCCAGCCGCTGCTCGGCCAGCCCGTCCAGCCGCGTGGCCTGGGCCGCCAGGTAGCGGCGGATGAAGAAGACGATGACCGCGAACCAGACGTAGCCGTTGACCCGCACCGCCAGCTCCAGCGCGGGCGGGACGAGCCCGCCGAGATCGCCGGCGTGCGCGACCGCGTAGACGACGATCGGCGGGAGCAGCGCGGCGAAGTGGACCAGACGCTCGCTGACCGCGCCGATCAGCGCCCCCGTCGCCAGAAGCGCGTGAGAGGACCAGTTGCGCACGCACGTGCCCGACTCGGGCAGGCAGACGCCGGTCACCCCGACCATGAAGACGCACGTGGCGAGCACGTCGATGACCACCGCCCGGGGTGTGAACCAGCCGCGCCGCGCCACCCAGCGGAACAGCGTCACGTTCCAGACCAGGGCCAGCGCCAGCAGGACCGCGTTGCGGCCGCCGTCGGCGAAGAGCGTCTCGTCCGCGAACAGGCTCGCGACCGCGGGCAGCAGGTAGCTGAGGCGCTGCAGCATCAGCAGCATCGCGACGAACCGGCGCACCCGCTCGCCACTGGGCCTGGCCGCCAGGAACAGCGGATCCCGCCAGCCGAGCGACCCCCGCCCGCCCGCCGCGGCCCGTTCGGCGGTGTCACGCGCGGGGGGTGGCTGCATGTGGAGTGACGCCCTTCTGCCGAATCGGCTTCAAAGATCCATCGCCCCCGACGCGATCACAAGCACGGGCCGTAAACGGACGCCCGAGTCACCGGAATAGCGCCCGGCCCGTCGGCCGCCCAAGAAGGGTCCAAAGACGCCCGAAGGTGTGACCTCGGTCTCCAGACCGCGGCCGGCCCGGCCGTCACGCTGGTGCCGAAGAGAAGGGAGGCCTCGGATGCGCCGGAACGAGCCGTCGCCGCTCAGGTCCGCGACCTCGCCGTGGAAGCTGCTGGACCGTCTCCAGACGCTCCTCGTCAACCCGTTCGTCGCCTGGTTGCTCCGGTCGCCGCTGCACGACCTGCTGTCGGGGCGGGTCATGCTGCTCACCGTCACCGGCCGCAGGAGCGGAGCCGCCATCCGGCTTCCCGTGCTGTACGAGCGGCACGGGGACACCCTCACGGTGATCAGCAGGCCGTCGCGGCTGTGGTGGCGCAACCTCGAGGACGGCGCCCCCGTACAGGTCGTCCTCGGAGACGTGACGATGAACGGTCACGCGACGGTCAGCCGCGAACCGGCGCGCACGGAGGCGGCCGAACGGCAGGGTCACGCCGTCGAGCCGGGCCCCGCGGCCGGCGGCTCCGTCGTCGTCGCCATCCGCCTCCTGACGCGGGAGCCGGCCCCGGTCCCGAACGGCGGGGGTCTGTGGTGGCGCTGGACGCGGGCGGTCACGCTGGGGGAGCTGGCCGGGTTCACCGTGCCGGCGGTGGTTGGGGTTCTGGTGGCCGGACCCGAATGGGGGATGCTGGGCATCGGGCCGCTCCTGCAGGGAACGGCGATCGTCATGGCCGGGGCCGTGGAGGGCACGGTCCTCGGCCTGGCGCAGGCGTACGCGTTGAGAGCCGCGCTGCCCGGGATCGCCACCCGTGACTGGGTACGGGCGACGGCAGCGGGAGCCGTCCTCGCGTGGGTCGTCGGCTCCCTACCGGTCGTCCTCGGCGACCGCCTGCTGCGGTGGCCGCCCGCGGTGCTCGCCCTGCTCGGGCTGACCCTGCTGGTCGCGATGGGGCTGCTGCAATGGCGGGTGCTGCGCCGGCACGCGCGCCGGGCCTTCTGGTGGGTGATCACCACCGCGGGCTCCTGGCTCGTCGCGCTGGGGGCGTTCGCCCTGGTGACCACGCCGCTGTGGCACGAGGGACAACCTGGCTGGTGGAGCGTCCTCGTCGGCCTGCTCGGCGGCGCGGTCATGGCGGTCACGGTGGCGGCACTCACCGGGGCAGCGCTGGTGCGCCTGCTCCGGTCCTAGATGGCTGATGTTCTTTTGCGGGATGGCGGCGGGTAGTGGTGGATCTCCGCGTGGTGACCCGTCGAACCAGCGAACTTCGCGTCACAGGTGAGCAGCGGCATTCCCAGCAGTTCGGCGAGCGCCACGTACATCCCGTCGTAGGCCGTGAGGCTGTGGCGCAGCTCCAGCACCCGCGGCTGCAACGGCAGCATCGGATGCCGCGTGATCGGGAGTTCCGCGTACCGCTCCAGCATGAGGCGGCCCCGCTCGGCGGAGATGCGTACCTCGGGCTTGCTGGTGATCACATGCCCGCGCACCACCGACGCGATCTCAACGTCGATCAGTGCTGGGGCGTGAAGAGTGCGGGCCAGCCGCTGACGGAGAAGATCGTCGCCTTCCACGTTCGCCAGCAGGCGGAACACGATAGAGGCGTCAACGACCAGGCTCACCGGCGTCCCTCGCGCATGGTCTCGCCCACGAAGTCGGGGTCGTATGGCACCGGCTCGTCGGCGGCGATCTTGGCCATCACTTCGTCGGTCGTGGGCTGCGCGGCCTCTTCGTTCAGGAGGTCACGGAGGTAGGCCGCCAGAGACTTACCGGCGCGCTCCGCACGCGCCTTGAGCGTCCGTTCGGTGGACTCCGGAACGTCCCTGATCTGTATGATCGCCATACCCCCACGTTAGCATGCAGGCTGCATGCGCGCAGGGTGGAACGCCGCCAACGCCCTGGGCCTGACCTGGGCCTGACCTGGGCCGGGCGGCGGCTGCAAAGCTGGGCGCGGTGCCTGCTCGACTGACGTGACGCCGGACCTCCGTGCCTTGGGGCGCTTCAGCTCCGGAGGTGCCTGACCCGGACGATGCCGGGGACGGTGCGGGCGAGCAGGCCCGCGACGTGGTCGGCGTTGTGGTCGGCCGGGTGGTCGGCCGCGTGGCCGCCCGCGTGGTTGGCGGGATGGTCCGCCGGCTCGTGGCGTGGGCCGGTCAGCTCGGCGACGCCGTCGTGCACGGCGACGTCCCAGCTCGGGCCGGAGGGATACTGCTCGATCAGCGCGGCGACGACCGCCTGGCGCAGGTCCTCGTCGGAGCGGGCCAGCATCGCCATCAGGTCGCGGCGGCTGAGCATGCCCACCACGGCGTCGCCGTCCACGACGGGCAGGCTCTTGACCCGGCTGCCCACCATGAGATCGATGGCCGTGGTGACGTCGGTGGTCGCGGTGACGGTGACGACGTCGCCTGTCATGACCTCCAGGACGCGACGCGGCGGCGGCTCGTCCGGGGGGCCGGCGGGCGTCATGGTGGCGCGGGGGTCGGGCCCGAACTCGCCGCGCAGCAGGTCCAGTTCGCTGACCACACCGACGAGGCCGCCCCCGTCGTCGACGACGGGGGCGGCGGTGATGCCGTGACCGTACAGGACCCGGATGGCCTGCCGCACCGGGTCGGTCCGGTGCACGGTGATGGCCGGGCTGCTCATGACCTCACGGACGAGCATGGCTACCTGGCGTCCCACGTGCTGTCGTCCTGCCTCCAGGTCAGCTTGTCGACGACGTCGACCACGCCGTTGACCCGGGCGCTCATGCGGGCGGCGATGCCGGTCTCGGTGCGGCGGTCCATCCAGCCGGACAGCGTCACGACGCCCTGGCGCACCTCCACCTGAACGCCGTCGGTGTCCACCCACAGGGAACGGTCGAGGATGTCGTCGCGGATCTCGGCGGCGATCTCCTCGTCGCCCCGCAGGAACAGTTTGACGAGGTCGCGGCGGCTGACGACGCCCTGCAGGCGGTCGTTGTGGTCGACGACGGCGAGGCGCTTGACGCCGTGGGCCTCCATGAGACGGGCGGCCGAGACCGCCGACGCCTCGGGGGTGACGGTGACGGCGGGGCTGGTCATCAGCTCGCCGGCGGTGTCGCCGCCGGCCTTCTGCCGGCCCTTGGGGTGGCGCAGCCGGGCGCGCAGCGGCGGGCGGTAGCCCTCGCGGTAGAACTGCTCGCGGAACTCCTCCTTGCGCAGCAGGTCGGCCTCGGAGACCATGCCGATCACGTGCCGGTCGTCGTCGACGACGGGGACGGCGCTGATGCCGCCCTCGATGAGCGCCTGGGCGATGTCCTTGAAGGGGGTGGTGGCGGTGACGGAGACGACCTTGCTGGTCATCACGTCCGCGACGGTCATGCGCATGGTGGTCGGCTCTTTCTCGCGTCTGTGGGCGTTGGTGCCTTCATCACACCTCGTGAGAGAGAGCTGGGTTAGGGAAGGAAGTCCCGAGCCCGGCAGTCGTTGGTCAGCCGGCGGCCCGGGACGCTCATGCGCGGCCGTGCCCTGACGGCTCAGCGGAACCGGTCGGTCGCGGCGACGACCTGCCCGGCCATCTCGGGCCCGCCGTGCCCTTCGCCGACGACGACGAGCTCGCTGCCGGGCCAGTTCCTGTGCAGCTCCCAGGCGGTGCCCAGGGGCCCGCTCACGTCGAACCTGCCGTGGACCAGCACCCCGGGGACGCCCTCCAGGAGGCGGGCCCGCTCCACCAGGTCGCCTTCGTCCGGCAGGAAGCAACCGTTGGCCCAGTAGTGCGTCACCAGCCGCGCGAACGTCATGCGGAAGGCGGGATCGTCGAACAGCGGGCTCGGCCGATGCCTGGGGTCGAGGCTCACGTGCGCGTCCTCCCACGCGCACCAGGCACGGGCGGCCTCCTCACACGTCCGCGGATCGGCCAGGAGCCTGGCGTAGGCGGCTGCCAGGTTCCCGTCACGGTCCTGCGCGGGCACGGCGTCGCGGAAGCGCTCCCACTCCTGCGGGAAGATCCGTCCGACGTCACGGGTGATCCACTCGATCTCCTTGCGGCGCCCCGCGGTGACCGAGTACAGGATCAGCTCGCTCACCCGCCGCCGGTGTCGTTGCGCGTAGGCCAGGCTCAGGGCCGAACCCCACGATGCCCCGAGCAGCTGCCACCGCTCGATGCGCAGGTGCTCGCGCAGGAGCTCCATGTCGGCGATGAGGTGCGGGGTGGTGTTGGCCGACAGGTCGCTCTCCGGCAATCCGGCGTCCGGCGTGCTGCGACCGCACCCTCGCTGGTGGAACACGACGATCCGGTACGCCTCGGGGTCGTGGTGGCGCCGCCAGTTCGCCGAGCCCGCGGCCCCGGGCCCGCCGTGCACGACCACGGCCGGCTTGCCCGCCGGGTTACCGCTGACCTCCCAGTAGACCTGGTGGCCGTCGCCCACGTTGAGCATGCCCTGATCGTGTGGCTCGATGGGGGAGTACATGGACGCCAAGGTAACGCCCCGGCCGCGGAAGTCGGCCGCGGAAGTTGACGGGGCCGTCCCGGCCGTGGCATGCTGAAGGCGGCAGCGAGGTTGACACTGATAGTAAGTGTAGACACTCGTTTGTTTTTTGCGTTATGCTGCTCCCTCGCGCTGCCGTGTGACGCCCCGGAGTTCGCCGGGGCGTTTGGCGTGCGCGCACTCCGATTCCATCCGTGCCTCCGGAAGGACATCTGTTGGCAGCCTCGCGCAACGCCTCCGCCGTACCCGCCGGTCCCCGTCGCGTCTCGTTCGCCCGCGTCCAGGAGCCCCTCGAAGTTCCTGACCTTCTCGCCCTGCAGACCGAGTCCTTCGACTGG
>NZ_KZ559488.1:0-35708 GCF_002850745.1 Nonomuraea indica
GATATGCGAAAACTCGCGAGGCTCAGCCGTCGCCGACGACACCAACGCCTCCATCGCCAGCTTCACCCGCGGCGCCGTCCGCCCACCCGTCACCGCGTACGGACGCACCGGCGACGCGGGGTCGTAGGCCGGCACCGGACGTGGCCCGGGGTAGGAGCCCGAACCCGGGCCGGAGTAGGACCCGGAACCCGGCCCCGGGGCGGGCCCGGGGACCGGCCCGTGCGCCGGCCCGGGGACTCCGCCGTTCCATCGGGGGTCGTTCACCTGCATCACCTGGACTGACTGGCGCGCAACTCGGCACGCACAGCCGGAGTGAGCACCTGACCCGCACGGTCCACCATCAGCGTCATCTGATACGCCACCAGACCCATGTCACAATCAGGCGCGGCCAACACCGCCAGACACGAACCATCACTGATCGACATGATCAGCATCAACCCGCGCTGCATCTCCACGATCGTCTGACTCACCGCACCACCCTCGAACACCCGAGCGGCACCCTGCGTCAAACTCACCAACCCCGACGCGATCGCAGCCAACTGATCAGCCCGATCCGGCGGAAACCCCGCCGACGCCGCCAACGGCAACCCGTCGGACGAGACCACGACCGCATGCGCCACACCCGGAACCGTGCTCACGAAATCCGTGATCAACCAGTCGACCCCGCGCGCCGCATGACTGAGATCCCTCACGCACCCTCCTCCCTGCTGTCACCTGGCGACCCGTCGCCCGGGCCGTCCGGATACGACTTGCCGTCGTTGATGTCCTCCCGGGCGGCCCGGAAGCCCTGCTGGAAGCTCGACAGCCGGTTGCGCACCCGGTCCGGCGACACCGCCGGCATGGGCGTCACGCCCTTGGGCGCGGCGGCCGTCCCGGCCGAGCCGGGCACCAGGTTGGCCTTCGGCACCCGCTTCGGCAGACCCGACGCCGTCGCCCCGTCGCGCACCGGCTCCACCACGGCCTGGGCCGCGTTCCAGCCCTCGTCGGCCTTGGCGGAGTCCCAGCTCGCCCCGCCGGCGAACCACGCCGACTCGACCGCGGCGAAGATCGGCAGGTAGTCGTCGCCGCCGGACGGCGGGGTGCCCACCCGAGGGAGGGGGCCGGTGTCGGCCGGGTCCGTCTCGGCGAAGTCGTCACGGAGCGGCCGGAGCGGCCGGCCGCCGGAGCGGTCACCGGAGCGGTCACCGAACCGGTCGCCCGGCCGGTCACCCAGCGGATCGCCGAACCGGTCGCCCGGCCGGCCGCCCAGCGGGTCTCCGAACCGGCCCGAGGAGCCGTCCGCGGCCCGGTCCGCCGCCCGGTCGCGGGGGTTCCACGGCTGCTGCTGGTCGAGGCCGGGCCGCCGGGGCGGCCCGTCGCCCTCGCCGCCCCAGCCCGCCGGTCCGCGCGGGACCAGCCGGTCGGCGGGCCCGCCGGGGGGCTCGTCGGACGGCCAGCCGCCGGTGTCGGACGGCCACTGCGGCATGGACGGCCAGGCGCCGTTCGCCTCGGGCGGGTTCGACGGGTACGACGGGTGACCGGGACCGAACCGGCCCGGGCCGGTCTGGCCGGGGATCATCGAACCGGGGCCGAGCTGGCCGGGGCCCATCTGGTAGGTGGCCTCGGGCCAGTGCGGCGCGGGGGCGAGCTGCGGCCCGCGGTAGGCGTCCTCCAGGGCCGGTCCGCCGCTCCCCGAGCCGGCGTAGGCGGGCGAGGGGGTGCCGAGCAGCGACTCGGGGAGCAGCACCATGGCGGTCAGCCCGCCGGAGGCGTGCGGCCGGAGCTGGACGCGGATGCCGTGCCGGTGCGCCAGCCGGGCGACCACGAACAGGCCCATCCGGCGCGACACGGCCACGTCCACGATGGGCGCGTCCGAGAGCCGCTCGTTGGCCTGGACCAGCTCGTCGTTGGTCATGCCGATGCCGGAGTCCGTGATGGACAGCATGACGCCGCCGCCGTCGATGCGGCTGCCGGAGACGGTGACGCGGGTCTCGCGCGGCGAGAACGACAGGGCGTTCTCCACCAGCTCGGCCAGCAGGTGGATGACGTCGTTGACGGCCTGACCGGCCACCGAGACACCATCGGGCACCTGCAGGACCACCCGCTCGTAGCTCTCGACCTCCGACAGCGAGGCGCGCGTCACGTCGACGAGCTTGACCGGCTGGCTCCACCGGCGCGGCGGATCCTGACCCGCCAGCACCAGCAGGTTCTCACTGTTACGCCGCATACGCGTCGCCAGATGATCCAGCTTGAACAGGTTCGCCAACCGGCTCTCGTCCTGCTCACCCTGCTCCAGACCATCGATCAACGTGATCTGCCGCTCCACCAACGTCTGACTGCGCCGCGACAGGTTCACGAACATCGCGTTCACGTTCGACCGCAACCGCGACTCCTCACCCGCCAACCGCACCGCCTCACGATGCACCTCGTCGAACGCCCGCGCCACCTCACCGATCTCGTCGTCCGACACGACGCCGATCGGCTCCACCTCGACGTTCGCCGCGGCGGCGTCCGATTCGCGGAGTCGCTGGACGGTCTCGGGCAGGCGGCGCCCGGCGATCAGCAGCGCCTCGCGGCGCAGCCGCCGCAGCGGGCCGCTCAGCGAGCGCGCCATCAGCGCGGTGACCACCAGCACCAGGACGAGCAGCGCCACGATGGCGACGGCGAAGAGCACCGCGCCCTGCTGCTCACCGCGCTGGACGTCCTGGCTGCGCAGCAGGATCGAGTCGGCGACCCGCTGCTCGACCTGGCGCATGCCGTCGATCGTCTCGGTGACGGCGCCGAACCACACCTGGCCGTCCTGGGTGAGGCCGAGCACCTCGTCGCGGAGCGGCAGGCCGGCGTCCTGCAGGGCCAGCGCGCGGGCCTGGATCAGCTCCGCCCGGTCGACCGCCTGCCCGCTGACCGTGTCGTCGTAGGCCTGGCGCAGCGCCAGCGGCACCGCGGCCCGGAACGTGGCCAGCTCGCTGTTGCGCTGGGAGCGGGCGGCGATGAAGGCGTCCAGCTCGCGCTCGCCGAAGCGGCCGAGGGCGAGCGCCGACACCAGCAGGGCGCGCTGCCTGGACACGTACTGCTTGGCCCGGGAGAGGGCGGCGAAGCCGGCGACGCTGTCGGTGAGCTCCTTGTCGACGGCGCCCTGGTCGATGTTGTCGTTGAGTTCGAGGAAGTCGGAGATCGACTGGTCGTACAGTTCGATCACCGAGGCGACGTTGAGCCGGGACTCCATCGCCGTCCTGCGGGAGTTGGGCAGCTCGTCGAAGCGGTTCTGGACGCGGACGGCCTCGGTGCGCAGCGGGCTGTCGGAGGCGGCCAGCGCGGCGACGCCGGGCCGGGCCTCGGCGACGAGCCGGTCCACGGTGGAGTACTGGGCCGCCACCTCGTTGCGGTCGCCGTTGCGGCCCTGGGCGACGAACATGGCGGTCAGGTCGCGTTCTAGCTCGGTCTGGTGGGCCAGCTCGGTCAGCCTGCCGGCGAGGGCGGCGGTCTCCTTGACCCGCTCGTACTCGGTGGCGCTGCTGAGCGAGGAGGTCACCCGCAGCCCGCCGAGGGCCAGCGCGGCGACGGTCGGGATGACGATCAGTACCAGGAGTTTCGTCCGTACGCGCCAGTTGCGCACGAACCCGCCGGTGCCTTTCGGCCGGCCGGCCCGTGAGGGCGGGGGCCCGGCCGGAGCATGAGGTGACGGGAAGAGGGACTCCTCCGGAGACGACCCGGAGTCCCCGCCTGCAGGGGGCACTGTTCTTCTCACTGGCCTCCGCAACCTCTCCTCGGGATGGTCTGGTGCAAGAGGATCAAGTTCTGGTGGTGCCGCCCCCGGCACCGGTGGTCCGAAACCCTTATTTATGCTCAACAAATAATCGGTTGACCGCAGCAAATGCCCCAGTCAATGATCTTGCCTTTATGTCTCCACGTCCCGACAGTAGCCACAGGTCCCCGATGAACGCCAGACATATCTTCACTCAATATCCGGACATACCTCCATAGAATCAGTGCGACCGATAGTTGGCCATATATATTGATAAATTCCAGATTCGGGGGATCATGCGCAAGGGTTGACGGCACAAGGGCGCGACGGTCGTCGCTCACCCTCGTTCAAAGGAGACGCGAGATGAGGCTCGGCGCACCAGGGCGCATCGCCCTGTTCGGACTGGTGGTCACCCTTGCCCTGGCAGGGTGCTCCAGCTCCGGCGAACCGTCAGGCGGCGCCACCAACGCCGCCGGGCTGGAGAAGACCGACCTGCTCATCGGCCAGTACCCAGGAGCCGACTCCGCGCCCCTGTTCATCGCGATCGAGCGCGGCTTCTTCAAGGAGCAGGGCCTCAACGTGAAGACGGAGGCCATCCAGGCACCCCAGGCCGTGCTGCCCAAGCTGTCCAACGGCAGCATGGACGTGGTCCTCGGCAGCTACGCGACCATCCTGACGATCCAGAGCGAAGGTGCGGAGAAGTTCAAGTACATCGCCGACTCCTACCAGGGCGCGACCGGCGCCTTCGGTGTCATGGTGGGCCGCGACTCCCCCGTCAAGAAGGTCGCCGACCTCAAGGGCAAGAAGGTCGGCGTGAACGCGCTCAAGGGCCTCGGCGTGCTCACCATGAACCCGCACTTCAAGATCGCCGGCCTGGACCCCACCCCGGGCAAGGACATCCAGTACGTGGAGGTGCCCACCACCAACTGGCTCCAGTCGCTGGAGAAGGGCGACGTGGACGCGGTCTGGATGACCGACCCGTACGTCAGTGAGGCCAAGAACAAGCTCGGCGCCACCATGCTCGTCGACACCATGTCCGGCCCGACCGAGGCCCTGCCCATCACCGGGTGGGCGGCGACCGAGAAGTGGGTGGCCGAGAACCCCAAGACGATGGCCGCCTTCCAGCGCGCCATGGCCAAGGCGCAGAACATCGCCGCGACCGACCGCAGCGCCGTGACGAAGATCCTGCCGACCTTCACCAAGATCCCCGCCGAGACGGCCGCCACCATCAACCTCGGCAACTACCCGACCACGCTCAGCGCCCAGCGCATCCAGCGCGTCGCGGACCTGATGCTGGAGTACGGCTTCCTCAAGGAGCAGATCAACGTCGACTCCATGATCGTGCCCTTCAAGGGATGACCGCTGCGACCACGCCGGCGCGGGTGCGACGGCCCGTCGTCACCCGCGCCCGGCACGGAAAGCTCGTCCGCCACGCCGTCGGCGTGGCGGTCTTCCTGCTCGCCTGGGAAGTGGCCGCGAGGAGCGGGCTGCTCCCCTGGCTGCCCGCCGCCTCCGCCTCGCTCGCCCGGGTGGCCGGGCTGGCCGCCGACCCGGTCTTCCTCGGCGACCTGCTCTCCACCCTGACCGCCGCCGTCATCGGGCTGCCGCTCGCCGTGCTGGTCGCCGTGCCGATCGGCCTGCTGCTCGGCACGGTGCCCGTGGTCGAGGAGACCACCCGCGCGATCGTGGAGTTCCTGCGGCCCATCCCCTCGGTCGCGCTGATCCCGCTGGCGCTGTTCTTCTTCCAGCCGGAGATCAACGCCAAGGTCGCGCTGATCGTCTACGCCGCGTCCTGGCCCATCCTCATCAACACCCTGTACGGCGTGCGCGACGTCGACCCGGTGGCCACCGAGACGCTGCGCTCGTTCGGCTTCGGCCAGGCGGCGGTGATCTGGCGGGTGGCGCTGCCCAGCGCGGCACCGTTCATCTACACGGGGGTCCGGCTGGCCGCCTCGATCACCCTGATCCTCGCCATCAGCGTCGAGTACTTCGTCGGCGGCTCCGGCGGCATCGGCGCCTTCCTCATCCAGGCCAGCACCGGCATCGGCGCCGACGCGATGCTCGACGTCGTCGCGACGCTCCTGTGGGCCGGGATCGTCGGCCTGGCCGTCAACACCGTGCTGCTGCGCGCCGAGCGGCGCCTGTTCCGCTGGCGGCACCTGTGATCGGGACGCTCGTCAGGCGGCTGTGGCTGATCCCCGTCGTCCTCGTGGGCTGGGAACTGCTGGCCAGGTCCGTGGCCAACCCGTTCCTCCCCCCGCCGACGCTGATCGCCTCCTGGATGGGCGAGAGGTGGTTCTCCGGCCCGCTGCTGCTGACCGACGAGGCGGTGGACAACTTCGTGCCCAGCATCGTCCGGGTGATCGGGTCGTGGGCCGCCGCCGTGCTCGTCGGGGTGACGCTGGGCGTGGCGATCGGCCGGATCGGCCGGCTGGCCGACTACGTCGACCCGCTCGTGGAGTTCGGCCGCGCGGTGCCGCCGCCCGCGATGCTGCCGGTCTTCCTCGTGCTGTTCGCCATGGGCACCCAGGTCCAGGTGGCGACCATCGTCTTCGGCATCATCTGGCCGATCCTGCTGAATTCCATCGACGGCGCGCGTAACGTCGATCGTATGCAGATGGAGACCGCGACGGTCTTCGGCGTCCCCGCCCATCTGCGGCTCTTCCGGATCATCCTGCCCGCCGCTTCCCCCAAGATCTTCGCGGGCCTGCGGCTGAGCGTCTCGCTCGCGCTCATCCTGATGGTCATCTCCGAGTTGAAGGGCAGCACGGACGGGATCGGCTACCTGCTGAGCGTGGCCAGCAACAACGCCGACATGCCGGGCATCTGGGCCGGCGTGGTGGTGCTCGGGGTGCTCGGCTTCGTGCTCAACTCCCTGTTCCTCATGATCGAGCGCCGGATGCTCGGCTGGCATCGCGGCGCCCGCCGTACCGCGTAGGAGGCGGACGTGACGGACCTGCTCATCAAGAACGTGCGTGTCGTGACGCACGACCGCGACCATCCCGTCGCGGCGGACATCTCCGTGACCGGCGGGCGCGTCGACCGGGTCGCGCCCGGCCTGCCCGCCGACGGCGTGCCGGAGGTGATCGACGGCAACGGCCGGCTGGCCTTCCCCGGCGTGGTGGACGCCCACCAGCACTGGGGCATCTACAACCCGCTGGAGGACGACGCCGCCTCGGAGAGCAAGGCGGCCGCGCAGGGCGGGGTCACCACGGCGCTCACCTACATGCGGACCGGGCAGTACTACCTCAACCGGGGCGGACCGTACGCGGAGTTCTTCCCCGAGGTGCTGCGGATGGCCGAGGACCGCGCCTACGTCGACTACGGCTTCCATCTCGCGCCCATGTCGAGCGAGCACATCGGCGAGCTGCCCGACCTGGTGGAGCGGTTCGGGGTGCCGTCGTTCAAGATCTTCATGTTCTACGGCGGGCACGGGCTGCACGGCCGTTCGGCCGACCAGGGCAGGTTCCTCATGCTGCCCGAGGGCGAGCGCTACGACTACGCCCACTTCGAGTTCGTGATGCGCGGCGTGCAGGCGGCGCGCGAGCGCTTCCCCGAGCTGGCCGGCGAGATCTCCCTGTCGCTGCACTGCGAGACCGCCGAGATCATGACCGCCTACACCCGGCTGGTGGAGGAGGCGGGCGAGCTGACCGGCCTGGCCGCCTACAGCGCCTCCCGGCCGCCGCACTCCGAGGGCCTGGCCGTCTTCATCGCCTCCTACCTGGCCCACGAGACCGGTCTCGGCAACGTCAACCTGCTCCACCTGTCGTCGCGCAAGGCGCTGGACGCCGCCGTGCGGATGGCCGCGACCTTCCCGCACATCGACTTCCGGCGCGAGGTGACGATCGGCCACCTGCTGGCCGACATCGAGACGGCGAACGGGCTGGGCGCCAAGGTGAACCCGCCGATCAGGCCGCGCGAGGACGTCGAGGCGCTGTGGGAGCACGTGCTCGGCGGCACCGTGGACTGGGTGGTCAGCGACCATGCCTGCTGCCGTGAGGAGCTGAAGTTCGGCGCCCCCGCCGACGACGTGTTCGTCGCCAAGGCGGGCTTCGGCGGCGCCGAGTACCTCCTGCCGGGCCTGATCACCGAGGGGCGCCGGCGCGGCCTGTCGTACGGGCGCATCGCCGCGCTCACCTCCTGGAACCCGGCCCGCAGGTACGGCCTGCGCGCCAAGGGCAGGATCGCCCCGGGCTTCGACGCCGACATCTGCCTGGTGGATCCGGACAACACGTGGACCGTCTCGGCCGCGGAGTCGGAGTCGGCGCAGGAGTACACGCCGTTCGAGGGGTTCGAGCTGACCGCGAAGGTCACCGACACGTTCGTGCGAGGTCACCACGTGCTCGACACCGGCAAGATCGTCGGCGCTCCGGTCGGTCGCTACGTCCCCAGGCCCACGGGGTGACCCACGATGCGCTTTCGTCATGTTCATAGATCACAGGCTTCGGTAAAGTCGACCTGTCATCTCCGGATCCGGCTGCCCTAGGACATCCCTTGCTCGAGATCGAAGACCTCACGCACGTATACGGGCCCGGCACCCCGAACGAGCACCACGCCATCGACGGGCTCAAGCTGAGCGTGGCGGCGGGCGAGCTGCTGTGCATCGTCGGCCCCTCGGGGTGCGGCAAGTCCACCCTGCTGCGCTCCATCGCCGGGCTGATCAAGCCGACCGGGGGCGAGATCCGGGTCGGCGGCGAGCTGGTCCGCCAGACGCCCGACAACCTCGCCGTGGTGTTCCAGGACTACAGCCGCTCGCTGTTCCCCTGGATGTCGGTGGCCGACAACGTGGCCCTGCCGCTGCGCCGGCGCGGCATGGACAAGCAGCGGCGGCGCGAGGCCGCGCAGGAGGCGCTGGAGTCGGTCGGCCTGGCCGAGGCGGGGCGCAAGTACCCGTTCCAGTTGTCGGGCGGCATGCAGCAGCGGGTGGCGATCGCCCGCGCGCTGGCCTACCGGCCGTCGCTCATGCTCATGGACGAGCCGTTCGGTTCGGTGGACGCCCAGACGCGCGAGGACCTGGAGGACCTCGTGCTCAAGGTGCGCGGCCACCACCAGATGACGATCGTGCTCATCACCCATGACATCGACGAGAGCGTCTACGTCGGCGACCGGGTCGTGGTGCTGTCGAAGGCGCCCGCGCACGTGGTGGGCGACCTGCGGGTGGACCTGCCCGCGCCGCGCGACCAGATCACCACGCGCGAGCACCCCGACTTCGTCCGCCTGCGCGGCGAGGTCGGCCGCCTGGTGCGCGGCGTGGACGCGCCCGCCCCCACCGCCTGAGCGCGGGTCCCGGCCCGCGAACGCCGAGTGCCGCCGGACGGTCGTCCGGCGGCACTCGGCTTCCTGGTCGGCGGCGTTACGCCGGCGCGTGCATGTGCCGCGTCAGCGCGTGCTCCACCAGCGTGATGAGGGTGCTCTTCACCGACTCGCGCACCCGGGCGTCGAGGCGGACGATCGGCGTGTGCGAGCCGAGCGACAGCGCCTCGCGGATCTCCTCGTCCTGGTGCGAGAACTGTCCCTCCCAGCCGTTGATGCCGATGATGAAGGGCAGCTTGGCCTCCTCGAAGTAGTCGATCGCCGGGAAGCTGTCGGCCAGCCGCCGCGTGTCGGCCAGCACCACGGCGCCGATCGCGCCGCGGACGAGGTCGTCCCACATGAACCAGAACCGGTGCTGCCCGGGCGTGCCGAACAGGTAGAGGATCAGGTCACGGTCCAGCGAGACGCGGCCGAAGTCCATGGCCACCGTCGTCGTCGTCTTGTTCGGCGTGAGAGAGACGTCGTCGACCCCGGCCGAGGCGTCCGTCATCACGGCCTCTGTGGTGAGCGGCAGGATCTCCGAGACCGCCCCCACGAACGTCGTCTTGCCCACGCCGAACCCGCCGGCCACGACGATCTTCGTCGAGGTTAGGCCGGCGCTAGAGCCTGCGAAGTCCACTGAGCACCCTTTCGAGCAAGTTGAGGTCCGGCTTTCCCGCGTCCAGCGCAGGCTGGTGCACGCGGATCAGGCCCTCGGACGCCATGTCGGCGATCAGCACCCGCACCACCCCGAGAGGCTGGCGGAGGAGTGCGGAGATCTCGGCAACCGACCTGACGTTCCGGGTCAGTTGAATGATCGCCTGATACTCCGGACTCAGCAGAGAAATGTCTTGGTATTCCGACGTCACGGAGGACACCAGCGCCTCCATGGCGAACTTCATCCGCGGGGCCGTGCGCCCCCCGGTCACGGCGTACGGCCGTACCAGGGAGCTCGACTTCTGCGGACGTGGAGCCGCCGGATGCGGCGGAGTGCTATCACCAGCCCAACCCTGACCTGACACCATGTTCTCCTGTCACCGCCCCCGCTAGCGGGGGCGGGCTGCCTGCAGTTCGGCGCGTACGGCGGGCGTGAGGACCTGCCCCGCACGCTCCACCAGCAGCGTCATCTGATAGGCCACCAGGCCCATGTCACAGTCGGGCGCGGCCAGCACGGCCAGGCACGAGCCGTCGCTGATCGACATGATCATCAACAGCCCGCGCTGCATCTCGATGACGGTCTGCGTCACCAGGCCGCCCTCGAAGACCCGTGCCGCACCCTGCGTCAGGCTGATGACACCCGAGGCGACCGCGGCCAGCTGGTCCGCGCGGTCCTTCGGGAAACCCTCGGAGAAGGCCAGTGGCAGACCGTCGGACGAGACCACGACGGTGTGCGCGACACCTGGCACATTGTTCACAAAGTCAGTGATCAGCCAGCTGATGCCACGCGCTCCCTGGCTCAGTTCTCTCATGTGTCCTCCTCATTTTCTTCTCCGCGGGTGAACGCGCGGCCTTGTCGTACACCCTGCTGGAAGCTGGAGAGCCGGCTGCGCAGCCGCTCGGGGGAGATCTGCGGAGCGGGCGAGGTGGCCTGCGGCTCCGCCAGGCCGGCGGTTCCCGGCACCAGGTTGGCCTTGGGCACCCGGCGCGGCAGGCCGGAGGCCGTCGTGCCGCCCTGGGCCGGCTGTGCCGCCGCCTGCGCGGCCTGCCAGCCGGTGTCGGCCGGCGAGGACCACGTCGCTCCGGCGCCCGACTCGCCGGGCCGGCGCCTGGGCAGCGCCCCCGGCCGCTCGGCGGTCTCCGGCGCCTGGCGGCGGAGGTCGGCGGGGGGCTCGGCGTCGAGCCGCACCGCGGGCTGGACGGCCGTCTCCGGCTCCTCCGGCTCGGGCGGGGCCGCGTTCCACGCCGCCTGCTGCTGCTCCGGCTCCGGCCTGGGCTGCAGCTGCTCGGGGTCCGGCTTGCGGAACCAGTCGGACCCGACCGACGAGAAGATCGGCAGGAAGTCCTCGCTCTGCTCCTCCATCGGCGAGCTGCGCACGACGGGCAACGGGCCGGTCAGGTCCTGCGAGGAGTAGTCGCCGGGCCCGAACGGGTCGAAGGCGGAGTGCCCGTTCGGCGCGTACGAGTCGGACGGCTTGGCCGTCTCGGCGAACGACGGCCACGGCATCTCCCCGGGGCCGAACGGCGGCTGCTCCGGGCCCTCGGCGGCGAACGGGGACGGCCTCGACGGCTGCGCCGTCTCGGGCGCGTCGAACATCGACGACCTGCGCGGCTGCTCGCCGAACGACGGCCAGCGGGTCTCCGGCTGCGCGGGGTCGAGCGGCGGCGGCTCCGTCGCGAACGACGGCCAGCGCGGCTCGTCCTGGGCGGGCGGGGGCGGCTCGGTGGCGAACGACGGCCAGCGGGGCTCGTCGGCCTGCGGCGCCTCGTCGGCGAACGACGGCCGGCGTTCGCGCTGGACGGGCGGCGGCTCCTCGGCGAAGGAGGGCCAGAGCTGCTCCTCGGCCTGCTTGGGCGGCTCCTCCGCGAAGGACGGCCAGCTGGTGCCGGTGCCGCCCGGGACGGGCACGTCGCCTGGCCACTCGGTGTTCACCGGGACGTCGTCGGTGCCGAAGCCCATGGGGGTCGCCGGCGCGGCATAGGCGCCGCCTGCCACGGGCTGGTCCAGGGCCGACGGGTCGAAGGAGGTGAAGGCGTCGTACTGGCCGTGCGCCGGGGCGCCGGGGGCGCCGGCGATCAGCATGTCGGGCACCATGACGAGGGCGCTGAGCCCGCCCGTCTCCCGCATGCGGAGCTGGACGCGGATGCCGTGGCGCAGGGCCAGGCGGCCGACCACGAACAGGCCCATGCGGCGCGAGACCGCGACGTCGACGACGGGCGGGTTGGCCAGCCGCCAGTTGGCCTCGGCCAGTTCCTCGTTGGTCATGCCGATGCCGAGGTCGTTGATCGTGACGAGCACTCCGCCCTCGGCCGGCGAATGGGTGACCTGGACCTTGCTCTCGCGCGGCGAGAAGGAGATCGCGTTCTCGATCAGCTCGGCGAGCAGGTGGACGGTGTCGGTGACGGCGGGGCCGACGATCTGGATGCCGGACGGGATCTGGATCTGGACCCGCTCGTAGTTCTCGACCTCCGACAGCGAGGCGCGGGCCACGTCGACCAGCGGGACGGGCTCGCTCCACTTGCGGGCGCCCTCCTGGCCGGCGAGGACCAGGAGGTTCTCGCTGTTGCGGCGCATGCGGGTGGCCAGGTGGTCCAGCCGGAAGAGGTTGGCGAGCCGCTGCTCGTCCTCCTCGCCCTGCTCCAGGCCCTCGATGAGCTGGAGCTGCCGCTCGACCAGCGTCTGGCTGCGCCGGGAGAGGTTGACGAACATCGCGTTGACGTTGGCGCGCAGCTTGGCCTCGTCGCCGGCCAGCCGGATCGCCTCGCGGTGGACCTCGTCGAAGGCCCGGGCCACTTCCCCGATCTCGTCGCGGGTGTTGATGCCGATCGACGGAACGTCCGGCACCGCGGCGCCGTCGCCGGACTCGCGCAGCACGCGGACGGTCTCGGGCAGCCGGGTGGTGGCCACCTGGAGCGCCTCGGCGCGCAGCCGGCGCAGCGGCCGGACGAGGGAGCCGGCCACGCGGGTGGTGATGATCAGCACGAGGAGCAGCAGGACGAGGATCATCGCGCCGGAGATGATGGCGTTGCGCTGCTCGCGGTCGCTCAGGTCGCGGGTCTGGGCCACGATCCGCGTCGTCAGGCCGTCCTCGACCTTGCGCAGGGCGTTGACGGCCGCCGTGGTGCTGTCGTGCCAGAGGGTGATGTCGCGCCGGGAGGTGACGTCGAGGTCGACGATCCTCTGGTACTCGCGCATCTGGGCGAGGGCGCGCTGGCGCATCGCGTCGGCGCGGTCGATCTGCAGGCCGCGGAGGTTCCTGCGGTAGGACTGCAGGTCGGCAGCGCTCGCGCTCTGCTCGAACACGGCCTGCTCGGCCTGCTGGCGGTTCCACGAGCCGAGGAAGTCGGACAGGTCGTCGTAGTCGAGTTTGCGGCCGACCTGCGCCACCACGAGGATCGCCTGCTGGCGGGCGACCTCCTCCTTGGCGTGGGCCAGGCCGCCGAGCGCGGAGATGTTCTCCTGCAGGTCCTCGTCGCTGACGCCGTTGGCCAGTTCGGTCTGGAGGTGGGAGATCGTGTCGATCATCGTGGAGAACGTGCGGATCGCCGCTCGCGGCGGCACGCTCTCACCGTCGAGGATCGACTCGCGCAGGCCGTCGATGCCGGTGAGCCAGCGGCGGATCTCCGAGGCGTCGGACAGGACGTGCTGGGCGTGGGAGGCGTCGATGGCGGACATGGCCGTCAGGACGCCCGCCTTGGCCTTGTCGACGGCCTGGCGCTGCGTCTTGAGCGCGTTCAGCCTGCTGGGGCGGCGCCGGTCGGCGATGTACCAGGAGGTGAGCGTGCGCTCCTTGGCCAGCTCGTGGTTGAGCGCGTTGACGCGCTGCACCACCTCGGCGAGCTGGGTGAGCCTGCGGTACTCGGTGCTGGTGTTGATGGCGTTGGCCAGCTGCACACCCGCGAGGAGAACGCCCACGACGGTGGGGATGAGAATCAGCGCCACCAGTCGCGAGCGCACACGCCAGTTCCCCAGCCGGAACCTGCTGCCTGTGTACTCCCCAGGTCTGATGTGCTTGGGGTTATCCGTCCTCACTGACTCTCGCAACCTCTCGCCGGTACGTGCTCGAAAATCTGACACGCTTGGGGCGCATGGGATTTGTGCGGGCTGGGTAATTGGAACACAACCCGTACCACATCGGCCAACCGTGCATATCCCACCAAATGCGACCAAACGTGCCATCAAGGTCGCATATCGCCGTGCCTGTCTTCAGGCGGGCCGGAAGCCGTCTCGCTCCTCGGACACCGCATGCTTGATCATCAGGTGACGGGTCACCGAATACTCCTGCACCGCCTCCTGGCTCATGTCCTTGCCGAACCCGCTCCCCTTGACCCCGCCGTGCGGGGCCTCGCTGGCGATGGGCAGGTGGTCGTTGACCCAGGTGACACCCACGTCCAAGCGGTGCGACACCCGCATCGCCCTGGCCACGTCACGCGACCACACCGACGACGCCAGGCCGTAACGGGTGTCGTTGGCGAGCTTGACGGCCTCGTCCTCACCGTCGAAGGGGAGGACCACGAGGACGGGACCGAAAAGTTCCCCTTGGACGATATCGCTCTTCTGATCCACATCAGTCACGAGAGTGGGCGGATAGTAGAAGCCTGGCCCCTCGGCCAGGGCTCCCCCGTGCAGGATCCGTCCGCCGGAGCCGCGGACGAAGCCGTGCACCCGGTCACGGTGCGCCGCCGAGATCAGCGGGCCGATGTCCGTGGCCGGATCCCAGGGGTCACCGACACTAATTTCGGCAAGATTTGCCCGAAGCGCCTCCACCGCGTCCTCGTACGCCGGGCGGGACACGTAGACGCGCGTGGCCGCCGTGCAGTCCTGGCCGGTGTTGTACGTGGCGCCCATGGCGACCCCGGCGGCCATGGCGGTCAGGTCGGCGTCGTCGAAGACCAGCGCCGGCGCCTTGCCGCCGAGCTCCAGGTGGACCCGCTTGAGCGTCGTGGCGGCCCCCGCCATGACGGCCCGGCCGGTCTCGGTCGAGCCGGTGACGCTGACCATGTCCACGTCCGGGTCGGTGACCAGGGCCTCGCCCACCTCGGCGTCACCGGTGACGGCCTGCACGAGGCCGCGCGGCGCGCCCGCCTTGGCGAACAGCTCGACCAGGCGCAGCGTGCTGCGCGGCGTCTGCGGCGCCGGCTTGATGACGACCGCGTTGCCCGCCGCGACGGCCGGGCCGAGCTTCCAGACGGCCATCACGAGCGGGAAGTTCCACGGGGCGATCGAGGCGACCACGCCGACGGGGCGGCGCACCAGGACCGACGTGTAACCGCGGCTGAACACCCCGGCCCCGGTGCCCTCCAGCGAGCGGGCGGCTCCGGCGAAGAAGCGCAGGTTGTCCACCGCGAACGGCAGCTCGCCGTCCCTGACGACCGTGGCCGGCTTGCCGGTGTCCTCGACCTCCAGGCGGGTCAGCTCCTCGGCGTCGGCCTCGACGAGGTCGGCCAGCCGGAGCAGCAGCCGCGCCCGCTCGGCGGGCGTGGCCTGCGACCACTCCGCGAAGGCGGCGCGTGCCTGGCGCACGGCCCGGGCCACGCCCTCGACGGGGGTGTCCGGGACCATGTCGTGCAGGGCGCCGGTGGCCGGGTTGATCAGTTCGCGCATGTCTACTCCTGGCCGAGCCGCTCGATGAGGTCGGCCGCCGTGCGCAGGCCGTCGCGGCCGCGGATCTCCTCGCCCGCGGCGGCCAGCCGGGCGCGCAGCTCCTCGTCGCCCAGCAGGCGGTCGAGGGCGCCCGTCAGCTCCTCGTCGGTGAAGGCGTAGGTCGCCAGGCGCACGCCGTAGCCGAGCTCGTGCACCCGCTGGGCGTTGTCGTACTGGTCCCAGAACAGCGGCAGCAGGATCATCGGCTTGCCGAAGTGCAGCGCCTCGGTGGTGGTGTTGTTGCCGCCGTGGGTGATCACCAGGTCGCAGAGCGGGATGATCTTGGTCTGCGGCAGGAACTCGGCGCCCCACATGTTGTCGGCCAGCTTGATCTCCTCGTGCAGCGGGCCCTTGGAGACGATGAACCGGTGCGGGGTGGTGGCCAGCACGTCGATCACCCGCTGCATCAGCTCCACGTCGGAGGAGCCGAGCGAGCCGAGCGAGAAGTAGACCAGCGCGCCGTCGCCGCGGTCGGCGAACGGCAGCTCGAACTCCTCGTCGGTCTCCCGCACGGAGGAGTCGAGCCGGTGCCAGGTGGGCCCGAGCGGCCGCTCGGCCGTGTAGTCGAGGATCTCCGGGTAGACGTAGAGGTTGAGGTCGCCCTCGTGGATGAAGTCGAGGTCCGGCAGCGGCCGCGTGCCCTGCTCGACGCACCACGCGTTGAAGGCGGTCCAGATCTCTCGGTGGGTCCGGTCGTACTCGGCGCGGAAGGCGTCCCACTCCGACCGGTCGGCGGCGGGCAGGCCGGAGAAGACCGGCGGGATGTCCGCGCCGCGGACCTCGAGCGGGTTGCAGGAGACGATCCGGACGAACTTCTTGCCCGTCGTCAGCAGCGCCGGGAAGGTGATGACGTTGTCCTCGACGATGACGTCCGGCCGGACCCGCTCGATGATCGCCTTGAGCTGGGGCTCGCAGTACTTCACGCCGTCGATCAGCGACTCCCAGATCGGCTTGGTGACCGTCTCGAGCTGCTCCAGCGTGCTCTTGCGGTACTCGGGCGCGGTCTCCCTGATGAAGTCCTTCCAGAACTGGCCCGCGTCCTGCTCCTCCTCGGCCGGGGGCGCCAGGTCGACGAGGTCCTCCTCGAAGCCGAGGGCCTCCAGCTTGCCCTTCCACGAGGCCTCGGCGGCGAAGACCACCCGGTGACCGCGGCGGCGGAGGATGTCGCCGATGCCGATGCTGTTGTTGGTGGGGCCGTAGGCGCTCTCAGGCATGAACAGGATGGTGAGGGACATCACGCACTCCGGATGAGAGAGAGGGGTAGTTGAAGATACATTCAAATAACTCATCTAGCGTAAAGCGCTACTTCGGGGCACTATGGTCACGTTCTTCTGAACGCAGCAGTAACAAAGGGGGAGAATGGCTCAGCGTAAGAGCCGCACTGACCGCCGCATCGACCTGATCGAGGCGGCACGGCGGGCCATCATCCGCCACGGCGTGGACGGCGTCCAGCTGTCGCACGTGGCGGAGGAGGCGGGGCTCACGTCGGGCGCCGTGCTCTACCACTACCCCGACCTGAGCGAGCTGCTGGTCGAGGCGCAGCACGCCGGGATGGAGCGCTTCTACGAGCAGCGGCTGCGCCAGCTCGCCACCGTCACCGACCCGGTCGCCAAGCTCGTCATGACGATCAGGTCGGGCCTGCCGACCGGGCCGCTCGACCCGGACGTCCGGCTGCTCAACGAGCTGGGCGGGGCCGCCGGCCGCAACCGCGTCTACGGCGTGCTGCTCACCTCGCTGTACGACCGGCAGGTGTCGATGTACCAGTCGATCCTCGACACCGGGGCGGCCCTCGGGGTCTTCCGGCTCAGCGGCGACTCCCTGACGCTGGCGCGCAACCTGGTGGCCCTGGAGGACGCGTACGGCTACCGCATCACCGCCAGGCACCCGCTGATCGGGCCGGCGGAGGCCGCCGAGCTGATCCTGTCCTACGCGCGCACGGCGACGGGCAACGACCTCGTCCACTGAACCCGGGGGGCGTCTGCTCACCGGGTGTCCCGGGGGATCACCACGGCGTCGCTGGCGTCCCAGTCCAGCCGCACCTTCACACCGGGCCGGACGGCGCCGGCGCCCTGCACCGCCACCAGGACCGGCTTGGGGTGGCCGGGCACGTCGATCGACAGGTGCGAGACGCCGCCGTAGAAGCTGACGTCCAGCACGCTGCCCCGGAGCAACCCGTCCCCGCCGCCCTCGCCCGCGCCCCCCGCTCCGGCCCCGGCCTCGGACGCGCCGACGCTGTCACCAGCACGCCCTGCCGTGCCAGCCACGTCAGCCACGTCGGCATCGCCGGCGTCAGCGGCGTCAGCGGCGGCATCGGCATCGGCGGCCACGTCGACCACGTCTGCGGCGTCGGCGGCGTCGGCCGCATCGGCAGCGTCGGCGACCTCAGCCGCATCGGCGGCGGGGACATCGGCGTCGGCGTCGGTGAGGGCGATGTTCTCGGGGCGGACGCAGAGCAGAGCCTCGACGCCGGGCGCCACGTCGGGCAGCGGCGTGCCGGGCAGCACGCCGAAGCCGCCGGTGCTCAACCCCCCGCCCTCCCCGGCCGTCCCCTCGAAGAGGTTGCTCGCGCCGACGAAACCGGCGACGAACGGCGTACGCGGCCGCTCGTAGAGCGCGACCGGCTCGTCCACTTGGCAGACGCGCCCGTTGTGGAAGACCGCGATGCGGTCGGCGAGCGACATGGCCTCCTCCTGGTCGTGCGTGACGACCACGAAGGTGATCCCGACCTCGTGCTGCAGCCGCTTGAGCTCCAGCTGCATGTCGGCGCGGACCTTCTTGTCCAGCGCCGACAGCGGCTCGTCGAGCAGCAGCAGGCGGGGCCGCTTGACGATGGACCGGGCGAGCGCGACGCGCTGGCGCTGGCCGCCGGACAGCTGGGCGGGCCTGCGGTCGCCGTGCTCGGCGAGCCCGACCGTCTCCAGCACCTCGCCGACCCGCTTCCTGATCCCCTGGCGGGGCAGTTTCTCCTGCTCCAGCCCGTAGGCGACGTTCCGGGCCACGGTCATGTGCGGGAACAGCGCGTACGACTGGAACATGAGGCTGATCGGCCGCCGGTTCGGCGGCGCGGCGAGCAGGTCGTCGCCGTCGAGCGTGACCGTGCCGCTGTCGGGCGTCTCGAAGCCGGCGATGATCCGCAGCAGCGTCGTCTTGCCGCAGCCCGACGGGCCGAGCAGGGCGAAGAACTCGCCCTGCCCGATCTCCAGCGAGACGCCGTCGAGCGCTGTGACGTCGCCGAACCTGCGGGTGACCCCGTCAATCTTGAGCACGTGCTTCACCGATCCTGGTCATGCGCTGTCCGATGATCACCGCGGTGAAGCTCACCAGGAGCAGGAGCGTGCCCAGCGCGTTGATCTGGGGCTCCACCCCGAACCGGACCATCGAGTAGATGACGATCGGCAGGGTCTGCTCCAGGTTGCCGATCGTGAAGAAGGCGATCACGAACTCGTCGAGGGAGAGCGTGAACGCCAGCAGCGCCCCCGCCACGATGCCGGGGGTGAGCTGCGGGAGCGTGACCCGCACGAACGTGGTCACCGGGCCCGCCCCGAGGTCGCGGGAGGCCTCCTCCAGCGACGGGTCGGCGCCGGTGAGCCGGGTGCGGACCACGGCGGCGACGAACGCCATGGAGAACACGGCGTGCGCGAGGATCACCGAGGTGACGCCGAGGGTGAACTGGACCAGGCCGTAGAACATCAGCAGGCCGATGGCCAGCACCAGGTCGGGCAGCACGGCCGGCATCAGCGCCACCGCGTCGAGCGACCGGGAGCGGGTGTGCCTGGCCAGGCCCACCGCCAGCAGCGTGCCGAGGACGGTGGCGAGCACGGTCGAGCCGGCGGCCACGATCAGCGTGTTGACCAGGCCGTCCAGGACGCGCTCGTTCTCGGCCAGCACGCCGTACCACTTGAGGCTGAACCCCTCGAAGGTGTAGGCCGAGTCCCCCGAGTTGAACGACATCACCACGAGCACGGCGATCGGCGCGTACAGGAAGACGAGCGTCGCCCAGAACGGGATGTACAGCAGTCGCGGTCTACGCACGGCGGGCCGCCCAGGCCTGCGCGAGGAGGAGCAGCACGAGCACCGCGACGAGCGCCGTGGCCAGCGTCGAGCCGAACGGCCAGTCGCGGGCCTTGAGGAACTCGTTGCGGATCAGGTTGCCCACCATGAGCGTCTTGCCGCCGCCCAGCATCTCGGGGATCACGAAGTTGGCGAAGCTCGGCACGAACACGAACATCGACCCCGTCAGCACGCCCGGCAGCGTGAGCGGCAGCGTCACCCGGCGGAACGTGGTGAACCCGGAGGCGCCCAGGTTGGCCGACGCCTCGCGCAGCTGCGGGTCGAGCTTCTCGATCGCCGCGTACAGCGGCAGCACCATCAGCGGCAGGTAGGAGTAGAGCAGCCCGGCGACGATGGCGCCCTGGTTGTAGAGCAGCTCGTACGGGCCGAGACCGAACAGCTCGAACCCGGAGTTCACCAGGCCCGGCCCGTTGAGCAGGATGATCCAGGCGTACATCCGGATGATGAAGTTCGTCCAGAACGGCAGCACGATCGCGATCAGCGCGATCGTCTTCCACCTCCGCGGCAGCCGGGCGATCAGGTAGGCCGTCGGGTAGCCGAGCGCCAGCGCGATGAGGGTGGTCAGCGCGGCGATCTTCAGGGAGGTGCCGACGACCCCCAGGTAGAGGGGGTCGATCGCGCGGGCGAAGTTCTCGGTGGTGAACTCGTAGATCACGCCGCCGAAGCGCCCACGCTGGAAGAACGTGAAGCTGAGCACCAGGGCCAGCGGAACCAGCACCAGCACGACGATGTACGTCAGGCCGGGGGCGAGGAAAACGAGCGCGCCCAGCCGGTGCCGTCCTCGCGAGGTGGTCACCGGCCGGGCAGTGGATTGTGCCTTCACAGCTCGTGTCGTGCCGATCTCAACGTGCCGTGACCTCGGCGGACATGCGCGTGTACTTGGTCGACGCCTGGCCCAGGTCGATGATCGACTCGCCGTTGAGCAGTTCGGCCGGCTTGATGCCGAGCAGGGAGCCCTCGGGGACCTGGACCTTCTCCATGGCCGCCTTGTTGGGCACCTTGTAGTTGATGTTCTCGGCGGCCCAGCTGTGGATCTCGGGGTCGAGGACGTAGTTGATGAAGGCGTGCGCGGCCTCCTTGTTCTTGGAGGACTTCATGATCACCATGGTGTCCACCCAGAGGTCGCTGCCCTCCTTCGGCACGACGAACTCGATGTTCTTCTTCTCGTCGGTGGTCGGGCACCAGCCGTCCCACGCCTCCACCATGATGGCCTCGCCGCTCTTGAGCTTGTCGCCGAACGTGGTGTCGTCGTACTGGAGCAGCTTCGGCTTCTGCTGGACGAGCAGCTCCTTGACCTTGGCGATCTCCTCGTCCTTGTCGGTGTTGACCGAGTAGCCGAGGGCCTTGAGCGCGGGCAGGGCCAGCCAGCGCTCGGTGGTCATCATGGTGACCTTCTTCTCGGCCCAGGCCGGCGGCTTGAGGAGGTCGTTCCAGCTCGTCGGCTTGGCCTTGACCAGGTCCGTGCGGTAGCAGATGCCGGTCGTGCCCCAGGTGTAGGGGACGGAGTACTTGTTGCCCTTGTCGTAGGAGAGCTGGGTCGCCTCGGGGTAGAGGTTGGCCAGGTTGGGGATCAGCTCGGCGTGGATGGGCTCCAGCAGGCCCTGCTCGTTGAGCGCCTGGGCGTACTGGCCGGACACGAACGCCACGTCGATGCCGCTGTCGCCGCCGACGGTGAGCTTGGTCATCGCCTCCTCGTTGGTGGCGTGCAGCGTGACGTTCATCTTGCTGACCTTGAGCTTCTCCTTGACCTTCTCCGGAAGCTCCTTGGGCGTGTAGCCGTCCCACACCGTGATGTTGATCGACTGCTTCGTCAGGTCGGCGTTGGGGTCGAGCTGTTCGGCCGTTGCTCGCGGAGCCGTCTCCGCGCTGTCGGACGATCCACCACCGCACGCCGCGACGGCGAGTGCGAGGCCGGCCACCGTGGCGACGGCCGGAAGACGACGGGTGAACCGGGAACGGAACACGGCCGCTACTCCTTCTTAGTTCCGAGGGACGAGGGGTCTCGCGACCAATCAGGCACTGTAGACCAAAGCAGGAGTGTTGCAGCAGATATCAACATCGGCAAGACTTTTCCGGACATTGTCACCTGGAAGTATGGTCATGTTGTTGAATCGAGATTCAATATGGGACCGGCTCGTCTCGCTGGGTGAGAAGCCTCTCACCGAGCGGGATCATGGCGCGTCCGCCGCGCTTCTCGCCGCGCTCGGCGGCGAGGTGCCGGCCCCGTTCGCCGTCCGGCGGTTCCGTGCGCTGCCCACCTTCTCGTACGGCGAGGGCGATCGCCACCCCGGGGGGCCCGCGGAACGCGAATTCGGTAAGCACGTGGACCAGACAAACTATTCGGTCGTGGTGGGTGATCAGGTCGTCGTCAAGTGGCTGACACCCCCGGTGCCGATGCCCCATCCCGCCCCCGAGGTGTTCGCCCACCTCGTCGAGGTGGGATTCGAGCAGACGGCACCGCCGTACGCGGCCCTGACGCGGGTGGACGCCTCCGGCGAGACGCTGCTGGCCCTGGTGACGGGCTACCTGCCGCAGGCCAGGGACGGCTGGGAGTGGTGCGTGGACGAGGCCGAGGCGGGCCGCACCGCCTTCGCGGCGGACCTCGGCCACCTGGCCGCCGACCTGCACGTGGCCCTGTCCACCTTCCCCGGCGCGCCGGGCGACGCCTCCCCCGCCGGCGGCTACCGGGCGGCCGAGCGGGCCGGGCAGGCGCTGCGCGAGGCGCTCGACCTCACCGGCGGCGACGACGGCGCGTGGCTGGCGGGCCGGGCCGCCACGCTCGGGCGCGAGCTGGAGCCGCTGGCCGCGCCCATCGCCGGCCCGCTCATCCGCATCCACGGTGACCTGCACGTGGGCCAGATCCTGCGCTGGCGTGACGGCTACGCCGTGATCGACTTCGACGGCAACCCGACCGTCACCGGCGCGGAGCCGTACCAGCCCGCGGCCCGCGACGTCGCCCAGCTCGCCACGAGCCTGGAGCACGTGGCGCAGGTCGCCGTCAGGCGGCGCGGCGTGCGGCCCGCCGCGGCGACCGGCTGGGCGCGGCAGGCCCGCGACGCCATGCTGGCCGCCTACCGGGGCCGCCTCGCCGAGCGCGGCAGGCCCGGCCTGCTCGACGAGTCGCTGCTCCGCCCGTTCGAGATCGAGCAGGAGTGCCGGGAGCTCATCTACGCCGCCCGGCACCTGCCCCGCTGGCGCTATGCCCCGATGGGCGTGCTGCGTACCTGGTATCCCGAGGAGAACCTGTGAACCCCGAGCTGTACCTGGCCGACCTGGAGGCCAAGCCCGCCGCCCTCGCCACCCTGGCGGCGGCCCTGGAGGAGGCCGACCCGTTCGCCGGACTCCCGCCGCGGGTGGACCGGGTGCTGTTCCTCGGCATGGGCAGCTCCCGGTACGCCGCCGGGGTCGCCGCCCTGCGGCTGCGGGCCGCCGGGGTCGACGCCTACGCCGACTACGCCTCGGCCGCCGCCACCTGCCCGGCCACGCCCGGCACCCTGGTCGTGACGATCTCGGCGACGGGCGGCAGCCGGGAGACCCTCGACGCGGCGGCCCGCTACGCCGGCACCCCGGCGTTCACCGTCGCGGTCACGAACGCGCCCGGCTCCGCCGTCACCGAGGGCGCCCGCCTGGTGGTCCCGCTGCACGCGGGCGAGGAGCGGGGCGGGGTGTCCTGCCGGACGTTCCAGCACACGCTGGCGCTCCTGCTCGCCCTGGAGTCCCGCCTCACCGGGACGCGCCGTGACGTGCCCGCCCTCGTGCGGCGCGCCGCCGAGGCCAGCGCCGACCTGCTCGACCGCCGCGACACCTGGCTGCCCCGGGCGCTGGAGCTGCTGGACGGGCCGCACGGCGTCTACACGATCGCACCCGCCGAGCGCCTGTCGTCGGCGGAGCAGTCGGCGCTGATGGTGCGCGAGGGGCCGCGCCGCCCGGCGGACGCGTGCGAGACCGGTGACTGGGCGCACGTGGACGTGTACCTCACCAAGACGCTCGACTACCGCGCGCTGCTCTTCCCCGGGTCCCGCTACGACGCGCAGGCCATGGAGTGGGTACGCCGGCGCGGCTCCACGGTGCTCGCCGTCGGCGGCGAGGTGGAGGGCGCCAAGGAGACGATCCGGTACCGCCACGACGACGACCCCGAGGTCGCCCTGCTGACCGAGACGCTGGTCGCCGAACTGGTGGCCGCCCGCTGGTGGTCGGCCGTGGCGGGCTGACCGGTCGCCGCCCGATGACCGGCCCGCGGAGGACCTGACCGGCAGCCGGGTCGCACCGGCCGCCGGAGGGCTCCTCGGGTCAGAGGCGGCGCAGGCCGGTGAGGACCCGTTCGAGCAGGCGCGTGTCCGGCCGGCCCGCCTCGTGCTGCGGCTGGTAGACGCGGACCAGCCCCTCGGCCTCCATGTCCGCCACCAGCACCCTCGCCACCCCGAGCGGGATGGCGAGCAGCGCGGAGACCTCCGCCACCGACCGCACCTGGCGGCACAGCTCGCTGATCGCCCGGTACTCCCGGGGGTAGGCCATGCCGAGCTGGGCGGACGTCGCGGACGACACCAGCGCCTCCATGGCGAGCCCGTTGCGCGGCGCCGTGCGCCCGCCGGTGACGGCGTACATCCGGACCAGGGAGCTGCGCTCGGGCTCCGGCTCGCCGTCATGCCACGATGCCAACGTCGCCTCCTCTCACTCGTCCTCCTGCAGCTCGGCACGGCCCCTGCGGACGCCCTGCTGGTAGCTGGCCAGCCTGCTGCGCAGCCGGTCGGGCGACACCGGTGGCGGCGGCGGGACCGGCGCGGCGGGGGCCGCCGAGCCGGGCACGAGGTTGGCCTTCGGCGTCCGCTTGGGCAGCCCGGACGAGGTGGTGCCGCCCCGCACCGGCTCGCCGGCCAGGTCCGCCGCCTGCCATCCCACGTCGGCCGGGGTCGACCAGGTCTCCTCGCGCCGGCCGGGCGTGGCCGACGGTTTGGTGAACCAGCTGCTCGAGTCCATGGACGCGTAGATGGGCAGGAAGTCGTCCCCCGCCTCGGCCGGCGGCGCCGGCTGCGGCGTCGGCGCGGGCATCGGAATCTCGACCGAGTTGGTGCGGTCCTGCGTGAACCACGACGACTCCTCGCCGGGCGCCACGCCGTCGAACGACGGGTGCCCGTAGCCGGGCATCGACGGGGTGGGCGCCAGCGCCATGGACGCGAACGGCGCGGTCTCGGCGCCGCCGTGGGCGGGCTCGGGCAGCCCCGCGTGCTGGCCGGCGTACGGCGAGCCCGGCACCGGCCGGTCCGGCGAGCCGTACCCGGTGCCGTACGGCGATCCGTGCGCCGGCCCCTGCGGCGAGCCGCGCTGCGCCCCCAGTGGCGAGCCGGGCGCGGAGCCCTGCATCGGGACCTGCACCGCCGGGGCCTGGGCGGCCGCCGGCGCTCCCGGCATCCCCGTGAGCAGCGCCTCCGGCAACAGGACCATGGCGGTCAGCCCGCCGACGTCCTGGCTGCGGAGCTGGACCCGGATGTTGTGCCGCAGCGCCAGCCGGCCGACCACGAACAGGCCCATCCGCCGGGAGACCGACACGTCCACGACGGGCGGGTTCGCCAGGCGGTGGTTGGCCTGGGCCAGTTCCTCGGGCGTCATGCCGATGCCGTGGTCGGACACCGCGATCATCAGCCCGCCGCCGTCGATGCGGTTGCTGGAGATGACGACCTTGGTGTCGCTGGAGGAGAACGAGACGGCGTTCTCCACCAGCTCGGCGAGCAGGTGGACGACGTCCGTCACCGCCTGGCCGGCGATGGCCGCCTCGGAGCGGACCTGGATGCTCACGCGGTCGTAGCTCTCGACCTCGCCGAGCGCCGCGCGGACCACGTCGAGCAGCTCGACCGGCTGGCTCCACTTGCGCGCGGCCTCCTGGCCGGCGAGGACGAGGAGGTTCTCGCTGTTGCGGCGCATGCGGGTGGCCAGGTGGTCGAGCTTGAACAGGTCGCCCAGCCGGGTGTCGTCGCGCTCGCCGCGCTCCAGCCGTTCGATCAGCGTGAGCTGACGTTCGACGAGCGTCTGGCTGCGCCGTGACAGGTTGACGAACATGGCGTTGACGTTCGACCGCAGCCTCGCCTCGTCGCCCGCCAGCCGCACGGCCTCCCGGTGGACCTCGTCGAAGGCGCGGGCCACCTCACCGACCTCGTCCTTGGAGAAGACGCCGATCGGCTGGATCTCCACGTCCACCGCGCCGTCCCGGGCCTCGCGCAGCCGCTGGACGAACTCCGGCAGCCGGTGGCCGGCGATCTCCAGGGCCTCGCCGCGCAGCCGGCGCAGCGGGCGTACCAGCGACCTCGCCACGCCGGTCGTGATCAGCAGGACGGCCACCAGGAGGGCGAGCACGGCAGCGGCGATGACGTAGGCGCGCCGCTGTTCGGCCTCGCTGAGCGCCTGGCTGCGGGCGACGATGCCGGCGGCCTGGCGGCGCTCGACCGTGCGCATCGCGTCGACGATCACGCCGGCCGCCTCGGACCACTCGCGGGCGTCGTCGCGCTCGGCGAGGTCGAGGCCGCGCAACGGCTGCCCGGCCGTGGCCCGGATCAGCACGAGCTCGCGCAGGAACAGCATACGGTCGGCGGAACGGCCGTTGACGGTCTCGTCGAAGAAGCGGCGCTCGCCGGCGGTGGCCTCGGCGGCGAAGCGCCTGCGCTCGGCCTGCTCGCGGGAGATCTCACCGAGGAAGCCCTGCAACTGCTGGGCGTCGAAGGCGCCCTCCACCAGCACGGTGGTGACCAGGGCCTGCTGCACCGCGACGCTCTCCTTGGCCCTGGCCAGCGCGTCGAGCATGCGGATCTGGCGGAAGAGCTCGTCGTCCTGGCTGCCCTTGACCAGCTCGGCGTGCACGGACAGCAGGTCGCCGAGGATCGTGGTGTAGAGGTCCACGGACGCGGCGGGCAGCAGGTCTCCCTCCAGGGCCTGATCGCGCAGGGCGCCCAGGTCGCCGAACCGGCTGACCATGGCCTCCAGCTGGTCGGCGGTGCGGCCGGTGACCTCGCCCCGCAGCTCGTCGGCGCCGCTCTTGACCCGCTCGATCGCCTGGTCCACCTCGACCGTGCGCTCGGTCACGGCGCGCGCCCCGTCGGCGGGGCGTCCCCTGGCGATGTGCCAGGCGACCTGCGCCCGTTCCGCCGACAGCGCGTGGGTGAGCCCGCCGACCTGCTCCGACAGGCGGGCCAGCCGGTTGGTGCGGTCGTAGTCGGCCGCCGCGCCGGTCGAGGCGAACACCTGCACGCCGCCGAGCAGGACGGCCGCGGCGGTCGGGACGAGGATGAGTGCGACGAGCCGCGCGCGGACGCGCCAGTTGCGCAGGCGCCAGCTCCCCCCGTGCGCCTGCCGCACGTCTGTTTCTGTACTCACCGAACAACCCCTCGCCCGATATCGGCGTATGCGGAGGCCCTGGGACTCCTGGGAAAAAAGCAACAGGTCCGGGCAATTGGAGCACATCGCTGCGGGTTCAGCCAAGGATCAAAAGCTGACAAACGTTAACTGACGCCTCCCATGCCCCGCGAAGTTGGAGCTCCATCTTCTTGATCGCTTTGCCGGCGGCGAGACCTGAATGCCGATGCCCCTCCCTCTCTGGGCGGATAAATACGGCTGTCCGATAACACCGGCGCAGTAAGAGGCCCACGCCACCGGCACGGCGTTGAGATTTGCGTAATGCGGGCCCTATGTTGAGCCCCGATCAACGAGGAGGCGAGCGTGGGGGATTCTCCCGACAGTGCGGCCATCGAGGTCGACGGGCTGTGGAAGATCTTCGGCCCGGGAGCGGAACGGGTGCTGGAAGGCGACGACAGGTTCCTCGACCCCGCCGCGCTGCGCGAGAAGACCGGCTGCACCGCCGCCGTCAGGGACGTCGGCTTCACCGTACGGCCCGGCGAGGTGTTCGTCGTCATGGGCCTGTCGGGCAGCGGCAAGTCGACCCTCGTCCGCTGCCTCATCCGGCTGATCGAGCCGACCGCCGGACGGATCAGCATCGACGGTGAGGACATCGGCCGGGCCTCCCCAGCCCGGTTGCGCGACATCCGGCGCCACCAGGTCAGCATGGTGTTCCAGCACTTCGGCCTGCTGCCGCACCGGCGGGTGATCGACAACGTCGCCTACGGCCTGGAGATCCAGGGCATGGCCAAGGCGGCACGGCACGCCCGCGCCGCGGAGATCCTGTCGCTCGTGGGCCTCGACGGCCACGCCGGCTCCTATCCCGACCAGCTGTCCGGCGGCATGCAGCAGCGCGTCGGCCTGGCCAGGGCGCTGGCCGTCGATCCCCGGGTCATGCTGTTCGACGAGCCGTTCAGCGCGCTCGACCCGCTGATCCGTCGTGACATGCAGGCCGAGGTGATCCGCCTGCACCGGGAGGTCGGCAAGACCATGGTGTTCATCACCCACGACCTGTCGGAGGCGCTCAAGCTGGGTGAGCGGATCGCGATCATGCGCGACGGCCGGATCGTGCAGGTCGGCACCCCGGAGGAGCTGGTCGGCGCCCCCGCCGACGACTACGTCGCCGACTTCGTCCGCGACGTGCCGCGCAGCCACGTGCTGACGCTGCGCTGGATCTGCCGCGACCCCGAGCCGGGCGAGCCGCTCGACGGCCCCGAGCTGCCCGCCTCCACGCTGGTCAAGGACGCCATCGCCGCGGCCTCGGCGTCCTCCCGCCCCATCAGGGTCGTCGACGGCGACCGGCTGGCCGGGGTGGTGGACCGGGTGGACCTGCTCACCTTCCTGTCCGGCCTGTCCCACCACCCGGGCCCGCCCAGCGAGGACAGCGGCCGGGACAGCGGCCAGGACTCCGGCCGGGCGCGGGCGAGCGCATGAGCGTCGCGGCCGTCTCCTCCCCCTCCCGCCCCCACCTGCCGAGATGGGCCGCCCCCGCCGGGGCCGTCGTGCTGTTCGCCGTCGCCTACCTGGCCTTCCGCGGCACGGCCACGCTGCCCCACGACGACGAGGCCGCGCCGTTCGTGGCGATCACCGAACTGCGCGAGTGGGTGGACGCGAACAAGAACTCCAACCCGCTCTTCCTCTACGTCGTCAACTACGTCCGCCTGCTGGTCGGCTGGATCCACGTCACCCTCGCCGGAGCGCTGCACGCGCTCGGCTGGCCGGGCCTGATCGGTCTCATGGGCGCCGTGGGTTGGGCGACCGGCGGCCTGCGGGTCGGCCTGCTGGGCGTGGCCGGCTTCGCCGCGTTCGGCGTACTGGGCGTGTGGGAGTCGAGCGTGGACACGCTCGCCCTGGTCGGCACGGCGGTGCTGCTGTCGCTGGCCACCGGCCTGCCGCTGGGCGTGTGGGCCGGGCGCTCGCCCCGGCTGCGGCGGGCACTCAACCCGGTGCTGGACGTCATGCAGATCATGCCCACATTCGCCTACCTGGCGCCGATGGTGCTGTTCTTCCAGATCGGCGCGCCCGCCGGCGCGGTCGCGACCATGATCTACGCGATCCCGCCGGCCATCCGCATCACGGCGCTGGCCATCGACCAGGTCTCCCCCGCCGCGGTCGAGGCGTCCACCTCGCTCGGCGCGACGCGCTGGCATACGCTGCGCAAGGTGCACCTGCCGCTGGCGCGCTCGACGATGACGCTGGCGGTCAACCAGACCATCATGATGGCGCTGTCGATGGTGGTCATCGCCAACCTCATCTCCGCGCCGGGCCTGGGCTCCGACATCATCCGCGGGCTGTCCCGGCAGAACGTCGGCATCATGCTCCCCGCCGGGCTCGCGATCGTCGTCATGGCGGTGGTGCTCGACCGGACCACGATGGCCGCGGCGCGGCGGCACCGCGGCGACGGCGGGCAGCCGGCCGGGCCGCGCTGGACGCGGGTGGCGGGCGCCGCCGTGCTCGCCGGCGCCGGCGTGACGCTGACGTACGCGCTGCCGGCCGCGCTGGTGGCCGGGTGGCCCGCCGGCTGGGTGCTGCCGATGGCCGGCCCGGTCAACGACGCGGTGCGCTGGGCCGAGACCACCTGGTACGACGTCACCGAGTCGGTCAAGAACGTGACGAGCGAGGTCGTGCTCAACCCGCTGCAGGAACTGCTCACCTCGGCGCCGTGGTGGCTGGTGGCCGCCGCCGTCCTGCTGCTCGCCCGGTGGGCGAGCGGGTGGCGGCCGGCGCTCACGGCGCTCGGCTGCCTGCTGGCCATCGCGCTGCTCGGCCTGTGGGAGCACAGCATGGTGACGCTGTCGATGGTGGTCGTCGCCGTGCTGGCCGTCCTGGGCGTGGGTCTGGTGCTGGGCGTGGCGGCGGCCCGCTCCGCGTGGTTCTCCGCCGTCCAACGGCCGCTGCTGGACGCCGCCCAGACCATGCCGTCGTTCGTCTACCTGCTGCCCGCCCTGGCGCTGTTCGGGCCCACCAAGTTCACCGCGATCTTCGCCTCCGTGATCTACGCGGCGCCGCCGGTGGTCCGGCTGGTCGAGGAGGGCGTGCGCAAGGTGCCGCCCGCGGTGGTCGAGGCCGCCGTGGCCGCCGGTTCCACGCCCGGCCAACTGCTGCGCAAGGTGCAGCTGCCGATGGCCCGCGAGTCCATCCTGCTGGCCGCCAACCAGGGCATCGTGCTCACCCTCGCCATGGTCGTGCTCGGCGCGCTCGTCGGCGGCGGGGCGCTCGGCTACGACGTGGTCTCCGGCTTCTCCCAGCGCACCAACTTCGGCATGGGCTTCGCCGCGGGAGTGGCGATCGTCCTGCTCGGGATCATGCTCGACCGCATCACGCAGGGTGCCGACAGGCGCCCCTCCCCCCATCGAAGGATGTTCAGATGAAGATTCGCCTGCTCGCAGGCCTGCTCGTGCTCGGACTCGCCGCGGGATGCGGCGGCGCCAAGGTGGAGGACACGCCCACGTCCGCCGCCTCGCCACCCGCCACCGGCGCGTCGGGCGGCGGCACCGTGAAGATCGCGATCAACCCGTGGGTGGGGTACGAGGCGAGCGCCAACGTGGTGGCCCACCTGCTGAAGAACGAGCTGGGCTACACCGTCGAGTTACCGGAGATCAAGGAGCAGCTCGCCTGGGAGGGCTTCGAGACCGGCGACGTGGACGTCATCATCGAGAACTGGGGTCACCCCGACCTGAAGAAGAAGTTCATCGAGGAGAAGAAGGTCGCCCAGGAGGCGGGCTCGACGGGCAACAAGGGCGTCATCGGCTGGTACATCCCCAAGTGGATGGCGGACGAGCACCCCGGCATCACCGACTACAAGAACCTCAACAAGTACGCCCACCTGTTCAGGACCTCGGAGTCGGGCGGCAAGGGCCAGCTGCTGTTCGGCGACCCGTCGTACGTGAGCAACGAGGACGCGCTGATCAAGAACCTGAAGCTGGACCTCAAGGTGGTCACCGGCGGCAGCGAAGCGGCGCTGATCAAGGCCGCGCAGCAGGCGCAGGAGCAGAAGAAGCCGCTGCTGTTCTACTTCTGGGACCCGCACTGGCTCTTCAGCAAGACGGAGCTGGTCCGGGTCAACCTGCCCGCGTACACCGAGGGCTGCGACGCCGACCCCAAGAAGGTAGCCTGCGACTACGCGGAGATGGACCTCGACAAGATCGTGAGCACGAAGTTCGCGCAGTCCGGCGGCAAGGCCTACGAACTCGTGAAGAACTTCAGCTGGACCAACGAGGACCAGAACGCGGTCGCCGACGACATGACCAACAACGGCATGACCGGTGAGCAGGCCGCGAAGAAGTGGATCGAGGCCAACCCCGCCAAGTGGCAGGCCTGGATCCCGAAGTAACCCCCCTCGACCGGGCTCCGCTGGAGCGGGGCCCGGCACCCGGAGACCCCCATGCGAAAGACACTCCTGGCACCGCTCGCGGCGGTCCTGATGCTGACGGCCTGCTCCGGTGCGGAGCCGGCGTCCGCGCCCCGGGCCACGAAGGTGGTCAAGATCGACGTGCACGCCTGGGACGGCTACGCCGCCCAGGCCGCCGTGCTGGCCCACCTGCTGAAGCACGAGCTCGGCTACGAGGTGCGCACGCGGAAGGCGAAGGAGGACGACTCCTGGGCGGACTTCGAGACCGGCGAGGTCGACGTCATCGTCGAGAACTGGGGCCACGCCGAGCAGAAGCAGGAGTTCATCGAGGAGAAGAAGGTCGCGCTCTCGGCGGGTCTCACCGGCAACAAAGGCGTGATCGGCTGGTACGTCCCCGAGTGGATGGTCAAGAAATATCCCGACATCACCAACTGGCGAAACCTGAACAAGTACGCGCCGCTGTTCCGTACCGACAAGTCCGGACAGGCCGGGCAGTTCCTCGCGGGTGACCCGACGTTCGTGACCAACGACGAGACCCTCGTGAAGAACCTCGGCCTCAATTACAAGGTCGTCTACTCCGGCAGCGAGGCGGCGTTGATCAAAGCGGCGCAGGACGCCACCCGCAACCGCAAGCCGCTGCTGATGTATTTCTACGAGCCGCAGTGGCTGTTCGCGAAGGTCGAACTCGTGAAGATCAATCTGCCGCCGTACGCCATCGGCTGTGACGCCCGGCCGGCGAAGGTCGCCTGCGACTACCCGCCCTACCTCCTCGACAAGATCGTCAGCCGGTCGTTCGCCGAGCAGGGCGGCAAGGCCTACGAGCTGGTCCGCAACTTCACCTGGGCCAACGAGCACCAGAACGCGGTCGCCAGCGACATGGTCAACAACGACCTCACTCCCGAGCAGGCCGCCGAGCGGTGGGTCGCCGAGAACAAGATCGTGTGGAAGGACTGGATCCCCCGCTGAGGCGCCGTACCGTACGGTGTACCGTGCGAGGGTGACCATCGAGTACAGCGGCAGGGGAGACCCCGCCCGCAGCCTGGCACTGTTGTGGCGCACCAGCGAGCGCACCAGCCGCAAGGGCAAGCCCGACCTGAGCGTCGACCGCATCGTGCGCGCCGCCATCGAGGTCGCCGACGCCGAAGGGCTGCAGGGGCTGTCCATGCGCCGCGTGGCCGAGCGGCTCGGCGTGGGCACGATGTCGCTCTACACGTACGTCCCGGGCAAGCCGGAGCTGCTCGACGTCATGCTCGACACCGTCCACGGCACCGCCTACGACGAGACGGGCGGGCCGGAGGAGGTACCCGGCGGCTGGCGCGAGCGGCTGACCCGCATCGCGCGCGCGAACTGGGCGCTCTGCCGGCGCCACCCGTGGCTGCTGCAGGTCGCGACCAGCCGCCCGGTGCTGGGACCCAACGTCACCGCCAAGTACGACCTCGAACTGCGCGCGATCGACGGCATCGGGCTGACCGACGTGGAGATGGACCAGGTGATCACCCTGGTCACCGGGTTCGTGCACGGCACGGCCCGGGGAGCGGTCGAGGCGTCGCAGGTCGAGAGCCGGACCGGGATGTCCGACGAGCAGTGGTGGGCGGCGCACGCGCCGTTCCTCAGCCGGATCTCCGACGCCACCCGTTACCCCACGGCCGCCCGGGTGGGCCAGGCGGCCGGTGAGGCCCTGGGTGGCGCCTACAGCGCCGAGCACACCTTCGAGTTCGGCCTGGAACGCCTCCTGGACGGGATCGAGGCCCTCATACGCCGCCGCACGGGACAGTCCGGGTGACCATGGCCCCACCCCGGGGCGGCGGCCGTCAGGCGCGCTCCTGCGGGCTCTCCCGCGGGGGTCGGCGCGGGCCCGGGAAGGTGGCCGTCAGGGGATCAGCGTGGTTCCGGGGAGGTGGCCGCCATGAGCGCGATCCGGTGCTGGCGGGGGCTGGGCGGATAGGCCCAGGTGACCCCGGAGCCGCCGCCCGCGATCTCGTGCGGCACGACGGTTCGCAGCAGCGCCTCCGCCGTCGCGCCCGGCTGCTCGCCGCGCGCCTCCCGGTAACGTTCCAGGATCCGGCTCAGGTCCAGCATCAACGTGTTGGCCGCCTCGCCCCACGCCTCCTCGGAGACGGGCTCCCCGGCCCGCCCGGACGCGGGCCGCTCGGCGGGCTCGGACGCGGGCCGCTTGGGTGCGGGCTGCTCGGGTGCGGGCTGCTCGGGTGCGGGCTGCTCGGGTACGGGCCCGTCTGCGGGCGCCGCCGCGATGGTGAGCCACAGCGCGCCGATCCGGTCGTCCACCGTGCACGTGCCGACGCCGGCCGCCCGCTCCGGGCCGACGACACCCCGTACGGCCTCGGCGAAGTGCGACTGGTCCATGCCGTCGACCATGCCGGCCAGCCAGTCGGTGCGCAGGTGGAGCACCCCCGGCTGTTCGACGGCGGCGCACTTGGCGATCAGCTCCGTGAGCGTGCCCTCGGGGTCGTGCAGCCCTTCCTCGCCCCGGGCCGCGAAGAGGTCGGCCAGCAGGTGCAGGGAGACGAGCCGCGGCGGGTCGTCGGTGGCCAGCACGCCCTGCTCCCTGCCCGCGCGCACCGGACCGGTGTCGTCGGAGCAGGCCCGCAGGCCCTCCATGAACGCGATCCGGGCCTCGGGCGCGAGCCGGGCGTCCCAGCCCCACCGAGCCGGCAGCTCGGGACGTCCCTCCGTCTCCCCGGCGCGGCGCGGGGCACGGCGTAACCACCACACGAGCACGCCGACGACGGCGGCTGCTGACACGGCAAGTGCGATCACCACGATGTGGCTACTCCCCTCATGACGGGCAGGCCAAGCAGCGTAGTGCGGCCATCTTCGCTAATCCGCTCATTCCCCGAGATTTACCTCCCTCTCGGGGCACAAGTGGCCAAGCTCTATGAAACCGGCGCGGCGCGCAGCCGGACGACGTGCTCGACCAGCGAGATCAGCGTCGCCTTGACCGACTCGCGGTTGCGCGCGTCCGTCCGCACGATCGGCACGTGCGCCGGGAGGGCCAGCGCCTCGCGCACCTCCTGCTCCGAGTGCGGGAACTGCCCGTCCCAGCCGTTCACCCCGATGACGAACGGCAGCTTGGCCTCCTCGAAGTAGTCGATCGCCGGGAAGCTGTCGGCCAGCCGCCGCGTGTCGAGCAGCACCACGGCGCCGATCGCGCCGCGGACGAGGTCGTCCCACATGAACCAGAACCGGTGCTGCCCGGGCGTGCCGAACAGGTAGAGGATCAGGTCACGGTCCAGCGACAGCCGGCCGAAGTCCATGGCGACCGTCGTCGTCTGCTTGTTGGGGGTCATGCCGAGATCGTCGATGCCCGCGGACGCGTCGGTCATGACGGCCTCCGTGGTCAGCGGAAGGATCTCCGAGACCGCCCCCACGAACGTCGTCTTGCCGACGCCGAACCCGCCCGCGACGACGATCTTCGTCGACGTGAGGCCGGCGCTAGAGCCTGCGAAGTCCACTGAGCACCCTTTCGAGCATGTTGAGGTCTGGCTGTCCCTGGCTGAGGCGTGGCTGGTGCAGGCGGACGAGTCCTTCGTCGGACATGTCCGCCACCAGCACGCGCGCCACGCCCAGCGGGACGCGGAGCAAGGCCGAGATCTCGGCGACCGACCGGAACGTGCGGCAGAGCTGCATGATGGCCTCCTGCTCGGGGGTGAGCAGGGCCATCTCGTCGTCCGGGATCGACATGGACGAGATCAGCGTCTCCATCGCCAGGTGGTAGCGCGGCTCGGATCGGCCGCCGGTCACCGCGTACGGACGGAACAGGGGCTCGTCGTCCCCGGTCCCGTCAACGCCGTACACGACCCACTCCCATCAGTGTCATTCCATCACCGAGTCCTTGCCGCCTGCAGCTCCGCGCGCAGCGCGGGAGTCAGCACCTGTCCGGCCCGGTCCACCAGCAGGGTCATCTGGTAGGCCACGAGCCCCATGTCACAGTCGGGCGCGGCCAGCACGGTGATGACCGAGCCGTCGCTGATCGCCATCACGATGAGCAGGCCGCGCTGCATCTCGACCACGGTCTGCGTCACGGCGCCGCCCTCGAACACGCGGGACGCGCCCACGGTCAGGCTCAGCAGGCCGGCCGACACCGCGGCGAGCTGGTCGGCCCGATCCGGCGGGAAGCCCTCGGAGCTCGCCAGGCACAGGCCATCGGCGGAGACGACGACCGCGTGCGCGACCCCGGGCGTGTTGCGCACGAAGTCGGTGATCAGCCAGTCGAACCGATGCGCCTCGTGGCTAAGGGTTGTCACTCGCCCTCCCTGGCAGGACGCTCGCTCACTCTCGTTCCTCCTGTTCGCGTACTTCCGCACGCCCGCGCCGCACTCCCTGCTGGAAGCTGGCCATCCTGCTGCGCATGCGCTCGGCGGACACCGGCGGCGCCGGAGCCCGCTGCGCCTGCCGCTGCGGCTGGGCGCTCGACGGGCTCGCCGTGCCGGGCACCAGGTTGGCCTTGGGGGTGCGCTTGGGCAGCCCGGCGGCGGTGATGCCGCCGAGACTGGGGTCGCTGGCGGCCGCCGCCGCACGCCAACCGGCGTCCGCGGCGGGTCGCCCTGCTTCCTCCCCCGAGGGGACGG
>NZ_KZ559488.1:35718-55542 GCF_002850745.1 Nonomuraea indica
CCAGAGGGTACGGCTTGTGCAGGCGTCGCATCACCCTGGTTGTCGGCCGATGCGGCGGAGTCGGCTTCCCGCTCGCCGGGTGGCCTGCGGAACCAGGCCGACTCCACCGAGGCGAAGATCGGCAGGAACTCCTCGCCCGAGTCCATGGGCGAGACGTCCACCGACGGGTGCCGGTCGGGCCGGCGCACCTCGGCCGTGCTGAACGACGGCGTGGGCGGCACGGCCGGCGGGGAGGCCGGCGGCGGCGTCTGGAAGCCGCCGGCGCCCGACTCGGTGCTGGGGTAGGACGGGAAGCCGGGGCGGTCCGTGCTGGGGTAGGACGGGCTCGGGTACGAGGGGTAGCCGCCGGTCTCGAACGTCTGCTGCCGGAAGGCGCCGCCGTCGGTGTCGGCGGTGAAGCGTCGTGCGCCGTTGCGCCCCGGCAGGGAGCCGTTCGGGGAGCCGTTCGCGCCGCCGGGCTCGCCGGGGCCCGTTCCGTTCGCGACGGCGCCGGCCGCCGTGCCCGGCCCGGAAGCGGACCCGGCACCGGGTCCCGCGCCACCGGGGACGCCGGGCCCCGCCGCGGGACCGGCAGCCGGACCGGCAGCGGGGCCCATGAGGGGCGGGCCGCTGCGGGCGGCGCCGTGGGCGCCGAAGGTGTCGAGGCTGTTGAACGAGCGGAACGTGCCGTTCTGCACCGGGACGGCGGACCCGCCCGCCGGCGGTGTGGCGGCGCCGGAGCCGCCGAACGCGGGGCGCTGCGGCAGCGGCTTCTGGGTCCCGTCGGCGATCAGCGTCTGAGGCAGCAGCACCATGGCCACCAGGCCACTGCCGCCGGCCTTGCGCAGCTGGACGCGGATGCCGTGGCGCAGCGCCAGCCGGCCGACCACGAACAGGCCCATCCGGCGCGACACGGAGACGTCGACCACGGGCGGCTCGGCCAGGCGGCGGTTGGCCTCGGCCAGCTCCTCCTCGGTCATGCTGATGCCCGCGTCGGTCACCGACAGCAGCGCGCCGCCCCCGTCGACGAGGCTGCTCGTCACCACGACCGGCGCGTTGTTCGGGGAGAACTGCACGGCGTTCTCGACCAGCTCGGCCACCAGGTGCACGAGGTCGTTGGCGACGCTGCCGAGCACGGAGGTGCCGCGGTGCACCTTGACCTGGACGCGTTCGTACCCCTCGACCTCCGACAGGGAGGCGCGCACCACGTCGACGAGCTTGGCGGGCTGGCTGCGCCGGCGCGAGGGCTCGTGCCCGGCGAGGACCAGGAGGTTCTCGGAGTTGCGGCGCATGCGGGTGGCCAGGTGGTCGAGCTTGAACAGGTCGGCCAGCCGGCCGCCGTCCTGCTCGCCCTTCTCCAGGCCGTCGATGAGGGAGATCTGCCGTTCCACCAGCGTCTGGGTGCGCCGCGAGAGGTTGACGAACATCGAGCTGATGTTGCTGCGCAGCTCCGCCTCCTCGCCGGCGAGCCGGACGGCCTGGCGGTGCACCTGGTCGAAGGCGCGGGCGACCTCGCCGATCTCGTCGTTGCCGTCGACGTCGATGGGCCGGACCTCGGGGACCGAGTCGCCGGAGAGGCGGAGCTGGCGCACCACGTCGGGCAGGCGGAACCCGGCGACCTCCAGGGCCTCGGTGCGCAGGCGGCGCAGCGGCGTGACCATGGAGCGGGCGATGGCGACGGTGAGCAGCAGCACGAGCAGCAGCAGCGCCAGGATCAGGGCTCCGGCGATGACGGCGGCGCGGATCTCGGCGTCGCGCAGCTCGCTGCCGCGCAGGGCCAGCGCGCCGCTGATCTCCTTCTCGACCTTGTGCAGCGCGTTGATCGTGGCGGCGTTGTCGGTGAACCACTGGTCGGGCGGGGTGACCTTGGCGTCGGTGGTGGCGAGCAGGTCCTGCCGCAGCCGGACGCCCGGCGCCTTGCCGCTGGCCAGGGTGATCGCGCGCGCCTTGGTCAGCTCGGTGTTGTAGTACTGCGGGATCGTCAGCGCCTTCTGGAGCTTCAGGCCGACCTGCGGGCCCGCCTCCAGGGAGACGGTGGAGATGGCGGCGCGCTGGGAGGCGCTGGAGGCGATGAAGCGCTCGACCTCCTTGGCGTCCACGCTGGCGGAGTTGTAGTAGCCCTTCAGCAGCTGGACGCGCTGCCGGGAGACCTCCTCCTTGGCGCTGGCGAGCGCGCTCAGCGCCCGGAACTGGCCGATGATCTGCGGGTCGTCGCTGATGAGGCCGAGTTCGTCGTGCAGCCGGAGCAGCGTGTCGAGCAGGGAGTCGTAGCGGGTGGTGTCGCGCTGGCCCTCACCGCGGGTCCTGCCCAGCTGGCTGATGTCGAGCCGCGCCCGCCTGACGACCTCCTGCACGCGGGTGCCGTAGGACTCGTCCATCACGTCGAGGTCGGACCGCACCTGCTTGACGAGGGTGTCCACGGCGGCCTTGCGCTCGGCGTACGGCTTGGCGAGTCGCTTGCGCAGGGCGCGGGCGGCGTCGAGCCAGCCGCCGGTGTCGCGCTCCAGGCCCACGGCCTGGACCAGGTCGCGGATCCGCTCGGCCTGCTGGGCCGCGCGGGTCGTCCGGTCGTAGTCCTCGATGCTCTGCACCGAGCCGACCACGCGCGCTCCGCCGAGCGCGACGCAGACGACGGTGGGAACGAGGATCAGCGCGGTCAGGCGCCACCGGACGCGCCAGTTCCGCAGCCTCAGCCGGGACAGCGACCGCTTCTCACGGCCCCGTCCGGCGGGTGTGCCGCTCTCCGAGATCCCCGTTGTCACTGCTCCCTTTACCCCTCAATCGTGCCGGTTTGTCCCATCTGGCCCATAGGACGTCCACAAGCTACTCGCAGCGTCAGACTTATTACGCCAAACCGGACACAATCGTTACATAAGCAACCGCTCGTCCTGTGTTGGGCTACCGCAACGCCGCGAGCACCTGATCTCGGACTAGGGCCCGCTGCGCGTCGTCGCTGAGGGGGCGTCCGGCACGGTCCACCACATAGAAGACGTCCACCGCCTCCGCGCCGAGAGTCTCCACTCGGGCAGCTCTCACGTCAAGACCGCACTCGCCGAAGGCCCGTCCGATGCGCCACAGGAGCCCAGGCTTGTCATGGGCCCTGACTTCGACCACGGTGGCGGTCGCGGAGGCGTCATCCACCAACGTCACACGGGGTGGAGCGACCGGCACGCGCGGGGGTCTGGCCGACCGGGCCCGCCGTGCCAGGCGCTGTTCGATGTCAAGACGGCCAGCAAGGACCAGACGCAGGTCCGCCTCCAGCGTGGCGGGGTCGGGCGGGGAGCCGTACTCGGGGACGACCGAGAACTCGATCACCGCGGTGGAGCCCGCCGAGGCGGACGCGGCCGAGCGGACGATCAGCCGGTGGGCGGCCAGCACCCCGGCGGCGCTCCACAGCAGGCCGATCCGGTCGGGGGCCACGACCGTGACCGCCCCGCCGTTGACGCGCACGGCGCCGCCGCCGTGCCGGGCCAGCGCCGCCTGCTCCGGCGAGAGCGTCGGCGGCTTGGGCGGCGGCGAGCCGGACAGCACGGACCGCACCCGGCGCACCAGGTCGGCGACCAGGCCGGCCTTCCAGGAGTTCCAGGCGGCCGGGCCGGTGGCGGTGCCGTCGGCGACGGCCAGGGCGGCCAGCAGGTCCAGCACCTCGCGCGAGCCGACGGTCCCGGCCACCTTCTCGATGGTGACCGGGTCGTCCAGGTCACGACGGGTCGCGGTCTCCGGCAGCAGCAGGTGGTGGCGGACCACCGTGGCGAGGATCTCCACGTCGGCGGGGTTCAGGCCGATGCGGGCGCCGAGGTCCCGGACCACGACCTCGCCGGTGGCCGAGTGGTCGCCGGGCCAGCCCTTGCCGATGTCGTGCAGCAGCGCGCCGATCAGCAACAGGTCGGGGCGCGAGACGTCACGGGTGTGGCCGGCGGCGTTCGCGGCGGCCTCGATCAGGTGCCGGTCCACGGTGAACCGGTGGATGGGGTTGCGCTGCGGGCGGTGCCGTACGCGCTCCCAGTCAGGAAGCAACTTGACAACGATGCCCGCCTGGTCGAGCTCCTCCCACACCGGCACGGCGGCGCGGCCGGCGCCGAGGATCGACACCAGCAGGCCCCGGGCCTCGTCGGGCCACGGCACAGGCAACGGGGGCGACTGAGCGGCCAGGACCGACACCGTGGCGGGCGCGAGAGGCAGCCCCGACTCGGCCGCCGCCGCGGCGGCGCGCAGCACCAGCAGGGGGTCCTTACGGGGGTCGGCGCCGCGGGCGAGCACCACCTCGCCGCCGTGCTCGACGATCCCGTCGGCCAGCGGACGGCGCCCGCGCGGAGCCGGTCCTGACACCAGCCTGTCAACCGTGCGCCAGGTGGCGTCGAAGGCGTGGGAGACGGTCCGGCCGGCCTCGGCGAGCCGGCGCATCAGCGCCTCGGCGTCGAGGAGCCCGAGCAGGCCCGCGACCGCGTCCTGCTCCTGCAGGACGAGCCGGTCGGTGCCGCGGCCGGTGACGACGTGCAGCGCGTGCCGCACGTCGAGGATGAACTCGTACGCCTCGCGGGCCCGCGGGCCGGGCGCCGAGGCGACCCAGGCGGCGGCCACCGCCTGCATGGCCTGCACGTCGCGCAGGCCGCCGCGGCCGTCCTTGAGGTCGGGTTCGAGGAGGAAGGCCAGCTCGCCGCTCGCCCGCGCCCGCTTGTCGGCCGCGTCGCGCAGCTCGCCGAGCCGGCGCCGCGAGTCGGCCCGCCACTCGGCGAGCACCGCCTCCCTGGCCCGGCGGGTGAGGTCCGGATCGCCTGCCACGTGCCTGGCCTGGATGAGGCCGAGCACCGCCTTGAGGTCCTCGCGGGCGACCGTCACGGCCTCGTCCACGGTGCGCACCGAATGGTCGAGGCCGACCCCGGAGTCCCAGACGGGATACCAGATGCGGTCGGCGATCCTGCCCACGTCCTCGCGTCCGTGGTGCAGCAGGACCAGGTCCAGGTCGCTGCCCGGGGCGAGCTCGCCCCGGCCCAGGCTGCCGACGGCGACCAGGGAGACGTGGTCGCCGTCGCTCGCCGTGCGGAAGAGGTCCTTGAGCCACCGGTCGGTGTCCGCGGCCCGCTCCTTGCGGGCGGCGGCGTACGAACGTGCTTCTCCCCTCAAGGCTTCCCCTCGCCTCGATGTGATCTGACGTTCCGGGTCGTGGTCCGGGCTACAGGGCCTCGGGGCCGCGCTCGCCGGTGCGGACCCGGACCACGGTGTCCACGGGAACCGACCAGACCTTGCCGTCGCCGATCTTCCCGGTCTGGGCGGCCTTGACGATGACGTCGATGACGTCCTCGGCGTCGTCCTCCTCGGCGAGGACCTCCAGGCGGACCTTGGGCACCAGGTCGACCTGGTACTCGGCGCCCCGGTAGACCTCGGTGTGACCGCGCTGGCGGCCGTAGCCGCTCGCCTCGCTGACGGTCATGCCCTTGATGCCGAACTGTTCGAGCGCTGCCTTGACGTCATCGAGCTTGAACGGCTTGATGACCGCGGTGATGAGCCTCATGCCTCTACCTTCTTGGCTGCCGGGGCGACGGAACCGTTCGGGGAGGTCACGCCGGAGGCGTGGACCGTGCCGAGGTCGTAACCGGTCTCGGCGTGGGTGGTGATGTCGATGCCGGTGACCTCTTCCTCGACCGGGATCCGGAAGCCCATCACCTTGTCGATGATCTTGGCGATCACCCAGGTGACGACGAACGAGTAGGCGCCGACCGCGACCGGGCCCAGCACCTGCAGGCCGAGCTGCGTGAACCCGCCGCCGTAGAACAGGCCCTCGTTCTGCTGCTCCAGGAACGGGTAGCGGGCGAGGAAGCCCAGCGCCACCGCGCCGACGAGACCGCCCACCATGTGGACGCCGACCACGTCGAGCGAGTCGTCGTAGTCGAATTTGTACTTCAGGCCGACGGCGTAGGCGCAGGCCACACCGGCGAGCAGGCCGATGACGATGGCCGCCCAGGGGTCCACGAAGCCGCAGGCCGGAGTGATGGCCACCAGGCCCGCGACCGCGCCGGAGGCGACGCCGAGGGTGGTGGCGTGGCCGTCGCGCCTCTTCTCGACGACGAGCCAGGCGCCGGCCGCCGCGGCGGTGGCGATCTGCGTGTTCATGAACGCCAGGGCCGCCGTGCCGTCGACCGCCAGCTCCGAGCCGGCGTTGAAGCCGAACCAGCCGAACCACAGCAGACCGGCCCCGAGCAGGACCAGTGTGAGGTTGTGCGGCCGCATCGGCTCCTTGCGCCAGCCCTGCCGCCTGCCCAGGACGAGCGCCAGGGCGAGCGCGGCGGCGCCGGCGTTGATGTGGACCACCGTGCCGCCCGCGAAGTCCTCGATGCCGAGGGTGTTCAGCCAGCCGGTGCCCCACACCCAGTGGGCGACCGGGAAGTAGACGAGCGTCGCCCAGACGATGGTGAACAGCACCCAGGCGCCGAACTTGGCGCGGTCCGCGATCGCGCCGCTGATCAGCGCGACGGTGATGATGGCGAACGTCAGCTGGAAGGCCGAGAAGATCAGGCTGGGCATGCCCGTGCCGTCGTCCTTCGTGGCCGTGTCCACCAGGCTCTGGAGCCCGAAGTGCTCGAAGCCGCCGACGAAGTTGTTGAGCCAGGGCATCGGGTTGTCGCTGAACGTGAGCGAGTGCCCGTACAGGACCCAGGCGATGGACACCGTGATGATGGCGACGAACGACATCATCATCATGTTCAGGACGCTCTTGGCCCTGGCCATGCCCCCGTAGAAGAACGCGAGGCCCGGAGTCATCAACAGCACCAACGCGGTGGCTGTGAGCATCCAGGCAGTCGTGCCGCTATCGATCTTCACGACGCGACCCTCCTTACATATGACGTGTGGCCACAGCGTGTTCGCCCACGGTTTCGTGGCTCGACCAGGTGTGTTTCACGTCGGTGAATCTCGCCGGACTGGTGTTTCGCCGGTGTTTCGGATGATTCACACCGCCGATTCCGGACATGCGAGGCCACCGGGGCCGCAGCTCGGGAGGAGGGTCTTCACCGCCGCGGGGCCCTCGGGCGCGTGCGGTCGCTCCCGCGGACCCGGCCGGCGCGGAGCGGCATCCGTCGACGCGGATGGATCGCCTCAACGCGGACGGCGACGGCACGGCGCGGACGGCGACGGCGCGGGGCGGGGTCGAGGCGAGCAGGGCCGCCACGCGGCCGGAGGAGTCGTCAGCCGGGCGGTGTGCCGGTGGGGGGCCGCGTCGCGGCCCCCCGGCAGGTCAGGTCAGGGCAGGTCAGGCGGCGGCGGTGGCCATCCGGCGCAGCCGGGCGAGCGCGTCGCGCTCGATGCGGCGGGCCCGGTCGCGGCCGATGCCGTATCGCTCGCCCACCTCGGTGAGCGTGTGCTCGCGCCCGTCCACCAGGCCGTAGCGCCAGCGCAGCATGTCGCGGGTGTCGCCCTCCAGGTCGGTGAGCCACTCGTCGAGCCGCTCGCGCTCCAGGATGTCGATCGCCTGCTGCTCCGGATCGGCCCAGGTCTCGTCGGCGATCATGTCGCCCAGCTCGGTCTCGTCCTCGTCGCCGACGCCGAGCTGCAGCGACACCGGGTCGGAGGCCCAGCGGCGCAGCTCGCGCACCCGCTCGATCGGCAGCTCCAGGATCGCCGCGAGGTCGTCGTCGGTCGGCTCGACGTCGAACTCGGCCAGCAGGTCGCGGCGCACCCGCATCAGCCTGGTCATCTGCTCACCGGCGTGGGTGGGCAACCGCACCGGCCGCGCCTGCTCGTGGATGGCCCGGCCGACCGACTGCCTGATCCACCAGGTGGCGTAGGTCGAGAACTTGTAGCCCCGCCGGTAGTCGAACTTCTCCACGGCCCGGACCAGCCCCAGGTTGCCCTCCTGGACCAGGTCGATCAGCGGCATCCCCCGGCCGGAGTACTTTCGTGCCACCGCCACGACCAGCCGCAGGTTGGCCTGGATGAACTCATCCTTGGCCCGCCGCCCGGAGATCGCCAGGCGTTCCAGCTCCTCGTCGGCCGCGTCCCCGATGCGCGGCTCGGAGCCGCCGCGGTCGAGCAGGTGCTCGGCGAAGAGCCCGGCCTCTATCCGCTTGGCCAGCTCGACTTCTTCCTCCGCCGTCAGCAGCGGGACCCTGCCGATCTCGGCGAGATAGGTCCCCAGCAGATCGCGCTCGGCGACGTGCTGCTCCTGCGCGCGACTCCCCGTTGGCCTTGCCATCCCCAGCGCACCTCGTTCCGCAGCTGCGTTCTATATCCCGCCAACGTCCGGACCGATGCAAAGATTCCCTAAAGGGGTACGACCAGCGGACGGTTTCGCGTGTCCTCCTGAAGGAGGAGGCGGCGGCGAAGCCGCAGATCAGCGCCCGGATCAGGAGACGGGACCGGCGGCCGGCCGCAGGGTCAGCTCGGTCAGGTGGGCGTCGGGACCGGCGTTGACGGCGGCCAGCACGGCCCGGGCGACGCTCTCGGGCCGCAGGTAGCGATCCGGTTCGTACGGCCCGTTCTCGTGCTCGCGCACCCCGCGCTGCATGTCGGTGTCCGTCCGGCCGGGGTAGACGGTCGTCACCCTGAGCAGGGGCTCCTCGGCGCGCAGGGCGTCGGCGAAGGCGCGCAGCGCGAACTTGCTGGCCGCGTAGGGACCCCAGCCGGCGCCGGCGCGCTGCCCCTGGCCGGAGTTGACGCACACCACGTGACCGCCGGCCCGGCGCAGCGCGGGCAGCAGCAGCCTTGTCAGCTCGGCGACCGCGACGACGTTGACCTCCATCGCCGTGCGCCAGGCCGCGACCGGACTGTCGGCGATGCGGCCGAGCGGCGCGATGCCGGCACTGTGCACCAGCACGTCGAGGCGGTCGACGCCCTCGACGTCGGCCGCGGTGACCTCCGTCAGCTCGACCGGCCAGGGCCGCGCGCCGGGCAGCTCCCCCGCCAGGCGGGCCAGGGCGCTCTCGTCGCGCCCGCCGAGCAGGACGTCGTGGGTCGGCGCCAGCGCTCGCGCGACGGCCTCGCCCACGCCCCTGGAAGCTCCGGTGATCAACGCGGTGGGCCGTGTGGTCATGAAATCAGTTTAGGACCTTGACGCCCGTACTCAAACTTGAATACAAATTTGAGTATGTCCTCCTCGACACGGCTTCTCATCCTCGGCACACTGCTCGACGAACCCATGAACGGCTACCAGGTGCGCAGGCGGCTGGAGGTGATGGGCGCCGACAGCTGGGCCAGCGTGGCGTTCGGCTCGATCTACCACGGGCTGTCCAAGATGGCCGACGAGGGCCTGCTCACCGTGGTCGAGAGCGGCAAGGGCGGCAAGACCGTCTACGCGATCACCGAGGCCGGCCGCGAGGACTTCCACCGCAACCTGCTCCTGGCCTGGCACGAGGTCCGGCCCATCGTGGACCCCTTCCAGGTCGCCCTCACCTACGCCGACCGCCTGGACAAGGCGGAGCTCATCCCGGCGCTGCACCACAGGATCCAGGACCTGCGCCGCTCGATCTCCATGCTCGAGCACGCCTACGGCGCCAAGCAGCGCTTCGGCGCCCCCCGCCACATAGACGAGAACCTCCGTCTCACCGCCGCGATGTTCGCCGCCCAGCTCGCCTGGGCGGAGGACGCGCTCAGGCGGGTGGAGGCGGGCGAGCTGTTCTGAAGGAGGCTCATGTGATCATCGAGGCCCACGGCTTACGCAAGGCGTTCACGACCCGCGGCCGCAAGGGCGCGCAGACCGTCGAGGCCGTGCGCGGCGTCGACCTGGAGGTGAGGAAGGGCGAGATCTTCGGCGTCCTCGGCCCGAACGGCGCGGGCAAGACCACCACGATCAGGATGCTCGCCACGCTGATCGTCCCCGACTCGGGCACGGCCGTCGTCGCCGGCCACGACCTGCTGAAGGACCCGGGCGGGGTGCGCCGCAACCTCGGCTACGTGAGCCAGGCCGGCGGGGTGGAGGACAACACCACGCCCCGCGCCCAGGTCACGATGGCCGCCCGGATCCACGGCGTGGCCGAACCCGCACGGGCCACGGCCGAGATGCTGGAGCGGTTCGAGCTGACCGAGATGGCCGACCGGCCGGGCCGCACGCTGTCGGGCGGCCAGAAGCGGCGGGTGGCCATCGCGCTCGGCCTGGTGCACGCCCCGCCGCTGCTGTTCCTGGACGAGCCGACCACCGGGCTCGACCCGCAGAACCGGGCCAACCTCTGGGACCGCATCCGGCGGCTGCGCGAGACGGGCACCAGCGTGCTGCTCAGCACCCACTACCTCGACGAGGCCGACGCGCTCTGCGACCGCCTGGCGATCGTGGACCACGGGCGGATCGTGGCCCAGGGGACCCCGGGAGAGCTGAAGAGGGAGGTCTCGGGTGACGTGGTGACGCTCCGGGTGGACGACCCCGCACGGGCCGCCGAGACGCTCAAGCCGTACGCGCGGGAGACCCGCCTGGACGACGAGGTGCTGCGCGTGTACGTGGACGACGGGGAACGGACGCTGCCCGCGCTGCTGCGTGGGCTGCAGGACGAGGGCATCGGGCTCACCTCGATCGCGCTCGACCGGTCCACGCTCGACGACGTCTTCCTGGCCAAGACCGGCCGGTCCCTGCGCGACACCGGAGCCGCCGCGTGATCCGCCACGTCGTCGGCCACACCGGCCTCTTCCTCGGCTACGAGCTGCGCAACACCTTCCGCAACCCGATCTGGCCGCTGTTCGGCATCGTCCAGCCGGTGGTCTACCTCCTGCTGTTCGGCCCACTGGTCGCCGGGTCGGCGGGACAGTCGACGGCCGACATGCTGACGGGGTTCACGCCGGGCATGCTGGTGATAACCGCGCTGTTCGGCTCGATCGGCGTCGGCTACGGCATGATCTACGAGCTGCGCAGCGGTGTGCTGGAGCGCGTCGCGGTCAGCCCGGCCTGGCGCCCGGCGATCGTGCTCGGGCGGGTCCTGCGCGACGGCGTCGTGCTGGTGCTCCAGTCGGTCGCCGTGGTGCTCATCGCGCTGGCCATGGGCATGCGGGCGAGCCTGCCCGGAGTCGCCGTCTCCGTGCTGCTCGTCGCCGTGACCGGCCTGTTCGCCTCCGGCGTCGGCTACGGCCTGGCGCTGTCGCTGCGCGACGAGAACGGCATGGCGCAGATCATGCAGTTCTTCGCCCTGCCGATCATGCTGCTGTCGGGCGCCCTCCTGCCCATGACGCTGGCGCCCGAGTGGATGCAGCAGGTGGCCGTGTTCAACCCCATGTACCACCCCGTGGTGGCCGGCCGGGCGCTGTTCGCCGGCGACCTGACCGACTCCTCGATCCCCGTGGCGTTCGCCGTCATGCTGGCGCTGGCGGCGCTGACCGTCACCTGGTCGGTGCGCTCCATGCGCCGGCTGGCCGGATAGGGCTAGCGGCGGTCCACGGGCGCGAACGTCCCGGTCTCGTCGGTCATCCGCTCCCACTCCTCCAACCGCGCCCGGGTGCGCAGCGGCGCCGCGTCGGCCATGGCCTCCACCAGCGCCATGGCCAGAGCCAGCGGCGCCGCGTGCGCGTTGGACACCGGCCGGTCGCCGACGGGCGCGTCGAGCACCACCTCCGCCGGGAAGCCGGGCCGGTCGGTGATGACCGCCGTCTTCAGCCCCAGCTTCCCGGCGTACTCCAGGGCCCGCACCGCGTCGGCGGGGTAGGGCGGCAGGACCACCGCCAGCACCCACTCGGCCCCGGCCCGGCGGGCCGCGTGCAACGCGTCGGACAGCTCACAGCCGCCGTGGGTGAGCAGCCGGACGTCCGGGTGGATGCGCCGGGCGAAGTGGGCGAGGGTGGTCGCCGGCCCGCTGGAGGCCAGCAGTCCCAGCACGGGCAGCGGCTCGGTGGCGGCCAGCGCCTCGCCCAGTTCCTTGAGCGGCAGCGCGGGCAGCCGCTCGCGCAGCCGGGCCAGGCTGCGGATCTCGTCGTCGATGGCGCCCTGCAGCAGGCCCTCGTGGGGACCGTCGGGCGTGCCGGCCAGCACCAGCGGCCGCAGCGCCTGCCGCAGCTCGGGGTATCCGGCGAAGCCCAGCACCACCGCGAACCTGGTCACCGACGGCTGGCTCACCCCGGCCCGCTCGGCCAGCTCGACGCTGGACAGGAAGATGGCCTCGTCGAGGTGCTCGGACAGGTAGTGGGCGATCCGGCGCTGCACGGGCGACAGCCTCCGGCCGTCCAGCAACCCGTCGAGCCCGCTGTGGTATCCGCCTGTCACGCCACCTCTAACGTCCCTCCCCCCGCTGCGTCATCCCCCGTCCCACATGTCAGGACACGAGGAACTGGGTGGCGGCCAGCTCGCGGTAGAGCTCGTCCTGGCCGACCAGCTCGTCGTGCGTGCCCACGGCCCGCACCCCGCCGCCTTCCATGACGACGATGCGGTCGGCGTTGGTCACGGTCGACAGGCGGTGCGCGATCACCAGCACGGTCGTCTCGGCGGCCACCTCGGCGATGACCTCGCGCAGGCGCAGCTCGTTGACCGCGTCGAGCTGCGAGGTGGCCTCGTCGAGCAGCAGCAGCCGGGGTCTGCGCAGCAGCGCGCGGGCGATCGCGACCCGCTGCCGCTCGCCGCCCGACAGCAGCACGCCGCGGTGGCCGACGGCCGTGTCGAGCCCCTCGGGCAGCCGGGCCACGAGGTCGTCCAGGCGCGTCCGGGTGATGGCGCGCCGCAGATCGTCCTCGGTGGCGTCCTGGGCGGCGAACAGGAGGTTCTCCCGGAGCGTGCCGGCGAGCACGGGCGCGTCCTGCTCGACGTAGCCGAGCGCGGCGCGCAGCTCGGGCAGCGGCCAGTCGCCGATGTCGCGGCCGCCGACCGTGATCGTGCCCTCCTGGTGCTCGTAGAAGCGTTCGAGCAGGGCGAACACGGTGGACTTGCCGGCGCCGGACGGCCCGACGAGCGCGGTCAGGCCGCCGGGCGGGACCTCGAAGCTCACTCCCTGGTGAACGGCCGGCCGGTCCTCGGCGTACCGGAAGACCACGTCCGTGAACCGCAGGCCGACCGGCTCGGCGGTGGAGGGCGCCGCGACCGCGACCGGCTCGGCGGGCAGGTCCTCGATCTCCTTGATCCGCTTGACGGCGGCCAGGCCCTGCTGGAGCTGGACGGCGCCCTCGACGAGCTGCCCGATGGGCGCGACCAGGTAGAACAGGTACAGCAGGAACGCGATGAGCGACGACACCTCCAGCGTGCCGGAGGAGACGCGCGCGCCGCCGACGGCCAGCACGCACAGGAACGCGATCTGCACCGCCATCCACGTCGCCACCCCCGCGAGCGACGTCCAGCCGGCGACCTGGAGACCACGGTCACGGGCGCGCTCGGCCGCGCTCGCGACGACGCCGATCTCCCGCTCCTCGGCCCCGCTCGCCTTGACCGTCCGGTACGCCTGCAGGGCCCGGTCGAGCACCGCGCCCATCTCGCCCACGGCCTCCTGCGCCTCCCGCTGTGCCCGCTGGATCCGCGGCATGAGCAACCCGGTCATGCCGCCGATGACGACCACCACCAGCAGCGTGACCAGCAGCAGCACGCCGTCCATGGTGGCCATCATGACGATCGCGCCGACCAGCATGAACGCCGCGCCGATCGAGTTGACGATGCCGTTGGTCAGCACGGCGCGCAGCAGGGTCGTGTCGCCGGTGACCCGGGACAACAGGTCGCCGGGCTTGAGCCGGTCCACGTCGGCGACCTTGAGCCGGAGCAGCCGGTCCACCAGCTTGCGCCGGGCGCCCAGCACGATGCCCTCGCCGGTGCGCTCCATCAGGTAGGTGCCGCCGGCCGAGACGACCGCGCCGACGAGGACGGCCACGGTGAGCCCGATGAGCGGCCCGGCCATCGACCGGTCCTCCCCGAAGGCGTCCACGACGTACTTGGCCAGCAGTGGCATCGCCAGTCCCGCGATGGACCCGATCAGGCCCAACAGCCCGCCGATCGCAAGGATGCCCCTGTGGGGGCGGATGTAGACGAGTAAGTCCTTGATCACCAGTTTTCCTCTCGACAGTGCTCCGACCCTGCCCAACGAACGGCGGCACGAGTTCCGCACCCGTCAACCTAGATTGACCACCAAAGTATGTCAACTTTGATTGACCTCTCCCCCCTGAGGAGGAGACGGTCCACGCGGAGCCACGGCCGAGGCGGGGTCCGGGGCCGGCGGGATGCCGTCAGTCGACGGCGGGCAGGTCGGGGTCGTCGTAGTCGGCGTCGCCGTCCTCGGACCGCCGCAGCCTGATGTCCTCCGCCCACGCGCGGGCGAACGCCCGGACGCGCGCGGCCTCCGTCACGTCCACCCCGGACGCCTGGAACGCCTCGTCCGGCATCAGCTCGGCGAACTCCAGCCGCATGACCAGCTCCGGCAGCGCGAAGTCGTCATGGTGCGGCCGGGCCAGGGCCTCCAGCTCGCGGAACGTACGCGACCGGCCGGCCCTGGCCGCCACGGCGAGGTCACCGGCGAGCCCCGCGTCGTGCAGCGCCCGCAGCGCCAGGCCGACCGCGTCGTCCGTGTCGATCACCCGCAGGCCGCCCAGCGTGACGGCCGGCCGCTGCAACGCCTCCCGGCGCAGGACGACCTCGCGGCGCTCGCCCGTCACCTCATCCCGCACCGCCAGCGCGGCCTCACGCGGGCCCACCGCCCCGAGCGCCGCCTCCAGCCCCGCCTCCAGCAGCCCGCGCCGCACCGCCTCCGCCGCCCCCGCCACCTCTGCCACCTCCGCCGCCTCCGCCACCCGAGCCCGCCGGCCGGCGCCGTCCTCCCGGTCGGTGACGAGGTGGATCTCCTCCCCCGGCCGGACGGCGAGGCCGTGCAGCGCCAGGGCGTGGCCGCCGGCGAGCACCAGCCCGTACCGGGCGGCGACCGGCAGCACCGCGGACAGCAGCGACGCGCCCGCGCCGGGCGGCGTCCTCCCCGACGGTTCGGACCGCGCCGGCGCGGACGCGGGCGGCACGGACCGATTCGGCACGGACCGATTCGGCACGGACTGGGGCGGCACGGCTCCGGGCGGCACGGCTCCGGGCGGCAGGGGCTGCGACGGCACGGCTCAGGTGTGCCGACGGGCGCGGCGCGTGGACGGCAGGTCGTGCCGCCCCGACAGGAACTCCTGGAAGGCGATCTTGGCGGCGATCACCGGCCGCCGCCAGCGCTCCTCCCGGTGGATGGCCGTGGCCATCTTGCGCGGCGAGCGCCTGGCGAAGAACCAGTGGGCCCACGGCGATCCCGGCCGGGCCAGCCGGATCGCGCCCACGACGAGCAGCACCGGCACGAACAGGCCGACCAGCCCCGTCCAGATCTTGCCCTTGAGCAGGGTGATGACCGCGAGCACGAGGTTGGCCACGATCAGCGCGGCCGGGTTGACGGGCGTGCCGAAGTCCCAGGTGAGCGGGCGCAGGCCGATGAGCAGCAGGCCGGTGACGGCGACCGCGACGAACACGGCGTCGACCGAGGTGCGCCCCTCCTCCTCCCAGTAGACGTCGTGCAGGTGCAGGATCAGCGCGAACTCGTCGAGCACCAGCGCCGAGCCGACGCCGAACACCGAGGCGGCGACGGCGTAGCCGACCTGCGAGGCGGAGGAGACGATTAACCCGGTGACGCCCCCGACGAGCATGAGCACCACGCCGAAGACCACGTGGTGGATGTGCATCTCGCCCACGTTCACGTTGCGGAACCAGCCGACCTTGGCCCTGATCAGGCGGACGTTGATCCGGGTGGCGATGAAGGCCACGATGAGCGCGACGAAGTAGCAGAACAGCGGCAGCCGTCCCGTCGCGATGATGCTCTGCTGGAACCAGTGGGCCATGACTCAGCTTCGATGCTACGAGCCCGCGCGGGGTGGCACGTTCTCCCGGCTCCCCCTGTCTCGGCGACCGTCGGGGCTGCCATAATGCCGGAAAGCGCTTTCCGAGACCCTGGAGTGTGTGCGCATGTCGCCGCTGCCGCCCGAGGACCGTTCGCTCAGCCCGTACACCGGCTGGACCCGCCACCACTGGGAGGCGGTCGCCGACGCGCTGCTGGCGGCCGTCGAGCCGTTCCGCTCCCCCGACGGCGCGGAGGTGAACATGCCGGGCCGGGAGAGCTGGTCGCGCTGCGACGGCATGGAGGGGTACGCGCGCACGTTCCTGCTCGCTGCCTTCCGCGTGGCCGGCGGCGGCGATCCCGCGCTGCTGGAGCCCTACGCGCGGGGCCTGGAGGCGGGGCCGCGGGTGTGGCAGCCGGTCGGGGACCGCACGCAGTCCATGGTGGAGGCCGCCTCGATCGCGCTGAGCCTGTGGCTGACCCGCCCGCACCTGTGGGACCGGCTGGAGGAGAGGACCCGCGCCGGGATGACCGGCTATCTGTCCGCGACGCTGCGCCACGAGCCGGCCAACAGCAACTGGTGGATGTTCCCGGCGGCCGTCGGCGGCTTCCTGGCCTCGGCCGGGCTGCACACCGGGGAGGCCGAGGCGGCGATCGAGCGGGGGCTGACGCGGATCGAGCCCTGGTACGCGGGCGACGGCTGGTACGCCGACGGTCCCGGCCGCGCCTTCGACCACTACAACGGCTGGGCCCTGCACCTCTACCCGGCGCTGCTGGCCCACCTGTCGGGCCGGGAGGCCGGCGTGCACGGCGAGCGGCTGCGGGAGTTCCTGGGCGGGTTCGCCCTGACGTTCGACGCCGGCGGCGGCATGCTCTACCACGGCCGCTCGCTGACCTACCGCTTCGCCTCGGTGACGTCGCTGTTCGCCGGGGCGCTGGTGGACGCGACGCCCCTGGCGCCGGGGCAGACGCGGCGCATCGCCTCCGGCGTCCTGCGGCACTTCCTGGACCGGGGGGCGCTGTCGGCGGACGGGCTGCTCACGCTCGGCTGGTACGGCCCGTACGAGCCCACCCTGCAGCCCTATTCCGGCTGGGCGTCGTCGTACTGGGCCGCCAAGGCGTTCCTCGGCCTGCTGCTGCCGCCGGACCACCCGGTGTGGACCGCGCCCGAGGAGCCGGGCCCGACGGGCACCGCCGCCCTGCCCGGCCCCGGTCTCCTGGTGCAGAACTCGGGCGGGGTCGCCACGCTGATCAACCACGGCAGCGAGAAGTACGCCGACGACCCCCTCTACGACCGCTACGCCTACTCCACGCGCACCGCGCCCACCACCCCGGGCGCCGTCCGAGACAACCACTTCGGGCCGGTGACCGAGGACGGCGCCCCCGCCCCGCGCGGCCCGCTCACCCCCGCCGGCGCGGGGACGCTGGGCGATATCGCCTGGGCGGCCTCGCGCACCGCGGACGCCGCGAGCGTCAGCGTGCTGCGCGGCCCCGTCGAGGTGCGGATCCACCGGGTCGCGCCGGGCTCGCGCGTCCGCCAGACCAGCTGGGCCCTGCCCCAGGCGACGCCCTCCGACCCGGCGCTCCCCGCCGCACCGCCCGACGGGACCGCTCCGGCCGGTTCCAGCGCTCCGGCCGGTTCCAGCAGTCCGGCGGGTTCCCGGGGTCCCGCCGGTTCCAGCGGTCCGGCCGGTCAGATCGGCCACGGCAGTCCAGGCGGTCCGGGCGTCGTGCTGCGCTCCCCCGGCGGGCCGGAGACGCTGCTCGCCGGTCTGTACGGCTATGAGCGGGCGACGGCGGTCGAGGCCCCGGACGGCACCGCCTTCGGCGCCCCGGCGCTGGTGCCCGCGCTCGACGGCGTGGCGCGGGACGGCTGGGCCGTCGCCGTCGCCGTCCTCACGGGCGAGGGCGAACTGGCCCGCCTGACCGGCGCGGGCCTGCCCACGGTCCGGGCGGACGCCGGGAAGGTGCTGGTGACCTGGCCGGACGGGACGGCGCACGCCTTCACCGCGCAGGGCCCGGTCGCCACCTGATCCCGACGATCCCGCCAGCGCCGGAACCGGCCGGACGGCCCGCCACGAACCGGCGGTACAGCTAGCCGAGGAAGGCCCGCAGGAGCGCGGCCGTGCCCTCCAGGTGCTCGGCCACCGCGCGGCGGGCCGCCTCCGGGTCGCCGGCCAGGATGGCCGCCACGATGGCCTGGTGCTGGCTGGCGGCGTGTTCGAGGTTGACCTGCAGCATCGGGATGGCGTTCAGCAGGTCGCTGACGCGCAACCGGGCGTCGGCGCAGGCCGAGGCCAGCAGCGGGGAGCCCGTCAGCTCGGCGATGGACAGGTGGAAGGCCGTGTCGAGGCGCCGGTAGTCCTCGACACGGGCCTCCTCCAGGTCCATCAGCTTGCCCCGCAGCACCGCCCGCTGCTCGTCGGTGAGCGGGGTGGCGGCCAGCACCTGGGCCGCGCCGCACTCCACGGCCATCCGGAAGGTCAGCGCGTCGTTGAGGTCGGCGGCGCCCATGTCGGCCACCACCTTGCGCAGCATGCCGGCGCCGGGGGCGGGCGGGGTGTAGGTGACGAACGCGCCGCCGTAGCGGCCGCGCCGCACGTCGAGGTAGCCCGCGTCCTGGAGGGCGCGGATGGCCTCGCGCAGGGTGACCCGGCTGATGCCGAGCCGGACGGCGAGCTCCCGCTCGGGCGGGAGCTTCTCGCCCGGCGCCACGACGCCCAGCTTGATCACCTGCAAGAGGCGCTCGACGGTCTCCTCGAAGGCGTTGCCGGCGCGCACCGGGCGTAGCACCGCCATGGGGCCCAGGCCCGCCGCGGGGCGCCCGCCGTCGCCCCGGGACGTGTCCGCCCGTGCCTCCTGCCGCTCCTGCCGCGCTGACTGCTCCACGTCGTCCTTCTGGTCGGGGTCAGGTCACCGATGTGCCCACTGGCCGACCCTAACCCGCCGGCGTCAGGCCAGCTCCTGCTCTGCCCGCTCGATCGCCTCGAACTCCTCCTCCGGGGCGTTGGCGACCAGGCGGTGCCGGCTGTAGAACCAGAAGTACGCCAGGTGGGCGACGAAGATGCCCGCCACCCACAGCGCGGCGACGACGTCGACCAGGAAGACCGCCACGACCGCCGCCATGGCCAGCACCAGCGCGATGCCGGTGGTGACGACGCCGCCCGGGGTGCGGTACGGCCGCTCCATGTTCGGCTCGCGCCTGCGGAGCACGATGTGCGACAGCATCATCAGCACGTACGAGATCGTCGCCCCGAAGACCGCGATCTGGATCATCAGGTCGCCCGCCTGGGTGATGGCGGCGAGCAGGAAGCCGACCGTGCCGGGCACGATCAGCGCCAGGTACGGCGTGCGCCGCTTGCCGGTGACCGACATCCACCGGGGCAGGTAGCCGGCCCGCGAGAGTGCGAAGAGCTGCCGGGAGTAGGCGTAGATGATGGAGAAGAAGCTGGCGATCAACCCGGCCAGGCCGACGTAGTTGACGAAGTCGGCGAGGAAGTTGTCGCCGCCGTAGGCGGCCCTGACGGCGTCGGGCAGCGGGCTGTCGCTGCCCGCGATGGCCTTCGAGCCGCCACCGCCGGGCGCGAGCAGCAGCATCAACGCCGCCGTCACCAGCAGCACCATCATGCCGGCGATGATGCCCTTGGGCATGTCGCGCCGGGGGTCGCGGGCCTCTTCGGCGGCCAGCGGCACGCCCTCGATGGCCAGGAAGAACCAGATGGCGTAGACGAGCGCGGCCCAGACGCCGACGGCGCCGAACGGCAGGAACGTGCTCGCCCCTGGCGCGTCGGTGGGCGCGATGTCGAACAGCCGGGCGCCGTCGAACTTGGGGATCATCCCGACCGTGAAGGCGACCAGCGCCACGAGCGCGATGCCGGTGATCACGAACATCACCTTGAGCGCCTCGCCGACGCCCCACAGGTGCAGGCCGACGAAGATGACGTAGGCCGCCAGGTAGACCGGCCAGGCGTTGGTGAGCCCGAACAGGCCGAGCGCCTCGACGTAGCCGCCGATGAAGACGGCGATCGCGGCGGGCGCCACGGCGTACTCGATGAGGATGGCCACGCCGGTGGCGAAGCCGCCGAGCGGGCCGAGGGCGCGGCGGGGGAAGCCGGAA
>NZ_KZ559488.1:55552-62535 GCF_002850745.1 Nonomuraea indica
CTGGACGACATCTCCGCCAGCCCCAGCACCATGCAGGTGTACATGATCGCCATCAGGACGGTGGCGATGAGCAGGCCGCCCCAGCCTCCCTGTTCGAGGCCGAAGTTCCAGCCCGCGAAGTCCCCCGAGATGACGTAGGCGACGCCGAGCCCCGCGAGCAGCACCCACCCCGCCGCGCCCTGCTGCAGTTTGCGTTTCTCCAGATAGTCGGCGGACACCTTCTCGTAGTCGACCCCATGGACGTGTCGTTTGCTCTGCACCACGGTTGCCACCTCCGGCACGGGCCGGACCGCCGCCCTTCCAATGGGCCACGGTCGGACCATAGCTCTATGCGGCGATGGTTCGCCCCTCCTTGTCCGTCCGTCAAGCCCCGGATTGTGACGATCCGGTAAAAGCATTCTTCGAGGTGGAGGCATTGACAGCACCCTCCGCATGGTGTTTGCATGCCCTCAATGGTCTGTTTCCAGACTTTTCGCGAAGGGGCGCCCGTGAGCCTGTCAGTCGAGGAACTGAAATCCGACATCGAGGCCGGCCGCATCGACACGGTGCTGCTGGCGCTGTGCGACATGCAGGGCCGGCTGCAGGGCAAGCGCCTGTCCGCCCGCTTCTTCCTCGACGAGGTGCTCCACCACGGCTCCGAGGGCTGCAACTACCTGCTCGCCGTGGACGTCGACATGAACACCGTCGAGGGCTACGCCATGTCGTCCTGGGAGCGCGGCTACGGCGACTTCGTCATGAAGCCCGACCTGTCCACCCTGCGCAGGGTGCCGTGGCAGGAGGGCACCGCCATGCTCATGGCCGACCTGACCTGGGTGGACGGTGGAGAGGTCGCCGCCTCGCCGCGCCAGATCCTGCGCCGCCAGCTCGCCCGGCTGGCCGAGCGCGGCATGGTCGCCTGCGTGGGCACCGAGCTGGAGTTCGTCGTCTACGACAACAGCTACGAGGACGCCTGGAAGCGTGCCTACCGCGACCTGACCCCCGCCAACCTCTACAACGTCGACTACTCCCTGCTCGGCACGGCCCGCATCGAGCCGCTGCTGCGCCGCATCCGCCGTGAGATGGAAGGCGCCGGCCTCTACGTCGAGTCGGCCAAGGGCGAGTGCAACCTCGGCCAGCACGAGATCGCCTTCCGCTACGACGAGGCGCTCAAGACCTGCGACAACCACGTCATCTACAAGAACGGCGCCAAGGAGATCGCCGCCCAGGAGGGCAAGGCGATCACGTTCATGGCCAAGCCCAACCAGCGGGAGGGCAACTCCTGCCACATCCACATCTCGCTGCGCGGCCTCGACGGCGAGCCGGTGATGGCCGGCGACGGCCCGCACGGCCTGTCGGAGCTGGGCGCCCGTTTCATCGCCGGCCAGCTCGCCTGCATGCGTGAGCTGACCCTCCTGTACGCGCCCAACATCAACTCCTACAAGCGCTTCGTCCCCGGCAGCTTCGCCCCGACCGCGGTCAAGTGGGGCGTGGACAACCGCACCTGCTCGCTGCGCCTGGTCGGCCACGGGCACTCGCTGCGCATCGAGAACAGGGTGCCGGGCGGTGACGTCAACCCGTACCTCGCGGTGTCGGCGCTGGTCGCGGCGGGGCTGCGCGGCATCGACGAGGAGCTCACGCTGGAGGAGGCGTGCACCGGCAACGCCTACACCTCGGGTGCCGAGACCGTGCCGCACACGCTGCGCGACGCGCTGGAGCTGTTCGAACGCTCGAAGCTGGCCCGCGCCACGTTCGGCGACGAGGTGGTGGAGCACTATGCCAACAACGCCCGCGTCGAGCTGACGGCCTTCGACGCGGCGGTGACCGACTGGGAGCTGTTCCGCAGCTTCGAACGGATGTGACGAGAGGATATGAAGATCATCAATCCGGCGACCGAAGAAGTCGTCGCCGACGTCGAGATGGCCGACGCGGCCGAGGTGGACCGGGCCGTGGAGCGGGCCAGGAAGGCCTTCCCCGCCTGGCGCGAGGTGTCGCCCGGCGACCGGGCGAGGCTGCTGCGCAGGTTCGCCGACCTGGTCGGCGAGCACGGCGAGGAGCTCGCCCGGCTGGAGACCGCCAACGCCGGCCACCCGATCGGCAACGCCCGCTGGGAGGCGGGCAGCGTCCGCGACGTGCTGCACTTCTACGCCGGAGCGCCCGAGCGCAACCACGGCAAGCAGATCCCCGTGCCCGGCGGCGTGGACGTCACGTTCCAGGAGCCGCTGGGCGTGGTGGGCGTCATCGTGCCGTGGAACTTCCCGATGCTGATCACCAGCTGGGGCGTCGCCCCGGCGCTGGCGGCGGGCAACACGGTCATCGTCAAGCCCGCCGAGTGGACGCCGCTGACCGCGCTGCGGCTGGCCGAGCTGGCCCTGGCGGCGGGCCTCCCCGAGGGGGTGCTCCAGGTCCTGCCCGGAGCAGGGGAGGTCGCGGGCGCCCGGCTGGTCGAGCACCCCGACGTGGCCAAGATCGTGTTCACCGGGTCCACCGAGGTGGGCAAGGAGATCGCGGCCAAGGCCGCGGCGCACGTCAAGCGGATCACGCTGGAACTGGGCGGCAAGTCGGCCAACATCGTCTTCGCCGACTCCGACCTCGGCAAGGCGGCCAGGACCGCTCCCTACGCGGTCTTCGACAACTCGGGCCAGGACTGCTGCGCCCGGTCGCGGCTGCTCGTCCAGGCCGACGTGTACGACGAGTTCCTCGAACTGCTCGGGCAGGCCGTGCGCGGGGTCAAGGTCGGCGACCCGCTCGACGAGGGCACCGAGATGGGGCCGCTGGTCAGCGCCGAGCACCTCGACCGGGTGCGCGGCTTCGTCGACGACACCCCCTACCTGCAGGGCGCGTGCCCGACCGGCAAGGGCTACTGGTTCCCGCCCACGGTGCTGACCTCCAAGGTGACCGACCGCGCCTTCACCGAGGAGATCTTCGGGCCGGTCGTGTCCGTCGTGCCGTTCGCCGACGAGGAGGAGGCCGTACGGATCGCCAACGACACCCGCTACGGCCTGAGCGGCTCCATCTGGACCCGTGACGTCGGGCGGGCGCTGCGGGTGGCCAGGGCCGTCGAGGCCGGCGCCCTGTCGGTCAACTCGCACTCGTCGGTGCGCTACTGGACGCCATTCGGCGGGTTCAAGGAGTCCGGGCTCGGCCGCGAGCTCGGCCCCGACGCCCTGGCGTCGTTCACCGAGACCAAGAACGTCTTCATCTCATCGGAGTGACTCACATGCAGCGTTTGCAGGACCGCGTCGCCGTCATCACCGGCGCCGGCAGCGGCATCGGCCTGGCCACCGCGCGCCGCCTCGCCGAGGAGGGCGCCCGGGTGGTGTGCGTGGACGTCGACGACGAGGCCGGCACCAAGGCCGCGGCCGAGGTCGGCGGCCTGTACGTCAAGGCCGACGTGACGAGCGAGGCCGACGTCGCGCGGATGTACCAGACGGCGTTCGACTCCTACGGCAGCGTGGACGTCGCCTTCAACAACGCGGGCATCTCACCGCCCGACGACGACTCCATCCTGGAGACCGGCATCGAGGCGTGGCGCCGCGTCCAGGAGGTGAACCTGACGAGCGTCTACCTGTGCTGCAAGCACGTCATCCCCTACATGCGGCGGCAGGGCAGGGGCTCGATCATCAACACGGCCTCGTTCGTGGCCGTCATGGGCTCGGCGACGTCGCAGATCTCCTACACCGCCTCCAAGGGCGGCGTGCTGGCCATGTCCCGCGAGCTCGGCGTGCAGTTCGCGCGGGAGGGCATCCGGGTCAACGCCCTGTGCCCCGGCCCGGTCAACACGCCGCTGCTGCAGGAGCTGTTCGCCAAGGACCCGGAGCGGGCGCAGCGCCGCCTCGTGCACGTGCCGATGGGCCGCTTCGCCGAGGCCACCGAGATCGCCGCCGCGGTGGCGTTCCTGGCCAGCGACGACTCGTCGTTCATCACGGGGTCGGAGTTCCTGGTGGACGGCGGGATCTCCGGCGCGTACGTGACCCCGCTGTAGGAGCCGCCGGACAGTCGCTGGAGGAGTCATCGTGGGACGACCGGTCATCGGCATCACCACCTACGTCGAGCCCGCCCGGTTCACCGTGTGGGACACGACCGTGGCGCTCCTGCCGTACACGTACGTGGAGCAGGTGGAGCGGGCCGGCGGCCAGCCGGTGCTGCTGCCGCCCGCCGGCCGCCCGGCCGAGCTGGTGGGGCGGCTGGACGGGCTCATCGTGGCGGGCGGGGGCGACATCGATCCGCAGCGCTACGGCGCGGAGCCGCAGGAGCACACCGGCTACATCCGGCCGTTCCGCGACACGGCCGAGTTCGGCCTGCTGTCGGCCGCGCTGGACGGGGAACTGCCCTACCTCGGCATCTGCCGGGGGCTCCAGGTGCTCAACGTGACGCTCGGCGGCACTCTCCACCAGCACCTGCCCGACGTGGTCGGCCACACCGGGCACGCGCCGGGGCCGGGCACCTTCGGCCACCTCGGCATCCGCGCCACGCCGGGCTCGCGGGTGGCCAAGGCGCTGGGCACCGAGCCCGTGGAGGTGCCGCACTACCACCACCAGGCGGTGGACCGGCTCGCGCTGGACCTGGCCGTGACGGCCGTGGCCGAGGACGGCACGATCGAGGCGGTCGAGCTGGACGCGCCGCACTTCGCGGTGGCCGTCCAGTGGCATCCCGAGGCGGCCACCGACTGCGCGCTGTTCGAGGCGCTGGTCGCCTCCTGCTGACGGCCGCCCGGCCCGGGCAGGAGGCGACAACGACCCCGTCGCGGCACTAGGCTGGCGGCATCACCGTCGACACCGTGCGGGAGAGCGCCCTGGACAGCCATCCAGAGCCCCTGAAGGAGCAAGCCCTCCCCGCAAACCTCTCAAGGCAAAGGACCGCACGGCCGAGGTGACCTCTGGAAAGCAGGCCTTGGCGGGCCTCGCCGAAGGTGAAAGTCCGGCAAAACCCGGGCGAAGCTCTCAGGCATCCATGACAGAGGGGGAGGATGCTGGCATCCGACCCTGCCCAGAGGTGCGCTTCATGTCACGACCCACACCGCTGCGAGACGTCCACGAGAGTCTCGGCGCCAAGCTGACCGACTTCGCCGGCTGGCTCATGCCGCTGCGCTACGGCAGCGAGTCCGCCGAGCACAACGCCGTGCGCGAGGCCGCCGGCCTGTTCGACCTCTCGCACATGGGCGAGATCTTCGTGACGGGGCCCCAGGCGGCCGAGGCGCTCGACTACGCGCTGGTGGGTCACCTGTCGGCGCTGGCCGTCGGCCGCGCCCGCTACACCATGATCGTCAACGAGCGCGGCGGCGTGCTCGACGACCTCATCGTCTACCGGCTGGGCGACGAGGAGTTCATGGTCGTGGCCAACGCCTCCAACTACGAGATGGTCGCCCGCGAGCTGACCGGGCGCGCCGAGGCGTACGACGCGGTGGTCGACGACCGGTCCGAGCAGTACGCCCTGATCGCGGTGCAGGGACCGCGCGCCCAGGAGATCCTCGCCACGCTCACCGACGCCGAGCTGACCGGGCTGAAGTACTACGCGGGCCTGCCCGGCCTCGTCGACGGCCGGCAGGCGCTCATCGCCCGCACCGGCTACACCGGCGAGGACGGGTTCGAGCTGTTCGTGGCCGTCCAGGACGCGGTGCCGCTGTGGCACGCCCTGACCGCGGCCGGCAAGCCGTTCGGGCTGATCCCCGCCGGGCTGTCCAGCCGCGACACGCTCCGGCTGGAGGCCGGCATGCCGCTGTACGGCAACGAGCTGAACGCCGGTCTGACCCCGTTCGACGCGGGGCTGGGCAGGGTGGTGAAATTCGACAAGCCCGGCGACTTCGTCGGCAGGGCGGCGCTGGAGGCGGTCAAGGACGTGCCGCCGCGGCGCCGGCTGGCCGGCCTGGTCGCGCGGGGCCGCCGGGTGCCCCGTCACGGGCATCCGGTCACCAAGGACGGCGCCGTCGTCGGCGAGGTCACCAGCGGGGCTCCCTCCCAGACCCTGGGCAAGCCCATCGCGATGGCCTATGTCGACACCGGGGCCGGTGAAGGCCTGACCGTGGACATCCGGGGCAGCCAGGAACCAGTGGACCTCGTTGAGCTGCCCTTCTACAGGAGGAACAAGTGAGCAACATCCCCGACGAGCTGAGCTACACCAAGGAGCACGAGTGGGTGGCCGGGCTCGACGAGTCCGTCACCGTGACCGTGGGCATCACGGCGTACGCCGCCGAGGCCCTGGGCGACGTGGTCTACGTGCAGCTTCCCGAGGCCGGCTCGACCGTGGAGGCCGGTGACTCGGTCGGCGAGGTGGAGTCCACCAAGTCGGTGAGCGAGATCTACGCCCCCCTCGGCGGCGAGGTCGTCGAGGTCAACCAGGCCGTCGTGGACGACCCGTCGCTGGTCAACAACGACCCTTACGGCGAGGGCTGGATGTTCCGCGTGCGCGTGGAGGGCGACCCCGAGGACCTGCTCTCGGCCGAGGAGTACAAGGCACTCACCTCGGGCGAGTCCTGACCGAACGCCGGGGCCCGGCCGGGCCCCGGCCCTGATGAGAGGCGCACATCAATGGCGATCAGCGTCTTCGACCTGTTCAAGATCGGTATCGGGCCGTCGAGTTCGCACACGGGCGGGCCGATGGCCGCCGCTCACCGGTTCGCGCGCGGGCTGCGCGAGGACGGGCTGCTGGAGCGGGTGGCGCGGGTCGAGGCGGTCCTGTACGGCTCGCTCGGGCTGACCGGCAAGGGCCACGGCAGCGACAAGGCCGTCCTGCTCGGCCTGTCGGGCGACAAGCCCGAGCTGGTGGACGTGGACGGCATCGACGCCCGGCTGGCCGAGATGCGCGAGCGCGGCACGGTGCGGCTGGCCGGCGTGCGCGAGATCCCGTTCGTCGTCGGTGAGGACCTCGTCTTCGAGCGGAAGGTGTCGCTGCCCGGCCATCCCAACGGCATGCGGTTCACCGCCCGTGACGGTGACGGCACGGTGCTGCGCGAGAAGGTGTACTACTCCGTCGGCGGCGGGTTCGTGGTGGACGAGAACGCCGCCGGC
>NZ_PJOK01000087.1 GCF_002850745.1 Nonomuraea indica
CTGCCGCCGGCCCCCCCCGCCGATATCGGGGGTCGGGGTGAGTCGGCGGCACCACCCAACCTCAACAGCACCAGGAGCAACCACATGGGTTCCGAGCCCTACACGCAAGCTGCCGCCGGCGAACTGGCCACCGCCGAAGAGTTGACGGACGCCTCCGCCAAAGAGGTCCGCGCCCTGCTGGAGCAGAACAAGGGCAACCGCAAGCGGATCGCCGACCTGCGCAGCGCCGAGGAACGAAAGATCAAGGCGGCCCGGCGTGAGATCTCCTCGCTGGACAGAGTGCTCGCCGCGCTCGACAAGCAGGGCGAGGAACTCCTCGCGCAGCTCCACCAGCCGCCCGTCGTCTTGTCGATGCAGGTCGTCCCCGACCAGGCGGAGACCCCTACCGAGCAGCATCAGGCCGTCTGGGACGGCACGAACCCTCCGGAGACGGGCGTGTTCAAGACCTACCCGGATCTGGCGCGCGACCCGGACAAGAACCTCGCGGCGCTGGCCGAGCAGTGGGAGGCGCAGGCCGCCCGCGAAGGGGAGCCGTCGTGACCGCGCTACACCGGGCCGCCCGCCTGCTCGGGCTGATCGCCTCCCGCCATCCGCGCGGCTGCGCAACGGGATGGGCGTGCCTGGCTCGTCTCCCGCGCCCTGAGCGGCCCGTGGACGACTTCAGCTCCCGCCGCACCCACCAGACCCCCATCGAGTACGGAAAGGCCCCCCGATGAGCGAGAGCACCCCCAAGACGCCCGTCGCCACCACGCCTCCCACCCCGGAGAACGTCGCCGAGATGCTGACCAGCGGCGACAACGACTACCACGACGGCAACTACTGGCACCCGTCCATCGGCGCCGACGGCAACGTCGTCCACATCGGCATCACCGCCTACAGCGAGGACGGCGGCAAACTGCCCGAGCAGCACTTCCGGGCGGTCGTCGTCGAGGGGGAGCAGACCCCGATCGTGCTGGAGCGCCCCGAGGAGCTCGGGCTCTGCTGGGACGAGGACGGCGGCGACCTGATCGCCCCTACCGCCGACGGGATCCGCATGTGGCCGCCCTCCATGGCGTGGTTCGACATGACGGTCCAGGAGGCGCGTGAACTCGCAGCCCACCTTGCTGCGATGGCGGACGAGTGGGAGGCCGCTGAGGCCGCTCGGGCACAGAAGGGCGGCCAGCCGTGACCGCCTGGGACAAGCTGACCTTCGCCGCCGAAGCGCTCAACGCCCTGTCAGGCGGGACGTTCCTGTACGTCGTCGCCGGCGTGGCCATCCTCGCCGCCGTCTCCCTGCTGTTCGGCTACATCGGCCGCTGCATCTCGATGGGCGTCCCCGTCGTGAACGAGAAGGTCCTGCGGCAGGCGCTCGTCGAGGAGGCGGACCGGCAGGAACGTCACGGTCTGGCTGGCCTGCACGACGTGTTCGAGGACGGCGACGATGACCGCTGACCTCATCGTCGACCTCTTCGCCGGCCCTGGCGGCTGGAGCACCGGCATTGAGGATCTCGGCCTGCGCGACATCGGCCTGGAGTGGGACACCGCAGCCTGCAAGACGCGGGCAGCAGCCGGCCACCTGACCATCCAGTGCGACGTCGCCCAGTACCCGACCGAGCCGTTCAAGGGCCGCACCAGCGGGCTGATCGGGTCACCGCCGTGCCAGGCGTGGTCCCGTGCCGGCAAGGGGCTCGGCCTCGTCGACCAGCCGTTGGTCCACCAGGCCGTCCACGACCTGTCCAAAGGCCGCGAAACCCGCAGCGCCCTGCTGGCCGCCTGCAAGGACCCGCGTAGCCTGCTCGCCGCCGAGCCGATGCGGTGGCTGTACGACCTGCGCCCCGAGTGGACCGCCATGGAAGAAGTGCCGGACGTGCTGCCCCTGTGGCGCCAGTACGCAGAGGTGTTACGCGGCTGGGGTTACAGCGTGTGGTGCGGGGTGTTGAATGCCGCCGACTACGGCGTCCCCCAGACCCGGCGCCGCGCCATCCTGATCGCCTCCCGCGTCCGCACTGTCACAGCGCCGACCCCGACCCACACGCAGCACCCGGCAGGCGAGGACCTGTTCGGCGAGTCGCTGCCCGGCTGGGTGTCCATGGCCGACGCGCTCGGCTGGGGCGCCACCGACCGCGTCGCTCCGACCGTCACTGCGGACGGCGGGAAGACCGGCGGCGCTGAGCCGTTCCCGACACAGGCGCGGCAGGCGCTCCTCGATGCACAGGAGCGCGGCGCATGGGTACTGCGCTCACGCCGAGACTCACCCAAGTGGATCGCCACCGACGGGCCTCGCGAGAACCGCCGCGCTGACCAGCCAGCCCCGACGTTTACCGGTGAGGCGCACCGCTGGAGCTGGGCCCTGGAGCGGCCCGCGACAACGGCCTGCGCCACAAACAGGATCGCCCCACCCGGTCACCGTGATCGGTCTCCGGGCGGAGAGTCGCAGTTCTCCAGCTCAGACACAGTCCGCGTGACGGTCCCAGAGGCCGCCGCCCTGCAGTCCTTCCCGGCCGACTACCCGTGGCAGGGCACCAAGACCAAGCAGTTCGAGCAGATCGGCAACGCCGTCCCGCCGCTGCTGGCCGCCCACATCGTGTCCGCGGCTACCGGTCTGAGCGTGCCCGCCCGTGACGCGGAGGTGGCCGCATGAGGCTCCCTAAGTGCTGCGAGGACTGGCTGACCGCCGGCAAGCCGATGAGTGAGCACGTGCCCGTCTGCGAGCACCAGCCGCCGGCGCCTGACGTCGACCCGCCCCAGGACGCCCTGTTCGACCTCTCCCCGCCCGCTACCGACCACCAGGGAGGTGCACACCTGTGATGCATGACCTCACCGCCGCCCTGATCCGCGGACACGTGGCCTGCCTGGCCCGTGCCGCCGCCGACACCACCGCCCCCGCCGAAGCGCGTGCCCGTGTTGAGGCCGAGCGTGCCGTGTGGGAGGAGGCCGGACGATCCCGGACGGCACCGGACGGACCCGGAACGGCCCGGAACGAAACGGAACATCTCGGAACGGAGAACCCCCGTGGCCACTAGCAAGATGATCGACCAGGCGCTGTGGCAGCCGCGCCCCGCGGCCGGCTCCGACCTGCACGCCGCCAGCCTCACCTTGCACCAGCCCCGCGCCGACCAGGACGCCGAAGCTGCCGAGCACGCCAAGGCCGGCCGGTCCATGGTCAGGTTGGCGCTCGGCCGGCACGACTGCGTCCTCCTGCCCGCCTGCCCCGCCCACGGACGGGAGCTGTGTGGCTGCGTCACCTGCGACAACCCCGCCCACGCCGGCGACGTCGACCTGCTCGACCTCGCGTTGAAAGCGTCTGGCCTGCGCGACGAACCCCGCGACACCCACCGCGACTGCTCCGTCTGCCACAAGCCGCGACGCCTCGACCGTTTCGCCCACGCCAGCGACGTGTGCAAGTACTGCCAGGCCGACGCTAAAGCCGCCCGCAAGGAGGCCGACCATGGCCACGCCTGACTGGGGGTGGACGGACTGGGCCGCCTGCCGCGGCCAGGACCTCGTCCTGTTTTTCGGCCCCGCCGGCGAGAAGCAGAACGAGAAGAGGCACCGCGAAGCCCGAGCGGTAGCGATCTGCGACCGCTGCCCCGTGAAGCTGAAGTGCCGGCAGACCGCCTTCGTGCTGAAGCAAGACGAAGGTGTGTGGGGCGGACTCGGCGAAGAGGAGCGGAAGACCAAGCGCCGCACCTGGGTGAAGGCCATGGCGCGGCAGCGTGTGCGGGCGGCCGTGTGATGGCCGACTGGCGCCAGCTCGGCCTGTGCGCCACCGCGGACCCGGAGGTGTTCTTCACCTCCGGGCCCCCCGGCGCCGCCCTCGAAAACCTGTGCCGGTCCTGCCCGTCGCTGATCCCGTGCACGTTCGACGCGCTCAAGCGCAGCGACTCCGGCTACCAGGCCGGGCTGAAAGTCGTGGACCGCCAGGCGATCCGCCGGTGGGACCGCAGGCAACGGAACCTCGAAACCGCCGGCAGGCCACGAAAGGACAAGCGATGACCCCCCAGCAGTTGTACGCCCTCGTCGACGAGCGGCGCCGCGAGCTCGGCCTGCCGTTGTGGCGGGTCGCCGTTCAGCTACAGGTGTCCACCAACTATCTCGGCTGCATGCGGCGAGGTCATGTGTCTGGCCCGTTGCGTGAGCGGGTCGAGGCGTGGTTGGGGGAGGGGCCGTGACCTCAGGAGCCGGCGGAGCGCTGACGCTCGATCGCCTCAGCATCGGCTACGGACACCACGGCGGCGATGCGCCGGCCGCGGGACATGACGTACGTGATGGTGCCGTACGCGGCGGCGTCGTTGATGACGTCGGCCAGCTTGGCTCGTACGTCCCGCGTGCTGAGTTCCTGCGCCGTGGGTGCCATTACTCCAGTGTACCTAGGCGTAATCCGGAGTACACTCGTGTACACAAGTGTAACGACGGAGGACGCATGGAACACACGCTCCCGGCTCACGCGACCTGCAACCACAAGAACTACATGTTGAGCTGCGAGGTATACGAGCAGATGCTCGCGGACACTGGCCAGCGCTGCGAGGTGTGCGAGCGGCCAGCCGAGGACAACCCCGGCGGCAAGCTCTACATCGACCATGACGCGCACGTCGGGTACTGGGCCGTTCGCGGGCTCCTCTGCAACCCCTGCAACAGCGTTCTTCGCAGTGACGCCCCACCCCCCGCCGGCCCGGCGTTCGCCCGATACCTGGAGAACGCCTGGTATCGGCGTCAGATGGCTGTGCGCGGACTCCCCTACGACGGCCTGGCCGAGCCACCGGAGGGAAGCTGCGTTCGCGACCATCGCGGCAAGTTGTGGCGCCGCCGAGCTGGCCGCTGGATCTGCTCGGACGCCCGCTACAAGGTGCGCGACTGGCGACACCTGATCGCCAAGACCGGACCGCTCGGCCTGACCTGGGTGCAGCCCGTCGAAGTGCCCATCCGGCCGGCCGATCCCGAATCGGTCGCTGCGTCGCTCCGCGCCTTTATGGCCCCGCAAGACCTCGCCAGGCTGCTGCGCCTGCTTGCCGAGCGCAAAGACTAAACCAACTCACCACCAGGGGGACTCAATCGTGGCAGCACGCCGAATACCCGCCCCGCTCCCGACCTGACCGAACTACTCACCATCTGGAGCACCGCAAGTGGGATGGGCCCGCATAGACGACGCCTTCGACGATCACGAGAAGGTGCTGGCGCTACTCGACCTCGACGAGGGAGTAGCGGCGCTCGGGCTGTGGACGCTGTGCCTCACGTGGGCGCACCGCAACACTCGCAAGAAAAGCAAGACGCCCGGCCTGCTGCCCAGCACGCTGCCGCGCCGCTTCGTCGGCTCCCGGGGGCGGGAACTGGCTGCGCTGCTCGTGGACGCCGGCATGTGGGACGTACTCGACGACGGATGGATGATCCACGACTTCGCCGAGTACCTGCCGGACAAGGAGGTCAGCGCTGCCCGGTCTGCCGCAGGCAAGAGGGGGGCTGCCTCACGCTGGGGAAACAAGCGGACGGATGGCAATTTGCCATCGCGCGATAGCAAAACGGATGGCAAGCATGTGGCTGCCGATAGCTCGGAGGGTGCTGCCGACGCCTCTGATGCTCCTGAGGGAGCTGACGATGTCGACATCCTCCCGGCTGATGGCAAGTTGCTATCGGAGGATGGCAACTTGCCATCGGTTAGCCATCTTGCGGATGGCAAAGCTGTAGCAAGCGATGGCTCGCGCGCGGGCGCGCGCCGGGTTCGGGCTTGGGTAGGTGTTCAAGGTTCTGTCCGTACTTCGGTAACTCTTCCTCACGAGCAGCCGACTCCTGCGGAGTCTGTCGCCTCCGGCGACGCTGTCTTGATCGAACTCCCCAGCGCCAAGGCAAGGCAGCCTGAATCCGGCTCCGATGACGACCCCAACTGGTTGAGGTTCTGGGACGCCTACCCGCGTAAGGCCAGCAAGCAGGGAGCCCGCGGCAAGTGGGCCAAGGCGATCCGTGAGGGCGTCGATCCCGAGCTCATCATCGCCGGCGCTATCCGCTACGCCGACGAAATGCGGGCCAAGCGCACCCCCAAGGACAAGATCAAGCACCCCGACGGCTGGCTGTATGGCCGCCGCTGGGAGGACGAACCCGAGACGTTCGGCCGCGGCTTCAACGACATCGAAGAGTGCGCTCCTGAGGAGTTCAACTGGTGAACGAGGACTTCAGGGCGCTGCCCCACGACATCGACGCCGAGAAGGCCGCCCTTGGAGCGGCCATGCTCTCGCCGAACGCCGCCAACGCCGTGTTCACACACCTGTCGGTGGATCACTTCTACCGGCCCCAGCACCGGTTCATCTTCCGCGCCATCATCGACCTGTACCGGCGTGGAGACACCGTCGACGGGATCAGCGTCCGCGCCGAGTTGGAGTCCAGCAAGAAGCTGGACCAGGCCGGCGGCTGGGAGTACATCGCCGACCTGGTCGCGTTCGTCCCCACCGCCGCGAACGTCGGCTTCTACATCAACCGGGTGCGGGAGCTCGGCACCAAGGCCATTGCGATCGAGGAACTCACCCGGATCGCCAGCCAGGGGTACAGCGGCACCGTCACCTCCGACGAGCTGCTGGTTGCCACCGAGGACGCGTTGACCCGGTTCCGGGCACTGGCCACCGACGACGACGAGATCGACGGTTTCTCGACGCTCGGCGCGTTCATCGACGAGGCCGACACCGAATACGACTGGCTGATCCCTGGCGTGCTCGAACGTATGGACCGCGTCATCGTGGTCGCCTCCGAGGGCGCCGGTAAGACCACGCTCGCGCGGATGATCGCCGTGATGCTCGCCGCGGGTGTGCACCCGTTCTCGCCGCACACGCGGATCCCGCCGGTGCGGACGCTGTACATCGACCTGGAGAACCCGCCTGCTCTGGTCCGCCGGAAGGTGCGCCAGCTCGTCAATCTCGGACGGGAGCACTCCGGCTGGGACGATGACCGTGCTTGGCGGTGGACCCGGCCGGGCGGCATCGACCTTCGCAAGCCGCACGACCAGCACCTCGTGGACCGGGTGATCGAAACCAGCCGCGCCGAGTTCGTCGCGATGGGCCCGCTGTACAAGAGCTTCCTCGAAGGCGACGCGAAAGCCGAGACCGTCAACGGCCACGTCGCCCGCGTTCTCGACGGGTTCCGCGCCCGCCATGGCGTAGCCCTGTGGCTCGAAACGCACGCACCCATGGAGCAGCAGGGCATGCGGTCCCTGCGACCGATGGGCTCCGGCGTGTGGTCCCGCTGGCCCGAGTTCGGGCTCGCGCTCCGCAAGTCGAAGGACCGGCCGAACCGCGTCCACCTGGAGCGGTTCCGCGGCGACCGCGACGAACGCGCTTGGCCCCACCACCTCGAACGGTCCAGCCCGTGGCCGTGGAACGCCGTCTGGGATGGCGGCTTCCCGGTCGAAGAGGCAACCAGCGCCTGACCCTCAACCCTGGAAGGAAGCCTCATGTCGTTACTGATCTCCGACCGCGACATCGCCCGCGTTCGGCAGCACAACCCGATCGCTGCCGTCGCCCGCGAGCACGTCGACCTGAGCCCTGCCGACGACGGCACCCTGAAGGGGGCATGCCCGTTCGCGGCCGACACGACCGAAACTTTCTACGTCACCCCCGAGCGGGGCATGTGGTTCTGCTTCGGCTGCGACGCCGGCGGCGACGTGATCACCCTCATCGAGAAGATCGACGGCATCTCCTACATAGACGCCGCAATCCAGCTCGCCGACCGTGCGCACCTCGAACTGGACCTCGTGCCTGACCCCGCCGCGGTGAGAGCTGCACGAGCCCTCCGTGACGGCATTCCGGAGGCGATCGAGCAGCGCGACCTCGACGCACTGATCCACAACCTGGCCGGCTGGCTGTCGACCGACACCACCGTTCGTCGCGCGGCCAATGCCGGCGAGGAGGGTGCGGCGTGAGTTTTAAGCCCATCGAGACGCACTACGCCGGTTGCCGCTTCAGGTCGAGGCTGGAGGCCCGCTACGCGGTCCTGTTCGACAAACTCGGCATCCGCTGGGAGTACGAGCCGCAGGGCTTCCTCGTTGATCGCCGCCCGTACTTGCCCGACTTCTGCCTCGTGGACTCCGGCACATGGGTGGAGGTGAAAGGGAGCGAAGAAGACCTGGACCACGACCTCATGCTGAAGGCGGTATTCCACCTTCCTGAGGCGGCAGAGTCCTTCCCTACCCTCCTGCTGTTGGGGCCCATCCCAGAGCCCAAGGGAGACCGGTGCAACTGGTGCTGGATCGGGCTTAGCCCCTCCGCGGCGGACCCGAGTGGGGAGCGCTACCCGACGGACGCGTACTGGTCGCTTACCCCGGCCGGCTTCCCCAGGCATCCGCTTCGCCCCGCAGACACCAGCGGCGCCACGCCGGTGGCTTACGAGTTCGCAGGATGGCTTGAGCCTGAGGGCGACATGGACACCACGGCGTCCGAGAGTGCCAAGCAACGTGAGGCCTACGTCGCTGCCCGTTCGGCTCGTTTCGAGCACGGGGAGCGCGGATGACCCCGGCTGTCCTGCCCCCTGGACCGGCAGACCGGGAGGAGACGCGATGACGTACAGCACTCTGGCCGATGTCCTGGAGCGGCTCCCGGTCCTGCTCCGGCAGGAGCGGACGGCCCGCCGGTTGAGCATGCGGGCTGCCGCTGCGCAGATCGGCGTCTCGCAGCCGACTATCTGCCACGTCGAGGCTGGGGATGGCGCGTCGCTGTCGACAGCGGTTGCTGTTCTGCGCTGGCTGGACGGCGGGAGCGCCGAGCGTGCCGACTGTGCGGCCCTCCACCAGTACGTCCGCCACTTGAAGGGCTGTGGCGATTACTGGGGCAGCCCGTGCACGTGCGGCCTGGAGGGGCTGCTCCCCACCACCCCCACACCAACGCCCACGAAGGAGACCCCCAATGAGTGACACCAAGCCCCAGACCTTCGCCGCTGCGGACCGGTGCTGGATCCGGCCCAACGACGTGACCGATGAGCGGCACTACCCCACCCGGCAGGCGGCTCTCGCCCCGGACGACCCCAACGACACCGCGTGGGGGGTCCCTGCGGTCCGCCAGCTCGACCAGTCGTGCCTGATCGTCGTCTGTTCCTGCTGCGGGCATGGCTGCGACGACCCAGGCGAGTGCGTGGTCTACCACTCCAAGTCGCTGACCGAGGCTGAGGAGGCCGCTGTCGAGGCTGGGTGGGTGCGGAAGGCGCGCGGATGGGTGTGCCGCCCGTGCTCGGCCGGGGACTGCGGATGGCACGTCCGCGTCGACAAGAAGCGGCAGGAGGTGGCCGTCCATGCCTGACGCCAAGACCGAGTTGGGCGTCCCTGAGACGCTCCGCAAGGCCGCCGCCCTTCTGCGCGAGACCGCGATCGCAGCCATCGCAGGCCCCTGGGAGTCCCTGGCCGAGCATCCGGCGGTGGTCGTCCAGGTCGTCGAGGAGCCCGTGGAGGTGCTTCAGCCGTTCGACACGTGCTTCGAGGGGACCGTGCCGGAGGTGGCGGCGGCGGAGGCGCTGGTGCTGGACCGGCTGGCCGAGCTGGTCGACGCTCTGCGGGTTCCGCTGCTCGGGTTGTCGCCGTGGGAGGCGTGCCAGACGCTGTTCGGCGTTGCGGGCGTCTCGCGTCCGGACGGGGATGCCTCTGGAAGCGGCCTAGCGTCCACGCTCGCGGCCGAATAGGAGCTCTCCGGTCCCTTTACTCATCCTTGGGTCTCAGAGGGCCTTAGGCACCCTCTGGGACCGCACACCAGAACGAAGATCAGCAAGCGTTCGCACATGCGCGGCCCGTGTTCGAGAGAGGAATCGAACGATGACTACCACCCAGCAGTCGGGGGAGGCGTCCCGATGAGCGGCCCAACCATGTGGCACTACACCTGCGGACACGGCGCCGCCGGCATCCAACGCGACGGCATGGTCAAACCACACCTCCACCCGCTTCTCGGCGTTCCGGTCGCGTGGTTCACCGACCTGGGCCCAGCTCACAGGCTGGAGCTTGGTCTTACCTCCGACAGGCTCTCCTGTGACCGCATGGAGCACCGGTTCACCGTCGCCGACGTCGGGCCGCTCCAGTGGTGGCCGAAGGCCGCACGCCTTCTGCGGCTGTCGCGGCCCGTCAGGACAGAGCTGGAGCAGGGACGCCTGCCAGCGCATTGGTGGGTCAGTTTCGACCCGGTCCCCGTACTCGTCGCCGAAGCGCGGGAGGCGTCCTGATGCCGATGGATGTCCGCGCCCAAGCCTGCGCCTACCTCCGCGCAGGCAAGGTTCGCGTGTGCAGCGCTGGCCCCGGCAACTACCATCCGCCGGAGTGGGTGCGGGCACGGGTCGAGGGCCAGTCTTCGACGTACTTCGTCCGCCTCGCCGACGGCCGGTGGGTGTGCTCGTGCGGCGAGGACGGCTGCCCGCACGTGGCTGCGGTGCAGCTGTGCACGGGCCATGGAGGGCTGGCCGCGCCTTCTCGGCGCAAGCCTGCGGGGGCGTCCCGGTGAACGGCTACTCGCCGACAGGCTGCCGTTTGGCGAGTCGCCGCTTCCAGGCCGCCACCTTGCGACGCATGTGCGCACGGAGGTCGTCAGAGCGGGTGACGCCCTCGTCTGCGCATGCCTGTTCGTACTCGGCCCACAGGGTGTCTTCGACTCTCACGACCCGGTTGGCGGTGTGGGTGTCCTTCGCTCGGCTGACCATGATCTGAGGATAGGGCGTGCATATGCAGAAAGTCCACCGAAGGTATTGTCGTGCATATGCATATCGCGCTATCGTGCATATGCACACAGGTTCGTGAAACGCCAAGGAGACGAGATGCCCGCCATCACCGCCAACCGCGTCTGGACCGTCCGCAAAGGCTCGACCGGAGACGGCCCCGACCTGTTCTGCGTCTACGCCCCCACCATGGACGCCGCCCGCGCCTCCGCGTCCGACTCCCTCGACCGCGCCGGCCTCGACCCCGCGTTCACCGTCCACGCCCACGCTCCGAACCCGCAGCTCCCGCCGCACCTGACCCTCGCCAGGAACCTGCTGGCGTCCGCGTTCACCGCCCTGCCCGCCGCCTGACCCTCTTCGGCCCGGCTCCCCGCCGGGCCCCTACCCCCTGAGGAGAACCGACCGATGAGCACCGAGACGCACGACGGCTGCCGAGTGTGTGGCCGTACCGACGTGGGGCTGAAGAAGGACGGAACGCTGCGCCAGCACGTCCACGCCGCCTACAAGGGCAGCGGCTTCCTGCGACCGGGCGGTAGCCGCTGCGATGGCGTAGGTCATCCGCCGAAGGGCGTGCTCGGCCGCTACGCCAAGCGGGTGATCGCCAACCTGCTGCCGTACTTCTCCGACCTGAAGGACCCCATCGTCGCCGATGTGATCGGCGAGGCAGTCCAGCGCCACCACACGAGCCCGGACGACGCGTTCGAAGCGATCCTCGACGGCTCAGCGAACTGGCGGCTGAAGCCCGACGGTCGCGACACCGGGCGGGTGCGGCTGGCGTGCTACCGCTTCAACGAATCGGACGCTGACCAGCAGCGGGTGCAGCAGATCAATGCCGCTCTCGCTGAGATCCGCTACCGCTGACCCCCGCCCCTACCCCCTGAGGAGAACCCGACCGATGAGCGTCAACTACTACGCGGTCACCCCGGACACGCCCGAGGGTGATGAGGGTCTGCACATCGGCCAGCACGCCGGAGGTTGGGAGTTCTTGTTCCGCGCCCACCCCGATCTCGGCCTGGTCAGCTCGGAAGCGTGGCGCGAGTATCTGTCCCGGCCTGACGTGAAGATCCTCGCCGAGAGCGGCTACGAGGTGCCCGTCGAGGAGTTCATGGCCGACGCCACCCTTCGCCCCGCCGAGGCGCGCGCAAAGGGCCAGCGGATGCGCGTCCGCCCCAGGCCGTCGTGGGCGGACGACAAGGGCTGCCCGTTCGCCGACAACGAGTTCTGCTGACCCCCCCGGCTCTCTCCTCCCGTGATGTTGGCGGGCACGCCTCAGACGCAGGAGAGGGCACCAACACCGATCCCCGACGACCCCCGGAGACGCGACATGACGAAGCCGCCCACGAACAAGTGGAAGGTCAAGGTCGGAGCCAACTATCCACCGAGCGTCCGCACCTTCCGCTCCCAGAACAAGGCGTACGAGTTCGTCCATGAACAGCTCCCGCACGGCGACCGGATCGAGGTCCGCGAGTGGGAGGACGGCCGGTGGCGGCTGTACGAGGTGTTCGAGGAGCGCCCAGCGGACCACAGCGAAGGCGCGGCCGAGCGGCGGCTCGCAGACAACTGACCCCCGATCCCCGACGACCAAGGAAGGCGACATGGCTCGCATCACCTGGAAGGAAACCAAGTACGCCGGCGAGGATGGCTACGTCGGTCGGCTGCGCCTGTTCTCGATCTCGTTCGGGAGCCGCCGCGACGAACCCACCTACAGGCTTAGCAGCGACTTGCAGGGCTTCTCCCCGAAGGCATGGAAGGACGACGCGGCCGACGTACTAAAGGCCCGTGCTGAGCGGATCCTGGAGGCGTACGTGCGCGAGCTGGGAGCGGTCTTCCCGGACTCCTCCTCCGAGGAGGGCTCCCGATGAGCGTCGAGCGACTGCCGGACCACCTCCTCGCCCAGGGTTACGCCATCGAGCGTGAGAACGCCCGCTCCAACCTGGAGCGCGAGGTGCAGCACGCGACTAAGCAGCTTCAGCAGTTCGCCCTAGACCTCGCCGACAATCCCAGCGGTACGACGTTCGGTGGACGAGCCCGGCGCCTCGGCCAGACTGTGGCCGAGTTGCTGACTCGCGCCGGCGAACTCGACATGGTCAACCGGCTGGTGTTCCTCCGCCCTGAATCCTCCGAGGAGGGCTGACCCGTGGCTGACCCCCGACCGCACTTTCCCGTAGGCACCCGCGTTCGCCACTACGGCCAGCAGTACCCGAGTGCCCACGCCAACGGAACTGGCAACGTCGCTGCTGTCGAAGGCCCGTACCGCGACGGCTCGTGGGAGTACCTGATCTACCACGACGCGAATGGGTTCACGTCAGGCCCGTCGTGGTGGTCATCGCTCCGCACAATCCCCGTGAGGGAGGCCTGCCGTGGCTGACCCCCGAGAGACGCCCAAGCCCGCCGCTCCGCTCACCTGCGAATGGTGCCGCAACCGCCCCGCCGGGCAACTCGTCGTCACCGACTGGCACGCCATCGGCCGCCGGACCTCGCTCGTGTGCGACCCGTGCGGGGACGAGGGAGAGCCCGACGCCCGCAGCGTGGGGGCGATTGTGTGGCGGTACGCACTGACCCCGCTGACAAAGGAGACCGCCCATGCCTGACCGCTTCCGCGTCTTGATCACGGGCTCCCGCTCCTGGAGTGACGAGCAGGCCATCCGTGACGCCCTCGCCCCGATCGCCTTCATGTACGGCCCGGAGAACGTCGTTGTCGTCCACGGGGCGTGCCCGAAGGGTGCTGATGCTCTCGCCGACAGGGTCGCGTCAGCCTGGACCGGCATGGCGGTGGAGCGGTACCCCGCCGAGTGGACCGCGCCGTGCGGGCCGGTGTGCCGGACTCCGCATCGCCGCCGCCGCCTGGACGGAGCCACTTACTGCCCGATGGCTGGGCTCAACCGGAACCAGTTCATGGTGGATCTTGGCGCGGACGTCCTGCTGGCCTTCCAGGTCGACGACTCGCGCGGCACCGCCGACTGCATCCGCCGCGCCGAGCAGGCCGGCATCCCCGTCCGCCGCTACGAGGGGAGCAGCCGTGCCTGACCTCCGAGAGACGCCCAAACGGATCCAGCAGAAGCGCACCTCAGGGTGGCGGATGCCTGCCAATGCCCGCAGCGTCGCCCGCCCCTCGAAGTACGGCAACCCGTTCGTCGTCCGCCCCGCCGACTGCGTCTGTCACTGGAAGATCGACGACCCGGCCGGCATCGCAGCCAGGTCTAACGACTACCCCGACCGGTTCGCCACGAAAGAGGCTGCCGTGAAGGCCGCTGTCGAGCTGTACGAGCTGCACACCGGCCCGATGGGCTCCTACGAGCTCGACGTCGAGCAGGTCCGCCGAGACCTCGCCGGCAAGGACCTTGCCTGCTGGTGCCCCCTTCCGGAGCCGGGAGAGACGGACTGGTGTCACGCGGCCGTGCTGCTCCGAATCAGCAACGAGGTGGACCATGCCTGACATCCCCGAGGAGGCCGTACAGGCCGCCGACGACGCCTGGATCAACAGCGAAGGGCTCTTCGGGAGGGGTCAGATGGACCACGCGCTCGCCGCCGCCTACCCCATCATCGCCGCCCAGGTACGTCGAGAGGTGGCCGACCAATTCCGCGCCAAGGCTGCCCGTATCCGGTCCATCCCCGACGACGGACTCAACATGGGCCAGATCTGGCACCGCCACGAGCTGGCGACCGACTACGAGCAGAAGGCGGACGAGATAGACCCCCGCCAGACCGGAGAAGCCCCCGATCCCCTCGCCGTTCTCGACGACACCGGCGACTACCCGCGCAAGGATGAGCCCATGCAGGTCATCACCACCACCGCGAGCGACTGCTACCACGCCAGCGAGGACTGCCCCGCCTGGAAGGCGGGCCGGCAGGGGAGCGAAGCGCACGGCTACACCCTCCACGAGATCCGCAGACTCACGGTCGCGGACGCCGAGGCCGCGAAGAAGAAACCCTGTCCGACCTGCGTCACGCCGTGACCCTGCTCGACCTCGACGTCTTCCCGTTGTCGCCGATGTACTGCCTCGGCGGCTGCGGGAGGCTCCTATGGGACCCCAAGTCCCGCAAGCGCAGGTACGGGCGGGAGTGCGCCGAGAAGCTCGGCATCATCGACCCTGGCTTGCCGCGCTTCTCTCGGCGAGACGGCGGGGACTGTGACGGACAGACGGACCTGTTCGGGGACGACCAACAACCTGGAGCGCCAAATCCTCTCAAGTCGGATACTGCGTGACATCGTGGGTTAATGCACCACCCGAACGACCGGAGAAGCTGGACCGAAGCCCTCATAGACCGCGCAGCCCGAGCCGCATTCCCCAACTGGACGCGCCAGGACGACGACTGGACCAGCCTCTACACCAGCTTCCCGGACGGCAACCCGACGACAGAGGTCGCCGTCTACCGAGGCCACGACCGCATCCACTACCGCCGATACACCGGCGACGACCTCGAACGCTTCTGGACCGGACTACTCGAAGAGAGGCCCGAATAGCCGCAGGTCGCTCGGATGCCACCTGCACAAACGTGGCACTAGGCTGATCCAAAACGAAGGCGGCCCCCCGCGCCCACGGGAGACCGCCCTCAACACCAAACACCCCAACGGCCCCACAGCCGCTCCCGACCAGCGTACGACCTCGGGGGAGGCAACGTGCCCATCACCAGCGACGCCTGCAACGGACCGTGCAACCACGCCGCACGCAACGCCTGGAACGCCTACGACCAAGCAACTCTCGCCCACGCCAACGCCATACAAGCATGGCTCGCCCAGCCCGGCGACGACCGCGGCCCACACCCCGCACCACCCGAACAGCCCACCCTGCCCATCCACCACGGCGACCCCGTATGGGACCACCGCTGCGCCCGCCTCATCCGCGCCGCCCTCCACGAAATCGACGACACCGCCGCACTCCTCGCCGCCGGCGTAGACGGACACCGCGGAGGCACCCGCTCAGGACTCAACGGCATCGCCGCCCCCTCCCACGTCAGCATCATCGACACCCTCGACGAGCTGTACGGCGCCCTCACCCTCGTCGAAGACCAGTGGCGGGAAGTACGCCACTATCCGCCCCGCCCCCGCAGAGCCCGCGGCTCCCACGCCCGCACCCTCGCCATCGGCTGGCTCCTCGGCGAACTCGACGACATCCTCCTCCACCCCGGCAGCGTGCAATTCGGCCTCGACGTCCTCGCCTGGCAGCGCAGACTCCGCGCCATGACCAAGAGCGACCCCGCCAACACCATGTCGCCCATCCGCTGCCCCCGCTGCACCGAGAGGCAGGTACGCCGCAAAGACGACGGCTACTACGAATGCGCCTGCGGCAGGCTCCTCAACCAGACCGAACACGACGCCGAATACACGCGGCAGGCCGACGAACACGCCCAGGTGTCGGCGTGAATGACCTCTTGAACCGCGATGACCTGATGAAGCAGGTCGGCGCGATCTGGTGCGATGAGCACTCGCGGTGGGAGTGCTCGAAGAGGTCGAAGCGACGGCCTGGTGATCGCTGTCATGCGTCGCCGATCCGGGGCACGAATGCGTGTCGCACGCATGGCGGGCAGCGTACGGACGTGTTGAAGGCGAAGGGTGAGGCGCTCAGTGCGTGGCGGGCGGTCCCGGGCCGGCAGGACGTCAGCCCGGCTGAGGCGGTGATGGCGATGCTGCAAATGTCGTGGGCTCGGGTGCATGTGTACGCGGGCCTGCTGGAGGCGCAGCTCGATGAGGCGGACCCGTCGCGCGGGGTTGGCTACGGTGAGGGGCTGGTCGGGCACACGTTCAGTGCGTCGCCGAGCGTCGGCGTGTACGAGTCGGGCGAGGCCGTCCGCGGCCTGGCGCAGCTTGAAGCGGCCGAACGGGACCGGTGCGTCCGCTACGCCAAGACCGCGCACGACATGGGGATCGCCGACCGTGAGATCCGACTCGCCGAGGCGCAGGGCCAGATGCTCGCCGGCGTCATCTCCCGCATCCTCGACGCTCTGGACCTGTCGGCGGCGCAGCGGGCGCTCGTATCCACGGTGGTGCCGCGCGAGCTGCTCGCTATCGCGGGGGAGACGGCACGGTGATCCGTTTCCTGTGGCGTGCGTACTCGGCGCCGGCCGAGAGTGAGGCAGCGAGGACGCTCAAGGTGCTCATCCCGCTGGAGATCGCAGCGTTCGCCTACCGGCTGGTCGCTCCCGCCGGGTGGCCTGCTCTGTCGGGGACGACGTTCATGCAGGTGTGCTTGTGGCTCGCCCTTCTGTGGTTTGTCCGGCAGCGGGATCAAGCTCGGGCCGAGATCACGGAACGGGCTGATCTGCGATAATGGATCTCATGACGGACACTGCCACGCTCGGCTGCGACGTGCACGAAGTCGCTGACGGCGTGCTCGTCGTCCCCCACGTGCTGCCCATCCACGTCCCCTACTCGGCGCTGTCGTTGAGCGTCGGGGAGTGGGTCGGTATAAGCCCAAGTTGATACAACACACCGTATGTGTAACACTACGCGCAGACGGAACAGGAATGCCCTCACGCACCTCGCGGAGGGCATTTCGCGTTACAGGGGGTGACATGCTCCCCGAACCCGTGACCGCCCAGACAGCCGCCGCCCGGCTCCGCAAACAGCCCGGCACCATCCGGCAGTGGGCCCGCCGCTACCACGCACGCCAACTCGGCACCATCGACCGGGCCACCTACTACGACTACGGCGACCTCGCCGCCATCGACGGATTCATCCACCGCGGCGAACCCGTCCCCGCCACACCCGAGCTGCGCGCCGCACACCGCGACCAGCTCCGCGCGGCCTAGACGCCGCTAGAAACCCGAAGACGCGCGCTCCGCCCCTGCCGAGCGTGCCCGGCCAGGCAGCCCGCCCCACGGCTGTAGGGCCCCACGGTGCGGCCCGGCTTGGGGGCTGGGGGGTCACAGGCCGGGCCGCACCACCAGGAGACGAAGCGGGAGGCGTCATGCAGTGGCCGATCCCGCCCTTTCCCGTCAAGGCCGTCGTCGGCACCGAAACGTCCGTCTCCGCCAACAGCGCCAACACCAAAGGCAACTGGATCACCCTCCTCACCCTCCCTGCCGGCGCAGCAGCCTCCTGGCTCAGTCTCGGCACCCTCCAGATCAGCCAAGCCGGCGATCGTGCCGGACTCATGGACATCGCCATCGGAGGAGCAGGCAGCGAAACCATCGTCGCCGCCGACCTCGTCGTCGGATACCGCGACCACAGCGCCACCCTGTTCCCTCTGCACATCCCCGCAGGCGCCACCATCCGCGCCCGGCTCGCCACCGCACTCTCGTCCATGAACATTTGGACGACAGCCACCGCCTACTGCGGCGAACCCGAGTCCGGCCTGACGACACCCGGCCGAATCACCACTTACGGCACGGTGCCCGCGACGTCCAGCGGCACCCACGTCACTCCCAGCGGCAGCATGAACGTGAAAGGCTCCTGGGCCGAGCTCGCCGCCGCGACGACCTCCCCCATCCACGCCCTCATGGTTTTAGTCCAGTCATCCACGTCGGCGCCATCCAGCGCCCGATACGCCATCGACATCGGCATCGGCGGCGCCGGGTCCGAAACTGTGATCGTGCCGGACCACCACGTGCGCACCCAGAACAGCCCCGCCTACGTGTACCCGCAATCCCCGCAGTTCGTCCCCCTGTCGATGTGCATCCCGGCCGGCGTCAGGCTGGCAGCGCGCTGCGCCGTAACGTCCGGCTCGGTGACGACCCCCATCGAGGTCGCCGTCTACGGCTTCACCTACTAGGAGGCCCGTCGTGGCGTTGACCATCACCGCATCGGGCACCCAGGCCGCGACCGTCAATACCGAGCACACCCTCACCACGCTCACCGGGCCGAAGACATACACGCTCCATGTCGACTGCAACGCCCTCACGCACGGGACCGGCACTGCCGACGAGCTGGAGCTCCGCATCAAGGCCAACGTCCTGTCCGGCGGCACGGAGCGGGTTGTCTACATGGCCACGTTCGTTGGCGCCCAAGACATCCCCGTCAAGATCTCGCTGCCGGTACCGGTGCCGCAGACGGCGACGGTGACGCTCAAGCAGACTGCCGGGACGGGCCGCAGCTTCCCGTGGGCAGTCACGACGCCTGACAGCTGATGTCCCGCTACCGCGACCGGACAATTCCCCGCGGCGGGGGACTTGTCGAGGCGGACATCGCTGCCACCCTGCCGCCCTTGGGCATGGCGACGACCGGCACGGTCACCGTCACAGGCGTTGCATCTGCCGGCCTGCCCGCTCTCACCGCGAGCGCGGAAGGCACCATCACAGCGTCGGGGCAGTTTGACGCCGCCCTGCCCGGACTGGCCGCGTCGGCGGTCGGCTCCGTACAGGCGCCCGGCCTGCTCGACGCGATGCTGCCCCCGCTCGCCGCCCAGTTCGCGGGCGAGCTAACCGGAGGGTTCGCCACCCCCGTCCTGCCGCCGCTCGCCGCCACACTCGAAGGCGCTCTCCGCGTCCACGGCACTACACCGGCCACCTTGCCGAGCCTTACCGCCAGCCTGACCGGCGTCATCGAGATCCCGCACGGCGACGTTACATTCACCGCCGGGCCGCCCCGCCGAGGCTGGGAGGCCAGCACCCCCGCCGCCGACTGGGCCGCCAACCAGCCCGACAGCCGGTGGGCCGCCCGCCCGCCCGACCGGACCTGGTCCGCGAACACGCCAACCCGCTCCTGGGCCGCCCGCCAACCCACCACGTAGGGGGTGACCGTGGCCATCCCCCGCATCCCCGCCGCGTCAGTCGAATACCTGAAAGTGCCGATCAGCGCCTACCCAGCCGGCGTTGCCCTTGACGATCTGCCCGTCGAACTCGCGGTCGTCCCCGACGGGCAAACGCCCACCGGCGGCGACTGGGAGACAGGGCTGTGGATCGACGACAACGCCGCCGTCCTCATCGGCACCGGCGGGCTCGTCCTCACCCCCGGCACCTACGACGTGTGGGTCCGCATCACCGCCACCCCCGAAACCCCGCTCCTGCCTGCTGGCAGCATCCACATCATCTGAGAGGGAGGCCGGCAATGGCCGTCCGCATCAACACCGCCGCCCGTAACGCGGCAGCCGACGCCGTCGCCGGGCTCGTCAACGGCGGTACCGGGCCGGGCGTGATCCGCATCTACACGGGTTCGCAGCCTGCTAGCCCGGCGACCGCGCCCAGCGGCACGCTGCTGGCCGAGTTCACGCTCAGCGACCCGGCGTTCGCTGCGGCGGCGAGCGGCTCGGCTGCGCTCGACGTTACCCCGGCCCTCGTCGACCAGGGCCTCGCTGCGGGCACGGCCGGGTGGTTCCGCATCCTCGACAGCACGGAAGCGGCAGGGACCGGCCTCGGCGTGCTCGACGGGTCCGTCACCGCGACCGGCGGCGGCGGGGACATGACGCTGAACACCGTCACGATCTCGGTCGGAGTGGACGTGGAACTGACCGGCGGTTCCATCACGATGCCCGCGTCCTGATGGCGCTCACCGCAGTCAACAGGGCGCGCGTCCTCAACCACTGGATGCGCCTCAACGAGACGCAACTCCCAGCGGTCACCAAACCGGACCTCGCCGCCGCGCTCGCGGCGATGGACGACTGGCTCGACGCGAACGTCACTTCGCTCAACGCCTCGATCCCGCAGCCCGCCCGGGCCGAACTGGGCGTCGCGATGAAGCACGAATTTCTCGCGTTCATCCTGATGCGGCGGGCGGGACGGTTGCAGACGGAGGAGGACTGACCGTTGGCCACCGTACGGCAGCTACTCGCCCCCGAAGAGGCCGCGTTCGCCGCGTCCGGGTTCCCGCAGTTCGTGAAGGCGAACGGCACCGCCTTCCCTGTCACCGGTCTGGCGTTCGATGCCGCTGCGACGGAGTCCGCCTATTTCAAGCGGAAACTCCTCAGCTATGGGTCGGGCAGCCTCACCCTGTCCGTGGCCTGGTACGCCGACACCGCCTCCTCCGGCGTGGTCCGCTGGTCAGCGGCGGTCGCCTGCATCACCCCGAACACCGACTCGCAGGACGTCGAAACGAAAGCGTTCGCGGCGGCCACCGACACCGACGACACCCATCTGGCCACGACGGGGCAGCGGCTCCACACGCACGACATCGTCGTCGCGAACGTCGACTCGGCCGCCGCCGACGATTACGCGTGGATACGACTACAACGGCTCGCCGCGCACGCCAACGACACGTTGGCCGGTGACGCGATCGTGGTCGGGGTGGAGCTGTCCTACTCCGACACCTGATCGGGGGGCGTTGTGGCGGTCCGCTTCTCCGCTGACGGGCAGGACTACACCAGGACGCTGTCGCTGGGCACGCAAACCCAGTTCACAGTGACCTGCTGGGTGAAGATCAGCACCGATCGCAACAGCTTCTCGACCGCCTGGTGCCTGGACAGCGGAGCCACATCGGACGTCTACACCCTGCAAACCGACGCCGACGGCACCACGATGGGACTGTTCCACGAGAGCGCGCCCACCTACAAGGCGGCCCGCACATTGACCGCAGGCACCTGGTACTTCTGGGGGATCTCGGTCGATGGGGTGAACGGGACAGCCATCTCGCGCGCCCTCGGGGATGCGTCCTTCGCTGTCGCGACGTGGACAACCGGCGCGGCGTCCACCAACGTCGCCACGCTGCGACTCGGCGAGTCGGTCTTCGGCGGGGAGTGGCTCAATGGCTGCCTGACGTCAGTCAAGTTGTGGACCGGCGCAGCGCTCACTCAGACGGAACTTGAATCGGAGTACTGGTCCCACGTACCGCGCCGCACATCGAACCTGGCCGCCTGGTATCCGCTTCTCACCCCCGAGACGACTGACTACAGCGGCAACGCACGAACTCTGTCGGGCGGCACGAGTACGACCGTCGAAGACGGGCCGGGCATCTCATGGGGCTCCAGCCCGCCGATCGTCCTACTCCCCACCGCCTCCGACGTCGTCACTGGCGAACTGGCTGCCGCCCTGCCCGCGGTCGGCGGGTCTGCGGTCAGCACGATCACAGCGCCAGCGAATCTGGCTGCTGCCCTCCCTCCTCTCGGCAGCAGCACGACCGGCAGGGTCACCGTCGATGGCGCGGCCCTCGTTACCCTCCCCAAGCTGGGCGCTCACGCCGACGCGACCGCCACCGCATCGGGTGTCGTGCCCGCGTCCCTGCCGCCGCTTACTGCCCACGTCGACGGACACCTCGCCGCCGCTGCCCAGATCGGCGCTACGCTCCCCATCCTCGACACAGACACCACCGGGGCCGTCACCATACCCGGCACACTGGCAGCATCCCTGCCGAGCCTCGACGGCAGCCTGCAAGCCACCGCCGTCGTTGCCGGGCAGGCCGCCCCCACGCTGCCCGCCCTCGACGCCGACGCGCAAGGCGGGGCCACCGCAACAGCCGCCATGGCGGCCACGCTGCCCCTGCTCGGCGCAAACCTGACCGCCGCCGCCACCGCCACCGCCACAACTAACGCCGTCCTGCCGCCGCTCACGGCAAGCCTCGAAGGCGTCGCTACGGCGACCACGGAACTGACGGCCAGCCTGCCTGTGCTGCAGGCAGAGCTGACGGGGATCGCGGAGTCGCAGGGCGGCGCCGTCCACATGCTCCTCCCGCGGCTCGGCGCCGCAGCCACCGGCATCCTGACCGCCCACGGCGACGTCACCTGTCTGCTTCCCGCCCTGGCCGGCGAGGCGACCGGCACCGTCTCCACAGACGGCTACGTGTCCGCAGTCCTGCCGCCGCTCGAAGCTCAGGCCACCGGCCGATCGCAGGCGACGGGCAGCCTTAACGCGAACCTCCCGCCGCTCACCGCTGGCGTCGAAGCCGCGGCCACCGCTGAAGGCGCCCTCGACGCGGCACTGCCCGCCCTCGGCGCCGCCTTCACCGTGACCGCCGAATCCGCGGGGGGACACCTCGACGCGGCCCTGCCGAGTGTGGGTGCTGCCCTCACCGGGGCGGCCAGCATCGAAGGGCAGACCAGCGCAGAACTCCCGCCACTCGCGGCAGGATTGGTCGGCGCGGTCTCCACGGAGGGCACGCTAACCGCCGGCCTGCCCCCGCTCACCGCGAGCGTGCAGGCCGCCGTCATCCGCCCCGCTGGGACACTGGACGCCCGCCTGCCCGCTCTCGTCGGTGCCCTGACAGGCACGTCTGATGCCACCGAACTGCCCGACCTGATCGTGCGCGTCGGCCCGCCCCAACTCGGCTGGCCCACCGGAACACCAACCCTGCCCCCGTCCACAGGAACGCCCGCCCTGGGCTGGCCTGTCGGCCCGCCGAGCCTGGAGGGTTGATGGCGTACATGCCCGCCAGCTCCAAAGAGGCGCTCCGCGTCCCCTACCACCAGGACGCGACCGCCTACCCGGTCGAGATCGCCGTCGTCCGCGAGTCCGAAGGTGAACCCGCCGACAGCGACTACCACCCGGCGCAGTGGGACGGCGGCGCCGCCACCATCATCATCGGCGCCGGCTCCGACGTGCCGCTCACCCCCGGCTCGTACGTGGTGTGGACGCGCCTGACCACCGCGACGGAACGGCCGGTACGCCGATCAGGGACGCTCACGGTCGGCGAGGCGTGACCTCCCGATTCTGGGCGCGCGTCCAGCTGGCGCTCGCTCTCGTGTGGATGCTGCTGATCGCGCCGACGCTGATCTGGTGGCGCGACAGCGTCCTGTGGGTCGCGCTGATGTCGCTGTGGGCGAACATCGCAGCGCACCTGTCCGCGTGGCAGGCAGCCCGCGCCGAACGGAAGATCGACGAAGCGGGCGAGGCGTCATGACGATCACCGCATGGGAGGTGGCCGCCCGCCACTTCCAGCCGCGTCCCCGCCGCTGGGCCACCCCAGGCGAGATGGCGAAAGCGCTCGACCCGACCACCGTCCAGACATCGGCACTCGACGTCATCGACCAGCACCTGGTCGCGCTCGCAGACCGGGACATCGACCGGCTCATGGTGTTCATGCCGCCCCAGGAGGGCAAGAGCGTCCGCGTCTCGCACCGGTTTGTCGAATGGCTGCTCACCACCGACCCCGACCTGCGCGTCGCCATCGTCTCCTACGCCGACGAGATGGCCCGCAGGTGGGGCTCCGACATCAAACTCGATGCCCAAGCGTTCAACGGCGACGACGGCACCGTAGACCTCGGCCTGAGGTTGCGGGCGGACTCCCGCGCCGCCGGCCGGTGGCAGATCGACGGGCGTAAGGGCGGCGTCTACTGCGTCGGCGTCGCCGGAGCGCTCACCGGCAAACCGGTCGACGTCATGGTGATCGACGACCCGATCAAAGACCTGGAGCAGGCTCAGTCCGCGGTCTACCGGGAGCGGGCGTGGCGGTTCTGGCAGGCCGTCGCCGTCCCCCGGCTCGGGCCAGGCTCCCGCGTGGTGCTGGTGCAAACCCGCTGGCACGAGAACGACCTAGCTGGGCGGCTACTGGAGCAGGATCCCGACCGGTGGAAAGTCGTCTCCATTCCCGCTGTGGCGGAGGCCGACGACGACCCGCTCGGCCGCCGACCGGGCGAGGCGATGCGGTCGGCCCGCGGCGATCGAGACTGGGCGAAGATCCGGTCGGATGTCGGTGAGTACGTGTGGGCCGCCCTCTACCAGCAGCGCCCCGCCCCCGCCGACGGCGGCCTGTTCAAGCGGGCGACGTTGCGGCATTGGACGAAGGGCGCCGACCAGCGGATCCTGCTCGATGGCCGCATCGTGGATCTGCGGGACTGCTGGCGGTTCCTCACCGTCGACCTCGCCGCCTCCACCCGTACGAGCGCCGACTACACCGTGGCCGCAGTGTGGGCGATCGGCGTGGACGGCGACCTCGTCATGCTCGACGGGATCCGGGAACGGATGGACCCGGCCGGGCACTGGCCTGCCGTTCGGGCGCTTCGCGAACGCTGGTCGGCCGACGTCGTGTTCGTCGAGTCGCGCATGTTCGGCACGACTCTCGTCTACGAGGCGGGCAGGGCCGGCGTACCGGTGCAGGAGCTGCACGCCGACGCTGACAAGGTCACCCGAGCCCTCCCCGCCACAGCCCGCGCCGACTCCGGGCGGTTGTGGTTCCCGCCCGAAGACCGGTTCCCGGCGTGGGGCGACTGGCGAGACGAACTGCTGGCCTTCCCCAACGCCCGTCACGACGACGTCGTTGACGTGGTCGCCTACGCGGCCCGGGTCGCGGGGGCGCACTGGCTGCCGATGGAGTCCGCCGCCCAGGTGGACGCCCGCCGCGCCGCCTCACCAGCAGACGACGTGATCGGGCAGGCGTACGCGGCAGCGACCGGCGGCAGCAACGGACTCGACCTGATGAGCCTCAACTACTGAACGGGGTGACATGGCAGCCAACGCCCCGACCAGAGACATCGGGTACCTCGACCAGCACTACGGGCTGTGGCTCGGCGACTGGCTGGAGCTCATCCCTGACCTGATCTGGCCCAACAGCGTGCAGACGTACGCGCGGATGCGGCACGACCCGCAGTTGACCGCCGTCCTCGCCGCCTACACGCTGCCGATCCGCCGCGCCACCTGGGCCCTCGACCCCGCCGGCTGCCGTGACGAGGTCGCCCAGCTTGTCGCCGACGACCTGGGCCTGCCGATCCTCGGTGCCGACGCCAAGCCTGGCCCGGCGCGCAGGCGCGGTGTGCGCTGGGCCGACCACCTCCGTCTTGCCCTGCTGTCGCTGACGTACGGCTTCGCACCGTTCGAGCGCCGCTACGAGATCCGCGAGGGCAGGGCCCGGCTCGTCGCGCTGGGGGAGCGGCTGCCGCACACGATCGGTGCCATCAACCTCAACCGCGACGGCACCGTCAAGACGATTCAGCAGGACCTCGCGCCCGTCTCCCAGCCGATCCCTGCCGACCGGCTCGTCTGGTACGTGCACGAGCGGGAGGGCGCCAACTGGGCGGGCCGCAGCGTCATGCGCGCCGCCTATGGTGCCTGGCTGCTGAAGCACGAGGTGTGGCGTGTCCACGCCACCAGCATTCGCCGGTTCGGGATGGGCGTCCCCAACGTTGAGGCGCCGCCCGGAGCGAACCCGGCGCAGGTGGCTGAAGCGCAGCGGCTCGCCAGCTCGATGCGGGTCGGCGACCAGGCCGGCGTCGGCCTGCCGTCCGGCTACCGGCTGAACATCACCGGCATGACCGGCAGCGCCCCTGACGCGATGGGCTTCATCCACTACCTCGACCAGCAGATGTCACGACAAGCCCTGGCAGGGCTGATGGACCTGGGCGACACCAGCAACGGCAGCAGAGCGCTCGGGCAGTCGTTCCTTGACTTGTTCTTGCTGTCGCTTCAGGCGGTCGCCGAGGAGATCGCCGAAACCGCGACGTCTGGGCAGCCCGGCATCCCCGGCATCGTCACCCAGCTCGTGGACTACAACTGGGGCGAGGACGAGCCCGCGCCGCGGATCGTGGTGCAGGACGTCGGCTCCCGCCAGGAGGTCACCGCCGAGGCGCTCGACCAGCTCATCCGGTCGGGAGCGATCACCCCGGACCCGGAGCTGGAAGCGTACGTGCGCAAGTCGTGGCGGCTCCCCGAACGCGCTCAGGTGGCGCTAACGGCGCCGCCCGCACCGGAACCGAATCCTGAGCCTGCCGCGACGCCTCAAGCCCGCCAGAGGCGCCGTGCAGCCCGAGCCCGGCACATCCGGGCTGCCGCCGACCAGGAGGGCGTCAGAAGACAACTCACGCTCGCCGAAGACGCCTCCGGGATGGACCCGGAGAAGATCCAGCAGGCGTGGCAGCAGGCCCTCGACGCCCTCCTCGAAACGTGGGAAGGCGTAGCCGACGACTGGCGTAACCAGCTCGCCGACCAGATCGAGCAGGCCATCGCCGACGACGACCTCGAAGCGCTCGCCGACCTGACGCTCGACAGCACAGCCGCTGCTGCGCTGCTCACCGCAGCCATGATCGCCATGGCTGTGCTGGCCGCCGAGCAGATGGCCGACGAAGCCGCCTCGCAAGGCGTGCAAGTCGAGCAGCCGCCCGTCGACGAGGAAGCGCTCGGCGCGGTCGCCGCCGTCATCGCCGCGCTGCTCGCCGCATGGCTGGCCGGCGCCGCCGCCCGCGAGGCGCTCCGCCTCGCCGTCCCCGGCGCTGCCGCCGCGCCGGCGGCCGCTGCGGTGGTGGCGTTCCTGGCCGGCCTGTCGGACCGGTTCCTGCGCGACCAGCTCGGCGCCGCCCTGTCGCAAGCTCAGGCCGCCGGCAGGTTCGCCGTGCTCGACGCCGCCCCCGAGGCCGAGTACGTCGCCAGCGAGGTGCTCGACGCCTCAACGTGCGGCCCATGCCGCGAGGTGGACGGCCACGTGTTCGACGACCTCGACGACGCCAAAGCCGCTTACGGCAACGGCAGCTACATCGCGTGCGAGGGCGGAGTCCGCTGCCGCGGCACCGTGATCGCCCTCTGGAACAACTAGGAGACCAGGGTGAGAAAGACCCCGCACGCCCACACCGCGGACTGGTACCGCATCACCAACCGGGCCGACGGCGCCACCGAAGTCGCCATCTACGACGAGATCGGATGGTTCGGCGTCGGCGCCTCAGAGTTCATCAACGAGGTGCGGAACATCTCCGCCTCTGAGATCACGGTCCGGCTCAGTTCGCCCGGCGGCGACGTGTTCGACGGGATCGCCATCCACAACGCGCTGCGCGCCCACCCGGCCAAGGTCACCGTCCACGTGGACGGCCTTGCCGCGTCGATCGCGTCCGTCATCGCGCTGGCTGGCGACAGGGTCGTGATGCAACCGCACTCCCAGATGATGATTCACGACGCGTCGAGCATGTGCTACGGCCAGGCCGCCGACATGCGGGAACTCGCCGACAGGCTCGACCGGCAGTCCGACAACATCGCCGGCGTCTACGCCGAACGCGCCGGCGGCACCGTCGCCGAGTGGCGCGACCGGATGCGCGGCGAAACATGGTTCACCGCCGACGAGGCAGTCGCCGCCGGCCTGGCCGACGAGGTCGCGCCGCGCCGCAACGAAGAGGACAGCCCGCCGCAGGTGGCGAACGCGTGGGACCTGTCCAGGTTCCGCTACGCCGGACGCTCCGCCGCCCCGGCACCGGTCGTAGCCATGGCCGCGACCGCCCAAACTCCCCCGGCCGAGCCGGCCGCGGGGCCCACAGAAACCCAGGAGGAGGACAGCATGTCCACTCTGAGCGAGGGCCTGCGTGAGCGGCTCGGCATCGGCGCCGACGCTGAGCTCGACGACGACGCCCTGCTCGACGCGCTCGACCAGGCTCTGACCGAGCGCGCCGACCCGCCCGCCCCCGAGCCCGTCGAGACGCCGGAGCCTGTCGCCGCACGCCTGCCCGAGGGCACCGTGCTGGTCGACGCCGAGCGGCTCGCCCAGCTCGAAGCGCAGGCCGCCGAAGGCGTCGCAGCGAGGGCGCAGCAGCGCGCTGAGGCTCGCGACCGCGCCCTCGACAACGCCATCGCCAAGGGCAAGTTCCCGCCGTCGCGGAAGGCCCACTACGCCGCGGCGTGGGACGCCGACCCTGAGGGCACCCAGCAGCTTCTCGCCAGCCTCGCCGAGGGCATCGTGCCGCTCGCCGATGTTGGCCAGCCCGGCGGCGAGCCCACCGACAACGGCTTCGACGCCGAGGTCGACCGACTCTTCTCCACCCCCGGACGGAGCTAACTCGTGAGCGACTACCTGCCGATTTTCACTCCGGCCGAGACCGCCACCTTCACCACCAGCGCCGCCGTCACCGGCGGTCAGCTTCTGGCCGTCTCCGGCAACGGCACGGTCGCCCCTGCGGCGGCCGGCAGCGCCTCCTGGATCGGCGTCGCCTCCGGGGACGCCACCTCCGGCGCGCGCGTCACGGTGTTCTGCCGCGGCACCGTCCACGAGTCAACGGCGTCCGGCGCGATCACCGCTGGCGCGCAGCTCGCCACCGGCGCCGCCGGCACCGTCGCCTCCCTCGCCGCGGCGGCCGGCGCCACCGCCGGCGACATCAACAGCGCGCGTGGCGTCATCGGCGTCGCGCTCACCACAGCAGCCGACGCGGCCAAGGTCCGCTGGATGGCCTGGTAAGGAGCCTCTCGATGCCTGTTAACCCGTACGCTCCGCCGAGCCTGTCCGGTGACCTGCTCACCATCCACCGGCTGCTCGCGTCGCCGACGCAGATTCAGCGTCGGCTGCAGACCATCACCGACATGCGGTTCATCTCCGACCAGATTCTCACCCAGCGCTTCCGGTCGTCCGGCGGCGCGGTGCTGTACGAGGTCAGTGAGCCGATCTTCACCGATCGGACGCCCGAGGCTGTCGGCCCCGGCTCTGAGTACCCGAAGGCCGTCACCCCGATCGGTGCTGCGGCGCTGGCGTCGGTCCTGAAGTGGGGCCAGGCCACCCGCATCACCGACGAGGCGATCAAGCGCAGCGTTCCCGCCGGCGCGCCGGTCGACCGGGCACTGCGCAAGGTCATCAACACCGTAATCCGGCACATCGACGGCATCACCATGTCGGCTGTCGCGTCCGCGGTCACGCAGACGCAGCTCGCCGGTGACGACTGGGTCGCCTCGACCGCGACGATCCTGCGGGACATCGAGCTGGCGACGGCCAAGATCGAGGACCTGCAGATGGGGTACCGGCCGGACACGATCGTCATGTCCAGCACGAAGTACGCCTACATGGCGTCCGACGAGCGCATCTCGAACCTGCGGCGCCGAGAGGCGACCGACAACCCCGTCTACGGCGGCGAGATCGAGCGGATCGGCGGGTTGGCCATCATCAAGGCGCCGCTGTCGTCGCTGCCGTCGGATGACGTGTGGATCCTCGACAGCCAGCAGCTCGGCGGTATGGCCGACGAGACGAATGCCGACCCCGGCTACACCGTGTCTGAGATGGCGGTGCAGATCCAGACGGAGCGGCTTGCGTCGAAGGACTCCTGGGAGATGTGGGGCCGTCGTATCACGGTGCCGGTCGTGCAGGAGCCGGGCGCCGCCATCAAGATCACCGGCACGAACCCGTAAGGAGACTGGCCGTGGCCAAGCAGTACAAGGTGACCGCGCCGTGCGTGGTCAACGTCCCGGTCAGCTCCGCGGACGGCGCCCAGCTCAACACCTTCTACCGGGACGCCGTCCTGCCCGAGGGTGTGCCCGCTGACCGAATCAAGCACCTGCTCGACTCCAACCTGATCGCGCCGGTCGATGGCCGGGTCGAGGCGGAGTCCGTCGATCAGGAGCAGCTGTCTGTCAACTCCCGGTCCTCGAAGGCCGAGCTGGTGGAGTACGGCGTTGCTCAGGGCGGCAACCGCGCCGAGCTGGAGGCGGCCACCCGCGACGAGCTGCTCGACCGGTACGTCCGGTCGTAGCTGAGAACGTGGCCCGGCCAGCGCAATCCCCGTAGATGCTGGCCGGGCCGCCACAACCGAACAGCGAGGAGGGGCCGTGGCGGAGTCGTGGCAGCCAACGTTGGAGCAGGTAGCCGACCACATCCCCACCCGCACCAGAGACGCGGCTAACCCCGGCAGTGACACGCTGCTGGGGACGTTCAATGCCTCGACCACGCCGACCGCCGAGCAGGCGACACGGCAGATCGTCGCCGCGGTCGCAGAGGTGCTCGCCGCGGTGGGCGGCACGGTCCCCGCAACGCCCGCGCACCTGGAGACGCTCGCCTCCGAGGCGGCAGCGCTGAGGGCCGCCGCCGACATCGAACTCGCCTACCCGGACCGCAACGCCGACGTCAACGTTTTCCAGCAGCTCGACCAGCGCGCCAAGGACGCCCTGCAACGCCTGATCGACGCCGTCAACGACGCCGACGCCGGCCCGGAAGGCAGCCTGCTGCCGGTCTACAGCTTCTCCGATCCCGTCTGGTACGGCGACTACCCCCTGTAGGAGGCGACCGTGCCCGACGTTCTGTGGGTGTGGAACGAACCCCAGGTCTACTGGCTACTCAAGAGCTACGAGGGGCCCGTGGGGCGACACATGGGCGTGCTCGGCGAAAAGGTCAAAATCGGGGCGCAGCGCCGCGCCCCCGTGTCTCCGGCCGGCTCCGACGGAAGACCGCGCGGCTATCTCCGGTCGAAGATTCGATGGGATCGTGGACGCGACGTGATTGGCCAGTACGTTGATATCTCCAGCCCCGCCCGAACCGTTCACGGTGAGCCCGTCGGCCTATTCATGGAAGTTGGGACACGGGCTCACGTGATCCGCCCGCGCAATCCGAACGGATGGCTGCGTTGGGTCGGCTCCGACGGCAAGGTGCACTTCGCCAAAAAGGTCAACCACCCAGGCACCCGGCCCTACCCGCACCTGCGGCCAGCCTTGGAAGACCTGCGTGGCGCCTAACTCCGGCGGGCGCGTTCGCGCTTACACGCCCTGCACTGCCGCCGCAGCTTGCCGTTGCCAGACTGATGTGCCCAGTACGTGTTCTCTTCCGTCCAGGGGTGGCCGTTCTTACAGGTCGCCCGCTCGGAGCGAAGCGGAGCGTCGAGCGGGACACCGTTGGCGGCCCGCCACTTTTCGCGGTCGCAGGCTCGGCACTCGCGCCCCTTGCCTACTGCGGTCGTCGTCCATCGCGTGTTCGCTTCGTCGTAGGCGTGCCCGCGCGGGCAGTGCGTCTTGCCGCCGTTGTTGAGGTGCACATCACCTCGGGCGGCGTTCTCGGCGGCGGTCACGACTTCTAGGTGTGGCGCGGCGGCGCAGCGCCGTACCCGACAGAGGTGGTCAAGGTCTCCCGCTGGCGGCTCGCCGTTGGCTAGTTCGTAGGCGACGCGGTGCACCTTGCGGTTGTTCCCGTGCTGGCTGTCCCAGATGACGCCGTAGCCCTGCTTGTCGAGGGCGCCGGTCCACAGCATGCAGGGACCGATGAGCGGTCTGCCGAGGCGGTCTGCAGTGGTGGGCGGGTCTGCCGGAATGAGTCTGGCGAGGAGTCGCGCTGCGACTGTTTTTCCTAACACCTTATTAATATATCGGGAGTTGGGAACCAAATGCCTGGATATGTGGCTGCTGTCGGCATCGTTCGCAATTGGCTGAATGACATCGACACCCTTACCGGGCCCGGCAACCCGATCGCGCTCGGCGCCCACCGCAGACACCCCCGATCGCCCGGCCACGGCGCATACGTACTGCTGTCCCGTATCGGCAGAGCCGGAGACCTCGTCGCCGAAGACCTCATCGACAGCCCACGTATCAGCGCCAGCATCTACGCCGGCACCGACGAAGCCGCCGAACTGGCCGCTGTCGCCTACGCGAACGCAGTCATCGCGCTGTCAGGAAGCCCGTCAGTGATCGGCGACTCACGCTGCCTCATCGCCGACGAGGTGGTCGGGCCACTGCTGGTCGACAACCACGACTCCGAGCGCGAGCAGTGGCAGTACCTGGTCGACGCGAGCTTCTACATCTACTGACCCCGCCCTGACCTGGAGGTTTTCAATGGCGGCTCTCACCCTGCAGGTCATAGGACCTGAATTGATTGAATCGGAGCTCGTCGCGGCATCGGTCGGCGGTGACACATGCCCTGCTGGCGACGGTATCTACCTGGAGGTAGACAACGCGGGCGGCAGTCCCATCACCGTCACACTCGCCACGCCGGGCACCGTGGACGGGCTCGCGATCGCTGACCGTGAGGAGTCGGTCCCTGCCGGGGCGCGGGGAAAGGTCCTGGTCAGCAGGACGTACGCGAAAGCGGATGGCCAGTGCGACATCACCTACTCCGGCGTCACCTCCGTGACCGTCGGCGTGTTCAAGGTGGCCTGATGGCAACGCGACGCGACAGCAAGCCCGCTACGCAGGACCAGACGCCGCCCCCGTACTACATCGCCGTTGAGCCGCTGTACATCGACGACCAGTTCAGCCGCGCCCACAACCCCGGCGACCGAGTCCCTGCTGACCATGTCGACCGGTTCGGCTGGCGCGACAAGGTGCGCCGCCCCGACCAGCCCGCCAGCGACGACCACAACGAGCCTGAGACCACCCACAGCGGCCAGGCGACCTCTGAAGGGACGGATGCCTGATGGCTCGTGGAAACCCGGGAGCGCTCGCGCTCGGCCCCGGCAGCCTGTACATCGCTGTGCTCGGCACGCCGGAGCCGACCGACCTCACCACGCCGTGGGAGACCGTGTCGGCGAGCTGGATCCCGCTCGGCTACACCGACGAGGGCTCCACGTTCAACTACTCGGTGGACTCCGAGAACGTCGAGGTAGCGGAGGAGCTCGACCCGGTCGCGGTTGCCCTCACCTCGCGTGAGCTCAGCCTGGCGTTCGCCCTGGCCGAGATCACCGCCGCCAACCTGAAGCGGGCCCTCAACGGCGGCACCATCACCGCCGGCACCGGCATCGTGACGTTCGAGCCGCCGGACCTGGGCGAGGAGGTGCGGACGATGCTTGGCTGGGAGTCGGAGGACCACACCGAGCGCTGGGTGTACCGCAAGTGCCTGCAGGTCGGCAACATGGAGATGTCCCGCGCGAAGGGCGCCGCGAAGGCCACGATCAGCTGCGAGTTCAAGCTGGAGCGGCCTTCTGGCGCTAAGAGCTTCAAGGCCATCATGGCGATGGCGAGGGCGTAACCCATGGCCCGGCGCTCCTACACCTCTCGCCGCGACCAGGCGCCCGCAACGGCACCGCTCGACTTCGACCTGGACGGCGTCACCTTCGTCGCGCAGGGCTCCATCTCCATGATGGACATCTCCGAGTTCGCGCGACTGGCCAGCCAGGGACTCGACTCCAAGAGCCCCCAGGCGGTCGCGTTCCTGGCCGACGTCTACCTGTCGCTCCTCGGCCCCGAGCAGTACCGCCTCTTCCGAGAGCACACCCGCACGCATCACACAAAACCCTCCGTCCTGCTGGAAATCCTCGGCGACCTGGTGTCAGGAGCGGTCGAGGAGGAGGCGGGCCGCCCTACCGGCAGGTCCTCGGACTCCTCCGATGGGCCGCCGACCGCCCCGGATTCTGTGACGGTCGTTTCCTTCAAGCGGGGCACCGTCGAGCAGGAGAAGCCGCAGGAGCCGGTGGCGGAGACGCCGCCGGTGCTGTCCTACGGCTGAGTGACCTGCCGCTCCGCGACTGGTGCGACTTCGTGCACAGCTTGTGGATCGAGTGGCGGCACACCCTGATTCAGACGCAGGCGCTGCTCGCCCTCGCCGGTGCACCCAAGGACTTCGAAGCAGACCCGCACGCCGACTTCGACGACCTGTATGGGCCGCCCCGCCCAGCACCAAAGCAAGACCCTGAAGAGCGCAGACGCATCATTGCCGCGCTCGCCGCCGGATAGCCCAGCACAGGAAACCGGTCGGGGGGTGTCGTGGCTGCCACCCCCCTTGCCGAGGCGTTCGTCCGCGTCCGCGCCCTGACCGACAAGTTCAAGGACGACGTCGAGCGCGGCTTCCAAGGGCTAGGCGACGACTTCGGTAAGCAGTTCGCCCGCGAAGGCTCCGCCCGGCTGCGTGACGAGCGAGGCCTGTTCGCTGCTGCTGGGCAGGACATCGGCGACGCCGCCGGCGACGCTGCGGGGGAGCGGTTCGGCCGCCGCATGGCCGAAACCGGGCAGATCCGGTTCGGCGACGACGGAGCCCCGTTCGTGTCTGTCGGCCAGCGGATCGGCGGCGACGCGGGGCAGGCGGCGGGCGAGGAGTTCGGTAAGCGGTTCTTCCGCGACGCCAACGGTCGCCTGCGCGACGAGCGCGGCCGGTTCGTGTCCGAAGGGCGCAAGCTCGGCGAGGGGCTCGGAGACGGCTTCAACGACGGGTTCGGCCGGCGGATCCGTGACGTCGGCGACATCGGCCGGCGCGCCCTCGACATGATGCTGCCGTCGCTCGGCAGGTTGACGGGCGGTTTCGGCGACGCTTCACGGGCCGCCGCCGGGCTGCTGGGCAGCGTCGCCAAGTGGACGGCCATCGCGGGCGGTATCGCCACACTGGGCGCCGCGGCGGCGTCTTCGGCCGGGTACGTGGTCGCCTTGTCGGCTGCGCTCGCCCCCGTTGGCGGGCTGCTCGCCGCACTGCCCGGCATCGCCCTCACCGGCGCTGCCGCGTTCAGCGTGTGGAAGCTGGCTACGGGCGGTCTCGGCGAGGCGATGGGCGCCGCCCTGTCGGGTAACGCGGAAGCGCTCGCCGCCGCCATGGCCAAACTGTCCGACGGCGGCAAGGCTTTCGTTGCCGAATTCCAGCAGACCATCCCGATCCTGAAGGAATTCAAGGCTGCCGCACAGGACGCGTTCCTGAGCCAGATCAGCGGCAGGCTGATGGAGTGGGCGCTCGCCGCAAGCGGGCTCAAGCCCGCGATCTCGGACCTGGCCAGAGAGTTCGGCAGCCTCGTCCGTACCACCCTCGACTTCGCGACCGCGCCGCGCAGCCTCGACCAGCTCGGCACCGTCCTGGGAAACACCCGCACCCTCGTCGGTGCCGTCCGCAACGCCCTACAGCCGCTCCTCAAGGGCTTCCTCGACCTGGGCACGGTAGGCAGCACGTGGCTGGCCGGCCTGTCCGGCGGGCTACAGGACTCGCTGACCACGTTCGGCGAATGGATGAGCCGCGTGTCGGAGTCCGGCCAGGCAATGGCATGGATGAACGACGCCCTCGACGTGCTCAAGCAGCTCGGCCGCCTCGTCAAGGACGTGTGGGGCATTTTTACCGGCCTGTTCGACGCCGCGGAGAAGGCCGGCGGGTCGGCTCTCGGTGTGCTCGGCAACTTGGTCGGCGCCATGAACGACTGGGTGAACTCGGCCAAGGGCCAAGAAACCCTGATCACGATCTTTCGGGCGCTGGCTGACATCGGCCGTGCCCTGCTTCCGGTCGTCACCGCCCTGGCCAGCGGCATCGCCACCCTCGCACCCGTCATCGCCGAGATCGCGACGCTGGTCGGACCGATCCTCACGACCGCGATCAACGCGCTGGCCCCGGCCCTAGCCGCGCTGGGGCCCGGCATCATCGCTGTGTTCACCAACCTCGGTGCCGCTGTGACGACGCTCGCCAGCTCGGGCGTGCTCAATCTGGTCGCTGAAGCGCTGTCGGCGATTCTGATCGCGCTCGCGCCGCTGCTGCCCGCCATCGCTGACCTGCTCGTGCCGATCCTTCAGGTTCTGGCCGCGCTGATCACGGGCGTGGTCGCGCCCGCCCTGTCTACGCTGGTCGGCTGGATCACGCAGGCCGTCGACTGGATCAAGACGGGTGGCGGGCTGACCGACGATCATCCGCTCGCCCGGTTCGGGACGCTGCTGCGCGACACGATCATGCCGATCGTTCAGCAGGCGGGCGACCTGATCGGCCGCGTGTTCTCGGACATCGTCGCCTGGGTACAGTCGAACGGCTCCACGTTCGAGGAGTGGGGCGCCCGCATCCAGTCGATCATCGGCCATATCGGGCCGATCGTGTCGGGGCTGTTCGAGTTCATCTCGATCGCGTGGGAGCGGTTCGGCGGGCCGCTGCTCGACCTGGTGTCCGGAGTTTTCTCGGGGATTTTGCAGGTCATCGACGGTGCTTTGCAGGCGATCAAGGGCATCATCAACACCGTCGTCGGCCTGATCACTGGGGATTGGGACCGCGCCTGGAACGGCATCAAGGACATCTTTGGCGGCGTCTGGGAGGCCATCAAGGGCGTTCTCAGCGCCGCCTGGGAAGTGATCAAGTTCCAGATGACGGCGCCCCTATCGGCGCTCGGCCAGTCCTGGGAGTCCTTCTGGAACAGGCTCAAGCAGGTCGTCACGGACGTGTGGAACACCATCACCCGCTGGGTTGAGGACAAGGTCAACGCCGTCCGCAACTACATCAACCGGCTATCGGAGATCCCCGGCCAGGTGTCCGACTGGTTCGGCCGCGCCAAGCAGTCGATCGTCGACCGGTGGAACGAGGCCGTCAGCTTCGTCCAGTCCATCCCCGGCCGGATCACGTCCGCGCTGAGCGGCATGGGCACCCTGCTGCAGGGGGCCGGCCGTGACCTGGTGATCGGCTTCTATAACGGGATCATCGGCATGTGGAACTGGCTGGTGTCCCAGGTGCAGAACCTGTTCGGCGGGCTCGCCGAATGGGCCAAGAGCATCCTCGGCATCGCCTCCCCATCGAAGGTGTTCGCGGCGATCGGGCGTGAGATCCCGGTCGGCCTTATGGTCGGTGTGGACGCCAAAGCAGGGCTAGCTACGGACGCGGTCGCCCGGCTCGGTCAGGCCGCTTCGGACGCGTTCGCCGCTTCAGTGAACCTCCCCGAGCTGGCCGCGGAGACGTCGGTGCCGGCGTTCACGGGGACGTTCGCCTCCTCGGCCCGAGAAGGCGCCGCGGTGGCCACTCCGGCCGGTGGGATCACGATCGAGAACATCACCGTCCAAGGCGTGCTCGACCCCTCCAACCCGGTGAGCTACCGGCGGATGGTCGAGCAGCTCCGCGAGGCGATCCGCCAGCTTGAACGGGAGGTGTACGCGGATGCCTAGCAGCCTCCAGCTCGGCCGGCTCACGCTCAGGGAGACGTGGGGCTTTACGGAGTCGGCGTATCAGGGCTGGTCGATGCACATCTCGGGTATCGAGGTGCGTCCCATGATCGGGCTCGATGAGCTGTGGGACCGCTTCGACGGTGCGCTCGGCGTGCAGGGGGCGCTCATCCCGGCCATCTGGGAGGAGAAGACGCAGCGCAACGGCTACTACACCGTGAGCTCAGCGTCAGGGGCGGTGCTGGACCGGCGGCCGATCGGCATCGCCACCGTCGAGTGGAAGATCAGCCTGCAACGGCACGGCCCCGACACGGACGTAGACCTGGAGAGCCGGCTCAGCGGCGCCGTACGCAAGAACGACTTCAGCCTGACGGGCGAACGGTGGAGCGCGCCACCGATCGGGCACTACGGCTACTACACCGGCCCGACCCTGCCCAGCCTGATGACGCGCGCCTCAACGGACGGGCTGATCACCGTGTACCGTGGGCTGCCAGCTGGGGTTTCGCCGCGGTGGGGTTGCGCGGTGGGCGACTACATGCGCGGCCGGGTGCGGGTCCTCACCGTGGGGACGGAGCGGGTGGGGACGGCTCACCCGCTGGCGGCGGACGGCTGGGAGCTGTCGAATGGGCTTGTCCGGGTGCGTCCGGTGTCGTCCGGCGGCAGCTTGGAGGTGGCTGCGTTCACCGGCGGGGCCTGGCGGCCGAAGAAGTGGTGGATCGACGTCGGCGGCACGCAGGTCACCGCGTGGGACTCGGCCAGCGTGCTGCGTAACGATGTTGAGCAGTGCATCATCCGCCTGACGGTGGCGCGGTCTCCGGTCGGTCGCGCCTACCTCGACCTCACGCTGCGACGCGGATCTCGCATCGTCGAGGGGTATCTGCAGCGGGGCGACTCGGGCACGCTCAGCGTCTATCTGGCGAGTGCGGAGACGATGACGGACGCCACGTCGTACGTGGTGAAGACGACCGACGACGCCGACGGCAACCGGGCTATCGCAGGGTCGGCCCGCAACTTCGACCCGCACGCCTCCGGCGGCCTCAGCAAGACCTCGACGGCGGCGCTTGACTTCTACCTCGGCGTTGTCGCCGGCGGCGGTAGCGCCGTGTCTGGAGATGCGGCGACGGACCTGCGTAACCAGTACATCGGCGCGCTTGCGGAGACCACAGCAGCGGTGAGGAGGTGACGGGTGCCGGTCAACGAGAAACTCATGGAGCTCGGCTCGTGGTCGCTGACGCTGGTGGAGGAGACGCCCCGCGAGGTCCTCGACCGGCTGCAGTACTTCGGTCACGTCGCCATCGTGCCCGGCCGTGTCAACCCGGCCGAGTACGGCGACAACCTCCTCGGCATGGCCCGCTACGTCGGCGTTCTCACCGGCAAGGACGTCGACCACATCCGCAAGGTGATCGACGGTCAGGGCATGGCCGTGTGGCTGGGCGACGCCGACGGCAAGGGCGACGTGTTGGAGACCGCCGTCGTCATCAACAACACCTTCCCGAACGCGATCCGGCAGATCCTCGGCGCGGGTACGTCCGTCGTCGAAGGGACACTCCACTCGGTGCCCGGCACCTATAAGGGCCGCCACCAGTGGCAGTCCAAGCGCAAGGCCATCGACTACATCTGCACCACGATGGGCGCGGAGTGGCGCGTCAACGGCGACGGAACGCTCGACGCCGGCCTCGCCACGGACTTGTACAACGGCACCCCGGACACGGTTATCGTGCGGCGCCGGCCGAACCGGCACACCGACGGCGACGACCTCACCTTGCATGGTCTGCGCGGCGACATGGGTCTCGCGCAGGACGTGGATGACTGGTCGTCCCGGGTGGTGCTGCTGGGGGAGGGGCAAGGCAGCGCGGTCGTCACGGGCGCGGCCAACGCCGCAGTGAATCCCTACCTTGACCTGCGTGGCCAGCCGGTCAAACGCGTGCGGGTGATCAGCGAGTCGACGACGACGCCGACGAACGCGCAAGGCCGGGCGGAATACCAGCTCAGCCGCTTCATCACCCCCCGTGCGGCGATGCGGCTGACGACGGACGACTACGACGTCGAGGGCGCTTTCGCGGTCGGCGACTGGGCGTGGGTGTACGCGCCCGATGAGGGCTTGGTGGATCCGGGCGTGGAGATCACGTTCCGGGGCGAGCGGATCAACCCGATCAAGCTACGCATGGTGGGCGCGTCGTGGCCGGTGCGTAGCGGGTCGACGGTGGCGTACCGGCACCAGGACGGCACCTGGTACGACCTGACGCCGTTCGTGGACTGGGAGGGCGGGGAGACGACGGTCATCGTCGGCGACCTGCTCCGGTCGCTGTCCCAGGCTGGCACGGAGCCGGTAGGGCCTCGTCCGATCCCGGACTCGACGATCCCCGGTGTCGTGAGCTGGGATCTACCGTTCGAGTCGGGTGTGTATCTGGCATCCGACGGGACGACCCGCGCAAAGATGCTGGTCAAGTGGGATCTGCCGCTCAACGTGGACGGCTCCACGATCTTGGATGGCGACCACTACGAGATCGCATACGGGGTGTCTCCAGTCGCCGACGAGTGGCAGACGGCTTTTGCGCCGTGGGGCGATCTGCAGGCGATGATCTGGGATCTCAGCCCTGGGATCGACTACGACGTCCGGATCCGCGCGGTCGACTCCTCCAACAATCAGGGCGCCTGGTCGGTGACGCAGACGGAGCAGGCGAACGCGGACACGATCCCGCCGAGCACGCCAGCGCCGCCGACGGTGGCCGGGAGCCGGTTGGCGATCCAGATCGTGCACACGCTGGGGAAGGCCAGCGGTGGCACGTACAACCTGGAGTTGGATCTCGACCATCTGGAAGTGCACGTTGGGGCTTCGTCGAGCTACACCCCAGACGACACGACGCTGAAGGGCAAGGTGTCCGCCCACGCAGGGATGATCAAAGCCGGGATTCCGGCGATCGGCAGCGTTGAGGTCGAGGAGACGACCACTCGGTATGTCAAGGTCATCGCCGTTGACCAGGCCGGGAACCGGTCAGACCCGTCCACGGCGGCCACAGCAACTGCGCTGCTCATCGACGACGCGCACATCAGCAACCTGACAGTCTCCAAGCTGCTGACCGGGACGCTTAACGCCGACATCGCGCTCGCGGCACGCATCAAAACCGCCGACACAGGCGCCCGTGTCGAAATGAACGCAGGTGGCCTGCAGATGTACGACGGTGCAGGAACATCGCTCGTCCAACTGCAAACCAACGGGCAGTTTTTCCTGCGAAGCGGTACGACAGGAGCGCGCCTGGATCTATCGACCGTGACTGGACTGCAGATCTACAACGCGTCCGGTATCCGCACGGCTCAGCTGGACGTAGATGGCAGCTTCGAGCTCCGCAGTGCCGCCTCTGGGGCGCGTATCCAGCTCGACGGGACAGGCTTCAAGGCGTACAACAGCAGCAGCCAGGCCACTGTGGACATCTCCGCTGCGACTGGCGCGGCGACGTTCGTAGGTCAAGTCAGTACCGCTTTTTCCGGCAAGCGGATCATCTTCAACCCGACCGGCACCACTCTGCCCGAGGTCAGGTTCACGGCCACGTCAGGGTCCGAGGTTGCGAAAATTGTCGCCACTTCTGACACCACGAGCGACTATGTCGGCATTTCAATGGAATCCAGCGTATGGTCCGGGCAGCAGTCGAAGTACAACCTGTGGCCCAATCAGGCCCGGTTCGAGCACTTCAAGAGCGCGGGAGCCTTCGGTACCGGACTGATTGCTCAGTCCGGCGGACTGGTTTTGCAGCACTACAGCGCTTCAGCCCAAGAGCGTTCGATCACCCTCAACGACTCAGGCGTGGCCGTCTTCACTGGCGGCGGCTCATTCACAGTCAACGGCAACCCTAAGACGTTCATCATCGACCACCCGGCTGACCCGGACCGGTATCTGATCCACGCCTGCACCGAGTCGCCCCACAACGGCGTCGAGTACTGGGGAAGCGCGGTCCTCGACGGGTACGGTCACGCCCACGTCGAGCTGCCCGCCTACTTCGAGTCGCTAACCAGCACTGAAGGCCGGGCTGTGCTTGTCGCCGCCCTCGGCGGCCATCCGCTGCCGGTCTCTGCCTCCTACCCGGAAGATGGCCGATTCAAGATCTATGGCATGCCCGGCCAGCGCGTGTCGTGGCTGGTCAAGGCGATCCGGCGGGATGTGCCACCCGTGCTGGTCGAACCTCTCCGCGACGACGTCAACGTGATCGGCTCCGGCGCCTACCGCTCCTACACCCTCAAGGAACCCCGTGGATAACCAAGAGCTCCCTGTACCTCTCGATGCGCTGGTTGTGGTCACTTCCCAGCAACGGAACACCGCCCTCGACCGGGCCGCGCAGTTGGAGGTCCTCGTCCAGCAGCTCATTCGCGAGCGGGACGAACTGGCCGCCGAGGTGGAACGCCTGCGCGGCCGGGACGGCGGCGAGGCCGTCTAGCGGTACCGGTAGGTGGTCTTCGTCTTCTTACGGACCACCATCCGGAACATCCACCAGCACAGCCAGACGACGCCCCATAACCCACACGTGAAGATCGTCAGCATGAGGTGGGTCATGTGGCTCATCCCGGACAGACCGCGCTGCTTCGTCACCGCTGTGACCTTCTTCGGCGGCTTCGGCGGAGGTCCGTAAGGCGGCTGATGCTGGGGCGGGGGGTAACCCATTGCGCGGCTCCAGATGAATCGCTGGGGGAACGTGGTGGGACGCCCCAAGCATCCCCCCGGTTTACCCGACGCGCACGTCCGATCCCGGACACATGATCGTGCCGCCCGTCTGCTGAGGGTGCGGGACGGGCGGCACCCCAACTTTGAACGGAGCGCGCGTGACCGAGGACGCACCATCGCTGGGCGAGGTTATGCGCCGTCTCGGCGACGTGCGAGCCGACATCCGCGAGGACATCGCTGAGCTACGCACCCGGCAGGAGCGCGAGTGGGTATCCGTAAACGCCCGCCTGGAGCAGCTGGTGACCCGCGACCGGTACGAAGCGGAGCGGTCGGCGATGCTGGACCGGATCGCCAAGCTGGAGACGACGGCGGACAAACGCCAGGAGCGCTCAGGCCTGGACTGGCGGCAGTTCGTCTTCTCCGGCCTCATACCGGCCGCCATCTTCGCGGCGGCCACCCTGATCCAGATCCTCAACGCCCGGGGTGGTTCGTGATGCTGGCTGGCGTACGTCGCCTGTGGTGGGTGGCTGTGAGCGTCGTCGCGGTGGCCGGGTTGTTCGTGTGGGTGTCGGTGGAGCTCGGCAAGCTCCGCGAGGATCTCCACTCGGCGCAGGACACCGCGGGTGTGTTGGCGGATCAGGTGCGCGAAATGGGCGGAGTTCCTGAGGTGTCGCCGCCGGTTGGCCCACGCGGTGAGCGGGGCGAGGCTGGCCAGGAAGGTCCTCGCGGCCTGCCGGGCCCGTCTGGCCCTCCTGGCCGGGATGGGAAGGACGGCGCCGCGGGGAAGCCAGGCCGGGACGGCCCTACGGGGCCGCCTGGACCTCCAGGACCGCAGGGCGCCAGGGGTGAGCCGGGAGCGTCCGTCACGGGCCCTCCTGGAGCCAAGGGAGAGCCAGGTAAGGACGGCGCAGACGGCAAGGACGGGGCACCCGGCCCGAAGGGTGACCCGGGTGAGCCTGGCCCGCGCGGCGAGCCCGGCCCGCCACCGGCCGGCTGGACGTTCACAGTCGGCGCCATCACCTACCGGTGCACACCCACAGAGCCCGGATCCACCACCTACACCTGTGAGCCGGGAGGCTGACACATGCAGCTTGTGAGACGCGCGGCGTTCGGCTGGGGCGCCTCGGCCGCCTCGTACGCCCACCCGACCCGAGGGCTGGTCATCCACTACGACGGGTCCGATCAGGGTCTGGCCCGGCGTGAGCATGCGGCGTGCGTGGACTACTGGCGGCGCACCCGCCGCTTCCACATGGGCGCGAACCGCGGATGGTCCGATATCGGCTACAGCTACGGCGCTTGCCCGCACGGGTACCTCTTCGAGGGCCGCGGCCTGGATCGAATGCAGGCTGCCCAGCCGACCGGGAACAGCACCTACTACAGCGTGACACTCATGTGCGGCCCGTCCGAGGACCCGACGCCGGCGCAGATCGACGCCGTCCGGGAGCTGCGGGCGTGGCTTATGGACAAGGGCGTCGGCGGCCTCGTGAAGGGCCACCGCGACTTCTACTCCACCTCGTGCCCCGGAGACCGGCTGTACCGGCTCGTCAAGAACGGCACATTCACCAAGCCAGCCAGCGGCGACGCCAAGCCGGCCGCCGGCGCCAAGCAGCAGGAGGACGACGACGTGAGCGCGAAGGACGTGTGGGGCTATGAGATCCCGGTCGAGTGGGGCAGCAAGGAGAACCCCTCCTGGCAGGCCAAGTCCATCCTCGTGAACGCTGGGCAGCGGCTCCGCAACATCGAGGCGAAGCTGGACGCCCAGCACGCCACCATCAAGGCTCTCGCGGACGCGCTGGCAGCTCGTGACGGGTCGGTGGACGTGGACGCGCTGATGGCGCGGATCCGGTCGGAGATCGAGTCTGTGACGGTCCGGCTGGACGTGGGCGAGTGAGCGACGGCCTGTGGCTGCGCAACTACCCGTGGCGAGACGTGCAGCGACGCCTTGAGCCTACTGACGACTCGTGGGCGGCGGTCGACGCTGATGACCTCCTGAAGCACGCCGAGCTGTCGGTGGAGCTCCAGTGGGCCGACCGTGGCCGGGTGTCCGGTCTGGTCGGCAAGAGCACCTGACGAGCCGCGAGGCTCACTGAGGGCGGTCCCGCCAGATGCGGGCCGCCCTTTCGCATTCCCCCGTCCCGAGGAGACACCCTCAACATGCGCATCAACAAGTCCCTGATCCTGGCGACCGCGTTCGCCACCGCGGCGGTCCTGGCCGGCGCTCCCGCGTCGGCCGCCGTCGGCACCGACGTGCCCGGCCTGGAGATCGGCACGATCGGCTACAACGCGAACGGCGCCGACACCTGGTGGAACCGCAACAAGGAGTACGTCGACGTCGTCAACGTCACCGACGCGCCGGTGGACGTGAAGGGCCTGGTCGTCGCTGACGGCTGGGCGAAGCAGGCGGGCGACGACAACCCGAAGAACTGCAACACGTGGACGGTCAACAGCGTGCCCGGCGTGACCGAGGTCGAGGGGAAGCTCATGCTGCCCGGTCGGCACACGGTCCGCGTCTACTCGGGTGCGGGCACGCCCGCGGTGTCGGGTGAGGGTGGTCGGTTCCACCTGGTGTACATGAACTCGAAGTGCGGCTACCGCGGCCACTACCTGAACAACACGGGCGACACCGTGTGGATCAGCAAGGGCGGCGACTCCGAGGCGAAGACCTACAACTTCGACAACGGCTACTACGTCCGCTGACGTGCTGGCCTGCGCTTTTGAAGCGCTTCCCGTTCGGCTTGCATTCCGCGGCCGAGATTCAAAGTCGTCCCGCTGTCGTGGCGGGCTGTCCCTGAGGAGGGGCAATGAGTGTAGGCAAGTACGCCAAGTCGGTCGTGGCCGCGCTGTTCGCTGCTGTCGTGGTCGCCAAGTCCGCCGTCACTGATGGTGTGATCACGCCGCAGGAGTGGATCGACATCACGCTCGCCGTGCTGACGTCGCTGGGCGTGTGGGCGGTCCCGAACGCCCGCCAGTCGGAGATTCCGCCGCGCTAGCCTGTTGTTGTGGTCTTGCCCCGGTGTGGCCGGGTGTCGGGACTGCCCCGCGCGGGTCCGTCTCTGCTGCGGGACGCCGTAGCGTCCGCTCCTGAGCGGTTAAGCGGCGGGACGCGCTCTTACGGGGTCGGGTCGCCTTCGGGCTGCCCGGCCCCATTTGCGATCTTGGTGTTGTGAATCGGCTGATATTATCAGCGCCTCGTCATGATCGTAATTAATGGGATTACTCGAAAATACACACCCCGGTATTCGAACAAGCCGCCCCTCCTGTCGAACTAGAAAGAAATCCTTTCCAGTTGCGTCCTCCGCCGCTTCACCTCCCCGGGTGACACAGACCGGCCCCCGCCCTATGTGGGCGGGGGCCGGTTTCGTGCTGTCCAGGGTCAGGCGCTACGCCACCGCGCCTGCTCACCACCACGAGACGTGCACCGCATCAGCGTGCCCGCCTTCGTACGGCCGAGAGCACCCTGCGGGGAACAGAACGAGCCAGGGTGCACACCAGTCTGGACGGACGGCTGGGCAGGCTTCCTCGTGGGCTTCGGCTTCGGCGTGGGCGTCTTGACGCGCGGCTTCGGCGTGGTGGGCTTGGGCTTCGGCGTCTTGACCCGCGTCAGGGTCGGCGTCGGCGTGGCCGTGGCCGTCGCTGTGATGGTCGGTGTCGGGGTCGGCGTGGGCGTGCCCGTGGACAGGAGCGCCGGCGCCGTCTCGGCGGGTGTGGTGGAGCTGGTGGCCGCGGAGCAGCCAGCGGTGAGGGTGGCCGCGAGTATGGCCGCGGTGAGGATGCTGGAGCGCATCAGGGGGCCCTTCGTCTGGGGAGAGATGGGGCGAGCCGCAAGGTAAGACGACCGCCTGCGTTCGGTGGTTGGCGTCGAGCCGCATGAGGCTGGGGCTCCAGGAGTCCGTAGGATGCCCTCGCACCACAAGCACCACCGGGGAGGGCTCCATGGCCTACGACGGACCTGACGACCTGCTGCAGATGAGGCGGGACTTCGTCGCCGCAGAACGGAAGCTGGCGGAGCTCGGCCGGGCGGAGCCGTTCAACCGGGAGGCGTGGGAGGCGACGTACGCCCGCGCACAGGAGCTCGCGGTGGAGATCCAGCGCAGTCCGTGGCTGGCCGCAGCCGAGAACCGGCACAAGGCGTGGACGCTGCTACGCGACGCTGCGGCGGAGGGGTAGGTCGATCACCTCGACCAGGTCGGCTAGGTTCACCCACTGCTCGATCTGGCGGACGCTGGTGGCATAGTCGACGACGGTCGTTCGGGTGGGGCTGTGGTGGACGACGCGGTACACCTGACGTGGCCCGTGGCCGCGGTCGAGGGTGATGACGGCGATCTCGATGCCGTCAGGGCCGCGCCACACTCTCACGGGCGAGAGCGTACGCCACAACCGGACAAAAGTGCATAGTCTGCACGCGGGAGCCCCGGACCCTTGGGGAAGTGGGCCGGGGCTCCCGCACGTGCTAGCTAGCGGTCGTCTTCCTGCTCCTCGGAGTCGAACTGATGGGGTGGACCGGCCGCTCTTGGCGGCCTCATGGTGGGTAGCCGTGCCGTAGAAGAGCGGCCTCCACGTAGTCCACCTCCGCTCCAGTGCACTTATCCAGCGCCCGGTAGTACCGGTCCCGGTTCGCCTTGAAGTCGTCGCCGTCGGGGTCGCCGCCGTACCACACCATGCCGAGCTTGAGCGCTTCGCGTACCAGGTCCCGCCGCACGGGCGGCGGGTCGGGGTCGCTCGTCTTCTTGCTGCTGAACAGGCCCACGGGGGCTCCTTTCGTTGGTTGGGGAGCGGTTGGCCAGCTCATTTGCCGCTGCAGCCGCAGAGGCCCCGGCAAGTCGGGCAGGGATGGACCCGCGTGCGGCCGTCTGGCAACATCTCGATGTTCGGCTGGCTGTCCCTGTCCGGGCAGTCGAGGCCGTGGGGTGATCGCACGCGCGTGAAAGGGCTGCCCGGGGTCTCGATGTATTGGCCCCAATGGATCTTGTTGCACATGGCTTGTCCTCTCGTGTGGGAGCTGGCTGCTCCGGACGCCCGCCACAGCAGGGCGGTGGCGGGCACCCGCAACGTCAGCGCTTGACCTTGCTGATGAGGGCACCACCCGGCACTCGCAGCGCCTTCGTGCCGGCGGTGGAGTCACTGTGGACCACGTGCCGGTCCGTCCGATCACAGGTGATCGTCTGGTAGGTCTCGGCGTCGATGAACTTCGCGCCACATGCGGCGTTCGCGCTGGTCTTCTCATTGCTGGTCACTGGGCGACTCCAACCGAAGTGAGCGGGAGAGAACGGAACTCGGTGTCGACGTCGGCGGCGTATACGGCTCGCCGGCAGTGGGAGCACCGGTACTGGACCGGGCCCTCGTCGAGGGCGTGACGGCATCGGGGGCAGGTGGCGGCCATGTCGGCACCTACTCGTCGTCGTCGGGGTCGTCGTCCGGGAGGGTGACGCCGAGCTGCACGCTGCCGAGCTCGTTGCCGTCGTCGTCGTAGACCTTGCCGCCACGGATCGTCATGTGGCTGGCGTAGAAGTTGTTGACGACCGTGGGCTTCTTCGCCTTCTTGGGCTTCTTGGGGTCGGCCATGTCGATGCCTTTCTCGTGGGAGGGGAGTGTTAGCGCAGCCAGAAGGCGGCGTTGAGGGCAATGAGCAGCACCCAGCCGGCGCCCGCGCACAGCGCCGAGACGGTTGGGATAGTGCCGGTCCGCCAGAGGCGGATAGCGACGTGCCAGCAGGCGGAGGCGATGGCTGCGGCCGGCAGCCACGCCCATGGCTGCCAGGGCAGGCCGGCTTCGTGCAGCAGCCACATGAACGCCGTCCACTCGGTCAGCGCCTCGCAGCCGAGCAGGACAGCAGCGCAGGCGAGGGCCGTCTGTAGCCGCGCTGGTGTAGCTGTGCCGTAGATGGATGCCATGGCTTGGTCTCCTACTTGTCGCGGCCGAGCAGGCGGGCGCCTGCTCGGATACGCCGGCCAGTGCCCTTGCACCGCCGGCAGGCGCCGAACGCGCCTTTGAACGTGGTCGAGTTGGACTGTCCGGACTTCTTGCAGGCGGGGCAGATCTTGTACGGGTGGATGGCGCACGAGAGCAGGTAGACGATCGCCCAGAGGCCTCCGCCGAGCAGGAGCAACAAGGCCGCTTCCATGCGCGCTACCGGCTCTTCTTGCGCATGGGGGCGGGGCGGCTGATGGCGGTCCAGGGGACGTAGCAGACGTGGGTCAGCTTGTTGTTGTAGTCCTGTCGGCAGTGCTTGCACGTGAACAGGGCGACGCTGACGCGGATCTTCACGAGAGGTCCTTTCGAGGTGCGAGTTGGGGCTCAAGAGGGGGCCAAGGACTTGGGGGAGAAGGTCAAGAATCTTGGCTCTGAAGCCAAGGACTTGGGGGTGTGTCAAGGACTCTTGGGGCGGCTCTCGACTCCGCCGACCTGCGCTCTTGTGGGTGTTGGGCCCTCTTGGGGCGCATGCAGGGACCTTCACCGCGACCCCGCTCTGAGCGCATGAAGGGCGTCATCGACGTCCGCCCGCTCGTAGCCGTTGCGGGTCTTCTTCTTGCCGTCGTCGTTGGGGTCGGGTAGCCAGAGCGCTTTCGGCTTGACGTTGATCGGCCGCAGTAGGGCCGCCAACTGGGAGGGGTCGAGCCCGGCCCACTCGTCGTGCTCGTGGAGCCGGTCAAGGATCTGTTCGGTCGCCATTCGGTCCTGCTCGCCGAAGAGGTCCTGCAGCAGGCGTAGGAGACGGCCGAGAGGCGAGTTGTCGGCGAACGGGAGCGTCCCCGCAGCCTCGCGCAGCTTGTACGCGACGGCGATGATCTGGTCCACCTCCCCGGCCTCGTCGTCGAGGTAGTAGGAGCGCATGAAGATGGGGGTTTCGCCGTCCGCGTCGAGCCAGCCGAGGCCGCGGTATTCGATGGCTTTGGGGATGTCGGAGGCGTCGTAGCCGTCGCCGGCTTTGCCTTCGCCGAGGATGGCGTTGGATGAGGTGGCGCCGTCGCAGCGCATCGCCCATCGCATGCTGACGGAGGCGCGCAGCGTGCCCGGGACCACGTCGACGGTGGTGCGCTGGGTGGCGAGGACGGGCAGGATCCCGGCGGCCGGGCCGCGGGAGGCGAGGTCGGCCAGCAGGTTGACGATGTCTTCGCCGTGCTTCTTGTCGGTGGTGTACCAGCGCAGCTCGTCAATGATGATGAAGTGCAGCGGCATCTCGTCGAGCAGGTCCGCTGTCAGCTTGCGTTTGCCCAGTTCGGAGAACCTGTCGTAGCGGGCCTCCATGTCGGCGACCTTGCCTTCGAGGAACTCGACCAGCCGCTCTGGCTGCCGTTTGAAGTACGTGTGGCAGATGCAGGCGAACGGGTCGAAGTCGGCGGCCCCCTTGCCGTCGATGATGTGCAGCCGTACGCGGGTGTCGAGGGCGGCGGCGCACGCCAGGTTCGTGACGCCAATGGACTTGCCGGTGCGCGGGGCGCCGCCGACCAGGAACGATGAGTCGACGATCCGCGGGGCGACCTGCTGGTGGCGGGCGTCCATGCCGAGTGGCACGCCTTCGGTCCAGATGTCGAGCGGTGTCTTGCGGTACAGCAGCGGGGAGCGGAGCGTGCGGGCGAACGGGTTGCCGTGCGAGCAGCGGACCGTGATCCGGCCTTCGTGGCCGTTGACGCCGCGGATGTCGAGCTGGATGTAGCCGACGCCAAACGCGGACGCCAGTTCTCTCCGCTTGGATACGGCAGCCCGGGCGGTGACGGCTGAAGGCAGCTCGACGACGGCCAGCCAGGCGTCGCCGTCCTTCACCACGCCGGGGCTGATCACTCGAATGTTGTCCAGCTTGCCGAGTTTGGCGTCGGCGAATGCCTGCCGCACCAGGGCGGAGGACGGGCGCTTACCTGCGAGTTTGCGACCCTTTTCCTGCTGGGCGGATTCGGCTCGGCGCTTTTGTTCGACGATGCCGGCGACGATGAACAGCAGCGTCACGATGAAGATCGGGGCAGGCCACCACCACAGCCACGAGCCCGCCAGCCCGCCAGTCCACACGCCGGTGATGATCCAGCGGCGCTTTTGGGTGGCTTCCAGCTTGTCGACGGACACGTGCTCGCGGCCTGCGTAGTCGGCTGCTGTGACCCACAGCCACCAGCGGACGACTGCCTTGCCTGAGCCGATCAGGGCGTACTTGGCGAACCTGCCGCTGCGGCGCGCGTAAGGGGCTGAACCTTGCGCTGCGGCGCTGATCTGCACGGTGAGGCGCTCCAACGCCTGACCGGAGGTGTCGCAGCCTGAGGCTCGACAAGCGCGCAGCACCCGCGTGTCGTTGTGAGGGAGTTGCCCGGTCAGGTGCTCCAACTCGGCGATACGCCGGTACGACAGCTTGCGCGAGATCCGGCCAGTCCTGCGCGTGGGCTGAATGTCGTCGGTCTCGTCGATGAACTCGGCGTCGACGACCTCAGGTTCGACCTCGCCCGGCTGGTCGGGAACGGCGACCTCCTGGCCGTGGTTCTCCTCGACGGCCTGCTCCTGGGAGACGACGGCGAGGTGCGAGCGGTCCCGGTCGGTGTTCATGCCGCCCCCAACGGGGCTCTGCGGCCGACGCTCTGCAGGTGCAGGGCGAGAAGTCCGAGCACGGCGCCGCCGAACTGGAAGGCGGCCCATCCGATGCGGCACACCTCGACCAGGACGAGCAGGATCACGACGCCGGCGACGCGAGCCGCTGTGAGCGCGCTCCACCAGCCGCGGGCCTTGACGGTGGCTTTGACCTCAGGCCAGGTGCGAGCCTCTGACAGGTCGGATCGGATCGCGCACGCGAGGAACAGCAACCAGATCAAAGGGTGGGTTGCGACGTCGATCACGACGACTCTCCGTTCAGCGCGGGGGCGGGGTGCGAACCGTTCAGGGAGGCCGTCTCGAACGAGGGCTGGAGCGGCTCGGCGGGCGGCTGCTGCGGTGCGCGCGGCTCCGGGTCGGGAGATGCCTGGCCGCGCTCCTTCTTCACCTCGTCGATGACTTCTTGCGCCTCGCGGATCTCCAGTCCCCACCGGTCCGCGAGGGTGCGCCGGCCGAGCCCGCGCTTGCCGCCTTCGATGCTCGCCTCGTAGGCCAGGCGTGCCGCCTCGAACCGGTCTGTGGCGATCACGGGGATCTCGACTTCGACGAGTTTTTCGACCTCGCGGTCGCGGTACACCACCCGCTCGACGGTCTGCTCCGGGGCCTTGTGCCGGATGGTGCGGATCAGCCACATCAGCAGTTCGTACGCGATCACTAGCACGGCGGCGGGTGCTGCGCTGACCAGGCGTGATATCCATCCGCCGTCCCAGCCGTGCGCCGCGTTGGCCGCGAGGGTGGCGCCGATGCCGGCCCACAGTGCGAGGTATGCGAGGCGCGGCACAGCCAGTCGGAGGCGGGCGCAGTACAGCATCACGAGGGACGCCATAACGATGACGCCGTCGATCACGATGGGGAACCAGCGTGCCGTCTCTTCGGGCTCCCCGTTCTTGATCGCCAGCCCGTACTGGTGGTGGTACGACACGTACGCGGCGACGCCGGCCAGGACGATGACGACGAGGACGGCGGCGGCCCGGATGTACCGATCCCCTCGGGGCTTGGGTGAGTTGTCGTTCTGCTGGCACGCGTCGAGGTCATCGGTGACCTCGCTGGTGCTGTTGGTCGGCCCCTCGCCGTTCCGCATTGTTCTGCCTCTCGTGTGGGTCGCTTGATTGCCTCAGGTATGTCTACACCTTAAGCTCGGTATGTCTACACCCGCAAGGAGGAGGAGTGCACATTGCTAGTTACGGACGCGTACGGTTACCGTGATCCCGTGCCGAATCAGCCCAAGTACCCAGGCCGTCACCTGCGGATGGACGCACCGCGATGGGAAGGCTTCGGCATCCACAGCGCGGCACACGCCGGCGACCGCACCAAGGAACTCGTCCAGATCATCGACTGGCTCCTGTATGCCCCCGATGCGAAGGCGCCCGAGCGCATCCCGCCTTCCGAACTGATCGCAGGGCTACGAGCCGCGGCCGCCGAGACCGATCGGGAAGCGGAGCAAGAGCCGAGCGACAAGAAGCGAAAGGCCCTGTGTGAAAAGGCGCAAGCGCAACGCGACATGGCGAACCTAGTTGCCGAACGGACACGGGCGGCCCGAGCGTGAGCGCGTTAGACGACCTCGCCGTACGCGTTGGTGACCAGCTCATCGTCTTCCCCGGCGCTGGCAAGCAGGGCCCAATCTGTGTGGCACAGACCGAAGCCGGCCGCCGCTGCAGGCTCAGCATTCAGTGCGAGGGGTACGGCGGCTGGTCCGCCGTGCACGTGCCCGAGTTCGATGGCGAGGTGAACGCGCTTGAGCCGCTCGACGAAGCGTGCTTCATTCATCAGAGATGCCCGGACCACCTCGCCACCGAAGTGGATGCAGTCCTCGCACCGACGTGGGTCCCCTTCGCGCCCAGCCAGCACGCTCACTTGGTTGTACAGCGCCCGAAGATGACCTGGACGGCGGAAGGCATACAGACTGCCCGCCCAAGGCCCCCTGGCCCGGCCATGACGAAGTCCGACGATGAGTTCGCTCTGCTCCTCGCGGCGGCCTACGCCGAGAGGTCTGAACCACTCCACACAACTGCGCTGTACAGGTACTACGACCAGCAGGACCGACTCCTCTACGTCGGCATCACGGATGCCCTGATGGAGCGAATCTCATCTCACATCAAGTCGTCATCGTGGATGGACTTTGCATCGCGGTCCACCATTGACCGACATCCAACACGCAAGGCTGCTGAGACGGCAGAGCGGGAAGCGATCAAGGCAGAGCGTCCGCTCTTCAACAGCATGCACAATGACACTCCCGAGGGTCGTCGGCGTCTCGTGGAGTACCTCGTTGAGCATGGCCGGACCGATCTCCTTGTGCCGGACGTGTCTCGAGGCTGACGGCAGCGACGAAGCGAGGCCCCCACCCTTCCCGGAGTGGGGGCCTCGCTGTTGTGGCCCTGCCCCCACAGTCCCTCCGAAAGCCGGGACAGGGCCACGTTGGTCACCCGCCTCCCACTGCCATCGGCGCAGAGCCGTGAGAGGCGGGCTGTCTAGGAGTCGGCGCCGCCGGCCGCGCGCCTTGCTTCGTTGGTGCTGTGGAGCGACAGGTTCTGCAGCGGGCCGAACTGGGCGTTAACCCAGCCGAGGGCGCCGGACGCTTCGCCGTTGAGCAGTTCGATGATGGGCTGCTTGGACTGGGGGTGGATCTTGCCTGTGTCGACCCATACGCGGCTGTGCCTGTCGGCCCACACCTGGATGATGGCGGGGCTCATGGCATGTCGCCGCAGGTGAACGGAATCTCACCTTCCGGGCGCCGGTAGGCGGCGAGGATGCGTAGCAGCATCCCCTGCTGGACGGCCTCGCACTCGGTGCGGGCTTCCGCGGTGCGGCCGGTGGCCTTGTGTCGCAGGTGGATGGTGCCCTCGTCGCCGCGGCTGACGTGGCACTCGGGGATCTCGGGCGGGGGGTTGCCGTCGGCTGGCCCGCTCGTACACTCAGCCATAGGGGCGCACCTCCAGCGTGCGTCCGGGGCCCGTCCTGGCGCGCGAACGCCGTTGGTCGGGCCCTACTCATGTTTCCGCTTGGTCAGAGTGTGCCACGTCAAGGTGTCTTAAACCATCCCCACGTGTAGCACAGTGCGTCGGGGTGTACCTATGTTTGCCCTGGTACGCCCCACCATCGTGATCGCATGCACCCGAGGCGATCAAAGTGGCGGCAGGCGTACGCCGCCATCTGTGACCGGATCCGTACAGGCGAGCTGGAGCCTGGCGACCGGGTGCCGACGGTGCACGAGCTGATGCAGGAGTTCGGCATGTCCAACACGGTCGCCCAGAAGGTTCACCGCGCTCTGCGCGAGGCCGGCCTGGTCGAGACGGAGCCCGGCACCGGAAGTTACGTGCTGGACGGGGCGGCCGAGAAGCTCCAGGCCGTCAAGGGCGAGTCGGAGAACTAAGTGAACGCGAGCGGCCCCGTCTCCCTGTGGAGGCGGGGCCGCTTGGTGTCTGAGGTCTACCGTTCGCAGACGACTCCGTCGCCGTCGCGGTCCTGATACCAGGCGTACTCGGGGTCACGTCCGCGGTAGTAGGGGCCGTAGCCGGCGGCGTTGGCGTCACCGCACGTCCGGTACCGCGGGTCGGTCCCCGACGGATTGCTCGGGGTGGGTGTCGGCGTGGGCGTGGGGGTGGTGCCGCCGGTGTCGCACCGGCTGGACCAGATGCGCAGCTTTTCGCGCTTCGCCTTCGCCTCTTCGGCCCGCATGATCCGGATGTACTTGTCGTTCGGCATGTACAGGGCGGCTTTGCCGTACCCGTAGCGGACGAGGTTCCGGTTGACGTGGACGCCCTTGCTGTTGAACACGTAGAACAGCGACCGCCCGTAGCGGTCCTTCGGCTCCTTGTCGCGCAGCAGGTAGGTGGTCGAGCCGAGACGGAGCAGCGAGGCTGTGCGGGCGGTTGCCGTCTTGAACCAGCACTGGCCGCGTTCCGGAGTGTCCACTTCGAGGAGGCGGACGCGGATGACCTTGCCGCCGCGGCGGACGTCGATCGTGTCGCCGTCCACGATCTTCACGATCTTCGCCGACACGGTGCCCTTCGGCAGACCGGGCGGGGCGGCAGCCGCGGGGGAGGCAAGCGTCGGCGACACCACAGCGGCGGCGGCGACGGTCAGGGCAGCGGCTCGTAAGCGCATTGAGGCTCCTGGGGAGGAGTGATCGGACGGGGGATAAGACGCCGCAGCCGCGGCGATGGTGTACTGCCATGCCGAATGGGTTGGAAGCCGTACAGAGCCAAGAGTGCCCCTGTAGCAGGGCATGACCGGGCGTGCCCTGGCATGCCCTATCGCGCCTGAGTAGGCGGTGGCATGCCCTCGTACGGTCGGCCCCATGATCGATTGGGAGCCTGACGAGACGGTGTGGCAGCAGCTCTATGACATCTTGCGCAAGCGGATCGAGTCGGGACATTACAAACCCCGAATGCCGATCCCGAGTATCACTCACCTTGAGCAGGAGTTTGGTGTGGCCCGAGGGACGGTGCGGAAGGTGCTCGGCAAGCTGAAGGATGACGGCCTGTTGCGGGCGATCCCCGGCAAGGGGACGTTCGTCCCTCCTCGCGGCGAGTAGCTGCGTTAGCTATCCGACGTCCCAGTTCGCGCCTACTGGGACGTTGCGGACCTGATGCCCGTTGTCACTCTCGGCCTATAGGTACCTCATTACGTTTGGGCCC
>NZ_PJOK01000088.1 GCF_002850745.1 Nonomuraea indica
ACCGCGCCACCGGCCAACCCATCACACGATCGCTGATCGCCTACGACCACTGACCCGGCGTAGGACTTACTCGTCTAGGTCAAGGTCCTCGACATTCAGCGCCAGGATCTCCGCGGCCCGGGCCGCCTTTTCGTAGAGCATCCGCCAGAGCGTTCGCTCGCGCAGCGGGATATCCCGGCGGGACAGCAGCCGCTGGATCGTGGTCTTGGCGACCGCACGGATCTCGTCGGCGTTCTCGTTGCGGCGTTCGGCGTCGCCGGAACCATTGTGTTTCTTGGTCTGGCACCAGGTCAGCCAGGAAGTGACGGCGGCGCGGTTGCGGTTCCAGGTCGCCGGCGCGCATCGGCCCCACAGTTCGGTGAGCGCGGAGCCGATCTCGGTGTCGGTGACTTCGGTGAGCGGCCGGTCGCGGCCGAGCAGAGTAGTAACGCGGTCGATGGCCGAGGCGTAGGCGCGGTGGGTGTTGGGGTTGGCAGTGCGCGGGGTGGCCAGGAAGGCGTCGGCGGCCGCGGCGAGGCTGACGTCTCCACCGCGAAGGGCGGTGACCTTCGGCGCGGCGCTCATGCCGACCGCCGACCGCGGGGCGGCGGCCGCTGCACCGGTCTCGGCGATGTACCGGATAACGTGCCGGAGTCGTGCACCGCCCCTGGCTTCCGCATTCCTAATTAATCGAATATCGTCGATAGACGATGAATGAGAACACGGACCCCTTGCCGCGCGCGGAGGCCGAAGAGTACGCGAGCTGGTTCAAGGCCCTGGCCGACGCCACCCGCATCCAACTCGTGTCGCTGTTGGCCCGGCGACGCGCACCGATGAGCGTGGGCGAGATCGTGACCGCCTCCGGCGTCGGTCAGTCCACCGTCTCGCACCACCTGAAGATCCTGGCCGAAGTGCGGTTCGTGCTCGTCGAGAAGCAGGGCACCTCCAGCCTGTACCGGATCAACGAGAACTGCGTGAGCTGCTTCCCCACTGCCGCGGACGTGGTGATGGGCAACCCCGTGCCGGCCACGCCGGTCTGCGACTGAGGAGATCTCATGGCCCACGACAAGATCGTCGACCACTACTCCGCCCTGGCCCGCACCGCGCTCACCGGGCAGCGCATCACCGACTGCGACCCCACCGCCTTCACCGACGGCGGCTTCGGCCCGGCCGGCTACGACGACACCGCGGTGCTTCCTGACGGGGCCGTCCGGGCCAGCTTGGGATGCGGCAACCCGGTCGCCGTCGCCGAGCTGCGCGCCGGGGAGACGGTGCTCGACCTCGGCTCCGGTGGCGGCATCGACGTGCTGCTGTCGGCCCTCCGCGTCGGCCCGCACGGCACCGTCTTCGGCCTGGACGCCAGCCCGGCCATGGTGGAGCTGGCCCGGCGCAACGCCGAGCAGGCAGGCACGTCCAACGTGCGGTTCCTGAACGGCACGATCGAGGCGATCCCGCTGCCCGGCCACGCGGTCGACGTGGTCTTCTCCAACTGCGTGATCAACCTGTCCGATGACAAGGCGACCGTGCTGGCCGAGGCGTTTCGGGTGCTGCGGCCCGGCGGCCGGTTCGGCGTCAGCGACGTCGTCACCACGCAGGCGCTCGACGAGCAGGCGCGGCAGCGGGCCGAGCAGCGCATCGGCTGCGCGGCCGGATCGCTCACCGTGCAGGAGTATCGGGACCTGCTGGCCGCGGCAGGCTTCGTCCAGATCGCCATCACGTTGACCGCCGATCACGGCGACGGGGTGCACTCGGCCATCGTCCAGGCCGTCAAACCCGCCATCGGGCCCGGCCTGGAGATCCGGCCGATGCGCGAAAGCGATGCCGCCGAGGTGCTGGCGATCCACCAGGCCGGGTTGAACACCGGCCAGGCCAGCTTCGAGACCACCGCTCCCAGTTGGGAGGGCTTCACCGCGAGCCGGTTGCCGCACCTGCGGTACGTCGCCGTGGATGGTGACTCCGGCGAGGTGCTCGGCTGGGTGGCGGCTTCGGCGGTGTCGTCCCGTCCGGTGTATGCGGGCGTGGTCGAGCACAGCGTCTACGTCCATCCGGGCTGCCAGGCCCACGGTATCGGCCGCGCGTTGCTGTCGGCGTTCATCACCGCGTGCGAGGACGCCGGCGTGTGGACGATCCAGTCGGGCGTCTTCCCCGAAAATGCCGCCAGCTTGTCCCTGCACCAGGCGCTCGGTTTCCGGGTGGTGGGCACGCGCGAGCGCATGGGGTGCCACCGCGGCGTCTGGCGTGACGTGATGCTGATTGAACGCCGCAGCGCTGCGGTCGGCGCCTGAGAGGTCGGCACCTGAGAGACCGCGAGGGTTGCTGCTGGCCCGGCGTTCACCCACGCGACATCGACGGCTGTCGATTCCTGTCGAAATCGACAGCCGTCGATATGAGCGCCGTCGGAGCCCTTCATGGACAGCACCTGCCGCCACGCTGATCTGACCGTCGATCAGCAGCACGTCCTGCTCACCGCAGCCCGTACCCTCGCCACCGAGTTCGTCGGCACCTTCGGCACCGAGACCATCGAGCGGTTCCTGCACACCAGCTACGAGCAGTTCGCCGGCCGCGCCGTCATCGCCAACTACCTGCCGCTACTGGCCGAAGCGGTTCGCCCGCCAGCGCCTGCGCGCGCTGGCCCGCATCGAGGGCAAGGACTCCAGCGACGCGCCGATCGTGCTGTTCCTGTGCGTGCACAACGCAGGCCGCTCGCAGATGGCGCTCGGCTTCTTCACCCGCCTGGCCGGGAGGCGCGCCCTCGGCTGGTCCGGCGGCACCGAGCCCGGCGAGCTGATCAACCCGGCCGTCGTGGAGGTGATGCACGAGCGCGGCATCGACATCACCGGCGAGTTCCCCGAGCCGTGGACCAGCGAGATCGTCCAGGCCGCCGACGTGGTGGTCACCATGGGCTGCGGTGATGCCTGCCCGGTCTCTCCGGGCAAGCGCTACCTGGACTGGGACCTGGACGACCCGGACGGCAAGACGATCGAGCAGATCCGCCCGATCCGTGACGACATCGAACGCCGGGTCCGCGCCCTGCTGGCCGACATCGGCGTCCCGGCCGGCTGAGAGCAGGCTCACGTACCCAGCAGGCAGAGACGCATGTCAATATAGACGTTCACCTATTTCGATGGATGTCTATCCGAAGGGCAGTGGATGGAACTGCTGGAGATCTTGGAGTGCAGCCCGCCGCTGACCCGCGAACCGCTGGACGCCGAGCAGGCGGCCGGGGTGGCGCGCGTGTTCAAGGCGCTCGGCGACCCCGTACGGTTGCGCATCCTGTCCATCGTGGCCAGCCGCGCAGGCGGCGAGGTGTGCGTGTGCGACATCACCGACGCCTTCGAGCTGTCCCAGCCGACCATCAGCCACCACCTCAAGGTGCTCAAGGAGGTCGGCCTGCTGACCTCCGAACGGCGCGCCTCCTGGGTGTACTACCGCCTGGTGCCCGAGACGCTGGGCGAGCTGTCGGCGCTGCTAACCCTGCCCACCAGCAGGCCCGCCGACGGGCCCGCCAGCCTGACGGCCACTGCAGCGGCGGTGTCGCGGTGATGTCGGCCCAATCCGCACAAGCCACCGCGCCGCCAGCCGGCGTGATCGGCGCCCTGTCGGTGCTGGACCGGTTCCTGCCCGTGTGGATCATCGCCGCGATGGGTGCCGGGCTGCTGCTCGGCCGTCTGGTGCCCGGCCTGGACACCGCGCTGGACGCCGTCAAGATCGGCGAGATCTCGCTGCCGATCGCGCTCGGCCTGCTGCTGATGATGTACCCGGTGCTGGCCAAGGTTCGCTACGACCGGCTCGGCACCGTCACCGGCGACCGCCGCCTGCTGATCTCCTCACTGCTGCTCAACTGGGTCCTCGGCCCGGCACTGATGTTCGCCCTGGCCTGGATCTTCCTGCCCGACCTGCCCGAGTACCGCACCGGGCTGATCATCGTCGGGCTGGCCCGGTGCATCGCCATGGTGCTCATCTGGAACGACCTGGCCTGCGGCAACCGGGAAGCGGCCGCCGTCCTGGTCGCGCTCAACTCCATCTTCCAAGTGGTAGCCTTCGGCGCCCTGGGCTGGTTCTACCTGCAGGTGCTGCCCGGCTGGCTCGGTCTGCCGCAGGCCGCGCTTGACGTCTCCGCCTGGCACATCGCCTTCTACGTGCTCGTCTTCCTCGGCATCCCGCTGCTCGCGGGCTACGCCTCACGCCGGCTCGGCGAACGCGCCCGCGGCCGTACCTGGTATGAGCAGTGCTTCCTGCCGCGCGTCGGCCCGATCGCCCTGTACGGGCTGCTGTTCACCATCGTCATCCTGTTCGCCCTGCAAGGCCACACCATCACCTCCCAGCCCGGCGACGTGGCCCGCATCGCGCTGCCGCTGCTGGCCTACTTCGCTCTCATGTGGGGCGGCGGCTTCGCGGTCGGCAAGACGATCGGCCTGCCGTATGACAAGACGACCACGCTCGCCTTCACCGCCGCCGGCAACAACTTCGAGCTGGCCATCGCGGTCGCGGTCGGCGTCTTCGGCGTCACCTCCGGCCAGGCCCTGGCCGGCGTGGTCGGCCCGCTCATCGAGGTCCCCGTCCTGGTCGCCCTCGTCTACGTCAGCCTCGCCGGCCGCCGCCTGTTCACCGCCAAGGAGCCCACCCGTGCCTGAGAACGCCCACGAGACCACCACCGGTAAGTCGTCCGTCCTGTTCGTCTGCGTGCACAACGCCGGACGCTCCCAGATGGCCGCCGGCTGGCTCACCCACCTGGCCGCGGGCCGCGTCGAGGTCCGCTCCGCCGGATCGGCCCCCGCCGATCAGGTCAACCCCATCGCCATCGAGGCGATGCGCGAGGTGGGCATCGACATCACCGCCGCCCAGCCCAAGGTCCTCACCGTCGACGCGGTCGAGGCCAGCGACGTGGTCATCACCATGGGCTGCGGGGACGCCTGCCCGATCTTCCCGGGCAAGCGGTATGAGGACTGGAAGCTCGACGACCCTGCCGGGCAGGGCATCGATGCCGTCCGCAAGATCCGTGACGACATTCGCGCCCGGATCGAGAAGCTGATCACGCAGCTGTAGCCGCATCACGTCAGGGCGGCGTGTGGCGTCCGGTCCCGCGCCGTCTGATGGATACGTCAGGCGATGCCTCGGGCGATCTCGCGGACCACCTCACGCCCCGTCGGGGCGACCGCCTGCTGCATCACAAGCAGCAGATCCATCTCCAGCTTCGGATGGCGGCGCACCAGGTCAGCCGCCAGCTCGGCGACGGTTTGCCGCGCCACCTGCGCTGTGGCCTGTTCCATCTGCATCTGGAGCGTCAGCGACAGCTGCGGCAACCTCGCCGCATTCGCCGGAGGAGGACGGGCACCGGCCCGGGAGCGTTGAAGGTCGGCCAACTGGTCGCTCAACAGGCTCAGCTTGTCCTGCTGAGCCTGAACGGTCTCGCGAAGCTCGGTGACGAGCTCGCGCAGCTCGGCCATCTGACCCCGCGGTGGCGCGGTGCGTACTCCGCCCTTGTCCAGGAAGGTCCGCTGTCAGGCGCGTTCCCAGGCCGCGAGATCTGGTGCCGGAACGCCCAGGTGGGTCACCAGTGCCAGGGTGACGGCCTTGCTGGCCAGGCGTTGGCCGCGCAGCATCTTGCCGCCGGTCTCGCGTGCCACCGGCACGGGGTCGTGCTTGGTGCGGCGGGCCACCTGCCGCATCGACAGTCCCGAGCCGGCCAGCAGCAGGCTCAGTGCTTGAGCGAGCTGCTGAAGGGTCTGCACCTGTTCGGGATCGGCCAGCAGCCCGTCCTGCTTGGCCAAGGTGCCGGCCGATGCGGCATCTTTCACGAGCGTACGCTCCTTGACCTCGTCGGCGGCACCGACGTTCACGCGGGGATCACAGCGTGGACGCCCCTGGCCCCGAATGGCCCCGAATGGCCGCCGATGCGGGGCCGGCCCGCCGGGGCGGCCCCGGACGATCGGCCCTGGCGTCACTTCGGTCTGCGCCTGGCCCCTGATCTGGCTGGTCACCCTCGGTTGCCGCTGTGCTGGGGAGCAGTTCCCGTACGCTCTGCGGGCCGCCTGACGGCGTGCTCGCCTTCATGAGAAAGAACGTCATGCAGATTCTCGACCTGCTCACTGGCCTCTTGCAGGTGGCCTCCGCCGCGGCCGGCCTGTACGCCGCCATCACGCTGGCGCGCCGCCAGTTGACCCGTCCCGTAGAGGGCGAGCCCGCAGAGCCGCCTGTCGGGACGCCGTCAGCGACGACGCCCCCGTTCGTCCAGCCCTCGTCCGGCCCGCAGCCGATGCTCGGATCGCCGGTGGAGGCGTCCGCCACGTCGCCGGAGGCCGACGCACGTCCATGACGATCCCGCTCACACCATGACGCCGCGCACGCCCGTCAGAGGGCCGAGGCGATATGGGGCGCCAGGAGCCACACGGCGGCCACCAGCAACCGAGCCGCTGCCACCAGGGTGTCCGCCTGGACGCGGTCGGGCGTTTCGGCGGGGGTCTGGTAGCCGGGCATGCCCATGCCGATGCCGATCGCGGCCAGCCCGGCGGCGGCGTAGCGGCGGTTGTCGGAGGCCATGGCGCCCGCCCGCAAGGGCACGCCGGTCAGGCGGGCGGCCTGGTCGAGGGTGGCGAGCAGGGCGTGGGCGGGTCCGCCCGCCTCGACGGCGGCGGCCTGGTGCAGGTGCGCGGCACCGTCGAGGTTGATCACGAGCGTGTCCGGCGGCAGGGTGGGGGCGTGGTGGGCCGAGCCCCATGCGCCCGCCTCCTCCGCGTCCAGGAAGGCCACCATCAGCTCCAGTGTCCCGGGCGGCGGAGCGGCGGTCAGCACGCGGGCGGCCTCCAGGACCGCCGCCACTCCGGAGGCGTTGTCCGCGGCTGCGGGCAGGCGGCGGTCGGGGTCGTCGCCGACGCCGTCGTAGTGCGCGCTCAGCAGCACCCGTACCCGGCTCGCATCTCCCTGCGCAGGGTGGGGGAAGCGGGCGTGGATGTTGTGGCCGCGAGTGGTGATCTGCCGCAGCGGCATCGAGGCGGTCACCTGGACCGGGCCGCTGGCCAGGGCTTCGGCCAGGCGGGCGTGCACCTCGGTGCTCAGGGCGATGACGGGCACCTGCCGGGCGGGTGGCCCGGCGATCATCTTGGGCATCCAGCCCTCGGCGTCGGTGCCGCGCACGGTCAGCACGCCTACGGCACCGTGGGCCTCGGCAAGCTCGCACGCTCGCCCCCAGTCCGCGGCCCCGGCCAGCACCCACCGGCCGTGCAGGTCGGTCTCGGAAGCTGCGGCCAGCGGGGCGGAGTGCGGGTGCGCCAGGTCGGCGGAGGCGAGGTGTTCGACGAAGTCGCGGCGGTGCTGCAGGCGCTGCGCCTGCCCGCCGGTGCTCCATTCGAGGACGGGCGAGGCGTACAGCTCGCGTACGCCGGCCACGTCGAAGCCGGACAGCTCTGTTTCGGCGCCCAGCTCGCCGAGGCACTCGGCGAGCCAGGTGGCGGCGGCCTGGCCGCCGGGCGTTCCCACGCGTCGCCCGGCGTAGCGGTCACCGGCCAGCTCGCGCACCGTGGCCTGCATCCGCTCCGCCGACACCGCTTTCACCAGGGCCGACAGAGCTGCTGCGGGCTGGTCCACGCCTGGGAGCGCGGGGATCATCCGCAGCAGCCGGTGGCCGTGGCGTCCGTGGCCTGGGTGGCGGCGGGGGCCGGGGCCTGGCCGCAGCATCCGGACTGGGCGGCCTCCTGGGCCACGGCGGGGCTGCCACAGCAGCTCGTGGCCGCCTGATCCGCCTCGCTCACGCTGGTGGCGCTGGTGGCGGGGGCCCCGCAACAGCCGCCGGCGGCAGGCGGGGTGAACGCCTCCGCCAAGTCGCCGGTGAAGCCGCCGCTGCTCTGGTTCGTCATCGTGGTCTCCTTCGCCGGGTGAACGGCAGTAGGCCGCCACTCGAAGAGTTAGATGGATGTCTAAGCAGCGCCACGATCTCACACTGTTTAGATGGACGTCAAGATAGACGAATATCGAATCATCCTCCGTGGCCGACCGGAGGTCGGCCACGTGGCTTAGGGTGAATGAGCGGACACCAGGGCCCGATCACGCCGGGACACGGCGGGCAGCGAGCCGGGCAAGGAGCATGATGGTATGGCCCCGGACAACAGCACTCTGCCCGCGCCGTTGACGCGCTCGCTGCCGCTGGCCTTCACCTCCGGCGCAGCGATAGGCGCGTTAGGAGGGATGATCGGCCTGGGCGGCGCCGAGTTCCGGCTGCCGCTGCTGATCGGCCTGTTCGGTTTCGCCGCGCTGTCGGCGGTCATCTTGAACAAGGCGATGAGCCTGGTCGTGGTGCTGGTGGCGCTGCCGGCCCGGCTTGCCACCGTCCCCCTCGCCGAGCTGGCCGCGCATTGGACGGTCGCGGTCAACTTGCTGGCCGGCAGTCTGCTGGGGGCTTGGGCAGGAGCCTCGTGGGCGGTTCGGATGCGGACCGCCACCCTCTACAGGGTCCTCGCGGCTCTGATGGTGCTCATGGCCGGCGCTCTCGTGCTCACCCACACCACGGCCGTGGGATCGCTCGCCCTGTCCGGCGCAGCGCTGGCGGTGACCGGCGTCGTGGCCGGGTTCGGCATCGGGGTGGTGGCGGCCATCATGGGCGTGGCCGGCGGCGAGCTGCTGATTCCGGCGATCGTGTTGCTGTACGGCGTTGACATCAAGGCGGCGGGCAGTCTCTCGCTGGTGGTGTCGCTGCCCACCATGCTGGTCGCGTTCGCCCGCTACAGCCGGGACGGCAGCTTCGCCGTCCTGCGCGCCAACCTGCGCTTCACTCTCATCATGGTCGCCGGCTCCATCGCCGGTGCTCTCCTCGGCGGCCTGCTGCTCGGTGTGATCCCCGATATCGTCCTCGTTCCCGTCCTCGCCGCCGTCCTGCTGATCTCGGCGGTCAGGATGGCCCGTCACACCTGACCTTCGCGGCGACCGTCCTGTCCGCGTGCGAGCGAGAGATCAGACCGAGGTTCAGGAGCGCGTCTACCGCTGGGCGACGATCTCGGCGACCATCTGCCGGGCCGTGCGGCCCGCGCCGATCAACGTGGCCGAGGCGGGCCCGGTCCAGTCGCCGTAGCCGAGCAGGTGCAGGCGCGCTTCGCCGACCGCCTGGGTGCCGTGGGTGGGGATGAGGCCGTCCGGGCCGCGCAGGCCCAGGGGTGCGAGGTGGCTCAGGGCGGGCCGGAAGCCGGTGCACCACAGGATCACGTCGCAGGCCAGGGTGCTGCCGTCGGCCCAGGCGACGCCGTGCGGGGTGATGCGGGTGAACATGGGTTCAGCCTTGAGCACGCCGCGGTCGCGGGCCTCGCGCACTGGTGGGACGGCGACGATGTCGCCCAGGTTCGCGATGCCCTCGGCCTGCTCACTCGCCTGGGCGGCGCGGTGGCGGCGGGTGGCCAGATCGAACAGGGCGCGTCCGTCGATGTCGTCGGGCAGCAGGCGTGGTGGTCGCTGGGTCACCCAGGTGACCTCGGCGACGGTGGACAGCTCGGCCAGCAGCTGGGCGGCGGAGTTGCCGCCGCCGACGATGACCACGCGCTTGCCCCGCAACGGCTCAGGGCCGCGGTAACCGGCGGTGTGCAGGTGCTCGCCACCGAAGTCGCGCAGGCCCGGATGGTAGGGGATGTAGCGGCGCCACCAGGTGCCGGTCGCACTCACCACGACCTTGGCCTGCCAGACGCCCTGGCCGGTCTCGACCAGGAGGTGCCCGTCACCGCGCCGCACGGCGTGCACGGTCACCGGGCGCAGCACCGGCAACTGGTAGCGGTGTTCGTAGTCGGTCAGGTAGGTGACGACCTCGGCGGCGCTCGGGTAGCCGCCGCCGGGCGGGATGGGCATCATGCGGCCGGGCAGCGAGCTGTACTGGGCCGGGGAGAACAGGCGCAGGCTGTCCCAGGCGTGCCGCCATGCGCCGCCGGCGGCGTCCTGGGCGTCGAGGATGACGAAGTCGGCCTTCGCGCGGCGCAGGTAGTAGCCGGTGGCCAGGCCCGCCTGCCCGCCGCCGATCACCAAGACGTCAACGGGCCGGGGACCGGCCGTCATGCGGGCAGCAGCTCCAGTTCAGTGCGTCCGGCCGCAGGCTGGGGGCCGGACCCGGGAGCGGGATCGGTGAGGGGGGTGAACAGGGCGCCGAGCCGGTTCACCGCCTCGGGGATGATGCGGTAGTAGACCCAGGTGCCGCGCCGCTCACCGTCGATCAGCCCGGCCGTGCGCAGCACCTTGAGGTGGTGAGAGATGGTGGGCGCGGTCAGGTCGAAGGCGTCGGTCAGGTCGCACACGCACGCCTCGCCGCCGGCGTGAGAGCCGATCATCGACAGCAGCCGCAGCCGGACCGGGTCGGCGACCGCCTTGAGCATCACGGCGAGCTCGGCGGCGGCATCCTCGGCCAGCGGTTCGCGGGCGATCGGGGCGCAGCACTGGCCGGTGGGGACGGTCATGACAAACCCCTCCTGATTAGAAGTCTGTCGAAATTATAGGCGGTGGTAGACCACCAGCGCGAACGCGACCATCGCGCAGGCGGCGGCCACCGCGCCCATCACTCACCCGTAACCCGCGGCCTGGGCGAGGGCGCCGAGCGGGGCCAGCGCCTTGTCGGCGACCGAGAAGACCGCGATGCGGCCGGCCAGGCTCGCGTAGGCGGCGGTGCCGTAGCGGCCGACCAGCAGGTGCGGCAGGGTGATCGAGGCGATGCCGAAGCCCAGCCCGAACAGCAGCACCGCGCCGATCGCGCCCGCCACGCTGCGTCCGATCAGCGGCAGCAGAGCGGCCACGCCTTGCACGGCGAAGATGGCGGCGGCGATGAGGGAGGCGGGCAGCCGCGTCTGCAGACCGGCGGTGATCAGCCGCCCGGTCTGCAGACAGCACGCCCAGCAGCCCGGCCAACGTGGCGGCCAGCACCGGCGGATGGCCCAGGTGGATCAGGTAGGTGATGAGCAGGACCGCCACGGTGACGACCGCGCCGCCGCTGGCGGTGAAGGCGATCACCAGCAACCAGAACGGCCGAGCGCGGGTGGCCGCCTTGACGATGGCGGCCCGCTCCTGCGCCGCGGCCGACGCCTGCTTCCTCGCTGTACGGGCGCGGCGCGGCACGAAGGCGTGCAGCGGGATCGCCGCCAGGCCGTAGATCAAGGCCAGGATCACTGGTGCCGTACGCCAGCCGTACCGGTCCACCAGCAGGCCGGTCAGCGGCAGGAAGATCGAGGAGGCGAACCCGGCCACGATGGTCAGGGCCAGCAGCCCGTTCGCCCGGCCGCGCTCGTTGCCGGCGTAGAGGGAGACGATGACCGCGAACGCCGCCTCGTACAGCAGCGGGGAGCAGGCGACGCCGACGAGCGCGAACACCGCGTACAGCTGCGGCAGGCTCTCCACCCGCGACCAGCCCAGCACCGCCGCGGTGCCCAGCAGCGACCCGGCGGTCATCAGGACGCGCCCGCCGCGGGCGTCCAGCAGGCGACCGACCAGCGGCGCGCACAGCGCGGCGATCAGGATGGACAAGGTGAGCGCCGCGGCGATCTGCGCGGGCGTGGCGTGCAGGTCGCCGGCCATGGACGCGAGGAAGAGGAGAAGGCGTAGTAGAGCACGCCATAGCGGATGGTCTGGGTGACGGCCAGCGCAGCAGCGACCCGCCAGCCATGTCCGGAACGCGGCGGACCGCCGCCCTCGAGTGCGCGTGGTCGGCGGCGGTGTGCGCGCCGCCATTTTCTGGAGTCCCGGAAATCAGCGGGTGCTCCCCCGCCGCCGGCAGCCGCCCGCCCTCACCCATGTCCGCTCGTCCCCGAGGTGCACGAAGGCGTCGAGGAAGCCGGTCCAGGCGTTCACCGCGAACAACAGATCCGGTAGGTCGATCTTCGGGAGCATCTTCTCGACCCGCTTGCGCAGCCAGGTCAGCGACTTCGGCTCGCCGAGCGCGCCGAGCTTGTCGACGTTCAGCTTCACCCGCCCGTCGTCCTGTACCTCGATGGACACCTTCGCCGCCGGCCCGGCTTCCTCCAGGCGCTCGGCGGGCTGCTTCCACCCGGCATCCAGACCGCGCACCAGCTCCGCCAGGTACTCGGTGACGGGCATGTCCAGGTTCAGCCCGGCCAGCACGTCCTCCTCCACCTCCCAGTCCGGCCCGTCCAGCAGACGGGCACGCGGGTTGGACCAGCGGTGCGAGGGCGAGGCGAACATGTCACGGTTGTCCAGGGCCCGGTGCAACTGCTCCAGCACGCACACCACGTATGCGTCCCGGTCCACCGCGCCCTGCGCCAGATCGGGGTTGGCGTACACCGCCTTGCGCCACGCTGATGGCACCAACTTGTCGTCCACCTCACGCGCAGCGGCTTCGCCGCCGGTTCAGTTATCTCGGGTTGGAGGACCTTTCAGCAGGTCAGAGGACGATGATCTCTTCTTTCACGTAGGCCAAGTTGACCGAACGCAGCCCTGCCCAAGAAGGGCCGAGCGTGCGGAGAGCGCCTCGAGGTCGTTAGGGGTGCGTCGCAGCACTCCGACATCTGGGAAGCAAGCGATCTTGCTAATGGGGGCGGAGGCGAACCGTGGCCCCGCCCTTGGCGGGGTTCCGGTAGCAATGAAGAAATTTCCAACGAAGTAGCCTCTGACCTGCATAAACGTAGGCGCTTGATCGCCCGTGGAAGGTGATGCTCACTGCCGTTACGTTCGTTCCGGTTTCATCCGGTACGGCAGGTAGAGGTGGTGCGTTGTCCGAGAAGATGTTCTCCGAGGAGCAGCTGGAGCAGCTGCGCTCGTACCCGGAGATCACCGGCGATGAGCTGATCAGGTATCTCACGCCGACGGCGGCTGACGTGGCGTTCGTGAGTCCCAGTGGTCGGGGGCCAGTTGATCGGCTGGGCATGCTGGTCCAGCTGTGCAGCCTGCCCTGGCTCAGCCGATCGTCATCTCGGCCTGGTCGAGGTCGACGTCGTCCCAGCGCAGGCCGAGCGCTTCGCCGAGTCGGAGGCCGAGGACGAGGACCAGGTCGTAGGCCGGGTACATCAGGTCTTCGCGGTTGCGCGCCGACTTCAGGAACGTCCGTGCCTCGTCGACGGACCACGGCTTGACGTTCAAAGAGTGGAACCGTGCCAAGCACGTCGAGCAGGCCGGAGGGGAAGAGTCCCTTGCCGAGACCCGGCGCGTGGTTGACGATTTCCTCGACGCCTGACAGCTGTAGGGGAAGATCGAGCTCGTAGTCGGCGCGGGTACGGCGGCGGCCGGGCGCAGTCGGCTGACCCTTGGGAAGAAGGGCGGAGTGATGTCGCATACCTGGCGCGGCTGGTGTCTCCTTCGGCCCGGTCTCATGCTGTACGGCGGCACGGTCGGCGGCAACGACCTGCATGCGCATCACGCGATCCAGCTCATCGTCGCCACCGAGCCCTTCACCATGGCCGATGCCCACGGCGAGCGGCTGACCACGAGCATCGCCGTCATCCCGCCCGACACCGGCCACACGGTGCTGACCGGCGCTCGCGACGCCCTGCTCGCCCACCTGGATCCGCGCAGTCTGCCGGGCCGGTCCCTGCTCGCGCGCTCCGGCACCGGGCCGGGGGCTTCGTCCTGGTCGCCGTCCGCCGCGCGGACCGGTCACGGCCCTCTGCCGATCGCCCCCGGGAGCTCGCAGCCGGCGAGCCGCGTGGGAACGCGGCCGCTCATGTTCACCGAGCCGCCGGTCGGTCACGCGCGCTCGGCCGAGGCTGCGAGCGCGCTGCGTGCCGTCGAGGCGTGGAGCGGCCTCGTCGGCGCCGGCGGCACCAGCGGCGTCCTGCCGCACCCGGCGGTGGAGGCGGCGATCTCCGTCATTCCCGCGCTCCTGGCAGGAGGACGAGTAAGGCTGCGGGCGGTCGCGGACGCGGTCCACCTGTCGCCGAGCCGGCTCGCGCACCTGTTCAGCGCGCACGTGGGGATCCCGCTACGGCCGTACGTGGGGTGGCTGCGCCTGCGGCGGGCCATCGACCAGGTGGCCGCCGGGGAGACGCTGACGGCGGCCGCGCACACGGCGGGGTTCACCGACGGCCCGCACTTCACCCGGGCCTTCCGGCGCACCTTCGGCAACGCGCCCTCCGAGCTCGCCACCGCGATCGACTGGTTACCCTGATTCCGGCGCGTCCCTAGCGCAGTTCACGCTTGAGAATTTTGCCGGTCGCGGTCATCGGCAGGCTCTCACGGAACTCGATGGTCCGCGGGTACTTGTAGGCCGCCATGTTCTCCCGGCACCAGGCGACGAGCTCGCTCTCACTCGCCATCGCTCCGGTCGACGGGACGACGTACGCCTTGACCTCCTCCCCGTACGAGCCGTGCGGCACGCCGACCACCGCCACCAGCGAGACCGCCGGATGTGTCATCAGCACCTCCTCCACCTCGCGTGGGTAGACGTTGAACCCACCCCGGATGATCATGTCCTTGGTGCGGTCGACGATGGCGTAGTAGCCGTCCTGGTCGCGGGTGGCGATGTCGCCGGTGCGGAACCACCCGTCTCGCAGGACCTCTGCGGTTTCCTCAGGCCGCCCGTGGTAGCCCTTCATGACGTTGTGACCGCGGATGGCGATCTCGCCAGGCCCCTCGCCCTGGATGGTGTTCCAGTCGCTGTCCACCAGTCGCATCTCCACCCCCCAGAGGGGGAAGCCGATGGTGCCGGGCTTGGTGGGTCGGCTGGGCTGGTTGAAGCAGGCCGCGGGCGACGTCTCCGACAGGCCGTAACCCTCCAGGATCGCGATGCCGAACGTGGCCTCGAAATCCTTGAGCACCTCGACCGGGCAGGCGGCCGCCCCCGACACCGCCACCTGTAGCGTCGGGGGCACCTCGGCCTCGTCCGCGTGAATCTTCGACAGCATCGCCCAGTACATGGTGGGCACCCCGGCGAACATGGTCACCTTCTCCCTGCGCATGAGCTCCAGCGCCTGGCCGGGCTCGAAGCGCGGCAGGAGCACCAGGGTGGCGCGGCGGCGCAGGCTCACGTTCATGACCGAGGTCTGGCCGAAGGAGTGGAAGAGAGGCAGTACGGCGAGCGAGACGTCACCCTCGGGATCGGCGGGGAACATCTGGTCGCTGACCATGGCGTTGATCAGCAGGTTCGCGTGAGTGAGCTCGGCGCCCTTGGGCCGGCCGGTGGTGCCGGAGGTGTAGAGGATGGCCGCGATGTCCTCCGGCCCGGTTCGTACCGTCTCGAATTCCCCGGGCATCCCGTCCAGCGCTGCCCAGAACGACTCGCCGTACTCCGACTCGGTGGCCAGCGGCGTGGCGGGCAGGACGAAGAAGTGCTCACAGCCCTGCGTGCCGTCGAAACCCTCCCGCCCACGCGCCCCCATGGGCAGCTCATCGGTGCCCTCGAAGCAGAAGAGTGCCTTGGCGTCGCTGTCGGTCAGGTGATAGATGATCTCACGCGGCTGCAGCAGCACGCTGAGCGGGACCACGGTCGCCCCGGCCTTGAGAATGCCGAAGTAGACGAACGGGAAGTAGGGCAGGTTCGGGCAGAGCAGCGCCACCTTGTCGCCCCTGCCGAGCCCCCGCGCTACCAGCAGGTTGGCCACTTGGTTGGCGACGGAGTCCACCACGGCGTACGACAGGCGCAGGTCACCGAGGACCAGGGCGGTCCGGTCCGGCGCGTTGCGGGCGCTGTCTTCCAGAACGATCGACAGATTGAGCATCGTGCTCCTCTCATCGGAACGCGTCGTCCGTCCCCAGGATGCTCCGGCCGATCACGGCAGCACTTGTACGAACGTGCCGACTCCTCTCCACCCGCTCGCGCTGCCCGGTGTTCCCGGCCACGAGCGCCCGCGCCAGAGCGATCAACTCCTCGCGGGACATCTCCTTCAGACAGACCGGACGCCCAGAGATCACGTCACTACCTGACCGAATGATCAGAAGTTGGACATCCAGAACTTCCGGCACGCAGCGCACATGAGCCGAATGCCTATGTCCGGTCGCCAGGGCCGAAGCGTTCTCATGTCGTGAGACCGAGTAGCTGAAGACCGTCTGCGGGATGGCTGCGCGCCGCGGCCACCCATCGATGACCCGGCCAGGCACCTGATCTGGACGAACACCCACTCGTGCGGGCCCTGCGCCGCCGCTTGACCGACGACGAACGAGAGCTCAAGCATTGGCGGGCCGGCTTCACCGCGTTCGCCCAAGCCTGTGGCCACCCCGCCGTTGAGACCATGGCCGATTTGCTGGCGCTGTGGCAGGACATCGGTCTCCTGACCGCCAACGGCGCCACCGACGACGATCCCCTCTGGAGCCTGCCGGTGCCGCTACCCTCGCCGTGGCACGTTCTGTATGCCCGCGGCCGTACAGCCCCACCGCATACCTTGGCCGCGGCCCTGGACTTCCTGCTCGACAGTGCCACCACGTGGGACCGTGAGTTTTCGCCACGAGAGGTGTTCAATCTCATCGTCACCCCTGACGTCCACGGGAATCGGGCCGTTTCCGTTGTGTACTGATCAGATACCAGTACGCCGCAGAGCGGGCCGGCCGCCTTTCGCCCACGCCCAGGCCGTCAGTCGCCACTCCGCGCCGATCTTGCGAAGCGCCACCGTAAAGACTGAGCCAGTTTGGGTGACCTGCTCGCCTCGAAGGGTGAACGTCATGCTCGCGGGAGCAACGACATATGCGTACTCGCCGGTGACGTCGACATGCCGTGGTTCATCGAGAATGATGTGGTACCCGGAGGCCCCCACGTGCTCAGCCTCGGCAAGGACCTCCCTCCACCAATCCTCGCCGGCTGTCGGCCCCTGCCACACATGCGGCGACATACCGTCAAGGATCTGCATCGGGTCAGCGCAGGTCGCTGCCATCGCCTTCACGTCACCGCGGTTGAAGGCGGCAACGTATTGGAGCACCGCCGCCATGGGATCGTTCGACACGACAGGTCCCTTCTGTCTGGGAGCTCCTCGCACTCTCTTCATTGAATCCCTCTGTGCACCCTCGCCTGAGGCCGGGATGGGCACCTGCGGATTGACCGAGCACCAAGGGCATTGTCTGGACGCGACCAACCCCGGTGGACGGATCCGCCAACCACCTCACGCTGATCGTCACCGTCTTCGGCACCGTCACCCATGCAGTGATCTGAGCCCTGCTTCCGTCACGCGAGCCCATGGACGCGTAGCGGTCAGGGGCCCGGATCGGCCCTCCGCTCCCGAACGTGTCCCCAGCCGCCGTAGCGGCGTTTGGTTCGGCTGATCCAACAGGGCTGAGGGCAGGGCGAGCGAAAAGTGATTGCCGCTGGTTGCCCGCGTGGATGATCATGGATGGATGGACCTTGAGAGCGCGGCGCGGGACTGGCTGGCCGATGGCTTCGTGATCCTCCCGGGGTTCATCCCCGCCGAGGAGTTGGGAGCGGCGGTGAACGAATTGGATCTGCTTTTTCCGTCCGCCGAGGGCTTCCATGACGGCACCGACCCGCGCCGCGAACGCTTCATCGGCGACGAGTTCGCCGGGATCGACACCTTCCCGTTCGCCAGCACCGAGATCAGCCTGCTTGCGGTGAACCATCGCATCCTGGCGCTCGCCCAGGCACTGCTAGATGACAACAGCATCCACCTCTACACGGCCGAAGCCTGGGCGAAGTACACCGGTGCTTGCGACTACGACCAGGACCTGCACCGCGACTACCTCAACCACACCCTGCTAGTGCCCAGCACCGCTCCGGGCTGCCGGCAGTTGGAGATGTTCGTCTTTCTGTCCGACGTCCCCGAAGAGCTCGGGCCGCCGCACCTCCTTTCACGCAGGCACACCGCGGACATCCCCGCCGTCCCGAACTGGTTCCTGCGGCCGGGGCAGGAAAGCGACTGGCGATTCAACGATGACAGCGGCAGCCCCGAGATGTACGGCGCCGAGGTCTCCGGTGCCGGGCCCGCAGGAACCGTCATCGCTTTCGAAGCCGGCACCTTCCACCGAGGCACCCGACTGACAGCGCCTCGCGGCGCCCGCTACAGCATGCACCTGGGCTTCCGGCCGTCCAGCCTCTCATGGGGACAACGTGCCGGCTGGGCAGCGCGCGGCTTCGAACGAGAATGGGTCGCGTTCGTCCACCGCGCTACCCCTCGCCAACTCCAAGCCTTCGGGTTCCCCCCACCAGGCCATACCTACTGGACGCCGCAGACACTGACCGGCATGGCGCTTCGGTATCCGGAACTCGACCTCACACCCTGGTCGACCTCCGCTCCCGCACCGCATAGGTCGTGATGGCGCTCCGACGCCTTCGCGGGCTGTCGGGATTAGGTCTAATCCCGACACCTCAGCGAAGACCCCACAGCCCGATCAAGCCCTACTCGGTGCGACTGGGGACACGTTCGGCGAGTGGAGAACCACTTTCCAGGTAGTACTCCCAGATCCACACGGCACAGACCCACATCACGGAGACACGAAGAAACTGACGGACTGTTTGTCGTCGGGCTGGGACGCGTGGATCGGCGGAAAGACTCGTGTCGTTCGCACGCCGAAGCTGCCATCGAGCCGATATCCCTTTTGAATGGTCTGGTGTCCCAGCCGTGGCCTCCTGCCTCTCCCCCTTCCTCGCCGTCGGGCCGGTTGGCCGTTTGGTCGCCGCCTTCTTCATCGGCGGCGCCATCACCACCGTGGTCGCGTTCGCTCTTGCGTCCGTGGCCTACGGGGCCGACAGAGTGGGGCTCGGCCAGCATCTGTTCGCCGGCATCAGGGTGATCAGCTCGATCCCCATCGGGGCGGCCATGGCTCTCGCTTTCCTGATCGCTAAGGCCAAAGGGCCCGCTGCACCTATCGCCGCAGCCTTCGGAGCACTGGTCGCCGAGCGGGTGGGGGTGCTGCTGTGCAGCCCCCTCTGGGGGTGGGGGGACGGCTGGTGGGATTACGGGCCTGCCGCGATCACCGGCGATGCTCTTGACTTCTCCGACGGTGGGCAAGCCCTCTTTATGCTGGTGAACTGGGTAGCGGTCCTGATCGTGCCCATTACGGCGGGCGTGCTGACCGCGCTCCTCTCACGGCGGAAGCCGAAGGCACCTCCGACCGTTCCCGCCTGGGCGCCTGCTCCAGTCCCATGGGTCAACCCGAATCCGGCGTTCCCGCCCGCACCCGGCCCCCGGCAGCCGAGGCAGCCGCCCGCCGGGCCCAGCGTTCCGAATTAAGAGCCTGCTGACGAAGGGATTTGGTGCCGGGGCGCGAGTCAGGAGAGCGTCGAGGTGTGGTCATCGTTGCGCCGTTGAACGGCACGAACTCGCCCCACGCGTCCTCCCACAACTTCACGATCGCCGGATACTTGCCGCCCCAGGTCTCGGCGAAGTCCATGAACCGCTCGAGTGCGGCCGATTCGGTGGGCGCGGTGTAGACCGGCCGCAGGGCCTTGGCGATGGCGTCCCAGTGCTGGCGGGCGGCGTAGCGGAACGAGGCGCGCAGCAGGTGAACCACGCAGGTCTGCACGACCGCCCGCGGCCAGACGGTCTGGATGGCCTGCGGTAGCCCTTTGAGGCCGTCGCAGACCACCGTCAGCGCATCGCCGGTGCCGCGGTTTTTGATCTCGGTGAGCACATGCAGCCAGAACTTGGCGCCCTCGCTGCCGTCGCCGGCCCACAACCCCAGGATGTCGCGCTCGCCGTCGACGGTGACCGCCATGGCCAGGTAGATGGGCCGGTTGGCGACCTGCCCGTCACGCAGCTTGACGTGCACCGCATCGATGAAGATCACCGGATAGACGGGATCGAGAGGCCGGTTCTGCCACTCGGCCATCCCGTCGATGACCTTGTCGGTGATGGTGGAGATGGTCTGCTTGGACACCTCGGCGCCGTAGACCTCGGCCAGATGCGCGGAGATCTCGCCGGTGGTCAGGCCCTTGGCGCCAGCAAGATAACCATCTCGTCCACGCTGGACAGCCGGCGTTGCCGCTTGCGCACGATCTTCGGCTCGAAGCTGCCGTCGCGATCCCGCGGCACGCTGATCTCCACCGGCACGACATCGGTGAGCACGGTCTTGGCCCGGCTGCCGTTACGCGAGTTGCCCGCGCCACGACCGGCCGGATCATGCTTGTCGTAACCGAGATGATCGGTCAGCTGACGCGCTCCCGCTGCCGACGCGGGAGGGCGGCCAGCCCGGCGAGCCAGCCCAGCGCGATCCCCCATAGCAGGCCCGCGATCAGCCCGCCCACAAGATGTCCGGCGTATGCCCCCAGGCTCGCCGAGGCGACCTGGGACAGCACGACCGCTCGCAACAGGTTCACGACCACCGCCCCCAGCACGAACGCCCCCCACGTGCGCCAGAAGCCACCCCGGGCCCGGGCCACCATGACGACCAGCACCAAGGCGAGGACGCCGTCGGCGAGCGTGACGAGCCAGGTCGTCTCTCCCAGCGGCACCACGCGCAGACCCGGCAGCCCGTACGGCAGGCCGAGCGCGGACGGCACGGCCAGGTAGCCCACCCGGGTGACCAGCGCGCTCCCCCACACTCCAAACGCAAGGACGATCGCGAGCGTGACGATCGCGGGGAGGCTATTGCGACTAATGCTCATGTTCGGCAGGCTAGCCGCGACCGCGATTCTGGCGGAAGACCCCCGTTCCCGGTGACCGGAGTCCATATGAAGAGTGCTCGGCTTATCACGGCCGTCGCCGTACTGGCCGTCCTGGCCGGGGGCGGCGTCGCCGCGGCGACCAGACCCACCCCAAAGCCCGTCGCCCGGTTCGTCACGGACGATCAGGGCAGGGCGCTGTTCCTGCACGGCTTCAACACGGCCAGCAGCGCCAAGAGCACGCCTGACGGCCTGCCGACGTTCACCGAGGCGGACCTCGATCGTGAATACCGGGACATGGGGACGAACTTCGTCCGCTTCCTGATCCAGTGGCGCACGCTCGAGCCCACCCCAGGCACCTATGACACGAAATATCTGGACAAGGTGGCTGAGCGCGTCGCCTGGTACGCCAAGCGTGGCTACCACGTGATGCTGGACATGCACCAGGACCTGTGGGGCAGCGACATCACCCCTGGTAAAGCGGCGGGCAACGGCGCGCCCGGGTGGGCCACACACCTCGACGGCCTCCCGGTCAGCACCGACCAGCCCACCTGGGAGATGTACTACTTGGAACCCGGCGTCATACGGGCCTTCGACCACTTCTGGAACACCACAGGTGACCACCCCGAACTGATGGACCACTACGCCAAGGCGTGGAAGGCGGTGGCTGCCAGGTTCAAGGACGACCCCGCCGTCATCGGCTACGACCTGATGAACGAGCCCTGGGGCGGCTCGATCCAGGGCGCCCAGTTCGAGACCGGCCCGCTGGCGACCCTCTACCGCAGGTCGATCGCGGAGATCAGGTCGGTCGACCCCGACAGCTGGATCTTCCTCGAGCCCCAGGCCGTGGGCGTCAACTGGGGCTTGCCGTCGGCCCTGCCGCACTTCGACGACCCGCGCGACGGCCAACCGCGCATCGGCCTGGCCCCGCACCTCTATCCGCTGCCGCTCGACCTGGGCGATGACTACACGGCCGGTTCCCGTCGGTGGACCGATCGCACGCTGGGCTGGTGGCGGGACAACACCCTCCGCACCGCCGAACGCGTGGGCGGCCCTGTGGTGCTGGGCGAGTTCGGGCTGGACATGTCCCGGCCGGGCTCCTCCGACCTGGTCAAGCGGGTTCTCGGGCTCACCGACCAGGTGAACATGGGCCGAGCGTACTGGTCACGTGACCCCGGCCCCTGGGGCCCCTACGACGACAAGGGGAAGCCGGGGCCGCTGGTCGCTGCGATGGCCAGGCCGTACCCCAGGGCGGTCGGCGGGGTGCCGGTGAGCGTGGCCTACGACGAGAAGTCCCGCGCGCTGACCTTGGTCTTCGACGCCAACGAGACCGGCCCGACCGAGATCTACCTGCCCGCACGCGACTTCCCCAACGGTGGGCAGGCCTCCATCGGCGAGGCCACCTGGGACGCCGGCAGGCGCGTCCTCACCGTGAAGACGAAGACGGCCGGCCGCCTCACCCTGACGATCACCCCTGGATAGCAGTACGGCTCCGGGCGCCCCCGAGGCCCGGCAGGTTTCCCTCCACTCCCCTATGGCGTCGCGGTTCTCGCGCGCCGACCCCTCGAGGTGACCACTTGAGAGCGAGAGCAGTACTCGCCGCGCTGACAACGGCGCTCACCGGGCTCGTCATGGTGGATCAGCCCGCCCCTGTCAGCGCAGCTGTCAACGCCGCGTCGTCCGGGGAACTCCCCGTTTCCTGGTCGGCTCCGCTCAGCACGCGCGGACGCCACATCGTCGACGCCGACGGCAACAGGTTCAAGCTGCAGTCGGCCAACTGGCACGGCTCCAGCGGCACCTGGACCGGCAGCGGCGACGACGAGGACCCGGCCAACAACTTCGCGCAGGAAACCGGGCATCGCGCCCCGCTGGGCCTGGACCGCTCGCCGATCGACACCCTGATGCTCGACTTCCACTCCCTCGGCATCAACAGCATCCGGCTGCCCTTCTCCAACGAGATGATCAGGGACCGGCGTCCGATCACCGGGCTGACCGCCAACCCGCGGTTCAACGGCCTCACTCCGCTGCAGGCCTACGACCTGATCGTCGAAACGCTCACCAAGTCGGGGTTCGCCGTCATCCTCAACAACCACACCACCACGACCCGCTGGTGCTGCGGCCTGGACGGCAACGAGCGCTGGAACAGCGGCCAGTCCACCGAGACCTTCGTCGACGACTGGGTCTTCATGGCCGAGCGCTACAAGGACAACAAGCGGGTCGTCGGCGTCGACCTGCGCAACGAGGTCCGCCGGGACACCTGGAACAACCCCAACTGGGGCTGGGGCGACGGCCACGACTGGGCCGCCGCGGCGCAGGAGGCGGGCGAGCGGATCCAGCTCGAAGCCAACCCCGATCTACTGATCATCATCGAGGGGATCAACTGGATGGGCATCCCGTCCGACCTCTTCTGGCACGACCGGCCGCACCTCAAACCGGTCAAGGATCTGTCGCACACCTTCCCCGTCTCGCACAAGCTGGTCTACGCCGTGCACTTCTACGGCTACACCGGCCCGCAGCACACCGGGGCCACCGGCCCGGGCGAGACCCACGACGCGCGTTACCGCGAACTCAGCCGAACCGATCTGTTCGCCGAGTACGACAAGGCCGCCGGGTACGTCGCCGACACCCCTGACCGGCACTACACCGCGCCGATCTGGCTCAGCGAGTTCGGCGTCGGCAAGGAGGCCACCGGCCAGGACAAGACCTGGTTCGCCAACACCGTCGACTGGCTCATCGAGCATGACGCGAACTTCGCCTACTGGCCGATGATCGGTTTCCAGGAGGACGACAAGGGCAACACCTGGGGCCTGCTGCGCTACTCCACGACCGGCGCCGTCCGCAAGGTCTTCGACGCCGACGACTGGCGCGGCCCGCTCTGGAAACGGCTGATCGCCGCGAAGGGCTCGGCCGGGCAGGTCGCCCCGGTGCGCACCTGGTCGCAGCTACGCGCCAAGCACAGAGACCACATCGCCTCCATCCGGCTACGCGCGGCGGGAGACTGGGACCACGGGAATCGCAAAGCCGTCTGCCCGGACGACCAGCGGCTGGTCGGGATCACCCACTTCGACCACTATGCGCTCTGCACGGACGCCGGGGCGGCGAACCTGTGGCAGTCCGGGCCCACGACCAAGGTCACCTCCGAGAACGTCACCGAAGACTGAGCCAACGGGTTCACCAAGTACCAGTGCCCGACCGGCCAATTCATGATCGGCTACGCGCTGAGCGGCAACGCGGTGTCCTCGGTCCTGTGCGCGCCCGCCCGCCTGCCGGTCGCCGGGACGGGACGTACCGTGTGGGACGACCGCTACGACAACCGGCCCCCATCAGGCGAGGGCGGTGACTGGGCCATCGGCAACACCAAGGCGCAGTGCGAGTCCGACGAGTACGCCGCCGGCATCGCGTTCTCGTACCGCAGCGGCCGCAGCGGGACACCGGACGCCCTGTACTGCCGCAAGCTGCCCTGAGAGGGCGTCTTGTCGCACAGCGCTGGCGATCTGCCCGATGCGCGGTGGGGCGCGCCGGTCAGGGCTGGGGCCACGACATCCTCGACCAGCCCCCGCCACTTGACACGACGAACAGATCACAAATAGCGTCCCGTCAATCGGCAGGCACAGACGAAGACATCCCTGTCAGTGGTCTTCGTCTGTGCTTTTCGTCGTTTCTGGACCGCTGGCACGGGACCTCCCCCGAAAGGCGGCTGAGCATGTACGACAGTTCCGCTGACACGAGAAGACCCGTCGTCGGCGACGGGCACGCCCGCCTGGGGCGTGCTGCTGCGCCTGCTCGGGTCGCCCGGGCTGAGCGCCGGCACCTTCTCCCTGAGGCGCGTCCCCGGCACAGACGCGCGAAGACCACCTTGGCAGCCTCTGGAGAGGTGACGTGATGAGGATCGGCGGAGCCGTCCTGGAGGAGATCGGCCGGGCACGCCCGTACGCCGAGTCCCGCCCCCTGTCGATCTGCGAACTCGATCTGGACCCGCCCGGCCCCGGCGAGCTCCTCATCAGGGTCGAGGCGGCCGGTGTGTGCCACTCTGATCTGTCGGTCATCGACGGGAACAGGGTGCGGCCCGTACCCATGCTCCTGGGACACGAGGCAGCCGGCGTGGTGGAGCAGGTCGGCCTCGGCGTCGACGACATCGCGGTCGGCCGACGGGTCGTCATGACCTTCCTGCCCCGGTGCGGCGCGTGCCAGGGCTGCGCCACCGACGGGGTGATGCCCTGCGTCCGGGGAAGCGCGGCCAACAACGAGGGGACGTTGCTGACCGGCGGCATCCGCCTGCATCGTGACGGTGTGAGGGTTCTGCACCATCTCGGGGTCTCAGCCTTCGCCACCCATGCGGTCGTGGACCGGCACTCGGTCGTCCCGGTGGGCGACGACGTGCCTCCCGAGGTCGCCGCGGTTCTCGGCTGCGCCGTGCTCACCGGCGGCGGCGCGGTCGTCAACGTCGGGGCGCCCGCCGCCGGCCAGACGGTGATGGTCCTGGGGCTCGGCGGTGTCGGCATGGCCGCGTTGATCACCGCCCTTGCTCTGGACGGCGTGACGGTCATCGGCGTCGACGGCAACCCGGACAAGCTGGAGACCGCGCAGGGGTTGGGCGCCCACGCGACCTACAGCCCCGCCGAGGTCGCCGAGCTCAAGATCAGGGCGTCGGTCGTCATCGAAGCGGCCGGGAACGTACGCGCTTTCGAGAGTGCGGTGGCCGCGACCGCTCCCGGGGGCCGCACCATCACCGTGGGTCTCCCAGCGCCTCACGCCCGATCGTCGATCTCACCGCTCCAGCTCGTGGCCGAGGGACGGACCATCATCGGAAGCTATCTCGGCTCGGCTGTCCCCGCCCGTGACATCCCCGTCTTCGCCCAGATGTGGCGCGAAGGCAGGCTTCCGGTGGACGCGCTGGTGTCGGCGAGGATCGGGCTCTCTGCCGTGAACGAGGCGATGGACCAGCTCGCCGACGGAAAGGGCGTTCGGCAGGTCATCGTGTTCGACGAGGACGAAGCCTCCCTTCCGGCGGCGCCTGGCGCGTAGTCCTCACCGTCACGATCGAGAACGACGTCAAGGCCCTGACCGTCACCGAGCACTGGTTCGGCGAAGGCATCGGCACCGAGTACTTCGCGCTGGTCACCATCGGCGCGGGTATCGGCTCCGGAATCGTCATCAACGATCAACTGGTCGCCGGCGCGTACGGCGTCGCCGGCGAGATGGGCCACATCAGTGTCGACCCGGCCGGCCCTCGCTGTCACTGTGGCACGGTCGGCTGCGTCGAGGCGATCGCCTCCACCAAGGCGATCCTCGACAGCGTCCGCCGGGACACCGGCCGCTCGGACCTCGACTTCGACGGTGCAGTCAGGCTCGCCCGCGAGGGAGACCGCGCAGCATGGGGCGCCTTCGCCCGAGCCGGCCACGCCATCGGTGTCGGCATCGCCAACCTGGTGAACCTGGTGGGTCCCGAGCGTGTCGTCGTCACCGGTGAGGGGCTCGACACCTACGACCTTCTCGGAGTGCACATCACGGAGGCCTACGCCGCACACTGCTTCAAAGCCGCCGCAAGATGCCCGTTGGTCCTACGTCCCCTCCCCTGGGAGGTGTGGGCCCGCAGCGCCGCCGTCATCGGCATCCAGGCGCTCTTCCCCTGAGAAGGCGTCACCACCGCCATCCCGCACCGCCATCCCGCACCACCGGGATCCGATCACCGGCCCAGGCCGCCGGCATCCGTCACCCGCCTGCCGGCCGTGCACCTCCGCGCCGGCTGCGCCGCTGGCGGCGCTGGAGAAGGGGGTCGAGGGGCTCACCTCGACCGAGCGGGACGCCTACGAGCGGGCGCTGCGCCGAGTCCGGCCGGAGCGGCTCGCCGCCTCCTTCCGCGAGGACGTCGCCGGAGGACGACTTCCACAGGTCTCCTACATCGTCGCCCCGGAGGCGTACTCCGAGCATCCCGACCCGTCCAGCCCGGCGCACAGCGCCAGCCTCGTCCACGACATCCTGGACGCGCTCGCCGCGCACCCCCAGGTGTGGGAGCGGACGGCTCTCTTCCTCACCTTCGACGAGAACGACGGCTTCTATGACCATGTACCGCCGCCGCTGCCGCCGGAGGGCACCGAGGGCGAGTTCGTCGACGGGCTGCCCATCGGGCTCGGCTACAGGGTGCCGATGACGATCGTGTCACCGTGGACCGTCGGTGGGTACGTCTGCTCCGAGGTGTTCGACCACACCTCCACGATCCGGTTCGTGGAGCGCTGGCTCGGCGTGGAGGAGCCGAACATCACGCAGTGGCGACGCCGGGTGGCCGGCGACCTCACCTCCGCATTCGACTTCACGGCGGGCCCGGAGCCCGCACCGGAGTCGGGACGCGAGCCGGAGCCGGTCACCGGAGCGGCCGTCACCGTCCCCCCGCTCCGCCTGCGCTGGGCGGCCACACCACCCACCGCGCCCGAGCTCGCGGCACAGGAGCCCGGCACCCGGCCTGCCCGTCCGCTCCCCTACCGGCCTGAGGCGTCCGCCGCACTGACTGATGCCGGACTGGTCGTGACCATGGCCGACACCGGAGACCGGGGCAGCCATTTCACGCTGTACCCCTACGCCGGGGAGTTCTCCTTCTCCCGGCATGTCGACGTGCACGGCACGCAGTCCCTCACCGTCCCCGTCCAGGCGGACGCCTACCGGCTGGTCCTCACCGGACCGAACAGCTTCCGGCGCGAGTTCGCAGGATCCCGGGCGGGAGCGGCAGCCTCGGGGGCGGCGGCTTCCCGCGGGGAGGGACAACAGCTCATCGTGACGATCCACAACCCGGGGCCGACCGCGCTGACGTTCACCCTCCAAGCTCTGGCCTACGGAACCGGGCGGCACGAGGCACGTGTCGGTGCCGGAGAGCGGACAGTCGTCGACTGGCCGGCCGAGTCCGGCTGGTACGACCTGCGGCTGACCGTCGCCGAAGACCCGACCTTCCACCGCCGCATGATGGGCCACCTCGAAACCGGCCAGGCCGGTGTCTCAGGCTAGCGGGCCGAGCTTCAGGAACAGATCATGATCTCCCTCATCGCGGTGCTGTGCTCGGGAGCGCTGCACGCCACGTGGAACACCCTGGCCAGCAAGTCCGGACGTCCTACCGGCCTTCCGCGCCGGAAGGGGCTCACAACGGGGCGGAGTCCAGGGGATCGGGCGGAACATCTCCGGCTCGTCCTCGGGGGTCAGCGCCGTCGGGCCGAAGATCCAGTCCACGAACGAGTAGTCATGGACGTCGCGCTCGATCGCCATGATCGCGCCCTGCGCCATGTACTGCAGCGGCGGGTGCGCGGCGTCGCCGAGCAGCGCGATCCGCCCGGTGACCCAGGTCACGATCGGGTCGCGGTCGAACATCCGCCGCCACCGGTCGCGCCACATCAGCGGCAGGCCCTGCTGGACCTGGGCGCAGGTTCCCGCGAACGCCGCGTCCAGCTCGTCGGGGGTGCCCCAGTCGTCCTGGCCGGCCAGCGCCTTCGGCGACTCGAACACGGCGACCTGGTTGAACGTCTCCGCGCCCCGCAGCGGGTACTGCACGAAGTGGCAACGCGGCCCGACGTACACGACGACGTCCTTGTCGTGCACGTCGTTGCCGGCGACCTGCTCGAACGGCACCGCGCAGCGGTAGGCGACATGTCCGGAGTTCACCGGCTCGTCCTGGACCAGCAGTTCGCGGGCGATCGAGTGCAGGCCGTCGGCGGCGATCACCACGTCCGCCTCGTCCACGACGCCGTCGGCGAACCGCACGCGGGCGCCGCCGTCGACGTTCTCGTACCATGTGCAGCGGGCGTCGGTGAGCAGCTCGACGCCCGCCCGCTCGCAGGCGCGGAGCAGGATGCCGTGCAGGTCGCTGCGGTGGATCACCAGGTAGGGGTGGCCGTAGCGGCGCTCGACGTCGCGCAGGTCGAGCCGGGTCAGCTCGGCGGCGTCCAGGGCGTCCTTCATGACCATGGTCTCGGGCAGCACGCCGAGCGCGGACGCCTCGGCCAGCAGGCCGTAGCGGTCCAGGATGCGGGTGCAGTTCGGGGCGAGCTGCAGGCCCGCGCCGACCTCGCCGGACGCCGAGGCCTGCTCGTACACCCGGACCGGTTGGTCGCCGACTTCATCGCGAACAACTGACTCCAGGGGCGGGCCGCTACCTTCCCGCGCCCAGCGCTTCGGCAGGGTCCTCGGTCGGGATGAGTACGGGTGGACCCGGCCGGCCGGGCAGTAGCCCGGTCAGCGCGGACCGGATGGCGGCCCGGCTCACTCCATGCGCACGGGCGAGCGCCGCGATCGAGGTGCCGCGGTCGACGAACGCCGATCGAACCTCCTCCAGCTGGGCGCCGGTGAGCGCGAGTGGCCGGCCGCGGTGCGCGGCGGCGGCGACTTCGGCGAAGGCGGGCCGCTCCAGCGCCGGGATCTTGGAGGTGGTCGCCGGGTCCTCGAACAGCAGCACCTCTTCGGCCGGGCGAAGCCCTTCGGCGACGCCTTCGGTGCGGATGAGGAGTCCGGCCTCGGTGAGGATGTGCCGTTGCCGCAGCAGGGACTGGGCGGCGGTGGACGAGCGGGAGTAGACGATCCGCACCGGCGGCTCCTCGGACATGAGGGACAGGAGCCCCTTGTGTCTGTCGGGAAACCACCTGATCCCGACTCCCTTGCCCGCATAGAGGCTCGGCTTGCCGAGACGGACGGGGGGCGACCGCTGTGTCCGGCCGCGCGGCCCGACGAGCCATGTCAATACCTCTCAGGTCAGATCTTCTCTCGACCCGGCGCAGACGCGGCCCGCGGACCGCCGCCGGGATCGTTGGCGTCATGCGACTTCAACGAATGCAGATCTCGGCGCTGGTCGTCCTGGCGCTCGTCGCGGCACTCGCGCTCGCGCCGCTGCCGACGCTCCCCTACACCACGGGCTTCGCGCCGCACTGGGTTACCATCCTGGCCGCCGCGCTGGGCGCGATCTTCGTGGTCCGGCCACACCCGGCGGGGCTGCTGCCCGCTGTCCTGCTGCTGTGGTCGGCAGGTGGCGTCGTGCTCGACGCCTTCCGCGCGTTCTTCGCCGTCACGGGCATCCCGGCGGGCGACTTCGCGCATGTGGACTGGCCGGGGATGGCCCTGCGCGGGCTCAGCCTGGCCGGTTGCGCACTGCTGGGTGCGCTGCTGCTGCCTCGCCTCAGGATCCCGGGCGGGGCGTGGCTCGGCTACAGCGCGTTCGCGATCGGGTTCGTCTATCCCATGGCCAAGCTGTACTGGTCGGCGGGCGGGACGCTGCTGCGTCCGGAGGGCTATGCGGAGGGCTTCCCGTTCGGAGAGCTGATCATGCTGCTGATCGGGGCGGTGGGTTCGCTGGCGCTCGTTCAGCGGTGGGGGCGGTGGCTGCCGCGGCGACTGGTGCTGGCAGGCGGTTGGACGGGCGCCGCTATGTTGACCACCATGGGGGCCATGTCCGTTTTCGGTACGTTGTCGCAGATGCTCGGCCTCACCCGAGGACCGGTGCCCCTGTCCGACCTCGCGGCGGTGGTGATGGTCGGGTTCGTGTACGGGAGCTGGCTGCTTTTCGGCCTGGCGGTCGGCGGGGCCACGCTGTCTTACCAGCGGGCGACGCTGCGGTGATGCCGCAGTGACGCCGCGGCGCGCGGACCTGGCCCTGGCCTTCGTGGTCGGAGTGCCGCTGCTGTCGCTGTCGGCGGTGGTGGCGGTGCTGTCGGTGCCGGGTGTGAGCGCGGCCCTGCTGGTGGGCGCCTGCCTGGTGGCGCAGGCGGCCCTGGTCTACCGGCGGAAGACCTGGGCGTTCTTCGTGGTCGCTGCGGCCTTCGCCGTCCAGGTCGCCGTGACCGGGCTGTTCCTCGTGCTGCCGTCCGTGGCCGTCTTCCCGATCGCCATCTATTCGTGCACCGTATACGGCAGGCGTTTCCTGCCCTTGGCGACGGGTTTGGCCGGGGCCGGGGTGGCGGCCTATCGATTCGCCCGCGACCCGTCGGTCACCGCCGCTCATTTGGGGCCCAGCCCGTGGCTCCTGCTCGGCCTGCTGGCCTCGATCGTGCTGGCAGCCTGGGGGTTCGGGCTGTACCGGCGGACCCAGCTCGCCTACGTCTCGCTGCTGCAGGAGCAGGCCAAGGTGTCGGCTGCCCGGGCGAGGCTGGCCGAGCGGGCGAGGATCGCGCGTGAGATGCACGACGTGGTCGCGCATGCCCTGGCCGTGATCGTTGCCCAGGCCAGAGGCGGCCGGTTCGCGTCCGAGCGGGCCGCCGAGGTGCTGGCCACCGTGGAGGAGACCGGCCGCCGGGCCCTGACGGAGATGCGTGGCCTGGTCGGCGTGCTCCGCGCCGATGGAGCCCCGCTGGACCCTTCGCCCGGGCTGGCCGACCTGCCCGCCCTGCTGTCCGCGTCGCGGCGGCCGGCCCGGTCGAGACGGGTACGGCTGGCTCCATCGGCCCGGCCGCCGAGCTCGCCGCCTACCGGGTGGTCCAGGAGGCGCTCACCAACACCCTCAAGCACGCGGGCCCGGCCGCGTCGGCCGCCGTGCGCCTGGACTGGACGCCCGACGCCCTGGTCGTCACCGTTACCGATGACGGCGCGGGACGCGGGACGACGGACGGCCGGGGAAACGGCCTGGCGGGCATGCGTGAGAGGCTGTCGGCCGTGGGCGGCACGCTGGAGGCGGGGCCGCGCGAGGAAGGCGGGTTCGCGGTGGTCGCCCGCCTGCCGTACGGGGAGGTGCGCAGGTGATCCGGGTGTTCGTTGTGGACGATCAGGATCTCGTGCGGACGGGCACGGTCATGGTGCTCCAGGCGCAACCGGACATGGAGGTCGTGGGGGAGGCCCGCGACGGCGCCGACGCGCTGGCCCGGCTGCGCACCGTGCGGGCCGATGTTGTCCTCATGGACGTACGCATGCCCCGCATGGACGGCGTGGCCGCCACCCGCGAGTTGCTCGCCGGGGCTCCAGAGGCGCCTAAGGTGATCGTGCTGACCACCTTCGACCTGGACGAGTACGCCTTCGCCGCGCTGCGCGCCGGAGCCTCCGGGTTCCTGCTCAAGGACGCCCCCGCCGAGGACATGCTCGCGGCCGTGCGCACCGTGCACGAGGGCGACGCGGTCATCGCGCCCTCCACCACCCGCCGCCTGCTCGACCACGTGGCTCCCACCCTCCCCGCGCCAGGGCCCGACCCGCTGACCGGCCGCGAGCGCGAGGTCCTGTGCCATATCGCCAGGGGGCGGACGAATGCGGAGATCGCGGGCCTGCTGTTCCTGTCGGAGGGCACGGTGAAAACACATGTGGGCCGCATCCTGGCCAAGCTGGAGTTGCGAGACCGTGTCCAGGCCGTCATCTGGGCCTATGAACACGGCCTGACCCACCCGCGCTGACCGTCACTCCAGGGGCACCTCGGGCCTCCCGGTTTGACGCCGGGTAAGAATAGCCCCTGAGTTCCCTTAGATCCTCGCCGCCAGCGACCACATCCGCTTCGTCTGCGGCGCGACGACGCCCTCACCCGCGTCAAGCGCGTCACCCGCTACCGGACCTTCGAGGACCTTCTCGACTCCGAAGGCCACGAGCGGGTCAACCCGGACAGCCCGCGCGAGGAGCAGCAGCCGGCCCAGTATCCGCCGCATCTACGGCCCCGGAAAGGAAGCCCTCGGCGTCCTGGCGATCGAGATCGAGCTGGTCGGCGAACCATCACCTGATCCCCAGGCACCGCACGTCAGACTGCGCACGTCGCTCGCGTCGTACTTCACGCCGAGACGTTCGCGTATGTAGTCGCGGTATCGCGCGGCCGTCCGCAGGGGCTCCACGCCGGCCGCCGGTGTGCCGGATGATCCCAGCGCAGCGCGTATGTGGTCGACGACGACCTCGGGGACCTTGTCCAAGTCGGGAAGCAGCGCAACCGCTGGTAGCACTTCAGCCATGTCAGCAACGCCAGAAAGGCCTGATCAGCGGTCGCCTTCCCCCGCGCACAGGCGGCCTCGTCGGGTGTGGGCGTGAACCCCTCGACCGACTCCCGCGCCGATACGAGCCCGCGGAACCGCGCATAGGCGGTGCGGTCGATCGACGTCATCGCATACCTCGACGATCACGCTTGTATTCCGGTCTCACACCTTTCGAGGAGGGATCGCCATGGACTTATCGGCGCCAGGTCCCGCCACGGTCAGGAACCGATGAGCTAGGGGTCGCGGTAGTCCTCCTTCAACACTCCCCACACGCCCACCGTCGTTCCATCGACAACGCCCTCGATCTCATAGATGATCGCGACACCATCACGGAACGCGCGAGGTGGCGATCCATGAGGCAGCAAGCCCGCGAACACCTGGTCGATGATCTTTCGGACCCGATCAGGTGTGGCTCTGATGCGGCCATCAAGGATCGGAAACCGGCCATACAGTCGAGCTCCACGCACCTCGAACGGGTGCTGCACGATCCAGGTGATCTGCCTGGCATCGTCCGCGTTCACACCGCTGGCGATCAGCGTCACGTTCATCATCTCTCCGGCCGCAGCCAGGACCGCTGCCGCCAGTCGATCAGGCAACGACCGCACTTCGCTAGCGCCTTCGCTCACGGAGCGAATGATCCCACGGCATCACGACTTGCTAAGTGCAGAGAAGGAAACGCAACTACCGCAGCAGCGCGTAGGCGTAGCTCCGCGTCACTGACGGCCGGTTCCCGCACGCCAGGAAGTCGCGGAGATAGCCACTGATCGGCCTCACCTGCCGCCCCTCGCCATCGAGGACGACGAACGGAACGACGTCGGCCGGGGCTCGACCCGGCCCCGCCTGGGTAACGTGATGGCGGCGATATCCCGCTCAATTCCCACTGCGCTTCGTCCATGCGACGCTGAAGAAGCGCAATCCAGGGGATCTTGGCCGTGCTCGCGATCAAGGGGAGCGGCACAGGCAGGCGCGACAGCCTTGGAATGGACGCTACGCCGACTCCGCCTCGTTCGCAGCGACATGCAAGGAATCGGGGCGAGATCTACGAGTTGCCGGTCAATAGAGCGGGCGCTGCTCTTCGTCATGGTCGGCTCCTTCCGGCGAGGGTGCCCACGTGCCGCCTGGGGCGGCAGGCTCCCCGCTCGCCGGAGTGCAGGCCGAGCACGCACGGCCGGCCATGCCGGCTATCGCCTACCGCGGGCTGCCATCGGCGCGGGCCACGAGGAGACCGCTCACGCGTGGCCTGCGCAGTGCGGTGCTTCGCGGCCCCGGAACCGTACGCTGCGGCAGGGATGGCCGAAGTGATCGCGAACCGGTAGGTTGTCCGCGGTGGGGCCCATAGCGCAGTGGTCGTCGCGTCTTCATTGCGTGAAGGAGGACGCCGGTTCGAATCCGGCTGGGCTCCACCCTTCGAAGGAGAGATGTGGACGTCTCGACCCTGCTGCGGCACCTCGGCTGGGCGCGTGACCTCCCCCTTGACGATCCCGACCGCCTGCGTCTGGAGCACGCGGCCCGGGCGCTGGTGCGCGACGGGCAAAGGCGCCGCCGGCGCGAGCGCGAGCGGGCCGTCGCACAGGTGGACGGTGACGTGCTCGCCGCGACCGCGATGGGGTCCCGCGATCGGATCGCCGACACCCCGGTGGAGGCCGCGGCCACGGCCGCGGGCGATCTGCGCCGGCCGCGCGGCTGCTACGTCTGCAAGACGCGCTACACCCGCGTGGATTCCCTGTATCACCTGCTGTGCCCCGCCTGCGCGGCGGACGGTGCCGCGCGTCGCGGAGCCCGGACGGACCTGACGGGGCGGCGGGCGCTCATCACCGGCGGCCGCGTGAAGATCGGTCACGAGCTGGCGCTGAAGATGTTGCGCGACGGCGCGCACGTCACCGTCACCACCCGGTTCCCGGACGATGCCGCCCGCAGGTTCGCCCGCACCGGAGACTGGGCGACGCGCCTGCGGATCGTCGGCGTCGACCTGCGCGACCCGCGCCAGGTCATCGCCCTGACCGACCAGCTCCTGGAGGACGGAGATCCGCTGGACATCCTGGTGAACAACGCCGCCCAGACGATCCGCCGGCCCCCGTCCGCCTACGCGGCGCTGATCGAGGGCGAGAGCCGGCCGCTGCCAAGCGTGACCGCGCCGCCCGGCACCTCCCAGCCACCGCCGGAGGTGACCGCGGCGTCCGGCACGTCGCAGCCGCTGCCCGCCGCCACGTCCGGCGCCGACCTGCCGGACGTGTCCGGGTTGCTGCCCGACGCCTCCCCCGTCAACTCGTGGTCGGTGCGGATCGGCGCCGTCGATCCGGCGGAGATGCTGGAGGCGCAGCTCGTCAACGCCGTCGCGCCGTTCCTCCTCATCGACCGGCTGCTTCCCCTGCTGCTCCGCTCGCCCGCCGAACGGCGCTACATCGTCAACGTCTCAGCGGTGGAGGGCCAGTTCGCGGTGGCCAACAAGACGGGCCGCCATCCTCACACGAACATGGCCAAGGCGGCGCTCAACATGCTGACCCGCACGAGCGCCGCCGACCTGGCCCGGCAGGGCGTCCACCTGTGCAGCGTGGACACCGGCTGGATCACCGACGAGCAGCCCGCCCACGTCCGCGCCCTGCTGGACCGGCGTACGCCGCTGGACGTGGTCGACGGCGCGTCCCGCGTGTACGACCCGATCATCCGCGGTGAGGCCGGGCACCCCGTGCACGGCGTCCTGCTCAAGGACTACCAGGTGGCCCCGTGGTGAACCTCGACGAGCTGCTGACGTGGCTGCGCTCCGGCCAGCCTGCGACGTCCCGTACCGACTTCCCGGTCGGCACAGCGATGCCGGACGGGCGGCTGGACCTGTGCAAGCAGGCGCTCGGCCCGTACGGGATGCGCCTGGTGGCCGGTGCCCTGCCCGTGGGTGGACCCGCCCGGCACCTGCTGCTGGGCACGGACGAACTGGGCGACGACGGAGCGGAGGTCGCCGCAGAGAGCGCGGTCCGCTCCGGCGCGGCGACGCTCTACCTCGGGTGCAATGTCATCACCGCCGCCGGGGCCCGCCGGATTGCCGACCGTCTGGCCGCCTCGCCGGGGGTCACCGGGCTGTGGCTCAAGCGCAACCCGCTGGGCCCGGACGGTGGCCGTGTCACCGGCGCGGCCGTGGACGCCGGTCTGGACACTCTCGACCTCGCGCAGACCGGCTTGAACGCCTCGGGGCTGGGTGTCCTGGTGGATCGCGTGCTGGCGACCGGCGGCCTGGGACGGCTGTTCGTGAGCGGCAACCCTCTCGGCGCGACCGGAGCCGCGCATCTGGCCCGGCTCGTCGCCGGGGACGGGGCCGAGGAGCTGTACGCGTCGGCGACCGGACTGGGCGACCAGGGAGCGGCCCTACTGGCGGGCGCGATGCGGCCCGGCAGACTGCGGCGCCTGGCGGTGGCCAGCAACGGCATCGAGACGGCCGGCCTCGTTCGGCTGGTCGAGGGGGCGGCCAGGGCCGGGATCGAGCTGCTCGACCTGGGGTGCGTCCCCGCGGCCCGGCATCTCGGCTCGCCGGGCAACCGGCTCGGCGACGACGGAGCGGCCCGAATAGCGCACGCGCTGGCCGGCGCCCCGCACCGGCTCGCGCACCTCGATCTGCGCCACACGGGCATGACCAGCCGCGGCGCGCTGCAGCTGCTCGCCGGCGCCAGGCGGGCCGCCACACCCACCCGGTACCTGCTCGGCGACGGCATCGCCTCGCGGGTGAAGCGCGAGCTGAACGCTCTGGCGTGCGCGGTGCCCCTGCCCCAGCCGCATCCGGACGTGGCCGCGATCCGCAGCGTTCACCGCACCGGCCCCCGCCCCTGATTCCGGACGGCAAGCCGCCCGCCGGGGTAAGTGCGGGTGCGTCCCGGCCTCGTCCCGTCGTGTCCCGGCCAAAACCGCTGCTTCACAAGGGTTGCCACAGACGTTGATGCCGCGATTGCTGCCCGGACCCCTGATGGCGGCCGTTGTCTCTCGGAGTAAGGCCCCGTGCGCTCTGTCGGCGTGGCGTCACCGTTTCGAGCGGGGCGAAGGTCACGATGGGGCGCGTTGCCCAGGAATCCCCACCCGCAGGCCACGAGGCGACCGCTCACGTGGTGGCCCGCGGGGGCCTGGATCAAGCCCGGCGAGCCGTCCACCGCCGGAAGCGTCCGGGATCATGGTGCGATGTTCACAAGGAGGCGGTTAC
>NZ_KZ559489.1:0-32342 GCF_002850745.1 Nonomuraea indica
GCCGGCGGCGTTCTCGTCCACCACGAACCCGCCGCCGACGGAGTAGTACACCTTCTCGCACAGCACCGTGCCGTCACCGTCACGCGCGGTGAACCGCATGCCGTTGGGATGACCGGGCAGCGACACCTTCCGCTCGAAGACGAGGTCCTCACCGACGACGAACGGGATCTCGCGCACGCCGGCCAGCCGCACCGTGCCGCGCTCGCGCATCTCGGCCAGCCGGGCGTCGATGCCGTCCACGTCCACCAGCTCGGGCTTGTCGCCCGACAGGCCGAGCAGGACGGCCTTGTCGCTGCCGTGGCCCTTGCCGGTCAGCCCGAGCGAGCCGTACAGGACCGCCTCGACCCGCGCCACCCGCTCCAGCAGCCCGTCCTCGCGCAGCCCGCGCGCGAACCGGTGAGCGGCGGCCATCGGCCCGCCCGTGTGCGAACTCGACGGCCCGATACCGATCTTGAACAGGTCGAAGACGCCGATGCTCATCGCAGGTATTCCGTCGCCGCGTCGAGCAGCCATTCCGCCAGGTAGGCCGCGAACGACGACCTGACCAGCACGTGGACGCCGTCGGCCTGCGGCAGCAGCACGACCTGGGCCCGCGCCAGCGTCGTCTGCGCGCACCGGCCCGGCCCGAACACGCTCGGATGCAGGTCGAGGGCGCAGCCGTGGGCCAGCAGGTCACGCGCGCGCGGCCCGCCCACCAGCAGCGTCGTGCGCTGGGCCGACACGTCCACGACCGAGCCGTGCCGGTCGCCGAGGGCCTTGGACAGCAGCTCCGGCCGGTGACCCGGGGGCGCGATCACCAGCCACTCGTCGGGGCCCAGCCAGGCCACGGTGACGTCCCCGGCGGTCACGGCGGTGCACGGCTCGACGGGCAGCGGCGCCCCCAGGGCGTCGCCCAGGTCGCGGGCGGCCGGGCTCGCCGGGTCCACGCGGAGGTTCAGCTGGGTGCGGAACGGCAGCTCCGCCAGCCGCAGCGCCCCGCCCTCCGACGCGGCGGCGAACCGGCCGGCGAAGGCGGCGGCCGGGCTCCTGCGCTCAGCCATCACGGCGCGCTCCTTCCGGGTCGTACAGGACGTGAGAGGTGACGGTGACCGGGGCCAGGGTCCCGCCGACCGGCGCGTACAGCCGCTCGCCGATCCGGCCGTGCCCGCCCTTGACCAGCGCCAGCGCGAACGTGCGGCCCAGGGCGGCGCTGCGGTAGCTGGAGGTGACGTGGCCGAGCATCGGCACCGGCGGCTCCGGCAGCACGTCCGCGGCCACCAGGTGGGCGCCCTCGGGCAGCAGCAGGCCGGGATCCTCCGGCAGCAGGCCGACGAGCTGCTTGCGGTCCGGGCGCGCCGTGTCCGCCCGCGCGTGGGACCGCTTGCCGACGAAGTCGGGCTTCTTCTTCGACACCACCCAGGCCATGCCGAGGTCCTGCGGAGTGACCGTGCCGTCGATGTCCTGGCCGACGATGGGGTAGCCCTTCTCGGCCCGCAGCACGTGCATGGTCTCGGTCCCGTACGGGGTGACGACGCCGAGGTCCATGATGGACGTCCACAGACGCAGGCCGTCCCACGAGGTGACGTTGATCTCGTACGCCAGCTCGCCGGAGAAGCTGATCCGGCACACCCGCGCCGGTATGCCGGCCACCTCCGCCTCCCGCCACGTCATGAACGGGAAGTCGTCGGCGCCCACGGCCAGGCCGGGGGCGAGTCCGGCGAGCACCTCGCGCGAGCGCGGGCCGACCAGGGCGACCGTGGCCCACTGCTCGGTGACCGACGTGCAGTGCACCCGCAGCGACGGCCACTCGGTCTGCAGCCACTCCTCCATCCAGTCGAGCACGGCGGCGGCGTTGCCTGTCGTGGTGGTGACGAGGAAGTGGTCGTCGGCCAGCCGGACGACCGTGCCGTCGTCGAACACCATCCCGTCGGGGCGGCACATCACGCCGTAGCGGACGGCGCCGACCTTGAGCGTGCTCATCAGGTTGGTGTAGAGCCGGTCGAGGAACTCCCCCGCGTCGGCCCCGACGACGTCGATCTTGCCGAGGGTTGAGGCGTCCATCGCGGCCACCCCCTCGCGGGCGGCGCGGCACTCGCGCAGCACCGCGGCCTCCATGTCCTCGCCGGGACGCGGGTAGTACCAGGGACGCTTCCACTGGCCGACGTTCTCGAACAGCGCGCCCGCGGCGACGTGCCACTCGTGCAGCGCCGTCACCCGGACCGGGTCGTGCAGCGCGCCGCGGTCGCGACCGGCCAGCGTGGCGAAGGCGACCGGCAGGTACGGCGCCCGGAACGTGGTGACGCCCAGTTCGGCCACCGGCACGCCCAGCGCCTCGGCGACGACCGCCGAGGCGAGCAGCCCGGAGGTCTTGCCCTGGTCGTGCGCCGTGCCGGCGGTGGTGTAGCGCTTGACGTGCTCGACCGAGCGCAGGCCGGCGCCGACGGCCCGGCGCAGGTCTGCCACGGTGACGTCGCGCTGCAGGTCCACGAAGTGCGCCGAGTGGTCGGCCGCGGGCACCACCCAGTACGGCTCCCCCGCCGGCTCCGGCTCGGCGGCCGCCTCGGGCACCCGGGCCGCCGCCCCTGAGGTGGCGCGGGCGCCCGCGCCGGTGCCGTCGGCGAGGCAGCCGGCCAGCGTGAGCACGCCCCGCGCCGCGCCCGCCACCTCGACCGCCTGGCGGGAGGCGTCCGGGACGAGCGTGCCGAGCGCGTCGTCGTGGCGCAGCGTCCCGCCCGACTGGCTGAACAGGTGCACGACCGGGTTCCAGCCGCCCGACACGAGCAGCAGGTCCGCCTCGAACGAGCGCCCGCCCGCGCCGGCCGGGCGCTCCCCCGGAACGTCGTCGCGGGCGGCGACCGTCACCGAGGAGACCTCGCCGTCGCCGTGGGCGCCCGTCACCACGTGACCCGCCAGCAGCTCGATGCCGCGTGCGCGGGCCCGCGCGGCCCACTCGGCGCCGGGGGCGGGCCGCGCGCCGCCCGCGTCCCGCGTGCCCCCGCGTACGTCCACGACGGCCGCCACCTCCACGCCCGCCTCCGCGAGGTCGAGGGCGGCGGCGTAGGCGGAGTCGTGCGCGGTGAACACCACGGCCCGGCGGCCGGGCAGCACGCCGTACCGGTGGGCGTAGGCGCGGGCGGCGCCGGCGAGCATGACGCCGGGCAGGTCGTTGCCCGCGAACGCGATCGGCCGTTCGTGCGCGCCGGTGGCGAGCACCACGCGCCGCGCCCGGATGCGCCACACGCGCTCGCGGGACACGTGCGCGGGCGCCGCCGCGCCGAGGTGGTTGGTGCGCCGCTCGACGGCGATCAGGTAGTTGTCGTCGTAGTAGCCGAAGACGGTGGTGCGCGGCAGCACGGTGACGTCGGGCAGCTCCGCCAGCTCCGCGACGGTGGCGGCGGCCCAGGCGGCGCCGGGCAGGCCGTCCACGCTCTCCCCGGTGCCGAGCAGGCTGCCGCCCGGCTCGGGCCGCTCGTCGGCGAGGATCACCCGCGCCCCGCCGGCCGCCGCGGCGCGGGCGGCGGCCAGGCCGGCGGGGCCGGCGCCGACGACGAGCACGTCGCAGTGGGCGTGGACGGCGTCGTAGCGGGCCGGGTCCGGCTCGGCGGCCAGCCGGCCCCGCCCGGGGAGGCTGCTCGCGGCGAGCCCGTCGTACAGCTCGACGGTGGTGGCGGGCAGCATCGGCTCGGGGAACGGCGCCTCGATCTGGACGACCGCGCTGGGCTCCTCGCTCCCGGCGGAGAACACGCCGCGCGGGCGGCCCAGCTTCACGCTGGTGGCGACCCGGCGCACCCCGGCCGCGAGCAGGGCGGAGGCGAGGGTGTCGCCGGGGTGCCCGGTGTACTCGTGCCCGTCGAAGGTGAAGCGCAGGGTCCGCGACCGGTCGATCCGGCCGCCGCTCGCGCGCCTCACGAGGTCACCGGCCGGGGCTCGCCCACCCGGTAGACGGCGTGGATCTCGTTGGTCGCGGTGTCGCGCAGGGCGTTGAACCAGCGGCGGCAGCCGGCGGAGTGGCTCCAGCGCTCGGCGAAGACGCCCTTGGGGTTGTCGCGGAAGAACAGGTAGCGGGCCCACTCCTCGTCGGAGAGGGCGGCCGGGTCGTCCGGGTAGGCGACGTGGGCCTGCCCGCCGTAGTGGAACTCGGCCTCCTCGCGTGGGCCGCACCAGGGGCATGGGATCAGCAGCATGTGACGTCCTCAGTGCGCGACCGCGGCGGCGCCGTGCTCGTCGACGAGCGCCCCGGTGACGAATCGGTCAAGGGAGAAGGGGGCGTTGAGCGGGTGCGGCGCGTCGTTGGCCACCGTGTGGGCGAAGCACCAGCCCACGCCGGGCGTGGCCTTGAAGCCGCCGGTGCCCCATCCGCAGTTGAGGTAGAGGCCGTCCACCGGACTCAGGCCGACGATGGGCGAGGCGTCCGGCGAGACGTCCACGACGCCGCCCCAGGTGCGCAGCACGTGCGCGCGGGCGAAGATCGGGAACAGCTCCAGCGCCGCCGCCATCTGCCGCTCGATGATGTGGAACGCGCCCCGCTGGCGGTAGGAGTTGGCCGCGTCGATGCCGGCGCCCATCACCAGCTCGCCCTTGTGGGCCTGGCTGACGTACACGTGGACGGCGTTGGACATGACGACCGTCGGGTGGACGGGCTCCAGCAGCTCGGAGACGAGCGCCTGCAGCGGGTGGCTCTGCAGCGGCAGGTCGATGCCGGCGGTCGCGGCGACGACGGAGGTGTGCCCGGCGGCGCACAGCGCCACCCGGCCGGCCGCGATCACGCCGCGCGTCGTCTCGACGCCGGTGACCCGGCCGCCGCTCACCCGCAGCCCGGTGACCTCGCAGTTCTCCACGAACTCGACGCCGAGCGCCGCCGCGGCGCGGGCGTAGCCCCAGGCGACGTGGTCGTGCTTGGCGATGCCGGCACGCGGCTGGAAGGTCGCGCCGAGCACGGGGTAGCGCACGTCGGGCGAGATGTCGACGATCGGGCAGACCTCCTGGACCTGCCGCGGGTCGAGCCATTCGGCGTCCACGCCGTTGAGCCGGTTGGCCTCGACGCGGCGGACGCTGTCGCGGACGTCCTGGAGGCTGTGGGCGAGGTTGAGCACGCCGCGCTGGCTGAACAGCAGCGGGTAGTCGAGCTCCGCCTCCAGCCCCTCCCAGAGCTTGAGCGCGTGCTCGTAGATGCCGGCGCTCTCGTCCCACAGGTAGTTGGAGCGGATGATGGTGGTGTTGCGGGCCATGTTGCCACCGGCCAGCCAGCCGCGCTCCAGCACCGCCACGTTCGTGATGCCGTGGTTCCTGGCCAGGTAGTAGGCGGTGGCCAGGCCGTGGCCGCCGCCGCCGACGATCACCACGTCGTAGGAGGCCCTGGGCTCGGCCGCGGTCCACAGCCGGTCGGGGTGCTCGGGCAGGTCGGCTCCGGGCGGGCGGGGCGTCATCGGAGCCCCCCGTACAGGGGGTGCTTGCCCGCGAGGGCCTCGACGCGGCCGCGCAGGAACGTCAGGTCGGCCCCGGGGGTGAGGGCGGCGGCGATGACGTCGGCGACCTCCCGGAAGTCCGCGGCGGCGAAGCCGCGCGTGGCCAGCGCGGGCGTGCCGATGCGCAGCCCGGAGGTGACCATCGGCGGGCGCGGGTCGAACGGCACGGCGTTGCGGTTGACCGTGATGCCGGCGGCGTGCAGCCGGTCCTCGGCCTGTTTGCCGTCCAGCTCGGAGTCGCGCAGGTCCACCAGCACGAGGTGCACGTCGGTGCCGCCGGTGAGCACCCTGACGCCGGCGGCGACGGCGTCAGGGGCGAGCAGCCGGTCGGCGAGGATGCGGGCGCCCTCCAGCGTGCGCCGCTGCCGGTCGCGGAACGCCTCTCCGGCCGCCACCTTGAAGGCCACGGCCTTGGCGGCGACGACGTGCTCCAACGGCCCGCCCTGCTGGCCGGGGAACACCGCCGAGTTGATCTTCTTGGCGAGGTCGGCGGTGGACAGGACGACGCCGCCGCGCGGCCCGCCGAGGGTCTTGTGCGTGGTGGTGGTGACCACGTGGGCGTGGGGCACGGGTGAGGGGTGCAGGCCGGCGGCGACGAGGCCGGCGAAGTGCGCCATGTCCACCATCAGGTAGGCGCCCACCTCGTCGGCGATCCTCCGGAACGCGGCGAAGTCGAGCTGCCGGGGGTACGCGGACCAGCCGGCGATGATCAGCTTGGGCCGGTGCTCGCGGGCCAGCCGCTCGACCTCGTCCATGTCCACCAGGTGGTCGCTCGCGCGGACGTGGTAGGAGACGACGTCGTAGAGGCGGCCGGAGAAGTTGATGCGCATGCCGTGGGTGAGGTGGCCGCCGTGGGCCAGGTCTAGCCCGAGGATCGTGTCGCCCGGCTCCAGCAGGGCGGACATGGCGGCGGCGTTGGCCTGGGCGCCCGAGTGGGGCTGCACGTTGGCCGCCTCGGCGCCGAACAGCTCCCTGACCCGGTCGATGGCGAGCCGCTCGACCACGTCGACGTGCTCGCAGCCGCCGTAGTAGCGCCTGCCCGGGTAGCCCTCGGCGTACTTGTTGGTGAGGACGGAGCCCTGGGCGGCCATGACGGCCAGGGGCGCGAAGTTCTCCGAGGCGATCATCTCCAGCGTCGTGCGCTGGCGGGCCAGCTCCGCGCCGATCGCGGCGTGCACCTCGGGGTCCAGCACGTCCAGCGGGGTGTCGATCATGTGCGTCCTTTCCTAACCGCGCAGCCGGGTCATCGCCGGGTCGAACAGGGGCTCCTCGGCCACCACGGCCTCGACCCGCCGGTCGAAGTAGCCGAGGTGCACGGTCCGGCCCGGGGTGGCGAGCGAGGCGGGCAGCCAGGCGTAGGCGATGGCCCTGCCGATCGTGTGGCCGTAGGCGGCGCTGGTGACGTAGCCGACCGGCCGGTCGCCGTCGTACACGGGTTCCCTGCCCATGACGACCTCGTCGGTGAGCAGGCAGGCGAGCCTGCGGGTGACCGACTCCTTGCGGGCGAGCAGGGCCTCGCGGCCGATGAAGTCGCCCTTGTCGAGTTTGACGGCGAAGCCCAGCCCGGCCTCGTACGGGTCGTGTTCGAAGGTCATGTCGGTGCCGAACGAGCGGTAGCCCTTCTCCAGGCGCAGGCTGGTGAAGGCGCCCCGGCCGGCGGCGATGACGCCGTGCTCCCGGCCGGCCTCCCACAGCGTGTCCCACAGCTTCAGGCCGAGGTCGGCGGTGGTGTAGATCTCCCAGCCCAGCTCGCCGACGTAGGACAGGCGGAGCATGGTGACGGGCACGTTGCCGAGGTGGGTGCGGGTGCCGCGGAAGTAGCGCAGCGCCTGGAGGTCGGCGCGGGTGAGCGGCTGGACGAGGTCGCGCGCCCTGGGCCCCCACACGCCGACGCAGCAGGTGCCGGCGGTGACGTCGCGGACGAACACGTCGTCGGGCCGGTGCCGCTCCAGCCAGTCGAGGTCGAGGTTGCCGTTCGCGCCGACCTGGAAGTGCCGGGGGCCGAGCCGGGCCACGGTGACGTCGCTGCGGATGCCGCCGTCCACGTCGAGCAGCAGGCAGTACGTGACCGAGCCGACCGACTTGTCGATGTCGCCGGTGGTGAGCCGCTGCAGGAAGGACACGGCTCCGGGGCCGCTGACCTCCAGCCGCTTGAGCGCGGTCATGTCGTACAGGGCGACGTTCTCGCGGGTGGCCTGGGCCTCGGCCCCGACGATCGGCGACCAGTAGCGGGCCGCCCAGTCGCCGGGCGCGGGGATGCCGCGGCCGGCCACCAGCGGGGCGTTGGCCTCGTACCACTGCGGGCGCTCCCAGCCGGACGCCTCCAGGAACATCGCGCCGAGCTCCCGCTGCCGGACGTGGAAGGGGCTGGTGCGCAGCGGGCGGGGCTCCTCCATCGGCTGGAGGGGGTGGATGATGTCGTAGACCTCGACGTAGTTCTGGCAGCCGCGGGCCACCACGTAGTCGGGGGCGACCTGGTGCGACTCGAACCGGTTGACGTCGCACTCGTGCAGGTCGAACGAGGCGCAGTGGCCGTCCACGAGCCATTCGGCCATGGCCCGGCCGACGCCGGCGGAGTGGGTGACCCAGACGGCCTCGGCCACCCAGAAGCCCTCGACGTCGCGCGACTCGCCCAGCAGCGGCAGGTGGTCGGTGGTGAAGGAGAACAGGCCGTTGATGCCCTCCTCGACCTTGGCCGAGCGGGTGGAGGGCAGCAGTCGCTGGGTTTCGGTCCAGGCGTCGGCGAAGTCGTCGGGGGTGAAGGTGAGCACCGAGGGCATCACCTCGGCCTCGTCCACGGCGAGGATGTCGTCGGCGCTGACCGGCATGGGGCGGTGGCCGTAGTAGCCGATGCCGAGGGTGTCGAAGCGCTCGCGGTAGTAGAGGTCGGCGTCCTGGTGGCGCAGGATGGGCCGGGACACCTCGACGGTCTGCCCGGCCAGTCCGGGCACCTGGCCGGTCCAGGCGAGCTGGTGGGCGAGCGGGGTGAGCGGCAGGTCCATGCCCACCATCCGGGCGACCTTGGGGCCCCAGATGCCGGCGCAGCAGACCACGATGTCGGCGGGGATGTCGCCCTGGTCGGTGACGACGGTCCTGACCCGGCCGCCCTCGGTGGTGATGTCGAGCACCTCGTGCCGGGGCAGCACCCGCACGCCGCGGGACCGGGCGCGGGCGAGCTGGGCGTCCACGGCCCTGACGGCCTTGGCCAGGCCGTCGGTGGGGATGAACAGGCCGCCGAGCACGGTGCCGGGGTCGAGCAGCGAATGCCGGTCGAGGCACTCCTGCGGGGACAGCAGGTGGGTCTCGATCCCCCAGGAGGTCGCCCAGCCCTGGCGCCGGCGCAGTTCGGCGAGCCGCTCGGGGGTGGTGGCCACTTCGAGCCCGCCCACCTGGTGGAAGCTGTCCAGCTCGACGAACTTCTCGACGGTGTAGCGGGCCATCTCGGTCATCGTCTTGGAGCCGTTGATCTGGAAGACCAGGCCCGGGGCGTGGGAGGAGGAGCCGCCGGTGGCGGGTACGTCTCCCTGGTCGACGACGGTGACGTCGGTCCAGCCGCGGGCGGACAGCTCGTCGGCGAGTGCCGCGCCGACCACGCCCGCGCCGATGATGACGACGCTAGGGCCCGTCATAGCCACCTCCGTTGTTGCGAACTATGCAACCAAACGCGCTTTTCGCAACAAGCGTCGCTCGCCGCGTTCCGGGTGTCAAGGGTGTGTTCTGTCGTATTCCATACGGTTTGCACGGCTCGTCGGGAACGGTCCAAGAGCACGCGCACGCCCGGCCCGGTCGCGTCTCGCGTCGACCGGGCCGGGCGTGGCGGATCATCAGCCGGCGGGCAGCCAGGCCTTCACCTTGTCCGGGTTGTCGGCCACCCACTTGGCGGCCGCCTCCTCCGGCTTCATCTTGTCCTCGGCGATGTACTTGGCCACCAGGTTCTGGTCGTCGTTCGTCCACGTGAAGTTCTTGACCAGCGTGTACGCGGGGCTCCCCGAGTCGGCGAACTTCTTGCTGACGATCTTGTCCAGCTCGTACGGCGGATAGTCGCAGGCCACCTTCTCCGGATCGGCGTCGCAGCCCTCGGTCCAGGCCGGCAGGTTCACCTTGACCAGGCGCAGCTCCGACAGGAACCACTGCGGCTCGTAGAAGTAGCCGAGCACCGGCTTCTGCTGCTTCTCCGACTGCCGGAAGGCCGTGATGAGCGCCGTCTCGCTGCCCGCGTAGACGACCTTGTAGTCGAGCTTGAGGTTCTTGACCAGGGCCCCGTCGTTGGTGACGAACGACGGGTCGCCGTCGAGGAGCTGGCCCTTGCCGTCGGACTCGGACGTCTTGAACAGGGAGGCGTACTTGTTGAGGTTCTTCCAGTCGGTGATGTCCGGGTACTTCTTCGCCATCCAGGGGGCCACGTACCAGCCGATGACGCCCTTGTTGCCGGTGGGCCCGGCGTTCACGGCGACCTTCTGCTCGTCGATGTACTTCTTCTTCAGGTCGTCGTGGGCCCAGTTCTCCACGATCGCGTCGACCTCGCCGGTGCCGAACCCCTGCCAGGCGACCTCCTCCTTCAGGTCCTTCTTGACCACCGTGCACCCGAGCTGCTTCTCGGCCACGTGCGCGATGACGGCGGCGTTGGCCTCGTAGCCCACCCACGGGTTGATCGCCAGGTTGACGGTGCCGCAACCTCCCTGCCCGCTCGCGGCGCTGCTCGCGCCGGTCTGCACCTCGCCGACCTTCGCCCCGCCGCACGCCGTGAGCAGGAGGCCGGCGCCCGTCGCGAGCGCTGCCGCCCGGACCCTTCCGTTCCTGGTAACTGCCACCTGGTCCTCCTGATTCTCACCGGCCGCCGGCCGGTGTCCGTCATCTGTCATGGAGCCCGCCGTGGAGCGCGCCGTGCGCGGCGGCGTCGGCCCGCTCGGTGGCGGCCCGCATGACGCGGTCGAGCACGATGCCGAGCACGACGATGGCCAGCCCGGCGGCCAGCCCCTTGCCGCGCAACTGGTGCTGGGAGAACCCGGCCACGACGTCGTAGCCGAGCGCCCCGGCACCGACCAGGCCGCCGACGACCACCATGGACAGCACGTAGATGAGCCCCTGGCTGGCCGCCAGCGTGACGGCGCTGCGCGCCATCGGCAGCTGCACCTTGGAGATGAGCTGCCACGTGCTCGCGCCGGCCGACGTGGCCGCCTCGACGGTGGTGGCCGAGACCCGCCTGATGCCCTCGGCGACCAGCTTGATCGCGATCGGCGCGGCGAACACCACGGCCGCGATGATCGCGGTGAACCGGGTCGGCCCGAACAGGCCGAGGATCGGCACCAGGTAGACGAAGGCCGGCATGGTCTGCCCCGCGTCCAGCACCGGCCGCAGCAGCGTGTCGGCCCGGTCGCTGCGGCCCATCCACACCCCGACGATCACGCCGAGCACCATGACGAGGATCGTCGCGACGAGCGTGGAGGCCAGCGTGACCATGCTGTCCTGCCAGAGTCCGAGCAGCACCAGCACCAGCAGCCCGGCCGTGGTCACCAGCGCGGCCCGCACGCTGCCCACGAGCAGCGCGACCGCCACGGCCGCGGCGGCGACGAGCCACCACGGCGAGCCGGTCAGCAGCGCCTCGAACGGGTTGAGCAGCCCGTTGGTGAGCCCGTTCTTGACCGCGTCGGTGTAGGTGACCAGGCTGTCCTGCACCCACAGGCTCGCGGCGTCGGCCGCGCCGCGCACGGCGAAGCCCAGATTGGCCTGGGCGGGGAACTCCGCCGCCCACACGTAGGTGTACGACAGGTAGCCGAGCACGGCGGCGACGCCGAGCACCCCCGCGACCTCCAGGCGGCGGCCCCGCGCGGTGCGGCGGCGGCCGGCCCGCCGCTCGTCCTCCACGCGGCGGCTGGCCGCCGAGGTCGCCCGGTCGAGCACCACGGCCATGATGACGATGGCCAGCCCGGCGTTGAACGCGGTGCCGACGTCGAGCGTCTGCAGCGCCTTCAGCACCGTCTTGCCCAGGCCGGGCGCGTCGATGAGCGCCGCGATGGTGGCCATGGACAGGGCGGCCATGATGGTCTGGTTGACGCCGACGATGATCGTCTGCTTGGCCATCGGCAGCCGGACGTGGCGCAGCGCCTGCGCGCGGGTGACGCCGAGCGACGTGCTCGCCTCCAGCGTCTCGGGCGAGACCTGCCGGATGCCGTGCGCGGTGATCCGGATGGCCGGCGGGATCGCGTAGATCATGGTGGCGACCGTCGCGCTGGCCGGGCCGATGAGGAAGAACAGGGTGAGCGGCGCCAGGTAGACGAACGTCGGCATGGTCTGCATGAAGTCGAGCACCGGGGTGACCAGCCGGTGGAACCGGTCGCTCAGCCCGGCCCACACGCCGAGCGGGATGCCGACGGCCAGCGACAGCACCACCGCGGTCAGCGTCAGCGCCAGGGTGTCCATGCTCTCCTGCCACAGGCCGAGCACGCCGAACGACAGGAACCCGGCGGCGGTCAGCAGCGCCACCCTGCGGTTGCCGTACAGGAAGGCGGCGGCGGTGGCGAGGCCGACCACGCCGAGCCAGCCGAGCAGGGGGACCGGCCGGCCGAACGACGGCTGGCTGATCAGGGCCTGGACGAACGTCACGGCCTCGTCGAGGAAGAGCCGGACGTAGTTGATGAAGTACAGGAAGAACGGGTTGCTGTTGCGGCCGGCGTCCACCGCGTCCATCCCCTCGCCGAGCGAGGCGTGCAGCGGACTCAGCTCCGCCTCGCCGAGCTGCAGGGTGTCGCGGCCGCGCAGCACCGCCCAGCCCACCACCCAGGTGACGACCACCGCGAGCACGAGGTACCTGCGGGCCGGCAGCCGGGCCGCCACCCGCGCGGCCACCACGTTCACGGCCGCCATCAGTGCTGCCCCCCGGCGATGACCTCGAGGATCTCCGCGCTGGTCACCACGCCGAGCAGGCTGTCGCCGTCGGTGACCCGCACCGGCCGGTCGGCGGAGAGCACGGCGTGCACGGCGTCGCGGATCACCACGTCGGGCCCCAGCTCGGGGCCGTCGAGCGGCTCGCCGTCGTGCGGCGGGCGCATGATCCAGCGCAGCGTCAGCACGTGGGAGCGCGGGATGTCGCTGACGAAGTCCCTGACGTAGTCGTCGGCCGGCGCGCCCACCACCTGGTCGGGCGTGCCCACCTGGACCAGTTCCCCGTCGCGCATGATGAGGATCCGGTCGCCGAGCTTGAGCGCCTCGCCGAGGTCGTGGGTGATGAAGATCATCGTCTTGCCGACCTCGTGGTGCAGGCGGATGACCTCGTTCTGCATCTCGCGCCGGATCAGCGGGTCGAGCGCGGAGAACGGCTCGTCGAACAGCAGCACCTCGGGGTCGGCCGCGAGCGCGCGGGCCAGGCCGACCCGCTGCTGCATGCCGCCGGAGAGCTGGTCGGGGTAGGAGTTCTCGAAGCCGGTGAGCCCGACCAGCCCGACCACCTCGCGGGCCCTGGCGTAGCGCTCCTGCTTGGCGACGCCGCGGATCTCCAGCCCGAAGGCGACGTTGTCGAGCACGCACCGGTGCGGCAGGAGGCCGAAGTGCTGGAAGACCATGGCCATGCGGTGCCTGCGCAGCTCGCGCAGCCTGCGGTCGTCGGCCTTACGGACGTCCTCGCCGTCCAGCAGCACCTCGCCGGCCGTGGGCTCGATCAGCCGGGTCAGGCAGCGGACCAGCGTCGACTTGCCCGAGCCGGACAGGCCCATGACGACGAACACCTCGCCCCTGCGCACCTCGAAGGAGACGTCGCGGACGGCCGCCACGCAGCCGGTCCGCTCCTTGAGCTCCTGACGGCTCAGGGTGCTGCCGACGACGCTCTCGGCCTTGGGGCCGAACACCTTCCACAGGTCGCGGACGGCGAGGACGGGCGTGGTGTCGGTGTCGGGTGCACTACGTTCGGCCACTGACGGCACAGTCATGACCACCTCTTGGTCGTCGGCGCGGTCGTCGGAGCGTCAGTTCGCTGGGAACCACCGCTGGGGGCGCGGGCGGGTGTTCTGCCACACATGCTTGATCTCTCGATACTCGTCCAGTCCGGTCGGCCCCAGCTCGCGGCCGATGCCCGACTGCTTGAAACCGCCCCATTCGGCCTGCGGCACGTAGGGGTGGTAGTCGTTGATCCACACCGTGCCGGCCCGCAGCCGGCCCGCCACCCGCTGCGCCCGGCCGGCGTCCTGGGTCCAGACGGCGCCCGCGAGGCCGTACTCGGTGTCGTTGGCGAGGCGGACGGCCTCGTCCTCGCCGGAGAAGCGCTCGACGGTGAGCACGGGGCCGAACGACTCCTCGCGCACCACCCGCATGCCCTGCTTGCACTCGTCCAGCACGGTCGGCCGGTAGAAGAAGCCCCGGTCGAAGCCGGGGCCGGTGAGCCGCTCGCCGCCGCAGCGCAGCACCGCGCCCTCGGCCAGGCCCGCCGCCACGTACTCCTCGACCTTGGCCAGGTGCGCGGCGGAGATGAGCGGGCCGGTGTGCGCCTCGGGGTCGAACGGGCCGCCGGGGCGGATCAGCGCGGCCCGCCGTACGAGCTCGTCCACGAACGCGTCGTGCAGCGGGTCCTCCACGAGCAGCCGCGCGCCGGCCGAGCACACCTGGCCGGAGTGCAGGAACACCGCGGTCAGCGCGAAGTCGACCGCCGTCTCGAAGTCGGCGTCGGCGAAGACGATGTTGGGGTTCTTGCCGCCGAGCTCCAGCGCCACCCGCTTGACCGTGGCCGACGCCGCCGCCATGATCCGGCGGCCGGTCTCCAGGCCGCCGGTGAACGAGACGAGGTCCACGTCGGGGTGCTCGGCGAGCGGCGCGCCGGCGCTCGCCCCGGCGCCCAGCACCAGGTTGGCGACGCCGGCGGGCAGGCCGGCCTCCTCCAGGGCCCGCATCAGCAGGATCGCGGTGCTCGGGGTCAACTCGCTCGGCTTGAGCACGAAGGTGTCGCCAGCGGCGAGCGCCGGCGCCACCTTCCACGTCGCCTGCAGCAGGGGGTAGTTCCACGGGGTGATGAGGCCGCACACGCCGACCGGCTCGTGGACGATCCTGCTGATGGCGTCGTCGCGGCCGGTGTCGACGACACGGCCGGCGTCGGTGCCGGCGGCGCCCGCGAAATGGCGCAGGCAGGCCACGCAGTCGTCGACGTCGTACTCGCTCTCCACGAGCCGCTTGCCGGTGTCGCCGGACTCGGCGCGGGCGAAGGCGTCACGGTCGCGCTCCAGGAGGTCCGCCACCCGGTGGAGCAGCGCTCCACGCTCGCGCGCCGGCGTGGCCGGCCAGGGGCCGTGGTCGAACGCGTGCCTGGCCGCCCGGATGGCGGCGACGGTGTCGGTCGCGGTGGCTTCTGCGACCGTGGTCACGAGGCTGCCGTCGGCGGGCGAGTGGATGCGGCGCTGCCCACCGTCGGCCGGCTTGGTCCACGTGCCGCCGATATAGAGATCGGTCATCGGCACACCTTTGATCGTTGCGTATTGCGCAAGGCAATGCTTAGTGAGGAACAGGATTGACCGCTCGACTACGGCGCGTCAAGTGGTGGCGAACATCACATACCAAATCGCTGCGAAGTGCGGCTGTCACGGCAAGCGATCGACCCCCTTGACGTGACGGGCTCGCGCCGTCCACGCTGTTGCGTATACATCACCGTTTTGCGCTATACGCAACGCTAGGAGGTGTGATGTCTCCCCGGCCCGACCCCGGACGCGAGTTCGTCCTGACGGTCTCCTGCTCCGACAAGCCAGGCATCGTCTACGCCGTGACCAGCTTCCTGGTGCAGCACGGCGGCAACATGCTGCAGAGCAAGCAGTTCAACGACCGCAGAGGCGGCGGCTTCTTCATGCGCGTGCACTTCGCCGCCCAGCACGGGCTGGAGGAGCTGCGCGCCGGCTTCACCTACGTCGCCGAGTCGTTCCAGATGACCTGGCGGCTCAACGACGCCGCGACGCCCACGCGGACGCTCATCATGGTGTCGAAGTTCGGCCACTGCCTGAACGACCTGCTGTTCCGCCGGCAGGGCGGCGCGCTGAACATCGAGATCCCGGCGATCGTCTCCAACCACCCCGACCTGGAGCCCCTGGCCGTCTCGTACGGCGTGCCCTACCACCACGTGCCGGTCACCCCCGACACCAAGGCGCAGGCCGAGGCCAGGGTGCTGGAACTGGTCGCCGAGTACGACGCGGACCTCGTGGTGCTGGCCCGCTACATGCAGGTCCTGTCGGACGACCTGTGCAAGCGGCTCGAAGGGCGGGCCATCAACATCCACCACTCGTTCCTGCCGGGGTTCAAGGGCGCCAAGCCGTACCACCAGGCGCACGAGCGCGGCGTCAAGCTGATCGGCGCGACCGCGCACTACGTGACGGCCGACCTCGACGAGGGGCCGATCATCGAGCAGGACGTGGTGCGGGTGGACCACGAGCTCGACCCCGAGGACCTGATCACGGCCGGCCGCGACGTCGAGGCGCAGGTGCTGGCCCGCGCCGTGAAGTGGCACAGCGAGCAGCGGGTGCTGCTGAACGGCGACCGGACCGTCGTCTTCCGCTGAGCGCCGAGGCGGAGGAGGGCGCCACGAGGCGGGAGGCGGTGGGGGCGCGGCGGCCCCCACCGCCTCCTTTCACGCGCGGTGCCGGTAGAACTCGGTCGTCTCGGGCGCGAGCGGCGTGTTGCCGAGGATGAGGTCGGCCGCCTTCTCGGCGAGCATCATGACCGGCGCGTAGATGTTGCCGTTGGTCACGTACGGCATGACCGAGGCGTCGACCACGCGCAGCCCGTCCACGCCGTGCACGCGCATCGTCTCGGGGTCCACCACGGACATCTCGTCGACGCCCATCCGCGCCGTGCACGACGGGTGCAGGGCCGTCTCCCCGTCCTTCGCCACCCAGTCGAGGATCTCCTCGTCGGTCTCGACGGCCGGTCCGGGCGAGAGCTCGCCGGTGCTGTACACGCCCAGGGCCGGCTGGCCGAGGATGCGGCGCGCCACCCGGACGGCCTCGACCCACTCGCGCCGGTCCTGGTCGGTGGACAGGTAGTTGAACCGCAGGGCGGGGTGCCGCCGCGGGTCCGCGCTCCTGATCTTGACCGAGCCGCGGGCGTCGGAGTACATCGGCCCCACGTGCACCTGGTAGCCGTGCCCGCCCGCCGGGGCGGAGCCGTCGTAGCGGACGGCGATGGGCAGGAAGTGGAACATCAGGTTGGGGTAGTCGACGTCCTCGTTGCTCCGCACGAAGCCGCCGGCCTCGAAGTGGTTGGTCGCGCCGGGTCCCCGGCGGGCGAACAGCCACTGGGCGCCGATCCACGGGTGGCGCCACTTCTGCAGGTTGGGCTGCATGGAGACGGGCTGGGAGCAGCCGTGCTGGATGTAGACCTCCAGGTGGTCCTGGAGGTTCTCGCCGACGCCCGGCAGGTCGTGCACGACGCGGATGCCGAGGGCGTCCAGCTCCTTGGCGTTGCCGACGCCGGAGAGCTGCAGGAGCTGCGGCGAGTTGATGGCGCCGCCGGACAGGATGACCTCCTTGGCCCGTACGGTGCCGCCGTCGTACTCCACCCCGACGGCCCGCGTCCCCTCGAACAGCACCCGGGAGACGAACGCCCGGGTTTTGACGGTGAGGTTGGACCGCTTCCGCACCGGGTGCAGGTAGGCGCGGGCGGCGCTGAGCCGGCGGCCCCGCCGGATGTTGCGGTCGAATCTGGCGAAGCCCTCCTGACGGTATCCGTTGACGTCGTCGGTGAGCGGATAGCCGGCCTGCTGGACGGCCTCGAAGAACGCCGCGAACAGCGGGGTCGTCGCGGGTCCGCGTTCCAGCGTCAGCGGCCCGTCGTGGCCGCGGAAGGGGGTGCCGGGGTCGGCCAGGCAGTTCTCCATCCGCCTGAAGTACGGCAGGCAGTGCGCGTAGTCCCAGCTCTTCATGCCGGGATCGGCGCCCCAGCGCTCGTAGTCGAGGGGGTTGCCGCGCTGGAAGATCATGCCGTTGATGCTGCTGGAGCCCCCGAGCACCTTGCCGCGGGCGTGGTAGATGCGCCGCCCGTGCATGTGCGGCTCGGGTTCGGATTCGTAGCGCCAGTCGTAGAAACGGTTGCCGATGGGAAACGGGAGCGCGGCCGGCATGTGGATGAACACGTCCCACGGATAGTCGGGACGGCCCGCCTCCAGCACCAGCACCCGCGTGTCGGGATCCGCGGAGAGCCGGTTGGCCAGGGCGCAGCCCGCCGAGCCTCCTCCGACGATGACGAAGTCGTACTGCTGTGACGTCATTGTGCCTCGTCTCATCGCACGTTTCACCGAATCGTAGCGCTATACGCATCGCGTTTCACTAGTCGCAACAGGAGATCTTTTGGACGTCCCGCCACACAAGGTTGCCTGGAGCACTTACAGTTTCGCTATGAGCAACGAATCGGGCAGCGGTGGGGTGCAGTCCGTCGACCGGGCGATCAGCGTGCTGGAGATCCTGTCGCGGCGCGGCGAGGCCGGCGTGAGCGAGGTCGCCGCCGAGATCGACGTCCACAAGTCGACCGCCTTCCGCCTGCTCGGCGCGCTGGAGGCGCGCGGCCTGGTGGAGCAGGCCGAGGACCGCGGCAAGTACCGCCTCGGGTTCGGCATCATCCGGCTGGCAGGCGGCGTCAGCACGCAGATGGACGTCATCGGCCGCGCCCGGCCGGTCTGCCACCGGCTGGCCGAGGAGATCGGCGAGACGGTCAACGTCGCCGTGCTGCGCTCCGCCCACGCGGTCAACCTCGACCAGGTGCGCGGTCCCTCGGCCGTCACGGCCTACAACTGGGTCGGCCAGATCACCCCGCTGCACGCGACCTCCAGCGGCAAGGCGCTGGTCGCCCACCTGGACGAGGGCGAGCGCCGGCGGCTGCTGACCGGCGCCGAGCTGGAGAGCTTCACCCCCAAGACCATCACCGACCTCGACGCGCTGGAGCTGCAGTTCGCCGAGACCCGCCGCACGGGCTACGCCTTCTGCCTGGAGGAGCTGGAGGAGGGCCTGAACGCGATGGCCGCGCCCATCCGCTCCTACCACGGCGAGGTCGTCGCAGCCGTCAGCGCCTCCGGCCCCGCCTACCGCTTCAGCGCCGAGCGCATGCACGAGCTGGCCCCGCTGCTCGTCGGGGGAGCCGAGGAGATCAGCCGCCGGCTGGGCTACGCGGGTCGGCCCTGACCAGCCGGATCACCACGCTCTTCGACGTCGGGGTGTTGGACGTCTCGGCCACCGAGTCGAGCGGCACCAGCACGTTCGTCTCCGGGAAGTAGGCCGCGCAGCAGCCCCTGGCCGTGGGATAGGAGATCGCCCGGAAGCCCTCGGCCGTCCGCTCGCCGTCGGGCCACTCGCTGACCAGGTCCACCACGTCACCGTCGGCCAGGCCGCGCTCGGCCAGGTCGTCCGGGTGCACGAACACCACCCGGCGGCCCGCCCTGACCCCGCGGTAGCGGTCGTCGAGCCCGTACACGGTGGTGTTGTACTGGTCGTGGCTGCGGACCGTCTGCAGCAGCAGCCTGCCCGGCGGGACCTCCAGCACCTCCAGCTCGTTGACGGTGAAGTTGGCGCGGCCCGTCGCGGTCGGGAAGCGGCGCTCGTCCCGCGGCGCGTTCGGCAGCGCGAAACCGCCCGGCGCCCGCGCGTTGAAGTCCTCGAACCCGGGGATCACCCGCGCGATCCGGTCCCTGATCGCGCCGTAGTCGCGCTCGAACTCCGCCCACGGCACGTGCGGGTCGTCCCCGAGCACCGCCCGCGCCAGCCGGCAGACGATGGCCACCTCGGGCAACAGATGCGGCGAGGCCGCCTTGAGCCTGCCCCGCGAGGCGTGCACCAGCCCCATCGAGTCCTCGACCGTCACGTAGCCGCCGGGGTCGCGCTCGGTGCGGCCCAGCGTGGGCAGGATCAGCGCCTCCTCGCCGCACACCGCGTGCGAACGGTTGAGCTTGGTGGACACCTGCACGGTCAGCCGGGTGCGGCGCAGCGCCGCCTCCGTCACCGCGCTGTCGGGGGTCGCCCGGACGAAGTTGCCCCCCATGCCGAAGAACACCTTCACCCTGCCGTCGCGCATGGCCCGGATCGCCTCGACCGTGTCGAGGCCGTGGCGGCGCGGCGGCTCGAAGCCGAACTCCGCGCCGAGCGCGTCGAGGAAGGCGGCGGACGGCTTCTCGTAGATGCCCATCGTCCGGTCGCCCTGCACGTTGGAGTGGCCGCGCACCGGGCACACGCCCGCCCCCGGGCGGCCCACGTTGCCGCGCAGCAGCAGGAAGTTGACCACCTCGCGGATCGTCGCCACCGAGTTGCGGTGCTGGGTCAGGCCCATGGCCCAGCAGACCACGACCGAGCCGGCGGCACGGACGTCGGCCGCCGTCTCCTCGACCTCGGCCCGGGTCAGGCCGGTAGCGGCGAGGACCCGGTCCCAGTCGAGGCCGCGCAGGTGCCGTTCCCAGTCCTCGAACCCGTGCGTGTGCTCCTCCACGAACGCGCGGTCCGCGCTGTCGAGCAGCAACGACGACAGCGCCTGGAACAGCGCCAGATCGCCGTTGAGCCGGATCTGCAGGAACCGGTCGGCGAGCGCCGTGCCGCGGCCCAGCCCCGAGGGGTGCTGCGGGTTCTTGAAGCGCAGCAGTCCCGCCTCGGGCAGCGGGTTGACGGCGATGATCCGCGCCCCGCCGCGCTTGGCCTTCTCCAGGGCGGTGAGCATGCGGGGATGGTTGGTGCCCGGGTTCTGGCCCACCACGAAGATCAGCTCGGCTCGGTGCAGGTCGTCCAGCGACACCGTGCCCTTGCCGATGCCCAGCGTCTCGGTGAGCGCCGAGCCGCTCGACTCGTGGCACATGTTGGAGCAGTCGGGCAGGTTGTTGGTGCCCAGCCGGCGCACCAGGAGCTGGTAGGCGAACGCCGCCTCGTTGGAGGTGCGACCGGAGGTGTAGAACACCGCCTCGTCCGGGCCGCCGAGCGCGCGCAGCTCCCTGGCGATGATCTCGAACGCCGACTCCCAGCTCACCGGCACGTAGTGGTCGGAGCCGGCCGGCTTGTGCATCGGCCGGGTCAGCCGGCCCTGCCCGCCGAGCCAGTGGTCGCTCCGCACGGCCAGGTCGCCCACCGGGTGCGCGGCGAAGAACTCCGGCGTCACCCGGCGCGTGGTCGCCTCCTCGGCGACGGCCTTCGCGCCGTTCTCGCAGAACTCCGCCGGGCTGCGGTGCCCGCCCTCCGGCCAGGCGCAGCCGGGACAGTCGAAGCCGTCCTTCTGGTTGACCCGCAGCAGCGTGCGGGTGCTGCGGGCGACGCCCATCTCGCGCCGGGCGATCCGCATCGCGTTGCCCACCGCGGGCAGCCCGCCCGCCCAGTCCTTCGGCCGGCCGACCCGCAGCCCCGCGTCCTCGTCGTCGCCCGTCACGCTCACCCGATCCGTTCCTGGACCCACTCGTGGAAGGCGCCGATGTGGTGCTCGCTCGGCACCAGCACGCCGCCGTCACGGTAGGTGCGCGAGCTCATCGCCGGCTGGCAGCGCTCGCACGCCTCGAAGTCCTGCTCGTTGACCCGGTGGAACAGCTCCACCGACTTGTCCAGATCCTTGCCGCTCGCCACCACGTCGGGCAGGTAGAGCCAGTCGCACTCGACCACCGTGCGGTCGACGGCGAGGGGGAACATGCGGTGCAGGATAACGTGGTCGGGAACGAGGTTGATGAACACCTGCGGTTTGATGGTGATGGCGTAGTAGCGCCGGTCCTGCTCCTCGCTCACGCCGGGGATGCGGTCGAGCCCGGCCGAGCCGTCCACCGTGAAACCCTCGACCTCCGCGCCGAACTCCGCGCCGTGGCCGACGAAGTACTGCGCCGCGTAGCCGTCGGCGAACTCCGGCAGCACCTCGGTCAGCTCGGGGTGGATGGTGGCGCAGTGGTAGCACTCCATGAAGTTCTCGACGATGAGCTTCCAGTTGGCCTTGACGTCGTAGACGATCCGCCGGCCCACCTCCAGGTTGGCCACGTCGTAGTTGTCGATCAGCTCGACCGCGCCGAGCCGTTCGGCGACCGCGCCCTGCACGTCCCGCTCGAACGACGGCGGCTCGTCGGCCAGGCACACCCACACGTAGCCGAGCCACTCGCGCACGTGCACCTTGACCAGGCCGTACCGCACCCGGTCGAGGTCGGCCATCTTGGTCAGGTTGGGCGCCGCGACCAGCTTGCCGTCGAGGTCGTACGTCCACGCGTGGTACGGGCACTGGAAGGCCCGCTTGACCTCGCCCGACTCCTCCGTGCACAGGGTCGCGCCGCGGTGCCGGCACACGTTGAAGAACGCCCGCGCCGACCCGTCGCGGGCCCGCGTGACGAGGACGCTCTCGGCGCCGACCTGGACCGTGCGGAACGAGCCGGGCTTCGGCAGGTCCGACGAGCGGACCGCGCAGAACCACATCGCCTCGAAGATGTTCTTCTGCTCCAGCGCGAACAGGTCCGGATCGGTGTAGTAGCGGCCCGGCAGGGTGGGGATGACACTGGAGGTCGTGGTGGTGGTCACGGGGCTACTCCTTCGTGAGGGGCCGGGTCAGTGTCCGCGGCGGATCCAGTCCTCTAGGTGCGGAGCCTCGGCTCCGATGCGGGTGTCCGCGCCGTGCCCCGTGTGCACCACCGTCTCGGCGGGCAGCGTGAGCAGGCGGCGGCTGATCGACGCGATGATCGTGGGGAAGTCGCTGTAGGACCTGCCCGTGGCGCCCGGACCGCCCTGGAAGAGGGTGTCGCCGGAGAACAGCACGCCCAGTTCGGGCACGTACAGGCAGACGGCTCCCGGCGCGTGCCCGGGGGTGTGCAGCACGTGCGCGTCCACGCCGCCGACCCGCAGGATCCGGCCGTCCGCCAGCGCCCCGCCGGGGGTGGCGGACGGGTGCGCGAGCTTCCACAGCACCTCGTCGTCCGGGTGCAGCAGCACCGGCGCGCCGGTGGCGGCGGCCAGGGCGGGCGCGGCGTTCACGTGGTCGTCGTGCGCGTGCGTGCACGCGATGCCGACGACCCGGCGACCGCCCACGGCCGCCTCGATCCGCTCGGCGTCGTGCGCGGCGTCGATGACGAGGACCTCGTCGTCGTCGCCGAGCAGCCAGACGTTGTTGTCGACCTCCCACGTCCCGCCGTCCAGGCTGAACGTCCCCGAGGTGACGACCTTCTCGACCCGCATCACAGTGCCTCCTTGGCCGGGCTGTCGCCCGGCGTGCTGTGACGGATGTCCTCGCTTCGCTGCGGATCCATCACAGCGTGACCACCGATCGCAGCACCTCGCCGCGGTGCATCCGGGCGAACGCCTCCTCGACGTCGTCCAGGCCGATGGTCTCGGTGACGAACGCGTCGAGGTCGAGGCGGCCCTGCAGGTACAGCGAGACGAGCATGGGGAAGTCGCGGCTCGGCAGGCAGTCGCCGTACCAGGACGACTTCAGGGCGCCGCCCCGGCCGAACACGTCGAGCAGCGGCAGCTCCAGCGTCATCTCCGGCGTCGGCACGCCCACCAGCACGACCGTGCCCGCCAGGTCGCGGGCGTAGAACGCCTGCCGGTACGTCTCGGGCCGGCCGACCGCCTCGATGACCACGTCCGCGCCGAACCCGCCGGTGAGGTCGCGGATCGCCTCCACCGGATCGCTCTCGCGCGAGTTGACCGTGTGGGTGGCGCCGAAACCGCGCGCCCACTCCAGCTTCCGGTCGTCCACGTCCACCGCGACGATCGTGGTCGCCCCGGCCAGCCGCGCCCCGGCGACGGCCGCGTTGCCGACGCCGCCGCAGCCGATGACCGCGACCGAGTCACCGCGGCCGACCGCACCGGTGTTCACGGCCGCGCCGAGCCCGGCCATCACACCGCAGCCGAGCAGCCCGACGGCGGCCGGCGCGGCGGCCGGGTCCACCTTGGTGCACTGGCCCGCCGCCACCAGCGTCTTCTCGGCGAACGCGCCGATGCCCAGCGCCGGGCTGAGCGGCGTGCCGTCCGCGAGCGTCATCTTCTGCGTGGCGTTGTGGGTGGCGAAGCAGTACTGCGGGCGGCCCCGCAGGCAGGCACGGCAGGACCCGCACACCGCGCGCCAGTTGAGCACCACGAAGTCGCCGGGCTCGACGTCGGTGACGCCGGCGCCGACCGCCTCGACCACCCCCGCGGCCTCGTGGCCGAGCAGGAAGGGGAAGTCGTCGCCGATGCCGCCCTCGCGGTAGTGCAGGTCGGTGTGGCACACGCCGCACGCCAGCACCTTGACCAGCGCCTCACCCGGCCCGGGGTCCGGCACCAGGACCGTCTCCAGGCCGACCGGCTTGCCCTTGCCCGTCGCGACGACGCCGCGTACCTCATGGACCATGCGATGTCACTCCTGTCTCAGCCGGTGTGCGCCGGCGTGGTCTCGAGATGGCGGCGCCAGCGGGTGAACAGCCGGACCTGGTTCACGCCCAGCACCGCGACGGGCCGCTCGCCCCGCCGGTAGACGGCCAGGAAGCTGTGGGTCGCGGGGTCGCCCTCCTCCACGGTGACCGTGTCGGCGTCGCCCGCGTGCCCGATGAACTGGATCTTCACGTCGTACTGGTCCGACCAGAAGTACGGCGGGCGAGCGGGCTCCGGGCGGGCGGTGCCACCGGACAGCAGCGTCGCCGCGGCGACCGCGGCCCGCTGCCGGGCGCCGGTCCAGTGCTCGATCCGGTGGTGGCGGCCGAGCGCCGGCTCGTACCAGGCGGCGCAGTCGCCGACGGCGACGATCCCGGGCACGCTGGTGCCGCCGCCCTCGTCGCAGAGCACCCCGTCGCCCAGCTCGACGCCGCTGCCGGCCAGCCAGCCGGTGCAGGGGGTCGCGCCGATGCCGGCGACGACGACGTCGGCGGGCAGGTGGGAGCCGTCCGCCAGCCGCACTCCGTCGGCCCTGCCGGTGCCGGTCACCTCGGTGACGTGCGCCCCGGTGATCAGCCGGACGCCGCGCCGCTCGTGCAGGCCGGCCAGGGCGTGGGCCATCGCGGGGCCGAGGACGCCGGCCAGCGGCGCCGGCCCCGACTCGACCAGCGTGACGTCGCGGCCCAGCTCGCGGGCGGTGGCGGCGACCTCGGCGCCGATGAAGCCGCCGCCGATGACCACGATCCTCCCGGCCCGCTCCAGGTCGGCGCGGAGCGCGCGGGCGTCGTCGAGCGTGCGCAGCGTGTGGACGCCGGCCAGCCCGCCGGTGCCGGGCAGCCGGCGGGCGGCGGCGCCGGTCGCGATCACGATGCCGTCGGCCGTCAACGTGGTGCCGTCACCCAGCGTGATCTTGCGGGCGGGGGCGTCCAGCGCGGTGGCGGCGACGCCGAGGCGCCACTCGATGCCCGGCTCCTCGCCCTCCGCCTCCAGCGCCAGGTCGGCCTCGCCGATCGCGCCCTTGAGGAAGTCCTTGGACAGGGGCGGCCGGTCGTAGGGCCGGTGCCGCTCCGCCCCGACCACGACGATCCGCTCCTGGAATCCCTGGCCGCGCAGCGCCCGCGCGGTGAGCAGGCCGGCCAGGGACGCGCCGACCACGCAGATCGTCCTCACGCCTGCCCCTTCAGGGTGACGCCGGGCGGCAGGTTGGGCGGCGCGTCCGACGGGACGACGTAGACGACGTCGTCCTCGACGACGACCCGGTGCGTGCGGACGGGCCGCTTGGCGGGCGGCGCGTCCACCTGCCCGGTGCGCAGGTCGAACCGGGAGGCGTGCAGGGGACACTCGACCTCGCAGCCCTCCAGCCATCCGTCGGCCAGGGAGGCGTCCTGGTGGGTGCAGGTGTCGTCGATGGCGTAGAGGTCGCCGTCGTCGGTGTGGAAGACGGCGATGGGCGGATCGACGTCGAGACGGAGGGCCTCGCCGCGTGGCAGTGACGCGAGAGGGCACGCTGGGATCATCGTCACACCCCGGTTTCACAAAGAGAAACGTCTAGCGCTATACGCAACAGAGTGAGGGTGGGGGATGCGGATGTCAAGGCTGGTTTGGGGCGACTTGGGGTGATTATTCGCCGCCGCCCGGCGTCCCGGCACCCCGGGCCCGGACAGCGAAAGGCCGGCCCCGACGAGGGGCCGGCCGTCTTCGGGCGAACGGGCCGATCAGGCGGCGTCCCCGGCCCGCACCGCGTCCGCCCTGGACGGGGCGGCACGCTCGGACGGGGCCTGATGCTCGGACTGGGCAGGACGCTCTGACGGGGCGGGGCGCTTGGACGGGGCGGGGCGCTTGGACGGGGCGGGGCGCTCGGACGGGGCGGGGCGCTCGGACGGGGCGGGGCGCTCGGACGGGGCGGGGCGCTCGGACGGGGCGGCGTGCTCGGCGTCCTCGCGCCGGGTCACCACGCACTCGGCGGTCGTGACCTTCCCGCCGATCACGACACTCACCCGGTAACGGCCCGGCCTGGTGGTGCTGGGCAGGGTGAGGGTCTTGGTGGCCCGGCCGTCCACCAGGCGGAGCCGGTACGCCTTGCCCTCCGGGGTCCTCAGCGTCGCGACGCCGGCCTTCCGCTCGGTCCGGGCGGCGACCTCGACCTGGTACTTCCGCCCGGCCACCAGCTCGCCCGACACGTCCCCGAGTCCCACGGCGGTCACGGTGACCGCGGCGCCGGAGAGGCGGTCGCCCACGGTCTGGGCGTACCGGGCGGTGTTCGGCGCGGCGGGGCGGGAGCCGTCGGTCCCCGTGGCGGCGAGCGAGACGCCCGCGAAGGGGACGGCGAGCATCGTGGCCCCGAGCAGACCCGCGGCGAGCGGCTTGACGAAACGCGTGGCGATCTCCGATCACCGGCAGGCCCGCGGAGGTGTCTCCGCTGGTGAAGCCCGCCGTTGACCGAGAAGCCAGGGAGCTCGTCTGGGTGCCGGCCGAGGACCGGGTGCCTTTCGCTTGAGAGTTCGGTGAGGATCGCGTGAGAGCCCTCGTGGGTCAGACGATGAGCGGGACCTTGTGGATCTCGTCGGCCGGGTGACCGGCCCGCTGGTGGATCCGCTGGACCGCCTCGGCGTCGGGCGCCTCGGACAGGCAGTAGACCACGCCGTCGTCCGGGTCGGCCCAGGCCTGCTCGAACGTCACGCCCTCCTCCGCCTGGATCGCGAGATCGGCGTCGTGGGCCTCGTGGAGCTGCTCGGCGGTGATGCCCACCATGCCGCGGTGGACGTCCATGAACTTGGTCATGGTGCCTCCTCAGAACCGTAACCACCTCAGCCTAGAACCGAGGAGGGAACGGTAACCCCTGGCCAACCTCAAGGTATGCCGCAAGAAAGAGGCTTATTTCCCCACTAGTTACAAACGGTCACTACTATCACCGTCGTGTCTCCTGAGCAATCCGGTCCTGCCGCCGTCTTCGTCGACCACAGTGGGCGTCGCCGCCGGCTGATCATGACCGGCTCGATCGCGTCGAGTGTGCTGGCCCTGGGGCTGCTCGCCACCGTCATCGGCGGCGTGTTCTCCGACCCGACGCTCTCGGTGGACGGATGGCCGGGCGACCGGCCCGGCGCGGTGGGCGGGACCGCCTCGCCCGATCGCTCCCCGACACCCCGGACCAGCCCGTCCCGACGACCCACCGCCTCGGCCACCCAGCAACCCGCCGGTCGCACGCCCACCCCGGCGAGATCCGCCGCCCGGTCGCAGGACCCCGAGCCCGTACGGTCACCGACGAGGCCGCCGTCCCCCAGCCGGAGCACGGAGCCCGACCCGACCGCCGAGCCCACGGCCGGCCCGAGCGAGTCCGCCGAGCCGACGGACATCGCCACCGGGCCCCCCGGCCTCGACAGGACGCCGCCGGGCCAGGATCCGAACCGGAGCAAGGGGCCGAAGAAGTGAACGGCCACGCCGGTCCGGCCGGGCCGGTGTCGCCGCCTCCCCCCGTACCGGCCTGGCGTGACCCGAGCATGCCGGCTCCCGCAGACGCGCCGGCCCCGGAGCCACCGGCCCCGCCGATCCCCCCGGCCCCGCCGGCCGCCGCGAAGGCGGCCGACCCCCGGGGCCACTGGTTCCTGCTGGCCGTCGCCATGCTGCTCGTCGCCGCCGCGCTCGTCCTCAACGGGTACGTGACCAACGTCGTCGGGGAGACGCACGCGCAGCCGCCGCCCGCGGCCGACCGCGCCACCCCCGAACTGGAGGAGGCGCGGCGCGGCGGCCCCGTGCTCAACCTGACGGAGGGCAGGCCCGCCAGCGCGCGCCTGCCCGCCCGGACGATCGCCCTGACGTTCGACGACGGTCCCGATCCGGCGTGGACCCCGCGGGTGCTCGACGCGCTCAAGAAGCACGGCGCCAAGGCGACGTTCTTCACCGTCGGCTCCAAGGTCGCCAAGTATCCGGAGCTGGCGCGGCGGATCGTCGCCGAAGGCCACGAACTGGGCAACCACACCTACGCGCACGCCGACCTGGCGGCGGTCCCCGGCTGGCGGCTCAGGCTCGAACTGTCGCTGACGCAGCAGGCGCTGGCCGGGGCGACAGGGCTGCACACGACGCTGGCCCGCCCGCCGTACTCCTCGACGCCCGAGGCGGTCACCGGCCCGCAGTGGGAGAGCCTGCGGGAGATCGGCGCCGAGGGCTACCTCGTGGTGCTGACCGACCTCGACACCAAGGACTGGGGGCGGCCCGGCGTCCAGCGCATCACGGAGTCGTCGCTGCCCGCCAGGGGTCGCGGCGCGGTCGTCATGATGCACGACTCCGGCGGCGACCGGCGGCAGACCGTGGAGGCCGTCGACCTCGCCCTGCAGAAGCTGGCCGACAGGGGCTACCGGGCGGTCACGGTGTCGCGGGCCCTCGGCATGCCGTCGGCCCACCGCCAGGCCGACGGCACCGACCGGTTCGTCGGCTCGGTGCTCAACCTGGCCCAGCGCGCCGCAGAGTCGGTCACCACAGGCCTGTCCTGGGTGCTGTTCGTCGCGGGCGCGCTCACCCTGGCCCGGCTCCTGTTCTTCGCCGTCCTCGCCTGGGTGCACGCCCGGCGCACGCGGGGCGGCAGGCGGCGCAGGGGCCGCGCGCCCACCTGGCCGGCCCCGCCGCCCGTCACCGTCATCGTCCCCGCCTACAACGAGGAGGCCGGGATCCAGGCGACCGTCCTGTCGCTGGTGGAGACCACCTACGAAGGGGACCTGGAGGTCCTCGTCGTCGACGACGGCTCCACCGACCGCACCGCCGAGCTGGCCGCCGAGCTGGGCCATCCCCGCGTACGGGTGATCCGCCGCCCCAACGGCGGCAAGCCCGCCGCGCTCAACACCGGCCTCATGCAGGCCAGGCACGAGCTGGTCGTCATGGTGGACGGTGACACCGTCTTCGAACCCGCCACCATCGGCAACCTGGTGCGCCAGCTCGCCGACCCGGCGGTCGGCGCGGTGAGCGGCAACACCAAGGTCGGCAACCGGCGCGGCATGATCGGGCGCTGGCAGCACATCGAGTACGTCATCGGGTTCAACCTCGATCGGCGCGCCTTCGAGCTGCTCGACTGCATGGCGACCGTGCCCGGCGCGATCGGGGCGTTCCGGCGGTCGGCACTGCTCGCGCTGGGCGGGGTCAGCACCGACACCCTGGCCGAGGACACCGACCTGACGATGGCGTTGTGCCGGGCGGGATGGCGGGTGGTCTACGAGGAGAAGGCGCTGGCCTGGACCGAGGCGCCCACCTCGCTGGGACAGCTGTGGAAGCAGCGCTACCGCTGGTGCTACGGCACCCTCCAGGCGATGTGGAAGCACCGGCGGGCCGTGCTCGAACGCGGTCCGTTCGGCCGGCGCTGCCTCGGCTATCTGGGACTGTTCCAGGTGCTGCTCCCGCTGCTGGCCCCGGTGGTGGACCTGATGGCGCTCTACAGCACGGCCGTGGGCGACCCGCTGCCGGTCGTGGCCGTGTGGGCGGGGTTCGTCGTCGTCCAGGCGCTGACCGGCTGGTACGCGCTCCGGCTGGACGGTGAGCGGGCCTCCGCGCTGTGGGTGCTGCCGCTCCAGCAGTTCGTCTACCGCCAGCTCATGTACCTGGTCGTGATCCAGTCTCTGGCCACGGCGGTGCTGGGGGTACGGCTGCGCTGGCACACCGTGCGCAGGGAGGGCACGTTCGGTTCCGCGCGGCCTGCCGGCCCACCATTGGCCTGATTCCCTGACATCTCCCCTGATCCATGTCACGCTAGCGACATGTCCGACATCAGGGAGTGACGCATGTGCGAAGATCCGCTGTTTCCCGAGCCCGTGGCCCGCGCCGTCGCCGAATACCGTGAGCTGCGCGACAGGCACGGGACCACCTGGGGCGAGGCGCCGTTGAGCTACGTCGTCCAAGCCCGCGGAACCGTCTTCCTCGACCGCCGTTACGACTACTGGAACACCGGCCTACGCCAGCTCGCCGCGCGTCACCCCGGCGCGTCCCCGGCCGAGCTGGACGACCGCATGGGAGAGGTGGACGTCGACCGGCTGATCCGCGACGCGCTGGGCGGCGACGTCCTCGAACACCTGCCGGCGCTCCGGCTCACCCCCGACGGCGTGACGCTGGAGGCCCGGCCCCAGGTGGTGCTCGGCGACGCTCCGTTCCGCACGGCGCTGCTCCTCGACTCCAGTCGCGCCGAACGGGTCACGGTGGTCGTGGACGGCGCCGCGCACGAGGTGGAGCCGCACGGCGCCAAGGTGGTCGAGGTGGCGCGGGAGGTCGCCGTCGGCGGGCAGCCGGTGGACCTGGCGCCGCTGACCCGGCGGGCGCCGGCGGCCGCGCTGCGGTTGCGCGCCGGTCTCCCGTGCCGGTGGAGCGTGGTCGGCGCCGACGGGCAGGGCTGGTACCCCGAGGGAGCCCCGCCCAAGGTGGACGGGCACCTGCGGCCGTACTTCCACGGTGACGACCTCGTCGTCGCGGTGCCCGCCGAGCCGGTCACCGTGACCGTCACCCGCGGCATGGAGTACACCGAGTCCGACGTCTCGCTCACCCCCGTCGCGGGCGAGGAGACGCTGGTCGAGCTGACGCCGGAACGGCTGTACGACGCGGCGGCGCACGGCTGGTACGGCGGCGACCTGCACGTCCACCTCAACTGGATGGGCGAGGAGCCCGCCGCTCCCCCGCTGGCGGCCGCCGCCCAGCACGGCGAGGGCCTCCACGTGCTCGGCCTGGTGGCGGGCAACGTGGCGACCGAGCGGGTCTACGACGTCGAGGCGCTCACCCACTGGGTGGGCCGTGACCTGCCCTGGTCCGACAGCGAGCACCTGGCCAGGATCGGGGTCGAGTACCGCAACGACCTCGTCGGGCACGTCTCCGCGTTCGGGCTGCGCGGCCTGCCGGAGCGCTACCACTCCGGCTTCGACGGCGACGCCGACTGGCCGCCGAACGCCACCGCGCTGGAGGAGCTGCGCGCCCTGGGCGCGATGACCGGCTACGGCCACCCGTTCCACCGGCCGATCTCCGGCGACGACCCGCCCGACGCCGTGCTCAGCCGTGGCCGCAACTGCTCGGCACGGGAGATCGTCGCCGACGCGGCGCTCGGCCTGATCGACACCCTCGACGTGCTGAACCACTCGTCGATCCTGGGGACGGCCACCGTCTACCGTCACCTGATCGGAGCCGGCAACCGGCTCGCCGTCACGGCAGGCACCGACGCCGTCCTGTCCTTCTGCCGGCGCGGCACCGCCTCCGGGCCGCCCGGCTGGGCCCGGGTGTACGCGCACGTGGGCGGGCCGCTCACCGCCGAGTCGTACATGGAGGCGATCCTGCTCGGCCGCACGTTCGCGACCACCGGGCCGTGGCTGCAGCTCACCGTGAACGGCCACGAGCCCGGCGACACGCTGGACCTCGCACCCGGTGACCGGGTGGAGATCGAGGTCCGGTCGGTCGGCCCCGAGGTGGAACGACTGGAGATCCGCACCGCCGACGGCGTCCTCGCCGAAGGGCCGCCCGGCCGGCTCACGGCGACGCTCGGAGCGCGCGAGCCCACGTACGTGGTCGCCGTCGCCGCCGGCGGCCCGCACCCGCGCGCCCACCACCGCGGCGGCGCGTACGCGCACACCAGCCCGGTCTACCTGGACGTGGCGGGCGGGCACGTGGCCAGGGAGGCGGACGTGCGCTGGTGCCTCCGCTGGCTGGACCGGCTGGAGGAGGTGGTCGCCGAGTCCGGCAGGTTCGACACGAAGGAACAGCACGCCGACCACCTGGCCCTGTACGAGCGGGCCAGAGAGGTGTACCGGTCGCGGCTGCCGGTGCGAGACTGAGAAGGACACCAGGGTCGACATGACGAGGGGGACGTCATGATCGAGGTCAAGAGCATCGACAAGCCCGACGAGCGCCGCGACTTCCCGATGGGGCATCTCGACGTGTGCAACCTGACGGGCCTGACCTTCGGCACGGCCACGTTCGAGCCGGGGTGGCGGTGGTCGGAGTCGGTGAAACCGATCGCCGGCACGGACTCGTGCGAGGTGCATCACAACGGGTTCGTGGTCAAGGGCCGGCTCCACATCCGGATGAACGACGGTTCGGAGGCGGAGATCGGTCCGGGTGAGGTCTTCGTGGCCCCGCCGGGCCACGACGCGTGGGTCGTCGGGGACGAGTCGTGCGTGGTGTTCGACTTCGCGGGCGGCGCCGCGGAGTACGCCAGGGCGACCTGAGCCCGACCGGCGAGGCGGCGGCACGCACACCACCCGCCGCCGCCTCACCCTGAAGCGCCCACCACCGCCCGCCACCACGACCCCCAACGCACGCCACCCACCACCGCCCACCACCACAACCCCCAACGCGCCCCACCCACCACCGCCCGCCACCACGATCCCCAAGGCGCGCCACCCGCCACCTCTCGTACAACCTGACCTGGCACGACGTCGCATATGGTGGTCAGATGAAGTGTGCCGCCACCACGCGGAGCGCCCTCACGACGGCGTTCGTCGCACTCGCCTCCTTCGCGTGCGCCGCCCAGCCTCCGGCCGCCTCCTCGTCCGCGCCCGCGACACCCTCCGAGCCCGCCGCCACCACGGCCGCCGCCGACTCCCCCACCCCCCCCCCCCCCCCCCCCCCCCCCCCCCCCCCAACCCCC
>NZ_KZ559489.1:32352-35259 GCF_002850745.1 Nonomuraea indica
CCGCCTTCACCGCCAAGGTCACCGGCATCGCCCGCGACCGCCTGCCCTACTCCTGGCGCCCCGGCTGCCCGGTCCACCACCGCGACCTGCGCCTCGTCACGATGACGTACTGGGGCTTCGACGACCGCCCCCACACCGGCGAGCTCGTCGTACGCAAGACCGTCGCCGACGACATCGTCACGGCCTTCAGGAAGCTGTACGACATGCGCTACCCGATCAAGCGCATGGAGCTCGTCGACGTCTACAAGGGCGACGACTTCGACTCCATCGACGCCGACAACACCTCCGCCTTCAACTGCCGCCAGGCGACCGGCTCGACCAGCTGGTCCAACCACGCCTACGGCGAGGCCGTCGACATCAACCCCCGCGAGAACCCGTACGTCACGGCCGCCGGCGGCACCGCCCACCAGAACGCCAAGAAGTTCACCAAGCGCCCGATGCGCGGCAAGGGCGTCATCAACCCGGGCGACAAGGTGGTCCGCGCCTTCGCCTCGGTCGGCTGGGAATGGGGCGGCTACTGGTCCGGCACCAAGGACTACCAGCACTTCTCACGCAGCGGCCGCTGAGAGCTGGAGCGATGTCGCGACATCGCCGTTGACCTGCGGTGCAGTCACTCACCGTTTCTCGGCCTCTCCGGTCGCCTCACACCCTCGTGTGCCCTCGTTGTGCCCTGCCTGGAAGGTATCGCCGGAGGTGCTTGCGATACCTTCCAGTCCACGGGCGGCCGGCAACCCGATCGGGTGCATCGCGGCCGCTGACCTACGTATACATACTTCGGCGAGGAGTCCGGGTGACAGTCAGGACGCCCCGCCCCCATGTCGCCCGAGTCCTAGAGCAGACCCGTGCCGCCCTCTTCGTCTTCGACGACGCGATCTGCGGCCTCTCTCACCGGATGGACCCGGCCCCGATCGCCAGGGAGATCCACGACCGGCTCTTCGCCTCGGGACACCGGATGCCGTTCCTCGTCACCCTCAACCTGGACCCGATCGCCATGATGTGGTACGCCCAGGACGTGAACCGCGACATCGGCGCCGAAGCGGTCCGGCTCGTGCGTGACGCCGAGGTCGCGGTGGCACGCACGGCCGTGCCCGTACCAGAAGTGCGCGAAGCGCTGCACGCCTGCCACGCCAGCGGCAGACGCATCGCAGTGGTCGGCGACACCTCCTCCGACGCAATGGAGACCTACCTGGACCTGCACGGCCTCCGACAGTTCGTCGGAGCGGTCGTCGGCCGTGAGTGGCTCATCCCGCTGCCGGCCGACGACTGGACGGGCGAAGCCCTCCTCAAGAAGACCGTGCAAGAGCTCGACGCCAAGCTCGCCCACTGCGCCCTGATCACCCTGAGCCCGCAGTCCAAGCACGTGGCCAGGCTTGCCGGGATCCGCTCCCTCGGAGTGGTCAACAAGCGTGGCCCTCGCAAGCACCTCGCCGATCCCCCCGACGCGGTGGCCGTCTCCTCTATGGCTGATCTCGCCAGCGGCTTCGCGACCGTCCCTGTCCTGGGCACTTGATTACAAGTGAAGCGGAGGGCCATGGTCGAGGGCCAACACTTCTGCTCAGCCATGTGACGCTGTACTGGACGGACCAGGCCGCATGAGGCGGTGTTACTGTACTTCGCTGCTGTACAGCAGACCACGGCACCCGCGTTGGGTTGGAGGATCTGCTGACCCAACTTGCCAGGCTGGTGAGAGAAGTGCCGCAAGGGTGCGGACGCTACTGCCAGCTCGGCAGGCTGGTGAATGGTGGGATCTGCTGGGCAATTACAGCAATACTGCGTTTCTTCATTTAGGTCTGCCCGAAAACCAGATAAAGTAGATACAGGAATTGACGCCTCAAAAAGGTCAAGGCGTGACATTGAGCAACTGCCTCCCCTTCGCCTCCAAAGGGTGGCATGGTAGACACCTTAGGAGGGAGAGGTTCGTGGCAGGTTTCCACTACGAGCGGTCAGACCCGGAGCGTTTCCAGCAGCTCTGCCAGGCTCTGATCGTAGCCGAATTCCCCGGTGTAGCATGCTATCCGGTCGGCCAACGCGACGGTGGGCGCGATGCACTACAGTTCGCCGATCCACAAGGTGGCACGAAATCACGACTCTTCCAGGTTAAGTTCGTTCGTGAACCCGGGAAGATTGAAGACACACATAAATGGCTTGAGGGTGTCGTCGCGGAGGAAGCTGCCAAGGTCGCCACACTGATAAGCCGCGACTATGAAGTTCATGAATACATTTTGATCACTAATGTACCAGGAACTTCATACCTAGATAGTGGCACTATGGATCGCGCCAATTCGCTACTTTCGGCCGCACTGCCGGTTCCGGCTCGTATGTGGTGGCGCGATGATCTGGATCGACGCTGTGAGGCAAATGCCAGGATCTCGTGGGCATACCCCGAGATTCTCCGTGGTACCGACGTCTTGGCAATGATCGCAGACCTCTTTCCCGTCGCTTTCAGCCATGAACGGTATACCGCGCTGAGGAAATTCATCGTAGAGCAGCACGACGAAGACAGCAAAGTCAGATTTCAGCAGGTCGAACTAACTAACGATCTTATCAAATTGTTTGTGGACGTCCCGGCCCTCATTGCGAGTAGGCCCGCCGCCCGAAAGCCGATATCTCCTCTCTTTCACGCTGCTGTAAACGTGGCCGAAAGGGTCAATGCATCCCCTCCGTCTGCAACTACTTCACGCCGACCTAATCCATACCAGGCGCAGGACGAGATCCGCGTCGGTGCTGCGGCACTGCTTCTCGATGAGACAGTCTCCGAGATTGCACGAAATGTAGTGCTTGAAGGGGGGCCGGGTCAGGGCAAGTCGACACTTGGGCAATTCGTTTGCCAGGCGCATCGTCTGAAAATACTGAGCCATTTCCATCCTGAAAGGCCAGGTCACAGGCTCGTTGCAACCAGCCGGACTT
>NZ_PJOK01000091.1 GCF_002850745.1 Nonomuraea indica
CGACCCCCGATATCGGCGGGGTGAGCCGGCGGCAGGTCTCAGAGGGCTAGGCAGAGATGACGACTACGACGGTGCGCACACCGGTCCCGGCCTCCCGGAAGGCGTCGTCCGCGAGGGGGAGGACCTGGCCGCCCTTCGCGGCGATCAGGTCGCGGAAGTCGACAGCGGTCCGGTTGGTGCGGAACGTGAAGCCGTTCGCCATCACAGAGACGAGTCGACCGCCCGGCTTCACGAAGGTGAGGGCGTGCAGAACGTGGGCGATGTCGGCCTGTCGGGCGAACGGCGGATTCATGACGGCCCGGTCGTAGCCGTCGGCGTCGAGCTCGGCAGGGGTGACCGTTAGGAAGTCGGCCAGCAGGACCGTGCGGGAGTGTCCACCACGCAGGCCCTGTGTCCGCGCGGGGTCGATCTCTACACAGTCCACGACGGCGCCGCGGGCCGCAGCAGGCCCAGCGATAGCCCCAGTCCCGGCGGACGGCTCCAGAACCGTCATGCCGGGCTCCAGCTCCGCCAGCCCAAGCAGCTTCTCCACGATCGGCGGCGGCGTCGGGAAGTAGCCCATGTCCTGCGGTGTGGTGATCTGGCCGGTGAGCAGCACCTGCTCCAGCACCTCGGTCGGGTCGGCATCGAACACGTGGGCCTTGATCTTGCGGTTCCACTTGCCGCCCGCAGCCTGCAGGACCTTGTCGACCCTTTTGTAGAAGCCGTAGTCGAGCTGTCCGGTGATGCGGACGTGATCGCCGTCGATGTCAAGGTCATCCAGCACGGCGAGAACATCGTCGGAAACGTGCATGGTCATCCCTTCGAGGTCAGGGGGTATCGAGATCGGCCAGGGAGCCGTCGATGGCGGCGGCCCGCTGTGCGAGGTCGCGCACCTGGAGGGCGAGGCAGAACGGGCAGATCCCGCAGTACTCGCCGTCCTCATACAGGCGCGGGCACTCCAACTCGGTCATGACGCCGCCTCCCGATCCCAGGAAGCGATCAACCAGCCGTCCGCGGTCGCCGCAGCCGGGTTGGCGTGCACCCAGTTGTGGCAGTCACGGCACAGGCACACGCACTGCTTCGGGTCGGTGATGTCGGCGCCTCGCGACCTCATGCGCGGTTCGTGGACGTCGGTGGAGCGGGCCGCCTGGCAGCGCTCGCACACCGGCCGCTCGGCAAGCAGCTCGGCAACCAGCACGCGACGGAGCCGGTACTTCGCTTCCTGCTTCTTCGAGCGCGACTTCAGCGGGACACGGCGCTCCAGATTGCCGCCGGCCCGAAGCGGCGTCTTCCGCTCCAGCGGCTTGCCCTGCTTCAGCTCCGAGCGGCGGGGAGGCATCGGGGAACGCTTCATCTCCCGCTCCCCGCCACCTGATAGGAGGTCCTGACGGAATTCGCCAACGCCATCACGACCATCGCCTGGTCACGGACGACCCGCAGAAGGTCCTGGGCGGCCTCACGCTTAGCCACCGCGAGGTCGTACTGGTAGCGCAGGTTTCTCACCTGCTCGTCCACCCAGGCGTCCCGGTCCGCGGTCGTGTAGCCGCCGCGGGCTACCTTCGGGCAGTCGCCCGAGAACAGCGCCCGCCGCTTGGCCGCCTCGTAGCCGTGCTTGGCATCGACCTCGTCGTTGCGAACCTTGGCCAGCGTCTGCTGCGCCATGGTCAGGTCCGTGACCAGGCGACGCAGCTTGGCCTCGATGCCGACAGGGGTGGTCAGGTCGTCACTCACCACGCTCACCTGCCTCGATGGCCGGGCGGGTGAACCGCTCCATCACCTCGGCGAGCTGCCCCGACTGGTACGCCGACGCGATCGCATCCTCAGCGCCATCGGCGACCTTCGTCGTCGGGTACGGTTCTCCCTGCCCCACCGTGATGCCGGGCACCTCGTAGCCGTTGGCGTCCACGTTCGCGCCGTTGGCCTTGCAGCTGTCCAGTAGCACCTTCTCGAACGCCGGCCGGATGGCGGGCACCATCTCGACCTCGCTCGGGTACGTCTCCTGCACCCACGCGGTCAGCGTGAGCCGGTCTGTGACGCGGGCGGTGGTGCGGCCCTTCGCGTGGCCGACCATGCCGGCGACCGTCCCGTCCGGGAGGACCGCGCTGGTGCGGTCCCCCGGCAGGGCCGTCGCCGACAGCTCGGCGTCAGCGTTGGCTTTGGCCTGCTTGAGCCGCTCGGTCATCACCTTGAGCACGACCTCGGCCAGCGCCACCTCATTGGAGATCACGCCGCTTCCCCCTTCGGCTCAGCGGTCATCTCCTGGCTGAGCTGCTGAATCCGCTGGTTCACGACCTGTGCCTCGGCCTGCGTGATGTCGCCCGACTTGAGCAGGGGGCTGATCGCCGTCCACACCAAGCGCAAGCCCTCGACGTTGGCGGCGTCCTCCGCCTCAGACAGGAGCCGCTTCGCGGCGTCGGAGAGGTTGTCGAGGTCCGGCGACTCGTCGCCCGGCTTCATCTCCGTCATGTCCCGCGCCCGCGCCGCTGACGGATCGCACTTGAGGGCATCGAAGATGAGCCGCTCCAGCGTGAAGTCCGGCATCGGCTGCGGCTTGTCGACACCCGGCTTGATCCCGGCGTGAACGGATCGGGCGCCGACCACGATGGGCGGGTGCTCGCGTGACAGGCGCACCCACACCGACGCGTCGAAGGCGAGGTTCTTGTGCCCCTCGACCTTGTAGTCCTTCGATCCTTCGACTGGCCGTCCGGCGGCGTCCAGCGACGCGACTTCCTTGCCGCGGGCGGTCATGATGACGATGCCGGGGAACGTCATCAGCATCGTCATCAGCTTGCGGTGTCGGGCGGTGGCGTCGTTCCACAGGTTCATCGACACCTGCACCTCGGCGTTCGGGTCCCGCTGGATCCGCTGCCGGTTCGACTTGGAGCCCTTGGCCCGGTTCGCCGCCCAGTCCTTGAGCAGGTCCCATTCGGCGGTCATCGAGTCGATGACCAGCACCACGGGAGGCTCGCCGGCGTCGGCGGCTCGGGCGGCCTCCTTGCGGATCTCGGCGACCTGGCCGACGATGTCGCCCCACGTGCCGTCGTGCTCGACCACGAGGTAGCGGGCGCCGGGGATGGCGCCGTACTCGTCGGCGGCGCCCTCGTTCAGGTCGAGCCAGTACGTCTGGCCGACCTTCTCCGACGCGGACAGCTCGGCGCACGCCCAGCTTTTGCCGGCCTTCTCGCCGCCCTCCAGGAGGATGAGCGGCCACGGCACGGCACCGGTCGGCTTGCGCGTTCTGATCGCCATCAGCTCTCGCGCTCCCTCTCGTAGTCGTAGTTGTCGGAGTGGGTCAGCACTGCCTCGGCAGGGTTGGCCGGGTCACGAGGGATCAGCCGCGGCTGATCGGGCGCCGTCTCGCGCCCCACGCGGGCCGCATACTGGATGACGGAGTCGCGGGTCACCTCGTAGTCGAAGCCGCCCTCGACGAGGCGGTGGTCGAACTGGCCGCCGATGACGAGGCGGCGGATCTCGCGGTCGGTGCAGCGCAGCAGCACCGCGGCGTCAGTGACGGTCAACCAGCGGCTACTCATGCCGCACCGCCGTCAGGGCAGCCAGGTCCGCATGGAGTGTCCTCCAGCGCCAGACACACCAGGCAGCACTCGTGATCGGGGAAGTCCCGCTCGGGCGAGTCCGAGATGTCCATGCCGCACAGAGACAGGTCCGGGTTGCAGCAGTACAGGTGGTCGTCGTCGGGGTCAGCCTTCGGCCGGCCGGGGGCGACGGCGGGGAGGGTCGCGATGCTCATGCCGCACCGCCCTGCTCGGCGGGGTGGAGAGCGGCGACCGCGACTAGTTCCTCGTGCTCGGGCTCGTCCCGCCAGCCGGCGAGATCCACCCAGCCGCCGGCATTCCGGCCGATCGACGGGACCATACGCACGTCAGGCCGGTGCACCCACACGGTGTCGTCGTCCTCGTAGCTGCGGACGATCCAGACCCCGTCGTCGCTGTCCTTGATGACCGGGTCACCTGGTACGGGGCTCCACGTCGCTTCGACTTTCACGCCGGCACCTCCTCGTACTCGGTAGCCATGGCGGCGCGGGCGGCCTTGGCGATCCGCCGGTCGGCCTCGGCCGGGATGTCATCGACGGGGATGTCGATGCGGGCGACGAGCAGTGCCGTGCGGACCGCGCCGACGAGCAGGTCACCGCCGGGCAGCATCAGGTGGTCGGCGGCGTGCGCCGCGACCGCGTCCACGATCCGGTCGGCGTGAGAGTCGTGGCCGGTCACTGGGCACGCTCCGGGCGGGCCTCGATCCCCTGCATGACCGGCGTGTGCACCTCGGGCGCCCACGTCTTCAGCCACTGGAAGAACTCGATCTGGCGCTGCCACTCGCGAGGGGTGGCGGGTATGTTGTTCACGACCTTGCTCCTTCTCTGATGTGCTCTCTGAGCGGGGTCATCGGCCCTCGTCCGGCGGCATCCGGGTGGGGGCCGGCTCACGTCATGAGGTTCGGTGGCGCCCCACGTACGCGCCTTTGAGCAGCTCGGCCAGCTCGTCGTCGAACGCGTCCACCTCGCCGAGGCGCTTGGACGCGGCGATCAGGCCGGCGCAGGCGTACGTCTCCGCGTCCAGCAGGTGAAGGCCAGGGACCAGGACGGTCATCACGCGCCGCCAGGGAAGTCGATGACCGCAGCGTCGATCGCCATCTGCTCGTGGTCGGCGCCGAGACGGTCCTGGGCGAACCCGCGGAGCCGCTCGGACGTGTCCATGTACTTGTGGAACAGCGCCGGAATCCAGTGCGGGAGCACCTCCCAGCACGAGCCCGTGAACCAGAACCACGGCTGGTACTTCGCCTTTGGGTCACCGGACTGGCGAAGCACGCCGGCGGAGCGCAGAATGCGGCGGAAGTGCACGACCGAGGTGTGCACGCCGTACCGCTGCCGGATCACCGCCGCGGTCTCATCCCACGTGTACGTGGCGGGCTCCAGCAGATCGCCAGGCGTGCGGGGCGCGATCGTGTAACCGCCAGTCCGGCGGATCTCTGGCAGGACCTCCCGATACACCCAGTTCTGGAACCGGATCACCATGTCGCGCATCGCGTCGTCCTTGATGCGGGCCGCCTGCCTCTGCCCGATAGCCCGGTAGAACCCGGCCTCGGTCACGAAGGACACCTTCTGGTCGCCACCAAGGGTGGGAGCTATCTCCCACCCCTTCTCCTCGTCGGGGATGGTGCGCAGCATGTCCTTAGCGGCGTGGAAGGCGAGCGCCCGCGCCAGGCCGGGAGCGGCGACCTTGAACGAGTCGAGGTCCGGGGTGACCCGCAGCTCGAACTCGCCGTTGTCGAAGAGCTGGATCTCGTTCACGCCGCGTCTCCTGTCCTGCGTTCGCGTGCCTCTCGGTCGAGGCGCTGCTGGACGGCGCCGGCGAGGCCGAGAATGCGGGCGACGGCGCGGAGCTGGTCGTCGCTGGGGATGGGGATGAGTTCAATGAGTGGCCGGGATAGGCCGCCACCCGTCTCCTGGTACGAGGTTGTGTCGGGAGCGCTATTGATCGCTTTGATGCGCATCAAGCACACTCCGCCTGGGTCATCTCCTCAGACTTGTTCAACAGCGCGTCAACCTCGACGTCGAGGGCCCTGGCCAGAACTTCCAGCCTCGCTGCCGTGGGTCCGAACACTCCTGTTTCCCACCGACTAAGGGTGCTGACAGTGATCTTCATGCCCGCTCTCTCGCAGCGGCCTTCCAGGTCAGCGAGGGTGAACCCTCTGCGTTCCCGGGCTTCTCTGGCGCGATCGCCGTCGAAGGGGAGCTTCAGTCGCTTCCTCATGACCGCAACGTATCGCAACAAGCTCTAGGACCGCAACAAAGCGCTCGTGATTCTTTAGCGGCCACCCCCCGACATGAAAGTTGATGCCACGTGACCAGGCACTTTGCGATACATTGCGGTCAAAGCCGCGACGCAAGCCGGAGGATCGACATGGAGCGAGACGACCACGCGAACCGCCTCGCCAAGCTCATGGAGACACGACGACTAGCCCTGCACCTGATGTGGGAGGACGTCGCCCAGGCCGCCGGCATCACAACGGCGTTTCTGCGCAAGATCCGCTCCGGGGCCGGGGCGCGCCCACTGACCAAGGCGAAACTGGAAGCCGTACTCCAGTGGGCGCCCGGAAGCATCGATGCCATTCTCGAAGGCGGAGATCCTACGGACCTCACCACAGCCGGCACAGACACAGGCGGCGACGCGGAAGCGGCAATCCGCGATCTCGCTCCGCAGCTAAGCCCTGAGCAACTGCGATCGATCTTCGGCGCCCTTACGCGGTCGGAGCGCCAGTACGAGGACGACGCCGAGCAGCACATTTGGGAGACGCCCGGCCTGAGCGAGCGGGAGCGCCGCTTCCTCATCCATCAGCTGCATGCCCTCCGCAGGATGGACGAGACAGAGCATCGGTCGGCGTCAGCGCGTCCGACTGCGGACGTGCATGAATTCCGTCGAGGGAGCTGACCATTTAGGGCCACCCATGCGTTACGGCCACTATTAGGTGACCGTTTTGCGCATCCCAATCTCACCACTTCGAGCATGGATAGCCTGCTGCACCCCTGGTAGCGCACCTGCCCTAGCGTGCCCCGGCATGACACTGTTGCGTATTGTCACGATCCCATTACGGCCCCTTGGGTAGGGTGGACTTTTAGGCGTTTGACGACGTGGAATGACCGAACCAGCATTTTGGGGCGAGGGAACACGTTCAAGCACTACTGCGCCGAAAGCGCACATTCGCCGGGGGGTGACACGCTTTGATCGCCGACCGCAGCCACGCCGGTCACGAACAAGAACTCATCGCAAAAGTCCTCGCCACTATCGAGGAACGTCTCAACCTCGCCAAGCAGGTCACCGCAGCGCAGCTCCGTGACGAGATCTTCACCAAGCAGCGCTTCTCTGACATGGCTGACGACCTAAAGATGGCCCACGACACCATCCAGTACCTCAACGACTTCATCGCAGCCCTCCTGGCTCCTCCGCCTGACAAGGTGGTGGCTGCCATGCGGAGCAAGCCGGGCAGCCTTCAGCCTGTCAGCTGGCGCGTGGGCGGGAAGATGCGGACCTTCCTAGTCCCCGGCTTCGGCCATCCCGATGTCCTGCGCGAAGCCCGCTGGTGGCGGCGCATGACCAACCAGTACGGGGAGGCCATCCCGTGAAGTTGCCTGAGATCCGGGAGGTGGAAGACCCCGCCAGCCCCGCCGTCGCCTTCACCGAGAACGGCCGCACCGTCGTCGAAGTCGACGCGAAGCTGAAGGGGAAGGAACGCGCCGCGGCGATCCTCGCGGCCTGCCGCGCGCATGAGCTCGGACTGGGGGGCCTCATCGCAGTGCCGCTCCTCGCGGCGTGGGAGCCGTTGAAACGCTTCACCACAGAGCAGCCTCGGTTAGTGCTGGCCGCCGGCGCGAGCACCGGAGGAGCTGCCCTCGTGTCCGCGGGCGTCATGACGTTAGCCCTCAGCAGCCCGAGTGGAACGCACCAAGCCGAGTCCATCCCTGCGCAGACCACCATCAGCCGACCCTCCACCGCCGCCGCAGGCCCAAGCACCCGCGTCCGTCCCCCAACGACAACCCCCTCACCCAGACGAACACCGAAGGCTGTGGCCGCCGCCCCGACGCATAAGCCGGACACGGGACGTACGCAGGCCGCCAGCAGCATCACCCGCCCCGCCACCAGGCCGCCAGCAACGAGCAGCCCCATGGCGACGAGCCCCGCGCAAAGTCAGCGCCCGCGAACTCCCAGCGTGACACCCACCCGAGAGCCGGCCCCCGGCTCCAAGCCGCCCAGCACCCCGCCCGTACAGGAGCGGCCAACCCAGCGGCGCACACCCCCGCAAGCGCGCGTAACCCCGCCGCGCGCAACACCCGGGACGCCGGCTAGAACGCCGGGTCCACCACCGCAGGTGCCCTCGCCGGGAAGAGACTGCCTGGTCGAGGTGCGGCTTCCTCCCGTGGCGCAGGCAGGGCTGCTCTGCTAGCGAGGAACAATCCGGTCCGGGTAGAACGCCCGCGGGCGGCCCTTCGTGAACGGCAGCACGACGAACCCTTTCGGCAGCAGGGCCCGCATCACATCCCGCCGCTCCGTCGGCGTGGAGCTCTCCCACTCCGCCTGGATGTCGCCGCCCAACAGGCGCCGCAGCACGCGAGGAGCGGACCCAATCGCGAAGGTTTTCGCGTTCCGGATCCGCTCCTCGATGATGGTGCGTGCCTCGGTGTACTCGGCCAGGGTGATCCGCCGGTTGGCCCACATCCGGGCCAACTCTTTAAGCTGCGCTTCGTCCTCGGCGATCTGGCCGCGGAGCTCGTCGGTGGCCGTGTTCGAGGTGGCGGCGAGCAGCCGATCCAGCACAGCCTCGTTCGACAGGAACTCCACCACGCGCTGGCTGATGAGGTCCTCCACATGCGGTGCCGCAACAGCGATCTTCCCGCAGCCGCCCCGCGGCGTGGGGCACCAATAGCGGGCCGTTGCCCTGCTGGTCGCAGCCGTGCCGATCAGGTGGTGCCCGCACAGAGAGCACCACAGAGAGCCCGTCAGCCAGCGGGTGAACACGTTGCTGGTGCCAGCCGCCCGTTCAGCGATCTTCGCTCGGACGGCGTCCCATGTGTCGCGGTCGAGGATGGCCGGCCACTGCGCCTCACCGACCACGACGCCGCGGAACCGGCGCAGGCCGGCGATGCGCGGCCCGGTGAGCACCGACCACACCGAACGCTGGTTCCACTGCTCGCTACGGACCGGTTTGATGCCGCGCTCGTTCAACTCGACGGCGATGCCGCTGATGGTGCCGCCGTCGAGGATGCGCTGCGCCATCCACCGGATGACTTCCGCCTCGTCTTCGCGGATCGTCACGCCGTTTCTCTCGTAGCCGTAGGGGCGGATGCCCCCGCCGCCGGTCCTGCCTTGGGCGGCGAGCTCCTCGTGCTTGCGGGAGACACGGCGCGCGGTGTCGCGGCTGCTCTTGTTCGCCACTGCCACCATGACGCGGGCCATGGTGACGTCGGCGTCGTTGGCGAGCCGGAGGGAGCCGCTCACGGATTCGACGGGGATGCGGTGGTACTTGGACTCGACGACGTCGATCAGGTCCTCAAGGTCGCGAGGGTCGCGGGCTACGCGGTCGAGGTCGTAGGCGAGGAGGCCGTCTGCTTGTTCGGCGGCGAGCATGTCGAGGCCGCGGCGGAAACCCGGCCGGACGGTCCTGAGGGCGGTGGCTCCGTCAGGGAGGGTGATTTTGCGGCGTTTGAACGCCGACGTGTCGTTTTCGACGATGACATGGGTTTCGTCGGGTCCGATCGTCCAACCGAGCCTTTCGGCCAATCTGCGACCGTCTTCCTCTTGGCGGGCGACTCCTGCCGCTTCGCCGCTTTTGTCGTCACTGATTCGGAGGAGCAGGATGGCGCGCTTGGGGGTCATAGCACCCAAGCTTAAGCTCTCTCGTCTGTTTCGGAGGGCC
>NZ_PJOK01000092.1 GCF_002850745.1 Nonomuraea indica
GATATGCGAAAACTCGCGAGGCTCAGCCGTCGCCGACGACACCAACGCCTCCATCGCCAACTTCACCCGCGGCGCCGTCCGCCCACCCGTCACCGCGTACGGACGCACCGGCGACGCGGGGTCGGAGTGAGGAGGCTGCTGAGGCGGACGAGGGGGCTCCCAGCCGCCGGAGTTCCATCTCGGGTCGTTCACCTGCATCACCTGGACTGACTGGCGCGCAACTCGGCACGCACAGCCGGAGTGAGCACCTGACCCGCACGGTCCACCATCAGCGTCATCTGATACGCCACCAGACCCATGTCACAATCAGGCGCGGCCAACACCGCCAGACACGAACCATCACTGATCGACATGATCAGCATCAACCCGCGCTGCATCTCCACGATCGTCTGACTCACCGCACCACCCTCGAACACCCGAGCGGCACCCTGCGTCAAACTCACCAACCCCGACGCGATCGCAGCCAACTGATCAGCCCGATCCGGCGGAAACCCCGCCGACGCCGCCAACGGCAACCCGTCGGACGAGACCACGACCGCATGCGCCACACCCGGAACCGTGCTCACGAAATCCGTGATCAACCAGTCGACCCCGCGCGCGGAATGACTCAGGTCGTTCATGTGCCCTCCTCCCTGTGGTCAAGCGGCTTGGAGCCGGACGAGTACGTACGGCCCTCGTTGATGTCGTCCCGGGCGGCCCGGAAGCCCTGCTGGAAGCTCGACAGGCGGCTGCGCACCCGGTCCGGCGAGAGCGCGGGCATGGGCGTGACGCCCTTGGGCGCGGACGTGGTGTCGGCCGAGCCGGGCACCAGGTTGGCCTTCGGCACCCGCTTCGGCAGACCCGACGCGGTCGCCCCGTCGCGCACCGGCTCCACCACGGCCTGGGCCGCGTTCCAGCCCTCGTCGGCCTTGGACGTCCCCCAGTTGGCGCTGGCGTCGCCGTGGTCGAACCAGGCGGACTCCACGGAGGCGAAGATCGGCAGGAACTCGTCGCCGGCCGAGGCCGGCTTGACGACGGGGATGGGGCCGGTGGCCGCCGCCTCCGTCTCGGGGAAGTCGTAGCGGGGGCGCGGCTCGGGCTCGGGACGCTCACCGGCTCCCCAGCTCGGCGGCAGGTCGTCGGCGGGCGGTCTCGGGAGGTTGTCGCCGTCGCCGTTCCAGCCGCCCGCGCCTCTGGACGGCACCCACACGTCCGAGGTGTCGTAGCCGCCGCCGCGGGCGGCGGGTGTCTCGCCGGGCCAGCCGCCCGCCTCGGACGGCCACTGCGGCATGGACGGCCAGGCGGCGGCGGTGTCGGTCGAGGAGTAGGAGGGGTGTCCGGGGCCCATCTGGTAGCCGCCGCCCTGCCACTGTGAGGCGGATGCCGGGGGCGGCGCGGCGACGGGGGCCGCGGGGACGGCGGGGGGCTCGTCGCGGACGGCGGGCGTTCCGGCGTAGGCGGGCGAGGGGGCGCCGAGCAGCGACTCGGGCAGCAGCACCATGGCGGTCAGCCCGCCGCCGCCGTGCGGCCGGAGCTGGACGCGGACGCCGTGCCGGTGCGCCAGCCGGGCGACCACGAACAGGCCCATCCGGCGCGACACGGAGACGTCGACGATCGGCGCGTCGAGAAGGCGTTCGTTGGCCGCGAGGAGTTCTTCCTGGGTCATGCCGATGCCCGCGTCCGTGACGGACAGCATGACGCCGCCGCCGTCGATGCGGCTGCCCGACACCGTCACCCGGGTCTCGCGCGGCGAGAACGACAGGGCGTTCTCCACCAGCTCGGCCAGCAGGTGGATGACGTCGTTGACGGCCTGACCGGCCACCGAGACACCATCGGGCACCTGCAGGACCACCCGCTCGTAGTTCTCCACCTCCGACAGCGAGGCGCGGGCGACGTCGACGAGCTTGACCGGCTGGCTCCACCGGCGCGGCGGATCCTGACCCGCCAGCACCAGCAGGTTCTCACTGTTACGCCGCATACGCGTCGCCAGATGATCCAGCTTGAACAGGTTCGCCAACCGGCTCTCGTCCTGCTCACCCTGCTCCAGACCATCGATCAACGTGATCTGCCGCTCCACCAACGTCTGACTGCGCCGCGACAGGTTCACGAACATCGCGTTCACGTTCGACCGCAGCCGCGACTCCTCACCCGCCAACCGCACCGCCTCACGATGCACCTCGTCGAACGCCCGCGCCACCTCACCGATCTCGTCCTCGGAGTCGACGCCGATCGGCTCGACGTCGAGCTGGCCGGTGGCGTCGGACTCGCGCAGCCGCCGGACGGTCTCGGGCAGGCGCTGGCCGGCGATGTGCAGGGCCTCGCCGCGCAGCCGCCGCAGCGGGCGCACGAGGGATCGGGCCATCACGACGGTGACGAGGAGGACGACGAGGAGCAGGGCCGCGATGGCGATGCCGACGATGAGGGCGGTGCTCTGCTCCGACTCCTGCAGGCTGCGGCTGCGCAGGATGATGGAGGCGGACAGCTCGTCCTCCACCTTGCGCATGCGGTCGATGGTGTTGCTCATCGCCTGGAACCACGCGGCGGCCGCGCCCTGGGTGCCGAGCGTCACGTCGGTCAGGCGGGTGTCCTCCTCGGCCAGCACGACGGCGCGGGCGCGCAGGCCCTCCGCGCGGTCGACGTCCTCACCGGAGACGTTGTCCTCGTAGGCCTGGCGCTGGGCGATCGTGGCGTTGGCCCGGAAGGTGGCCAGTTCGCTGTCCCGCTGGGCGCGGGCGGCGAGGAAGTCGCTGTACATCGCCTGGTCGAACCGGCGGGCGGCGAAGGCGGCCATGAGGATGGCGCGTTCGCGGGAGGCCTGGGCCTTGGCCCTGCCCAGCGCCGCGAACGCGGCGACGCCGTCGGACAGTTCCTCGTCGACGGCGCCCTGGTCGATGTCGTCGCTGAAGGCCATCACGTCGCGGATGGTCTGCTCGTACATGCGGATGACGGTCGCGGTGTCGAGCTGCGAGTCGGTGGCGAACTTGCGGGCGCTGCGCAGCGCGTTGAGCCGGTTGAGCACCTGCACGGCCTCGGCCCGCGTGGTGCCGGCGGAGGTGGCGAGGGTCTGGATGTCCCCGCGGATCTTCCGGACGGAGGAGTCGACGTTGGTGTACTGCGTCTGCATGTTGGCGCGGCCGCTCGACCGGCGGCCCTGCGCGACGTACGTGGCGGTCAGGTCGCGTTCGAGTTGGAGTCCGTGGGCGAGGTCGGCGAGCCGGCCGGCGAGTTCGGCCACCTCGTTGACGCGCTGGTACTCCCCCGCGCTCTCGATCGAGGCGGTGACCCTGATGCCGCCCAGGACGAGAGCCGCCACGGTGGGAATGACGACGAGGACGAGCAATTTGGAGCGCACTCGCCAGTTGCGCAGCGCGGTCCTGCCCGCGCGCCGCGGGGCGGGCTCGGCGGGGCGCGAACCGTGCTGGCCGCCGACGTCCGGCTGGGGTGGCAGCGGGGTGGACGCGGGCGCCGTGTCAGGGTTCCCGCTGGTAGATGCAGTCCTCACCGACGTTGCAACCTCTCCTCGGACGTCTGATGCGCGCGGATCACATCATGACGGTTCGGCGTGCGGCGCCGACACATCCATGGGCGAGTGCTTATTTGAGCACACCCACATTAATTCGGCCAATGCCGCACGCATCACAAGTGACACACTAATCGCCAAAACGCCCTAAACGGGGCCTATTTAAGCTTCAACTGCATCCATAAATCGGATGCCCGCCACCATTGCCGTACATACCACCCAAACCAGGACAAGTCCTACAGACAGCTCGATGTGCTGACATGTCGGGCTTACCGGTTGTCGGGTGAGACGGGGAGAAAGATTGATCACCTCGGTACGCTGACACCCGTCTGCCCGTCCCTCCGTCCGGCCCGGCGTGCCACCCGGCCGGATACAGCCATGGAGACCACGATGACGCTTTCCACGAACGGGGCGTTCGCATGCGACTGAATCCCCGTCGTGCCCTCGACAGCCCCCTGGTCTGCGGCACCCTCGGCGTCGTGATCCTGTTGTGCGTCGCCGAGGCGGCCGGCCGCGTCGGCATCGTTCCCACGGTCCAATTCCCGCTGGCCTCGACCATTCTCGTCGAGGCGGCGAAGCTCGCCGCCGACCCGAGCTTCCTCGCCGACATCGCGACCACCTTCACCGGCTGGGCGCTCGGGCTGCTGGTGACCGTCCTGATCGCCGTGCCGCTGGGGCTGCTGCTCGGCAGCGTGCCGCCGATCGAGCGGGCGCTGCGCCCGCTGATCGAGTTCCTGCGGCCCATCCCGTCGGTGGCGCTCATCCCCCTCGCCGCGTGGGTCATCGTCGACCCCACGCAGATGAAGGTGACGATGATCGTGTACGCGTCGATGTGGCCCGTCCTCATCAACACCGTCTACGGGCTGCGCGACGTCGACCCGGTGGCCAAGGAGACGCTGCGGACCTTCGGCTTCGGGCCGCTGTCGGTGCTGCTGCGGGTGTCGCTGCCGAGCACGGCGCCGTTCATCGCGACCGGCGTCCGCGTCGCGGCGGCGATCGCGCTCATCCTGACGATCAGCACCGAGTTGCTCGCCGGCGGGAGCGGCGGCATGGGCAGCTTCATCATCCTCGCCGAGAGCAGCCCGGCCGGCGTCACGCTGACCGTGGCCGCCACGTTCTGGGCCGGGATGCTCGGCCTGGTCACCAACGGCGCCTTCGTGCTGGCCGAGCGCCGGGCCTTCCGCTGGCACACCGCCAAGACAGGAGCGGCGCAATGATCAGGAAGTTCGTGACCGCCGTGCTGCGGCTGTGGATCGTGCCGGTCGTCCTGGTCGGGTGGGAGGTGGTCACCCGCAACTGGGCGCACCCCTTCTTCCCGCCTCCCACGACGATCCTCCCGCACATGAGGGATCTGTGGTTCGACGGCCCCGCCTCGCGGCTCTGGCTCAACGAGACCGCGCTCGCGAACTTCCCGCCGAGCCTGGGCAGGCTGCTGACCGGGTGGGTGCTGTCCGGCGTCATCGGGGTGACACTGGGCCTGGCCATCGGGCGCTCGCCGCTGCTCTTCAGGTTCGTGGACCCGATCATCCAGTTCGGCCGGGCGCTGCCGCCGGTCGCCCTGCTGCCGATGTTCATGGCGATCTTCTCGATCGGCGCGAAGATGCAGATCTCGATGATCGCGTTCGGCATCGTCTGGCCGGTGCTGTTCAACGCCGCCGACGGTGGCCGGACCGTCGACCCGCTGCACCTGGAGACGGCCCGGGTCTTCAGGCTCTCGCGCGCGCAGCGGCTGCTGCGGGTGATCCTCCCGTCGGCCCTGCCGAAGATCTTCGCCGGACTGCGGCTGAGCCTGTCGCTGGCGCTGATCCTCATGGTCATCGCGGAGCTCTTCAGCACGAACGGCCTGGGCTACCAGCTCCGCCTGGCCGAGCGCGTCTTCGACCCGCCCGGTATGTGGGGGGCCGTGATCCTGCTCGGCGTCCTGGGCTACCTGTTCAACCTGATCTTCGTCCTGGCGGAGCGGCGGGTCCTGGCCTGGCACAGCTCGGCCCGGCACCGGACGTGACTTCCCGGGCGCGGTCCGCATGGTCGTCCCGGCGTTTCGGTCCACCCCTTTCTTGTACGGGTGCCGACCGCAAACAAACCGACCAAACACGAAATATAGGGATATATCACGAGATGCACGGACAATCCCCTGCATCCTTCTCAGGAACGTTCCCCTGTTTACGCTAGGCTCTTCCCCCCAAGATCACCCCCAAGCGCGACAAGCAACGCGTCTTCCCCCTGGAGCGATCATGTCCGGTCTCCGGCGCCGCATGCGTATATCTGCACTTTTGCTCACGGCTACCGCGCTACTCGCAGCAGGATGCGGCGGAGGTGACTCCGACTCCTCCGCGAACGCGGGCGGGATCGAGAAGGCCGACCTCGTCGTCGGCATGCTGCCCCTCCCCGAGGTGGCCCCCATCCAGATCGCCATCGACAAGGGCTATTTCAAGGCCGAGGGTCTCAACGTCAAGATCCAGATCATCCAGGGCGGCGCCACCGCCATGGCGGACCTGACCAAGGGCAGCCTGCAGGTCCTGCACAGCAACTACGTGTCCGCCGTCACCGTCGCCGCCAAGAACCTCGCCAAGGTGAAGGTCGTCGGTGAGGCGTACACCGCCAAGCCCAACAACTTCGCGATCATGGTGAAGAAGGGCTCGCCCATCGCCAAGGTCGCCGACCTCAAGGGCAAGAAGGTCGGCGTCAACACGCGGGCCAACGTCGCCGAGCTGTCCGTCAGCGCGCTGCTGAAGACCCACGGGCTCAAGCCCGGGGACGTCAACTTCGTCGAGCAGCCGTTCCCGCAGATGGCGGGCGCCCTGGAGTCCGGGCTCATCGAGGCCGCCTTCCTGCCCGAGCCGTTCCATCAGACGGCCGCCACCCAGAACGGCGCCGTCCTGCTGTCGGACGCGTTCACCGGGCCGACCGCCGACTTCCCGATCGCCGGCTACCTGGTGACCGAGCAATTCGCCAAGGACAACCCCAAGACCGTGGCCGCCTTCCAGCGTGCCCTGATCAAGGGCGCCGAGCTGGCCATCTCGAACTCCGCCGAGGTCAAGGCGGCCCTGGGCAAGTACACCAAGATCGACCCGGCCACGGCCGACCTCATGGTGCTCGGCGGTTTCTCCACCTCGGTCAACGAGACGCGGCTGCAGCGGGTCGCCGACCTGATGCTGGAGTTCGGCTACATCCCGCAGAAGTTCGAGGTCAAGCAGATGATGTTGACGCCCGCCGCCTCCTGACGGTGAATCAGGACTGAGGGGCGAGGCCGAAGGGGGAGCGCACCCGCGCTCTCCCTTTCTCATGCCACACGTCATGCACCCGTCGTCCGACGGGCGGGAACCACTGGGGGTAGACGATGCGCATCATGATCATCGGCGCCGGGATCGGCGGGCTCACCACCGCGCTCAGCCTGCACGCGGCCGGGCTCGACTGCGAGGTCGTGGACGCGGCGGCCACGTTGCGCCCGCTGGGCGTGGGGATCAACGTGCAACCGCACGCCGTACGGGAGCTGACCGAGCTGGGGCTGGGCGACGCGCTGGCCTCGACCGGCGTGGAGACCACGTTCATGACCTTCACCGACCGGTTCGGCGGCGAGATCCTCGCGCTGCCGCGCGGCCGGTCGGCCGGTTACCGCTGGCCGCAGTACTCCATCCACCGCGGCGAGCTGCAGATGATCCTGCTCGCCGCGGTGCAGGAGCGCGTCGGGCCGGTCCGGCTGGGCCTGCGGTTCGAGGCGTTCGAGCAGCACGGCGACGGTGTGGACGTGGTGCTGCGCGACGTGGCCGGCGGCGCGCCCGTGCACGAGCGGGTGGACGTGCTGGTCGGCGCCGACGGCGTGCAGTCGGCGGTCCGCTCCCGCCTGCACCCGGAGAACGACCCGCTGCGGTGGGGCGGCATCCGGATGTGGCGCGGGATCGCCGAGGGCGGGCCGGTCAGGGACGGCGCCACGGTGCTGGTCGCCGGGTCCAACCGGGACGCCAAGTTCGTCGCCTACCACGTCTCCGCCACCGATCCCCGGCTGGTCAACTGGGTGGCCGAGGTCAAGGTGGCCGAGCCGGGCCCGGTGAAGGAGGCCGACTGGTCGCGCGCGGGCCGGCTGGAGGACGTGGCGCGGCACTTCGCGCACTGGGAGTACCGGCATCTCGACATCCCGGCGCTCCTGGCCGGCTCCGAGCGGATCCTGGAGTATCCGATGTGCGACCGGGACCCGCTCGACTGGTGGGGCCGGGGACGGGTGACGCTGCTGGGCGACGCCGCCCATCCGATGTACCCGATCGGCTCGAACGGCGGGTCGCAGGCGGTCCTCGACGCCCGCGTGCTGGCCAGGCACCTGGCGACCGCGGACGATCCGGTGGCGGCGCTGGCCGGTTACGAGGCCGAGCGGCGCCCCGCCACGTCGGCCCTGGTGGTCGCGCACCGCTCGCTGCCCATCGAGGAGACGATCAGCCTGGTGGCCGAGCGGGCTCCGCGGGGCTTCGCCGACATCGCCGACGTGCTGACCGCCGAGGAGCGGGCGGCCATGGCCGACGCCCAGCACCGCCTCACCGACATGGACGTGCGCGCGCTGAACGAGCGCGAGTCGTGGAGCGTGCGCTGACCGGCCGCTGCGCTAGCCGCTCCAGCCTGGCACGGCCATCCGGACCGTCAACGCGTGCTCGACCAGATT
>NZ_PJOK01000093.1 GCF_002850745.1 Nonomuraea indica
AACGCCAGGTTCTCATGGCCATCGTCGAGCACGAACCAGCCCTGCTGGCCGAGCGGCCCGACCTGCTGATCATCGCGGACAAGGGCTACATCTCCGCCGACCTGGACGCCTTCCTGGCCGAACGAGGCGTGCGCCTGCTGCGCCCGTCCTACCGCAACCGCATATCCCGTCCCGGCGAACACCTTCTCAAACCGATCCGCCAGCTCATCGAATCGGTCAACGACACCCTGAAAGGCCAGCTCACCCTGGAACTGCACGGCGCACGCACCATGACCGGCGTCGGCGCCCGCATCGCCCAGCGCATCCTGGCCCTGACTGCCGCCATCTGGCACAACCGCGCCACCGGCCAACCCATCACACGATCGCTGATCGCCTACGACCACTGACCCGGCTTAGGACTTACTCGTCTAGCGCTCGCGTCCCTCCTCCTGGTCGGCATCGCGGGCCATCAACTCATGCATCCAGTTTTCGGCGTCCGCGTGACTCATTCCCGTCTCGCCGCGGATCAGCAAGATCGCCCGCTCCGTGTGCCCTGCGTCAACGAGCTCGCCGACGCGGTCGGCGAGCTGATCGTCAGGCCATGGGTCGTCGACGTTCGCACGGATGCGCGCGGCGGCGAGCATGTTGACGACGTGTCGTTCTGCCGCTTCGAGCTCGAGACCGGTGTCCTCCTGGATGACCCGGGCCGCGTCCGCCATCCTGCCCTCGCCAAGGAGAACCAACGCACGAGCCCGCGTCTCCTCCGGAAGCGGCATGGGCAATCCAAATTGCCGCCAGGGCCACTGACCTGGAGCCTGTGCCGGGGACGGAGCCGATCGGCGCCGGAGTCTGGAGACCACAATGAGCGTCCCTAAGCTCGCGCAGGTCGTGAGCACGGCCAGCCATTCGAGCCAGTCGATCACCCCCATGCCGCGATCGTACCTCTCGGAACGGAAGGCGTGCCGTGTGTCGTTCGGTGTCATCCGACGGCTCAGGCCATCCGGCCAGACGCGCGACCCTGCGCGTTACGCCTGATCGGTGCCGCCAGCCTCACCCAAGCCATCCGCCGTATCTCCCGCGACGCCACCCCAGCTCCCATTCTCGGCATCACATGATCAGAGAGCTCTTTCCAACCTGACGGCGCGCTCGCCGATGGCGCGGATGCGGGCACGGGAGCGGTTGACGTCTCGCTGCCCGCGTGACAGCCATGGACGGTGGCGATGCCGCTTGTACGGCGCACCCTAACCCTGGCCCGCTTTGTCTGATTTGTACGATTCTGGCGTGCGGTTGTGGTGGGGCCTGACGGGGTCGAGGCGGAGCCGAAGGTACTGCAGGGGCGGCAGATGCTCTCTGTCTACCGCTGGTACGTCGGGCGTCGTATCGCGGTGGCCGACTGCCGCACGGTGGCGCAGGTCCGCCAGTACGTCGATCTGGCGGACCTGGTGGAGGTCGTGACGCTGCCGCGCCGCTAGTAGGGGTCCCAGTAGCAATCGCGGAAAATCCAACGGATATGGGTCTGACCCGCGTGGATGGAGCCTTGGCCCGCCGTTCCGTGATCATGTTTCTCAAGCTACTGGGACCCGATGAAGGTGCATCGGGATCATGGCAGGCGAGCTTGCCCTGCAGCTCTGTGGTACAGCTCGTCCTTGCCGCCGCCGGCCCGAGGCAGGGCGAGGTACGGGTCGCCGTGTCCTCGCCCTGAGGATTTCGGGCGTTACGGTCTCCACTGCTCCGCCGGTGACACACCGGGCAGCGGCTTGCCGATGAGGGCCAGGGGGAGGAAGAAGCAGACCTGGCCGATGGCCATGATGAGGGTGGCCAGCGCCTTGTCGTCGTACAGCTCGGACGCCCTCGCGTACAGCTCGTCGGGGACGCGCTCGCCGGACGGGTTCGGGGTGAGCACGGATTCGACCAGTTCCAGCGCGATGCGCTCGGCGTCGGTGAAGTAGGGCGCGTCGCGCCAGGAGGCCACGGCGGTGATGCTCTCCTCGGTGGCGCCGGCCTTGCGCAGGTTGCCGGTGTGCAGGACGGTCAGGTACGTGCTGCCGGCGATCTGGCCCGCGCGCAGCTGCATGAGGCTGATGGTGGTCTGCGGGATGGTGCCGTTGTCGGTCGCCTTGTACAGGGCGCCGCCGATGTCCTTGAGCTCGGGGATGAGCACGGCGGGGTTGGGCAGGCGCGACTCGATGGTGGTCATGATGGGGGTTTCCCTTCGGGTTTTCATTGGTGGATCGCTGCTTTGACGGATCGTGTGGGGCGATGGTGACCGGTTGGGGCGGTCGGTTTCAGCCGGGCGTGCTGCCGAGGTTTTCCGGCGTGGGCTCGGTGTCCCGGTTCGTGGGCCGGGCGCGTAGGAGGAGGGCGGCGGTGAGGATGGCGGCCAGGTAGAAGCCGCCCGCGCCGAGCATGCCGACGGTGTAGCCGCTGGTCAGCGCGTCGGGCAGGGGTGTGCCCTGGGGCTGGTTCGCGGTGGCGGTGACGGCGATGCCGGCCAGGACGGCCAGGCCGAGGGCGCCGCCGATCTGCTGGCTGGTGTTGACCAGGCCGGAGGCGATGCCGGAGTCGCGCGGTGCGACGCCCTGTACGCCGCCGATGGTGGCCGCGACGAAGCCGATCCCCAGGCCGATGCCGCCGGCCAGTTGCGCGGGCAGCAGGACGAACAGGGGGTTCTGGTCCGGGGTCAGCAGGCTGAACCAGCCCATCGCCGCAGCGGCCACCGCCATCCCGACCGCCAGGACGGCCCGGGTGGAGGTGCAGGCCTGCAACCGGGGTCCGATGAGGCCGGAGCCGAGGCCGATGCCGATGGCGAACGGCAGATAGGCCAGCCCGGTGATCATGGGCGAGTACTGCTTGATCGTCTGCATGTAGAGGGTGAGGAAGTAGAACGTGGCCAGTTGCCCGGCACCCATGAGCAGCATGACCAGGTTGGCGCCGAGCCGGCCGCGGTCGGCCACCACGCCTGAGTGCAGCATCGGGCTGCGCGCGGTGTGCTGGATGAGAGCGAACACCACGAGCAGCGCGACGGCGGCTGCGCCGAAGGTCAGGGTGAGCCCGTCGCCGGCGCCGTGCGAGCCGGCCCGGTTGATCGCGTAGACCAGTGAGCCGAGGGCGAGCGTCACGGTGGCCGCGCCGGGCAGGTCGAGTCCGCCGCGCTCGCGGCTGCCGGGCGTCAGGGCGGAGGATCCGGCGAGGACCACGAGTGCGATGGGAATGTTGACGAACATGATCCAGCGCCAGCCCGCGTATTCGGTGAGCGCGCCGCCCAGCAGCAGGCCGGCGACCGAGCCAAGGCCGCCCATCGCGCCGTACACGCCGAGCGCCTTGTTGCGCTCCGGCCCGGCGGGGAAGGTGTCGGCGAGCAGGGACAGCGCGGCCGGTGCGACGATCGCGGCGCCGACGCCCTGCAGCACCCGGGCGGCGATCAGCACGCTCCCGGTGCCGGCGACGCCGCCCAGCAGGGAGGCGGCCAGGAAGACGACCAGCCCGGCCCGGAACAGCCGGCGCCGGCCGAACAGGTCACCGGCACGCCCGCCGGCCAGCAGCAGGCCGCCGAAGGCCAGGGCGTAGGCGGTCAGCGCCCAGTCCAGGTCGGCCTCGGCGATGCCGAGCCCGGCTCCGATGACGGGCAGGCCCACGGTCACGATGGTGCCGTCCATCACCATCAGCAGTTGCGCGGCGGCGATCACCAGCAGGGCCAGGCCGCTTCTTCTCTCGGGAACACTCATCACCAGGCTCCTCAGGCGGCGGTGGCGGCGCGGTGGACAGCGGCGGCGAGCCGGTCGTGGTCGGGGTAGGACCAGGCGAAGCCGAAGCGGCGGCGCGTGTAGCCGAAGGCGATGCCACTGACCGGGTCGGCGAAGGACTCCGAGCCCGCCGAGCCGTCGTGGCCGAACGCGTTGGCGCTGAGGAACGCGTATCGCAGCCCCTTGGCCTGGAACCCGAGCGCGTAGTTGCCCTGCGCGCCGCGGACCAGGTCGGCGCCGGACGAGTGGATCTGCGCGAACTCGGCGACGGTGTCCGGTTTGAGCAGCGGGGAGCGTCCGTCGAGCCCCCAGACGGCCGCCGCGTACAGGCCGGCCAGGCCGCGCGCGCTGCCCACGCCGCCGGCCGACGCCTGGCCATTCGCGCGGACGGCGCGGGTGTTGGCGAAAGCCACTTGGTCCAGCGGCGGCGTGCTGTTGAGCCCGTAGCCGATACCGAGGATGCTGTGCGGGCCTGGGACGTTCGACCAGAACGCGGCCTCCTGCTCGGGGGTGGCCGTCCACCACTGGATCGGCCGGAACCGCTGCTCCTCGGCCGCGGGCAGTCCCAGGTAGAGGTCCAGCCCGTACGGGACGCGGACGCGCTCGTCGTAGACCTGCTGCAACGACCGGCCGGTCACCCGCCGGATCACCTCGTTCACCATGGCGAACGTGACGAACCCGCCGTAGCCGTAGGCCGACCCGGGCCGCCAGTACGGCCGCTGACCGGCCAGGCGGGAGGCGATCACCGCGTCGTCGGCCAGCTCGGCCGCCGACAGCCCGCCGTCGACGCCGATCACGCCGGAGCGGTGCGTAAGCACGTCCCGCAGCGTGATCGTGTCCTTGCCGGCGGCGGCGAACTCCGGCCAGTGCCGGGCCACCGGCTCGTCCAGGTCGAGAACGCCCTCCTGCACCAGCAGCGCCGTCACCAGCGTCGCGGCGCCCTTGGTGGAGGAGTAGACGGCGGTCAGCGTGTCACCGCCGGCCTCGTCCCCGGCCCACAGGTCCACCACCCGCCGACCGTGCACATGGACGGCCAGTTGCGCGCTCGTTCGGCCGTCCTGCCCGGCCACCACCGCGGCGAACTCCTCGCGCACCGGCTCGAAGCCGTCCGCGACCGTTCCGTGGACCTTCGTCCTGCTCATCGTTCGGCAACCCTTCGTCAGGTGAGTGTTGGTCGCCGGCATGACGGACGGCCCGCGGGAAAGGTGACCGGGTGCGTACGCGGTCACCTTCCCTTGGTTTGATGCGTCAGCGCTTTGACGTTACTGAGACGAGAGGAAGCCAACCGTGACGCCCCATGACTTTCTGGCCGACCAGTTCCAGGGGCACCGTCCCCATTTGACGGCGGTCGCCTACCGCATGCTCGGCTCGCTGAGCGAGGCCGAGGACGCCGTCCAGGAGGCATGGCTGCGGCTGGCGCGCTCGGACTCGGGCGATATCGACAACCTCGGCGGCTGGCTGACCACCGTGGTCGGCCGGGTGTGCCTGGACATGCTCCGCGCCCGCAAGTCCCGGCGCGAGGAGTCGCTGGAGGAGCGCCTGCCCGATCCGGTGGTCAGCCTCGCGGATGCCGCCGACCCGGAGCAGGAAGTGCTGCTGGCGGACTCGGTGGGCCTGGCGCTGCTGGTCGTGCTGGAATCCCTGACCCCGGCCGAACGGCTGGCGTTCGTGCTCCATGACATGTTCGGCCTGCCGTTCGAGCAGATCGCACCCATCGTGGACCGCACGCCCGTGGCGGCCAAGAAGCTCGCCAGCCGCGCCCGTCAGCGCGTCCGCGGCGCCACCCCGAACCCCGACCCTGACCGGGCCGACCAGCGCCGGGTCGTGGACGCGTTCCTGACCGCCGCACGCGGCGGCGACTTCGACGCGCTGGTGTCCATCCTCGACCCCGACGTGGTGCTGCGCGCCGACGGCGGGACGCTCGCCGGCGGCATGAAGGTCCTACGCGGTGTCGCGGCCGTGGCCGGACAGCTCGCCACCTTCCAGCGCATGGCCACCAGCGCTACCACCCGCCCGGCGGTCGTCAACGGCCTCGCCGGCCTGGTCAACACCATCGACGGACAGCTCATCTCCGTCATGAGCTTCACCATCTCCGGCGGCAAGATCTCCACCATCGACATCCTGTCCGACCCCGACCGGCTGGCCCGACTCGACCTCACTCACCTGGAGCCGTGAACGGGTCCCAGTAGCAATGGAGCAGAATCCAATGGTGCTGCTGCTGACCTGCGGGAACTCCTTGAGAAACATGATCACGGAACGGCGGGCCAAGGCTCCATCCACGCAGGTCAGACCCATATCCGTTGGATTTTCCGCGATTGCTACTGGGACCCCTAGACGAGTAAGTCCTAAGTCGCTGTGGTGTGAAGTGCGGGAAGGGCGAAGGGTGTTG
>NZ_KZ559490.1:0-267 GCF_002850745.1 Nonomuraea indica
AGGAGGCGCCTGTTCACGGCGAGGAGCCGGGGGTCGTGCCGCTGGCGTTGTCGGCGCGTAGTGGTGAGGCGTTGCGGGCGCTCGCGGCCGGGCTGGTGCCCGTGGTCGAGGCGCACGGTCCGGCTTCGGTGGCGGCGGCGCTGGCTCGCCGGTCGGTGTTCGAGCATCGGGCCGTCGTGCTGGACGGCGCCGCCGGGCTGCGGGCCCTGACCGAGGGCCGCGAGTCGCCTGGTGTGGTGCGGGGCGTGGCGGGGGGCGACGGGCGGG
>NZ_KZ559490.1:277-5648 GCF_002850745.1 Nonomuraea indica
GGCGCTCGCGGCCGGGCTGGTGCCCGTGGTCGAGGCGCACGGTCCGGCTTCGGTGGCGGCGGCGCTGGCTCGCCGGTCGGTGTTCGAGCATCGGGCCGTCGTGGTCGGCGGTGTGGAGAGCCTGACGGCTCTGGCGGAGAGCCGGGAGTCGGCGCAGGTGGTGTCAGGTGTCGCCGGGGGCGACGGGCGGGTGGTGTTCGTCTTTCCCGGTCAGGGGTCGCAGTGGGCGGGGATGGGCGTCGAGCTGCTGGACACGGCTCCGGTGTTCGCGGGACGGCTGCGCGAGTGCGCCGTGGCGTTGCGCGAGTTCGGCGACCTCGACGTCGAGGCGGTGCTGCGGTCGGGGGCGGTGCCGGAGCGGGCCGAGGTGGTTCAGCCGGTGCTGTGGGCCGTGATGGTCGCGCTGGCCGAGTTGTGGCGTTCGGCTGGGGTGACTCCGGCGGGCGTGATCGGCCACTCGCAGGGCGAGATCGCGGCCGCCGTGGTCAGCGGCGCGCTGTCCGTGCGGGACGGCGCCCGCGTGGTGGCGCTGCGCAGCCGGGCGCTGGCGCGGCTCGCAGGCCGCGGCGCGATGGCGTCGGTGTCACAGCCGGCCGGTTGGGTGGAGGAACACCTCACCAGGTTCGCGGGGCTGTCGGTCGCCGCGGTGAACGGCCCGGCCGCGACCGTGGTGTCCGGGCCGGCCGGAGCCGTCGAAGGCTTCGTGGCGTGGTGCGAAGCGGAGGGCCACTGGGCGCGCCGGATCGCCGTCGACTACGCCTCCCACAGCGCGGCGGTGGAGGAGGTCGAGGCCGAGATCCGGGCCCTGGCAGTGCGGCCACGGGCCTCCGAGGTGTCGTGGTTCTCCGCGGTGACCGGCGGCCTGCTCGACACGACCGGCCTCGACGGCGACTACTGGTACGCGAACCTGCGTGAGCCCGTACGGTTCCTGGACGCCGTCAACGCCGCCAGGGGCGCGGGACTGGGCACGTTCGTCGAGGTGAGCCCGCATCCGGTGCTGGCCATGCACATCGACGGCGCGCCCGTGGTGGAGACCCTGCGCCGCGACGACGGCGGGCTCGACCGGTTCTGGCTCTCGGCCGGGCAGGCGTTCGTCCACGGGGTCCCCGTCACCTGGCCGGCCACCGGCGCGACCCCGGCCGACGTGCCCACCTACCCCTTCCAGCGCCGGCGCTACTGGCTGGAGCCCGCCCGCCACGATCCGGCGGACGCCGCGCTGTGGCAGGCAGTCCACGCCGGAGACCTCGACAGCCTCACCCGCACGCTCCACCTGGACGGTGACCCGCCGCTCAGCTCCGTCCTGCCCGCCCTCGCCGACTGGCGCAACCGTCACCACGCCCGCTCCGTCCTGGACACCTGGCGCTACCGCGTCACCTGGCGGAAGGCCGAAGCGGCGCCCGCCACGCTGTCCGGCACATGGCTGGTCGTCGTGCCCGACAGCCACCTCGGTGACGCGGCGGTGGAGGCGACCGTCCAGGCGTTGACGACAGCCGGCGCGCTGCCGCGGGCGCTGCCCTTCTCCGACCGGAGCACGCTCACCGCGGCGCTGGCGGAGCGGCCCTCCGGCGTGCTGTCGCTGCTCGGGCTCGACGAGCCGGCCGGGCCGGAAGGCGTGCCCGGCGGTACGGTGGCCACGCTGGAGCTGGTCCAGACCATGGCGGCGGCCGGAAGCAGGGCCCCGTTGTGGTCGCTCACCAGCGGAGCCGTCGGCACGGGGCCGGACGACACCGTGCGCAACCCCGCGCAGGCGGCCGTCTGGGGCCTGGGCAGGGTGGCGGCGCTGGAGCACCCCCAGATCTGGGGTGGCCTGATCGATCTGCCAGAGCACCCCGACGAGGCCGCGTACGCGCGGGTCTGCGCCGTCCTGGCCGGGCTCGGCGAGGAAGACCAGGCCGCGGTGCGGGCCTCGGGCGTGTACGTGCGGCGGCTCGTGCGCGCCCCGCTCGCGGGCGGCGGCCCCACCGGCGAGCTCCGGCTGCGCGGCACGGCGCTGCTCGTCGGCGGCACCGGCTCCATCGCCCCGTACGTGGCCCGCTGGCTGGCCGGCCAGGGCGCCGAGCACGTCGTCCTGGTGAGCCGCCGAGGCCCCGACGCCCCCGGGACAGCCGAACTGGTGGCCGAGCTGACCGAGCTGGGCACCCGCACCAGCGCCGTGGCCTGCGACGTCGCCGACCGGGACGCGGTGGCGGGTCTGCTGGCTCGGCTCGACGCCGACGGGCAGACCGTGCGGACCGTCGTGCACGCCGCCACCGCCACCCGGCTGGCCCCGCTCGCCGACGTCAACGCTGCCGAACTGGGCGCCGTGGCAGCAGCCAAGATCCACGGCGCCCGGCATCTGGACGAGCTCCTCGACCCCGCGCAGCTCGACCACTTCATCTGCTTCTCCTCGGTGGCCGGGGTGTGGGGGAGCGGCGACCACGCCGCGTACGCGGTCGGCAACGCCTACCTCGACGCCTTCGCCGAGCACCGGCGGGCGCGCGGCAGGGCCACCACGTCGATCGCCTGGGGGGTGTGGGCCAGCGAGCGCATGCCCGACGAGGTGGACGAGACGCACCTGCGCCGCCAGGGGCTGCCGACCCTGCCGCCCGAGCTGGCGCTCACCGCCCTCGGGCAGATCCTCGCGGCGGACGAGACGTGCGTGACGGTGGCCAACGTGGACTGGGCGGTCTTCGCGCCGGTGTTCGCCTCCGCCAGGTCCCGCCCGCTGCTCGCCGCGATCGAGGAGGCGCGGGGCGACGGCGACACCCCCGCCGGGCCGTCCGCAGGGCAGCCCTGGGCGGACCGGCTGGCCGGGCTGCTGCCGGCCGAGCGGGAGGCCGAGGTGCTGGCGCTCGTCACCGAGCACGTCGCCGCAGTGCTCGGCCACACGACGCCGGACACCGTCGACGCCGAGCGGCCCTTCAAGGACCTCGGGTTCGGCTCGCTGAGCGCGGTGGATCTGCGCAACCGGCTGGGCGCGGCGACGGGCCTGAAGCTGCCGGTCACGCTGGTGTACGACCATCCCAGCCCGGCCGCGGTCGTCCGCTATCTGCGGACGGAGCTGGAAGGACGGCCCACTGTGCTCGACGACCTCGACCGGCTGGAGGCCGCCCTCGCGGCGATGCCGGCCGACGGCCCGGACCGCGCGCTCGTCCGCAGCCGCCTGGCCGCGCTGGCGGCCGGTCTCGGCGGCGCCGCCGGCGACGACGTGGCCGCCTACGCCTCCCTCGACGACGACCTCGAATCCGCGACGGACACGGAGATCTTCGACCTCATCGATCGCGAGTTCGGCAATTCCTGAACGGCCCGGCGGACCAAGGACGGCGTTTCGCATGTCGGAAGACGAAAAGCTTCGCGAATATCTCAAGAAGGTCACCGTCGAGCTGCGGGCCACGCGCCGGCGGCTCAAGGAGAACGAGGAGCGCGATCGGGAGCCGATCGCGATCGTCGGCATGGCCTGCCGCTACCCGGGTGACGCGAACACGCCGGACGAACTCTGGGAACTCGTCGCCGCCGGCCGGGACGCCACCTCGGAGCTGCCGGACGACCGCGGCTGGAACCTGACCGCGCTGTACGACCCCGACCCCGGCCGGTCCGGCACGACGTACGTCAGGCGCGGCGGCTTCATGAGCGAGGTGGCCGGATTCGACGCCGACTTCTTCGGGATCTCGCCGCGTGAGGCGCTGGTGATGGACCCGCAGCAGCGGCTGCTGCTGGAGAAGTCCTGGGAGGCCCTGGAGAACGCCGGGCTCGACCCGGAGTCCCTGCGGGGCAGCCACACCGGCGTGTACGTGGGCATCAACTACCAGGAGTACGGCCCGCTGTTCCACCAGGCGCCGCCGAACGTGAAGGGTCACGTGGTGACCGGTGTCGTGCCGAGCGTGGCGTCGGGGCGCATCGCGTACACGCTGGGGCTGGAAGGCCCGGCGGTCACCGTCGACACCGCGTGCTCGACCTCGCTGGTGGCACTGCACCTCGCCGTGCGCGCCCTGCGCGACGGCGACTGCGAGCTGGCCCTGGCCGGTGGCGCCACCGTGCTGTCGTCACCAGGATCGCTCGTGGAGCTGGGCGGGCAGCGGGTGCTGGCGGCCGACGGCCGCTGCAAGGCGTTCTCGGCCGGGGCCGACGGCATGGGCATGGCCGAAGGCGTGGGCATCGTGGTCCTCGAACGGCTCGGCGACGCCCTGGCCCACGGCCACCGGGTGCTCGCCCTGGTCCGCTCCAGCGCCGTCAACCAGGACGGCGCCTCCAACGGGCTCACCGCCCCGAACGGCCCCTCGCAGCAGCGGGTCATCCAGCGCGCGCTCGCCGACGCGCGCCTCGCCCCGGGTGATGTGGACGCCGTCGAGGCGCACGGCACGGGGACCGCGCTGGGCGACCCGATCGAGGCGCAGGCGTTGATCGCCGCCTACGGCCAGGGGCGGGAGCGGCCGTTGTGGCTGGGGTCGGTGAAGTCCAACATCGGGCACACGCTCGCCGCGTCCGGCGTGGCCGGCGTCATCAAGATGGTGCAGGCCATGCGGCACGGCACGCTCCCCCGTACGCTGCACGTCGCCGAGCCGACACCTCACGTGGACTGGGACACGGGCCGGCTGGCCCTGCTCGCCGAGCCCGTGGCGTGGCCGCGCGGCGCGGAGCCGCGCAGGGCGGGCGTGTCGTCGTTCGGGCTGAGCGGCACCAACGCGCACGCGATCCTGGAGGAGTACACCGAGGACGGCGTCGCCGGCGGTGCGGAAGTGCCTCCGGCCATGCCGGCCATGCCCGTCATGCCCGTCATGCCGGTCGTGCTGTCGGCCAGGACCGCCGAAGCACTGCGCGCCCAGGCCCGGACGCTGCTGAAGACCGGGCACGAGCCGCTGGACGTCGCCTACACCAGAAGCGTTCGGCCGGTGTTCGAGCACCGGGCGGTCGTGCTCGCGCAGGACGGCGAGGAACTCGCGGCCGGCCTGGCCCGGGTCGCCGAGGACACCTCGCAACCCGTCAGCCCCGGGAAGGTGGCGTTCCTGTTCTCGGGTCAGGGGTCGCAGCGGGTCGGGATGGGGCTCGGGTTGGCTGAGCGGTATCCGGTGTTCGCGGCGGCTTTTGATGAGGTGTGTGCGCGGTTGGAGCCGTCGTTGCGTGGGGTGATCGCGGCGGGTTCGGAGGCTCTTGATCGGACGTTGTTCGCGCAGTCGGGGTTGTTCGCGGTGCAGGTGGCGTTGTTCCGGTTGGTGGAGTCGTGGGGGGTGCGGCCGGACTTCGTGCTGGGGCATTCGGTCGGTGAGCTGGCCGCGGCGCATGTGGCCGGGGTGTTGTCGTTGGATGACGCGTGCGCTCTGGTGGGGGCGCGGGCCCGGTTGATGCAGGCGTTGCCTGCGGGCGGCGCGATGTCGGCTTTGTCCGCCGGTGAGGC
>NZ_PJOK01000096.1 GCF_002850745.1 Nonomuraea indica
TTGCGCTCCACCTGCGTCTCGGTGATCTTACGGCCGAGGTCGTCGTAGGTCGCCTCGACGCGGGCGCCGGTCGGGTCGACCGCCGCGAGCTGCTCGCCGGCCAGGTCGTACTCGGCCACCCACCGCCCCGCGGTCTGGCCTTCCGGGGCGGGATCGGTGACGCGGACCTGCCGGCCCAGCTGGTCGTACTCGAACGTGCTCGTATACCCGCGCGGGTCGGTGGTGGCGGTCAGCAGACCAGCCAGATCGTAGGCGTGCGCGATCGTGGGGGTGAGCGCGGTGCCGCCGGGCGGCGTGTACGCGGGGGCGCTCTTGCTGGTCAGCCGGCCGGCCTTGTCGAAGACCGACGTGATCGTGCGGCCTTCCGGGTCGGTCTCGTGGGTACGGGCGCCGACCGTGTCGTACCCGAACCGGGCCGACGGACGGGCGGTGGCGGAGCTGCCGGCCTTGTCCACCTTGACCTCTGGGGCGGTTGCCTCGATCAGGCGGCCGAGCGCGTCGTAGCGCATGGTCGAGGTGAAGGCGTCCTTGTCGGCTCCGGCGGCGTTGCCACGCGGATCAGTGGTGGCGACGGCCAGGCCGCGGTCGTCATAGGTGGAGGTGGTGACGACGTCTTGGTCGCCGTTCTCCACGGTGGACTTGGTGACCTGGTTGACCTTGTTGTAGGCGTACTCGGTCACCTCGGAACGGGTGGTGCCCGCGCCGGTCAGCGTCGTCTTCAGCACGTTGCCGTTGGCGTCGTAGACGAACGCCAGGACCCGTTCCAAAGTGGCGGGGTCGAAAACCTTCGCGGTCAGCCGGCTGGCCACATCGTAATCGAACACCGTGGTGACAGGGGTGGTACCACCGGTGATCTGCGTGGTCAGGTTGCCGGCTGGATCGTACTCGTGGCTCTCCAGCACCACATCGCCGGGCGTGGTGGAGCCGTTGAGCTTGGCATCATCGGCGATCTTCTGAGAGAGCCGGTTGTCGTCCCAGTAGGTAAAGGTGGTCTTGCGGCTCATGCTGTCCACCTCGGCGGCCAAGCGGCCGGCCGGGTCATAGGCGAACGCCTCCAGTACCACGTCCTTGGCGGGTTCCGGGTTGACTGGACTGCCGGTCCATCCCTTCAACGTGCGGGTGGTCAGCTCACCCCGCTTGCTGTAGCCGTTTTCGATCACCGTGCCCCGAGGGTCGGTCACCCGGACCAATTGACCGAGGGTGTTCCACGCCTGGCGGACGACACCGCCTTCGGGGTCGGTGACGGTCTCCGCCCGGCCGAGCGGGTCGTAGGTGTAGACGGTGGCCCGCTCGGCGTCGCCGCCGGCCAGGTCGGAAATCTTCTCGCTGCGCGTGTTGCCGTCGGCGTCGTAGGTGAGGGTGGTCCGCTTGGTGTGCGTGACGTTGGTGATCTCGTTCTTCACGCCCGGCTCGGTCTGCGTCACCGGGCGGCTGAGCCCGTCGTAGGTGAAGCTGGTCTTCACGCCGTCGGGGTGGGCGTCAGAGATCTGCGTTGAGCTGATCAGGCGGCCGAGTGTGTCGTAGTCGAGTTTGGTGACCAGCCCTTCGGGGTCGGCCTGCTCGGCCAGGTCGCCAGCCGCGGTGTAGCGGTAGGTCCAAGCGTTGCCACGCGCGTCGGTCTTCGAGGCCACCAGCCCCGGCGGAGTCGTGCCGCCCCCGATCGCGGGCTCGGTGCCGTCGGTGTACGTCATCCCGGTCGAACGGCCGTTGGGGAAGTCCGACGTTGCCGGGCTGGTTTCCTTCGTCTGCTCGCCGTAGGAGTTGTACTCCCACTTGGTGGCGAAGGTGTTGTCGGTCTCGCTCGCTGAACGGCCGTCGCGATGGGCGATCATGCGGTCGTTGCGCGGGTCGAACGGGTCGCTGGCGTTGTGGTAGTAGCTCCAGAACTCGACGGCGCACTCGTCGCGGGCTCGGCAATACCAGCGGGCGACCTGGTTCCCCCGCTCGTCGTGATAGACGCGGGTGTCGATGCCGTTGCGGTTGGTGACGGTCTGGAGGAAGCCGGCCTGGTCGTAGTTGTACCACTCGGTATGGTTCAGCTGGTCGACCTCGCCGGCCGGGCGGTAGCCTCGCCAGGCGTCGTAGTAGTACTTCAACGTCTCGTTGGCCGGGTCGGTCACGACCACGGTTGCCTCGCCGGACTCGACCTCGACGCCGAGCGGGCCGATCTTCCAGGTGCCGCCATGTTGGTCGGTGTGCGTGGCGAGCCGGTCGGTGGTCGGGTCGTAGGTGTTGGCAGCCCAGACACGGCCTGACGGCAGCTTGATCTCAGTCAGCTTGTGCACCGTCTGCGCGCGGGCCGCGTAGTGATCGGCGATCTCCGTCTCGGTCAGCGGCTGCCCATACACCGCGACCTCGTCGATCGCGCCTTGCAGAGGGAATGCCTGCTTGGTGGCGGGGACGGCCGGTGAGACGGCCGGGTCCGTGACCCCGTTACCGACGCTCGCCAGTTGGCGCCAGGCACTCACCGATCCCGATAGCGTCCCGACGCGCTGTCCATCGAGGTAGAGCGCTTGATCGGTGCCGGACACGGTGAGCACCGCGTGGTGCCAGGCGCCATCGTTGACCGGTCCCGCGGAGGTGATCGGGTTGTTCACCGTGCCCAGCGAGCCCCGCAGCCGGCCGTCGGTGCCGACATACAGCATCGGCCCGTGCGCCGCCCCATTGGTTTGTTGCGCTCCGGAGGCGGCCAGCACGCCGGAGGCGCTGGTCTTGAACCACAGCTCCAGCGACAGCTGATCACCGAGATGCGGGATGATGTTGGTCGGTAGCTTCAGCGCCGAACCGGATGCGAACTTCGCCGCGGTGTCCGGGTTGCCGGTCAGAGCACCCGGCTCATTGAGCGTCACAGACTGGTAGGTGGCGTGCCGCTCGGCGGGAGTCTGATCGGCTGCCACGGTGCCGGACTTCTCGCCCAGGCGCCAGTAGGCGAACGGGTCGGCATCCAGCACGCGGCTGCGGTACTGCGAACCTGTCCCGTAGCCGTAGGTGGCGCAGTTGGGTGCGGGTGCGGGTGTGCACACCCCCACCAGTCGGTCGTCCTCGTAGGTGTAGGTCCACTTCAGCGGGGCGCCGTCCACCGCGTCGGTGGAAACCTCCGCCACTCGGGAGCCGGACCAGGTGAAGTGCAGGGACCGCCCCCCGGTGGCGGCGACCGTGGCCAGCTTGCCATCAGTGCCGTAGGTCAGGTCCTGCGTCCGACCCCGGCTGTCGATCATCTTCCGCAGCCGGCCCTGATCGTCGAACACGTACTTGGTGGACGACTTGTCCATCAGATGCCACCACGTCGGCGTGCCCCCGGCGGCGCAAGCCACGCCGGGCGGCGTGTAGCACAACGGGGGCACCAGCGACAAACTGGCCTGCATACCCGGCGGCGGCTGGAACACCCCGCTACCATCCCGAGCGGCGAAGCGAACCTTTCGCCCATCCGGGCGGGTCCACAGCGCAAAAGCTCGACCGGCCCGCTCCTCGCGGACAATCTTCATGTCCCACGACGAGGACCAACAGCGCCGAACATCCCATCGCGACGCGGATCCAAGCTGTTGTAAGTGCGGCTCACCGACAGCGGCAACCCCGCCGTGGGCACGCTCACATCCGTCACCGTGGTGGTGTAGTTACCGGTCCGCGGATCATACTCACGCCCCTGCTTGGCCTGAGCAGCCAGCAGAGACGTCACGAGCGGCTGGCGAACGCCCGTAGTGAAGGTGAGCTTCGGAGACGTCACCGTGGTGAGGGTGGCCGAGTCACGTACGGTGACCGTCCACCAATACTGCCGACCCCACGCCAGCTTGCCGTCCGGCACCTGCCACGCGTTCTTGCTGCTCGCCAGATATCCAGAGCTTGTGCATCCCGTTCCGGACATCGCCTCAACGTCACACAGCCGGAACTGGTACGACAGCGCCGAATCACCCTGCGCCCACGCCCGCAGCGTCGGCCTCAACGAATCCACCAGCAGGCCAGACAGCGGGTAGACGTCCACCAACGCCGGCGCCGCCGCAAGCGCATCAGCCGCCTCGGCCCGCGCCACTCCCGAGGGCAACTCGCCCTGATCGGGCGTGTCCTGCTGTGCGGTTGTCGTGGCTGTGTCACGTCGTTCCGCCGGCACCGCGTCCTGCGGTGGCTGCGGATCCGGCCTCCATCTACCCGTCGACTCCGACTCAACGGATGTCGTAGTTGCCTCATGGGTCACCAATGACGGGAGTCTGGAGGCGCTCCCACGCATTTGTACTGGAGTATCCGGCACACCGCCGATCCCTTGACCAGAACTCGAAGCGACCGCTGCCGCCGGACTGGCCTGTGCCACCAGCAGGCTGGACAACAGAGTGCCGGCTATCCCGATCATTGACGCACGCGAACGAGCCCATGACGAACCGGCGCATGCGCCACCACACTCCGAACCACGAAGGGCGCCCTCAGACGCCGGACGAAGCTCCACCCACCCAGTGCAGAAACAACGTTCCTGACTGGCGCAGCTCGGAGCATGTTGCCAAACGGGAAGAGCGTAACGGCTGCGTCCACGGGAGTGGTGTAAGAGTTTGGCCTGGTGACAGGCGTGGTGTCGTGA
>NZ_PJOK01000097.1 GCF_002850745.1 Nonomuraea indica
AACCGCGCGCACACCTCATCGAACGCCGCCGCGAACACCGGATACCGCTCAGCCAACCCGAGCCCCATCCCGACCCGCTGCGACCCCTGACCCGAGAACAGGAACGCCGTCCTGCCTTTGACCGGGTCCGCCAGATGTGCTGCGGAGGCGACCGCGGTGAGTGCCTGGGCCAGTTCCTCCCGGTCGCGGCCGACGGCGGCGGCCCGGTACGGCAGTCCCGCCCGCGCGGTGGCCAGCGTGTACGCCACGTCGTTGAGGTCGGCGTCATCGACGATGGAGAGAAGCCGGCTCGCCTGCTCCCGCAGCGCCTCGGGGCTGCGCGCCGACAGCAGCCACGGCACCGGGCCTTGGGCGGCGACGACGGGCTCCTCGGATGGCGCCGGCTGTTCCAGGATCACGTGGGCGTTGGTGCCGCTGATCCCGAACGACGACACCCCCGCCCGCCTGGGCCGGTCGGTCGCCGGCCACGGCCGCTGCTCGGTCAGCAGTTCCACGGCGCCGGACGACCAGTCCACGTGCGGAGTCGGCTCGCCGACGTGCAAGGTCCGCGGCAGGACGCCGTGCCGCATCGCCTCCACCATCTTGATCACACCGGCGACCCCGGCCGCCGCCTGCGTGTGACCGATGTTCGACTTCACCGACCCCAACCACAACGGCCGCCCCCGCCCCCGGCCGTAGGCGGCGATCAACGCCTGCGCCTCGATCGGATCCCCCAGCGCGGTCCCCGTCCCGTGCGCCTCGACCACGTCCACGTCCCCAGGGGCGAGACGCGCCTCCGCCAGCGCCTGAGCGATCACCCGCTCCTGCGAAGGACCGTTCGGCGCCGTCAACCCGTTCGACGCACCATCCTGATTCACCGCACTGCCACGCACCACCGCCAGCACCCGCCGCCCGTGACGCACAGCGTCCGACAGGCGCTCCAGCACCAGCAGCCCCACACCCTCCGACCACCCCGTCCCGTCCGCCCCCTCCGCGAACGACTTGCACCGCCCATCCGCAGCCAGCCCCCGCTGACGGCTGAACTCCACGAAGGTGTTCGGCGACGCCATGACGGTGACCCCGCCCGCCAGCGCGAGCGTGCACTCGCCCCGGCGCAGCGACTGAACGGCCAGATGCAACGCCACCAGCGACGACGAACACGCCGTGTCGATCGTCACGGCGGGCCCCTCCAGCCCGAACGTGTAGGCGATGCGCCCGGTCGCGACACTCGCCGCGTTGCCGTTCCCGAGGAAACCCTCCAGCTCCTCCGGCACGGTGTGCAGCCGCGACTGGTAGTCGTGATACATCAGTCCGGCGAACACCCCGGTACGGCTGCCGCCCAGCGACACGGGATCGATGCCGGCCCGTTCGAACGCCTCCCACGACGTCTCCAACAGCAGCCGCTGCTGCGGATCCATCGCCAGCGCCTCACGCGGCGAGATCCTGAAGAAGTCGGCGTCGAAGTCGGCGGCGTCGCGCAGGAACCCGCCGTACCGGGTGGTGGAGGTGCCCGGCCCCGTCCCGGAGCCGAGCAGCGCGGCGAGGTCCCAGCCCCGGTCGGCGGGGAACTCGGTGATCGCGTCACGCCCCGCCGCGACCAGCTCCCACAGCTCCTCGGGCGAGGTCACCCCGCCGGGGAATCGGCACGCCATGCCGACGATCGCGATGGGCTCGCGGTCCGCCTCCTCGGCCTCGCGCAGCCGACGTTGGGCGTCCTGCGCCTCGGCGATGGCCCGTCTGAGGTATTCGCGAAGCCTGTCCTCGTTGGCGTTCGTCATGCTGCGTCAGTCCCCCAGGTTCTCGACAAGATTGAAGAGTTCGTCGTCGCTGGCGCCGGCCAGGTCGGTGGCCGTCGGCGCCAGTTGCGCGACGAGTGCGCGCAGCCGGGTCACGATGCGGTCGCGGGAGGCGTCGTCCTGCCGCGCGGCCAGCGTGGCTTCGAAGCGGTCGAACGCGGCGCCGATCGGGTCGGGCGCCGCCTGCCGGACCCGCTCGCGCAGGTGCCGGGCGAGCGCCTCCGGCGTCGGGTGGTCGAAGACGAGCGTGGCGGGCAGGTCGAGCCCGATCTCGGTGCGCAGGCGGTTGCGGAGGTCCACACCGGTCAGCGAGTCGAAACCGAGTTCCTTGAACTGCCGGTCCTGATGGATCTCCCTGGTGTCCGCGTGGCCGAGGACCTGGGCGACGTGGTGGCGTACCAGGTCGAGAAGCAGGCCAGCGGCTTCGGCGTCCGGCAGGGCCGTCAGCCGGTCCAGCAGCGGCTCCGAGGGCCGCTCCGCCCTCCGGGTCGCGGGTGAGGAGTCACGCAGAAGCGGATGTGCGCGGGCGCCGCCAGGGTCCAGTTTGACCGGTACGGCGGTGGCCCGGCCGTCGGCGAGCACGGCGTCGAACAGGGCGAGCGCCTCGTCCGTGGCCAGCGGTCGGATGCCGAGCCGGGCGAGGCGCGCGTGGTCGGCGGTGCCGAGCCCCTCGCTGATGCCGCTGGTCTGCGCCCACAGTCCCCAGGCCAGCGAGGTCGCGGGCAGCCCGGCGGCGCGGCGGCGCCTGGCCAGCGCGTCGAGGAACTGGTTCGCGGCGGCATAGCCGGCCTGTCCCGCGCTGCCGAGCACCCCGGCCGCGGAGGAGAACAGCACGAACGCGGCCAGATCCTGGTGGCGGGTGAGCTCGTGGAGGTTCCAGGCGGCGTCGGCCTTGGGGCGCAGGACGGTGCCGAGCCGGTCCGGCGTCAGCGACTCGACCAGCCCGTCATCGGTCACGCCCGCCGCGTGCACGACCGCGGTCAGTGGCCGGTCGAGCGTGGCGAGGAACGCCGCCAGAGCATGCCGGTCCGCGACGTCCACGGCGGCGACGCGGACGCTCGCTCCCAGCCCGCTCAGCTCGGCGGCCAGGTCGTCCGCTCCCGGTGCGCCGCTGCCGCTTCTGCTGGCCAGCACCAGATGCCGGACACCGTGCGCGGTCACCAGGTGGCGGGCGAGCAGGCCGCCGAGGGTGCCGGTGCCGCCGGTGACGAGCACGGCGCCGTCGGGGTTCCAGCCGGTGCGGGGCTCGTTCTCCATCGCGGTGCCGGGCGTGACCCTGGTCAGCCTGGGCACGAGCACCTCGCCGTCGCGGACGGCGAGCTGCGCCTCCCCGGTGGACAGAGCGGCCGGCAGGGCGTCGCCGGTGGCGTTCCCGCCGAGGTCGATCAGCGTGAACCGGTCGGGGTGCTCGGTCTGGGCCGAGCGCACCAGGCCCCACACCGCCGCCCCCACCGGGTCGGTGGACGACGCGCCACGCGTCACGACGACCAGCCTGGAGCGGGCGAAGCGCGAGTCGGTGAGCCAGCTCTGCATCGTGCGCAGCACGTCGGTGACGGCTTCGCGCGCCCGCGACGGTGACGGCTCGCCGGGCCCGACCGGCAGGAGCACCGCGTCAGGCACGTCCGCCGCAGCCGACTCCAGGTCCGGGTGCCGCTCGCCGGCCAGCTCCGGCTCCGCCTCCCCCACGACGGCCCAACGGATCGCCGGGGTGGCGGGAAGCGTGCGCAACGGAACCCACTCGACGTCGAAGAGCGCGTCGGCGGCGAGCATCCGCCCGGCGGCCGGGAGGTCCAGCGGGCGGATGGCGACGGCCTCGACGCCGGCGATCGGCCTGCCGGTATCGTCGTCGGCCACGACGATCGAGGCCTGGTCGGGTGCCGTGGCCGTCACCCGGACACGCAGCCGGGGGGTGGCGGCGCCGTGCAGGTACGCACCCCGCCACGAGAACGGCACCTGCGCCGTGCCACTGCCGTCCGGCGTCAGCAGGTGCAGGGCCGCGTCGAAGAAGGCCGGATGGAAGGCATAGCGTCCGGCTTCGTTGGTCAGTGACTCCGGCAGGGCCAGCTCGGCATAGGTGTCGTCGCCGTCGCGCCACGCCCGCACCATCCCGCGGAAGGCGGGGCCGTAGCGCAGCCCGGCCGAGGCGAGCGCCGCGTACAGGTCGTCCACGTCGACGGGGTCACCGGGTGGCGGCCACGCGTCGAGGCTCCCGGCCGGGGCGGCCGGGACGTCGGTCACCGTGCCCGCCGCGTGCCGGGTCCACGGCTGGTCGTCTCCGGCGCGGGCGTGCACGGTCAGCTCGGCACGTCCGTCGGGGCCGCGGGGGGCGACCCGCGCCTGGATCTGCAGCCCACCTGTCTCCGGCAGCACCAGCGGGGCGTGCAGGACGAGCTCCTCGACGCCCGCGTACCCGGCATGCTCGACGGCCTGCCAGGCGAGTTCGACCAGGGCGGCGCCGGGGAGGATGGGGCTGCCCGCGATGACGTGGTCGGCCAGCCA
>NZ_KZ559491.1:0-1619 GCF_002850745.1 Nonomuraea indica
GCCTGACCGGCGTTGACGGTGAAGGCGGCGGTGCGTACCTCGCCCTCGTGCTGGAAGTCCAGGAACAGACGGTAGCTGCCGGCGCTCGGCGCCTCGGCGAAGAAGACGATCCCGGGGCCGGCCTGCGTCTTGCCGTCGCCGGGCTCCCCGTCGGGGTGCACGTGCAGGTAGGCGAGGTCGGCGCCGCGCAGGGCGACCAGGTGACCGTAGGCGCCCAGGTAGGGTTGCAGGTCGGTGACCGGCTTGCCGTCCTTGCTCACGGTGAGCGTCAGCCTGCTGGACCGGCCGGGCGTCAGCTCGCCGGCCAGTTCGACCGTGTAGCCGTCCACGCTCGCCGTGCGGGCGGCCGCCGGCAGCGCCCTGGGCGTGTAGTCGCCGGCCACCAGCACGTCGGCTCCCAGGGTCAGCGCCTGGCCGCCGCTCGGCGCGAAGTCGGCGAACATCCGGTACGCGCCCGCCTTTGGGAGGGTGAGCTTCACCGTCCAGACGCCATCGGCGCCGAGCTCCGGGTGCACGTGCTGGAAGTCGCCGAGATCGCGTGGCACCACGATGAGATGCAGCTTCTTGTCGTGTGAGACCTCGTAGCCGGTAACCGGCCTGCCGTCGGGTCCCGTCACGGCGAACCGGAAATCGGTGGGCTCGCCGGGCGTGATCGCTCCGGTGAGCGGGGTGAGTGTGTAGCCGTTCTCCGACACTTGGAGCCCCCCAGGGGTATCAATCTCGTTCTTGACCTGCGTCGGGGCCACCGGCTCGGCGTGGGTGCCGTGGCCCGGAGCCGCAGCCGCAGCCGGGGCCGGGGCCGGGGTGACCGGTCCGACGGCGTTGCCGAGGCCGAGCGCCCCGCCGAAGACGACGGCCAGTCCCAGACCGTAGGCGCCGAGCTTGGCTGCTGTGTTCACGGCTGACCTGCCACGTCGTATCCGGCCTCCTCGACCGCGGCGACGATCTTCGCCTGGTCGACGGGGCTGTCGCTCTGCACGGTCAGCAGGCCGGTGGCCAGGTCGACCTCGACGGCGGTCACGCCGGGCACCTCGCCGACCTCCTCCTTGACCGAGGTTACGCAGTGGCCGCAGGTCATGCCTTCGACGGTGTAGCGGGCGGTGGTGGGCATGTCATTCACTCCTCGACGATGATCAGGAACGGACCAGGCGGGCGATGGCGTCGGCGGCTTCCTTGACCTTGAGCTGCGCCTCCTCGCCACCCTTGCGTGTCGCCTCCGCGACGCAGTGGGCCATGTGCTCTTCCAGCAGGGTGATGGCGAAGGACTGCAACGCGCTGTTGGCCGCCGACACCTGGGTCAGGATGTCGATGCAGTACTTGTCGTCCTCGACCATCCGCTGCAGACCACGGATCTGCCCTTCGATCCGGCGCAGCCGCCGCTGATGGTCCTGTTTCGTGTCGATGTATCCGGCCATTTCGGGTCTCCGATCCCGTACGTTCCCTCCACGAAACACTATACCCCCCTATGGTATTCCGGGCGAATGGGGGCGCGCTCGGCGGCACGCCCCCACCGGGCCCCGGTCAGGTGCCGGCCGGCTGCGACTCGGGCCGGGTGTCCGCCGCGACGGCCCTCTTCGGCCTGCGCATGAACGCGAGGGCGAGGGCTGCGCCGAGGGCCG
>NZ_KZ559491.1:1629-3761 GCF_002850745.1 Nonomuraea indica
GTGGTGTTGCTTGGTGTCGGCGTGTCCGGCCATGTTGGTTCTCCGATCCCGTGTGCTCCCTCCCGATAACACCATACCCCCCTATGGTATTTCGCTCAAAGAACATTGCGTAGACCTGCCGCAGAGAGGTCCGGGGCACGGCGGCGGTCCCGGCGCCAGCACCCGCGGCCACGTTGAGTCCGCCGGCGACGCCGGCACGAACCGGTTACATGCCGGTGGGGCGCACCTGGTGGCACGCCCACACCGGGTCGTGTTGTCATGCGCGAAGTGACTGCGCTTCCGGCTCGGTCTCCGCGACGGCCCTCTTCGGCCTGCGCATGAACGCGAGGGCGAGGGCTGCGCCGAGGGCCGCCACCGCGGCCGCGCCGATGAAGGCGGCCTGGAAGCCGTCGGTGAGCTTGGCGAGGTCGCCCAGTTCGGCGGCTCCCTGTGAGGTGGCGACGGCGGTCATGACCGCCAGGCCGAGCGCCGATCCCACGTTGTAGGTGGTGTTGACGATTCCCGAGGCCAGCCCGCTCTCCTCCGGGCGCACCCCGGACATGGCGGACATCATCGCCGGGATGTAGGCCAGCGACATGCCCACGGCGGCCACCAGCGAAGCGGGCAGCACGTCCGACGTGAAGGCCCCGTCCGGCCGGACCAGGGACAGCGCCCCGACGCCGGCCGCCAGGACGGCCATGCCGCCGACGATGAGCGGCCGGGCGCCGAACCGGCCCAGCAGCCGCGCCGTGATGCCGATCATGAAGATCATGATGGCCACGGTCATCGGCAGCAACGCCGCCCCGCTGGGGAAGGCGCCGTAACCGAGGACCTGCTGCAGATAGAGGTTGAGGAAGTACCACATCGGGATCCAGGCGGCGCCGAGCAGCGCCATCGCCACGTTGGCGGCGGCCAGGCCCGGGGTGCGCCAGATGCCCAGCGGCATGATGGGCTGCTTGACCGCACGCTGGATCAGCAGGAACACCGCGAGCAGCGCGACCGCGCCGGCCAGTTCCAGCAGGGTGGCGGGCGAGCCCCAGCCCTGCTCCGGCGCCTGGACGATGGCGAACACGGCCAGGGCGATGCCGGCGGTCACCGAGACGGCGCCCAGGACGTCGACCGAGCCGCGACGGCCCTGGACGGCCGGCAGCAGCGCCGGGACCGCGGCCAGGGTGGCCAGCCCGATGGGGATGTAGACGATGAACACCCACGGCCAGCTCAGGTACTCGGTGACCACACCGCCGAGGAAGACCCCGGCCGTGCCGCCGGCGGGCGCGGCCGCCCCGTACAGGGCCATGGCCTTGCCCAGCTCGCGCGAATCGTGGCCGAAGAGCATCATGAGCAGGGTCATCGCGGCGGGGGCGATCAGCGCGCCGCCGACGCCCTGGACCGCGCGCCCGAGGATCTCCACCCACGCCGTGCCCGCGGCCGCGGCCACCACGGAGCCGGCGAGCAGGACGATCCAGCCGGCGGTGAACACCTTGCGGGCGCCGAACAGGTCCGACAGCCGGCCGCCCAGCAGCAGCAGGCCGCCGAAGGCGATCACGTAGGCGTTGAACACCCACTGCAGCCCGCCCTGGGTGAAGCCGAGGTCACGCTGCATCTCCGGCAGCGCCACACCGATGATCGAGGTGTCCATGATGACCATGAACTGCGCCGCGGCGAGCACGACGAGTGCCCACCACCTGCGCGGATTGACGGCGTTCATAGCCGCACTCCTCACTTCTCGCACCGTACGATGCGACGTAGGGGTCTGGGGTGATGTTCCGAACCGGACCGGACCCACCGGTGGGCGTGCAGGGCAATGCACGCCCACCGCTCACGTTCCTAGGACCCGGCCCCGGACAACTGGTAGCCCGCACGCTCCACCGCGGCGCGGATCTCCTCCTCGGAGAAGCCCGCTCCGCTGACGGTGACCGTGCCGGTCGACAACTCGACGTCCACACCGGCCACGCCGGCCACCTTGCCGATCTCAGCCGAGACCGACGAGACGCAGTGGCCGCACGTCATGCCGCTCACCGCGTACACGCTCCGGTCTCCGCTCTCCACGGTGGCCGTCGCGGTGGTGGCGTCTCCGGTGCCGCACGCACATGCCGTGCACATGTAGTTCTCCTTCGCTCATACCCGAGGGGGGTATCTCCGACGTCGAGGAA
>NZ_PJOK01000100.1 GCF_002850745.1 Nonomuraea indica
CGGCACCTCCCCCGCCACCGCGGCGCCCGACATCCCGTGCACCGCCGCCTCCTCGGCCGTACACCACCCCTTGTCCACCGCCTCCCGCACGCTCACCACCTCGGGCACGAAAACCCCGAGACCACCGACGAACACATCGGGAATGCGCACGGGTCCACCTCCGCGGGGAAAGGAATTCGGCCGTCCGGCCAGATTATCGGATATTCCGGCGGGCTCAAGAAAACAGTCGCACGGTGGCGGAGGACGAAGACGGGTTATTAGGCTGGCCGGGCCACGGGCGGCCCGGCCACTGCACGGCCGCATATCTTCCGGAGGGACTCGTGCGCATTCTGTTCGCCACTCACGAGGAGAAAACGCATTTTCTCGGAATGGTGCCGCTGGCGTGGGCCGCGCACAACGCTGGGCATGAGGTCCTGGTGGCGAGCCAGCCGGCGCTGACCGACGTGATCGTGAGCACCGGGCTGACGGCCGTGCCGGTCGGCGGGGACCACACGCTTCAGCACCTGCTGCGGCTCGCCGCAGCAAGCGACGCCCGCGAGCTCGACCACGACCTGAGCGGAGACCGGCCGGACAAGCTGACCTGGGAGTACCTGACGGCGGGGTACGAGGAATGGGTCCGGTGGTGGTGGCGGATCGTCAACGACCCGATGGCCGACGACCTCGTCGACCTCTGCCGGTCCTGGCGGCCCGACCTGGTGATCTGGGAGAGCCTCACGTACGCGGCCCCGGTGGCCGCCCGGGCGGCGGGCGCCGCGCACGCCCGGTTCGTCTGGAGCAGCGACCTGTGCGCCCGCCTGCGCGCGCACTACCTGCGCCTGCGGGACGCGCGCCCGCCGGGCGAGCGGGTGGACCGGCTGGCCGAGTGGCTGGGCGGGCTGGCCGGGGCCGCGGGCGTGGAGTTCTCCGAGGAACTCGTGTCCGGCCAGTTCACCATCGACCAGGTCCCCGGCTCGCTCCGGCTGGACGTGGACCTCGACCACGTCCCGCTGCGGTACGTGCCCTACAACGGCCGGTCGGTGGTGCCGCGGTGGCTGCGCACCCCACCGGACCGGCCCCGCGTGTGCCTCACGCTCGGCACCTCCTCGGTCGAGCGGCTCGGCGGCTACGCCGTGCCGGTCCAGGACCTGCTGGACGCGCTCGCCGGACTCGACGCGGAGATCGTCGTGACGCTCCCCCGCGAGCAGCAGGCGGAGCTGCGGCACGTCCCCGCGAACGCGCGGGTGGTCGACTTCGTCCCGCTGAACGTGCTCGCGCCGACGTGCTCGGCGGTCGTCAACCACGCGGGACCGGGAACCGTGTTCACCACGGCGGTGCACGGGGTGCCGCAGTTGCTGTTGCCGTACCACATCTTCGACGCGCCCGTGCTGTCGAGCCGGCTCGCCGAGCACGGCGCCGGCCTGATGATCGGGAGCCACGAGGTGACCGGGCCCGCCGTGCGCGACGCCGTGGAGCGGCTGCTGCGCGAACGGTCCTTCCGCCTGCGGGCCGAGGCGCTGCGCCGGGAGATCAGGGCGCAGCCGTCTCCGGACGAGGTGACCCGCCGCCTGGAGGACCTCACCGACGCCCGCCGGGCCGCGTCCTGACACCGACGGAGGAAGCGTGCGCGTTCTCATCACCACCTATTCCGACGTCTCACACCTGCTCGGCATGGTGCCGCTCGGCTGGGCGCTGCGCACCGCGGGCCACGAGGTCCGGGTGGCGAGCCAGCCCAGCCTGACCGACGCCGTCGCGGCGACCGGCCTGACCGCGGTTCCCGTGGGCACGGACCACCGTTTCTTCGAGACGCTCGCCGCCGGGGGCGGCCAGGAGCACGCCGAGGAGGGGTTCGACCTGACGGAGGAGCGTCCCGAGCGGCTCACCTGGGAGGCGATGCGCGACGGCTACGCCGAGATCGTGCCGTGGTGGTGGAGCATGGTCAACAAGACCATGATCGACGATCTGACGTCGTTCTGCCGCTGGTGGAGGCCCGACCTGGTGATCTGGGAGCCGATCACCTTCGCCGGTCCGCTGGCCGCCCGGGCGTCGGGGGCGGCCCACGCCCGCTTCCTGTGGAGCCTCGACTTCTTCGCCCGGATGCGGGCCCGTTTCCTGCGCCTGACGGCCGAGCGGCCCTCCGGCGAACGCCAGGACCCGCTCGCGCTCTGGCTCGGCGCCCGGGCGCGCAGGCTCGGCGTGGACTTCTCCGAGGACCTGACCCTCGGCCAGTTCACCATCGACCACACCCCCGGGTCGCTCCGCCTGGAGCCGGTCGCCGGCGTCCGCAGCGTGCCGGTGCGGTACGTGCCCTACAACGGGCGCGCCGTCGTGCCCGGCTGGCTCCGCGACCCGCCGGAGCGGCCGCGGGTCTGCGTGAGCCTGGGGATCTCGGCCGACGAGTGGTACGGCGGCTACGTCGTGCCGGTTCGGGAGGTGCTCGACTCCCTGGCGGACCTCGACGCCGAGATCGTCCTCACCATGGGCGACGAGCAGGCCGCGCGGCTGGGGCCCGTGCCCGCCAACACGAGGGTGGCGGGGTACGTGCCCCTGCACGCGCTCATGCCGGCCTGCACGGCCATGATCAACCACGGTGGGCCGGGAACGGTCTTCACCGGCCTGGCCCACGGGGTGCCGCAGCTCGTCCTGCCGAACCAGTTCGACGCGCCGGCCCTCGCCCGCAACCTCGCGGCGCGGCAGGCGGGCCTGACGCTGCCCGCCGCCGAGGTCACCGGGTCGCGGGTCCGCGACCTGCTGGTCCGCCTGCTGCGGGAGCCCGCCTTCCGGGACGGAGCCGGGGAGCTGCGGCGTGAGATGCTCGCCATGCCGGCGCCCAACGAGGTGGTGCCCGTGCTGGAGGAGCTCACCGAGCGGCACCGGGACGGCGATCAGCCCTCCAGGATGCGCACCACGGCGCACGACGCCGTCACGCCGTAACCGACCGCGCCCAGCAGCACGTGGTCGCCCGCGCGCACCTGGTGCGTCTCCAGCAGGTGGTGCAGCGCGGCGAACGGCCCACCCGCCCCGAGCTGGCCGACCGAGCCGCCGTGGTCCCAGGTCGTCCTGCCCGGCGGGACGCGCATGTTCTCCAGCCACCGGTGCTCGATGGAGTCCGGGGCGAGGTTGGTGAGGGCGACGCGGGTGAGGTCGTCGAAGGAGACGCCCGCCTCCGCGACGATCCGGCCGGCGAGCCGCATCATCGCCTTCTCGGTGCTCAGCAGGGCGGTGCGCAGGTCGGAGCGGTCGGTCGCCATGCGCACGAACCCCTCGTCGCGGGCGGTCCAGTCGACCGGGGCGCCCGTGGTGGCGCCCGGCGGGAACATCGGCTCACCGTACCGGGCGCACTCCTCCAGCTCCGGCACGGCGGCCGAGCCGACCGACAGCACCTGCGCGATGCCCGGCCGGCGGGACAGGTGGAGCGCCACGGCGCCGTCGCCGAACAGGACCGGGGACCGCCACCGGTCGAAGCGCGGCGTGCCGAAGTTGTCGGCGGCCACCACGAGCGCGTCGGGCCGCCCCGCCGGGGCGACACCCAGATAGGGTCCGGCCAGCTCCAGCGCGCTGAACACGCCGTTGGCGTCGTGGCGCAGTTCGACGGCCAGGGCGTCGCCGCCGACGAGGTGCCGCTGCAGGAAGTACTGCGGCAGCCACCCGTCAGGCCCCTGGTGCCACACGTCGCAGTAGAGCAGCAAACCGACCTCCGCCGCACGCCCGCCCGCCGCCTCCAGGGCCGCACGGGCGGCACGCAGAGC
>NZ_PJOK01000101.1 GCF_002850745.1 Nonomuraea indica
TGGCTGGCCGACCACGTCATCGCGGGCAGCCCCATCCTCCCCGGCGCCGCCCTGGTCGAGCTCGCGGTCCGCGCCGCCGACCAGGCGGGCTGCGGCCACCTGGAGGAGCTCACGATCGAGGCGCCCCTCGTGCTGCCAGGGCCGGGCGCGGTGTCGGTCCAGCTCCGGGTCGGCACGGCCGACCGGACCGGCAGGCGCGAGGTGAGCATCCACTCCAGCTCCTCAGGCGACGACTGGACCCGGCACGCCACCGGAACGGTCACCCCGCAACCGGCCGCGCCCGGCACCGGCGAGCAGGCCATCGGAGCCTGGCCGCCGCCCGGAGCCGAACCGGTCGAGCTGGACGGCCACTACGAGGCGCTCGCCGAGGCGGGCCTCGGCTACGGCCCCGCCTTCCGGGGACTGCGTGCCGTCTGGCGGGCGGGGGACGACGTCTACGCGGAGGTCGCCCTGCCCGAGGCGGCCGGCACGGAGACGTATGGGCTGCATCCGGCACTCCTGGACGCCGTCCTGCACGCCCTCGCCGCCGCGACCCCTCCGGCGGCGGGGCAGCCGCCCCGCATCCCGTTCTCCTGGTCCGGGGTGACGCTGCACGCCGCCGCCGCGACCACGCTGCGCGCCCGGCTGACACCGGCCGGCGCGGACGCCGTGTCGATCGTCGCCGCGGACGCCACGGGCGCGCCCGTCGTCACCGTCGACTCGCTCGTACTCAGACCCCTGGCAGCCCCCGCCGCCCAGCACGACGACTCCCTCTTCCGCGTCGAGTGGTCCGCGGTGCCCATGGAGGCGGGGCGGAACGCGGGCGTCACCGTGGTCCACTGCGAGCCGCCCCGGACGGGAGACCTGGCAGCGGACACCCACGCCGCGGTGCACGCGACGCTCGCCGCCCTTCAGGAATGGCTGGCCGGAGAGCCCGGCGACGACGCCCGCCTGATGATCGTCACCAGGCGCGCGGTGGCCGCGGTCCCGGGCGACCCCGCGCCCGATCCGGCCGCCGCGGCGATCTGGGGGCTGGTCCGGGGCGCGCAGGGAGAGCATCCCGGCAGAATCCTGCTCGTCGACACCGACGCCCCAGCGGATCCCGCCGAGCCCGCAGCGCCCGCGGATCCGGCAGACCTCGCAAGGCCCGCGCATCCTGCGCGCCCCGCGGACCGTGCGCGCCCCGCGGACCCTGTGCGCCCCGCGGACCCTGTGCAGCCCGTGGTCGCCGGGGAGCCCGAGATCGCGATCCGCGCCGGCACGGCCTACGCCCCCCGGCTCGCGCGGATGTCCACCCATCGCGGCCTGGTGCCGCCCGCGTCGCCGCACTGGCGGCTGGACGTGACGGCCAAGGGCACCCTGGACCATCTCGCCCTGCGCGCCCACCCGGAACAGGAGCTCGGGCCCGGCCAGGTGCGCCTCCGGGTACGCGCGGCGGGGGTCAACTTCCGCGACGTGCTCATCGCGCTGGACCTGTACCCGGCCGACGTGCCCCTCGGCGGCGAGGGCGCCGGAACCGTCGTCGAGGTGGGCCCCGGCGTGACCGGGCTGGCACCGGGAGACCGGGTGTTCGGCCTGTTCTCCCACGCGTTCGGGACCAGCGCGGTCGCCGATCACCGGATGCTCGCGCCGATCCCCGCCGGATGGTCGTACGAGGAGGCGGCCTCGGTACCGATCGCCTACCTCACCGCCTACTACGGCCTGGTCGAACTCGCCCGGCTGCGGGAGGGAGAACGCGTCCTGATCCACGCCGCCACCGGCGGCGTCGGCTCCGCGGCCGTCGCCCTCGCCCAGCACCTGGGGGCGGAGGTGTTCGCCACCGCGAGCCCCGCCAAGTGGGCCGCGCTGCGGGAGCGCGGCCTGGACGACGCGCACATCGCCTCCTCGCGCACCCTTGACTTCGCCGCGGCCTTCACCGCCGGCATGGACGTGATCCTGAACTCTCTCACCGGTGAGTTCCTCGACGCCTCGCTGCGGATGCTGGCGCCCGGCGGCCGGTTCCTGGAGATGGGCAAGACCGACCTGCGCGATCCCGCCGGCCTTCCCGGCACGGACTACCAGCCGTTCGACCTGATGCGGGTCGAACCCGAACGCGTCCGGAGCATGCTGGCCGACCTGCTCGCCCTGTTCGAGTCCGGCGCCCTGCGACTGCCGCCCATCACCACGTGGGACGTACGGCGGGCGCCCGAGGCGTTCCGCCATGTC
>NZ_PJOK01000102.1 GCF_002850745.1 Nonomuraea indica
GCCGCCGGTCACCTTCGCGGCCAGCACCCGATCGACCTGCTCCGCACTCAACCCGGCGACCACCCCGTCATCCACCACACCGGCCGCGTGCACCACCACCGACAGATCCGGCAACGACTCCACCAAAGCCGCCATCGCCGAACGATCCGTCACATCACCCGCCACCACCCGCACACCCGGCAAACCCTCCAAAGACACACCACCACGCCGACCGACCAGCACCACCTCCCGCACCCCGTGCACCGACACCAGATGACGCGCCACCAACCGGCCCAACGTCCCGGTCCCGCCCGTGACCAGCACCGTCCCGCCGGGGGCCGTCCAGGGCGCGGGCGTGGCGGAGTACTCGGCCAGGCGGGGCACGTGCAGCTCACCGCCGCGGATCGCGATCTGTGGCTCTCCGGTGGCGAGCGCGGCGGGGATCAGGACGCGGCCCGCACCGTCCCCGTCGAGGTCCACCAGCGTGAACCGGTCCGGGTGCTCGGTCTGGGCCGAGCGCACCAGCCCCCAGACCGCCGTGCCGGCCGGATCGCCGACCTCCCCGCCGACGGCCATCGCCCCCTGCGTGACGACCACGAGCCGGGAGCCGTCGGCGGCCAGACAGTCCTGGACGAGGCCCAGCACCCGGTGCACGGCGCCGACGGGGTCCTCTCCAGCGCAGGAGGTCACGACGACGTCGGGCGCGTCGGCGGCCATGGCGTCCTGGACGAGGTAGGGCTCCCGGCCGTCCGGCAGCGTCCACCGGGCGGGCGGGGGAGCGGGCGTCTCAGCGGGCGTCTCAGCGGGCATCCCAGCGGGTGTCCCAGCGGGCGTCCCAGCGGGCATCCCAGCGGGTGTCCCGATGGGCTGCCACTCGACCCGGTACAGGGCGCCCGCGTTCCGGCGTCCCTGCGACAGCGTGTCCGCGGTCACCTGCCGCAGGGTGAGTGCCGCACCCGACACGACGGGGACGCCGGAGCCGTCGGCGACGTCGATGACCAGGGTGTCGGGGCCGGTGCGCCGCAGGCGCGCGCGCAGGGTCGCCGCGCCGGTGGCACGGGGAGAGACGTCGGCCCACGAGAACGGCAGCAGCACCCGACCGTCGGGCAGGTCGCCGGCGGCCAGGGCGTGCAGGACCGCGTCGAGGAGCGCCGGGTGGAGCGTGTACGCCTGCGTGTCCAGGTCCGCCGCGACCTCGGCGTACACCTCCTCGCCGGCCCGCCACATCGCGCGCAGGCCCTGGAAGGCGGGCCCGTAGGGGTAGCCGCGCCCGGCCATCAGCTCGTAGTGCCCGCCGAGTTCGACCGGTTCGGCGCCGGGTGGTGGCCAGGCGGTCAGGTCGGCGGCCGGATCGGCGGTCAGGTCCGGCTCCGGCCGCGTGCCCGCGAAGCCGCCCGCGTGCCGCACCCAGCCGTCGTCCGCGTCGCCGGGCTCCTCCGGGCGTGAGTGGATCGCGAGGGCGCGCCGCCCCGACTCGTCGGCCGGGCCGACCTCCACCTGGATCTGTACGGTCCCCCGTTCCGGCAGCACCAGCGGCGCCTGCAGGGTGAGCTCCTCGACGCGGTCGCAGCCCGCGCGGGCCGCCGCCTGCAGCGCCAGCTCCAGGAACGCGGTACCGGGCAGCAGCACGGAACCGAGCACCACGTGATCGGCCAGCCATGGCTGCGAGGCCAGGGAGAGCCGGCCGGTGAGCAGCAGGCCGCCGCCCTCGACCAGTTCCGCGGCCCCGCTGAGCAACGGGTGACCCGTCGGGGCCAGAGCGCCCGCGTCCACGCCGGAGGCAGGAGGCAGCCAGTAGCGCCGGCGCTGGAAGGGGTAGGCGGGCAGGTCGGCCAGTTTGGCGCGCGTGCCGGCGAACAGTCGTTCCCAGGACACCGCCATCCCGCGCGCGTGGGCCTCGCCCAGCGCGGCGAGGAGCGTGCGCGGCTCGTCGCGGCCCGCGCGGAGCAGCGGGATGACGCGGTGGTCGGGCGACATCGCACCGAGCACGCCGTCGGGCCCCACCTCCACGAGCACCGTGGCTCGCCGGGCGACCAGGTCGGCGAGCCCGTCGGCGTAGCGCACCGGCTCTCGTACCTGCCGCACCCAGTAACCCGCCGTGGCGATCTCCGGAGTCGGCTGCCCGGTCAACGTCGACACGACCGGGATGGACGGCGCATGGAACG
>NZ_PJOK01000103.1 GCF_002850745.1 Nonomuraea indica
GCCACCTCGAAGAACCCCCCATGCAACACCCCCGCCGGCACCACACCAGCCGTGTCGTTCACGCCGGCCCGGACGACGAGCTGCTCGGCCGGCACGAGAGCGGGCGTCTCGCGGTCCCAGTCACCGGCGGAGAGCCATTCGAGCAGCCGGGCGAAGGCGGCGAACATGCCGTCCAGCACGCCCGGCGCGAACAGCTCCTCCACCGCGTCCCAGTTGAACAGCAGCCCGCCGTCCACCTCGACCACCTGGTGGTCCAGCCACACCTGCGGCGTCTGGGAGACGCCCCACACCGGCTCGGCGAACATCCGGCCGGTGTCCGCTCCGTCCTCGCCGGTCACGCCGAGGGTGCTGGTGAAGACGACCGGCATGGTCACCTCGGCGGAGCCGGTCTGCCTGGCCAGCTCGCGCATCACCTGGATGGCGGAGACCTCGCTGTGTTCCAGGTCGCGGACGACCTGGCGTTGCAGGCGGCGGGCGTTCGCGAGCCAGGTGCCGCCCGGCTCCGGCTGGTAGCCGACGAGCAGCAGGGAGGTGAAGTCGCCGAGGACGGCGTCGATGTCGGGGTGGACCTCGCGCCTGTCGAACAGGGTGAGGTTGATCGTGAGGTCCTGGCGGGCGCTCCACGCGCCGAGCACCTCGGCGAACGCGGTGGCGAGCACCGTCGACGGGGTGAGACCGCAGCGGCGCGCGGTCTCCTTGACCCTCCCCCACTGTCCGGGCGACAGCCGTGCCTGACGCCGCGCGAAGCGGGGCCGGCCGATCCGGGCGGGGTCGGCTGCGAGCGGGAGCTGAGGGGCGGGGGGCAGCTCGGCGACCCGCCTCGACCAGTAGGTCTCAGCGCGACGCAGCGCCTCGGGGTCCGGCCGGACGGTGAGCACGTAGTCGCGGAACGACACGCCGATCGGGGGAAGTTCGGCGGACGGGTCCGCGTACAGGGTCTCCAGCTCGCGCAGCAGGGTCATCGTGCTGAGCGCGTCGAGGATGATGTTGTCGAAGCTGACGCCGAGGCGGGTACGGCCGTCGCCGTACCTCACGGCGCGGGCGTCGAACAGCGGCCACCGGGTGGCGTCGAGGACCTGGTGCGACATGGCGTCGCGAAGGTCGGCCAGGGCCCGGTCGGCGTCCTCGTCACCGGCGTCCACGACGGGGATCGTGAAGCGCGGCACCCGGGGCAGGATGTGCTGCCGGCCGTCGGGCAGGAACTCGGCGCGCAGCATCTCGTGCCGCTCGACGAGCCGGTTCCACGCCTCCTCCAGGCGGGCGAGGTCCAGCCCGGTCAGGTCGTACTCGGTGTAGAAGTGGCAGCCGACGCCACCGAGGGCGAAGTCGTCGGTCCGCCCCACCCAGTAGGCGCGCTGCACGTCGGTCGGCGGGAACGGGTCGTGCCGGTGCTCGGGGTCGGCCCGCAGCGCGGACCGTCCCGTCTCGCCGGTCGGGTCGCCGTGGCGCAGGGTGGCGGCGAAGTCGGCCAGGACGGGCCGCTCGAACAGGTGCGACAGTTCGGCGTCCGCGACGCCGGACGCGCGCAGCCGCGTGATGAGCCGGGTGGCGAGCAGGCTGTCGCCGCCGAGGGTGAAGAAGTCGTGGTCGCGCCCGACGGCGTCCACGCCGAGAAGCTCGCGCCACAGTTCGGCGACGGTGGTCTCCAGCCCTTCGCGTGGCGGGTCGAGACGTTCGGCCCGGCCGGCGGCCTGCTCGCCCGCGATGCGGGTGACGGCCGCACGGTCGATCTTCCCGTTGGGGGTGAGCGGGACGTCCGGCCGCAGCGTCACGTGCTCCGGCACCATGTACGGCGGCAGCCGGTCGGCGAGCCAGGCGCGCAGGTCCTCCTGGGAGGGCGGGTCGCCGGGATCGGCCGGTACGGCCAGCGCGGCGAGGCGACGCCCTCCGGCACCGGTGGCGGTGCCGCTGCTGGTGGCGGCATCAGCGGTGGCGGGATCGCCGCCGGGGGTGACGACGGTGGCGACGGCGCGCTCGACGGCCGGGTGGCCGAGCAGGGCGGCCTCCACCTCGCCCAGCTCGATCCGGTGCCCGCGCACCTTGACCTGGTGAT
>NZ_KZ559492.1:0-359 GCF_002850745.1 Nonomuraea indica
ACGGTGCCGGTCTTGTCCAGCACGACGGTGTCGACGCGGCGGGTGGACTCCAGCACCTCAGGCCCCTTGATCAGGATGCCGAGCTGGGCGCCGCGGCCGGTGCCGACCAGCAGCGCCGTCGGTGTGGCGAGGCCGAGCGCGCACGGGCAGGCGATGATCAGCACGGCGACCGCGGCGGTGAACGCGGCCGTCGCCCCCGCGCCGGTGCCCAGCCAGAACCCGAGCGTGCCCAGGGCCAGCGCGATCACGATGGGGACGAACACGCCGGAGATGCGGTCGGCCAGCCGCTGCACCCGCGCCTTGCCGGTCTGGGCCTCCTCCACCAGCTTGGCCATCTGGGCGAGCTGGGTGTCGGAGCC
>NZ_KZ559492.1:369-1563 GCF_002850745.1 Nonomuraea indica
GCGGGTGGCGCGGACGACCAGCCGGCCGCCCGCGTTGACGGTGGCGCCGGTGACGGCGTCGCCCGGCCGGACCTCGACGGGGACCGATTCGCCGGTCAGCATGGAGGCGTCCACCGCCGAGGTGCCCTCCTCGACCACGCCGTCGGTGGCGATCTTCTCGCCCGGCCGGACCACGAACCGGTCGCCCACCGCCAGCCGGTCGGTGGGGATCCGCACCTCGGCACCGTCACGCAGCACCGCCACGTCCTTGGCGCCCAGCTCCAGCAGCGCCCGCAACGCCGCCCCGGCCCGCCGCTTGGAACGCGCCTCGAAATAGCGGCCGGCCAGCAGGAACGCGGTCACCCCGGCGGCGGCCTCCAGATAGATGTTCATCGAGCCGTCGGTGCGGGCGATGGTGAACTCGAACGGGTGCGTCATGCCCGGCTGCCCGGCGGTGCCGAAGAACAGCGCCCACAACGACCAGCCGAACGCGGCCAGCGTCCCGAGCGACACCAGCGTGTCCATGGTCGCCGCGCCGTGACGCAGGTTGGTCCAGGCGGCCTTGTGGAACGGCCAGCCCGCGTACACCACCACCGGCGCCGCCAACGTCAGCGACAGCCACTGCCAGTTCGTGAACTGCAACACCGGCGCCATCGCCATCGCGATCACCGGAACCGACAGCACCAGAGAGGTGATCAACCGGTTGCGCAGCGGCCGCAGCTCATCATCGGCGGCCTCGCCCGGCTCATCGGCCTCCCCGGCCGGGGGAGCCGGCAGCGCGGCGGTGTAGCCGGCCTTCTCCACCTCGGCGATCAACGCCTGCGTGTCAAGCCCTTCGGGGAAGGCGACCCTGGCCTTCTCCGTGGCGTAGTTGACCGTCGCCGTCACCCCGTCGAGCTTGTTGAGCTTGCGTTCGATCCGGTTGGCGCACGACGCGCATGTCATGCCGCCGATCGACAACTCGACCGAGCCGTGCGGCTTCTCGTCGGTGATGGGAGCCATCACCTCTCCTTTCTCACGTCGTGTCTCCACGTCGTGTCTCCACGTCGTGTCTCCACGTCGTGTCGGGCGTCAGTGGCTGTGGTCGCCGTGCGCGTCGGACGTGGTCGGGGTGGGCTTCGGGGTCGCGGTGGTGGTTTCGGCGGTGACGGCCGGGGCCTGACCGGCGTTGACGGTGAAGGCGGCGGTGCGTACCTCGCCCTCGTGCTGGAAGTC
>NZ_KZ559493.1:0-362 GCF_002850745.1 Nonomuraea indica
ACGGTGCCGGTCTTGTCCAGCACGACGGTGTCGACGCGGCGGGTGGACTCCAGCACCTCCGGCCCCTTGATCAGGATGCCGAGCTGGGCGCCGCGGCCGGTGCCGACCAGCAGCGCCGTCGGTGTCGCGAGGCCGAGCGCGCACGGGCAGGCGATGATCAGCACGGCGACCGCGGCGGTGAACGCGGCCGTCGCCCCCGCGCCGGTGCCCAGCCAGAACCCGAGCGTGCCCAGGGCCAGCGCGATCACGATGGGGACGAACACGCCGGAGATGCGGTCGGCCAGCCGCTGCACCCGCGCCTTGCCGGTCTGGGCCTCCTCCACCAGCTTGGCCATCTGGGCGAGCTGGGTGTCGGAGCCGAT
>NZ_KZ559493.1:372-1551 GCF_002850745.1 Nonomuraea indica
CCGGGTGGCGCGGACCACCAGCCGGCCGCCCGCGTTGACGGTGGCGCCGGTGACGGCGTCGCCCGGCCGCACCTCGACGGGGACCGACTCGCCGGTCAGCATGGAGGCGTCCACCGCCGAGGAACCCTCCTCGACCACGCCGTCGGTGGCGATCTTCTCACCCGGCCGGACCACGAACCGGTCGCCCACCGCCAGCCGGTCGGTGGGGATCCGCACCTCGACACCGTCACGCAGCACCGCCACGTCCTTGGCGCCCAGCTCCAGCAACGCCCGCAACGCCGCCCCGGCCCGCCGCTTGGAACGCGCCTCGAAATAGCGGCCGGCCAGCAGGAACGCGGTCACCCCGGCGGCGGCCTCCAGATAGATGTTCATCGAGCCGTCGGTGCGGGCGATGGTGAACTCGAACGGGTGCGTCATGCCCGGCTGCCCGGCGGTGCCGAAGAACAGCGCCCACAACGACCAGCCGAACGCGGCCAGCGTCCCGAGCGACACCAGCGTGTCCATGGTCGCCGCGCCGTGACGCAGGTTGGTCCAGGCGGCCTTGTGGAACGGCCAGCCCGCGTACACCACCACCGGCGCCGCCAACGTCAGCGACAGCCACTGCCAGTTCGTGAACTGCAACACCGGCGCCATCGCCATCGCGATCACCGGAACCGACAGCACCAGAGAGGTGATCAACCGGTTCCGCAGCGGCCGCAGCTCATCATCGGCGGCCTCGCCCGGCTCCCGCGCTCCGGAGTCTCGCGCCGACGGGGCGGGGAGCGCGGCGGTGTAGCCGGCCTTCTCCACCTCGGCGATCAACGCCTGCGGGTCAAGCCCTTCGGGGAAGGCGACCCTGGCCTTCTCGGTGGCGTAGTTGACCGTGGCGGTCACCCCGTCGAGCTTGTTGAGCTTGCGTTCGATCCGGTTGGCGCACGACGCGCATGTCATGCCGCCGATCGCGAGCTCGACCGAGCCACCGGGTGCCGGCGGCTTCTCGTCGGTGATGGGAGCCATCACCTCTCCTTTCTCACGTCATGTCCGGCGTCAGTGGCTGTGGTCGCCGTGTTCGTCCTGCGAACTGGACTTGGTGGGGGTGGGCTTCGGGGTCGCGGTGGTGGTTTCGGCGGCGACGGCCGGAGCCTGACCGGCGTTGACGGTGAAGGCGGCGGTGCGTACCTCGCCCTCGTGCTGGAAGTC
>NZ_PJOK01000109.1 GCF_002850745.1 Nonomuraea indica
CCCGCCCGCAACGCCCGCCCCGCCAGATGCAACGCCACCAACGACGACGAACACGCCGTGTCGATCGTCACCGCCGGCCCCTCCAGCCCGAACGTGTACGCCACCCGACCGGAGGCGACGCTGCCGGAGTTGCCGATGCCGATGTGGCCTTCGAGGTCGGCCGGTGTGGTGTGCAAGCGGGCCGAGTAGTCGTGATGCATGAGGCCGACGAACACGCCCGCGTCCTTGCCGCGCAGGGACGCCACATCGATCCCGGCCCGCTCCAACGCCTCCCACGACGTCTCCAACAGCAACCGCTGCTGCGGATCCATCGCCAGCGCCTCACGCGGCGAGATCCCGAAGAACCCCGCATCGAAGTCACCCGCGTCGTACAGGAACCCGCCCTCACGCACGTACGAACGACCCGGCCGCTCCGGATCCGGATCGAACAACGCCCCCAGATCCCACCCCCGATCGACCGGAAAACCCCCGATCCCGTCCCCACCCGACGCCACCAGCTCCCACAACCCCTCCGGCGAGGAAACCCCGCCCGGATACCGGCACGCCATCCCCACGATCACGATCGGATCGTCGTCGGAGTGGCTCTGCTGCGCCCGCGTGCGGGCGCCGCTCGGCAGCGTCCCGGCCAGTTCGGCCAGCAGGTGGCGGGCCAGGGTGGCGGGTTCGGGGTAGTCGAAGATGAGCGTGGCCGGCAGCCGAAGCCCGGTCGCGGCGGTGAGCCGGTTGCGCAGCTCGACCGCGGTGAGCGAGTCGAAGCCCAGGTCCTTGAAGGAACGGCCTGGCTCGACCGACGCGGGCGAGGGGTGGCCGAGCGCGGTGGCGACGTGGGTGCGTACCAGGTCGAGCAGCAGGCGTTCCCGCTCGGCGGCGGGCCGGTCGGCGAGGCGCTGCCGGAGGGTCTCACGGGTTCCGGTGCCCTGGCCCCGTCCCGGCACTCCGGCCAGGCCGCGCAGCACGGGAGGTACCTGCTCGCGGGTCGCGCGCAGTGCCGGCAGGTGGAGCCGGAGAGGCAGCAGCGCCGCTTCTCCGGTCGCGATCGCCCGGTCGAGGAGCCGCAGGGCCGGGTCCGTCTCCATGGCGCCGAGGCCGATCCGCTCCCAGCGGGCCAGGTCGGCGTGGCCGAGATCGTTCGTCATGTCGCTGCGCTCGGCCCACAGGCCCCAGCCGAGCGAGGTGCCGGGCAGTCCCTGGCCGCGCCGCCACGACATGAGGCCGTCCAGGAAGGCGTTGGCCGCCGCGTACGGGGCCTGTCCGGCTCCGCCGAGCGTGCCGGCCGCAGAGGAGAAGGCGACGAAGGCGGCGAGGTCCCGGTCCCGGGTCAGCTCGTGCAGGACGAGGCCGCCGGTCACCTTCGCGGCCAGCACCCGATCGACCTGCTCCGCACTCAACCCGGCGA
>NZ_PJOK01000110.1 GCF_002850745.1 Nonomuraea indica
TCGCCGGGTTGAGTGCGGAGCAGGTCGATCGGGTGCTGGCCGCGAAGGTGACCGGCGGCACGGTGCTGCACGAGGTGACCCGCGACCTGGCGGGGTTCGTCGTGTTCTCCTCGGCCGTGGGCACGCTCGGCGGAGCCGGGCAGGCGGCGTACGGCGCCGCGAACGCCTTCCTGGACGCGCTGGTCACCCAGCGCGTCGAACGGGGGCTGCCCGGCGTGTCGCTCGCCTGGGGACTCTGGGCCGAGTCGAGCGGCATGACCGGCGGGCTGGGCGCGGCCGACCTGGCCAGGATGGCCCGCTCCGGCGTCGCCCCGCTCACCACCGAGCACGCCCTCCACCTGCTCGACGCCGCCCTCGCCGCGGCAGAACCGGTACAGGTGCCCGTCGCGCTCGACCTCACCGCCTTCCGCGGCGACACCGAGGTGCCCGCGATGCTGCGCGGCCTCGTCAGGGCGCCGGTCCACAGGACGACCGCCCGATCCGCGGCCGAAACGTCCTACGCCCAGCGCCTGGCCGCCATGCCGGACGCGGACCGCTACCGCGCCCTCCTCGACCTGGCCCGCGAGCACGCTGCGGCTGTCCTCGGACATGCCGCACCGGACGCCGTCGACGGCGAGCGGCCGTTCAAGGATCTCGGCTTCGACTCGTTGACCGGCGTGGAGTTCCGCAACCGGCTCACCGCCGCGACCGGGCTGCGGCTGCCGGCCACGCTCATCTTCGACCACCCGACGCCGGCCGCGCTCGCCGGCCACCTGCGGCGTGAGCTGCTGGGGTCGTCGCCGATCACGTCCGCGCCGGTGGCCACCGGCGTGTCCGACGATCCGATCGTGATCGTGGGGATGGCGTGCCGGTATCCGGGCGGGGTTTCCTCGCCGGAAGGGCTGTGGGAGCTGGTGGCGTCGGGTGGGGACGGGATCGGGGGTTTTCCGGCCGATCGGGGGTGGGATCTGGGGGCGTTGTTCGATCCGGATCCGGAGCGGCCGGGTCGTTCGTACGTGCGTGATGGCGGGTTCCTGTACGACGCGGGTGACTTCGACGCGGGGTTCTTCGGGATCTCGCCGCGTGAGGCGCTGGCGATGGATCCGCAGCAGCGGTTGCTGCTGGAGACGTCATGGGAGGCGTTCGAACGGGCCGGCATCGACCCGGCCACGCTGCGCGGCGCGCAGGCCGGGGTGTTCGTCGGGGGGATGCGCCAGGAGTACGGCCCGCTTCTCGGACGAGGCGCAGAAGAGGTGGAAGGTTACCTGCTGACCGGTGGTGCGGCCAGTGTGTTGTCGGGGCGGGTGGCGTACACGTTCGGGCT
>NZ_PJOK01000111.1 GCF_002850745.1 Nonomuraea indica
AGCTGGTGGGGGTCGCAGTGGCCAGGGGGAAGCGACTGTTTACTAAAAACACAGGTCCGTGCGAAGTCGTAAGACGATGTATACGGACTGACGCCTGCCCGGTGCCGGAACGTTAAGGGGACCGCTTAGCGCAGCTTGCTGTGCGAAGGTGAGAACTTAAGCGCCGGTAAACGGCGGTGGTAACTATAACCATCCTAAGGTAGCGAAATTCCTTGTCGGGTAAGTTCCGACCTGCACGAATGGCGTAACGACTTCCCCGCTGTCTCAACCGCAGACCCGGCGAAATTGCATTACGAGTAAAGATGCTCGTTACGCGCAGCAGGACGGAAAGACCCCGGGACCTTCACTACAGCTTGACATTGGCGTTTGGAGCGTCTTGTGTAGGATAGGTGGGAGACTGGGAAGCTCGGACGCTAGTTCGGGTGGAGTCATTGGTGAAATACCACTCTGGTCGTTTTGAACGTCTAACTCTGGTCCGTGATCCGGATCGGGGACAGTGTCTGGTGGGTAGTTTAACTGGGGCGGTTGCCTCCTAAAGGGTAACGGAGGCGCCCAAAGGTTCCCTCAGCCTGGTTGGTAATCAGGTGTTGAGTGTAAGTGCACAAGGGAGCTTGACTGTGAGACTGACGGGTCGAGCAGGAGCGAAAGCTGGGACTAGTGATCCGGCATCGGCGTGTGGAAGCGGTGTCGCTCAACGGCTAAAAGGTACCCCGGGGATAACAGGCTGATCTTCCCCAAGAGTCCATATCGACGGGATGGTTTGGCACCTCGATGTCGGCTCGTCGCATCCTGGGGCTGGAGTAGGTCCCAAGGGTTGGGCTGTTCGCCCATTAAAGCGGTACGCGAGCTGGGTTTAGAACGTCGCGAGACAGTTCGGTCCCTATCCGCTGCGCGCGCAGGAGACTTGAAAGGGGCTGTCCCTAGTACGAGAGGACCGGGACGGACGAACCTCTGGTGTGCCAGTTGTACCGCCAGGTGCACGGCTGGTTGGCTACGTTCGGAAGGGATAACCGCTGAAAGCATCTAAGCGGGAAGCTCGCCTTGAGATGAGGTCTCCCACCACGTGAGTGGGTAAGGCTCCCGGTAGACGACCGGGTTGATAGGCCGGAGGTGGAAGCACGGTAACGTGTGGAGCTGACCGGTACTAATAGGCCGAGGACTTGACCACAA
>NZ_PJOK01000112.1 GCF_002850745.1 Nonomuraea indica
CTAGCACTCGATGACGTTGACGGCGAGGCCGCCGCGTGAGGTCTCCTTGTACTTGTCGAGCATGTCACGGCCGGTGTCGCGCATGGTCTTGATCGCCTTGTCCAGGGCGACGAAGTGGCGGCCGTCGCCGCGCAGCGCGATGCGGGCCGCGGTGATGGCCTTGATCGAGGCGACCGCGTTGCGCTCGATGCACGGGATCTGCACCAGCCCCCCGATCGGGTCGCAGGTCAGCCCCAGGTTGTGCTCGATGCCGATCTCGGCGGCGTTCTCCACCTGTTCCGGCGTGCCGCCCAGCACCTCGGTCAGCCCGGCCGCGGCCATCGAGCACGCCGACCCCACCTCGCCCTGACAGCCCACCTCCGCCCCCGAGATCGAGGCGTTCTCCTTGAACAGCACCCCCACCGCCGCCGCCGTCAGCATGAACCGGATCACCCCCTCCTCCTCCGCGCCCGGCACGAACCGCCAGTAGTAGGTCAGCACCGCCGGGATGATGCCCGCCGCCCCGTTGGTCGGCGCGGTGACGATCCGGCCACCGGCGGCGTTCTCCTCGTTGACCGCCAGCGCGAACAGCGACACCCAGTCCATCGCCTGCAACGGATCGGTGCCCGAGGTCTCGCTCTGCAACCTGCGGTGCAACTGGTTGGCCCGCCGCCTGACCTTCAACCCGCCCGGCAGCACCCCCTCCCGCGCGATGCCGCGCCGCACGCACTCCGACATCACCCGCCACAACTGCAGGATCCCCGCGCGGATCTCCGCCTCACCGCGGCCGAACGCCTTCTCGTTCTCCAGCATCAGCGCCGAGATCGACAACCCCGTGGCCGAGCAGTGCTTGAGCAGTTCCTCGGCGGTGGTGAACGGATACGGCAGCACGGTGTCGTCGGGCTTGATCCGGTCGGCGCCGGCGGCGTTCTCGTCCACCACGAACCCGCCGCCGACGGAGTAGTACACCTTCTCGC
>NZ_PJOK01000113.1 GCF_002850745.1 Nonomuraea indica
GACTTAAGGACTCTTAGCATCACGAGGTTCGATATGGGCGCGTTGAAGCGGGTACGGGAATATCAACCCGTTGTCCATCGACTACGCCTGTCGGCCTCGCCTTAGGTCCCGACTTACCCTGGGCGGATTAGCCTGCCCCAGGAACCCTTGGTCATCCGGCGCGAGGGTTTCTCACCCTCGATTCGCTACTCATGCCTGCATTCTCACTCGCACACCCTCCACCACTCGATCACTCGGCGGCTTCACCGGATGCACGACGCTCCCCTACCCACCAACACGATCACTCGTATCAGTGCCACGACTTCGGCGGTGTACTTGAGCCCCGCTACATTGTCGGCGCGGAATCACTTGACCAGTGAGCTATTACGCACTCTTTCAAGGGTGGCTGCTTCTAAGCCAACCTCCTGGTTGTCTCTGCGACTCCACATCCTTTCCCACTTAGCACACGCTTAGGGGCCTTAGTCGGTGATCTGGGCTGTTTCCCTCTCGACTACGAAGCTTATCCCCCGCAGTCTCACTGCCACGCTCTCACTTACCGGCATTCGGAGTTTGGCTGACGTCAGTAACCTTGTCGGGCCCATCGGCCATCCAGTGCTCTACCTCCGGCAAGAAACACGCAACGCTGCACCTAAATGCATTTCGGGGAGAACCAGCTATCACGGAGTTTGATTGGCCTTTCACCCCTACACACAGGTCATCCCCCAGGTTTTCAACCCTGGTGGGTTCGGTCCTCCACCCAGTCTTACCTGAGCTTCAACCTGCCCATGCGTAGATCACCCCGCTTCGGGTCTACAGCATGCGACTCAAACGCCCTCTTCAGACTCGCTTTCGCTACGGCTCCCCCACACGGGTTAACCTCGCCACACACCATAACTCGCAGGCTCATTCTTCAAAAGGCACGCAGTCACATCACA
>NZ_PJOK01000114.1 GCF_002850745.1 Nonomuraea indica
TGAGTGCTTTTCATCTTGCCTCGCGGAGCTGAAGGACGAGGATCGCCTTGACAAGCTGACCTGCGAGAAGAGGGCAGCAGCGTAGCTTGCGAAGGATGCGCCACGTCTTCAGCTGCGCATTGGCGCGTTCACCGGGTCCGCGAAGCCTGGCATGCGAGGAGTTGGCGGCCTTCTGCGAGGCAGGCTTGTTCTTCCCCTTGTAGGGCACCCGGACGGGCTCACCGGCGCCGACGTAGCCCTTGTCAGCCAGGGTGATCAGGCCGGCAGCTTTCAGACGACGCACGATGCCCCAGATCCGGGCGGCCCTCAGGTCGTGCACCGAACCCGGCAAGGAGCCGGAGGTCCACAACGGCGTGCCATCCGGGGCGGCCAGGACCTGGATGTTCATACCGTGCTTCTTGTGCTTGCCCGAGTAGTAGGGCCGGTCGGCAGCGACTCGATCGATCGGGATCAAGGTGCCGTCCAGCACCACGAAGGCGTAGCCGGCGCGCCGGGCGGCTCGTAACGCCTGGTCCAGGCCAGGCGAGCGGTCGGCCAGCAGCGTGATGGCTTCACGGATGTAGCGCCATGCGGTGGTGGCGCCCACGGCGAAACCCGCTGCCAGTTCGGTTAGTGTCTCCCCTTTGCGCAGGTGGACGAGCGCGAGCATGGCCTGCTGGCCCGGGTTCAGCCGTCGCCAGCGCGAGCCGATCTTCTTGCGGTGACGGCGGATGAGGCTGGACAGGAACATCAACGTCCGGCGTGACAACGGCAGCGCGGCACGGTAGAACAGCACGCGAAGCTCCTGGAGATGCTGTTGCTCTTGGTCGACAACGCATCTACCAGGGGCTTCTCCACTTGCGGATCAAGTCCGGCTGGTTGCAACGAGCCTGTGACCTGGCCTTTCAGGATGGAAATGGCTC
>NZ_PJOK01000115.1 GCF_002850745.1 Nonomuraea indica
GCGCCGAGAAGGCGGGTGTGGTCGAGGAGGTCTCCGCCGACTACGTCACCGTCATGAACGACGACGGCACGCGGACGACCTACCGGGTGGCCAAGTTCAAGCGGTCCAACCAGGGCACGAGCTTCAACCAGAAGCCCATCGTGGCCGAGGGCGACCGCGTCGAGGTCAACCAGGTCATCGCCGACGGTCCCTGCACCGACAACGGCGAGATGGCGCTGGGCAAGAACCTCCTCGTGGCGTTCATGCCGTGGGAGGGCCACAACTACGAAGACGCGATCATCCTGTCCCAGCGGCTGGTGCAGGACGACGTCCTGTCCTCGATCCACATCGAGGAGCACGAGGTCGACGCCCGCGACACCAAGCTGGGCCCCGAGGAGATCACCCGCGACATCCCCAACGTCTCCGAGGAGGTGCTGGCCGACCTCGACGAGCGCGGCATCATCCGCATCGGCGCCGAGGTCGTGCCGGGTGACATCCTGGTCGGCAAGGTCACCCCGAAGGGCGAGACCGAGCTGACGCCGGAGGAGCGGCTGCTGCGCGCGATCTTCGGTGAGAAGGCGCGCGAGGTCCGTGACACCTCGCTGAAGGTGCCGCACGGCGAGCAGGGCAAGGTCATCGGGGTGCGCGTGTTCTCCCGCGAGGAGGGCGACGAGCTTCCCCCCGGTGTCAACGAGCTGGTCCGCGTGTACGTGGCCCAGAAGCGTAAGATCACCGACGGTGACAAGCTCGCCGGCCGGCACGGCAACAAGGGTGTCATCTCCAAGATCCTGCCGGTCGAGGACATGCCGTTCCTGGAGGACGGCACCCCGGTCGACATCATCCTCAACCCCCTCGGCGTGCCCGGCCGGATGAACGTCGGCCAGGTGCTCGAGA
>NZ_PJOK01000116.1 GCF_002850745.1 Nonomuraea indica
TCCAGGAGCCCCTCGAAGTTCCTGACCTTCTCGCCCTGCAGACCGAGTCCTTCGACTGGCTGCTCGGCAACGAGAAGTGGAAGGCCCGGGTCGAGGCGGCTCGTCAGGCCGGGCGCAAGGACGTCCCGACCCAGTCGGGCCTCGAAGAGATCTTCGAAGAGATCAGTCCGATCGAGGACTTCTCGGGGACCATGTCCTTGTCGTTCCGCGACCACCGGTTCGAGCCGCCGAAGTACTCAGTCGATGAGTGCAAAGACAAGGACATGACCTTCTCCGCCCCGATGTTCGTCACGGCGGAGTTCATCAATAACACCACCGGTGAGATCAAGAGCCAGACGGTCTTCATGGGCGACTTCCCGCTCATGACGCCGAAGGGCACCTTCATCATCAACGGCACCGAGCGTGTCGTCGTCTCGCAGCTGGTCCGCTCGCCCGGCGTCTACTTCGAGCGCAGCGTCGACAAGACGTCCGACAAGGACCTGTACGGCTGCAAGGTCATCCCGTCGCGGGGTGCCTGGCTGGAGTTCGAGATCGACAAGCGCGACAGCGTCGGTGTGCGCATCGACCGCAAGCGCAAGCAGGCCGTCACCGTGCTTCTCAAGGCGCTGGGATGGACCAACGAGCAGATCCTCGAGCGGTTCGGCCAGTACGAGTCGATGCGGGCCACCCTGGAGAAGGACCACACGGCCGGCCAGGACGACGCGCTGCTCGACATCTACCGCAAGCTGCGGCCGGGTGAGCCGCCGACCAAGGAGTCGGCGCAGACCCTGCTGGAGAACCTCTACTTCAACCCCAAGCGCTACGACCTGGCCAAGGTCGGCCGCTACAAGATCAACAAGAAGCTCGGGGTCGCGTCGGAGATCAC
>NZ_PJOK01000117.1 GCF_002850745.1 Nonomuraea indica
CGCTAGCCGCTCCAGCCTGGCACGGCCATCCGGACCGTCAACGCGTGCTCGACCAGATTGATCAACGCGCTCTTCACCGAATCCTTCGACCGCGCGTCCAACCGCACCAACGGAATGTGCGGGGCCAGCGTCAACGCGTCCCGCACCTCCGCATCACTATGCGCATACTGCCCATCCCACCCGTTCACCCCCACAATGAACGGCAACTGCGCCTCCTCGAAGTAATCGATCGCCGGAAAACTGTCCGCCAACCGCCGCGTGTCGACCAGCACCACCGCACCGATCGCCCCCCGCACCAAGTCATCCCACATGAACCAGAACCGATGCTGACCCGGCGTCCCGAACAGATACAGAATCAGATCCCGATCCAACGACACCCGACCGAAATCCATCGCCACCGTCGTCGTCGACTTCAACGGCGTCATCGCCAGATCATCGATCCCCGCCGACGCGTCCGTCATCACCGCCTCCGTCGTCAACGGCATGATCTCCGACACCGCACCGACGAACGTCGTCTTACCCACCCCGAACCCACCGGCGACCACGATCTTCGTCGACGTCAGACCGGAACCCGACCCAGCACTAGAGCCTGCGAAGTCCACTGAGCACCCTTTCCAGCAGGTTGACATCCGGCCGGCCCGCATCCAGCTGCGGCTGATGCACCCGCACCAACCCCTCGGCCGCCATATCAGCGATCAACACCCGCACCACACCAAGCGGAATCCGCAACAACGCCGACACCTCGGCCACCGACCGAACCTGCCGACACAACTGCGAGATCGCCTGATACTCCGGCGTGATATGCGAAAACTCGCGAGGCTCAGCCGTCGCCGACGACACCAACGCCTCCATCGCCA
>NZ_KZ559494.1:0-299 GCF_002850745.1 Nonomuraea indica
GCGTCGAAGGTGAGCTGGGTGGTGGTGCCGTTCTTGGTCTGGGTGGCGAGGGTGCCGCGGGGGGTGTAGGTGTAGTCGGTTCCGTCGCCGCTGGTGAGGCGGTTGCGTTCGTCGTAGGTGTAGGTCTTGTCGCCGGCTTTGGTGCGGTTGCCGGAGGCGTCCCACTCGTACGCGGTGGTGGTGCCGTTGGGGGCTTGCCAGGAGGTGAGGCGGCCGGCGTGGTCGTAGGTGTAGGTGTTGGTGCCTGCTGCGGCGGTGCCGGCGGTGGTCTTGGTGGTGAGGTTGTCGTCCTTGTCCCA
>NZ_KZ559494.1:353-754 GCF_002850745.1 Nonomuraea indica
GTCGTCGTAGGTGAAGAGTTGGCTGTCGGCGGCTGTGGTGCCGGTGGCGGCGGTCATGGATTTGAGGCGGCTGGCCGCGTCGTAGCCGTAGGTGATCTTGCGGGTGGTGACCGGGTCGGTGGCGGTTTCCAGGCGGCCCGCGGTGTCCCAGGTGAAGGTGGCAGTGCCGGCCGCGTCGACCCGTTGGGTGGGGTTGCCGAGGCCGTCGTAGGCGTAGCTCGTCTGGGTCGACGTGCCGCGTTTGACCGCCAGGGGGAGGGTGCGGTCGTTGTAGTCGACGGTCAGGTCGCCGATCGTGGTCTGGCGGCTGGCCAGGTCGTAGCCGAAGGTGCGTTCGGCGCTGGCGGCGTCCCCTCCGCCGCCGGTCTCCTTGGTGAGGCGGCCCAGATGGTCGAAGGTGC
>NZ_KZ559495.1:0-537 GCF_002850745.1 Nonomuraea indica
GAATCTCACGAAGTGCGCACTTATACAAACTCACCTTAGGTTCGTTTGTCGTGCGGTCTGCGACGCTCAAAAAACCGAGAAACGGCGGGAATTTTCGGGACAGGATGTGTAATTGTAATACCGTCACACGCGACGCTATCACAATTGCCATCTGGTCAGGGGTGCACCCCGACACCCCGCTAGCCTGATTCAGTTTTATCTTTCGTCGGTGAGCGACGGTACTTTCTGACCTCGGTTTTCCACTCGAACGCGATTCGTGAACCGTCATCGTCGCCCTCGGAAATATCATCACCGATCACCATGTCGGCGTCAGTTTCCTGATCGAGTTTCAGCACGTCTTTGAGTGCGCCGCCGGTCGCCACAAAGCGGCGCTTGTGCGTCTGGCGGGTCAGTTCGAGGAACCATTCAGGATCGGCCACCATGTCAGCCGGCTTCGTGGAATATTTCAGGGTTTCGGCCACCGCACCGCGCACCAGTTCGGCGGTCGCGCAGGCCAGCGATTCGCCGCCCTTCGGCTTACGAGGTTTCACTGCCCGG
>NZ_KZ559495.1:547-748 GCF_002850745.1 Nonomuraea indica
ACCTCGGTTTTCCACTCGAACGCGATTCGTGAACCGTCATCGTCGCCCTCGGAAATATCATCACCGATCACCATGTCGGCGTCAGTTTCCTGATCGAGTTTCAGCACGTCTTTGAGTGCGCCGCCGGTCGCCACAAAGCGGCGCTTGTGCGTCTGGCGGGTCAGTTCGAGGAACCATTCAGGATCGGCCACCATGTCAGCC
>NZ_PJOK01000122.1 GCF_002850745.1 Nonomuraea indica
CTAGACGAGTAAGTCCTAAGTCGCTGTGGTGTGAAGTGCGGGAAGGGCGAAGGGTGTTGAGGATCGGTTTGTGAAGACAGACCTCAACACCCTTCTGACCGCACTGTACGTGACGATCGACGACTGGCTGGGGAAGGCCCCTCGGTTAGGGCGTCCGCCGAAACTGACCGATGCCGAACTGCTGACCTTGGCGGTGGCGCAGGTGCTGCTCGGGGTGCATTCTGAGGCCCGGTGGCTGCGCTACGTCCCGGCGCATCTGCCCGGCGCCTTCCCGTACCTGCCAGGTCAGTCCGGCTACAACAAGCGTCTGCACAAGGCACTGCCGCTCCTCAAGGCCGCGATCCGGGCGCTGGCATCCGACACCGACCTGTGGCAGGACCCGATGTGGGTCGTCGACTCCACCCCCGTGGAGTGTGGCCGCTCCCGCCCCACCGTCCAGCGATCGAACCTGGCAGGTTGGGCCGGCTACGGCTACTGCCGTTCGCACTCGCGCTGGTTCTGGGGCCTGCGCCTGCACCTGATCTGCACCCCCGCCGGCCTGCCCATCACCTGGGCACTGGCCAGTCCGAACATCGACGAACGCCAGGTTCTCATGGCCATCGTCGAGCACGAACCAGCCCTGCTGGCCGAGCGGCCC
>NZ_PJOK01000123.1 GCF_002850745.1 Nonomuraea indica
GCGGGTGTGGCGGGTGTGATCAAGATGGTGCAGGCGATGCGGCACGGCACGCTCCCGCGAACCCTGCATGTGGATGCGCCGTCGTCGCATGTGGACTGGTCGTCGGGTGCGGTGGAGTTGCTGTCTGAGCAGCGGCCCTGGCCCACGACCGACCGGCCGCGGCGGGCGGGGGTGTCGTCGTTCGGGATCAGCGGCACCAACGCCCACGTCATCCTCGAAGAACCACCGGTGCTGGAGGAGGCACCCGTTCACGGCGAGGAGCCGGGGGTCGTGCCGCTGGCGCTGTCCGCGCGCAGCGGTGAGGCGTTGCGGGAGCAGGCCCGCCGGCTTCTCCCCGTCGTCGACGACGCCGACCTCCGCGACCTGGCCCACACGCTGGCGGCCCGTCGCAGCGCGTTGGAGCACCGGGCCGCCGTCGTCGGCGCGGATCGCGACGCGCTGGTGGCCGGGCTCACCGCGCTCGCCGAAGACCGCGAGGCGGCGGGCGTGTTCACCGGTCAGGCGAGCTCTGGGCCGGTCGCGTTCCTGTTCTCGGGTCAGGGGTCGCAGCGGGTCGGTATGGGGCTGGGGTTGGCTGAGCGGTATCCGGTGTTCGCGGCGGCGTTCGATGAGGTGTGCGCGCGGTT
>NZ_PJOK01000124.1 GCF_002850745.1 Nonomuraea indica
ACGGTGTGGAACACGGTGCCCGCACTGCTGGACATGCTCCTCATCGCCGCACCGCCCGGCACCCTCACCGGGCTGCGGCTGGCGATGGTCTCCGGCGACTGGGTCGGCCTCGACCTTTCCGGGCGGCTGGCCGAGCAGGCCCCCGCCGCCCGGCTGGTCGCCCTCGGCGGCGCGACGGAGGCCGCGATCTGGTCGAACTTCTGCCCCGTTCCCGAGAAGGTGCCCGCCGAGTGGGTGTCGGTGCCGTACGGGCGGCCGTTGACGAACCAGTGTTTCCGGGTGGTGGACGGCCGGGGCCGGGACTGTCCCGACTGGGTGGCGGGGGAGTTGTGGATCGGCGGCGAAGGGGTCGCTCTGGGGTATCGGGGTGATCCGGAGACGACGGCGGCCCGGTTCGTGGAGCGGGACGGGATGCGCTGGTACCGGACCGGGGATCTGGGCCGGTACTGGCCGGACGGGACGTTGGAGTTCCTGGGCCGGGTGGATCACCAGGTCAAGGTGCGCGGGCACCGGATCGAGCTGGGCGAGGTGGAGGCCGCCCTG
>NZ_PJOK01000125.1 GCF_002850745.1 Nonomuraea indica
CGCGGCACCCTCGCCACCCAGACCAAGAACGGCACCACCACCCAGCTCACCTTCGACGCCTTCGACCGCCTCATCGCCGACGGCGACAGCCTCTACAGCTACGACTCCCTCGATCGGGTCACCACCCGTACCCGCGGCACCACCAAGCAACTGTTCACCTACACAGGGCTCGGCAACGACCTGGCCGCCATCACCGACAGCGCAGGAGGCGTCCAGGCCAAGTACGGCCGCGACCCGTCCGGCGGCCTGCTCGGCCAGCAGGAAGGCACCAACCCCGCCCTCGCCACCCTGACCGACCTGCACGGCGACCTGGTCGCCACCTTCACCGGCACAGCCCTGGCCACCACCACCGCCTACGATCCCTTCGGGACCGTCACCGCGCAGACCGGAGCCAAGACCAACCTCGGCTACCAGGGCGAATACACCGACCCGGACACCGGCAAGGTCAACATGCACGCCCGCTGGTACCAGCCCGGCACCGGTACCTTCACCAGCCGCGACACCGCCACCCTCACCCCCAACCCC
>NZ_PJOK01000126.1 GCF_002850745.1 Nonomuraea indica
GCCGTCCACCGCCGGAAGCGTCCGGGATCATGGTGCGATGTTCACAAGGAGGCGGTTACGCCAGCTCGTCGGCGAGATGCTGATCTACATCGTCGCCACCGTCTTGCTCACGGGCGGCTACCTGGCGCTCGATTTCGTGCCGAGCAACGACATGATCGCCTACGACGGAGACTACGCACCGCTGCGCGGGGTGATGATGAGCGAGGCGTACGAGTCCACTCTCACCATCAGCTTCGATGTGCGCGGCGGCCTGCTCACACGCCAACTCCACCACCGGTTCCCCTACGTGTTCGGCCTGGGAGTCGTCGTGTGGATCCTCCTCGGCCGCCTCAGGCACGGGTTCGCGGTCCTGGGGCTGACCCTGCTCGCCGCCCTCGGCGGCTACGGCTCCGTCGACGATCTCCTGGCGGGGACCGTCCTGGGCGGGATCCCGGTCCTCTTCTGGTACGGCCTGCATCTGCTGGCGGCGCTGGCCGTCGTCGTCCTGCTGGTGATCTCCGCGCGGCAGGAGGCCGT